>NZ_CP194938.1:0-4800000 GCF_051136285.1 Paenibacillus amylolyticus | reverse complement strand
AATACCAATGTCTTTCTTTCAGGAGAAATAAAGGAATGCACATAGCCAACACGCTCTTTTATCAGCGTTGTTTTTTTGCCATTTTTGGTCGCAATCACCATCCAGTCCGATTTCCGATCATGTACATTTCCATGCGAAACGCTAAGTTGCACATCCGAACTTGCCAGGAATGTTTTTGATGTCAGCTTTGTCTTCATATCATGCATCATCTGTAAATTGCTGACTTTGGCCTTCTGTCCCTTTACTCCACCATATTCCAGATAATGACAATCTTTTAACGTTGCTGTGCAATATACCCCGAAATTACGATTCTGTGGTATTGGAGATACCGCATATTTCGTGTCAGTAATCTCTCTTTCTTTAAATATTTTCCCGTTTGTATATACTTTTTTCCCCGTTACTATGGAGTAATACTGATACTTGAATACATTTTTCTCGTACATCGTATAAAACATGCCAAGCTGAGGCTCCAGAAAAATCCGATTTTCACTCTCATGAACCTTGCGAAGTGTGTTCGAGCTATAATCATACTCATACAAAACATAGTATTGCTGGTTCTTTTCCGTTGCATAATAAACGATGTATCCTTTTAAACCTGCTGGTGTATCACTGACGATCGGATCATAATGGTGAGAGGTTGTCGTCAAACCGGTATGTATTCGCGGAAGAACTGCCGGGTCTGTAAAATGGTACTCATTTCTTTTCATTTCTCCAGTATCAAAACTAGTCTTCACTGTCGTAACCGCTACTTCGGTGCCTCGGATCGCAAAACGAATGTTATGTTGAACCCGATCCGCAGATGAGTTCACTCGTTCTCCAGCCTGTGCACTTGGAGCTAGAGAGGTAGCGGATGCCTTGGAGAATCCATACACGTTAGACATCAACACAAACATAACAACAACACTGACTACAAACAACTTATACTCTTTGGACATACTTAACTCCTTCTCTATATAATGGATTGGATTGAGACTTGTTAAGTATATTTCCTTTATCTAAAAGTTTCATCACTATTTATTCCATATATGAAAATTATTTCAGAAATCAAAAACGAGATGTTCGTACAGCTTCATTTTAACAAAGCCTTATACCTGCTCCAGCTCTACCGAATGATTCCTTCCGTCTAGTGACGAAGTCTGGTCATTCTGCACTACACTTCAGGTTTATTCATGACTCGGCGCAGCCAGTAATACCGATGCAAGTCCATGACAAAGTGAAACACAACAAAGATAAGCATGTTATATACGCAAATCAAAATAACGACTACGGTCTGTTCTGTAACGACAGCCAGTGAAATGTTAGCCATCAGGTAGGTCCCTCCTGAAATCACGGCTATGACAGCGATAGGCATCCTGAAGTTTTTGTCTATTTTGTTAGGCCGAGGCGACTGCTTTAATTTTTGTAAACGAAACCTCACATATTGTATTAAAGTAAATACATACACCACGAAAGAACCAATCACATACCATGGCGTTGTCATGCCCAACGTCCCGTAAGCAAACTTCTGTATAACCACCATAAAACTGACTGAACAAACAAGTCCAAAAACACCACGAAACAATACATAATTGAATTGAAGTCTGCGTGGAGCAATAATTAGAGCGATGGCCCACAGGTTCATGATCGCTAATGGTGGCAAAAGAAGATACGCATAAAGAGATTGATATGGAACACTAAAGATCGGAATAAGCAGAAATACATTCAGGAAAAACAGAACCAGCGTGCCGGCACTGAGCCGAATTCCATCGGATGCATAGATTACCAGATAATCCTGGAACGTTTCTCGGGATATGACGTCCCCTCATACATGATCACGCCAGTAGCAACATTTGTTTTATGTGCCGAAGGTTCGGAACGATTGTTATTCGCCATCCAATTTCATATCCGCCAGACGGATCACTCGGCGATAATACAGAGCGTCCATCAAATCCTCCCAATCCAGGTCATCCACATTCACGTCCCGGAAAAATACCGAAGCAGAAGGAAGGAAACTAAGTAATGGCCCAGTTCCTCCACAGATCAGAGCCCCGCCATCTCCACCTTTTGGCATCACTTCTCCATCTGCACCCAGTGTAAGCTCATATTTGTATGGATCTCCAGCAAACTGTACACCGAAGAAGTTCGACAACTCCAGATCATAAAGGTGATGATTTTCTCCATCTGTTTCTGTATTAACCGACGCTTGCTCAGACTGAACCGGTCTCTCCGGCTTCCCCAAATGCCTTAATCTCATCGTATAGTCAAAGCTATCCCCCCATGGAAATAACGTGCGGCAGCCGCCTCCATATACGTACTCCCACTCATCTTCTGTCAACAAACTAAACCCGTCTGCCGTTTCTTCCCTTACAATGTCCTCCAACTCGATCCCTTCATTAAACCAGAGAATTCGAACCTCTCCTCTGTCTTGAATCAGTTTAAATACCAGGTGAAGTTCATATTCATTCAGCCCTGATTCCTTGAATTCGGCCAAGGCCTTAGGGAAATCTTCATACTCCTGAGCAAACGCTTCTTCCTCGGTAACCTCAATCCACCCTAAGGAGATTGTCTCACATTCTACAAGCATGGGGCCGATGTTGACTTCTCTAACAGGTGACATCTGACTAGCCAAAAATGAATCGACATTCTGTACTCCATATTCACTAACGGTTTCATGCAGTTCCTCAGAAGTTTCCTCATCCATTCCGTTATGCCACTTTTCCCAGCCCAATGTTACCTGATCACCTGGAACAAATACGAATCGCTGTTCATCGTGCGTAAACGCTCCGGTCTGAGTCCGCTGCCCATATCGTTCAAACGTTTGTAACCCCTCATACTTCATGCCTTCAGGCAGTTGAAGCTCAATGCGGCGCATCCACTCTTGCTTGTCCTGCTCGGACAGGCCTTGCCAGACATTTCTCGTTAATGCTTCCATCTCAATCCCACCTCTCATCACATCTCATGGTGTCTACTGCATTATTTAATGGATCGCCAAGCTCATTCATTCGATCGATAACTGATCGTTACTTCCCCGCGGCCTGCGACAACTGTAGTAATAATTCCTTTCGTTTCCCATCCGCCTTGCGTGCCATCGCTACCAGCTTTTCAGGCTTGCCAAAGATCGGGTAGAGCACACGCTGCACCTCATGCGATTCCAACTCCTCAACCTGTCCCAGCAGCCATTCAAGCTTCTCATTCTGCTCGAACTCCGGCAGCAACTTAAGCTTCAGTCCATCCGTTGAACGACGCAAGCTCTGTACAAGAACCGGCACAGAGTCTACTGTCACCCCATACTTTTCAACAAACGCAACGATAAACTTGTCCTGAATCATCTGATGTTCATCATCGACCTGTCCCATGTAATCGTTAATCAGAGGAAAATACTGTTCACTCGAAAGTCCAAGTCCAAAGACAGCATAACTGCCCGGCATCCCATTTTTCTCCCCTTCGGTATCGCCATAGAACTCAAATTCCTGGATGGCCACCCGCGCGTATTGCTCCAGAAGTGGATGCAGCTCAGGATACTCCAGAGCATTCGCAAAGAAACGATGTGTATCCGATTTGGCAAGCCCTTTGATCGGAAGATACTGCTTTACTTTGGATTTCAGCTTGATGTGATAACTCTTGGGGAAACCCTGCTCCAGCAAATGAATAATAAAGGAAAGCGCCTGTTGATATGCCTCTGGGCCTTCCTTGTGAATTACAATCGTTATACGTGCAAAAACATCATTGGCCTGGCACTCCACCTGCTCCAACTTAAGATGTGTATCTTCCGGCTTGTATGCCCCGCTGCCATTTGTCAACATCCGCTCTGCCTGCTCACTGCCCAGCTGCTTCGCCAGTTCCAAAAACTTGAGCCCCCTTGGCTTGCTGTAACTCGGTTCGAAACGCAGAATCATCACTGCTGCATAGAGTAGCAGATCCATGGGGTATGAACCCTCAGCCTGATTCTGATTCATATCCTTATTCGTATCTTTAAGCTTTCCGTCCAGCTTCTGACCCGGTTTCAACGTATATTCATTTTCACGATAATCTGAGATCTGCACGTTGAAATACTGCGGTAAAAACTGCTGCTCTGCCCATAACGTCAAAGCATAAATGATCGTATGGCGGTGCTCTGCAAGAGCGTCCTTTCGCTCCCGATTTAACGTTTCAATCCGTTCATATTGTCTGATGATCCATGCCGCATCCAAAGATGGAAACAACACGGGATCAAGCAGGTGTTTTGCCAAAAAGTTCGTATCGAGAGGTTTGGTCGGATATACGCCATTTTCCAGTTTTTGCTCCGTATACGTACGAATCCATTCCAGCAGCTGCTGTCTTTTCTCTTCATTGATGTATTCCAGCAGCGTAAGCTTCAGCATCCCATCACTCGTCGGGAACTTGCCTCTAAACGTAAACCGGTAATCAATCAGCGGTGTATTCGCCCATTCAGCCAATCTTTTCTGCACCACCTCAACCAGTCGCGGCTGAATTTCGGTTCGCACCAGTTCTTCTGTAAACCGGATCGTCTGCGTCGACAAGGAACCTTCATCCCACCCCATATCGAGGCTATCTACAATTGTTCTCCCCGGCTTATATAGAACAAAGATATCATTAAATAAGCCCATTTGTAGTGTCGTTCGTTGGATCGTCTGCTCTATATCGCTACGTACGGCCTGCTCATCAAACCAATCATTTATGGCCTGAATCATTTCTTCCAAAGCCTGCTCCAGCATTGTTTTCATTGTATCTCCAGCCTTCCCGTCATCCATGTTGTATGTACTCCTGTTTCAAAACTCTGACGCTTCTATTCCAAACGGCTCAGCAACCTGTTTATTGAAAAATAAAAATACGCATTAACGTTCGCATTCCACCTATATTTTACACGTTCAACTGCAATCAGAACAATAAGGCTTACGCACGGTTGTTCCCTGTCTAAACCTGATGACAAGTCTGTTCTTACGACATGAAACTTCGGAGAAAACACAAAAAGAACACCGAATTCAGACGTCAGCCGCCCCGTTTCGGTGTATTTATGAAATTAATTGTGGCGTGTCCGACTTTCGTACGATTACATAAAGACCATACTCCCATCCATCAGACGACGCGGAAAATGATTCATATTATAAAATACTCAGGCTATGTATTACAGCTCTTTCCAGAATCTTCACAACCGCTATATACTACAGATAACATGGCATACCTATGAAGGAGGGTACGATGATGCAGTTGACAGAACAAGGCATCTTACAGCTTGAAGAAAAGGATATCTCCAGCTTGTATTTTTACCGGGATCAAGATGGAATGAGCTTCGACGTCTCATTCCTGTTTGAACTAAAACTTCAAAACCTAACACTGCCTGCAGACCGTATTCAAGCTATTCATTTTCAGTTTGAGAAGGAAGAGGAACCACTCTACGAAGAACGGGAACGACTCGTTTCTGAGGTGCAGTCAGCCGTTCGTACACTTGACCCTAACTATGATGGTTCGATTGTGAAGTGAATCGTCTGGCATGGTTATATTCGTTAATTAATTCATCCAGCACCATCGACTGACGAATGACTTCCGGGTGCCACAGATTTGGATATTGATTTGCAATCTGGTAGAGTCTCTGCCTTGCTTTTTCAATACATTCCTGCAGGGTTTCTGGGTTCCTTACCATCGTTCTGCCCCCGATCATGCTGTATAATCCTCATCCAAAAAAGACCATCTAATATAATATTCGGAACAATATGGATTTTGGATTACCCTAATTTGGAATTTTTTATTTTTTTTTAAAAAGACAGCGATTTGGGCTTGCGGCTCAACCGATCACTAGATAACAAAAAACACCAGATTGGCTGAAAGCCGTGCTGGTGTTGAGCCTTTGAAACATAACATTATCTGAGTCCAATATCCGCAGAGCGATTATTTATCGTCTCGGTAAAAACATATTTAATCGCATCGATGGCGGCCTGTTCCGTATCCCCTGCACTTCGAATAAGTTCACTAACTCGCTGTACACTTTCAGGTTCTCTTGCATCCCACGCCACGGAATCATCAAGCACTTCAACAATCGATGTATAGATATCTGCAAGTTGTGTGTACTGTACGATCACTTGATCCATATCCGGCGATAAATGCTTAAGTGCTTTAACATATGTGGCTATATCTCCTCTTGTATACGCATAATAGCGAAGCACCGTTGCCGCTTGATCGCTCTCATAGTTTCCAGACTGCAGCACATCCCGAATGGCGGTGTAAGCAGCAGAACCGCAAGCATAATCTTGTGCTGGCAGCATATAGTCGTGCGTTTCCCATTTGTATACGGCCTGTATTAACGATTCCTTGCATACCTCCCACATATCGATGGATTGGTGAGCTTCCAGCACTTGATAGTACCAATATGGAGAGTTATTTAGGCCCAATACCGAGTAGGGTAAACGAATCACTTCATGACCAACCCCTGTGCAAAAAAACAGCACCTCTTTGTCATCGTCGTATCCGACAACTACCACAAATTGATCGTGCCACAGCACAGCCCCTGTCCCGCGGTCGATAGAAGCTTTGATATCATGCAAAGCTTGCTTCTGATAAAGCGGAAACGTTGGCTCAAAGGAAAATCCGGCAGATTGGCTCGCTGTCACTCCAATGAAATCGGCAGCAACAAAGTTCTCCGCCATCCAATTATACGCCCAGATCGATTCGGTCGTCAGACGACGATTCACCACCAAACGGAAAAGACTTGCTGTCATACCTGCAATCATGTGATGCGAGAGATCTGTCCACTTCTGGTGTAATAAAATACGATATAACGCATCTGTATAGGAGCCTGTTTGGTTTAGCCATGTATCTGTGCTTGAATGACTTGGGTTATCCGAGTTACCCTGAGGCGTCGGTTGAGTCGAATCAGCCAAATCAGCCAAGAATCTCATTCTCTTCATTGATAAGCCCTCATTCCTGCATCGATTCTGCCTGCCTTTCTTATCGGCCATCCCTCTGCCCCACTTCTACCGTGCGGAGTGTGTGCCCCAGCGAGGTACAGTAGACCGTTTACGATCCACATACTGCGCAGATATCTGCCGAAAAGAATCAACCGCCTGCGCTTCGAGCTGCTTCGCATGCTGTAACAACTGTGCTAGATATTCCTTGGCATCCGTTCGCAGCACAAGCCGGTTTTCATCCTGCACCAGATGTTTTCTCATCTGTCCGATCAGATCAGCAAGGCGTTCATAACAAATCGATGCCTGTTCCAGTTCAGTCCATAATCCGCGAACATCATGTAAATACATTTGAATTTCAGTACGCGATTGACAATACGAATCCAGAAGATAGGCTGCTCCTGAAGCATCGTAATCCCCAGAGCGCAGTGCCTCAATCCAAACGTCATACGCCAGCCGTCCGGAAGCTATATTATGATCAGGTAACAAACGATACGGAATATCCCAATCCTGGGTGGCCAGCCGCAAAGACTCGAGCACCATCTCCTGCTGCGTAAGTTGCACCTGATCACCGAAGATTTGACAGTACCAGAAACCTGTGAAATTCAATCCGAAATTATCATACAGTAAAATAAGCGGCTCTTGGCTCCAGCCATCCTGCACATAAAAGACCCGATCAGCATCATCATATCCATAAATGACACCAAACTCAGGAATCCAGTAGACGACACCTCTGCCTTCATCCAGACTGCGTCTGACCCAGTTCACAGCATCCTGTTGATAATAAGCAAATGTCGGATGGCGACTGCGTCCCCCATCATATATTGTAAATAGGCCGAGATTATCGATCCCGCCTTGATGCGCCACTCCCCACTGTCCGTAAGCCGTTACGGACATCGGAAGTAATCGCTTATGAACCGATAATTTAAAGGCCATGCCGGTATACCCTGCAAGCATGTACTTTTCTCCTTGGAATTGACCTGTATGCGTCAAAATCGCATGTAAGCTGTCCACATATGACTTGGATTCCCGTGTCATCACCAGATGCTCCAGCATTTTTTCAGCCAAGATGTTCTCCCCCATCCCATTCCCCGTTTAGCCGCCGTGTGATCTCTTCTGTTCGTTTCATAAACTTACGTCTGAGCCAGCCTGGGGAAAGCAGCTCCTCCCATTCCGCTGTATACAGATGCTGCAAGAATACGTCCGCATCATAAAATTCGATGGAACAGACCTGCCCTTGTTGATTCCGAATACGGTAACCTTGCCACAGCTCTGATCGCTGTACTTCCCGAAAACGAATCTCTGCCACGAATGGTTTGCGCACAGGCAGTGTATCCTCCCAATTGCTGATCCACGCATCCTGACGGCATTCAAAGTGTTCATCCAGCACCATCAGCTGCACGATGCTTTCCAGCCGAATCGCTGTCTGTTGCAGCGGGTCTGTCTCATAACCAATAACGTAGTCTGCATTAAACTGAGAGGTCATCTTCAAAGGATAAAAGGTCATCTGATGCTCCCCCTCGTGATCCTTGTAATAGATATGTACCTTTCGTGAATCATGGATGGCATGGGTTAACAATTCAAACCATTGAAGCTGCCTCGGCTGTGCTGTAAACACCGGGAACTGCTGTTGATCAGACGGATGCTCCTCCATTGTAAAACGTTCCAGCAAATGCGCTACCCGCTTCACCGCATCCGATTGATCATAGTTATAATGCCGATACCGATGAGCCAGATATTTCAGAACACGCTGCTCCTCATCCGTCATATATAAATGCGGCAGGCGGAATGTCTGATCCTCGTAACAATACCCTCGATACTTGGCTACATACATCAACGGAGCTCGAAGAGTATTTAACATATATTCAATATCACGCTGCGCCTGACGCCGAGAGATTTCAAATTGACGCGCCAAACCACCGCTGTTCGGAAAACGCCCGCTTCGAATCTGTTCATCAAACCAATGAATCCGATGCATGTTGCTCAAGCGATTCTCCCCCTGACTCATTCCAACGTTTATTCCTGTATTATATCAAAAGGACATAGCCTGTTCCGAAGAACAGGCTGGACAGGCTTTCCGTATGACTTTTACTTACGCGAATTGTCTGTGTCTGCTCTACACATGCGCTTCTGCCAGATCCACTCTGGACTGCACAGCTTTGGAGCATTTTTTGCAAACTTTCAGACTCGTACCATCTGTTTTCGTCTGCGTATACAACAATTTGATTCGTGTACTCTTGCATATTGGACATGTTCCCCGTCCTCTGGACGGAAGACTCCACAGAACGCGACCTCTTTTTGTTTTAGCCAATGGTTGTGAACCTCTTTTCAATAGGGTTTGTGTGTTCACCATCATTATAGGGGTGCTGGCACGACACAGAATGTCGCATCAGGAGCAATTTTTTATCGAGTCAATATGGAGTCATCGCGCATATCTATCCCAAAATAAAAAAATGTCCCTTCTTCATAAGGAAGAAAGGACATTCATTCGGACGAACCTGCACTTGTCTGCGCCGCAGCTTGGAGAAGAGGCTGTAGCAACCCTGGGAATCGCTCTTCCAGATCCTCAGACCGCAGTGTAATAAAATGCTGTGTTCCCTGTACTCGGACTCGGATCACACCCGCCTCCCGTAAGGTACGGATATGGTGCGACATCGTAGATTTCACAACACGAGCATGAAAATGACTACATGGTTGCTCCCCGCTTCTGGCGGCTTCGGCTACAATTCCGAGCCGGGTTGGATCGCTGAGCGCATATAGTATGGAAGAAAGCTCAATATCGGCCGCTTGCGGATGATGTAAAATTTTCATAAGGCAGTCTCCTTTTTTCAGACTATGCATTGTATTTTAACACAAATCCATGATATATTTCTAATGTTCGACACCAATCGAACTTATAATTTCGCATGCATCCCTTGTGTGAAGCACAGGGGCTGACATCATACACCATTTTGCAAATGTTACAAACCGTTTCTGAAATGTTGCGAAATACACACCATGATAGGAGGTTTTTATGAACAACACTGCTACTGCAACTCCGATGGAACGGACCGGCATACAGGAAGGATTAATTGTGGCGTTGCTCGGATTCACTGTTGTGCTCGTTGTAATGAACACGATGATGTTTAATCTGGCTCTGCCCAAAATTGCGGCTGAATTCAAGCTGACCTCCGTTGCTTCTTCCTGGATTGTTACGGGTTATTCTATCGTATTTGCGATTTCCTCAATTACGTTCTCCCGTTTATCCGATTTTGTGCCCATACGTACCCTGTTTACTACGGGACTTACCCTGCTTGGAAGTGCATCTGTCTTGGGTTTCTTCAGTGACCATTTCATTGTCCTGCTCATTGCCCGTCTGGTTCAGGCGGCAGGTGCAGCTTCCGTTCCGGGACTTGCGATCGTGCTAATTACCCGCTACATTCCGAATGATCGCCGGGGTAAATCCATGGCAGTCATCATGTCCGCCAGTTCGCTGGGTTTGGGGCTTGGCCCGGTACTGGGCGGCAGCATTACACAGTTTCTAGGGTGGCATGATCTGTTTATCGTCACAGGTTTAGCCCTATTTTTGATTCCTGTTTTTTATAAACTGTTACCACGAGAAACGCCGCAAAAAGGTTCCTTTGACCTGCTCGGCGCGGTCTTGCTTGCCATCGGTACAACCGGTATCCTGTTATTCCTGACTTCTCGTCAGGTCGTGACACTCATTATTGGGGTAACCGCACTGCTGCTGTTCTGGTTCCGCATTCGCCGCGCAGCTGATCCGTTTGTGCAACCTGCACTCTTCAAAGACAAAAAATATATGATCCTCAGCTCGCTGGGTATTGTATCGTACATTAACAACTTCGCTACATTGTTCCTGCTACCGCAGGTTTTGGCGCATCTCTATGGACTGACACCCGCACAGTCGGGACTTGTGATTTTCCCGGGTGCACTCATATCTATGCTGCTGTCCAACCGCATCGGGCGTATGATTGACCGTCACGGCAATACGTTGCTGCTGAAGTTTGCACCTTGGCTGCTCCTTGCGGCTGCCGGACTGTTCGCTCTGTTTGCAGACCAAAGCATCTATGCCATCATGGTTGTATACATGCTGCTCAGCGTTGGTTTCTCTTCCTTGACGACCAGCGTATCCAACGAGTTGTCAGGCAATCTGTCCATGGATCAAGTCGGCGCAGGAATGGGATTGTTCCAGCTCAGTCAATTTTTCAGCGGTGCATTCAGCGTAGCCGTAACCGGGGTTGCTTTGACCGCGATGCAGAACATACAGCTATCTTCGGCTTACAGCTTTATTTTCTGGGGTATGACGGCAGTCGGCCTCGCATCGGTTATCTTTTCGCAAATCTATCTGAGAATGCAGTCACGGAAACAAATTCTGAACCAAGGATAATGTTTACGACAGCATAAAAAAAACCGTGAGAGCAGGCTTCTGCTTTCACGGTTTTTGGTATCAGGACATCATACTGAAGCCCGAATTTGCTACTACAGATTTTCCCATTTCACACGCCTGATGTTCAATATCGATAATCTCCTGTACTTTGCCCAAGACCCGGTTTAACATCTGATGGCGTCGATCAACGTCTTGATATAGGCTTTTCAGCGTCATATTAGCTACCAGATTCCATCGTTGAGCAGCATACTCATAGTTGTGAATCAGTTTGGACAACTCAGGGTCATACGGAATACCTTCCCTTAGAAAGTGTCCATACAGATATCGATTGTTGCTGATCCCTGCCAAATCACCATACATATTATCGAGAAATTCTTCCTTCAATTCCGTCACATGTTCCATATAGCTGCGTGTAGATTGCACATATCGCTCAATCGCTGCAATTCCCACAACCGGATGGACCAACTCCTGCCAGCCACTCTGACTGCGAAGTTCTTCGGCCCCCCCTCCCAGAATTGTCTGATTGTGATGAAGCATTGCATAGAAATCTCGCTCCTGAACTTTCCGGGAAGCTTCTGAAATATCCAATGTCGCGTAACGGAATTGTCTCCCCTCACGGATCAATGGTGTACGTCCCAGATCAAGTGCCTGGATCAAGTCCTGCTCGTCCATGCTTCCTTTCAGATGATAGAAATCATCAATAAAACCGAATTTCCCATCGGTATATTCCGAGAGCACAATACAATGTGCCGAGTGCATTACATGGTACAATGAGTTGTACTGAAGATAAAATACATCCACCCATACAATCACAGGTTCGTTCTGATGGAGATGTGTAATGATCTGCTTAACCACGTCAGACAGATCATCTTTTCTGCGAATCTGAAGATCGATCTGATGGATGTGCCGTAACTCTTGCTCCACGGTCATGTAAGTTGGTGCCAGCTTCGGAGTTCCCCGCTCAGGGTCCTCGGAACACAATAAACCGCACTGCTTCCACACCGCCAAAAAAGGACTGAACTCTTTATAATTCAGAATGCAGCTCACACAGAGTGTAAAACAATCCTCACCTTCTGCATTGTTTTCCCTCGGTTGAATATTCATTCAGATCACTCCTTTCCCAGTGTCAATGCAAAGATATGCATACATGGATTGTCCGACATGACCAATGTGTCAAAGGATAATGCTTCCTCTAGTTGGATTTGCTGAAACCAGATGATTGGATGTACCGATGTAAGCAGTGCCCCTTTTTTTGTATACGACCCTCGAAAACGGTGCATGATCTCTTCATTGAACTTGGCAGTCGTCTCGGTCCAATTCGTGAGTTCCAGAGAGGCCCTCCCAACCCGTTCTTCGTTCCGTTCAAAGTAAATAAATTCATGGTAAGATCCATTGTCTGCCGCGCCTAAAATATAGAGCGTAGAATACTTGTCATCAGGGACATGAATGCGCTGGCTCTCCAGTTCGATGTTGTTAAACTGCTGCATGCTGTTAGGAAAACTGAAGGGAATATCCCTCCACTGTATATTTTCCTGATCTGCCAGTTCATCTGCCGGATACGACGATCCAAATGTCGTAAAATCTCCGATATTCTCGGTACCGGGATAACTAAAGCCGTTGTTGTTGTAGTGTTCATCCAAACGAAGTGGACAGTAAATGGTCATATGCTACACCTCCTGAAAATGTACATGCCGGATCATGTGGTCATAGAGCCAATTCCCTGACGCTGATCTCGAAACAATAGGTCATATATTTCGTGACGTCCGGCCAATTCCATATGAGTCCCATCAGCCACAATCTCACCCTGATTTAGCACGATGACACGCTCTGCATCCTGAATGGCCGAATACCGATGAGCAATAGCCAGCACAGTGATGGAGCCTGCAATCTCACGAACTGCCTCATTAATCTTCCTTTCGGCATCATTATCCAGTGCCGAAGTTGCTTCATCCAGTATGAGCATTTGCGGTTTGGTCAGGAGCACCCTCGCCAGCGCGAGTCGCTGTTTCTGCCCTCCGGACAGATTAATGCTTGATTCTCCCAGCATCGTATGATATTGATCTGGCAGACTTTCAATGAATTCGTCAATCAAGGCCATTCGGCATACTTCACGTATCTCTTCTTCTGAGGCCTTGGGCCGAACCAGCCTGAGATTATCCAGAATAGACATATTGAATAGTGTATTCTCCTGCATAACCACACCAATATGACGATGAAGGTACCCTGCTCCCACATCCTCGACAGGCACTCCGTCCACAAGAACAGCCCCCTGCTGCACTTCGTATTGTCCCAAGATCAGTTTAATCAGCGTACTTTTCCCTGATCCGCTTCGACCTGCAATAGCTGTATATTCTCCAGGCTTAATGCTAAGATCAAGCTCGTTCAGTACAACATCCTTGTTATTCGGATAACGAAAAGAGACATTTTTCAGTTCAAAATGTCCTTGGAATGGCGGCAGTACCTCCACTTTTCTCCCATAGGTTATTGGAAGTTCAAGCAGTTCCACGATACGTTCAATGGATGGGGTACTGTCATGAAGCTGTACATTAGAAGTATTAATCTCGTTAATATTGTTAATCATCTGCTGGTAATAGGTGAGGAAGACCAGCAGGCCTCCAATCGTCAGCTCACCCTGAAAAATTAACAAACCGCCGATGAAATATAAATTCATCTTGTTAAGAAAATCATCCTGAAACGTATAATATAATTCATTGGCATACGTGTAAGCCAGATGACGGAACTTGATCCTGCTAAATCGCTTCCAAAAGCCTACAAATCGAATAGACTCTTTTCGTTGCATGTTCAGGGCCTTAATTTCTTTCCAATGTCTGAAACTGTTCGAAATCCATGTCTCATACTCTCCGGTAGTCTGACGAAATTCGGAAACCAGCATTTTGGCGCGTTTGCCCAGTCGGGTACTAATGATAAAAGATACGGGAAGCATAATAAAACCGAAAAGGGCCATCTTCCAATTTAAAGAAAGTAGAATAATGGCATAGGCCCCTACACTAATCCATTTGAATGTATAATCGATCAGGTGCAGGAAGATAAAATCTTTAACCAGTGTAACGTCACCGTCTAATCTGTTCTTCAAATCCCCCGTACGATAGCTCTCATAAGAAGCTGGCTTCATCCGAAGCAGCCTTTTCCACATACCCACCTGCAGATCAAGCTTGGTCCTGCCTAACAGACGGTTTCTGTACATCGTTTGAAGACCTGAAGCCGCTGTCTCCAGCACAAACAGACCGAGATATCCCGCTAAAATATAAGGCAGTATGCCGAGATCACGCCCAATCATGACATGATCAATCAGCATCTTGTACAGATAAGGGATCATCAGGGCAATGACCGTCAGAACCAATTTCAAAGAGCCAAGAATCCATATTTGACGATTGGCATTGCGAATGAAGGGTCTGATTTTCCTGAAAAGCGAATAGCGGGAAGAGGCTGGTGTCTTCATCAAGACATCATTCCCTCCTTCCGAATGAAATCTTCCACAAACAGTTCACGGTAATGCTCGCTGTGTTCCAACAAGTATCTGTGTGTGCCTGCAGCCACAATACGTCCTTCATGCAGTACCACGACACGATCCGCATTCAATATAGAAGACAGGCGGTGAGCAATGACAATGGAAGCCCTGTCCCTGCTCAAGTGCTGCCAAGACTGTTGAATGGCTTGTTCGGCTTCATAATCAAGCGCCGATGTTGCCTCATCAAAGATAATCAAACAAGGCTGCTTCAGAAAGATGCGAGCTATGGACAAGCGCTGTTTTTGTCCTCCTGACAGCTCCATCCCTCCTGTACCAAGCAAGGTATCCAGCCCTTCCGGAAGGGAGCGAATAAAATCTCCGATATAGGCTTGGTCACAAGCCTCCCATAGCTGCTCATCATCTGCATGTGCACTGCCCAGCAGCAGGTTGTAACGAATGCTCTCATTAAACAAAATAGACTCCTGCTGCACAATACCCACACGTTTACGAAGACACGTCAGTGTATACTCCTCAATTAACCTGCCGCCAATCCGGATTTCTCCTTCCTCAGGGGTGTGATAGCCCAGCAGCATATTCACAAGTGTTGTTTTTCCTGAACCGCTTTTTCCTACAAGGGCAACCGACTCCCTGGCTCCAATATGAAGATGAAGATCATCCAGTACACGAGGACCGTTTTCATATCCAAACCGCACCTGTGCGAAGGAGGTTTCTCCATGCTGTAGATCCAGTTCAGGATTCCCGTCTGTCCGCTCTACTTCTTCCTCCAAGAGATCAAACACTTTATGCGACTGAACGGTTAGTTTCGGAAGGTTCACAACGGCCTCATAGATCGTCATCATGGACTGATTGTTTTTACTCAGATATGACATAATGGCAACAAAAACACCTGCGGTCAGCTGCCCCTGCACGATGAGCACTCCTGCAACCGCATAGATGCACAGATCGGACAGTAAAAATATAAACGCATTGGAACGGGTAGACATCCACTTCATGACCTCTGTCCGATTGTCCAGTCGAATTACATCTGCACTTTGTTCGACGAATAGGAGCGAAGCTCTTTTCCCGCTTCCCAAAAGACGGATATCCCTCATACCCTGCAGCATTTCCAGCATCCAACTGACGAAGTGACCGTACTTTCCACGCAAAACGGTTTGCTGTTTGGTCATTTTACGATTGAAATATTGGGACACCCATACCGAAACAGGCACAAGCACCATCATTGCCAGAGCAATATACGGATTGAGATAAAATAAAAGCACATAAGAAATCAACAGTTTAGTCAGTGGAGCAGCCATTTCAAAAATCATGACTTCAATCCACTGCATGATCGATTCCGCATCGCTGGTTAGACGTGTGATCAGATCACCCGTTTTGGCTTTCTCATAGTTGGATGCCTTAAAATGCAGAATATGATCAAACAGCTTTTTGCGAATATCAAACAGAAACTTTACATTTAAATAAATCCAGATGGATTTGATGATCCAGCTTAGTGCCCGAACACCCAAATACAATGCAATATACGTTAAAATCACATAACCAAAGAAATGAAGATTTCGATGATAGAACACTTCGTCAATCATAACTGCAAATATAAGCGGCCCAATCAGATCTACAAGGACCATAATCAACTCGCAGAACAGCATTGTGATTACACTAATCCGATAGGGTTTAACAAACGGGCGCACCCGCTTGCCTAATGAAATATTCCCCATACCTTCCTTTGAAATGTTCCCCATATTTCCCTCCTCTAGGAGATCCAGCTCTCAAATACGGTTCGGCTCTGGGATTGTACCTCCGTAATAATAGGAATTTTCTCTACGCTAGTGGAATGCATAAGCTCCTGCAATTCTTCATTCCAGGCACCTTCGGCAGTAACCCGGATGATGCTGGTGTTCAGGTCTGTGTTCACACTCACAATCTCGGCTGCATACCGCTTTCCCTGTTCCTCTGTATACCAGATGAGAACATCTCCTTCCTGCAGCCCCGCATGAGGCAGCTCTGCAAATGCGGCCTCAATTCGAACGGTCTTTACTTCAGCAGGCAGGGCATTCACATCAGCATATGCGCTTGCCTTCTCACTGCGCAGATAAGAGGTCGTATGGAACTGCATGGCAAGTGCCACCAGGATCGTTACAGTCAGACCGAGGATTACAAGCGCAGCCACAGGCAGCTTTACAGAGAGACGGAACCAAAGGTGAGTCCAACGTTTAGTCCGTTTCATGCCCAGCCTCTCCTTTAATCAGACTTACAACATAATCTCTGAAATCTCCAATTAACTCGGATGGTTCATAAGCCAGACGCTCATCGTCTATTTCCACATCAAATTCATTTTCGATCTCAACCATAATTTTGATGTAATCAATTGAATTCACACCCAGTTCGGACAACGTCTGATCCATCGGGATCTGTGTACCGCATGTCATAATCTTATCGACAGCCTGCAGGATTCGCTGTTCCACTGTTATCATTCCGCTCATTTAGGACCTCCCTATCGCAGAGGTGCTTGACACCCTGTTGTAAAATTCACGTTCAAGCACAGCTATGCGTCTGTATATTTCAGGCAACTTATGAAAGGATGAGGGTTTATAAGTGGAGGTTAATACGTACTTGGCCAGCACTGCCCGAATGCTGCTCCACTCGGCTGTAATCTGTTCGCGGATCACCGTCAACCGGGAACCTGAACCGGTCAGCTTTTCACAGCGGTACAGCTCTGCTTTTTTTGCATTGACCAGTTTATGGAGCGCTGTTACCCATTCCTCAGCAGTAGAGAGCAGACTGTCCGGATTATGCACCAGGTCCTCAAACACAGATGAACTCTGCTCAAGTCGTTCCAGGCTGTTCTTCACCCGAGCCTCTTCTCTCGCCAGATGGCCTGCATATGTCTGCCAATAGTGATCCAGCTGTTCAGGAGAAGCATGTAACCGATGTAGTGCAGGCTGGTGCCTGTTATGAAATGAATAAAATGTATGAGCTTCCATGTTGAAATGTTGGATATACCCCGTATAACTGTCCTTCAGATCCTGATAACTGATCGTTCTCTCTTCGTAGGACAGATTGTCATGATGCCTGTGTTCCATGATCATGAACGTTTGATTCAGGGGATCAACATCATAAATTAGCCAGGTATGCGGTATATGCTTTTTCAAATAAGCATCCTTCCGAATGGAAGCATAATAAGTGTCCACCCAGATAATAACCGGTCTGGCATCCAAAAGAGATTGTTCGACATCCTGAATAATATCTTCACTGTTGACTTTCGTATCAAAACCGATACCCAGTTCCTCCAAAATGTCCGTGTCGTTCCTGCATCTGATCCATCCGTTCACGATAAATTGTTGATTATCGGACCAGAGATATTCATCCACATGATGAATGAAAAATGGATAGATACTTTTTTGCTGCTGCATAATGATTGGGAACAATGAATTGTAAAAGCACACTTTGAAAAAAACATCGTTAAATGGGACGTACCCATGCATGCCTGCGGGCTTCAAATCATTCCCGTTATACAGATGAGTCTTGGGATACTCACCTGGTCCAGAGTCTTGTAAAGAATCGTGACTCTCGCCGGGCTGCAGTGTGGCTGCCGCTCCCTCCTCCAGTCTTCGAGCAAGCTCTCGGATGGTGGGGTAATCGTATATGATGGTGGGCTGCACATAATGTCCAATCTTCTCCAATTCAATCTCCATACGAATCACCAGCAGGGAATGTCCTCCGAGTTGAAAGAAGTCATCGTCTATTCCGACAGGTTCTGTCTGAAACAGTTCACTCCATACCTGTACAAGCTGATGCTCCAGTTCATTCTCAGGTGGGGAATACATCATACCGGATTCCAAAGACTGTTTCTGATTCGTCAATTCCTGGATATCCATCTTTCCGTGAATAGTTCGGGGTATTTGTGTGATTCGAATATACTTGGACGGAAGCATATATTCGGGGATACATGAACGCAGATAACCACGAATCTCCGAGACATACAGCTCACTTTCCGAGACCAGATAGGCTGTCAGCGTTTTTTCACCTTCGCTTCCGACCGGAAGGACAACACTTTCCTTGACAGAAGCATGGCGATCCAGATGGCGCTCAATTTCAGCTAATTCAATTCGATGCCCTCTGATTTTCACCTGATAATCCTTCCGTCCCAGGAATAACACCTGCCCTTCAGCGTTCCACATCCCGATGTCACCTGTACGAAACATTCGCGCTTCTTCAAGGTAGGGAGAACGGCCAAACTTCTGATCGGTCATTTCACGCAGCTTGTGATACCCCCATGCAACCCCCGGCCCTGATATACAAATCTCTCCTGGTACACCGACGGGCAGCATCCTGCCATGAGGGTCTGCGATGTGCACAAAATAGCCTTGTATCGGCTTTCCTGCAGGGATGGGTTCAACAGATGATTCTGACAGTTTCTCGTAAAGGGCACATACGGTTGTCTCGGTTGGTCCGTATGTATTGTATACATCTCCATACGTAAGCAACTGGTCGATATCTGCTATCTTTAATACATCTCCGCCGCTGATAAATGTTCGTACACTCCGCAGCTGAGGCATCCGGTTCAGTTCTCGCAAAATATGAGGTGTCGTCGTCACATGTGTAATTTCACAACTGTCCAGCAGATCGACCAGTCCGTGTATATCCAGCAATTGCTGCCGATCAACAACTACCAAAGAAGCCCCCGCAGTCAGCGCAGGGAATACCTCTTCCATATACGTATCGAAGGTACTGACAGCCTGCTGCAGCATCCGGTGTCCTGGTTTCAGTTGAAATTCAGCCTGAAAAGCATTCACGTAGGCACTTAAGTTGCGATGTTCTACAACAACCCCTTTGGGCCGCCCCGTCGAACCGGAAGTATACAATACATAGGCCTGATCAGCGATGTCCTCCTCGTATTCCAATGCACTATCATCTTGTCCGGTCCAGGATGTATCCTTCAGATGAATAATATCCACTATTGATGACAAGCTCTGAACGGCCTCTGCCCATGTGTGTAACCAAGTCTCCTCCATCTGCCCTGTAATGAGAACATCCGCTTCAGTCTCTTCAAGAATTCGGCGTATCCGTTCAGCTGGATATTCCGGATGCAGTGCAACATACACTCCACCTGACTTGAAAATGGCCAGAATGGTCAAAATCAGCTCGATGGAGTTATCCATAATTACGGGCACCATCGTGCCTGAGGTAACTCCGGCACTCATCAGCAGACGGGCCAACTGGTTGGAATCCCGGTCCAATGCAAAATAAGTGATCTGTCGTTCTCCATCTATTATCGCTATCTGCTCCGGCGTTCTGTTGACCTGCTCTTGAAACCTGGAGATTATGGAATGCTCTGCTTTGGCGAAAGTAAACGCACCGTAATTCCACTCCCTGATCTCAAGCTCCTCCTCCGTTGAAAGAAGCTGGATGTGAAACAGAGACTCATCCGGTGATTGTACTGCTTGTTCGAGCAGCCGTATGTAATGAGAACATAAACGCTCAGGCTGGCTCGGCTCCACAGGTCTTATTTGGTAGTGAAGATGGATCTGAATCTGCTGATCGATCCGCTCAATTTCAAGAACGGTATGCAGCTCGGAATCAAGTACGGGTTCTGCATGAATCCCTTTCATATATACAGCCGTCTGCAGCTTGCTCTCCTCAGGCAACCTTTCAAGCTTCTCGGCCATTTTGTCAAAAGGAAAGTGCCAGTAAACCCGTGCAGACATGACCTCGGATTTCATATGCAACACCTGTTCTCTGAATGAAGCATCACCATCAGCCTTACCACGGATAGCAAGCAGGTGAGTTTGATGAAGCTCTTCAGCCTGTTCCAAGGTCAGAGGCATACCTATAAGCAGATCAGAAGTTCCGGAATAGCGGTACAGAAGATGCTGAAATCCGGTTAGAAGCAGTATATATAACGCCAGGTTTGACCCGCCGCTCATATGGATTAGTCTGGCGGATAATTCGTGAGGAATAGATTGCGAGTATACGTTAGCTGTTGAACTATCGGCATTATCAGCCAGAGGGCCCATTTGTTCCAAAGCTTTTCCGATCTGAATATCGCCTGCAAGTTTGTCCTGCCAATAGGTTCGTTCTTCCTTGAACTTGTCGCTCGACATCATAATATTGAACAGATGGATATCCATGATCTCACCTCGAATACATAATAGACCGGTATGACATGTGCCCAAGCACATCATCATACCGGTCTGTGATTAGTTAGAGTTCGTTTAAGCTGTCGTTACTTTATGATCCGTCCACAGATAATATTGTCCTGTTTCATCCAGGATCTGGTGGAACCAGTCCTCACGTTCTTCTTGATCTACCTGTTTCGTTTCAAAAATCGTTCCCAGCCATTCCAGAGACTGTTTCATTTGCTCTGGCGTCGGCGCAGCTTCGGCGGCCTCCAGTTCTTCCTGAAGCTGTTGAATGCGTTTGTAAGGTTCCACGACACCCTTTTGATACTCGTCCTGATTCCAGTTGCGGTTCGGTGTAGCTACAGCAGCAGCCATACACTTGGTCACTACGGTCGGTCTTGGTCTGGACACAACTGCCTGATCCAGCAGTGTCTTGAGCGCTTTTCTGTCCTCTTTCTGCCCGTAAGCAAACGATTTCATGCCAAGGTTCTCCAACTCCACCAGCCCGCTCAGTACATTTTTCGGACCAAGTTCAATGGTTAATGTCACCCCGTGTTTCTTCAGATATTGCATCGTCTGGGTCCATTTCACGGGCTGAGACAGCTGTCTTTGCAGCAATCCGGGAATACGTGAACCCTCGGTATATGGACTCGCGGTAACATTGGACACAACCGGCCACTTAAAAGGATGGAAACGGTAATCAGTGAGTGCATTACCAAGCTGCTCACCGGCAGACTCCATCAAGCGGCTGTGAAATGGCGCACTCATCATCAACGGGGTTGTCTGTGCATCCTGCTCCAGCAAAATCGTTTCAACCTGTTCGATCGAATCCTGATGACCTGAAATCGCATATTGACTCATCGCATTGTAACAAGAGATTTCAGACCAGGCTGTATCGGTTGAAACCTGCTCACACGCTTTACGAATCATCTCCTCGTTCGCCCCGTCAATAATCGTCATGGCTCCGTCGCTCTCTTCAGCGACCCGCTCGGTCAGTTCACCTCTCCGCTTCGTAATCCGCACCGCATCACCAAATGTCATCGCTCCAGAGCAAGTCAGTGCTGCATATTCACCTAGACTGTGACCTGCACAGAATTGCGGGGTAATGCCAATCTCCTCCATGTACACCCGATATGCAGTCACACTTGCTGTAAGCAGCGCAGGCTGCATGTTGGACGGTTTATTCAGATCAAACAAGCTGCCCTCGAAACTCATCTTGGCCAGATCTAAGCCGAGGATATCGCTGGCCTCTTCATAAGTTCGTCTCGCAATCTCATATTGATCAAAGAAATTTTTCATCATGCCTACATATTGGGAGCCTTGGCCAGGGAATAAGAATGCTATTTTTTCCATAAAAAGAACACCTCGCTTATAGGATTGGTTTATGCAATGACTTCCAGCGATACATACGAAGGCTGATCCTGAATCATGCTCATGTCACTCTCAAACAAATAGAAATTGTCCTTTTGCTCAATCTCCTGGAATCCGGCAAATTTATACGTAATCATCATGGTCCGGTTACGGTCTGTGGACACAAATTCAGCCTGCAGTCGAACCCCTGCATCCTTAGCCATGCGCATAACATGGTGGAGCAACAGAGTGCCCGCGCCTCTTGACATGACCCTGCACGATACCAGAAGCAGCTTGAGTGTCCAAATCTCTTCGTTCAGCTCGAGCAGTGCCAGACCAATCTTCCCGTACGTGCCATATTTGTCTTCAAGCCCGGCAATGAGCAGTTTGTGGCGCGGTGAATAGCGGAACTCGTCCAATTCCTCATATGAATAGGTGTATCCGGTAGCATTCAACTGGTGAGTTCGTACCGTCAGTTCCTCCGCCCGCTGCAGATCTCCCTCCTTCACTTCCGAGATGGTAAAGATCATCCCGAGGGAAGCGAGAAACTCATCCTGCGTACCGTCGAAGGAATCTTCCTTCTCGTTGCGAACAATATCGCTCATATACATCTGACGGCGCAGTGCAGAATCCTCGGTAATAAAACGCGGATTCATCTCTTCCATCTGAGTGATCTCAAGATAAGCAAGTGAATCAATACATAGAACCTCCGGATGAGAATACAGTACCTCCTCCCGCTCAAACGGCTGATCATCTATAAAAGCAATCGTGTCCATACCGATATTGATAGCCTCAACGATCGTTTTGACAGATCGGGATTTGGCATTCCAGTTGATCTGCGGATAGATGAAATATTCGCGCAGCCCAAACTGCTCGAGTTTAGCCATAGCGAGGTCATGCTCATTACGGCTGGCGATCGATTGCAGAATTCCACGCGCATCAAGTGTGCGGATCACTTCAGCAATATTATCTTTCAGCGTAACCTCTTCATCTTCCAGTAAAATTCCGTTCCAGATCGTATGGTCAAGGTCCCAAATAACACATTTGATTTTTTTCATGAGTGTATAGCCTCCTCTTGGACGGATTGGTGAGTACTTGCAGCATACGAAGCAATAACCATCTCATGCATCTGTGTTGTGCCTTCTATAATTTCGTTCACCCGGGCATCTCGGTAGAAACGTTCAACCGGAGACTCGGTGCTGCAGCCTTTGGCTCCAAGAATCTGCACTGCCCGGTGTGCTACCTTGTTGACCATATCTGCTGCATGATACTTCGCTGTCCATGTTTCCATGATGGAATCGGGGTCCATCACCTCTTTTAAATATCCGGCCTGATAACACAGAAGCCGTGCTGCCTTAACTTCCACGATCATCTCGGTAAGCATTTTCTGAATCAGCTGATTATCCTGTAAAAGCACTCCAAATTGCCGTCGGCTGCCGGCATGACTTAATGAAGCCTCCAGACATGCCTGACCAAGCCCCACGCACCCCCATGCTACCGTATAACGTCCATAATCCAAACAGTGCAGGGCAACCATGGATACACCCATTCCCGGCTGGCCTAACATGCTGTCTTTGGCAACCCGGCAGTCCTCCAGATACAGCTCAGCCAGCATTGAACCTTTGACTCCCATCATGCCCTGAATAGGCTGCACGCCAAATCCCGGGCTATTCCGCTCAACCAGAAATGCCGTAGGTTTATCATTCACTTGGGCAAAGATCAGGAACACATCTGCAATCAGCCCCATCGTAATCCATTTCTTCCTGCCGTTCAGGCGATAGTTATCCTCCTCCGCTTCAGCCTTGGTTTCAATGCTTTTCGCATCACTCCCGATACCCGGTTCACTGAGTCCAAAAGCGCCGAGAACCTCACCTGAGGCCAGCCGAGGCAGCCAGTAAGAACGCATCTCTTCAGATCCGAATTTAAAAATGGCGAGGGCAACCATACCATGCACGGTGAGCAGGCTTCTTACAGACGAGCAGCCTCGTCCAATCTCCTCGTTCAGCACACCAACCGATATTGGGTCAAGGCCCCATCCGCCGTATTCCTGCGGAATCATGGAGCCCAGATAACCTGAAGATTTCAACGATTCAACGACTTCAGGATGGAGCCTTTCTTCCCGATCATGAAAAGCCGCGTACGGGACAACATACTGATTCGTATATGAAGCAGCCTCCTGCTTGCAGCGAAGCTGTTGCTCGTTCAATTCCATTTTCAACGCGCTAACCTCCTATTAGTGAAATATCGTTAGACAGCATATCGGGATCAGGAACTCACCATTTTGCTCTCGATGAGTTCTGTAATAGCATTAATCGATTTGAAGTTCTGCAGGTCCAAGTCCTGATTGTCGACACGGATGGAAAATTCTTTTTCCAGAAACATCACGAGCTGCATGGCAAACAGGGAATTCACAAAACCTAAGGCAAAAATATCTTCGTGGTCTTGAAGTTCATGTTTTCTGAAAAAACGTCCTAAAAATTTGCGAACTTTACCTTTAACTTCTTCCATTTTGAGAACTTCACTTTTAACTTCTTCCATTTCGCGAACTTCATTTTTAACTTCTTTCATTCGGATAACTCCCTTTCTCTCATTCCATTTATTTTAATGGGGCCCGTTCATAATCTGTCATGCCATTAACAGTTCACAGTGTAAATTCATCATTGAATTAGTAACTATAAAATCCTTCTCCTGACTTTCTGCCTGTTCGACCGGCATGCACCATCTTTCTGAGCAGCGGACAGCAGCGGAACTTGGGGTCCTGATAGCTTTCATACAGCACATCCAGCGAATCCATAACGGTATCCAGACCAATCAAGTCAGCTGTCTCCAGCGGTCCCATCGTGTGTCCATAACATTTCACAAAAATATCATCCACTTCACGGGCGGACGCTACCTGATCTTGAAGCACAAAAGCAGCCTCATTCATAAACAGATGTGAAATCCGGTTCGAAACAAAGCCCGGGTAATCATTGACCAAAATGGTCTCTTTACCAATGGATGAGAGGAGTTCTGTCACCACTTCTATCGTCTGCTCGGATGTATCCATTCCCTTGATCACTTCAACAGCCGATTTCAGAGGTACCGGATTCATAAAATGAGTGCCGATGACCCGATCAGGACGTTTCGTAAGGGCTGCAATTCTCGTAATAGAGATACAGGATGTGTTGACCAGGAAAATGCAATCTTTCTGACAAATCGGATCAATCTGGGCATACACATCCTTTTTCACTTCCCATTGTTCATTTACATTTTCTACAATGATGTCAGCCTCACGAAGCTCCTCCAGAGATGTTGTTCGATGAATCCGCTCCAAAATGACCTCGGGGGCTTCAAGCCCCTCCACTTTTTTGAACAGCAGCAGCATACGAATCTGGTTGTAGATCTCCTCTGCGGCTGTATCAAGTACTTCTTCGCTGATGTCCATCAGGATAACCTTATGCCCTGCCTGTGCAAAACTCTGTGCTACGCCGCGGCCCATCACACCTGCCCCGATAACTCCAATTGTTTTCATGTCCTACCTCCTTATATGTGTGAAGATCATGCCTCTATGGGGTTAGAAATTAAAATCAAAATCAAGGGTATCTGCGGCTGCATCCCGGGTAATCTGCATACGTTTGCTGCTCTCCAGTTCGATCTCTCCCAGCTTTAGTTCCGGATGCTGCAGTATCTGATGAAGCAGCTGCATATAATCGCCAAGCATCTTCTCGGCGGTTTCCCGCTTGAAGAGCTTGGTGCGGTACTCCAGGTTAAATTTCAGCTTGTCATGCTTCTGAATCACTTCAAGATAAACGTCATATCGGCTTTCAGAAGCTCCAAACCCGTAAGGTGTTGTTGTAAACTTCCCTACGGTCACATCGACCGTACCCACATTTTGCAGCGCGAACATAGCATCAAATAACGGGTTCCGATGAATATCCCTGTTCAGATTCAGTTTTCGTACCAGATCCTCAAACTGAAACTGCTGGTTTTCATATGATTTCAATGCACCTTCCCGTACTTCAGCAAGTAGCTCAAGAAATGTTTTATCCGCTTGCGGCTTCGTACGAATCGTGATGATATTGATGAATACACCAACTACATCTTCCAGATCGGCGTGAGATCGGCCTGCGATCGGAGAGCCAACAACGATATCTTCCTGGGCTGCGTATTTCGCTAGAAGCACGTTGTATGCAGCGAGTAGCAGCATAAACAGGGTTGTTCCTGTCCTGGAAGCCATACGTTCCAGTTCAAGAGTTAACGTTTCACTCCCCATCACGACCACCTGATCCCCTTCAAACTCATTGGCAGCAGGACGAACATAGTCGGTAGGCAGATGAAGTTGCGGTATAACATCCCTGTACAGGCTCAGCCAGTATTCCTCCTGCTTCTGCAAAGCCCCGGAGGAGAGAAGTGCATTATGCCATTCGGAGAAATCTTTGTACTGTATAGACAGCGGCTTCAACTCGCGCCCTTCATACAAATCAATAATCTCCTGCATAATGATGTCCATGGACATGCCATCAGTGATAATATGATGCATGTCCAAGAATACGGCATGTGTTCGTTCGGCAAGCTTGAGCACCTCAAAGCGGAATAACGGTGCCTGATCCAGCTCAAACGGCTTCACAAAACCAAGGAGTCTGTCCGTCAGTTCTTCCCGAGTACACTCGGAATATCCAACGCTGAAGTCCACATGGTCCCATATCTTCTGATAAGGGATACCATCCTGGATTTCGAACGAAGTTCGGAATGCCTCGTGGCGTTTGATTAACTGACGAATGATCCCTTCAAAAATGCCGTGCTCGAAGTCTCCTTCCATAATGGATGCCCTCGGAATGTTGGCGCTGGTGTTGGGGCCCTCCAGCCGGTCCAAAACAAGGAATCTCTTCTGAGCCGAAGACACCGGATAGTAGACCCGCTGCTCCACTGGGGTCAGGACAGGGATCGTCATGCCTGCAGAACCGACATTTCCTGCTGCTGGACCGTACGTCTCTACCAAATAAGCAGCCGATTCGGCAATGGTTGGATACATCAGAATCTCGGCAGTATTGACTAACACTGATAAAGCTTTCGTGAGACTATTTGCAATCTTGAGACCAATGATCGAGTCTCCTCCCAGTTCATAAAAATCATCATATATACCTAATTCAGTGACGCCGAGAGCGCGGCTCCATACACTCCCCAGTGTCATTTCCATCGCCGAGTACATGCCATCCGTTCTTCCTCGCAGATGTAGCTCGTCCTGCTCGTCCTTCCCGTAATCCGAATCTTCCCTGCGCCCCTGCTCAATGGCTCCACGAATATCATCCGAGAACAGCATCAGCGGCATATCATCCGATACATGCTGATAGATTGCCTCCCGGTTCAATTCTCCGATCAGAACCTGTGTAATATCTTTACGCATCGCCTCCTGCAGTCCCTGAATACCTCTCGCTGTGCTGATAGCCTTAAAGCCACCGTCTGCGTTGACATGAAAGTCCTTGGCCATACCAGTTTCTTTCCAGGCGGTCCAATTCACTGTTAGAGTGGGCAGTCCTTCCTGCCTGCGCTGGGCAGCAAACGAATCCAGATAGGCATTCGCGGCTGTATAGTCTCCCTGTCCAGGTTCACTAAAAAACGTGGTCGCAGTAGAGAACATCACAAAGAAGTCTGGCTGATCTGAACGTGTCAGCTGATCCAGACTCCATGTTCCCAGCACTTTAGGACGCATCACGCATTCAAAGGCTGTCCGTTCTTTGTTCATGAGTAACCCTTCACCAGCTACACCTGCACCGTGAATAATACCTGCAACCGGGCCATGCTCTTGTCTGATACTGCTGAGCACCGAAGCAAGCTGAATCGGATCTGCAATATCTGCACTGTGGAGATAAACTTCTGTACCACGAGCCTCCATCTCCTGAATTCGCCCAATCTGAAGGGACAGCTTTTCGTTCTGTTTAGAAGCCATCAGTTCTTCCCACATATGACGTTCAGGGAACTGAGAACGGTTAATCAGCACAAGTTTGATCTTCGCTGAAGACAGGGATAACGCATTAGCTGTCTCCAGACCGATCCCCCCAGTCCCCCCTGTGATCAGGTATACACCGCCTTCGCGCATTTGGACCGGTTGCTCTGGCAGCAGCGACATCGGCATTTCTCCTAATTCCTGAACATATCGGCGCCCGTTTCGATATGCAGCGAGATACAGGGTGTCCGGCTCACGAATCTCCTGCAGCCACTGCTCGATCGGTGTTTCGGAATCAATATCAATGGCCCTGCAGCGGAACTGATTCATTTCATGACAGATGGTTTTGCCAAGCCCCACCATTGGAGCGTATTCCGGATAGATATGTGGTTCACTGCCCGTAACACGCTGGCTGCAGGTTGTTATCAGCACCAGATCAACCGGGCGTTTGAAGTGAATCTTGGACATCTCTTTGGACAGATAAAAGAGACTGTACACACTCCGCTCAAGCGAGTCCTCCAGTCCATCCACTGTGCCTGTTTCTGAAATATCCATTGCAAAAAAATGAAGCAGCTGCGAGATTTTATAGGGTTCTATTGCTCGTACAAGCCGCTCATAATCCTCTTCGCATGGCCGAATTGTAAATTTCGCGTTGGACTGATTAGTATAGGAATCACCCCGGTATACCCTGATAACGAGCCTGCCCTCCGCCTCCAGTCTGGCAGCAACAGACGAAGCTGTGCCCTTTTCATCCATGAATATGACCACAGGATCAGTTTCGCTTTGTTTCGTGCCGGAAACCGGCCTGCTCATTTCTTTCCAAAGCGCTGCATAGTGCAGGGGAATCTCCCTGCCGTGACTGGACAAGTCTGCAGAACGCTTGCGCTCGGGAATGTCGATCCAGCATCGTTTCCGCTCCAGCGGATATGATGGCAGGCTTACTTTACGGATCAGCTCACCTGTATACAGTTCTGCCCAATTTGCATCTGCTCCCTGAACATAGAGATGGGCGATCTGTTTCAGCAAATATTCGGATTCCCGTCCGTTCTGTACAAAGTTCTCAATGGCGGAACGCAATAGTTGACTTAGTCCCGCTTTTTCAGACTCCGTCATATCCCCTGCGCCTCGCTCCTTCTTACTCTTGGGAACAATCCGGTGCTCTCCATACTCAAGTCCTGATATGATATCTGACCCCAAACGCGTTCTCGATGCCTGTCCAAGCATGCTCAGCATGCTCTTGTCATCTACAGCAATAAAGGCCAGCCGGAACGAATAATGACCGCGGCCTATGCTTGCTGTACTACAGATATCTGCAAGAGAACCCAAATTGTTACGTTCAAAGAGCCTTATATAATCAGCAACCAATCGGCGCAGGCCTTCCTCCGAACGGGCAGATAATACCAGGAGATGAGGAGCAGATGCTGCTGGCATCAATGGTACAGTTTTTGGCGGTTCTTCCAAAATGACATGGCAGTTGGTACCGCTGATTCCAAAGGCACTGACTCCGCATCGGCGCGGGCCGTTATCCACCTTCCATTGCCGCAAGCGTGTGTTTACATATACGGGTGAAGCATGAAAATCGATATTCCGGTTCGGACGATTAAAATGGAGATTGGGTGGAATAATGCCATCCCTCACCGCTAGTGCCGCCTTTATCAGACTAATCATACCGGCAGCTTCCGAAGTATGACCCAGATTTGTTTTGATCGATCCGATCGCACAGAATTGACGCTTGTCCGTAAATTGCCGGAAGGCATTCTGAATACCTTTAATCTCAATCGGGTCACCCAAGGCCGTTCCTGTACCATGCGTTTCCATATATGTTATCGTCTCGGGTTCAATACCAGCCTGCTGCCAAGCTTTCGTAATAACCTCCTGCTGTGCAGCAGGATTCGGAGCCGTAATACCGGCTGAACTACCGTCCTGATTCATGGCGGTTCCTTTGAGAACAGCATATACTTGATCGCCATCCGCCAATGCATCTTCCAGTCTCTTGAGCATCACAACCCCAATCCCCTCGCCAAGGCCTGCCCCGTCAGACTCATCATCAAACGCACGCGTCTTACCGTCACCAGACTCCAGACCCTGGAGCATATTTTCATTCTTTTTGGTGATCGGCATCGTTGAGATCTTGATTCCTCCGACTGCTGCCATACTGCACTCGCCGCTCAGCAAAGCTCTTGAGGCAATATGTACCGCTGTAAGCGAGGAAGAACAGGCCGTATCGACAAGCATGCTTGGCCCTTTCAGGTTTAACAAATAGGAGATGCGGGCAGGTATAATGGATGGTGTGTTGCCCACCACAGCATCAGGCAGCGCGCCCAAATCTGTCTCATAGATAAATCGTGAATACATATCCACCGTGTTCGTTGAATACCCCAAGAAGACACCGGTATCCGACCCTGCTAGCTGCCCGCCGCCGTATCCCGCATCCTCAATAGCCCTCCAGACCGTCTCCAGAAAAAGGCGCTGGTTGGGGTCCGTCAGACTCGCTTCCTTCGGTGATAACTTAAAAAAAGAATAATCAAACAAGTCAATATCCTCAATAAAAGCACCCACCTTGGAACTCAGTTCCGGAAGGTCCAGTGCCGTATTTTGCAGATACCAGTCCAGGTCATGCTGCCGCCGCTCCGGGAGAGGTCCTATATGATCAACCTTGCCCTGAATATGATCCCAGAATTCTGCAACATCCGTTGTGGAAGCGACATTCAGTGCCATGCCTACAATGGCCAGATCTCCCGGTTTCGTTGTAGTCAAAGCGTCCAATTTCATGCTGCCCTTGGGTTCTGTATCTCCCTCCAAAGAAATGTCTACCTGCTCCTGCGATGGTGCAGCTTCTTCGATCTCCTCCGTCTCCCCGTTCTCCTTGAAGATGAAATCAGCGAGCTTATGAATGGTTGAAAATTCAAATAAATCCGTTACGGCAAGAACACCCGGATATCGTGTGGAAAGTCCTGCATGAATCCGGAGCAGCAGAATGGAATCTGCACCCAGTTCAAAGAAGTTTTCGTAGACATCAATTTCATCAAAGCCCAGAACCTCTTTGCAGACGCTGGCTACGTGGCGTTCTGTAGCGGTGTACCCGCCCTCGCTTTTGCCTGACAGTATGACTTCACCGCTGGATACGCCCCCCGCCTTCTTGGTCGATCTGGTTTTGGAGGCTGCACGCTGCAAATATTCAGCAACACTGCTGCTGAGATCAGCAGATAAACGCACCTGCATTTTATCCAGCAGCCGCACACCCCCCCCGCTGAAATTCAGCTGTCCAATGAGCACTCTGCGAATAGAAGAGTTCATCGCCCGCTCCAGACCTGCAACAGCCTGAGAGGTGAGTATTGTTTTGAAGATTGTATCGGCAGTAAAACCTGCATCTACGGACATGCCCGTCTCTTTCCAGGTTGTCCAATTCACCGTAAGTGTACGTTTCCCTCTTGCGCTGCGCTCATCAGCATAAGCGTCCATATAAGCATTGGCTGCTACATAATCTGCTTGAGTTACTCCGCTGAACATCGTCGCTACAGAAGAATACATAACAAAGAAATCCAGATCATCATTACATGTAAGCTGATCCAGATTCCATGTTCCATCTATTTTGGATGCCAGCACTTCGGTAAATCGCTCTTCACTTCGATCCACCAAGAGCTGATCTCCCCCGACACCTGCTCCGTGGATAATGCCATGGATCGCTCCGTAACGTGTTCGTACATCATCAATCACACATGCCATCGTGTTCTCGTCTGCAACATCGGCACTGTACCAGGATACCTCTGAACCCGCTGCTTCCAGCTCAGTAACGGCTGTGATGAAACGCCGAAGCTTCGATTGACCCGGCTGATGCTGCACATCCGTCCAGCTTGTACGTTCCGGTATGGGGGTACGATTGACCAGCACGAGCCGGACTTTTGCCTTGGAAGCCAGGAATCGCGCCGTCTCCAGACCAATACCGCCCCCGCCCCCGGTAATGAGGTATACGCCCTGATCACGGATCGTGAAGGGAGCATCATTCTTCACGTCAATGCGGGTAAACTCTTCAACATAACGATGTCCATTACGATATGCTACCAGATAGTCCCCTGCCGAATCTGCTCCAAGTACATCTTCCAACCAAACGGCTGTAGTCGTATCATTGTCCACATCAACAGATTGGAACGTTATCTCGGGGTGCTCCCGGCTCAGTACCTTGCTTAGACTCAGATATGCAGCATGCTCCGGCAGCTGAATATCCTCGGTGCCTGTAACACGATTGGCGTTCGTCGCCACCAGTGTTATGCCTGTAATGGATGCGAACTCACTTCTCAAGAGAGCCCGTACCAGATAATACACACTGTATATACTTTTACGTTGGCAGTTCCTTAATTCGTGAAGGGATTCAATACCCGTTGGATGATGATGATGCATCGCACTGCCAACATGAATGATGTGAGACGGCATCCTTCCCTGCAGGCTGGAGAACAGCCGGGCGTAATCTGCTTCCTGGTCTCCCAGAACATACTGACCGAGTGTCTTATGTTCATACGAACCACCCAAGACAGCCCGAATTACGGCAGTTCCATTCTCTTCAAGCCCAAGAGCTACAGCGTCTCCCGCACCAGGTGTTCCCTCGATCAGCAGCACGCCTGATGGGAAAAGGGTATCTCTTCCATCCTGACGTCTCTGCTCAGCCGCCTTCCATTGCATCGTATAGTGAAACTCTTCCTTACTTGTTGAGGGTACCGTCTCCTGCCCAGGACTTCTTCGATTGGAAGCCATCTCCTCCGGCAGATCGATCCAGCAGCGATGACGCTCAAAAGGATACACAGGTAGGCTGACCCGTCTTGCACTGGTATTGCTGTACATTTCTGACCAGTTCACGTCTGCACCCTGAACATATAAAGAACCCAGTTCAAGCAGCTCCTTTTCATCGGCCTCCCCTGATCGGACCATCTCCTGCACCAGTTGCTGTACCTGCTGATCCAGCTTCCTACGTGAAGCTTCTGTCATATCTCCGGCTTCAAGCTGTGCTTTGCTGGCCGGTACGATCTTATGCTCCCCGAAACGGAACCATGACGTCTCTCTGCTCCAACTCTCCAGAGAAGATAGTTCCTTGAACTTCCATTCCAGATCTGCAATGCTGTCTGCGGCTATAGCTAACCGGAAATTATAATGTCCTCTGCCCGAACTCGCGGTGTAACATATATCCTGCAGGTGACAGGTACGTTCCTTATGATGCATGAAATATTCATATGCTGTGACGAGCTCACGTAAAGCCATCTCGGATTTGGCTGACATTACAATCAGTCCGGCAGGCCTATCGGAATTTTCAGCAGCTGTAACACTCACACTTGGCGCTTCCTCCAATACCAGGTGACAGTTGGTGCCGCTGAAGCCAAAACTGCTTACCGCGCATCGCATAGGCAGCCCTGACTCCGATGTCTCCCATTTACGCAGCCGTGTATTTACATACACAGGTGAAGTTTTGAAATCAATCTGTCCGTTCGGTCGATTAAAATGAAGAGACGGAGGGATTTCACGATTTTTGATAACCAGAGCTGCCTTGATCAGACTTACCAGCCCAGCCGCTTCATAGGGATGACCTACGTTGGATTTCACTGTTCCAATGGGACAAAATTGTTTTTTGTCGGTATATTTCTGAAAAGCAAGCTCAAGCCCTTCCAGTTCCAACGGGTCGCCAAGTTTCGTCCCTGTGCCGTGCGTCTCAATATAGGAGAGGCTTTCGGGGTGAATACCTGCCCGATCCCATGCTCTGGATATGACATCGGCCTGTGCCTCAGGATTGGGAGCCGTTATCCCGATGGAAGCTCCGTCCTGATTAATTGCACTGCCTTTAATTACAGCATAAATCTGGTCATGATCCTTCAGTGCTTTGCTCAGCGGTTTAAGAACGACGGCAGCCACCCCCTCACTGATGCCAGCCCCGTCTGAAGAATGATCAAAGGCTCTTGTCCGACCATCCGAGGCCTCAAGCCCTCCCCGGTAATACTCTGTGTCCAGCGGCATGAGATTTACGCGCAGCCCCCCCGCAAGAGCCATGTCGCAGTCTCCATTCAACAGCGACTGACAAGCCAAATGAACAGCTACCAAAGATGAAGAACAGGCTGTGTCGACGACCATCGAAGGACCTTTCAGATCAAGCAGATACGAGATCCGGGCAGGCATCATAGCCGAAATGTTGCCAACGGCTGCATCCGACGTCAGATGAATATCGATATCCTGAAGCATACGCAGATAACTGTCCTTGATATTACTGGCAAATCCCAGATATACACCCGTGCGGCTGCCTGCCAGACTTTTTCCGCCATAACCGGCATCCTCAAGAGCACTCCAGGCTGTTCGCAAGAACAACCTCTGAAAAGGGTCCATCAGCGCTGCATCCCGGGGTGGAATACGAAATAACTTGTAATCAAACTGGTCAATTTCGTTCAGATAAGAACCGTTGCTGAACTTGAGATTATCTCCATATCCTGCATATTGAAGATAAGCTTCAATATTCTTACGGCGGGAATCCGGAAAATTGGCAATGGAATCGCAGCGGCCCCGAATGTTGTCCCAGAACTCGTCAATCGTATTCGCTGAAGGAAGCATTGCGGAGATACCTACGATGGCGATCCCTTCCGAATCCTTCCGGCTACCTTCCGCCTTCAATCCCTTCAGCAACTGGGCTGCCACCTGCTTGTCAATTTTACCTGCAGCCGCGTTCTCAATAATCATTCTTAACATTTGGCTGGTTTGGTTCATTAGCTTCTCCTTCCTCAACGATCTTCGAAGCTCTTGACAGCATCGTCTATGCTCAGACTCCCGGCTTCAATATCTTTAAACAATTGTTCAAAATCATCTTCTGTCCGGGATGCCGGAACAGGCGGCTGTACGTCCAGTTTGCTCATGATGAATTGAGACAGCGCATGCACGGTCGTGTAGGAGAAGAGATGAATTAACTTCATTTTTCCTGGATAGGCCTCTTCCAGCAGTGCAAACAGCCTGTTCAGCAAAATGGAATCTCCACCCAGATCAAAGAAGCTGTCATGAATATCCAGTTCCTCAAAACCAAGCACTTCGTGATACATACTCGCAATCTGACGCTCAATGCTGTTGTAATCCTCGCCTTCTTTACCCTTAAGTTCTACCTGAGTGTTTGCAGAAGATTTACTTTTCTTCGTTGTTACTATCGTTGTCTGCCTAAGCTCTTCCTGCTTCTCGGCCTCCTTCAGTCTCTCCGTCATCTCTTCGGAGAAACGAAACGGAAACTTGTGCAGCAGCGCCTTGGCAAAGCGTGGATGGTAAGTGAACTCCCCAATTAATACGCGTGAGACTTCCTTCTGAAGTGCCCTCATAAATCCGGCAACTGCCTGTTCTGTCGGAAGCGCCTTGGTGATGGCATCTACATTAAATCCGTAGTCGACCGACATACCGGCTTCTTTCCACGAAGACCAGTTGATGGACAACGTTTTTAGCCCGCTTTTGCTGCGAGCATTGGCCAGTGCATCCAGATAGGCATTAGCAGCGGAGTAATCTCCCTGCCCCACCTCACTAGACAGCGAGAGTCCGGATGAGAAGAAAACGAGGAAATCCAGCTGGTCCTGTCGGGTCAACTGATCTATAATCCAGGCCCCATGCACTTTGGGATGTAATACTTCGTCAAAGATTTCCCGCGTCTTACGAATCAGATATCCTACAGCCGGCACACCTGCACCGTGGATTACCCCCGTAATCTTCCCGTATCTGTCTCTGACATCCGCCAGTACACTCTGCATCGCTTCGTAATCTGCTGTATCCGCCGCATAACAGGAAATCTCTGATCCCTGCTGTTCAATTTCCAGAAAGTTCCGCAAACGGGCAGCCATCTTAAGATCCAATGTCGGGTCCTCAAGGAGCATCTCCCATTCTGTTCTTGGCGGAATCGGCTTGCGCCCCAGCAGAACTAGTTTTACTTTGGCCTGCGAAGCAAAAAATTTGGCCATCTCCTGTCCAATTCCACCTGTACCACCAGTAATGACGTATACCCCGTTTTCCTGGATAAACACAGGTGAATCTGCTAGATCATCAGTCGGTACTTCGCCAAGCACCTCAATATACCGTATGCCCCCTCGATATGCCGAGGTATAACTCTGATCCTGTGAACCCATCTCACGAAAAAGCACCTCTGTCCCGGTATTCTCATCCAGGTCAATGCTTCGACAAGTGATATGCGGATACTCCAGAGCAAGCACTTTGCCCAGTCCCGTCAAAGAAGCCGTATCCGGGGAAAGCCGTGATTCTTCGCTGGTTACTTCGTAAAGCAGCTCCGAAACCAGCATCATGTTTAAGGCATTGTCATTTCCATGTTCAATGAGTGCACGAATGAGATGAAACAAGCTGTATACGCCTCTTTGCTGCCGCTGCTCCAGCTCCTGTATCGTACGAACCTCAGAAGACGTCGATGTAGCAAACAGATGAACAATATCACTCACAGCCGTCTCACCCAGAGCGGTAAAAAGTGCTCCAAAATCCTCCTCTGAGCCGTTTACTGTATATGTCCCGTCCTTTTCACGATGAAAAGATTCACCGAAGTTAACTTCAATGACACGACGCCCTGAAGTTTGAAGGAATTCCGTTAATTCACTCCCCCGTCGCCCCTCATCCTTCAGGATCAGTACTGCTCCTGAACTTTGCTGGCTTCCTGCCTCCGGCATGTCTGCCTTGCGCCAGTTCATCCGGTAGAAACGTGCTGACCACGGTTCATTTAAGGTGATATCGTCCATCCTTACTGACCCGGCACGCGCACCTTCTGGAACTTCAAACCAGCAGCGAGTTCGGGTAAAAGGGTATGTCGGCAGACTTGTTTTTCGCAGCCCTGCTTCGGTATACAAAAGCTCCCAATTCAGATCAACGCCTTGAACATACTGCACTCCGATTCGATCCATTATATCTGAAGCAGATGCCAGCCCTTTCCCTATTTTGGAGAGCTCCGGGTTCAGACTGGTTATTTCCAGCGAATCGGTGCAGTCAGCTTCACTGCTTCCAGGTTTATGATAGCCGTAATAGATACCCGGGCTTCCAATTCCCGAGGAACTTCCTGAGGGATCACCTTTCGTAACCCTTCCAATTTTCCCCTCTGTTGCGTTCGCCAAGAGACGCTCTGCCTCCATCAGCCGAAGCTGCAGCTGGCCTGCGTTCTGACCCAAAACCAGCAGCCGGTATGCATAGTGGCCTCTTCCCGTGTTCGCGGTATAACAGATGGAAGATAGCTCGGAAGGAGCGGCTGCTGACAGCACATCCACATATTGCTTGATCAGAATGCGCAGAGCTTCCTCCGTTTTGGCTGATACCGTTAAGAGATGCTCTCCATAAATCACCGGATCAAATAATGCTGCAGACGGCGCCTCCTCCAGTACAATGTGACAATTGGTGCCGCTGATTCCAAATGCACTTACACCACTGCGGCGCGGCGTGTTTTCTGCCCCCCAATGCCGTAAACGGGCGTTCACATAAACAGGAGAAGCAGCAAAATCAATAGAACGATTCGGTCTGTGAAAATGTTTGGAAGCAGGAATCTGCTTGTTACGCAGGGAAAGTGCCGACTTAATCAGTCCGATCACTCCCGCTGCCTCTGAAAGATGACCAATATTGGTTTTGACCGAACCAATTCCGCAAAATTGCCGCTTCGTGGTGTGACGACGGAAAGCTTGCTCTATCCCCTGTACCTCAAGCGGATCACCCAGCATCGTGCCGCTGCCGTGTGTTTCAATATAAGAAACCGTTTCGGGTTCAATACCAGCATCAGCCCAGGCCTGCAATATAGCTTCAGTCTGCGCTTCCGGATTCGGAGCCGCAATACTGATTGATTTACCATCCTGATTCACACCGTACCCTTTGATGACCGCATAAATCTGATCCCGATCTTCCAGTGCTTTCTCCAGTGGTTTTAGCAGAACGACTCCTGCCCCTTCACCGATACCTGATCCATCCGAATCATCATCAAACGCTTTCGTCCGCCAGTCTGTAGATTCAATGCCAATCTTGATGTGATCACTCTTCAGAGGCACAAGATTGATTTTGATCCCGCCTACCAGTGCTTGATCACACTGACCCTCTTTAATGGCTTGGCAAGCGAGTGTAACTGCCACAAGAGAGGAAGAACACGACGTATCCACCACCATACTCGGCCCTTTCAGATCCAGCAAAAAAGACAGCCGGCCTGCGGCCACAGATGCCAGATTACCGACCAGGGAATAAGCGAAGCTTTCCGGTTCTGCATCATAAATAAAGCGTGAGTACAAGTCCCTTATATTATTGGAGAGCCCCAGATACACTCCTGTTCGGCTGCCTGCAAGTTTCCCGCCACCATATCCTGCATCTTCCATTGCCTTCCAGGCTGTTTCAAGAAATAATCTGTGATTGGGGTCTGTGAGACTAGCCTCCTTGGGAGACATTTTGAAATAGGCATAGTCGAATTTGTCAATCTCATCCAGATAGGCATTCTCATTAAAAGCAATCTCATCCGGATTCATGCCCAGATACTCCAGATACGAATGGATATCCGGTCTTCTGGATTCCGGAAAGGAACGGATGCTGTCCGTTCCACTGATCATATTGTTCCAGAATTCTCCCGGCGAGTCGGCCTGAGGCAGTTTTAAGGCCATGCCTACAATGGCAATGTCCTTGGCTCCCTTCACGGACCCGGATGCCTTGCAGGTATCCTCTTCCTGTTTAAGTTTCTGAAGAAGCTGCACCGCAACCGTCTTGTCCAACGTTCCATCCTGCAGATGTTCCATGATGAACTTGTATACATGCTCCATCTCAGTTCTCCTTTACAAGTTAATCAGATTGTTCAGCGCCTGCTGCAGCGTCACATCGCCGCTTTCCATCTGATCGATGACACGCTTCAAATCCTGTTCCATATCTTGCGGCTTCGATTCAGACTGTTCATCCATGAATCGGGCCAGCCGGGTTATATTGGAGTTGGCAAACAGGTCCGTGACTTTGGTCAGACCAGGGAACTGCTGATCAATCCGGGCATGAACCTGCATGAGAACGATAGAGTCAGCTCCCATCTCAAAGAAGCTGTCTCCCACGTGGATCTCCTGAAAACCCAGCATGGTCTGACAGATGGATGCAAGGGCCCGCTCGGTTGCGGTATAAGCACCATCCACTTTTCCGATTAACGTCACTTCTCCCTTGACATGGGTTTGCAGTGTAGATGCGGCGCGTTTGCTTTCCAGCTGTTTGATCCGTTGATCCAGCTGTAGACGAATATTGGATGAAAGGTCAAATGGACTTTTCGCCAGTGAAGAGATCAGCTGACCTCCAAAATGAATCTCTCCGACCAATACTCGCTTCACCGTTGGTTGCTGCATGACACGAGCCAACTGTCGTATCGCCTGTGTCGTTGGCATGGCTTTGAACAGCGTATCTACAGCAAAACCATGGTCAGCAGACATCCCCGTCTCTTTCCACGTAGACCATTGCACGGTTAATGTGCGTTTGCCAAGTTTGGTTCTGTAATCGGCATAAGCATCCAGATAAGCATTGGCTGCAATATAATCCGCTTGACCTGGTGCACTGAAAATGGAAGCAATGGACGAGTACAGCACCATGAAATCCAGTTGATCCTGCCGGGTAAGCTGATCCAGCACCCATGTCCCGTATACTTTCGGATAAAATACTTCATTGAACCCGGCCTGCGAGCGATTGATAATCAGTTCTGAGCTTCCCACACCTGCTCCGTGAACAATCCCTCTGATCTTCCCGTATTTGTCCCGCAGTTGGTCCAGAAGCACACGCATCGAATCCAGATCGGATACATCTGCAGCATAACAGCTGACATCGTGTCCCCGACTTTCGAGTTCACGAATGGTCGTAATCTGGTGTATCACCTTCAGGTTATCCTGTGCTCCCACGACTGCATCCCATTGCTCGCGTGCGGGCAATGGTGTACGACTGATGAGTGCAAGATTCACCGGTTGACCTGCAGCCATGTATTTGGCTGTCTCCAATCCGATTCCACCTGTACCACCTGTAATCACGTATACGCCATCGTTATCAAACGCAATGTTGGATGGTGCGACTTCTGGTTCCTGAAGCTCCCTGAACTGCTGCACATATCGAACGCCATCCCGGAAGGCGACCTCATAATATGCTGATGGCATGGTTATCTCCTGCATCAACATATCCAGAGGCGTGCCTGCATCCATGTCAATACAGCGGCATTGAATCTGCAAGTTCTCCTTTCCGACGACCCTCCCCATGCCAAACGCCGAGGAAAGCTCCGGCTTGATCTGTTCCCTGCCATTGATGCTGTTGACCTCGCAGGAGATCAAAACCAGATCGACAGGATGTTTCAGGTTACTGGATAACAAGGCTCGAATCCATCGATAGAACGCATATACACGTTCATTGAGTATTGAAGTAAAACTTCCTACATCGGATACAGCATTTTCGGATGGCTCGTCATCACCTGCACCATTCAGGTATACCACTCTCGACACCTGCTCGATGCCTGCCCGCTGCAATGCCTGGGTGTATATTTCAACATCGGATATATCGTGAGTATCTGGAAGTGAGAACAGCGTATCATTCTGATGAATCGAGCAGACATTCAGGCCTGTCTCTTCCATATGTGATACAATCCGGGATGCTGTTGCAGAACCATCGAGAATGACGAGTGTTTTGCCTTCAGCCGGGTCACGCAACGGCGAACCGATTGTTGCATCACTACTTCTTGAGGCAGGCTTCCATACAAGCTCATAGGCTTCAGGTGCTTCATGGACACTCGCAAACGAAGACACCAAAGAAGGCTCGGGAAGATCCACCCAGCATCGTGTGTTGTCATATACATAAAGAGGAAGACTGATTTTACAGATCTCTTCATTTTCATAGAGTAGCTTCCAATCCAGATCACTGCCCGCTGCATACAGGCTACACAACTCCTGCATCAGCTCCACATCAGAGGATTCCAGAAAAAGAGACAGACACGCCTTCCCCTTCCGATTCAATTCAGACTTCTCCTGCCCTGTTAATTCACAGCTCGTAGCATCACTTTTCTCTGTGACGACTTTATGCGTCCCGTAATACAGCTCTTCACTAGTTGACTCGGAATCAAGGCCGGAAACCGCCAGCGATTGCAATTTTCGGAGCAGATCAGAGATATCCGCCACCGCAAAAGCAATGCGATGAACATGCTGCCAGCGACCGGTATTTACGGTATAACATATATTTTTGAGCGAAAGTGTCTGCTGATGTTCAGAAACAAAACGTATATATTGATCGATCATGGCTAACAGAGATTGACGATTCTTGGCGCTCAGCGTGAATATTTCCGCTTTCCTCGGGATGATGCGTTCCTGAATAACAGGAGGTTCTTCAAGCACCAGGTGGCAGTTGGTTCCACTGAAACCAAACGCACTCACACCGCAACGCAGGGGTGCACCATCCCCCTCCCACGCCCTTGCCTTGGTGTTGACATACAGCGGCGAATCCTGAAACGGAATGACTGCATTAGGTTTTTCAAAATGAAGGGTGGGAGGCAGCACCCGGTGCTTCAGCGCCATAGCCGCTTTTACCAGACTGCCCACACCAGCAGCCTCAAACAAATGTCCTACGTTGGATTTTACTGAACTGATGGCAACAAACTGATTCTTATCCGTGTATCGCCGCAAAGCTGTAGTAAGTCCATCCATCTCGATCGGATCACCCAGCTTGGTTGCTGTACCATGAGTCTCCACATAACCGATTGTCGCTGGATCAATTCCAGCATCCTCCCATGCCTTCACAATGACCTCCGTCTGCGCTTCGGGATTGGGGGCAGTGATACCAATGGAGGCGCCATCCTGATTAATGGCACTGCCCTTAATAACCGCATAAACGTTGTCTCTGTCCTCTATTGCTTTGCTCAGCGGTTTCAAAATTACTGCTGCGCTGCCTTCTCCGAGGCCCGAACCGTCTGCATCCTGGTCAAAGGGTCTGGTTAAACCATCCGAAGATTCGATACCTACTTTCAGATAATCGTGATCGAGCGGACTGAGACTGATTCGCGCGCCAGCAACAATGGCCATCTCGCAGTCACCGTTACGCAGAGCCTGACAGGCCAGATGTGTCGCCACAAGGGACGCCGAGCAGGCAGTATCAATCACCATGGTGGGCCCCTTAAGATCCAATGGATAAGCAATGCGAGTAGGCATCATGGCGGTGATGTTGCCGACAATGGACATCGGGTATTGGTAGGGGTCCAAATCGCAGATCATCTTCAGATAGGAATCATTCAAGCTGCTTGCAAAGCCCATGTACACGCCTGTGTTGGTTCCCTCAATTCGTCCGCCGTACCCGGCATCTTCAACCGCATGCCATGACGTCTTCATAAATAAACGCTGGATTGGGTCCGTCAGACCGGCCTCCTTCGGAGAAAGTCTGAAATATTGGTAGTCGAACTGATCAATGTTGTCCAGGAAAGCTCCCTGCAGATACTGCACTTCCTTGTCGGAACCTAATCTGGCATTCATCCATCGGTGATATGCATCCATATCCTTTTTTCGGGCATCTGGAAAATCAACCGTGCAGTCTACGCCGTTCACAACGTTATCCCAGTACTGCTGTGCAGTATCGGCCATCGGCATTTCTGCAGCAATGCCAATAATGGCAATCGCCTCATCTTCCTTCACCATCTGCTTCTTGACCTCTCCCGGCGAAGGGATGTTTGCTGATGCAGCCTGCTTTTCTTTTCCTTGATTCACATGCAGAGACAGTTTGTGAATGGATGTATGTGCAAACAAGTGCGCAATCTTCACTTTACCCGGGAACTCCTCATTCAGCCTTTCGTGCATACGGATCAGCATGATAGAGTTCCCGCCAAGATCAAAAAAGTTATCGTAGATGTTAATCTCCTGATAACCCAGGATTTCACTGTATATGCGGGCGACCTGCTGCTCTGTTTCGGAATAGGCCCCAGCTTCTTTACCTGACAAATCTACAGGACCAGTATGCTTCTCCTGTGATACGGTCCGAGTTGCATGACGCTGTGTTCCTTGATCGGCCAGCTCTGTGCTTTGCTTCACACCAGCCTGCAGTTTGTCAGAAAGCGCAAACGGGAACTGACCGAGTGCAGCCAAATGTTTGCTTCCGTAATTCATTGCCCCGATAAATATGCGTGAGACACTTCTGTTCATCGCTGCTTCCATCGCTTCAATACCGTCCGCTGTAGGAATAGTTCTGAACATCCCATCCACATTAATGCCAAAATCTACGGACATTCCGGTCTCTTTCCATGACACCCAGTTGATTGATAACGTTCTGCGTCCTGTGCTTGAACGCCATGCGGCAAAAGAGTCCAGATAACAATTGGCTGCTGTGTAATCTCCCTGCCCAATCTCACCAATCACCGATATACCGGATGAGAATATCATCATAAAATCCATATCCTGATCCTCTGTCAGCTTCTCCAAAATCCAGGTCCCTTTCACTTTCGGTCCCAGAATCGTCTGAAATTCCTCCCTGCTTTTGCGGTATATAAAGCCATCCCCGGGAATACCTGCACCATGAATAACGCCATGGATGTGTCCATGACGCTCCGTAATGTCCCGAATGACTTGTGCTATCCCCTGCTCATCAGACAGGTCGGCACTGAAATATTCCACAGCAGCACCTGCAGCCTCAAGATCAAGAATACCCTGCATCTTGACACAATGCGGGTTGTCCCCGGCATGAAGCAGGTCCTTCCACTGCTCTCTTGGAGGCAATATCGTTCGTCCGATCAGCGCGAGCTTTACAGACTTGGATGAGCGAGCTAGAAACTTGGCTGTCTCCAGACCAATCCCGCTTGTACCACCTGTAACGAGATATAATCCGCCAAATCTGATCTGGAACGGTACGTTTTCTTTTTCATTCAAATCAATTTCTGTGAATACTTCGGTATACCGTTTTCCATCACGATATGAAACAGCATACGTCTCACCACGGATGCCTCTCTCCCTGCACACATCATCTATAGAAACGGATGTATCTATGTCAACGAACTTGCACTGGATGTGTCCGTATTCTTGCTGAATGACTTTCCCAAGTCCCATCAGCATTGCATTATGAGGGGAAATCCTCTCTTCGTTTCCTGTAACTTGACTGGCATATTCAGCAAGTAGGGTCAACCGAATCTCTTCGGCAAACCCTTTAGCCATGAGTGCCTGGATCAGATACACCGGCGAATAGAAGGCTTCCTTCTGCATGGCCTCAAGTGAATCCAGATCATTGGGATAAGCTGATTTGCCCATCATGGATAAATAGATAATTTCAGTGATATCCCCGTCCGAAAATTCCTCCAGCAGTTCGGTATACATATCCGGTCGGGAGCCGCCAACAGCATACTGATTTGCCGAAATTTGCTCGAATCGTGCCCCCGGTCGCACCTGAATGATTCGGTGACCTTCATTTCTCAATGCCCCGGCGAAATCTTGCTCCCACTCGTTCCCATCTCCAATAATCATGATCGAATTTGTGAACGAATCTGTGGAGATGGCTTCAGCATCAGAGCCTTTATCCTCCACCCATTTCACGGTATGGAAATAATCCTGCAAAGCGGTGGCAGAAGGGTCATGGATGTCAATCCAGCATCGGCTGGGTTCAAACGGGTACGTAGGCAGACTCAGCTTCTGTATCGTTCTTCCTTGATACAGCTGTGCCCAGTCGGCATTAGCTCCCTGGACATAGCTGGAAGCAAGTTCCTCAAGCACTGCCTCATCCCAAACAGAGGGGGCCGCTCCGAGCTGCTTGATTCGCTCCTGTGCTTGTGTGGAATAGCCGCGAACACGGGCCCGCTCTTCTGATACTGTATCCTCAGCCCCTGCAGCATGGACGACTTGTCCACCGATATGCACACCTCGCTGCGCTTTCAGTTGTTCCCAAGGCTGTTCGAGCAGTTGGAGCAGCTCTTCTGTATTTTTCACAACCACAGACATGCGATATTCGTAATGTCCTCTACCGGTTGCTGCTGTATAACAAATGTTCTCAAGCGGAACTTCGGGCATTTCCTTCAGAAAGCCGCGATAACTCTGGATCAGCCGTGTCAATGCCCTCTCTGTCTGGGCTGAACATACAAACAGATGCATGCCGGAAGCAGATGCATCACTGGAATTCTGTAAAGCTGCAGCCTCAGGAGCTTCTTCAAGTACAACGTGGCAGTTGGTACCGCTGAACCCAAAAGCACTCACACCACATCTTCTTGGTACGCCTTCCTCTGTTTCCCACGGCCGAAGTTCTGTGTTCACATACACCGGGGTCTGCTCGAACCGAATGTTGCGGTTAGGTTTGGCAAAGTGAATGGATGGCGGAAGTTTCCGATGTTTCAAAGCCATCACTGCTTTGAGTAGCCCTGTAACTCCTGCACATTCATACAAGTGGCCGATATTGGATTTAACTGAACCTATGGCACAAAATTGTTTCCGTGATGTAAATTGCTCGAAAGCGTTGGTGATCCCCTTAATTTCGATCGGGTCACCAAGTTCGGTTGCTGTACCATGTGCTTCGATATATCGAATGGTCTCCGGGTCGATTCCGGCTTCCTCCCAGGCTTTAATAATCGCTTCCGACTGGGCACGTGGATTCGGAGCAGTAAGCCCAATGGATGTCCCATCCTGATTAGCAGCGGTCCCCTTAATTACGGCATAGATATGGTCCCCATCCTTCAAAGCCTGGCTCAACGGTTTCAACAAAATGGCCGCCACACCTTCACCTACACCCGCTCCATCCGAAGCATCATCAAACGTGCGAGTCTCTCCATCGGAAGATTCGATGCCAAATTGCTCATATTTATTAAAAACAGGCAGCGTATTGACCTTCACTCCACCGGCTATGGCAGCGTCACACTCTCCGCTTCTGATGGATTGGCATGCCATGTGCACCGCTACCAGAGAGGAGGAACATGCCGTGTCCACCACCATACTTGGGCCCTTCAGATTGAGAAGATAGGATATTCTTCCTGCCAGCACAGCAGTCACATTTCCCGTCACCGACATGGATATAGATTCAGGCTCCACATCAGCAATGATATTGGCATAATTGTCCCGGGTACTGCTGTAATACCCTACATATAGTCCGGTATTTGTGCCTGATAAGCGATTTCCCCCATACCCGGCATCTTCCACAGCTTCCCAGGCTGTCTGGAGAAAAATCCGCTGATCCGGGCTCATCAGTGACGCTTCTTTGGGAGTCAGCTTGAAATAGCGGTAATCAAACTTGTCTACCTCCTCCAGATAGGAGCCTTTAATAAAACGAAGCCCGACCTCTTCCTGCTGCTTAAAACGCACGTAGTTGAGAACATCCGCTTGTCTCGCTTCAGGAAATTCCACAATGGAATTTACTTTGTTCTCAATGTTATGCCAGAAGGCCTCCACATGATCCGCCATCGGCATGTGCGCGGATATGCCTACAATGGCAATATCCTCACGCTGATTATGCCTCTGCTGTTTGAGCAGTGTAATCATATCTATCGCTGTCTTTTTATCAATTTTGCCACCGGACGTATTCTCAATAATATATTTAAGCAGCTGTTCCAATGTATCCTCCCCTTACATATCAGATATGTTTTAGTCCTTTGAGCATATCCTCCATGCTGATTGTGCCGTCTTCCAATTGGTCAAAAAGAGAATGGACTTCTTCGTCCAGCCTCGTGACTTCGCTTGAGGCCGCAATATCAGTCTGTTCCTTCTCCCGGGTGCCCTCCGCTTTACCAGCCAGATAAGCACCCAGTCTATGAACTGACGGGTGCTCAAACAGATCCGCCACCACAAGAATGCCCGGATACACCCGATCCAGCTGCGCATACATTTGTTTAATCAAAATAGAATCGGCTCCAAGCTCAAAGAAGCTATCATGGATATCTATTTCACGGAAACCGAGAACAGCTTGGCATACATTCGCAATCTGACGTTCCCACGGGCTGTACTCACCGCCATCTGATCCGATTAATGCAGTCGTTTGCCCTGCTGTCTTTGGTTGCACAACGGGGGCATGTGATCCGGTTGACCGCTTTAACCGTGACTCGATCCAGTTCTCCACTTCAGCAGATCGTCTGAATGGATACTTCCGAATCAGCTGGAGCATGCCGCGGTCTGTGGACATCTGGCCAATGAGTACTCGCTCAACCTGGCGTTCCCACACCTGATCCAGCCAGGAAAGTGCCTCTTCATTTGTCATCGCTTTGAACAAGGTATCCACACCATATCCGGTTGCAGCCGCAGCCCCTGTCTCTTTCCAGGTAGACCAGTTGACTGTCATCGTACCGCTCATTTCACGATTGCGGTACGCCGCATAGGCATCCTGATATGCGTTGGCTGCAACATAATCCGCTTGTCCTGGTCCGCTGAACAGAGTTGCGATCGAAGAAAAAAGAATGAAAAAATCCGGATCATCTATCCGGGTTAACCGATCCACAACCTGCGTTCCCTGTACTTTAGAGCGCCAGACCTGTTCAGCCTCTGTAATCGTTCTGTCTATTAACGGATGATCCCCTCCAATCGCAACGCCAGCGCCATGGATAACTCCAGCGATCCGGCCGTGCTGCTGACGAAGTTCATGAAGCACGGCTTCCATAGATACTTCATCCGCAGCATCGGCCTGGTACACGAGGATCTTGGCTCCGAGTGCTTCCATCTGCTGCACTGACTTTATTTTCTGAATGATGGAATGATTCGAATCGGCAGCAATAATCTGGCCCCATTCCTTACGTGCCGGAAACAAAGTTCGGTTTACGAGAGCCAGTGTAATACCCGGATATCTCTCGGCAAGTTGTTTGCCGACTTCAAGTCCGATGCCCCCCAGTCCGCCGGTAATCAGATACAAACGATCATTGCGAATCGGTTGAGGGCGTTCTGGATACTGAGCAAGATCAAGTACGCCAAACTGCTGCACATACCTTTTTTCACTACGGTACGCTGTACCATAATCCTCACTGTCGTGCTCCAGTTCGGCGAGAACATGTTCAAGCGAGGTCTGTTCATCCACCTGAACAGAACGGCACTGCAGACGTGCATCTTCTTTCCGTGCAGCCTGCCCCAGACCAAACATCAGCGCATGCCGAGGATTAAGTGTCGCCTCCGTACCTGTGACGGCATAGATCGGATCACTCAGCAGTACCAGATCACATGCAGCAGATGAACACACACGCAGCAGATGCTGCAGCAGGTGGAAGAACGTATCAACAGGCTGATTTTTTTGGATATAGATCATTCGTTGAGCATTCAATGTACCCAGATGGAACCCTAACTCTTCCATACTTTCTCGTTCAGGTGATACCGTGTATTGCTCAGGTGTTACACGCGCAAAAGAAGAAGCATGAACCACAGTAATAATAGACTGTCCCTGTTCCTGCAATGCTTCTTTTAAAGGATGGTTCAGGTCCTGTTCATCTACAAAGAGAATCACGGGTCCCTCCGGTTTCTTCCGATTCGTATTACGTTCCGGATCGTGACTCCAGCGCATCTCGTAATGATGTACGTCTTCTATTCCGGCAGTGCCGGAGTCAGAGTTGGAATCAACTTGAGTTTGACGCGAACCAAGGTCAATCCAGCAGCGGTGAGCGTCAAAGGCATACGTCGGAATACTGATCCGTCGCACCTCTTCACCTGAATAAAGGTTTGTCCAGTTCACCTCGCCGCCGTCCAGATATGTTCTGCAGTGTACGCCCAAATAGAGGTGATCTGCCATCGGAACAGCTGCTTCCTGAAGTGATTTCCTATCATTTCCTTTCAGCTCCACTAACTGGGCAAGCAGATCCTCTTTGCTTGAAACAATGAGAATGATCCGATGTTCATAATGATTCCTGGACGTGCCAGCTGTATAACAAATATTGGCCAGCGTATGCGGGGTGCTGCTCAGAAAATTTATATATTTGGAGATATACTTTTGCAAGGATGAAGGTGTTTTGGCTGAAAGAGGAAAGGGATACTCACGTTTTGCCGTCTCCGTCTCCATTTCCTGAACCTGATCATGCCGGAACTCTTCGGCCTGTTCCACAATGACATGACAGTTCGTGCCACTGAACCCGAATGCACTAATACCCATACGAATCGGCTCTTCACCAGAAAGCCATGATCGGCTGCGTGTATTCACATACACAGGTGTACCGCTAAAATCAATATTTCGATTCGGACGATCAAAATGCTGTATCGCAGGTAATATTCCTTTTTTCAGAGACATAACTGCTTTCACCAGTCCAGTGATGCCTGCACTTTCATAGAGATGCCCGATATTTGATTTCACAGAACCAATGGCACAAAATTGCTTCTTGTCGGTGTACTGTGCGAAGGCACCTTTAATCCCGTCGACTTCAATTGGATCTCCTAATATCGTTCCAGTGCCATGTGTTTCAATATAATTGATACTTTCCGGATCTACCCCTGCTGCTTTCCAGGCTTTTACGATAACTTCACTCTGTGCTCTGGCATTAGGTGCTGTAATCCCCATGGAGTTTCCATCCTGATTGATTGCACTGCCTTTGATAACCGCATATACCTGATCCTTGTCCCTCAAAGCATCCTGCAGGGATTTCAGCATGACTACTGCTGCCCCTTCGCCTATGCCGGAACCATCGGAACTGTCATCAAAAGGTCTGGTCATGCCATTCGAAGACTCGATGCCCATGCGGTAATATTCTTTATCCAGCGGAAGCACGTTGAGCTTCACACCTCCAGCAAGAGCCATATCACATTCGCCCAGCCGGATCGCATTACAGGCATGATGGACAGCAACAAGAGACGAGGAACAAGCAGTATCTACCACCATACTTGGCCCTCTCAGATCAAGCATATACGATAATCGGCTTGGCAAAATGCAGGACAGATTGCCGGTCACCGAAATCGGAAGGGACTGCGGGTCCACTTCATGTATCATTTCTTTGTACCGATATCCCTCCAGATCGGAGACCAGTCCAACATATACACCTGTATTGCTGCCAGCCAGTTTTTCTTGGGTATATCCGCCGTCCTCCAAAGCTGCCCAAGCCGTTTCCATAAAAATACGCTGTGCTGGATTCATCAAACTTGCTTCCTTTGGAGAAAAACGAAAAAAAGGATAATCAAAGGTATCAATATGGTCCAGATATGACCCATCCAGATACTTAACCTCTTCTGCAGTGCTCATCTTGCGATACACAAAATCATCGGCATCCTGGCGGCGATGTTCCGGCAGATCCCGGGTGCAGTCCAGACCATGCAACAGATTATCCCAGAACTGCTCCGGGTTGTCTGCTAGTGGCATACGGACACTCAGGCCGACAATAGCGATATCTTGTGAACGGATGTGCGATGTAATGGGAGCAGCGGTCTGCTGATCAACCGATTCCATTTGACTTGTGTCTTGAACGTGCAGCTCACTGAAATCCATCAGTTTGTTTTTCATTGGATCACCCCCTCGCTTCCGCTGAACGGAGATTCTCAATCACTTTGTCTAACATCCTGTCATAGGTTCGGAAAAACGTGTGCCATAATGCCGTGCTTAACCTAGGTTGACAATACATTGTTATCAGCAATTTTCTTTTCTCCTGCTGCATTTCACAGATGATGTCAAACTGTTCTTCCAGTGTACTTCTACCTCCGCTGAAATAATCCGCATCACAAAATAAAGGCCTGATGGCATCGTGCCGAGACTTCATGTCTGATCGAATCAAATCCTGAATGTGATATCCCGGCTGCTCATCTACCGAACGCAGCGCCTGTTTTGCTACAGCAAACAGCTCGTTAAAGTTCCCGGCATTCTGTACATCAAGGGATATGGAACTGATATGATTCATCCGATAGATCAATGTAAACACATGGAGCTGCGGACGGCTGCCAATCTCGGTCAGCAGATATGCAAACAGAGACCATAACCATTCCATCGGGGTGATGTCCGCCTGCTCAGAGAGTGTTTTGATCTCACCCAACCGCTCTTTCTCAATGACGAATTCATATCGATTGTCCTGTAAGGTTTGTACGGAATTTTTCATGTAGTCTGGCGGAACAGGATATGCCTCCAGAATCATCCCCTCCTGTTCAGCGATAAATCGAGCCAATCTGGCAATGCTGGGGTAGGCAAACATATTGGTTAACGTAATTTGAGAGGGAAATAACTTTTCGAGTTGATTGTATACTTGGGCAAGCAGCATGGAATCACTACCCAGGTCGAAGAAATTTTTAGTTATTGTGACACCCGCATCCGTTCCCAGTACTTGTTGGAACACATCCAAAATGCTCTCTTCCAGCTGCTGTGCCGGTGTGATCTGGCGTTGGTTCATAGGACACCTCCGTGTAGGTTTGGACTTATTCCATATAACTCGTTAATGTCTGATTAATCATGCTGACGACCCGGTGCATGCTCTTTTCAAACAAATAAAAATGACCTCCCTTGTAGATCCGGGAGGCACTACCTTGTTGCGTAAAATCCCTCCAGTGCTCTGCACTGCCCAAAATATATTCCTCATCATCCGCTCCATTCAGTACAGTAACATCACAATGCAGTTTGAATGGCTCCTCTTCATAGACGTAAGTCTCATTGATCTCCAAGTCTTTGCGCAGGATAGGAATGAACATATCCATGAGCTGCTGATTTTCAAAAAACTCATCCGGTGTCCCTCCCATTTCCTTCATGCGATCAATGAACTGACCGTCAGGCAGGTGATAGTATACATGTTCTTTTTTGTAGTCCGGTGTCTCCCGACCAGAGAAAAACATATGCACAGGTCTCTGAAACTCCTGCTTATGCATTTTGTTGTACAATTCATAAATAATCAGGCTCCCCAGGCTGTGGCCAAACAAAGCATACTTCTCACCTTCTGGCAGATCCTGAGCTATATACTGGAAAACGTCATCCACACTTTGATGAATGCTTTCATACAAAGGTTTGGAAAATTTCAGTCCTCTGCCTGCCAATTCAACAGGAGTGAGTATAACGCTTTCGGACAAACCTTTTCTCCATTTTTGATAGATGGATGCCGAGCCCCCTGCATATGGAACACAATAAAGTCTAATCTTGGACATATAATCTCCTCTCGGTTTACAAGATCTCGCCCCATCTGATGGCTGTGGCACAATAATAGGTACCTGCTCCTGCACCAACCATGACTACACGTGCACCTGACCTCAACACACCCTCTTGCACGGCTTCGTTAACTGCAATCGGCAGGCAAGCATTCGACGTATATCCGAATTTCTCCATCGCCATATAGGCTTTTTCCTGAGAAATACCGAGAGAAACGGCCAGTTCACGAATCAGATTGCTGTTCGTTTGTGGGAAGATAAACAGATCCACGTCCCGTATGTCCCATTTTATTCTACGAAGCAGCCGGTTAACGAGCCGCGGAATACCCTTGGCCAGCTGCTCGTACAGATATCTCCCGTTGGACGTATACACAGAAACAGCCCCTTCCTTGATGCGCCCATAATGCACAGGCAGCGTTCCATGTTCGATATTCTCCATCACTTCATGATGCATAATACCATTTATAAAAATGCTGTGACTGGCGTTATCCTCCTCATTCAATACTTGTAAAACAAAAGCTCCTGCACCATCACCCACGCTGGAGCATGCTGAACGATCCTGCCAATTAGTCACCTTGGAGTATGTATCAGCTCCAATGACCAGTACATTATTTATATCTTCCTCCGCCTGAAGGGTATAATACGCATTCATCATGCCATAACTAAAACCGGCACAGCCCGCACGAATATCCAAACAACTGGCCTGATTGGCACCTATCTTCTGTTTTACAAGTGCAGCTGAATGTGGAACCAGACGGTCTGGTGTGAACGTTGCCATGATGATCAGATCAATATCCTCCTGATCCAGTCCAGCTTGCTTAACAGCCCGCTTTCCTGCCTCTGCTGCCAAATCACTGGTATACTCATGCTGCTCTGCGATTCTCCGTTCACGTATGCCGAGATTCTGGTAAATCCAGTCCGCATTAGCGTTAATCCCCATAGCCTCAAGCTCTTGATTCGTCAACACCGTACCCGGCACATACATGCCCATACCTTTGACAATCATTTGTCTCATGTTCGCACCTTCCTTTCCCTGATTGCGAATACCCGATTCTCTGGAGACAACAAAAAAAACAGTTCATCCGCTCCCTTGCGCTTCACTGCCATCGACATATTTTATTCAGTTTTAAGTTAGAATCGTTACCCTGTACATAGCTTCGCCCAGTTGAAACACACTATAATGTGTATTTTATCATAAAAAGAAGTATGACCCCTTTGGTTACAAAATGTGCCTAAGCTTCATTTTGCTCCTCCAGTTTTGTACGGTTACAGATTACAAAATTACTTTCTCATATGACTTGCGTATAAAATATCAACACCTAAATCAATAAGTCGAGGTTCTTGATCTCCTGTTAGCTGAAGCCAGATTTTAGCTCTGCGCGTATGTCGGTCAATTTTTTTAATAATACCCTCATGGCCCCTCAAGGGACCGTCGAGCACAACAACTGTGGTATTTTCCATATAAACGGTTGAATAATCGATGATGTCTTCCGGATTAACAAGATTTAGCAGCGTTGTCATTTCATGATCCGGGATCGGAGTGCAGCTTGCATTGGTTCCCAACATCTTGATGATATGAGGTATGGAGCAGATCAAGTGGTAAGTTTCGGCGGTCATATTGACTTGGATAAGTACATAACCAGGGAAGACTTTTTTGGTAGAGGATTTAAAAATACCCGATTTCTTCTCCGGGACTTTTCTCTTGGGGATTAGAACACGAATGGATGTTCCCAGATACATATGTAGGTATCTCCTAATGACTTCTTCGCTTCCTGTATGCACGAATAATGCGTACCAGTTCATCGCGTCATCCTTTGATTTGCAGAGTAGTCGAACAGAAGAATACATAATCCAGAAAGAACTCTACACTTCAATCCATGTATTTTTTTGTAATTATTTAATTATTGATATCTTAACCCATGAATTATTGGATCGTCAATGCTATTGTTGCATTTTTTTGTAATTTAATCTTTTAATTTACATAAATATCTCTTGTTCTGTCAGATCCCTCTGGCCTCTTCTTCCCAAATAGATAAAAAATCACCTGCATCCCGAAATTTCGCAGGTGATTTTTTACGTTTTTATTTTTTTTATTCAAACAGATCCAGTCGCAGACGTTTCAAGCTGGTGTGCTGAATGCGCCACTGTCCATCGATTTTGACAAATGTTTCGTGATAATGCCCAAACCCATGAAAGGATTTGTTGTCATTGCCTTCAGGGAATGTCACCCAGTCCTCCATCGGAGAAATCACCTTTGCTTCGGTCGCGGATACGAACTCCACTTCCGCACTATGTACATGATGCACAGTTACCGCCGGGTCTACAAGTTCACGGAACACTTGTACAATGGTGTCACGTCCATTCAAAACCGGAATTGGATTGCCTTCCGTACTGAAGTCCGCAACAGCATCGGGGGCAAATACATCACCCAACTCATCCCATGCTTTCGTATCAATATAGCGGCAGTAACGCGCCTTGGTATTTCTAATATTTTCGATTGCCAGCAGCTGCTCCAGTTCCGTCATCGTTGTCGTTTGGCTCATGTGTTTCCCTCCAGAGATGTAAATATGATTAAGTATGTATATATAGTATCTTCCTTATTGTAACATTGCCCTTCTGTCAGGCACAACGCCACCCCAAGTGAGAAATTCAAAACCATTACCCAATCTTACTGGAATAAAAACATACCAGAGCCACACTAGAGCAACAAAGACTATAGTGAATGAGCTTCCCTCATCTGGGATGCCAGCTCGGACATTTTTTTATGATGCAGGAAACTTTCCATCTCTTCCTCCGCCTGAACCATGACCTGCTGGATCAGACATGATGCATTATGATTTTGCGAGCATTCAAATAAGGAAGCCTTGCCTTCGATGGCATGAATAATTTCAAGAAAAGAAGGATCAGGATTCTTGCGACTCAACCGATAACCGCCATTGGCACCGGATGTGGATTCAATCATGCCTGCTTTGACCAATTTGGTTAATATTTTCGAAAGGTAGGTAGGAGATACTTTCTGAAACTCAGCCAGTTGATGCACGCTGATTAGTTGCTCAGGCGCAGTGCTAACCAGATATAACATCGTATGCAGAGCATAGTTTGTTGCTTTGGAATATTTCATGAGAAGTCACCTCATATATACGGATTTAATTTATCCATAATAGACCTGATTAAAGGCTCTGTCAAACGAATGCACATGAAAGTCGGCAAGGCAGATGGCCTGCTGGAAGTTTGCTTCATCGATTTATCTTCCTTACTTATGATACAACCCTCGGTAATCGGTAGGTGTCATGCCCTCATGTGCCATAAACTGACGGTTAAAATAGCTGGCATTGGGATACCCCGCTTCCTCCGCAATCTGCCCAATGTTCGCCGACGGTCGTTCAAGAAGCCATTGCTTCGCCATCTGCAACCGTGACCGGGTAATAAACTCCATCGGAGTCATCTCGACGGCATTTTTGAATATTTTGCAAAAATAATATGTGCTTACCCCTGCGCGATCCGCCCAGTCCTGTAATAGAAAAGGCTCACACGCCTCCTGCTGCATCTGCGGTAAAAGTGAAAGCACCCGGCTCTCCGTTTTGCTTGTGTTACGTGTGTTCTTAAGCGGCACGGCATGCTGTACGAATTCCGCCAGCAAAGCATAGGTCAACGTGGATAACTGGGCTGGACGAAGCATCCTGTTCTGCTCCGCCTCTTCAAGCAGCGCCAGATGAGCTTCTTCCCAGGAAGTACGCTGTCTCAGCGTCCATAACAGATTACGGTGCAAGCCCCGCTCCAGCATATAATCATGCAGCCGTTCTCCGTAAAAATGAACCCAGCGTACGTCCCACGGCTCATCTTCGCTACTATAATAATGCTGCCGCTGATGAGGAAAATAAAGCACCGCTTGACCCGCCCGAAGCTCATGCACCACACCATCTACTTCCATATATCCTTTGCCTGCCGCAACATAGTGAATGTTGAAATTATTGAGGACCCCTGCCTCCCGTAATACGGCGTGCTGTGCATGATTCGTATAATGTCCTACAGATTCCGGGTAACAGAAATAAGGGATATCCTGCAGGGTCAGCAATACCGTTTGTCTCATCATGACAATTCACTCCATTAAACAATATTGTGTTAATGATATTCAATATATTATCATTTTAATTCACTCATCTATTTATTATAATCACAATATACATTCAAATACAGGAGGAAACAAGTTATGAATTCTGTTCAAAAGTTACGCTGGGGTATCCTTGGCAGCGCCAACATTGCAATAGGTTCCGTCATTCCTGGATTACAGCAATCGGAATTAAACGAAGTTACCGCTATTGCCAGCCGGGACTTCGATAAAGCACAGCAAACTGCTGATAAACTTAGTATTGAAAAGGCTTACGGTAGCTATGAAGCAATCTTGGAAGATGATTCAATTGATGCCGTTTACATTCCACTACCGAATCATCTGCACCGGGAATGGACGATCCGCGCAGCACAAGCTGGAAAACACATTTTATGCGAAAAACCACTTGCTCTTACGGAAAAAGAAGCACTAGAGATGGTTCAGGCGTGTGCGGATGCGGGTGTGCATCTGGCTGAAGCTTTCATGTACCGTCATCACCCGCGTTATGACCAGATTCGAGAAATCATCTCCAGCGGCGAGATTGGTGAAATTCGCGGCATTCACAGTACGTTTTCGTTTAACAATTCCGGTTCATCCGGCAACGTACGTTTCCGCAAAGAATGGGGCGGCGGCGCGCTGTACGATATCGGCTGTTACTCCATCAGTGCTGCTCGTCTCCTGCTGGGACAGGAGCCAAAAGCGGTAACTGTCATTGGCATGTTCTCCCCGGAGCATGATCAGGTAGATATGATGGCTTCCGGATTACTTGAATTCGATAATCATGTTGGCGTTACATTCGACAGCAGTATGTGGGCAGCTTTTCGTAATACGCTAGAGGTGCTTGGATCTGACGGTATTATTGAAGTACCTTCGGCTTATATTGCGAATCCGGACAACAGCTCTAACTTCTACGTTACTGCAGGTGGTGAGCGTCGGGAGGTTGAAGTGCAGCAGGTGAATCATTACGCGCTGCAAGGAGATGATATGGCTCGTGCGGTGCTTCAGGGTAAAGAGTTACGTTTCGCTCCTTCCGATGCGGCAGCCAATATGAAAGTACTCGAAGCTTGTCTTCGCTCCGCAGAAGAACGTACACGAATCACACTATAAGGCAAGGACTAGATACAACATATAGCAGCTTCATGCTGATTCTAAATTCTGACTTTTTATTCGAATGAACACTCCAAAATGAATTTCACCTTATATATGAGAGGATGGTTTATCTATGGAATATATTGAAATCGCCGGTGCTGGCAAAAAAGTCTCCCGATTAATCAAAGGAACAGACTATTTCTTCCATGATACCTATGAAAAAGCTGCGACAAATCTGGATGCATTCCTGGCTATTGGCGGCAATACGGTAGATACAGCGCACATCTATTGCGGCGGACAGAGCGAAGAGGTTCTGGGACGTTACATGAAGGAACGTGCCAATCGCGACCAGATGGTCATCCTCACTAAAGGGGCACACCATGACCAAAACGGCCCTCGCGTCAATGCCGATGCCATTCGCAGTGACCTGACCGAAAGTCTGGAGCGGTTGCAGACGGATCATGTTGAACTTTATGCATTGCATCGGGACGATCCCAACATGCCTGTGGCTGCCATTCTGGAGGCACTGAACGAACATGTCGAGTCTGGCAAAATCGGCGCCCTTGGCGCCTCCAACTGGACCTGGCAGCGGTTAGAAGAAGCTAACACTTATGCCGCCTCCCATGGTCTCAAAGGATTCACGTTCAGCAGCCCGAACCTCAGTCTCGCCAAAGCAAACGAGCCGTTCTGGGCAGGCTGTGTATCTGCAGATGCCGAAACGCTCGCATGGCATGAGCAGAGCAGGCTGCCGCTCCTGTCCTGGTCTTCCCAGGCTCGCGGTTTCTTCACCGGACGTTTCACGCCTGAAGTACGCGACAATGCTGATCTTGTGCGTGTATTCTACAGTGATGGCAACTGGGAACGACTGCGCCGTGCCGGGGAATTGGCTGAATCCAAAAATACAACGGCGATTCAGATTGCCTTGGCGTATGTATTGAATCAATCCTTCCCAACCTGCGCATTGATCGGGGCACAAAATCAGGCAGAATTGCTTTCCTGTGACGAAGGCTCGCGCATTACGCTGACTTCGGAAGAGATTGCCTGGATCGATCTGGCGAGTGATGTTAAACCAGCAGGTGTCTGAAGATATTGTCCTGAAATTCTAAACTTGCTAAATGCAAAGAAAAAATCTTTAAATAAACCACAAATATCAAGCTAAAAAACGGGATCAAGGTAACGGAATTTCCGCTTTGTCCCGTTTTTTTGATAGCTGTGCAACTGAACTAATGGAGAGACGCCAGATAAACAACGTGCTCCAAGCAGTTGAACATTAGCTTGGGCCTGCTGTTTTTGGCAATATCACCTCACAATCGCACACGCACACGCACACGCACACGCACACGCACACGCACACGCACACGCACACGCACACGCACACGCACACGCACACGCACACGCACACGCACACGCACACGTCGCAAAGTATACTTTCTCACTAATCCACCGTAAATCCATCATTGGTACCCACTTGGAACCAGCATTTGCAGCCAAAAGACATACGCCAAATTTCTAACGATCTCAGATGACGCTATTTCGCCTATTTTAGCCTGTTCTCAATTCTAACGATCACGAGAAACGCTATTTTCCCATCTCACCCTCAAATTCGGTCTTTTAGAGGCAATTTTGGGGAAATAACGTCGCTGGTGATCGTTAGATTTCTCAGACTTCCAAAATCATGCAAATAAGCTTATCTGAGATCGTTAGCGTAATTCTAGAGTTCCACACACACTTTTCCCCCTCCAATGACTAGAGTAAAAGGCTGGGCAAAACCCGGCCTCTCCTCATCAAACCGTACGTGAGGTTTTCCCTTATACGGCTTTCCGATGTTTGTCATTCATGGGCATGCAGATTACAATAGCGTTTTTAATTCATATTGACTGGCGATGTACTTCACCTCGGCTATTGAACCTATCCATTTTCTGCGTTGTCTCTTCTTCGCGTACCACCGGGTTAACCGTTGCAACATATACCAGTCCAGCTTCGCTAATCTCTTTTGGCTGTAGCTCGTGTAGTAATATTTTCTCCACCCTTGAATCTTCGGATTGAGCCATTTCACCTGTTCCGCAAATGATCTGGATCGCATACTCGGTGGGGATAATCGCTCTTTAATGACTCCACGAATACGTTCTTCCGCCTTTTCGGTTAGCCATTGCTGCGTGGTGTAATATACCTTCCCTTGCGACGTTTCTGCTTTCGTTTTGCGGTGGTGCATTCCTAGAAAGTCGAATCCTTCGGCTCCTGTCCATAGACCGACAATCCGGGTTTTGGTCGGGTGTAACGTGAGCTCCAGACGTTCCATGATTCTGCGTATAAGTTCAAATGCATGTTCCGCATCCTTTTTGGTTTTACAGACCACGACAAAATCGTCTGCATACCTTGTCAGTTCTCCCAACCCACTTCCGTGTTTCTCCCATAGCCGGTCAAAGTAGTTCAGATAGATATTCGCTAGAAGCGGTGAAATCACGCCACCTTGCGGTGTTCCTAAGTCGGATCGCCTCACCTTTCCTTCTTCCATCACTCCCGCTTGAAGCCACTTCCGTATTAATTTCAAGATTCGCCTGTCATTGATACGCATTTCCACCAGTTTCATGAGCTTCTCTTGATTTATATTGTCGAAGTAGCCTTGGATATCGACGTCGACTACCCAATTTCCTTTGCGGTTGCAGGCTTTCCGAATTCGTTCTAGCGCTCCTTTTGCACTTCGTTTCGGACGAAATCCGAAGGATACTTCCTCGAAATCTGCTTCAAAGATCGGTTCAATCACGAGCTTGGTTGCCATTTGTATGACTCGATCGCGCACGGTGGGGATGCCTAGCGGTCTTTGCTTCCCATCTTTCTTCGGGATATAGTGCCGCCTTACAGCCTGCGGATGATATTTGCCTTCTTTCAGTTCTCGCTCACATTCCGCAAGGAAACGTGTCTCTCCTTGCTCCTCAATCTGTGCGAACGTCACCTCATCTACTCCCGCAGCTCCCTTGTTCGCTTTCACCCGTTTCCAGGCTTCACACAGCACATCCCAGCGGTAGACTTTGTCGTACAGAGCATGAAATTTACGCTTCTTGTTCTCCTTGGCCACATGACCTAGCTTTTCTTGGAGTTCTTGAACTTTTTCCTTTGGTGTTGTTAGCTGGTTGGCATTCACTCACTCGTACCTCCTCCAAAAGCATAAACAAAGCAGAGCCCCTTCCCTCCCCAAGGTTATGTTGTCCTTGGGTTCTTCGGTACTATGAGCCCCTCGGACTCCCTTCCCACAGACGTTTCACTTCGTCTTTTGGACTTATAGAGCGTCTCTTTACGGGGGTTAAAAAAAAATCCCGTGTGGGGGAGGGTCTCCCCAGTTCACTGCATCCTCTTTCAGACCATGCCGCTCCCTTTACGCCGGAGGATTCTTCGCTGTCGCTCCAAGTTCCAAACAGTTTCCTTGGCCTTCGTCGATATGAGCGCGACTCGGCTTCCTCTTGTCCCTCTTGCAAGGCCTTTTTGACGACGCGGCAGAATTCACTTGATGTTACGGCCTGGCATGTCGCTCGCCCTGTCTCTGACAGGTACTTTTGTCGATACGCTTTTACGTACAGATTTCGCCATACGCAAGTATCCTAGCTACGCAGGGGCTTGGCCCCTCCTGCGACCGGACTTTCACCGGCTAGAAGATGCGTGCTTTGCTGGGCACGCCTCACATAAAAAGGACATCCACCAGCACACTACACTGGAGAATGTCCTCTAAATTTAATGATTGCGATTCAATAGCAATTTATATCCTAAATACACCCTATTACAGCTTAACGATCTGACCTGTTTTCTCGGATTCAAACGCAGCCAGGATGACTTGCAGGGAACGTAAGCCCTCTTCACCAGAGATGGTTGGTGGCGTCTTCGTCACGATAGATTCTACGAATGCATCGATTACACCGCTTGGTACTTGTTTTTCGTTGGTCGCCATGGCCCCGACTTTGTACGTTTCTACTGTACCGTTGGTCAACTCAACGATGACCTCGTCACCTTCCACTGTACCGATCTTCATTACGCCGTTTTCACACCACAGCACGGTGCTGTTGTCTCCGCCTCTGTATTGTGTCCAGCTGGCTACGAGTGTGCCGATTGCGCCGCTCTTCATGCGCAGCAAACATGTCGCATTGTCATCCACATCTGTACCTTCTTTATGCAGCGTGCTGATGAAACCAGCCACTTCGGACACTTCGTCGTTCAGCAAATAACGGATAAAATCGGATTTGTGCACGCCAAGGTCACCCATGGCACCCATAATTGCTTCTTCTTTGCGGAAAAACCAGCTACCAGCTCCATCTAAACTCCAGCCTTCCGGTCCCGGGTGACCAAAAGCAGTACGGAAGGTCAGTACTTTGCCCAGTCGGCCGGAATCCAGAATTTCTTTTGCTTTCACGTGAGGAGGCATCAGACGTTGGTTGTGACCTACCATCAGATATACGCCGTTTTTCTTAGCCGCCTCAATCATTTGCTCGCCTTCTTCAGTGGAAACCGCCATCGGTTTTTCAACCAGGACATGTTTGCCCGCATTGGCAGCAGCAATCGTCATAGGTGCATGCAGATAGTTCGGTGTGCATACGCTCACCGCTTCTACTGTTGTTTCATTTGCGAGCAATTCCTCATAACTGGAATATGCTTTACCTCCGTACATTTCAGCCATTTCCTGCGCACGCTCCACTACGGGATCAGCAAATGCAACAAGTTCTACGTTCTCATTGGCAGCGTACTCTGGAATATGTCTGCGCTGAGCGATAGCTCCACAGCCGAATACAGCAACTTTAATTTTACTCATGTACAAAAGTCTCCTTTGACAATTAGATTCATGTTTGACACGGTCAGATGTTACGTCTATAGAAGTTGAACTCTTAGAACTGGTTCAGGTAGTTTTGTTTCAGCCAATTGTGACTGTTCTCTACGCTCTCAAGCGGAGGGTTCTGACATACGTCCTGCTCCACAATCAGCCACTCCACGCCTGCATTTGTTGCGCTTTCAATAACAGCTGGCAGATCCACTTCGCCTTGTCCCAGCTCCAGAGTTTTCATCTGACCCTGCTCGTCTTTGCTAAAATCTTTCAAGTGAAGCAGCGGCAAACGACCCGCATATTTATTAATATACTCGATCGGATTTTGTCCGGCAAATTGCACCCAACATACGTCCATTTCCACTTGTACTGCTTCAGGTGTGGTTTGAGCGAACATCGCATCAAAAGCATTGGCATCCCCAACTTGACCATGGAATTCGAAGTCATGGTTGTGATAACCAAAGACCAAACCTTGTTTTGCCGCTTCGGCTCCATACTGTTGCAACTCTTCAAACAGCTTTGTCCAGCCTTCTTCATTGTCCGGGCGATCCTCCGGCATCAGATAAGGACAGATCATATATTGTGCACCAATTGTTTTCAGGTAATCGATTTGTTTTTGCAGGTCTTCGCGCATCGCATGAAGGGACACGTGGCTGCTGAAACCTTTGAGACCAAGCTCGTCTAGTAGCGCTTTCATTTCCTCTGCTGGAATGTCGCCATATCCGGCAAATTCTACCCCTTCGTATCCAAGCGCGGCTACTTTGCGCAGTGTACCACGAAAATCTGCTGCCGTTTCATCGCGAAGTGTAAAAAGTTGCAAACCAATGTTAAGTTTTTTCATGACAGATACTCCTCTGCTCTCAAATTTGCTTACATTGCTCTATCTGGTATCATCCTAACGCAAAACAGGCTAAAATGAACATATACAATATAATCGAAACATGAACTATCTGATCAAATTTTATTTCCATCCTGATTTAATCCGTGAACTCAGTTATAGGGCTGCTCACTGGCAGTCCTATAATTCCGCTGATACGACAGGATTGAACGTTTTGGGGGGTACAACTGTGGAAACTTTGGACACATCCGTACTAATCTGTGACTACTCCTATCACTACAAGGCATTCACCCATAATATGAAAGGCGAGCTATCCACCTATCTGTTCCGCTTGCAGACGGAAGGCTCGTGCAAAGTATACGTACAGGAAGAGGAATTCCGCATGACCAGCGGTGATTTGCTTTTGTTAAAACCCGGGGATGATTACCGTCTCGTCGTGGATGAACCGCATAAGGAAGGACGATTGTCCAGCGGGGACTATTATCTGTTCTGTGAAGGCGCCTGGATAGAGCAATGGTGGAAACGTCAGCAGCGTCCGACGGTAAGCCGTATTGGTCTGGATGATAAACTGATCAGCCTGTGGCGCAACATGCTGCTGGAGAAACGACGTGGGCCGCTGGAGGAAAATACGGAGCTGAAGGACGCTCTGCTGCGGGGGCTATGCCTGTACATTGACCGGGCGATTACCGAAAATATTCAGACCGACCGGGCTGTCTCTTCGGCACTTAAGCTCAAGCGTTTTATCGAAGAACATGCCACCGTTACGTTTAAATTGGAGGAAGCCGCCCGTTATGCCGGACTCAGCCTCTCGCGTGCCGTGCGTTTATTCAAAGAACACTACAATCAGACCATGATCCAGTATGCCATCGAAATCCGACTGAATGCGGCACTGGAGCGTATGAAATACAGCGAGATGACACTGGAGCATATTGCCGAGTCCTGCGGTTTTGCCAGCTACTCCTACTTCCATCGAGTGTTCCGTGCACACTTCGGCGTGGCTCCAGCAGAGTACCAGAAATCCAGACAGCATGAACCGATAGATGATCTGGAACATGTGTAGGTTAAAATAGTTGTAATTCTCAACCGAGGCTGCACCTTATGTGCGGCTTCTCTTTTTATCATAAATACATAAATTGTGATTTTTTATCTACATTTTTAAGTTATATCATTAAAGAATAGTTGCTATCACAGGAATCATCGATGGACAAAACGAAGTTAGCGGATTCCAATGGTCTTTGGCTCTGCAAGTTATGTTAAACGGCATAGTGGCAGGACTATTGTTATTAGGTATTGCGGAGATTATACGGCTTGTACAGGATATTAAAAATGAAACGGTAGGCCCAGATTAAATTTGACCTCTGTCTTGGTTAAAGAGTTGTTTATCAATAACAAGAACGAGTTGTTTTTATACCTAGAGACGGATAGTCGACTAGAAAATACCGGTTATTTTGATAATGAAAAGAATATACATAAGGAGTCTACCAATCTTGAAATTAAAGCGGATTAACTACTGGCTCATTGCCAGCCTGTGCTTCTTTCTTGTAATCCCGTCTGAGCCTACTCTCGCTCAAGATCTTCTACAACCTCAATGGGAATATGATATTACCAACGGTGGAAAGAACCGCACAAGCTCATATTCAATGAAGAAAGATATAGATGCTACGGGAAATGAGAGCCTATTCATCCATAAAGTAGGTAAAAATAATGACTATTATATCGACAGTGTAGATGCCAAAACAGGGAAACTCCTTTGGTCGATGCCAACGAACAACGAATACCAGCTTTCTCATTATGGATATATATTCATTTAAAAAAATAATCAAGTGAGTGCCAAGCATGTAGCTACAGGTCGAGTCATATGGAAAGCTGCTTTGCCCGGTGCGCCAGAAGAGTGGAGACGAGACGGGGCTGAGGCCGCCATTCCAGGCAAAAATGGAAGTTTATATTTGTTTTGGAGATCCGACGATAATAAAAGCAGTACCCTCTACTATTACGATACCAAAGGAAATTTAAGCAAAAAGTTAAAGGCTCCATATTTTATGTACCAGATTCATGGAGATGTGATTGTCGGCAGTAAATTTGGAGATCACCCCGATCTGTACTTGATTAGCCTGAACACCGGAAAAAAAATTAAAACGATTACTGGCGGTAAAGGTTACAACGGGATTAGGAGTCTATCTGACGGCACATTCCTGCAATATAATATCTACAAAAAAATGAAGACGCTTAAAGGCTACAACAGCTCAGGGCAACTAAACTGGACAAAACAACTTCCTTACACTGAATATTTTACAAGGTTTTACGAATTAAACGGACGTTTTTTATTTGTGGATGTTAAAAATAATCAAATCAAGCTATATTCATCTTCAGGTAAATTAATAGCTGAAAAGCCATATCTGCCAGAACCACGTACCTATAATCGTGATTACACACCACTTAATGTGGCAGTAGATAGCACTAGTTTAGTTTTATGTTTACATCCGTAAAGAATGGCACAGAGGAACTTGTTATTATGGACACGACTAACCTGAACGTCCTACACACTTACAAAAATGGCGAATTGGATATTGAGAATGAATCCCTGTATCTCCATAACACAACGGGTCTGTATATCATAAGTAACGAAGGTCGGACCTTAGTTAATATGGAGTTAAATTAGTAGCTTAATTAGAAAATCAGAAGAGAGGAATCTCCTCACATTGATGTGGATCCCACGTTACCTTCCGCATCTCGCACTTAAAAAGCCCTCGCCGATCCAAAATTGATCGGTTAGGGCTTCTTTACATTCATACAATTAACTTTTCAGGATACATAACCCTACATCCAATCTTCTAGCTCCGCCACTTTTTCGCCAGCTCGCTAATCTGATGTGGTGTTGTACGGCAGCATCCGCCAATAATCTGAGCACCAGCAGCAACCCATTGTTCCGATGCATCCTTCATGCTGCCGCAGGAACCTTGGCCGCTCCATGTTTTCGTCTCGGCATCGTAGGTTTCACCTGAATTCGGGTACACGATGATCGGTTTATCGCTGCCTTGGCGAAGAATACCGATGGCTTCCGTGACCACTTCCATCGGAGCGCAGTTCAGGCCGATTGCAGCAATCTGCGGCTCCGAGCCAAAGGTCTGTGCGCATACTTCAAGCGGTGTTCCCTCGCTAATGCTTGTCCCATCTTTTAATGAAAAAGAAATCCACGCATTAGCATCCGGAAACTCCTTAAGTAATTCTACAAGAACACGAGCCTCCTGCAACGAAGGAATGGTCTCGAATGCGAGTATGTCAGCCCCTGCTTCAATCAGCGCAGCCATGCGAGGACGGTGAAACGCAGTCAGTGTCTCGTCCGATACGCCGTAATGTCCCACATATTCGGAACCATCCGCCAGATAGGCACCGTATGGGCCAACAGAGCCAGCAACGACAGGTCGCGGACGACGCGGCTTCTCGCCACCAGTATGCTCACCTGTACGATTTTCACTCTGCTCGTTCCCCGCATTCTCGGCATGTTCCGATGTCGCTACCGTAGGCTGTCTTGTTGAACCTTCTACACCTGCTGTGCCACCCTGTACTTCTGCCCATACATCATCTCTGGCATTCGCCGCCAGCTCTACTGTTTTGCGAATCAGATCCAGTGCAGCCTCTTCTCCAATGCCACGCTTGCGGAAGCCCTCCACTGTTGCCTGATAACTGGAGGTGATTGCACAATCTGCCCCTGCACGGAAATAATCAGCATGCACGTTCACAATGACATCCGGGTTCTCCAGCAACACCCGTGCAGACCAAAGCGGATCATCCAGATCACAGCCATGTTGTTCAAGCTCTGTCGCCAGTGCGCCATCCAGAATCATAACAGGATACTTGTCCAGAATGTGCTGTATTGCATTTATATCATTCGTTTGCTCACGTTGAATCATGAAGTCAGCCCTCTTTTCTTCTTCGTACGATCCGTCCAATAATACACGACATAACACAAAATAATGAATGGAATACCACAGTATAAAGCAATCCGCTGTGTTGGGTCAAAAGCTATCCCGATGCAGGATGCCAGGCACAACAAAAATGAAATGATGGGCACAATTGGATATAGCGGTGTCCGGTAAACCAATTTTGTCACGTCATGTCCTTCCCGCAAATACTGTCTGCGGAACATATACTGGGATGCACTGATGCTCATCCACACGACCACTACAGCAAGACCCGAGATGGAGACGAGCGTAATATAAACCGTCCCTGGCGCAATGATGCTGGACAGTAAAGCCAGTGCACCACCAGCCATGCTAAGCACTAGCGCATTGAATGGCACACCGCGTTTGGTCAGACGAGCAAACCATGGAGAAATTGTCTTTTTATCCGCCAATGACCAGAGCATCCGTGAGGAAGCATATAGTCCCGAGTTAGCTGCTGACAGTATCGCTGTTAAAATAACAAAGTTCATCACATCTGCCGCATACGGAACACCGATCCGCTCCATGACCGCCACAAATGGACTTTCCAGCACACTTGCATCCGACATCGGCAGAAGAGCAGACAGAATGACAATTGTACCAATAAAGAAAATAATCAAACGCCATAGCGTTGTATGGATCGCTTTCGGGATCGTTTTCTCTGGATTTTCCGTTTCCCCTGCGGCAATACCAATCAGTTCTGTACCTGAAAAGGCAAAATTGACAGCCAGCATCGTCATGAAAATCGCAGTCGCTCCATACGGAAACCACCCTGACGCTGTAATGTTGGAGAAGAACGGAGCCGATTCAGCATCCGCCATCGGAATAATGCCAAACATCGCGGCACCACCAAGAATGATAAAGAGTACAATCGTCATCACCTTCACCAAAGAAAACCAAAACTCTGATTCTGCAAACAGTTTTACCGTGAATGCATTAAAGAGGAAAATCATCAGCGCAAATAACGCACTCCAGATCCACACGTTTACGGATGGAAACCAGCGCTGCATGAGCAAACCGGCGGCTGTAAATTCCGAACCCAGTGCCACGGTCCAAGTAAGCCAATATAACCAGGCTACGGTGTATCCTGTAGCTGGTCCTATATATTTGGCTGCGTAACTATGGAATGCACCCGTCTCCGGCATATGTACAGACAGTTCGCCTAGACAAAGCATCACCAGATACACCACCAATGCACCAATCAGATAGGACAGAATCGTACCAAGTGGTCCGGCCTGCTGGATGGTATACCCCGAACTAAGGAACAGACCTGTTCCAATGACGCCGCCAAGAGAAAGCATGACCACATGCCTGGTTTGCATTTTTCGCTGAAATTGACCTTTATCGTTTCTATTCTCCATAAACCTGCTCCCCGCTCCTTCATCCAGAACAAACAAAAAAGACCCACTCTTCCCGAAGAGTGCGCCACTACTGACAAATAAAAACAAACGCTCCTATCTATCAGGCTTTCACCCGCTGGAATTAGCACAGTATCCTTCAGATCTGTTGCTGAGGTTTCTAAGGGCCAGTCCCTCCACCTCTCTGGATAAGAAAATGATTTTGTATAACTATATCGACTGCTGCCTGATGTGTCAACATTTAAATACACACTACGCCTACGTCTGACTGAGGCAAAGCTTTCCCCCCCCTTAGTGCCGAGTTAACACATTAAGTATTCCGATTGAGGAGTATCGACTACTCTGTGGAAGATCCCGGATTCACAATACTCGTTTTAATCTCATACGTAATAGGTGCCGTCGCAAACACTTCATCCCAGTTATCTTTTACTTTTTTCCACGTTTTCGGATAATGAATTCGGAGGCTGTCCCGAAAGCCAGCAACATCAGCTTTATACGTATGCTGGAGTTTATAGAGCATTTGATCGATCTGTTGATCTACGATTTTGGCAAAATCTTTTTCAAGCTCCTTAAGATAGGCTCCCTTCTCTTCTTTTTCAGGGGCACGCCAATCCTCCATTAACCAGCCTTCCGACTCTGCCTTGACGTGGAACGAAATATTACCTCCAGCCACCTTTGGTATAATTTTTATCTTTTTCTTTTTGATTTCATAGGTCACTGTAAAACCTTCTTTACTGTACGTTTTAATTACCCCTCCTTTTTGCTCCGGCTCCAGCCAGGACATAGCTTCTAAATCCGTTTGACTAAGCTCACCAATATATTTCGTTGTTTTGCCATCGAAAATGCTTCCTCCAGAAAACTTGTCCTCCCCGTTATAGTTCAGTACATTTTGCAACAGAAAGCTTGACTTGGATTGCATTTGTGCATCCAGTTTTGCCAGCGTTACAGGCTCTAGAATCTTGTTGGAGATATAGGAATTATTCGTAATACCCGTGAGATAAAATGCCGGAATGCGTGATGGATCGTTGGATGTGAGCACATCCAACGCCCGATGATGGCTGATCAACACCAGACAGTTCGGACGAATATCGTTATCTCGCAGAACAAAATCAAGCAGCTGATTCAGCCCGTACTTTTTGGCAATCTCCTTGGAAATAACAATCACCTTGAGGTGATGCCCAATAAGCGGACGGTCACGACGCAAGGCAAACTGACGGAAAATCTGAAGCATGGAATCACCGGTAAGCCGTTCATTGGAATAGGATGATTTCCCGGATGCAGGTGAACCAGGCTGGTCGCTTTTCTGGGTGCTGGAGTAACCTGGTGCGATCTGAACGGTGGCTGTCACGTTGTCCAGCTTGGGATAATCTCCCCCCTGCTCTGAAGTCTTTTTCTCGAATTCGGTTTCCTGACCGACATCAATGCCGAGCCCGACATATAAGCTCAAATCTTCAATCTCACGGCTGCTCCAGCAGCCCGAGAGTATACTCAGGATGGCCACGACGGAAGTGATCCGTCCCAGCAGGCGAAAGAAAATCATGCGTGTTTGCCTCCTTTTTTGCGTATCATGCTAAGAAGCAGCAAGACCAGGGGCAAGATGGCGAACAGGAAAACTGAGGCGTTACCCAGCATATCGCCAAGTGCGAAGGTCTCATCTACATTTTTGGGCATCATCGCCGTCAAATAAATGATGGGTAGCAGAATATACATGATCTTGCCCATCTTCTTCGCCTTGAATAAATCACGAATGCCTACAGAAGCACAGTAATGGGTAATCGCAAAGGTGGAGAAAATCTGCATAATCCAGATGACCAGCAGGAGTGATTCAAAGCGCTCAAAGATCAAGCCTTGTATTTCGAAGCTTCGAACCAGATCCAGCGTCGGCCATGTCCTGGTTTTGATGCCCTCGAGAGAAAGACTGCCCACCACCATAACAACCGTAATAAGGTACATGGCAGTGGAAATAGCTAAGCCCCAAGTCATCGCTTTGTTGCTTTTTTTCGGATTCTGCATATATGCAGTAATGACCAGCATGACTTCGTAACCTGTATAAGACAGTAGAGTTGGCTTCAAACCTTTGATCACGGGCAAGATGCCATCACCCAAAACCGGTCTTAAATTGCTTATCTCGAACAATTGATTGCTAAGCAGTATTTCCATAACGAAGATGACCAGTGTGAGCGGCAGAATGATCTCGAATACACGCAGAATCACAGATAGCCCGCCAGAGATGAGATAGATACCAATCCACATAAACACCATCACAATAGCCCACGTAGGGGTACGCTCAAGCAAATACATGCCTGTTACATCGGCCATCACTCTGATCTCGAATGCAGCAATAATCATAAAATACAGAATCATCGCACATCCCAGAATGTAAGCAATCCAGCGTCCGGTAATTTCCCTTGTGAACTGGAACACTGTTTTTTCGGGAAACCTGCGGCACAGAGTCACAAGGATAATACCCACCCCTGTGATGATCAGACCAGACAGAATAATGGAAATCCAGACGTCAGGTGTTCCCACAACTGTGCTCGTCGTTCGTGGCAACGTTAATATCCCTGCACCCAGCATATAATTGACGATGATCACAACCGCCTGTGTTGTGCTTATTTTCCCCTGAGCGTCATTCACTTCACTGCACCTCCACGCTTACAATTGATTGAAGCGGATGACCGGCCTACTTCTTCCGATCCTCATCCACCGTATTCATCATCTCGGGACGTCTTCTCATCATGGAAAGCGGCGCACGCAGAATGAAATCCTTCCAGTCACTCAAACGATATGGAACAGCCGGGGCCACATATGGAACCCCAAAGCTGGTCAACCGCGCCAGATGAGTGCAGACTAGCAAAAAGAACATAATCACACCATATAATCCGAGTACAGCAGCGCTGATCATAGCAGCAAACCGCAAAATTCGCAGCGTCAATCCTGCACTGTATACCGGGATGGTAAAAGAAGAGATTGCCGTAACGGCCACCACGATGACCAGAAACTGACTGATGATCCCGGCCTGCACTGCCGCTTGCCCGATAATCAGACCCCCAACGATGCCCATTGCAGGTCCAATCGGTTTCGGTAGACGTATTCCGGCTTCCCTCAGAATTTCAATGGCGAGTTCCATTATTAATACTTCAATGAGGGATGGAAAAGGTACACCTGTTCTTGTTTCGATAATGGTCAGCACCAGCTTGGTGGGAATCAGACCTGGATGAAAGGAGATAAACGAGATATACAGCGCGGGAGCAAGCAAGGCCAGCATGGCAGATAAGAAACGCAGCATACGCATAAAGGTCCCGGGAATCCACCGTTCATAATAATCCTCAGGAGATTGCAGCAGCATGCTGAAGGTCACTGGCACAACGAGCACAAATGGCGTCCCATCCAGTAAAATAGCAACTCGTCCTTCCATCAGGGCGCCAATCACCCGGTCAGGCCTTTCCGTATTTAATATTTGCTGGAACGGACTTAGCGTATTGTCTTCAATCAATTGTTCGACATAGCCTGATTCAAGGAAATTGTCCATATCCATCTCACGAATACGCTTCTCGACTTCCGCCACCAAGTTCGGGTCAGCGATATCCTGAATATAAGCAATAGCCAGATCTTTCTTAATACGTGAACCCACTTCAACCTTTTGAATAAACAAGCTCTGATCACTGCCATATCGGCGCAAAATGCCCATGTTGTCACTTAACTGCTCCGTAAATCCAATCCGCGGACCACGCAGCAATGCCTCGGATAACGGCTCATTGATGCTTCGTGTTTTTCCCTTTGGCGTGCCAATCAGCATTCCGGCTGGCATACCGTCCACCAGCAGTCCATTTTTCCCCACCAGTACACCAAGTGCAAGCTCCTGCAGCGAACTTGTCTCCTGAATCTGGCTTACAGGAAGCAATTGATTTTTGAGATAAGTTGATAATAGATTTGCGTTATCCGGGTGTACGAACCCTTCCTGCCTCAGTTCGGGTACCCCTTCCAGCATAAGCGGTGTAATTAGGTGTTCATCAACGAGTCCCTGATCCACTAAACCTTCGGTATACAGGACAGCTGCCCTTGTGTTTGTACCTCTGATCGTGAATTCGCGAATATGTACGTCTGCATTCTGGGCGAAAGTCTCTTTTATACTTGTCATATCTGTCGCATATTCACCCGTTAATTTAATATTGGCATAATGACCTGTCTCCTTACCGGGCCCCATACCCACCGCTGCTGGCGAGATATCTCTGGAGGAAATAGAAGGGTTCTGGGAACGAGAAAAGCTGCCACGCTTGATCGCTGCATTCAACCACCGCCAGATCAAAGTAATGCTCACCGGAACAATCAGTACCAGCATAGCCTGAGCCCATATCGACCATTCGGGAATATACGATATAATGGTGGACCACATGCTTATATCCCTCCCCCCTCTCTGCAAAATCAAACTACAGGTATTCCCAAGTTATTGTGTCCTGTTTACCCGCAAAAATTCCATGTTTCTGCCAACATATCCAAAAGAACGCTTTCTTCTCTTCATTCTCTGAACAACAAAAAAACGACCCTGCAAGGAGCAGAATCGTTCTGAAAATCAATCAACCTCTATGTTCAGAATGTATACATTAAGGCATAACCTACACAATTCGAGTCACATGCTGTGCCTTATCATCCAATAAATGAGCTGCGGCTGCGATCGTTTTGAAGTCGTTTAACGCAATCTCAATTCGTTCGTGACTTTGCTGCACATAGTCCTCTACCTTTTTCGTACCATTTGTGATGTTGGTAATCTCTTTGGTAATGCCCGTAACACTGTCACGGATCTCATTAATTGAATTCTCTACCATGGCTGACAGCTTGCGTACTTCCTTGGCCACAATATCGAATCCTCGGCCGAACTCTCCTGCATGCGCAGCCTCAATCGCTGCATTCAGCGCGAGTAACTGTGTCTGAGACGAAATTTCGCGAATGGTTCGGACCACACCCTGAATGGAACCGGCCTGTTCTTGCAGATGAGATAGAGTAGACTGGTTAGCCGATGATACCTCCGAGATGTAAGAAACGCTGGACATCAGTTCATGGCTTCGACCGATGCCAGCTCCTGCCTGCTCATTCAGTTCATGAGACAACGCCTTCAGTTCCTGAACAACGGCTGTAATGTTATTTTGGCGATTCGTAATATCGGTAGCCATTTTGCAGACTCCCAGCACCTTCCGATTCGACTCGTCAAATACCGGCATATATGTAGCTTCAAGCCATACCGATTGACCATTCGCATCCATGCGCTCGATCTTGTCCTGAAAGCTTTTCCCACCCAAAATACTTCTCCAGAACGCCTCATACGCTGGACTGTCTGCAAATGTTCCAAAGCATAATTGACGATGCTGCATACCATACATCTCTTCCTTGGTATACCCCATCCTTGAAGCAAATACATCGTTCACATATGTAACCCTGCGGTTCAGGTCGAATCGAATGATCGCCAAACTTTTCTCCATCGCCTTAACCACCAGCTCGTCCGTAACCTCATCTTGCCGCCCAGTCTCCAATAAAGACATCCAAATCCCCCACAATCCGTCCCATAGTCAATAAAGTTTTGTTATTTAACCACTGAATGCCGTTCTATACAGATGCATTATGCGTTGACTCCTAGTAATGATACCCGAATTCGGGACTTTTGGATCACTGATTTGCATGAATCCCAAAATATTTTTTTTGCTGTACATACAACCTTCATACTCTGGGTATGATCTGGGAAATTAAAACCAAATAAAGAGCAAGTTATGGATGACCATAACCTGCTCTTCTTTAGAAACTTCAAACCTTAAAAATCATGTACCGTTACACAAAGCTGAATCACAACACCAAACGGATCACGGACGATCCCATATCCGGGACTGAATTCATTCCGTTCATAGGGCACAAGTACCTTCACTCCCTCATGTTGTACCAATGCCGCGTACAGTCGATCCATCTGGCCTTGATCCTTGGATTGAATGCACAGCGATGTACTGTTCCCCAGCTCCCATGGTCGCTCTGCATCCATTGCGTCCTCAGCGATCATGATTTTGTTCGCTCCGATCTCCAGTACCGAATGTGTAATGTACTCATCCTGCCCTGCAGGATACGTGAAACCGGGACTCATTTGTTTCATTTCTTTGTAGCTTTTTCGAAACAATACCTTTGCACCTAACGTTTTTTCGTAAAATGTAATTGCTTTAGCCGCTTCTCCGTTCATCGAGAGAAAAGGAATCACTTCAAGATTCATTCTGTTTGCCTCCTCTATTCGTTTAACTTACACTTATCACTATAACGAATAAAGGTGCCAATTAAAGGCACCATTGAGAGGGGGGACATGGAAAGGTGAAAAAGACTGAACGTTTACACCATATGCTTCGTTTCATTAATCAAAAACAACATTTCACCCTGCTTGAATTGATGCAACAGTTTCATATATCCAAACGCACCGCATTGCGGGACATTGCGTCCATAGAAGAGATGGGTGCGCCCATCTATGTCGAATATGGACGTTATGGCGGCTACCGGCTGCTTCAGCAGATGCAGCTGCCTCCGATCTCTTTTAATACCGATGAGCTCCATGCCCTGTACTTCGCCATGCAGGCCCTTCGCAGTTTCACCAGCCTGCCCTTTCAGACGACATTTGACTCTGTGCATGAGAAATTCATGGCAGCGTTATCCGATCGACAACGAGAGACTATTGATCACATGCAACAACGTGTCACCTTTAAACATACAGAACAGATCAAAGACAGTACTCATCTGGAGCTTCTATTGGAGGCTGCGGTACAGCAAATGGTTATTCAGATTGAGTATCCTGACAAAATCAGGAGCGCGACGGAGCAGAGTAAGGTCACCGTTTCGTTTGAGAACAAAGAGCCTACCAAAGAAAACCTGGAATCCACTCATGATCAGTCAGAAGCAGTTTCCAAACCAAAAACCAGCACCCGTGTTATACAGCCCATTCTGCTATATTCCAGTAAAGGGTACTGGTACTGTCAGGCATACGATCTGGAGAAACAAGCTTATCGTGTATTTCGCTGTGATCGAATCATTTCGGCTGTCTTAACGGATATGGAACCTGTTATTGAGCTGTCTGTTCTGAGAGCAGAGCAATTTCTTTCCTTATGGAAACCTTCCGAACAAGCTATCTCGTTTCAATGTAACATTAGCGAGGCCGGGATAGAACAATTTCGGCAAAATCACTACCCGTCCATGCGTCTTGAAAAAAAGGACGGCGTCCATCTGCTCCTGGGAACCTATGAACCTCATGAATTAGACTTCATCGTGAGTTACCTTGCAGGTTACGGCACATCTATTAAGATCGTAGAGCCAGAATCGCTGAAGGAGTCGTTGAGACAATATTATCTGAAATTGCTGGAGTGTATTGAGTGGTAGAGCAAATATTAGTGAAAACAAAAGGGAATAATTAACTACATCCTTGTTACCAAATGTATCACCAAGTTTTAAGACACCAGGCTATTACCCTAAAGTTTCCATTCTCCTTGTTTTTACAAAACAAGCTCCAGAATGAATATGCCCTTCTGCAATGACTTTATTACCGAATGTTAGTCCGAACATTGCGCGATTAATAATCTGAAATAGCCAGTCTTATCAGGAATCCCTTATGTTTGAATTGTGAATATTTTTATTATTGCGGTCATAAGCCATTCTTCATTAGATGAGAATCAACTCTATATCAATATTGATATTCAAATATTATATTTCTATCTTCTAAAATTGGACACTGCCCCACTTTTTTAGTTCAAGGAATCACAACTTAAAAGTTACTTATTATTTTAGTTATAATTTGTATTTTGATTTAATAAATATATCAAATAGCAAATTTTTAACACAAATGAACAGTTCATATTGTTACACACGACTGACAATGATAAGATATTCTTTGCTAGGGTTAAATTATCTAGAAAAAATAGGGTTAAGGGAGTTCCGCGTTTGCCAATCATGGTGCGATAATTGAGGAGTTAGGAGTGAACATTAATGAATAGCGTTATTCTTCCGATGTATGAACCGAAATTAAATACATATAACGTTTACGCAACACTATTTTCCATTATTGCAAAAGATGAGAGCTATTTGCCTTGGTATTATAGTAATTTTATAGCTCTTGGTATTAATACTTGTGATGACACTTTGTATTTTACCGATCATTTTACATTTTTTGAATATGGTGAAGGATTAACATCATGTCCGTGGTTAGAGGTCTACAAACCGTCGCATAAAACTATTTATTATGATTATAAATTTGATATTCAGAAAGTCTTAACTAGTTATTTAGATCAAAACAAGTACATTTGGCTTCATTTAGACCAATTCTATATTCCATTAAGTGTTCATTATCAAAAGATGCATAAAGAGCATTCCCTGCTAGTGTATGGGTATGATGATGCAACAAATGTATTTTACATTGCAGATAGTTTAGACAATGGAAAGTTCACTAAAACTACACTATCATATCAACAACTAAAAAAAGCTTGGGAGAGCGAGATTTGTGAACACTTCCGCAGATTGTTTCGAGTGATTAGTCGTAAACCAGGAGAATACACCCTCAATACTGAACATCTCAAAATTCAAATAGAAGATTATTTATCATCCAAAAGTGTTAACAAGGGCATTTATTGGGATCAAATCCCAGTGGATGGACCTCATTCTTACGTTCAAAACAAGAAATTTTGGATATTTGGCATAGAAGTTTATAAATATATCCTTAATTTAAACAAGCAATTAAAAGAGAGTTCTGGACATAAAAGTTTGGATCTCCGTATTCCACATCTTCTGTGGCAACATAAGAAGTGTATGCTTGAACGAATACATTATTTAAATTTGGCGAACACTGATATATACAATGATTATAAAAAAATTGTAGATGAATCATTATTAATTCTCAATCTGAGTATGAAATACAATATGACCACTAGCGAAAGTATCTTAGAACGTATAGACACTAAAATTAATAAAGTTGTATTTTCCGAAAAAATTACTTTAAGAAAACTTCTCGAATTGCTTTAGCTAAATTGAACACTTCTGAATCTTTAGAATATTAACGTGTTAAGAGGTGAGGTTAACCATTTTGGCTGGTTAACCTCACTTCAGTTATTCCAACTCTCCTGACTTTCTAGTTGAATATCTTCTTATACACTATATACTTGTCAGTCTACTCGTCAATGTTCGGTAGGATCGGCTTAGATGTCTCTAAACTCCTTCATAGTATTCCCTCCGTTTGTATTTCCCTTGATTAAATAGGTTTATATTACATTATACTCACATAATTGATTTTACGTTCTAATCTTCCTTCATTATCCATTAATACCTGAAGTTCAGAGCTTTTATTTTGACATAGCTCAATTGTACTTCAACAATTCCCGTAATTATTCGCTCGTCCTAGACTAATCGATAAGTACCTTTCCACGGGATATGAAGTTCACTTATATTACATATTTAGTTTCTATAAATCATTTCCATCACTCGCAGCGCCAGACATTAGATTCCTAAGGTGGACTTTCCCTATCATTAAAAACCACCTGGCTCAGGATGCGTGCCGAACGAATTGCGGCATACACCCAAGCCGGCTAATGGATTAGAAAAGAATATCAATGGCTTCTAGCTCATCTTGCTCCTGTTCGGATTGTCCATTCAAGGAAATATCCTTCAAAAGTATAAAAGGCTGTTCGCAAACCTGATTGATGATCATAAGCAGGTCTTGCGCAAAATTGTCGATCAGATTGCGTGTGAACAATTTGGTGGCATATTCAAACTGCCCGTTCATTCCCCCATCCAGCAACGAAATGATCAAGGTAAGATCAAATTGAGACACGGCATGCGTTTCCGGATATGACTCGATCTGGATCTCCCCGAAACTTTGAACGTTATCTTCCTTCGTTTCCAGAGCAAACATAACATCGAATACAGGATTGCGACTTTGATCTCGCGGCACCTGCAACTTTTTCACAAGCTCCTCGAACGGATAATCCTGGTGGTCGTAAGCTCCCAGCATCGTTTCTTTGACTTCGTTCAAGTAAGTGAGGAACGTCTTCTCCCCGGATGGATAATGGCGAATCGCCAATGTGTTGACAAACATTCCGATGAGCGGCTCCAGGTCAGCGTGCGTGCGACCAGAAACCGGCATGCCTACAATGAAATCATCTTGTCCCGAGTACTTGCTGAGCAGGATGGAATAGGCGGCCGATAATACCATATACAGGGTAGCACCATTCTCATCGGCGATGCGCTGCAAGTTGTCAGTCATCAGCTTGTCAATGCTGAAAGGCAGTACATCTCCCTCAAAGCTGCGAGTGGCTGGTCTGACAAAGTCAGTTGGCAGTTCCAGCGTTGGCAGTTCACCTTCCAGCATATCCAGCCAGTAGGCTTCCTGACGTTTCAGCCGCTCTTGTACAGGTTTGGACTGCTGCCAGGCAGCAAATTCTTTGTATTGAATGCGAAGTGGCTCCAACGTTTCACCGTTATACAGGCGTAACAGCTCTTCAACGATGATGCCCATCGACATACCATCCGTGACGATATGATGAATGTCCAACATGAGCAGATGCCGTTCTGCTTCCCATTCAACTATACCCACACGTAGTAGCGGCGGCCGCTCCAAATCAAAGACACGCACAAAGCTGTCTGCGATGCTCTTGGTTTCACTCTCCGTCGCTTTCGTATACTCGACGGCAAACTCCAAGTCCCGATAAATCCGTTGTACAGGTTCACCGCCTACCATGTCGAAGCCCGTTCGCAAAATTTCGTGACGAGCAATTAGTCCTTTGAGTGCCGCCTCGAATTGTTGCCTTTCCAGTCGCCCGACGAGAACTGTCATGCCAGACATGTTGTAGCTAAGCTCGGCGCCTTCCATCTGTTGCTGGATGTACAACCGTTTCTGTACGGAGGAAAGCGGATAGTAATCCCTCCTATCCAGAACAGGAATGGAGAGGTGTTCCTGACGCTCCAATTGGCTGATTGCTTCGGCCATCGATTCGACGGTTGCATGCCGGAACACATCACGCAGCGGCAGGTTTACGCTTAACTCCTTGTGCACCTTGCTTACCAGCGTCGTTGCTCGCAGAGAATGCCCACCAAGGTCGAAGAAATTGTCCGTTACGCCAACCTTGACCGAACCGAGTACATCCTGCCAAATGGCAACCAGTTTTGCTTCTAACTCGGTGCGCGGTGCCACGTATTCGCGGCCTGCACTTGCTCCCCCTTCCGGCGCAGGTAGCGCCTTCCGATCTATTTTCCCATTCGGCGTCAAAGGCAATCGCTCCAGCTCCACAAAGTATGACGGAATCATGTATCCTGGCAGCTCGTTGGAGATCTCCCGTTTCAGTTCTGCCGCGGTCAAGCCGTCTTCCACTGTGTAATAAGCACACAACGCTTTTTGACCTTCCTGATCTTCCCTGACAACAACGACCGTTTCCTTCACACCACTTACACTCAGCATCATCGCTTCGACCTCGCCCGTTTCGATACGATACCCCCGAATTTTCGCCTGGTTGTCGATCCGACCGATAAAGTCCACGTTGCCGTCTTTCATCCAACGAGCTGAATCTCCCGTTCTGTACAGTCGCTCTCCCTCGGCGAACGGACTATCTACGAATTTCTCTTCCGTGAGGTCCGGACGGTTCAAGTACCCGCGTGCCACACCAACTCCGCCGATAACCAGCTCACCAAGTACACCAACGGGCACCGGATTCAGATGAGCATCCACGATGTAAAACTTTGCATTCAGCCACGCTTTACCAATGGGTACATGACCTGTCTGCGGCAGCTTCGTCAACAGTTCATCGTAGAAACTGGTGTCAATCGCCGCTTCCGTCACGCCGTAGGCGTTGATGATCCGGAACACTGAGCCATAGCGTTCCTGCAAGGTTCGGTAATCGGCTACGCTACAACTGTCCGAGCTTGTAATCAAGAGCTCCATTCCACTCATATCCAGCCCCTGCTCATGCACATATTCCATAAACGGCACGATCAGCGCTGGCGTCGATTCGAAGATGGTCACCTGTTCCCGTTCAATCCAATGGTGCAGACGAGACGGATCAATCCGGTCGTCCTTCGGTACAATCACCATTGTGCCTCCGTTGTACAGCGTACGCGCAATATCGCCCACGAACACATCAAACGAGAAACTGGCGAGCTGCAACAGCCGCACCGGGAACTGTTCTAACCGGTATTCCCGGCGGTATCCCGCTGCCGTGTTCACCAGACTGCGGTGCTCAATCATGACGCCCTTCGGCTTCCCGGTCGTTCCCGATGTATAGATTACATACGCCAGATCCTCTGGACGTGCTTCATGGAAGCTGTCCATGCCAGCAACATCAACAACATCTGGACGACTCTCATCACCATCGTTCGCAGCACTTTTCAGCTTGTCCGAAACTATACCCGAGTCCATCAATGAATTTGCCCGCACATCGCTATACGATTCCTCGTCGTCCAGATAAAGTACCTTCGCCAGCGCCAGTTCTTCTTCAACGAGCCAGGCTTCAGCACGTTCTCGCAGTAGCGTTTGCGTCAGTAGCACCTTCGCTCCGCTGTCTTCGAGCATGAAGCGTACACGGTCTGCCGGATAATCCGGGTCGAGTGGTACATACGCCCCGCCCGCTTTCCAGACAGCCAGTACGGCCACCAACAAGTCCACCGAACGCTCGGCAAGAATGCCAACGATTGACTCCCTGCCGATGCCGCTTGTTCGTAGCGTAGCCGCCAGACGGTTTGCCTGCTCGTTCAGCTCCGCATACGTCAGCCTGTCGTTCTCGTATACAACGGCTGCATCTCCCGGCGTTCGCTCTGCTTGTTCCTCGAACAAACGGTGGAATGTAGCCGCAGGAACTGCCTCCTCTTCAGGGCGCGTAGGGTTAAACGCGCCGAGAATTTCTTTTTCCTCTGCCGTCAGCAAGTTCAATTCGGCAATGGTTGCCGATGGGTTATGGAGAATCGATTCAACCAGTTCCAAATAGTGAGCTGCCAATTTCTCCACGGTTTCGGTTTTATAAAGAGCCGTTGCGTATTCAAACAAGTATTCCAAACCTTCTTCAACCTCTGTGACGTCCAGGCTTAGATCAAATTTCGAAACAATTTCTTCGCTGGCATACGTCGACAAATGGAGTCCAGGAAGCTGAATTTCCACATTCTCTGTATTCTGCAAAGCAAACATCGTATCAAACAGCGGATTGCGGCTTAAATCACGAACCACGTTTACCTTATCCACCAGTTCCTCAAACGGATAATTCTGATGTTCAAAAGCGCCAAGGGTTGTCTCCTTGATTTCCTTCAAGTAGTCAAGGAATGTTTTGCTGGCAGCCGGATAACTACGAATGGCCAGGGTATTAACAAACATCCCGATCAACGGCTGAACATCGTTATGATTTCTTCCCGCAATCGGCGTACCGACAACGACGTCTTCTTGCCCTGTATATTTTTGCAATAATATGGTATAGCCAGCTAGCAGAACCATGTAAAGTGTTGCACCGTTCTCAGCAGCAAGCCGTCTCAGACCCTCGCTTTTCTCGCTGTTCATAAACAATTGCAGTGTACGCCCTTCGTAGCTCTGCATCGCCGGGCGTGGATAATCTGTCGGCAATTCCAAAACAGGCAACTCTCCGCTGAACATATCGAGCCAGTAGGCTTCCTGCTTGGCAAGCAGCATTTTCTGCTCGTCCGATTGTTGCCACACCGCATAATCTTTGTACTGAATACGGAGTGGTTCGAGCGACTCCCCACTGTACAGGAGTACGAACTCCTCAATAAGTACGTCCATCGAAACGCCATCAGATACGATATGATGCGTATCAAACATCAGAATGTGCCGATCCGGTGCCAATTCAGCAAGGCCTACACGCAGAAGGGGTGGCTGAGCCAGATCAAATGCACGAATGAATTGGCGCACTGTTTCTTCCGCTTGCTCCTCGCTGATCCGCACATATTCCACCTGGAAGACAGCTTCTTCATAAATCCGCTGAACGGCTTCGCCATTAACCATCTCAAAGCCGGTACGCAGTGTTTCATGCCGAGCTACAAGCCCGCGGAACGCTTCTTCAAACCGCTGTCGGTCGAGATCTCCCTCAAGCAACATAGCTCCTGGGATGTTGTAGCTCAACTCGCCTCCTTCCAGCTGGTTCAAGATGTAGAGGCGTTTCTGAGCCGAAGAGAGCGGATAATACTCGCTCGGTTCCGCGGCAGAAATAGATGTAAACGAACGGGTCTCCAGTTGCTCCATAGCCATAGCCATTTCCTCAACCGTCGAGTAATTGAACACATCACGAAGAGGGAATTCAATGCCTAGTTCTTTATGCATTTTGCTAACAAGCGTTGTCGCTCGCAGAGAGTGTCCGCCGAGATCGAAGAAGTTGTCCGTTACGCTAACAGCCTTGTCACGAACAAGCACCTCCTGCCAAATAGCAGCCAGTTTTACCTCCAGTTCGGTACGCGGCGCCACGTATTCACGTCCTCCGCCTGCTCCCGCTTCTGGTGCAGGTAATGCCTTACGGTCGATCTTTCCGTTTGGCGTGAGAGGCAGGTACTCCAGCTCCATGAAATATGACGGGATCATGTACCCTGGTAGCTCGCTGGCAATAGCCCGCTTCAAGTCGAGCGCAGTCAAACCTTCTTCTGCTGTATAATATGCGCATAACGCTTTCTGACCTTCTTGATCTTCCCGGACAACAACGACAGCTTCCTTCACAGCACTAACGCTGAGTAGCTTCGCTTCAACTTCACCTGTCTCGATCCGGTATCCCCGAATTTTCACCTGGTTGTCGATCCGGCCAATGAAATCCACGTTGCCATCCTCCATCCACCGCGCCAAGTCTCCCGTGCGATACAGTCGCTCGCTCTCGGTGAACGGGCTGCTTATGAACTTCTCTTCGGTCAGCTCTGCACGATTCAAGTACCCGCGTGCGACCCCAACTCCGCCGATAACCAATTCGCCAAGTACGCCAACGGGCACCGGGTTCATATGGGCATCCACGATATAAAATTTCGCATTTAGCCACGCTTTGCCAATGGGTACATGACCTGTCTGCGGCAACTTCGTCAACGGTTCGTCGTAGAAACTGGTGTCAATCGCCGCTTCCGTCACGCCGTAGGTGTTGATGATCCGGAACAGCGAGCCATAGCGTTCCTGCAAGGTTCGGTAATCGGCTACGCTGCAGCTGTCCGAGCTTGTAATTAACAGCTCCATTCCACTCATATCCAGCCCCTGCTCATGCACGTATTCCATAAACGGCACGATCAGCGCTGGTGTCGATTCGAAGATGGTCACCCGCTCCCGCTCAATCCAGTGGTGCAGACGAGACGGATCAATCCGGTCGTCCTTCGGCACAATCACCATTGTACCTCCGTTGTACAGCGTGCGCGCAATATCGCCCACGAACACGTCGAATGAGAAGCTTGCGAGCTGTAACAACCGCACCGGGAACTCATCCAATCGGTATTCCCGACGGTAACCCGCCGCCGTGTTCACCAGACTGCGGTGCTCGATCATGACACCCTTCGGCTTGCCCGTTGTTCCCGACGTGTAGATTACATATGCCAGATCCTCTGGACGTGCTTCATGGAAACTGTCCATGTCAGCAACATCAACAACATCTGGATGACTCGCATCGCCATCGTTCACAGCACCTTTCAGCTTGTCAGAAACTTTGTCAAAAACGGAGCCTGATACCATACCAGAGCTCATCGGTGCATTCGCCCGCTCCTCGCTGTACGACGCTTCATCATCAAGGTACAGCACCGCTTCCAGTGCCAGTTCCTCTTCACCAAGCCAGGCTTCGGCACGTCCTCGCAGCGGAGTTTGTGTCAACAGTACCTTGGCTCCGCTGTCCTCAAGCATGAATCGCACGCGATCTGCCGGATAATCCGGGTCAAGCGGTACATAGGCCCCTCCTGCTTTCCAAACGGCCAGAACGGCCACTAGCAAATCGACCGAGCGCTCGGCGAGAATGCCAACGATTGTCTCCCGGCCAATGCCACTTGCACGAAGTGTGACCGACAAACGGTTCGCCCGCTCGTCCAGCTCTGTATACGTTAGCCTGTCATTCTCGTACACAACAGCTGCCTCTCCCGGTGTACGCTCCGCCTGTTCCTCAAATAACCGGTGGAACGTCGTTATAGGGGCTGCCTCCCACTGTGCCGGGTTAAACGCGCCAAGAATTTGCTCTTTTTCCGCCGCAGTCAAAAGCTCCAACTGATTCACCCGTATGTTCGGGTTAGCCGCAACCTGCTCCAGTGCCCGGGCAAAATGACTGTGGATCGCCTTGATGTCTTCCTCTCTGTATGTCAGCGCATTATACGTAAACCGCAGCAAAATATGCTCTTCCGGAATGACGGTAATGTCCAGGTCGTAGTTCGTTTGCTCCGGCGACTGGATATTAGCGATTTTCAACGCTTCTTTGTCTCCGCCGACAACCTGTTCAATCTGTTCTTCCATCGGGTAATTTTCAAAGACCATAATGTGGTTGATCAAGTCGCGCTTTTGCTCACTCAGCGACTGAATTTCGAACAATGGGAACGTTTCGTAAGCTCCTGATGCCAGCGCTTGATCCTGGGTTTTCCTCAAGATATCGGCTACAGTCTCCTCGGCTTTGCCTTGAATACGAACCGGGATCGTATTAATAAACAGGCCGATCATGCTTTCGATGCCCGGAATTTCCGCCGGACGACCAGATACGACCGAGCCAAACACGACATCTTCACTGTTGTTGTATATCTGCAAAACCAGTCCCCATATGGTCTGCATGAACGTATTAAGTGTCACCTGCTGCTGGCGTGCTACCCGCTCAATTTGCCCCGTCAGTTCCTTGCTGAGCTCCACATCGATTTCAGCTGCTTCAAAAGCGCCCTGCTTCAGCTGCGTTTTCTCCTGAGGTAGCTTGGTCTGCTGATCGTAACCTGCCAAATAGTCTGACCAGTAACGTGCAGCTTTCGCAGCATCTTGAGCTTCCAGCCATTCGATATACCGAGAGTATGAAGTAACCGGAGGAAGCTCCGCTGTACTATTCTCCTGAAACGCGAAGTAGGTGTCGAACACTTCCTTAATCATGAAAGACATACACCAGCCGTCCATCAAAATGTGATGGTGACTCCAGATCACATGATAGGACTCATCCCCCGTGTGCAAAACGGTAACGCGCATCAGAGAGCCTTGAGCCAAATCGAATTTGTTCGCTTTATCTGCGCTGACAAAATCGGCTATCATTTTCTCCGGGTCTTCGTCGCTTACGAAGCGAATATCTTCGAAGTACACTTCACACTTCCGCTCGCGGAATACCACTTGAATTGGCTCGTCTCTCCAGCCGGTAATAAAGTTGGTTCGTAACGCCTCATTCCGCTGCACTAGCGTATCCAGTCCTTTTGTAAAAGCTTCAACATTGAGGCTTCCGTGCAGATCAAAGGTCACCTGTTCGAAGTAAGCTTCCGAATCCGCATCCAGTAGGCTGTGGAACAACATCCCTTTTTGTAGCGGAGTCAGGGTGTATACATTCTCCAGTTCACCTAGTTTCGCCGTTTGTTCAGCCAACCGATCCAGTTCTTCCACCGTCACATTTTGTAGCAGCACGTCACTAGGCGTAAGCTCCGGCCGTTCTTTGGATACGCAATGACGGATGACTTCAAGCAAGCTCGAATGAAGCAGGGTGCTCAGACGTTCTATCGTATCCCGTTGATACTGAGTTTCCCCATATCGAATCGTGAGTTCCAATATTCCTTCCGATACCATCCCGTTGATATCAAGGACAAAATCCATCACAGCATTTGGGCTTGAATCAGAGCCTGGACTAAACGGAGACAGCTGTGAACCGCTGCTTTCGTAATCTTGGTCGAACTGACCCAAATAGTTAAAACTGATCTCTGGTTCCAAAGCAAAGCGCTCGTTTTCACGCGGTGTCGACATATAACGCAGAATGCCGTAGCCGATTCCTTTGTTCGGGATGCGGCGCAAGTTTTCTTTTACTTGTTTCACCTGATGACCAAGTGCCTGAGCATGACCAGGCTCGAGAACGACAGGGAACTGACTTGTAAACCAGCCAACTGTGCGCGTAATGTCTACATCTGGCAAAAGTTCTTCCCGGCCGTGGCCTTCGAGATTTACCAGCACGCGGTCCAGACCGCTCCAATCTTTTACCGCGAGGCCAAGCGCCGCAAGCAGCAGATCATTCATTTCCGTATGGTAGGCACGGTGTGCCTGCTTCAACAGCTGCTGCGTTTCCTCCGCCGACCAGCGAACGGTCACGAGCCCGCTGTTCTGCAGCTTGGATTTACCTTGTTCAAAATCTTTCGGCAGTGGCTCATAGCTCAATTGCTCGATATGCTGCCAATACTCTCTTTCGCCTTCCATCGCCGAGCCGTTTGCATAATCAGCGAGCTGTTTCGCCCACGTTTGGAAGGAATCTGTTTTGAGCGGCAGACGGATCGGTTGCCCTTGCTGTGCCTGCTCATAGCCAGTTGCAAAATCCTCAAGAAGAATCCGCCAGGATACGCCGTCTACGACCAAGTGGTGAATCGCGATGAGCAAGTGGTCGCCGTCATCACAGCGGAACAAGCCGAGCTTCACAAGCGGGCCGTTTTCCAGATCAATGCTCGCTTGAATGTCATTCGCCTTAGCTTCTACCGCTTCGTTCACGTTATGGACTCCCTTAAAATCGACAACTTCCAGATCGAACAGAACTTCGTTCTCCCCGGCGCCGCGGTTCCAGGCGGTATAACCGTTCTCGGTTTGGCGGTAAACCGTACGAAGAGCATCATGATGCATGACAAGTTGACGCACTGCTTGGCGTAAGGCACCTTCGTCATAGCCATACTGGGAGAACTGCATGAACGCCTGATTGCTGTGATGTACATCGGCCGGATTTTGTTCAAAAAACCAGCGCTGAATCGGAGTTAAGATGACCTCCCCTGTCACTTCGGCCTGACTTGCCGTTCTCTCCGCCGTTTGCAGCTGTAAACTAAGGGCAGAAATCGTTGGATAATGGAACAAATCTTTCATGACCAGCTTGTACCCCGTTTGTAAAAGACGGGACGATACTTGCAAAGCCTTGATTGAATCACCGCCGAGCGCAAAGAAATTGTCCATCGTACCAACCTGATCCACACCCAGCACGGACTGCCAGACCGAAGCAAGGGCTTGCTCAGCAGGAGTACGAGGCGCCGTGTATGCAGCCTCGGCGCGAATGCTTCCTTCCGGTACAGGCAGCGCTTTGCGGTCGATCTTGCCGTTCGGCGTAAGTGGCATTTGATCCAGGCGCATAATACGTGAAGGCACCATATGGGAAGGCAACACGGCGTCCAGATGAGCCACAAGCTCCTCCAGATCAAAGCTGGAATCCGCTACGACATACCCGCACAAATATTTCTGCCCCCGCTCGTCCGTCCGATCAATGACAAGTGTCTGACGCACGTTAGCAACATTTTTCATGGCCGCTTCAATCTCACCAAGCTCGATTCGATAACCGCGAATTTTCACCTGGTTGTCGATCCGGCCGATGAAGTCCACGTTACCATCCGGCATCCAGCGCGCCAGGTCACCTGTCCGGTAGAGCCGCTCTCCAGCGGCGAACGGGCTATCCACAAATTTCTCTGCTGTCAAATCCGGGCGGTTCAAGTAACCACGGGCCACCCCCGCCCCGCCGATCACCAGCTCGCCGAGAACTCCAATAGGCACCGGCTTCAGATTCGCATCCACAATGTAGAACTTGGCGTTCAGCCATGCTTTCCCAATCGGCACACTGCCTGTCTTCGGCAACTGTTCCAGCGGCTCGTCATAGAAGCTCGAATCAATTGCCGCCTCTGTTACGCCATAGCTGTTGATGATACGGAACTGCGAGCCGAAGCGCTCCTGCAAGTTGCGGTAATCCGCTACGCTACAAGCATCAGAGCTTGTAATCAGCAACTCCATCGAACTGAGATCCAGACCCTCGGCGTGCACATGCTCCATGAACGGCACGATCAGCGCCGGGGTTGATTCAAACACCGTCACAGCGTAATCATGAATCCAGCCGTAGAGTCGGGTTGGGTCAATCCGGTCGTCTTTCGGCACAATGACCATGGTTCCACCGTTGTAAAGCGTCCGCGCAATGTCGCCGACGAATACATCGAACGAGAAGCTCGCGAGCTGCAACAACCGGACCGGGAACTGATCCAAGCGGTAGTCCCGACGGTATCCCGCCGCCGTATTCATCAGGCTGCGGTGTTCCACCGCCACGCCCTTCGGACGGCCCGTCGTACCGGAGGTGTAGATAACGTAAGCCAGATCGCCTGGCTTGTTCACATTCGCCGGATCCGATACAAAGTCTGCCGATAATGCGCTTTGCTCGCTTTCTGCCGTAACGGACGTTTCCGCGACAGCCGTCTCCGCTTGTGCCAAAGCCTCTACCTCTGCCACTATTTCAACCTCAGCTTGTAAGCTCACGGCTGTTTCCGATACTCCGAGGCTATACGTCGCCGCATCATCAAGTGCAAGCACTGTTTGCAGCGCTAGAGTTCTATCTTTGCTCCAAGCTTCCGCCTGCTCCAACAGGCAGGCTTGTGTGAGCAACACCGATGCCCCGCTGTCCGCGAGCATGTATTCAATCCGCTCCGCCGGATAGTCTGGATCAAGCGGCACATAAGCGCCGCCCGCTTTCCATACGGCGAGTACCCCGATCAATAACTCCGCCGAACGACCGGCCAGAATGCCGACCACCTGCTCCGGCTTCACGCCTTGCGCCCGTAGTACATATGCCAGACGATTCGCTTTGGCGTTTAGCTCCGCATACGTCAGCTTGTTGTCTTCGTAGACAACCGCCAACGCTCCCGGAGTGCGTTTTACCTGTTCCTCGAACAGCTCGTGGAACGTTCTCTCCCTCCACGACTCATGAGCTTCCAGACCCGTCCCCTCTTCCGCGGATTGCTTCGCAAAAGCCGCAGACGATACGTCAAAACCGACCAGCAGATCATGTTTTTCGTTGTCCATCAGAATATCTAAATCCGAAATCCGCGAACTCGGCTGAGCCAGGATCGACGCCAAAAGCTGCTCGTAATGACCCGCTAGCCTTACCATCGTTTCCTGTCTAAACAACGAAGTAGCATACTCAACCTTACAAATCAATTCGTTACCGGCTTCCACAATATCCAAACTAAGATCAAACTTTGCTGTTTTTTCCTCAATGTCATACAGCGACCATTGCAGACCTTCAAGGATTAAATCCAGGCTTTCGTGCTTTTGTAATGAAAACATCGTATCAAACAGCGGATTCCGGCTTAAGTCCCGGCTTACCTGAAGAGCTTCCACCAGTTCTTCGAACGGATAATCCTGGTGCTCGTAGGCTCCAAGCGTCGTTTCCTTTACTTTCTGTAAATAATCCATAAACGTTTGCTCCGCAGCTGGTTCCAAGCGAAGAGCCAGCGTATTGACAAACATACCGATAATCGGCTGTAGATCAGCGTGAGAACGAGCAGCAATCGGTGTGCCGACCACGATATCTTCCTGTCCCGCATATTTATGAAGCAATACGGAATATGCAGCGAGCAGAAGCATATACAGCGTCGCCCCCGAATCACCAGCAAGCCGTTTAAGAGCTTCACTTTTCTCCGCATCTAGCGTAAACGTGAGCGTTTGACCGTCAAACTGCTGAACGGCCGGGCGGGAGAAGTCGAGAGGCAGTTCAAGAACCGGAAGTTCTGAGTTGAACACCCCGCGCCAGTATTCCTCCTGTTGTTTAATGTGCTGACGTTGCTCCTCGGATTGCTGCCAAACAGCATAATCCTTATATTGGATCCGCAGCTCTGGTAATTCTTCTCCATTGTATAGCCGCACGAATTCACGCAGCAGCACGTCCATAGAGAGGCCATCGGAAGCAATATGATGAATATCCAGCGCAAGCAAGAATTTTTCTGGCTCCAGTTCGATCAGCAGGGCACGCAGCAAGGGGGGGTGAGTCAAGTCAAACGGCTGAATGAAACCTTCAAGAATAGCCGCAACCTGATCTTCACTTGCTTGAACCTTCTCTATCTTGAAAGCTGTGAGCGGAAAAATACGCTGAACCGGCTCCCCGTCTACGATCTCAAAACCGGTACGCAGCATGTCGTGGCGGGCCACCAAAGTATTCAGTGCCTTTTCCACTTTGGCCTCGTTCAAAGTGCCTTCCAATTGCAAGGCGCTTGGGAGGTTGTAATTCAACTCCAAGCTATCCAGCTGGTGCAGGACGTACAACCTTTTTTGAGCGGAGGAAACCGGATAGTACATTTTCTCTTCCGCTTTCGGAATCGAGATATGTTGCGATTCTTCCAAACTGGAAATAGCCTCCGCCATCGACTCTACCGTCATGTAGCGGAACACATCACGCAGCGGAAGTTCGACGTTCATTTCCTTCCGAATTTTGCTGACAAGGCTCGTCGCACGCAACGAGTGGCCTCCAAGCTCAAAGAAATTGTTCAGAACACCAATACCAGAGTAGCCCAGCACATCCTCCCAGATTTTCACAAGCAGAGCCTCTGTCCGGTTACGCGGCGCTACAAATTCAACGCCCGTTTCCATGCCGTCTTGCGGCTCTGGTAGCACTTTGCGATCCACCTTACCGTTCGACGTCAGCGGCATACGCTCCATCTGCACGAAGTATGACGGGATCATATATCCTGGCATTTCCTGAGCTAGCGAGGTTCTCATCTCGCTGACTGTCAGCATGCGGTTCGCAACATAGTAAGCAACAAGCGCCTTTTCGCCCCCACCGTCCTCACGAGCAAGCACTACTGCTTCTTCCACGCCTTCGACATTCAGAAGCTGTGTCTCGATTTCGTCCAGCTCGATCCGATACCCGCGGATTTTCACCTGATGGTCAATCCGACCCAAGTATTCGATGTTGCCGTCTGGCAACCAAGCAGCCAAGTCACCCGAGCGGTACAGTTTCTCCCCCTCCGCAAACGGGGAATCAACAAACTTCTCCGCCGTCAGATCCGGTCGGTTCAGATACCCTCGCGCCAGACCTTCTCCAGCCACATACATCTCGCCCGCAACGCCGATTGGCACAGGACGTCGATTTCCATCCAGAACATACACGCTCAGTGTTGGGATCGGCTTACCGATATTGCTCTTTGCTGCCTCCATCTCGACCCACGTAATCTCCTTATACGTTACGTGAACCGTTGTCTCGGTAATGCCGTACATGTTAATTAGCTTCGTTTCCGGGTACTTGGTCTTAAAACCCTTGAGCAACAACGGACTGAGTGCTTCCCCCCCGAAGATGACGTTGCGAATCCGCAAATCATATGGATGATCCGATAATGCCTCACGCAGCAGCTGGTAAAAGTACGTTGGTGTCTGATTCAAAATCGTGACCTGTTCGCGGCCTAACAGCGCCAGAAAATCAGCTGGATTTTTCGCCGTGAGTGGAGGTACGATGACCAGCTTTCCTCCGTACAACAATGCTCCATACATTTCCCAGACGGAGAAATCAAAACAGAATGAGTGGAACAACGTCCATGTATCAGATGCCCCGAAGTCGAACAGATTCTTGTCGTTGAACAGGAGACGTACAACGTTTTTATGCTCGATCAACGTCCCTTTCGGTCTGCCGGTCGTTCCCGACGTGTAGATGACATAGGCCAAGTTGTTTGGCCCGGAAATCGGCTCCAGGTTGGAAGCGTGCAGAGCATCTGCGGAGTCCGCTCCGTTGTCATCCCAAACGAAACCGTCTAATTCAAGGCGCGTTCCTGCAAAGTCGGTCTTTTCGTGCAAATGCTGTTGAATCAGCAATAACGGTGCGCCCGAATCCTCGATCATGAAACGAATGCGCTCCTCCGGGTAGTCGGGATCGACAGGCACGTAGGCTCCGCCCGCTTTGAGGATCGACAGAATGCCGACGACCATATCAAGCGAACGTTCAGCCAAAATCGCTACCAGTTGATCCGCGTGGACTCCTGCCTCACGCAGCTTCCGCGCAAGCCGGTTGGATCTCTCGTTCAGCTCGCGGTAGGTCAGCTCTCGCTCATTCATGACGGCGGCTACGTTATTTGGGTATAGCTCTGCCTTTTCTTCGAACAAGCTGTGAATCGTCTGCTGACGTGGGTAGTCTGCCTGCGAATTATTGAAACCACGCACCAGCTCGTGGATTTCCTCCTCCTTGAGCATTTCAAGAGAGGCAATATTTCCGCCCGGTGCCGCTGCAATAGTTTCAAGCAACTTGTCGTAATGTCTGGCGAATCGTTCAGCCGTCTCCTGTTTATACAAAGCTGTAGCATACTCCAACCGGCACTCAAGCTGACCGTCCAGCTCCGAAATATCCAAGAGCAGCTCGAATTTGGACGTTCGGTTTTCCAGTGGATAAAACGATTGCTCCAGCCCCTCGATAACAATTTGCTCGTTCTCTGTATTTTGCAGGGAGAAGAACGTATCAAAGATTGGATTCCGGCCGGTCGCACGCGGAATATGAAGACTTTCCACCAAATCTTCAAAAAGATAATTTTGGTGTTCGAAAGCCCCCAGCGTGATGTCTTTAACTTCTTCAAGGTACGAAAGGTACGACTTGGAACGCTCCGGACGACTGCGAATAGCCAGCGTATTGATAAACATGCCCACGATCGGCTGCACTTCTTCCTGCGTTCTTCCGGCAATGGGTGTTCCCACGATTAGATCTTCCTGACCAGAATATTTATGCATCAGGATGGAGTAAGCCGATAGCAGAACCATATACAGGGTCGTGCCTGTCCGTGCAGCCAGTTCTTTCAGCTTCTCCGTCCGCTCTTTTCCGATATTAAACTTCACGGTGCGGCCGTCAAAACTTTGCACCGCAGGCCGCGGGAAGTCCGTCGGCAGCTCCAAGATCGGGAGCTCGCCCGACAACTGTTGCAACCAATACTCCTTCTGCCGCTGGAGCAACCGTTCATAGGCTTCAGAATGCTGCCAAACAGCATAATCTTTGTATTGAATGTGCAGTGGAGCCAGCTTCTCGCCCCGATACAGGCGGCTGAACTCGTCGAAGAGCAACGCCGTCGAAATGCCGTCCGAGACGATATGGTGCATATCGAACAGCAGAATGTGACGATCCTCGGTGACTGCGATCAGGCCGATGCGGAGAAGAGGTGGCTTGGTCAGATCAAACGGGCGATAATAGGCTTCTACTACTTGATCCAATTCCTGCTCGCTCGCCTGCAAAAAATCTACAGAAAACTCCACCTCATCATAGATGCGTTGCACAAGCTCACCCTGAACCTGTTCGATCCCGGTACGCAGCGTCTCATGGCGCTGAATCAGAGCCCGGAACGCTTGCTGAACGCGCGTATGATCCAACACACCTTCGAGAAGAAGCGCCGCCGACATATTGTAACTGCGCTCAGCTCCGTTAAGCTGACGCAATACATACAGACGCTTTTGCTCAGATGAAACTGGATAGTACTCGGCCTCAGCCGCCTTCGTAATCTCATACGCCTCCTGCTGCCTTAACCCGCTGATTCTCTGAGCAAGTTGCTCTATCGTCGTATAACGGAAAATCTCCCGCAGTGGAACCTCGACTTGCAGCTCTCTCCGAATCTTGGACACCAGCGAGGAGGCTCGCAAGGAATGACCACCCAGCTCAAAGAAATCGTCATGGACTCCAACTCGTGTAATACCTAGCACCTGCTGCCAAATAAGTGCAAGTCTTGTTTCCAGCGTGGTACGTGGAGCCACATGCTCATGGCCTACTTCCACCGTTCCGGTCGGTTCAGGGAGCGCTTTACGGTCAATTTTTCCATTCGGCGTGAGCGGAAGCTTATCCAGAGACATCAGCCGTGCCGGGATCATATGAGCCGGCAAATCTTGCTTCAATTGGAGCAGCAGATCGCTTGGCTGCAAGGAAGCGTCACTTGCCACGTAACCGCATAAATACTTTTGCCCCTGCTCATCCATACGGTCGGTCACTACAGCTTGCTTGACGCCTGGGAAACGCAGCAGAGCTGTTTCAATTTCGCCAAGTTCAATTCGGAACCCGCGAATCTTCACCTGGTAGTCGATCCGGCCAATGAAGTCGACATTACCGTCTTCCAGCCAGCGAGCCAAATCGCCTGTCCGGTACAGACGTTCACCCGGTACAAAAGGGCTGTCCACAAACTTCTCGGCAGTTAAATCCGGACGGTTCCAGTACCCGCGCGCAACCCCTGCACCTCCGATGACAAGTTCACCTGGAACGCCTACAGGCACTGGCTTTAACGCGGCATCAACAATGTAAAATCGGGCGTTCAGCCAAGCTTTGCCGATCGGCACATGACCCGATGACGGCAGTTTATCCAGCGGCTCATCGTAAAAGCTGCTGTCAATGGCCGCTTCGGTAACACCATAGCTGTTAATGATGCGGAATTGTCCGCCGAATCTTTCCTGCAGTATACGGTAATCGGTAACACTGCAAGCGTCCGAGCTGGTAATCAACAACTCCATAGAGCTAACATCCAGCCCTTCATCATAAATATGTTGCATGAACGGCAGGATGAGCGCAGGCGTTGATTCAAATACCGTAATGTTTTGATCCCGAATCCAGCCATGTAAACGACTGGGATCAATTCGGTCATCCTTCGGCACAATCACCATCGTGCCTCCGTTATACAGCGTACGTGCCATGTCTCCGACGAATACATCAAATGAGAAACTGGCCAGCTGCAGCAGACGCACCGGGAACTGATCCAACCGATACTCGCGGCGGTACGCTTCCGCCGTATTTACGAGACTACCGTGCTCGATCATGACACCTTTCGGGCGTCCTGTCGTTCCCGAGGTATAGATCACATAAGCCAGGTCTTGCGGCGCACTGTCAGTAGATTCAAATTTCACGCTTAGAGCCTGTCCGTTATAAATTTCTTCATCGTCCAGTGCATGGACAGCTTGAAGCTTCAGACGCTCATCGGCTAACCAACCCTCAGCACGCTCCAACAGATGACGCTGCGTAAGCAGCACCGAAGCATTACTATCACCGAGCATGAATTCAATCCGCTCCGCTGGATAATCAGGATCCAGCGGTACGTAGGCTCCACCAGCTTTCCAAACAGCAAGCACTCCGACCAGCAACTCCACCGAACGTTCCGCCCAAATACCTGTAATCGTTTCCCTTCCTACGCCCTGTTCGCGAAGAAGAACAGCCAGCCGATCGGCGCGTTCATTCAATTCGCTATAGGTCAGCTCTTCGTTCATGTAAACAACTGCCGGATGATCCGGAGTTTCCCGGGCAAACCTTTCCACATACCGATGAAATGCTTCACCTTCGTTCAGTTCTGCCACCGAAGGGTTAAACACGTGGAAAATACGGTGTCTCTCCTCATCACTCAGCAGAGAAATTTCCCGCACCGCGAGTTCCGGAGTCTGAACAAACTGATCCAGAACGGTTACATACTGTTCGATAATCCGATCAATCTCGGTCGTCTCAAACAGGCCAGTACGATAGGAAGCATGGAGAATGACATGGCCTTCATTCAACATATGGTCGAAGCGCAGCAACAAATCGTCCATTTCGTGCCTAGCGAAGTGAGCTTCCAGACGTACTTTGATTTCTTCGTATTCCTCAATTTTCAAAGGGAGATATTCCAGAGACGTACGGAACAGTTCCGAAAGATCGTTTCTACCGTGTTGTTCGCGTAGATCCTGAATTAACTGATTATAAGGATATTTTTGATACCGAAGATCTGCTGTATTTTCCTTGGCAACGTTGTGAATTAAGGAAAGCACGTGCTCGTCTGGATTTAGATGAATGCGTGTAGCTACGGTGCTGACGAACATGCCTATGGTTTCTTTTTCCTTCTTGCTGGTCCGGTTGGCAAAAACCGTGCCGACTGGAACATCGGTGCTATCGGTCAGTTTGTACAATAAGGCGTACATCGCGGACAAAAATAATGTATATAAGCTGACCTGATGTTGTTCACTGAAGGCCAGAATGCGTTCATACCGGGAACCGTCCAAAGTGATGGCGATTGTATTGGATTCGCTGCCGATGGAGAATGGCGGAACCGATTTAATACCGGTCGTTTCAGGCAAAGTGTTGTACTTCGTCAGCCAGTATTCCTTACCTTTTTGATAACGCGCCGAATGCTCATAATCACGCTCCGCAGAGATATAATCCAGATAGGAAGGGGCCTGGCCACTTCCCGTAATGCCTTTATTTTCGCCTTTGTCTTTGTCTTTACGCAGTTCCAGATATTTTTCCATTACTGCATGCAGCAAAGCATTAACAGACAAACCGTCAGCGATGATATGATTTATCGTCAAATTAAGCCATACCTGGCCGTTCGCAAAAAGGATCATCGTAAATTGGTGAAGGTGTTCATCAAACACACTGACCGGCTTTTCGCTTAATTCATTCACCCATGCATAAAATTGTTCGGTTGTGCCTATTTCGAGTCGGCTTATTCTTGCTTGCACATTCTCCGGCTCTTCAAACCACTGCGTTGGATTTTGCAAATCCCCACTAAGGCGGATTCGAAAAGCATCATAGGTTTTGACGATCTCTGTTGCTGCTTGCTCCAGAAGCTGTGTGTCGATCTCACCCGTAATTTGGTAGGTAGCAGAAAGCATCGTGATGGACGTACCCGGATTCATAATCTCCATGAACCATATTCGGCGCTGGGCTTGCGTTAATCCATATTGCTTGTTGGCATTCTCTCTCACATCGACACACTCCCGTTTTAGAGATTGTTTGTAGATAAGCTAACCGTAAAGCCGAGCATAATAACCCCCGAGCGCCAGCAGATCCTGATGGCGACCTCGTTCGACGACCGTTCCTTGATTCATTACACTAATTGAATCTGCATGTTCCACCGTGCTGAGACGGTGAGCAATCAAAATCGTGGTGCGCCCCTTCATCAAAACGTTCAGGGCCTGTTGTACCCAATGCTGGGATTCGTTATCCAGTGCGGAAGTTGCTTCATCCAGCAACAGAATTGGTGCATTTTTGAGAATCGCCCGGGCGATTGCAATCCGCTGCCTTTGTCCGCCCGACAACGAGGCCCCCCTCTCTCCCACCGGCGTTTTATATTGTTCAGGAAGTTCCTGAATAAAATGATGAGCATATGCTGCTTTGGCTGCTTCGACCACTTCTTCTTCTGATGCGTCCGGATTGCCGTAGCGGATATTTTCTTCAATCGTGCCGGTAAACAAAAATGGTTCCTGTGGAACGTATGCAATCTGCCTGCGAATTTCGTCCAGCGTGTAATGACCAAATGGTTTGCCTTGAAGCAGAATTTCACCGCTGTCCACAGGATAAAAGCCGAGTAACAGCTTGATCAGCGTACTTTTGCCGCTGCCGCTGGCCCCCACGATCGCAGTAACCTGACCGGGAAACACTTGCATGGACATGTTTACAAGCACCTTTTTATCCGCCTGATAGGAAAATTCCACATCGCGAAACTCCACTGCAGCCTCAGACACTAGGTCGCTGTGAGGAGATCCCAGACGCTCCGGTTCCTCTTCCTCTCTTAGTACCTCTTGAATCCGGTGAGCACCAGCGAGCGAATTTTGGGTCATCGACAGAACCGTCCCCAAGTTCAACAAGGCATGCGTCAGATTCACTTGCAGAACCGCCAGGGCAGCGACGCTTCCCATTCCCATCATCCCGTAGGCATATAGGAGACTGCCGATGACAATAATGCCGCAGAACGTAACATAGCTGATAAAGTGGTTCACCGCTGCCTGCATGCCGTTCTTCTGAGCCGTTCTCCGAAGCGTCTGTGCCATTTGTTCGTTCAACGTCTCGTACTGACTGTAGATCGTGCGGATGCGGAACAGCTTCACCATTTGAATGCCGCCCATAAAATCTTTGAATTTTTCGGTCATTTTACCGAGCGTTTGCAAACCTTGTTCAGACAAGATACGAATATCCCGCGCAAATTTCAGGCTGACCGCGGAGGATAACAGCAGTATGACGAAGGATACGCCAGCAAACCGCCAATCGATCAACACCATTGAGGCAATCGAGCCAATGCAAAAGACAACTTGAAGCAGCAACACAAAATAAAGCTGCGAGAATGTAAACTCAACGGTCGTTACGTCGTTGTTCACTCGCGACAGCAAATCCCCATGGTGCGTCTGTTCCAAAAATCTCGGACGAACCCGGCATAACTTGTCATACAGACGTTGCCGGATATTCAGCACTGTCAATTCGACACTACGCTGGTACAAATAAATGAACCAGGGAGAAATTATATTTTCCAGGAACAACACCGCGCCTAAAATAATAAAAGCATTCACCATCAGAGACGTATCTCGGGATACGGCAAAATCAACCAAGTTATGTACGACCAGACTGAAGGCGATCAGGAACAACGTCTGGGTAAGCGCCGTTACAGCAAGGCCTGTGGCGTACTGCGTTTTTTGCTTGCGATTCATAAAAGTTAATAAGTAGCCAAGTTCTTTCACTTGCGAGAGTCGTCCGCTCTTTTTCATATGTACGTCACCTCCCTGCGTTCGGCAGACTCGGTAAATTCCTGGTAGTACGACTGGGCATACAATCCCTTCATCTCCAGTAATTGTTCATGAGTACCCTTTTCCACAAGTTTTCCTTGTTCCATGACCCAAATCTCGTCTGCACTTTGTACCGTAGACAGCCGGTGGGCAATAACCATCGTCGTTCTTTGCTTCATCAATACACCCAGTGCTTCCTGAACCGCACTTTCCGACTCCGGATCAAGAGCCGATGTTGGCTCGTCCAGCAGCAGAATGGGAGCATTCTTCAGAAAGGCCCTAGCCATGGCGATCCGCTGGCGCTGACCGCCAGATAAGAAACCTCCACGCTCTCCAACATACGTCTGATAACCGTCGGGAAGCTGCATAATGAAAGAATGTGCCTGGGCGACTTTAGCGGCTTCAATGATCTCGTCCATCGACGCTTCTTCCCGCCCATAGCCGATATTTTCGGCGATCGTGCCGCTAAACAAATAGGAATCCTGAGTAACTACGGAAAAATGTGACCGAAGCTGCTCCGGATCGACTCCCTCGATCAGGCTGCCAAAAACGCGAATCTCACCTTGATTCTCCGGAAGCGGATAAAAACCGCATACCAGTTTAAATACCGTGCTCTTTCCTCCACCGCTCGCTCCAACAAGCGCAATCGTCTTTCCTTCCGGCACGGAGAAGCTAACATTCCGCAGGATCGGGGAGTTTTCCTCGTATCCAAAGGTTACGTTCTGAAAATCGATAGGTGTTGCACTTGTTCTCGGAAGGGAACGGCCATTTTCCGTTTCGGTCGGTTGCTCTACGATATCGGAGACCCTTCTCAGGGCACCGGTCATTTCAAACGTGCGCGTGATGAGCTCGGGAATATGCTCCAGCGGCTCCAGACACAGATTCAGCAAGTACAGGAAGGCAACCAGCTCTCCCGCACCAAGCTGCCCTTGATAGATCAAATAGCTTCCGTAACTGACAGCGAAAATGATAGGACTGATCATCAGCGTGGAGAGCAAGGGGTTGACCCAGGCTTCACGCTTTTTCACGGCCAGCTTTTTTTGAGCCGTCAATTGCAGCAACACTTGGTAAGAGCGGGATAACATGCCGGATAACAGGTAGCTTTTTACAATGGGCATTCCCCCAAGCGTATCCTGGAGGTTGACGTTCATTCGGCCCATGTTGGTCTGAGCTTCCTCCGTCAATCGTTCCAGCTGCTTGCCGATCCATTGGGAAACGAACAGCGCTAAAGGAAATAACAACAGGCTGTACAGCATTAGCTCCCATTGGAGGTAGATCAAATAGGAGAAACAGCCGATGAACAATAGCGGATGATAGAACCACTGGGCAAGATCCCGAATCATAAACTGCTGGATGAGCTGCAGGTCATTGTTCATCCGCGACAACACGTCACCAGAGTGCTGCTTTTCCAAATAGGAAACCCGGAGTTTGCCGATATGATGCATGACATGGTTGCGGATATCCTGCACCGCAGAGGCGCTGCTCCGCTCCACCCCAAAGCTCATAAAAAACTTCGCTGGCACACCGATCAAGATGACCACAAAGACGGTGTACACGATTTGCAGAACGACTGGCCCCGCTCCTTTCTCGGCTTGGGTGGTCAGCCGCTCAATCAAACTTCCCGTCCATATTTCAATAACGGCGGCGGCAATCGCGGACAAAATTCCGATGATCATCCAGCCTTTGTGACGGTTTACATAGGACATCAGCCAGCGGAACGCCTTCCAGGTAGCGTAAGCGGTTTGGCGCTTGGAAGACGTCACTGTGCCTTGTTCCAGAACAGAGGGCTGCCGGTCAGCTTCCATGTAATACCCCGGCCTCTGCTTCGATCTGCCGCTTGACTTGCTCCAAAATGTCCCGGATGACACCGGCTGTTTCATCTACACGCGCCAGTTCAAGTAATTCCTCATGCGCACCTTCCAGCCGGTAATCGGCGTAAGCTTGCTTCGTTGCCCCCTGCCAGGACGGCAACTGGTGCTCCAGACGGAAAGCTTCGCTGTCCTTCGCAATCAGTTCGTAAATCCGGGCAGTGATCGTGCCGGAATTAATCAGCTGTGCTTCGTATGTTAAGGTTGCCTTGACCTTCCGATGAACCCGCTCCCGTACAAGTGGGTTGCTCATTAATTCCTTCTCTTCTTCGTCGAAATCGGCAAGCATTTCTTCGAACTCTTTCTCCGAAGTTTCAGCAGGTGTCAGCGTGTTCTTAATCCACGAGTCCACCATGAGCACATCCGTTACGGAATACCCTCGTTTCTCCATCGTTTTGGCTACCTCGAACGTCAGGTTGCCTCCAAAACAGTAACCTAGTAACACGTAAGACCCTTCCGGCTGGATACGGACAATCTCGTCCACATAATGGTTCAGCATGGCATCGTAATCGGTAGTATCGTCGATAAAATCAATGCCGTGGAGCACAAACCGGCCGTCCAACCTGCTTGCAAGTTCTCGGTACCCGATACCAAAGCCGCTGCCTGGAGGGAAGCAGAATACGTTCAAATCTCCTGTCTTATTCAGCTTAATGAAGGAATCTCCCCCTTGACCGAGCCCCTGATCTCCTTCTCCAAAAGCCATGGCTTCAACGGTTACATGATGGAATTGGCGGTTTAGCGGTACCTCAATGCCCGTTTCATCGTAGACAGCTTGAATAAGCCTCATCAGACTTAACGAATTGCCACCGAGCTCAAAAAAGTTATCCTTTACGCCAACCTGTGGAATGCCAAGCGTATCCTGCCAGACGCGGGCGATCTTCATTTCAAGTAGCGTTCTCGGCGCGACATATTCTACTCCTAAGGCCACGGCTTCCTCTGGTGCGGGCAGTGCTTTGCGGTCGATTTTGCCGTTCGAGGTCAGCGGCATCTGCGAAAGCTGTACGAGATGTGACGGAATCATATAGCCCGGAAGCTGCTCTCCGAGTTGCTCCTTGAGTTCCTGCGCCGCCAGCCTCGTTTCTGCAACGTAATAAGCGACAAGCTGCTTATCGCCGTTCGCGTCGTCGCGGGCGAGCACCGCCGCTTCTTGCACGGTGGCGATCTTCAGCAGTTGCTCCTCAATCTCGCCGATTTCGATCCGGTATCCGCGGATTTTCACCTGATGGTCGATCCGCCCCCGGTATTCGATGTTGCCGTCAGACAGCCAGCGGGCGAGATCTCCCGTGCGGTAAAGGCGTTCTCCCGGCGCAAACGGATGCTCCACAAACTTTTCTGCCGTTAGCTCCGGATGGTTCAGGTAACCTCTCGCAAGCCCCACACCTGCCACGCATAGCTCGCCGTCCACTCCCGGAGGCACAAGCTGAAGGTGAGCATCCAAAATAAAAATCCGGTGATTGGCAAGCGGGCGCCCGATCGGAATAACTCTGCGCTCCGGCTGCTGCTCCTCCGCATCCCAAAGCGTCGTAACAATCGAAGCTTCGGTTGGGCCGTATGCATTAAAATAATGGACCTTCTCCTTCCACCGCTGCACGAATTCAGCCGATACCGCCGAACCTCCCGTTACAAGCTTCGTTAAACTGGGAAGGCGGTCCGGGTTCAAATATGCGCTGTATGTCGGAGGCAAAATCGCCGCCGTAATCGCATGCTCGTTCATATAGCTCTCGAACAGGCGGTTGTCGAGAATCGTCTCGGCCGTCGGGATGTACAAAGCCGCACCAAAATAGAGCGCTTTGAACATTTCCCAACAGGACGCGTCGAATGACAGGCTGGCGAATTGAACGATCCGGTCCTGCTCCGTAATGCCCAGCCTATCTGCGAACATCAGCTTCAAGCTAACCAAACCGTGATGCTCCAGCATAACCCCTTTTGGGTTGCCCGTCGTACCTGATGTATAGATGACATAAGCCAGATCATTCGGACCGCTGGCCGGCTCCAGATTCGAAGCATCCAGCACACCAATGGAATCCGCCATGCTATCTCCCCAAACATAATCGTCTAATTCAAGACGTGTTCCTGCAAAGTCGGTCTTCTCGTGCAGATGCTTTTGAATTAGCAATAACGGTGCGCCTGAATCCTCGATCATAAAGCGGATGCGCTCCTCCGGGTAGTCGGGATCGACAGGCACGAAGGCTCCGCCAGCTTTAAGAATTGCCAGAATGCCGACGACCATATCAAGCGAGCGTTCGACCAGAATCGCTACCAGCTGGTCTGCTTCAACTCCTTTCTCCCGCAGCTTCCGCGCAAGCCGGTTGGACCGCTCATTCAGCTCGCGGTAGGTCAGTTGCCGCTCATTCATAACGGCGGCTACGTTACTCGGATAAAACTCTGCCTGTTCTTCGAACAAACCATAAATCGTTTTTTCTCGATCAAATCCGGTTTCGGTATCATTAAATCGATTCAGCAGCATCTCCCACTCATCCGGGGACAGCATATCGGCTTCTCCAAGCTCTAGATCCGGCTGAAATAAAAGCACGGACAGCAACCGAACAAGATGGTCGGCCGCCTGTTCCATAAATGCCCGCTCGTACCGCTGCCCGTCAAAGCTTGTTTCCAGCTCGATGGAGTGGTTGTGGCGGTCGAAGCGAAAAACGGTATCGGACTCCACACGGTTATCCAGCGGTTCCTGATGAATCGGGGCGAAGGATACGATGGTGTTGACGACTGGTAAGCCATTCCCCGTATAGTCGAGATGGAGCGGCTCTACCATTTTTCGAAAAGGCAAGTGCTGATGCTCCAGCGCCTCGCTGATAGTGGCTTTGATGCCTCCAAGCAACGTTTTCAACGTAGTTTGGTGGTTTACAGACGTCTTAATCACCAAAAAGTCATGTGGGGGCGGCGTCTCGCCTTTGTCTGCGCTATAAGAAGGCATACCGACCAGCACTTGGTCCCGCCCGGTATACTTGAACAACAGGCTTTTGACGCCTGCCAGAACTATCATGTACAAAGCCAAATCCGAACCATTGGCGAGGCGAATCATTTTCTCCGAAAGTTCGCTCGGCAGAGTGCGGTGAAGCAAGCACGGTTTGGACGCTGCTTCCCCACCCTTGAATAATTTGGAGGATTGACTGTATGGAAGAAAGCTCAGGCTATCTTCTGCGTCAAACTTGCCGCTCCAGTACCGTTCTTCCTTTTCAAATAAAGATTTCATTCGTACCTCCCCTAAAAATGAAGTGACCGCATACCCCGGCGCAGGTCTGAAAAAGCTTGCTTTCAACCTGCGCGTTTACGGGCCTGCATGTTGTTCGTGTCTTCCTTGGGATAAACCGCCGCTGTCGCTTGAGGACGGAGGCGCACTTGTAACATTAGAAAGAGAATTCGATCGTATCGACGGCACGCTTTGCGCCTGCCACCGGTTTATGACATTCAATTCGGCTTAGTTCCAGTTGTGGATTCTCCACAATTTGAGACAGTACCCGCAGATAATCCTCGGTCAAGGTGCGGATCATCGATTCTTTGAACAGCTTGGTGGCGTAGAAGAAGCCCCCACTCAGTGCTCCGTTGTTTTCATACATAAACAGTGTCAGATCAAACTTTGCTTCTTCTAATTGGTCAAGCTCATAATTCTTCAGGCTGACCCCTTCCAGTTCAACGTCTTGTTCCTCGATATTTTGCAAGTCGAAAACGGCATCGAACAACGGGAAGCGCCCCGGTTCTCCCTTCACATTCAAACGCTCCACGAGCTCTTCAAATGGATAATCCTGATTCTCGAAAGCACCCAGAGCCGTCTCCTTCACTTCTTCAAGGTAGGATAAGAACGTTTTGTTGCCTGATGGACGATTGCGTAGTGCCAGCGTATTAACAAACATACCGATGATTGGTTCCAAATCGGCATTCGTTCTTCCCGCCACCGGGGTACCCACGATCAAGTCTTCCTGCCCGCTGTACTTGGACAGCAGCACCGTATATGCCGCAAGAAGCACCATGTAGAGCGTGCTTTCACGCTCGGCTGCCAATTGGCGTAACCGCGCAGAAAGGGAACCTTCGACATCGAAATCCAGATGCATGCCTTCGTAGTCGCGAACTGCAGACCGCTCGTAATCCATTGGCATATCCGACGTTGGCAGATCTCCTTCGAAGGTTTTCAGCCAGTATTCTTCCTGTTGCCCGATCCGGTCTTGATGAGCCTTCGACTGCTGCCAGACGGCATAATCCTTGTATTGAATGCGCAGTGGCAGCAGTTCTTCCCCGGCGTATAAAAGCGAGAACTCATCCATCACAATCGCCATAGATATGCCGTCGGACACAATATGGTGCATATCGAAAAGAAGAATGTGCATGTTTAGCCCCAGCTCAATGACCCCCGCTCGAAGCAGCGGCGGCTTCCCGAGATCAAACGGACGAACGAAGCCACGGATGATCTGCTCGATATGAGCCGCATCCTCTTGATCCGCTTGATGATGCTCAATCACAAAATCAACCTGTGGGTAAATCCGCTGAACCGCTTCCCCCTTCACGATTTCAAAACCGGTGCGTAGCGATTCATGCCGTGTAATCAATTTCCGCAAAGCATCTTCTAACCGGCCTAAATCAAGCTCACCTTCCAACTGAACCAGCTCTGGCATATTGTAAAGCTGATCTGCTCCGTCGAGTGTGTACTGAATAAAAAGCCTTTTCTGCGCGGAGGACAGAGGGTAGTACGCTCTCTCTTCCGCTTGAGGGATGGTCTCGTGCTCCCGCCGTTCCATCCGGGCAATAGCATCAGCCATCGCCGCAATCGTGGAGTGACGGAATACGTCACGCAGTGGCAAGTTGACGTTTAATTCCTTAAATACCTTGCCCGCGAGCGTCGTCGCTCGCAGGGAGTGACCGCCGATGTCGAAGAAGTTGTCGTAAACACCAATTTCCTTCGCAAGCCCCAGAACTTCCTGCCAAATTACTGCCAGCTTCGTTTCCAGCTCATTACGTGGTGCGACATACTCTGTTGCGCCTCCCGTTTCCCCTTCCGGCGCTGGCAGCGCCTTCCGGTCAATCTTCCCGTTCGGTGTCAGAGGCAGGTGATCCAGCTCCACAAAATACGACGGGATCATGTATCCTGGCAACTCCTGTGCCAGTGCGCTGCGCAGATCATTCACTGCCAGCTTGGCTCCAGGGTCCGGCGTATAGTATGCGCATAGCGCCTTCTCCCCGTTTGTATTACTTCGTACCAGCACCACCGTTTCGCGCACACCTTCCAGCCGCAGCAATTGCGACTCGATCTCGCCCGTTTCAATCCGGTACCCCCGGATTTTTGCCTGATTATCGATCCTACCAATAAAGTCTACGTTCCCGTCTTCCGTCCACCGCGCCAAGTCGCCTGTACGGTACAATCGCTCACCTACGGCGAACGGACTGTCTACGAACTTTTCTTCTGTCAGTTCTGGACGATTCAAATACCCGCGCGAGACCCCAATTCCGCCGATAACCAGTTCGCCAAGTACACCAACGGGTACCGGATTCAGACGTGTATCCACGATGTAGAACTTCGCATTTAACCATGCTTTACCGATTGGCACATGGCCTGTCTGCGGCAGCTTCGTCAACGGTTCATCGTAGAAACTGGTATCAATCGCCGCTTCCGTCACGCCATAGGCATTGATGATTCGGAACAGAGATCCAAAGCGTTCCTGCAAATTCCGATAATCCGCCACACTACAGCTGTCCGAGCTTGTGATGAGTAGCTCCATCCCGCTCATATCCAGCCCCTGCTCATACACGTATTCCATAAACGGCACGATTAACGCCGGCGTCGATTCGAAGATAGTCACCTGTTCCTGCTCGATCCAGTGGTGCAAACGAGACGGATCAATCCGATCGTCCTTCGGCACAATCACCATTGTGCCTCCGTTGTAAAGCGTACGCGCAATATCGCCCACGAACACATCAAACGAGAAACTGGCGAGCTGCAGCAGCCGCACAGGGAACTGATCTAACTTGTATTCCCGACGGTAACCCGCCGCCGTATTCACCAGACTACGGTGCTCAATCATAACGCCCTTCGGCTTGCCCGTTGTTCCCGACGTATAGATTACATATGCCAGATCCTCTGGACGTGCTTCATGGAAACTGTCCATGTCAACAACATCTGGATGACTCGCATCGTCATCGTTCAGCTTGCCGGAGTCGGAGCCCGCCGAAACTATAGCAGAATCTATCGGTGCATTTGCCCGCTCATCGCTATACGATTGCTCGTCGTCCAGATACAGTACCTTCGCCAGCCCCAATCCTTCTTCACCAAGCCAGACTTCGGCACGCTCTCGCAGCGGCGTTTGCGTCAACAGCACCTTCACTCCGCTATCCTCAAGCATGAACCGCACGCGGTCTGCCGGATAGTCCGGGTCAAGCGGTACATAGGCTCCGCCCGCTTTCCAGACGGCTAGTACAGCCACTAGCAGATCTACCGAACGCTCGGCAAAAATACCAACGATTGACTCCCGGCCGATACCGTTTGTGCGCAGTGTAGCCGCCAATCGGTTTGCACGCTCGTTCAGCTCTGTATACGTCAGGCGGTCGTCCTCGTACACAACGGCTGTCTCTTCCGATGTGTATTGCACCTGTTCCTCGAACAGACGGTGGAACGCCGCTACAGGAGCTGATTCCGGTTGCACCGGGTTAAACTCTTCGAGAATTTGCTCCTCTTCATCTGCCGTCAGCATGCTCAGCTCGGCAATCTTCGCATCCGGACGGCTTACAATCGTTACGAGCAGTTGCTCGTAATGTTTAGCCAGCCGTTCGATCGTTTCCCTTTTGTACAGAGCCGTCGCATATTCAAAGCTGTAATCCAAACCTCCGTTCTCTTCGCCCACATCCAAGCTGATATCAAACTTCGCGGTATCCAGCTCGCTTGCATAAGGAATCAGACGAAGCCCATCCAGCTCAAAATCTTCGTTCTCCGTATTCTGCATCGTAAACAGTGTGTCGAAGAGCGGATTGCGACTCAAATCACGGTTGACTTGCACCTTGTCCACCAATTCTTCGAATGGATAGTTTTGATGCTCAAAAGCATGGAGAGTCGTTTCTTTCACTTCGTTCAGGTATGACAGGAATGTCTTCTCCGAAGCCGGATAACTACGGATGGCCAGCGTGTTTAAGAAAATCCCGATTAACGGCTGCACATCTCCATGGTTCCTTCCGGCAATCGGCGTACCGACGATTACATCTTCCTGACCTGAATATTTGTGTAGAAGCACGTTATATGCCGCAAGCAGCACCATAAACAGCGTCGTTCCTGTTTCCGAGGCCAGCTGCTTCAGGCTGTCGGTTTTGGAAGCGTCGAAGAAATACTCCAGCGTCTGACCCTCATAGCTCTGCACGGACGGACGCGGATAGTCCGTCGGCATTTCGAGCACCGGAAGCTCGCCTTGGAACATACCCAGCCAGTATGCCTCCTGATGCTGAAGCCGTTCTTTCTGCTCCTGCGAGTGTTGCCAAACCGTGTAATCTTTGTACTGAATACGCAAAGGTTCCAATCGCTCTCCGCCGTACAATCGAACAAACTCTTCGACAAAGATTTCCATTGAGACGCCATCAGAAATGATATGATGCATGTCGTACATCAAAATATGGCGTTCGGGAGCAAGCTCGACTAGGCCTACCCTCAACAGCGGAGGTTTCGCCAAATCAAACGGACGGACGAAACGGCGAACAGTCTCTTCAGCCTTTTGCTCATCTCCTCGATAGAATTCCACGGCAAAATTCACTTCCTCGTAAATTCGCTGCGATGCTTCGCCATCTACCATTTCAAAACCGGTACGCAGCATTTCATGCCGCATTATGAGCTTGCGGAACGCTTCTTCGAACCTCGTCCGATCCAAAGCACCCTCCAGCAGCATTGCTTCTGGCATGTTGTAGCTAAGCTCCGCACCTTCCAATTGGTTCAGGATAAAGAGACGTTTTTGAGCAAAAGATTGCGGATACACCTCTCGGTCATCTGCCGCCGGAATAGAAACAAATTTCTGCTCATCCAGCTGAGAAATGGTAGCAGCCATGCTCTCAATTACGGAATGACGGAACACGTCGCGCAGTGGCAGATCCACATTCAATTCTTTATGAATCTTACTGACCAGCGTTGTTGCACGCAGAGAGTGACCACCGATGTCGAAGAAGTTGTCGTGAATGCCTATCGCCTTCTCAAGCCCCAGCACCTCCTGCCAAATCAACTCCAGCTTCGTTTCCAGCTCATTACGCGGTGCAACATACTCTACTCCACTTCCTGCTTCCCCTTCCGGCGCTGGTAACGCCCTCCTATCAATCTTTCCGTTCGGGGTCAGAGGCAAGTGATCCAGCTCCACAAAATACGACGGGATCATGTATCCTGGCAACTCCTGTGCCAGTGCGCTGCGCAGATCATTCACTGCCAGCTCGGCTCCAGTATCCGGCGTATAGTATGCGCATAGCGCCTTCTCCCCGTTCGCGTCACTTCGTACCAGCACCACCGTTTCGCGCACACCTTCCAGCCGTAGCAATTGCGACTCGATCTCGCCCGTTTCAATCCGGTACCCCCGGATTTTCGCCTGGTTGTCCATTCGGCCGATGAAGTCCACGTTGCCGTCCTCCATCCACCGCGCCAAGTCTCCCGTGCGGTACAAACGTTCATCCGCAACGAATGGACTGTCTACGAACTTTTCTTCTGTCAGTTCTGGACGGTTCAAGTACCCCCGCGCGACCCCAATTCCGCCGATAACCAACTCGCCAAGTACACCAACGGGCACCGGATTCAGATGTGCATCCACGATGTAAAACTTCGCGTTCAGCCATGCTTTACCGATTGGCACATGGCCTGTCTGCGGCAGCTTCGTCAACGGTTCATCGTAGAAACTGGTATCAATCGCCGCTTCCGTCACACCGTAGGCGTTGATGATCCGGAACACCGAGCCATAGCGTTCCTGCAAAGTTCGGTAATCCGCTACGCTACAGCTGTCTGAACTCGTGATCAACAGTTCCATCCCGCTTACATCCAGCCCCTGCTCATACACGTATTCCATAAACGGCACGATCAGCGCTGGCGTCGATTCGAAGATGGTCACCTGTTCCTGCTCGATCCAGTGGTGCAAGCGAGACGGATCAATCCGATCGTCCTTCGGCACAATCACCATTGTGCCTCCGTTGTAAAGCGTACGCGCAATATCACCCACGAACACATCAAACGAGAAACTGGCGAGCTGCAGCAGCCGCACAGGGAACTGATCTAACTTGTATTCCCGACGGTAACCCGCCGCCGTATTCACCAGACTACGGTGCTCAATCATAACGCCCTTCGGCTTGCCCGTTGTTCCCGACGTGTAGATTACATATGCCAGATCTTCTGGACGTGCTTCATGGAAACTTTCCATGCCAACAACATTTGCATGGCTCACATTATCGCCATCGTTCACAGCTCCCGTCAGCCTATCGGAGACCTTACCGGAGACAAAATCCGAAGCTTTACCCGAGCCCCTAGGCGCATTCGCCCGCTCCTCGCTGTACGACGCTTCGTCGTCCAGATACAGTACCGCTTCCAGTGAAAGTTCCTCTTCACCAAGCCAAGCTTCGGCACGTTCTCGTAGCGGCGTTTGCGTCAACAGCACCTTAGCTCCGCTGTCCTCAAGCATGAACCGCACGCGGTCTGCCGGATAATCCGGGTCAAGCGGTACATAGGCCCCTCCTGCTTTCCAGACGGCCAGCACGGCCACTAGCAAATCGACCGAGCGCTCGGCGAGAATGCCAACGATTGCCCCCCGACCAATGCTAATTGCACGAAGTGTAGCCGACAAACGGTTCGCCCGCTCGTTTAGCTCCGCATATGTTAGCCGGTTCTTCTCATACACAACAGCCGTATCTTCCGGCGTACATTCCGCCTGTTCTTCAAACAATCGATGGAACGCAGCAGCAGGATTCGATTCTGGCTGTGCCGGATTAAACGCGCCAAGGATTTCTTTTTCCTCTGCCGTCAACATGTTCAATTCAGCAATTTTTGCATCCGGACGACTTACGATCATCGCAAGCAATTGTCCAAAATGAGTTGCCAGCCGCCGAATCGTGCTTTCTTTATACAGAGATGTTGCGAATTCAAAGCTACACTCCAGGACACCATTTTCTTCCATAACATCTACACTCAAGTCAAACTTGGCCGAGCCGTAGTCGCTAGGGTATGGGGACAATTGTAGTCCTTCCAGATCCAACTCTTTATCCTCCAGGTTTTGCAGCGAGAACATCGTGTCAAAGAGCGGATTACGGCTCAAATTCCGGCTGACCTTCACTTTATCGACAAGCTCTTCGAATGGATAATTCTGATGCTCATATGCACCTAAGGTCGTTTCTTTCACTTCTTCCAAATACGAAAGGAAGGTCTTTTCCGAAGCAGGATAATTGCGGAGCGCCAGTGTATTGACGAACATACCGATTAAAGGCTGTGTGTCTACATGCGTTCTGCCCGCAATCGAGGTTCCGACGATCAGATCATTCTGACCTGTATATTTGTGCAAAAGAACTGTATACGCCGCAAGCAATACCATATACAGCGTCGCTCCTCTTTGAGTGGCCAACTGCTTCAAGCCTTCGTTCGTTCCAGCATCTACGAAGGACATCAAGGTTTGCCCTTCATAACGTTGTACGGCAGGACGTGGATAATCCGTTGGCATTTCCAGAACCGGCACTTCGTCTCGGTAACGATCCAGCCAGTAAGTTTCTTCTCGTTTCAATCGAACTTTTTGTTCATCTGACTGCTGCCATACTGCATAGTCCTTGTATTGAATGCGCAAAGGCTCTAATGACTCCCCGCCGTAAAGACGAACGAGTTCCTCTACTAACACGTCCATCGAAACCCCGTCGGAGATAATATGGTGCATATCAAACATCAGCAAATAACGTTCGGCGGCCAGCTCTACAAGCTCCGCCCGCAGCAGCGGAGGCTTTGCCAAGTCGAAAGGACGTATGAAGGCCTGCACGATTTCAGGCGCTTCCTCCTCACTCACATGACAATACTCCAGGGTAAAGTCGAAGCTCTCGTAAATGCGCTGTACTGCTTCACCTTGTACGATCTCAAATCCGGTTCGCAGCGTTTCGTGCCGTGCGATTAGTCCGAGGAAAGCCATCTCCAGCAGGCTCCGGTCAATTGATCCTTCCAACAGAAACACACCCGGCATATTGTAGCTCTGATCAGCCCCTTCCAGCTGATTCAGGATATACAGGCGCTTCTGAGCTGAGGAAAGTGGATAATATTCTCTTGCATCTGCCAACGGAATAGACGAGAACGACTGCTCTCCAACTCGAGAGATAGCGCAAGCCATCTCTTCAATTGTCAAGTAGCGGAATACGTCACGCAAAGGCAGCTCAACGTTCAGATCCTGATGTATCTTGCTCACCAGTGTCGTTGCCCGCAAGGAATGACCACCAAGGTCAAAGAAATTGTCATGAACGCCGATATGCGCCAGTCCGAGCACGCTTTTCCAAATTTCGGCCAAGCTGGCTTCCAGCGGAGTTCGAGGTAGTGTATGTCCTTCGCCTGATTGCAAACTCTCCTCCGGCGCCGGGAGAGATCTGCGGTCAACCTTACCGTTCGTCGTCAGCGGGAGCATCTCTAACTGAATTAAATATGCCGGAATCATATAGGCCGGAAGTTCCTGGGAAAGTACACTCTTCAGTTCGGCCGCCGGAAGCTCGTAATCCGCTTCATAATAGGCACAGAGTTGCTTCTCACCAGAAGCATTTTCTCTGGCGAATACCGTTGTTTTGCGAATCCCCTCTACTTTTTGAAGCTGAGCTTCGATCTCACCCAACTCAATGCGGAAGCCGCGGATTTTCACTTGATCGTCCGTGCGTCCCACGTAATCGATCGTGCCATCTGGCAGCCATTTCGCTAAGTCTCCTGTCCGGTACATGCGCTCTCCCGGTACAAACGGATTATCTACAAATTTCTCTGCCGTCAGCTCCGGTCGATTATTGTAACCCTGTACTAGGCCTTCTCCGCCTACGCAAAGCTCACCAGCCACTCCGATTGGCAGAAGCTTATTCTGACTGTCAACGATATACACTGTTGTATTACTAATCGGCCGTCCGATAGGCACGGTAACTGCCGACTCATCGATGAAGTCGACTGGCAGGTATGTGGTATAAACCGTGCTTTCCGACGGGCCGTACAGATGGTTGAGCCTGCCCGGTCCGATATGCGTGAGGGCTTTACGTACATGACCAACCGAGACGCGCTCTCCTCCGAACAAAATCGCCCGGACATCCCGCAGGCAGTCGACGTGCACATCTACAAGCACGTTGAAGAAAGCCGTCGTAATCAGCATGACCGAAATATGCTCCCGCTGAATGATATCTGCTAACTGGCCGATTTCCAGCAAAGTCTCGCGGGGAACGAGCACCAGTCGTGCTCCGTTGGTCAAAGCACCAAAAATATCAAAAATCGCTCCGTCGAACGAATAGCTTGAAAGCTGGAGGACATGATCCTGCTCGGTGATGTCGATATAATTCGTATTTCGTACAATCCGCACGATGTTGCGGTGCGAAACAAGGTTGCCTTTTGGCTTGCCCGTCGTACCTGACGTATAGATGATACAGGCCAGATCTGTCGCTTCGGTGCCCGGATTTAGATTGGTTCCGTCCTCGTGATAGAAGGATTCGTCATCCAGTAAAAGCACGGATTTCGAATCTGCCAAGTGCCCTTGCAAGTGGCTCTGTGTCAACATGACTTTTGCTCCCGAATCCTCGATTAAGAAACGAATACGCTCCTCTGGATATTCCGCGTCAATGGGTACGTAACCCGCTCCAGCTTTGTGTGCCGCCAGTATGCCAACCACCATTTCGATGGAACGCTCGGCCATAATGGCAACCAGTCGGCCTTTGGATATCCCGTGGCTACGCAAGGTACGGGCAAGACGGTTGACGCGTATGTTCAGTTCGCGGTAGGTCATCTCTTGTTCATTCAAGGTTATGGCAGCCGCATTCGGGATACGCTCCGCCTGGTCTTCGAACAATTGAATGAGTGTCTCCTCGCGCGGAAATTCCGTAGTTGTATCGTTAAAACGTCCAAGAAGGTCTGCTCTCTCTTCCTCGGTCACAAGCTCCAGCTCTCCCACGGTAATTTCCGGATGATCTGTCACCTGCTCCAGCAGATGCACCAGATGTCCCTTGAGCCGCTCGATGCTGTCTCTATCAAATACTTCAGCATTAAAGTCAAACCGAATTTCAATCTCGGCTCCCGGCGCCACAGTCACGTTGAAATTATAGTTTGTCTGCTCCTCCATCTGAACGTCAGCAATCGTCAGGTTGCCGTGCTGCTGGTCGCCCGCCTGCTCCATCTGCTCGTCCACCGGGTAGTTCTCAAAAGCAATGATATGGTTGACCAGGTTCTGTTTTTGCACGCTGTGTGCTTGTATTTCATAAAGCGGATAATAATCATAACCCCCGGATTCCAATGCCTGATCTTGGAGCTTGACCATCAGGTCGGCGAATGAGGTGTCCGCTTCACTCGTGACGCGGATCGGGACCGTATTGATGAATAGCCCGATCATAGACTCAATGCCCGGGATTTCTGCCGGTCTTCCAGCAACAACGCTGCCGAATACGGCGTCGTTTGTTCCGTTATATTTTTGCAGCATCACGCCCCAAGTAGCTTGAAGCAGCGTATTAACCGTAACCAGGCGCTGTTTCGCCACCCGATCCATCCGCTCGCTCAATTCCTTGCCCAGTTCGACAGTGACGTGATCAGCCGTAAACTTGCCGTTCAGTGCCGCTTCCTTTTGTCCTGGGAGTAGGGTTTGCCCTTCATAACCTTCCAGAAATGCTGTCCAATAGCGGGATGCCGCCTGATCATCTTGTTTCTCCAGCCATTCAATATAGGCACCATAATCCGATCCCTTATCTCCTGTTGGCTGCTTGCCGGATGCCAAGGCTGAATACGTCTCAAACAGCTCCTGCGTCAGCTGCGTCAGACACCAACCGTCCATCAAAATATGCTGAAAACTCCACAGCACATGATAGCTTTGCTCTTCAGTACGCAGAATCGTAACTCGAACAAGCGCATCATTTTCCATGTCGAATCCGCGAAGCTTGTCATCTTCGGATTTTTTATCCAGATACGCTTCTTTTTCGTTCGCTTTCAGATGGAGTAGCTCTTCATATTCAAAGCCAACCGGCTTATCGCGATATATGATTTGCAGCGGCTCTCCCGCCGGTCCGCTCACGAAATTCGCTCGCAGCACCAAATGACGCCTCGCAAGTTCCAGCCAGCTCCTCTCGAAAAGCTGCACGTCGAGTGCTCCTCGCATCGTAAAGCGTGTCTGCTCGAAGTAAGCGCCCGTTTGCCGATCAAGTGCGCTGTGAAACCACATGCCCTTCTGCATCGGAGTAAGTGAGTAAATATTTTCAATTTCCTCAAGATGGCCAGATCGCTGGGCAATTAGCTCCAATTCCGCGATGGTCAATCCTTTAAATTGTAAGTCGCTCGGCGTCAATTCAGTCTTTTCTTTGCCTACGCAGTGAGTAACCAGTTCTCGGAGACTTTGCTCAAGCTGCTGACCGAAGGCTTCCATCGTTTCCTTGCGATACTGCTTCCGGCTATAGCTGAGATCAAGTGATAAAACACCGTCAAGCACCATGCCGTTGATATCCAGCACAAAGCTACGGGCCTGCCGGTCACTGGCCGGGCTACCACTGGAATATGGAGATATGCTGATCTCGTCCTGATTGACATCATCATCGAACTGCCCGAGATAGTTAAAATTAATTTCCGGCTCTGCGCCCCAAACAAAAACATCCTCCGAGTTGGAAAGATAACGGCATATGCCGTACCCGAGTCCCTTATTCGGAATAAGGCGCAAGCTTTCCTTAACCTGTTTAATCTGATAAGCCAAGTCCCGGTCAGTTTCAGGCTCCAGGATCACTGGAAACTTGGTCGTAAACCAGCCAACTGTACGCGTAATGTCAATATCCGTTCCGATTGATTCACGTCCGTGTCCTTCGAGATTGATCCGCACCCGTTCATGTCCCGTCCACTTGCGAACAGCTATGCCAAGTGCCGTTACCAAAATATCGTTCATTTCAGTGTTGTAGGCCCGGTGAACCCGCTTCAGCAAAAGTTCCGTTTCTTCGGATGTCAGACGCACAAACAGCGATTCACTATCCTGTTGCGTCGTTACATCCGCCTCCATATCCTTCGGTATAACCGGAACCTCTATTTGTTCCACGGCCTGCCAATAGGCTCGTTCCTCTGCCATCTCCGGGCTCTGCGCGTAAGCAGTCAGCTGCTCCGACCAATGGAGATACGCATCCGTTTTCGCCGGAAAACGAATTTCCCCGCTTTTGACGGCCTGCTCGTAACCCAGAGCAAAATCCTCCATCAAAATACGCCAAGATACGCCGTCCACCACGGCATGATGAACCGCCAGCAGCAAATGATCGCCATCCGTGCACCGGAACAATCCTGCTTTCATGAGGGGGCCGAATTCTAGATCAATGCCCGCTTGAATGTCTGTTGCCTTTGTTTCCACATCCTGCGCGGTATTCTTTGCATCTTTGAAGTCAAACACGTCCAGCGTGAATAACCCGCTTTCCTGAATCGCACGATTCCGTGCGCTAAATCCTTGTTCTGTCTTGCTGAATACCATCCTCAAGGCGTCATGATGTTCGACCAGCATTTGTAGTACTTGACCTACTGCATCTTCGTCGAAGCGCTCCTTCCGGTACAGCATCACCGACTGATTGAAATGGTGTGAGTCCGCAAAAAAGCTCTCGAAAAACCAGTGCTGAATCGGCGTCAGCGCCGTTTCACCTGTTATTTCACCTTGATCGATGGTACGTCCGATCGGTTTTACATGCAGGCTGAGCTGCGAGATCGTCGGATATTTGAACAAATCCCGGATTTCCAGCTTGTACCCGGCTTGATGAAGCCGCGAAGATACTTGGATGGACTTGATCGAGTCTCCGCCAAGCTCAAAGAAATGATCCGTTACTCCAACACGATCAGCATTTAATACTGCCTGCCACACTTCGGTAAGCGTTCGCTCGGCTTCATTGCGGGGAGCTACGTACGTACCACTCGTCAGCGCGTTTCCTTCCGGAGCGGGCAGAGCCTTGCGATCAATTTTGTCATTCGGCGTAAGCGGCATCCGTGGAAGCTGAACAAAATGTGCCGGAATCATATAATTCGGCAATTTTTGCGCCAGCGCACTTCTCAGATCACCGATCGTAAGCGGGTGGCCCGCGACCAGGTAAGCGCACAGTTCTTGCCCGCTTTTGCCTTCCCGCGCGATTACGATCGTCTCCTGCACGGAGTCAATCTTCAGAAGCTGCTCTTCGATCTCGCCGATCTCGATTCGGAATCCACGAATTTTCACCTGATGATCGATCCGGCCCAAGTACTCCAGATTTCCATCTGGCAACCAGCGGGCGAGATCTCCCGTCCGGTATAGACGTTCTCCCGGGATAAACGGATGTTCCACGAACTTCTCTGCCGTCAGCTCCGGTTGGTTCAGGTACCCTCTCGCAAGCCCCACGCCTGCAACGCACAGCTCGCCGTCCACTCCTGGAGGCACAAGTTGCAGGTGGGCATCCAGTATAAAAATCTGGTGATTGGCCAATGGACGACCGATTGGAATGACTCTGTGCTGCGACTGCTCCTCATCCGCATCCCAAAGCGTCGTAACAATCGAAGCCTCAGTTGGTCCGTAAGCATTAAAATAGTGAACCTTTGTTTTCCATTGCTGCACGAATTCGGCCGATACCGCCGACCCTCCCGTTACAAGCTTTGTTAAACTGGGAAGGCGGTCCGGGTTCAAATGAGCACTGTACGTCGGAGGCAAAATCGCTGCCGTAATCGCATGTTTGTTCATATAACTCTCGAACAGATGAGTGTCGAGAATCGTCTCGGCCGTCGGGATATATAAAGCCGCACCAAAATAGAGCGCCTTGAACATTTCCCAGCAGGATGCGTCAAATGACAGGCTGGCAAATTGAACGATCCGGTCATGCTCTGTGATGCCCAAACTATCCGCAAACATCAGCTTCAAGCTGACTAAACCGCGATGCTCCAGCATAACTCCTTTGGGTTTGCCCGTCGTACCTGACGTATAGATGACATAAGCAAGATCATTTGGACCGCTAGCTGGCTCAAGGTTTGAGCCATCATCGTTATAGGCCTGCTTGTCATCTATAGCCAATACAGTTCCTTCGAATGCCACCTGCTGCAGCAATTCCTTTTGAGTCAGTAGCAGCTGCGCGTTTGAGTTCTCCAAAATATAGCGAATTCGTTCTTCCGGGTATTCCGGGTCGATTGGCACATAGGCACCGCCAGCTTTCAGAACTGCCAGAATGCCGACAACTGTCTCCAGCGACCTTCTGGCCATCAAACCTACCAGTTGATTGGGTAGCACACCGACTGATCGCAACGTCCGCGCCAGCCGGTTCGCCCGTTCGTTCAACTCCGCATACGAAAGCCGCTGCCCCTCAAAGACAACTGCCGTCGCTTCGGGCACACGCTGCACCTGCTCCTCCACGAGTTGATGGATCGTCCGATCACGAGCGTAGTCCTTCTCCGTGTCGTTGAAACTTTGCAACAATTGAATTTTCTCGTCCTCTGACAGCATCTCCGCCCGTACGATGTCCAGCTCCAGCTCATGAAGCCCTACAGTCAGCAGGCGATCTAGATGACCGACGACCCGAGTCATGAACTCGGAGTCATATAAGTGTTCATTATATGAGAGCGCAAGCTGTATCGTTCCCCCGGTTAAGCTGAATGTAAAGGAACAATCCGAGGCCATGTTTTGCCCGATCTCATCCAGATGTAACTCCTTAAGGGATACTAACGTATGGACGACGGGTATCCCGTCTATATATTGCAGATCCAGCTTCTCCGTCATTTTCAAGAAAGGAATATGTTGATGCTGAATTGCCTCCGGCAAGGAGGTTCTCAGTTCGCTCAAAAGCGTTTTAAAAGTTGTCCCCGTAGGAAGTGAGTTTTTCAAAATAACTGTATGATTAACGGAACGGCGTTCCTCCGCTTTTTTCCGTACAACTGGCATACCAACCAGAATGTCAGAAGTGCCTGTATATCTATGCAGGAGCGACTGAACACCAGCAAGCAAGATCATAAAAACAGCCAGCGGAGCGCCCTTGCTCATTTGAAGTACACGTTGTGCTGCTTTCTCCGAAAACGAACCGCTGACTGTTGTCATCATAGGTGCCAGTGATCCTGGAGTTTTGCTGTAAGGCAACCGCGTCAAGGTATAGTCATCGCTACCTAATGTTTCATTCCAAAACAACATTTCTTTTTCAAAAGCCACCTGGATCGTTCCCCTCTCTTCATCGGTAAAAGCAATCCGGCAGAGCATATACCACAGCAATGCTGCCCGCCTTTTCAAAAAATGTGACAACAAATGTCATGGCTCGCACAGGGTCACCATTCCACTTGTTCGGTTGATCACATGCGGTAGCCCTCTGCCTTGCAATTGTGCCATTAGTTCCCTGCGTAAAAGACAATAAAAAAACATAGGTCCTCACAAGAGGTGCTGCTTCTAGCTCCCCTGCTTCATTATGCATACTGCGGGCGAGCCACCCGAAAACGGGCTTAGGTTTAACATTTGGATTCGGAATTGAATATGGGGTGGGCTAGGGAGGTTCCTCCCATTGAAGTAAGACTAGCTGTAGGATTCCATGTGGACAGCAAAAAATCAGCCGTACCTATGGCTTCGGCACCTGAGCTGACTTTGCCGAAGGCTATGTCTAAGGGGTATTGATAGACTCTATGTACACTTTATACATCCCCCGCAGCCCTGATGTGGTTAAGTAAAGATCCGGCTGCGAGGTAGTGATCTTTTCCTGACGATTAGATGTGACGATGTGTGCTTCATAAGGTGAACAATGTTCCAATGGGATCAAAACGTTCCATTTTATTTGAGGGCTGCACGGCTCTCAGAACGCACTTCAATGCCTATTATCTCTGTAAGGGCAGCCCTGGCCTGCTCTACTTTAGGTTGTTACTAGCAAACTCTGTTTCTCCTGAGAGATCACCTGCTGAATACTGGACTTGATAATGTCGCATCCAGCAGCCAGATTCTCCATCGAAACGGTCAGCGGAGGCATGATTTTCAGCACCATGTCTCCTCTGCCAGCTCTTTCAATGATGAGCCCTTTCTCAAAGCTAAGCTCCGACATCTGCTTCGCCCCGGCTTCATCCGTGAAGCCCGAGACGTCGATGCCCCAGATCAGGCCAAGTCCGCGGGTGACGATGGACGGATGCAGAGGCTTGATTTCTTTATCAAGGAACGAGCGAACAAACTCTTCCTTCTGCTTCACTTGATCCTCCAGGGCAGCTCTGTCCCGGAACTCAAGAGCAGCCTTCGCGGCTACAAAAGCAAGCTGGTTACCACGGAAAGTCCCGTTGTGTTCACCCGGCGTCCAGAGATCAAGCTCGGGCTTCAGGAGCAGGAGGGACATTGGCAGTCCGTACCCACTAATCGACTTCGATAGAGTAATCAGATCCGGTTCGATTCCTGCACGTTCGAAGGAGAAGAATTCGCCTGTTCGGCCGCAACCGACTTGAATCTCGTCGGTAATGAGCAGAATATCATGCTTACGGCAAAGCTGCTGCAGCCCGCACAGCCATTGTGCGTCGGCAACATGAATTCCGCCTTCGGCTTGTACCGTTTCTAGCAGAATGGCAGCCGGCTTGTCGATTCCGGAATGCGAATCAGTCAGGATGTTCTCGATATAGCCGAGCGTATCCATTTTCGCAAAAGTCCCACTCGGGTGAGGCATAAACGTAACTCCGTCCAGAGGAAGCCCCGCCCCTTCTCTCATAGACTTGGAGCTTGTCGCCGATAGGCTGCCGAGCGACATGCCATGGAAGCCGCCCATGAATGCAAATATTCCAGTTCTTTTCTTCGCCTTGCGTGCGAGCTTAAGGGCCGCTTCCACTGCATTCGTGCCTGTTGGACCACAGAATTGCAGCTTGTAATTCAGCTTCTTGGGCTCCAAAATCCGCTCCGAAAAGCTCTGGATGAATTCACGCTTGGCCATAGTGTACATATCCAGACCATGCATAATCCGGTCTGAGGTCAAGTAGTCGAGAATCCGATCCTTGATATAATCGTTGTTATGACCGTAATTCAGTGCTCCTGCACCTGCGAAAAAATCAATGTATGCTTTTCCATCCTCAGAATACAACAGGTCTTCCTTAGCCCGGTCGAATACCACCGGAAAGCTTCTGCAATAAGATCTTACGTTGGACTCCAGCTTTTCAAAAATGCTCACGCGCTTCATCCTCCATCGGAATTGGGATAAGGTTAGCTTCATTCTTTCTGAACCTTCTGACGTCATCGAGCAACAAATTCTCGGCTGTCATTTTCCACAATTGTCGGTCCTTGCATGCCAGCTTGCTGGGTAGCCAGTGGACTGGTCTCTCGCGCACAGCTTAGGTATGTATAAAAACCCACCAATTCTATTTTTTAGTATAATTGGAAGGCGACCTATGTTGAATTATATCAAATTTCCAAAGAATGTATAGTAAAATTTTGGTTAAATTAGATCTTAGCAACATTAAATATTAATAATTCGACTGTTTCTAAATAATTTTGAGGAATTTCTAGAATTTTTTGTATTTTTTTGAGAGATTCGACTCTCCCTAACCCCTGAATATCTATTGGTAATTTTGGAATGAAAAACCTAAAATTTTTACTATTCCTCTGAATCCATGTACTTGAGATGACAATTCATCAAAATTTTCATCTCTCTTGTCACACTCTGGGTCAGCGTTAAATTTGATTGAAAGAATACATGAGGTTCACTAGGGGCGGATATGTATGATGTTTTGTGGAATTCAAAAAGGAGCCACGAGTTAATCTCTCGGGCTCCCTTTTAGAGGTTATAAATCTTTCATCTTACGTTTCAATTCACAACTTATATACTACTCAACTGTTACACTTTTCGCCAGGTTACGTGGTTTATCGACATCGTGACCTAGAGCCAATGAAGCGTAATATGCCAGCAATTGCAATGCAACAACGGACAGAGCAGGGCTCAGAAGTGGCAACGTCTTAGGAATAGCAAATGCTTGGTCTACAGATTTCAGCAAAGGAGCTACGTGCTCTTCGTACGTGATTGCCAAAACGTCTGCACCACGTGCTTTCACTTCTTTGATGTTACTTACTGTTTTCTCAAGGACATTTTCCTGTGTTGCCAAAGCAATAACAGGAATACCATCTTCGATCAACGCAAGTGTACCATGTTTCAGTTCGCCTGCAGCATAGGCTTCCGAGTGGATATAAGAGATCTCTTTCAGCTTCAACGATCCTTCTTGAGCTACCGCATAATCCAGACCACGGCCAATGAAGAAGAGATGTTCATGTTTAGAGATTTGCTCTGCATACCCTTTAATCGCATCCGCTTGCTCCAGCATGGATTCCACTTGCTCAGGCAGTGCTTGCATCGCTGCAAGTGTGTGTGCAATCTCATCCGGTGTTTGTGTACCGCGTACTTGTGCAAGGTACAGACCAAGAAGGTTAAATGCAATCAACTGAGACGTGTAGGCTTTAGTAGAAGCTACTGCAATCTCAGGACCAGCCAATGTAGCAATCACATCGTCTGCGTCACGTGCAATCGAACTGCCCACAACGTTTGTAATCGCCAGTACATGCGCACCGTTAGATTGAGCTTCACGCAGTGCTGCCAGCGTATCTGCTGTTTCACCGGATTGGCTTACCACAATTACAAGTGTATCTTTATGGACGATCGGCGAACGGTAACGATACTCAGAAGCAACATCCGTTTCAACAGGAATACGAACCAATTGTTCAATCACTGTACGTCCAACCAGACCAGCATGGTACGCCGTACCACATGCAATAATTTGAACGTTACGAATATTTTTGATTTGCTCTTCCGTCATTTTGAGTTCAGGAAGCTGAACTTTTTTGCCTTCATTGTCGATGCGACCCAGCATCGTATCACGATATGCTTTTGGCTGCTCATGAATTTCTTTCAGCATGAAATGCTCAAATCCGCCTTTTTCTGCGGTTACTGCATCCCAATCGACACGAATCATTTCCCGAGAAATAAAATTGCCCTCAATCGTCATCAATTCGACAGCATCATGTGTCAATACAGCCATTTCACCATCATTCAGAATATACACGTTACGTGTATGTTCCAGAATTGCCGGGATATCGGAACCGATGAAGTTCTCGCCTTCACCAATACCAATAATCAATGGGCTTGCTTGACGCACAGCAACGAGTTTCTCAGGCTCATGCTCTGTCAATACACCCAGCGCAAATGCGCCACGCAACAACGTGATCACTTTTTGCACAGTTTTAACGATATCACCATTGTATTCGCGTGCAATCAGGTGTGAAATGACTTCGGTATCTGTCTCGGAAGTAAACGTGTGACCTTGAGAGATCAGCTCATCCTTCAGTTCCAAATAGTTCTCAATAATCCCGTTATGCACAACAGAGAACTTCTGACTGCCATCCGTGTGTGGATGGGAGTTCTCGTCCGATGGTTTACCATGCGTAGCCCAACGTGTGTGTCCGATTCCGGCATTACCTACCAGCGGAGCACCATCTAGCTTTGCTTCAAGGTTTGCCAAACGTCCAAGAGCTTTCGTGATTTGCAGACCTTCTGGTGTGAAGATCGCGATCCCTGCAGAATCATAGCCACGATACTCGAGCTTTTTCAACCCTTCGACCAATACCGATTGAGTGTTCTTATTACCAATATATCCAACAATACCGCACATAATTTAGTTCCTCCGTTTGTATATGAATACTGTGTCAGGAAGAGAAACAGGCAGAGGTGGACGTGTTGGAAAATGATAGATTGCTTACCGTATCATGAATATCATTTCCTATTCAATTGTCAATGATCAGAACGGCCTTCTGCCGTCCCGCTGTGTTCATGCTCTATTACGAATGCAATCATGAATGTACATCATTTTCCGTCCGCGTACTGTTTACGCTCTTCGCGCACATTCATTTTAGTTTTATCTGATCTCCTGCACCTACCGGCGCGTTGTGTGGACAGTCACCCATCCATTTTCCGCAATCCGGTTTACGGCTCTGGTGCATCACCGGGAGGTCCCCGCCGAACAATCCGAACACCTCCACCTCGTCAGCTTGATTGCCGTCCATGTATCATGTCTTCTCTTCATAGTTCAAAAGAGATATCCACCAACATGTGTCCCGCGCAACTCCAAGCTCTGGCGCTTGTGTAACTGTAACCTTACAATCCTCACTTTCCGTGTCTGAATGACGACTCCACTCATTATATGCACCTGAAGTCCATTTTGCAATGGAGCAAAGTACCTGTAACTATTTCAGCATATTTACCCACGCTCCAACGCCAGATAATCAAACCCATAGTCTTATCTGGCAGGACGCAGGACCAATGAATGAATCGTTAATATTTGGAATTCAATCTACCTTGTATAACCATATGCCATGAAATCAATTTTGTGAAAATCAACTCTCAGATCGCATGGCAACAGGCTTTTCTTAGCGGTCTATACCAGCTCTTTTTGCACTACATCAACAATCTGGGATACAAACTGCTCCAGTTCATTCTTATCTGGCCCTTCCGCCATAACACGAATCAGGGACTCAGTACCTGACGCACGAACCAGCACACGGCCATTATCTCCCAGTTTTTCTTCTACCGCTGCAATGGCTTCACCGATCGCAACATTACCCTCATATTTGCTCTTGTCATCCACACGAACATTAACCAGCACTTGCGGGTACTGTGTCATGATCGCTTTCAGCCCACTCAACTTTTTACCAGAAGCCTTCAGCGTATCAACAAGTTGAATAGCCGTCAGCATGCCATCGCCAGTTGTATTGTAATCCAGGAAAATAACATGACCGGACTGCTCACCGCCCAAGTTGTATCCGCCACGACGCATTTCTTCCATCACGTAACGATCGCCTACAGCTGTTTTGGCTGTTTTCAGCGCAAGCTTCTCTGTTGCTTTGTAGAAACCAATGTTACTCATTACGGTAGACACCACCGTATTGTCTTTCAGCTTGCCTGCCCGATTCATCGCATCTCCGCATATGCATAGAATGAAGTCGCCATCCACTTCGGCACCCGTTTCATCGATAGCAATCAAACGATCTGCATCTCCGTCAAAAGCAAGGCCAAGATCAGCTTGATGTTTCAACACCTCTTGTTTCAAATGCTCTGGATGGGTCGAACCACATTGCTCGTTAATGTTCAGACCGTTCGGCTCAGCGCCAATGGCAATGACTTCTGCACCAAGCTCACTAAACAATTTAGGCGCCAGTTCATAAGCTGCACCATTCGCACAGTCGAGTACAATTTTGAGACCAGAGAACGACTCGGATACGGTTGTTTTCAGGTAGTCCAGATAACGATACCGGGATTCTTCATCGATCGTCACAGTTCCAAGACCCGCACCAACGGGACGTGGCAGTTCATCTTTTTCCGCATCCATTAATTCTTCAATCCGGTTCTCCGTTTCATCCGATAACTTAAAACCATCTCCACCAAAAAATTTAATACCGTTATCCTCAACCGGGTTGTGAGAAGCCGAGATCATGACACCCGCGTCTGCTCTGAGCAAACGTGCAATGTAAGCCACACCTGGAGTAGACACGACACCAAGTCGAATGACATCCGCACCAATAGACAGTAGACCTGCCACTAGCGCCGATTCCAGCATAAGTCCGGAAATCCGTGTGTCCATGCCAATGACTACTTTCGGTCTTTCCACACCACCTGCAAGCACGTAACCACCGCACCGTCCAATGCTATATGCTAACTCTGCCGTCAACTCTTTATTAGCAACCCCTCTGACACCATCTGTACCAAAATATTTACCCATGATCTAACTCCTTCTATTTGCATCATATATGAGCGCATCAATATCATTTTGAATTTGAAATAAATTAAAGATTACGGATTAGAACCCGATTTACTACCGCTACTGCTATTATTATCATTATTGTTTACACTTCCACGATTTGTTGCTGCACTTCCTTGCTGGCTTGGATCCTGATGCTCCGTATTCGATTCGTTTTGCTCTTCTACAGGATCCGTATTTGGCTTTCCATTCTCAACTTCTGCCGGCGATGGATCTGGTGATGATGGATTATCCTCACTTGAATTTGGATCTGGAGAAGCAGTTGCATCTTCGGCTTTTTCACTGATCTTAACCGTAGCACTTAAACTATTAGACGCCTTATCCAGCTTGGCAAACCGTGGCAGATCGGCTTCCAATTTAATCTCATGTGTACCCACAGCAAGTCCTCTGAGGTCTCCCGTAAGTTTGATGTCATCACCACTTAAACCTTCAAGCATGTTTCGTGATCCGGTTAGTGTGATATTTAGGCCACCGCTTTTCGGAGTAACTAACTCACTTTCCAGCCCAGTTCCCAAACCACTCAAATTAATCGGAACGTTGGGAAAGACCTTGGTTGTCGTCTCCACTTCATCATATGGAGACACGGTTACCTTAATCTGAATCGAACTAGGCTCGATTTTCTCAGAACCGGAAGGCGCCGTCAAGTCCACGTTAACTGTCGATGTACCCGACTGAGTGAATTGCGTAAGATCAAGAGTAGTCTGGTCATAGGACTGTATACCTGCAAGTACTTCCTCACTCCCATAAACCGAGACTTCTTTCACGTTAGGTTCAACTGAGGAGAGTACCAGACCGTCTGGCAACTGTCCTGAATATTGGATCCTCAAGGGCACTTTGGTATAGGGCTGACTGACCGGTATACGAACTTCAACCGCTTGCGGCGTTATGATTGCATTCTCGATCACTTTACCCTCGGCATCATATGCCTGAAGCTTCACTTTTTTCTGAATCACATCGTCCTTCGCATCTTTCACACTCACACTGCCCTGAACACTCGCCACAGCATCGAGTTGACCTTCCGGAAGAGTTACCTTAACCGGAGAGGAAGGTTCAACCACGGGCGTTCCTGCAGTATATCCAGCCGAAGGCTCTCCTTCGGGTACAATATTCACGTTAAACGATTTGGTGCCCAATTTCTCTACATTCACCGTCACCATGGATGGTTCCATACTGACCACTTCAACCCCGGAAGGAAGATCAGGGACAAGCGGTAATGTATTCGAACCATCCTTTACTTGGCTCAAATCGACCAGAACTTTATAATCATCATTGGTGAAAATAGATGTCAGCATCGAACGCTGCCCTTTGATCTCCAGTCGCACTTCATCTGTGCTGAGAGACGTAAGAACATAAGCATTACTATCCAAGCCATATGGCTGAACAGGCACAGTGCGCTCCACGACCTTACTGGATATGCCCGCAGTAATTGTTGGTGTTGTTGGAACTTCATCCAGATGTATCATGAACCAGAGAAGCAAACTCACCGCCAGTGCAAGAATTTTGGCAAACGTATTATTGTTAAACCATTTATCCATTTTTGCGTCCCCCCTTCCGTTTCCAGAAGGTTGACCATGCATTCTTCTTGCTCAAATTGGAGGTTGGGCGCAATTCCTCATACAGTTTGGCAATCAGTGATTCTTCCTTAATATCACGAACCACCTGTCCATTCATCGCCAGAGAAACTTGTCCTGTCTCCTCCGAAACAACCAGACAGATTGCATCGGCCACCTCAGTTATTCCAATTGCCGCACGATGGCGGGTACCCAATTCTTTGCTGATAAACGGATTCTCGGATAATGGCAGGTAACAGGCTGCTGCGGTTATTTGTTTTCCCTGGATGATCACTGCTCCATCATGAAGTGGAGTGTTCGGAATAAAGATGTTAATCATCAGCTCCGAACTGACGAGAGACTGCATTTTGATCCCGGATTCCGTGTAGTCATTCAGCCCTGTTTCACGTTCAAAGACAACAAGTGCACCAATTTTACGGCGGGACAGATAATTAACGGACTTAATAATCTCACCAATTAACACCGTTAACTCTTCGTCGCTTGCGGCAGCTGAGCGTCCAAATAACTTGCCTCGACCCAATTGCTCCAGACCACGGCGGAGTTCCGGCTGGAATATAATGAACACGGCCACGACTCCAAACGTAAACATCTGGTTCATTAGCCACTTGAGTGTATACAGATTTAGCCACGTACTTAATGCCCAGATCAACACAAGGAACAGAATCCCTTTCAGAAGCTGAACCGCACGTGTACCCCGTACAAGTAAAATCAGTTTGTACATAATATAGGTAACGATCAATATATCGATAACGTCCTTAATGGACTCTTTCCACGTTAAGTCAGCAAAATAATTCATAAGCCAGCCCCCGCTATCCCCATTGATGAGTAAACCCTGATCTCATATTAACCATTTGGGATTTTACATAACCCCTTCTTCGCATTTATTTAATGCTTATCTATATGTAGTATGTTCTCATTACTATCTAGGTTATAACGTTACCGTTCAGGTTGCAAGTTACTCCAGTCACAAACTGCATATAAGCTTCCTTTTTCCACTTTTTCTGTCATTTAAACAATAAAAAAAGGGCACCCCACGCAATTCGGAGGTACCCTGCTTGGTATATACCCGTGAAGTGATACCCTCACTTAGCGGTAAGCCACTTCATTTACCATATTGGTTATTTTGTACCAGAACCAGTCGAGCGCCTGATCAATACTTTTCACTTGACCTGAAACGTGCGCTGTAGAGGCTTGAAACAGTTGTCCGTCAATGACCGTCAGATTACCATTCACATCTCCGTAAACTTGAGCGGTTCCATTCTCTATCGTAAGATCGCCAGCAATTGACTTACCTTCTGGAACAATAACCGTGTTGCCTTGAATCACGAGCTGATCCAGACTGTTCCCCTTAACGACCATTTCGTTGTTCTGATTCCAGAAATTGAAGGCGCTAAAGAGCATCACGACCAAAAAGAAGGCTGCCGCCGTCAGCGCGGGATGTCCTTTGACCCATTTGAGCCATATTTGCTGTCTCTTGGGCTGTGGCAGAGCATTCATAATTCGATTGGTCAGCTCATCCGAGGCAGACGGTGAATAATGTTTCATGGCAAAGAGTAGCATTTCCGTCTGTTCCAACTCTTTAAAGCGCATGCGACAATCCGGACAGATCAACAGGTGGCTTTTCAGTTCAGTCTTCTGTTCCGGGGACAACGACTCATCCAAACATTCATGCATTAAAGAGACGGCCGAGTTGCAATCCATATGAGAGCCAATCCTTTCCTTAGACACTTAGTCCATGCACCTGTAAAAAGCACGCATAAGACTTGCATATATTTCATACGCACCCGTTTCGGATATGTTTCAAATAATTTTGCCCAATTTCGGGTGAACCTGAAATTATAACTTATATTCCAGTTTTTTGCGCAGAAAATCACGGCCCCGGTGTACCCTTGTCTTAATTGTAGTTACGGGCATACCTGTAACATCACTGATCTCCTGTAATGATAAATCCTGTAAGTATCTCAAAACCATAACCGACTTATACTTCGCTGGCAAGCTATCAATCGCCTCACGGATGAGGGTCTGTGTTTCGGAAAGAAGTGCCTCACTCTCCGGTGTTCGATCATCACTGGGAAGCATCGCGTATCCATCAGATCCTTCCTGATCATTAAGCTCAGCATCAAGCGAGTAGGAAGGTTTCTTTCTACGTAACCGGTCGATACACAGATTCGTTGCAATTCGATAGATCCAAGTCGAGAATTTCTGATTTGGATCATATTTTTCCATATTTCGAAACACACGCAAAAACGTCTCCTGAACAACGTCCTCCGCTTCGTGACGGTTGCTCAGCATCCGGTATGCCAAATGAAACAGCTTGTCCTTATATAATTCAACGATTTCTGCAAAGGCTCTCTGGTCACCCTTGAGTACCAGCTTCACAAGCCTGTTCTCCAAATTGTCCACCCTAATTCCCCCAGACATGCTGATGGGTCTTCCGTCTTCTAATACCCGCCCACACTTGTAATTCACCAATCAAATCGTAAATCAACTTTGGTCAAAAATCAAGACTGTATGACAAATATCGTCCAAAAACAGTAAAAACGGGAACTCCCGGAGGAGTCCCCTCTACTCTCGCCTTGAAAAGGAGAGATACATATTTAATTTAGTGCATAAACCATTCATCATGTGAATGACTCAGGTTCAATATCAGCCCGTATTACGTAACCCTGCAGCAATACCATTAATGGTCAACAACACTTCTCTGAGCAATTCCGTATCATCCTCACCACGTTCACGCATGTCGCGTAATTCACTCAGCAACTGTACTTGCATGTAGGAAAGGGGATCAACATACGGATTACGCAAACGAATCGATTCTTGAATAACAGGTACATCGTCCAGAATTTCAGCTTCGCCCGTAATTTTCAGGATCAGCTCTTTGGTCAGTTTGAACTCCGTTTCGATCTGACCATAGATGCGATCACGCGCTTCCTTGTTGGAAGTCATGGCCGAATACTCTTTGGCTATCACGAGATCCGCTTTGGCAATCGCCATTTGCACCGTATCAATCAATGTACGGAAGAACGGGAAGTTGGCATACATATCTTTCAGGACGTTCAGATTTTCTTCTTTGCCCTGATAGTAGCTCTGCAATCCTGTACCTGCCGCATACCATGCCGGAAGCAAATAACGGCTCTGTGTCCAGGCAAATACCCAAGGAATCGCACGCAGGTCTTCGAACTTGTCACTGCCCTTCCGTTTGGATGGTCGTGAACCAATGTTGAGCTCGCCTACCTCAGGAAGAGGTGTAGACTCCTTAAAGAACGTGAAGAAATCCGGGTCACGGAAAATGAGATCCTGATACTTCGTCAGCGACACTCCCGAGATGTCTTTAATAATCTCATCCCAAGCTTGCTCCGATGCCGACTCTTGCGGCTCCAGACCATTCAAAGCCGCTGTAATCAGCGCTGAAGTTGCCTGCTCCAGACTGCGATAAGCAATTCCCTGTAGAGAATAACGGGACGAAATAACCTCGCCTTGTTCCGTAATCTTGATCCCGCCCCCAATCGTATGAGGTGGTTGTGCAAGAATACTTCGGTTCAGCGGCATACCGCCACGTCCTAGGGCTCCGCCGCGTCCGTGGAAGAACTTCAGTTTTACGCCATGCTCATTACCTACAGCTGTAATTGCGTTCATCGCTATACGCAGTTCCCAGTTCGCTGTGACTACTCCGCCATCCTTGTTACTGTCAGAGTAACCAAGCATAATTTCGTGTAGTTCATTACGTGCCTTAACGCTTTCACGATACACAGGCAGATTAAAGAGTCTTTGCATGATCTCGGATGCTGCATGAAGGTCGTCAATCGTCTCGAACAACGGAACCGCCTGCAGTGTAGAGATGACTTCACCACTTGCTCCTTTGGAGAACAAACCAACCTCTTTGGCAAATACCATCACTTCAAGCAGATCACTTGCCCCTTGTGTCATACTAATCAGGTAGCTGGTAATACAGCCTGTACCGAATTCATTCTGTGCACGCTTGATTGTGCGGAATACATCCAGACACTCTTTGGTTCCTTCCGTATACTGATGGTAAGAAGATGTAAGCGGCCTAGGATCATCCAGCAAACGAGCAAGCAGGTCGATTTTACCGTCCTCTGTCAGACGTGCATAATCATCTACAATATTCATTTTCGCCAAAATTTCTGACATTGCACTTTCATGCTCCTTGCTGTGCTGACGCACATCCAAAGAAGCTGTATGGAATCCGAACAGTTCAACCTGACGAATCATTTTACGAATCGTTGTATCCGCTACATAGTCAGCAAAATGATGCCGCAGGCTTCTGTCGATAATTAACAAATCATCAATCAGGTCTTGAGCATTTTGATATCGATCCGGCTGACCTACTTTGTTCTCATCAAGAACATTGTTCAGCTTGGCAATCATGTAAGCCAGTTTAATGCGGTACGGCTCTTTTTCATTACGCCAAATGTCTACTTTTTTTAAAGTGACATAGCTGCGATCCTGCTCAATCGACTGCACCAGTTCATCCGAGATATGAATGATGTTGGTGCTGAAGCTGAGGTGACCCATGAGTTCAATCATAATCCGCTGATACTCACGCAAAGCGAGCTTGCGCTGCATCAACAGTGTCTGCCAAGTTACATCTGAAGTTACCGATGGATTTCCATCCCGGTCTCCACCAATCCAGGAACCGAAACGCAAATACGTCGGTACATGCCAGTCATGGTCTGGATAAAATTTATTCAGGCAACGTTCCAGCTCCTGATATACATCCGGAAGTACGTGGAACAACGTTTCATGAAAGTAATACATCCCGTTCCGTACTTCATCAAGTACAGTCGGTTTGCGATCGCGTAGCTCATCTGTTTGCCAGAGGGTAATAACCTCATTTAACAGTTTCTCACGCAGCTGTTCACGTTCACGCAACGTCAGCGTAGGATTGTCGAGCAGCATGACATCTTCGGAAATCCGTTTATGGATATCCAGAATAACCCGGCGCATCGCCTCGGTTGGGTGAGCTGTCATCACGAGTTCCAGCGATAAGTCATCCAGAATGTCCTCTACTTCGGTATGAGACAACCCACGTTCCTTCAAATCCTGTACTGCTTTTTCAATGGATCCCGGCTGTACAGCATCTCCTGCAGAGCGCTCATAATCCCGTTTACGCCGAATCCGATGGTTTTGTTCAGCAATGTTAACTAATTGAAAATAAATAGCGAAAGCCCGAATAACCTGATGACGATTGTCCGAGTCTAATTCCTGGATCATCGTTTTGAATTCTTCATACAGTTCTGGCAAAAACTCTGCACGCAACGATTTGCTCGTTTCCCGAATCTTCTCAACGATATCTAGAAGTTTCGTGCCGCCTTGATGGACAAGAACTTCTCCGAGTATATTGCCCAGGAACCGCACGTCTCTACGAAGCAGGTTGTTGGATTGGCTTTTGCTGGCGGTTACCATAGTTTCAGTCATGCTTATCCTCCCATCTGATCGTTCCATTCGTACACGTAAATTTGACACCTTCATAACATCATACAATAAAATGGTACGAAAATCTTTATTTTTCTACTAGAAAAAATGGGGATTATCCCCGAAATACAGCACAAAAACACGCTTTTTTATTCATTTTCTTGTTCTGCTTCAATGAATGGTCATTTGCTGTCGCATGATACCTTTTTCACGTACTTTCTACACCTCATATATCTCATAACTAATCTAAAAAATTTATAATTATGCAGTTTGTTTATATAGGCCTGAATGCACGCAAGCAAAATTTCCAGTCTCCAGTTTTACCATTCATTGATAACAGATGTTACAAAGAAACATGACCGGCAAAGCAAGCTTTTGTATACTTTATCACACTGACGTAATAAATTAAAGATGAAATTTTGATTTTCTATCACATACCGTCTGCTTTCAATCGATTTCTTATGTATGTCTCAATCACTTTTATCGCTTCCCCATAAGTTAACACTCCTCCTGCTACATAATCTTCTTGTGAGTTTGGGCAGATTACTTGATAGTTCGTACAACATAAAGGAGGAGTTCACATCATGAAAAAAGCCACAACAATTATTGCTTCAATGGTACTGGTTGCCGCAATGGCTGGTTCTGCAGGCGCTGAGGGCCACATGTCCAAAGGTATGGATGCCAACGGTTCTCGTGTCCAATCGTATCAGAACAGCAACTACATGGATCGTACAAACAGCAACATGAATATGAACATGGATGGTAACTATCGTACGAATGGGGATTACCGTACCAATAGCGTGCGCACAAATGCAGCTACAACAACAGACCGTGACAGGGGCATGGACTGGGGCTGGCTTGGTTTGCTAGGATTGCTTGGATTAGCCGGCATGCGTAAAAGAGTCACTGATCATCACGAGCGTTAATCCATTGATTCCTTTGAAAAAAAGAACCTCCGCTACTGGGCTGGTCAATGCTGACATATAGCGTAAAACAAGCATAATAGAGCCAAGACCTTCTGTGGCGCTTGTCACGAAGGTCTTGGCTCTATTGAATACATATAGGCGATCTGTCCCTCCGATCACCCTCTGACACTACACATTAACATTTTCAGTTTCACCATTGTTAAGTACACAAAAAAAGTCTCTGCATATATAGCAGAGACCTTGATCTGAATCAGTAAGCGGGTGATGGGAATCGAACCCACGCTATTAGCTTGGAAGGCTAAAGTTCTACCATTGAACTACACCCGCATAACAAAAATCGGGATGACACGATTTGAACATGCGACCCCCTGGTCCCAAACCAGGTGCTCTACCAAGCTGAGCTACATCCCGATATGAATGGAAATAATGGCGCGCCCTGAGAGATTCGAACTCCCGGCCTTTTGATTCGTAGTCAAACGCTCTATCCAGCTGAGCTAAGGGCGCAAATATTGGAGCGGAAGACGGGAATCGAACCCGCGACCCTCGCCTTGGCAAGGCGATGCTCTACCGCTGAGCCACTTCCGCAAAATAAAGGATGCGCGTGGAGGGACTTGAACCCCCACGTCAAAGACGCTAGATCCTAAGTCTAGTGCGTCTGCCAATTCCGCCACACGCGCATATAGTAAAAGTGAGTCATGAAGGATTCGAACCTTCGACACCCTGATTAAAAGTCAGGTGCTCTACCAACTGAGCTAATGACTCATAATAAATGGCTGGGGATATAGGATTTGAACCTATGCATGACGGAGTCAAAGTCCGTTGCCTTACCGCTTGGCTAATCCCCAAAAATAGATGGTGGAGGCTGAGGGGATCGAACCCCCGACCCTCTGCTTGTAAGGCAGATGCTCTCCCAGCTGAGCTAAGCCTCCATCTTTGGGATTCTCATCCCTTGTTAAAGCAATAGATATTACTATGACCCGTAGGGGATTCGAACCCCTGTTACCTCCGTGAAAGGGAGGTGTCTTAACCCCTTGACCAACGGGCCCCATCTTCAGAGCTCTCAACCGGGATCGAACCGGTGACCTCATCCTTACCATGGATGCACTCTACCTACTGAGCTATGAGAGCAAATGGCTCCCCGAACAGGACTCGAACCTGTGACAACTCGATTAACAGTCGAGTGCTCTACCAACTGAGCTATCAGGGAATAATATGCATTTGCAATGCAAATGCAATTCATCGTACAACGTCCACATGCAGAGCCTGTTTTCTATGTATGATGAAAGAGTTCGCTTGGCGGCGTCCTACTCTCCCAGGACCCTGCGGTCCAAGTACCATCGGCGCTAGAGGGCTTAACGGTCGTGTTCGGGATGGGTACGTGTGGAACCCCTCCGCCATCGCCACCAAACGCGATTGGTCGAAGCATAGCTTCTTCCATTCATCAGAGTGTTGTTCTCTGAAAACTAGATTCGAAACGAAACTTACGCGATTAAAACGTGCTATTGGATAAGCCCTCGACCGATTAGTACTGGTCAGCTCCATGCATTGCTGCACTTCCACCCCCAGCCTATCTACCTCGTCGTCTTCAAGGGGTCTTACATACTGGGAAATCTCATCTTGAGGGGGGCTTCACGCTTAGATGCTTTCAGCGCTTATCCCGTCCGTACATAGCTACCCAGCGGTGCTCCTGGCGGAACAACTGGTACACCAGCGGTACGTCCATCCCGGTCCTCTCGTACTAAGGACAGCTCCTCTCAAATTTCCTACGCCCACGACAGATAGGGACCGAACTGTCTCACGACGTTCTGAACCCAGCTCGCGTACCGCTTTAATGGGCGAACAGCCCAACCCTTGGGACCTACTTCAGCCCCAGGATGCGATGAGCCGACATCGAGGTGCCAAACCTCCCCGTCGATGTGGACTCTTGGGGGAGATAAGCCTGTTATCCCCAGGGTAGCTTTTATCCGTTGAGCGATGGCCCTTCCATGCGGTACCACCGGATCACTAAGCCCGACTTTCGTCCCTGCTCGACTTGTTGGTCTCGCAGTCAAGCTCCCTTATGCCTTTGCACTCTTCGAATGATTTCCAACCATTCTGAGGGAACCTTTGGGCGCCTCCGTTACTCTTTAGGAGGCGACCGCCCCAGTCAAACTGCCCACCTGACACTGTCCCCGTACCCGATGAGGGCACCAGGTTAGAACCTAGATACGATCAGGGTGGTATCCCAACGGTGCCTCCACACAAGCTGGCGCTCATGCTTCTAAGGCTCCCACCTATCCTGTACAGATCGTACCCAAATTCAATATCAAGCTGCAGTAAAGCTCCATGGGGTCTTTCCGTCTTGTCGCGGGTAACCTGCATCTTCACAGGTATTAAAATTTCACCGGATCTCTCGTTGAGACAGCGCCCAAGTCGTTACGCCATTCGTGCGGGTCAGAATTTACCTGACAAGGAATTTCGCTACCTTAGGACCGTTATAGTTACGGCCGCCGTTTACTGGGGCTTCGGTTCACAGCTTCGGATTACTCCTAACCACTCCCCTTAACCTTCCAGCACCGGGCAGGCGTCAGCCCGTATACTTCGCCTTACGGCTTCGCACAGACCTGTGTTTTTGCTAAACAGTCGCTTGGGCCTTTTCACTGCGGCCCCCTCGTGCTATTCACACTACCGGGGCACCCCTTCTCCCGAAGTTACGGGGTCATTTTGCCGAGTTCCTTAACGAGAGTTCTTCCGCGCGCCTTAGAATTCTCTTCTCGCCTACCTGTGTCGGTTTGCGGTACGGGCACCTTCATCTGGCTAGAGGCTTTTCTTGGCAGTGTGAGATCATGACCTTCGCTACTGTAATTTTCGCTCCCCATCACAGCTCAGCCTTACAATGTGCGGATTTGCCTACACATCAGCCTTACTGCTTAGACGGACATCCATCAGTCCGCGTCACTACCCTACTGCGTCCCCCCATCGCTCGTAACGATTTACGGTGGTACAGGAATTTCGACCTGTTGTCCTTCGACTACGCCTTTCGGCCTCGCCTTAGGTCCCGACTTACCCTGAGCGGACGAGCCTTCCTCAGGAACCCTTAGGCTTTCGGCGGATCAGATTCTCACTGATCTTTTCGTTACTCATACCGGCATTCTCACTTGTATAATGTCCAGCGCTCCTTACGGTACACCTTCAACCCTTATACAACGCTCCCCTACCCCTGATGCAATGCATCAAGCCATAGCTTCGGTGGTGTGTTTAGCCCCGTTACATTTTCGGCGCAGAGTCACTCGACCAGTGAGCTATTACGCACTCTTTCAATGGTGGCTGCTTCTAAGCCAACATCCTGGTTGTCTGTGCAACTCCACATCCTTTCCCACTTAACACACACTTGGGGACCTTAGCTGATGGTCTGGGCTGTTTCCCTTTTGACAATGGATCTTAGCACTCACTGTCTGACTCCCGGAAGTAAGTCTATGGCATTCGGAGTTTGACTGAGCTTGGTAACCCTTGCGGGCCCCGCACCCAATCAGTGCTCTACCTCCACGACTCTGTTTTCCGAGGCTAGCCCTAAAGCTATTTCGGGGAGAACCAGCTATCTCCGAGTTCGATTGGAATTTCTCCGCTACCCCCACCTCATCCCCGCATTTTTCAACATGCGTGGGTTCGGGCCTCCAGTGCGTGTTACCGCACCTTCACCCTGGACAGGGGTAGATCACCCGGTTTCGGGTCTACGTCCACGTACTATGGCGCCCTATTCAGACTCGCTTTCGCTGCGGCTCCGGCTCTTCACCTTAACCTTGCACGGGAACGTAACTCGCCGGTTCATTCTACAAAAGGCACGCCATCACCCCTAAAACGGGCTCTGACTTTTTGTAAGCACACGGTTTCAGGTTCTATTTCACTCCCCTTCCGGGGTGCTTTTCACCTTTCCCTCACGGTACTGCTTCACTATCGGTCGCTAGGAAGTATTTAGCCTTGGCAGATGGTCCTGCCGGATTCATACGGGGTTTCACGTGCCCCGCACTACTCGGGATCCGTCTCGGAGGGAACCAACTTTCAACTACAGGGCTTTTACCTTCTTTGGCGGGCCTTTCCAGACCTCTTCGCTTAACCGCTTCCTTTGTAACTCCATGTGAGACGTCCCACAACCCCAAAGAGCAAGCTCCTTGGTTTGGGCTTCTCCGCGTTCGCTCGCCGCTACTGACGGAATCACTATTGTTTTCTCTTCCTCAAGGTACTTAGATGTTTCAGTTCCCTTGGTATGCCTCTGCACAACCTATGTATTCAGTTGTGAGTAACTGGATATTACCCCAGCTGGGTTTCCCCATTCGGACATCCCCGGATCAAAGCTTGCTTACAGCTCCCCGAGGCAGTTTCGTTGTTCGCCACGTCCTTCATCGGCTCCTAGCGCCTAGGCATCCTCCGTGTGCTCTTAGTAGCTTAACCATGACGCTCGTGTTCGAGCTGTCGCTCCGCTTGGTTTGCTTGCGCAAAGCCAAAAGTCGCTCCATTTCGATCACTCGCTCCAGCAATCTACCGTTTTTATTGAAACTTGTTATACACAAGTTCAGCTAAAAAGGAATGTTCTAATTCGCGTTTGTTTCGTTTCGATATCTAGTTTTCAAAGAACAAGCTTATAAAATCTTGTTGGTGGAGCCAAGCGGGATCGAACCGCTGACCTCCTGCTTGCAAGGCAGGCGCTCTCCCAGCTGAGCTATGGCCCCATAATTCACCCCAAAAAGTGAAATATGGCTACGAAGTTTATTCCGATTACTTTTCGGGGACCCCGTACAAAAACACTTTATGAAGTTTAAATGGTGGGCCCTGGTGGACTCGAACCACCGGCCTCACCCTTATCAGAGGTGCGCTCTAACCAACTGAGCTAAGGGCCCACATTATAAAATTATCGAACCCATAATGGGTTACGCTTGGCGGCGTTCTACTCTCCCAGGACCCTGCGGTCCAAGTACCATCGACGCTGAAGGGCTTAACGGTCGTGTTCGGGATGGGAACGTGTGGAACCCCTTCGCTATCGCCACCAAACGTTTGAGAGTTTGAGCTCTCAAAACTGAGCAACGAGTGAGTTGAAAGCTTTACGAAGTAAAGCTCGCTTCGGAAGCATACTTCCTGAAGACTTTTTGAATGTTTCCACGCGGGAAACGATTCTCCATAGAAAGGAGGTGATCCAGCCGCACCTTCCGATACGGCTACCTTGTTACGACTTCACCCCAATCATCTATCCCACCTTCGGCGGCTGGCTCCTTGCGGTTACCCCACCGACTTCGGGTGTTATAAACTCTCGTGGTGTGACGGGCGGTGTGTACAAGACCCGGGAACGTATTCACCGCGGCATGCTGATCCGCGATTACTAGCAATTCCGACTTCATGCAGGCGAGTTGCAGCCTGCAATCCGAACTGAGACCGGCTTTGCTGGGATTGGCTCCATCTCGCGATTTCGCTGCCCGTTGTACCGGCCATTGTAGTACGTGTGTAGCCCAGGTCATAAGGGGCATGATGATTTGACGTCATCCCCACCTTCCTCCGGTTTGTCACCGGCAGTCTATCTAGAGTGCCCACCCGAAGTGCTGGCAACTAAATATAAGGGTTGCGCTCGTTGCGGGACTTAACCCAACATCTCACGACACGAGCTGACGACAACCATGCACCACCTGTCTCAACTTTCCCCGAAGGGCACCTGATGCATCTCTGCTTCGTTAGTTGGATGTCAAGACCTGGTAAGGTTCTTCGCGTTGCTTCGAATTAAACCACATACTCCACTGCTTGTGCGGGTCCCCGTCAATTCCTTTGAGTTTCAGTCTTGCGACCGTACTCCCCAGGCGGAGTGCTTAATGTGTTAACTTCGGCACCAAGGGTATCGAAACCCCTAACACCTAGCACTCATCGTTTACGGCGTGGACTACCAGGGTATCTAATCCTGTTTGCTCCCCACGCTTTCGCGCCTCAGCGTCAGTTACAGCCCAGAGAGTCGCCTTCGCCACTGGTGTTCCTCCACATATCTACGCATTTCACCGCTACACGTGGAATTCCACTCTCCTCTTCTGCACTCAAGTCACACAGTTTCCAGTGCGATCCGGGGTTGAGCCCCGGGATTAAACACCAGACTTACATGACCGCCTGCGCGCGCTTTACGCCCAATAATTCCGGACAACGCTTGCCCCCTACGTATTACCGCGGCTGCTGGCACGTAGTTAGCCGGGGCTTTCTTCTCAGGTACCGTCACCTTGAGAGCAGTTACTCTCCCAAGCGTTCTTCCCTGGCAACAGAGCTTTACGATCCGAAAACCTTCATCACTCACGCGGCATTGCTCCGTCAGGCTTTCGCCCATTGCGGAAGATTCCCTACTGCTGCCTCCCGTAGGAGTCTGGGCCGTGTCTCAGTCCCAGTGTGGCCGATCACCCTCTCAGGTCGGCTACGCATCGTCGCCTTGGTGAGCCGTCACCTCACCAACTAGCTAATGCGCCGCAGGCCCATCCCCAAGTGACAGATTGCTCCGTCTTTCCAGTTTCCTTCAGGCGAAGAAAACAAGTATTCGGTATTAGCTACCGTTTCCGGTAGTTGTCCCAAGCTTGAGGGCAGGTTGCCTACGTGTTACTCACCCGTCCGCCGCTAACCGTCCGAGAAGCAAGCTTCTCTTCAAGTCCGCTCGACTTGCATGTATTAGGCATGCCGCCAGCGTTCGTCCTGAGCCAGGATCAAACTCTCCAATAAAGATGAATTTGGTCAGCGTCGTTAAACGCTATCAAACTCATCGGGGTATTGAAAAGAGCGATAAGCTCATTTTGAATCTGACGAGATTAAAATCTCATTTGTGCTCCAGTCGACCCAAGCCAAGGCTTGTCTCAAACTTTCGCGTTCATTCTGCAAGCAGAATGTTTACTCACTCGTTGTTCAGTTTTCAAAGATCAAACATTCAATTTAAAACGTTGTTTTTCATGTTGTCGTCGTTTCAGCGGCGACTTTTATAATGTATCATAGCCAGATTCTATTTGCAAGCATTATTTTCGATTTTTTTAATCATGTTAACAAATATGCTTGTTCTATCAATCGGCTCCTTAAAAAATGGAACGAAAATTAATTTACCATATACTCATGGAATGGTCAACCCTATTTCGACAAAAGATTGATTATTCACTTTAACAATACACCAATGAGTCAGAGGCTCAGACTCTATAGAGAGTGCTGCTCCTCTCCTCATCTCGTGCAGATTTATATTTTCAGCCTTAATATCACGGCTTGGAATGCTTTAACTTGCCACCTCTTGCATACTTGGATAACTCTTTAGGCGGGGCAAATCGTGCATACATTCGGAATACAGTCTTGTACCGACTCGCTATAGCATATTTAATCTCCTGATCAAGACGATGGTCACTCAGATCGAACAACATTTCATCCAATTCTTTGCGCAATACATAGTCCAGCTCTTTGCATTCCTTCTCGTTAAATAGCATACCCAACATTCAGACTTCTCCTTTTTGTGCATAGCCTCTATAGTCACACTGCAGCATTTCAGCAACGTTTTTGGTTAAGCAAATCTCTTTTTGTCTGCACTGCTGAAACCCATTTTATTGTTATGGTCAAATTATTGGGAATTTATGAATGCTGGGTATCACAAAATTTCACGAAAAATTTCAACCTCTCACAAGCGCATATGTGAGTGTGCTCTCAATAACTGCCGCAACGAGGAGTAAGACGACGATCCAAAAGCTTGCTGTTAACGTCATGCTCATAAGCTCTTTCCATCGCGATCCAATCAATCCACGTTTGTCGCCTCCCAGTTGTGCAAGACTGCGTACCGACAGACCACCGAACTTCAATCCAAATGCACATGCAATAATAATGACCGGAATCTCGATAATCCCGTGAGGTAGTAGCCCCTTAACGACGATATCGAAAAAGCTGGCTCCATAATTCATCGAGGTATGAACAACAAAGCCCAGCACCATGCCGTTAATTAGCAGAAAGATGATGGGTAAGATGCCGAAGAAAACACCTGCATAGATGACCAGCACACTTTTGATAGCATTGTTGAAAAAAATGAGCAAAAAGAAATTCCATTGCACATTCTCTCCCTGCTGCAACTGTTGACTGATTTGGCGAAGGCCTTCAATCTGTTTTAACAATAACTGCTCCAGTGGCCCTGTACTTACCCATCCAGCACCAATCCCCACAGCAAACAACAGAAATGACCAGATTAAAACTCCCCTGATCTTGCCCATGTCTCTCATAAAAGTACTGAATTTTAACATAACAACCTCCTGATAATCGAAATGATGGACAAACAACGATGTAAAACGAATAACTGGACAGTACGAGCATACATTGGAAAGTAAACAAGCATTTCTTTATTGGGAGAGGGGCGCTTAGCGAAATGAACTCGTTCTATGTATTTAGCGGCAAAAAAATCAAACGTAACCTGATTGTGCTCGTTGCTGCCATCTTTGCAATTGGTATTATTTATCTGGAGAGCGGAAACGTATCTGTGTTCTCGGAAGAAGCACCTTCCGCCGTCTACAGTGTTGCAACCGACAAAAAGGTCATTGCGCTTACCTTTGATATCAGCTGGGGGGATAAACGCACCGAGCCGATTCTAAAAGTTCTTCAGGAGAACAAAGTGCAAAAAGCTACCTTCTTCCTCTCTTCACCCTGGAGTAAAACGCACCCTGAAATTGTTACTGCCATCAAAGATGCAGGATATGAGATTGGCAGCCATGGACATCGGCACGAAAACTACAGCAGTTTAACCGAAGAGCAAATCCGTAAAGAAATTTCGACAGCTCACAGCATTTTAACCGATTTAACAGGAAAAGAACCGAATTTGCTGCGATTGCCTAATGGAGATTTTGATAAACGTGTGCTTCAGGTTGCGAACAGTTTAAACTATCAAGTTGTACAGTGGGACACCGATTCTCTAGATTGGAAAAATCCCGGGGTGCAAACGATTGTCGATCGCGTCGTCAGTAAAGCTCATCCCGGTGACATCGTCCTGCTGCATGCCAGTGACTCTTCGAAACAAACCCATGAGGCTTTGCCAGTCATCATCGATAAATTGAAAAATCAGGGATATGAGTTCGTGACCGTGTCCGAGATGCTTAATCACTCCAGTGTAAAAGGTAAGGAAGTACGTGATCAAGCCAGCGCCCAATAATGAAACAAGGAGACCATCCATCAGGAACGGAATTTTAAGGTTCACAGCCCGTTTAAACAATACCTGCACCACGCAAGTGGAGCCATGATACGTAAAAAAAAGTTGAAAAGAGCTAACTTGGTTAGCTCTTTTGGTATTTCTCATAATATGGGCTTTTTGATGTTAATGGATGCTTACAAGTCCGTATTCTTTCATCGGCTCGGAGCAGGCTCCACAGATCTTTCTTTTGTAACATCGACCAGTTTGTGCAAAATCAACATCTGGTATGCATTACATAACAGCAAAGGGATCACAATAAATATGGTTGCTGCATTAACATCAATGCGCAATACACCAATCGTCTCCACAGCCGTTACGGCTATCATGAAAAAGAGCGTTGGTACTAACGCGGAGATATGCGTCTGTTTTATTTTCACGTAAGCGGTAACAATTGCCGTCGCCAAAATGATCAGTCCCAGCACAATGTCCGAGATGCGCTCCCGCCCTCCTCCAACGAACAAACGTAAGAACATGATGTCCAGCAGCGCCAGCACGGTCAGCACAATCTGAACCATTTGCCATCCGCGTCTTGGAAATACACCCTTCCCCATATAATTTAATATGAGATATGCAAAGAAACCCATTTGTGAATATACGCTAATCATCACTCCGGAGCCAAACAGAATCAGAAGATACAACATAAAATCAGCAATTCCGTTCATTCTTTCTCCATTTACCAACATCATAATCAATCCTGTACCTAATGCTCCCGCGGCGCCAATAAGTAAGGCTGTCCAAAACAGGAAAAACCATCTACGCAAATTCAAATGTTTTCCACCCCCGAGAGTATATTTTACCAACCTTCACAGCAAAAAACCATCATTGCTCAACATATTTCCCCCTTTCCCATCACATACTACATCCAGTATCTATTCAAGGAGGGATTGTACACATGAAACGGCCTATGTGGCAGCTATGCTGCGTTGTATTGGGACTATCCGTCATGCTTGCCGGCTGTGGTTCAGATCAGAGTTCTTCGCCTCCTCAGGGCAGTTATAAAGAAATGAAAACGATGGTCGTAGATATTTTGAAAAGTGATGAAGGCAAAAAAGCGGTTGAAGAAGCTCTAACGGGGCAAAGCAGCTCTGGAGGCGGTGGCTCTGAAGAAGGGGGCAGCTCTGGCGGTGGAGCAGGAAAAGTCGGTATGAAAATGTTAATGCCTATGCAATCTTCGGAACAAATACGTATTGCTGTAAAAGATACCATAACCGCTCCTGAATACCAGAAGGAATTCGAGAAGATCATGACCGACCCGCAATTTGCCGGTGAATTCGCCAAGGTGATCAACGCTCAAAGCAAGCAACTGCACATGCAGCTAATCAAAGATCCGACGTATCAAAAATCAATCGGGGATATCATGAAATCACCTGAGGTATCCAAGATGTTTATGGATATGACTAAAACCCCTGAATACCGAAAACAGACGATGACCGTTATGCAAGAAGTCATGCAAAATCCTCTGTTTCGTATGGAAGTCCTTACTTTGCTAAAAAAAGTAGTACAAGAAGAGCTTCAGCCCAAAATAGAAAGTGGTGGCGGGCAAAAGGGGCAGGACGGTGGAGATGGTGGCAGTGGTGATTCTGGAGGCGGAGACTCTGGTGGTGGCGGTGGAAATTCATAAAACGAAACGTATATCCGGAGTTCGTTAAAAATTTATCGATGATGGATGCTCATCCTCAAACTTGAGCTGATGTCAAAAAGCCTGCATCCAAAGCAACGGACGCAGGCTTTTACCTCTATTCGTATTAATTACAACGCTTATTCAAATTTAGACTCGATCGACCGGGCAACTTCGTCATAAATAGCTCCGATTGTCGTCTCCGCCTTGTACACAGACGGTGAGAAATCCGGCTCGGAAGGATGGTTGTCTGGAGCACCTAATGGAATCTGAGCCAGGAGCACCGTGTGCAGGCTTTCTGCAAGACGCCCGCCCCCGCCACGCCCAAATACATACTCTTTCTCCCCACATTTTCCACATTCGTAGTACGCCATGTTCTCAACTACACCTAGTAGCTCATGCTCCGTTTGAATGGCCATCGCTCCGGCACGCGCCGCAACAAACGCTGCAGTGGCATGTGGAGTCGTGACAATGATCTCTTTGCTCTGCGGCAGCATTTGATGGACATCAAGCGCGACATCGCCCGTACCTGGAGGCAAGTCCAATAACATATAATCCAGTTCGCCCCACTCTACATCTGTGAAGAACTGACGCAGCATCCGGCCAAGCATCGGACCACGCCAAATCACCGGGTTATTCTCTCGTATAAAGAACCCCATAGACATTACTTTAACCCCAAAACGTTCGACCGGTTGAATGACACCGTCTTCCACGACTGGAAATTCTTCAATTCCCATCATATCGGGTACACTGAACCCATAAATGTCGGCATCAATGAGGCCTACTTTCTTTCCTTGACGTGCCAAAGCTGCTGCCAGATTAACGGTAACAGTCGATTTACCCACGCCCCCCTTACCACTGGCTACCGCGATAAAACGAACTCCCGATTCAGGACTCAACAGTTCATGTCCATCCAGCCCAGCTGCATGGCCTTTTACAAGCACTTCATCCTGATCTTGATCATGTTCCGACTGTCCCAAGTTAAGGCTCTCACGGTCATGCTCAGACGCTGCACGTACGCGGATATGTACATCCTTCACCCCTTGCTGCAAAAGCAGATTGCGCGCGGCATCCGTTAAAGCGGTTGCATCTTCTGGCCGATTCTCCAGTGTCACCATGCTTAGTGCCACATGATGTTCCTTCACCATAATGTCACGAATCCATCCCAGCTCCGTCAAGCTTTGTCCCAGCTGCGGTTCCTGTAATGGCTGTAAAAGTTCAAGTATCTGTTCTTTTGATAACATCAGACAGCACCTCGGTTTTATCTATTGGCATGTGTTAGGTATGCTGTTCCAATTATAGCACTACCTTTCTTCTTCTGACTAACTTTTCGGATGTTCCCCTGCGGAATATCGGAGAATCCCGTTGTAAATAGAGGCAGCTACTTTTCGTTGGTACGCTTCATCAGCGAGCATCCTTGCCTCTTCTGGATGAGACAAAAAGCCGACCTCTACGAGGGCTGACGGGATTTTAAGAGCCTGCAGCAGATAAACTGTACTCACCGTTTTCGCTATACGGTCTGTATTTTCCAGATTACGAATGATTTCGGCTTGAAGCAGGTTTGCCAGTCCTTCATTATCGGGATGGTTAGTTGTGTAGAAGACCTGTGCCCCGCTCCAACGATTGGAAGGTACACTGTTCATATGAATGCTGATGAATAGATCGGCTTGTTTATCTTCGATGTGCCGCACTCTTTGTTTGAGATCCTCTGTTTTGCGTTTGGAGTACCCTCTCGTTCCCTCTTCAGCCAGATCCTTATCGCTTTCACGAGTCATAACAACAAGAGCACCAGCCTGCTGCAAATAGTCCCTGACATAGAGCGCAATAGACAAGTTGATATCTTTTTCGATTACCCCCTGTCTGCTTACAGCGCCACCATCTGGACCTCCATGACCCGCATCAATGGCGATCACCTTTCCGGCAAGAGGCAGACTCCAATATCCTGATGTCTTCGTAGAGGGCATTTCATACGAAACCACCACCACAAACATGGCCAGCAAGCACAGACTCAGCATAACCCTCTTCACCGTCTTCAAGCGGATCCAGACCACCAGATGTTTCCCCATGTTTTTGCGCATAAAAAAACCACCTCGTCCCTATAAATGACTCTAATCATCTATATGGGACAAGATGGACAAATATACCCTTAGGAATGGACTTGCTCTGCCATACCCTCAATCAGCACCTCAGCAACCTCAGGGCGTGTGAATTGAGGTGGCGGACATTCACCATTACGCAGCAATCCACGTACCTTGGTTCCGGACAGCGTCAGGTGGTGCTCCTTGTCATGAGGGCAGGTTTTGCTGGAAGCCATGTTTCCGCACTTGGTGCAGAAGAAGCTATGTTCGAAGAACAGTGGTGTAATTCCAAGTTCCTCAGCGGTAAAATTCGAGAAGATCTCTTGTGCTTCATACGTTCCATAGTAGTCACCCACACCCGCATGATCGCGTCCTACAATAAAATGTGTGCAGCCATAATTTTTACGTACCATCGCATGGAAAATAGCTTCACGAGGCCCAGCATACCGCATGGCAGCCGGGAATACCCCCAGAAACGAACGATCCGCCGGATAATAGTTCTCCAGCAGTACCAGATAACTCTTCATTCGCACATTCGCAGGAACATCATCCGATTTTGTTTCACCCACAAGTGGATTCAGGAAAAGCGCATCAACAATCTCCATCGCACTTTTCTGGATATACTCATGCGCCCGGTGGACAGGGTTACGTGTCTGAAAACCAACAACGGTTCTCCATCCTTTTTCCTGAAAAATCTTGCGAGTCTCTGCCGGATCATAATAGAAATCTTCGAACTTTGCAGGTTTTGGACGGTTCAACACTTGAATTGGACCTCCTACATATGTTGCAGGACGCTCCAGCAGTTTTTTCACACCCGGATGTTCGGGATCATCGGTCTTGAATACACGGCGTGCTTCCTCTCCCTGATCCACCTGATAGATGCTTTGAACTTCAAGCAGACCATACGTTACCCCATCTGTATCACCAACGAGAGCCAAAACCTCACCTTTGCGAAGAGATGCAGCTTGTTGATCATCTACGGCAAGGGTAATCGGTATGCTCCATACTGTACCATCAGCCAAACGCATACGGGAAACTACGGAAAGATAGTCTTCCTCATTCATGAATCCCTGAAGCGGTGAAAACGCACCTACACCAATCAAGTCCAAATCTGAGATTGTCCAGGTATTAATTCGCAACGAGTTAAGCGTCTTACTTCCCTGCAATAGTTGCTCACGTTCTTCTCCTTGTACGACACGCTGTACCAGCGCACCTCCATGAGGCAGAATCGAAGTCATCTTGTCAGCTCCTTATTTATGCATCCGCAATTTGATGAAAACCAATTATTTATCGATTACTGTTTATCTGGCAACGCTGTGCACACCATCATTAAGCTCTTATTTATGCAGTCCACATTCCGTTTTATCATTGCCAGACCAGCGTCCCGCACGTGGATCTTCTCCGGGCATAACCTGCCGTGTGCAATGCTCACAGCCGATACTCGGGTAATTCTGATCATGCAGGGGATTGTATGTGACGTTGTTAGCACGAATGTAGTCCCATACATCCTCACTCGTCCAGTGTGCAATTGGATTAAATTTCATCAGTCCAAACTTCGTATCATATTCAACCTTCTTCGAATTTGCACGCGTTGGCGCCTGATCTCTGCGAATTCCCGTGATCCATGCATCATACTGCGAAAGAATACGTGTCAGTGGTTCCACTTTCCGAATGTTACAACATGCATTAGGATCTGATTTCCACAATTCTTCCCCATGTTGTGCAGCTTGTTCTTCCGGTGTGATTTTTGGAGATACTTTTACAAATTCAAGATTGTACTTTTCTTGCATCCGATCACGCGTATCATATGTTTCCTGGAAATGAAAGTCTGTATCCAGATAAAAAATATCGGTGGAAGGGCTGATTTTTTGCATCATATCTACAAGCACAACATCTTCTGCGCCAAAGCTGCACGCAAATGTGATATTAGGAAATGTTTCAATCGCATAGCGAATAATATCTTCCGGACTTGCTTGCTCCAATTCCTCTGCTTTTGCGCGTGCTAGTTCTTCCTTTTCTAACAAGTTCATTGTTCAATTTCCCCCATTCTTGATCTAAAAGAACATAAAGCCGACTAATCTAATATGAATTATGTATAGTATAAATCTTTCACTCGGGATGTCAATGCCTGCCATCTGGTAAATTACATCAATTCCTTCTACAAAAAAAACATTACAGTATAGATGAATTTAGCGTTTATTAGGCTTTTACATAAAAATCAGACAAAATCATTCGAAAACCTGATAAGGGTAACTTTAAGGTCATTAAGTTCTAAAGTTGAATAAATCGTTGCTATTATTGGACTTATGGTATGATCTGCATCGTTATTTTGAATCGATATACAATTTATTCTGCTTCCCCTTCACTACTAATGAAGATATTTCAGTCCCCATACTCGCTGCTCAGTCAAACCACAAAAGTAAGAAGCCTTTATCATATTCATAAGAAAGACTGATAAGCAGGGCATGAGAAACAGGTGTTCATCTGAGATAATGGCAAGGCTAACAGTACATCTTAGAAGTACAACAGGAAAGCAGTTAGACATGTAGAGAAAAGATAAGTCGAGGAATGAGAGAGGCAATAGGATAAGACTTTGTGGGATATGATTTTACATGTGCGCGCGTGCAACGTATCTTTTCCATCCAAATAATAAAAAAAGCCCCTGGCCGGAGCCAAGGACTTTGAAAAATCTTAACGTTTGGAGAACTGAGGAGCGCGACGAGCCGCTTTAAGACCGTATTTTTTACGTTCTTTCATACGTGGGTCACGAGTCAGGAATCCTGCTTTTTTCAGGGATGCACGGTATTCCGGGTCTGCTTTCAACAGAGCACGGGAGATACCATGACGGATCGCGCCGGCTTGACCGGAGATTCCGCCACCATGAGCGATAACCAAAACGTCATAGTTAGTGAGCGTTTCTGTCAAAGTCAGTGGTTGTTTTACAATCAGTTTAAGTGTTTCCAAACCGAAGTATTCATTAATATCACGTTTATTGATGACAATGCGTCCTTCACCCGGTACAAGGCGAACACGTGCTACCGAATGTTTACGACGACCTGTCCCATAGTATTGTACTTGTGCCATGAAACTGTCCTCCTTTTAATTAACCGCGAAGTTCGTAAACTTCTGGTTTTTGTGCTGCGTGTGGATGCTCAGTGCCTCTGTACGCTTTAAGTCTCAGCTTCATTTTCTCGCCCATGCGAGTTTTAGGAAGCATACCGCGAACAGCCAATTCCAACATACGTTCAGGTTTGTGTTTAACCATCTCTTCTGCAGTAGTTACTTTCAAACCACCTGGGTGCATTGAGTGACGGTAGTATTTTTTACCTTGCATTTTTTTACCAGTCAATACAATTTTCTCTGCATTGATGATAACAACGAAATCGCCAGTGTCCACATGTGGAGTGAATTGTGGCTTATGTTTGCCGCGGATCAAAGCAGCTGCTTCGCTCGCCAAACGTCCGAGGGTTTTGCCTTCAGCATCAATGATGTGCCATTGGCGCTCAACTTCGTTAGGCTTCGCCATGTACGTAGTACGCATGAAAATTTCCTCCTTAAATGTTCAAAATCATCATTTTTCATTTATCTTCGTTCGTTAAGTGATAACTTTAGGTGTTGATGGATAGTTGTTGCGATGTGAACATCTTAATTGGGGCTGTGGGAAAGCCATTAAGAAAACACAACTTTTATATTACATGATAGACGATCAAATCGCAAGTATTATTTAAGTATAATCGCTCACTATTTTAATCCTTTTTGTATTCAAGATCCCAGAGCATCAAACCGCAGCTAACTGCTGTAGGTCCAGCGGCAGAACGGTTGCATGCAGCAATCATATTCGGCACATCAGAGGCTTTCCGTTTGCCCTCTCCGATCTCCAGCAGTGTCCCGACAATGATCCGCACCATATGCTGCAAAAAGCCGTTACCACTCACATAAATGTGAATGACACCCTGATCGCGCGGATGATCCCTGCACATTGAACGGTCCACTTCTATCCATGCTTCATATACCGAGCGTACATGATTATCTTTCTGAGACTTGCGTGAAGCAAAGGACGTAAAGTCATATGTGCCTATGAAATGACGCAGGCCCTCCTCCATAGCAGGGATGTCCAGCTTGGCATGATGATGATGCTGCAGTCTCCTGTTAAAGACATCCGGAAATTGGTTAGCATTGACCGTGTATCGATAGGTCTTCTTTTTCGCTGCATAACGAGAATGAAAATCTAGCGGTACTTCAATAGCATCAATAACAACAATATCGGATGGCAATCTGGAGTTGAGTGCAATACACCAACGTTCCACCGGAATCTGAGACGCTATAGAAAAATTGAAGATTTGTCTGCGAGCATGAACGCCTGCATCCGTTCGGCCTGAACCCGTGATTTTAACGGTCTCACCAGTCAACGCACGAATAGCATCCTCAAGGTGGTCCTGTATGGTATTGCCTCCTGGCTGTATTTGAAAGCCGTAGTAGGCCGTTCCATCATAAGTTACCGTCATACATAAGTTGCGCATATTACCACACCTTTGTTCCATACTATACATAAGTCTATCCCGAACAGCAAAAGAAGCCCCTTACGGAGCTTCATTTACAGCACGAATTCCGAAATGAAGAGAAAAAAAGGGTTGAACCAGAATCGCTTAGATTCTGTCCCCTTTCCTCATCTCACATCTGTATTACGCGCGGTCTACTAGTTCCAAGTAAACCATAGGCGCTGCGTCACCACGACGAGGTCCCAGTTTCAAGATACGTGTGTATCCACCTGGACGCTCAGCGTAACGACCGGACAATTCGCTAAACAGTTTTTGGATTGCATCTTGCTCACCATCGATCGTTTCGCGGCGAACATAAGCTGCCACTTGGCGACGGGCATGAAGATCTCCCTTTTTCGCTTTAGTGATCAGTTTTTCAGCAATAGAGCGAACCTCTTTTGCTTTCGCTTCAGTTGTCTGAATGCGCTCGTATAAGAACAGGTCGGTTACCAGGTCACGGAACAAAGCCTTACGTGCACTGGAATTACGGCCTAACTTTTGGTATGCCATTGTTTTCCCTCCTTCACTTCAAGCACTCAGCTGACTATTCTTCTGTACGTAATCCCAAACCAAGTTCCTCAAGCTTCTCTTGAACTTCTTCCAAAGACTTGCGTCCGAGGTTACGGACTTTCATCATGTCTTCTTCCGTTTTCGTGGTCAGCTCTTGTACGGTATTAATACCAGCACGTTTGAGGCAATTGTAAGAACGAACAGAGAGATCCAGCTCTTCAATCGTCATTTCGAGTACTTTTTCTTTTTTGTCTTCTTCTTTTTCAACCATGATCTCTGCATCCTTCGCTTCGTCTGTAAGACCCACGAAGAGCATCAGATGCTCGGTCAAAATTTTAGCGCCAAGGCTTACAGCCTCTTCAGGACGAATACTTCCGTCAGTCCAAACTTCCAACGTGAGCTTGTCATAGTTGGTTACTTGGCCTACACGCGTATTTTCCACAGCGTAGTTTACGCGGCTGATCGGGGTGAAGATGGAATCGACAGGGATGACGCCGATCGGCTGGTCATCGCGTTTATTCCGATCTGCCTGGACGTAGCCGCGACCGCGATTGGCAAAAATACGCATGTGAAGTCTCGAACCTGGTCCAAGCGTAGCAATGTGAAGATCCGGATTAAGGATTTCCACATCGGAATCAGCACGAATGTCTCCAGCCGTGATTGCTCCTTCGCCTTCAGCATCAATCTCGAGCACTTTCTCCTCGTCAGAGTGAATTTTGAGCGACAAAGCTTTCAGGTTAAGGATAACCTCTGTAACGTCTTCCATTACGCCAGGAACTGTAGCAAATTCATGCAGAACGCCATCGATTTGAACCGAAGACACTGCCGCACCCGGCAGTGATGAGAGCAGGATTCGGCGAAGCGAGTTTCCAAGCGTCGTACCGTATCCGCGCTCCAGCGGTTCTACTACGAATTTCCCATAGGTGCCATCATCATTGACGTCTACCGTCTCAATTTTCGGCTTTTCGATTTCTATCACTGCAATACCCCTCCTTCAAAACGTCGGTCCTCTATGAAACATTTACCTTCTCTTGCGAAAACATGTAGTAGTATGCCTAAACAACCATTATTAGCAGATTGTGCCGGAAGTATACCACACGCAGGGGCAAATCTCATTAGACACGACGACGTTTTGGAGGACGGCATCCGTTATGCGGGACTGGAGTTACGTCTTTGATCAGGTTAACTTCAAGACCAGCAGCTTGCAAAGAGCGGATCGCTGCTTCACGGCCTGCGCCTGGTCCTTTAACCATAACCTCAACGGATTTCATCCCATGTTCCATTGCAGCTTTGGCAGCAGTCTCAGCAGCCATTTGTGCAGCAAACGGAGTCGATTTACGGGAACCTCTGAATCCGAGGCCGCCGGAGCTTGCCCACGAAATCGCGTTTCCGTGAGGATCCGTAATAGTAACGATAGTGTTATTGAAAGTGGAACGGATATGTGCCACGCCAGATTCAATATTCTTACGGTCACGACGTTTAGTACGTACGACTTTTTTCGGTTTAGCCATTTTCTCTTATCCCCCCTTATTATTTCTTCTTGTTCGCTACAGTACGACGAGGACCTTTACGAGTACGAGCATTCGTTTTCGTACGTTGTCCACGAACAGGCAGACCACGACGATGACGAACTCCACGGTAACAACCGATCTCCGTCAAACGTTTAATATTCAAAGAGATTTCACGACGCAGGTCACCTTCAACTTTGACCTCTTTGTCGATACTTTCACGCAATTTGCTGACTTCATCTTCCGTCAAATCACGAACACGAGTGTTCTGATTGATGCCTGTAGAGCTCAGAATTTTCTGGGAAGTCGTTTTACCGATTCCGAAAATATAAGTCAAGGCGATCTCAACGCGCTTATCACGTGGCAAATCCACACCAGCTATACGTGCCATTTTACGCTACACCCCCTTCATTAACCTTGTTTTTGTTTGTGTTTTGGATTTTCACAGATAACCATTACATTCCCTTTGCGGCGAATGACTTTGCATTTTTCGCAAATCGGCTTGACCGAAGGTCTTACCTTCATGTGAATTACCTCCTCAAAGTTTTGCTTAGCAAAACCCTCTTCGTAAGCATTGACCTTGTTCTACTATTGTAAAACCGGCTTCGAAGCTTTCGCAAGTTTTGCCGGGCAAAACCCGCTTCATAAGCTTCACAGTTCACTGCAACTGTCTACTACTATTTACGGTAAGTTATACGACCTTTTGTTAGATCATAAGGTGATAACTGAACAACTACTTTGTCTCCAGTCAGGATACGGATGAAGTGCATCCGCAATTTTCCGGAAACGTGAGCGAGAATTTGATGACCATTCTCAAGCTCAACCTTGAACGTTGCATTCGGCAGCGGTTCAAGAACCGTGCCTTCCACTTCAATGACATCTTCCTTGGCCATTAGTCAGTCTCCTTTCTCTTCAGCTTGAATGTTGGTGGATTCCAGAAAGGAATGAACCGCATAGCGGAGCTTTCCGTTTGTAACCCGACCACTCTCGTTTAAACTGTTTACTACCTCACTGCTAATCATGGGGTGAAGTTCAAGATGAAGAATATTCTTCTTCTTGGGTTGGTCAAACTTTCGTTTGTCTCCATCCGCAATATATACGAACCTATTGTCCACTATAGAAACAATTACTGCGGCTTGGTCCGCATTGCGGCCTTTACGGATCTTCACAAGTTGACCGAGCTGAGGATTCGACTGATTGTTCATGCCTAATCACCTACGCATTCAGTTTTGTGAAAATTTCCATGCCATCAGGTGTAACTGCTACGGTGTGTTCAAAGTGGGCACATAACGATCCATCAGCTGTAACGACAGTCCAGTTATCTTCCAACGTTTTCACATACCGTCTGCCCGCGTTAACCATCGGTTCAATAGCAAGCACCATGCCAGCTTTCAACCTTGGACCACGATCAGGAAGACCATAGTTCGGAATCGCTGGTTCCTCGTGTAGATCCGCTCCAATGCCGTGACCGACATATTCACGAACGACGGAGAACCCCTCATCTTCTATATATTTTTGAATTGCATGAGATATTGTAAACAAGCGAACATCTGGTTTTACCAGCGCCAGACCTGCGTATAACGAAGCCTCGGTAACGTCCAGAAGACGACGGGCTTCTTCGGAAATACGGCCAACTGGATAAGTCCAGGCAGAATCTCCATGATACCCCTGGTACTGCGCGCCAATGTCAAACGTAACGATATCGCCCTCGTTCAACTTGCGTTTGCCGGGAAATCCATGTACCAACTCTTCATTCACTGAAGCGCACACACTGGCAGGGAAACCGTTATAACCTTTGAAAGACGGCACAGCTCCTTGACTGCGGATATATTGATCAGCCATATGGTCAAGTTCACCAGTCGTAATACCGGGAGCGATATGCTCTGCCAAGAGACGATGCGTTTCTGCAACAATTCTCCCTGCTTCCCTCATCAAACCCAGCTCCGTTTCGGACTTACCAATGATCATCAATTAACCTCTCAACAAGGACACGATTTCTTGAGAAACTTGATCGATATCCTGTTCTCCGTCCATTTGACGAAGAAGGCCCTTAGTTTCGTAGAACGTGAGGAGTGGTGCTGTTTTGTTGATATATTCGTCCAAACGAGTGCCTACACTCTCTTCATTATCATCAGAGCGTTGGTACAACTCGCCGCCGCATTTATCACAAGTACCTTCCTGCTTCGGTGGATTAAATACGACATGATACGTGGAACCGCAATTTTTACAAATGCGACGACCCGTTAAACGAGCGAGCAATTTGTTGCGATCCACTTTCAGGTTGATCACATGATCAAGACCTGAATTCAGTCGCTCCAGGATGCCATCCAGCGCCTCTGCCTGAGACAGGGTTCTTGGAAAACCATCCAAAAGAAATCCTTCTCTGCAGTCCGACTGTTGCAATCGCTCTTCAACGATGCCAATGGTTACATCATCTGGTACAAGTAATCCTTGATCCATATATTCCTTGGCTTTCAAGCCAATGGGAGTTCCCTGTTTAATCGCGAGACGAAATGCATCGCCCGTTGAAATATGGGGAATACCGAACTCTTTCACAATGACGTCTGCTTGCGTACCTTTTCCTGCCCCCGGAGGGCCCATGAATAGGATGTTCACGTTATGTCACTCCCTCCAAGACTACCCTACATCAACAAACAGCACAATAGGTGCCGGCAAGTAAATCTTTACTCAACCGGAACCTATCGCCTATTTATTGATAAAACCTTTGTAGTGGCGTTTGATCAATTGGCTTTCGATTTGCTTCATCGTATCCAGCGCAACACCGATAACGATCAGGAGGGAAGTTCCCCCAATTTGCGCTGATTGAGGCAAACCAGAAAGTGCCCCTAAGAATACAGGCAGAACGGAAATAACTGCCAAGAATATGGCTCCGGCCATTGTCAAACGAGTCATGACACGGGTCAGATATTTCTCGGTTGCTTTACCCGGGCGAATACCTGGGATGTAACCGCCGTTCTTTTTCATATTATCAGCCATCTGCTGTGGATTCATCTGTACAAAAGTATAGAAGAATGTGAATCCAAAGATCATCACAACGTACAGCACCATACCAAGAGGTTTGTGTGTAGTCAAGTTCTGACCGATCCACTGTGCCCAACCTTGATTAGCCCAGAAGTTAGCGATAATCGTTGGGAACATCAACAGCGATGATGCGAAGATGACAGGGATAACACCAGCCGCATTAATTTTCAGCGGGATATGTGTATTCTGTCCACCGTACATTTTGTTACCTACGACACGTTTTGCATACTGTACCGGGATTTTCCGAATCGCCTGCTGAATGTAAATGACTCCAATGATAATCAAAACGATCACGATCGCGATGATCACACCTTTAAGGATGTTCATGAACAACTGATCAGGTTGAATGAAGTCAGATTCGATCGTTTGTTTGATAATATTAGGCACCGTAGATAGGATACCCGCAAAGATCAAGATCGAAATCCCGTTTCCTATGCCCTTCTCGGTGATCTGCTCACCAAGCCACATGAGGAATGAAGTACCCGCCGTAAGTACAATCGCGATCAAGATATAATCTGCAAATGTAGCGTTAGGAATCATGTCAGTATTGTACAAGCGATTGAATCCGATCGACGTACCAAACGCTTGAATCAATGCCAACCCGATTGTTAAGTAACGAGTCAATTGTGCAGATTTTTTCTTACCTTGTTCACCTTGCTTTGCCCATTCCGCTAATTTTGGAATAACGTCCATGGAAAGCAATTGTACTATGATAGACGCAGTGATGTAAGGTACAATCCCGAGTGCAAATATCGAGAACTGAAACAGTGCTCCACCCGAGAATGTATTCAGAAGTCCAAAAACTTCTTTACCCGCAGAATTTGTCGCTTCGAACACATCTTTGTTAACACCCGGAACGGGGACAAAGGAGCCGATGCGGTAAATGATCAGTACAAAAAGGGTAAATAATACCCTTTTGCGCAGATCCTCAACCCGCCAGATATTCTTTAGGGTCTTGAACATTAAATCACCTCGGTTGTACCGCCGGCAGCTTCAATTTTCTCTACCGCAGATTGAGAAAACTTGTTAGCTTTAACAGTCAGCTTCACAGTAACTTCACCGTTACCCAGGATCTTGATTCCGGATTTAGCGTTTTTAACTACGCCGTTTGTCATCAAGAATTCTGGAGTTACTTCAGTACCAGCTGCCAAACTATTCAGGTCTTCAATATTCACAACTGCATATTCTTTGCGAGTTGGGTTTACGAAACCGCGTTTTGGCAATCGACGATACAATGGATTTTGTCCACCTTCGAAGCCTGGACGTACACCACCGCCAGAACGAGCGTTTTGTCCTTTGTGACCGCGACCTGATGTTTTACCAGTACCACTACTTGGACCGCGACCAAGACGCTTACGCTCTTTACGGGATCCAGGTGATGGAGAAAGCTCATGTAACTTCATCGTTCGTTGCACCTCCTTAAAGATTTGTGGGATTAACCCGTTCTTATGCTTCTACTTCTTTGACAGCTACCAAGTGACTTACTTTGTTAATCATACCACGGATGGCAGGATTATCGTTTTGAACCACTTTGCTGTTGATTTTGCGCAAGCCCAATGTTTTCACAGTTGTTCTTTGCGTCTCCGGACGTCCGATCAAGCTACGGACGAGGGTAATTTCTAATTTAGCCATGAGAATTCCCTCCTAACCCAGAAGCTCTTCGACGGATTTTCCGCGCAGTTTAGCCACGTCTTCAGCACGCTTCAAACGGGACAAACCTTCCAAAGTCGCATTGACCATGTTCATGGAATTCGAAGAACCCAGAGATTTTGTCAAAATGTCACCCACACCAGCAAGTTCGAGAACCGCACGTACAGGACCACCAGCGATAACACCAGTACCTTCAGATGCTGGTTTCAACAGAACGCGTCCTGCGCCGAACTTACCTGTTACCAAGTGAGGAATCGATGTTCCTACGAGTGGAACGTGTACAAGGTTTTTCTTAGCATCTTCAATACCTTTGCGAATTGCATCAGGTACTTCGCCAGCTTTACCGATACCCGCTCCAACCCAGCCGTTGCCGTCGCCGACTACAACCAGTGCGCTAAAGCTGAAACGGCGTCCGCCTTTTACTACTTTAGCTACGCGATTAATGTTTACTACTCTTTCAGACAGTTCCAAAGTATTCGGATCTACACGCAAGTCGTTAACCTCCTTTTGAAAAATATCTTAAAACTCAAGTCCTGCTTCACGAGCCGCTTCAGCCAAAGCTGCGATACGACCATGGTACAGATATCCGCTACGGTCAAATACGATATTGGAAACACCTTTGTCTTTTGCACGTTTAGCAACGAGTTCGCCAACTTTACGAGCAGATTCAACAGATGCACCGTTTTTGATGTCAGTGCTCAACTCCTTGTCTACGGTAGACGCGGAAGCGATTGTTACACCAGCTACATCATCGATGATTTGAGCGTACATATGTTTACCAGAACGGAAAACGTTCAAACGAGGACGTGCAGCCGTTCCTTGGATTTTTTTACGAACGCGAAGGTGTCTTTTCAGACGAGCCTTGTTTTTATCTGGTTTCGTAATCATCTCAGGGATTCACTCCTTTCAGGTTACCTCGCTGGCTTCAAAGCAGAAGCCACGGGGTATATTAGAAACACACGAAGCAAGCAAGCCGAAAGCCGCGCAAAGGCGGTAAGAGAAATCTTATTTCTTCTTACCGGCTTTACCTTCCTTACGGATGATACGCTCGCCTTCATATTTAATACCTTTACCTTTGTACGGCTCAGGTTCACGAACGGAACGAATTTTAGCAGCGTAAGCACCTACGCGCTCTTTATCGATACCGCGAACGATGATTTTCGTATTCGAAGGTACTTCGAATTCGATTCCCGCTTCCGGTGTAATTTCAACCGGGTGAGAGTATCCAACGTTCAGAACAATTTTATCTCCGGATTTGCTTGCACGATATCCGACCCCAACCAACTCCAGAGATTTAGCGAATCCTTCAGTTACGCCGCTCACCATGTTGCTGACAACGCTACGCGTTGTTCCGTGCAAAGAACGGTGAGTTTTGTTATCGGAAGGACGCACAACTGTAATTTCGTTGTTTTCAACTGTAACCTTCATGTCTTTGTGAAGTTCACGAGTCAAAGTTCCTTTAGGTCCTTTTACCGTGATAACGGTATTGTCCAAAGTGATGTCTACACCACTTGGTACTGTAATTGGTTTGCGACCAATACGAGACATATGTTGCACCTCCTATCTTGTGACGTTATATTACCAAACGTAGCAGACAACTTCTCCGCCGGATTTCGATTGACGAGCTTCTTTGTCCGTCATAACACCTTTGGATGTTGAGATAATCGCGATTCCAAGGCCGCCAAGTACGCGAGGTACTTCATTGCTTTTCGTGTAAACACGAAGACCTGGTTTACTGATTCTTTTCAGACCAGTGATAACGCGCTCGTTATTTTGACCGTATTTCAAGAAAACACGGATAATCCCTTGTTTGTTATCTTCGATAAATTCAGCGTCACGGATGAAACCTTCGCGCTTCAGGATATCGGCGATTTGTTTTTTCATTGTCGAAGCAGGCATTTCTACCGTTTCATGACGAACAGTGTTCGCGTTACGAATACGAGTAAGCATATCTGCAATTGGATCAGACATAGTCATTGTGAGTTAACCTCCTTCCCGTTCAGGACTTTTTACCAGCTTGCTTTTTTCACGCCAGGGATCTGGCCTTTATAAGCTAATTCACGGAAGCAAATTCTGCAAATTTTGAACTTTTGCAGTACCGAATGTGGACGTCCGCAACGCTCACAGCGTGTATAAGCACGTACTTTAAACTTTGGTGTACGTTGTTGTTTAACTTTCATCGAAGTTTTTGCCACTTTAGCCTGACACCTCCTAAATAATTTCGGAGAAAAGGGAGTCTTTCCAGACACCCGGAACGTTTATGCCAACATTATTTAACGAAAGGCATTCCCATTTGCGTAAGCAATTCGCGGGACTCTTCGTCTGTTTTCGCCGTTGTTACGATGACAATATCCATACCGCGGACTTTGTCTACTTTATCATACTCGATCTCCGGGAAGATCAATTGCTCTTTTAGACCCAGTGTGTAGTTACCACGACCATCGAACGCTTTGCTCGATACACCGCGGAAGTCACGCACACGTGGAAGTGTTACGTTGAACAATTTATCGAGGAAGTAATACATACGCTCGCCGCGCAATGTTACTTTCACACCGATAGGCATGTTCTCACGCAGTTTGAAACCTGCGATAGATTTTTTTGCACGAGTGATTACAGGTTTTTGACCTGCGATCAGTTGCAAATCGTTTACTGCGGAATCCAACACTTTAGAGTTTTGGACAGCGTCGCCCACACCCATGTTGATAACGATTTTCTCGATTTTCGGCACTTGCATTACCGTTGTATAGTTAAACTTCTGCATCAAAGCAGGAGCGATTTCTTGCAGGTAACGTTCTTTCATTCTTGATGCCATGAATCATAGCCCTCCTTTCTCATTCGGTTCAATTAGTCGATAATTTCTCCGGAACGTTTTGCAACGCGCACTTTCTTACCGTTATCCAACACTTTGTAACCGATACGGGTTACTTTTCCGCTCTTTGGATCGATGTGCATCACGTTGGAAACGTGAATCGGAGCTTCCTTCTCGATAATGCCGCCTTGCGGGTTTTGCTGGTTAGGCTTCTGGTGTTTTTTCACCATGTTAACACCTTCCACAAGGACGCGGTTTTCACGAGGATAAGCAGCGATGACACGGCCTTTTTTACCTTTGTCTTTACCGCTGATCACCATAACCGTATCTTCCTTTTTAACGTGAAGTTTGTTGTTATGGGATTCCAGAACTTTTTTCACTCTTGGCATTTCGTACACCTCCTGTTTCTAAACATCACGAGCTTACTCTATTAGATAACCTCTGGGGCCAAGGAAACGATTTTCATGAAGTCTTTCTCGCGAAGTTCACGAGCAACAGGTCCGAAAATACGTGTTCCACGAGGGCTTCTGTCGTCTTTTACAACAACAGCTGCATTTTCATCAAAACCGATGTAGGAACCGTCTTTACGACGTACAGAACGTTTCGTACGAACGACAACCGCTCTAACTACATCACCTTTTTTGACAACGCCGCCTGGTGTTGCTTGTTTTACAGAACAAACGATCAGATCACCGATTTGAGCTGTACGACGTCCCGTACCGCCGAGTACGCGGATACACATCAGTTCCTTCGCACCGGAGTTGTCGGCTACAGTCAAACGTGTAAATGGTTGAATCATTTAGTATTCCTCCTTCCAGCTATGCTGATCATGCAATTAGATGATAACCGCTTTTTCAACGACTTCAGTAAGTCTCCAGCGTTTATCTTTCGAAAGCGGACGAGTCTCCATGATTTTCACCGTGTCACCGATTTTCGCAGTGTTTTCTTCGTCATGCGCTTTGAACTTTTTAGTAACCTTAATGCGTTTATGATACAATTTGTGGTTTTTGTAGGTTTCTACAGCAACAACAATCGTTTTGTCCATTTTATCACTGACAACTTTACCAGTCTGAACTTTGCGTGTATTACGTTCTTCGCTCATTGTTGGCCTCCTTCCTGATTACAGACGGAATGTATATCCGACCTCTAATTAACCGATTCCCAATTCTCTTTCACGGATGATGGTTTTAGCACGAGCTATTTCTTTCCGCACATCACGGATTCGAGTCGGGTTATCCAGCTGACCGGTAGCGAGTTGAAAGCGGAGATTAAAGAGTTCTTCTTTAAATCCGGCAATCTTTTGCTCGATTTCAGCAGAGGTTAGGTTGCGAAATTCACTAGCTTTCATTTGCTTCACCACCCAATTCTTCACGTTTCACGAACTTCGTTTTGATTGGCAGTTTGTGAGCGGCAAGACGCATCGCTTCGCGAGCAACATCCTCCGGTACACCAGCAAGTTCAAACATGATCTTACCTGGTTTCACTACTGCAACCCATTTTTCTACGTTACCTTTACCGCTACCCATCCGAACCTCGAGAGGCTTTTGAGTGATTGGTTTGTCAGGGAAAATTTTGATCCAGACTTTACCACCACGTTTGATGTAACGAGTCATCGCAATACGAGCCGCTTCGATCTGACGGTTCGTAATCCAAGCCGGTTCCGTAGCTTGCAGACCATATTCGCCAAAGTTCAGCGTAGTTCCGCCTTTTGCTTGGCCTTTCATATGTCCACGTTGTTGCTTACGGTGTTTTACACGTTTTGGTACCAACATGATTAGTTGCCTCCTTCCTTAGCAGCTTGTTTCTTAGCCGTAGGAAGAACCTCTCCACGATAGATCCATACTTTTACGCCGATACGTCCGTAAGTAGTATGAGCCTCTGCAGTACCATAGTCAATGTCAGCACGCAGTGTGTGCAGTGGAACAGTTCCTTCGCTGTAGCCTTCAGAACGTGCAATCTCAGCACCGCCAAGACGTCCGCCTACTTGAGTTTTAATACCTTTAGCACCGGAGCGCATTGTTCTTTGAATAGCTTGTTTCAGAGCACGACGGAAAGAAACACGACGTTCCAATTGTTGTGCAATGCTTTCTGCTACCAGGATCGCGTCCAGGTCTTGGTTCTTAATTTCAGAAATATTAATGTGTACTTTTTTACCGCCAGCAATTTTCGTAATTTGGTTACGAAGATTTTCAACTTCAGATCCACCTTTACCGATTACCATACCTGGTTTCGCTGTGTGAATCGTTACGTTTACGCGGTTAGCCGCTCTCTCGATCTCAACACGAGACATAGCGGAGTCTTTCAATTTATTTTTCAGGAATTCACGAATTTTCACGTCTTCCATCAAAAGATCACCGAAGTCTTTGCCTGCATACCACTTAGATTCCCAGTCACGGATAACTCCGACACGAAGTCCGACTGGATTTACCTTTTGGCCCACACGTTTTCCCTCCTTCTACTTCTCAGATACCACCAAAGTAATGTGGCTAGTACGTTTGTTAATACGACTTGCGCGTCCCATTGCACGAGGGCGGAAACGTTTCATAGTCGGTCCTTGGTTTACGTAAGCTTGCGAGATCACCAAGTTATTAACATCTAAAGAATAGTTATGTTCCGCATTCGCAATAGCGGAGTTAAGCAACTTCTCAACAACTGGAGAAGCGGATTTCGGAGTGTGACGGAGAATGGCAACCGCCTCACCTACTTGCTTGCCGCGAATCAAGTCAACAACGAGTTGAACTTTACGAGGAGCAATCCGGATAAACTTAGCATGTGCTTTTGCTTCCATTGTGTAACCTCCTCTCAAACATTAGAGATGTTCATTTATCTTCTTGTTTTCTTATCATCATCAGTATGGCCTTTGTACGTACGGGTTGGAGCGAACTCACCCAGTTTGTGTCCGACCATGTCCTCAGTTACATACACTGGCACGTGTTTACGACCGTCGTAAACGCCAAATGTGTGTCCGATGAATTGTGGGAAAATTGTAGAGCGACGGGACCAGGTTTTAATAACGTTCTTCTTGCCTGATGCTTCCATCTCTTCTACCTTCTTGAGCATGTAGCCATCAATGAATGGCCCTTTTTTCAAACTGCGACTCATGTGGAGATCCTCCCTTCAAACATAGCTTTTATGCATCCGTAGATGCCTCACGAAGTTATGCACAGTGTGTATTACTTCGTGCGGCGACGGATGATGTATTTATCAGAAGCTTTATTTTTCTTACGCGTTTTGAAACCAAGAGTAGGTTTACCCCATGGTGACATTGGCGATTTACGTCCGATTGGAGCACGACCTTCACCACCACCGTGAGGGTGATCGTTAGGGTTCATTACTACACCACGAACCTCAGGACGTTGACCCAACCAACGGCTACGACCGGCTTTACCGATTTTGATAAGCTCGTGGTCTTGGTTACCAACAGATCCGATTGTTGCGCGGCAAACTTTCAGAATACGACGAACTTCTCCAGAAGAGAGACGAACAGAAACGTATTTTTCTTCTTTACCAAGCAATTGAGCTTCTGTACCAGCAGCACGAACCAATTGTCCGCCTTTACCTGGTTTCAACTCAATGTTGTGGATAACCGTACCTACTGGAATGTTTTCAAGCGGCAGTGCGTTACCAATTTTGATATCTGAGTCAGGACCAGAGAATACTTGATCTCCAACTTTCAGACCTTTAGGAGCGATGATGTAACGTTTCTCACCATCAGCGTAGTGAATCAATGCGATGTTGGAAGTACGGTTCGGGTCATACTCGATTGTAGCAACGCGGCCCGGTATTCCATCTTTAGTACGTTTGAAGTCGATGATACGGTATTTACGTTTGTGTCCACCACCGTGGTGACGAACTGTAATTTTACCTTGGTTGTTGCGGCCTGCTTGTTTGCTCAACGGGGCCAACAACGATTTCTCCGGCTTATCTGTGGTGATTTCCTCAAATGTAGAAACGGACATATTCCGTCTTGCCGGGGATGTTGGTTTATACTTTTTGATTGGCACTAGTTTTCCCTCCTTACTTCAAAGATTTCAATTATACAGTTTCAAAGAACTCAAGCGATTTGCTATCTTGCGTCAGCGTTACAAACGCTTTTTTCCATTCGCTTGTATATCCGGAATAACGTCCGTACCGTTTCGGTTTAGCTGGAACACGAAGTGTGTTCACGTTTTTCACTTTTACGCCGAAAATAGCTTCTACCGCTTTTTTGATCTCGGTTTTGTTTGCACGGATATCGACTTCAAATACGTATTTCAAGTCGTTCATCATGTCAGCAGTACGTTCCGTAATAATCGGACGTTTTACAATATCACGAGGATCTTTCATTACGCGAGCACCTCCTCTACCTTCTGAACTGCTTCTTTCGTAATGATCAGTTTGTCGTGCGAAAGCACGTCAAGAACATTAATACCATCAGCAGCTACGAATTTCACGCCCGGAATATTCCGTGCAGAAAGAGCTACATTATCATCATAGCTAGGAGCTACGATCAAAGCTTTGCGACCTACTTTGAGGTTGTTCAAAATAGCTGCAAATTCTTTTGTTTTTGGTGAGCTCAACGCGAGAGCATCCAAAACGATAATGTCATTGTCTTGCACTTTGGATGAAAGGGCAGACTTGATCGCCAGACGACGAACTTTCTTAGGCAGTTTGTACGCATAGCTCCGTGGTGTCGGACCAAATACGATACCGCCGCCTTTCCATTGTGGAGAACGAATCGAACCTTGACGAGCGCGACCTGTACCTTTTTGTTTCCAAGGTTTACGTCCACCGCCACGTACTTCAGAACGTCCTTTTACTTTGTGGGTACCTTGACGCAGAGAAGCGCGTTGCATAAGAACTGCATCGTACAGAACGTGTTGATTCGGTTCAATACCGAATACCGCATCATTCAGTTCAACTTCACCTACTTGGCTACCATCTACATTGTAAACTGATACTTTTGGCATTTTGTGTTCCTCCTTTCTTCAGTGGTTATTTTTTCACCGTTTCTTTGACTCTTACAAGGCTGTTCTTCGGTCCAGGAATAGAACCTTTTACGAGGATTACATTACGCTCAGCGTCCACTTTAACAACTTCAAGACGTTGAATTGTAACAGTATCATGTCCCATATGTCCTGGCAGGCGTTTGCCTTTAGGAACGCGGTTAGCTTGGATCGAACCCATCGAACCTGGGCCACGGTGATAACGCGAACCGTGAGACATAGGTCCAGTGCTTTGTCCCCAACGTTTGATAACGCCGGCAAAACCTTTACCTTTAGAAATACCTGTTACGTCAACGAACTCGCCTTCAGCGAAAATGTCAGCTTTCAATTCTTGGCCAACTTCATATTCCGCAATGTTAATGCCGCGAAGCTCACGAACGTAGCGCTTAGGTGCAGTATTCGCTTTTTTAGCGTGTCCTGCTTCTGGCTTGTTAGCATTTTTCTCTTTCTTATCGGCGAAACCGATTTGAACTGCTTCGTAGCCATCGTTTTCAATATCTTTCTTTTGCAAAACAACACAAGGACCTGCTTCGATAACCGTTACTGGAACTACGTTACCTTCAGCGGTAAACACTTGAGTCATTCCAAGTTTTTTTCCTAAGATACCTTTCATGTTGACACCTCTTTTCCTTTATACGTGGTCTTGTTTGTTGCTATATATTACAGTTTAATTTCGATATCTACACCGGACGGCAGATCCAAGCGCATCAAGGCATCCACAGTTTGTGGAGTCGGGTTAACGATGTCGATCAAACGCTTATGAGTGCGTTGCTCGAATTGCTCCCGAGAATCCTTGTACTTGTGCACCGCACGAAGAATAGTAATGATTTGTTTTTCAGTAGGAAGCGGAATCGGACCGGATACACCTGCACCCGAACGTTTTGCTGTTTCAACAATTTTCTCCGCGGATTGATCAAGAATTCTGTGGTCGTAAGCTTTCAAACGAATACGAATTTTTTGCTTTGCCATTTTAGTCCCTCCTTCTATCGCCCAATTTTTTATCGGACATACTCCGTGAAAATTTTCTAACCACTCTCCCATGGCAAAGGGGCCGGGTGTGTCAGTAACCTCTCACATCATCGCAACGTCACAAGAACAACATTCATTATTATATAGAAAAGATGGGCGTATTGCAAGCATATTTAAAAAAAACATTTAAACTGGTCTTTTCAAAAGAATTGACTCCGTTTAGTACAATGTTTTTCCCAATATCCAAGCTGCCTAACCTATCAATCTATAAGATGAATTTTGTTCATTTTAGATGACGCAGGTTCCGAAACGTTGACATAATAAAAGAGTTCTTTATCCGATGTCGGATAAAGAACTCTTCCGAAGCTTCGTTACAATACAATGTTACTCGTTCCAGTACACTGTTGCTTATGCTCATTTGGCGAAAGCCAAATTATTTTTGAATTGATGCTACGGAGCCTGCACCAACTGTACGTCCACCTTCACGAATTGAGAACTTAGTTCCTTCTTCGATTGCGATTGGAGAGATCAGTTGAACAGTAACCGTGATGTTGTCACCAGGCATTACCATTTCAGTACCTTCTGGCAAGTTGATGATACCTGTTACGTCAGTTGTACGGAAGTAGAACTGTGGACGGTATCCAGTGAAGAAAGGCTTGTGACGGCCACCCTCTTCTTTAGTCAAAACGTAGATTTGTGCAGTGAATTCTGTGTGTGGTTTAACAGATGCTGGTTTAGCAAGTACTTGACCACGCTCGATTTGAGTACGATCAACACCACGCAACAATGCACCGATGTTGTCACCCGCTTGTGCGGAATCCAACAATTTACGGAACATCTCAACGCCCGTAACTACGGATTTTTTAGTTTCTTCAGTAATACCAACGATTTCGATCTCTTCGCCGACTTTAACAGTACCACGCTCTACACGACCTGTAGCAACGGTACCACGACCAGTGATGGAGAATACGTCCTCGACAGGCATCAAGAAAGGCTTGTCAGTTTGACGCTCAGGCAGTGGGATGTAAGTGTCGATTTCTTTGAACATCTCAACGATTTTTTGAGCCCACTCACCATCAGGGTTTTGCAGAGCTTCACGAGCGGAACCACGAGTGATTGGAGTGTCATCACCTGGGAACTCATATTCGTTAAGAAGGTCGCGAACTTCCATCTCAACCAATTCCAACAACTCTTCGTCTTCAACCATGTCACATTTGTTCAAGAAAACAACAATGTAAGGTACGCCTACTTGACGGGAGAGCAAGATGTGCTCACGAGTTTGTGGCATTGGGCCGTCAGCTGCGGATACTACCAAGATAGCTCCGTCCATTTGTGCCGCGCCAGTGATCATGTTTTTAACATAGTCGGCGTGACCTGGGCAGTCTACGTGTGCATAGTGACGAGTGTCAGTTTCGTACTCAACGTGTGATGTCGAGATTGTGATACCGCGCTCGCGCTCTTCTGGAGCTTTATCAATTTGATCGAAAGCAATTGCTGCACCACCGTAAGTTTTGGACAATACAGTTGTGATTGCAGCAGTCAGAGTTGTTTTACCATGATCGACGTGACCAATAGTACCAATGTTAACGTGCGGTTTATTACGTTCGTATTTAGCCTTTGCCATTTGAACGTGGCCTCCTTAAAAATTATAATTTTATGTTTCACTGAATGCAGTGCTTCAAACCAGGTTTCAAGCACAAACATTCAGTGTGAGAAAACTACTCGGTGCCTTTTGTTTTGGCAACGATCTCTTCAGCAATGCTCTTAGGAACTTCTTCATAGTGAGAAAGCTCCATGGAGAATACGCCGCGTCCTTGAGTACCGGAACGAAGAGTTGTAGAGTAACCAAACATCTCAGAAAGAGGCACCTTAGCACGAATGATTTGAGCTCCACTACGGGAATCCATACCTTCAATGCGGCCACGACGGGAGTTCAACATACCCATTACGTCACCCATGTACTCTTCTGGAACAGTTACTTCTACTTTCATGATAGGCTCAAGCAGTACCGGTTTACATTTGTCTTTTGCTGCTTTCAGCGCCATAGATCCGGCAATTTTAAATGCCATCTCGTTGGAATCGACATCATGGTAAGATCCGTCTACAATTGTAGCCTTAACGTCTACAAGCGGGAAGCCTGCAATAACGCCGTTTTTCATTTGCTCTTCAATCCCTGACAATGCAGGTTGAATGTATTCTCTTGGAACCGATCCACCGACAACTTTACTTTCGAACTGGCTGCCTGTACCTGGCTCAAGAGGCTCGAATTCAACCCATACGTGACCGTATTGACCACGACCACCGGATTGACGTACGAATTTACCTTCAACGCGCGCTGGAGCACGGAATGTTTCACGGTAAGCTACTTGTGGTTTACCCACAGTAGTTTCAACCTTGAACTCACGACGCATACGGTCGATGATGATATCAAGGTGAAGCTCACCCATACCTGCCAAGATTGTTTGACCTGTTTCTTCGTCAGTATGAGCGCGAAGAGTTGGATCCTCTTCTGTCAACTTACCGAGAGCAACACCCATTTTATCTTGGTCAGCTTTGGTTTTAGGTTCAACAGCGATTTCGATTACCGGATCAGGGAAATTCATCGATTCCAAGATAACCGGGTGTTTCTCATCACATAGTGTATCACCTGTACCTGTATCTTTCAAACCAACTGCAGCAGCGATATCACCGGAGTAAACTTCAGTGATCTCTTGACGGCTGTTTGCGTGCATTTGAAGGATACGACCGATACGCTCACGTTTGTTTTTAGTAGCATTCAATACATATGAACCGGATTGAAGCACACCGGAGTATACGCGGAAGAATGTCAATTTACCAACGTAAGGGTCAGTCATGATTTTAAATGCCAAAGCGGAGAACGGCTCTTCATCAGAAGACTTACGAACTGCTTCCGTTCCATCTTCAAGATGACCAGTGATTGATGGTACATCTGTAGGAGCTGGCAAGTAATCGATAACAGCATCCAACATCAGTTGAACACCTTTGTTACGGTATGAGGAACCACAGATAACCGGGAAGATCTTAACATCTACAACACCTTTACGGAGAACGGATTTGATCTCATCAATAGTGATCTCTTCGCCTTCCAGGTATTTCATTGTCAAATCTTCGTCAAGTTCTGCAACACGCTCAATCAATTCGTTGCGAAGTTCTTCAACTTGCTCAACGAATTCCGCAGGAATATCGGTTTCTTCGATATCTTGTCCCAGGTCATCTTTGTACATATGAGCCCGTTGTGCAACAATATCAATGATACCTTTGAAATCATTCTCAGCACCAATCGGAAGTTGAATCGCAACTGCGTTCGCTTGAAGGCGATCACGCATATCAGATACAACGTTCAAGAAGTCAGCACCGATGATATCCATTTTGTTTACATATGCGATACGAGGTACGCCGTACTTGTCAGCCTGTCTCCATACGGTTTCAGACTGAGGCTCAACGCCTTCTTTCGCACTGAATACACCTACTGCTCCGTCCAATACACGAAGGGAACGTTCAACTTCAACTGTGAAGTCAACGTGTCCCGGGGTATCAATAATATTTACGCGGTGGCCTTTCCAAGCAGCGGTAGTCGCAGCGGAAGTAATCGTAATTCCGCGCTCCTGTTCCTGTTCCATCCAGTCCATTGTCGCAGCGCCTTCGTGAACTTCACCGATTTTGTGCGTACGTCCTGTGTAAAACAAGATCCGCTCAGTTGTCGTGGTTTTACCCGCATCAATATGAGCCATGATCCCGATATTACGTGTATTTTTCAAGGAGAACTCTCTAGCCATGAAATGGGTCTCCCTTCAAAATTGAAGTTATTTTTATTGTGAACTGAATCCTACCAACGGTAGTGAGCAAACGCTTTGTTCGCTTCAGCCATTTTGTGCGTATCTTCGCGTTTCTTAACGGAAGCGCCTGTGTTGTTGGAAGCGTCGATGATCTCAGCCGCCAAACGCTCTTCCATTGTTTTCTCACCGCGGTTGCGGGAGTAGTTCACGAGCCAACGTAAACCCAAAGCAGTACGTCTCTCTGGTTTTACCTCGATTGGTACTTGGTAGTTGGCACCGCCGACACGGCGAGCTTTAACTTCCAGGACTGGCATGATATTTTTGATTGCTGCTTCAAATACTTCCATCGGGTCATTACCCGTACGTTCTTGAATCAACTTGAACGCATTATACAGAATGCTTTGAGCAACACCGCGTTTTCCGTCGAGCATGATGCGATTGATCAAACGAGTAACCAACTTGGAGTTGTATACCGGATCTGGCAACACGTCTCTTTTCGTAACTGGACCTTTGCGTGGCATGGATATCCCCCTTTCTTTCTTGTTCAGCAGTCCCTGTACCTTCTAGACTTAAGCCAGAAGGCTTTCAGGTAACTTGCTTATAATGGTTTAGGCTTTTTTAGCTTTTGGACGTTTTGCGCCGTATTTAGAACGAGCTTGCATACGATTGTTCACACCTGCAGTATCGAGAGCTCCACGAACGATGTGATAACGAACCCCTGCAAGGTCTTTTACTTTACCTCCACGGATCAATACCACACTGTGCTCTTGAAGGTTATGTCCGATTCCCGGGATATAAGCAGTTACCTCGAGACGGTTCGTCAAACGAACACGGGCATATTTACGAAGTGCAGAGTTCGGTTTACGAGGAGTCATTGTACCTACACGAGTGCAGACACCACGTTTTTGTGGGGCACTGATGTTAGTGGATTCACGTTTCAAAGCGTTGAATCCTTTTTGCAAAGCTGGTGATTTAGACTTGTCAACTTTTGCTTGACGTCCTTTACGAACCAATTGGTTAATAGTTGGCATGTGATTGCCACCCCCTTCCTCAATTATTGATGTTTCTTTACAAACCTTTATCTAAGCCCACAGACCCAGGCGGTTCATAAAAAGACAAATGAAAAGTTTTTGCCTTGGAGAATCTTCAAATCTTCTCGGACAAAAACGTTCCTTACACTATCATTTTACGACAGCAGCCATCGCTGCTCCCACTCCAATCCCGCAAGCTTTGCCGAGATTTTTCATTGTGTCCACTTTCGTGCACTTCACATTGTGTTGTTCACACAAGGCAATGATTTTGAAAGTGAGCTGCGGGTCACTATCTTCTGCGACATAGACTTCAGAAGCCATTCCTGTCTGCACTGTCCGCATGGTCTGTTTGGTACCAATTTTGACATGAGCATCTTGCAAGCCTTTTTCATTAGACATCATACATTCCTCCGAATAGGACGACTACAATCAGCTGCCCACGCACCTTTGATATATTAGCATCTAGCGCGAACATTGTCAATGCTATTCCAAAAGATTATTTTATAAAGTTCGTGTACGCCAGGAATCGTCCGCTTGTATGATACAAACGTCGTTTCCTGACATACACTCACTTTCATTCCTTACAATAAGGAATGTTATATTAGTCTACCGAAACTGGCTCCAACTCTTCTACCGAAGATTGGCCATCTTCTGGCTCAGCAAATTTGATACTGCGGTAACGGTTCATCCCCGTACCTGCAGGAATCAATTTACCAATGATTACATTTTCCTTCAGACCCAGCAATTGATCGACTTTTCCTTTGATCGCTGCATCTGTCAGTACACGTGTAGTTTCTTGGAACGATGCTGCTGAGAGGAAGGAGTCTGTTTCCAGTGATGCCTTCGTAATACCGAGCAAGATTGGTTTTGCAACCGCTGGCTCTTTATCACCAAGAATCGCTATTTTGTTAGCTCTTTCGTACTCATGCATATCCACGAATGACCCCGGCAACAGCGTTGTATCTCCTGCATCTACGATACGGATTTTACGCAACATTTGACGGATCATAACCTCAACGTGTTTATCATTGATTTCTACACCTTGGTTACGATATACGCGTTGTACTTCCTGCAAGATGTAGTTTTGCACGCCACGTATACCTTTAATGCGCAACATTTCTTTCGGATCGATGGAACCGTCTGTCAACTCATCACCTGCTTCAATTTCCATGCCTTCGCTTACGCGCACACGGGAACCGTAGGTAACTGCGTATACTTTGGATTCCGCTTCACCTTGAATTTCGATCTCACGGCGATCTTTGGTCTCGCGAATCTCTTTAACCACACCATCAATCTCACTGATCGTTGCTTGACCTTTAGGATTACGAGCCTCGAACAACTCCTGGATACGCGGCAAACCTTGCGTGATGTCGTCTCCGGCTACACCGCCGGTATGGAACGTACGCATTGTAAGCTGTGTTCCTGGCTCACCAATGGACTGTGCAGCAATGATACCAACCGCTTCACCAATCTCCACATGTTTACCTGTCGCAAGGTTACGACCGTAACACTTCTTGCAGACACCGTGACTCGCACGGCAACTGAGTACGGAGCGGATTTGCAGTTTGGTTATACCCGCTTTGATGATAGCCTCTGCTTTATCAGAGTCAATCAATTCATTGCGACCTACAATAATTTCTTTCGTTTCCGGATGACGTAATGTCTCGAAACAGTATCTGCCTTCAATACGGTCGTAGAGATCTTCGATAACCTCTTTACCATCCTGAATACGACTTACCGTAAAGCCTTTATCTGTACCACAATCGTCTTCACGCACGATAACGTCTTGGGCTACGTCTACGAGACGACGAGTCAGGTAACCTGAGTCGGCTGTACGCAGAGCTGTATCCGCGAGACCTTTACGCGCACCGTGAGTGGAGATAAAGTACTCGAGTACTGTCAAACCTTCACGGAAGTTCGATTTGATTGGGAGTTCGATAATTCGACCAGATGGGTTGGCCATCAGACCACGCATACCGCCCAATTGGGTGATTTGCGATTTGTTACCCCGTGCTTTGGAGTCAACCATCATCATGATGGAGTTATAACGATCCATCGATTTCATCAGAATCTCAGTAATATCATCCTTGGATTTTGACCAGATATCAATGATACGGTCATAACGCTCTTCATTCGTAATCAGACCACGACGGTACTGATTTGTAACGATTTGCGCTTTATCTTCGGACTGTCTGAGAATTTCGAATTTCTCAGGTGGAACGATAACGTCTGACACCGCAACCGTAATACCTGCACGAGTAGAGTATGTGAAACCAAGCTGTTTGATTTTATCCAGAATAACCGCTGTTTCTGTTGTGTGATAAATTTCAAAACAACGAGCAATGATGGAGCCAAGATATTCTTTGCCGACACCGCCAGCCAGAGGAGCATTCATAATCGCTTCTCTCAGATCAGCACCTTTTTCATATACAAAGAAGTGATCAGCTGTACCTTGATACAGGTTCGCACGAGTCGCATCATTGATATAAGGGAAGCTTGCCGGGAAGATTTCATTAAAGATAATTTTGCCGACCGTAGTCAACAACATTCCTTCTTGCTGCTCATCCGTGAAGCTTGTTTTACCAAGCGCCTTAACCGGAATAGCTACACGTGCATGCAAACCTGCAGTGCCCCGTTGGTATGCCGATACAGCTTCGTTCACTGTACGCAAGATCATACCTGTACCCTTTTCTTCCTTGTTGTCCATAGTGAGGTAATAAGAACCAAGGACCATATCCTGGGAAGGAGTTACAACCGGTTTACCATCTTTCGGGTTCAAAATGTTACCTGATGCCAGCATCAGGATACGTGCTTCCGCTTGAGCTTCAGCGGACAAAGGAACGTGCACGGCCATTTGGTCACCGTCAAAGTCGGCATTGTATGCCGTACATACGAGCGGGTGAAGACGAATTGCTTTACCTTCAACAAGAATCGGTTCAAATGCCTGAATACCGAGACGGTGAAGCGTAGGGGCACGGTTCAAGAGAACCGGATGCTCCTTGATTACTTCTTCAAGCACATCCCACACTTCAGGACTTACACGCTCAACTTTACGTTTTGCGCTCTTGATATTGTGGGCGAGCCCTTTATTGACAAGCTCTTTCATAACAAAAGGCTTGAATAGTTCGAGTGCCATATCTTTAGGCAGACCACACTGATACATCTTCAAGTAAGGTCCGACAACGATAACGGAACGACCAGAGTAGTCAACACGTTTACCGAGCAAGTTCTGACGGAAACGACCCTGTTTACCTTTCAGCATGTGGCTGAGAGATTTCAAAGGACGGTTACCCGGACCTGTAACAGGACGTCCACGACGACCGTTATCGATCAAAGCGTCAACTGCTTCTTGCAGCATCCGTTTTTCATTTTGCACGATGATATCTGGCGCGCCCAGGTCAAGCAAACGTTTCAGACGGTTGTTCCGGTTAATTACACGACGATACAGGTCATTCAAGTCAGACGTAGCAAAACGTCCACCATCGAGCTGAACCATCGGACGGAGTTCCGGTGGAATAACAGGAAGGACATCCATGATCATCCACTCTGGATTGTTACCAGAGTTACGGAAGGCTTCAATAACTTCCAAACGTTTAATGGCACGGTTACGGCGTTGTCCTTGTGCAGTGCGAAGCTCTTCCTTAAGGAATTCAAGCTCTTTGTCTATATCAAGGTCTTGAAGCAATTTTTTAACTGCTTCGGCACCCATGCCGGCTTGGAAACCGTATCCGTATTTTTCACGGTAGCTGCGGTATTCTTTTTCGGACAACAGCTGTTTTTTCTCCAGAGGAGTTTCTCCTGGATCGGTTACTACATATGATGCAAAATAAATGATCTCTTCCAGAGATCTTGGAGACATATCCAAGGCGAGACCCATACGGCTTGGAATACCTTTGAAGTACCAGATATGTGATACCGGAGCAGCAAGCTCAATATGTCCCATCCGTTCACGACGAACTTTCGCACGTGTTACTTCAACGCCACAGCGGTCACAAACAACACCTTTATAACGAACGCGTTTGTATTTACCGCAATGACATTCCCAGTCTTTTGTAGGGCCAAAAATCTTTTCGCAGAACAGCCCTTCTTTTTCCGGTTTCAACGTACGATAGTTGATCGTTTCCGGTTTTTTCACTTCTCCGCGGGACCAAGAACGAATTTTCTCTGGGGAAGCAAGCCCGATCTTCATGTATTCGAAATTGTTGACGTCCAACAAGGAGCAACCCTCCTTAACCTAATTCCTGTATTCTAGGTTACGCCCTCTCCGGCCGAAGCCGGAGTAAGACGCGAGCCTGATGAAAAACGCCGGTCATCATGCGCCAGAAGCAGTTACTCCGCTCCGACCTCTGTACCCTCAAGGTTGAGGCTGAGCTTATCGCTCGCAGCGTCATCTTCATCGTCCATTTCTTTCATTTCAATCTCTTGCTCATCTTCACTCAAAATCTTAACGTCCATACCCAAGCTTTGCAGCTCTTTGATCAATACTTTGAACGATTCTGGAACGCCTGGTTCCGGCACGTTCTCGCCTTTGACAATGGACTCATACGTTTTCACCCGACCAACAACATCATCGGATTTAACCGTCAAGATTTCTTGCAGGGTATAAGCAGCACCATAAGCCTCAAGCGCCCAAACTTCCATCTCCCCGAAACGCTGTCCACCGAATTGGGCTTTACCACCCAGCGGCTGTTGCGTAACAAGTGAGTAAGGACCTGTGGAACGGGCATGGATTTTATCATCAACCATGTGCGCCAGTTTGATCATGTGCATGACACCAACGGTAACTTCACGTTCAAACTCTTCACCTGTACGACCATCATACAGCACGGTTTTACCATTACGCTGCATACCTGCTTCTTCCATCGTATCGAAGACGTCATACTCCTTCGCTCCGTCGAATACAGGTGTTGCTACGTGGATACCAAGCTGCATTGCTGCCATACCCAAGTGAACTTCAAGCACTTGACCGATGTTCATACGGGAAGGTACGCCCAGTGGGTTAAGAACGATCTGAACAGGTGTTCCGTCCGGTAGGAAAGGCATATCCTCTTCCGGCAAGATGCGGGCCACGACCCCTTTGTTACCGTGACGTCCGGCCATTTTATCACCCTCGGAAATTTTCCGTTTTTGGGCAATATAAACACGAACGAGTTGGTTCACACCTGGTGGCAGTTCATCTCCGTTTTCACGGGTAAATACTTTCACGTCAACTACGATACCATCGGTACCGTGAGGTACACGTAAGGATGTATCACGTACTTCACGTGCTTTTTCACCAAAGATCGCATGCAAGAGACGTTCTTCTGCCGTCAGTTCTGTTACCCCTTTTGGTGTAACTTTACCAACGAGAATGTCGCCTGCGGCGATTTCAGCACCGATGCGGATAATACCACGCTCATCCAGATTACGCAGCGCTTCTTCCCCAACGTTAGGGATATCACGTGTGATCTCTTCAGGTCCGAGCTTGGTATCACGAGCTTCCGACTCATATTCCTCGATATGAATGGATGTGTATACATCTTCCTTAACGAGTTTTTCACTGAGCAGGATCGCATCCTCATAGTTGTAACCTTCCCATGTCATGAAGGCAACAACAACGTTACGTCCAAGAGCCAATTCGCCCATTTCTGTGGAAGGACCGTCCGCAAGAATGTCGCCAGCTTTTACAGCAGTGCCTCTTTTCACGATCGGACGTTGGTTAATGCATGTTCCTTGGTTCGAACGCATAAATTTGTGTAATTTATATTTAACGATATCGCCTTTGACTTCTTGGCCGTCTACTTCTTCAACACGACGAAGCCAAATTTCATTCGCCGAGGACCGTTCAATAATTCCATCATAATCGGCAACAATACATACACCGGAATCTTTCGCGGCTTTGTGTTCCATACCTGTTCCTACAAGCGGAGCTTTAGGAATCAAGAGCGGAACCGCCTGCCGTTGCATGTTTGATCCCATCAGGGCACGGTTGGAGTCATCGTTCTCAAGGAACGGAATGAGCGCCGTAGCGACGGATACAACCTGCTTAGGAGATACGTCCATGTAGTCCACTCGCTCACTCGGCATCGTAAGGATGTTATCCGACTGTTTGTTGTAACGTACAATGATCGCTTCTTCTTCAAAGGTGCTGTCTTCATTCAGCTTTGCATTCGCCTGTGCGATAACATAGTTGTCCTCTTCGTCTGCTGTCAAGTAATCGATCTGCTCGGTTACAACACCAGTCTTCGGATCAACCCAACGATACGGAGCTTCAATGAAACCATATTCGTTCACACGGGCAAACGTTGACAACGAGTTAATCAAACCGATGTTTGGTCCCTCTGGTGTCTCGATTGGACACATCCGGCCATAGTGGGATGGATGGACGTCACGGACTTCCATGCCTGCGCGCTCACGTGTCAAACCACCTGGTCCGAGTGCGGACAGACGACGTTTATGCGTCAACTCACCCAGCGGGTTCGTTTGATCCATAAACTGTGACAACTGAGAGCTACCGAAGAACTCTTTAATCGATGCAATGACCGGACGAATGTTGATCAATGCCTGTGGTGTAATGACGTTTGCATCCTGGATGGACATTCTTTCACGAACCACACGCTCCATACGGGACAAACCGATACGGAACTGGTTTTGTAAAAGCTCACCAACAGAACGCAGACGACGGTTACCCAGGTGATCGATATCATCCGTGCTTCCGATGCCATGCAGCAAGTTAAGGAAGTAACTGATGGAAGAGATAATATCTGCTGGCGTGATGTTTTTCACAGATTTGTCAATGTCACCATTAGCAATCAGTTTAACCACTTTACCATCTTCGATTGGTGAAAACACATCAATGGTTTGCATCGGGATATCATTGGCATCCAAAACGCCGTTCCCCACATGATATGTGCGGAAACCAACACTTTTCTCCAGGTATGGCATGATTTCGTCGAGCAAACGACGGTCCACCATCTGACCTGCTTCTGCAATGATCTCTCCTGTTTCAGCGTCGATCAGGGACTCAGCCAAACGCTGATTAAACAAACGGTTTTTGATGTGAAGCTTTTTGTTGATTTTGTAACGACCAACATTTGCGAGGTCATAACGTTTCGGATCAAAGAAACGTGCAACAAGCAAGCTCTTTGCATTATCCAACGTTGGCGGCTCGCCTGGACGAAGACGCTCATAGATCTCAATGAGTGCTTTCTCCGTTGAATCCGTATTGTCTTTGTCCAGCGTGTTACGGATATATTCGTCATTACCGAGCAAATCCAAAATCTCAGCGTCTGTGCCAAAACCTAGTGAACGCAGGAGAACCGTAACCGGTATTTTACGTGTACGGTCGATCCGGACGTAAACAACATCCTTCGCATCCATCTCCAGCTCCAGCCAAGCGCCGCGGTTAGGGATTACTGTAGCGGTATACGTTTTTTTGGCGTTTTTATCTACTTTGGTACTGAAGTAAACGCTAGGAGAGCGAACCAACTGGCTGACAATAACCCGTTCAGCACCATTAATAATAAATGTGCCGGTATTTGTCATCAGCGGGAAATCTCCCATGAATACTTCCTGCTCTTTGACTTCTCCGGTTTCCTTATTAATGAGCCGGACTTTGACCCGAAGCGGTGCTGCATAAGTAACGTCGCGCTCTTTCGCGTCGTCTACTGTATACTTCGGTTCTCCGAGACTGTAATCGATAAATTCCAAAATCAAATTACCTGTAAAATCCTGGATCGGCGAGATATCCTGGAACATTTCGCGCAACCCTTCCTCCAAAAACCAGTCATATGATTTCTGTTGGATTTCAATCAGGTTCGGAACTTCGAGTATCTCGTTAATTCGTGCATAACTGCGCCGAGTGCGTCGACCATATTGAACAAGATGTCCTGCCAACTTAAACTCACCCCTCAATGTCTACTCACTTTAAAAATTTCGTTGCGAACCTCTGTTTGTAACCTTATAATGGTACACATACAGAGCAAAACAATGCACCCGCAAATAAAGAAAAGCCCTTATTCGAAATGTCGTTCGATAAAGGAGCAACTTTGATCGGCGGATGTCTTTCCAAATCATTCTTATCCCCAGTTTGCCCAAAATGTACATATTATACGCCAAACATAGGCATAATAAGCCCGGTTCGGCGTAAAAAAGCTTGACATTTTCAGTTAGCTAAAGCCAAGTAGGGCATCTTAATACTGACATTTTACAACTATACCACGGCTTAAATTTCAAGTCAATAGGCCTATTGCAAAAAAAATGATCCCCTGCTTACTTTACAAATTCGAATGAACCTCTTACAGTTCCTCTACTCTTCTTTCACCGCTTTGAAGATTCGATAACCTTTATCCTTCGTTACTTCTTCCACTCGTGTAAACAACGATTCCAACTTCGCTTTCGCTGAAGGTGCTCCCTGTTTCTTTTGAATGACAATCCATAACGCCCCACCTATCTTCAGATGGTTATAGGCCTGATCAAAGATAGTATGCACTGTCTCTTTGCCAGCTCGTATAGGAGGATTCGTCAAGATCACGTCGAAATCCCGCTTTTTTACTTCAGTCAGTAGATTGCTCTGAATTACAGTAACATTGCCAATGCCATTGCCCTTAGCATTTTCTTTGGAAAGCTCAACAGCTCTCTCGTTGATATCGATCATGGTGACATGCCCATCCGGTACAAGTTTTGCTGCTGTAAGCCCGATTGGCCCGTAACCACATCCCACATCGAGAACATGAGCGCCTGACGGCAGTTCCATCGCATCAATTAACACTCTGCTGCCATAATCGATTCCATTCTTGGAAAAAACACCAGCATCCGTCACAAGTCGCAGACTAATTCCGCGAAGTACCGCTTCCGCAGCCTTGCGATCATGTGCTACTTGCGGTTTGTCCGAATAATAATGATTGGACATGCCCTCACTCACTTTCCATAGTTACATTTACAGCAACAAACCCCTTGATATAAGTCAAGGGGTTTGTTGTTTTGTTCATTCAGCTTGGATAAGCTAAATTATTTAACTTCGATTGTAGCGCCAGCTTCTTCAAGCTTAGCTTTAACAGCTTCTGCTTCTTCTTTAGCTACTTTTTCTTTCAGTGGTTTTGGAGCATTGTCAACCAGTTCTTTTGCTTCTTTCAGGCCAAGACCTGTGATTTCGCGAACTGCTTTGATAACGTTGATTTTGGAAGCACCAGCGTTAGTCAGGATTACGTCGAATTCGGATTGCTCAGCTTCAGCTGCAGCAGCTCCGGCACCTGCAGCAGCTACTGGAGCTGCAGCAGTTACGCCGAATTCTTCTTCGATTGCTTTAACAAGATCGTTCAGTTCCAGTACAGTCATGCCTTTGATTGCTTCCAAGATTTGCTCTTTACTCATGATTGAACCTCCATATATAATTTTATTTTTTTGTTATTCGTTACTGCTAAGCAGCATGTAGATCAAAACGCTTACGCGCTTTGCTCTTCTTTTTCCGCAACAGCTTTAACCGCAAGCGCGAAGTTGCGCACTGGCGCTTGAAGCACACTGAGGAGCATGGAGAGGAGACCTTCGCGAGAAGGCAGTTCTGCCAATGCTTTAACTTCTTCTACTCCGATTACGCGACCTTCAACAACTGCACCTTTCAATTCCAGTGCATCATTCTTTTTCGCGAAGTCGTTCAGAATTTTAGCTGGAGCAACAACGTCATCTACGCTAAATGCAATTGCAGTAGGACCTGTAAGAACATCGTTCAGTTCTGTCAGTTCAGCTGCTGCAGCCGCACGGCGAAGCAACGAGTTTTTCAGCACTTGGAATTCGATTCCCGCTTCACGAAGCTGCTTACGCAGTTCAGTTACTTGGGCAACGTTCAATCCACGATAGTCAACAACAACAGTCGTAGCGCTCTCGCGCAATTTTGCTGTTACTGCATCAACGGACTCTTGTTTTGCTTGAATCACTTTTGCGTTTGCCAATCTGTACACCTCCTGATCAAATTTATCCCATTAAGAAAAGCCTCCGTAGAATCACGAAGGCTTGATATATACTCGCATCCGATTTGCATCGTTCAAGTTGTATAATCACACCTCGGTAGGAAATTAAGCCGGATGGCACCTACTGTCTACGGCAAGCATATTCAAATGTCAACGGTCAGTCACTCGGACTCACAACTTTTATAGAATATCAAAACAGGACGAACCTGTCAAGAATATTTTATCTAAAAGATGCTGCGTTCACGCGTGCACCAGGGCCCATCGTAGAAGAAAGACTTACATTCTTCAGATAAACACCTTTAGCTGCCGCCGGTTTAGCACGGTTCAGAGCGTCCATGAGAGCTTTGAGGTTCTCATTCAGTTGCTCGGAAGAGAAAGAAGCTTTACCGATCGGTGCATGAATTTGACCTGCACGATCCAGACGATATTCGATTTTACCGGCTTTGATTTCTTGAACAGCCTTAGTTACATCGAAAGTTACCGTTCCGGCTTTAGGGTTAGGCATCAGGCCTTTACCGCCGAGCAGACGGCCCAATTTACCTACTTCACTCATCATATCTGGTGTCGCTACGCAGACGTCGAATTCGAACCAGCCTTGTTGGATTTTGTTGATCATGTCTGCATCACCAACATAATCCGCGCCAGCCGCTTCCGCTTCTTTCGCTTTGTCACCTTTTGCAAATACCAATACGCGTTGTGTTTTACCTGTGCCGTGTGGCAAGACAACAACACCACGTACCGCCTGGTCTTGCTTACGAGGGTCTACACCCAAACGAACTGCTGCTTCGATAGTCTCATCGAATTTTGCAGTAGCTGCCTTTTTCACAAGCTCTACAGCTTCTGAAGGCTCGTAAGTTGCTTCGCTATCGATCAGCTTAGCAGCTTCCAGGTATTTTTTACCGTGTTTAGCCATGTTTTATTCCTCCTTTGTGGTTTTAGCGGATATACCTCCCACATTGACCGGCCGCGAATCGGCCGGCTTTACGAAGCCATGTTTCGTGTGAAAATTAGTCTTCGATGGTGATACCCATGCTGCGGGCAGTACCTTCGACCATACGCATTGCGGACTCAACGTCTGCTGCATTCAGGTCAGGCATTTTTGTTTCCGCGATTTGACGTACCGCGTCACGTTTAACGGTAGCAACTTTTTTCTTATTCGGCTCGCCGGATCCTTTTTCAACTTTAGCTGCCACTTTCAACAGAACTGCTGCAGGTGGAGTTTTAGTGATGAATGTAAAGGAGCGATCTTCGAATACAGAGATTTCAACTGGAATGATCAATCCCGCTTGATCAGCTGTACGAGCGTTGAATTCTTTACAGAATGCCATGATGTTGACACCTGCTTGACCCAATGCCGGACCTACTGGTGGTGCTGGATTTGCTTTACCTGCTGGAATCTGCAGTTTTACCATTTTGATTACCTTTTTTGCCATGATTGACACCTCCTTGCAAAATAGTGGTTAACGGGCCTCGCAGCCCTCCCACAAGAAACTTGAAGAAACTATATCTTCTCCACTTGTGTATATTCCAACTCAAGCGGCGTTTCCCGTCCAAACATGTTAACGTGTACTTTCAACTTGCTTTTTTCTACCAAAATCTCTTCCACGGAGCCCACAAAATTCGCAAAAGGACCGACTTTGATTCGTACGGATTCCTTAATATCGAATTCAATTTTAGGCTTAGGTTCAACCATACCCATGTGCTTCAGAATTTGTTCCACTTCTTCTGGCAACAAGGCTGTTGGTTTAGAACCGGAACCTGTCGAACCGACAAAGCCGGTAACACCCGGTGTATTGCGAACAACATACCAAGAATCATCCGTCTGAACCATTTCGACCAAGACATAACCGGGGTAAACTTTACGCATAACGGTCTTTTTCTTACCGTCTTTGTTTACCACTTCTTCTTCCATCGGAACAAGAACGCGGAAAATCTTGTCTTCCATGCCCATGGACTCTACGCGTTTTTCCAAATTGGCTTTGACCTTATTTTCATACCCTGAATAGGTATGAACGACGTACCATCTTTTTTCCATATCAAGCCACCTGGGACCCTTCTTAAATAATCGCTTCGATCACAGCGGAGATGCCGATATCTACGACCCAAAAAAACAGCGTCATAACCACAACAGTACCAAGTACGATTAACGTGTAGTTCGTCAGCTCTTTACGATTAGGCCAGCGAACCTTTTTAAGTTCAGCCCAGCTTTCAGAGAAAAAGGAAATCAGAGATTTGAAACTACGTTTCACGCCGACTACACCTCCAAAAACTATCTGGTTTCGCGATGAGAAGTCTGCTCGTTACAAAACTTGCAAAATTTCTTCATCTCCATGCGGTCGGGGTGATTACGCTTGTTTTTTGTCGTAGTGTAATTTCTTTGTTTGCAGTTAGTACAAGCCAAAGTAATAATTACCCGCATGATGTACACCTCCCGAAGACTTCCACATTGAAGCAGAGTCTCTAAATTGATCCTAAAAAAGCCGTAAAATAGGCCTACCTAAAACACTTTATCACAAGGGTATAAGCATGTCAATGAAAGAATAAGCTTTCATCGTTGGGTATTAATTCCGCACAAAACGCGCCGTATCTCTCATCTCTGATTTTTTCACTGCTCCGGCATGAACCGAGCGATTACTAGTATTTATCAATCCTTAACAATATAAACTTCAGACAATAAAAAAAGACTCAAACACCGAGCCTTTTCCATCAACGACAACAACCTTTGTTCAATTATCTCGAACTTCCAGGTATTTCTCAAGTTTGCGCTTCACACGCTGCAATGCATTATCGATAGACTTCACATGACGATCCAGATCCACTGCAATTTCCTGATAAGATCTCCCGTCAAGGTACAACATCAGCACTTTACGTTCCAGGTCACTCAAAATCTCAGACATCTTATCTTCCAGTCCCACAAACTCTTCCTGGTTAATAATCAATTCTTCTGGATCACTGACCTGAGTTCCACAAATCACATCGAGTAACGTACGATCAGACTCTTCATCATAAATGGGCTTGTCCAGAGATACATAAGAATTAAGAGGAATATGCTTCTGACGTGTAGCTGTCTTGATTGCCGTAATAATCTGTCTGGTAATGCACAGTTCGGCAAATGCCTTGAAAGAAGCAAGCTTGTCTCCTTTGAAATCACGAATGGATTTGTAAAGGCCAATCATTCCTTCTTGAATAATATCTTCCCGGTCAGCTCCGATCAAAAAATAAGATCTTGCCTTGGCGCGTACAAAGTTGCGATACTTGTTGATCAAAAACTCCAGCGCTTCGCTTTCGCCTTCACGGACCGCTTCGACAATGTCTTCGTCACTTTGGTAATCATACTTGGATAACATGATATCTTTGAGGTCGACACTCACAGACAATCCCTCCGGCTGCAACGCAAGGTACCCCGTTACTCTACTCTATGAAATATACGATCAGTATATATGATGGTACCTGCCACCGTCAACCACGCTATGCCTAAAAAAGAACACCTATAACATAATTGTCAATAGTTTCAATATTGAAACTATTGTAAAAACCCACTGTCAGCCTCGTCTCCAGCGTTCAAACTGTTGCAATACATCCGGACTTAATTTCCCCCCGATTGTATTACGTGTTGACTTAGCCTGATCTTCAGCAAGTCGCTGTTGTAACTCTTTTTCATTCTGCTCTACTTCAATCAGCAGCTCTCTGGCAGATATGCGCAGCGCTCCCTGTCCAAAGATAACATGTTGCTCCACCATATCGCTTGTAGCCACATAGATTTGGCGTCTTCGCATGCTTAGTTCCCGAACGAGCCTTTCGATGCATTCATCTGCCGTCTCTTTTTCCTTTGTAAAATAAATCTGAACTTTACTCTGAGTAAAGGATTTGCCGAGTCCTGGCACAAGGTATGCGTCAAACACAACAATGACGCGCCGACCGGAAAAAGCCTGATAGTCTGCCAGGCGAAAGAGAAGCCTGTTCCGAGCCTCTTCAAGCCCGTTTTCAGCCAACTTCGATAATTCCGGCCAGTCACCGATCATATTATACCCGTCTACAAGAAGCACATCACGGGAGTCAGCCATAACATCTAGTCCTGCGCTTGGCGGGAGCGAAGCACCTCGTACATGACAACACCCGCTGCCACGGAAGCATTCAGGGAATTAATCTGGCCTTGCATCGGTAATTTAACCAGCACATCACATTTTTCACGAATAAGACGGCCCATGCCTTTGTTCTCATTCCCGATCACGAGTGCAACCGGCCCTGAGAATACACCATTACCAAACACGCCTTCACGCGCGGTGACATCTGTACCTACAACCCACACGCCCTCTTCTTTGAGACGATCGATCGTCTGCGCCAGATTACTTACGCGAGCAACGGGTACATACTCCGCTGCACCTGCTGATGTTTTGGACACTGTTGCAGTTACCGATGCTGAGCGACGTTTAGGAACGATGACACCGTGGGCTCCTGTGCAGTCCGCTGTACGCAAAATGGAACCGAGATTATGAGGATCTTCAATCTCATCAAGCAAAATTAAAAAGGGCTGTTCATTTTTGGATTTGGCTATTTCCAAAATATCTTCAACCTCAGCATAGGCATAAGGTGCCGCCTGAGCAACCACACCTTGATGCTGTATACCCGGAACCGTCTGATCTAGCTTACGCTTGTCCACATGCTGAATGACAATCCCCTGTTTTTTGGCCTCTGCAATGATCGGTTGCGTCAAATGTTTCTGCGCGGTATCGGCGATCCATATTTTATTAATAGTCCTGCCTGATCGCAGTGCCTCCGTTACGGAGTGTTTCCCGGCAATCCATTCTTCTTCCATCTTTCTTCGTTCCTCTCTGTATTGCTTATTATATATGTTAATCGCCGAGGCTATTTCAACGTTGAAGCAGATGCCTGTTCCGCCTGCTCAATACCAATCGCGATCAGTTGAATCATTCGTTCGTGCTGACTGCTGCTGTACAAGTAGCCGATCAGACATTCAAACGCCGTTGCATGTCTATACTCCAGCACATCAGCATTTTTCGGAACACTGCCAGATTTGGCATTCCGCCCTGACCGTACAACATCCTGTTCTTCTTCTGTCAGTTCAGCCTCAATACTTGTCAGTATGCGGCTTTGTGCTTTGGCAGATACCAGTTTAGTTGCACTACGGTGTAAATGATTGGGGCGCATGTTTGCTTTGGATAACAGATATTGCCTCACGGCAACCTCATATACCGCATCGCCAATGTAAGCCAGAGCGATCGGCGGAATCAGCCTTGCAGGTCTGGAAGGAGGATAAGGAAACCATCCACCTTCCGAAACACTCGCCTGATTTTTCGCTTCAGTCCCCTCAGCCCGTTCAACCTGTTCGACAGATTCAGGTAAAATATTCTCTTTTTCTTCACTCATTTACGCCGCCATCTCATGCCCTGCGCAGTATCCTCAAGCAGGATTCCCTGAGCCGACAATTCATCACGAATCTCGTCCGCACGAGCCCAATTTTTGGATTTGCGTGCTTCCACACGCTCTTGGATAAGACGTTCAATGTCCTCATCCAGAAGCTCCGGTTCAATGTCCGTATAGATTCGAAGCACAGCATTCAGTTCAGTGAACAGTTCCAGCAACGCATGAATCTCAGCGGCATTCACCACATCCTGCTGCAACAACTGATTTGCTTCCGCAGCCCATTCGAACAATGCAGTGATTGCATCAGGCGTGTTGAAGTCATCCTTCATTTTTTCATGATACTGCTGCCGAATTTGGTCTAGTCTTGCAGAGAACTCCGGTGTGACCTCCTGATTGACAGACACAGCACCCAGGCGATGTTTGAGGTTACCTACCGCATTGGCAATCCGATCCACACTGTTCTGAGCCTGTTCCATCGTATCTTCCGTAAAATTGAGCGGGTTACGATAGTGGGTGGACAGCATAAAGTAACGAATCGCTTCACGTTTGTACTGATCACGCAGGTCTTTTACCAGAACGCCGTTACCGAGGGATTTCGACATTTTCTCGTTATCGATGCGAATAAAACCGTTATGCATCCAGTAATTAGCCAAAGGTGCACCTGTGATTGCCTCGGACTGTGCGCATTCGCATTCATGGTGAGGGAACTGAAGATCCTGTCCACCCCCGTGAATATCCAGCGTGTCACCCAGGTATTCTCTTGCCATTGCAGAGCACTCGATATGCCATCCAGGACGGCCGTCTCCCCATGGGCTAGACCAGAAGATCTCGCCTGGTTTTGCTGCTTTCCAGAGCACAAAATCTTCCGGGTGTTCCTTCCGCTCATCTACGCCGATTCGAATACCAAATTGCAACTCTTGCAAGTTCTGTTTCGACAATTGACCGTATTTTTCGAACTTTCCTGTTCGATAATATACATCACCGCCATTTTCATAAGCAAAACCTTTTTCAACCAGTTCACGGATAAAATCAATAATTAACGGCATGTTCTCTGTTACCCGTGGATTGCTGCTGGCTTTAGGAATACCCAACCCTTCCAGGTCCGCGTAATAAGCGGCAATAAACTTCTCAGCCACATGCGGTACGTCCGTGCCAAGCTGCTCCGCTTTGCGAATCAGTTTGTCATCCACATCGGTAAAGTTCACGACATAATTCACTTCGTGTCCAATCTGCTCCAGATATCCACGAACCGTGTCGAAAAAGATCACTGGACGTGCATTACCGATATGAATATAGTCATAAACCGTTGGTCCGCATACGTACATTTTCACTTTGCCGGACTCTTGTGGAACAAACTCCTCTTTGGTGCGACTCATCGTATTATAAATATGAAGCGTCATAGTCACTTTTCCTTTCGTCCTAAACTACTTTTACTTGATTTCATGGTGTATGTTAACGGATGGAGTTAGGTGCATTTCTCAGATTCACGTGTATTTTGCAAAGTACGCACTTCCTCCTGCAGCCGTTCAATCTCACGCTGCATGCTGCGCAAAGAGTCGATGACCGGGTCGGGCAATTGTTGATTCAGACGATCCACCCGCCGTCCATCCTGCTTGACGATTCTGCCTGGAATGCCCACCACCGTGCTATTGGCGGGAACTTCTTTCAGTACAACCGAGTTCGCGCCAATGTTGCTCTGATCCCCAACTCGAAATGACCCCAACACCTTGGCTCCGGATGAGATAACCACATTATTACCAATCGTCGGGTGTCTCTTTCCTTTTTCTTTTCCCGTTCCACCAAGAGTTACTCCTTGATAGATTACAACATCGTCACCAATCTCGCAGGTTTCACCGATGACAACTCCCATACCGTGGTCAATAAACAAACGTTCCCCGATCGTAGCTCCAGGATGAATCTCTATCCCTGTCATAAACCGGCTAACCTGTGATACGAACCGGGCGAGCGAGTACCATTTTCGTCTGTACAGATCGTGAGCAAATCGATGGGCCCATATCGCATGCAACCCTGAATACGTAAATACGACTTCAAACCAACTCCGGGCGGCCGGATCATTTTCAAAGACCGTCTGAATATCGGATCTGATCTTTTTGAACATGCTCGTTCCCCTCTTGTTCAGGTTCTCGTCCTCCGGGTTCGCCGGACGGCGCGTTCCTTGTTAGTATACTTGCGCACTCGCATAAACAAAAAACGCCCCTGCAGCACGAAGCTGCAGAGGCGTTAGTCGCGGTCCCACTCTGCTTGGCTCATTCTTGAAAAAAAGAGCCCTCTGGCGGTTCGGTAACGAGAACCAGTCGTCACCATCTATCCTGACGTTTTCCTCTATCCAGTGGACAGAGGCGGGGCCGGATTCGACAGTGCAGCTCACGGGTGCATTTCAGACTGCTGGACAGTGGACGGCTCGCAGCCACCACACGCCGAGAGATCTATTCTCTGCTCACGCGTGGGGCCATCCTCTCTGGATCTGTCCGGATCAGCTTACTTCTCCCGGTCTTTGCTGTTCTATATGAACGTATTATAACAATTCAACCTTGTGTTGCTATTATAGCGAAAAGCATTGGGACTGACAACCAGCAGAATTGAATTTACGCGCCTGTCACTCGTGCCAGCAAACGCTGGGTTACAGTGTCTCTGCCCAACAGCACAATCGTCTGATTCAGGTCACGTCCGTGAGTCTGTCCAGTCAAGGCCACGCGGATTGGCATAAAGAGCTGTTTGCCCTTAAAGCCCGTCTCCTTCTGTACTTCCTTGATCAGCGCAGCCATTTTACTAGGCGTGAATTCATCACTCGCCTGCACCTTATCCGCAAATGCCTTCAGTACGGTTGGGACCTGCTCCTCAGCAAGTACCGCAGCGCCTTCACTTTCCAGTTCAACTTCTGGACGGAAGAATACTTCGGACAGTTCCACGATATCGGATGCCGAATTCATCTGTTCCTGATAGAGATGTACGAGCGTATGTGCCCATTCTGTTTGCTCCGTGGAAAGATCCGCAGGAAGACGTCCAGCTTTTTGTAGATGCGGAATGGCCATCTCGGCAATCCGTGCCGGATCAGCATTTTTGATGTAATGGTTGTTCAAGTGCGCCAGCTTGTGTGTGTCAAATACAGCCGGACTCTTAGACAGACGTTTGGTATCAAAAATGGAGATCAACTGCTCTTGTGAGAAGATTTCTTCTTCTCCTTCCGGCGACCAGCCAAGCAGGGAGATGAAGTTAAACATCGCTTCTGGCAAATAGCCGAGCTGATCATATTGTTCAATAAACTGAATTACGGATTCATCGCGCTTGCTCAGTTTTTTGTGATTTTCGTTCACAATCAGTGTCATATGACCAAATTGTGGCGGCTCCCATCCAAGCGCTTCATAGATCATCAGCTGACGCGGTGTGTTGGAGATATGATCCTCTCCACGCAGTACGTGGGAGATCTTCATCAAATGATCATCCACGGCAACGGCATAGTTGTACGTGGGAATGCCATCCTTTTTCACAATGACAAAGTCGCCTGATTCCTTACTGTTAAACGAGATTGTGCCTTTGACCATGTCGTTAAATGTATATGTGCGGTCTGCCGGTACACGGAAACGAATGCTCGCCACGCGGCCTTCTGCCTCGAATGCCTCGATCTGCTCTGGTGTCAGGTCCCGGTGTTTGCCGGAGTATCGCGGGGTTTCTCCACGAGCCGACTGCTCTTCACGCTCCTGCTCCAACTCTTCTTCCGTGCAGTAGCAACGATACGCCAGACCTTTGTCCAGCAGTTCCTGCGTATATTTACAATACAGATCCAGACGCTCAGTCTGACGGTACGGTCCGTATTCTCCGCCTACATCAATACTTTCATCCCACTCGATACCGAGCCATTTCAAGTATTTCAGCTGGCTTTCTTCTCCGCCCGCAATATTCCGCTTCACGTCCGTATCTTCGATACGAATGATAAATTTTCCGTTATTATGTTTGGCATACAAGTAGTTAAACAGCGCCGTACGAGCGTTCCCGATATGCAGGTGTCCCGTTGGGCTCGGTGCGTAGCGCACCCGAATTTCTGTGCTCATATGATCCCCTCCGTCTCTAATTGATTGATGATATCACACACGTACAAGGCATACAACGGATTGGGCTGCAATTCCCTCTCCCCGTCCTGGGAACCCAAGTTGTTCTGTTGTTGTTGCCTTCACGTTCACCTGTGTTACATCCGCTTCCAGCGCTTTGGCAATCACTTCTGCCATCTGCGGGATATAAGGTGCCATCTTTGGCTTCTGGGCAATAATCGTTGAATCGATATTACCAAGCTTATACCCACGATCCTTCACAAGTTGCCATACATGTTCAAGCAGTTTCAGGCTGTCGGCATCCTTGAATTCCGGATCGGTATCCGGAAAATGTTTGCCGATATCTCCAAGTGCCAGCGCGCCAAGAATGGCATCACTGATTGCATGCAGCAACACGTCTGCGTCGGAGTGGCCCAGGAGCCCTTTATCATAAGGAATCGTTACTCCGCCAATAATACACGGTCTACCTTCCACCAACTGATGCACGTCAAATCCTTGTCCTACACGTATCATCGCTTCTTCTCTCCCTCAAGCCAAAACGCGGCATACTGTAAATCTTCCGGTGTCGTTAGTTTGATGTTGGTATAACTGCCTTCCACAACCTTGACCGACATTCCCTGGCGTTCAGCCAGCATGGCATCATCCGTGCCCAGAAACCCGTCCTGTTCCGCGGACTCGTAAGCCTCCAGCAGGGAAGAAAGACGAAAAGCCTGCGGGGTTTGAATGCTCCACAGACTACTGCGATCCGGCGTCGCTGTAACGATGCCTTCCGCATTCACTTGTTTGATCGTATCCTTCACCGGCACAGCCAGCACAGCCCCCCCGCCCGATGCGGCGACAGCCATACAGTCTCTGATATGCTCACGGGTCACAAAAGGACGCACCCCGTCGTGAACGAGAACCCAATCCGTGCCTAGCGCCCGAAGGCCTTCATGCACCGAATGCTGTCTCTCTTTCCCTCCGGGGATCACGCGGACACGCGATTCCAGCTGATATTCTTTTACCCATTTCAGGCATCGTTCAACATCTGCGGCACCTGTAACCAGAATCATCTCACGGATCTCGTCCAGAGTCGCAAATACTTCAAGCGTATGTATGAAAACGGGCTTGTCCTGTAGCAGCAAAAATTGTTTGCTCTCGGTCGTTCCCATGCGGGTTCCCCGGCCTGCCGCCACAATGACAACGCCCCACCCTTTATCCATGCCGCAATCCCTGCCTTGTCTGTCAGTTTATCGCCGGGCGACAATTCATATCTGATTTGATATCCATCATCGTACAACGATACACTACCCATCATACCGCTTTATTGGGCTTTTTCCAACAGTTTCGGCTTGGCAAAAATCATTCGTCCCGCCGACGTCTGCAGCACACTGGTCACGAGCACTTCCATCATCATGCCGATATACTCGCGTCCGCCTTCAACCACAATCATTGTTCCGTCATCCAGATAGGCTACGCCCTGTCCATGCTCCTTACCGTCCTTGATAATCTGCACCATGATCTCTTCTCCCGGCAGCACAACCGGCTTAACCGCGTTTGCCAGATCATTGATATTGAGCACCGATACCCCTTGAAGTTCACAGACTTTGTTCAGGTTAAAATCATTGGTAACAACCTTGCCCTGAAGCACTTTGGCGAGTTTCACCAGTTTGCTATCCACCTCGGAAATTTCCTCGAAGTCGCCTTCGTAGATCAATACCTGCACATCAAGTTCCTTCTGGATTTTGTTCAAAATGTCCAGCCCACGACGCCCGCGGTTACGTTTGAGCAGATCTGATGAGTCTGCAATATGCTGCAGCTCTTCCAGTACAAATTCCGGGATAACAATCGTTCCCTCGATGAACCCGGTCTTGCAGATATCTGCAATTCTTCCATCAATAATGACGCTGGTGTCCAAAATTTTATGCTCTTCCATCCGTCGTCCTTCTTCTGCCTCGGGGTGTCCCCATCGTCCCGACTTCCAGAGTGCCGCCAGATCGTCTTTCTTGGCCATAGCCAAACTATACCCGGAATACGCGGCAATCACAGTCAGGGCCACTTGCAGCACCTCTCCTGCGGTTCCCAACCAGACAAGGCAAGGATACATCAGTAATGCAACCAGCAGTCCAGCCAAGGTACCTGCCGCCCCAGCAGCAAGCTCATTCATGGGTATTCTGGCTAAAGAATCGATACCGCTATGCAATCTGTTTGCCATCATGGTACCGCCGATCGTGCATACGGACATAAAAAGTACTGCTCCCAGCAGTGTCGATACGCCAGCTCCCAGCAATCCTGCCGACTGAATCCATTCAGCCATCCAGGGAATAGACTTGCCTGCCAGATGATAAGCCGTGTACCCGAACCATGCGCCGCACAATCCAGTAAAAGTTAAAATGCCTTTTCTCCACATGAGTTCCTGCACCTCCTCAATCATTCTTCATTTTCATATCCAGTATGATCCAATTTCGGGAAAGCTAATCCGGTTCGCAAGAAGTTTTTGGAAATGTTACATTCGTCAGTTGAAAGTAAGACTTTTATTGGCATATAATGAATTCAATTCATATCCCGAGGTGAGTGGCAAAATGAGTACGCTAAGTTTACAGGCTTTTCAGGATCAAGTTTCCGAACTGTTGCTGCGTCATCGCAGCCTGATTGATGTACTGTCCAAAACAGGACAAGCCGGGGCCTCTGTTAACCGCGCCGTGTCCAAAGCCATTACTGAATGCGGCTGCATTGAGCTGCACGCCACCAAACAGCAGTACACCCCTGAGAGTGGTATTTCTCAAGCCAAGAGCCTGCTGGAAACGCATGTGGAAGGTCAGTTGTGTGAGAATTGCAAAGAGGTGATCAGCTCCGAGTTGGGGCGAAACCTGTTCTATATGTCTGCACTCTGCAATCTGCTGGACATTAACTTGGAAGAAGTCGTGAATCACGAATCACAGAAATGTTCAACGCTGGGGATATTTAACCTGTCTTAGCTATATCTGTCTCGGTTACTTGGTTATAGATCGAAAAATGCAATCCAAACAAAAAGCACGTACGCTCCTTTTTAAGGAATGTACGTGCTTTTTTATATATGATTGGTCGTAGCTGGAGCTAAATACTCTACTCTCTTTAATTATCGGAAGAACGGGAAGACTTCTTGTCCTTGCGTTTTTTGGCACGATTTCGGGAAGCAGCCGTTCGCACACTGTATCTCATGCCATATAAGGCATATAACACCAGCGGGATAAAAATCAGCTTGGAGAGCTGATCCGGGAAAAGAACAGCCAGCGCTACAGCCAGCAGTATAACCCACGGGGCAATCCAGATGGCCTTGCGGGGCAGTCCGACTTTTTTGAAATTGGGATATTTCAGTGAACTGACCATCAGGTAAGACAACAGCAGCGTAGCAATCATCATGCTGATTGGTCCAATATCCTTGTGAAACAGGGAAAGTGTAGCCAGCACACCACCCGCAGCCGGAATCGGCAAACCTGTAAAATACCCCGGAATTCCTGGGCGCACGTTAAATCTCGCTAAACGAATTGCACCGCAGATCGGAAAGGCGGCTGTAGCAATCCAGGCAAAGATCGGCATCGCATCCTGAAATGACACCATAAAAATAATTAATGCAGGTGCTGCACCAAAAGACACCATATCGGATAAAGAATCCAGCTCCTTGCCAAATTCACTTTGCGCATTCAACGCCCTTGCTACCCTTCCGTCCAGACCGTCCAGCAACATCGCAACGATAACCATTATTGCAGCCGAGCTGTATTTCCCGTTAATTGCAAGCAAGATGGCCAGCATACCAAGAAACAGATTACCTAAGGTAAAAAGATTTGGAATGAATCTGGTTAACATGTTGTTTCACCTCATCCATTAGAAGCCCTTATAGGCGATTTCCTACATCTGTCGGTCAATAAACATTTGCTCCTGCAGACGTTTGAGACCTTCCTTAATGGTGCGTGCACGAACCTCACCAATGCCGTCTACCTCATCGAGTTCTTCAATTGTTGCCATGATGACATGTGGTAACTGTTCAAATTGATCCACCAAGTTATGAATAATTACATTAGGCAGACGAGGGATCTTATTTAATACCCGGTAACCACGTGGGGCAACCGAATCTTCGGAAGTCGCCGCTGATGAAGGATAACCCAGCAATCGTACAATATGATGTGCATCAAGCAACTCCTCGTCCGACAATCTTTTTAATCCCATGATAATTTCACGAATCTTGTCATCACTATCGTCACGAGCATAGTCCTTATACAGCAGCCAAGCTTCTTCCTCTGTTGTCCCCACAAGCTCTTCCATTTGCATGGAAATGAGCCTGCCTTCGTTCCCCAGCTCATCAATATATCGTTCAATCTCCGTTTTGATCCGCAGCACCATTTCAGTACGCTGAATGACGTTTACCACCTCAGGAATCGTCACCAGCTCCTCAAATTCGGAAGCACTCAGATTTGTAAGGGATTGCTTCAGCACCGCTTTATACTTTTCGAGTGTTTGAATCGCCTGATTCGCTTTGGTCAGAATTACTCCGATTTCCTTAAGTGAATATCGAAGCGTGCCCTGATACAGGGTGATAATATTCCGGCGCTGCGAGATGGATACGACCAGCTTGCCGGTTTGTTTTGCCACTCGCTCTGCCGTCCGGTGACGAATGCCTGTCTCTGAAGAAGAGATAGAGGAGTCCGGGATTAGTTGTGTATTGGCGTACAAAATCCGTTTCAAATCCTCACTCAAAATAATCGCACCGTCCATTTTGGCAAGCTCGTACAGGTAGTTTGGGGAGAAATCACAGTTAATCGAAAATCCCCCATCCACCACTTCCATCACTTCAGGGCTGTATCCTACAACAAGCAGTGCGCCCGTCTTGGCACGCAGCACATTTTCCAGACCTTCGCGGAAAGGTGTACCTGGTGCAATCAGCCTTAACAAATCATTCATATTGTCCAGTTGGCTTGAATCTTTCATCTTGTTATGCCCCCTAATCTAAAGCAACCGCTAGTGCATCTGCCACGGTATTCACACCGATCAGTTGTATCCCGCGAGGATGTTTCCAGCCCTTTAAGCTTTTTTCTGGTAAAATAACTCGTTTGAAGCCCAGCTTCGCGGCTTCTTTCACACGTTGTTCTGCCCTCGATACGGCACGAACTTCACCCGTTAGGCCAATCTCGCCAAAGATGACATCATCCGGCTTGGTTGGTACATCTCTCAAGCTGGAAGCAATACTGACTGCGACGGCCAGATCGACGGCCGGTTCATCCAGCCTGACCCCGCCAGCCACGTTCAGATAGGCATCCTGTGTCTGCAGGAACATGCCCATCCGTTTCTCCAGAACCGCAATGATCAGATTCAACCGATGATGATCAATGCCTGTTGCCATGCGGCGCGGAGATGGAAAATGTGTCGTCGAAATCAAAGCTTGCAGCTCCACCAGCATCGGACGTGTACCTTCCATGCTCGCCACTACGGTAGAACCGGCTACTCCGAGTGGACGTTCAGATAAAAATAACTCTGAAGGATTACCCACTTCGCGGAGCCCGTCTTCTCCCATTTCAAATATGCCAATTTCGTTAGTGGAACCAAAACGGTTCTTCACCGCACGAAGGAGACGATACGTATGATGCCGTTCACCTTCAAAATAAAGCACACAGTCCACCATATGCTCTAACATACGAGGACCAGCGATGGCACCTTCTTTGGTAACATGCCCTACAAGAACCGTTGCAATGCCTCGGCCTTTAGCAATCCGCATGAATCTGGACGTGCATTCCCTTACCTGTGCCACACTCCCTGGTGCGCTGGTAACTTCGGGCAAATATACCGTTTGAATAGAGTCGATGACAAGAAAATGCGGCTGGATCTGATCCACCGCTTCCTCCACTCGTTCCATATTGGTTTCACACAGCACGTACAGCTCAGGCGAAAGTGCACCGAGCCGGTCAGCTCGCAGTTTTGTTTGCTTCACGGATTCTTCCCCAGACACATATAACACACGCAGCCCGGAGTGGGTTAATGCGTGAGAAGTCTGTAACATCAACGTTGATTTTCCGATACCCGGATCGCCCCCCACCAACACAAGCGAACCTGGCACAATGCCGCCGCCCAATACACGGTTGAGTTCTCCGATTCCAGTCTGTACACGCGGCTCCTGACCGCTATCTATATCTATGATAGGAAGCGGTTTATCTTTACTGTCAAACAGCGGAGAATTTCTCCCTTGTGTTTTGACCACCGTTTCGGTTTCTTCTATCATTGAATTCCAGGACTGACAACCAGGACATTTTCCGTACCATTTGGGGGCTTCATAGCCGCATTCCGTACATTGAAACTTGGTTTTAACTTTGGCCACTTCAGCACTCCTATGAATTATTTTATTTTATATCAGCATTTACATTATTCGACTAATTTTGCTTGTTGCCCTAACATACAGGGTTACTAAAAGTTTACCATTGTTTGAGATTTTTCGTAAAGGATTATCGCAAACTTTACACATGTTCCTGGTGTATCTCGCTACAATTCAATCACAACTCCCGCACATATGAAAAAATCCTCCCCGGCGGAAGCCAGGAAGGACCGGAATATGAATATAAGCTGCTTTCATTCAGCTGTTCACACCCTATTTATTTCGTTTCAATCTCCTCATTGGACAGAACGGGCGCATCTTTTTTGGTTACAGACAATGCTCCATTCTCTTCGTCAATGAGCAAGGAGTCCCCTTTGGTAACATTACCTGTGAGCAGTTCTTCAGACAATTTGTCTTCTATATGCTTCTGAATTGCCCGGCGAAGTGGGCGTGCACCGTAAGCAGGATCAAAGCCAGCTTTGGCCAGGAAGTCCTTGGCGTTATCTGTAAGTTCAAAATCAACTTCGTATTCGTTGAGTCGTTTACGTAGTTCCTCACTCATGAGAGTAACAATCTCAGCGATATGTTTCTGTTCGAGTGAGTGGAACACGATAATCTCATCGATCCGGTTCAGGAACTCAGGACGGAAGCTTTTCTTCAGCTCATCCATCACTTTGCCCTTCATGTTATCGTAATCTGCCCCTGCATCCACAACAGCTGTGAAGCCAAGAGTGGAATTACGTTTGATCGCTTCTGCACCCACGTTAGATGTCAGGATAATCAGCGTATTGCGGAAGTCCACAACACGTCCTTTGGAATCCGTCAAACGCCCATCTTCCAACACTTGCAGCAGGATGTTGAAGACCTCAGGGTGCGCTTTCTCCACTTCGTCCAACAGGACTACAGAATACGGTTTGCGACGAACCTTCTCTGTCAACTGACCGCCTTCTTCATATCCCACATATCCTGGAGGTGCTCCGACCAGTCTGGATGTGGAGTGTTTCTCTCCATACTCGGACATATCAATCCGAATCACGGCATTTTCATCACCGAACATCGCTTCAGCGAGTGCACGAGCCAGTTCGGTTTTACCTACACCAGTAGGACCAAGGAAGATGAAAGAACCCATCGGACGTTTCGGATCTTTAAGTCCGGCACGTGCACGGCGAACGGCACGGCTGACGGATTTCACAGCTTCATCCTGTCCGATAACCCGTTCATGAAGAATGGACTCCAGATTCATCAAACGCTGTGTCTCTTCTTCTTTTAGCTTGTTCACCGGAATTCCTGTCCAGTTGGCTACCACTTGAGCGATATCTTCTGGAGTTACTTCGGAATCAGTGCGGCCTTGTTTTTCTTTCCATTGGTTCTTCGTGGTATCCAGCTCTTCACGAATTTTCTGTTCCGTATCACGAAGTGCTGCTGCCTTTTCGAACTCTTGGCTTTGAACCGCCGCGTCTTTTTCCTTGCGGATATCTTCCAGACGGCTCTCCAATTGTTTCAGGTTTGGCGGAATGGTGTAAGAGTTCAGCCTTACTTTTGATCCAGCTTCATCGATCAAGTCAATGGCCTTATCCGGCAGGAAACGATCAGTGATGTAACGATCAGACAATTTAACGGCTTGCACAATCGCTTCATCTGTAATTTTCACACGGTGATGCGCTTCATAACGATCACGCAGACCATGCAAAATTTGGATTGCTTCTTCCGGCGATGGTTGATCAACGGTAATCGGTTGGAAACGACGCTCCAGCGCAGCATCCTTTTCGATGTATTTACGATATTCATCAAGGGTGGTCGCACCGATACACTGCAATTCTCCACGAGCCAGAGCTGGTTTCAAAATGTTTGATGCGTCGATTGCACCCTCCGCACCACCGGCACCAATCAGCGTGTGCAACTCATCGATGAACAAGACAATGTTTCCAGCTTGACGGATCTCATCCATGATTTTTTTCAGGCGATCCTCGAATTCACCACGATATTTGGTTCCAGCTACAACCGAACCCATATCCAACGTCATTACCCGTTTGTCACGCAAGGTTTCCGGAATTTCATTTGCAATGATTTTCTGTGCAAGACCTTCAGCAATCGCTGTTTTACCTACACCCGGTTCACCGATCAATACAGGGTTGTTTTTGGTACGACGGCTCAACACCTGAATGACACGCTCAATTTCCTTGCTGCGGCCAATGACCGGGTCAAGGTTATTTTCTCTGGCGTAAGCCGTGAGATCGCGAGCCAGACTATCTAATGTTGGTGTACTCACATTGGCAGGTGTTCCATTATGACTGGAAACCGCTTCGCTGCTTCCGAGCAATTGCAGTACTTGTTGACGTGCTTTGTTCAAACTGATGCCAAGGTTGTTGAGCACACGTGCAGCAACTCCTTCGCCTTCACGGATTAATCCGAGAAGAATATGTTCTGTTCCTACATAGGTGTGACCCAATTTACGAGCCTCATCCATGGACAATTCAATTACTTTTTTCGCGCGCGGCGTATATGCAATGTTCGTAGGTTGCTCTTGACCACGGCCAATTAGCGTTTCTACTTCATCCTGAATTTTTTCCAATCCGAGTCCCAGGCCGATCAGTGCTTTGGCAGCAATGCCTTCACCTTCACGAATGAGGCCGAGCAAAATATGCTCCGTACCGATGTTATTATGACCGAGACGGACAGCTTCTTCCTGCGCGAGTGCGAGCACCTTTTGGGCCCGTTCCGTAAATCTTCCAAACATCATATCTCCTGCACCTCCATGGTTTTGGATCAAACGAGGGAATTTAATCTACTCGATAACCCTTCGTTATTCTTCATATCATTTTGTTGGCAGCCATGCTGCGATTAAAATCATTGGTACCTTCCATGAGAGTGGAGGCCTTGTTATATAAAAGCCGCAGGTGCGGCATGAAACCGAAGTTAGTATTCCAGGAATGTTTACCCAGAACTTTTAGCTGCTTTGATCGTATCACGAATTAACTGTGCCCGGTAGATGTCACGCTCATCTGTGCGCATATCCCCGAACGTTTTTTGCAAAAATCCTGGCTGCGTCATCACATTCAGCTCATTCATCACCGGAATGGTTAACCCATCCAGCAATCCAAGATCCACACCGAGCCGAATATCAGATAAGCGCTGCGCTGCTTCTTTCGTGTCTACAATGGCTGCATGGGACAAGATTCCGTAGGAACGCATCACCCGATCTGTAATACGTAGTCTGGAATCGGTAATAAGCCGTTCTCTGGCTGTACGTTCATGACCAATCATCTGTAAAACAACGCTGTGCAGATTGTCGATCACTTCTTGTTCCGTCTGCCCAAGTGTAATCTGATTGGAAATCTGGAACAGATTGCCCATTGCCTCACTGCCCTCTCCGTAAATCCCTCGAACCGTTAACCCCACCTGGGATACGGCACTGAGAATACGACCGATCTGCTGTGTCATGACCAATGCTGGAAGATGCATCATGACCGAAGCCCTGACACCTGTTCCAACGTTTGTTGGACAACTGGTTAGATAACCCCTGCGATCATCAAAGGCATAATCCACATGCGCTTCAAAAGCATCATCTATAGCGGAAGCTTTCTCCCAGGCTTCTTTCACCTGGAACCCCGGATAGAGGCACTGGATACGCAGATGATCCTCTTCATTAATCATAATGCTTACCGATTCATCTTCACTAAGAATGACGGCTCCGTTTGTAGATTCATTCGCCAGACTTGGGCTGATTAGATGTTTCTCCACCAACACTCGCTTATCGAGTTCATCGATATCGATCAGATCAAGTGTAGTAAAATCACCAAAGGCATGTACGTCATCGTACTGAAGTACTTCGCTCAGTTTATTCAACACCTCTTCCGATTGCTCACCCGAGGCCAGCATCGGGAAGGGGATATGCTGAAGGTTACGTGCGATACGGACACGACTGCTGATTACAATCTCTGAATCAGTTGCATCACTGCGCATCCATTCACTGAGCGCCTTCTCTGTAAAACGCAGATTAGGCATTATGGTTCCCTCCTACTCATGACAAACTTTACTCCTGAGCTATTCCTTTTTCAAGTTCACGAATCTGATCCCGGATTTGAGCTGCCTCTTCGAATTCTTCTTGGGCAATGCTCTGCTGAAGATTTTGCTTCAGATCAGCAATTTGTCGTTTCACCTTAATGCGTCCACCCGCTCTGGCAGGAACTTTGCCCACATGAGACGTGCTACCATGCACTCGTTTGAACAACGGGTCGAGACGACTGTCAAAGTACTTGTAACAGGAGCTGCAGCCAAAACGGCCAACTTTGCTGAACTGCGCATAAGTCATGCCGCATTCTTCACATTGCAGTGCCTTGGCAGGTGCAGCACCTGAACTTTTGCCTGCCGGATCAAAATCAAGCAATCCGGACAGCAGATTGTGAATGGAAAATCCTCCGGATGTTCCAGGAATCATCTCCCCCTTCTCACGGGCACATGATTCACAGATATGAAATTCCGTCTTCTCTCCATTTACAATTTTCGTAAAATGAAGTGTAGCCGGACGTTTATTACATTCTTGGCACAGCATATAGATGTACCTCCTTTGATCCCGATAGTTTTCATTTACCGAGCAAAGATATTAGCATCGCCTTCAACATTCTGGCACGAATTTGATCCCGGTAAGGAAGTTTGACCATAAGAACCTCTCTCGACACAGCCGCACGCATCAACCCGGCTTCCCGCTTACTTAAGAAACGGGCTTCTTCCAGTTGATAGATCAAACCTTCCGCAGCAGTCTGTCCAATCTCCTCACCAATGCTGTGATGCAGATGGTTGTGCAGAGCAGATTGAGCGGGTAATTCAATGCGCTGTATACGAACGTATCCACCGCCGCCACGTTTACTCTCTACCAGATAACCTTTTTCTATAGTGAAACGGGTGCTGATGACATAATTGATCTGGGAAGGTACACATGAAAACTGATCCGCCAGATCATTACGCTGAATTTCAATCATTCCTTCGGGACTTTCATGCAAAATACCCTTCAGATATCGTTCGATAATATCAGAGATATTACGCATCCAATCATCCTCCACTGTCTGAAACGTTAAGTCAATAAGGACCCACACGCCCCCACAGAGTACACCTTCTCCACCCATTTAACCACTTAGTGAAACAGCGAATCTTACCGCCTCAGGTGGTAAACAAGAGAGCATAGGAAGCACGGAGGTCCTTTAATATCCCCTTGATCTTCCAATGACATGTATCCGTTACACGGTACTTCTCATCAGAGAGCAGTAAGAAAGTCGAACAATCATATCGTAGGTATAATAATAAACATTTAACCTTGAGTTGACTTTGACTTTCTTTGACTTTATATACATTATAGCATATTTTACTGTTTTGCCAAGTGGGGGCACTATTCATTTTTTACGATTTTACACGAAATATTCGCCTGACACAAAAAAACCTCTCCCAGGCATCGGGAGAAGTCTGATTGCTCACTATTACACTTCTTATCTAATCGATGATATACGACTTGATATCTGCAAGCTTAAAAGAAGTCAAGTAAGTAGGTTTCACGGTGTGGAATAGCCTTCTCCAGCGCTTGAATTGCGGTAGCCGAGCCTTCCATTCTACCGATCTGCGCCATCTCTGCTGGTCTGCGATACCCCATTAACACGGCTGTGAGCGATTGGATATTGAGTCGAATTCGCTGATCATGCTGATCTTCACGCTCTGATTCGGCCTTTTTCCATATAGAAGCCGTTCCGTTCATCGCTACATTTAATTCCCATACCCCTTCATTCCAAGGAGCATATGCGTCTTCGACTTCAAGCCAAATCTGTACAGGCGAGTCCTGACTTGCAAAAGGATACTGCGAAATGAACTGCTCCACACTTACAATCCGTGCCATGAAGTAAGGTACCACCTCTTGCTGAATCCGTGGATTGTCCAGTTGAAACGCTAACATATCACTTGCTGGCGCTTGTAAAGTCACCTCGTTAATCATGGAATCATGATTGGCGATAAACGTCCAAAGCCCTTGTCTTGCCTCTTCATTCAGATGAATCATCTCACCGATGGTAAATTTGCTATCCTTAACCTCGTAGAATACATAACCTTGAGGTACATCAGCCTCATCATAGTACACAGCTCGCTTACTGCCTTTTTTTATATATACTGAATTCTCCCACCAAGCGCCATCCCGATTCAAGCTTCCATTATAACGTGCTGCATACGTTTCATAGACCTGCTTCAATACAGCAAGCTCGGGATTCCCCCGTTTAATCGTACCTGGTGTTTGTTTCTTGGCTGGCAGTTCGGAGGTAGACAATTTGTATTTCTTATATTCCACATAGGTTTCCCACCCGTATTTTCGATAAAAGGAGAAAGCAAACGGATGCAGGAAGGAAATACTCTGTTTATTTCGATTCATTTCTTCGAGCGCATATTTTAGCAGACCCGCTACCCATCCCTTGCGTCTGTATTCCGGCCAAGTTGCTACACCTGCAATTCCACCCATTTCAAAGGATCGTCCGTGGATGTACGTTTGAAATGGAATAATTTGAAGTTTGGCTCCCACCTGTCCATCCGCATAGACACCCAATACATTATGCTTGGAAAATTCCTCTCGCCGTCTCTCCAGTTGATCCTCTGTCATTGTAAACTGAAAAGCATACTCAGAGAGCGCCATACACGCCTCATAATCGCCAGCCGTTAATTTACGAAGTTCCATATGATCCTGCACCTCATTCTCTCGTAATGTAAGTCCATCCTTGTGAAAATAAATAGTTCAAATTATATAGGAGGTTAAGCGATACTACTACATACATTCGAGTGTGTCAGAGGTTTCCCCTAAAGTCAAACAGGAGATGCAACATTCACATCTCCTAAGTAATAAAATATAAAATAAAAACCACCACCGAATTACATCGGCAGTGGTTCTTTGCTTGGCGGCGTCCTACTCTCCCAGGACCCTGCGGTCCAAGTACCATCGGCGCTAGAGGGCTTAACGGTCGTGTTCGGGATGGGTACGTGTGGAACCCCTCCGCCATCGCCACCAAACGCGATTGGTCGAAGCATAGCTTCTTCCATTCATCAGAGTGTTGTTCTCTGAAAACTAGATTCGAAACGAAACTCACGCAAACTCAAACGTGCTATTGGATAAGCCCTCGACCGATTAGTACTGGTCAGCTCCATGCATTGCTGCACTTCCACCCCCAGCCTATCTACCTCGTCGTCTTCAAGGGGTCTTACATACTGGGAAATCTCATCTTGAGGGGGGCTTCACGCTTAGATGCTTTCAGCGCTTATCCCGTCCGTACATAGCTACCCAGCGGTGCTCCTGGCGGAACAACTGGTACACCAGCGGTACGTCCATCCCGGTCCTCTCGTACTAAGGACAGCTCCTCTCAAATTTCCTACGCCCACGACAGATAGGGACCGAACTGTCTCACGACGTTCTGAACCCAGCTCGCGTACCGCTTTAATGGGCGAACAGCCCAACCCTTGGGACCTACTTCAGCCCCAGGATGCGATGAGCCGACATCGAGGTGCCAAACCTCCCCGTCGATGTGGACTCTTGGGGGAGATAAGCCTGTTATCCCCAGGGTAGCTTTTATCCGTTGAGCGATGGCCCTTCCATGCGGTACCACCGGATCACTAAGCCCGACTTTCGTCCCTGCTCGACTTGTAGGTCTCGCAGTCAAGCTCCCTTATGCCTTTGCACTCTTCGAATGATTTCCAACCATTCTGAGGGAACCTTTGGGCGCCTCCGTTACTCTTTAGGAGGCGACCGCCCCAGTCAAACTGCCCACCTGACACTGTCCCCGTACCCGTTAAGGGCACCAGGTTAGAACCTAGATACGATCAGGGTGGTATCCCAACGGTGCCTCCACACAAGCTGGCGCTCATGCTTCTAAGGCTCCCACCTATCCTGTACAGATCGTACCCAAATTCAATATCAAGCTGCAGTAAAGCTCCATGGGGTCTTTCCGTCTTGTCGCGGGTAACCTGCATCTTCACAGGTATTAAAATTTCACCGGATCTCTCGTTGAGACAGCGCCCAAGTCGTTACGCCATTCGTGCGGGTCAGAATTTACCTGACAAGGAATTTCGCTACCTTAGGACCGTTATAGTTACGGCCGCCGTTTACTGGGGCTTCGGTTCACAGCTTCGGATTACTCCTAACCACTCCCCTTAACCTTCCAGCACCGGGCAGGCGTCAGCCCGTATACTTCGCCTTACGGCTTCGCACAGACCTGTGTTTTTGCTAAACAGTCGCTTGGGCCTTTTCACTGCGGCCCCCTCGTGCTATTCACACTACCGGGGCACCCCTTCTCCCGAAGTTACGGGGTCATTTTGCCGAGTTCCTTAACGAGAGTTCTTCCGCGCGCCTTAGAATTCTCTTCTCGCCTACCTGTGTCGGTTTGCGGTACGGGCACCTTCATCTGGCTAGAGGCTTTTCTTGGCAGTGTGAGATCATGACCTTCGCTACTGTAATTTTCGCTCCCCATCACAGCTCAGCCTTACAATGTGCGGATTTGCCTACACATCAGCCTTACTGCTTAGACGGACATCCATCAGTCCGCGTCACTACCCTACTGCGTCCCCCCATTGCTCGTAACGATTTACGGTGGTACAGGAATTTCGACCTGTTGTCCTTCGACTACGCCTTTCGGCCTCGCCTTAGGTCCCGACTTACCCTGAGCGGACGAGCCTTCCTCAGGAACCCTTAGGCTTTCGGCGGATCAGATTCTCACTGATCTTTTCGTTACTCATACCGGCATTCTCACTTGTATAATGTCCAGCGCTCCTTACGGTACACCTTCAACCCTTATACAACGCTCCCCTACCCCTGATGCAATGCATCAAGCCATAGCTTCGGTGGTGTGTTTAGCCCCGTTACATTTTCGGCGCAGAGTCACTCGACCAGTGAGCTATTACGCACTCTTTCAATGGTGGCTGCTTCTAAGCCAACATCCTGGTTGTCTGTGCAACTCCACATCCTTTCCCACTTAACACACACTTGGGGACCTTAGCTGATGGTCTGGGCTGTTTCCCTTTTGACAATGGATCTTAGCACTCACTGTCTGACTCCCGGAAGTAAGTCTATGGCATTCGGAGTTTGACTGAGCTTGGTAACCCTTGCGGGCCCCGCACCCAATCAGTGCTCTACCTCCACGACTCTGTTTTCCGAGGCTAGCCCTAAAGCTATTTCGGGGAGAACCAGCTATCTCCGAGTTCGATTGGAATTTCTCCGCTACCCCCACCTCATCCCCGCATTTTTCAACATGCGTGGGTTCGGGCCTCCAGTGCGTGTTACCGCACCTTCACCCTGGACAGGGGTAGATCACCCGGTTTCGGGTCTACGTCCACGTACTATGGCGCCCTATTCAGACTCGCTTTCGCTGCGGCTCCGGCTCTTCACCTTAACCTTGCACGGGAACGTAACTCGCCGGTTCATTCTACAAAAGGCACGCCATCACCCCTAAAACGGGCTCTGACTTTTTGTAAGCACACGGTTTCAGGTTCTATTTCACTCCCCTTCCGGGGTGCTTTTCACCTTTCCCTCACGGTACTGCTTCACTATCGGTCGCTAGGAAGTATTTAGCCTTGGCAGATGGTCCTGCCGGATTCATACGGGGTTTCACGTGCCCCGCACTACTCGGGATCCGTCTCGGAGGGAACCAACTTTCAACTACAGGGCTTTTACCTTCTTTGGCGGGCCTTTCCAGACCTCTTCGCTTAACCGGTTCCTTTGTAACTCCATGTGAGACGTCCCACAACCCCAAAGAGCAAGCTCCTTGGTTTGGGCTTCTCCGCGTTCGCTCGCCGCTACTGACGGAATCACTATTGTTTTCTCTTCCTCAAGGTACTTAGATGTTTCAGTTCCCTTGGTATGCCTCTGCACAACCTATGTATTCAGTTATGAGTAACTGGATATTACCCCAGCTGGGTTTCCCCATTCGGACATCCCCGGATCAAAGCTTGCTTACAGCTCCCCGAGGCAGTTTCGTTGTTCGCCACGTCCTTCATCGGCTCCTAGCGCCTAGGCATCCTCCGTGTGCTCTTAGTAGCTTAACCATTGCGCTCGTGTTCGAGCTGTCGCTCCGCTTGGTTTGCTTGCGCAAAGCCAAAAGTCGCTCCATTTCGATCACTCGCTCCAGCAATCTACCTTATAAACACTTCACTTGTTTACACAAGATCAGCTAGGATGATTGTTATTCGGTTACTTGAACCGAAACAAGCATTCATCCCTAAAGGAATGTTCTAATTCGCGTTTATTTCGTTTCGATATCTAGTTTTCAAAGAACACAACAAATAGATGAAATTGTTTGGTGGAGCCAAGCGGGATCGAACCGCTGACCTCCTGCTTGCAAGGCAGGCGCTCTCCCAGCTGAGCTATGGCCCCTCAAATTCCATCAAAACCGAACAAATGGATTAGTAACTCTGTATTGCTTGCAAGTTCAATGAACTTACTTATTTGAATGTCTTCGTTGCAGAAGACGATTCTCCATAGAAAGGAGGTGATCCAGCCGCACCTTCCGATACGGCTACCTTGTTACGACTTCACCCCAATCATCTATCCCACCTTCGGCGGCTGGCTCCTTGCGGTTACCCCACCGACTTCGGGTGTTATAAACTCTCGTGGTGTGACGGGCGGTGTGTACAAGACCCGGGAACGTATTCACCGCGGCATGCTGATCCGCGATTACTAGCAATTCCGACTTCATGCAGGCGAGTTGCAGCCTGCAATCCGAACTGAGACCGGCTTTGCTGGGATTGGCTCCATCTCGCGATTTCGCTGCCCGTTGTACCGGCCATTGTAGTACGTGTGTAGCCCAGGTCATAAGGGGCATGATGATTTGACGTCATCCCCACCTTCCTCCGGTTTGTCACCGGCAGTCTATCTAGAGTGCCCACCCGAAGTGCTGGCAACTAAATATAAGGGTTGCGCTCGTTGCGGGACTTAACCCAACATCTCACGACACGAGCTGACGACAACCATGCACCACCTGTCTCAACTTTCCCCGAAGGGCACCTGATGCATCTCTGCTTCGTTAGTTGGATGTCAAGACCTGGTAAGGTTCTTCGCGTTGCTTCGAATTAAACCACATACTCCACTGCTTGTGCGGGTCCCCGTCAATTCCTTTGAGTTTCAGTCTTGCGACCGTACTCCCCAGGCGGAGTGCTTAATGTGTTAACTTCGGCACCAAGGGTATCGAAACCCCTAACACCTAGCACTCATCGTTTACGGCGTGGACTACCAGGGTATCTAATCCTGTTTGCTCCCCACGCTTTCGCGCCTCAGCGTCAGTTACAGCCCAGAGAGTCGCCTTCGCCACTGGTGTTCCTCCACATATCTACGCATTTCACCGCTACACGTGGAATTCCACTCTCCTCTTCTGCACTCAAGTCACACAGTTTCCAGTGCGATCCGGGGTTGAGCCCCGGGATTAAACACCAGACTTACATGACCGCCTGCGCGCGCTTTACGCCCAATAATTCCGGACAACGCTTGCCCCCTACGTATTACCGCGGCTGCTGGCACGTAGTTAGCCGGGGCTTTCTTCTCAGGTACCGTCACCTTGAGAGCAGTTACTCTCCCAAGCGTTCTTCCCTGGCAACAGAGCTTTACGATCCGAAAACCTTCATCACTCACGCGGCATTGCTCCGTCAGGCTTTCGCCCATTGCGGAAGATTCCCTACTGCTGCCTCCCGTAGGAGTCTGGGCCGTGTCTCAGTCCCAGTGTGGCCGATCACCCTCTCAGGTCGGCTACGCATCGTCGCCTTGGTGAGCCGTTACCTCACCAACTAGCTAATGCGCCGCAGGCCCATCCCCAAGTGACAGATTGCTCCGTCTTTCCAGTTCCCTTCAGGCGAAGAAAACAAGTATTCGGTATTAGCTACCGTTTCCGGTAGTTGTCCCAAGCTTGAGGGCAGGTTGCCTACGTGTTACTCACCCGTCCGCCGCTAACCGTCCGAGAAGCAAGCTTCTCTTCAAGTCCGCTCGACTTGCATGTATTAGGCATGCCGCCAGCGTTCGTCCTGAGCCAGGATCAAACTCTCCAATGAAGATGAATTTGGTCAGCGTCGTTAAACACTGTCAAACTCATCGGGGTATTGAAAAGAGCGATAAGCTCATTTTGAATCTGACGATTCATTATAAATCAAAAGTTACTATCCATTTGTTCAGTTTTCAAGGAACTTGTTCTCCCATCCTTTGTCAACTCATGTCAACCGGACAGGAAACTTATCATATCATGTTAACAAAGTTTCTGTCAACATTACTTTTTTGTCTATCTTCAAAGCTATTCGACTTTCGTTCGTTTGAAGCGACAAGAAATAATATATCATGCTGTCGATCATTAAGCAAGTACTTTATTTAACTTTTTTCATATTCATCTATATAGCTGAAATCTGCTCTTTTTATTTGAAGTAAGTGATCCAAAAACTTTATAATAAGGTATCTTAAATTAGAGGAAGTACCCCAAGGATACCGCAGGTGCTTAATGAATAGTAGACACAGTAACATCATCACCCATGTTCAATATGCTCTTTCTAAATCTGATAAGTGAATGATTTGAATTGCACATCAATTATGCTTATGGCTCTTGACCGGCAATTTTCGACTCAAATCCATGACTCGAGGTGAACAAACTTGAAACAGTGGTTAAAAAGAATGCGCAAAGGTTATGGCAAAAAGCTGGTTTCCATTCATGCCTGGAATGCCTGGATAGTTGTTATTCTCGCCATTACTGGTCTTGTACTCATTGGCGGTTTCTGGCGTGAAACTCTGGGTATCGGACGTGTCTGGTTAAAATGGTTACATATCGCAGTAGGTCTCGCCCTACTTGCCCCTGTATTGTATTACTTATTTTTGGCCAGTAAGCATTGGAAGCAGCTTCGTAATAAGCCATGGCAAAAAGCAAATACGATCATCGTCCTTGCGCTTCTGATCGGCTGGTTATTATCTGGTATCGTCTTATGGCAGTTCAAGCTGGCAGGCCCCCGGTGGTCCAACGCTGCGCTACTGATCCATGATCTGCTCACATGGGTTGGTTTGCCTTATATCATCTACCATTCCATCACACGTACCCGATGGTTAAAAGACTCTGCACGCCGTACGATTCAAGTCGATGAAGCTTCAGCACAGATGCCGAGGGTGTCCAATCCCAACAATCGCTCCTCTAATGAAGATGAGTCGGAAACACGCAATACACCAGCAGCCATGTCTGCTCTACAGGAGAATCCAGACTTTAGTAAAAGCAGTACAACACAGATCCTTGAAAAACCACAGCCGGTATACACCCGTCGAGCCTTCATTCGTTCAGCTGTTGGCATAGGACTCGCGGTGACTCTTGGACCTACTTTTGTATCGTGGGTTGGTAAAAACCTCAAGTTTGATAACAACATAGACAGCATGCTCGAGAATGATCCCAATCAGATGGTTCCGTTGCCTCAACCATTATCCGCTTCTTCTCCTCCGATCGGAGGGGGAGCCGAAGGTCACTTTCGTGTATACACGGTTACCCCCATCCCATCTTTCTCCAATGCAAATTGGTCATTTCGCGTAGATGGACTTGTGGAACGAGCACAGATCTGGAATTGGGAGCAGTTCGTCAAGCTCACACGCACCGTGCAAGTCAGTGACTTTCACTGCGTTACCGGCTGGTCCGTGTATAAGAATACATGGGAAGGCATTCCCCTGAAGCATTTCCTGGAGAACGCTGGTGTGAGATCCGGAGCGCACAGCGTCAAGTTTTATTCTGGTGACGGAGTTTACACCGATGCCATCACGCTGGAGCAGGCACAAATGGATGATATTATAATTGCGGTTATGCATGACGGTAAACCTATTCCTGCAGACCTTGGCGGTCCGGTACGGCTCGTTATCCCACAGATGTATGCCTACAAATCGGTCAAGTGGTTGAATCGAATCGAAGTCATCGACAGCGAGCATATTGGATACTGGGAAGAACGGGGATACGACAAAGATGCTTGGTTATCCGGTGCTTCTCAGCGTTTTCCGAATATTACTGGTTCATAACAGATCTCAATGCATACAAAGGAAGCCTCCCGGCACGACATGCGTGTTTCTGGAGGCTTCCTTATTTGCAAGCGGTTTTGACACTGCTTGTTATTCACAATAACAAAGCAGACGCAGCACCCGTTTATATTCACGTCTTACGGATTCAGCAGACGTACCAGTTCATCCTCGTCCTCGATGGTCGGAATACCGAGATCATGGGCCTTTGTTAATTTACTGCCTGCCTTCTCTCCGGCAATGACCAGGTCTGTCTTTTTTGACACACTTCCCGTTACCTTCGCACCAAGTGCTTCAAGTCTCTGCGTTGCTTCTTCACGCGTCAATTGATGCAGCGTTCCTGTGAGTACCACTGTTTTACCGCCAAAGAAGGAGTCCTCAACAACAACAGCTGGAGCTTCTGGTGCCTGTGCTTTCACACCCAGATTCAGCATCTTCTCAATAGCAGCCTGTGTGAATGGATCCGCAAAGAAGTTAACGATACTCTCTGCTACAATACCACCCACGTCTGGCAGTTCGACTAATTCCTCCGCGGTAGCGTTCATGATCGCGTGCAGATCACGATAATGCTCAGCCAGCATACGCGTGGTGGATTTGCCTGTGTTAGGGATACCCAAAGAATACAGGAACGAAGCCAGGTCTCGGTCTTTACTCTGCTCTAGCGCAGCGAGAAGGTTACTCGCTTTCTTTTCGCCAAATCGCTCCAGCTTCACCAAATCATCAAACTGCAGTGTATACAGATCCGCCGGTTCACGCACGTTCAATTCATCATATAACTGAATCGCTGTTTTCTCACTGAAGGTCTCGATGTCCATCGCGTCTCTGGAGGCAAAATGGGAAATACGAGCAACTGTTTGCGGTTTACATGCCAGTTTGTTGTTACAGAACAAATGCGCTCCGCGCTGCTCCAGCGGGAATCCACATGCAGGGCATTGCTCTGGATAGATGATCTCTTCCCCATCATTCTCTTCGGTCACTTTACCGAGAATCTCCGGGATAACATCATTGGAACGGCGGATGAAGACACGTGAACCCAGTGCATACTTCAGGTTTTTACGCTCGATATCACCCACATTGTTCAGCGTACAATTTTGTACCGTTACTCCAGCAAGTTCAACCGCTTCTACCCGCGCCAGCGGGGTTACTTTGCCTGTACGGCCAACATTCCACACGACTTCGTTTAGTACCGTAGTTGTCTCTTCTGCTTCAAACTTGTAGGCAACTGCCCAGCGCGGGAACTTGTCCGTGTAGCCAAGTACTTCACGAGTTCGCATGTCCGTCAGCTTAATAACCGCCCCGTCAATCAGGTAATCCAGTTGTCCACGATTTTCCTGAATTGCTTCGAGCTGCTCCATAACGTCATCGAATTCATGGAAGTAGGTGAGTGATGGATTAACTTTAAAACGGTTCTCGCGCAAGAAGTCCATCATCTCCTGATGATTCGAAAACTGAATGTCGTCCGAGTATCCAATGTTATAGAAATAGGCATTCAACCGACGCTCAGCGGTCGTTTTCGGATTTAAATTGCGCAGCGCTCCTGCGGCTGCATTTCGTGCGTTTTTGAGTGGCTCGGCAGCCGTCTCGTTATATCGGTTCAGCACTGAAAGGTTCATAATGCCCTCTCCCTGCACTTCAATCGTACCGCCAGTATACGGAATTTTGAGCGGAACAGATTTGATGGTTTTGACTTGTGCCAAAATACCCTCGCCCACCGTTCCGTTTCCACGTGTAGAGGCCTGCACCAGTTCACCGTTTGTGTAGGTCAGGTTCAAGGTCAGCCCATCAAATTTCAGCTCAATGACGTAACCTGGGTCAGGTAAGGGATTCTCCGGGTTTTTGCTGTTATAGTCATTCACCAGCTTTAATACACGCGTATTCCAGTTGCGCAGCTGTTCAATGTTCTGCGCTTTGTCCAAACTCCATAATGGGGATAAATGACGATGCGGGTTGAATCCCTTAAGCAATTCGCCCCCTACACGTTGTGTGGGAGAATCCGGCAATACCATACCGCTCTCCTGCTCCAGTGTAACCAGTTCATCATACAGAAGGTCATACTCCTTATCACTGATCTGCGGCTGATCCATCGTGTAGTACTGATAATTATGTTGGTTCAGCTCGGTAACAAGTTGCTCCATCCGGTGCATCGGGTCCATACGGGCCATCCCTCCGTTTATTTAATATATGTAGAAGAAACATGCCTATTGCGATAATCGAACATGGCAGAATCAGATCTCATGTCAGCTCAGGATTAGGCAATAGGCCGTTTCATTCTTATTCCACTTTGGTAATTGGGGCAAATCCAGCCAGCAGACGTTTCACGCCAACCGGAGCCGGGAATGCAATCTGCAGCTCGGTATCATTACCACTGCCTTTGACAGCAACAATGGTACCTGTTCCCCATTTGCCGTGTTGCACTTTATCGCCTGCCTTGAATCCTGACGCACTGTCGGAAGAGACAGACTTCGAAGCTGACGCTGGTGCTGCAAAGGTGGGACGAGAGGTACTCGTAGTCACTCGGGATGTTGGTCCTGACGCAGTTGCGGATGAACCGCTCCGGCTCTGCTGTTCAAACAGCTTGGATGCACTCGCAGCGCCACCGAAATTACTTCCACCACTTGAGCCTAGGCCACGTCCACCATAGGAGCCGCCACCCGAACTCGACCCACGACGGTAGCGGTCTCTTGCAATGGAGGTATCTTCCTTAAGTTCATCCGGAATTTCGTCCAGAAAACGGGATGGCGGGTTCGCCGTTGTACGTCCAAACAATGTCCGCATCTGCGCGCACGAGAGGAATAACTGCTCCTCAGCCCGTGTAATCCCCACGTACGCAAGACGACGTTCTTCTTCCAACTCTTCGTTGTCCATAAAAGCCCGGCTGTGCGGGAAGACGCCTTCTTCCATACCCACGATAAAGACAACCGGGAACTCCAGACCTTTCGCACTGTGCATGGTCATCAGGGTAACGGCATCGCTCTGATCCTCTTCGTCATCGTTCATGCTGTCGATATCCGCAATGAGTGCCAGATCGGTGAGAAACGAAACAAGCGTTTTGTCTTCATTATTTTTCTCAAACTCCATCGTTACCGACAGGAACTCATCAATGTTCTCGAGCCGTGCACGAGATTCGAGTGTATTTTCATTTTGCATCTCAAGGCGATATTGACTCATCTCGAGAATCTTCTCGGTCAGTTCGGTAACAGACAAATATTCCACCATTTGGTGAAGCGCAGCGATCATATCATAGAACTCTACGAGTGCGTTACGTGTACGGCCAGCAAACCCAAGATCATCTACGACCTGTAACACACGGAAAATGGAAATTCCACGCTCTCCAGCCGCAGCAGCCAGCTTGGCTACTGTCGTATCTCCAATGCTGCGCTTAGGCACATTAATAATCCGGGTTAAGCTGATATCATCATCCGGGTTCGACAACAGGCGCAGATACGCCAGAATGTCCTTGATCTCTTTCCGATCATAAAACTTGATACCGCCGACAATCTGATAGGGAATGTCCGACTTGATCAGAATTTCCTCGATAACCCGGGACTGGGCATTGGTACGATACAAAATGGCATGGTGCTGATAGGATTTGCCGTTCTTCACATTTTTACTAATCTCGGAGGTTACAAAATACCCCTCATCATGCTCAGAGTCCGCCCGGTAAACTTTGATCTTCGAACCACCCTCTTTGTCCGTCCACAGCTTCTTCGGTTTACGGCCTGTATTGAGGCCAATCACTTCATTTGCCGCATTCAGGATATTGGAAGTGGAACGATAATTTTGCTCGAGCAGGATCGTCTGTGCTTCCGGATAATCTTTTTCAAAATTCAGGATATTGGTAATATCCGCTCCACGCCAGCGATAGATCGACTGATCACTATCTCCTACCACGCAGATGCGGTGATGGCTATCAGCCAGCATACGGCACAACATGTACTGTGCACGGTTCGTATCCTGATACTCATCGACGTGAATGTACTGGAATTTCTTTTGGTAAAAATCGAGTACTTCCGGCACTTCTTTGAACAGTTGAATCGTTGCCATAATCAGGTCATCAAAGTCGAGCGAGTTATTGGCTCTTAAGCGGCGCTGGTACATCGTGTACACCTTCGCTACAATGCCTTCAAAATAGTCGCCTGCCTGCTTCTCATATTGCTCCGGGCTGATCAGTTCGTTTTTGGCTGTGCTCATCATCGCTTGAACGGCTTTGGGTTCAAACTTTTTGGTATCAATATTCTGATCCTTCATACAGCTGCGAATGACGGATAACTGATCCGATGAGTCCAAAATGCTAAAATTCGATGTAAACCCAATACGTTCAATGTCACGGCGCAAAATACGCACACACATGGAGTGGAACGTGGATACCCAAATATCGCGGCCCTGAGAACCACCTACGAGCTGGGATACCCGCTCCTGCATCTCTCGAGCGGCTTTATTCGTAAACGTAATCGCCAAAATGCCCCACGGGGGTGCTTTCCGTGTTGCGATCAGGTAGGCGATCCGGTGTGTCAGCACCCGGGTTTTGCCCGAGCCCGCGCCAGCCATAATCAGCAGCGGTCCATCCGTTGCCTCTACGGCTTGACGCTGGGGAGTATTGAGCCTTGCTACGGCGTCATGTATATTTACAGGTTGCATGCATGCATGCTCCTTTCATTGTTTGGTGGTATTACGGGGCCCTGAGGTTAAACTGGTCACTCCGAGTGCAGTAGCATCTTCCGATCGTCGTTATCCCCAGATTTTTTGATCCCCTTTGGCAAAGGGAAAATCCGGTGATAAATACGAACACTTCGTTTCTTCAGATCGCTTCTGCACTCTCCGTTTATGTGTAAACGTAGTCGCCTTATACTTTGTGGGTAGGTAAGAATATCTAGAAAACTGTAATGAATCTTCAGTTTAAAAGCCAAAGTTCTATTTTAACAGATTCAAAGGGGGATGTGGGGAATGGTAAACTAAACCGGTTAGGCATTACCTTTCACGGCTTGTACCGTCTCCAGCGCTTGGCTTAAATTGCTATACACAATATTGCCAACAACAACGGTATCCGCTGCTTGAGCAGCTTGTCCCGCTCTCTCCGCCGTATCAATTCCACCGCCATATATGAGGTGTGCCCGCTCCAATTGTCTATGTGTCTCGCCTACAAGTTCCATATCACCAAATGTTCCGCTGTACTCCATATATATAATGGGCAGATGGAGCAGTCGCTCTCCAGCTTGCGCATAGGCAACCGCAGCCTCTGTAGTCAGTTCCGTATCCGCTCCAGTTAACCTTGCCACAGTTGAGTCCGCATGAAGCACAATATACCCCTCGGTAATCAGCAAATCCCATGGGATCAGATAACCATAACGCTCAATAGCCTGCTGGTGTTGTCCAATAATCCACCTGCTGTCCGTTGTGTTCAGCACCAATGGGATCAGATAACCGTCAAACCCAGGCACAACCGCCTCCAAATCGGATACTTCCAGCACACAGGGCAGTTCATAACGACGCACACGGGACATCAGATCTACTGTATTTTCATACGTAATTCCTGACGATCCGCCGACGATAATCGCATCACTTCCCGACATGCATATTTGATCCAGTGCCTCATCGGTAATTTCACGGTCCGGGTCGAGCTTGAATACGTGTCTCCACTGCTTAATCATGTCTATCAACGAACATTCCTCCAGAGGTTCTTCTGCATCCTAAAAAGCTTGTAAACTAAGTCTAAGTCAGCAGACAACAGGTGTCAATGTTCGTATAAAAGGCGAACAGAAAAACACAGACTTTTTGCTGTTTCCATTTCTAAAAAGTCTGTGTCCTGAAGGACGAATCTTTTATCTCTTTTCATCTTTTTTTTCGGAGAGCTTTTCTGAGTCTTGATCTTTTTAAGGTTTCCAAGCAAATCTTGAATTCATCTCTTCCATTTCTTGCTCGGTCAAAACGTCCGAATACACACCGTACACGCCCCACTTTTCATAATTGGCTGCCTGCTGGGTATCATTAATGGTATGCACATACGTAACTGCTCCGGCCTTCTTCAGCTTGGCAACGAAGTTCTGGTTCACTTTATATTCCGGCATCGTTACGGCATCAATGTCATTATTTTGTACAAAATCAACAACCTGGGCCTCTGAATCTTGTGTAGCGTATAACGTGTAGATGATCGAAGGGAAGCTGTAAACTTCTTTTACCTTTTCAAGCATCGGTTCGTTATATATTTGTACAACAACCCGGCTTAGAGCGGACGGATCATGTTTCTTCGCTGCAGCGACCAACGATTGGAGCACTTGCTGGATATCTTCATCTTTCTGCTCTTTGGTATCCGTCACGATGTACATATCCGGATATTTGGACAATACGTTCATAACTCCATCGGCATCCATTGGCTGATAAATACCCAGAATTGGTGTATTCATAAATTCATCATGGGTGAGTACTCCGGCCTGTTTATGCTCTGGCAACTCTTCATCCTGTCCCAGCATTTTGCTCATATTGGCCGTCCACTCATGTCTGGCTACAGCTACGCGATCCGAAGTAAGCATGAAATCAATTTCAAATACACGTGTACCCTTTTCATAATTGGCAATCATGGCTTCATACGCATTGGTGTAAGGCTGTTCCCGAATACTTCCCATCGCATGGGCAATTAATCGATAATTCGTAAATCCGTCACGCTGCTCCTCACTCTGGCTATCATGCGCCCAAAAGAGTGTCCCCACAGTAACGAGCAACAATGTCAAAACGGCGGCAATACGTTTCATATCATTCACACATCCTTATATGTCACATTGCATTTTGGTAACTAACTACCCGAATAAAACATAAGCAAAACAAAAAGCCGCCCTAAGGCGACTCTACGACTGTAAGATACGATAATAAAATGTACAATTTCTCCAACTAAAAACGATCAAGGGTCAAGCATCTTGCAAAAATTCTTATTTCAATTCGTCTGTTCCGTATTCAGCTCATGTAAAAATGTAATCAGTGCTTCTCTCCAAGGTCTCATGGCTTGAAGCCCATTCGTACGAATCGCCATATGATCCATCACGGAATACGCTGGACGAGAAGCCGGACGTGGAAACTCAGCCGTAGTGCACGCTACGATTTCAGCTATCTGGGCTGTCGCTTGAAAAAAACCATGTTGAATTGCTTCCTCGGCAATCGCCTGTGCAAATTCAAACCATGTGCAGCTTCCCGCATTGGAAGCATGATAAATGCCATATTTTTCGGATATAGCCAGTTCAGCGATCAGACGAGCAAGATCCACTGTATACGTAGGTGCCCCCTGCTGATCATGAACAACTTGAAGCTGAGGGCGTTTTCCCATCAGATCCAGCATTGTTTTGACAAAATTATGGCCATGACTGCCATACACCCATGATGTCCGGATAATAAACCACCGTGTGTTCAGACTCTGAACCAGCCGTTCTCCGGCGAGTTTGGATGTGCCGTATACACTTTGTGGATTTGTCTCATTGTACTCCTGATAGGGAGTGTTCCCCCTCCCGTCAAAAACATAGTCTGTACTGATATAGACCAGCTTCGCTTTCACATTCTCAGCAGCAACCGCTATATTCCGTGTACCTACAGCATTAATTGAGAACGCCGTATCGATATCAGATTCAGCCTGATCCACCGCAGTGTAAGCAGCACAGTGAATAATAATATCAGGCCGGAAAGCATATATAAGATCTTTACATTGCTGCTGATCCGTAATGTCCATCTGTTCCCGGTCACAGCCCAGTACGTGATAGCCGTCTGAACCAAAGGTTTTTACAACATCATATCCAAGCTGCCCCGCGGCTCCTGTTACCATAATTCGATACTTCATACGTCCGAATCACCCATTCGATTACCATACTGGAGTTTCACATAATCCTGATACGTACCGGAATGCACTCTAGCCATCCATTCCTGGTTATTCAGATACCATTGGATTGTTTCTTTAATACCCGTTTCAAAATTATGCACCGGTTTCCAGCCAAGTTCGTTCTCCAGCTTCGTTGGATCTATCCCGTAACGCCGATCATGCCCCGGACGATCCTGTACATATTGGATCAAACTCGACGGTTTGCTCAGCTGTTGTAGCACAGTCTCGACAATGTGAATATTGGTGCGTTCATTGTTACCGCCTATGTTGTATACCTCCCCTGATTTGCCCTGATGAATGACAAGATCAATGGCACGACAGTGATCTTCAACATAAAGCCAGTCACGAATATTCAGACCATCTCCATATACAGGAATGGCTTCGTCCTTCAAAGCACGAGAGATAATGAGCGGAATAAGCTTCTCTGGAAATTGAAATGGACCATAGTTGTTGGAGCAACGTGTAATATTGACAGGTAAACCGAAGGTTTCGTGATAAGCTCTGACGAGGAGGTCACCTCCAGCCTTGCTCGCAGAATAAGGGCTATTAGGTGCCAAAGGTGTCTCTTCTGTAAAAAGTCCTGTCGGCCCAAGTGAGCCATACACCTCATCCGTTGAAACCTGTACAAATTTGGTGATCTGATATTTCTTCGCTGCATCCAGCAGTACCTGTGTGCCCATGACATTTGTGCGGACAAAAACATCTGGAGCCAGAATACTGCGATCCACATGGGATTCAGCAGCGAAATTCACAACCATATCAATACCTTGAGCAAAAATATTCTCCATCTGCTGCAAATCTGCAATATCAGCTTTAATGAAGGTGTACTGCGGATTGGACTCAATCGACTGCAGATTTTCCAGGTTTCCCGCATATGTCAATGCATCCACGTTAATGATTTCGTAATTCGGATGTTCCCGAAGCATATATAACAAAAAGTTGCTGCCGATGAAGCCAGCCCCGCCGGTAACCAATAATTTCATGCCGTCTCTCTCCCTCTGCCTCCAGATATGGATCGTTCCTGAATGTTCTTGTCATTAGTCAAAATTCAGTTCTGCACCCCTAAGCACGGGATGCTTCTGATCTTTATCGGATAAGATCGGTTCCGTTACAGGCCAATCGATGGCAAGTTCAGGATCATTCCATAGAATACCACGGTCATGTTCAGGCGAATAAAATGCATCCACTTTGTAAACCACCTGTGTACGCGGGATCAGTGTACAGAACCCATGGGCAAATCCTTGGGGAACCAAAAGCTGACGCTGATTATGTTCACTGAGTATGACACCCTTCCATTGTCCGAAGGTTGGCGACTGTCTACGTATATCTACAATCACGTCGTAAATGGCACCCGATATTACTCTCACCAGCTTGGTCTGTGCTTTTGGATGAAGCTGATAATGAAGTCCTCGCAGAACACCCGCCTCAGCCGACAAGGATTGATTGTCCTGAATAAACGCATGATGTATCCCATGATCCAGTAGGATTTGCTCATTATAACTTTCCATGAAATATCCGCGATGATCCCCGTATACTTTCGGTTCCAATATAGCAGCATCCTTCATAAACAGCGGAATTAGCTTCATGTCATCCCCCCCGCTCTGCCTCTGACAGTATTTCTTCATTTTGATTATGTATATGTGAGTTACCCTTCAAGTGTTTGTTCATTCGCCTCTGTCATGCAGACACAAAAAACCAGCCGAAGCATTGTGCATCGGCTGGGCTGGGGATGGACATTCAAAAAATAGAACTAAATACTGTGGTAGTAATGTATAAACCAAACATTGATTCAGCTTAGCGATTCCCGACAATGTCTTTCAGATACTTCAATAAATCTTCCCGCAGATCAGGACGCTGGAGTGCATAATGGATGGATGTTTCAATAAAACCTAGCTTCTCGCCCACATCATGGCGCAGACCATCAAAATGATACGCGAGAATCTGGCGTTGTTCATTCAGACGGGACAAGGCATCGGTCAGTTGAATCTCTCCACCTACACCGACGGGTTGTCTACCCAATATTTCAAAAATGTCTGGAGTAAGAATATAACGCCCCATGATCGCCAGATTGGAAGGAGATTCTTCCGTTTTTGGCTTTTCAATCAAACGATGTGCCCGAAAGACGCGCTCATCTGCACGCGTTAACATCTCTCCATCAATGATACCGTAACGGGATACCTCACTCCAATCAACAGGTTGCACGCCGACGATCGGGGATTGCAGTTCGTCATAGACTTCAATCATCTGCTGCAAGCATGGGTGATCCGCTTCAACAATGTCGTCCCCGAGCAGGACGGCAAATGGCTCATTGCCAATAAACTTGCGGGCACACCAGATGGCGTGACCAAGTCCTTTCGGTTCCTTTTGCCGAATATAATGGATGTCAGCCATCTCGGAAGGTTTACGTACTTCGTTAAGCAGATCCCACTTCTGTTTCTCTGCCAGATTCTGTTCAAGTTCAAAGGAATAATCAAAGTGATCCTCGATCGCCCGTTTCCCTTTCCCTGTTACGATAATAATATCTTCAATCCCGGAAGCTACGGCTTCTTCGATAATATACTGAATAGTGGGCTTATCCACGATGGGCAACATTTCTTTCGGCATGGCCTTAGTGGCAGGCAAAAACCGGGTTCCCAGCCCGGCGGCTGGAATAATCGCTTTGCGGATACGTATAGGAAACACTCCTTTGGCTGGATCAGCAGAATTTAATCATAATGAGTAGGAATCACATAAAATTGGGTTAGAAAAATGTTGTATTCTCTATACATTACCACAAATAATTTGACAAGAGTTGTATAAAAAAACAAGTTTGCTCTAAACCATCAACAACTCGCGAATATCCTGCTCGGATAATGTCGTTGATCCTCCATCCCCCGGTTCAATCACCTCGGCAATTAAATCTTTCTTCCGCTGTTGCAACTCCAGAATTTTCTCCTCAATGGTGCCCTCGGTCACGAGGCGGATCACCTGAACCACTTGTTTCTGTCCCATCCGATGCGCCCGTCCAATCGCCTGTTCCTCCACCGCGGGATTCCACCACAGATCATACAAAATAACGGTATCTGCTCCCGTGAGGTTAAGTCCGGTTCCGCCAGCTTTGAGTGAAATGAGAAACAACTCAGCTTCCCCCTCGTTAAATCTGCGGCACATCTCCACACGGCTCTGTGCAGGGGTCTGTCCGTCCAGATAAAACAGATTGTTTCCCTGTGCTGTAAGAGTCTGACGAATAAGATTAAGCATACTTGCGAACTGGGAGAAGATCAGAATACGTTTGCCAGCGGCCAAACAGTCTTGAACTGTCTGCAGCAGTTGTTCCATTTTCCCGGAATCCCCTTGATATCCATCCACAAAAAGTGCCGGGTGACAGCATAACTGGCGCAGACGGGTAATACCTGCCAAAATTTTGATCCGATTTTTCTGGAATCCGTTTTCCTCCATATCCTTTGAGGTTTCATCCTGAAGCTGGGAAAGATAAGCTGCATACAGCTTTTTCTGTTCCACTGTCAGCTCGGAGCGCTGCACTGTCTCAATCCGATCTGGCAGTTCTTCCAGCACATCCTTTTTCAGGCGGCGGAGAATGAACGGACGCACCATGCGCGAGATACGTTCGGGCGGCAGGTCACGGAACCTTCTGTAGCTAGGGAACAGTCCCGGGAATACTGCTTCAAAAATAGACCACAGTTCATCCAGAGAATTCTCGACGGGTGTACCTGTCAGAGCAAATCGGCGCGGTGCCTGAATCTGTTTGACTGCCTGCGCCGTCTGAGACGATGCATTTTTGATCGCCTGCGCCTCATCCAGAATCAAGGCATGGAAGGTTCGTCCCAGATACGTATCCAGATCACGTCGTAGCAATGGATACGATGTCACGATTACGTCCGCCTTGTCCATACCCGCCAGCATGCTCGTACGCTCTTCCTTCTGTCCTGCGGCGATCAGTACGTTCAAATGCGGAGCAAATCGCGCAAATTCATTCGCCCAGTTGTATGTCAATGAAGCAGGCGCGACAACCAGTACAGGCGGATGCGACATTCGCGTACGAATCGTCAGCCCCTCTTGCTGCGAGGTGTGCCAAGTGTCATCTATCGTTCCAGTGGTGTTGTTTACATCAGCTGACACCCCTGCCGCTTGTCCCTGCTCATCAACAGATTTCTCCTGTAACGATGCGGTGATGTAGGCGATGCTCTGCAGTGTTTTCCCCAGTCCCATATCGTCGGCCAGAATGCCCCCAAACCGGTAATGTGCAAGTGTACGAAGCCACTGATAACCGCTTGCCTGATAATCCCGCAGTACAGGAGCCAAAGTCTGCGGTAAAGGAAAATCCATTCGCTCAGGATCACGCAGATCATCGAGGAAACGTTTGAGCGAACCTCCCCATTTCACATGACCGGAAACCTCATCTCTACCCGGGAGCTGCAAAGCCCTTACAGCAGGCAGCCGGATATGGCTGCTCTGGATATCTTTCGCTTCCAGTCCAAGCGCGTCAGCCATGCGAGCGAAGCTGCTCGCGCCTTCATTCTCAAGTGACAGGAAGACACCGCTTCGCAGGCGGAAGAAAGCTTTCTTTTCCACAATGCTGCGCATCAGTTCCTGCAACTCCTGCTCATCGACTCCCTCCATCTCGAAGGAAATCTCAAGCCAGTCCAGTCCTCTTCCCAGATCAGCGCGAACCTTCGGCGGAACAGGATACGTTGGCATCATCGCTTTCACGGCATTCGGCATGTAGATATCGGCCAGCTTCTCAAGCTCGGGTAACAGGTGATACATCACATCATAGATGGCGTCCTCACGTTCGCTTGCCCAGACACTTCCCTCCCGCTCCAGGAAAGAGCGATCCAGTCTCTCGATTAGATTGCGTTCCTTGAAGCGGTCGCGAATCAGAATGACCCTCTTCTCTTCCTCATTGATCAAATACTCTGCCAGCGGGTTAATGACCATGACGCCATAATCGAATTCCAGACGTGCTGTAATGCGTTCCCGGTAAAAGTCGATGTACAGCTTCGGTGACAACTCGGGTTCAGCAATCTGTTCACGCACACGGGAATCAATCGATAGATGCCCCAGCATACGCAGTTCCGGAACGACATGCTGCACGAACTCATCCACCTGCTGTGAAGAAATATCAATACTCTCTTTAATGCCATAAGAAGTGAGCGCACTACTCAGATCTTCCAGACTTCGTATCTGCATTGGTTCCAACATATAGAGCTGCCCTTCAACAACCACCGCATCATACGCCGGAAGCAGGATCAGTTCGCGCAGTCCCGACACCTCCAGCTGATAACCTTCATTAACCCCTTCCGCGATCCGGTAAAATAAAGGCAACGCCCCTTCGCTTAGGATAAGCGGTCCGTTCGCCAGCCCCGTACCCTCCATCCGGCTGTCCACCTGCAAAAGCAGCTCCAGCAAAGGCTTCCACACGATGGGCGCAATCAGGATATCCCTTCCGTCCGAAGCACCCAAATATCCGGAGATGGACTCACGATATGCCTCTTCACTTTGTCTCATGCGAATGAGCATCGATAGGATCGCTTGATCTTGGGCACGAAATACATGCATTAGCGGATCATAATGGAACAGCTTGGTGAAGGACATGGGCTCGCCCTTCTCGATACAGTTCAGGAACTGCTTCACCTTTTGCACAACATAGTGCCTTTTATTGCCCACTTTTAATTCAAGTGCCAGCTTGGCTCCACCTCGAGAAACATGCACCAGTTTGCATATAAACTGTACCTGTAGCTCTTCTCGCAGCATGGAGCGAGTGACGGGTGCTATGTATTTTTGCTCCCGTTCATGTGGCAATCTGCGATCCTTCGCAAACATGGACAAAATCTGGTCTGCCGTGCGGTAGGACGGCTTGTCCGCAGAGCGGCCCCAGCCTGAAGCCGAACTCGGACGACCTGCCTGGGCAAAAGGAGAAGGTGATATCGTCTCCGGCCTTTGCTGCTGTGCCTCTACTTTGGGTGTAGATGATGATGGAGTTGAATAAGGCCGCTCCCATGTCTGCTCTTCTACCAGTGTGCCTACTTTAGATGTCACACCTCTGCTACTGGATGGATCAGGAATGTCCGTATGTTCATGAATAGCGAGTAGGACGGCTGCGATATGTTTGCAATAGTCATAGTAGTTGCCATAGGCCGGGCAATTGCAATGCGCTTCAATCTCTCCCGCATCATCCAGATCAACCTTGACTTCGTAGGCTTCTGTACCTCGAACAACCGCTTGATAATGACGTCCGTCCTCACTCACAGCCAGCTTGCCAATTCTGCCTGACTGTTGATATTCTTCACCGTGTTTGAATGCCGTGACCCCGCACAGCAATTTAATATCCATCATCGTAAATGGAGCCACGCCTCACACCTCCTTGGTTGCCGATGTCACTTTTTTATAGAAAAAACCCCAAGAGCTCCGTAAAGCAGAGATTGGGGTTGCTTATTAAGTTGAAATATAGTCGTTTACACGTGCACTTCGATGACAGAATAACCCTCCAATCACTGTTATCCCCAGATTTTTTGATTCCCTTTCCTAAAAGGGAAAATCCGGTGATAAGCGTATGCTTCCGATGCAGCTTTCTTGCAGAAAGCTTTTAGGCGAACGCTTCGCTTTTTCAGGTTTTTTCTGTCCTCTCCGTTTTTGTGTAAAAAAATAGTTCAACTTATATCTTGTTGCTCCGTTTATTTAACCAGTTGGCCGCGTGTAACGCCCAGCTGATTCGTTGCTTTCAGTGTTTTCCATACTTGTGTACCGCTGATCTCGCCGCGCAGTGCACGGTTGTACAGATCGATAACTTCCTTCACCTGCTCCGGTGTCTCTTCCAGGAACTCTACCCGGTAACGGGATACACCGAGATCCATGAAATTCGTAAGATACTCCGCACCAGACTGCTCTACTGCGTTATATACCGTGTTACGGCATCCTTCATCCACACGTACCGGGTGAGACATACCAATTCGGTCTTGCAAGGATGCACGTTTTTCTTCACAAGGACGGCCACAGTTTGTATAATCCGTTCCTTCACTCATAAACGTACAGTATACACAGTGCTCCGTATGGAACATCGGCAGATGCTGATGGATGACCACTTCGGTCTGACTTGTACGAGAGTTGCCAAGCAGATCAACCATCTGTTGAATGTTCAAGTCATACGATGGTGTAATCCAGTCACAACCTGCTTCCAGGAAAAGTTCCATGGCCTTGTGATTGGCAATATTTAAGGAGAAGTCACCGATCAGCTGCGGATGCTTCGCGTCCGGGTTCATTCTGCGGTGACGCAGGTAGAAGTACAACGCACCTGTGTTGCGTACGAGTACCGCATCCGGTTCCAGACGCAAGATATTGTTATGATAACCGTTCTCTCCAGGCATATGAATACGCGGCGTTGCCAGCGCAATTTTGCGGCCTGCGGCATGTACAGCTTCCACGGCTGCCGGGAACTGCTTGATGAACTCGAAGTCGGCGTAGATCATGCCGACACCCGCCTCCAGCGCTGCCTCCACTTGTGGCAAGCTACGGCACAGCGCGGTCAGCTCTGCTTGACCGCGAGCTACTGGCGATGCCGGTTGTACCGCATCGCCGTACACGTCCACCGCCCGTTTCACGTAGACGGGCGGTTTCGGGCGCTCACCCGCGAGTTGTTCGACCGCCTGACGGCGAATATTGTTCAACTCGCGCATCGGGATGATGACGTCACCGTGCAGGCCCACGTCCAGTTCCTCCAGTTGGAACACGGTGCCACCGAGACGTCCGAATTGCTCCTCGAGCAATTCATGGGTCATCGGACGTTTCTGGGCAATGTCCAGTTCCATCTCCGAATCCACACGCACGGTCGTTCCCTTCTGCACGTCGGTCCACCACGTGCTGAGCGGCTGGCCCGGGCTGCCGATGACTTTTACTTTGACAGGGAAGACACGGTAAGGCTTATCGATCTCAAAGCTTTGACGCAGACGTTTGTCGAGCGCAGGGTCATTGGTTTTCCACACTTTGTCGCCGACTTTCACACGACGCAGGTCTACATCACTGCGGCCCGGCACGATATCCACGATCCAGCCTTCGCCGGCTTCACCTTCGATCTTCACACCTTTGCGACGTACATCATATATACGCCCGCCTTCTTCTTTCTTCGTTGGATCACCAGCGTCAAACACAATGCCGTCTCCACGTTTCACGGGTGCGTCCAGTTTCAGAACCACACCGTCACGCAATACTTGATCCACACGACCAAGATAAACACCGCGGCTTTTCGGGAACGTGCCGTCTACCAGCTGTTTGTTGTTAGTGCCGTCCAGGAAACCATGGGTGAATCCACGCGAGAAGCTCTGTTGCAGCTCACGAATTTCTTCCTTGCTTGTCCGTGTATTGTCACCGTCAAAATAACGGTCAATCGCTTTGCGATATTTGCTAACTACGTTCGCCACGTACTCTGGCGTTTTGAGGCGGCCTTCAATTTTGAAAGACGTTACGCCCGCTTCGATCAATTCCGGCATGATATCAATGGCTGCCAGATCTTTTGGAGACAACAGATAGGCCACATCGCCCATTGGCTGATGAACGCCATCTACCATCAGATCATACGGCAGACGGCAAGCCTGTGCACATTCACCACGGTTCGCGGAGCGTCCGCCCCACATCTCGGAGGTCAGACACTGACCCGAATAAGACACACAAAGCGCGCCATGCACAAATACTTCCATCGGAAGTTTCGCTTGGTCGCCAATTTTCTGAATTTGCTTCAGATTGTTCTCCCGTCCGAGTACGACACGTTCCATGTCAAACGGCTTGGTAAACTCCACCGCTTCAGGCGACGTAATCGTCATCTGCGTGGAACCGTGAATTGGAAAGTCTGGCGAAATCTCACGAATCATTTTGACCAGACCCAGATCCTGTACAATAACTGCATCCACACCTGCATCTACGCAAGCATCGATAAGTTCTTTGGCATCTTTCAATTCATTTTCAAAGATCAATATATTAAAGGTCAGAAACCCTTTTACGCCATAACTGTGCAAAAACGCCATAATCTCCGGCAGCTCGTCCATACGGAAATTATTCGCTCGCGCCCGTGCATTAAACTTTTCGACTCCGAAGAAAATCGCATCTGCTCCGTTGGCTACCGCCGAACGCATGCAATCCCAGTCCCCGGCAGGTGCCAGAAGCTCAACGTCTTCTCTTCGTATTGTTGCTGTTTTCATGTAGATCCTCCCCATACCGGCCTACGCCGGTTTTCTTCCCTTGGTACCCGTATTTCGGTACACCTCATTGCTGTCAACGTCAAGTATCACTATATCTATACATTATGTCTGTATTGCCTGAAATCGAGGCCTACAGTCTCTCTATTCATCAAATCAGCAGTAATAACTCCTGAACTAGTATAGTGTACCACTTCTGCACCCACTCTTCTACGTTTTCCTGAAAAAACCGTTTATCATTTTCATCTTTTTCCATTCGAATTCCACTCATATTTAATGCTCCCACTCCTACTCAACGCATCTCCACTTCATCTCAAAAGAAAAAACCGGAAGGTTCTCTAACCCTCCGGCAATTTCTATGCATCTTTATTCTTATTTGATAAAAGTAAATGAGTTCACTGCTTTTTCCAACATGGCTGCCTGCACTTGCGTGCGGTTCGCATCGTTCAGACCACTTGTGATCGTATACGTTGTTCCATTCTTTTCAAAGACGATCTGACGTCCTGTATACGGCACACCCTTGTCCACCTCATGATACGTAAAGGAGAACGCAGGCACACCTGCAAAGGTCAGCTCCTCACTACGGATCAGATTGAAGCTTTTTCGAGTTTTGGCTGCCTCTGCATAAGCCTCTCTCAGCTGACTAACCGTCATCTCAATCGACTTGTCCTCTGTAGCCACAATGGAGAAGTCTCCGCCTGTGAACGTATAAACGACAGGTGAGCTTTCATAACGGTCATTGTACGGCGTCCAGTAGCGCGGAATATCCACGCTGTAATGATACGTTTTAGACGTACGTGTGATCGTCTTCATTTTATCTGTCAGATATGGATCTTCATCCAGCTGACCAAAGTTATCTTTTACCGTGTCAAAATCAATCTCCACACTCTTCATGATCTGTTCAAACCAGGCCCGGTCTGCAGTTTTCCCTTCAGGGAAGGTGTATTCCGCGTAATAACGATACCCGTTTTTCTGCAAAAGAACGTCAAACTCGGTCTGCCATCCTGCACCGAAGTTATAGCGGAATTCATTCACCTCGGCCGTCTCACCCGAGATATCCGTCGTAAACGAACCCACCTGCTGATAGCTTTCGGCTGTAAAGGTTTCACGCATCCACTTTTCGAGCTGATTACTCCATTCCTTCACAGTTGCCCCAGACTTGGCAGAAGTCACCCGTAGTTGCATATACGCTCCGTCTTTATCTTGATAGACCATATTTTTATTATCCATAGACCAGCCAGCCGGAACCTTTAATTCAATACCATAGTCATCATTCCATGCCGCTCGCATGCCTTCTTCCACCGTGGAAAGATCCTTAATCGTGCGATCGGACTGCACATAGCTTGGCTCAAAGGAGTTGAGCAATGAAGCATGCTTGCCCATATCTTTATAATTGGTCGCTTCATAATCCGCTAAGTACACATCATATTGACGACCGTCATGAACATACTGGCGTAACTCCCATAACACACCGTCCGCATCTTTGACGACAACTCTTCCATAAGGGGTGTTCCCTTTAGATACCGCTTCACGATCCAGTACCGTATCTCCTGCCTGTTTGGCCACCTGTACCAGTTGTGTCAACAGGTCGTCCGCATCCAGCACAACATTCTGGTCACTCACATACACTTCGAGATAATAACTTTCGTCCGAAGCTCCAAAAGTCATCATGCGTTCCTGTTCATTGGTTTGCAGCACCAAAAGATCTGCCGGATAATGAATCGACCAGCCATAATAGCTGTTGCCAATTCTGGTTTTCCCCTTGTCCAGATCAATGCCGCCATCATCAGTACCCTCACCTGTTTGCAGCATACGAATGACCATCTCTCCCGAACTGTTTGGTGCAAGCGTTGCACCAATTCCGGCAGCAACCGGACGAAGAGGAACCATCAGCACACCGTTTACCATTTTGGGTGCAGCCCCCATCTCCACTTTGACTCCGTCAATCCAGGCGATGGAACTGTCTATTTTTAAGGCCACCACATGCGGACCTTCCTTGATTTTTATCACATCATTTTTCTCTAACCCGATCTCGCTTCCAAATGCCTTCTTGAACACACCTACAGGCACCATAGTCACACCTTTAACGATGAGGGGTTTTGTTATGTTCTGTTTCTTACCGTTAATAAATGCGGTTGTACTCCCTGCTTTGACCCGTAGCTCATTCGTGATCAACTCATCGGATGCCCATACTGGCAGAGCCGTGCCCAACAGTAAAATCCCTGCGAATACACCCGTGCTCAACACGCGTAACCATGACTTCTTCATTCCGTTCATTCGTCCTCTCTAAATTCGGGTTACTTGCTGGGCCTTATTCTTCTTCATCCGTTGGAAGTGATTCCTCTGACTTGTCCTCCAGCGAAGATCGATCCACAAGAACTACGGTGCGAGTTACGATGTCACCATCGGTTTGCACCAGCAGTTTCACCTTTTGTCCAGGTAAATACGCTTTGAGCAATTCGTTAATATCTACAACTGAAGATACACGTTTGCCCGCCACACTGTAAATCGCATCCCCTTCCTTGATCTTGGCTTTCTTCGCTTCAGGACTCAGTACACCCGTAACCGTCAACGGATCTTCCGCAGGCAAACCTACGATGGCAGACCAGCTCTCTTCCAGTTGTAATCCGAGACTCGCACGTTTGATCGTTCCATATTTGAAAAATTGATTAATAACAAAGTTAACGGTATCCACCGGAATGGAAAACCCCATGCTCTCAATGCCCACTGCAGAGAACTTCATCGAGTTAATACCAACGACTTCCCCCTTCAGGTTAACCAGCGGTCCCCCGCTATTCCCAGGATTAATAGCCGTATCCGTTTGAATTAAACGGTAAGATGCTTCCACGCCGCGATTCAGGCCACTGATCACACCAACCGTAGCTGAATTACGCAACGAAAAGGAGATCGGCGTACCGATCGCAATGACTGTCTCCCCTACAACAGCCTGCGTAGCTTTAGCAAAGACCGCAGGTTTGAGAGATTTAGCATCAATTTTAACCAGCGCAAGATCACTTAACGGATCACTGAATGATTCTGTAATGTTGTATGTATTACCGTCTGTCGTTACCACGACTGGATCAATCAACTCATCTACCACATGAGCGTTCGTCACAATCCATCCGTTAGAGCGAATGATAACGCCTGTGCCATGTGCCAGATTATAACGGTCATTAGCCGACCCGTTCTGATTTTCCGTCGTTTTGCCGATAATTCCTACTACGGACGGGGATACCTTCTCGATCACTTGCGGGATATTTGCATTTCCCTTGTATGTATACGTTCCAGATTTGGCGTCGTATTGACCACTGCCACCGAACATCTTCACCAGATCTTTGGTATTCACATACACCTGGCCGTCGATCACCTTGGCTTGCATGCCTGTCTTAGAAGATGCAGCTCCAGCCGTAGCCGCCATACCAATGGAGAGCACCATAACCATCATCATAGTTGTTGCTCTCTTTAAAAACCTTTTCATGATTTCACCTGACCCTCTCTATACATCCTTCTTGCGAGACTGGACAGCTGATTCTTGGCCGAATCTATCTTCTCTCTCATCTGCAATACCGGTATCCCTCAATGTATCATACAAATTATGCCTGTACAATCGTTTTAATTTTCGTTCTTTTTCGACAAAAAGAGATTCATTTCTTCGAGGTTTACAGACATGAAAAAACACCTTCCATATCCATCGTGGAAAGTGTCTCATACTGCTCATGTGTTATTGGTATGTCTACTGCATTGGAGTGTCTCTAATGTGTGTTAGAATAGCTGTAAATTTTTGAGACAACTACATTTGTGTTAATCATGCTCATATCTCTGACGATGCAGTTAGAACGCTACTACACTCACTGGCAGTGTGTCTCTGTTAACCAAACCAGCCTGTGATCATCGCGTAGTCTGTCATCAAAAATACCAGCAGACTGACAACTGTAAACCCGATGGCAAACAAGTTTTTCTTCGGGGCCCGAAGCAGACGAACCAGTCCGATAAAAATCAGGATTGTAAACAAGATGACAAAAATATCAAATGCATTAAAATTCGATGTACTCGCCGTGGCAGCCTCTGCAAGCAGCATGGATAGACAGACCTCCTCACCATAGTTGAACAACTTAACGCATACCCTAAACTCTTCCTCTATGTTATCTGTACACTGTTAGTAATGCAAGCCCTATCATCCAGAAAAATGAAAAAAATCCATATTGACCGATTAGCTTGTGAAAGCTTATCCAGTCTAATATGTAAACACTTTCATTAGATCACCATGTTAACAACTAACGAAAGACGTACACAGGAAACAGATAAGATATAAAGATGATCGGAGCAGGTAACAGAGGCAGTCACATGCAGTTCCATGTACTCACTATATAATCACTATGAAGTTCCACACAGTTCCATGCAGTAACCACACCGTAGTCACTATGTTGTTCATGTTTTTCAAACTGTCCATGTTGTCATGTTGTTCTATGTAGTCACTTTGAGTCCCTTGAAGTTACCATGTAAGTTCTACACGCTAACGATCACCACGAAGCTTATTGGGCCCGATTATCACCTGTTTCAAAATCTAACGATCATGAGAAACGCTATTTCACTCAAAATCGTCGAAAATCAGCGTAAAACCCGGTTTTTTGATGTAATAGCGTCGCTGGTGATCGTTAGAATTCTGAGTTACCTGATTTTGCTTGAATAAGCTCTCCTGTGATCGTTAGATACTGTCTGGTTGAGCCGGCAAATCACAAGTGAGTTACACTGGCATTGGGTACCCGAACGACTCATTTAATAAATACACTTTAGCCCAAATATATACTTAAGTTAACTTAACTCATCCAACGTGGGTTCCTTCTTAATTTAATGTCTTACTGCTTTGTAATGTTCCATACTACTTCTTACTTCTTACTTCTTACTTCTTACTTCTTACTTCTTACTTCTCGTTTCTTGTTTCTTGTTTCTTTTCCTTATTTTTATAAAATCCGTGGACTCACCTCAACTTTTTAACGCCCATTTCTCTTTCCCCCAACTTATCCTACTACTCTTAAACGTCATACAAAAAACCTTCCTCACCACAGGAAAGGTAGTGGATTGTCATCCGCTGCCTTTTTCTCGGGCAAAGAAGGTTCGCATCTTTATTTCAACTCGTTACCTAATCGAACATCTCACAAGTCCGCATTCCAAATTGCAGTTTTGCTGTACTTTTATCAGTCTGCCAGTTGCAGAGCTCTGCTCCGCTCCGTATCGCGCTCCAGTACAGGTTTAAGATATTTGCCTGTGTACGAAGCTTCTACCTTAATTATGTCTTCTGGTGTTCCTGTCGCTACAATTGTACCGCCCCCGCTTCCGCCTTCTGGACCTAGGTCAACGATATAATCGGCTGTTTTGATGACATCCAGATTATGCTCAATGACAAGCACCGATTCTCCGGAATCGACGAGGCGATGTAATACGGTAAGCAGACGGTCGATATCATCAACATGCAGACCAGTGGTCGGCTCATCCAGAATATAAATCGTTTTGCCAGTACTCCGGCGATACAACTCAGAAGCAAGCTTCACACGCTGTGCTTCACCACCAGACAGTGTTGTAGCAGGTTGACCCAGATTAATGTAACCGAGGCCGACATCAAGCAATGTCTGCATTTTGCGATGAATCTTCGGAATATTCTCGAAAAATTGAGTAGCGTCCTCCACTGTCATCTCGAGCACATCCGAAATATTTTTGTTTTTGTATTTCACTTCTAGTGTTTCGCGGTTGTACCGTTTGCCTTTGCAGACCTCGCATGGTACGTATACATCCGGTAAGAAATGCATCTCGATTTTGATAATGCCGTCTCCTCGGCAAGCTTCACAACGTCCACCTTTGATGTTAAAGCTGAAACGACCTTTTTTGTATCCACGCACCTTGGCTTCGTTCGTCTGTGCAAACAGATCACGAATGTCATCAAAAACACCCGTATACGTCGCCGGATTAGAACGTGGTGTGCGTCCAATCGGCGACTGGTCGATATCAATCACTTTATCGATATGCTCCAATCCACGAATCTCCTTGTGTTGCCCAGGGCGTACTCTCGCACGGTTCAGATCGCGTGCCAGCGTTTTGTACAGAATCTCGTTGATCAGCGTAGATTTACCCGAACCGGACACTCCCGTTACAGCGGTAAATACCCCTACAGGGATTTTTACATTCAGATTCTTCAGATTATTCTCTTTGGCTCCGCGTACTTCCAGCCAGCGATCCCCCACACTTCGGCGTTCGTTACGAATCGGTATAAACTTCCGTCCACTAAGGTACTGACCCGTTAATGAGTTTTCATCATTCATAATCTCTTCCGGTGTACCCTGTGACATAATCATACCGCCGTGAATCCCTGCACCTGGGCCAATATCGATAATGTAGTCCGCAGCCATCATGGTATCTTCATCATGCTCTACCACGATCAATGTGTTTCCGATATCACGCATATGTGCCAGCGTGGAGATCAAACGATCATTGTCCCGTTGGTGTAGACCAATACTTGGCTCATCCAGAATGTAGAGCACTCCCATCAGGCTCGAACCTATTTGAGTGGCTAGTCTGATCCGCTGTGCTTCACCACCGGACAACGTTCCAGCGGCACGGCTTAACGTCAGGTAGTCCAGACCTACATTAACGAGGAAGCCCAAACGACTGTTAATCTCTTTCAGGATCAGTTTGGCAATGGTTTGCTCTTTTTCGGTCAGCTGCAACGAATCAAAGAATCGTCCCGCTTCACCAATAGACAGACTTGTTACATAAGCCATGTTGTGATCATTAATGGTTACTGCAAGGCTTTCGCGTTTCAAACGCTGCCCTTTACATGTCCCGCAAGGCTTCGCACTCATGTATCCTTCAATGAACTCACGGATGCCTTCAGAAGCAGTTTCGCGATAACGACGCTCCAGATTATTAACGATGCCTTCAAACGTAACTAATGCTTCTTTGCGTTGTCCAAAATCATTTTCATAACGGAATCGAATTTTCTCCGTGCCTGTCCCTTGCAGCAGTTTGTTCATCTGATCAGCAGGCAGATCCTCGACAGGTACATCCTGCGGAATGTTAAAGTGTTCACATACTGAGCGGAGAAATTGCGGATAATACGTGGACGTTCCTCCTGTCCAGGCATCAAACGCTCCTTCTTCAATCGTTTTGCTGCGATCCGGCACAAGCAGATCCGGGTCTACAATCATTTTGACACCCAAACCGTCACAATCCGGGCAAGCACCAAATGGGCTGTTAAAAGAGAACATCCGAGGTGCCAGCTCATCGATGCTGAATCCGCAGACCGGGCAGGCAAAATTCGAACTGAAACGTAGCTCTTCTTCACCAATGATATCAACGAGCAGCTGCCCGCCGGACAGATTGAGAGCCGTCTCAATAGAGTCTGCCAGGCGTGCCTGAACGTCATCCTTTACAACGATCCGGTCAACGACAACATCTATTGTATGTTTTTTGTTTTTCTCCAGTTGGATATCTTCCGATAGGTCACGTAGTTCCCCATTAACCCGTACACGTACAAAACCCTGTTTGGACACATCAGCAAATACACTTTTATGTTCCCCTTTGCGCCCCGCAACAATTGGAGCCAGAATCTGTAACCGGGTACGTTCAGGGTATTGCATAATACGATCCACCATCTGTTCCACCGTTTGTGATGTAATCTCAATCCCGTGATCCGGACAATGCGGGTGACCGACACGTGCAAACAGGAGACGCAGGTAATCATAGATTTCGGTAACAGTTCCTACCGTGGAACGTGGGTTACGGCTTGTTGTTTTCTGATCTATTGAAATCGCGGGCGACAAACCCTCAATGGAATCAACATCCGGTTTCTCCATCTGACCCAAAAACTGACGTGCATAGGCTGACAATGATTCTACATAACGCCGCTGTCCTTCGGCATAGATCGTATCAAACGCTAGCGAGGACTTGCCTGATCCGCTCAAACCAGTCAATACGACAAAGCGGTCACGCGGAATGGTGATATCGATGTTTTTCAAGTTGTGCGCTCGTGCGCCTTTGATGACAATGTTCTCGCTCGCCAATGGTATTCATCCTCTCATTGCTTTTCTATAAACCTTTTAACCAAATTCATCGTTCCTATTAGTATTGACTCGATTTTGTGATTTCAACATGTCTTATTATCGGGTCAACGGATGCATTTCTTTACTCAACAAGAGAACGGCCAACTGGCCGTTCTCTTAACACAAAGTTTCAATCAAGGAAACTCTTCCTCTATCGATTTATATCTATTCTGCTCGCAATTCCAGCAGTGCATCACGAAGCTCGGCGGCACGCTCAAACTGCAAGTTTTTGGCTGCGTCTTTCATCTCTGCTTCTAGACGCTGAATAAGCGACTGCCGCTCTTTCTTCGACATCTTCTCGGCAGCGCCAGTCAGGTACTCGTTTTTGGATTCAGCAACCTTCGTTGCCTCAATCACATCACGTACTTTTTTGCGAATCGTCTGTGGTGTAATGCCGTGTTTCTCATTGTACTCCATCTGAATGGTACGACGTCGTTCCGTCTCTTTCATCGCTTTATCCATGGAATCCGTCACTTTGTCACCATACAAAATAACTTTACCCTCACTGTTCCTCGCGGCACGCCCGATCGTCTGAATCAGGGAACGCTCGGAACGCAGGAAACCTTCTTTATCCGCATCGAGAATAGCCACTAACGATACCTCTGGTAGATCCAGACCTTCTCGCAGCAAGTTAATGCCAATCAACACATGGAAGGTACCCAGCCTGAGATCACGCAGAATTGACATCCGTTCCAGCGTTTTGATCTCCGAGTGCAGATATCTAACCTTAATGCCAACTTCCTTCAGGTAATCCGTCAGGTCTTCCGACATCTTCTTGGTCAGCGTAGTAATCAACACACGCTCATCTTTGGCAATCCGATCGTTAATCTCCGCAATCAGGTCATCAATCTGCCCTTTCGTTGGACGCAGCTCAATAATAGGATCAAGCAGACCCGTTGGACGAATAATCTGCTGAACCATCGTATCGGTATGCTCAATTTCGTACGGTCCCGGTGTGGCAGATACATAGATGATTTGATTCATTTTTCCTTCAAACTCTTCAAACTTAAGCGGGCGATTATCCAATGCAGAAGGCAGACGGAAACCATGATCCACCAGCACAGTCTTCCTTGCTTGGTCACCATTGTACATTGCGCGGATCTGTGGCAATGTTACATGAGACTCATCCACTACAATCAGCATGTCATCCGGGAAGTAGTCCATCAGTGTGTAGGGTGTATCCCCACGTTCACGGAATGTCAGCGGCCCGGAATAGTTCTCGATCCCTGAGCAGAATCCAACTTCCTTCATCATCTCAATATCATAACGTGTACGCTGCTCCAGCCGCTGCGCTTCCAGCAACTTGCCCTGCTCACGCAACACTTCGAGACGTTCTTCCAGCTCACGCTCAATGTTCACCAGTGCCACGCGCATCGTTTCTTCCTGGGTTACGAAGTGAGATGCCGGGAAAATGGCAATATGCTCACGCTCACCGATTAATTCTCCGGTCAAAACGTCAATCTCGGTAATCTTCTCAATCTCGTCCCCGAACAGCTCTACCCGAATCGCATGTTCACCCTTGGAGGCCGGGAAAATCTCAATAACATCACCACGGACACGGAACGTGCCGCGTACAAAGTTAATATCATTCCGTTGGTACTGTATCTCTACGAGACGGGACAAAATCTGATTACGTGGCTTCTCCATCCCAACTCGCAGTGACAACAGCATGCTGGAATAGTCATGAGGCGAACCCAAACCATATATACACGACACACTCGCTACAATAATGACATCGCGGCGTTCAAACAACGAACTGGTCGCTGCGTGTCGCAACTTATCAATCTCTTCATTAATGCTCGAATCCTTCTCGATATACGTATCTGAGGAAGGGATATAGGCTTCCGGTTGATAGTAGTCGTAATAACTGACAAAATACTCCACCATGTTATTCGGAAAAAAATCTTTAAACTCGCTCGCCAGCTGCGCCGCCAGTGTCTTGTTGTGCGCAATAATCAACGTGGGACGCTGCAACTGGGCAATCGTCTGTGCAATGGTAAATGTCTTTCCCGTACCCGTTGCACCCAAAAGCGTCTGGTATCTCTTCCCTTCCTGGACACCCTGCACCAATTCCTTGATGGCTGCAGGCTGATCACCCTGGGGAGAAAACTCTGACTCGATTTCGAACGTTTTGTCGCTCATAATAATATCGCTCATTGCCGTATCTCACCCTATCGTCTAAAATAATAGTCACTATATATTGTCGAAGTTCCCCGAATTTCCAGTTGGGAAAACTTATAGTAATAGGAATATTTGTTCCCGTCCAATTATACCTTGTTCGTTTTAGTGATGCAAACGTGAAATCAAGATAGGAGTGGGTTAATTTATGGATATTGCGACACTTATCGGTATCATAGCCGGAATTGCCGCAGTTATCAGTGGTTTTCTGTGGGAAGGCGGTCAGTTATCTGGCCTGTTGCAGAAAACAGCTGCTTTAATCGTGTTCGGGGGTACCATCGCTGCCGTAGTAGCCAGCTTTCCTGCATACCGTCTGCGCACGATTCCTGCTGCTTTACGCATGGCGTTTGGACGTCATCCTCATGATTCCAAACAATGGGTTGAAGAACTGATCGAGATGTCATCCATTGCCCGCAGATCAGGTGTGCTTGCTCTGGAACGCAGAGTAGTCGATCATCCACATCCATTTTTACAAGACGGGATCCAGATGGTTGTCGATGGTACAGACCCGGATGTCGTTCGGCAGATTCTGGAGATGGAGATTGATTCCGTTGAACAAAAGCATGAAGGTTATGCCAAAATATTTGAATCTGCCGGCGGTTATGCCCCAACGATGGGTATCATCGGAACCGTAATGGGATTGATTCAGGTGCTCGGGAGCTTAACCGATCCAACAGGACTCGGACCAGCCATCGCTGTCGCTTTTACCGCTACCCTGTACGGGGTTGCCAGTGCTAACCTGATCTTTTTACCCATCGCCTCCAAAATCAAATCCAGAGGGGCTGATGAAGTTCAATCCATGGAGATGATGCTCGAAGGTGTGCTTGCCATTCAGAATGGTGAGAATCCACAGCTTGTACGCAAACGGTTGGAGTCTTTTACACTCTCACATCGCCGAGTTGTACAGCCTTCACTGGCAAAGGAGGGATCGGATGAGTCGTCGCAGTAAACGACGTGCCAAACGTGAAACTGCTGATCATCGGGAGCGGTGGATGATTACCTATGCCGATCTCATTACGCTGCTGCTGATCTTTTTTGTCATCATGTACGCCATGAGCAACTTGGATACTGGTAAATATGATGTCGTGACTCAATCCCTTCAAACCACTTTTAATAAATCAGACTCTGTCCTTGAGCTGGGGAATGGACTCGGCGAGACACCTGGTCAAACGATTACCAAGACACCTCCATCCCAGGTTCAGGGAGGGTCAGAGGATAACCAAGACCCGGCATCAGATTCGGGTAAAGATAGCCCAGATGAAAACAGCCGTCCACTCACAGAACGAGAAGAACAGTTCAGGACACAGGAGCAGGAACTGCAAAATCTCTTCAATGTGATTACCCAGTATATTGAGGATAATCAACTGGATAATCAAATTTTTGTGGCGGACAAGCCGCAGGGCATCTCCATTACACTAAGTGACCGGTTTCTGTTTGACCAAGGACAAGCTGCCCTGAAAAAAGATGCTGCACCCACACTCAGCAAACTTGCCAGTTTGTTTCGTAATCTTAAGATGGTAGTCAGTATTGAGGGACACACAGACAATATTCCAATTGGGGCAAATTCCACCTTTAAAGATAACTGGGAGTTGTCCGGTGAACGTGCGTTATCAGTACTGCGCTTCTTTCTGGATCAAGGTAAACTTGACCCCGACCACTTCCAATACGCGGGTTATGCGGACACTCGCCCAACCGGAGATAATAAAACTGCGGCTGGAAGACAGAAGAATCGCCGGGTTGAAATTACGGTACTTCGCCAGTTGCAACCTTAGTTGATTGCCGCAAGTTAAAAAAATACATCAAAAAGCACGTACTGCGATATTCTTCCCGGCAGACGTGCTTTTTCTGTTCATTTTATATTTGCATTATACTCAATAACCAGTAATCGTAACCCCGCTCCAGTTCTGCTCGCTCCTTACTACGCATCCATCCCTGGCTGATCAGGACGAAGAATGACCGAACCGACAGCTAACAGGACCACGGCCATGGCAAACAAGATCAGCAGCGGCAGGGCAATGTCCGCCAACGTGCCTCCGGCAGAGATCGTTTCTACAGCCTGAATCGTCCACTTCTGTGGTACAAAGTTCGCGAGCTTCTGCATATACTCCGGCATGATGGATAATGGCCAGAAGCAGCCCCCAATCATACAGGTTGGTACAATAATGAGGGAGTTCAACATACTGGCATTTTTGGTTTCACGAATGAGTCCGCTGACAGTACTTGCAAGTCCCATTGATACAAGCATAAACGCACTAAGAATCAGAAAATGAACACCAAACGGAATCCCTGCATCATAATGCAAAACCCATCTACTTAGGCCAAGCACAAGAGTAACCTGGATGACCCCAATCGCAAGACTGCCTAGAAAATTACCAAGCGCAATCTCATATGATCTGACCGGAGCGGTATACATTCGAGCCATGGTTCGCTGCTTTCGGTCTTCCATAATAACAGCAACCGCACTCGTTAATAACCCCATCATAAACATGATTGTAAATCCGGTGACGTTATTTAACCCCGGCTTGGGATATAATTGCAAGTTCTGTGCTTCCCCGGATACGTGATGTCTGCCGATCTCTTGCAGTAGTTGTGCGAACCTCTCCTCCTGGTTTGTCACATCAGCGTTAGAAGAGGATACCGAAGAAAATGCTCGAACTGCAGAAGCCGACTGTTCCAAACCATTCACCACCCCTTGGGCGGCTGCACGAAGAATAGTTGAACTTTCGCTCACACGCAGTTCAATCCATTTAATTTCTGTCTGCTTGCCCTGCAGTAGCAATTGGGTATAATTCGCGGGAATCACAATTCCCATGCTTCCTTTTTGCCGCACAACGTCCGATTTGACTTCTGCTTCACTATTCACAGGTTTAAAACTGTACTCTTTGGAGCGTGTGAGCTCTTTCATCATCCATGATCCTGCGATTCCCTGATCCATATTCACATAAGGAATAACCGCACGGCTAGCCTGTTCACTTCCAAAAAGGGCAACCGCCCCCGTCACCACAAGACACGGAAGCAGCAGAAAGGCAATGAATCCACGTTTGCGTCCAAGTGTCCTCCTGATCATCAGCCAAGCGATATGCAGACTATTCATAACGGTATCCAACCTTTCTGTATAACACTGCAGCAGCGGCGGCCAGGACTGCACATACAACCCCAAGCATTAAAATATTGTTCATGATCTCGTGCAACGATGCATCAAGCATCATGCTCAGGAAGCTTTGCAACGCCCAGTGATTGACCGTAAACTCGCTGATATGCTGCACAATATCGAGGGCGATCGGAGTAAATCCACCGCTGATAAAGGTCATTACAATGATGATGCTCTGCATCAACGCATTGGCTGAAGCAGCGTTTTTACTGACCAGTGCAACAATAATGCCCAAGGTCATGGATGCCAGAGTAATCAGTACACAGATCAATACGACCAACCAAGGATGACCACCCCATTCCACACCAAATAATACATTTGTCATGACAACAATAATCATGGCCTGCATAAAGGCAAGAAGGCTATTTCCGGCAATTTTGCCAGCAAAGATCACTCCATTGCCCACTGGAGCGGCTTGAAGACGGGCGAGCGTTTTTTTGTCCCGTTCTGTAAACAGGCTATTGATCGTGGTCATACCGGAATACAACATAAACATCGCTAGCATTGCTGCTGCGTAATATTGTGAAGCACTGTAGGATTGATCGGAATGCCCCGGGCTGCTAACCATAATGTTGGAATGTCCTGATGCCGATTCAGTGCCAGCTTGCCTCGCGATCTCCTTCATCGTTTCAGGCCCGAGCACTTTGGCCATCGCTGCCTGTCGATTTAACCCGTCTGTGAAGCCAGTAAACAACGTCTGCCCCACGTAATTCAACGTGTTGTCTTTCCCGAGTATCCATTGCAGCTTCACCGTTTCTCCCGCCATCCATTGCTGAACCATATCGGTAGTCATAATTACTGCGAAATCAAGTTTGCCTCGTTTTAGCGCATCCACCGCTTCGTCCTGGGAAGACAAATCTTGAGCCTTCATCATCTTCGCAACCTCAGGTGAAGCGACAAATGCTGCCAGTGCCTCACCCACGGGAGACGATACCGCTTCAGTAGATTGCACGATCCCCACGCGTACCGTATCAGGCGTCGTTTCCTTCCCCGTTCCCATCGCGCTTGATAGAGCCGTTCCTAAGATAAAGATCAACAACAACGGCAGAATAAATAGATTTACCACCACAGATCGGATTTTCAGAATACGTCTGAGTTCAAAGATGCAAATATACCATATGTTCATCCTATGCCCTCCTAGTCTCGGAGCGTACGCCCGGTCAGATTGAGGAAAAGCGTTTCGAGATCCGGTTCTTCAACCCGGAGAGATTGAATGGACATGTCATGTTTGCTGCAAATAAACAGCATATCCTGCAATGCTTGCTGTGCCGAAGGCAGCATAATGGTTAATGTATCTTCGGTGACTTCGACTGCCTGTACACGCGGGTGAAGCTTAAGTTCTTCCACAACACCGGCATCGATTCCCGAGGTGGTGAGTACGATTTTTTCCTCTGATGCTACTCGTTCCCTTAACTCAGCCTCGGTGCCACAAGCAATAATTCGGCCTTGATCCATAATAGCTACCCGATTACTGATCGCGGCAACTTCCTCCATATAATGACTTGTATAGATAATGGTCGAGCCCATCTTGTTGAGTGTTCGCACCGATTCCAGAATATGATTGCGGGACTGCGGATCAATGCCAACGGTGGGTTCATCCATAATAATCAGATCGGGTCGATGGCTGAGAGCACATGCGATGTTTAGCCTGCGTTTCATCCCGCCGGAGAAGGTTGCTGGCGCCTCCTTGGCCTTATCTTGTAATCCGACAAATTCAAGAGATTCCTGCACTCTTTCTTTGAGCGTTTTCCCTCGCAAACCATATAATCGGGCAAAAAAGGTAACATTATCGGCAGCACTCATCGTCTCATATAACGCCAAATCCTGTGGAACCAGTCCAATCTTGCGTTTCACATCCAGCAGTCGCTCCTTCACCGATATACCATCCAGCTTGATCTCTCCTTGATCCATGCTCAATAGACCTGCAATCATGCTGATTGTGGTACTTTTCCCCGCTCCATTTGGCCCAAGCAGACCAAAAATTTCACCCTTTTTTACATTCAAGTTCAGATGATCCACCGATAACTTGCTGCCATATCGTTTGACAACGTGATCCATTTCTAATATATTCATGCACTTATGCCCCTTCCATTTGAGCTCTTGCCGCGATATTTCTAAGTATATTGTAACGAATGTCTACCTTTGGCGAAGGTACACAAAGTCATACATCAAAGGTGACTTAAGTCATCTCCTGATCCTGGGATTGCCTATGTTATAATCAAGGGTACAGTATCATCTTATTTTTTAATCTCCCTAAAAAGGATGTCACTACATATGCCCATGGGATTCCTGCAATATGGTTTATTATTCGTGCCCGCTGTGCTGTTCAGTTTGACCCTTCCTATGCACAGCGAAGCAGTATACACCCTGTACATCCTCATTGCGGCTGGACTCGCGGTAGCCAACCGTTTCACTCGTTCAGGTGCAGAGCAATCACTGTTATTCCTGGCAGAAATCTTGTGGTCCAGCTGGTTACTGGCTCAATATGGCCCCTTTATGTTTTTCATCTCCCTATCGGTTCTCTATGTTTATATGTATCGGTTAGACGGATCTATACGATGGGTCATATTAGGGGTTCAGCTTATTGCAAGTAATTTTGCACTGCATTGGTATTATACAACTCCACCTGTGCTGAATCTTGAAGCCGTGGCAGTTCAAGTTGAAATCTTCACCTGGTTCTCAGACTCCGTCAAGGTAAGCATTGCCGGTAACCTGCTTTTGTTGATGACGGCAGCACTCTCCTGGCAAGGGGCCAAAACAGCAAATAGCCGGGAGCAACTGGAGAATGTGTATGACGAGCTAAGACATAAACATTATGAGCTGCACGAGACACGCGCACAGCTTATGTTATTTGCAAAACAATTGGAGGATGCAGCCCAGGCAGAAGAACGTATCCGAATCTCCAGACAACTTCATGATGATATTGGCCATCGTCTGATCCGCACGAAAATGATGTCCGAGGCTGCCCTGCTCACCATACCCTTGAATACCGAACAGGGCACCGAAATGGTCAAACAGATTCGTGATCAACTGGCCGCAAGTATGGATGATATGCGTAACACTCTTCACAAATTGCGTCCTGATTTCCATGCCTCTGATGCCTATGCTTTGAATCGCTTATTAGAGGAAGTTGGGCGGGATACGGGGATAAAAACCAATTATGAGATATGTGGTCAGCCGTATGTTCTCTATCCAAGCACACAGATAGTGTTGTACAAAAATGCCAAAGAAGCCGTGACCAATGCACTTAGACATGGAAAGGCCTCGTCCATTGGTATGCAGCTGGTCTTTGGGCATCAGGAGGTCAGTATGATCATCCGTAATGACGGAAGCACTCACTCCCTTTTAGATCCTGGCGTAACAACAGGTCTTGGGCATGAAGGCATGCGACAGCGTACACAATTCATTGGAGGCACTGTCGAAATTCAGTCCACTGATCCGTACACAGTCATCACCCGCATCCCCGTTTCGAACAAAATAAGTTTACTCTAAAAAGGGAAAGGAACACGCTCATGTCAGAACCAAATGATGTAAACCAAAACCCACTTCATGAGCAGCCTGCACATATTCAGGTATTTCTTGTCGACGACGATTCTTTTATCCGCGAAAGCCTGAGCGTGGTGCTTGGCCTTGATGCAGATATTCATGTTACAGGTACCGCTTCCAATGGGACGGAAGCACTTGCCTGCCTTGAATCAGGAACACCAGCAGATGTGGTACTCATGGATATTCGTATGCCTGTATGTGATGGAGTCGAAGGGACTCGTTTAATCAAAACCCGTTTTCCAGATATACAGGTACTGATGCTGACAACGTTTGACGACGATGAATATATTATTCAGGCTATACAGAACGGAGCGAGCGGTTATCTGCTCAAAAATGTCCCTCCTGCCCGTATCGTACAGGGCATCAAAACTGTTCATAACGGGGATATGCTGATCCACCCGGATATCGCACGCAAACTCGCGGGTCTTCTCCGTACACCAGCCTCTCCCCCTGTAAACGAGCCTCTTAAAACGTACGGTCTCACCCGTGCGGAGCTTTCCGTTGCTGAGGCCATCTCTGAAGGGTTATCCAATAAGGAGATTGCTGCTAAGCTGTTTCTCAGTGAGGGCACGGTCAAAAATTATGTGACGGAAATCCTCGGTAAGCTAAATTTACGGGACCGCACCCAAATCGCCATCTTTATGCTTAAAAAATAAAGCAAAAAAGGTACTTCCCTACGCCCGCAAAGACGTCTGGAAATACCTTTTTGTTTTACATCTCTACCGATCCTTTTTCGCTAACTTCAGAGGCTGGTGGCAAGGCAAGTACAGCCCCGTCCACACGCCGCTCTTTCCGGTGAGTGAATAATTTGAGCGTAATCACCTGAAACAACGTCACCGAACGTGGTTGGACCGCCCATACCTCATGGTTATCCGGTGCCATAATAACGCCAAGCTGGTGATGCTCTCCTTCGTAGATCGCACGCTGCATAAACTTGCTCTCTCCCTGATGATTACGCACCTCCAACTTACAAAAGGCTGGATTCATCCGAAGTGCCCGGTGCAGATCTTCAGGAGAATGAACGAGTACCCCATTCACTTTATACAGGGTTTCCCCTGCCTCAATTCCCAGTTCTGCTGCGGGACTATCCGGAATTACGCTCAATACCTTAAGTCCATGTTGCGGGTGAACAAATGCAGGACTAAGTTGCTGCTCCTCGAGCGCACTATACCACACCAGAAGCTCATGTCCGGCAAAAGCAACCAACGCTGCAATCACCGTGAAAGGTGACCACCATACGGCAAGAAGACTGAACACAAGCAACGCCAAGCTATACAGCATCAAGCGCTTGGCTGAGCGCTGGAGTTTGCGCCCAGGCAGCATACTCTGTGTGTTCTCGCTAAGACCGAGCAAGATCGGCAGAGCCACCAGCGTATAGCCCTGGCCTGCATGAAACAGCGGAGTCCACGCCAGTTCCGTAATGCCTCCGGTTGTCGGAACCAGAATCAGCAACGGAATCGCCCAGAAGAGTTGCATCTGATACCCGCCTACCAACTTCCCACGTTTGCCTTCCATCAGAAACGGAGAGGCCATAGATACACCTTGCATGCGAGCTAATGCTGCTTCACCAAAATGCAATAATGCAGCCAGAACGAGCAGTGCCGGCATATCTAATGCACGCACAGTCTCCACAGCCTGTCCAAGCATACCTACAGGCTGCCAACTTGAAGCCACATTTAGAGCAAATTGTAAAATTCCCAGCGCCCCTGCTGCATATGCAAAACACAAATAACGGATACGAATCAGAGATAAGACCAAAGCCGCAATCCAAATGCTAATCAGACTGCCCAACGTAAGGTGTGCACCAAGGAATAGAGATATCAGGGACACCATGACGCCTATGATTATTCCACCAAGGACAGCTCGAATCGTCTGTGTGATTGAGCTTTGCATACGAACATGGAAGAGTTTACGCTCCTGGAGCAACTGACGGTGATAAATTAAAGCAATCAGAATAACTGCTATATAATAAAACGGCTGAATCAACAACTGTAAAAATGCTTCCCCTAATGTGGTTATCCAAGGCCATACCCATTCCATTATAGCGTTTCGCTCCTCTCCTTCAGCCGGTTCAGAAAAAAAGAAGGCTGAAAATCAGCCTTCTCTATGGCTTCGACACCGCGGACGAAATATCCTTCGAGACATTTTCGATCGCGCGTTTCAGCTGTGCATCATATTGAGGATTGGCGATTCGTTCAATCAGAGATGCCTCCAGAGATTCGGCCGTTTTCTCATCAATCTGGCCGGTAACCTGAATGCCTTTTTTCTTCTGGAACGCCTTGACTGCTTCTTCCGTCTTCTGGTCGTAATATCCGTCCACACGATCCGGCTTGAAGTCAAGTCCTCTCAGCATCGTCTGTGCACTTTTCACATCCGTGCTATTGCTGTCATATTTCAGTGGCAGCTTCTCTTTATTAATCGGTGCAACCGAGAAATAATCGGGCTGGTTCACTGCAATATCGGGTTTGATGCCTTTTTCATGAATCCAGCTACCATTTGGTGTTAACCATTTGGCAATTGTAATCTTCAGCAGGCTACCGTCACCCATTTGTTTTTCGTAGCTAGTCTGTACAGTTCCTTTACCAAAGGAGTTCTCACCTACCAGTTTAGCGCCTGCCGACTGTTGCAAAGCACCAGCCAGAATTTCGGAAGCACTTGCGCTACCCTTATTCATCAAAACGGTGATTGGATAAGGTTTAGCTGATCCATTCGATTTACTTTGTTCCTTCTTACCGTTTTTATCTTCAACCTGAACGATGACTTTACCTTTCGGTACGAACTGTTCTGCAATATCAATGACGACTTGCAGTACACCGCCCGGGTCATTCCGTACATCAATGATCAGGCCCTTCATATTTTGCTTCTCCAGCTTCGCCAGTTCTTGTTTGAACCGCTCGCCTGTATTCAGCGAGAACTGCGTAATGTTGATGACGCCAATACCGCCATCTTCCATATGTGCATAGACGGTTTCCAGATCAATATCATCACGTACAATCGTGAATTCAATCGGCTCTGTTGATCCCGCACGTTTCACCTGTACTTTGGCTTCACTGCCTTTTGGACCTCTAATCTTGTTAACCGCTTTGTTTAACTCAAGTCCTTGAAGCGATTCACCGTTAACCGACATAATGATGTCTTTCGCACGAATACCAGCTTTTTCAGCAGGCGAACCTTTGATTGGTGATACGACAACGACATTACCATTTTGCGAGGAAACCTCAGCACCAATTCCGGTAAATGAACCTTCGATTGATTCTTCAAACTGGGCAGCTGTTTCTTGTCCCATATAGTTGGAGTACGGATCACCGAGAGATTCCATCATGCCATTGATCGCACCATCAATCAGCTTGGTACGGTCGACATCTTTATAATAGTTGCTGGAGATCAAATCCATCGCGGTTTCAATCTTCTTCAAATCGTTTTTCTGCTGCGAGCTGCCGGTCACACTTGCCAGCAGTCCTTCGCCGGGTCTGACCTGACTTGTAATGCCCGGGTAAGTCATTAACACTAGCGTTAACAGACTCCCGCCAAGCAGTCCCAGAATAACGAACAGCAGCGCCGATCTTTTTTTCATCATCCGTTTGTCACCGCCTTTAGTTTTGAAGCGCATCCGATTCGGATTGCCCCGAATCATTCCCTGAACATGCCAGCTTAGTATATGTCTAGCTTGTACGGATTATGATTTTTCCATTCGAAGTTTAAACCAATTTGTCTCTATTGAATCCGGGATCTATAAATAGTTCATCGGATTCACAGCTGTTCCATTATCTCGCACCTCAAAGTGCAAGTGAGGTCCCGTCGAGTTCCCGGTATTGCCTGACTCGGCAATCGTATCCCCTTTGTTGACCGTATCTCCCTTGCTAACCTTGAATCCACCTTCACGCAAGTGACCATATAATGACCACAAACCTCCGCCATGATCAACAATAACCGTATAACCATATCCACTATACCATTCTGCCATAATGACAATTCCGCCGGAAGCTGCATGAACAGATGTGCCCACAGGCACAGCGAAATCGACACCCGCATGCATTTTGCCTACTTCACCTGTAATCGGGTGAATCCGCGGACCAAATGATGAAGAAATACGTCCACCAGAGACAGGTTTTGCAAATATGCCGCTTCCTGATGAATAGGTAACCGCACTGTTGCCGTTTGAGCTTACACGTGTTGGTTGCTTGGTTGCAGCTTTCGCTCTTGCTAAAGCTGCAGCTCGTGCTTTAGCTGCCGCTGCCGCCTGTTGCTCACGCAATTTATTTTTCTCCTGCAGCAAAGCTGAACGCTTGCCGGCGATCTGCATCAAGACCGCTTCCTGCTCCGCTGTCAACTCTTCGGATTGTTCAATTTTAGCATCATATGAAGCCAGAAGCACTTGCTTTTCCTTCTCTTTCTCGTTCAGCTGCGACTTGCGTTGTTTCTTCTGTGAATAAAGGCTTTTGGCTTGCGCATACTGCCGGTCCAGATCTGCCTTTTTCTCCACCACAAGTTGCTTGTCCGCTTTATGTTCATCTAACAGATGTTGATCCTGATCCACAATCGTTTTAAGTGAATCTGCTCGGGTTAGAAAATCGGTGAAGCTGGTGGAGGACAATAGAACATCCAGATAGGATACAGCTCCGTCCGTATACATCAGACGAACACGTGATTCCAACAACTTTCCTCTTGCCACGATCCGGTCTTCTGCCGCTTGCAGTTCTTCTTTGGTTGTACGGAGTTCGTCCTCCGTATTTTCGATCTGCAACGATACACTCGCGAGCTCATCACTAACGACATTAATCTGCTCCAGGACAACCTTCAGATATTCATTGGTTTTGTTCTTATAATGCTGGGCTTCCTGCTTATTGGCAGCAGCCTTCTTTTGCTCCTGCTTGGCGGAAGCCGCCTTACTCTCCAGTTGCTGAATCTGCTGGTCAATATCACTAATGCTATTCTTGGCGTATCCGTCAGAAGGTTGAAACGTCATACCGGCCAGTAACATAAAGGCCAGCAGCGAAGCGGTTTTTTTCAAAATGATGATCCCCCATCCTATGATTTCACAAGAAAGCAACCTGCACAGGTGGTGAACAGCATGTTCTTTGCTTTCTTTCATCCAAATCCTAATAACCATTGCGTCTTTCCTACATATCGTCAAACAGCGCTCAATAATGAACCTGTTTTGTCATTCTTTTCGATATTTTCAACTTACACCTTAAGCGACTTACGTATTGATAGCGTACTGCCCAAAATGCCCACAAGTACACCAAGCCCAATCAACAGCGTCCCCATCAGCGGCCAAATCTCACTCAGTGGTATCAGATTAAGCATCTGCATAAAGACATCCTGACCAATCGTTGCCAGCAATTGACTGTATCCGAAGAACAGAACCGCGACCGTAATGACGGAACCGATCAGTCCAATTAACGCCCCTTCAATAAAGAAAGGCCAGCGGATAAAGGTGTTGGTCGCGCCCACCAGCTTCATAATACCAATCTCCCGGCGGCGTGCCAGAATCGTTACGCGAATCGTATTGGAGATCAGGAACATGGACATCAGACCCAGTCCCCCGACAAAAATAAATCCGATATTCCGAACAAGCTTCGTAAATTTAAAAAGAACATCCACCGTTTCTTTGCCGTAGTTCACTTTCATGATCGGCTTCTCCGGATGTGTCTCGTTTAAGGCTTCGATCTTTTGCGCGACAAAATTAACCGTTTCCGGTTCAATCACTTTGACTTCGATCGTATCCGGGAGCGGATTGTTATCTACATCGAAACCACTTAATACATTATCAGCACTGGTCCCAAGACGTTCGCGGAATTCTTTGAGTCCTTCTTCCTTGGATACAAAACGAATCTCACTGACTTCTGGCATCGCACTGATCTCCTGCTGCAATGTATTACGCAGGTTCTCATCCACATTCAGCTCCAGAAACGTACTGATCTCCACTTGGCTATCGACCTGATTTGCCATCGAGTTAACGTTGAGCACAAGCAGCATAAACACGCCAAGAATAAACAGAGAGACGATAATCGACATGACGGATGCCACGGACATCCAACCATTGCGGAATACGTTTTTGAAACCCTCCCGCAGATGCCGCAAGAGAGTACTAAAATTCATAACCGTATTCCCCTCTCATCTGATCCCGTACAATCTTTCCGCTCTCAATGGCGATAACTCGTTTACGCATCGTATTTACAATGTCTCTGTTGTGCGTAGCCATAACAATCGTTGTTCCCCGAAAATTGATCTCGTCCAGCAACTGCATAATGCCCCAGGACGTCTCCGGGTCCAAATTCCCTGTAGGCTCGTCCGCAATAATGACGGAAGGATTATTCACAATCGCACGTGCGATTGCAATCCGTTGCTGTTCCCCGCCCGAGAGCTGTGAAGGTTCCCGGTTGGCCTTGCTGCGCAGCCCTACCAGATCGAGCACTTCCATAACCCGTTTCTTGATATGCCGCTTAGGTGCTTCAATAACTTCCATTGCAAATGCAACATTCTCAAATGCAGTCATCTTCGGCAGCAGACGGAAATCCTGAAACACAACGCCGATATTACGGCGCACATAAGGAATCTTACGTGGTTTCAGCTTGCCAATATTAAATCCGTTAATGGATATTTGTCCTTTGGTTGGCACTTCTTCTCTGTACATCAGTTTCATAAATGTCGATTTGCCCGCACCGGATGGACCAACGATATAGACAAATTCATTGCGGTCGATCTTCACCGACACCCCTTGTAATGCGTGGGTACCATTGGCGTAGGTCTTCCACACGTCCTGCATTTCTATCACATCATCACTTCCTGCTCGCATAGTTAGCCATTATAATTTCGACACAATCCCGGCATTTCCTTTAAAAAGACCTGAAATTCATCAGGAAAAATCCATCCCGTCCCTCTTTTGATGGTGAAGCATGGATTCATATGAAGTTTATTGTAACAAATTTGTTACCTATTGAGTACCCGAAAGTTTTCCACTCTTGGATCATATAGATAGAGAGTGTTGCGAATTCCGGAACAACAGAAGCCAAAAGGAGCGTTCGGTTATGAAAAAAATACATGTAACGGTCATCGTCCTGTTCTCTCTGCTCTTGATCAGCTCCGCGTCCTATGGACTGCTCTATGTGTACGTGAATCAGCCCAACTTTCCCAAAGGGGTACAGGTCGGCGGCTGGGCACTCGATGACAAACCTCGCAAGCAAGTGCTGGCAGAATTACAAACGCGCATTCAACAATTGCAGGACTGGCCTGTCACAATCGAAGTCGCTGAACCAAACCCGATAACGATGACACATCCCGCAACTGAACTAGGGGTGAGTTACCATGTAAACAGCTTCAAGGCCGCAGTGAAACAGCTGGACGAGGGGAACCTGTGGGAACGCGCATATGCACGGTATCGATTCCCTCAGACCTTCCCACTGGATATGGCCTACAACGAACAAACCTTTCAACAATTGCTTAGCCCTGCCTGGGAAAAAGAAACCTTCGGTATCCCGGCGGAAGCTGTCCGCCGGATCACCGCAAATGATCAAGTTCAGTACATTCCGGAGAAAAGTGTGCGCCGGATCGATTGGAAAACACTTTCTGCCCTCGTGCAGAATAAGCTGCACCGAGATTTAATTGAAGTGAATGACGGAGTCAAGCCAGATCCGATCCGGATTCTTTTACCCTTATACACCTTGAAACCCGAAGTAACCATCGATTCCCTGAAGCAGGAGGGCATTGAACGCAAAATCGTTCAATTCTCTACGGGACTGGGGAACAGCAGTCAGGGCCGGGTACATAATGTGAGCGCTGCAGCTCAGGCTATTCACGGGATGATTTTGCTGCCTGGGGGTGTGTTCGACTATGAAAAGGTCATTCGCAAAGCGGAGAAGGATTATGGTTTTCGGGAGGCACCGGTCATCGTTAATGGACGGCTAACACCCGGAATTGGCGGAGGAATCTGTCAGGTATCCAGTACCGTATATAACGCTGCTCTGCTAACGGGCCTGGATATTGTGGAACGGCGTAATCATTCCATGCCGGTTAAATATTTGCCGAAAGGGCTGGATGCTACCTTTGCCTCAGGTGCCATTAACTTTCGTTTTCGAAACAGCACCGAGAAGTCCCTGTTGATCCACGCGAAGGTGCAAGGCGGGCGCATGGTCGTGAAATTTTTCGGCACATTCCCGGAAAACGTCAGTTATGCACTGGAGTCCCATACGATTGAAACGCTGAGTGTTCCCGTAAAATATGTATCCAGCAATGTGCTACCTGAGGGCGCCCAGCAAGTGCTTCAGAATGGACAGCCCGGTTATATCGTCGAGACGATCCGCACCAAAAGAGTGGATGGCCAAGTGGTTGAATCCAAAACGATCTCACGCGACACCTACAAGGCTCAAAGCCGTCTGATTGCACGTTCAGGTCACATCAGCATGCCAGATCCGAAGCAACCTTCTGTGGTGGAGGATGGCATTCGTGAAGGGAATCAGCCTTAAAATTAGGTGTACAAGTAGAACGAAAGAGATTTACACTTGGCACTCCGCGGACAGAATAACCTTCCGATCGCTGTTATCCCCAGATTTTTTTGATTCCCTTTTCCAAAGGGAAAAATCCGGTGAAAAAGGCGAAGCTTATGCTTCCGATGCAGCTTTCTTGCAGAAAGCTTTTAGCTCCGCTTCTTCAGGTTTTTTCTGTCCTCTCCGTTATTGTGTAAATGAAAGTTCAACTTAAACACAAGCCTTAGGGCTACAAGAATGATCTGTAAGAAAAATAAAAAAACATGTCTCATACCCATGACGGGATTTGAGACATGTTTTTTTCAAGATATTCTAACGAAGCCCATCTATGACAATCGTTGTTTTTCCTTAGTTCAAAACATTATAACCCAAGAATAAACACTGGATTAATGTTTCGATAATGGCTTAACACCCCTTAGCCTAGTGCCCACCTGTATACTCGTGTTGCTCTTCTCCCACAACCATTTTCTCGTTCCCCATAAAGAAGGAAGCAATCAACGCAAGGGCTGCCGGAATCACCGCCCAGGCAAACAATTGCACAATGGAAGAGGATAACGCATGAGTAATGGATTCCAGCACCTGTGGCGGAATTCCTTGACGAAGTTCTGGTGACAACAGTGCATGTGGATCGGTCAGATCCATCCCGGCAGGAATCCCACCTGCTGGTGCTCCAGCAGATGCACCGGCTTCGCCAGCAGCGCCAGCCATGCCGTCCGTCATTTTACGCGTAAATACTTGACTCTGTATAATCCCAAAGATTGTAATCCCCATTGTCATACCCAGAGAACGCAGAAAGTTCAGTGTAGAGCTTGCTGCCCCCCGTCTTTGCGGTTCGAAGGCATTCATCGCTGCATTACTGAGCACAGAGAAGGATGCACCGACCCCAAGTCCAATCATGACCATATAGATACGGATCGTCCACAAGGATGAGTTTTCATCCAATGTTGTAAGTAAACCTAGTCCCACTGCAAGTAAAGCCAGCGTTGGAATCATAATATTGCGGTATTTCGTTTTGGTCATGAGCACACCGCCCATGGAAGCCGTCACTACGGAACCCAGCATCATCGGCAACAAGACAAGACCCGAGTTGGTTGCTTTACCGCCAAGCACGCCCTGGATGAAAATCGGGATATACACCGATGCAGTAATAAATGCTGCACCACTGAACATGGCAATAACGTTACTTGACCAATACACCCGCTTGCGGAACATACTGAATGAGATAATTGGTTCTTTAGCCTTCGTCTCAGCATATAGGAAGAGCAAGGTTAGCACGACGAATCCAGCAAACAGTCCCAAAATCTGCGCGGAGTCCCAAGCAAACGTCTTGCCACCCAGCTCCAGAGCAAAGATCAGGCAGACTACAGCACCAATCAATGTAACAGCACCCAGCCAGTCAATCTGCTGTGACTGATGCTGGTGAGATTCCTTATAGAAGAATGCGATAAACAGAAATGCAATCAAACCCAGTGGCAGATTGATGTAAAATACCCATTCCCAGGTCGCATACTCTGTAATATAAGCTCCAAGCAGCGGCCCAAACACGCTCGAAAGGCCGAAGACCGCTCCAAACAATCCACCCAGCTTGCCTCGGGATTCCGGTGCAACTACGTCGAACATAATCGTAAAAGCAATCGGTACCAATGCTCCTGCGCCAATCCCTTGAATAGCTCTATACATTGTCAGTTCAACGATTGATGTTGCGGTCCCACACAATGCGGAGCCAAGCATAAACACGATGATACCAAAGACGAAAAACTTCTTACGTCCGTACATATCGGACAGTTTACCGAAGATTGGCATGCCCGCCATCTCAGCCACCATATAGGCAGAGGTTACCCAGACAAACTTGTCCAGTCCGCCAAGCTTGCCGACGATATCGCCCATGGCCGTAGCTACGATGGTATTATCCATAGAGGCCATTAAAATGCTGAGCAGCAAACCTGCAAGCACAAATCCAATTTTATTATTACGTGCAGCCATTGTTGTCAATCTCTCCATTCCCGTTCTATTCATATGACTGCATTAGTATATCCGAAAAGCAGTAACAAGCAATCAGTCCAAGGACCGATTGCTTTATGGCAAAACCTTCTCCCTTGAAATGCCTGCCATCAGCACTGCCATCTAGATGCCACAAAAGTTGAATTCTTGGCTAGATTCGCTCACTGTTGCCTACCTTCGCTTCCGGATCAACAGACAGTTCGCCAGAGTACTCCACAAAACGGACATTACAGCCGCGCCCAATATGGACTCGATTACCTCGAACCGTATCCACCTCGGTATCTTCCAGTACAATCTCATCTCCCTCAATCAGTTGAGCTCTGAAGGATGGTGCACCGCCCAATCCGAGTGCTTTCCAGAAGCCACTGCGTTCCCTGCGCCGGATATCGATACGTCCCCCGCCTACTTCTCTCGCAGAAGAAGACGTATATAGACGAATCTCCACACTGTCCGCGTTTAGCAGTCCACCTACCTTGATATTCCCCTGCACTTGGATGCTCTCTCCCTGTACATCTCCATCAATGGTTACCATACCCCCGATATCAATACGTTCGCCATCCACTCTGCCGCGCACATTACATTTCCCGTTCACCGTCAATTCCGGCGTAGTCAGGTCCCCATTGATTGTACTCATGCCATCCACACGAAGCCGTGAACTAACCAGTGGACCATTGATTGTACACATACCATTAACCGTCGTACTTTCTGCACGAGCTGCTCCGTGAACTCCCAGTGATCCATTGACATCGAGAGATTGAGTGCGCAGCTCCCCTTCTACTTTAGCCATTCCATTTACCGTTGTGCTTTCGGAGACGAGGGAACCATAGATTTTCAGAGTGCCGTTAACGCTTAAAGAGGAACAATCCAGATCACCGTCCAGTTTAGCCATCCCGTCAATATTGACCCGGTGATAGGAGCCGCCTGTCGTTTTGCGAGAGCCTGTGACATTCAGATCATTTCTTAAGTGACGTTCTTCCATTCGTATAATCCCCCTCAGCCCAATTTAAGTTTCAATTCTTCCATAAACGTTGCAAGCGGAATGCGAAGTACCACTTTTACACCTTGATCAAAATAAAGCTCCGCTCCCGAGTTCACTACCATAAAGGTAGGTACACCCATTTTGCGAATAAGCAGCAATTCACTGACACGGTCACGGAACCGGTAGTAGTGTTCAGACATGACATCAATCAGCAGCAACCCTTCCTGCTGGGTAATATCCCCGCTAAGAAGCAGCTTTTCAAGCACATATAACATCATAATCTGTTCCAAACCATATAATGCCTGCTGTCGTCCAGCCTCATTTAAGAGATCAAGCGAAGCTAACGAAACAATGTTTCGATCCAGTAATTGCTGATCCGACATCTCTACCTCCCCAAGTGTAGGCGAGAATACGTCTGCCAGTTCATCCAGTGATAGCCCATCTTTCATATGAATGATCTTGTCGATTCGCTGTAAAATCTGCTGTTTTGGAAAAAATGTTTCCTGTCCCGTAAAGGAAGATTTTCGAATAAACCACTCCTCGGGAATTAGATTTTTCCGTTTCCATCGATACAGTTGACCATATGATATACCTGTCAGATCAAGCAGTTCTTTTTTGGAGATCAAATCATCCGTCAATTTCAGGACCCCCTTTTCATCAAAGTTAGTGTAACAAAACATTGTTACGTTGTAAAGACGCGAGAATATCGAACACGTTTTATAACCTATCATTGCATTTGCTCTATTTTGGGTATAACCTTGGATTATGGCTGATATAACTCAGTTTCCTCACCTTTCCCATCGCATAGAAACATCCTTCTAAACTTCCATTTATGAAAGGGGTTACTTTTTGATATGGCACTTATTAAATGTGATTTCTACTCGGATGCCCTCGGATTAAGCACAAGCATGCACGTGATTCTGCCACAACAGACTCATAATCAGATTGGTATGGACAATGTCACGGGTTCCGGTCTGCACCCCACCCTATATTTGCTTCATGGGATGTCAGACGATGATTCCATCTGGCTCCGCCGTACCTCCATTGAACGTTATGTTGCTCCCCTTGGCATTGCAGTTGTTATGCCACAGGTTCACCGCAGCTTCTACACGGATATGGCAGAGGGAGGACGTTACTGGACATTTATCAGCGAAGAGCTGCCAGCACTCGCCCGTTCCTTCTTCCCTCTTTCAGCTAAACGCGAAGATAATTTCGTGGCAGGGCTATCCATGGGTGGATATGGTGCCTTCAAGCTGGCACTGCGTAAACCTGATCAGTACGCTGCTGCTGCAAGTCTTTCGGGTGCTCTGGACATGGCGGCTCATCTGAACAACGAAGCCCCATCTGCCTTACCTCAGGCTGAACTGTTACGCATCTTCGGGCCGCAATTTGCAGGTTCAGAGAACGATCTGATCCATTTGCTCCAGCAAAGTAAACACAGTCCGGCTCCACAGCCGTTACTCTATCAGTGCTGTGGAACAGAGGATTTTCTGTATAAAGATAATCAGACATTCCGAAAAGCCTGCGCCGAGACAGACTTCAAGTTAACTTATGAGGAAGAGACCGGAGAGCATGAGTGGGGTTACTGGGACATGAAAATTCAGGATGTGTTAAAGTGGCTGCCGCTGCCTAAAAGAGACTAAGGTAAGCGGATGGCTCGTTTTAAACCAGATCGCTCTTGAAGACTACCGATTCTTAAAAACTACAAACTTTCCATACTTGCCGCATTTTGGATATGGTATCTACACAAACATTTGTTTACCATAAACAAATATGCTCATCATAAAAGCAGGCTTGAAATGACACACCCTCGGTTACTAACAACTAACCCGGAGGTACAGTTCATCTCAGCCTGCTTTTGCATTGGCACTTCCTAAATCTATATCGATAAGCAGAGCCGAATCTGAAGTTACATTTTCGACCACGAATCCACCCGGCTACTTTTCAACACTCTGCTTACCCTCTTCCGGCAACAACGCTTTGATCCGAAACGCCATTCGTAGCCGTAATGTTTCTTCCGGATCTTTCAAGCTACGGCCAATAATCTCCTCGCATTTCTCCAACCGATAAATTACGGTATTCCGGTGAATGTATAGTCGCTTGGCTGTCTCGGCAAGATGGCAATGCGTTTCCAGATATACAGACAACGTATGAAGTAACATATGGTGATCCTTAAGTGTCTCGTCCTCGAAACCTTGCATCGTATCCGCATAAAACTTTCTTAGATGGTCATGAGGGATCAGACGCAAAATTTCAGATACTTCCTTCGGCTGATACAATTCAATAAAGAGCGTTTTCCCCGATATACTTCCGAAATAGAGCGCCTCATTGGCCTCTTTAAAAGATAAAGGGACTTGAGTAAGTGGCTGGGCATAACTGCTGAGACCAAAAGATAGCTCTGATTCGTAATACGTGGCAATCCTGCGCTGTAAACGCTCCAGCAGCTCGATCACGATAGGTTTGATCCTATCCCATTCTTCAACCAACGGCATAAGTAGCACATAGGATCGGTCATGGGTGAACAGATATATCGGATGACGGAAGTTCGCGAGCTCCCCTTGAAGATGCTCAGCAATCTGGTCCTGTTCTGCCTTGTATTGCATGAATGACGTCGTTCGGTCCTTGCCATTCAGCTTACCGACCGCGCAAATATATCGCTGATCGCTAGACAGTCCGAACTCCCGCGCCCGACTCGCAATCTCCTCATTGCTTGAGAAGACCCCTCCGATGAAGTTTGTAAAAAATTCGTTCTGGATCCGGCGCCGATTTTGCTTCAAGGCATTATCCTTCATTAGCTCAAATGCGATCACATTGGTTGCCTGTTCAATGGTCAGAATGCTGGAACGTTCAGACGGAGATACAAAACCGGTAATGCAGAGGAAATGCAGCTGTCTATGGGTGTACACGGGAAACAAAGTTAACGTCTCACGTTCTTCCCCCAGCAGAGAAAATGCAGAGAACGCGGAAGGTGCAACATGATATTGACCTCCACTGGATAACAACACCTCCAGATGCGCTGCCATTTTAGCAGGAACTCGGCCGAAGATCGGCTGTAGATATGGCCCCAGCAGAAAAACAGGCAAACGCAGCAAGGAAGATAGTTGATCTAGCAACTTCGGTATTCCTTGACCACTCATGATCTGCTGAGTGAACTGCCGATGGGTCTGTATCGCATTATGCAGCTCAGTTGTTCGCACATCGAGAATATGGCTCAGTGATTTGTTGACAATATCACCAAGTGAAGGATCGACGGGAAGTTCCATCAGAGGAAGATCTAACTCATTTGCGAGCTGAACTGCTGATTCAGGGATGCTGCCGAGGAATCTTTTGCTTTTAATACCCAGTCCCGCGCATTCCTGGTGCCCCATCTCACGGATCAGTTCAAGCAACGCCGGCAGATCGTCCTTGAAGTGAAAAGCAGTCGTAATCAACAATTCATTTCTTTTTAAGTACGGAATGATATCTGGAGCATCCATCATATTTACAGTATGGACTTCCCTGTTCAAACCATCGCTTCCCCCTACCACGATTGTCCCGTTGAACACAGGCAGCTTCAGCAGGTCACTCATTTTCATCATTCTCCACCCCTATGGTTAACATGTACAACGAATTCAGATATTCTTCTACATTTTCGTGAATGATTTTTAACTTTTTTTATTTTACGATGAATTAAACGCAATGCCAAGTTAATTAATCTAACATCGGTTGGAAAGCTAGCGCTGCCGGAATGGGGGATACTGCACTTGATGATTGAACAATCAAAACCATCTGCCTTGTCTAAACAGATCGAAGAGATGGTCGAATGGCTTGCTTCGTACGGAAAAGACAAAAGTGGCGGTGTGACCCGTTTGCTCTATGACCCGGCTTGGAGCGCGGCCCAGAAGGCAATCCAGTCTAAAATAGAACAACTCGGGTTATCCGCACGTTATGATGATGTCGGCAATTTGTTTGGTCGACTCTCCGGACGTGAGCCTGAAGCAAACGTAGTGTTAACCGGTTCCCATGTCGATACAGTGATCGGCGGCGGAAAGTATGATGGAGCCTATGGGATCATTGCCGCACTCATTGCAGTGGAATATTTGTTGACACACCACGGCCTGCCACTCAAACCCATTGAAGTGGTATCGTTGTGTGAAGAAGAGGGCAGCCGTTTTCCAATGACTTATTGGGGCTCGGGTAACATAACGGGAGTAAAAGACCACACTGCCATTCACCACCTCAAAGACATAAACGGAATACCGTTTAAACAAGCGATGCAAGCGGCAGGCTTTGGGTTAGGACTACACCCACAACCTACACGTAAAGACCTGGAATGTTTTATCGAATTGCATATCGAACAAGGCCAGGTACTCGAACGTGAGGATAAATCCATCGGAATCGTCAGTCACATCGTTGGGCAACACCGTTATAACATTACGGTATACGGCGAGAGCAATCACGCCGGAACAACACCCATGCAGTGGCGTCGTGATGCGATGTTTACCTCAGCCGAGCTGATCCGGATTTTAATGCACCGGGCCAAAGCACATGAATCCGGACTCGTTGCCACGGTTGGACGAATGGAAGTCAAGCCGAACGTAGGTAATGTCATTGCACGCGAGGTCACATTTAGTTTGGATGTACGTCACAGTGATGCGGAGACGATTCAGCAATTTTGTGAGGCATGCTTCGGCGAATTTGAGAACGTCGCTTCTGAACACGGAACAGAGGTCGTATACCATAAATGGATGGATGAACCCCCAGTTGCGATGGATTGCACGTTAAACCAAACTGCTGAGGATATTTTAAAAACCAGAGGTATTTCGTACAGAACGATGACCAGCGGAGCAGGACACGACTCACAGATTTTTGGCACGTATTGTCCCACAGGACTGTTATTCGTACCAAGCCAGGGTGGCATTAGCCATTCCCCGGCAGAATTTACCCATACGGAAGATTTGCAACGCGGAGTACACCTGTTAATCGACCTGTTATATAAGCTGGCATACTGAACCAACAACCAGAAACCAGGAGGCGATGATGAGATGACACAGTACCGGGAAATCCATGCACCTTTGAGAACGATTATGACACCAGGGCCGGTCGAGGTTGATCCCAGAGTTTTACGAGCTATGGCAACACCTATTCTGGGTCAGTTTGATCCGGAATTTACCCGAATGATGAATGAAACCATGGATATGTTACGACAGACCTTCCAGACAACAAACCAATGGGCCTTTCCCGTTGATGGAACTTCACGGTCTGGTTTGGAAGCTGTACTGTGCAGCCTGATCGAGCCAGGTGATAAAGTGCTTATCCCTATCTTCGGCCGCTTCGGACATCTGCTGACTGAAATCGCCGAGCGCCACGGTGCTGAACTCCATCTGATGGAGTGCCCGTGGGGAGAAGTATTTGACCAACAAGCGGTGATTGACGAGGTGAAGCGGGTTCAACCCAAAATTGTGGCCATAGTACATGGGGAGACTTCAACCGGTTGTATGCAGCCACTGGATCAAATCGGCCCGGCTTGCCGTGAACTTGGGGTATTAACGGTGGTCGATGCCGTTGCTTCAATCGGCGGCGCACCCGTCAAAGTGGATGAATGGCAGCTTGATGCCGTAATTGGTGGCACCCAAAAGTGCATATCGGTACCTTCCGGTATGGCACCAGTGACTTACAACGAACGAGTAGAACGCATCCTGGCAAGTAGGAAAAAGGTAGAGCGTGGTGTCGCACTTGATAGTGATCGCCGAGATGTAGCACACCCCATCCGTAGTAATTACTTTGACCTGAGTCAGTTGCAAGACTACTGGGGTCCCCGTCGTTTGAATCACCATACCGAGGCAACATCTATGCTGTACGCGCTGCGTGAAGGGCTGCGCATTTTGCTTGAGGAAGGGCTCGAAGCACGTTTTGAGCGTCATCGATTGCATGAAAAAGCACTGATGGCCGGCATCCGTGGTATGGGACTGGAATTATTCAATGATAAAGCATGGAAACTCCCGGTCGTCACCTGTGTGAAAATCCCAGCAGGCATTGATGGTGAGTCTGTACGCACTACACTTCTGACCCAGTTTGGGATCGAAATCGCCAGCTCATTCGGCCCGCTGCATGGGCAGATCTGGAGAATAGGCACCATGGGCTACAGCTGTCGCAAAGAAAACGTATTATTCGTCCTGTCCGCACTGGAAGCTGTGTTAATCCGGCACAAAGCTCCAATTGTGATCGGGCGCGGGGTGCAAGAGGCCCTCGACGTTTACGAGCATGCAGAGTAAAGCTCTGAGAGAATTAGATATTGCATAGGAACAATGTTATTTCTTTAAATATAGAAAGGATTCCGGGAACTCCCGGAATCCTTTTGTACAATTCAGACTTCGTTCAAGATACATGGAGTGCATCATGGATCACCCATGTGCACAGGAAACATTTTCAACGAGGCTCCACACGGAAGGTGACACATGTCTAATATCAACTGGCTACGCTCTGGACTGGGCGGGCTACAGTGGCTATTTTTCTTATTTACCAACACAGTAGTCATACCTATTACAGTTGGGGCGGCATTTGCACTGCCCCAGGAACGAATTCAATTTCTGATCCAGTGTTCTTTTATCCTCACTGGAATTGCATGTGCTGTACAAGCTTGGCTTGGACATCAAAGATCTGTCATGGAAGGACAATCCGGATTATGGTGGGGCGTCATTCTTAGTCTCAGCGCGGCAGCACCCTCACTGGGCATATCACTGACGGAACTGGGCGGCAGTTTAGCCGTCGGTATATTGATCTCCGGTGTAATTACAATCCTGATCGGATTGTGTGGCCTGGCTTCCCCATTATCCAAATTATTCACACCAGGGGTCATGGCAGTCTTTATGTTCTTACTCGGCTGTCGGCTGAATATCATTTTTCTCGAAGGCATGCTGGGCATTTCATCCGGCTCTTCCGATAAATCATCTGCGATTCAACCAACCGTATTCCTGCTGGCTGCAGCAGTGGGCGTTTTCGTTGCTGTTTTATCAGCCAAAGCACGGCCTGCAATTGCTCAATATGCTTTGCTAATTGGTATTTTGGGTGGTTGGTTATTACACGCAGTTGTCTTTGGCAGCTCCAGCGGAACGGGCAACTCGGGAACACTGGATGCAGGCTGGTTTCCACTCGGGGAACCAGCGGGTGGACTAAATGCTGGCGTAATCACAATTGCCGTTATTGCCGGCCTGATCAACACGTCGAATACGTTTGGCGCCCTAAAAGGTACGGACTCTATTTATGAACACGAAGCGTCGAGCAGCCAGTACAAACGCTCTTTCACCATCAGCGGTATCCTTGCAGTGATATCAGGGCTACTCGGGCTTGTCCCATACGCACCTTACGTTTCATCTGTTGGCTTTCTCCAGCAAACCCGTATCCGAGACCGACTTCCGTTTGTCATTGGCGGTCTGATGTTTGCAGCTATCGGTCTGATTCCTGCTGTGAGTGGTTTACTCACACAACTTCCGCTCAGTATCGGAAGCGCTATATTGTTCGTGACGTACCTTCGCCTGTTAGGTTCATCTCTCCAGTATTTCGGACAGATTCATATGGATTCGGCGAATCTCTACCGGACGGCTGCACCTTTGTTCATAGGTATTATCATTATGGGATTACCATCCGAACTCTTCACTACACTGCCACCACTGCTACGTCCACTCCTCGGAAACGGGTTATTGGTAGGCATTTTACTGGCCTTGTTGCTGAATCAAGTTCACTCTCGCCCTTCCCTAAATACACTGAACCCCAATATAAGAACGAAAGGAGAATAAATAATGAAACTTCCAAACCAGAAACTGACAGAGGCAATGAAACCTGATCCAAAGAAAAATGCGGATTCATTCCAGTCTAACGGGTGGGGAGCGTACGTTAATGCTGAAATCAAACTGCCAGCTACCCATACGGGTTCACTCAGCGGACTGACTTTTGCAGTCAAAGATGTCTTTGATATTCAGAGAGAAACAAGCGGAGCAGGTAATCCCGATTGGCTTCGCACACATGCTCCCTCAGAGTCCACTGCACCTGTCCTGCTCACCCTCCTGGAAAACGGAGCAAACCTCGAAGGCACAACACAGACGGATGAACTGATGTACAGCCTGAACGGAGAAAACGCCCATTACGGTACGCCAATTAACCCCATCGCTCCGAATCGGATTCCAGGCGGCTCATCAAGTGGGTCCGCCGTTGCAGCAGCAGCGGGACTGGTTGATTTCGCCATTGGGACGGATACGGGTGGGTCCGTACGCGTTCCATCTTCATACTGTGGCCTGTACGGCTTCCGTCCTACACATGGAGCTGTGTCGGCAGAAGGTGTCATCCCTCTTGCGCACTCGTTCGATACAGTGGGCTGGATGAGCCTGGATGCAACGATTTTACGCAACGTAGGCAACGCGCTACTGAAAGAAAAGCTTCTGTTGAAGGAAACAACAGATATGAAACCATTCTCACACTTCTTCATAGCAACAGAAGCATGGAACCTTCCAGAAGCTGAGGACCGCTCGATTCTCCTTTCAAAATTACACCAAATGGAGGACTGGCAGCCGGGTGGCTATGAAACAATCGACCTGACGGAGCCTGCCGAGAGCTTGGCGGACTGGTCTGCGGCGTTCCGCATTCTACAAGGCCTGGAAATTGCGGTTGAACACAGCGACTGGCTGACAAAAGAAAGTCCGACATTTGGCCCTGGTATCGCTGAACGTTTTGAGTGGGCCTGCTCCCTTGAGGAGTCTGCCAGCAAGGCCGAAGCGGAGCTACGTGCTCGTGTACGGAGTAATCTCGTTCATCTGTTAGGAGAACATGGACTACTGGCCATTCCAACCGCACCCGGACCGGCCCCCCTTTTGGGATTAAAGGGTCCTGAAGCAGAGGCTTACCGCGCCAAAACGATGCAACTCTCCTGTATCGCCGGGCTCTCTGGCCTGCCTCAGGTTACAGTTCCTGCTCTCCGTCCTGACGGACTGCCCATTGGGCTATCTTTTATCGGCGGTACGAATACAGATCTTAAGCTATTACAGTGGACAGCCAAACAATTTGCGAAAGAGGTGTGATGATGAAACTCGTAACGATTGAATATCAAGGGCGAGAACAGGTTGCCTTTTACACGGATCGAGGTATCATTCCGCTGACGTCGCTAAATGAACAGCTTGGTATGAACTGGGATACAGATCTGTTCCATTTACTGCAAAAAAACCAATTCGCCGCGCTGCATAACTGGTACGACAGTAACGGACAGGAGCACCTCCCTTCACTGCCTTATCTACCGGTCAATGAAGCCTCCTACCGTGCATTGTATCGCCGACCCGGGAAAATCATCGGTGTAGGCATGAACTATTGGGCGAAAGCAATCGAGTTATCCGGCCGCCCACCCGAGGATGAACCCGTTATCTTTCTCAAACCCCATTCATCCCTGATTGGCTCTGGGGAAGCAATTCAATTACCAGATGGAGCCGGACAGATCAGTGCCGAGGCAGAACTCGCGATTGTCATTGGACAAACATGCAAAGCCATTTGTGAAGAGCAGGCGATGGGCGTTATAGCAGGTTACACAACCTCTCTTGACATGACTGCCAAGGATATTCACGCCCGCAATCCCAGGTTCATGCAGCGCGCCAAAAGTTTTGACACCTTCCTGAGCCTTGGCTCCTCCCTCTCAACGTCTGATGAATACGAGAGCCTGAATGAACTTGAGATTCAAACGGTGCATAATAACCAAGTCACCCATAGCAATACGGTTGATCACATGATTTTCTCTCCTACATACCTGGTCTCTTTTCTTTCGAATGTGATGACACTCTATCCGGGAGATATCATCTTGACGGGCACGCCGGGGTCGGTCACCATTCAACCGGGCGATAACGTCGGCTGCCAGATTGCGGGACTTAGGAAGCTGGAAAATAGGGTAGAGAACTGAACCCGAACTTTGTAAGGTTTTATGAACATGAAAATACATTTTCCAAGCCACCCTTCTAACATCACACATCACGTCATATTTTTTCATGCAAATTCAACAGAAATTACGATAACAATCTACGTTTTTGTCAATGAATTGTACAAACAAGATGATAAAATAAGAGATACAAAGAACAAGTAAGGAAACATAACACTAATAAGTTATTTTATCTTACATCTTTTATATCATCTGTGGTGTGCAGACAGGAATGGATGGAATGACTCGTTAATTCAGAGGTCGACCAGCCTTGCGGCACCCCATATCAAAGAGGAGTGGGGCAGATATGTCAACGAATATGGTAGGACAAGCACTGAAACAGACGCAACTACATGAAGAAATCAGCATCGACGACTCCTTGAAACCAAAGCAAGAGAGCGAAAGAACAATCGGGGCAGTACCCTACATGTTCATGTGGATCGGGGATGGCGTGAACCTCGGTAACATGACACTCGGAGCGAGCCTCATTGTTGCCGGTGTTGCCACGCTCAATGTGTTTCAGACATTTGTAGCTGCGATGATTGCCATTGGTATCATTTCCGTGATCTTTGCAATCAATGACCGTTTCGGTTATCGAACAGGCATACCCTATGTCGTTCAACTGCGCATGTCGTTTGGCATCAAAGGATCGATCATCTCCTCCTTTTTACGTGGTGTGCCTGCCATCGTCTGGTACGGCTTCCAGAGCTGGGTCGGAGCAACAGCCTTGAACGAAATTGTTAAAGTGTTAAGCGGCGGCGGCTTTGACAGTATCCCAATCTGTTTCGTCTTGTTACAAGCGGTTCAGATTGTCCTGTCACTGTATGGATTTCATGCGATCAAGTGGGTGGAAACCCTCGCCTCCGTTGTCATTATGCTGGCACTTGTCTACGTATTTGGCTTATTGCTCAACTCCCACAGCACAGCCATTAGCGAACATTGGGTGAATGCAAAAGGGACATGGGGACTTCCATTCTTCGCTTTCATTATGGTATTCCTGGGTAATTATGCAGCCATCTTCCTCAGCGCAGGTGATTATTCCCGCGAACTTAAAAGCGGCATCAGTGACAAAAAACGCAGCATGCTGTACTTCTTCCCTATCGTCATCGCTTATGGCTTCGTGCTGACCATCGGGGCGATGATGGCGGCAGCAACAGGCATTTCCAATCCAGTCAAGGCCTTTGCTGTTATCGTGGACAACGCCTATATCACTGTATTCGTTTCCGCCTTCATCGTTATTGGCGCAGTTGCCGTTAACATGGTTGCTAACATCGTACCGCCGGCTTATGTCATCTCGCTTGTTACCAAGCTCAAATACAAAGCATCCGTTATTATTACAGGCTTACTCGCCCTCTGTTCCTTCCCATGGGTACTCGTACAGGATTCCTCGGCACAAGGCTTGAACACGTTCATTCTAATCTACTCCGCCTTCCTTGGTCCCATTGTAGCGATCATGCTAGTTGAGTACTATATCCTGCGAAAACAGAAGGTGAACACAGCAGAGTTATATCTGGAAAATGGTTCATTTAAAGGTTATAACTCAAGCGCCTTGTTAGCCATGCTGATCGGAGCCGGGGCTGCCTTCTTGCTTGTGGATATCGGCTGGATCATCGGATTCATCACGGCTGGCCTTGCATACCTTCTACTAAGCAAATTTGCTTTTAAAGGCTCTTCATTTAAAAAAGGTACGATCTACGAGTAAATACGAATACAAACACAGGCCTGGCTCAACTATCCGAGCCATACAATTCAAATACCACCAAAGAGGAGAGGGATGGATATGGAACATTATGATCTGATCATACGCGGCGGAAGCGTGGTACTGCCAGACGGAGTCACGAGCGTTGATATTGGTGTGAAGGATGGCAAGATTGCGGCGATTGCCGCCACACTGGAGGGCGAAACCAAACAGGAATGGAATGCCACCGGACAGCACGTGCTTCCAGGTATGATTGATGTACATGTGCATTTCAGCGAACCAGGGAGGGAGCACTGGGAAGGATTCACAACCGGATCGGCCATGATGGCTGCAGGCGGCTGCACCACCTTTTTCGATATGCCACTCAACGGAATCCCCTCCACAGTCACGGAAGAAGCACTGCTGGAGAAGGCACGGATCGGCAATGAAAAATCCATCGTCGATTTTGGCCTCTGGGGTGGACTCGTACCTGGCAACGAAGATGATCTGCAACCGTTAGCTGAATCTGGCGTAATTGGCTTCAAAGCCTTTTTATCTACCACAGGCAATAAAGAATTCGAAGCAGTCGATGATATGACGTTATTGACTGGCATGAAAAAGATTGCAGCCCTCGGCAAAATTCTGGCTCTGCATTCGGAAAGCGCGGCGATAACCAACTGGCTTAAAGCGGAAAAGGAAGCTGCAGGACTTGTCAGTGCTGATGACTATCTGGAGACACGACCGATCATCGCAGAAGTTGAAGCGGTTGAACGCGCAATCTATTACTCCGAAATTACAGGCTGTGCCCTGCATTTTGTTCATATCAGTTCCGCAGCAGCCGTGGCTAAAATCGAGGCAGCCAAAGCCCGCGGCATGAATGTCACCGTGGAAACTTGCCCGCATTATCTGCTCTTTAACCATGATAGCTTGCGGGAAAAAGGTACGATCGCCAAATGCGCACCTCCACTGAGAGAAGCGGAGGAACAGCAGCGGCTGGTCTCCCTCCTGACGGAAGGGCGATTCGATATGCTGTCCTCAGATCATTCGCCATGTCCTTATGAGATGAAAGACCCGAAAGATTATAATCTCTTTCAGGCATGGGGCGGAATCAGTGGTGGACAATTCACCCTGCTTTCGGCACTGGAACTTGCACTCACACATCATATTCCACTTGAACACGTTGCTGCCTGGACAGCTTCCAATCCGGCAGCACGTTTTGACCTGGCAGACCGGAAGGGAAGCATCGTCATCGGGATGGATGCAGACTTTGCCATCGTAAATCTAAATGAATCATTCACCGTGACAGAAGAAAACTATTACGCCAAACATAAACAGAGCCTCTATATTGGGCACACTTTCCCGTCAAGCGTGGCAGGTACCATTGTCCGCGGACATGTCGTAGTTCAGGACGGTGAGGCGCTCACCTCTGTAACAGAAGGCAGCTGGCAGAGGCCATAGGGCGGCAGGAAACCAAAAAGAAGCATGCAGAGAGATTATCTCTCAAAACATGCTTCTTTTAGTTTTTTAATCCTTTTTCATTTTTGTTTCATTCATTCCTTGATCACAATTGGTTACATCCTATCCCATTCAGATCACCGTCAGATCTTCACTGAGTACTGACCCTAAGTATTAACCCCGATTCTCAATCCATTGCTCCGTCTGTCCCAGCAGCTTCTCACTACGAGAAATAGCCTCCGCCACTTGATTAGACGCTGTTCCACCGTATACGTTACGAGCGTTAACTACTGCTTCAGGCTGTAACACAGCATAGATCCGATCATCAAACAGCGGTGAGAATTGCTTAAATTCATCAATCGTCAAATCAAGCAAATATTTGCCGTTCTGGATGCAGTACAATACCGTTTTACCAATCACTTCATGTGCTTGACGGAAAGGCAGACCCTCACCTACGAGGAAATCGGCAATGTCAGTTGCGTTGGAGAAGTCCTGATTCACGGCCTGACGCATGCGATCCTTGTTCACCGTCATTGTTGCGACCATCGGTGCAAACAATTGAAGTGCCCCCTCTAACGTTGCTACCGTGTCGAACATGCCTTCTTTGTCTTCCTGCATATCCTTGTTGTAAGCCAGCGGAAGAGATTTCAGCACGGTCAGCAATCCGATCAGATTGCCGTATACACGTCCTGTTTTACCACGAACAAGTTCAGGTACATCCGGGTTCTTCTTCTGTGGCATAATGCTGCTGCCTGTGCAGAACGCATCATCCAACTCTACAAAACCAAACTCCGTGCTGCTCCACAGCACCAACTCTTCACTCAGACGGGACAAATGAGTCATAATCAGGGAAGCTGCTGCCAGAAACTCTACAATGAAGTCACGGTCACTTACCGCGTCCAGACTGTTCTCATATACACCGTCAAAGCCAAGTTGCTCAGCTACAAAATGGCGGTCAATCGGGAATGTGGTACCCGCAAGCGCCCCTGCACCAAGTGGCAGTACGTTAATCCGTTTGTAGCTGTCCATCAGACGCTCAGCATCACGCTGGAACATCGACACGTAAGCCATCAAGTGATGTGCAAACAGAATCGGTTGTGCACGCTGCAGATGAGTATATCCCGGTACAATCGTATCCAGATTATCTTCAGCCTGTCCAATCAGCGCTTCCTGCAACGCGTGCAGCATACCAACAAAACCAACGACACGCTCACGTAGATACAAGTGCATATCCGTTGCCACTTGGTCATTCCGGCTGCGGCCTGTATGTAGTTTACCGCCAACAGGGCCAATTGTTTCGATCAGGTTTTTCTCAATATTCATGTGAATGTCTTCGTCGGATACGGAGAATTCCACTTCACCTGCACGGATTTTATGCAAAACGGTAATTAGCCCTTCTTTGATGGTTTCCACATCTTCTGCAGGCAAAATACCACATTTGCCCAGCATCGTTACATGGGCCAGACTGCCTTGAATGTCTTCTTCCGCCAAAGCTTTGTCAAAGTTAATGGATGCGGTATATTCTTCAACCAGATGATTGGTTTGCTTCGTAAAACGTCCTCCCCACAGCTTGCTCACAGTGAGTATCCCCTTTCGTTCATGGACAAAGCCGCCCCTGCCAGAATGTGCAAGAACGGCCCGCCTTGTCAGTAATTATGATCTAGCGTGACACACACGCCGCAAATTATTTTTTGTTTTGTTCCACACCGGAATGTACTTTCAAACGTAGCGCGTTCAGGCGGATAAAACCTGTTGCATCGCCTTGATCATACGCCTCCGAAGGATCAGCTTCCATTGTAGCAATATCCGGATTATACAAGCTGACAGGACTTTTCACCCCTGCGCCAATAACGTTTCCTTTGTACAGTTTCACACGAACCGTACCGGTTACGTTCTTCTGACTTTCCGTTACCAACGCCTGCAACGCAAGACGTTCCGGTGCAAACCAGAATCCATTGTATACGAGCGTGCTGTAACGTGTAATCAAACTGTCACGCAGGTTCATTACTTCACGATCCATTGTGATGGATTCCATTTTGCGATGTGCAGTGAACAAGATGGTTCCACCTGGTGTCTCATATACGCCGCGGCTCTTCATGCCGACAAAACGGTTCTCCACCATGTCCACACGGCCGATGCCGTGTTTGCCACCAAGTTCGTTCAATTGTTCCATTACTTGAAGCGGGCTAAGACGCTCGCCGTTCAGGGCAACACAGTCACCTTGTTCAAACTCCAGTTCGAGGTACTCCGGTTGATCCGGTGCATCCTCAGGTGCGCTGCTCAGCAGGAACATATCTTTGTTCTCGTCCGCACTTGGATCGAACCACGGATCTTCAAGCACACCGCTCTCATAGCTGATATGTAGCAGGTTGCGGTCCGTCGAGTAAGGTTTCGCCGCAGAAGCGGTAACCGGAATTCCATGTTTTTCAGCGTAAGCAATCATCTCGGCACGTCCAGGGAACTGATTGCGGAACTCTTCCAGACGCCAAGGGGCAATCACTTGAATGTCCGGAGTAAGCGCAGCCGCGTTCAGCTCGAAGCGAACCTGGTCATTCCCTTTACCTGTAGCGCCGTGAGCAATCGCTGTAGCCCCTTCTGCACGAGCGATATCCACCATGCGTTTAGCGATCAGTGGACGAGCAATACTTGTACCCAGCAGGTATTGGCCTTCATAGAGGGCTCCTGCCTGGAACATCGGATAGATGAAATCTTTGGCGAATTCATCACGCAGATCATCGATGTATACTTTGGAAGCGCCCGTAGCGAGTGCTTTTTCTTCGAGTCCATCAAGTTCATCCTTCTGACCGATATCCGCTGTAAAAGCGATAATCTCTGCATCATAGGTTTCTTTCAGCCATTTCAAAATTACAGATGTGTCCAACCCGCCGGAATAGGCAAGTACGATTTTTTCCTTAGCCATGTGATATGGTCCTCCCCAAGATCAATTACGTTAATTCAAACACTTATTATATTCTATCTATCATCGCCAAATTGGCTTGTAAAATCAACCCATTGCCGCAAATCGCGACTATTCACTCATCAAAGCGGCCATCAGAGCCTTTTGTGCATGCAGACGGTTCTCTGCCTGATCAAAGATCAGCGAGTTGGGGCCGTCAATGACACCTGCGCTCACTTCTTCACCGCGGTGTGCCGGCAGGCAGTGCAGGAACATGTAGTCCGGCTTGGCACCTTTCATCAATTCCTCATCCACCTGATACGCAGCAAACGCCTGCTCACGAATCTTCTGCTCTTCTTCAAAGCCCATACTTGCCCATACATCGGTGTACACGATATCGGCATCTTTCACGGCTTCCTGTGCGTTGTACGTCACAAGCACTTCGGAGCCACTCTCCTTAGCAATGGCACGAGCCTGCTCCACCACAGTGCTGTCCGGCTCATATCCTTCCGGTGTCGCTACCGCAACGTGCATCCCCATTTTGGCTGCACCCAGCATCAGGGAGTGTGCCATATTGTTGCCATCGCCCACGTAAACCATTTTCAGACCTGCCAGTTTACCTTTATGCTCCAATACGGTTTGGAAATCTGCCAGCACCTGGCATGGATGCGCCGCATCACTCAGACCATTAATCACTGGTACATCGGCATGTTCTGCCAGTTCAATCACATTATGGTGTCCAAACGTACGGATCATAATGCCATCCAGGTAACGGGACAGTACTTTAGCCGTATCATGCGTCGTTTCGCCGCGTCCTAACTGAATGTCATTTTTGCTCAGGAACAGTGCGTGTCCGCCCAACTGGAACATACCGACTTCAAAGGATACACGCGTACGTGTAGATGATTTTTCAAAAATAAGTCCGATCGTTTTGCCTTTCAGGGGCTGGAACGGTACACCGCTTTTTTGTTTGCCTTTGATCTCAATCGCGAGATCCAGCAGGTAACAAATCTCTTCTGCTGTATAGTCCGTGAATTCGATAAAATCCCGGCCTCTCAAGTCAATCTTCTGAACCTTGTCTGTGTGTTGTACTGCCATATCTTAGTTCCTCCTCATTTCCGGTTCCCTGCACCCGCTTGGGCAGAAATTTTCACACTACTTCTGCTGCCTGATAACCATGCGGCTACAGGGATTCTTTCACTTTAATCTGTGCCGGGGGCCGTTATGGCCCCGGTTCAGTGTTTTATTTTTTCCTCATGAGATTATGCTTTCGCCGCAACGTGCTCTTCAATCAATGTCGCCACCAGGGAAACGGCCTCGTCGATCTCTTCTTTACTTACATACAAGTTAGGAAGCAAACGAATCACATTAGGCCCAGCCGAGACAAACAAAATGCCACGTTTCTGACCTGCCAGTACAATGTCACCGATTGGCTCCGCGCACTCAATACCCACCAGCAAGCCCATACCACGCACTTCTTTCACGAACGAGTTTCCTGCCAGACGATTGCGCAAAGACGTCATCAGATAGTCACCCATCTCGGCTGCACGCTCTGGCAAGCGATCTTCCAGCATCGTCTCAATCGTTGCAATAACGACAGAGGAAGCAAGCGGTGTACCGCCAAACGTCGTTGCATGACTCCCGGGTGTAAATGCATCACGCAGGAAACCTTTTCCCAACATTGCGCCAACTGGAAATCCACTGCCAATCCCCTTCGCAACCGTGAACACGTCCGGTTCAATGCCATAATGCTCATGAGCAAACAATTTGCCTGTACGTCCCATTCCTGTCTGCACTTCGTCGATAATCAACAGCAAGCCATGCTCATCACACAGTTTGCGCACATGTTTTACGAATTCCGGTTCCACCGGATATACTCCGCCCTCTGCTTGAACCATCTCCAGCATAATCGCTGCGGTCTTTGATCCAATCGCCGCTTCCAGTGCAGGGATATCATGCAACGGCACGGTTACAAATCCAGCTGGCAGTGGCAAAAATCCTTCTTTCACCTTATCCTGTCCAGTTGCCGTCAATGTTGCCAATGTACGTCCATGAAAGGATTGAGCAAATGTAATGACTTCGTACCGATCTGTGCCTTTCACCTTCTGGTGATAACGACGTGCCACCTTGATGGCCGCTTCGTTCGCTTCAGCGCCACTGTTGCAGAAAAAGACAGCGTCTGCACAGGTATTGGCTGTCAGCAAAGCTGCTGCCTTTTCTTGCCCTGGAATCTGGAACAGGTTGGATACATGCCACAACTCATCGATCTGAGCTTTCAACTTCGCCCCAACTTTCTCCGGTGCATGGCCCAGGCTCGTTACAGCAAGTCCACACATGAAATCGAGATAACGGTTCCCCTGATCGTCCCACAACCAACTGCCTTTACCTTTGACCAAGCTAATCGGATACCGTGCATACGTTTGAAAAAGTGAGCTTTCCGTCTGTGCCACTGCACCCGTTACTGTTGCTCCCGCTACGGCTGTGCCAGAACCTGGCTGTTCGTTGCCTTTTGCCATGACCATATCACTCCTTGTCGATTCGTACACTGCGATCCATTATGAGAAAACTTCATTTACACGGGTCACTCCGATAAAAGAACAACCTTTCGATCACTGTTATATCCTTATTTTTCGATCATATTTATTGAACTAAAGGCAGTTTACACGGGTCACTCCGATGACAGAATAACCTTCCAATCGCTGTTATCCCCAGATTATTTGGATTCCCTTTTCTCAAAGGGAAAAGCCGGTGATAAGCGTATGCTTCCGATGCAGCTTTCTTTCAGAAAGCTCTTAGGCGAACGCTTCGCTTTTCCAGGTTTTTTCTGCCCTCTCCGTTTTTTTGTGTAAACAAATAGTTCAACTTATATAGATTGATAAAAGGTAAAACCCAGTGATAATCGCAAATACTTCAATCTTCAGGTTCCTCTGTCTTCTACATTAACGTGTAAATTCAACTTTCTCATAAAAACGCCGTGTACAAATTCTTTTTTATATAAATAAAGGCCTAAAGTCTGAATATCGTATTGAACCTACTGCATCCGGATAATTCGTGTGCCGATGGTCTCTCCGCCAAGCACACGGCTCAGGATTTGCGACTCGCTGCCGTCTACGATAATAACTTCGCGTACCTCGCCATGAATGCAAGCAATCGCTGCGCGTACCTTCGGAATCATGCCGCCGTAGATTTCGCCAGTCTGAATCATATCCTCGATCTCCTGAACGGATACGGATGGCAGTACTTTTTTCTCGCCGTCTACGTTTTTCATAATGCCCGGTACGTCCGTCACAACGATCATTCGGCTTACGCCGAGATGAGAAGCCACCGCTCCGGCTGCGGTATCTGCGTTAATATTGTAACGCTGTCCGCTGGCATCTACACCTACAGGTGCAATAACGGGCATATAGCCCATATTTACGATGCCTTGGATGATTTCTGCTTTGACACTTGTCACGTCCCCGACCCAGCCGATCTCGGCGTGGTTTGATACAGGCTTTGCTTGAATCAAACCACCATCCACTCCCGACACACCCAAAGCCTGACCGCCTACACGCTGAATCAGACGAACGATCTGTTTGTTAATGCTGCCCGCCAGCACCATTTCCACAACGTCCAGTACAGGCTCGGTGGTTTTGCGCAAGCCGTTCACGAACTCCGTTTCGATTCCAAGTTTCGCCAGATTATCAGAGATTGCCGGGCCTCCGCCATGGACGATAACCGGTCCGTTTCCCGATGACTGCAAGTCACGCAGGTCTGCAAAAAAGGACTCTGGCAACGCAGCCAGCGTACTGCCTCCACATTTCATCACAAACATCTGTTTTTCCGTTCCTGCTCCCACTGCAGGACTTCCGTTTGGTAACGTTGAATTCACGAGGCAAAGCTCCTTCCTAATCGACTTTTAAAGGATTAACACCTATATAAAAGATACAGATAAACGCTAGCCGTTCCAGATTCGGATCGTTCTTTCGATCACCGTTGTCTCCAGGTTTTTCTGATTCCCCTTTTTCAAAGGGAAAACCCGGAGACAAATGCGAACGCTCCGCTTCTACAGAATCGATTCCGCCTCTTCCACTACATTCGTTTATTTTTACATTTAAAAGTTTAATCCTTATAAACATTTTTACATCTATGATGGTACGCAGCTTTCTAGAGATCAAGCTGCAAAGTTCAAGACCTTTAATAACGTTCAGGTACTTTAAAACCTCAAATAAGTCCGATCAGGGATAAGACAATTTATACTCATGGTATATCATCGATTACGTACGGTACGCAGCGTTAATCCGTACATAATCATATGTCAGGTCACAGCCCCAAGCTACGGCGTTACCTTCACCGTGGTGCAGATCTACCACAATGCGCACCGTATCCGTCTGCAAGTATGCCAGTGCCGCTTCTTCATCAAATACAACAGGACGAGACTGTGCGAGTACCGAGATGTCACCGAGACGGATATCCACCGTATCCGGATTCACTGGCTGGCCTGCGCGGCCTACAGCAGCAATGATCCGGCCCCAGTTTGCGTCAGCACCAAACATGGCGGATTTCACCAGGCTTGAGCCGATCACGGTTTTGGCAATCGCTTGTGCAGAATCATCGCTAACCGCACCCGTAACTTCCACTTCAACCAGCTTGGTTGCCCCTTCACCATCCCGAGCAATCGCTTTGGCAAGTGCCTGGCATACGTAGGTGAATCCGGCAGCAAATGCCTCCCAATCCGGGTGATCCATCGTCAGCTCTTCATTCCCTGCATAACCGCTAGACATCGCTACGAGCATATCATTCGTGCTGGTATCACCATCCACGGTAATCATGTTAAACGTGTGGTTGGTCGCCTGGCGCAACAGGCGCTGCAGCGCTTCTGCTCCGATGACCGCGTCTGAGGTCATAAATGCCAGCATTGTGGCCATATTCGGATGAATCATACCCGATCCCTTGGCCGCTCCTGCAATGGTGACCGTCTTACCGCCAACATCGACGGAGACACAAGCTTCTTTTTTCACCAAATCAGTAGTCAGAATCGCCTGTGAAAATTGCTCTGCTTCGTTGGTTTCCTTGCCCAGTTGCTCCGGAAGTGCCTTGATGCCTGAATGTACCGCATCCATCTTCAGCAATTCACCGATGACACCTGTGGATGCCACAGCTACATCCTCTTCAGCTACACCCAGTTCACGAGCCGCTGCCGCACGCATCGCATATGCATCCTCTTCACCCTGTTGCCCTGTACATGCATTGGCATTACCACTGTTTACAATCACAGCCTGCAAACGCCCGTTGCTCAGGCTTTCCCGAGTAACTTTGAGCGGCGCGGCCTGGAAAATGTTGGTAGTGTACACCGCAGCAGCTGTCGCAGGAATATCACAGCGAATCACTCCGATGTCGTTGCGAGATGTTTTTTTCAATCCACAGTGCAATCCACCGGCGGTAAACCCACCTGGCGTTACAATTGTTCCATTTTCAACTACGGTAAAAGCCTGTTGCTCCACATTTGTTCCCATATCATATCCCCCGTATGCGTTCAGCCATATGCTGATGAACCGCCTGCTTCAACTGAAACTGCCCAACCGCTACCCATGTTGTATGACTTTCTAATGAGACACCGCTTCTACACGCATCCCCCTGCGATGTTCATTCGTCACATCCTTATGGATATACTGGTGTCATGTTCAGCCCGAGGTTTTCCTCCCATCCCATCATCAGGTTCATATTTTGAATCGCTTGCCCGGATGCACCCTTTACCAGGTTGTCGATAACCGAAATGATCGTCAAACGTCCGGTACGCGGGTCTGCTGCAAATCCAATATCACAATAGTTTGATCCAGATACTTCTTTTGTTGAAGGCCAGATGCCAGGTTCACGTACACGTACAAAAGGTCTGTTCCCATAATATTTACGATATAAATCTACAATCTCCCGATCACTATGCTCACCCGTCAACTTCGCATACATCGTACTCATAATTCCCCGCGTCATGGGTACAAGTTGCGTCGTAAATGTTACGGTTACCGGACTCCCGGTAATATTGCCGAGAACCTGCTCAATCTCAGGGATATGCTGATGTTTATTCAACTTGTAAGCCTTAAAATTTTCGTTCATCTCTGCATAATGGTTAGTCAGGCTAGTTCCGCGCCCTGCACCGGATACGCCCGATTTTGCATCAATGATAATGGTCGAAGGATCAATCCAACCCGCCTCCACCGCAGGAATCAGGCCCAACAGTGTCGCTGTCGGATAACAGCCCGGATTGGATATAAAATCTTTTCCCTTCACTTCATCCCCGTACACCTCAGCCATACCGTATACAGCCTTCTCCAACAGATCTGCTGACGGCGCGGGATGTTTGTACCACTGCTCATATACCGATCCGTCTTTCAAACGGAAATCACCAGACAGGTCGATCACTTTCAGCCCTGCTTCCAGTAAACTCGGTACGAGCTTTGCACTTACACCAGAAGGGGTCGCAGTGAATACGAGATCTGCACGACTTGCTATCTCTGCCGGATCAACACCGTCAAGTGGCCTGCGAATCACGTCCGTCAAATGCGGAAATCCATCTGCGATGGACTCCCCGCTGCTCGATGAAGAGATTACCGATGTAATTTCAACTTGCGGATGATTCTGAAAAAAACGAATCAGCTCCACCCCGCCGTAGCCGGTGGAACCGACGATTGCCACTCTTAATTTGTTATTCACTTTCGCTCCCCCTATCCTGTTGTATGCGCTACTTGTGCCTAGCTCAAGGCCAGTCAAAGCTTGAGCAGACAATTCCGTCGCTTCTATGCATATTTGTGTATTATTATACGACTCTAGTTATATAAATACAACACTCTATCATCAATTTAACACGGATTCCCAACAAATCCGAACGATATCTTTTTACCTTAGGGACGAACAAGGTTTCTTCTGTTAAAATACATAATAGCAGGAAACATTACATACAGAGTCTAGTTCAGATATATACCTTGATATTTCAGGTTATATTCATCCAGGCTCCGAAGGTCATTATGAGACATGGGGGACTAAAGTGCATATCGAATCCATCTTACTTGTTGTGCTCCTGGGCCTGAATATTATTTTCGCTGCCGCAGTCGTCTTCTTTGAACGCAAAGATGCCAGTGCTTCCTGGGCTTGGCTGTTGGTGTTGAACTTTATTCCGGTTTTCGGGTTCATACTTTATCTTTTGACGGGTCAGAATCTGACTCGGTACCGTCTCTTTCAATGGAAAGAGCGCAAGAAGCTGGGCTTGGAGGAACGAATTGAGGCGCAGCTTGCCCAGCTGCAGGATAATCGAACCCCGTTCTCCAATAAGGCAACAGAGAATAGCCAAGACATGATCTACATGAACCTCAAACAAAATGGTGCACTCCTGACAGAGGATAACGCGGTTGAGATCATCACCGATGGAACAGACAAGTTCCAGCGGCTTCTGGATGACATCGAGGCAGCACAGGATCATGTGCATGTGCAATATTACATTTATCGTGGGGACAGTCTCGGCAAAAGAATTCGGGACGCGCTGATCCGCAAATCGCGCGAAGGCGTAAAGGTTCGTTTACTCTATGACGCGCTGGGTTCGCGGCGGGTAAGAAATCGCTTTTTCAAAGAATTGCGTGAAGCGGGCGGACTTGTTGAAGTTTTTTTCCCTTCCAAATTCAGTCTGATCAACCTGCGAATGAACTATCGCAATCACCGTAAAATCGTTATCATCGATGGTAATCTTGGTTATGTTGGCGGATTTAACGTAGGGGATGAATATCTCGGGTTGAATTCAAAATTCGGTTACTGGCGCGATACCCATCTCCGTATTCGAGGCAATGCGGTGCATGCGCTGCAGACGCGTTTCCTGCTCGACTGGAACGAAGCTTCCAAACAACATGACACACCCTACGTTCCCGCTCACTTCCCTCATATTGAGGGATCAGGCCAAACCGCTATGCAGATTGTATCCAGCGGCCCTGATGCTGAGATCGAGCATATCAAGAACAGTTACCTGAAAATGATTAATGGCGCCAAACATTCAATTCTCATTCAAACACCATATTTCATCCCGGATGCCAGTGTATTCGAAGCAATTCGTCTTGCTTGCCTGTCAGGCATCGATGTTCGTATTATGATTCCAAATAAGCCGGATCATGCCTTTGTATACTGGGCCACGCTTTCTTATATTGGGGAGCTGTTAAAAGTAGGTGCCAGAGCGTTTATCTACGATAATGGTTTTATTCACGCCAAAACACTGATTATTGATAGTCTGGTTGCTTCCGTAGGCACAGCCAATATTGACTATCGCAGTTTCCGGTTGAACTTCGAGGTCAACGCCTTTATGTATGATGAGACGATTGCAACGGCACTTGTACAAACCTTTGAACACGACCTGCATGTATCGCGGGAGTTGACGCTAGAGGAATACCAAAGTCGCAGTTTTATGATTCGTGTCAAAGAAGCCATATCTCGTCTGCTGTCTCCAATCTTGTAAACTCGGCAGGGACAAAAAATAAAAGCAGGTACTCCCTTCCCCATCATCTGGGTAAAGAGAGTATCTGCTTTTTTATGATTTCTGATTTCCGATTTCTGAATAGTACTTAGATATGCTCGCCACGCTTAAAACCTTCCCCAAGCACCTCGTGTGCATTACTAATGATGACAAAAGCACCCGGATCTACAGACCGGATCAGCGTTTTTAGTCTCGGCACTTCATTTTGCCCAACCACCACCATCAGTACCGTACGCTGGTCATCCGTATATCCACCCTTCGCCTCCAGCTTGGTCAGACCCCGATCCAGATCAGCCAGAATGACTTTGGTTATCGCCTCCGTCTGATTGGAGATAATGTAAGCCACCTTGGAATATCCAAGCCCCATCTCAACGGCATCAATCACTTTACCGGTCACATATAATCCGATTAATGCATACAAGGACTGCTCCAGTGACAACACAAAGGCAGCCAAAATAATTACGGTTGCATCCATGATAACAACGCACAGCGAGTAACTGAACCCACTGTATTTCTGCACAATACGAGCTAGAATGCTCATCCCCCCGGTTGATCCTCTGCCCCGGTACACAATCCCGATACCCAGACCAACACCAATGCCTCCATACAGAGAGCCAAGCAACGGATTTGCCGTCGGGATCTCCCAATGACTCGTCAAATACACAAAGAGTGGTAGAACGATGCTGCCAAGGATGGAACGTACACCGTACTGTTTGCCAATAAGCAGAAAACCTGCAATTAATAGCGGAATATTAATGGCCCATTGGGTATACGCCGGTTCCCAACCGAGCCATTCGTCTCCGAGGATGGATAACCCCGATACACCGCCAGAAGCGATTTGATTTGGCAATAAAAATAAATTAAAGGCTACCGCAATCAAAAACGATCCCACGATAATGAACAGAGTATCGATGACGTTCCGCCAAGGCCCATTCAGGGGGATAAAAGTGGTTAACCTCTTTTTACGCTGAGGATATGAAGGTTGCTGTTCTTGCATGTTGTCGTGCTCTCCTTTATATAACGTATCCATAATCTTCTTCACATTTCATAAAAATGTTCAAAAAAAAGCCCCTGTATACACCAGCATGCGCCTGTGCGCACGGGTCCATACAGGAACTTGAATTAATCGGTTTCTACTTTAATTTGGCTACGCAAATAACCATCGATGAATGCATCGAGGTCGCCGTCCATAACTGCTCCTGTATTTCCAGTCTCCACGCTCGTACGGTGATCCTTTACCATACTATAGGGATGGAATACATAGGAGCGAATCTGGCTACCCCACGAAATTTCCGACTGATCCCCTCGGATTTCATCCAGCTGTTGTTTTTGCTCTTCAATTTTACGCTCATACAACTTCGAACGAAGCATCGTCATCGCGCGCTCACGGTTTTTGATCTGTGAACGCTCGTTCTGACAGGTCACGACCACTCCGGTCGGAATATGTGTAATCCGCACGGCGGAGTCAGTGGTATTAATGTGTTGTCCACCCGCACCGCTCGCACGGTACGTATCAATCTTGAGATCTTCGGTACGAATGTCGATCTCGATGGTATCGTCGATCTCTGGCACCACATCACAGGATACGAAAGATGTATGTCTACGGCCAGATGAGTCAAAAGGAGAGATTCGCACCAGACGGTGAACACCCTTCTCTGCTTTCAGGTACCCATATGCGTTGTGACCTTTTATGGACAATGTCACACTTTTGATACCCGCTTCATCCCCTGGAAGATAATCCAGCACTTCAACCTTGAAACCACGTTTCTCCGCCCAGCGTGTATACATCCGCAGCAGCATCTGTCCCCAGTCCTGCGATTCGGTACCACCAGCACCTGGATGAAGTTCCAGAATGGCATTCATTTTGTCATACGGCTGATTCAGGAGAAGCTGCAGCTCGAACTCTTCCAGCTTGCTTACAATCGCAGAAACACTGTTGCCAATCTCAGCAGCCAGCTCTTCGTCACCTTCTTCATCGGCCAGTTCCGCCATCATTAATGCGTCGTCATAATCCTGTTGCAACTTCGCGTAATGATCTACTGAGCCCTTCACTGCATTCATCTCCGCAATGACAGCTTGCGCTTTCTCGTTGTCATCCCAGAAATCCGGAGCCGACATCTTCTCTTCGAAGTTCTCAATCATCTCGTTCTTGAGATCTAAGTCAAAGAGACCCCCTAAGGTTTGTTAATTTCTTGCCTATTTCACGCAGGTCCTGCTTCACGCTTGGATCAATCATGTGCAATTCCTCTTTTCATTAAGATAAGCTCCCCGCATCCAGGAAGTTCGATCAGATCAAGTCTCGGATGCATTACCTGAGGCTGCGCATACTGTTACCAGTTGGGGCGCCCGCCTTCACCTAGCGTCATATGATTATTCATATGCACCAGTCATCAGATATGCATCCTTCACTTTATCCCATTGAACTTCCGGCTGCAAGGAGCCGTATAAGTCAAACGATATACATTAGACTAATCTATCTTACATTGGGCACTTCGATATAAGAAATGAGACGAAGACTACTCTTGACCGTGGCAGTGCTTGAACTTTTTGCCACTGCCGCATGGACAAGGATCGTTACGGCCGATCTGGTCGGAAACCTTCACCGGACGTTTCTCCGTAGGTTCACCGCTCGTCGAGATTTGGCTCTCGTCCACAACAGCCTGACGCTCCTGGTTGCTTTCGATCTGAGCTTTCATCACATATGTCGCAACTTCTTCCTGAATTGAAGCGATCATCTGATGGAACATCTCGAAACCTTCGAACTGGTACTCACGCAGTGGATCTGTACCGCCGTATGCACGAAGGTGGATACCTTGACGCAATTGATCCATGGCATCAATGTGGTCCATCCACTTGCTGTCTACCGCACGAAGTACAACAACCTTCTCGAACTCACGAACCATCTCTTCACCGATACGTTCTTCACGAGCGTTATACTTGTTCTGTACTTTCTCGAACAGATACTCAATGATCTCTTCAGCTTCTTTACCCCACAGGTCATCTTTGGTAACAGAGCCTTCATCCAGCAGTTTACTGTTCATGAAGTCTGCAACCTCCTGCAGCTCCCAGTTTTCTGGAATGTCGTCACTGCAGTGCGCTTCAACGATCCGTTCAATAGAAGGTTTGATCATATCCATAACGATCTGTTTAATATTTTCAGACTCCAGTACCTCACGGCGCTGTTTATAGATAATCTCACGCTGTTGGTTCATAACGTCATCATACTGAAGAACCACTTTACGTACATCAAAGTTGTTACCTTCAACGCGCTTCTGCGCAGATTCAACGGCACGCGTAATCATGCGGCTCTCGATCGGTTGGTCTTCTTCAAAACCAAGACGCTCCATCATGTTCAGCACGTTGTCTGCCCCGAAACGTTTCATCAATTCATCGCCCAGAGACAGGTAGAACTGTGTAGAACCCGGGTCACCCTGACGTCCAGCACGACCACGCAACTGGTTATCAATCCGGCGTGATTCATGACGCTCTGTACCGATGATATGAAGGCCGCCAACTTCAGCAACGCCCTCACCCAAAATAATATCTGTACCCCGTCCGGCCATGTTCGTTGCAATGGTTACTGCACCTGCCTGACCAGCACCAGAGATAATTTCCGCTTCTTCTGCATGGAACTTTGCGTTCAAGACCTGGTGTCTGATACCGCGACGTTTCAACATGTCTGAGAGACGCTCCGAGTTCTCAATGGATACAGTACCCACAAGAACCGGTTGGTTTTTGCCGTGACGCTCGACGATCTCTTCTACAACCGCTTTGAACTTGCCATCGATGCTTTTGTACACCACATCTGCCATATCATCCCGTTTGTTCGGGCGGTTCGTCGGAATCTGTAGTACTTCAAGTCCATAGATTTTCTTGAACTCTTCTTCTTCCGTTTTTGCTGTACCTGTCATCCCCGCAAGTTTGCGGTACATCCGGAAGTAGTTCTGGAATGTGATCGTTGCCAGTGTCATGCTCTCGTTCTGAACCTCGATGCCCTCTTTGGCTTCAATGGCCTGGTGAAGTCCATCACTATAACGACGTCCAGCCATCAGGCGGCCTGTAAATTCATCAACGATCATGACCTCTTCGTCCGTGACAACATAGTCCACATCACGGCGCATGATCACATTTGCTTTCAAACCCTGTACAATGTGGTGATTGAGCGTCACGTTGGCATGATCATACAAGTTCTCAATGCCAAATGCTTTCTCCGCTTTCGCTACGCCGCCCTCAGTCAGCGCCACAGACTTCACTTTGATATCAACTGTAAAATCTTCTTCCGGTACGAGACGTTTCACAAAACGATCGGCTGCATAGTACAGATCGGTCGATTTCTGAGCTTGTCCGGAAATGATCAGTGGTGTACGCGCCTCATCGACAAGGATGGAGTCCACTTCGTCAATAATACAGAAGAACAATGGACGTTGTACCATTTGCTCTTTGTATAACACCATGTTATCACGCAGGTAGTCGAACCCGAATTCATTGTTTGTACCATACGTAACATCACATGCATATGCATGCTGCTTCAACGCATGATCCATACCGCTGAGGTTAACCCCAACCGTCATGCCCATGAATTCATAGATTTGTCCCATCTCCTGGCTATCCCGTTGAGCCAAATAGTCATTGACTGTGACTACGTGTACACCTTTGGACATCAATGCATTCAAATATACCGGCAGTGTTCCTACCAGCGTTTTACCTTCACCCGTTTTCATCTCAGAAATACGGCCTTCGTGCAGCGCGATTCCGCCCAGCATTTGTACATCATAATGACGTTTTCCCAGTACACGGCGTGATGCCTCACGTACGGTTGCAAATGCTTCAGGAAGAAGTTCATCCGTCGTTTCTCCCTTTTCGATCCGAGCACGGAATTCATCCGTTTTGCCTTTCAACTGCTCATCAGACAAAGCCTGAAATTGTGGTTCCAGTTTATTGATCACATCGACCGTCTTCATCAGACGTTTCACATCACGCTCGTTCATGTCTCCGAAGATCTTTTTGACAAGTCCTAACATGGTATACCCCTTTCGTGCAAAACAGAATAGACCCCCTGCTACCGCCATGCGGCACCATCGGATGGAATGTTGCTCCACTTACCCCCGGGGGTGACAAACAAAAAATAATATAAGATGAATCAACTCCAGGTTTGCCACGGTTACTCATGAAGCTGATCCGGTGTTCACTCGTGTCTGGTGTATATAAAACTTGCCAGAATTCGAGCCGTTGAATCATGTTCATGGTGCTGTGCCTGTCATTGATTATGATTAGCGATCATTCGTCGACAATTCTTCATCAGGACAATGATTCTCTTTGCATAAATTGTAACAGTTTGTAAGGGTCGCCGCAACACGCCGCAGCAGACTTCTTTGAACTTTGACCCCCATATAAACCGAGTTTTAGTGCAAAAAATCATAGTCGTTCGTGGAAGTGACAACGCGACTGTTTTATTTCCCTAGATGTTGCATGGTGCAAGTCTTTATTTGTGGGAAATATGGAAGTTTATTTCAGAATGTATGTTTACTTTAAATAATTCTACTTCGTTATATATATTCCTGCTGACTCCTAGTTATTAGACGCAAAAGTATAGCCAATAGTTTCATTATTTTATTTCCAGCTTTAGGCGAACGATTCGCCATTACAGGTTTTTCTCTCTCTACTAGATGGCGAAGCAGCCGCTACGCACAAAAGAGCCCCATCCCTTAAAGGATGGAGGCTCTCGTTAGGTGCAATTCAGGAAACAATTGGCTCCTGCTTATATTCAATAATGTGGTGTTCTATTCAATTGAATCGATGCTGTAAGTATACTTAGCCTTGTTCAATCAAGCCATACTTGCCATCGTTCCGTTTGTAAACAACACTTACTTCTTCATTCTCGATATTGGAAAATACGAAGAAGTTATGACCAACCATGTTCATTTGGAGGATTGCCTCTTCCACGTCCATTGGTTTTAACATAAAACGTTTCGTACGTACAACTTCCAAATCATCGTCATCCGTATCTGTGTCCAGTTCGGCTGTAGCCACTGTGCCTGTCGGATCTTCCACAAAGAGTGTCTTCAGGCTGCCTTCCTGACGGAATTTACGATTAATTTTTGTTTTGTGTTTGCGAATTTGACGTTCCAACTTGTCCACAACGGAGTCAATGGATGCGTACATATCATCGCTCTCATCTTCAGCGCGGAGCACAAAGCCTTTCAAGGGAATCGTCACCTCAACTGTATGCAATCCTCTTGTCGTGCTCAGTGTAACGGCACCGTCAGAGGTAAGGGGTGCATCGAAATACTTCTCGAGTCTACTCAACTTTTTGTCGACATAATCTTTCAAAGCTTCGGTAACCTCGATTTGTTGACCTCGAATACTTAAATTCATAGGGCACTCCTCCTTTATCTTTGCCACTTCATTATAACACGAATGTAAGCGCCATGTAAAAACTCCCGGTGACCGAATAATGACATCTGCTCCAGTCACATCAACCAAAGTAGGTTTAACGCCATATTTCGTGATATTTCGCCATTTTCGGGCATATTGGGGTAATTAGATAAAATATTTTGTCAGGCGCTTGATCATTTATTTAACCGTTTATGAGGTTACTCAATCTCTTATGTAAAACGTAAAACCTGTGAACACAAAAAAAGACCCCGGATCACCGGAGTCTGACGCTAGCGATAATTCAATTTGGTAACCATCTAACCATATATGTAGGTCGGATTGTCCGGATGATTATAATTTGATTACGTTAGCTGCTTGCGGTCCACGTGCGCCTTCGACGATGTCGAACTCTACGGATTGACCTTCTTCCAAAGTTTTGAAGCCTTCGGATTGAATTGCGGAGAAATGTACAAATACGTCGCCGCCATCTTCAGTCTCAATGAAACCGTAACCTTTTTCTGCGTTGAACCATTTAACTTTACCTTGCATGCACTAACATTCCCTTCGTCATCAAATGAAGTGAAGCTCTGGCCAAAACCCTAGCCCACAATTCAGATGATACCATCCAAACTTATCCATTGTCAATTGGTAAAGAAAATGTTTTCTTGGTATTTTTTGTAGATTTATAGGGAGAAATGTTGAATGCTAGAAATAAAAAAACAGACCAAGAGGTTATCCTTCATCTTGATCTGCATACAAATTATTTTCTTTTATCCATGAGATAACTGTCTGCTATATATTTAGATTCATAGACATCTCGTTGATTTCGAGCTGCATTCCGCTGAATTAACCATTGCTGAGCTTCTTCTTTTAATGCCAACATGCGAGACTCGATCAGCGCATCATAAGCAAGGACATGATTTAACTTTGTTTGTTGTTCTTGGCTTGTCTTATGAGTACCACTCAACACAATCAAACGCTCCACGATAAGCTGCCGTTCATTTACAAAGGCCTCAGTCTCATCCGACGATTTTGCATCGATATCTTTCACAAAGGCATCCGTTAAAATAGTAAGCTCATCCAGCAATTGGTTTATTAGACCGTTGCTCTCCATACTATATCGTACCCATGGTTTGTTTATTGATCACTACCCAAGTTTCTCTCAGCTCTTGTAAATATCCTAATGCCTCTTCACCAAAGCTCTTATTCTTTTTAATGTTTGCCTGGATAAGCAAATGATTCACATACTCGTATAAAGCAAATAAATCTTTTGCCACCTCGTAGGATTGGTTTAAGGTGGACATTAGTTCACTAACAATTGTTTGAGCCTTACCTAAGTTCATATTTGCTTTGTAATAGTCTTTTCTTTCTATGCCATCTAATCCCGCCTTAACAAAACGAATGGCTCCGTCATATAACATAATAACCAGCTGACCTGGTGTTGAAGTCTGTACTGAATTTTGTTTATATTTCTCATAAGGAGATGTAATCATTTCAAATCCTTCCTCCTCTTTTACTTAAAGTAGCTTGCCAAACTGGAAGATTGGGATTGGAATTGACTCATTGCTTTTTCCATCGCTGTAAATTGTTTATAATATCGCGTTTCCCAATCCGTCATTTTCCGTTCCAAGTTTGAGATACGATTGTTATACTCTTTTAATTGTTCTCCCATAATACTTTCTGTTTTCAAAGCCATGGAAGCATTCGTATCAAATTTGGATGTACCCACTTTTTTCGTAAACATCTCCAACGTCTCCGTTAACTTTCCCCTTATTTCACCAAAAATAGGCTTGCTATTCAAATCCGAGGTAGAACCACGGAAAATACTTAACACCTTCTCCGGGTTAGCTGCTAAAGCTTGTGTTAATTTAGCTTCATCAATTTTTAACTGGCCCTTCTCATAGTACTGCCCTGTTGTTATTCCTGCTTCGCTTAGAGCTTTAAGATTGTTAGAAAGAGTCAATCTCATGGAAGTTACAGCATCAGTGAGAATACCATCATTTTTCAGAATACCACTTTTGGCCTTCTCTTCCCACTTCTTGATCTCATCTTCCTTCATCGTCTCACGCTGTTCACTTGTCAAAGGTTTAAAGCCGCGATACGTTTGTTCTGATATTTTGGAATTCATCAGTCCTAGTAATTCATTATATGAGTCCACAAACGATTTAATGGTCTCAACAGCCTTGGCTGGATCAGACTGGGTTGTAACTTTTGAGTTATTACTTCCGCTTAACTCCAGGAAAGTTAACTTCACTCCGTTAACCGTGAGATTATCTGTAGACGGGTTATATGTTTCAGAGCCACCTAAACTACTTGTAACGGTAACTTCTCCTTTGGTATAATCCACCTTTTTACCCGTACCAAAATCGGCAGGCACATCGAGTTTGAGTATATCTGTCAACGAACTCGCTTTGGATTGTTTATTCACGTCCGTATCTGTGATCTCTTTGCCGTATTCTTTATGTGTAATCGTAAACTTACCGCTAATTTCATCGAAAGCCGCATTCACTGTCGGCATTTGTGAGTTTATTCTCGCAACCACAACTGCCATGGTATCTGTGCTAGCAAACATAATGGTTTTATCGTTAATGTTCAGGTCATATGTTGACTGAGCACTACTTCCTGCGATATCTGCAAGAGTTGTAGCACGAGTTGCTTTCACTCCTCCAGCCTGAAGCTCTGCTAAACTTTTCATAGCGGCCTTCTCAGCAAGCTTGGTCACTTTCACTTCCATGGATGCGCTGCCTGCCTCCGCATTTGCCTCCGCTTTAACAGCTGTCGAATTCCCGCTTACTGTTGCTTTTTGAGTATTTAGCAATTCCGATTTACTACTCATATCAAAAAGCTTATTACTCATCTGCACAATTTTACTGTTCAATTCTCTGTAGCTATCCCGAGTCCAATCAAAAATTTGTTTCTGTTGTTTTAATTTATCAAGCGGAACTCGTTTAGCCGTCATCAGCGACTTGACCATACTGTCAATATCCATACCCGAAAATCCATTAATCCGTGATACCATTTATCTCACCCTCCTATACCTTTTCATCAATCACAATTCCTGCAATTTCCATCATCTTAGCTACCAGATCCAGTGTTTTCTCAGGAGGAATCTCTCGAAGCACTTCTCCCGTTTCTTTATTAAGAACCTTAACCATAATTTGATTCGTCTTCTCATGCACGCTCATCTCTAATGTCGTTGTGGGGCCTTGTAGCGCTTTGACCGCTCTGTCAATCGCCTTGATGAGTTGTTCATCACCAGGTGGGATATTCAAACCTTGCCGTTCTAATTTGGATAAATCTGTTCCGTTTCTAACCGATTGCAATAACATGCTGTCCTGATTACTACGAGGCTCAACTGGTGTGTTATTTGTAGCTGAAGAAGTCCCAGTCACATTGGTAGAAAGTGAAAACTGTAGATTCATCATTCATCCCCCGATGGAATTATTTATTATATTTATCGGTAATCTTTAAGTGAGAATGTAGAGAATTATAGTAAAATTAAGCTTTCATCTTAGGGATCGACTCAGTTAAATGACAAAAGATGAGCGTCATATACGGGTTGAACCCAAGCAGCTGAACGGAATCTCTCCATCATAGCTTTTCCTATTTTCATCATAGCTTCTTTATCATTATTACTCTCGTACAGTCTAAAGTTCCGCTCATAAGCCTCATAACTGGAATCCAAGTTCAATAATTTGGTATAGAACAATTCCGCATCTTCAAGGTAGTTATTTCGGAGACACAAATCCCCTAAGAGCCTTATCATTTCCGGATGATTTGGTGATTCCTTATACATAACAACCAACATATCAATCGCTAACTCGTCAAATCTATACTCGCTGAGAATTTTACATATATTCAAAACATTTTTAGAATCATGATCTATCAGTTTTTGAGCCAGCTCCTGAAATAGTTCAAACTCCTCGATCATTATCAGTTGTTTACAAAGTGTGAATAGAACATTTTGCAACGATGTGTTTATGGAGCCTGTCATCTTTTCATCTTCAAAGAGTTGTTTGATTATTTTCATCTCTTTGATTCCTAAATTCATTGCAAATTGAATTTTATCCATTACACTCTTGTCCTTAAATACATATGCCAACAGTAAAACATCTTGGATATTTTCTCTATTGCTCAAGTTATTAATATCTTCCAAAGTCGTTCTCATGAGATTCTTGTCTTTACTATATATCTTGGCAATTGTATGAATATGAGGCTCCGTGGTGATGTTGAATTTGCTCAAGTAGTGGTTTAACAACGAATGACGCAAACTGTACAAAATATTCATTAAATTCTGAAGATCCTCTATGGTGTTTAGGTTATAGTACTCCTCTATAATCTGTTTGCATTCGTCTGAAGATTGATTTATTTTAAGGCTGAACTGTAAGTAATCCTGCAGTACATGCGCGGCGTTTCCTTTTACCTTCATGGCGCTAATTCTCTCCGAGTAACTTTTATCCAATTGGTTCGTTTTCTCATACATATCCGCCAATTGAAGATGCGCCATGTAACTTCCGCTACCCTCGGTAACCATCGTACCTTGATCCCCTAATTCAATACATTTATGAAAACATGTCTCGGCGTCTTTGAAATAACCATTCCTCGCATATATAACGCCTTGAATATATTTCATCTCTGTTTCTGAAGGGAAGATCCTCGTAGCATCCACTAGTATACCTACGGCATCATCAAATTGACCGGTCTCATGAAGTGCAAATGCTAACTTTGTGAGCAGTTCAGGGATGTACACTTTGTCCTTGCCCAACGAGTACGATTTTTGAAAATAAGACACAGCCTTCTTAAAATCATTCATACCAAAGTAAGTTTTCCCCATATTATAGAGGTTGTAGGCTGTAGGATTCTCCTGGACTTCCAGTTTCATTAAGGGCAGATTACGCTTATGTTTCTTCTCTTCCAATATCTTTTCATCCATGTATCCCACATGCTGAATCGTAGATGCCGAGACAACCCCACTATATTTTGAGTTGTTTTCCAGTATATTGAGATGCTCATGCAATCTATTTTCGTATTTAAGACCAATATGATTGCGGAACAATCTCACGGCTGTGTGTATAAATGATCTATTAAATTTCATGTGATTATTAATATTAAATACATAATAATCGTAGTCTTTCTTTAAATCCTCTTGCAGATCTACACCTGCTTCAAAGTATTCATCTGCATCCATGACGAGAACATAATCTGATTTCGCCTGCTCAATCGCAAAATTTCTCGCAGCAGAGAAATCATTAACCCAATCGTAAGAATGAATATTCTTGGTATATTTTTTGGCGATATCCATAGTTCCATCAGATGATCCCGTGTCCACGATAATAATCTCATTAACCAAATGCTGTGCACTCTCTAAGCAGCGCTCTAAGTACTGCTGCTCATTTTTAACAATCATGCAGAGGGAAACCGATTTGTTCATTATATCCACTCGTCTCTTCAATAGTATTATATGAATTCATTAGATTCCACTACATTGCAAATTACAGATCCAATACACTTTAACCATACCTGAACTTCAATTTATATGAATGAGCATAAGGCTTATACCAAAGTACCTGAGTATCCCCTGCTCCATTTTTTCTGTTTTAATCTTTCTTAGAACGCAATTTATTTAAAATACTCATATTGAAATATTTAATCTCTGATAAATATCATTCCAAATACATGCCATATTGATTATACGAAGTATAGTAAAAAAGGTTGTCGATGTGAAAATCGACAACCTTTCCTTACCAATAGATGCTGAGTTAAAATTAACGCAACAATTGCAGAACAGCTTGTGGCTGTTGGTTTGCTTGTGCCAACATCGCTTGGGAAGCTTGAGCCAAGATATTGTTTTTCGTTTGGTTCATCATTTCTTTCGCCATGTCTACGTCACGAATACGGGACTCAGCAGCAGACAAGTTCTCGGAAGTTGTTCCCAAGTTGTTGATTGTGTGCTCCAAACGGTTTTGGTAAGCACCCAGTTTAGCACGCTCTGTGGAAACCGTTGCGATTGCTGTATTGATCGTTGTAATCGCAGCATTTGCAGAAGTTGCGCTGGAGATGCTGATACCACCAGTTACAGCTGCATCTGTAGCACCGTTTGCAGAAGAAGATCCTGTTGCTGCACCTACTGCCAAACTAGCTGCATCCATAGCACCGATTGTAAGTGTGATGCTTTGACCTGCGTTCGCACCGATGTGGAACGTAAGGTTAGCTGCACTAGTTACGCTAGAACCACCGTCAGCAAAACCGTTAAGCAATTTCTTCGTATTGAACTCAGTTGTGTTCGCAATACGAGTGATCTCTTTAGCCAACTGATCCACTTCGTCTTGAAGAGCTGTACGGTCTGTATTTGTGTTTGTATCATTGGAAGATTGAACTGCGAGCTCACGCATACGTTGCAGGATGGAGTGAGTTTCGTTCAACGCACCCTCAGCTGTTTGGATCAAGGAAATGCTGTCTTGACCGTTTTTAGTAGCCATATCCAAACCGCGGATTTGACCGCGCATTTTTTCGGAGATTGCCAAACCTGCAGCATCGTCACCAGCACGGTTGATACGCAGACCGGAAGACAATTTTTCAATTGCTTTGTTAGTGTTCATTGTGTTTGCACCCAGTTGACGGTGCGTGTTCATTGCAGCGATATTGTGGTTGATAATCATTAGAAATTTCCTCCCTGAAAATAAGTTAGTTCCACATCCTTGTGGTAAACGCCGCGACATTAAGGTCGGCCGCCCTGCCGAAGCAGCGTCTAAACTATATATCGACAGGAAGAGAAGAACTGTTTATAGTAAATTGGAATATTTTTATTTTTTTTTATTCTCTACTCCCTGAAGCAACTCCATAAAGGCAGCGACACTTGGGGCATCTGGTGCAGCTGATTCCCGGTTAGCCTCCTGAATGGATGCATATACCTCTTTTCGAAAGATATCAATCTGCTTGGGAGCAGATATACCGATCCGCACCGTATCCCCTTCCACCGCGAGAATAGTTACTTCGATGTTATCCTGAATGATAATCGATTCGCCTTTTTTGCGCGACAATACTAACATCTTAGGCTCCCCCCTTCGTTGGAGTCAGCTCTTCCGTCCAGATCAGATGTCTGGTCAGATAACTCGATTGTTGTAACACCACTTGTTTACCTATTCTCTTCACAGGATTAACCACAACCGGAGCGAGCAAATTCATTGTAGATTTCGTTATTTCGGAATGAATGGTAACGATAGAGAAGACAGCCACGTCTTCTTCTATTTGCAATTCTTCTTTATCCTCGTCACTCAGTTCGAAACTGTAACTCTGATTGAATTCAAACGGACTAACCACCAAAAATGAAAGTTCTTTCTCCTTTAATGATTGTAAATAACTAAACGGCGTCTCTTCCCAAGGAATTAACGCAAAACTTGTTTCATCTTCGAAACCAGGCAAACCTCTTGGAAATTGATATATACTTTTTTCATCGACTTCAATCTTGCCCCAAGTACTTGTCTCAATAAAAATGATAAACGCCTCCCTGGCGATAATAATTTTAGATAAAAAAAGCTATAGCGGATGCTTTCAACCGTCTATAGCTCTATAGTATAACTTATAATCCGATATCTATTGAAGGCGGAGTGTACTGCACAGACCCGTATTGTTGTACATAGATATCCAACTTTCCTCGTTGGTACTCAATCTCAGGTTTGTTTACCGTGACATTCATTTCTGACTTTCCTGCCTCAAAACGAATGTCAGGCGCTCTCGTCGAAACACGGATATCCACATTACCTGAAGATGCAGGAGTGCGTGTTTCTGGAAAAGGCCTCGCTTGCCAGTTCGTCCCCACAATGTTTGCAATCGTATTGCCCGGCTTATGAATTGCTGCAAGCTCGTTCCCTTGCTGTACACGCTCGGCCATATTTTGCAGAAAAATCTGCTGAATACCTGAATAGATCCGGGCATTCATATCAAACATATTTCCTCCATGATAGGCTGAGAAGGCCTTGGACTGATCCACATTAAGATCAATTGGATGGCTTTGTACCGTTAATTTTCCGGGCGTGGTACGAAGCTCCATCTCTGCTTTCGGTTGCCGAATGGAGTATTTCCCCATGTCTGCATCCATATGAATTACAGTAGGTGTTGTATGAATCTGAAGCATCGGAATACTACTCACCAGAGGATCTCCCCCTTTATCTTAGAAAGTCAACCAATGATTGGGAAATGATCTTGGCTCCTGTAGATAGCGAAGCATTGTAGATATTCTCCTGAATTTTCGATTTGATGGATAATTCAGCATAATCCGCATCTTCAACCTTAGACTGTAAATCGGACAAATTAACTTCCAGATCACTCAGTCTGCCTTGCATTAGTTCTATACGATTGGTTTTTGCACCGATCTCTGCCCGAATGGAAAGCATTTGGTTTGTCCGCGTATCAATATTGTTAAGTTGATTCGATAATTCCTTCTGATCTCCGCTGGCCAGAGCCTGACTAATCGTATTAAAGATGACAAACAAGTTATCCGTATCAGAAGAGTTTCCAAACACTTCATTACCGGTCACATTGATCGGAAGCTGGATACTTTCACCAACGATATAATTAATTTTGCCTGTATCCGTAAGAACCGAGGCAGCACCGGATGTATCAAATGATCCATCCGCATTTGCAGGAAAATCGTACGGTTTAGCCGTATAATTTTCACCATTGAAAATATATTTCCCGTTCAGTGTACTGTTTGAAATATCGATGAGCTGAGCTTTTAACTGTTTCACTTCTTGATTGATGCTGTCCAAAGCAGACTGTGGATTCGTTCCGGTTGCAGCCTGTACCGTTAATTCTCTCAAACGCTGTACTACACTTCCTGCCTGATCCATAACGGTATCATTGAAGTCTAGCCAGGATATCGCACTGTCCACATTTTTCTGATATTGCTCATTAGACGATAGTTCCCCGCGATAGCGAAGAGAATAGGTAATTCCAACCGGATCATCCGATGGCTTGTTAATCTTACGCCCTGTGGCCAATTGAGTCTGTGTATTGTTCATCTGCTGCGCATTTCGGTTCAGGTTAAGAATCAACTGTGAACTCAACATATTATTGGTAACTCGCATTTTCTTTAGTCCTCTCCTTTCTTATTATCTGCCTACCATACCCGTAGAGTTAATTAATTTATCAAGCAGTTGGTCATATGTGGTCATAAATCGAGCCGATGCACTATACGCATGCTGGAACTTGATCATGTTGCCCATCTCTTCATCCAGGGATACACCACTAACCGATTGACGACGTGTATCTACCTGTTGTACCAGAAACTCCGAGTTAGAAGTTTGGCGTGCAGCTTCCTGAGATTGAACACCCAGTTGACCTACAATAGCACTGAATTGGCCTCCAATGGTTGCATTACGCAAGCCGTCGGCTGATTTCATTGGTGTATCCTTAAGATTGGCAAGCAGATTAGCCAGTGTATTATTTCCTTTGATTACCGTTTCCGTTCCAGATGCATTCGTTGTTGTCCGAAGTGAAGAGGCAATCTTATTGGGATCAGCCAATATGGCTGCATTCAAGGAAATATTACCAGCTGTAATTGCAGTTCCACCGCCAGCTGCAGTAAAGAACGGTAAACCTCCAGTGTTCGTCCCATCCATGCTGTACCCAAGCTGATGCAATCCGTTTAAACCTTTGACAGTAACCTTGAGATCACTTGTCAGTGTACGTGCTGCTCCTGTGTATGTAACATTATCCAGGACGGTATTATCAGGTAGTACAGAACCCGCAGGGATAGTTATCTCGATATCACCGTTAGCCAGCGTATTCGCTAAATCATCCATTTGTTTACGGTAATCGTTCACCAGGGTATCTCTGGACTTGATCATGCCATGAACCTCACCGTTCGTGAGTGTACCTGCTGTGTATGCGTCATTCAAAAACGCTGAATCTACCGTAGCCTGTACAGCCCCGCCAGTCACAAGCGCTTGTCCATTCATCTGAACTTGATAACCCTGTGGTGAATCCGTAACGCTGATATTCATAATTTTGGACAACTTGTCTGCCATTAAGTCACGTTGGTCACGCAAATCGTTTGCATTATCACCAAGAGATTCAACTTTAACGATTGCACTGTTCAGGTTAGCAATGTTACCCAGGTAACCCTGAATCTCATTACCTTTTACCGCAATATTACTGTCCAGATCCTGACCCAGAGAGTCTAATTGGCGACTAATCTGATTCATGGCGTCGGTGAGAGCGAGCGTGGTCTCTTTAACGATGCGACGAGCCGTAACATCTTCCGGGTTTTTACTTAGATCTGACCAGGATTTATAAAAATTGTCCATAACGGTACGAAAACCTGTTTTGGAAGGCTCGTTGACAATTGCCTCAAGTTTCTCCAGCGTATCCCGCTGAATGGACCAACTCCCGAAGTTGGTATTTTCATTGCGGTACTGGTCATCCAGAAATTTCTCGCGAACACGGGTAATGGAGTCGAACTCGACCCCTGTCCCGAGTTGTCCTGGTGTTGTACTATGTAAAAATGCAAACGGCTCCATAGGAATGGATGCCTGCATATTTACTCTTTGACGCGAATACCCTTCCGTGTTGGCATTAGCGATGTTATGACCTGTCGTGCTAAGAGCGGTCGTCTGTGCGAACAAACTGCGTCTAGCCGTTTCGATTGAATGAAATGTAGATGTCACCTGGTTTCCCCCTATTTAATCAGGCACGCGTGTCGAACAGACCGATTCGCCCTGGATTGCCTTGCTTATCAGCAGGATGCTGATAAGTTGCATCCTGTTCCGGCCTCGAAGCAAACATGTCCATCGATAGATCAATAAACATTAACGATTGCTCGATCAGCTTTTGATTCAGTTGATTAATGTCTTTCAGTTCCTGTAATGTTCCCGCCAGCTTCTTCTGAACTTCAAACAATCGCTGTTTGTCAGCCGGATCAAAGATCAGCTTGGAAATCTCGGTAATGTTCAAGTTCAGCATGGACTTGATGCCACGCTCCTGAAGTAGTTCATGAACAGCATGCAGTCGTTCCGTATCCAGCGGTTCCTGCTGTTTCATAAACTTAGATTCCTTATTCATGATAGCAATAAGCTGGTCCACATCGTTTTTGACGATTACCTCTCGTTTAACCTGACAGAGTGCCAGCATGTCACGGTGACTTTGTTCCATCTGCTCTAAAACTGCAATCAATCTGTCCAGTGCTGCCATTACATAATCACCTATTCCTTATCAAAAGACTTGAAATACGGTAGCAACTTGTCAGCAAGCTTGCTACTGTCTACCTGATACGTTCCTGAGCTCACCTGTTCTTTCAACTCCTGAATCCGTTGCAACCGTCCCGCATCTTGCGTACGTCCTTGTTCTTCAAGCATCTTTATCGCCTCCGGAGAAATGGATACTTCATCCTTGCGGCGGCTTTTCTTGGCCTCAGCCTGCTGATTGGATTCTACATTCCTCTGATATGAATTGATGGCTCCAATTCGACTCGGTTCATTGATTTTCATTCGAAGTGCACTTCCTTTCAAATAAAATAGAATGATCTACGTTTTTCTTTCTTTATCTTTATGTGTTTGAAATGAGTAGGATAATAAAAAAAACCGATAATCTTTAATAAGTTTATCGGTACGTTCCAAAACATTTGTTATAGCATTATTCGTATTTAAGACCACGTTCCTATTAGTTCCGTAGTTTGTCGACAGTATTGTAGGTTCGTACGCCTACTTGGTTGTTCTCCTTCTGACCTACTTCACGGGCAGCTCCAGCCAAGTCTTTGGTTAATCGAGTACGACAGGAATCACACATATGTCCCTCTCGAATCAAAGTCCCGCATACTTCACAAGGATACATCATATTCGGGGCGTTTTCGATGGAAATCCGTCCCTCTCGAATAAACTTGGTGATCGTTTTGATTGGAACTTCAGTTGCATCAGATAATTCCTGTATGTTAGTGCCTTTGTTCTCGCGCAAATATTCTACACATACTTGATATTCCTGTTCCATCTCCTTGATACAGTTCGAGCATACATCTCGAAAATTCAATGCATACAATCTGCCACAACGAGGACAATTTCCTAAATTCATCGCTAAAACTCCCCTCTCCAACTTCCTTTATCCGATTAGTTAATACCTATAGATTACCTTATTTTCTCCTACGAAGTCTATACATTATTGATAAATATAAAATGCATGAGATTGCGTATATATGAAATCTATCTTAAAGTCGATCCCCACTATTTTAGAAGGTTATCTTGCCTTACTGTATATATTCCAACGTTTTTATTACTCTGACTTTTTGAGCGATGAAAATAACATATTAAGATCGCGCTAATGTGAGTGTATAAATTTCCACCGGGATGCCCGCATGACTTGCCGCCTGTAAAATGACATGTCCACAAGCATCTAACGTACTACCGGTCGTATAGATGTCATCGATCAAAAGTAGCCTAAACGGCTTGTTGTAATTCCTGAGCAGCCTGAAATCAAATTCATCAAGCTTGATCAAAAAGGCATGCTTCATCGTTTCGAACCGCTCGGCACGGGACTTGAAGCTTTGTTTCCCTGTGTTGATCTGGCGCTGCAACAGATCAACACAGGGTAGACGAGCGGCGTTGGCAAGCCCCGCTGCCAGCCGCTCCGCCTGATTAAAGCCGCGTTCGGCCAAGCGTTCCCCGCTTACGGGCACGTACGTGACCATGTCAGGTCGCCATAGCGGCTTCCTTGTTTCCTTTTCACATATGGAAGTCAGTTCCTCACTCATCGCCTGAAAGGCTTGAATCAATAGTGCAGTTAGCAGCGGGGCGTAGCGCTCATGGCCTCGAAACTTATATAGGCTTATCCAATCTTTCATCAGATCGTTATACTGGACGGCGCTCCGATTGCAGAAGAAAGAGCGATTCTGCATATGTGGGCGCACACAGTCGGGGCATCCCACACTACGCCCACAGCGCTGGCAACGGATCGAACGAATCCATGGAATCTGCTGTACACAACGCGGACATATCCCCGGATAACGTGAGGACAACACCGCACGGGTTCCACAGGTCAAACATGGTGAACCCGGCGGGCCAAGCAGCTTATGGAGTTGTCCGGTTAAACGCTGAACATGCTCGAAGATATGAGAAATATAACTGAACATGAGGTGCTTCTCCTTTCTTAACGAAATAACGAGACGACATAGCGAGCATAAAGTATGTAATACACGTTCGGTTAACATGTGCGACGAATACTAGTGCTTGCGAAGCGGTGTAATGGTTTTGTTTGATGGTGGATACTGGCGTAAATCATTGTTCGCATAAACGATTAGTCTGTAGTGAGCCTATTCAAGTTCAGTTGTGTATGTTGTCGTAATGATGACTATGATCTCGGAACTGGCGGATGCAGGTAACCTTTGCGGCGGGCAATAGCGTTCATTTTGCGGATCTGGGATACAGCTTTCACTTGGGAACGAGTACGGCGGGATGCAGCAAATACGACACGGCCTGCCGGATCATCCAAGGAGCGCCCTGCCCGGCCTGCCATCTGTACGAGCGAAGCCTCGTCGAAAAGTCCGTTGTCTGCATCCAGAATAAACACATCGCTACGCGGGATCGTCACGCCTCGCTCCAAGATGGTGGTTGTCACGAGCAGACGGATGGAACGTTCCCGAAATGCAATGACTTTGGCGGCCCGCTCCGTATCCTGGGACGAAGTCCCTTCAATCGAGATGTTCGGGAAATTCCGGCGCATCAGATGCACAAAAGTCTCAATCTGGGCGATACGTGTTACAAAAACAAACACCTGAGCATTACGTTGTAAGGAAGCGCGAATACTCCTTACGATGGCGGCTGGAAGCTGTTTACGTTGGATGCACTGCGCCACGGTAGGCATGCTGATCAATTTCGGTACTGGAAGCGGGTGCCGATGAAAACGGACTGGCACTTTCGCATGAGCAAGCTTGCCCAGAGCAACCTCACGTTGTAACCGAGCTGGCGGCGTAGCGGACAAATAAATAAAGTTACCATCTGGTTTGCAACACGAAGCGGCAGCGTGAGCCAGCATGGGATCGTTATGGTAAGGAAACGCATCAAGCTCGTCGATGATTACCAGATCAAACCCTTGGTAAAAACGCATGAGCTGGTGTGTGGTCGCCAGCGTGAGCAGGGCGTCTTTCCAGCGCTCCGAACTCCCGCCATAGAGCGTCGCGAGCGAGGTGTCCGGGAACGCTTTGGCGAGGCGCGGAGCCAGCTCCAGCACAACATCCCTGCGCGGTGTAGCGACCAACGCTCGCCCCCCTTGATCCAGTGTGTGCTGGATCAGAGGGAATATCATTTCGGTCTTGCCGGCCCCGGTCACGGCCCAGAGCAAGAACCGCCCCGGCCCATCCCCTGCGGGCGGCCGGGTCAAAAACGCGAGCGCCGCGGCTGCTGCCGCGCTCTGCGCTGCGCTTAGCCCCCACCGGGCGAGTCCGCCGCCGGTGGGGGCCAGGGCCGTGCCACGCGATGCTTCGCCGCGTGCGGGCACGGCCCCTTGCGCTGCACTGCGTAGCAGCAGCGCACAGGCACGGCTGCGCCCTAGCGCGAGGCATGCCTCGCAGTATGCGCACGCCGCCAGGCCGCAGGCAGCGCAGGGCACGCGCTGCCTGGCTTCGCTGCCACAGCGGTGGCAGCGGGGCGCGCTTCGCGCGCGGCCGTGCCACGCGAGCCGGCGGCGCGTGGCGGGCCCTTCGAGGGCGGCTGTCAGTTGCAGCCGCCCATGCAAGCGCGCGAGCTGCGCAGCCGCGCGCCAGCCCCCGGGCGGCATGGGGGGCTCCGCCGCCAGCAGCGCCTCGGCCTCGGCCGCCAGTAATTGGCGGCCGCTCATCCGCTCAGCCAGCAATGCTGCGCACTGCTCCAGCTGAGCCCAATGCTCGGCGGGATATGACTTGGGTATCCCGCCCACCCTAACTGCATGCACAGCAGCAGTTCCTATCGTTGCCTCCGTTTCACCCGAGAGCTGTTCGTACAAGTCCAGCTTCTTGTTCAAGTAACTTTGCCACGCCTCCATCTGCCAGTGATTCATGCTACGTGCTGGCTCAAATTGATCCACCAGCCATGAAGCCTGACTTAACGGCAACTGCATGCTTAACACCAGACATTGCTGCACATTCCGTCCACTCAACCCTTCCAGCCACCACACCACATCTACCTGAAGATCGAGAGACATCACCATGCTCCATGCCTCACCCGCCCGGCACACATAAAGCCCAACCTGCATCTGCCATTCCCTCCCCTTCTTAAGTCCGGAAACGCAAAAAAAGCACATACCAACCGGCGTCTTCGCCGGAGCATGTGCTTCATGTCCATTGTTTATATCACAGCTTTGCTTCTTCTCTCAGTATAACGAGAATTCCACTTCAAAACAATTCCTTATTTTCCAACCCACACCTTTCCTAACTGACCTGGGCCTGCTTTATGATCAACGCATTCCGTCAAGAACACTAGCTGCCCAATCACTTTAACAAAAAATTGGATTTTTTCTTTGGAATATGCGCAACTTTTTCCAGTTTTATCAGTCTATATTTTTAACTTAAGACTTCTGACTTCAAAATGCTTCTTCCAGCGTCATCCGAAGTGATGAATCCAATAACCAACCATAGATTGCAATAAAACCCATTTTTGATTTAAAGGCAGGCTTGGCTACAATTACAAAAAAAAGACTACAGCACCATGCTGTAATCTTTCCCGTCAAAAATGTGTATCTCCACATTTGCATCATGCCTGATGTGAGAATTACCTGCTTCCGGCTTCATCACTGGCATTGCGCAGATCAATGAGACGATAGCCCTCATTTGTCTGCACTGCATGTTCAAGTTCCGCAGGCACAGCAGGAAGATAAGACAGCTCCATGCCTTGCCTTTGCATCATCTTCTCAATAATGGTGATGGTCTCCGCTTCTTTATGATCGGCGACCACCGTTAATGTGAAGCTTTTACCACGATATAATAATTCCAGGCAAAGTGCTCGAATAATGCCCTCAATTCGTCCTACCTGATTGGAAGGAATGAGCAGAATCTGCTCGAAGCCTTCGGACTCCGGGCGGGAAGTATGGCGCTGGTGCATCACATGAACGGCCATTGCCGCCAGGAAGTATATAAGCAGAATCATAGTCAAATGAGCAACCATGGCAACTGCACCTCCTCGGAAGGTCATGTTCACCCATGGCGAACATCCCTGTATACAGCAGTATATGCCACGTATTCCGAAGGGTTACAGCCAACAAGCAGTCGACGCTCGCTTGAACAGATGTTCAGCACACCCCGACACTTTGTTCGTGTGCAGTGATAAAGTCCATCAACCCGCAAACCAATCCAGCTAATGGAGAGGGCGCGAGTGAGTACGATCTAAGGATTATACCTATTACAGCGTAACCCATCCATATTTGATGGAGTTAATAACAGCCTGTGTACGGTCGTCCACTTCCATCTTCTGCAGAATGCTGCTGACATGGTTTTTAACCGTTTTTTCACTAATGAACAAAAATTCACCAATCATTTTGTTGCTCTTACCCTCAGCCATCAAACGCAATACCTCAGCTTCACGACGTGTCAGCGGGTTATTGTCCCCGGCAACAAACTTAACGCCTGCTTCCTTCGAAGCTCCTTCACTCATCGCACCTGTCTCATTAAGATACGTCATACGACGAAGCTGCATAATCAGTTTGCCAGTCACTTTAGGGTGAATAAATGCATGCCCTTCATGAACCGAACGAATCGCATTGATCAGAGACTCTGCCTCCATATCTTTCAGCAAATATCCGTTTGCTCCCTTACGGAGTGTTTCAAATACATAACTTTCATCATCATGAATAGACAAAATAATAACCTTAACATCCGGGAACAGCTCGCGCAGTTTCTCGGTCGCTTCAACACCGTTCTCCACAGGCATGTTAATGTCCATGAGTACGATATCCGGCTTATCCTGATTACAGAATTCGAGCACCTGAATACCATCGCCACATTCGCCGATGACCTCAATGTCGTCCTCCATATTTAAAATGCGTTTCAAGCCCTCTCGGAACAGCTGATGATCATCAGCCAAAAGAACTTTAATTGATGCTTTTCCAGTATCACGGTTTTCCATCCTGCTACTCCTTTCCCTTATCCACGTTTGTCGGGATATGAATGACTATTTTGGTTCCCTGATTCTCTGCGGATTCAATCTCTATTCTTCCTTCTAACAGTTCAACACGCTCTCTCATCCCGATCAGACCGAAGTGGGTATGATCCTTGCTTTTCTTCGCAAGAAGCTCCGGTTTGAACCCAAGCCCATTGTCCTGTACGACAATTTTGACGAGCTGAGCCTGGTATGTAATTTCTACGACAACATATGTGGGATAAGCATGTTTGGCAGCATTAGACAGACCTTCCTGCACGAGACGATAGATTGCAGCCTCCATTGCAGAAGAGAGACGATGTTCCTTACCTCTTGTTTCAAAAAGCGACCGGATTTTTGTTTTTACTTCAAAATCCTGCACATACTTGCGAAGCGTTGGAATCAAACCCAGATCATCCAGTGCCATAGGACGCAGATTGAAAATAACTTTTCTCATTTCTTCAAGACTTGAACGAACCTGGCCTTTCAAATCTACTATTTCGGCCTGGACCATCTTAAAATCCTGCTTAATGAGCATTCTTTCTACAATTTCCGTCCTAAGCACTAGATTGGCAAGCATCTGCGCAGGCCCGTCATGAATCTCCCGGGCAATACGTTTCCGCTCTTCCTCCTGGGCCAAAATTATTTTCAAACCAATCATTTGTCGATTCTTGGCAGACTCGATAATCCGGGTCACTTGACCCAACTCGCCTGACAAATATTCTAGCACAACGCCCATCTGCGAACCAATCGTTTCGGCACGCTCCACAGAAGCCTCCACATTTTTGGCACGCTTCTGCAGATCATCCCGACGGGCCTTTAGATACATTTCCTTCTCACGATAAATCATCAGATCCAGCTGCAGCTGTGTCGCTTTCTCATACGCCTGCTTGATATCATGCTCTGAATAACGGACAAAGTCACGACTCACCTCTGTCAGCCGGATCCGGGAACGGCGGTAATTCAACTCCAATTGATCTACCTTCTCGATCGTTTCCGCCGTTTCCTTCAGCACTGACTTGAGCTCCTCATTGAGCGTCTTCAGCTCATCGCGAGTGGAGTCCATGATTTCAAACATTTGATATTTGCTGTTTTCCATGACTTGTATGGCGTTTTTTATGACGCGGTCTATGGCATCGGCTTGTAAATCCACGTTTGTTCGACTCCATTTCTATCGTTTCCGGTATATATCATACCATATCACGATGAGATGGTAACGGTCTTCGTGTTCTGTTCCCATTTTACAGTCAGCCCAAGTTGCTCGGATACGAGTCTGAGAGGGACTAAAGTCCTACCCCCACTTACGTAAGGTGCAACCGTTGCGCTCTGTCTTTTGCCGTTCAGAACAAATTCTTTCTGACCTACCACCAGATCGATCAGTTTACTGCCGCGAATTACAGTAATCCGCTGATTTTTGCTGTCCCAGCTTGCCTGTCCGCCAAAGGCATCAAGTACATGTTTGATGGGCACATATGTTGTTCCATTTTTAATGACTGGTGCAGCATCAATGGTCTTTTTTGTACCGTTCACCGTCATCGACTTCTGTCCAAGCACCAGTGAAGCTGTGCCCGCAGGCAATCCAACTTCGCTGGATTTCGAAGGCATCGTGAACGCAATGTTGTCGAACGCAACCATTCCAGTCATCGCGCGCTCATCCTGCCCCTCTTCCACGTTAACAACATATACACGCTTCAGTTTTGCCGGATAAGCCATATTTAGACCATTCAGGTCTACGCTAACCTTCTTCCATCCGTTCCAGTCAATCGCTTTGGCAAGATCGGCATATACCGTTTTGCCTTTGGCATCTGTGAATTCCGCACGCAGCCAGTTCAGGCTTTTGTCGCCCATCACATCCATCGACATCGAGGTTGCCGTTGCTGATACGTCTCTACCTGTTGAACCGTTCAGCTCCGCATAGGCGTACATTTTACCGGTTCCACCCGTCATATCGTAACTGAGTTGCAGTACCTTGGAGCCAGCCTTCTCACCGGTTCCTGCCACAACTGCGGCCGAGCCTGTCACACCTGCTGCATTTGTTGTGAAGTTAATCGGATAATTCGCGTTTTCAAAATCCTCCCAGATGGTTTCACTCGCAGCTGCAGAGAGTACAACAACCGTGCTGTAACCATCATAACGGCCGATCGCATAACCAACCTGTGCTCCATCATTCACAGATGATACCGTCAACTGGTCACCTGCCACTTTTCCTTTGAATCCAATGAATTCCCATGTCAGAGAATCCGCTGGTACAGTCACGCTTTGCCCACTCTTCGTAGTAGCCGTAACTGGAATCGAGACGGTTGTACCCGCTTGGAGCGAACCAAGACCTGATCCGGCTGTCAGAGAAGCCAGCTCGCTGCCACCCAGTACCGTTACTTTGATCGAGGATGAAGCTCCACTGCTGGTAGCCGTCAACGTTGTTGTGCCTGGCTTCACACCTTTGATCGTTCCGTTGCTGACACTGACAATTCCATTATTGCTTGATTTCCAGGTCAACGGAATATCGCCCGTGGAGATCGGGTTGTAATACGTATCATACCCTTTTGCAGAATACTTGCCTTCCTGACCTGCGAGCAATGTCTGGCTACCGCTTACCGCAAAGCCTTTCAGCTTACCTTCCGGTGCTGTTGAGAACACTCCAAGGGTATTGACAACTTGACGCTGCTCGGTACCATACTCGGTATTAAATGTCAGGCTGGCCGATTGGTCACCCAGCGGACGTGTCACCATTGTTGTTGATCCGCCGCCGTCCAGGTTCATGCCTTTCCATACCCCGATACTGGTCATGAACGACTGTAGTTCAGTCAGGGACATACCACTGCTATTCCCATTCTTTTCTGCTGCAATAATGTACACGTAGCGGCCATCCTGAGAGTACCCTACCGCTGTTCTGGCACGGACACCACCAATTCCGGAAGAAGCGATATTCCGCGAGAAGGAAGCAGCCTGGCCTCCGTTCACCAGAATCGTATGACCACCAATCATCATTTCCAGATTACTTGGGTCAACAGACTGTCCTGTCGTTTTGGCAACCAGCCTGTAATCTGCTCCCACTGTCTGCCCAACAGACAGGTGGCTCATGATCCATGTTGCCGCTGTACCATGTGCACGGAGGATATACCCGTCTGGTGGCACAGTCATATTTAACGCCTTTTTATCCGAAATTTGCGTGATGACATTATTCTGTACGAGCACCTCGGTCGGCGTGGTAGAAGGATCATTCGGACGTTTGGTTGACGTCCACGCAGGTGTATAAATATACATGGAGTTCGCATGGCTGTATGAATCCGATCCCGTTTCAGCCGTATAGTCCTCCTTATTTATCCCACGCAGGGCGAAGGTTGAACCATCCTCTGCCTTCACTGTGCCATCAAAGGAATATTCATCGATCATCGGCTTGCCATCCTTGGTTACAGTGAGAGCATACATCCCCTTCAGTTCAGATGGTGTAGACACCAGAACTCCGTCAGAGACTTGACCGCCAATCGGTGACATTTCCCCGGATACGTTAAAATAATCCCCGTTCACCGCAGCCACTGCGCCGTTTTCCTTCGCCATACCGCCAGTGCTCTGTTTGCTGTTTAATTTGTTGCCTCTACCTGTCATCACATCCAGCTTCACATAAGGATTTTGCAGATCTACCTGGATCACATCTGCAAGCACATTCACCTTAGATCCTGAACGTGTTGTCGTATATCTGTATTTCATGAGCTTAGCACCCGAAGTCAGAATCTCTTCTCCGAGCTTGCTCGTATTCGTCGATGCCGCCGCTGCTACGGATTGCCAGGAAGTCCCTGACCATATCTGCCCACCTGCACTCATCACGGGTGCAATCCAGATCACACCTGCCAGCGTTACAATTGCCCATTTCTTTGCCTTGTTGTACTTAACGTCTTCCCGCTGTTTCCCATGTTTCCCCAGCATGTTCGAAACGTCTCTCCCATCTTGTATATCAATCTTAGACATCACACATATGCAGCCGAGCGGCAGTACATAGAACGACCTCTAGCATACCCTTCTATTAATAGACTGTTTTTTGTGGAAAAAGTTACGATTATCATGAATATTAAGGGCTTTTTTGGTAAAAAAAGACCCCGGCATGGAGTGAGTCTCCATACCTGGGGAATGATTCTGCATATTGATCGTTGTTCAATCCAGTTCCGGAAAAAAAATCTCAGACAACGTTCGATTTGTCTCCGCTTCTGTTGGTGTAATATCTAAATCATTTCTATAGTTCCAGTGCCCATTGGCATAATCAAGATAGATCAACGCCTCATAAATAATAGGATACCGCTCTTTGGTATGTGAAGTGAAATCTCTATTCAAGGTAGCATGAACAACAGCTTGTTTTTCACCCAAAAAAACTACACGTTCGTTGGATAAGTGATACGTACTATCTTCGTACGCAAACGTAGATTTCTTACCGTTCTCCCATTTCATCCAATCTTGATCGCCTGCAAGCGTATTAATCTGCTCAATAATAAACGGTGATGTGTATTTATATGTTAAATCAAAATCTTCCTCACTTAATGCTTTGTAATACGTTCTGAGATCAGATAAAATAAACTCTTGCTGTTTACTGGAGTTTTCTCTTATCGCCGCCACAACTTGATCAATATTGTTCGGAATTGTTTGACTCACGGAAAGATATCGATACTGAAGAACTTTCCACTCGTTGTTCTCTTTCCTAATGCGAAACACAACCTCATGTTCATCATTAATTACCTGATTATTATGTATATAGGTAACATATAACAATGCCTGATTTGCAGATTCGTATGTAATACTTGTGATGTTTACATTGTATCTTAGATCCTGAATTTCACTTTTCGGAAGATCGATCATATCTCTCAAATAGGATTTCTCTAAATTATCCGAAGCCAGCAGATTTACAGAAAATGCTCTATCATACGTTGTAAGCAAATCAAGTACTGCTTTTTCTTGACCATAACCGTACTCGACCATTCGTGCCGTATTAGACTCTTTATCGTATTGTACCGCATGTTTAGTTAACCATGCTGCAAAGCGAATGGGTAAATAAAATTTCCCATTGATCTGGATACCTGGTCTTTGTAATTCGTAATAATCTCCTGATCCACTGATATAACCATCATCCGGATAAAAAATAAATGTTGATTCCCCGATTAAAGCTGAAATCTCATGTTTTTCTACTGAATATGCCGTTTGGTATCCCATTCGTTGAAGGAACTCTCGAAACGGAACATATACGGTTCCCGCTTTTCTCATCAACTGAATATCTGTAGGTTTCTCATTTACATATAGTTGTACGGGCGTGTTATTCGTTTGGGCATTAGCCAGTGATGGCCAAGGCATAGAGATTGCTACAGTCACTAGTAGAATGAACACCAGTATTTTTTTCATCTATTTAGCACCCTCTATTCTTTTCAATTAACTTCGTGATTTTTATACTAAAAAAAGCGAAATCAAACAGGTTGTAAATTCAACTGATTGATTTCGCTTTACTAGAGGTACAACTCTTTCATTTCAATTACAGATAACCGATCTGGTTCAACATCCGTTTTAACATCACGGCTGCTTGTTCTCTGGTTGCTTTACCCAAAGGCTTGAAGGTCTTATCCAGGTTTCCTTGGATAATGCCTGTCTGCACAGCTTTGGCTACAAAATCCTTGGATGCTTTGATGTTCGCTTTATCCTTAAACACCTTCAGCGTAACATCTGCATCTTCCTGAAGTGCCGGTTGTTGGTTCACAGATTTCATAGCTTTGATTAACATAATCGCCATCTGTTCACGGGTAATTGGGCTGTTCGGCTGGAACTTCCCTTTGCCTACTCCCTCAAGAATACCTGCCTTCACCGCAGCGCCGATATATCCATTCGTCTCAGGTCTTCTGCCAAGATCAGTAAATGGTGCTGAAGAAGCATCTGGTTTGAGTCCTAACCCTCTCGCAACGAGTTCAGCAAACTCGGCACGGGTGATATTCGTTTTGACATTATACTTGTCCAGATTATCCGAGGTAATAATCCATTTGGAAGCGAGTTCCGTTAATGCTTCTCTGGACCAATCCGATGCTTTCGGGAAACTGACCAGATGGGTAATCGGTGCGATCACGCGATTTCCATCCAGCAGACCTCTTGCTACAATCCCTGTCGAAGAGGTTCGGTAAGACGTTGGTATATACGATAACGATTGTGAGTTAGGATCAATCGCTGTCAAGGTCGTTAACAGTGTCGAAGTGTTTCCAGGCACCTTAGTTATATATTGACTTTTAATATTTTGCTCTACACTTTTTCCCGTGTTGCCGTTAAAGAGTGTAACAAAGGTTTCTGTTGCTTCTCCCAGACTCTGTGCATTGGATCTGGATAACATGAAGTCCATGGCACCTGCGGATAGTCTTGGCACAGCCTCCATCTGAACATACAACGTTGCTGTCCCTGGAGCCGTCGTGATTCCTGCACTTTGTCCCATAGTTACAAATGTGAGGTCTGCAAAAGGGACCATCCATACATTGTCTTTATATTTGACCCCGACCGTACCTGTACGGTATTTCCCTGCCAGTTGAGAGAGCTTGTGGAATGGAATACCCACATAGGCTGCTTCACTCGTTGCTGGAACTTCAAATATGATCGGTTGATTCAACTTAAAGCTATTTGAAGCGTAATTGAATGCCTGTTCAAGCTTATTCTCATCAAGTGTGTACTGCTGTGTTGTACGGTTATAACGAGAGGCTGCTGTTTTGGCCGTTGCGGAATCCGTCCCTAGAACTAACATACTCTGAGCAAAACCGGAGTTATTTGCATTACGTTCCGTTAGCCAAGATGGAAGTCCTGCCGATGTATTATCGGTTGGGGTAGTACTCGCCGACTTCTCCTGCAGCGTCAAAGGTCCGAACGCCCCAACTTCTGTATTCAATGCATCTCTAAGCTGCACACCGCCCGGTGTATACGTCACTGTGCCCGACTGTCCCGCTTGGGCAGCTTTAGAGAGTTTAATGGTCACAACAGACCCGTTAACCGAGGCTGAGCTGGCTGGAATAATCTCATTGCCAATCTGCACTCTGAATTGGGAAGGGGTCAATACCGCTTCTGATTTTAATGCGTTCCGGAAGTTGATCTGAATCGTATCTCCTTGCAGAACGCCGGACAGAATTGTACCGTTTCCGAATGTCTGTGTAACGGGCACAAGATCCAGCAACGCAGCCTGATTGTTACTCAGATCCGTCAACCGAGTTGCCCCCGGCACATAAGATAACGTCACAACTTGTGTACTTGTCACTGGCGTGGTCAGCGTTAGCGTCACCAGATCATCATCAATGTCCACGTTGTTCACAAATATCGGTTTGCCGTCTGCCAGTACCGAATATTGATTGTTCATCGGTTTGTTCAATCGACTGAGCGGCTCATTGTAATAAATCCACAGCTTATTGGCATTAACTTCAGCCTTCTGGAATACAGGTGGCTTCGAATCATTGGTGTTCCGTACATAGAACCCACTGAAACCTGCAAGCGGCTGCCCGCGGCTGTCTTTTACCGGCTCGTTGCCTGGCTGGTACGATACTCGTACCACCTCACCGTTGCTGATCGAAGAACCGAGGTTCAACGTAACCTGTGAACTGGTGTTGGTTGACATGCTGCTTACACCAATATTTTTGTCATCCGCAGTAACACTGAACTGTTTGTATGCATTACTGGAATTGATATATACGGTCTCTGGATAGTAGAGAGTAATGCTGTTTGTGTATGCCACACCTTCACGAGGTTTGGACATAATGGAATCCAGTCCATTCTCCACATCTCTTGCCGAGAAGGAAGCTGCCGCATTCAGGGACAAATCCTGAATTCTACGTGTAGTTGTTGTTGGTGCAGTATAAGCTACTTTCACCACTTGTCCGACAGCGACTCCTGTATCCAGCACAACATGTGCACTATCGCCTGAGACATAAGCCGTGCTTACACTGCGATTTTCACCGTTGACCGTCACTGCAAAGCTGGAAGGCAGCAGGTCATACGTGGATAACCATTCATCATAGGTTAGACGAATAATCGTATTACTGTACATTTTCGCTGTTTTAAGCACCGGAGGTGTCGTATCGACAGACAGGGTTCTGAACGTCCATGAGCTTGTCCCGGTTAGACCTGTGAACAGATTACCGGAACGATCCCGGAAGACGTTACCCGGAATATCGACTGTATACGTTGTATTACTCGTCAGAGCAGATTGTGGAATGATGCGTAGCTGACGGTTATTCGAGCTATTAATGATCGTTGTTGCGTTAACCGTACCACCGTTCGAACTTCTCAGGATGGCTTGAGCAGAATAGCTGGTATCCAGCTCTTTGGTGAAGGTTACGTTCAGCTCTGTAGTAAGACCGACACCTGTTGCCCCATTCGCAGGAAGCAAAGAAGCCACTGTGATTGCCGATGGATCAGAGATCACACTGAACCCCCAGTCGATTCGCTGGATCGCTGCCGTATCATTGCCAAGTGCATCACGGAAATAACCTTCGGGTACAGCTATGTATATGGTGCTGTTATTGGCCCAATTTCGAACTGGATCAATCGTTACCGTCGTTTGGGAACCATTGAAGCTAATCTGTGGAGAACTTGCGTCCACCTCTTCGAACAACGTATTTCCTTGATAGATTTGCAGCTTACCTATGCCTCTGGACATGGCCTGATCAAAGGTCAATGTGATATTAGCTGATGGTGATACTCCCGTAGATGCCGTTTGCGGCGTACGGTTTAGTAGTCTGGCCGGACTTGCAGCAGCTACATGGAATGTCCACTCTTTGTTCAGTCCTTCAAAAAAAGTCTGACCATCCGCATATACAAAAGACCGATTGCCAATGGAAACATAAAAGCTGCCTCCAGGCAATGCCTGACTTGGCGTGATGGTAATTACTTTTCCCAAAGTCGCATCTACAGCCGCATCATCAGGTGTAATAATTACAGTTGGATCGCCGACATTAATGTCACGTACTACCGAATTATCTGAAAGTCGGTGAATGCTGATTTTTTCTTGCGTTCCAGTTACTTTTCTCACCGGGTTGGTGAATTCAATCTTTAGCGGCTGTGTTCCGTCCGCCTGCGTTGCATTTAACAGAGGTAATGTGGCGCTAATTCCCTTCGCAGCCAAGTCATCTGCGGCATAAGCCGTATTTCCGCCTGTCCAGCCGGTTAACAAGCCTTGTGTCATTAACATGACAACGAATAGTGCAATCCATCCCTTACGAGCCCATTTATTCACAAACACCCATCCTTCCCCCTCAATCCTATTTCCTTATGTCTGGTGTACAGACCTCTATATGTATGTCGGTCAAATTGGGAATTAAGTTTAACCATTTGGAAATTATAGGATTTTATTTTTTTAGAAATTCAGCATAAAAAAGCCTTTGATCCCATAAGGAACCAAAGGCTTTGTCATATTTTCCACTTTTATGTTAAACATTGCTTTCGCTTACAGACCTGCCTGCGTTTTCAACAGTTCTACTTTGTCCACTTGTTCCCAAGGTACATCAAGGTCTGTACGGCCAAAGTGACCGTAAGCAGCCGTTTGTCTGTAGATCGGACGACGCAGATCAAGCATACGGATGATGCCAGCTGGACGAAGATCGAAGTTGTTGCGTACAAGCTCCACCAGCTTCTCTTCGCTGACTTTGCCTGTTCCGTAAGTATCCACGTTGATGGATACCGGATTCGCTACACCGATTGCATAAGCAAGTTGAATTTCCACCTTGTCAGCCAGACCCGCAGCAACCAGGTTCTTCGCGACATAACGAGCAGCATACGCTGCAGAACGGTCTACCTTCGTCGGATCTTTACCCGAGAATGCACCACCGCCGTGACGTGCATAACCACCATATGTATCTACAATGATCTTACGTCCTGTCAAGCCTGCATCCCCTTGAGGTCCGCCAATAACAAAACGTCCCGTTGGGTTAATGAAATATTTGGTCTTCTCGTCCAGCAATTCCGCTGGAACGACAGGCAGGATTACATGCTCTTTGATGTCTTTCTGGATCTGTTCCAGTGTTGTCTCTTCTGCATGCTGCGTAGATACCACAATGGTATCCACACGTACCGGCTTGTCACCGTCGTATTCAATCGTCACTTGTGTTTTACCATCTGGACGCAAATATTCGAGCGTACCGTTCTTGCGCACTTCCGCCAGGCGGCGTGCGATACGGTGGGACAAAGCGATTGGAAGTGGCATCAGTTCCGGTGTTTCGTTGGTTGCAAAACCAAACATCAGACCTTGGTCACCTGCACCAATGTTCTCTGTTTCACGTGCCATTTGCTCTGGATCACGATGCTCCAGCGCAGCATTAACACCTTGTGCAATATCAGCGGACTGTTCGTTGAGTGACGTCAGTACCGCACATGTATTATAATCAAAACCGTATTTGGCACGCGTGTATCCGATTTCCTTCAGCGTATTCCGCACAATAGCTGGAATATCCACATATTCAGAAGCAGAGCTGATCTCGCCAATAACAAGCACAAGGCCTGTCGCTACCGAAACTTCGCACGCTACACGAGCATTTGGATCGTTCACAAGAAATGCGTCCAGAACAGCGTCAGAGATCTGATCACAGATTTTATCCGGATGTCCTTCAGTTACAGACTCCGATGTAAAAAGATGTCGGCCTTTAATAGACATGAAGTTTCAACCTCCCATAACAATAGTATGGCGATTGCCCGAACAAAACATAACGGCGATTCGTTCACTATACCCTCGAAGAAGCTTACAGTATAATAAGGACACTGATCCGCATTAACGAAGACAAGGATTTTTCAGGAAATGGCCTTAACAAAAAATCAACCTTTCCCTAGTGGAAAAGGTTGCATACCTCATATGCCATCTTATCGTATTTGTCAAGTGGTGTCAATTCAAGGGCACGTTACGAATGAGTTCTACAAGTGCTGTTCTGCCTGACGGATCAAGCGTTTGGTAATCTCTCCGCCCACCGATCCATTTTCCCGGGATGTGAGATGCCCCCACCCTTTATACTGCCCATATGAATGGTCACTCATCTCGCCAAGCTCTCCGCCAAACTCGGTATCTGCACCTGCCAGACCCCCGCGGCTACCATAGCCTACATTCAAACCAAACTCAGCAGCAATTTCATACTTCATCTGATCGAGCATCTGACGACTTTCCGGTACAACCTTCTTATTACTTCTAGCCATTGTTCCTGCACCTCCGTTTGTGGGTTGTCTACAGGTATAGAGTGAGCAGGAACATGCCTGGCTAGCCGTATTAATGATTGTTAGAACTGGTTAATCTGAGCAATACGTCGCCAATAGAAAAAGAATAATTCCACACCAATCTGCACAACCTATCTCAACGTATATCCACCGCGTACCATGACTGTCAAGCTGTACTTGTTACCATCCAGAACCGTAATACCACGTCCGTCCCTTGGAAAAGAAAGCAGGTGATTGGTCGGCGCTGCCTGACCATTCGTCAGGTCTACCCCGTCCGTCAGATCGGCTACACCATTCGTACCCTCACTGACGATCACCGCTTTACCGCTACGTACAATGAACTCCGCGCCAGATTTACCGAGCAGCTGTTGACCCGGCTTCACGGTTACAATCTCCACGGTATCTGTTGCACCTGATACCAGCGGCGGCAGTCCCGGATCTGTGCTCGATCCGCCTGTGTTGCCTGTTCCCGTCGATCCATTGTTACCAGTGGATGTTCCCGGACTTGTGCCAGCACCCCCGCCCAGCGCCTTCTGAATCTGCTGATCCACATAACTCTTCGTCACCACCGGATCATCTGCGGTTCCCGGCTGACTTGTACCTGCACCAATAGCTGTATCGTTATATACCGCCCCTACCCACACACCAACACCAATGGCCAGTGCGGCCAGAGATACTTTCATATATGACTTCATCTGTAATTTGTTCCTCCTCTGGTAATCTATTAACTTTAACTATAGAGAAAAAGATGAGATGGGACAAGTAAAACCTCGCTCCCCTTCATGGGGAAGCGAGGTTTTCTGTGTTCATTCTCGTAATCGAAGTATGAACTTGGTAGCCTTTGTAAAAGATTAATTTGATCTATCTTATTCTGTTGGCACTTCCTTCGGGAGCTTTGTCAGATCATAACCGTAGGTTTGTTCTGCCAGACGTAAACGTTGTCCCTGGAACTGATCATCCAGGCTCAGACGATATGAACCGCCACGCAGCTTCTCGAAGAAGTTATCTTCAATGCTCCAAGTCAGGGTTTGGTTCTTACCCGCCTTGATGTCTGTGCCCAACGTCAGCTCTTTCTCATACGACTTACCCGCTTGATCTGTCAGTGTGAGAATTAGCTTATGTTCATTTTCAGCCATCTCTGTCTCTTCGTTGCGAGTGAGTGTGTAGTTCATCTCAATCTGCACAGACGCGCTGCCTGCCAGATAAGCGCGCACACTATGTGCTGTCAGATTATAAGGGTAGAGATCAATGTTGCTGAGGGAGCCTAGTACACTGATGGATACGGGTGGCACCTCGAATGCCATAGCATTAACGTAAGCTGTTGCTTCTCCTTCACCAGTTACAAACTTACCATCGGCAACCCCTTCACCTACAACCAGCTTCAAGTCCGAGAACGTTACGGATTTCGGCAGTTTGGCCCAGAACGTCACAATCGACTTCTGTCCAGGTCCTGGCAAACGCTCGGATTGTTTTGCCGTTGCACGATAATACTGACCGTCTGCTGTCTTGTAATAAGCTACCAATTTGCCAAGACCGCTCTGACGCAACGATTTATTCGTCATTTCGAATTCCGTATACACGATATCGGATGATGCCCCTGGATAACGGATCGTTCTGCGTGCGCCCATCTCCGTCTCTTTATCACCCGTACCAGATAGATACGTTTTACCTTTGGAGATGAAGGATACCGGTTGGATCAGACCAGAGGTATTCAGTGTAATCCATTCATTCGTTTCTTCTTCACTTACCTTTTCGTTCAGGCTAAGCTCCAAACGGGACATCCGCAGATCTGATGGGATCTTCGTTAATAGATAAGCTTCCGTTGTCATACCTGCACCCAGCAGTTTACCGGTTTGCATGTAGATTAACTTCTTATCTCCATCAATCTTTGCAGAGTCAATCGTAAACATCCCTTCCAGTTCCGGAAGCTGTACCGTTTTGGTGGATGCATTGCGAATAGTCACCTTAGCGGCAATGATATCGCTATCCAGCCATGGCAAACGTTGCAGTGAACCGAACGATACACCAAATGTACCTTTGTTATTTTTGATAACTGTTTCTGTCGTCAGTCCATCTCCCTCGGACACGGACTCAGGCAGAACATAAACTCCGACAGGATAAGAGAAGACTAATCCGTTTGCCGGAGTTGTCGTTGATGAATCTGTGCCCTCGTTCTTGTCCTTAGGGCTCATCACATACAACTTCATCTTGCTGGTGTCGCCATCCCCTTGGAATGTTCCACTCAGCTTAATGGTCTTGATATCACCCGGATTCAATTTCAAGTTGTCCAATGCTTTGGTTTCGATGGGATTAATCGTTCCATCAGCCATACGTACCTCGAAGGAGTATGTCGGTACCTTGATCGCCTTTTTACCTTCGTTTTTAAGTACCATCTGCATGTTTAACGTATACTCCTCGTCATCTACACGAACTCTGGAGGAGCTTAACAACGTAGACAGAGGCTGTCCATCAATCGAAATAATATTAGGCTGGTTTGCTGCAACACTTACATTACTTTTGCTTGCCTCAGGCAGCTGCAGAGCTGCTACAGGAAGCACACTTTTCTCTTCGCCCTGCTCCTCTACAAGCAGCAGTTCGGACTTTTGCAACTTAACGGATGCAGGAACTGAAGCCATCAGACCCAGAGACTTGTTCGCCTGTGCCTGAATGCTCACCGTTGCACTGTCCTTATCTGGAATTAATGGATAGTTCGCACCACCCGGAGTACGCAAAATCCATTTAATATTCGGATTCTCCAACAATTTGTAGCTAATATTGTTTAAATTCACACCAATTTTCACATACTGATTCTTATCTTCACCTGGATAGACTTTAATTCCGGAGACTTTGACCTTCACGGCAGAGTCACTTAGACGAACCGTCTTAGGTTTACCTACAGGTGTAACAATGCTATAAGAGGCTGGCACATTAAACTTACCCAGCGTACGTTCATAGTTAGCTTGACTGAAATCCCATTTCACAATCAGGAAGTTCAGATCACTAATCTTCACTTCACGGCCCGCTTTCATGACATAAGTCAGCTCTACCGTGGAACCAGGCGAGATTGATTTCTTTTCCTGATCCTTCGTGATCAGTTTAGGGGAGAACACTGTGCCTCCACTCGTCTTCACCTTGCTCCAGTAATCAATCATCATCAGAGGTTTACTGTCATTATTTTGATACGACAGCGTATACGTCACGACGTTAGCATCATCCTGAGCCAGGATGTTCACATCCGTTAATCGTACAGTGCTGCGTGCAGTCACCTTAATAGGGGACAGGTTCCCCAGGGTATGTACAACCTGTTTTTTCGGAGCTGTTGTTTTCTTCGTTGCCTTATTATCGCTACTGGCAGCCGTTGACTTCGTTGTTGTATTTGCAGCCATCGCCAGACCCGCCGTTGAACTGATCAACATGGCACTGGCGAGCAAGCTCACAACCATTTTCTTTTGATCCACTTCCAAACCTCCCATAAGTTGCTTGTTGCTATATAGTATAAACGTTTGGGAAGGGAAGAAAGTTACGATGTTGTTGTTTGAATATAAAAAAACTCCCTTACTATTGTAAGGGAGTTCTTCATAGCTTATAAATTATTGTTTTGTGAAAGTAGCTGTAGCAATTACATTGCCATCAGCATCTTTGATGTCACTAACAACAACAGATTCAGCAGAAGCAAAGTTAGCACTGAATTTTACAACAACTGATTTGTTATCAGCTCCTGGAGTTGCACTAACTACTGTTTTACCAGCGCTTGTGTAGTTATCAGTATCTGCCAATGTAGTAGCATCAACAGCTTTGTTGAAAGATACTGTGATCTCATCTTGGTTAGTAGTACCGAAAGTTGCTGTTGCAGTTACTGCATTGTTGATTACGATAGCGTTGTTGTTAACAGCGTCATCTTCAACATTGAAGTTGCTTACTGCGTTCGCAAGAGGTGTAGTACCATCAAAGTCCATACCAGTTGCTTTGTCTGTTACATATTTAGAATCATTGTTGAAAGCAATACGGTAGATTCCGTTGTATCCACTTACTTTAGAACCGCTAGGATTCAATTTAATTGTGACAGTAGAACCAGAAATTGTTGCAGTGTAATCTGCAATAGCTCCGTATTTCAATTCTGTGCCATCAGATTGAGTTACTTTGAAGAGTTGACCAGCAACATCTTCGTTAGCTGCTTGAATATCTTCTGTGAAGTTAACCCAGATTGTGTTTGTAGCGCTGTTAAACACAATACCATTAGTAGTAACATTGGCTGCGTTTTGAGCAATAACGATTTTATCATCAGCATTTTTAACAACGCTAGCTTTGATAGCATCTTTTACATTAATTGCTGCAGCAGCAGGTTTAATTGCAGCGCCAGCAAGAGATTGAGAAGCAGCACCAGTAGCTTTAACATCCACTTTTACGCCAGTAACAGCTGTATTCAAAGTGTTATCAGCCAGTTTCACGTGTACCAAAGTGTTGTCGGAAGCATCTACCCATGCATCTGTAGCAGATTTTGTTACTGCTCCAACAGTTACTACATAATCACTAGCAATAGCAGATGCAGCAGGTTGAGTCAGTTTAACAACAATCTCATTTGTAGCAATTGCTTTTGCATCTTTAACTGTGAATCCATCAACTACAACGCTAGCATCCAGAGCATTAGCAACATATCCGTTCAATACATTACCAGCAGCAGATCTAACACCTTGAACAGTCAAAGCTGTAACTTTAACGTTAGCAGGCAGTTTGATCAGAACGCTCTTTTGATCAGCAAGCGTTTCATAAGATGTACCTGCTGGAAGTTGACCTGTAACAGCAGCGTTACCATCAACATTGTAAGTAGCATAGTAATTAGCTGGGTTCAAGATTGAACCTTCGCCATCCAATGCCATCTTCTTATCAAAATTCAAGATGAAAGAAGAATCAGTTTTCACTGTGGAAACCAATTTAGGTTGAGCAATATCACCTACAGTGATCTCACCAGTGTAAGGAAGAATTGTGTTAGCCAAAGTTGTAGTATCTTTCAGACCAGTCAATTCGAAGCTGTAAGTGCCAGCTTTCAAAGCATTAGAGAAGTTAATAGTCAATGTTTTGTTAGCATCAGACCAAGCTGGTGTGAAGATATTAGTTACCGCTTTACCAGTGCTGTCTTTGATAACTACATTTTTAGCTAAGAAAGTTGCAGTATCAACAGCTTTAGTAAATTTCAGTACAGCACTTTTGTTAGTGTTTGTATTGAAAGTGAAGCTAGCAACTTCTGGACGAGTTTGATCGATAACTGCGTTCACAGTAGTTTTGGAATCTGTAACGATTTGGTTACCGGAGTAATCCTTAACGTTGTTAATGTAAAGATCAGTAGCATAAGAAGGAAGTTTTTTCAAGCCAGTGAATGAGAACTTGAAAGTTTTTCCATCAATTTGTTTTTCATAGCCACTTTCAGCATAACGTTTTTGACTTCCATCTAACCAGTAGATGTTAGCGCCAGAAACTGTAGAAGGATCTACATCTTCACTGAAAGTTACTGTAGCACTTTCGAAAGTAACGTTAGATACACCAGCAATTGTAGGTGCAGTAGTATCTTCAGTTACTGTGAAGTCGAAAGTTTTTTCAAGTACTGGGTAACCAGCGTAGTCTTGAATTGCTTTTTTAGTAACGATTTTGTGATCGCCGTTAGCAAGTTTAGTGAAAGATTTGATGATTACTGTATTGCTGTTTACATCAAGTGTTCCGGAAACAACTTTACCATCGATTTCGAAGTAGTTGCTTGCAGCGGATTTATTAGTGATGTTAACTGGCTCGCTGAAAGTTACTTTAACAGCGGAGTTACCCAAAGCTTCTACTTTATCTACAGTAGGAGCAGCTACATCTGCAGTAGTAAACTTAACATCTTTAGTGGATACAGAAGTAGTACCACCTGTTTTAACACCTGTAGCAGACAATTTGTATGCAGTGTTGTTCAACAAAGCACTGGAAACAGTCAATACAACAGATTTTTTATCAGCAGATACTGTAGCTTTTTCAATAGTGTTAGCTGTAGCACCAGTGATATCTCTTACTACAGAGTACAATGCAACTTGCTCAGCAGATGTTGGGTCAACACTACCGTCGAAGTTTACAGTGATCTCTTTCAAGTTAGTAGCAGTTACGCTCTCAACTTTAGTAGCTGTAGTTACTACATAAGTAACTTTTTCAGTGAATTCTTTTTCTTTGTAAGTGAATTTCACTTCAGTTTCTTTGTTAGCTTCAAGAGCTTTATCCAAAGTTACTTTAACGGATTCACCGTCGCTGATTTTGAAAGTAACAACTTTACCAGCTTCGCTTACTTCATAAGAAGCAACTTTCAAGCTTTGAGCTTGATCAACGGAGTAAGCTGCGCCTACCAACAGTTGACGGGAAGCGTTAGCAGTGAAGTTAGCTTTAGCGTCAATCAGACCAGCGTTGATTGCTGCTTGAACATAACCTTTAGCCCATGCTGGAGCATTGTTGTTCGTTTCAGCTGGAACTTCCAGGTCAAGTGCACGAGTAAGGATTGTCGCCATTTCAGCGATTGTCACTTTACCGTTGAAGTCAAAGATTTTTTTAACTTTGTCTTTACCTTCCATGATACCAGCAGCAGTTACTGCTTCGATGTAAGGTACAGCCCAGTTTTTAGCTGTGTAGTTTTTGTCGTTGTAAGAAAGTTGACCAGTAACTTCTTTCAGGCCGAGCAATTTAGTGATAACTTTTGCGAATTGACCGCGAGTCATCTCTTGATCCAAACCTGCAGTACCGTTAGGGAAACCTTCGAAGATACCTTTTGCTTTCAATGCATCAAACTGTTGTTGCGGGGAAACTGCTGTATCACCGAATGCTACAGAAGCAAACATTGAGAATGCCATTGCTGTAGACAAAGCTACGGATAAAATTTTCTTCATAAACTTTTTTTCTCCTCCTTGGGTGTTCATAACATTGGAATTTTCTTTAATAGGGTCGCTCGTGTTCCTCATTCTATTGTCGCACCCCCTTTCCAGAGTCATGAGCAAGTTAATATAAATGATGTCTGTGAGCATATCACAGAAACTTGTTACCTAGAATAATGATAGAATCACACGTAAATAGAGTAGTTTCCTAATCCTACCTAACGTATTATACAATGGGTCTCTCGTGCCGTAAAGTAATTTTTTCTAATAAATAGACAAGATTCTTCACGAGGTCATTCTTGGTAAGTTCCCCAATGTTTTCGACTCTACATCTTAAACGCAGTAGATTTCAAAAAGTTGCGCATTCCGCAAAAAAAGTTTTGAACTTATTTATGTATTGGTGCAGTGCGGGTTTCTAGCGTGTTCAAAACCAGTTGTACCACCACTTTGCTGATTCGCCATCTGTAATAAGAAAGAGTCAGAAATGTGTGGGACGTTTATTTATACCCGCTAATTATGACGATGAAGCGACAAATTCCACATTTTCCAAAATAAAAAAAGAGAGCCATTTGGCCCTCTTTCACATGTTCAATTCTGTATATTATCGAATTTTCATTGCCAATTCAATAATCTGTGCACGCATCTTCGGATCACTGTTCAACTTCAGATACATGTCATCAATCGCAAGTCTGTTCTCACGATACGTCTTCTCATGTTTCATCGTTATGTGAGACCATTCAATCAGCTCATTCTCTGCCAGAACCAGATTATTATACGCATCATGGAAGCCCGTAGTCTGTACTAGCCCTTCCATCACTTCCTGAGAGATTTCCTGAGTCTTGCGTGTATCTTCCAACTTTTTCTCCAGAATGACTGCTTGCTTCTCGAACTGTGTCTTTGCCTTCATGTAGCCCAGCTGAGCCTTAGAATAAATCGGTTTCATAAGCTAACTTCACCCTCTAGATCATTGTGTATTTACCGCTATTGTATCTTAATCTCTAGCAAATTACAAAAATAGTTATTGGTAAAAAACTGTTTCCTTCTATTATAAAAGGTTTCTATACCATCTCATATTCAGCCGTAAAAATAACCTGCCCCTTCTCATTTAAGGGACAGGTTCTTCCTAAAACATTCTCAGATCTGATACATTAACTTAACGTTTTAGGGAAAAGTTTAGTTCCTTTTTTGAACAGTTCAACGGCAATTTTGCCTGCCTCAGCGCGAGTCAGGTTCCCTTTTGGATTGAAAAGGAATGATTTGGCATTGCCCTGCACTGGACTGCCTTCCATAATTTTCGCCTTGGATACCGCCTGCACCGAAGGACGGGCATAGTACTCAATCAGATTAGAATCCTGGAAGGATTTAGACATCGTTGCTGCCAGCTTACTGTCGTTTGCGGCAAGCTTCATGCTCATCGCACGTGCGATCATAACGGCTGCCTGCTCACGTGTAATTGGATCTTCTACACCAAAGTATCCATCACTGAGTCCTGTAATGATACCTGCTTTGGCCGCTGTCTCAATAGATGCGAAATCCCATGTATCGCTTGCTGTTGTTGGATTTACATCTGTGAAGGTTTGTATATCCTTCGAATAGTTCAGAGGAATATCCAAACCTTTGATCAGCAGGGTAGCAAACTCCCCACGTGAAGTCTGATCGTCTGCACCAAACGCGTTAAAACGCAAATTGTTCATGATTCCTTTGGAGTAAAGAGCATTCAAAATATTTCTTGCCCATGGGTGATTCGTAATATCCGAGTAGCTTTTGCTTAGCTTCATTACTTTGTAATAGCCGAATTCGTCAAAAGACACGGTAATGGTATGTTTCTTGGTATCCACAGCTCCACCAATCGGTTCCCATTGTCCAATATTACTCTTATCGGAGTAACGGAATACACTAATGGTTGAACCCACTTCATCTACAATCGATGGATCATAAGCGAGACTGAGCGTCCCCCGGTTGGAAGGCACTAGAATTCGCTCTGTCGGGAACTGTGTGAAGCTTCCTTCTAGGGAGTACGGTGTTACACCATTCGTTCCTGGTTTATATCCGCTTGAACCTTTGTCTCCAAGTTCACCAATTCCGCCATTAATCCAATACGTATCGGATACCGGAACGAAGTTACTTGTTGTCAGGTTGGAGTTAAACATCTCTGTCAAAATGGTCGGAACGGTGATAGGTGACAACCCTCCAGTACTGCGAGGATCTGCTTGTCCAATATTAAAGCCGTAATCATTCTTACGTTCCAGTACGCCATCCTTCGGATCAACAATACCAAACAGGATTTTGTTGTCCGGATAATACTTGATCACGCCACTGCTTGATTTGGTAGCCGACTGCAGAATGGTTGCTTTCGGGAACGACAATTCAAGCTTTTTATTAAATGCAGAATATTTGTTGGCCACTTTCGGTGCCATATACTGTGCATCTACACCAACGGTGCTTGTATAGAATACGTTAACCGTATCGTTAATCTTGCCGCCCTCTCGCGTAATCTGGATTTTGATCGCATTATTCTTATCTGGCGTCAAACCTACATAATCCAGAACAAAGCGGTTGTCCATATCTGGGCGTTTAACGGCTGCTTCTTTGCCGATCAATACCTGTGATGCACCTTCTGCTTCAATATCAAAGTGTACATAGTTTTTGTTAACAACAATCTGTTGTCCAACGGTTGCTACAGGAGAGAGGATACGATAAGAAGACGGTTCTCTTACAATCTCCAATCGTTGTGTCGTTCTTGCTCCCGTGCTGTTAATTAGCTCTAACGTGTATACATGGCTGCCTGGTGCTTCAAAAATATAGTTCCGAATACGGATCATGAATTGATCTTGATTCCCGGCAACATCAGCGATGTGACCGTCTGAAGTCGGTAGATTCGACTTCGCATCAACTCCAACCGGTATTGCATAGTTATAGATCAGCTTGGAACCGGAGTACAGATTCGCAATTGTTGCACCGCCGCCCTTAAATACCAGATCATATCTATCCTTACTCGTTACATACTTACCATCACGGATGATAAAGTCTGGAGTTACTTTGAAGATGTTGACCATCTCTTCGGGAGTATACAGATTCACATCAGTCTTGATAAATTCGACACGAGAATCCGTTGGAACAGGGACGGGCATGAATTTATCGATGTTGGACACGTTGCTGTCCGAAATATAGATTCTTAGTTTTTTCTCAATGATCTTCGTTTTACCTGCACCGTCTTTATCTGTGCCTGTAATTGTGATTGTATTTTCCCCATATACGAGTTCTCCCGTACCGCCAATAGTCAACGGGAAGGAAAACTTACCGTTGGTGCCCGGGAAACCAGCAGGTGTTCTAGCTACACCATTCACAAATAATTGACTCGTGAATTGAGGAGATGCAAGGGTACTGAAACCAACAAACTCACCATTGACCGTTAAGGACTGGGTCGTTTTGGAGTTGAACGTATAGTTCTGCCCATCATATAAGTTGGCTACGTAAATATAGCTTTTGGAAGCATAGGACACAGTCACATCATAATGCGGATCAGGATTTGTGTAATAGAAACGCATTTTCTGGGTGCCGTTAGCCAGATTTTTTACCAAATACACCTTCGTCTTACCTGTTGCATCTACTGGAACAGTCACACCTGCTGGTGGGTCTGTAATTGTCAGCTTGGTTGTACCTGTCGGCAAATATTCGCCAACTGGAATTTCCGTGCCAATCGCCTGACTGGACTCAACCAAAATGTAGAAATCTCCTGTAGAAATCTGAGCATTGTTCAACGGTACTTTATTCGTAGTAGCTCCGCCAACGTAATCTGGCAGATAGTACATATTAGTAATCGTTTTAACACCTGGAGCGTAAGTAAACTTCCCTGTATATCCGGAACTGAATGTTCCGTGCCCAACAACAACATTAGCTATTTGACTTTTCGCAACTCCGGCAGGAGTCGTCGTTGTCTGCAATGGATATGCAGTCGTTGTTGTGAACTCTACGATCCGATATTCAGGTGTGGAACCGTCAGGACCGGGGATAACGGTTTCTTTAACTGTCCCCAGTGTCATCGTTGTTCCATTCACCGTGAGAGTACCTGAAGTTTGAAATGAAGTAGCGCTCGCTGAATATGGCAACACCACCTGCACTTCAAGCGTAGCATCAGCAGCTGTTGTACTATAGGTCGGGATGTTGTTCAGAACCGAGTTGGTTTCTCCCCCGTTCAGAATGATATTCAGCTTGGAGAACGGCTGATCTTTGTCATAATAATAAACTGCACGTTCGGTAAGGATAGAATCCGAGCCGTTGGCAATTTTGAATTTTATATTGTTTAATCCCGCAGTCAGTTTTAATTGCGGCGTGAAAAATGTTCCATTTTGCAGCAAAGACGAATCCAGTTCTTCTCCGCCGTTCAAAGAAACGGTGACCTTGGTCGAATTCTGTACTTTACCTTGGACAGATACAAACTGTGTATTGACTACCGTCTGTGCTCCTTCATTCAGACCGTAAGACGTATTGGAACCACTGCTTGGATCGGTGAAAATCTTGAAATCTTGGATAAATGGAACTTGATCATACAACACATAGAACGTATCTGAACGTTCTACAGATCCCTGAGTCCCCGTGAAGGTAATCCGGTTAAAGCCAGGGAACAAGGTGATGTTGTTTGCCGTAAAGTTATTTCCATTTGTACTGGCGTTTACTGCCGTTGTGTTGGAACGGGTAGCATCCGGCTCCCACTTCGTTTTGTTGCTTGGTGCGCTAACAGAGTTTAGTTGCTCGACTTTGACACGCATCGTATCTTTGGATACAAAAGCATAAGCACCTGTTATTGTAATTGTCCCTTGAGTCGTCTGATAAGCCAAAGTACGGGACAAAAATTTTGCATTCGCCGAGTCTTCAATGTTGAGATCCGCTGTTTTGCTTATCGCAGTATTATCTGGTGTAAAGTAGGTAGTCAGTGCGTTGGCAGCCGAAGCAACGGATCCACCGAACAGACCTTGTGGGAACAATGAGAGCACCATGGTGACCAACATGATCCAGACCAACGGCCGTTTCTTTTGTTGCATTACGTATCATCTCTCCTCTTTTTAAGTCAGTTACCAGTATTTATCGGCAAAAAGGTTCCAATTATTTAGTAAAAATCTCAAAAAAAACAAAAAACCTTATCCGATTTCCGGATAAGGCCAGGGTTTATAATATGAGATTGAACAATAGCAGAAGATTATCCATTTTGTTTGTTTAGGATTTAGAACGGGTCTGTGGATTCAACTTCACACGCATGCGCATCAGGAAGTTGATCACGGGTCTTCTCGTTTTGCTAACAAGTCCGATGACTTCAGCACCCACTTGCAGGAAGAACATCATGATACAGATCACAACAAAGGTTACCCAGTTTGCTTCAAACATCGCTGCCGAAGATTGGATAATCGCGAGCACACCGAAGAATGCAGCAATACCGTAAATGATCAGTACAGTCTGACGATGGCTGAATCCCAGTTCACGCAGGCAGTGATGCAGATGGCCTTTGTCCGGTGAGAAGATCGGCTTCCGTTGTACCGCACGGCGAATAATCGCAAACAATGTATCCGAGAGCGGCACACCGATAATGATCAGCGGTGTAATGAAGGACACAACTGCAATCTGTTTGAATCCGAGCATCGAAAGCATTGCCAGTGAGAAACCAAGGAAGAGTGAACCGGTATCCCCCATGAATATCTTGGCTGGATGGAAGTTAAAGAACAAGAATCCGATAATGCTGCCGAGCAGCACCAGACACATCAGAGCAATCATGGTATTGCCCATCAGGAAAGACATCATTGCGATCGTTCCAATAGCAATACCGGATACACCAGCAGCCAGACCATCTAGTCCGTCAATCAGATTAATGGCGTTAGTGACACCAACAATCCACAGAATCGTCAGCGGGATGGATACCCACGTCTCGAGTGAAGAATACGCATCCTGAAATGGAATGTTGACGAAATCTACACGGATGTTAAATCCGAATACTACAACAGATGCAGCTACAATCTGTCCGAGCAGCTTTACTTTGGCAGACAGTTCAAAACGGTCATCCAAAGCACCAATCAATACAATGATGGAACCTCCGACCAGAAATGCACTAACAAAACTCATGTCCCGCGTTGTAAACCAGGCAGAGACAAACGGAAGCAGTGCAGCAACCGTAATGATAAAAGCCAGGAAAATACCTAATCCGCCAAGACGCGGCATGATCCGGGTATGCACTTTACGCGCATTCGGTGTATCCATCGCACCGATGCGAACTGCGAACTTTTTAACAAGCGGTGTCAGAGCTAAAGCAAGTCCCATTGACACTAGAAATCCAATGATAAAGATCGCTACCATTTGAACATTCGACCCCCAATTATAATACCTGAACAAAAATTATAAATCCCCTGATCTCTTTTTTTCTATATATGAAAGAAACATTGTTTTTCACTTTTGAAAAGAAATACTGTTGCACTTTTAACGGAGAGGGCAGAAATAACCTATTGAAGCGTAGCGTTCGCATTTATCACCGAATTTCATCCTTGAACAAGGATATAAAGAAATTTGGGGATAAGGGCGATCAGAGGGTTATTCTGACATCGTAGTGCCTAGTGCAACGAAAAAAATATTTTCAACTAGTGACACACGTATGTGCCGGAATGAATTATACGCTGATCATATGCGAAAAGCTATCCTCAATTTCTAGCAAAAACAAGCATTTATCTCGTAATTACCTGTTTTTAACGGGCTTTTGTCACGTTTTCTTTGTCCCTCATTACTTTCAGGGCAAATTTCGGGAGCGCAAGCATACGTCCAGCCCGGCTAGGCTCACGCAACAGACGATAGAACCATTCGAGTCTTAACTTTTGGAACAACTTAGGAGCCCGTTTGCTTCTACCCGAGATTACATCAAAGCTGCCGCCAACCCCCATCATGACAGGAACTTGCAGTGCATGCTTGTGTTTGTGAATCCAGGGTTCTTGGGTATCCGCTCCGCGAGCAACGAATAACAGATCAGGCGCAGCCTGCTGAATCGAAGCTACCACCTGTTCATCCTCAGCCGCACCGAAGAATCCATCGCGGTAACCCACAATACGAATAGCCGGATACTGCTGTTGTAACCGAACCGCCGTTTCTTGAATCACCTCAGGGGTAGAACCGAGCAAATACACGCCCCATCGATAGTTTTCTCCAACCCGCAGCAATTCATGTAAAAGTTCAAAACCCGGTACTCGCTCTGCTACAGGGTCACCGCAGTAGTTAGCAGCCCATACCACACCGGTTCCATCCGGTACGATCATCTCCGCATCCTGCATCACCTTCATCATTGCAGGGTCTTCCAGTGCAGCCATGACCATAATCGGATTGGCAGTGATGATCTGATGTGGCTGTTTCGACAAGACAGCTTCTTCAAGCGTCTTGACCGTTTCTTTCATCGTTCGTTTGGAAAAGGGGATACCGTAGATGGAAACGGTAGGAATCGTTCCGGTCTGAGTCATTGTTATCTCATCCTTTGCGGCCTAAATAGGTAATAATCTGCTTGGCAGGCTCTCTGGCCTCCTGCTTCAATGCAGTAATGCGATCTTCGTTTTGTTTTAGCCACTGTGAACGCTGATCGAGCAGTCCAGCTACCGTTTGGGCAAGCTTATCCCCATCAAGTGAACTCGTATTACCCACAGCATCACTTTCCAGTCGAAGCAGAAATTGATCAATTTTGGGATCGTACGAAATGCCGACGGGCGGGACATACTGTGATGCCGCGTAGATCAGACTATGCAGACGCATACCGATCATCAGATCACAGCGGCTCACTTCCTCCAGCATCTGCTGAGGATCGGTCAGATCTTCCGTGATGCTAACTTCGCTGCCTTTACTGGTCACATCACCGATCAGTTCCATAATAAAACGGGATGCTTGCACATCATCAGGCAGATGGAACGGCATAAAGCGCAGATGTACAGCCTTCTGCGCAGCCAGTTTTTTCAAACCAGCGGCGATAGCGGTAAGCTCCTTGCGATCCGCTTCCCAGAACCGAACAGACACACCAACCACCGGCAGTTCGGCATGTTTATCTGCCGAAGCCTGTGAATGGACAGGTTGTTGATCAATAGAAGCGGTATCCGGCAAGGGTAACCCCATTACCGGATCAGGCACGACATGAATCTGGTTCCATTTGAGTCCAAGACCCCGCAGATAATCGGCGGATTGCTCGTCCCGAACCGAAACATAGGTACAAGATCTGAATACCGATTTGATCATCGGGTTAAAGATTTTACGGTTAACAGGGCCAATTCCCTGAGCATAGATAAATGTAGGCTTTTTCAACCACTGAGCCAGCTTGATGACACCCAGATAATAAGGAATGGACTTCAATCCCGTCGCATCCTGCAGCAAGCTTCCCCCGCCACTAATCAGTCCATCACTTTCCTTGAGTGCCTCGCGAACTTCCTTCAGCTTCATCCGATGAACTGCACGAACACCATACATGGAAGTTGTCCACGCTGGATCGATGGAGAGTACAATCGGTTCAATCGTTACGTTTGACCGCTGGCTCTCTTCCTCCAATGCAGTCAGGATGGATTTCAGCACAGCTTCATCCCCGCTGTTGCGGAATCCGTAGTATCCCGAAATGACTAATTTCTTAGAAGTGGTGACCATTTTTTCCAACATCCTTCCACGACTTGCCACACACCCACAGCAATGATACCAAAGATCAAGCCAAGTCCGAGTCCCATCACCCCACGAATCAGTGACAGTACAGCCGGTGTATGAATATGTGCAAACGTATCAACCATGGACAATTGACCCATCGTAGCGATCATAAGCACAAAGATGACTTTACGGTATTTTAAAGCGGCGAACACGCCAACGATAAACAGCGGGTGTCCCAGCACAAATTCTTTGAATCTAGGTCGTACTCCAAACGTATCCTCCAGCGTCGTACGCAGGAACATCTCGAATGGTGTTACCGTACCCGCATTTCCTGTACGGCTCAAATAATAATATCCAAAAGCGGCAGCAACAAGCGCCAGTATAACCATTAGAATATTGATTGGCATACGCAGCATATCTTTGATTTGTTTCACAGAGATTGAACCCGAACCACGATAGAATACAATATAAATTGCAACCAATCCAATCGGCGCAAAGTGCAACAGGCTAACACCACGGAACTGATTAATAACCAAGCTGTACGTGATGTTGTTCAACAATGCGATCATAAAAGGTACGGCCACAAATGAAAGAATCGATGTTCTCACATATAAAACGAGTGTCTGTGCCAAACGACGACCCGCAGGAGCATCCGGCTGACGCAGTTGTTGCGCATTCACCGTCCGAACAGCCAGCACCATCGCAATCGTTGGTGCGGAAATTGCCGCCAGTAAAGCGATTCCCTGCTCGAGCAGTGTAGGTTTTAACAGGAACAAACCTGCGCTACCCACCAGTCCAAGGAGGAATACCGCAATCGTAAACACAGGTGCAAAATAAGAAACCATCAGTGCAATCAAAGCGATTGCCCCAATAAGCGCGATCAGCTTCGCATAACGTTGAATGGACGAATCTTTCACCGTGAATGCTTCGGCTTGTCCAAGCTCAAAGCCATGTTTAGCCATACGTTCAACGGCATGTCCCGGTTCACCCAGACTTTTGATCAGATTATCGATCGGATCGGTGATGGCCGCTTTGGCCGTATTCCGGCTTGGTGCAGCATTCATATAAATCATGCGAATGTTGCGATCCTTGGCTGCCAGTACAAATCGATCTGCAATGGTATCTTCTTTTAAATTCGCATCCGCATCACTTAGTGAGTACAGACGAGTGACATTGTAATCAATCTTGTAAGCCAGCGTCTGGAACCCATCCTGCGGCTTCTTCAGATTTTCAATCGCAGCCAGACCAATATGATGTTTGTTAAGCAGCTGAGCAAACTGATCCAGACTCTTCATCTCTGCATTATCATTGTACCCTTTCACTGCATCCCCATCAAACAGGATACGTGTCACACCACTCTCTTCGAAGAACGTAAGCATCCGCTCCATCGATTGTTGGTTGTATGGTACGGTGTCGGAGATCCGGGGCAAAATATGAAAACCTTTATCACGCAGCATTTTCACCGCAACCGGATCGGGCTGCATCGGTTGCATGTTGGCATTCTCCGGTGGTGTCTGCAATATTAAGCCGCTGTGACCTTCATACTCCCAGGGTTTAACCGGGATCTGACGTTCAGCGAACGTTTGTTCAATGATAGGGGTATAGGTCTGCGCATTTTCTTCCGACGTGAACAACACATAGGTATAGTTCGCATTGGGAGGAACAAGTTCTTTTGTCATATTCGCAAGATCCTGACCTGAGTAAACCATCAAGCGGCGTGTTTTCTTAAGCTCGTCCAGCGTACTCTCAAACACAGCCATCGTTGTCACACCGGCATCTTTCAGCCTTGTCATCTGTTGATCCATAAAATCTTGTGGATGAGCCTGATACGTGGAGATATCCAACAGCCCTCGATAATTAAAGACCAGTTCTACTTTGTCCGCTGAAGATTCTGTCTGTACCCGATCACGGATAACCGGGATGGATGCTACCAAACCAATAATAACGATGAGCCATAACCACTTCCGGGAAGCGTTATTCCAATAAAGCCATTTTTGACGCACTACGTGTAACCTCCTCAGTTGTTGGAACCAAATGCCCGTTCTGCTCTTATGATTCTTACGTTCAGCATGTGTTAACACGCTCTCTTATATTCCAGCACACTTGCAATTTTATTTCAAAGAAAAACCCCTCCGCCAACCAACCTTACGGTGCGGAGAGGCCTTCTGCATCTTTTTCTTACAGTACCATTTGTTTTATTGTGCGTCTACACGCGACATGACTGCTGAAGCCAAACGTTCGATCCGGCCTTCTGCATCATCCAAACTCTCACCGCGCACAGCGAAGTACACTTTGATCTTCGGCTCTGTGCCCGAAGGACGCAGGCAGAACCATGAACCATCCGCCAAAATAAATTTCAGCACGTTCTCCTTCGGCAGCCCGTCCAGACCCAGGGAATAATCCAGCACATCTTGCACAGCAATGCCCGCCACTTCCTGTGGCGGATTCGAGCGCCAGTCAGTCATTTTTGCTTGAATCTGTGCAACACCGTCTTTGCCTTTGAGCGTACGTGATTCCAGTTTCTCCAGGAAGAATCCGAATTGGTTGTACAGCTCCTGCAACACATCATAGAGTGTTTTGCCTTGGCTTTTATAGTAGGCAGCAGCTTCGGCAATCAACATCGAGGCAAGGACGGCGTCCTTGTCACGGGCATAGTTGCCGGAGAGGTAGCCATAACTCTCTTCATATCCGAAGAGGAAGGTATGACTTCCGGTGGCTTCGAACTGATTCATTTTTTCACCGATATATTTAAAGCCTGTCAGGGTGTTCATCACTTCTGCACCGTAATGCTCCGCAATCACTGCCCCCATCTCACTCGTTACAATCGTTTTGATTACTGCACCGTTGCTTGGCAGCGTACCTGTCTCTTGGAGACGACTAAGCAGATAATGTACCATAATGGCACCCGATTGGTTACCAGACAAGACAAAATATTTACCATCTTTGTCTTTCACGACAGCACCCATACGGTCTGCATCCGGGTCTGTACCGATCAGGATATCTGCGCCTACGGATTCGCCCAGCTTCATCGCCAGTGTGAACGCTTCGCGCTCTTCCGGGTTAGGGGACTTCACCGTCGAAAATTCAGCATCCGGTTGCTCTTGCTCAGCGACAATGTACAATTGCTCGAATCCGACCTGCTCCAGTACGCGGCGAACCGGAAGGTTACCTGTACCGTGCAGCGGTGTGTACACAATTTTGAAATCACGGCCGATGCCGGATTGGATCAGTTCGCGGCTAAGACTGCGGCTTGCCACCGTGTCTACAAATGCCTGATCTTCCTCTTCACCTAGCCAGATCAGCAACCCTTGCGCTTCGGCTTCTTCGCGCGTCAGCTTTTTCACATCAGCCAAGGAAGGAACTTCTTGAATATATTGGATAACTTTCTCTGCTTCATGCGGTACGAGTTGTCCGCCTTCATGGTTGTACACTTTGTATCCATTGTATTCCGGCGGGTTATGGCTTGCCGTTACAACGATACCACCCGTCGCTTGCAGATAGCGCACGCTAAATGACAGTTGTGGTGTAGAACGCAGGGATGGATACAACTTGGCAACAATACCGTTAGCTGCCAGCACCAGCGCGGCATCCAGTGAGAATTCAGGTGAGAAATGACGGGAGTCATGAGCGATAACAACGGAAGGTTTGCCTTCCTTGTCCCCATGCTGCTCCAGCAAATACCGGGCAAAGCCTTGTGTCGCACGACCCACCGTGTATTTGTTCATCCGGTTGCTGCCGGCACCAATGACACCGCGCAATCCACCTGTACCAAACTCCAGATTTCTGTAGAAACGCTCTTCCAGCTCTTTGGGTTGATCCTTCAAATCACGAAGCTCCTGTTTGGTTGCTTCATCAATGGAAGCATCCTCCAACCATTGCTGCAACGTCTCGGCTGCTGCTGCGCTTAACTGTTCCATATCCAATAAGCCCCTTCCGTCTATATAAAATTCTATTTATGCACGTAGCTGTTCAGCGTAGTCATAAGTTGAACTAAAGATATTTACACTTGCACTCCAATGACAGAGTAACCTTCCAATCGCTGTTATCCCCAGATTTTTTGTATTCCCTTTTCTAAAAGGGAAAAATCCGGTGATAAAGGCGAACGCTTCGCTTTTTCAGGTTTTCTCTGTCTCTCCGTTTATGTGTAAAGAATTAGTTCAACTTATCTGCATGATATATACATGCCTATGTAATCAGCTTGGGTCTGACAGTGCAAACATGATTTCGCCTTCAGCGACAATTTTATCTTCCACACGAGCCGTTGCTTTGCCTTTACCAATCGAACCTTTCAGACGTGTGATCTCCACTTCCAGGATCAACGTATCTCCAGGCACAACTTGTCCACGGAATCGGAAATTGTCGAGTCCCGCCAGGAAACCGATTTTGCCTTTGTTCGCTTCCAGGTTAAGCATTGCTGCTGCACCAACCTGAGCCAATGCTTCGGTGATCAATACCCCCGGCATTACGGGATACTCCGGAAAATGACCAATGAAAAACGGTTCATTAATGGTTACATTTTTCAAGCCAACGGCACGTTTGCCATCCTCCATCTCCAAAATTCTGTCCACCAACAGGAACGGCGGGCGATGCGGGATAATGGATTGAATTTGTTTGATATCTAGCACAATATAATCTCCTCTCGGGGTGTTTATACGAAGGCTCTCCATCATGCAATAATGTCGGCGCACTAGCGTCGTTTCGGGAACGGATCGTTCTTTGATCGCCATTGTCCTCTAATTTTTTATAAACCATTTTCCAATGGTTAAAATTCGGGGACAAACGCGAACGCTTCGCTTCTTTTGAACGATTCCGTTCCCTCCACTTACTGTAGTGCGGAAACAATTAAACAAGCATGATCAAGTCGATCCTCATATAAATGAGTTTTCAATTTTAATGTTGTATGAAATGTTGATTTAGGGTTAACACTAGTAATATCCTTCATGACTGCAGTAGTGAAGGTTGAGATAAGGGGTCTCTCTTCGCGATGACAGCATGTCTTTCGCAGGGGAGGCCTCTTCTGACGTTAAACGTCATCCATCATTATACTGTTTTCAACACCAAAAAGAAAACTCCTGCCTGCGCAGGAGTTTTCGCTGTACTCGTTATCTTATGGAGCGAATACCAGATCATAGACATGCTTCCAGGTACTCCATTGCCATACGGAACCGATATCCTGTTTGCCCAGTACCACATATCCAGCGACCATTCCGCCAGCGAGGGCAAGAACAAGCAGAATCGGAATCAGAAACCATCTTGCGATGCGCCACCAACTCTTCTTTTTCTTCTTGACTTCCTTCTGTTCCGGCTTGCTGTTCTGCTGCTGTGTTTCTGTCATCCCATTCACCTTTATGCTCTCATATTATTGGCAAGACCCGCCATGGAATCACTGGACGTAAGCGCCCGCGCTGCCAGTTGATAGGTCCGCTGACCTTGCATCAACAATGCCATTTCCTGCGTCATATCCACATTAGACTGCTCAAGAAAACCTGTACGGATCGATGCTTGTGGCACACGTGTTGCCGCGTTAGCCCCAAATACATCGTTCTCGGTTACCCCGGCGTCCAGACCAAACAGATTATCCGCTAATTGCACGAGTCCTTCAGGACGCTCGATATCCACCATCTGCAACTGTCCTGTAATTACGGCATTTCCAGCTCCCTGACGAATCAGCAAGTTACCCTTATCATCAAAAGCAACCGTGCTATTCATTGGAGCCGTAATCAGCTCCCCCTGACGATTCAGAGCGAAATGCCCGGCGTCATTGACCAGTACCATCCGGTCTGGATCATTAGGATTAACTTTTGGACGCATATCCGGTACAAAATGAAATGCCCCTTGCCGTGTCCATACTTTCTGACCATTCGCCTGAACAGCGAACATCGCGTTGCCCTCAATAGCCAAATCTGTCGGGTTCCCCGTCTCCTTCATGCTACCTTGGGACATATCTCTAGTAAGATTGACCAGACGTGTTCCAAAACCGAGGTTATAACCCATCGGTGTCGAGCGTCCATCCTGCTTGTACTTATCATCTTGCTGCTGTACGCGAGTCAGGGCATCCTCAAAACTTGCCTGTTTGCTCTTATAGCCTGCCGTATTCACGTTGGCAATATTATCGGAAATGACATCCAGTCGTTGCTGAATCGCGGTCATAGAAACCTTGGCACTAATCATGGAATTATTCATGCGGTGGTTTAACCTCCTGCTTTGCTTTGCTTCGCTAAGGGCACTTGAGCCCCTCACTGTACGGTTATATTATAAATGGCGTTATACACGACCAACTTCGTTTACAGCTTTTTCCAAACTGCGGTCATAGAACTGAATGACCTTCTGGTTCGCTTCATATGCACGGAATGCAGCATTCATGTCAACGGTTGCTTGGGAGGCATCTACATTCGACCCTTCCAGGTAACCTTGATGAATCTGAACATTATCGGCAACGGCCATCATTCTAGCGGTTGCTCCATTATCTTCATTCAGGCTAAAGTTGCCGTCACCTTGACGAACCAACTGATTCGGCTGATCAATAACACTGATTCCAAGCGTAACCCCTGTTGGAGCACCCGTAACCGCATTAACAAGGCGGCCTTGCTCATCCACTTTAAATTGCTCCACAGAACCTGTCAATACAACCGGTTGTCCGTTGCTATCGAGCACCTGAGAACCGGTGGAGCTGAGAAGCTGCCCCGTTCCGTTCACTTCCAGGTGACCATCACGTGTATAACGGGTATTGCCATCTGCATCCCGAACCGTAAAATACGCCTGTGGCTGATACGTTACGGTTCCATCTGCTCGTACAAATTTGCCAGAAGCATCAAACGGAACAGGCTGGTTTGTCTGAGGATCATTCACACTTAGATTGGAGGAAATTGCAAAATCACTTTTTCGCTTCGTCTCCATAAGAGCACCTTGAATATTCATGGATAAACTCTCTTCCGCGAATACACCGGAGTTGAGCCTGCCCAGCCGCTTTGTTGGAAGATTGGGATCCCCGCCAGTTAGAGTAATGAGCATTTCCGGGAACGCGCGCTTTACATTGTTCACCTGTTTGTATCCCGTTGTGTTCATATTTACGATATTTTGCGTGGCTGTGTCATGGCGACGTTGCTCTGTAATCATTCCCGCAGCAGCAGTGTACAGACCTCTTAACATGAATGAACCCCTCTCCTCAAACGCTTGTCCCTGCATTGCAGATCGCTGTTTGTCCGTTCTGTTCACCTTTGCAGTGAACCCATTGCTCTTTATATCGGCAGACTAGAACTTTTTCTTAACCACTTGATCCAAATTATTCAGCATAATGCCTGTCCCTTTGACAACGCAGTGCATCGGATCCTCTGCAACCCATACCGGTACATGCAATTCATTGGACAACAGTTCATCCAGTCCATTCAACAATGCACCTCCGCCCGTCAAAACTACACCGCGGTCAATAATATCCGCAGACAGTTCAGGCGGTGTACGTTCCAATACCGATTTGGCTGCAACGATAATGGATTGCACGGAATCCCATAGCGCTTCCTGCACTTCACTACCTGACACAGTCACTGTAACTGGCAGACCGGTAACCATATCGCGACCGCGAATATCCATCTCAGCCTGATGTCCAGCCGGGTTCACGGAACCAATCGCGATTTTGATATCTTCTGCTGTGCGTTCCCCGATCATAAGTTTATATTTGGCTTTGATATACTTGGTAATGGCTTCATCGAACTTGTCCCCAGCAACTTTAATAGAAGAGGCGGTGACTACGTCGCCCATAGACAGGACTGCAACGTCAGTCGTTCCGCCGCCGATATCCACGACCATATTGCCGCTCGGCTGGAAAATATCCATACCCGCACCGATGGCTGCCGCTTTCGGCTCTTCTTCCAAGAATACTTCTTTGGCACCGCTGCGCTCCGCCGCTTCACGGATGGCCTTCTGCTCTACGGAAGTAATATTCGTTGGTGCACAGATCAAAATTCGCGGGTGGCTGTACCAGCTTCTTGCCCCTACACGGCTAATGAAATGTCTAAGCATGGCTTCCGTAATTTCGAAGTCCGCAATAACACCATCGCGCAGCGGTCTAATGGCAACAATGTTACCCGGCGTACGCCCTACCATACGACGCGCCTCTTCCCCGACAGCAAGGACCCGCTTCGTATCGCTTTCAATGGTCACGACGGAAGGTTCATTGAGAACAACTCCGCTTCCTTTCACGTGAATAAGCACGTTTGCCGTGCCAAGATCAATACCGATATCCTTGCTAAACATAAAAGAGCCCCCAAAGTGATATTATTTGGTCAGCGTATCCTGTGAAAAAGTGTCTCTTATCACGTCACCGCTCGTTCGACAAAGTGCAACATATATATGTAAAAATCGGGCTGATAAGATGTCATAATTCGATCCTGTACCAGCTTTTAACATATCATACTTCAGGGGAGGGATTCAATCCATACTGTGAGCTTTTTGGCCTAGTTCTTGAAGAACTAGCTTATGATTTGGCGGAAGCCAGCACCTCACGTTTTTTTCCACTTGTTTTTTTGTACTTGATTTTGGTCGCTTCACCGCCCCGCAAATGACGGATCGACTTATGGTACTCCAAAATGTGTTTGACCTGGTCAGCAAGATCAGGGTTGATTTCCGGCAGACGCTCCGTCAGATCCTTATGCACAGTACTCTTTGACACGCCGAATTCTTTGGCAATGGTACGGACCGTATTTCTCGTCTCAACAATGCAGCGACCAATTTTGATGGTCCGTTCCTTGATGTAATCGTGCACGCTCCCGCCTCCCTACTGTGTGGATAGTTTGGTACATTATATGAGGAGCATGCCTATATATTCGCGGTTTAGAGGAGTGACAAGCTTCGATGGTCCCATTATTTTCTGAAAAGCATAAAAAGAGCAGAGGTTATTCACCCCTGCCCATCATGTTAGTGCGGTAAAAATCATTTTATTTTTCCGGAAGATATCCTTGCGGGTTCACGGGCTGACCATCTTCATAAACTTCAAAGTGAAGGTGGTTCCCCAAGTTTTTACCCAGTTCACTTACTCCAGCAGATGCAATGGCATCCCCTTGCTTCACTTCATCGTCCTGTTTTACTTTGACGTCAGCAAGGCTTTGGTATACGGTTTTCAGGTTGTCGCCGTGGGTAATTTCCACCACTTGACCTGTGAGTGGGTTTTGCTCAACACGTGTAACCTTTCCGCTGAGTGCTGCTTTGACTTCAAACGATTTGTTGTCACCCCGCGCCAGATCTACACCCGTATTCGGAATAAATGTGTCATTGTACTGCACCATTGCAGCCTCATGCTCTTCACTTGAAGCTTCGTTGTCATAGAATGGTTTCACGACCGAAATCTCGGACGGAGATGCTACGGGCCATACGAAATTTTCTGACTTTGCAATAACCTCCACACTTTCCTGTTCTCCGCCTGTCGCTGTTCCCTCAGTACTCGCTGCGCCTGTTTCTACTGCTTCTTTAGCAGAGTCCGGGTTCAGAGCTTTGCCGCCTGTTCCCTGATAGACCCACACTAGAGTTAGTATAATGCCTGCTGCTGCGATGTAGACTGCCGGGAAAACCCAACGTTTGGACATTGCTTTTCTCCATGAAGAGGGCTGAGCGGCCGGTACTCCTTGCGTTGTTTTAGGAGTTTCTTCTTGGACTGTTTTTTTGTTGTTTTGTTCATTCATCTTGATCACCTCAGTAACAAGTGTTACCGGGTGCAACTCTTTTATACACGCGCGACTCTAATTATTTTCACGCAGCTTTCAAAGAATGCTATATACGGGTGGTAGTGCGTGCGCCGCTCCGGGGCCAGAAAACCTTTCGACCGGCTGTTATCCCCGCATTTCCAAATTGATTATATTCTCCCACAGGAGAAATCCGGTGATAAAGGCGGACGCTACGCTTCTACAGGTCTTTTCTGTCCCCTGCGCTCCCCATACGCTCTCACTTCCTTCATATATAGCCAAATTTTGAAAACTCCGGAATGGGTGGTTGATAGAGAACAAGAAGCATGGAAGTGTTTACTTCTCCTGCTTTGAAGCTAACATCTTGGAGGCCTGTCCGAAAGAGATTCCGGTGTAGTAATGTTTCAGAATCTCGGTAGCTGTGCGCCCCTCCTGTGCCATGCCATTGGCTCCCCATTGACTCATACCCACCCCATGACCATATCCATACGTCGTAATTTGCACTGCATCACCTTCCGTTTTCCAGCTGAACTGGCTGGATCTAAGCCCAAGACGTTTGCGGACTTCCGGGCCGCTGAAGGTTTCGCCGGCAATCTGTATTTCCTTGATACGTTTCCCCTTGGTGGTAGATAACACTTTCATCCACGAACCACTCTTTTCAGCAGTCACCGGAATCGCATCCAGGTTCATCTTTTGTAAAATGTCACTGCGTTTCATCGTAATCGTTTCTCTGAAACCTGGAGCCAGTTGTTTATCCCATGGGCTATCCACACTCTTCAGATAGGGAACAACGTTGCCCCACACATCCTCTGCATTTTCCGTATATCCATTGCTAGTTGAGAAGAAGGATGCTGTGATCGCCTGACCTTGATACGTCATGACTGCGTCACGGCTCTCGCGGACAGCTTGCTGTAGTTTCTCCCACTCCTTTGCTTTACCCAGCCGGGTCCAATCGGACTTTACCTGATCAGGTGGAATGAAGACCTGATGACGAATCGTATCCGTCACGTCTGCTGCGCCTGATGGTACGCCACTTGTATCGTTTGCAGCCAGTCTTCTCACAATAAAAGTACGAGCAGCTATCGCTTGAGCCTTCAATGCTTCTAGTCTGAATTCAGCGGGCATCTCTGCAGCAACTACCCCCGTCACATATGCCTCAAGCGGCAACTGTATCGTTGTGCCTTTGGCAGCCAAGTAAACACGTACGTTAGGCTCAGGGTAGGTTACAGGCACTGCAGGTACAGGGCTTGGACTCTTTGAACTCGTACTAGTGCTCACACCTGCAGAAGATGGCGTTGATTTTACCTGCTCGGCAGCTCGCGGCCACACCAGAATGACCGGGATGCTTATCGCCAGAACGAGCAATGCCGAAACTGCTGCTACGGGTTGCCAACGCCACGAATTACGTCCCCAGCGGTGACGACGGCCAAAGGCACGCATACGACGGCGTTTCACCTTGCGAAAGGGATCTAGCTCAATAATGGGGATATTCATATGGTCTGTAGCTTCTTGCTTCAGCTCCTCTGCAAAATGTTGCCCAGGTCTAGCATGTATCGTTTCAGGCTTGCCCCCCGTTATCATCTGTACCTTCACTATCTGTAGCGGTTTACTCCCCTTCTTCGCAGGAGCAGATTGGTCTTTCTCTGCATCCTGGATTGAACTCTCCTCTAATCCCTGAATCCCAGGCCGCGGGACAAGAGGTACTTTTACTTGTACACGAGCTTCTTTCATCTGAGATACCCCTCCGTTGTAATGACCAGGTCATGGCTGGTTCTTTGTCAAATCCATAGTTTAAGATATGAGTTATAGCGATCTGATAGAACCAGGTTTAAGAGAAACGAGAGGCGTACTAATGTAACGATTAACCCTTTCTCCATTCAAGTCGATAACCCGAAAACATCGTTGCTACGCGTATTGAGCAGCGTGTTCTCAGTAATGGATATGAAGCAAATGTTCTTTCATATGGTACAGAAAAGGTAAAGAATCAGATGTTATGTTAGAAGTTAGGATCAGCTATTAATAGAATCAGGTACTTAACGTATTACCATACAATCCGTTTGGAAATATATAAGAGAACACAAAAAAAGCCAAGCCCGAAGGCTTAGCTTAATCAAACACATGCGTTAATGTTCCTTCTCGTTTGCGAAAACCCACAATTTACTGTGGCTCAATATCGACAAGGACACTGTGATATAAATGTATGTTACACCCAAGTTGGTTGTACTTTGAACATTGGAACTTCTTCCTCTACCTTTTCGCTAGGTGCTTTAACTGCATCCAGCTTAGGCTCTTCCACCGAAATGCGGTAGATATCCGCTCCAAGGCCATTAAGCTTCTCTGCCAAATGTACATAACCACGGTCGATGTGATGCACACCACCCACTTCAGTGGTACCTTCAGCAACCAGGCCAGCAATGATCAGAGCAGCCCCTGCACGCAGGTCTGTAGCCGTCACTTTGGCACCTTTCAGCTTTGCATTACCCGTAACGATGGACGAGCGACCTTCTACTTTGATCTCTGCGTTCATCAACTGGAATTCATCAACGTGCATAAAGCGGTTCTCGAAGACCGTTTCCGTCACAACGCTAGTTCCTTCCGATGCCAGCAACAAAGCCATCATCTGGGATTGCATATCCGTCGGGAATCCTGGGTATGGTAATGTTTTGACATCCACTGCTTTGAGTGGACGATCGGCAATGACACGCACACCATTCTCATCCGGCTGTACGGTTACGCCCATTTCCTCCAGCTTCGCAATGACGGACCCCAAGTGATCGGAGATGGCACCTTCAACATATACGTCACCACCAGAGATTGCTGCTGCAGCCATATATGTTCCCGCTTCAATGCGATCCGGGATTACCGTATGTCTGACACCAGACAACTTCTCCACACCTTCAATACGAATAACGCCCGTACCGGCTCCGCGGACTTTAGCTCCCATCCCGTTCAGGAAATTAGCCAGATCCACGATCTCAGGTTCTTTCGCCGCATTCTCCAGAACCGTTACACCTTCGGCCAATGTTGCAGCCATCATAATATTTTGAGTGGCACCTACGGAAGCCACATCTAGATAAATTTTCGCACCGCGCAACCGTCCTTGGCTGCGTGCTTCGATATAGCCTTGACCCAAACTGATCTCGGCTCCCATGGCTTCAAAACCTTTGAGATGCTGATCAATCGGTCGTGTACCGATGGCACATCCCCCAGGTAGTGAGATTCTTGTTTGACCCAAACGCGTCAACAAAGGCCCCATGACCAGAAAAGACGCCCGCATTTTACTAACCCATTCATACGGGGCTTCACAGGAAGTAAGATTCTCCGCATTTACGGTAATCACTTCGTCCCGGTATGTAACTCCCGCTCCCAGCGATTCCAACACTTTGTTAATCGTCATCACATCGTCTAGAGGAGGTGCGTCAATAATAACGCTTTGTCCTTCTTCCCCTAAGAGAGAGGCAGCGATGATCGGAAGAACAGAATTTTTAGCGCCGCTAACTTTGACACTTCCGGTCAACCTTTTGCCACCGCGGACGATAAATTTGCTCATCATGGTTCCCTCCGCGCTTTTATTCCCTTTTCCTCATTCCGGAATACATAAGCCCTACTGTGATAGAAAGGACTGTTGCTGTGTGTGGAATTTCGACAAATTCTGGCATGTATGCTCAGTTGTCTATTCAGAAAAGAATTGGTTTGTATAAATCATATCGATGATACCATGTGTTCTGTGCATCCTGCTTTATGGCTTGTGAAAATCATCAAAAAGACCATCATAGCATCAAAACAGACCCATTGGGATGATTTTTAGCCGGTATCTACCGGATATCCCGTTTATAACCTACATAATAAGTGGAAAATTGTGAATTCCCTAACTTCCATCATAACACTGTTGATTTGTGCGATACAAGCATTTTTTACATAAACACTTCAAATTCGTTCAATTAAACGTTCACATTTTTTTCTTAAGTTTTGGCCGACAACTTATACTCTAATTGTTAACACAATTAATCGATGTTATTCGACAATGAGCCGCTTGAAGAACCTAACAGATGATTAACCAACCATCTCAACATTAAAACAAATTTCTTAACATTTGAGTCCAAGACAAATAGTCAATAACAAAGCCAGCAACAGCATGCCCCAAAATAATGGCGAGCAGCAAATGTAGCAGTCTCCCCTGAGGGCCTTTTGGCTGTCTGATTACCAAATCCAGTTTCAGATTTTGCAGTGACCACCATGTTATCGCAATACATATAAGAGAAACAACGATTGAAATCAGGCTGTTGGTGCTCAATGTCTGGTTTACCTGATTCGCCAGATCATTACCCATATCTTTTACCTCCACCTTGATTGTTGCAATGATCAGCATATCATATGCCTTGCACCCATAACTTGTTAGTATACTGGAATGTTCGAAGCTGAAAAATATGCACGTTCACCTGTGAGTTATACTCCGGATCGCAGGATCACCTGATGCCCATATGACCGAGCAGCAACAATTTGGCTGTACATGATGATTTAAATCTAGTATCCAGCTACTTGCACCTGCTGACTCTATGGAATATAGGCTGTTTCACTATCGCTTGTCAACTACATTGATTTCCACTTCAAAAAACATTTTAAATTTTATTCGCTAGTATTGTGTGACTAAAACGACATAAAAGAGCGTTGCAACGATATCGATTCTGTCATTTCCTCGGAAATAATTCAGCTTCTTTTCGTAAAAATTGGTTCTATCAGCGGAATGCGCCCATATTACTTAAGTCCTATATGTTATTCATGTGTTAATCAAAAGGTGAATCTAATGATGTGGAACGATTCATACTATATAAAGAGAGGACTCTCTAACCTTCAAATTCATAGATAATTTCGTAGCTGTCCTGAAATCAATTGTCCTATTTCGCTGTAAAAGATTAAAAGAACCCGGCAGACTGTGCCGCCGGGCTCCATAAGTTACTTTATTTGCCGTATACGTTAATCCGGTTAACCGCTTTTTGCAAAGCAATCTCTGCACGGCGGTGATCAAAATGGTCTTGGTTGCTTTGGCTGGCAAGCCGGCGTTCTGCCCGCTCTTTGGCCGCACGCGCACGATCCACATCAATGCTTTCCGGGAATTCGGCACTCTCTGCAAGTACAACAACTTTATCTTTGCGGACTTCGATGAAGCCGCCGCCGATCGCGACCTGCTTGTTCTCTTTTCCGTTTTTGATAATGATTGGTGCAATCTGTAAAGGTGTAACCATCGGGATATGACCAGGGAGAATCCCCAGTTCCCCTTCAATACCACGAGCGATGACGCTGTTCACTTGCTGTGAATAGACCAGACGCTCAGGCGTTACGATTTCCAACAAAAAGGTGCTCAAATTCCATCCCTCCTGAAACTATCCGAAGGATAGCTCGCTTCATAAGGACAATCCTGGAGTCAGATTATACCAGTGTTTTGGCTTTCTCCACTGCCTCTTCAATAGTACCCACGAAGAGGAATGCTGCTTCCGGCAGATCGTCATGCTTGCCTTCGAGAATCTCTTTAAAGCTGCGCACCGTTTCTTTAACCGGAACGTATTTACCCGGAATGCCGTTAAATGCTTCAGCAACGTGGAAAGGCTGGGACAAGAAACGTTGAATTTTACGTGCACGATAAACGAGCGCTCTGTCTTCTTCACTGAGCTCGTCCATACCCAAGATCGCAATGATATCTTGAAGTTCGTTATAACGTGCCAAGATACGTTTAACACCTTGTGCAACGCTATAGTGCTCTTCGCCAACAACTTCAGGAGACAAGATCCGGGAACTGGATGCGAGTGGATCTACCGCAGGGTAGATACCCATCTCGGAGATTTTACGCTCCAAGTTAGTTGTTGCATCCAAGTGAGCAAACGTTGTTGCAGGAGCCGGGTCAGTATAGTCATCCGCAGGTACATAGATCGCCTGGATGGATGTAACTGATCCTTTTTTCGTTGAAGTGATACGCTCTTGCAATTGACCCATTTCAGTTGCCAGCGTAGGCTGGTAACCTACCGCAGATGGCATACGTCCAAGCAAGGCAGATACTTCTGATCCCGCTTGGGTGAAACGGAAGATGTTATCGATAAAGAGCAACACGTCACGGCCTTCTTCATCACGGAAGTATTCCGCCATGGTCAGACCTGTGAGGGCTACACGAAGACGTGCGCCTGGAGGCTCGTTCATTTGTCCGAAGACCATTGCTGTTTTGTTGATAACGCCGGAATCACTCATCTCGTGATACAAGTCGTTACCTTCACGTGTACGCTCACCAACACCGGCAAATACGGAGATACCACCGTGCTCTTGCGCAATGTTGTTGATCAGTTCCTGAATGGTTACCGTTTTACCTACACCGGCGCCCCCGAACAGACCGATTTTACCACCTTTAGCGTAAGGAGCCAGCAAGTCGATAACTTTGATACCCGTTTCAAGCATTTCTGCTTGGGTAGTCAGTTCATCGAATGCAGGAGCAGAGCGGTGAATCGGGTTTTTGTGTGCAGCTTCTACAGTACCGCCAGTATCAATTGCTTCGCCAAGTACGTTAAATACACGGCCCAGTGTCGCTTCACCGACAGGTACAGAGATTGGAGCTCCAGTATCTACGGCTTCCATACCACGTACGAGACCGTCCGTGGAGGACATCGCGATACAACGTACACGGTTGTCACCCAGATGTTTCGAAGCTTCGAGTGTAAGATTTACACTAACGCCGCTTTCGCTTACTGTAGTGATCGTAATGGCATTGAGGATTTCCGGCAGACCGCCGCGATCAAACTCGACGTCAACAACCGGACCCATGATGCTCACAACGCGTCCTTTGTTCATCTTAACGTTCCCCTCCTACAAGCCTGCTACTTTGGCAAAAATAAAGTTCCGTTCGTTCATCTTTGCAGTGCAAGCCTTCATTAAATAAAAAACATTTAGCCTTGTGCTGCGTTAGCACCTGCCACAATTTCCGTAATCTCCTGTGTAATCGCTGCTTGACGTGCGCGGTTGTAAGTCAATGACAGGTCGTTAATGAGCTTGGATGCATTTTTGGTTGCATTGCCCATTGCTGTCATTTTAGCACCCAGCTCACTCGCTTTACCGTTCAGAAGTGCACCGTAGATCAATGTTTCCGCATAACGCGGAAGCAACACTTCCAGTACAGCTTCAGCTGACGGTTCATACTCGTAGCTTGCAGTCGGTCCATCTGCAGCTGTTAACTCAGGTGTTTCCATAGGAAGAAGTTTCTCCATTGTCGGAATCTGGGTCAACGCATTTACAAAGCGGTTATAACAAATGTACAATTCATCAAATTCAGCCAGTTCAAATCCATGAACCGCCTCATGAGCGATGGATTTGATATCTGCGAATGAAGGTGAGTCCGACAGATCCGTTGTTGTGGAAGCCATAGCTATTTCACGTCTTCTGAAATAGTCACGCCCTTTACGACCAATAACGAATAATTCGTAATCGTCCTGGGAGTTATGACGCTCTTTCAGAGTCAGATTCACCTGACGCAGAACGTTCGCATTGTATCCACCTGCAAGACCCCGATCTGACGTAATGATCAGATACGCTGTCTTTTTGACCGGACGGCTTTCCAGCATCGGGTGCTGGATACCTTGGGTACTGGAGGCAATACTCGCCACAACTTCTTTTAACTTCTCTGAATATGGACGTGCTGCCTCTGCTTTTTCCTGCGCTTTACGCAGTTTTGCAGCTGCAACCATCTCCATTGCTTTGGTGATCTGCTTGGTACTCTGTACGCTTTTAATTTGACGCTTAATTTCGCGCATACCTTTTGCCATGATTTCACCACCTTAAAGTTTTGACAAAGTCAAAACTACATCGTAAGCACAACCCTACTTTGGCGCAGCCAAAGTTACTTCGTAAGCACCCACTGTAAGTTTTGACAACGTCAAAACTACAGTGTAAGCATAATCCTGCTTTGACCGAGTCAAAGTTTTGCATGCAGACATGCGGAATCGGTTAGACAACTCCGCAGCTACAATCATCTATTTAGACAGAGACTGCGAAGCTCTTTCTGAACTTCTCAATTGCACCTTTGAGTGCATTTTCATTGTCTGCTGTCAGTTCTTTCGTGTCACGAATCGATCCCAGAATTTCCGGGTGGTTGCTCTCCATGAACGCAAGGAACTCATGTTCAAAACGAGTAACATCACCTGTTGGAATCTCATCAAGGAATCCCTTAACTGCAGTATACAAGCTGACTACCTGTTGTTCTACAGGCAACGGCTGGTTAACACCTTGCTTCAGAATTTCCATCATACGCGCACCACGATTCAGACGAGCCTGAGTCGCTTTATCCAGATCGGAACCGAACTGGGAGAACGCTTGAAGCTCACGATATTGAGCGAGGTCAAGACGCAGGGAACCTGCAACTTTTTTCATCGCTTTGATCTGAGCAGAACCACCGACACGGGATACAGAGATACCAACGTTGATCGCCGGACGTTGTCCAGCATTGAACAAGTCAGCTTCCAGGAAGATCTGTCCATCCGTGATGGAGATTACGTTCGTTGGAATATACGCAGATACATCGGAAGCTTGTGTTTCAATGAACGGTAGTGCGGTTAAAGAACCTCCACCAAGTTCATCATTCAGCTTCGCGGCACGCTCCAGCAAACGGGAGTGCAGGTAGAAGACGTCACCCGGATAAGCCTCACGGCCCGGTGGACGACGAAGCAACAAGGACAGCTCACGATAAGCAGAAGCTTGTTTAGTCAAGTCATCATAGATGACCAGAACGTGCTCGCCTTTGTACATGAAATACTCACCCATCGAACAACCGGAGTACGGTGCGATGTACAAGAGTGGTGATGGATCGGAAGCTGCTGCTGTTACAACGATTGTGTACTCCATTGCGCCTTTACGACGAAGAGTTTCCACAACTTGTGCAACCGTAGACTGCTTCTGACCAATAGCCACATAGATACACTTCATGCCGCTACCTTTTTGGTTCAGGATTGCATCAATGGCAATTGATGTTTTACCTGTTTGACGGTCACCGATGATCAACTCACGTTGTCCGCGACCGATTGGTACCATTGCATCGATAGCTTTGATTCCTGTTTGCATCGGCTCATGAACGGATTTACGATCCATTACGCCTGGTGCTTTACCTTCAACCGGACGGAATTCCGTTGTAGCGATTGGCCCTTTGCCATCCACTGGAATACCGAGCGGGTTCACAACGCGCCCAATCAATGCTTCGCCTACAGGCACCTGCATGATTTGACCAGTACGTTTCACTTGGTCGCCTTCACGAATATCATAGTAAGGTCCCAGGATAACGACACCGACATTGCTTTCTTCCACGTTCATGGCGAGTCCCATAACACCGCTTGGGAATTCAACCAACTCGTTGGACATGACGTTCTCAAGTCCATAAACACGAGCGATACCATCACCAACCTCGATAACCGTTCCGACTTCGACTACATCGATATCGGTCTTGTATTGTTCGATTTGGCTCTTAATTAATGTACTGATTTCTTCTGGTTTGATACTCAAGTGTCCTCACCCCAATCTACTGTACTCGTCTGTTAAAAGACTGCTCAAGACGTTCGAGCTTGCCAGCCAAGCTGCCGTCATAGATCGTATCGCCAATGGCGACTTTCAATCCGCCCAGCAGAGTCGGATCAACAAAATTCTCGATACGAATCTTTTTATTCACACGGCCACCGAATTCACGGGCTACCGCTTCTTTTTCCTCATCGTTCAAAGCATATGTTGAGTATACACGGGCGTCAGCGATTCCAAGAGAATCACCTTCAATCTTCACGTAGTCACTCAACAATTCGTCCAACAGTTCAACGCGTCCACGCTCAATCAGGAGCAGAACCGTACGAAGGACAGGTTCGGACACTTTGCCATCCAGGCTTGCACGAAGCACATTTTGTTTGGCTTCATCAGAGATGTTCGGAGATACAATAAACTTGATAATCTCGGCATCTCCAGTTAACGCACTAACTACGGCGCGCAGTTCCTGTTCAACCTCAAGCACCTGCTGCTGCTGAAGTGCAACTTCAAACAATGCTTTCGCATAACGCTTGGCAACAATCGTATCGCGGCTCATTGTCGGCCCCCTACCTCATTGAGGTATTGGTTCACAAGTTCCTCTTGTGCAGGACCGTTCTCAACTTCTTTTTTAATCAATCTGGAAGCAATTTGAACGGAAGCTGTACCCAGTTCGCTGCGAAGTGCTGCGACTGCCTTGTTCTTCTCGCTCTCGATCTCACGTACCGCATCATCTTTAAGACGATTCGCTTCTGCCTTAGCATCAGCCAAAATCGACTCAGCTTGCTTGCCGCCCGTTTGTTTGGACTGCTCAATGATGTCGTGAGCTTCTTTGCGCGCATGTTCCAGAGCTTGTTTTTGCTCCTCCACATAGGCAATAGCCTGTTCACGAGTCTGTGCAGCCTCGTTCATCTGCGTCATCACGAGTTCACGACGCTTTTCCATAATGGAGAACAAAGGGCCGAAAGCGTAGCGGCTAAGCAGCCAATATAGAATTGCAAATGCAACCATCGCAAGAATTGTATTTTCCCATATGAAATTCAATCTGTTCACTCCTTCCTGGAGGTATCCTTAAAACGTTCGCCTGTTAGGACGGACATTTCCCTAAAAAGAAGGCGCGGAGGGCTGTGGCCTTCCCCGCCAAACCTTTATCCATTTAAATTAAGCCATACCGTAGAACATGAACGCGAGTACCACACCGATAATCGGCAATACCTCGATCAAACCTACACCGATAAACATTGTTGTTTGAAGAGTAGATTTCGCTTCTGGTTGACGAGCGATACCTTCCACCGTTTTGCTGATTACCATACCGTTACCAATACCTGCGCCAAACGCGCCAAGTCCTGCAACAATTGCTGCTGCGATTAATGCCATTGCTCCCATTTGTATATCCTCCTTAAAATAATAAATCGTATTTTTTATTGTTCAGCCTGATGAAGATATCTTCTTAGGGCTTGAAACTTAATGTTCTTCGTGCGTCTCGATGCTCTGTGAGATGTATACCATCATCAAAATAACAAACACAAATGCCTGGATCGCGCCGATAAAGATACTAAAGCCTTGCCAAACCATTAATAGTGGTATAGCCGCAATGGCACCAAACACTTTGAATGTGGTCAGCTTCAGGATCGTTGTAATCAGTACCTCACCCGCGAAGATATTCGCAAATAGACGCATACCGTGTGTTAACAGCTTCGATGCCGTCTCGATCAAGTTGATCGGTAAGAACAAGGCAAATGGCTGAAGGTAATGCTTGAGATATCCTCTGGTGTTGCGGAATAATCCAAGTCCATGAGATACAAGGAACGCAACCAGAGCCAGTCCCATCGTTACAGACAAGTCGGCTGTCGGTGATTTCCACCAAGCCAGTTCAACGTGTGGATGTGCATTCGGATCCTTGGCATGGGCCTTCTCAAAGGCTTCCACGGCCGTAACAATCGGTTGACCGAATACTTGCGCTTGTTCTACCTTATCCATCCCGGTTACTGCCTGGAACGGAAGTCCGAGCATGTTCCCTACAAAGATGAACATAATCATGGAAAGAGCGAGAGAGATAAAATGTTTACCTTTCTTCATATCCATTGTACTTGAGATCAGATTGCGGACGAATTCTACTGCCCACTCCATAAAATTTTGCAGCTTGCCGGGGTTTTCAACAGATAATCTTCGTGTCGCCAGTACAGCGAAAATAAAAACAAGGGCACCTGTAACGACCAGCATCAACACAACTGATAAATCCAGTCGAAATCCGCCAAGCATAATAATTGGAGCTTCATGCATATTTTTCTCACCCCTTTCTCGACTTGAAAGCTGCAGCACCTAATTTCATTCTGCTCTGCGGGAATAGATAATCCCTATAATCAGTAAGGAAAATTGCGCAATAACCAGACCACCTGCGACCGCATATGTATTGAAATACTGCGGAAAGCGCATCGATATAAATATACCGAGCACAGCCAGCGCTGCTCTTGTCAAAAATCCAAGGTTCACACGCTTCAAGTTACCTTCTGCCGCATCATCAGACATTTTCCTTACTTTGTAGCCCAGGTAAAATGCATTAATCCAGCTAATTCCTGTACCCAGAGCTAGTCCCAAAGCAATTGTCTCCACTCGTGGCATAAAAGCCGCTGCGAGAAAACAAATCATAAGTACATACATGACGAAAACAGTCATTGATCTGCGGTATCTGGCTAGTTCACTCATCACTTTCCCCCATGATTTTTTTCGCGATAAAGTAAATGCTTACCCCACCTGCCGCAAGAAAAAAGAGAACGCTTACGGCGATCCATATTCCGTTGCCTCCGATGGTCTTGTCCAACCAGGAGCCAGCGTAATATCCGGCAACAGCGAGAATGGCAATCTCGATCCCAAAAGCTGTCACGAGTCCCATCGCTTTCCATACATTATCGTCATGGTTACGGGATGAATTTGGTTTGTTCGAATCGGCCATTTTCCACGCCACCCTTGCAATCCCAGTTAATTTTACTGAATGATGAGAGCCTTTGTCAATTGATTGATTTTAGCGTTTTAAAGGGGGAAACGACAGGCTTATGAACCTCTAAAGCCCATAAACCCGCGAAAACCGTACAGTTTAACTGTATGCTATCCCCTCAGTAAAACCGTCAAAAAATGTGAATTATTTTTTGAACTTTCTGTGAAATGATTCCGGACGATCACTTTTCACGCCAAAATGGTGCAAAATCGCATTGACAATTCTTTCCGACGCATGTCCATCACCGTATGGATTAGCAGCTTGGCTCATGCTTGCATACAGTGCTTCATCCGAAAGCACCGCTTTGGTCCGTTCATATACACGTTCCTCTTCCGTCCCTACCAATTCGAGCGTGCCAGCTTCAATGCCTTCCGGGCGCTCTGTTGTATCGCGCAATACAAGAACAGGCACACCAAACGAAGGCGCTTCTTCCTGCAAACCGCCTGAATCAGTCAGGATCAAGTGAGTGTGCGGGTAAAAGTTATGCAAATCCACTACGTCTAGCGGATCAATTAACTGAATACGGGGATGATTCCCCAAAATCGCGTGAGCCGGCTCCTTCACAGCAGGACTAGGATGCACCGGGTACACGATGGCAATATCTTCGAATTCGTCTGCAATCCGTTTGACGGCCTGGAAAATGTTGCGGTGAGGCTCGCCTTGAGATTCACGGCGATGAGCAGTCATCAGCACCAGGCGTTTGCCTTGTGCCCAATCTAGTACCGGGTGCTTGTAGTCCTCCCGTACTGTATATTGAAACACATCCGTTACCGTGTTGCCTGTGACGTAGGTACTAGACGCCGATTTATTTTCTTTTGCAAGATTGGAAGAAGACCAGTCAGTAGGTGCAAAATGCAAATCAGCCAGTACACCCGTCAATTGGCGGTTCATCTCTTCCGGATACGGCGACAGCTTGTTCCACGTCCGCAATCCTGCCTCCACATGCCCAACTTGAATCTGTTGCAGGAATGCTGCATAGCTGGCTACAAATGTAGTCAAGGTATCTCCGTGAACCAGCACAATATCAGGCTTGGCTTCACGCAAAACTGGCTCCAGACCGCCAAGAACACGAATTGTGATCTCGTTCAACGTTTGACGATCCTTCATGACATCCAGATCATAATCGGGATGAATGTCGAAAACTTCAAGAACTTGATCCAACATCTGACGATGCTGCGCAGTTACGCAAACAATCGACTCAATGGACTCGGGATGTTTTTGCAATTCCAGAATAAGCGGAGCCATCTTGATGGCTTCCGGACGCACTCCGAAGATTGTCATCACTTTAATTTTTTTGGACATTCAAGAAAAGCTCCTTTTCTAATCCGCATGAAAATATGCTTATTTCGTTCCGTACAAACGGTCTCCTGCATCGCCAAGTCCTGGCACGATATATCCGTGATCATCCAGACGGTCATCCAGTGCAGCCACATAGATATCCACATCCGGGTGTGCATCCTGTACTGCTTTTACGCCCTCTGGCGCTGCAACCAGGTTCATCATCTTGATCTGAGTGCAGCCGCGTTTCTTGAGCACGTCAATCGCTGCAATTGCTGATCCGCCTGTTGCAAGCATCGGGTCAATTACAATCAGTTGGCGCTCAGTTACATCTGTAGGTAGCTTGGTGTAGTATTCAACCGGTTGTAGTGTTTCCGGGTCACGGAACAAGCCAACATGTCCTACTTTTGCCGCTGGCAGCAACTTCACAACACCATCCAGCATCCCCAGTCCTGCGCGCAGAATCGGTACCAGTCCAAGCATACGTCCAGAAATCACTTTTCCTTGTGTTGCTGCTACAGGAGTCTGTACATCAATCGATTCCAGTTCAACATCTCTTGTAATCTCGTAAGCCATCAACGTGGCTACTTCATCAACCAATTCACGAAAATCTTTCGTATTCGTACGCATGTCGCGTATAAACGTCAGTTTGTGTTGAATCAGGGGGTGATCACATATTACTAATTTTCCCATTAAATTGTCCCTCCGGTAAGTTCTTCATGAGTTAAGCATTTCCAAATATACCTAGCCATCATTCACAGGCTCGATAAATCCTGTATATTATATCATCACCCACACTGAATTACACCATCAAAGGGCACCTAATCATTACAGAAAAGCGAATCCTACAAAAACAGGACCGGAAAATGATTCATCCGGTCCTGTTTGCTCGTGCTGATGTGTGAATTGAATGCTCAAAATACATCTCCGTCTACGTGTTCACATCTTGAACATCTCAAAATCAAACAGCGCGAGCAATATTTATTAAGTAGTATTAATATTTAAGGTCAGTGTACAGTGGGTATTGGTCAGTCAAAGCAGTTACTTCTGCACGCGCCTGATCAAGGGTTGCTGTGTCTTTTGGATTTTTAAGTGTTTTGGCAATGATCTTACCGATGGATACCATCGCTTTTTCATCCATACCACGGGAAGTCGCAGCAGGTGTTCCGATACGGATACCGCTAGTGATAAACGGACTTGTAGGATCGAACGGAATAGCGTTCTTGTTCACGGTAATTCCGATGGAATCAAGCACATGCTCTGCTTCCTTACCTGTGATGTTCACGCTGCGTGTGTCGATCAGCATCAAGTGGTTGTCTGTACCGCCGGATACGATGTTCAATCCTTCAGCGATCAATGTTTCAGCCAGCACTTGTGCGTTTTTCACCACGTTCTGAGCATATGTTTTGAACGAAGGCTGCAAAGCTTCTCCAAAGGCTACAGCTTTTGAAGCGATAACGTGCATCAATGGTCCACCTTGGGAACCCGGGAACACGGCTTTATCAATTGCGGCTGCCCAAGACTTACGGCACAGGATCATACCGCCGCGTGGTCCGCGGAGTGTTTTATGTGTTGTTGTCGTTACAAAGTGTGCATGTGGCACTGGGTTAGGATGCAATCCAGCTGCAACAAGTCCTGCGATATGTGCCATATCAACCATAAACAGAGCGCCAACATCATCGGCGATGGCAGCCAGCTTTTCAAAATCAATGGTACGTGGATATGCACTTGCACCTGCCACGATCAGACGAGGACGGTGTTTGAATGCTGCTTTGCGAACTTCATCATAATCAATGAGGAATGTATCTTCTTGTACGCCGTATGCAACGAAGTTGTACAGCAAACCAGAAGCATTAACCGGACTACCATGCGTCAAGTGACCGCCGTGTGCCAGGTTCATACCCAGTACCGTATCGCCAGGCTTCAACGCTGCCAGATATACAGCCATGTTCGCTTGTGCACCGGAGTGCGGCTGCACGTTGGCATGTTCTGCGCCAAACAATTCTTTGGCACGATCACGCGCGATATCTTCAACGATATCCACATGCTCACAACCGCCATAGTAACGTTTGCCTGGATATCCTTCAGCATACTTGTTCGTCAGAACAGATCCCATTGCTTCAATTACCGCTTCGCTTACGATGTTCTCGGAAGCGATCAGCTCGATGTTGTTCTGTTGACGTTTCAGTTCAAGATTCATCGCTTCCAGTACTGCAGGGTCATTCTTACGCAATTGTTCCATGATTAAATTCCTCCTAATTATTATGAAGTTATAAAGTGAAATGATGTTTACACGTAAACGGAGAGTACAACACCAATCTGGAGAAGCAGCGCGTTCGCCTGAAAGCTTTCCGAAGGAAAGCTGCATCGGAAGCATACGTTATCACCGGATTTCCCACTTTTAAAAAAGGGATTCAAAGAAATCTGGGGATAACAGCGATCTTAAGATGGTGATGCAATCGAAGTCTGGAGTGTAACCCACTGCTTTCGCTTTATACGTTAGTCACAAAAAGTCGAATCGGGCTCTTCTTCCATTCGATAAACTGCACGTTCGCCGCCAACTAGTTTCGGACGTGTCAGTGCTGCCGTGACACGAGCCTCACCAATGTAACGAAGCGAGGTCCGAAAAGGAACCGCAACATGGCGAAGGTGCATACCTATCATCGTTTCTCCAATATCCAGACCCGCATGAGCCTGAATATGTTCAGCGAGACATGGATCGGACAATGAACGATAGGCGGTAGATGCCATGGAACCACCAGCCTTCGGCACCGGTACAGCGCCAACCTCTGTCAGTCCAAGCCGTTCAAGCAACGCCCGTTCCATCACAAGCGCCCTGTTCAGGTGTTCACAGCATTGGAATACGGTGTCGAAACCAAACTCCGTCTGTACCTCACGAACTCCTGCAAGCAACTGCTGCGCCACATCCACTGCACCGCTTGTTCCAATGCGCTGGCCTGCGACCTCGCTTGTACTTGTGCCAATAACCACAACTTGACCGGAGCCAAGCTTCCCGGCTAGTGCCAGTTCGCGCAGGATTGATGCGGTCTGTTGTTGCAATCCGGGTTGTTCCGAATCCAGTTCAATAGTCATCCTATCGCCTCCCGATAAAATCATGCCAATCTCTTGTGCACATTCGCTCCACACATACGTTGCATGGCATCTCAGGTACTATTATAGCGAAAAATCAGATGAAAGACGAAAAAAAGAGCAGTCTGCGGGTATCGCAGAATTGCTCTTTTGCCCAGGCGACCGGCCGTTTGTTCCGGTGCTCCATTGTGGTTGTGCCCACTTCGTCGCCAGTTACACCGGATCCCTGTTTTCCCCTTCATCATAAATCAACCGACACTTAAAATCAACGGTTAATTTACATCGCTTGTTCTGTTTCTATATCTTTCCTCTGCTTGCCTGAATTATTCAAGCTTATCCAAAAGGCGGGATAATGCCGTCCGAATCTCTGCCGCCGCAATGTTGTAATCATCCCGACTACCGCCAAATGGGTCCGAAATGTCGAAACTTGGAATTCTCTGTCTAATCTCAATCGCACGTTCCCGCTCCGAGGCCAACATCTCTTGTCCAAGTGCCCGCTTCATCTCCAATGTAGCGAACAGGCTGTCCAATTCCTCCAGGTCTTGAAGCACTTGTGCATCGTTCTCTACATACTCTTTCAGGGTGTACGTCTTCTGAATGGAGTCCGGAAACACCTGCATGACATGTTGTTTATGACTCCGGGTCAACGTCAGAATGAGGTCTGCCCATTCAACCAGTTCTGCACTGAGCTGTGTGGAGTGAGCTGGACCTTCTGCACTATGATCTCTCAACACCGCCTCGGCATGACGCGATACCGGCATACCCGATGTTGCGGCTACACCTGCAGAACGAACATGCACCTGGATGCCGCGCTCGGAAGCGAGTTTCCGCAAAAGCCCTTCTGCCATGGGGCTGCGGCACGTATTGCCTGTACATACGAATAAAATATGTTTCATTATGTTAGCCTCCCCATTGGATCAAGATGTGATATGCCTATCCGATGATTTACACGTTTTATTTTAAAATATAAACAAAAGTCCAAAGGCAAGCAAGATCGCCCCGCCTACGGCCTCGCCGTAATCCCCCATATTCTGGCTCACCCGGCGTCCGAGAAGCAGCCCCAAGATGGACATTAAGCCACCGCAAAACCCAAATGACAGAATGGTCAGGACAAGATCACTGCTGAACATGCCAAGTGACACCCCGACAGAGAATGAATCCACACTGACACTGAGTGAAAATAAAATAATACCCAGCAGGGAGCGGTGATCCACCAGTTTGGTGTCCCCTTCGCGGAACGCATTCAAAATCATGTGGGCACCCAGTAACACCAGCAAGCCACCTGCCGCATAGTTCGTAATATCGCCCAGCAAAGAGCTGACATACTTGCCCATGTACATACCAGCAAGCGGCATAATGACATGAAACAGTGCCGTGACCGTACTGATCTTCAATATATCGCGCAGCCGTATGCCTTTCATACCAATTCCAATGCCCAGCGAGAATGCATCAAGTCCAAGCGCAACCGCCATAATCAGAATGGTTACCAACTGCCCCACATGGGCAGACACATCCCACATCCTCATACCCCCAAGTCGCGTAAAGGTTCTTGTACACGATATGCGGACAAGGACCCAAACATGACGGATGCAGGGAAAGTGGAGGGAGGAAGTGTTTGGTTAGATGGGCAGCTCAATCAACTTGAATAAGTTGGTTGCCTGCCGCTTTGAGCAGCCGATTCATGACGGCTGCTCCCAGCCCTTCGCGCGAGCAGGCTTCCGCCACAATATATGTGGCGCCCTGCTCATCGCAGCTGCGCAGCGCGGCGTATAGCCTGCGTGCAGCTTCCTGCAGCTCGCTGGCATCGCCCAGCGAGAACACGGCATCGGCGCGGTACTGCTCCGCGTGCTCGGCGAACGCCAGCACCGCGGTGCGCTCTCCGCGCTGCGCCGCCTCTGCGAGGGCGGCGCTGATCCAGGCCGCCACCGCTGCGGGCGGCCCCTCCACCACGCACAGCGCCCCTGCGGGTGCGTAGTGCGTATACTTCATGCCCGGCGAGCGCGGCGCCGGGCTGGTGCTGTCGCCCCCGGACCCTTCGGCGAGAAGCGCCGGGTCCGTGGCGACACGGGCGGCCACGGCGGACAGCTGCTCCGCCGTGATGCCGCCAGGGCGCAGGATGGTGACGGTACCGTCGTCACCGGCCTGCACCACCGTGGACTCGACGCCCACCCCTGTGGGGCCACCGTCCACGATGCCGCCGATGCGGCCATCCAGATCCTCCCGCACATGTGCGGCGAGGGTCGGGCTAGGCCGCCCGGAACGGTTGGCGCTTGGCGCAGCCACAGGGCATGCGGCCGCCGCGATGAGTGGCAGAGCCACCGGGTGATCCGGCATGCGCACGGCCACCGTATCCAGTCCGGCGGTGACCCGCGGGGACACCGCCCCTGGCCTAACCGGCAGCACCAGTGTCAGCGGACCCGGCCAGAAGGCCGCCATCAGCGCTTCCGCCGTTGCATTAACTTCAGTGACCAGATCATCTAACTGGTCACGGTGCGCGATATGCACAATGAGCGGATTGTCGGATGGCCGCCCTTTGGCGGCAAATACCGCTTCCACCGCTTCTGTGCTGCGCGCATCTGCGCCGAGGCCGTAGACCGTCTCTGTCGGGAAGGCAACCGTCTTCCCTTGACGAAGGCAAGCCGCGGCTGCCTGCAAGTCCACGAGCGCCGCTTCACCGGCGGCGCTCCCCTTTTTCACACCGGAAACCGGGAAAATCTCTCGCCCTTCCTCTGCCTCATCTTGCTCCTGTACCAGTGCTCTGACATCCCAGTAAGCCGTATTTTGTTTACCTTCGGCCGACTCTGCCGCCTCATTGCCATGTTTGTCCTCTAACGAGGTATGTGTTCTCGCTTCATGCTCTCTGTTCATATATATCATCATCCCTAAACTTCAAGTAGGTTCAATTTCAGTACATATAAGTATATCATATCTGTCACGTTTCAGGTTTGATCCAACCACGGAGTACTTCCCCCATAAATTTGTTATATAAAAAAGGGAAGCTCCCTGCAAACCTGCAACGAAACTCCCCTCGCGTATTTATATTCTATCTTGTACTCTAAATTGTACTCCAATTTTAATTATCAACAAATCGTTGTTAGGCGAATAAATTCGTTATCCAATTCCATAACTTCACAGCCACGTCCCACAGGAAGAATCTCGCTTCAGGTGTCTCCCCCTGCACGGAGACTTTCACTTCTACCGCATCCGCAGCTGCCGCAGAGACTGTTGTTGGTTTAGCCAACGCATCTCCTGTGCTCGCATCGATAAAACATAAAGGCGGGAACAACACACACCACCAGTTCTGTCCCTTGCCTTCACCCAATGTGATCCGCACCGCTTCATAATCACCCGCAGGATACACCGTACCGCCATATAACTTTGTTGGAAAAGGAACCGTGCCAAGCTCCACCTGGTAATCATAGGTCAGTCCGCGTTTCGTCAACTCTTCCCCTACCCGATTCTCAATCTCGGACAGATGCTCACGAATGATATACCGAGCCTGCTCCAGACTTTGCGGATCCTCAAGCGTTCCAACCCACTCGCCCATCTGTGCAACCACCGCATCCCGAATCTCACGTTTCACGAGCTGATCTCCAGCCGTATCCGAGTTCGCCAGAATCCGCAGGCGGATCGACTGCTCCGGAATCGCTGCCGCGGCAACAGCCGCATCTGTTTTCTGACCTTCCCACATCATAATGATCATCATATGACATACAATGATAAGTCCAATTTGTTTAACCATTCGTCTGTTCATCCCGTTCTCCCCCTCGGCTCCGATATCCAGCTGCCAACTCTCTCATGTCTATCAGTATGCCCGGTAGAAGAAGGAGTAAACCTAGCACATTCACTAATCTATTAAAATTTTTCATATAATCGGAGCCTGTCCGCATCTCATATACACCTTTATAGCTATACTCCTGTGGACACACAAAAGAAGCCTAGTGTTAACTAAGCTTTCTTCGTAAACAGATTATATTTGGATTACACTTTAATCTGCATTATACAAGTAGTGAAGGATACCTTCTTGTACTTTATTATGATGTTTCATCTCAACATAAATAAGACTCAGTAACACAATGATCAGCACTAGTAACGCAGACACAATTTTCTGAAAATTATTCATTCCAATTATCCCTCCAACTAGCGAAAAACACTACTACATCGTACTGTTCTTTTTTTTCTTTTTTATCAGACTCCGAATTCGCTGCATCAAGGGCGCAGACTCTTCCTCTGGAAACAATTCATCTTCGTCCTCATCACCGTACAACTTAATGCTCATGACCAGGCCGATACAGGCCATGTTGATCAGTAAAGACGTCCCTCCATAACTGATAAATGGCAAGGTAATGCCCGTCAGTGGCATGAGGCCAAGGAACGCTCCTACATTTTCAAACACCTGATAGAGTAACATCCCGATAATGCCCACAATGATAATAGGCCCGGCTCGTTCTTTACACTCCAGCGCGATCAGTACCATCCGATGAATGAGGATAAAATATAACAGGATTAACATCGAAGCTCCCACAAAGCCGAATTCCTCCGCCACCACCACAAAGATCGAATCCGAGTACGTATAAGGCACACGTCCGCTTTGAACAGAGGTTCCTTCCAGAAACCCTTTACCCGTAATCCCACCTGATCCGATGGCAAGACCTGCGTTTTTGGTATGCCACATCGCTTTGGCTGTGGCTTTCTCGGGCACAAGCCACGGATCGATCCGTTCAGCCCAATGCTCACGTTTGATCTTTTCCAGAAAGGCAAACACTTCATCATGATAGAAGGTGTACGATTTGATGAAACCAATAAAGAATGCAGCCACAATCGTGAGCCCGATTAACGCATGTTTCAGCTTGATATTACCGATCCATAACACCGCGACCAGGATAATTACGTAACCCAGAGCGTTACCCAGGTCATTCTGTGCCATAACGAGCGCAAACGGAATAAATGTCCAGAGCCCAATCGGTACCACATCTCTCCAGAACCCCAGCTCCCCACGCTTCCGCTTCACAATGAGATGAGCGAGAAACAGAATGAGGATCATTTTGAACAATTCGGCAGGTTGAAACGAAATCGTTTCGGTGATCTTCAGCCAGCCATTTGCGTTATTCACCTTACTCCCAAGTACATTAGCCAGTATCAGGAAAACGATGCCTACACCATATACCATAAACGCGTATTTTACATACACCTTGTAGTTAATCAAACCAATTCCAATGACAGCGATAAATCCCACGATATAGAAATAGATCGTTTTCACATGATGATTCGCCAGTTTAGGATCAAAACGTGTACCGCTGTAAATGGCAAATATGCTGATAACCATTAACAACAACAAGACAAAAAGGATGATGCCATCCAGCTTTTTTACCATTTTCCACATGGTGTTTGAATATCCCCCTAAGTTCTCACATCGCGCTTTACCAATAATGATCAATATTACCATTGTACTCAATTGGGTGGGAGAATGGAAATCCGGCTTACTTCATTTTATATCAGCCATCATTCTGGTATTCTGTGTTCCTCAACAGAGCATTTTAAATAAAACAACAAAAAAAGCTTTGGAACCTATTCCCCGCAAATGCCGGAAAGATCGATTCCAAAGCTTATCTGTTTATTTACGAGCGCATCGTTATAAAAGAGCTTTAATGGGAGCTTTATGGTACACCTCAGTATAAACTTTCATGTCACTGTTCCGGTTGCTCCTGCTGCGCAGATTTACGTCTGAACAATTTCAAGATCAGTTCTGTAATACTTGGCTGCTCCACTGTACCCAGAATATCTTCATTCTCTTCAGTGTGTACCTTAATGCTCATGGCAATGCCCATACTGATCATGTTAATGACCAGCGATGTCCCCCCATAACTGATGAATGGCAAAGTAATACCTGTCAGTGGCATGAGTCCTATAAACGGTCCTATATTAACAAAGACCTGATACAGAATCATCGCGATAATCCCTACAATCAAATAAGCCCCAACGCGATCCTTACATTCCAAAGCGATTAAGACTAACCTATGGATCAGGATGAAGTACAGTAAAAGAAGTACCGAAGCACCAACAAAGCCAAACTCTTCACCAATCTGTACGAAAACCGAGTCTGCATAGGCCAAAGGTACCCGATTGGATTGAATGGTAGTACCCTCCATGTAACCCTTACCCGTAACACCACCAGAACCAATGGCAAGTTTGGCATTATACGTCTGCCACAATACGTCTCTGGACGTCAGTTCAGGCACAAGCCACGGGTCAAATCGCTCTGCCCAGTGTGCACGTTTAATATCTTTGAGGAAACCTGTAATTTCTTCATGATAATGAATATATGCCTGTATGCCAGCAACGATGGCACTTACCGCCAGTACAAAACCAATCAATGCATGTGAAAATTTGATATTGCCGATCCATAACAAACCGATCCAGATAAAAATATAACTGAGTACTGCACCCAGATCATTTTGCAGCAATACAAGCAGTAAGGGCGGCAGAACACATAAACTGACTGGAATGACATCTCGACCAAAAAACAAAGGCCTGTTCTTCTTCCTGGCGAGCAGTGTCGATAACATGACAATCAGACATAACTTGAACAGCTCCGAAGGCTGAAGACTGACTCCACCAATTGAAAGCCAGCCTTGGGCTCCGTAGTACTCATTACCAATAAACAAGACCAGAACTAACAGTAATAGGCCTAGCCCATAGATGTATAAATAATTTTTGACGATAAACTTATAGTTGATCATGGACATTCCAAAAAAAACAACAAAACCCAAAACATAAAATACGATCATATTTTTGGTGAATCCCTCTAGCTTCGGACGACCAGACGTCGTACTGTAAATGGCCATTATACAGATGACCATCAGAATCACCAATATAAAAACGATAGAGTAGTCGATCTTTTTGAATTTGTGCAGCATGTAATTATGTTCCCCCAAGCATTCAGAAAATCTTCGGCATACCCCATTGTAGAGGATTTCACGTCAAAAAGAAAACTTACGTGCCTTACATTTTTGTCACCTGTTCCGAAGGTCGAACACCCAGGACATGCCGTTCAATTCCGGCAAGGTCAGGAACGAGATTAATCTCCGGCCAATGTCCCGCCGATTCCAGCAATGCCGCCACGTCCTGAGCCTGGCCCATGCCCAGCTCAAAACCGACAATCTGCGGCGGCGCAGGCAGCAGCTTCAGCTGCTCCAGCATGATGCGGTACGGGGCGAGCCCGTCCGGACCGCCATCCAGTGCGAGGTGCGGCTCATGATCGCGCACCTCCTGCTGCAACCCGGCGATATCTCCCGCCGGGATGTAAGGAGGGTTGGACACCAGGATGTCCAACCGCTCCCCAGCGAACGGAGCAAGCAGATCGCCTTCACGGAAGTCGATCTGTACACCGTTCGCGGCCGCGTTACGCGCGGCCACGTGCAGGGCATCCGCCGAGAGGTCCCCGGCGGACACCTGCCACTGCGGGCGAAGCGAAGCCATCGTCACCGCGATGGCACCGCTGCCCGTGCCAATGTCGACGGCGCGCACGGCACCGCCGTCGCCGGCAAACACGCGGTCTGCTGCGCGTAGCACAGCTTCGACCAGCAGCTCGGTCTCCGGCCGCGGAATCAGCACGGCCGGCGTGACCTCGAACGGCAGCCCGTAGAATTCCTGGCTGCCGATAATATATTGCGCCGGCTCACCCGCAGCCTTGCGCGTGACGGCGTCTTCCCAGCGGCTGCGCAGCTCGCCGGGGAATGGCTCCGGCTGCATCATGTAGTACCGGGCGCCATAGACGCCCAGTACATGCTCCAGCAGCAGCCGTGCATTATTGTGCGGCTCGTACACGCCGCACTTCTCCAAAAAAGAGGAAGCCTCTACGAAGGCTTCCCGGCAACTCTGCTCCGGCGTCATTACAAACTGCGCGCCCGTCACAGATTATTCTCCTCTATCCATCATCTCAGTCTGCTGAGCAATCGTCAGGGCAGACAAGATATCTTCAATCTCTCCGTTCATGATCTGATCCAGCTTGTGCATCGTCAGACCAATGCGGTGATCCGTCACACGGCTTTGCGGGAAGTTGTACGTACGAATCCGCTCACTGCGGTCACCCGTTCCGACTTTGCTCTTCCGCTCAATGGAGATTTTCGCTTCCTCTTCCATACGTTTCATATCAAAGATCCGTGTACGCAATACTTGCAACGCTTTATCCTTGTTGGAGTTCTGGGATTTGCCATCCTGACACGTTGCTACGATACCTGTTGGCACGTGAGTTACACGTACCGCTGATTTCGTTGTGTTAACCGATTGTCCACCGGCACCACTGGAACAGAATGTATCTACACGAATATCTTTATCATGGATTTCGATATCAAAATCTTCCGCCTCCGGCATCACCGCAACGGTTGAAGTTGATGTATGAATCCGTCCGCCCGATTCCGTTGTTGGAATACGCTGTACACGGTGTGCACCGCTTTCGTATTTCATTTTGCTGTAAGCACCGCGTCCGTTGATCATGAATACAACCTCTTTGAATCCGCCGAGATCGTTGGTATTTACATCCATCAGCTCAACTTTCCAGCCCTGCGCATCTGCATAACGGGTATACATCCGGTACAGATCCGCTGCAAACAACGCCGCTTCATCTCCACCAGCTGCACCGCGAATTTCCACAATGACGTTTTTATCATCATTTGGATCTTTGGGCAGCATCAGCACACGAATGAGTTCATCCAGCTCTTTCTGGCGAGCAGACAGTTCATCAATTTCCATTTTGACCATCTCGCGCATCTCGTCATCCAGTTTCTCGCCTTGCATTTCCTTCGCCGCTTCCAGATCCTCACTAACCTGTTTGTACTCATTGTACGCATCGTATGTCGGCTGAAGATCGGATTGCTCCTTGGAATATTCACGCAGCTTTTTGTTATCGCTAGCTACATCCGGGTCACACAAAAGCTCGCTCAGCTTGTCATAACGATCGGCTAACGCCTGCAATTTATCCAACATGTATAGTCACCTCACGTTTTATTTTGTCCATGCACATACTGATTTCAATACAAAATCAACATGTATTATTCGCATTACATATCTATAATTCAAAAATCCACAAACCACAGTATTCTGACTGAATCCCCTGACCGCAGCATGTCATTCCATTCTCATTCTGTTATATGATCGACGTATATCTCGCTACAACGTCATCAAATCCTTTACTTTTAAAGTGATATAAAGAAATCGCCTACCTCCTGAAGCCCTCGTCTCATCTCATCGATGGAACAATCAGTTCATCATGGGTATACGACTCTTAATTATAGCATATTCTTATGCTCCTGAACAGTAACTGTTCAGGGTGCGAGCAGCTAAATTTTGCTCCAATCTTTGCCGCCTCCTCAAGAGTTTTTCTTTCTTTTTAATATATCCATCACAGGTAAACAATCCAGTGAGACCGCAATCATACAGCATAAATGATCTGATACATCTGAATAAAGATCCAAACAAAACAGATTTGCCCCTGAATAATTTTTCCCGATATATAGCATTACGTATAATTTCCACTCAATTACTGATAATACAGAGCAATACCATATCAAAGGAGAATTTTCATGTCCTTGAAACGGCACTTTCGTTCGAAAAAAATACGAAACACCAACGAAATGAGTCTCTCAAAGGATGCTCAAGGGAATCCATTACACCACACTTTGCAGCAAAACCTTCAACAAATCCAACAAGAATTAGGGCAAAGCTCGGATATTATTGTACGTACATTTCAAGTCCCCGGTGCAGATTCCCCCGTCGCTGTTGTTTATATGGAGGGTATGACGGACGCAGAAAAAATCAATGATTTTGTCAGCCATTCGTTAATGTCCGTCAACACATTAAACAATGCTCTGCCACCTGATCCAGACTCGGGAACCCTTTTTGATTTCCTTCAATCCAGAGCCTTGAGCACTGGGGATACACAAATTCTGGACCGTTGGAGCAACATGATGAACTCCATATTGTCCGGGGCATTAGTCATTCTCATTGACGGTTCCACGAACTGTATCATCGTGAATATTCAAAGTAACAATGAACGCAGCATTATGCCGCCTGAGACAGAGATTAATATCCGAGGTCCCAAGGACAGCTTCACCGAATCCATCAGTACAAACATTTCACTGATTCGACGCCGCCTCAAGAGCCCCGATCTATGGCTGGAATCTATGAACATTGGAGCTGTGACCAACACCCAAGTGGCCATGATGTACTTGCAAAATATTGCCCCGAAACAGGTTGTGGAGGAGTTAAAACAACGATTAAAAGACATCAATATTGATGCAATTCTCGAATCTGGTTATATCGAGGAATTAGTTCAAGATGATGCCATTACTCCGTTCCCGACGGTATTCAATTCAGAGCGTCCAGATGTTGTTGTTGGCAACCTGCTGGAAGGGCGAATTGCCGTCCTCGTAGACGGCTCACCAAACACATTGATCCTACCCACGACCTTCCCACAGTTTTTCAAGGCGGCTGAGGATTATTATCAGCGATTTGACTTTACCATCTTTATGCGAATCATTCGTTATTTGAGCTTTTTAATTGTCATTCTTGTACCTTCCATCTACATTGCTGTCATGGCTTATCATCATGAGATGATCCCAACGCTGCTGGTCATTAACCTGCTAGCCCAGCGAGAAGGTGTTCCTTTTCCGATCGTTATAGAAGCTGTGCTGATGGAGCTTGCTTTTGAAATCATGCGCGAGGCTGGCACTCGTATGCCCAGGGCAGTCGGTCAAGCCGTTTCGATTGTAGGTGCCGTTGTGCTGGGACAAGCTGCAGTACAGGCCGGTATCGTCACAGCCATGATGGTCATCATTGTGTCCTTGACAGGCATTGCCAGCTTCACTTTACCCGGTTACACGCTGACCAATGCTGCCAGACTGATTCGTTTTCCGCTTATGCTTGCTGCATCCACACTCGGCTTTTACGGGATCATCATCGCCATGATTATGCTGATAGCTCACATGGTCAGTCTGAAGTCTTTTGGCGTCCCATACTTGTCTCCGTTTGCACCCTTTGACTTCAAAGAGCAGAAAGATACGATCTGGCGTTCTCCAATCAAGTCGGCGGCGACACGTCCTCACATTAAAGACATGTCCTTGCCGTCCGATGCTCAAGTGAAGAGCGGGGATTCATCGTCAACGTCCTCATATCACAACGGAAGGAATGAATAACCATGGGCCGGAGAGCAAAGCTTCTGGCGTTCCCTTTTCTTTCTCTACTTCTCCTGACAGGCTGCTGGAACTACAAGGAATTGAATAATTTGGCGCTGCCCTTGGCAATCGGCATTGATAAAGCGCATGATCAGGATACCTATCGTTACTCCTTTCAAATTGTTAACGCAAGAGAGATTGCTGGCGGGAAAACGGGACAGGTTGTCCCGGTTGTCGTGTATAGCAGCGAAGGACATACTCTGCTGGAGGCTGCTCGCAAAGTTTCCAAAAAAGTCCCTCGCCGACTGAACGTACAGCATGTCAGAGATTTGATCATTGGCGAGGAGATGGCGAAAGAAGGCATTGAATCTATATTTGACTTTATGGAGCGAGATGCTGAACCTCGACTGAGAACAAGGGTTTTTATCGCGAAGAATACTGATGCAAACAGTATCCTCAAAACGCTGACCCCCATTGAGAGCATTCCGGCGAATGCCATTCTGGGAAAATTAAAAACATCAGAACGCGTTTTAGCCGAAAGTTACGAGTCAGGCATCGATGATGTTATTCGAGGACTGCTGATTAAAGGAGGAGGGCCTGTCATTAGCGGTTTAGAGATTACTGGACCACAAAATTCAGGTCATAACAAGTCTACTCTGGAGCGGACAGATATTCCTGTACAGCTTGTTATTAATGGAATGGCCCTTTTTAAAGAAGGCCGTTTACTCGGCTGGATCAACCATCAGGATGCTCGAGGAATTTCATGGATCAACAAAAAAATCCATAATACCATTGTCAGTCTGGATTGTGAAGAAAAAAAAGACGCGATCGCCATTGAAGTGTTCAAGAGCAAAATACGAACAAAAGCTACGTTCAGAGGAGGCCAACCTGTTATACACATCCGAATACGGAATGTCAGTACGGTGGGGGAGGTTACTTGTCCTTCGATTGATCCATCCAAATCAGAGGAAATCCGCAAATTGGAGTTGCAGGTGAACGCCAAGATTAAGGAGGAAGTCGTTGGGGCTATCCAAACCGTGCAAGCTATGAAAACCGATGTGCTGGGGTTTGGAGATGCGATTAACCGGGCCAATCCGAAGGCATGGAAACGATTGGAAGATAAATGGAACACCTTATTTTCTACTTGTGAATTCGAGGTACATGTCGAGTCAAAGATCCAGCGTACAGGCAAGATTACGAAACCCTATTTACATGATTTAAAGAAAGAAAAATAGCAAAGAAGAGGTGAATCCGGTGTGGAAAAAGCTAAGATCAGCCCTGGCCAGTTATTTGCCTTAGTCCTGCTTTTTGACGCAGGAACTGCAATTATACGTGTTCTTGCTACCAAAGCAGAGAAAGATGCTTGGCTAGCTGTCCTTTTTGGGGTAGCAGGAGGGCTACTTATCTTCTCGATCTACGTTTCGCTGTATCGCTTATACCCCAAGCTTCCTCTCACAGGTTATGCTAAAGCCATTTTAGGCCAAAAGGCGGGCTGGTTTGTGGGCATACTCTACATTCTCTTTTTTATTCATGGAGCAGCGAGGGATTTGCGTGAAGGCTCCGATTTGCTGATCACCTCTGTACTGGACGAAACACCTGAAGTTGTTGTCAGTGCCGTAATGATATTGTCCATTGGATATGTTCTTAGCAAGGGAATAGAGGTGTTGGCAAGAACCGCACTAATCTTTGCCTTCGTTCTTGGGGTACTCGCGGTGACCAGCAACCTTTTGATGTATGTTTCCGGAATCATCGAGGTAGACCGACTCCTTCCGATGCTCGAAAATGGTTGGCGTCCCATCTTGGACATCACGTTGAAGCAAACCTTTGAGTTCCCGTATGAAGAGTTGGTTTGTTTCACCATGCTGTTCCCGTATTTACATAACAACTCCAGGCAAGGAACACGTGCTGGCTTTGCCGCAGTAATCACCAGCGGTTTTCTTCTCAGCTACTCCAGTGCAACCAATATCGCAGTACTGGGAACACAAATATCGAATCGAGCCACCTTCCCTCTGTTGTACACCATCAGCCTAATCAATGTCGGTGATTTTGTGCAGCGTCTGGATGTTTTTGTTGTGCTTACCCTGATTGTCGGTGATTTTTTCAAAATTGCAATTTTCCTGTATGCCGGCATTATGGCTGCTACAGATCTGTTTCAGGTTTCGGACTACCGAAAATGGGTTTCACCGATTGCATTGATTGCGCTGCTGATGTCATTAATGCTCTCCGGCAATTTTGCAGAACAGATTGAAGAAGGGGATATATTGCTTGTTACCATCTTTGTTATGTTTGGCATCGGGATTCCTCTTCTCTTGTGGATGGTTGCCAAACTTCGCAAGATTATCAAGTAAAAGACCATGACCATGTCGGAGGTGCAAACAGTGGACGAAGTTAAGATCAATGCTCAACAATTGCTCGCTTTGATGGTTCTGTTCAATATGGGAACCTCGCTGGTGGTTAGTTTGGGGACAACAGCTGAGCGAGATGCCTGGATCGCAACCTTGCTCGGGAATGCTGGTGGACTCATCCTCTTCGGGGTATACGCAGCCTTGTTCCGGCTTGCTCCCAAGCTTCAGCTCATCGGTCATATTAGAGCACTGCTTGGCAAACCGATCGGTCTGATCCTGGGCATGCTCTACATTATCTTTTTTCTGTACGGTGCTTCTCGCGATCTGCGTGATGGCGGGGATTTACTCATCAATTCGGTACTGGATCAAACTCCTCTTATTGTCGTTGAAGCCGCGATGATTCTGGCGGTAGCTTATGTTTTGGATAAAGGAATTGAGGTATTAGCCCGAACTGCACAGATATTTTTGATCGTACTTCTGCTAGTCGGCCTGTTAAGCGTAGTGCTTTTACTCTGTTCCAACGTAATCGAGACAGAACGGTTATTTCCCTTGCTGGGAAACGGATGGGGAGCTGTGTTTACCCCCTTTTTGAAGCAGACCTTTGAGTTTCCTTATACCGAATTAATCTGTTTTATGGTGATTTTCCCTTCCTTGGATCAGCCCAATCAAGGCCTTCGTTTCGGATTTGTCGCAGTGTTCATTAGCGGCATTATCCTCACCATATCCAGCATGCTTCAGATTGCCGTTCTAGGTGTAGATATCACCTCACAAAGTACGTTTCCTTTGCTGGACATGATCAGCCTGATTGATGTAGGAGCCTTTGTACAGCGTTTGGATGTCTTTTTCGTTCTCTTCTTGATTGTTGGCGTGTTCTTCAAGACTGCGATTTTCTACTATGCCTGTGTGAGTTCAATTACAGATTTATTCCATATTCGGGACAAGCGGACGATGATATACCCTGTCGGACTCCTGATATTGGTGGTTTCACTGATCAACTCCAGTAACTTTGCTGAACATATTAAGGAAGGAAATATAGCACTACAAACGGTTTTTTTACCTATGGGTGGAGCAATTCCAGTCTTATTACTGATTGGAGGATGGTTGAAAAAACGCGGCCGATGGAGAGGTACATCCTGAGCCTTGAACAACAATACCGTTATTTGCGACTCAGATAATGTTGGATGACTGGTTTACCAATGACATAGAGCAACACAAAGATCAGGGTGATCCATTCATCCACCTTCATGAACAAAAAGGGAGATGTCGCATTGCTGATCGAAACGTAGAGAGGCAGACCAATCAACAAATCCATGAGGATGACAAAACTGATGCTTAGACCTAAAAGCACTAGGAAAATAAGAAGTACTCGCATGGAAAAACCTCCGTTACGTTTGAATTTTGGGGTGTCTCCTATAGTATGATAACCCGGCTATGTTTTCATTCCATTGAAGGAACTGGCAAACTTTTTATACAAGAACACGACTAACCCCCGGATTATCGTTGCCGATATCCCGGGGGCTAGAAAGAAGATATATAGACCATGCAGCACGTTCAGTTCATGCAAACTAAACTTAAACGTTGAAACGGAAGTGCATGACGTCGCCGTCATTCACCACGTACTCTTTACCTTCCAGACGCAGTTGACCACGCTCTTTGGCGCCGTTCATCGAACCTGCCGCAACCAGATCGTCATAGGAAACCACCTCTGCACGAATGAATCCACGCTCGAAGTCGGTGTGAATAACACCTGCTGCACCTGGTGCTTTGGTTCCTTTTCGGATCGTCCACGCACGAACTTCTTGCACACCTGCTGTGAAGTAGGTATACAATCCAAGCAATTTATAAGCAGCTTTGATCAACAGGTTCAGACCGGAATCCTCAATGCCGAGTTCTTCCAGGAACATTTGTTTATCTTCGCCTTCCAGTTCGGAGATTTCTTCCTCCACTTTTGCACTGATCGGCACCACTTCTGCATTTTCAGCAGCTGCGAACTCTCTTACTTTTTGCACATATGCATTGTTTGCCACATCACCGATTTCGTCCTCAGCCACGTTTGCAGCATACAGAACGGGTTTCAGCGTAAGCAAGTGCAGGTCACGTACAATCAGACGCTCTTCGTCTGTCAGCTCCATGCTACGTGCGGGCTTGTCTTCATACAGAACAGCCTTCACTTTCTCCAGCACTTCCACTTCCATAGCAGCCTGTTTGTTACCGCCCTTCAGGTTTTTCTTGGAACGGTCGATTTTTTTCTCAACACTCTCGATATCTGCCAGGATCAACTCCAGGTTAATCGTCTGAATGTCACTTACCGGATCAATCTTGCCATCGACGTGAGTGATGTTCTCGTCCACAAAACAACGAACAACATGCACAATCGCATCCACTTCACGGATATGAGCAAGGAACTTGTTGCCCAGGCCTTCGCCTTTGCTTGCTCCGCGTACCAGACCTGCGATATCAACAAACTCAAATGCGGTAGGCACTGTTTTTTTCGGTACAACGAGTTCTGTCAATTTGTCCAAACGCTCGTCTGGTACTTCTACGATCCCCACGTTCGGGTCAATCGTACAAAATGGATAGTTTGCCGACTCGGCACCTGCTTGTGTAATTGCGTTAAACAACGTAGATTTTCCGACGTTCGGAAGCCCCACTATTCCTGCTTTCAAAGCCATGTATATGACAACTCCTCATTCATTACTTGTTCGGTATGGATAATCCTATACATTATATATGACAAACCCCAAGGCATCAAGGAACTTCGCCGATTCACCCGCAACCATCCCCATCTTCAAATCCTTGGTTCATGTGTCTATCTGTGTATCCTCTTCGGGCCACTTGTTTGAAGTCGTTTACTGGACCTGAATGAATGATCCGTTTTAGATATAGGATTTACAGGATTAAAGCCTAGCCTTAGCCCTTGTTATTGATCTCCTTGTACATCGTCAAGTCCGTCACTTCATAGCCCATCTTGCGATACAGGCTGCTTGCCCGCTCATTATGTCCAAACACATGCAGCCCAATGCGATCCACCCCGAGACTCCGCGCGGTCTTTTCAAGTGCCTCCATCGTTTCTGTACCATACCCTTTGCCGCGATAGGTTTCTTCCACCACGATATCCAGCAGAAAGGCTTCTTTCCCCCGGCGATTCTCCGTAATATTAAACCAAAGGTATCCAACAATGCCGTCCACCGGGTGCACCAGATTGAACACATATGCTCCCGGGGTGTCTAACCCTTCTGGCAGATAACGTTCATACGATTCCTCTGCACGCCCTAGCGCCTCCTCCGGCGCCCACGTTCCTGCTTCTACCTTTTCCTGTGCAAAATCTGCAATTGAACGGCTGCGAAAACTCGCAAATTGTTCCGTATTCATTGGAGACAGTTCCATGTTATTTCCTCCTTATATAGGTGTGATCACTTCGATGTGAATGTTAGGATGACCTGCATATGATCTCTATGTACAGTCCAAGCACCTTTATTATTCCCTTATTGTTCTGCTCGTTCTCCTTCGTATTGTACCTTATTCATTGAACATCAACTATAAAATAATGCTCCTGCACCAACTTTTGCATGCATCCCTGCGTTTATATCTTTAATACGAGACACCCGTATACAACAATCGAATAGAAAGGACGGTTTAACCATGCACACCAAACCACGTCGTCCCATTTCCAAAATAAAACTAACGATTGTCCTTGGCCTGATCCTTGCACTAGGCACCATCGCAGTGATGAGTTTTCTAAATGCCATGGATCCGTTCCGCAAACTCAGAATTACGATTGATAATCAGTCAGACTATGACATTACTCAGATTAAGACAGGCATAACCCATTTGAAGCAACCCGTTCTCGATGCAAGCACAGCAGATAAAAAAGAGGATTCCGACCTACTCTATACCTTTAGCGAAGAAATCTTTAGCGGAAAAAAAATAAAGCATACTCCAAAATTGCATTTTTTAGGCGAAAGTTCCGTCTACGTCATATTAAAGGACAGTCGCGGCAAAACCTATACAAAAACAGCCTGTGGATATACAGAATCTGTGTCAGGAACTTCCCTCATCACGATAACTAACGAGAATATAACTGTGAAGGAAAATTGTACTTAAATTGAATGTTTCTCTTTCTACACATCCACTTATGTTAAAATAGAAGGCGAGCGACCGGCCAAAGTTTCTCGCCCAGAGGTCGATGGATTACTCCATCGGCTTTATCCTTTTAACATGATTGTACATATTAATGAGTTCATCCAGCACCATAGATTGGTGGATCACCTGAGGGTGAAGAAGCTCGCCGTACTCCTTTTTTATCTGATGGAGTCTCTCCCTCGCTTCTTCGATCCGCAGTTTGAGTTCGTCCCGATCCATAACACCCCTCCCTGCTGTACCATTGTAGGACATCCTGCTAATTAACATAAATTCAAATAAACTCCAACAGGGCTATTTCACTCTTGATATAATAGGGAAAGTTCTAAACAATAAGTGGAACACAAAAAACCCCCTTCGCAGTAGAGAAGTTACTTCTACTCAGGGAGTTGCTCAGAAGATTTATCACTCAAGACACTTGCAAACTAACCTCCAAGACCATGACTATTGGTTGTCATTCGGGTATCTGATTGATTTTCAGTACCTTCTTTTACTGGAGTTGGAACAGTTAGTATAATGACTACACTACATATTGCTATAAGAGAAACTAATTTTTTTATCATTGAGATTTTGCACCTCACTAATTAGATGTTGATACCGCATTATTAGGGAATCGGATGCATACCTTCGGTTTTTTTCAAATAACCCAACACATTTAAGCATAGATAAGCCATTGTTGATCTCAAGAGAGAAGGATAAACTATCCAGTAATGTTTTAAATCCATTTTTATAATCTTCTTTCCCAAAATAATACTCACTTATTCCCATTAACAAACGAGCGTAACGATCATTCGTAATGTGACTACTCATCTTGCCTATTCGACTAACCTGTTCCTGATATAAGAATACAGATTCGTATTTATTCAGAACATGTTCAATATCTAAGTTGAATGAATTCGCCGCAACTACAATTTCACATAAAGCTGGAAACACTTCATTTTCTTTATTGGAAATATAATTCAAGTAATCAGGAAGCACATGTACTTGTCCATCTCTTAGCATATACATAAACCGATTCGCTTCAGCCCATTCTTGGAATTGAAGCATCACAAGTTCTTCAGCTTCAGTAGGACACTGTACCCAACTATGATCTATATACTGTGTGATATATTGAAGGGCTGTCTTGTAATCTTCAAGGTAAAAGCAGGCACTTCCCATAACTAAATAAGAGTACAATACATAGAATACAATCTCTTTTTTTGTTTCCTTAGATTTTCTATTTCCGTTCAACTCATAATGAATTGTTGCTCTCACTTTGAGTTTTTCCCCTAATTCTAATAACTTATCCCATCGACGCAAGGATGCATATACATTAATAAGATCATTTAATCCATCAAGTTGATAAGGCTCATCTAAACGATCCACAAAAAATTCAAACTGTGTGGCAAGTGCTAGGTTACTCATCTGATCTTTGGAAAGTCCAATCGTAAACAACCGATACTGACTTAGCGCCAACCGTTCCGAATGCTGCATCTTCTCACTCTCAGCTACGCAACGATAGAGAGGTCTAGCTGCTATCAGCCTCCCTTCATGATATAACTGCTCTGCCAACTCAAATAAGAGAGGAGCATAAGACAGATTATCCATAATTAGGTTAACAGCTTCTTCCATATATTTAACCTTATCAAGTTCCGCACAACGATATAAAAACGGTCTTAACCTTCGCCAATCCGGGCTTGAATGCACAAAACACTCTTGTATGTATAAATCGTAAAAATAACCTTCCTCCAACCTCATACCTTCCGTAATCCGATCTAGTTGTTGCATACCGATAGGGCGGCTCCCATTCAACGTCCCGCTTAACGTACCAGAATTAACACCTGAAATTTCTGAAAATTGATTAAGAGTCATATGATTTGTTTTCAAATAAATTTCTAAATGTTCACGTATTGTGGTATTTGAGTTCAACGGGAACACCACCTTCCAATCAATAATTAAGCAACGGTCAATAAAATCATACTATAAGGTTGTGCTAATTAGCAATATTTTACTTGTAAATATTTTACTAAATATAAATGTACACTACTGATCAATCTTCAAGCTCATATCAGTCCGTTCTGGAGTCCAGAGTAGGATATCCGTAAGAAATGACAATCCATCCATTCCACTCAATCTGTTCACGATGGATTTAATCATCTCTTGTGTATTTCCTGTAACATTCTCAGCGAGAATTAATCCTCCAGTTGACCATAAATATAAAAATGCTTTAGCAAGAGAAGCGAAAGTTCGACCTAACTTGATCTATGATTTGTGCGAGGGAAAAACAAAGAGGCTTGACCTAGCTACTTTAAACAATATTGTAAACACGTTGCGATCAATGACAGGAAATGATTACTCTCTTACGGACGTGCTTGTGTACGGACCAGAAGATAAATAAACTGTATTGCACACGTAACAACGAACATGAAAAGTACTCTTTTAAACATAAAAAACACTCAAACCCATCTGATTAGATAAAAGATGGGGCTGAGTGTTTTTTATCATTTCTATGATACGGAAATCAAATGTTTCTACATTACCCTGCCTAGATCAAATCAATCCACAAGTAGTGCGACGAGGAAAGCAAGTGGCAACCCATGTGCGCTTAATCATGTCAATCCACGCACTCCATACGGAGTGCGACTTCAATGATCCCACCTTCTCCAGCCCATGCATGAATTTCAATCCACGCACTCCATACGGAGTGCGACTGAAACGGCATTCGTAACCATATCTGACCTGTATCCAATTTCAATCCACGCACTCCATACGGAGTGCGACGGTGCTTTGATAACGGAGTTACACGTGAGCAAATAATTTCAATCCACGCACTCCATACGGAGTGCGACAGCAAAAACAGACGTAGTAAAGTTGTAACATCTAATTCGCATGACGTATCTTCTTCATATTGTATCAAATAACCTTGCCAGTGACTTCAAAAACACCCCAATTTAACCACACACTGTTGCCAAAAGGTCACGAAAACATAAGAATACTGGTGCGAATCCCCCAAGGAAATCATGTGAGCTTGGGGTTCGCACCACGAAATCCCTTTCACTCGCATATTCCATTCCTACATCGAACGATCAGCGAGTGCCAGATGAGAGTCCACAAATTCTAACGATCACCAGCGACGCTATTTACCCCTTTTTGGTCACTTTGAGATTCTAACAATCACCAGAGAGCTTATTTACTTAAAAAGTCACGTTTCCTGTCCATTTCTGCAGGTTTTCGCACAAATAGCGCTTCTGGTGATCGTTAGATTTTCACAGGCTGCAGAATGCGCGAAATAAGGTTCTGTGAGATCGTTAGAGCGTCTGAACTGATACTCCCACTCCACCGCTTACTAAACTTCGATTCTGCACTCTGAGTCCTCGACTTCCATGTCAACCCAACCCCAACAACATTACCGCCGCTCAACCAGACGTTCTGTCCGCTTCACCTCTGCAACGCTGCCTGCGCCGATGCCAAACATGACGGTGCGTAGCTCGAATTCGACCTGCTCCAGCCGCTCGGACAGCGCTTCGTCGGACGTGACGGCGGATTCGAGTAGCGAGCGGCCAAAGCCTGCGAGGTCGGCACCCAGCGCAAGTGCTTTGGCGGCGTCCACGCCAGTGTGCAGCCCGCCGCTACCGATCAGCGCCCCATCGGGGTTCAGCGCGCGTACATCCTGGATGCATTCGGCAGTCGGAATGCCCCAATCGGCAAAGGCTTCCGCTGCCGCCCGGCGTACCGGGTTATTGTTACGATACTTCTCCACCTGCACCCAGCTTGTCCCCCCCGCACCAGCCACATCGATGAAGGCTACACCTGCTTCGTACAGTCGCTGTGCCGTCACACCATCGATGCCAAAACCAACTTCCTTCACACCAACAGGCACGTCCAACTCGCGGCATAATGTCTCAATTCGCTGATACAGGCCGCTGAAATTCGTATTGCCTTCGGGCTGGAATACCTCTTGCAATGTGTTCAGATGCAGCACAAGCAGATCCGCGCCAGCGATATCCACGGCACGCTGGAAATCAGCTGTGCTGAAGCCATAGTTCAGCTGAACCGCGCCCAGGTTCGCGATAACCGGGATGTCCGGTGCCCAGCGTCGGACATCAAATGTGCTCGCGAGTTCCGGCTGCTCCACGGCAGCCCGGATCGAGCCTACGCCGAGCGCCCAGCCTCTGGCGTTCGCTACACGTGCCAGGCGCTCATTGATGGCGCCTGTCGTTTTGCTTCCACCCGTCATCGAACTGATGAGCAAGGGTGTGCGCATTTTTTTGCCAAGGAACGAAGTGTCGAGACACACCTCTTCAAAATCCAGCTCCGGCAGAGGATGATGTCGAAACGCATACTTCTCCAATCCGCTCGTGATGCCTTCTCCTGCCACATTCTCTTCCAGACAGAGGCGCACGTGCTCCAGCTTCCGTTCTCCCGTTGCCACTTCGGGCAGCAGCCGTTTGCCGGCTCGCTCTTGTTCGTTCATGATGAGACCTCCTATGTGAGAATGATTTGCAGGGTAGGCTCGCCTGCGTTGTTTGCTCCCTACCCCATGATGAGTTGCTCTGTACCTCTTGTTTCTATGTAAATGCGGTGTAATGGACTGGTGGCAGTCACACATCGTTCTATCCATTCACACCTATCAAATAAATCATCCTGTGTCGTTAACCGCTCATCTTAATCATTCGGCTCTTAAACAACCTATATATGATAGCGCCCATTAATAGACAACTCCATCCAGTATACCGTTCCTCTCAGCCTAATGAAAGGACACTCCAACCCCCCATGATCTCAATCATTACCTTATCAGGGGTTCAGAGTACCCGCTCTACCTCCCCATCTCCACTGCAAGCTGCTCCCCCACGAGCTGACCAGACAGCGTAACAATCGGAGTTCCACCGCCAGGGTGGGTTGTACCGCCCACGTACCAGAGTCCCTGCACCTCTTTGCTTTGGTTACCCGGGCGCATGAAGGTTTGTTTCATCGAATTGGAGGAGATTCCATAGATCGACCCTTGATGAGCAAGCGTATCCTGTTCGATATGTTGCGGTGTATAACGGATTAACACATCCGATTGTTTCAACCCGCCAATACCACGCACCTCCAATTGCTCCAGTACCAACTTACCATAACGATATTTCTGCTCTTCCCAGCTCCACGCTTCGGACAAATATGGCGCGTTCACCAAAATGAACAAATTGCTGGCTCCTGCTGGAGCCATGCCTGCTTCGGAGTAACCGGAATAACAGATGTATATCGTTGGGTCGGAAGGCATCCTGCGGTCACGGAAAATATCATCAAACTCCGGCTTGTACTGCTCTGGGAAAAAGACCGTATGGTGCAGCAACTGATCGTATTGTCTGCGCACTCCGGCCAGGGTGACGAAACCTGAGATGGATGGTTCATATTTTGCAATCCGGGCATCACTCATTCGTTTCCGATGCTCTGGTGCCAGCAGCAATCGGTTTACACTAAGCACATCTCCATTAGCCACGATCTGATCTGCCTCCATAAAGCCCCGATCCGTATCCACACCAACCACCTTGCCATGCCGAACCGCGATCTGATGCACCTCTACCCCCGTCAGAATCTGCACCCCTTTTTCGCGCGCAAGCCGGGTCATGCCTTCAATAAGCTGATACGTTCCACCTTTGACCCCGTAGATGCCCACCTCCGCTTCCACATGTCCCATCATGGCAAAAATGGAGGGCGACAGATACGGCGATGATCCCACATATGTGGCGTATCGTCCGAACATGGCGAGTGTATGTGGATGACTGAAATACCGACGCAGTAGCTCATCCAGCTTGACCGTAGGCCGTACCCGAAGTAGACTGCGCAGCATCTGGAGGTTATATTTGTCGGATGGATTCAGCAGCAGCTTGCCGAGAAAATGGCGATTCGCCTCCGCATACAATGCAGCAGATTCATCCATAAAGGCATCATAATGCGACGCATCTTGCGGGCTGTACGCAGCGATCTGCTCCTTCATCCAGCCACGATTTCTCGACAGATCGACCACGGTTCCATCTGCAAAAATATTACGTGTTCGAGGTTCCAGCTCGTACAGCTGTACATAATTCTCCATCACCACGCCTGCCTGATCAAACACCGAGCGAAACGCATCCGGCATCGTAATCGTGCTCGGCCCGCGGTCAAAATGATACCCGTCCTGCTCGATCTGCTGCAGCTTGCCGCCCACATGCTCCTGCCGCTCCAGAATGGTCACACGTAAGCCAGCCGAAGCAAGGCGGATCGCACAGGACAGACCACCGAACCCTGCACCGATAATAATGACATCCTGTTTTAAGTTATTCCCGCTAGTGGCCTCCGCCTGGTGCCCGTTATCCATTTTCATCCCTTTTCCCAGCGGTGCACCTGTTCTTTTATTACCTTCTGTACCTTCACCGTTCCCTTGTACATTAAGCATCAGCTATACCGCCTGCCTTTCCATACATACCCTTTACCGGATCGACCCGCCTGCCATGAGGCCAGACCGATGGCAATGACACAAGCCATGCTGATCGGTTGAAAAAGAGCCAGCCACCACGGCTGACCTCCAACATGGTCGGATACTCGTTTTACCGCCATGCCAAGCAACGTGCCTATGAATCCGTACAACATTGAGGTTTCATTTCCCGTTAATAGCCCTGCCACAAAACCCAGCGGCGGAACAATATACATCATGAAGTACATCAGCATCGTACCCAGCAGCAGCACGTCTTTGCGCCCCATGCCTTCGTACATATTTTTCTTATAGCCGTTCCAGACTTCTGTCCCATTCTGATACATTCGCGTACTCGTGACGTCATGTACATCTGCGAGCATGACTGGATAACCGGCACGTTTGACCGCTTTGGCAAGACTCATGTCGTCCACCAGATGCCCTTGAATAGCTGCATGACCACCAGAAGCTTCATAACTTGTTCGATGAATAAGCAAAAAAGCCCCCGTAGCGGCGACAAACAGCGGACTGGTTGACCTGCGTATCATAAAAATAGGCAAATGACTGATGATCGTAAACATCATCATCGGCACGACAAGCTTTTCCATCCAGGTCTTCGCGACCTGATAGGGAAAGCCGGTAACCAGTCCGCCTCCCTGCGCGCACCCGGCAGAAAGGGTTTGCCGAATGGCATCGGGCTTGACCCGAACGTCTGCATCCACGAACATAAACCAGTCCCCCTGCGCTTCCTGAACCAATCGGTGACAGGCATGGGATTTACCCATCCAGCCCGCAGGTAGTTCTGCCCCCCGTAGCAAACGTATGCGTGAATCTCGATCAGCGATGGCCTGAACCAAAACGGCAGTTTCGTCTTCCGAGCGGTCGTCCAGCACCAGCACTTCCATACGAAACCCCTTCGTATCGCTGGCAAGCACACTTTCCAAACATGCTTCAATATGTATTCGTTCATTACGGGCGGGGATCAATACCGACACAAGCTGATCGGGCGGCTGTATGCTTGCTGTACGGAATGAACGAACTCTAGGCAGGCAGGAAGCGTTCCATATGGCGAATAACCACTGCACAAGCAGCCATCCAACCAGACACATCCACAGGATTTCAGCTGTATTCATACTCCCGTTCATGTTATCGGTTCACCCGCTTTCGTGCTTCATTGTACTTTTCGCTAGTGGAACGTGTACCCCTAATCAGAGGTTGTGCATCCGTTAAACTTCCTTGCCCAAGCCGAATTAGCTCTGTCCTGTGATGATCCAGCTGCTGTTCGAGCATACGACCCAGCCGCTGTGCAATCTCTTCACTCTTCCATGCTTTCCAATCTTCCATGATCGGCGGGCCAGCCTGCATGGAGATTTCCGGCAGGTCGTGCTGAACCATGCCATGACATAATGTAACCGGCACGGCAATAGCCTGCGGGAAACGGCGAAGTATTAACCCAATGCCTGGACGAAATTGAATCGGCCGAGCCTCCTGATGCAGAATTTCACCCTGCGGGAAAATCCAGACCCTTTTGCCAGCAGCCAGCAACTCATTCGTATATTGCAGAGACGCCCGCACACCAGATGCACTGTCCTTGTTGATCGAATACGCTCCGAGTTTGCGAAAAAAAGCATACTGCCGAAGCTGCCGCTCCTCCATCATCACATAATGATCACCGCGTGAAGTTTGCTTCGCCGCATGGTACAGCAGCAGACCATCCCACCACGAGCTGTGATTCATAAAATAAACGACGGGCTGATCTGGTGCCATAGATACCATCTGGCTCCCGCCGTTACCATCCATTATCTGCGGGTCGAGTGAACCCGAGAGCGTGAACGAGCGAAAACGTCTGCGCAGCAGGTAATAATGATTGTACAGCGAGAAGACTCGGTCAAACGCGTTGGACTTTACGGCGCGGATCATACAACCAGCTCCCCTCGGCAAGCAACACACCTGCGATGGCAATGATGAAGCTGCCCGTTATACCTTCTTTCAACGCGAGCAGGCCGAACAGAAGGATAAACAGCTGATACAGCCACTTTGCCCGGAGTAAGGAACGTCGATCCTTCGGCATGGCTGGCAAAAAGAGAGACAGAAATGCACCCATGATGAACCAACTGATGTAGTTTGTCCATGGGACACCATAGAACCCGCCCGGAGCCTGCCATTCCCAAAATCCCCTTGCATGAGCGACCGGGTCAAGTACGAAATCCAGCACAATCGCCCAGAATCCAGTCTTGAGCGCCCGAACAAGCTTACCGCCCCATGTTGATCCGCCGCCACTGATCAGCGCCGAATTACCAACAACCGCAATCCATGCGAACCCCAGCGTCACCGGGACACTAAACAGATGGATGCCGAAGAAGTCGGAATAGGCGTATTCGCCAAAAGGCCAGTGTGTATGTACACCGATCCACTCCACACCCATCCCGCCCAGCCAGATGATAAAGGAAGATATCCAGAGGCCGGGACGCAGCCATTTGACTGACTGGTCGGGCAGGTCAGATCGGTGATGCTGCTGATATATAAGGTCAAGCACGTACAGTGCATAGAACACAAGGAACAGTCCATTGGAGAAGGATAACACCTCAGGCACACCAATCGTAAGCATCAGGATGGCACCAATGGCGTACCATACCCAGTATACCCACTGGATCATCAGGATACCGCCATTCGGGAAGCTTGATAAGCCAGCATCGGATAACGTTTCACAATCGCACCCAGCATCTCCAGTTTCAATTCATCACTGACATACGCTCGTTTTGTATACACATCGTAGTCGTTGCGCTCCACAGCGTGCAGGATGGTTGAATAAAAAGCTGCGGCCAGTTCAATTGAAAAGGCACTCTCTGCCGGATAGGTGTCCAGACGATCCATGCCGATCCGGAACCAGTCCAGCGCTGCTGCTTTCAGATCCTGAATGATCGCAATAAATCGTTCATCGACAATGCCGTCCTCCCAGTCCTGTTCGGAGTATCCGTGTTTCTCCATGATCTCCAGTGGCACATAACGCCGCATTCTTGCCCGGTCTTCGCCCACATCCCGAATAATGTTCACAATCTGCATGCCTTTACCCAGTGCAATGCCGTTCATTGCCACTTCCGCACCGTTATCATTACGGAGCACAGGCAGCAGCATCTCACCTACGGTTCCAGCAACCAGATAACAGTAATGTTCCAGTTGTTCCAGCGTTGTATAATGAGTTACTTCCAGATCCGTTAATTGGCCTTCCATCTGACGAAAAAACGGGCCTTTGTCCAGATGAGGGAAGCTGCTGAACAACCATCTCAGTGCTGGCCAGATAAAATGTCCCTCCGCTTCTTCAAGGCGTTCAAACAAATCATGAATCTCATGAATTGTATATGTTGATTGCTCCGGCTCATCCACACTGTCATCAATCATGCGGCAAAACGCATAGATGACATATACTGCCTCACGGCGCGGACTTGGCAGCCCTTTGAATGCTTGATAAAAAGACGAGGAGCCCTTCTGCATCAACTCTTCGCATCTGCTCAATATTGCTTCATTCATTTCCCCATCTCCTTCATGAGTTGATTGACAGCCATCCTTGCACCTTGCATGACGATGGGCACTCCGCCCCCTGGATGCACCGATGCTCCAGCGGCGTATAATCCTTGTATCTTCGGAAACGGCTTGGGCTGCGGTCGATACACACCCGACTGAAACAGAACAGGTGCAATGCCGAAGCTTCCTCCACCATAAAGACCATCACGCGCGGCGTCAGCAGGTGTACGTACCTTTTTCCATTGCAGCGCTGCACGTAAACCCGGGAATCCCCTCCGCTCTGCCTCTTCCAGCACATGTTCTGCCAGCGCCTCACTCTCGTGTTCCCAGTTCACGCCTTCAGCATCCGGTACCGGAATGAGGAAATACAATACGCTCTGTCCCGGGGCTGCAGCCGTTTCGTCCACCGCAGCCGGATTGAATACGTAAAACGAAGGTTTAGCCGGAACGCGGCGCTCGTTAAAAACTTCGCGTAAACTGCCATCCAGGCTTGGAGGCAAGAAAAACTGATGCGTTGTGGCATCCTCCCACCTTTTGTCTGCTCCGGCATAGATCAGCACACACCCCGATGAAGGGCGATAAGGCTTCCGTTTCACGGGTGCTTCTGGCACTTGTTTCAGCAACCCGCTCAAGTTCGGAAAATCCCCGTTATAGATCACAGCATCCACATGTTCAGCACCGTCAGCCGTTTCAATCCCCTTACATACTCCGTTGATGATCTTTAGTCCAGTCACTTCTGTATTCAGCTTGATCTTGCCGCCGCGAGAGAGCAGTTCCTGTTCGAGAATAGCGGGCAGAGCCGCATAACCACCCTTCACCATCCAGATGCCATATTCATGCTCGGCATAAGGCAGCAAGGAATAAATCCCCGGCGTGCCAAAGGGCGATCCACCGATATACAAGCTTTGCAGCGAATAGGCATCCAGCAATTCTTCATGTTCAAAGTAATCCCCCACAGCCTTACGCACACTCTTGTGTGCACGCAGCTTGCCCATAAGTGACATGAGCGAGGGGGTGAAGAAATCCCTTTTGCGCGGAAACATCTGTTCCAGAAACGCTGCCCGGCCTGCGGGGAACAACGTGTCCATATCCTTCATAAACCTGTTGAACCCCCGGCCTTCTCCCGGGAACAACCGTTCAATCTCTGCGGTCTGCTCCTCCCGGTCTGTCATCTTGGTCATAACGCGCCCACTGTGATAATGCACCCGGTATAACGGGTCACAGCGCAGCAGCTCGACCTTGGAGCGATCCACACCTGCCTCTTCCAGAATGCCGAGCAGCATCTCCGGCAACAGTACAATGGTCGGACCTTGATCAATCCGGTAATCACCTTCCTGTTCAAAAGCAATCCGGCCACCCACGCGGGACCCTCGCTCATAGACGGTAACATCCCATCCCTGACGGTTCAGCAGCAACGCTGAGGTAAGTCCTCCAATTCCTGCACCTACAACAGCAGCCCGCTTCATGATTGTCCTCCGGCTTGGGCTGTCTTCACGTAAGAGGATGGCTTGGTACGTCTTCGTGCATCCTCTTCCTGAATCAATCTGACACTGATTCGTGCCGATTCGAAAATGGTTGGCAAACCGCTGCCCGGATGCGTACCTCCACCCACCAGCCAAACGTGTTCCAATTCCTCAAACTGATTATGTGGTCTGAGATACATCATCTGGCCCAGATTATGTGCCATATTAAACGTTGCCCCCTGGTATACATCCAGCTCATTCTGCCAATCCAGCGGTGTGAACAGCATGCATTCTTCAATCCGGCCACGAATGTCTGCCAGCTCAGGGATCGCTTCGAGCCGCTTCAACATGTCTTCCTGTACCTTCGCTCGTTCCGCCTCCCAATCGATGTCTCCTGTAAGGTTTGGTGTTGGCATCAACACATAAAGTGCAGATTTTCCTGCAGGAGCGAGTGTCGGATCGAGTCTGGATGGGTTATGAACATATAGAGACGGGTCTGCCGATAAAATTTTGTGCTTGGTAATTTCGTCTACGTTCACCCGGTAATCTTCCGGAAAATAGATCGAGTGATGCGGCAGGTCGATCTCGCCATCTACACCGAGATACAACATGGCTGTAGAACAGGAATATTTTTTTTGTTTCATTTTTTCCGGTGTATATTTTTTAAGTACGCCAGGTTCGAACAGATGGTTCACTGCATGGGCAAAATCGGCATTAAGTACCACATGGTCGGCTTCGATCCGTTCGCCATTTTCGAGCAATATACCCTCGGCGTGACCATTACGAACGAGAACCTGTTTCACCGGTGTACTGGTGTGAATACGCCCACCATTCTCCTCAACGACATCGGCCATCGCCTGGAATATACGATTCACACCGCCGATCGGATGGAAAAGCCCATATTGGTGTTCGATAAACGACAGAATCGTAAAGGTTCCCGGACAATCCCAGGCGGACATGCCCAGATATTTGGACTGGAATGTAAATGACCAGCGCAGACGTTCATCGGTAAAATAACGGGAAAGAATGCCGTAAACGGTGTTATTTATATCAAGCTTGGGCAGTGCGGTAATCGCATCTTTGCGTAAATAATCGGTAAGCTTGCCAAACGGACGGCGGAGCAGGGGCATCACTTTGCCAAACTTCACTTCCTCGTCTCGCATGTACCGCAGGTAATTCTCTTCATTGCCGGGGAACAGCTCTTTGATCTGCGCTGCTGTATCTTCCCGATTGCGTGAAGGTGTGAATACCTTATCTCCAAAGTTCAAAGCGTACAGCGGGGTCAGTTCTTTCATATCTACATAATCAGACAACTTGCGTCCAACCATATCAAACATCTCTTCAATTAACTGAGGCATCATCAAGAAGGTAGCCCCGCGGTCAAACTTGTATTCACCAAGCTCCAGACGGGAAGAACGTCCGCCAATAGCTGGTTGTTTCTCGTACACATCAACCTCATATCCCTGACCGGACAGTAACATGGCTGCTGCAAGTCCACCTGGACCTGCGCCAATGACAGCTGCACGTTTGCGTTGTTGATTCGGTATCATGCCACTCACCTTCCTATGTAGGACCATCTCTAGTTCTCAAGCCCCTAACCTATTATTAAACCGTAGCGAAACACTTCAAGCGGGTAAATCAAAAAACATTATACAAATGGTGTACAAATATTATACGACAAGTAAAACATAAAATGACCAACGGGTCAAATTAGTGTTTATTTATACGTTTTGGCCTGAACAATCAACAAAAAAACATCCCTTGATCATTGGATCAAAGGATGTCCTCTATATATGAATCTATTCCGTTAGCATTCGCTTTATGTTCAATTATTATCCTCTCGCTTGTTCGGCACTTGGAGGCATATTCGTAAAATACTCCCGTTCAATCCAGGACTGCCAGTCTGCCGAATCTTCAGGCATAATCCATTCCGGGTGACGGGCTTGCTTCGCACGTTCAAAACCTTTGCCACCCAGCACAAAACGAACATGAGGAAACTCGTCCTGAATCCGGCCAATCAACTCATCGCAGGCTTCTACAAGCCCAGGGCTCGTAATCGATAGACAGACCAGCTTGATCTTCTGTTCACGCAGAATTGGAAATATCCCTTCTTCCGGTGTATTGGCTCCGAGATACAGGACTTCCGCTCCATTTTTGCGCATGAATAAAGAGAATAACAATAAACCAACCTGATGATGCTCCCCTTCCGGACAAAGAGCCAGCACTTTAGGCAAATGCGGATAGATCGGGAACAGATGGAAAAACTGATAAAATCGTTGTGAGATCAGTTGTGTCATGAAGTGCTCCTGTGCGACCGTTGCACGCCCGGCCTCCCATGCGTCTCCAACTCGTACCAAGATTGGTACGAGCACATGATAGAACATGCTGTCATATCCATACATCGTGAAACCAAAATCAATCAAACTGTTGGCACGCTCACCTTGAAAATGATAGAGCGATTCATAGATCTGATCGGCGATCTGTGCAAAAGCCTCTTCCATCACAGGTACCGGAGGAACCATCGGTACAGGCGAAGCAGGGTCAGGATTATTATTCTTCCGAACCTTTAACCTGCGTACAGCCTCGGAGATATTGGTCTGATGCTGATCGATCTGCTCCTTCAGCCAGCGCAAGTCTGCCACATTCTCTTCTGTATACATGCGATAACCCGATTCTGTACGCTCAGGGGTGACTGCATCATATCGATTCTCCCAAGCCCGGAGCGTGACCGCCTGAATGCCTAACATGGCAGCGACTTGTTTGATGGAATACACATGATTACCTACTTTCTCTCCATAAACGTTCTACAAAAATAATACGTTCATTATACACAACGGTTTTACACCTGTCGATGAACACACTCTAAATTGTGGTGCCGGCCTGTAACATACATCCGTTCAGGTCTCCTGCGTCAACATCGCTACACCTGTGGTAATAAACGTCAGCAAGTACAGAAAGGGGGAGTCCCACGTTGTTCTCATTGCGCCGCCATACCTCTGACTGCACATCTGCCCGCGGCAAATTTCCATACATACGCACAGCAATTGCACTACTTATCCTGTGGCTCATTGCCGTGATGCTCTACCAGACCTATAAACCGCTACCACCAGGAATCTCTTATGAAAGCCCGGAATACCGGGTGCAGAACGTGGAGTTCCTGCATGACCTTACGTACCCATCAGCCGATGGACAGATGCAACATGAACAGCAAATTTTCCAGCGCATGCTTCAGGTGGTTGAAGATGCCGAGCAGTTTGTTGTGGTGGATATGTTTCTGTTCAACAACTATCAGCACAAAGGACAGAACTTTCCACCTGTCAGTCAGGAGTTTACCGATGCGCTCATTGCCAAAAAAATGAAACAGCCCGATATGAACATCTGGTTCATTACCGATGAAGTGAACACCAACTATAACTCGGCTCCCAATCCGCTGCTGGAGCAGTTGAAGCAGGCCGATATTCAAGTTGTCATCACCAATGTTGATCCACTGCGCGACTCTACTCCGGTGTATTCTGCAGTCTGGCGTACGTTCTTCCAGTGGTTTGGTCAGTCCGGTAAAGGCTGGATTCCTAACCTGATGGCATCAGATAGCCCGGATGTTACGGTGCGTTCCTATCTGAAATTGCTGAACGTAAAGGCCAATCACCGTAAGGTGGTTGTCAGCGAAAAAACAGCCATCGTCTCGTCAGGTAACATTCATGACCCTAGTGCATATCACTCGAACATTGGCTTTGAGGTTACCGGCCCAATCATTGGGGATATTATTCAATCGGAGCAAGCCGTTGTGAATATGTCCGGGGGAGGTCAGCTGCCTGTCTATAACAAACCTTCCGAGGAAGCCAATAAAAATGATAGGCCTATACGCCTGCGATATGTAACCGAAGGCAAAGTCAATGATGCCTTGCTTGATGAGCTTAGCCAGACAGGCCAGGGGGATACCATTTGGATGGGCATGTTCTACATCGCCTCACCAAAAGTGCTGGAAGCGTTACTGGATGCCTCAGAGCGAGGAACCGACATCCGGCTTGTGCTTGACCCTAACGAAAACGCCTTTGGTCAGGAGAAGATCGGTATCCCTAATCGGCCCGTGGCAGCAGAATTGCATCACAAATCAAACGGCAAAATCCAGGTTCGCTGGTATAACACAACCAAGGAGCAATATCACACCAAGATGATTTATATTGCAAAAGCTACCGGCGATCATATCGTGCTCGGCGGTTCAACCAACTTCACTCCACGGAATCTAAATGATTATAATTTGGAGAATAATGTGTGGGTTGCAGCCCCTGCAGACAATTCATTTACGATAGACGTGGCAAATTACTTCGAGCGTATATGGACAAACAAGGATGCCGAATTCACCTTGAATCTGGAAGAGTTCCAGGAGAAAACAACCTTCCTGAAAGGCATTTTGTATAAACTGCAGCTCATTCTGGGCTTCACTACCTTCTGATCGGTGCCTATATATTCGCTGAACTAAGACTTATTTACAATTTACACAGACACCTCATGACAAAATAATCTTTCAATGGCCAACCCATATTGCGAGTTCAGGTTACAACATATCCTTTATCTAATACATCCATCTGCACTCTTCCTGTGCGGCGGGTGTATTTTGTGTTTTTCGATCTTGACAGGGGATCTAATGTGTGAAAAGATATTACCTAACGACCGTTAGGAAGGTGAATATAATGACTGCTTATACCATCCGGGACGCGGCCCTGTTTCATTTTGCCAGAGACGGCTATGAAGGGGCTTCCTTGAGAGCGATAGCTGATGAAGTCGGGATTAAGAAACCCTCGATATATGCGCATTTCAGCTGTAAAGAAGACTTGTTTATGCACACGCTGGATCATGCATTTGATGAAGTACGGCGACATACCTTGGAATATTTCCGCGATCACGCCCATATGCCGCTGGAAGCACGTTTGCGGGGGATGATGACGTGGTTTGAGCAGGAGTATCAGGATCATGCCTCTGCCAGGCTGATGCTTCGAAACTGTTATTACCCACCGCCTGATCTGTACAGCCAAGTGATGGATCTGGTGTATCCATTTCTGGACGGCATGGAGCGTGCATTGTCCAGGCTGTTGCAGCGCGCGATTCGCGAAGGGGATCTTCCACCTATTCCTGCCGAGCAGGCCGCTATTGCTTTTATGACCTTTCTCGATGGCATCACGGTTGAGATTATTTACGGAAGCTCACGCAGGTATAAGAGACGGCTCGATGCTTCCTGGCCTGTCTTTTGGAATGGCATACACAGCTTGAATGAAAAGGCACACTCTGTTGTGCCAGAAGGAGATTGAACATCATGAACCGCAACTGGTTATACGTTTTTGTAGGAGGCATTATTGAGATTGTCTGGGTTAGCGGACTGAAACATGCTTCCAATGCTTGGCAATGGTCATTGACGGGACTCGCCATTATTATCAGCTTCGGCTTGATTATTGCTGCTGCCAAAAGATTACCTGTTGGTACGGTCTATGCCGTGTTTACAGGGATCGGTACAGCCGGTACGGTTTTGACCGAAATGCTGTTGTTTGGTGAGCCGTTCCGTTTGGTTAAAATGCTGCTGATCGGACTGCTGCTCTGCGGTGTCATTGGGCTGAAGCTCGTCACGGATCAGCAGGAAAACCAGAAACCACAGGTTAAAGGAGGTGCCGTCTAATGGCATGGCTTGCGATTGTAGGTGCAGGAATCTGTGAAATTTTTGGGGTCATCGGCATTAACGGGGCTTCCACACGGAAGGGCTGGCCTTATATTGTCCTGATGCTGGTATCGTTTGTATTCAGCTTCTCGCTGTTGTCTTACGCCATGACATCTATTCCTATGGGTACGGCCTATGCGGTATGGACAGGAATTGGTACAGTAGGAAGTACGGTGACAGGTATGCTTCTGTTTGGTGAACGAAAAGAAGCGAAGCGGCTGCTATTCATTGCGATGATTTTGGTAGCAGCGGTAGGGTTGAAAATCGTTACGTAACGTAATGGAGAATCAAATTCAGTCTATATCCAGAAAGGCGACTTCATACAGGGAGTCGTCTTTTTTTGCAGGTATAATTTTATATGTGATTTTTTTAGGTGATTTTTTTTGGCACATTTTTAGATTCAATAGGTACTTTGGGATATAATGTAATAGGCAACTAAACCTTGTCACTAGTTCATTGAAATGCAGGAGGGCACTTCTTGATGAAAAAATGGTTGGCACGTATCGGTGCATATACCGGATACTCGTTTTTGATAGTGTTGGCACTTTTCTATCTCGTTTTCTTGGGAGCAATCATTCTGCTTGCTATTTACGATTTCCAGGGAGGATCATAGTCTGCTCTCACTTCACTTGGATTTACTTGAATTGGATTGTTTTGTTTCGCTTTGATGTGCACTGCTTTTCTCCCTTTTTTTGCTTTGGCTTGCTATTCTATGCTTTGCTTGGATTTACATTTATTCTTTTTAGCTTTATTTTCTTTCATTGAACTGTATTATATCTTCTTTAATTTGCTCTAAAGTATTCTAATTTACATTGGATTACTTTCATTTCTTTCTGGTTGCGCTCTCCTTCGCTTTCGCCCCATTTCCCTTCTTTACTTCACTTCACTTTACTTTACTTTACTTTACTTACCCTTTCTTGTTTTGCTTGTTTTGCCTGGCTTACTTTCCTTCATTCGATATTCCTTAATTTTTTCTCTCTTTACCTTTTCGAAGTAGCGCGGTTCATGCATTTTATTTCTAACGATCACCAGTAACGCTATTTGGGCCATATTGAAGGTTTTATTTTTCTAACGATCTCAGGAGAGCTTATTTCAGGATTTTGATGCGAAAATGGACGTTTAACTTGTGTTTTCAGCAAAATAAGGTCTGTGGTGATCGTTAGAATTTCAAAAGGATGTATATTGCTCAAATAAGCTCCGCTGTAATCGTTAGAATAAATTTTCACTATGTTCTTGAGTCGTTCTTGAAGCGTTCTTGAAGCGTTCTTGATGTGTTGATGTGTTTTCGTTGCGTTTGCACCGCATGCATCTGCTGGCGCGTGGTGTAATGAGTTTGGTTCATCAAGATGATCAGTCGTGCGGCCAGGCATACATGCTTGAAGCCTTCTTGATGCGTTTGATGCGTTTTGTTGCTTTTTTCACGTTCTCCATATTCCTCCCCAAAAGTACGACGTACAGCTCTACAGCTCGATAATAAACTTTTTTCAATTCACTTTTTGATTCACTTTGCAACTCACTTTCCTGTACACTTTGCTGTTCAATTTGTTGTTCATTTCTCAACTCTTTTTGCAGTTCATTTTACCCCCTGCACCGTGCACATTTGTAATCCCTCATTCACATCGTTTATACTTAGTTTGACCGCGAAGTCAATTCGAGAACTCATGAGTTCCCAGCGAGGTGAACATAATCTTAATGAACCCGATCCATGGGATGAATGAAAAAAGAAAACTGATCATCACCACAGCGCTCAAGCTGTTTTCTGCCAAGGGTAGCGCCGCCACCTCCATGCAAGAGATTGCCGAGTTATGCGGCATGTCCAAGGGCAGCTTATATCTGATGTTCAAATCCAAAGAAGAGCTGGAAGCCAGTACCCTGGAGTATTGCTTGTACATTCTTCTGGACGAGATGTCCCAGATTGAGCATGAAACCAGCCTGACCTCCAGAGAGCGGCTACATAAACAGATTGAGGTGCTACTGACTCATGTTGCCGAATTGAAGGAATTTTTACGCGTCCAGCTGCGCAGCATGATGATGGATGATGAACAGCAGCGCAAGGAGCACTGCACACCTCAGCAAAGAGATATTGAGATTCGTACACTGCATTGGTTCAAAAGCAAACTGGAGGATCTATACGGCTCCGAGATTGAACCCTATACGATTGATCTGATCTTGCTGACGCATGGGCTTTTCCTGTCGTACGTCAAAATCTGGTTTACCGAAATGCCTTCCCTTACGGTTAATAAGATGGCAACCCATCTCTTGCAGATGATGGATTATGCAGCCCGAGGCTGCCTCCAGCATCGGCCAGAACCTCTTATTCCTCTGGATCAGTGGCCTGCCTGGATTGCCGAGCCCCAACCAGATGCAGCTATGCTGCGGCATCCCGTTCATATTCTGAAAGAAATGCAGGATATCGCTTCAAGCGAACTGCCTGCCGGTCAATCACGAAATGATGTACTTGAGACCATCGCCATACTAAGGCAGGAGATCATGGAATTCACCCCAAGACGCGCCATCATCCTTGGCATGATGCGTAACATGGAAGGTGTAACCATCCTTGAACCATTGCACTCCGAGCTTCAGCACATTATGGATACCATGTATAACCGGTTTATCCAGGCTGACTCGTCACACACATAAACAGGAGAAACCGAGAGGAGAAGAAACCAACGTATGAAAGGGATTATTAACTTTTCACTGAACAACAAGTTTGCGATTTGGATTCTGACCATCATCATCTCATTCACGGGTTTGTACAGCGGAATGACGATGAAACAGGAGACTATCCCGAACATCAATGTACCGTTTCTGAATGTCACAGCGATTGATCCGGGCGCCGCTCCGGAAGGTATTGTGGAGGATGTTACGAAGCCGCTGGAACAAAAGCTGCGCAATATTGATGGCGTGAAGACCGTCACCTCTACCTCCATGGAGAATGCAGCGTCCATCACGCTTGAATTCAACTATGGAACTGATCTGACGAACGCAACCGCTACGGTTCGTGAAGCGCTGAATGAGGTACAATTGCCTGACAGCGTGCAGAAACCAACCATCTCCAAATTCAGCATTAACTCATTCCCCGTTGTATCTCTGAGTTTGTCCGACAAGGACGGTGGAGATCTCGAAGAACTGACAAGACTTGTGGAATCAGATATCCGTCCTGCACTTGAAGATATCGACGGTGTAGCTCAAGTCCAAGTGTCCGGTCAATACGTCAAAGAAGTACAATTGAAGTTCGATCAAGCCAAAATGGCTGAACTCGGTCTAAGCGAAGATACCGTGAACGGGATCGTGAAAGGTTCATCCATTCGTGTACCTCTCGGCCTCTTCCAACTGGACAAATCTCAGAAAGCCGTTGTTGTTGACGGCAATATCATCGGCCTGGATGATCTAAAAAATCTGGCGATTCCCGTTGTCCCAGGCGGAGCTGGCGCTGGTGCAAGCCAAGGTGGCGGTGCTCAAGCCGGGCAAGCCACAGGTCAAACTGCTGATCCTTCGACTCAAGCGGGGCAAGGAGTAGCCGGTGCAGCCCAAGCGCAAGGTTCCACTCCTGCTGCCGGGCAAACTGGTAGCGGCAATGCTGCAGCGAACCCATCTGGTGCCGCAGGTGCTGCTAATGCAGCTGGAATCCCGACCGTGAAACTGAGCGACATTGCCAAGATTGAGGTCATCGGTCAAGCCGAGTCCATCTCCCGTACGAACGGCAAGGAATCCATCGGTATTTCCATCGTGAAATCCAATGATGCCAATACGGTGGACGTGGTTAAGCAGGTCAAAAGCAAAGCCGAAGAACTGCAAAAGCAATTTAAAAATGCAGAACTGACAATCCTGCTTGACCAAGGCCAGCCTATTCAGGATTCCGTGAACACGATGCTGGGCAAAGCCTTATTTGGCGCCCTGTTCGCAATTCTGATTATCCTGCTCTTCCTGCGTAACATCCGTTCAACAATCATCTCCATCATTTCGATTCCGCTCTCCTTGCTCATGGCACTGACGGCACTCAATCTGATGAACATTACGTTGAACATGATGACACTGGGAGCGATGACCGTTGCCATCGGGCGGGTTGTCGATGACTCTATCGTCGTTATCGAGAACATCTATCGCAGACTGACACTCAAAAACGAGAAGCTGAAAGGCCGTGAACTGGTTCGTGAAGCTACTCGCGAGATGTTTATTCCAATTCTCTCGTCCACCATTGTTACGATTGCAGTGTTCTTGCCGCTGGCACTCGTTAGCGGTATGGTCGGAGAGCTGTTCATGCCGTTTGCCTTGACGATGGTATTCGCCCTGCTGGCCTCCTTGCTGGTTGCGATCACTATCGTTCCGATGCTGGCACATAGCCTGTTCCGCACAGGGATCAAGAATAAACAAAATCATGAAGAGAAACCAGGCAAACTGGCTGAAAGCTACAAACGGCTGTTGAACTGGACGCTCTCTCACAAAATCATTACCGTTTTCATTGCAGTTCTCATGTTGGTCGGCAGCTTGTTCCTGTATCCATTCGTTGGTACGAGCTTCTTGCCAGAACAAAAGGATAAATTCGTAACGATCACATACAGCCCTGAAACCGGCTCACTTCGTGAAGATGTAGAAAAAGAAGCCCTGGTTGCTGAGAAATGGTTGTTGAAACAGCCAGGTTTGGAGAAAATGCAATATTCCATCGGCGGCAGTAACCCGCTCGCCAGCATGGGTGGAGGCGGCGGAAACTCTGCACTCTTCTACATTCAATATAACAAGGATACAAAAGACTTCACCGATGTGAAAAAACAGCTGGTTGAAGGTTTGCAAAAAGAAGTGACCAAAGGTAAGTGGAATGAACTGGACATGTCCGGCGGATTCGGTGGCAGCAAATTGAGCTTGTCCATCTATGGTGACAATGTGGAGCAGTTGAAACCTGTAGCCGAAGAAGTCCTGAAACTGGTTCAGGCGGAAAAGGACTCTTTTGAAAAAGCAGGTACTACCATCTCCGACACTTACGGTCAATATACTCTGGTCGCCGATCAAGAAAAGCTGAGCAAGCTCGGTCTTACGGCGGGTCAACTGGCGATGGCACTGAGTCCCGTGCGGGAACGTCCGGTTCTCACGGAAGTGGACATCGATAACAAGACTTACAAAGTCTATGTAGAAACAGACAATAAAACGTTCAGCAGTATTAAGGATATTGAAAATGAAACGGTCACGTCACCACTGGGCATCCAGGTTCCGATCAAGGATGTAGCCAAAGTCGAAGAAGGCACTTCACCGAACTCCATCATGCGTATTGATGGTAAAGTCGTTGTACAGGTGACAGCTAACATTCTGGCTTCCGATGTAACCAAAGCTTCGCAGAACCTGAAAGCAAACATCGACAAGCTGGACTTGCCGGATGGGGTTGAAGTGAAGTTTGGCGGTACAACCGAACAGATTAATGATACATTCACGCAACTCGGACTGGCGATGCTGGCAGCCATTGCGATTGTATACTTTGTGCTTGTCGTGACGTTTGGCGGCGGACTTGCACCATTCGCAATCCTGTTCTCCCTGCCGTTCACCGTGATCGGCATCATGGTTGGTTTGTTCATCGCAGGCGGTACACTCGACGTATCTGCTATGATGGGCGCGCTGATGCTGATCGGTATCGTTGTTACCAATGCCATTGTATTGATCGACCGCGTTATTCATAAGGAAAAGGAAGGACTCACAACACGTGAAGCGCTGCTCGAAGCAGGAGCTACACGTCTGCGTCCAATCCTGATGACCGCTCTGGCAACGATCGGTGCCCTGCTGCCACTGGTAACAGGACTCGAAGAAAGCGCGGGCATCATCTCGAAAGGACTCGGAATTACTGTGATCGGCGGTCTGATCAGTTCCACACTGCTCACACTTGTCATCGTGCCGATTGTGTATGAGTTCCTGATGAAATTCAAAAGAAAAAAAATCGTAGATTAATTCAGTCTATCGTGATCACCACGATTCAAATGTGATCGCGAGCAAAGATTTGCCCCTGACCAGGTACTGGAATCCGTAATGATTCCTGTGCCTGATCAGGGGCATTTTTTTATCGTATCTATGTAAAAAAGACGATCATGTATCTGATGCCACTCTGATGCCATTTAAGAAGTATGACAAAAAGATCTATTGTTTTTGTCATATAGACCAAATGAGCGTCAGGTTTAATCTCATCTAAATGCACATATACTTATCCTTAAAGCAACCTGCACTGCTATCGCATCATCGCCAGTATGAAGCAGAACGGCAATTTGAATGATTTTATTGCTGAATACCTGGGACCTCTGATTCGGTATGATTCGGAGAAGGGCCGGCAGCTGCTCCTTACACTCAAACAATATCTGACCCTTTGCTGTTCCAAGCAAGAGACAGCCAGCGCACTGTTTATCGTCAGACAGACGCTGTACCATCGTTTAGACAAAATTGAAGGGCTTTTGGGAAAAGACTGCCTCCTCCCCGAAAAACGGGTTGCCATCGAACTGGCTCTCTACGCCTACGAGTATATGCATGGATCGCTTATATAAGAGTGCATGGTCTACATGTGTTAGAGACTAGGATGGGTAATTGGCAACTAAGCCCTCCCCATCACACTCTGCACTATGAACTACGCACTTCGTTGTTCCAAAGGCTTTATCCGATGTGACGTTCCATATTGAATCCAATGAGTTTGTCTCCTTATTAGGGCCTTCCGGATGTGGTAAATCCGCAAACAGCGTATATTCATTTGTATTAATTGATGAAATATTCGGAAAATTTGACATATCCCCTCGTAATCAGATGAGATTTCATGTATAACGATGGATATAGACAGAGATTGGAATAAAGCCATGGGGGGGATACAGTTGTACCAACTATAGCTTGAATTACCACAAAATCATGGAAAACAACATGTTTGAGGGCTGTTCAAATCTTTTTAAATCCAAAATTTGGGGTGGTCATCATGTTTGATTGGCTGGGATGGAAAAAAGGGGTGCCGCTGTGGTGGTCCTATCGGTTGAACGCACACCGGAAGGAAGATGTAGAGCACATTTTTGAAGGGATCGCGGAGACACGAAGACAGTTATTGATGGATTGGGCTAATGATCAATGGAGTCATCTGGACCGATTACTTCATCAGATTGAGCTGGCTAACCTCCAAGATGTGAAACATGGTTCTTCACACGCAGAAAAGCTACAAACCTGGCTTAAGGCGAGTTACGCCCGATCTCAGGATAGCACGGAATTGTTCATACTCGATAAGCAGCACCAAGTTATTTTTTCTACATATCAGAAACATATCGGTCAACGCTACACCACTCACGATAACACATCTTTTGGACCCGGATTAAACGATGTACACAAAGGAAGCCCCGGCAGAAAGTGCTTGTATGGCCCTTATTCTGATCCACTTACACTGGAGATCGGACCTCGCTCATCTACGTTTCATGACGAAATCACCCTGATGTTCATTGCCCCTATTGTGCATCAAGGGAAATATGCAGGTGCTTTATGCAGCCGTATTCCGGGCGATGTGCTCGGTGATCTCATTCAGCGTGAATCAGGGCACGTCTATCCGGACTCAGGTGATAACTACCTGTTTATGGCTGAGTCGGTATTGCGACCTGAGCTACAGCCAGGTACTGCCCTGTCTCGCAGTCGCTTTGAGGATCGGACATTTACTCACGGGGAAAATCTGAAAGACGGTGTCACCACCGACTGGGGCATCGTGTCTGTGCAGGAGCATACGGAACTTGAATTGATGTTCACCGACCCCTCCACAGGTCAATTACATCCGGGCGTATCGAAAACGATTCGAAATGGCTCCAATCTGTTTGTTACCTATCCCGGTTATTCGGATTACCGCCATATTCCTGTTATAGGTAAAGGCATCACCTTCCAGCTTCCCCACTGTCCTGATCGCTGGGGCATGATGTGTGAAGGAGACCTGGAGGAAGTGTACCGAATACGCAGTATTGGGTGGCGGCAATCGAAACAGCACAGTATCTATATTGTGCTCTCCGCCATTCTTGCAGCTGTATTGATATTTGCTCTGACGGGCAGTGGATGGAGTGCTGCTGCCATTGCCGGCTTCAATGTAATCTTCGGATTCCTTGGTGCGTTACAGCTTCATCGTAAACATTATAACCGAGTACATGCAGACCTGCGCCGCCTGAGTCAATTCATTCGAATCAATGCAGAAGGCAAGGGTGATTTAACCCAGCGACTCGACTCTCATTCTTTTGCTCAGGACGAATCAGGTGAGCTGGCGAAATGGATTAATAACATGATCGATTCTCTCGAGAGCATCATGCTCAAAGTCCAGCGGGCTACGGAGGACGTAATGCATAATCAGCACCTGATGCGTACATCCACAGAGACCACACAGGTAACGACAGACCGCGTAAATCTCAAGCTTGGTTCCATGATTCAGGCCACCCGCACCCAGCTACAAGATCTGGATCAAGCAAAACAGGCCGCCGATCACATGCGTCTGACGCTGCAACAGCTGGAGATGTCGGCAAGTAAACAGATTGGTGTAGCTAGAGAGGAAGTAGATCGCATCGGTGATAAAATGATTCAAATCTCCGGTGCCGTGTCCGATACAAACCAGACGATTCTGTCTTTTCTCGGTACAATGAAAGAAATCTATCGCGCCCTGGCGGTGATTGATGAAATATCTGCACAGACCAATCTGCTTGCGCTAAATGCGACGATTGAAGCCGCTCGTGTCGGAGAGCATGGACGCGGATTCTCTGTCGTTGCCGAAGAGATTCGCAAGCTTGCTGACGTGTCCCGTTCATCTACGGAGGATATTCATCACATTTTGGATCGCATTTCGATTGCTGCAAGCGCAGCTTCTAAACAGATTACCGAAGGAGATCAGGTGCTTGCGGAAGGAACCACTCTGGTTCAAGCAGCCTCAGAGCTTCTTCAAAAAGCATCTGCCGAAGAAGCCGAGCGTACACAAGTCGTAGATCAGGTGGTCTTCCTGATGGAAAATATAGCTGCCATCAGCCACCAAAACCGTTCGACCTCCACCGAGGTTGAAGCCGAAATGATGGAGTTGATTCGGGATATGTTAAAAGTACAGCAATCCTCCCATGATGTGGAGGCGATCACTCTGTTCCTTCAACAAGTCGTTGGCCAATTCCAGCTGAATCAGCCTGTATAAATTGCTGTCACCGGACGTCATCATTGACGTGGATTGGAGAAATAGCTAAAATTTGATGCAACTGTTACTTTTACAAATGTCGTATCATTTTCTATAGAAGATTTCCAATCTGAACCGTTGAAAGGGTGGTCTGCATGGAATTGCTTCAGGATTCATTTGGCCGCATACATGACTACATCCGTATTTCCGTTACGGACCGCTGCAATCTGCGCTGCGTTTACTGTATGCCCGCGGAAGGCATGGAATTTGCTCCACATGATGAAATTATGAGTTATGAAGAAATAACAAAAGTGCTTAAAGTGCTCGCCCCGATGGGCATGCGCAAGGTTAGACTCACCGGGGGAGAACCTCTGGTACGCAAGGATCTGTACAAGCTTGTTGCCATGATCTCTGCCATCGATGGTATTGATGACATTGCGCTAACCACGAATGCACTGCTGCTGGACAAACAGGCTCAGGCGTTGAAGGATGCGGGATTGAACCGCATCAATATCAGTCTCGACTCGCTGCATGCCGACCGATTCTCTATGATTACCCGCGGTGGAGATGTGAAGAAGGTACTGAAAGGCATCGAGACGGCAACTGCCGTCGGCCTTGCACCCATTAAGCTGAATGTGGTGCTGATGAAAGGCATTAATGATGATGAAATCAAGGATTTCATTGCCATGACCATCGATCAGCCATTGCATGTGCGATTTATTGAATACATGCCGATCGGGCATGCTTCCGACTCCTGGCGCAAATCATATTTGCCGCTGGAGGCGGTGACAGACGTATGTGCAGAAGCTGGCTGGACGGTTGAGAACACGGAAGGCCCTGCCGGGAATGGCCCGTCTCGCAATATGAGAGTAGCTGGCTCCCAAGGCACATTTGGTCTCATCCATCCCGTAAGCGACCACTTCTGTGACAATTGTAACCGACTGCGTCTTACAGCAGATGGACATATTAAGGCTTGTCTATATTGGTCAGATGAGTACAACGTTCGCCACTATGTGAATGATCCGGATGCAATGGCCGCACTTTTCCTGAAAGCACTCGGCACCAAACCGAAGAATCATGAAATGGCGATGGCACTGGAGCAAAAGATGCAATCCCATACTCCGACGGTGCGCCGTATGTCGCAGATTGGTGGATAGTATGTCCCCAGTCGTGTTGTAATGCTAATGCATTTAATCTAATTATACGTACAGAAGCCTATTCGGCGTTTCAGGATAAATCTCTTCACAACCGAAGCTTTAATTCTAAGCAGCTGATGAGAACATCGTGTTCTTATCAGCTGCTTTTTTCTTTATATTCCCAAATATCACATAAATTAACTTTAATTATTTCAGTATTCGAAAATTTTATGTATTTTTCCTTGATCAGGGTCTTCAAACTTGTCCTCATTGTGACGATGTATAACAGATTAAGAGAACAAACTTACATGTACATAGGAGCTGACATTATTGAACATCGTAGAAGCACTCGTTGCAGCAAGCCCGTATTTTAAAATATTACTGAAAGAACAGGATATCATGATAGCAGTCAACGATACTAAGCAGGTCCGGTATTATTCCCCCAGCAATGATCTTGATCTGGGCTTAAAGCCAGGCGATCCCATTGTCCTTGAAGATCCAACAATACGCCAAGCACTTATACACGGCGAGACTTCCTCCTACCGTATAGATGCCCAACACTATGGTACACCCATCAATACGGCATCCACCCCGATTCGGGATGAGGAAGGGAATATCGTTGGCATATTTGCTATTGCTCACTCTCTTAAAAATGAAGAAAAGCTGGGGCATTTCAACGAGGTAATTGGTGGAATCAGCGGCAAATTAACAGATATGGTACAGACGGTAGCTGCCCAAGCCGAGCAATTGACGGCATCATCCACGCAAATTTTGGATAATGCCCGCTTAGCTGTGCAAAATTCTGGCGAGGTTAACAAAGTCGCCGGATTTATTCGCGAGATTTCAGAACAGACGAATCTGCTCGGTCTTAATGCTGCTATTGAAGCTGCACGAGCTGGCGAGGCAGGTGCAGGATTCGGTGTCGTTGCATCCGAGGTACGCAAACTATCTACTGGAACCAAGGAAGCTACAGTCAACATCGAACGTTCACTCAAAGATGTGCAGACCTCCATTCGGCAGATGGAACAGGAGATTACCTCTATAGCCCAGTCCAGTAATGAACAGGCCGAGCTGGTAACCGAGTTCAGCGAGATTATTGACCATCTGAACGCAACAAGCCAGGATCTTAAAATGTTTATTGAATCCATGCTACTAAAGGCCGAATAAACGAATACATCAGGCTTCCCGTGATTACCGTGGGGAGTCTTTTTTGGTACCAAGCTTTGGCACTTCCTCCTTGTTTCTATTAACCCTCTCGTGATCCGTTCTCTTCCCATCCCCCCCCTTCATACTGAAGTGAGCTGGTGCCAATCACTGCTACAGTATCCAGCAAGGCGTGCGGATTGAGCAGGGACACCGAGGCGGCAAAAGCAATCTGCCGCCCCGCGGACATCGCCACTGGAATCCCATCCGGAGAACCGGATGATTTCCATAGCCCCCAGGCCATATAGAGCAAAAACAGGCTACCCGCTCCGTATAGAATATTCGTCAATAATGGCCATTGAACCAAAATGAGGGACATGCCGCCAACGGCGACTCCGATCAGTAATGTATCACTGATTCCAGCTGTAATGACAGCCGGAAGTGCATGTTGAACTTTCTTTTGCGTTAACCCTTGATTGAAAACAAATACATTCTGTACACCCAGCGGTAATATAAGGCCAAATACCAGCACCACAGCATGAATAAAAACGTCCATTCTTCATCCCCCTTATCTCTGTCTTCACTTCAGCGTAGATGAAATCAAGACAGACGTAACCAGCCACTTGGATGGCAATGAACCCAACCAAATGATATAGTGAACGGTACATAACTTGGTGAGAGGTGAACTTATCTGATGGGACGTCAACATTCCGATGTTTCTTCCAGTCGCAGCTGGCAGCCAAACCCTGCGCTTGATATGCCATTGTTTCGTCAGATCGAAGCCTATATCCGGCAAAAAATCACAACGGGTGAGTGGTCCGCTGGAACCCGCCTCCCTTCTCAGCGAACGCTGGCAGCATCCATGGGTGTAAATCGCAGTACACTGGTCACCGCGCTGGACAACCTGACCGCAGCTGGCATGATTGAAGGACGTCATGGTGGTGGAACCTACGTCTGCGGTTCCGGGTGGCACAGCATGGCTCATGCTGCAATGCCCAACTGGATTGAAGCTGCCGAGGAAGGTTGGTATTACCCCAATCTGCCCGAGATTCAGCAGATTAATCAGGCTGAGTTCCGCCCTGGTATTATTCGGCTGGGTACAGGTGAACTCGCGCCAGAGCTGATGCCAAATGAAGCATTCAATGAAATTCTCCAGAACATGTCCAGCCGTATGCGTACTCTTAATTACATTGAACCTCAGGGTAGTCTGGAGCTTCGCGAAGCGTTGTCCGTTCACTTACAATCCAGTGGTATTCAGACCTCGCCTGATTCAATCCTGATCGTGTCCGGCTCTCTCCAGGCACTGCATCTGATCTCCGTGGGGCTGCTTCCTCGTGGTTCGGCTGTACTGCTAGAGAAACCATCGTATCTCTATTCCATTCATGCGTTTCAATCGGCAGGATTGAAGCTGAGCGGTATCGCAATGGATGAAGAAGGCTTACAACCAGGGCTTTTGGAACGCGCAATCCAATCGGTGAAAATGGAAAAAAGTGAACAGAGCAGCGAATCCTTTCCGCTGCTCTATACTATTCCAAGCTTCCATAACCCTACAGGTAGTGTCATGAGCTACAAGCGTCGGCAAGAATTGATGTCCCTTGCTCGCCGTTCCGGCATATCCATCCTGGAGGACGCCGCTTATCAAGAGCTGTGGCTGGATCATGCTCCTCCGCCTTCACTTAAGGCAACTGATCAGGAAGGCCGGGTGCTGTATATGGGCACACTCTCCAAGGCAGTCAGCCCGGGACTTCGTCTCGGCTGGCTTGTCGGCCCTGTGCCTGTGATTCGCCGTCTTGCCGATATTAAAATGCAAACGGATTACGGCACCAGTTCACTCGCTCAGGATGCTGCTGCTCTATGGTTCGCGGATGGACATCATACAAGCCATATGGAACGGCTGCGGCCCGAGTTGCGAAAACGCAGAGACTTCATACTGGAGCTGCTGCATCGTTATTTCCATGACATTGCGGAGTACACAACGCCCGAAGGTGGTTTCTATATCTGGCTACGGTTCACAGCTGAACCGTTATCTACCCGCCGGCTATTCCATGCTTGTCTGGAAAAAGACGTGCTGATCCATCCAGGTTACTTGTATGATCGTCTGGATGCGAGTCATATTCGCCTCTCTTATGCCTATGCTTCCCAAGATGAGATGGAGCGCGGACTAATAGTCCTTGCACAAGCAGCTCGCAGACTACTAACATCTAGCACCTAACTTATAGAAACGTATACGGGCAGATATTCCGTCTGCCCCATTGCCTTTGGAAAACAAACGTGATCATTCCGCAAATAAAAATAGCCTTAAACTGTTGGATATATCCGCAGTTCAAGACTATTTTAATGTACTCAATTATAAGGCAGGTTGTAACAAGATCCAGACAAAAACAAGGATTTGGGTAGCTTTTGTACACTTTTATAAGCTACACATTCTCATCAACTGTACCTCTCTCTCTCCTTCTGTACTTGTTATCCTTTTACCGCACCCTCCGCAATGCCTTCCATAATAAACTTTTGGAAGAACGCATAGATCAAGATGACCGGAATCGCAGTTAGAACCAGAGAAGAGAGAATTAACGGCCATTCTTTGTTGTACTCACCAAACAGCATATTTGTGGACAGAATGAGCGTATATTTGTTCACATCCGTCAACATCAGTAGTGGCAACAGGAAGTCATTCCAGATCCACAAGAAGTCCAGAATGGCAATGGTCACCGTGATTGGCAACAGCAGCGGGAAGATGATCTGGAAGAACGTCTGGAACTCATTACATCCATCCATCTGAGCTGACTCTTCCAGTTCACGCGGGATGGACTTCACAAACCCGTGATAGAGGAAGATCGCCATGTTTACACCAAGTCCGATATAGATCAGAGCCAGTCCGTAAGTACTTCCTTGTACCCCCATGCCCTTTGCTACACGCGTCAATGGAATCATGATCGAATGGAAAGGTACCAGCATAGAAGCAACAAACATGAAGAAGATCAGATTGCTGAGTCGACCGGAAGTCCGTGACAGCTTATAACCCGCAAGCGAAGCGCAGAACACAATTCCTCCGATGCCCAGTATAGACACGATCGCGGAGTTCAGCGAGCTGCCGAGCAGATTAATTTTGTTAAACGCATCCGTGTAGTTCTCCCAATGCAGCGTGGTTGGCAAAGCGATAAACGATTGGAACATCTCACCCTGTGTTTTGAACGAGTTCACCACAGCCATGTAGATCGGCAGCATCGCCACCAGGGAGCCGAGAATCAATAACAGCCGAATCAGATAGTTATTCAGTCGCTGCATCCTCATGCCTCCACCTCTTTTCTCTTCATGACGGTGATCTGAATGAGCGTAAAGATCAGCACAATGACGAACAGCACAACCGATTTGGCACTGGCATAACCGTATCTGAAGTTGTTGGAGAAGGCTTCCTCATAAATGTTCATGGTGATCACCTGTGTAGCACGGCCAGGGCCGCCGCCTGTCAATCCATAGACAACCTCAAACACTTTGAATGCCCCGTTCAGTGTCAGGAAGAAACAGATTGTAACAGCGTGTGTAATCATCGGCAGTACTACGTTACGCAGCACCTGAAAAGCATTGGCTCCATCAATGACAGCTGCTTCTTTAAGACTCTTCGGTACACCTTGCAATGCAGCCAGGTAGATGATCATCATATAACCCACACCGTTCCAGAGCGATACAATCAGAATCGAGTAGAAGGAAAACTTCGGATCACCGAGCCATTGCTGGTCGAGAAAAGAAATCGCCAGTTTCTCCGCGAGCTGAGGCAGCACTTGGGAAAAGATGAACGTCCACATGAATGCACTGATAATGGTACTAATCATGTTTGGCATGAAGAATAACGTTCGGAATAAGCCTTTGCTACGCGTACGTGATTCAATCAACACCGCAAGCAGCAAAGCAATTCCGTTTTGCAGAATAAGCATAAAAATAACATATTTCATCGTAAACCACAGCGATTTGAGGAAGTCAGGATCTTCTTTGAACAATTCCACGAAGTTGCCCAGACCGATAAAGCTGTAGTCGCGGTTTAATCCATTCCAATCAGTTAAGCTGTAGAACATTCCGCTGAACGTTGGATACAGCAGAAAAATCGCATAGATTACAAAGGCTGGCGCGGTGAACGCGAGCAGTGAAAGATACTTTTTGAACACATTCGTAGCCATAACTTCTCCCCCTTTTTGCACAGCGGATGAAGGTTAACGGGGGAACGAAGATCGTTCAGCCAGCCGTTTCATCTGCTTCGAGACTGCGACGAAATACAGCACCGTCCATTTGTTGACAACCCCCTCGGATCGAAACGAATCCCGTAGGGATTTTGTCAACAAACGCGGGTACTGCTTTCCTTACAGCTCATACTTGTTGATCGTTCATGCGCTTACTTGATAACCGTCCGGCTCTTATTTGTTGACTTTATTGTAAGACTTCCACGCCTTGTCGAGTGCATCAATCACCTGCTGTTGGTTCAGCTGTCCAGAGTAGTATCCTTGCAGCGCTTTACCGGACTCATCCTTAACAACTTGAGGGATCTTCGTATCTTGATAAGCTTTGCCTTCGTTAACATATTTCAAAGCATCATCTACCCATGGGAAGCTCTTGAACGTATGAATCTTGGCAACCGGATTAAACTTGAGTGCTTCGTAGAATGCACTTGAATCTTTGTCATCGAGAATGTAGTTGATGAAATCAAGTGCGACTTCTTTATTTTTACTTGTGGACGATACCGCCAGTGAAGTGGATGTGCTCAGATTGATTTTGGTATCATCAGGATTGTCGTTCAGCGGCATTGGAGCTACACCAAAATTAACGTTCGGATTGGATTTCAGAATCGTCTCCGCGTACCACGGCCCTTGAATCCACATTGCCGCTTTGCCTGTAGCATAAGCCGCTGCGCCGTCATCGGCTCCGACTTCAAGCGCTTTATCCGTTCCGTTAGCATTCACGAGATCGAATACGTCAAACAATGCTTTCATATCCGAGAAGGAAGCTTGATCCTGATTCATTTTCTCCACGAAGTCTTTGTGCTCCGTCTGTGTCAGCGCCCCTACAGTAAGCGGCAGGAACAACTGCGGAACCCATGCTTCTTTATAAGACAACTCAAACGGTGTGATGCCAGCAGCTTTCAGCTTTTCTACAACCGCTTTCATTTCTGTCAAGGTTGTTGGTACTTCAAGTCCTTGCTCCTTGAAGATATCCTTGTTGTACAAGTAACCCCATGATAAGGTTTCCAGCGGGACAGCAACCACTTTGCCACTTGCATCCGTCACAGAAGGTTTGACCGAATCAAGCAGTTTATCTACAAAAGGCTGATTGGACAAGTCTTCAAGATAACCCGCTTTGCTGAAAGGAGGAATCTCATTAACCGCATGCAGGGCGAATACATCCGGCGCATCATTGGAAGCCAGTCTTGTTTTCAGAATCTGAGGGGCATTATCTACCGGCGGCATCTCCAGCTGCACGTTCACCTCGATATTTTTGTCTGCTTTTTCTTTGGCTTTGAACTGTTCTATATATTTATCATAATGTTCCTTAAGCCTTGGCTGAGCAATGAATACTTTGAGGTTCACTGTACTGCCTGCTGCGACTTCCTTCTGTTCATTATCTGTTCCAGCATTCGAGCCACAACCCGCAAGCAGAACGCTAACCAGTGCCGCACTTACAACGCTTTTCCATACTTTCATCTCTTATGACCTCCCGGTGTGACTGGTTTATCTTTCATAGGCTCATTATACATCACGAAATGTAAGCGCTTCATTGGACAAAATTAGACTCTTCCATTGGATTATTTTAAACCTTAATCCAAGCACCATTCCCCAAATGAATCATTCGGGGAATGGTGCGGACAACCTATGCTGCCCCTTGCGCATCTCTCCAGGGGACACGCCAAAGTGCTTTTTGAACACCCGATAGAAATAAGACACATCTTCATATCCTGTCATCTCAGCGATATGTTTGAATGGAATCTGATCATCCATGACCCAATCTCTTGCTTTCGCCATACGAAGCTGTACCACGTAATCCGTCACGTTGACATCGTACTCTTTCTTGAATGCTTTACTCAGATATTCCTTGCTGACAAAAAAGATCTGAGCCAGCTGCTCCAGTGTAATCATCTCCATACAATGTTGCTCCATATATTGCTTCACGTCTTCCAGATTCAGCTTGTTCTTGTATTTACGCTGCGCAATGAGCTGCTCCAGCGCCAGACTGTAGGAATCCGATGTCCATTCCACAGTTTCCGAGATGGATTCGAGTACCGCTGCAGGTGGCAAGCCTGCTTCTTCCGAGCGATTGGGTAGCCCATTGGAAACGCACAGCTCGTCCAGCAGGTTCTGCAGTTCATAAGCAACCCGAGCGAGCTGACGAGGTCTGCGAACCTCGCTCCGTTCCAGCTTCTGCTCTAATTGCTGGAACCATTCCCGCAGACTTGGCAGGTTCAGATCGTTAAACCGCAGGCGTGCCTGCTGCTGGAACAGAGAGAATTCACCCGCGAAGGAAGCCCGATAGGCTTCCCAGACCTCTGATGCCGAGACGGCTTTTGCCAGTTCACGCGTGCATTTCGCCAACGTAGCATTTAACTCATCCGGGTTAACTGGCTTGAGCAGGTAATCTGCCGCACGATACCGCAGGGCATGTTTTGCATAATTAAAATCATCATACCCACTCACCACAACGACTTTAATCTCCGGGTACTGACTGCTCAACGTCTGTAACAGCGCTACGCCGTCCAATCCGGGCATACGCATATCGGTTATGATCAGATGAGGCTGAAGCTCCTTTACCATCTGTATCGCCTGTTCTCCATTCTCCGCTTCACCGCAAACGATGATGCCCAGTTCATCCCAATCCCCAAGGTTGCGTAGAATATCCCGATTCCAGGGTTCATCGTCCACTAGCAGTACTTTATATAACGCCTCACTCACAAAAATTCGCCTCCTGTCGTGCAGGGGATACGGATAATAACTTTCGTCCCCTGTCCATATTCACTCTCCATACGCATACCGTAATCTGGCCCAAAATGCATCACAATCCGTGAGGCTGCATTAAGCAGCCCAATGCTGGTGCCTGAGTTCCATACCCGATCCGAATGCCGTGTAATACGTTCCAGTCTGGATTGCATCTCTGCCAGTTGGCTCGGCTCCATGCCCATGCCATTATCACAAATCTGAATGGTCACCAAACCTTGCTGCGGATCGGAGACGACTTCGATGCCCAGTCTCCACTCCCCAGGTTTTTTCTCCAGCCCATGCAAAAATGCATTCTCCACAATAGGCTGCAGCGATAACTTGGGAATATAACAATCTCTAAGCTCTCCCGTAATTTCCAGCTTATATTCCAGTCTGCTTGCAAAACGCTGCTTCTGAATCAGCATATAATGCTCCAGCTGATCCAGTTCAGACTGCAGGGGCACAAGACCGTCCGGTGCTCGCACAATATAACGGAACATCTCACTTAAAGCCCGGATTACCTGGTAACTATCTGCTGGCTTTTGCGAATAGACCATGCCGCCAATCATCTGCAGTGTATTTTGTAGAAAATGAGGATGGATCTGGGATTGAAGTGCTTTCAGTTCTGCTGTCTGCTTCTCCAGATTCATCAAATAGTTATCGCGAATATGTTCCCGGATCCGGCTGGCCATACCGTGCAGATTTTTCTCCAGCAGGCCGATCTCATCCACCCGTCCGCTGCGCTCCACTTTACGATCCTTGATCAACTGGATGCCTTTCATCGAGTTCGCCAATTTGACGATAGGTTTAGAGGTTCGCCAAGCGACCAAAGCTGCCAAAGCGATAGATACCACCGTTGCCACTCCACCCACGACAAGTCCATACTTCATCGTTTCCAGTGCACTCTCGTTAATCACATGCTCTGGCACAATTTTGATCACCCGCAGTCCGGATGGCTCGATATCATGATAGAAAATATATTCCTTCGCTGTACGAATAAAACCGGCGTTGTCCTTCGTATCTGACAGCCGTTTCAAAGCTTCATCCGATGGCTGAATAGAGGCATTCTGCTGATAGACTGGATGTCCCGAACGATCTCCGATATATACACTGTAATCTCCTCTGCTATCAAGTAGCTCCAACGTCTGATTGAACTCAGCCCATTTGATCTCCAGACTGATCGCCCCAATCTGAGCCTGATCCTCAAAGCGATTCATACTACGCGTCATATGGAACTTTTGTGAATCTTTCGAATCGTTCATAATGGTGAAGTCTTTATGCTCTGCAAAAAGCTTATGGTACCCTTGGGGAATATCCGCAACCGTCTTAATTCGGGTTACCATGGAATTGATGATGAATAAGGTATCCTGCTCTTTCAAGTACAACTCCACGCCGAACACATAATTGCCAGCGGAATAGAACACACTGTTTAGCATATTAAACACTGCCTTCTGTTCGTCAAAGCGAGTAGCAGCGGGTGCTTCCCGATTCAATGCCAAATACTGATGCAGCTCATCACTAATCTGAATGGAATAAATAATATTATTCATACGGGTAAACTGTTCTCCCAGATAGATAGAGGCCCAATTCATATTGACCTGGTTTGTGTCCATTATCTCGGCTTCCATGGAGGAACGTGCATTCTCAGCGGCTACAGCAGTCATCACAATGACCGGCAGTACAGCGACCAAGGTCATCGTCAGTATCAATTTATTGCGAATGCTGCGCTTGAAAGGGTCTATCAGCCTGCGGTAGAGTTCGTTAAACAGAGCGCATCCACTCCTAAGCTAAAATAAGACAAACGCCCCAGCATCAGAGCTGAAGGCGCCATAGTCTTTTATTCTTTTCGGAAAATATATATCAAATTTAAATCTATATGAGTCGAACTAAAAATTTTACACAGGCCACTTCGATGACAGAATAACCAGTTAATATTCAACAATTTAAAATCTTCTATTTTCCTTTGGTAATTTAAAAATTCCCTATTATTCCCTAGTTTTGTTCGATAATGCGGATACCCCAACGCTCCAGCTCGATCTTCTGGCCTGCAGCAATCACATCTCCTGATAACAACTCTGTCCCTTCGCCTTGCGGATTGTGGAAGGAAACCGGTTCATCCGAATAGTTGAAGTAATAGCGAATGGTCTGTCCCTGATCGTTCACACCGCTCTTCACAATGAGTGGAAAAGCAAGCTCCTGATCCGCTCCCCACACACCTGCATCCTTCATGACACGCTCCAACACATTGCGAATGACGGCAGCGCTCGTATAACAGCCAACATATGTCGCTTTGCCTTTGCCGTAATTGTTCTGAGTGATGGCTGCATATTCCCCCCAATGAGGATGATCATACCAGGCAAGCACCTCCGCAGTTGTCGGTGTAATCAGCTCCATCCAGGTGTGCACCTGATTATGCTCCTCACCTACACCAAACGGATCATCCCGCAGCGCGACATGTTTCGGCTCCACAAACAGGTTGTAGCTAATTCCACATGCTTCACTAATCAGTCCCGGCTGACGCGTAGAGCGCACCTTGATGTGCTCATTGGCAAAGCCGCTTTTGAACGAGTACACGATATGCCCGCCATCCTGTACAAATTGATTCAGTTTTTCGAGTAACGCATCTGAAGCTGCATATAGGGCAGGCACCACGAGCACATCATAACCTGTGTAACTCTCAACGGAAGGATCGATCAGATCGCAGCCAATGTTCATTTTATACAGTTCATCATACATCCAGCGCACCACGTCGTTGTAATTCTTGTCACTGGTGAAGTTAAAGCCAAACCACTTGATGGAAGTCAACGCCTCATTGCTGAACAATACAGCTACACGGTTCGTTTTCTTCAGGTTCACCAGTTTTGGACTCAGGCGGGCGAAATCCCGGCCAATCGTCTTCGCCTCGTTATACACCGGATTCGGTTCGAAATCATGGCTTAACAGACCTTTCCAATACGTCTCAAACGAGTTGTGCAGCGAATGCCAATGCCAATAGGCCACCATGTTTGCACCTGAAGCCAGATGACTGAATGCCTGTAAACGCAGCTGTCCCGGATAGGGAACCCAGTGCCAGAATGCCTGCGCCTCAGTCTCCAGTACAAGGTAATTGGTTTGTTTAGTGGAACGCGCCACGTCACCCCCGAACGAAATTTCAATTCCCGTCAGCTCGTCTTGGGAAGGATGATAGATATCTACACTGGTGATGTCAAAAGGTTGGGATGCCGCAAAATGATCCACATCCCCCTGAATGCCGTACGAATATCCGCGCCATTCAAAGTCAAAGTTCTGGGTAACAAACTGGCCTTCCTGTTTGTACTCATTCACAATCCCGACCTGCCACGCCAGGAAATCCGTGACCAACTGCCGCTGGAACTTGGCAAACTCAGCTCCAAGACTACCGTTAATCGTACCAACGACGGAAGGGAAGTCTTCCCAGCTGTTGATCCGGTTACTCCAGTAATCCAGTCCAAATTCTTTGTTCAACTCATCCAGAGAACTGAACTTGTTGCGCATATATTTAACAAACTGTAACTGCACATTGTCTCCAGCCGTGTTGTAATGTTTCGTTTCATTGTCTGTCTGATATCCGATGACTGCCGGATGTTTGCTTACCCGTGAGATCAGCTTGCGAATGATGCGCTCTGCATAAAACAGATAAGTCGGATGGGTAATGTCCATTATCTGTCTTGCCCCGTATTTCCCCGGCCCCTGTACGGTGGTTGCCAAAACATCCGGGTGTTCCTTCACCATCCACGTTGGAACAGCATACGTTGGGGTGCCTACAATGACATGAATTCCCGCCGCATGCATGGCATCCAACACTCGATCCACGGAAGTGAAATCAAAGACACCGTTTTGCGGTTCATGGGTGCTCCACGTAGATTCAGCTATGCGCACCACATTGATTCCGACGTCTTTCATCATCTGAATGTCCTTGTCCAGTCTTTCGTATGGCATATATTCATCGTAATAGGCTACACCGTATAATAATTTGTCCATGATAAAGTCTCCTTTGAGTAGGGTTTATATAAGTTGTTTAACTTATATAACGTTGTTGGCATTTGGATAGTTGACATGTTCCCACTCTTAATGGTAGCGTTTACATTAGTGTTTTTATAGATGGTATCTTTTGTTCAGTATCTGTTGATTTCACCTGGTTACCCTTGATATTAGGATGTCGGTGTTAAACTGATTATAATGAAGTACATGCAGAGTGCCGATGGCACAAAGCGAGTATTTTTTACCCTTTTCCGAGGTGAATATCATGGATATCCGTTCGCAGCTTCGAGAGATGCCATACCATACGCTGGCACACTGGCTCCCGATTATCGATTGTAACATCAAATTTTATGGTGCTCATAGCCAACAAGTTCCCTATGGCTGGGCTATGCCTGAGGAGACACATCCCGGCTTTGAGATTATTCTGATCATTCAAGGTACACAGGAGAGCACCATTCATGGATACACTTATACGGTGAACGAAGGGTCCATCCTGCTTATTCCGCCCGGCTTCAGACATACAAATCAATGTGTCTCTGCAGGTGGCATGACGTATTTTAGTGCTCATTTTAATGTAGATGATCCGGTGTTCACCTTAAAGCTGATATCTCAGCGCAGCAGAATCTATGCCGCAGGTACGGGAGATAATATGAGAATAAGGGCTGTTCTGGAGAGCTGGATGGGCATGATAAAAACAGCCGAGGTTTATACTTCCACAGATAAACTGCTCATGCAAGCCCGTATGTTCGAACTGTTTGCTCTGTTGTCTCAAGCAGCCGACGATGCACCGGAATCTGTTATTTCTGTTGCTGCCGCCCAGGCCCCTGCCCCAACAGCCATGCATTACGCAGGAGCGATAGCTGAGGCGATCAAACAAGCCTTTCATGCCCAGCTTCGATCAAGGGACGGCAATGTATCTTTGGTCAGAGTGGAGCAGATTATTGCGTCATTTGGCATCAGTCCGGGTTACGGTTTGCAGGTCTTTCGCAAGGTATTTGGTCATTCTCCGCGTGCCTACCTGTCCAACCTGAAGCTGCAAGAAGCCAAAATGCTGATCGAGCAGCCCGATCTGTCGCTCGGGGAGATTGCTTTAAAGTTAGGTTACACCCATTTGTCTCATTTCAGCAGACAATTCAAACGCTGGACAGGCCAAAGCCCTCTTCTCTATCGGAATCACCATACAGAGGACAGCCATGATCCCGCTTCTCAACGCTCTGAAGATAGGCCGGAACGCTGAAGACGGATGCGCATATTATCGAATTCATCCGGGGTATTTATATTGCTCAATTGCAGCGCGGTCTGCTCAACACCCGCTTGCTCCAGTTCGTCTGCTTCGACATAGCGGCAGCCGATCTCTTCCAGCCAGCGAATGACACGCAGCCTGTCATGAATTAGACACTGCTCTAGCTCGGGCAGTATACGTCTGTGATATGCTCCTGCAAGCGGATGAATGCGTCCCTCCACACGTGGAACGATGGCGCTATATGTTGGGTATTGTTCTGTGAGCCTCTTCAAACCATTGAAAAAAGAAGTTTGCAGAAGTGGCATATCGCAGGCACTCACCAGATTCCAATCTGTATGGGAGGCAAGAAGTGCTGTATGAAGTCCGGCAAGCGGCCCCTTGCCAGGATACACATCTTCTACACATTCACAATTACAACCTTCATCTCGTATTGTGTTATAGATCGCTTGGTTCAATCCTGCTGCAATAACCATTCGGGATACGGCGGGTCTGATTGCTTCCGCAATATGAGTCAGTACGGTTGCACCGTTCAGTTCAAGCAGTGCCTTGTTCGTGCCCATTCGGCTGGATTGTCCTCCTGCCAATATCAGGCCTGTCCATTTTTCATCGGCCATATGTAATATCAAAACCTCCTCTTCCCCGTAAGAAACTGAGTTTTAGATTCGTGTTTACGAGTCTAGCCACATTATGAAACACGTATCAATAGTATAAATTTGCCGCACCCGTCAGGGTTGGTACATACCGTTAATTCATATATTCTATACGTTGAATCCACTTTCAACAAATGATACATTGAACAAGAGATTCGACTCGGAAAGGAATGGCTCAATTGGACAGATCTGCACCTGTGAGAGGCACATCCTCGCTGACCTCTCTGAAACTATATAACTTTTTCATCTACGGAGCCATTTCGATCTTCGCCGGGTTCCTGCAGCTCTATCTTCAAGAGATTGGTATGACCAAGCTGGAGATTGGCAGTCTGATGGCAATTGGCCCTTTCGTTTCGTTATTTGCCAACCCGTTCTGGGGGTTCTGGAGTGATAAATCGCGAAATATTCGCATTGTGTTAATGATGATGATGGGAGGCACCTTTGTGCTTGCACAAGGTGTATTTTACGCACCCACTTATACATGGATATACATAGCCATGATTTTATTTTATTTTTTTCAAAGTCCATTATTTGCTCAGACGAACAGTCTCATTCTAGGTTATATTGATGGCACGGGGCAGAAATTCGGCACCTTTCGGTTATGGGGTTCACTTGGTTGGGCGCTAACGGCAGTTGCTGCCGGGCCGGTTATTGACCGTTTTGGCGTGAGCAGTGTGTCTATTATATTTGCATGTATGATTGCTACGGCGTTTATATTATCTGTATTCCTGCCAAGGCAACCCATTGCTTCCGATACCCCGATTGTTACGTTTCGGCGGTTCGGCAAAGTCATGTTTAACCCGTATTTTATGATTTTTATCGGGCTCGGTGTGCTCGTATCGGTACCTAATGCCATGAACAGTACATTTATGTCGCTCTATATTGTCGAGATGGGCGGCGACAAACAGATGGTTGGCTGGGCCATCTTCACATCTTCCATTCTTGAAGTCGGTGTATTCCTGCTGCTTGATCGGCTGCTGAAACGCAAAATGAGCATGCTGCTGGGCTCTCTGATCTTGATTAGTCTGTTGTTTGCTCTTCGCTGGCAACTCATGGCTCTGGCTAACAACCCGTTAGAGGTTGTGTTTATTCAGCTCATGCACTCGGTCACCTTTGGCGGTTATTTCTACGTGGGCACACAACTCACGATGCTGTTTATCCCGCGACCTTATCGCTCCTCCGGGCAAGCCGTGTATACGATGGCTTGGGGCGGTCTTTCCGGCGTCATTGCCGGTCTGTTGGGTGGATGGTTGTTCCAGAGCTTCGGTGCAGAGGTGATGTATAGTATCGGTGTGTTCTTCTCACTCGTCGGCGCGGTGGGTTTTGCCATTATGTGGCTGTGGAACCGTCGTAATGGATACCAGCCGACGGTGCTGACAGAGATGGGCAATATGGAATGAGGATAAGTAACCTGGATATGTCATTATAACGAGAATCAAGTAATGATTATGAGTAGATTATGAGTGGGTTATGAGTAGAAGTTATGTACGAGGGAAGTAATCGGTAAAGAGAAAAGTACTACCATAGAGGACAAGCAGGCTAACGATATGAAGGACAAGCAAGTTAATGCTATAAAGGACACCATATTGACTAGAACACGGTTCTATAGCTGTATAACTTTACGGCTCTGCGGTCGTTTTACGGCTAACGATCACCAGAAACCTTATTTGGGCGATTTCTAGACGTTTCACATTCTAACGATCACCAGAGGGCTTATTTTCGCCCAAACCGAGTAAAATAGGGTGAAAAGACTGCATTTTCAAGAAATAAGCTCCGTACGGATCGTTAGAATTCAAAAGCGCCGAAAAACAGGTGAATAGCGTTCCCTGTGATCGTTAGAATATCTCGCATATTAAAAGGATGGGTGGGCGACGTGTTAATTGTCGGTGCAGATCGCTACTCTATTTCGGAAAATCACAAAAAAGCGTCCCGTCATCTTAAGGATGAAGGAACGCCTTTTTAATGTTTATGCAGCTTACTAGTCCCGAAACTTCGTGCTCTAACCCAAATCCTTCAGGCATTCGACGAGTAAATTAACGTTAGGCTAACGTTGGTTTACCCACCAGCTCTATCTCATGCTCTTGTACGTTTACCTCATCTCGTATCCTCGTGTATCTACCTTATGCCTTAGGCAATTGGAACGAGCTTTTCAGCGATACAACCCGGTTAAATATCGGACGGCCTGGCTCGGAGTGCTTCGGATCAACACTGAAGTAACCGTGACGGAAAAATTGGAACTTGTCCTGTGATTTTGCCTCTTTCATCTCTTGCTCCACAAAGCCGTGGACGATCTCCAGCGAATTCGGGTTCAGCTGATCCAGGAACGTTTTTTCCGGTTGCTCTACGGTTTCTACTTCAGCACCAGTCACATCTGCCTCAATCTCAGCCCCTGCTACAGCAGCTTCCACTTCTGCCTCAGCTTCCGCTTCCGGTGCATCTGCCGAAATCAACGGCTCGTACAAACGGAATTCTGCGGGTACCGCTTGCGTTGCTTCTACCCAGTGAATCGTGCCTTTGACTTTACGTCCTGTAAAGCCGCTGCCACTCTTCGTTTCCACATCATATGTGCAATGGATCTCAACGACGTTACCGTCCGCATCCTTGATCACATCATTACATTTAATGAAATAAGCATGTTTCAGACGAACTTCATTGCCAGGGAACAAACGGAAGTATTTGTTCGGCGGATTCTCCATAAAGTCGTCTTGTTCGATGTAAATTTCACGGGAGAACGGAATTTGGCGATTGCCCATCTCCGGGTTCTCTACGTTATTTTCGGCCTCCAGCCACTCAACTTGTCCCTCAGGATAGTTGGTGATGACTACTTTGAGCGGGTGCAGCACAGCCATCGTGCGCGGAGCTTTCAGTTTCAGATCCTCGCGAACAAAGTGCTCCAGTGTTTGCAGATCAATCACGCCATAGTTTTTGGAAATGCCTGTTTCGTAAACAAAATCACGAATGGCTTCCGGTGTGTAACCCCGGCGGCGCAGACCTGAGATCGTTGGCATCCGCGGATCATCCCAGCCATCGACATGGCCTTCGTCCACAAGCAGCTTCAACTTCCGTTTGCTCGTTACCATCTGGGACAGGTTCAGACGGCCGAATTCATACTGACGCGGCTGACTCTCCATCTCACATTCCGCGATGACCCAATCATAGAATGGACGTTGATCCTCAAACTCCAGGGAACACAGGGAGTGGGTGACGCCTTCAATGGCATCTTCCAGCGGGTGTGCGAATGCATACATCGGGTAGATGCACCATTTGTCGCCCGTGTTATGGTGGTGTGCATGAGAGATACGGTAGATCACCGGATCACGCAGGTTGATGTTAGGCGAAGCCATATCAATCTTGGCACGCAGCACTCTCTCTCCGTTCTTGAATTCGCCTGCACGCATCCGTGTGAACAGATCGAGATTCTCTTCCACCGAACGCTCGCGGTACGGGCTGTTTTTGCCCGGCTCGGTCAGTGTTCCGCGCATTTGACGGATTTCGTCGGCGCTTTGATCGTCGACGTAGGCCTTACCTTTTTGAATAAGCAAGACCGCACGGTTGTACATCTCATCGAAATAATCCGAGGCAAAACGTTTCTCGTTCCACTCGTATCCGAGCCATTTCACGTCTTCCTGGATGGAGTTCACGTACTCCACGTCTTCCTTCACAGGGTTCGTGTCATCAAAGCGCAGGTTTGTCTTGCCGCCGAACTCGCCGCCCAGCGTAAAGTTGATCCAGATCGCCTTCGCATGACCAATATGCAGATAACCGTTCGGTTCCGGAGGAAAACGGGTAATAACTTCCTGGACTTTGCCCGACCGGAGGTCTTCGGTAATGATATTTTTAATAAAGTTAGGTGGGGTTGTGAATCGATTGTCCACGAGTATCAAACCTTTCATGAATGGATTGGAGCTTGCAAGAATTGCAGCAATTCCGGCTTAAATTCCTTAAATACGAAGTCATTTCCTGAAAATATCCACTTTCATGGAAAGTTTCGTACGCGTTTCATTTAAATATACCTTTAACGGGAGAGGAGTTCAATAAATAACAACACCAAAAATCGGGATTAGACATATAACTGCCTTTGCACAAGTTAGGCCCAATACCATTTTGACGAGTTCGCACGAATCATGTAGCATGATAGTAAAACTAAATTTAAGGGAGGGTTTCCCAAGTGAACACGCTAAAACTGACCAAAGAACAGCAGGACGGAGCCATTCGCACGATCCAGTCGTATTTTGAAGAAGAGCGCGGCGAAGAATTGGGTGATCTGGCGGCATGGGGCGTCCTCGATTTGTTTATGACACAGCTTGCTCCCTACATATATAATCAGGCACTCCGTGACGCACGCACAACGGTGAACCAGCGCATGGCCTCCATGGAAGAAGATCTGTTCTCACTGGAGCGCAAATTACCCCTACCTCCCCGCTAATCTACCTATTATATAAAGAAAGAAGGTTGCAATCATGTTTACCTATTCATTGGATGAATATACGGAGCTTCGCCCACTTTTGATGGAACACACCAAACCGCTGTTTGACCTGACGGATCGTTCCCGGGATCAACTGAGACATTGGCTGCCTTGGGTGGATCAGGTGACCGAGATTGAACATACATCGAGCTTTATTACAAACGCGTTAAAACAAGCTGCAGAGAATGGCGGCTTCACTGCCGGCATCTGGTTAAAAGGAGAACTCGCAGGCATCATCGGTTTCCACGAAATTAACTGGTCGAGCCGCTCGGTGAGCATTGGATACTGGCTTGGCAAAGGTTTTGAAGGACAAGGCCTCATGACTAGCGCCTGCCGTGTCCTGGTCGATTACGCTCTCGTGACGCTGGATCTGAACCGGGTCGAGATTCGCTGTGCCACCAACAACAAACGTAGCCGTGCCATTCCGGAACGTCTTGGCTTTGTACTTGAAGGTGTCATCCGTCAGGCGGAGAAGCTGCCTAAAGGGTACGTCAATCATGCGGTATACGGCATGCTGCAGCATGAATGGGAACTTTTGCGATAAATCAGCCTTACATAATGGACATACAAACGGACTTTGTATCCTATTTTCATAAATGAATTACATTCAAAGCACACTGAAATACATCATACCTTATCGCGTAAGATCGTATCACGTAAGACCGCTTACCCCTCATCTGTGACATTCACACTTGCCACAGATGAGGGGGTTATTGTGGTTATAACACCATTTTTTACTTCCCATTAAGGTTGAACTAATCTCTGCTTCATGCTCGGTGCCTAAGATAGCGTTGTGGCTATATAACCACAAACTCTATTCAAGGAAGAAGGATGATCACGGATGAAGAAAACCACAACATCAAAAGCAGTAAAAGTAACCAGCGCTTTAGCTTTAACGTTTGCACTTGGCGGGGGCTTACTGGCAACCACTGCGGTTCATGCAGACCCTGCGGCGAAAGCATCCGATGCACTCCAGAACAAACGCACTGCCCCGATGGGGTCCCATATATTGAAACCACCTGGCGAAGCAGAACGAGGACTTGGACCTTGGTTCGGCCCTCATGCCGAAGAAGTCCTGTCGGTGCTGGGCATAACCAAAGATGAATTAAAAGAAGCTCTAAAAGCAGACCAGTCCCTTGCTGAAATTGCTGCCTCAAAAAAAGTTGAGACACAGACGCTCATTGATAAACTTGTAGCCACGGAGAAGAAGGAACTGCAACAGCAGCTTACCGACTCCAAGATTACACAAACTCAGTATAATGAGCGCTTAACCGCTCATACGGAGCATGTAACCGAACTTGTAAAAGAAAAACCATCCGCATTACGCGCGAAGAAACCTGAACTCCCTGCGCCTGGTATGGGTTTACCTGGACGGGGGTTTGGCCCTGAAGTGGATCGCAACTTGGACAAGCTCGCGTCTCTACTTGGACTGACAACGAACGAACTATCTTCATCACTAAAAAAAGGCAATACTCTTGCTGAGATTGCATCTGCGCAGAAGGTGAACGTACAAATCATTATTCAGAAGCTTGCAACCGACAGAACATCGGATCTGCAGCAAGAGTTAAAAGACGGTAAGATCACACAGGCTCAATATAATGAGCGAGTTGCCGACCTAACCGGGCGTATCACAGACCTTGTCAATGGGACTCGTCCATCGGTTGAACCGAAGCATCACCACGGCTCTCGTTTGAAAGATGATTCGGGCGCCCCGGTAAAACCTTTTCCAGAGAACGACAAGACAGATAAAACGGGTAAGACGGGTGCGATTGATAAGGCAAGTACGAGCACATCCGATCTTAGTAAAAACCCTGCGTAATGAACCATCCAATCACTTAGTGTTCGGTGAAACGTTATAAATACGTCCCGGTTTCTACATCCCTACAGGATTATTTCCATGCCAAGCCCCTCCTTCTCACGCTGTCTGCAGCGGTGAAGGAGGGGCTTTAATGATGATCAGGTACATAATAGTCTTTTAGAGCGCACGCACCATACCACCATCGACAATTAATGACGTTCCGGTAATGTAGGTGTTGGCCCCGGATAGCAGGAATACAACGGCTTTCGCGAATTCTTCTGGCTGGCCGTAACGCCCCATCGGAATCTCTTTGCGGAACTGCTCCGCGATTTCATCTTCACTGACCCCGTTCTGTTCTGCTCGCGCCGTATCCAGCTCACGAATCCGATCTGTTGCGATGCGTCCAGGGGCTACAGTATTAATCAAGATGCCGTAAGGTGCAAACTCCTGAGAGAGCGTCTTGGCGAGGCCAAACACACCGGTACGGAACGTATTGGATAGAATTAAGCCAGGAATAGGCTGTTTGACCGAAGTCGAAGCAATGTTGACGATATGCCCTCCATTTGTCTTCATATACGGAAGTACACCTCGAATCAGCCGGACATAACTAAGCATGTTTAGTTCAAATGCATGCTCCCAGTCTTCGTCTGTCAGTGACTCGAACGTACCCGAAGGCGGGCCTCCGGAATTGTTGACCAGAATGTCGATCTGCCCAAACTGTTCTGCTGTCACCTGAATAAGCGCCGCGATGTCCTCCTTACGAGTTACATCCGTTGCGACATATTCCACGCGTCCACCGCCGCCAAGTGCAAGCAACTCTTTTTTGACGATAGCGAGCTTGTCCTCGCTTCGGCTTGCCAACATCACATCAGCACCTTCCAGTGCCAGCTGTGCCGCCACCGCTTTGCCCAGGCCCCGGCTAGAGGCCAGCACCAGTGCTTTTTTACCGCGAAGTCCCATATCCATTGTTTATTCCTCCTCAGCGAAGTTCATTTGCCCATTCTCCATCAGCTAACTGTCTAAACAGCCTATGCATTAATAAAATAAGCCATCAAAATATCGTCCACATCCTTGCCACCGATTCGAAACTCGGATACAAGCCTGCCCTCAGTTACAAACCCACATTGCTCATAGAAGGCAACCGCTCCCGGATTACTTGATAACACACGCAGCCTGAGCTTGCGAATCCCTTGCTCCAACGCGTACTGCTTCATTGCTTTCATTAAAGCTGTCGCTACACCCGAGCGGCGAAATTCAGGGTGAACTGCAATATGTATCTCGTATACATGGCGGTTCACCGGCATTCCTGTGGGGGGATGGAAGCCCACATATCCGCATACCCGATCCTCTTGTACCGCGATTAGCTGACTGCCCGGGGGGCAATATTGCAAATACTGCTGTCTGGATCGCCATTGCATCGGCGCAGGCGAGGTGGACGTATTCCAGACGAGCATATCCAGCTCCATCAACTGGTTCGCATCCTTCATCTCGGAAGCACGAATTTGATACGTTTGACTGGTGAGCATGCCGATTCAACCTTTCATATATCTTCATTAAATATTTTGTAGTTTTGCCTCATTTTACGATCTTTTTCATGTGACTTATTCTGCTATCTATTGTAGCATAGCCGCCGGGTGGACTAAAATTCCGCCTTCGTTTGACCAAATAATGAAAACCCACTTTACCTTAACGTAACGTCATACTTTATACTGATTCCATGGTAATAATTATAGATACGGTTCAATAAGGTAAGGAGGTATATCAGATTGAATATCAAAGAAGCCTCATCCCGGCTGGGAATATCGGCGAGAGCCATTCGTTTTTATGAGGAAAAAGGGTTAATTCAGCCTGCCAAGCAGTCCAGCAACGGATACCGCACCTATACGGAAAATGATATTTGGCGTTTGCAGACGATTGCAGCGCTGCGCGAGATTGGCATGTCCCTGCAGGACATTACCCATGCCCTCGCCGAGATAGATCAAGGCAACCAGCAGGGATTGGAGGAATATCTGGAGCTGCAGCAAGCGGTGATGTATGCCCAATGGGTAGAGTTGAAACGGATGATGGATACGACTCAGCGTATGATTGACTTGAACCGTCAGGACGGGTCGCTGGATGTCAGTCATCTGCACGAGCTGGCTGGTAGTGCACGTCGTCTGCGGGAGGCAAGACAGAACTGGCATGACCGCTGGAATTATGATCAACAAGCGGCTGTCCATGATCAGCGGGTCCAGGCCGGAAAGACAAAAGAAGACATGCCTTTCAGCCTGTACCACAATTATGATGAAGCCTTGGAACAGACTGTGCAGTGGATCTCTCCAGTATCCGGGGAAGCTGGCTTGGACATCGGGACTGGAACAGGCAATCTGGCTGGCAGAATGCTGAACCAGGGTGCAGTCATGACCGGAATTGATCAGTCACGGGAAATGCTACGGACGTGCCGACGGAAATATCCGCAAATGCATGTGAAGCTTGGTAATTTCCTGGCGCTTCCTTTTGCCGATCAGTCCTTTGACTTTGTCGTATCCAGTTTTGCCTTTCATCATCTGGGCCCCGATCAGCAGCAGCTCGCTTTGGAAGAAATACAGCGTGTGCTAAAGAACACCGCAACTGGCCGGATCTGTCTCACCGACCTGATGTTTACCGATTCCGCCCACCGCGACGCTTATAGTAGGCACACTGCCACAACTGGAGATGCGGAACAACAACGAGCATTACGAGAGCGCCATTTCCCATTGCTAGGCGAATTGTGCAACTGGCTGGGTTACCTGGGCTACGAGACCAAGCATATAAGGCATAATGAGCTGTTACACACGGTGCTTGCGGTGCCACAGCCTTAAACGGTAATTTGGTTGGCATATGCAGCATAACACGTGAGGTAAACCAAAGAGCCAACCCTCTGAATGAAGGTTGGCCCTGATTGTTACATAGTTGCTAGCTTACATATAAACATCAACAATCGTGCGCTCTGCTGAGCCGCTTGCCTGTTTGAACACATCCAGCGAGATGCATACCCCGCCTTGACGATAACGGTTTGCTGTGCGCTCCCCTTGAATGTTTTGGCCATTCACGGTGACACGGCTGACAGTTCCCTCGTTCAAGTGGTAGACGAATGTTACCGGCTCACCTGCATATTCAAATTCGAATTGCATGCCGTCCAGCTCAGCTGGCAGTACCGGGTCGATCACCAGATTGCCGCCTTCCTGACGAATACCCAGTGCATTCGAGATCAACTGGTTCATGTAGATTCCAGGACCGCTGGAGTAGATTCTCCATCCGCCCTTCACCTCTACCGTCCCTTTGCGAAGCTGGTCAAAATGTTCCTGCGCCTCGTAACGAGTGTTAAACTTGCCGTCTGAACTACTAAAGTACGCATTCGCTTGGCGAATCTCTGCGTTAGGTACAACCTCGCGGATCCCCACAGGGTTGATCATCGCCAGACCATTCCATACCTGATCGGTCTTACCGAGCTTCGCCATCGCTTCCACGTAACGGATGTGGGCGTGCACGTATTGCAAACCGATCTCACGTCCGAAGTTGGACGCTTGCTCTGCACGTTTGAAGTGTGTGCTTACGCCGCCTGCATATTGCGCAGGACGGTTCATCAGACGTACGCCATCCGGGCAGAGGAACTGTTCACGAATGAGCGCGTAATGCGACTCAGCCTGTTCTGCATTCAGCAGTTCACCAATCATGCTGCGTGTCATTGGCAACAGGCGGTATTGAATGCCTGTTTCCGTATCCGTCGGATGCAGCATCAGTTTCGCCTGATCCGCCTCTTCCATGTACACAAAACCTGGAATCACATCTGTGCCCAACATATAACGGTTGAAGTCCTCGCGGATCCCCTCTGCCAGTTGAGCAAGCTCCTGGGCAAAGGCTTCATCTCTGGATTCCAATGCCTGCGAGAGCACGTTCACGGACTGGTACGTCAAGGCCACCGTCCAGCTGCTCACCATGTATTGCTTGAGCTGTGCATTGGCTGGCTGGAGTGTATCATCCCAGTCTCCATCTCCGTAGGAGGACAGGAACGTATCATGCAGGAAGTGTGCACGGATGTATTCGATCTCTTTTTTCGCGTGATCCAGTACCGTCGCTATCTCTTCTGTGAACCCGAAGCTGTGTTTGACGGTGTAAGGTACTTTCTCGTCCAGAATCGCATAATCACGAGTTGCAGTCAGGTAGTCTGCCAGCACTTTCAGCGGCCATACGATGATATCGCCATGGCTCTCTTCCTGCTGAATCGCAAAGTATTTGTCAAACATAAACCATTGCGGCCAGTTGCCATCATCTTCGTATTGGTGCGTGTACACCATTTTGATGATATCGCGAACCTGCTCATATTTCTGGGTGGCCATGAAGTACTCCACCGGGCCCTGACACACATCACGTGTACCCCAGGCTGCGCCGCCGTATTGCTCCAGACCGTGAGGTACAGAGTAGTGAACCAGCATATTGTGGGTGTACCACCAAGCAAGCGCGTTGACTTTGAACAAATCTTCCGCATCCTGACTCTCACCACGGGACAAACGGAAACCGTTCATGACACCTGCGAAGAACTCACGGTATGCCTGCACTTCTTCTTCAAAAGAAAGAGTCGAAGTTGCTGCGTCAGCACCTGCAGACGCCTGACCTTCCAGTACGCCCTGAACCTTCAGCGTCCATTCCGCACTTGCTTCCAAACTGAGCGTTACGAGCGAAGCAGAGCCGCTGCGAACACCGCTGGCAAGCAGCGTTTCATCTCCAGCCTGAGCAGCAGCACCTTCAACGGTCAACCGATACTCCAGCTCTGGATATGTTCCTGCACTCAGGGACTTCGAATCAGCTTTGAAAATCAGTGTATCGCCATCCTGTGTCATGTGCAGTGGATATTCGTACTCATTCACGTTCATCGTAATCTGGTTAGTCACCAGGTAACGATAAGCCTTGCCACTTGTAGAGCGCACATTCATGCGTACTTCTGTGGCATGCGTCGTTGTATAGTTTGTCACGATGAGTGTATCGGACTCCATTTTGTAAATCCAACGGGCATAGTTAAAACCAATCTCGAACAAAGACGGCATCGTCAGAAGGCGATATTGTCCATCCATCTCCACATAGATGCGTTGTCCAGCCGTCTTCGGCACGTTCAAGGCATTACGGGCATTACTCATCATTTTATTAAAATTCGTGTTGCCAATGACGAGCTGTGAGTTGAACATTCCATACATGTACGATGTAGTTGTAATAACCTGTGCACCAAGTTCTACATTACCGCCACTCATCAGAATGTGTCCATGTGGACGTTCTACCAGCAGTTCTTTGGCTTTCAATACGATATGTTCGTAAGATTCCGTAAAGAAGGACAACAGTTGCTCCCCGCTGCGTTCTTCCTGATGACGGTCAGGGTACAGGTCGTTAATTTCTTCCTGTGTCAGATCGAGTGCAGCCAGTGGCTCACCCAAAGCCGAGGAGAGTTTCACCTGCTCAAGCACATCACCTGGCTCTGCGTTCAGAGCCTGCACTTCGTTCCATGCCGCTTCAACTTCATCACCGAACTCCAATGCAGTAATGCCCGATGCATGGTTAGGCTTCGCCAGTCCATAGAAAACAACCTCTGTTTCACCGTTCAGTTCGAGCAGCTCGGATTGCAGTGCAGTATAAGCGAACTCATACTGGTAAGTCTTGTTTGCCAGTGACGGACGGCTCAGACTTTCCGGTTGATTGGTTTCTTTGTAAGACAGCCCGAAGAACTGGAATCCGTCTGTAGAGTAACCTACTGCATTGGTCAGAGAACCTTGCTGCATGTAAGGGAAAACTCCACCCTGTGGCTGGTTCTGACGCGAGCACACAACATACCCCTTCACATCATCCTTAAATACGGTATGGTCAATATATTGTGATAAATATGCCTCATTACTACGCACTGCACCCGGATCAGCGAGTCCCACATCTTGTCCATAGACCACATCGATACGCTGCTGTTGTCCTGTAATCTTCACATTCCAGAACCAGATTCCTTGTGATGCAAGTGTAAAGATAACCTGATATCGGATCGCCTGTGCTGCATTCTTCGGTTGAACACTGCCTGTCCAGATCAGCTGACGGTCTGCATGTGATTTACTTGTGGATACCTGGCTGTTGGAATGTACGCCGAGCATCGGGAACGAAGTAATTTCCCCATCCTCATGTACACGCAGATACAGATTATTCAAAGACCCATCAATCGGGTTACTAAGTAGTTGATTCAACATCGTTGAACCGGAAGTGGCCTGGTACAAGTCTCCACTGTTCAAAAAAGTAAATGTGACTTCTCCGGCTGCCAGACGAATCGTTTTATTCATAGTTGTTGTCATCACTCTATCACTCCTTAAATTAGTTTACTGCGTATAATCGAAACGTTTCGATATTTTTGAAAAAGAATAGGGTTCCCTTTGAACCGGCCGTTTCTGGCCCGTCCCAACGACAACCCTCATGTTTGTTATAACTCATCTCATTCACATGCAGAACATTCTTCTCGTCATTATGTAGTCCTGAACTTAAAGAGAACCTACAGAACCACGCTCCACCAAATCAATCGTCAACGTATAAGATGGATTAACACTCTCTCCATTCAGCATCTGGAACAGCAGATGCCCTGCCAGTGATCCAGCCTCATGCTTCGGTTGGCGAATGGTGGTCAGCGGCGGACGAGTATATTCGGACAGCTGGATATCATCGAATCCGATAACTGAAATATCCCCCGGCACCGAAATACCACTCTCTTCAAATGCTTTCAATCCACCTATGGCCATCTCGTCATTTCCGTAAAACACAGCTGATGGAAGTTCGCCTTGCATAATCATCATCTTGGTTGCACTGAAACCGCCTTCGCGTACAAAATTGCCGTTCAAGCGCCACTTGGACTTTTCTGCAAGCCCTGCTTCTCGCATCGCTCGGAGATATCCCTGGTAACGTAGTGCATTATCGTAGGAATTGGATGGCCCGCTGATATAAGCAATATTTACATGACCATTTCTGATCAGACGACGGGTCGCCAGATATCCCCCTTGCTCACCATCCACCAGGACGTTAACCAGATGATCACCAGATAGCTGCCGATCCATAACAATAATCGGGAATCGCGCTCCGGCAGACTCAATCAGGATTTCATCAAGGATATTATGAGCCAGTATAATGGCTCCGTCCACTCTTTTTTCACGTAAAAAACGTACTGCCGTGGAATCTCCTCCACCCATTGAGCTGCATGCAATCAGATCATATCCGTTCGCCAGCGCCACATCCTGCACACTGCGAATGAGCTCGGAGTAATAAGGTCCCGACAAATCCGTCAAGATGAGCGCGATGGTATTGGTCCGGCTACGTTTCAGATCCATGGCAAAGCCATTTTTACGGTAATTCAATTCCCGTGCTGCCTCAAGCACCTTGGCTTTGGTCTTGGCACTAACCTTGCTGTCCCCGTTCAGTGCGTAGGAAGCAGTGGAAAGTGCTACACCCGCCAGCTTTGCCACATCCTTGATTGTTGCCATTCCATGTTCGCCCCTTCTTGCTTAACTCATCCATTACTATTTTATCTCATCAGACACTATACTATTTATCTTATCAGACAGCATGTATTGAATAAAAATCAACACTATACAGTCACGTTCACTGCACTAGTCGTGCTTGTCATTCATTATGATGCATATCCCGTAACGCCCCTGGCACATCTGGCTATACTTCTTAAAGTGAGCCTCTGCATTTCCCCTCGTTACGCACAATCGAAACGTTTCGAGCCGTTTCCAAAAAAATAATTCAAACTTGTTCTTCTTGTTCCACTGCTTTTATAAAGACTAGACGGTGGCATTAACTCGCTACTTCTTGGAATGGAACTCTGCTCACTCAGTGCAAAAACATCGTGCAATCTGCCGTACACGCTAGATTGAAACGTTTCGACATTATCATTATAGTCGGTGCTGATAGCGATTTCAACCACTTTATCCAATTTTCACGGAAATAAGTTTAATTTCCGATGTTTGTCCAAAAAGTTTTAATTATCGTACTGCTTTGCAACCCACGGTCAGGCTGAAGAATTGGCAGATATGATTGTAGAACGAACTGAGCAAAATCGCAAATAACGCAATCATGAAGGTCAAACGCCTGAGGAGACCCGCCAGCCTCTCCAGACGTTTGTTTTTTTATTAAAACACAACTACGGCTGCAATCCCCTTCACTGCCGCTTCACTTCAACCGTGGCTGAGAAAAAGGTTGCGCCATTCCCCATATCCGACAATCGATCAGATGTCAGCGAGTTGGAGCGTTGCTTTTTGCCATCGCCGTCCCACCACAGCCCTTGGCTGATGACCGTTCCCGGAAGCATCGCATCCGTCACTTTAGCGGTCAATTCAATACGTCCGCGTTCATTCCACACCACAACTGCATCGCCATCCTGCACATCACGGCGAGCCGCATCTTCTGGATGAATCTGCACTAGAGGCATCTTCTCCAGCCGTTGGTGCTTGGCTGAGTTGCCGAAGCTGGAGTTCAGGAAATTATGGTTAGGCGGAGAGACATACATCAGCGGATACGCGTCAGTAGGTCCAGCCGGATTCTCTCCATCAAAACCTTCAACTAACGCAGAGTATGTCGGCAATGGTGGTAGCCCCTTTTGCTCCATCTGCTCGGAATATAATTCAATTTTGCCTGACGGTGTAGGCAGATGTTCCAGGAAGGAATCATGTGCCGACATGTCCAGCTTCACAAAGTGATGCTGCTTCAGACCGTTCAGCGTAATTCCGTTCATATACGGATTTTCTGTGCCTTGAAGTGCATTCTCAATCATCTGCTCCGGTGTTTCACCGAAGATATCCGCATCATACCCCATGGCTTGTCCGAGCAGCGAGAACAGTTCCACATTGCTTTTGCTTTCGCCGATTGGCGCGATAACCGGCTCCTGGAGCTGGACATACTGATGCCAGTAGGACAGGTACAGGTCAGTCGCTTCAAAAGAAGACGTCGCTGGCAGCACAATATCTGCATATTTCGCCGTATCCGTCATGAACAGGTCATGAACTACCGTAAACAGATCTTCCCTTGCAAAACCTCGCTCCACTCGTTCCGTATCCGGTGCTACCACCAGTGGATTGCTGCAGTAAACTAACATGGCCCGGATGGGCTGTTCCGCTTCCAGCAATGCTTCGCCAATCCGGTTCATATTTACGACTCGCGGCTCAGCCTGTTGCCTTAGGTCAGGTCGCTCCAGCGCATCACTGTTGGTGCTTGCGTAACTGTTCGTACGAACCGCACCGCCGCCGCGCTTCAGCCACTGCCCTGTAATCGCAGGCAAGCAGGCAATGCTGCGTACGTTCATGCCCCCATTGTCATGATGCTGCAAGCCATTCCCAATATGAATATGCGCAGCCTTAGCGCCTCCGTAGAGCTGCGCCAGCTCCACAATCGTTTCTTCCGGCACACCTGTAATCCGTGCTACGCGCTCCGGGTTGTACTTACGCACATGTTCGCGCAGCGCTTCGTGTCCTACGGTATACTTTTGCATAAACGCTTCATTTGTTAGTTCTTGCTCAAACAGCACATGCATCATGCCCAGTGCCAGTGCACTGTCCGTACCCGGGTAGAGCGGAATAAACCAATCTGCCCATTGCGCCGTCCGGTTGCGGTGAACATCAATAACCACAATCTTGGCACCATTCTTGCGAGCCTTCTCCGCCAGTACAACCTGATGCATGTTCGTGCTGACGATGTTCCCACCCCAGACCACAATCAAATCTGCATGCTCCGTATCCTCAGGCAATGTCCCGTGATTAGCTCCCATCGTATATTTCCAGCCGGTATTGCCCGCAGCATTACAAATCGTCTGCTCCAGCATACTTGCCCCCAGCGCATTAAAGAAACGCCGATCCATACCGTCTACACCAAGCACACCCATATTTCCGTAAAAACTATAAGGCAAAATGCTCTCAGGTCCATACGTTTCAGCTAAATCCTTGAACCTTCCCGTAATTTCCTGAATGGCTTCGTCCCAGCTGATCCGCTCGAACTTGCCTTCACCTTTGGCGCCGACTCGTTTCATCGGATATTGAAGACGCTCGGGATGATACACCCGCTCCGTCATATTTCGAACTTTATTACAGATTGCACCCTTGGTAATGGGGTGATCCGGATTACCGGTTACCTTAACAATTTTACCTTGTTCTTTATGTAGTAGCAGACCACATGTGTCTGGACAATCGAGCGGGCATACCGCTGGAAATACCCCATTCTCCTGATCGATCATCATCTGGCTCCCCCTCTTTCAATGGCTATCCCTATATCATATCCCTTTCGGGACTAAAACGTAAAGAGAACAGGGGGAATCGGCCAAAGCTTCATGATTGCTGGTTAACATGTTTCTGTGCAAATCCATTATTCTAGTTTTTCAAAAAAAGTTTTAGCCCTTTGATTCATTCCCTGAATCCAGGGGTAAATTAAGAACAAGGCATTAGGCTGGTGTTTCCCCACTTCCTCCTCATGCCATATCATGGACCACTCCCGAAATTCGCCATGCTCAGGTTTCGTTCCCCCGAACCTTGTCATGGCGAATTTATTTTGTGCAAAAAAAGATGACCCTATTTCATACCCCCACAACGAATCGTCGTGAAAATATAAGATCATCATCCACTTCATTTATCCTATCTTCTTATTTACTACAAAATTCACTCTACCTTAGGTTAGGCCTGTTTGCTCCACATCGCTCTGCCCTCTGTTTCCGTAGGAGGAGTTACTGCAGGAACCATTGTTTCCTTTTTGGCTACTGTGGCTACTTGCTCGTTCTTGCGCAGATATACCATCCAGTATGCAGCCGCTACGAACAAAGCTCCGCCCGTCAGATTACCCAGCCAGACCGGGATAAAATTCATGACATACTGCCCCCAGGAATAGTGTCCTTCAAAGATCGCTGCCGGAATAAGAAACATATTAGCCACAACGTGCTGAAACCCGATCGCCACAAATGCCATCGTTGGAAACCAAATACCCAGAATTTTACCGCTCATCGTATCGGCTGCATAAGACAGCCAGACTGCCAGTGCCACTAGCCAGTTACAGCCTATGCCTGAGATAAAAGCCTGCAGGAAGCTGTCGTGCAGTTTGTGCCCTGCCATATCAACTACTTTAGTCAGGTATACACCCTCGGCTGTAAGCCCAAGTACATGACCAAAGAAAAAGGCCACGAACAGGGCACCGAGCAGATTGCCTACCGTCACGAGCAGCAGGTTCTTCAGCATGCTGGCGGGAGAGATTTTACGTGTGATTGCAGCGAGCGGTACAGCCATCATATTCCCTGTCAATAGTTCTCCTCCGCCGATCAAGACCAGAATCAGACCTACTGGGAACACCGCCGCTCCGATAAATGTTGCCATGCTTCCCCACTCTGCTGGTGCAGATGCAATGACACGAATATCCAACAGAAACCCAAGAGCAATAAAGGCTCCCGCCAGGAAACCAAGAATGAGCACAGAAGAACCTGGATTTTGTGCTTTCTTAACTCCAGTTTGTGCCGTATATTGTGCAACCTCTAGAGGTGTTTTTGCCGCCATATCAATCATCCTTTCTTTACTTTGTTCATCGTTGGATAAAGCTACTTGAGATTCATTGTTTATGCGTTGAAGCTCTATCCCAATTGTATCTCGACACTCTACAAACCTTTGTGCAAATTATCACAATCTTAGCATTGAAGAAACTTTTAAAATTTTATTTTCGAGCACATGGAACTCTGATCTAGCAACTCATTCATACTAAAGGAATTGTTCAGAATTTGTTCAGAATCCATTTGTATACTCTAAGCACATATACTAAAATTTATCTCTGCTGAGTGGGGCTGAGTATGGATTAGAAGCAGTTTAGGTTGTTTCACATGTTATCAAAAGGATGGTTTATGAGTTATTACAAGCATATTTACAAACATTAGGGGGTTTAAACATGTTCAAACAATCTTTACGCTGGAGAACCATTATGATGTATGCTTTGATATTTACTCTGATTCTTCCTAACATCCCTCTTCCCCAAGCTCATGCTTCCACTAACGGAAATGTGAATATCCTGTCCGCAGTTAATAACAACACTGATCGTAATCTGACAAATGTTGTTTATGCTAACGGGAAATACATCGCAGTAGGTAATAAGGGACGGATCGCTCAGTCCACCGATGGATTAAATTGGGCTGTCGTAAATACAGGAGTTTCTACCGAAGCAACATCCTGGGAAAGCATCGTGTATGCAAACAACTTATATATCGCAGCAGGGACGGAAGACAGCTCGGGTTCTAAAGCACGATTGATCGTTTCGTCTGATGGCGAAATCTGGAATGATATATCATCGGCAATTGATGGTAACACACTTAAAAAAGTCGTTTATGTAAACGGCAATTTTTATGCAGTTGGCGGAAAATAGAATGCCAGTGATCGGGAGCAAGAGACCGGCATTATCTATATGTCTACGGATGGTTTAAACTGGACTTTATGGAGTAATGTCCCGAAAATTTGGCCTTCAGGACAATCAACAAGTACGTCATTTTCTTTGAAGGAATTGGCTTATATCTCTGGCAAATATGTTGTCGCAGGAAATAGATATGGCGGATACGCGTATTCCAGCGACGGGACAAGCTGGACGAATGAATTCAAGGGCAGTGGTGCTTTGAGTGCGTTCTCTGTATATAATGATAAGCTTTATATGGTTGATAGTAGTGGGAATGGTTACTCTAGCTCTGACGGAATAAATTTTACAGCCGATTCCTCCTATAACAATACCAATGGTACTGTCAAAGTGGGAACCACACTCTATCGTTTTGGTCAAGCAGGTAAACTGGACTCCTCCGCAGATAACGGCGTGAATTGGACTTCGGAGCCTAACGCAACCAATATGGATATCCAATCTGCAGCTTCGAATGGAACCGGTATGGTCCTTGTTACCTCCGCTTCAAATAAGCTTGTCGTTACTTCGGATAAGTCGGAGTGGAAGAAGATCGCGGGAAATCTGCAGAGTATTGCTTATAACGGAACCACATGGGTGGTGGTAGGTGAATCGCGCGGTAGCAATGCTGCAAGCGACAGCATCATCCTAAGTTCAGCAAGTGGATGGGAAAATCTAAATACAACCAGTCAATTGCTGCCTAAGGAGGCTTTTTCCAGAGTCGCTTACGGGAATAACACTTTTGTAGCCATGGGTAACAAAATCGGGACATCCCCGGATGGTGAACAGTGGACACTCCATGCTCTCCCCACTGACGCAACAGGCAAAGTGGTAGCTTTGACGTACGGAACGAGTGGAGGATTTGTGGCAGTAACTGATACAGGTGATACACTCAACTCCGTTGACGGATTTTCTTGGACGACGGGTACAAAAATCAGCTTAGATATATCCAATGTGAAGTATGTCAACGGTGAATATATCGCTACAGGTTACGGAGTAATTTGGAAGTCGGATACCAACGGATTAAACTGGAATCAAATCATCGACCCAGATAGTAATATCTACAAAGAAAGTTACTTCAACGACATTACCTATGTGAATGGAAAATATGTAATTGTCGGTGCCGATGAAGCTAATTTACCTCTTGTGCTAGAAACGACTGGTGTCTTGAACGCCAGCTCAACTTGGACCAGACATGACATTGACAATGTCAATTCAGTGGTTTTGAAATCCATTGCATACGGAGATGGCATGTATGTAGCAGCAGGGTTACTATATGGAACTCCAGACCAGTACATGATGTATTCCTCCTCTGATCTGGTGAACTGGACTCCTTACGATGAGAACACATTAGGTATACGCGGCGAGGGGCTAAGCACCGTTTATTATGATGAAGGAAAGTTCTATATTGCGGGTAACGACAACGCAAAGATTGTACTTGGAGAGGCTGCACCGGGTAGCAACAATGCTGGTCTGACAAACGTCCTGGGACAGACTGACAACACGCCAGGAGGCGGGGATGGAACGGCAGCCGGAACAGCGATTACATGGACAGTTAACGTAGCACATACGAACTCAACAGTGGGACTAGCCGATCTTGTACTTGCAGATAATCAGGCCAAGATGGAGTTGTTCAGTAACAGTGACTATTCCACAGGTGCAGTTACTGGCAACTCGACGATCTCGCTCACCGCAGGTGGAGCTACGACTGCATACATTAAGGTGACGGCAGCCGACAACACGACCGTTAAATATTATGCGGTAACGGTGAAGCGCGCAGCTACACCGGAAACCGAACCAGTTGCAACAATCAGCTATATGGATGAGCTACTGACAGGATTTGTGCCTAATGCTGCTTACTCCATCAACAATGGGAGTGCTGTCGCAGACGCCTCAGGACAGATCACCATCGACAGCAGCTGGATTGGAACCACGTTGTCCATCGTGAAAACGGGCAATGGCAACACTACAACAGACAGCTCAGCTCAATCATTGGTCATTCCTTCTCGTCCTGCAACGCCAACGGGCGTTGGCAAGACCGATGAAACTTCGAACGGTGCTCAGGATGGAACCATCACAAATGTCACCAATCAGATGGAATACAAAAAAGACATAAGCGGTACATGGGCAGCTATCGCTAACACAACCGTTACCGGTTTGGAGCCAGGGACGTACTATGTTCGTACCAAGGCCACGTCCTCGGCGTTTGCTTCATTAGAGACATCGGTAACGGTTGGTTCAACATCTGCTACACCCGAACTCACACCAAACGTAGCGATCAGCTATATGGATGAGCTACTGACAGGATTTGTGCCTAAAGCTGCTTACTCCATCAACAATGGGAGTGCTGTCGCAGACGCCTCAGGACAGATCACCATCGACAGCGGCTGGATTGGAACCACGTTGTCCATCGTGAAAACGGGCAATGGCAACACTACAACAGACAGCTCAGCTCAATCATTGGTCATTCCTTCTCGTTCTGCAACGCCAACGGGCGTTGGCAAGACCGATGAAACTTCGAACGGTGCTCAGGATGGAACCATCACAAATGTCACCGATCAGATGGAATACAAAAAAGACATAAGCGGTACATGGGCAGCTATCGCTAACACAACCGTTACCGGTTTGGAGCCAGGGACATACTATGTTCGTACCAAGGCCACGTCCTCGGCGTTTGCTTCAAAGCAAGTACCAGTAATTGTAGGTTCCAGTACATCGGCCCCTGCTGAACCAAATGTCACTGCAGACGACCATAATAACACCATTATCGGTTTAGACATTACAATGGAATACAAAATCGACAATGGAGCCTACACTCGGTTTGATGGGTCTAATACACCTGATCTCAGTGGTGAGCACACAGTTAAGGTTCGTGTAGCTGCGAACGGCTCTGTTCCAGCTGGAACAGAGAAAACACTTCACTTCACAGCAAATCTTGCAACTGATCTGAGCGTGGTTGCGGTTGATCCTGACGGAATAACGAATAACGGGAAAACATTCATTACGGTAACCCCTGCAATTCAGATTAATGGGCACCGTTTCGTTTATAAAAACTTCGGTACCGGAAATATCAACGTTCCTGCTATTGGTGATGTGGCCACTGGCTACGAAAACTGGCCAAACAATGGTCTAATCAACGCAGCAAACGGAGATAAAATCGCTGTTGCCGAGGTAGATGTCGAAGGCAAGATTGTAAAGTTCGGATGGGCTTCATCTGTGGTAAAGAATGAATCAGCACCAGGGACCAATAATCCTGAGATCCCCGTCGTCTCCTCTCCTTCTGGGGGAAACAGTACAACCAATCCGAACACCAATAACGGTAACAATAACAATGCAAGCGGCGAAGATGTGATCATTATCGTTAACGGCAAAACTGAAAATGCAGGGAAGATGAAAACAACAACCCAAGCTAACGGGATAAAAATGACAACACTTACCGTTGATCCGGCGAGATTACAGGCGAAGCTGGATGCCGAAGGCTCTAAAGCAATCGTTACCATTCCGGTTAAATCTTCTTCCAATGTCATCGTTGGCGAGTTAAACGGGCAATCCGTGAAAAACATGGAACGTATGTCTGCAACGTTGGTTCTCCAGACAGATCAGGCGAGTTACACGCTCCCTGCTTCGGAGATCAACATTGATTCTATTACCGAAAGCCTTGGCCGCGACTTGAAACTAGAAGAAATTATGGTGCGTATTACGATAGCCAAATCTTCGGATACGATGAATCAGGTTGCAGTGAATGCAGCAGGCCAAGGTGATTTCACACTCATTGCTCCACCTGTTGACTTTACCGTATCTGGAGAATACAACGGCAAAACTACTGAAATAACGAAGTTCAACGCATACGTTGAACGCAAGGTAGCATTGTCTCCCGAGATTGATCCAAACAAGATTACAACCGGCATTGTCGTAGAACCTGACGGTACAGTACGACATGTACCAACCAAGGTTGTGTTGGAGCAAGGGACATTTTATGCACAGATTAACAGTTTGACGAACAGCACGTACGGGATTGTTTGGAACCCAATTACATTTGCGGATGTGGAGAAACACTGGGCGAAAAATGCGGTGAACGATATGGGTTCCCGGATGATCATCCACGGTGTTAGCGATACAACCTTCAATCCAGATCAAGCAATTACAAGAGCTGAATTTGCAGCGATCATGGTACGTGGATTGGGTCTCAAGCTTGGTGAGGGTTCACAGCCTTTCCGGGATGTTGCTACGCAAGATTGGTATTCCAGTGCGGTTCAGACGGCAGCCTCCTACAAACTGATTAACGGATTTGAGGATGGTACGTTCCGCCCGAATGACATGATTACGCGTGAACAAGCTATGACGTTAATCTCGAGAGCGATGAAGCTGACAGGGCTCGCAGACCAGTACGCTAATCTGGATGCTAACGAGACTCTCTCCGTATTTAAGGATAGCGCTAATGCGGGTACATGGGCGAAGGATAACATTGCACTGACAGCCAAAGCAGGCCTCATCAGTGGACGTAGTGATGGTAAACTTGCGGCAAAAGCCAATGTTACGCGTGGGGAAGTGGCAACTCTGATTCAGCGTCTGTTACGCAAGTCTGATTTAATCTAGTCTAAAGATGTAGAGTTTGCTTAAGGACAGGTTCACTTCATAGGAGTGAGCCTGTTTTATTTATACCCACGACTTCGGTATGTATATTTTCACATAACCCGAACCTCTGACTGCAATACCAGCATGGTCGATAACACAAAGAAAATAGACTGACGATTAGATATAGTCGCCAGTCTTCCTTTTCTGTATAATTATTCGCTTTGATTCGTACCCTATCTCTTGCTCTGCTGTCTGTGCTGCTCTATTCGAACAGAATAGCTCTTACACCAACGCTGGAGCTTTAACCTCTATCGGCCGCAGGGCTTGCAGACCTGCGGTATTTAGGAAATTCCACGGTTTGTTGTAGTGAGGTTGGAAGAAGAAGTCGATAAACGCCAGTTCATCCACGGTCATGTTGTTCTGGATACAAACCGAGATCGTATTGATCGACTGCGTCAGGTCCACTTGTGACATCACCTGTGCACCGACAATCCGGCGAGTCGCTTGTTCGTAGACCACTTTAAGCAACAGTTTCTCAGCGGTTGGCATAAATTCCGGACGGTAGCTGTCTTCCAGAACAACCGATTCTACAACCAGCCCTTCCTCTCTGGCAGACATTTCGGTCATACCTGTTCCTGCAATATTTTGCTCATAAATTTTAATACCCGATGTACCCTGTGTTCCCATGTAAGGTATAGTTGGACGAACCAGGTTGCGTGCTACGAGTGTACCCATCCGTACCGCGTTGGTTGCCAGCGGAATGTAAGCCGCTTTGCCGGTCGGGTTGTAATGGATTGCACAGCTGTCACCTGCAGCAAAAACATCTTCTTTGCTTGTTTGCATATATTTATCCACGATGATTGCACCGTTTGGCAGCATATCCACTTGACCTTTGAGCAGCTCCGTATTCGGACGGAATCCGATACAGAGGATGACCAAGTCAGTCTCGAACTCCCCTTTGGATGTGATGACTTTGGTTACTTTACCATTCTCGCCAGTAAACTTCTGCACCGTTTGACCAAGAGCCAGTTTGATGCCTTTTTCAGTCAGTGTATCTTCGATTACATCTGTGAATTCGGAGTCAAGATACTTGTTCAAAATACGATCCACGCTGTCAATCAGTGTTACTTCCTTGCCATTCATCTCGAATGCTTCCACCAATTCCACACCGATGTAACCTGCGCCGACCACAGTCACGCGTTTCGCATCCTTCGCTTTTTCGATGATGGTGTTGGAATGGTTGTAGTTTTTGCAGAGCAGGATATTATCCATCTCGATGCCCTCAAGCTTCGGTACAACCGGCCATGAACCCGTAGTCACGATCAGTTTGTCAAATGTATCTTCCAATTCTTCCCCGGTTTTCAGATTTTTAGCCCGCAAGGTGTGGCCTTTCGCATCAACTGCTGTAACCTCATGCAGCATCTTGGTCACCACACCGAGGTCTGCCAATTGATTCGGCGAAGAATAGAATAGGCCTTCAGGATCTTTCACCACTCCACCTACGTAGAGCGCAATGCCACAAGACAGGAAGGAAATATTGTCATTGCGTTCATAGACCGTAATGTTAGCGTCCGGGTATAATTTAGCGGTATTTACGATAGCTGCTGTTCCTGCGTGTGTACATCCGATAACTGCAATTTTCATGTGTAGTTCCTCCTTGGAGTATATAAAATAATGAATGATAAGTGATATTATGGTTGTGAAATATTTCACTATAAATTCGATGTTTATTATGTGATTTATTTCACTTAATACATTCATTATAATGTGATCTTTTTCACATTGCAATAGGTTTTGCAAAAAAAATTAATTCTTTCATTATAAAACAGCGACAATACAGCTTCCATCCTCTGTTTGCGATGACTTCATACCCCAGTCTCCTTGACCCTGATTCTACGTTTCGCCGACTTCAATCCTATGTTCGCCCTGACCACAATCCTATTTCTCACTGATTTCAGTGTCCCCGAATTACATTTCCCTTATGCTCTCCAATATGTGTAATTATCAGTAAGGAATGTATACAAGAAGGTATTGAGAAGCGGCAGGCTACAGGAGTAGTTTGTTCCAAGTAGAGTAGGAAACTGAAATTTCATCGGAGGGCGTAGACCCTCTTTTTACTTTTCCAGCTCCCCCTCATCAAACCGTACGTGAGGTTTTCCCTCATACGGCTTTCCGATGCTCTTCTTCCTGTGGCATTACGGATTTTTTTTTTTTTTTTTTTCATCCAGCCAGTTTCTTTAGTCCTGCCAGTTCAGCCGTTGTTGCTGCCTGCCGGGACTTGCTGTGCTTATGGCGTCGGTTTCGTTTTTTGTTCCAGAACAGGGTTAGTCGTCTTCGGATATACCAGTCGATTTTATTCAGAAACTTGGTCGCAAAGACATCCAGTCCATAGTAGTTCTTCCAGCCCTGTATTTTCGGGTTGAGTTCTAGGATCATCTGGTTCATCGTCCAATACAGACGATTCCTCGGCTCGGTGATTTCTTTGACTCTTTGCCTCATGGTCTTCATCGCTTTTCTTGTTGGATAGCTGCGCAAGACATAGGCTTCTTTGTTCCCTTTCAGCTTCTTCGGTATTTTCCGGTGATGCATCCCCAGAAAGTCGAACCCTTCCTGGTCTCCCCACAGGTTCAGCACCTTTGACTTCTCCTTGTTCATCTCCAGCTCGAGTTTTCCGAACACGGCCTTCAACACGTGGATGGCCTGCATGGCTTGTTCTTTGGTTTTGCACAGGATCACCAGGTCATCGGCGTAGCGCACCAGGGTTCCGATTTCTGTACACTTCTTTTCCCAGATCGCATCCAGGTAGTTCAGGTAGATGTTCGCCAACAGCGGGCTAATGACCCCGCCCTGTGGCGATCCAATCTCGGTAGGGTACCACTGTCCATCTTTCATGAATCCTGCTTTTAGCCATTGACGAATCAGCTTTAACATCCGCTTGTCGCTGACGCGCTGCTGTACCAATTGCATCAGCTTTTCATGAGGGATGTTGTCAAAGTATCCTCGAATATCGATGTCTACCACCCAGTACACACCTTTCCTTACCGCTCGCCGGATATGGCGAATCGCATCATGCGCACTTCGCTTCGGACGAAATCCATAGGAGAACGCCTTGAAGTCTGCTTCGAATAGGGGTTCCAACACCATTTTGGCTGCCATCTGTACGACCCGATCCGCAATCACGGGGATACCCAGCGGGCGAGTCTTCCCATCTGGCTTTGGAATCTCTTTCCGTCTTGCAGGCTGGGGCTGGTAGGTTCCCGTTTTCAGCTTATTTCTCAGTTCCTCCACAAAGCGCCCGGCTCCATATGTCTGAACGATGGTGTCCAGTGTCACTCCATCGACACCACCACTCCCCCCACTCGCTTTGACCTGTTTCCATGCTTCCCAAAGAACATCCTCTCGATAAACCTTGTCATATAATGCATGAAACCGGCGCCTCGGATGCTCCTTGGCCGCCAGGTATAGTACGTTTTGAAGTTGTCGAGCTTTGACTTTGGTGTAGTTAGCCTTTTGGGCATTCACTGACTCTTACCTCCTTCAGTACATGAACAAAAGCAGGGGTCCTTCCCTTCATGAGGTTGTGTTGTCCTCATTTCCACGGTACTATGTCCCCCTCCGACTCCCTTCCCGCAGCTTCCCATTTCGCCTTTCCAGCTTATAGGTCAGCTCTTTACGAAAAAAAAAAACTTCGTGCGGGGGAGGGTCTCCCTAGTTCCAGACCCAACTTTCTCCACATGCCGCTCCCCTTACACCGGAGGGTTCTTCCGCGCTGCACTTCCAAGGGCTTCACGCGTTCCATGGCCTTCGCCCAATGTCTCAGGACTCGGCTCCCTCTTGTCCTAAAAAAAAGGTTCTTTTTAACGATGCGGCAGGATTCACTTCATGTTACAGCCTGTGGATTTGCTCGCACTTCCTTACGAAGTTACTTTGTCACGGAGCTTCAACCTTAGGATTTCTCCACCAGTTGCCCGTCAGCTACGAGGCGACTTGGCTCTTACCTCGACCGGACTTTCACCGGCTAGTTGTGTCTAGCTTGGCTAGGCGCGCAAACAATAAAAAAGAAGCCTGTCCCTTCTAGTCAGAAGGGCAGGCTTCTCATCGTAAATTTACTTCCTATACCGTATACCTTATATTAACCGAGCAATTGCTCGATCGCAGCACTCATGGTTTCTGGTGATTCTTTCGGTTCAATACGGCCAACAACTTCACCCTCACGGTTCACAAGAAACTTGGTAAAGTTCCATTGAATGTCGCTGGTCTCACCTGAGCCAGGCTGCTGTTCTTTCAAATATTGAAACAGGGGATGAGCTTCTTCCCCGTTCACATCCACTTTTGCAAAGACCGGGAAGTTGACACCATAGTTGATCTGGCAGAAGGATTCCGCTTCCTCGCTTGATCCTGGCTCCTGTCCACCGAATTGGTTACAAGGGAAACCAAGCACAACCAAGCCTTGATCACGATAACGGTCATAGAGCTTCTGCAGGTCACCGTATTGCGGAGTCAGTCCACATTTACTGGCTGTGTTTGCAATGACGAGCACCTTGCCTTGATACATATCCAGCGACACTTCCTGATTCGCGGTTGTTACCGCCTTGTACGAATATACGGACATTGCTGATTCCTCCTATAATATGGTCATATCATATCTCAATTATAAACGTGTTCCCGTGTCTACATCAAATTTACCGGGAAGCCACAATCGCTTCATATCGATCCTGACGCTCGGCTTTGCTCAGTTTGGGGCAGGTATAACAATAATTTTGCCCCCCATCCACCTTATAATACAGGCAGCAAGTGGACTTCATTAAAATCTTCTCCCCTGGTTCATACGGGCTGTCGATCTCTACCGGCTTGAAGTTCAATAGATTTTTACGTAATCCCAGAACTTCCGAGGGCATTGTAATCACATGCTCATACCCCTGAATAACGGCTTCTCGCTCCTGATCTGTAATCTCCATCTGGACAGCCAGCGTCTTGAACCATCTCAGGATGGATGCAAGCTGTGCCCACATCTGACCTGCATTCGCCCCACCAGCCAGTGCCATCCCTTCAATTAAAGGCCGGAGCTGTTCTCCGTAATAAGCCGTGAGCATAACACTTCGTACGGATGTAGAAGCTGATGCCGAGTTTATTTCGTCCTTGACGGGCGGCGCAGGATGGGCAAGTTCGGTGCTATCCAATAGTTGAAAATGAAAAGCGGGATATCCGTCCTGCAGAGTTAGATGTAATCGGATATTATCCAAAGAAATATCCAGCAGCGTGTCACACATCGCGTTTAGATAATGTATCCCCAGAAGCAAACCGCGAACAGAATGCATGAAATACACTGCTGCGGTTTGCAAGCTATCTGCACGCAAATGTTCATTGTATGCTGTTAGCATATCTCTTGCCTGCTCCGCGTCTCTTAACGAAGCCAGAGGTATATCGTAAACAGAGTTCGAAACGGGAATCGTGGAAATACGTGCATATTGTTCAAGCCAGGTATAATTGATTGCACTCATTAGTGAAACCTCCCGTGAATACGAATGAGCCGCGTGCTAATAGCGCACAGCGGCTTCATTTCTATAATTCAGGATCACATAGCGATCCAGCTCGTATAACTCAACTACCCATTGCCTGAACACGATGTTCTGTGCGGCCTGCTGCATGAACCATGGCACTGTTCATTACCTTGGTTTCAGGGGCAACTGGTTTTGGACGTTCACCAGCGAGCGCATATGGTAAGCATAGCGGTACATTGGAACGCGGATCCATCACAATATCTGCTTCAATGTTGAATACCTCACGCAATACATCCGAGGTCATCACTTCTACGGGTGAACCTTCTGCAATGGCTTTGCCTTGCTTGATCCCAATCATATGCTGTGCATACCGAGATGCATGGTTCAAGTCATGGACAACCATTACAATGGTACGATTAGCTGTTGCGTTCAAATGCTCCAGCAATTGCAGTACTTCAAGCTGGTGAGCCATATCGAGGAAGGTTGTCGGCTCGTCCAGGAACAGAATATCTGTTTCCTGTGCAAGTGCCATGGCGATCCAGGCACGCTGACGTTGTCCACCGGACAACTGATCGATTGGACGGTCATGGAATTCTACCATACCGGTCACTTCAATCGCCCACTCAATCATGCGTTTATCTTCTGCACGCATGGAACCGAACCCTTTTTGATAAGGAAAACGGCCATAAGAAACCAGTTCTGTAACAGTCAGCCCTTCCGGTGCTGTAGGATTCTGAGGCAGTATCGCAAGCTGCTTGGCAACTTCACGCGTAGACTGCTTATGGATGGACTTGCCGTCGAGTAACACGCTGCCTGCTTTCGGTGACATAATACGTGCCATCGTTTTCAGGATCGTTGATTTCCCCGAACCATTGGCTCCCACAAGTGCGGTAATTTTCCCTTGGGGAATCTGAATGTTCAGATCCTCAACGATCAGTCTTTCCTCATAAGCGATATCCAGCTTGGACGTCTCCAGACGAAACATGCGATCATCCCTCTCTCATTAATCCCGGTATGTATTCCGGCTATCGTAACGACAACGAAATTGAAATTATATTCTGATTCGGTACTTCTGAATTTTCCGACGCTTTGATCTTCTAAACTAAACAATTAAATCTGCTACACTAAAGATACTGATAATCATTATCACTTGTCAACCAAAAATCCTGATTTTTTTGATGTTATAAGGCATTGTTTGCTCGAAACCAGCATCTCAATGGCTACTATGACACTTATTATATGAGAGTATTTCTCAGTCATTCCGTGCGATTTTTCACCGCTCGCCTAATCACCTTAATTTGAATCAATCCACTTGTGTCTAATTTGTGAAATCCAATTCGTACCTGCTAACTTTCTCTAACCATAAACCTCCAAGGTTCCCCTCAAGATCTAAAATGAAAAAGAATGCACGTTAAAATTCAGTAATTCGAATCAACATAAATTACTTTTTTTGTTAATTTAGAAAGTGTACAATTCATACTACAATCTATACTCCGAAGGGAGCAGATTTTGCCGGATTTTCGTTCCAAGCCAGGAAGTTCTCCGCAGGCGTGCCGGGGCACGTCAAGGGGAAGTGACGCAGCAGGGGGCGAAAAGACGATAAAAGATGCACTTCAGCGGGTTTTAAGACACGACCTAGTCTACCATCTCTGTAACTAGGTGTTATGAAATTGATTCTAATGAATAAAAATAATTACACTTTATGTATTCCTAATATCTACAAAGAAATAAACCTACTCATTGTAAGAATAGGTTTGTAAGACACCCCTAATATTGAGCAACTTTACGTTCGCTTTCCAGTTCACAAAAAGATTTTTGTTATATCGATAAACTGAGAAATTCAGTGCCACCCCACGAGAATTAATTTCATAAAATATATTACTTAATCAAGAAATAAACTTCTTAAGAAGGAGCAATATAATCATATGTCCAGGGAAAAATATATAGTAAAGGTACTTATTAATTTTAAATTCATCATAATTATGCATTAATATAATCAATACCGAGGCAATTAACGAATAGACTTGAACAACACTGTAATGATATATTTCCAAACTAATCAAAGTGATTATTGTTTGAAAAATTAAAACTAAATGATACTTATTATGAAAACAGTAAAAAATAATTATAGTAAGAATACCATATATACCATAATCAAAATTCAAAAAATCACTTAATAATAAACAAGTTATTATTCCTATATATTTGAAAATAAAATTCATTTGATACTTATATATCCATATACAGATAATACCAAAAAATAGCGTGAAACAAACATTTAAGTTATTATTTTCAAATAATATAGCATATGGAATTTGAGAAACTAGGGCTAGAATTAATATTCGCATAGAATAATTTTTTAAACTTTTTGTGTTTCTAATCCCCCTTGCAATACTCCAAGCAAAAATAGGAAAGGACAACCTACCGATTAATGCAAATATTATATTATCAGAAAAAAAAACGTGTCCTATATGATCAATTAGCATAGTAATAACTGCAATGAGTTTCAGCATGATTTTCCTTACCTTCTATATATAATTAAAAGAGCACTAATGTGTTGTGTTCAGCTGAATAATAAACTCCAGGCATCCTACCTTTTTTCTCGGTAATAACCTCTTCTTTTTCAAGGTCATTTAGTTTAAAGATTACTCGACCTTCCAATGAACTGTACTCTCTTGTAATAACTATGTTTTTATATACCCAGCTAATATTCTCTATTTCATTAGTGCTAAACACCTGCTCTCCACTATTAAAATCATGTAATACATCTCTAGTATCTAGCTTTTTCAAGCCATACCGTGGTTTACCCTTAATGAAAAAAATCTTATTATATATCTCTTCAATTTCAATAATATCAATCTTTTTACTTTCTATGTTATTAATATAGAGTTGCGAATTATTATTTTTAAAGTCTTCTTTATAAATATATATATTTGACTCTAAGATCTCCGTATGTGCTAATGCAGAGTGTTCATCAAATTCATAAATGATGTACTCTTTATCTATTGACTGATTATATTTAATGATTTTGATAAATGTATTCAAAGGAAGTAATGAAATACTTTGAAATTTTGTTCTCCTAGGTAAAGTACCGGTCTTTTCTGTATCCCACAGTTTTCTTTTTTCCCAAGAAGATATTCTTCCAGTCACTAGCATGATATGATACTCTCCGGATATTTCAAATACGCGAATATAGGATAAGTTATTAATATAATCTTTAGATCCGATAAATTTTGGAATCTTATATATTTGTTGTTCTTTAATATCAATCAAAAAATGTCCGCTATCATTAATATTTTTAGTAGAATCGAAATCTGGGACAGCAAAAATAAAATACCTTTCATTAATACCTATTATCTCAGCTCGATCTATTTCAGTTTGTTCTAAACTATTAATATGAGGATGAAATCTATTGAATTTGAACACTTCTTCACAATCCATTTTTTCAAAATCGATTTGATATATAATAAATTCAATATCCTTACTATTCCTATGGATACTAAGATAGTATATATAATTCTGGCCAAAATTATTATCAATAACAGCAGGTTCTTCCTTAAGATTAAAAGTTTCAACAATATTGTTATTTACAATGTCGTATTTCATTATTCCTGTTAAGTCTCCTAACCTACTATTAAAATCATATAAAAAAAAGTATGCAAAGTCCCCCTTAGTAAAGTTGGAACTCAGAAGTATTTTATTATCAAGGTAATCTACTTGTTGTATTTTTAGCATTGTAGTATTCCTCCTCTATTATAGAAATAAATGTACCTCTCTAAATAAGAGAGGTACATGATTTCATTCCAAATTCCACCTAGGTTCCGTTCATAAACCAAGCATGGTTTTTGAATTGAGTTACTCTGTCAGGCTCTAATGGATGATAATGCGGATAATGACCTTCTGCCCCCTGATGCTCGCTGTTGTATTTTGATAAACCAGTAACTGATTTTGCAGCCTGATCGGCTTTAGACAGGGTTCTAGCAAATACATTGTACTCACCACTATTTTTTTCGTTTATCCAATTAAAAGCCGCCCTATCATTCGGAAAGGCTTCGCCACCTACATAAATATCGTTTTTTCTAATCCATGCAGGCCAGTAATTATACTGTTTATTCCTTTTAATATCAGCTGCAAGATCTGTAATAACATACGCTGTAATACCAGCAATAGTGATAGAGAGCGCATGTGATGCAAGCCAAGCTAATAAAGCTGATCCTCCCCATTGTACAACAGGTACTAATAAAGGAAGTTGAGCAGAAACTCTATCAACATTTTCAGAGATTTTCATTGCTTGTCCTGTGTCAACATTCGTTAGAGTTGCATCAACAATAGGACCATCTAATGTTTCTATGTCAACCGTGTAAAGAGTGGTCTCATTCACACTCTCAGTTACACCTAGTATAGAAAATAGATTTTGTTGTTGCTTTTCGACTGCCTCCATTGTAACTTCGCTAGTATTCTTATCCATGGTGGCATAAAGTTCATCCCCATTATCTCTTGTTGCTTTTACTTTAACGATATTCTCATCTTTCTGAATAAGCTCAAAATTATACTCATTATCCGTATTGGTTGAATCAGTAGCTCCAGTAGGTTGAATTACTACTGTTATAATTAACACAAGACTTAAGAGAACAGATAAAAATTTTTTATTCATTAACATAATCCTCCACTATTTAATCTTAATGAAGCCCCATCCAAATTTACTATCATACCCTTTCTCTCCAATATCAAGAGAAGTAGCTTTTAGTTGTTCATAAAGATTACTTTTATTAAAACTAGCGTCTTGTAACAACAAAGCTATCATTCCCGTAACGTGAGGAGTTGCAATTGAAGTACCACTAACATACTGGTATTTCAAGTCATTGGATGTCGTAATCACATCTACTCCAGGAGCAGCAAAATCAATATCATCAAGTGAAGCTGTTTCTCCTTTTTGATAGCTTGAATCCACCGAAGTTACAGCGATAACCCCATCGTAGGATGCTGGAAAACCAGACTTACCGTCATATGAATTAGAGACACTAGCAACAATAATAATTCCTGCATCCAACGCTTTCTTTATAGAACTTTTGAGATCTGGATGATCAGTAGGAAAAGCAAAGCTCATATTAATAATATCGATGTCATTATCAATACACCATTCAATCCCTTTTTGGATATGTATAAATCTACCTTCCCCAAACTCATCAAGGACTTTAACAGGATAAATTTTCGAGTCTGGTGCAATTCCTTTTATACCAATTCCATTGTGCTTTGCACCGATTATTCCTGTCATCATAGTTCCATGCCCATAGTCATCAATTGGAAGTTCCTTATTATTTATTGCATTGTAACCATTCTGAATATTTGTACTTAAATCAGGATGATTAAAATTAACTCCACTATCCATGATGGCGATCTTGATCCCAGTACCTTTGATTCCTTTTGACCAATAAAGAGAGATATTCATCTTCTCAATTCCCCAAGACAGCAACTCTTTTGTTTCATACTCTTGTATCGGAGGAAGGCTGAGATGGCTATTTTGGATTTCAGCTAGAATTAGAGTCATAAAAATTGCTATGCAAAATATGATGAAATATTTCTTTTTCTTGATGTTCCTAAACCCCTTTGCATATTTATCTGAAAGTTGGCCAACTATTCATTTGAAATAATTACCTATTTAAGTGGTATATTTCATATTATAATATTAAATACAATAAAATCAACATTTTTTTCCAAAAAAAGTTTTATATATTATAAATTTTACATATTATTAATAATTTTGATGTATATCAATTTATAAATCTAAAGTCTTTTTGATTGGCTTCTTAAGGGATAAAAAAAGAAGTACCCTCCCATATCTCAAATAGGTACATTCCTCCTGTATAGTTTTTAACACTGTTTATGTATGGTTACTTTCAGAATATCTTCATAGGATGAATAAAGTTATTCATCTGTGTATCATCATGTTTACTACAGCAAGTAAAAAAAGGGTACATCCTTAGAAAAGGTTTGTACCCCTTACAGCACCGAAAGGTAGAGATTCTATTTAAAGGTACCCACAATTAGTTATGACGGATTGTAATATGAAGTGCGACACCTACTGGAAATAAATAAAAAATGGCCCATGGCCGGATTCGTGTAGAATGAAGTCACCACAACAACCATTCACACAAGGAGAATCCACCATTTTTCGCACGGCGAAAGTTCAGTTGTCCATGGATCTGTATCAGGTCGCTCGGTTCAGGCCATTGACCGTTACTTGAGCCTGCTTTTATTTACTGCGCTGTGTTGTGCGTATCGTAGCCATGGAAGCTTGATCGATGGGATACATGGCTACCGCCAGCAGAAAAAGCATGACATGATTGAATCTATTTTCAACCAAGCCCAGCGCGGGGCGACACTAGAGCCAATTAAAACGCGGCTCAGAGTCGCATAGGGAACCTGTCAGGTTTTTTAACTTACAAATATTTGAAGAAATTATTGGCAAGTACAGTTAAAAAGTTCAAGATTAGAAAGGTCCTTTCTTAAGTCTTCGTCTAAATATGATTATTTCAGCTTCAACAACACAAAAATCAGGCACAAGGAAAGTCGGCTTATCTTCAGCATTAGTATTCTAATTTTGGGCATAGAAGTTGTTATTCACTACTATGTGATAAGAATGAGATCATCAATGTGATTGCATTTATAGCGGCTCCTGCATAAGATTGATCGTGATCTTCGAACCCGTTGCCCCCTGCTCGATGCTCGCAACATGCTCAGGATCGATATCTTCCGGCAACGTAATTTGCATGCCATAGGGATACAATCGATTTGCTTCCGTAGCAGGTAATGATTCGGGACGGAGACCATCCGTTTTACTCAGGCCCTCTGATGAGGTCACTTCAGATGAATTATCACTTGTATTTCCTTCGGTTTGTGTTGGTCTATCATGCGTTTTATCATCTGATTGACTCGATGAATTTAAATCGGATTGTTGTGCCGACATATCCTCTTGCTGCGTTGCGCCATCTGTTATGTCCGCCGTGGAAGCATCTGATTCTTGGCCAGCATCTGCTTCGGACTCATTTTCTTTTCCTGCTGAACCTTCTGAACCTGATGATGAGCCATCCATTACAGCTGTATCTGCACCACGATCCAGACTTCTCCACTGATCAGTAACAACGATATCCTTTGTACTTCCGTCATCCATACGCAGCTGGAGGTTCCCCTTCTCAAAAGGAATTCCACCCGTCTCGCTCCGAAAGCGGAGAACTAAATGGGCTGGTGATTCAGCCCCTTCTTGCTTGTTCGCTCCAACAATGTAAGCAATATAGTCTGCTGGCTCCTCTTCGGGATCAACTGAAGCAACAGGTTCCCGATCTATTGGTGGCTGTGCCTGAGGTTCAGATGAATTGCTCATCAGAGCATACGTACCACCTGCAATACCTAGAATCAGAAACAATAGTAACAACCCCAGCCAACGCTTTTTCTTCCGTCCAGTTAACATGCGCATGAGTGGAGAGGCAAGTTCCGCTTTGGCACGATCATAGACCGGTTTCAGCGCTTTCCCTGCTTTTGCATAATACGGCTTGAAAGCAGACTTGGATCGGAAGGCTTCCCGATCATGAGATTTAAAATACATAATGATAGCATCTGAGTATCCTTTATGTGCATTGGAACCACGAACAAACATGCGCTGCGTGCCAGACCATTCGAAAAAGGAATAGATTGCTTCGGGGTTACCTGTATGACTGCGTACAAACTCAATCAGACCCGAATAATCAAGGCGGTTACTGCCACTTCCTCCGCGATAGAAGGCCAGCGACAGTGCCTCATACGCTGCCGCTCCCGGCTGATTCCGCAGCTCTGCCGCGAGCCAGCGCCGGGTCCAGCGCTGAAGCTCATCCCGCTCAGCAAGGGAGAGGGATTCCATCCCTTCTTCCGCATTACCATCACCACTAAGCCATGCTCTGGCAGCGAGCATCATATTAGTTCTTGCAGCAACATCAGAGCCCTGACGTGCCGCCCAGTCCCGAACCTCGTTCTCATGCTGCAAAATATCGATCTGCAGGAGCTGTTCCCGATTCACTCGTTCCAGATCCAGATCCTGAATCATAAACAGATTGATGACATAGGCAAGCTTGTCAGCCAGCTTGGTCAGAGCCTCCTGATATGCAGCCTGTTGTCCCCCAAGTGCTGATGCTGTTGTTTTGCCGGAAGAATGCGTAGTCGCGTCCTGCTGTCCTGATTGGGCAGTAAACTCCGATTGCCCGATATATCCTGTAATCTCCGGTTCCAGCTCACCATTCCCCGTGATCCGATCCAGGACGCTGACCTTCTGGAGAGCTTCGTTCGCCGATTGCACCGGATCGGGTGCAGAACACAGCCTTTCTCGTAGTTCGGTACAAGTTCGTTCCAGCAAAAAAGCAGATTGGATTGCAGACGGATGAGCCGTAACCCATCGCTGGATAAGCTCAATCACACCTGCTGCCGTTTCGGTACGTTTCAGCTGGTTGTCCAGATACGGCTCAAACAACAGCTTGGTTAACGACGCATTGCCCAGCACTTTATCGAAGAACGCTTGATTCAGCTGAGCATCCCGATCCAGAATGGCATATAGCTCCTGCACAGCCCGCATCCGTTTCTGCGCACGTGCATTGTTGACAGCGTAGATAAAATAATCCACAATCCGGGCTTTCACTACAGGTGCAGCAACCCGGAAATACTCTCCGATGCGGGAAGCCACCGCTTCTTCGGGTACATTTTCGCGCCGTACACTATCCAGCTCCCGACTAAGCAAGGTCAGGAACAGTTCGTTCAGACGTGAACGCTGCTGCAATCCGTCTTCCGGCTTCAGATACGTCAGCAAGCCGCTCAAGACTTCACTTTTATTATTCAAATATAAATCTTCTACGCCTTGTTCAAGGCTATAAAATACCGATAGCTCCCCGTAAGCTTCAATGGAAAGTTCCCGCCCAGGCTCCATACCCGCGAGCATCTCATCGGCAAATCCATAGAACTCGGCAGACCTTGACTGATCCTGCATCAAAAACCATGCGAATTCTGCATAAGGCAGCTTTGCCACCGAAGGGTCCACATGTGTGACACGTCCAGAAACAAGATCAAAGGTGAAATCCTTCTCCGTATTTCTATCCTTGGGACGCAGTGTGCCCCGCTCCACAAATTGCACATGAATGCCCTTCTTGGCCTGTGGCTCCTTGGCAAACGTCATAAAACCAAGCTGCCGCCGGAACGCATACGGCAATGCCTTGTACAGCAGACGCAGCAGTGCCTTCGCTCCTGCGGTCACTTCCTCCGCTGGCACATCAAGCGCTATGTATACTTTGCGACGGGCCGCTACAGACTGCATCACGGCATACAGCATACGCTTGAAGAGTGTCTCGTCCATCTTCAGAGCGCTTAGTATCTGGCTCGGTGAAGCGTTTGGCGCGAAGCTGTCGCCGCTCAGTCCCGCTCCACCACCTCCCGTCGCTACAGGCAATGCCGTTAGCGTAGGCAGCTCCGTGCCCTGCTCGATATCATACGAGGTGGCAAAATCGGCAGCCAGCCAGTCGCTACGTTTCATATACTCTTCCGAGCTTGCGGGAGACAGAACATAATTGTGAGCGAAAAAGGCGCTGCGCAGCCCGGTGAAGTCTGCAGCCTGATACACATTTTGCCCCAGAATGGTCTCGCCGCTCTCCAGATGCAGCAGATGCATGGATGCCGGGAACTTGCTCTCGTCCTTCTCACTCCGGCCTGTCAGCTCCGCAGGAGCGTCATAGACACAGTAAGGATGAAGTACTTTTTTGATAAAAGAAGGGTCTAGTCCCGGTGATGCAGCTACCGTATCGAATCCCTCCGTCGTACGGAATACTCCGCGCCGCTCTCTTGTATACATCTGTTGTTCAATGGACGGAGTGTTGGAAGAACGCATCATCCCACTCTCCCCTCAATGTACTTCAGTTTGTACAGCAGCCACAGGAAAGGCTCGTCCACACGAATGGGACTGACCACACCCTGAATTTTCATATCTACCGGATTGCTGCCCAGCGCAGATACAGCGAAATAAGCGGTGTCCTTGAAATACACATCCATTGTGCCTTTGAACGGACGATCCACTTTCTCGATAAAACGGCGAATCTCTCCGTCGATATTCTCAAACTCGGTCAGGTCGAACCAATCGCGGTGCACCATATTGCGGAACACATTGCTGTTGGATTTGATGTAATCCCCCTCCTCGTCCTTGAGCGAATGAAGCATGTCACTTTTGGTGAGTACAACAGCGGTTGGGATATTGGTCTTGGCTTTGTCCTGATAGGCAATAAAGTCACCGAAAAGGGTCAGCACCACGTCACGCGGCTCATCGTATTTCGGCGTCCATTCACCTGGCTCATTGCCGAGATTAATGCGAATTTTGTCCCGAATGGAACGAATCTGGAGCGGATCGACCATAAACAGAATACCTGCCGAGTTTTTGATATGCTGTCCGTGCAAGCCCAGATAATCCTGCTCCACCATACCTTCACCCGCAACGTCAAAAAACACCAGGGTCAGCGGTGCTTTATCCTCGTCCTTGAACACAAATTGGAAAATAAATGGCTCCTGCAACTTTTCCTTCTGCGTGGAATCCAGCAGATCCCCCCGCTCGAACAGCGGCTCTTCGTAATCCGCGCGGAAACGCCGGCTGATCTCTGCATTCAGCGGCATACAGGCAGCATCAAAATGATCCGCCGTATAATGCTGCAACGTATGAATCAATGAGGTCATGTAAACGGATTTCCCGACTTGGGAGGCTCCGATGATTGAAATGATATTACTCGGTGCTTTCCCTGCTGTGACAGGCAGTTCGTTATGACATTGTGGACACAAACGGCGGCGTGTCATTACACCGTACCGATCAGTCAACCCCATAACGATGTTATCTGAATAGATCCGATGTTCCTCGGGCACATCATGCGGTGCCAGTACAGCTTCCATATCAAATACCGTATCCAGCCCAAAGCGCTCCCGATATTTGTTCAGCTTGGCATCTTCTCCGAGCGCATAATCCTCGTCATCGTCACGATGGTGCGCCGCACGGAACACGACCTCTTCCGGTGAAAACTTGCTAAAACAATACGGACACACAATGTCGTAAAACAGCGGTCGTTCCTCCGGCTGCTGTCTCTTCAAAAACCGGCTAAAGAAACTCATAGCCACTCCCCTCCCCGTATCTTGTAGTACCATCAAGTTAAAACGAGTTATTTACACGTACACTTTGATGACAGAATAACCTTCCAATCGCTGGTTAAGTTCAACCTGGATGGTCAAATCTGTTTAATCTGATATCAGCCGATAAGCGGCTCCATATAGGGGGCCATCTGTGAAAAACAACCTTACATAGTCGTCCTTGGCGACCTCCACGGGTGGCATCTCATTTTTTCCTGCTGCAAAATCACTCACAAACGGATACATGGTACCATCATCCTTATTTAGTGGAACGCCACCCTGTTTGCGAACATAACAAAGGGCTTCTTTAGGTACAGGTACCTCAGCAGTCACGGTGATAAACACCGTCTTGCGTTTCTGAAAAAAGCCGCTCTTGTAACGAATGGCAAAGCGGATATCCGCCTTGCCTGCACTCGCAATACCTTGATTATCTCCATCCTGCTGACGAATCAGCACAGGACCGTCTTCCTGCATCTGGCATGCATACACCGTGTACTGGATCGCACCAAAACCGGTGATTCGATCCGGATACCCGTTATTTGCCTTGTATTCCTCACGCGTATACAGCTTCAGCTTACCCTGTGTCGATCCTCCACCACGGTCACTGTAATCAACATCACCCATACGCCCTTCGTCCATACGATCAGCATTCATCTGATTGAGTTCCAGCCGTTCCACGTATACCGCTTCAAGCTGCTCCGGCCAGAGCCAGCGAAGTATGCAGCGACCTTCATCCACCGCAAGCGTCAACTTTCGAATCCGGGGAGCCGAAGGATCTGCATCTACATTGATAAACCGCATATTCCATTGACCTCCCCGATGTTAGAATCCTTTGCTGCGTGTGTCTCTTGGCCGCTGACCGAATCCTTCCGCAGATGAGGTTCCACGGCCAGCATCCCGGCGTCCTTTGTTCTTACGTGGTGTGTTCTCTTTGATCGGAACAATCCAGGAGAAGAAGGTGAGCACACCCGACAGGATTAGCATCGCTCCCAATCGAACGAAAGCATCACCTGCATTCGAACCGTTCAATCCCCATTCCAGTAACAGTCCAGCCAGCAAACCCGATACTGCACCGCCTACACCAAAGCTGAGTGCAAGATGACGGTTATCAAACACAATTCCAAGGGATACGCCAAGCGCCACACCAATAAATAACAAGGCAACTACACGGAAAATAGCCAAATACATGCTGTGCTCCATCGCACCGGTACGCTCCGTCACCAAAGTACGTTCATCAATCGTATCGTAAATCTGCTGGAACGCAACATTCAGCCCACCTGCGTCTGGCACATCATAGTACATCCCGCCGGTTTGCTGAGCAATGCTCTTGAGCAAATCCGTACCCGAAGGGTCTACCAGACTCAAACCAACAGTATGGATGGCCACCTGTTCCTGTACATACTGCGGCAAAATGCCCGAGATATCGGCATCACTGAATCCATCAGATAACAGAATAACGACGGTTCCCCGTTTGGGGTCCTGTTTGCCTTCGATCAGCTTCATGCCTTCCTGGAGTACCGTGTCAAAATTAGTACCGCCCGACGTCGTCACGATGCCGTTGATTTTACTATTCACTTCATTTTTTGCCGCCTCGCTGTCTACGGCAATAAACGGCTGCAACAATTGCGGCTGATCGTTAAACGTAATCACTGCGACCTGTTTGTCACTTTCCATCTGATTAATCAAGGTCTTGGCAGCTTCAAACCGTCCGTTATTCGGGTCTGTATCATTCATACTGCCAGAGTTGTCGATCATCAGAACAATATCTTTAACTTGTTTCGCCCCGCCCGGATTGATCTGATAGAGCAATTGCAATCCCAGCCCTACAACCAGTAGCAGTGCTAGTGTTGCAGGCACAAGCAGCTTCCAGGATAAACTGAGATATCTGAGCTTCCACGAAGCACCATTCAGACGTGGTGAGATCATCTCCGCCAGCAGGCAGAACAGTCCTACACTAAGCGCCAGTACACCGAAGTATAAACCCATCAGCAGCAAGCGCGGCATTTCCCCAAGCCACTGATGCAGCATGATTTCTCCTGCCGCAAAACCCACTGCTCCGCCAATCAGGCTGAACAGCACCAGGAGAAGATTGATTTTTCGCTGCATGTCTGCATGCATCCTTTCTCAAAACCCGCCAGAAGCGGGCTGACTTAATACCCTGTAAATTATTTATAATTGAAAGATACACACAGGATTGGAAGGTCTTTTCGGCTCAAGCTAAACAAGTCGAATTTAAGATGGTTTACCTCCACACTCTCCAGACCGAATGACCTTCCAAAAATGCGGTGTGATCTCTGTGTTGCCTCTTCCACTTATCCAAGGGGAGACAGTTTCTCCGCCAAATCCGCAGGATGAAGCTCATAGCCGTTCTCCGTGTACGAATCGTAGTACACCTTGCCGTTACGGTACACCATAAGATCCTCCAGATGGAAACCACCCATCAGATTAAGCTTCTCCACCCCGCTGCTACGCTCCTCATACACCACACCCAGCTTGTAGATTCGCGAGGTTTCCTCGGCATGTGCCGCGTAGTCCATGAAAGCACTGTGATGATCGCCAAAAAAGTACTTTTCTTCATACCGATGCTCCTGTGTATAGTCGAACACCCGTATACGGACAACCGCCTGATCTTCCAATGTACGATACAGTCTGCGGAATAGATCATCCCGCGTCAGTACATCCCGATCCCGATACGTAATTGTCACATTGGCTCGCTGTAACAACTCCTCTTCGAATGGCAATCGCAGTGGTTCCGCGGAGAGCAGTAAGGCACGGCAAACTTCCATTAAACGTGCAAGCAAACGTTCACTGCCTTCGGTAGCGAGCTGGTTCATGTCTCCCATGTAACGATCTTCGAACCATACATCCCGCCCCCGTCTCGCCTCCAGGTCGGTGATCAGTTCTTCCGTCACTCTACCGTAATACTCCATCACGTTCTGACCGATGTATTCATCGGCAGCAGCGATACTATCTTCCGCTGCTCCGCGTAATGTGCGTTCCAGCGCTTCAAGTGAGGACGTGACCTGGCGGCTGTAGCGGTTCAACTCTTCCATTTCCGTATCGTAGATACGAAGCAGATGCAGTTCATTTTCCAACCGCAGCAGATCTACTTTGGGTTCGTATACACGCTCCAGCAGACAATCGATCAGATTGCGTACGTTCTGCTTGTCGCGAAAGAGCGCCCGTTTGATCGGTTGATCCTCTACCCGTTCCTGCTGACGCTGTTCCAGCAGCTCACGTGCGGATTCGAGCTGCATCGATTTGTCACGAATCAGCGCGAGCAGTGCCTCACGCACGCTGCCGGGCTCACCATCACTCCAAGCAACCCATTGAAAGTAACCCACCTCAGGGTGCTCCATATGGGACTGCTCGGCCTGACGGCGAAGCGACCCGCTGGAACTGCGTTCACGCACACGCTCCTGCACCGGACGAACCACATTCTCACGGAAGTAGGCTTCTGCCCCTTCTCCATAAAGCGCTCGTTCTGCTTCCCGCAAGGAGAGCGGCTTGATTTCTGCGAAGCTGCGATTATGCGTCATGATGCCACTCATGCCGCTAACCAAATCTTCGCTTGGCAGCAGACCCTCCACCTTGCGTTCTACCGAAGAAACATCCAGTCCGAAAAAGGACATTTTGTCCTTGATGCTCCAGTCTGGCTCCTGCTGCATCCGTGCGAGCAGATAACGGTACAGGTGATACAACACCGTCAGCGCAATCGGTTTGTTCGGCCGCCTGACCTCGGCAAAACCTGCACTGGCGTATCCATGCTGATCCGAAGTGGTACGAATATTGTTTTTAAACGACGTATTATTGTAAGTATTCGCACCCGTGCTGGCGATGACAGCACGGTCTTCATGACTTTCCTCCTGCTTCCGGTTTTTCAGCAGACAGATACGGCAGATGATCTCAGCATTTTCGATCCAGCCGCCAGGCACACCGGTGCCACGTTCGTTTTTATCCGAAAGTACGTAGACCAGATCGAACAAAGGTGCTGCGGGATGGTTGACGGGAATAGAAATTCCGTCCTCCGTCACCAGCAGGTTGCCGCTGAACTTGTAGTCCAGCGATTGCATGTAGTCCAGCTCGCGCAGAAATGCAAGTCCTGCGGCGCTGGCATATCCGAAGGAATCAACCTGCTCCATCTCGCTAACCAGCACATGCAGATCGGTCTGCACTGATTTGAAGGATTGCGCGAGAATTGTCTCGGCCAGCTTAGTGATCTCTGGCAGTAGTACATTCAGCGGATCATCCGCTCGGGTGATGACCGTCACGTAAATTCGGTCAAAGGATGAATACAGACGTCCATATTCGGCAATGCGGGTGCTGACCCGCCGCATCGTACGATTCAGTCCAAAGAGCGCTTCCCCCGACTCGTGAAAGCTGCGGTGTACATCCTTGCGCAACGTTTTGGATGGTCGCTGTGCCTGCCGAGTGGGGAGTGGTAAACGGTGATAGGTGACCTGAGCGTTTTCATGTGATGACGCGGCCCCGTAACCTGATCTTGCTTTTTCCTGATAAGATGCATCCATATTCATCATTGAGCCGTAGGCAGATGATTGGGGAGCATCATGATGAAACGAATTTGTTGCATTCACCGCATCTACTGGATTCATTGCGTTTGAAGCATTCGATGCATCGTCTGTCCCAATGTGGACATATACTACACCGTCTTCGTTATCCCACTTCAGCTGATTAATATCATGCACAGCGGACACCGCTGGTTTCACCAGATCACCGACAAAAAGGAACAGGGCCGGGTAATGGATGCTGCTGCGTCCATCCCCTTGACTGCCCTGACGTTCCTGCTCTGTGGCGTAACGGGCAGCGTACTTGTGAAGCTCACGCTTTAGTACGTGCTGCATCCCGTTTTCTTTTTGCTGCATATTTATTGGTACATTCATACATCAGCCACCTTATTTCAGCCTTCTGCGAATATCGTTCAGCTTCGACGACATCGTTCTGTAGAACTGGTAGATGTCTTCTCCGTTCGCGAGTTCTACCCGCTCATACTCCAGACGATCCCGCGATTCCATAAACAGTGTTGCCAGATCATCCAGCTTACTCAGCAGTGGTGTAATATCCTCGGAAGCCGTCAGATCATTATCACGGCGGGAGGCTTTACGCAGCAATGTGCTACGGTCCTTCTCGGACAGGCCGCGGAAGTTGCCAAACACTTCGTATTCGGCGAAATTGCGGCTCTTCATCAGGTTGGCAAACGGCTCCCATGCGTCTTCCTCGGGATCACGGTCGTAAACGTATAACGCACCCTTTTTGACAATCGTATCGGTATAGAGCGCTTCGATAAAGCGGTCATACCACTGTTCTTCGTCTTGGTACTGAGCCAGAATACCTTCAAGTTCAGCCACTTTGGCGGTGATGGCATTCATCTTCGCCAGTTCCTCACGTACCCGCGCGATGAGCTGCGGAGAGCGTACCAGGTTTTCTTTGGCCATGTCTTCATTAATACTTCCGAAAATATCCTTCACATTCACCCGTGGCAACCCTTCGGATTGCAGACGTTTCAGTTCAAGGACAGCCCGTTTCACTTCACCCAGATTCGGTGCGTTCGATGTGAGACGCATGTCGTAAGCAGCCAGCTTGGCAGATAAGTCAAACGGTTCGGTAGTAACAATCGCATAGCGGTTACTTGTATTTTCATCCTCCGATTTGGCAGTGACAATCTTATAGCCAAGCGCTTGCTCGAATTCACTACGAACCCTTGCGTTATACTGCTTCACGCGCGCATTCTCGTACACATCTCCCCATGATTTTTCCGGAATCGGAGACGGCAGGTATGTCCAGTTGTTTTTCTCCGTTTGCACCAGATGGCGTCCAATGCCCTCTTTGTCCAAAATCGTGCGTTCGTAGCTCTCTTCATAGACTTTAAGCGGTGTATATACAAAGAGCGGTACCCCGTTGCGGGTATTCAGCCAGAAAATCCGGTTTCGTACTTCGCTTTCCTTAACGGTAAAGTGGGATTTGCCCACAGCGTTGTTCTGGTAGTTCCGAATCCCTTTCAGAATTCCTGGAGCCTGTGCTGGCACCGATACAAATCCCCAAGACGGGAAATGCAAACTGCCTGTGCTGTTGCTCAGATTAAACACCGGAACAGCCTCGTCATCCAGCTTGCCTGCGATGAAACGTTCCACGAACTTTTCAACGGACTCGTCTTTCCCGTATTTGATCACCAAGAAATCTTCCATAGAGCGAGTAATCAGGTCGCCGAACTTTTCGCTCAGGAAGTCAGAGATCGAGCTGACGATATCAATCTCGTTTTCCTTCACCCACTGGCTCGAATTCTCCAGCAGTTCACGACAGAAGTCACGGATCAGATCATCCGTATCACGTTTATCCAGCAACCCGTCCACCACGCTCACGATATCCGGTACACTTACCACGTTCCAATAATACGTCTTGTTCCCTTTGTGATCCATTTGTTCTTCGCTTCGTGTCAGCAGATCGCCGTTCTTGGCAAAGATGGAGCTGAGCGCATTCAGCGTCTCGGAAAATACGTTATAAATGCGGCTGTTCTCTTGATTCAGCAATTCATACAGGTCTTCATAGAACTCAATCATCTGGTCATTGCGTTCCACATCGGCATGCAGCCAGTATTCATGAATTTTCGCTTCAATATAAGCATTCTTTTTCTTCTCTTTGGAGACAAAGGCACTCTTCGCATCGCCAAGTTTCTCTTCGGATTGCTCCTGAGCCGCTTCAATATCACGTGGAATGCGGAACGCATTTTCACGCAGCGTTTCGATATATGACTGAATCATTTTCAGTACACAGAATCCCTTTTCGGTATAAATCAAACGAGAGACGTAGAATGGCCCCTGCTCAGGATGCAAAAACATACGCCGGATCTGCTCGGTAAACTGGCCTGCAATCTCGCCCGGCAGCTGTTTCTTTGCTTTGATATATTCTTCACGGGCACGTGCCAGGAAGTTCTGTTCCAGCTCCGTATCCATGTTGACGACTTGGGATTTCACCACATTGCCGTAGGATAAACGCTCGCTGTTCTGGTAACCCGGAAGCGGTTCGGGTACGCGTGATTCGAAGGATTTAACTACACTTTCGAGATCAATGCCTAGCTTGCGCGCGAACTTCTCCGTATCCTCCTGATTGGGTGCTTTCGAGAACATGGTGCTCATCTTGTCAAACATCCGGTAAGCCAGATACGTTGTCATCTCTTCAATCGGCAGTACGGCGGAAGATGCACCGATGATGTTGTAATCATAGTTCGCCGGGTACACTTTGTTCATCTGCGCGATGTTGGTGCGAATATTGCTGATATAGTCATGAATCGCAAATTCCTCACCCGACTGTTTCTCTTCACTGGAGATAAAGTTGGTTATATTCTCCGCAGTAACGTTCATGCAGTAATCATACGCGTTCTCCAACAGTTTGCCTTCCGTATTCGTTGCCGAGATCAGATGACACAGGTTAAATGGCGGCAGCGGAGAGTTTACGGTCAAAATATTGCCGTACTTCTGTGCAAACCGCTCGCCGCGGCTGTCCACGTTCATCCAGTAATCCAGCTCTTTGAGCGCTGCATATCCGTTCTTGCGAATATATTCCCGTGTGTGCTCGCTCAAGCTTTTGTTGGACAGGTTCACGTCTGGCGTGAACAGGTAACCGAGCGTGTTGACGCGGTCAATCCCGGCAGAGCCGTGATCCCGTTCGATGATGCCACGCACGATATAGGAAATATCGAGGAAGCAGCCACTGCCTGTACCACCGGACAGACCGGTGAGCAGGAATACCATCAGTTTTTTGTTGGTGCCAACGGATAGGGTTTTGATCTTTTTATCGATGGCCTGCACCACTTGATTAATCTTCGTAAACAGAAGCAAACGCCCAGCCTGACGCACTCCTGCGGCTCCGTTCATGCCATCCGTGATGCTCAGTTCAGGAGACAGCCAGTCCGTGATATACGGCTCCAGCACGCTGCGATTCTGCAAAAGCCCACCAATCTCCGCATTGGATAACAGTACAAATTCGTTGATCGGATCCAGTCCGATGCCTCTATATTTCTTCGCACGATCCTGCTCGTTTGTCTCAAACGCCAGAAATTCAACGTTGTCCGGCTTCTCCATCTTTTTCTTGGACACCGGGTCTTGTGGCAGCTTGAAACGGCGGTTGATCTGATATTTCAGACGCAACAGTGCGTCAATCCCCGTTCCTCCCAGACCGATAATCAGAATCGGGTTATCAATCGTATCAACCCTGATTTTCTCACTGACGATCCCTCCGCCCAGTGATACATCCAGTTGCTGAATATGCTCTCTAACGATCGGTTTCATTCGATATCCTCCCTTAATAAACCAGTTGGGTACAACTCATTACACTCGCCACTCCAATGACAGAGTTACCTTCCGATCGCTGTTATCCCCAGATTTTCTTGATTCCCTTTTCTAAAAGGAAAAATCTGGTGATAAAGGCGCACGCTCCGCTTCTTCAGGTTTTCTCTGTCCTCTCCGTTAACGTGTAAACAATTAGCCCAACTTATATTGGTATCCCTTTAAATCAAATCATGCATTTAAAACAAATTATCAATTTAAACCAATAAACCGAACAATCATGTTACACCAAATACTCAATCAAAATCGTTTTATCCGCCTGTTGCAGCGGGATGCTCAGTCGATCACCGTTCTTCAGTTCAACGCCTGAGCTTGCATCCACCGCACGGCCGGATTTCTCCAGCGTTCCCCCTGCGGTATTGCGGATCATTAGTCGGTCTCCACTGCCAGGGGTGAAAATATATTTCTCTGTTTCCTTCAGTTCAGGGTCAAGCTGCAACAATTGATGCAAATGGAACTTGCCCCGGAAGGATGCCAGCTTTTTGTATTGTGGATAGGACTTGTCTCCGGTGTTCTCATCCCGAATCTCCACGATGATCTGACCAACAAAGCCGCGGTTTTTGCGTTTCAGCCAGCCCATCAGGAACCAGCCGCACGCCGCCACCACGATCAGGGCGATCACACCCAGGATGACAGGCATCCACGGGAACGGTTTCTCATTGGCACTCGCTGGTGTTGTTGGCTGTGCCTGACTTCCGCCTGCGCCTCCTGCATTTATGATGATCGGTGCACTCTCACGGTAAAAGCTATCTTCTTCCGCCCGAATGACCAGCTCATAGTTGTGATTGTCCGGCACTTCAAAGATTCCGGCAAAACCGGAGCCCGTATTCTTCAGCGGCTGCTCTTCTTTTTTGCCTGTGTCCTTGTCATTCACGATCAGTGTGGCCTTCATATCCGCATACAGGTCATTATCCTGTAGCGGCTGACCGCCATTTTCCAGTCTCGCCGACAGGTCAATCTTGTCGCCTTTCGTATAGGACTTGGTCTTAATTGAGCCCGCAACGAGTTGAAGATCATAGTTAAACAGCAGATTAATATCAATACTGTCTTTGGGAGCCCCTTTTACCCGAAGTTTCCAGTCGCCCTCCTGAGGTTTCAGCAGCTTCACGAGTGAATAACTTTTGGATGTAGACAGCTTGGCCTCTTTTGAATTCAGATTCACGTTTTTGCCTGAAGGATCAGTTAACTGGATTTGTACCGGCTTCGAGGACATGATGGAAATATTGGCTTCCAGTACGCTGTCATTCGGCACACTCACGGTAACTTCCTGATAACTGCCGTTTCCGGTTATTGAAGGCAGCTTCACCACATTAAGCTTGGCATGATCGGCGAAAATATCACTTAGAATCTGTGGCAGATCATCCGGTGTATCGGTAATAAACGACTTGCCTCCCGTTTGTTTAGCGAGGTCTGCAAGTGCATTTTTGTTCAGCTTGCCATCAGCGTTAAGTCCGATGGTGTAGATTGGAATGCCTTTCGCTTGCGCATCCTTAACGGCTTTTGCCAGATCAGCATCCGACTCGGCCTGGGTGCGTCCTTTGCTTTTGTTAAAATCGTTATTGCCATCCGCCAGCAATACGATCATGGGCGAGTGTGATGCATCAGCCCCATGGTTCAAGATGTTCACAGCCTCTGCAACACCAACGGAAATATCGGTGTACGGGCCTCTGCCAAGCTGGTCGATAAAGTCCTTCAGATTGCTTTTATCTGCGTCAGACTGAATCTCGAGCATAGCCTTCTCTCGCTCCACCTGATCGGTGTAGGCGACAATACCTACTTTATCACCGACGGTTGGCAGCATATCTATAAACATTTTCATCGCTTCATTACTGATCTTGTCACGATCACTTGTATTCATCGAGTTGCTGACATCGGCTACAAGCACCGCGTCAATTCCACTCGTCTGTGCCTGAGCGGCTTCCGCTTGGGGGAGCAGTGCCGAAGGCAGCAGCAGGGTTAGTAATGCCAGCAGAACCATGGTTCCGCTGAGCCAGCGTTTTTTGCGTATCCGCAGCATGGGCTGTACTCCTTCACGTTTGAGATTAAAATGCGAATAGTTTATTATAGGCGTCAAGCCTTAAGGAAATCTTAACAGTCTGCTAATAAAATCTGAAAAGCACCCCTATTCTGAGTTACAGTTTTGTAATGTCTGACAAAAATCGACGATTTTAGGGCTTTGGTTGGAACAATAATTCCAACTATGGAAATATGATATAGTTATTGCCAGCAAACTGCAATATAACAGTGCTTGATCTTCAAGCCATAGAAAGGGACGGAATTATGGTTACATACGTATGCCTCGCCATATTGTTTCTTTTTGTCATCATCAGGGTGATCACATTTCAGGTTCATCGCCGCAAACCCGTCTCCCGCGAAGACACAGATCGCACCCTGTACAATATTCTGAATGGCGGACGTGATGGAGCATGAGCAAGAAAAAAGTGGTATCCATACGGCCATTTAACCGAACGACATATGCCTATGAAAAGTTGCATATTTGCAAGCGCTGCGGGCAATATACATGCCTTTGGGAAGATCACTGCACCTCCTGCGGGCACGGCACACTTGTCTCTGTGCAGGAGAGAGCAGATTCACGAGTAAAACGCCGGATGGTGCGTGATGTGTTCTTCGTTCTATTGATCGGCGCAGCAGCTACTTATTTCGGTGAAACGCTCGATCAGTCCATGATCGCGGCTACCGTGTCGCTATTGCTGCTCGGTGGCCTGATCTTTATGCAGCAGCGTTCATTCCAGATTGAACAGCGACGCGAGATGAGACGCTTACTGCGACTGGATGAAGAAGTGATCCGCCAGAGCATCAACCGAAACTGGGCCCTCGTTGCCGAAGCGCGAAAGGAGAACGAGGCACTCGCCTATGAAATGTTGCGTGAGATCGGCTCTCTGATCTACAACGACCGAATTCGCTTGCAGCAGGTCGCATTACTGCAATCCTTCGTGCTGCGCAGCGACATGGACTTGCAACTGAAACCGCTCCTGCTCCATAACTTCGAGCGGCTGCTCGCCGAGTATATTGGCGAAATTGCCAGGCTGAAGCCGGAATTGATCCGTGAAGACGCGATTCGTTATATCGCGACGTATGAGGTTCACATTTTACAGTTGCATAATGGCATCCAGATTCTGACCGCCGTGGCGGCCGCTGCCGTGCGTAAGAGCAAATATATTGAGCTGTTTCCCAGCCTGATTACCCGCTATGCACGCTTCATGCCGAAAGACCGTTTTATGCGGCTCTATCACACCATCGAACGTTATCCGACCAAAGCACGCGGTGGACTCGCGGAGTCCGTCGGACGAGTGTATAACGAGAAGTACCGGGATCAGTACGCTGATGTTCATGGGTAACCATGTAACAGTTAAGCTCAGATGTCATAGCCTACTGTACAGTTCGATAAGTAAAATAATGCAAATCAGCTCCCTATCTATAGACGAACTGTATGTTGTGCCCCCTGCATCTTTGTCAGCCAGTAGCGTGATATTGTGTCATCCTTTAATCATATAAGTTTTAAACCGAAAACACCCCGTCCTTAGGTCTAGGATGAGGTGTTTTGTCGTTCTGGTACATATTGCTCGGATTCTAACGTTCACAGGGGAACTTATTTCGGCCAAATTAACACTCTAACAATTCTAACGATCTCCAGGAGCCTTATTTCGCTGAAATTCCATCAACACGCCTGCCATTTATGACTTTTTCGCCAAATAACGTCGCTCCTGATCGTTACAATTGCTCCACCCTCAAAAAAGCCTAAATTAGCTCTCTCGTGATCGTTAGCGCTCGGGGGTGCAATGAAATGATAGTTTGGTGGTGTGCATGTGATGTTGGTTATAAAAAAGGGTCGTGACGTGTTCCGTCGCGACCCTTGGTTCGAGTGTTCGGTACGATGACGTACCCGAACCCTCTCAATATGTGCCATGCGGCATCCGCTATTGCGGTCGCATGGCTATGATGCCTCTAGCGCAATATGCGGCGGCATCGCCGCTTGCGCCAGTGCTTTACCGCCCGCGACGAGAATCGCGGCGGTCGCCCCTGCTCGGACCGCGTCCTGCGGCGTCCGAGCGGCCCGAACCAGCGCCACCGCGCCCAGCGGTGCGCTTGTCTGCGCTGCGGCCTGCCCAGCCGCTGCCTTGGCTCGTGCCGCGGCTACTGCTGCTGCGGCCCTGGCTTGCTGCACCGCGACTGCTGTCGCTGCTGCGCGCCGAACCGCGACTCGCGCTGCGCTCATCGCCGCTACGGCCGCCACTACGTCCACCGCTGCGGCCTCCAGATGTGCCGCCGCGAGACCCACGACCGCCACCTTCTCGGCGGTCGTTACGACCTGAGCCGCGACGGGCACTGCCTGTCCCTGCAGTACGACCGCCACGCTCATCATCACGCTCACTATGGATGGAGCGGCGAGTGGCTCCCGTGGAAGCAACTGGACCTTCACTCGTCCACTGAATACGGTTCAGCTTCTGATTCGTACCTTCCTCGATCCGAGCAAGCTCCGGTCTGTCGTGCTGGGTTGCAAACGTTACAGCAAGACCTGTGCCGCCTGCTCGTCCTGTACGACCGATCCGGTGAATATAACTTTCTGCATCATGTGGCATATCGTAGTTGAATACATGGGTTACCCCTTCAACGTCCAGCCCGCGTGCAGCGACATCCGTAGCCACAAGGATTTGTAACTTCGCATCACGGAATGCCTTCATAACCTTCTCCCGCTTCGCTTGGGACAAGTCCCCGTGAAGCTCATCACTTTCATACCCGGCTTCACGAAGATCTTCGTTCAGCTTGGAAGCCCGGCGCTTCGTCCGGCAGAAAATAATCGCCAAATACGGGCGATACGTATCAATCATGCCACGCAGTGCATCAAACTTGCCGCGATCCGTGCATTCCAATACCTGCTGGCGAATCTGGTGAATCGGAATCATCGACTTGGAGGATACTTTGACATCCTCCGGATCTTTCATGTAGTTCTTCGCCAGTACACGAATGCCTTTAGGCATCGTTGCCGAAAACAGCATCGTTTGACGTTTATGCGGCAGTTCGCGCAAAATCGTCTCCACATCATCCAGGAAGCCCATATGCAACATTTGGTCAGCTTCATCGAGCACCAGTTTTTTCACATTATCAAGCTTCAATGTACCACGGCGCAGGTGATCCAGCAGACGACCTGGTGTACCTACAACGATCTGGGTTCCATTTTGCAGCTTGCGCAGCTGCCTTTCGACATCCTGTCCACCATATACAGCAAGCACATGCAGCTTGTCATCATTTGCGGTCAGTTTCTTTGCTTCTTCTGTAATCTGCAAAGCCAGCTCACGAGTAGGCGCGATAATCAGTGCCTGCGGAGAGAGGTCAGATACGTTAATTTTCTGAATTATCGGCAGCAAAAAAGCCAGCGTTTTCCCTGTGCCCGTCTGTGCCTCGGCAATGATATCACGTCCACCCAGCAGTACGGGTATCGAACGCTCCTGTACCGGAGTCGGCACCGTGATTCCCTGATGTTTCAGTACCTCGCACCACTCCGGGCGAATACCTAGTTGTTCAAAATTTGTCAATCGTTACACCTCTGTATATTCATTTAGATAAGTCCATTTCATAGAAGACCCTAGCCCTTTGGAAAATGCATAGGCATCTCCGTCTGAACTTCATTGAGTCTATAGCCATGTCTGAGTCTACATACGAGCCTGCTATTGGCGTCCGTGTGCCTGAGTTCTGCATCTGAACCTGAATTGGATTCTGTGTGCATTTCCCAAGTTTTGCATATGAGCTTGCATTTCGAATCATACTGCAACACACACACGTAACTTCACACTAGTTTTCCTGAATTCAACTCTGATTATGAAATGAATTTTTAAAAAGCAATCATTCCGTTGCTCTTCTTCTCCATACCCTGTAGTTTACACGTTCATCCAGCAAAACAAAAGCGAAACCGAACTACCGCGCCAACTTGTAGCATAAACGTATCGTAAAAATCAGACATTGTTTAAGTCACTGTGCCAACCTGACATCGCTACTAAGCATTTTAGAAATATACCGAAAGAGAGATAAACATGAGAATTTTATCATTGTTTACATTCTTTTTTATTCAATTTTATAAATTAGCTTGTTACATATTTTATAAATGAGTTTGTTAAATATCTTATAGGTTAGCATTTTAATTAGCTGTTTAGGTAACCAACATCAATGTGGTCGCGTTTATTCTAATGTGCACACAACGTGATCATGGATCAGTAGAAGGAGGAGAACATGCGATTAAAGCAAAAGGAATGCGAAGAATGATGATTTGGGGGCTGATTGGCATCCTCGTGCTGATCATCATAACCTTGCTATCGATTCTAAACAATGTTGGTTACAGCAACGTAAGACAAATCATACATTTGGAGCGGAGTGGTCATTCGATTATTCAGATGGAAACTCCTTCACCTGGTAGGGAACGTTACCTTACCAAAGACCAGAACGATCCGCAGGAGCGGTTAAAGTCACGGATGGATCGTGAAGGTTGGAAGTACCAACAACAAGAAGGCTCGGGTTATTTTTTCGTAAAAGAGGACAGGCAAGAGATTGTGACCATTCGCCAATGGAATCATTTCTACATCTTATACGATTTGAATGCCGGTATTGCCAACCTTGAAGACTAGCTAAAAAGACTAACTAGAACACATAACTTAAGACCACCAATAATCCTAACGATAAATTCTAACGATCACTAGGAAGCTTATTCGTTCGAAAATCACAGAAATTCACCTCTGCAGAAGCTAAATCAGCCAAATAGCGTCTCTGGGGATCGTTAAAATGTAAAATGCCAAAATACACCTAAATAAGCCTTCTCATGATCGTTAGCACTCACGGCTACAAAAAAAGCGGCTCCCACGGCATAAACCGCAAAGAAGCCGCTACTACATATAAAAAAAAACAAAACCCCGAAGCAGCTGCTTTACGCTCCGTGTACGCCTGTCCCCGCACCTGAAACCTTGAATCCACTGCGCTCCAGCAGGCGGGAGCTTTCTTCGTTCAACCCGCGCAGATGCACAGTTTTACCGAGCTTGGCGTATTTGAATTTCACTTTGCCAATCGCCACAACCGCCGTGTTGTCCCAGATATGCGAGCCGCCAAAGTCAATCGTAATGTCCTGCGGATCTGCTTCTGCATCGAATTCATCTACGAAATGGGATGAGGAACCGAAGAAGAACGGCCCTTGCACACGATACACTTTTTGCCCTTGCTCTTCACTAGCCTGTACACGAATTTTGGTTTGTTTCCAGCCAAAATGCAGCACGCTGAGCACAACACCGACCATTACACCAAGCGACAGGTCATGTGTGTAAACAACGATCGCTACCGTCACCACCATAACGAAAGCTTCTGCGCGTGGTACACGGGCTATATTTTTAACAGAACTCCAGTCAAACGTACCGATACACACCATAAACATAACGCCGACCAGTGCCCCCATTGGGACTTGTTTCACCACACCGCTCAGCAATAACAGCAAAATAGCAAGGAACGATCCTGCTGTAAATGTCGACAGCCTTCCGCGTCCGCCTGACTTCACATTAATCACGGACTGTCCGATCATCGCACAGCCACCCATGCCACCGAACAATCCGTTCACAAAGTTTGCAATCCCCTGACCGCGCACCTCCCGGTTTTTGCTGCTTTTGGTTTCCGTCATCTCATCAACAATAGTCGCGGTCAACAAGGATTCCAGCAAACCGACAAGCGCCATTGTGAATGAATACGGCAGCAGGATCATCAGTGTATCCCATGTCCACGCAATATTTGGCAGATGGAACATCGGCAGTGTGCTCGTCAGATTGCCCATCTGACCTACCGTTTTCACATCGAGATGAAAGACCACGGTAATAATGGTCATGATAATAATCGCTACAAGTGGAGCCGGAGCCCCTTTGAAAAAACGTGGCAAAATATAGATGATCGCCAGCGTCCCCGCCACCATCGCATACATGATCCAGTTCGCTCCCGTAAAATGGGTGAGCTGCGCCATGAAGATCAGAATCGCGAGTGCGTTAACGAATCCGGTTAACACGGAATGAGGCACAAACGTAATAAATCGCCCCACTTTAAATATGCCTAAAATAAACTGAATCACGCCCGTCAGAATGGTCGCCGCAAAAAGATACTCCACGCCATAATCCTTGACAAGCCCCACCATCAATACCGCCATAGCTCCTGTTGCTGCCGAGATCATGCCCGGTCTGCCGCCCGCAATCGAAATAATGATCGCTATCGTAATCGACGCGTACAATCCGACCATCGGATCAACACCTGCGATAATGGAGAAGGCAATGGCTTCCGGAATGAGTGCCAGCGCTACCGTAATGCCCGCAAGTATATCTCCGCGGATGTTGCCAAACCACTGTTGTTTTAACGTATTCATATGTTCTTGCTTTGCCTCCTAGATGTATTCCCATAATTAACAAACTAAATGAAGAATAACGGGTGCCTCCCACGCAGATATTATCAAATTTCTCAAAGTATATAGTAGCAGTGGGAGTCTCTCCGTAAATTTGCCTGTGCTAGTCTGAAGGAGTTTAGGATCCTATGCTCATTACTTCTTTCCTTATTTAAGAGCTGTATGAAGTTTCTAAGTTTCTCCTTGTCATAAAAGACTTTCTGGTTGTTATCGACCTACCATTATAGTCACAACACACAATGATAAGTAAGTATAATAGATGGAATATTGTTAATTCAACTAAATTACTAATTCCCTATCCTCATAAGTACATCTGAAGAGAAAATTATTGCTAAACAACAATATGAGTTATCCAAGAAAATTAATTACACATTTTTTTAAATATAGGAATATTGAGTTATCATTAGGTGAGCTCTAACTATAATAATAATTCGTTTAATCAGAACAAAGCTTATCCAAACTACTTACAGGGCAAGAAGTATACGGATGGAGATTGGTAGATAAGAATTCTGATTTTACTATAACAGATCTGCATAAATTAGCAGATCTGTTATTCATATTAAGAATACTAAAAGACGGAGGTATGACTTTGAATTCACGCTTAATTAACTCGATAATTGGCTTCTGTATTGTATTCTTATTGGTCGGCTGCACTGCAAATACGGAAGGGACAGAAGACACACCTAAATCTGATCATATCATTTATTCTCAAGAGTATACGAAGGAACTCAAAGCCATAGAAAAAAACATGCTTGAGAATCCTGAAGTATTCCATGAAACTTCGAATGAAAATTACAAAATTTCTGCAACTGTTAATTTAAGTGTTCAAGATGGGGTTGAAAGAATGGTATATGAAATTTTCGTGAAAGACCCTAAGATTAAACTTGAGGATCTTAAAATGAGTTTTAACTTGAATCCAGATATGTTACAAAGGCTTAACACAAGTAATATTTTTGAAAGTAATGTTTTGAATGATGCCCCCCTCACGATCTCTACTGATAGCGAAACTACTGGAGCTAGTTTATTTAGAGCTTTTTTACTTGATAAATCCAAAGTAGATAAAAAAACTCTTAATCTGTATAAAGATATGTTTGTGAAAATATCCTATGTGATAGATGAGAAAGTCCATCAAGATTTTTTTAAGCTTCAAGCAACTCCTTCAGAAGAGATACAAACGTATTTAAAGGAAGCATCTTCAGAAGATCAAAACAAATAATCGATTATAAAGCACATTACGATAAAAAGACTATACTCATAAAAATAAGTCCACTTAATGAATCTAAACAAAGTGGAAATTATAAAAAATCCGACATTTCATTTTTAAGAATGATCGTCGGATTTTTATGTTTTTCTAGAACCTGCCCGATTTAAATATCGAGTACAGCAGGAATGCAACCATCAGGATCGCCACGAGAAAACCAATCTCAATCACCGGAATATCCCACAGCATCGTGGATTGGTGACTAATCGAAGAACCGATAATAAGTCCAACCATGATGATACAGAAGGCGAGCAGCACAATGCTGAATGATAAACGGTTACTGATCTGATCCAGTCTACGCATGAGTGACTCTAATTCGGGTACGCTGATCTCCAGCCGCAGCTTACCTTTGCTGATGATGGAGGATAACTGCCGCAGCTGTCCTGGCAACCCAATGACACTTTCCGCCATGTCTGCCGCACTGCGAAACAACCGATTTTTGATACGACCCGCGCTAAAACGTTCCTTCAGCAGCTTCCGTCCAAATGGCTCCGCCATATCCACGATACTCAAGGTAGGGTCGAGATGTTCGATGACCCCCTCCATCGTCAGCAGCGATTTGCCCATCAGCAGAATATCCGCTGGCATCACAACCCGATGCCTCTGCGCGACGCCAAACAGATCATTCATGGCCTGACCCACGCTGATTTTGGAGAAAGGGATATCATAATACTTGCTTCGAAGCTTGTCCAAATCCACATGCAGTCCGCGCACATCCATGTCATCCGGCATCATGCCCAGCTTCTCAATTGCCCGGATCATACTGTCCGTATCCTTCCGCATGAGTCCGATAATAAGTGACGCCAGCTGCTGCCTCATCTCATCGCTCAGACTGCCAACCATGCCGAAGTCGATGAATGCCAGACGCCCGTCCTTAAGCACCATGAGATTGCCAGGATGCGGGTCGGCATGAAAGAAACCTTGCATGAAAATCTGGTTCAACAGTGCATCCACGAGTCGCTCTGCAATATTATTCAGATCATGACCACGCTTCACGAGTTCTTCCCGATTGTTCAGCTTGATGCCCTCGATATACTCCATGGTTAACACACGCGATGAGGTCTGATCCCAGTAGATCACTGGAATCTTCACTTTGTTGTCCTGTTGATACTGCTGTGCGATCTTTTCCGTATTGCGGCCTTCGATCGTATAATCCAGTTCTGTCATCAGAGCCTGAGCATACTCTTCCACCATCTGTGGAATCTGGTATTGTTTCACCCAGTCCCAACGTTTCTCCGCCATGGCGGTCAGTTCACGCAGAATATCCAGATCACGCTGCACAATCCGCGATATGCCAGGACGCTGGATTTTGATCGCTACCGCCTCTCCGCTCTGAAGTTTGCCCAAATGCACCTGACCAATGCTGGCCGCAGCCACCGGGGTATCCTCGAACCGGGAAAAGATCTCCTCCAGCGGTATATCCAATTCCTGTTCCAAAATACCCCGTGCCGTCTCTGACGAAAAGGGTGGAACCTGATCCTGCAGTTTCACCAGTTCCCGAATGACCGATTCAGGCAAAAGATCTGCCCTTGTGCTTGCAAGTTGCCCCAGCTTCACAAAAGCCGGCCCCAGCTCCTGCAGCACCAGCCTGATCCGTTCACTGAGCGTTTTGGTCGGCTGCGCTTCACGCGACATCCACCGTCTGGGCAGGGCCAGCAGCTGGAATAATCCCAGCTCCTCGACCATATAACCGAAGCCATGACGCACCAGCGCCATGGCAATCTCTCGGTATCTGCCGACATGTTTAATTCGAACAGCCATCTATTCGATCTCGTTTCCTTGGAGAGGAGGAGAGTCTTCAACAACCGGAGCCGGGGATTCATCAAGTTGAAGCTGTGGTGTCTGTTTCAGCTCAGCCAGCTTTTTTTCCAGAACCGCAACACGTTGCTCCAGAGCAGTCACATCACTCTCAGAGGCTACGCCAACTTCCTGTAACACACGCTTGACCTGCTCCTGAATGATACGTTTGAGCTGACCCTGTTCTTCATCGCCGCGCTCCATCAATCGTTCAATCAACGCTTTGGATTCTCCGGGCGCAAGCTCCCCACGTTTCACCAAATCATCCACGGTTTTCTCAATCTTTTCTTTGCTGACTACCGTAAGACCCAGACCTAACGAGAACGCCTTTTTGAACAAATCGCTCATCTTATTCATCCTCCTCTTTGGTTGTCTCTATATTACACCTCTTCAATTTGAAAATGCAAAAAGGAGAGCTGCATTACACGTACCGCGCTGCCCATTTGCCTGCCTGCAAAACCAATCGACGATACGTTTCATTCGCAAAGGATGGAACAGAATGCCCAGGCATTAAATATACAACTCGCCCCAGTCCATATTTATGTGCCCATGCCGCCGGTTTCAGGCCGTCTTTGGACTGGTACTGCAGTAGAATTTTGGTCTCGGTAAATGAACCGAACTCGAACTCATATGGCTCTTCTTCCATTGTAAAACCGGTAATCCCCTCCGTCACGGGATGACTCTCTTCCGTCACCGTGAATTCCAGCGGCGCATAAGGCGGGTGATGAAGAAACTTGGCTCCGATCATCTGTTTGATCTCATTTCGGTTCTGAAGCGAGATTCCATTATGTAAGATGACCAGCCCACCCCCGTTACTTACATAAGACAACAAACCTGCTGTCTGCTGTGGGGAGACTTTACCTCTCCAATCGTCCATGTATGAGATACATACATCAAACCCGGAAATATTTTCTTGAAGTAGCATATTGCGATTTTCACTGCATTGAACAGTAATGGTATCTTGAAATATCCGGCTGATCTCGCCATCCACCCCCTGCAGCGGATGCCAATCCGGATGAGTATAATCTCCAATTAATAATGCTTTTTTGCGATGATCCATCATAATCATCTCCTTTCTTGTGCTTCTGTTGCTTTAAATTCGTTTGCAAGCTCCGTATCCTATAAATTAACCATACTTTGTATAATCGACTACCCATGAAGCTATACTTCCTAGTATAGCCGCATTATGGTTTGGCATATCCAATCATTCCTATGCAGCATGTATTTCCCAATCTCCATGCTCGCCAAATGCTCCGTCTAACACATTCCACATTCTTCACTAAAAACCTTTAATTGTACAGTCCAATGCTCAACTTCACGACCAAAGTCTCAGGACAATCCAACCGAATTAGAGCCCTTCCGCTCATTGTCGAAGGGGTGACCGCAAGCTGATTTCACAAAGCAACAAAAATCGCCACTATTTCTTGCTGTGTTGCTATTACAGTGGATATGTTTGGATAAAAATGAAATAAGTTCTGATCCATCAACTGGACCAGAACAGAACTGAACATATTCGTAAATATGAAACCTGTTTTATCCCTATTCAAAATGTAGCTGCTCTCCGAACATGTCCTGCCAATGCTGCTCTAATATTCTTCCCGGACACCTACTGGATTGGCGGCAAAATAACGACCCAGTTCAACGATGAGCGCGCCCATCTTCTCGTCCTCTGGCACAACCAGCGCTTCAATTCCTTCTTCACGCATGGCATTCGCCGTGACTTTACCAACCGAAGCGGGGACTACCCCTTCCTTGAAGGCTGTCAGCATCTGCTCCAGTTTGCCTTGGGAAGCTGCATATTCCGTCAAAAATCGAATCTGCGGCCCGCTTGTAAAAGCCACAGCATCCAGCTGATGCTGAATGATCTCATTCAGAAGCTGCTCCAGCTCTGCCTCTTTGGGCGGTACGTGACGATATGGCAATACCTGTCGTACAACAGCTCCTTGTTCTTCTAACCAGTGAACCAGTTTGGGAGCCGTTTCACCATGCAGCTGTAACATCACCTTTTTGCCTGCCAGATCATGCGAGCCAAATTCACGAATCAGCCCATCTGTACTACCATCATCATCTCGTACCAGAGGGGTTAACTTCAGCTTCTTGAGCGCATTCACTGTTTTATAGCCCCGGGCTGCGATGATCGATTCGGATAATACACTTCGAAACTGCCCCGCCATATCCATATCCTCAGCCATGTCGAATAAGGCATCCAGCCCCATGCCTGTCGTAAAAACAGCCCAATCCGGCGGATTGGAAATCCAGGAAACCACTCCATCTCGAATGTTACGATCATCCAGAAATACTGTCCCTTGTGCAGGACGCACAAGAGGGATTCCACCCATTTTCTCCACCAATAAAGACATCTCTTTGGACTTCCGCGGTCCGGTCAAGGCTACGCGTACCCCTGCCAAATGTTGAGCCATTCATGTTCCCTCCCGTTTGTTCAGCCGAATGTTCATCAGTCTGACTACAGTATACAAGGTACTTCTGCGGAGGGAAACCATGTCTGCTCTCTTTCCAGGCTATCTATCTATAACGATTTTTTATAGTTTGTATCAGGAAGGCTGCAGATTGCCACTGCCATGTGATGTTTTGCCTTTCTTGTCTTTAGACTTATCCGCTGACTTTTGACCAGACTTCTCTTCTGACTTCCCTTCAGAATGATCTGATTCATTGGTTGCCTGCTCCTGCTTCTGCTCCTTTTCCTCTTGTTTGCCTCTGGATGCAAGCTCACCCGAGCATGAATTCGGGGCATGCTGTTTTTCCTTTTTGCGCGGACGAAGGAACAGGAATAGCACAATGGGGAATAACACCTCAAAAACAATCGCGACCCACGTCCATTCACGGGTAAACCGGTTCAGTTGAACCGCATTGCGGAAAAACCAGAACGCACATACAAATCCGAGCAGCGCAATCGGGCCGGTTAATACTTTACCCGACACTTTCGGTATCATACGCTTCAATCCCCAGCATACAAAATACAGGTCGAATGCGATCTTGGTAATCGTACATGGCAAGGTTGCTGCCGCAAGTGCCAGATCAAACCGATCCAGGAAGTCACTGATCTGTAGTTGTCTTGCCAGCTCATACGATGGATATACCAGTCTTGAGGCAATGGGTACACCAATGGAGACGATCGTTTCCACAACAATTAACATCAGCACTAAAGCCGTAACAACGGTGCCTGAAAGAATCGACTTTACCCGGAAGTCTTGGCCTCTCACCACAAATGGTAATGCAATCATCTCTCCGTAAAACGAAAAGATATACCAGCTTCCCTTACCGACTCCCGCAAGCTCAATATCGAAGTAGGGTTTCAGATTATCGAGATTGATCTGCTGAATCAGCATAAACGGAACGATGAGGGAGTTAACCAGAAAAAGAGCCACGTACAGCTCCACCATCCCAATCAGGGAGCCCAAGCCTCCGCGAACGATAAACACAGCCATGACAAGCAGAGAAAGCACGATAACGGATATGGGAGTTGTCTCCAGTAAAGTAATACTCACATAGTCCCCGGTCAGCCGGATATCTCTGGCAAACACAAAGAAAAAAAAGGCTATGTACATAAACCCGGCTACCCTTCCGAGGAAAGGGAAGCGTTCCACCATGGACTCAAACAGATCCCTGTCCGGGAAACGCCGCTGGACACGACTTAACATGTACATGGATGTAAGCATAATCAGAACGACAGGTACATAACTGAGATAAGCATGCTGTTCTGCATAAAAAATGGCCTGAGCATGAGGTTGAAGCAACGTGCCCGTTAGACTAAGCAACATCATGATTAAAACTATTTGTCGGTGGGTTACTTTCTGAATCATTTTGCCCCTCCTTTCCTGCACTGTCTTGCTTACTCCCCCTCATACCTCACTTCATCAGGGTAATGGTAGCAGCCGTTGAATCACATGACTCATCCATAAGGTTATATAAATCGTTTTGTTCAACGTCGTTACATACAACCAGCTGGCAATCCCAATTGCAATTAGACCGTAAGACAGCCAGCGATTGATAGGCGCAGCCTGTTTCAGATGACGAAAATCCATGACAAGCACCCCAATAACCATTGCCAGATAGGTGAACAACAGTGGTTTAATCATGTAAGATATCCTCCTCTACAACCCCAATTGGTTTATTGACAATGCCGACATTCTCAACAATGACATGGGGATTCACAGTTACATTCACCTCCGGGTAGAGGACATCCCAGCGATCCTTAACCTTCTTCCATTCCTTAGGCAGATGCTGATGAATAGATCGGCCAATGCCGAGAATATCCGCTTTGAATTTCTTCTGTACCAGATGCACGCCTTCCTCAATATCCTCTTTGATCTTCTGATGGATGGCTTCATTTATTCTAAGGATCTCTTCTTCCTGCCGATCCCCATAGTACGATTCGTTGTCTACAACTACACCTTTAGCGTAAAGTTCAATGGTTACTGTCACCTTGCCATTCTCTACTCGAGGGTGAAGGGAAGCATTATTTTCATTCAGTTTGATGAATAAACTCCCTTTTCCACGCGGGGCTTTAATCATTACTTCAGGTGCATTTGCTTCACCCATTGCAAGAATTAAAGCATCTGCCGGAGCCTTATCCATCATGCCAACCAGTTTGTCTTTTTTGAAAATAGCCAGACCCTCCAGCTTGATATTGGTTATAGAGTCCTTCCAATCCTTGGGTACATTATCCGAGACTGAAGCAATGGGCAAAAATGGATCAATCCCCTCGCTTAAAATGGCGTCAATAAACGTTTTGAGTGAACGCGGGTTTCGCATGTTCAGGAAACATAATTCACGTACCATCTCGGAAGGAAACTTCTCAATGGGGGCATCTGTATCAATCACTTTATAAGCCTCCCCCCGAGTGACCACAGGCATGGCAGAGAGCCGATTGAGCGGGAACCGTGTGAGTAAATCCAGCATGGGGGCGACGCCCTCTCGAGCAAGTTCTTCTCCAATAAGAATGGTTCGTCGGTGTGCATAATAAATCTTACGAGATAGTGACTTCTGACCTTCAAGCGTTGTCCCGCGCAACGTTTGAGCCGTGTTGGAGAGCAAAAACCATGACTTATCACCACTTGTTCCCCCGCCCCCTCCTTCACTGCCCGCTGAACCTGACTGCCCTGGAAGAGCAATCTGCAGGCTGGATCGGTAATTTTCACCTTCTTTGTCGACAGCAATGCCAATTACGAAGGCAACATCATTGATCTCTTCGCGATCCCAGCAGCCCGCAAGCAGGGAAGTACAGAGAATCAGCGCAATGACAGCTCTGTATTTGATTAGAAACTGCATGGAGTCACCATCCTTCCTCTGCTTCCGGCGAACCATTAATATCTCTGGTCATACGCTGACGATCCTGGTGAACCGTCGAAGGACGATTGATCATTTTCCACCAAGGCACCCGAACCAGAATATCTTTGGTATCCCTTTTATGGTATGGACTCAAGCCGGACAGATACGGCACACCAAATGATGTCATTTGTGTAAGGTGCACAGAGATGAGCACCAGACCAATCACGATGCCATACAACCCCAGCATGCCTGCCAGAAGCATGATCGGAAATCGCAGTAATCGAACGGTAATGGCAAAGTTAAATCTCGGGATGGTGAAGGATGCAATACCCGTCATGGATACGATAATAACCATTGGCGCAGATACAATACCTGCCTGCACAGCAGCTTGACCAATAACAAGGGCACCGAGGATACTGACGGCTTGCCCCACCGTTTTGGGTAACCTGACCCCCGCCTCCCGCAACGCTTCGAAGGATAGTTCCATGATGAGCGCTTCAATGAGTGCCGGGAAAGGAATGGCTTCCCTGGCACCCGCAATGCTGAGAATCAGTGTGGTTGGAAGCATGTCCTGATGAAAGGTTGTAATCGCGATATATAGTGCTGGTAGAAACAATGCAATAGCTACAAACAAAAAGCGAATCCATCGAACTAGATTACTAATGAAGAAGCGTTCATAATAATCCTCACTGGCCTGTAACATCTGCCACATGGTCACGGGTGCAATCAACGCAAACGGTGTGCCATCGACCATGATCGAAAATCGACCTTCCAGCAGATTTGCTGCGACTGTATCTGGACGCTCCGAGTAATGCATCTGCGGAAATGGAGAAAAGGGATGATCCTCAATAAGCTCCTCGATATATCCACTCTCCAGAATACCGTCGATTTCAATCTTCTCCAGACGTTTCTTGGCATCCTGAATTAATTGAGGATCAGCGACCCCTTCCAGATAGACCAACACCACATCGGTTTTGGTATCCGTCCCCAGTGTCATACTCACCATTTTGAGTGCAGGTGTCTTTAGCTTGAAACGTAACAAAGCCGTATTCATGCGTAGAGTCTCGGTGAACCCCTCTCTCGGCCCACGAATGACAGACTCCGTCTGCGGTTCCTCTACGCCCCTTCTTACCCCACCTTTGACGTTAAACAGCCACGCTTCACGTTCTCCGTCCATAACAAGTAACGCCGATGAGGCAAATACGCCCTCTGCCGCAGCAGCCCAAGTCTGAACTCGCTTCACCTGTGTTAGCTCAATCCGTGTATCATCAATCGGTACATCCGGCTCATCCGTTCGTTGCTGGACAAGTCCACGAATAAGCGGACGAAGCATATGCTCCTGCACGTCTGCAGAATTCACGATGCCCTCGACGTATACAAGAAGTCCCTGTACTTCCGGTGTAATCATGACATTGCGGAACACTACATCCGAGCAGTCCGAGAAGATTTCTTTTAACGCCTGAATTTGATTGCTATGCATTGTACTGATCGGTTGCTTCAGAATAGGCGGGGACGGCAGTCCCAAGGGTACATATTTGTTGCTGCCAGAGGCTGAGTTTGAAGTCTTGGACTTATCACTGCCTGATGATGATTTACTTGCCATATGCCGCCCCTCCATTCTTGTTTTTATACAAGGTAGCTTGTGCCAGAAGAAAGGGAATTATGTGGTTTTTTCACAAAAAAATAAGCCTTCCGCGAAGGAAGACTTAACCATTGGAATTGGAAAGGAAACTTACACAATGAATGGAACGTGCGCACAGATCATGCAGTTATCCTTGTTATTCAGTCGGCAAAATAGTCATCGGGTATATATTGAATTACTGACTTGGCATAGATGGTAAGTGTGTGCGGCTCGTTGTCATATTTAACGCGGTCCCCATCAACATAATACCAGTTCTTCGTCAGAGGCCGGTCTTTACGCTGTACGAATCGAAATACATTTAATTCCTGTCTCAATTCGATAATCTTCAAGGCGGTCTGCTCATCGAGTCCCGTTACGGTGAACAGGTATCCTGTTCCTTCCTGCTGAAAGCGATAAGACAACTCTGCATCCGTCTTGCTATTCGCCAGCCCACGCCCGGTTACCCCGTGTTTTACCATAAACCATTCCTGCTGCGCCATACGTATCGTTCCTCCTTTGATCTTGGAGTGGAAGTTGATCCATCTTTATTAAGGCAAATCAATCAACATATAAAAGGTATCTTCATGTCCTTCCAACTTCATGGAAGATGTCTGCTCCACACGTGCGGTATCTCCTGTATGGAGTATGTGTTCGTTTTGCAGGCCAAGCTTGCCCTCAATAGAAAAAATGTACATCCGGCGGCCTTCGCTCTGTTCAAACTGAAGTGTCTTGCCCTTGGACAACCGTCCAAGATAAATCGTCATATCCTGATGAACCGTGGCTATCCGCGGTCCCCCCTTGGATGACGCTACAGGCACAAGAGCGCCTTCCAAGGCAGCTGTATCATACGAAGTCGTTTCGTAAGATGGTTGCAGCCCTTTCGTATGTGGCATAAACCACAGCTGGAGAAGTCTTACCTCCTCCGTATCTGAGGCATTATGTTCTGTATGAATGACGCCGCTTCCTGCCGACATGCGCTGAATGCTGCCGAAGCCTGTTACGGCAACATTACCCAGACTGTCTTCATGTCTCAGCTTGCCATTCAATACGATGGATACAATCTCCATATCACTGTGTGGATGTGCACCAAAACCGCGACCTGGTGCGATGACATCATCATTGGCTACCCGCATGGGTCCAAAAGCTGTGTTGTCCGGGTCCTGATACTCCCCAAAGGAAAAGCTGTGACTACCGCGCAACCAGCCCCGATCAAAGCTGGAACGTGCTTCGGATGGAATGACCTTAATCATATCGCGCAACCTCCTCAAATCTATTATTGTACGTGATGAGCACTTCTTATTTTTTCTTAGTAGCATACTTATTCTCATTATATCAAATATAAAGGTAATACGTCCAAACCAAAAAAGTGAGATCCTTTCTCCAAAGTAAAAAGCTCTTTACCTATCAGTTCGATCCGGCAATCACCGTTACCTCGTCGGACTGGTAAGTAAAGAGCTTGGCCGCAAGCATATGCCTGCGCTCTAACGTTTTTCTATTCCACATTTCTATGATTCGTCTATAGTACGCTTTTATTTTATACTCTTCGGACTATACCGCATTGTCCTGTGATGCCGATCAGGCACTCGCATTCTGGCTGTTTTGACGTGCGCTTCCTTGCCGGTTGAACAGATAATCCAGCGCCAAAAAGCGGCTGCCTGTCAGGAGGAGAGTCAACGATCCTGCCATCAGCATGTAGTCCAACTCTGTTCCCATCAAAAACGGCTGACCTGCCTTCGCTGTGAACAGTGCACCCACCATAACGGCGACGAACAACAAGGCAAACACACGTGTACCCAGACCCAAGATCATGGCTGCCCCACCTGCCAGCTCAATAACGGCAACAACCGATGCCATAAAACCGGGAATACCGATACTCTCGAAGAAACCAACCGTGCCGCTGATTCCACCCTCAAATTTACTCCAGCCATGCAATAAAAAAATGAGACCAATCATAATCCTTGAGAAAAAAAGTCCAATCTCAATGGTTTTGTTATTCATCATTTATCTCCCCATTTCGTTCATATTTTTTCCTTATGAGTTTGAGTTTAAGTTTGAGTTCATGGTTGCCCTCTATCCAATTGACCAGACAAACAGAATGGATAGCAGTAGAAACACCATCGCCGAGATCATAATCGCATAACGCGGTAAGCGCAGCGTAACATCCCGTTCTGGATCCAGCAGGCGGGAAATGCGCACATTCACCGACGTATCCGCAAAGGAGGACTGAATTGTCACTGTTCTTCCCTCTCCAGATGGTGAACATGTTTGGAGAAGTTTCAAGAGAGCACTGCCAATGCCCGCTGCGTTACCCGTACGTTCAATCGCTTCATTATCCGCTAAAATCTCTCTCACGATACGATATTGCTGCGACGTATGTTTCAATACGGGAATATACGGCATCATGACAGCGAACACCGAGAGCAATGTCGTTTTCAACGGATCACGATGCCACAGGTGGTGAACCTCATGATATACGACAGCCTTCTCTTCATCGTGATCCAGCATACTCAGCAGTCCCGTTGAAAGTACAATGCAAGGCCTCCACAACCCGATGGTAAACGCAACTGGAGAAGATTTGTCCACAACAAGAAACCGGGGTTTCTTCAGATGTTGATATCTTGCATTCAGTTCTGCCGACCGAACGCGAATTTCCATTGAGCGGAGCTTCGTTACAGCAGCCCGTGTCTGGATAATTCGAACAGCCAGCATCCAGCTGGTGCCCACAAAAGTCAGCACAACCAGCAGCATGAGGAAATGACCTACAGACATCCACCCCATGCGGCTCATCCAGTGATTACACAGCCATAACAGATTTAACCGGATATCCCATCCAAATATTTTGTACATCGCATACATGAACATCTGCATGAGCACGAGTACCGGAATACCAAACCCGACGGTGAACAAAATCTTGGAACGGGTCTTCCACATATTAATCGTTATCCTTTTTCCATTGTTTGATCTTCATCTCGAGTCGTTCAATCAAGCCTTCGTCGGCTTTGTCCAACGCGTCCAGCATGTGATTCAATGCCAGTGTCCCGAATTCGTCCACCAGTTCCTGGGACAATTCCTTGGATTGATCGTTCATAAATGCCTCCCTGCTCTGTACCGGCTGATACAGCGATGTGCGGCCCTTCTGTGTTTTACCGAGCAATCCCTTATCCACCAACCGATTCATCACAGTCATAACCGTATTGAAATTGACGTCTTTATCTTGCTCCAGTGCAGTCTGCACTTCACGGATGCTGCTGCCGGGACGGGCCCACAGAATGTCCATAATCTTAGCCTCCAGCGGACCAAAAAAACGGTTAAGCCCACGCTCACCCACTTTAAAATTGAGTATTCTCATTTTCTGACACCCCTCACACTACTCATTGTAGTGCCCATAAATGAGAAGTCAACCTCTATGTCAGGTATCTTATGTAAATAATTTGTAAATTTGTTTTTCATTTGCGTATCAAATGACATAAGAAAACCGGGCTATTCTGCAAGGTTGCAGTCCTGCCCGGTTCGTATCATAACTTAGCAAAGTCGGCATAAGAACTGCCGCTTGGCCTAAGGTTTAGGTATGCGAACTTCTGCCTCTATGCATGCTTTTGTTTTATTTTGGCATATGCGCAGAGATATCTACGCCTAGGCCCTGAGCCAATCGTCCACCCAGCTGTCCGTCAGCCCGGAAGAAGTGGCATAATGCTCGCATCTGAATATCTACAGGTACGGCTTTGAGATCATTCGTTAGATTATCCAGCAGATGTTGCTGTTCAGCAGGTGTGAACGAACGGAACAGTTCCCCGGCTTGTGTGTAATCATCTGTTTTCTCAATCTTCTCTCTTGTGACATGTCCTTGCAACGGAACCTGAGTTTCACGGTAAGCCGGATCCTCCTGCGGGCTGTTGCTCGAACTGTTAGGTTCATAGTTTACAGGAGACGGATCTTGATTCACATTCATGAGTCCATCACGCTGATGATTGCGGACAGGTGCATACGGACAGTTCACTGGTATCTGCAGATAGTTAGGGCCAAGACGGTGACGCTGTGTATCCGGGTAGGAGAACAGACGGCCTTGCAACAATTTATCTTCAGACGGCTCAATGCCTGGTACAACTGCACTTGGTGAGAATGCTGCCTGTTCCACTTCAGCGAAGAAATTTTGCGGATTACGATTCAATGTCATGGTTCCCACCGTCTGGAACGGAAGCACATCCTCAGGCCATGTTTTGGTCGGGTCCAGCGGATCGAAGGAGAAATCATCCATATGTTCCGGCTTCAACAACTGTACTTGCAGCTTCCACTGCGGAAAATCACCATTCTTGATATGTTCATGCAGATCACGTGTTGCATGGTTGAAATCCTGCCCCTGAACTTCAGCAGCTTCCTGACGCGAGAAAGCGCGAACCCCTTGAACTGATTCCCATTTGTATTTTACATAGTGAACTTCGCCCTGGGCATTGATCCATTTAAATGCGTGTACTCCGAATCCATCCATCTCCCGGTAACTCGCGGGCGTTCCCAGATCAGAGAACAACCAGGTCATCATATGTGTCGACTCTGGTGACAGGGTCATGAAATCCCAATAACGTGCCGGATCTTGAATATTGGTGTCCGGGGCAGGTTTGAGAGAGTGCACCATATCCGGAAATTTAATCGCATCACGAATGAAGAAAACAGGCAGATGATTGCCGACAATATCATAGTTACCTTCCCGCGTATAAAATTTAACAGCAAACCCGCGTGGATCGCGTGCGGTCTCGGGAGATCCCGTACCATGAATCACGGTCGAAAATCGTACAAGTACATCCGTTTCTGTGCCTGGCTCTTGCAGGAAATCAGCTGTTGTGTATGCCTTCATGCTCTGCTCCAGCTTGAACACCCCATGTGCCCCTGCACCTCTCGCATGTACAACCCGTTCAGGAATGCGCTCACGGTCGAAGTGGGCGATCTTCTCGATCAGATGGTAATCCTCTAACAACGTTGGCCCTCTTCTACCCGCTGTACGTGAATTCTGGTTATCCCCTACCGGTGCTCCCTGGTTTGTTGTCAAACGATCTGTCATCCTGTCGTCCTCCTCTATAATAGGTATCATCTCTGCTGTATCTATCTACTAATTCAAATCATATTCGTCGTTTGCTAAAATATACATTTAGACTTGATCTAACTGTTAAAATGATTCTAACATGTCCCACCTATGCACTGCATGAGTTTCACATGAGCTTCCCATGAGGTTGTTGCACCAAAGATGAATGAAACATGAAGAGGGCGAAACAGGCTTCATCTATCAACGAAACATAAAAAAAGCGCAGACCGTTTATTCAACGATCCACGCGTTATCTTCTTTTTTTCATCCGCTTTCCCATTACGTCAATCAGCCAAGCGGTAACCTACACCTCTTACCGTTACGATATATTGTGGCGAAGACGCATTATCACCCAATTTTTTGCGCAAGCTTTTGATATGAACGTCCACCACATTGCTGCCGCCTGTAAAATCAGTCTCCCAAATGTCGCTCAGCATCTCTTCACGCGAGATGACTGCACCTTTGGCATCAATTAACTTGAGTAATAGATCATATTCGGTCTTGGTCAAATGAATTCGCTCATGATCACGCTGTACACTCATCCGTTCGCGATCCAGCGTCAAGTCTTTGAACCCGATCCGCTGTCCATCTTCAGGCAAAAAAGCACGCTTTGGCATGACAGGACTGCTGCCAATCATACGCTGCACCCGGTAGAGTGCCTCCTGCGGACGTGCAGGCCATACCAGCAGTTCCTCCTGAAGCATCGGTCCGCTTGCACTGCCAATCATCTTCTCTCCTACCAGATAGAGGCAAGGTGTCGTATGCTCGGCCTCGCGGTTCAACCGGCTGTGGATTCCCGTAAATGCATCGATCATTCCGGCAACGGAAAGATCATAGATCAATAGATCAAAAACAAGACGTTCATGGAGATCAGGTTCCCAGCGATGGAACACAAGTACGTCAAAACAGCTATCTGTCAAAGCCTTCACCAGTTCATGCACCTGACCCGGCATCGGACTGATCAGAATGACACGTCTCGTAATAGGGCAGTTGTCCACGAGAGGCGCGCTTCCTGAATCTTTCAGAGCAGGTTTGACACGAAGCGGTAGGCGGCGACCCGACCATTTCACCTTTACTTGATTCGTTTGGTTATGCATTCCCCGCAGACACCTCCAAATACGACATGTGCATGATCAATAGCATAACCGGTTTCTGCCGCTACTTGCTTCATCCATTGTGGAGGAACTTCTGTCATCACCTCGTCCACTTTACCGCATACTTCACACATAATATGTTGGTGATCATCCATACGAGCGTCATATCGGCTTGCTGTTTCACCAAGTTTAAGCTCCCTGATCAGCTCTTTGTCTGTTAGATATCGAAGAGAATTATATACGGTGCCATAAGCCAGATTATACCCTTGCTCTACAAGCCGATTCATCACATCGGCAGCTGTTGGGTGGTCTTCTGATTTACGTACGACATCATACACCGCTTGCCGCTGTATCGTCAGATTTAAAGTTTTCACAACCAAGTCCCCTTTTTATATGGTTTGTTTCTCAAGCATTTATTGGTCTCGAACATTTTGGTTCGTTTCAGCTCTTTGGATCACAAAAAAATTTTGATTTAGATTAAGTATAAATCTTAATGTATGTTGAAGTCAACATAGCCTCGATCAGCATTTATTTTGGAATTTTATAACGATTTAGAACCATCCCCTTCTAACATTTGGGATTATATGGTTCGCTACCACACTGATTTTCAGATAAAATAAAGAGATGTGCGTAAAAGGGGGGATGCTGGTTGTTAAGCACGTTTTTTGTCAATCTCTGTGTGATAATTACCTTTTTGTACCTGTCAGGTATTATTGCTAAATTCTACAGCATTCGCTTGCCTTTTCCCTCGCTACGCGTTCAGGTCATCGGCGGCTTCTTATTCGGTTTATACGGCACAGTGCTTATGAATTATTCTTTCCATGTAAATGACACTACGATTGTGGATCTGCGGCATCTAGCCATTGTGACTGCAGCTGTATATCTTGGCGGGATGGCTTCGGTCATTTCCGGGGTTATTATTGCCGTCCTTCGCATCCTTATGTTTGGTATAACTTCCTCCGCAATTGATGCGGCATTCATCATGACCCTTCTGGGACTAGCTGGTGTATACTTTGCCTATGCGTCATGGTCCAGATTAACCAAGATTATCACTATGAATCTGCTAGGGATGAGCATGATTTTTATCGTGCTGCTAATGAACACGCCCAGCTTGAATTCATTAATGAGAGTCTTTCCGATACAGATGACCATCGCTTTCGCTGGCGGCCTTTTCATTTATTTCATCGCTGAATTCATTAATAGATCAAACGATATGTTATTTCTGCTTGAACGACGGGCTTCCACCGACCATCTAACCGATCTGAGCAATCGGCGGCAGTTCGAACATACCCTGCGATCTGAGCTTCAGCATGCAAGGCAGTACCATCAGAAGCTGTCCCTGCTGGTTATTGATATTGATCGATTCAAAAAAGTAAACGATACGTTCGGCCACTCTGCCGGGGATGCGGTACTTAAGCAGCTTGGACAATTACTCGTCGAACATGCACGTTCTACCGATCTGGTATCCCGTAACGGTGGAGAGGAGTTTGCGATTCTTCTGCTCGATTGCGGATATCACCAGTCCATGGCTATTGCCGAATCTGTACGCAAAGCTGTAGGCAGATTTCTGTTCACACTACCTGAAGGACAGACCGTGAAACTGACCATCTCCATTGGTGTAGCCGTTTACCCAGATCACTGTGATGACCATGATGACAACGACCTGTTTGATCAGGCTGACCGTGCCCTGTATGAAGCGAAAAATACAGGACGCAACAAGGTCTGCACTCTGCCTCCCCGCAACATCACGGTGGTGGATGATGACCCGTTTTGAAATCTATACATGAAAGGGATGTCCCTCGTGCCTCAATACAAGGCAAGCCGGACATCCCTTTCGTGGTTTGAAGCAAATTATGCCTGTACAAAGTCTTTATCTTAGGATGAAGTCAGGATTTGTTCAATCTCTTCAATAACAGCAGCATCCAGCTTGATTCCGGAAGCTTTTGCGTTTTCTTTGACCTGCTCCGGACGGCTCGCGCCGACCAGTGCACTGGAAACATTATTTTGCCGAAGAATCCAGGCCAAGGCCAGCTGGCCCACCTTGAGGTTCAGCCTCTCAGCAACTTCAATTAATTGGCGCACTTTGCCAATGCGGTCTGCATTAATTTTTCCTTCATCCCAGCCGAGCTTTGCTGCCCGGCTATTCTCCGGAATTTCCGAGGCAGATGTATATTTCCCTGTCAACAAACCTTGAGCAAGCGGAGAATAAACAACCTGTCCAATGCCTTTACGCTCACCTAAAGGAATAATTTCATTTTCTATATATCGATCAAACATATTATATACTGGCTGATTCACGACAATGCGATCCAGTAGCAGGCGATCTGCTGTCCCAAGCGCAGCTTCCATCTGGGCAGCTGTCCACTGGCTTACACCCACGTACAGCACTTTGCCATGCCGCACCAGATCGTCCAATGCACGAAGCGTCTCCTCAATCGGTGTTTCGTTATGATAACGATGACAATAATAAATATCGACATAATCCGTACCCAATCGATTCAAGCTAGCCTCGCACGCCTCCATAATATGTTTGCGGGACAGCCCGTGATCGTTAGGACCCTCACCCATTTTGTTAAACACCTTGGTTGCAAGCACGTAAGATTGCCGTGAGTACGCTTTCAACGTTTGGCCCAGTAATACCTCCGCTGCTCCCCGCTCATAAGCATTGGCTGTATCAAAAAAGTTAATGCCTTCATCAAATGCCGTTTCAATCGATTTTACCGCATTTTCACGTTCTACATATCCTCCGTACGTTAACCAGCTTCCTAAACTGATCTCGCTTACTTTCAGTCCGCTTCCACCCAACCTGCGATAATCCATGAATGCATGTCCTCCTCTGAGTGTAAAATGATGAAGTTCCAACTTCTATTGTAACCCAACCTGAACCAATGGAAAAAGGTCTACTTAAAATAAGGGCAGCTAGTGTTTTTAGCACCTATTTCAATGTAGACCTTTTTTATAGAGAGTTTATGGCAAAGTAATGCTCAGTGCATTTAAAAGCTCGGTTTGCCTTACGGGCTTCGTCAGCACCGCATCAAAGGCCTCCGTCTGATGAATATCCATATGCATCCCATATGGAACGAGCACAATGACAGGCAGCCCCTCCATCTGCCGTTTCAGTGCAATGACGAAATCGACAGTAACACCTTCACGCAATCCCATGTCCACAACAGCTACGTCCGGTCTAAATCCGTCTTCGATCCATTTATACGCGGTGCAGGAATCAGAAGTCATGTGCACATCCATCTCCCAATTACGCATCAAGGAAGATACCCCTTGCAAAATATCAGGATCTTTGGCAAGCAACACTTTTTTGCCTCTCAGACGTTGCTGCACACTTGTGATTTGTGGCAAATCCCAATATCTGCGTAATGGCAGCGAAATCTGAAACTCCGTCTCATTCCCATGAAGGCTATTCACCTGAATACGACCATGCATCAGAATCGCCAGGTTCTGACTAACGGTCAGACCCAGATTGCTGCCAATCAGCTTCTCGGTGCTAAGTGTCTCCTTTTTGGAAGAGGAGGTTCGCAAACGCTTGTCAGACAACGTCTGCCCCGTGTATCCAACTCGGAGCAGGAGAAGACCTTCCTCACTCATTTGCTCTTCCTTCATCTCGGCTGTCACCAGCACAGCACCTTCCCGGGTGGAATCCATTGCATATTGCATGACATGGCCCAGGAGTTGACCAAGCTTGATCTCATCCCCGATAAAAACCTGCGACACATTCAGATTCAGGTTTAATCCAAGTTCAACCTCTTTGCTGGCTGCTGTACCGGCATAGAGATAAACGGTATTCTCAATGGTGCTGACCAGATCGAAGGGGTCATCATGAATAACTGTTTTTCCCGCCTCGTTGATGTTAAAGTTCATCATGTTGTTAAGCAGTGAAAGCAAAATATTGCCGCTCGTTTCGATCATATTCACATACTCGGCTTGTTCCTCCGACATATCGGGCGTCCGCATCAGATCCGTCAATCCCAATATACCGTTCAGCGGATTACGGATCTCATGACTCATCAGTTTGAGCATCTGTGTTTTGGTCGTTGCCTCGGACTCCGCACGCTCCTTCTCCGCCTTAAGCTTCTCTTGCAGTTGTTCCGAATCACTAAGCTTCTGCTCTTGAACGTGAAGTGCACTCTCCAGATCAACAACATATCCCAAAAATACAGCCATAGCCTCGAGTGTCTTCATATCCGTTTCACTAATCTCAAAATCTGGATCATCCATTAAACAGATCGTACCGTAAGCTTCACCCGTTCTGCGAGTAATGGGCACACCTACGAAAAATCGATTGCCGAGCCCAATCGTCACATCCATTGATCGTGTTATGGAATGCTCACAGGTATTCGGAATGGTAACGACGTTGTGATTATCTTTCAAGACAAGGCTGCAGTAAGATTCCATGAATGGAAGTACTGTACCTTTGACAATTAATTCTTCCTTGCGGTTGAAGGCTTCCAGAATGACATTGGTCACTCCGTCATTCGTGGCTACGAAGATGGTATTCACTCGTAATATGCCACTTAATACGTCCACAATATGAGCCGCTGCTTCTTCAATATTTTCAAAGAAACCTCTGTTGATGCCTTCTACCGTCCCCATGATTCACCCCTCTTGTCTTAGCTGCTTATATCCGATCGACTTAGTAGAATGTCAAATTACGTACAGGGCTCTGTTAGGAAATCCGAAAGATGTCACCAACTATATTTATCTGTTCAACACCACAGAAGTATAAGAGAATCATTGTACATACAAGATAACTACAAATTATACGCTTTTGCTTGATATTTTGATACCTTTAACCCGCGGCAAATCACGGAAATTGTTTGTCCGCCCTCTAGAGGTGTGATCATAATCACACCCAAAAACCCACATATAGTTTATAAATGGATAATACAAAACTACATGTAGTATATAACTCATATATTAATCAAATTATAATCTATTCTAAAATTATTTAGGAGGCACGTTACATGACTATGCTTGAGTATGCCGCACCACCGGCAACCGATCTGTTATCTGACCTGGGAAGACGTATTATTGGCGCTGAAGACGCTGATACGCTGAGGGAAAATGCGAATCTCAATGGAGATTCGTTCAGCGGCAAGATGAGCAGGCTTGGGTCGGAGACAGCCAAGTGGCATGCCATGCGTCATGTATTGCCAGAGACACTTGCAGATGCTGTTGAGCATGGCGATCTGTATGTGCATGATCTGGATCAGTATGCCCTTGGAACAACCAACTGTATCTTCATTCCATTTGATCGGCTGTTGACTGCCGGTTTTAATACAGGGAATGGATCGGTTCGTACCCCCCAAACAATCATGTCTGCGATGGCACTGGTCGCGATCATCTTCCAGTCCCAGCAGAACAGTCAGTACGGCGGTGTATCTGCTAACAAAATAGACTGGGATCTGGCACCTTACGTACGGCGTTCATTCGTCAAACATTTCCGCAAAGGGCAACGCCTCTTTGATGAACAGGTATTGCTGACGGACGAGCAATTGCATCTGGACAGCACCGAAGCGAAGCAACAGTGCCCACGTTCGTTTGCTTTTGCCTATGAAGAGACGGAGCTGGAGACAGGTCAAGCCGCCGAATCTCTTATACATAATCTGAATACGATGAGCAGTCGAGCGGGTGGACAGATTCCTTTTACATCACTTAACTATGGCATGTGTACATCTGCTGAGGGTCGTCTCGTGTCCCGCTCCCTGCTGGAAGCAACGATTCGTGGCCTGGGACACGGGGAAACGCCCGTATTTCCACAGCATATCTTCCAATGCAAGCAAGGGGTTAATCAGGCTCCGGAAGATCCGAACTATGACATGTTTCGCTTGGCGGTAACCTGTTCTTCACGGCGGATGTATCCGAACTTTGTCAATGTGGACGCATCGTTTAATCTACCTTATTATCACCCGGAAGACCCGGATACCATCATTGCTACCATGGGCTGTCGCACGCGCACCCTTGCAGATCGGTTTGGACGGAATCGGCAGAGCGGTAAAGGAAACTTATCCTTCAATACAGTCAATCTGGTCAAATTAGGGATTCGGTTCGGCATCTGTCAGGCAAATCGCGCTGTCGCGGATCGGGAAGGATTCTATGCGGCTCTGGACAAAATCATGCACAAAGCCATGTACGGCTTGCTGCACCGTTATGCCATTCAGAAAAAACAGCCTGCCAAATCATCGGACTTCATGATGCGTGAGGGTGTATGGGAAGGCGGAGAGAAGCTGGAACCGGACGAGCCGGTTGCTGATCTGTTGAAACATGGCACGTTGTCTCTTGGATTCATCGGACTCGCCGAATGTATGACTGCCATGTATGGACGCCACCATGGACAAGATATGAATGTACATCGCGAGGCACTGAATGTGATCCGCACGATGAGAGCGTTCTGTGATCAGATGAGCGAGCGACATAACCTGAACGTTACGCTGTTTGCGACACCTGCAGAAGGCCTGTCCGGCAAGTTCACCAAAATAGACCGAGCCTGTTACGGCCCGATCTCTGGTGTAAATGAACGCGAATATTATACAAATTCATTCCATATTCCGGTCTATCATAACCTACCTGCCTACCGTAAAATTGAACTGGAAGCTCCATTCCATGCCCTGTGTAATGCCGGAGCCATCTCTTACGTTGAACTGGATGGCAACGTGCGGGCGAATACGGCAGCCTTTATGCGTATCGTGCAGTATGCACTGGCACAAGATATTGGTTACTTCTCGATTAATCATCCGATTGATCGCTGTCCTGGGTGCGGATATGAGGGAGTCATCGGTGATATTTGCCCGGAATGCGAGGTTCACGAAAATGAGGTGCACTTCCAGCGCCTTCGCCGCGTAACCGGCTATCTGACAGGTGATTACAAGGTGCGCTTCAATGCTGCGAAACAGGCCGAGGTACGGGATCGGGTGAAACACCGATGAATTTGTTTGGTTACATTCCCGAATCGGTTAATGAAGGAACCGGACTTCGTGCCGTGCTGTTCATCAGCGGATGCCGTCACGCATGTCCGGGCTGTTTCAGCCCCGATTCGTGGAGTTTCCGTGCGGGTGAACCCTTTACAGAAGAGCGGCAGCAGCAGATTCTGCAGGAAGTCACGAACCATCCACTGCTGGATGGCGTGACGTTATGCGGGGGTGATCCCTTTTTCTCCGCAGCAGATTGTACCAGGTGGGTGCGTCAGTTTCGAGCTGTACGACCGGATCTGACCGTATGGGCCTATACCGGATTCGAATACGAGGAACTCGTCACCGACCCGGAGAGAGCAGAGCTTGCACAGCTATGCGACGTCATTATCGACGGACGTTACGTTGCAGTTGAACGCGATGTGTCTCTGCCCTTCCGCGGAAGCCGGAATCAGCGTTTGATTGATGTGCGTGCAACACAGACATCTGGAAACATCGTTACATTGCAGATTAATGCATTGTAACGATGTTTTTGTTTTTCTATTTACACCTGAAATCTTTGGATGACCTGATTCAGTTCGTAAGCCAAACTTCTCAGCTCATGGGAGAGACTTGATACTTCTTCCATAAGCGCCAGTTGTTCTTCCGAAGAAGCACGGGCCTTGTTCGCATTACCGGATGAATCTGAAGCCACCACGCCCAATTGTCCCAGGGAAGCAGCAATCTGATCACTGCTGGCTGACATCTGCTCGGAAGCGGCAGACACTTCGTAGACTTGTCCGGAGACCTTTTGAATAGATTCGACAATCTGGCGGAATGTTTCGGCCGTTACTTCGGACGTTTCGGCTCCTCTTTTGGCTACATCCACCGACTCCTCAATGGAGGTTACGGCCTTCTCCGTATGATTCAGAATGCCTTGCAGGATCTGATCGATCTGATCGGAAGACTCTTTGGAGCGCGCCGAGAGCTTCTGAATCTCTTGGGCAACCACTGCAAATCCTCGCCCCGTCTCCCCTGCTCTAGCTGCTTCAATGGAAGCATTAAGCGCAAGCAGATTCGTTTGATCTGCTATATCCCGAATCATCGACATGATTCCCCCGATACTACTGTTCAGTTGTTGAAGATCATGAAGAACCACAACGGTACCGGACATGTTATCTTCAATCTTCTGCATCTGATCAACCATGGTTGTAATATCTGCCTCGCCTCGGCTGGCCAGATCGGTCGTATCGGAAGCCAGTTCAGCAACTACCTGTGATGAGTCCGCAATTCGTTTAATCCCAATGATCATCTCACCTATGGACTCTTGGCACTCATTGGTTGATTGACGTTGCTGTTCTGCCCCGGAAGATACTTGTAACATCGACTCTGTAATCTCCTGTGAAGCTTCGGTTGTTCGCTCTGCACTCATCTGCAGGTCTGCTGCTGAACGGGTCACACTCGCAGAAGTGGACTGAATCCCTGTGATCAATTGTTGCAGACCTCCAAGCATGTGATTAAATGCCGTAGCCGTTTGACCAATCTCATTGTTATTACGTACATCAAGACTCACCGTCAGATCACCTTCAGCCGCCTGTTTGGATACTTCCGCCAGCTTCTGTAGTGGACGAAGTACAATCCGCGCCAGAATCATCAGAACCAGAATCAAGATGATGGCAATCACTAATCCACTTCCCAGACTGTACAAAAACATCCAGAGCTGATCCTGCTTTACTTTCGCTGCGTCCAGATCCAAACCAAAGATAGCTATCGCCTTACCACTATCATCTTTAATCGTGCTTAAATAGGTCACCCATGTTCCTGCACTATCGGTGTAAGACTCTGTAAAGGCGGTTCCTTCCTTCAATGCTTGATCATATGTATCTTGAATTATTGCTGGAATTTCATATTCGACACCAGGTACCATGCCCAGATCATAGAGTGCCTGATTGACTTGCAACCCGGTCAAGATCTGTTTCCCCTCACGTTCAACAATATCCGATTTGAATATATAAGCGTTTGCAATGGAAGCAACACCGGTCATCGCATCAAGTTGTTCTTTCAACGCTGTAGGCTCAGGAGATGATGGGTTAGATGAAGCCCCCAACTGCAGATTCGCTTGTTCTACCCATTTATGGTTGAGCTGAAGCTGATTGGACAGCGCCTTACCGACCTGATTGATCTCTTCATAATAGGCCTTCTGACTCTGCTTAAAATTCAGAACACTCATGCTGATAATCAAAACAAACATGATGATGGCAATCAGGACAGAGCTGGTGAAAACCAAACTTCGATTGCGGAAGTAGCGTAACATTGGAGATTCCCCTTTTCCTTAACTTTTCTAGCTTACATATCCGTCCTGATCCAGAATGTGTTCGGGATCGACTCTTGTCCACCGTTGTATCCAGTATATGATATGAGACTATATAGTATATATCGTGATATAATTGCTATTTTTGAATGGGGATTATGTACAAATGAAAAAAAACCAACCTGTACAAACGGTTGACCTCGTGTAACAGAGAATAGGACAGAAGAAGATCAGTGACCTCCTCTATCCTGCTCTCAATCTTTTACATTTTCTATTGTTAACGAATCTCAAAATGACGAACACGGGCGCCCCCAGGCAACAACAGATAGACATCTTGCACTCCCGCTGCACCTGTCAGTTTGGCTGTCACCGTAGACCACTGCTGGGCACTGCCTTGTGACAATTCGACACGTCCTGCAATTGCACCATCCGGTGCACCCAACCTCACTTCCAGCACGCCCCCTTGCTGTTCTGCAGAGATGCGAGCTTCAAACGTAGTGGCCTGCTTACCAAGGTCTGCATCCTTAAAGGCAATCCATCCTAACTCACCAATAACACGGACAGCTGTCCCGCCCTCCTTGCACTCATCCAGCTCCACACCCAGATATGCATCATAGTTCTCGGCGCGTGTAGTCACACTCAGATGACGTGCAGGGATCATCTCTCCTTCTACCTTCAGATCCGCGACTAACTGCACATCCGAGGAAGATTTGGCTGCCATAATGGAATAGATGCCGTCCTCCACCACATAGCGATCACGGGTAACATCCCAGATGGCCAGTTCCTGGACAGGCAGGTCGAAACGAACCGTTGCTGTCGTACCGGCTTCAATATGAAGGCGACGGAACGCTTTTAGCGTTTTGAGTGGACGTTTAACTCTGGACTTACCTGCGCGCACATACAGCTGCACCACTTCGTCATTGCTGATTGAACCGGTATTGGTCACATCTACACGGATCGTAACGGTTTCATCTGGGTCTGCCTGTGCCGGGTTAATCTCTAGATTGCTGTATTTAAATGGAGCATAAGTCAGACCGTGTCCGAACGGATATAACACACTTCCTTCAAAATACTGATAGGTGCGACCTGCCTGAATAATATCGTAGTCCCGGATGTCTGGCAGTTGATCAGCCGATTGCACCCAAGTCATGTTCAAACGTCCAGCAGGCGCATAGTCTCCGTACAATACGTCCGCGACTGCATTCCCCAGTTCCTGTCCGGCATGTGACGTATAGAGGATCGCCGGAATATTCTCCTGAACCCAGTTGCAGGTAAATGGATAACTTCCTACAATTACCACTACGGTGTTCGGGTTAGCATTATACACAGCCTGCACCAGCTGAAGCTGTGATTCAGCCAGTTCCAGACTTGGACGATCCACTTCCTCTTTACCGTTAACGAGCGGGTTGTTACCGACAAACACAATCGCAGTCTCTGCTTCTTTGGCAGCAGCAACGGCTTCATCCATCCCATTAACGACGACATTTTGCTGGAATGTCTCGGCTGCACCGAATGTTTTCAACTCTTCGGACATCTTAAGTGCATCATTTCCATGATTCGGTGTGGTTACGATTTTATTATTCCATGTCGTCAATCCTACACCGCCATCTGGTTGTGGAAGCAAATGAAATACTTCCTTAACAAACCAGCCGTACACCTCATTAGCTGAGGCTGTGACAGACTCTTCATCTGTGGTCAGGTATTTGCCATTGCTCTCAGCCTGCAACGTGTAACTACCAAAACCCCAGTCCGTCACCCGGAACGTTTCGGCTTCTTCCGAAGCTTTCACCGCCATGACAGTTGAGCCTTCTGCTCTGACCAGACCTATCTTTTTGCCACTTGCTGCAGATGTCAGTGTGATGCGATTGTCACCGTCCCGGAAGGTTACATGATCACTGCCGACCTTACTCCGAATTGCTTCCAGCGGGGTTACGCTGTAGGGCATCGTACCCGCATACCAATCTCGATAGACCGTTCCGCCAAGCTGACCAATCACAGCTACTTTGCCTGCTTTTGTTTTGTCCAATGGAAGGGTACCTTTATCATTTTTGAGCAATACCACTTGCTCTCTTGCCGCCCGGAGAGACAACGCTTTGGCCTTCTCCGTCATCATGGATTCTTCACCGATTGCAGCGTATGGATTGCCTTCTTCCGGATCAAACTCCCCAAGTCGGAACCGCACACGGAACGTGTTGAACAAGGCTTTATCGATATCCTCCATGGTAAGTAGCCCCTGCTCAAGCCCTTCACGAAGCGCTTGCTTGGACAGCTCGGCATCATCGGTGATGCTGTCGATACCTGCTTTGACCGACTCCACCGTACCTGGTATGTGCGAATCATAATATTGATGATCGTTCTTGATGCCCATCACGTCGCCCGCGTCACTGACGATAAAACCATCCATGCCCCATTCACCTTTAACAATCTCGTTCACAAAAGGATGCAGCAGAGCAGGGGTGCCATTAATGGAGTTGTACGCTGTCATCATCGACTGTGCTCCACCTTGCTTAAACGGCTTCTCGAATGCTTTCAAATAATATTCGCGCATATTGCGCGGATCAATGCTGGATGAACCGCTGCCACGATCCACTTCGTTGTTGTTGCCGAGGAAATGTTTGAGCGTCGCTACGGCCTTGTAATACTTGGGATGGTCGCCCTGAATACCTTTGACCAATGCCGTTGTCAGTTCTGCGGTCAGTTCCGGGTCCTCGCCATACGCCTCTTCATTTCGTCCCCAGCGCGGGTCACGTTCCATATCCACCGTGGGTGCCCAGAGCGTAAGACCGTTGACCGCAGGATTGCGCTTATAAAATACACGCGCCTCGTCTCCGATGACGGAGCCGATCTCTTTCATCAGGTCTGTATCCCACGTACATGCCAGCCCAACAGGCTGTGGGAATGAGGTAGCTTCACCAAGCCAAGCCAACCCGTGAGCAGCTTCTGTTCCATGTTTGTAAGCAGCAACACCCAGGCGTTCTACGGCTGGCTGGTATTGCAGCATGGATTCAATTTTTTCATCATCCGTCAAGCGGGACACAAGGTCCTTCACTCGATCGTTAAGTGCCATTGTTGTATCTTGAAACGGATATTTCGTTTGATGAGTTGTCATATCTAATCTCCTTCTATCCATAAAATATTAACCTGTATGATAGCGAATACATTTTATTTCACAAAACCAGTATAAACCTGCTGGATTACCTCTCTAAATTGATGAACAAATCCTTGTTATTAATTGACTTTTGTTAGTTTGTAAGTAAGACGATATTTCATCTAAAACGATTTCGATAATCTTACTATAAAGCATTCTGAAGCAAAAAAACAGAGGGCTGCCTGAGGAAAATGTGACTCTTCCCTCCGTAAAATATACCGTCGTTCGTTTTTTTCTGGCATACTCTGGCAATCCTGATTAGAAGTACAGGGATGTAAGCACCTAAACATCCCCTATTATGCTGTGATCAAGACTAGGAGGAAGAACTTAAATGAGTGACAACGAACCGTTGAAGTCAAACTTGCCGCCCTTTCCGGAATCCTTATGGCGTGCCGCGAATACATTGGAAACCTATCCAAAATTGACAGAGGACACCACTGCTGATGTAGCGATTATCGGAGCTGGAATCGCAGGTATCACAACAGCCTACTTGCTTGCACAGTCTGGTCTTAGTGTTGTATTGCTTGAAGCGGGCAAAGTACTGGATGGCACAACCGGACATACAACAGCCAAAGTATCTGCACAGCACGGCGTCATCTATGATGAAATCATGCATCACTTCGGACATGAGCAGGCACGAATGTACTATGAAGGGAATGCAAATGCAGCGAGTTGGATGCGCAGTCTGGTTAAGGAAAAGCAGATTGAATGCCAATGGGCCGATGAGGATGCCTATGTCTACATTCAATCGGAGGACAATATCAAAAAGCTGGAGATCGAGTTGACCGCTTATGGCAAACTGAACATCCCTGGTGAATGGACAGACCCACTTCCGATCCCTGTCCCCGCCAGAGCAGGCATTCGTATGCCCGGACAAGCACGGTTCGATCCGTTAGCTTACCTGCATTACTTGCTTGCTTCAGCCGTAAAGCAAGGGGTCCGTGTGTATGAACATACAACGGTAACCGATGTGGAAGAAGAAGCCTCTCTGAAAATAAGAACCTACAATGGTTCATTCGTGACGGCCGAGCATATCGTTGTCGCTTCCCATTTTCCTGTATACGATCCCGGATTTTACTTTACGCGACTTCATGCAGAACGCTCCTATGCGGTGATGGTTGAACCTGAGAAACCGTATGCAGGCGGCATGTACATCTCCGACGATGATCCGGCCCGTTCACTCCGTGCTGTTATTCATCATGGTAAAGAGCACATTCTATTCGGTGGAGAAAATCATAAAACCGGACAAGGCATCTGCACCTTTGGTCACTACGAGCGCCTGGAGCAATATGCAGCCGAAACGTTTGGTATTCGTAACATCCCGTTTCGCTGGTCTGCCCAGGACCTTATCTCTATAGATAAAGTGCCATACATCGGGCCGATTACCGGAAGACATGAACGGATCTATGTCGCTACAGGTTTTGCCAAATGGGGCATGACCACGGGCACGATGGCAGGACATCTGCTGGCGGATCGTATTATCGGGCGAGACAATCCTCATGCCGAAGTATTTGATCCAGCCAGATTTAAAGCCGATCCGGGTATGAAGAACTTTATCGTAGAAAATGTCAATGTCGCGAAGGAGTTAATCTCCGGTAAGGTCGGTATCGTGCACAAAAATATAAATGAAATCGGCAATGACGAAGGTGCCGTCGTGCGTCATAATGGCAAAAGAGCCGGTGCCTATAAGGACACCAGCGGCAAACTGTTTCTCGTCGATACAACCTGCACCCATCTGGGATGTGAGGTGGAATGGAACAATGGTGAACGCTCATGGGATTGCCCATGCCACGGCTCCCGTTTCAATTATGAAGGCCACGTGATCGAAGGCCCTGCTGTAGAAGACTTACCTATTCTGGATGTGCAGCAGTAACTTCGGGCAATTGCACGACATGAAACACAAGGAAGCAGTTGGAAACGTAAACGTGCACCCTCTACTCCATCTTATGAAACGTACGCTCTCCATGCCGTACATCTCATCTCTTAGACCGGATCGGTTATCCGTCTCCAGACGGAAGTAACCGATCCTTTTTGTGCGTATACTGATGTAGAAGTGATTTATAAACACTACCTTGCATTAAACACTACCGAGTGCTATGATGATTTCAACACTACTGAATAATACACACTAGTAAACATCGAAACAACCGAGGAGGAACCTGTGTGAATGTGAATATCCAGTTCAAAAAAGGAGTGCTGGAGCTGTGCGTCCTGGTCTTGATTCATCGTCAGGATCGGTATGGCTATGAACTGGCTCAGGCGGTCTCCAAACATATCGAAGTAGCTGAAGGTGCACTATACCCTTTACTTCGCCGACTAGTGAACGAAGGGTACTGTACAACTTATCTTCAAGAATCCAGTGAGGGACCACCGCGCAAATATTATCGCCTGTCCGATAAAGGCCGTGAATATATGACAGCATTAACGATGGAATGGCAGACTTTTGTGCGCAATGTCGCAAATCTGATAGAGGAAGGAACCCAAGATGAATAGACAACAATTTATGCAGGCCATGGAGATGTATTTACGTCCGATGGATCGAATGGAACGGGCCGAACTGCTCACAGATTATGATCAGCATTTTACTATGGGGCTACGTGAAGGCAAATCAGAGGAGGAGATCGCACAAGAGCTTGGTAGCCCAGAAGAAATTGCCCGTGAAGCGCTCGGCGAACGGTACGATGCTCATACGAATGCTGAGATGTCTGCTACGGATCCCTTCTACGCCACCACGTTTAAAGAGATGCGACCACCGGAGAGCAGAAATCGGGCAACTCGGAATTTTTTTGTGGCTACCGGCCTGATCTTCCTTAATCTGATGTTTGTGATCCCCATTGGCCTTAGTCTCTGGTCAGTATGGCTCATTATAGCAAGTATGTCCTTACTGACTCTGGCTCCTGTTGCTGCTGCTGTCGACTATCTGTTCCTGAATCACCTCGAAAAAGCAGAAATTTTTGTTGCTATTGGTCTGTTCGGCATTGGCATTTTATTTGCGATCGCCTCCAAATTTGTTTTTAGGGCATTTAAAAACATCACACTTCAATATATCCGTTGGAATGCAAGAGTGATAAAAGGGGATGTTTCCGTATGAGTACCAAAAAGTGGATTGCACTAGCTATCGTCTGTATTGGAATTGGTTTACTTGGAACATCGATCTATGGCGTTCAGTTCGGAGATAAACGGGAGGCTTACGCCAAAAGGTGGGATTTCTCTCAGGGAGAACTGCAGAACCTTCAGATGCATGGTAACTTTGGAGCGAATATCGAATTTGTTGTCAGCCCCGATCACCAAGCGTACATCGAAGTGGACGGCAAATGGAATTCCACGGTAATTGAAAGTTTCGAACAAGCACAGCTCGTCAATGGCACATTCAAGTTAGGACAGAACCAGCGTGAACCTTTCCAATTTTTTACCCTCCATTGGGATGATCGAGATTCTAGAATTACAGTAGCTTTACCACAAGAATATCACTTGAATGATGTCACATTGCAATCTTCCTCAAGTGACTGGGATCTGACCGGCTTAAATGCTCAATCACTGGAGATGAAAAATTCATCGGGCTCCATTCGTTTACATGAAATCAAAGTTCCTCATATTGAGTTGTCACTGACCTCCGGGGACATTGAAGCTTCGAAGATTAATGGCGATATGACGGTAAAACAGACATCAGGAAGCTTTACTGCAGAACAGGTCGCGGGAAAGGTAAACACCAAGATTGAATCAGGGGATATCGAGATTACGAAATTAAATGGTGCTGCGGATGCCGAATTCACTTCGGGCAGTATCCATATTGAACAGTCACATGCAGCTTCCATTAACGCTTCCGGAACATCGGGAGACATCTTCATCCAAACAGCTCCTGATTTTAAGGGCATCTATGATGCCCAGGCCACTTCTGGCGATGTTAATATACCTGAATCACCGGGGGTAAGCCAGGAACTGATCAAAGCACGTACGACCTCCGGCAGCATTAAAATTACTCAAGCACGATAAATGGTGATGAAGCATATTTCCGATCGTTGGGTAAAGTATAGTATAATCAAGTGCTAACCCAAATGCTGAGGAGGAATATTCCCATGGAACTTAAAAATAAAACAGCTATTATCACAGGTGCCGGTAAAGGTATTGGACGTGCCATCGCTGAAGCACTTGCCAAAGAAGGCGTTCATCTCGGACTGATCGCCCGCACGGCTTCCGATCTGCAAGCTCTTCAAGAATCTCTAAGTAAGGAATATGGCGTAAAAGTAACGAGTGCTGTAGCCGATATTTCGGATCGCTCTCAAGCTGAAGCAGCTGTAGCAGCCATTGAGATGGAGCTTGGCGCCGTCGATATCCTGATTAACAATGCAGGGATCGGAAGTTTTGGAACACTGCTGGAGATGGATCCTGAAGAGTGGGAACGTATCTTGCATGTGAATGTCATGGGTACATACTACGTAACTCGCGCCATTCTTCCAAGCATGATCAAGGAAAGCAGTGGCAGCATCATTAATATCGCTTCAACAGCAGGTGAGCGTGGATTCGCTACAGGTTCAGCGTATTGTGCCTCCAAGTTTGCATTGCTTGGTATGACAGAATCTCTGATGCAAGAAGTACGCAAATCCAATATTCGCGTCACCGCTCTGACACCAAGCACCGTGAATACAGAACTGGCTGTGAATGCCGGACTCAAAATCGGTGACGAAGAGCGCATGATGCAAGCCGAAGATGTAGCCGAGCTTGCGCTGGCAACACTCAAGCTGTCTGATCGTGTATTCGTCAAAGCCGCGGGCATCTGGACAACCAATCCACAGTAAGACGTGAGTGAAGGTTTGTCTTCACTAGCTTAAGATATCGGAGCCACCAACTAAAATACTGGTTGGTGGCTTTAGTTTTGTTATACATGTTACAATCTCAAAATGAGTTTGATATAATAGAGAGATAGGTATCAGTGTACGAAAGGTGGGCAAGCTAAGTGAATATAAATGTTATAAAACGTTATGAAAAGAGGGTGCTGTTCGTGAAGAAATACACTCAGAAGGAAAAGCTTATTGCACTTAAAAATGCCAAAGCCTCGCTTGCAATTGAAGGAATGTACCTTACAGCGCTAGAAGAAGACTTAATAATGGAAAGAATAAACGGCAGGATGAAAAATGAAGAATTCCTTGCTCAGGCAATGGAACTTGCCCGAAATGTATGAACAAATATTGTTATCCCACTCCGAACAGCACACTACTAACTAACGGAGGCATAACCCATCCAAATATGCCTCCTACTTACTTGTTCAACAGATGGTCCAGCTCCAATTCTTTGGACACCGCAATTAAAACAACCGCAGGCCCCTCACCGATATTAGTCACTTCATGCGGTACAATCGCGTTCCATGTAAACGAATCTCCTTCTTCCAACGTCTCGACATCTTCCCCCTGCTTTGCTTGGATGACACCTTGCAGTACCAGATGGCTTTCCTCTCCCGCATGTTTGCTGATCCCCGTCGAAGCTCCTACTGGCAGTTCTACAATGGACATACGCATCGCGCCTTTTGCCGTTAACTGCTGTACTTTGATCTGCCCGCTACCTGCTGTGGTTTCCTTGCGTTCATGCTTGCGCACCACATTCATACGCTGCTCCGACGTGAGTAATAAGTAAGGCAGCGGTACGCCGAGATAGTCCGCTATGCTTTCCAATGTAGCGATGGACGGTGATGTTTTGTTATTTTCCACATTGCTAATGAAACCTTTGGATAACCCCGTTCCCTCACAGAGCTGCATAATCGTAATCTGTTTCTGTTTGCGTATCGTTCGAATGGCCAAGCCAATATCCATGTGACCGCCCTCTCTTCTCTCTAACTGCCGTTTCCTTGAAATCAAGATTCAACCAATGTCTCTACAAAAATAAGGCGATTGCCGAATGGATCGGTAATGGTCATTTCCCGTGAATCCCAAGGTTTTTTTTCGATACCCGGTCTCGCATATTTATATTTTTGCAAAGAAATCCGCTCATGCAGCTCCTCCAGATGCTCCGTCTCAATACGTAATGCCGCACCAGGAGTACAGTCTCCGTGATGTTCGGACAGATGAATGACAATATCTTCCTGCGATACCTGCATGTACAGCGGCATATCGGCCTCAAATCGATGTTCCCAGTCCACTTTGAAACCCAAGTAATCCGTGTAAAATTCCTTAGCCTTCGCTTCATCAAAAATTCTAAGAATAGGTACGATTTGTTTCATCATCTTCTTCACACCCTCCTCTACAGAAATAACAGTATAAAACTGCTGCTCAATCCAAGTTCCCTTATACAAAACATATTTTCATCATACAAAAAAAGTGTTGACCCTACAATGAAAGCATGATAAATTTTGTTCATCAATAAGAATATTATTTTCACATTGGTGAACTTTTTAGTTTTAGTTTAATCCATGTCACTACTTCGTTTCACTCTTTTGCTTCATTTGTTTGCTCTATGCATTTTTTTTGATCTATGCATTCATTTTATACATTTGATTCATCGTAACTCATATTCCACCCGGAGGTGTATTGGTTTGAATTCTTCTTACATTCATGAGGTGAAACTGCCTCCACATTACGATAAAGACCAGCAATATCCCGTTATTTTTGCCCTGCATGGCATGGGATCAGATGAACAGGACATGCTTCGGTTAATGGAGCCATTGTCTTCCGATTTTATTATTGTTGCCATTCGTGGACCTATTGTACAGGGCGGAGGCTATGCTTATTTTCAGATCAAAAGTATAGGAAACCCTGTACGCGAGTTATACGATGCCTCGGTTCATGGGCTGCAACAGCTCATCATCGAGCTGTCGGCTCAATATGCGATTGATCCTGCACGGCGTTATATCGTCGGATTCAGCCAAGGCGGCATCATGGCCATGACGCTGGCTTTGGTTATGGGTGATGCCATCAAAGGCATCGTTGCCATGAGCGGATACATTCCGCAGTTTGTGAAAGAGGAATATACGCTGCAACCTTCTTCCAACCTGTCTGCTTTTATCTCCCACGGAGATCAGGATCACCTTTTCCCGTTACAGTTGGGTGAAGATAATGCTGCATTTTTCCGGAGCCACACGAATCAGGTTACTTATGTACCGTACAACGGCGGTCACCACGTGACCCCTGAATTATATGCCAAACTCCAACACTTCCTTCGGACGGATGCCGGGGTAACTGCCGAAGACACGAAAGGAATGAATGAACGATGATGCCATCTTTCTTTATTGCTCATGGTGCCCCTTCACTGGTGCTGGAGGAGAATGCGTACACTGAATTTTTGCAAAAACTTGGGCAGGATCTGCCCAAACCTAAAGCGATCGTCCTGTTCTCCGCTCACTGGGAATCCACTACACAGCTCGTATCTGCTGTAACCGGCCCATATGACACGATCTATGATTTCGGCGGTTTTCAACCCGAACTGTACCAGATCAAATATCCAGCTCAAGGACATGCCGAACTGACCTCTGAGGTCGTCAAGTTATTCACCGAAGCCGGAATTCCGGTAAAGACCGATGATGTGCGTGGCCTGGATCATGGAGCATGGGTCGTGTTGCGCCTGCTCTATCCTGAAGCGGATATTCCGTTGGTGGCTCTGTCCGTTAACCGTTATCTAACCGGTGAGCAGCAATATCAAGTCGGCCAAGCACTTGCTTCTCTCCGTGAGCAGGATATTCTCGTCATTGGTAGCGGCGGGACGGTGCACAACCTGCGCCGTCTGAACTGGGAAAGTCAAGGCGTGGATTCATGGGCCATGGAATTCGATAACTGGCTACAGGATAAGCTGGAGCGCTGGGATACGGACGCCCTCTTCGCGTATGACAAGCTTGCTCCGTCTGCACAGGCTGCAGTTCCTACACCAGAGCATTTTGTACCACTCCTGATCGCCATGGGTGCAGGGCATGAGAAGAAACAGGCCTCCCTCATGTTCCGGGCGTATCAGCTGGGCAACTTGAGTTTGTCTTGCTGGAAATTTGAATGACATGAGATTTACTCAAAACATATAAAAAAGCGTGAGTCACAGGGAAATCCTGCAACTCACGCTTTTTTTTGCGATTTCTCTCCGAATCATAACTGAACACAATAGAGCACAAATGTACCTTGCCACATGATGATTAGCTCAATTTATTGAAATATCACTTGGGTCTATGGTTTCTTGTACGAGCTTCCAGAGTAAATCTATACTATAAGTGGAATTATTCATTCACACAACAAACGGAGAGGACAGAAGAAACCTGAAAAAGTGGAGCAGTCGCCTGAAAGCTTTCTGAAAGAAAGCTACATCGGAAGCCTACGCTTATCACCGAATTTGCCCTTCAGACGCATCGTCAGATGTAGTAGATGAACACTAAATATGAATTCACATAAGGAGGCGAAACATGATGTCAGAGCCGATATCAGAACAACGTATCGATGAACTAATGCATGAGTTGCTGGAACTGCTGGAAGAAAAGGTGCAGGATGAAGAAAACTTGGAGCTGCTGGAGGCCTACCGCGACCGGGAAGGGGCAACCGATGAGGAACTGGACGCATTCGAGCAACACTACGGAATACGACTACCCGCAGACTTTCGGACATTCTACAAACGTAAAAATGGCAGCGGATATGCCTTTCACGTCCTGTTTCCAGGTGATGCAGCACAAAACGAAGATACGGTCTTCTACATGTTATCTCTGGAACAAATGAAGAGAGACAACGACGGCACTGTAGAGATCCGGATGGAAGACTATTTTTCTGAAGAAGAGATGCGTGAGCTGGATCCGCGAATCAAGCCTTATCTGCATCAGAAGTCGTGGATTACCTTTGGTAAGCTGGGAGGCGGATCGCTGTATTTGATGATGGATTTTGACCCGACAGAGCAAGGAACGTACGGACAGATGATTATGTTCAAACACGATCCTGACTTTGTCTATTACGTAGCCGAAACCCTCACCGAATTGCTGGAGCAATCCAATCGTAACTTGCGTGAGATCGACGTGATCGAATACTAAATCAATTAGATTACATCCATTATATCGGCAAACATTGTCGTACGGATGGTGATATGATCATTTTTTTATAATGCTGGGAGTTGTAAAGGCAGTTATAATAACATTTAGTGGAAATGCACAAGCTACCGGAAGAAGGACTGTCTTTCTACATCAACTACATATCTGGGAGGAACTACCGAAGTGGCTGAACAACCGAAGTCAGAGAGCTTTATGTCTCTCATCAAAAAAGGAAATACATCCTCTGCTGTAGCCATGGCGGGAAACGCCGTACTTGCACTGTGTAAAGGGGGAGCCTTTATATTCAGTGGCAGTGGTGCGATGTTTGCATCTGCGATGCATTCACTGGCTGATGCCATTAACCAAGGGTTTGTATTTGTCGGAAGTGTATTATCCGAGAAACAACCCACACGCCGCTTCCCGACCGGATTTGGACGGGTCATCAATATTTTCTGCATGATTGCCGTTATTGTGGTGACGATCATGGCCTATGAAACGATTCACGAAGGTATCCATCTACTCCAGCATCCTGCTAGTCACTCAGGCGGACTGTGGATCAACATTGGTGTGCTTGTGCTTAATATTGTGATCGATGGAGCCATTCTCATCAAAGCGATGAAGGAAATTCTCAAGGAAGCCCGTGCGCCTAAAGCGACCGGATTTGCCCTCGTTCCTGCTGCCATCAAAAATGTAGGACGCGCTGCACCACCAACCCGCCTTGTATTTTACGAGGATGTCGTGGCCGTGCTTGGAGCAACCCTTGCGCTAGTGTCTGTTATTGTCATTGCACTGACGAACTTTGCCTTGCTGGACGGTATTGTAACTACCATCATTGGATGTTTGATGATCGCTGTTGCTTTCCGTGTCGGCTACGACAACATGATTGGTCTGATCGGTGTCGCCGCACCGCAGGATGTGGAGGACAAAGTGTCCAAGACGATTCTGGCAGACAGCCATGTGGCTGATATCCAAATGATGCGTATCATTCAGGAAGGCCGGTATTACCATGTTGAAGGTCTGATTGAGCTGACCAAAGGTCTCACTCTCGCGGATGCGGATGATATCAAGTTCCGGATACAGGAAAAACTGATGTTAGATCCTGATATTGCAGATGCAGCAATCTCCATTATTGAGGATGACGGTGTGAACAGCTGGGGCAAGAAACACTCGGATGTTTTGAAAAAGTAGTGAATTCACAATAGAATCACTGGATTATCGTAAAAAGATGTACCGCAAATAGACGAAGCAGGAATTACCCTGCCTCGTCTATTTTGTGTCTTTTTGTTCTGTATCTTTGACCCTTACTCTTTATGAGAGTTACTTATATGTTACTACCCATCTGTCGTGACTCTCTCTGAAACCATCCTTGGAAAATCACCTCTTAGGTTCTCTCCTTCAACCCATGCTGATCAGAAGATCAACGGGCGTGCTTCATTCCCATTTCATTCACCTTATCCAGCCATTTCTGACGGAACGCATCTGTCGACTTGCGGATTGGACTAATATCGGTCACACGTATAGGGGATACACCACTGAATTTAAGGATGTTGGATTTCATGATTCGGTGCCCTGCCTGTCTATATACCAGTTTATTGTACAAGCTTGGTGTATCCGATGTTACGATGAGGTGCGCAGACTTCCCCTTGAGCAATTTATCCCAGAGCGGTGAGTTGTCGCGATATCTCATAGCAAACCCGGGCAGGAAAATCCGATCAATAAAACCTTTCATTACAGCGGGCATCGTTCCCCACCACATTGGATAAACAAACACCAGATGATCGGCCCAACGGATCAACTCCTGCGCTTTCAGCAGATCAGGCTCAAGCTCTGTCCGCTGGCGATAGCCGTATCGCAGATTCGGATTAAACTCAATCTCGCTCAGATCGATCAACTTCACAGTCGCACCGGATTTCCTCGCTCCCTCTGCGTAAGACGTTGACAGTGCTTTGCAATAACTTTGCGGGTCAGGGTGACCGTTAATGATGAGAATTTTATTTGCATTCATACTTGTGTTCCTCCTGTATAATATGATCTATGAAGACCGATGAAACGGACATATCACAAGCATAGAGTGAACGAAGGTATAAACAAATGATCAAGGGCGCTGAATCATTGCGGATTCGCGCAAACGGAGGAATTATGAAACATCTCAATCAAAGTGTCTCGATTAGCATGGTGTACCCCATCCTGAAAACACTGGTGTATAAGGGTTTCGATCCCGAATCCTTTTTCAGAGACATGGAAATCGATCCTGTAATTACGGACAACCCGGATGCACGGATTCCCGTCAACGAACTGGAACGGATCATGCGGCGCGCCGCCGATTATACAAATGATCTGTATTTTGGATTACACCAGGGTGGACGGCTGGATTTTGCAGACTTGGGCCTGCCTGGGTATGTCATGATGCATTCCAAGACGATCGGGGATGCGCTGACGGCTTATCAGCGGTATAACGATATTTTGTATAGTGGATTTCAACTGGAGTTGGGAGTCAATGGACCGGATGTGATCATTCAGTTGTCTGTGCAAAATGAAGATATGCCTATGTCTCGTCATTGTGTCGAGGATATGGCTGTTTCTGTGCTGCATTTGATCAACAAGCTGGCTAATCGCCGGGCTGTCGTGAAAGAAGTACATTTCCGTCATGAGGCACCTGATGCTACCGGAGACTTCTCTCCTTACGTCACTTCATTTGGGGTCACTCCCCAATTTGATGCTGCCCATACCCACCTGCGTCTATCCAAAGATATTCTGACACAGCCTGTTTTGTATTCAGATGCCAAGATGTTAAAGGTGTTTGAGACGATGGCCGAGGAGAGCCAAGCCGATCTGTACTCCTCCCAGCCTTTCTCCAGCAAGGTGAGCCGTTGGATCACGGAGAGTCTGCCTTCCTTCTTCCCCACATTACAACATACGGCAGCACATCTAGGCGTGAGCATTCGCACACTTCAGAGCAGATTGCGTGAAGAAGGTACAACGTTCCATGAAATTTCTGTTCAGGTACGGAAGGAAATGGCACAGCGTTATTTACAAAGAGGCACCTATTCTGTGGGTGATATCGCTTATGCCCTGCACTTTTCAGAACAAAGTGCGTTTCAGAATGCGTTCAAAAAGTGGACCGGACAGACCCCTGGGCAATACCGGGCTAGCTTGGCTAGAACGCAGACATAAATAACGGCGTGGTACTATCAGTCAGGCATAACTGCCTGCTGCCATGGTCCCACCTCGTTCAATTGCCAGGATTTTGTAAAGAAATAAGAACGAATACAGCATACCTAGACTTTAGTCTAGGTTAAGGTTAACGCCAAAGACGGAGGTTGCCGTTTTCCAGTTCATGGTATGCTGTGAGTAACGAAAGCAAGGATACATAGGCACGGATGAAAGATTCCATATTCAAAAGGAGAGAAATTATGGCTAAACGTACGATTCTTGCACCTGTCCTGATTTTGCTGGGTGTGTACCTGATTCTGAATCAAGGCGGCACGATGGGGCCAGGCACAATCTTTGCTACCTTCTGGCCAACACTGTTTGTTATTCCGCTGGGTCTGTTCTTCCACTGGCTGTACTTCGCCATGATTGGCCGAGGGGTGGGGCTGCTCGTTCCAGGCGGCCTGCTGATGACCGTTGGTATCGTATGCCAGATTGCGATGCTGTTTAATAACTGGGGCACGATGTGGCCGGGATTCATTCTGGCGCCAGCTGTCGGTTTGTTCGAACTCTACTGGTTTGGCGGCCGGAATAAATGGCTGCTCATCCCGATTAATATTTTGACGGTTCTTTCGCTGCTGTTCTTCAGTGTGATGTCGATTGGCTCCGTACTAAGCAACATGAGTTATATCCAGCCGTTTGTAGCGATTGTGCTGATTGTGGGTGGGGCATACCTCATCATGGGGCGCAAAAAGCATATGTAGTGACGTGATATCCGATGAATTGGACTAGATTACACTAAGCCACTCCGGGGACAGAACAACTGCGGATCGCTGTTACCCTCGGATTTTTTTGAATCTCATATCTTATGAGAAAATCCAGTTGTAAAGGCGAGCGCTTCGCTTCCTTCGTCTGTCCTGTCCCCTCCGTTAACGTGTAATCTCATATTCATCGAATATCGCACTGCAAGGCTATTGCTATAAAACAGGTGAAAGAAGGTGAACATCCCCGATCTATATATGATCAGGGGATATTTTTATTTTTTATGGAGGATCTAATTTGGGTGGCACTGCCTATTGGCTTGGTTTCGATTGAATGGCGATGTTGTATTTGATCCAGAAAAAGAGGATCAACGGCAGGGCCGTGTTGGACGCGATAAAGAAAATCAGTGAAGGTAAACCGGCAAGTGGCATGTAGCTTAACCCTGTCACTTGAACCAGCAGCTGCTCGCCATTCGGACCATCAGAGAACAGGATCGATGATGCCCCGTTCCAGCCTAGATGGCTGCCGGCTGCAATAGCCATGGAACCGGATTTGGCATAGGCATATGCCCAAACGAATCCCATGATGAAGGTCGTGGCAAAGATAATGATCATAACCGGGATGTTGCCGATCACGCCGCCTGAGAACCAGTGATACATACCAAAGGCAACAGACGATAAAACAACTCCCCATCGCACTCCCAGCCAGTGAATCAGAAGCACAAGCAACGCACCGCGAAATAACAATTCCTCGAACCACACCGATTTGAAGTTCCACCAACTGGCAGCCCCAAAATCGGCCCATGAATAGCCCGGGTTTACCTGCCAGCTTGACATGGTAACCAAGGATTCAGTCCAGTGAACTGCCGAGGAGACAAGCATTCCCAAAAGCAAAGCTATCGTGAATTGTTGCAAGCGCAGCCCTGCTGGATGGTAACCCAGCACGGATAATGGCTCCCTGATCGTAAAGTGAAGCAAAAGCCAGGATATCAGGACAAGCACGATCATGCCTAACATTATGACCCTCCTTCCTACTTCATTTTAGTAACACAATTGAATTCCAACGTCACATCTACACCTTCAGAAATTCCGTTCCATTTCATCCCGTTCCGTTCCCCTCCATCCTGATATACTTTTCATATTCGGGGTTATGGGCTTTAGTACGCACGGATGTAAATAAAGTTCCCGGTAATCAGAACTCTCGGAACCGGAGCAGGCTATGCTCCAAGCTCTGTTCTAAGCGCTGTTCCACATCTCTTCGTTTTGTTTCCAAAGTACTTAGAGTACCTAGAATCCTTTCAACGTCAAACACCCCCTGAGCCACAATAGGCTCAGGGGGTGTTTGACGTGTAGTTGTTATATCCGTTGCAGATTCATGCTTTCTACGCATAGCGATGTTCCAGCCGTTTCGCACATTTGTGGGAAGTTATTTACTATGCATTTTAAACTCCAGGAACAAATCGTTATAATGCGATAGCATTTTTTTACCCAGATTGTTGTAAATCTCAAGCTTGCTTGTCAGTGTCTCGTCTGGATAGAAGCGTTCATCCTGCGAGATATCTTCTGGCAGCAGCTTAAATGCCTCCGCATTCGGTGTGGAATACCCCACATACTCGGCATTGCGCGCGGCATGATCCGGGTTCAGCATGAAGTTGATAAACTGGTGTGCTCCCTCCACATTTTTAGCTGTTTTCGGGATGACCATGCTGTCGAACCAGAGGTTGGAACCTTCCTCCGGCACCTTATAGTCCAGCTTATCGTTCTGATCCATAATCTCCGATGCATCTCCCGACCATACGAGACCAACTGCGGCCTCTTCGTTTGCAAGCAGCATTTTGATCTCGTCTCCAACGATGGCTCGCACATTAGGGGTCAATGTAGATAGCTTTTTAAGTGCAGCCTGGAGGTGGTCTTCGTTCGTGTCATTGAGCGAATAACCCAAACTGTTCAGACCCATTCCAATGACTTCACGTGCCCCGTCGAGCAGGAGGATTTGGTTTTTCAGACGCGGGTCCCACAAGTCATTCCAGCTATCAAACGTCAGACCACCCACCAGCTCTGGATTATACACAATGCCAACTGTTCCCCAGAAATACGGGATAGAGAATTGGTTATCCGGATCATAGTTCAAGTTCAGGAACCGGGCATCAATGTTTTTCAGGTTGGGCAGTTTGCTGTGATCGATCGGAACGAGCAGGTTTTCTTCTTTCATTTTGCTAATCGCATATTCGGAAGGAATCGCCACGTCGAACGTTGTGCCGCCCTGTTCAATCTTGGTTAACATCGCTTCATTGGAATCAAACGTCTGATAGATGACCTTCATGCCGGACTCTTCTTCGAATTCCTTCAAGAGATCCGGGTCAATATAATCGCCCCAGTTGTAGATGGTCAACGTGTTTCCACCGGAGTAACCCTGACTTTTGTTCAGATACGAAGCGAGAATCATCAGAGCGAATGCAGCCACAAACACAAGCGCGAATGTCCGTACCAGCTGTTTCATGGACGCAACCCCTTTCCTCCGGGTGGTATCCGTGTTGCACGGCGATTAATGAAGTAATATCCAACCACCAGCAGCACCGTAAGCAGGAACAGCAGGGTAGACAACGCATTAATGGACAGTGACACACCCTGTCTTGCTCTGGAGTAAATCTCCACCGAAAGCGTGGAGTAGCCGTTCCCCGTCACAAAGAAGGTTACAGCAAAGTCGTCGAGCGAGTACGTCAAAGCCATGAAAAATCCAGCGAAAATACCGGGCTTCACATAAGGTAGCACAACGCGCGTTAGAATTTGCCATGACCCTGCGCCCAGATCGCGAGCCGCATCCATCAAGGTTGGACTCATCTCCTGCAGCTTCGGCAGCACCATAATCACAACAATCGGCACACTGAATGCGATATGGGATAGTAATACCGAAGTGAAGCCCAGTTTGATACCAATCATCGTAAACAGAATCAGGAAGGATGCACCGATAATAACATCGGGACTAACAATCAGCACGTTGTTCAGGGATAACAGCGTGTTTTTGGTCCGTTTGCGACGTACATGATAAATCGCCAGTGCCCCTGCCACACCCAGAATGGTTGAAATCGCCGAGGACAACAGCGCGATAATAAACGTATTTAAGACGATAATCAGCAGCCGGGTATCCGCAAAAACTTCCTTGTACCATTTCAGCGTAAAGCCCTCGAACCCCCGCATATGGCCGCCACTGTTGAAAGAATAGAAGATCAGATAGGCAATCGGTGCGTACAAAATGGCAAATACAATCGCCAGATAGGCATTAGACAGCTTTCCGTTTCTTCCCATTTCGCACCTCCTTCTTGCCTGATCCAGTCAGAAACATAATGACCGCCATCGCGATAATTAAAAAGACAGCAATCGTTGAACCCATGCCCCAGTCCTGGGTCACGAGAAAATGTTGCTCAATCGCTGTACCCAGCGTAATAACACGGTTCCCCGCAATGAGACGGGTGATCATAAACAGGGACAACGCCGGGATAAATACGGCCTGACAGCCTGACTTCACTCCGCTGATCGTCAGCGGAAAGATCACGCGTCGAAACGTCAGCCACGATGAAGCGCCGAGATCCCGTGCAGCATAGATCAGGGATGGATTCATCTCTTCGAGCGCGTTAAAGATTGGCAAAATCATAAATGGAATGAAAATGTACACCGAAACAAAGATAAAGCTGAAGTCAGTGAACAAAATCTGCTGTGTACCAATGCCCACCACTTCCAGCAGAGAGTTGGTCAGCCCGTACGTACCGAACAAGCCGATGAAGGCGTACGCTTTTAACAACAGATTAATCCAGCTCGGCAAAATGATCAGCAGCAGCCACAATTGCTTATGCTTCGTTCGGGTCAGCATATACGCCGTTGGATACGAGATGAGCAGCGAGAACGCCGTAATCAGAAATGCGTACCAGAACGAGCTGAGCGTCATCTGCATATAAACTGGCGTAAAGAACCGCGCATAGTTGCCAAGTGTGAAGTTGCCCTCCACATCAAAGAACGAGTAATAAATGACCAGCAGCACCGGCGCTACAACGAACAACACCATCCATAACACATAGGGAATCAGATACGCATTGCGCGTGCTGTCTTTAGTCTGCATGAGCGGCCTCTTGATAAGCTTCGAGCCGTTTGTCGAACTCTTCCTCGGTTTCATTGAAACGCATAACATGAATGGCTTCCGGGTCAAAATAAAGCCCGATGCGCGATCCTACGACCGCTTTCTTCGTCGAATGAATCAACCATTCGTTGCCTGCGTCATCGTAGGTCGAGATTTCGTAGTGAACGCCGCGAAACAGCTGCGAGTCCACCTTCACCTTGAGCTTGCCTTGCTCCTCGGTTGTGATCTCGAAGTCCTCTGGCCGAATGACGATCTCAACGGGCTCGTCCTGCTGCAATCCCTGATCGACACATTCATACTGTGCACCTGCAAACTCAACAACAAAGTCCTGCTTCATCTTGCCTGCCACGATATTCGACTCTCCAATAAAGTCTGCCACAAAACGGTTAATCGGCTCATCATAAATATCATTCGGTGTGCCGCTCTGCTGAATAACACCGCCGTTCAGGACAAAGATTTCATCAGACATTGCGAGTGCCTCTTCTTGATCATGCGTAACAAAAATAAACGTGATGCCCAGACGTTGCTGCAACTCTCGCAGCTCATACTGCATCTCCGTACGCAGCTTCAAGTCGAGCGCTGACAAAGGCTCGTCCAGCAGCAGAATTTCCGGCTCGTTCACAATCGCACGGGCAATCGCCACACGCTGCCGCTGTCCGCCGGACATCTCCCCAATCTCCCGGTTCTCATAACCCGACAGATTGACAAACTTAAGAGCTTCCAGCACTTTGCTACGAATCTCGGATGTTTTCATTTTTTTAATCCGCAAGCCAAAGGCTACGTTCTCAAATACATTCAAATGTGGAAATAACGCATAATCCTGAAATACCGTATTCACCTGCCGCTGATGCGCGGGCACCCGGTTAATCAGTCTGCCGTTAAAATAAATGCTGCCCTCTGTCGGCTCCGCAAAGCCGGCGATTAGCCGTAATATCGTTGTTTTTCCACATCCGGACGGGCCGAGAAGTGTATAAAATTTACCACGTTCAATCTCAAAGCTGACAGCCTTCAATACAGCCTCATCCTGGTCGTATTGCTGCGTCACCCGCTCGAACCGTATGATCGGTTGTTGTTCTGACATGCTTCACGTCGCCCCCTTATCCTTGGGTTTATCCTAAGAAACCTAACCTATTATACACGACTTTGAATAAGTCATATCTCGAATATGATTAATTTACCCCATTTTCTTTTGTTTTGAAAGTTCCGTCGCTCACACACTTCATAACATTAATATGGAAATAAATCTATTTTCTTGATAATTAGTCTTCCATACAAACGAATTAATAGATTCGGAATAGTATATCGTATATCCAATTCAAGGAGGTAATTTTCATGGCTAACTACTTGTCCCCACTCTCTCCGAAGAGTAAAGCGGCAAACAAAAGCAAACTGGTTTCTAAAAACCGCGCGAAAAACAAATCCAAAAACAATGCAGGTAACACAAGCAAGTCACAGCATATTCAAGAAACCGTCGTTAATGTCATTCTGCCTGAATCTAAAGAGAAAGATACACACCATCATCATCCACACGGTCATTCTCATCACCACTGCAATCCTTACTGTTAATCTATCTATTTCATGATGTTGTTCTACTCTATAAGAATGGATAAATTCAAAAATAATATAAATGATGCAGATTATGCATTAATCAGGGAGGCATTCTTCATGGCTAACTTCTTCTCTCCACTCTCTCCAAAAAGTAAAGCTGCGAATAAAAGCAAACTGATCTCCAAAAACCGTGCGAAAAACAAATCCAAAAACAGCGCAGAAAACACAAACCACACAACCCATATTCAAAAAACCGTTGTTAATGTTGTTGTTCCTGACCATGAAAATAAACACCCTCACCATCACCACTGATTACAGACATTACTCACCATTGATGCAAATCCATGAAAGTTCTCAAAAAACGTAGCAGTTATTTATTCTGCTACGTTCCTTTTTGAGTTGTTTTGGCGTTGTTAGAAAGAATGAATGACGCCGGAACTCAATATCATGGAGATGAGGTGAGAATCATCATGGAGATGCGCCGTAATATGCCCCTGTTGATGGGGATCTGTTTTCTAAGCCAGATGGGCGGATTTATGATCCTGCCTCTCTTTCCACTATATATCGACAAGCTTGGGCTATCGGGCTGGGAGATGGGTTTAATCTTTGGCATGTTCTATCTAGGTAAAGTAGCCGGCGGGGTGCCCGCGTCTGCTCTCTATCACCGGGTAGGTGCCAAAATATCTCTGGCCCTTATGCTGCTAATGCTTGCCTTATGCACAGCAGGCTTTGCCATGACGACTGCATCCCTGCTGCTTGTTGGGCTGCGGCTAATGCAAGGAATAGCCTCAACCGGGCTGACCGTCATCGTACGTTCTATCATCAGTGATGGGGGAAATAAGGATAACCGGGGATTATACAATGGATATATCAGTAGCAGTGAGGGTGGGGGAATGATTCTGGGGCCAGTCATCAGTGGCTGGCTTGCACTCCATGTACCGTTGTCCGTTCCGTTCTGGCTGGTCGCATGTTGCTGTCTGGTGGCGATGATTGCTGTGACAGCCATGCAAAACGAAGCAACTCCTATGTCGTCCGGCTCAACACCATCTCCAGGATTGAAGAATAGTGAGACTGCCATCTTGGCTCCAGCAGAGCAAGCTTTTCAGCAGAAAGAGACTGCTCAGGATCATGCCTCGGATAATACACAGTCTGGCCCGAGTAGTAGTTGTGCGGGTTCTATTCCTGTCCCGCTCACGGGATATATCATGGTGCACGTTCTGGAGATGAGCGCCTATGCCGTCTTCCTGACGTATTTTGCACTCTATGCAACTCAAATCATGCAGTGGGATGCCTTTTCCGCCAGCTTAGCCTTTACCGTAGCCGGAATCTCTACTCTAGCCGCAGCGCCCTTTGTCGGTTTTCTTTCTGATCGCTTAGGTGATCGGCTTCTGCTGTGTATGCTCGGCATGTTATTAATCGGGGTCGAAGTCGTTGTATTTTTAAGTACGTCTGCCCATCTCTGGGTGTACATTGGCATGTTCATCGGCGGCATTGGCGGGGCTTGTTATATGGATTCCTTTTTTGCACATATCGGTGATCACACTCCTGAAGCGAATCGAAGCAGCGTCATTGGTAAAATAGTATCCTCAGCCGAGATTGGCTCCATCGCTTCTCCCCTGATTGCAGCGCTTTTGATGGAAACTTCATCGCTCAATGCTGTATTTGTCTTCAACCTCATTCTGATTGCGGCAGCCATCACCGTTCAAGCCATCATGCGGAGCAGGTATCGGATGACATAGTGATGCTGTGGCAGTCAAAAAATAAACCCGCTCACACAACTTAATGTGCAAACGGGCATTTCATTGATGCATTCTCCACCTGTGGCTGCGTAGCTCCATCTAACGGATGGTCTTGGTACTCTGGATAATCCGTGTTCTCATGGTGCTTGGGGTGCTGATCACTTCTACCCGCTTCTGCGGCAATAGCCATCCCATCTTCAAATCTGTATGCCGGGTCCTGATGAAAAAAGTTCGGCTTCACAATCGCATTACGATAGGAGCTGTGGAATATATGGGTAGTGGCTGGGGACACCGGTGGAATCAGCCACACCCAGTCTCCGGTCAGCTCGCGTCCAGCCTTCTCTTCCCGCTGTTCAAACAGAGCAAATTGTGCTGCAGCCGTATGATGATCCACGATACTCACGCCCGCTTTCTTGAATGAATGCAGCACAGCGACATTCAGTTCCACCAGTGCACGATCCTTCCATAGTGTCCTTTCACTCGACATGTTCAAGCCCAGTGCAGCAGCTACAGCGGGCAACTTGTTATACCGGAACGTATCGGCAAAGTTACGCGCGCCAATCTCGGTTTCCATATACCAGCCGTTGAACGGTGCAGCCGGGTAGTTAATGCCCCCGATTTCGACCCGCATATCAGCGATCATGGGCACGCCGTACCAACGCATGCCGAGTTTGGCGATCTCCGCTCGTTCCGGATGCTCAATGTGAACTTCTATGATTTCCTGCTCAGGTATCACATACCACACTGGAGCCTGTCCCTGAGCTTGAATAATGAGTGGCAGCACATCATAATCTCCACCAGCACCCTGCCAGCCAAGTGAACTGGCCGCTTTGGTCATCTCGACGGATGCAGGATCACCCACAATCCCTTGTTCTGTCTCATATCCCGCATAACGAATCAGTTGGTGATTCCAGATGCGAATCGGCGCTCCACTCGGCCCTTCCGGTGGCAAAATGGTGATAGTGGGGATGACCTTTCCGCCATTGGAAGCTGTATGGATATGATTCAGCACGGCCTGCGCAGCCGACCCTGCGGTATCTGCATGACGTGCATCCACGATGCGCAGCTTGTCCCAAAACAGCCGTCCGATACAGCGGTTGCTGTTCCGCCAGGCCATTTTACAGCCATGCTCCAGTTCTTCAGCGGTATGAGTGTAGGTTCCTGTTTTCTCCATCTCGTGTGCAATGGCAATAAGCCGGGCCTCCGCGTCTGCACGCGTATAGCCCAGCTCTTCGTAACTTGTATATATAAACCGTTCAGCTTCTACCTGCAATCGATCCAGGTCTGTCCGCATTGTTCATTCCACCATTCTGTACATCTTGGATGCCATTATTATACGTGAAGCACACCGGATTTGTAAGCGAACGGGACGTTTGTTCACGGACTCTACATATCGTTGTCAGGATACAGGTTAGCCTAGATTATTTGCCCAAAAATGCGTTTAACATCCAGATCTCTTTATCCAATGCAGCTGTGAACCCGATCATCATATCTTCGGTTGCATTATCTTCTGCTTCTCCAGCTTCATGAATGCCTTGACGAATGACATCCAGCATTGCATTCAGATCCGCAACAACCTGTTCAACCATCTGTTCAGCAGGCATATGTCCTTGTACCTCTTCAATTGGGGACAGGCGAAGTTGTTCTGCGATTGTTGCTACAGGACGACCTCCAATGGTCAGAAGGCGCTCAGCAACCTCGTCCATATTAGCCGTAGCCAGATTATACAGTTCTTCAAATTTGGCGTGAAGTGTGAAGAAGTGTGGCCCTTTAACATACCAATGGAAGTTGTGCAGTTTCGTGTAAAGGACAGACCACCCTGCGATCTGACGGTTCAAGACCTCTTGAAGTTTAGCTGTGTTTGTTACAGAAGTGTTTGGGTTAGTTTGGATTGTACTCATGGAATTTATCCCCTTTCGAATATCTCACTTTAGTTTTGTTTGTAATATGATTTGTTTGGAATCACTTCGTTATTCTCTTCTTTTAATTTAGACTTAATCTAAATCTTGTTTTAATTATAACACTGACTATTTACTTTGAAAAGAGCTTTGGCCTCTCTTTCAAATGAAGATTCCATGAAGCTGGGCTTCATGATGAACTTATGACTGCTTCCACTATGAACAAGGTTGCTCATGTAGTTATAACGCCAACCTTACCGACCTTCAGTGAACATTCTCACACGTCTGAGTGAAAATAAAAAACAGCCCTTCATCTGCAATCACAGATGACAGGGCTGAATGCGTTGTTACAACATGATGATTATTCAATTCTAGAAATGCTTAGGTTCTCCGTGTTCCCCCCTATGAACGAACCTGTTCAAACGTAAGAAGATGACTGATTCCCTCGTAGTTCCGTGCCGTAAAATGAGGTTGATGTTCCGATTCGGGCGATGCCTCACGGTGGTTGAACCAAATGATCTTCCAACCCGCATCAACCGCGCCAGCAACATCGTTGCGCCACGAATCTCCGATATAATAGCTGTGTTCTGCTGTCGTACCTGTCTGCTTATTCACGTGTTCAAACAGCCTGCCGTCGGGTTTGCCATAACCAACTTCGCCGGAGATAAAAATCAGTTGCTCGTCCACCAGACCGAACACATTCAACGCTTCTAACTTGCGCCGCTGATGCTGCCCTTCACCATTCGTAATCAAACCTACCGTGTGCCCCTTCGCCTGAAGTCTGCGAATCAGTTCATAGGCTCCTTGGAAAGGAGTAATCTCAAACTGTCTGCTTAGATACTTGCTCTGCAGTTCTTGTGCTTGTCCAGGCTGCAGCGCAATTCCGAACTCCTCCATGGTCAGCTCAAACCTGCGGTTTCGCATACGCTCCACCGCATCCGGTTCAGGAACTGCTGATAGATCTTCCTGTGCAGATAACCAGTCACTGTAGTACCGAAAACGATGATATGCCAATGCATAATCAAACGGTTCTGGCAATTCCAGTACTTCCTGCAATGCACCCCGAAGCGGCTGCAAATGATCATATAACGTATCATCCACATCAAAAAATATGGCTTTGGCTGTACGTGTGGTGTCCATCATCTGTGCTTGTCCTCCTGATCTGCTCTCTCTAATCTAATTCAAGTTCTAATCTATTCGTAGTATCTATTTAACACGTATTCTAAACTACTAATTATCAATTCATATGTAATCAGTGTAGTTTAAGAATGAGGGAGATTCAAGATGATTACCAAATCGAGAATTGCTCCAACAAGTTTAAAAGAGCAACTTAACAATTCCTCAAATTAAAACCTCACTGGCGAGATAATATCGGCTACACAGACAATGATCCTTTGCTGCGCCGCTCATCAAGGCAAGAACAACCCAACCATTAAGTTGAACGACATGGATAACACATCTTGCGTAAAAGACAGAAAGAACCTGGAGTAACGATGGGTTCGCCTTTATCCACAGATTTCCACCTTAATTAAAGGCAAAAAAAAATTTTGGGGATAACAGCAATCCAATGGTCTTTCTGATTTGCGAAGAATTGACTGTATTACGCAGGGCTAGTTCGACTTAAAAAACAAAAAGAAAAGCATTCTTGTATAAACAAGAACACTTTTCTTCGTAAACAAAGGAAAGCGACACCCGCTGCCGATCCATCCTAGGCCTGTTCCAGAATCACATTCGTGATCGCCCACTGGGTGGACGCATCATATTCCCGCAATATAGCTTCAATAGGCAAACCCATGTGTTGCTCGAGCTTCTCCCGGAATTTCTTCTTATATAAGACAGACATGCGGAAGTCCACTTCCAGCTTCAAGCCGGGGGCCTCCCCTTCCAGGGCATCAGAGCCCGGCGAACGTCGGTGCTTCGCGTAGAAGGTCACTATGTTCTGATCAATGGTCACTCTCAGGAGAGTTGTAACAAATCCGAATAGCTCCTTCGAGATTTCGTTATAACCATTACTGTTGCTTCAGCACCCACTTTTGATGCTCGTTATCTTCAAGAAGTTCACCCATCACCAAATTTGACCCGTCCTCAGTTATGCCGAGTGCGTTCCCATTATGAGCACTGGTAATGCGTATCGTCCCATCCTCGTTCTTGGAAATGTGCCAACGTTGATTCGCATACCCGAGATAGGAATAGAGCTGAATGCGATTCTGTCCTACATCCCAATCCAGCGCCATTCCGTTCAAAGTTCGAATAGAGTAAGAGCCGGACTCATCCCCAGTTGGTACCAACACCCATTTGAAACCTCCACTTGCATTCACATGCTGAAAGGATGCACTTCCTCCAAATACATGAACACCGAAATGCCCTTCGGCAAACTCCCCATCCTGAATATCCATCATTTGCTCTCCATTAACATCAACCTGAATCCGGGGACCGTATGCCTGAATTCGAATATGATACGTATGATCCTTTCGAATGAATCTCGGAATTTGGGCAAGCACCTGCCGATTTTCAAACTTTCCGTTCACTTTATAAAAAAGTCGGACGGCCTTCATGTTGGGGTCCACATTCAAGTAATAACCGCTTCGTCCATCCTCGCTTGCACGGAATATAATAGATCCTGCTCCCCCCTGTGCATCCAGCATCAGGTCAACATCATATTGAAAATCTCCTGCCGTTTCCCGGGCAACATACTGTGCATCGCCAGTAGAATTGCCCTGTATGCCTTGTTCGGTAACAAGCCAATCGGCAGATGATGTATCCGACTTCCAGCCAGATAAGTTGGTATGGAATGTCCCACTGGATACCACAATAGGGATTTTGGCAGAAGCTTTACCATTAGCCGTTGAAGCCGTCACCCAGACTTTTCCTTTGCCTATAGCACGAACCGTCGCTTTGGTTTGGTCAGAATGAACGATCTTCACCACTTTAGGATTACTTACTTTCCATTTCAACGGTTGAACACCTTTTCCCGGTCCGCCCTCCACCGTCGCGTACAACGTATGGGTCTGTCCTACACTAGCTGTTCTTCTGTGAGTATCTGCAATGACCTGAATCCCGGAAGATGTGCCTTCTCTCCAAATGTTGTCCAAGGCGTGCACCTTCATGGAACTCACCTTCACTTCCCCGCCAAGGCTATAGAAAGCCATTGTTCTTCCCGCAGGGTTTGGAAAAATGACATCCGAGAAAACAACCTTTCCATCATTGCCGAAGACCTCAACGGAGGATTCATCCATAAATAGTTGTAGCTTGATCTTTTGATTTTCCGCTTGTAACGGCGCCTCATGAACTTTGGTGAACAAATTGGAAAAGTTCACGTCTCCCGATGCAGTGCGATCCACAAACATGTTTTGCCGATCCACCTTGTATCCTACTGTGGTTTTCTGCCCCTCCCCTTGACGAAGATGAAAACCGAACTCGCTTACAGCACTGTTAGCTGGAATTTCCACTTCGGCTTCAATTTCATACGCTCCTGCGGTTACGCCATCAAGCGGATTTTTGGATTCAGGTGCCACCCTCAACTGTTCCGTGCTGTACAGGTTTTGCCGCAGTGTCTGAAGCTCATGGATTGGTGTTTGTACCAAACGAACTCCTTCGTTCGTGGTTCGAAGTGATACTTCTCTCGGTATGGTTAGTTGCCCTTTCCAAGTGGAGGTTGGAAAGGCAAACGGATAATCCCAATTCGTCATCCATGCAAGCATGACTTTCCGCTGATCAGGCATATTTGCAAAGGACATCGATGCGTAGAACTCCTTGCCGAAGTCCGTCCTCAACACCTGACCTGCCGGAAGATCATTCAGGAATTTCCCTTCTGCTGTCAGCTCGCCCACAAAATATTCTGCATCAGATCCTTGGGTTTTTGGATTCGCTCCTGTACTGATCATCAGCACCCACTTCTGCTGCCCCGTTCCATCTACAGGTAGCTGGATGAGATCGGGACACTCCCATACACCACCACGAACGTAATCGCCATATCCAAAGTTATCGGTTAACTTCCAATCGAGCAGATTCGTTGAAGTAAAGAACCGGATGTGATCCCCGCCAGACACGACCATCATCCAGCGTTTATGATCTTCATCCCAGACAACTTTGGGATCACGAAAATCCCAGCTTCCCGGATCATCCCCTTTCCTGCCAGGATTATCAATCACGATCGGACGATCAGAAGCATACTGCCAATTCCGGCCTTGATCGGTGCTGTACGCGAGACCGATACGTTGATTGCCCCCAGGCCTGTCCGGATGATAGGAAGTGTAGTACGCAATCAGACCTTTCCCACCCGAATCCGTGAACAGACCGGATGTATTGTTCAGATCAGCAACCGCTGATCCCGACCACACATGACCCTGATCATTCCAAGGCAAGGCAATAGGTAAACGCTTCCATTTTATGAGATCAGTACTAACCGCATGAGCCCAGGTGCCTCCATCCTGATGAAACAGATGATACTCCCCTTCGTAATAGACCAGTCCATTCGGATCACTGACTGATCCCCGAATGGGAGAATAATGGTAACGTGGTCGATAGTTCTCCTTGTAGTATATGGACTCTTCCGTCACATAGATATCCTGAAAATAAGCCCTACCTTGTTGAACTACAAGTCCGACATTCCCCTTGGCATAACTTGAGTCTGTGACTTCAACAGCCGGAGGGGTGTAACCATCCACATACACCTGAATCAAGCTGCCCGAAGCGATAATTTCGATGTGATGCCTCGCTCCCAATTGACTTGGAAACTTCCGATTTGAACTGGCAAGTAGGGTACCATCTGCTTTTCGAAGTTGTACCTGAACTTCTTCTCCTTCCCTCATCAGGACTGCTTCGTATCCTTTCGTTCCGTCTGCATTTCCCCTGAACAGCAGTGCTGCCGAAGAACTTGCATTCGTATAAGACATGGATATATTTCCCTCATATACAAAGTTAGATGCCGCCTTCTCGTAAACAACCCTTCCTTTTCCCGGAGCGTCTCCCGTCCCTCGATAACCTTTCACATCCGGCTGCCAATCGCCTGCACTGTTAATCATTTTGCCTATGTTGTTATTCATGGTACTTACCTGCACATTCTGAAATAAAGCCGATCCATCCCATACATGGAGCCCCAGATGTCCTGAAGAATAGGTACTGTCCTTCACATCCATTACCGGGTCATACCGATTATCCCAATATACCTGAAGGCTCTCCCCGTCCGCTTTTACCTTCAGATGATAGATACCTCCCAATTGCAGACTCGTCTTATGTTCTACATTTAATGTTCCCAGATGCCCGCTTGCATCTCTTAGACGTATCACACCAGCCTCTGGAACGACTTGCAGCATATAGGAAGACCAGCCTGTATCATTGGATCGAAAAATAAGACTGGCATCAGCCTTCATATTCTGAATCATCACATCAGCTTCATAAATAAAATCATCAGCTCTTGTGGCTGATACAGCCATTACGTTCTCCCCAACATCCGAAGTTAGATGGAGTCCTTCATCCGTATCTTCCAGACTGCCTCTACCCTGTAATGTCCAATCCGACAGATTGGTATCTGCTTTGGACCCATCAGTCAACCCGGCACTCCCCTTTCCCTGTTGTTTCGCTAATCCCTCAGATGTCTGCTTTCCTCCTTGCTGAGTATCCCTATCGGTATCCGTTAGAGCGGCGGTCGAATATGCTCCTGCAGAAGATGAACCAAGGACACATGATAATAGAACACAACGGATGGATCGGAAGATCCATTTCATAAGCATTCCCTCTTTTCCTGTTGTAGTGGATGACACAAAAATCCCGTAAGGGATGGCGCAGCAGTCTCTTCAAGCGAACATCTCGCATACATTCAGCCTTGCGACTTCCCATGCAAAACGCTGAAGCAAAAGTAAACCTGCAACCATCCCCTACGGGATACAAAGGATCAAATACTATGGATTCAACATGGCTTGTTGCTGTAACGCTTCCAACCCCAATGCAAGAGCACCGCATAGTCCGGCGTGCTGTCCCAATCCGGGTTGGACAATATATTGGTCGATATGTTGCGTTATCTGAGCTGCATTCACATATCCATTCAGGTTCTGTACAACCCGCTCCCGGATCATGGGAAACAGATGATGTTGCTGCATCACTCCACCGCCCAAGATGACCTTTTGCGGCGAATGAAGCAGAATGGCGGTCGTAATAGACTCTGCAATGTAAAAGGATTCTATCTTCCATGCCGAGTGGTCTGCTGGAAGTTCACTACCTGGACGCTGCCAGCGGGCCTGAATGGCCGGTCCTGCAGCCATCCCCTCCAAACAGTCGCCATGATACGGGCATAATCCGGCAAAATGATCCTCTGGGTGCCTTCTCGTCCGGATGTGCCCGCCCTCAGGATGCAATAATCCATGCACGCGCTTGCCACCCGCCACAAGTCCGACCCCAACACCTGTACCGATGGTGTAATACACACAGTTGTCCATGCCTTGCGCTGCTCCCCAGGTAACTTCTCCCAGAGCAGCTGCATTCACATCCGTATCCCATCCGAAGGGAACTGTGAATTCACTTTTCAGGGTTCCAACTACATTGCAGTTTTCCCAGCCAGGCTTCGGAGTTGTTGTAATGTAGCCATAGGTGGGACTATCCGGTTGCAGATCAATGGGACCAAAGGAGCCAATGCCGATAGCTGCAATGTCTTTATCCCTGAAATAGTCGATAACCTTCGCAAGTGTCGTATCGGGATGTTCCGTTGGAAAGCTGCACCAATCTTCAATTTCTCCTTGTTCATTACCTATTCCACAGACAAACTTTGTTCCGCCCGCTTCAATTGCTCCTATCCGCATTTCCTTGTCCTCCTTGCGCTCATTTCGACTGACCTTTGGCTTGGATGGGGGATATTTCGTAGATATGAAGCGAATTAAATATCATATCATTCTGTTCGGCATGAACAGCGATTCCTATGGAATCCGCATCCGGATAGATCAGATCGGTAATCACAGCCTGACCATCATTGGCAAATACCTCTACGGAGGAATGATCCACAAAGATACGCAAACGTTGATTGCCACTCACCGCTGTTAACCCAGCCGTATGCCGACCCAGGAAATGCTCATGGAAATTGATAATACCGGATCGACTGCGATCGACGTATACTTCACCCTGCGTAGCGTCCATGCCTACAAGCGTTTCATGATCCGTGCCACTTCGTAGTGCAAATTGAACGGAGGATGCAGAAGACCATTCCGCATCAATCTCATAGTTCACAAGATGCAATGCATTCAACTGCGCGCTCACTTGTCTGATCGACACATTCTGTAGCGACAATACGGGCTTGCGGGCCTGCTCCAGCTCACGTGCAGGATGCTGAACCAGCATGACTTCTCCGTCCCTTGTCTCCAAGGTCAACTCCCTCGCAATCGTCATTGCGCCGCGGTAATCTTCGGTTGGCGTCTGGTTGGCGTACATCCAGTTGCTCATCCAGCCCATAAACAGGCGTCTGCCATCTTCTGCCGGAATGTCGGACCAACTGACCCCTGCATAATTATCCCGGCCATGATCAAGCCAGCGAACGGTATGCGAAGCTTCGTCTGGAACAAATGCTATTCCATCAAATTCTCCAGTGAAGTACTGAGTTCTGGAGCCTTCCTTGAAAGCAGGATCTGCACCAATGCTGACAAGCATCACCCATTTTTCCTTCCCTGGCTCCCCATCTACTGCTAATGGGAACAGGTCAGGGCACTCCCATACGCCGTCATGTGAACCAATCCCTGCGCCGAATTCACTGCCAAGTATCCAATCCTTCAGATTAGGAGAATGATACAGACATACCGTTTGACCACAAGCGATAATCATGATCCATTCCTCAGTCTGCTCATGCCAGAATACTTTGGGATCACGGAAATCCACAAACGACTCATGCTCCAGCACTGGGTTGCCCTCATATTTCACCCATGTTCTGCCGCTATCCTTGCTATACGCGAGGCTCTGCCGCTGAATCGGGTGATCATTCGGTACTTCTAGATGATGGGTGAAAATCGCTACCAATCCTGGCTCACCTTCAAAGAATCCCGAAGTATTGTTCCAATCTACCACAGCACTGCCGGAGAATATCATGCCGAGTTCATCCGGTACCAGGGCCACAGGAAGCTCTTCCCAGTTAACCAGATCCTTAGTTACCGCGTGTCCCCAATGCATCGGTCCCCATGTGGTGCCAAACGGATGATGCTGATAGAACAAGTGATACTCGCCTTTGAAAAATACCATACCGTTCGGATCGTTCATCCATTTCTCTTTGGGTGAGAAATGATATACACCCCGGTAATCAGAAGTTGAAATTGTAGACATGTTGGTTAACTCCTTTGGACAAACCCGTGCTGGGAGACCCTACTTCACTCGCACAATGGCTGCTATGTAGGGCAGAGTCCCCCATTCAGTTTGTTTTATTTGTTGTTGCGGTCATATCCCGCTTGTTTAATCTGAAGCCATTCTTGCAATCCAAGACGATCCAGTTCTTTCAGATAAGTGTCCCACTCCTGATCGACCTTTCCATTCTGATACCATTCCGTGCGCATACGAAGCACATAAGCGAACAAATCCGTCTCAATGGTAGAAAGGCGGTCAAGTTCATCAATGGAAAAGAACACGCTTGGATAGACGTTTTCCGCTTTCATGTGTGGAACCATAACTTTATCGAGAAGCTCCATACGCCATGCGGCATCTTCCGGTTTGGTTGTGTATTTACCGTAGTAACTGTCGAGAATCGCCAGCGGTCCTGCAATACTTGTTTTTTGTCTAAGCTCAACAGGTGCAGCGCCTTCCAGCGGAAGATGCTTCAGCATACCCTTGGCTTCATCGAATTCAAAAATATTCTGCTGTGTCTCATCGCCGTACGTTCCCCAGTTGTTCTGTACCGATTGGAGCGGATCGTACAATTGATCCACCCATTTCGCTGTTGATTCCAGGTTTTTGTTGCTGCTCGTAATGACCATGCGTCCCCGATCTAGGCCGATTCCGTTCGTTCTTGTCACATTGGCCTCGCCACTTGGTCCAGCAACGGGGGCAAGCACATCATAGGTATCATTCATGCCTGTGATGTTGGCCTTATCCCAAGTGAAATACATACCATACTTGTTGTCTTTGCCCTTGGCCAAATACGTATTCCAATCCTGCTGATATGCTTCCACATCCACAAGACCTTCCTTAACCAGTTCGTGAATATATTGGACCGCTTCCTTGTAACCTTTATCAGCTGCTGTGAAGACCACTTTGCCTTCATCAGTCACCACGGTATGGTCCCAGTTCTCCCCGATTCCAAATGCCGCAAAGAGAAAAGTCAGGTCTTCTCCACCCGGCTTGTTAATGAAAGATAACGGAATTTCGTCTGCTTTGCCATTGCCGTTCGGGTCCTGAGTTTTGAATGCGATCAACACTTCTTTCAGTTCTTTGGTCGTTGTCGGCATCTTCAGTCCGAGCTTGTTCAGCCATTCCACATTGATCCAGGGTAAGTTATCCACCGACTGAATCCGTTGTTTACCACTGCCGAGTTCCTCAATCCAGGGAAATGAATAGATATGTCCATCCGGAGCTGTGATCATGCTCTTGTATTCGGGAGCTTCCTCCAGCACTTTTTTCAGGTTGGGCATGTGTTGCTCAATCAGATCTTCCAGTGGAATAATGGCTCCGTCCTTCGCCAGCTTCAGAAGATCATAATCCCCATAACCTGCGTCAAAAATGGCATCTGGTAAGTCACCGCTGGCTACCGCCAGGTTTCTTTTTTCTGCAAACACATCACTCGTATAGTTTTTCCAGTTGATATGCACATTGGTTTTCTCTTCGAGTCTCTTGTTAATCAACTTATCGTTTGGATCAGCGGGTGCCAGTGGAGAGCTCTGGGTTATAAAATTCAATGTCACTTTGCCATCAGGTGACTGGGCTTCACTCGAAGCACCGCCTCCACCCCCACCACAGGCTGAGAGCAGAAACATGGCAGACAGTATGGTTACAGATGCGGTAGTAACAGCTTTTTTAGACTTTTTCACTTTTTTCATGATAATGACCTCCATGGATTGTGTTGTGTCAAACTTTTCCATTATAAGCGGGCCAAACGTAACAATAATTCTAGCTATTCATTATTTGAGCGAACCTACCATGACACCTTTCTCGAAATATTTCTGAAAGAACGGATACATGATGATGAGTGGCAGACTCGAAATAACGATGGCTGAATATTTGATCATTTCGGAGAGCCGTTTCAGTTCCGCCATCGCCAGCTGATCACTAATCATACCCGGCGCAGCCTGATTCTGGATCAGAATGGAACGCAACACGAGTTGTAATGGATGCAGGTTCGGATTATCCAGATAGATCATAGCGTCGAAATAGGAATTCCACTGACCTACAAACGCGTACAACGCGAGGACAAAAATGATGGGTTTGGATAAAGGGATGACGATCTGGAAAAAAATCTTCATCTCAGAGGCACCATCTACATTAGCGGCTTCTTTCAGCTCACGCGGTACGCCTTTGAAGAAGGTTCTGGACAGAATGATGTTCCAGACGTTGACAGCTCCAGGAATGATGACCGCCCACACTGTATCCAACATGCCGAGATTACGCACAAGCAGATACGTCGGGATCAATCCGCCACCGAAGAACATCGTGATGATGAATATAATCATGAAAAATCCCCGTCCTGCCAGCCTTTCATCCGATAAGGCATAGCCTGCAAATATGGAAACGGTTACGGTCAGCAATGCAAAGGAAACCGAGTACAGCACCGCATTCGCGAAACCCCGGATCATGGCCGGATTGGACAAAATCATCTGATACCCATCGAGACTCCAGTCCGATACATGGAAGGACAGTCCGCGGTTCAGCAGCACGGTCGGGTCCATGAATGAGGCGATAACGATGTAAATCAGGGGCACGACCACAACCAGTACAGCACAGGTGAGAAAAATCGCGTTCAGTGTGAGGATCAGACGATCCATTCCCGTATGTTTGACTACCATGCATAACACTCCTTTCCTAATAGAGGCCTTCGCCTTCATTTAATTTCTTTACGATCAGATTCACAGTAACCAGCAATATGACATTGATGACCGAGTTGAACAATCCCACCGCCGCAGAGTATGCGTAATCTCCGGACTGCAAGCCCACCTTGTAGACATACGTGGCAATAATCTCGGAGGAAGGAAGGTTCATGGACGTTTGCATCAGGTAGGCCTTCTCAAATCCAATGGACATGATCCCGCCAGCAGCCAGAATAAAGACGATGGCCATAATTGGACGAATCGTTGGAAGATCGATGTGGCGAATACGCTGAATAAGGTTTGCTCCGTCCAGATTGGCCGCATTGTGAAGTTCAGGATCAACATTAGCCAATGCAGCAACATAGATGATGGAAGCCCAGCCTGCTCCGGTCCAAATGTCCGACAAAATGTAGATCCAGCGGAAATATTCCGGCTCAGACATGAACATGATCGGCTGACCAGTAATCCATGTAGCAATTTGATTAATCGGCCCTGTCGGTGACAGAAAAATAAACAGCATACCAACAACGACAACCACCGATATGAAGTTGGGTGCATACAGAAACAATTGAATATTTTTCTTCACGCCGGCTTTCCGTACCTGATTCAGCATGAGAGCAAGTATAATGGGCACCGGAAAGCTGAATATCAAACCAAAAAAGCTAAGTTTAAGCGTATTCATAAAAATGACATCAAAATTGGGCGAAGCCAAAAACTTCTCAAAATGCTTCAAGCCTACCCACTCACTGCCCATGATGCCTTTGATTGGACTAAAATCCTTAAATGCGATAATGGCTCCGTACATCGGGATGTATTTGAAGATAAGGGTCAGAACCAGAGCTGGTGCGAGCAACAAATACAAAAAATAGTTCTTTTTGAGTTGCTGTATCTTGTGACTGGTCGATGTCCTTTCTTTCTGTGCCCTTCTTGCACCCTTTTTGGTATCCACTGTGTTATCCAACACATGACCTCCGTTCATTCCTGAAGTTGACAATTGTCTTTAGTAAGGGTTTTCAATATTTACAATTGCTCATTTAATAATTTACAATTTAGCAGGTATTACAGGCATTAGTCAATACAATGTGTAAAAATAAATTGTGCATGTGAAACATTTTCGTGTAATTTCTATACTATATGTGTATAGAAATGCACATATAATGTTTGTTCAAATGTTTAAAACGCTTCTACTCCCTATGAAAACAAAGAACAAAACTTAGCAGTATACATATCAGAGACTACAAAGAAACAAACAAGCAAAATAAACAAACGAAAATGTAAACCTAATTGTTCATATGTAAAATCAAGATTGCTATTTAATCCAATCTATTATACATTTGACTTAAGATAATACTATGGACGATCATTTGATCAATTAGAGGTGAAGTACTAGATGGCAAAAGAAAAAGTCACGATTCAGGACATCGCGGATGCTCTAGGCATCTCCAGGAATACGGCCTCCAAAGCCCTGAATGACAGTGGGAAAATTCCAGTGGAGACACGTAATCGTGTTATTAAGAAAGCAATTGAGCTTAAATATAAACAGTTCGCCTATATGGAAAGTGAACATGTTCTAACCAAGGCCACACGCAATATCGCTCTGTTAACGGAAAACCTGCCTAATACGTCCCATTTTGGTTCATTGTTGATTAGTGGTCTGGAGAAACGAATCAGTGCAGAGGGGTACAATCTCTCCATCCATATTGTGCGTGAGATGGATCAGGATTCACTTACACTTCCTAACAATTTTGATACTTCCAATGTGGACGGTATCATATGCATTGAGTTATTCGATCTGAATTACTCTCAGCTCATTACCGATCTGGGAATTCCCACAATCTTTATCGATTGCGCTTCCAACGTATGTTACCCGGAATTTCATGCAGATCTGCTGCTGATGGAGAACGAGCACAGCATCTATCAGTTAACCAGAAGTTTAATTGAGAGCGGCTACAACAATATTGGATTTGCCGGGGATTACAATCATTGCAAAAGCTTTAACGAACGATGGGTAGGATATCATCGGGCCATGCTGGAAGCAGGGTTACAAGTCGATCTATCCCAGTGTATTGTGGATGATGACCGCCTCTTCTTCTCGAAGCCCGGCTGGTTGAACGAGCGAGTGCGCGACTTGAAATCCCTTCCTGATGCGTATGTTTGTGCCAACGACTTTATCGCCGTTGAGCTGATCAGGGCACTACGAGCGAGAAATGTTAAGGTGCCGCAGGATATTGTTGTATGCGGATTCGATAATGCGTCTGAATCCCGGATTATTGAGCCACCATTAACGACAGTTCACATCTATAGTAACGAGATGGGTATTAAGGCGGCAGAGATGCTGTTATCCCGCATCCATAACCCTTCCCAGCCATATCAAATTTCACATATTGTGACCAAACCGATTATCAGGGAGTCCACCCCCGCGTTAATGAAGGCCAATCCATAGACTGTCTAATCTGTCTATGTGGGGCTCTCCAGAAGATGTTGTTCCAATCTTAACCTTGCTATTTTCCTTCTAAAAGTCTGTTCGTCTAAAAAATAGAAAGCCGTATCTTTCACATCTAATGAATTGTGAAAGATACGGCTTTCTGTATAACTGATCGTGTCCGCTAGACAGTGACCATTACCCATGTCATTGTCAAATTGTGGAAGGGATATACACTAATTCGATTTCATCGCTGATCTGCAGCTCCGTTTTACACGGAAGCTTTCTAAGATCCCTTGATCGAACGCACCTCCGTGCGAATCAGGTTGAAAATCACCAAGATCAGAACAACCATTTGAGGGGTAAAGGTTTCCCACGTCGGATACATGCCAAGCCAGCCCATCGTTGGCAGACTCCGCGCAACATGAGCACCCAGCGCTGCCGACACCTGAAGTGCGTGGATACTTTCACCCAGAAAACGAAAGACCAGATAATAGATTAGCAGTGTAGCCGTAAGGAAAAACCATCGCACCGGCAGGCGCACACTGAATTGAATAATCGCTATAGCCAGAATAATCAGAATCACCAAGGCTACCCCCACCCCGATGAACAGCTGGAACAGCTGAATAGAAGGAGCCATACCGATGTAAAAGATGGCGGTTTCCGCGCCTTCTCTTAATATGGCAAGCCCAGCTACGGCAAACAAAGACCATAAACTTCCGCGTGCAAGTGCCCCTCCAACCTTGCGCTCAACATAGCTATTCCATGAGCGAGCGTTCGATTTGTTATGCATCCATTGCCCAACGGTTAACATCAGGATAACTGCAGCTAGACCTGTATATCCTTCAATCATTTCGCGTGTACTGCCTGATGATGCTGCAGCCAGTACCAGCGTTAACACCACTGCCAGCGCTGCACTCAGGAGCAAGCCGCCAATACCAGAATGGCCTCCAGTCCTTCACGGAGAAGAATTAAAGCTGCATCCCATGCGGTATAAGAGGTTGGCTCCGTCAAAGGCTCCAATCGCTCCATCATCTGGGATACCACCTTGGTTGCTTTCGCTGTATTCGGCGGGCTGGAGACCAAATAGCCGGATGCCTCCGTCATTTCATTCTCTATGGCCGCATAAGATGAGGGCGAAGGTATCTGCACCTGGCCTTCAACGATGAACACAGTAATGAAGCAAACAACAAATCCCCCGAAAACACGGCACAGATTATTAAATCCATTCCCACCTTACAAAGACCTCAAATCTCATTTAAAAGGATCCTGCTTTCTTTGCTCGGTTTAAAACATGTCTCTAATCTACTCTGTATTTATTTGATAATGATTATCAATTTCGATAATGACATCATAATTCCGCCCCATCTTTATATCAATATGAAAATATGACAACTGAACTCTCCTGTTTCATAAGGGTTATTTTGGGTATTTAATTCTGCGATACATAGACAAAGTTCGTCATCAAACGTTAAAATGAGACACAATGTAAACCTGATCACATTTCAAAAAATTGGAGGCTTATGACATGAAATGCCCAGTATGTAATCATGAAAATGGAGATGCCCAGTTTTGCGAGAGGTGCGGCTCTAACCTGAATGGAACTCATGCTTCTTCTGAACCTGTGGATTCTGTAAGACACACAGATTCGGCGTCTGCCGACTTGGAGTACACCCGTTGGTCCAGCACCCAGGAGCCTGCTTCTCATGATCCAGGACCCACACGTCCCTCATCCGTTTCACCGGTTCCATCACTTGTTAAAGAAACTTTCACAGTAGATGCTAATAACAACGATCCTGCAGATCATGGTTCTGCGCAAAGTAATACTGGAAATCAGTGGAACAACCTTGTGCAAAATGAGAAAGTCCAGCAAGCGAAAGAAGTAAGCAAACAATACCTGTCCTATTTCCTCAGCGTACTGGCTCGCCCATATCAATCGATGAAAACCGTCGGTGAACAACATGTCCTGCATGGCTGGGTAACGATGGCACTGTTTGCTATTTTGACCTCTACATATATTCTATTTACATTTAGCCGCCTTGATGCGGAAGGCCTTTTTATCAGTGGATTCCTGCGTCCATTGCTGTTTAGTGCAATCATACTGATTGCCGCAATTGCATTGATCTATGGTGTACTGAAGCTGGAACGAATCACCTTCCGTCCCAAAATTCTGATTGCCCAGTTCGGAACCTTGCTGGTTCCTGCAATCGCTACGCTGTTGCTCGCTAACTTGATGATTGTAATCTCCTACTCGTTTGCTATCTCGCTGCTGGTGTTATCGTATATTATTGTTTTTGTTGCTATGAATATAGTACTGTTCCATCATCCGCTGAATCGAACCAAAGCGGCCATTGACAGCATGTATAGCGTGCTGATTGTTAATGCCGTGTTGTTTTATTTAACGTATCGTTTGTTATATTCCGTTATAGCTGGCTTCATCGGGCCCCTGTTCTCACCATATGGGCGCTTGTAATTAGGCTTTTTCGCAAAAAAAGTGCTGGAGGCTTCCCTAATGTAGGGGAGCCTTTCTTTGAACAGACAGAACGTAGTAAGACACCACAACGTATAATGCGAGCGTTAACCTCGCCCAATCCCTAATCCTTTTCCAATCTTATGCCGATAAATTGAAGTAGAACTTCGTAAATAACATACACATTTATTAATACGCTTACATTACTAACCTATATTACATAAAACACAGAGTAACCTTAGTTACACCTATCGAGGGGGATCCATTAGAACGATGAATAGTTTGTTTATGAGAATTTTTTTGTTTTTTTCCTGTTTGATGCTGGCCGCGGGGGCCATTCTGGGCGTCACGATGTACCGGGCATCCGCCCAATTGGTTGAACAATCCATGGGGATGCAGGCACAGGCTGTAGCTGAACGGGCTGCTGCTTTGATTGATACGACACTGTACACCCCACTCAGCACGGGGCAGGACAAAACTGCGTATTACGATACGCTACGCGCACAACTTAGCCAGCTGCGTGAGGCCAATGGTCTTAAATATTTGTATACACTTGGCACACGCGAGGAAAATGGAAAGTCCGCTTACTATTACGTGGTCGACGGAGCTGCACCAGATGTAGCCGAAGATGACTTTTCCCCTTACGGCAAAGCAGAGGAAACACTGTACGATGGCATGCTGCAAGCCTTTGCACAAGACACATCCGTTCGCGGAGAGCTTACCCGGGATGAAGATTATGGTGCTACCATCACAGCTTATGTGCCGATTCATGGGCCCGATGGCAAGATGTTAGGTATCGTGGGAGCCGATCTGGACTCTACTGCGGTCTATGAATTGATGGCTAGCAACCGGATCACGATGGTCTGGACAGCCCTGGCGATTGTATTGCTCAGCGTATTGCTGGTATACATATTTGCGCGTTATCTGACAAGGCCACTGGTGAAGCTGAAACAGCTCATTGCTGAAGTGGGAAAAGGAGATCTGACCGTTAACGTGGAGCTTGGACGTAAAGACGAAATTGGACAGCTCGCTTCCGAATTCAAGCACCTCGTTACCGACACCCGGCAAGTCATGACAGGCATTCGCCAAAGCTCTGATTCCCTGCTTCACGCTGCGGAAGGTGTGTCCCGGCATTCCCAGGCAACAGCCGAGGCCAGTCAGCGGATTGCAGAGCACACGAATCACACTGCACATGGAGCTTCCGAACAGGTGGTGCGCGCTGGAGAAGTCACGGTGGCCATGGAAGAGATTACACGCAGCATGCAGCATATTGCTCATTCTTCTTCCAGGGTTGCTGACGTGTCACAGCAGACAACGAACGATGCCATGCAAGGACAAGCCCAGCTGGACACAGCCATCCGCAGCATGGAAGACATTCATCAAGCCAACGTACAGATGGCAACATCGACGACACAGCTTACGAATTACTCCAGCCAGATTGAGTCGGTAGCCCACCTGATGAAAAATATTGCTTCACAGACAAATTTACTCGCACTTAATGCCAGTATTGAAGCTGCACGTGCAGGTGAACATGGCAATGGTTTTGCTGTAGTTGCTTCTGAGGTACGTAAACTCGCGGGGGAATCCGAACAATCCTCAGAGCAGGTAACTGAGCTTATTGCCGAGATCACACGTCAGACCACTTTGCTTGCAGAGCATATGTCGGCGAGCACCACAGCGATACAATCCGGCATGACTGTTGTGCAAGAAGCAGGTCATTCGTTCTCCTCCATTCATGGCGGCATTGAAACGATTAACAAACGACTACATGAAGTGTCCGCAGCTTCCGAACAACTGTCAGCCAGTTCAGAGGAAGTGTCGGCATCCATTGAAAACATGGAACATATCTCGCGAGATTCCTCGTCCAGCATCCAAAAGGTATCTCAGGCTGCCGAAACGCAGCTACAATCCATGGGCGAGATCACTGATTCCGCCGAGTCGCTGCGTGTCTTGTCCAGTGAACTGAATGGCCTGATCAGCCGCTTTAAAATCTAGGGTGTGTCCTCCCGCTTCCATACGAGCCGAATCATGGCAAGTAATACGTCGTCGCAGAGGACACCTTGAATTATATCCAGGCACTTGGCTGTGACATTCAAGCCAAGTAGCCACACCAAAAAAGCCGCATGGCATGTGTTCATGGAATCGGGGTTCACCCGATCATCGGAACACAGCCTGCGGCTTTCTTTAGCTCTTGCCTTTATACGAGATGTATCGTTGATACGTCTCGTATAAAGGTCTTTTTATCTTCAATGAAGGTCAGCCCTACGGCTGCCGATCATTAGTAACGCTGCGGAGCAGCTTTTTTACCTAGGTCAGTCATGTATGTGAAGAATGCTTCCGGGTCTGTATCATAGACCAGTTGCACCGGACGTCCGTCTGCTTGCTCCACCGTGCGACCTTGGCTCGGGCCATCTGGAATGACGATGCAGTTCACCGTTTTTTTCTTCACGATGTCCTCGCGGCCTACGGAAGCCGTAGTCAGCACATCCCACAGATAATACGTGGAGTTGGTCTCACTGTACACCAGTGGCGGACACCCTGCATAACAGTTTCCCAGGAAATCCACACCTTCGAAGCGGCGCTCTGCTGCCCAGCGGTTACGAACTGCGGGTGTAAGAGGTACTTTGTTTGTGCTTTCCAGGGCAACCAGATCAATCTGAATGCCGCTCTGCCACACACGATATGCCGCTTCCGGGTCCCAGAATACGTTCCATTCCGCCGTACCGTCATGCTCCGGCTCTTCTACGTTTCCACGTTCGAATGTACCGCCCATCCATACCAGTTTATCGATTTTCTCTTCGATATCCGGTGCTTCGTCAAGCGCACGCGCAAGGTCCGTGAGCGGGCCTGTGAACAACAGCAACGTTTTACCTTCGGTATTGCGTACTTTTTCGATCAGATGCTGATGTGCTGGAACAGCCGAGAGCGGCGCTTCCATTTTGCCGGATTCGTTCAGAACAGGCAGTGCATCTACATAGAAGGAATGCAGTCTCCACGCTGCCGGGAACGGGTTTTTGCCTCTGGAGTTCGATTTGGATACTTCTACGGAATACGTTCCAAAACGATCGATAATTTTACGGCTCGCATCGGTCGCCGGCTCCAAATATCCGTCTGCCGGAATAACCGATACACCGGTTACGTTTACATTGTCCATTTGCAGAAGCATAAACAGCGATACGAGATCATCCACGCCGCCGTCATGATTGAAATACACATTCAGTTTGTTCGTCATGCTTGCTTTCATCCTTCCTCTGGTTCCCCATTGATGTGAACTTGTCCGTCCGCACAAGGCCGACGCTTCTTCTATTATGTCCCATAACCCTAAGCCGAGTAAACCTTACACATCCAAAGAATCCCGTTCCTACAGCATTTTATGCGCATTTTTACCAGCTTATCCATTCCATCTCAGACAAACCTCAACACTCTCGCCTCTGGTAAAAAAGAAAGATGGACCACGGGCATGAAGCCCCGCCGTCCATCTGTCCCTCTCCATGGTTTACAAGGATCGGGTTGGTTTCTTTTCTTGTTTCTCAGCAATCGGCATATACTTGCCTGGCCAGAAAGCCCATTTGCCCAGCAGCGCTGTAATCGCTGGCACCATGAACGGACGAACCAGGAATGTATCCAGCAGCACACCTACGGCGGTGATGATACCGAACTGCACCAGCACCTGAATTGGCAAAGTAGCCAATACAGCGAACGTGCCCGCCAGAATCAGACCCGCAGAGGTTATAACTGAACTTGTCTCACCTACACCTTCTCTAATCGCCTGACGGAGCGGCATCGTTTTGCGTTTCTGCCAGATGCTTGAGATCATGAAGATATTATAATCCTCGCCGAGTGCTACGAGGAAGACAAAGGAGTAGAGCGGAATCGCTCCCTGGATCGCCTCTGCTCCAAGCCCATAGTGGATGATAATCCAGCCCAGGCCCAGTGCGGAGAAATACGACAGGACTACGGTAATAATCAGATAGGCCGTCGCAACAACCGAGCGCAGATAGAGCAACAGCAGCAACGTGATCATACCGATAACGACGGGAATAATAATCTTAGCATCCCGCTCGCCAGCCACTTCGATGTCATACTGTTCGGCCGTCTGTCCATCAATCCACACTTGTTGAACCACGTTCGTAACTCCGGCATCTTTCAATGCCGCTTCGGCTGTAGCACGCAAGTCAGGAATATGCTGCATCGCTTCAATCGAGTACGGATTGAGATTGAACTCTACGTTATACGCCGTAATGTTAGGGTTCTCTGCGCCTTGCTGCGCGTCACTCACCTTGCTGATATAATCCAGTGATTCGAGACGCTCTTTCAGATCCGTATTTTTGCCCCCAGCATCTACGATCACTTTAACTGGAGCCAGCTCTCCTTGGGAAAATTGCTCCCCAATGACCTTAAAGCCTTCACGGGAAGGTACATTTTCCGGGAAGGAAGATAATAAGTCGTACGTAAATTTCACTTGAGTTGAGAAGGCAGCCAGTCCACCGAGCAGCACCACCGTAATCGCCAAAACCGCCCACGGTTTGGTCGTTACGATGCGTCCAATCCAGCTTTCACGGACTTTACGCGGAGCTGGAGCCGGTTTGCCTTTTTTCTTCGCCCGCTCCACTTCCATCTCGTGAGTACGTGGAATAAACGGATAGAATGATCCCCGTCCGAAGATGGCAAGCAGGGCCGGAACCAGCGTCAGACTTGCAATAAACATGATGAAGATGGACAAACTGAATGGTACGGCAAAACGATGATATGCGCCATATTCAGCCAGCAGCAACACCAGCAAAGCGGCGACCACCGTAAATCCACTCATTGCAATCGCGCCGGATGATCCGGTGATCGCTTGGAATATAGCTTTCTTTTTGTCCGGCTCATGATAGAGAATTTGACGGTATCTGGAGATCATGAACAGACAGTAATCCGTTCCGGCTCCGAACAGCAACACGGTCATGATCGAGATCGACTGAGCATCAACCGTAATCCAGCCTTGGTCTGCCATAAATCCGAGAATCGGACTGGTGACCATATAGGCGAAACCCACGGCAATAATCGGTATAATCGCCAGTACAGGCGAGCGATAGATAAGCAAAAGCAGTACAAGTACAAGCACCACCGTTGCAATCAGCAAGGACACATCGGCGGATGAGAACAATCCCGTCGCATCAATGGATATGCCCACAGGTCCGGTTACACGTGCGATCAACTTGCTTGGATTATCTATAGCTGTATCAAACGGATTCATGCCGAAGATCGCTTTTGTTTTTTCCTCTAATCCTTCGACACCTGCCTTCAGCTGTTTAGCGTCGGCATCTTTGTTGAAAAATAGCGGCATGACCATTGTACTTCCGTCTTCCGAAAGCTGGCCTTTAATCGCCTGCGGTGGCAGCTTATAGAGCGGTACAACGGACTGTTGCTGCTCCACCGGGTCTTGATCCAATCGCTCGGTTAACGCCTGAATCTGTTGTATCTGATCCTCTGTGAGTCCGGCAGGGTTGCGCCAGACGATCAGCGCGGGTAATCCCTCGCCGCCAGGGAATTCTTTTTTCGCCATCGCAGCGGCCTGAACGGATGGTTTCGAATCGCTCAAATCCTGTGCATTGTTGGTCTCGCGCTGATTTACTGCTGGCCACACCATACCAAGCACAACTGCAATGATAATCCATACGAGCAGCGTGACCCATTTACTTCGTTTGCCCGCTATAAAGCGGCCATACCCTGAACCTTCTTGCATGGTCTATTCATCTCCCTAGTTTTGTTTTAATCCATATAAGTTGAACAGAAAGATGGTTTGCACAGACACTCCGATGACAGAATAACCTTCCAATCGCTGTTATCCCCAGATTTTTTTGAATCCCCTTTTATGAAGGGAAAAATCCGGTGATAAGCGTATGCTTCCGATGCAGCTTTCTTGCAGAAAGCTTTTAAGCGAACGTTTCGCTTTTTCAGGTTTTTTCTGTCCTCTCCGTTCCAGTGCAAAATAAATGGTTCAACTTATAGAAGCAATCATTTGATCAAAATAGCTGTTAAATTACTGTCATGGTATGGAAATGAACCATGGGTCATAATATAATTGAGTTAATTATATATACCGGAAGGTTAATTATGCAATCCCTAATTTTTTGCAATGTCGCAATACGTTATTTTATCCGTAAATGAGGTTGATTATGATGAACAAAAAACCAAGAAAAGAAACAATCTCCATGCGTGCTCCAGGCAGACCCAAAGCAGGTGCAGATCAAGCTTCCGCCTACAATGACATCCTAATGACGGCCTCACGGCTGTTTATGGAATATGGATACGAAGCCGTTTCTCTTCAGCAGATCGCTTCGTTATGTCAGGTTACCAAGGCGTCGATCTATTATCATTTTTCCAGCAAACCTGAACTGTTTACCATAGCGATTACCCGCATGATGGCAATGGGTATGCAACAGACGACACTGCGTCTCGAAGAACCCGGCACGTTGAAGGAACGACTAGTCAACGTGGCGGCTGCCAAGATGCAGCAGTCCCATGTCGATACTGAAACGATGATGCGTGAGGCCGAAACATATCTGAATGCCGAGCAGTTTGCTCAAATTCGAGATGCAGAGAATCGTATCTTTGGTGTGCTCGCTACACATTTTCAGCAGGAAATGGATCACGGGTATTTGCGAAGAGCCAACCCCATGCTGCTGGCTCAAGCCTTTACGTCCCTGCTGATGCTCGCCAACCGTGAGGATGTACGCCAGATGCACGGTACAATTGTTGAACTGGCAGAGGAACTCGTGGGACTCTTTTTGAATGGAGCGGTTAAGCAGCCCTTACGAATATGTTTTCCCAGTTCCCCATCTTGAATGAATAATTCCAATGTTCGCTGGTACAGACGTGAGGCCGACTGTTCAAACAGAACGCTTCTGTATACCTCGGCAAAATAGGGCAAGAGTTCCTTGGGTATTACCATGTAATGCACGCAAAAGGCAGGCGCAAGCACCTGAGAGAATCCCCCCCATATAGATGACAGGTGCGTTCTCTCGCAGACCTTGCATTGAAGAAGGAATGGGACGACCGGAATATCTGAATTCGCCGTCATAATCATCTTCTATGAGGTAGGTCCCTGCACGTTCCGCCCAGTCCAGCAAAGCAAGTCTGCGGCTAATCGGCATCATCATACCCATGGGGAACTGATGCGACGGGGATACACCAGCTAGTTGCCTGATCCAGTTCATCCAGGTTCATGCCTTCGTTGTCCAGTGAGATCGGGATAATCTCATATCCATAATTCCGAAATGTACCGGGCAGTAGACGGTATCCGGGATTCTCTACAGCGATCGATTTAAGATCTCCCTTGTACAGCATGGTCTGTGCGAGCAACGACATTAGCAGATGTTGCTCCGCACCGATTACAATCTGCTCCGGTATACATCGAACACCTCTGAATTGTCCTAAATAGTCTGCAATCTCTCTCCGTAATCCCGGCTCACCTTGAGGGTCTCCGTAAAATAACAAGTCCCTGGATTCGTCACGCCAAACACGATTCGCGTACTGCTGCCATTTTGTATAAGGAAACAGGCTAAAATCATTGTGTGACATATGAAAATCATAGGAAACACGCGTCACCGGACGTAAGCTCTGAAGCCTGTTGAAACTGCCGTAGAACCTGCTTGATCCTGCCTATTCGTTGAGGTGGCGTGTGTGTATCCCATTTTCCCAGCATTATATCGTGATAACCTTCAACTACAGCTCGAACGCGATAACCTCTGCGCGGCTGGCTATAGATGTATCCTTCCGCAATAAGCTGCTGGTACGCAGCTTCCACCGGTGTTGTGCTTATACCCAGCAGTTCTGCACATTTGCGAACAGAAGGCAGGCGGCTGTGTTCCACCAGTTCTCCACGGAAAATCTCCCGTTTGATATGATCCGATAGTTGAACGACTCACGACTGAACCTGCTTATCGCATTACAAAGTACAGACGAAATCATCGGGGATGTTGCCCTGATGGACATGCACGCCAAAAACCGCAGTGCACACATTCGCATTGCCATCGATCAGCCAGCTCACCAAGGTAAGAGATATGGGAGTGAAGCAGTGCTTCTTATGCTCGATTACGGATTCGGCATCGCCAATCTGCATCGAATTGAGCTGGATGTCTTTGCTTTTAACGAACGCGCTATTCGCACGTATGAGAAGCTTGGCTTCCAGCGTGAAGGCGTTAAACGGGATATGTTGTATTACAACCACCAGTATCATGATGCCATTCTGATGAGCATCCTTGAGGATGAGTTCCGGGAGAAACATCTGAAAGCAACAGCCAAATAGTTAGGATATGCTTGGAAACTCGTGCTTGAAAGCTGGTAGCATTTCTACTCATGAATAGCAGTGAAAGCGTACAAAAACCATAAAAACCGGGGAGGTTATTCCTCAGCCCCGGTCAGAAAATGCAGATGACCCGCCAGCACCGACAGCTCGGCGGGTGTCTTCATGTACAATTCGCCATCCGTATCGGCTGGCATCGGTACCTCTGTTTTTATTTTCAACGTAGACGCCTTGAAATAGGAAATACTCTCATGCCGGGGTTGCCACTCCCCCTCCGGCTTGTGCGACAGAATTTCCCGCATCAGAGGGATGCCTGTCTCATGGATAATGAGCACATCCAGCTTACCGTCCTGCAATGCATCCGGAGCAAAAGGTAACGCATTCGTGCCCAGAAAACGCCCATTAGCAGCATAGATCATTACCGCTTCGCCTGTCGTGCACTCTCCGTCGATCTCTAGCTCATATTGAAATGGCTCGGAACGGCTTATCGTCTGAAGTGTGCTGATGAAATAACTGACCTTGCCGAGCGTGCCTTTCAAATTCTCGTTAATGTTCTGTGAGGTATCACTGATCAGACCAATCCCGAAAAAGTTCGTAAACACCCGGTCATCTGCTCGTCCGATATCCACCGATATAACCCGCCCTGTTAGCAGTTCTTGTGCCGCTGTCTCGGCATCCGGTGAAATGCCCAGTGAACGTGCAAAGTCATTACATGTACCGCCTGGAAGTACGCCGACCTGTGGAGGATTTTGCAAGGATGCCAGCCCGTTTACACACTCATGCACCGTACCATCTCCGCCCAGAATGAACACCACATCGAATTCTTCCCCGCGCTCCCGGCACAACCTCTCTCCTTCACCCGGTTCATCCGTCCGAACCACGACCAGTTCATGAATGGCTGGAGCAAGTACACCTGTGACCAAACCTAATGTATTTTCCCGATTGGCTTTCCCTGCATGAAGATGATGAATTAACAAGGCTTTGTTCCATTCCATGCCACTCTTCCTCCATTCCAATGCTGGTCTCCCTTTACCCCAAAAGGTTGAAATGCTAAACAAGTCATAGGCTCAGGATATTTTAGTGATCGTAAACCGTGATTGATTGTACAAGCGTAACTTCATAAGAGGAAGCGACATGCGGATTATGCATCGTTTTTGTTTTTCATGCGTAATACCAGATAGCTGTACAGGACAAGCTACTTTCATTTCATTCAAGCAACATGAGCTGTATGTATTATTTTATAGCCATTACCTGCATCGACCGGATGTATGCATGAGAAAAAAGGTTAATCCGCAACCTATAATATATAGGCAACATCTTAGCGGGAGCAACCCATTCAATTCGCCTCAAAACGGTTATATGTACACTATACACGAATGGAGGAATTCCCTATGATTCCAGCTACATTGGAGCAATTAGAGCAAGTTCGCAAGGAATGCCGTACCATGGTTCGCAAAAGAGCTACCGCTTCAGCCGGCTCCACACTCGTGCCCCTTCCCGGTACAGATGTCATCGCTGATGTGGGCATGCTGATGCAGTTGTTACCTGCCATTAACAATAAATTCGGATTATCGCAAAAACAACTCGAGGGCATGGACCCTGAGACGAAGTCCATGATTTACGGTTTTGTCATGTCGATCGGAAGTAAAATTATCGGCCGTATGGTCACTAAAGAACTGGTCGTTCAGGTGCTCAAACGTGTAGGCATTCGAGTAGCAACCAAATCGGTTGCCAAGTTTGTTCCGTTGGCAGGCCAAGGCCTTGCCGCCGCCCTCAGCTTCACCGGCATGCGTTATGTGGGCAACAAACATATTGACGACTGTTACGAAGTAGTCAAACGCATGATCGAACAGCGTGAAGCACTGCAGGGTGAACCAGCACCGCCATCACTAGAGGATGCTACACGCCATAACCTTGAGGAAAACTCGCAGGACAAATCCGAACATGAAACAAACCATCGTGCTGATTCGGAAGATGAAATCAAACAGGACCATCAGGTCACCAGTGAAAGTAAAAAGGGTTTCCTGTGGAGACCAAGGCATAAATAGTTTATAGCTTGCTTACCATGCCTTTCATATCTGCGAGCAAACACAGCCAGGTACCATGAGGCACGACGTTTGCCCGCAGGAAAATGCTCGGGCATAGCAGTGATAACACAAACGGGACGAAGCAATGCAACGACTGCGACGTCCCGTTTGTTTTGATTTATCTTACACCAGAGGTGCCTAGAGCACCTTGGTGGAGGTTCTATTTTTCTAAAAAATTGGTTTACATACGTTCTTGAATGGGTCAGACAGCCTTACCATCCAGTCTATTTCGTTAGATCGCCTGCGGCTGCTGCTCCGTAAACTGACTGTTGTACAGATCGGCATAGAAGCCCTGCTTCGCCATCAGCTCCTCATGGTTACCCTGCTCAATCACATTACCATGATCCATGACAAGGATCAGATCGGCGCCGCGAATCGTGGACAGACGGTGGGCAATGACAAAACTTGTACGGTTTTGCATCAGTACATTCATCGCTTTCTGGATAAAGACCTCGGTACGTGTGTCCACGCTGCTGGTTGCTTCATCTAGAATCAGGATGGACGGGTTCGCCAGAATCGCTCTCGCAATCGTGAGCAGCTGCTTCTGACCTTGCGAGATGTTCGACGCCTCTTCATTCAGCACCGTATCGTATCCGTCCGGCAGTGTGCGAATAAAATGGTCTGCATGGGCGGCAACAGCGGCTTTGACTACGTCCTCTTCCGTTGCATCCTCGCGTCCATAGGCAATGTTATCGCGAATCGTACCGTTAAACAGCCACGTATCCTGGAGTACCATGCCAAACATACTACGCAGATTACCGCGTGTCATGTCTTTAATATTGATGCCATCGATGGTAATCCGGCCACTCTGAAGCTCATAGAAACGCATCAGCAGGTTGATCAACGTTGTTTTTCCGGCTCCTGTCGGTCCTACGATGGCTACGGTCTGCCCTGGTTTAACGTCAATATTCATATTACGAATGAGCAGTTCATTTTCCTTATATCCAAAATCCACCGCTTCAAACGCCACAGCCCCTGACGGGTAACGCAACGTTGCAGGTTGTTTGGACTCAGGAACTTCCTCTTCCTCATCCAACAGCTCGAATACCCGTTCTGCCGATGCAATTGTGGATTGAATAATGTTAGAGATGTTGGCAATCTGATTAATCGGCTGTGTGAATTGACGCGAATATTGTGTAAAGGCCAAGATGTCCCCGATGGAGATGGAACCCCGTGTAACAAAAATCCCGCCGACCACACAGATCAGCACATATCCCAGATTCCCGACAAAGTTCATCAGTGGCATAATAATCCCCGAAATAAATTGGGCTTTCCAGCCCGATGCATACAACTCTTCATTTACTTTCTCGAATTGCTGTACAGATTGCTCCTCGCGTCCAAAGGCTTTGACCACCTTGTGACCCGTATACATTTCTTCGACATGACCGTTCAATTCACCGAGTGACTTCTGCTGTCCCGCAAAATGTTTCTGCGAACGGGAAGCCACCAGCATAACCACCACGACACTAAGCGGCAGGGTCAAAATCGTAATTAAGGTCATCCATGGACTAATCGTCAGCATCATAATGATGACACCCACAATCGTCACCACGGACGTAATAAACTGAGCCAAACTTTGTTGCAATGTGTTACTGATATTGTCCACGTCATTGGTTGCACGGCTAAGCGTCTCACCATGTGTACGGGAATCAAAATATTTCAGCGGCAAACGTCCAACCTTGGCACTGATCTGCTCACGCATATCATAGACTACCCGCTGGGCTACACCAGCCATCAGGTATTGCTGTACATACGCGAAAGCAGCACTGAACAGATACAACCCAAACAGCAGGTACAACACTTTCATTAAGGCTGGAAAATCAATCCCGGCTCCCTGCACACCTTGCATAATAGCAATAGCTCCGTGGGCAAGAATATCTGTACCCTCAGCCATAACCTTTGGACTAATAATACCAAACACTGTACTTAAAATCGCAGCGACCAGTACACCGATCAGACGACGACGGTGTGGTTGGAGATATTGAATCAGGCGATGCAGTGTGCCCTTGAAATCTTTTGCTTTCTCAACTGGAGGCCGCATGCCCATTCCGCCGCCAGGGTGGCCCGGCCCGCTTGGGTTACTTGGTGCTTTCCGTGCTGTTGTACGTTCACTCATGCGATCTCCTCCTCAGTCAGCTGGGAAGATACAATCTCGCGATACACTTCATTGTTCTCCAGCAGCTCTTTATGTGTTCCGGAACCGACAATTTGGCCTTCATCCATGACGAGAATCCGGTCAGCATCCATAACTGTGCTCACTCGCTGAGCTACGATTAACACAGCCGCTTCCGTCGTTTCTGATTTGAGCGCAGCACGAAGTCTGGCATCGGTTTTGAAATCAAGAGCCGAGAAGCTGTCATCAAAAATATATATTTCAGGACGGCGAACCAGTGCGCGTGCAATGGACAAACGTTGTTTTTGTCCTCCCGACACGTTATTCCCGCCTTGTGCAATCAGACTGTCATACCCCTCTTTCATCTCGGAGATGAAGTTTTCGGCTTGTGCTATGCGCGCCGCATGAATGACTTCATCCATACTGGCATCGTCTTTACCTTGGCGAATATTCTCCGCTACGGTTCCGGTGAACAGGACGGCTTTTTGCGGAACAAACCCGATTTTGGATCGTAGCTCTTCCTGTTTAATATCCCGTACATCTGTTCCATTCACACGCACAGTACCTTCGGTCACATCATAGAAACGTGGAATAAGGCTCAGTAACGTTGTTTTACCGGAACCTGTACCGCCGATAATTGCCGTCGTTTCACCGGAGCGAGCCGTGAACGAGATATCGGACAGGGCAGCATTCTCTGCACCCGGATAACGAAAAGTAACATGATCGAACTCAATCGTTCCCTGCAGGGATTTCATCGTGTGAGGCTGTACAGGGTCAGACAGATCCGGCTGCATATCCAGCACTTCATTAATCCGCTCTGCCGAAGCAGACGCTCTGGGAATCATGACAAAAATCATGGATACCATAATCAGTGAGAACATGATCTGCATCGCATATTGCACAAAGGCGATCAGGGAACCAATGTTCATATGGCCACCATCAATGCGCAGACCACCGAAGTATAGAATCGCAATCATCGAAAAGTTCATGACCAGCATCATCACAGGCATAACTGTCGCCATCAGGACGTTGACTTTGATCGATGCATCTCTTAATTCCGAATTTGCCCCGTTGAAACGAACACGCTCATGTTCACCCCGGTTAAAGGAACGAACGACACGAATACCTGTCAGTTGTTCACGCAGCACAAGGTTGAGGCGATCCAGCTTTTTCTGAATTTGCTTGAACAACGGAAATCCTTTGGAACCGATCAATGCAATAGCGCCGGCTAGTACAGGCAGGACAACCAGGAAGATCGTCGACAGCTTCGCATCTTGAGAAACAGCCATGAAAATCCCCCCGATACACATCATCGGAGCCATAATCATCATACGCAGCATCATCGTTAGCACGTTCTGTACCTGCGTAATATCATTCGTTGTGCGAGTAATCAGTGATGCTGTTCCCAGCTTGTCGAATTCTTGTAATGAGAAATTCTCGACATGCCGGAACACTCTGCTGCGCAGCTGTTTGGCAAATCCGCCAGCCGTGCGTGAGGACAAATAACTGGCGATAATGGAACAGGTTGTTCCGCCAATGGCAATCAGCAGCATGAAACCACCAATTTTCCAGATATAAGGCACATCACCTTTGACGATACCGAGATTCACGATATCCGCCATTAACGTAGGCAAGTACAGCTCCGCCATCGTTTGCAGAAAAATAAGCGCCAAAATAAAAATAATGGGGATACGATAAGGCTTAAGCATGCGAAATAATTTCATCATGGCGTATCATCTCCTTGTTTGGATACTTCCGGTTTAGTTTCTTGATTGATTGGTTCAGATGCATCATTATCTTGTTCCACTGCCTTGTTTCGTTGCTCAGGTGCTTCATTCTGCCCGGAAACCTGTGCATCAAAAAAGGTGTACACCTTGCTGAGCAATCCAGCCAGTTGCAGGCTGTCCTCCTCGCCCAGGTGTTCAACCAGCCTGTTAAATGTTTGCATGCGCTCTTCATGAGCTGCGCGAATGATCGCACGCCCCGCGTCCGTAATTGTAATCCGCACAGCCCTCCGATCCTCGGGGTCCATCGTCCGTTCAACCAGGCCTTCATCCTCCAGGCCGCGAATAACCGGTGTAATGGTTGGTGATTTCACACGCATTAATGCGCTGATCTCAGATACTTTTAATCCCGGGTGCTCCTGGTTCAAATGGCTTTCGAAATCAGGCGGATTATCCCGCCAATCCATACGCTCCCCCGGATGTGAGCCATGAAGCAGACAAGCCAGTACCATAATTTCATTGTGATTACGCCCATGTGGTTTATGTTGTCTCCATTTGGCTTTATTAAACTGCATAATGGAGTATAAAAGCTTCTGAGCCACCGGATCTATGCCAGTCATCACATCGTCCTCCTTCTTCGGAACATCACATTTCCATAAATAACAATTGTAGTCTGCTTATTAAGTAGGCATTTTATTTAATAGACAACCAATTTAATAGTAAACCAATTTAATAGTGAATCAATTAATTAGGTTACCTAAGTATATTCTCGACGTAGAGTTATGTCAATTACTCATTTATGTCAAATGCATCTAATGTCCAAGAGCCTTCCAATGCTATCTGAGCACCCATATAATCACTCGCGCTTCAACATGACAAAAAGCCCCCAATCCCTCCGTTTGGTTCAATCCAAACAGAGGAAATCGAGAGCATTTTTAAAACAGAATTTTTGAAATCAATTTTATTAAATAGATCGTTGAATCACTATTTATTTAGAAGCAGACACACTCTTCGGCACAGCAGCAAATGGAAAATAGGTCTTCGCATTGTTATAGGCGATACCTTGTACGATCTGACCGAGCAGCTCCATATCGTTTGGTGCTTCACCTTGTTCTGCCCATTCACCAATCAGGTTACAGAGCAAACGGCGGAAATATTCATGTCTTGTATACGAGAGGAAACTTCGGGAATCCGTTAACATGCCAACAAAACGGCTAAGTAGTCCTACGTTTGCCAGTGCCTTCATCTGGGCCAGCATGCCATCCTTCGTATCATTGAACCACCATGCAGCACCAAGCTGGATTTTACCTGGAACGCCTCCACCCTGGAAGCTCCCAATAATGGCAGCCAGCACTTCATTATCCCGTGGATTAAGGGAATAGAGAATCGTTTTGGGCAAAGCATCCTGTTGCTCCAACGTATCCAGCAAGCCGATTACAGCTGATGATAATGGTGTATCATTGACAGCATCATAACCCGTATCCGGGCCGAGCTGTTTAAACATCTTGGTGTTGTTGTTACGTGCTGCATTGATGTGGAACTGCATCACCCAGCCGCGCTCTGCATACAGTTTGCCAAGGAATGTCAGTGTAACTGTCTTGTATCCGTCCTCTTCGGTGCGGGAAACCTTCTCTCCAGCAAGTGCTTTGGCAAAAGAGGCTGCCGCTTCCTCGCGAGTTGCTTCAGCGTAAGGCACGTAATCCAGTGCGTGGTCAGAGACACGGCCACCTACGGAATGGAAGAATTCCACACGGGATTCAAGCGCAGCCAGGAATGAGTCATAATCCGTAATTGCTGTGCCTGCAACCTGTGAAAGCTTGCCCACCCATTCGATAAAGGTATCCCGGTTCAATTCCAGTCCTTTATCTGGACGGAACGACGGCAGAACTGCTGTATCAAAACCTTCAATCTCCTGAATTTTCAGATGATATTCCAGAGAATCGGTTGGATCATCGGTGGTGCATACCACAGTAACATTGGATTTGGTAATCAGATCACGCGCACCGAAGCCTTCGCCAGTAAGTTGGGCATTTACTTTTTCCCAGATCGCAGGGGCACTTGTCTCGTTAAGAACGTCATGCACATCGAAGTAACGTTGTAATTCCAGGTGAGACCAGGCGTACAACGGGTTGCCAATCATCATGGGCACCGTTCTGGCATAAGCAAGGAAGCGGTCATAATCCGTCACTCCTTCGCCGCCCGTTACATATTTTTCTTCAACGCCGTTAGCCCGCATCAGACGCCATTTGTAATGGTCGCCATATAACCAGGCCTCTGTCAGATTGCCAAATGTTTTGTTTTCGTAAATTTCCTGAGGACTGAGGTGACAGTGATAATCCATAATCGGCATGTCTTTTGCATACTGCTCGTACAGCTTGACCGCCGTTTCATTGTGAAGTAAGAATTGTTCATCCAGAAAAGATTTCATTCGCCTTGCACGCTCCCTTTAGGTGAGTTTACGTTCATTCAGGTTCACTTTCCATCTTTAAGCTACACCCTTTGGCGTCAAAGTTCAATATAAAATGATAGCGTTCTCAAAAAAGGTTGATTTAGGCATACTCGTTGGAAACACGGTATACTGGATTTAACGCGAGTGATACTGATTTTAAGATCGATGCGAGATCAACTCTCTTATTAAAAACAATACGGATATGGAGATCGATCTGGATATCACAATCCAAGACTGACTATATACCGGTCCTTACATCAGCCATACTAAGGAGATAAAATGCGATGAAAATCACTTTTCTAGGTACAGGAGACATGTTCAGCGTGGAGCAACATCATAATAGTATGCTGGCTGAATTCGGCGGTACCCATCTGGTCATTGATTTTCCAGAGTCCAACGCCAAAGCACTTAAGGAATACGGGTTCGCGATGACGGGCATTCATAATGTGTTCATTACCCATCTGCATGAGGATCACATTAACGGGGTTCAGATGCTCGGCTATTACGCCCAGATATTAGGGGATCGCAAGCCGCGTCTGTTCATTCATGAGGACCTAGTTGAGCCGCTGTGGAGCATTCTTTCACCAGGTATGCGATATACGACGGACGGCGAACGAACGATGAGTGATTATTATGATGTGGTTCCACTGCCGGATGGCGGAAGTTTTGAACTCGGCGGGGTAACGTTCGAGACGTTTCGCACGCAGCATGTTCCTGGCATGGTCAGTAACGGACTGATAGCAAAACCTTATTTTTACTATAGTGCGGACAGCACGCTTGATCGTGAGCGAGTGGAACAGGTCGCACCCGAAGTGCAGTTGATTTTCCATGAATGCCACATGCATGATTTGGTCATCAAATCCCATACGTCTTTGAAGGATCTGGAGCAACTCCCCGCCGAGGTGAGACGAAAAACGGTACTGATGCATTATCATGATGAATACGCCGAAGCGGATAAACGTGCAGAATTCAATTGCGAGCATGCGAATGATCTGCGCATCGTTGGTACACTGGAGTCTTTTGAGTTGAGCGAGTAATTAGGAAGATCAGGATGAGGATCACCCTCATCCCCCACCCGCTCGTCCCTTTACACACTTCGCCCTAACCTTATCTGGTAAACTCAAAAAGGTCATCCGCAGATGACCTTCTTGAGCAATTCAAAACTTGGACATTTAAAAATCAATTTTTTTTATCAGCTTTATTTAATTTGTTACTTATTTCAAATCATCGTGTGAACATAAACGACCGGAGACTAACCATTCTGCTCTGGCAGTGCCCAGACGGACACACCTCCGCCGCATACGTGGAACGTAGCCCAGCCATCTTCCTCAATGGTGATTGCGTCCTCGCAGCTATGCGTCAGGTCTTCCCAGACCTCTCCTGCACGATGCTCACCGACAAACATTCTCTTCTCACCGTCATCCCCGTTGGCGATGACCACCGCGCAGCCAGAACCTTCGATCTCATCAACACCAAGGCGCACCCAACCGATGGTATTAGGATGATCGAAATAGTCTTCTTGCTCCCCATAGGCTTTGTTGCAGCGAGCTGACAACAGAATGTCCAAAATCTCTTTTTTGCCATCCACCGGTTCAGGTCCGCCAATCCCGTAATAATCGCCGTAAAAAACGACGGGATATCCATCACGACGCAGCAATGTCAGTGCATACGCGCTCGGCTTGAACCAATCTCCAACCCAAGATTCCAATGCCTCATGAGGCTGTGAATCATGATTATCCACAAAAGTTACCGCATGGGTAGGATGCGTCTGAACGAGGGTATCGTCAAAGATTTTGGAAAGATCGAAATTGCGCCCCGCCAGAGAAGCCTCGTGAAACTTATAGTGAAGGGACACATCAAACAGGTCAATCTGGTAATCCACCGTGTCCAAAAACGTACGACAGGCATCCAGGTTCGAGTTCCAGAACTCGCCTACAATGTAGAAATCCTGACCGCGTTTGCGAATCATCTCCGCAGCAAATTCCTTAATGAACTCATGGTTGATATGTTTGATCGCATCCAGTCGGAAACCGCCGCATTGCAGCGTATCGATCAGCCATTTGCCCCAATCGATCATCTCACGCCGCACATCCGGGTGGTTATAATCTATATTGGCAAACATCAGATAGTCATAGTTGCCAAACTCATCATCGACATTTTCATTCCAGTTTTTGTTCTCACCCGCAATACGGAACACACCCGTCCGCTCTTCCCTGGCATCAAAATCCGTGCCGTTGAAGTGTTCAGATGTCCATTTGAAGGAGGAGTATTGATCTCCGCGTCCAGGAAATGTGAACTTCGTCCAGCCTTCAATCTCAAACGGTTCGGAAATTTCCTTGGTCCGGTCATTGGGATCCACCGCAATCACCTTGAATACTTCCTTCTCGTCTGCTCCAGCCTTATGATTCATCACGAGATCGACATAGACAGCGATGCCGCTCTTCTGACACTCAGCAATGGCCTCCACCAGCTCCTGCTTGGTGCCATACTTGGTGCGTACCGTACCCTTTTGATCAAATTCGCCCAGATCGTACAGATCATACACACCATAACCTGTATCTTCTGCAGACACAGCTTTAGTTACAGGAGGCACCCATACCGAGTCTATGCCTTTTGCTTTCAGTTCCGGGGCCATGTCAGCCAGTCGTTTCCAATGATCGCCGTCTGCAGCCAAATGCCATTCAAAAAACTGCATCATCGTATGATTTCTCTTCATCACAAACCGACCTCCTTGATTTGCATTCGAAGCGGACCGCGGAACAGATAGGGTATCACCGTTGTTCGTTCGTGCTAACCAAGTTATAACCCGTTTACCCTATGTTTCAATCATAAAAATGAAAGAATGTTAAGAAAATCAAGAAAAATTTTCGTGAATCATTGAAAAACAGAGCTAAAAATGTGGAAAATCCGTCAAATTCGTTTATAATCCAGCCATTCTTCAGGTAACAAGGAACGATACGGTTCTTGCGTGAAACGATCATCGACCAGCACCAGCACACCTTTGTCTTCTTCGGTTCGAATGAGCCTGCCTCCAGCTTGCAGCACCTTGTTCATACCCGGAAATACATAAGCATAGTTAAAACCGTTGCGTCCCGACTTATCAAAATAATCCTTCAGCACGTTGTTCTCCAGACCAATCTGCGGTAATCCCGCGCCCACAACAATAACACCATTTAGTCGATCTCCCGGCAGATCGACCCCCTCTGAGAACACACCGCCCATCACGGCAAAAACGAGACGGGTACGCTCAGGGTGTGGTTGAAATGCCGCAAGGAACTGCTCTCGTTCCTGTTCATTCATGCCTTGCTCCTGCATTACTGTATCCGCATCACTCGCCCCTGGAAGCTGTGTATATGCTTGATAAATCTCACGCATGTACGGATAGGAAGGGAAAAAGACCAACAGATTGCTTCGCGGCCACTCGGATACAAGCTGCTGTAACATCTCGGCAATCGGACGCTTGGAACGCTCCCGGTCTTTGTAACGCACGGACAGCGGCATGAGTCGCACATCCAGCTGCTCTCGGTTAAACGGAGAAGGAATCTGTAGCGTATAATCCTCCTCCTCTGCCCCCAGCATATCCCGGTAATAGCGAAGCGGTGACAGAGTCGCCGAGAAATGAATGGTCGAGCGAAACCCCTTTACTGTCTGACGCAGCTGCTGAGACGGGTCCAGACAAAAAAGCTTCACTCGTACCTCACTCCTCACACACTCCGCATACGTGATGAATCGCTCGTCATACAACTTGGCGATCCGTACAAAGTTTTGCGCCGTGAAGTAGGCATCCAGCAGCAGTTGATCCATCTCGGCACTGCCCGATCCACCTTCGACAAGACATTGCTCTGCCACCATAATAAACGGCTCCAGCCGTTCAATTAACTCCTCCGGTGCCTCCTGTTGAATGATTTTGCCCTCTTCTCCGCCGTTCTTGCGCAGGGTAATCAGATACTTGTCGATTGCTCCGGTGTAGTCCACAATTGCTTTCGCGGCGGGCACATGGCTGCCCAGCGTCTGGAACTCTCTTTTGACATCAAGGAATACGGCTTTTTCCAGCTCCGCGGAGAACATCATGCGCCCGCGATCCACCAGATTATGTGCCTCATCCACCAGCAATACTGTCTTGCGCTTCTGTTCCTCCAGCATGCGCTTAAGCGATATACGCGGATCGAAGATATAGTTATAGTCGCAGATCACCGCATCGACTGCATACGCCGCATCCAGTGAAAACTCAAACGGACACACCCGATGTTTACGCGCGTACTGCTCAATGACGGGGCGTGTCATTAACGTTTCATTCCCCAGCATGTCCAGCACAGCACCATTGATTCGGTCATAATACCCTTCACACATGCCGCACTGGCCTGTATCACAAGCTTCCTCGTCCTTAAAACAGATTTTGTCCTTCGCCGTCAGGCTGATGACATGCATGTTCAACCCTTCCGCCTGCATCCGGGCAAAAGCTTCCTCCGCCGCCACTCTCGTTGTCGTTCTCGCTGTCAGATAGAACAAACGGCTGGCCTCGCCTTCACCGATGGCCTTCACCGCAGGGAAGAGCACGGACATCGTTTTGCCGATGCCTGTAGGTGCTTTCGCCATGAGCCCCTGTCCTTCACGAATGGTTTTGTACACTGCCCCTGCCAGCTTGCGCTGTCCCTCCCGATATTTGCGAAAAGGAAATGGCAGCTCGCGTACACTCACGTCCCGCTCCGCTTCATAAGCAGCAATCATCTCGGCATACGGTGCATATCCAGCTATCACCTCTGCTACAAATTGCTCCAGTTCCTGCCGCTCCGCCATGCGGCGAAACCGCCGTTCCTCCCCCGTTACCGAATGTACATACGTCAGCTGCACCTGCATCCGTGGCTCATCATGCTGTGCAGCATACATATAGGCATACATCTTCGCCTGCGCCCAGTGTACGTCGAGCCCACCGTCCAGCTCGTCCAGGTTACCTGCCGTGGATTTGATCTCATCTACCGTCAGCTGTCCCTCCAGGCGAATCAGTCCGTCACATCGGCCTTCGATGACGTATGTCAGATCTCCATGCTGAAGCTCGGCTTCCAGTACGATTTCTTTCAAATCCTCTTCGGTATACGCCTTCTGCACCCGCTGATGAATCCGCGTTCCCTCCTGCATCGATGCATTGGTACGGAATCCCGGACGTATGCTGCCACTGCGATACACGTACTCGACCAATGGTCTCACTGATATCCGAATTGTTGTTGTCATGCGATCACCCGTTCTACTTGTAGTGGTTCTACTTTATCATGAAATGCTGTGCTCAAACCAGATTTTTGGTAAATTGGACTCGTCCGTTCCCATATGCTATGTTGAAAATATACGTTGAACTATATAAGTTGAACTATATAAGTTGAACTAAAGATTTTACACAGTCCACTCCGATGACGGAATAACCTGGAGAGTAGCGGTTATCCCCAGATTTTTGATCCCTTTTCCAAGGGGAAAATCCGGTGATAAAGGCGAGGCGTATGCTTCCGATGTAGCTTTCTTTCAGAAAGCTTTTAGCTCCGCTTTTTCAGGTTTTTTCTGTCCTCTCCGTTCAAGTGTAAATGAATAGTTCAATTTATATAGATCGCGTTCTCGTGTACAAGTATAGGCAAACTTATGTATATAGAATTCAACTAAAAAAAGGAGGCAAACTTCCTATGTATATTTATTTCGTTCCATCACCACTGCCAGATGCACTTGCAGCATATCCACATCTGACACTACGCGCAGAAGATCAGGTACTTCTCTCTATCGAAGCATCCGAACGTTTACTGAATATTGAATCGGATGACCAAGTGGCTGCTTACGAGGCTTTTGACGATGCAGGGTCTTGGACAGGCGGTGGATTTGCCGTGCTGAACAATATTCCTGTTACTGAAGATGGCCGGAATGATTTTGAGGAACGTTTTAAGAACCGTGCCCGCAAAGTAGAAGATGAACCCGGATTTGTCGGTATTCGTGTACTTCGTCCACTTAAGGGGGATACGTATGTCGTACTGACACTCTGGCAAACGGAAGAACATTTTAAGGGCTGGCAACAGTCGCAAGCCTATAACCATGCTCACCGCAATCGCAGCACAAGTGAAGGCCTGACCGCACAGAAACCAACCATGTTTCCGCGACCTTCGTTTGTGACAACATATACGATCGAGTAAAGAGAATAGAGTAGAGTTGGCGAGTTACGTGTAAGTGGAGTTGCTGGGTGTGGAGTGAGTGGAAGTTAGGAAGTTAACCGCAGGAGCAGGCGCACATCAAGGGAAAGCGACGTAGCAGGGCGACAAGGCGGTAAAAGATGCAATTAAGTGGGTTGCAAGACACACTTCAAGACACGCCTAGATTTGAAATTCTAACGATCTCAGGAGACGTTATTTTAGCAAAATTCATAGTTTCAGCTTGAAAATGGTCCCTTTTCGCTAAAATAAGATCTCTCCGGATCGTTAGGATTTTGAAAGTGTGCCGAAACGCCGAAATAAGGCTTTCTGAGATCGTTAGCGCATTCGCCTATCTTCATTCAGGAAAGCTTATGCCGTGCGACAGCTTACAATGGGCGCAAAGCTACCGACTCACGCGCATTCAGCTGCTCTACCATGGCCAGCCATTCCTGCGGTTTGTTTGGCAGCACAGCATAGTACCGATTCAGGAAATCGGCAACCAGACTGGCCGGCAGCTCCGCAAGTGACTCATCACCCGGCATAAAGCACAGATCCAAGCCTCCTACCGCCTCACCATCTCCTTGCCAGGATGGATGCACATAAGGGAAGTCGAGACGCTGATACCCCAGATGGGACAGCACTTCACGACGTACGTATGGATCCATCGGTTTGATGCCACCAAACGCATGATCCTGACTCAAATATGGATTGTAGATTTCAGCAAACATTCCAAATAGCGCTTTACCATTGGCAGCAGCAAGCTGTTGCAGATCACGCTTGCGGTGGTTCGCCAGGAATGCTCCAATGCCCAGACCTTCACGCCCAATAATCGTAAAATCGGTCATGGCTACGTTCCAGTCCTCATAATAACGGTACTCCGTCGCACCAACCACTTGTCCTTCATGTACAGCGACAAACACCCGGATGCCCGGGTCTTCCAGCGGTTCAGCCCATAACGGGAAGTCCAACACTTCCTCCGGCGGGAAAATTTCTTGCATCAGCTTGTGCATTTGAGCAAACAACGGATCTTGGATGGATGTAATACGTGTAAATTCCATAGATAAAGCCTCCCTAATCTAAATATGGTTTTGGATCAATATCGTTCGTTTTAACTCAGGTAGCAATCTCAAAAAAAGTTAGCAGGAACGTTATCGACAAATAGAATCCTCATCTAAACGGATTACGCCACTCCATCAGAGCCGCATAATGACAGGATTCCTCGTCATCCAGATAATCGGCAGCTACACCAACAGGCATACGTCCACATCGCAGCAGAAAAGAAATGACGGGATCATGCCTCTCTCCAGCAGCAACCTGATCCAGATACTGCTGTGCTGACATTTGCTCAGCCACCCGATGATATCCCGGCATCCGCCCTGCTCCAAGCAGACGATCCAAACCTTGCGCGATCACAAGATGGTACATAGCCTGCATCATGAGCTGAGCCAGCCCCCACTTACGATATTTCGGACGTACACAGAGGTCAACAATATATAACGTATTCCCATCCGGCTGGTGATTACGGATATATCCATCATCTGTAACCTCCGCCCACGTATGGCTGGATGGGTTCGCAGGGTCCCACTGCATTCGCAGTGAAGTCATGGAACCAGCCAGTTCACCATCCACCTCGATGCAGATGGCTCCTTCAGGATAGTGCTGGACATGGCTACCAAGCTGCTCTTGGTTCCAAAGCAGTTCCTCCGGATATGGCGGCGGGAAACTCTCAGCCTGAATGCGAATCAACTCTTCAAAGTCAGGGGCCGCATAATTGCGGATGACCGCTTTGGCTTTACCCTTTTTGCCGACTGCATGGGGATCGGTTATCAGCATTTCTTTGACATACATCCTGCTTGTCTCTCCTTTCCACTTCCGCTACTCCAAAAACAATCTATTCCCAATCTGTGTACAGATCGGTACGGCGATCACGCCAGGTTGTTACGGAGCCACGTTCGCGTACCTCATACAGCAAATCCAGATCAAGGTCGGCGGTAACGATCATATCGTTGTTAATCTCACCTTCTGCCAGAATACCGCGCGGCGGGAATGGCACATCATTTGGCGTAATAATCGCAGCTTGTCCATAATTGGCACGCATGAAATCAACCGTCGGCAGATGGCCTACCGTTCCCGTTAATACAACGTATACCTGATTCTCTACCGCACGCGCATGACTCGTATATCGTACCCGGTAAAATCCGTGGCGGTCGTCCGTACAGGAAGGACAGAAAATCACATCTGCGCCCTTAGCTTTTGCCATACGTACGATTTCGGGAAATTCAATATCGTAACAGGTCAGCATCGCAATGCGGCCTTTGTCCGTATCAAACACTTCCAGTCCGTCACCCGCAGCCATGTTCCACTCCGTCACTTCAGTGGGTGTAATATGAATCTTGGCCTGGCGTGCAATCCGTCCATCCGGGTAAAACATATGCGCCGTATTGTACAGCTTGCCTTCCTTCCGAATAACGTGTGTGCCTCCGATCAGATGCATATTGTATTGGGCAGCAAGGGAGATGAACAACTGCTCGTACTGCTCTGTAAAATCAGGCAAGTCTTCAATCGTCAGTGCATTCCCCTGCGCGTCTCCAATAGACATTAATTGTGTTGTAAAAAATTCTGGAAACAGTACGAATTCTGTTCCAAATTCGGAAGCTGTCCGTATGTAATGCTCTGCCTGAGCGGCAAATTCCTCAAATGAGCGGATCGTTTGCAATTGGTATTGTACAGCGGATACCCGCAGTTTCATAAGTCCCACACCCCCACCAGTATTTGTGTTTATATTGTATCAATGATCCGGCATCATTTCATCTGTTCCCCCAGCATCGACTGGGTAAATGCAATCCACTCCCTGGTGGCAAAAGAAAGATATCGATCCTTCCGCCAGATCATGCCAAGCTGCCATGGAATGACCGGCTCCATGACTGGAATGATCCGCACACGCATATGATCGACCTCGCGGCAGATCGTCTCCGGCAGCAGGGCAACACCGAGATTGGCTGCAACCATCGCACTCAGCAGATCCCACTGGGAACTTTCATACACCACTCGTGGCTGAAATCCAGCTTGCTGGCAAGCTGCAATAATGCGATCGTGGAGCGCGAAATCCTGCCGGAACAATACAAATGCGTCCTGCTCCAGTTCATGGAGCGCGACTGACTCTTTTCCAGCAAGCGGATGTGAGGGATGGACAAGCAGATTCAGCTTTTCCTGCACAAACACAAAATGATCCAGCAGCTCATCCACCGTTGGTAGCACGGCCACACCGATATCCAGCACACCGCTAATGACATCGGCCTCTACTTTCTTTGCCCCATCTTCGAACAGTTGAATACTCACTTCAGGATACGCTTTGTGGAACTCACCGATAATCATCGGAAAGAAGCTTGATCCCACCATCGGCGGCAAACCGATCCGCAGGTGCCCCTTCTTCAGATTCATCAGATCGTCCAGTTCAGACGACAGACTGCGGAACGACTTTTCAATCTCCAGCGCTTGCCGAAAAAAGACATGCCCCGCATCCGTTAACTTCACCTGTTTACCGTACCGATCCAGTAATGTTATGCCTAGTTCGTCCTCCAGGCTTTTGACCGTTTTACTGATCGTCGGCTGGGTGATGTACAACACCTCGGCGGCCTTCGTGAAGCTCTGCTGCCGGGCAACTTCCAGAAAATATTGTAGATGGCGAATATCCATAGCTCGTCCCACTCCTCCTTTTCCATCGTTATCGTGATAAGCCCATCTTCTTCCTATAGATAAATGGAATAGAAAACATTCTTAATATGCATTTTACTCATGAAAGAATGCGATGTAAAATTTGTGATACGAAGCAAACCTTCCATTCATTTTCACAAATACTTAAATCAAACTTATCCAATATATGTTGATATATAAAAGGAGGGATTCATGTGAAAAAGTGGGGCATCGGCATTGCACAAGTTGCACTGTTAATGGTTTTTTCACTACTTATGGACCTGTTGGCCCGCGCTCTCCATCTGCCTGTACCCGGTTCGATTCTCGGAATGGTTATCCTGTTCATTCTGCTGCAGACCGGTGTGGTAAAACTGCGCTGGATCGAAATCGGTGCAGCGTGGCTGCTCGGTGAACTGCTGTTATTCTTTATCCCGTCAGCGGTTGGCATCATGAATTACATGCCCATGCTGGAGCATGACGGATTGCAGATTTTATTTATCGTGCTGTTGAGCACGTTTCTGGTTATGGCCTGTACCGGCCTGGTTGCTACACGTATTGCCAAACGAAAGGAGCGTCACACCGGATGATTGGATTTTTATGTTTGCTGTTAACGGTTGGGATCTACGGGGTCGCCAAGCGGATGTATCGCAGTCTGCCCAAAGTGTATCTGTCCCCATTGCTCATTACACCGTTGCTGGTTGTAGGCATACTCTTATTAACTGGAACAAATTATGCGGCATATAGTAGTGGAGGCAAATGGCTCAGTCTTTTGCTGCAACCTGCTACGATTGCTTTTGCGGTACCCCTCTACACCTTTTTTCATGTGCTCAAAAAACATATTTCTGAGATTGTGGTCAGCGTCATGACCGGCTCAGTTGTTGCTGTGCTTTCTTCCGCTATGCTCGCCAAGTGGATGCGCTTGGACTCCGGCTTGATTCACAGTTTGATTCCACGCTCCATCACAACACCGATTGCCATGAATGTGTCGGCTTCTATTGGAGGAATTCCGGCGGTTACGGCCGTATTCGTGATAATGACGGGGCTACTCGGAGCTATTATGGGGCCTTCCATCGTCAAAATGCTGCATATTGATGGCGAGATTGCGCGTGGTACCCTGCTTGGAACCGGTGCTCACGGCACCGGTACTTCGAAAGCCTTCGAACTAAGTTCGCTAACAGGAACCATCTCCAGTATCTCCATGGTTCTGGCTGCGCTCTTCACTTTAGCCGTCGCTCCCGCGCTCTCTAAACTTATTTTCCCATAATAGTTGGAATAATCCCTTTTTTTTGAAATATTATTGTTGTATTAAAGCCCTTTCTTCCTTACAATAAGGACAGAGTTTAATGTTAATATTGCGGGGGAGATGCGATGAAAAGAACCGGAATGAAGAGATCTCTGGACCGTCTCGGACGAATTGTGCTTCCTAAAGAAATGCGGGATACAATGGAAATCCATATCGGCGATCCGCTTGAATTTTTCATTGAAGGGAAAGAGTTGATTTTAAGAAAGTACAAATCAACATTGTGTATTTTTTGCGGTGACGTGGATACGGAAATGTATTTCAAAGAGCAATTTATCTGCCGGACTTGTGCGATTCAATTAAAACACCCAGATGACACTCCCAACTGGTTCGTACCTGAGAACAAACAGGCTTCTGCACCCAAAGAACGTCCTGCTGCTAAACCCGCGGTTACCTCAGCTTCCTCATCGGAAGAAGGAGATGCTGCTGCGAGTAAGGACTACCCCGACCTGCGGCCGAAGACGGCGCGCATGCTGCAACAGATGAAAGAAATTATTGAACAGCAGCCAGGCCTGGCCCAACAGCAAATTGCGGAGAAGCTTGGCATTAGCCAAGGACGTGTCTCTCAATTAAAAAAGCTATTATAAATTAGAATGGCATGTGATTATAAATAGAAGGCTCCTTTCATTTCAGAGAGGTAAGCTGCCAAAGAACCCGCTGATTTCATTGGGTTCTTCTTTTTTTGTACACAGTAATAATGGAAAGGAGAAAAGACCTTGGATAAAATTCTGTATTTATCTCAATTCGACCTCATGTCCTCCTTGGAAGAAGCGGATCTCGTTGAAATGGATAGCATGACGTCCATTACATCGTTCCCTAGACAAATCACAATTCAAACACCCGATACATTTAAGGAAGGTTTTTATTTTATCAAGCGGGGGAAGGTTCGCATATACACATTAAGCCCTGAAGGAAAGCAGTTTACGGTAGATATTTTGAGTGAAGGTAACGTTTTTGGAGAGTTGAATGGTATTTCTCTTGGCACACGCGATTTATATGTTGAAACGATAGATATATGTGACATCTGCTTAATGGATAGAAGCCGATTTGAGCAGTTTTTGATCGATCATCCAGCATTTATGATGAGGATGATGAACGTGCTGAGTGTACGAATCAAACGAATGAGTGAGCTTACACAGACACTGGCACTGGGAAATTTGCATGACAAAATCATGCATAATTTATGTCGGCTGGCCGAGCAGGTCGGTTGGACTGAAAAGGAGGGATATTGCCTTATCCAGTGTACAATTACACATCAGGAGATTGCTTGGATGGCTGGTGCTTCCAGAGAATCGGTAACAGCAGCTATGAAAGAACTCTCGCAAACCGGCCGCATACGTACCGCATTCAAATCTGCGGCCCTTCATCCAAATGAAATCAAGACCTATCGCAAAATGACTTCTCCGCAGTAAAACTTGTACATAACTTGTAAGTTTCCTTACATCCCTGCACGCCTGTTCTATTGTATGGTATGCCTATTAAGTTTAGGCAAGTAAGGAGGACACACCATGGAGACAAACTCCGACTTCATCATCTCTGAAGATATTCTTTCGCGTAAAGGTGCACGTAAAGCTGTCGAAATTCCAGAACACATCCGTCACCTGCTGCAAAGTGGAACAATTGAATCCGTAAATTTGACAGAATGGCTGGCTGTGGATCATCTTGTTCTATTGGAGCAGATCACCTGTGAACGTGACATACCAGTCTCCGCCCAAGATGTCGCCTCAAGATTGGAACCAAAAGATCAACAGCGTATTATGAAAGTCATTCCAGCGATTGGAAGGCAATGGTTGGAATATATGGAGAGGATACCTGTGGAGGAAAAAACACATCTTTTCACATTCCTTGCAGAGCACCGTTCAGACAGTGTTCGCTGCTGGGCAGCTTATATTATAGGACTGAATCCTGATCTTGATATAACAGAAAAGCTGAGGCAGATTCGAGGGTTTGCGAAGGATTCTCACTTTGGTGTAAGGGAAATTGCATGGATGGCCGTGCGGGATTCTATTCGTGCAGATCTATCCGCAGCAATCCAATGTTTAACCCCCTGGAGTACTGACCCTGATCCGATGATCCGGCGTTTTGCCATTGAATCCACTCGGCCTCGCGGAGTATGGGCCAAACATATCCAGCCGTTAAAGGATAATCCGGCAATTGCTCTTACCTTAATATCCGCCGTGAAATCGGACGCACACCCTTATGTACAGGATTCGGTTAGCAACTGGCTGAACGATGCAGGTAAAACAAACCCGGATTGGGTGCGTCAAGTATGTGCCGCTTGGGTTGAACAATCCGATACCAAATACACACAACGAATTGTTAAGCGCGGTCAACGAAGTATCTAACGTATGCTGAGGATGTAATAGCAGCCATGCAGTTGACTGTATACATCCTCCGATATACGCTCACTCTGCTGAATAAGGACTTATGTTCTCTCTTATGCCTGCACCATATCCATGTTGCTTTCCTCTTCTTCCAGTCTATGCAAACTCACCAGCAATACTACGATATTTGCCACAAGCAATATAGCGGGGAGCGGTACAGCCGCATATTGCGCATAGATTAGATGGCTGCCTACAGCTCCAATCAGAATGAAAGTCAGTATCCCGGAAGCCAGAATACGTGTACGCGGAATGAGCAACCCTACTGCACTAAGCAGTTCCAACGCACCGATCAAGTACATGGTCCATGTAGGATAAGAGAAACTATCAAAGGTCTCAATCATCATCTCTGCTCCCGTAATTTTCGTATATCCTGTCATGACGAATACACCCGCCAGCACAACCAAAAAAATATATCCCAACACCATTTTCATATCTTTCATCTCCTATTCATCTTAGTGTTATTGAATTACTGAGGTTTAACAACTACTCTGATCACATGTGCATAAATGATCCGCAGTATAATATGTACATGTACTATACGTATTATTATTCATAAACTTACTTTTATAAAGTTAGTATATAATAACAAGATAATTTCATCAAGTAATTTTCCGTAAAATGATGTATAATACATACAAAAGGTATGTTACAGTATATTTTGTAGTAACCTCCTTCACATGAAGGTGTTTGTATTTTTTAGAGCGGCAGAACGTTTTGTCCTTTTATATAGGTTTGTATTGCACATTTTTCATGAATCGAGGTGAAACACGTTGAAGCTGAGAAAAGTAAAAGCCCCAAGTCGTTGTCTAATTACACAAGCAATGGATATCATCGGGAAAAAGTGGGTACTGCTGATCATGTATCAGCTGTTGTCTGGTCCAAAACGATTTACAGAACTGGAGGCCGAGATGGCCATTAGCGGGCGGCTGTTATCGGAGCGGCTGAAAGAGATGGAGACGGAAGGCATCGTCACCCGGCATATGTATCCCGAGATACCTCCCCGTGTGGAATATGAGCTTACCCCTAAAGGTAGAGCGATTGAACCTGTCATTAATCAAATTTACAGCTGGTCTTCGGACTGGTTAAAAGAACAACAGCAAGTGAAGTAGTTCAAACATCATAAAAACGCCTGCACCGGAACCACAGAGAACATGGTTCTGGTGCAGGCGTTTTTTGAACTGTAACTTTCTGTTGAAGCTTGGACAATATTTTAAGATATAGCTTCTCAATTCAATACAGTAGACACAACTTTTAACGTATGAGGCACGATGAAACTAAAGCTTTACAGGCAGACCCGAATCTACAGATTCCAGTGCAGCGGTTGTGATCCGCTGTGTACGGCATGCATCTGCGTAATCGGACAAAATACGGGAGCGATCGCCCGTACGAAGCGCATGAATAAAAGCTTCATTCTCACGTTCATACGGGTTCTGTCCCGCTGAAACCTCAAGCCCGGCCATCGAATGTGAAGCCGCACTTGGCAACAGAAGGCGCTCGGGTGTCCAGTCCCATACACCGGCATCGGTATAAAATTGCAGCCCGGCTCCACCCTCACCATCAGGCAATAAGCACGTATTCGCAATGCTTGCAATCGCACCACTTTCCAGCTTTAACGTCACGTTCGCTACATCATCAACCGTCACATGCTCATGCTTTTCATGCATGCTGCGCTGGGCAGCTACGGCATAGACCTCTGTCACTTCGCCTGCACAGAAACGGAGTAAATCTACGATATGGGTCGTCTGCTCCACGAACTGGCCTCCAGATCCATCTTGACGACGCCACCAGCTAACTCCAGGCATGCCACCCATCCAGCGTCCCAGAGCCATGCCCACTTTCTGTTCCTGCATCGCTTGTTTCATGACCTGTGCAGCACCCTGATAACGGAAATGATATCCTACAGAGGTTAACAAGGAGGACTGCTGAATCTGTTCCAGTATACGGAGCGGTTCGTCCATTCCGGTACTCAATGGTTTTTCCACCAGGAACGGAATGCCCCGTTTAATCAACTCTAACTCAATGAATCCGTGGGACATGGGAGGCACACAGATGTATACGGCATCCAGCTTATTACTGTCCAGCATATGTTCAAGATTATCATAACCTGTAGCATCATATACAGAGGCCATTGCTTCTGCCTTTTCGATTGTTGTTCCACATACACTTGCGACACGGACATCTTCCATGCGTGTAAGAATATCTGCGTGTACCTTACTGAACCAACCTGTTCCTATGATTCCGATCTGTAATGTCATGGATGTAATCCCCTCTCTGTTACGCGCTTACATGTTCCATTCGACCCAGACTCGCGAATTCCTGCCACCTTAGCTCTTTCCGGATGCTTCCAGCAACAGTTGATCCAGCTCTTTCGCGTAATCCGCCGTCTTCTGCTCTGACCAGCCAAGTTGTTCTGCCATGTAGATGCTGACTGCTGATTTGTAACGTCGTACCTCATCGATGCGGAAAAATAAGTCCCCCGTTCGGCGTACCCAGAAGTCGGCTGGCGTCGCCGCCATCTCTTCCTCCATCGCATAACGAAGCATTAACAAAAGCTCCTGTGGCATGCCGTGAAGCTCGGCTTTGGCTCGCGGATCAGGCATGCGCTCATACAATGCATCCACGTTGGAACCATACGTACGGGCCAGGCGCTCCGCTGCCTGCCGATTTAACCCTAATGCAACGCCATCTTTGATCTTTCGTTCGGTATAGGATACGAATCCAGCCGAACCACCAACGTCTCCCCCGGAGATTGGCATCTTTTTGGTTACACACGGACCCGGGGTGTACCCGAACTCCTTCTGCATCTGACGTGCGACCAGATCCACGACCATCTCCGCCATTTTGCGGTACCCCGTCAGTTTCCCCCCGGCAATCGTAATCAGGCCCGAATCCGATACCCAGACTTCATCCTTACGCGAAATCTCCGAAGGGCCTTTGCCCTCCTCATGGATCAGTGGACGCACGCCTGCCCAGCCAGACTCCACATCCTGTGCACGAATCTGAACATCCGGGAACATGCCGTTCACCGCATCAATGACATAATCGCGGTCTTCCTCCGTAATTAACGGTTGAGCCGGGTCGTCTCGGTATACCGTATCCGTTGTGCCCACATAGGTTTTGCCATCCCGCGGCACAGCAAAGACCATGCGTCCATCTGGCGTGTCAAAATATACGGCTTGCCGCAGCGGAAAACGTGCGCTGTCGAATACCAGATGAATGCCTTTGGTCATCTGCAGCGTTTTGCCTTGGCGTGAGCCATCCACTTCACGCAGGGTATCCACCCATGGACCTGAAGCATTGATTACTTTTTTGGCCCTAAGCGTGTAGCTATTTCCGTTCAGTTGATCCACCGCATGGATGCCCGTAATCGTTCCATTCTCCTTCTGGAAAGCGGTAGCTTTCACATAGTTAACCGCCAGTACCCCGCGACGTACCGCCTCCTTCATCACTTCAATTGTAAGTCTCGCATCGTCCGTACGGTACTCCACATAACGCCCGCCGCCCAGCATCCCCTGCTTCCGCAGCAAAGGTTCACTCGCAGATGTGTCACTGGCATTCAACATCTGTCGCCGTTCACTGCGCTTTACCCCGGCAAGCCGGTCGTACACCATGAGTCCAAAAGACGTACTGAACTTGCCAAATGTACCATCCGTGTATATGGGTAATAACATCGGCTCCGGTGTCGTTACATGTGGCCCATTTTCGTAAACAACCGCCCGCTCCCGTCCAACCTCGGCTACCATCTTCACTTCAAACTGCTTCAAGTAACGCAAACCGCCATGCACCAGTTTAGTTGAACGGCTCGATGTGCCTGCTGCGAAATCCTGCATGTCCACAAGTGCCGTCTTCAATCCACGAGATGCCGCATCCAGTGCAATTCCCGCCCCTGTAATACCACCACCAATGACCAATATGTCAAAATGTGCATTCGACATCTGCTGCATAACTTCGGTTCGCTGTGCTGCCGAGAACGATGCTGTCATGTCAGAACCCCCTATTATTTCCTTTATTTTTCTCTAAAAAACAACAAAAAAAGGACCACGTCATTCGTTCAGCAATTGCTGAACGCACGTGGTCCCTCCCGATCTCCAGACATCATTTTTAACTTGTAACCTAATCCTATCACAGATTTTCGGCGGCGTGAAGGCCTGTTTTGACACATTATTCAAAAAAATTTTAAAAACTTTATTTATAAGAGGATGGAATTTCAAAGCAAACCACTAACTCTCCAATTTTCCTTATTGTGGACAACCGGTTTAGCCGATACAGGAATATAATCCCTGTAAATAATGTATCATTTTCCACCAGTAAATATCATTTATAACATATGTTTAACGAAAAAGTACAAATGACCATGTACAAGAAAAAGGAAGTCTTCTGTCATTTTATTTAAATGCCATCGCTGCTTTGATTGCTCGCTGCCAGCCGGAATACAATTGTCCCCGCTCATCCTCAGCCATTACTGATGCAAAGATTCGCTCTGTATGATCATGCCGGTTCAATTCATCTGTGTTAGACCAGAACCCGACGGCCAGGCCTGCCAGATAAGCTGCCCCAAGCGCAGTCGTTTCGTTCACGGATGGACGCTCCACCGGAATGCCCAGAATATCACTCTGGAACTGCATCAGAAAATCATTCGCCGCCGCACCGCCGTCAACACGCAAAGCATGTACAGGGTATCCCGAGTCAGTTACCATGGCCTCCAGTACATCCTTGGTCTGGTAAGCTAGTGCCTCCAGTGTGGCGCGGATAAAATGCTCCTTCGTGGTGCCGCGAGTAAGGCCAAATACTGCCCCCTTCACCTCGCTATCCCAATACGGACTTCCGAGTCCAACGAAAGCAGGTACCATGTACACCCCATCCGTTGAAGCCACCCGCTTCGCATAGTCCTCACTGTCTTTGGACGACCGCAACATGCGAAGGCCATCTCGCAGCCACTGCACGGCTGAACCCGCCACGAAAATGCTGCCTTCCAGTGCATATTGAACCTTTCCATCCATACCCCAGGCAATCGTCGTAATCAGCCCGTGATCCGAATGTACCGGCTCCTCCCCCGTGTTCATGAGCATGAAACATCCGGTACCGTATGTATTTTTCATACTGCCTTTTGTATAACATCTTTGACCAAACAGGGCCGCCTGCTGATCCCCTGCCGCTCCCGCAATCGGAACCCGGTGACCGAAGAAGTGATAATCTGTTGTGTGCGCATATACCTCGGAAGAACCTCGCACTTCAGGCAGCATCGCCTTAGGAATATCCAGGATATCCAGCAACTCTTCATCCCACTGCAGCTCATAGATGTTATACATCAGGGTACGAGAAGCATTGGATACGTCCGTAACATGTGTGCCGCCACTCAGTTTCCAGATCAGCCAGCTGTCGATGGTGCCAAACAGCAGCTCCCCTTTTTCTGCCCGCTCATGGGCACCCGAGACATGATCCAGAATCCATTTTACTTTGGTTCCCGAAAAGTATGGATTGATCAGCAGACCTGTTTTCTGATGAAACAGGTCGTCAAGCCCTTGCGTTTTCAACTCATCACAGATGGATGCCGTCTGTCTGGACTGCCACACCACCGCATTATAGATCGGTCTGCCGGTTTGTTTGTCCCAAACCACCACGGTTTCCCGTTGATTCGTGATGCCAATACCTGCAATCTGTGCAGGCTTGATGCCACTCTCCGCCAGACATGATGCCATAACAGCCAGAATGGAACTCCAGATTTCGTTGGCATTTTGCTCCACCCAGCCCGGTTTGGGAAAATACTGAGGGAACTCCTGCTGTGCCATGTGCACAATCTCTCCGCTATGGTTAAAGAGAATTGCTCGGGAACTTGTTGTTCCCTGATCCAGAGCCAAAATAAATTTTTCCATACCGTATGCCTCCAGTGTCGTTATTGTGTAAGCGATTTCTTAAAATGTTTGATCAAATCATCATTCGACGTCGTCACGGCCGCCGCTCCCACCCCAAGCGCAAGCTCTACCTCTTCAGGTGTGCGGATCAGTCCGCCTGCTATGATGGGAATGCCGGTACGTTCAGACACCTCCGCAATAATATGCGGGATGACACCAGGCAATACCTCGATGTAGTCAGGCTTTGTTTTGGTGACCAGCTGATAACTTTTCTCCAAAGCATGGGTATCGAGCAGAAACACCCGCTGAATCGCCGTGATACCTTTTTGTTTCGCTTTTTGAATGACGCTCGCCCGGGTGGAGATCAGTCCTGCCGGACGAATATGCTGACACAGATACTCTGCGGCGTACTCATCATTCTTCAGCCCCTGCACCAGATCCGCATGCAGCAAAATCTTCTTCCCATACCGCCTAGCTTGCTCCATCATGCTCTGCAGCTGTGCGATATGCGTTTCCAGCATGACCCCGTAGGTATAAGGGCCTTCGATAATCGCTTCAAACTGCTTCATGCTCTTCGCAGCCGGCAAAATACGTTGTCCCTCAAATGCCACCATCGTTCCTCCTACGTTCATCAGATGCCTATATTGTATAATCCGTCACACATTAACAGCAAGCTATTTGGGGAAGCACCGGATTTAGGCAAAAAAAAAGACTGTTACAACACTTTTCTATACGAAAAGCATCGTAACAGCCCATCGATTCTACGCAGTACAGTGTCACATACTGATGTGCACTACTCGCTTAAATCTCCAATCTAAACTGCGAACGCTGCATCAAGCCTGTGCGTGTGGAATACGCGCCTCTGCCTCCGCATCTCCCCAGCCATCGACTTCTGCCAAGTGACCTGAACGGTTCACTTTGGTTTGCAGATACTTCTCATTGTATGCCGAACGATCTCCCCACAGTGGAACACGCCCACCCACATCGAGCCCTGCTTCTTGCAAAGCAGCCAGCTTGCGCGGATTATTCGTAATCAACGTAACCGGAGCCGAGCGAAGTGCACGCAATACGGCGATAGCATCGTCATAATTACGGGCATCATCCGTGAACCCGAGCTGCAAGTTCGCATCTACTGTGTCCAGACCTTCTTCCTGCAAAATGTAAGCCATTGCTTTGCTGAACAAGCCAATGCCCCGTCCTTCATGGTTGGCAAGATAGAACAGTGCACCTGCGCCATGTGCTGCAATCATCTTCATGGACTGCTCTAGCTGGAAACCGCAGTCACAGCGTTTGCTGCCGAAAATATCACCCGTGTGACAGATGCTGTGCATCCGAATCAGGGCATCCTGCGCTTCAGCAAAATCGCCATACACCAGTACGCTGGATTGCTGGCGCTCTGCCAGTTCAGCATCTGCAAGAGAGGCAATCAGCTCGCCGCTGTCCATCGCTTTGTCCGTCTTCAGCCAGCTATACCACTGAAATGTTCTGGTTTCCCCATCCAGGTTGACAGGCAATTTAATTGGCCCCACCAAATGCACGAATTCTTTTCCACTCGGAAAAGTCTGAATTTTAGGGGCAAGCAGTTGAATAATATGTGAATTGATCATCGTTTGTTCCTCCTGTTAAGCATCTTCATCTAAAATTGTCATAATATCATGCATTCGCAGTCGCGTTGATTTTGGATCACTTGTTCAAGCAATACAGCAACCATAGACACAAGTGTACAGCAAAATATTACGTATCTATATATTCCTCACTATAATTAGTTACTTAATGTAAGTTAGTTTAAAATAAAAACATTATTGTGTCAAGTAACTTTTATTTTTAAAGTAACTACCTATTTTATGTTACGCAATGGACACAAACCACGTGTTTCATTGGAGGAATATTGGGTATGAGTTTAGAAACTACTCATACACTATTGGTGTAGTCCATGAAGCTCAGCTTTAGTCCTTGATACTTCTTGCGTCAAACCTAATGATGAGGGGGTTAGCATATGAACCGCCGTAGAAGAAGCTGTTGGATAGCCATCACCATGGTCTGTGTCCTGCTAATCAGCGGATGCTCCATCTGGCCGGGACAGGATGATTCAGCATCCAACAAAAAGGTAACGCTTACACTGTGGTATTGGAACCGATCCATTGACGACAAACTCATTGCCAGAGCCAAAGAGAAGTTCCCGAATATTGAACTGACTGCCCAGAAGATCGGCGGGGATTTCAAAGCCAAGCTCAAAACAACCCTCGCTGCACGTTCAGGTGAGCCAGACATCGTTGCCCTTAACGACTGGATCATGGAGTTATTCCCAAGTGAAGATCGATTCTATAATCTGTATGACCTTGGTGCAGGCGAGGTCGAAGATCAGTATCTGCCATGGAAATGGAAGCAGGGTGTAACGCCAAATGGACAGATGATCGGATTCCCGATGGACACGGGGCCGACAGCCCTTTTCTATCGTGCAGACCTTTTCAAAGAGGCGGGTTTACCCTCCGAGCCGGAGCAGGTCGCACGTCAGATCGATAACTGGGATGCTTACGCTGCTGCCGGAGAGCAGATCAAGGCCAAGTTCGGCGGTAAGGTTTTTCTGACCGATAATATTGGAAGCGTTTACAACAAAGTGCTTTCCCAGGCTTCGGAACGATACTTCCGCCCAGATGGTTCGTTTATCGGCATGGACTCACCTGCTGTACACAAAAGCTGGGATATGGCCGTTGCTTTCAAAGAAAAAGGGCTGCTTGCTAACGCTGACGGCTGGACGCCCACCTGGAATGCAGCGATGAATAACAGTGAGATTGCCTCCTTTGTTGGTGCAGTCTGGATGAAGCAGGTGCTTCAGGAGGCGGCGCCGGATACTTCAGGCAAATGGCGTGTTACTCGCGCTCCTGGGGGAGACGGCAATAACGGCGGCTCTTTTCTCTCTATTTTAAAATCGAGTAAACATCCGAAAGAAGCCTTTGAATTGATTCGCTGGCTGCAAAGTCCAGAGAACCAGTTGGAGCAGTATCAGACGCTCAATCTGTTCCCGTCAGCTCCAGGTGTGTTTGATAAACCAGCCATGAAAGAGAAGGAACCTTTCTTCGGCGGGCAAGCAACAGGCCCGGTATTTGCCGAATCGGCACAACATGTGCCGGATGCTTTTTTTGGCGAACGATACCCGTCGGTACACAATATCATCACCCGGCGGCTGAACGATGTTGCCAAACAGAACGCTGATCCACAGCAAGTCTGGTCGGATACGGTGCACCGTGTCGAGCGGGAGTTACAACGTTAAGGCAGACATCTAATTTCAGGCTGATATCTCTTGATTTTTTAGCCTCACTGGGTCTCGTTTGATGTGGATTCGTTATCCGTAAAGGAGGAGTTGTTATGGCTGTCACCGAACCTCGCACGTCCCCTGAGTCCGGTCCGTTCCAGCCCGATCTGGATCGCCAAAAATCACTCTGGGCCCGCATATGGGAGCATCGCGCGCTCTATGTTGCCATCTCGCCTTTTTACATTCTGTTCGCCGTGTTTGGACTGTTCCCGATTGCCTTCTCGCTGTATCTGGCCTTCCATAAGTGGGATGGTATCGGTGTGATGACGTATAACGGCTTGAACAATTTCAAATATATGCTCACCGATGCTGAATTCTGGCAAGCGGTAGGCAACACGTTTATGATCTGGATCTATTCGACCATTCCAATGCTTTTTTTCGCCCTCATTATTGCGTTTCTGCTACATGCGCCTTTCATCAAGTTCCGCACCTTGTTCCGGGTCGGTTACTTTCTGCCCAACGTCACATCCATCGTGGCTGTAGCGATCATCTTCGGCGCACTGTTTGCGAACAATTACGGTTTCCTTAACTACCTGCTGCAGTCGGTCGGTCTTCCGGTGGTCGAATGGCTGAATGCACCATGGGGTATTAAAATCGCCATTTCCTCCATGGTTGTCTGGCGCTGGACGGGATATAACGCCATTATTTATCTGGCCGGACTTCAAAGCATCCCGCAAACGTTGTATGAAGCAGCCAAAATCGACGGGGCATCTGCCGTGCAATCCTTCTTCCGTATTACGATTCCGATGTTGCGCCCGGTCATCCTGTTCACAGTGATCACATCTACGATTGGTGGTATGCAACTGTTCACTGAACCGCAGGTGCTGGTAGGGAATGATGGTGGGGCCGGAGCAGCGGGAATGACGATTGTGCTGTACTTGTACCGTGAATCCTTTATCAACAATTATTTTGGTTACGGCGCTGCCGTTGGCTGGGGTATGTTCCTGATCATCGCTCTGTTCTCGATTGTGAACTGGAAGTTAGTTCAAGGTAAATCATCCTGATGTGACAAGGGGGAGCGCTCATGGCGTCCAAACATCTCAAGTCGCTGGTGCTGTATACCGGCCTGATCGGTGGCATGTTTATATCCATGTTCCCGTTCTACTGGCTAATGGTTATGTCAACACGAACAACGTCCGATATCTACAAGTTTCCACCCCAGCTCTGGTTCGGCGGTGAACTGTGGAACAATATTACACGGGTCTTGCAGCAGATTGATTTCTGGGGAGCCTTCCTGAATACCTTATTTGTATCAGGTGTCGTGACCCTGCTGGTGTTGTTCTTTGATTCACTGGCGGGATTTGCGTTTGCGAAGTTTGAGTTTCCGGGCAAAAAATGGCTCTTCGTCCTGCTGCTCGCCACCATGATGGTGCCTTCCCAGCTGTCGCTGGTGCCTTCCTTCGTGCTGATGGCTACGTTCGGATGGGTGGGTTCCTTCAAAGCCCTCATTATCCCGGGCATGGTCAATGCCTTCGGCATTTTCTGGATCCGTCAGTACGCAACGGAATCCATCCCGAACGATCTGCTGGATGCAGGACGGATCGACGGATGTAATTTCTTTCGCTTATACTGGAACGTAGCTTTGCCGATTCTGCGACCTGCGTTTGCCTTTCTCGGCGCGTTCACGTTTATCGGGGTGTGGAACGACTACCTCTGGCCGTTAATTGTACTGACCGATGCACGCAAATACACGCTTCAGATTGCATTATCTCAATTAAACGGACTCTATAATACGGACTATGCGATGGTCATTGCAGGTACACTGCTCGCCGTTCTCCCGCTCATCATCATGTTCCTGTTCATCAGCCGCCAGTTCATCTCGGATATTGCCGCAGGAGCGGTGAAGGACTAACTGAGGTAAGGGAGGGTAAGGGGAGCAAAGGCTGCACGTGAAGCCATTTTGATCCTTCTCTCAAGTCTGATATTCTTATTCTATAGATGAGATACCAGACGTTAAATAGGCTTAGGCTTGGATGAATATTTGTGTATGCTTCATTTATCCAACATATATGTTCAAGTGAGAGAGGGAGGATCATCATGGCGGCTTCACCTTATATGATTGGCGTAGATATCGGCACAACTTCCACCAAGGCTGTGTTGTTCAAGCAGGACGGCAACATCCTGGCACAAGGTAGTGCAGATTATCCGCTGCACACACCAACACCCGCGATTGCGGAGCAGGATGCGGAGGACATTTTCCAAGCAGTCATTACATCCGTACAGCAAGCTACTTCCAAAGCCGGGGTAAAGCCAGACGACATTCTATTGGTTTCGTTCAGTTCGGCTATGCACAGCGTTCTGCCTGTAGACACACAAGGTAAACCGTTAATGCGAGCGATGACCTGGGCGGACAATCGCAGTGCCGAGTGGACGGAAGTACTCAAATCAGAGATGAACGGGCATGAAATTTATCTGCGAACGGGTACACCCATTCATCCGATGTCTCCAATAACTAAAATCATGTGGCTCACCCGGGAAGAACCGGACTTATTCAGACAGACACATAAATTGATCTCCATGAAAGAATATGTTTTTTATAAATTGTTCTCTGAGTTTGTCATCGATCATTCAATGGCCTCCGCCACCGGACTCATGAATCTCGAAAAGCTGGAGTGGGATTCGGAAGCACTGCATGTAGCCGGCATTACGCCGGAGCATCTGTCCAGCCTTGTACCTACAACTCATGTATTAAAAGAGGGGCTTAACCCCGAGTATGCCAAAGCGATGGGCATTGCGGAGACAACTCCTTTTGTGATTGGAGCAAGTGATGGTGTACTCTCGAATCTGGGCGTGAATGCCATTGATCCCGGGGTTGTTGCCGTGACCATCGGCACTAGCGGTGCCATCCGTACTGTCGTGGACCAACCGGTAACCGATCCGAAAGGGCGTTTCTTCTGTTATGCACTTACGGAAGATCAATGGGTGATTGGCGGCCCGGTGAACAACGGCGGGGTGATTTTTCGTTGGATTCGGGATGAATTTGCGGCTTCTGAGGTGGAAACGGCGAAACGGCTTGGTATTGATCCATATGAAGTCCTGACACGTGTCGCTGAAAATGTACCGCCAGGTTCCGAGGGACTATTATTCCACCCTTACATGACCGGAGAACGCGCACCACTCTGGAACGCGAATGCACGCGGCTCATTTTTCGGCCTGACGCTGCATCACAAAAAAGAGCATATGATTCGTGCTGCGCTGGAAGGTGTACTGTTTAACCTGTATACGGTCATGCTGGCGATTGAAGAGAAGATTGGCCGTCCGAAAAAGATTCAGGCCACCGGCGGTTTCGCCCGCTCCGAGCTGTGGCGACAGATGATGGCTGATATTTTTGATCAGGATGTCATTATCCCCGAAAGCATCGAAAGTTCCTGTCTCGGCGCCGCCGTGCTTGGGCTGTATGCTACAGGCCGCATTGATTCCCTGAGTGCCGTCTCTGGCATGATTGGATCAACACACCGCCATCAGCCACACCCGGACAGTGTACGTGTATACCGTGAACTGCTGCCTATTTTTATTCGCATCTCACGCAAATTCGAAGAGGAATACGCAGATATCGCGGCATTCCAGAATCGAATGATGCAGGAGTAAGAGAGCGAAGACTAGTGATCTCCATTATCGAGATGGTGCAGGTACAAGATACTAACGAAGATACCAATTGGTACAGATGCAGGAAGCTAACGATCACCAGGAAGCTTATTGGATGGTTTTGGCGGGGGTTTGAAATCTAACGATCACCAGACACCTTATTTCCGAATTTTCAGGCTAAAAGTGGCCTAAAAATAGCTATTTGGGGTAAATAGCGTCGCTGGTGATCGTTAGACATTAGGAAGCTCTGGACGGCTTCGCCTCTTCCTCCCTCGCCTCCTCTGCCTCTTCTGCATCCTCACATCCCTCGCCTAAACCTAAATAAACCCCACAGCCTTACACTGTGGAGTTCACCAAATAACTCAACTTACAATAAGTCAGAAATGATTACTACCTAAATGATGTTACACTTACGTACTTATCGCTCTCGCATACTTATAACTCTTACGTAACTTTAGCTCTCACGAACTTATAACATTTACAGATTAAATTCACTCTTATGAGTGACCTTAATGCTTAGGCATGTTTACTCTTACGAATTATATTTGCTAAATGCGTTCTCGTCTGCTTGCACGTTTTCCAGATACACAATCTGTCCCTCATCATTCACACGTGCAATATCCTTACCCGCCTTCGCATACACCGATCCATCGGCTGCTTGTCCGCACACGGCCCAGTTCGTTTGGTAACTGCCGTCAGGCTGAAGCACCCATGCATCCCACATATGTTTAATGTCTTGGTTGTATTCGTAGAAAGCCTTCATAAATCCCTCAAACCCTGTGTGACTGTTGCCATTCAACACAATCTCGGCATCTGGCGTAAACAGGGATAACAAGTCCTGCATAGCCCGTTTGTCTGTGCGTGAAGCATCAAATAATCGGAAATAGTTATTTAACATCGTAATGTTCACTGCTGTATTTATAGCACCGGTACTGTTGTGGGTTCCTGTTGCTGTATTCATTATCGATTGCCCTCCTGTAGTTCATGCTGTCTTAAACATTTCATTTCAAAACATCTCGAACAGTATATCTTCTTATCAATTCGAATAATTTCGAACAATTTGATACAAAAAGAACCTTACCATACTTCAACGCCGAATCGCAAGATATAATTCGAAATTTTTCAAACATTGAAAGAAGTTGCCGAATATGCTAACGTCTATTTCATGAGAACTTTAACGATACCTACAGCTTCGGAGATGAGTCTGACCACGGTTTGCAATGCACTCGGTGACCCGATACGCATGAAGATTGCACACTGCCTAGCCAGCTCGGGTGAGAAAAACTGCTCGGCTTTTGAAGTCGACCATATCTCCAAATCAACGTTGTCCCACCATATTAAAATGCTGCGTGAAGCAGGCATTATTCAGCCTCGCATCGAAGGCAAACACCACTTTTATTCGCTTAGAAAGGATGAACTTAACGAGCGATTCCCCGGCCTTGTTGCCATGATCCTGAACACAACTATTTAAGGTACACACCCAGTTACTACACTTTATAGAACAGATACAGCCACAGCTTCTCTCACTCGATTGAATAAATAGAATCAGGACAGGAGGCTCCTTCTAATGGATAAAAAAGCAGTCAAAATTCTAATGAACACATTCTGGGGAGGTGGCGGCTGGAAATCACCCCGCGACCCTTTTTCGGGTGATGACTTCGAATTTGCCAAAAGCAAGGGCGTCATGTTCGACCCACTTACCATCACGCATGATGAGATCGTACAACGCCTGCATAACATTCATCAAGAACCTTCGCTCAAAGAGCGAGTCATCACAGCATTCCTCCATAGTCTATCCACCAAAAAAGTTTATCTGCGAAGCGCATTATCCAGCTGGGCATTGACACGAAACATGCCTCTGCATACGTTCGAGGAACGCCCGGCTTTACATGCAAATACAAGCTCCTGCGGGGATTGCAACTTTCTTCGTTTACAACCGGACGAGCAATATGTTAACGCGGATTTGAATGTACTGAATTTTGAACGGATGAAATGGGGCGGTGTGCGTCACGGGTGGCTGCTCTACTGCCTGATGGATCTGGAATTACTGCTTCAAGCTTACAACGGTAATAGCACCAGCACTGAGAGAAATCATATTCACCCGTACGAAGTGACTGAGGAAGACCAAACGATCCTTGCCAGGCTGCTGGAAACCGCACAGACCGGAGATCCAAAAGACAGCGCACGCTCTCTGGAGAAAAAGTGGAAAGATTGCCTGCCCTCCAGCAAACATGAACGGGATGCCCTGCTCGAAATCTGGGCAGCCGCAGGCATACTGGTTCCCGGGGATACACCAAGGAAACCTAAAGGTGGTTCAGGTGACTTTGTTTTTGCTGCAACCTGGCAAGGCGATGATGGATATCATGCTGAAAACGTACTTGATTACTTTGGCCCCTATCTGCCTTAAAGGAATGTCCAAACTTTGCCTGACACATTACATCTGACGCGCATGACCATCGAAGCTCCAGGTTACAATACTGACATCGACAGATTTCGGGTTAAACTCGTATAATAAGAGGAAATGGGATGATGGGAGTGAACCAAGCGAGTTTATGATATACATACTGGCTTTCATATTGTCTTTTGCTGTCGTGGTGCTGCTGATTCCGCCGCTGGGCCGACTGGCGCATAAGTTGGATTTTGTGGACAAGCCCCGGGAAGATGTGGAGCGCAAGCTGCACAGGCAACCGATACCACTGACCGCTAGTTACGCGATATTTGCTGGATTTTTCCTGACATACATTGCTCTGACGAAGGAACTGACTTGGGAAACCGCTGCGCTGGTTGCAGGTGGTATGCTTCTTCTGACGATTGGTACGATTGATGACTGGTACAAAACCAAAGGTAAGGATTTTCCCGCACTACCTAAAATGATTATTCAAGTCTCGGCTGCGGTGCTCGTCTTTGCGTCCGGCATTGCGTTTACCGGCTTTGTGAATCCGTTCAATGCGGAATATGTGTTGTTGCCCATCTGGCTGCAATTCATCCTGACGATCCTGTGGATTTTCGGGGTAACAACGGTGATCAACTTCTCGGACGGTATGGATGGACTGGCTGGCGGTTTATCTGCGATATCAGCAATCACGCTGTTTATTGTAGCGATTACGAAGGGCCAGAGCGATTCTGCGCTCATGTCCATCACATTGGTCGGGGTAACACTCGGTTATCTAAAATACAACAAGGCTCCAGCCAAAGTATTTATGGGTGATGCCGGCGCTACGTTCCTTGGATTTATTTTGGCGGTTATCGCACTTGACGGTGCATTCAAACAAGCGACGATGCTGTCCATTTTCATTCCGATTCTGGCGCTGGGCGTACCGATTTTCGATAATATTTTTGTCGTGATCAAACGTTTCCTGCAAGGCAAAGCGATCTACCAAGCCGATGCGAGCCAAGCCCACTATCGCTTGCTACGTGCCGGTTTGAACCACAAACAGGTCGTTGCTGTGCTCTATCTGGTCAGCACCTGTCTGTGTCTGTCCTCCATTATTTTGTTATTAGTGGATATGTAAAAAAACATCGCTTCATTATCTGATGCAAGCGGCGCAAATGAATAATTCAATAGAAATACAAGAAGCCACCTTCACGTCAATGAGGGCGGCTTTCTTTTCGTATTCGATATCTCGTTACATCGACATCAATCAACACATCGACATCAGCCGTTTTTTTCTAAATCCACAAAACCTATGATTTAACCGCACCAGCCATCGCACCACCCACGATGAAACGCTGCAACGCAACGTACAGCACAACCAGTGGTAATGTCACAATCAGAATACCACACGCCAGTAGCGGCCAGTTATTCATATACTGCCCATAGAAGGTAAACAAACCTTTGGTCACCGGCTGATAATTCGGATCAGACAAATAAATCGTTGGCCCAATAATATCATTCCATACCCCGATGGCCGTAAGAATAATACCTGTTGCGAGGATTGGCTTCATTAACGGAACCAGGATGGTGAACAAATAACGGGTGTACCCGCATCCATCCATGGCAGCCGCCTCATCCAGCTCGCGGGATACCGATTTGATATAACCGACAAACATCAGGAACGCTATGCCTGTGCCCGTCGTTTTCAGCAAAATGTAACCCGTTTGGGTATTATACAAACCGAGTTGATTGATCAAAGAGAACTGAGGAATCAACGGATTCGGCAAATACATCGAGATCAAAAAGAAAATGTAGATCAGCGTGCTGAACTTCACGTATCTGCGAGCAAGCGGAAATGCTGCAAATATAGACAAAATTAAGGTTAGCAGCGTGGACATACCCGTGTAAAGAACACTGTTCCACATATATTGCGAGAAGCTGCCCTTTGTCCACGCTTCAGCGAAGTTCTCCAGCCGAATGCCTTCCGTAAGTGCTACGGGATTCAGCAAATACTCCGTCTGTGTTTTCATCGAGACATTAAACAGGTAGAACAGAGGGAAGACGTATAACGCAAGCATCAGCATCACAATGATGTAACTGATCGTTCTTGACGTTCTGCTCTGCTTCATTATACTTCCACCTCTCTTTTGCGAAGATAGAACAAAGCGATCATTGAGATCGTAAACACAAACAGGAACTGAATCATCGCTACCGCAGAAGCCAGACCATAATCGGCGGAGCCACTGCCAAACGCTGTTGCATAAACGTCAAACGCCAGTGTTGTTGTATTAAATTTACCTCCAGTGAGGACGTAGATAATGTCAAAGGTTTGCAAAGCACCGATGATGGACAACAGCATATTCACGGTAAAAGAAGGAGCAATCATCGGGAACGTAATGTTGGTAAAAGCTTTCCATCCCGATGCACCATCCATGTAAGCCGCCTCGTACAGATCACTCGGAATCGTCTGCAGCCCCGCAAGGAAGATCGTCATGGAGTACCCCATGTACATCCAGATTTGCACGAAAATAATTAGCTCGAAGGCAATGTTATAATCCCCGAAAAAGTTCGAGCTGGTGCCAAAGAAATTCAGAAGTGACTGTGCCGGCCCACCAAGCGGATTCGCTACGAGCTGCCAGATCAACCCGGACACCGTTACACCAAGCACGACGGGCAAAAAGAATACCGCACGATACAGCTTGTCACCTCGAAGCTTTTTGTTAATCAGAATGGCCATGAACAGACCCACTGCGTTTTGAATAATGACTACAGCAAACGCAAAATATAAGGATCGCCCAATCGCGTCCAGACGATCTCCTGCATTGGATGCACCAAAGAAGGTTTTATAATTTTCGAAACCGATAAAGCTCCATTCCTGTCCCCGCACACCTGTCGCATCCGTAAACGAAAATAGTACGGTCACGAGTGATGGACCAAAGCCAAATACGACATAAAGCAGCAGCGGAATGCTCAAATACAGATAAGGAATCAGCCGTGCCTTCCCTTTTCCAAACGGATACATCATCCTCACACCTTTCATCGGGTAAAACCAAAAAAACCGGAATAACTGCTTGTATGGTTTGGCCTGAAGGCTCTATCCCCAAGCGCTATTCCGGTGGTTACTATACTAGCCTAGGAAGCTTAGATCAATAACTCGGATGAACCTGTAGTGCACAAATCCAATCATTCGTTTATTTCGGAGCTGCTGCATCCCAATCGGCTTGTGATTTGCTTGCCAGTTCCTCCGGTGTAGCAATTGGGCCGGCTGGTTTGAGCATCTCAGCGTGAACACTGGACTCTGCGATATACTGTCCTACGTTCTGACGATTAATGAACAGCTGATCCCAGGAAAGCTTGAAGTTTTCCAGGTATGGCTGAATGTCTTTGATAAATTCACTCTTGATCTCCACATCAGGCTGCGTTGGAAGGAATCCGGCTGCATTGACAAAATCCGTATAGTTCCCTTTCTCCGACAGCATTTCAAGCCACTTCAGCGCATAATCCTTGTTCGGTGATTTATCTACAACCATCCAGGTCATATCGTATTTACCAGCCAAGTCTTTGTTCTTCGCTGCATCGTTGCTTCCCGGAATCGGGAAATAACCAAATTTCAGATCCGGGTTAGCCGCCTGAATCGTCGTTGCATCCCACGTACCGTCAGCAATCATCGCCACCTTACCTGTGGCAAACAGACTTGGCAGTGTTCCATAGTCAATCCCCATGAACCCAGGCATGGCACTGTTCATTAACGTTTGAGCTTTCTGCAATACTTCGATCTGCACTGGATCAGTCAGCTTGGATTGTCCTGTCCACAGACCTTTGATATAGCTAAGTTGGTCGTCATGAATGGAGGCTTGAAGTCCTTGCACCGCAAGACCGATTGGCCAAACATCTTTACCTGCGAAGCCAAGTGCTTCTACACCGTTATCTTTGAAGACTTTGATGACGTTTTGCAGTTCATCCCACGTGGTGGGCACTTGCAGATTGTATTTGGCAAAGAGGTCTTTATTGTAGAACAGACCTGTAAATGCCACTTTACCCATGTTGACACCGTACACTTTGTCGTTGTACGTCATCGCATTTTGCACGTCAACTTCGTTGTAATTTTTGATAAAAGCCTGACCGGACAGATCACTGATCAGCCCTGCATCGATCCACTGCTTCCACATCGGATCAGCCGCGCCTTTGGACCAGTCTTGCGGAGCACCAACAAAGCTGGACTTGAGCGGGATGATATCCACATCGCCAGTATTTCCAGCGTTCATCCGCGTTTGCATCAACTGATCGTACGTTGCATCTGCCGGAACTGTAGTGTACTCAACCTTCACGTCTGGATATTTCGCTTCAAATTTTGTATTGAATTCTTTGATGTAATTGTTGATATTTTCTTGTTGCCAGTGAATAATCTTTAATGTCACCTTTTTGCTTCCATCGGTAGACGCTTTCCCATCCGAATCGGTAGAACCGTTACCGCAAGCTGCAAGCACAAACATTAAAGCGGTTACAAGTGTAATAGATAAAATCTTTCTCTTCATATCACTTTCCCCCAGCCATTCAAGATTAATTTAACGAATTTACGAAATCAGTTTCGTTAATTACACCCTCATTATGACTTCACCTGATAATTTTGTAAATAGTTTATTTGAATTTTTACAAATTATTAGGCGGAAACCGCACCACATCTGGGGTTTATAAGCATTTTCAAAACGAATACGAACTCCATTTTACGAAACACCTATTCGGTGCACTATGATTTTTCACATCTACTCTTCCAGTAAATCTAGTTAAATTGAGCCTGAATTATCTGAAAGATGAGCTAATTCTACTAAAACTGCTTAATATTTTCGTTAAATAAGTGAGAAAACATTGAAAAACATCCATACATATCATAATCACCTCGATAATCACCCTTTCTGTTATTGACTCTCTAGGTGTTGTGACATAGAATGTTGGCAAGAAAGCATAAAAAGACACAGCCACAATCTACGAAACTAGTTTAGAACTTGAGGGATGTATATGAATATCAAAACGATAGCTCGTTTGGCCGGCGTGTCTGTTGCAACGGTGTCCAAAATTATTAACAACTACCCTGACATTGGCGAGGAGACGCGCCAACGTGTGCTTAAGATTATGGAGGAAACAGGTTATCGCCCCTCATCTTCAGCCAAAACGCTGGCGACCAAAAAATCCAACCTGGTGGGTGTTGTGTTTGCAGGGAAGCTGAACGTGGATTTCAGTCACCCTTTCTTTGTAGAGGTCATTAACGCCTTTAAGAAACAAATCGGCCTTTTAGGATATGATTTGCTTTTCTTTTCGAATGAGAAGTTCCTTGATCAGGGTGAGGATTACCTGGCACGTTCCAAATATTTTCAAGTGGATGGTTGCATTATTATTGCGGGGGATGAGGTGGAGAGCAGCGTATTCGACCTCGATGCCAGCACCATTCCGTGTATCGGGATAGATATCGAATTGACGGGACAGAACTCCTGTTACATCATGTCGGATAACGAGAAAATCTCGACCAAAGTGGTGGAGCAGTTCTATATGAATGGTTACCGGGATCTCGGATTTATCGGACTCCAGCGCGCCTCCCTCGTGATGCAGCAGCGGGAAAAAGCATTTAAACAATCCCTAAAGCAGTTTAGTCTTGAAGAGAAACCGGAATGGGTGGTATACAGCAAAGATTATGCTGCAACCGACGGGTATGAGGCAGCCAAGCAGCTATTAAAAGCGGACGTTTTGCCACGAGCTGTATTTGCCGCTACGGACTTGCTCGCATTTGGAGCAGTACGAGCCTTCAAGGAAGCTGGACTCCGCGTTCCCGAGGATATCGCCGTTGCGGGATGTGATGACATTGAAGCCTGCCGTTACAGCGATCCGCCGCTCACAACCGTTAAGCAGGATACAGATAAAATCGGACGTCTTGCCGCGATGATCCTGTTTGACCTGATGAACAAACAAATGGATAATCGCTGCATTAAAGTAGAGCCGGAACTGGTACTTCGCGGCTCCTGCGGCACTCTGCTGGCATATCAGTAAATGTGGCGTTATAAAGAGGGCTGGGCGCGGGGCTAGGTTTAGCGTTATTCAAGTTGAGTAACATTGTAATTTGAGAGCGCTAGGGCTTAGGAACATCATTCTTTGCACTAAGTAAGTGTTGAGCTAAGTAACAGGTAGGAACTCTAACTCTCTTCCCACATCCTCCTGCTCTAACGATCACCAGAAGCCTTATTTGCCTAATTTTACATCGGTAAAAATTCTAACGATCACCAGCGACGCTATTTGAAGCAAAACGGCTTTTCAGCTGCGATTTTCGGGCAAAAATCGATAAATAGCGTTCCTCCTGATCGTTAGAATTGGAAATGTGTTAAAATGCGCCAAATAGCGTCATCTGGGATCGTTAGCCGAATTGTCACCAAGGTGACGATGTGCAACTGACCGTGGAGGGGGAAGGCACAACGACACTTTCATATTTTAAGGAAAGTAAGTGCCCTGTCCATTATCATCAGGCAGTACTTATACGTATAGCGCATGACAGTCAGTACATGATAAGAATTACATGGGCAAGCACGGACTATCGGCGGACTATCGGCGGACTATCGGCGGACTATCGGCGGACTATCGGCGGACTATCGGCGGACTATCGGCGGACTATCGGCGGACTATCGGCGGACTATCGGCGGACACCAAAAAGACGAAGCAGGGCTGTGCCCACTTCGTCTTTTTGCCTATAGCTTCGTACTCTACCACTGCCGCCGATCATCGTCAGGAGTTGTGGGAGCACCGAGTTCACTCTTGTATGGTCAAGTTATCCCCAAGCCGTGAACTATTTGGAAGCGACAGGGGCCAGCGGAGTCTTGCGATGCCGATCTAACCATCCGGGCCGATCCAGTTCAAGGAGCCGGCGATATCGCTCTTCCCGAGCCAGCAGCTGTTCGTGAGAACCCTGCATGACGATGTTTCCATTTTCCACAAACACAATCTCGTCCATCTTCTCCGCACCAATCAGGTGGTGGGTGACCCAGATTAAGGTTTTGCCTTGCAGGCTGTCCAGCATGGTGCGCATCAATTCGCGTTCTGTCACAGGGTCTAACCCTACGGTCGGTTCATCAAAAATAACAACAGGTGTCTTCCGTAGCAGCACCCGAGCCAGCGCAATCCGCTGACGCTCTCCACCCGAGAAACGCAGTCCCGTCTCCAGCATCGGGGTGTTATACCCCTGCGGCAAAGACTCGATCAGATCCGCCAAACCTACCTGGGCAGCTACCTGCCGAATCTCTTCATCTGTCGCATCCGGACGACCAATCCGCAGATTGCCCGCAACTGTAGTATCGAACAGATGTGGGCTCTGATTGAGCACCGCCACCACTTCGGTTACACTCTCGCCAAGCATCTTCACAGGCAGATCATTGATTAAAACCTTACCAGAAGAGGGAGACAGTGCACCCTGGATGAGCTTCAACAGTGTTGATTTGCCACCACCGCTGCGCCCGAGAATGGCCAAACGTTTGCCCTGCGGCAGATGTAAGGAGATATCTTGAACAGCGTACTCTGCCTCTGCTTCATATCGATAACTTACTTGCTCGATGGTAATATCCGCACGCAGCTTCGGTGGAATTCGAAGCCGAATACGCCCATCAGTAGCAGCCACTGTGTCAGTTATAACTACTCTGTCATCCGATCTTGCAGCCAGAACAGAATTCTGTCCGTCATCCGACATATTTGCAACTGAAGCAGACAGCCTTCCCTTATGCAGGTCAGCCTCTTGGTCCTGCTTCTCCTGACGTCCCTTCTCTTGATGTTCTTTCTCCTGAAAACCTTGTTCCCCCGGCCCTTCCAGTTTGTTTAATCGCTCTAGCGATTCACGGTAATCTGGTATATGAGCAAGTGCATCGTTAACAGGCAGCAGTGATTCTGTAAGCGGGAACAGCACGAGCACAAATGCTGCAATCATCACCGCAGGCAAATGAGCAGCAGATGCCGCTTGTCCTGCCCACAGAGTTACCGAAACAACCATCAGTCCAATGACACATTGGGCAATAAAGTCCCGCCTGCGGCTCCAGCTCCGCAACCTGCGCCGAATCTGATCAGCATGCTCTTCGTCCTCTTCTTGCCACTGCACAAAAGCTGCGGCTCTGCCACTGGCAATCCAGTCACCAAGCCCAAGCACACCGTCGGTCAGGCGTGTGTATAACTTACTATTTTCTCTTTTGAGCTGTACACGCCATCTCCAGGTAATCTTCAGTGAAATTGCGGGAAGTACCAGAGCGATGAACAGCATATAAAGCGCTACCCATAGCGCAAATATCGGATCTACACTACCAAAGGCCAGGACAGCCGCCCCATAGATCACAAGAGCAGTAACCGCCGGGAATACAGTGCGCAGATAAATATCCTGCAGGCGTTCCACATCATCGGCAAGGGCACCGAGCACATCACCGGTTTGCATACGTGAACGCAGCAATAAAGCCTGCGGCTCCAAAATGCGATACAGCTTCACCCGCTGATCTGCCAGCACTCGCAAAACAGCATCATGCCCTGCCAGTCTTTCTACATAACGGAACACCGCCCGGAAGATCCCAAAGGCACGCACACCCACAATCGGAACATACACCATCAAAATGTTTTCAGGACGCAGCGCAGACTTCGAGATCAGATATCCGGAGGTGAAAAGTAGCATCACCGCACAGAGAGCCGCACATGTGCCTAGAGCAATCGCACCGATGAATCGCCAGCGGTACTGTTCCGCGTATGGAGTGATCCAGCTATTTTTTTGTTGATCACCGCTGTGTTCAGCCTCTGTCCCTTGATGTCCGGATTTCATCTCATATCGCCTCCATCTGTGCCTGAATCATGTGATAATATGCACCTTTTCGTGCAATCAATTCCTGATGTGTCCCTATCTCCGCTACCGTCCCGTGATCCATAACGATGATCCGATCCATATGTGGCATCCAATGCAGACGATGAGTCGCCAGAAAAACAAGTTTACCTTCAAACAACGGTAGCATAGTCTGCTTTAACTCATACTCGGTCTCTACGTCCAAGTGTGCTGTAGGTTCATCAAGCAATAGCACACTGCGTTCACTCAGCAAAGCTCTTGCCAGTGCCACACGTTGTTCCTGACCGCCGCTAATCTGCCTGCCTCCCGCACCAATCTGTTCGTGTAGTCCGCTTGGCATAGCTGACAAAAGCTTCGTTAGCCCCGCTACCTGTGCAGCTTGAGCCACCTCTGCGTCGGATGCCTCCGGTACATAAAAACGAATATTATCCGCAATTGAGCCACTGAAAATATACGGATGCTGCGGGATTGCGGCCGTCTGGCTACGCCAAGCCTCAAGTAGATCCAGGGTCAGATGCTGTCCATCGACCAGCACTTGTCCGGCTGTTGGAAGCTGGAAACCTGCAAGGACATCGATAAGTGTTGATTTCCCGGCTCCGCTGGCGCCAATAATCCCAATTTTACCAAAACCCTTTAGCTGAAACGTCACATCCCGAATGGAATAAGGACCCTCTGCTTCATGTTGAACCTGAATACCCGTCAGTGCTAACCGGCTATGCTCTTCCCAAGAGAACAAGGATACGGAATCATCACCGTAGTTCAAGTTGCCTGAGGAACCAGGGTCTGCGTCATGAACTGAAGCCGATGAAGAAGATGTTGAAAAGGATGTTGAGGCCGGTGCCACCGGATGTACGCCATGTCTGTCCCGGTTAAATACGACGCGCAGCTGGGAAGAGGACACCGATGTATGGGGCTGAGAAGGGATCGGTCTATCCATAGTTTGTTGTAACTCGGGAGAGGTTACTGCTGATTGCGCCTCTTCGGTTCGTTCAACCATCCCTGCATAGGCTTTATGCTGGCGCTGTTCTGCGGCCCTGCCTCGTTCAATCACTTTATTAATTGCTTCCCCGGCTTCCTTGCCATCTAATGTCGCGTGGTAATCTGCACCCAACATACGTACCGGCAGAAAGTATTCCGGTGCCAGAATAAGTACCGTCAGGGCAGGTAAAAGTGTCATATGCCCTTCCGTCAGCCGGAGCCCAAGGCCTACCGCCACCGACGCAACCGACAACATCGTGAAGAAATCCAGAGCAAATGAGGACAAAAAGGCCATGCGAAGTGTGGACATGGTTGCTTTTCGGTATCGCTGGCTCACTCGCATGATGGAGCCTTCGTGTGTTTTGCTTTGCCCCAGTGTTTTCAAGGTTTCCAGCCCACGCAGCGTATCGACAAAATGATTAGCCAGCGCTTTGTAGGACTTGAATTGTCCATCAATCTTACGCTGAGTCGCCAGACCGATCAGGATCATAAATAGGATCAGAATCGGTAGTGTCAGCATCAATATTACACCGGACATGGTATCCAGTCTGAACACATAAACCAGGATGACAACAGGTGTAAATCCCATGCCCAGCATACGCGGTATAAACAGCTCCAGATACGTCTTGTATTGAGAAATACCTTCGCGTGCCAGCGTCACCAGATGTCCTGTACCTTCCGTCTTGGCGTAACGCGGTCCGAGCCGGAACCACTGTTCCGTCATCTGTCTACGCAGATCGGTTCCTGTTCTCTCCGCATACCGTGTAGTAACAAGGTGCAGCCAGAATGACAAGGCATAGCGGGCAGCAAAAGCAGCCAGAAACAGCAATAGTACCGGATACTGCGACGAAACTGTGGCACCTTCAAACAAGGCCGTGATGGCCTGTGCCAGCCATTTGGCCTGCATAATAATCGTCATCGCCTGCAGCAGCACCAGCGCAGATGCCAGTGCGAGTACTGGCCGGATGCCCGGCAGCTTCATTAGCCCGCGTCCCATGTCAGTACTCCAGGTGGTGCTGCTCGTTCAGACGTTTGCGGAAGATATAATAACTCCAGATCTGATATCCGAGTACAAATGGCAGCAAGGTGCAGGCAACAATAGTCATCACTTTTAATGAATAAGGTCCCGATGCTGCATTATATACCGTCAGATCAAATGCCGAATTGATTGAACTCACCATAACTCGTGGGAATAGCCCAATAAATACGGAGGCAAAGGCAATCGCAATAACTGCACCCGTCATCCCAAAAGCCCAGCCTTCGCGTTGCTGACGAATGAATCGAGCCGCAAGAGCCAGTGCCGCAGCACCCAGCAGAGCCATAATCCAGAGTGCCCAACCGCGAACAGCAAACACATCGGTCATCAGATAGGTCAGTATTGCATATATCGCAAGGACTGCGACTAACGGCATCATTAACTTTTTCGCCAGTTGAAGTGCCCGTTCTCTCAATTCACCTACGGTACGCAGGGAAACAAATAACAGCCCGTGAACCAGACACAATAGCGTTACACTCAAGCCACCTACAACGGTGTATGGATTCACAATATCCAGGAATCCGGCATGCATCTGCATGTTCTCATCAATAGGCAGGCCCTTCATCAACGTTGCAAAAACGACCCCAAACAGGAATGGCAACAAGGCACTTGCCACCACAATAATGATGTCCCACGTTTTACGCCACCGCTGCTGTTTCATTTTACTGCGGAACTCAAAAGCAACTCCGCGTCCGATCAACAACAGCAACACAACAACAAGCGGAAGATAGAATCCGCTGAACAGCGTAGCATACCAGTGCGGGAAGGCTGCAAACATGGCGCCGCCTGCGGTCAGCAGCCAGACCTCGTTTCCATCCCAAAACGGACCAATCGAGTTGATTAACGTACGGCGTTCACGATCTGTTTTGGCAATCAGACCCGTTGACATACCTACTCCGAAGTCGAAACCTTCAAGAAAGAAAAATCCGATAAACAATACGGCGATCAGTACAAACCAAAGCTCACTTAGTAACAACGGAATACCCCCCATCTACGCCAAACGGATCGGCCGGCTCATCATGCTCTTCCGACTTATCGACGGCATACGGTCCTGCTTTGATTTTGCGTACAAACAGGAACACCATCACGATGCCCAGAACGGTATATGCCGCAGTAAAAGCAATCGTGGAGAATAAAATCATACCTGCTGATACATTCGGTGATACACCTGCTTCGGTCGTCATATACCCGAATACCGTCCATGGCTGTCTGCCAACCTCGGTCATAATCCACCCTGCTGAATTCGCAATAAACGGCAGGGAGATCGCAAAGACCATCAGACGCATAAACCATGGTTTAGCCACTTCCAGCTTCTTGCGCCAAGCCAGATATGTACCATACATCGCGAGCAGAATCATCAGTCCGCCCGCAGCAATCATGACACGGAAGCTCCAGAATGTAGTTCGTACTGGCGGAATATAATTTCCAGGCCCGTACGTCTGCTGATACTCGGCATTCAGTTCTTTCATGCCTTTGACACTACCTGAGAATTTACTATAGGAGAGGTAACTGAGTAATCCAGGGATTTTGATCTCACCGGAGTTCTCCTGTTTATCCGTGTCAATGGAGGCAATAACCGTCCACGGTGCCGGGTCTTCCGTTGTTGTCCACGTGCCTTCACTTGCAGCCATCTTCATCGGCTGTGTTTCCACCAGATATTGTGCCTGGAAGTGCCCGGAGAAGGCTACACCCAGCGAGGATACGAGACCAATAATAACGGCAATGTTGAAGGATCTGCGGAACACTTCCACGTCTTGTTTTTTCATCAACTTGTAAGCACTAATGCCCGTCACCACAAATGCTCCCGTCATTAACGCACCAAAAATCGTATGCGGGAATTCAACGAGAAACTGTCCATTCGTAAGCAGTGCAAAGAAGTCATTCATCTCCGCCCGGCCATTATTGATGGCGAATCCAACGGGATGCTGCATAAACGAGTTCGCTGCCAGAATCCACACCGCTGACAGGAATGTACCGGCAAATACGAGCCAGATGCAGGCCAGATGCACTTTTTTGGACAAACGATCCCAGCCGAATATCCATAAACCGATAAATGTGGACTCCATAAAAAACGCCAGCAAAGCCTCGATCGCCAGCGGCGCACCGAAGACATCACCGACAAAGCGGGAATACTCCGACCAGTTCATGCCGAACTGGAACTCTTGCAGAATACCGGTAACCACCCCGACAGCAAAGTTAATCAGGAACAGCTTGCCCCAGAACTTGGCCATCGTTTTGTAAATCTCTTTTCCCTTCATGACATACAACGTCTCCATAATCGCAACCAGCAGCACGAGGCCGATTGATAGCGGTACGAAGAAAAAGTGGAAAATCGTTGTAAGTGCATACTGGATACGCGATAACATAATCGGATCCATACCTTTACCCCTTCTTTCTGTTCGCTTTTGCAAGATACGTAAATGGCTTTGAAGCGGCATCTTCGCTGTCTGTCCTCCAAATACGTTGTTGAACGTATTGTGCCAGATTACCTATTTTTCACATGTGATAATTCTCACATTCTCGTGCCTCTGTAACAAAAAAAGTGACCTCGGTCACACAATAGATAAAATTAGGCCTATTTATTGTGCTTGTAAGTGGCCTGTTTGATCTGGACTGCTCCATGTATTCATGGAAGTTGTTCATGTTTGGAGACAAATGCCCATATGTTAGTGTCAGACGGATGATGCGAAGTTCTGCACGGCTTTTACATAAGAGAATCGGCCTAGACCTATTAAAGTGAGGTGAGTTACAGTGGAACACTCCGAACCATTAACAGATGAAGATCCGAAACCGGAATCGAACTTTACGGATGAATGGGTAAAGGCAACACCTGAACGGTATGTGTCCACAGACGCTACAGTTCAATACGTGCTTTTTCCGCGAAAAGGGGGCTGGTCTTCCTTCCCCTATCCAGACATCGCGGCTCTGCTCGCAGCAGAACAGGGAACCCTCTATTATGTCAGCAGCCGCACGGCCGAGGAGGAGAAACTTCCAAATGCCATTCAAGTGATCTCCCTCTCGGAAGCAGAAACCCGATTACAGGAGCCACACACGGCTGCAGTCGTCGCACACCCTTACTGGCTTATGACTGTGGCTTCCCTTCAGCCGGAAGTATGCATTGCACTATTGCCTGAACCTGTAGGGGATGAAGCAACCTCTCCGCTCTGGGAGAGCAGTATCTCCAGGCTTGTCGGCATTGCCGATCTGGTGGGCACATCTTCGGAAACCCGGTACATGAAATTGCTCTTTCAAGGCACCCGTGCCATCTGGCTAGGAGGAGAAGACGCTTCTCCTGCTGGTTATATCCATCATGGTGGCACACGTATTCCAGTGCGGGACTATGAACTGTTTTTCATGCATGCACTCCAGCAGGTGCTTGCAGGTAAGCCAGATCACATCACCATGTTACAATGCCATGTACGAGCCGACTATTACAGACAGCTTCGGACAAAAGCAGGTGCTCATGAAACGATCTCGTTTCTTCTTTCAGCTTATGAGTATTTGCTAGAGGATTCCCGTGCCGCTGCTTCGCTTAAGGAAGCCTTCACACACGCTGTCATCAACGGGCGGCCAGATTGCGTTGTGTCCCATTACCGTTTCCTCTCCGCTATCCATGCGAGGTCAGGTCAGGTTGAGGAAGCTCTACAGGTGTTTGGCATCAGTGCACGTGACGAGCAGGAACGCCATCACTATGAACAATTATGTCGCTGGCTTGAAGCAGGAGAGGAGCAGTTGGTTCAAGCGGAACTGCTTCGCATCAATGACGATTATGGCAGTGCTATTCGTATTCTGGATGAGCTTGGCGGGGAAACGGCAAGGCACTGGAAATTCCGCATCTATCAGGAAACAGAGCATGTAGAGGCTGCACTCACCCTAGTTCATGCCATCGACATTCAGGACAGAGCCGGTCTTCTGCAATATCGGCAATTATCCGGGACAGCACTGGCTCTTCGAGGAGAGCGCCACGGTGCAGTGAGGCAGTTTCTGGAGGCGGCTGTAGAGGATGAACATGTGCTCGCCCGGATTATTGAACTGGAACTGCTGGATCATGCCGTACAGCAACTGCTTGGGGAGGTGCTTTAATGTTAGACCCGAAAAAACGTAGAGCCCCCGGGAGCAGACCGATTATGCATGATTCACTTCAGACACAGACAACCAAACAACAAGCAGCCGTGGAGGATCATACAGCGGTTGCGGTTGAGCTGAATCGGATGCCGCCGGAGAAGATAGATATGCCTTTGATGAATGGACCAGATATGGACGCGAAAAGTGAACAGCTGATTAAGTCCATGAACGAATCGAACCCTTCTGCCAACTTGGATGTTGAAAGGGAGGCATTCAAAGAGTTCTCCGCCATACGCCGGGTACGCAAAAGTAAAAACAACAAGTTAACAGCCATGCTTCAGGTTCGTAATGAACAAGGACGGTATCTGGAGGAAGTGCTGCAGGATCTGAGTGAATTCGTGGACGAGATTGTCATCGTTGATGATGCCAGTACAGATGGAACGCCGGATATATGCAGATCCTTTCCAAAGGTCGTGCGCCTGGAAATTTTGGAGAAGCCACTATTTGCCGAGGAATGGCGCCTTCGCAATACCCTATGGCAAGCAGCTGTGAGTACCTGCCCGGACTGGCTTCTCTCGGTCGATGCCGATGAACTATACAGCACAGAAGCCAAACAGGCGATACGCAAACTCATTGATCAGGACTATGCAGACTGGTTTGCCTTTCGTTTCTATGATATGTGGGGCGGCCGAACTCATTATCGGGAGGATGAACTCTGGTCGATGCACAAACGCCACACAGCCTCTCTTGTTCGTTATATGCCAGGCTATCCTTACTTTTACCCGCAGCAGAATCACCATCTTCCTCGCCTCCCCGTGTCCAGCACCGTATTGTCAGGGGTATGCACAGAACTGAAAGTACAGCATCTCGGCTGGGCTGGCAGTCTGGAAGACCGGGTGCGCAAGTACTTGCGTTACAAACGTATTGATCCGCATGGAGAATGGGGCAATCCGGCGCAGTATGAGTCCATTCTGGATCCTGAACCGCGCCTGCTTCCGTGGAAGGAGGGAACCTAATATGGGTGTGGTCAGCATACTGACCCATAGTTTTACCGATGGATACAATCGGGAGTTTAACCGGGTATTTGGCGGTGGACTGGAACGTTACATTCTCGATCTATGCCGTGTGATCCGCGGACTCGGTCATATTCCCGAGGTACATCAACTGTCTTATTTCGAAGCGTTCCAGACCCGAACCGAACAGATTGACGTCTATGGCTATGATTATGACATGCAAAATGTACCTGAAGCTTTTGACCGGATGGCCGCAGCCGCTCGCGGACCTATTATCTATGCAAGTTGCCTGTGGCAGCCCATTAACTACAAACCCGGTAGCCTCGGGATATGCCACGGCATTAATTGGGATCGCCCCGGTCTGCCGCTGGATACGAAACGTCAGGTTGCCGAACATATTCAGTTGGCGTTGGACGGACTGGTTCGCATCGTCTCGGTGGACTCTCATTTCCAGACCTTCTGCCGGGCAGCTTGTACGTACAACGATTCAGAACAAATCGTATTGATTCCCAACGCCGTGGACACCTCATACTTTGTTCCGGCTCCGCCAAGGAGGACACTCCCACAGCAAAACGAAGAAGAATGGATGGCTGCGTGGAAGAGAGATACGACAATGCAAGCTGAACATGCGGACATCATTGTTCAGCAATCCGGAGATAACATAGTGGGTCTCGATAGAGCAGATCAAGATGATTTAGATGCCTATAGCCGTTCAGTGGAAAAGGCCATAACGAAAAGTTATCATCCAGAGTTATTGGAGGCCTCCAGTGTTATCTCTGTAGAAAGCGAGGCTACCGAAACCGTTCCTCATTCATGGCAGGCTCACACGAAAAACGATGAGCCAGCTTCGACTCCCCGTGCAATCCGTATTCTGTATCCACGTCGCATCAGCAGCGAGCGCGGTATCATTCCCATGATGCTTGCTGCAGATACGCTACTGGGGGCTTTTCCAGATGTGGAGGTTGAATTTGCCGGGGAACTGGTGGAAGGTAGTACGGTGGGCAGAGCTTTTCGCTATTGGCAGCGTACACATCCGTATACAGCTCGTATCCACCAGCATACGTACGACTTCAGAGAGATTCGTGATGCCTATCATCAGGCGGATATCGTTGTCATTCCTACGTTATTCTCGGAGGGAACCTCCTACGCTTGTCTGGAAGCGATGAGTTGTGGCCTTCCGGTTATCGCTTCGAATGTTGGCGGACTCAATGATCTGATTCAGGACGGGTTTAACGGGCTCCTTGTTCCTCCGGGTGAACAGGCACTGTCTGCTGCACTCGTTCGTCTCGTTCAGGATCGAGCCGAGCGGGAACGGCTCGGCATCTATGCGCGCGAGACGGCGCTGTCTTATGATCTGTCCATATGGCGCAGCCGGTGGAGCAGGGTTCTGGAATCTTTTTTAACGGAAACAGGATTGAGGGAGGGGATTCGGACATGATGAACACACCTGATATCACGGCAATGTTGGAATCTAGGTACATTCGGCAAAGCGATCCGAAGACAGATACGCTGGTTTTTCCGCTTCATCCTGCGTGGTGGAGTCGCCCTTATGAATATGAGTGGGCCCGGCAGTTTGTACGCCCGGATGATGTAGTGCTGGATGCGGCATGTGGTATATCTCACCCGTTCAAATTCTGGCTTACAGAGCATTGCCGCGAAGTTCATGCGTGCGACTGGGATGAACGCATTTTGTCGGAAGAGGCGATTCGGTTGGATATTGCTGCCGATTTTGGTGAACAGGCATCCCGGAATCTGCCGGAACCCTATCTGACACGGCTCAACCGGGCTCAAGCCAATCTGGCTCAGCTTCCATATACCACCGAGCAGTTTGACCGTGTATTCTGCATCTCTGTTCTGGAACATCTGGACACCGGCACAATGCTGCGAGCTTTCCGCGAATTTGCCCGGGTGTTGAAGCCGGACGGACAGTTAATCGCCACCTTTGATGTGCCCGAGATGCGGCCAGACTTGCTGGAGACGATCATGGCTGTAACGGGGCTGAGGATTGAAGATAAGCTGAACGTGACCGAACCGGAGGACGCGATATTTTCGGATATGTATGGCGCCCCGATTCGCTGTTTCAGGGCTGTGATCTGTAAGACGGGAAAGGGCTAGCGTCGCCGAATACGAGGAATGAATAGCTGTAGGGTCATCAAAAAACAGCAAAAATTGGAGAGACCTCAAGGAAGTGTACGCCGGGATGCCCCGGCTTTTTTGCTGTGCCGAAAAGGAGGGGCATCCCGTGAATCCGGCGGTATGGGGACGCCGGATTACAGGTACACCAGTAGCATGTTGCACTGCTGCTGGAAGGTTGGGGCATTGGCTGCACCGGGAACCGTCAGGCGCAGCAGGGTTTGCAGGCCCGGCGGAGACGTCTTCGCCGGGCGGCCTTGGGCGGCAGCATGCCGTGCAGTGATTCGGGCCGCGAGTTCGGCCCAATCACACGCCAGGCTCTGCCGCCCGGCGAGCAGCGCGAGCGTGCCCGCCAGGAGCGCAGCGGCGGGCACTGCGTCCGCGAGGGGCTGCTGCGCGCCGCCAGGCGAGCCGCATAGCGCAAGCAGCCCTTCGCGGACGCGTGCGGGCGCGCGCAGCAGCCCGCAGCGGGCCGCAGGCGGGAGCGCTGCGAGCAGCGCCAGCGCGCCGCCCGGCGGCAGGGCTTGCAGTAGGCGCAGCCATGCGGGCCATGCGCCTACGGCAGCAAGCGCCTGCGCGGGCGCGAGCAGTGCCGGGGCAGCGCTTGCTGCGGGTGCGAGCAGTGCCTGCTGGGTGCTGCTGCGCGGCTGGGGCACATGGCCTTGCGGCTCAGACTGCGCCTGCTCGTGCACGCTCGCCTGCTCATCCAGCCTTGCCTGCATCTTCACATTCGCCTGAGCGTGTGCCTGCTCATCTACCCCAGCCTGTGCCTGCACCGCTATGCAGCTCGCATCGCCGCCACCCACTGCCACGCCCTCGCCGCGCAGCAGTGCCTCGGCAGCACGCGCCGCTTCCGGCACCGCTGCCCGCTGGCGTGCTGCCGCATGGCGCCCAGGTACGCCCTGCCGCTTGTGGCCCAGCGCCCACAGCGCCAGCTCGGCCTCTGGCCCGTGCTGCGCATGCGCACGCCACAGCTGCAATGCCGCGCTGGCAGCTGCATCCTCGCCCAGCTGCGCCAGCGCAAGCCCCGCAGCAAGCGGCTGCGCACGCAGTGCCGGGCCCAGTGCCGCCGCATGGCGCAGCAGCCATTCCGGCCGATGCGCAGCCAGTGCGGCCGAGACCAACGCTTGCCACGCCAATGGCGGCAAGCTCACTCCCTCGGCTGCGCCGGCAATGGCCTGCGGGCGCCCCGTGGCTGCGCCAAGAAGCAGCATTCGCTGCCACGCCGCCCCATTGCTTGGCTGCATAATCAGCGCCGCCGTATAGGCCGCTTCCGCTTTTGCCCAGCGACCCACCTGCTCATGCGCCATGCCTTCCAGTGTCAGGCTGCGGTAAGTTCCGGCACCAGACACCGAGGTATACCTCGCTCCTGTCGATGCAACGGATTTCGCCTGCTTCAACCAGTTCAGCGCGCTATCTGCCCGTCCCTGATCCATTTCCAACACAGCCGCCAGCTCCAACAGATCCGGGTAATCACCATACATCGATGCCCAAGTCTCCACTACGGAAAGCGCCCGTTCTGGCTGTCCCAGCTCTCTCCAAGCGTAAGCTGTTTTCAGCACCACGTCCGAATGATATCCACACGCCGGGTCAAGCCCTGCGAGTAGTGGCAACAACAATCGAAGTGCTTCATCATATCGGGCTTGCTGAAACCACTCGGCAGCCAGCGCATAGAACAACTCGGGCTGATCTGGTGTCTGCTGCAAAGCTAGCCGAATCAGCCGCATGTTACGCACATCTTTTTGTTTAGCAGCAATAACTTGATCCAGATAACCATAATGAATAACCTCTATTTCCGAATGGTGAATCCCTTGCGGCATCAGAGCAAGAATGGAAGAAGCAACTTCCTCATGTATTCTTCCACGAAAAGCGATCCGGGGATCATTACGAAACAGACGGCAGACCTCATCCGTTACACGCTCTTCACCTGAGATACCCAGCAGGCTCGTTACCTTCATCCAGTAACCCCAGATTTCTTCACTCCCTGCTTCCAACCAATCCAGAAACTCCGACTTTGTTTGTAACGTACTTATCCACATTTCATCTGCATCCAGTACCAATATCCACGAATAACTCGCGGCGGCAAGTGAAAGATTGCGTGCCTGGCTAAAATCTCCATTCCACTCCATACCAATAATCGTCGCATGATAACGCTCGGCAATCGTTGCCGAATCATCTGTCGAGCCTGTATCCACGATAATGATCTCATCTACCATTTCACTCACAGAACCGAGACAACGAGCCAAAAATTCGCCTTCATCCCTCACAATCATGCATAAGCTGATTCCATGCTTCACCCGTAACCCGCCCCCTTGCCGCAAAACCTCTCCCCATCCTTATATCTCGCCCTGTTCACAAAACCTTCTTTTATCCTAGCCCTCGAATCCATCTACTCCCGGCAACTCCAGCCGAATATGCTGAATGACAGGCCAGTACGCACGATGTTGCCTTTTCCCATGCTCCACCTGTTCCGTATCAGACGAAAGCTGCCCCAGATGGCAATCCGCTGCACGAATCAGTCCTTTCACGAGCCAACTCGTTCCGGTCAACGTATCCAAGGCTCCGGGAAAAGGTTCACGATTCCCTCTTCCCTTGGCATCTGTTATCTCACTTTCAACTTGCTCTCTCTCCATCTCCTGCTCACCACTAGCATTCCTTTCCTTCTCCGGCCTCTTTTCCGTTACATGATCCACTTCAACCAGTAACTGCCGGCCCCGTTGAATCAATCCATGCAGTACGTGCCATCTTCCAGACTGAACGCACCCTTCCAGCATAAGCCCGAGAGCTTGCCAACCATCATATACCCCTGCATGATCTGAGTCCGCCACACCCTCAAGTCCAGCTACATTCTCACTTTCCGATCTGTTCTCCACCTCTATTGCAGCCATCCACCATCCTGCCAACCGAGGCTCTGCCTCAGATAATCCCTCCTTACTCTCATCCGCCGGTGAGCCATTCATCAGCCATAGGGTAAAGGCATCCTGTCCGCTCGCACCCCGCCCCTCTTTCCCATCCAGCCATTGCAAACGTTCGAGCCAACGGGCAGCCATAGGGGTAAATGAACCCTTTTTCCGCTTCACGGTTTCCAGTTTCAAACGTGCTGTACTCCAGTCCCCTCGCTGCACATGCAGAACAGCCTCAGCTACAGAACGTTTCTCCCGTTGCTCGCCGGAAGAGACAGACGGCATCTCCCCCAGCATCTCAAGCGCCGCATCATAACAATGACATTGTTCCAGAATGCCAAGCACTTTAGACAAAGCTTCCTCCGAATTCATGGCAAAACGCGACTTGATCACCGCTGGAATCTGCCGCTCCTGCCCCGACACTCGCATAATTCGAAATATGCGATAGAGTGGCGGTAGCAGGCTGGATTTTGCACGCACAGCTTCCACGTAAGCCTCTACCGCTCCCTCAAGATCGGCCTTTCCTTCCAGCAAACGACCCAATGTGTACCATGTCTGGTATGTGCCCATCCCTTCTTCCGTATGGAAAATTGCCGGTGGCGGCCCCTGCCGAACGGCTTCACGAAGTGACATCTCTGCCATAACTGTATCCCCCAAAGCGTCCGCGCAAATCGCACGATGGTGCATCAGATCCGTGTATTCCGGAAACAGCTCCAGCGCCTCATCCACCCGTTCCAGAGCCTCCTGCCAGCGCTGCAAATGCTCCAGACAGCGGACCTCGTATTTCAACAGCAAATGAGCATAACTGGTCACCACAGGGTCAATCCTCTGCCGGGCTTTGCCAAATGATTCGAGTGCCTGCTCTGCTTCACCCACACGTAAATACTCTACGCCCAGATTATAGTGATGAAATGGCTGGTCCGGCTCTTCCGCCACCGCCTGCTGTAGTAAACGCAAATTACGGTTCACCTTGTCCTTTTGCTCCACAATCACCGTCTGATACCCGTAATGGTGAATCACCATGTCCGTAACATGAAACGCCGCCTCTGGATTCCGCTCACAGATCGCCGCCGCAATCTGCTCATGAATTCGGCCCTGGAACCGATGCTCCGGGGCATTGCGAAACAGACGCAGCACCGGATTAACCGTCGCCCCCTGCTGACCCGAACCCGTATAGTTATGAATGTTCAAAAACAATCCGTCGCATCCGCTGACTGTCGTCCAGCTTCTGATCTGCTCCCGTGCTGCTGATTCCAGCGCCTCGTCCGCATCAAGAAAGAGAATCCAGTCGCCGGAAGCCCGCTCCAGGCCAGCATTCCGTGCTGCGGCGAAATCATCGCACCACGCAAATTCAACCACAACCGCCCCATGCTCTTCTGCAATGACCTTGCTGCGATCTGATGAGCCAGTGTCTACCACGATGATTTCATCGACCGCACCGCGTACACTTTCAAGACAGCGCGGTAGCATTTCCTCCTCATCCTTGACGATCATACACAGAGAGATTTGCTGCGCTTGGCTCTGCTGACTCTGATGCTGATGTACTCGCATGATGATTCCTCCTTTCTTTTGCACGGTATACCGTCCGCCAAGGTATACCTTCCGCGGTTCGCAACTGCTGCTCCAAAGCCATCTGTTGAGCCGCAAGCACTGATGGTTCCGAGGATCGATTCTGCTCCTGACGAATCAAATCAAGGGCGATCTGTAAGTAACAAACCGCTGCCCCGGCACGGGCTTGACTGAAATTCGGCTCGCGCTCCAGCGCCTGTTCAAACATTGACAGCGCCTGTTCCGAGTATCCTTTTGCATACAACGTTTCACCCAGCCAAAAGAGTCCTTCCGCATCCAGTTCCCCTTCCGTCATACCCTGAATCAGCATCTCGGCGGCAATCATCGTGTAGCCATATCGATAGAGCAGACCTGCATAACTCCGAGGAATCGCCGTTTCTGTCCGCTCATGCTCTGACATGATCCGAGCCAGCCGTTCATGCAGCTGCCTTGCGAGGGACAGCTGTCCGCTCTGAATAGCGCGAATCACAACTTGCTTCGCAGCCATTTGCGCTGCCTCACCCCATTGCAGTAGCTGCCCATCGGGTACATGCGGTATAGGATTCGTAGCAGATGAACCCGGTGTATACTCAAACAGCAAATGGTCTGCTACTTTCCACATATTTCTTTCAGCGGGGGGTGATTTAGCGAGAAAGGATGAAGATAACCGTCTTCCGTTCGCCCAACAAGCTAACGCCCAGTCACTCCGCTCTTCTGCTCGAAGGCTTGTATGGAGATCATCTTGCCCCCACGTAACGCTAATGGAAGAGCTACAGATCTGCTCGCCACTTTCCCTGTCTGGTTCTCTCCAACTGCCTTCCGCAAGGTGCCATGCATCTGTGACTTGGCCTGCACACAGCAGCCAGTGAAGTTGATCACCTGCCGGGATATGAACATTGGATGTCTCACTGCCGAGTAAATGCAATGCCTGCTTATAGGCTCCACATTCAGCGAGGGCATAGATCATCTCCATTAGTATTTTTATCTCTATCCGTACTTGCCCTGTCTTCTTTTCTAGAGAGGAGCACAAATGGTTCATTCTATCTGCACGATCTGTCCCATGTATCTCATTGAATTGATTAGCCAGATGCAGCAAGCGATCTGTTATCTGTTCATCTGAAAAGCCCTGTTGTTGCAGTACATCCGCCAGCCCTATCCATGCCGGTCTATAGGTGAACAGGTGCTCCAGCGCCAGCTCATATAATCGAACCGCTTCTTGCCCGAATCCCCTCTTTTGTGCGAGCCGTGCCATGGACGTATATGCCCGATAACTGTTCGAGCCCGCTTCTGTTACGTAAACAGGCTCCGTTACTGCTTCACCACCGCTAGCCCTTGCTTGATCATCCCGTCTAGAGCCACAGTTACTCGCTCTTGCGTAGGCACGATATGCCCGCTCCTCCAAGCCTTGGCGCTCCAGAATCTCTCCGTACAACAAATGCAGATCGGGATATGCAGGGTAACGACAACATTCTGCGGTGAGCAGCATGTGTGCTTCTTCATAACGCTCCAGCACTACCAGCACTTTAACCAAATCTTTCACCAGAGTGGCGCGATATGGAGCCTGCAATTCAGCAAATTTCAGCGATTCCCCGAACGCATCCGCTGCCTGTTCCAGATCACCTAGCTGGCAGCGTGTTACGCCCAGATTGTACAGGTGAAAAGGCTGTGCCGGATGATCCGCCAATTCTCGTTCAATCAGGCGCAAATTGCGCTTGGGTTTATCACCTTTAGCGATCACCGTTGCGAGATAACCATCATGTCCCAGACGCAAAGGAACCAGCAGTTCTTCCTCTGCTTTTACATCTGCTTTTACACCTGCATCTGCTAACTCGTTTGCTGCATTTGCTTGCGGCCAATCCCATTGTGCATATGTTTCTCTCGTGGACTTATTTGATGTAACATCACAGCTCTGCTCGGCAGGATCCTGACGAACCAACTGTTCATGAATACGTCCGGTGTACCGGTAACCGTGATGAGCACGGAACAGCCGTACCGGATAAGACAGAATCTTGTCCTCCGGCCCTTCACCGAACTGATTTTCAATCGTTATGCGTAATCTGGTAATGCTCTTATGGACACCTGGCAGAACAGTCATCAATTCTTCCAGACCTTCAATCACATACTCGTCGGCATCCAGACAGAGAATCCATTCTGTGGTTGCCAAGGGCAAGCTAATATTTCGGGCTTTCGCAAAATCTTCCTCCCAGTCAGCTCGCAACACGGTCGCATCATATGTTCTGGCGATATCAGGCGTCCGGTCGGACGAGCCTGTATCCGTAATGAAGGATTCCAAGTCTGCTTGCTTCAAGCTGTCCAGACAGCGAGGCAGGCACTGTTCTTCATTTTGCACAATCATATGGATACCGAGTAACCGGTTCTGCATCCGCTTGACCTCCAATACAAAAAAATACATGAAGCCCACCAAAGTGAACTCCATGTACCTATATGACAGCAAAGCGGGTTATGTGCCTTGTCCATTGAAGAACACATCAATCGTACTTGGTGCACCGATCAGGCTTGAGCGATAAGAAAGTCGAGTATATTTCAGAAACCGTTGGGGTACCAAAACATCTACAGAACCGGACAGGATACCCGTTACCGTAGTCACATCCGTGTACCAGTTGGTTCCGTTCGCACTGATCTCCACTTGGGCATCCACCCTGTTCACACCTGGTCCCCTGTTATACACGAAAAAGGAGTACGTTCCAAACACACTGGTTGTTACAGCAGGCAACGACGTAAACGTATTAGCAGTCGGTGTGCTGACAAGTTGGTTCTCCTGAAAACTTTTCTGTGAGATGGATGTTACACTGCTAAGTGTACCTGCCGTGATGGTTGCTCCGAGCACACTCGTGATTGTACCGTTCAGCAAGTTCGTCAATGTTCCGGCGGTAACTGTCGCTCCCAGCACGCTGGTGATCGTACCGTTTAACAGATTCGTCAGCGTTCCCGCCGTGATTGTTGCACCTAGCACACTCGTGATCGTACCATTCAGCAGGTTCGTCAGTGTTCCAGCGGTGACTGTCGCTCCCAGCACGCTCGTGATTGTCCCTGCTGTGATGGTCGCACCTAACACACTCGTGATTGTACCGTTCAGCAAGTTGGTCAGCGTTCCGGCAGTCACTGTCGCTCCCAGTACGCTCGTGATTGTACCTGCCGTAATCGTTGCACCTAACACACTCGTGATTGTACCATTCAGCAAGTTGGTCAGCGTTCCGGCAGTCACTGTCGCGCCCAACACGCTCGTGATTGTCCCTGCTGTGATGGTGGCACCTAACACACTGGTGATTGTACCATTCAACAAGTTCGTTAGTGTTCCAGCGGTGACTGTCGCTCCTAGCACGCTTGTTATCGTTCCCGCCGTGATCGTTGCACCTAGCACGCTTGTTATCGTTCCCGCCGTGATCGTTGCACCTAGAACACTGGTGATCGTACCATTCAGGATGTTGGTGATTGTACCTGCATTAATAGTCACCGTGGTCAGACCTGATATGTTGCTGATCGTCCCGTCCAGAATGATACCTACTACATTGCCGCTTGTATCCGTTCTGACGGGCTGGGCCGTACCTGTACTATCCTGACCAAAAATCAGTGTTCTCAGGTTATCGGGATTCGTATTAAACGTTGTAAAGTTAGGCATGAGCCTCGTCCTCCTCCCTGGACAATCTGGGTAATCAAACTACCGTACGAACATACGCTGTGCCTGAAAATAAACATCAAGCCGGGTTGGCTGAGCCGAATTCACAGGCAAGATAACTAACCGGGTATAATGCAGAAATCGCAAGGGAACAATCGCCTTGGTCTGGCCCCCCTCAATGACTTCCTGACTATCCACTGCATAATCTACAGCATTTGGGCTGACCTGAACTTGAATGATAGCTGGATGTGTTCCACGATTCACGACGCCATAGCTGTACATGCTCAGAGATGAGGTATCCTGCGGTGGGAGGGCATGTTCACCTTGACTTGTCTCTGCTCCGGTATAGGTATGCTCTGTAAAACAGTGTGTAGCACCAGGGAGTTTCGCTCGTGAGAAAACACCCTGTTTGAACCGGGGACGAGTAATCCGGGAACAAGGGGGCTTCAGCAGTTTGGCGCGGCGAGAACAACGGGATGCATGGCGGCTGACATATTTGGTTGTCCGTTTGATGGTCTGCTTGGCTGATGGTTTTGTTCTCTTCCTGCTTCGCTTCGCTGTTCGACTCATCTCGATTTCCCCTTAAAAAAATGTGCTTACGCATCGTATGCCTGAAATGGAAATACGGGCACGGCACCCGCCGTTATTTGGGGATTCGTATGGAATCCCCAAACGCTTTTTCTTCCTTTTACATATAGTACTAGTCATAAGGACATGCGGAATAAAGTGAGCTATGATTATGCCCCATCCATTCCATTCGTCCAGAGGAGGTCAAGCGGGATGACCAATACGAATGTGTTCAACCAGTCCAATGGCCCTTTATTCACACAACTGACCAACACGTTTGCGGCTCCGGGGATTGGAGCGGCTCCAGACACGGGTGCGGCGGCGGCGGGAAGCTTTTTTGCCCTGACCACGAACAATGTGTCTATTCCCTCAAGCCAAAATCTGCTACTGCAAATTTTAAATAGTGTAGGCAGCGGCAGGACGATATGTATCGCGAGCCTCTCAGGAGGCACAACAGCAGCAGCCACACTCGCAGTCTATTCTGGTGGAACCGTAACTGTCGGCAGCACACCCGTGCCCGTCAATACACTGCTGGGCAATACCAATACCAGCATCGTAACGACAAGACAGAATACAGGAACTCTCGGGGGAGTCTTCACAAGCCTGCTCAGTATGCCGCTGACTGCCGGAATGTACGCTTTGGATTTGAATGGCTCCATCGTTGTTCCTCCGGGTCAATCTTTATCCATTAGTTTAGGAACAGGTAGCCAGACCGGAGCGATTAACCTGTTTTGGTGGGAATTCTAACATGAATTTTGATCTAAGGTGGTGCTAACCATGCCAAATAACAACGTGTTTAATCCATTAAATAGGCCCGTTTATACCTCTAATACAAACACATATATCTCACCTGGCATTGTTGCCCCACCCGAGAATAATGCGGGCAGCACAGGCAACCTGTACAACGCCGGCTCTACCAACTCCAACACACTGGGCTTGCTTGGAGGAAGTGTAACGGCAACACTGCAACTCGCCAATCCGGCTGGCAGCGGCAGAACACTGTATATCTCTCGATTATCCGGCGGCATTACTGTTGCACTCAATCTGCTGTCTTCATTCAGTGGTACGATGACCCTAACTGTGAACGGCACACTCTCATCCCCAAGTACACTTGCAGCCGTAAACAGCAATCTTTCCAGCAGTAACACAAGTGTCGCTCTCGTTCGATTTTCTACAGCAGCCCCATCCGGTGCCACCGCTATAATGTCCATGCCTTTGCAAGTTGGCCCATTTCAATCCAACGAGTTCGGTAAATACGTGATCCCTCCTGGTCAGGCCATAAACCTGTCCGTAACCGGAGCACTCTCCGTCGCCGGTGTGTTAGCCTCCACGACGTATTTCACCTGGTGGGAAGTGTGAATATCTGTAACCATATCTGATACAGGTAAAGAACAAAAATAGCCACGTTCGGATAAGTACCGAAAGCGGCTATTTTGCATGTTAAGATATAGTAGACAGAGCCAAAAGGACTTAACACAACACGGTGTCCATCTTTTTGAGTTGTATTCCCCTTTCCAGAAAGAATCCCTGCACCTTAGTGCTTATCCCAGTACCACACGGTCATCTGCCATCTTTTTGCCGCTAATCCGCTCGAATTCGCCAAGCAGCTCAGATACCGTAAGTGTACGTTTGTGTTCCTCACGGACATCCAGAATGATTCGGCCTTTGTCCATCATGATCAGACGGTTGCCCAGACGAATGGCCTGCTCCATATTATGCGTTACCATGAGTGTGGTGAGTCTCATCTCGCGGACAAGAGTCTCCGTCAGTTCTGTAATGAGTTCGGCACGGGATGGATCAAGTGCTGCCGTGTGTTCATCCAGCAGCAAAATCTGTGGCTGGGTGAAGGTTGCCATCAGCAGACTAAGCGCCTGACGCTCGCCACCAGACAGGAGGCCCACCTTGGCATTCGGGCGTTTTTCCAGTCCGATACCCAACTTCTCCAGCTGCGCGTTGAAGATTTCACGTCTGGCGCGTGTCACCCCGAAGCCGAGTCCGCGTGCTTTGCCGCGTTTGTACGCCATTGCCATGTTCTCTTCAATGGACATATGCGGTGCCGTTCCGGCCATCGGGTCCTGAAAGACACGTCCAATCCAGCTGCTTCGTTTATGCTCCGGCAGATTTTTGATCGAACGGTCGTTGATGAGCACGTCGCCCATATCCGGTTTCATCACGCCTGAGATAATGTTCATCAAGGTTGATTTCCCGGCGCCATTACTGCCAATAACCGTTACGAAATCACCCGGATTCATCGTTAGATTCACACCAACCAGCGCCGTTTTCTCATCCGTGGTGCCCGGATTGAACAGTTTGGTAACTTGTTTAATCTCCAACATACTACATGCCCCCCTCTGCCTGTTGGCCGCCGGATTGCATCAGCTCTTCGGTTCGTTTACGAGCGAGACTGCGCTGTTTCATCGAGCGCTGTATCGTCGGGAAGACGAGTGCGATAATCACGATCACAGCCGTGATCAGCTTCAGGTCGGACGTTTCGAACCAATCTACCTGCAAGGCCAGTGCCACCACAATCCGATAGATAATGGAACCAACAACGGCTGCCAGCGTTGCCCAGAATACCGTTCTGGCGCCGAGGATCGCTTCGCCAATAATGACAGAGGCCAAACCTATGACGATCATCCCGATGCCCATCGTAATATCCGCAAACCCGGATTGTTGGGCAATAAATGCACCAGACAAAGCTACCAAACCATTGGACAAGCTGACACCAAGAATGGTCGTCACATCTGTATTCGCGCCAAAACTGCGAATCATCCGTTTGTTATCTCCTGTAGCGCGAAGCGCAAGTCCGATATCTGTTTTCATAAACAGATCCAGCATGATTTTAAATACCAGCACAACGATGATGATCAGGATCATGACATGTTCACCCGAAAATGGCGTTTCCACGCCCATAATGGATTTATTCGGTGCACCCAGAATACGCATGTTGATCGAATACAGGGCAATCATCATCAAAATCCCGGACAACAGTCCGTTTATTTTTCCTTTGGTATGCAACAGACCTGTGAGTGCTCCAGCCACCATGCCGCCAGCCATTGCTGCCAAACAGGCCAGCCAAGGAGAGTAATCATTGGAGATCATGACCGCCGCAATCGCGCCTCCTGTGGTAAAACTTCCGTCTACGGTAAGATCGGGGAAATCCAGAATGCGGAACGTAATGTACACACCCAGTGCCATCAGCGCATACAACAGCCCCAGCTCAATAGCCCCTTCAATGGAATTCCAACTTATACTCACACTACTTCCTCCCTGTCTATCTCTATCCGAAAAGAATGAGGCGAACCCACATACACGTTCGCCCCCCATCCGTCTGCCGAAGTATTGTCATACTGTCAGCTTCTCAATAAATTCATTTGGTCTTTGGTTCATTATTTGATAATGTTGTTCGCCTGATCTTTCACTTCCGCCTTCATCTCATCCGTTACTGTAATACCTTGGGCTTCAGCAGCTTTCAGGTTCAGGATCAGATCCAGCTTGTCCGGCACGGTAACCTTCATGTCGCCTGGTTTGGTTCCATTTTTCAGGATGTCCGCAGCCATCTCACCTACTTGGTAGCCGTGGTCGTAATATTTGAAACCTACTGTTGCAAAAGCACCTTTCTCCACCGTATCCCGATCACTGGAGAAGAACGGAATTTTATTTTTGTTCGCTGTCTGGATAATCGTATCCACCGCACTTACCACCGAGTTGTCGAGTGTAATGTAGAACGCATCTACTTTGCCTACCAGTGAGTCTGTTGCTTGTTTGACTTCCGATGTATTGGTCACCGGTGCTTTGACCAGCTTGATGTTGTGCGTTGCCAGAGCCTTCTCTGCATTGTCAGCCATGACAACTGCATTCGGTTCACCTTCGTTGATGACCAGTCCCACAGTCTTTACATTCGGTAGATTTTTAGCGATAAAATCAGCCAATTGTACAATCGCCTCTGGATTTGTATCCGATGCACCAGTTACATTGCCGCCCGGTTTGTCCATGTCACTCACGAGCTTGGCACCCAGTGGATCAGTTACAGCTGCAAACAGGAGTGGCTTGTCCTTCACTTGTTGCGCGAGAGCCAGTGCTGATGGGGTAGCAATCCCGAGCACGAGGTCGTTTTTGGAATCGCCTGCAATTTTCTGTGCAATGGACAGGTTGTTCGTAGAATCACCTTGCGCATTGTTGTAATCGATCTTGAGGTTTTTGTTCTCTTCAATGCCTGCATCTTTCAGGGCAGCGATGAAACCTTCGCGTGTGGCATCCAGAGATGGATGTTCAACAATCTGAGAGATGGCAATCTGATAGGATTTTTCGGCGCTGCCTCCCCCTGTTGTACTGTCTGATCCCTTGGACTCCGAGCCTGTACCGCTGTTATTTCCGCAACCTGCCGCTACGATCATCGAAGCAGCCATCATCAGTGACATCCAAAACTTCTTTTTCATCTGTAAGAACCCCTCTCCAATGGTTAAAATGTGGTGTCTTCTTATAAGTGTTGCCTTAGTCCGATAAGGCGGGACAAAACGACCGCTTCAACGCATTGTTGCTTTGATCGACAAAAGCAGACAAATCTAGACTTTTGGCATGCGACTGAAGTCCATGCTGTGTTGCTCTTTTATTGTTTTCCTAATATTAAAGTGCATCCCGGCTTCCGTCAATGGTTGAACCGCTTCCATTTTAGTTTATTTCAGATACGTGATAGAAAACTTTACATAAATAAAAAAAGACAACCCCCAAATCATGCGGGTTGCCTAATTTCACATGTCTATTTTAATAAAACATGCCTTCATAAATAGCTCTTAATCTATTGCGTTATATGAAACTACAATTTAAACTTCTCAATCTGTGAACGCAGTTTCTCTGACATGTCGGCAAGTTCTGCAGATGAGGAAGCCACTTCCTCCATGGAAGCCATTTGCTGCTGTGCAGCAGCCGAGACATTTTGGGTCTCTGCTGCCGTCTCGTTAGCTGACTCCGATATGAGACGAATGGAGCCCACCAAGCTGCCTGTGCCAGAGACAATTTCCTCCGCGGCAGCCGTCACGCTACGGATACTGTCAGCGACCTGCTCCACAGAAGAGCGAATATTCGTAAATAGCTCACTTGCAACTTCGCCTGCCTGTTTACCCTGAGCAGCCTGCTCAACGGTCTGTTCAGATGCATGAAGTGTACGCTCAATTTCCACCTGAATGCGCCCAATAAAACCGGCAATCTGCTCTGCGGATGCAATCGACTGTCCAGCAAGATTACGAACTTCATCTGCCACGACAGCAAATCCCCGGCCAGCCTCACCAGAACGTGACGCCTCAATTGCCGCATTCAGGGAAAGGATATTCGTTTGCCGTGCAATGTTGCTAATTACACCTACAACCTCACCAATAGAATTGGACAAACCGCTAAGGTTCTGAATGGTGTTCGACAACTCACGAATGCCATACTCCATCTCATCCATCTTCCTGCCCATATCATTCATAGCAGCAGATCCATCTGTTGCCAACACATTAGCCTCCGAAGCAACAGCTGATACATTGGAGCTATGTGTAGCAACACCGTTAATTTGTACTGCAATATTTTCTGCTGCGTTGCTACCATCTTGTACACTGGACGTTTGACGCTCCGAGCTCTCCGCGACAACCATAATGGCCTCCGTAATGCTCTGTGATGCATTGGAGCCTTGCTCGGCACCGACCGCAAGCTGTTTCGCAGAATCGGTTAATTGACCGGATAAATCCGTAACACTTGTCATCAACTGATGTAGCTGCTCACTGGATCTATTAAATGAATGTAGTGCTACGCTAATATCCGTTTTCCCTTTTACAGGAATACGATATGTCAGATCTCCTTGTGCCAGCAGATCAATTCCGTGTGTCAGTTGACGAATCGGCCGTACAATTTTTGTCGCGATTAAAATACTTAGTAACAATGCTGCCGCAACGATGATAATTCCTACGGTAAGTATAAGTCTCAGTAGATCGTTAACCGGTTTTAAAAACTCACTCTCATCCATATATGTAACTACAACCCAATTAAGTTCCGTTTGATTCATGTAGCCAAGTGAATCTGCACCATCCATTTGAAAATCAAAAGTAATATAATTTCCCTTTACCGCTTCAGCGAACGCTTTATTTATAGTAGCGTTACCCATATCAGCAATTGTCTTATTCATAATCATCGTCTCATCTGGAGAATAGATATATGTTCCACTGGCTGTTGTCATAAGCGCTTTTCCTGTGTTGCCATGCTTAAACAGACTTACACTTTCAACCAATTCACTGATGTGATATCCAGCTGTATAGAAACCAACTGGCTGACCCTCTTTCATGATCGGTGCACCAATGGCAACGCCAAGTTTATTATCCACTACAGAAATTAACGGTTCAGAGACATACGGACGACCCGCCTGAATTTCTTTTAAATACGGCCGCTTCGATAAGTCATATTCTTTACCTGTCGCGTCCATCGCAAACTGTCCTGTTACATCAGGTGAATACAAAACCGTAGTAAACTCAGGATGTTGCTCTTTTAAACTGGAGAGAAATTGGAGCTGCTGCTCTTTATTATCCCCAATCGACGCACCTTGCTCGGCAATCATTCTAACGATGGTTTGTTGCTCTTTCATTTTGATATCCATTTCTTTAGCCAGCAATTTCGTATCTAATACGAGCTGTTTCGTTGAATTGCTTTTGACCTGATTAGCTGTGGGAACATAGAAGGTAACCGAAAGGACCGCAACACAGACAATGACGATGATCAGTGAAGACAGCATAATTTGTCCCGCTGTTTGCCTTAAAGAACAAAATGTGAGTATTGAACGAAGAAAACCTGATTTTTTCCGAGCCATAACCTATCCCCTTTTTTCTAGAAGCTATATTTTTTATATTATATATATCGGAATAATAGTAGTTGTTTTTAATCAGTAAATTACCTCTTTTTGAAAAAAAATTGGAATCGGTTTCAGATAACAAGAGGTTTTTATTGATTATGTTCATATTTAGATATCAATGTATATACTGATACAATATCGTATTTAAGTCATACAGTTACGTATATGCGCTTTGTTTATACATAAAAAAAGACTGCTTCGAACATTCGAAACAATCTCATAGATAAGCTTGCTATTATTAATTCCCCGACACTTCACGAATCTGGTACGTGCATTTCTTGCCACCATCGGCGTAACACTCGGTGCGCTCGACATCGGCTTTCAGCAACGAACGGAACAAATCCAGTTCACAACGACAAGCCTGCTTGTATACACTTGCGACTTGCACAATAGGGCAGTTTAGTTCGGTAATGACGTACGTGCCATCTTCTTCTCTGGAAGCATCCGCCATATATCCGTTTGCATTCTGGATTCGTGCCAGTTCCTCCACACGTCCGGCGAGATCATGCCCCTCCATCTGTGCCAAACCACTGCGAAGCAGCTTGTCACGGCGACTTTCGAAAAGGCCATCCACGACACGGCTGCCTGCTGTATCAGACAACTCTTCGAGTAATTCCAACGTTAATGAAGAATATGATTTCGGAAAATAACTATCTCCGCGATCTGTCAAATGATATACCGAGGATGGACGTCCCGCGGTGGCCCGGGCCTCACGTACCTCAATCCAGCCATCCTGCTCCAGTGCTGTCAGATGGCGACGAATCGCCATACCGGTCAGCCCCAGCTCCGCAGTAATCTCGCGGGCCGTCATCGTCCCTTGCTGTTTCAGCATGAACAGAATCCGTTCACGCGTTGTACGTTCTTCTTCACGCTTCACGTTCAGCACCTGCTCTCCTGCTTATGCGTGTACGGGCGCTGCCTCCCGGCAAGCATCCGAGCAAAAGCGGTTATGCGTCTCTTCGCAATCCTCACAGCATACATGCTGCAGGTTGCAGGTCGGACAATTAATATATCGGTCATGTGTTGTGCCACAGTGATAACAGCTGGCAATGACAATATCCTCATCGGTCTGATTAATCGGCACCGAGATCCGCTCATCAAATACATAACATTTGCCATCAAACAGACGCCCTTGCACCTCAGGATCTTTCCCGTAAGTGACAATACCGCCTTCCAGTTGAGCGACATCCTGGAATCCTTCCTTGATCATAAACCCGGTCAGCTTCTCACAGCGAATACCACCCGTGCAGTACGTAATGATCGTTTTGTCCTTCATATCGCCCAGATTCTCCCGAATCCACTCCGGAAACTCACGGAACGATTCCACGTCTGGACGGATAGCGCCACGGAAATGGCCGATCTCGTATTCATAATCATTGCGGCCATCGATGACGATGACGTCATCCCGTTGCAGATGCTCGTGGAACTCTTTCGGCGAAAGGCGTTTACCACTGGTCTCATTCGGATCAAGCTCTTCGTCTACGCGGAACGTCACGAGTTCTGCCTTATGGCGCACAAAGATTTTTTTGAACGCATGCTCTTCCACATCATCCATCTTAAACACCATATCCTTGAACAGCGGGTTGGCATGCATATCTTTCATATACTGCTCTGTCTGTTCAGGTGTTCCCGATACCGTACCGTTGATCCCCTCGGAAGCGATCAGAATACGGCCTTTCACCCCCAAGTCTTTGCAGTATTGCAGATGCTCCTGCGTAAAGGTCTCGGGGTCTTCAATCTTCACGAACTTATAATATAAAAGCACGCGGTACGCACTGTTACACATGTATATCACCTGTTCCTATTCAATGTTGTTGATAAAAAAGAAAAGAAACAGCCGCTCGAAACATCGTCTCGAACTGCTGCCTTACATTCGACTTTATATTCCTGCATACTAGTTTATCGGAAGCGGAAGGACTTAGTCAATATAAATGTATAGAAAGGCATGAAAGATATGGAACATCTCTTCTATGCCGCCACCATTCTTTTCTTCAGTAACTATTCCGAGATCGTAATAATAGAGGTCACAAAGTGGTACTTCTCGTTTTCCATCACCGATTGTGACAAAAGTATTTTATTCCCCTCCGGACTCCAGGCTAACGGATCGGATGCAAGGTCCATATTTGCCGAGATCTGGAATTGCTCTGCGGACTCCGTGTTGGACACGAATAATCCCTTTTCATTATCTTTCTCGGAACTAATGGTGTACGCAATCTTGGTATCGTCACCTGACCAGCTTGTGCCAAAAATCTGATTACCCCTGGCGAGTGTGGCCTTTTCATTCCCTTCCAAATCGGTGAGCACCAGCGCCCGTTTGGTATCCGCTGTTCTTTTCACAATGGCAAGCCTTGTTCCGTCGTTCGAAGGAATGACCCACTCCACGCTTTTGAGCACCTGTCGTACTTCGCCCGTCTTCCCATCATAGGCATTCAGCTGACCGTCTTCTCCCGTAATGTAATAGATTACGTTGTTTGACGCTTTGATACTGCGCACATTGAAGTTGCCCGTCTCCACCAGCACTTTAGTTGTACCGTCCAGTGCAGCCGAGATCAGATCCCCTTTCATATTGGAAAAAACCACATGTTCATTGTCCAGCCATGCACCCTCCTGAATGAATCCATCCTGTTTACCCGCAGCTACCGCTTCTCCGCTCTTCAGGTTCAGAATGAAAGGCCAGCCTGTCGTCTCCTCCGTCTGCCAGTAGAACAGATGCTGCCCATCTGGCGAAACTAGTGGCGCTCCCAGACTGACCTCACTTTCCTTGATCGGTGTATCTGTGCCTTTCGTCAGATCATACATATACAAGTTATGCGGATACCGCTCTTGTCCCTCTACATTAACCGATTTCATGGATGTGTTTTCTTTGTCTGTAACAATTGAACTCTCGTTGAACCAAGCGATTCCGCGCATATTAAGCAGCTTTTCTATTTTCTCCAGCTTGAGACTCTGGTAGACGGATGTGTTCGTGTTATCTTTCACTGTAATATCTGTGCCTGTTTTCGCACCTTGTGTATTGCCAGACGGCTCTGTTGTGCTTCCACAGGCAACCGTTGTCAGTAACGCAGCTGCCCCCAGCACCCCAAACGTCGCTTTCATCCATTTCATCATGTCGTGATCCCCCTCGGTTACTTATGCTATACACCCATCATAAAGCCGGCATACTTCCAAAGTTATTCAGACTTGTTTCCAACTTGTAAACTTGTATCTATATCTTAATCTACGAGTGGGAATACGAGTTGAAATGTCACACCTTCTTGATGCGCTGGATCACTGGGCAGTAATGTAATGGTTCCGCCTTGCTTCTCGACAAACTGCTTTACGAGAGATAGACCGAGTCCAGTGCCGCCTGTTTTTCGAGCTCGATCCTTATTGACGGTATAAAAGGGTTCGAAGATCTTCTCCCTTGCTTCTTCCGGGATTGGCACACCTGAATTATGGATACGAATGACGGCTTGACGCTCGTTCATCCGCAGTTCGTTTTCGACCCGAATAATGCCGCCGGGGATGTTATATTTGATTGCGTTATCCAGCAGGTTAATGAAGATATGCATCAGACTCTCCCGGTCACTGTGAATGACGGCAGGTTCAAGCTTCATTTCCATGTTCAACGCGAACTTCTCCACCTTACCTCGCATCCGTCCACAGGCATCCTCCAGCAATGCTTTAATCTCTACATCTTCTGCCTGATTCTCAAAATCGTACTTTTCGAGCGCAGACAGATGCAGCACCTTCTCCACCATTTCATATAATCGCTCGGTTTCTTTGCCAATACTATTCGTAGCATCGTCCAGCAGTTGCGGATCATCCTTGTACATGTTTAGCAGCTCCACATACGCCTTGATGGACGTCAGCGGTGTCTTGAATTCATGGCTGATATTGCCGATATATTGTTTCTGCTGCTGCTCGAGTGCCTGTAACTTCTCAATAGCCAGCTGCAGCTTCTGCTGCTCGGCATGCATAGCTGCAATATTCTGTTGAATAGACGTGCTCATATAATATATCCCTTGTCCCAGATCACCCAGTTCATCCTTGCGTTTAACTGGAGATTCGGTGATGTAGTTCCCCTCCTGAATGGAGGCTGCTGATTTCTTCAACCGGGTGATGGCTACAGCAAAACGGTTGTAGAACAGATAACCCAGAATGAAACTCAGGGCAACCACCGTGATACCTGCCCACAGGAACAGTTGTTGAATACGAGCGTAGAACTCCTGATAACTCTGCACGGAATATTGGATCCAGATCGCACCGATCTGTCCCTCAGGGCCATCCAGCGGCGCAGCATAAAGCAATGTGTCATCTTGCTCATGATAGGCAATTTTATTTTGCAAAGCATAATTCAGGGTTTCCTGAACCAGTTCACTTTCACTTGGTGGAAAAGAGGCTCCCACTTGTTTTCCGCTCATGTCATACAATGCAATCGGCAAGCCTGTTGAGTCGGCAAGGGATTGCACCAACCTGCGCCCATTTTGCTGCAAAAACAATTCCGGCTCCTGGCGAATCGCTTCCGTATAGTACGCCTGGCGCACATTCAGATTAATCAGACGTGTCTGCTGGGCGAGAATACTCTCGACCTGTGACTGCTGATTAAGTTCAATGCCTCGCAGCACGAGAGAACTCAGCACAACCACGGTGAGAATGAGCAATGCTGCCAGAAACACACTGAACTTCAGCTTGATGCTGACTCTCATACCGCCCCGCCTGTTTCGGGGGCAGTCGCTTTGTAACCGATACCGTATACGGTCTGCAGCATTTGCTGATCCGTATCCCCGATTTTTTTGCGCAAGCGCTGGATATGAATGTCTACCGTCCGCGTACCGCCTGCATACTCCATACCCCATACCCGATCAAGCAGATCATCCCGCGTGTACACCCGTTCCGGATTGGACATCAGGATGGTCAGCAGGTCGAACTCTTTCGGTGTTAAATCCAGCTTCTCTTCACCAACCTTGACCGTACGGTGAGCAACATGGATATGCAATGTCCCGTTGACAATGGCCTGACTCTTGGAATCATCCTGCGGTGGTGTACTGTTCTTCTCCACACGACGCATCAGCGCTTTTACACGGGCCAGCAATTCACGGATTTCGAATGGTTTGGTCATATAATCGTCTGCGCCCATTTCAAGACCAATGATTTTATCAACCAGTTCGTTTTTGACAGTAAGTAAAATAATGCCGATATCCTCCCGATCTTCTAAGCGGCGGCAGACGCCATATCCGTCCAGCTTGGGCATCATCACATCCAGAATCATCACCTGAGGATGGAACAAAGCAACCTTTTCCAAGGCCTCTTCGCCATCATTTGCCGTCTCCACTTCATACCCTTCGCGCCGCAGCGCATATGCAATGGCACTGACGATGCTCGATTCATCATCAACAACGAGTACTTTTTTATTCATCGGATTCATCCTCTTTATCTGTGTCATGAGTTATGAATTTATGTTAACAAGATCGCGATCATTACGCCATAAACTTTGGTCGTTTCCAGCAGAATCTCGATTCTTCTCCGCAAGGACGCTGCCCTTCTTCTTTTATACCCTAAAGACAGCAAAAAGAGCCATTCCGCAGATGGGTTGGCTCAATATTTCAGTATTATGATACAAGGTTAAACTACGGCAGCAGCTTTCGGATTTTCTCTTCGGAAAGACCCGAGGCCTTCACAATAGCGGACATGTCCACACCGAGCGCCAACAACTCACGAGCCATCTCTTGTTTACCTTCCAGCCTGCCTTTGGCCGTCCCTTCTGCCCGTGCACCCTCAATCATTGACTTCTCATCGCTCAACGCCTTCATCCGGGCATCATACGCCATTCGGGTAGCGGCATCATGACTCAGGAATTCCAGCGTATCCATCGCTTTCTTCAACATCGGTTCATTCATCGCCAGCACCTCCCAGTTTGATATATCGATCCCTTTCAGGAATAAACCGCGCTATTTGATTTCATGTTCCTCAAACGATAGATTTAAAGGCTCGTCCGACATCTCATATTCTGTATCCATATGGGTCAATGGTGTGTTCAGATCCACTTCCTCGAAGCGGAAACTGTCCACCCAAACCTTGCCTTTCCCGTTCAAGAGTACCCCAAACGAGATCACCGCACTCTCTGCTGGTACATCCAGCACAATGCTGTACTGATTCCATGGCTGCGTACCGGAGATCGGCCGGTCATGCATGTTATCAAACTGCAGCACATCGTGCACTTGATTATCCACACGCATCCATAGTCCGCAGAAGGCTTCCACACGATCCGTTTTGACGAAACCGGTCAACTTCATCCGTTTGCCTACATATTTATCTGCCCTGAACTGCTGCATCATCGTAGCAAATTCATTCGGTTCCATAGGCGTAACAGCCTTCAGATACCCTGAGGCCTTGCCTTGATGTACCTCGGCAGGGTCAAGCCCCATCTCATAGTTTTGCGGGTGACTTCCCGTTAACATCCAGCCTTTAATTGCCGTTGCAGAATTCATCTGTAATTCTCCTCCTCTGGTTTTTCCACTGAATAGTTTTAGATCGAATAATTTGCGAAAACGTCCAGGCGGCATGCCATACATCTTGCGAAAAGCACGCGTAAACGCTTCCTGACTTTCAAATCCGCAGGCAAGCGATATGTCCAGAATCCCTGTATCCGTAGAGCGCAGTGCGGTGGATGCCAGACTCATCCGCCGATGGCGAATATAATCAACCACCGTCATACCCACCCCATCCCGGAAGAGCCGATGATAATGATAAGGCGATAACGATGCCTCGGAAGCTACGTCTTCCAGTCCAATCTCTTCATGCAGATGGTTCTCGATGTAGATCAAACTGTTCTGAATCATCTCCTGATATCGACTCAATTGAGGAATCCTCCCTTCCTTATCTTTACTATACGTGTTCGCACAGAAGCCGTTTTGATCATTTTTGCGGAAAATAAAAAAAGAAGAGCCAGACCAGGGACAACCATGTCCCTAACCGACTCTTCGTAGATACTGTTACTTTAGGCGAACCGAGACCACGCCAGTCCACCGTGCGACAGCTTAACTGTTCTTTACTTTGATACTCTCAAAACCACAGGCGGGCTTATACTGCTGGAACCGGCTGTGCACTAACCTCTTCTTCATCATGCTCTACCAGCTCATGTTTCTCCCATGCACGGCTCTTCCAGCGGAAGTACATAATGACCGCTCGAGTCCATTCATCCGCTGCAATGGCAAGCCACACGCCTGCCAGCCCCATATTCAACTGGAACACCAGCAGATAGCCAAGAGGCAGACTCATGCATACCATGGAGATTAGACCCATGTATACCGGGAACTTCGCATCCCCTGCCGCACGCAAGGAACCAATAATGACGATATTGCAGGTACGTCCGGTTTCAAGTACGAGACTGAGCAGGAGCACTTGTGCGCCCATCTTGATAATCTCCGGATTTTCCGTAAAAATACCCATCAGCGGTACACGGAAAATGATAATGATCACATCAATAACAACGGTCGCCAGTAGCGCCCATTTCACACTGTCAAATACACGTTTATACGCATCATCCTTACGGCGCGCTCCTACTAGTCGGCCGACAATGATCGACGTTCCCATACCAATTGCCATACTGAACAGATAAATATAGCTTGAAATATTACCCGCATATTGCTTGGTTGCCATCGCTTCTGCACCCAGATAAGTCACGTACAACGTAAATACGAGCTGGCAAGAGTGATATACCATGGATTCCATTGCAGATGGGATCCCGATCCGCAGAATTTTCCCAATAAATTGTTTGGACAACTTAATGTAGTATTCAAAATCGACACGAACCTCACTTACACGATACAAGAGCCAGAAAAAGATCAGTAAGCAGATGAAACGGCTACCTACCGTCGAAATTGCTGCTCCTTCTACGCCCAGCTTCGGCAAGCCGAAATGTCCAAAGATCAGCGCATAGTTACCAATCACGTGAATCACGTTCATAAACACCGATACATACATCGTTTCCTTCGTATAACCATGTGTACGAATTGTAGCCGCCAGTGCATTAATGAGGGCCTGCAGGAAAATCCCGCCCCCGACAATGCTTATATATGACCGTGCATAATCGTAAATTTCACCTTGTATATGTAAAAGCGACAGCAAATGTCCACCAAACACGAGGAAGATCACACTCAGGATCAATCCAACCGCCAGGTTAAGCGTGATGGCATTACCTGTAACCTGAGCTGCTTCAGTCAGCTTTTTCGAACCGATATATTGGGCTACAACAATGGCAGCACCATGACCAATGACTTCGAGTACAAGAATTGCAATGGAGATAATCTGGTTGGCTGCACCCACCCCGGAGACGGCATTATCCGATACCGAGCTAAGCATGAGCGTATCCACGCTCCCCATCAACATAAACAAGAAGAGTTCCAGGAATATAGGCCAGGTTAGCCGAATCAGCTTCAGATCCTGGGCATCTGAACGGAGAGACTCTTTCGTCGAGGATATTGCTGTCATTTTCTCACCTTTCCAACGTTTGCTTTAATTCATAGGGTATGTTAGCACAGGTGGTTTGAAAATGCAGTAGTTTTGCGAAAATAATTGAAAGTTTTTTGTAATTCCAGAAATAGGAATTATATCATTTTCATAAATCTGGTCTTGTAGGTACTCATGCATGGCTCTCTGCCACATAATTAAGACACAACAAAACCCTTCCACCACGCATATCCTGCGATGAATGGAAGGGCTCATATCCCTTTTTTAAAATATCAGAAGCACTGACAGACAATCATCCTTTCACCGAACCTGCCGCAATCCCCTCCACAATTCGTTCACTCAGCACAAGGAATGCAATTAGAATCGGCAAGATGCTGATCATCAGTGTAGCACCAATGGCTCCCCAATCGGTTGTATACTGCCCGATAAAGTTCTGCACTCCAACGGTCAACGTTTTGTACGAATCCGAACTGATGAAGGTATTGACGAAAATAAATTCGTTCCAGTCATAGATCATGTTAATGATCGCTGTTGTGGCAATCACGGAAGCCGTCATTGGTAACACAATGCGGAAGAAGATGCGGTTCACCGAGCATCCATCCATCACTGCCGCCTCCTCGACCTCTCTCGGAAGAGCGTAATAGAAGCCGAGCAGAATCATAATGGTGATCGGCATGTTAAATGCGATGTAAGACAGAATGACCGATAACGGATGATCCGTAAGATTTAACTTCAAGAACAGACTGAACAGCGGAATCAGTGTGGAATGCACCGGGATCATCAGACCCACCATGAACAGTCCCAGCACCAGTGAACGTCCTTTCCAGCGCATCCGTGTAATGGCAAAGGTTACGAGACTGGCAAACATCACCGTAAATACGACAGAAACAACCGTAATCCATACACTGTTGAAAAAATATAAACTGATATTACCTTCCGTCCATACTTTGACATAGTTCTCCCAACGCGGCGTAGCCGGTAGTGCAAAAGGAGCCATGTCGAATACTTCCTGGTTATTTTTGAGTGAAAATAACAGTAGCCAGATTAAGGGCAAGATTTGAAGCAAAGCCACCAGAGACAGAAGCACGTATAACAGGACATATCCAACTCTTCTCATCCATACAGGGCTATGACCTGTCTCCGAACCCACGGGCAACCGAACAGCCGGTTCCATCTTCAACAGAATGACCTCCTTTCATTGTACGTATGCGTCAGGAATATTGAATTGTGTCTTTAGATGCCGTTGCCTTGCGAAGTAGCCAGGTTACGACCAGACAGATCAGAAGTAGGAAGAACCCTACAGCACTGCCGTATCCAAAGTCAAAACTGCGAAACGCCTGACGATACATATAGGAGGCCATGACTTCGCTGGAGCCATTCGGACCGCCATCTGTCATGACGTAGATCAGGTCAAAATATTTGAGTGATCCTACCACGGCGAGTACCACGGTCACTTTAATCACTTCGGTAATAAGCGGCAGCTTAATACGGAAAGCAATCTGCCACGGGTTCGCACCATCAATACGCGCAGCCTCGACCAGTGATTCCGGAATGTTTTTGAGTGCCGCATAATAGATCAAAATATAGAAACCTGCATACTGCCATAGAATCGGCACGAACAGTGCATAGAGCACCAACGATGGTTCCGCCAGCCAGGCTGGCGGATTGCTAAATCCGATTGCTTCCAGAAAGCTGTTCAACACACCATTACTGGGGTGATAGATTTTCAGCCATAACTGGGCGATAGCAACCGAAGATAGGAGCATCGGAATCAGGTATATTTTACGAAAAAAATTCGCGCCCTTAATCTTGCCTGACAGCACCAGTGCAATCATCAGATAACCGATGAGACTCAGCGCAGAGAACAAAGCTAACAAAAAGGTATGATTGGCACTCTGCCAAAACGTGCTATCCTGAATCAATCTGGCGTAGTTATCCAAACCTATAAACGTCATTGCCCCGATCCCGTCCCATTGCATCAACCCGTAATAGCCAGTGAGCACAATCGGAATGTAGACCAGAACCAGCAGCAGAAGCAGCGCAGGTAGTACATACAGCGCGGCCACCAGACGGTTCGACATGACTTTGTCCAAGACGTAATCCTCCCTTCAAGCGTTCAAGCATTCAAATGGTGTACGTGTAGGTGAGGTGTACATCAGTTGCCTTTGTCGATGGCTGCCTGATGATTCTTCACAAAGTCTTCCGGTGTAACTGCTTTGCCAAACAGCGCCTGAATCATATCCAGATGTGCCTGAGCAGCAGCCGGTTTCATCTGCACGTCTGCAAAGAGGGTCAAGCTGCTCGCCTGGTTCAACTCGTTCAGCAGATCGATGTAAAGCTGTGGCAACTGTACAGTAGCTGTATCCACTTTGGTCGCCGGGATAACCCCTGCTTGGGTCACCGAGCTTTCGCCCCATTTTTCCACAAAGTATTGAATGAATTTCTGTGCTTCATCCTTCACTTTTGAGTTCTGAGCCGCAAACAATCCTACACCTGGCCCACCTACCCAGCTATTAATGTCACCTTTACCACCGTCAATTGTCGGGAATTTGAAGAATCCAACCTTATCCTTGAATTCCTGCGGGATGTCCGGGTTCGTTGTAAAGTTTGGCAGTTCCCAGGTTCCCATCAGGTACATTGCCGCTTTGGAATTCATGAATTCGGATTTGCCCTCGTCATTGGACAAGCCGTTAAACCCTTTATTGAATGCATTCATATCTACCAGCTTTTGCACTTCAGCCGCAGCCTGTGTCAGTGCTGGATCATCAAACTTACCGGAGCCGTTAATGGCTTTCTCCAATGCATCCCCGCCTACACGATTGGCCAGATACATGTACCAGAGTGAACCCGTCCAGCGGTCTTTGTTGCCCAAAGCAATCGGCACTTCGCCGTTATCGGTCAGCGTCTTCACCACATTCAGGAACTCATCATAGGTCGCTGGCGGCTGCAAATTATATTTTTCAAATATCGCCTTGTTGTAATAAATCGGGGAAATGTTCAGCTCAATCGGCAGCGCATACGTTTTGCCGTCTACCGCATAAGCCTCTGTTGTGCCAGCGATAAACTTCTCACCGAGCGATCCCTTCAACAGCTCATCGAGCGGTGCAAACAGATTGCCCTTCACGTAAGGCTCCAGGAAGCCCGCAGCCCAGGTTACGCCCACATCGGGAAGTTCATTGGAAGCAGACAAAATTTTCAGTTTGTTTTTGTATTGTTCGTTCTCCAGCACTTCCTGCTTGATGGTCACATTTGGGTTATCGGTCTGATACTGCTGAATAATATCGTTGACCAGCTTGTTCTGTTGTGCCGAGCTTCCAGCTGGCCAGAGATGCATGAACTTCAAGGTTACCTTGCCATCTCCGCCACTATCACCGCCGCTTGCATTACTACCGGATTCCTTGCTTGTACCAGAACCTGAATTGTTACATCCAGACAAAATGACAGCCAGAATCAGCGTCCATGACAGGATCATAGCTAGTGTCTTTTTATTCATATTTCCAACCCCCAATAGTGGAATTTCGGTTAATGTAACCGCTTTAATGAAATTGTAGCATGGGCACCTCTAGCCTATAAGGGTAGAATGATTTGGGAAAACTCCACTATTTTGAGTATTTATTACCTGTTTTCTTAGGCAAGAGAATTCTTCTTAAGCGGATATATTAACTCTTTTCATTTACGGCATGACGATACTTGCTTGGACTGATGTCCTCCAGGCTTTTGAATACTTTGATGAAATATTTATCGGTCTGATAGCCAACTCTCTCGGCAATTTCCGAGATGGGCAGGTTCGTCTGCACCAGCAATTCCTTCGCCCGCTGTACCCGTTTGCGCATGAGATACTCACTGAAGTTAAGTCCGACCTGCTCTTTGAACAAGACGCTAAAATAACTGGAGTTCAGGTGCAGGGTATCCGCAAGCTCACGCATGGTCATCGGCTCGCCCAGATGTGCCTCGATGTAAGCCAAAGCTTCTCCAATAGGTGTATCCTCCTGCTGCTCTCTCCGTTCGCGGATATCAACCAGCTTCGGATCCACCATCTCCTGCATCGTTTGAATACGCCGTTGTTGCTCATGAAGTTGAAGAGCCTTCTGTACGGTCTGAAGCAGCTGCTCTTTATCAATTGGCTTGAGCAAATAATCCACCACGCCCAGCTTAATGGCCTGCTGAGCGTAATTAAAATCCGCATACCCTGACATAATCAGAACCGCTGGTTTACTCGGAAAATGCTGAATGGCTTCCACCAGGGATAAGCCGGAGAACTCTGGCATACGCACATCGGTAATCAGGAGATCCGCAGGCTGACTTGCAAGCCATTCCCTGGCCTCGACACCACTCGCAGCTGTCTGAATTCGGATCTTTCCGGCAGACCATGCCTCCAGTGTCTTGCGAATCCCTTCTCTTGTACGCGGCTCGTCGTCCACAATCAGAATCGTTCTCTCATGAATCATGTGCAGCCCCCGCTCCCCTCGGAATTTCAAAACATATCACTGTTCCTGTTCCTAATTTGCTCTCTATCGTTAGTTTGGCATGTTCGTCAAGCTGGCTTCCAAAGTACAGCCGAAGGCGTTGATGTACGTTAATCAGCCCTACACCGGTTCCTCTCCCAAGAGCTACCGAATCACCATTGTTGAGTGCATGTCTAATGGTCTGAAGACGTTCCTCATCTATACCCGGCCCAGTATCGCGTACCTCGACACACACCTCACCTGTCTTCGAGGAAGGATGGACGCTGATTTCTATCCTTCCGGGCTTTAAAGAACTCTCGATGCCATGCAGAACTGCGTTCTCTACCAACGGCTGAATCAGCAGTTTAGGCATAGGTACATTGCGTAGTTCATCGCTCAACTTGATCTCCCATTGCATTCTGTCACCCAGACGCATCTGCATAATGTTCAGATACCGCTCTACATGTTCAAGCTCGTCCGCCAGTGTAACCCATTCATCCTGATGGGGGCTGGAGATAATGTAGCGAAATAACTGAGACATCGCGATAACCATACGCGCCATCTCCTCCTCTCCTTTTTCCTCCAGTGACCAGTAGAATGCTTCTAATGTATTGAACAGAAAATGGGGATTAATCTGGGATTGCAAAGCCTTCATCTCAGCCCGGGACTGCATAACTTCCTTCTCATGTACCACCCGTGTCAATTCATTCTGCCTGTAGACCATCTGGTTATACACCTCATTCAGCTCATTGATCTCCAAGGTAGAGCTGACCATGAGGTTAGGTCTCATCGCCCCTGGTTGTGCTCCGCGCATCGCCCGCATCAGACGAATTAACGGACGAGTAATCATCGTGGAGAGAAAGAAGGACATGACCAGAAAAAGCACAACGCCAATGATACCCGATACGAGCAAAGCTGTTCTCAAAATCGACACCCCTTCGGTAGTCTCCCGCAGCGGTGTCAGCACAGCCAATGTCCAGCCCGTTAACTCGGATCGCTGTTTCACCACGATATAAGATTCCTTGCCGTTTTGAACAACCGATTCACTGTTCATCACCGCTTGAGGATCGAGATGCACCTCCAAATTAGACGTCACCACTTCACCGCCGCCGTCCAGCAGCATGATCGAATCCTGTGAGCCGTCTGTCCCATCCGAATCATTGAGTTGAAAAAAACTGCGCTGCATACGCACGACCACGTATCCCCCATGCTCAAAGGAACGATCCAGTAAGCTGATTCGCCGAACAGCCAGAAGAATGCTTGGATCATCGGGATCAGAGCCTGCCCATACCAGCCGTCCCTTACCCTCATCCGCCTTGACAATCCAGCTCCGTTCCAGCCTGTGACTTAAGGAGCGATCATCCATCGGGAAGATACGGCTATAATCGGTCGTGTAGATTTCCATGCTCTGCGCACCATTAATAAAGGATTGGTAACTGCCCGCGATCTGCAGCAGTGCCTGTCGCTGATTAAAGGTGGCCTTCTGTCCCCGTTTCTCCTCACTGAGCAGACGCTGCACATAAGTATCATCTGCAACCTGAGCAGTCAACGAATTCACCTGAGCAATCAAGGCATCCAATCTGCCACTGGCTTGAACAGCGGTCTGGTGGATATGCTTCTCGGCATTGTTTTTCAACAAAGCTGCCACACGATCATAGGCTGTAATACCTGCGAGCAATAGGACAATGAGCATAACCATTACAAAACCAACAAAGATCTGATTACGAAGCGAGTTAAAATGCCTTGTTTTCCGCTGCAATGTGCAAACGTCCTCCTCTTTCTGCATGTAAAAGAAACCACCATCTCACGCCCGTCTTTTTTCATGACGGGATACACTCGATGCCGGATTCATCTACGTTATTCTGTTAAGGTAATATTGAAGCGCTTGCAAAAATAAAAAAATGTTCTCGTGTATATTGTTTTCCTCTGAGTGGTTCTTCTTTGTTTATTGATTAAACTAACCAGTTCAAAATATCACATATTAGTTTATGAATCAATGGATTTAGCCGTTCTCCATAAATCAGAACAAAAAAAGAGAGAAGCGGAGCGCTTTGTTTGCTAACTCCCTCTCTCTTTCTAATATGCTCTTTTACACCTTTTTTAAGGTTTGAGCTGACTCAACAATTGTCTTATTAGAACACCATTTTTATACCAGTGACATACTAATTAACGTTGACCTTGTAGTTTACTGGAATTTTCCAATCTAACGTCTCTACTTTCGAACCTAGGAAACTAACGTCAAATTTCCAATTAATATAAGCTGTAGTACTTTCGTTACTTTTTTGTTTAGAATCCCAAGTGGAAACTAGAAGACCTAAATCAAGATAATGACCTGCATCATATAGATATGCTGATTTATCAATTTTATAGGAGTACCCACTCACGTTACCAACCACATTTTGATAAATAGTATCATTTACTGTTGTAGTGGTTGTATTATACGAGATACTTGTAAGTACATTATATGCTGATTTTCCAGCAGCATAATATGGGACATTTTTGGTGAAAAGTCCTATGATAACAGGCCAGTTAGCCTTAATTTCTGAAGTGGATTTTTTATATACTCCACCGATTAATCTAGAAGTAATTACTGTATTCTGACCCGCTGCGATAGTTCCGAGAGTTTGAGTGCCTCCACTTGTTACTCCGCCTATTTTATAACGTTGCTCAATACCATTAGTAGTGGTCCCATTAACTCTTACATGTTCTGCAACTGTTAGTCTGGAAGTCCAATTGGCATTACCTGCTTTACCAACATCCACGATATTCCCCTCAACTTTAGGACAGAAATAAAATTCTGCTACGTCCACACCAAAAGGGGCTTTTGAATAGTAGACATTGGAACACGATTTAATGTAGGGATTAGCTGAAAAAGGACCAATCTCCTCGTTAGTAATTTTATGTGGCTCTGCAGGCGCAAGAATCTGTTCAAACCAGTTGCCATCCAAAAGGCTATCTACATATGATCCATCCGTAGTGATTTTAGAAGTATCTATATTCAAATGATTTAACTTCTCTTCAAAGTAAAACATATCCCCTTTTTTATCTTGTAAATATAATTTAATATTGGCTGTGTTCCGTAAGTCTGTAGAAATAAGACTTGTATCGGCCTTATCGTTGGTTTTTATCTTAAAGTGTAAAACTTTAAAGCTATCATTATTCTCCTTCAAGTCCCCAACATAACTTTCAATACCATCGGATTGTTCTCTACTTGAATACAATTTACCATCCAATTGAAGCGGGACAACTCCTCCATTGAATCTAACAAGCCCATTAATATGTACAGCATCGCCATCCAGCGTTAAATTATCTATTAATAGTTTAGCCCGATGAACTAACTTCTCTTCAGCGATGTAATTCGAATATTCTTCTGACCCTATGACCATTTGAATGTTTTCTTTCGAAACCATGTATCCAGGAATAGATGTTATGCTTTGAGGGATCTCCCCATTTTCAATAACAGACTCACTCGAAGCGCTACTAACTCCACTAAAGGATACGACTAGTGCAATAATTAGAGACAGCAAGGTTACATTCTTTAATACCGCCTTAATTTTACAATACCTCCCATTTAAGATTATTTAAGTTATCAATATATTTCAGGATACATATATTGTCAAGGAGTTGAATAAAATGGATATTACAATTAAGATAGAGTGTATACACAGTTGTACATCGAAATTTGTTCTAAGGAGATCCTTAACTTATGAAAAAAATGAGCCAAAAAAATTGGATTATCATTTTAACACTTGCTCTTGTAGCCTCTCTAATTGCAAATGTTGTTGGTTATAATTCGAATAACGGAAAACTAAAAGATTATTTAAATCAACAATACAGTCAGGTGCTGTCAGATTACGAACGTAACATTCTTTCCACTTCGGATTCAATCTTGTTAACTTTGCAGAGCGCTATGGATCAAAAGAAGATTAGTAAAGAAGAATTACTATTCTTATGCAATAGCTATGAACAGTTAAAACAAAATCAGATTCAATATGCAAACTATGTACTGGTCTATAACTCTCCTGACGGGAAAAAGGCTTTTTCTTTGGATAAGAATGAACCTATTACTCTTAATTATCTTCCCGGTTTTATCTACTTTAATTCAAGTAAAGCTATGTTTGAAAAACTTCTTTTGCAAAGCGAATCCGCTTCTGACTTAGTTGTAACTACTAGCTTAGATAAGAGCTTAAGACTTGCAAATGAAATCGTCCAAATAAACACAGCCATTTATAAAAAATATATCAATGAAAATTTCACTCAATTGTCAAACGAGGAGACAATCATGACCCGGCTATACTTACAAAAGGATCTGACCACCTCGTCTGCAAAACTAGCTGAGCTTGATGCAGAACTATCCGATTTAAATAACTAAATTTCTTCTTGAAAAGTCACAATAACAAAGAGCCGAAGCAGGATTAACCTCTGCTTCGGCTCTTTTGCCACCATACATTAGACCAATCATTGGTTATATCCATCAACGTTACCCTTTCGGTAACGCATTACGTAGACGCTTCTCCCGATACCGCTGGTATGCACGAATCAGCATGCCGATGATGATCATCACCACACCAATGTTAATCGCCACATCCGCCAGGTTTAATATGCCCCGTCCCGATGGAAACACCAGAAAATCCGTCACACGAGCATAAACAAAGCGATCTATGGCGTTGCCGAGCGCACCGCCGACCATGAATCCTGCCCCGGCCTGCATCCAGAATCCCCGTATCTCACCTTTATGCCGATAATAGAGCATACCTGCGATAAACAGCACGGCAATGACCCCGAATAAACGTGCATTACCTTGAAACATGCTTCCGGCCATACCGCTATTTTCATAGTGCTGCAGCTGCATTCCTGAATCGCCGAGCCGCATCACTTCCCCAACCTCCATATACATCCGAACCGCAATTTTGGTACCCTGATCCACAAGCGTAACCAGCACCGCGATAAAATAAAACAGCATCGTTTTCCCCCTGCCTGCCTGAGCCGCTCTTTATTTTCACAATTGTAGAAAAATCATTATAACGTTCCCCTTTACTTTACCACAGCGGTTATAACGTCACCAAATGATCCGGTCTTGACCCTCTTCTAACAACCGATAAAGTGTGTAATTCGGTTCGGGCAGGTAGAACAGGAACTGGTATGGGATACGTTCAACTCCGAAACAGCGCTACAACTCGGCCTGCACCTGATTCAGGAAAGCGAAGCATCGTTCACAAGCCGTGACTATCGATATTACATTAAAGGGTCATCGTCTCTTTTTGCATGCGATGGAAGGCACTCCCCCCGATAATGAAAATTGGATTCGGCGCAAAAACAACGTGGTCAACGACTTCGGCTCCAGCTCCTGGCATACAGCCTTACGGTTACGGAGCGAAAACAAAACATTAGCGCAAGATTACCAACTGCCCGATGCCGACTATGTACTGGCTGGCGGAGCATTCCCGCTGATCCTAAAAGAGGAAGGACAAGTGGGGACAATCACGATATCAGGTCTGCCTGATGAGGAAGATCATGATCTTGTTACTACGGGCATTCGCTCGTTTTTAGAGGGATAACACATACTTCATACTTACAACTGCGTTTCCTGGACGTTTTACGCATAAAACCCGCCTTATCGTATTTCACAAGGCGGGTCAGCATGCTTTAACCATTGTCCGATACGTCGTGTATTACAAGGATCAGGATGGCTTTTTATTTTTCATAATGTGATACACGTTGCTAAAACTGCCAGAGAGAATGCCAACGATCGGGAAAATCGCCCAGTTAATATCCCAGCGCTGGTAGACGAAACCCGTAAAGAGGAAGAACGCTGTCGCGAGCGGCCAAACCACAGCCTCGACGGCTCGTACTGCTCGTGCCTCTTCTCTCTTGGCTGCATTCAGGTGCCGATCCTCCAGCAACGTCGTATAGGAACCCTGAATATTACCGTAATAGACAAACAGAAACACACCAATCCCCGCCGTCGCCAAAAGAGCCGACACCCCGTAAGCTGCATAGGTATCATTCACATAGGTCCCCGCAAAGATGAAAACAGGAGACAGAATGCACAGACACACGCCCGTAATGAGTGCCACACGATATGTAAGTGCAAAGCTTGCCTTACTACGCTGAATAGTCATCATCAGGGAACGAGGGAGCTGGAACCCTTTCTCCATATACTCAAACCGCCCCAGCTTCATACCACTGTAGATGAACATGCCCACAGCAACAGCCGCCAGGACAAACATACCACTCATGCCAAGTACAGAACCAATACCAACCGCACCTTGATCTGATGATGTACCCATGCTTTCGAACAACGTATCCATTAATATGAGAAAAGCTATTCCCGCTGAGGACAGCCACACGCCAAGCCCCGTCCAGAAACCTGCACTTCGCTTAGCCGCGAGATAGGCCTGAACCTCTTCTTCGGTCAGCACGGGATATGTTACCTCGCCATCCTCAGGCTGAATACCCAGCTCCGCCATCAGTTCCTCGATGTTGCCAAACTCGGAGATCACAATACCAACCGCCTCATTCTCCGATCTGCCCTCCTGTTTTAACTCCAGATACTTATCCTCCATACCCGAAAGAAGCTCCTGTTTCATACGCTCCACCTCAGGACTTCTTGGCAATCCCGCAAACATATTGTCCAGATACACCATTATTGTCTCCATATCCGATCACAGCTCCCTGATAAACAGATTAACGACCTCTTGCGTAACCTTCCATTCCTCACATTTTTCCCTGTAAAAGTCCAGGCCAGCTGGCGTGATCCGGTAATACGTGCGGCGTTTTCCCAGACTTTCATCCTGATAAAAAGATTCGATATAACCGTTCTTCTCCAAGCGGGTGAAGGCTGAATAGAGTGTAGTCTCCTTCATGACATACTTTTCATCAGTTAGCTGCCGGATGTTCTTGGAGATCTCGTAACCGTACGATTCTCCTTCAAGCAACATATAGAGGATTAGCGTATCATTATAACCGCGTATTACATCACTGCTGATCACAAAAGGTGTTCCTCCTCATTACTTCATCTGTCGTAGTAGTTTGAGTATAACACAGTTACTACGACAGATGAAGTAGTTTAGTTGAAAATAGGCAAAATAAAAATCCGCACCTGGTTAGAGGTACGGATTTGAAATAATATATCCTTTTCATCTGACAACAATGTCTAAAATCATCCATCATTTGCTCCATAGATTTACCGAGTGCTCCCTTGCTTTTCGGTTTAAACTACGGTGATGCACCCTAATTACTTAATCGCTGACAGCACATCCAGCAGCATGGACTTGAACTTCGGACGATCAATCGCTTCACAGACCCGTACATTTGGCGTTTTACCCAAACGTCCGTTGATATCTACCACACTGTATCCACGCGTAAGTTCTCCCGCCGCTTCCACATCGACGTAATAATGCCCAGACTTCGTCATGAGCGACTCATCTGCCGCTACCGCCATTAACAGCGTATCGGGGTGTGTTGTTCCGTTCAGTTTATGTACCGACTTGTTGAATTGCATGACCACCTTGTTGATCCCCGTGAAGAAATCAGCACCCGATGTCCCCAAAGCTGCAATCTCGGCATGATCGTCATCATCCATAACAGAATATTGAGTACACATCTCCCAGCCAACCATCGTAATCGGGATGCCTGCATGCAGTACAATTTTGGCTGCCTCCGGGTCTACGTAGAAGTTATACTCTGCCGCCGGTGTAATATTGCCCAGGGCATTGTTCGCTCCACCCATGATGTACAAGTGAGCAATTTCAGGGATAATCGTTGGATCTTTCTGAATAGCCATCGCAATGTTCGTTAGCGGCGCAATCGCCAGCAGTTCGAGCTCCCCCGGGTGTGCGTGCACCTTCTCAATAATAAAATCAACTGCGTGGCCGCTCTCCGGACGCTGATCCGCCTTGGGGAAATGCGCGCCGCCCATGCCGTCATCGCCGTGCACGTCTTCCACCGTACGATGCTGGGCCTGACCATAGGCCATAAGAGGACGCTCGCAGCCTTTGTATACCGGAACCTTGCCGCCGTGTCCGGCAACCTGTACGGTGTACAGTGCATTTTCAACCTCTTGGTCAAACTGCACGTTGCCACCGGTAATCGTAATGCCTTCCACCTGAAAATGATGTAGTGCCGTCAGGATCGCAATCGTATCGTCTCCTGCTGTATCCGTATCAATGATGACTCTTCTCATGCTACCGCGCTCCTTCTTCTGTATAAGTATAATAATCGTTCTATATCCGCCAAACGACCCTCGTATATCACCATGTTCATTCAACGGACATATCTATGCGAAACGTCAGGGTTTATTTTACATCAAAAACGTACCAATGACGATGGAAACGCCGATAATTACGGAACGTAACAACTGTGCTACCGCCATATTGCCCCGCGCAATCTCGTCACATACCCTCATTTTCGGGATCAGGAAATCAAATATAATATAGACGAGGCACAGAATAAGGATACCCAGCACCGACCATAGCAACATATCTACCCATACATGCGTTGAGAAGGATACCATACCTACAATAATACACAGTCCCAGCAGCTTGCTACCCATGTACATACCTGCGGCTTCATTTCCTTTTGCAATCTCTTCACTATCGTTATACCGAGTCAATTTGCTGAACGCAAAATACCCCACAATTAATACCACTAAAAGAATGCCGATCCCCACCGCAACATTCACGAGGTTCAATCCTAGCTTTTCCATTCCTTCTCCTCCTCCTCATCAATCATCTTGTTGCGTACTGCAGCGGCGCAATAATACGCCATATCTCCAGTCACTTTCTCCCCGACCCTGGGCAACATCCCGGCAAAACGTCCGCCAATCACAAATACACCCGTCAGCAAATAACCACGGTATTCTCCATCCTCTGTCTGAATCACAGCCTGCTCCATCGGCACGAGTTGCTGATATACCTTGGGCTGATTTTCATAATAGGCGGCGACCTCTTCGTCTTCCTTATCTTCATCTTCTTTGTTCAGGAGTATAGATTCGTCTGCTGTATTTGTATTTTTATCCGTACCTGTATCCCTATTCGTATCCACGACTTCCATCGAATCTTGAACTGCTTTATGATCCAGCAAAAGTGTTCCACGACCCTCGCGACCCCAATAGCTCTTGGCTACGTAAGGCACATCGCTCTGCTCAAACGGCTCCGCGGTGAAGTAGGTTGGCAGCAAATACTGTGAAATCACCTGCATCTCCGCCTTGTCAAAAAGCGTAAATCCGCAGTACTCCGGCGTTTGCTCATTCCGCTCGTACAGCGACCAGATGGCGGCCATAAAACCTTTGCTCTGCATCAGCACATGCTGGACAGGATTCATCAGGCCAAGTTGCCCTTCTCGCACCAGCTCAATCAGAGCAGCACCAATGTCCACATCGGTTGTTTCGTCTCGATCCCCGATCAGGTATTCCAGCGGATACAAGCGATACAACAGTCGAATCTCACGTCCCTGATGATACAGTGCCTCTCCCGGCACAATCTCCAGCTCTTCCAGCGGAGCATATAACACCTCATATCCGGCTTCACGGCAGCGTTCCATCAGATAGGTGGTGTTGGTTCGATCCTCCACATGATCGCCGTAAGAGGTGAATGTGACCGGCCCCTCCAGCCCTTGCTCGGCATAACAGGTTAACCATGATCGGAAACACTCTCGAATATGTTCATCCATATGTGCGGAGGGTGCAGTCCATGCCTGGTCAGCTGTCTGGCCGATCAGAATACGTTCGAGTGTCGCCGATTCAGGTATACCTGTTGGCGTATCGGTGTTATTTTCAATACATTTCAGACCAGCTTCGCCAATAATCCAGTCCTGACGAGTGATTCCACCTGTAACAGCTTCCATGCGTGCTGTGGGGATTAACCCCGGATGGATGCCAAGAGGATGCTCCAGAAATGAGTCCGGCATATATCGCTGGATGAAACGCATCACTTTGCTGTAAATCGCGTCTACCGCCTCTGCCGCGGCACGTAGCTCCCCCAGCTCTTTTGGCGTATAGATCGTCAATGCAGGCACACAATACTGTTTGCCGTACATGCGATGATATGGGATCTGCTCCCCAGCTTCACCCGAGAAAATCTCCTCGTGACTGAATGGCATCGAGTACACTTCCCTCATCCTGCCAGCCTCCCCCAGATGATACGATGAATATTCGCTTTATTCATGATGCAATCAACCTCCGGAACTTCGGAAAAAGCTGCCGAAGCCGCTCGATTTCGATTTGGATGAGCTTTTATAAGAGCTACTGCTGTCTTTGCTACCCCGATAAGATGAGCCGCTGTATCCGCCATAATAGTAGTGACCACTGCTGGAATCGTACTCACATCCATTATCATATTCGGGGTCACATTCGTCATCGCTACTGCCACATCCCGCAAGCACCGCAGGCACAGCCAGCATTAGCGAAAATGCAACCAGTTTGGCTTTGGAGCCCGGTTTTGGTTCTGGCTTGGGGTATGATTTAAAGCCCATTTCAGAGTCTAATCTGGATGATGATTTTGATTCTAATGTATTGCCAGATGCCACTGCAGTCTCAGAACTAGACTGTAATGTGAATGCAGTTTCATCACTGCTGATGTTTCTGGACACCTTCTCTGATAAGGGCTTTTGTACCTCTTCTTCCTTCATTACAGATCCACCTCTTTCATGAAAAACAGTACTTTCTTCCGATCCGCATCCAGCACGGAATACAGAAACTCGTACGTCTTGCCTTCGCGTACCATGTAGTGATCCAGCAGCTGCTCGGCCAGCTCCATCGTGTAGCCAGAGGATTCCGCAAGCTCCAGCTCATCAAAAGAACGTCCATTCCACAGCATGTATTCCGGGCTGTACATGGAAGACATTTTACACATTGCCAGCGCCGCATCCGCAATAGCAGCACCATGCCCTTCCGGCATCTGCTGGTCATACGCAGCCACGTAGATGGCATGTTCGCGCCGATCCTGACACTCATTGGACAGATGGGCCCATAATTTGTTTTTCATCAGGGTAGCATCCACCAGCTTGCGCATAAACAGTTCATCCCGCGTCACTGAAGCCTGCTCAAGCATACCCGTCTCTGCCTGTTTATCCTCTGACCAACTGCGATACATCAATGAATAATAGATGGTGATTCCCTCCCTATCTGCAAGCTCTTAGATGAGCCGATTCAATATACACAAACGTATTAAACGCATGAGAAGGAAAAAAGTTACACTATTCGCCGAGACATGTAAAAAGAAACATGGGAAATTTATGCTGCGCCTTTTAAATAAACTCCAGCCCGCCCACCAGACCTACGTGTCTGCCTGCCAATTTCATCTCCTGCTCAAGCGCTAATGATCACCACAGAGCTTATTTGGCAAAAAAACAGGCTGCCCGAATTCTAACGATCAGGAGAAACGTTATTTCGGAGAAAAGCCAGTGAAATCGGCTAAAATCTCTACATTTCACGGAAATAACGTCGCTGGTGATCGTTAGAATTTTAAATCGCCAAATAACAGCCAAATAACCTCTCCTCAGATCGTTAGACTGGCCAGAGTCAGAGATGGACGCCACTCGGGTCAATTATAGTTACCCTTTCATGCATGAAAATCAACATCGATCATCTCAACAGGACTAACCCTTGAAACACTCCATCGCAACACCCTCCAGAAAAGTAATATCACACAAAAAGGACTGCCTCATGTCAGTCAATGCATATCCATGCTATCAACTGTGAGACAATCCTTTTACGTTCCCTTTTACATCCTTACGCTCTAGTCCATTTCCTACACTTCTAGTTAGTTACTTTCAACAATCAGTCCTGTATTTACACTCACTCAGTGAGGTTTGGCTGTGTTTTGTTAACGGCTTGTGGCACGCTTTTGCTGTTCGTACTCTACTATCACATCTCAGCCCATTGAGCCAACAGTTCATCGTATGCCCCGGATAACTGCTCACGCTCGTTCCAGATTTGTTCCAAAGCTATCGAATCATTGGCTAATGCTTCAAGCTGCTGATCAAGCTCCTGAATCTGTGTTTCCAAACGAGCCATCGCCTGCTCCAACTTTTCAACAGACCCGTGTTTCCCACTACTGTTATCGCTGCGGCTGCGGCTGTGGCTGCGATTGTGACTACTGCTGCGGTTAACATCTCCACTTCCTACACTCTTGTTCACCTGTCCGGCATCAAACTCAGTATGAACTTGCTCCTTCACAGTCTCTCGGCTTCCCCCCGGTTCACTGGCATATTCACTTGCTCTCGTCACCGTTGAATTCCCGCCGATCCCCGTACCTGTTCCTGTTCCTTCCGTTCTTCTCCCCGTCTTCGATCCGTTTCCAGAACCACTTGCCCCAAGTGACCGTGATATTTCTTTCGTTATGCGAGTCTGCAGATCAAGCTTCTTCTCCCGATATGCTTCATAATCTCCACGGTACGTCGTCAGTTGTCCATCCTCCAGTTCCCAGACACGGGAAGCCAGACGGTTCACAAAGTATCGATCATGTGAGATGGCAAGCACGGTTCCTTCAAAATCAGCCAGAGAATCCTCCAGCGCCTCTCTTGATGCAATATCCAGATGATTCGTCGGCTCATCCAACAGAAGTACATTCGGTTTGCGCTGTACCAGCAACGCCAGCCTCAGACGAGTCCACTCTCCACCGGACAGCTGTCCTACCGAACGGAAAACATCTGCACCATAGAACAGATATCGCGCCAAAATGCCACGAGCTTCCCCTTCCTCCACGCCTGCTTCCTGACGGAAGTACTCCAGCACGTTCAGCTTGGGATTCACAGGTTCCTCCTGCTGAGCCAAGTATCCCACATCAACGCGTGCGCCCCATTGCAGCTTGCCTGCATCCGGCTGCTCTTCACCAAGCAGCAGCTTGAAGAGTGTTGTTTTACCAGAGCCATTGCGACCGATCAAGGCTGCCTTGTCCCCGTACTCCAGAAGAGCAGATATGCCACGTAAAATATCCCGGTCACCGTATCGTTTTTCCACGTCTTCCAGCACCGCTACACGTTTACCTGTCCGATCCGTCGGAAGCACATCAAAATCCGCCTGGCGACGCTCCAGCACAGGGCGCTTCACTTGCTCCATCCGCTCCAGCGCTTTGCGCATGGAGGCTGCACGCCGGAAAAACTTTTCGTTACCGCCGACACGGCCCCATTCTTCCAGCTGGCGTATCGTTTCCTTCATTTTTTTCATAACCTTCTGCTGCTCTTTGAACTCTTCAAACTGCTTCAGCAGCCGCTGTTCCTTCACCTTCATATATTCGGTATATCCGCCCGCAGCGATTTCGGCCTCTCCGTCCTCCAGCTCCAACGTACGTGTTACAACCCGATCCAGGAAATAGCGGTCATGTGAGATCAGAATAACGGTACCGGAATATTCTCGCAAAAATCCTTCCAACCACTCCACCCGCTCCAGATCCAGATGGTTCGTTGGCTCATCCAGCAATAACAGATCAGGACTGACGATCAGCTGCGAAGCCAGCACCACACGTGTCTGCTCACCGCCAGAGAGCGATCCGAACCGCCAGCCGTAATGTGCCTTCGCAATATCCAGCCCGTCTGCGACTTGGTCAATCCGTGCATCCATCTCGTATCCACCTTCGCGTTCGAACCGCTCCTGCAGTGCTGCATACCGTTTCAACAGACGCTCGAGTTGCTCTGGATCTGCCGCACAGGAAGGATCGGACATCTGTTGCTCCAATTCGGTCATCTGGGTACGGCAGGCGATAAGTTCCCGAAAACCAAGGCCCAATACATCCAGCACCGTGTGGTCATCCATTCCTTCGGGTACTTGGGCGACATAACCGACTCGTGTATCTTTTTTCAGCATCAATTGGCCTTCATCCGGCTGGCTTAATCGGGCCATCAGACGCATCAAGGTGGTTTTGCCGCTTCCGTTGCGGCCGATCAGGGCCACCTTGTCGCCTTCCATAATTTCAAATGTAATGCCGTCCAGCACCAGATGTGCTCCGTGATATTGTTTCAGCTGTTGCGCGCTAATGATCATCATAATAAAGTTCCTCCTATGGTGTGGAAGAGCCCGACCGCAACACAAAAAGAGCCGCAGGAGGTTAGCTCCGCGGCCCTTCAGAATTCAAGCAAATATGCTTATCGTCCGAATGAGGTCAAGGCAGGCATCTTCTCGTACATGTTAACTTCCGTATATTCAAAATTGGACAGACTTCTCCCGTTGTTCGAAAAAGTGTGAACAATGCCAGCCATAGCAATCGGCAGCTGGCTAATACGGTTGTTAAGCATCTCGTGATTCACCTGTCTTCACCTCCCTTGTCATAAGTAATGTCAATATATCACAGACGGTTGCATCTCTGCAACCACCTCATGCAGCTAGCTCCCTGTCATGTGCCTGTGCCATTGTTATGTGGGTGCGCCCGCGGTTATCATACAGTCATCTCCATCAGCATTTTTCATCCCTGACTACTCGTGCTGATCTCCTAGCAATCTCCTACCGCTCTTATACCCAGAAGGCAAACTACCCTAGATAAGCCATCTGGATATCCAATAAAGTCTGCAAATTAATCTCAATGCGCAGTTCGTCATGCTCATTGATCGCAATTAATGTATTACCATTAACACTTAACGTTTTGATCGGGTTAGTATCCTCGAAAAAAATCCCCCACACCAAACGATCTTCGGCATCGGCACAAGCAATGAAGCCTTCATTCCCCATTTGCCCGTCCCCGCCAATGATTTTCCCGCCTTGATAATCCACACTTGTCCATGCATCCACCATAGTCCAACAATCATCGTTATATTTCACAACACTATCCATCGTTGTATCACACACCGGAGAACAATACATGGTACGCTCATTATTGTTAGGATCGACATATGTTCGGATATCCAAAATGATGACCTTGCCATCTGCAAAAACGATGCAATTCATACCGGGCAACTCACGCTGTTCAGCAGACCAATGTTCCATAATTAAGCTGTTCATCATATATTCCTTCCTCGACGCCGAAGCACCAGAGCTGTAATGGCGACTGTGATCAGCGTTAGCAATCCTGATGTACCTAGTGCCGCACCAAGCAGCGCATACCCGAGACCACTCCATCCGCCAATATCGATACTAATCATGATCACAACTGCCCCGCCAAGTAACGTCAGACACGGCAAAATGGACTGAATCCACGTCATCCGGTGCCCTTGCACTCGATACACAATCCATTCGATCAGCAGCTGCACCACCCACATGCCAAGTGTCCACAGGATGAGTACTTCCATAATGTCCTCCTTCTTACAACTGGAAAGTCCTTAACTGGTCAATGCAAAGCTATTTTTAAACTTGAATCTTACGGACAACATCAGTCGGATACTGATCTATGCTACAATCTCTTACTTCAACCAGTCTGCAAAAAAGTTCCGATACCCTTCCTTCATCACCGTTCGTGAAAAGGCACCAAACGCGTATTCACGATTATCCTCCGATACACTGCGAGGCGCAGCCGCAGCCATGTTCACCAGTTCAAACCAGTTATCCTCGTTGCCAGCAAAGGCATGTGTTGATCTGATGTGACCATAGCAGGCATGCTCGGGCTTCACGACCATTTTCCCCATCGCCATCGCTTCCGTCAGTGGCATCGCAAACGTATCAAACGCCGAACAGCTCCAGTACACCTTAGCCGAGTTCATCAGCGTAAATATCTCATCCTGAGTAAGTGCAAACTTCAGCTTCACGTTACTTGGAATATCATATTTCTTCATACTCTCCTGATAGCGTACACCGCCAAACACCATGTACACTTCTTTGTCCGGGTTCTGCCGGGCATATTCGAGCACAAGGTCGGGACGGCGGTTCGCCTCATCCCGCCCGATCCAGAGCACGCGGTTATGCACGACCTGACTCGGGTCATAATGGCGGTGTGCCAGCTCTTCGTTGAAGCCAATCGGAATGACGCTCACGTCATGCACACCGAAATTGCGCCCCAGCTCTCTTTTCAAAAACTCTGTCTGCACAATCGCTTTATCCACCATCGTATAGAATGGCTTCATCATCTCATATCCCGTCAGTGCCGGGTCTGGGAAACTGTGTGGAAACAGTACACTCTTCGGCAAAAACATTTTCAAAAACGTAAATCCCGATACCGTATAGATCACATGCTCGATATTTTGGCTATGAATCTGATCCAGCACGATGTCATAGTTCACCAGGTCACCCTTCTCATGCTCGTATCCCGGCAACCAGTCGTATCCACTGACATGACGCTCCGGCGAGATGAACACGATGTCCACACCCAGCTCCAGCCCGATCTGCTTCAGTCGATCCGCGAACACCCGCGGCCCCTGAGCCTCCGTGAATTGAATTTTACGCATAACCAGTCCGACTTTACGCAAATCTGTCACCCCTTATTTCCATATTACACTTCAACCGTCTAATCTCTCATCCCGTCCAAATGCGCCATGCACTGTTCCAGCGTTGCAGCCGTCTCATGCCACTGATTGCGCAGCTGTTCCTGCGGCCACACACAGTCCGGATTCTTTAGATCACCGTCGATCAGACGTAACATCCAGAGCGAGAATACAATCGCATAAGCGTCGTACCACTTGGCAAAAGAACCCCATTCAACCTGCACACCAAGGCTCTCCAGCTTGTCCAGGTACACCTTCATCACACGCGCCCGCAGTCCCGGCGTCATCGTACGAGGAAAGAGCGGATGCGACAAGTCCAGCAGATGGTATATGTCCCACAGCGGCGTATTCAGGTGTGCATGCTCCCAGTCCAGGATGACCAACCTGCCTTCTACCTCGGCTACGTTGCCGGGATGCAAATCGCCATGACACAGTACCAGTGGCAGCTCATCTTCTGCCGTCAGAATTAACATGGTAAGTTTATCCCAGTCTGCTGCTGACAACGTCAGATTAAGGCCGGATAACAACTCATCTGTCCCTGACTGGCGCTGTTGCAGTTCATGCAGCATATCCCGGATGGGCGGCTTATGCCCGACTCGCGGCAGTTCTCCCCACGCTGCAACAGGCAGTGCATGCCAATCCGCCATATGTGCGGCAGTAGTCAACAGGGTCGATTCGCACGAACGATGCTCCAGCTGTCCCATATCTTCGTAGATCATCCAGCTCTGTGAAGGAGCTGCCGCCTGATCCGAAGCCGCGATGAGCTGCGGATATACGGGTGGCAATTGTGCCATCACATGCTCGTACATCCAGCGTTCCCGTCCGTGCTGTGCAGAATTCGTCAACGGTTTGAAAATATAAGACTGGCCGGATTGCGCAGTAAACCGTTCCACATGCCTGCCGTTCAACCCTTGATAGAGAATCTGCCGGCCTGTAATCTGCTGTTCATCTAATATTCCTTCGCGTGTCACCCAGCGCTCTGGATGTCTGTCTTTCTCCATATTCCTCATGTCCTCGAAATTCTCTGCGTCCTCTATATTCTCCATGCTCTTCATAAACTCACCCTCCCTTCCGTCTGACCTTTCCCGTACAGGATTTCTATTCATCATACGTTCCAGGTGAACGACCTGCAAGGGTAAACTACGGCGCAAATTAGGTATAAATAAAAACAAGATTGATGGTATATGTACTCCGAGAGGTTGTTTAAGAGTTTAAATAGGGTTATTCGCACCTGTCCATCGTATGTGGAAATCATCTCCTCATCCTATCAATATGAAATAAAGGAAATTGCCCAGCCTACAATCCATAAGCACATGAAATAACAATATCCCAATCCCTTCGTAAAAGAGGCCAAGCCGTTATTCCCGACTTGGCCTCTTTTACTTTCATATGAATTACATTTAATAACAATTATAATCTCACTGACTCTATCTATCAAAAAACATATTAAAAGAAAAAAATGAATTTATCTATCCTCGTTGTATAATCTCAGTTTCATGCAACGTCTATCTAATAGTATTTTAATACATTTTAAAAATTCATAAAACCAGCTATAGAAAGTAATTAGGCTCCATTAAAACTTATTTTAATGCAACAAATACTATAATTAGTCAGGTTGTTATGAGATTTTATCAATGCTATATTTTTAGGATAAATTATACATATTTTAAAAAATTTAAATTCAGGAGGTCATTATTAGATGATACTGCAAAACGAACAATCGATGGATAAATTCTCCTCGATCTTAAAAAAACTGGTAGACATTGCAGCTGAGGATCATTATAACCCCTATAAGGAGTTTGAGTGGGTAGATAGCCTTGACCCCAATCAAATGTGGATGAGCCCGAGTTTAATGTCTGTTTACAATACTAACTTTTATAACGATCTGCCTGAAGCCCGAATTCAAGCATTAAGTAAATGGGAGAGTATCAATTTTTACAGTTTGAATGTTCATGGGATTCGCGAGTTGCTAATAGAAGTAATCAAAAGAATACATACCGAAGGTTTCGAGCTGCCATCCGAGTTCTTTCACCATTTTGTTGGTGAAGAAAATGAACATATGTGGTTTTTCTCGAAGTTCTGTCTCAATTATGGAGGAAAGATTTATGTCGATAAAAAAGTGAAAGTCGAAAACAGTGGCAAGGAAGCGTTCGAAAACTTCTTAGTCTTTGCTCGCATTCTTATTTTCGAGGAAATTGTAGATTATTTTAATATTTGCATGGGAGCTGATCAATCACTTCATCCTATCATTAGAAAGATTAATAAAGTTCATCATATGGACGAATCACGCCATATAGCTTTCGGTCGAGAGATCGTGAAATTGTTACACAGTGATTTAAAGGAGACCCAATCCATCGAACAGTTATATTTACTTGAAACATATATTAAACGTTATATGGTCTCAAGTATTCATTCTCTATACAACCCTACAGTTTACAAGGATGCAGGATTTGATGAACCTTACGCTTTTCGCAATACATTAATTGATCTTCCAGAACGAGTCGAAATACATGAAAAAATCTTGAAGAGAACCACTGACTTCTTTGTTAAAAGTGAGATTTTCACCAAGAAGGAGTTGTTTTAAATTGCAAGACCTTACCCAAAAAGAAATGGTTCAAGTAAAACAATGGATCCTTCAAAATAACACCTCCTCGACTGAATTATTATATGAAACGGATTTAATTGAAAATCGAATCATTGACTCATTACAATTCGTTGAATTTATTTTGTTTTTAGAATCAATTACAGGTAAAGAAGTATATACAAAAAATTTCAATCTCGAAAGTATACGATCTTTGCAAGCTATTGAGCTCAATTACTTTAAGAAAGAGGAATTGCATGGATAAAAATAAATATTTCACGATAACAGATGGCCTTGCAGTATTTGGTCCCGAGATAATCCAAATATTGAATAAATTAGACGCCATTTTTGTAGACATGTCGAAAGATTTCATGGCAGACAATATGATTTTCCCTGCCTTGATGAAAGTGGAAGACTTAAGTTCTCTGGATTATTTCAATAATTTCCCACATTTAGGTTTGGCAGTGGCTGGATTAACAGATGAAGCCTGTGGCTGTTTGACATCACAAAAAGAGAAGGTTACGACTATTCGTCAGAACAACATCAAAGATAGTGATTATCTATTACCTTCTGCTGCTTGTTACAATGTGTACCTCCATCTTCGTAATGAAGTAGTGACTCAAGCCAAATATTATACAACTGCAGCTCGTTGTTTTAGAAACGAAAGCGAGTACAAAGGTTTAGAGCGTCTATGGAGCTTTCAAATGAGGGAAATTATCTGCATTGGTAGTATGGATGAAGTTCAAGCTTTTCTTTCCGTTTACAAAAATAAGATATCCTCACTAGCAGAACAGATTGGGATTGTATTTGACATTGAAGTTGCAACAGATCCTTTTTACGACAAACAAGGAACTAAAGCACTCATGCAAAAGCTCCAACCTGTTAAAGAAGAGTTTGTATTTGAGGGCACAGTTTCAGCAGCATCATTGAATTTTCACCGCAATTTTTTCGGAGAAAAATGCAACATCCTAAACAATACGGGGGCGGCAGTATTCTCCGGCTGCGTTGCTTTTGGTCTTGAACGCTGGCTTCATGCTCTTCTTAAAACATATGGACATGACCTGGAAACGATTCATGGGAAATTGAATAATGTTTGAATCTCTTTTCCTATCCACCTTCGAGCTTAAGACTCCTCTCATTCAAGCTGGAATGGGTGGTGTATCTGGTGTTGAACTGGCTGCTAGTGTGTCTAATCAGGGGTGTCTGGGAGTGTTAGCTCAATATAAAAACTCTCCTCAAGAAGTTATACGAACAATACAGGAAACACGTCATAAAACTGCCTGTTTCATCGGTGTTAATTTTATTCCAGAGGTCTCAGGAACATCACTACTGGATAAGCAAATTGAAGCATTAATTCAATGTGGAGACAACAAGTTAACCATTGTAATGTACGGTTTACCACCGAAGCATGTAGCGGAGAAGATTATTTCATCCTCTATCCCACTAATTATTCAGGTTGGTACCCAAAAGGATGCAGAGGCAGCTTATCTAATGGGTGCCACATGTATCGTGCTTCAAGGAATACAGGCTGGAGGGCATCTTTTAGGTGAAGTAACCACTGAAGAATTACTTAAGGATGTACTGAGTTGCAAGTTTGAGGTTCCTCTTATTGTTGCAGGAGGAATTTCAAGCGGTATAGATTATTTATACTACAGAGATCAAGGCGCAAGTGGCTGTATGTGCGGAACAATGTTCGTAACGTCACATGAATCGAATGCCCATCCGAAGTACAAGCAATTAATTGTAGACTCCGCTGCAAAAGATACGATTATGACAGACCTCTTTCGTATAGGGTGGGAAGGTAGAATACACCGAGTTTTAAAGAATGAGACGGTTCGTATTGGACAGGAACAATCGATAACGTTCATTGCCGAATCTGAAATCTTCGGCAAACGATATCCCGTGCCACGCTTTAGTTCAGCTGCTCCCCTAAAACAAACAAACGGCGCTATTGAACTGATGGCCTTGTACTGTGGAGAATCTTGCGAAAACATACAACGAATCGAGCCTGTAGAAGCAATTCTCGAAAGATTTTGTTCGGAAATAATCTTGCATGATTAAGGACGATGAGTATGAAAGAAATTTTTATCATTAGACATGGGGAAGCAGAACATTTGGTAAATGGAACCGGTGGAGGCTGGGTCGACACCCCCTTAACAAAAGTAGGACGTGACCAATCACGACGTGTAGCCTACCGTCTTAAAGAATTAGTAAGTGACAAGCCATGCGATATTTACTCAAGCGATTTGACTAGAGCACACGAAACGGCAACCATAATTGGAAGTGTTTTAGAAAATAATCTTTCCACCAGTCCGCTTATTAGAGGCTTGTCACTGGGCATTGCTGGAAGCATGCAAAAGCAAGATGCTGAATTGGTTAAACATCCAATTTCAATGCCATTATTTGATTGGATTCCATATCAGGATGCTGAAAGCTGGGCAATGATGCAAGATAGAGTTGATTCATTTATGACAATGTTATGCGAAAGCAGACATGACACCTCCATTATTGTGACTCATGGGAATTCAGGAGTTTCCGTTTTATATTGGCTATTAGGAATTAATAGAGGTTTACTGACCAAGTTGGTTAAACCCTCCTTTCAATTAGATCCTTGCAGTTTGACTCATCTAATAAAAAAAGAGGAAAACAAAGTCAGATTGGTGAAAATTAACGATATGAGTCACATCAATATATGACATTAAATGAGGAGCAACAATGAAAGAATTAATTATAGTTAATAGCAAGGTTGATACAAACCAAATTTTACTGCCTGAGTGGGAAAGCAGATTAAAAAACATAAGCAATAATATAAAGAAATACACTGGTGAGAATTATGTAAGCTTATACAACATTGGTGGAGAACATATGTATAATACTGCCAATCGTTTGTCCAATGAACTAGAACTCCCTTTAAAAAAATGGGACGAATGTTCTACTTATAGTCAGCCGAAGAATTCCCATCAACACGAACTTCATGACTCAATGGATCGTTTATATCAATCTGAAAAAAGCACAGTTATTGTAACTATTTTAAACCAACAACTATCTGATCTCATTGGTTGGTGGTTAAAGTTACCTTATGGCATATGGAGTAATTGGGAGTTAGTAACTGAACAGATTGGATTTCATGTGTTGAATATTAATAAATCAGGTGATCGTACCATTTATAAGTTCAATGAGAGATAACCAAGCCGACCATTCAAGGGAGAACATTTATGAATGCGAAAAGAACATTGGTAATCAGCGATATCCATGGTTGTCACGCGGAATTCAAACAACTCTTGGAAATTGTTAATTACAATCCAGCGCAAGATAGACTCATTCTTATTGGAGATTATGTTAGCAGAGGTCCTGATAGTAAAAAAGTGGTTGACTTAGTAATTGAATTGGTGCACGAAAACGGCGCAATTGCTTTACAGGGCAATCATGACCATCGTTTTGTAAGAGTAATCAAGAATCAGGCGAGTGAAAAAGAAGTTTCCAAATTTTTTGACAAAGGTGGACGTGAAACTTTACAAAGTTACTGCCAAACTAATATAGTCGAAAATTCATATCATATGAAGGAAGTCCAAGATTTCGTTATGAACCAATTCTCTCATCACATCGATTTTCTAAAAGATCTGCCTTACTTTTATGAAGATGATAAATACATCTATGTGCATGCAGGATTGAATCCCCTTGTCTCTAGCTTATCTGAACAAGATGCTCATGACCTACTGTATATTAAAGAGGATTTTTACACGAACAAAAATCCCATGGACAAAATTATTATTTTCGGACATACCGTTACAAAGGATATTCATAATTCTTTTGATATCTGGTTTGGTGGAGACAAAATAGGTATTGACGGTGGTTGCTCCTTCGGAGGTCAACTTAACTGCTTAGAGTTAGTTAATGGAAAAGAAATCCAAAATTTCAGCATTAAAGCTGGGGGTCATCATTTGTGAGTACTGTTCAAGTTGAACAAACCCCCTTGGAACAGAAGCAACCATCTGTAATTAAAATTTACCTCTGGGTATTATCCTTTATGAAGCCTTATTACGGGATGACCATTTTATTAATTTTGATGGGGGTCATCGTCTCAGGTTGTGAGTTAATGATACCAAAAATCATACAGTACTTTATTGACATTGTTTACCCAACCGGAGATTACCAAACATTCATCCAACTGTTCATGATTCTGCTTATAGTCACAGTTACAATCATACTATCTACAATGGGACAAAATTTACTGCAACGTATACTCTCCGAGAAAACCGCTAGAGATCTTCAACTAGCTGCATTCCGTAAAACTAGAGAGTTAGGAATTCCGTATTTTGAAAGCAAGCCGCCTGGTCAAATTCTATCTTTACTGAATAATCAAGTATCCGCCATACAAGAAATATACAAGTCATATATGCCCGTATCTATTCAATTCTCCATTTATTCCATTCTATCCATTGCAATTATGTTATCCATGAATGTCAAACTAACCTTAATCATGATACCAGTATTTCTCATTTATTATATAATTGGGCCGTACTTTGCTCGTCGAGCCGTTCTTTTCGGAAAGCAGTCTGCCGACTGTAATATAGAGTTGAATAAACAGATTTACGATAGTGTGTCGGCTTTGCAAGAATTCCGCGCAAATGATTGTCACGATTGGGATATGGAACGACATGAGAATAGCGTAAAACTCTATTTAAAAGCATATTTAAAAACTAATTTATTCTCCTTTCTAAGAGGAAGCGTACGGCGACTTTGTAATAATGCCGGTGCAATAGCCATATTTGCATATGGCTCTATTCTTTCCAAAACAGAAGAGATCACTGTTGGTGAATTTGTTGTATTCATTTTAATCTACTTCTACACCATTTTTGTCCTGACCAAGATTGTTTCTCTAGCAACTGAGCAAAGACAATTACTTTTTCAGGGTGAAAAGCTCTACGAATTAATGAATAGCGAACCTACAATTATTGAGAAAGAAAACCCGATTCTAATCAAAAAAGTGAGAGGAAATATATCGTTCAAACAAGTTCAATTTGCATACTCGAAAGATAAACCCATTTTGAAAAATTTCACTTTGGATATCCGTGCTGGAGAAAAGGTGGTTTTAGTAGGAAATAGTGGTTGTGGCAAATCTACGATTTTAAAATTGGCTAATCGTTTCTACGAGACTGCAAGTGGAAGTATTACATTAGACGATGTGTCTATAAAGGATCTTTCATTGAAACAACTTCGAGAAAATATAGGCTGTGTCTTTCAAGAAACCTATTTATTTGGCTATTCGATTCGAGATAATATCGCTTTTGGTAATCCTTATGCATCGGAAGAAGATATACTAGCCGCAGCTAAAGCCGCTTGTGCTCACGATTTTATTGTGGAGCTTAAGGATGGATATGACACCTTAGTAGGAGAAAGAGGCGTTAGACTTTCTGGAGGACAGCGACAGAGAATCGCCATTGCCCGAATGTTTGTGAAAAATCCATCCATTATTTTATTAGATGAGGCCACGTCTGCACTGGACAATATTAGCGAAAGGGATGTTCAGGAAGCTCTAAACCGATTAATGGAGGGGCGGACAACAATCATCGTTACCCATCGAATGACTTCTGTAACCAATGCTGATCGCATTGCTGTGGTAGATGAAGGAGAAGTTCATGAAAGTGGAACCTATGACCAGATTATACAATTGCGAGGGAAATTCTATAATCTAGTCCATGGGAAGATACTAAAATAAACAAGTTGTGCAGTGGAGGAATAATGAGCTACAAGCAATGGATTGTTCCAGTACTAATGCGACATAAATGGAGTTTCATAATTACATCCATTTTATTGATTACACAGGTGATATTAGAAATTATAATGACTGGATTGCAAAAATACGTCATTGATGATGTTTTTATCGCAGGGAATTATGAACGACTGATTCCTCTCTTAATTATTTTTGGTGCGGTCATCGCTGGTTATACAATACTATTCACTGTGGTACCGTATTTAACCAAAAAAATTGAAACCGAAATCTATCTTTTGTTAAGTAAAGGTCTAAAGGAACAGCTACACCGATTAACCATTCATCAAATTCATAACAAAAGAACCGCTCAGTTTATTCAATTGTTAACATCAGATACGAAAAAGGCTGCTGCTTTTATTGGAGTTGATTCGTTTAGTGGTATTCGTCATGCCATCACAATTGTCCTATTGATTATTATTATTGGCACAATAAACTATCAAATTCTTTTATTTGTACTAATCATGAGTATATTTTATATTTTCACAGCTAAAACGTTCTCCCCTAAACTTCGGAAAATATCCAAGTCCATAGAAGAAAGTCGGGGAAATCTATTAATTCACTTGGAAGAAGGTATTTCATCCACGAAAGAGGTCCTTTCTTTTAACCGATTAGAGCACGAGGAAAGTAAATACCAATCCTTATTTAACCGCTACTTGGAGAATGTGGTCAACGAAGGCAAACTATTAAATAAACAATTAGCAATAAGCGGGCCTTTAAAATGGGGGGTACGCCTAGCATTATTCGGTTTCGGAGGTTATGAACTACTTCAAGGTAATATCTCATTAGGAATTTTCGTTATTGTTTGGCAATTCTCATGCAACTTAATTGATGAAATTTATTCCTTGTTTCTATTTGTATCCCACATATCGATAAACATGGCTTATTTAGATCGGCTTAAGGCTGTCCATGATGAAACCCAAGTTGCAGACGGCACCATTTACTTAGAAGAAAAGATAACCAGGCTTTCTTTTGAAAAAGTATCATTCTCATACAACGCGCATTCACCTCTTGTACTAGATCAACTCCACTTCGACATTCCCATCGGTAAGAAAATTGCTTTTGTTGGTGGAAGTGGAGGTGGAAAATCCACAATTACCCAACTACTGATTCGCTTTTTTGAACCTACTATGGGAAGTATACATGTTAATGGATACCAACTTAGTGATGTGAAGCGTAGTTCTTGGTTGCATAAAATAGCTGTCGTCTTTCAGGACCCATATATACTATCAGATACTATTCTAAATAACTTAACTTTAGGCCGAGACGAAAGCTTGAGCAAAGTAAAGTCTTATTCTCAAATGGCTATGATTGATAATGTAATTGAAGAATCTACTGAAGGCTACGGAACTATAATCGGTGCCCGAGGAACTACATTGTCTGGAGGACAACGACAACGATTAGCGATAACGAGAGCTTTGATCCGGGATGCAGAAATTTTAATTTTTGATGAGGCCACGTCATCATTAGATATGGAAACGGAAAGAAATGTACAGCACAACATTGATCAATTACGAAAAGGAAAAACAACCATAATCATTGCTCATCGTTTATCAACTATTCAAAATGCTGATGTAATATACGTGCTTGATCGTGGACGGATCGTAGACAGTGGATCTCACGAAAAATTATTAAAATCATGCGATTTGTACAGAAAATTACACCTCGCACAAAAAGAGCAGGTACAGACATCTGTCGAAAGGCAAGTTGTAGAGGAGTTTATTTGATCATATAACAACGATTTGATGATACTATACAAAAGGGGAGATATAAAACGTGCACAAAGTACTTCCACTTGCTAAACCCATTATTGAGAGTTATTTGCACCATGCCTATCAAACCTCAATTATTGGTCTTGAAGAAGGAACTACGCCTTGGCTGCTCTCGAATTATATTCAATTATATTTCGACGGAAATGATTCACTGCCTTTACAATTTTATATGCCGGATGAAACCGGCTATACTTGGAACTTTGGTTGTCCATTTTTAGATACACAAGTAATCAAAAAGGAGACTATAACTGAACTACATAAAGACATCAAAGAGTTTATCATTTATGCTTTGAAACACGGTAATTACGTCATGACTTATATTAATGAAAAGCATGTTCCCCAAAAGTCCAGTTATAAAAAAAATGATTTCTCTCATATGTTTTTCATTGATGGATACAATCTGGAAAATCAAACTTTTCATCATCTAGGCTACAATGTTGAAAATAACAGCAGAAGGTTCGGAACGAGTGAGATAACATTTGAGAATTTCATAAAAGCGTATCACAATAATCCAAATTACTTGTTCCACACTCATGAAAATGTATACCTCACTAGACTGAATTATAACTTTCAATATGATTTTAATATTTCACAAGTACTAGACCAATTAACAAATCTCTTACATTCAAGCAGACAAAAAAAGTTCAATGACGATCCCAACCATGTATTTGGATTGAATGTCTACGCAAACTTAAGACGAATACTTAAACAAAATCTTGAAAGTAGAATTGATATGAAATTGACTCCTTTTTTACTTCTAGCCGAGCACAAAAAGCTAATGGTGCAAAGACTGGAATACATGAGCACTCTAAAAATAATGGATAACTTTCTGAAAGAGCAGCACACATATAAACAGTTGGAGCAACGTCTGATTTTTCTAAGAAACTCTGCTTTACTATATAATCGAACGAAGCGTGTTGATGTAATGGATAACATGTTAGATGAGTTAATCCATATTCAAACTGAAGAGGCAGAAGTACTTGATGCTATTCTTCATAAAATGCATATGGGTTGAACACATCACTCAAACACAATCCGGCCTGACGGATGCTCTGGCAAAATGGACGACACCAACTGCCGGACAGCAGGCTGGTCCGATTCCATAATTGAATCTGTGGCATCGCCGGTATAGACCAGCCTTCCCTGATCCATCACGGCGATGCTGTCACAGATCGTTAGCGCGGCGCGGATGTCATGCGTGATAAACAGATAGGACAGCCCATACGACGCTCGTAACTCTGCCAGCAAGGACAGAATCTGTGTCTGGTGAACCATATCCAGACTACTGATCGATTCATCCAGCACGATTAACTTCGGCTTGAGTGCGATCGCTCTGGCAATGTTGACTCGTTGCAGCTGACCGCCGCTGAACTGATGGGGAAGCTTGCTCGCATCCTGCGGCGTGAGTCCTACCTGAACGAGTAGCTGTTCAATCGTGCGCTGTTGTTCCTTGGCGGACAAACGCTCGTAATTGTCCAGCGGCTCTCCAATAATCTGCGCGGCGGTCATCATCGGATTTACAGCTGAGTAACAGTCTTGGAAAACGACCTGCAGATCACGCCGCAACCCTTTAAGCACCGTTTTATCCGCTCGGTAGATGTCTTGGCCTTGGAATAGAACCTGACCTTGGCTTGGTCTTTCCAGCCCTAAAACAATTTTGCCCAATGTGCTTTTGCCCGCCCCACTCGTTCCAAGCAGTCCAAGACAAACACCTTGTTCAATCGTAAGTGACACATCCGCTAGTACAGGAGGGCGTGACCCCGAACGATCCAGCCAGCTCCGTTTGCCATAGCTATGACTTACTTCATGTACTTGTAACATTCGGTTCATCATCCTCCTTCCCTGTTTCCAGACCACTTCTAGTGACCAAGAGACAACTTCGGCCGGGCATTTAACAGCATCCGGGTGTACTCATGCTGCGGGTGATCAAACAGTTGATACACGTCTGCCTGCTCGATGATCCGCCCCTTCTGCATAACGGCCACTTCATCCGCCATCTGAGAGATAACCCCAAGATCGTGGGAAATGAGCAGGATGGATGTGCCGTGCTCCTTGCGAAGCCGATCCAATTCCCGTAATACATTTAACTGGTTCACGACATCCAGTGCTGTTGTGGGCTCATCGGCAATCACTAAAGCAGGCCGCAGGCACATCGAAACAGCAATCATCACCCGTTGCAACATGCCTCCGCTGAGTTGGAACGGATAACGTTTTATCAACTTTGCCGGATCAGGCAGGTTCATATCAGCTAGCGCAGCCATGGCCTGCTCCCGTGCCTCCGCTTTGGATATCTTCCTATGGGTTCGCAGCGTTTCAATGAATTGAGATCCGATGGTATACACAGGGGTAAAAGCATTCATCGGATTCTGCATAATAAATCCGATATCCTTGCCCCGGATACGCCGCATCTCTTCTTCCGACAAGTTGCTAAGCTCCCGCCCATTCAGACGAATGCTGCCTGAAGATTCCATTCTGCGCGGATGAAGCAAGCGCATCAGCGCATTACATGTCACCGTTTTGCCGCAGCCACTCTCACCAACCAGGCCAAAGACCTGCCCTTTTTTCAAACTCAACTGAACAGGTTCCAGTAACGGGACGGCTCCCTTCGCTGTCTTGAGCTTAACCTCTAGATCACGAACTTCAAGTACAATCTCTGCCTCGTCCATCGTCACAATCCCCCTTGTTCAGTTATTTTCACGATTACTTCTTGGAAATCCCGTACCGATCGGATAACGCTTCTCCCAAAATGTTAAATGTCATTACAACAAGTAAAATAGCCACACCCGGATAGATCATTAACTCCGGATGACTGCGAATATACCCTGTGCCTTCGTGAATCATGGCTCCCCACTCCGCGTTAGGCGGCTGAATGCCAAGTCCCAGGAAGGACAGCGCCGAGATATCCATAATCGCCCAGCCCATCTCCAGTGTGCCCATAACCACGATGGGACGCTGCACATTGGGAATGATATGTTTGCGAATGATCGTCCAGGTGGAAGATCCGCTGATGCGAGCCGCTGCAATAAAGCTCCGTTCCTTCAAGCTGACAACCATGTTTCGGCATATGCGTGCATAATGTACCCACTGCACCATCATGAGCGCAAGTAGGACTTGCATCAGACCTGGGCCGAAAATGCCCACAATCCCTAGTACCAGTACCAGCTGTGGAAATGCCAAAATGCCTTCACATAACCGCATCAGCACATTGTCAATCCAGCCGCCCAGATAACCGGAGATCGACCCAACGATAAGGCCGATTACCAAAGATGACAGGAAGATTAGCGTTGCAAATCCAATGGAAACCCGCGCTCCATAGAGAAGTCTGGAGAGATTGTCTCTCCCCAGATGATCTGTACCGAGCCAGTGCTCTGCAGATGGATCCTTCAGCTTCTGCAGCAGATTGACCTTGACAGGATCATGCTGCGCAATCCACGGAGCCAGTAACGCCAGGATGAAGAAAAGAATTATAATTGCAGAGCAAAACCAAATCATTTTTTGCCCTCGAAATATGGTAAGCCATCGGTTCATCAATGCTCTGCCCGTCCTTTCGATGAAATTCGCGGGTCCATATACAGCTGTACCAGATCAACGATCAGATTACACACGATGAACAGACATGCCGAAATAAAGACATAACATTGGATCACGGGAATATCCCGGTTAAAGATCGCTTCGACAAAGTAACGTCCGAAACCCGGCCAGGAGAAAACTTGTTCTACAATAATCGTTCCGGTTAACAGTCTGCCCATGCTCATACCGAATCCTGTGATAAACGGGGTGATGGCAAGCTTGAGCACATGCTTCAGCATAATGACCCGTTCGCGTATGCCACGCGTTCTTGCGTATTGCACGTAGGCTTCCTGTAATTGCTCCAGTACACTGGTGCGCAACATACGGGTGTACAGCGCAATCATCACCATGGAAAGTGTCAACGTAGGCAACACCAGGTTCTCCCAAGAGCCGCGCCCTTCAACGGGCAGCCAGTCCAGTTTGACTGCAAAAAAGAAAATGAGCAGGTAACCGAGCCAGAACTGCGGAATGGAAGCACCAAAATAAGAGATGGCCCGGCTGATCATATCAATCCAGCTATTTTTGTATACCGCCGCCAAAACCCCCAAAGGGATGCTCACCAAAGCAGAGAACAGAATGCTCCATAACGCCAGTTCTGCCGTAGCAGGGAACTTATCCTTCACTTCATCAATCACCGGTTTATTGGTGAGATACGAGGTACCAAAATCCAGCTGAGCTATTCTCTTCAACGTATCTACATACTGAGTGAACAAAGGTCGATCCAAACCGAACTCATGGCGTTTTTCTGCCAGCAGCTCTGGTGTTGGATAGATATGTGCTGCTGTCAGATATGCTTCGGCTGGATCAACCGGTGAAATATGAATCAGCCCAAAAGTCACAAGTGTAGCGATAAAAACGATAGGAATGATCGCGATCATTCGTTTACCTATATAGCCGATCACCAAACTTTCCTCCCTTTTACCCTGCCACACAAGCTCTTGTTGCCTGATGTGTTACGTGTTCATGAATACGTTCTTCGATTATGCTTATGGATTGCTTAACTGCATCCCCACAAACGGATTCTCATCGCGATTCGCCGGGAAGACAAATTTAGCAATTTTCTTCTGATATACAGCTGTTTTCTTCACATAAGAGATCGGTACAATCGCCGATTGTTCCTGCAATGTTGTCAGAATGGATGTATACAGTTCCTGACGTTTTTTCTCATCTGTAGAGGACAGTGCTGCATGCACCTGGTCGTCCAGTTCCTTTTTCATCGGCAAGGCAGTAAGTGTCTCGGAGATCCCGAATCCTGGGCTTGCTACGACGTTAATAAAGGAATGCGGATCGTATGGTGCCCCGTAATTGTACCAGAAGTACAGGTCGAAATCATTGGCTTTCAGGCGTTTGATCTGCACCGTTAACTCAAGTCCGGTAAGGTTTACTTTAACCCCCAGCTCACTCCATTCGGCCTGAATGGTTTCGCCCATTGCTTTTTGAATCGGATCGGTTTTATCAAAAATCAGTTCGAATTCCAGCTTCTGTCCGTCTTTCTCACGCACTGTTCCACCAGCCGGAAGTTTCCAGCCTGCTTCGTCCAGCAATGTTTTGGATTGCTCCACGTTATATTCAATCGGTTTCAAATCAACATTAGTGTACGGATAGTTTTTGGACAATGCAGTATCCGCCGGTTCTTCCAGACCCAATGTGACACCTTCTACCATGGCTTTCTTGTTGAAGCCCTGTTGAAGTGCCATCCGCACTCTCACATCAGACAACTTCGGATTGGAAGAGTTAAGTAACAGGTCACGCGTACCTACAGGATCAGACAACTCACTTACATATTTGTCGTTGTCACGAAGCTGCTGGAACGCATCCAGACTGATCATACCTTCACCGTAAATCAGATCCAGATCACCTTTTTCAAAAGCAAGTACCCGTGTCTCTGCATCAGGGATAATTTTGACCGTAATCTGATCAAATGCTGGTGCCGTTCCCCAGTAATTCGGGTTACGTTTGAAGACAGCATACTCATCCTGCTTATAATCAGCCAGCATCCACGGACCCGTACCAACCGGCTCTTTGATGCCTTTGGACGTATCTCCATCATCCGGGAATCCAGCCGCACCCAGGAAACGGAACGGACGAACCACGGACAAATCCTGAAGTACAGGATAATACGGCTCGGTAAGTGTCATGCGGAACGTATGATCATCTACGACCTCAGTCTTGCCCAGCACGCCGATAATGCCCAGCCAGCTATGTGTTTTTTTATTTTTCATGATGGAGTCAAAATTCTTTTTCACAATTTCAGCATTAAAAGGCGTGCCATCGGAAAATTTCACCCCTTGGCGCAGCTTGAATGTATATACTTTGCCATCATCAGAGATGGTCCATGATTCAGCAAGTGCAGGTTCCAGTTTACCATCCTTCTGGTAACTCACCAGCGGCTCATAGATCATGGATTGGGCAAACAATTGGGACGGATTGTACGTATGTGGATTCATCGTGCCGATATCCCGTGGCCATGACATCGTAATCGACTTTGCTGAAGCCGCCTGATCTCCTGAAGCTGAAGGAGATGCCGAACTGTTCTCTTTATTACTGCAACCCGCGATGATCAACACCAACAGCAGTGTAGTTATCATTATAAGGGTAGAGCGCTTACGTTGTTGCACTGACATAGATATAAACCCCTTTTCTCTCTTCTCTCATTCTTTACCTGACCATTAACGTGATAATGATTCTCATATTCATTAAGAATATGAAGTAGCCTCCCTTTTGTCAACAAAAATCGACATAGTATGTATGCCCATTAAATAGCTAAAAAAGCCCTCCCCATAGGAGGAGAGGCTTTTTTAGATGGATATATGCATATTTGCTTCATCTTCACATCTTCATATGCACCTGCTGTCTTACGTATAAAATTCAGTGCTACCCGTTGCAGAGACTCATTATAGTTTGCCTTCCTCGCGGTCGCCGGCAATCACTTCATCCGTTTCCTTGACATAGTTCACGATCTCCTGGGCTGTTGTGTAGGCCACACCTACATAGGTATCAGCTGCACCGTAATAAATGGCAATTCGTCCAGTATCGGCATCGTGCAGGGTTGCACATGGGAAGACAACGTTATCAACGAAGCCCTGTTCTTCATACCATTTCTCCGGCGTCAGTACAAAGTTGGATGAACGATACTTCACTTTGGACGGCTCATCCAGATCGAGAATAACCGCACCCATACTGTACACAAAACCGTTGCACGTCCCGGTTACACCATGGTAGAACATCAGCCAACCTTCGGATGTCTCAATCGGAGCCGGACCACCGCCAATTTTCACGGATTGCCACCAGCCTTGTCCACCTTTGCTCATAACATGACGATGTTTGCCCCAATAAACCAGATCCGGGCTTTCGCTCAAGAAAATGTCTCCAAACGGGGTATGCCCGCTATCGCTTGGTCTGGACAGCATCACGTAGTTGTCGTTGATTTTGCGTGGAAACAAAACGCCATTGCGGTTAAAGGGCAGCATCGGATTCTCAAGACGGACAAACGTTTTGAAATCTTCCGTCTTGGCAAGGCCCAAGGAAGCACCGTAAAAATCGGTACACCAGATGATGTAATAGGTATCGTCCACTTTGACCAGACGCGGATCGTATGCGTAGTGCGGCATAAACGGTTCGCCTTGTTCGTCCACAAAAGCAATGCACTCTTCTTCGATTGTCCAAGACAATCCGTCTTCACTGGAACCCATGTGCAGGTGCGGACGGCCATTGATCGTCTCTGCGCGGAATACACCAATGAATTTCCCCTCATAAGGAACAACTGCACTGTTGAAAATACGCGCAACCCCTTTCACCGGATTACGCGGAACAACTGGATTGAATGAGTGTCTCCACACCGGACCTTCCGTTCCTTCCGGTTTGTTCTCCCACGGCATGTTTGGCAAAGTATCCCCAATAATGTGTACCTTTTTCGTTTCTGTAACTGTCATATTTCATTTCCCCCTTTAATTGAATGATTTCAAGGAAGTGTTTCATGCAATCATTTCACGGAACCTTGCGCAAAACCGTTGTAGATGTATTTTTGAAGCAGCAGGAAAATAATCATTGTTGGAATAATAGCGATCATAATCCCTGCGCTGATGACCTCCCATTGTGATCCGAAGGGGCCTTTGAACTTGAACAGGGCAGTGGAAATCACCTGTAGATCGGTCTTGGGCATATATAGGAATGGCGTGTAAAAATCGTTGTAGATGTTTACACCTTTGACGATAATGACCGTAACAATTGCCGGTTTCAGCAAAGGTAAAATAATTTTCCAATAGATCGTGAAGTACGAAGCACCATCCAGCATGGCCGATTCATCGAGTGCACTGGAGATTGAACCAAGGAATTGCAAGAAGATGTACACCGCGATAATATCCGTTCCCAAATACATAACGATGGCGGCCCATCGTGTATTGAACAGGTCGAGTGCGTTAATAATCTGGAAGGTCGCAACTTGTGTGGTTACACTCGGAATCAGGGTAGCGAGCAGGAATGCGGCAACCATGATTTTTTTACCTTTGAATTTGAAGCGATCCAGAACATATGCAATCATAGATCCCGTTAACGTTGCACCCACGATGGAAATGATCAGGATAATAATGGTGTTTTTGAAACCGACGAGCATGTTGCCATCAACAAATGCCTTCGTATAGTTCGCAAAATGAAACCAGTCGGCTGGCGGGGCAAGCGGACTGCTTGTGGCATATTCGGCATTGGTCTTCAGGGACGCAAAGAGGATTACCACGATGGGCAAAAGTGCAATGAACGCTGCCAGAATCAGAGATGCGTATTTCATTACGCTTGCGATGGTAGTTTTGAATGGGTTCACGTTCATTCCTCTCCTTTCATGCTGACACGCTGCACAAGCGTCACAAGAATAACGATCAGAAGCAGCACAACAGCCATGGCTGATGCGAGTCCCAGTTTGCCGTATTTAAATGCCAAGTGAACCGTCTGAATAACAAAGGTCATACTGCCGTTGGAACCGTCGGTCATAATATATGGAATATCGAACGCACTGATGGCGCCGCTTATGGCCAAAATCAGGTTGAGCTGCAGGATACGGGTAATACTCGGCAAAATAATATGGCAGAATTGCTGCCAGCGGTTGGCACCATCAATATCGGAAGCTTCATATACATCCTTCGGAATGGAAGAAATCGCACCGAGGAAGATAATAAAGTTAAAGCCCATGTATCTCCAGACCGATGCACCCGCAAGAGACACGTTAATTATATTCGGGTTCCCAAGCCAAAGCTGGGTGTACTGCCCAAGTCCAATCGCCTGCATCAGCGTATCAAGCGTCCCATCCGGTTTGAAGAAAAAAAGGAAGATAAATCCGATGGCAACACCATTCAGCAGGTAAGGAAAGAACAGGATCCCTTTGAAGAAATTTTTGCCCCGGATTTTGAAACTCAGAATTGTCGCAAAATAAAGAGCCAGACCCATCTGCACAAAAGTGGCAACGAAATAATACAAGCTCACAATGAACACTTTGAAGTATTCGGGATCACTAAAAATCCGCGTGTAATTCTCCAATCCGACATAGTCGAACCTTTTACTGTATCCATTCCAGTCGGTAAAACTGTATTTAAACATATTAATGACAGGCAAATAAGCAAACGTGAACAACAATGCCAGCGGAATAATCGAGAAGGCACAGATAATAAATATGCGTTGTGCTGAGTAACTCCAGTTTGAAAGTCTTACGTATTTCATGCTCCCCACACCTCCCGGCGGTTCAGCCGCCTTGGTTCATTAACGCTTCGTATCGCTCCGCGGATGTAACCGCAGGGCGGGCCAAGTAAATACATATTTAACAGGTTATCACCTTAGTCATTCCACTAATGGCTCAAACACGCTGCGAACCTGGCCCTAAACCAGACAACTACCGACACCCGCATTATGTCTGCTCACATCTGCTGGTATGAACGCTTGTGTTTTTCTATTATTTCATGACCTCGGCGAGGGCTTTTACCCATTTATCGTTCAGGTCTTTCATGATGTCATCATACGATTCGCTTCGATTACCAATAGCTGCTTCAATAATGCGTTTCTTGAAGTCAGGCTGCCAGAGACCAATCTCACCTTCGTTATCGATTTTGTCCATCAATCCCTCTTGCCCCTCTTTAGCGGGAGTTAGCGTAGAGAATTTTACGTCCTTGTATTGATTCAGAATGGGTGGCAGCTCTGCGCTCTTATCTGCGCTCATACCTCCGCCCTGCTGGACAGCATAGTTGGATTTCGCCAGGAACCAGTCGATCCATGCTTTCGCTGCAGGTTTGTTCTCGCTGTTCACATTCATGCCGATGTTGTAGTCCGCGGACAGCGGTACAATGATATCACTAGCCGTGGTCGGGAATGGCAAGAAACCGATATTGTCCGGTGTATCTGTCATACCTTGAATCTGTGTGATTGCCCAAGATCCGAGAGCCATCGTTGCAATTTTGCCTTTCGCCAGATCCGCCTTAGAGCTCTCCCAGTCTGTAGTCGTTGGATCTTTCTCGATCAGGCCATTCTTGGCTGCGTCATAGAGCACTTTGTATAGCTCGTAGTGCGGCTGCCCTGGCACAAAGTTATCATCCGTATTTGGTTGATCTACGTTGACATAATCCACGCTCCCTGCAACTGTCGGCAGGTCTGCTTCCCATTGAGTAAGTGCCCAGCCGGATGCGTAGTTGGTGTAGAGCGGAATAGCATCTGTATTGTCTTTCACCTTCTGAAGCGCTGCCTGGAATTGCTCTGGTGTCTTCGGCAGTTCGTTGATACCTGCATCTTTGAAGACTTGTTTGTTATAAATGATGCCGGAGAACGTAATAACGGTTGGGATTCCATATACCTGGCCTTCCACCATACGCTCTTCAATAGCGGTATATTTGTCTTTCAGCTCATCGTACGTACCGAGTGGCTCGAAAAAGTCCGGGATATCGGCGATCGGAACACTTGTTGGAATCATAAGTACGTCGCCGTAGTCTTTGGTGCTCATCCGAATTTTCACTTGCCCCTCATAATCAGCCAAGGCCTGGAAATTCACTTTAACGTCCGGATACTCTTTGTTGAACTCGGCCGCATAGTTCTTGAATACGGTATCCACAATATCTGTACGTTGCGTCAAAACCGTGATTTCCCCCTTGATATCTGCCGGATCTGTGCTAATCTCTTCTCCCGACTGCGAAGGCCCTCCTCCTGATGAACATGCAGCAAGCAGCGAAGTAATGAGCAGCATCGTCAGCAACAACATCCAACCTTTATTTTTTTGCATTTGTCCCGACCCCTCTCTTAATTAAATTAAGTTATCGTTAAGGTTACAAAACAGATTCTATTATGGTAACGCTTACCTGTCAATAATTTTATTCTATTACAGCATCCATAAATTAAGACATATCTCGTTGACAAGTGCATTTTATAGAACTAATATTACTCCATAAAGTTAACGATAACTTAATTAAACATAATTTTGTACTGCCAAAGGAGCACTCTGAATGACTCAAAAGTTGATTCAGCTTCAATCTGAAATCGCGGAGCATTGGAACACAAAGATTTTGCCATTTTGGGCTAATCTGAAAGACACAGACCATGGCGGATTCTATGGCTGGGTTGGCAATGATTTGCTCGTTAACCGATACGCACCCAAAGGTGGGATCGCTACAGCACGGCAACTCTGGTCTTTTGCCGCAGCCTACCGGGTGACCGGAGAGGGAATCTGGCAGGATCATGCTGACCATGCCTATCGTTTTCTCACTGAATACCTGGTGGACAAGGAGCATGGAGGGATGTACTGGATGGTGGAAGCTACTGGTGAACCGCTGGATATGAGCAAACATGTATATACCCAGGCTTTTGGCGTATATGCGCTCAGTGAATACTATCGCGCAACTGATAACACTTCTGCACTGGAACTTGCGAAAACGATTTTTTCACTGATTGAGAGCAAAGGCCTTAACGCAAAACTGCCTGCTTACAAAGAGCAATTTGATCGGTACTGGAACGAACAGCCTAATGAAATGCTGAGTGAAAATGGAGTCATCGCGGATTACACGATGAATACCCATATCCATGTGCTTGAAGCTTACACCACCCTTTACAGGGTATGGCCGGACCCCGAAGTAAAAGCAGCGCTTGAACGCTTGCTCGGGATTCTGTATGAACGGGTATATGACAAAAACACAAAGTTCCTCGGGGTATTTTTCAACCAAAAGTGGGAGTCCATCATTGATCTGCGCTCGTTTGGACATGACATCGAGGCCAGCTGGCTGATTGACGACGCCCTCAAGATATTGGGACTTGAACATCACCCGCAATATTCAGCCATGGTCACGGATATCGCTTACAACATCCTGAATTCTGCTGTGCAAGCAGATGGTTCACTAATGAATGAACAGGAAGGCCACCATGTGGATACCGCGCGCATCTGGTGGGTTCAGGCGGAAGCGATGGTTGGTTTCTATAACGCCTATCAACGCACCGGTGATGCCGTGTTTCTGGAACAGGTCGAAAGACTGTGGAGTTATACAAAGGATCACATTGTTGATCTCCGTTCAGGTGGTGAATGGCACTGGGCCGTTGATGAAAAGGGTACACCCGATCAGCACGAAGTTGCCGGCCCTTGGAAATGCCCGTACCATAACAGCCGGTTTTGCATTGAGTTACTGGAGAGGATGGGGTAAGCATGATACATCCGAAATATGAATCATTACTGGAACAGCAGGAACAGCTTTTGTCACGTAAAAATGAGGTGGATTCCTCCTTCTACAATGGCGTATACCAGCGTTATCGTTATCCGGTTATTACACGCCATCATGTGCCGCTGCACTGGCGATTTGATCTGAACAAGGCCACAAATCCGCATTTCATGGAGCGTCTGGGCATTAATGCCACACTTAACCCGGGAGCGATCTATTTCAAGGGCAAATACATCATGGTTGTACGCACGGAAGGACTGGATCGAAAATCAATCTTTGCACTTGCCGAGAGTGACAATGGCATTGACGGATTTCGCTTCATTAGCAAACCGCTCGTTTGGGATGATATCGATGCAGAGGAAACCAACCAATATGACATGCGTCTGGTTCAACATGAGGACGGCTGGATTTATGGCATCTATTGTTCGGAACGCAAAGACCCGGAAGCTCCTGCCTTCGACACCTCCAGCGCTGTTGCACAGGCGGGACTAGTTCGTACGCGTGATCTGAACCGTTGGGAACGTCTTCCTAACGTGACAACAAACTCCCCGCAACAGCGGAATGTGGTGTTACACCCCGAGTTTGTCGATGGGAAATATGCTTTCTACACGCGTCCGCAGGATGGTTTCATCTCTACAGGCAGCGGTGGTGGTATTGCCTTCGGCCTGTGCAAGGATATCTCGTATCCTGTTATTCCTGAAGAAATCGTAATAGATGAACGGAAATACCATACGGTTTATGAAGCCAAAAACGGTCAGGGTCCTGCCCCGCTCAAAACAGACCGCGGCTGGATTCATATTGCCCACGGGGTACGAAATACCGCAGCCGGTCTTCGGTATGTGTTGTACACTTTTGCAACCGATCTGAACGATCCGGCACGTATCATTGCCAAGCCGGGCGGCCATTTCATTGCCCCTTATGATGATGAACGTGTGGGCGATGTATCCAATGTTATATTTTGCAACGGTGCTGTAGTCAATGAAAAGGATGCGGTGTTTATCTACTATGCATCCAGTGATACACGCTGCCATGTCGCTACAACCACGCTGAGTCAACTGGTCGATTACACGTTTAATACTCCAGCTGATCCTTATCGTTCTCTGGACTGCGCCAGCCAGCGTGGCGACCTTATTGAACAGAACGAACGTTTATTGCAAAAGCAATGAAATTAACATCGGAAGATCAACATCATCCCCTTTTGGACGTGGCGAAAATTAGTGATGCGATGCCTGGAATGCCTTTATTCCAGGTTGGTAACGAGGTATACTAATATAGATTGTTGTTATGTTGGAAGAAAGCGCTCATCATAATGACAGCACATTGTATCTAAACCGGCTTGAAGGAGGCGACCAAAGCTGAAAAACAATATCACCATGCGGGATATCGCCGACAAGCTCGGGGTCAGCAGTGTGACCGTCTCGAAAGCATTAAATGACAAAGATGGTGTCAGTGGCGAATTAAAGGAAAAGATTAAACAACTTGCCGTCCAGATGGGTTATCGCTATAACGCCACAGCCCGTTCAATGAAGGAAGGCTTAACCCATAATATCGGCGTAATTATCCCGGAGCGGTTCACCGGGCCTACGCAATCGTTCTATGTACGCGTGTTCCAACGCATCACTAAACATCTGGAGGATCAAGGGTACTACGGCATTCTCCATATTCTGAACAGTGAGGACGAAGAAGAACTGTCACTGCCCAAGCTGTACAGTGATAGCAAGGTCGACGGCTTCATTGTGCTGGGTCAGATCAGCAAGGAATATATTGAACTGGTACAGTCGATGGATGTTCCAAAGATGTTCCTCGACTTCTACGATGAGCATTCCGATATCGATTCGGTGGTGACCGATAACTTCTATGCCGCGTATGAGTTAACGAACTATCTGATTCAGCAGGGGCACCACAGCATTGCTTATGTTGGCAATCTGTATTCAACCAGTAGCATTCAGGATCGGTTCCTCGGTTACTACAAATCCCTGCTGGAACACCGACTACCTATGAATCCAGATCTCATCCTGAATGATCGGGACGAACGGGGAACCTTTATCGAGATTGACCTGCCCGCACAGCTTCCCACCGCATTTGTCTGCAACTGTGATCAAGTCGCTCATCTGCTCGTGCAGAAGCTGAATTCGCTGGGTATTCAAGTGCCAGCTCAATGCTCTGTCGTTGGTTTCGACAATGATATCTATGCCTTGTTGTCTGAACCCAAGCTCACCACGGTTGAAGTGGATATTGAGCAGATGGCACGCACAGCTGTTCAATCCATGCTCAAAAAGATCGATAATCCTGATCGCAGCTTCGGTCGTGTTCATGTGAAGGGCAATATCATCTACCGCGACTCGGTGAATGTTGCACCGGAATCGAAACCCCAATTGACGACTTAATGGAGTACGTAAAATTTAAAAACAAGCGGCTCCCACAACCTTGTTGTGGAGCCGCTTGTTTTTTTGTACATCTGGTCTTTTGGTGTACTGTATAGCTTAATTTAGTAGCTTGTTTTCAGCCAGTTGTCTTTAGACCAGGTTAGTTTGCCTGCACCTGCACCATTGGAACTTGTCAGCCGCGTATTCAGCGTAGACGGATCATCCGTCTGATAACTGTATGGCAGGGAAATAAAGCCATTCCACGAGAACGGTTTGATCACGGCTGGAACAGGTGCCAGCGGGCTACCTGCTGTGCCACTATCGCCACGGAAAGAGCTCCCGTCCAGAGAGTAAATCGTGTCTAACACGCTGATTTTACCTGTGTATGTGGCATTGGTTGGGTCGGTCTGATTGTTGCGTACAGGATACTGTACATCCTTGATTACGGATTTTTCAACCAATACAGCGCCGCTTTCAGTCGAGATGGCACCATTGCTGGTGATCCCCAATTTGTAACCTTTGGAAGCGATGGCTGTTGCCATAGCAGTAGTAATACGCGCTTGGGCTGAACGAGCACCAGTTGCATCCATAATGATGTTATAAGCATGAGCATTACCGCCGCGCAGACGAGGCATGCGATCCTGAATGTCTTTGTACAGGTTGTGATGCAGTGTAATGGACAGATTAGCGTTAGCTGACTCCAGACTGGTCGCACCAACGAGATGCCCTTTTTTCTGCGGACCGGAGATGGCAATGACATCTTCCTTGCTTAGACCCACCGCACTGCTGCGCAGGTAGTTGTACATCGGATAGGAAGCTTTGTTTGCTTCCAACTCGTTAATCTGACGGGTAACCCAGCTGTTCGCGCTGCCGTCATCCCCTTTGAAGGTGGACCAGGAGATGGTCACACCACTGGTTCCTTTTTTCGAATCGACGAGTCCGTCATAGGCTTTGTTAAACGTACAGTGATCGATCCATACGCCACTGCTATCCTCCAAGGTAATGTAATCCCAATCGTTTTTGTCATAGTCACCTTTGGTGGATTCATCCCACTCCCACAACTCATCGAATTCCAGGTTGCGGATGATGACGTTAGAGCTTCGTTTCACCGTGATGGCAGCGTGTTTGATCTTGGAACCGTTGGCCGAGAACAGGGTTAGTCCGTTAAAGCCATCTACCGTAATTTTGCTGACTCCCGTCTGCTTCAATACAGGATGTGTCAGTGCATCGTTATGCTTGGCAAAAGGCGAGGTCTGTGCCGCGCTTGGAATCTCGTTCCACCCTAAATCGAGGTCGTTCATAATTTCAACGACTTTGACACCGGAGTTCTTTTTGAGAGCCAGCGCCAGGTCGGTGGCATTGTACACTTTTTTGTACGTGGATGTGTTCGACTCATTGATGACTCCTCCGCCCGTATTGCCTTGGGAGAAACCGGCCAGATTGTAATCTGCATTGCCCGCTGCCTGCACACTTGCAGGTCCGGATAATAAGGTGAACCCTAGCGTGAGAGCCAGAGCCGTGCTGCATAAACTTCGTACTGTTTTTTTCATCGAATTGATTCCTCCCGGTAGATTAATGTTGAGTTTGTCTGTCTGCCCCTCTGCACCATGTTCATGTCGCAAGTGACATATTCACAATGTAAACGTTGAAAGCGATTACAACAATAATCCTGATTTCACATTTGTAGGAGAACGACGGAACGGACAGGATTTGTGCCCAAAGCAACCTGATATCGTATGTAGTTAACTTGTAAATCAGAGGATGTAGGAAGAATAACGGATGAATGACCCGATTGCCGGGCGTGTGAAAAAATGAAAACAAAAAAGCAGGACTGCTTCTGCTGCAGACCTGCCCGATTTTACTTTTTGATGGAACGTGTCCAGAAGCCTCCATGGAACTGTTTGGGCTCCACCGTAATGACAAATGCCTTGGGATCAAGAGCCAGGATAGTCTGGTAGAGCAACTTCTGATTTTTACGTTTCGCAAGAATCTCCATAACAAGTCGATCTCCGTCTCGTCCGCTACCCACCCATGAGGTTACACCGTACCCTTTATCGCGCAAAGCATTTGCCAGCCCTCCATCCATCTGGTTGCAAATCACTTTCACGGTAATGTAACCAAGTGCAATCTTTTCCTCAATCCATGCACCGAGCAGTACTCCAAGCCCGTATCCCACGGCGTATACGATGAGAGCTTCTGGCTGTTTCAAATAGTTCAGCACCAGATTCAAGCCCAGCACATAGATCACTATCTCACCCATACTGATCAGGGCAGCAATGTATTTCTGTCCTTTGAGTGTTAAGATCATGCGCAGGGTATAGGCCGATACATATACAATCTGAATCAAAAAGATAAATATCAATATTTTAAGCAATGACCATCCCTCTTTCCTAGGCTTTCCACTGTAAATAAGCCCTCTGTTACATGCTGCATGACGAGTACTTCCGCCTAAGTGGAAAAACATTTTATATCACGCGTTACATGAAGATCATCCCATTCCTCTATCTCCATCATTGGACGTTATGACCTATTCCTAAACGGCTTGATGTAAATTTCCAGGTATCTGTCCGGTCCGTATATGCCGGAACTGCCATTATAAAACCGTTTATGACGATGTTCAACCCAGCGAAGGTCCCAGGGGCGTAAAAGCCAAGGGATGAATATACTGTATTAACCACACGGGATATAAGGTGAGCCCTTATTCTTACGAAGCTGTCGACAGACTTGTTCAGAAGTGAAATTTGGACGGAATGCAAGTCTTATCGAGAATAGGGAGCCTGTTCGTACGCCGAACGGAAAACACCAAAGGAGGAGTGCACCATGCGCATATGGCGAGAAATGGAGCAAGAGGGCATGGAAGAACTTGTATTTTTCCACGATCCCTCCAGCGGACTTAAAGCAATCATTGCCATTCACAATACTGCTCTGGGTCCGGCTTTGGGTGGATGCCGCTGCTGGGCCTATGCATCCGAAGAAGAAGCGATCCGAGACGCGGTAAAGCTAGCCCAGGGCATGACCTACAAAAATGCCATGGCAGGCCTGCCTTATGGCGGCGGTAAAGCAGTGGTCTGGGATGTCGCTGGCACTTTGAAGCAAACGGTGACGGGGGAACGAGTCGGCAGGGTGCTGGCGGACTCTGCGAAGAGTGATGCGCTTGGCGAAGTGCTGGCGGACTCTGCGAAGAGTGATGCGCTTGGCGAAGTGCTGGCGGACTCTGCGAAGGGTGATGCGCTTGGCGAAGTGCTGGCAGACTCTGCGAAGGGTGATGCGCTTGGCGAAGTGCTGGCGGACTCTGCGAAGGGTGATGCGCTTGGCGAAGTGCTGGCAGACTCTGCGAAGGGTGATGCGCTTGGCGAAGTGCTAGCGGACTCTGCGAAGGGTGATGCGCTTGGCGAAGTGCTGGCAGACTCTGCGAAGGGTGAAGCACTGCGTGCGTTGCGCTTCCGGGCATTGGGTCGCTGTCTGGAGCGACTAAATGGTCGCTTCGTGACAGGTCTGGATCTGGGCACTACGGCGGCAGACATGGACCAGATCCGGGTGGAGACGGCATATGTGACGGATACCACTGGTTCGCTTGGCGCACAGGATGACTTCACTGCTGATATGACCGCCTACGGCGTGTACACCGGCATTGTCACCTCACTGCGCCATCTGGGCGCAGCCGATCTGCAGGGCATTCCCGTTGCCGTCCAGGGACTGGGCAAGGTCGGGTATGCCCTGTGCCGTTACCTGCATGCAGCCGGGGCACGGCTGATCGTGGCAGACGTTGTACCGGAACGTGTACAACGTGCCCTTATGCAGTTCAGCGGCGCCATTTCGGCCGATCCGGCCCGTATTCACGCCGCTGACTGCAGGGTGTTCGCCCCCTGTGCCCTAGGGGGCGTGTTGACCCCGGCGACCGTGGAGGAGCTTCGCTGCTCCATTGTCGCCGGGGCGGCCAACAACCAGCTGAGTGAACGTCAGCTGGTTGTTGGCCGCATGCAGGCGCGCGGCATCCTGTACGCGCCTGACTACGTGCTGAGCGCAGGCGGCATTATCAGCACTGCCTGCGAACTGCAAGGCGCCGGGCCTGACCTGATCCGCCAGAAGGTGGCGGGGATTGCAGGCACGCTGAGCAAGGTATACGCAGAAGCTGCGCGCTCTGGAATCTCTACAGCAGATGCAGCCGATCGCCTAGCCGAGGCCATTCTGCGTTCTGGCCAGACCCAATAAATGCGGTTAAAGCAGCTATTTTTTGCAATGATCGAGCTAGTACCGTTTCAACCTTTTTCATTCAGAGCCTTGCAGAGCTCTATATTCTAAAAGTCCTTCACCCACATCCACATCTACAGTTACATTTACACCTACATTACTTGTCCCAACACTCTAACGATCTCAGGAGAGCTTATTTGGCCCATTTTTCATGCTTCTCCAAGCTAACGATCACCAGAGACGCTATTTTGCAAAAATCGGCTCTTTTTCGGGCTAAAACACCCTCTTGTGCAGAAATAAGGTTCTTGGTGATCGTTAGAATTCATGAGAGCCACTTTTCGTCCAAGTAAGCTCATCTGAGATCGTTAGAATACAAACTCACTTTGAGTTACTTACTCGGGTTACCCATCCCTATCTACTGCATTTGAGTTACTTACTCCGGTTACTATCCTATCTAATCCACTTTCTTTGGATTCTACTGCACTTTGGGTTACTTATTGCCTTGGTTCATCTTACTTCATTCAACTTCATTTATTTCATGTTGAACTCCCCTTCGCATCTCTCCATTGCTGACCCGTGTGATGAAACAAAGCCCCGCGTGCTGGTATTGCAAGTTGCACACGGGGCTAAATTAAAAAGTTCACTTACATCATACAAGCGTAGAGTTGCTGCGTAGGGCTACTGTATAGAGATATCACATTGTACTTTTTGCGTAAAGTTATTACATAGATTTACTACATAGAGTTATTACGTAGAGTTATACATAGACACTTACTACTAGACTTACTGCAAGAGTTACACTTGAGCCCATCCCGGTTCATCCAATTAAAAAATCTGGGCATGTACCCAAGAAGCTTTCAACTCAAACCACCGCAGACGGTTGAACCACTGGTTTCTTGACCCGATACAACAGCGTCCACAGAAGTACATTCGCCAGAATCAAGATTGTACCGTATATCCAGACTCCTCCGGAGAAGGAACGGAAAAAGACATGAGCCCCCCACAGTAAAGCGAACACAGGTAAAGCAGCGAAAATATACCAGCCTTCACTTTGCTGGGCCACACTGAATGATTGCGAGAAGGGCGGCTTTTGTAGCATAAACTTGCTGGATACCGGGATCAGCGCCGTAGCGGTGAGCAAAATAACCACGATATCTGGCAAAATCCGAAGTCCAAATGTCCATGTAAACACCATCGCATTCAACAGAAATACGGGGATGAATATGTTACTAAGGAATGCCTTCAAGGCGCCTCGATATAATACATTTTCATTAGCCATTGGCACCGCACGAAAGATCCATGATGCCTTGTACTGGCCGGAATATTTCAGCATAATTATGATGGTTACCAAAAGAACCAGCATAATGTATAAGGTGTACATAAATGAACTTTGCCTGAATTCCGCCCAAGTCGATGATTGCAAAGCGGTATACCAGAAGATATAAGGCATCACTAATGCAAAGCCTAGCGAAGGATATACTTTAAGCTTGAACTCCCGCTCATTACGCATCATGCTTGCTGACAGGCGGAAGCAAGCTTGCTCCTCTGCCGAACGGCTGAACAGCTTGGCAGCAATCCGGTCCCATTTTCCCCGGCGGCGACTGGATGTCTGGCCGGAGTGAGCCATCTTTTCCAGATACAGCTCAAAAGAAGGCATAAGCTTCACGTATACGATCAGGCATATCACCGGAACAACAAAAGCAAGCGCTGTTAACGTATAGATCCACACCCCGCCATGACCTGCGAATAACCATTCGTATGCAGCAGCATACCATAGTGGAGGTAACAGCAACTGCCACCATTCGGGCGTAAAGGCTACTTTAAAATCAATAATATCGAAGGAACGAACGACAAACTGATACCCTACCGCGATGCCCACCGAAAGCAGAATCTGTACCATATTGATCATGTCTTTCAGCTTCTCCCCATCCAGAAACTTCATCATGAAGAGATAGATGAGGGATGTGGTCACCAAGATCAGCATGCTAATGAGAATAATCTGTATCAGAAAGATCAGGAAAAAACCAATCCCGTGCGTAACCAGCCCGGCAATGAGTGGCGCAGCCGTCACTGAACCCGTCAGCAATACCAGATAGACCCCTGCATGGATAGCCCGAGCCATACCTACGGTTCGTGCATCGACGGGTTTGGTCAATATAATGTTGCGATCCCGGATGTCCAGAAGTACGGATGAAAAATCCGAAATCATCGATGTCATAATCATAAACATAAGTACGCCAAACAAAATGCCCATCTGAAGCATGAATTGACCTGTATTCCAAACGACAAAGGGAATCATGATTGCTCCCATCAGGGCATACATCCAGAGAGAGCGAACATACTGGTTACCCTCGTTGTTCTCCTTACTCTTTGTCCTTGTGGACATAATTGTAGGTACTCTGCGCTGATCCATCTGGAACTTTACCCGTAAAATGAGGCGCAGTACGTCATAATCAGCCCCCATTTTGGCAATAATCGGCCGAAAACGATCCAGAATTTTGAGCGTACGAAAATCGGAGGGTTCCGCCATGTCAGTTCACCTCCTGCACAATCGACACAAAGCGCTCAGCAATCGCCTTATGTTCATTAAAGCCGGTCAGTTGGTTAAACACTTCCTCCAATGACCCTTCCATCGATTGCTGCTGAAGCTGCTTGAACGTACCATCTGCCACCACACGACCCTCGGCAATGAGTACAATCCGGCTACTGATCTTCTCCACCACATCCATAATGTGTGACGAATAGAAAATGGTTGTGCCTTTCGCAGACAACTGTGACAAAATCTCTTTCACCACCATCACACTGTTCGCATCCAGCCCGCTGAGCGGTTCATCCAGGAACAGCAGATCAGGATCATGCAGCAGTGCCGAGATCAGCAGCACCTTCTGACGCATCCCCTTGGAAAAGGAAGCAATGCGCGAGTGGTACGATTTTTCCAGTCCAAAACAATCCATCAGCAGCTTTGCTTTATAATCCGCATCTTCATAGGACAAGCCATATAACTCTCCGGTAAACGTCAAATATTCCGCCGGAGTTAATTGTTCATATAGTTCTGCCACTTCTGGCACATAACCGATTCTACGCTTATATTCCACCTCGCCATTGGAGATATCCTGTCCAAAAATACGAACCGTTCCCACATAACCCTCTACTAATCCGAGCAAAATCTTCACCGTTGTACTCTTGCCGGCTCCATTCGGCCCGATATATCCAATCATCTCACCTCTACTCACTTCCAGGTCGATGCCGTTCAACACATAACGCCCGTTATATCTCATACGTAAGCCTTCAATTGACAGTACTTGTTCTCTAGTCGTTTTGGACACCATTTGTTCTAAAGCCACTTCGTTATCCAGCTCCTTCTCTCTACTATTTTCTACAATTCTACTAGTTTACCACAGTTTGGATTGAAGGGACTATGTACTCTATCGATCTAATTAGCAAAAAGACGCTTCATCCGAAGCGTCCTCCTATGAGTTAACAATCAATCCTCATCGTCAAAATCCTGGTCAAACGACAACACTTTACCTGTATTCGCATCAATATCAACATCTGCTTCACCCTGAGCAGTTCTCAGTTCAATCTCATAGACATAGCGACCGTTGTCCCGATCCAGTTCAACCTTCGTTACTTTACCACCAGTCACTTGTTTCAGTGCAATGTTGGAAGCTTGCGCAACCGTCAGTTTAACCTGATTGGAAGCAGACACACTCGAAGAGTTAGCTTTCCCATTATCACGATAATCATCGTCGTCATCGTGGTCGTCATCATTGATCACCGCCAAAACCTTACCCGTGTACGCATCCAACCTCACCGTCACATCCGGGCTACCTTTTCTGTCGATCTCAACTTCATAGAACGTTTGGCCGTTTCTGCGCTCCAGATCCACATCATCCACTTTGCCTTCCACTGCTTTTAGCGCTATGGATTTGGCTTGTGCTGCTGTCAGCAGCTTACCTGTGTTGTTCTGATTGGCACTCGTGGACTGTGTCACTGATGCTGGCGCGGACTGCGTTGTTCCAGATTGTATTTGGGGGGCAGGTTGTCCATTGATATTGCCGCTGGCTGCAACGGCTGACCCACCAAGCAGCACCGCTGCGGACAAGCTACCAATCCATAGTTTATGTTTGTTCATCATCATTCATCTCCTCGTTAATGTTCTCGTTCTCGTCTACAAATATAGAATAACTTAGACGAATGAGAGATCAGCGAGAGAAAGATTAGAATTTGATGAGAAAATGAGGAGAGTTTGCTTACTCCTTTTTAGAGAACACCGTTTAATCATCGTCCTTATCCCAAGTTACCGAACGAATAGCGCCCGAGATTGCATTCACCTGTACCGTGGCCTCACGTCCGTCTTCCAGATCGATTTCAACCAGGTAGTATGGATTGCCACTGTTCGTACCGCGCAGCTCCACATCATCCACTTCGCCGGGAACCCTCGCAAGTGCTTTCTGCTTGGCCTGTTTCTCACTTAGAAACTGCGGCGCTTTCTCCGTGCCTCCATCGCCGGATACAGGGGGAGCCTTAATCGCTTTGGAGGAAAGAATGTCGCCTGTATACGGATCAATCGTCAGTTCTTGACGGCTGTTGTCCCTGGCTTTCACCACTGCGGTGTACACAGGACTGCCCTGCTGTTCAACCAACTCCAGCGAAACAAGCTGCTCCCCGGCTCTCTGCTTCAGCAGCTCAGACTTCATCTGCTCACGGCTCCACAGCGTCTTCTCTTCAGCCTGCGGACTTGCTTCCAGACGTTTGATCGATTGAACAGCCGCCGTAAACGCATCGACCTGCACATCGTATAGACCTGTCTCCGAACGAAGCTGCATTAGATACGTACCATCCTTAAGGGTGGAATGAATGATCTCCCCCGGATATTGCTCCAGTACAGATTGTGCTGCTGCATCGGCAGATAACTGCTGACGGGCAGGCTCCCACGGTTTCCACCATATCCATGCGGTGAGGAGCATCACAGCCAGTGTTCCGGCCCCCCACCACAGTAACTTTCGTGTTCCATTTCCCGCGTTACTTTTATTTGTATTCTTATGTTCACGCCCATGCTCATGTTCTTGTTCACTTCGTGTCATCTCAGGACGCTGTTCCTGCTCTGCCATATGCATTCCCCCTCACCTTCTCCCACACTTTCACCTTATCTAGCCAGATCCTCACCCCTGGAAAAGGGAATCCAACAACGCTGGTTAAAACACCCTCCTGGTTATTCTGTCATCGGAGTGTTCTGTGTGAACTTTTCAGTTCATTTATATCGTTCCATCCAGTATAGAAGAGAAGAATGAGAATTTCATGAGAGCGGGCTGTCTGGGCTATCGGATGTAGTTTGCTGCAAAATAATACAAGCCTCCGTACCCACACCCTCGGTACTGGAAAGTTCAATCTGTGCTCCCACGGCGCCTGCCAGTTCTTTGACAAGGGACAATCCAAGTCCAGACCCGCCGGCACTGCCGCTTCGTGTTCTGGAGACATCCGCCTGGTAGAAACGGTCGAATACCTTCGCCAGATCCTCCTCCTGCATACCGATGCCCTTATCCACGATTCGTATCCGGCAGCTCTCGCCCTGCGCCTCCAGCCTGACTTCAATGGCATCTTCACTATATTTCCGTGCATTATCCAGCAAAATAAACACCATCTGCTTCAGCTTGCTCTCATCGCTGATCGCCCAGATCGGGCCTGGAGCGTAGCACCGCACTTCCCGGTGGTACGCTTCACGGAATGCACGTGTGGAATCCGCAGCCAGCTTCGTAATATCTACACGTTCCAGTTGCACATTCCATTGCTCAGGCTGCTTGGCAAGCAGCAACAACTGCTCGGTCATCTCACGCATGCGTACCGATTCAGACAGAATTGCTTCCACAGCTTCATCAAAGACTTCTGGCCGCTGCTTACCCCGGCGCTGGAGCAGACTGGCGTAACTCTCAATGATGGTCAGGGGTGTTTTCAGCTCATGTGATGCATCCGAGACAAAACGCTCCTGTCGTTCAAAGTTTGATTCCAGCAGATCCATCATGCGATTAAACGTCTGTCCCATCGTGTTCAGTTCATCCTTTGATTTTGCCTCCAGCGGAAGTCGCTTGAACTGTCCACTCGCTTGAATATCACTCATTGTACGTGTCATTTGCTGGATCGGTCTTGTCATGCGATTCGCCAATATTCGGCTGGAGATCACCGCAGGAATCAGGGCAACAATGGTCACGATTACTAATACTGTACGCAGGGTGGCAAGTCCATTCTCTGTTTCAGCCACACTCTGAGTTACCTGCAGGTTTACCACTTCTCCGTCCGGCCAGATTAGTGGCATGGACACCCACACATATCCGACTTGATCCACCTGGGTATACTCTGCCTTTTTCTCATTCTCATATTGAAAAGACAACTTGCTGAGTTGTTCGGATGCTCCCGTTGTGGTTACTGGGGAGCTGCTTCCATCTTCATGTACAATGCGCAGCATGCCATTCACAGGCGCATAAGCCCGTAGCAGATCATCTGGCGGGATGTTGCCGGCTGACTGCCGTACCCCTGTGACGATGGAATCCGCCTCGGCTTCCACTCGTCTGATCTCATTATTAATGGATACTCGCTCAAAGACGAGAAATACAGACAGATTCACTGCAATTAACAGCACGGCAAACAGAACCGACGAGTATCCGTAGATTTTACTGCGCAGGCTCATGTTTGCTCCTTCAGGACGTATCCTACGCCCCTTACGGTATGTATTAAGGGTGATGTGAATCCGTTATCCACCTTCTTGCGCACATAACGGATATACACGTCCACCACATTCGTATCGCCATAATAATCGTATCCCCACACGGACTGTACGATCTGATCCCTGTTAAGCACCTGACGCTGATTACGCAGCAAATATACTAACAGGTCAAACTCCCGCGGGGTAAGCTCGATAGCCTGTCCATCCCGGAACACTTCACGTGTGCCCTCATTCAGCTTCAAATCCGCAGCAGTCAACCATTCCTCCTGCGCTTCATGTAACTGACCCGCCGTCCCCTGCTCTGCTTCCTGCTCCAAGGTATGAGCCGCTGCCCTTGCAGAAACAGCCGCGGCAAGACGCAAGGCTGACCGGACCCGCGCCAGCAGCTCTTCAATCTGAAACGGCTTGGTGATATAGTCATTGGCACCCAGATCCAGACCAGATACCTTGTCCTCCACCGAATCCTTGGCTGTCAGCATCAGGATCGGGACTACGGCATCCCTCGCTCGAATCCGCCGTAAAACCTCAATACCACTCAGGCCCGGCAGCATAATGTCCAATAGAATCAAATCCCATTGTCCTTCACTGTACTTTTCCAGCCCTTCTGTCCCACTGCCTGCCTTTGTGACCTGATATCCTTCGTACTGCAGTTCCAGTTCAAGCAGTCTTGCTATTTTGGGCTCATCTTCAATGACCAGCACAGCTTCATTCATGCTGATTCCCCCTCACCCCGTCATATCATTCTCCCGTCATTTTACAACATCTGCTTACAATTTGCCCAAAGCATCGGAAACGGAGTGGTCTCCAGCCACCAGATCAAAGGCCATCCGATAGGTCTTCTCTTCCTGCAAGGAGGCTGCGATGACACGTGCCACATCTTCACGAGCAATGCTACCCGGTTTCAGATCCGTTCCTACGGTCACTTGGCCGGTGCCCGGTTCATTTTTCAGACCTCCCGGACGGATAATCGTATAGTTCAAGTCACTGGCAAACAAAGCCCGATCTGCAAAATGCTTTGCCACATAATACGGTTTGATCTCCTCCGGCCATTTACTGCGCTGATCTGCACCATAGGCACTGACTAGAATATACCTGGAAATGCCTTGTTTCTCTGCGGCCTCCATCGTTTTCACTGCACCGTCCAGGTCGATAAGCAATGTTTTATCTGGACCCGTCGAACCACCGGAACCTGCTGTAAACACTATGGCATTCTGATCTTTCATCGCTTCGTCCAGCTCATCCACCGTACCCTCCAGATCACCCATGACAACCTCTGCACCAAGTTCCTTCAAGGCATCTGCCTGCTCCGGCTTGCGAATCATAGCCGTGACCTGATGTTTGCCTTCCTGCGCCAGCTGTTCCACCAAGTGTTTACCAATCTGTCCGTTTGCTCCAATCACCAGTACATTCATTGTTCATTCTCCTTTCAGGGTGGGCAAGAGAGCGATTTAAACACTCTCTGCTTATTATGTTGTTGCTCTTCTCATAAACTTTGTTAATCATTCCCCGTCCTATCTTTTAAACGAAAGCGGGTGCTTTTAAGCGCAGACAGAATTGCATATCGCTTACACACCTCTTGGCTCCGTGCCAAATCACCCTGTCTCTCATCCTACCGCTGTGGTATACGATACTTTCTCCAATGGAGGTTCTGTGACTCGCATCGTAATACTAAAAACCAAAATGATTTTGTGGAACGCACGAACGTACTGTCCAGCTCATGATAAGCCATGGTCTATTCGTTTCTATCGTTCCTTTTAATATCTGTATAATGCTCCATACTCATACCGTTAATTGTCCCTATACTTAGTCAACCCGAGATGCAAGTTCATGTCCAAAAGTGCATACCAAAAAGGACGCCCGATGGGCGCCCTTTAACGTTAGTGCTATAGATTAATAAGCCAGTGCGAACAAACCATGGATGTGGGACAGGTAACGGATGTTACTTGCTTCTTTCATCATGGTTGCAGGCAGACCTTTCAGACGAGTCTGGTTGCCACCGATCATGCCGACAGCGTCTTTACGACCCAGACTTCCCAGCGTACCGGAGAAGATTGGCGAGAACGATTCCATTGCGCCACCTTTGAACATTACGCCCAGGTTGTGACCAATCGTTTCACCCATTTGCCAAGCCAGTTGTGCTGTTGGAGGGTACGGACGAGCACCTTCGCTAGGGAAGACTACTGCGCTGTCACCAGCAACAAATACATCTTTATGTGATGTGGATTGCAGAACTTCCGTTACTTTCGCACGGCCGCGATCCACTTCAATTCCGCTGTTAGCAACAACGGCATTACCTTGTACGCCACCTGTCCATACCAGAGTGTTCGTAGGAATGGAGCTGCCGTCTTTCAGCATAACTTCGTTTTCTTTCATCTCGGTAATCGCTACGCCAACAATGAAGTTTACGCCGCGTTTTTCGAGACTGGATTTCGCACGATCAACCAGCTCTGGCGGGAAACCTGCCAGGATGGAAGGACCTGCTTCAACCGTGTAGAGGGAGATATCGTTGAAATCGATACCTTTCTCTTTACATACACCTGGAAGAAGATCAACGAATTCGCCGACAAGCTCGATACCTGTCAAGCCACCGCCACCAATAACAAACGTAGCGTCTGCTTTGTTGCCGGATTGTTTGTATGCATCCAGACGTGCTTCAACATGTGCACGAATACGGTTTGCATCACTAACGGATTTCAGCGTGAAGCTGTATTCCTGCAATCCTGGAATTCCGAAGTAAGCTGTTTCGCTACCCAGCGCAACAACAAGCGCATCGTAAGAGTATGTGGAGCCGCTAGTCATGAGAACTTTTTTCTCGTCCGGCTTGATTGTATCCACCGTGTCGATTTTCAGGTTCACATCTTTACCGCGCAGCAATTTTTCAAGCGGGAGAGCAACAGCTTGCTCAGAAATGCTTCCTGCTGCAAGACGGTGCAGTTCCGTAATAATTTGGTGTGTAGGGTAACGGTTCACGACAGTAATTGTCGCTTCTTCCGGAGTCAAGTATTGACGCGCAGTCAGCGCAGTCAACAGACCGCCGTATCCTCCACCCAAGATCAAAATTTGCTTCGACATATCCATCCTCCGTTCTTCTAAGTCTTAACGTTTCGGTTGTTGACGCTCGTTCAGGATGCTCAGGAAAGATTGAGCAAAACGAAGCGTTTGTTGTACGTTTGGATCTTTAAGCATTTTCAGCATAGCGAACAAGCCAACTGAAGATTGCTCTGTTTGCGCACGGTCGTTAGCTTCGATGGCAGCAGAAGCTACACCTTTAGCTTTGTCTACAACAGGCTTAGCGAATTCGCCCATTGCACTCATTGTGTCGCTGATCAGAACTTTGTCTGTAGCGATACCTTGTGCGAAGTCGTAAGCTTTCGTCATTGCAGTAACCATTTCAGCCAATTTAGGCAGGTTCTCCACCAATACAGTTAGAGACTCCTGTACCTCAGGCTTCATCAGTTGATCCAGTACGTCCAGGGACTGGCGCTCGGCGCCTTCTGTTACTGGCACCTCTTGTTGAGTAGGCGATTGTGACATAAGAGAAAGTCCTCCTTTACTTTGGGATAGAAGTCCGCGACTTTCATGATGCCTGTCAAGCAGAGCCGAACCACAAATACATCAATACACTAAATGTACCAAATTTCACACATTAGGATAAGAGCAGCCAAAGACCGCTCTCACGTATGCATGGTATGTTGGGTCTTATTGCGGACAACACATGTTGACGCACAAAACGACAAGCAGGCCGAAACCGAACTCTATACCCTTATATTACACCTCTTACACATGAACATGAAAAAGAAATTTTTTACACTTGTGAAGATATTGTGAACATTGTAACAAAATCGATTTTTTTGTCAAGCCGTGCAGGCTTATCACGAATGGTCATTTAATTTCCCCAAACGCCACAAGCTACCATATGTGGTATTAAGACATGATCACAACAAACCATATGTACGAAAAGCACATATGAAAGTGCATGGTGAACGTTTTTTCAGGAATGGATCTCCAAAAATTTACCGTTCATGCAACGAATTTGGTCACTTTGGTTATTATGCAGCGACAACCCCGCCCTTATTCCCACAGTGCAAACATCTTTCATACTCAAGTATGAACATCTTTGGACGAGAATGCAAAAATGCCGCCCAAGGAGGTCCGCTCACAACTTCAAGCAATCTAAATTTAATCATCTTGAGGAACTCACAAAGACATCAATCGGACAACACTTACGAATCCATTCTCGAAAGTCTTCTGGAACGTGAACGTTTAAATTATCCTCAGCCCGGTTAATAAGGACTACACCAGACAACGAAGGAGATGTTCGATATGAGTAATTCAACTGGCGATAAAATCAAAGCAGGCATTAATAAGGCCAAAGGCGAAGTGAAGGATCAGATCGGCAACGCAACGAACAATAAGTCCCTTCAGGCTGAGGGTAAAATGGATAAGGCCAAAGGGGCCGTTCAAGATAAAGTAGCCGATGTGAAAAAACATCACGAATAATGCAATCAGGTTTGCATACTCTGCATGTCTCTACGCACCAGTGTGAAGATAGCTAAAGGGTATTGAACTAGCCTAACCGTCCAGATACAGATCGGTTATAACCCTGTAAATCTGTTGACGGAGGCACAAAAAAGCCAAGGAAGGTGCTTGAAACAACAACCCTTCTCTGGCTTTTTTTGTTTTTTTATATCGCTGGTACTGAATACCTTGCCATATCGATGATAAAGTTTCGGCTTTCACGCATGGTATGATACTCTCTGCTGAACAGTCTGACCCAGTCGGCATGCTCCTGATACCAGTGGAATGTTTGTTCAAGCCCCTGCTCCAGCGTAGTTTGTGGATACCAACCAAACGCCGCACGTAACTTCCCGGAGTGAACAACCAGGCTTGATCCTCTGGATTGCGTAGGCTCCAGTTCTCGTATCTCCTTAGCTGTTGCGGATCGATCCAGTGGCTCCAGCAGCATCCCCATCTCCTGCATCGTTGTTCCAATTCCGGTAGAAATGTTATAGGTCTGTCCATCTTCGCCATGAATCATCATCTGCTCAATCGCTCGCAACGCATCATCAATATACAGAAAATCACGTACAGCTGATCCCTGAATATCCAGAGGCAGTCCATCCAGCATCCGCCCGAAGTTTCGCGGAATAATACGATCCGGCAGTTGCCATGGTCCGTACAGATTCGTCAAACGGAAAATTTTCACCGGAAGTTGATAACATCGAGCATACGATTGGGCAATTGCCTCGCAGGCTACTTTTGAAGCAGAATACGGGGAAACCGGTGCATAAGGGTCTGACTCGTTGTAAACTCGGCCCCATTCACCGCCGTATACTTCAACGGATGAAGCCAGCAAAAGAGGGATATCATGGTCGGTTGCATACTGCAGGATGGCCTGAGTACTGAGGGTGTTATTGCGGAATACCTCTCCGGGTTGATGGTACGAATAGTCGACGTGAGGCATAGCGGCAAGATGAATGATGGAATCTGTGTTGTGTGGCAGATGAATGTTGTCTCTAGCGAGGTTACACTTGATGAAAGGCATATCATTTAGCGGAGAACGGTGCACAAGTCTCTGACAATAGTCATCCTGATCCAGCAGGGTCACCTGATGTCCTTTTTGCGCCAAAAACTGTGAAAGATTAAATCCGACGAATCCAGAAGCTCCTGTGACCACGATATTCACACATTTTCCCCCTATCGTTATATACATTGGCCGTTGAAAGAGAGTGTCTGTATCGAGTATAACCCAAAATGATACATTTTGTATCATTTTACAATGTTTTTTTGTTTGTCCATTCCTTGAAAGGTTAATACAAATACATGGAAAGAGGTGAATCCAAATGAGTGACCCAAAGCAAGAGTTCAGCGATATTCAGCAAATGTACTTTAAAGACGACGGGGTCATGCCAAATCACCCCAATCTGCCAGTGCTTCTGTACAAAGGAGTCTGGCGGTCTGAACCTGTCAGGGCTGAATTTAACTTAAACCGGAACGGCTGGGGTAATAGCTGGGTCAATGGTGTGTACGATTATCATCATTATCACAGCAATGCACACGAGGTCCTTGCCGTAATGAGCGGATTTGTGCAGTTGATCTTAGGTGGTGAGAAGGGACAAAAGGTTTACTTGAAGAGTGGGGATGTCGTTGTACTCCCTGCCGGAACCGGCCATAAACGTCTGAAGGCCAGTCCCGATTTTCGGATCGCCGGAGCTTATCCTGAAGGTATGAGTTATAACACACGTACAGGCAAACAAGGCGAGCGGCCTCAGGTGTTGCAAGAGATTCAAGCGGTTCCGCTACCGGGGACAGACCCGGTGTATGGAAAAGACGGTCCTTTAACCAAGCTGTGGCTCAATCGTAATAGTTGAAACGCAAACTTTTGAAGTACAGGCTGAAGCTGACACACTGGTATTCAATAATAAAAATACAGAGACACTTTGTATCATACAGAAGTCCCCAGGTTTGGTCTGTAAACACTTTATGAAGAAATCGACTTTGAAGACGGGTGCAATGAGTGTTTTTCATCTTGTTCCGGATTAAATCGGGTGAAGTGACGCTCCAATTTTCGGCTTGCCCACAGGGATACAACGATGAATAATACTACACCAATCCAGCGTACCGGGTGCTCCAGAAACTGCTCTACGTTCGAGCCAATATACGTTACAGAGAAAATCATAATCCCTTTACCCAATCCAACTGCAAGCAGGAAAGATAACAATCGCATTCGGGCGATGCCCGCTGCCACATTAATAATAACAAACGGACCCACTGGAAAAATGCTAAGCAGGAATACATAGCTGAACGCGTTCCTGCGAATCCATACCATACTGCGCTGGACACGTGGTTTGCGTGCCCACTTTTCCACAAAAGCAGACTTCCCGATCTCTCGTACAATCAGAAATGTCACGGTACAGCCAAGAACCATGCCGATCCAGGAGTACAGGAAACCAGCCCATAGCCCATACACTGCTCCGTTAACCCCAACAATTAATAACGTTGGAAGCGGCGGTACAAAAGACTTCATAAACGTAAGCAAAATACCCGGCAATGGCCCGAGAGAACGGAACTTCTCCAGCCAAAATCGAATATTTTCTTCCGTGATATATGACATAATATCAAGCGCTGCTGGTGTCATCCGCATCCATCCAATCTATTTAATCTATTTCATCCGTATACACAACGATGCAGTACAGTTTATTGAAATGAAATACGTACACTTTCAGAAAAGAATTAGTCCATTCCACTCTGTGCTGCTCTGGTGCGGCGGTCAGCGCATAACCTCATCCCATTAAACATGATAAAAGGATTTAGCTGCCGCCCTCCAAGTATAACGTACATTGAGATGTAGCATCGTTGTCAATTTGAAGAAATATTCGGATAACGAAACAAACCAAAAAAGCACACCCCGATCATTCATCTTGGTGTGCTTACATATGAAAGCCCTGAATCTTCTAAATTCAGCAGCATAACATGCTTATGTCTATTCCAATCCGTTTTCCTGTAACTCAAGCTCAAGCAGTTCCGCCTGATGGGCTGCATTCCACTCAGGAATACCTGACCGAATGAACTCTTCCGCATCCATCGCTGCTTTGGACTGGTTACACAGATTGCAGGCACAGACACAATTGAGTGGTGTAGTATGTCCGCCTTTCGCCCGTGGAAGAAGATGATCAATCGTATCTCCATAGGAACCGCAGAAGTAACACGTATACTTATCGCGATCCAGAATAAACCGCTTGAAATCCTTGTTGCTGAATAATCGGCGAATGGTATACCGATTAACCACAACGGCGGCTTTTTCTTTTACCAGCGTAACCGCAAGCTCCATGTCCACTTCCTGATGCCAGCGGCGTCCTTTGTCAGTTTTGCCGCGCATGCGCACCATGCCTTGCCGATTGGTCCGGAGCGAGGCCGGATCTTCCGGGTCAATCGCTGCCGGCGGCGCGTGATGACGCCGCGGACGGCCATCCATGCCAGCCCCGTGACTGCGGCTGGCATGCGATGGCTCGCGCCCTGCGGCGGCTGGCTGCGCCTTCGCCGCCGCATGTGCCAAGCCCGCGCTGGCCTCCCCGCGGGCTTGGCTTGGCTCCGGCGCAGGGGCCTCAGCAGCTCCGCTGCGGGCCTGCCCTGCGCCGGGCGCGAGCGCGGCCGCACGCTTGCGGCGCCGCTTGCGTTTGCGCCGGGCTGCGGGCGGCTGATCCGCAGCCACAGGCGCTGGCGCAGCGGCAACGCCTGGCGAATGCACCTCACCGGGCGGATGCTCCCCGCCCGGCGCCCCATCCACCGTATTCAGATCGGTGGATGAATTACCCTCGCTCCCAGCCTCGGCAGAGGCATGAGCGTTCAGTATCTCTGACGGCTTTCTTTTCCGCCGTCTCCGTCTCTTCTTCTTCGGACTGGCGGAAGCACTGACCGAAGAAATCGCTACATCCTTTTCCGCCTGATCCGAAGACACAGCTCCAGCCTCAGAAAGTGCCGAGCTTGCTAATACATGTGGATCCACATGTCTTCCCGAATCCCGGCCCTGTTCATTTCCTCCGGCCGGCCGCTGCGACTGCGACGAAACATGCACGTTCTGTTCCCGTTCACTCTTTACCGGAGATGGAGGCTTGTCTTTGTGAGAATTCCGATCCCCTCCGTCATGACGATACTCAAGCGTTGTGCCTTCAGTTGCCTGTGCCACTCGCATATCACCGTTATGACGTTCTCGTACACCGAGCTGACGACAACGGCGACAAGCTCCACGTCTGGCTCCGGAACCCGCACGTTTCCCGGTTCTGCGCCGAAAATCAGACGCAGGCCGCCGCTCTCCGCAATACATACATGTCTTGGTTTGTCGTGTTTCATGTTCTGTCTTCCCTTCGCGGAAAGAGGCTGATCCCGTATCCATGTTGTCACCTCGGTTCCGAATGAATCCGGTTTCTTTCTATTGTATCACATCTGCTCGTGAACACCCTCATCGCCGTAAGCCTTGTATTCTTTCGAGTTATATTCGGGTGTCTGTTCATTACATTCACGGAGAATGTGCTCTACATATTCCAATATATCCTGCATCGGTTTCCCGCATTGTTCACATCTAGTCATGTATGATCACCTTGATCCTGTCCTCTAAGTTTACTGTATATTATCGTTCCGCCTTATGATTACCCTTGGATTCAGAAAAAGAAACATTCGTTCCCACATAAACATACAGAAATATCCATTGGTATCGGACGACTCATAACAATAAAAACCGTTCCCGACTCAACCTGAGGCTGAACCTGAGAACGGCTAATGACAGATCATACGTTGCCTTGCTCCTAGCGGACATCTACTTGCCTCGAATTTTGTTGTGGTACCAGACGTGGTTTCGGTTTGGGCAGATTACCAAAGATAATCCACGCATGGGGCACGAATCTTGCTGCGAGCCCAACCACAAGCCATGAAGCTATGAGTGCGATACCAAATCCACTGGCGTACCACAGATGAATGAACCAGGATACCCCGGTCTGCGGTGGATGTTCACGATAAAATAACAGGAAAAACGGATGAATCAGATAAATACCAAAGGACAATGCCCCAAGCCGGTTTAGCGGTTTGACGATCAATGCAGGGCCATTGTGGTATAACCAATAAGAAATCTGGATAATGACAAGTGCACAGGCGAAGGTATGTACATTCCAGAAGAGCTCGTACCATAACGTGTTATATGTAGCAATGTTCAACCGCAGCAAATAATAAATATACACATGAGCCAGTCCCGCCGTAAGCCACACCACCCAAAGCAAAATCCATGAAGTTACGCGCACTTTGGTTGCATTCGCCCAGCTAATGACAAACCATTGCTTGATCTGTGGGAAGTACACACCCATGAAAGTACCTAACATGAAATAGGAGAAATAAGAGAAGGCCCAGCTTCCTTTGTTGGGTACCTGGAATCCATATTTATTACTGACAATGAAGGCCCATTGAATAAGCAGTCCAATCGGGATAGACCATTTGACAACAGAAGGATACTTCTTCAACAGCCACAGCACCAGTGGAAAAATCAGATAAAATTGCATGTTGATAAACACAAAATACAGATGTGTATAGGCTTTTCCCGTAAACAGCCTCTCTATAAAAGTGATCATCGACACATCAAACGGGCGCCCTTGATAATACATGTTATGAAGTACAACAAAATACATAATCGAGAAGAGGAAGTATGGCAGTAGAATATAAACAAAGCGCTTTTTGTAAAAATTACTGACCAGTTTCTTGTTCAGCGGGCGGGTGTAGTAGTTATAGAACAGCACAAAGCTGCTCAAAAAAATAAAGGTCGGCGTACCATATTTCATAAAAATATTAATAAAGTTGTATAGCCAATAATAATTAGAATTCGCCATTTCCAGCGTAGCATTAGATGTAGAATGTACAAAAAGCACACCGATAATCGCCATTGCCCTTACGAGATTTAACTCCGGGATTCGTTCTCTCTTCAGTGTTTGATTCATGTTATAGAGGTTCTCCTTTATGTATTAGTCAATATGTTAAATATGACTTAGTCCATTGAGCTCTCTATCTATTAAAAAGCATATTGTCTAACATGTGTAGCCCAATTTCTTGAGATTTTCCTAACTTTTAATTTTTTCTCACATTTTTCTCATGATTTTGAATGCCAAAAAGACCGCTATGACGCGGCCTGAGAGCTTTTTGCAATTAATCCAACTTTTATTTCTTATAATCGCAATTAAATCTTGAAATCCGTTTCCTGATCATAGATATTCTGTTGCATTGGGGATAGACCATAAAGTGTGCACAACAAGATTAGTTCTTCTCCCGGCTCGCCAAAATCTGCTTATACACGTCAATAGCCGCCTGTCTGGAAGCCTTCAGGTCTACGATGGCATCCTCACTTGGCTGATGAATATCTTTGCTGTACAAGTCCTTCAACTCAGGCAGCCACTTGCGAATATAGTCCCCTTGAGGATCGTACTTCTCCGACTGCGTCACGGGATTGTTCACACGGAAATACGGCGCAGCATTCTCACCTAGTGATGCGCACCATAGCCAGTTGCCGCGATTCTGGATGTTATCATAATCTTTTAATTTTCGTCTGAAATACGCCTCACCCAACGTGAATGGGCACCGAAGGTTTTTGGTCAGGAACATTGCGGTAAGAATACGGAGACGATTAGGCATATGCCCTGTCTCGTTCAGCTCTGTCATCGCTGCATCGATAATGGGAATGCCTGTCTCTGCTCTGCACCAACGCTCAAAGTGAGTATCCTGAAGACCAGAAAGATCATACACTTTTTCATACGTAAAATAATGTGCCTCATAAACTGCTCTGTACAGGTAGAAATCACGGAAGCACAACTGTCTGATCCACTCACCAGCTTCTGAGATATGCTGCGCAGCATCGTATATCTTGCGAATGGATACAGCCCCCACAGCTACATACGAGCTAAGATGGCTTGGCTCATAGGCCTCAAACTCATCCCGATGATCCCCGTAATCTGCCACTCGCTCGACCAGAAAACGATCAAGCAACCTATGAGGATCAACCTCATCTCCCGATTCGTCAGAACTCTCCAGCAAAGCAGCTGGAACCTTCATCTCCTCCGGCCAATCCACATTTCGTTCACTTATATTCACATCTGCAATGGTTGTTGCCGATGCTGGATTAGGATGTTCGTTCATGAATTCAACCCAGCGCCGGTGGAAGGCCGCGAATACTTTATAAGGTTCCGACTTGCCTGTAAAATGGGCAAAGGCCTTCAGGTCCATCAGCAGGTGATCGGTCAGCAGAGTAAATGTAGTCTCATGGGCTTCGCAGATTTTACGTATCTCTCGATCCCGTTCCATCGCGTAAGGCGTCATATCCCGATGAACGACAATCTCACTGATCTCACCCTTCATATGACTCAGTAGCCATTCCACCACTTCAGCCGGTTTGCCATAAGCCACATGCAACTGCCGTTTCGCCACCTGATACTTCTTGCCCAGTGCCGCAGCATGTCTAATGAAATTCACACCGCTGTGTTCTTTCTCCCGTCCTTGCCGCAACAGGAATGGGTCGTAGATCAACACATGCAGGCTCTCTTCTCCCTGCTCCCGCAAATAATCGAATGCGTTCAGATCATCAGTACGCAGATCTTTACGATGTATAAATAATTTCACGTGCCCTCCCTCCTGCCTGAACAACTAAGGTTTGGTCAGACTTTGATATAACTTGCTCGTTTCAGGCTCTGGCTGATGACCCAGATCCTCCTTCAGGATTAATGTGAATGAATGATAGAGTCGCAATATGCCTTGCTGGTCATCCATGGAGGCATATACTTCCATCATTAATCTGCAGATTTCTTCCGAATAAGGCTCGCGTTCCTGCAATTGCATCAATAGCTCAATCGCTTGCCCGCCCAGTCCATGGTTCATTTCCCATGTGGCAATATCCATGACAAGCTCCGTATACTTACGCCTGAGTTCTCTGCCCTTGGATCTTGCCCAATCATAATCATGCTCTTCCAAATAATCGCCTCGGTAGAGCATGTAGATCTGTCTCAGATCCTGCACATTATCGGAAGTGATGGCTTCATAGGACATCGCTTGCTCAAACTGTTCAATGTCACTCAGCAGATTACCGGTCAACAGACGATAACGGTTCATGTTGTACTCCAGTTTGGCAGTCATGCTCCATTCCTTTAATAACTTGCGAATCTGATACACGGATGTATGTAGAAGCGTCAACCCTTTATCCTGAGATACATCTGCCCAGAGCTTATCAAGCAGAATCTCCTTGCTTACCCACTCTCCGCGGTGATGAAACAGAAAAGCAAATAATTCCTGCGACTTGGTCGTTCGCCATTTATGTTTCTCAGCACTCTGCTCCAGACTTCTGAATATGTCCAAATGTTTGAAGGTCAGAAGTCCCGGCGCTTTGAATTCCATTGCCTCGGCTTCAGGTTCCAATTCTTGTACCTCAATTGTAGCAGCAACCTGTGCATGATAAGACATCGCTCCTGCAATCCGATCGATAGTTTTGCTCAGTCGAGCCGAGCTGACCGGTTTCAACACATAATCCAGAGCCTGGAGCTCGAATGCCTCCACTGCATGGTCAGCATACGCGGTTACAAATATAATTCGAATGCTTGAATCCAGCTGCTGTATATATTCTGCTGCTTCCAGGCCATTAACCTCCGGCATGCCAATGTCCAGAAATACAACATCTACACGATCACTTGCCAAGTAATGAAGACCATCTTGTGCTGTCGAAAAACATTGCACAGGTGTAATTCTTCCGTCCGATTGCAGCAGGCGTTGCAGATGCATCTGTGCCGGCTTCTCATCATCAATTACAATGGCTCTCACTGTTCTCAACCTCCTGCCATGAGAGATTTAATATGGACACCCACTATATCGGCATCCGCTAATTCGGTTGTTAACCACTATTACCCAATCGCTTTAAATCATGCCTCATGTAAAATGATGAACCTGGTTCAGCGGAATATGAAATTGGATCTGTGTACCACTTCCCACATGACTCTGGATCTCCAATCCATGTCCATAGAGCGACATGAGGCGACGATTGATATTTTGCAGCCCTACCCCTCCCGGCCCTTCGGTACGCCCTGATTTTACCTGAGCCATCCGGTCAGGAGGAATGCCCACACCATCATCCTGTACCCGAACGATGACATCATCCGCATTCTGGAAAATATGAAGTCGTACTGTACCGCCTGCCGCTCTCTCCATGACCCCGTGACGAATAGCATTCTCCACAAGCGGTTGAATCGTGAGAGGAGGCAGAAATACCCGAATATCTGGCTGCACTTCATACTTGACGATGAGCCTGTCTTCAAACCTGGCCTGTTCCAGATGAACGTAGGACTCCACTAATTCGAGCTCTTTATACAAAGGCACCAGTTGTTCTCTATTCTGAAAGTCAAAGCTGCCTCGCAAATAATGACTCAATTCAATGAGCAGATCCGTTGCCTTATCCGGGTTCACCGCACAAGTTGCAATAATTACATTTAATGCATTGTAGAGAAAATGGGGTTTAATCTGCGCCTGGAGAAAGGCCATCTCCGTCCGAATCGTGTCCTGTACAGAAGTACGAAGCTCAATCAAGGTTCGAACCCGCGCTCGCAATTCACCTGCATCTACTGGTTTACTCAAAAAGTCATTCGCTCCCGCCTGAAAGCCGTGCCGGATATCTTCGGGCAATCCACGAGCAGTCAGCATCAGAATGGGAAGCTCGGACAACGAACGCTGCTCCCGCAACTTGCGACAGAGTTCAGGGCCGGACATTTTGGGCATCATCCAGTCCGTAATGACCAGATCAATAGATGGGTTTTGTTCGTACAACTCTATCGCTTTGAAACCACTATCTGCTGCAAGTACCCGGTAACGTTCAGTGGATAGCAAGTTCAAAAGTACATGCCGATTCACAGGGTCATCATCTACAATCAGAATCGTTGGTTCCCCCGCACGCTTCTCATCCTGCTCATGCAATGGACTCGAGTCTTGCAAATCCTCAGTAACATAACCATTCGTCTTTTTTCCTTGCGTTGTCACATAACGGGCCTGAGCGGGACCAGCCTGTTCTTGTAGCAGCGGTAACTTCACTATAGGCAACGTAAAATGGAACGTGGATCCCTCACCCGGCTCTGATTCGACCCAGATTTCACCTTCCCCCAGCTCAACCAGTTTTTTCGTGATACTGAGACCCAGTCCAGTTCCCTCATAAGCCCGTTCCATGGTTCCATTGCTTTGCTCATAGGATTGAAAAATATCTTCCAGCCTCTCTGGTGCAATGCCCACACCAGTATCCGCAACAGATACCTTGACCATCTCACCTTCAACGGAGCCATACAGTCGTATCTCGCCATGCTCAGTGAACTTGTAAGCGTTACCCAGCAAATTATAGAGAATCTGCCGAAGCCGATCCTCGTCCGCTTCTACCAGCGGCAATGCATCAGGCCATTGCTGGATGAGCACGATCGGCTTGTCCTCAAACGTAAAACCCGACACCTCAACCACTGTTCGGGCAACTGACTCCAGATCAACAGGAACCCGCTTTAATTCAATCTCACTATTTTTCAGTTTGGAGAAGTCCAGAATATCATTCACTAGCAGTGACAAACGTTTGCCTGTAGCGGTGATCATGGACAGGTTTTTGGCTTGTTTTGGAGTAACAGCCCCGGCTGCTCCCTCCAGCATTGACTCGGCAATGTTAATGATGCCATGAAGCGGTGTCCTCAGCTCATGTGAGGTATTCGCCATGAATTCATCCTTGAGGCTGTCGATTACCAGCAGACGCTCCGACAGAGCTTCCACTTCAAGGAATGCCTGTGCAAACCGAACGGCCGTAACGACCATCTGAAGGAGTACAAACAACAGAAGCTCAAGCAGTGCGAGAAAGGCAGTATCTACCGCCACGAATGCCCCAATCGTAAATAACACAACAACCATGATAATGCTCATTAGACCAACAAGTGCAAAGTGGCTGTCGTTTGTCTGTTTGCGCGACCAATGAATCATCGTTCGTATGGCATAGAGCAACACAGATAAAGAGATAAGCAGCATGGGCAGTTCAAAAGTCGAAAATAACTCGGGTGGCAAAGTAACGCCTATAAGCGATTGAATAATAAGCAAAATCAGACCAAGACGCACAAACCAACCATGCACTGCCCCCGGCACTAATACAGACAGATACCGAAGCAAGAAATAATACGAGAACGCTCCGCTTAGAAGCTGCAGACGAAGCATCATATCGTGCGTCAACAGCGGAACAATTGTAGCTAGCAGCTTCTCTCCATGTGTAAGAGCATACAACGCCCCCGAGAGACTAAACAGTCCTAGAAATTGAAGCTCTTTCTCACTGCGCCGCAGCCTGAACAACACCAGGAAAAAAACAGCAGGCAGAATAAAACCAATCAAGGTCAGCAGATCCTTAAGCCAGTCCAACTGTTGACTTCGAAGAATACTGCTCTCATCTCCGAATAGGACGGGTGCAACAATGCCTCCTGAAGCATAGCTGTAATTGGTTACTTGAATGATGATGTCAGCTGTATCGCCATCAATGGACGTGAATCCTGTAAACGGCAGATTCATCTGACGGTCAGAATCCTCAGTTACCCCAGGAGAGCCCATACCACCTATGAGATTTCCGTTAATAAAAATGCGATGAGACATGCGTATATTCTGGGTATGAATGCCGTAGCGGTTTTTCATGTGCCGGGGGGATAGCTTCACTTGCAAGTGATACGTCCCATATCCTTGAGCCTGTCCCAGCGATGTATTCCATTTTGACGGAACCTGAATATTCTGCGAATTCGGAAGCGGCCTTCGACCTGACAAATCGGCTTTAAAGTCTTCCGGCCCTAACAGCTCGCTAGGGTAAAAATCCCAGGTTCCGTTCAGTGAGGCCGCACCTTCTTCGCTGAAATCCCATTGACGCAGATCAATATGCCCCTTGGTCACCTGCGGATTATTCCGCTCGCTGATCCATGTCTGGGCGATCCATCCTAGCGGAAGCAGAACAACGCATATAAAACTTAGCGTCAGCATGATCCAGTGTTTTCTCATCTATGTATTCCTTCCGTCCTCAAAGCAGCGAGAGATATCACTTTTTGTCGATTTATTTCTATAGATCCATGTTACACGTTTCCGAGGCTCACGGAAATAGTTCATGAACAGTTTTAGCTCATTTTTCAACAAAATAAAGAGACTTTACAGGCATTTTTGTGCAAAAGCCTGCAACCAAAAAGCCCCAGACTTCCTCCAACCAGAAAAACTGGGGAGAAGCCTGGAGCTTGGGCGATGCTTGCTGAGAGCACTGCGAACCCCTTGGGAAACGACATTGAATTTTATAGCAATCTGCTGAAGTATTGCAATGGACACATCCTCGAAGCTACGTCAGGTTCAGGGCAAATGCTGAATCCACTGATCGTTAGCGCTCTCCGCAACCTTTTTGCGTACATGAACCCTCCATACTACTTACTACTTACTACTTACTACTTACTCTATTCTCATACCACACTCTTACTCATACTGGGACGGCTATCTACCTCAGATTTAATACCCACGCGAATATTGCTCGGCAATTGCCGCCTGATCCTTGCTAACCCCCAGCTCAAGTGCCGCATGATTAGCCCAGTACGGGTCACGCAACATACCTCTGCCAATTGCCACCAGTTCAGCATCCTCATTACCGATGACGGCCTGAGCCAACGCTGCGTCTTCTAACATGCCTACAGCAATTACTGGCACATGCAGTTCCTCGCGGAAACGACGGGCAAAAGGAACCTGATACCCTGGATAGTTTCCAGGTTTACGCTGACCGGATGGCCCTTCACCGCCTGAACTTATGTGGAACACATCCACTCCCGCCTCCTGATAGGCACGGCCAATCTCAATGGCATGATCAAGGTCATATCCACCATCAGCATATTCCATTGCAGATATTCGCATAATTAGCGGCATATCAGCAGGCATTTCTTTTTTCACCGCACGAATCACCTCTACACCAAAACGAGACAGATCCTGTCCATACACATCCTCGCGGTGATTCATCAGCGGAGAATGAAATTGGTGTATCAGATAACCATGCGCACCATGAAGCTCAATTGCATCCACACCCGCCTGAACCGCGCGACGCACACCATCTGCAAACTTCTGCACCATGCCTTCCACTTCTTCGGTGGTCAACGCGCGCGGCTCCTTATACTTTTCTCCCGGAAACGTTACAACAGAAGGCGCTACCGGCTGCGGCGCATCCTCTGCTTTACGCCCTGCATGTGCGATCTGGATCGCTACTTTAGAGCCGTAGGCATGCATTCCCTCCACCAGCTTGGTGAAGGCTGGAATATGTTCATCTGACCAGATGCCGAGGTCATTGTCTGTAATGCGTCCATCCGGATCGACATCCGTCATCTCGATAATAATCAGTCCCGTTCCACCCACAGCACGGCTTACATAATGAACCTGATGCCAGTCATTCGGGATGCCGTCCTTGGCTGTAACCGAATATTGGCACATCGGCGCCATAACGACACGGTTGTGCAACTGTAGACTTTTGAATTGATAGGGTGAAAATAATTGCTCTGTCATGGTTCATACAACTCCTATTCCTGTTCTGTAGTTCAGCTTGGCGATGGCTAAATCCGCCCAAATAAGGCTTCTCCTGATCGTTAGCACTCGCTACATCATTCACATCACTCACTTCTTTCGCGCACTCAGTTTGCATCCAGATCCGAGAACATTTTGCCGTTTTTGCCGTAGTTATCTTTCTCCAGATCCTCTATGAAAATAAAAACCTTGCTTGCTTCCACATCCAATGTCTCGCAAGCGACCTCGGTCATTCGTTCAATCAACTGACGCTTCTGCTCCTTTGTTTTGCCCTCCAGCATCTTCACTGTGATAAATGGCATGTTCTAAACACATCCTTTCTTCATAGCTATTATGAACCTGAGGTTCGAAAATTCAAGTACGCACTTTTTGGTGCCCTTCCATCGACACCCGTCCCGGTCCCAGTTCCACTTCAATCTCCTCCTTCAGTAGGATACCATTCTCGAAATTAGGCCAAAACATGATATGATATCGTTACAATCCCGACAGAAGGAATATCTTGCCACCAGCCTAGACATAAGAGGACTTCACAATCACAGGCAAGACCGTACACTCTAACGGGACAGGCATATTCAAGGTGTTTGGAAGGGATTATAACGTTATACATGTACTAGACCTGACGTTCCATTCCTGCATTCAACCTATAGATTACCCATAAAGGAGAGATTGGACTTGAAAGATATATTAATTCAAAGACTCAGCACGTACGTACAGATGGATACCCAATCCGATGAAAATAGTGAGACCTGCCCATCCACACCAGGACAACTGGCGCTGGGCAAGCTGCTTGTAGAAGAGTGCACTTCCATTGGATTGCAGGAAGTGACGATGGATGAGAACGGCTATGTGATGGCTACCCTTCCGTCCAATACGGACAAGGATGTGCCTGTCATTGGGTTCCTCGCTCACCTCGACACGGCCACCGATTTTACGGGGACCAATGTGAAACCGCAAGTTGTCGAAAACTATGACGGAGCAGATATCGTGCTGAACCGGGAACTGGATGTTATTTTGTCCACTAAAGACTTCCCGGAACTCCACGAGTATAAAGGTCATACTCTGATTACCACGGATGGCACAACGCTTCTGGGTGCAGACAACAAAGCAGGTATTGCCGAGATCATGACGGCGATGGCTTACCTGATCGAGCATCCGGAGGTGAAACACGGCAAGATTAGGGTTGCTTTTACTCCGGATGAAGAGATCGGCCGCGGGCCTCACAAGTTCGATGTCGCTGCTTTTGGCGCCAAATATGCTTATACCGTAGACGGCGGGCCGCTTGGTGAACTGGAATATGAAAGCTTTAATGCAGCTGCGGCCAAAATTACAGTGCATGGTACAAACGTGCATCCCGGCACGGCAAAAGACAAAATGGTGAGTTCGCTGAAAATAGCGATGGAGCTAAATGGACGCTTACCTGTAGAGGAAGCACCTGAATCCACAGAGGGTTACGAAGGCTTTTACCATCTGCTGTCGATGGAAGGTGATGTTGAGCTGACAAAGATGCAGTATATTATTCGTGATTTTGACCGGGAGAAGTTTGAAGCACGCAAAACCAACCTGTTAAACATCACGAATGAACTGAAGGCCAAGTATGGAGATAAACGTATTACACTGGAGATGAATGACCAGTACTACAACATGCGTGAGAAAATCGAGCCTGTCCGCCAGATCGTTGATATCGCGCATGAAGCCATGACCAGGCTGGACATTGAGCCGATTATCCGCCCGATTCGAGGCGGAACAGACGGTTCCCAGCTCTCATATATGGGCATGCCAACACCGAATATCTTCACAGGCGGGGAGAATTACCACGGCAAGTTCGAGTATGTATCGGTGGATAATATGGTAAAAGCCACACAAGTCATTGTAGAAATCGCGCAATTGTTCGAGCAGCAAGGAAACATCTGAATCGAACATACGCAGGGAAGATAGATAGGAAAGATAGACCAACACACAACATAACGAATGAAAAGGCACCCTTCCAGGGTGCTTTTTGTGCTATCAAGGGTGGGAACGAGGCATGCGGAGTACAAGAAATGTAAAGTAAGTCAGCGAACGACCAGTTCATGGTGCAAAGACACACACTTAATCGTACACGTTATCTCCTGCAACTCACTCGTACATATTGCCTCCTGCGATTGCTCGCAACTCCTCCACATTCTGAATGACGATCTTCCGCCTTACTTTGCGAATAATATCTCGATTGCACAAGTCCTGAGTGACTCGATTGAGATGCCTGTAGCTCGTACCGAGCAGATCGGCCAGCTCCGTCAGTTTAGATGTCTGAATCTCTTCCGAGACAGTTGAATCCTGTTCCGTTATAGATAAAAGATAACTGGCGAACCTGCTCTCAACAGGGTATAACATGTTCAAACTCGACAGGTTCGAGAACGTGTACAGCTTGTGTGTCACCTGACTAAGCATAAAATGGAGGAATTTCGGATTCTCGGCATAGGTGTTCTGAATGACACGGTAGCTAATGGCGAGCAGCAAACTGCGATTCACCGATTGCACCGTATTGTTCGCCTCTTTCCCATTGACCAGCTCCAAGTCTCCGACTAGAGCGAGCGGTGTGCTGAACCTGAGCAGCAGTGACTTGCCATTCGGCAATGTTGTGAAGATCTTGAGCTTGCCTTGAACGAGAAAATATAAGCGTTCAGGACGTTCCCCTTTTTCACAAATAACCTCACCCTTATCTGCCTCAAGCAGACGCAGCTCGGCAAGCACCGTTTCGTCCAGCACCTGATCCAACCCATGCTCTCTGGCAAGCTGTCGCATAAACTCAAAGTTCAGTACTTCCTTCATCCAGCCCTACCTCCAATGTAATCTCCCTGATACTCAAAATGGACACATGTCCTATATTTTAATTTAATTTGCATGTATGTATTGGCATAAAAACAGCCTTAACTAGAACTAATATCCATGAAAACGCACCACATGGAAATAAATTGGAACAACTTTCGAAAATAGTTCGATTTTAATCTAATCAGGCATTCAGGATATCTGATTTTTGTCCGATGAACAATAGAGGTTCTGCAAATTTTCCAATTCACTTTACATTTAAATATTGAGAGGATGATTCTGTTCCATGAGTAACATAAACATTGTTGATGCACTGTTAAAAGCTTTACCTTATATTAAGTTGATCCTGCGGGAGCCAGCCAGCTTGACCGTGTATGACCACGAGAAAGTATTAGATGTAATTATGACAGATAAGTTCGATCTTGGATTTGAAAAAGGCATGAAACTTATCGATTCTTATCAGAACTATGCCGTTTTGAAAAACGGTCGGGATGCTACACTCTCTACATTGCCCAAAGAAGTGTTTGGAGTAGAGCTGGATACGCTGAACGTTCCCATCTTTGATGACAATAATAACGTTGTGGCTGTATTCTGTGTATCCTATGACCAGTCCAATCAGAATCAACTGGAGGACATTATCCAAGAGAATCAAGACATCAATGGCAACCTCGTCGATATGGTACAGCACGTAGCAGCCCATGCCGAGGAATTGCAGGCTACCAGTGAGCAGATTCTGGAGAATACACGGCTTGCTGTTCAGAACTCAACCCAGATTAACAAAGTTGCTGGTTTCATTCGTGAAATTTCCGAACAAACCAACCTGCTTGGTCTGAACGCCGCAATTGAAGCAGCACGTGTAGGTGAAGCGGGTGCCGGATTTGGTGTCGTTGCCTCTGAAGTACGTAAACTCTCTGTTGATGCAAAACAAGCAACGACCGATATTGATGCCAGCCTGAAAGATGTACAACAGGTGATGAAGCAGATGGAGGTCGAAGTGTCCCAGATTGCCGCTTCCTCGCAGGAACAAGCAACACTGGTTGCATCTTTCACCGATGTCATCGAAAAGCTCAATGACACGGGTGCACGCATGAAAGCTCTGTCGGAACAGCTAATCAGCTACTCCGTACAAAAGTAATGTAATAGAGGTAGCACATATACTGCCCCGTCAGCATTAACTTCCTTACTATGACAGACTTCAAATGTAATAAACAGGACTTGGAATGCCATCATGGTAGCCCAAGTCCTGTTGTTTTGTTATGCCGTATACACGATATCATTGGAATGAAAGCATCATATTATCCTGTCGCATTCAGCTTTTTAGCACCTGTTACTTCTTCTTCCGACTCCCAGCATTCAATCTCGCCCGGAATGTGAATACGGTCACGGGTGAATACAGGATCACGTCCCTCGGCCTTCTGCCGCTTGTAATCTTTTAATGCTTCAAAGGTAACTTTGGAAAGCATCAGAATGGCAATCAGGTTCACCACAACCATCAGCCCCATGAACAAGTCAGCCAAATCCCAGACCAGCTGCACCTTCGCTACCGCCCCAAATACCACCATGCTAATGACGGCAACACGATATATCCAAAGCCACACCTTGTTCGATTTAATAAATTCAATGTTGGTTTCCCCGTAGTAATAATTGCCGATCAACGTACTGAACGCAAACAGGAATACCATGATAGCCAGGAAACCTGAAGCCCATGAACCCATGTGTATACTGAGCGCAGCCTGAGTTAGCTCAATTCCACCCAGATCAGAACCTTGATATACCCCGGATAGCAAAATAATCATGGCTGTACTTGTACAGATAACCAGCGTATCTGTCAGAACGCCAAACGCCTGAATCAGACCCTGTTTGACCGGATGAGTCGTATCGGCTGTTGCCGCAGCATTCGGCGCACTACCCATGCCGGCTTCATTCGAGAATAATCCACGCTTAACGCCATTCATCAGCGCGGCACCCAGTGTACCGCCCGCCATCTGTTCAAAGCCGAAGGCGTTTTTCACAATCAGCATGATCATTGCCGGAAGTTCAGTAATGTTTGCCAGCACAATAAACGCAGCAACGCCAATATATAGAACGGCGAGCACCACCACGATATACTCTGACGCTTTTGCGATCCGTTTAACTCCGCCCATAATGATGCCTGCAAAAACGACAGCCATAATGATGCCAACCGTTAAGCGATCCGTTCCAAAGGAGTTCTGAAATGCCACGGTAATGGTGTTGGACTGTACAGCGTTAAAGACCAGGCCGAACGAAAGGGTAATCAGAATGGCAAACAGGACTCCCATCCACCGTTTCCCAAGCCCCCGCTCCATATAATACGCCGGTCCTCCGCGGAATCCACCCTTGTCCTTGATTTTGTAGATCTGAGCCAGTGTGCTCTCAACAAAGCTTGAAGCCGATCCAATTATCGCGATAATCCACATCCAGAACACAGCTCCAGGCCCACCCAGGGCGATAGCCAGTGCAATCCCTGTAATGTTTCCCGTTCCCACGCGTGCGGCCATACTGATACAGAAAGCCTGAAATGGCGAAATTTTGCCCGGCTCCTTACTCTTTGGCTCTCTAAGCACCTTGACCATATCACCGATCATACGGAATTGCATGAACCTTGTTTTGGTTGTGAAATAGACTCCGCACACAACGAGTAGAATAATTAATAGCTTGGACCAGAGAAAATCATTGAAAACGACGACAACATCTTGTATTGTTTGCTCCATCGATACGCCCCTTATTTTAATGTATTATAAAAAGACTACTGCATTCGTTTCTTCATCCTGAGACTCCGTATGTCTGATCAGATGTTATGCTTGAAATAGCTGAAAATTTGCAACATTTCACACAACAACAGGCTCAGACGGATGTATGTTACTTATACTACAATTACACCTACCGAAATCGACAAATACCTACATGATTTCTGTACATTTTTTTCAAAAACGCGTCTTTCTCATCCAGTCACTGTCACCTAACCTCACATGTGAGCTTCTGTGTAACCTTCTATGCAGAAAAGCAAGATGGAAGTATGATAGGAGAGGTATCTCAGATGCCTGAGATAGCCATTATGTAAATTAAAACAAGCTTTTTGTGGCGAGACGAACCGCCTTTTAACATAGAGAATTGTTTGTAACACCATGATGAACTGGAAAGGACGTGACGGATTTGCGTTATTTTATCGTGGATGATGATCCAGGCGTGCGTTCCATGCTAATGGACATTATTGAAGATGAGGGACTGGGTGACGTTGCCGGGGAAGCTGAGGACGGAGCACATATTCATGCCGAATTGCTGGAGCTGCATAAGGTGGATGTCCTGCTGATTGATCTGTTAATGCCACATCAGGATGGGATCCAGACGGTACGGGCACTTGAAGGAAGGTTCAAAGGTAAGATCGTGATGATCTCCCAGATTGAGTCCAAAAATATGATTGGGGAAGCCTACTCTCTCGGTATTGAGTACTATATTACGAAACCGATTAATCGACTCGAGATTCTATCGGTACTGCGGCTGGTCGAGGAGAGATTACGGATGCAGCAGTCTATTGCTGACATCCAGCGCACATTGCAAGGACTGACGGGCTTGCAGACAGGTGAACGCAAGCAGGCACAGGTTCCGGACAAAACAATTACCACCACAGGCCATTTTCTACTGTCCGAGATGGGCATGATCGGAGAGGCTGGCAGCCGGGATCTGCTGGACATGCTGGAATATCTGGAGCAGATAGAGACGGAGGAGCATAAGCTGTCGCCATACACTTTCCCATCACTTAAAGACATCTTCCAGCATGTAGCCCAGCGTAAGTTGGGGAAAGACGCCTCGGCTGCGGACATTACCAAAGAGGTGAAAGCATCGGAACAACGAGTGCGCAGAGCCATTTTCCAGACATTAAGTCATGTGGTGTCTCTTGGTTTGACGGATTATACACATCCGAAATTCGAGAACTACGCCTCCAAATTTTTTGATTTTACCGAGATTCGCAAAAAAATGCTCGAACTGCAAAACAACGTGGAGCCCTCGTTGTCTCAGACCCGCATTAATACAAAGAAGTTCGTACAAGTGTTGTACCTGGAAGCGAAACGCATGCTTCACTGAACAAAAATAGGCATGAATGATCCGCCGTTAGGGCTCCCTCACGTAGTTGCAGGGTTAACCCTTCCGGCGCTCTTCATGCCCTTCCTTGTTTTGTATGCTGTGCTGTATGCCTAAGCCATACATATTCATAAGATGAGGCTTTGCTATATATAGTTCCATTCCCGATTGATACGCTATCACGTTCGCGTCTGATTCCGGGATATTCGATTATATTCATTAATCAATTCGTCCAGTGCCATTGACTGCCGAATGACTTCGGGATGCCCAAGCCTTCCCTTGTTATGCTCTACCAGTTGATGAAGGTTATGCCTGGCCTTTTCTATTCTGCTCTTCAAATCCAAACTCATAACCATGGCTCCAGATACCTCCTTATTTCTGTTCCATTGTATTGTTTCCTGTCAATCTATAGTTGGATTAACATATGGCATAGGAGACATGGATGTTTTGTATGCTTCTCCAAAATTTGAAAGGGCTGATTCCATTCTAATAGAGATTGGTGAAAAATACCAGATGCAACATCGCGGTGTCACCTCGCTCTAACTCTATACTCAAACCCCACGTATGCTTATACCGCGTCGAATTGGGTTGTGTCGTAATTGTGTATTTTATAAAAGTAAACCAAAAAGCACCTCTCCAATCTCGAACACCTGGTTGATGTCCTTTTAAGATTGGAGAGATGCTCTCTGTTACCATCTAATTTACGTCCGATAAGCTGCCCTGTCTGTCATGCTGAAGGCCTTTCGCACATTAGTTCGATAGGACATTGAATATTAGTGCGTAACTTGGACCTGCATTGGTTCACTCGTAACCTTCCCACTTGCATTGATCCATTCCACCACATATTCGTATTCCCCAACAGCACGATCATTGACCTCTATCTTGGCAGCCTGCGCATTCGGAGTGGATGCCGTCAGCGGCTGGCTATCAATCTCTATGCCATCCTCGTATAACCGATATGATGTCGCATTAGTGCCCCACCACAGATTCATCGCGATCGTGTACTGGCCATCCCCATCCCAATTGTCATGGGACAGTTCAGGCTTCGATGGTTCAGCATTACGAACGATTACCGTCAGCGGTTGGCACTCCGCCTTACCCTTAGCACTCTTTAGCTCACATGTATATACATACGTGCCGTTAGCTCGCCCCTGAATGGAAGTAGATGCATTCTGAGCAGAAGGAGTAGATGCAGATAACTTTTGAGTATCGAGCAGCACTCCATTTTCATACAACTTATACTCCGTACCGTTATTGCCCCACCACATGTTCATCGTAATGGTGTATGTTCCATCGCTAAGCCCGTTCCCGTGACCGTTATTATCGGATAAGACAGGTGTGCCAGGCACATTCGCCGGCTCTTGCGGGCCACCGACATAGCGAATATTGGGTGCTTTCGGCTGTTCCATATCTGCCCCGAGATAAAAGCTGGTATGCGGCGGCTGGTTATAGGCTACATTTTGCCAAGCTACACCCAGTCGGTAGACCGGATCATGCATCAGCGTGCGAAGCCGCACGTCTGTCTCATCGGTCGTTGTATAGATACGCAGCTCGGAGCTGTCTTGACTGCGCCAGATGACTTCCTCACGCCAGTCACCAAACAAATCGGCCTGCAAGCTTGGATTGGCTTTCGTGCCATTATTGGAAGCAGCACCCGTTGCTGTCAACAGATTAACCGTAGTCTGGTTTTTATAATCCCACTTATCGATTCGAGTACCGTCCTGCAACTCACGCAACAGATCACCGTCCCACCAGATACCAAAGTTGGTCGAGGAAGGAATCTTGGTTGTGATCAGCTCTCCCTTGGCACTGTAAAGTCCGGTAATGGGAATATGCTGTTCATTGGTAATCGTAGCAGCCCACACTTCAGCTCCCGGGTAGTTTGGATCAATATCAGCTGCCATGCCGCGTCCAGTATCCATACCCGTGAACACCCCCCACAGTACTTCACCCGTAGCTGCATCCCGCATCTCCATACCATATTTCGAACTTTTATCCTCGTGCACCCCGAATACCTCCATCCCCGGACGGGTTGGATCAAGGTCACTCAGATGCATGGCATCTCCATGTCCCAATCTTGTGTTGTAGAGCGGCTTACCGTCATCATCAATCGCCATCGCTCCGAAGGTAATCTCATCCTTGCCATCACCATCCACGTCACCTACGGACAGGTTGTGATTCCCCTGGCCTGCATAAGACCCGTAACCCGCATCGTTCGAGTCAAAGCGCCACACCTGACTGATCTTGCCATCCCTGAAATCGTAAGAAGCAAGCACCGTACGTGTATAATACCCACGGCTGAACATGGCACTTGGATGCTCCCCATCCAGGTAGGCTACAGCCGCAAGGAAGCGGTCTACCCGATTTCCGTATCCATCCCCCCATGCAGCAACATCTCCGCGCGGCGGATCATAATTCACCGTATCCAGTGCCTCCCCGGTCTCTCCATCGAATACAGTCAGAAACTCGTCACCCAGCAGCACATATCCGGAGCTATTGCGATGATCTGCACTCACATCCCCGATGACCTTCCCTTGCCCGTCAACGGTTCCATCTGCGGTCTTCATCATCAGCTCAGCCCGGCCATCTCCATCAAAATCATAGACCAGGAACGGTGAGTAATGTGCCCCCGCCCGAATATTCGGCCCCATATTGATCCGCCAAAGACGGGTTCCATCCAGCTTGTAGGCGTCCATATATACAATGCCAGTAATTCCGGCTTGAGAATTATCCTTGCCGTTATTCGGCGACCACATGAGCACAATTTCGTACTCGCCGTCCCCGTCCACATCCCCGACACTGGCATCCCCTGCGTAGTAGGTATATGGCTGCCCGTCTTTGGTATATGCATCAGCAGGTTTCTGCAAAGGCACAGAGAGGTATTGCTCCTGCCATACACCGAATTCCTTCGTCGCCGGCTTCTCCATTCCATTTTCTACCGTCGAAATACGGTATTTAGAGATATCCGTACCCTCGGCATCCGTATAGTTCGTGCTTCCCGTCAGCGGCTCTGCGTTCAGCTTCACATCATCACGATACAGATTGAAAGCGATCGATTCCGCATCCAGGCCGAGCATGCGCCAGCCAATGTAGTTGCCTTGCTCCGTTTTCACCGCAACCGGTGCACGATCCAAATATTCCATTGCCCGGTTCAGTGTTGTGGCTACCGGAGTTTCAAGCACGCTGGACAGCTCGGATACACCGCCTGCGTTCACTGAGGCCACTTTATAGTAATACGGAACCGTACTAAGAATGGTGGAATCCTTATACGAAGTCTCCTTGGTACGACCAATCATCTCATAGGCGCCATCCTTGTTCTTGGAGCGATAGATCTGGTAAAAGCGCGCACCCGCAGCTTCACTCCATGTGAAGGAAGCATCGTTTTTATTAACCTCTTGTAACGTCAGCCCTGAAGGCACTTCCGCTTTTGTTACACTTGGATCAATCGTAGATACATTCAGCGTATTGGACGCAAGCGATTCCGTTCCCGTCTGATCCACTGCTGTTACCGTGTACACATAATCCATGCCAAGTTCGATCTGATTATCCGTGTAGGCTGGCTCATCAACCGTGGCGAGTAATTCCGGTTTAACAGCTCCCGCAGACTGTCGATAGACGTTGTACTGCACTTCCCCGGCAGCCGCCTCCCACGACAATACTGCACGGATTGGATCATTGTTCAGATCGAGATCATCGAGTTGAAGCCGCGAAGGAGCCATAAAAGTCGGTGTGATCTCCAAACCGTTAAGGTGCGCGGTCTGTCCACTGAACACCAGATTCATCTGACCATCCTGAACCTGAACATCGTTGATCACTTTTTCGGCTATATTTTTGGTACCCGAAGATACGGTTCCGTAGTCCTTACCCTCGATATTAACGTTCGTTCGAGCCGAGCCGATCCAATCCCCAATGTAGGCTTTAACCGAATAGCTGCCATTCGGCAGATCCACCTTAAATTCATAATTCCCGCCAAAATAAATCACGAAATCACGGCGCAGCGCATCCGTGGCATTGCCACGATCCCGATCCGTCATATTAGCCGTTGAGGTCAGGCCGTACCCGCGCTCCGGCGTGTATAAAGTATTCCGATTCACTTCGTTATACCCTTCCGCGACCGGAGAGCCTACCGGGCCAAAGTCATATCGATACGCTGCCGACTTCGTTGTGAAACTCGTCTCGTCCGAAGGCTCGGATTCACCGCGACCATTCACCGCGGTCACACGCACCGTATAGGTCTCACCTTCGGTAAGGCCGGATAAGGTCATGGTTGGAACCGTCGCTGTTCCGGCAAGTGTATACGCAGATGCCGGCTCGGAGGACAGCTTACGATATATTTTGTAAATATCTGCTGAATCATCCGCTGTCCACTTCAATACAGCGCCCGCGTTGCTAATACTGCCAGCTTTCAGACCGCTCGGCTTCACCGGAACCTCAGCAGGCACCTCGGCATCTCGCACGGCACCTGCCAGTGGAATATCGAGTTCACGTACCGCAACGGCAACCATTCTTGCGATCTGAATGGCACCATACTCCTGAAAATGCGTATTATCGGCAACTCCGTTAGGGAATGCCTGATAGATGCCCGGTGCAACATGCAGGAACACCGACAGCGTAGCCTCAGGCCCGATCGAATCATAATATTCGATGCTGAGTTTGCTCAGATCGATCAGCAGCACATTGTTTTCGGACGCCACTTCTTTTGCTGCCTGCACATATTCAGGGAAAGAAACGTTGAATTTGCCAGTGCTTGCATTAAAGTCCCTACGCCCCATCGGCGTCACCAGAATCGGTGTTGCCCCCCGTTGCCGCACACCGTCTATGTAGGTTTTCAGATAGATTTTGTAATCGGCTGGCGAAGCATAACGGTCAGGCACACTGATCGTGGCATCATTATGTCCGAACTGTACAAACAGGTAGTCTCCCGGACGGATCACTCTCAGAATTTCATCCAACCGCCCTTGGAAAATAAATGATTTGGAGCTGCGTCCACCAATGGAATGATTTTTGATCTCCACGGCATCGTTAAAAAAGGAAGGCAGCATCTGTCCCCAGCCCGCTTGCGGCTCCCAATACGGATTGTAGGTCTGCATCGTTGAATCCCCTGCCAGATACAGAACAGGTTTGCTTCCAGCTTCGCGTTCAGCTTGCTTGGTAATAACCAGTGCATTCAAATTCGCAGCAGCACCGGAGAATACCAGATTCATCTGACCATCCACCAAAGCGATGTCAAAGTTCATCTCCAGATACTCGCCTGCCGCTTTGCTGTTCAGCTGCACCTTGTTCATGCTTTCTACATCGATGGCAATCTCTGTCGCTCCGGCAGCATCCCCTGCAACAAGCGAGACCGTATAGTCCCCGTTCGGCAGATCCACATTGAATTGCCCACCCGCAGCAAACGTTGCAAAATCAGTTTTGATTGGATCACTGATCTCACGATCCTGCACCGTCACTTTGGAGACATCGGCAAAACCATATCCCCGTTCCGATGTATAAACTGCATCTGCCCCTACACCGGTGTATCCATCCGCTACTGCTCCTGATCCAAAATCATATCGATAAACGGCTTTTTCCGCAGCAACTGAATCCGGCTCTGCCGCACTTGCTGTTGTCCCACCAAATAAAGAGCCCCACCCCAAACTGGAAATCGTAAATACGGATATAAGCAAAATCAAGCTGAGCCTACGTGTCTTTTTTGCGATCATCAACACCCATCCCTTCGCTTCTTCATCTTGTCTGTTCACTTCTTCATCGTGGAACGTACAGACTTTCTCGCTATAAACCAGTTAAGTAAGCGCTTGCATTTTGTCGGTTATAAAAACATCTATTGCTGCCTGCGCTACTCCTCTGTCTCCTCTGTCTTGCTGCTCCCTAGTCCCCCTTCCCACCGCAATTCATATTTCCTGCTGCTATTACACTACATCTCGAAACGCGGATGTGATTTCCATTCGATACTAACGTGAATCGCCTGGTAATAACATGTAATTATCCGTCTTTTTTCACCACAAACCCGATATATTGGTAACCCATTCAACTGGCTGTCACACAAGCAACCGTTTTCCGGCGTTTCAGGTAATAAAATCCCTTTTCATAACTGGGGCATTCGGTTACAATAGGTCGATATGTGTGTCCGGGTCCGGCGGATGCCAAATGAAGTCCGAGGATGGCCTATACAGGCTCATCATCCAGATTTGATATTATTGGAGGCTTATCAACACCATGCAAACCGAGTCACAGACTAAAGTCAAAATCATAAACGCCGATCCCAGCGCGATGGGATTATTTGGGCTGGCAATTGTAACCCTGGTCGCTTCTTCCCAAAAGCTCGGCATTACCGATGGACTTAGCTACGCTATTCCGTGGGCAATCTTCCTGGGTGCCTTTGCCCAGCTCTTCGCTTGTATTCAGGATTCCAAACGCAATAACACGTTCGGCACCACTGCTTTTGGTGCATATGCCTTCTTCTGGTTCGCCATGGGCGCCAACTGGATGATCAAAATGGGCGTATTCGGCTCTACACTTGCTGAGCAGACCGATGGCAAGCAGCTTGGATTTGCTTTTGCCGGATATCTGATCTTCACCTTGTTCATGACGATTGGCGCTGTTGAAGCCAACAAAGTATTGCTTATCATTTTCATTCTGATCGATTTCCTGTTCCTTGGTCTGACCTTTGACGCTTTTGGCGTAGCACCACATATCTTCCACACCATTGCAGCTTATGCTGAGATGGGAATTGGTATTGTGTCCCTGTACGGTACGGGTGCTTCCGTTCTGAATGCTCACTTCGGTTATACATTCTTGCCGATTGGCAAACCGTCCGGCATTTTCAGACCTAAGGCTTAATATACAGATTGAGGTTCCACCGCCTGCGCGCCGGTCCGCGCCTGGCGGTTTTTTGTATGATCGAGCCTCATCACTCTACATTTGAATATGATTCTGACCGACACCTATACTAGGTATACAACCTCTAAGCTCCAAAAAAACCTGAGAAATGCTACATTAAAAATAGAGTCAGAGCAGCCATACTGCAAGGAGGAAGAAACATGAGAGAGATACCCAAACCTACGGAGATGGATCAAACGGAGAGAAAGTATGTACGTGAAACGCGCTGTTACAAAACAGCACGGGTGTTTCCGACAGATGTCAATAATCATAACACCTTGTTTGGCGGCAAACTGATGTCCTACATTGATGATATTGCCTCTATCACCGCATCCAAGTTGTGCCGGGTGAATACCGTCACCGCATCAACTGACTCTGTCGATTTTCTGTACCCAATTAATCCAACCGATTCTGTAACATTGGAGTCATTCGCTACGTGGACAGGCCGAAGTTCCATGGAAATCTTTGTGAAAGTCATTCGTGAGGATCTGAAGACTGGGGAGAAAAAAATCGCAGCAACAGCATTCCTGACCTTTGTGGCCCTGGATGAAAACAACCGCAAATTAATCGTTCCCCGAATCATTCCGGAGACGGAAGAAGAGAAAAAGCTGTACGAGACCGCACCTGACCGGGCAGCTATGCGGAAACAACGGCGGGAAGAGAGCAAAAAGTTCGCTAACTTCCTGACCGTAACGTACCCTTGGGAGTAAGATAAGCACAGCGCAACAACACGATCGCAGCTGTATTGCGTTTCTTCCCCCTGTAAGGAGAGGCTTAAGATGCGTGTATCAGGAGAGTTAACACGCGGTTTAACCACTTTAAAGCAACTTGTTAGCCAGATGATGCCGGATAGATGGATACAGTTCTGCTATCCGGCAACTCTCCACCCATAGAGACACACCACTGCTGATAGAGGCGGAATGCAGCTCCACTCTCTATATGCTGCTTGCAGGTGTATATACCTTGCTCAATGGATGGGGCACGTCCGGCAACATACAGGCGAAAACCCGCATTTAACAACACCTGATTAACAAATGTGAGATGACCATCCCCGCGCAGCACACTCTCCGCCACTTCAACCTGCTTCGCTGCGGTCCAGATCATATCGGGCACAGGCATATCCAGATCGTAGATTGAAGGATCTATGAGTTCAAGCTTCATCTCGCCATCCTCCACAGCGTATACACGTGTAGGGCGATCAATATACAGATCCTCTGATCCTTCCATGCCTTGAACAACATAAGCACGTTGATACTGAAAACGGGTAAGCAGTTTCGCAATTCGATCCAGAAACGTATTATGGAACACCCCAAATACAAGATATGACGAATGATTGTAATCAATCAGTTTCTCGGCTGTATTCAGCACTGTGCGAAAACCCAGTTCCTCCCGCAAAGGGCGAAGCCTACGTAGCGGCTCACACCATTCTTCGGAGGAAACATACATCACACCTGTGTGGCGAGCAGCACTGAGAGCATCCTCCCGGCTCATCTTGCGTGTATCCATCCCCGCCTCTCTAAGCACAACCGACAATGTAACTCCCCATTTGGGCGGCAAAGGTTCACTGCCGTGAAGAGTAACCGGCAATCCAGCTGCAGCTAGCACAAATGCCACGGGATATGTAGCCATAAATGACTTGGTTCGTCCATCATAAGGACCGGCGCAATCCAAACTATCCTGAAATACAGAGAAACGCTCCGTGCTATTCCTGCATGCATGCACAAAAGCTTCCATCTCCTCAACGTTCTCCATCTTCATCCGCTCGGCCATTAGAAATGCAGCTGTCTGAGCAGGAGAAACTTGCTGTTTCAATATATGTTCAGCAACGTTCAGCGCCTCTGCATAATTCAGATCACGTGAACCTCGCTTTCCACGTCCAACCTCTCTGAGGATTTGAGACATATCCATAGAGCACCCTCCTTTCAATTATGACTGGAGCAGTTGATGAGCCTTCACAATTGCGGTAGCAACATCAACCATCCGTTTGCGCTCATCCATTGCTTTTTTACGTAAGAGATCATACGCCTCCGATTCGGATATCTGCTTCAGATCAGACAAGATGGCCTTCGCCATATCAATCCATTTCCGGTCCTCCAGCTTGGAATGCAACTGCTTCCGCTCTTGCTCCCATTGCTTGCGTTCCATATAACGCCGTGCTGCAAAGTGCAATGTCCAATGGATTTCCGGCCCGGCCATGGAAGGTGTAAGAATGCCATCAAACGAAGTGTCAACCTCGCAGTCGTTGGCAGAGGAAGACGCTGTATCCGGGGCACACCACCAGAGTAGCGGAGTATCTACCTTCTCCTCTCCCAGGCGGTTCACCCAATAAGCTACGTCCACTAGAGACAGGTGCAGGATGGAGGCATCCACCTCACGGGCTAGCCTCATCACCTCTGTCTCACTGTCCGAGACCTGTACATGATAACCAACGGTCCCCAACAAATTCTCTGGTGTCAGAGGGATTACTTCGGACGAGCTGTCCAGATTGGGTTGCACACGGATGACCAATATGGATCGCATGATGGATCAATCCCTCCTTATTTTAGTACACAAACACCGCCTTCACTTTTATTACATTAACACATGAAAGCGATAATTGTGTCATGTTACCTGACAAAAACGAAGAAATATATACATGATTTTTTAAATTCCGAATTAACTCAGAGGAGTTTTTGAGGTAGATCGTCATAGAGGTTTTATTTTTTGTTGTTTGTCGCCCTATATTTTCTGGATAAAAGTGGATTTAAAATGGTTAGAGAATTCCACCATGGCACCTTTCCTACATTAAATAATGTATTTTGTGCACTATAATGAAGTTATTTTCTTATCCGTATGATAGAACATCATTTTTCCCGATTACCAATTCCACTTTTCTTTAAACTCATGTAAACATAATTAACTTCAAATTTCAAATACTTTTTTATGTTAACTATATTGACATGAATAGATCATTATTTTATAGTTAAGCCATAAGAACTCCATAAACGAAGGATCACTCACAGTTACAATGGCGTAGCTGGTTGAAACGGCAATGAAGCCTGTTTTGCAAATTCGGAGCAAAGGGAAGCGTATGTGTATACGCAGTCCTCCGAGGCATGACAGGCTTTTTCAATTTTCCAGGATAAGGAAAAGACAGAGCAGTGAGCAGTATACAGAAATGGATCTGAGGGGGCTAACCACAATGAGTACAACGAAAAAACTGGTGCTAGTCGGCAATGGTATGGCAGGTATTCGTACAATTGAGCATATTCTTAAGCTTGCTCCGCATGCGTACGACATTACCGTCTTTGGCGCAGAGCCGCATCCAAACTATAACCGAATCATGCTATCTTCTGTTCTGGCAGGCGGAACATCGATTGAAGACATCGTGATTAACGACTGGAGCTGGTATGAAGATAACGGCATCCATGTCTATCCGGGTGATTCTGTCGTGCAGATTGATACCGTACGCAAGGAAGTTGTATCTCAGAACGGGGTTCACGCCTCCTACGATGAGCTGATTATGGCGACAGGTTCACAAGCATTCATTCTGCCTCTTCCAGGTGCGAACAAAGAAGGGGTCATCGGTTTCCGTGACATCAAAGACTGTGAAACGATGATGGATGCCTCGAAAAAGTATCGCAAAGCAGCTGTGATCGGCGGCGGACTACTCGGTCTTGAAGCTGCTCGCGGACTGTTGAATCTGGGTATGGACGTAACCGTTATTCATATTAACGGACACCTGATGGATCGAAATCTCGATCTGCCTGCAGGATTAATGCTTCAGCGTGAGCTGGAGGAGCAGGGCATGAAATTCCTTTTGAACAAACATACGGAAGAGATTACAGGCAAAGGCCGGGTTAAGGCGCTGCGGTTCACCGATCAAACGGTGCTTGAGACAGACCTGGTTGTCATGGCGGTGGGTATTCGTCCACAAGTTGAACTGGCTCGAAACAGCGGACTGGACGTTAATCGCGGGGTCATCGTAGATGACTATATGCGTACCAACATTCCAGGTATCTCGGCTGTCGGAGAGTGTGCGGAACATCGCGGCATCGCGTATGGTCTCGTTGCTCCGTTATATGAACAAGGTATGGTTCTCGCCAAAAGACTCGCGGGTGCAGCAACGGATGGATACGCAGGATCGGTCACTTCAACCAAACTGAAAGTTTCGGGAGTCGATGTATTCTCTGCCGGACAATTCAAAGACTCGCCAGAAACACGCAGCATTCGCATCCAGGATGATGTAGACGGTGTATACAAAAAAATGGTGATCAAAGACGGTCAGCTCATTGGTGCTGTGTTGTTCGGCGATACGACCGATGGTGCATCTCTTTTCTCCTTGATTAAAAGCGGTGAAAATATCAGCGGCCGCGAAAAAGAAATTTTGCTCGGTGTGCCTTCTGGCAGTTCCGGCTCAGGCTCGTCTGTGGCAGAGCGCATGGCTACCATGCCCGATGATGAGATCATCTGCGGTTGTAACGGTGTAACGAAATCTGCCATCGGTGATGCTGTTCTCAACAAAGGATGTAACACTGTCGGTGCCATTAAGTCCTGTACTAAAGCATCAGCTTCTTGCGGTGGATGTAAACCAATCGTGGAATCACTGCTCACGTATTATGCCGGAGACAATGTAGGCGAGCAGACCAAAGAAGGTATCTGCGGATGTACTTCGTATGACCGGGATGAAATTGTGGCCCAAATCAAAGAAATGGGTCTGAAAACCGTCAAAGAAGTCATGAACGTGCTCGGTTGGGATGAGCCGGAGGGCTGCTCCAAATGTCGTCCTTCCCTCAACTACTACCTTGGCATGATCTGGCCGACAGAGTATGAGGATGAGCGGGTATCCAAATTCACGAATGAGCGTTACCACGCCAATATCCAGAAAGACGGTACGTATTCTGTTATTCCGCGGATCTATGGCGGTGTAACGTCACCTGCGGAACTGATCAAGATCGCAACGGTTGCAGCGAAGTATGATGTGCCCATGGTGAAGTTTACGGGTGGACAACGACTTGACCTGCTTGGCGTACAGAAGGAGAACCTGCCGAAAATTTGGGAAGAGCTCGACATGCCTTCCGGTTTCGGTTACGGCAAAGCTTTACGTACGGTAAAAACATGTGTAGGTAATACGTTCTGCCGCTTCGGTACACAGGATTCCATTGAGATGGGTATTCGTCTGGAGAAGAAACTCGACAAGATGGTCGCTCCAGCAAAAGTAAAATTGGCCGTCTCGGGATGCCCGCGGAACTGTGCCGAAGCAACAATTAAAGATCTGGGCGTTGTAGCCATCGATGGTGCATGGGAGCTTCATGTTGGAGGCAATGCCGGTGTGAAGGTACGTACAGCCGAGCTGTTATGTACAGTGAAGACGGATGCCGAAGTCGAAGAGTGGACTTACGCTTACCTGCAATATTATAGAGAGAATGCCAAATGGAATGAGAGAACAGCGGCCTGGATTGAACGGGTCGGTCTGGATCATGTAAAGGAAGCTCTGGCAGATCGAGATGTACGTCTCGCACTGGTTGAACGTCTGGAAGTGACACTGGGTCACACGGTAGATCCTTGGAAAGAAATTATTGAAGATGAGAGATTGCGTAAAAACTTCACCCCACTGTCCGGTGCAGAACCGGTAGCTCACTAGAAGAGGAGGATCAGCGATGAGTAAATTCCGAATTGGGCATATGGCCGATATTGATGAAAAGGGGGCTCGTACCTTTCTGGTCGAGGATACCGAAATTGCAGTCTTCAAACTGAGTGACGGCAGCCTGCATGCCGTGGAAAATCGCTGCCCTCACAAGGGCGGCAAGCTATCGGAGGGCATGGTCTGCGGCACAGTCGTTCACTGTCCGCTGCATGACTGGAAGATTGATCTGCGAAGCGGCAAGGTACATGAACCGGACGATGGATGCTTGAACACGTACAAAACAGAAGTAGACAGAGCTAGTGGAGATATCTATATTACGATTGCAGGGTAACAAAATGGTTAGCCTGTAACAAGCCAATACTGACAGAAGGAGGGGTGCACTATGGATTTTGTTAGACATGCAGAAGTATTACAAGCCATGGTTGACGTTGGTGAACATAAAGTCAGGATAAACCGGGTACAGATGTTGATCCGCGGTTTCTTGACGGGGGCCATCCTTGCCTTTGCCACTACACTAGCGTATACTGCCGCGCCTCAAACTTTTTCGTCAAAACTGGGAACACGGCTATGAGCCGGGGGGTGGTAAGTATCATTGGTGCCGGCCCTGGAGATCCCGAACTGATTACAGTCAAAGCCCTGAAACGTATTCAGTCCGCTGATGTCATTATGTACGATCGGCTTGTCACAGATGAATTACTTTCCGAAGCAAAGGCGAGTGCCCTTCGCATATACTGCGGCAAAGCTCCCGGTCTCCACTCCATGAGCCAGGAGATGATTGGACGTATGCTCGCGTCACATGCGGCGGAAGGCAAACAAGTCGTTCGCCTCAAAGGCGGTGACCCGTTCATCTTCGGCCGCGGCGGCGAAGAAGCGCTAGTACTGGCAGAGTCAGGCATTCCGTATGAGATCATCCCGGGTATCACTTCGGCAGTAGGCACCTCTGCTTCATCTTTGATTCCACTAACGCATCGCGGAGTCTCTTCTTCTTTTGCCTGCGTCACCGGGACCGGCAGTGATGGACGTGTATCTTCCGTTCGTTGGGATCTGCTTGCGCATAGTGTAGATACACTGGTGATCTATATGGGAATCAGTCAGTTGCCACAGATTCAGCAAGAGTTGCTTCGTTACGGCAAAGCCGGACATACACCGGCAGCACTGATAGAGCGTGGAACAACAAGTGAAGAACGGATTGTTACAGGTACACTTGCCGAGTTACAGACACTGGCTATCATGCATCATATCTGTAACCCAGCTTTAATTATGATTGGAGAGTCCGTGCTTATTCGCGAACAGTTACTCCAGATGGAAAACGCTGCATCTACTTCGATGACGGGGTAACCTTGGGTATACGTATGCCCTCATAGCGGAACGCATTCACACAGCACAAACATGTATCTGCATGTATTAGTCCAACAGCATACGCTCATGCATCGTCCGGCCCTTCTGCCCTGGTTCAATCAGGAGGCGGGTCGGTTTGATGTTAATCAGAGCTGTCAGCTGTTCCCCCATATAATGCGCAGAATATTTGAACCCCTCTTCCGCCCAATGCATAACAACGCCCACGGTTGCGGATACGAGATAACTTAACATGATATCGTAATTAATAACCTGCTCACTGTCCTCGGTTACTAAAATGAAGTCTTCCATAAGGTAATTTCGGAACACATTGTTGATCCTCAGCGCCATATCCCCATGCATTGTCATCAATGCCTTGAATTGATCCTGGTGAGTTTCAATATATTCAAACACAGGCATAGTTGAAGGTAACAGTCCGGTCATATCCACTTCTGTGAGATTCGCATAAGGTGTAGCATATGCTTGTCCTAATCCTTGCAGGAAATCTTCCAGAAGGAATTGCAGCAGCTCCGGTTTGCCGGGAAAATGCAAATAAAACGTTCCCCGATTATAATCCGCCCGTTCCGTGATATCCCGGATGGTCAGGGCATCAGCTCCCTTTTCCAATATTAAAGACACTGCCGCAGCGATGATCGCATCCTGCGTTCTTCGTGCTCTCCGATCCTGAGGATGTTCGATAATCAACACTTCCGCCTCCTTTGTCCATTATTGTAGCCTAAATGAACAACGCTTACATCTATGTTCAATAGCTGACATTTGCGCTGTCAATGATTATTGTCACATGTTTATGTATATCTTAACATTAAGACAGGGACTAAAAACGACAGGTTTTCAACTTTTGGAACTTACCCGCCCATTATATATTATAAGGAGACGATTCAATCATGAGTACATCCTATACACAAACCGCTGTAATTACAGGAGCTGCCGGAGGTATTGGTAAAGAGCTTGCACGTCGCTTGGCTGAACGTAAAATCAAACTGGTATTGGTGGATTTGAACGAAGAGGCCATTGCAAAAACGATCACTGAATTAAACCTTGATCAAGAACATGTCATTGCAGTTAAAGCCAATGTATCTGATGAAGCTGATGTTAAAAATTATGTACAAAAAGCGCTGGATGCGTTTGGACGTATCGATTATTTTGCGAATAATGCCGGTATTGAAGGCCCAACGGGTCTAATTGAAGACCTGAGTGTTGAAGCACTTGATACGGTATACAACGTGAATATTCGCGGGGTATTCCTTGGTCTGCAGAATGTCATTCCTGTGATGAAAAAACAAAAATCCGGTGCGATTCTGAATACTTCTTCCCTCGCAGGTCTGATGGGTGCTCCGGCTGTATCTCCATATATTATGTCCAAACATGCCGTTGTTGGTCTCACACGTACCGCCGCCAATGAGCTGGCACCGTTCAACATTCGGGTAAATGCTGTATTGCCAGGCACAATCAACACGCGTATGATGCGTCAGATTGAAGCTAACTCCGGCAACGTGGAAGATTACCAATCTGCTACGGTATCTGCCATTCCAATGGGTCGTTACGGTGAACCGGAAGAAGTTGCAGCCGTGATGAACTTCCTGTTGTCCGAGGAAGCATCTTATGTTACTGCATCCCTCTACACTGTAGATGGCGGTATGATGGGTCAGTAATAGATAAACCGTGTCAGCGTAAGGGCAGTCGTGTAGCATCCCCGTGTGAGTGCATATACTAACGCCATGTCGTAAAACTACATCGTACAGTTATGTTGGCATATATGCTGACGAGATGTTAATATGCACACATAATTTAGATGTGATATACCCTACAGCTGCGTGTAGCGAAATTATACTGATAAGAAGCCAACTCTTAAGTAAATTTTCGCTGACTCACATCTTCGATGCCAAAAGACCTCGACAACACCATTAAGGGAACTCCCTTTGTGTGAAGTTGAGGTCTTTTCTTATATGCAATAGCTTCGCACTCATCCGGTACTCATCCGGCACTGCTCCACTACGCTAACGATCACCAGAAACCTTATTTCGGCCATTTCAGCACATTTCCTAATCTAACGATCACCAGGAACCTTATTTCAGTAAAAACGCCCTATTTTCATCAAAAATGACCCTCTACTCCGAAAATAACGTCTCTCCTGATCGTTAGATTTAAAAACACCGGAAAAACACCCCAATAGCGTCGCTGGTGATCGTTAGAATTTCGGTGTACGGTTAACGACCTTTTATTTCTAGTTTACTCCATTGTTCGGTCCCTAACCTAACTCTACCTAATCCACGTACCCCGCGTGACCCTTGTCCATTAAGTAGTCCATTTCTGCATCCAAAATACTTTCTACCGTCAGCTCGTCAAGCTTCACATCTTTACGGCTCAAAATGAAGTCGGCCAGATCGTCACCATCAATATCAACGTCTTTCCCTTTGGAATTCTCATGCGCCTTGTTGATGTAAGCTTGCTCATGCTTCAGGACAAGCTCTATATTTGCCTTGCTTGCCTTTGTTTTGTCAGCGATATATTGAATCATTTCCTGCTCGTTAATTGCGTTGTTGTCTGCCACGTCAGTTCATCTCCTTGGTTATCCTTCTTGCTGTCATTGTAGCATAGGTTATCCCATTACGGGCAGAACTTATGCCCAGTCTTTGACGTCCCCCTTTACTAGTGCCACATTAGCATCCACCCTACGATAACCGCACATAGAATGTAGCTCCCTCGCCCACGACACTTTTGGCGTAAATCTCTCCCCTATGTTGCTCCACAATAGACTTTGCAATCGCCAGACCCAGACCATGCCCGCCGTGTTTACGTGCTCGAGATGAATCCGTGCGATAGAAACGGTCAAAAATCCGATCCAAATGCTCTGGCGCGATCCCTTCCCCCGTATTAAAAACAGTCAGCAAGACATCATGGTTCTGCCTCTGGAGTGAAATATTCACAGCCCCTTTTGGGCCGGAATATTTCACGGCGTTATCGAGCAAGATCAGAACAACCTGTTTGATCTGCTCCCGGTTTCCGTGAACCATCAGATCGGAATCAATGTTGTAATCCAGGGTAATATTTTTTTCAAAAATCACAGCCTCCATCGGCAAAATAATACTTTCCACTGCATCACTCATATTAAACTTGGTATGGATCATCGTGGAACGCGAGTCGTCCATCTGAGTCAGATACAGCAAATCATTCGTTAATCCAGACATCCGCTCGGTTTCCGATTTGATATAGTGAAGCCATTTGGCCTGGCTTCCAATGGTCTCCTCCTGATTTGCGAGTAACACATCCGTATTCGTATTAATGGTTGCCAGAGGTGTTTTCAACTCATGGGAGGCGTCAGCGATAAACTGTTTCTGTTTCTCAAACGCTTCACGCACAGGTGCAATGGAGCGGCTCGCAAAATAACGACTTAGGAAGTAAATCACCACAAACATAATCAGCCCAACCACCGTAAAGGTGTAAATTAAATTGGTCAGGATACCCTGCTGCGCGGTCACGTCCATGAACACAATCATATGCCCGTCCCTGCTCGGATCCACCACATAGGCCCAGTCCGTACCATCGAGTGCAAATTGTCCAGTCCACCGATTACTTTCACCTTGGCCCGTTTTCCCTTGGTCAATTTTTTGTAGAGCTTGTGTGTAAAAAGATTCCTCCATATCAAACAGCGAATGTGTATCGGTAATTTCCCACTGCTTATCGGTTTGGATCATAAAAGAAACCGACCGGGCCGGGGGTGCACTGGGATCTCCACCTGGTCCTCGAAATCCACCAAAGTTCCCACCATTCATACTCTTGTTACCCCCGCCCCTCCCATTAGAGAAAGGAACAGTTGCCGATTCGGATTTCATTCCTACGTCAACATCTGAACCAGAGCCTGAAATCATTCCCGTTCCCGTCCCTGCTCCCCCATTTTTCCCTTCACCTCGTGACTGCTGAGCACCCAAACCATAAGAGATATGGTAAAAATCAGAAACCTTGTACAGCTCCATATTCGTTTCGCGCTGCACATTCTGGTACGTAATCGTGTAGATCGTTACAAAAGCCACCAGCATCATAATCGAGATCGACACCAGATTGACAATCAGGAACCGATTGCGGAGTTTCTTGAACATTAGCTCGTCACCTCAAGTACGTATCCCACGCCCCGAATCGTATTAATGCGAACAACCGAATTCAGGAAGGTTAGTTTTTTGCGCAAAAAGGAGATATAAACCTCCACGTTGTTATACTCGACATCCGAGTCGAATCCCCATAACTTCTCAATGATCTGCTCTTTGGAGGTGATCGCCTGTTTGCGGGTGATCAGCAGTTCCAGCAGCTCGTTTTCCTTCAGATTTAATTTGATCTCCTTGCCCTGTGCACTCAGCTTCAATTGCGTGGTATTCAGTTCGATATCGCCAAACTTCAACCCATCCTCGGGGATCACTTCGCCTTTACGTCTCAGGGCTGCCCGAATCCGGGCAAGCAATTCTTCCGTGGCAAAAGGCTTCGCAATATAATCATCGGCACCATAATCAAGGCCAGATACTTTGTCCGATAGCTCCCCTTTGGCTGTGAGCAGAATGACGGGCGTATGGTTCCCCTCATTGCGTAGTGTTTGAAGCACCGTTATGCCGTCCATCTCCGGCATCATAATGTCCAACAGTAACAGGTCGTAGATGCCGCTCTGCGCATAATCCAGTCCGGATCTGCCGTCGTGGACCATATCCACGGAGTAGTTATTTTTTTTCAAAATCTGCGATACGGCCTCCGCCAAATGAACCTCATCTTCCGCTATCAAAATTCTCATGATCTATTCATCCTCTGCTCACGTTGGTTGGTATGCTCTTATTCTATCAAGTAAACCTTGAATCAACCTTAATTGGAGACCCCTTAAGAGTAGCAGCCACCAGGAAGATTAATCTGTCGTCGGAATCCGTGTGTGAATGCTCCCTTGTTCAACAGTATAGATGAAGGCAAAGAAATGTTAACGCCGTGTAAAACCATTTAAGATTCATTCAAGGTTACTTCGCTAAGATACAGACATGACAGCAACACACAACAAACCAAACATAAACAAAACATACACCAACTTATCCATACCCGAAAGGACTGAATCATCATGGCGATTGAAGTATTCAACCGATATGAGAGCAAGTATCTGCTGACCGATGAGCAATACCAGCATTTTTACAGCGATCTGCTACATTACATGGAACTGGATGCCTACAACAAAAAACATGAGTTTTACTCCATCAGTAATCTGTACTTCGACACACCGCAGGATTCACTGATTCGAGCGAGTCTATCCAAACCGAAATACAAGGAAAAACTGCGCTTGCGAGCCTACGGCATACCTGAAGAGAATGCGAAAGTGTATCTGGAGATCAAAAAGAAAGTGTTCGGCCTCGTCAACAAACGTAGAACGGCGCTGAAGCTGGATGAAGCTTATGATTTTGTTCGCTCGGGACAAGCGCCAGAGCTGGCCGACTACATGAACCCGCAGGTGTTAGAAGAAATCAAATATTTTCTCCGGCTCTACGATCTCGAACCTAAAGTGTATCTGGCCTACGAACGTAAGGCGCTGTTCGATAAGAGCAGCCGCGATCTTCGCATTACCTTTGACACCAACATTCGCAGCCGTAGATACGATCTGAAGTTGGAACAAGGAGATTACGGTGAACCGCTCGTGAAAGACGGGCGCTGGCTCATGGAAGTCAAAGCCGAGAAAACCGTTCCGATGTGGCTCTCCCAATTACTGTCGGAGCACGGGTTGTACCGGACGGGATTTTCTAAATACGGCAATGAATACAGACATCTGGTGAGAACCACCCATCTGAATTATCAGAACGAACGCGAACTTATCCCAGGTACTGATTTCAATCCTAACGACGCAGCCCCAGCGGCTTCACAAGAAAAATTAATTCGAGAAAGAGAGCGTGTATTATATGCTTGATACCCTTTTCAGCTCCGCCCTGGACGATTCAACCTTGAGTTTCAGCAGTGCTGTCATCACAATCGGACTTGCCATCCTCCTGGGACTGATCATCAGCCTGACCTATATGAAAACCAATCAAGCGACTTACTCACAAAGTTTTACGTTGACTATGGTTGTGCTGCCCGTGATCGTTGCCATCATCATTCTGCTTATCGGCAGCAACATTGCCCGGGCGTTCAGCTTGGCGGGAGCCTTCTCCATCATCCGTTTCCGCAGTGCACCTGGTGATCCGAAAGACATTGCTTACGTTTTGTTCACGATGGCATCCGGTCTGGCTTGTGGTGTAGGTGCCTTTGATTATGCCATTCTGTTCACCGTTATCCTGTGTGTGCTGATGTTTGTACTGAACCGATTTAACTTTGGCGGAAAAAAGAGTCAGCAGAAGACACTCAAGATTACCATTCCCGAGAATTTGAGTTACGAAGAAGCGCTGAACGAAGTATTCCATCATTTTAAAGTCCCATTTGATCTGAAAAAAATCAGAACGACCGAACTCGGCAGTCTGTACGAACTGGTATATAACGTCACGATTCACGAGAGCGTGAATCAGAAACAATTCCTTGATGCCATCCGTACACGGAACGGTAATCTGGATATCTCGTTAACGATGAGTCCAACGACAGAATATTAAGCTTGGAAGATCGGCTTATCCACTTGATCGATTAACCCCCATTATGATTTGGAGAGGAATGATATATTATGAAGAAGAAAAATTCTCAGAAACGTAAAAACATGATTACAGGCAGCAAACTATGGTCCATCGCCATGATTACCAGTCTGCTCGCAGCATGCAGTGCTCCGGCAACGACAAGCAGCACAGCAAATGCAGCCGTCTCCACAACAGGAACAACCAAAATCGTATCCGTCAGCGAGTCCACGTCCGTGAAGTATGCCGATCTGGTCTCACTAGAGGCAGATGATACAAATGTCAGCTGGACAGAAGCGGATTCGACCATGATCAAGCTGAGTGGTACAACAGCAACGGTAACAGGTTCGGGTGCGAAGGTATCGAGCGGATCGGTCACCATCTCGGAAGCAGGCACGTATGTGCTAAGCGGTAAGCTAACCGATGGCCAAATCGTGGTCAATGTCGCTGATAAAGGCGTGGTACATCTCGTATTAAATGGCGCAGCTATCCACGATAATGACAGTGCAGGAATCTACATTCAAAAGGCAGGCAAAGCGGTGATCACGCTTGAAAAAGGAACCCAAAACGCCGTTTCCGATGGTAAAGCATACGTATATGCCGACAGCAGCACCGATGAGCCAGATGCGGCCATCTTTAGCAAAGCCGATCTTACGTTTAACGGTGCAGGTCAGTTGACCGTCACAGGAAATTACAATGAAGGCATCACAAGCAAAGATGATCTGAAAATCATCAGCGGCTCCATTAACGTCAAAGCAGCCGATGACGGCATCAAAGGTAAAGACATGGTTGCTATTCAGGCAGGCATCATTACTGTCGATGCAGCGGGAGACGGTATCAAATCAACCAATGATACCGATACCAGTAAAGGGTTTGTCGCGATTGCAGACGGTACCTTCAACATCCAGAGTGGAAGCGACGGCATTCAGGCAGAGACCACCCTTGTCACCGATGGAGGTACGTATAACATTGTGACAGCTGGCGGCAGCGCGAATGCACCAGCCAAGGTCGAAGAAGGCCCCAGTGGCGGCTTTGGAGGAGGTAGCGGTGGTTTCGGTGGCGATGGTGCTATAAATGGCGGCACGCCTCCAACCGATATGGGCACACCACCGGATGGTGAACCGCCTGCCGACATGCCAGCGATGCCAACTAGCAATGGCAATGCAAGCAGCGGTACAACAACGAACTCCACGAAGGTCGCAAATTCAAGTACAACTAGCACTACTACAGTATCGTCGGATTCCAACGCCGATGCAGACAATGCAACGACGACAACAGAGGAAGAGTCTACAAGCGCCAAAGCACTTAAAGCAGGAGCGGATCTCACGGTGAATGGCGGAACATACACCATTGATTCTATGGATGATTCCTTGCACAGCAATAGCAATGTGACGGTGAACGACGGGACTTTCAACATACAGTCTGGAGACGATGGCATTCACGCCGATCAGGCGCTGTCCATTAACGGTGGAACAATCAAGATTGCGAAAAGTTATGAAGGGCTCGAAGGGGCAATTATTACCCTGAATGACGGAGATGTGGACGTAACGGCGTCAGATGATGGGGTGAATGCCGCTGGTGATGAGGCAACAACGAGCAGCACAACAGCAACTACAACGGGAAAAGCTACAAATAACAGCAGTTCTGCTATCGACACAAACAAATCAGCAGATACAGACACAAACTCTGCTAACTCCACTGGAACGACGGGTACCACATCCATGTCAGATCACTCGGCACAAGATACGGATGCGAGCCAGCAAAACCGTGGCCCTGGCGGTATGCCAGGTGAATCATCGGGAAATAGCGAACTCCACATCAACGGTGGAACTCTTACCGTAAATGCAGGCGGTGACGGTCTCGATGCCAATGGCTCCATTACAATGACGGGCGGAACGGTGATCGTGAATGGCCCAACGAATAATGGTAATGGGGCACTGGATTATGACGGAACATTTGAGATCAGTGGCGGATATCTTGTGGCGGTGGGAAGTTCTGGCATGGCGCAAGGCACTTCGGATGCTTCAACGCAAAATACAATCGTGATGACCTTCCCTGAGACACAAAAAGCCGGAACACTGGTTCATGTCCAGGATAGCAAAGGCAACAATATCCTGACGTTTGCACCAGCAAAAGATTACCAAAGTGTAGTCGTTAGCTCACCGGATCTCGCAAAAGATGGATCATATGTCATCCTCTCTGGCGGAACATCAACAGGCAAAGCAGTGGACGGACTCTATACTGGCGGTACCTATAGCGGCGGAACCCAAATTGTTGCCTTCCAGTCCACAAGCAATGTGACCTGGGTGAATGAATCAGGCGTAACAACAGCCCGCTCCGGCATGGGTGGTTTCGGTGGCGGCAATGGACAAGGCGGATTCGGCGGTGGGAGAAATCGTTCGCAATCCAGCACGTCTACAGATACCACGGGTACGACAAGCACAACTGGAACTACAGGAACTACGGATTCGGCAAAGTAAATGAAATGAATAAGCTGATTGAATAGAGGGCAGTTGCCACTGCCTGACCCAAGTAAATTAAAAGTCATGCTCTGATTTCACAATTAAGGTGAAATTGGAGCATGACTTTGCTTGTTTCCCTAAAGGAAATAGGCCATCTAACAGGAACCTGTCTGCCTAACGCGAATATGGATATATATTCTAAAGCGTACTTGAGCTGGTTTCGAAGTTAACCACGGCACCAGCGCAGTTGAGCATACCTTATTCAAGAATATGAAAGGAGTTCGATTGAGATATGATAGCCCCCGTTTCACATAAACCCGAAGGGTATGAAGGCCCATTCTGCTGTATTTGGGGAATCGTGCAGCCTGATCAGGGAACAAAGCGAGAGAATATGATCTATCAAAATGAAAAAGTGACAGCATTCATAGCGAGCAAATGGTGGCCTAACAATAAAGGGCATGCTCTTATTGTTCCTAATCCGCATTTTGAAAATATTTTTGACCTGCCTGCGGATTACGCGGCTGCCATTCACCATGCAGCTCAGCTTACAGCGATGGCTATGAAAAGTACATATGGATGCGAAGGAATCTCTACCCGCCAGCATAATGAGCCTGCAGGTAATCAAGATGTGTGGCATTACCACCTTCAAGTTTTTCCAAGATATGCGGACGACCAGCTTTATCATTCGACAGGTTCACCGTCCAAACCGGAGGAGCGCTCCTTTTACGCAAATAAGTTACGTTCCTGGATCAAGGAACAGGCATAAATTGGCGTACAAGCTGAGAACATATTCAATGTGCTTGCAAACTAAGCCGCGTGACTCAGCCGCACGGCTCAAGGATGAAATCGGAATATCGATAGCAGCGAAAGCTCAAGTTCACGTCTGAATTAATTTCTAACGATCACCACGGAGCTTATTTTGCAGTAAAACGTCCTTTTCGGATTCTAACGGTCACCACAGAGCTTATTCCTAAGAAACATGCCAAAAAACGGCCAAAATATAGCTTTTCTACCGCAATAGCGTCACTGGGGATCGTTAGATTTTTAGAATGGTTAAATCCAGCCAAATAACGTCTCTGGTGATCGTTAGAGGTTAGCTGAGACGAAATCAAGATACGGAGGGAACCATTTTACGTCTATAGAGAAATTCCAACCTGCCCCACTCTCAAAAAGCATACACATACACCTTGGTTCGCAGCGCATCACGGCAGGTGATTGTACGTAGCGGCTCTTTGCCCGGCAGTGCAAAACAGACGCTAATCACCTTCGCGCCCGGCGGCAGTTCGCTTTGGAACTTGTCTACCAGCCGAGTCATCGCACCCGGGAACAGATAACAGATCACACAATCGGCATGCGCATAAGAACAGGTATAGATGTTTCCGCGAATGAAGCGCAGACGCCCTTTTAATGAATGCCGCTGCCCACCGGCTTGGCGGAGCCAAATACTGAACCATGTCAGCCATTGAGAAATCCACAGCGGGATGAGTGAGTTTTCAATGCCCGTAAGTCTTTTGCCTGGACAATGCTTCACCACATCCATGCCTAGTGTTCCCCAACCGGAGCCAGCTTCCATGATGTCACCATAACCCGATATGCGATTGATCTCCTGAATCACCACCTGCCTCACCGGGCGGGATGTGGGCATGGGTGAGATTCCATTTTTCCAGCTTACGATTACGATCCATACGACAGCGATCAGAGTTAACACAGCAATGAGCCATGGCATCAATTGAATAATCATCATGAACTCATCATAACAAAGGGAAGCTCCAGCGGTCTATGATCGCGCAGAAGCTTCCCTTTGTTGATATTTTTTCAAGGCCCAATCCTATTACTTAGTAGTTTTGTTTAGAGGATGTGATGCGCTATTCATCGGTCTCCCCGACATGAGACTTCATGTATACCCCTTTTTTGTACACCGATTTAATCGTAAAATGAATGCCCAGCTTGCGATTCGTGCGATAGATCAACGAGTTAATCTCGTCGATGCCTACCGGATCACTCTCCAACATGCTCCGTTCCGGCCACACCTGAGCAATGATCTGCTCCCGCGTGACAAAATGATCCAGTTCGCTGTACAGCAGCTTGAACAATTGGTATTCCTTTTTCGATAATGGAATCTCATCCTCGTTCACCTGCACCGTCTGTAAGTGATCCTGTAAACGTACACCCTCACCGAGTAGATCGGATAAGCGGTACTCTCGCGTCTCTCCTAGATCACCTTCCACGCGAAGGTGGATCAGTCCGTTGACCAGTGTCAGGCTGTCTCCTTCGCCAAACGGGTATTTCTCATATGGAACGAGGCGTTGCCCGTTGAGTTCGGTTCCATTTTTGCTATCCAAATCCTCGATCCAGAGCTGTTCTTTCGTGTCATAATGAATACGGCAATGCCGCTTCGATATCATCTGATTATAGATGGACAAGTCCAGTTCACTGACCCCTGTGTAACGCCCCACCGTAATCGAGCGGCCCTGGCTCACATAAGCGAATGAACCATCGCTCTCCTGACCCGGCGTACGAATGACGATTTTTGCCGTCTCCCGCATGTTATTCCCCACCTTTAATGTAACTCGATCTCTATCTTTTCATTCGAGTACTGATAAATTCATCAGATTTGTTCCATTGTTTACATACCTGCCATTTCATATAGTGATATACAGGAACACCATGGATTTAAACAAACCTAAACATTCATTACTTACTCTATTACTATACCAAACGTTGTGCATTTTTTCTCATAGCGGCCTGACGGACGCTTTAGCATATTCAACAAGAGAGGTATTTCCCATGAAGAAAAAAAACATTTTGATATATGTGCTGCTTGCCTTCGCTTTATCTATCACCTTAACCATACTGTCACGCGTGAGTGACGAAGGCGGTGTATCACCAGAAGGGACATCGGCCTCCGAAATCTCGTGGCTTCGAATGAACAATCAACCTTAAATGTGGCAGCTACTCTATTATAAACGTGACTCCTGTGCAAAACGTTTCACGAATGTCATCTATGCGAAACATTTCCAGTACGTCCTTCATTTCAGACTAAAGGGAGGAATTACGGTGAAAAGAAATACCATTCACGCTATCACATGCGCTCTTTTTGCTGCTTTGATTCTTAGCAGTTGCCAAAATTCTGATGTGCCTAATCAAACGGAAATAAATAAAACACCAAAAGAACTAGAGTCCTTCTTTCCAGGCAACATCACTGAAGCGGATTCAATCGAAATCATGAGCGGCAGTGATGGTTCTAAAAAAATGACTACCGATCCCGAACTGATTCAGGACTGGATTGAAAAGTTACGGCACTTAAAAATCGTCCTGAATCCACATCAGGAAGATACAACAGGGGTTCTGTTTCATATGACGGCATTTAAACAAGAAGAGGTTATTTTTTATATGACACCTACTAATATCAATCATCATCCGATCGAGCCACAGAGTGAACTGGCTGACCTGATGACCAAGCTGTACAAAACAATGAAATAACTTCTATTGCATGTAAGGCGACTTCAATAAGAAAGACTCTGAAATTGCCTCAATTCCAGAGTCTCCTACAACGAAGTATATAGTGTGCTAAGCACAGCGTTTTTCTAACATGATTTATTACGACAGTCGCTATATGCTTACATCAATTGTCTTGATCATCTGATTTGCTCTCCCTCGCCTGAATCTCCTCCATCCGGCTGGTCACCTTCTGGTACAGATAAGAGATACCTAGCAGCAGGACACCAAAGCTGAAATATGCAAAGATTTTACTGCCTGCGGTCAGCAGACTAGCATCGTAGAATACCATCTTGCCTGTGGCGAACAGTGTCAGGCCCAGACCGAGACGACGGATCATGACGTATTTTCTACGGAAGCCGTAGGCAATATAGAGTATCGCCAGCACCAGATAGATCAAGCTGAACATCAGTCCCACGTCACCCCACTGGAACTGAATGGTCAGGAACACGGTAATGACGCCGAGCAGATAGATTCCCGCAATAACGGGATACCACTCCACACTTTTGAACTGACTACGAATGCCTGCAATCAGCAAATCTCGCCCTGCGAAGAATACACCCACGTTGAAAATAATCAGGACAACCAGTCCGACAATTTCGGCTGCCGTATGCTGCTCTACACCTGGCTGCAATGCCGGCATCGTCAAGGTAACAGCCAGTGCCATACAGCATCCGACTGCATGCAGGAAAAGGGTATACCCCCGCAGGAACGGGTCACGAAGCAGCTTCACTTTGCCCAGTCCATACGCCAAAGCAATCGTCAGCGCCGCAAACATAAGCAACTTGTAAAACATGTATAACAGGAACGCTTCATCGACCGCTCTCACATATAATTCATTCGACTCATAGAGCACATATAACCATACATTCACAAGGGTCACGTACCCGAAACCTTCCAGAAAACCGCGCTCCCACGAAGCGTAGCTGAACTTTGTTCCTGTTCCTGCGGAGGAACTGCTGCGCAGCGCCCAAGCATAATAAAGTGTAATGAGCAAGGTTCCCAGCGTAAGGCTGGAGTATTTTAACATGAAATACGACGGTTCCCCCACAAAGAATAAAGACAACAAATCATACTGTACAAAAATCGTAATACATAGGAGCATGATGCCCCAGCCCGCGCGTTCGACCGCCTTGAACTTTCTGAAATGTCCAAACGTCACGAGCAACACACCTTCAATTAACCAACCCATCGACAGCCATCTCGAACCAAACTGGAACGGAATGAGCAGAATCGTGAAGGTGAGCGACGTAAGATAGAACAGTAGAATTGTCTGCTTCTCCTGTGCCATATGTCGCTGAACCAATCTGGCGAGTCCGAGATATACGAGTGCAAAAATAACAGCAAGCATGCCCTGCGCATCATTCCAACCTGCTGCATCAAGCAGTACATACAAGACAAGACAGCTCAAGCTCGTATTCATCGCTAATAAAGCAAAATCCCACCAGGTCAACTTCACCCGATGTTTAAACGGATAGGCGAGCGTAATGCCCAGGTACAGAGCAAAAGTCACCACAGAATACAGCATACCCACCTGTTCGCTCGGCGACAGCCACAGCAGAATCAGCATGGACGGCGCGTGGAACAGGAAGCTGATGTAATGCACTACAGGCCATCGTTGCCCGAACGAAATGAACACAATGATGCCGTTCAGCAGCAACAGATAGATCATTGCGGTATAGACCGCTGTGCCTTCCAGTCCAAACGTGAACAGATAAGAGAAGAATGGCAAATATCCACCCACAAGACCAAAGGAACAGATCGTCTTGGACTGATACCGCAACGACAACAGTACAGCGACGGCAGACACCAATATGGATAAACCGAGACCTGTATATAGGCCGATGATCTGCAGCAAAAAGTAACTGTAGAAAATCGAACCAAACAGCACGGAGATGCCTCCGCCGAGCAGTCCCATTGCAAATGTTTTCTGTTTCCGGCGGAACAGCCACTCCCCACCTGCAAGCATCAGTGCGCCGAGCAGGAAGAAACCCGCACCTTTCATCTCATCGCTAAACCACGTTGAATAGGAGTATCGAAAAGCTGCACCCACCCCCAGGATGAGAAGCAGAATGGCTACTTTGTTAATCCAGCTAAGTCCAATGCGCATCTCCATCCGGTTCTGTTTGATCCGGCGCTGAATAGTTTCCTCACTCAGTTCCTCCTCTGCCATCTGGTCATAGCCGTGTTGCATCTGTCCGCGCACAGCCTCGGCTCTCTCCCACACAGTCTGCTTGTGCGATTCGATCCGAGATTTCACCTCGGTTGCCAGATAGGCAATCCGCTCCTTCATCTCAGCCGCATCCTCCTGCAAATGCTGGGAAGCCTCATTGAAGAGAGCGTTTAGATTGGATTTCGTTCGGTGTTCCAAATTGCTGACATGATCGTTATGTACTGCCGTTTTCCCTTGAAAATACGTCTCCATCTTCTCCCGGGATACCCGGATCAGATTCAGCTTCTCGTCCAGCATTTGTTCGGACAAGGCCGTGCGAAGGCGTGCATTTTCCTCTTCCATCTGGCGTGCACGATGCTCCAGTTGTTGCAGCCTAAGCTGCTGAGCTTGCGTCTGTTCCAGCAACTGTTCATTACGAACCGTGAGGTCATCGGATTGATACTCCTGAAGCAGGGCCTGATAGTCCTTGGCGAGCTGCTTTTGCTGCTCCTGAACCTGCCTAAGCCGATCCTTAAATTCTTTCATGGACTTCCTCCATTGGTTGCCATAAGATGTTTTCCTATGTTTTCCTATATTTTACTATAGAATGTGCAATAAAGGGTTTAAACACAAAAAAAGCCCGGAAACATCAAGCTGCCCAAGGCTTCTTCATGCTTTCCAGACTTTTCACTTCAACCTCTTTAGTTCCCCGTCTGTGTCGATGAATCTTGTGTTGACGGCCCCGTGTCCTCTTTCTTGTCATCCGATTCCGGCTCAATCAACTGCGTTGTGTTCGGGTCTAACCAGCTGGCAATCATGCCGCGCACATAGGTCAGATCTTCATCAGACAGATCGTAATACCACGTACCGCTGCGCATCTTCCCGTCGCCTTTCAGCATGTAATTGCTGATGGTTGGAATACTGTCTTTCATGTATAGAGACTCGGCAAAATTCACAATAAAGTCCGATTTCATATTGGTTGTAAAATTCGATCCGGCAATCTTGATGATGTCCGGGATCTTGGTCAGATTTTTGACCTCCATCGCACGATTCATGAAGCTACTTAGGAAAATCCGGTGACGCATCGTACGATTGAAATCGGAATCCTCCCGATACCGTACATATCCCAGCGCCTCTTCGCCATTATAGATCGGTTTGTTAGCCTCTACGAATAACTTCTCATGGATCTTAAGTTTGTTCTCTATGTTTTTCTTGATCGGCAGCTCAACGCCTCCAACCGCGTCTACGATGTCCTTCAAGCCGTGAAAGTTAATCGCTGCATAGAAATCTACTTTGTTCTCCAGCAGCTTCTCCACCGTATCCATTGCCATCTTGGCTTCGCCGTGAGCATAGGCCGAGTTAATTTTGGATTTCACATCACGACCCACAATTTCGGTGTAGGAGTCACGCGGAATGGACAGCAGCAGCACTTTATTGTCCTCTGGACGCACGACAGAATAGATGATGGTGTCCGAACGGCTCGGCTCATTATCTCGCTGGTCGATACCCAGCAGCAACAGTGAAAATGGATCGGTATGTTGTACAACAGGTGCATCCTTGTCTCCTGCGGCTTTATACGAATCATCCAAAGCTTCCTTCACCTTACCTGAGGCAAACATATTAAATGCCAGCACAACGAGCTGTTTTTGATAGATAAATCCGAGTCCTCCCAGCACAATTAATATGCTCAGTATGATGATGAGTGGCTTTTTCCAACTTTTCTTCGGTTTCTTCGGCTTCCGTCTAGTTAAATGTGCAGCACTGTTTTCCATCATATCTCCTTTAGTTGCGGTTTCTTCATTCATTTAACTATATTAATAACACCATTTCAATAGATTACGATATAATCGGCTATACAAATACTGGACACCAAAGGAGCGATGAGAGATGGAGTATCGACATTTAGGCAATAGCGGTCTACGTGTATCGGCGCTGGGGCTGGGTACAAATGCATTTGGCAAAAGAGCAGATCAGGCCGCTTCAACCCGCATTCTTCATGCAGCGATGGACCGTGGCATCAACTTTATTGATACTGCCAACATCTATGCTGGCACCGAATCAGAACGAATTATCGGACAGGCACTGGCCGGTCGGCGGGAAAACGCGGTGCTTGCAACCAAAGCCGGCTTGCCCCGGCATGATGGTCCTCATGGGCGCGGTTCCTCGCGCTACCATCTACAGCAAGAGCTGGAACATAGCCTGCGGCGTCTGCAAACGGATTATGTTGATCTGTACCAGATCCATACCTTTGACCCGCATACCCCGCTGGATGAAACCCTGCGCACGCTGGACGACATGATCACGTCCGGCAAAGTGCGCTACATCGGCGCCTCCAACTACGCCGCCTGGGAGCTGATGAAAGCCCTCGGCATTAGCGAGATGCGCGGATATGCGCGGTATATCTCCACGCAAACCAGCTACTCACTTGCCGATCGAACACCTGAGAACGAGCTCGTACCGCTTTGCCTCGATCAAGGTGTAGGCATTATCCCGTATTTCCCGCTGGCTGGCGGTATACTGACAGGGAAATACAATGGACACACCAGCGTGCCATCTGGCTCCAGAGCAGATACAGATCCATCCTTCAACCGTTTCCTGCTGGAGCATAACATTCAGCTGAGCGAGCAGGTAAGCTCCAAGGCAGAGGCATACGGCTGCTCCCCAAGCGTACTATCGCTCGCCTGGTTGTTAACTCGTCCGGCGGTATCCACTGTGATTGTCGGTGCCACGCAGACCGAACAGATGGAGCATAATCTCGCTAGTCTTGATCTGCAGCTTCCAAATGAACTGCTGGCAGAACTGGATCAACTGAGTGATAATTTCCGTTATAGCGAGCCATTCGCGTCCTATAGGCTCGATTAAATCTTAATGACAAATAAACCTTCCAACCTTACAGGGTTAGGGAGGTTTATCTATTTTTCGTCATTTTTCGCAAAAGTTACATGATGAATCCACTTGATGCAAACGCAAGTGACTAAGAATACGATATAGCTATGAATGGTCTGATTTAAGTCGAATGAATTCCTGCATGATGTCCATGTAACCCTCTTTACGGTCAGCAAGAAGCTCGAAGAAGTTTTTGTCTGATTCCTCTACGAGATTCATGGCTTCAATCGCCAGCTTGGTTCCTTCCGGCGTTGTCGTGATAATATTAGCCCGTGTATCCGTCTGATGGCGAGCACGTATAATGTAACCTCTCTTTTCAAGCGCTCGTAGCACCTGGGAGGTAACATTGACATCTACATTGGCGAATTGAGCAATCTGAACCTGTGTAATTCCCTTACCTTCCAAATCACGCTCATTAAGCCATAAACAAGAATGCAATAATATGAATTGGGGTTGCGTCAGATCGAGGGGTTCTAATACCCTTCGCACTTCCTTCTGCCACATCGTAGTTACGTGCCATAACAGGTATCCCGGACTATCTTGCGGATTCGTGTATCGTGAGCTTTTCATTCTTATACCTCCGTGGTGTACGATCTTGTGCTGCAGAGATGTACGTATCATGCATCGTATAACAAATCTGTTATACTAACGCTTCGAAACACACATCCGTTGCATCTCTACAAGTTTATCTATGAAATAATTACCTTATTTATCGTGTAGGAATAAACTGTTTTACCCATTGACCAAATCCCTGTGGATTTCGGCTCTGAATCAAGATCGTGCCTTCTCCGCGGAAACGGCAGACCAAGCCTTCGCCACTCGTCACACTGGACAACCAGCCTTGGGATGCTTTCTCAATGCGATAATCGACGTAATGAGGCCATGCCACCAGATGAGCATTGTCCACAATAACCTCTTCGCCAGCAGCCAGATGTATCGGATGTATCGCACCATAGGAAGACAGGAACACCGTGCCGCGTCCGCTGATCTCAATAATAAAGAAGCCTTCTCCGGAAAAAAGACCTTTTTTCAGATTCTGCATTTTGGTATTGACCTGAATGCCTTCCGTTCCTGCCAAAAATCCGTCTTTCTGTACATAGAGAGAATACGAACCATCCAGTTCTACCGCCTCCACACCGCCCATGGCTGATGGAGATAGCAAAATCTCCGCACTTCCCCCTGCCGCCGTCAATTCCTGAAAGAAGAATTTCTCTCCGCTCAGCATGCGGCCAAATCCGGCAAACATTCCGCCTTCTGCTGATCCTTTGAGTTCGACGGTAGGTGACATCGAAACCATGGCTCCACTTTCAGCCTTGAAACGCTCTCCACGTTGTAACTCCACCTTGAGCATGGCAAAGGCACCATCGTATAGAATTTCATATTTCACGGTTTCATCAGCTCCCTGTCATAGTCCGTAGTAAAGTCACCAGAGTCCGTTATCTTCCAGCACGGCTGCTTTGTCGCCGTACTCCTTCATAATGTGCTGGTCACCCCAATTACAAAGTGCGGTCAGAATTGGCTCTAAGCTCCGCCCGTAATCACTTAATTCATACTCTACCTTGGGCGGTACCTGATTGTATACAATTCGTTTTACAATACCATCATTCTCTAGTTCTCTCAGCTGCTGTGTCAACATTTTCTGGGTAATTGCGGGCATAATACGCTTTAAATCACCGGTTCGTTTCTTTCCATGCGTCAGGTGACAGAGAATAACACACTTCCATTTACCGCCGATGACCTCTAGCGTTGCTTCGACCGAGATATTATATTTTTTGCGCTCCATTACTGTCTTCCTCCCTGATGAATCAATAATCCATTTGCTTCCGCTCATGCTACTGTATAGGCACCAATAAGTACGTAGGGTACTAAAAAGTACGTACTGTTCATGTTATACCGAATAATTCATAATAGCATTTGCCGGTAAGCAAATCTACATTCTAGGAGTTGAGCAAGACATGCATCATGAGACAAAACATAACACTTGGGCGCTACTAGCACTAGCAATCAGCGCTTTTGCAATCGGTACAACCGAGTTCATCAGTGTAGGACTCTTACCCCTGATCGCAAATGATCTTCACGTTAGTGTATCTTTGGCGGGACTAACCGTTACCATATATGCTTTGGGTGTGATGTTCGGTGCTCCGATCCTTACATCGCTAACGTCCGCTATATCACGCAAAACATTGCTGCTGGCTATTATGGTGGTTTTCATCGCAGGCAACACACTGGCCTCATTATCTACAGGAATTACTGTATTGCTTATCGCACGAGTGATATCTGCTCTGGCACATGGCTTGTTCATGTCGATTGGTTCCACCATAGCAGCTGATTTGGTACCTCCCGACCGCAGAGCAAGCGCTATTGCCACCATGTTCTCGGGACTAACCATTGCAACAGTAACCGGTGTACCTTTCGGTACATTCATAGGCCAACATGTTAGCTGGCGTGCTGCTTTTATGCTGATCGCAGCAGTTGGCATCCTTGCCTTGATTGCTAACTTGTTGCTTGTGCCCTCAGCATTACAGCGTGGCACACGTACAGCCATCCGCGATCAGGTCAAGCTGGTAACAGGCGGACGGATGATGCTCGCTTTTATCATCACGGCTGTAGGCTACGGAGGCACATTCGTTGTGTTCACCTATTTGTCTCCACTGTTGCACGACATTAGCGGTTTCTCAGAACAAACGGTGACCTTCATTCTGCTGTTGTATGGTATTGCCATCGCCATTGGCAATATGATTGGTGGCAGAGCTGCTAATCGAAACCCGTTAAAATCACTACTTTACATGTTCATCGTACAGACCCTCATTCTGGGTGTGTTGTACTTTACCGTTCCCTTCAAATGGGCAGCACTACTGACCATTATCGGCATGGGTTTGCTCGCTTTCATGAATGTGCCGGGCCTTCAAGTGGTTGTGCTTACACTCGCAGAAAGGTATGCACCGCAGGCCAAGGATGTAGCATCCGCTTTTAACATCGCTGCATTTAATGCAGGCATTGCTATAGGTGCTTATCTAGGTGGAGTTATTAATGACTCTATCGGTCTGATTCATACCACCTGGGTTGGTGCATTGATGGTGCTCATTGCAGCAATCCTGACGATATGGGCCAAACATCTTGAGCAACAAGTCACGGCCAGTTCAAACCAACTGAATAAAAGCTTCATTAAGATGTAACCTAAAAGAAAACGCATTTCTCGTTATGGATAGGAGGCCGTTGGAACCAATAACTGGTCTCATATTATATATCGACAGATTATATACGTTACTATATACGTTGGATGCAATTTGATCTATTATCATTTAATTTTGTATTATGAAAATTTGGAATTTTCACTTTATATGGAAATATCCACATATTTTAAGGAGGATTTCTCATGACAACTGCACAACATTTACAATCAACAACAACATTGCATAACGGTGTCCATATGCCTTGGTTTGGTCTAGGTGTATTCAAGGTCGAAGAAGGATCAGAGCTCATCGAGGCGATAAAGAGTGCTATCAAGCATGGTTACCGCAGTATCGACACAGCGGCGATCTATGGTAATGAAGCAGGAGTAGGACAGGCCATTGCGGAAGCCTTGCAGGAAAACAATCTAAAGCGCGAAGACCTGTTTATTACATCTAAGGTATGGAATGCAGACCTCGGATATGCTGAGACACTGGCCGCATTTGATACAACGATGAATAAACTTGGACTACATGTTCTGGATCTATACCTGATTCACTGGCCCAAAGCTGGCAAGTACAAAGGTGCATGGAAAGCCATGGAGGAATTGTACGCAGCAGGCCGAATCCGCGCAATTGGCGTAAGTAACTTTCAGATTCACCATCTGCAAGATCTGATGCAGGATGCACAGGTGAAACCGATGATCAACCAGGTTGAGTACCACCCGCGTCTAACGCAGGAGGATTTAAAATCATTTTGTAAGCAGCTTGGCATTCAGCTTGAAGCATGGTCACCATTAATGCAGGGTGAACTGCTGGACAACACGGTACTTACGGAGATTGCTACATCCAAGAACAAGTCTGTCGCTCAGGTCATCCTGCGCTGGGATCTGCAAAATGGCGTCGTGACCATCCCGAAATCTACGAAAGAGCATCGGATTATCGAAAATGCTGACATATTTGACTTTGAGCTGTCCACGGAAGAGATGGATCGGATCAACTCGTTGAACGAGAATGTGCGCGTAGGTCCTGACCCGGATAACTTTGATTTTTAAAACTTAAAAACCACATCTCTTAACCGTCGAGCAAAGTCGATTGTTCATCCATCGGCTTTGTTTTTTGTTTCATCCTCTTCGTTAAACTGGTTAATCAGTTTATCCAGGATCACGGACTGCCTGATTACCTCAGGGTGTAGAAATCCGTTATATTCCTTCGCCAGTTCATGCAGCCGTCTTCTAGCCCGCTCTATTCTCAACTGTATAAGCATGCTTCTTTTCATCAAATTCAGCCCCTCTGAACTATTTTAGAATTTGATGTCAGATAATAGAATATTACTTTAAAGGCACAAAAAATATTTAGAAATGACGGATTGTAATATGAAGTGCGACACCTACTGGAAATAAATAAAAAATGGCCCATGGCCGGATTCGTGTAGAATGAAGGTTCCTACACCACATTCACACAAGGAGAATCCACCATGAGCTACACACATCTTAGCATAATTGAGCGCAGCAAGCTAGAAATCCTCCATCGGCAGGGGAGAAGTACCCGAGCGATTGCCAAAGAACTTGGCAGACATCATTCCACCATTAGCCGGGAACTCCGCCGAAATACAGTAGAACACCCCTACGCCGTGGAGAACGCTCAAGAGGGCTATGTCCAGCGCCGTAAGGCCTCCGTTTCCGCAGGGAAGTGGAATTCAGAACTGGCGAGTCGCATTGAAGATAAGCTCCACGCAACCTGGTCTCCAGAGCAGATCGTAGAGCGATTGCGTCAGGAGGGTCAATCCATGGTATGTTTTAAAACGATCTATCGTTGGCTTTATACCGGCCGTCTGGTGAAAGGTGTGCTTGCCATCCTCAGACACAAAGGGAAACGGCAGAAGCCAGCAGAGACACGCGGCAAGTTTGCTGTGGGCAAGCCCATCTCTCAACGTCCGAAAGAGGTTCGTCACCGGGAGACCTTCGGCCATTGGGAACTGGATACGGTGGTTTCAGGTCGTGGGAAAAGCAAGGGCTGCGTAGCCACGTTCATCGAACGAAAGACCCGCTTGTATACCGCGATTCGTATGCCTGATCGTACTGCGTTGTCCATGGAGATTGCCTTTGGAGTAGCGGCTTCGCAGTATCCTGCCCGAGCGTTTCAAACCGCTACCGCGGACCGTGGCAAGGAATTCGCCTGTTACACCAGCCTGGAAGCCGTTCATGGCGTGCAGGTATATTTTGCAGATCCCTATTCCTCCTGGCAACGCGGCTCGAATGAAAATGCCAATGGCCTCCTGCGAGAGTTTTTTCCCAAAGGGACCGATTTTGCCCAAATCACGGATGAGGCTCTAGAAAACGCTCTGGACTTGATCAATCACAGACCACGTAAATGCCTGAGCTGGAGAACCGCTCACGAATCCTTTTCAGAGGAACTGTCGCACTTGGCTTGACAATCCGTCAAATAAAAAAAGCGTTTTCTCAAATTAGAGAAACGCTTCCCTTATTCTAATGAACCTACATTATACAGTCCCAACGATCTCTCAAGTAGGTTTTAAGTACCCCACCCGTGTCCCATTGTATTTACAATAACAGGGATAGACTCAATAATAGCAAAACTACATAGCACCAAGCAGTATAACATTTTTTTTAGCATTGAGTTGATACACCTCTCTTGATAGTTTTTTAAATATTTCCTTTGCTGCAGCATCTGCGAAATCTCTATACTGCTCAAAAAGGGACATACAAGTAATTATATTCTTTCCACTATTTATTATAATCGATAACTTCAAAGCTTCTAATGTAAGATTTACCGCAGAAGTAAAATCTTTGTTTTCGTTGAATCGATATATGGCTAGATCAGCTAAGAAATGCACATAGCTCTCTTTCAAAATTACAGATTGATATTCACCAAACTCCGTTTTCTCTGATTGGTAGGGTATATATGCTGAAAAACGATTCAAAATCCTGTCGATATTGAAATGATACAAGTTCGCCGCCTTAGTAATGTGCAGTACAGCAATGAATATTTCATCTTCGTGTAATGCTATATAATCCGTGTACTCTTGTAGAACATCCACTTCTCCAGACATCAATCGATACATGAGTGTGTTGGCAACAGCCCACTCTGTAAATTGTCCAATTATCCGTGCGGCTTCTTCGTCGTTCTCTTGTATCCAACTCTCACCATGTGCATATAAAGCCACAAATTCTAAAGCTCTCTTATAGTCTCCACATTCCTCACTAGCTGTCGCTCGAGCCAGATAGGCATATAAAATATAATAATATATAGGTCGCCCTGTCAGTCTTTTTACCTCCGATGGCCGCACTGAGCGGCATTGTAAATCATATTGTATCGTTGCGATCCGGTGCATTTCTTTAGCTAATGTATCCACTTTCCCCCACTTATGAACCATTCCAAAAACATGCATTAGCTGCTTTAACGCTTCAAGCTGATTGGTTTCATCGAGACGATTAACATATGTCTCAAATTGGGTAGCTACTCGGACATTTTCCTCAATGTCTTCTCCTAGTTCAATTAAAAACAAACGGTACTGACACATTGCAAGACGTTCAGAATGCTGGTACTTTTCTGCCTCACACACACCTCTATACAAAATTGCCGCAGCCAAATGTTTGTTATTCTCGAATAATTCTTCAGCTATATCAAATAATATTGGAACATAAGAAAGATCTTCTAGAATACGAATCGTGACTTGCCGGATACAATCTACCCGATTAAAATCTGCACACCGAAATATAAATGGTCGAATGCGTCTGATGGAAACTAGAAACGAAAAACATTCCTCTATGTAATCATTAAAAAAATAATCTTCTGGTAATCCCATTCCATATGTAATTGCTGTAAGTTGATTCATAGATATAGGTCTATTTCCTTGTAATATGCGGCTGAGCGTCCCTGAATTTATACCTGATGTCAAAGCAAAGTGAGAGTGTTTAATATGATTATCCTCTATGTGTTTCATCAGTTTCTCGCGAATTGAATTTGTCCACCCCATCATACTCACCTCCACAAAATACAAAAAATAGGTTAAAACACCATATATATCTATACTAATTAAGAATCAACCATTGGTCAACAACAAATGAATCATCTAGCAACTTCTTTTCAAAAGGGGAGCTGCCTCAGTCCATTGTCCATTTAAACACCTGGCAAGGTTCTTGGAGTGAACAAGCACCAAAGAGACTGTGTCTAAATTCCTGATCGAATTTAGACACAGTCTCTGCTTTTTTTCAAACAACAGACAGATAGAAGGATCGTACATCCTTCTATTTAGTTGAATGGCTTCCAGCCATCCTCCCCCGACAGGACAAGGGACAAATCATACTCGGCTGCTTCTTCATCCGTCAGGATGCTAGACCAGGGCACACGAACGTCCGCATGCCCAGCTCCAGGTCCAGCACTTTTATATTCGGCAAAATGAACCGTCGCTTCCGCCTCGATCTTGCTCCAGTTGTGCCAACCCTCTTGTTTCACATGCGCGCCGATCCAGCAGTTCAGGAAACAGACTTTGGCGTGATCACGCCATGGCCTGCCCAGATACACCGATTGCGGAGGAGCGTTGCTGGTCAGATCACATTCAACAAATACATATCCATAACGAACATCCTCTGGTGTAGAGGCTGCCGTAATCCAGCCATTCACTTCGCCTTCCGCAACTTCCACATCCGTCAGGCGACTTTTCGTATAAATCTCACAGCCCTTGAACACAACGGTAGCCGAGCCGAAAATAAAATCGATATCCCCTTCGATATAACAACCCTCGAAGTACTGTCTTAACTTCCGCCGCTCCGCACCGTCACGCGGCCCGCCGAAATAACTGCGATCCAGCGGTTGCTCCGGCAGCGGCCCAGTAAAGATCGTATCCTGATAACCGATAAAACGACATTGGCGAAACACAGCGCGATCCCCATCCACATAAATGGCCAACGCCTGTCCCACTTCCTTGCCCGGCCCGGCCGAATTCACAAAAGAGATCGCTTCTGCCGTAAAATCATCCGCACCGACAAACGCTGTATAGGAATGAAAGGTATGATACTGCGAGCCATCCGGGAATCTCTTGAGCGCATGATCATCATAGGTGATGATCGTCTCATCCGCTCCATCACCTATGAGATGAATGCCCGGTTTTTCCATGTGCAACTTCTCAACATACACACCTGCCTTCACTCGAATCGGAAGACCACCAACGCCATCATCCGGGTGAGCATCCACTGCCGCCTGAATGGTTTTGTAGTCCCCTGATCCATCCGATGCCACAGTTATGCAGGACACAGATGACTCCAACATGAGATCGGCCGCCGAGCGCTGCTCTGTCATGACAAACGCTCCATTTCCAGCGCAGCCAGCAACAACGGAGCAACACCCATAAAGGAATCGCTTACAATTGCCTCGCTGACATAATAACTGTACGAGCCATCACGATCGAGGCTCAATCCTGCTCCGTGACAGATGCCGTTCAACTTCACACCTTCCGCGGTCTCTTCTACCAACCTGGAGGTAAGTCCTTGCCAACCTTTCTCTGCCGCTTCTCTGAAGTGAGGTTCCAGATAACGCAATCGCACACCCTTGGCGAGTGCATATACAAACATGCTTGAACCTGAAGCTTCCAGATAGTTCCCTTTGCGGAATCCCTGATCCAGCACCTGGAACCATAATCCGCTCTCCTGCTCCTGCACACGTACCAACGCATTGCACATCCGTTCAAAGATACCAATGATCGTGCCCCGTTTAGGGTGATTTAGCGGGAAATGCTCCACACTGTCCACGATTGCCATGGCGTACCAGCCCATTGCCCGGCTCCAGAAATGTGGTGAACATCCGGTCAGGGAATCTGCCCAGATCTGCTCCTTCGATTCATCCCAGCCATGGTATAACAATCCGGTACGCGGATCACGTGTCTGGCGCTCGACCAGCAAAATTTGATGAGCTACCTCATCAAATAACTCTGGACGTTGGAACGTCTTCGCATATTGGGAGAGAAAAGGTGAAGACATGTACAGTCCATCCAGCCACATCTGGAACGGATAGATTTTTTTGTGCCAGAATCCGCCCTCGGACGTTCGGGGCTGTCCTGCAAGCTGTGCGGCGAGTAGATGGGCTGCTTCTGCGTAGCGTCCATCCTTGGCACCATCCAGCAACGCAAACAGGTTTTTCCCTTGATTAATCTGATCCAGATTATATTCTTCAAGGGAGTAGGTGCCGATAGAGCCGTCAGGCTGCACATACAGATCCATATGTCTCTTCATAAAATCGATATATTCCTGCTTGTTGTACTCTTCTCCCGTACGTGCCATACCCATCAACGTCATGCCTTCTACATATGCCCATCGTCCCGAAGGGAACGCATGGAAGCCGTCCTCGTTACATTGCTGTATAATCGTAGCTGCAATTCGCTCAGACCAGGATAACTGCGTCTGTACCTGCATCGCGGTACCTCCTAGAATGTTGTATTGGTTTTTACTTTTCACTAAAAAGCCGGCATTACTGCCGGCACTTTGCCGTTGAATTACGCAGGTTCAGCTTCGGCTGGATGACAACCGGCACCTCCACCTGCTCGTCACGGATCAGGGATACAATCAGCTCTGCTGCCTGAGCAGCCAGCTCATCCAGCGGTGGACCAATCGTCGTTAGTGCCACTTCGGCATACTGCATATCCGGCAGATCGTCGTAACCGATAATAGAGATATCTTGCGGCACGCTGTAGCCCGCTTCGAGCAATGCCCGAAGTGCTCCCCGTGTCACAAGGTTGTTCAGGCCGATAAATGCCGTTGGAGACTCCGGACCAAACGTGTAATTTCGAATGGCGAAATACCCGTCTTCCCACGAAGAATACGCCGGCAGCACATCGTCCTCATTAAAAGTCAGACCTGTACGCTGCAACGCTTCCCTGTATCCCTCCAGCTTGACATGCTGCGAGTTACCGATGAATCCAATTCGGCTATGACCGAGTGATTTCAGATGCTCCACCGCCTTGTACAGCCCCTCCTTACGATCAATCTTGATGTAAGGAGAGTTCGGAGCTTCATCTGTACCGAGTACAAAACATGGCATGTTAAGGGTCGCAAACTTTTTCCAGAAAGCATCCCGATTGTCCAGCGCATAGTCCCACAGAATACAACCATCCACCCGCAGCTGGCTGAACACATCCACCCCGTCATCGGCCACAACCAGAATCATCTGATATCCCCGCTTCTTCAGCTCCGTATGCAGGCTGCCCGATATGTTGGAGAACAAAGGGTTGCTTAGTTCATCCAGCACAAAACCAATGATATTGCTTCTGCCGGTGGAGAGCTGCCTTGCCAGCATATTTTTTCGATATTGATGTTTCTCTGCTATCGCAAGCACCTTCTGCTTGGTCGCCGGTTTGATTCGGGGATCATCATTCAGTGCTTTTGATACCGTGCTATAGCTCACCCCCGCCAGTTTGGCAATATCTTTAATGGTTATCAAAATCGATCAACACCTCTCATACACCTTGAAACCTATTTCTGTGCAGCTTTATAACGATCATACTGTGCCTGTCTGCCTGCAATCACCTGTTCAACATTCATTTTCTTCAATGTTTCGATATAACTGTCAAACTGATCCAGGCTTGCGTCACCGCTGATAAACTTGAAGTTCATCTCTTCCACATACGTGGTAATGTCAGGCATCGACATGCTCTCTACGCTCGCTTCATCTGGCAGAGCATAAACAAACGGGAACGGCTCACGTACATACTTCTCTAATTCTTTGTCCAGCTTCGCATGCCATGGTGCGACAATGGAATCCGCCGAATCCGTGGATTGGATGTTAGGCAGATTGACCGGACCAATTCCGAGCTTCTGGATATATTCATTGTCTTTACCTTTATCCGTGAACTTCTTCACGCCGTTCTCTTCTGTATACGTGTCATCTTTGATACCCCAAGTGTAATACGTCTGTGCTTCGTCACTGACCGCATAATCCAGGAAACGGAAAGCCAGTTCCGGATTTTTACTATCCTTACTGATGCCGAAGATGCCGCTAACTGGTGTACGTCCAATGTAGAACTGGTCTCCATGTGGCCCTTTTAATGGAAGAATGCCTTTAATGATTGGTTCCTCCGGCTTGTAATCCTTGAAGAGTGGGCTGTACACCATCGACATATACCAGCTAAAATTAAAAGTTGCTCCAGTTACATTCTGGGAGATCCGTGAAGTAACCTGATCACTTGTCGTGCTCGCATAGTCCACTCCCAGCAAACCTTCCTTGTACAAACCGTTCAAGTATGTCAGATATTCCTTGTAAGCAGGCTCATAATAGCTGAAGTGCACTTTGCCTTGATCATCCGCATAGAAATTGTTCGACAGATCAAGTCCAAAGGCTGGACCAAAGGCCATCGGTACAAATTTCGATTCCATAGATAGCGGAATCTCATCGGCTTTGCCGTTGCCGTTCGGGTCGTCCGTTTTGAATTTGCGCAGCATCGCTGTGAACTCATCCAGCGTCGTTGGTTCGCTTAACCCCAGTTTTTTCAACCAACGCTCATTCAACATGAACACAGGCATATAGTTACGGGTCAACGTCTGCTGTGGAATATAATACATTTTACCATCTGGCGTTGTTAAACTGGCCTTAATTGATGGCGACTTTTCATATATTTTTTTGAGATTAACGCCGTACTTCTCTACCAGATCATTAATCGGGATGAACAGACCGCTGTTAATGTACTTCATCAATTGATCCTGATCCGGCAGATACACGATATCCGGGAGCCCTGTACCCGCAGCCAGTCTTGGATTTACAGCATCCGCATAGTTTTGAGGAGGGATCAGATCCCAATCCACTTTTACACCCGCATTACTCTCAATTTTCTTAACGATGGCTGCGGTGGATAAGTCCACGTTCGTGGTCCATGCATTGGTTGCCAAGACAGACAGTTTGGCATCCGGTTGATCCGTTACCGGTCCAGCGCCGGTATAATTGAAGGCTTTTTCTGTACTCTCAGGTGTTTTCCCCGCATCAGTTCCTGCACCTGTCCCCCCACTACAACCTGCTAAACTGATTGCGAGTATCGCTGCAATTACACTTTTTCTTCCTGCCCCTTTGACTTTCATCCATCATTCCTCCTTGGTATGAACCCTTTTGAACTCCCTTGAATGACTTTCTTGAATGATTATGATGCTTGGGTGATGCAATCTATCCTTTCACGGCTCCGAGGGTAATCCCCTTAACGAAGTACCGTTGGATAAACGGGTAGATCATGACGATCGGCAGAATGCTGACCACAATAGATACATAACGAACTTGCAGCGATGAAACCGCCAGTGCACCGGATGTCATCGTACCACCCATCTTCTGCATCACCTCTGGCGAAGCCATGATCAGCACCCTTCGCAGGAACATCTGGAGGGGCTGCATATCCTGTTTCCCCAGATATAACAGGGCCGAGAAAAAGTTGTTCCAGTGAAATACGGCATAATACAGCGTAAGCACGGCCAGTGTAGGTTTGATAATCGGCACAGCCAAGCGGTACAGCATCGTCATCTCATTGGCTCCATCGATGCTTGCGCTTTCAAAGATTTCATTGGGAATGCCTTCAAAGGCCGAGCGGCAGATCATCACGTTAAATGTGATTACCAGTACAGGCAGCACCATCACCCAGCGGGTATTGTACAGACCGAGCGATGTAATCAGCATGTAGACCGGAATGAGTCCACCTGAGAAATACATGGTGAAAGCGATGAAGAAGTTCAACTTGCGACGCAGAAAAAATTGCTGTCTCGACAAAGGGAATGCGGCCAGGCAGGTTGCTACAATGTTCAGCAGCGTGCCCACAACGGTATACCAGACGGTGTTATAAAAGGATACCCAGAGTTCCTTATACTGGAGCACCATCTTATATCCTGAGAGTGTAAACCCTACAGGCCAGAGCACTACCTTCTGTTTATCAATGGCATCCACTGAACTGAAGGAAATGCTGACCACGTACAGGAACGGATATAAGGTAACAACAACCGCCACAATCGTCAGCAGGTAGACGAAGACATAGAATAATCGGTCACTTCTCGATTTTTGCATACAGGCTCTCCTTTGAATCAGTGTGTGTCTTACCAGAGTGACATTTTGGTCAGGCGGCGAGTCATGGTATTGGCTGCAAAAACAAGGATAAAGGTGATAATAGAGTTGAATAATCCAATAGCTGTGGCGAAGCCATAGTTCTGACCCTCAATCCCCATCCGGTATACATAGGTGGACAGCACATCCGCTGTTTCATAGGTGGCTCCGTTATAGAGCAGGTATACCTTCTCGAATCCTACGCTCATAATGCCGCCAAGCGACAGAAGCAAGAGAATGACGATGGTTGGTTTGATGCTTGGGAGTGTGAGATGCCATAGCTCCTGGAATTTGTTAACACCATCGATTTTACCGGAGTCATACATCTCAGGGTCAATGCCCATAATGGCTGCGATGTAGATGATAGAGCTGAAGCCGAAGCTCTGCCAGATGTCAGAACTTGTGAAGATGGTACGGAACCAGCTCGCGTCCATCATGAAGTTTACTTTTTCCATGCCGAGACTTGAGATCAAAGTGTTAATAATACCGTCTGTTGGTGACAGGAAATTGATAATGATGCCGGCTACAACGACGGTGGAGATAAAGTGAGGAAGATAGGTTACGGTTTGGGCGAAGCGTTTAAAGGTTCGATTCTTAATCTCTACGATGCAGACTGCAAATAGAATGGGGATGGAGAAACCGAACAAAAGCGGCAGAAAGGCCAGTAAAAAGGTGTTGCGTAGGAGCCGCCAGAAGTAGATCGAGTTCACGAACTGTTCAAACCATCGTAGACCCACCCACTCGCCGCTGAACATGCCTTGACCTGGGATAAAATTGCGAAAGGCAAGCAGTACACCCGGCATGGGCAAATACATGAAGATGAGATAATACAGAAAGATTGGTGAGAACATCAGCAGTAAATACTTATCCCGCCGGATCAGACCGAACAGCGTGGACATGCGTTTTTTCAACATAAACACTCCCCTTCGCTTCATAATTACAACGTTTGAATTTTTTATCAAAAAAAATATCCGTTCCTCCGAATTATCTGTTACATATCCAATTCTAATTTGGTAACAACCTATACTATATCGCTTATTTATAAGGAATAGTGGGTTGATATACTCTTTCTTGAACCTCAGTTAAGTCTTTTCAGTACTTGCCGCCCCCATAATTACAACGTTGTAATTTTGACTTAAATGTATACGCTTTCATAAACTTTTTCTCATCTTAGCAGAGTCTTTCATGTTTAGCAACAACAAAATCAGGAATGCCCTTTAATTTTTAAAACCCATGCCCCTCGGAGCAAACGTGAATATTGCATGATATACCCACAATGGAAAAAGAAAAAAGGCAGGAATAGTGTAGCTATTCTGCCTCAACATGTATTACAACTACGCATCATAACTGATTGCGAAACTGCATCGGTGTTACACCCTTAACGCGCTGAAACGCTCTGTAGAATTGACTGACATGTGAGAATCCCAGTGCAAAGCTGATTGCCGTCACCGATTCAGTTGTACTACGCAGACGATGGACGGCTTCCTCCACACGTAAATTCAGTAGATACTGGTACGGCGTTGAACCTGTCAGCATTTTGAACGAACGCATAAAATGATACCTGCTCTGATGGGCTACCGCTGCCATGGAGTCGATGTCCATCGGGTTTGTGAAGTCACTGTGGATATACTCCAATACACGCTGCATATGAGGATCTATTCCTGCGTTACTCCCCGTAGCTCCAATGAAATGAGGACGAGTATTGCCAGGAAGCAATAGCCCCTCCGGGTTCCCGGTCCATATGGAACCAGCTCCTCTTGCTGCTTCGTGCGAATGCTCCGGTCCAGACAATATGCGCTCAAGATACTGCTCTACAGCCAGCTCGGTTTCCTGAATAAGCAGCGGGTCCGGTTCATCCTCCAGCCCGGCCACATGCCACCCACGGAACAGCCTGCTAATCTCTGCGGGATCAAAACCTTGGTTGACCTGTAATTCAGAATGAACTGGTCTTGAACTGCGGTCTGTTAATCCTCCCGGTAGATTACGAAACTTGATGACTATGACGGCTGCATCTGAACCGATCTCAAAAAAGTGCTCCATCCGGGGATGAGCGATGATTCCGAATCCAGCCTGTAATGAATATGTCTGTTGTTCCTGCACCAACAAGCATTGGCCTCTAATTGGCAGGGTTACCTGATACCAGTCATCATGCACATGGGGTTCATTGGCGAACCCGCCAGAAGCTTTCCATAACTCCAAGCCATTGAATGCCATATTTAATTCCATCGTTTCTCACCTGCTGACATTATAGCAAATCGTGCTTAGATTCCAAGCACTTTTCGCAAAGACAAGCTCTCTAACTATCTTTTATTATGAATAAAAAATATCCGAGGTGATCTATAATGGCTCAAGCCGCCGTAAACAAAATTCAACTAAACCACTCAGCGAACTGGGCCCTTGCAGGGGTGAGTTTCGCCCATCTGCTGAACGATGCCATGCAAACGGTTGTTACCTCAGCCTTCCCGCTGTTCCAACAAGCCATGCATCTCAGCTTTGCACAGATGGGTTGGAATGCCTTCGCACTAAACATTACTGCTTCGGTGCTGCAACCGCTGATCGGCTATATATCCGATCGCAAACCCATGCCTATTCTGCTGCCTGGCGGCATGTTATTTTCCTTGTTCGGGATTCTTGGCTTTGCTTTCTCGTCATCGTTATGGATGCTGCTTGTATCCGCATCACTGATTGGTATCGGCTCATCCATTCTTCATCCCGAATCCTCACGTGTTGCCCATCTGGCAGCGGGTCGAGGGCGTGGCATGGCACAATCCATCTTTCAGGTTGGCGGGAATACCGGACAAGCTATTGCCCCCCTGCTGGTCGCTTTTGTACTGCTTCCGCATGGCCAGTTACAATTTCTGTGGCTAATGGCCTTTGCACTTATCGGCATCCTTATCCAAGCTTCAGTAAGTCGTTGGTACAAGCACAAGCTGAACGCCGAACGTACCCGCCTTATGCAGCCCATACATCATGCACCACTTGAAGCTGAGTCAACGTTTCAGCCCGTAAGTCGAAGACGAATTGTAATATCCATGAGCGTTCTCATTCTGCTGTTATTCTCGAAGTTTGTTTATATCGCGGCTATGACAGGATACTACGCCTTTTATTACACGGCCGTACATCATCTGCCACTCTCGAAAGCGCAGCTCTGCTTATTTATCCTTCAATTCGCAGGCATGATTGGAACCTTGCTTGGCGGGCCACTCGCGGATCGTTACGGGCGCAAACCGATGATCTGGTTTTCCATTGCAGGTACTGCCCCGTTCTCACTACTGCTCCCTTATGCAGGCCCTGTCCTGTCTATGGTGCTATGTGGCATCATCGGATTAATCCTGATGTCGGGCTTCAGTGTTATTATTGTCTACGCTCAGGAATTGCTGCCACGTCACATTGGTACAGTATCGGGATTGTTCTTCGGCTTGTCATTTGGTATGGCGGGACTGGGTTCGGTTGTCATCGGTTCTCTGATAGATGTGACCAGCATTTCATTCGTCATCCGACTGTGTTCCTTTTTGCCCCTAATCGGCGTGTGTGCTGTATTCTTGCGCAGTGATCCATCCACTAAAGCTTAACAAGCTATTGAAACTTCCATAGCAGGTTCAATACAATAAGTTGAGAAGCGGAGGCGCGATATTTATCAGAGAGAAGGAATGGTTCAATGATCATTGATGTACAGCACGTCACTTGGAAAAGAGAACATCTCACCCTGCTGCACGATGTCAGCTGGCGTGTAAACAAAGGCGAACACTGGGCGTTGCTTGGCCTAAACGGCTCCGGCAAAACAACGCTCCTCAATATGATTACCGGCTACCTGTGGCCTACGGAAGGCAGCATCTCGGTACTCGGCCATGAATATGGCCATGTAGATCTGAGAGAGCTTCGGAAGTCCATTGGCTGGGTAAGTTCCTCCTTGCAGGAGAAACTGCACGCTTCCGACCGCACACAATATGTCGTGATTAGCGGGAAACATGCCACGATCGGCTTGTATGACAAGCTTGCGGACGAAGACCTGGATCAGGCCAGACACTGGATGGAGACGCTAGGCTGCCAGCATCTGTGGAATCGCGAGTACCGTACCTGCTCCCAGGGGGAGAAGCAGAAACTTCTCATTGCCCGCGCCCTGATGGCGAATCCGCAGCTGCTTATTCTGGACGAGCCCTGTAATGGACTCGATCTATTCTCCAGAGAACGTCTGCTGGACAGTATCCGTGAACTGACAGAGCGTGCCGACACCCCTTCGCTGATCTACGTTACGCACCATACCGAGGAAATCCTGCCTGTTTTCCAGCATAGCCTTCTGCTCCGCCGGGGTGAAGTTTTCGGGAGTGGATTAACCTCTGATCTCATGACAGAGGATGTATTAAGTGATTTCTTCGAAGCCCCAGTAGAAGTAGATCAGCATGGTGAACGGGTTTATGTACGGGCGGCGACAACTAAGGGTTAGAAACACCACCATTGAAGATACAAAACACAGAACAAAGGAGAGCAAAAATACAGACAAAGCCCAAATACTTATCCACATGTGGATAGTTTTTGGGCTTTTCACTCCTATATCTTGTGTTATCCACGGTTTTCTGTGTAGAACTTTCGACAATCTGAGTATAACTTCGCTTCTACGTTTGCCTCATCCTTCTCCAAGCATCCATGCTTCCCGTCATACCTTCCTGATTTCCAGGTATACTTCAATCCTATTTTCGTGCGGACAGAAACAGAAAAAGCGGAATACGCTGTCTACGCTGGTACGTCTCTTCATCAACGAAATAGGCACGCTGCGGCGCAGACTCACGTAGGTGTTCCACACGGAATCCAGCATTCTGCAAAGCCATGTAATAGGATTCGATGGAGCGGTGCATTTTGTGGACTGAGCCCCCAAGCCACTGCTGTTCCCGATATCCCTCAACGAAATATTGATCGACAATCCAATTAGTCCGTGTTCCAGAAGGTTGTAGCGTCGAAGTAATAACCGGATGCTCTACCGAAAAAATGAAAACCCCATCCTTTTTAAGGGTACCATGGATACTATGGAACAGACGGTTTATATCCTCAATGTAGTGGATAGCCAATCTTGAAATGGCCAGATCATATGTATCTACCGGATATGTCCCATCCTCCAGATAAGATTGCTCAATTCGAGCGTTCAATCCCTGAACCGTCTTGCGAGCAGTTTGAACCATATTGGTCGAACCTTCAATTCCGGTATAACTTAAGCCGTTATGCTTCTCCCCGAGTAACTCTGTAGCAAACCTCGCATCTCCGCAGCCGAGATCCAGAATACTTTTGCCCGTAGCGTCCCCAATCAACTCGAGCATGACCGGTTTCTCCAGCGTATCATTGGCATTATCCTGACCTTGCCGGCGTTCCATATACGTCTGAAATACAGCATCATTATCGTAAAAATCAGAACCTCTCTCACTCATACCTGCACAGACCTCCTTTTCTTGAGTTCCAAAGTAGCTAGTTACCTTCTGAAGTCTTAATTTCGGTAAAAGTATACCGGATACACGCATGTCTGGCTATACCAAAAAAAGGCTGTTGCGGGAGTTTACTCCGCAAACAGCCTTCATCGTCACCTTTTTGTATATTACACCTGAGCCTTATAATGTGTCATAGATGATCTATCCTAACCAAAACGTTCGGTTTTGTACCATTTGCTCTCCCGTTTGCGGATCTTGTCCATCAGCAGATTGTAGAAAGCCCGGATCGAGATCAGAATGAAGAGCTGTGCATACGTGAAATACGATACGCACGCATAGATAAAGTTACGGGTGTTGCTCTGCCCGATATCGGCTGCCAGTGCTAGATTGATCTGCAGCACATAGATAAAGTACATCAGTGCCCAACCAATCACAAGATAAACGTATGCATCCCCGGCAAACTGGAAGGGAGAACTGACCTCCGGTTTGAATATCGCGATAACCTGGTAAACGAGGTTGACCACAAAGATGATGTCCGACACAATAATGGCCAGCATAAACCAGAAGTAACTGACTGCGTAGTAGAGAACAAGCAATTTGTTCCGCCAGCTGGAACGGTTGAACAGATTATGAATGTTATCCAGAACCACCTGGTAGTTCCCTTTCGCCCAGCGTTCACGCTGTTTCATGTATACACCAAGCTGTTCTGGCTCTTGTTGATATGCTTCCGCTTGCGGTGCAAGAGCAACCAACTGGCCTCGATTCATGATCTCGAATGAAAGGGCGGTATCTTCCGTAATGGCGGTCACATCCCAGCCTCCGATTTCACGGATAAGCTTGCTTTTGATAATATAATTCGTACCTGGTATGGTTCCGAGTTGAAACAGCTCCCACAGCCCCGTGTGGTAAATACGCTGAGACGTAATAATTTCGAGATTAATGCATTTGGAGAGGAAGTTTTGCCCACGGTTACGGGCTTTGTTCCGCCCAAACACGACACCATACTGCTCCGGGTTTTCCAGTGATTTTTGCGCGAGAAACATGAGTGAATTCCGCTCCGGTGCAGCGTCGGCATCAAATATACAGATCCATTCGCCGGTTGCCAGCCCCAGTCCGTCGTTCAGCGCACCGGATTTGCCCCCCGTTCCTTTGCGTTCAAGTACCGTGACATCACGGTGCACATAACTGGTCTGACCGAGGAATGATTGTAACCGTTCCGCTGTGTCATCCGTACAGTTATCCGCAATGACGATGACCTGCACCTTATCCTCTGGATAGTTCAGCTGCAAAATATGCTCCACTGTTGCCACAATGACCAGACCCTCGTTATGGGCAGGTACCATGACCGTGACGGTTGGATAATCATCCATATTTTCTGGAATCTGAATGCCCTTCTTCTCTTGCTTGTGTATAAAACGAATAGCCCCCACCATAATGACGATGGATTCAAACACAGCAATCCAAATACTGAATATCGACAAGATCAGAATGAAATCAGCCATCCATTTTCCTCCGATCATACCTTCGAATAACTCTGGATCGAAATCGGAGCGTTGCAATCGTTAATCCAATAGTAAACACCACAAAAATACAACTCACGGCAATACAGATCGGAATAAACCAGGACATATAATCCATCAGCCTCGCTCCTTCCTGTTAGATATATTCCCCGATTAAATCCGTTTCTGTATTTCGTTCCAGTGCAGCAAGAACAGCGTCGAGATTGTCATACTTGCTGAATTGCTCCTTCTGGAACACCAGCGCACCGGATTTGATGACGGTCTGTAGTTCGTTTCCCTTTTTATCGAGCACATCCAGATCCATAATATTTTTTTTGATCCGGCGTGTCAGCATCGGCAGGTAATCCACATTCACCATCGGGCACAAAATGACAAATCGACCGCGGTCTACAAAAAACTTGTGATCCTCATATCGAATCTGTTTCTGAATCGTCTGTGAGATCTCAAGCAAAAATTGTGCATACCTCACTGAACCGAGCGATTCCAGCACAAGCGGCAGAAATTCAATCTTAAACATCGCGATGCTAAAACCATAACAATCCGAATAACGACGGGCAAGGTTGCTCTGTTTGATTAGCGTATCTTCAAACGCTTCCTTATTGCCCAATGTCGTATCCAGATCAATCTCGGGATTGCGATCCTTCATCTGCTCCAGACGTTCAATCACCCGTGCGCTTCGCACAAGTCTTCTCTTAATGACTGCTGCGATCGCGGTGTTTGCCGGAATAAGCAGCCACCAGGAAAACACGAGCACATTCGGTTCTGCGAAAGTCACGAGCCACACAAAATAGGTAACCAAATAAACAAATATCAACACGACGGATACACCAACAGGAAGCAAAAGCCCCAAAGCGAGTGCCCCTAACGAGGCAATGCTTAATACAACATCAAGCTTGGTATAACTCTGATTCATGTACAAATGAAGATACACGAAAAACTGTTGTATGATGGCAAGGCTGATCAAGATGGCGTATCCCCAAGCTAGACGTCGGGTAGGTGCTTTATTTATCATAGGCCTCCTTCTTTGCAATTAAAAAGTTACTTTTTAAGAAAATTGTACAAATATGTTTCTCCCAGCAACGGGAACAGGTTGTCAAACAAATGAGTGTTTCCGTCAAATACATAACCACCCGGATAACGTGCGTCCTGCCCACGGAAAGTAATCATATGTTTATACAATTGCTTCGCCCAAGCTGAATCTTCTGTCCGAACTGCAAGCAAGATGGCGAGGCCATAGACCGATGCCGATTCATATTCTACAGCAGGATTATGTGTTATACGATCATACTGTCCGGGAAGCTTGCCCCGGGTGGCGAATTCTTTTTTCAGAAAAGTAATCAGCTTGTCCGGTCTGCTCCCGGTCTCCATCAGGTGATTCGCCACGATGAGCTGATCAATCAGATTGACCTTGTCATCATAGGTATAAGCTTTGGTGTTTATATGGATGCTCTTCGGATAGAATAATCCATCGTCGGGCATTTTATGCAGCACATCTTCATATCTGGCATACGCATCCGGCTCCAGCATCTGGTGATCTCTCATCGCTTGCAAAGCGAGCAAATCCACATAGACCAGGCTTAACGTTTTCGTGGAATGACCGCTGTTGAAATCATAAAAATCAGCCATGTATCCCTGCTGCTCTGTACGCTGCGTTAATGTGCGGGAAAGAGCCGATGCCGTCGCCAGCTTGTCCGCTCTGCCTTGCTTCCATCGATCTGCAGCTTCCAACAAGGCTCCTATAATTCGCAGGTCATCCCCCAGCGCGTTGGTTCCGACATGGGCTTTCCCCTGCGGATCAAGCTTCCAGACAATATACATATCAGGCCTAATCACATAATACGTCTGGAACCGCATGTAGGCCTGCTCGAACAAGGGCTCGTTATCACTCGCCAAAGCATACTGCATCCACAATCCAACCGATTCGGACAATGCCTCTCGCCCCGCAACGATGTCCGCTCTCTGGGACGGCGCATCCTGCAGATAGGTTGCAAGTGTACCATTCGGATTGGTCATATGTTTTTCAACAAAAGCGACTGTAGGCGATACCTTATCCATCACGAACCGCTCCTTCCATAGCAATACGATCGCCACAGTAGAAACAATAAGAAGTAATATGTACCAGGATCGCTTGTTCCGAAAAATAAACTTCACACCATTCCTCCTGACGGGAATATATGACGGAGTAACCCAGCCTCTTCTGATGAAAGAAGGTGGCCTTATCCAAAGTGTGCTCTTAATCATGGTTATCCATGTATGAGCGGTGCCCGCCCTTTTTAACATATTTCCAATCCACCTCAATGTTATGTCTCATCTTCCGCAGCAGCTGGATCGCCATCTGAATCTCTGCATCCGTCAAACCGTTCAGCGTAACCTGATCCGAATGCACACCTTCTTTGCGAATAAACTCCCATGCTTCAAGCCCTGCCTCTGTTGGATAGAGTACCTTATTCTTCTTATTACCCAGTGCTGGCTGTTTGACTATAAAACCGTCCGATTCAAGTTTACTGATCGCTCGGGCTGCCGTTGTACGATCCACCTTGATCAGTTCAGCCAGCTGGTTCGGAATGATGCCGGGATTCTCACAGATACGGTACAAATACAAATATTGTCCACGGGACAAATTCAGATGCTGGAACTCCACATTACTGATGGAATCCAGGCAACGAGCAATCATGCCAATCTCACGCAGCACTTCTCTCGCTTCGTTTTGTTCATGCGTCTTATACACTTCATTCGGCTCGTTAGGCTCGTTAGGTTCCTTAGATTCATTCACAGAGCTCACACTCCTATAAAATTGTTGCATTCGCAACATAATTAATGATATAACTACACTAGTTTAGTGTATCACTTTCCCTTCCATTCCGATATTCGATTCCTATCATGCAAAGGAGAACCATCCATGAATATAACTATTGTTGAAGCGAACACCCAGGAGCTGCTTGAAGCGTACTTTGCCATTCGCATGGCCATTTTTGTAGAGGAACAAGGCGTGCCTGCATCTGATGAGTTTGATGCATTTGATGCCCTGGGCACTGAAGCACGCCACATCTTGCTCTATGTAGACGGTGTGCCTGCCGCTTCCTCCAGACTGCGCATCGTGGAGCAAGTAGCCAAGCTGGAACGTATCTGTGTCATGCTGGATTACCGCAAGCATGGCCTCGGCCGTGTATTAATCAACAAACTGGAGGAAATGGCTATTGAAGACGGACTACAGAAGGCCAAGCTGCACGCGCAGGTACAGGCCTCTGGCTTCTATGAACGTCTCGGCTATACTCCTGCTTCCGAAGTATTCATGGAGGATGGCATTCCCCATCTACTGATGACAAAAAGCCTAATATAACTTACTTAGGCCAAACTGGCTTCCGGATTGAAATTAACCTGTAACTCAAATAAACGCCTCTATCCTCACTTCTTCAGTGATTGGATAGAGGCGTTTATTGTTTAATGCGATACGTCACGTGCGTGCGTTATCCCATAGCCAGACGGCTTGTATCTGGTTTTGCAGATGTTTGCCCATCAGCTTTGGCTTCCGCGTTATTCTTCATCTGTTTACTGCGCAATTGCCCACAGGCAGCATCGATATCTGACCCATGCTCCATACGTACAGTCGAGTTAATATTGTTCTTTTTCAGCGTATCGTAGAAGCCCGAGATGGACTCTTCGGTGCTACGCTGGTACTGGCTGTGCTCATCCACCGGATTGTATGGAATCAGATTCACACTGACCATGCTCTTGCGGCTGGACAGCAGTTCCGCCAGTTCGGCAGCGTGTTCGCGCTGATCGTTCACATCCCGGAGCAAAATGTATTCGAACATGATACGTTTGTTTGTTTTCTCCAAATAATAGTCCACCGCATCCATCAATTGTTCAATCGGGAATGCCCGGTTGATCTTCATGATGTGTGTACGCAGATCATTATTCGGCGCATGGAGCGAGATCGCAAGGTTCACCTGCAGACTGCTATCTGCAAATTCCTTGATTTTATCCGGCAATCCGCTTGTGGACACCGTGATTCGCTTCGCAGCGAGAGCTAGCCCTTTGCGATCCTTGATCACTTCGATAAAATTGCTCATATGCTCGAAGTTATCAAATGGTTCGCCAATGCCCATCACCACAACGTTCGTGACAAGCTCGCCTTGACCCGCTGCATCCAGATGCCGTTGTACATGCATGATCTGTTCTACAATCTCTCCTGCGGAGAGATCCCGGCTTTTCTTGATCAGCCCGCTGGCACAGAAACTGCAGCCGATATTACATCCGACCTGTGTTGTGACACAGACGGTCAAGCCGTACTTTTGCCGCATAAGCACAGTCTCGATCAAGTTGCCGTCCTGCAGTCGGAGCAGGAACTTCACCGTACCGTCTGCTGATTCCTGCTTCACATGCTCGCTCAGTGAATTCATCGTGAAATGCTCAGACAGTACATCTACACATTCCTGACGGACATCGGACATACCCGTAAAATCATGCACCCGCTCTTGGTATAACCACTCCCAGATACGAGAAGCACGGGATTTCTTCTGCCCATGCTCGGGCAGCCAGGCACGTAATTGCTCTAATGTTAATCCATATATGGACGATTTAATCATGATATAAACCTCTTTTCGCAAAAAAACATATGGTTCATCGGTCAAGTCACCCAAAAAACCTCTACTCTGTATTGTCCCAAAATTAACAAGGGAACACAAGAGCTTTTGCATTTCTTCCAAGAGGTTTTATGCTTGGTAAATCTGCGCAGGCCGTCCTAGAAGTGAATAATGCCAGACGTATGCAGCAGAACGAGCAGAACCAGAATAGGTGCGACATAACGAAGCATGAACAACCAGATACGGAACCAGCCAGAGCTTAGACCAGCTGCCTCAGCAGCCGTCTTCCAAAAGTATCCCGCAAAGATCGTTACTAACAATCCACCTACAGGCAGCAGAATGTTGGACGCCATAAAGTCCATCCAGTCGAACACACTCTTCGATCCGATCTTCCACTCCGGGAACAGTCCGAGCGACAGCACGGAAGGCAGCCCTACGATGAAGACAGAGAGAGAGATGCTCCATACGGCACGGTTACGACTCCAGGAAAGACGCTCCATGAAGTATTTTACGGGAACCTCCAGCAGTGAAACCGCTGATGTCAACGCTGCAATCGCCAGCAACACGAAAAATAATCCAGCAAACAGGAAGCCCATCGGCATCGCCGAGAATGCTGCTGGCAGCGCAATGAAGATCAGGGATGGCCCCTGATCAGGCGCGATGCCAAACGAGAAGGTCGTAGGGAAGATAATCAGACCCGCGATAAAAGCATAGAGCAAGTCACCTGCACCTACTGCTACCGTTGCTGCACCAAGGGACTGGCTTTTATCCACATACGAACCATACGTTACGAGAATACCCATACCAAGCGACAGCGAGAAGAAGGCATGTCCGAGCGCAACCAGTGCCGACTCCGTTGTGAGCTGAGAGAAGTCCGGATTCAGGAAAAAGGAAACACCCGCACCTGCTCCCGGCAGTGTAACAGCACGTATCATCAGTACAATTAACAGAACCAGCATGGCTGGGATCAGAATTTTGTTAAACTTCTCAATTCCGTTCGATACACCCTTCGCAACAATCGAGCCTGTGATCAGGACAGAAACCAATTGCCATACAATCGGCATATAACCGCCGACAAAGCTGTCGAATTGTGCGCCATAATCCGGATTGTTAAACAATGTGCCACTGAACGAAGTTACGGCGTATTGCAATGTCCAGCCCGCGATGATGACGTAGAAGGACAGAATGATAAATGGTGTTAATACTTGCAGTAATCCGGCTGCCAACCAGCCTTTGTGTCCACCTGCTTTGATAAAGGCCGTAGCTGCGCTCCCCCGTCCACTACGTCCAATAGCCAGCTCTGCAAGAAGTACAGGCAGACCGATCAGCAATAGACAGACAATAAAGAGCAGGAAAAATGCCGCTCCACCATTTTCACCTGTGATATATGGAAATTTCCACATGTTACCGAGACCCACGGAACTACCGATGGCCGCCAGAATAAAACCGGCGCGTGAGAAGCGTTCCCCTTTACCTGCATTGTTTGGGTCTAGATCAGACTTACTCAAATTCATTGTATCTACTCCATCACTTTAAAGTTTTCCCGTAATTATATACTACTCTTCGTGTCAGGTCATGCAAAAATCAATATTTGTCGAAATTTCACCATATTGAGGATGATTTGATTTCAGTATGGATCAATTACCACGAGCTTAACCATGAATTCACTTGAAAAAACACAAAAAGAGATGCTTCAGACAGCCCCTTTTACATTCAGGCCTATGAAACATCTCTTATATTTTGCAATTGACGCTATTTACACTTTAATTTCAAGCAGTTCGTATTTGATTACACCCATCGGAGCATTAACATGGATCACACTGCCCACTTCTTTGCCCATCAACTCTTTGCCCAGTGGACTCTCGTACGAAATCTTGCTGTTGGATACATCCGCTTCTGCTGGACCGACCAGTTGATATTCAATCTTTTCAGCAAACTCAAGGTCGTTCAGTATTACCGTTGAACCAATGCTTACTTTAGTGGAATCCATATTGTCTGAGCTGATCACTCTCGCTTTGGTCAGCATTTTCTCCAGAATCAGAATGCGGGTCTCCATAAATGCCTGATCATCTTTGGCTGAATGATACTCACTGTTCTCCTTCAGGTCCCCGTAACTGATCGCAAGCTTCAGACGTTCTGCCAGCTCCTTGCGCTTCACCGTTTTCAGTTCCTTCAGTTCTTCCTCCAGCTTTTCCAAGCCTTCCTGTGTCAAAATTACTTCATCATTAGCCATGTTTTCCATCTCCTAATCCTGCTATCTATCTATATTCTAACCTATATCCACTCCGAACGGTTAACATACCCTCGAAAAAGAAACCAAACTCTCATTGTCGAAATATGAGTATGCCCTCTAACCTCACTATTTTATGATCACCCAAACTGTACCGGTACAATAGGGATAATCATGTGTGTGCATTTCAGACGTTCACTTTTACAATGAAGCCATGGCAGCAGTTTTCACAATATTTCATCTGCAGCCCATTACATGACTTGAGGTGATTGAGATGAATGTTACATTAACTCCATCTGAAATACTTGCCTATTTGAAACGGATAGGCATTGATAAAGTCAAGGAACCTACATTGGAATTTCTATCCGAAATTCAGAAAGCACATATCCACCATCTATCCTGGCAAACGGTCGATATTTTTGCAGGTAGACCTGTGGGCATCGATCTACAAGAGTCCGTGCAACTTATTCTGCAAGGACGCAGCGGTTACTGTTTCCATTTGAATGGCGCATTCAGTGTTTTACTTCAGTCTCTGGGCTACACCGTGCATTGGCACCGTGCTGGCGTTCAGCCGCATGGAGAACAACCACGTGTGAACTCGTTCCATCTCGGTCTCTCGGTATCTTTGCCAGATGCGGACCCGGATGTGGAACGTTGGATTGTGGATGTCGGTCTGGGCGGCATGCCTTTTGAACCGCTTCCTCTTCGTTATGGAACCTATGGACGCGAGCCGTTCACTTATACTTTAATGTCTTCTTCTGTTGTTTCCGGTGGATGGAGGCTCGAATATGAACCTAACGGACCAAGTAAGGGCGTGGACTATGCTCCCGAAGAGCTTACCAGTCTGGAAGAGTTTATTCCCAAACATGAATTCTACAGCCAATCCGTGGATTCGCCCTGGCATAATGCATTTTTGCTCCGTCAGAGAGATACCAACCACAGCTATGAGCTGCGGGGATGCATGCTTCGCACGCATGGAATCGAAGGCATTAGCAAGACGGAAATTCAAACCTACAATGAGTGGAAAGACGTACTAACCCAGCTTTTCTATGAACCGTTGGTGATTTATACGGAACAAGAACGCCAAGAGATGTGGGATCGAATACAGATTGCGCATGAAGAATGGAAAAAACACAACTAGCCTGATCTGCTGGAAAAAACGCGAGATAAGGATAAATATAGAGGAAAGCCTGTCATCCATGCCGAATACAACGTCAGGTGATAAATGATGATAACTATACAAGTACTGCAAGTACCGTCTGTGATACCCGAGGTATACTGGGATCTTTTTCTGTCATCCGTCTCTGAGGAGCGGCGGGCACAAGCTTCTCGTTTTATACATCAAGTGGATGCCTATCGGTCTGTTATGGGTGAAGTGTTGACCCGTGTGAAGTTAAGCAAGTTGACTGGCATAAGGCCTGAAGAGTTTTCCTTTACTCGTAACAAATACGGCAAACCTGCCCTTATTAATGATGCTAATGTACAATTTAATGTTTCGCATTCTGGTGATTGGGTTGCGTTAATCGCTGGAAGTGAAGATGAACTCGGTGTGGATGTGGAAAAAATTGCACCGATTGACCTGCAGATCGCAGAGCGGTTCTTCTCTTCATCCGAATGCCAGTTCTTGGCTGGGAAGCCTGAAGAAATGCAGCAGGAGACCTTCTATCGTCTGTGGACACTGAAGGAGAGTTACATCAAGGCTGTGGGCATGGGGCTTTCCATGCCACTGAACTCTTTCGCTATTCTTCCTCATGTCCAGCAGCAAGGAGAGCATAATTGGAAATGCAACCAAGCCGGGCGAATCCTTAGCCATCGCTTCTACAGTCACCCCTTGGATGAACAGCACATGTTGGCTGCCTGTGCTGCAAGAGGCGAGCTGCCAACCCGGCCCGAGATCGTGACGCTGGAGAGTTTATACGCAGAGCTTATTTAAGGTGCAACCAAAAATCTAATGGTTTCAAAAAAAGGAGCGAATTCATCTGGAGGTAAAACTCTCCGTTGATTCTCTCCTTTTTCTGTACCCAACCAAACATAGCTGATCCATAATAATCTACTCATAATCAGCCTGAGAGCTGGAGCAAGGGCTGCCACCATATAAGCCAAAAAAGCCAACAACGTAAGTAACACGCTTTAACTTTTATAAAGGCTCATACTATGATGATAACGTTAACGAAAGGATTAGTTCCGACTCCGCAATTTGCTGAGCAGGCGAAGAATCTCGATATACAGCCAGACCAGTGTTACCATCAGTCCGAACGCTCCATACCATTCCATATACTTGGGCGCCCCCTGCTCCGCACCACCTTCAATAAAGTCAAAATCCAGTACCAAATTAAGAGCGGCAACAATGACAATCACAACCGAGATGCCAATGCCAATCAGACTATTCTCATGCAGATATGGAACCGTAATACCGAACAGCCCTAGTACAAAGCTGAGCAAATACATAATCATAATGCCACCCGTTGCAGCCACCACACCTAGCTTGAAGTTCTCTGTTGCTTTGATTAACCGAGTTTTATACGCTATTAATAGAGCAACGAATACCGCCATGGTCAATAGGGCTGCTTGCAGGGTAATTCCGTTATACAAGGACTCATAACTTGCCGAAAGTGCTCCCAGGAACATGCCCTCTGCTACCGCATAGATCGGTACGAGGTAAGGAGACACCACTGGTTTAAACGAGATAATCAGCGCCAAAATGAAACCAACAATCAATCCGCCATAGGCAAGCGGCATCACTTCTTGTCCGTTAAAGAACATCATCCAGGTTGCAAATGCACTGCCCAGCAGGATAATCAACGTGATGAATGCTTTGTTCACCGTGCCATTAATCGTCATGTAATTCTGGTATCGATCCTCTCCATATCCTCTGTTCTCAAACGTGCTGTCTTTAAGTGTAGGGTTACCGCTACGACCGATCAACACCATCACCTCTTCTTATGTATTTGGTAATCTGTAAATCCCATGCCTAGTGCTGCTTCCTTAACCATTTGAATTCTTCAGTTTCTTTATAAGCTATGTAGAACTACTTTTTCTAAATAAATGGAGCCGGATGTGATCTATAGATCACACCCTGCGTACCTACACAACCACCTAGGACATATGTCCTAACTGCTCCGGTATTATGTTTGGCATCTTTTACTTTTTGCCTCTATAAATTCCCTGCCTACTTATACAGCACCTTGTCCACATTATACTTTGCACGCATAGTGTTAATGATATAGGTCTCGTAAATTTCACGATCCACCGGGTCTTCTACCAGACAGACCTCAATCTTCGTCACTTCCTCACGATGATTTTTCATCGGGGACACGGTATCTTCAAAATGCTTCTTAATGCGGGGTCTTAATTTTCGAGCTTTCCCGACAAATAACAACTCGTCAGCGGCATTATAAAACATAAAAATTCCGCCTAATTCCCGTGTAATCAGGTGAAAATCAGTAAATCCGTAGATGTGGCTTAGCTGCGGATTTTCCTGCTTCGTAATGGTCACATCAGGTGTTGGAACAATAATTTGAATCATCATTTTCACTTCCTCTATATTCTATAGATGTACATCCTAACACATATTATAATACGACACCATTTCAATCTAAATGAAGTGTAATTCACGGAATTTTCGCTATTGCGACAAATATTTCAAAAAAAGGTTAACTTTCCTGATTCAAAGTGGTACTATAAGGGTACGAGGAAGAAATTGGGCACTAAGACACATGTCTTTGTATCCAACCAAGTCTGATAGGGCCTGAAATGTTTCGTCTTTCTCACACTGAATTCTGTGATGTGCACACGAGAAGAGTACAGTTAGCAAGAAACGTAGCTTTTTAGATTTACCATCTATACGAATATACGAGAACTTATTGCAGCAAGCAAATCCGGCCTAATAATCATGAATGATTTCTGTATATTACAGCATCAAGTTCATCAACTAGAATTAGAAATGATATAAACAACCTATAGTCTCATCATAGTAGTTAGACACACGTAGAAGGATAGATAGAAACCCGTTTTAGAGACTAGTCAGAACATGAACTTTATTAAGCAGAATAGCGTAACACCCTTAGAACATGAATAGGTTCCACCTCCAGCCCGGCATATGAGCCAGGGCTTTTTCCCATTTGTGCTTCAACTCAGACCACCTCGGCAGCGAAACAGAGGTATCGTGGTTCTTTCTGCTGGGTTTATAATATGGCAAGATACCAGTAGAGGGAGTGATGGGATGTATTCCGATCTGCTATTGACGGAGAACCGCCCTATATATATACAAGTCAAAGATTATTTGAAACGATTGATGTTAAAAGGTGCTTTACAGCCCAATCAGAAGCTGCCTTCGACCCGAGAGCTTGGTACGCTCATGAAGGTAAGCCGCAGTACTATTCTGCTTGCGTACGCCGAACTCGAAGAGGAAGGCTTGATCTATGCGCTCAAAGGTAAGGGCAATTACGTCAGCACACTCATTGAAACACCAAAGGCCGAAGCACACTGGCACTTGGACTGGAAAACAAGGGTCAGCGATTATGCCATTCAGGCAGAGCAATATGATCTGATGAAACATGGATCAGGAGCGGAGCGCGGCGAAATTTCGTTCACCAGTATTGCTCCGGATGAAAAGCTATTTGATCTGCACAATGTGAAACGGGCTTTTCTAGACCGGATGGCGCTTGAAGGGGAAGTCCTGCTTAATTACGGCTACGCGCAAGGGTACAAACCGCTCATGAACTATTTGCTGCGTTATATGGAGAACAAAGGGGTAGACCTTACAGGCAAGGATATCCTGATTACAAACGGTTTTACGGAGGGTTTCGACCTGGTGCTTGGGGCCTTACGCAAAAAGAGTGGTAAAGCGCTGTGTGAGAACCCCACACATCACACGGCGATCAAAAACCTGAAGCTGCACCAGTTTCAGCTAACCGGCATCCATATGGAACCGGACGGAATCGATCTGAAGCAGCTGGAGCAAGAGCTGGCTGGCAGTGCATATGATCTGGCCTATCTTGTGCCTTCTTATCACAATCCAACAGGAATCGTGACTTCCCCCGCCAAACGAATTGAAATTATACGTTTGATGAATGAATATCAAGTCCCGATCATCGAGGATGGATTCAACGAAGAACTTCGTTATTCCGGCTCCCATGTCTCGCCCCTCATCGCAAGTATGGGTAATGGGAATGGCCTGGTGTATCTGGGTAGTTTCTCCAAAGTATTATTCCCCGGGCTTCGCGTAGGCTGGATTATCGCGGATGCCGCATTCATTGACTATTTGGAGAGCATGAAGCGGGCACGCAGCATTCATACGTCTACACTGGATCAATCGCTACTGTATCAATATTTGAGCAACGGCAATTTTGAGAAATACTTAAAACGCGCTCGTACAGAGTACAAGCGGAAATATGAACTGGTTGTGCATTGCTTGAAGCAGTATCTGCCGATGTGTCAAATATCCGGAGCAGGCGGTCTGCATCTGTTCGTACAGTTTCCACCGAAGGTACGAACGAGAGAGCTGCTTGCCGCCTGCAAAGTGAAAGGGGTAACCTTCACCCCTGGAGATACCTTTTATCTGGAACCCGGTCAAGGACTCCATACGATGCGCCTCGGCTTCTCCAGAGTCAGCGACGAGAACATCCGCAAAGGCATACGTATCATCGGTGAGACCGTTGCGAGCATGATGTAAAGTAGTTTAATAACAATAGGGAGGATTTTCACATGAAAGTCGGCGTTATTATGGGCGGTACATCTTCTGAGCGGGATATATCCTTGCTCACCGGACAGGAGATGATTGCGAATCTGGACAAAAACAAGTACGAGGTCGTGCCCATTGAGTTGAATTCCAAGCGGGATTTGATCGACAAATCAGACGGAATCGATGTAGCCTTGCTTGCTCTGCACGGAAAATACGGAGAAGACGGTACGGTGCAAGGCACACTCGAATCCCTCGGCATTCCCTACACGGGCTGCGGCGTGCTCGCAAGCAGTGTATGCATGGATAAGGACATGTCCAAACAGCTAATGCGCCAGGCAGGGGTACTTACTGGAGATTGGCTTCAAGTGAATCGAATGCAAGATCTATCCTCGGTGGCTGTCCAGCACTTAACGTACCCCGTAGTCGTCAAACCAAATTCCGGTGGCTCAAGTATAGGAACGCAGATCGTACATGAGCCGGATGCCCTGCCTGCCGCGGTAGAGGCTGCTCTTGCATGGGACAACAGTGTCATGATTGAGCAATACATTGAGGGTGAAGAGATTACCTGCGCCATTGTTGATGGCAAGATGCTGCCTGTAATCTCCATTCATGCCAATGCTGCCTTTTTCGACTATGCTGCCAAATACGATGATAACGGCGCGGATGAGCAGGTCATTCAGTTGCCTTCCGATCTGCATCAGCGTGTAGAGGCTGCTGCGTTAACTTGTTACAACGTACTCAAATGCAGTGTATACGCTCGGGTGGATATGCTGATACGTGAAGGCGTGCCATATGTGCTTGAGGTCAACACACTGCCGGGGCTGACCCGAAACAGTCTGCTGCCCAAAAGTGCAGCCGCTGCGGGTATTTCTTTTGCCGAACTGCTCGACACCATCATTGACCTTTCTCTCAAGGAACGCGCAGGGGAGGTGTCCCGCATATGAGTCTGGATGTGAATATCCGGCACAGCACGGATCAGGATCTGCAGGATATGGTTATCCTCATGGATCAGCTTGGATATCCAACAACCTTTGCTGAAATGCAGGAAAGATACGCACATATTGCTGCCGATGCCAACTTTACCACATTGGTGGCCGAATTACGCGGGCGCTTGGTAGGACTTATTGGCATGCAAACGTCTTATATGTACGAAAAGAACGGAAGACACTGCCGCATTATGGCACTGGTTGTTCACGAGCATCACCGCGGTTCCGGTATTGGCCGTCAGCTGTTGCTGGCTGCTGAACAGTGTGCAGCTTCACATCAGGTGGACTCCATATCGCTGAACAGCGGCAACCGTGTCGATCGTAAAGCTGCGCATGAATTTTATCAGAAAATGGGTTATACCGCCGGCAGTACCGGTTTTAACAAAAGGCCAAAACTGCTGCAGCATAACTAAACGCAGGAATAATAAGCCAAAAAATATACGATACCGTTATGGAATAAAGCCGAAATTAACAGAAATGAATTCAGGACTCTTTCGTATGAAAAACAACAAAACATGCCCTCCCAAGCTCTTGTTCCACTTGGGAGGGCATGTTTACGGTTCATTGCAAATACCACCGACGGAGGAGGTGTTAACGATGAAGCCTTGGCCCTGCTTTTTCATCACAGCAGCACATGTTTCAGGCTCCTTCAATCAGCGGGAAACCAGCCCAGTCAACCTCATCCGAAATCAGTCGTTTAGTTTCAACATCTCATATGCCTCAATGAAGCTCTCAATGGGAATCCCGTTAATCTTCATCCCCGCCACTTGGCAAGCCTCCAGCTCAACACCTGACAGATCACAATCAACAAAACGACTGCCCCCCAGATCACAATGTTTCCACTGCATCGGTACGTTATCCGCTCCCAGATGTGTATCCTGAAATTGAACCCCGTCCAGCGCGCAGAATTCAAACTTGGTGTTCGTTAATCGCAAATCCGCCAGCAGCATTTCTGTCATGTTCAGGTTCGTTAATTTGCTTTCGCTCAGATTACAATCGGTGATGCGACTGTTCTTCATTGTGCTGGAACTATACCACATCGAATCCAAATTGGCTTGAACACATTGATGTTCCTTCCCTGGATCATGCTGCACACTGGGATCTATTGGACTCGGAAATGTCGTTTTCTTATAACCGTACTCAGACTCAGAGGCATACATACAAACATAACCTAGCTTTTCGTAAAAATGATGATTACTCGTCTGCCGACCAGAAGTCTCCAGCCTCCAGTGCAGGATATGCGGGAACGCAGCCTCAATCTGTCTGATCACTTGTGAGCCTACTCCGCGCCCTTGGCAGACAGGGTCGATATAGATTTTGTCCAGCCTTGCGATCTCATGCCCGAGCACATTCACGCTTACCCCGCCAATGGCACAGCCATCCGCTTCCACCACATAATAATCCCATTCGCGAATGACATATTCATGCATACGGACAGAGCCGTAACCCGGAGGGCATAGATTACTGTCCAGGTCATGCTTTCCTTTTGCCCAGACGTGGATCGCATGATCAAAAGCACGTGTGCAAATTTCCGTCAGCACAACTGCATCTTCGTGCTCTGCTCGGCGCAGGTTTATCGATAATGGTTTGGGTTTAATCCGCTCAGTGGTTTTCCCATCGGAATGGGTGCTGTGAAGTTCAAAATAATCATAGATCTCTCCGTCAGACAGACGTCTTCGGTTCACATACTGAAAGCCTGTATGCTCCAGAACTCTGCGAGAAGCGGGGTTATATGTCTTCACAATGCCAACGATTCGGTTTAACGACGTATGCTCAATTAGATACATTATCAACGCCTGAACTGCCTCTGTGATATAACCTTTGTTGCGGTGATCACGTGAGATGGCATACGCTACTTCATAATCAGACGGATCAAGCATATCGTTTGGAAACACACCACACCAACCGATCAGCTGCTGGCTCTCCTGATGAACTACCGCAAGCATTATTCTCACATCTTGCGGATCAAACCGCTCATAACTACCCACAACGAACTGTAAAAACTCACTTAGTTGCTCTTCGGTCATCTTCCAATCGGGTAACAGGTCCGTAATTTCAGGCTGATGTGTCAGGGCTGTCAGCGCAGCTTGGTCTTGCAAAGTAAAAGGACGCAACATCACTGCATCAGCAACAATCGTGAAACCATGATTCATATAGAACACCTCTTAGGGATTATTTTGCGATGACACGACAAAAAGGAGCACCTCCAATAGAGGTACTCCCGTATCGTTTCATCCTTTCAGATCGAAACGCCGAAGATCCTCGTAATGGGTCAAAAAGGACAGACGTATCCCGTGTTGATCTAACGGAATTTTTACGCCTTGTTCTTTCCTACAACATTACGAGAAATCTGGCATTCTCTGAAATCCCCTTCCAATTCACGCATCATTTTCAACGAATTAGATTATATTAATTGCGGTCAATGAAAATCCAGCCTGTATCTTGTTCTTTCTCCACTGTGGCTCCTAGCGATTCAGCCATAAAGCGCAGTGGCACATAGGTTTTGCCGTTTTTGCCTACAAACGCCGACTCCACCATCGTGACTTCTTGCCCCGCGACTGTTGCTTTCGAAGAACCTACCGTCAGCACAACCTCGTCTCCTGTCATATCGTCAATGACAATAATCTGTTTCGAGCCCTTGGTCCATTTCACTTCTGCATCCAATTGCTCGGACAGATACCGCAGTGGCACAAAGGTTGTATTTTTCACTGTGATCGCACCATTTTCTTCACTCGGATGGAGGAAGATGCTTTTTGTTGAAATTTTCATCTCATTCTTCAGGAATTGATAGACGAATGAATTTGAATCAAAATTGCGAAGAACTTGTCCAGGTGTAACTTCACCTTCTGCCAGTTCCATCACACCGCGAGAAGCATCCACTTCATCCACTGTGACCGCTCCACCAATATTCCATAACTCACTGTCTGCACTGAGGGTTACAGCACGAACCGGCAGGTCTTCCGAAGCAGGAACAGCCACCTTCAACGACATATTCTGTTTACGAATATCCAGCTTGCTATCCACGAAGAAATCCATGTTCAATTTGGTCTCCGGGCCAAATACCGTTTTTAGCTCCGGTGTATCTTTCAGCAGGTTGTTCAGCTCCTCATCATAGTTCACCAGAACGCTGTCCAAACCTTCTTTAATCATGTCATATATGGATGTGACTGCTTCTTCCTTCGATTTCGGTAAGATAGAAGTCACTTCATCGTCTTCCATGCCTTCTATACCTTCCAGACCCATATAACTTTCAAATACAGGGTATAGTACATCATACAAGTCTCCAATCAACTGCTTGAGACCTTGCTCATCCTTGGCAATACTCGTCAGAAACGGCTTAACCATAGCGAGCAATTCTTCACCGTTAATCTCCATGTGCAGCTTGTTCAGAGACAGGGTTTCACCGTTTACAGTCTCCTGAACAGGTGTAACAGATATGTTCTTGGGATTAGACAGATGTTTCATGACAAAAGTTAATACCTTTGGAGAAAGCTCCTGCATCTGTTTCTCCAGCTCTTTCGTATCCAGAGGCAGCATGGTTTCTGCTCCCCCAAGTGTATCGAGCGATATGTAAACCGGTTTCTGAGCTCCATCCACATCAATGGTCATGCCCGACTTGTCCACGGACAGATGGAAAGGCAGTTTTGTTCCATCCATGTTCAGTGATCCTTTGACCGATGCCGTGTCCGTGTCTTTCATTTTGGCATGATCGATATTCAGTGAGATCGAATTGATTCGTTTGATCATTACGAGAGCTTCATCGGTTGCAAGTTGTTTGTCCGGCTCTATGTTAATGTGCATGGATTGCTTGGATTCACCGGATTTTACTTTGGTGTTATTGGCTATAGCTTGGCTAACATCAACGCCACCTACGGCCTGACACCCTGTAAGAACAACCATTAACAGGACAAGCGGTATTGCCATCCATTGGTATAACTTTTGGCTCTTAATTGGGATCTCCCCCTTAACAAAATATGGTTCACTCCATATTATGAGGGCACAAGGAATTGTTGTAAACGGATACGTATAAAAATAGGCCAAATAGGCCGGAACACGTCCGGCCTTCTGGTTCTTCTATCCTTCATATGTCATAACATGCGCGTGGAAACGTGCTGTTTCATGTAATATTTTCAGATTATTCCTGTTCCTGATCCTCAGCAGTCTCTTCATCCTTCACTTCATCTGCCGGTGTCACAGGTGCCTCAAATTGATCCGGTTCATCGTCTTGAATCGCTTTGTTCTCTTCATTCTGATTTTGTGTCATAACGGTTCTCCCTCTCTTCGGCGTAATCATCAAGGCGTTGCCTTGTGTGTATCAATAACCGGATGGCGCATGAATCAAACATCCGTACACACGCGCTTTCTGGCAGCAAAGCCTAGAAAACATAGAAGATAATTCCGTTGCCGTTCTCCACAGTCACCTGAAACAACGCCTGAATTCGATCAATCGTCTGCTTGATGTCCTGAAGAGTCTCTTGCTCGTCCCTGCCTTCCATCACGGGATATACACCTTCGGCAAGCATATGCTCCAGACTGAAACGTGCCTCCACATCATCAGGGGTAAGCTGCTCCAATGCCATATAAGCTTCAAGAACCTGCTTGTTATTAATCAAGAACAGATCCATGTCTGAATAATTCCCCAGATACTGCTGACTAGCGAGCGGCACAACATAACCGAGCGGTGGTTCTCCATCCACAAGACTGCCGCTCAACGTGAACTGCAGCATCTGCCACATTTTATCAATATCCAGATCGACCTGACAATCAAGCACACTAACCTCACCCGATTGGATGGATTGCACCAACTCATCCTTCACTACAACATATCTACCCGACATGCCCATCGCTTCATACCTCCTGTACATTTCCTTCTATTGTTCCCCATTAACCGTGCTTGTTATATCAGAATCGGGGTAAAAAAGAAAAAGAACACCTTAACATTATCATACGATGTGCAAGTGGATGCGAACGCGTATGTTTCTCCAAGGAGGACGACCCAATGAAAAAATTCGATTACTGTCTCAATTACAAAGAGCTGGATCTGCGCAAGCAGCCTGAATTATATACTGTGGGACGGGGCGAGCAGGGTGTGCTTATGGTGGAGCCATACAAGAGCGAGATTTTGCCGCACTGGCAGTTCAAGACACCCGAGATCGCGACAGAGTCAGCCGAGAAGATCTTTTGGAAAACGTGCCTTCCGCCGAAGTGTTCATCCCTATGGTTAATTCAGACTTGTAGCTTCTGCTTCGCCACCTTTGGAACGTGGTCGTAGCATGCTTCCTACAATTCGTAACATGAACTTGCGTGGCATAAGTCGGGAGAACTGTGCTGTCCAGTAATTTCTGCTCCCCGGTACAGCATAAGGTTTGCCTGACTCCAGTGCCCTCACGGCCACTGCCACGACATGCTCAGGTGTATCACGTTTACCGACGGAGGCTTCATCAGCACCCACCACATCAAAAAACGAAGTCTCGGTTGAACCCGGACATAATGCTAAAAACTGAACTCCACGCTTCCTGTTCTCCTCATATAACGCCTCTGTAAAAGAAAGTACATACGCCTTCGTTGCTCCATACACAGCCATATAAGGATCTGGTTGAAAGGAAGCTGTCGAAGATACATTAATTACAGCGCCATTTTTCTTCTGCAACATGCCTGGCAAGAAAAGGTGTGTCATGTTTGTCAAAGCGAGCACGTTCAACAAAATTTCGTCCTGCTGCCGGGAACTGTCTATTTGTTCAAAATATCCATGAGTAGCGAATCCAGCATTATTAATCAAGATATCAATCTGTATTCCCCGATTCTGGCATTCCTCATATACCTTCCGTGGTGCGTCTGCTTCAGAGAGATCCGATACAATTAACTCAGCCTTTACTTGATATGTACGTTCTATTCGTTCTGCCAATTGTTCCAGTTTGGACTCTGTTCTGGCAACCAGCACAACATTTTTACCCTTGGAAGCCATCTCGATTGCAAAAACTTCACCTATTCCCGAAGAAGCTCCTGTAATAAGTGCCCATTGATGTTGTTGTTTTATCATTTCTTTTCTATCCTCCAGACATAATCGAAACTATTGTTTCTTTTTAGAAACACTGTTTCTTTGTAGAATCATCGTAACCTAAATTCATGATCCAGTCAAATTACATCTGTTACATCAACTTTTAAACGGAATTTAGAACGTGGTGCTGACATTCTAAAGTCGGATTAAATTGACGTTATCTGGCGTAAAACAGTAGAATGACCATAAGAAAAGGAAACGTCGTAGTTTCTTTTAACAACAATACGGTTATGAGGATGAAATCAATGAAGGATATACATTCGGGTTCCTCGGAATCTGCACATACGGTAACAACCTTTCAGGAAGCCAGACTCCAGCACTCGGATAATCTGCGGCAAAATATTGTACATGCTGCTGCGGCTTTATTACAAGAGCATGGCCCCGAAGCCGTCACGGTACGCCGCGTAGCTGAACGCATGGAATGCTCTACCAAGATCATATATAACCTTTTTGGCAAAAAAGAAGGGTTAGCCAAACATCTATATTTAGAGGGATGTTCTCTTATGGCCCAGCGTTTTGAAGCTATGCCCCGGCAGGCGTCGTTCGAACACTATTTCCGTGATCTGGCCTACGTCTACTGGGACTTCGGCATATCTCAATCCAGCTTCTATCAGCTGATGTTTGGAGGTTCCTTTTCCGAATTCAAGCCGGACGGAGAGACGTTACAGGGAACAGCGACTGCACTGAAGCAAGTGTCAGGGTTAGTTGAGGTAGCGATTGAACAAGGCATGATTCAGGTGCAAGATCCCCTGCTTGCGGTGCGTATGATCTGGGCCCCCTTACATGGTGTGATCCATCTATACCTGGGAGGACATATTGAAACCGAAGAAGCTGCCAAAACCCTTTATGATCATACGTTATCGATGATCATAAACTCTCTAGTGAATCCATCTGCGAATGGATAGACACAGAATTTGTACATTTAGAAACGATTATAGATAAACATAAAGAAGCATATCCATGGCGTAATACGCTTAGGACATGCTCCTTTTTCTATGCTACTATTTCTGTGTACATGAATAGATCAATTTAGATCATTTTTATCAACCACAGCCGGCTTAGCGCGCTTCCTGATTTTCCGCTTCCCAGCGTGCAATCTCTTCACGAACTCTTGGCGCTACTTCTTTGCCGAGCAGTTCAATCGCGTGCATAACCTCATCATGCGGCTGTGTGCCGAGTGGAGTGTGCAACATGAACCGGGTGATGCCAACCTCTTTGCGCAGATAGATAATTTTCTCAACTAACGTATCCACATCCCCTACGTACAGTGCACCTTCCAGGGTGCGTGCCGCATCAAATGTTTCACGCCCGTAATGTCCCCATCCGCGTTCACGTCCGAGCTGGTTCATTACCGCTTGTGCAGGGCGGAAAAACTTCTCCACCGCTTCATCGGTAGTATCGGCAACAAAGCCGTGAGAGTGGGAAGCAACAGTTAACTTGGAAGCGTCGTGTCCAGCGTGTGCAGCTGCTTTTTTATACAACTCCACCAGAGGTGCAAACTGTTTTGGACGACCACCGATAATGGCAAGGACCAGCGGCAATCCGAGCAGACCAGCACGAACAACCGATTCCTGATTACCGCCACTGCCGATCCAGACCGGAAGCTTCTCTTGTACCGGGCGCGGATAAATGCCCAGGTTGTTGAAGGAAGGACGATGTTTGCCCGACCAGGTTACTTTTTCCGACTCCGTCAGTTTCAAAAGCAGATCCAATTTCTCATCAAACAACTCATCATAGTCGCCCAGATCATAACCGAATAACGGGAAGGACTCGATAAATGAGCCACGCCCTGCCATAATCTCTGCACGTCCATTCGAAATACCGTCCAATGTCGCAAAATCCTGAAATACACGTACTGGATCATCTGATGACAGCACCGTTACTGCACTGGTCAGGCGAATGTTTTTCGTCTGTGAAGCTGCTGCTGCCAAAATGACTGCCGGTGACGAAGCTGCATAATCTGAACGATGATGCTCCCCTACGCCGTATACATCCAGCCCCACCTGATCTGCCAAAACAATCTCTTCCACGACATCACGAATACGCTGTGCGTGGCTGATAACTTTTCCTGTATTTACATCCGGGTTTGTCTCCACAAATGTACTGATTCCGATTTCCATAGTATGTTCCTCCCTGGGTATGAAGCGATCCGTCGTCCATCTAACCTATTGTAAGTAGATCACCTTTTGTTATTTATCTTTATATTGAACTATTTCGGGTAAAAACACAAGTACCCTCTGTTTCCAGAGGGCACTTTTCTTTATGAATGAGAATCACTTTAGGAGTATCTCCATAGAGTTTAGGTCAATAACGGCTCCTGTTTGTCTCATAAAATTGAAACCCAAAATCCCGTCAATTTCCAAACCGTAATCCATGTTCCCGATCTCAATCTCGAAGTTTTTCAAAACAGTTCCATCTACAGCGATAGAATCTAGTGACTTCGTATAAACATACTCTATGCCGCCAACACCTCTTATTGTGTTAACCACATCGTTCTCTTCCGGAATCATTCCGATATCCACAACCACATCTGCGTTTAATAATGTACTAGCCGACCCGGTATCAAGAAGTACTTTCTCCAGCGTAAATTTTTTACCTCTGTAAACCAGTTGTACACTTATAAAGGGCAATCCATATATATCTGCTATCTTCATCTAGGGCCTCTTAATCCGACATACCTTTCTCTAGCCACAACTTCAGAACGTGATGTATGAAAAAAACAATATTCCCGATTAGGGTCTTCCTTATGCAATTCGCTATATCGTTTCAATGCTTTTGTTGAATCACCAAATGAATCTATAACAGCCATTTCTTCAATATAACGTTGACCTTCTTGCGAATAAGCCTTCGTCGCTTCAAAAACAACCCACTCATTCGGGAAACGTTCTTGAACCTCTTTCCATTGCATCGTTGACACCTCCGGATTATTCGATACTTCCATTATAACATGGGCTCCACCCTTCTATAAATTTACTAACCGAAAATTACGCTATAGAAGTGCCATCTGCTACAACTTCCTTCCGATATACAACAGATGGGACGAGATCCCCAGAATGGAAGGATCTTTGGCTGCCTTAATCATGTATTGAAGCAGCTCTTGTTCCTCCCCACGTTCCTTCCAATATCGATGCTGCTCGTCTGTGATCATCGCTTTGAGGCTGGAGGAACCGATCAGCTGAACAGTCTCGAAGCCGTGCTGCTCCATGAACGGCACAACATCCTTCACATGAAAATAGTATGCTCCCGTAAAACGTCCTTGATCCTGATGATCAAACGTACCTCTTTCGACAAAAGACCGGATCGCACCGATGTTATCATTGGGCCTCCAATGTTGCGGTGATTGCAATGAATTGATACTCATCCGCATCCGGCTCTGGACCGCCACAAATACAGCGCCTCCCGGCTTCGTGACTCGATAGAGTTCACGCATTGCTGCCGCCCGCTCTTTTTCCTGTTGCAGATGATACAGCGGCCCCAGCATAAGCACCGCATCATAGGTGTCATCGGCAATCCCGTTCAGGGAAGTTGCATCCAGTACATGAAATCCATCAAATTGCGGAGTCAGCTCTAATGCTTCGGCTTTCTCCTGCGCAAGTTCTACCGATGAAGGTGTAAGATCCGATAACGTAACCTGATATCCCGACTTAGCCAGCTCCATTGCGTATTTCCCCGGTCCAGCACCGTTATCCAGAATCAGACCGCCTGGAGGAAGATACTCCCGAATGTAATTCATATTAATGATAAATTCGATGGGTTCACGCTCCAGCCTGCCCCACTCATCAAATCCGGAATAATATCGAATAATGTGCTCTCGATCTTTGTGCATCTCTTGTACACCCGCCTTTTTTGAACTATTTAACTACAGTAAATTTGCTTTAGTATACATCCTAAATTTTTCCTGTAAAATCAAAAATGACGTCCTCCTTTCGCTATATTCGAAAGAGAACGTCATTGCAAGTTTATTTAGTATTTAAGTCTGTATCGCCAGGGATATGATAAGACTAGATTTTTTTCACAAATTCAGACTTCAGTTTCATCGCACCCAGGCTATCGATCTTGCAATCAATATCATGGTCTCCATCGATCAGACGGATATTCTTCACTTTGGTGCCTTGTTTCACGACGAGGGAGCTGCCTTTCACTTTGAGGTCTTTGATGACCGTAACTGTGTCACCATCGTTCAGTACATTTCCATTGGCATCACGCACAACTTTGGACTCCTCAGCATCCCCTTGTTCTGCTTCCAAAGACCATTCATGTGCGCATTCCGGACAGATCAACAACAGGCCATCCTCATACGTATACTCCGAATTACATTTCGGACAATTGGGCAAATTAGACATTTGTATTAAACTCTCCATTCTGCATTTTCGCTATCTCACTAGTATAAGGGATTTCTGCAATATGTTCCATACGATGGCTCACTGCATTCCTGATTTGACTTATTTTTAAACGAAATTTAAAGGAAGATGATCTTCACTTTAAGGAAAGACCATTATAATAATAAAAAAACAACGTATCCGCTTAATGTGAATTATAAGTAAATTTTTACAGCACCAGTGATGGATTACCCCTTTGTAAAACCGATACATGATTCTATACAATCAATCTTTCATCCCAAAGGAGTGCCGGCTTATGTCATCCTATGTTTTCCCTATTCAGACCGCATTTATTACCTTTGTCGTTGCTTCCCTGTTCCTGCTGGTACCGTGGTTAATCTATGGTTATCGCAAAGATGGCTTTTTCAGCTGGTCACGGTTTGCCGTCAGCTTTTCTTTTATTTTCTTCCTGTTAGCAGCCTACTGCCTGGTCATTCTGCCGCTTCCGACGACTCGAAACACCTGTGCAGGGCATGCTGCTAATGCCGTTTATTACAATTTGACACCCTTTATGTTTGTGAAAGACATTATGAAGGAAACCCCCATCATATGGTCTCAACCCTCTACATGGATCAACATGATTAAGGGCCGAGCTTTCCTGCAAGTACTGTTCAATGTATTACTGCTCATGCCACTGGGGGTATATATCCGGTATTTCTGGCAAAAGAGAGCTTTTTGGAAACACGCCTTTGTGGCTGGCTTCGGGCTTTCCTTATTTTTCGAAGTCACCCAACTCACGGGGTTGTACGGATATTACAGCTGTCCTTACCGGCTATTCGATGTGGATGATCTGATGCTGAACACCTCTGGTGCAGTAATTGGTTTCTTCGCAGCCCCGTTGCTGCTGGCCTTATTCCCATCACGTGCGAGTATTCAGGCCAAGAGCGAGCAGATTGTGGAGCAAAACCGTGTCTATCCTGTACCACAGCTGCTTGCACTGCTTATCGATGGTATTGTCGTGATGATCATCGACATAATCATGTCCATCTTCACAGCATCCAATGACATCCAGGATGCTATAAATACATCTACTGCGATGGTTATCGTCCTGTTCTTTATCCCTTGGGTTCGCAACGGAGTTACACCGGGCTCTGCAGTTCTCCGGTTCCGATATGTGGATCGTCAAACGGGTACGCCGATGCTTCCAGCGCTATTGAAACGCTTTATTGCCATCTATGCTCCGTGGCTTCTGATCACGATTATTCAACTGATAAGTCAGTATGCATACCCTAACACTCAGGATGATGTGCTTAATTCTTATCTGGTCTGGATTTTCCTGAGTTTAAATTTTGCGGGCTTCCTCGTGTATATCGTCCTGTTCATCCATTTGGTAGTCGTGATATTCTCGGGTGGAAAACGTTCCTTCTATTTCGACGAGGTCGCCCGAACGCGGGCCTCGCGTAAATAATAAATCAAATGTGTGTCCTTCCCTACAGGACGATTCATATATCAAAAAAGGCGGCCTCTCATGGATAACCCATAAGGCCGCCTTTTGTATTTTGAGAAACTGAGATGGTTGAGTTCTCAGCAACTCAGCATGTTCTCAAGCTTGCAAAGTAAAAAATACCTTACATAACACCTAGCAGTTCGCGTTTAGAAGCCTCTGGATCATGAACAACCTCAATCTCATGGTTGATGATCAGTGTCGCCCGATCCTGACGATATTCAGGCCATTCGATTCCTGCCGTCTCCGGCTTACCGTTTTTCGCAAAGGAAATCCAGGCATCCTGCACCTTGAGTGCAAGCACTCTAGCCGCTTCATCCGGCTCAGCTTTCATGAATTTCAGTGCATCGAGCGTGTTAAACACAAAGAACATTTCGATGCTGTGAATGGCTCTTTTCAGAAGGGGATGCTCTGGCATCACCCAGTCAAAACGGTACATCCACACCGGGGCATGCTTCTGTTGTGCAGCTGCATACTGTAGTGCTGACCGCCAGAAGAACATATCGGTCATTACCTGAGCCTGTCCATCTGCTGTTTTGGGATAACTGTCTGCGATAGCGACACGATTCTCCAGATCCGGCGTCATAAAATCAACACCCTGCACCATATCAATTTCGTTTGAAAAAGGTACATGTGGCTGAATAAACAGCGCTCCTTCATGCTTCGTTGTGCCGATAAGTACCGGTACACCCTCTGCGGAGCCTTCACTTACGGCTTGAAGCGGTATTTGCGGCAATGTTTCGCCATCCAGTACAGGCTGGAACAACATAGCCATGCCGGCTCCGCTCTGCTGCTTCACCGTTTCTGCAGCTGCCATAATCTGCTCTACCGGAATGCTGTTCAGCTTATGCAAATTTTCCCGGTCTACACCAAGAATCTTCAACATACCCTCACGTAAAGCCGAAGCTTGCTCTGCTGGCATGAACTGCGAAGCGCCACTTTCCATAATGGTACGCTGGAATAAACCTTTGGCTGAAGGCATCGCCATCAGTGCGGCAATACTCATACTGCCTGCCGATTCCCCAAATACCGTAACCTGGCCCGGATCACCGCCAAAGGCAGTAATGTTATCTTTTACCCATTGCAGCGCAGCTACCTGATCCAGCAGCCCAGCGTTGGATACATAGGAATCACCCAGCGGAGCCATGTGCAGAAATCCTAGTGGCCCAAGACGATAGTTAATAGTCACTACGATTACGTCACCACGAACGGCTAGCTGTGTGCCATCATATACAGGCAGACTGCCTGATCCGGTGACAAATGATCCCCCGTGAATCCAGACCATGACGGGAAGGGGGTGACTGCTTTCTTTTTCAGGTGCCCAGATGTTCAGATACAGGCTGTCTTCCGACTCCGGCGGCTTCTGTCCGCCCATCCACTCTGAATCATGACGCGGTTGTATATTCTCAGGCCCAAATTCGGTTGCCTGTCTGATTCCTTCCCATGACTCGGGCTGTACCGGAGCTTGGAAACGCAGCTCGCCTACTGGTGGCTTCGCATACGGAATGCCCTTCCATACACTTGCACCGTGTAAAAGCTCGCCTTGAACCGTACCATATTTCGTTTGAACTTGAAGTTCCCGCATGTCGCTTCTACATCCTCTCCGTGATTAAATACATTCATTGGTAACCATGATTAGAGCTTAATTAGGCTAAACATGTGTATATATTTGAGTATAAATCTTCGGCATACCCATTTACAACTTTGCCCAGATGGTTACATTAGGTCATGCCATCCTTGGAGTTGGATTAAAACATTCGATCTAGAAATTCACCAAATGTATATCCCGTACTATAAAATTTTTCTGCAAGAGCAACCATGCTTTGGAGTAGAAAATTAAAAGTATTAAAAATAATGATACCTAACACAGATATAATCACAGGTAACATCAATTTTCCATATAAATTCCAGTTCGTATACTTCAAGAAAAGCCATCCCCTTACCAAAATATTAATTCTATTTGACGGATTGTAATATGAAGTGCGACACCTACTGGAAATAAATAAAAAAGGGCCCATGGCCGGATTCGTGTAGAATGAAAGTTCTCACACAACCATTCACACAAGGAGAATCCACCATGAGCTACACACATCTTAGCATAGTCGAACGCAGCAAGCTAGAAATCCTCCACCAGCAGGGGAAAAGTACCCGAGCGATTGCCAAAGAACTTGGCAGACATCATTCCACCATTAGCCGGGAACTCCGCCGAAATACAGTAGAACAACCCATACGGCGTGGAGAACGCTCAAGAGGGCTATGTCCAGCGCCGTAAGGCCTCCGTTTCCGCAGGGAAGTGGAATCCAGAACTGGCGAGTCGCATCGAAGAAAAGCTTCAGGCAACCTGGTCTCCGGAACAGATCGTAGAGCGTTTGCGTCAGGAAGGTCAAGCGATGGTATGTTTTAAAACGGGCTATCGCTGGCTTTATACAGGCCGTTTGGTGAAAGGCGTGCTTGCCATCCTCAGACACAAAGGGAAACGGCAGAAGCCAGCAGAGACACGCGGCAAGTTTGCTGTGGGCAAGCCCATCTCTCAACGTCCGAAAGAGGTTCGTCACCGGGAGACCTTCGGCCATTGGGAACTGGATACGGTGGTTTCAGGTCGTGGGAAAAGCAAGGGCTGTGTAGCCACGTTCATCGAACGAAAGACCCGCTTGTACACCGCGATTCGTATGCCTGATCGTACCGCGTTGTCCATGGAGATTGCCTTTGGAGTAGCGGCTTCGCAGTACCCAGTCCATGCATTTCAAACCGCTACCGCAGACCGTGGCAAGGAATTCGCCTGTTACACAGCCTAGAAGCCGTTCATGGCGTGCAGGTATATTTTGCAGATCCCTATTCCTCCTGGCAACGCGGCTCGAATGAAAATGCCAATGGCCTCCTGCGAGAGTTTTTCCCCAAGGGGACGGATTTCGCCCAAATCACGGATGAAGCTCTGGAAAATGCTCTGGACTTGATCAATCACAGACCACGTAAATGCCTGAGCTGGAGAACCGCTCACGAATCCTTTTCAGAGGAACTGTCGCACTTGGCTTGACAATCCGTCATTTACTAAAACCGTTATTTCATTCCGCTAAGAATATGTTATGATATTGCACCGTATACTCAGCACCTTCAATCCATTTTCCAGCAGTGAAGTCCCGTCCCTTCACAACCACCCGATCCTTGTAAATTTCCACATGTAACCCTTCGCTCCCCTCCAAATGCTTGTCCTCATCCGGCCTGCACCATGGTACATCGTATACGGTGCTTGCAGCTGCCAGTGTGTATGCCCGGAGAATAGAATTGCTTGTGGATACTTGGCGAGCACTGCCTTCAGTTCTGCATCCTGATTCACGCCATACCGAGTCTGAAGTGATCCAGCCACCGTGTCCATCAGAGGCTGGTGGATAAAGAGAAAAATCGGACGATCCAGTGCAGCCTGTTCAGAAGACATCTCACAGTCCTTCGGATGCGGTTGTTCCGTACCAAGGAAGATATAATGATATCCGTCGATCCAATGATCGTGGTAACTTCCCTTCATGCCTTTGGCCGCTTCAAAATCGTTCAAACGCCGGAGATTAACCATAGTGTTCTCAGAAAAAATGAATACCCTGACTCTACATCGTTCTTTTCGCCTATATTTTTACTTAATAGTGGGTCATTTGCCTTAAGGTAAATTTCACCATATAATTAATATTTAACACAAAAAGTAAAGGATGAGCAACATGACTCTAATCGAAAATCATAGAACTTCTATTCCACCCAATTGGAGTTCAAAGTCCCAATTCACTCAAAGACAATGGATGGATTGGAAAGTAGAATATACAGTAAATCCCATGCGAGAGCTTAAGGTTCACATTGCTCATGCTGCGTTAAAAGAGAGACTAAAATTTAACTCGAAAGTACTGAAGCTTTTTAGAAGTAAATTAGATATGTTAGAAGGACAGTTTTTTTATCCACATCTCTTTTTTCTCGTAGACCTAGAAGGAATTGTCCTAGATATTCATGGGGTGGATTCTCTTCATCCTGATCTCGAACCCTTGATCGTTAGGCCAGGTAGTTCAATGTCCATGGAATCAGGAGGAATTAACGCCATCTCAATCGCCATTAAAACAGGGGAGAACATATTCCTTGAAGGTGACGAACATCAACTAAGATTCTTCAAAAACTGGCTCTGCCTCTGCAGTCCAATTAAAGTTCAAGGTGAAATTGTAGCTTTTCTAAATTTCTCACGCCATACCCCGTTTGTATATGACAGTATATTTGCTTTAGTTTCATCTATCGTAGCCTCTATTGAATACGAATTAGAGCTAGAGTTGCAGACTCATAATCAGATAGATAATCTATTTGATACTTACTGTTTTACGGCAAGAGAGCGTGAAGTCGCCAACCTCTGGCTACAGAATAAAGGAGCACTATACATAGGTGAGAAATTAGGAATTACGGAAGGCACAGTAAGAAACTTTGTGAAGAAGATTTATATGAAATCCGGAGTGAATGATCGTGGGGGATTCATGCAAAAGTTTTATTAAAAATAACGGGACAACAGTTAGTGAACCACACTCTGAAGTCCCGCTTGTTCTCTTTTATTTTATTCATAAACTTCTTATTCCTAAAATAATAGTACTTAGGTGAATAAGAAATACGGTGACTGTAACCATCCAGAAAAGCAGTAAGAGCTGACTTAGAGCACCATCCCGGATCGCTTGCACTACTAATAGTATAGTCCAAACAACTAACGCTATTAACAATAACTTTGTCGCCATAGAAACCGCTGTCAACATCGCTAGTGTGTAACCAATTACTATAACTACTAGTGATAATCTGTATTCTTTCAATAATGAACTCCCTTTCCAGATCTGAGAGCCTAGCACTGAGTTAATTAGAAATAGCAGCCTCATTTAGATGACAAGAGTGAGCTTAAAAATACTGAACAATTTCCTATGAATCTTGACTCTTACTTTGTAGAGTTCTTTTTCAAAATCCAAATAACTCTACGGGATGGCAACCCATTATGAGAGGTTGGATGACACACCAAAGATAAATAAGCTGTTGCTTAGCTGATTTCAGCCAAGCAACAGCTTATTTAATATTAGAGACTCATTTAATTATTAATACATACTGTTGAGAGCTGGCCAGTGGTAATTGTTGATATGGTCCATGTAAATGCTGCCTCTACCTCTTGACCTTTATCGTCTGTGTTTTGCGCTAATTTTTGCAATTCCAATACCTCGTTCATTCTTTTCACCTCCTTGTTTTAGTAAGGTAAATGTATTGATACTTATTTTCCTTAATTCTCTGATACCGTCTTGGCTTTCGTTTTTACTAGGAAATTATCTATGTTGACAAGTGGTAACCAGTAGAGTGGATTATTTTTGGAGATCCCCAATAATGCTAATATTATCCCTGAACTACCTGTATACACATCATCAGCTAATCTATAAGAAAATTGCCCTGGATATACGTAGTAACTATCCTTTTTGATTATGAAGATATTAAGTAAATTCAATACATCGGCAAGAATTTGTTCTCGAGCTTCGCCGTTTTCCACCATACAAGGCAATAAAAGAAAGCTTCCCGCACCATCAAACAAGCTACCGCTAATCGTGGAACGAATCTTTGATAATTTTAAAATTGCCTCCATCTCTTCCCTGTATAGGTCTTGTCCACTCACATGGTTTAAGAACCAAATGGAAATAGCAATTCCAATTGAACCTCCAGAAAGATAGGGCAACAGACGATTTCTTTGATCAAATGTTTGTAATACGCCAGACATATCATCTACTTTAGTCTTCATCAGATCTTCTTCAAGTAATGACTTAGCCTTTTCCAAATACTCTTTACTGTTGGTAGCTGAGTACAGCGCAGAATAAAACAGTGCTACGCCGGATAAGCCATCAATTAATCCTATTTCTACCGTCATCCAGTCATTAACTTTTAATGACGTTTTTTTCTTTTTATTAACATGAATTAACTTAGCAATTTCTTTTGCAAACTGTAAGTATTCCATATTTCCAGTTTCAAAATATACACTAATAACGAATAACCCAATACCTGAAAGACCTGATCGTAAAGTAATATTAGTCTCACTAATATTATCTTTTAATAGCTTCAAGTCATTTAAGACCATTTTTGTATAGCCTTGATCATAGAGCATTGCCAATATTCCAGTTCTACCAGTAAGTAATCCATGACCTTCAACTTGTGATAAATTGTCTAACACAACACTTTCAATCCAATCATTCACTTTTGAAGTACTGGCATCAACTTTATGGAGTGTGAAAGCAGCACCACTGCCCCCAGTTAAAAAGTTAAACTTGCCGCCTCTCATCTCATACTGACGAATATCTCCATTAATTAATCTCTCATCTTCTGTAAAATTATTAATAATTCCTTTAGTCAAATTATTGATTATGTAAGACACGTTAAGCTCGTTTTTCTCATATTTTAGATTAGATTCTATAGAAATACAGTCTTGATAAAATATAATTTTCTCATCACATTTTTTTTGTAGATCTTCAATGAAATGATAAAATGAACTTTCATAGTTTTCCTTTATCCAACGAAGATGATTACTTTGCAGATACACATCCAAGTCTTCTGAAGTTAAAACTGGAAGTGCTAAATACCTGACCAACCTCTTCATTCCATACCAGTCTCTTGCCCCATTAACCTTCATTTCCTGAGAGGAAAATCCCAATGTAACCATATTGGGCTTGTTTTCAGAGTTTACAGGCATGGCAGTTTCAAAATCAATTATTCTAACACTTAAATCTTCCCTTACCATCACATTCGCTGGTTGCAAATCACCCATAGCGATCCCACTATTATGCATTTCTTCTATTATAGATAGCAGTTGCAATAGTATTTTTTTCACTTTTCGGGCATGGTTATTCATACCCTCACTGCCCTCAAATAACGGAAAATATTGCGCAAGCCATTGTCTTAAATCTCGGCCTTCAATGAATTCCTCTACCAAAAAGTAGTGTTCCCATTCTTGGAAGTATTCAATGAAATCAACAACACCCGTTACATTCTGGAGCGTTTTTAAAGCATCGTATTCGTTAGTTTGTCTTGCTAAAGCATCTTGACATATCCCATCTAAACCAGCATTGGGTCTAGCTTCCTTAATGATTACTTTCATATTATCGTGCTTTCGACGAGCTAAATATACCCCTCCAGCGTTACTATAACTAAGAGCAGTTTCAATCTCATATCGCTTTAAATTACTTTCCTTGTTTGTTTCTAAATCATCAGAAAGGTTAATCGTATTAAGATATTCGTCGAACTCTTTTACAAAGTCAGGGACTTGGTAAAAGGGTGTTCTTTGATCTATGATTAAATTACCTTTCTCATCTCTAATACAGTGTTCACCATGTTCATTGAGAACTTTACTAAATCCTCCATACCTATAGAACACATTACTTGCCTTCCATCTTCTATCACTGAGAATATAAGGTCCCTTTTTAAAATCCTGAGTTATTAATGAAATCATATCTAGCAATTCAACAAATTCTTCGTTACTAATAGGATATATTGTTATAAATTTTCCAGAAGTAGCACGATTAGCATTCTTTGAATTCACCTTAATAAAGCTCTGCTTATTCTTCAAATGCTTGAAGTCAATATTCTTATCTAGACATAGCTGCGCAACTTTATCCAGTAAGTTCTGCGATTCTTCAAAAGATGAAGTTACATGAATTTTCCATCCTTGTTCTGGAAGGAATTTATTCCTAACATGATATTGCTTCCAAACAGATTCACTTGTTGATAGTACAGCATATGTATGAGGTACTTTATTTAGTTCATACTCATTAGATTTTTCAGTTAATTCTTGTTTGCCGTAATATTCAGAATTCGGTTTCAAATACTGATGATAAAGCATATTGCCTTCCATAAAAAACCTCTTTTTCTTGAAAAAAAATTTCAATCTCTCATTCATGCTTGAACTTATATTTAAATTACTAGCACTAAAATTTCGGATGAGTGATGAGCACAACACGGCTATATACTGAGCAATGTCGATACCCAATTAGTTATTGTTCTTTATGACAACACTTATAGATGGCCTCGAGTTCTAACTTTTAGAATAAATGTTTATATGTACTTTTAGTTTTTTTACATATCTTAATGTTTTGTAAATGGAATAAACCTTCATAAATTAATAAACATAAATAAACATCTCAACTTTATGAGCTGGAAAATGGACTTAAACCCTTGAGCGCGTAAGAAGAATTCAATAAATTTACTTGTATTCACAAAAAAACACCTCGCTTGTTTGGTATCATGGAAGTACGACCAACCATGCCAATAAGAAAGGTGTGTAACTCTATGTTACAACAACATTCCATGTCTGAATAGTCTCGTTTATCCAAACTTTTTGCCACGCTTCGCATTGGAAAATCTCCACGAAACGCAGGGATTTCCAAATCGTTCTGTCTTTCCAGTTTAGCGATTTTTGCAGACGTTAAGCCTTCAGATCGCACGTCATTTTGAATGCTCATTTCCTCTAAACGGGTGCGTATATTTATCGTCGACGATTCGGTACCCAGCTGAAACCGGACTAAAAAAGCAGAACTCCTAGCACATGTGTTTGACCACTCTACAGGCAAATTCTCTAAAGGATATCATTCAAAACAGCGAATGACACTGGGAGAAGTGTTTCAAAACCTGCCAAAATCGAGTGCAAGAGACATCAAAGGCTCCGTGGTCGGGCATACTTCATGTGGTCTTCCTGAGAAGCTTGTCTTTGTGCACAACCGGAATGAAAAACGGAATGGCTTGCCATTTTAAGCACAGACATCACGCTGGATGATGCTGAAATTGTACGAATCTACGGCATGCGTTGGAGTATTTAAACCTTTCATAAAAGTCACGAAAAGCTAATTAGGAACAGAATTTCAGGGGCGATCTGGACTTCCCGACTGCGTTTCAGCAACTTATGAGTGTATTTCTTGAAATGGCAGAGGCAAAAACGAAAAAGAACGAACAAAACGGCTGTTTTTTGTCAACTACAAGAATGAATCTCTGCTTTACCCAGCTAATATCAACAGTTTGTTTGGAGATTTGAGCTGCAAAAGTTGCGTTACTAATAATTTATGATTACTTATTGTCCTTTTTTGCTAAAATTCGAATAAAAGGATTCAGAATTAAAGCAATACCAACACTAAATAGAAACAAGTTTGTTGTACTCATAACATCCATTAGCGATATAATCATTAGTACTAGCCCAACCGCCACAATACAAATAAATCCAAATGTGATTCCATTTTTCAAACGCCTAGCCCCTTTTAAATAATTTTTAATTAATAAAATTTCTATTGATAATGAGCATAACAAAAGACCAATTATAAATAACATCCCATTTCCTGTACCAAGTGTATCGTACATGGAGACTGCAGCTAGAGATAGACCTACAATTGAAAGATAAAAACCTACTTTAGAAAACTCACCGATATTATGATTCAAGATACATTTAACTCCTTGTCATGGAATCAGTGCAACTAATCACACTGATTCCTGGGGAAATATTTTTTTAGAAAATTACTCCAACTGCTCCTCCTGCTCCTCCTGTTACAGCTCCAAGAGCAGCTCCTCTTACTCCATAATATGTAGCTCCTGAAATAGCTCCTGCAACCGCTCCTCCCGGACCTGCAGTTGCTCCAATCAGGGCACCCATAGCCGCTCCTCTTACAGCACCTGCTACTCCTCCAACGACCCCACCAATAATGGCGTCTTTTACCCAACCACCACCGGTTATATCTACTAATTCATATTCTGTTACTGCTACAAAATTATTATTTAATACAACTTGCATACATTAACCTCCTTTAATTCCATGTTTGTTTCCAAATACTTTTAGCAGCTCCAGCAACGGCCCCAACAGTTCCTACGACTATAGCACCAGCTGCACCTCCACTAATAGTTCCAACTACAGGCGCAACTACAGTGCCAGCACTAGAAAATGCTATTGCTCCAGATACAGCGCCTCCTGCTCCCCCTAGTGCAGCAGATTTAGCAACATCCCACCAGTCGATTCCACCTTCAATGCTTAAGAGAACTTCTGTTTCTAGTACTTCAAAATTATTAGAGTATACTAAGCTTTTCATTTTATCACCTCCTTTCAATAATTATGTGCAATTAGGATTTAAAGGAGCGTATACATCAATATATAACTCTTTTGTCAACTCATTCTCTTGATTTATATTATAAAATGGCGCAATTTGATGTAAATGATTCTCCTGTATATATCGAGTAATTTCATTATAAGCAAGATATATCTCTTCTGGAGAGTCATAATATCTTAAGTAAATACAGTTCCCCAAATAAAATTTAGGAAGATAACGATATTGAAATAAATTCGATTCAACTTTTCCAATTACAGGGACTAAAAATTCTATATCAACAATTTGAGTTTCATCAGAAACAATGTCCACTGCATGTGTAACTGAGATAAGTGGGCCATTCCTTTTCAGACCACTATTTTTAAGATTTGAAACGAACGATATTAAGTTATCATTCACAGAATGAAAATTGCATTTTTGTCTGCAAGAAACTACGTTAAAAAATTCAATACTCTTTTCACGCTCAATTATATAAGAATACATGTCAAACATTCCTTTACTGGATAGAATCTTTATTAAAAAAGTAAATATGTTTATATTTTCTAAATTTATTTTATATTAGTACTAATGCTATGAATATATCCAATACTAGATATATAAATTAAGTACAGAAAGAATATATAATTTATAAATGTTTATAATAGGCCAAACCTAAAGATCAACAGCTATTTTAAATAGATATAGTTAGCAACGACTATAAGACCTGCTAATCAGCTTGTTTAATTATGTATAGAGGGTAGTACCTTGAGTGATAAGTATGATGTTTTATGGCTTCCTTTTACGATTTCAGTAACGCAGTGCTTGTTGCCTGATTATCGATCAACTCTCAATGCTGTTTCATAACAAGGATCGCTTATAAGCCATGGAAAAACATCTATTATTTCCTTTTCTTGTTGTGGATTAGGGCTTTTCAACAAGATAGGGTTGCAGATATTTTTCCATTTTAATCTTGAAATACATGCTCTTCAATTTTCCCTACTACTCACACCTTTTTCTTGGGCCTTTTGTGTACACCTCAGTAGAATAAATATGTCTATAGTTTTTTAGAACATTTATATAGTATTTAAAAATTTATTTATAGAATCTAAATCTCGGGGGAGGATCGTATGTCTTTATTCAAAAGATACACCATTCAAAAACAATACGACCTAAAAGACTGCGGTGCAGCATGTCTAGCTACTATCTCTCGGCATCATGGTTTAAAGATGCCACTTACTCGAATTAGAGAAATTGCAGGTACAGACAGACAAGGAACAAACGCTCTTGGGTTGATTAAAGCAGCAGAACAAATGGGCTTCTCAGCCAAAGGGATTAAAGGAAACCCCGAAGCTTTCTTTAGTGAATTTCCACTCCCATGCATTGCTCATGTAGTTATTGATCAGAAGCTTCTGCATTATGTAGTTATACATAAAATTACAAAGAAAAATGTAATTATAGCCGACCCAGCAAGAGGGATTGTGAGGTGCAGTCCTGAAGAATTCTTCAAGATTTGGACAGGCATTCTTATTCTAATGGTTCCAACCCCACAGTTTCAGAAGAAAAATGAGACACGAGGCGCTTTATCACGTTTCTTCACCCTATTGCTCCCACAGAAAAACATGTTGCTAGGGATCATTTTTGCGTCATTGCTGTATACTGCCCTAGGAATACTGGGTGCATTTTACTTTAAGTTCTTACTTGATTCCATCGTTCCTTATAGGCTAGAGCAGACCCTACAATGGATATCAATTGGTGTAATTGTTCTGACCCTTTTACAGATATTGTTAAATGCTTTTAGAAGTCATTTATTATTATATCTAAGCCAAAAGCTCGATATCTCGCTAATACTTGGATATTATTACCATGTTATGAAATTACCCCTCTCTTTTTTTGAGACTCGTAAAACAGGAGAGATTATCTCAAGACTTATGGATGCCTCAAAAGTTAGGGATGCAATATCGAGTGCAGCTCTGACCATTATGATTGATTCTATGATGGTTATTGCAGGCGGAGTCATCCTATATACTCAGAACTCTTTCCTCTTCGGTATAACGGCAATTATGATACCACTATATGTGCTAATTGTTTGGGGATTCCACCCCATATTTGAGAAGCAAAACCGTGAGCAGATGGAACAGAATGCTGAACTTACTTCATACATTGTTGAATCAATCAATGGCATTGAGACCCTCAAGGCTCATCAGGCTGAAAGAGAGGCTAACCTGGAAACCGAAAAGAAATTCGTCAAATTATTGCGTACTCTTTTCAAGTTTGGGTTTTCTAACAATTTCCAGGCTACTTTAAAAGGAACTCTCCAAAGCGTAGGCGGGATTATCATCCTTTGGATTGGTGCTAACGAAGTCTTAAATGGACAATTGACGATGGGACAACTTATTACGTTTAATGCTCTGCTTGCATACTTTATAAATCCTATTTTGAACCTGATTAATCTGCAATCTTCTCTTCAAACTGCTATTGTTGCTGCAGATCGGTTAACTGAAATTATGGATTTGGAACCCGAAAAAAAGGAATCTGATAGCCGCAATATTAAACCAGCGTCACTAAAGGGATCTATCGACTTCAAAGATGTGCATTTCCGATATGGAACAAGACAATCCATCCTGAATGGTGTTGATCTACATGTTGAAAGAGGAGAGAAAGTTGCGCTGGTAGGAGAGAGTGGTTCTGGTAAGACAACTCTCGTTAAACTATTACTTCGTTTCTATGAGGCAGAAAAGGGAGAACTATTGATTTCTGAGAATAATATAAAAGACATATCTATCGAGTCGCTTCGACAGAAAATAAGTTATATCCCACAACAAACATTTTTCTTCAGCGGTACGATTCGCGACAACCTTGCTATGGGAGCTACATCCGAGATTGGAATGGATGCACTCATAGAAGCAACAAAACAAGCAAGTGCTCATGATTTTATTAATCAATTGCCTATGCGTTATCAGACAGATCTTGAAGAGAACGCATCCAACCTGTCAGGAGGACAACGTCAACGCTTGGCTTTGGCACGCGCATTACTTACCAAACCTGACATTCTGATTTTGGATGAAGCAACCAGTAATTTGGATACCACTACGGAAAAAGCCGTATCGGATACAATACACGGCCTGGATGATATGACGATGATTATTATTGCTCACCGCTTGAGTACGGTTATGCGTTGTGATCGCATCTTTGTAATGGACAAAGGTACTGTGGTAGAGGCCGGAACACACGATCAGCTGCTACAACAGCGAGGGAGATATTTCGAGCTTTGGAAAGATCAGTTACCTGGAATTGATACTAAGATTGCTCAGGAAGAGAGTCTTACTCCGCCTAAGCTGGAACACACGGGGGCGATGGTATGAGTCTTAAACTTCTAAATCCTGAAGAGTTAAGAGACAGCAGGGAAATGTTGGAGAAGAGATCACCTGCATTTATTAGTTGGTTTCTTATATTACTGACGTTAGTATTGATCGTTGCATTTATCTGGAGCTGGAAAGCACAGATTGACGTAGTTGTTAAAGCTCCTGGAGTAGTCAAGCCTAACGAGAAAATTTCCAAAATAGTAAACAAGGCTACCGGAAGTATCTCTAAAATATATGTTCAACAAGGACAACAAGTTAAAGCCGGTGATAAGCTGTTTTCTATTCAAACAGGAACCCTAAAAGTCGAAAAGACTCGTTTACAAAATGATTACAAAGAAGCAGAACAACGATTGGCCGGACTTGAACAACTCTCTAAAGCACTTTCTTCGGGTGATGGGACGATGAAATCAAAAAAAACGGTAAGCGCTCTGCTTGCTAATGATAATCCGGTCCAGAACAAGTTAGAATTGGAAATTACCAAAGTGATTGCTGACCAGGTTGAGACGGATAAAACCATTGCAAATAAACGTCTCCTACTCAAAAGTCTTAACTATGGAAAGAATTATCTCCCTTCGGGTTCCGTAGAGTATGAAAGATACGAAAACTATAGTCTGAAGGCTTCTCAAAACATTTTGACAGAAACACAAATCCAGGAAGATTATAAACGAGCTATCTTCAACGGTGATGAACTCACTACTGCTTCAACCAAAGAAAAGCTGAAAACGACCAAGTTGCAAATGGAAACTAATCAAACTGAATTTCGGTACACGATACAGTCTGAGCTGGAAGATGCACTGGAGCAAAAGAAAACACTGGAAAAACAAGAATCTGACCTATATGTACAGTTACAAGGAAGTATTGATGAATTAAGAACACAGAAGAAAGAACTCAATAGCCAAATCAATTCGATTCGTTCTAATCTGGATAATTATACTGCCATAGCACCAATTTCAGGCGTAATCAATACAATTAATGAAGTAGGTGAAGGACAGCTTATCCAGGAAGGGTTACAGGTCATGGATGTGGTTCCAGTAAATAATACGATCTATTCCATTCAAATGGCTATGAGCCACCAAGATATTGGACGTATACATGAAGGAGATCCTGTACGCTTTCATTTTACCGCCTTTCCCCGGGAAGAGTACGGTTCTGTCCTTGGCAAAATAGAATCCATTAGTAGTGACTCTTTAGTAAATCCTCAAGATGGTGCTAGTTATTACGTCGCGGAAGCTACACTTGAATCAATACAACTAAAAGATGCACTTGGACAACAGCAGCAAATCAAATCAGGTATGCAAACGGAGGCACATATCATAACAGAGCAGAAGTCAGTACTACAGTGGCTCTTAGAAAAAATGGATTTTTGGACTAAATAAAAATAATAAAAGAGTCGCTCTTATGAGAGACTCATCAGCAGTGCGCAATTATCTCGACTCGTTCAAAGTTACGCGCTGCTTCAAAACAAAATGGTACGAGTATTTTATTTTAACTGATCATCCTTAGTCTGCAAATTAACTTATAGTTAGAGACGTTTCGCGCTATATAGGTGATTTATCAGATATAAACACCATTGTAAATATCCAAGAAAGGATGTTTATTCAAATAGGATTGTTAACGTAAAATCATAACAGTGAACAACTCATATTAGGAGGTTTTTACTTGAAAAACTGGAAACATCTTTTCTTATCTCTTGCCATTTCAGCAGGTTTACTCGCATCCGCAGTACCCGCCATTGCCGCTCCGCAACAGACGTCAGTGAAGGTAAATGATGAACTCGTTGCATACGCTGTAGGAGCACCTATTAATGATAAGGGAATAACCCTTGTCCCGTTGCGCTCTACGCTGGATGCCATGGATGTGAAGCTGACTACAGCGTCAGATGATACCATTACCGCCATTGTTAACGGCAGAACGATTACTCTCCAAAGTAAGCTTACTCGAATCAATGGCGTAACATATGCTCCGATTCGCATCTTGGGGGATGCAACAGGCTACGAAGTTCACTGGGATCACACAACGCGCACGGTTGTCCTGGTATCCAAGGGAGAGGCAAAAGAAACAGTCTCAACGGGTGGCAAAGGCTTCATGTGGGAAGTCAAAAGCAATGGCAATACAGTATATCTGGTAGGATCGATTCATATCGCGAATGACAACCTCTACCCATTGCGCAAAGAATTTGAAGAGGCGTTCGCTGAGGCTGATTATCTTGGAGTAGAAATTAATATGAGTAAAGCAGCCGATGTAGCACAACAGCAGCTGATACTCGGTAAGGGTACATACCAAGATGGAACAACCCTAAAAGAACACATTTCAAGTGAGACTTATGGAAAATTGGAAGAAATTCTGAAGCAAAATGGGGCAGCCCCCAGTGCTTTGGACGCATACAAGCCATGGGTGGTTGAGAGTACCCTTGTCAGCATGAAGTCGGCGAAAGTTGGAATTACAGAATCTGCAGGAGTGGATTTATATTTCATCCAGAAGGCCATCGAACAGAAGCTACCGATCATTGAGCTGGAATCCTATGAATCCCAGCTTAGTATGTTGGATGGTTTCTCCAAAGAACTACAGGAAAGCTTACTGAGAGCAACATTGGATAATTTTGATGTATTGGAAAGCAACGTTAGTGGAATAGTCGACATGTGGAAAACCGGGAGCGACGAGCAGTTGCTAGAGCTAACAAACAGCTTCTCGGAAAATGAAGAATACAATAAGGCGATGCTTATTGATCGTAACATTGACATGGCCAATAAAATCGAAGGATACCTAAAAAACGGTAAACATGAGGAATACTTCATCGTAGTTGGTGCAGCGCACTATTTGGGTGACCACGGAATTGTAAAACTACTGCAAGATAAAGGATACACTCTAACACGAAAATAAATTTCATGAAATTGGAGACATTCGCAAACAGCCTGTTGCCCGGTATATCCGAGTCACAGGCTGTTTATCATGTATGCTCCCTTAATTTCCACTTATACACCAATTCCGCTAATTCCCGGTCGAACAAGATGGAGGCGTGGTTATATGGCACTTTAGTGTAGGTCTGAATGACTTTTGTAAACAATGTACCTGTATTCTGTATTCGTCAGCAAAATATAAATCGAACGTTCATCGGTCATCCTCATATTTCCCCTTATCAAGTTGGCTCTATTCTTCCCTATTAATATAGGTACCCTATAATGAAATCCTACATTGAATAAGCAGGTGATCTTCGTATATGAGCGGCTCTCTATTCACATTAACTCTGATCTTCGCTGCTTCCAATGATTGAGCAATTGGATTAGCTCGAACAGCAAATGGAAGAAATGGCGGCAAGCTTGCCAGAGGTTGAACTGGTGAAGACCATACCGGGAATTGAAACGAAACTGGCAGTTACAATCATAGCTGAAATAGGGGATATCAGGCAATTTAACGATGCGAAGCAACTTGTGGCGTTTACAGGCCTTGACCCCGGGATTTTTAGTTCAGGGAAGTTTACGGCGACAAGTACACGAATAACGAAACGAGGCTCCAAAAGGCTTAGATGCTCTCTGTACCTGGCTATGCAATGTGGAATAAGGAAAAATAAGAATGTAAAAATGGGTTCATATTACGAGAAAAAAGAAAAGAGGGCAAGCCCTACAAGGTGGTCGTGATCGCCTATGCAAACAAGCTGTTGCATCACATTTTCGCCATCTTGCAAAAAGGCAGCCCTACCAAGCGTAAACCATATTTATCCAAAAACCTCACTCAACTGGCTAAGCCATAATACAAAGGGGGTGTCCCAAAAGTCATTTTATGATTTTTTTAGACAGGATTTCAAGCAATAGAGAAGTCTTCAAACCCACTTTACCGTATACTCAGCACCCTCAATCCATTTCCCGGCAGTGAAATCACGTCCCTTCACAACCACCCGATCCTTGTAAATCTCCACATGCAGCCCTTCGCTGCCTTCCAGATGCTCGTCCTCATCCGTCCATAGATAGGCGACCGAGGAAGCATTAAACATCGTTGGCATCCGGCCTGCACCATCGAACGTTGTATGCGGTGCTTGCAGCTGCCAATGGGTATGCCCAGAGAACAGAATTGCTTGTGGATACTTGGCAAGCACCGCCTTCAATTCCGTATCCTGATTCACGCCATACCAGCCTTGTGCCTGGAGTGATCCGGCAACAGTGTCCATCAGCGGCTGATGAATAAAGAGAAAAATCGGATGATCTGGCGCGGCTTGTTCAGCCAGCTTCGCATCCAGCCACTCCAGCTGTTCAGACGACATCTCACAGTCCTTCGGATGCGGCTGTTCCGTGCCGAGGAAGATATAATGATATCCGTCAATCCAATGATCGTGATAAGCTCCCTTCATACCTGTGGCTGCTTCAAAATCAATCAAACGTCGATGCCATAAGCCCGCAACGGTAATCGTATCAGCTGTGGCTCTATCCGAAATCTCCGCGCGAACATCTTGATCTGCACTTCCGTCTGTGTTTCCATTCATACTGTCATTCGTATAGTCACTTGCAACGACATTTGAATTCCCCATTTCCCCTTCGTGCCCGGCAGGTTCAGGCAGCACGAATTGGTCACCAGCCAGTCTATGAATCAGCGCCGCCGACTCCTCGGCTGTCTGTTTCACCGGATACTCCAGCTCCGTATCCTGCTCCAGCAATTCGGCAACATGTCCTTCCGTCATCTCAAGCAGAACAAGGGGTGGCTTCTGCCAGATGATCGCGCCGATATCATGATTGCCGACCGTGAAGCGTATTTCAGGCAACTTCTTCGCATATTGTCCCCAGATACGCCGCCATTCACGATACTCACTCGGCAGTCCACGATCTGTCACGTCACCTACATGCATAATGCCACTGCTTCCATGACTAAACGAAGTTATATCCGCCAGCGCCTGCTCCAGATGCCGGTTATGAATATGATCTGCCTCGTCCCGTACATGTGTGTCCGTGATCACCTGAAAGGTAGTAAGGGGCTTCTCCATTGTATCCATTATGAATCACTCCATTTCAGTCCAATAATGCCTATCAAAATAAAACCGATCCACACCATCGACGTCAGTCGAAGTCGTTCACCAAAGAAATAATGCCCTACCACGCCAATCATCGTAATGCCAACACCCGACCAGATCGCATAGGCTACAGCCAGCGGCATATATTTTACCGCATAATTCAGAAAGGTGAAGCTCGCCGCATAACAGACAAACATCATCACGGAAGGCCACAATCTGGAGAACCCGTCCGACACTTTAAGCAAAATAGTGGCACTCAGCTCCAGACCAATGGCGAGTGCCAGCAGCACCCAGCCCAGATAAGTCTGACTGTTCGTCATCGGCCTAACCCACCGGAGAGCAATTCATGGAATGTCTGGATTGTGAGATCTGCCAGTTGTATTTTCCCAGGCTCACCAATACCAATCTTGCAGCCTGCTCCGGCAGCTCTCGCCATCTCCATATCCCCATCCGTGTCCCCAATCACCATAACCTGCTGGGTTTGTACACCTAATCGCTCACAGGCAAGCAGCAACATATCGGGGAACGGTTTTCCGCGCTCCACCAGATCGGTGCCAATCACTACGTCAAAGTAAGCATCCAGCTCCATCCATTGCAAATGTTTGACTGCACTTGCCGTTTCATCGGCTGTCACTACGCCCATTTTCAATCCCTGACTACGAGACTGCCCCAGAAATTCCCGCACACCGGGTAGCGGATGCGCCGGACGATGCACCTCCATCGCTTCCTCGGCCTGTTCGAGACATGCTCTTACGATCATTTTGGCCTCTGCCCAGCTGAGTCCTGCACGATATCCATGCCATGTCAGCACGGCATATACTTCATCCATCGTACCCATGGCGAGCGGGCCCCGGACATCATACCCGTTCATCCGCCCCCGTTCATCGTGAAACGTACCCCAGATCTGCGGAAGATCGGCCTCATCCATTTCCATCCCCCGGACAGCAAGCTGTTCTCTGAAATCCCGTAATACACAATCCGTCCAGAACCCCCACATGCCTGTAAAATCAAGCAACGTACCATCTTTATCAAACAGAATGGCTTTAACGTGCACCTCTGATCTATGGTCTACCTTATTCTCTTGCATGGACTAAACTCCTTGTCTTATATGGTAATGAATGGAAAGGACGGTACGTGATGTACCGCCCTTTTTGCTTAGGCACTAACGCTTATACATGAGAGGAGATGATAATTTCATGTAATACAATGAATTATTTTGCAATACGATCCAGTTCTTTTTGTGCTTTCTCTTTGGCTTCCTTCAACGCCTGCTCTGCAGGTATGTTGTTAATCTGCACTTTATCTGCCGCTTCCTTCAAGGCATCGTTAATTTTGCCGCCTGTTGGATCACGGAATGGAGCTGAAGCATGTGCAGCCTGTTGCAATGGCACGGTAATCTGTGGATGCTCTTCGCTGAATTTCTTGAATTCCGGATCTTGCTGTGCAGATTGGCGTACAGCAATGTAACCTGTGTTCATCGACCATGAAGCGGTGTTTTCGGTTTTAGAGAAATACGTCAGCCATTTGTATGCTGCTTTTTGCTGCTCTGGACTAGCCGCTGCCGGAATACCTGCAAGGATTGCACTCGCTACCGGTTTACCTTCGCCAATGCCTTCCCAGCCTGGTTGCTGCATGGCCGCTACGATTTTAAAATCGAGATCGCCTTGGTCACCACTTGAACCGGTGTATCCAGCCGCTTTATTTTTCATCACATCGTCAATCGTTTTGTACCAATACTCCCAGCCTTGACCCCCGTATTGGATACCCATGATTTTGTCTTCGTTGATCCATTTACGGAACAGCTCCCATGTCTCGATCCATTCAGGAGAGTCGATCATCACGGTTTTACCGTCATCACTCAGAATCTTGCCACCTTTGCCCATAACCGCATCGATCATGTTGTCTCTGCCCCACATTGGCTCCCAGCCGTAGAAGGTGGTTTTGCCATTTTCCTTCTTGGTCATCTTCGCAGCAGCCTCAGCAAACTTCTCCCATGTAGTTAGGCTTGCCGGGTCAATTCCGTTCTCTTTGAACGTATCCATACGATAGTACATAATTTGAGTCGTGCCATACATCGGTAAAAAGAACTGCTTGCCATCTACATTTCCTTGTTCCAGGAACGTTTGAATGAAATCATCTTTCTTGAAGTTTGGGTCAGCCGCGATCATCTCGTCCATGGGTGCATAATAGCCTTTGCGCGCCCAGTCAATATTGGCACTCAGAACGGCAGCAGGTACTTTCTTGGAAGCAATGGCCGCTTGAAGCTTCTGTTCAGTCTCCGTGTAATCCGCTTGTACAATGCCTTTCACAACAACTTCGTTCTGCGAAGCGTTGAAGGCATCAATTTTCTTTTTCATATTGTCGCCCAGATTACCGCCTAGACCATACCAGAACTCAATCTCCACAGGTGTTTTAGCTTGTGTATCTGTGCCGCTACTCGCAGCAGCCGTAGAACTCGATTCTGCAGGGGCTTGTGTTCCGCAAGCCGTTATTAATGCAAAGCTTGCCGCGAGTACCAGCGACATGCCGCCTTTCCAGCTCAGCTTCATTTTCTTCTTCAAAGTCATGCCTGACTTGCTCCAATTCATTGTTGTTCCTCCCGTTTTTAGGTGACTTGTATAGGTGAAATGTGAAGCATATCAATTCTTGTTGACGCCAGCCGTCATGTTCACGCTCTGCATGATCGTTTTCTGGGTAAACACGAAAAGAATAAGTAAAGGTGCGATGGTAAATGCACTTGCAGCCATAATCTGCGGCCAAGCCAGCCCATAGGCTCCGCCTTCCACGAAGAAACTTCGCAATCCGGCTGATACCAGCTGCAGGTCCGGATCCTTGGTGATGAGCATCGGCCAGAAATAGTTGTTGTACTGTTCGATGAATGTAATCAGCACCATCACGGCGAAGCTGGAGCGAACGAGCGGCGCGATAATCGTCCAGAGAATGCGGAAGTGTGATGCTCCGTCCAGCTCTCCGGCTTCCACCAGTTCATGGGATACCTGCATAAAGGCCTGACGGATCAGGAAAATCGAAAATACGCTGACACAGTTGGATACGATCAGGCCTGTATAGGAATCGAGCAGGTTAAGCTCGCTTAACACCAGATAACCAGGCAGATACACTGCCGTACTGGGAATCATGTAACCCACCAGAATGATGCCGGTTAACGTACCCTTAAGGCGGAATTTCATATGTGTCAGGGCGTATGCCATCATGCTGGAGTTCACAATCTGGAACAGACAGATCGCTATGGCGACCCCGGTACTGTTCAGCATGTACCTTGCAAACGGCGCTGCGTTCCAGGCATCCACGTAGTTCTGCCACAGAAATGTCTCCGGCCAGAAGGTCGGCGGGAACTGCCAGATTTCATCATTTGTTTTGAATCCGCTGATTACCATCCAATAGAACGGGAAAGCAGTGCCTAGTGCGATAATAGCAAGCACCATATAGCGAAGGATCGCACTGATTTTTACTTTTTTACGGGACAACTTTTGCATCTCCCTGGGCTTCATTTGGCTCGTTTTGCTTTTCGGCATCGTCATTGTCATTAGTAGTGCACCAAGCGTCTGCCAAGCAGGAAGGACACTCCCGATAACAACACGCAAATCAGAATAATGACTACAGCAATCGATGAAGCTTCGCCCACATTGAACGATTCAAAGGCAGATTGATAATACATATACAGCAAGGTTCGAGTTGATCCAGCAGGTCCACCTTGAGTCATGACGTTAATCTGGTCATAGGCTTGTAAGGATTGAATCGTCAGAATGATCGAGAGGAAAAAAGTCGTTGGCGAGATCAGCGGTAAGGTAATACTTCTGAACTTGTCCCAAGCTCCCGCCCCATCAATGGAAGCTGCTTCAAGCAGATCCGACGGCAGATTCCGTAGAGCTACCAGATAGAACACCATTGCCCAACCAATGGACTTCCACAGGGTGACAATCAAAACAGCAACAAGTGCCCAGTCCATGTCACGGAGCCATCCAATCGGCGATATTCCCGCCCATCCAAGCATCAGATTAGCCAGTCCCACTTGCGGCTCGAAAATCCACGACCACGCGATGGATACCGCAACCGTTGGTGTGACCCATGGCGAGAACAGTAATGTGCGAAAAATACCGGATGATTTCATTTTGCTATTCATCAGCATCGCTAGTGCAAGTCCTCCCACAATAGTAGGGATCACGCTTCCGAGCCCAAATAATAGCGTTACTTTCAGAGATCGATAGAATTCAGAGTTCGTTAGCAGGTAGGTATAGTTGTCCAACCCGACGAACAGCTTGTCCGGGCTCATGAAGTCCCAGTCCGTAAAACTGAGATATACGATATATCCCAGAGGCCCCAGCCAGAAAATCAACAGCGGAATTAGAGCTGGCAGCGTGAATAGAACCGCTTCGGACTCCCTCCATAATTTCAAGCGCAATTCTTCCACTCCTTATTGTCCAAATTTCCTTTAACAATTGGCAATTTATAGATATATTCTGGCTCATTTAATCTTCCGTACAAAAATGATTGTACACTCGATTTGAAAAATCTATTTCCGGGTTGTGTTAAAATTCGATGGAGTCATGTAAAATATGAATATGTTCGAGGAAACGTTTATCCTATTGCCGAGGTGACATTGTGGGAAAAGAAATTGCCGGGAACCCGAATCATTCTTCGTTACCCGATCGGTCTGCGCTGAGGGAGAGAGTTATCGAGGCGATTGCCAATACGATGGATCTGTATGGGGTGAATCATACGTTTGGTAAGCTATATGGCGTGATGTATTTTGAGGATCGTCCAATGACCCTGGAAGAGATGAAGACCTCCATGAATATGAGCAAAAGTAACATGAGCTATGCAGTTCGTTCGTTAACCGAGTCCCAGATGATCTACAAGCTGGATGAGAAGAAGGAGCGGCAGGATCAATATGTGGCGGAGACAGACTTCTTTCGCACGTTTCAAAATTTCTTCGGATTAAAACTGCAACGGGAAGTGGATGTGATGCTGGAAGGCATCCGCGAGGTTATCCCTGACCTGACAATCATGATCTTATCGGAACGCACGACTGCGCAAGAACGGGAAGAGGCATTGCGAGATTTGCACAAGCTCCAGCATGCAGAGCAATATTATGTCTGGCTTCAGGGGTTCGTGAATCGACTTCGAGATGGCAAGCTGTATGAAGAAGGTACATCTATATCGGAGGAGTAAGATAGACTTGTCAGGTATGATATAAAATGAGAATACAGAAAAAGAGCTGTTCCTAGCCAACGAATGGTTTGGGGACAGCTCTTTATAGGCAAATCTACATATGTCTGATTATAAAAGAAAGACTTGGTCTGGATTCAAAATATAAATAGGTTGAATCGGTTGTTTGAATGTAACTTGCACCGTTCCATTTATCACCTACGGGAAAAAGAACGGATCTAAATTTTATCTCCTCTAATGAAGCCTTCCCATTATTTATCTGTATGGTGATCGGTTCTTATAAATATATTCTACAGCACCATTTTGTTTAATCTCACGGACTTCTTCATCTGATAATGGAGGATTTCCACGTGACATCGTATCACCTCTTTCAAAAACAATTAAAGAGAGTATTTGATCAAAAAATTGCGGCTCTGCATTACATTTTATTTAAATTCACACACAAGACAACCAAAAGACCAGGAATTACATTCCCGGCCCTTTGATGCTTGTTTGCTTGCTTATCCGTTAGTTATATCGTTCAGTTACTTCTGAGCCGCCGCTTCAATATCGGCATATGCCCAGTGTGTTGCTGGCACATCACTGAAGAATGGCGCTCCAGCTCCTGTCAGCGGTGTACGCTTGAACAATACGTTCAGCACTTTAACCGCTTCGGCGCGAGTCAGCTTGCCTTCCGGCTTGAACGTGCCATCCTGATAACCTGTCATCAGCCCCGCAGATTGCACGTATGCAATTGCGTCCGCTGCCCACAGATCAGCAGGTACATCATTAAAGGATTCTGCTGCTGTTGCATTCGTGCTACTTACAGATGCTGCCGACGTCGTTCCCGCTGCATTGGCTTCTTGCTTTTGCATCCAGCGATACGCAATGGTTGCCATCTGCGCACGGGTGATCGAACCTTCCGGTGCAAACACTGTGCTGTTCAGGCCATTCATCATACCAGTAGCCTTCGCCTGCCCAATCTCGTTCGCTGCCCAGTGCGTGGCTGCTACGTCAGCAAAGCCTGCATCTGTTGCAGGTGCTGTTGCTGCACCACCTGACAAGTTACGGGCAAGCATCGCTGCCATCTGCGCACGTGTCACGAACGCATCTGGACGGAAGTCCGTGCCGAAGCCTTGAATGTACGGATGGTTTGCTTGCTGAGCAGCGTTCAGCCCGTCTACAGATACCAGTGTAAACGTACTGAACTTGGTTACGGTGAATTCAATCCCTTCACTGCCATCGGTCAGCTTCACCAGTTTACCTCGTACCAGTTCTTTCGTACCGTCACTATGTTCAATGTATACAGCGAGGTTATTCAGCGCTTGCTGACGAGCCGTGGCTTCGGTTGGCAGACTGTTCCCCAGCGGCAGAGTCAGTGTTACTTCACGGCTCTGCATATTGGTTTCGATCTCCACTGGACGAGCCAGTACACGTACATTACTGTTCAGTGCAGCCTTCTGAATCACTTGCTCTTTCTTCGCGCGTTCTTCGACTTCCTTACGCTCCGAATCCTTCTTGAGAGGAACGATGCGGAAGTACATATCCTGATCGAATCCGGCGATAGATTTCGTTGGTACAGAAATGACTGCATTTTGCGTTGAAATCTCCAACTTGAGTGAGCCGTCACTCAGTTCTTTAACAGCAGTTTTCGGAACTTCGACCCGTGTCTCGGACACGGCATCCTTCGTATCGGGAATAACGATCCGTGCCGTATCGGTGCCCAGCTGTTTTGCTTTTTCAACCGATTGCTTCGCAATGGCATCTGTCATTTTAACCAAATCTTTAACGATACCGTTTGTTTCCGTTGTGCGTGTAATCGGCGTTTTGGTCAGATTCGTACCGTTAACACCGTTAACATCCACGACGATCTGCTCTTGCTTCGTCGTTGGTGCAGGCGTTGGTGACCCACTTCCACCGCTACTACCACTTCCTGTAGGAGCGCTAGGGGTAGTCGGGTTAATTACTGGAATGAAGTAATTGTTAAATGCTTTCTGAATATCTGCATAGCTTGTATATCCACCCGTTGGCTTCTTATCAAGCATCCATTGCGCAAGTTGTTCCAGCTTTGTTGCATTGTCCGTGATCGTAGCCAGCTTGCTGAAATCCAGAGGAAACTTCTCATGAGGCGTATTGGCCTCTATAGATTGTTGATATCCGTAGAGGCTTTTCAGTGCCACCAGCATCTCACCCGGGGTAGCAGGATCATTGATTGGGGGATACTGTAAAAGCAACATGATCAGACCGATATAAGAATCATTCAGTGAAACGTTCTCGTCTTTAGATAAACGCTGAACAATATATGAGAATAATTGCTTGTCTACACTGGAAAGCTTGGAATATTTCTCACCCACGAATTGTAAGTTATCAGTATCTGGATATGAGATATACTTGTATGGTTCACTAAGAAGACTATAGAAGCTGCTCAAATGCTGTTGAGATACTACCAGGTCTGTTTGTAGCATCGCCATAAGCCCTTCATATCCCACTCTCAGCGCATATTGCACTTCGCCCTTGGATTTATAATTATAGTAGTCCGAAGGTATCAATGTCATGACAACCTGAGCAACAGCTTCCTGTTCTTCCGGCTGAAGGTCCCCGAATCCCTCTGGAAGTTCCAGCCACTCCGGCTGCTTGATTAATTTGAGTATATCCTTCAGATTTTGTTGGCTCTTAGCCAAGTTCAACTCTTCCAGCGGATTGCTTTCCTTATTTTTAGTGAAAACCAATTCCTTGTACAAACTGGCGGGGTTACTGCTACTGGCCTTTACGCGTACCCATACAGATACATCACCATCAAAGCTTGGTGGCGATGCTGTACTGTACTCCTTCCAGTCAACACCTTGGTTCTCGCTATATTCCATTGTCGTATCCGCGCCAATCATGACATTCGCTTCATCATCTGCGGTTACTGATGGGGCTGGCGCTGGCGCAGAGAGAGTGCCCACTTCCTTCATTGAATAAGCAGCCTCATAATAACTCATATCAACCCACACGATGATGTTAAAATAATATTTGGTGTCTGGTTCTAAATTGTTGACGACAAAAAAAGTATCAGTAGTTCTATCAACGTATCTTCCGTTTTTTTGAATGTTTGATAATGTATCAATATTGGGTTGATTGGATACGTAAATATCATAAAGAATATCACCGCCATAATAGTTAGCATTTGACTCGATGAGAGCTTCCGTCCAACTTAACTTAATTTTATTCGCTCCGGCTTGTACAGTGATTTTTCCATCTCCTACATCCAATCCGTCTGCATGTACTGAAGTTACAGCAAAAATCTGCATTACCAGAACAAACACAAGTAACACGCTAACTGATTTACGAACTTGCTTACTCATAACTACCCCCTCAGAATATAACGCGATTAATTCGCTTTTGATATCTTCATTTTATTCCTTGGGTCTTAACAAACACTGAACATTGAAGCAAGCAGCAGGAGTTACTGAACGCCACCTTTGCATTACAAGACAACACAAAGTTAGTAGGAAGTCAGCCAGAATCAACATAATTTGGGATATCCTTATACGTGCCAAAAAGTGTTGTCATCACACCATTCATGCTAGAAACGTCGGTAGCCTTATTCAATTCTTTATATTCTGTGATTTTCGTGACCATAAATCCGAGCCGACTATTAAAGTACGTAGTAAATGAAGTGCCTTGAAATCTGTTATCAAAGGACAAGACGTCACCTACGAACAATGTTATATCCGCTCCGGTCAGTTGCATATAACGATACCCGGCTTGTTTCCACTCCGATTTATCGACACTCGGGAAATAGGGCGACCATTTTGCCATGGAGTTATACACCTGATCCATTTTATCTTTTTTGAGCCTAACTCAGTTTGTTTTGGTAATACGCTGAGATTATAAATCAGATTAAATGCATATACAGCCTGATTGTCACTGTCGTATTGCACATCTAGTGGAATCAGCATAATCATACCTCTGGCAATCTCATTCTTTTGATCTTCGCTTAATGCTTCGTAACCTTCAGGTAGCTCCAACAACTCTCCTTCTTCAAGCAAATTACCAACATTAGCTATTTTTTCGCCCGGGTTTGAATCATCATACCCTTGTCTCTCCATCTTTAAAATTTCAAATGGGTAAGATCGAGCACTCACCACACCTCCGGGACTTACAATCTGAAGCAACATCACCGCCACCAACAAAAAACTTACTATCTTTCTGAACAAGGCTTCGCTCTCCTCTCATTTCATGTTTGATCCTTATGCCTGTATCTTTGGACCTAGTTTAGAACACAGTAATAAACAGAATCTAAACAAAAAGTGAGAATAAACGGAAAGAGATCCACTCTATAATTCAACATAGAATGGATCTCTTCATATTTTCGTCAAAATTCATCATTATTTATTAAAAAGTCCTACTTCATGCAAATCCCTTGTTAATGCTCAGCCTTTGGCTTATAGTTACTCAATTTCCCCTCATAAATCAGCTTCAACTGCTCACTTTGGCGAAAATCATCCGGGGTTACAAGCGCAGGCAGCTTGTTCCACAGCTTAATACCCGAGCGTTGCAACATTTCGGCTACAAACTGCGAGCAAAAATAAGAGTTGCTGAACTCCACCGGTTCCTTCAGAGTGATACCAAGGAGGCCCAACAGATTATACATATATTTCTGGCGGCTGCGAATGAAAATGTGCAGCACACGTTTCATTTTTTCCACTTCACGCTCCGTGACTTGAAGCTCGTAGATGACACAAGTCGTGTTTGGATACTTACTGTACGTTCCTGTCTGGATATCTTCCTTCACAAACCCGCCATTCAGCGGGTTGCTCGGATGTTTGCGACCAAAGCTGTACAATTCCGTTAATTCCCGGTCGAACGAGATCGAGGCATGATTATACGGCGCTTTGGTGTAGCTCTGAATCACTTTCGTAAACAACGTCCCTGTATTCGTCAGCAAAATATAAATCGAACGTTCATCGGTCATCCTCATATTTCCCCTTATCAAGTTGGCACTATTCCTTCATAATAACATAGGTACCCTATAATGGAATCTCACATTGACTAAGCAGGTGATCTTCGTACATGAGCAGCTCCCTATTCACATTAACCTTGATCTTTGCAGCCTTACTTATTATTCATATTGTGTACAAAGTGATCACTAAATTGCAGCCGGACAAGGATTATTCGGGCATCGGAACTAAAATCAAAACTTGGTGGGGCATGCTGGTCATCTTTTGCCTCGCTACCCTGTTTAACCCGATCGTCTCACTGATTTCACTCATGGTGCTTGCGTTTTTTTCACTGAAAGAGTATTTCTCCATGATCCGCAACACACGTAAAGCTGACCGCCGACTGTTTCTATGGGCATATCTCGCGATTCCCGTGCAATTTTACTGGATTTACATTGGATGGTATGGCATGTTTATCATCTTTATTCCGCTCTATGTATTTCTCGTCTTGCCCATGCCACGTCTGATCAACAAGGGAACGATCGGGTTTCTACGCAGTGTCAGCTCCACACAGTGGGGACTCATGCTCATGGTGTTTGGATTAAGTCATCTCGCTTATTTCCCGTTTGCCTCACCCGAGTACGGATCAAAACTTGTACTTTTCCTCGTTGTGCTAACACAACTTAATGATGTGGTGCACTATCTCGTATCTCTGTATTTGGGCAAACGAAGAGTGGTGCCTACAGCAAATCCTTTTATCACATGGGAAGGGTTTGTGTGTGCATTCCTAATTACAACGGCAGTCTCCTATTTCATCCATCCCTACCTGACACCATTTGATTGGCAGTTTTCCCTGTTCATCGGGGCGCTGATCGGCCTCGCCGGATTCTTCGGCAGCCTCACCGTATCCGTGCTGAAGCGTGATCTGTTGATCGGAGATGACAGCAAGTCGGACGCGCTCAAAAAAAGTTATCTCAGCCGAGTCGACAGTCTCACTTATACCTCACCGGTCATGTTCCACGTCGTTCGGTATTTCTTTGAATTCATGTAGAACGTCAAAAAAGCAGCCCTCAAGGCTGCTTTCTCTGTTTTAATTTATCTTTATCCTCACAAAATAATTCGTCTCTGTCTCCTGAGCATGCCTGCAGTTATTTCAATCGGATCTCTTTCTCAGACATCAGCATGTTCCCCTTATCATTGGTGAATACAAATGTGGCTTTCCCGCGCTCGCCCTTCATCTCGTCCGAATAGATAAATCCGGAAAATTGTCCATTGCCGCTAAAATAAAAGCCATCCTCACCGTTCGCACCGTGCTCGATCGCTTCTTCCAAGGAGTTCACAATCGTTACCGTATTTGATGTCCAACGCATTTCTGTTAGGCTATACCCCTTGGGCACTTGCTTGATGGTAAAATCAAAGCTGTTGCCCTCCATCGGTTTTTTCGTCTGATCAATAACAATATCGATCTCCTCTGAAGATGCCGAGGCAGTAGATTGCATTTGCACCTTGTCTTCTTCAGCTTGTGCATTGCTCTGATCATTATTGTTTTTAGCTTCCGCATTAGGTATAGAATCCTGTCCAGCATCCTCAATTGGCTGCTTGGACTGCGGATATGCATGTTCCTGAACAGACTCTTTATTATTTTTGGCGCCACAGGCGCTAACGACAATGGCCATACACAGCACCGCTGTATACAGTGCCGATTTTCTGACGATACGATTCATACTTCATCGACTCCCTATATTCTTTTTGCATCCTTCTCATACACAGATTAGAACGTGAACCCTATTCATCACTACACCATATCGTCCCTCATGAAGCTCCATAATATGTAAATGACATTAAAATTCAAACTGTAACTGTTCTTTCGTAGTGATGAGCGTATGAGTTTGCATTAAAGAAGATGGGAATCAGAAGCGTTACTTCTTATGATTAATGCTCAAATCTCGGTAACTCCAGTACCTGACCTGATTGAATGGTTCCGTGTGCCAATTGGTTCGTATTTTTGAGCGCTTCAACATAAATCCGAGTATCCATCTGTTCTGGTTTGTTCGCAAGCGATATACTCCATAACGTGTCTCCTGAGGATACAACGACCTGCTGATTCAGCAACACTGGCTGATCACCCGCCGAAGCCTTGAACACTACACTACAACCAGCAATGAACACACTAATGGTAATGAGCAGCTTGATCATCGCTCGACGTGTGACTTGATCTCGCATAAATAACATAGAAGTGTACTTTTCAAACGAATAATCTGGCTTTCCCAACATGGCCTGTTCAGGTTTATGAATGCTTTTGTACGTGGAATATCTCATCTTCATTTGACCTCCGATTTTCAACTTCCCTTTTTCGCTAATCTTCACTTAGCCCGCTTATATAATTGCATTTAACAACAAAAAATATCTATCTTGCTAAATCTGCAGTAGGAACATACTACTAGACATTAAATTAAAATATAGGTCTATATTATCACCCCATTCTAAACAAATTCTGAACAATTCCTGATCTAAGATAAACAACAAGAATTGAATAGATGCCTGATTTTCGGCGATGAGATGTTTGTTCCTGCCCTATAATAAGGGAAAGATTGTGATTCCAAGGAAGTAAGGACGTGCGGTTTATGATCTCTGCAGATCTGAAAGAACAGTATTACCAGGCACTAGTAGCCAAAGATTCAGAATATGAAGGTTTATTTTATGTCGGGGTCAAAACAACGGGTGTATTTTGTCGCCCTACTTGCCCTGCACGGAAACCAAAGTTCGAAAACTGCGAGTTTTATGAGACTGCTCAGCAAGCCCTGCTTGCGTCATTTCGTCCGTGCCAGCGTTGTAGGCCTTTATCTCATCCCAATCAGGTTTCGGATGTGGTTCGCATGCTGGTTGAGGCTGTAGAGAAAGAGCCGGAGAAACGATGGAAGGAACAGGATTTCAAAGCACTGTCCATTGATGAATCCACAGCCCGTCGTCAGTTTAAAAAAAGATTCGGCATGACCTTTGTCGAATATGCACGCGCCCGGCGCATGGGACTAGCCCTAAAGAATATTCGCTCCGGACGTACCGTCATCGATAGCCAGCTCTCCACGGGATATGAGTCGAGCAGTGGATTTCGGGATGCTTTTTCACGGATTATGGGAGCTGCGCCAACACATGTAGATGAAGAACGGATACTGAAGGCGGCCTGGATCGACACCCGTCTTGGCCCTATGATGGCTGTGGCGGATGAGCAAGCTTTATATTTACTCGAATTCATTGATCGCAGAGGACTGGAACGTGAGGTAGAACGTCTGCGAAAGCGTACCAAATCTGCAATTGTGCCTGGCACAACAGCACCTATTCAGTCCATAGAGCGGGAGTTAAATGAATATTTCGACGGCAAAAGGACGGCGTTCGACACAGCGTTGTTCTGTTTAGGAACACCATTTCAAAAACAAGTCTGGGAAGCGTTATTAGCTATTCCAGCCGGAGAAACAAGATCCTATCAAGAGATCGCTAACGCCGTTGGAAAACCGACAGCATGCCGTGCAGTAGCACAGGCGAATGGTGCTAATCAGCTTGCTATTGTTATTCCATGTCACCGTGTAATTAACGCGAGCGGGGAACTGGGTGGTTATGGAGGAGGACTGACACGTAAAAACTGGCTGCTCCAACATGAGAAACAGAGGTCATGATCGTGAGGATCAGCATTACATTTATCTGATAAAGGAATGATTCGAGATGAACGTCAACAACCACACGTTAAGGGAAAAAGCTGAGCAATTTCATCAATATCACATCAAAGGAAAACCACTCGTACTGGTGAATGCGTGGGATGCTGGAAGTGCACAGACTATTCAATCTACAGGAGCGGCAGCTATCGCTACCGGAAGCTTTTCTGTTGCCGCAGCCCACGGTGAGCAGGACGGAGAAGCTCTGCCCTTCCATCTGGTGCTTGCTAACCTTGCACGCATTACAAAGAGTGTAGATTTGCCAGTAACCATTGATATAGAGGGAGGGTATGGCAGGTCTGTGTCAGAAGTGAAGCGAAATGTATTGCAAATTATTGAGTGTGGAGCGGTAGGTATTAATATCGAGGATCAGCTTCCGAATGGTGAAGGTTTGTATAGTTCTGCAGAACAGTGTTTGAGGTTATCCGCAGCACGCGAGGCTGCAGAGCAGGCAGGCATTCGGCTTTTTATCAATGCGCGTACGGATTTATTTCTGCAACAAGTTCCTGAGCAGCATCAAGAAGCGTTGGTAAATGAAGCTATTACAAGATCGAAGGCGTACGCAGAAGCAGGGGCTAGCGGTTTGTTCGTTCCAGGTTTACAGCATCCGGAGTGGATTCAACAACTGTGTGATCAGTCCCCAATTCCCGTCAACGTGATGGTAACCTCCCCGGAGCCTTCACCCAACCAGCTGGCTGCACTAGGGGTAGCACGAATCAGCTATGGCCCTTATCCTTATCTGCAAATCATGGAACACCTGAAAGCGTTAGGGCAACGTATTTTGACAGGATCATATGGATCATAATAAAGAGGTGTGTTCGTACCACGCTTCCCTCATGAACAGAGGATGTTCTCGGCCTTCACCTGTGGTATAATCCCACTACCTAACTAGTAACAGGAGGCACATATGCTTAACGTTGAACAAAAGCTCGAAATTCTTGAATCCTATCCCCAGCTGCAGCGCAAAAATGTTTCTCTGGGGCGTGTAAATTTCCACTACGAAGACAGCGCCTATGAGAAAAAGATCGTGGCACTTCACATTCACCCGAACGGTAATGGTTATATCTATGCCGGGCTGTTGCCAGACTACGAAACGGATGCCAAAGGGTTCGTCAATATTCGTGACTACTCGGAAGCGGATCTGCGCTCCTTGCTGGATGCAACACTCAAAGCGATGTCTTACAATCCGGATGCAGTTGAAGTAGCTGAAAAAGCTCCCCTCCCAAAAGAATCTATCCCAGTTACCCTGTCGTCAGGCGGCGGAATATGGATCAATGAAGAGGGACATACACTTACCTTAAAATATGATAATGACATGTGGTGTGTGTATTCCGGTCAGGATTTGGATATGGCTTTTGAATCACGTGGCGAAGCTGGTGAATATCTTCAAGAGGAAGGTTTCAAACCGCAAGCTCAAGCTTAAATAACGATACAGCAAACATGAGAAGGTACAACAAACACGAGGCGAGTTCATACTCCCTCGTGTTTTTTTATCTCCTTCGTCTAATTAATATTACTGAACACCTTCATTTACGTTCCTAATCACTTGAACTCTTTTCCTTAGGTGTTTGACTCGCGCATCGTTAGTCTTTGCTGGCTTTTCGTACAAGCGGCGCATGTTTCATCATCGGATAAGTGGACACGAGCAACGCTCCGCCGATCAAACCCAGCACGGTAAACAGCACCATTCTATTTAACCTCGCGATCCACAGCAGCAGTTGTTCCAAGTCTGCAAATGCAACCACCAGTGACATCACCAGACCCAAGCCGAACAATAGAATCAGGAAATTGCGCATCCCCAGCCGAATCCAGCAAACGGTCAGAAAAACGGAAAGACCAAGTACCAGAAGTCCAAGCATCAAGTCAATCCACAGATAAGGAAATACAAGATAATCAGAAGAGTAGAGCATTCCCGGTTGGAACAGCGTGACCTGAAGCCATCCCCCTACATTCAGCAAATGCACAACCAAATAGATCAAATGCAGAATGACCATCGTGCCAACAACCATGCAGGCCCCCATCATATAAAATGATTTCATGAATTGAATCCGTGTACTGCCCATACTAATGGCTACCGGGTAGAGCGTGATCAGACCTGCAATGGCAAAAGTACAGATTCCTCCATACATTGGCCCGAATAACTGCGAAGAATAACTGACATGAAACAGGAGGCCAATAGCCACGTAGATCGCCGTCAGCCCAAGAGCAATAGAAGTAAAGATGATCAGATATAAACGCATGTCGTCCAATATCAGCCGGTTGGTTCCTTTTACTGCATTCATACTCTCGCCCCTTCCTGCTTCCGGGTCACATTCACCAGATAATCCTGGAGTGCTGCTTTTTCAATGGAGAGTCCATGATGTTGAGCCTTGACCATCCATTCCTTTGAATACACGTCATCAATCATCACTTTACCGGTTGTGCCCATTCGGGCAGAATCGATGATATTGGCACCCTGCGACGCCGCTTCCACATCTTGAACCAACCCTGTTAGAAGAATTCCACGTTCGCGCATCTCCTCCATAGGATGATGATATAACACCTTTCCATGATGTACAACGATCAGGGTTTCACACAAAGGCTGTACCTCTTCAATGTGGTGTGTCGATATTAGAATCAGACGAGGGTTACCCTCATACGTTTCCAACAACGCTTCATAGAAAATTTTTCGTTTCTCGGCATCCAGGCCGTTTGTAGGCTCATCCATAATGGTTACACTTGCATTACTGCACAGTCCCAGAATAATCTGAGCGGCTGTCTTCATGCCCTTCGAAAATTTACTGATCTTCTGTTTAGATGGTAGCTCGAAGATATCAGTAAGCTGTTTGGCAAGCTGGTGATCCCACTGTGAATGAAAATGTGATCCAATGGTAACCAGATCATTAACCGTCCAGTTTTTACCAATGGGATGATTCTCCTGGATATAACATAGATGCCCTTGAGCAGACAGATTATTGTATGGGTTCTGGCCCATAACCTGAATTGTTCCACTCTGGGGACGGTTGTGCCCTGCGAGAAGGCTCATTAGCGTAGTTTTTCCGGCTCCGTTTCTTCCCCAGATCGCTCCAATCACAGGCTCACTCTCATGCAATGTGACCTCGTTCAGAATAGGGTCTTTATTCTTCTGATAGCTGTAACGTACCTGCTCCATCTGGATCATACTCCACTCTCCTTATCCTTCTTGCCGCGGATCAGATCAATAATCGCGTCCTCGTCCATTCGAATACGTCTGGCTTCTTCAAGTAAAGGTTTGATATATTCTTCATAAAAGTGCTGCTTCCGTTCAACGAGTAATACTTCCCTGGCTCCCTTGGCAACAAACATACCCACACCTCGCTGCTTGTATATGATGCCTTTGTCCACCAACTCCTGCAGCCCCTTTCGCGCCGTAGCCGGATTAATGTTGTAGAAGCGGGATAATTCATTGGTTGAGGGAACCTGCTCCTCCACCCTTAATCGGCCTTCAACAATATCATCCATGATCATCATGGCAATCTGATGAAAAATAGGCTGGGATTCATCTAAAGTCGATTTCATCTGTTTCCAACTTTCATACATAATAATGATTCGTGTGCCTTCCTCCATAGAGGAATGGCTTAACGGCTGGATCGCTTACTTCATCACCTTGTTCTTCATAATTCAAGTTAGTTGGTTAGTTACTCATGTAACTAACTATAGTACACAAAAACACAAATGTAAATAGACCCTTGTTAATTCATCAACTTCTCCATACGCATCCGGTTATATTGGTTCAGGAGAGCGTCGAGTACTACGGATTGTCGGATCACTTCAGGATGAAGCATATTACCATATTGTGTGTGTATGTGATGCAGCTGTTGTCTCGCGTCTTCGATCTGTGACTTTAATTCCATATGATCCATAGTCCCCCCTCCTTTTGTCATATTTTAGCTTATTATGCCAATCGATAGTTTTATGAGGATATGACAGTGTACTTTCTTATGTATTATCACAGCATTATTACAGCGTTTATGGCATACCAAAAAGAACGCTTCTGAAGAAAATCAGAAGCGTTCCGTGGCTCAGGCTTATGCCCCCGAACCTTATTTCGTATAGTCATTTAAGTTCCGAATCCGTGGTCACTGGGTCTCATAATTTCTGGGTCGGGATTCTTTGTGTCTGGGACAGGTTGCGCAGCAGGGACTGTGATGGATACAATGATACTACATGTAGCTATCAGCAAAGCCAACTTTCTCTTCATTAAGTTTCTGCACCTCACTAATGATCATTTTGTATTCCTGTTTCGCCGTCTCAGATGCGAATTCCCTGTATTGCTCAAACAGTCCGACTCCTCTAAGCATACCTCGTCCGCTGCTAATTTCAATAGCAAATTTTAAACTATCTAACACAAATCTTATACCTGAGTGATACTCTTCTTTCCTTAAATAATATGCACCCAAATCCAATAAAAGTCGTAAATATCGATCATCTGTAACCTGGGTGCTGACTTTACCAATTCGGTTACTTTGCTCCTGATATATAAAATAGGATTGGTAGTCCCGCAAGACATGATCGATATTCTGGTTATAGTGTAGAGCTGCCTTCACAATATCACAAAGTGCTGGGAAAATTTCGTTCTCTTTACTTGAAATATACTCCAGATAATCAGGCAAAACTTCAAACTGTCCAGCCATCAACTTGTAGATATACCGGTTAGCCTCCGCCCATTCCTGGAACTGATTCATGACAACGCGTTCTTCTTCATCGGGGTCTTTCACCCAGCTGTTATTTGCGTATAAAGCAACATACTCCAATGCCGTATGGTAATTCTTTTGATGATAATGCGCGCTTCCTGAGGCAAGGTAGGAATAGAGAATATAAAAAACAATCGGCCTTTTGGTCTCCTCCTGTTTCCTCCTGCCGTTAAGTTCATAATGGACTGTAGCTTTAATTTTTAATTTGTCGGATAGTTCCTGTACTTTGTTCCATCTATGCAAAGCTCCGAACGCATTAATCAGTTCATTTAGTGCATCCAGTTGATAACGTTCATCCAGCCGATCCACATAATATTCAAATTGAGCTGCAATAATGACATTCCGCTGCTGATCACTCGTCAGTCCAAGCTTGAACAGGCGATACTGACAGAGCGCAAGCCGTTCAGAATGCTGCATTTTCTCACTTTCGGCGATCGTTTCATATAAAAGAGTTGCCGGTTTCCTTTTGCCAGCATGGTAGAATTCCTCGGCCACATCAAATAACAACGGGATATACGACAGGTTGTCCATCATCAGACGAATGACCTCTTCGATACAGTCCAGCTTGTCGAGTTCAGCACATCGATGCAGGAAAGGCCCTAATCTCCGCCAATCCGGGGTAGCATGCACAAAGCACTCATCAATATACAACTCGTAGAAATGGCCCGCCTCAAGCTTCATGGCTACTGTAATACGATCCAACTGCTGCATGGAGATCGGTCGATTCTTGTTCAATATGTTGCTGAGAGTGCCAGAATTAATTCCGGACAGCTCTGAAAAAAGACTGATCGACATCTGTTCACGCTTCAGATAACGTTCTAAATGATCGCGTATCGTGGTTGTCGGCTCCAAGGGAACACCACCCTCCAAAATAAAAACACCAAAAACGAGACTGTGTGGTACGCAAAAGTAATTAAAAGTAATTATATGTAATATGTACGTGCTTTTCAATAAAATAATTTCAACTAATTTGTATTAATTACATTTTAATCCTTTTAGAAGGAATAAATATGTACCTATATTTTATATCGAAATGCGCTGTTCTTCCAAGCCCTAAGTGTACAAAAAACACGAGCCGGACGGGCCCGTGTCAGTCAAGTATTTATCCGTGCACATGTTCACTACACTTCCTGTTGTCTTATAACTCAATTTGTCTAACTTAAGGCAGCACATTACCTGCAGCACGGTAAATCTCATACCACTCTGGACGAGTGAGATGAATTTCACTGGCTTTCACACAATCTTGCAGACGTTCAATATTCATCGTGCCCGTCACAGGTTGCATATGTGCAGGGTGACGAAGCAGCCACGCAATCGCAATCGTTGTATTACTCACGTTATACTTCGCAGCGATCTCATCGATCTTGGCATTTAACTCCGGGAACTTCTCACTACCCAGGAAGACACCCTCGAAGAATCCATATTGGAACGGAGACCACGGCTGAATAGTAATGTCATGCAAACGGCAGTAATCCAGAATGCTGCCATCTCTGTTCACCGCAGCATCATTCTCCATATTCACATTGATGCCGCTGTCGATCATGGTGGTATTGGTAATACTCATCTGCAGCTGGTTGGCTACCAGCGGCTGTTTGACGTATTTTTTCAACAAGGCAATCTGATTCGGGTTCTGGTTCGATACGCCAAAGTGACGCACTTTACCCTCACGTTCCAACTGATCGAACGCTTCTGCTACTTCCTCTGGCTCAACGAGCGCATCCGGGCGGTGCAGTAACAGCACGTCCAGATACTCGGTTCTCAGACGTTGCAGAATACCATCTACCGAATTCAGGATATGCTCTTTGGAGAAATCAAACATGCCTTTGCGAATACCGCATTTGGATTGCAGAATCAAATTTTCACGAACTTGGGGATTCATCTGCACAGCATCGGCAAAAATCTCCTCACATGTCCCTGTGCCGTAAATATCGGCGTGATCGAAGAAATTCGCTCCTACTTCCATGGCAGAACGTACAAAATGCTCCGCATCCTTACTGTCCAATGAATTGATTCGCATGCAACCTACAGCAACTACAGGCACATCGAGTGCACTGCTGCCCAGTTTAATGGTTCTCAAGATGTTTCCCCTCCATATTCAATAAAATAGTTTTGGTTTGCATGAGACCTGTTACGTGATATGCATGTCCATGCCTGTCTTCCGTCTATGATTGTGACATATATCTGCAATCGGTTTCAATAGACTTTCCCCACATTTATATGGAGAAATGATTCGTTTTTCACCGGGACTGACGGACCAGTGGAAGAAATCTTAACTTTTTTCCGGCACGATGACCTTCATATAACCAGGCTGAACACGAATATCTATGGGCAAGGCAGGCCCTTCCTCTCCATCTACATTCGTACGAATGGTTTCCTCTGAGCGGACACGTACTTCTTTGGCTGTAAAATAGTCCACGTCCTTATGCTCCTTCAGGTTTCCGAAGAACAATGAAGTACCCAGGGTCAAGCTGTTGAACACGCCGATGTTCCGGATCACAAAGCAGTGGATCAATCCGTCATCCACCTCTGCATCCGGTGACAATTTTTCGAATCCCCCAACCGAGTTGGTGAGTGCTGCCAGAAAGAGCGGTGACTCTCCCTCCCATGACTGCCCGTCATATTCGATCTTCAGGGTGTTCGCAGGTGTGTTCACCAGATCCTTCAGTCCTTCCTTCAAATAAGCGAACGAGCCCAGCTTCGACTTTTCCTCTGCCGAAACAGAGAACAGTGCCTCCGCCAGCGATCCAGCAGCCACCACATTGGCAAAAAGCCGCCCATTCACCATGCCGAGGTCTACCCACCGAGTCTGTTCCGAGCGAAGTTGCTCGATCGCTTCATCCGGGTCAAGAGAGATATGTAACGCCCGCGCAAAATCATTTACCGTTCCTAGTGGAACAATACCTAGAAGAGGACGATGCTCCTGATCCAGCATACCGTTGATGGTTTCATGCAATGTACCATCTCCACCGATGGAGATCACCAAGTCACACCCATCCTTACAGGCATTCAGACCGTAATGAGCAGCATCACCTTCCCCAGCCGTTTCGTTAACGACCACCGCGTACTGCTTGGCTTGCAGAATAGCCTGAACCTGAGACACGTACTGCTCCGCTTTTTCCTTGCCTGACGACGGGTTGCTAATGATCATCGCTTTCTTCATCAATATCTCCCTCTCCACATATGGCATCTGTACATCTTTACCCTTTTCATAAAGGAGTTGAATACGATCCCATACAAATCTGTTTAATTTGTACAAAGATATTCTGAAAAAGTGCAGGGCAAGGCCTTCATCATATAGAATAAAGGTATAGATCAATGCAAGTTATATAATCACTGTTCCTATTTCCCCAAGACGGGTTAATAACTAGAGAAGTTATGATTTGGAGGGAAGGCATGTAATGAAAAGAATTACACTGTTATTGATGATATGTATTCTAAGTATAGGTGCAGCAGGGCAAGCGATGGCCTATCCGGCCTCTGAAACAGAAAATCCCCTCATCAAAGATCCTGCACTGGAAGACGGACTTAAGCTGATTTTGAATATATCTGTAGGTGAACCCCTAACGTCCAACGATCTGAGGCAGCTTCGTGTGGTGGATCTGAGTAATGTCGGTATTCAGAATCTGTCCGGGCTGGAACATGCCGTGAATCTGACCCATCTGCGTCTATATGGCAACGAAATTAAAGATCTTACACCACTGGAACACCTGACTCAGCTTCGCGAGATTGACGTACGCAATAATTACATTACATCCATTCAGCCTCTTGCTGCATTGCAGCAACTGGGACGACTATATATCAGCAACAATTCGATAACCTCCATTGACGTTGTGCGGGAATTCCCCAGATTACATACACTGCATGCCAGCGGCAATCAGATCTCAAGTCTGGACGCTCTATCCGAACTGCGTTCGCTGAAATGGCTTGAAATCTCAAACAATTACATTACAGATCTCACCCCACTTACAAAACAGACAGAGCTAACACAGTTAAATGTGGCAAACAATCATATTTCGGTACTTGATGCACTCTCTGATCTGCCGAATACACTGCGAGAGCTAAATGTAGCAGGTAATCATATATCCAGTCTTACACCCTTGAGCCACATGACACAACTTCGATCACTGGATATCTCGGGTAACCAGATTCAGCGACTGAGTGACATTGCGGTATTAACAAACTTAACCGAGTTAAACGCGGATTCGAATCAGATCTACGATCTGGAGCCTCTGCGCAAGCTAACCAAACTGAACATATTGAAGTTATCCAACAACCGGATATGGGATCTGGCACCAATCTCTGAATTATCTCTTACACCTGACAATTCAGGGCTTCCAAGTGTAGATCCTATCTCCGCTTCCACCTCTATGTCCTCTGGCGCACAGAATGTGCTAACAGAGACAGAGGCTACCGGACTAACTGTACAGAATAATTATCTGGATGTGGCCAGTGGCAGTCATACGATGCACCTCCTCAACCAAATGAATGTCAGAGAGCAGAAACGCACGCCCCAGGGACGTTTTCAACGCCTAATCGAAGGATCTGCCACGGCATATGTAGGTGACCGTGCGTACGTACTGGATGCAGCTCCTTTTATTGATAAGGGCCGGACATATGTGCCTCTGCGCTTTGTATCCGAGCAGTTAAATGCTCGTGTGAACTGGAATAGCGATACACGTGAAGCTGTAATTACACAGGAGGATCTAACGATTCGCTGGAGCGTAGGCAATAAACAAGTCGCGATCAACGATGAACTCACCGTGAATGATGCTCCGCTGTTAATGAAAGATGGGAACGCCTATGTTCCGGTTCGATTTATTTCAGAGCAGCTTCATACCACCGTTGGATATATAGCCAATAGCAAAACGATTCTGATCTTTGAAAATAAACCGCAGCTCGAAAATGTTGTTACACCATCACCTTAAGCAAGGTAGTTCATTAATACATCTCATTCATTGCAAAATGTGACTGCATCCCCGCCTGAATGCCCAGCGGGGATTTTTGTTCTCTTTTTCATGAGGAACAGGACATATTATTCTACCCCTCTGATGGCCCAATCCGTACAGCCTACATCTGTATTACACGTATACTGGCCTTCTCCTTCCCTTTCCATGATGGTTCATTTCTAAGCTCTCCACCTTGGATTTGGGTAAATAATGCACGGTTTAGCACATCTGCTTTTGTAGCGAAAGTTGGTATACTGAACGTAATCAAGCGAGTCACTGAGAAGCAACCAAGGAGGATCATCATATGACATTTACGTTTAACGGATTTTCGACTACCCCCACAGATCCATGGATGGAGATACCTGCTGTACTCTCGAATGAAAGCGCTAACTTAAAATTCACCGGTGAGCAACATCAGCTTGTCGAAGGATTCGGTGGCTGTTTTAACGAGCTGGGATATCTGGCTTTGGCTCATTTAAGTGACGAGCAGCGGCACGAAGTCATGCACTCCCTGTTCCACCCGGAAGGAGAGCATCGGTTTACAATCTGTCGCCTGCCGATTGGCGCGAGTGATTATGCGGAGCAGTGGTACAGCCACAACGAGGTCGACGGAGATGTGGCCATGAACCATTTTTCCATCGAACGAGACTTCAAATATCTGATCCCTTATATCAAGGAAGCTTTAAGTTATAACCCGGAGCTGCAATTATTTGCATCACCATGGAGTCCGCCAACCTGGATGAAGTTCCCCAAAGCCTATAACTACGGAACACTGCGCTGGGAAAAAGAAATTCTGGAGGCTTACGCTCTATATTTTGTGAAATTTGTTGAGGCTTACCGTGAAGCTGGCATTACAATTCATCAGGTGCATGTGCAGAACGAAGTGATCGCGGATCAGAAGTTCCCGTCCTGTATGTGGACAGGCGAGCAGCTGCGTGAGTTCATTGCTGATTATCTGGGGCCTGCTTTTGACAAGCATGGTCTGGATACGGAAATCTGGCTCGGCACCATTAATGCGCCTGATCCATGGGAAGAACTGATGAAAAAGAAAACGACCGGATTCGATGAATACGCCGGGCTGGTGCTCAGTGATCCCAAAGCTTACTCCTATATCAAAGGAGTCGGATATCAATGGGCAGGCAAACACGCCATCCAGCGTACCGTGGCAAGTTACCCGGAGCTTCGTTACATGCAGACCGAGAATGAATGCGGAGATGGTAACAACTCCTGGAATTACGCCAAGCATGTATATAACCTCTATCAGCACTATTTCAGCAACGGTGTTAACGCTTATATCTATTGGAATATGGTGCTGGAGCCCAAAGGTCGCAGTACATGGGGCTGGGAGCAGAACTCGATGATTACAGTGGATCCTGCACACAAGGACGTTACTCGCAATCCGGAGTATTATGTGATGAAACATTTTGCTCACCATGTCGTTAACGGCGCTCGCCGGCTGGGTCTTTCCGGAGCATGGGGCGGCAAGGCGGTTGCTTTCCGTAACCCGGATAACAGTCTGGTCATCGTGATTAACAATCCATTCCCGGAACGCCGCGACCTGCACCTGGCTCTGGGCGAAAGAGAGACCGTTCATGTGAAGCTTGAAGCCGATTCATTCAACAGTATGGTGATTACAACACATTAAAATAGTGATTCAGAACAGCAAGAAACGAAACCAGAATGCTGGTATAAACTTAAAAAAGCCTGTCCGCATGGTTAGCGAGGCAGGCTTTTTTTGAGGGGATAATGCAGGTTAACTGATTTTAAAAGTAGAATGAGTCCGGTCTGCTTTTGCTTATACTGAGATTTATACAAAAGCCAACTCTAAAGCCTGTTCCTAGACTTAAGGGTTGTTAGCCAGGTAGCTTTTCAGCCATTGCATTGCAGGACGTTCTGTACCGTTGCTTCTTACCAGGTGAGAACCACTAACCCAAGTTTGGTTTTCGTTGTAACCCCACAGCGTAACACCTTTAACAGCCGGGTGCTTCCACAGTACTGGGAATTTTTGTTGGTAACGTTGCAATTGAGTATTGTCATCACCTGTCATATCCAGCTCGGATACGTACACCGGAAGACCTGTTGCTTGCAGCTTGTTCAGAACGGTGTTCATCGTGTTCACAGATACGTTGTCCATATTAAAGTGATGCGCTTGAATACCGATCCCATCAACAAGGCCTCTGTTTTTCAGAAGGTTGATAATTTGGATGTATTGATCTGCTTTGGCAGGATCACCGATAATGCCGTATTCATTGATCAGCAACTTGGAATTCGGGAAGGCTTGTCTCGCTTGTTGGAATGACCAGATGACCCAATCCCAACCCGTCTGTCCCTCTCCGCCAATTGCATTGCGGAAGGCTGGCTTCGCATGCAAAGGCTCATTAACTACATCGACATACTCCGACTGGGAATAGCGCTGCCCTGCCGCTCTGATCCATTGAAGCACTTCGTTTCTCTGATCTGTTGCAGAAAGGCCATTAATCCAGTTAGGTGCCTGACTTCCCCAAACAAGGGTGTGGAATTTGAAAGGCATTTTATTGTTTTTCGCATAGTTGTAAGCCATATCTGCCTGGCCCCAGTTCATCACATTACGCGTGCCTTCTACTGCTCCCCATTTGGTGGAGTTCTCAGGCGTTACCTGATTCCAGTAGGGACTGAAATTGTTTGGCACCTGGCTAGCTATAATATTCCCCAGGAATTTACTGCCTTTAGCCAATCCGGCACTGACACTGCCCACCGCGACTGACGCAGCCAGCACACCCGCCAGAGCAAGTGTACCTACCGTCTTAAACCATTTGGACTTCAACATAATATTCCTCCTTGGTTTGGTTTATTTTATAAAGCGCTTACAATGACATCATAATGGATAATTTTGGTTTTATACACATATAAATCATACTATTTACTTTGAAAAGAATACTTCTTATTGCTTTATTTTTTCCCCTACTTTACTCAACTGTATCAAACATATATGTTACATCAGCGTTTACATTACGTTGATGTTTCTCTAGTATGGATTGATAGATATCATTACACACACTACAACACAAGGGAGATTACACATGCATACACATGGTTTCAAACGTTTTGCCAGTTGGTCATTATCCATTCTGTTAGGCTCTTCCCTGCTGCTCACGCCGCTTGCTTCGGAAAGTGCTCACGCAGCTGCAGCAGATCAGGAAACTAAAATCACTTTGCTTGGCACATCCGATATTCATGGCCGATTTATGCCATGGGACTATGCATTGGATGGCCCCAACCCTGCCGGCAGCATGACACAGCTCTATACGATGGTGAAAAAGGTTCGTGCTGAGAATCCCAACACCATCCTGCTGGATGCAGGAGATATGATTCAGGATAATTCAGCCGAGCTGTTCAATGACCAGCCCAAGTCTCCGATGATGGTGGCGATGAATGAGATGAACTATGATGCCTGGGTTATGGGCAACCATGAGTTTAACTTTGGCCTGGACGTGCTGGCGAAAATCTCTTCGCAGTTCAAGGGCCAGGCGCTTGTCGGTAACATTTTCAAAGAAAACGGCGACCGTTACATGCCTGCATATACCATTATTGAGCGCGACGGCATCAAAGTAGGCGTAATTGGTATGAACACCCCAATGATCACCGAATTCGAAAAAGGAACTGATCACCTGGATGGTGTAATTGTGAAAGACCCTGTCGAGGAGACTCGCAAAGCCATTGCCGAGCTGAAAGGCAAAGTCGATGTGATGGTTGGCCTCATGCATATGGGACTGGATAATGAGAACGGAAAACCGGGAACCGGGGTAACGGATATCGCGAATGCCAACCCGGAGCTGGCTGCTATTTTCGCCGGACACATGCATCAGCTGATTGAATCACAGACGGTGAACGGTGTGCTGATCTCCGAGCCCAACAAATATGGTACACACATGTCGCGCATTGACCTGACGTTTGCCAAAGAGGACGGCAAGGTTGTGTTGAAGAGCAAAGAAGCCAAAGCACTCGCTGTCAAAAAAGCAGACGGCACTTATGAAGTTTCCGATCCTTCTCTGGAAAAAACACTGCATCCGTTCCACGAGTTCGCTCGTGCCGATGCTAATATCGTGGTCGCTGAGTTGAAAGGAATGAATCTGGTTCCGGCGGATGAGATCAAAGGCATCCCTGCCGTACAGATTCAGGAAACGCCACTTTCCGATTTCTTCACCGAAGTGATGCTCCATTACAGTGATGCAGATGTTGTTGCACATCAGATTGATAATGACAAAGCCAAACTGGACGTTGGCCCAATCAAGAAAAAGGATATTGCATTCAACTATCAGTACACGTTTGGTGAAGTAACTGTATACGAAGTGACCGGCCGCGATCTGAAGGATTACATGGAATGGTCTGCGGGATACTTCAACTCTACTCGTCCCGGAGATGTAACCATCAGCTTTGATGCGAAGCGACGTGCTTCCAAATATAGCACCGATGATTTCTTTGGTGGTGTAACCTATGAGATTGATCTGACGAAGCCATATGGCAGCCGAATTACGAATTTGAAGTACAGTAATGGAAAATCCGTTCAGGCCAATGATATGCTCAAGCTTGGTATGAATGCTTATCGGATGGAAGCACTCATTGCCAAAGGCGGGGCACTTGAAGGACGCAAGTTCAAACAGCTCTGGTCCTCCAAGGATGCTTCGGCTTTCGGTGAGATTCAGGGGACTATCCGTAACCTGTCGATCGCCTATCTGAAAGACGTAATGAAGGGTGTCTACGAACCGAAGATTCAGCATAATTGGAAAATCACTGGTGTAGACCTGACTGCACCGGAACGTGCAGATGTCGTAGAACTCATTAATGCTGGCATTATGACCGTTCCGACTACGGAAGACAGCAAATATACGAACATTGCCTCCATTAACATTTTGGACACGGTAACAGCGGATGAGATTGAAGCCCTCTCTTCCAAAGCAGGGATAAATGCAGCACAGTTCAAAGGCGTAAAAACAAAAGGCGCGTTCTATCAGCAGTTGAACAAGGCTCGCAAAGCTACACCCGGCCAAGGCACTGATGGTACCTCCCCATCTCCAGTACCTGCATCGGAGAAACCGGTAACTCCAGCGAAGCCGAAACCAACTCCGGTTCCTACACCTGGAGCGCCAAAACCAGGCACTCAGAAACCAGGTAAACCACCTGTGTCTTCAGACAATGGCAAGCCAACTGTCGCAGTTCCAGGCAAACAAGCCAAGGTCACGGCCGCTCATCTGAATGTACGTGCGGGTGCATCCTCCAAATCTAAAGTGATTACTTCTGTGCCACAAGGTACGATGCTTGAAGTAGTTAACACAGGCCCTGCCTACGGCTGGGTCAAAGTGAAGTTGAATGGACAGATGGCATACGTTTACGGCAAATATGTGAGTATTCTAAAATAAAACGAGATGTATCAAGGGCGATGCCCCCATGTGATGATGGGAAGGTATCGTCCTTTTCCTATTCTGAGCTGTCTATAGATGTAGGATCACTGCGGAATGCTACAAAACGTTTCACGTGGAACGTTGCACATATAGGAGAGTCTCTTTATTTGCCACACGCTTCTCTTGCACATAGAGTATAATAAGCAGGTATATGTTACATGTACGGTGCAATGCTTGTAAGTGAGATCAAGTAAGTAAGATCATGGACATGTCGATTGAACCAACACAACGTAAGTACACTGCATTCCAAACTAAAACGCAAAAGAGGTAAATGATGAGCACTCAGCAATTTAAAGACTACGGTCTTGGTGAAGAAATTATAAAAGCACTGGACAGCCTGGGTTACGAGAACCCTACCGAAGTTCAGACCCGGGTCATTCCCGTCGCACTGGAGAATCAGGATCTTGTGGTAAAATCACAGACCGGTAGCGGCAAAACAGCCGCATACGGTATTCCGCTCTGCGAACTGGTAGACTGGAACGAAAATAAACCGCAGGCTCTGATTCTGACTCCTACACGAGAGCTGGCCTTGCAGGTCAACGAGGATATTACCAACATTGGACGCTTTAAACGTATTAAAGCAACCGCACTGTATGGACAGTCACCTTTTCATATTCAAAAAGCCGAGCTGAAACAACGAACCCATGTGGCCGTAGGCACGCCAGGCCGGGTTTTGGATCATATTGAACGGGGTACGCTGCCGCTGGATCGCATCGCATATCTGGTCATTGATGAAGCGGATGAGATGTTGAACATGGGCTTTATCGAGACAGTTCAAGCGATTATCCAGGCATTGCCACAGGCACGGACAACCATGCTGTTCTCCGCAACGTTCCCGGAAGATGTAGCGAAGCTGTCACGGAAATATATGAACACACCTGTAGAGATTGAGATCAAGGCCAGCGGACTGACTACAGCCACCATCGAACATGCTGTGGTTCACACTTCGGAAGTGAACAAAACCGCACTGCTACAGGACTTGTTGATTACGGAAAACCCGGATAGCTGCATTGTATTCTGTCGTACACAAGAAAATGTTGATAAGCTGTTCCGGGTCATGGCTGATCTGGACTATCCGGCTGATCGTATCCATGGCGGCATGGAGCAGGATGAGCGAATTGAAGTCATGAATGCGTTCAGACGTGGACAATTCCGTTATCTGATTGCTACCGACGTTGCGGCGCGTGGGATTGACATCACAAACATCACCCATGTCATCAATTATGATATCCCCCTTGAAAAAGAAAGCTATGTTCACCGTACAGGTCGTACGGGTCGTGCAGGTAAAACAGGCAGAGCCTTTACTTTGGTAACCCCGAAGGACGGCAGACGTCTTGCGGAGATTGAATCCTATATTGGATTTGAGATCCCGGTTATGAAAGCTCCTTCCGAGGAAGCGGTCGATCGCCGCAGAGAAGAATTCGAGAAGCGCCTCAAGATCGTGCCTGAACGCAAAAAGGACAAGCGTGAGCAGTTGAACCAGCAGATCATGAAGCTGAACTTCAACGGAGGTAAGAAGAAGAAACTTCGTGCGGTTGATTTTGTAGGTACGATTGCAAAGATTGAAGGGGTTAGCGCAGACGATATCGGGATTATTACCATTCTGGATAACGTAACGGATGTGGAAATCCTGAACGGCAAAGGGCCGCTTGTACTGGAAGTTATGCAGCATACTACGATCAAACGTATGCAGCTCAAGGTACGTAAAGGTCATAAATAGACCGATCATAGGATCATATATAATGAGGGATAACGGAGAATTGCCAAGATCCGTTATCCTTTTTTTATCCCTTTACGTTGAGAATCATTATCAATATAATAAAAAGAAATGCCCACGCACGGCAGGAGGTTCGTACGAATGACAATAACACTAGATGATCATATCCGAGTATGGAATTATTCTTCGGTCAAAGTCATGGATATTCGCCTTGCCGTGCTGGAACCCGGAGAAAGAGTACAGCGATACCAACTCCCCGCACATTCATTCATATACGTGCTGGACGGACATGCTCAAGTGCGCCTGGATCAATCGCAATATAACATGAGTCGATTTCATATCCTCCATGGAGGGCGCGGCGCGTTCATAGATATTGTCGCAGAGGATCGATTGGAATATTATTTGATTCTTTACAAAGCCGTGATGATGTTACCCACTTCTCATCCACTGCTTAAGCACCATGGAGTCGATTCTTCCTTTAGATATCAATATGCTTTCGTCCCGGGTCATCCAGCCTCTTTGCTGTTGAAGCTGGATGATATGTATGAAAATTGGACGACTCCCGATATGCTCCATCAATTTCAGGCTCGGACACTATTCTACCAGTTTGTTCATGCACTTCTTTTACAGATGAAACAGCAGGGAATTGAACCCGTGGCCCCGGATTTGCTCTCACAGGTGTTGCATTACATGCAGGAACATTATATGGAACCCATCACGCTTAAATCTCTGGCAGAGCTGTTCGATTGCAGTGTCAGCTACCTGACCAAACTGTTCAAGTCTCGTCTGAATGACAGCCCCATACGGCTGTTAGCCAAAGTTCGTGTACAGGAGGCTGCCAAGATACTGGCACGCAGAGGAGCTTCCCTTCAAGAAATCGCCGAAATTGTTGGTTATCCGGATGCCCATACCTTAAGCCGCAGTTTCAAAAAAGTATACGGCATTACCCCTGCTCAGTACCGGGCAGCTGTCTCCCAGACGGGGAACCTGATACCGGATATGCCCAAGCTGCGTACCCGATCTGCCCTTGTTGTGACTGAACCTCAATGCTATAGTTTCAATGATTACGATTCTCATTTATATTTAAGCGGAGGTTTATCCATGGTTAAGACAAGCAGATCATCATCCATTGCCACAGCGGCATTGCTCTTGTGTTTCACCTTAATTCTCTCGGCATGTGCCGGTGGATCAACAGCACCCCCTACTGCAGCATCCGGAAAAGGGACTGTTTCCGAATCGGGAACGGGGCAACAGAAACAGGCCTCCACATCTGAGGCAACAATCTCAGCTACCCAGACATACACCGACAGCAAGGGAACGATCACCATTCCGGCTCATCCGGAGCGGATCGTTGATCTGACTGGCAGCGCAATTGGTAACTTGTTAGCACTTGGCGTAAAACCTGTGGCAGCAACCTATGATGCTATGCGAAGTCCTTATCATAAAGGCATGCTGGAAGGCATCGTTAATTTGGGAGAAGGAAGCAACGCTGAAGCCATACTGAATCTGGAACCTGATCTGATCATCACGTATGACTATCTGGAGGATACGCAGTATGAAGCATTATCTCAGATTGCTCCAGGTTGAAGTATGGCGGGGCAACTCCGCAAGATCTACTGCTGGAATTCGGCAAAATAACGGGTAAAGTGCAAGAGGCTCAGGCTTGGGTTGATCAATGGAATGCCAAAATTGCAGAGGTTAAACCCAAGATTCAAGCTGTCGTGGGGGATCAAACGGTTTCTATCCTTCAGCCCTATGCCAAAGGCATCTACGCATGGGGAAACAAGGGTGCACGTGGGGGAGAGATTTTATATCGAGATCTCGGTCTCAAAGCCCCGGCTTTAATCCAGAAGGATCTGATTGATGGGGAAGGCGCAGGTGCGAATCTATCACTGGAGCAGCTGCATGATTATGCGGGTGATTACATCTTCACAAGTAATTGGGGCTGGGATGACGGCAACCCCGAGGTCGTCTATGAGAGCAAGGTGTGGAAGGGACTGCCGGCGGTTCAAAAGAAACATGTCTATTTCATCAATGTGGATGGCTCGTATTATAATGACCCTATCTCTTTGGAGGCACAGCTCCAATTCATTGTAGATAGCTTTTTGAACCCATCTTAATAGAGTCAGAGTCACTGCTTTGACAACAAACAAGCTGACAGCTCAGGCAAAATCCCCTCCTTCCAACACACGGAACAGGAGGGGATTTTGCTCTCAATACTGCCGAGGTTCTATTTTCACCTGTACAGCCCCAATCGGTGATGAAGTTGCTCTCGAATCTCTGTCTGATTGCTCACTTTAACGATCAGTGAAGGTGTGTACTGCTGCTGCATAATTTCATAAGAAAACTCCGGACCGGATGATGGGGAGACCGTCTGAAACAACTGGTAGAAGTATAGTCCGTTCGGCTCGTCTGAACCGCTATACTTGTACGACACCTGATAAGTCAGGAAAGGGAATTGCGCCAGATCAGTTCTAGAAGATACCTCGTTATCGTTACCCGATAGTAGACATATTCACCATGGGTCATCGCACATATCCTCAATCAAGTTATAACGAGGTGAGTTCATATTTACATTTGCCAATATTAGTTCAGTCACATCAGCTGTATTTTCTCTCGCAAAACCATACACCTATCCCTCCTGACTTGGCTCCCCGCCATGATCGGTACGACTCAAACAGGCAAAGTACAATGCGCGCAGCGGAGACACGGTCAGTTCCAGCAAATTCGTAGGTAAACCCTCGTGATGACACCAGGCCAGCACATGCTCACGCTCCCACTCTCCGGCTTGATCAGCCGTATCTCGGACATAGTCGTTTACTGCATCCATATAATATTCCGGGTTAGCTCGAAGCATTCGTGCCATTCCTGATCGCAGTAAGGATGATGATTGCGTGTCATACCGCCTGTTTTCTCCACGATAATAACACCCATCCTGACCATTCGGTAACTCTTTGATAATCGATATGTAGTCTTCAACAGAGCTTATCTCGTAGTACAAAGGATTTTTCGTTGCATTCATCTCATCCAGTACCTCCAGCGTTTATGTGTAACTCTTAATCACTTTTTCGGAATACTCTCTGTCCGTTATACGCCAAAATCTCCCCATTGGCTTCAAATCCAATCCCTTGTTTTGGACTGGGATCGACGCTATCTCTGCTTACTGTCTTAAGATAGTACTTTGTTCAGCAATAATTGAATTGTTCACTTGCTAAATATTGTAAATCAACTACAATATATTTGAAAGCGCTTTATTTATTTACAATCTTGATGGAGGTGTACGTAATGGGAAAACGTAAGACGGTCTGGCTTCTGGTTTTCACACTCGCATTAACGATGTTTAGTCTACATCCTGAACGAAGCAACGCGGCAAGTGTAGCAATTACCAATGGTACCGATTGGCTTGATACGGCCGGCAATCCCATTCACGCCAACAGCGGTAACATCCTGCAAGTCGGTTCAACGTATTATCTGTACGGAGAACATGCGGTGGGCGGCAAATTTGACAGTGTAAACGTCCACACCTCAACGGATTTGAAAAATTGGACGTTCAGCAACGCTATTCTGACCAAAGGCTCCGCGACAGAACTCGCCTCCAGCAAGATTGAACGTCCAAAAGTGATCTACAACGCCTCCACCAAGCAATATGTACTCTGGGCTCACTATGAGAACGGTACGGATTACAATCTCGGCCGCGTTGCTGTAGCCACAAGCAGTACACCCAACGGTAAATTTACGTATGAGGGCAGCTTCCGCCCGCTTGACTACGAATCCCGTGACATGACTGTTTTTGTGGACACGGACGGTACAGGTTATCTCGTAACTGCCTCCCGCAAAAACGGCGGTGCGAATGATACGATGGCTGTTTTTAAAATGAATGCAAGTTACACAGGGGTGCAATCTTTTGAAGGATGGTTGTTTGAGAATGCATACCGTGAAGCCCCTGCTGTTGTGAAAAAAGGGAATCGCTACTACCTCTTTACCTCCCAGGCGGCTGGCTGGTATCCGAATCAGGGTGCATACGCGACAGCCACATCGATGACCGGGCCATGGTCTGCACTTACACCTTATGGGAACCCGTCCGCCTTCGGCTCCCAGATTCATGATATTGCCACGATCCAGGGCAGCAGCAACACTTCCTATATCTATATGGCAGATCGTTGGAATCCGATGAACCTTGGCGAGCACAAACACATCTGGTTGCCCCTCACGTTGAATGATGGCAATGGAACGGCCTCGCTGGAATGGTATACGACATGGAATATTGACGCAGCAACAGGACAAATCACGCTGCCTGCACTCGTGAATCACGCCCAAGGTAAAACGGCTTCCGCCAGCTCCACGGCCTCTGGCTCATCCGCTTCTCTCGTTAATGACGGTAACTACCAGACCTCATGGGTGGCTTCCTCCAATAGCTGGCCTGCGTGGTGGCAGGTAGACTTTGGAGCACCGAAGACCATTACGGAGATCGATATTTCGTGGTTTATGTATAAAGGTTCTGAAGGGTATTACAAATACAAAATCGAGATTAGCAACGATGGCGTCAATTACTCCACGCTAGACCGCACCAACAATCTGACATATGGTTTCACCACGGATTCGGTGCACTTTACCGCCCGCTACGTGCGAATCAATATGGTCAATGCCGTCTTGTGGAACAATCCGAGCAACTGGTACACCCCAACGCTGCATGAAGTCAAAATGTTAGGACCATCCACGCCTGAAGCTACAGGCTACAGCCAGTTTACTTCACACAATGTTCCGGATCGAATGATCCGTCACGCCAACTATATCGCTCGCATTGATGCAAATGTCTCCCCGGCTCTGGATGCCCAGTTCCGCGTTGTACCAGGTCTTGCCAGCTCTACAGGTGTTTCGCTAGAGGCAATCAACCACCCTGGTTATTTCCTGAAACGTAATGCAAGTAACAAAATTGTACTTGAGCCCTTCACAAACACCACCACATATAAGGGTGATGCCACGTTCCTGATTAGCCCCGGCTGGGCAGACAGCACCAAAGTATCTTTGCAATCCTATAACCAACCCGGATTTTACATCCGACATTACGATTATGTGATGCAGCTGGATGCCGTGAATGCTACCAGCAATGCTACAGTGAAGGGCGATGCCACGTTTGGTCGATTGAATTTCTAGTCTGTATAATTAAGGAGCGGTTTTTCTAAGCGGATTTGCATCTTAGAAAAGCCGCTTTTGATTGGGAGGATTTACAAAGATTATGTCGAATTTTATCATATTAATTCCAAAGGAGGTTACATTTTGTTAAAGCCAAAACAAGCTTCAAAGCGGCAAACAAGCTTTATTAGTAAAGTTACATATTTATCAGTATTATTGTTTCTTCTTACCCCAACGGTTGCCGTCTTCAGCCACAATGCTGTATCACAAGCAAGAGCAGACAGCAGTTCAGTTTCGGAGTATAGTCAGGATCAAATCGAAGCCCTTGATTTTCTCAACTCAGTTCGTGCCAAAGTCGGTGTACCACCAGTAAAGTTGAATGCAGCGATCACGCGAGCTGCTGAGAGTCACGCCTTATACTATAATTATAATGTTAACAAAAGTGAGCTTCCCGATTTAAAAACACATTCAGAAATTAACGGCACCCCAGGATTCACTGGAAAAAATGTAAAAGATCGCTTGACTAAAGCAGGTTATAAATCTTCGAACCGGGATTTTCTCTACGCAGAAGTTATACATTTTCAGCAAAAGAGTAGCTCGGATGCGATGCAGGCATGGATGGATACCGCATACCATCGCCAAATTGTTTTAGATCCTGACTTTGACGAAATAGGGATCGCTTTGGTTGATGGTACAGTGGTTGCAGATTTCTCCCAATCTGGAACAGGCTCAGTTGGCGAGGGCTCACTAGCTGTATATCCTTATGATCAACAGAATGATGTTCCTGTGGGATTTTATGGACATGAAACTCCCAATCCATTGGATCAATTTCAAGCTGAATTCTCCGGTTATATCATTTCCGCAACCTCAACAGCAACAGACATAATCAATGATTATCAGGTAGAGATCAAGGACAATCAAGGCAATGATATTCCTTATTATGAGGAGTTATACGACAAGACTTTGTATATCTATCCCGAGTCTATTTTAAAAGGCAATCATACGTATACAGTCTCACTTACCTATTCCACCAGAAATCGTTCAGAGACCAACTCAAAAGTATGGTCGTTTACTACAGGAGAGGGACACCATCTGGCTTCCATTCGTCCTTTTACAGATGAAATTACTTTAAATCAAGATGAGCAGCAGCAACTGAACTGGATTAGTCACTATGATGATGGGGCTTTTGATGAGGAAATAGAAGGATTCCTCCGATACATAAGCAGTAATGATACAGGACTTCGTATATCTGCAACGGGAATGATTACCGCAATCAAACCTGGAGATTACACCATCAAAGCCACATTGGAAGGAAAAGCAGCGTTAGTCAACATTAAGGTCTATCCCAAATGGAAAACGAAGAATTACAACATTGTGTCAAAGAAATTGCCTCCTGATTCTATCGGTCACCCTTTACTAGCAGCAATAAAATGGGGACTGAATTCTGCTATTGTTACCCCAACAAGCAATGGAAAACTGCAACCCAATGCCACGGTAAGCGAAGCAGAATTTTGGATAATGTTATTAAAAACATACCGGGTTAATATCGCATCCTATCAAAGTACCAACAAAACACTAGTTGACACCACATACCAAATTGCTAAGGATCGAAACTATCCACTTACAGGTATAACAAAAAAGGAGTACCGCAATCGACCAATCAGTCGTCAGAAAATAGCCGAGATTATATCTGCCGCAGATGGGAAACATTTTAGGGATACCAACGCTATTCACTATGTACTCGCTAAAGATTATATTCGGGGCATAACCGAATTGTCTTATTCTGGATATAAAGGCTCCCGTACTGTCACCAAGGCAGAAGCCCTTGCTATATTAAAGTATTTACACGGCTCACTCGATAGTTTGAAAGGTAGCCCCTTAAAGCCCACGGACATATCTACTCTCCCTGAAATGCCTGAGAGAGAATTATATATAAAACCTGTCACTTATGAAAATTATACGTTCTTTGCTCAATACCGGAGTGATGGACGTCTGGTGATGGAGGGTAAATTCCTGAGCCTAAAGGGACAGCGCGTTGTTATTCAAGTACAGCATATCTGAATATCGTCACTAAATCGTGCTTCAACATTTCTACAGGCAGACACTACAGATGTTCAGAGCTTATTGTCTGCCTGGTTTGTTTATCAGTTCGTATGAAGGGGACACAAGTACCTATTTGTCAATTTCAACGGTATGATTCGAGAAACGAAAGATTAATTTGAGCCCATCCTCGTCTGCATCTGCGGTTATTGCAACGTTCTCCTCGTAAAATCCTTGCGTATAATTCGCTACCGTCTTGCGCCAGAAATGCTGGCCCACTTTGTTTTTCTCCCCTGGATTGGTGAATATCTCCCAGTTGCCTTTAAACATAGCGAAAATTTTTACCGCTGCTTGCTCCGCAATGCCCATCCCCCGATACGGCTGCAGCAGGAAGAATTCGTGCATGAAAAAATCAATACCCGGTGCACAATGAGGTGGTGTAGCCACAAATGCAAATCCAGCAGGCATATGCTCAGCCATGATCAGGAAAGGATAGAGACAGCCCGACTTTTCCCACCATATATTTTGCACATTATATTGGTCTTGTAACGTTCGGTAAGCAGAACTTTCCTCGTAAATGCCATGTTTATTTGGTCGATGTCCCTCCTGCAGACCATAATGTCCAGACAGGTCATGCAGGTATAACGGATACATGTTTTTGATGATATATGCCTTATCCAGATTCGTCAGTTCCACTTGGATGTTCATGTTGCAGATCACCGTTCCTTCCGCTGGTTACGCCCGCTTCCTTACTCTATATAAATAAACGTGCCCTCTGGACTCTATTGTACGGATGCTGTCGGTAGACAGATATGTAATATTCGTTTTCTAACCATTCTGTACACCCGCATCTCTGCACATGAAAAGTGCATAGTAAAAAGCCACATCCAATAGCTCGAATGTGACTCACACTTCATCCAATCTCATTTCGCTTTGATTTCAACTTCACTTCACTTTTTGCAATATACAATTTTCTTGATGCTCTCGATGGATAAACAATATTGCTCGGCCAGCTGATCCACGGTTGTCCTCGAAGCAAACTTCTTGCGAATCTCGCTGTTTCGTTCCTGAATCAGTTGCCGACCTCCCGAATTCTCTCCCCACTTCTTATGGGTATGCTTCGGCTTCGGAATATAGATTAATCCACCGGAAACGTGACGCTGTATTTCTTCGAGCAATTGTTCTGGAAAGATAGTATCGGCATTAATATATTTCATTGCACTCCACTCCTTAAAAGTTAAAATCTTTAAGGTAGCAGAGTCTTACGAGAAACTTCTGACTTTATCGCGTCAATGATGGCGGAAAAGGATATCAGGCTCTATGCAAACAACCGCCGTTGTTCCTCGCATGGACTCTGCATAGAGCGGATGGTAAAACTTCTTATGAATCGAATCATGGTAGCCCCCCATTCGGTGAATAGATATAAGATCGCGTCAGGTCTTTCTCACGCATACTCAGATTACACTCCTATATCTTCCATATGAGAAGCCGATATCCTCTATTAATTTTCCCATTTGTCCCTAAATTCGTTCCTATACTGCGCTAAACCTTGCTCCAACATCACACGAACCCGCTCCTGCAATTCCGGTGGAGATACCACCTTAACCTCGGGTCCATATGAGAGCAGCCTACGCGCGGTAAAAGAAAACTCCGAGCGCGGCACGATCCCGCGCCACTCCTGATCTGAAACCGTACTGAATAACGCATCGGACGCGGCTATTCTTGCCCCAAATTCTGTGAATCGCAGCACAACCTCTTCGCCATCTCTGTCCTCTGCCTGTTTCAGCCATGTCTTTAGTGTGGGTACAGATTCATCCCTTTGATCCAATACCATCACCTGCTGCATTCGATCCACGCGATATAACAACACATGATCTTTATTTCGCGCAGGCATGTACCAATATCCCTGCTCATAATAGATGCCAAAGGGGTGCGCTTTTACTTTTTTCAGACCGTTGCGAGCCTGGTACATGAATGAAACAGCTCTCTTCTCGACTGCGGCCGTTAATAGATCGGATGTTAGAGACTCGCGATGTTCACCCGGATGCTGCATAAATGCAATGTGTTCCCTCATCCCTGCAATCCGTTCCTGTACGTCCGCAGGCAACGTGGAGAAATACTGCTCGGCCAGATGCTCCCGGATCATACCATACGGAAAATCAGGAATCTGTTCCAAATATTCAAGCATCATAAACAGGCCCAGTGCTTCTTGCTGTGTCAGCTGTAGAGGCGGCAAAATCCGATTGGGCAGCACCCGATACCCGCCGTTAACACCTACCTCGGTATATAAAGGAAATCCCATCGTCTGTAATGCATCCAGATCACGCTGGATCGTACGAACCGACACTTCAAATCGTTCTGCCAGCTCGCGAGCTGTGAACTTATGTCTGGAATCCATGAGACGCATTATCGCCAACCGGCGTTGATTCATCATAACCCCACCTTAATTACGTCACTTCTTGTCATAGTAAAATTGTAACACACCTGAACTGATTCACGAACAAACACGCTGTACAACATCCTTGAATAAGTTTGTGTGACAAGCAGGCTCTTCGCACACCAATGTAGAACTATAGAGCATTCACCATTAAATGTCGGGAGTTGAAAACAACGATGAGCAGCAAAGAACTCTTTCCTGCAGATGTACGTGAGGTTATGGATTACATTGAACAAGGCGATGTATTGAAGGGGCCTTACCTTTCGGTTACCCATGACGGCGCAGGGAATGGAACAGCATCCGAGACACAAGATTCGTTTGCGAATCTGGAGGAAGCCTTGCTTTTTTACCAAGATCAAGACGTTGAGCCACCTTGTTATTTTCTACTAGACATTACCGCAGACGCCTTAGGAGATATTCCTCCCGCCTCTGGTGAGGAGCAAAGGCCCCTTGCCCGTGCATTTATCCTATATGAAGAAGAACAAGACTTCTATGGCATGATGAAGAAAAAGTTAGAAGGACAGGCCGACGAACTGGGCCTGAAGCCTGATCAACTTAATCATCTTGCTGATATCATCAGCAGTGATCTATTGCAGATTGCGAGAGCCCGATTGTTATGCAAGGAGCCACATCCCTATTTTGAAGCCATGTTTAATGTCTATAAAAATCAGGGACTGCCTGTAGGCTGGGTAGGTAGTGAATCTGCCAGCGATGGGCAATTCATTATCTATATGAGACAGGTTTAGTGATATATAACAGAGTCAGAAATCAAAACATTTCACCTAAAATGAATTTGAAGTCCGCACTATTTTTACATTGAATTATTTTCCATTACAGGTTATGGTAAATAAAGCTTAGCGATAAGCGAGTTCCTTACACGAAGGGAGAGGTTTTAATTGACTACTACTTATATGGATATGGTGGTTCAGTATTAAAACTGAATAACTGGCACATCTGAAAAAGCGGGATGATTCCCGTATTCTTTGTTATGCCATCCGAGTAACCTTTCGTGAATATTGCTGTTTGCAGATACGATGAAGGTCGTATCTTTTTTGCGTCCTGATGCCGCAGAACAGTAGCTTCGTAAGAGGCTGCTTGTTTGCGGCATTTTTGCGTCCAAAAACAACATTAAAGGAGCTAACCAGAACAAATGAAGCTATCGATGGAAACCTTAACTCATGTTTTAAACCAATATTTTAAGAAAAACATTATTGCAGCGGACTATGATACAACGACTCTGCATGGCGGAACTGTGGGTAACGTAAACCTGGTAACTGGAACGGCCGAGACCGTGAATGGTCAAAAGTTACCTTACCAAATTGTGCTGAAGGTTCAGAAACAATGGGACCGTTATAATGATCCAGGTTCCTGGCGCAGGGAATATGATCTTTACATGTCTGCTCTTGGAACGACATTCTCGGAGACCTTTCGCTGGCCCACATGTTATTACGCCGAGATGAATGCCGAGGAAAATGAATTTCAGCTATGGCTGGAAAATATTGATGGCGTGTCCGGTCTAGACCTGTCTGGTGACATGTATGAACAGGCTGCGCTGGAATTAGGGCGCTATCAAGGGAAGCTCTATGCGGAGCAACCAGCAGTACTGAAGAGTCTAAACAACTTGAGCCACGCCGATCTAATGAAAAATACGTATCTGCACTATCGCTCATGGCCTGTCGTATATGACTATATCCGTTCAGAGGACTGTGAGTTCCCACCCCATATTCGGCGAATGTTGATCGATATGGATGAACACTCGGACGAAATATTTGCTCGCATTGAACAGCTACCGCTTGTGTTAAACCATCGAGATTTCTGGGGGACCAATCTGATCTATGCCGATGGGAACATCGCGCTCATCGATTGGGATACATCGGGGTGGGGATACTTTGGAGAGGATATCGCCAGCCTGGTTGCCGATGAGTGCGATATTGAGCATATGGTCGATTATTATCAGCGCTGTGTTCCTGCGTATTATAAGGGCTTTGCGGAATATGCGGATGCTCCTTCACTCGCTAGCCACTGCGTGCATGAGATGATTCTGATCGTGTTCGGTTACAGACTTGTCGAGGGTTATGTACATGCAGAGTCCGACGCAGCGAAGGAAGAAAATCAGCGTATACTTCAGAAAATATACGAAATGAAATGTAGTCCGTTGAAGGTATAGATTTCATTTTGGTCCATTGCTTGTCCAGGCTCCCTCCTTAGCATTTTTTGAATAACTTCTTAAACTACGTCAATTCATGTCATAGTTACGTTGTATCTTATAGATATTAAAGGAAAGGAGTGGTGAACTGTGAATAATTCAAATTCAAAAACGATTCTCTACATTGCAATGAGTCTGGATGGATATATTGCCCGACTGGATGGCTCCGTCGATTGGCTGTTTGATGTACAAGGTGACGGAGGCGATAACGGCTACGCCGCATTCTATCAGACCATCGGGAGTGTAATTATGGGACGTTCTACGTATGAGGAAGTGCTTACTTTATCCGAGGATTTCCCTTATTCAGATCGTCCTGCCTATGTACTTTCCCGCACGGAGCAGCCATCTGCACCGCATGTACAATTCACATTCGAGAACGTGGAAACGCTGATTTCCCGGTTAAAACAGACCACCGAGGGAGATGTGTGGGTTGTAGGTGGAGGCCAGCTTGTTCAGTCGGTGATGGAGCAGCAAATCCTGGATGAGATTGAGGTTGCTATTATCCCGAAAGTACTAGGTGAAGGTATTCCGTTATTTCCAAAAGGCACCGTGCCGACCCTGCTGAAAACCATTCGTACCCAGACACTTGGTCAGATCATATCCATCCGTTATGAAGTACAGCGTAGTCTTGTAACAGAGGTTCCCTCAGACGACCAGACTTGATAAAACAACTCAAAGAAGACCGTACAGCGTCTTGCTGTGCGGTCTTTTGTTATCCCGTGGCATAGAATGATCACTGTAACACCCCATGGGGAGAATCTATTTCAGAACTCTTTGTATATAATCCGTTAAAACATCTGCCGTTCTACGATGTGACAGCTCGCCTGGGTGTGTCCTTGCACCTATTGTTTCCTCGGTTGTATTAGGAAGCTGAAGGATCGAGACAGCATGATCTCTTGATTGCTTCTGATATGCATCCACCGCACGGTATATCGCGGGAAGCAGGGAGGCTCCAAGCATGCCATAAGCCCAGATAATATGCGCATGCGGGTTATTTTTTCGCAACTTGATCAGAAACTGCTCCACCGCCTTCTCGAATTTGGCCAAATCTTCTTCATGATACGTGCCATCTTCGTTTAAGCGCTGTTTGTACACCTGTCCCGTGAGTGGATCTGTCCAAGCTGGAGACTGGAATGCACCATCATCATTACTGCCCAGATTGACCACAACCACATCAGGCTGCCAGGAGCTAAAATCATGCGGCTCCAACGCGCCAAGCCTTTCATTCTGTACACCTTTCAGCAGACCACATACTTGCTCATAATACTCAGGCATATTACCATTCGGATTGTTATCCCAACTGCTTAATACACCCCATCCACTCTGAGAAATGACACGGTACTCTGCATGCAAGGCCTCAGCCGTCATGAATGTGTAATTGTGCAGTGCACTGAACCACATGGGAATCCAGTCCTCTTCCGTCTTCGCACCAATAGCTCCTTCACCCGAAGTGATGCTGTCTCCGACAAACTCGATTTTGAGAGGCTTCTCTTCCACGGGCAGGATTGCACCATTGGTCTTCACTGCATGAAACTGCAGACTGTTGCCCGGGTCAACACTCATCGCCTGTACATCCTTGATGATACGTACATTTTTCACCACAGCCGGGTTCATCCCACGGAATATACAGATCCAGGCCCTGCCTCTGATTAACATCTGCCGACTCACTGGAACACCATTAATAATGATGCTGATCCAGGGTTCAAGCAAATCATAAGACGATTCTATTTCTACCCAAAATTCCGCTCCCTTTACGTTACATTCAACCGCACTGCCTGTCCAAAACAAGGTTACCGGCGACCGTTGTCCTGTTGTTCTTCCGTGAATTTTCATATGTGGCACAGCTGAAATAGCAATGGTCTCTAATTCTTCATTAGCGCTGATATTCATATGGACCCTCCTGTTAAGTTCACTATTTGCTTCTCGTTTCTGTTCTGCCTCCACCAAGGAAACATCAATCCATAGAGGAACTAACGGGACATGCCAGCATAACAGATTCACAGCCTCGTCCACCGTGAATTGCCGATGCTGCACATTATTCGGGGCCAGTACAACCAGCCGCATCATCTCGTCCGCACCATTTAGAGATTTGTCCGGCTCGTGCATCGGTTCAACGAGCAATTGAACCTCCTCGTATTCCAGTTGATCCCGCATTCGGATCTTATCCATCGCTTGCATCAGATGTGACCGAAAAATCTCTTTATCCATCTGAGTTACTCGCTCCATCATGATGACCTCCCACTCGTGGATGTTTACTGATGATGCTATCAGTGAAGCTGTCTATATATGTTGGATTTATAGTTTACATGGACACTCCAACTTATATAGAGCTTCTATATGTATTACGCACGACAACAAAAATCCCCTGCAAGTAAACCTGTTCAAGTTTATCATATCAGATGTGCTTGATCTGTGGTTTACCCGCAAGGGATATGCTCATTATTTTGATAATAGAGAGATAGTAGTAGCCATATTTTGCTCTGGATTATGCTTGTTATAGCACCTTGCCAAGAAATGCCTTGGTTCGCTCATGAAGGGTATTCTGAAAAAGATCCTCCGGTGTGCCTTCCTCGACAATATAACCACCGTCCATGAAGATTACCCGATCCGCAACCTCACGGGCAAAGCCCATCTCATGTGTCACAACAATCATCGTAATGCCTTCATGTGCAAGGTTCTTCATAACTTGCAGCACTTCCCCAACCATCTCGGGGTCAAGAGCCGAGGTAGGTTCATCAAACAACATGACACTTGGATTCATGGCAAGTGCGCGTGCAATGGCTACACGTTGCTGTTGTCCACCAGACAACTGCTCGGGATAGGCATCCTTTTTCTGAGATAACCCCACCTTGCCTAGTAATTCCAGCGCTTTTTTCTCATTATCAGCTTTGCTCAGCTTCCGGATATGCTTTGGAGCTAACATGATATTCTCCAGCACCGTCAGATGCGGGAACAGGTTGAACTGTTGGAACACCATACCCACATTTGTGCGCAGCTCGTCGATGTTGGTCTTGGGCGAGGTAACTTCCACTTCGCCAATGATCACTTTGCCTGACGTGACTTCCTCCAACAGATTGAGGCAGCGCAAGAAGGTACTTTTGCCAGACCCCGAAGGGCCGATCACACATACGACTTCCTGCTCCCGAATCGTTGTGGAGATATCCTTCAGCACCTCGTTCGTACCAAATTGCTTTCTTAGGTTCTCTACCGTAATCATCGGATCGCATACCTCCTTTCAATAAATCGGGAAGCCCGGGATAACAGGACAATAATAATCAGGTAGAACACACCGACTGTACCCCAGATTTCAAATGCCCGGAAGTTCGAGGAAACGATAATTTCCCCACTCTGTGTGAGCTCCGCAATTCCTATCGCTGATAATAACGAAGTGTCCTTAATGGTGATAATAAACTGGTTTACAAAGGTAGGAATCATACGCCGGGTTGCCTGCGGCAGTACCACAAGCCACATGGTTTTGAAACGACTTAGGCCCAGCGACCTTGCGGCTTCATGCTGCCCTTTGCCAATGGACTCAATACCTGCCCGGAAGATCTCCGAGATATATGCACCGGCATTCAAACTAACCGCGATAATCCCTGCCGTCATAGCCGGAATGCGCATATCCAGAAACACCGGCAGACCGAAGTAAATGAAGTATACCTGCACCAGAAGCGGTGTGCCACGGATGATATCCACATAAAGCGATGCCACCAGGCGCAACAACCGATTCAGGGAAGTGCTCATCAAGCCGGAGATCAGACCAATCACCATTGCAAAGATGAGCGAGATCACAACAATTTTTAACGTAACGACCGTTCCCTCTAACAGAAGAGGCAGTGCGTCCAGTATGACTTGCCAGGAGGAATCCATCCGTATCACCGACCCTTTCTACTTCGCTGCTGTTCCTAAATATTTTTCAACGATCTTGTCGTATTCGCCGTTTGCCTGCAATTTTTTCAGTCCGTCATTGATCTTCTTCTGCAGTTCGGTATCCCCTTTGGCAACGGCAATGCCGTAGAAGTCACCGTTCAAGCGATCACCAACAATTTTGAGTTTGGAATTCGGGTCAACGGCAATTTTGTAAGAAACCACCGGGAAGTCTTCCAGTGTTGCATCCGCGTTTTTGTTGGCTACTTCCTGGTACATGGATGGGCTATCATCAAAATATTTCACGGTTGCACCATACGTTTTCGCATACTCATCTGCGAGGTTGGCACCCGATGTACCTTTTTTGATCGCAATCGTTTTCCCTTTCAAATCTTGTGGGCTCTTAATATCGTTGTTAGCTTCATTCACAATTAAGGACAGTCCGGCTTGATAATACGGTTCTGAGAAATCCACAACCTTTTTACGCTCATCCGTGATGCTGATGCCTGCAATCGCTCCGTCCAACTGATTCGCGGTAATGGCTGGAATGATGCCTTTGAAATCCATTGGTTTGATCTCTACCTCGAAGCCTTCTTCTGCCGCAATGGCATTCATCAGGTCAATATCAATCCCAACATATTTTCCATCCTTTTGAAACTCAAACGGAGGGTATGTCGCATCCGTACCAAACGTATATTTTGTTGCTGCCGATCCACTTGCAGACTGGGCATTACTGTCTACTTCTGATTTTGCTGTGCCACAGGCACTAAGGGCCAGAGCAAGAACTGAAACCATAACGATGGATGCTACCTTTTTCATGGAAAAACCCCTTTTCCTGATTAGATTGGGATCGACCGAATCGATCATTTGTATTTATGTACGTATTGTATTTCTACACCTACGAAAACTTACGCAATCCTACACTTTTTATTAACAACTCATGAAAAATAAATTAACATGTAAACCGTTTCAACTAAAATAACGCCTAAAAACCCCATAAAAATCATAGAAAACCCTTACAATATGTAATGTTATGTTACACAAAATAAAAAAAGACTCTCGACAACGTTCTTCGAGAATCCTAATTTACATACTCAAACATTAATTCCACACATTTTCCGTTTCAACTATTTACTTTTTCTACCGTCTCCATGTAAAACACTTGCAGGAACTTCTTAATATTCACCTTGCTCTTGTTGTCGCCTGCCTGCTCCTCTTCCATCGCTCTCATCTTCATACGCACATCCTGAAAATCAAAATAAAGCGGCGCGTAATGCTCAAATTTATGATTGCTGTAATCCGTAAGTCCAATGGAGGCCAGATTCGTCAGTGCCGTCAGAACCGTTCGGCGAATGCGTTGTTCCATCGCCTTGCACTCCTTCTCCACTTCCTTGGGCGTCAGCTTGTATTTTTGAGCTACCGCTTCATACGATTCTTTCAGCGGCGGCAGCTCGGAGGCCTGCTTTTGTTCGATAGCATACTCCATCAATGCCACAATATCTTTACTTCCACTCTCACCGATGATGCCCAGATCCATTAATATGCTTCGCGCCGAATCGCGGACCGTTCGGGTCTGAGCAGGAGCCTGGACTTCAACCAGATTCAGCCGAGCCATGGACTGTTTGATCTCCTGTACATATCGCTCATACTTCCACTGCTCGTTCACTTTGTTCAGCACATGCTCCACTTCTACCCGATTGATCGGTTTATGAATGAAGAATTCGATCCCCTTCTGGTAGGCCGCCCCCACCATCTCCTTGTTGACCACTTGTGAGATCATGATAAATTTCCCGCTATAGCCGCTTTGCTTCAGGTTCGCTACCGTTTCAATTCCGTCTTGATCGGGCATCAACAGGTCAATCAGCACCACATCAGGTCTGAGATCCAGAATCATACGCTGTCCTTCCAGACCGCCCTCAGCCATGCCTGCAAGCTCTAAGGTTTCACAAGTCTCGATAATATCCTGAAGCATGCTGCGGCTCACCACATCATCATCCACGATCATGATCGAAAGTGTCATCGGCATCGGCCCCCTTCATTAGATTGACCCTCGGGATCATGACTCTGAACACCGTACCCCGTCCGGATGGAGCAGCTTCTACCTGAATCTGTCCTTCCAGTGACTGAACGATATCACGTACATGGGACAAGCCAATACCTGTGGCAGCAATGCCAACCTCATTGAACTTCGTCGTATAACCGGGTTCAAAAATAACCCCCCGCTTCGCGTCAGGTACCCCTTTTCCAGAGTCCATGACTACAAAATGAACATTCGCATCCTGTTCAAACACCTGTACTCGAATGATGCCTTCCCGCTCAATCGCCTCGACCGCATTAGCCAGCAAGTTATTCATGACCGTAAGCAGTGGAATGTAGTATGGAGACTCACCTTCATACTGCTGTTCAATCTCGATCTCAACTTCTTTGTGCAGCATCTCACTGTATTTTCGATTGGCCTTACCTGCAAAATGCACCACTTCCGACAGGCTCATATTTACCGTCTTCTCATTATCATAAAGCTTCAATAGCCCCGCCAGAATGCGCTGGGAATCCTTCTTCACTTCATGAATCTGTTGAGCGATGCCCAGTGTACGCTGACTGTATTCATTCATGTCCTGCTCGCGCAGATCGCGATATAGCTCATAACTGTTAGCCGTAATGCCTTCAATGGTATTCATCGCTTTTTTCAGGTAAAAGACCTCACCATACAGTCCTGAGTTCACACTTAACATCTGTTCCATCCGCTTTTCCTGTTCTGCATGCAGGAGTCTGATCTGTCTAACCGCAAAACTGTTATACAGCCCGATGACAAAGTAACTTCGCAGACCGCCCACAATAAACAGATACAGCCATTCACGCATATAAAAAATATTTGTTCCACCCAGTACACCGCGCACGAATAATTCTACCAGGTTGGAGGAAAAATCAATTCCTGTGATAATGCCGCCAAGCAGAAGCGGTGGGATTTCGTGAAAACGGTGCTTGAGCTTGCTTAGCCCATAGGCAAAGACCACATAGTACAAACCTGCTCCCAGGTTATCTTGCATGCTTTCCAGCACGGATAAGGTGTGCACATGGTGAATCAGATCTGCCGATTGAAAGGCAATGCTCGCCAGACCCGTTAGAATCCCTGTTTTTATATAAGATAAATGGGGCATAATCATTAGCAAAAATAAAAGAATGCTGACCCCGAGGCCGATCCGGAAATAATCTTCCCGAAAGGGATTAATTTTGAACTGTGCGCCTACGGACGTAGCCAAGGCAACGGCAGCCATTTGCACATTTTCATTCTTGACCCAATTACGCATCGCCTTTTCCACCTACTATACCGACGTTTATAAGCGCGTACTGCCGGAAACCGCGCTTCTGATGTTAAATATACTAACATACGCGGGAAACATTAGAAATAATTAAAATTTGGGGAGTATACGATCTCCGATGACAGACAACTTAAAAGGTGGAAGTTTGATCTATTTTAATTTTTCACAATTTAATTGTATAATAGATATGATGACAGGCCAAAGAACTGTTCGTAAAGAGAGGAAGATTAACATGTCAGATATAAATCAAAGTTTTGGACAAGCCCTTGTGAAATCCCTGGTCGGAGAGCGCGGACATATTCGTATCGCCAAAGCACTGCCTGATATCGATGTTGAGCTTGCGGGACGCACACATGAAGCTATGCCTTATACCATCTACCAATTGGTCAAACATATGCACTACTGGCAGAATTTCATGCTGGAACATGTGGAAGGACGCAAGCCGCAAATGCCAGCCAATGTAAGCGAGAGTTGGCCAGTGGAGACAGGCCCACAGGACGAAGCGACTTGGAAAGAGGATATTCGGGCATTCCTGAGCGGTATTGATCAAGCGGTATCCATCGCAGAGACAGCACAGCTGAATGATCCATTGCTCTATTTCCCAGGGGAAACCAAAGGTGGATTACTGCGTAATATCGCCTCACATAACTCCTATCATCTGGGTGAAATTGTGCTGCTTCGTCGTTTCTATGGCTCATGGCCACCTCCAGGCGGCGGATTCCCGGCTTAAGATATTAGTCAGTCACACGAAAGTGAAACAAGTTTTACAGCCCAGATATACTACTATTCAGCATGTTTAACATGTACTGCAGACAAGAAGCCGCAAGGGTGCACCCCTGCGGCTTCTCGTTGTTTAAATCATATCTCTTGCTCGTCCGTCTCCAGCAAAGAGAATGATAAGTTGTTCAATATGAACTCTTGGCATTGTCTTAGACTTCGGGCCGCATTAACCCTTGGATAAACGCCTCAAAGTTCGGTGCAAGCGGAGTGATTTTCCGCTCATTCTTATCGACGTACACGACCTCCGGCTCACCATCATTGCCGAAGGAACGGTAATCCAACATGACAACCCCTGCTTCGGAAGGTGCTTTTGCAATGACCACACCAATCTCCGGATAACCATCACGTTCAATCACGGCCCAGCTACCCTCTACACCACATAGCGCATGGCGTTTCTCACGACCAATACCTAATATCCCCTCAATCTCGACATACCTGGTTTCTCCAGACTCTTCGTTGGTCACCGGGAAAAAGCGATGATATGGAATGCCTCCGTTGTGTTCCTTCATCATCTCAATGTAGGAGACAGGCAAGCGGAATACAAGTTGCTCCTCCACCGATTCAATCAAGCCGTTGCTTGGCGGATCAGATACATATTGCTCCAGAGCCAGCTCACTATCATTCCAGAACTCACCAGATAACGGTACTGGTGGATCAACATGAGCTACATTTATAGATGAGATCACCGCAGGCTGCTCTTCGGCTGTTCCGTTTTCCAACTCGACACCTTCCTGCACCTCACCCGCTGAGTCCTCGTCCTCTTCTTCCTCATCATCCCTGTTTCGAATCCATTCCAGAAACTCCAGCGTATCTTCATCCCCCGGCTCCAGCTCGTCGGACCGCTCGAATGCCTGCTCCGCCTTATCGTATTGCTCCAGATAGTAATAAGCCAGTCCAATCCGGTACTGCCAGAGCGGGTCATCCGCGCCCTCTTCGGCCACGGTCAGGAATTGTGCCACTGCTTCTTCATATCGCTCCAGATTGTTTAAGGCTCGGCCCAGGTGATTCACCAGCTCATAGTCTCTCTCTTCTACCGGAACCTCCTGCACCGCATCAACAATCTTCTCGTACTCATCTTGCTCATGCCAACTTTCCAATTGTTCCAATAACTCTTCGTTCATCACTGTGCCTCCGTTCCTTCATCTCATCATTATGTATTGAAAATTATACCACTATACCGAACCGCTTCTCCAGTAGAGAAGAAATCGGTCTATTCATCATAGCGTTCTACCATAGCAGCACGGATTTCCATTCAACCAAGTGATTCAGCCAATTGAAATAACTTGAAAAGCATAAAAAAGCAGCCCAACCTCATGTTAGCATTCGGTCAGGCTACTCAAGTTATAGCTTCCTTCGTTAATTCAACAACTCCACACAATCGTAGACCCAACCAGCACTTAACCATTTCCCCAGATCGCTGGAGCCGCTAATCGGTGTAATGGTTATGGTATTTGCACCGTTAACAAAGTATGACGCGGGAATATTCCAGCTAAAGGTTGTGTTATTGCCTCGATACGTGCCGATGGTGAAACTACGAGAGTTTGGCTGAGCAGAAGGGGCTGGATTACTTAATGTGCGTCCATTAATGGTTACGCTCGGTCTTCCATTGTTGTAAGCGGCCGTAATCCCGATGTTCAGAACATGCGAGGAAGATGCCTGTGCTGCATTCAGATTAAAATTCACCGTTGTAGGCGAGTTCTGGCCCCGGAACTGAATCGCGGGAAAACGGTTTGTTGCACTGCCTGGGGTATACGTTACCGGCCCCCAGCTTGGATTGCGACTGTCCGAAGGATGACGAATAGCAATCGTCTGTCCGTTCAGGAATTCGCGTGGTGTCCCATCCCAGTTCCCAATACGCCAGATGCTGGGGGCTTTGCTCGGATCATTGATGATCGTGCGGGTGTTCACCGTTGTGGTTTGTCCCGAATTCACAGTTACATTCTCCTTGTATACCGCAAGTTCACCTTTATATACGGTCATGGTGTATGTACCCGGAATCATGCTGTACTTGGTAGCTGCTCCGTTTGAAGAAGCATTTGCCCAATACTGGGCACTGCTGTTCGCAAACCCGATCGTGTAGGCGTACCCTGTCTCCATGCCCGAAAGTCCATTCAGTACTACATTGCCCCGACTGGCAATCCACCCTTGCAGATTCAAGCCTGACATCCAGCTAAAATCAGGTGCCGCAGGTGTTCCTCCCGTTGTAAAAATAAGTGCATACGGCCCATGTAAGCCGAGACGCCAATTCTCTGTTTGGGCATGTCCTGAGTTCATATAATTATAAACTTCGGTTTCGGAGCCGCCCTGGAACTGAATATCACGGAAGAAGGGTCCACCCGAGCTTTTCTCCCGGTTGCCGTAAGCCATGAATACCCCCACTCCGTTGCCGGTTACCCCTCGTACAGACAGGTCTTTCGCCTGATCATTGCCATAATATTTGGAGGCCGATTGTCCATTCGCGAACCCGAACACATCCTGGCTTTCAATCGCTCCTGTATTACCTCGGTTGTTCGAATTGACGGGAACACCTGTCAGCACACTCCCATTGCCACGGAAAATATAACGAAGCTCCCCGATTGAAGGCTGTGCCGTAATATGGGTTGCCATATAGATAATATTCTCGCCACCACGCGAAGCATAATAATGAGTCAGCGTGTTGGTTGAAACAGTGATCAACACCGTGGAACCCGAGGGAGATCTATTCCACGTTACACTCGCAGAAGACCCTAATCCCGACCCAATATGTGACCCCCGGCTGCTATTTAGTTCCGTTCCGTTCATTTTGGCCGAGATGATATCTCCATTTGTTTTATTGACAACGTACACAAGTCCCGACCCGGTATTCACTTCGATTCTGGAGCCATTATCTGTCACCTGGATGGTGGCAGCATGGCTTGTGGAGGCAGGAAAAGCGAAAACCGAGGCAACCATGACGATGAACAGCAGCATACTCACTCCCTTTTTAACGAAACGTTGAGTCACGTCAATATCCCTCCTAATTATATTTTAATTATGAAGCGCTTACATTTTGGATTAGGCTCAACCCTCTACGCTGAATTTGGCTGTGCCACATCGTTTGATGTGCACCCCATAGTTGCAATACTTCGTTGCTTATTTACCTCCTTTCCCAAAACATCTTGTGATCATTTGATCTAACCTTTCTTACAATTACAACAATATAATACCATTATATTACATATTACCACAATAGCACGCCTCTCGCCCTTATCTTGTTTGAATACCGCTCGTCCTATTTGGTGTCCATTACAAGTTCGTATTGATCAAAAATCCAGCCACTCCTGATCTGTTCGGCAGCCTTCTTGCTAATACGCACAGAAGGTTTTTGCACCTGTAACCCATCTGGTTCGGGTACCGAAAACCACAGCAGTTTTGTTCTGTTTTTAATCTCACTAAGCAGTTCTTCATACAACTTATATGTGAAAGGCCGATGTTCCCGGATATCCTCATAGGTATAATCTGCTCCTTCGTTACCTTCGGCTTGAATTCGGATGTCTTTGGGGAGCGAAATCATAATGCTAGGCAGCTCATCTACAGCCCATTGCTCACGATACGGGAAACTGATGCCTTCATTTCTGACGAAAAACCCAGCCATCCCCTGATCCATAGTAAGTACGATGGAATATACAAAGTGCGGGAAGTAGTCCGGTGCCTTCTCCGTAGCTACATAGTAATCATAAAATTGCTTATATGCCTGAAGCACCTGTTGTTTGTCATACGAGGTCTGGGCATAGTTCGTTGATACAAACGAAGCTTCTCGATCCTTAAACAGCTCCAGGATCTCGCCCCACTCTTCCGGTGTGATCCAAAACTTGATTTTATAGAATCCGCTATTAGTCAGTCGACTCATGTTCTCCCCGCCCTTTACGTAAGTTAGATTCGTACAGGTAATAATCCATATTTTACTACAAACTCAGATGACATAGATGTCTACAGCAGCGTTCACAACAAAAAAAAACCGAAACGGCCCGCATATGCGAACCGCCCCGGCAATCTTGATCAGATCCAAGTAGGATGTGATGAGTTTACAATTACAGACCTACAATTACTGACTTGATTGTGCTGTCACTTTCCAGCGCACGGATGATAATCGTTACCGCTTCAGCGCGAGTAGATTTGCCGTTAGGCAGAAATTCGGAAGCAGTCAATCCATTAACTAACTTCGCAGAGGAAGCCTGTTCAATAGCGCTAGCTGCCCAGTTATCGGATTTTACATCGCTAAAGCTGATTTTCGTGCCTGTTGCAAGTTTGTTCAGATCCAGTACACGAGCAATGATCGTTACCATCTCGGCACGAGTGATCGTTGCGTTTGGCTTGAAGGAACCATCTGCATATCCGCCGATTACACCTTTATCTGCGAGCGTGCCAATGTATCCAGCCGCCCAGCTTGTGTTTGTATCTTTGAAGCTGTTAGCTGCCTTATTCTCGCCAAGACCAAGTGCACGAGCAATCATCGCTGAGAATTCAGCACGCGTTACAGAAGCGTTGGGTTTGAATGTGCCGTTCTCATATCCGTTGATCACACGTAGTTTCAATGCAGCATTAATATTTTTGTTGGCCCAGTGTGTGGAGATATCACTCATCGCCAGCTGTTCATTTTTTGTAGCTTCAATTGCTGCATTTACGTTTTTCAATACACTATCCTGGCTTACAACATCTGATTTAAACGGATTCGTCGTTACGCCACCCGGATTTGTAGTATCCTTAACAGCAAGGACAACACGGTCATTCTGATACATAACCTCCGTTGTATATTGGCTTGGCAGACCTTTCACATCCACCGAGGCAAATTTACCATTCAGTTTGTTCGCACCGAAGCTGATCAATGTGAGGTTGCCTTGAGCCGGTACATAGTTGTTGTCAAAATTCACTTGCAGCTTACCGTTCGCATTAACGGCACCTTTAACATCCAATACATCACTCGCGCTGCTCACATTAAGTTCCAGTGTTCCGCTTGATGCTTGTGTGAAGTCACCTTTAATGTTCCATTTTCCCTCTACTTTTTCTGCAACCGTACCGCCATTATTCACGACAGAACCCGCGCCAAATGCATTGGCTGAATCACTTTCCAACGTACCGGCTTTTACTTCAGTACCACCGGAATACGTATTATTACCTTGCAGATGAAGCATTCCGCTACCTTCTTTGGTTAGCTTGCCTGTACCGGAGATGTCATTGCGCCATACGTCTTTTGCATTAAATCCACCTTTAGCTGCATCCATAACTACCGTTACATCGGTGTTAAACGCGCCATATCCGTCAGCTGCGGCAAACAGGTTCAGACGTCCCCAACCTTCCGGATCATCCAGTACCGGATACCCTGATGCGATACCTGTTGTGGACAGCACCGCGCGGCGTTGTTGATCATTCAGGTAAGGCTGTCTTGTTTCAAGCAATACTTCCGCACCTTTAGGTACTTGTACTGCCTCTGTTGTGGAGCCGATTTGCGGGAATCCATATGTCATGCGCTCTGTGAATTCGGATTTGTTACGAGCGTAATCTGTAAAGTGGTCTTTACTAGTGCCTGTCTCTTTCAAAAGAATTTCATGTGCTTGAGCATACGCTTGCTCTTTCAACTCTTTATTATCCGGATCATTCAGTGCAGATGCTGCGAATGCCGTTGCCAGCACACGACCGCCCATAACATCCAGCGGGGAGTGCATACCAGCTACAATTCGGTCATCACCCATTTCAGAAGCACGAGTCATAAGCTCCTGGTAACGTTCAGGTACAGCGTAAGCAAGAGCAATAGCCGCAAGGTAGGACGCATTCGTGTGACCGCTTGGGAAACCACCATCCGTCTCCGGTTTGCTGCTCTGCACAGCAACCAGAGAAGGTACGATCAGTTGTTCACCCTGCCAGCGGAACGGGCGTTTATATTGGTAGAACATTTTCGCCTGTTGTGTTGAAGCATAATCACCGCGAACTTTACCGATCAGGTCCACCATTTTCCCCAACTCGGAATTAGAATCGCCTGCTTTGTTTGAATCATTTTTATCCGAATACTTGGTTGTCGCTGCATCTGCAGGAATACTTGTAATGGAAGTGAATGTGCCTGACTTCTCACGATACACACCGGCCAATTTCCCCAGACCCTCTACTGCGCCATAGGATTGATTCGTACGGTCTGTATAGTACGCAGCATCTTCGTCTGCTTTGGAACGTGTTTTAGCACGTTGTGCCACATAATCAATGTTGTAGTCCAGTACGGCGCTGTTCAGCTTCGTACCATTATCCCACGCACTTCCTGGTGTCCACAGATCGAGGAATTTGGATAACGTGCCAATCGCCGGATTGCTGTCTACCGTCATTTTATCCGGTTTGTTATTTTTGTACGTGTCTACGAAGTAACCCCATGCTGGTTGTTTCGGTAAAGCCACGGTATCATTATTCTGTGCTGCGAGTGCAGCGCCTGGTGCAATAGAACTTGTTAGAACGACCAAACCTAGAGCAGCAGTGAACAATCTTTTCTTGTTTTTGTTTGTAGCAACTTTTGTTTTCAAATCATGTCGACTCCCATCGTTTAATAGTTGGTCTCGTTTCGGTCTCAAATGTAGCATTGTAGCCGTAAAACCAGCAATAAAACAATTTCGTCATTGTATCAATTTCGACGCAATATCATAAATCCTCAACATTTTACATGAAGTTAATATAAATCGTGAACCTTACTGAATTCGGGTAGTGTATAATTTGGGCCGGGAGGAATGTTTGATGAAAAAGTGGAGCTCTGCATGGGCCGGACTAGCCCTTTCCTATGGTTCAATCGTCATCGTCATTGTGCTGTTAATCTGCTCATTTTTCTATATCTATTTCTCGCGCAGTTACAATGAAGAATTAAGAAATAAGAATCAGCTGATTCTTGAAAATACAGCACGTACCATTGAAGGAACCGTACTCAAACGAGTGCAGCAGATGTATGTTGATCTATCGCTTGATAAATCAGCGAACATTCGTCTATTTGCGGATCAGGAGGATCGAAACGGACTGAATCAGGTGGTAGACCTGCAAGAGTTGCTCCAAGCCAAGGTTGCTGCCAATACCGATATCGTACAAGGTATTCATCTCTATTATCCTGCACGGAATATTATGCTCTCCTCCCTCTATGGACTGCGCTACAAAGCAGATCAGAGCGAAGGCTCCGTGTATTATGCAGACTGGCTTCAGGAGATGCGTACCAGCAAACATAACAGCATGTGGACGCCAGCACGTCATATTCCCAAGGACATTTTCTCCAGTCAGACAAGCGAGAAGACCAATGGTTTGTTTACGTATGCGCACAGCTATCCTTTCCGTTCAACAGGGGAAACCAGTGATGTGATCATCGCTATTGATGTGAAAGAAGAAGCCGTGAATAACATCATCGAAAGTATGATGCCTTCCCAGTATCAACATACTGTGATCGTCAATGCTGCCGGGAATGCAGTGAGTCAACTGCAAGTACAAAGCTCCGGACAGGCCGATATGTACACGGCAAGTCTGAAAAAGGTTCTTGAGCTAGGCCAGGCCAAAGGCAGCTTCGACGAGAAGATTGGAGATGCACCTTATGTCGTTTCCTATCAGACACTGCCATCCACTCATTGGATGATCTATAGCGCGACGCCATCCAACTACTATTATGAACAGTCCATCATGATCCAGAAGCTTATTCTCGGGATCTGCCTGATTGCACTGTTGATCGGTCTGATCTTATCAGCCGTGCTTGTCCGTGCGAATTATAGTCCGATCAAACGTCTGGTAGGCCGGATTAAGGATCTGTCAGGAACTGCACCAAATCAGGTAACCAATGAATTTCGCCTGATTGATAATGCCTTTCTTCATCTCAAGGAACAAGTGAACAATCTCGAAGAGACGATGATTGCGAACAGCGCGGCCGTGCGGCATAAAGCTGTGCTTAACCTTTTGCAAGGTAACCCGGAACACAGGCCTTGGAAAGAGGAACGTGCCGCTCTAGGTATCGCAAGACCGTATGCTGAATACTGCTGTATGCTGATGAATACCAGGCCTTCACTTGCTGAAAATGACTCTCCCAAACAGCCTGACGCCATCGCCAGACTTATGCATGGGCTGGAATGCTTGTCCCTGCAAGACAGTCGCCTTATTGCAGAAGAGCTGCCGGATAAGAGGCTTGCCGTCATTCTCTGTACCGATGTGGCTTCAGAAGCATTATTGGACAAGTTCTCCCAGCTGCTGCTCGCGGAGACACGGCAGCAACTGCAGCCAGATATTCAGCTGTCTACAGGCTGCTGGGTCAGCGATCTACGAGATATCCATCAGAGCTTCAACGAAGCACAGGTACTGATGAAATATGCTTATTTTTTGCCAGAGTTGCACATTCTGAAAGATCATTCCCTGCTTCAGCGCGAGCACAGCCTGGATGAAATTCCGCAGACCCTGCTTGCCAAGTTCAGAGACAAACTTCAGAGCAGGCAGCTTGATGAAGCCGTGGGTACCATTGAACAGGTGGTTGAACAAATGCAGGAGGGACAGCACCCTGCGGATTATTGCCATTTTATCCTGTCAAATATGGTGTTTATCTACTCCGATGCAGCTAAAAACGTACGTTATAAACACCCGCTGCAGTTCGGGCATCCCGATCTGTATCACGAATATACCAATCTGCATGATATTGTGGCATACCGCAGCTGGCTGGCAGCATCGATCACCACATTTATGGAAGACACCGAGAATCGAAACAGTGACCGTGCTGTCTCAACCATTGAACTGGCGAAACAATATATTGAAGCTAACCTTTCGGATGACCTCTCGCTTGAGGCCGTTGGAAGCAAAGTATTCCTCAGTCCCAAATATTTGAGCAAACTCTTTAAGGAAGAGATGGGTGTCACCTACACTGATTATGTGACATCAAGGCGGATGGAGCAGGCCAAAGTATTGATCGAAAACAACAACATGACGATTGACCGGGTGGCAAGCTCGGTGGGTTACGGCACAACAGCGTATTTCATTAAACGCTTCAAGGAAATCTACGGCTGCACGCCAGGCAATTATGTACGCAGCCTCTCTTCGGCAGCCATGTCAGAGGGCTAATCATGAGGATAAGGAGGATGGGTCGGATGAATATGAAGGAACCGCAGGCGGGATCGAGTGTCGCTTATCGCTATCGGATATTCATGACTACAGCATTGCTGACGGTGCTGGGTGTGATTCTTGGCGGTTGCAGTCTGCTGACCGGGCCCAGTGCCATGGTTGAATCACAGCCAGACGGCACGGCATCCTCTCTTACGGACAAGGCCCAATACCACATCTCGTGGACATTGCATCAGAATCTGCCTGTTCCGCAAGATGCCGAAATGTTGAAGCAGGTGGAGGAACAATTCGGTGTCGATCTGGACATCTGGAATATGGAAAACAATAAATACGAGTCACTTCTCGACATGAAGCTGGCTCAAGGGAACATTCCGGATCTGTTTCGCATCCGGCAGCCGCAGGATCTGTTGAAGTACCAGCAGCAAGGGGTGCTTACCGAGATTCCGGTAGAAATGCTGAACCAATATTCACCGAATCTGATGCGTATCATTCATGAACAAGCCCCGGCCTATGAAAATGCAGGAGTCATCGACGGGAAGTATTACGGCATCCCTGTCATCAATCCAACCAACATCTATCGTACACCGGTGGTATATCGAGAGGATTGGCTGCACAAGCTGGGTTTGCCTGTTCCGCAGACTTTGGCGGAATTCGAGAACATGATATATGCGTTTACCTTTGATGATCCTGACGGCAACGGTATTCAGGATACGTATGGTTTGTCCAGTGAAGGCATGAACGTTGTGTTTGGAGCCTTCGGTCAGATTGTTTTTGCCGATCAGCTATATTTCGGTACGAAGGATGGGAAAAAAGTTGTTGGGGCACTGGAGCCTGAGATGAAAGAGGCACTGACCTATCTGCGTAAATGGTACAAGGACGGTGTGATCGATCCCGAGTTTGTTACTGGCGAGAACAAAGGTGGCTACAAACATCTGTCCCATGCGTTTATTAATGGAAAAATCGGGATGACCTCGATGGGCAACTACTACCACTGGATTCAGGATGGCGATTATGAGGATTGGCGTGTTGAACGTGGCGGGCAAGTTGTACGAAATCCTGTTCAGGCTGCATTTAATGTCAAAGAATTAACGGCCAAGTTCCCCGAAGCTCAGGTCACATTAGGCAAACCCTTCACGGGGCCTCATGGACAACGCGGCTCCAAAGGCAATGACATGTTAATGAGCTTCACAGCCATTGGAGCCGATGCCGTCAAAGAACCCGGCAAGCTGGAAATGATTCTACGCATTTTGGATAAAGTTAGTGCAAGCCCTGATGCAGACCAAGCAGCAAGCATGACCTACGGTGTGCAAAATAAACATTGGGTTTGGACGCCAACCGAGCCCAAGAACATCGTCATTATGCCGCCATATGACACCATGTTCGGATATCAGAATATAATTGGTGCCAACATTGGCATGACCGTTCCGATCAAACAGACGGGAGAACGGGAACAATGGGCAGCCACGCTGCACCTCGACCAGGACGGCATTTATAATGCCCTGGAGGTCGCTACCCCCGCTCTCGCCAAGTATAGTGATTCGTTAATCCGCTTGAAAAACAAAGCCTACATCGCCTTTATTACAGGCGAGCGACCACTCACTGAGTTCGATGAGTTTGTACAGGAGTTCATGTCTGCAGGCGGTGCAGAAGTGGTGAAGGAAGCCAACGCATGGAAGCAGTAGGGAGCGGTGTAGTACGTGGGTGGTGTAGTACGTGAGTGGTGATTGGAGAGAGTTTCCCGCAGGCGTGCCGGAGAACGCCAAGGGAAAGTGACGTAGCAGGATTGAAAGGTGAAAAAATCCATTTCAGTGAGGTTTAAGACACGACCTAGGCAACACGCTCAACTCTAACGATCACCAGTGACCTTATTAGGCTGATTTTCACACCTTTAGAAATCTAACGATCTCCAGCGACGCTATTTCAGCCAAAATGCATCAAAAACGATGATTTTCCACTTAAAAAACGCAAATAGCGTCAACTGTGATCGTTAGATTTTCGAACAAGCTGAAATGCTCCAAATAGCGTTATCTGTGATCGTTAGCCGCTGTGTCATATCGCATGCCCCTCCTTCTTGGCCACCGTCAAATATGCCCAATCTTCTCCACGCTTGATCGGACTGCTTATATCCGTTTGAAACTTGATGACCGCCTCGTCATACTGCTGTTTCTGCACTTCACTTAGACTCGCAACGTATCGCTGCCTCGCCTGTTCAAATTGTTCATCTGTACCGTAGCGATAGTAAAAATAAAGGCTGAGTATTTTGTCTTTCCGCTTTACATGGTTCTTATATTCCTTATATTCCTCATATTCCTTATATTTCTCATGTTCGCTTTCTTCATTTTCCTCATTTGCCTCTATCACACCTTGGGGATCAGACATAAGCTGCTCGATTAACGGTATCTCGTGTTGTGTAATGTACTCCATCATCGATAGAAGGCTATCCTCAAATGCCTCTTTCCCCAATAATTCATACCATTTTAGCTCTGAATGTTGATAGTAACTTTCCGGTAGACCTGTATATGACTTATGCTTGATGTGCGTAACTTTACAGTGCAGCATAACTTCTATACTCGTTCCTGCTGTATTATGTCTATTGGCCTGCAAATAGATGGATATCAACAATTCCTTCGTTTTCATATCGAGCGCTTTGCGGGATTTAACAACCTTGAAGCCAGCAAGTGGCCATAAGTCCTGCAATGATTTTAATGTAAACTCGATCAACTCAGTGGTTGATGATTGCTCGTTAAATGCATACTGGCCAAGAATAGAATCCAGGCTTGTATTTCTGCTCATTGTAGATCACTCCTTTGAGCATTACTTTGAAAAAGAAAGCAACAACCCCTTATAGCCACGCAAAGGTTACTATAAAAATGGAACTCGGCGTCAAATCAGGTCCAGTTAACAGTAGAACGTTAGCACGTGGAACCCGAGGAATGCCATCAATTGCAATTTGATTTTCCACGTTTCATTGGCATGTGTGTCAGATTAAAATGAAACTCTCAATCGATATGTTCCTGTGTATCTTCTGTGTATCTTCTGACTATATTCCTTGTCAGCTGTTATCTTCCAAGCCAAAAAGGAGCAACCTTACGGCTGCTCCTTTTTAGTTAGTCCTGTCGAACATTTCTCAGAATCCAGAAAAATCCCTACATTCTTTCTCTAATTAAACAGCAATTCCTTATTTCCTGTTAGTTCACACAATATTCATTGAATAAAAATTATATGTTAATAGTTATATATTTATGGATATTATTGCTATACAATGGGTTTGTATTCCAAATAGAGAAAGGGAGATTAAGATGAAAAAGAAGATTATGATTGGTCTGTTAACTGCCGTTGCATGCATGACTATGGGTTCAACTTCTTTTGCAGCTATTGCTACTACACCAAACAACAACTCTGCGGAAAGTGTACACGCTACTCCTTTTGCCACTAAATACGTTAAAATTCAACAAATCTTACCCAAGTCTCAATATCCTACTCTAGGGGATATCCCTACAACATTAAACTATGCTGAAAACGACTTGTATGGTGTTTTGCAGTTATTATCAATGGATCGTCAAACTGGCTACACTTGGACAGTTACCTATGGAGGATATATTTCTAATTAATTGTGATTAAACCGGAAAGAGAATACACCAAAGGTAATACTGAAAGGTGTATTCTCTTTCTTAATGAATTACAACAAATAATTGTTGATATATCCATAATTACATATAACTCTAGTCGTGTTCCCACTTATCCAGCTTGATCACAATACTCCGCTCCAACTCATCCCACACTGCTCAGGCCAGATATTCCGCCATAATCTCCTCCATATCATACGGTGTCACACCTTCATCAACCGCATAGATCGTATCGGCCTGCTCCTTCGCATCCACCAATTCACCTCTCGCTGTGGCATGCAGCATGAACAAGTCATACAACTGAGGTTTGCGTAATGAAGTCATCGCTTTCCCCATCAGCACGATGCCTCCCCGATTGCCTTCCACATTGTTGTAATAGTCCGGATACCTTGTCAGCGCCAGATCCGTCCAGATGATTGTACGATCGACCAGATCCAGAATGACGGGAATGGTGATCTGCGTATCAGCCGTAATATCAATCTTGTTCTCCACCGTGGATGGTTCATAGATTTCGCCTGAACCGGGCTTCTTACGCATCATCCAACCTGCAAAACATTCCGGCAAATTACAGTACGGATGGCTGGTGAAGGAGTGCAGTGTCGTCACCACATACCGTCCGCCATAATTCACAATCGAAGGGATATGCAGATCAATAAACTCACTCGCCCCATAAGGTGCAGTCACAATATCCCCGCTGTGGACAGCCTTATATTTAACAGACTTCAGATTCGTATATGAGATATGTTCAACATAGTTCCAGTCTTTGTCATACATGACCGCAGACAGGTCAATATCTACACGCCCTGTAGGCGTGCCATCTACCTCGCCCTCTTTCCACCAGCTGAAGAAACGAATCGTGTCACCCTCTCCCATCGGGATACGGCTTCCTCTCACAATCGTTCGTAAGGCTTTGCTCGCGGAACGCTGTGAAAAAGGCACCAGATAATGCTGCAGCCGCTCATCAACATACGTCTTCCCGAGCGAAGGGAATTCAGCGAATCTTGTGATCAGGGCCTGCTCGCATAATTGCACCACTTCCTGACAGACAGCTTCGTCAAGCTCCGGTAGCTCATTCGGGATACCAACCGCCTTGGCGACATTGCCTTTCGGAAAAAATACCCGCATTTTTGACGCTTCATTCCGCTGTGCAAAATGCTGCCTCACCTGCAATAACACCGGCGTGGACACCTGTGCAGTGACCTCTCCAAAAGCAAGCAGCACATATTCTTCATTGTCTGTAATGCGCAGCATATGATCCAGCTTCCGCGCGAATTCACCTGGACGCTGGGACAACAAGTCGATCAGGCTCCAGATATTGCGATACTGGAATGCCAACTCCACGCTGCCGTTAAATGTTGAGAACGGCTTGTTGTTTCGCAGGATATCAAAGGCTTCCTGGCTCCGCGGATACCGAAGCTTGTATTCGGAGGGGTGAAGAATTTCCCCCAGCCGAATCCAGCGATCCTTGTAGCGCAGCATATCCTCCGTGATGGAGCCGCATTTCTCCAGCAAGCTAAGGAGCAGGCGGCGCTCACGACGTTTGAATTTACGAAAAGGCGTGGCGGTTGCCAGACTGACGTCCCCTTCTGACCAGGATACTGCCAGTCGGAGCACATCGCTTGCCGTTTTAAAATAAGACCCGATACGTTCCATGTTTGCCAGTTCATATTTTAATAGCACCGCAACGACGAATCCTACATTCTCCTTAAACGGAATCTCCTCCGGCAACAAGGTCCCGACCTCACTCGGATCAGCGTGTTTCAACGCTAGTTTGATATCTTTCTTGTCAGTATCCGAGATGGAACCCTTCGCTTCGATTAACTGACGGATCAGCTTCAGGAACGCTTGCTTGCTCCCCAGATCAATGATTCTCAGCTTCGTTTGCTCCAGGGAAGGAGACCGCGCCCCAGCAGCCATAGCCGAAGGCTCGAAATCGTCGAGCGTAAGATGCGTCAGGTAATGAAACACAGCATTCAAGTAAAGCTCCGCTTCGTCTGCTTCCATCACCTGCTCCGGGAATCCCGCATACATCGGTTTGTACTTCACATGAGCACCGACCATCACTTTCAGGTCTTTGACCAGCTGCCCAATCAACGCTGTAAATTGTTCTTCGGACAGTGTCCGCAGTGCCTGCATCAGCTCAGTGGAGAAAGTGAACCCGAGAGATTCTATATTTTTGAGTGCTGTCGCCAGAACTTTTTTGGGCAATGGATGCTGCCGCTGTTCGCTCGGTTGAATCATAAGTTTGCCGGCTCTGCGCACATAGATACTGTTCATTTTTATATTGCTGTAATCTACATGATTATCGACATTTACTTTCCAATTGTCAGTGTTACTATTACTGTTATGGATATTGTCGTTATATTTATTGTTCATGATCAAAGAGTCCAGGAAAGCCATATCCCTATATAACATTTGGTGGTTAGCTTTAGAAGGAAGGAATATGATAGCCTGGACGCCTCCTCTCTGATTTGAAATCTTCAGGAGAGCGGCGACCCTAGTATTCTCCAATGATGTAGAAGGAAGGACCGCCATAGCCTGAAGGCCAAGAGCTCGAAGTTCCGAAGTTCGTCACCCGAACCTTTGGTGAACTCATCATCTCAGATTTTGGCATCCATGAGCAGGGCGAAAGTATTACGACATAATTTTTGGGTGCTTTCTTGAGAAATGTCCATGAGGAACGATCAGAGGATACAAACCAGAGAGCACAGTGAAGATCGAGACAGAAGTGCAGGAAATCCAAACGTATTTTTGAAATGAGGGTGCCTAAGAAAATGAAATTACAAACGTTATATAACGATTACATTCGTCTTGCAGTTTCATCATCAGCAAAATGTTCACAGACACCACCTTTCTTCAGAAGATGATGCGACAGCACCAGATTGATCTGAACCAGTACCCGGAAGTGACCCGGTTCTTTAATAATGAGGCTAAACTATGGTATTTGTAGTACCCATACAATAAGTAACAAATGTTACTTATATAGAAAACAGCCTCATCCATGAGGCTGCAGAAGGTAAGACATATCCATTTTTTTCTTACTCTATCTATCCAATAAACAGACATTCACATGTTTCTGAGCTTCCATTCCTGATACCATGACTCCACTTCGAGACCCGGACGTATGCCTGCCTCTTGTTGTAATGCGGCTGCCAGCTGATTATATTGAGCAACCACCGGGTCTTTATTGCCTAATCGATCATACAGCTTCATCAAAGAAAGACTGACTTCCTCCATCATCGGATCAAACTGCTGCAATTGATGATATAATACCAGCGCTTCATTGGGATGTCCTGATTCAATATAATATTGGGTAAGCTTCAACGCATGATTCTGCCAGAGCGCATGCAACCGCTGACGTTCCAACTCCGCCCATGCATAATCATCCTCACCAAAATATTTGCCTTCATATTGATTCGAAACATATCGATGATCAGCAAGTGTAGACGGTGATAATGAAGGTAATCGGTTAAGACGGCTCTCCCACTCCTCCGCATCAACCCTGAACTCACCCGTTTCCAAAATATATCCGAATTGTTGATAGCGCACCGAAATCCGGTCTTCGCCCATGAATTCGTTCAGCATGCCGCGTAAGCGATGAATGCCACTGTGCAGGTTCGTTATACCTCTTCTCTCATCCAATTCCGGCCATAACAGTTCAAGCAGGGTGTCACGTTTGATCGGTTTATTGCGATGATGGAGCAAATATGCGAATAACTCTCTGATTTTGGTCGTTCTGAACTTGAGGTGTTTAGGTGGATCATACGGATGCAGCTGCACCTGAAGCATTCCCATACAGCGAATTAACATTCCACGCTCTTCCGGGTCTTCGATCATATCCAAGTGTGCCGGCACGGCTCTGCGTTGATACATTTTCATCGTTTTATCCAGCCGATTCCGCGTTACAGGCTTCATAATATAATCCAGCACTTCAAGCCCATAAGCCGTCAGTGCGTGTTCGTTATATGCGGTTGTGAAAATAACTTCCGTTCTGGGGGAAACCTCATGGATTCGTTCGGTTGCTTCGATTCCATTCATCCCCGGCATTTCAATGTCCATAAAAACGAGGTCAGGCTGTTGATGCTTGATTTGCTCTATAGCTTCTTCTGCCTTCAAGAAAGAACCGATGATCTCGCAATCTTCTCTCTCTAACAACAATTTATTCAACCTGCTCAGAGCGAGATTTTCATCATCTACCAAAATCACTCTCATATGCACGCTCCTCCGACTCGCTTGATCATCCTTTAATCTATAATTTTACCATAAACTTTAGATTGTGAACGCTATCAATTTAACATAACCGTCTATAACTCTGTCCAAAAATTCTCCTGTTTGGATTTGGGTGCAGGAGTTAGGCATATTATGTCGAAAATTAGAATCTGCCATGAAACCAATAACTAATGTGAAAATACCTAGATATGCCGTGTTGTCGCTTCTATTTTTGACTATTCTACTTGGATTCCGCTGGGTGTGGTCTACCACTTTTGCTATCCCCGATCATCCCAAACCCGTTCAAGGTGTGCTGGATCTTCGAGGCTGGAACATTGCCGATGCTTCACCTATTTCCCTTGATGGAGAGTGGGGATTCAAACCTCATGCATTGATCTCTGGCGGAGAGGATCGGGATACGGATTCGGATACGTCGCCCACATGGGTTCAGGTCCCCGGTGACTGGCGCAAAGCGTTGCCACAAACCACATCGTCTTTCGGATATGGGACATATCAGCTTCGTATCCTGCTGGACCCATCCGTGAAAGAAATCTCTCTCTGGGCTCAGAAAATTCAGACTTCATCTCTCATCGAGATCAACGGAACAGTCGTCGCCAAGTTCGGTCGACCCGCCAATGATGCCGAAAACTATCAACCGGAAAGGACTGCATTTGTAACTACCTATGCCCCAGGCGAGTCGAGTGAACTTACTCTACTTGTACAGGCTGCCAATTTTGATGACCCGTTCAGCGGAGGAATCACACGTTCTCTGTACTTTGGTTCTCCTGCAGCCATCGGGAGTGAACGAGGTTTATCGATTGATTTGCAGAAAATAACGTTTGCCGTACTACTTCTTCACAGCCTATATGCCTTTGTGATGTTTCTGTTTATCCGGAAGCAGCGAGCGCTGCTCACCTTCACTTTGTTAATACTGGCAACAGCCTTAACGGTTGTATCTGACCATGACGGTCTGTTATTAAGCTGGCTCTCGCTAAACTTCACTTGGATGGTTAAAGCCAAGGCAATTTCATATGCCTCATTTGCGCTTTTCCTTCTCATGCTAGCCAGGAGCTTTGCGAATCCCGTTCATGGGCGAAAACTCTTTCTTGCTTATGCCAGCGTTGTAGGAGGATATCTATTATTTTTGCTAATTGCTCCTGTAACGCTTGTGTACCGTGCACTACATACTCAGATCCCTGATTTCCTGTATTTGTTCGCCATTGGCTGGTCTGTGTTCCTGTTCTTCAAAATGGCTGCAGCCAAACAAAGTGACGCAAGTTTCCTGCTCTTTGCAGCCATGAGCAGCTTGTCCAGCGTTCTCTGGGGTATCGTGAATTCACACAATGAAATAACTAATGTGTACTACCCAATTGATGTTATTGCAGCTATATTTGGCTTTGCTGCCTACTGGTTCAGGAAATATTTTCGTAACTCCACGGAGATTGAACAACTGTATGAACAACTCAAAGAGGAGGACCGGCAGAAAGACCAGTTTCTGGTGAACACAGCTCATGAACTGCGGACTCCCCTGCATGGAATCATCAACATTGCTGAAAGTATTGCGGTACGTGAACAGCGTCAATCCGGGGGACAGCATACGGAAGACATGAAGCTACTCGTGAACATCGGAAGACAGATGTCCCAATTGATTGATGACCTGCTGGATGTCATTCGTCTGAGGGAAAAACGCATCATACTGCAGAAAAAACCGCTATCCCTCGCCTCGGTCATATCTGGCGTCATTGGTATGTTCCGATTCATGGCTGAAGGCAAACGAGTCCAGATCATCGTGGATACTCCCGAAGGATTACCGCTTATCCACGCGGATGAGAGGCGACTTGTTCAGATCCTGTACAATCTGCTGCATAACGCGCTCAAATTCACAGATGAGGGTACCATTACGGTATCGGTTAGAGCCGATGAACACAGTGTGATCATGCAAGTTTCGGATACAGGTACCGGGATCAGCGAGGAATTACAAGCCCGTATATTTGACGCGTATGAACAGGGTTCTGCTCAGGCACGTTTGAGTGGAGGGATCGGACTCGGTCTAAATATTAGCAAGCAGCTCACAGAGCTTCATGGTGGTGAACTCACCGTGAAATCGGTAGTTGGACAAGGTTCTATTTTTCAAGTCTCGCTACCCCGAGGAGACACAGCTGCCTTAACCGATCTGACGGATCAGACGGAGCAACCGCGATGGGGTGCCCCATATGATGAGGAAACTGCTGCGAGTGCAAGTGAAGAGCAGTTTCCTGTGCATCCCGTTATGCCTGGGAAGACGACTGCCCGCATCCTCGCTGTCGATGATGATCCGGTAAACTTACGCGTGCTGATCTCGATGCTGTCCAATGAACCATATGATATACAACCCGCAACTTCAGCGTTAGAAGCGCTTGAACTATTAAATACACAGTCATGGGATTTATTAATCGCGGATGTGATGATGCCTCATATGTCGGGTTATGAACTGACAGAAAATGTACGTAAGCGTTACTCCGTATCTGAGCTACCCATTCTGTTGTTAACCGCCCGCAACGAGCCGGCTGATGTCTATGCCGGGTTCATGGCGGGTGCTACCGATTATGTGACGAAGCCCGTCGATGCCGTGGAGTTAAGACACCGCATTGGTTCATTAATTGTGTTGAAACAGTCAATCGATGAGAGACTGCGCATGGAAGCCGCGTATTTGCAAGCTCAGATCCAGCCTCACTTCCTGTTTAACACACTTAATTCCATTATGATGCTCAGTGAGATTGATACGGATCGGATGCAGCGTCTGGGGGATGCTTTTATCGAGTATCTGCAAACGAGTTTTCATTTTGTGAATTCGGAGAAAATGGTGGAGATCACCCACGAGATAGAGCTTTCCCAAGCCTACCTCTACATTGAGAAGGAACGATTCGGGGATCGGCTCAACGTGGTCTGGGACATGCCGCAAGACATCGATGTCATACTGCCTCCGCTAACCATACAGCCGTTGATTGAAAATGCTGTCCGCCATGGCGTTCTCAGCCAAGTCGAAGGAGGCACGGTATGGATTCGCATCATCACTCAAGACACTGGCACGCTGATCGAGATTGAAGATAACGGCTCAGGCATGCGACCGGAACAGATTGAACGTGCTTTGGCATGGCCTAAACCAAGTCCGTTAGAACCTGGAGGCATTGGTTTAACCAACACCCATCGGCGCTTGAATCAGCTCTATGGGCAAGGTTTGACGATCGTCAGCTCTCCGGGGCAAGGGACGAAGGTTTCCTTTTATATTCCTGACCCACCCGACGTAGATTAAGACGTAGATTAATATGAAATAGTCGTCAGAATAAACCATAAAAAGCTGAGCCTGGACTTGATCCCGGCTCAGCTTTGTTTACTGTTTACTTACGTTTCTCGCATCATGATACGATCCATTAATTCAATTTACACATGCAATGCTTGCTTCTCATCCGACAATCCCAGCGATTTTGCTGTAGACAGGTTCACCTCACGCAACAGATCGAGGTTGTCCGCGAGCGATATGCCATAAGACGGAATCATTTCTTTGATCTTTGGCTCCCATGCTTCCATATTCTGCGGGAAGCAGCGCTGCAGAATCTCCAACATGACTTGAACCGCTGTTGAAGCACCAGGGGATGCGCCTAGCAGTGCCGCAATGGAGCCATCCGCCGCAGTCACGACTTCGGTTCCGAATTGCAACGTGCCCTTGCCACCCTGAACAGTGTCTTTGATCACCTGCACACGTTGACCTGCCAGCACCATATCCCAATCCTCACTCTTGGCACTTGGCACGAAATCACGCAGTTCCTTCATGCGTTGTTCCTTCGTTAACATGAGCTGTTGAATGAGATATTTGGTGAGCGAGAGTTCCTTCACCCCAGCCGCAAGCATCGTTAACAGGTTATGCAGCTTCACCGATGCGATGAGGTCTGCGTTCGATCCGGTCTTCAGGAACTTCGGTGAGAAACCGGCAAATGGACCAAACAGCAGTGACTTCTGGTTGTCGATGTAACGTGTATCCAGATGCGGCACCGACATCGGAGGAGCACCTACTGAAGCTTTGCCGTATACTTTGGCGTGATGCTGCTCCACCACCTCCGGATTCTGGCACACCATGAAGATACCACTTACCGGGAATCCCCCGATATGTTTACCTTCCGGAATACCGGTCTTCTGGAGCAAATGTAGACTTCCGCCGCCCGCACCAATGAAGACGAACTTCGCCCGATGGCGTTCAACGGCTCCACTCGTCAGATTTTTCACGGTCAGTTCCCATGATTTGTCGCTCTTGCGTTTGATATTCTTCACGCTATGTTTATAGTGGACTTCCACTTTTTGTTCTTGCAGATGTTTGATCAGCATACGCGTTAAAGCACCAAAGTTAACGTCCGTACCGGAGTCAATCTTGGTCGCTGCAACCGGCTCACTGCTTGTACGGTCTTTCATCATCAGCGGCATCCACTTCGCCAGCTCCTCCCGGTTGTCCGAGAAATCCATGCCTGCGAACAGCGGGTGGCTCGATAACGTGTCATATCGTCTTTTCAGAAACTGCACATTGCTCTCTCCGTGCACGTAACTGAGGTGAGGAATCGGCATAATGAAGTCCCTCGGATTACGAATCAGACGACTATTCACCAGATAGGACCAAAATTGCTTGGAAACCTGGAATTGCTCATTCACCTTAATGGCTTTACTAATATCTACGGTTTTGTCTGGTCGTTCAACAGTATAGTTAAGTTCGCACAGCGCGGCATGCCCTGTTCCAGCATTGTTCCACTCATTCGAGCTTTCTTCTCCTGCGGTGGCAAGCTTCTCAAAAACCTTAATATTCCAGTCTGGTGCCAATTCTTTCAGCAAAGTTCCCAAAGTTGCACTCATAATTCCGGCACCGATCAAGATTACATCTGTACTCGTTTGTCCCTGGCTCATGTTTACCGTCCTTATACCCTATATTTGCCAAAAGGATGTAAGCGTTATCGATTTGGCATTGGCTGCAAGCCCACTCTTCGAGGGTTCACGCCTTGTCTGAATGAATATAACCTTGAACTAGTGTATCAATAATATGGAGCAATTTAAATATGCAATTTCAAGATATTAGCTATTCCCTCAGTATACGCTAGTTTGTCACGGTTCGTTAGCCCGGTTATAGGCCTGAAAGATTTATTTGTTCAAAGCAAAGAAGGAACTCCGCGATTGTTGGCAAAAGACCCGGTTCATCAGCCTATGATTATCTGTGTAAAAGGGTGCATAAAGAGCCGTATGCATGGTAACCCTCGCATAACGGCTCTTATTATAGAAAGAAGTCAGTTCACATGCTCATACACGCTGTGTTCTCAGAATATCGAAATCAGTTCCTTCGTATACGGATGGCGTTCTTCGGAGAATAACGTATCCGCGCCAAACCGGTCTACGATTTGTCCAGACTGCATGACGATAATCCGCTGGCTCATCCGGTGCACTGCCGCCAGATCATGCGAGATGAACAGATAGGATAAGCCCAGCGATGTCCTTAAATCAGTGAGCAGTTGAAGGACAGCTCCTTGCGAAATGACGTCCAGACTGGCGGTGGGCTCATCCAGCACAACAACATCCGGCTCAATGCCGATGGCTCGGGCAATGGTCACGCGCTGCCTTTGACCGCCACTTAACTCATGTGGGTAGCGATTCGCCAGTTCACTCGGAAGTTCTACCGCCTCCAGTAGCTGACGGATGTAGGCTTCTTTCGATGTATAGGTGAAGTGTACGAGTTTGGCATCCCGGCCTAGCTGCTCATAGGGGTCGATCAAGGATGCGCCGACCGTCAGCTTCGGATTGAGCGCAGCCGAAGGATTCTGGAATACGATCTGAATCTTGCGACGGTGCGGGCGCAAACGACGTCCATCCAGCCGGGCAATATCCTGCCCGCCAAGCTGGATCGAGCCATGATCCGCGTCCTCGATGCGTAGCAGACAGCGGGCCAGTGTGCTTTTGCCACAGCCACTCTCTCCGACAAGACCCAGGCATTCGCCATGGTTCAGCGTGAACGAGATATCATTGATGGCAGGGTGTTCCGCACCACCATAGGTGCGGGTGAGCTGTTCCACACGTAACACAACTTGGCTCGCTTGGCTTCTCACTCTGCACCCACCTCCTTCAAACCAGACTTCAACTCGCTGCTCAGTATAGGAGCCGCTTCAATTAATTGGCGTGTATATTCATGCTGGGGGTGATCCAGAATCCGGTGTTTACCACCCGATTCCACGACCTGCCCTTCTTTCATAACAGCCAGACGGTTCGCATATCGGCGCACATGTCGCCAATCATGTGTGATAAACAAGATTGCACAGCCCGTCTCCGCCTGCTTGCGTGCAAGCAGTTCCATTACGCGATGCGCAGACATGCTGTCCAGCGCTGTCGTTGCCTCATCAGCAATGAGCAGCCGCGGGGAGAGCATGAGTGATGTCGCGATGGATGCTCGCTGCAACTGACCGCCGCTCAGTTGAAACGGATAGCGGCGAAGCAGCTCGGGGCTGAGTCCAACAGACTCCAACGCTTCTGCGGCACGCTTTTTACGAATGGAAGCAGACTTCTCCCCATGCACCTTCTGATATTCATCAAAGTGCCCGCCAATGCTGCGAAAAGGTGTGAATGCCCCCTGATAGTCCTGAAAAATATATGAAATGTCACGTCCACGTAGTGCACGCATCTCCTTCGGCTTCCGTTTGAGCAGATTGCTACCTTCGAACAGGACGCGTCCTGATGCGCGCAGGTTCGGAGGCAGCAGTTGTCCAATGGCCTGCGAGAGCAGGCTTTTACCACTGCCGCTCTGTCCCACGAGCGCCATGAATTCCCCTTCGCGGACGGCAAGGGACACACGGTCCACTATCGTGTGCTCTCTGCTGAAGATGCTCAGCTCCTCGATGGAGAGAATCATGACTGCACCTCCTTTTTCACATCGAACCGGTCTCTCAGGTAGTCGCCCAGCATATTCGCCAGCAGTACAACCGATACAATAGCGAGACCCGGGAATATCATCAGCTCAGGTCTCGATTGGAAGTATGGACGTGAGTCATTCAGCATCGATCCCCATTCGGGTGTTGGTGGCTGTGCGCCGAGTCCGATGTAGGACAGGGATGAGATCAACAGGATGATTTTCCCGAGATCCAGACTCGCCAGTACCAGCACATGACCTGCAATATGCGGCAGCAGATGTTTGGTCATGATTCGTGCATCGGACAGACCGTTCGTCCGGGCCACACGGATGTAATCCTTTTGCGACTCGGACAGGACTGTGCTTCGAACTAAACGCGCATAACTCACCCATTTCACGATGACAATGGCGAATACCAGATTGCCAATGCCAGCACCAAGCAGACCACTCAGCACAATCGCCACGATGGTGTCGGGGAAAGCTAAAAAAGCATCCGCAATACGCATAAACAGCTTGTCGATCCAGCCCCGTTTGTACCCTGCGATCAGGCCAAACGGAATGCCAATGAGCAATGCTGCGCCTAGCGCAAGCAGGCTGTAACCCAAGGTCTGACCACCGCCGAGAAGCAGACGTGTCAGCACATCGCGACCCAGATGGTCGGTGCCAAGCGGATGAAGCGCACTCATCCCCTGTAACCTGCTGCGCAAGTCAGTGAGGGTGTGATCATGTTTCAAATATAGAAAGGCATAGAGGGAGGCCGCGATAACCAGCAATGCAAACAGCATGCCGATGATGGCCTGCCAGCTGTGCTTTTTTGTTTGGGTTGACGGCATGTGCAGGGACATTATTTTCATCGGTGGGCCTCCCTTTCCTTCAGTTTCATTTCGGGGTTCAGATAACGGTACGACAGATCAACTGCGGTATTCACCAGGAACACAACAACCGCCATGATCAGGATGTACCCTTGAATCAATGGATAGTCGCGCTGGCGAATGGCATCAACAACCAGCTTGCCGATCCCCGGATAAGCAAATAACACTTCAATCACCACAACGCCGCCAATCAGACTGCCCAGACTAACTCCAAATACGGTGATCACTGGAGGCAGACTGTGTCTGAAGGCATGCAGGAAGAAGATACGCCCCTCCGAAAGTCCTCTGGCCCGGGCAGAGCGCACAAACTCCTGACTTAGAGAGTCCAGCAGGCTAGAACGCAAAAGACGCACATAAACGCTGGAGATCGCAAGTCCCAGCGTCAGTGATGGCAGAATAAGTGAAGTGAATCCGTCTCGCCCCATCGTTGGCAGACTGCCAAATTGCACGCCGAACAGGTCAATCAGGATAAGTCCCAGCCAGAAGCTGGGTACAGCTGCGCCCAGGATCGACAAGATGCGGCTACCCTGATCAATCCAGCTACCCCGATAGAGTGCCGACAGGGAGCCCAGCGGGATGGCCACGGTTAGCATGACCAGTAGTGAACCTAGTGTCAGCTCAGCTGTTGCCGGAAGTGCGCGCATCAGTGTCTGCATTACCGGCTGGCCTGTTGAGTAGGACACACCGAAGTCCATCCGCACAAAATCAAGCAGCCAGCGGCCAAACTGCACGGGAAGCGAATCATTAAAGCCCATCTCCTCGCGCAGTGCTTCGACCTGCTCCTTGCTCACCGATAATTCCTCAACATTCAGGATGGTCAGCACCGGATCGCCGGGAGCAAGCCGAATGAACAGGAAACTCACGAACATAATGAAGAGCAGAAATACAAAAACCTCTAGAAACTTGCGAAGCAAAATGCGAAACATTACATCACATCCAGCTTGTTTGTGATCATGTAATATTCACTGCGCGTGGTGATCCAGTTCTTCACCTTTTTGCCGTTGTAGGCCACAATCGTTGCTGGATGCAGTACAAAGGAGTTCAGCACGTTATCGTTTACATAATTGGCTGCTTTCTCTGCCAGCTCCGCGCGTTTCTTCGGTTCCACCGTAAGGTTCAGTTCGTCAATAATTTTGGTCAGTGCCGGGTCTTCCGATCCGCTAAAGTTCAGGGCACCCTTCGGATGGTATGTTGCATTCAGATAATAACCTGCGTCCCCGCGCGGAGCGGTCAGATTACTGTATGTAGCAATATCCCAATCGCGGTTGGAAGCCATGTATTCTTCCGGTGCATCAATCTGACGAATCTGCACATCGATTCCGATCTTCTTCGCATCCGATTGGAAGACCTGTGCAATGAGCGGGAGATCGGCGCGTGATGAATAGGTGAGCAGCGTCAGCTTCAATGGTTTTCCGTCTTTGGTCATCACACCGTTCTGCTGGGTGTAACCAGCTTCGCCTAAATATTTTACAGCCACATCCGAGCCAGTCTCTGTTGTTGCATGTGTGTATTTAGGTGCAAATGGTAGCGATGGCAGGAATGGGCCAATGGCAGGCTCACCGTATCCAAGCAGGATCGTATCAACGATGCCTTTCCGGTCAATCAACGCATCCAGCGCACGGCGGACATTCACATCCTTCATGCTCTCCCGCTGCATATTCATCGTTAACTGATGCACGCGGAATGTGGATGTGGATTCAACTTTCATGCCATCGATGGCTTTGAGGGATTCCAGACTTTCCACTTCCGGACGGTAGACAACATCTACTTGACCAGACTTCAGTGCAAGCGAACGGGCATTAGCATCTTCATTAAACGAAAATGTCACGGAATCCAGCGGCGAAGCCCCGTCCCAATATCCGTCATATCTGCTCAGCTCCAGCTTGCTGCCTGCCGTGAAGGAAGTCAGCTTAAACGGGCCTGTTCCGACAGGCTTGTTCACCATATCCGGCTCACTAACATCAATAATCGCCGTGTTCGGGTTCACCAGCTCCGATGCAAACTCAGGGAACGGTTGGGTGGTTGTAATCTCCAGTTTGTTCCCCTCGGCTTTGATCGTATCCACCTTCAATGTATTCTGGATGGCCACGTTCTCTTTCAGCGACCGCTCCAGGGATGCCTTAACCGCTTCCCCTGTCATCGGTTTGCCGTTCTGGAAGGTCACATTGTCGCGCAATGTAATCGTCCAATGCAGACCATCTTTACTCTCCCAGCTCTCCGCGAGCCACGGTGTAACCGTCAGATTGTCCTCGTCCAGACGCAGCAGCGTTTCCGTAATGCCCGCACGCAGCGGCACATAACTTGAATCCACATGTGGATCAAGGGAACTGGTCGAGAAGTTATATAGGAAGTGAACGTTCTTATTCCCTTGGGTATTGGTATTCCCTTGCGCCGCAGGACTAGATGTAGATGCTCCGCAAGCGGTGAGTAACACAGCCGCACTCAGGGCCAAGGAGATTAGCGTCAGCAAAGGCTTCTTTTTCGTAAACAAGGTCATGCCCCTCTCTCATTTTTATTCGTAGTTGTTAATCGTAATTATTATCATTTAAACAATGAGTATTATCTTATCGTAATGATTACGTTTTGACAAGATATTTTTGGTTTCGTTGGACACAAAAAAATCCGACTCTCAATTGAGAGCGGATTGGGTATGTTTTTGTATATGAGATGCGCAGGATTTAATTCTCTCATTCTGTAGGGATGCGATACTTTCTTTTTACATAATCGATATACTGCGAGCGGGTCATAGCCCCCGTTTTCCGGCAAAATTCATCATATGTAATGTCCTCAGATAATCCGAATTCCTCTAACGCCAGTTTACGCTCCTTCGCATACTGCCGATGGGCCAGGTCCCTCTCATGCATACGCTCAGATGGCGGGCCAAAGCATTCGGTGGTCAGACCCGAGCAGGCTCCGTGATTCATGAAATTCCGTTCCAGCCTAAATGGCGTTTGCTCCTCTGGTTTATGCAACGTGCCCAAGCCCCAGCTCAAACGGACTACACGCTCATTCGTCACGCTAGTTGTCGGTCCGTACCCTATAGGAAACAGGATATCCTCTTCCTCCAATGGTTTATGATACACAAACTCATATCCTCCACGCAGAAAAAAGTCATCCATCACAATCCTCGTTGTCTCCGACATCGGGGCCGCCAAAATATCCACTAGCGAAGGGGAACGCTCCGTTGTCTTCCATAAGAAGGGCCTTACAAACAGCGGCATGGTCATGACCGATCTCCAGATGCTTTGCTCGGAAAATAAATCATCCTTTTCCATCTGACGAAGATTGCCAATCACAAGCACATACCCATCGGTATGCAAATCCAGCTCTACTCTGAAAATATCACCTGGCACCGCCTGATAACGTTGGTTTGGCATATTTTTCAATCGATCCAGCTTGCGGTCATAGTCATCCCGCACGGTGCCCGGAAAATGCTCCAGCCAGGAGATGATCTCTGCTTTGGATGTCATGTGGGAACAGTCCGAAATCGGTAGACTCACGCTGTTACGTTTATTATAAGCTGTAACGTAGCTCTTGCCATCATATGAACTGATTCCAGCGGAGAACGTAACACCTTCTGCCTTAAAGCCGGATACTGTGGTGTAGGTCAGTTTCTTCTCCTTGCCTCTGCTCGTTTTGGGCACAACAAATTGCCGATCTCGCACCTCAATATACACATCTTCTTCCACATAGCTCTCCGGCAGGCTCGATATTCGTTTACGAATAACGTCTCCATCAAAATAAACGTAGTAACCCTTCTTGATGTCTACCCTATCCCAATGGGATTCAACAGGCTCAAGACCAACATATGCGCGGTTCCCATTGCTCAGCCATGCATCCATAAGCAAAATCTCCTTTCCAAGTAATACTTCCCTGTCTTTTTATTAGCACTCATCCTCTAATTTAGGCACAAAAGGTGAAAGAAATGGATCTTCTTGCTCTGCGATCTCCCCTCGTATTAATGTGTACACCTTGAATTGATTAGATGATGCCGTCTTATCACTATCTCTTACGTAAAGAATGCCGTAAGAACCGGAGCTAGTTTACCTGTTTTTCTGAACACTTCAATCGGATTATAATTGGTTTCAGGTCTGTGGTTATCAAGGCCAGCAATCCAAAGCTGAAAGTCACCATTAACAGCTCTCAGATCTAGTACACCTGAAGGCCAATTCAACTTCTCAATGTACTTTTGCAACTCCTGAATAGCTGCATCATATTGATCGTCATCTTCTTCAAACGAGGCGCTTTCTCTTATTGTTGCCCATCCATGGTATTCGAACATGGCTTCAGCTCCCCTCGGCGTTTGTCTTATGTAAAACGGTGACCTTATGATCTGACATCTCAGATAGTATTCTCTTCTAAGAATTTTGCGATAAACCGTTGCACTAAGTCAACGTACTCTTCTTGTTCCTCTTGATGAGTCCATTCGAATTGTGGAAGACTAGCATGAATATGCCGGAGTAATATTTTCAACTGTTCCAAATCTTGAAATTCATCCAGTTCGGTACCATACAATAGTTCTAGCAAATGACCGTCGTACATCTCCCCAGCAAGAGGATACTCGGACAAAATTTCCATCGCCTTTTCTATACCCAGTTCCAAAAACACACGCTGACCCAGCATTCGGCTTACATCTTCTAAGTTAAGATCATCTACTTTTTTGTTAAGCAACCTACCGTACCACTGCTCTAAAGCCACAGGATTACTGTTGTCCATATGGCTATCATAATCTACACAATAAATGTCCATAATCCGTTTACTCAAATGCACCTCTCCGAATCTCGTCAGATTATTAAGCCTCTGAGAAAGTCCTCCAGTACCCTTCGTTCCGCAATGCCTGCTCCAGACAGTGCACCATCCATACGCTCTAGTAACAGAGGTTCATCCATTAATCTTTGTTTATGATCAGGAGATGTATAACTCCTTAGTGTGTCTATACATATTTCAAATAACTCTCTATCCTCAACAGTCAGTAGAGAAATCAACAATTCAAATTCGTGCATCTCTCGAGTACTATCCAAGCAGTACGCAAGCTTCTTCTGCCAGTTGAGGGGTTTGCTCAATACTTCTCTAGATAAAATATCCCAATCATCTGGCTTAAAACCTTCAAGAATTTCTGTGGCTATAACACAACCGTCATCATACCAGGAATCAACTGTTGTCTCGGCGGATAAAAGATTATCAAGTTGTTTGTACATACTTCTGATTACCCCATCCAATTATGATGTCATACACTTTTAGCTCTTGGTAAAACGTCTGTGCGTCCATCGAAACTCATTCGTTCTGAGACGGGAGAACTGCTATAAACGGTGGATGACCGGTTTCTTGATTTTGTAATAAACTGGGCTTGCGGAATCTCAAGCTTGTCTGCAATTCTATGATAAGTGCTTCATCCTCTGGATTTTGAAGTGAAACTTTTACCCAAATGGGGCACAGCGGAACTCTGCAACCTAACATTTTAATAACCGAATCGAGATCGAAAAAACGACCTTTTAAATTATCGGAGTTCAGCACTCCAAGTTGTATGTATTCATCTGTAGAGTTCAACGTCTTCCCCCTCTCTTCGACAGGAGTAAGGATAAACGTGCTGTGATCCCCCAGTTCCACCTTATGATAAGTAGACAACTCATCTAGTGTCTTAAGTAAATATCCTCTGAAGGAATCGAGATTCATATATTTTATCAAATGGATCACTCCAAATTAAAAAGATACATAGGTGATGGATTGCTTTCGATTTTATATGTTTTCTTCGGCCTTCATGCGGAGCCAATCCTTTGCTTCCTGCCCTTTGAGAATTAGAGGTTTATCGGCAGAACCAATATGAATACTGTGGAAATTGGCCTCTTCTAGTCCTTTGGTGTTTCTTAACGTTACTCCGTAAAACAAAACCCCTTCAAACCTTGCTTCACTTATGTCTACATCTGTTAATGAAGCATGGCTAAAATCAGTTAAAGAGAGGTTGCAGGCTGAGAAATTACAGTTTTTAATTGTTGCATTATCAAATAGTGTTTCCCATAAATCTCCTCTTGAAAATCGAACTGTATCCAAATTAGAGTTGGAGAATTCTGCATATGACAAGTCTGATTTGTAAAAATCACAATGGATCACGTTGCTATTTTTATATAATGACGAACTTAAAACAGAGGCATGAAAATCTATGTTGTTAAGACTCAGACCCTCAAACGTACAACTCGCCATAAATGACTGCTCTAAACAAATATCAGAAATATCGAATTCGCGAAAATCAACCTCCTGCAAACGAAGTTGCTCACCTTCCTGACCGCTAGTATCTACCCATTTTCTATGAAGTTCGAATCTGTTATACATATCGTTTCTCATCCGTCCCTCGTCCTCTAATCCATGTAAGAAACAGCTGTGTTAATAACATTAGTCAATTTCAATTCAGGGTATTTTTGGTCGATACCCTTGAGCGTGTTAATATATTCAACACTTTGAAGATGATAAGCTATCTCTTCGAACACCTCACTGACCCAAAGAGCTTCCTCTTTACTACATTTTTTCAGAAAATCGATGGTATCTTTTTCGTTTTGGCTTAAGATATGAATTAGTTCCTCTCTATATTTCTCAATTACGGGATCATTCATATGAAGAACCGCTCTTTTTTGTATGATCTCCTTAACTTCTTGGTGCATATAGATACACGCGCCCTTCCATTTCAAGTTGAGGGCTCCTGCTCTAAATCAGATAACTTCGCATTCATTCTTGCAACATTTTCACTTTTCAATAGTTTAGTGTTGACTTCAGAGATGAAATCCAGAAACAGATGTGTATTACGTATGATTTCTTTGACAACTGACTTCAAATCTATAGAAACCCCACTCCATGTTGAGTACTTGAATTCCTCAAGCGGTTCAGTAATAAATAAGTCCAAAATAACTTCACGATCCGTATCTTCCACTAAGCTAACTAGCAGTTCTTCTCCATGTGCTTTAAACTCCAACCATAGATTAGCACTATCAGGAATTCGATAAGCAACGTACGGATTCACACCTACCATCTGAGCCACCGTCAGTAAGTCACCAAACCATCTGATGAGTCTCTCATTACCGAAAGGGCAATCATCAAAAAACATACCATACGTACTTCCTTTGAAATCCAACTCCATCATTCCATCTATATCTTGTTTGGCTTGATCAAACTGCTCTGCAGACATTTGCTTCAGCGCATCCAAATCATCTATGGCTTTAAACGAAATCATGAACATATTTTGAGCACACTCCGGTTCCACTCAATCGTATTCAATATATACTTTGCATCCGTCTTGTTTCTTCACTACTATGACTGAGAAAAATCTGTATTGGAACTTTTAAAATGGCCTTTCATCAAGTATTTGTAGAGTCCTTTCACTGATATCTTGTTCTTCAATAACCTTATCTCTCCAATAAATAAGGGGATATGTTGAATTTCCCACCATCATTTCACCTTGCCGAATTGTGAAGCTCCCACCTCTCTCCAAAAATTTAATAATAGGTTCAAATAAATCAATATGTTTATATGCTTCTTCTACATCTCGATCTGCTAATTCTGAAATTTCTAAAAAACTATAACAGACCGCCTTTATATATACATTTTGAAAAATATTTAGTTTTGGAAGGCAATCATATACTTCGTCGTTTATTGTTTCTCCTATAATCTTGGCAAAACTAAATATAGGATATCGATCTATGCTAATAGCCTTCCTGTCCAAAAATAAATTAACTCTTCTGAAATACTCTAAGATTAAAATATGATGGGATTCTTGTAACTTCTCTTCTGTCACATCATTTATTGACTTTAGACGTTCAACAGCTTTATTTAATAAATATCCCATTTATCTTTCACCTACTTAAAAGATTTATTAAAGAAATACTCTTCATATCCAGGAAAAGAAGCTCTAGGTTGTTTAGGAGCATTCTCATGGGCTCCAGGTGGAAATCCATCATATCTTCCCGTTATTGGATTCCATGATTCTAAAGTCCGATACTTTTGTCCCTGTGCCATCAACTTCCGCTCAACTAGCTCATGATCTGCCAATTGCTTGAACCAAGATTTTTGTTCAACGCTCAGTTCACCCTTTTGAGCAGTTTTCCATGCGTATGCTATTTCGTCGTCTGCTATGAACCGTTCCATTTTAAACTCTTTACCACCAGGTTGAGGAACCTGATGCTTTCCAAAGAATAAATGCTTCTTCATGGCTCTTATTTCATCTACACTTAATCCAGTATTTGCCGCAACGTCCTTGATATCATGCATTTTTGTTTGTCTTATGGACTCATACTCCATCTCCGCCACTTTATCATAATCCTTCATCCCGGAGCCGGTAAACTTTTGACTTGGGTTCACTTCGTGAATCTTGTTGTTTACGCTAGCTTTCTCTGCATTTGCCACATTAGCCTTCATCTTCACCACCGCCGGATGAGAGGAAGGCAAGCGAAACGGGCCTTTGCGCCCAGGCATACTTCCGCGAACCATCTGAAAAGCCATTAGAACCTGACTGAACTTCAGAGAAGTCACCATCATCTGTGCATATCGATCATTCACTGGCTCGCCTGTGAAGGGATGAATTCTATTTTCAAACGCTTCGATCTGCAAAGCAAAAATATCTTCCCCAGGTTCCTCAGTCTCTGTAGCCTGCATCCGATTAAAATCCAAATGCCCCTGATCCTTCTGATACGCTTGCAGGGCTGCCTGATCGGTAACACCATCCTCGTTCACAGGCATCTGCACCAGTCTCCCAAAAACGTTGACTTGCGCCATCCGGTAGCCTTTATCCTCCGAACCCGCACCACTCCCCGAGCTCTTCATCATCGCTGCCGCACCCACAGCACCAATAACACCACCCAGACTGCCCTTCTCGGCATCTGCCTGCTCAAACCGCGTAGCAATATCCTTTAACTCTTTTGAAGTATACACCATGCTCTCCAGTGCTTTCTGTAGTACGGGACGTGACTGTGCAAAATCACCATAAAAACGCTCCTGCGTCACACCCAGCCATACAGCCTGAAGAAACATGATCTGCCTTGAGAGGTTATCCTGGATATGCTCCAACTGTTGTCTCGCCTGATCCACCTGATTGGATACGTGATGTAATTGTTCAGGGGTCACTTTGATTGTACTCATACGCTTTCTCCGCTCATTTGAAATAGGATTCTCCTATGTTAGCAGAAGTATAATATGTAAAACTATCCGGCTAACATCCTGAATTTACCTATACCCCGACATCTGACACACCACTCATCGGTGCTATAGTCCTATATGCATATACCCACATCCAAGCATCTTTATCCGTTTAAAACCAATAATTATTTCAAATGCACTAAAACCATTTATCTTATGATTGTTTACGCTCTCTTGAGTGTTACCTTTATAAAAAAAACAACATATAGTATAGATAATGAAAATATGAATAAAACGATATACCAATCATGTGTAAATAGAAAGACCACCGGAGTGAAACAAAAGATTATGTAAAATGGAAAATTATATCCTTTGTAATTGAATCTCTTCTTCATAAACCCTTCACTAATAACTGCACATTGAAAAATAAAGTAAATTACAAGATCAAAAAACAATAAAACTATTGATAATCCCTTTATTATTGATCCCACTGTAAAAAGAGAAACAATGAAAAATAAAATTACAAAAACCAAGACAAATATTAGATAAGTATGAAAAACTGGCAGTAAAAAAGGGGCTACTTTAGATTTTGCAAAGTTCTCGATGGTTGCCATGAGATCACCACTACTATCACTCGTGATTATAGGGTTAACTTGCTCGCTTTTTAACAAAGTAATTTCTTTGTTAAGCTCCTTTCTAAACATAATGATGGCAGCTCTCTGATCGATATGATTAGTCTCCTCTTTTAGTTTATTGAACATCTCAACTAATCTAGGTGATAATAACACTAAACACTTTGAAATCTTTTCTACGGAGAGGTAAAAATCACTTTTGTTATTTATATACTTGAACGTCTCTATTTCAGCCTCTGTATATGTTTCTAGAGCTTTCTCGATACGTTGCTGATCATTCTTTCGATTTTCTAAGAAACTTGCTCTCAATTCCTTGTACATCCAAATCATAAAAATAATAAAAACAGTCATTAGAGTAGAAGTGATATCGCTAGGTGATAAAGCTTTAATAAGTTCAATAAATTGATTCATACAAGCCCTCCTGTATTATGCATATGGATATCCATACGCATAATACGACAAAGCGGTTACATTTGATATTATAATACTCGGATCACCCCTTACTGTGAATTCCCTCCAAAAACATCCGATACCTCTCAATCTGCTCCTCTGTCGCCATTTCTCGCAACGACTCCAACACCGCTGTACACTTGATAATATGCCGTTCCTTCCCCAGTCTGTCCGCTACACACATCGCCTTCAAAATAAATTCCATAGCCTCCTGCGGCCTTCCCATCCACTGTTCATATAAAGCCCTTTGGTAACAATAGTGGTACATATCATCGTTGTTTAACGAACCCTTCCCCACTCCTGACCCATCAACCTTCTCCTCAAGCATCTGTATGACAAAATCAATTCGCCACCCATGCCGCACCGCGGCCTCTGTGATCACCTTCAACCCTGACAAGCGTTCCTCCGGATACTCCAGCAACAGATTCACATACCCTTCCAGTAGCTCAACCTTCCCTGCTTCAATCTCAAGTGCATACCGATGAATTTCGGCTTTACGTTCGAACTCCTGCACAACTTGCAACTCTGCTTCATCTAGTCCTTCCATACACCCCAAAGCTGCATACTGACGGGTACAAACTCGCGCCTGATCGATCTGCCCCAGCTTCTGATAAGCCATACCTCGCATCATATGACTCCATCCCATGTAATAAACCAATGGACGTTCCGTATGGATATGAAGTTTAGACCCACCTTCCTCCTGATGCTCCACCCGTTCTTCATATATACACTGCGCGCACTGGTACAACACATCTGCCGTCTCCAGCACCTTGTTCCAATTTTCAAAAGCCACAGCCATATCCAGCATATCAACAATAATGTCCGGTTTGAGGGATTTCAGGATAGATGATCGCAAAAAAGGAAGCCTCCTTAATTATCCATTTTCTTATAATTGTATAGATAAATCAAAAGAAGATCAATATAAATTGTACTTATAAGTACTGTAATTCCCAAATCAATTTTACACATATTAGTCTGTAAGGTTTCTACAACCTCTTCTAACCTTAAATAGAGGTGATCAAATGAGTTTGCCAGAGGATGTTGGTAATCGAATTCGGGAATTAAGAAAGGCCAAGGGCTGGACTCAGGAGCAACTGGCTGAAGCCGCTGGGCTCCATTACAGTTACATAGGTGGAGTAGAACGGGGAGATCGCAATATTTCTTTGGAGACTCTCGAGAAAATAATTAATGGATTGCAGGTCACTGCTGAAGAAATCTTTAAATTCAAAGAAGACTCTGAGTACAAAAGAGCCTTAGACGAACATATAACTTTGGTCTCTGCTCTGAATGCTGAGAAACTGATATCCATAACGAAAATAACCAGAGAAATAATCAATAGCTTTCATAAATCTCAAAATTAAGTTTTAGGGGGTCCTTTACTAATAAAAGCTAGAAAAGACCAGTTAATTATTCTGGTCTTTTTTCCTTATAAGAATAAATTAATCTATATCCTTGCTATCTCTCTTTCATTTTCAAATAGCTGCATATCGCCATCCTCTGAAATTTTTAATCCAAGTGCGTAATATGAAGCTGATAACGCTGCTAATGTCCTTGCTCCCCTATACACTCCACCTGAAGCGTTTGGTCTAGAACCAATCATTTCAGCAAATGACAATATGTTTAGCTTATAGTCAAGTATAATAGCCCCATCAATAGAAGCAATTAGTTCAAATAGATATGGGTCACAACTTCTAATATTGATTGGATGTCCATTCTCAGTTTGTACAATTGCACGATACTTTTCAGTCGACACTTTACCATCTTGTAGCATTGCTTTAAAAATCGTATTATTTTTTTGTGGACTTCTTCTTAATATACATATTAATGAACCAATATTTTTTTCTGATAATCTTTTAACTAAATTGTATAAGTCCAAGACTCTGGGTATTGAATAATTTATCTTCTCAATTGTATACGGGATGTTGGAGAGTGAATATTGAGACATGACAAATCTTGTGAGTATGCTCCTAAGAACAAAATAGTTTCTAAGCTTCCATCTCCCGTTCATGTAAGAAATTATATATTCGTATGAAGAGCTCCAATTTATTTGTTTATTCTTGAAATAAACAAAATCAACTTTTTTTAATTCTTTTTCATTTTGTAGATCTTGAATTTTTTCCTTTAAAAGATCTGCTAAGTATAATGTAGCTGTTTCTTCTTTTGCAAAAATATCCGTTTGTTCCTCTAAGATTTTTTTTTCTTTTTCAAGTAGTAATACATAGACTATCAATTTCTTAATTAATTGTATTTCTTGCTCTTCTGATAAACCCTTTTTTTCTATTTGTTTCGTTAATTGGTTTATATCCGTTTCATCATTATTAATCTCATGTTCTTTCTTCAGTTCATTAACTACTTCTTTCTGCATATCATTGAGCTTTGTTAGAGATTCGGAGAATGAAGAGTAATCTGGTATCTGTGAAGCTACATAATAATCATGGGACATAACTTTGATATCCCTTTCTTCAACAAACCTATGTCTATCCATCATGATATCTATAATACTTTGCTTATTTTTTGTCTTCTGAACAAATCCTATTACCTTATATTCAAAATTTATTACAAAACTCACTGATTTCGAATCAACTATTTTCAGGGTTTGTTTATCTTCTATAAAATATTCTAAGTCTCTGGGAGAAGATAGAGGTGTATATTTTAAATCTCTCCTATCTAGAAACTCATGAACATCTACAGCGGCATCCTTAAAAATTATAAATCCCATCTCAGTACTTTCAGACTCATAAGTTTTTATACACAATCTCTTTAAGTTTTCAATAAAATATGAGAATGTTCCATCTATTTCTGGATAAGATCTATCAATAAAACTGTATGCTAATTCTTCCGTTAATAATTGTTTGAATATTGGACGAAATTTCAAATTTTTATGGCTATCATAAAAATTTATAAGTACTGCCTTTACAGAACTGGAAATAACCTCAATGTTCTTTTTGTTTGTTTCATGCAGCTCTTTTTCATCCCCACCTAATATTACATTCGATAATACCCCTTGTTCGTTGTAATCAAGAATTACTGATAACCCAATAAATTGACTTACTGCATCTTCAAAATCAGTAAAATACATTTTATGCGTTTGCATTAAACCACTCCTTTTTATAAACTACCACTTTTTTGTAAGTCAAACCCGATTTTATTTTAAATGCTCTTCTCATCTTAATTTAAACATAATATCTATAAAATTCCTGATATTCGAATAAACTCTAAGTATCCGTTTTAAATAAGTACTCATACTACTTAAAAGTAACACTGATGTATACCCCCTTTGGGCACTACAAATTATAAATGACTACAAAGAAATCTGCTAAATTATTTCTATTCTCACCCTCACCCTCACTATTTCTGAGAAAATTTTTGCCCTCTTAAACACAAAGATCTACTTTATGAGCTAACCACACCCCGCTCCAACACCCCATACTCCACCCGGTTCCGGCCTTTTTGCTTCGCCTGATACAGCGCCTTGTCCACTGCATCAAATAGCTGAATTAAATAGCGCTCGCCATCCTCCGGCACGTCTTCATCCTCATACGCAAAATCATCAATCGATAGAATCCCGACGCTAATGGTAATTGCTATTTCCCCCATCCCATAATTCAATGAAATACGGTTCGACTCCACGGCCTGTCTTACACGCTCCGCCATATCCATCGCTAGATCATGCTCCGTATGCGGCAGGTAGATCATGAACTCCTCTCCGCCATAGCGAGTCAAAATATCAGTACTGCGCACAGATTGCCGAAGTGCCTCTGCCGTGCGCACCAGTACTTCGTCCCCAACAACATGACCATAATGGTCATTAATGGCCTTGAAGTGGTCGATATCGAGCAGCATGAGGGAAAACGGCGTTTTATATTGCAAATTCGTGAGTACTTCATGATTCAGATGTTGCGTCAGGTAACGGCGGTTATAACACTGCGTCAGACTGTCCGTCAGCACCAGCTCTTCCAGCTTGCGGTTGGCATCGGATAACTCCTGCCGAATCAGATCCAGTGCCTCATTGCGCTCTTGTAGCGTCTTGTACTGCTGGTTCATCGTTTTAGCATAGAAGCGCTCCTGCGAGACATCCTGGAACGTCAGCAGATGCCCTAGCGGTGCAAGCGCCGAGTCTACTATCGGAGAAGATTGCAGAATGTAGTGACAGAGCTGATGATCCTTCTCCACGATCACTTCGATCTGACACAGCTCCATTTTTTTCAAACGATACTTATTCAGAAACGTCCGGGCATCCCCCTCCACAGACACCCCTGCGAGAAATGCGTCCATGTCCCAGACATCCCCCACATGTTGTTCTATGAAAAAACGAGAGGCTTTGTTCACCTCCACAATCACTTCGTTCTCGTCCAGCACCATTATGCCATACGGGATCGTATTAATGACGTCCTCATGGGCGATGGAGACCAGATTGAACACGTTGTACCTTTTGATCACATACACGAAGAACAGGTCGGACAAGAAGATACCCAGCGAGGTCAGACCCGGAATAATCGGCAGCCAGCGGCTCAGCAGTACATTAAGAATCGCATCCAGCGTTGCAAACATGGCCAGCACAAAAATACCCCAAAGGGTGATTTTGACCTGTTTTTGAATCATCGCGGGAGTCTTGGGCGAAAATACAGCGCGGAACATAATGACGAGGGAAGAAACGAAATAGCTCACCAAAATGAACATCACAACCCAGAACCAAGGGCCATAGGCACGCTCGATATATCCTCCCTCCAGAGGGGTCACAAAATCATGCCATGGATTCGCAACGACTCCAATCGCTCCAATCACAGCGGGTACAAACAGCAACAACAGCCGCCTTTGACTCAGTCGTTCTGCATAACCGGTAATAAACAGCGTCAGCAGCAGCCACCCACTCCCCAGCAGAGAGACTGCCACAAAGGACAGCAAAACATAGAACAACTGCAAGCCCGGATCATCCGTAAGCGTACTCGCAAATTGACAGAAAGGCCACATCATCATCAAACCGTGAAACAAAAAATATACCTTATGTAAATTCGTAATTCTAACTGTAGCAAACACATACACGCCAACACCAAACAATAGCACGAATAACGAAAGATCATACCACACTAATGGGTTCACGAATCTTCTCCTTCTTGGATGCGACAATGATTCCATGGTTATCAGGGATAACTCTGATACGTTAATATACTTTTGAAAATGAGTACTGCTCTACTTCTGAACTTCTGTAATTCTGTTATTTCTAAAATACGTTTATCCGATGAGTGATTCAAATGTGTACTTCTTCAAAGCCACTATTTTACGCTGGTTAAATTACCCATATCGTACCACACCCCTGATACGCTGAGTAGCCCATTCACTGGAAGTCTGCCCAACCTCTGATTGAAATCACAATCATTTTTTTGCATTTTTGTGAACGTTTTTTTGCAAGCTCCACGTCAAAAAAACGCCCAGCTTTCAACTGAGCGTCATCCAGCCCATAACGGGATAAGTGATCTATTTATTGAAAAGAGAGCTTCACCACCGGTAACTCCCTTATTTCCATGCTACTTTTATTTTTCTTTTTAATCTGTCCATAACTTGCCCATGATCCATTAAAGGTTCTTTAGCAACAATCTGCTTCTCCGCAACGATTAAACGAAGTTGAAGCTCGTGTCTCGCCTCAGTTAGTCCGTTGTTTCCATCCAATTCATTAGAAAACCGTTTGCTTTCCATAAAAAATCAGACTCCCTTTTCACACCTGATATCGACGCTTCAACTCCACTTACTTCACATCTGCCAATGGCTCATTGTCCGAAAACAGATCCGGGTTTTCCTTCAACATCTCTGTAAGCACATCGGTTGTTTTGGCTGCATCACAGACACTTGCTACAGCATCCCCGAAGCTTCCTTTGTGCATCGCACCTTCTTGAACTAACACATCATCCACCTTCCAGAAATGCTCTGACCAGGATAGTCCGCAATGTCTGCGTGAAGGCACGGATATTTTAGTTCCATCTGGCAAAACGGTATACAGCATCTCATGTTCATCGGTCATTCTGCCTGGAATGTCCACCCACTCCTCGATACCATGGATGAACGTATTCCGTTTCAAGTCCACGCCCACCAGCAGGATTGTCGCTTTGCGATCGAGCAACTTACCCCATGCAGAACCTCTTGCACATGGCGTATCGAAGAGATGGTCGTCCTGCGTGAACGCCCGTGCGTCCTTACCCAATGCCGCTACAGAGTGAGTAGGATGCCAGGAACGGACAACGTTAGCACGTTTACGGAATAACTCCGGCAGAATGCCCACACAACAGGAAGACGTTTCCACGTGGAACAATGGATTGCTTTTGTTAATGGTAGACCACGTATGCGTAGGCAAAACGAGCAACCCATCCTTCATATAATCACTTAATGCATCCAGCACGGTATCTGCCCCGCCTTCCACCTCCCCCATACTCTTCATGGAAGAATGCATCAGCAAGGTGCCGTGACGATCAATGCCTAATTCCTCTAGCTGAGCGATAAGACTTTCGTATGTATGTGTCATCTTGGAATAACCTCCTTTCGGTCATTATAGCAAAATCAAAATATAACAAAAGGCCGAGAGTTCACCCTCGGCACAGAAAACAGTTATCACGCATGTTGTTTTAACTCAAGGCTGGCTACGTGATGCGATGCAACCCCTCACACCCGTGCTACACCGCAAACCAAAAATTCCACGCGGCGCGAGAAAAATTGATCCAAACTCACAGATCGATCAATCGCTTTACTCCATGTCTTTGCTCTCTTTCATCACTTCCCTACGACTCCATTACATATAGCGGAAGTGTGAAATAGAACGTGCTGCCTACCCCAAGTGTACTGTGCACATGAATTTCGCCTTCATGATACTGCACAATCTCTTTAGCGATCGCTAAACCAATTCCACTGCCCTGAATAGCTGGATTGCGCTTCTCCCGGAAGAATCGATCGAATACAAAGGGTAGCGAATCCTCTCCAATGCCTGCACCGTTATCTTCGACGCTTATCGTAAGTTTGCCTGGGGTATCCTCTTCCGTCGTCTGCCACTCTTCAACCTCACAACGGATTCGGATTCGACCTTCAGCGCCCGTATGCTGAATCGCATTAAATACCAGGTTCGTCAGCACTTGTGTAATTCGATCCATATCGATGACGACCTGGTATTCATCCAGTTTGGCCGGATCGCAGATTAGCTGGAAGTCATATTGCATCTTGGCACGCACAACATCCAGCATGAATTTATCCTTGATCGTGGATACCAGTTCCTGTAGAGGCATCATGACAAATACCATCTCCGATTTGCCCGATTCCAGCCGGGACAGCTCGAACAGATCATGAATTAATCGGTTTAACCCCAGCGCTTTGACAAGAACCATCTGCAAATATCGGTTTTTATCCTCTTCATGTTCCACCAGGCCAGATACAATGGCTTCCACATATCCTTGAATCGCCGTCATTGGGGTGCGAAGCTCATGGGAAATATCACTAAGTAACCGTCTGCGAGATAGCTCCAGCGAACGCAAATTTTTATTTTTGCGCTGTAATTCCATGGTTCGTTCCCCGATCCGATGTTCCAGATTGGTGTTCAGTTCAGAGAGCTGTTCATTAAGTTCGGCAAGTTGCTGTGCATTCAGGCTCAATTCTTCAACCGACCGCTTTAATTGCAGTAACGTCAGGACACGGCTCACCAGTTCATTACGTCCAATCGGCTTCGAGATATAATCATTAGCCCCTGCTCGGAAGCAGGCTTCAATGGTCTGATCTCGGTTACTTGCGGTCATAATCAGGATCGGCAATTCAATCAAACTGTACCGCTCCCGGATCAATCCGCATAGCTCATAGCCTGACATACCAATCATCATGAGATCCGCAATCACCAGATCGACTTCATGTAATTCATCGATCCGGGCGAGTACTTCGGCACCGCTGGTGGCCGTCTCGAACACACAAGACAATGACGTCAATTGTTGGATAGCCACTTGCAGGTTGACCGATTCATCATCCACCACAAGTACACGATAAGGACGTTGTGCAGACATCTGCTCTGAATCCAAGCTCAGAAGGGTTGGATGATATGCAGCGGTAACAGAAGTTGCCGCTAATTCATCCACATTTACACTGGTGTTAACCCCCAAGGTATCTCTGGCTTTCCGCGGCTGCTTTAACAACCGATTCGCCAAATGCACTGATCCATCCACCGGCTGGTTACGAATGGTGAAGCTGAAAATAGAACCCATACCCAGCTTCGACGACACGCTGATCTCCCCTCCGTGCAATTCAACAAGTTGCTTCGTTATTTTAAGACCGAGACCTGTACCTGTATCATCAATCGATTCCAGCTTTTCAAATGGATTAAAGATCATTTCGAACTTGTCTTCGGCTATGCCGATTCCGGTATCTTCGACGTGAATCTCGACATGGCCGTTATAATGAACCGCGCTCACAATAACATGTCCTGACGGTGTGTACTTAATCGCATTGCCTACCAAGTTAAACATTACTTGCTGCATGCGATTATCATCTGCATAGATCGGTGGAAAATCCGTCCCAATCTGATTAGTCAACACCACATTTCTGCCCGTCACCAGCGGCTTGACCACTGTCAACACCACCTGTGTGAGCTGATGAAGATCGATTTTGGTTATATGCAGACGCATATCATTATTATTGAGCAGGGCATAGTCCAAAATATCATTAATCAGATACGACATACGCTGTCCGCTCGATACAATCATATTCAGATGCACACGCTGAGTATCCTCCATCCGGTCATCCATACTATGCAATAGCGACTGGGCCAGACCAATGATGCCGTTCAGCGGTGTTCGAAGTTCATGTGATGTGTTAGCCAGAAATTCATCCTTCACTTTGTCCAGATCAAGAAGCCGCGAAGATAAGCGCTCATTGGTCTTAAGTGCATTCGAGAACTTCGTCGATACGATAATGGATAGACATATAATGAGAGACAATAGTCCATAAGGAAAATACGTTCCCGTTCTAATCGTCTGGTTGCTCATCAGAATATCATTCACAACCGTGAGGAAGAAAATGAAGGCTCCTGCTAACATTAAGTTGGCGCCGGGCACTCTGTTCATCGCAGCCTTGACGACATACTGTAATAATATCAACCCGACCACTGCCGCATAAATCTGTAAAACCAGCGCAAATGATGTATAGACCTGAACCGGTGATACCGCAATAAACAACGTAAGCAATACACCCGGAACCGATAACCATGCGCGCATTCGTTTGGTCATCTGACCTGGAAAACTGTAATAGAAAAACATGACAAATAACGGGGTGCTCCCGAGAAAACCCAAATATTCGATTTTAATAAAGTCCGTATCATTAAGGCTATGAAAAAAGATGGATAGGATGTACTGGGATTGAGCGCTATTTTTCATAGCTAGCAACACACAGATCAAGCCGAAGAATAACGATTCCCAATTTTTACGTAAGAGGATAAATAATACGATGTGGTATAGTCCCATAATGAGCACACAGCCAATTAAAAGACTCTCGAACACAAGCTTTTGTTTCATCAAATCGTTCAGGCTATCGTACTTCCCCAGTGTCAGGGAATCGAACAAACCTGCTTTTCGCTGCGTATAGTTGGATACTTGGATGACAATGTCTGCCTGTGCAAGCCCGGCATCGAGATGAAGAAGGGATGGAACCATATATGGATTCGATTCTGCCTCACTGCGGCCGACGGTTCCATTCTCCGACACCAGCTTTCCATTAATCCAGATGCGGCTCGCAGACGTGATACCTTTCAATAGGAGGCCCAGCCCCGTGTCGGTCTGTGGCAGCTGTACGACCAGGTGGTAGGTGGCATACCCCTTGCTTGAACGATGCTCTCCAGCAGATTCATCCAGATGCCATGAACTGGGGACATGAACATAATCAGCCTGACCTGTTTTACCGGCTGCAAAATCAAGCGGCTCCAGCAGCTCGTTCCAATAAAATTCCCATTCTCCATCCAGTGTATTGCCCTCATCCAGAAGCTGATCCTGTGAGGTAATCGTTAGCTTCCCCTTACTGGCTAGAGGCTTGTCTGTTGTACCGGAAGTCCATTGGATGATCATAAGTACAACGAATACAATAAGAGCGATAACCAATGGAACGAAATAGTAGAGCAAAGGTACCCGTTTTCTGATAGAAGCCACTCCGCTGATTACCCCTTTATATACATGAGATCAATGACTGCATAGCAACGATGCTATTTATGGATCATAACACAGGTTTTTTCTAAATATCATTCCTTTCAAGCAGCTTTCGAATTTCTTTTTTTTCCATGTGAAGATACGTATTAATCCACTGTTGTAGATGGTAGCGCCGCGGATTCACCGCAACGGCAATATCATCATCCTGTTCATCCAATTGCATGAATTGCAGCTCAAGGGAAACGGCCGGATATTTTTTGAGATAACGCGAGATTTCAAAAGCATCATAGACCACAGCCAGCACATCTCCCTGCTTCACAGCATCGAATAACTGTGTCGAAGTTCCATACCCCACTTGAGTCTGTCTTGGGAAAAGATCATGAGCAAACCCGGCATACGAGGTACCTGCTACAATCCCAATCCGATCACCTCGCCCTTGAATCAACGCAAGTGGGTCATGCACATCCCCTTCATGATCAATCGCCGCAAGTTGCAAACGATTTATTAAAAGCGCCTGTTTCAGATTCAGGTAAGCATCGGAAAACAATACGCGTTTCGCTCGCTCCAATGTTGTGCTTAACTTGGATACACCAATATCGGCCTCACCCGTGGACACCTGATTTATAACTGCATCAAACGAAGGGGCCGTACGGATAAATTCAGCTTCGACTCCCAGCTTCAATGCAATATCCTGTGCTAGTTCAATATCACTCCCGCGAAGGACACCCTTGGCATCGACATAGAAAAACGGATAGCGATCCTCATGATAAAGGGCTACCCGAAGTTTGCCTCTACTCAAAATATCCCGGATATCCTCCGGGTACGCCTTGAGCTGCTCCTTGGTATACACCGGGAGCTTTGTTTGATCCGCTTCTTGCTTAACCTGCTGCGCTCCAGCTTCCGCTTTGGAAGACCCGGTAGCTGTTCCAGCGGCTGGACTCATGACTGTAGCGTGATCTGCCTCAGCCTGCGGGTCTGACCTCAAAAGTTCGGCCAGTCGTGACTTGCCTGCACACGATGTCGTTATTATGGCGATAACCATGACCAACAATATGTAGAAGGCCCAGCGTTTCCATTTGGTGATCATGCTAGTCTTCCTCCCCTCCATGCGAAACTTGAGCTTTTCGGAAGCAAACTGCGCACACCGTCATATCATACACAGCGATACGAACATAGCAGAGCTTGCATCTCGGAATCGAAACCGTTGCAAGCCCTCCAACGACCTCCTCCAGTTCCACTTCCAATAGCTCATCATCTGGTCTGCTTCCTTCTTGGTGATCGTTCTCAGCCTGCTGGTGCTCCATTCGCCCGCCTCTTTTCAAAGGTTACCTCTCGGCCAAGTCAGGTCCTCCTGTTGTTCGACTAGAGAATAGACTGAATACCGTAACCCCATGTCGTATTTTGACCGCTCATTCCATGTCCGTAGTCAAGAAGCAGACCCAATCCTTGGGCAAGCTCCTCCATTTCAGGCACGGGTGGTTTTAATGCATAAATATCAAAGGCTTTGCGATTACTGCGGCCCGCACCTGCTTTTCTCTCCATGCGAAAATAACCAAACGTCAATGCGTTCACACTGACTCGAAACGGAGAAAGCTCCTTCGCGAAACTTTTAACAAAAGCCAGTGCACCCTGGTTATACACCGAAGATGAAGGGAAACCGTCATAATGTAACGTATCAGACAACATAGGTACAATGATCTGTCCCCTTTGCTTGCGTGCCATCACACTTCCTGCCGCCCGGCTGTACATAAACAACTCATTCAGCAAGCTATAGCTCTGAAGTGCAAACTCGGCAGGTTTATGCTGCAACTCTTCCCGTTCGTCTACCCAGTGATTACTGTGAATATAAAAGTCCAGTCCTTGCATCTGTTCGGCTTGCTCCATCATCAACGTATCAATGGCTTTCATCTGTATATCCGGGGCAACCGCGGTATGGAGTCGTTCCTGCAACGATTGCGGCAAATCTGCCCTGACCTGTTCGGCTGGCTCCGCTGTCTGAAAGCTGGCCGTCACCCGCATATCCCGTTGCAGCAAATATCGCATGATGGCTGCACCTGAAGCCGACTCCGCATGATGTACAAATGCCGTTTTCATATTCATCCCTCCAAAATCCATCCAGTCAAGTTAACGTAAAAATCCGCCATCCATTTTCAAGGTTTGACCTGTATGGTAGCTAGCCAGAGGCCCGGCCAGGAAGATAACAGCATCCGCAATCTCTTCTGCTGTGCCAAGTCTTCCCGAGGCTGTATGCTTGATGAAATCTGCCATCTTCTCTGCCGGTATACCTTGAGCCATATCCGTTTCAATCATCCCGGGTGCAATAGCACTAACCTGAATGTTATGCGGGGCATACAACCTGGCGTACAGCTTCGTCAGACCCATGATAGCGCCTTTGGAAGTGGCATAGTTAGTTTGGGCTTCACGCCCATAGACACCACTGACCGACACCATGTTGATAATGGCTCCTTTTCCTTGCGGCAACATATAACTCACGGCCTCCTGCGAGCAGTAGCAGGTTCCGAGAAAGTTCGTATCCAGCACATCTGCCCATTGCTGCTCATCCATAAATAACGCCATCTGATCATTCGTGCGCCCCGCATTGTTAACCAGTACATCCAGTCGTCCATAGAGACCTGTGACTTCCTTCATGACTTCGGCCACAAACGTCGGGTCACTGACCGAACCTTTATACAGTCTGATGTGACTCCCCATATCCTCGGCGATGTGCTTCAACTGCTGCGCAGCTTCATCGTCCTGCATATACATACCGGCAACTATAGCACCTTCTGCCATAAACCTTAGTGCGATGGCTCGCCCGATGCCTCTTGTTATACCCGTAATCAGAACGACGTGATCACGGAAGATCATAGTGCCTGTGTTCCCCTCGGCTGACTAGCCATAATCAGGTCAGCGATCGACTGTACATTTTGCAGATGAATCTTCAATTCGTCCGCCGGAATCTGCTCCACTGCCACCCCGTACAATTCCTCCATACCAACCATCACTTCAAAGGCTTCCACCGAATCCAGCCCCAGTCCTTCACCGAACAGTACCAGATCATCCGTAATCTCCTCCGCCGTGATATCCTCAAGCCGAAGTCTGTCAATTAACAGCTTCTGTTTGATCGTCTGTTTCACTTCTTCCATATCTAAAGACAGGTTTGCGTTCATATTTATGGCCTCCTTAGGGTAGTAACTTGAATTGAAATGAATCAAATTGAAATGAGAATACGAAAATCAATCGTTCCATGCACTGACTATGGCGGCTGTATAGCTACCATTCACGGTCGAACTCACCACAAGGACATGTCGAAGCTGATCGGTTAGAGGTACGCCCAGATGAGCATATTCGCCATTGAGTCGGCTACTCGTAGCTCTACCGCTCACCAGCTCCGCCGCAGCCGCCAGATGCAGCATGGAACTGTACGATTCTCCATATCCGATATAAGCATTCAGACTAACCACTCGCGGTTGGTGTTTCTTAGCAAAACAAGAGGACAACGCCTGCTGCTCCGCTTCGGTCTCGCCAGGTCTGCCGATGGTATTCAGCAGAATCAGGTCCAGTTGTGCTCCATCCATACCTGCTTCATCGAGAGCGGCAGCCACCGCTTGAACCATTGCCACGTCCCGACGGGAATCCGGCATTGCTGTGCCAAAGGCTGTACCAAACCCACTTAATACGGCATATATATCTGACTGACTCTGCACAGCTTGCTGCTCTTCACGAAGCACCATGCAGACACTGCCTTCTGCCATCCGTAACTCACTTGCATGCAGGCCTTTAGCACGATCAATATCACTCGATAGCGCCGAACATTCATCCCCTGCCCCAATGAGGCAAGCATCTAACGTATGCTCCCGAATCTTGCCTGCTGCATACAGGGCAGCCGTTAATCCCTCGTTGCCTCCTGTGCTGAATGAGCTATTAAAGCCAGTCAGTCGAAGCTTCTCAGCCGCCTGCCCGGCAACGGAATTAATCACGGTATGGGGAAAATAAATACTGCTTGCATACTCCGGCCCCTTCACAAAAACGGACTCCAAGTATTGAGAGATGCTATCTGTGCTTCCTCGGGCTGTGCCAAATATAAACCCGAGCTCTTCCTTCTCAGCCTCTGTGAATTGTGCGTCCTGCAAGGCAGCAAGGGCGGCTCCAATTGTATTTTGCGATAACCGGTTCATCCTGCGCTCATATTTGCTTTTGTCATATTCCTTCAGGGAAAAGGAAGCCACTTCGGATGGTTCAGAGGATGAAGCGGCCTCTGCAAGCCAGTCCAGGATTCCTCCTTGATGGATATGCCCGTCACCAACAGCACCAAGACCTGTAATCACAACACGGCGTCTTTCGTGTGATTCCCGTCTTTCGCCAAGCGACGAGGGAACTGCCGAGGATACCCCACCGAGATCCGTCCGTAGTACTAACGAAACGTTATGTCCGCCAAAGGCAGCATTGTTGCTGACGATATACTTCGGATGCATCGGGCGCATCTGATGCTGGATAATATCGACTCCCTCGCAGCCTTCACGCGCCGTATCGAAGTGCAGGGTCGCCGGCACATAACCTTGTTTGATCGCATATAGCGATGTCACCAGTTCCAGCGCAGCAGCCGTACCCAGGCTATGCCCGAAATAGGCTTTACTTGAGCTAACCGGAATAGGAAGTTGTTCTCCAAAGCTGAGCTTCAGACCATTAATCTCGGCACGATCATTCGCCTGTGTTCCCGTACCATGCGCATTCACATATTCGATATCCTCTTTCTCCACCTGTGCCAGACGAAGTGCCATATCGACTGCCCGTTGCATCCCGGCGCCTTCGGGGTGTGGTGCCGTCATATGATGGGCATCATTGCTCAGTCCATAAGCGCATAACTCTGCATAGATGGTTGCCCCTCGGTGAACAGCAGCATCGAACCGTTCCAGCACAATAAATGCCGCACCCTCTCCCAGATTAAGACCAAACTGGTTGCTGAACGGTGAAGAGGGCATCGGATTAAGCGCACGGAGTACATTAAATCCGGCATATACACTATGCGACAACGGATCTGATCCACCTGCGAGCATGACATCAGCATACCCCCAACGAATCATATCGCTCGCATAGCCAATCGCATTACCACTAGCGGCACATGCCGTATTTAACGTTGCCACAGGCCCCTGCACACCGAGCCATCTTGCGGTATCATCACCCTGCTGATAAAAGGGATAGTTCGCCGTATTCTCCTCGTCCAGCGCCGATAGATTCCATTGTTGTTCCAGCGACAAAATCCCGCCATTACATGTACCAAGCGACAGCCCCATCCTTGCAGCCGGGATCTGGTGTATAGCAGGTGTACCTTCTTGCGCTTGTTCTCCCACACCCAATAGTTCAAGGCCACTGTTATGAAGCGCCTGCTTCGCGGCTGCGATGGCATATCGTGCACACCAATCCATCGATTGCCCTTCTGTATCCGCAAATGCAGCTTCTCGCCAGGAATCCTGCAGTTGTCCGGCAAGCGAGCTGAGCAACGTCTCCGTATCGAAACGAGTGACTTCTCCAATTCCGGTCTCCGATGCAAACATCCGTTCAAAGACGGCCTGCGGTTCATTGCCCAGCGCACACAACACCCCTATACCTGTTACTGCGATTCGCTGGACACCTTCGTTGTTGTTCATTGCTCATTCCCCCACATTCCTACTTCAATGGCAAATAACTAACCCGCTTCTCACTTGTCTTCCATGCATAAGGCGCCAGCCATTGCTGTGCAAGTTTCATCATGACAGGGGTTCCCCGGTTCACGGTGAACATGCCATACGGAATACCTGCCTCCAGTTGAAGCCGAACCGACCGTGCCAGCATCTGAAAAGCCAGACCGATCTGCTGATACTCCGGTGCAATATACACCGCATCATACAAGATGGTATCCTCGGTTAATCGATAGGTCATCGACCAGCCCTTAATCCCCTCGTCCGACATCAGTCCGAGACTATTCCTTGGCTCCATAGGTGCAAAAGATTTAAAGGGTGACAGAAAAGCTGGAATGACCGCTGTCTCATCCATGGATGAGATCAGTTCTTGTTCCGTTCTGTCTGCCCACTTAAACAATTCCAGTCCACTTGGCAGAGGCCGTTCTCGCAACCAGCTTGCCTGAGCAATATCACTCTGGATATGGAAAACAACAGCATCACATATCGGCTCTGTCCAGCCGGTTTGTCGCAACCAGGCTTCTATGATATCGGTGGAAGATTTACCAGAGTAGTAATATAGTCCAAGGTTATCAATCTGTTTTTCCAGGCATATGCGCCGCACTTCTTCCAGGATGTTCGAGGCAATTGCTTTTCTGCGCCATGCTCCTGCGACGAACAAAGACTGCACGATCGCATATCTCTCTGTTCCTCCGTCCACCAACTCCAGTACAGCTAGCCCGACTGGAATATCGGCCACTTCGGCCCCAATCATCATGAAGCGACTATGCTCGCCGGGATTCTGTTCACTCTGCTCCAATTGCAAATAAAGCCACTGATACATGAGCGGCTTATATTTCAGTTTGTCCCTAAGCGCTAATAGCTTGATCTTGTACATGAGATTCCTTTCTGGCTGCCAGAAGTGAAGCCGTCGCACAATTCATGGATACGTTGGCTGCCGTAATGATCGGGTCAATAATCGGATTAATGGCTAGCAGTAATATGATGGTTACTTCAGATGGGATTTTCAACATGCTTGCTATAATGGCGATCATACCAATCGATACAACACCCGGTGATCCTGCACCTGCGACAGAAGTGAGTACAGCCCCTACAAGCACCAGCATCCACTGCATAACGGTAAAATCGTATTCATACAATTGGGCGGTAAAAGCAATGCCGAGTGTGTACACAAGTACCATGCTGTAACGACACATAATCATGCCAATCGGCACGACAAGTTGAATGACACGAGACTGCAATTTCAATTCTTTGCTTAACGCCTGCATACAGGATGGAACCGTAGCAATACTGTTTCGCGTACCAAACGCGATAATAAGTGACTCCTTGAGCGCCTGTACAACGACCTTTACCGGCTGACGCATTCGTAATGATACTACGGCGATAGAACCGATAATCAAGACAACACTCACCAGGTAAAATACCAGAATCAGCTTCACCATGGCAGGCAGAATATCCAGGTTCAGACTCGCGAATTGTCCAGCCATCATACAATACAAAGCAAACGGTAACGCGTACATGGACCAGGAGATCGCCTTTTGAAAAGCACGAAACAACACATCGGCCAGTTGCAGAACATCTTCCCCTTGCCTTGTGCGCATCATACCGACAGCAATACCCACAATGACGGAGAAAAACAAAATTTGCAGCGTATTGTTCTCCAGAAGTGCGGTGAAAATATTGGACGGAATCATATCCAGCAAAAACAGCAAAATGCCTTGCGATTTCTGCTCTTCTACTGGCGTTCCATTGGTACTGGAGTCATTGACGATCGCTCCAAGCACTTGCTTCGATTGCTCAGGCAGTCCTGCTCCCGGATGGCCCATCTCTCCAGCAACAATGCCAAAACCACCAGAGATGATCAGTGCAACAGCGTAGATCAGACACATACGGCCAATGGTTTTCATTGCACCACTTTGGATAAACAAGCTGCCAATGCTGGATATAATTGCAGTCATCATAATCGGGATGACACACATTTTCAGAAAGGATAAGTACAGATCACCGAAACTCGCCACAGCATGAGCGATATCCGGTGCATATAAACCAGTCGCTATACCTGATAGCATACACAGCATAATCATCCAGAACGACTTGATCCACTTGAATGATGAAAAAGAAACTACGGACACACCAGCACCCTCTTGTTAGGCTTTATGACGAAGCAGCCTCCATGCCCATGATCTGTCAATGGCTGTCCTGCGCGTCAATTCACTATAAATTTGGAGCGATATCACACCTGATTGGTGGATATCACTCCAATGAAAGGTTTATATTTTATAATAGGAATTAGGAATTTCTGATTCGATCAGCAGTTGCATCGCCGATGTTCTCACCAACACGAATTGCTGTGTTAGCCGCACCCTCTGCAATTCGACCTACACCATTGAAGAAATCATTCGCGCCATCTTTACTGCCGCCAGCAACGGATTCGAGTTCAGTTTCAGTCAACTCATCTTCTGCTCCGCGTGCTTCTGGCAATACGATGGTTGCATGGTAACCTGTTGCATCAACGAGGTTAATTTTGAATTCTTTTGGCACTTCATGTCCTGTTGCTTGTTTGATGGCTGCATAAACATCGCTTACGGCCAGAGCGCGGAACTCTGCATCCTCATTTGCTTTTGCGATTACTGCATTTACCGTATCCGTTACTTGCTGTTCATTCCAACTCATGTTTTAATTCCTCCAATAAAGTAGTTTTGTTTCTTACAGTTATAAGAATAACAGCCCGTTTTCAATCTGTTCTCAACTCTTGTTCAATTTTAGTTCAAATCTTATGCCAACTGACGGCTGGCAAGCTCAGCAAACAATCCACGCTGCTGCAGAAGCTCCTCATACGTGCCGGATTGAATAATCTGCCCCTTATCGAACACATAGATGTGATCTGCCTGTGTAATCGTGCTTAACCGATGTGCAATGACGATTCTCGTCACTTGCAACTTGGTTAAACTTTGGCTGACGATGCTTTGCGTCCGGTTGTCCAGAGCACTTGTAGCCTCATCAAAGAAGAGAATTTTCGGTCGCTTGGCAATGGCTCTGGCAATCATCAAGCGCTGGCGCTGCCCACCGGAGAGTGTGCCCCCGCCTTCGGATATTACCGTATGCATCGCCATCGGCATGCTGCGGATATCCTCATCAAAGCCAGCCATCTCCGCGGCTTCCCAGGCATCCTGAAGCGAGAGATTGGAAGTGCCAATAATGTTGGTGAAAATGTCACCGGACATCAGCTTGCTATTTTGCAAAACAACACCAAACTGACTTCTCAGTAACCCTACATCCAGTGAACGCAGATCCTGCCCATCAAAATAAACCGAGCCGCCCTGCGGTTGTTCAAATCCAAGCAACAGTCGCATCAAGGTTGACTTCCCGCAACCGGATGCACCGACAAAAGCAACATATTGTCCCGCCTTGATATTCATCGACAGATCATTCAGCACCAGAGGCTGATCTTCCTCATAACGAAACTGGATATGGCGAATCTCAATCGCACCGCTGACTTCACCCGGATCTTCAAGCTGATCATGCAGCTCAGGCAACGTCTTCAAAATCGGTTTGGCTCGCTCATACAGCGGCACAATATTGACAACAGACAGCAAGGCAGAAGCCATACCCAGCATCGCCATCAAAAAACTGGAGAAGGCCGCGAAGAACGCAATAAATTGCCCCGCCGACAATTCTGAATTACTGGACACCACCAGATAAAATAACACCATGGAGGTGACCAGTGGGAAAAAGGATTGGAATACACTGGAGTAGTTATCCAGCATTCTTACCTTAAAGGACAGTTTCTTTTGCTCCGCGAAGGCTCTTGCCCAAAGGAAGAACGCACGGTTCTCCGCCGCTGCCATACGGAATTTGCTAATACCATTCAATAGTTGTAATACGGTACCTGAGATGCGGCCCTGAATATCCAGCAATCTGCGCTGGTAACGAATCTGCAATAGACCAATACCTACCGTAAACGACATCGATATGAGTACAAGAACTCCGGCCACCAGCGCCAGGCTTGGGCTGTAGCGAAACAGCAACACGTATTGAAATACTGAAAATACTCCTGTAAGCAACGAACCCAGGACAGCACCGGATAACAGTTGCCTGATTGTATTAATACTGCTTGCTCTCGAAGCCAAATCACCAGCCGTATAGTTACGGAAGAACGACACAGGCAGATTCAGAAGCCGATCCCAAATCGCCGCCTGAACAGAGCTCTCTACCCGGCCTTCCATACGCATGGAAGCAAGTGAACTGGTTAATCGGAACAGGGCAATCGACAGAACAGCGGAGATCAGAATAAGCCCCATCTGCACGAGAGGTCCACGATAGGATTCGGGAATCACGGTGTCTACCAGAATTCCGGTAGCTACGGGCATCATGATGCCGAGTAACCCTGCCAGTACGCCCATGAGCAGAATCATAATCAGATCACGTCTTATCGAATGATGTGCACCAAATTGCAATATATCTTTCACTCCGAGCATTCGAGCCGGGAACGTACGATAGAACATATAAGCCACAGGCTCCATACGTGCTGCCATGTCGCTATCGATCATCCCCTTTTCCCCCGTATGCGGATTATTCCATGTGTAGGAGCCTGCTGAGGCTGGGATCAGCGCAACAGGTTCCCGAGATTGCTCCATGAAGGCAAGAAGTGGACCATTATCCTCTTTCCACCAATCCCCTTTCAGGATAACTTGGCGGGAGCGGACACCGGAGGCTTCGGCAATCTCCTGAATCGGAGAACGTTGCGAGTTCGTTTTAAGCTTTCGGACGACAGGTTTGATCGCAATGCTGGCATACTCACCAACGATGCGTGAGGCCATAAATAGCGGATCGGCTGAATTAAAAACAACTTCCTGCTGTTGATCCCTCCCCGTAACAGCAAGCAATCGCTTAAGTGCATGGTCCATCAGTGAATCATCATGCTCTGTCCGCAGAATTAAACGCTCATGCTCCTGTAACCGTTCCTTCATCAACAGCACATTCAAACGACTGGCCACCAGCTGATGAAAAGCATATAATCCTTGCAACGGTTGATCGCTTTCGAGCCAATTCACTGTACTTCGCATTTCCGTCTCGGCAGCCTGCTTGGTCTCCAGCCAACTGGATGAATTGAGCGGGATATAACACGGCTCCTCCGCGGTAATCGGATGCTCAGAAACCCAGTAAACCGTACCTTCACGCACTTTAAACCACACCGTCTGCAACGAACGCCAGTTGTGATCTGCGGTCAGCTCCCGTCTTACACCTGGCTCCAGCAATTCAAACTCCAGAGGAGCTCCCCGTACACTCAGTGCCGCAGACCAGCAACCTACCCACTGATCTATTAACGGAGCGAGTTGTTTGTTGTCCAGATTGAATTCCATTCGGTGACTCATGAATCGTTCCCGATTCATCTGAAAAACCTTCGTTCCCATGGACGCGGTTAGCAGCAACCCTGTTTGCTCTGCACCTGCATAATCCTCGAACCCGAATAAGAGTGCCCCCGCATCCAGACTAAACAGATAGCGGCGCTTGTTTCTCGTTCCGCCTTTTTCCAGACCAAGAGTCACTGCAAAAACATCCACATAACCAGAGTCGACATACCAAATATCATTCTGATCGCTCACCAGCAGCGGTCTATTCCCTTCTACTTCATGAGAAACACCATATTTCTCAAAAAAAGAATGCTGGTTCATTGGTAAGGCATCAGCCATGTTCCCACCTCCTTTGTACTCGATGATCTATTGATTTTGAATGAGACGTGTGTAGTATCCGTTCTGTTCCATAAGTGCAAGATGTGTACCCCGTTCAATGATTTTCCCACGCTCCAGTACGACAATTTCATCCGCATCCCGAATGGTGCTGAGTCGGTGGGCTACTGTAATACAAGTCAAACCTCTGCGCCGAAGACTATCATCTACCTTTTTCTCCGTTGCCGGGTCGAGTGCACTCGTGGCCTCATCCAAAATAAGAATGGACGGATTGCCTGCAAGTGCTCTGGCTATCTCCAACCGTTGCCGCTGCCCTCCGCTGAAGTTGCCGCCATTCTCCGCGATCATATGTTCATAACCGCCGCTGCGCTCTGCAATATGATCATGAATGACCGCATCCTTGGCGGCTCTCACAACATCCGTTTCAGGGATCGTCGAATCCCAGAACGTAATATTCTCTTTGATCGTTCCTTCCAGCAGTACAATATCTTGATCCACAACCGCGAGTGAGTTTCCCATCCGGTTACGGGATATGTCATCCCGTGTCAAGTCATCAAAACGAATCTCGCCATCCCACGGCTCGTAGATGCCCGCAATTAACTTGGCGATGGTTGATTTTCCACTACCAGAACCTCCAACCAACGCCACCTTCATTCCCGGCTGAATGGACAGATTAAAGCGATCAATCAGCGGAGCCTCCAGTTTGCTATAACCGTATGTCAGATTGCTAATTTCGATATGTCCGGACAACTTCGCCGTATCCGCAGATTCGCCATCCTGCTCAGGGCTTGCGTTCATTTGTCTATCGATTGGATATTGCAACACATCATCCAGGCGCTTCATGCTTCCTCCCGCTTCCTGAATGGTACCGGACAAGGCTACCATCTCATTGACAGGTTGACTGAAGCTCGCAGCCAGACTTTGAAAAGCAACCAGTGAACCAATGGTTAACGCCCCATCCATAACCTGAAATCCACCGAGGAGTAAAATGGCTACTGCACTCAGACTCGTCAGTAATGCAGGTATTGCCGTCAGGAACTGATTCGACACCCCAAATTGTTGTGTCGAATTCAGCAGTTTCGCTTGGTAACCTGACCATTTAACGAAAAAGTCTGACTCAGAGCTGTTTGATTTTAAAGTTTCGATCACTTGAAGTCCGTTCATCGACACACCCTGCATCTTACCGGCCTCTTGCAACAACCGCAGATTCTGATCATTGCGTTTGCGTGTGATCAGCCGCATAAAAACAAGGTTAAGCAGTGAAGCACCCACCGCAAGTCCCGTTAATGACACACTGTATTGCAGCATTAACAGCAGATAAAATACAATCATGAAGCAATTTAACACGGCCACCGCAAGTTGCCCGGATAATAGCTGGGCAACGCGGTCATTGATCGCAACCCTTGCAGCAATATCACCACTGAATCGCTGGGAGAAAAATTCGATCGGCAACCGCAGCACATGCCAGAAAAAACGGCTGGATGAGCTCAATGCAAGCTTCATTTCCAGCCTGAGCAAGTAGTAGCGTTGCAGCCACGTCAGAAATGCCCGCAGCAAAGCAGTCACGCCCATGCCGATCAGCAGTGGGAATAACCAATTTTTCAAATTTCCAAGCATGACCTGGTCAATAAATACTTTACTGAATACGGGAATAACAAGACCCGGCAAGACAAGAAACAATCCGGCTAGAATAGCGAAAATAAGGGCTTTCTCCGACCCCTTGATTCGGCTGGATAACGACCCAAGCACACTCGGTGCTTTTCCTTGACGCACATAGGTGGGAGAAGGCTTGATCGAGATCACTACTCCTGTAAAAGACTGATCAAATTCCTCGAAAGTGATCTCACGCGGACCTGTAACCGGATCATTCAAGAACACTCGATCCTTCTCCATACCTTCAAGAACAAGAAAATGGTTAAAGTTCCAGTGAATAATCAGAGGCCAAGCCATCGTTCGCAGATCTTCCGGATTTTTGCGATATCCTTTGGCCTCCATGCCGTATTGACGCGCCGCCTTGAGCACATTACTGGCTTTACTGCCATCCCGGGATACTCCACAGGCAATCCGTAATTCCTCAAGGGGGATAAAGCTCTTGTAATATGCAAGCACAATAGCAAGAGAGGCCGCTCCACACTCCACAGCCTCCATTTGCAATACTGTTGGAGTCTTAACTCTTTTTGAAGCCACGAATCTGCTCCCTCCGCCAGGGCCTGATGACCAATTATGTGTCACCGAGCTCTGATCAATTATTTAAAATAAGGAATAACCGTTGCAATCGGACGCTGTGAGTTGACCGTAATGGACCCCTCCACCATCATGCCACTGTTGAGCCGAACGGGCGCCCCCCCTTTGGTTGTCCAGTTGTACCCACTCGACATCTCGGAGTTAGGTGAAAGATTGACACGAACCTCAAGGGACACCCCCTGTGATGCCATCTGTTGAACCAGTCCCTCGTTGCCAAGCGTGGACATCATCCCCTGAACCGTCACCGGGAACTCAGATACGGAAACCACCTGACCAATCAGTGATCCGAACTCTTCACGGTTAATTGAACCTGGCGATACGCGCACATCCATACCCGGAAGCAGTTGTCTGCCTTGGCTAACCGGGACATACAGCACGGCGATCAGTTCATCTGTCTGCGTGCCGTAGGTCTCCATTCGAATGATATCCGCACCAGCACTCATATAACTGCCTGTCTTCACCAATACTTCTTTCACTTTGCCTGTGTAGGGGCTGATCACTCTTGTGCTGTATTCATAGCTCAGTTGCTGTTGCTTCAACTGCTGCCTCAAGTCGTCAAGCTCGGCTACACGTTTATTCTTCTCTGATATCTCCAGCGCTTCGAGATTCCCAATAGCCAGCTTGGTCTGTTTGATCTGATCAAGCAGCTTCGGTTGTTCCATGCGGCCGATGATCTCACCTTGTTTAACCGTGTCATTCTCAATCACACGGATATCGGACAATGCCCCGGCCGTGGAGACATGGATGGTTTTGAGTCCACCTGGACGAATGAGCACACCCGATGCGTCGGCTTTGATGGTCATCGTACCAAAAATCCCCCAGTACAGCGCAGCCAAAAGGATCAAACCAATTCCGGTTAACATCAGCCACCCGCGTGGTGAAGTTACTCGAACCAAATTATCGAGCTGTTCTGGAGAAGACAACCGCTCGACAGATACTTTACGAAACACATGATTATTCATCGCTACCTCCCAATATTGAAGCCTGAAAAGGCTATACGGTTCTAGAACGAATTCGGAATGCGCACTTCATCAAGCCGTTTGAACTTCCCTGCCTCCAGCTTTTTCATGACGATGCTCATGCCCTGAACATCACCCTGTGAATCAAAGTAATGCTGCCCTGTAACCCCTTCCCAGCCCTTCATCGCGAGTAAAGCCTTCGATATCTCTTTCGGACTACGCGAGCCTGCTTTCTCGATACCCTCCGCGAGTAAATTCAGAGAGTCATAGGCCTGAGCAGCCCATTTGCCTGGCTCTTTCCCATATTTATTCATGAACTGCTGACGGAAACTTTGATTAAGCTTCGATTGACCCATCTCATGATATACTGAAGCAACAATCGTTCCCGATACGACATCTCCCGCATTGGCGAACTCCGCAGAATCCAGTGCATCTCCACCGATCACGGGAATATTCAACCCCGCTTCGCGAATGGCTTTTACAAAAGCAATTCCATCGCTGGCTCCGGCAGCCACCATAACAAGATCACTATCCAGCGTCTTCCACTTGTCTACGATTCGTGTGATGTCCGCCATATCCTTATATCCCGATAATCGGTCTACAACATGGAGTCCTGACTGTGCTGCCTGATCTTCAAACGCATTGGCGAGTCCTCTTCCATACTCATCATCCGTATAATAAATTGCAATATTCCGATGTTTGGTTTCTCCAGCGTACATCGCAAGTGCTTGCCCAAGCTGGTTGTCGTTAGGAATGTTGCGGAATATATAGGAGCTGTTCACATCTGTCAGTTTCGGGGAGGTTGAAGCTGGTGTCATTAGCACAATGCCCGCATGTGCATAGATGCGTGAGGCAGGCACCGTAACGGCAGAACCACGGTGTCCAATGACTGCACTTACCGCAGGATTATCAGTCAATTGTTGTGCAATCGCCATACCTTTGGTTGTTGACGCCTCATCATCCATTTCAAGCAACTGAATTTTTTTACCGCCCAGGATTCCCTTCTGATTGATTTGTTCAAGAGCCAATTCAAGGCCCTCATGGAATTGATCATTCTGTTGTGCAAATGGCCATACCGCGCCAATCACCACATCCCCGTTTGAACTGCCGAGTGTCTTGGATCTTACTTGATCAGGCTCCGAGTAAGAAGAACATCCGCTGATCGTCAGCACAATGCCAAGTAATACACTCTTCCAAAACAGCCCCTTCCGGCTTATTCCTCCAATAACGTTCACTAAGTTATCTCCCTTCAAAACTAATCCGTTATACCTAATAGGTCCTACTGCCCTACATTATAAAAGACCCTAAAATGTTAAACCATCAATTCAAATTCAAGATAACCTCAATTTCATTTAAAATATCAGTAATCCAATCGACTTATATGAAAGAACATGCGATACTTTAAATAAAATGAAGTTGAATTTAAAGCAGTATTTTCGCTGCTGGGGGAGCTACGTTTGCTTGCATCTTGCCAGTAAGCTGTACATAAGGGGAAAGGATCTTATATGTCTTCTAAACATACAATTTTGATCGTGGATGACGATCAGGAAATTAACGAATTACTGACGATCTCTCTGAAAAGAGAAGGGTTTCATACCTTATCCGCTTACAATGGCTTGGATGCTATCAAAGCCGCCCAGGAGCACACGCCCGACCTGGTTCTACTGGATGTACTTCTACCAGGAATGGACGGGTTCCAAATCTGCAGTGAGATTCGCAAAACGAGTACCGTTCCCATCCTGTTCGTGAGTTGCAAAGACGAGGATATGGACAAAGTTCTCGGCTTAGGACTAGGCGGGGATGACTTCATCTCGAAGCCATTCAGCCCCATTGAGCTGATCGCTCGGGTCAAAGCACATATCCGAAGAAGCAGCATGCTTCATCAACCCACGGATGAAACGGACAAACCGCTACAGTTTGATCAACTCCTCATTGATCCTTCTACACACCTTGTGCTGGTCGATAACAAACCGGTTTCCCTTTCAGCCAAAGAATTCAAACTTCTCTTCCATCTCGCCAAAAATCCAAATCGGGTATATAAGAATGAGCAGCTATTTTCGCTTCTATGGGATGATGTGCATATGGGGGATACCCATACCGTCATGGTGCATATTTATAATCTAAGAAAGAAGCTTGAGAAGAATCCGGCAAAACCCCACTATATTCGTACCATTCGCGGTGTTGGCTACAAATTCAATGACAAACCTGTCGAGGTTGAGCTGGTGGATTAAGTAGTTGATTAGTCACCTATCCAGATAACAAAAAAAGCCGAGGGATAACCCCCGGCTTTGAAAAATGAACTTATGAACTATACATGTACCATTGCAATTTATACTACCTGATTACTTGATAATCACGTACTCCAGATTTACCAGCTTCGCATACGTTACGATCTGATCTGTCGTCAGGTTCAGGGATACGACCGTGTGGTGTCCGCCGCCGTTTTCGATCCAAGCTCTGACTCCATCCTGGAAGTTCGGTTTAACCGCCCATAGTACACGTGCGACTGGCAGATTCGGCGCTGCCACCGTTGGTTCGAAAGCAGATACTTCGTTGATTAGCAATTTGTAGTGTGTACCGAAGTCTGCCATGGATACCACGACACCTTCACCAGCTTTGCCGTCAAAGACAAGACGAGCTGGATCTTCACGATCGCCAATCCCCAGTGGGGACACGATGATTCTTGGTTTTGTGCTGGCAAGTGTAGGATCAACCTCAAGCATGTGCGATTGCAGAATGGCTTCTTGGCCAGATGCCATCTCATATGTGTAATCTTCCATGAAGCCTGTGTTTTCGTTGTGAGCCATAATTTTCAACAAACGATCCAGCGCTGCTGTTTTCCAATCTCCTTCACCCGCGAATCCGTAGCCTTGAGCCATCAGGCGTTGTACTGCCAGACCCGGAAGCTGCTTCATGCCGTGCAGGTCTTCAAAGTTCGTTGTGAAGGCTGTGTACCCGCCGTTATCCAGGAACTTTTTGATCGCAATTTCATAGCTTGCTTGCACGCGTACGCTGGATTCCCACGCTTCTTTGCTGTTGGTGCCATAATCGAATTCGTACAGATCCGCATATTGCGTGATCAACTCATCAATTTCTTGCTCAGTTACAGCGTTCACGTACTCGACAAGGTCACCGATGCCGTAGTAGTCCACCGTCCAGCCAAACTGGATTTGAGCTTCGACTTTATCCCCTTCTGTTACGCCTACGTTACGCATGTTATCGCCGAAACGAGCAACTTTGATATTAAAGCTCTCGTTGTACGCCACCGCTACGTCCATCCAGTCTGCAACCTGCTGTTGCACTTCCGGACGCTCCCAGTAACCCACAACAATTTTATTTTGTTTTCTCAAACGAGCATTGATGAAACCATATTCACGGTCACCGTGTGCTGCTTGGTTCAGGTTCATGAAGTCCATGTCGATGGTTGCCCATGGGATGCTCTCGTTATATTGGGTTGCGAGGTGAAGCAATGGTTTTTGCAGCAATTTTGTACCGCGAATCCACATTTTTGCTGGAGAGAAGGTATGCATCCAAGTGATAACACCTGCTACTTCATCGCGATAGTTCACTTCTTTCATAACGCTGGTGATTTTATCTGCAGTTACGGCCAGGTCTTGCAGTACCAGCGGATAAGGGAGTACACCGCTAGCGTTGAGAGCATCCGTAATTTTCTGTGCGTTCGCTTTAACCTCACCGAGAGCTTCTTCACCATACAAATGTTGCGAACCGACAACGAACCAAAACTCTTTTGCTGCTGTTACTGACATGGAATCATCCTCATTTCGTTAGTTTTTTAGTTGGATAAAATGGGTTTACACCGGGTCACTCCGATTGCAGTACCATCTTCCGATCGCTGGTTATCCTCGGATTTCTTTTTCTTCCCCTCCTAAGGGGGAAATCCGATGATAAACGCGAGCGCTTCGCTTCTCCAGATTGGTTCTGCACTCTCCGTTAGTGGTGTAAAAAAGGTTATACAACTTTGGGTCGGGCAAGGTAGTTACACCGGGTCACTCCGATTGCAGTACCATCTTTCGATCACTGGTTATCCTCGGATTTCTTTTCCTTCCCCTCCTAAAGGGGGAAATCCGATGATAAACGCGAACGCTCCGCTTCTACAGCTTTCTTCTGTCTGCTTCGTTAGTGGTGTAAAAAAGTTCTATACAACTTAGGTTGGGCAGGGTAGTTACAACAGGCCACTTCGATGACATTGCCATCTTCCAGTCGCTGGTTAACTTTCGGGATACTCTGATTGCAACATCCCAACCTCTACAGTTCCAGATTACTTCTGGCCGTAGTATGCGTCCTTGCCGTGTTTGCGCAAGTAATGTTTATCCAGAATGCCTTGTGGCAGTTCCTTAGCAAAGTTGTTCAGCTGACGCGCGTACAGGTTCATCTTGCACACTTCTTCCAACACAACGCTGTTTACTACGGCTGACTTGGCGTCTTTGCCCCATGTGAACGGTGCATGACCATGCAACAGCACTGCTGGAATTGCCATCACATCCAGTCCGCGCTGTTCAAATGTTTCAATGATCACACGACCTGTCTCCGCTTCGTATCCGCGATCGATCTCATCCTGGTTCAAGAAGCGAGCACAAGGCACGGCTCCGTAGAATGTATCCGCGTGAGTAGTACCCATGACAGGTACGTCGAGACCCGCTTGCGCCCAGATCGTTGCCCAGGTGGAGTGTGTGTGCACAATGCCGCCAATTTCCTTGTAATGTTTATATAGGACAGCATGGGTTGCGGTGTCCGAGGAAGGTCTCATCTCCCCTTCAACCACGTTACCGTCGAGATCGACGACAACCATGTCGCTGGCTTTCATTTTTTCATAATCGACTCCGCTTGGTTTAATAACGAATAGACCGCTTTCCCGATCAATCGCGCTAACATTACCCCAAGTGAATTTCACTAGTCCGTGCTTCGGCAGCTCCAGATTGGCCTCGAATACCTCTTGTTTCAGTTGTTCCAACATGTTTAATTTCCTCCGTTCTCTACCAGATGCTCTACAGCTGCGTGCTCAATGGCAAGTCCGCTCCGGTAGCGTTCGATAAATGCTTCAAAGCCCTTCACATCCGCTGCATCCGGTGCCACCTCGACCCCTTCTACATCCTTGAACACCTTTTGTTCTAGGAACACATCCAGCGTTTCTTGCTGATCCTGATTAATCAGGTACGAAGCCAGCAAGGCCATTCCCCACGCTCCGCCTTCACCAGCGGTAGACATCACAGATACCGGAACATTCATAGCCGCTGCTACGATCCGCTGTCCCACTACAGGTGTTTTAAACAGACCGCCATGTGCCAAAATGCTGTCGATGGCCACCTGCTCCTTCTCGGTTAGAATATCCATGCCCAGCTTGAGCGCGCCGAAGGCGCTGAACAGATGCGTGCGCATGAAATTCGCCAGATTAAACTTGCTCTCAGGAGAGCGAACAAACAGCGGACGTCCTTGCTCCAGTCCTGTAATATTTTCACCAGAGTAGTACCCGTAGCTAAGCAATCCGCCCCCGTCCGGGTCAGCCTCAAGCGCCTTATTGAACAATACGCTGAACAGCTTGCCGGAATCAGCCTCGATGCCCATTGCTTGTGCGAACTCACGGAACAATCCGATCCATGCATTCAGATCACTCGAACAGTTATTGGCATGCACCATGCCGACCGGACTACCATCTGGCGTGGTCACCATATCAATCTCGGGATATACGCTGGACAATTCCTTCTCCAGTACGATCATGGCGAATACGGACGTGCCCACCGAGATATTACCGGTCCGTTTGCGCACACTGTTCGTGGCAACCATACCTGTTCCTGCATCACCTTCAGGTGCACACAGTGGAATACCTGCTGCCAGTTCTCCTGTCGGGTCTAGCAACTTCGCTCCAGCTTCCGTCAATGCACCTGCATGTTCTCCTGCGAGATACACTTTAGGCAGCAAATCCTCGACCTTCCACGGATAACCTTTGCCAGCGATATGCTCATCGAACTGTTTGACCATTGCCGGATGATAACTATGTGTCGTCTCATCGATCGGGAACATACCCGATGCATCGCCGATCCCAATCGCCTTATTCCCTGTCAGCAACCAGTGAATGTAACCTGCCAGTGTGGTCAGGTAATCGATCTGAGGTACATGCTGCTCTCCGTTCAGAATCGCCTGGTACAGATGGGCAATGCTCCAGCGTTCAGGGATGTTGAATTTCAACAGTTCTGTCAGCTCGCGTGCAGCCGCACCTGTCGTGGAGTTACGCCACGTACGGAACGGCACGAGCATTTCCCCCGCTTGATCGAGCGCGATATATCCGTGCATCATCGCCGAGAAGCCGATTGAACCTACGGTTGTCAGTGGTACACCGTACTTCTGCTGTACATCCTCCTTCAACTCGCGGTATGCCGTCTGCAACCCGGTGATGATATCCTCCTGATTGTACGTCCAATACCCGTCCTTCAGCAGGTTCTCCCACTCATAACTGCCGGAGGCAATCGTTTCAAAATACTCGTCAATCAATACTGCTTTAATGCGCGTTGATCCAAGCTCAATCCCAAGTGCGGTTGCACCCTTGGCAATCGTCTCTTTCACATCCACATGACTCGTCACTTCGGCATATCCCCTCTCTGGTCGCCATTTACATCCGAGGAATGGCATCTATTCCGGTGCACGTGTAATAAAGTGCAGCTCCACTTCCGTTTATGGCTATAATCTATTTCAGCATTCCAAGAATGCGCTTTCCTGTTCTGACAGCCTTAGTATATTTTTTGTACGTACATTTGTCAATGAGATATCCAAGTTATACTCACAAAGGACTAATTTTGCTAAATAACCTGCTACACCAACGTATTTTTATTCATTTTCCATGTGAAAATATAAGATCCAATTCGACAAAAAAGATCTTAGTTGTATGTATCATTTCAGAAAATGTACGGTTTACCTTGCAAGTAAAGCGAATCATGCTAGAATATGTACGTACAACTTAAATGCAGATTTACTAACGTATATATTGAACTAACATAACTAGAAGGTTATTCTCTCATCGAAGCGCAGTGCAAGAGCCTATAGTTCAATTTATATTGACGTTACAATGAAAGAAGTGGACAATGTGAAACCCAAATACCAAGTGATTATTGATGATATAAAGAGCCATATCTTGTCGGGAACATACAGCATTGGCGCGCAGATTCCCACGGAATCGGCATTACAGGAAAGTTATAACGTGAGCCGTCAGACCGTTCGTAAGGCTATTTTGGAGTTATCTAACGAAGGATTTTTACGCAGCGAAAAGGGTTCCGGCACCTATGTCAGCAATCAATACCGATCGCGTGCAGGTGGCAGCACTTCCAAAAAGACAATTGGTGTCATCACCACCTATATCTCAGACTATATTTTCCCATCCATTATTCGCGGTATCGAGCGTCGTCTGAACGAGGACAACTATTCCTTGCTGCTTGCTAGCACGAATAATGATGTTGCACAGGAGAAAAAAGCACTTGAAATGATGCTGTCCTATGGCGTAGATGGTCTGATTGTTGAACCGACCAAAAGCAATCTGTACAATCCCAATATCGCGTACTACCTGTCGTTTAAGGAGCAGGATGTGCCGTTTACGATGATTAATGCGTTTTATGAAGAGTTAGAGGTGCCGTTTTTCTGTCTGGATGATGTGCAGTCCAGTTATCTTGCTACCAAGGAATTGATCTCCAAAGGTCATACCCAGATTGGTATCATTGCCAAAATGGACGACCTGCAGGGCAAGTACCGGATGAAGGGGTACATCAAGGCATTAGGGGAGGCAAAAATGAGGTTCCATCCCGAGCATGTGCTCTCGTTTGACACAGCATCTAAAGCTGATTTGTCCGCGAATGTGACCACGTATCTGCAAGAAAATCGGGATGCACTCACCGCGATCGTCTGTTACAACGATGAGGTTGGGCTGGAGGTCGTGCAAGCTTGCCGTCAACTCGGGATCTCGATCCCGGATGAGCTGTCGATTATCGGTCAGGACAATTCGTACATCGCCAAAAATGCCAACATCAGACTCACCACACTCACACATCCCCAAGAGCAGATGGGGCGTGACGCTGCCGATTGGGTCATTCGCAAGCTGCAGGGGAAGAAAGATCTCCCCAATCAAACCTACTATCAGCCTGAGCTGGTGGAAGGCGAGACGGTGAAGGAGATAGAGGCAGAGTAGACAGTGTACAGACAAAAAAGGCTGCCCTGCGGCAGCCTTAATTCAAATCCTCCTCATTACTTCAACACAGGAAAGTTAGCCGTGACAATTTTGCCCGTGTTGCCAAAGACATATATCTTGCCTCCAAACTCCACCGCCGTATACCAATCTTCCATCGATAATACCTCTTGCTTGCTCCACTTTTCTGCATCTTTGGATACGAAAATGGAACCCTCACTACCTACCGCGATAAACAGCCCACCCGCATATGTGATACCAAAGAATCCTGTACCCATCCCATGAGCGTATAATTGATCAGGGAAACCGGATTCTTTCCACTTGAGGCCATCAGATGATGTCAAAATAACCGCTGTACTCGCATTGCCATAATAACTGGCTGTTGTCACGACAAATTGGCCGTCACCCCATGTTATATCGTAGTTATGTCCTGGGAAAAGTGCCCGGATCTCGTTCCATGTTACTCCATCCTGCGAGGCCAATAGAAGTCCGTTCTCCCCTACAGCAACCAGCGTCTTGCCATCTGATGCCATGGCATTGATTTTTTTCTTCACCTTCGTATTTAACGTCTTCCATGTCTTACGGTCTTTGGAGGACAGGATCGTGCCAGCCTCACCCGCTACGTAATAGGTATCACGATTATATATCACACTTGTGAGAGACCGAGTTGTAGGCGATTTGATACTCGTCCACTTTAGCCCGTCCACCGAAGTCATCATCTTCCCATTATCTCCTACGGCGAAGAAATCCTTACCAGACCAGATCACATCCCGTAGCGGAAAGGTTTGTTTCACTTGCGCAGATGCCCATGTGCCTGATGTATTCATTCTTGCCGATCCTTGGGAACTTATCGATATAAAATCCAGCCGGCTGCGCTCCCCACCTACCAAAACCAGCCTATCCTTGTTTACTGCGGCTCCATATACGTTCGTCGGGATTTGAAAAGAATGCTGTTTGGTCAGCTTCCACTGCTTTCCATCCACCGAGGTTTGAATACCGGCATCTGTAATCGTCACATACTGCTTGCCGTTATGAAGGGTGACGTATGGATATTGTACAGGCTTGGATGCAAAACCTGCGTCACTCCAAGCCTTACCATCTTTGGAGGTCCAATTGATCTGCCTCAGAATATGTTTCTTTCTATCCACATATTCAAAACCTGTAATGTAAAATCGATCTTTCGCCCAATGGACACTCGACCAAAACACGTTGGATGGTACAAAGCTCCACTTCTGACCGTCTCTGGAGGTCATGATTGTCGCATCACCTACGGCAACAAAAGCCCCACCGCCATAGGTCATATTCCAGATTTGCTCAAAATTTGGCTGATTGGTCTTCACCTTTTTCCATGTGATTCCGTCTTTGGATACTGCGGTTATTCCTCCCTCATATCCTTGAGCTACAAACATCTGATTACCCCATGCTACACCAGTGAAGTTGGTTTCGACTCCTGTTTTTCGCTCCGTCCACTTCACACCATCTTCAGAGGAAAAAATCTCCCCGTCGTATGATGTGCCGCCAACAACGACATATCTTTTTCCATTCCATGCTGCGCTTCTCGGAAAACTTATATGTATCGGCTGATCTGATTTCTGCCAAGAAAGGCCATCCTTGGATGTCCATACACTGACGAATTGTGCTTCCTGGCGAAAACCTACAAATTGATTTTCCCCCCATATGATCAAACTAAAATCTACTGGATAACCCGTATACGTCGTCTTCCAGGACATGCCGTCTTTTGACGTCTTCACATTACCTCCAACAGCCGGCATCACATATGTCCCGCTGCCATACGCAACGGAACGGGAAAAGTGATCATTCAACTCGTCCAGAGATGACCACTTCAACTGCAGTGGGTTGTCCAAGCCAGCCTCATTCAGGTTACTTTCCTCATCCGCCGCGTAGGAAGATGTAGCGAAAACCGATAGTAGTACAAATAACATGGCTGTTATAAACAGCGTATACCCCATTTTTGTTGAACCACATTGTTTATGCATCATACTTACCTCCTTCATGATGTACATTACAGCTTTACGAAAAATTAGATATTACTTCGGATTAACCCCGACATAGCTAAGTTCGCCGCAAGCGGGCAGGGATCTTCACTCTACGTGCGATTCAGCTGCCGTCTGCCGCCGGAAACGTTAAAATTACCGTCGTTCCCTCTCCCTTCTCGCTCTGATACTTAATGGTTCCACCAACTTTCTCCACAATGTTGAAGCAGATCATAAGCCCGAGTCCCGTACCATTCGTTTTCAGTGAGTAAAACGGCGTGCCCAGGGCCTTCACTTCTTCTTCGGTCATTCCGCAGCCCTGATCCACAATCTTGATCTCCACCTTCTGCTTCACATGCCTTGCTGTTACGTGAACCATAGCTCCTTTATCAGAGGCTTCAAGAGCGTTCTTGATCAGATTAATAATGACCTGCTTGAACTCAACGGCATTCATCAGGATGGCGCAACCCTCGCCAATCTCGATCTCAATATGTTTATTCGATAACATGGCGTAGGAGCTCAATAGACTGGCTACGCCCTCAAGCACCTCCTGCACATCCACTTTCTCATCAACCAACATCTCTCTGTTCGGTTTGGCAATGGATAAAAATTGAGAGGTCACCTGCTCTACCGTATTCAATTCATCGATCATTAGCGCAAACTTTGATCTATCCGAAGCGTCAAAAGCAGGATTTTCCCGATACAACTGCAGGAACCCCCGCACCACCGTCACTGGATTGCGAATTTCGTGAGCAACAGCTGCCGTTAGATGTGCTACCATTTTGAGGCGTTCAGATTGTTGGACCTGTTCCAAATATAATTCCTGCTTTCTTATACGATCAAAGGTCAGATAAAAAATAAGAAATAAGAGTAATTGACTCGCCATAATATTAATCAGATTGCCAGCCAGATCAGTATGTATATACTTGTACACATTTTCTTGCTTATGAATGTAACTCGTCACAACGACCAGCAGAATAACATTGAGACTGAGTGAAATATAAAACAACTTGAAATCATAGAACAGAATCGCGAGTGCCGGCAGCAAACAGATCATAATGTATGTTGTCCAGGTCTGAGGATAGATCAAAGCAAGCGTGTAGAAATAGACAAATCCGAGTAAAATGATGCTCAATCGAAACGCAAATGTTTCATATCGGGGATAAATGAGAAGACATACAGGTATAGTAACAACACATAACAAATGAATTACATACCCGGTTGTAATACCCTGAAGCTCTGCGGTAGATACGCCTAATCCAGCTACCATTAGAGCAATCATCAGAAACATGGATATGTAATAGGTTTTTCGATTCACTGGACTGTGCAATTCCTTCATAGATTCACCACCTTTGTTCATGAAATTCATATATATAGTATTGTAACTTATTTCCTATATTACCTTCCATGGGTAAGGAATATTTTCTTTCTAAGCCCCCATCAAAAAGAAGCTGCATGGATGATTAGTCCATGCAGCACCTTCTCAAAAAACTTTTCAAATATCAAAAATCGTTAAGGTTTAATGACGGAGAGAAGTGATTCGTTCCCCTCTGAAATCACCGTTACTTCCGGTGCGAACTTGGCGTCCTCAACATGCAGAGTTTCTCCAATCTTCATTGCACTGATATCAAACTCTACCACGGTTGGCAGATGACGAGGCAACGCCTCCACTTCAATAGCAGCTAACTGAATCTGCACAACCCCACCGTACTTCGCATCCTCCGGGGTTCCATTGAACTTGACCGGAATTTTGGTGCGCAGCACCTCGCCGCTCTGTACCTGCTGAAAGTCAACGTGAATCAAATCTCGTGTAACCGGATCACGCTGCAGATCTTCCAGCAACACGGTAAGTGAAGGTTTCTCTTCGAACTGCAGTTCAATAAAACCGGAAGCACCTTGTTTCAGCCATTTCTGGAATTGAATCGCCGGTATATGAATCATCTCATTCTCTGTATTTTTGCCAAAAACAATGCCTGGCAGGCGGCCAGATTGGCGCAAATTCTGAAGTCTTGAAGGTTTTAATTTAATACGGGTCTCTGCTTGTATAAAAGTAGTCATGCTATGTTCGCTCCTCTGTTTTCCATGTTTTTTTGTACACATTCACTTTCCATCATCCAACATTCCCCTACGGGGGCTAAAGAGAGAAACATAGCATCACCACCTCCACATGGCATTCATTTTAAAACCATTAAATGTAAACTCCCATAATATACAGCAAGGCACTCTACTTGGAAAAGTAGAATGCCCTTGGTATGCTTCCAGCCTATCATAGAAAGCTTTTTTTGTCGATGAACCTACTAACTGTACTACCATGATAATCATCACTTAACAAATGCATTTATTTGGTATATTATAGAATTGTAGCAAAAAATTATAAGAAGAGAGGAGTTTACACTTTGAAAAAGACACTCTCCATGCTCATCGTCATGAATTTGGTTCTTACCTTTGCTTTTGGTTTCAACGCTTCGGCTAACAATGATTCTGAGGGTAAAGAGTTGCAGGAAACACGTATTACTGAACAGGTCATACAGCCAGACAAAGAGGTTATTACCGAGCTTAGCAAGGTTCCCACCGAGCTGGATTCTTCCCGATTGAAGGAACACCAGCTCAAGGCAAACGTCAATCTGAATGAGGCTTCTGCCACTTCCAGAACGCACAAGAAACAAGGAATGCTGTCCACTCCACAACCGGAGAATACGGATAACACAGCAACCTCAGCAGAGACGACTACATACACTGGCTACATCCAGGAGGAAGGTACCTCCAGCTATCTATACCCGGTTTATGCACAACCCGGTCACATCCTGCAAGTACAGATGGATAATCCCGCATCCGCACAGCTTGATTATGATCTATATCTCTATGAATTCAACATGTCCACCGGGGAAGTGAATCCGACTCCAATCGATTACTCCATATATGGTACGTACTTGAACACTTATGGGAATCAGTCAAGAACCTTATCTGAAAATGTGGGCACGAAAAATACCACTTCTGGCGCCAAAGCCTATTTAATTGAAGTCTACGGCAAGGTTGGTGCCAGCATAAACGAAGCGTTTACCCTAACGGTCTCTACAAGCTCAACGTATGATGCCTTCGAGACAGACGAGAACGCGCTGCGGGCCTATCCGCTTACCGTTGCTGCGGGCGGTTCTACACTCGCAAGCCGCTCGTTGAATTCGGAGATTGATCAGGATTGGTACAAAATCACAGTTCCTGAGAGCAGAAACTATGATGCGATGCGCATCACTCTGGATCAAGCTTCTACAGCAAATGGTTATAAAGCTGAATTGTATGGTGCACTAAGTAACAATCGAATGACCTTGATGCCCACCACGAGTGGTAATGTATCGCTAGGCACAGGCACTTATTATTTGAAGGTTTACACCACCAATACTTATTCCGATAACAACTATTCACTGCATTTACAACCCGTATTACGAGCGGATAAAGTGGTCATCACAGGATACAATTCGAATGGCGGGCCCAATGATTACCCATCTTATGCGTATGGACGCTATTACCGTATCACCGGAAATAGCTTTACCGTGACAGGTGTTGCAGCGACATCCGATAATTATGCCGTAGCTAATGCGGAAGTCGAAGTAATTTGGGCAAATGATGCCTGGTCTGACAGTAGCAATAACCGCTACCGGACGGCCAAAGTCATGACCAACAGCAGTGGCCAGTTTACAGCAACGCTGTCCCTGCCTCCCTCCGCGGGAAGCCTCAGTCAGTACTTGCCAGGAGCCATAAGCTTTACCCATTATTATGATCTTTGTGCTGTGCTGGCCAGAGTGACGAGCCGCCCAAGTGTAAATACAACCGATATTGTTTATCACTTCGCCTATAGTATTTACGGCGGCTAATTGAACCTAGTAGAGCAACGAGCGGTGGAAGGAACCGTTCGTTGCTTTTTTGTTATTTTGTCCATTTATATTAAAAATATGGAATATTATTCCGATAACAAGAAGAGACATGTATGATAGGGAATTTGAAGCATCTAACTTTTAACGAATAGGGGTGTTAACGAATGAAGGTTCAAAGCACAACTCCGTCTGACCTCAATGCCTATACTCATTCACAACAGCGCACGGGACACGCAACTTCACCAACGATGGTCACAGGGAAATTCGAATTGTCCCATAACACAGATACCGTAGAGATCAGTAACGCTTCGAGACAGCTCGCCTCCTCTGATATCATGAACCATGCGGCGGTTTACTTCGGAACGGTTCAGATTAACGAGTCATTGGAGCGCCTACTCAAGGATCAATCTACGGAGGTAAAAGAAGCGGTGTATGGCATCATTCAATCCAATCTGATTACGGATGTGACAGAAGAGGACAGTCGATCCGCTTTGCTCGAACTTGGTCTAACCCAAGCACAATACATAGCGGGCAACTACATGAAGGGTGATCAGGCCGCCGAGTTCATGAATACGATCCGCCAGATCGGAGCAATCTCCACAACACGAACGATCAACCCTGAAACAAAACAAATTCAGTATGATACACCGCTACAACGACCTAATGGTGCACCAGAAGACTACATCAATCTCCATGACATGATGCGCAAATTCCAGCCCAACACCTTTGGTAAGCTGCAAGATGCTATTGTAAACAACAAAGACTGGAGCAGCATTCTGCAAAATTTTGCAAAACAGGCAGCCACGAATCAGGAATGGTTAAAAGAATATCGAGAGGATGCGGTCCGATCTTCTGGCAGCCTGCCTGCGCAGAACCGATTTGAGAAGGCTGATTCGACCAGCCTAAGCTCATTTGTGCATGCGGTTAAGGAGATCATCACCCAGACTGATTCGCCAAACAACAAGCTGCTGATCGATAATATCGAGGCCTTTATGCGGAAGCTTCAACCGCAGGGCCATGCCATCTGAGCAGCAGTTCCGCTGTTCACAGATGAAAAAGCTCCACTCACGAAAACAAACTGTGAGTGGAGCTTTTATCTATTCTATTCTGTTCTTTCCTGCAGAAAGAGCAGGAAAGGACAGAATCAAGTTAACGTCAGCACGATTCGGTCACCGGAACGGCTGATTTTGTAGATTCCTTTTTGCATATCAATGCCGTAGTGTTTTTTCAATAACATTTTAGCGTTACGATCCGTCTCGATCACGACAAGGTAATCGTAGCCACTCAGCAGATTGTCCATATTATCCTCGTAGAACAGCACGATACCGTCCACATTCGGAGCATATAAGAAGTATCTGCCAACATACTGCATGTAATAACTTGTCACCTGCTGATCCCGGTCAGAGCCATAGAACAGATACTTGTTCATATCCTCGTTACCGCCCGTGTACCACCGATCCCCCGTCACGGCATGAACCTCGTAGGGAAGGGTCTTGTCATACGTTTTGGTGATTGAAATCATCCCGTTATACTCCGACAAGAGGGTAGTCGCGGCCAGTGCCATACAGGCAATAATTCCCTGTTGATAATGCCTCTTCGTCTGCACTGTCTTGAAAGCCTGATGATCGGGAACCTCACCAATGCGGTAATGGAACGTACGCTCAATATCAACAGCCGCACAGAGCACCAGCCCTCCAGCGAACAGCACAACGATACTTGACGCATAACGCTCGAAACCCGCCAGCCTTATGGCTTCATCCACCGGCATGGAGAACAGATACAGGGCCAGAATGCCCGCATAGTATAGCAAGACCACCACATTCAGTGCAATCAGCACTTTCCACAGGTTCCACTTCTTCTTGAGCACTACATAGGCCACAATGGAAGCAGTGATCGCAGCTAGCTCGAAAAGGACAATCCCCAGCACGGGTCTGGTTGTAATATCCACGCTCGATTTCAGGAAGAGCACTAGAATATCCCACTTTTGCTCCGCTGTTTTACCAGACTTTAGTGCCGCAGCAGCTCCCTCGAACTTGTTATTCACGCCGTGGAATACCGTTGCCATACGCCAGCTCCAGCTGAAATAGGGCAGCAATGCCCCTGCGATCGTACCCAGCACAGCAAGTCCGACCTTCCAGTTGGCACGTTGCTTATTCGTCAGCCACATGTATACGAGAAAGATCAGCCCAACGGCAGCAAAAATAATGCCCGTGCTCTTGATGACTGTCAGCAGACCTGCCAGCGGCAGAATAATGATGCAAGCTCGCTTAAGATCATGGCGATACTGGTATATCGCTGCCACAATCGCGAGCGCATAGATTGGAAGCAGGAAATCGACCAGCAGGTTGGTAATTCGAATGGTCAGATTGAAAAAGGACAAGGTCGATAACCCTAACCCGAGAAAAGCGTAGAGCAAGAACCTTTTTTTCTCTGACACAACGCCAAACATGGCATAGAAGCAAGCAAAGATCAGCAAGCCCTGTGCCAGCAGCATGATCGGCTCAGCATGCCCCATAAATCGGCAAATGTAATAGATAAACGATGAAGTACCAAGTGGGTAATTTTTAAACTCGATCAAATCTGAATTCGGCGTTGGAAATGCATTGGTGCTAAGCATCTCTTTTACCACAATTGCCCAGTGCGAGAAATTATCGTAGTGTGTTAGTTCCGTCTGGAACAGAATGAGTAGAAATATAAAACCCACGCCCAGAAAGCTTAACTGAAACAATGAAAATGAAAAGGACCATGTCCCCCGTTTGCTCTGATACAAAGCGTGGATAACTCTGCCTCTAAACATGAGTAAGCCTGCAACCAACACAACGATGCTACCCGTGAAGAGCTGTCCTGCTAATCCGGCGAAATAGACGATACAAGCGATAGCCGAGAACACAAATATCGGAATGAACTCCCACCGGATGGACATGAATTTACGGACAAACTGCATATAACCTACCATCGATATTATGAGTAACATGCCCATCACAAGTTGAAGCAAAAACAACATTTCTATCTCTCCTAACCCTCTTTGGTGAACCGCTCAGCTTGTGGACGGATCAAATCACTCAGCAACTGATCAATCAAACCACGCCCCAAGATCTCATCGATATTCTCTACGGAGAGAAGCACTTCACGTTTATTCGCCGTTGTTTTTCCAGTATGTTTTAAGACCACTTCAAGATTGCTGTCCGTATAAAAGGTAACCTCTGACCCTTCGGCTATGTTACCTTGCAGCCCTGTGGCAGAGAAGAAACGATAATTGAAGCTGAGCAGTGTACAGCTTGCATGATTTGTGAAGGTCACAGGAAGATGAAGGGACAGCCTCGGCATTTTCCGCTGATCGGATTTGGGCTGTATAATGCGTTTCTTCACATTCCGTAGCATGTCATCATACGCGGTGTCCCATAGATTCATCTGCTCCGGCAGCGAGTGTTTCCGGTCGTAGATGAGCTGCATATATTGACGATTATCCGCTTCATCAATCGGTTGAACTGTTGCCGAATAACGCCAGCCTTCCCCATCTGCTTTTACATAAACGATAACGGCATCGAGATTCGCTTCATATCGATCCGATTTGACCACTAATGAAATCGTTTTTTTCTCCGGCAAATAAATGGGGTACGGAACGTAAAATGCAATGCCGTTCTCCGAAAGATCAACGCTTTTGGCCTCATATCGTAGCGTGCTGTCCGGATAACGGATGATGACGTCCTCCTCTGCCCGTATCCGTTCATTCTCCCGGTATGCCCGGCGCCCGATCATGAAGAAGAGAGCATAGAGCAAGGCAATCATATTGTGAACGAGCCAGAAAATAATGATGCTGCTGAAAAACAAAGCGATGCCGTACTTGCCATTCACATACCGAATAATGGCGGCGATGGATAATAGGAGTAGAAAAATATGCGGTAGCGCATATTTCATCGAGGCGATCCACTCGCGGCCCGTTGAACGGTTTTTATTCGTTACCTTGAACTTACGCTCACGGATGCCCACCGTCTCCAGAATGACTGGCCAGATTAGATAAGGCATGAAGATGGTATCGATGACCTGACTCCAGCGCTGGTTCCGTATGTTACTCGACAGATAACGCATCGACAGGCTGTAGAAGAAATACGAAGGCAGCCAGAAGATCAGAATCTGCCAAAAGGTCGTATTTACGATCTGGAAATCAAACAAAGCAAACAGAATAGGAGACAAGATAAAGATCAGTCGATTAAAAAAAGACCACCAGTACAGAAAACTGCTTACATAGGTTATCCTGGTCCAGAAAGGCAGCTTCCTGGAGATCGGTGCACGCGTATTTTGCAAACTCTGAATAATGCCCCTCGCCCAGCGAATCCGCTGTTTGATCATGCTTGGAATCGTGGTTGTAGTCTGCCCCGCAGCCTGAACCTCCTGCGTGGCATAGGTAATGTAACCTTCCTGCTGCAATCGGATGCTTGTCTCAAAATCCTCCGTAATGGTGTTTAGCGGGAATCCACCGATATCCACCATTCCTTGCCGGGCAATCACTGTATTACTGCCTGTATACGCAACCGCATTGGACGCATTGCGCAGAATGTTAACCTCGCGGGAGAAGAAATCCTGTTCATTCGGAATCCCTTGCTCTGCATACAGATTGAACTGGAATAGATCCGGGTTGTAGAAACTTTGTGGTGTCTGCACCAATCCCAGCTTAAAGGTGGGATCGATCTCGTCTTCACGCCGCAGGCGCCATTCTCCATTTTCCTGGGTAAACGTAGAGAGCATAAAATAAGGTACGGTTTTCATCAGAAATGTACGCTGTGGAATCATGTCCGCATCAAAGGTAGCAATCAGCGGAGAAGACGTCATGCTCAGCGCATTGTTCAAGTTGCCGGATTTGGCATCCTTGTTACCTGGGAACCCCAGATACCCTACACCGAACTGCTTCGCCAGTTCCTCCACCGCAGGTCGTGCGCCATCATCGCAAAGGTAGATATGCACCTTCGACTTGTCCGGGTAATCCATAAACGTACAAGCATTCACCGTTTTATATAACAGGTCAACCGGTTCGTTATGGGTAGCAATAAACACATCGACATGCGGATAATATTCATCCGGGATCACCGGAAAATCGAGCTGTGCCCGCTTCTTTTGCATCTTTTGAAAAAATAACTCGAAGGTCGTGCCGACCGTGACCGCCTCCGCCATAATGAGCAGTATGCCAAATATGACATTCAGTACCCCTTCGCCCCATGGCAGCGTAAAGAACATACGCCAGATCAGATAGATGGTCATGAGAATCATGGTAATGATGAAAAAAACATTTTGCCTTTTCTCATTTTGCACTACAGCTGCTTCCTCCTTGCTGCAAATACCCACCTCCGCTGCAGTTGAAAGCTTAGCAGGAACAGAATGGCGTCACATACAAACTTCGCCACCTTCTCGTCCACGAAGAATAAGGTATGGAATAAATATACGCCTGTACTCGACAGCAAAATAATCAAGCCGCACAACGTTAAGTAACGCCACAGGCTGCCCCTGCTATCTTCTTTCCGGAACACAAAATATTTGTTGAGTACATAATTCACGACTATAGAGATTACTCGGGCGATGACCGTCGCGAGCAGAATTCTCAAATAATGCTGATCCCCCATCATTGGACGCAAGAAATCAATCAGGAACCAGGCAATGCCCAAATCGACCACAGAGCTTGCAACCGACGATGAGATGAAACGAAAGAAATTGGAGAACAGCACACCCATCACCCGTGCACTATCCTGGATGGCTTTGAAATGTGTACCTGCATTGCCGTTTTCATAGATCACCTGAATGGGCACCGTATGAATGGAAATACCGGATTGAATACAGGAGATCAGCATCTGCAGCTCATATTCAAACCGCTTACCGCGTACGCCTAACATAAATGGTAATAACCCTGCCCCGAAGGCACGCAGCCCCGTCTGAGTGTCCGACAATTTCTTCCCATATAAAAGGGCAAAAATATACGAGGTCATGCGGTTGCCAAACAAGGACTTGGGCGGAATATCACCTTCACTGAAATTACGCACACCGAGTAGCAATTCATTGGGATGAAGTTTGGCCTCCTGAGCAATGCGATACACATCTTCCGCTGCGTGCTGACCATCCGAATCTGCAGTAACGACGTTGTATGTCTCTCCATAATGCTGTGCTATGTAACGAAATCCGGTCTTCAGCGCTTCACCCTTCCCTTGATTCTGCGCGTGTCGCAACAAAACACATCCAACATTTCCTAATTCTTCGAAAATGTGCTGGTAGGTTTCACCAGAACCATCATCTACAATGACCAATTTCGTAAATCCGTAGTCTCGCAACTGACGTACATAGGATAAAAGTCTGTCATCTGGTTCCAGCGAAGGAATGAGGATGATCGTTTTGTCCTTTTCTTTTGCTATAATCATCCGAAATGAGCCTCAATTCGACATATTTTCATGAAAATTTGTTGTATATTAGCGTTAATACCTTCCTTGAATATAGCAGAGTATACCACCGAAAAGGTAGGGCGTAAACGAATTTTTTGTAATCTAATGGTAAAAAAGTTTTACATTTTCAATGTACAGGTTAGTCGTATCAGACTATACAACTCTAATAAACTACTCCTGTAGTAAATTCATATAATAACAAAGAACCCCCATTATTAAACGGGTGGTTCGGGTTTGTCATATCTACCTGAGTTTCTTTTCCTTAAACAGTCACTTTATGGTTGTTACTTGCTCGCTTGTTCTGATTTTTGACGGACCACTTATATACAAAAGTTAGAATAAATCCGGTCAAGCCACAGATCGCTGCAATAATAAAGGCTCTCTGATAGCTGCCATCCGCGCTGTACACATTTCTCATGATTGACGGTCCGAAATACCCTGCCAGTGCAAAGCCGATAAACATAATTCCATAATTCACACTATTGTTTTTGGCCCCAAACTGATCTGCAGTGAAGCCAGGGAATACGCCCATCAGAGATCCAAAGCTTAAACCAATCATCGAAATTCCCATATAAAATGTCACTACACTGCTCTCTCCTGAAAGATAAAGCATAATCAGCCCAGCTACAGATAACAGAGACGCAATGGCAAGGGTATTGATTCGGCCGATTTTGTCTGAGATATATCCGGCCAAAATCCGGCCACCTGTATTAAACAGTGCCAGGACAGAAACAACTGTTGTTGCAGCAGCAGCCGACAATCCCACCATTTTCTGAGCGATCGGTGAGGCTTGGGAGACGCACATCAGTCCGGCAAAAGCTCCACTGATGAGCAGCAAGATCATAACGTAGAAGATCGGGCTTGCCAGCATGCCTTTCCAGTTCTTATCTTCTCTCACAGCTCGGCCAAGATTGGCTGCCTTCGGTGTCCAACCTATCGGAACAAAATCGGCTGGACATTTCTCAATAAAGAATGAAGCCACGCAGATAATAAGAAGAAAGGCGCTCCCAATGATAAAGAATGCAGAGGTTACACCCGAGTTACTGATGAATATATTGGCAATCGGAGGAATGATTACAGAGCTTAATCCATAGGCAGCCGTGGTGACTCCCCCAACCAATCCGCGTTTATCCGGGAAAAACTTGATCGAGTTGCTGATGGTGCACCCATAGATCATCCCTGTTCCCAAGCCAAGTACAATCCCGTAAGCAAATACCAAAAAACCTACAGAAGTCGCAAAACCGGATAAAATCATACCTCCCCCAAATAATAATCCGCCAATCAGAATGACCTTTTTGGGTCCGAACTTGTCATTAATCCATCCACCCGATATCATCGTAATCGGCCCGACGGAGTTGCATATGGTGAAAACAATAGCCAGATCCCCTGGTGTTAATGTACGCCCGGTGAGACCACTTAGATAAGCAGCCATCGGTGCAGCAAATACACTCCATGCATAGATGGAGCCTATACATAGATTAATGAAGCAGCTTGCAACCAGAATAATCCATCTCTTTTTTGTCAGTTCCACTGAGATCGTTTCCCCTCATGTTGTATTGTGAAATTATTCACTAACTTATGCGATAAAGTGTAGCACAGCTTTTCCTATCCATCTATGACAACACGTATATCTTTATAGGGGATTTTTTGCAGTGGTTCAATATGGGGAAGGGCCTATCATTTATAGACGAATGGTGGCTTATACCACACACGGGTTTAGACTAAAATGAAAGGAGAGTCGTAGACCCTGATTTGACCCTGACCAAAGGCTGTGATGTCAATGTTAGTCCAACGGGACAAATGGCTGCAGTATCGTGCCCTCAGCAATGTACCTAAACTTGCCCGGCGACTACCAGAAACACTGTTGCTGGAAAAAGAAACATTACACCATATGCTGCTTCAACATTCGAGTGTCGTGCTGAAACCCTGCGATGGACGTTATGGAAGAGACATTATATTCATCCGGTGTCTGAAGAACGGCACCTACCACATCCAAAATGAGAATAACACCATTACGATGCAAAACAGAGATGAATTGCAGGATTGGTTTGATCAAATCGACAAGAATCGTGAGTATATTATTCAGCAGCGTCTATATTTAGCTCGCATTCAGCAAAGGCCGTTTGATCTTCGAATTATGGTTCAACGCCAAACGGCAACCCCATCCGCTTGGAAGGTGACCGGATCCTACGCTAAGGTCGCATCACGCGGATACCTGATAACCAATGTGACTAATCGCACCATCCCTGCGCTCAAAGCGCTGCAATTAGCACGTATCGGGGGACGCAAGTTGCTGCTCCAAGTCGAACGTACTGTGTTGCTGGCTGCCAAGAGCCTGGAAGTGCACTACCCTGATCTGAGACAAATCGGTTTTGATATCGGCATCGATAAGAAAGGCCGGGTCTGGATCATTGAAGGCAATTATCGGCCTGATCTGCGCCCTTTTCGGCGCTTGAAAGATTCCTCGATGTATCGCCGAATATTGTGGTACCAGAAACACTAATTTTAAAAGCTTTACGACGCAAAGAAGCGACTCACCGTTGATCTGGAGAGTCGCTTCTTTGCGTTGCATAGATATTTTTCACGCGATAATCTGCTTGATCTCGCCTTGCTCTACCATATTACTGATCATCCTAACATTTCCGGCGATGTCTAGCGGAGCCTACCACACGCGTTACCCGAAACTGGTTCGGGCCGACCTGAATAATAGCAAACTGGCTGTATGATGTCCCTGATGACGTGTACGGTTCAGCCTCAATATTTCCACTCGGTGTGATCACAGTTGCTGTAATTCGGGTTAACAGACACACACCACGCCCAGAAGCCTGCCATGTCCCCTCACGCTGAACACTGTAACGGTCATTGCTACAGAAGATGGATGCATACTCAACCGTTCCATACGCATTAAACGGAGTAGAGTTATAAATCTGAACTGGATCATAACCACCTGTAGGTCTACGATTTCCCATTCTCAAAACCTCCTTTTTGTTGATAGTTTATTAGATGCAATAGAGTAATTTTGGTGAGGGATAGACGTGGACAAGGCTGAGAAAGTGCGTCTGTCCAATAAAAAAAACCACCCGCTTGGATTAGCGAGTGGTTTTGCTGCAATGTATGGTCCCGTTGCACGATGATCAGACCCTTATTGAGGTGCAGCTGAAAACCAGAAAGCTTAGGAAGCTTTCGCCACAACTGCTTTTTGAATGAATGCTTTAGCGTCGTTCATGGAAAGACCTTGCTTAGGCTCTAGCATTTTTTTGTCTGTTGCACTGAAAATACCTTTATCAATCAGTTTCGCCAGTGGCTTCACTGCATAAGCAGATACGGATTTTCCATCTTCAAAACCAGCAATAATCGTTGCTGCCTTTGCTTCGGATGCCGGGCTGTTCACCAATTTGGCCAAAATTGTTGCTGCCTCTTCCCGAGTGATATCACGCTCAGGATAGAAGCTACCGCCGTAGCCTTGAATGAATCCTGCTTTGGAAGCTTCTGCAATTGCATCTGCATATGCAGCATTAGGAGAAACATCCTGATACACAGGTGCTGTAGATACTTCGTTAAGCTTCAACAGATCCACAAGAGCAGTTACAAATTCAGCACGAGAAATGGGTTCATTATTTACTGGTGCTGGTGTTTCTGTTGGCTCTGTAGTGACAGCCAGATTTGTGATACGTCCTTCTTTCTTAGCTTGAATATCGCCACCCTTGAATGTATCTGTGATGTATTTGTAGAACACATCCAGATCAATTGGGCCAGCCAAGGAGGATTTTGCATCCAGCAGCACTTTGTAGTTATCTCCACCTGCAGCCATGAAATTGTTCACAACAGCCGTGTATGATTTTTTAGGATCAATCGGTGTACCATCTTCCAGCGTAAGAGCCGTCACACGTTCAGCAACCGGCTTACTGAAGTCAGCTGTGTATTTCAAACCAGCAATCTGCAAAGTTTTTGTGTTTGGTGTACCGTCTGCATTGGTACCCCATTGCTGTTGCAGCAATGTTTTCACCTGCTCACCTGTCAGCTCCAACTTCACGAGTGTATTACCGAAAGGTTGGATTTTAGCCAAATCCGCAAAGGTCACATCACCTTTTGGCAGATCTGCACGGATACCACCTGGATTCATGAATGCAAAATCAGCCTTGCTTGCTTTATCTCCAAAGTCTGCTTGACGCATAGCGTCTGCAATCAGGTTGCCCAGTGGTGCTTCGTTATTGTAAGCATCTTTACGCAAAACAGAGCCATCTGTTGTACCTACTGGCTTAGTCAGCTCAGGGTGCTTGTCCAAAGACTTTTTAATGATAGCGAGTGTTTCAGGGTCTTCTTTTACACCCTCTTGGAACGTTGTTGTTACAGTAGCTGATTTTTCAGCTACATCCCCGGTAACAGGGTCAATCATCAGCTTGATATCTTCAAAAGCCGTACCATAAGAGTATGCTTGCACGATTAGCTTGCCATTCACGACACCGTTCGCCAGAGCGTGATTGTCACCCGCAACGATGACATCAACAGGAGAGTCTGCAGGCAAAGCTTTTGCCAGATCAGCCGCTTCTCCAGTCGTTACGCCTTCTTTGGTGGATGCTGGGTCATGTGCCAGGACGATGATCGTTTCTACGCCTTGGTCTTGCAATTCTTTTGCGTATTTATTAACAGCTGCAACCTCTTCTTCCGCACTCAAGAAACGTACACCTGCCGTACCTGCTGGAGATACTTTGTTTGGCGTTGATTTCGTTACGAGTCCAATGAATCCGATTTTGATGCCGCCTACTTCTTTGATGACATATGGCTTAATCAGGGGTTTACCTGTGGAATTTTCGATCACGTTTGCATTCACATAATCAAATTTTGCACCGGCATGGGTTACTTTGCCTTCTTTTGGATCAAGACCGCCAAAAATTTGTGCCTTCAATGCTGCGATCCCTTGGTCAAATTCGTGGTTACCCAGGGAACCCACATCAAAGCCCATCATATTCATCCATTCCATCGTAGGCTCATCACGATCAAGAGATGACACTGGAGCGGATGCGCCAACCGAGTCCCCGTTATGGAATAAGAGGGAATGCTCGTATTTGGCCCTAGCTTCTTTGAGATAGGTTGCTAGAATTGGAGCTGATCCTGCCTTCTTATCACCAACCACAGAAGTCGTATCTAGCTGGCCGTGAAAGTCATTGATTCCTATTAAATGTACTTCTACATCTTTGCCTGCTGCAGAAACCGAGCCTGCTGCACCGAATAGCTGAGTGAGTAATAGTGTAGCAGCAGCCAAACGAATGGTACTTTTCCCCAAAACTTTTTTCCAAGACATGAGTAAACAAATCCCCTCTCCATTTTCAGATCCTGAGATATTTTACCATAGTTTAATTCACAAAAGTGTCCATTTATATTAAATCTATGTAAAAATTTTTACGAGATTGATCGGTTTCTTTAAATTGAAAAATATGCATTTCAACTTTTTTATTGCTATAGTGGAATAATATGTTATATATTCTTCTTGTAATCACTTTACAACTCTGTTAAAAGAATAATCCTCTTCCAATACACCTTCCTGAAACTTCTATAAAGCATGTTGAGCTAACAACCCTATATTCTAACATTTCAATTTCTATTAAAGGAGGTGACCCTGAGAGCGCTGTACATATGGATGTCCCGTGAATCACTACTGGGGGAAGTGTTGATTGCTCTTTCACCACTCCTGACCAAACGCTTTGCTGCATAATGCAACAAATGTATGTGTTTACTTTACTGTGCAAGAGGTTTCAACCATTCTAAGGAGTATAGGAGTGTGTCCCATGAAAAAGCTATTTTCCCCAAAATCTTTTCGTATTTTTATCGCCTGTTTACTGATTCTGGCCTTTGCTGTACCTGCGACAGCCTCTGCAGGCTATCTCGGAGATAAACTCTTGGTCGGTCAGAGCATGCAAAAGGAAGACTATCTCCTGTCCCAAGATGGCCGATTTAAAGCTGTTTGGCAGAACGACGGAAATTTTGTAATCTATAAAAATGGTTCTTCGATTTGGAGCAGTAATACACACGTCAACGTCGTTGCACAATCTTTCCAATTTAATCAACAGTATGGTAGACCTATAATGTACGGATACGGTTGGGCATATAAAGACGTGTACCAATATGCTTATCGCTATGTGTATAACCCTGTCACATTCAGATATGAATATGTCGGGAGCTGGGGATGGGATAAAGTTTGGGGGCTTGATACATCCAAAATAGTAGCTGTCTGGTCTATGAATACGGAAGCATGGATTCCAGGTCACCACGGAAGCGGGCTGCCAGTAAATACAACAGGTGATACTCTCATCATGCAAAGTGATGGTAACCTGGTTCTCTACAATACTACTCTGACCAACCAATACTACCCGAATAGCTGGATTCCTGTCTGGGCTTCCAATACGAGCGGGTATTAAGAGGGATATGCACTAGCGGACTCTAGGTGAAGAATAGTCACTATGGGTATATGAAAAAAGCCGAAGCAGGGTTCATCCCCGCTTCGGCTTTTATTCGCTGTGCAAGCCCGTTCGGGTTAAGATCAACCTTCTTGTAAAAACCGGCACGTTATAATACTCCCCAAATCCCATCTCGTCAAGAAATAATGTGCGTAGGAGTGATATAACGAGAGAGCCCCCCCTTTGCTTTCTATACAGTAATGAATTTCCGGATATGCAGGGCAATATCACATTTATCAATTCATCCGGTATCACGTAAAATATTGTTCAGATTGATGAAGAATTAAGAAAGGAGCTCTACATGAATAGCGTGGATAAAATCCAATTTTTGCTCTTTTATGGTGAGGTGCCTGAGGCAACTTGCTACGGGTATATGGAGATAAATCAGGATGGCAATATGATTGCTCTCTACAACAGTTATGGCGAGGAGATCGACCTGTTTGGCGGGCATGAAATGGTCAAGGTACGGACGCTTGGAAAATTCGATGATGAAGACCGCGATAATTTTTATTCCCTGTTAGAAAGTGATGGCGTAGGATAAACTGCAAAATATTTGATTTTCACTACTATCATTTTAATTGTTACGGTCGGAAAGCTTCGAATACGGCCCACGTCATTACGGGGACTTCTAGTTTTGCAAACCTATCTGGAAACTCCTCGCAATGATGAGCTGTTTTTTATGTGTTTATTTACGGATCAATGTCCCTCATTTTAATCGTTGAATTGCTTCCTCGGTTACCGGTTCAAAAAAGTTCACCAGGTTGCCCTCCGGATCGCGGAACAGCATCGAACGGTTCCCCCACGGCATCGTCGTCGGCTGCTGTATCCAATGATCAACATAGCTTTCTAAGCGTAGATACTCAGCTTCGATATCGGCAACATGGAACTCCAAAATGACTGGATGATTCATGGCCCCGGCTGCATTTGAAAGAGTCCACTCCAAATAATATTGTGGTCTGGGTGTGACCAATCGCAAGCGTGCATGATGGTAAAACAAATTGTGCAAATACAGGAGCAGAGCGCTCCGCTAAAATCCCAAGAACATGCTCATAGAACGCCACAAGACCATCTACATCGTCAGTAATCATACGTACAGAAGCAAAATTCACAACAGATCATCCTTCCTAATCTTCTTCATTATTTCTCCCTAAGTCTTGTTACTTACCTGTCTCCTTTGCTGTACTGATCTGATTATAAAAAAACGCCACTGACAACGTTATGTCAGTAGCGTTTATAGGCTTTGTTCTGGACTTACATATCACGAAGCAACGAGGTATCCAATTCCCCTCTCCCCAAATAACCACTACAGAGGACAGGACGGCCAAGGATTTCATAAAGTTTTTTATTATTCGTTGCATGATCCTCAGACCACATTTCGAACGAGTCGAACTCCTCCTTTGAAATCTGATGGTACTCCGGGGAGTCTGTTAAGCCGGTTAAAATCTCATATGCATAGATGCTATTGCCAAACGTCCCTACAGATTGGGCGCTGCCTGTTTTTATACGGACATATTCGGTGTACCTCAAAGTGATCACTCTTCCTTTCATGACTTGCGATTTTCATCTACTGCGCTTAAGAAATTCGTTATTTCACTTAAGAAAACTGACAGAATCCGGCCACAGGATGTTGTACTTCTCTACCCATTTTGGCGAAAATATATAGCGAACCAAAACCAAATAGATATTGGCATGATAAAGAACAGACTCTGATCTAGTTGTCAAAATATTCGCTTGTTTCTCTATCGTCACTTTACAACTCCCTCTCCAGAATCTGATATGCATAGCCCTCATCTCCATTATAAAGAAGACTTGTCTCTAATCCACCTACGTATAACCTCATTCCTGAAACTTCATTAAAAGTTAGGGGACAAAAAAATCGCGTCCTCTAAAGAGAGCACGCGAGATGGAACCCATTCATTTCGTGTTTTTCATCGAACTTAACGCTTTTTAGCAACTACCGCTAGCCGCCCATTTTCAGTGGAATATTCACATGTGGACAGTACAACAAGTTTATCACCATATTGAGCTGTTGCACCTGTGTCATAAAGAGCGAATTTTTTGATATTCTGAACATATGAATCGAACTCGGTGGACGTCTGTACATCCCCAATTTGATAGTATTTAAACACGTCATCTGATTTACGATAAACTTTGGACAGAATCACAGCCACTATCTCGTATTCTTCCTTTTCGTAAAGCGTGCTGAACTCGAATGTAGCGTGCTCTTTATAAAAGCTTTCACTCTTGTATTTCATTAGATCTTTAAACATCCAGCCACTTTTCATATGATGTCCGTGAATCAGCAAAATATCTGAACCCTTGATCTGGCTATGCCTGTCCAAAAAAGGAAGGCCACCTTGGGTTTCCTTTTTATCGAAATCATGATTAAGATAATACTCCGCATCCCGCGGATTTTGCATGACCGGGTACTCAATTCGAGTGCCGTTAATCTTCAGCCATCCCACAATGTCCGAGTTCCGCTCGTAAAGGGCTCGAAATTCAGGAAGCATTACTTGCTTATTCTTCTTTTTGAACAAAAAAGAGGGGATTGCATCCCCTCCGTTTTTATTCGACCCTTCCTCCCACATGCTCGCCAACTCATCTATTTTCTGTTGCTCAACATAATCTCGCAGCAGCGTTCTCGAAAAACCAATCAGAGAAAACACCAACACAAGGGAGGAAATGGCGATAAGAATTTTTTTGGTTTTGCTCATGTTCTTACCGCCTTTCCGGTCATTAAATGTGCTTTTGCTTCTTGTTACCGAGCAGACAGAAAGCGATCGTGATCAAGGACATCAGTGCCATAATCATATAGAACATTGGCGATACACTGTTGTCTCCTGTTTTTGGAGCATCGTCCAACTCGTTGCTAACGTTATCCGTAACATGGTCACCTTTGCTCGCTCCAGTGTTACCGTTGTTGATTTCGTTGTTGCTACTGTTGGTTCCTGGGGTACCCGTATTGGTTCCATTATTTCCATTGTTCGTTCCAGGAGTACCGTTATTGGTTCCACTGTTGCCGTTGTTCGTTCCTGGAGTACCGTTATCGGTTCCATTGTTTCCATTGTTCGTTCCTGGAGTACCGTTGTTGGTTCCTGGAATACCATTATCGGTCTCACCGTTCCCATTGTTCGTTCCTGGAGTACCATTATTGATTCCTGGGATACCAGGGTCGGTTCCACTGTTGCCAGTGTTCGTTCCTGGGGTACCCGTGTTGGTTCCACCGTTGCCATTGTTGCCTCCGCTGTTGCCGCCGGAACCACCACCTGAACGGATCGGCTTCATTGGCACATCGTATTTGACAATGTCAAAATCTACTGAAATTGTACCGCTTGTGTGCGTTTCGTATCCGTCCTTCGTTACGACCAGATAGTAATCTGCTTCAGGGAATACCATGTACGCATAGAATCCATTGACATCGCTATCCTGCTCTGGACTCTTGTTGTTGTGCGGCGGGAAATTCGGAACCGCTGGAAGTGTTACTTTTGTACCCGGAATGCGGCCTTTATCTCTATTCCGCTGTGTATCCGCATAATACAGTGTAACTTTGGCTCCTTCAATCTTCTTGCCCGTGGTCGCATTCCCTGTAGTTTCATCATAGACCGTACCATAAGGGTCAACTAATTCTTCAGAGATATTCAACTCTCCGTTAGCTTTCACGTCAAGTTGCGTCACTTTGAGGAGCAACTCCTCACCAGTCTGCACTTGATAACGAACTTCCATTGTATACTTCTGCTCGCTTAACCCTTCCACAGAAAATGTTCCGTTCGATGCCATTGGAAAAGCCTTAGGACTACCATTCTCCATAATATAATTACCGTCTCTGTCCTTCAGGTAGATATACATATGGCTGGTATACAAGCTGTTAAATAACTCTGTGGTTCCGTCCATTTGTTTGAGCAGAATGATACCTACGGCCGTAATATCCGCTGGAACGGTCTCATCCGTCACACTGCTGTTCACATTTGCTTTTTGCGTAAACTCGACAGGTACATCCTTCCCGCCTACCCGATACAACTTTGTATACGTGATTGTATAGTCCGTATCCGCTACGGCTGGGATCGAATATTCACCCTTATCGTTTGTTTCAATCTGAAGCTTTTCACCTGTTTTCAGATCGGTCACCGTAATGGGTGCATTTGGAATGACTTCTCCTGTGTTGTTGTCACGCAGCACACCTTCCAGATACGGGCGGGTATTAGCAAATTTAGCTTCAGCCACTTTTTTCTCTGGAATGGTACCTGTGTGAACGAAATTTTCAGGATCTGTTACATAACCATCATTCGTATAATCGTTCTGGGTTACCGTATACTTGAGAGATGCTGGCAATCCTTGCACTACGAGCGTCTGACTATCTGTAAGCTCGAAGCTCTCTCCGTTCTTGATTGTACCCTTGCTTCCATCTGACTTCTCATAGACGTAAGATTCATCTGATCCCTCGCCCGTGAAGGTAACTGTATACTTAAACAGCTTCTTCTTGTCGTCATCTTTGCCTTTAACGGTGTTGCTGATGAATAGGCCACCCTTCAAGACTCGTACGTTCGTGAAAGGGGCATCTTCATCGATACCTTTCATGACTCCGGTATAGTACCGTTCCTCAGGATTAGTCATGTATTCATCCGTTGTGTAATCTTTTTGGGTAACGGTGTATCTCAGATGTTTAGGCAGACCCGAAACATCCATTGTCTCCCCATCCTTGAGGCGGAAGGTATCGCCGGACTTCATCTTACCTGTACTGCCATCCGACTTCAGGTAAGAGTAACTTTCATCTTTGCCTGTATCCTCAAAGTGGATGGTGTACTCAAACTCCTTCGTCTTATCGCCACCGTTGCCCATAACCGTATTACTGATGGTCAGCTTGTTGACGATTCGCTCGTTGATGAAGTCCGCTTTATGATCACCTTTGTTCACAATGGAGCCAGAAAACTCTTTCGTATCAGGTGTAGTTGTATAGCCATCAACGGTCGTATAATCGTCCTCGGTCACGGTATAGACCAGATTCGCAGGCAACGCAGGAAGTAATACAGATTCCCCATGCTTGAGGACGATCTTGTCTCCATTTTTGAACGTTCCAGACGTATTATCCGATTTCTTATAGATATAGTCTCCGTCCTTACCTTCACCAGTGAAGGTTACGGTGTATACAAATCCTTTGTTCGGATTACTGCCGTTGCCTTCTACCTTATTGGTAATGGTCAGCTTGCCTTGGGCAGGTGTAGGCACAACCAACGGAGTATCAGAGGTTACTTTCACTCCGTCTACCCAGAGTGGTTTCCCTGGTGTATTTCCTACATATACTTGATAAATCCTTGTCGTTGGCAACCAGGTATTTGTGTCAATATACGTTTCCTTCAGCTCATAGTAGCCTGGGTCAGGGAATAGCAGATTAAGTTTCCCTAAACTATCGGTTTTCCCTTTGGTAACTGTAGTTCCAGTGTCTTTTTTATAGAGTGTAAATTCTACGTCTTTAAGCGGATTTCCATTCGGATCTACTTTTCTCAGAGGTAATAAAGCATTCGAGCTTGAACTACCTGCTACATCCGAACTGTCCAGTGTACTTTCACTTCTGGCACTGACAGCACTCAGACTGTCATCACCCTTCAGTTTTACCTCGTTGCCCATTTTGTCTCCGGCTTTCGCTTTCGAAGGATCAACTTCAGTTTGGTATACAAACTGGTAAAACTTATTCGGGTTGTTCATTTTGAATTTGAGAACGGTAGTGCCTTCTGTACCTGGTGCAACCTCTACTTGAACTTCAGCATTAGGGTCGCTCAGATCAAGGGCTTCACCTCGTTCCAGAGTACCACTAGCTGTTAGCTTAGCAGGATAGATTGCCATACTAGGTGATGTCAGCACAAGCTTTCCGTTAACTTCATAACGTAGGTTCATGCCTGCACCCAGGGTATCCTCCAGATAAACGCCCTGCTTCATGTTAAATGGCGGAGTATAGTTTACTGTCCATTCCAACACACCTGGAACAGGTTTAGTCACCGACTTACCCAAAGTCTGGATAGGCACGATAATCTTACGCTGTTCAGAGAGAATCTTTTCTACTCCACCCCAAGACATATGGAGGTCAGCTTTGTTATATAACACTTGCTTGTCCGTGCCGTTGGTCGTGTATTCGTTCAAATATTCCTCTAAAGCTTCGTTAGAAGGTCTTGCCTTCACCAAGATAACATAAGGACTTTCCAATTTAGAGAAAGTGAACGTTCCTACGTTGCCATTATGGGTGAAGGAGCTTACGACATGAGCATCAGTGCCTGGTTCAATAATAGTTTTGGCATCGTTTCTCGTACCGTATTCTGTACCTGCACCGTTGTCGGAAAATCCTTTCCAAAGCTCATAATCTTTACCTTCCGAAAAAGGAACAAACTCCCAGCCTTCAGGCAATGTGTCCACTAACTTCATATTACTAATGACTCGATTACCGCCATCTTTAGCCATTTCTTCTGTGTTATATCCAGGCATGTTTACTCCTAGACGGAAGGTGACTGTCTTGGTTGTCCGATCATAAGCAGAAATCGTCCATGCATCATTACTATCGTTTCTAATGTAACTGTTAACGTTATTTGGGCTAACATTTTCAAGCATGCCATCTACTTTCAATGGCCTCGAAGCAAAGAGCATATCCTTGTTCAGCATACGCAGATGTAGATTGGCGCTGTTTTGCGCTTGTTTTACGGTTTCACCGTCCATGAGCAAAGCCCGATTTGAGCTTATTTTCCCTACATTGATGTCCTGCCTAAACAGGATATCCGGGTTGGTCTCCAGGGCACGGAAGCTGAAAGATGCAGCCTTGTCCGTGTATCCGGTCACCTTGATCAAATCCGCCACCACTTTACCGTCTACGGTTAAAGGGATGGATTTCATCGTCAGATCGGTTGCACTCGTCTTCAGCGTTCCCGTCTTATACTGCTTCCAAAGCTGCGCGGAAGTTACATTTGCTTTGATCTTCGCAATGGTTTCTGCACTCACTTCACCACTTACATCTACGGCATTGTCCAAGACGTCCAAATTACCGCCATGTACCAGGACATCATATACTGCTGCATTCGGCAGAGCATATTGTGGAGCAAGGTTAACCGTCCATGTGATGCCGCCTTGATTATAATCCTCTATTGAAACAGCGCTTGATTTTGTGAAATTATGCGCACCAATGTTGACGGTGGCCTCGTCCGTTACTGCTGCAGGTCTCGTACCCGCCTTCACATCGTTGTTCTGTATACCAGTAGGTGTATCCAAACTCCAGTTGGCACGAGGGTCGATTCTGAAACTGGAACCACTTATTACTTTACTTTTAATAAATAGATTCACTTTACCGTTAATATTTCCAAAAGAATATACGCCGTTTGCATCTGGTGTAATGGGTGTTAATCCAGATTCGGAGCCATCCTCTTGCCATTCAGCCGATAAAAAGTTCAGCCCGGCAGGTAAAACGTTGGTAATCGTAAAGTCCTTCAACCCTCTTTTGTTATATTGGTTAACTATGACTTTCCAGATAATGGTCTCACTCGCATGATCGTATGAGGCACTGGATTGAATCCAGTCGGGAGCAAAAGTTATCTCCAGTCCAGCCTGTACCAGCATGCTATTGTCTTGCCTCAGTTCCACTTTACCATTCATATCCTGGTGGCTACGCCCCAGATTGCCTGGTGGGTTCCGATACTCGTAATAATACGATTCCTTGGGGATCCAGGTTTTATATTCCACTTTGGGTTCCGGACCTGTTCCCGATGGGAAAATGTAAGTCAGCGATCCGTCTGCTCCAATGACTGGGGTTACGTTTTGATCGTTAACTTTGAAGGAACCCTCCACATAAATACCGCGTGAATTACCAGAGCCCGTATTATAGGTTGAGGGATTCGTATAAAATGTCTTCCCGTCTAATGGTAATTTGATCGTTTTATCAAACTTGTCAGACGCGGATACGGTTGACTGCCAAGTTACCGCACCTTCTACGAACTGAGCCAGTTGAAGTACGCGATAACTATACTGATCCCATTTGACCATTCCAGGTGAGATTAGAGTGATACTATACTCCGCCGTAACATCCGGATTCTCCAGTTGATATGTGCTACCAAAGATGTCGACAGGCTTTTTCTCGCCATACTCCAATCCCTTTACATCCGCCTCGGCGGTAGTTTCAAAACTGAAGGTAATACCTCGTCCAACACCATTGAAAAAGTTATCATCACCGTCGAAGACAACTCGAATGCTGTTTGGAGTAAAATAGGTCGTACCCAACTGTTTGGTGCCTGAGTCAGTCTGTGCATAGAGGGGTCTGGTCGCTGTCGGAAGTACTACTTCCTTAAAGTGATCTTCTCTTTTCAGCTCAATCCAGTCACCCTTTTGAATGTATTTCTCAGAATCTGCATTCGTTGGATTGGAATCGTCCCCATTGACGGGTACCTTGAGCCCTTCTGATTTAAGCGTAAAAGGCTGTCGCCCCTTAATAATACCGTTCGGATTAACAACAACATCTCCCTGCTTCACTTCCAACGGAAAGGATGAATTAGATCCCATAAATACCGCTGTTTTGTCTGTTGGGACCGCTGCCATCATCATTATGGCATTGTCCGGTACATCATGCTCTTCCTCAGATACTGAGGATGATTCGTCCACAATTGGCGAGTCGGGCTCGTTAACCGTTTCCTCGGATGGTTCGTCCACAATCGGCGAATTGGGCTCGCTAACCGCTCCCACTTCAGTATCATTAGGCACACTCTCCGCATATGCAGCAGTGGAGAACAGCACCGTCTGCAGCACAAGCACAATTGCCAGAAATAAGGACAATATCGGTTTACCTACATTGCGTCTTTGTTTCAATACGAAAGTCCCCTCCACTTCTAAGATTTTTGGCAGAAACCCAAAACGTTCTCTCTGTCCCCTGCCCGTTTTTCTCCTTACAACAGGAAATTGATGAAATTCATCAATTTTATATGGCACACCTAGTCATTATAAATTTAGAGGTCTGACCAAATTCTGAACAATGGTATATATGCCGTTTAAACATGATTCGTACTGAATCGCCTCCATCGAATACGTGCTGTATTTTTAGCGTTAAAATATGGGTTGCGAATCATATATAACAAAAAAGCGCCCTGCCTACTGATGAACAATCAGTAGATAGGACGCAAATATGGAGTCTAATTTTTATTTCACATCATATTCATTCCCTGTACGATGTGGAAGTTTTGTGGTTTAGAATTTATTCGGGTATATACGGAAGATCCAGTGTTTTCGGAACGTTGATGACATGCTTTTCAGTATACGTACGGATGCCTTCTACGCCGTATTCACGGCCAATACCCGATTGCTTGAAGCCGCCGAATGGGAAACCAACATCCAGCCCCTGTACAGCAGCTGTATTGATCATTGTCGTTCCAGCTTCGAGCTGTCGTGCAACGGAGATCGCTTCCTCTTCTTTCCCCCACACAGAACTCGTCAACCCATATATACTTTCATTGTGTAGTTGAATAACCTGTTCTTCATCGTCAAATGGCAGAATGGGAACGGTAGGACCAAACTGTTCCTCCACCACAATCGGATCATGAACATCGCAATCCAAAACAAGCGTAGGTTGTAGATAGTACCCTTGTTCAAACAGCTTCTGATCAAGAATTTGACCAAGAGGGATGACCTTAGCCCCGCGCTTTTGCGCATCTTCTACCAAACCCTGTACATACTCTCTCTGCTTCAGGTTATTAACTGGACCCACTGTCGTATTGGAATCAAATGGATCACCAATTCGAATCCAGCGATTGGCTGCCTCTATATATTTTTCCACAAAAGCATCATAAATCGAACGGTGTACATATACACGTTTGGCGATCATACAGATTTGGCCTGTTGTCAGGAAATTAGAAATGACAATCCGACGCATTGCCCGCTCATCATGAACATCAAAGCTCTCCAAGAAGATAGCCGCATCATTACCACCAAGCTCCAGCGTCATATCCTTAATTGTTTCCGAAGCTGCTTTAATAATATGCTTCGCTGTTGCGGTTCCACCTGTAAAGGCAATTTTTGTAACAAGAGGATGACTCGTCAGTTCAACGCCCACGTCCGCATCACCATATACGACATTGATTACACCCGCAGGGAACCCACTCGCAATGATCTCGGCCACCTTCGCCGCCGCCAGTGGTGCATATGGACTTGGTTTGAGCACAATCGTGTTACCCGCAAGCAAGGCAGGAGCGATCTTAATTGTAGATAAAGCAATAGGGTAGTTCCATGGACTAATCGCTGCCACCACACCGATTGCATCATAGGAAAGAATCGTTTTACCGTGATCATGCTCTTGGATCTCTTCTTGTAGAGCTGCTTTCGCTTCATTACAAGCAAACTCCATCCACATTAATGAAACATAAATCTCACCATGTGCATCATACAGCGGCTTGCCATGCTCTCTGGACAGCAACTGCACAATGTCGTTCTCAGCTGCTCTAATCTTCTCGATCGCCTTACGCATCAACTCAATGCGTTCATCAATGGAGGTCTGTTTCCATGTTTTAAAAGCCCCTGCCGCCGCTTCAATCGCATCAACTGCTTGTTCTTTCGTAGTGACAGGGAAATAGCCTACGATTTCAGTTGGATTAGCCGGATTCTCTTTGGGTAACTGCGAAAGGGATTTTACATGTTGACCATTAATGAAGGCTTCAACTGTAACTGTCTCTTGGTCTGCTTGAATTGTCATTTGAAACCCCCTCCGTTAATGTGTATATGAATTCAACTTATGAAAACTCATTAATTCCATACTTCTTCTGCAATTTCCTTAACGTAACGAAGTTTGCGCCATTGTTGTTCTTCGGTTAAGATATTGCCTTCTTCTGTAGATGAGAAACCGCATTGTGGACTCAAACAAAGTTGATCCAGGGGAACATAGGTTGCCGCTTCTGCAATGCGGGCTTTAATCTGTTCTTTATTTTCTAACTCGCCGGTTTTCGATGTGATTAAACCCAGCACGATTTTTAAATCTTTTCGATTCACATACTTTAATGGCTCGAAACTACCTGAACGCTCATCATCGAATTCTAAAAATAATCCATCTACGTTTAAGCCTCCAAATATAACTTCAGAAGCATAATCATAACCACCCGTTGAGAAATAGTTAGATTTATAGTTCCCCCGACAAATATGCATCGTCACTACTAAATCTGCCGGTTTATGAGCCAAGGTTTCATTAATCATGCGCTGCATCGTTTTCAACTCTTCCGCCGGTTCCAGACCTTTAGCACGTAACTTGTCGTGACCAGCCTCTGAGAATAGGTCTGCCCAGGCCGTATCATCTAATTGCAGATAACGACATCCTGCATCGTAGAAGGCTTGAATAGCTTTTTGATATGCCGCAACCGTATCTTGAAGGAATTGCTCCCGATCCGTATAGCTATTTGCACCATTTTCCAATCGATAAATAAGCATATTCGGACTTGGAATGGTCTGTTTTGCCACTGCGTCACCTGCATGCTTTTTCAAAAATTCAAAATGCTCAACAAAGGGATGCGTAGAGAAATCGACTTTACCCACTACCCGAAGTCCACCCTTACGAGTCTGCATGTTATGGAATTGAGGTCCATCAATTTCCTCATACAGCTCTACGCCATCCAAGCCGCCCAGAAAATCAAAATGCCACCAGCTTCTACGGAATTCACCATCCGTAACGGCGAGTACGCCATTTTCCTTTTGCTTTTCAATGATTCGAATAATCTCTTTATCTTCTACAGCTCTTAATTCCTCATATGTAAAGTTGCCTGCTTTATATTGTTCGCGCGCCTGACTTAAATTCGCAGGACGTAGAAAGCTACCTACATGATCATTCCGAAATGGTATCATAGATGTTTCTCCTTCTCACTTTTTAGTTAACTGAGTATAGCATGATCGAAAAGATCACAGGTTATATGAAAAAAGCATGACTGGTCATAGCTTTTAACAATAGCTAGAAGACCTTAGAAAGCAAAAAATCCACAACCGCATAGGGTCATGGATATATATAGTGTAGCGAAGTACTAGGACCATCGTTATGACCATTTCATGTGCGCTGGAGAACAAACGTAATACTTATGAATCGGATATAATCAAGATATTAAGATTGGTCTATTTGCTGCGCGCCAGCTATGATGATTATAACTGCTTGATGATCCCTTCCAGTTCATCGACCAAGCCTTTTGCGCGTTCAAAATCAGTATTTTTCAAGGCCAATTCGATTTGCATTTCAACAGCCTTTTTATTTTGTTCATTTTGCAAATAGTCTTTATTGAAATGACTAGCATATATCATTTGTCTGAATTTGCGCATACTCATTTTTCTAATCGTCTTGCCCTCAATGATGAGTACATAATCCATACCATTTACGACGGAATAGAAATCATGGGAAATCATGAGGATCGCGCCTTGATATTCTTCAATGGCTTTCTCCAGTGCGATCTGCGTATAGATATCCAAATGGCTTGTCGGTTCGTCAAGAAGCAGCAGGTCGGCTTGAACGCCAGCCGCTTTGGCCAATTGAAGTATATTTTTTTCGCCGCCAGACAGCGATTCGATCTTTTGATCCAGAATTTCACCTTCAAAGCCGTAGTTCACAAGATAGGCTCTGATCTCATCATACGTTTCAAACCCGGCATCGATGAATTCATGGAGGATCGTATTCGAATCTTTGAGCGTTTCGCCTTGAAGCTGTGATAGATAAGCCACTTTGAGATCTTCATTGATTTCAATGGAATCCTGATTATTTTTGAAAATATCACGAAGTAACGTCGTTTTCCCGGTACCATTGGGGCCAATAATAGCCACTTTATCTGTCGATTTGATCTCGAAGTTCACATCTTCCAGAAGCAGATCGTCAAAGGAAACACTATAGTTATTGACCTTGACCGCTGTACTTTCTTCGACTTTATGATCCAGATCAAATCGAATATTCGGCTGTTTAATATCCACAAACGGTGCTTTGATTCTACGCGCTTCCAATCGTTCTTGAAATTTCACTCTCGCCTTTAACGCTCTTCCTCTGGAAGCTTCCGAATTAATCGTTGCGATCGCTCTGAGATTTTCGATGACACCATCGTATCTCTCGATCTCTTCCGCCTCTGCAACCGCGATCTCTTGCAGCTCAATCTTCGTCTGTAACAAGGAGAAATTATACTCGATATATCGTCCGTCGAACTCCTGGAGTTCCGTGTTTTCGAGGTGGATAATTTTGTTGAAACAATGATTCAACAGATAGCGATTATGCGTAACGACCAATAACATGCCTTTATGGGAATTGATCAACTTTTTAAGCGCATTGAGGTTTTCAAAGTCTAAAAATACATCCGGTTCGTCCATAATCATCAGATCAGGTCTACGGAGCATTTCCTTCATCACTTGAATAAGCTTGAATTCCCCGCCGCTTAAGGAGGATATGCTAATGTCTTTTAGCTTCAAGAGGTTGGCCAGATTTAGCTGTTTATGAATGGTACTTTCGAAATCATCGCCGCCCATTGCACTCAGTGCGTCCAGAGCGGATTGAACCTTTTCCAGCAGCGAATCCATATCCGATGTGGTTTCCATTTCCGCATATATCGCTGTAATTTCATCCTGGATCTTGATAAATTCTTCCCCGATATATTCAAAAACAGTCATATCTGTCGTTGGATCTACCTGTGAGAACTGACTCATATACCCGATTGTGCAATCCGGATCGATCTCCAGCTTCCCCTCGAACAAATGTCTTTCCGGGTCCATCAGGATCTCAATCAGCGTACTTTTACCACTGCCACTTGTGCCGATAAAGGCACAGTGTTGGCCTTCTTCAAGCGTGAATGAAATATTATTGTAGAGTTCTTTTTGCGGGAAAGAAAAAGATAGATTTTGGGCTTTGATCATGGTGTTACCTTTCTTGGTATCTAAATTGTGTGATTATTGTGTGGGATTGTTGCAAAACGTAAATTTGAATAAGCCTGAGGTTTCGATTCTCAGCGTAACACTGATTGGGGGCGAGTACAATTGATTTGTATATCTTGGCCCGAACCAAAGTTTGGCTATGTCGATCAGGTGTTTGACCAAAGAAACAACATCTTGAAGAGGAACCTGTGTGCCGCCATATGAAGAGTAGGCTTTCTCCGTCCTATACATCCCTGTATGCAGCATGTTTAGGGCCATCCTTGTTGGATGACCCTCTCTTTATACGTGATTATGGACGACTGAATAGCTTCATAATTTTGACGTAAATCGGATTAACCATAAGACCTGTCGGGCTTACGGAGTATCTTTTACCCGTGTCCAAGCGGCGAATTTGTTCCATATCCTCTGCGTTCAACTCAAAGTCGAATAGATCACTGTTCTCTTGTATTCTTCGAGGATTTGACGATTTCGGGATCGCAATAATTCCCCGTTCCAGATGCCAGCGCAAAATGACTTGTGCCACCGACTTCCGATGTTTACTAGCGATTGCAAGCAGTTCCGGATGCTCCAGCAATTCTTTGCTCCCCTGTCCCAGCGGGCCCCAGGCCTCATGCAGAATCTGATTTTTCACCATATAATCATGCAGTTCGCGTTGTTGGAATTCCGGGTGTGTTTCGATCTGATTCACCATGGGCGAAATCCGGGCATGTTTCTTGAGGTGTTCCAAATGCTCAACCTCAAAATTAGCTACACCTATGACTTTGATCCGTCCCTCGTCGTACAACTCTTCCATCACTTTCCAAGCATCCACATAGTGAGCACCGGCAAAATGAATCAAGTACATATCGAGATACGTTACGTTCAGCCTCTGGCAAGTTTGCTCAAATGATTTTCTCGTCGCATGGTATCCGAGATCCGTCGTCCATGCTTTCGAGGTGATGAAGAACTCCTCTCGAGGAATGTCACTTTTTTGAATGACTCGGCCTAGCGCTGCTTCGTTACCGTAAATTTTCGCAGTATCGAAATGGCGATACCCGATGCGAATAGCTTCCTCGACCGTTTTCTCGAAAGATTCCCCTTTCTTGATCTTGTATAGGCCGAATCCGAGTTGAGGAATGTCGACTCCGTTTGGTGCCTGGATTGTACGTTTCATCAAAGATCATCCCTTTCATTGGTTCGGGATCGCGGTTCCGTGTCTTGCTCCTCACAATGTTCAAAAAGTTTATCAATTTCGTTCACCAAATTTTTCAACGACATCAGCTTACTTCCGGCGTCCAGACGATAAAAGTTACGGGTTCCTTCTTTGTGAACGCTGATAATCTACGCGTCTTTCAATATTTTGAGATGATGCGAGACAGCAGGCCGGGAGAGGTGCGTTTGCACTCTGATCTCACCCACAAGCATGCCGGGTTTCTGCCGACCTTGAATCAGGGCCAGCAAGATCGCCTGCCGAGTCTCGTCTCCGATTGCATTCAGCACCTTCTGGTTCTTCTTAAATTCGCTCGCGATCGTGTTCAAAAATTGCTGTTCGACGGAAATCTCCCCTTTTCGTTGAACCGTTTAATTCTTTTGACGAATATAAGATACCACGATCTGAGACACCGTAGCACTTTGGGAAAGAAAACGAAGAACAACATTTTTCCAATTACACGAGTAGTTTTCCCGAAAACTTGCTGTTACTTGCGGTGGTACGGGTCACCATGTTGTATAGAGGGACTCGCTTTATATGTTAGCCATAGTGAACTTCCATCTACTAAATAGATACCCGTGTAAATCAACTGGGAAATATTTTGAAAATTAAATGTGATAAACTTAAACGAGCATTGCCTATCTATCCTAAAGGATGCTACATAACCGAATGAAGGAAGTTTATATGACAAACATAGCTTAGAAAGGGGCTACCATGAATCGTTCTCTGAAGCAAAGGACGAAGTCCACACTAGTACCTGTGATTCCCGGTGGAATCATGACAATTCTTATATTTTATTTGGATTACTTCCAATTCCAACTTGTTGAAAAATTTATACTGTTTGCGGCATTTGTGATTGTACCTCTTGTCATTTTGCTTTTGAGATATGATGCAAAGAATACACAACAACGAATGATGTACGCTCTTATGAAATGGCTTCAATATCCTGCCGCGTTTCTTACCTTATTTTCCGTTATGAGTAATAAGATGTGGGGATTCGAAGGCACGGCAATACCAGGGACTCTTTCCCTTGGGTGGTTACTGTTCACACTACTGCTTGGCATCTATGGCTTGAGCACGATTGTTATTTCTAAAGGAAAAGCAGCGGAAATAGCGATTGGTGCGGGACTCGTTTATTTTTTTATCGGGGGCATGTGGTTTACGTTATATCAATATCAAGTCGATCTCTTCAATGCTAATGTGGCAACGCACGCTTTAAGCTCGGTTCACTTTCATTTCTCATCTGCAATCGTTCCGATTTTTATTGGTGCACTGGGACGGATTATGGCAAAAAAAAGCTGGTATCCTTGGGTGGTTGCCATCGATATTATCGGACCGCTATTGATTGCTTTTGGAATGATTTTCTCCAAGCCGATCGAGTACATTGGTGTCGCTTTGTTCGCTTGTAATATTGTCGTTTATACCGCTTATCTCCTTGCTTACTTGAGAAAAAACGTTTTGCATATTAAGGCATCCATCTTCCTAAGCCTTTCTTGTCTAGCCTTTTACACGGTTGTAGTCATTTCCATCTTCTATCCGTTACTGAAAAAAATGTATTCCTTAACCATACTCGACTTTATTCCCATTTATGGAGCTCTGCATGCGTTTGGTTTTGTCTTATGTGGACTCATTGGTTGGGTGTACATGGTTAACAATATGGCTAACCAATCGGCTTCATAGGAGTAGTTTAGTCAGGTTCGTGCTATAATAGTGATCAAATAACTAACATTCATCATTCTGCCGAGATGGCGATGATTAAGGAGATTGAATTTTGACGAACAACCATGATATTGGAGCAGTTAACGAACTACCTGAAAACTTTGAAGAGCTCAAACGTGCGGCTAATCGGACGTCAAGCTGGAGAGACAGACTGAATGCGGTGAACGAATTGGGGAACTGGGATACAGAACCTACCATTAAGTTACTGCAGAATGTTTTGAAAAATGATCAAGTGTTTCAAGTGCGCGAAGCCGCATATCTCAAGCTCAAACAGTTGGATGAAGATGTACAGATGCCTGCCAAAAACAAAGGTGAGCTGTTTAAAGGTACTAACAAAATTTTGCTGCGGATCAAAAAAAGCCTTCCTGAAGGTCACACATTTGAGGAATTCAAGGAAAAACTGCAAAAGACACGTCTGGATCTTTATGATACTTACGAGGGCGACAAAGATGCTGAGTTCGACTCCTGGCTCCATGGAATTTGGGAAACACTAGGTAGAAGATAACCGTCGTTCAATGTATGAATAGTTGAGTACAAAATAATAGCTCAGTACAAAGGGGCTGTCCCAAAAGTCATGTTATGATTTTTCAGCCCCCACTTTAGACAGGAGTTCAAGCAAGAGAGAAGCCTTCAAACCCACTTTAGCGGTGGTTTTGAAGGCTTTTCCGTTCAACGTTTGGGACTGGCTTATCCGTCGGTACCCTTTTGGGACAGCTCCTTCTCTATTTAATTAGGGTCACCTCCATCAGATAAGCGTCACCGAGCACTTGTTCATAGAACTTCCATCTTCCTATCTCTCCCATTACATTTATTTTTTAGTATAATAACGGGATACAACAATAATTTTAAAATAGAAGGAGAGTTGTTATGGAATATCATGTATCCATACATGGGAGTGATCAAGGAAAAGGAACCGCAGATCAACCCCTTCGTACCATATCACGCGCTGCGGCTCATGCCATGGCTGGTGATACAGTTATTGTTCATGCGGGAGTATACAGAGAATGGGTTAACCCGGCTAACGGAGGAACAGCGGAGCATCGAATCGTCTATCGATCCGCAGGAGACGGCGAGGTAGTTATTACAGGCGCTGAGCGGGTTACCGACTGGAAGTCTGAAAGAGACGATGTTTGGAGCACCGAAGTGCTCAATTCCCTCTTTTCCGTTCGTAATCCCTATGAGGTAGAGCTCAGTGGAGACTGGTTGTTTGACGGGCCCTTCCCAATTCATCTCGGCGATGTCTATTTGGATGGCAAATCATTGTATGAATGCGATAGTATTGAAAGCGTTCACAACCCTGAAATTTGGTCCGAAGCCAAGTATCCCAAGGATTCATTGTTAAAATGGTATGCCGAGGTCGGTTCTACAACAACAAAAATCTGGGCCAACTTTGGTGGAAAAGACCCTCGTAAGGAAAATGTAGAGATTAATGTACGTCCTTATTGCTTCTGGCCTGAGAAGCCAGGATTGAACTACATAACCGTAAGTGGCTTCACCCTTCGTCAAGCCTCTCCTCAATGGGCGCCGCCTACGGACTACCAGGAAGGTTTGATCGGACCTCACTGGAGTAAGGGCTGGATTATTGAAAACAATATAATCAGTGAATCCAAATGCGTTGGTATCAGCCTGGGTACCGAAATCGGTACAGGTCACAGCACGTCGTTGGAGAAGCATAGTAAAGGTGGGACTCAACGGGAGCAGGAGGTTATTTTACGCGCATTACGCTCCGGCTGGCATAAGGATAACGTCGGCAGTCACATCGTTCGAGGTAATGTGATTCATGATTGTGAACAGGCCGGTATTGTGGGCCATATGGGAGCAGCCTTCAGCCGTATTTACCAGAACCGTATTTATAATATTCACCACAAACGACTCAGACATGGTGCTGAAGTAGCGGGAATTAAACTGCATGCTTCCCTGGATACTATAATTAGCGAAAATATAATGTATAGCTGTTACCGCGCGCTTTGGCTTGACTGGCAGGCACAGGGCACTCGCATCAGCCGTAATGTATTTTTTGACAATATCTCTGAAGACCTCTTCGTTGAGGTGTGCCATGGTCCATATATGGTCGATCATAATCTTTTCCTCTCGCCCATGAATTTCAGAAATATGGCGCAGGGCGGCGCATTTGCCCATAATTTATTTGCAGGCCAATTTGTCGTTCGTTCCGAGATTACTCGTATTACGCCATATCACTTCCCTCACGAGACGGCCATGGCAGGATACTCCAATATTACTGGAGGCGATGATCGGTACTACAACAATATCTTTTTGGGTGATAATGACGCGAATAAAGAACCTGTTCCAATCACCTTTTTTGAGCATCTTCCCCTGAAACCAAGAGATGCAGTTGGAGAGGACGGCAATACGGTCATGGATGGTGTGCCGGACAATTCCATTTGTTATCTTCATGCTGTGGGACTTGGCGGCTACGATCAACATCCGGATGTCAAAGATAAAAAGTGGTGGGAATACACCAAAGAGGAGCTTATGGAGCTTGGCGATGCCGCGAAGGATTTCTTTATAGGAAACGCCGTTCTTCCGGTAGCTATGGGTGGCAATTTATTTCTTAACCATGCGGTTCCAAGTACTCATGAATCCGATACGAAGATCTATACACAGAAGGGCATAAACGTTGAGATGAATCCTGCACTAGGCAAAGTGCACATTCAGATCCATGATCCCGAATTGCTTCGCGGAACCTCTCCCATGCTGGTCACCACCGACCTGCTTGGCAAGACGTATCACGCCGATATGAAGTATGAGGAACCCGACAGCACTCCGTATCGTTTTGACTTCGACTTTTTCGGAATAAAGAGACCCGATGCAGATGTCACACCTGGCCCGTTTGAATTAACCGAGAATAGTAGTGTTGAGTTTGAGATTTAGTTTGTTATTGAGGGTCCAGTCACTTTAGGTGATTGGATCTTTTTTTGTGTGTAAGCTTACGCTCCAGCTAATCTAAATGTACAAGGAGGGCATATCTTGAACAGTCAGGATGTTATTTTAGGCATACTTATGAAAGAAGCGTTGACTGGATACCAAATAAAACAGTTGTTAGAAAATGTATTCTCTAATTTCTATAGTTCTAGTTATGGAACGATCTATCCTACACTTACCCGAATGGAAAAGGAGGGGTTGATCACTAAGGAAAATGTGCTACAGGACGGTAAGCCTAACAAAAACCTTTTAAATATAACACCCAAAGGCAGAGAGTGTTTTAACACCTATTTACTAGCGCCGCTAGAAGGAGACAGCATCAGAAAATCTGATTTTATGATGAGGCTTTATTTTGGTGAATTCGTTGGGTATGACAAGGTGGTTGGTTGGTTGGTTGAAGCAAGCCCAGGATGTATCACAAAAAAAGTTAGATCAATTACTTGAGCAGTATTCTCTCTATAAAGATGACATGCATCCAGCACAGATCATCTGCATCCAAATCGGGATAGAGGAATATAAGGCTAAACTTACAACCATTGCCGAGGGATTGGTAAGCCTGGAGAAGTTAGTGCAAGAGTAGAACTTATAGGAGGAATGGTTATGAACACCATTTTTATCACGGGTGCTTCATCAGGCATTGGGAGAGCTACAGTAAAACATTTTGCTGAAAGAGGATGGAACGTAGTAGCAAACGATGCGTTCACCACTCCTCCAAAGCGACAGAGGATTCCAGTACACATCTCATGAGTATAATCGACTCCAAATGAAATACGGATTTGTGAAGAGCATGTCTCGTGTGAGCAGATGCTTGGACAACCAACCTATTGAACGGTTTTGGGGTACTTACAAATCGGAAAGCTATTATCTTACAAAGTTTCAGACCTATGAAGACGTCCTTAAAGACGTTAGCGAATATATTCGCTATTACAACAACTATCGCTATACAAAATGGTTGGGTGGTTTGTCACCTAACGAATACCGACGAACTGCATAACAAAAAACCTCAGCTCTATACAAACGAGCTGAGGAATCGAATCTAACTATTTTTGTTTTTTTACACTGTCCACTTGACAGAACAGCCTACTCCGATGGAGTAGGCTGTTCTGCCAATATGATCTATCAAGGTTAATGTAAGTACGGAGACCACTTCATTACGGTCACTAGATCTCCAATACCGGTGTGGTAGTCTCCTATATAGCTCACATAGATGTTGTTATTGCTGTCTATAGTGAGGCGTACGTTACAACTATTAGCGTCGGAGATACCAGCATACTCTACGACGCTCCAGCTACTGCCATCGTATTTCATCGCATTCCCCCTGTTGCCTTATGCAGCATCTACATACGCAACATAAGGAGTACACTAGCTGTCGAATACGATACTTGACTATGTTGTCGCTAACGTGTTCTGCCCGTCTCCCACTTGCAGTCACGGTAGCGCCGTCCACTTCGCATACAATGTAATGTCACTTCCAAACACCCGTACCCTGCTGATATCGAAGAATATTGTCAGCTCAACGTCCGAGTACCAACCCATGAACCTTTATCCGTCCTTCGTCGGTTCGGCAGGAACCGTGACAGTGTCGCTCCAGCGTCTGTTCAACCACTGTCGATCCGCCCATGCTGTTGGAGTACACCGTTAAGGACGACCTGTCCATATCCACTTCGCGTGCAACGTATGGTAAAGATATTCACCATTATACGGCACCATTGTCGTGAAATCGTAGGGTTCTTTCCTAGCACTGTCGCTGTACCAACCGGCGAACGTATAACCTTCAAGCGTTGGATCCTCAGGCTTCGTAGGAGGCTCGCCTTGCCACGGCTCCTGGTCAGCCACTTTCGTGCCGCCTTTGGTGTGGAATTTCACTATATATCGTTGCCACCACAATGCGCGCAACGTGAGATCTTCCGTCACAGGTGTCGTGAAGTCGTAAACTTCCATTATATCTGCGGAAGTATCGGTGTACCAATGGCGGAACAAGTAACCCTCAAACACTGGCATAAGGTCAGGCGGCGTAGCTTTACCACCGCTTGCCACTGTCTGTTTAAATACCTTATAAGATTCTGCTGGCCAACGCGGCATGTACCATCCTCTGCCAGCGTCGAAGCTTACCGTGTAAGGAACCACCCACTTCGCGTACAACGTGAGGTTATCCCTCACCGCTGTCGTGAAGCTGTAGGCTTCACTCAGACCCTCGTCGCTGTACCAACCATCGAACACTAAATCCTTTATCTCCGGTACGACAGGCGTCGGTACGGCAGGCGCCATAGCATTGTCGCCGGATGTCACCAGTTGGTCAGCCACTGAGGATCCTCCGTTGCTGTTAAAGCTCACCGTGTAAAGAACCTTCCACTTCGCATACAAAGTGAGATGTGTCGTCACTGGTGTAGCGAAGTCGTAAGCTTCACTCATATTAACATCTTTGTACCAACCGCCGAACATGTAACCCTCATTCATCGGTACAACAGGCGCCGCAATATTTTCTCCTTCGTTCACTTTCTGAGCAGCCACTTCCGTGCCGCCCATGCTGTCGAAGCTCGCCGTGTAGCTGTTCCGCAGCCATCCTGCATGCAACGAAAGGTTCATCGTGATCGGTGTTATCGAGAAGTTAAAGCTATTCTTCAAGTTTATGTCGCTATACCAGCCGGTGAACGTATAACCTTCACGCGTTGGCGCGTCAGGTGCCTTAGCCACAGCGCCTTCTTCCACCGTCAAATTAGCGACTTCCGTACCTTCGTTACTGTTGAAGCTCACTACGTAGTTGTTTTTGGGCACAATTGTCCACTTCGCATACAAGATAATAGACCCCGTAACAGTCCTAGTCTCGAAGTCATAAGCGTCCTTCAAGCCCATATCGCTGTACCAACCGCTGAACACAAACCCTTCCTTTGTCGGTACGACTGCCGTAGCTTTGTCTCCTTCGTTCACCCTCTGGGCAGCCACCGCTGACCCCCCGTTACTCTCGAAGCTCACCTTGTAGCTGTACATCCACTGCGCATACAACGTGAGATCCGCCGTCACCAATGTTGCGAAATCATAGGCTTTCGTCAGCGCGCCATCGCTGTACCAGCCGCTGAATACCATACCGTCCTTCATCGGTTCATCCGGTTTGCTTGCCGATAAGCCATAACCTACTGTCTGGGCAGCTACTGGGGATCCACCGTTGCTATTGAAGCTCACCTTGTAGCTGTTAGTCGTCCACCCAGCGGTGATCGTCACATTTTGTGTGGGCATCGTAGTCGGTGGAACTGGCGACCATCCCGTGAATGTATGTCCCTGCCAGGTCGGGGTACCAATGTGCAATCCCGTTGTTGCCCCAAACGGCACGTTAACAACATCAGTCTCAACGCCAGAGCTATTATAATTGATCGTCATGGCGTAGTTATTGCGCGTGTAGTACAACTTCAACACTGTTGTGCCTTCGCCCGCGATCTTGCTCATCTGCACCGTTCTTGGAACGCTGTTGTCGAATGTAAAGCCCACATAAGATCTCGGATTCGTCATATTCACCACGGTATCGGTTATCCCGCGATGCGATTCCGTATCCGCAACCGTATAGGTGTCGCTGCCAATATTTTGCAGCAAGTAGACGACCTTGTATGGTGTGTCCTCTCTCGCTGTCCACGTTGCGGTATAGGTAATGTCCGAAGTTGGCATGATATTCGGCACCTCTGGCGACCATCCTGCGAACGTATAGCCCGGTCTTGTCAACACCGGTATACGAGCGGCAATGTTCTTACCGAACAGTGCCGTAATCGAACTTGTAGGAGCACCCGCATAACCCCCATTGAAGGTCAAGGTTCGATCAGTCGGGTAGTATTCCACTCTCACTACTGTCGAGCCATCGCCCTTGATGTACACACCGCTTGCCGTCCCGTTCGTATAACCTTGATCCTTGAATCGGTCAGAGTTGATCTGAATCTCCGTATCGGTTGTGCCAGTCAGCGTTTCCGTAACGACAGGTGATGCCGATGTCCCAGTATTCGGGTCTATTAAGTAATGCTGAACGGTATACGGTGTATCCGTGTTCACTGTCCAGTGAGCGTACAGATTAAGATCCTCCGCTGGCATGGTACTCGGAATCGTCATCTTCGTGCCGCCAGTAGCTTCCGTAAACCAACCGTCAAAGGTGTATCCCGGATATTCCAGTGCCGTCACGCTGATCACCGCGTTAGGGCGGGCAACGACAATCTCCGTCATTTCACCGTTCTGCGGATCCAGTTGAAGGGTGTACTCCCCTGGCTTAATGCGCCAAGTCAACGGAATCGTGCGCTTGATCGGATCAGACGTGAACGATAGCGGCGCTCCCTTCCAGGTGATGACCAGATTACCCTTACTCACCGTACCGCTTGTATCCACTACTTCGATCTTCTTGGTGGTTGCGTTATACCTGAAGTTCGGGCTGTCCACCTGGACATCGAAGCTTGAAAGAGCATATGCCCGAGTATTGGTGGCGCCTGTCTTCAAATCAAACAAACTCATCTTGAACAACGAATCCGGCAGAGCGATGGATGTCGCGGACCCCGCCAAGTTCAATCCAAGCGAATCATCTTGAGGATAGGCAAAGTCAGTAATATTATGTTGCTCCCCTACCGTATACAAAGGCCATTTTTCCTCATATATTGGCACGCTGGCGGAGACCAATCCATCGCCCAATTGGGCGCCTATGGCGCTTTCCAAATAGATGCCCATCTCTACATACAGAGCGCCGAAAGATTTCGTGAGCCGCTTCCCGCTTATATCTTTCAGCTGATAATAGAAATAGCCCCATAAATTCACATAAGCTCCGGGTTCAACAGAAATCCCGATACTATTCCAATCAACGCTGCCAATTCCTGCTTTAAGCTCCAGTTGAATGCCCGCCCGCAAGCCCAGCATCCCCATGACATAGAATGTAAACTGATAATCACCGTCACCCTGCAATCTTGTCGTGTGGACATTGCCACTGAAATCCTTCACTCTCAGCGTAGCTGAGAGGCGCTTGGCAGTCATATAGTTGAAATCAGCCCCGACCGTCAGATTCGCATTGGCGCTGACCACGAACTCAGCCGAAAACTCGATCTCGACAATGTTAAGAGCTACGCGCAAGCTCTGCTTGAAAAGCTTTATCTTGACTAACGGAACCCACTCGGTCTCGTTCTCCATCATCTCTTTATATCGTTCCTTCAAAGACTCCGCATCGACTCCGCTATCCTGTACACCATCGAGTAATGCTTGAATCTCTGTTGCAATATCCAATACTTTACCGAGTTTGCCGCCATTCTTCGCTGCATCCCAGTTTCCCAGCGCCTCTGCTAGCTTATCATGTTCGACGGTAGCAATCTCCGCTGTAATGTTGAGCCCGGTATAGCTGTAGGCATCCAGATTAGCGGTGATCCGATAATCTTTCGGGAAAGGTAGAGTCATGCAACCCAAAAAACCGCATATCTCTTCCCATTCCGCATTGCCATTGACGTTTAGACTCAAGCTTATCTCCTCAAGGAATGTGCCAGTCATATGGATGACGAGATCGCTTTCTTCATGGATACGAATGACAATATCGGCTCCTACTTGAAGCGTGGCACTTACTCCAGAAGTTCGTCCGGCAATATTCTTCACTCTCGTCCCAAGTGAAGCTTTCACAGTCACATTCTCTACCGATACTTTGCCTGCGACTCTTGAAGCCGCCAGTCCCTTCACTTCCATCTGGGTCTTGAATACATCCGTCTCCCTCGCCAGAGTAGAGAGATAGCTTGCAGCTTGATTAACGAAGCCACTGTCTATCGCTTGCTGCTCAATTTGATCCTCAAGCTGGCCGATCTCTACCTCCGACAGCAGCGTTTCACCGTCTATCTCTTGCTCCTGATAGATGTCGAAAACATGCTTGATATCTTCCGGGGTGGCATCGTCATAGGCAATAACCATCATTTCCGCCTCAGGAACAATTGAGGTGATGCGTCCATAACTGATTACTTTGAAGTCTTCATCGCCCTCGGCTAATCCACCCTCGTAAAAAGCAATAAAATCACCTATATCGACAGTTGTCAGCTCACTCAAGCCATACGGCTCATACCGAACATCGCTGTAGTTCATTGCAGCTTGTTCCACCGTAATCGAATTTTTGCCTTGGTCGCCATCCATATCCATATCTATGTTCACAGGCAGCACGTCCGGCATGAACAACACTTGCATAATGTCCGCGCGTGTGTAAGTGTAGGTCGTTCCGTTAATCTTCGTAATCTGTACGTAGGCAATATCGCCGTCATCCATACCTGTAGTGTTTACCGTGCGCTGATCGGGGCGAACACCTTCGTAGATCGCGACAGTAGCGCCAACTTGAATGCTAGCATCTCCCGTATATTGGAATGTTCCACTACCTGCATTCGCCGCAGCAAGACCGCCGCCGTCCATCCCCATCGTAATGATTGGAATCGCAGGCGAACCTACTTCCACGCCATCCAGCATCATATTCTCGACTTCTTTGAAGTCCAGATAGACCATATTCGGATTCAACGGAATATTCATAACTTCTTGTTTAGCAACACTAAATACGTAGATGCGCGTCGTCGCATCTTGACCTTGGAAAGTCAGGCGATCGTCCGTCAATGTAAGCTGATAGGTGTTGCCTTCTACGAACTTACCGTCTTCAGCTGCAGATGCTACAGTGAAGTGGCCATTCGCACTAGTGACGGCAGGCTCTATGGGGTCAGGATATGCAGTGTCGATGAATGTCATACCTGCTTTTACTTCAGCTGCTGTCATACTGCTGCTTACAGCGTTGACGGCGATAGTGAAGTTTGGCTCGACATCTAGCACCGAGTAGCCAGGATTGTTTTCTACAGCATTGCTCACGTTATCAATATACTTCGCATACAACTTCGTATCCGTATTAACCGTACTGCCTTCTGCGAAAATGAGTGAATAATCTTCGTCTCTAAACCAGCCCTGGAATATACTCCCTTCTTTTGTCGGGGCAGGCAGCTTACTCAGCATTTCCTCAGTTCGTACCGTCTGAGGAGCTACCGCCGAACCGCCGTTACTGTCAAAGCTCACTGTGTAGCTATTCTTCGTCCACTTCGCATACAATGTAATGTTGCCAGTAACCGCTGCTGTAAAACCGTAAGGGCTCCCCAAGTCACTATCACTGTACCAACCATCGAATGTATAGCCTTCCTGAGTTGGCGCGTCAGGTGCAGCAGCCACGGCGCCCTCTTCTACCTTCTGCTCAAACACTGCCGACCCACCATTACTGTCGAATTTCACCGAATAGCTATTTTTTTTATCAATCGCCCATTTCGCATACAACGTGATATTCCCTGTCACTACCGCTGTTGTGAAGTCATAAGGAACTGTCAAGTCGTTATCGCTATACCAGCCACTGAACACATAGCCTAGCTTTGTCGGCACTTTAGGTACCATAGCCTTGGAGCCATATTTCACCGTCTGGCCAGCTACTGATGTACCTCCGTTGCTCTCAAAGGTTAGCGCATGTTCAGTGTTATTGTTGCCACTGCTATTCCCTCCATTGTTGGCGCCGCTATTACCGCCGTCACCGTTGTTGCTACCATTATCCGTATTAGAAGTCGGAGGTGGAGTCGGAGTCGGGGGCTCCTGACTCTGTTCCTTCCATGCCCCCACAACCGCATTGCTGCGCATAAAGCTAGCGGCAGCTTCCGCACGAGTCGCTTGCGCATGCGGGTTGAAATTGCCATTGGCATCCCCAACGAATAAGCCTGCTTGCCACAGCTTAATGACCGCATCAACAGCCCAAGAGGAAACACTAACGAGATCGCTGGGCTTCGTCGTTATGTGAGTGCCTGTTTGATAGGGAATCTGATAGCTTTCGAAATACCGCAAAGTCATCGTCGCCATCTGCTCTCTCGATACCGTTGCATCAGGAGAGAAATTTTGATCACCCGTGCCTTTAGTAATCCCTTTCTCAGCCGCCCATTCTATATAAGGTGCATACCAAGCACCAGTCTGCACATCGGCAAAAGTCGAAATTGGATACTTACTTATATCTACGCCTGCCATTCTTCCAAGCGCCGTCATATACATGGCACGCGTCATCGTTCCCTTTGGCGAGAAGATATCAGCGCCTGTTCCATTGAATATGCCATTCTTCTGGACATATATAACCGCATCATAAAACCAGTCCGTTGGATTAACATCTTGATACCCATCCGTTAAACTAACATTTTGAAATTCGCTTGGTTCAGCCGCTGCAGCCTGCTGCATCGGCAGTAAACCCACCACCATGCTAATAACGAGCATCAACGCCAGAAGTCGTGATTTTAACTTCCATCCCCGTTTTCTCGTCTTCTTCAATTTATTCATCCTCTCTAGTAGCTACTATGTATCTCTTCTCCTACCGTATTGACTCTCTCATTTCGATGTCGAATACTGTCACTAATATAGGAATATTTATGTCGATTTTATCATGGTAGGTGGAGCATTAGTGGATTACAAAGAAAACTTTAAGTTTCATGCATAAGCAAATCTGCCATAATAGAATACAAGAAAATAAATCATAATAATTGAAGAGAGAATAAAAATCTAAGATGAAAAAAGTTTAAGCTTGATGTTAGTTCTATTGTTAATGGGATCTTTCCTTATCGCAACAGTAGAGACTACCGCAGATGCTTCTGACCTAAATGCACAACAAAAATTTGACTTGTTAAAAGAGCAAGGAATTTCTAGCGGATTGGCGGACGGTGAATCTGGACTTGATCAGAATATGAATCGTGCACAGTTTGCTAGAGTAGCTGCGTTAATTCTATACTCAATCCTTAAAAAATACAGGTATTGATCCTCCAACTAATTACACAGATGCCGCTATACGCTCAGATCTTGTAAATGAGCATTTCCTTGCAGGCGCCGATGTCGTGTCAGGTATAGAAGTATCACTTAGCGCAGCGAGTGGCGCAAAAATCTACTATACGATACCTAGTGCAACAACATTTGCTGTTGCAGGAGTAATCGTTGACAACTTGGACGGTATATTAGAAGCTATTTGTGAGGCCAAAAGTACGCCCAGAGGTCCATTTGACCCACCGTTTTCTTTAACTAGCAGAAACGATCTCCAGCAAGTTGTTAACCTATTGGAATAAAGTATAATCTAGAGCAATAGCGGCGTAAGGAGGTAATCCCTACGCCGCTATTTATGTTTGAATCTGAATGATTGTGACTGTAGTATGTTAGAGGTAGAGCAGTAATCTCGCTCATACTACCAACCTTAACGTTAGGTTCACGCCTACAACGCACTGCTAGTAACTAGCATATATCCAGCCCCCCGAACCGTAATGATCCTCTCAGGATTGGCAGGGTCAGCTTCGATTCTTTTGCGTAAATTACTGATGTGTACAGAGACCGTTCTCGTGTCCTCCAGACTCTCCGTTCCCCAGATGAACTGAAACAACGCATCAACACTGACGGCACGATTAACGTTTTGTGCCATATAGGACAGTAGACTGAACTCTTTTTTCGATAAAAAGATGGGTTCACTACCCATGTTGACGGACTGTGCGTAGAAATCCAGCGTCAAACCCGGTAACTCCAGCAGTTGTTCCCTTCTGCCCGTCGATACTCTGCGAAGATGTGCCTTGATCTTGGCCATGAGTACACCCGGACTGAACGGCTTGGTCACATAATCGTCGCCGCCGTAGGATAATGCACTGATTTTCACCTCGTCTTCCTCACGGCTGCTCAGAAACACGATCGGTGCATTCGTGTAGCTACGTGCGTTCCTGCACCAATCAATGCCGTTTTCATTAGCCAGCATGACATCCAGTACAATCAAATCCGGATCGAAAGATGTAAGCAGCTTCATGCCTTCTGTCCCGCTATGACTGTAGGAGGATAGGAAACCCTCCCGCTCGCAATACACCTGAACAATCTCGCATATATGGGGATCATCATCGACGATCATTATTTTGTGCATGTCCATTACACCTTCACTTTCCTTCATTTACAATACAAGGCAGCGATACATAGAATATCGACCCTGTCTTGTCATCGCTCTCCGCTCGAACCGTCCCGCCATGCGCTTGTATGATTTCCCTGCAAATCGCCAGTCCGAGCCCGTTGCCCTCTATCCCCTTCTCCACACCCGGTCGATCATACCTGTAATTTCGATCGAAGATTTGCTCAAGCTGCTCTGGAGGAATACCCATTCCAAAGTCCTGTACACTAATTATCGCATAGCGGTCATGATTCTCCTCGGCCACAGCAAGCGCAATACGCACCAGTTCACCCCTAGAGGTGAACTTCATCGCATTCGACACCAGATTGAATAAAGCCTGCTCCAGTCTTTGCATATCCATATCTACAACAGTCGAGCCCAATCCTCCACATTTCCGATATCCAGCATGAAGTCCCACTCTGCGTCAAGCACAACTAGCTCATATTGTTCATAAAACCTACGCAAGAAGTGTACCACATACACCGGTTCCATTCGGTACGAGACTTGTCCCGTCTCTAGATGCGACAAGAAGGACATAATAATAAACATATTATCGACGCATTTGTAACTGATGAGAATAATGAGCAAGAAGTTGTTGTAGCAATACTTGCTCGGGTTCGAATTGCTGATATTAAAAACAAGCAAGGTTGGAAGGCGACTGTTTAGGATATAATGTTGAAAAGCAACGAGACTATATTAAGAAGAATGGTAAGAAGTCTTCGGAACGATATCAACAATTCTACTCTGAACCAGTCAACCTTACGGATCAATAATTTGCTGAAGTTATATGCTTAACTAACCTACCCGTTAGCGTACCAAAAAAATCTTTGCCGCACCCTAGAGCAGTTATGACAAAATTTCGCCCTACTTGTGGTACGGTTCACGGTATCATCTATATAGCGAAATGAAGGACGCCCTGATCGGGTGTCCTTCGCAATTGAAATATGGGCTTAAAGCGGCGAGTTTCATTCAGAGAATCGATACTACTCTAGCTAAACGAATCCAACAACGTCTTCAACTGTGGATTAAGCTCCAACATCTTCAAGATGATCTGCAAGGCTTCTGCACGTGTGGCATTGTTCTTGGGATCGAATATTCCATTCCCTTTACCGCTAACAATACCCGCTTGCGCTGCTGCTACAATCTCGCTAGCTGCATAAGCACCATTCAAATCATTGAAGTTGCCCTTTATTGTATCTTTCGCCACGTTATTTAGGTCTACGATACGAGACAGCATGACTACCATTTCTTCTCGTGTAATCGTCTGATTTGGCTTGAACGTACCGTCCGTGTAGCCATGGATTACCCCTGCCGCGACTAGGTTCTCAACCGCTTCTTTTGCCCAGTGATCATCAATGTCCTTCAACACAACATTCGTATTGTTGCCCGCTTGGATATTAAACACGCGATTCAGCATCGCGGTGAACTCCGCGCGGGTGATCGGATTGTTCGGCCTAATCGTACCATCGTCATAGCCATTAATCAGTTTCAAGTGGACGAAGATATCGATTGTTTTTTTAGCCCAGTGCCCTTGCGTGTCAGTAAAATCAATTGTAGCGTTTGCTTCCTTCGCTTCTGCTACTTTGGATTCAATCGTCTTTACTAAATTGGTTGCATTAACGATGTTACTGTTAAATACATCAACTGTAGGCTCTGAAGAACCTGGCGTCGGTGCTGGATCCGGTGCCGGAGTCGGTGACGATGGCGTCGGCACCGGATCAGGTGTCGGAGTAGATGGCACTGGCGTCGGTACCGGATCAGGAGGTGCCGGAGTCGGTGACGATGGCGTCACAGCATTAGAGGTGTCGGAAGCCGCACTTCTGCCCGCACTATTGACAGCTTGCACCGTAAACGTATACGTCACCCCATTGGATAGCCCGGTTACCGTGATTGGGCTGCCCGCTCCTGTTACGGTAATATTTCCTGGCATAGCTGTAACCTCGTAGTAAGTGATGTTGCTTCCGCCATTGCCCGAGGGAGTGAAGCTTACCGCTGCTTGTCTATCGCCAGCTCTTGCGGTTACGCTCGTTGGAGCCGATGGAACCGTTCGCGGCGTTGCGCTCACTTCATTGGAAGAAGTACTGTCCCCTCCCGGGTTCGTCGCTTGGATGACAAAATAGTACGTTGTGCCGTTCGTTAATCCCGTTACATCATAGCCGTATACCGAACCTGTTACCGAAGCTTCCTCTGATCCATAAGCGCCGGAGGTTGTACTTTTGAATATTTTGTACCCCGTGGAACCAATCACCGCATCCCACGTTAAGCTTATTCGAGCATCTCCCGGTGTAGCTGGCCCCAGTACCGGTACTCCAGGCGCCGGGACTTGCGGTGTTGCGCTCACTTCATCAGAAGCTGCGCTTATTCCGGATGGATTCACGGCTTTCACGACAAAATAATAGGTTGTCCCATTGGTTAATCCGGTGGCATCATACGTTAATCCGGTCACTGTAGCGACTGCATCTCCATAAGTGCCGGAAGCTGTCCCCTGATACACGGCGTAGCTGACGGATCCATACACTTCGCTCCAAGTCAAGAGTACGTGACTGTCTCCCGTTGTAACAGACTCCACTCTCGGTTCAGCTACTCCAGGCCAAGGGAGTGTGACAGACTGGCTCGCAATCTGCACCAGACCGCTCGCATCGAAGGCAAGCTGCGCTCCCGTCACCTCGGCTGCGTTCGTTGCGCCAAGGCCGCTAAAGGTTACAACACCCGCGCTTGCCGTTGCGGTTGCTGTTCCCGTCAGCGTCCACGTCCCCGTATCTTTCTTCGATACCGTCACAACCGTTGTGCTGTCGCTCACGCTCTGATTGCCGTAAGCATCAGTAAGTGTCACGACCGGCTGCTGTGCGAAAACACCTCCGTTGCTGGCTGGTGCCGTAATGTCCGTAGTTAGTGCCATCGTAGCCGTGCTGCCCGCTACGGGCGTGATGCTCAGCGTATTCGCCGCCGGCGTTGCGACGCCTGCCACGTTCAAGCCGATGGGCTGCTCGGCCGCCTTGTTCAGCTTCAGATTCGCCGTGGCTACCCCGTTCGCAAACGTAACGCTGACTGTGTTCGGTGATGCGGTCAAGTCCGTCCCGTTAAAGCTGCCATACGAGCCATTCGGCGCTTGCACGTAACCGGATATCGTCACATCATACGCTCCGCTGAACGTCGTATCCGTAGTCCCCAGCTCGTCTTTCACGGTCAGCGTGATCGCATCATCCACACCGGCTCCGGGAGTAGAAGTGGCTGCGGATGCGCTGACCGTGTGCGCTGGTGCAGGAGCCGCCAGCTTCCGGATCATATAGTTGGCATAATCCGCTATATACACATTCCCGCTGCTGTCTACAGCCGCTCCACGCGGGTAGTTCAATTGGGCCGACGTCGCTGCTCCCCCGTCTCCTGAATAGCCGGCAGTACCCGTGCCCGCCAACGTGCTGATTTTCCCCTCTTTATCTACTTTCCGAATTCGCTGGTTACCATAATCCACTATATATACATTTCCGCTGCTGTCTACAGTTACTCCAATGGGGGAGAAAAATTTTGCTGACGTCGCCGCTCCCCCGTCTCCTGAATAGCCCGCAGTACCCGTGCCCGCCAACGTGCTGATTTTCCCTTCTTTATCTACTTTCCGAATTCCATTGTTTCCAGAATCCGCTATATACACATTCCCGCTACTGTCTACGGCCACTCCAGTCGGGTTTTTCAATTGGGCCAACGTCGCCGCTCCCCCGTCTCCTGAATAGCCGCTAATACCGTTACCCGCCAACGTGCTGATTTTCCCCTCTTTATCTACTTTCCGAATTCCATTGTTTCCAGAATCCGCTATATATACATTCCCGCTGTTGTCTACAGCCACTCCATACGGGTTCTTCAATTGGGTCGACGTCGCCGCTCCCCCGTCTCCTGAATAGCCCGCAGTACCCGTGCCCGCCAACGTGCTGATTTTCCCCTCTTTATCTACTTTCCGAATTCCATTGTTTCCAGAATCCGCTATATACACATTCCCGCTACTGTCTACGGCCACTCCAGTCGGGTTTTTCAATTGGGCCAACGTCGCCGCTCCCCCGTCTCCTGAATAGCCGCTAATACCGTTACCCGCCAACGTGCTGATTTTCCCCTCTTTATCTACTTTCCGAATTCGATCGTTGGCATAATCTACTATATACACATTCTCGTTGCTGTCTACGGCTACTCCGTATGGGCCTTTCAATTGGGCAGACACCGCCGCTCCCCCGTCTCCTGAATAGCCGCTACTCCCCGTACCCGCTACCCTTTTGATGATATAACGATCTGCAGCATAGGCTTTACCCCCAATCCATTCAGGCAGCAGTGCTGATATCAACAGAAAGACTAAAACACAGGCCATAGGCCGTTTTATCTTTTTACGCATTCTTTTTTCCTCCTTCGTTGGACACTTCCCCGATCAAATTCATTCTTGCTGCAAATAAACCTTCTATTATTAATCACAATAATTCACCATAGTTTACCATGATAGATCAGCCCCTTTATGGAACTTAAAGAAAACTTTAAACTTGAGTTTGCGAAAGATGAGGGAACAACAAAAAATGGGGCAATAGAGTCATGTCATTCACCAATTCCATGACCCATTCACCTCATTATTTTCGAATCAGCACTATTCGATTCTCCGAAAAAGCTTTTTCTGATGGGACTTATGATCGATCTGCTTAATCCCAAGTTCGCTCTATTATAGGTATCCCTATTGACTCAGTTTGCAGACCTCGCGCAAGGCTCAGCGCTTCTTCAAAACACATTCTTACGTCTGACACAAAAATCGCTGACATTTTCCCATTGAACCTGTAATCGTTCTTTCGGCAAGCCTAGTTTCTGAGTGGCTAGGCCCACGCCGTACATAGCTAAAACTGCAACGCTGGTTGATGGCAAGTGTGATAACAGGTATGACTGCCGCCTTGCTTGGCATTTATCATCCATTAAGAAGTTTGAATTTCCAAAGCAATTATTACAGTTTAAAATTACGCCTTATTTATGATACGGTTCACCCCGATTGATCTTCACCGCGCGATAAATCTGCTCCACCAGCACCAGCCGCATAAGCTGATGCGGCAAGGTCATGCGCCCGAAGCTCAAGCGCTGCTTCGCGCGGCGTAACACCTCATCGGAGAGCCCATGGCTTCCTCCGATAACAAACACGACATGGCTCGTCCCATATGTGCCGAGCTTGTCGATCTCTACAGCCAGCTCCTCGGAACTCCAGAGCTGGCCATCCAGTGCGAGCGCGACGACGTGCGCCTCGCTCTTCACATGCGCGAGGATGCGTTCGCCCTCGCGCTCTTTTACCGCCCTTACCTCAGCTTCGCTCAGGGTATCGGGCGCTTTCTCGTCTGCGACCTCGATCATCTGAAACTTGATGTACGGGGCGAGCCGCTTGGCATATTCCTGAATGCCCAGCGTTAAATATTTTTCCTTCAATTTGCCTACGCCAATAATCTGAATCAACATTTGATCATTCCTCCTGAATCGTCGTCCTTGCACAGAACCTATCTATAAATTAGATGCTTCAATCGCATCGTTCATCTACACCAAAATCATTCCAAACTTTACGATCACCACAAACCTTATGTAGCCTGAATCGCCCACTTTTTAAAATCTACCTTCCCACAGCCGCTCACTCCCCACAAATACAAAAAGAGCGCTCAACACGCTCTCTCTGCACCTTGCTGTGATGTTCATACCGGATCGAACCAAGTCTAACGCCAGAAGCACTACCACTGCTACGTCATGCACAACAACACTTCGTACATTGAATAGCGCCACTGGCAGCCTGCTCTACAGTACGCTAAACGACAAGGAATTCCGCGTGCTGATCGCACTCGGCGCATTTAGCAGGCGGGTCCCAGTCGGCAAATTCCGTCTCCTTCAAATCCACGATATCTGGAGCGTCCTCATATTCATCCACAAACATGTCGATGGCAATGTCCACGTGTTCTTTGCATACAACGTACATCCGTTAAGCATCCTTTCTGTCACCAGCTATGTTCCCGATTCACAGGCCGCTTATCCCATTACAGGATAGCCACTTCTCAGTTCTATCACACCTGCCACGGAAAAGAAACCCCCACATCGCAGATCCGCGCAAAAACGTGTCACTTATGCACCGAAAAGACCTTCTCTTAACATAAGCAGATATATCTTTCCCATAAGATAAAAAAAAAGCACCCCATTAAAGATACCCCACCTCAGGTATCCTTGCTGGAATGCTTCTAATTTCATTTTAAATTTGAGCTTATTTTCGTACTTCTTCTCTTACTCTTGTCGTTACCTTTACTCTTATTCTATCCTTAACTTTCTTCTTACCCTTACACCTAACCCCCGGCCTATTCCAATCCTGACTGCGCCTTCGTGAGCAGTTTCCCACCTTGAAAAGCAATCACCGCGTTGCCGCCGTTGCCAGCTGCACCTTTATAGTTGTACACGACCATGTTCTCCGCTTCACTCAGCGCTTCACCTTCGCCGCCAAGGATGTCGATGACATCTTCCACAGTCATGCCAACCTCCAGCTTCTCATACTGGGCAAACGTAATCAGCACCCCGTCCCCTTTTCCAGCTGACCCATTTTTTGCACTGGTTACAGATGCATTGCCACCTGTCCCTTGTCCAGCAACGCCGGCTGTGCCAAATTCGTTCAGCTTTTTCTCAAGTGCGGCAATTTTCTGTGCCTGCTCATCACTTTTGATCCCCTGCTCGGTCAGTTTTTTCTCCAGTCCGGCAATCTTCTCCTGCAGCGCGCCCGAATCTACGGATGTAGCTGGTGAGCTCTCCGATCCACAAGCCGACAGTAATAACATGGATAATGCCACGCCTGTTCCTCCAAGCACCTTTTTCTTCAATAGATTCATCTCGAATCCCTCCATTTTCAGATTAGCCAGCCGGATCTCACGTTATCCAACTGTTATTTGCAACATCGACCTATGTAAACACATTGACATCAGTTTACCATATAGGCAACCAAATGTATCTGCGCCTTTGGCTCCAAGTCTTCCTGATCAGATGCAGCACGCACACCTCCGTGTACCCTGCATCCACAATAATACAAAAAGAGTGCTCAGAATTTCTGATCACTCTCTCTACTATTGCCTTTTCGCCGTATCACCTAAACTCCGCAAACCTTACTCCGGTTTATCCGTCAGCTTCACAGAGACTTTCTCCGCTTTGCCATCCCGATAGAATGAGATCTCTATTGTATCGCCGATCTTTTTCTTGTCATACAGGAATTTCCGCAGGTCCAGCGTGGAGGTGATTTTTTGCCCATCAAATTCCGTAATGACATCATTCAGCTGCATACCTGCATCGGACGCCGGGCCGGAAGCCTCCAACACAACCACACCGCTGTCCACGTGCGATGGCAGCTTGAGGTCCTTGCGCTGATCATCGTCCAGTGGAGCATACGGATTGCTCAGATCAACCGTGTACACGCCCAGATAAGGACGGGATACTTTACCGTTCAGCAACAGTGAATCCACCGTTTTTATCACTTCGTTCATCGGAATCGCGAAACTGAGGCCCTCAACGCCAGTATCCGAAATTTTCATCGTATTAATACCTACGACTTTCCCGTTCAGATCAACCAGTGCCCCGCCGCTGTTCCCTTCGTTAATCGCTGCGTCCGTCTGAATGACGTTTTGTTCCCAGTCGTACACCCCATCCTGATTAATCGATACAGGCAGAATACGATCCGTGTAACTAACGATCCCCGATGTCAGCGTACCGCCGAGCCCCAGTGGATTACCAATCGCCAGTACCGTCTGTCCGCGTTGCAACTTGCTGGAATCGCCGATCTCCGCCGCCGCTCCCAGGCCTTTATCATCGGTGGACAGAACCGCGATGTCGCTCACCCGGTCTTTGCCAACCAGTTTTGCTTTATGTGTTTCACCATCCACCGTTACGATCTCCAAATCACTGGCACCTTCCACGACGTGATGATTGGTCATAATGTAGGCTTTGCCATCTTCTTTTTTGAAAATAACCCCGGAGCCCAGCGCGGAATCTTTCATCGACAGGCTACTGCCTGTTTTATGATTCACGATGCTGACAACAGAAGGACGTACTTCTGCCGCAGCATTAATGATGCGGTCATATGGATCAACCACCTGTGCTGTCTGTGAAGTTCCACCGCCTTGACCCGCAGCATTAGCCAGAGGTAACTGCGTTGCTGGCTGGCTGATGAAGCTGAACAGTGTAACCGTCACGATGGAGCTGATTACCGAACTGATCACAGCTACCTTGACGGTAGAACTGAATCCCGAGCGTGATTTGCCCGGATTGCTCCAGCGATCACGTCCACGTCTTCCGCCTCCCGGGCGGATGATCTGAAGTTTGCCTTTCTGTTCAGGTTCGGCGCGTCTTGATACCTTGGTTGAATAAAAATCATCTCCAAACAATCCCATCGTGATCCTCTCCCCTTCGTTGTCACGCATCAAGACCCTGACTGCCGCCCAAGTGATAACATGGAAGACCGATGGTACTTCGCGTTCCCCATGCTTTTTTGCATGTTCCAAAATGGCCTTGCACATCGTCGCCTCCCGAAACCAATCGGGAACAGACGTTTATATACAACAGAATGGCACTCCATCCCGTGTGTTCTACCAATCATACTCTCGCCTTCTGCGAGATTCGAGATTCCATTTCATACGCAAAAAACAGCCAAAATCATAATACTCCTTATATACTAAACACTTTATATCCCAAAAAGTTGCATAATAACGTAAATAAACGTAAATTTTCGCCATTAATCGCTTAACAATAAAGGTTCATACTATCTATCACCACAAAATGGGCTGCGCTAAGCGCTATTCTCTCGAATTCATCCAACTTTTTTAACCCGTTTTCAATCCAAATTTCAGACAGAAACGCTATAGTTTCAGCATACACATCCTGCCTGGAGAATGTTAGCGGCAAAAAGAGGAATGTTTTTCCCCCAGCCTGACTACAATAATAGTAAAAGAACAATTCAAAGCTTCATAGAAAGAAGGAGGATTCCACAATGGAACGCACGCGAACACTCACAGCTCTGGACGAAGTGCATATGGCGGCCAAGCTGGCCGATCTCAAAGAAGAGCATTACCGTAACACACTGGCACTCAGCACCATCATCGAACTGCTTATTGATAAAGGTATCCTCACACGTGAGGAAGTGGAGCGCAAAGCCGCCGAACTGGACAGCTTTATGGCTCACCCACCCTATCCCATGGTGTAGGACGATCATAATACGTATCACAGAGCTTGAACTCATGGTCCCGATAAAAACAGCCACGGCTCTCCATCGCATCACGCACCGACATTTTAGCCAAATCCATCATATTATGATCCCGGCTGAGATGTGCCAGATACGTGCGCTTGATGCGTCCGTTCATCAGTTCACTAAGCGCCGCACCTGCTGCTTCGTTCGACAAATGCCCGATGTCGCTGAGAATCCGGCGCTTGGTGTTCCATGGATACCGCCCCATGCGCAGCAATTCGACATCATGATTCGCCTCCAGCACGAGTACATCTGAATCCGAGATCGCATCGCGAACCTTGTCACTCATATAACCGAGGTCTGTCGCAACCGACAGTTTCTCACTGCCATCGTCGAATGTATAACCTACCGGTTCAGCCGCATCATGTGAAATACCGAAGGACTCCACGCGCAGCGAGCCAAAATCATGCTTTTCACCCGTTTCAAATATCCGCCGGTTCTCCTCCGGAATCGCTCCGACCGACTTCTCCAAAGCCGCCCACGTATTCGTATTTGCATAGATTGGTAAATTATATTTCCGAGACATCGCGCCTAGTCCTTTAATATGATCCGAATGTTCATGTGTCACCAGAATGCCGTCCAGTTCCTTGCCTGAAATCTCCCGTTCCAGGAACAGTGCATCCAGCCGCTTCGCACTGAGACCCGCATCAATCATAAGTGAGGTGCCCCCATGCTGAATGACCGTGGCATTGCCTGTCGAACCGCTGGATAACACGGTAAAATATATCCCCATAACACATTACTCCCCTGGTTTATCTGACTTGGGACTGAATACATCCCCACTGATGCCCTGCACGTACAACACTTCGCCACTTTCCAGCACGAACCGCCATGCCGGCATCGCCACCTGTATATCTGAGTTGAACAACTGGCCGTAATAGCCCAGCTGAATATCTTTCACAATTGCACCGTTTGGCAAAAAGTTTTCGATCAGCGTTCCCAGCGCCTTAGACGCCGGAAGCACCTGCTGATCGCTCTCCTCGGCGGTTGTAATCCGCACGGGAGTCTGATGATAACCCGTGATTTTCTGATCGCTGTAGAACAGCGCCAAACTCACGTTAAAGAGCGGCCATTTGCCGTCCACCAGCGGGTGGAGCACAAAGGCCCCATCTTCCGCCATCAGCTGATCCAGCCGGTATGTGCTGATTTGCGGAATCTCCGCCTGCAGCGCGTCCGCGAGCTCGCTTGGCGAGAAAATCAGTTTGCTGTCCACAGGCTTCTCCAGCTCCACTTCAATCCCCGACTTGTCCTCTTCGATAAACTCATAGGACAACTTCGGCAGCTTCGGCGTCTCATTCGGAATCGGTGCCAGCACCTGAATGCCCTTCTCCTCCATCGCCTGCTGTGTATTATCCGCGAGCGAGGTGAAGTCCAGATTGGCACCAGCCGTCTCGCGTGCATCCATCCAGATCTGATAACCCAATACCAGATTCAGCAGCAGAAATGCATAGATTAATACATTTTTCGCTCGTCCCCAATCCAGAACATTCACCTCCTCGTCTGCCTAATGACCTTCGCAGCTAGCTTTTACTGCTTTTAACCTTTTTTTCTACGCCTTGTTCTATAGGTTGTCTATCTGGCTAACGATCACCAGGAACCTTATTTGCCCTATTTCGGATTCTTGAATTCTAACGATCAGGAGAAGCCTTATTTCGCGTAAGATCAGACATTTCCATCATTTTAAGCCCGTTTTCGTCAAAATAGCATTCGTGGTGATCGTTAGATTTCCAAAGCGTCATAAATCTAACATTTAACGTCCTTGATGATCGTTAGCATTCGACCAGCGGCGACAGCGCCTTCCGCTACTAACCTAAGACACCGTCGTTTCTTCACCATTACCGAAGCGGATCACCCAGACCGGGATCAGCTTCAACCCATCTTCTATCGTAGATGGACGGTATGCCGGGTACACGTCCACAACTTTGCGGTTTTCGCCAGCTACCTTCCGGATCAGATTTTTCAGCTTATCCCCGCCAGGCAGCTTGATCGACTTTTTAGCCTCCGTACCTTCGTTCAAATATTCCAAGGATCGCTCATAGCTCGACACCGTCTCCTGCTGCATCTCCATGTTGATCGTGCCGAAGTGGAATTGCATCGAATCCATGATTGGAAAACTGCCGTAATACTGCTGGAACTGCAACTGTGTTTTATTGTCAGCCGATCTCAGCATCATGCGTGAGCGCCCTTTCCAGCCGCCATGTTGATTAACAAAATCAACCGCAGACAGGGCTTCCTTGGACGCATCACTCTGCCCAGCTGGCGGTGCCGCCGGGTCTGTATAGCTAATCCAGCGCTGCTCCTGCTTCACTTGCAGACTACGTTTGCTATCCGTATATATCTCTGATCCATCCTTTTCCCGAATATTTCGGGTCATGCTTGGATCAGAGAACAGACTGCGCTGCATCTGCTCTACCGTGAACTGCCCCGTCGGCACATCCGCCTCAATCGTATCCAGTGCCTGTGCCGGAATATAATATCCGCCTTCCATCAGCGTGTACGGTGTCCAACTCGTCCCAAAATCGACATGCTGCTTCACATCCTGCACTGTCAGATCTGCCTGTGTAGCCTCATAGACTACGTCTCCCTTCGCACTGAAGAACAGGGCATGAGCCTTCGTCTCATTTGGCATCGTATATATGGCAATACGGTTGATCGTCTCTCCCTGAAAAAGAGAATCCGTCCCCAAGCGCATCACTCGTTGTAACAAAGCTACCGGCATGCCTTCTTTAAAAGACAACTCAAAGCCGGGACTTTCCTTGCGAATCTGATCCCAGTTCACCGATTGCACACTACGGCGCTGGAAATCCTCAAATGTCCGCCCCTTTAACCTGGAGTAGATCAATTGATAAAACGTGTTGCCGGGGTAAAAGACCGTATGTTTGTCCTGCCCCAGATGAATAATCATCTGATCCGGGAAAATTAACTCTTCAATATTACGCTCCTGACCCATATTCTCGGTCTTCACGTAGTTTGTCTCGGAGGTAACAACAGAATCGCCGCCTCCAGGCAAACGATAGATCAGGAAGTAACTCTGGATCAGACTGGCTGCGACCAGCGAAGCGAGCACCAGAGATTTAATCCGTTCCTTCAAGGTGCTCCCCCCCTTTATCACGCATGGGCAGTGTAAAAGTTACCGTTGTGCCAACGTCTACCTCAGATTCCAGAGAGATGCTGCCATCATGTGCCTTTACAATTTCCCGGGCAATGGACAGTCCTAGCCCTGTGCCCCCCATGCTGCGAGAGCGTGCTTTATCTACACGATAGAATCTCTCAAATATCCGATCCAGATCACGCTGCGGAATACCCATACCTGTGTCCGACACAGAGATCGCTAATGTATGCTCGTCGCTGAGACGGGCTACGATCGTAATCGTGCCGCCTTCCAGCGTATATTTCAATGCATTGGACACCACATTGTCCAGAACCTGATCAATCTGATCCCTGTCTAGTGGAACTGCAGGAATATCATTCTCCACAGACAACACAGACTGAATATCCTTCTGGTGCATCTGGAAGGAGAATCGATCCGCCACTTCCTCCAGCATCTCCAAAATATCAATAGGCTGCTTGCGCAGCAAAGCTTCCTTGGAATCTAGTCTCGACAGGTGCAACAAGTCCGTAACCAAACGGATCATGCGCTCGGTCTCATTCTGAATCACACCCACAAAACGTCCCGCAAGCTGCGGGTCTTCCAATGCCCCATCATCCAGTGCTTCCGCGTAACTTTTGATCGTGGTCAGTGGTGTACGCAGCTCATGTGATACATTCGCCACAAATTCACGCCGGGAGGCCTCAAGCTCCTCCTGCTCCGTTACATCCTGAAGCACCGCAATCGTGCCGGTGATTCCCAGTTCACGCCGATGTACCGGTGTGAACGTCATGCGAATGACTACGGGCTCCTCCTGACCTGCCGGGGCAATCTGCAGCAGCGTTGAGCCGGTAAACCCGCTCGCCAGTGCTTCCGCATCCTCCGGATCAATGCCAAGCAGGACGGCAAAATGCCTGCCTTCAATATCGGACGGACGCATACCAAGGATGCTGCTCGCACGGCGGTTAACGAGAATGACTTTACCATGCTCATCGGTAGCGACCACACCATCACTCATATTCGTCAGAATGGACGTCAGCTTCTCCTTCTCCTCTTCATTCTGAGAGAGGGCATCCCGCAGCCTGCTGGTCATATAGTTGAACGCACGACTGAGTTGACCGATCTCATCTGTACCGAATACCGGTGTCTGCTGATCGAAGTTTCCTTCCGCGACCGCTGTTGCCCGTCTGGTCACTTCCTTAATTGGCTGGGTAATCGTATGAGACAGAATGACACCCAGTACCGCGGTTAACACCAGGGCAATCAGAATACCGGAGATAAAAATCTTGTTGATGCCCTCCATTGTCGAGTAAAGCTCGTTCATCGAAGCAGCGATGTAGACCGCACCAATAATTTTGCCGCCGGATAATACCGGCTTGGCCACGACCTTTTTGCGAACATTATCCTCGTCTACGATATATTCCTCATTATCCCGAATGCCTTGCAGTGCACGGCTGACAACGGTTTGGGTATTTTTGCGCCCGATATAATCCGAATGTGAACTTAGCGAGGTCGTGAGCACCTTGCCGCTGGAATCCAGCACCTGAATCTCGGCACCGTTAATGTTGAACAGATTGTTTACCAGCACACGCAGATTCTCCGTTTTGTCCTCGCCAGCTTCCGCTTCACCAGCAGCCATCGTCTGGCCTACCAATACCGACAGCATCTCCGCCCGTGCCTGCAAATCTTCCGTAAAGTTGCTGGTCAGCGAGTTCTTCATTGCACTTACGAAATAAACGCCGATCAATTGCATCGCAATCAGGATCAGCAGTACATAAATAATAATTAATTTCGCCTGAATCGTTCGAAAGAACGAAAATTGCGAGAATCGGCCCATTATATCCCCACGCTTTTAGCACTGCGCACGAGATAACCAAGCCCCCGGCGAGTCAGAATCGTTTCCGGCTTGCTCGGATTTTCTTCAATCTTCTCCCGCAGCCTGCGGATCGTCACATCCACTGTACGCACGTCGCCAAAATATTCATATCCCCATACAGCTTGCAACAGATGCTCGCGTGTCATGACTTTGCCCGAGTGCTTGGCCATATAATAGAGTAGCTCGTATTCCCGATGAGTCAGATCCAGCGGTTCACCGCCCTTGTACGCCGTATACATGTCCATATCAAAAGCCAGATCAAACAGCCGCAGAACCTGCTTTCCTTCTTCCTCCGGTGCTTCTACAATCGCTGCTGGTTTCTGCTGTCTGCGCATCTGTGCCTTCACCCGTGCGAGCAGCTCCCTTGTACTAAACGGTTTGGTTACATAATCATCGGCACCCAGCTCCAGACCGAGTACCTTGTCGATCTCCCCGTCTTTGGCAGTCAGCATAATAATCGGGATCTCCAGATGAGCACGCACCTCGCGGCACACATCCATCCCGTCCTTGCCCGGAAGCATCAGATCCAGAAGCATCAGATCCGGTTTCTCGGATAACGCCAGCTCTACCGCACGAATACCATCAAACGCACAGATGACCTCGTAACCCTCTTTTTCCAAATTAAACTTCAAAATGTCTGCGATGGGCTGCTCGTCGTCCACCACCAAAATCTTTCCCTGCATCGGCTGAATTCACCCCTATATCCTGCTTAATTCGCCACTGGCGCTGTCTCTCTAATCTATCTGATTGTCTATCATGCATTTCCTGTTGTGTACTTCCTATTATCAACGATCTATACTCTCTAGTTTAACATACCTGGGGCACCGTCACATCCTGATCCACCTCTTGGAAGCCGTTTCCTGTAAAAATATTTCACATCAAAAAACAAGGCCAGCTTTACAGCGGGCCTTGTTCTCAATCTTAGCATCGTCACGCGACGCCTCGTGTCCTATACTTAATCTCATGCTCTACCCTTAATTCAGATAGGTCATCGGATTTTCTGCTGAACCATTTTTCAAAATCTCAAAATGCAGATGGGTTCCTGTGGAACGTCCGGTATTGCCCATCACACCAATGCTGTCGCCCTTCTCCACCACTTGGCCAACATCCACACTGATGCTGTTCAAGTGACCATAAAGCGTTTCATATCCGTTACGATGGTTAATGATGATGACATTGCCATAACCGCTCTTCTGGCCTGCAAAAGTAACTACACCTTCATCTGCAGATTTGACATCGCGATTACCGACCAGATCAACACCTTTGTGCTGGCGGCCCCAACGTTGACCGAAGCTGCTGCTCATCGTTGCATTGGATACAGGCCATGTAAATTGCCCTGTGCCTTCGCCAACCACTTTGGTTCCACTAAGTACAACCTCAGTCACCGCCGTTTTGAGGACTTCCTGACCCAGCCATTCTTCCCGAACGACTTCGCCGTTTTCTTTGGTGATGCGATACTGCATGTTTTTCAGCCCGCTTTGGCCTGGACGAACCACTTTCGTCGTACCTGCCTTCAGATCAGCGCTCTTACGTACCTCAACCTGTGGTTTAACTTCAATCTGCTCTACCACTTGCTCTACCGATTTAACCGTAATCGCTGGCTTTGGTACAGTGAGAGTCAACTCTTCTCCGATCTGGAGAGATGTCTCCTTGATGCCGGGGTTATGTTTGCGGATCTCGCTTTGCGTAATTTCATACTTGGCTGCAATCGAAGAGATCGTATCTCCTTCTCGCACCACATAAGTTACAGGCGCGTCTTTACCAACGGTTAAAGCTTTAACCGCCTCGGACACATCCCATATTTTATTTGGATCTGCCTTCACCGTATCTGTTGTTACATCTTCCTTGATGTCTACAGATTTTAGCGTTGTGCTTGGGCCTTGATCCTTTTTGGAGGAGTTAGCTGATACCGACTTGGTCTTCAGTGAGCTTCGCACAGCCGATGCCGGTATGTATTGGCTCTGTACTTGCTGCAGGATCTTGTCTGCTGTTTCCTGATCCTTCACAATTCCGACAACTTCACCGTTGACTTTAAGCTCCACGCCTTTGGCATAGGCCGTTAACATGTTTCCCAGTTTGTCCAGCGTTTCCTCGCTGTTCACTTCCGGTTTATATGCTCTTACCGTCTCGGTTGTGATACCATCTGTGTTCAGCACCATCTCCGCATCTGGATACTTAGCGCGGTATTCTTTCGTTTTTTCGGCAAACAGTTGCTGCAACTGTGCCTCGCTTGTAATCGTACCAATCTCGTTGCCTTTAACCATAACCTTATAATAAGGGACGGTGTTTGAGGCCACATACTGCTTTGCTCCGAATCCAACCGATGCTGCAATCAAAATGCCACATGCTGTGGTAATGATCCATTTACGCGATGACAGAATTCTTTTCTTATTAGAACTGAAGTTGGACATGCTCATGCTGTTTTTGTCTTCGGCCGTCCGGTGTTGTCCGGATTGTTCGTGTACCCGGCGTTGATCCGGTTGGCGTTTGCCTCTGAAACCTTTCATGATTCTCTCCTTTTCAGCATTTCTTATTCCGCATTTACTATCAGACAACACCTGTAAGTGAGTCATATGCAAGTAAGTTCAATGATATGAATTTTCGTAAAATCAGGACTTTAGCTGCGCTTTAAAAGTGTCAAAATTTTAACCTTTTAGCACACCCGTATACTTTAACACAGGTTTTACAGTCATTTCAACTCTTAACCTCACATCTCAAATCCGCGCCCCATATGGTTTCCCTCAAATATCCATCGTTCGGAGCATGTGTTCCATCCTCCATTATGCCTCAACTCCTACTGTACTATGTACTTTTTATCCCAATCTAAGACTAGGTTCTAAGACCTACTAAATTACATTATAATTTTCATGTATATACAAAAAAATCTTTCATCAGATCAACTCTGATGAAAGATTTAAATAATAGCTTTATTCGATTGATGAAGGGGGCAAGCTCATCTACCCTAACCATTCACGATTCATTTTACTTATTTCTTGACTGCGCCTATGATAAACCGCTTCTGCTGCACGTCCCAGAATCCATGTTGCTCCATCTCCAGATGGATCTGCCATAACGGGTCACGGAATCGCTCTATTGTAAAATCAGGCACCTGCCAGGGAATTGTCTTTAGATAATACACCAATGCTCCAATATCATAGAAACGCTGGACTGGTGCAGCCTCATCCTGTTCCCAGATGTGGAACCCATTTCTCCGCAATTGGTCAGCGGCAAAATCCAGCTCCCATCCAGCGTAATCCGAGGGCATCGGAATGCCTAATCGATCGTTAATCTCCCGGCAATCAGACCAGCCAACCTGCTGTGTCAGAAATACTCCACCATCTGAAAGCACACGCCATACTTCCCGTGGATCGTACGATTCATGCGAGAATCAAATCAAACTCGACAGCAGTTCACCACCGCCTGTGCCCATATCCAACATTCGCTTTGTATCCTTCATACATCTTCGTGCCAATGTGCCGTAAGACCAGGGCAGGACACCGCTCTGCAACCGCTCACTACCTGTAATATAACCGAAGTCCCAACCATGAAATGGCTGCTCTGCTTCCTGTAGCCCTTGCTCAAATCGTTCCGTAATTTCAGCAAGTTGTTCAGCTGATATCGTTAACGTTGTATTTTTATTACCCGTAGTATTCAATGTGTTCATATTCATTAGACCTCCCGTATTCTGTATTCATGCTCTGATGGGTACAGCGTACCTCTGATACAAAGAATGAACGGAGGGCTACGGCTCCGCGGCCGGGAAGCCTTGTGTGAAGAGTGCTTCTGTTGTTATATATCGTGTTCTCTGTTATTGTTCATCTTCATTGCAACTTTTCCCCCTGCATATGGATGATAGATTTACATGTGATGTCTCTAATTTCATTCAATTATATGAGAAATACTCCGGAAAGTCTAACCATCATGACGTGCTATCCCTTGTTCAGAAGCTGTCCAGCAAAGCAACTTCTGATCACCTTTATTCTGCTTGCAGCACTTGCATCAGATCATCGTATTCTTCACTGGTCAGGTACTTCGAGATGACCTGTTCAATCTCCCTCAGTTCCTGCTCTGTCAGCCCACCCTCCATCGCTCCCGAGATCTGTTGCATTTCCTTCTGAGGTAACTTGTTCATCAGCAGGGTGAAAATACGTTCTTTTTCCTTGGTTGGCAATTTGTTTTTAGCACCTGTTATATCATCTGGGGAAACGACAATCTCATCTTTTCCAGTCGAATTACTCCTGTCTGTTCCCTGACCACTTGCCGTTCCACTTCCAGTAGCTGAACCGTTACCGTTAACCGTTCCAGAACCTCCACCGGTATCTGTGCTTGCTCCCCCTGTTTCGCCATTACTAGATGTACCTGGATTCGTGTCCGTGTTTCCTTTATCCGGACTTGCCCCTTCTGAAGAGGGCTCCTTGCCTACACCCCTTCCTGCGTTTCCATCCTTCGTCCCGTTTCCCATGACCGAAATTGAATTCTCTGGGGCTTTTTGCTCTTCCGTTCCGGCTGGCTGATCTGTAGGCTTATTCCCGGGCTTCTCTCCCTCGCTGGATTGCTTGGTGCCCAAAGCCCCCTGAAACATGCCCATCAGTCCCGTAGGCTGACCTTCCCACTGTATATTAAAGCTGGCAAGCAATGACTTCGCATACGACTGCACAATTAATCCTGTCGTAAGCAATGTCAGTGAACTGACCAGCAATACGATAAGCACGATTTTGACAAACCATATCAGCAATTTCATCTCTGTTTCTCTCCCTTCCGATTATACTTCCCTTAAATCTATACAGATTTTCGGGATACCCAACTCTACTGTTAGTCAGTATTGACGGAAATCTCGGGATTATATCCGAAACAGACACAAAAAACCTCCAGCTGCCGCTATAGTAGCAACAACTGGAGGGGATTTTAACAACCCAATATCAGTTTATACGTAGATTGGCAGAACCTGATTGGTCTGCTCACGGTTACGACCTACAGAGAAAATTGCGATTGGAATGCCTGTCAGTTCAGCTACACGTTTCACATAGTTCTGTGTATTCACCGGCAGATCTTCCAGTTTCTTCGCTCCTGTAATGTCCTCGCTCCAGCCTGGCATCTCTTCGTATACCGCTTCACATTCAGCCAGCATTTTGAGGCTCGCCGGGTAGTGAGTGATTACTTCGCCGCGGAATTTATAACCTGTGCAGATTTTTACCGTATCCAGACCTGTCATAACATCCAGAGAGTTCAGGGACAGCCCTGTAATGCCACTCACACGACGAGCGTGACGAACAACAACACTGTCGAACCAGCCTACACGACGTGGACGTCCGGTTACTGTTCCGTACTCATGACCTGTCTCCCGAATCTGGTCACCAATTGCATCATACAACTCTGTCGGGAATGGGCCGTCACCTACACGAGTTGTGTATGCTTTGGCTACCCCTATCACCTGCTGAATACGTGCCGGACCAACACCGGAACCGATACATACGCCGCCTGCAGACGGGTTGGATGAAGTCACATAAGGATAAGTACCTTGGTCAAGGTCCAACATCACACCTTGTGCGCCTTCAAACAATACCTTTTTGTCCTCATCGATGGCATCATTCAGCACAACAGATGTATCACGCACATAAGGGCGAAGCACTTCTGCATAACCAAGATAATCCGAGAGAATCTCTTCTACATCAACCGGAGTACCGTTGTACACTTGCTCGATAACCCGATTTTTTTCTTTAACCAAGTGACGCAGCTTCAGTTCAAAATCTTCTGCATCCATCAAATCCACCATACGAATACCGATCCGAGCAGATTTGTCCATATAACAAGGGCCAATGCCTTTACCTGTTGTACCGATTTTGTTCGGGCCTTTGCTCTCTTCCTCCAGGGCATCCAGAACCATGTGATATGGCAGGATGATATGTGCACGCTCACTGATAAACAGGTTTTTCGTTGTAAATCCGTTATCATGAATATAATTAATTTCTTCGATAAGTGCCTTCGGGTTAATAACCATACCGTTACCAATCACACATGCTTTGTCTGTGTAAAAGATACCCGATGGAATCATCGTCAATTTATATTTTTTGTTGTCGATCAGAATCGTATGGCCTGCATTGTTACCGCCTTGGTAACGAGCGACTACATCTGCGCTTTCCGCCAAATAATCCGTGATTTTACCTTTACCTTCGTCTCCCCATTGCGTTCCCACTACAACTACCGTTGACATAGTTAACATACCTCCGTGGGTGCCTTGCGCACCTTTGTATATTGGTCTGTCCGTCCTCTATCCCGGCAGGCATGTTACGCAATAAACCGACTGAGAAGCGTGCTAACGGACAGTAATGATTTCCTCCCATTACATTCAAGGGAAGGTTTGTACTGCTTTAACGCAGCAATATTAGTGTACCAGTCCCTTTTTTCAAAGTCAAATGAAATGGCGAACAATTATATATGTCAATTGCTTAATGTTCGGAATTATGACCTTATTCCACAGTAAAAAACCGGTGATCCCAGTCTTGTTCTCCTCGACTGCAATCACCGGTACTTTTACATTGGCTAATCTTTCACGTGATAACGGGTATATATCCTAATATTCAATCATTCACGTACCCTGTTACTGATTGTCCAGGATAGCCTGTGTACCTCTGTTCAGAGTAAATCACAGTCTACCCTCTACATCGCGAAGGCGTCATTATGCGCCCTCTCATAATTGACGAATTTATTAAAGTTTTTAAGGAAAACCAGTTCCACTGTACCTACCGGACCATTACGTTGTTTGGCAATAATGATCTCGATAATATTTTTTTTCTCGGTATCCTGATTATAATAGTCATCCCGGTACAGAAACGCTACGATGTCGGCATCTTGCTCGATCGAACCCGACTCCCGCAAGTCACTCATCATCGGACGTTTATCCTGACGTTGCTCTACCCCCCGGCTCAGCTGAGACAAGGCAATAACCGGAACTTCCAGTTCCCGGCCGATCTGTTTCAATGTACGTGAAATTTCGGATACCTCTTGTTGACGGTTCTCTCCCGCTTTACCACGTCCACTGATCAATTGAAGATAGTCGATCAGGATCATGCCTAGACCCTTCTCCTTCTTCAAACGACGGCATTTGGCACGAATATCGGCTACCGTAATACCAGGTGTATCGTCAATATAGATGTTGGCTTCGTTGAGAGCAGCAATGCCCATTGTCAGCTTCTGCCAGTCTTCATCACCTTTAAATTCTCCTGTACGAAGAACTCCCGCATCCAGATTGGCTTCCGCACAAATCATCCGTTGTACGAGCTGTGCAGCAGACATCTCCAGACTGAAGATCGCTACCGTCTCTTGCGCCCGGATGCCTACGTTCTGAGCGATATTCAAGGCGAAGGCTGTCTTACCTACAGACGGACGTGCAGCTACAATAATCAAGTCACTGCGCTGGAATCCAGCCGTCATCTTGTCCAAATCGATGAAGCCGGAAGGAATCCCGGTTGTCGTTCCCCGGTTCTGATGCAATGTTTCTACCTTGTCGAAAACCTCCATCAATACATCCTGAATGGCTATAAATCCACTACTGGAGCGTCTGTTGGAAATTTCCAGAATTCGCCGTTCAGCCTCACCGAGCATACCTGCGACATCTTCGCCGCCTGTGTATCCTTCACTAACGATCTGTGTTGCTGTACGAATCAGACGACGAAGCATCGATTTCTCTTCAATAATCTGCGCATAATAATCCACGTTGGCCGCTGTAGGCACACCGTGAGCGAGCTTGGCAAGGTAGCTGACACCACCAATGTCCTCAAGTTCGCCTTTATCTTTCAAACGTGAAGTCAGCGTAACAAGGTCAATCGGTTGATTTTCCTCACCCAGCTGAATCATCGCTTCATAAATCAATTGATGGGGTTTATCGTAGAAATCCTCGGTTTGCACCCGTTCCATCGCTGTAATCAGAGCTTCGCCCTGCAACAGGATTGCACCCAGCACAGCCTGTTCGGCTTCCAGGTTCTGTGGGGGGACCCGGTCGAATAACATTTCGCCGCCCATCTTACTCCTCCGTTACCTGGACCTTCAAGGTAGCCTTCACTTCAGGGTGAACCTTGACGGTCACTTGCGTTACACCAAGCGTACGGATTGGATCATCCAGCTCGATTTTGCGCTTGTCTATTTTCAGACCCTTTTTAGCCAATGCTTCTGCAATTTGTTTGCTCGTAATCGCACCGAACAGACGACCGCCTTCGCCGGATTTTGCTTTCAATTCTGTGACTTCTGCCTCCAGCTTTTTCGCAAGTGCTTCAGCTTCGGCTTTCTCTTCCTGCTTAAGTCTATCTTCAGCCGCCTTCTGATTGTCCAATGTCTTCATGTTACCTTCCGTTGCCAGACGTACGATTCCCCGTGGCAACAGAAAATTCTGTGCGTAACCCTCAGATACTTCCTTCACTTGCCCTTTCTTGCCTTGACCCTTCATATCTTTTATAAAAATGACTTTCATTCGAATAACCCCTCTTCCTTTTCGATTTCAGCCAAGACGTTCATCAGCCGCTTCTCCGCTTCTCCCAGCGTTCCTTCAAGCTGCACAGCAGCATTTGTTAAGTGGCCGCCGCCACCTAATCGTTCCATAACCACCTGAACATTCATGCGCCCCAGTGATCTCGCACTGATGCCAATCAGTCCATCCGTACGCTCACTGATAACAAATGAGGCGACCACGTCAGTCATATTAAGCAATGTGTCCGCCACCTGGGCGATCATCATCTGTGAAATCTTGCTACCAGGGTCCGTGACCGCCAGCGCAATGTTCCCATATACCATTTTAGCATGCTTTATGATTTCTGCCTTAGCAATATATTCTGACAGATCCTCTTTCATCAGCTTCTGGACCATAATGGTATCTGCACCACTGCGACGAAGGAAGCCCGCTGCTTCAAACGTCCTGGAGCCGGTATGCAATGCAAAATGCTTCGTATCAAGCGTTATACCGGCGAGAAGTGACGTTGCTTCAAGCGGAGTGAACTGTACCTTCTCGTGGATATATTGCAGAAGCTCTGTCACAAGTTCAGCTGCTGATGAAGCGTATGGCTCCAGATAGATCAGTACTGCATCATTAATAAATTCCTCACCCCGGCGATGGTGATCCACCACGACCACACGTGTTGCAGATTGGACCAGCTTCGGTTCCATTGTCATGGAGGCCTTATGGGTATCCACAACAACCAGCAATGTATGTTCCGTCATCATCTGAGTGGCTTGCTCTGGTGAGATCAAAGCTTTCGAGAGCTTCTCGTCCTTGTTCACCTGTTCCATCAACCGTTCAATGGAGGGGTTCACTCCATCCAGCACAATACGAGCCTCAACATTGTACAAACTTGCGGCCTTCCACACCCCAATGGATGCTCCGATAGCATCCATATCCGGCATTTTGTGCCCCATGATGAGAACCCGATCACTTTCCTGCATCAGGTCACGTAATGCATGAGCAATAACCCGCGCTCTGACACGTGTACGTTTCTCCACCGCATTGGACTTTCCACCGTAAAATGACAAGCGTTGGCCCGATTTCACAGCAGCCTGATCGCCACCTCGTCCAAGTGCCATATCCAAACTTGATTGTGCCAGCTCTCCCATCTCGCTGATGCTGTCTGAACCAGATGCAAGTCCAACACTCAGTGTCATCGGCACTTTCAGATCGGCTGTCATCTCACGGACTTCATCCAGAATGACAAACCGACTCTGTTCAAGTTCCTGCATGGACTTGTGATTGAGCATCATCAAGTAGCGATCGGATGACAGACGGCGTAGATACACTTCATACTGCTTTGCCCAAGCTGTAATCTCACTGGTGACTCGTGCGATCAGTGCTGTACGTTGTTGGTCATCCATGCCTTGTGCAGCCTCGTCGAGATTATCCAGAACAAGAATGCCTAATGCAATGCGTTCATTCTCGTATTTATCCCGAAGAATAGCCAGCTCGGTGATCTCGTACACATACACGTACCGCTCCTGCGGATTATGAATTACACCGTAATAACGATCATCCAGCTGGAATTCATCATGAAATTCTTTGGATGAAGGTTCTTTCGAACCTTCCTTATCTTTCTTTTCTTTCGGTTGGGGGAGATTGGGGAATAGATTAAGCAGTGAACTGCCCACCAATGTCTTCTCATGAAACATATCCGCAACGAAGCGATTATGCCATTCTACCGTACGATCCTCGCTGTACAGCACAATTCCGAACGGAAGCATGCTGACCGCCTCACCCTCCATTCGTTTGATGCGAATGGTAAGGCCGTTAATATAGTCGTTAAGCTCTCGGCGGAACGCGAGCTCTGCCTTGATCATGACGATTCCCAGCGCCGAAGCCAGTATCAGACTAATCAAACCAAGCGTCCAGTTATAGATGGTAACCAACATCACTAGCAGCAACAGTAGTATGAACGCCCATACGGTATAATAGCCGTGCCAGCGTTTCTTTAGAAATTTAGGCATGACTCATCACCCTATCGTTTTGATTTCGATATTGCCTCACGGAGCGGGAACGCCAGATCAATAATTCCGACAATGCGGAGCGGACCAATGAAGAATACTGCCGCTCCCAATAAAAATGGAATAACCGGGTTCCATCTTCTTGCATGCGAGAGGAAAAAGAAGAAACCGATGGCTTGAATCATGAAGCCAAGATTAATTAATGGCGACAAGTTCATAGCAATCATTTTCCAATATGATCCATCATTTTGTCTGGAAACCACTTCAATAATCAATGCGAGGAAGTAATACCAGATCAATGCACGCGGCATACGCCATTCTCTTGCGGGTGGAAGCTTGGACACGTTCATACCCATAACACTCAGAATAGGACGAGCAATAATATGTGTAATGAAAGCCATAACCATCGACGTAACGACCAGCGCAAATGGAATCATTAACTGAGTTTGTTTAGCGATATCTTCTGTCATCTCAGGCGTCCATACAAAACCATTAATCATCTGACTTGATGAATTAGTGAGCGGTTCAATGGTCAGTTGCACCACATCTTTGATATAACTGGACAGGTCGAACTGGAAAATCAGGCTGCCCACCAGCAGTAGCAACAGATACTCCGCCAGCATCGTTCCGGCTCCTGTCATTAAAGCAAACAACGCCGATTTTTGATTCTTATACGCGTGACCCATAGCAATGGCCGGCAGTATTAAGATCAACATAAATAACAGATAAATCGGGTGAACCATAACCAAAATAATAGCAACAGGCACAAGATGCAAAACAAATGATTTTACAGGTAATGACGCATACAAAATAACTCCCGGAATCATCATAAAAAATATGGAGAGTACCGATAAAGGAGTTAGCAACGAGAGCAGCAAAAGTAAAAGTACTGCACTCCAGACAGCTGATTTAAAGCTAAATTTCAACAAATTCACCTCTTACGCATATGATCTTCAAGCGCGGAAATATCCTGGTACCAGTCTTCCAGCTGGTGACCTTCCTGTTTATGCTTTTTCAACTTCTCAACAAGCAGTGCATCCAGATCCTTAAACGGAATACCGAGCCGCCGGCCCAATATGTAACTGCTCATCATCAAACTGGCAAGACTATCTCCGATTCGAATCGTGCTGCCTTCCCATAATGCTTTGAATAATCGGGATACCTGATCAAGTACTTCGGTTTTCAGCCATTCAATCACTTTAGCCCGCTTGGCTACATCCAGTTCTTTAGGCATTTGGCGAAAGTCACTCTCCCCCGAAAAAGCTTTATTCTCCATTATAGCATAAAAAGGGGGCAGGCAAAATTACCCCCAAAAGCGGAGAAATTCTCCGAAACTCCATGTCAGGTACGATGCCGAGCCCCGTACGTCTTATTCATATATATTAGTAATAATCGCTGTGATTATCCCTGCCAGCCCATCATTTTGAAAAGAATTTAACTTATTTGGCCTTTATGGATTCCTTGGCAACAATACCTTCACAGTATTCGATGATCTGGCTGCGTCTCACAATGCCGATAAAACGTTCCATATCATCCACCACCGGCACAAAATTCTGTACCTTGGCGAGATTAATTAAATCCTCCATATTGGCATTGATGGATACCGGCTTGATATCAAGCCTTAACGGGACATCCTTAAGCAGAAACTTTGAAGCGTTTTCAAATGATATCTTTCCCTCCGCATTTTTCATATACCACAACAGATCACCTTCTGTAACCGTACCAATATATTTACCTTCCTTATTCAAAATAGGCACTGCTGTAAACCGATGATACTCCATCCGTTCCAGCGTTTGCCGCAGCGTAGAGTCCGACGTCACACATGTAACCTCTTGTTTGGGCAGCAAAAAAAATGCGATGTTCATACCCTTGTGTATCCTCCTTGTGTATTTCTCGTTCAACAGGTTCACTCAACTTATATTATACGTTATAGAACGAAGGATGTTCCAAAAGGATGAAGATCTTACACATTTAAGCCCCTCGACAAAGAAAAAATCAGCAGCCCGCTTATAAACGTACTGCTGATCGTTGTGTAAGATACCCATCTGTATGGAGTTGACTATTCCATCTTCTGCCGGTCAGGAATCATGACTTCACCGGCTGGGGTCGATTGATCCATCCAGTTTTTAATCAGCTCTTTGGCATATTGAACATCTTTCTTATCTGCACGGCCATAATAAACACCGTTTTTACGCATGCCTTCACTCAAAATCGTGAAGCTGGAAACCTGTGGTTTCTCCTGTGTCAGCACCTGTTTCGCCAGATCGATAATAAAAGTGGCCTGCATATCGGTCTGAAAATTGTCACCCATGATCTGGAACAGCTCCGGGATCTTCGAGATCTGATTCAGGTTCAACATTTTGTTTGCAAAAGCGTTCAGGAAAATTTGCTGCCGATTCGTGCGGTTAAAGTCACTATCTTCCCGGTATCTCACGTAATAAAGTGCTTCCTGTCCGTCATAGATCGGTTTGCCGCCCTTAATCGTGAACTGCTCATGATTTGGATCCTTGTTCACAATATCCTTATCGATTGGCAATGATATGCCCCCGAGCGCATCAACCACTTTTTTGATCCCCTGGAAGTTAATCGTTGCATAATACCCTACGTCGGCATCAAGAAATTTTTCCACCGTTTTGATGGACATATTCTCCCCACCGAAGGCATAGGCATGCGCAATTTTGTCATAATCATCTGTCCCATCCTTGTCCGCATCTTTTCCTACGATCTGCACATATGTGTCACGCGGGATGGATACGAGCAAAACTCGTGACTCCTTCGGGCGGACAACAGCGTAGATAACCGCATCAGAACGTCCACGGGACTTCTCGTAGTCTCGTTTATCCGAGCCCAGGAGCAATACAGAAAACGGCTCTTTACGATATACCGTCGGATCAGGCGTGTTATTGCCTTCCTGCGGCACGTAAGAATGTGTAAGCTGCGCTTCTACCTTATCAGCCAGAAACAGGTCAAATGCGGCCACGGCTAACTTCTGGCGAAAAACATAACCGCCAATGATCAAAACGACAAGAGATATAAGGGTTATATATAGGCCTTTGCGACTTTTCTTCTTCTTTTCTTTAGTTCTGCTTTTCATCCATCGATTCCTTCTTCACTATCAAAATTGAAATTCATTACTACCCATTAAACGCTCATAACGTCTGATGACACGCAGTTCTCCGAACTTTTCTTTCTCTGGAGGCGGAGAACCGCCGATGCTCGTTCTATTGTAATCATTCCTGCATCATGAAAAGTTACAATCGGGTTAAATTGAAAAGAACAGCGACCCCTTTTTCGGTTACAAAAGGTTCACTGTTCTTCTCTATCTTTTCGCATTGCTTCCTACATTATATCGACCCCAGTGACCCATCAGACTTCTGCTGCTGCTTCTCTTTCTGACGAAGACGTCCGGTAACAAGAGCAACCAATAAGGTTAACACGCTGAAAATAACTGCTGACCAGAAAAGCCCGTTGTAACCTTGGCCTGTCGTTTGATGTACGGCCCCGAGCAGTGCTTCCCGTATGTTTGCATCTGGAATCTTCGACAACCCCGCCAACAGACTGGAGACATCATTTCCCGATGCTCCACCAGAAGCATATCGCTCCAGCACCGCTGGCGGCACTTCAATACCCCGATCTGCCAGACCTGACTGGATATTCGAACCGAGGTTAGTGAACGAACGTGCCAGAAATCCGGCAAAGATCGTCGGTGCAATCGCCATCGCCATCTGGCGGAATAAGGAACTGGTTGCTACCGCAATACCTTTATTGTGCTCACCTGCCTGTTCAGTTACCAGAACATTGACGGGTGCACCCAGCATCATGCCAAAACCAATGCCCACAAGAGTACTTGCAATGACAAACTGCCAGATATGCTCTACCCACAGTGGGAATAACAGGAAGCCAATGGCAGAGAGCAAACCCGCCACGGATAACGTCCAGATCGGCCCTTTGCGGTCAACGAGGTATCCTCCTCCACCTGCTCCAATGCCTGAGGCCAGAGCAAGCGGGGTAAACCAATACCCGGAAGCTGTGCTTGATACACCTAGATATTGCTCTACAAAACCTGGAATGAATATGACAGAGGCCAGAATGGCTCCAGAAAAAAAGGCAATGAGCAGTGTCCAGCGGAAAGACGCAATGCCCAGCAGCTTAGTAGAAACGACTGGTTCACGGTCGGATCCTTCTAACCTTTTCTCCATAAAATAAAAGATCACCAGCACAGCTATACCCACCAAAAAGAAGCTATAAAACATCGGTGAAGCCAGGCTTTGAAGCATATTCACACCGTCCAGATTACTGAAACTGTACATCAGACTCAGTACACCCACTGTTAAGACCGCTATGCCGCTCCAATCAACGGCTGCCCGGCTAAGCTCCTGTTCTTCATGGATATAACGGATTCCTGCAATAAACAGCAGTATCGCAATCGGTACGTTGATAAGAAACAGCCAGTGCCAGTTCCCGGTAACATCCAGGATAAACGCGCCAATGTTGGGCCCGAGGATAGCCGCAATGCCGTTCATACCTCCCAGAAGACCAAGAGCTGTACCCTGACGCTGAGCAGGGAATTTGGTGAGCACATAAGAGCTTGCAATGATAAATATTCCGCCACCGCCGAGAGCCTGAATGACCCGGGCAATCAGGAAAAACGTAAATGAAGTGCTTAATGCTACAAGAAGCGATCCGATCCCGAATAAAGCAACTTCAATTAGAAACAGTTTCTTGCGTCCAAACCGGTCCGAAAGCTTGCCCGCAATCGGTACGCTGATTGCAAGTCCTAGTGTATACAATGTAATAGTCCAAGCACCCCACGTTGGCGATACACCAAACGATGCATTTAACGTGGTCAGTGATGATGTAATAATACCGTTATCCAATGCAGCCATAAATACACCCACGGCGAAGAGAATCAATGGCCATTTCATTTCTTTTTGCATTCCAAATCCCTCCCTGATCTGTTCGTTATTACGCCCTCGTACCACCTACAATGATATCTATATAAACCTGAATGAATAATAATGACTCACTGGTCATTTTAAAATATAGCGTGGCTATATGTCAATTGATGAATATACATAGGCGTTGAAATGTGATATTTGCTGTCCATTTCAAATATGCATTTCTCTTTCTGCTGATCCGAAAAAAAGAGGTTGTCCTCTAATCCTTATGGGAATCAGAGAACAACCTCGGCTATTGTTACTGCATCAAATGACGATTTAGGAACTTCTCCATGGCGCGGTAGAGATCCAGTCGGTTCTCCACATTGGCGAAGCCATGACCTTCATTCATTTTCAACATATAAGGTACATCTACTCCACGTTTGCGCAGCGCTTCAACAATCTGATCCGATTCTGCCTGTTTGACACGCGGATCATTGGCGCCCTGAACAACCAATAACGGTGCTTTCATCTGATCGACATGGAAGAGCGGTGAGATTGCGGTTAACAGCTCTTTATCCTTCACAGGATCACCTACACGCTCATAGAACAGGTTACGACCCGATTCCCAATAAGGCGGCAGCGAGTCAAGCAGTGTGAAGATGTTAGATGGGCCTACATAGCTGATCCCGGCAGCATATACGTCAGGGGTGAAGGCCAGGCCAGCCAGAGCTGCATAACCTCCGTACGAACCCCCATAGATCGCTACCCGCTTCGGATCAACCGTACCTTCTTTCACCAGCCAGTTTACACCATCAGTGAGATCATCCTGCATCGCTTTACCCCATTGTTTGTTGCCTGCCTCCAGAAACTTCTTACCGTAACCTGTTGATCCGCGGAAGTTCACCTGTAGGACTGCATATCCGCGGCTTGCCAGAAACTGAACATCCGGACTATATCCCCACGAATCCCGCGCCCATGGTCCACCATGGGGAAGAACAACCAGTGGAAGTTCAGACGCTTTAGCGCCCTGTGGTAACGTCAGATATCCATGTATGTCCAGACCATCACGGGACTTGAATGTAATTGGTTTCATCTCTGCCATTTTGGTCTCATCAATCCAGGGAGCCGTATCCGCCAGTTTATCGAGCTTTCCTGTTTTGGAATCATAGAAATAATACGTACCCATCGCTTTGTCACTGTAGGATATAAAGAGTACTTGCCCATCATCACTTGTACTTATAATGCTAACCTCTTTGCCAGGCACTTTGGCTTTGATATCCTGCATTAATGACTTGAACTTGTTGTCAAAATACTCATAGTTCACCTTGTCTGTCTCGTAGACTGCTGCAAGAATCTTTCCTTTTTCTTTGGAAGGAATCACATTGCTGACATCCACATCTTTGTTTTCAAAAAGCGTTTTGGTTACCTTCTTGGTTGCTGGGCTGTACTCCACAATACTCATCTTGTCTTGCTCCAGATTGGACACGGCATACAGGTTTTTGTTGTCGCTTGTGAACATGACGGGAACAAAAGTATCTCCCAGATCCGTTATGATTAGTGGCTGGAACGGCTGATTCTCGGCCTCACGGTACATCAAGGAAGATACATTGCCATCACTGGATATGGCTACACGGATCTTTCCTTCATGGTCTGTCATCCAACCTGTAATATTGCCCGGATTCTCGGCAGCAAGCACCGCTTCACCTGTTTTAATATTGATACGGTATACGTCAAAAATTTTCGGGTCACGTTTATTCATGCTCACCAAAATCTCATCTGGAATATTCTCCAAAGAATCGACAAGCATAGCTCTGGTGTTTGGATAAGGCGTTAGATCTTTGCTATTTTTACCATCAATATCTGTAATATACAGGTGATAGTTTTCATCTCCGGCCGCATCTTTGAAATACAGAAGCTTGTCGTTGGTTGCCCATGCAAACCCCGCAATACTCCGATCCGTTTCACTTGTAATACGTACAGGCTTATCTTGACCATTTGCCGTAACCACGATGTTCATCCGATCGTTCCACGGCTCCATGTAAGCCAGATGTTTGCCATCAGGGGACATTTGGAAACCTGCCTGAGCAGGCTGTTTGAAGAAGTCCTCAAGCGGCGTGATCCCTGCTTTCTTCACATCAAGCCCCAGCGCAAGATACAGGGCACTCGCAAACTCACCATGCGTTACTGCTTGTTTCGCATGAAAAGCGCTACCTTCGATAATGAAATGTTGTTTAACGCGAACAGCATCATTCGCATGTACAGCCGGGATTTGGTCAGCATCACTGTAAACCACCTGGATTCCGTTATCCTTTAATTTGAATGCTCGTGTTAACAGAGAGGCCATCTGAGCGCGTGTGAGTGGTGAATCCGGGGCATAACCTTTGGCTTTACCTTGAATGAGTCCGCCTTGCTTCAACGCGTAGATGGCTGGCGCAGCTGTATCATCCGGCGAAACGTCTGCAAAACCTGTAAGGGTTGCCGGAGCATCCAGTTCAAGCACACGCTGCAAAATAATTGCAGCCTCTGCACGCGTAATAGGTGTTGCTGCTTCTTTCATTCCATCCCTAGTACCGTCTATGTATCCCAGTTGTTGCAGGGTCTGTGTTGCCTTGGAAACGATCGATTCCGAGACAGCCGATGTTGGTTTGAGTGCTTCGGCCGCCTGCACGGCAGGCTGAATCAAAGCGATGGACATCGCCATGGACAGCGTGAGTGCATATACTTTTTTACTGATCGAGTTCAAATGTTCTCCCCCTTAAAAGTGAATTGCAGAGTAGTATGGAACTATCTGTATCCCACTTTACTACGTTTATCCATTTATTAACAGAGGTAACCTTCCTTGACAATAATATACTTAGTTTACTTTAGTGCTGGAAAATCCGTAATTCAACAACTTACGTGTTTCAATGAATCGGCCTTCCCGTGTATCCGTGCCAAAAACAACCGAAATTAGCCGCTTTCCATCACGTTCAGCTGTTCCAACAAAATGATAGCCACTATGCTCATCATATCCAGTCTTTAACCCGTCATTACCCTGATATGCATAAGTTCCGCCAATTGAAGATAACATCCAGTTTGTATTGCTCATATAGATGCCTTTCTGATGCAAGGAAACTTGCATTTGATTGGAGACTTTAAGGATCTCCGGGTGATGATTAAGCAAATATCGAGCAAGCTTGCAAGCATCCATTGCCGTCATTAACGTCTGTCCCTGGATATCCTGCGGACGGTGTGAGCCAAGCATACTCTCACTTAGACCTGTAGAGTTAGTAAAGTAAGTGTCCCCTGACAAACCAATCTCAGCAGCCTTCTGATTCATCCGTTGTACAAATTGATGCTCTGAACCGCTGATGTGCTCCGCCAAAGCAATTGTAGCATCATTAGCGGAGTAAACTGCCACGACTTGGAATAGCTCCTGAACTGTGAATCGATCCCCCTGTTTCAGTGCAAGTTGATTCCCGCCAACAGAGCTGGCATATCGGCTTACATTAACCGGATCATCCCAACGAATATCACCTTTCGTCACGGCTTCCATCACAAGCAGTTCGGTCATCAATTTGCTGACACCTGCAGGAGCAATTTCTTCAGAGCCGTTATAATCCATCAGTACCTGTTCTGAGTTCATGTCCATCAATACGGCTGATTCCGCTTTGATCCCTGGTTTGCCAACCAGCATGTCCGGTTTTACTCCTAAGTATATAATTATTAGTAAAGTGAACAGCATTCCTGCCCGTTTCCACCATATTTTCATCGAATCATCACCTCTTACCTATATAGACGTAGCAAAGAGGTATTTTGTCTGCACTTTTTTTGAAAAAAATTAAATTTTTTTTATTTATTGGTTACAAAAAAACATGGATTTCTTCACCCCTGTCAGTGTCAGAGTGATCGGAATCCATGTTTTTTGTTTATTTATTGATTATTGAGCAACAACCGGTTTGTCAGCATTTACAGCCAAATCGCTCAAATATACGCCTGTTCCATCACCAATCGCATAGTTCATTACACGTTTGTTAACTGGTGATACCACAGCACGATACAGCGTTGGGAATACTGGAACTTCATCCACCATGTATTTTTGCCATTCATTGTAGATCTCTTTACGTTTCTCTACGTCAAATGCCTCAGCAGAGACACCACGTGCCAGCAATTTATCATTCTCTTCACTGGAGAAACGAGGGAAGTTGTAGAGTGCATCACGTCCATACAAACCGGATGGGTCAACATCGATACCAACACCCCAAGCCGCTTGATACACATCGACTTTAGGATCATCTTTACCTGTGTTACCTACACGGTCATAGAAGTTGTTAAACTCGATCATTTCCAAGTTTACTTTCAGACCGATCGCTGCCCAAGATTGAACATAGTAACGTGCCAGAGGTTCAGCCGTGTCGCCACCTGTCATGGAAATAAAATTGATTTCAAGAGGTGAACCGTCTGGTTTCGTACGGAATTCTCCGTCCATTTTGTAGCCAGCTTCGTCAAGCAATTTCTTCGCAGCTTCCGGATCATACTTCACGCCTGGATTACTGGAATCGTGGAATTCAGGGTGAGAAGGTGGAATCAGCGTTGTTGCATTCCAGCGAAGACCATTGTAGAAACGTTTACCTACTTGGTCATTATCTACAGCCATCCACATTGCTTTACGCAGGTTTTTATCACCCATTTTTGCGTCAGGATTGGATTTAACTTTATTGTTTTCAGCATCCCATGTTCCCAATTTGAAACCGATGTACGTATAAGCACGGTCGATTGCACCCAGGAATTCTACGTTAGAGAGGTTCGCGTTATCTTTATACTGATCTGTTGGGAAGGCATCTACCAGATCTACCCCGCCAGATTTCAGCTCTTGAACAACCGTTGTTGGGTTGATTACTTTCAGCGTCACTTTATCCAGTTTTGGTGCTCCACGCCAGTAGTCATCGTTCTTAACAAACGTTACAGACTCACCTGGTGTAATCGTTTCTACTTTAAACGGACCAAAACCAATTGGTTTCTCACGTACTTCTTTGGAGGAAGACATTTTCGCTATATCCATACCACCAAAAATATGTTTGGCTAATGGATATGTCCACACGCCGCCTGTCAACAGGGATGGCGTTGCTTCTTTATACGTAATGCTGATTTTTTTGTCACTCAGCACTTTAATACCAGAGATTGTTTTTGCTTTTCCAGCGTGGTATTCATCCATACCTACAACACTTGTGAAGTTGGAATCATAACGTGGGCCATCATAGCCTTTGCCACCAATGACTTCATAAGCAAACTGCAGATCTTCAGCCGTTACCGGCTTGCCATCATGCCAGTTTACATTGTCACGAATCGTGAGCGTAAACGTTTTGCCATCTTCGGATGTTTCATATGTTGCAGCTCCATCATTGGTATAAACATAGTCTTTATCCCAAGTCAGCAAACCTTCGTCAAACCATTGCAAGACTTGCGAATCCGGATTACCGGAATAGAAGTTAAAGTTCAATGTACCTTCGAAAGCTGTATCCGAAACGAGACCAAACGTTAGTGACCCGCCTTTAATCGCTGTACCTTCATTCTTTTTAACATTGCTAAAGTCTTCAATGGAGTAAACGCCCTCTTCTTTTGCAGGTTTCTCCTCCGTTTTGCCTTCTTCTGTTTTTGCTCCTGGTGCAGGTGTTGCTGCCTCTTTCTCGGAGCATGCCGCAAGTGCCAATACAAAGACCAGCATCATCGTGAAAAATAGTCCTCGTGAAAATAATCCCTTTTTCATGAACCTTTCCTCCCTTTTTTTTAACCTCTTCTTTGTCTTGCATCCGTCGCACGCTTCAAGGCTTGTCCGACATTATTTATACTCAACATCAATACTAGAATCAGTAGTGATGCAGGTAGCCATATCCACCATCTGTATTCCAAGGTTTGCGGATTACGTGCATAACTTACGAGTGTTCCAAGACTTGGTGTGCTTTCCGGGAAACCAAACCCCAGGAAAGACAGCCCGGATTCAAGGCCAATATTAGCTGCCAGATTCAACGTCATCGTAACGATGATAATTGAACTCAGGTTGGGAAGAAGCTGAGATACAATAATTTTAAAGTGAGAAGATCCCAAAGTTTTGGATGCTTTGATATACTCCAGTTCGCCCTCCTGTAGTGCCTTGGATCGAATCAGTCTGGCAATCCCCATCCATAGGAAGGCGGTCATTATTAGTGAGAATGAAACGATATTATATTTCGGCACAGCCGTTACAAATGCAATAACCATCATCAGGAAAGGCAGGATCATGAAAAAGTCCACCACACGCATGAACATATTATCAATCATACCGCCGAAGTATCCCGAGAGTACACCAACCAGAATACCAATGAATCCCGTCATTACGGTAACCAGAATACCAATGGTTAACGAATTTCTTGTCCCAATGACAAGTTGACCAAATACATCTCGACCGCCATAGTCTGTCCCCAGCCAATACTGCGCGGATGGTGGCTCATACAGCGCAAACAAATCAACTTTAACAATGTCGTCCTGATTCAGGATCATAGAAGTTCCATATACAAGAAGGATGACAAGCCCCAGGAATATGAGTGAAACGAGGGCTACTTTGTCCCTGGCCAGCTCTCGCCATAAGATTTTTAAGCTGGAAGGGCTTTTATCAACTTTCTGTGAAGTTACAACAACATCATTGGCCTTGCTCATCTGTTTTCACCCCGAAATCTTCAAGTTCTTACTTAATGCGAATACGCGGATCGACCAATCCCAGAATAATATCAGACAGCAGTGAGCCTAGAATAGTAGCAATCCCGTATAATAACACGAGTGCAGTGACTACACTGAAATCCCGTAATGAGATGGAATTCAGGAACAACTGTCCCATACCCGGGTAGCTGAATATACTTTCAATAAAGATGGTTCCGCCGATCAGCCCCGTAATCTCATACCCGAAAAATGCAGCAATCGGCAACAGGGAGTTTCGCAAAATATGTCTGTTGTAGATTCGGGATTCCGAAGCACCTTTGGCTCTCGCCGTGAGTACAAATTCTTTGTGCTTGATATCAATAATCTCACTGCGTAAATATTGTACCGTTGATACGGTGGAGATTAATGCCATCGATAATGCTGGCAAGAGCAAATGATGAATCTTGCTTATGACATAATCGAATGTTCCTGGTGTAAGTCCAGGCGCTACACTTCCCCCAGTCGGGAACCAGCCAAAGCGGAAACCAAAAATCCAGACCATGACCAGAGCAAAGATGAACAGCGGTGCTGCAAAACCTAAGTACGTATATCCTGTAATCAAACGGTCAGACCAGGTGTCGTTATACCGACCACTGATAATACCGAGTGGGATAGCAATAAGATAGGTAAGTATAAGTGTTGCCAAAGCAAGCCAGAACGTATTAGCAATTCGTTGACCAATGAGGTCTGTTACTGGCATTTTGAATCGGAAGGATTGTCCGAAGTCACCCATAACAGCATGTCTGATCCAGTCCCAATACTGTATATACCATGGATTATTAAGTCCTAGCCGTTCACGTTGTTCTTCCAGCGCTTTGGGATCAACACTCGGATCGAGCAATCCCGTTAATGCATCACCTGGCATGGCTTTTGCCATCAGGAAGACCAGAATGCTGAGTAGAATGATTTGAGGAATCATTATAAATATTCGGCGTACAATAGTTTTCCACATATGGCTTTCAACCTTTCTGAGGTAAAGCTACCCGGTGAGTATCGGAAATGGATTGGAGCGAATAGGCAAGCCCTTCCTCATCGAAGAAATTGCGATATGAGTCTTCATACTCGGATTTGATCTGCTGTCGGAAAGCTATCATTTCCTCACGTTTGGTTGGGTCCATATCCGGAATCGCTGCAATAAGACGTTTGGTATAGATATGCTGGGGATTTTCAAAAATATCATCTGTGGTCCCCTGTTCCACATATCGCCCTTTATACATAATTCCGATCTGGTCGCACATATGGCGAATGATTCCCAGATCGTGGCTAATAAACAAATAAGTCAGATTCAGTTCCTTCTGGATCTCCTGCATGAAATTGAGCACCTGGGCTTGTACGGATACATCGAGTGCAGATACAGGTTCGTCAGCTATGATCAGTTTTGGCTTGAGTGCAATTGCTCGAGCAATTCCAATCCGTTGACGCTGCCCCCCTGAGAATTCATGCGGATACTTGTAGATAGACTCAGGACTTAACCCTACCTTCTCTAATAAACTACTGACCTGCCTCTTCTCCTCCGTTGCCGTCAGCCGTTCATAGTTTCGGAGAGGCTCAGCAATGATGTCCATCACACGCTTCTTCGGATTAAGTGAGGAATACGGATCTTGGAAAATCATCTGTACATCTCGCTGAAGCTGACGATCTTTGCGTCGTTCTTTCGTTAAATCTTTGCCATTAAATAAAATTTTGCCAGCCGTTACATGATTCAGACCAATCACAGCTCTGCCTGTTGTTGTCTTGCCCGAACCAGATTCTCCAACAAGCCCGTAGGTCTGGCCTTCTTCAATAGAAAAGCTGACGTCGTCAACAGCTTTGACACTGCTAATCTCCCGTTTCAGTAATCCTCCGCGAATCGGAAAGTGTATCTTGAGTCCTTCTACTTCAAGTAATGCCATTATGTTATTCCTCCTCCGCTTGATCAGGGAAATGAAAGTGCTGATAGCAGGTACACCTTACGAAGTGTCCTGGTGCAATTTCATGCATCTGCGGGTTGTCTTCATGAGCTGAGTCGCTGATCCATGGAATACGAGCCTTGAATCGGCATCCCTGCCTTGGAAGATTTTTAAGAGAAGGCACAATGCCTTGAATAACATGTAATTTAGATTTTTCTTCACTGAGAGTGGGAATGGAATTCAGCAATGAACGTGTATACGGATGTTTTGCATTACTCATCAACGTGACGATGTCTGCAATTTCAACAATTTCACCGGCATACATGACCGCTACGCGATCAGCCATCTCAGCCACCACACCTAGGTCGTGTGTGATCAAGATAATACCGGCATTGATCTCCTTCTTCAGATCACGAATCAGTTCAAGGATCTGTAGCTGGATCGTAACGTCGAGTGCTGTCGTTGGTTCATCGGCAATCAATAGCTCTGGTTTGTTAGCAATCGCGATCGCGATGACAATTCTCTGTCTCATGCCACCAGATAACTCGTGGGGATATTGCTTATATATTTGTTCGGGACGTGGAATCCCTACCTGGTTCAATAAGTGAATAACCTTGTCTCTCTTTTCTTTAGAAGACAACTTAGATTGATGAAGTGTAAGAATCTCTTCAATCTGCTCACCTATGATCATTAGAGGATTGAGTGCGGATAATGGGTCCTGAAAAATCATGGCCATTTCTTTTCCGCGTAGTTTGTTCAACTTGTTAGGGGAGATGTTGGCGATATCTTGCCCTTTATAGAGAATCTGGCCTTCGATTTTGGCTTTGTTATGCAATCCCATTAGAGAAAATGCAAACGCACTTTTACCTGAACCCGACTCACCTACAATTGCTAATACTTCATTCTTCTTAACCTTAAGATTAACGTGATCAACTGCTGCATAATAGTTATCTTCAATTCTGAATGATGTCGTTAACTCTCTGACTTCCAATAGCTCTTTATCCAAATCAATCACCCTAACCCCGTAATTTCCGCAGACTGTATTCGTAAGTAGAAGAATGCATCCACTGTATATTTCCATGTTCTTCAATAAATTGAACAAAAGTGTATACAAAATACCTTATCGTTAACAGAATCAAGATTATAGTCTTTAATTTAAACCATTGGTCAATTAATGTTGACAATTCCTAGCGGAATTATAAATACAAATAATTACTGTAATCATACGTGTAATTTTAGTTAACGTCAATCATTATTTTGAGATTATTGGAATAAATGTTTTTTATACTACAGTTTTGGATAGTATCTTTGCAAAAAGGCGGAAATACTGAGGTTTTTGTATGAAATGTTAGCCTGCTTGGGTCAACTTTATAATGATATGAGGCGTGTACATTAGACTGTTTTATGTTCATATATAACATATCTATGACACTAGGTGTGGTTTTTATTATAATCCGTGTAAAAGTAGCTTAATTTGTGTGAATATCATGTCATATTTAGGGGGAATTTGTCGTTTGAGAGTTTAAAACTATACCGTCATATAAACCTTAGTTATATACTTTTATTTAAGATTTGTAAGGTAAACGTAAAAATCTAGTTATTATAGTATAGTTTTATTTATTTGTTGCTGTAAAGAGTTAATTGTCACTTTTGAACATTTATTTTACAAAAGAAAGAAAAAAGTCCTACAACAAGCAGGACTTTTCTAATAATTATTCATATATACGTATATATACTATTTGATTTATGGTGCAGCTGGCGGTCTTTTACCACGCTTTAACTCACGAATACTTAGATCAAAATCCATCTGCAAATGGGGGTAGTCCGGAAAGTTAGCCCAGTCTCCACCCCAGGTGAATCCCAGCTCTTTCGCTAAATCAACAACCTCCATCCAGTCCGCCTTACCATTGTCATTATCATCTCGCTCCATATCCCACACAATCTCTCCGCCCGGAGTCCTCAATGCAAAATCAATGGCAAGCCCATAGTTATGATAAGATTCTCCACCTCGTGCATTCGTAACAATATTACCAGAAGACGATCGACCTTGGGCAAATAGAGCATCCTGTTCTTCCACACTTCGGTATCCATGTGTGATTACAACTTGTATACCACGCCGGGCAGCCATGCGGACTAATACACCTTCACTTTCAGCAATAACCGGGTGCAAACCTGTTATGGGTAAAGGCTCAGGAATCGTCTCATCTTGCCACAGCTGACCCATCTCACCTTTTTGCTGCAACCATACATATACAATAGATAGAATAATCGTTGCGATGATCCAGTTCCTTAGGCTTTTCTTCCTTCGCTGTCTTTCTTTACGTAGTGATGAATTCATATACTCTCCCAAATTAAATTCTATTGATGAACTTCACTTCGTGGTTATATGATTGGGTTCATTTCATCTATGGCAGGCTATATTCTATTATAATTCATCTCGGCTTCGAAAGCTTCTTCTGTAAGAATTACATGATTATACGTTTTCATTTTCTTCATCTTTCATGGGGTCTTCATCTCATCTGTGATAATACTATAGATCTGAGAATACAAAAAAGCAGCCAGCTGTAAGCCGACTGCTCTCGTATGCAAACTGAGTAGAAACTACTCAGTTGTGTATGGCAGCAATGCGATTTGACGGGAGCGTTTGATTGCAATCGTCAGCATGCGTTGATATTTAGCGCTAGTACCTGTTACACGGCGCGGCAAAATTTTTCCACGTTCGCTGATAAATTTACGAAGCAAGTCCGTATCTTTATAATCGATGTGAGTAATTTTGTTCGCTGTGAAGAAGCACACTTTACGACGTTTATTGCGACCACCACGACGTGCCGGTCTTTTATCGTCTCCGCCTTCTCTTTGCTTGAAGCCCATGCTTTTCAGTCCTTTCCTATCATGTAACCCATATCTCCTAAGGAGTATCGGCCCACGTTAAAATGGCAAATCATCATCCGATATATCAATCGGTTTTCCGTCATCGGAAAAAGGATCCTGATTGTTGCTACGCGCAGCATTATTATTATTGCTTGCACGTCCGCCGCCGCCTCCATAAGAAGGCTCTTCACGCATAGGTTGTCCCCCGCCGCCACCGCCTTCGCGGTTAGCTGACTCCAAGAAACGAACATTATCGGCAATGACTTCGGTCACGTATACACGCTTTCCTTCGTTATTCTCGTAGTTCCGTACTTGAATGCGTCCTTCGACTGCAGCCAGACGACCTTTACGCAAATAGTTTGCACAGGTCTCAGCAAGCTGTCTCCAGGTTACGACCGGAATAAAATCTGCTTCCCGCTCTCCTCCTTGGCTTGTAAACGGTCTGTCTACGGCCAAAGTAAATTGTGTCACGGCTACTCCTGCTGGAGTGTAACGCAACTCAGGATCCCGGGTTAACCGGCCGATCAGAATGACACGGTTCAACAATGTAATCCCCTCCTTCTGAGCGTATTGGTGCGATAATCACGAGTTATCGTCTTAGGCAGACTTAACGTCGTTGGTAATGAGATAACGAATTACTTCGTCAGAAATCTTCATGAGACGCTCAAGCTCAGTAACTACTGCTGGTTCAGCAGTGAAGTGTACCAGAACATAAACACCATCACGGAATTTCTTGATCTCATACGCAAGACGGCGTTTACCCATAACGTCGTGAGCTGTAATCTCACCACCGCCGTTGGAGATGATGCCTTGGAATTTATCGACTGTAGCTTGAACAACTTCTTGCTCAACGTCAGGACGAATAATGTACATCACTTCATATTTGCGCATAATTTTCACCTCCTTATGGACTCTGGCCCTCAATCCAGGTTGAGAGCAAGGAACGAGCACAAACTCGAACTATATTAATATAACAAATACGCAGGCGAAATGCAAGCAAACGTTCCCTGTACATATTGGTACATAATCTCTAACATGATTAGCCTTCTGCTGGAACAGACTATAGAAGTAACAATGATCTCATTCTGTTAAGGAGGCTGCTTATTATGGGTGAAAGAACCGAGTTTGAGCCGGGAGACAAAGCACCAAACGATGGAGAGTACACGGAAGTCGGAGAAAAAAGCTTTCACACGGAGATTAATGATCCAAAGCGAGTAACCTTGAAAAAAGGCGAAGCCTTTCCGGAAACCAGTAATCAGAACCGCAAGTGGAAAAAGCTGACCAAAGCCCGGGTTCATTAACAACGTTCTTTTTTTACGAGCATGTATATAAAACGTAAATTAGCACATAATACAATTAGGCGGTGCACGAGAGAGGTGTGGTTCCGTTGGACAACGAAGCCGATTTTTCGCTGTTGGAGTTACATCACGTAATATAAGAAGCAATTGGGCGTGTTAAGGCCCTTCGTCTAAAAGCACAAGTATTGCCGCAAGCAGTACAACCAGCGTTTCTGCCGTTACGACCGATTGTGATCTAACTAAACATGCATCGCCGGATAAAGAGCCCTTCGGGGCTCTTTATTTCTATGTTTATTGGACAACCTCATTTTATGACATATCATATGAGTAAATTAAACATAAAAAAAGACTCTCCGATTGGTGGAAAGTCCTTTCAGTATTCTTTATGCAAACTCCATTCCATGGAGCTATGTACATTTTACACTAACTAAAAAACTGAAGTGGCGGAAAGGGTGGGATTCGAACCCACGCACGCTGTGACACGCCTAGCTGATTTCGAGTCAGCCCCCTTGGGCCTCTTGGGTACCTTTCCGCAGCAAAAATGATTATACCACGCCTAAGGAAGGAAAGCAATACATGTCCCCATCTGCATGTAAACGCTATTTTCACCAGTAGCTCTAACCAGATACTTTATATTTAATATTGCAGATATAGGCTAGGTATAGCATGATAACCTTTTACAAACTATCCTCAGGATTCTGTATTATCTTCCGTCGATCGCAGTACTTTTTTCATATTTTTCTCAAACTTGGCTCTGGGAATCAGTACGCTATGTTTGCAACCAACACATTTGATCCGGATATCCATCCCCATGCGAATGATTTCCATCTCATTGCTACCGCAGGGGTGCTGCTTTTTCATCTGTACTATATCTCCAAGCTGGAAACTTTTACGCTCCACCTGCACCATCTCCCTCATTATTATCCAGCGCAGCCGCATGCTCTAATGCAGCCTGCTTACTTCTCTCATGATACTCCAGAATTTTCTTCACATCTCCCTGAATCTGACGTTCCACAGAAGTTCGGGAGTTCGGCAAGCATTCTGCTACAACACGTATAACATAATCCGAAGTTGACATGGACTGTATACCCAGAACATCTGGCACCTTCACAATATTCAGGTCACGTTCCTCAATGCCTGCAAGTGATTGTTTGATCAGATGTACGGACTCATCCAGCGTTAGATCGGCCTTCATCGGGATATCCACCACAGCAAGTGAATTGGACATGGAATAATTCGTTACACTAGCGATTGTGCCGTTCGGGATGATGTGTACTTCTCCCTGCCAGCTTACCAGTTTAGTCGTTCTTAAGCCAATGACCTCCACCGTTCCTTTATATGAGCCAGTCTGAATAACATCCCCTACGGCAAACTGATCCTCTAATATAATGAAAAATCCTGTGATAACATCCTTCACTAATCCCTGCGCTCCAAAACCAATCGCAAGCCCCAGTACACCAGCACTGGCCAGCAGTGGGCCCACCTGAACGTTAATTTCCGATAACAGCAACAGAATCATAATAAAATTACAGGTTATCGATGTCGCATTTTTCAATAGTTCACCAATCGTTACGAATCTTCGCGGGTTCACACGAATTTTGCCTTCCTGTTTCCGTGCCATCGAACGATCAATAACCCGGGACACCACTTTAATGACAATACGGGTGATAATAAAAATAATGAGGATGCGAATTGAGCTGAACATGATGTTAAGCCACATATCCGTATCCGAAATTCTCGCCCACACTTGATCCGTCCAGCGAATGGCTTCCTTCATAGCTGCTGCTGTACCGCCACCAGTATTACCATATTGGGCAAAATAAAATGACATCATGTCTGATCACTCCTCTACATCGGTATGTTATCATAGCTGTCTTCGGTTTTGAAATAGAGGCCACGGATCTCGACAAACTCATCTCGAATTATTTTCTGCACTCGCTGCAGATCCTCTTTCGGAAACTGAATACACAGTGCACAGCCGGCTGTAATCTCCTTCGGAGTCGGAAACAAGTCAATCTCAATCTCTGCAAATTCAAGCAGCATCTCTGCACGCAGTGCCTGCTGTGTTGAATCAAAAGCAATCAGCATCCAATTATCCATCCATTCGTCCATGTCCTGCTCCTTTCCCCCTTCTGCGGCTCTCTGGCAAAAAGCCTGTCCTTACGAAGTATAAAATACTCTACCTTTCCATATACTGATACTACTATTCCAAGGGAAAGGATAGATCCTATGAATCCTACTTCGCGTTCCTTTTCATCACAAGATATGACCAGTCTGAAAGTTCCTCATACCGATGCAGGTGTACACTCCGCTATTGTGCATCGTTTAATGTTCCATCTCTACAAAGCTCACTCCCTGCAAAATGTAGTGATCGTTTGCATTGGTACAGACCGCTCAACCGGTGACTGTCTCGGACCGCTGGTAGGTACGTCACTTGCCAAATGGGACAGCCCTCTATTCCATCTGTATGGCACGTTAGATGAACCCGTCCATGCTGTAAATCTGCAAGATACACTCCATAACATTTACAGCACCCATCACAACCCATATGTGATAGGTATTGATGCCTGCCTGGGTCAATCCTCCAGTGTCGGTTGCATTCAGGTGGTGAACGGTCCTCTCAAACCAGGCGCGGGGGTAAATAAAGAATTACCGCCGGTCGGCGATATCCATCTGACAGGTATCGTTAACGTCGGCGGTTTTATGGAATACTTTGTTCTTCAGAACACACGGCTTAGTCTCGTCATGCGGATGTCTGAAATTATAGCAACCAGTCTATATTCAGCCATTCGGGAGTGGCATACCCGTTCTACTCTGCTTGCTGTGCCAGAGTAATAGCTTCCTTTTCCTCTGGGGAAAGTGTATACGTTGACTCTCCCCCTTTCAGAGGTTTCGCATATACATAAGAACCGTCACGATTGAATAATCCGGTAAGAATCATACCATCCTGACTATCATTAATCATGGCTATCGAGAAGCTTAGGTCGCTACCACGCTCTCCGTATGCATTATATCTTTTCACGCCGATCTTACCCTGGATACGGGCCAGTTTCTGCAATGCTTCTTGCAGCTGATTTGTTTGCAGCTTGTGTTCATCCTCAATGCTATCCATCTGAATTTTCAGATTGATCAACAGTGACTCCAGATCCTCTACACCACTGCCAGCCATCATGGCTTCGTATTTACGTTTAACCTTCCGTAACTTTGCCCCTTGAGCAATACTCACGATCAGTAAAATCACCGTAAGTAAAGTCACTCCGCCAATAATCCATAACAGCTGTTCCAGAATCAGCTCATTTAATTCAGCCATGTAAGTGCAACTACCCCTCTATGTTTTTGATTAGATTCATGCCTGTCCGCAGTCCTTAGCTTTTATTATAAATCAACCCGTTATTCAAGGGATTAATCATATATTTCCATTTTAAAATACAAGATGTAGTTTTCTATCGTTACTACTCCGTTGTCAGCTCTGTAACGGCCCGAATGAGTTCATCCACCTCTTCTTTGGTGGAGTTGTATCCTACACTTGCCCTAACAGCTCCAGTAGTAGTTGTACCGGCTGCCTCATGTGCAAGTGGTGTACAGTGAAACCCCGAACGAACAGCAATATCATAATTCCGATCCAACTGAAATGCCAATTGAGCTGAATCATATCCCTCAACAATAAAGGATACTAATCCTGTACGCGGTTGTCCAATACCTGGGCCCAGTAATCGAATACCCTTAATGGAGGATAGTCCCTCCATCATATGCTGTGTCAGTTCCCATTCATGCTGGTAGATTAAAGCAGGTGTCATCGTGAGTACATGTTTCACTCCCGCTCCCAACCCAGCGATCCCAACTGTATTAGGGGTGCCAGCTTCATATCGATCTGGACGCACTTTAGGCTGCTCCAGCGCTTCGGATTGGCTACCAGTACCTCCATGAAGCAGAGGTTGCACATCAAGCTCAGGAGCAATATACAGACCCCCTGTCCCTTGTGGCCCTAGCAGACCCTTGTGGCCCGGAAAAGCCAGCATATCAATCCCCAGTTGTCCTACATCAACCGGTATCACTCCAGCGCTCTGAGCAGCATCTACCAATAATAGGGCCTGATAGGTGTGACATAGTTGTGAGATTTCTTCAATTGGCAAGATGCTGCCCAGCAAATTAGAGCTGTGTGTACACACAACCAGACGCGTATTTTTCCGAAACATCTGTTCCATCTTTTTCATGTCCATAATTCCGGAGGCAGTAACGGGTACATAATCAACCTCAATTTTGCCTTGCCTACGAAGGAATTCCAATGGCCGCCGAACTGAATTATGCTCCGCCATTGTGGCTATAACATGATCACCGTCTCGGAGGACTCCTTGAATTGCAAGGTTGAGGGCTTCCGTTGTATTCGAGCCAAATGCAATATCATTGGGATTCTTGATACCGAACAGAGTCGCTACCTCTCTCCTCGTTGCAAACAATATCCTGCTGGCTTGCACAGCCATACGATGACTCCCTCTGCCCGGGTTAGCTCCGGCATATTCGAGGGCACTCATCATTGCCTCACCCACAGCAGCTGGTTTAGGCCAAGATGTCGCTGCATGATCCAGATAGATTATTTTCTCCATCCTCTTCCCACCACCTCTGCTCATACGGAATAACTACAGGATTGGCATGTAAACAAAGAATGACATATCGTTTCTCCAGAACACAGAGTCGATATGTCATGACATGAGTAGCTCTGCATGTTGTTAATGATCGATCAAACGAGTTGCTATTGCAACAGTTCCAATAACCGTTCAAGATCCTGCTTGCTGTAGTAATTGAGCTCTATTTTACCTTTATCTTTCTGACTATGTTTGATTTTCACTGTCGTTTTAAACCTTTCCCGCAGTGACTCCTCTAACGTATCGATAAATGGATCTTTCTTTTTGGGCTTGGTTTTGGACTTCGCCTCACCTGTTTTGGAACGATCCAATTGCTGAACTGCTTCTTCAAGTTCACGTACACTCCATTGCTGTTCAATGGATTGTTTAGCGAGTTGCTTGACCAGACTTTCGTCTTTCACGCCCACGATAGCTCGCGCATGTCCCATCGACAATGTTCCACGTGAAACATGATCCTTTACTTCCTCTGGCAGAGCCAGTAATCGCAGAAAGTTAGCAATATGAGAGCGGGATTTTCCCACCTTTACGGATAACTCTTCCTGAGTCAGTGAGAATTGATCCATTAACCCCTGATAGGCAACTGCAACTTCCATTGCATTCAGATTCTCCCGCTGCAAGTTCTCAATCAGGGCAATCTCCATTACCTGCTGATCATTAAATGTACGAACTACAGCCGGAACAGTAGCGTTACCGCAATACTGTGATGCTCTGAATCGGCGCTCGCCTGCAATAATCTCATAACCCCGAAGTACAGGGCGAACGATAATCGGTTGAATAACACCATGTTGCCGAATAGATTCCGCCAGTTCATGTATTGCTTCCTCATCAAATGCTTTACGAGGCTGATAAGGGTTAGCCCGCAGTTGGCTAATCGGGATTTCTACGACTTTATCGTCGTCATTAATTGAAAGCGAAGGAATGAGGGCATCTAGTCCTTTTCCAAGCCGCTTACTCATAAGAAATCACTTCCTTTGCGAGCTCTAAATACACTTCCGCTCCTCGGGAACGGGGATCATACGTAATAATGGATTGCCCGTGAGAAGGTGCCTCACTAAGCCGGACATTACGCGGAATAATGGTCTGATACACTTTTTGCTGAAAATACTTTTTCACTTCTTCTATAACCTGGATGCCAAGATTCGTACGAGCATCAAACATCGTCAACAATACACCTTCGATCTGAAGAGAAGTATTCAGATGTTTCTGCACCAGTCGAACGGTATTCAACAACTGGCTTAATCCTTCCAGGGCATAATATTCACACTGAATCGGAATAATTACGGAATCAGAGGCAGTTAGTGAGTTAATGGTCAACATTCCGAGCGACGGTGGACAATCAATCAGAATATAATCATAATTGTTTTTCACGAGTGCCAATGCCTTTTTCAGACGCACTTCTCGCGATATGGTGGATACCAATTCGATCTCGGCTCCGGCAAGTTGAATCGTTGCAGGTATGATATGAAGTCCCTCAATCTGTGTCTCCGCAATTGCTTCCTGGGGAGGTACATCATTAATAAGAACATCATATATACAATTCGCCACATCTGCTTTATTAATACCGACTCCGCTCGTTGTATTCCCTTGGGGGTCAATATCGACAAGCAGTACCCTTTTCCCTAGTGAAGCAAGTCCCGCACCCAAATTAACCGATGTCGTTGTTTTCCCCACACCGCCCTTTTGATTTGCTACGGCCATAATCTTAGACAATACCTTCACCTCAAATAAAATAGGAGTCTTTTCTAGTAGGTTGTGAGTTACAGTTAACAATAAGCAGGGGCCATCATACGCACGAACAACAACTACCGTTTTACCAAAACGATGTTCATCTTCACGTATACACAATCTGACTGTTAAGACAGAAAAAGCGGCCCATTGCCGCCTTAAGCTTCAATTATTTGCGTTTAGGAATATGAATAACGATTTCGTAATGATCCTCGTGGTCAGCTTCTTTTGTTTTAATATCCATCCCTGAACCTGTTACCATATCAATGGACTGACGAATCGTGTTGAGTGCCAACCTTACATCTTTGGTAAAGGATATACGTTTGGACTTCTTAATTTTAGTAGCTTCCTTATAAAAAGCAACACGTACTTCCGTCTGCTTCACATTCAATCCCTTGTCGATAATCTCGCCCAGCAATTTCAACTGTAGCTCTTCCGTATCCAAAGATAACAAAGCTCTTGCATGGCGTTCAGATATCTTCCGCTCCATCAAAGCTGTTTTCACACCATCAGGAAGTTGTAACAAACGAATCTTATTGGCAATAGTGGACTGACTTTTGCCAAGTCGTTGAGCAAGACTCTCCTGTGTCAATTGATGCAGATCAATCAACTTTTGATAAGCAACTGCTTCCTCAATCGAGGTTAAGCCTTCACGTTGCAAGTTCTCAATCAAAGCAATAGAAGCTGCTTGAGAATCATTGAATTCGCGCACGATGGCCGGGATGTGCTCCAGGCCCAGTTTGCGTACAGCACGCCAGCGGCGTTCCCCAGCAATAATCTCATATGATCCATTCCGAACACGCACGACAATCGGTTGAATAATGCCATGTGTTTTAATCGTTTGCAGTAACTCATCGATCTTATCATCATCAAATATAGTACGGGGTTGATACGGACTGCTCACAATTTCATTAACCGGGACTTGTTTAATCTCATCTCCGTTATTGCGCTCCGCCAAACCAAACAACTTCGAAAATTGTTCTTTCATTCCGTAGATTACCACCTAGTTTCGTAATAGCTCCTGCATGGACAGCAGATGCTTCTTATTCCATAAGCGAGACAATACTTCCATCGTTCCTGAAATAAGTTATACCATTCTTATGAACTGCTGCGAAGCAGCATCAAATGCTTAACTATCTATTAATATGAACTAATCTATGATCACTGTTTACGTATGATCTGATACTTCTATTCTATCATCTTTTTCTCCATAAGCCTATGTTTACCTATTCTTTAAAGAAAGCAAATTTTCCTGCTTTTCTTTAATGTAATTCAGGAAATTCAAATATTATATTCATATGATATAGTCATAAATATTTGTAATAAGATCTAATTCATCTCCTTTTTAATTCAAACTCGCTATCACATTGATGATTTAGCCGAAAAAAAGAGAATGTTTCACGTGAAACATTCTCCTTCAAATCTTACTGCCTTATAATTCGAAACGTAATTTCTGTTAATCATTCTGAAAAAATGCTCAAACAAGTGGAGTTTTTAGTGGCGTCCCCGGTTTACGAGGGTACTTAAACGGTGTCTTATCGAACTTCTGAATCAGAATGATATGACGTTCGGACTCCTCCACTGGTAACTGGAATGGATGAACAGCTTTTACCCGTCCTTTCAGCTGATTAAAGCTGAACTCTGCTTCTTTCATTTCGTCACGTGGGTCTCCACCCTTCATTGCAGCAAACATGCCGCTTTTACGTACAAAAGGAAGACAGAACTCATTCAGTACCGCCAGCTTGGCTACTGCGCGTGCAGTAACCAGATCATAGCTGTCTCGATATCCTTCTTTGCGACCCAGTTCCTCAGCACGACCATGGATCAATTCAACTTGCTCAAGACCAAGTGTATCCACCACATGTTGCAAGAAACCAATTCGTTTATTCAATGAGTCAACGATCGTAAGCTGGATATGGGGAAAGCAGATCTTCAGCGGTAATCCCGGGAACCCTGCTCCCGAGCCAATATCGGCAAGTTTATTTACTTTCGTCATATCTGTATAGAACGCTAGCGATACCGAGTCATAGAAGTGTTTCGTATATACTTGCTCACGATCTGTGATGCCAGTCAGGTTCATTTTTTCGTTCCAGGATACCAGTTCTTTATAATACATTTCGAACTGTTCCAGCTGGGGTTCTCCTACTTCCAAACCATGCTCCTTCAAGCGCAGCTGCAACTGCTGTTGAATATCGTCCATTATTGTCCCCTTGCTGCGGTAACGCGATTATAATGCTCCAGGTAGACAAGTAAGATGGAGATATCCGCAGGCGTAACTCCTGCAATACGAGATGCTTGACCAATCGAAATCGGACGGATTTTCGCAAGCTTTTGCTTGGCTTCCATCGCAAGACCATGAATCTCATCATATACGATCGTGTCCGGAATTTTCTTTTTCTCCATTTTCAGCAAACGTTCCACGTGGATCAATTGTTTCTCAATATAACCCGCATATTTAATTTGAATTTCAACTTGTTCCTTCATATCAGCGGTCAATTCCACTTCGGAAGGGGATACCTGCTCAATCCAGTCATAGCCGATCTCTGGACGACGCATCAGATTTAGCAATGTACTTCCATCCTGGATCGGTGTAGAACCAATCTCTTCAAGTTTGGCATTGACCTCAACAGGACGTACTTTTGCCTCTTTCAGACGTGTGATCTCCTGCTCGACTTTTGCCTTTTTATCCAGGAAAGCCACATAACGATCCTCAGTAATCAATCCAATGTCATGACCAATCTCCGTAAGACGCATATCTGCATTGTCATGACGGAGCAGCAGACGATACTCGGCACGAGATGTCAGCAACCGGTAAGGCTCATTGGTACCTTTTGTAACGAGGTCATCAATGAGTACACCAATGTAACCTTGGGAACGATCAAGCACAACGGCCTCTTTACCCTGCACTTTGCGTGCTGCGTTGATGCCAGCCATTACCCCTTGTCCAGCGGCTTCCTCATATCCAGATGTACCATTAATCTGACCGGCTGTGAATAGCCCTGGCAGACGTTTCGTTTCAAGAGAAGGCCACAACTGTGTTGGAACCATCGCATCGTATTCAATGGCGTAACCATTCCGCATCATTTCGACTTTTTCCATACCAGGGATCGAACGAAGAACGGCGAGCTGTACATCCTCAGGCAAACTTGTAGACAGCCCTTGTACATAATATTCAGCTGTATTCTTGCCTTCAGGTTCCAGGAATATTTGGTGTTTTGGCTTATCGCTAAAACGTACAATTTTGTCTTCAATGGATGGACAGTAACGCGGCCCTGTTCCCTCAATCACACCGGAAAACATGGGCGCACGATGCAGATTATCATTAATAATCTGATGTGTCTCTACAGAGGTATACGTCAGCCAGCAAGGTAGCTGCTCATTAGTAGAGGATTTTGTTTCATAGGAAAAGAACTTCGGCTCATCATCGCCAGGCTGAATTTCGGTTTTGCTAAAATCAATCGTATCCTTATGCACACGCGGTGGTGTACCCGTTTTGAAACGTACCAGCTCGAAGCCCAGCTCACGCAGATGCTCCGACAATTTAAGGGATGGCTGTTGATTGTTTGGTCCACTCTCATACATCAACTCACCCATTATGACTTTACCACGCAGATATGTGCCTGTAGTCAACACTACAGCTTTGGCACGATATTCTGTACCTGTTTGGGTGACAACTCCGACACACTGACCGTCCTCAACGATCAGACGATCTACCATACCCTGACGCATGGTCAGATTAGATTCCTTCTCCATCGTTTCTTTCATTGTATGTTGATACGAAAATTTATCAGCCTGTGCACGCAGTGCATGAACCGCAGGGCCTTTACCCGTATTCAGCATCCGCATTTGGATAAACGTTTTGTCGATATTCCGTCCCATTTCCCCGCCAAGTGCATCAATCTCCCGCACGACGTGTCCTTTTGCCGGTCCCCCAATAGATGGGTTACAAGGCATGAAAGCCACCATGTCGAGGTTGATTGTAATCATCAGCGTCTTGGAGCCCATCCGGGCTGCTGCTAGAGCTGACTCTACCCCGGCATGTCCTGCTCCAACGACAATGACATCATAACTGCCGCCATCAAAAGCCATGTTATTACCTCCTTATTTTGCTTGTATCTATATCAAACCAATACTTCCTGGCAACAACATCATTCCATCCTTTGACAACGGGCAGAGATTGTACCTTCCCATCATACACAGCCATTTCAATGAAAGAAACGGGAGTATAATTTACTTTCCTAGACAGAACTGGGAGAATATCTGATCAATTAATGCGTCATGTGCCGTATCTCCCACGATCTCTCCCAGCTGCTCCCATGCCAAACGGACATCAATCTGGATCATATCAATCGGAACAAACTGATCCGCAGCCTCATACGCATCAACCAAGGATTGTTTCGCCTTCTTCAACAATGCAATATGACGGACATTGCTTACATACGTCAAGTCTGCAGACTCCAGCTTTCCACTGAAGAACAGTGTCGAGATAGCATCTTCTAATCGATCAACACCCAACTCGTCCTTCACCGACATTGGAACAAGTCGCTCCTCGGGAATATAACGGAGCAGCACGTCACGTTCAATCTGTGGCGTTAAGTCCATTTTATTCATAATGATTATTGATTGTCTACCGCGGATTTGTTCCAGCAATTCAATCTCATCTGGATGAAGCGGCTCGGCAGCATTCACAACCATCAGAATCAGATCCGCATCATTGACAGCAGAACGGGAACGCTCCACCCCGATCTTCTCAACGACGTCCATCGTTTCCCGAATCCCTGCTGTATCGAGTAGTTTCAGAGGAATATTGTTTATTGTGATGAATTCTTCAATGACATCCCGTGTCGTTCCCGGAATATCAGTAACGATCGCCCGGTTATCTTGTGCGAGTGTATTCATTAATGAAGATTTACCCACATTAGGCCTTCCGACAATAGCTGTCGTGATGCCTTCACGCAATATTTTGCCTTGTTCGGCTGTAATCAGCAATTTATCAATTTCACCCATGACTTCACTGGACTTTTCTTTGATAAACTCAGACGTTAATGATTCTACATCATGCTCAGGGTAATCGATATTCACTTCAATATGAGCCAGTGTCTCTACTAACGTATATCGCAAATCACGCAGCTTGGAGGACAGTTTACCTTCTACTTGCTTCAGCGCTACCGAGAATGCACGATCCGATTTCGAACGAATAAGATCCATGACCCCTTCCGCCTGGGACAAGTCTATCCGCCCATTAAGGAATGCCCGTTTCGTAAATTCACCCGGTTCAGCCAAACGTATATCAAGTTGCAACAGCAGGTCCATCACCCGTTTAACAGATACGACACCACCATGGGCACTAATCTCTACAACATCCTCTGTAGTAAATGAACGAGGCGCACGCATTACGGTTACCAGTACCTCTTCTACATTTTCCCCACTGCCTGGATCTATAATATGGCCATAATGAACCGTATGGGATGGTGCCTGAGTCAAAGGTGTTTTGCTGCGGAAAATCTTTTCTGTCTCTGTCACCGCATCCGGTCCACTGACGCGAATCACCGCAATGCCAGCTTCACCGACCGCTGTGGATATGGCTGTAATCGTATCGCTAATCATCGTGATCTCTCCTTACTTCTATATAATGAAGTTGTCATCTAATCCATTCCGGAGAATGCCAACACATATTCAAGTCTATTTGTACGAAAAAAGCAATGGCTTCTGCACCGGGCAGGAAGCCATTGCATCTTCAATTGCGTGTTATTTCAACGTAATAACCACACGCCGATTAGGCTCCTCGCCTTTACTTAAAGTCTTAATCTGCGGGTGATTTTGCAGTTTGGCATGAATCACTTTGCGTTCGAGTGGAGGCATAGGTTCCAGTACAACTTCCTTGCCTGTACGGATGGCTTGTCCAGCCAAACGCTCTGCCAGATCCTCCAGCGTTTTCCGCCTACGCTGACGGAAGTTCTCCGCGTCGAGCACGATACGCACAAAGCTTTCCGAATATCGGTTAGCTACAATATTCGTCAGATATTGAAGAGCATCCAGCGTCTGTCCACGTCTGCCAATAATCATACCGAGGTCTTCCCCGGAAATATTGAAGATATGGCCATCCCGCTGTTTTTTGATATGCACTTCTACATCTAGTCCCATACCTGCCGCAACTTCTTTTAAGAACGCAGCCGCTTCTTCATAGGGATTATGGACTGCTGCACCTTCACCCTCAAATAATGGTTCAATCTCAGGTTCAGATGTGGCTGGTTTGATCGACTCTGATACAGTTTCAGGTACAGGCAACAGTTTTACTTCAACTTTAGCAGCCTTCACCCCGAACAAACCCAGGAATCCTTTTGACGGCTGCTCTAACACTTGTATCTCGACCTTGTCCCGGCTCACGCCAAGCTCAGCCAATCCTTGGTTTACAGCATCTTCAACGGTTTTTCCTGACGTAATGACTTTGGTCATTTCGATTTTTTGGCCCCTTTCGACCCTTTCCCAGAGACGGTTGCCTTGCCACCGTTTTTGCGTTTAGCTCCACTTTTGGAAGAGCTGCTCTGCTTCACGTTGACCTCGGCCACAATTTTATCATTATTCCGGTAAAGGAAATAGTTTTGCACGATCGTGTAGATATTACTGTAGAACCAGTACAGCGGCAACGCTGACGGGAATTGATACGACATAACGAAGATCAAAATCGGATACACCCATAGCATGAACTGCATTGGGCCAATCTGCTGTGCAGGATTCATCCGCATCATCATCCACGTTTGGATGAATGTTGTGATAGCAGCCAGCACTGGCAAAATAAACAGGTGATCCGGCGTTCCAAGCTGGAGCCACAAGAAATCATGGGTTCTCAGACTGGAGTTTCCGTAAATGGAGTTATAAAGTGCGATGTATATCGGCATCTGAATAATAAGAGGCAGACAACCGGCCATCGGATTAACCTTGTTCTCCTGAAACAACTTCATCGTTTCTTGCTGAACTTTCTCAGGTGTATCTTTATACTTGGCTTGAATCTCCTTCAGCTGTGGCTGAATCGCCTGCATCGCTTTGGAGCTGCGGACCTGTTTCATCGTCAATGGTAAAATCAATGTCCGCACAATAAGCACCATGACTAGGACAGCTAGTCCATATTCGCCGCTGAACCATTTTGCGAACGTATCGAGTGCATAAGAGAACCAGTAAACTACATTACTTTGCCAGAATGAATCACTGTTCTTCAGATCTTCTGTAGTAACCCCTGCTCCTTGCGGAGTACATCCAGCTAATACAGCGACCATTGCAATAACTGCAATGAGGAGAATCCACTTCCCCTTTGATGTCTTCAATCGCGACACTTCATAACCCCTCTCTTAACCATTCCATTCCACCGTAAATCATACCATAATTAGGAGGACAAATAAACCGAAGCTTACCGCTTGCACGACTTCAACAGGGAGGCCTTACGCAGCACATGCAGCAGACTTTTCTCCATCTCCTTATAGGACATGTCCAACGCACCTTTGCGGACGATGAAAATTAAATCCATCTGCGTAACAATCTCTTGCTCATGATGACGTACAATTTCCTTAATCATGCGTCTCATCCGGTTACGCACGACAGCGTTTCCGATTTTCTTGCTGCATGATATGCCCACACGGAATTGTTCCGTATCCTTACGGCGGCAACCATACACCACAAATTGATGATTGGCGAACGATTTTCCAAACCGATATACGCGGCCAAAGTCCGCCCGGTTTCGCAGACGCAGTCTTTTATACACGGCGCTTCTCCTTGCTGTCCTTCATCAATATATTGACGGAGGCCTCATTACTGATTTAGTATAGGCTTTCTTAATCGACGGTAAACCGTCTTGGTGACAACTTGTATATAAGGTAGGTTTCCGAAAAAAAGAAACCTTAATCCATATTTATGATCAGCTGGCTGATCGGCTTCTTCACAGCACATAACGTGATGAATTACCATGTAAACCAGCCGGAATGAACTCCTTTAAGAAAAAAAAGACCACCTCGGTGGTCTTCAGATGCATTAAGCACTCAGTTTCTTACGGCCTTTCAGGCGACGTGCTGCCAAAACTTTACGGCCGTTGCTTGTGCTCATTCTTTTACGGAAACCATGAACTTTTTTACGCTTGCTAACGTTCGGTTTGAATGTAGGTCTCAATGTACTGCACCTCCTTACAAGGAAATACTTATGTGATGAATCATTTTCATCTTAATAAAGAAAACACCTTTATATATTTAATCATGTTCAATTGGAAAAGTCAACTGCAAAGCTCCGCCACTCTCCCTCTTTTTCATATGCTTTCCAGTGTTCAAGAACTCTACCAAGCTCACCTAATCTTTTTTCCTCAGCACACAGCCACAATATAACCCCAAAAAGTTATCCCCAACCTTCCAAAAATCCTGATTTCTCAACATCTCCCTTTATCCACACCCTTATTGAGCTGCGCGTAAAATCTATAAGTTCATGTTTGAAGTTATTCACATGTGGATAAAGAATATTAGGTTACACTGCGACAAAGGTAAATGAATGTATCCGCTTCACTGTGAAGGTTTACAAGCTTTTGAGAAAGGTGTAGGATGAAAATATCTTGTATACAAGTATACTTATAGTTTTTTTAAACCCTCTTACTAATCAGTCGACAATTAATGGAGGGGAAACTTAAGCTCTGCTTAACAAAGCTTCTGACGTGTTGGTTCACCAATTTGTCTTTTCGATATTAGCAATGAATGCTGGGCTGCAAAACATTATGTTATGATCGTTTAATGTACCGATTACTTAATTTAGGAGCGTTAGCCATATGCAGTTTCCATCTTCCTGGCTTCAAGGAGCATCTCGAGGTGAGGCCATTGCTTGTGAATTAAGGCTGAGAATCATCAACGGAACCCTTCGGCCTGGAGAAATTTTGTCAGAAAATCGAATTGCTGCTGATTTTGACAGCAGTCGCTCGCCAGTTCGTGAAGCTCTGAGAACGTTGTCAAATGAAGGACTGATTCGGCTTGAACGGATGGGCGTTGTGATCCTGGGTCTAAATATGAAGGATGTCGAAGAACTGTATGATGTACGTTTTCTCATTGAGAGCTTTGTACAACAGCGACTGGCTGCAGATGTGCCTCCAGCACTAATCACCCAACTCGGTAATATTATCGACAAAATGCAGCTCGCGGGTAAACACCATGATGCTGTCGAATTTGCTTATCAGGATCTCACGTTTCACGAAACTATTGTCGAGGCAGCTGGGCATTCCCGCATCGCACACTTGTGGAAGAGCATCAGGTATGTTGTCATGACGGTTATGCTTCTCACCACTCACAGAGTGTTTGCTCAAGGCGAATCCAAAGTAAGCGCTGTAATTGAAAAACATCGTTCCCTTGCGGCAGCTCTGGAATCAGGCGACAAACTTCTGATCCAGACTGGAGTGCGCACGTATTTTAAAGACTCAGGCCAAACGTTACATGAAAGCTTTGAATTTTGAACTCTGATTATTACAGCATGCCACTTTCAGTGGCTTAGTTTCCATTAGAACGAAATTCAGTCCGTTATTTGTCTTATAGTTTTATAACGGTAAAGTTCGCAATCCATCGGCGTGAATAACGTGGGGGATTGTAACTTAACTTGTCGACAAGTATACCAAATGCGATTTTGTTCATTTTTTAGGGCATATTAAGGCTAGTTTGCTCTATTTCATGCAGTCAACGTCATCACCACAACGATTTCTCTTATCGCTAAAGTTCGTTGTAAGCGTTTATCACCAAGACAAAGGAGTAATTATATCATGAGCACGATTTTCGGATTATCCCATAATGCTACATTGCTGGTCTGGACGTTGATCGCCATCATCTTCCTGATTTTATTGATCTCCAAATATAAATGGAACCCGTTTATCACCCTTTTATTATCTGCATTGATGCTTGGTTTGCTTGCAGGGATGAAACCTGCTGACGTGATTTCCTCCATCACCGGTGGACTTGGCGGTACTTTAGGCACGATTGCTATTGTCATCGGACTAGGCACCATGCTTGGAAAAATGATGGCCGAATCCGGCGGCGCCGAGCAGATTGCAACTACTCTTGTTGACCAATTCGGTGTGAAACGTGTGCACTGGGCCATGATGATTGTTGGTTTCATAGTGGGTATCCCCGTTTTCTTCGAAGTGGGTGTCATTCTAATGATTCCAATCATCTTTACAGTAGCCCGCAAAACCAATATGTCCCTGCTTCAGATCGGGATCCCCATTTTGGCCGGTCTATCGACTGTTCATGGACTTGTTCCGCCACATCCGGCACCGATGATTGCCATCGAAGCCTTCAATGCGGATCTGGGGAAAACGATTCTATACTCTCTTTTGGTAGGTATCCCTACGGCAATTATCGCTGGGCCTGTATTCGGTAAATTTATCGGCAAAAGAATTCATACGGAACCGCCAGCTGAACTTGCTGAACAGTTCTCGGCTAAGAACAACAGCAACCTGCCCGGATTTGGCATTACGCTGTTTACCATTCTTCTGCCGGTCATTCTGATGCTGATCGGTTCTATTGCCAGCATCGTTGATCCCGATGCAACGAGTGGATTGACCGTCTTAAGTGAGTTTATCGGTAATGAAATTATTGCGCTCTTAATCTCTGTTGTCTTTGCCCTCTTTTCACTCGGCTTTGCCCGCGGATTCACCAAACATGATATTTCTCGTTTCACCAGTGAATGTTTGGCACCTACAGCTACGATAATTCTCATCATTGGTGGTGGCGGAGCCTTCAAACAGGTGCTGATTAATAGTGGCGTTGGTAATGCCATTGCCGAATTTGCCACGAACGCACATATTAACGTGATTCTGTTTGCCTGGCTTGTGGCTGCACTGATTCGTGTCGCAACCGGTTCAGCTACGGTTGCCATGACCACAGCAGCTGGTATTGTTGCTCCAGTGCTCGCTCTTACCCCAGGAGCTAACATTGAGCTGGTTGTACTTGCTACGGGTGCAGGCTCCCTTGTATTGTCCCATGTGAATGATGCCGGCTTCTGGATGATCAAGGAATTCTTCAATATGAGTGTCTCTCAGACACTCAAGACGTGGACTGTTATGGAAACACTACTTTCAGTGGTTGGCTTGATCTTTATTTTGCTGCTAAGTACTGTGGTGTGAATGTAAGCTAATCGTATTTTTCAAAGAATGAGAATTCTGTATATTTACACAGCTCTTTAAAGAAAGAAGGATCGATGTAATGACCAACTATATGATTGGAATCGATATCGGCACGACGAGCACCAAATCCGTCTTATTCACAGAGCAAGGCGAGGTGATCACGACCTCCACTCAGGAATATCCGCTCTATACACCCGCTCCAGATGTTGCGGAACAAGATCCCGAAGAGATTGTACAAGCAGCCATTCGCTCTGTACACGGAGTAATGAGCCAGAGCGGAGTTTCTGCAAGCCAGATTCTCTTCGTATCCTGCAGTTCAGCCATGCATAGTGTCATCGCTATGGATCAGCATGATCATCCACTGACCCGCTGCATCACTTGGGCTGACAATCGAAGTGCAACTTGGTCATCCAAGCTGCAAGAAAACGGAGTAGGTCATCGTATTTATCTGCGTACAGGCACCCCTATTCATCCGATGTCCCCTCTGACCAAATTGATGTGGCTGCGTCATGACGAGCCAGAACTGTTCGAACGTACAGCCAAGTTTATTTCGATTAAAGAGTACCTTTTCTTCCGTCTATTTGGACAATATATCATCGATCATTCCATCGCTTCCTCTACGGGTCTGCTTAATCTCGAACAACTGGACTGGGATCAGAAAGCATTGGACATCGCTGGGATCACACCAAATCATCTATCGAAGCTTGTACCGACGACTTATACAATAGAGGGAATGCATCCTGAATGGGCCGAAAAAATGGCTCTCTCTCCCTCTACGCCCTTTGTAATTGGTGCAAGTGACGGGGTGCTGTCCAACCTTGGCGTTAACGCCATCAAACCAGGCGTTGTCGCCGCAACCATCGGCACGAGCGGGGCCATTCGTACCGTCGTTGATCGCCCTGTAACCGATCCAAAAGGCCGTACATTTTGTTATGCTCTGACTGAAAAACTATGGGTCGTTGGCGGGCCTGTGAATAACGGTGGTATGCTCTTTCGCTGGGTGCGGGATGAGTTTGCCGCGTCCGAAGTCGAGACGGCGAAGCGTCTCGGCATCAACTCCTACGATGTATTGACCAAAATTGCAGAACGTGTCCCAGCCGGTTCCGAAGGACTATTGTTCCACCCGTACCTTTCGGGCGAACGTGCTCCACTTTGGAATCCAGACGCCCGCGGTTCCTTTTTTGGCCTGACCCTCCACCATAAGAAAGAGCACATGATTCGTGCGGTGCTTGAAGGGGTTATTTTCAACCTCTACACCGTCCTGCTTGCCATGGAAGAACAGATCGGGCAACCGACCTCCATTCAGGCTACGGGCGGATTTGCACGCTCTCCGTTATGGCGGCAGATGATGTCAGACATCTTCAATCAGGAAGTGGTGGTGCCCGAGAGCTTCGAAAGTTCTTGTCTCGGCGCCGTTGTTCTCGGACTGTATGCTACAGGGCGGATCAAATCCCTTGACGCTGTTTCTTCTATGGTAGGCACAACTCATCGGCATACCCCTGTCAAGGAACACGCCTCCCTCTATCAAGAGCTGCTACCGATCTATATTCGTATTTCGCGCAAACTGGAAGAGGAGTACGCGGACATTGCTGAATTTCAACGCAAAATGTCTATGCTTCATCTATAAGTAGAGGAAGGCCCCGCAGCCACAAAACGGCTGCGGGGCCTTCCTCTTTTTGCTGTCGTTTGTATCCCACTTCAATACGCACAGATACATCTACATCGAAATACACCTCTCTAAATGCTTCAACTTTTCTATCGATCCTCAAAATACTGGCAACATCCAACTTGCCATCACTCTCAAAAGATACATATCCATTACACTTCTACTCTATAACACCTCATGGGGGTGAAGAGCCATCATACCCATCTGCTCATTTTCACAACTACTCACTTCGATTCACTTTCAGTTTATCCACAACAAGGTTATTCACATTCCAGGGTCACTTTTGCACACAAATTAGCATCTTTCGACGGATATCCTGTGTATAAAATTTTTCTGCACTTTAGGTCATGCTGTCGAAAATTAAACAATTTATAAACAATATATTGTGTTGTGACTAAAAATTATACACAAGTTATTGAATTTGTGGATAAAATCTCGCCATACGTTGAAATGCGGGGCTTCTTTTGCTATGATTGTATTACTTTTGGATGTGAATATGTGATCTGACCCATAATATTATCAACAGCCTGTGGATAAAGTTGTGAACAATTTTCCGTTGTTCCTTCTTTTTTTGTTTTAGACACGCGGGGGTTTGGGGATAAATTCAACAATATATCTCGTATTTCGACACTGCATCATGGCTTAAGCCACACTTGGAACATGTAAAAGGAGTGACAGTCTGTGGACAGCCATACTTCTGATTTATGGCAGCAAATCTTATCAATCATACAAAACAAACTTAGCAAACCCAGCTTCGACACCTGGTTTAAAGCAACCAAGGCAACCAAGCTAAACGATCAGGCTATTGTCATCTCCGCCCCAACCACGTTTGCCGTGGAATGGCTGGAGAGCCGTTACACCAAACTGGTCGGTTCGACGGTCTATGAGCTGCTGGGTAAACAGGTCGATGTGAAATTTGTCATCGAGGAGAACAAACCTGTAGAGCCAGACCCGCAGATGCCCGCGCCAACACCGACAGTCGTTAAGGAAGAAGCAGTGCTCAGCATGCTGAATCCAAAATATACATTCGATACCTTTGTCATTGGACCGGGCAACCGTTTTGCCCACGCCGCATCGCTGGCGGTCGCTGAAGCGCCCGCTAAAGCCTACAATCCTCTTTTTCTATATGGAGGCGTAGGACTTGGCAAAACCCACTTGATGCATGCGATCGGACATTACATTTTGGAGCATAATCCAAGCAGCAAGGTTGTTTATTTGTCATCTGAAAAATTCACGAATGAATTCATCAACTCGATCCGTGATAATCGCGGGGAAAGTTTTCGCAACAAGTACCGGAGCGTAGATATTCTGCTGATTGATGATATTCAGTTTTTGGCTGGAAAAGAATCAACACAAGAGGAATTTTTCCATACGTTTAATGCGCTGCATGAGGAACGGAAGCAAATCATCATCTCCAGCGACAGACCACCGAAGGAGATTCCAACGCTGGAGGAGCGATTGCGCTCCCGGTTTGAATGGGGATTAATTACGGATATTCAGCCTCCGGATTTGGAGACGCGGATTGCAATTTTGCGTAAAAAAGCACGTGCGGAGAATCTGGATATTCCAAACGAAGCAATGATGTATATTGCCAACCAGATCGATACAAACATTCGAGAACTTGAAGGGGCCCTGATCCGTGTTGTGGCCTATTCTTCCTTAACTAACCAGGACGTAAGCTCTCATTTGGCCGCTGAAGCACTAAAGGATATCATTCCTTCCAGCCGTCCCAAAATGATCACCATTCAAGACATCCAACAAAAGGTCGGCGAGTACTACAGCTTGAAGCTTGAAGATTTCAAAGCACGGAAACGGACAAAAGCGGTTGCTTTTCCAAGACAGATTGCTATGTATCTCTCTCGTGAACTGACAGACTTTTCTCTGCCCAAAATCGGGGATGCTTTTGGAGGACGAGATCATACCACGGTCATTCATGCTCATGAAAAGATCTCTCAAGCAATTAAAAACGATCAAGATCTCTATAAAGTTATCAACAGCTTAACCGAAAAAATTAAGAATCCAACCTGAACAAGTCCCAAGCCTATGCACAACGTGTACACATGTGGATAGGCTTAATTTTATGGGTTTTACCCTACTTATCCACATATTCAGTGCCCCTATTACTATTATTACTATAAAGATCTAAAGATATCTTCTCCAAAAAGCCGTTACAAAGCATGGCCTAAGGCCTTTCAATAAACACCTTTTTAAGACCAAGTCACAACCCAACAACATCAAAAAATCCGCTAGGAGTGAAATCATGAAAATCAGCATAATGAAAAGCTATCTAAACGAATCTATTCAACAGGTATCCAAAGCAATCTCCAGTCGTACGACGATTCCTATTCTGAGCGGTATTAAATTCGACGTGAATCACCAAGGGGTAACTTTGACAGCAAGTGACACAGATATTTCAATCCAGTCTTTCATCCCGCTTGAAGATGGAGATAAAAGTGTTGTGCAGATCGAGCAACCAGGCAGCGTTGTACTGCCAGCCAAGTTTTTCGTAGAAATTATCAAGAAACTGCCTTCGCAGGAAGTGCATATGGAGGTCAAAGAAAACTTCAACACCTTCATCTCCGCAGGTGCAACGGAAATTCAACTGGTTGGTTTGGATCCGGAAGAGTTCCCGGTACTGCCGAGCATTGAAGAAAATCAAACGGTCTCCATTCCCGGAGATTTACTGAAAAATATGATTAAACAGACTGTATTCTCCATCTCCACTCATGAAACGACCCCCATTCTGACGGGTGTACTGTGGAGTCTGGGTGATAACGAGTTGAAATTTGTGGCAACGGACCGCCACCGTCTTGCTACACGTGCGGCAATGCTGGATAATGCAGAGGGTATCCGTTTCAACAACGTTGTTATCTCTGGTAAAACGCTAAACGAGCTGAGCAAAATTGTTCCGGATCAGAATACACTTGTGGATATCGTTGTTGCAGATAATCAGGTGTTGTTCAAAATTGACCGCGTATTGTTCTACTCCCGTATTTTGGACGGAACATATCCGGATACTTCTAGAATTATTCCAACGTCATACAAAACAGAACTTGTTTTGGACACAAAAAAATTAAGTGAATCGATTGATCGGGCTTATTTGCTGTCGCGTGAGGAAAAAACAAACATTGTGCGCATGCAAACGATGGACTCCGGCACAATTGAAATATCCTCCAGCTCCTCCGAGCTTGGTAAAGTAAGAGAAGAGATTGAGCCAGCTGAATTTACAGGTGATCCGCTCAAAATCTCGTTTAACTCCAAATACATGCTGGATGTGCTGAAAGTTGTGGAAAGTGAGCAGCTGATGATTGCTTTTACCGGTGTCATGAGCCCAATCATCTTGAAACCGCTGGATGACAGTCACAGCCTATACGTTATCCTGCCTTACCGAACGACCAACTAACGAAAGGAAGATCACGATGAAGCAAGTATCGATTCGCACGGAATACATCAAGCTTGACCAATTTTTGAAACTGGCAGAATGCATCCCTACTGGAGGTATGGCGAAGGCGATCCTGCAAGAAGGGCTTGTACGTGTGAATAAAGAGTCTGAGGAACGCCGTGGGCGGAAGTTATACCCTGGGGATATCGTTGAGGTGGACGGAGAAGGCACGTTTGAAGTCGTTGCAGAATAGAAAACCAAGGTGCAATCCTGCTGCCTCCTGACGGACGGGATAAAAGGGAGGTTACCGCGTGTTTGTAAACAGCATAGAGTTGCGGCATTTCCGCAATTATGAACATCTGAAGCTGGATTCGTTTGGTCCTGTCAATCTGTTGATTGGACAAAATGCCCAGGGCAAGACCAATCTGGCCGAGGCTATTTTTGTGCTTGCACTCACCAAGAGTCACCGCACCTCCCGGGATAAGGAATTGATTCGATTTGGCGAAGACCGTTCAAGGCTTACTGCAGAGGTCGACAAAAAATATGGAGCAGTCAAGCTGGAATTATCCTTGTCCCAACAAGGTAAAAAGGCGAAAATTAACGGTCTGGAGCAGCGTAAACTAAGTGATTTTGTCGGATCACTCAATGTGGTGATGTTTGCCCCTGAGGATCTGGAGATTGTCAAAGGCACACCGGGGGTTCGCCGTCGGTTCCTTGACATGGAAATCGGTCAGGTCGCTCCAGGTTACCTCTATCACCTGCAGCAGTATCAAAAGGTGCTGGTTCAGCGGAATAATCTGCTCAAGCAGTTATGGGGAAAAGGGGATTCGGCTCAGGCGATGCTGGAGATCTGGAACGAACAGCTGGCAGAGCATGGTGTTAAAATCGTCAAAAAAAGGAAACAATTCATAAAGAAACTGCAAAAGTGGGCAGAAACAATCCATCAGGGGATTACCGGAGGCGGAGAAGTCCTGCGCCTGGCCTACCTTCCCTCCTTCAGCGAAGCCGCTGAGGAAGATGAAGCTGTCTTAATGGAGCAATTTATGATAAAATTATCACAAATGAAAGAGCAGGAGATTCGCCGAGGCACAACGCTGAGTGGGCCGCATCGGGATGACCTGTCCTTTTTCATTAACGAACGGGAAGTACAAACGTATGGCTCTCAGGGGCAGCAGCGCACAACGGCGTTGTCTCTTAAGCTTGCGGAAATCGAACTGATTCATGAAGAGATCGGGGAATATCCTGTTCTGTTACTGGATGACGTATTATCCGAACTTGATCCTTTTCGTCAGACCCAGCTGATCGAAACATTCCAAAGCAAGGTACAGACTTTTATTACCGCTACGGGAATTGAGAGCCTGAACGTTGACAAGCTTAAAGACGCGAGTATCTATCACGTTCATGCCGGACAGGTGGAACGCTAAGGAGTGAGGGCTTATGTACATTCATCTGGGCGGTGAGAAAATCATCCGTTCTTCTGAGCTGGTCGCTATTTTTGATATATCGATTGAGAAATCCTCAAAAATATCCAAGCAGTATGTTACACATGCCGAACAGGAAAAAACGGTCGAACATATCGGCGAAGAGGAAGCAAAATCAATTGTGGTGACAAAAAACATTGTATATTACTCACCAATTTCCTCCGCCACGCTCAAGAAGCGAGCTCACCATTTTCCTGATCTGTAGCAGATATCCACGAGAAAATTTCTTTGTCTGCTAATATTCTTAAGTTAACGCATATTCAAGATATTGAATCTATAGAAGTAGGTGAAAGGCATGTCTATGAATCAACCGTCATATGATGCGAATGAAATTCAAGTCCTTGAAGGACTGGAAGCCGTACGTAAACGTCCGGGGATGTACATCGGTTCCACCAGTGCCAAAGGTCTGCATCATCTGGTCTGGGAAGTAGTGGACAATAGTATCGATGAAGCGCTGGCGGGTTACTGCGATCATATCGAGATCAGTATTCACGAAGACAACAGTATAACTGTCGTCGATAATGGGCGGGGTATCCCTGTCGGTGAACATGCCAAAATGAAACGTCCTGCACTTGAGGTCGTTATGACGGTCCTCCACGCAGGTGGTAAGTTTGGTGGCGGTGGATACAAGGTTTCCGGTGGTTTGCATGGTGTCGGCGTATCCGTTGTTAACGCACTTTCCGAAAAAGTGGTGGTGACCGTTAAGCGTGAAGGTCATGTCTACCAACAAGAATATCGTCGTGGTGCTCCCCAGTATGATCTGAAAACGATTGGAACGACGGATGAGACAGGAACAACTGTAACGTTTCATCCCGATCCAGAAATTTTCACAGAGACATTGGTATTTGATTATGAAACCCTGCTGACTCGTGTACGTGAGCTGGCGTTCCTGAACAAAGGAATTGGCCTAACGTTGACGGATGAGCGTACAGGTGCAACCAACTCTTTCATGTACGAAGGCGGGATTATTGAATATGTATCCTTCCTGAATCAGAAGCGTGAAGTGCTGCATGAAAACCCGATTTACGTTGAAGGTTCGCGGGATAACATTCAGGTGGAGGTTGCATTGCAATACAATGACAATTACACCGAGAATATTTATTCCTTTGCCAATAACATCAACACTCATGAAGGTGGAACGCACGAGTCCGGTTTCAAAAGTGCTCTCACACGCATTATTAACGATTATGCCCGCAAAGCAGGTGTAATCAAGGATAGTACGGGCAATTTGTCTGGTGACGATGTGCGTGAAGGACTGACAGCTATTATTTCGGTCAAAATTCCTGAACCGCAATTTGAAGGACAGACGAAAACAAAGCTGGGGAACAGTGAAGTGCGCGGTATTGTGGAATCTTTGTTTGCTGAGAAGCTACAGGAGTTTCTCGAAGAGAATCCTTCCGTATCCCGTCGTATTTTGGAAAAAGGATTGCAGGCAGCTCGTGCCCGTGAAGCGGCTCGTAAAGCTCGTGAACTGACACGTCGTAAAGGTGCACTTGAGGTCAGTTCCCTGCCAGGTAAGCTTGCGGACTGCTCATCCAAAGATGCATCGATCAGTGAACTGTACATCGTCGAAGGAGACTCTGCCGGTGGTTCGGCCAAGCAGGGTCGTGACCGTCACTTCCAGGCTATTTTGCCGCTTCGTGGTAAGATCCTGAACGTGGAAAAGGCACGTCTTGACCGTATTTTGGGTAATGCTGAGATACGTGCAATCATCACTGCGATGGGAACAGGGATCGGCGATGATTTTGATATTGCGAAAGCTCGTTATCACAAAATCATTCTGATGACCGATGCCGATGTCGATGGTGCCCACATCCGGACGCTGTTGCTGACATTCTTGTATCGGTATATGCGCAAAATCATTGAGGCCGGTTATGTATATATTGCACAACCACCACTGTTCAAGATTGAGCGTAACAAAGTTATCCGTTATGCAGGCTCAGAGAAAGAGCGTGATGAGATCATTGCAACGCTTGGTGAGAACGCCAAGTTTAATATCCAGCGCTATAAAGGTCTTGGAGAGATGAATGCTGGACAGCTATGGGAAACGACCATGGATCCAGAAAGCCGGACAATGTTGCAAGTATCGATCAGCGATGCGATGCTAGCGGATGCCATGTTTGATACGCTGATGGGGGATAATGTTGAACCTCGTCGAGACTTCATTCAGGAAAATGCTAAATATGTGAAAAACCTCGATATTTAATGAGTTGCGAAGAGGCGCCTGTGAGGGCGCCTTTTTTTATATTTTGAGGCTCTGTCCTATTGGTGTGACCTAATCATCTGGCAGTCCGGCGTTTGATGGCGGAAGCCTGCGTTTTAGAAGTTTTGGACGTTGCCTTTTTCGGTTTACCTTTTTTGGAGGGCAAGCGTCCGTAGGCAATGGCATAACGTTTGATTTTGCGATAAGCCTCTTTATCGGGAAGCAGTCCAAAGGCATAGATGCCAGGAAGTGTGTTCACCTCTAGAATCCATGGACGCCCATGATCATCCAGTGCAATATCAATTCCGATCTCTTTAAGTCTAGGAAAAGAGCTTTGCAGTTGGACAGCAGTGTGGATACCGAGGCGATACAACTCATGTTCAAGCTTTTGGTATCCGTCCTTTTTGAGATGCGGGAGTACAAGTTCTTCGAACGTCGCGAGCCTGCCGCCTCCGTGGATATTAGTAATAATTTTGCCTGGCGCAGCGACCCGCCCGAGAATACCTGTTGTTTCCCAACTATGTTTCGGGTTCTTTTGGGTTAATACACGCAAGTCAAAAGGTAATCCCTCATGTGTCATCAGTGGAATGCCTTGTTGGATGATATAGTCGCGTTTCTGAATACGTTCATCCAATGCGTCCTCAAGTTCACCCAGAGAATGAAAGATTCGTTCTTCTGTTCCATGTTGAAGATGATAGGTTGTAAGCTCGGTCATGGCCGAAAGAGCAGGTTCTGTATTTTTTGGCTCCGCTTCCGTTGCTTCATCGGTCGCCTCATCGTTTTTGGCATCGATTGATGTATCTTCAGCCAGAGGGGGCCCTAACAAGGTACGGGTTGTTTTCACGCGCATTACCCCGTTACCGTAAGTTCCGCGGTCGGGTTTAATATAATTCGCCGGGAATAACTCGGTCATTCGTGCTAGCGTTTGCGAGCTATATTTTCGGGTCACCGGGATAAATTCATTGATATGACGACTGCGTTGCAAAATGGCTGTTTTGGTCCATTTGCTGGAGACGCGCTGGATACCCAATATGAATCAGTCCTTTCTTGTTTTGATCGGTTGGTCTGAGGGCCAGTATGCAGAAAATCAAAGGACAAGAGACGATTTCAGTGGTATAATAGAGGAATATGGCGATTTGTGCTGTCAGCCGCTATAATTGTAGTTTGAGTGCCCGGTGGGAACGGCTTTAGCCTTGGATTGGATAGTACATATGCCGCTTTTCTAGCATTGTATGTGCAATTGCAGAGGAAGGCAGGGCGAATCCCCAGACATGCTCAAGTTCCTGGAAGAAAGGCTATTGCCCAGTGGACGTTTAATTGTGTAACTTTTGTGAAAGTAATATAATAAAGAGTAGCGTTCTTGTGCGGTTTTAGCCTTGTTAGGCTTTTCACATATATTAATTTTTCTCGTAATGATTGATTTGGAACGTTTGTTGAAGGACAAGAAGGAGGTCCAGCATGGCGGAAGAAATGAACTCGCAGATTAAAGATCGGGATATTGGCGTCGAGATGCGTGAATCGTTTATGGATTATGCGATGAGCATCATTGTGAGCCGTGCCCTGCCGGATGTGCGTGATGGATTGAAGCCGGTTCACCGGCGCATTCTGTATGCAATGTCGGAGCTTGGCATGACACCTGATAAACCACATAAAAAATCAGCCAGAATCGTCGGCGAAGTTATCGGTAAGTATCATCCACACGGTGACTCAGCTGTATACGAGACGATGGTACGGATGGCACAGGACTTCTCCCTGCGTTACATGCATGTGGATGGACACGGTAACTTTGGTTCAGTCGATGGTGACATGGCTGCAGCAATGCGTTATACCGAAGCACGTTTATCCAAAATTGCGATGGAAATGCTCAGAGATATCAATAAAGATACTGTAGATTACCAACCGAACTATGATGGCGAAGAAAATGAGCCAATTGTTCTTCCTGCTCGTTTTCCTAACTTGCTTGTTAATGGAGTTGGCGGGATCGCCGTAGGTATGGCTACCAATATTCCTCCTCATAATCTGGGTGAAGTTATTGACGGCGTACAGGCGTTGATCCGAAATCCAGATATTACATCCATGGAACTGATGGATTATATCCAAGGGCCAGACTTCCCTACATCTGGTTATATTCTGGGACGTTCGGGTATTCGCCAGGCTTACCAGACAGGACGCGGATCGGTAACGATGCGTGCCAGAACCAATATCGAAGAGAACAACAACAAAGCTCGTATCGTCGTTACAGAGCTTCCGTATCAGGTGAACAAGGCAAGACTCGTAGAGAAAATTGCTGAACTGGTGCGTGACAAAAAGATCGATGGAATTACCGATCTGCGTGATGAATCTGACCGTAATGGTATGCGGGTTGTGATTGAGCTTCGCAGGGACGTCAATCCTGGTGTTGTACTGAACAATTTGTACAAGCACACTTCGATGCAGTCTACATTCGGTATTAACATGCTGGCGATCGTGAATAAAGAACCAAAGATTCTGAATCTGCGTGAAGTGTTGTATCACTACCTTCAGCACCAGATCGAGGTTATTCGTCGCCGAACGCAATTTGAATTGAGAAAAGCGGAAGCTCGTGCTCATATTCTGGAAGGTTTGCGTATTGCACTGGATCACATCGATGAGATCATTGCATTGATCCGTTCATCGAGCAATACTGATGCTGCCAGAGAAGGTTTGATTGAGCGCTTCTCACTCAGCCATGATCAGGCTCAAGCGATTCTGGATATGCGTTTGCAGCGCCTGACAGGCCTGGAACGTGAACGTATCGAGAATGAGTACAACGAATTGATGGTTAAAATTCGCGAATATCGCGAAATTTTGGCTAATGAGCATCTTGTACTTGAGATTATCAGTACAGAGCTTCAAGAAATTCGCGAGCGCTTTGGTGACGATCGTCGTACTGAGATCACGGTTGGGGAAGAGAGTATTCTGGATGAGGATCTGATTCCACGCGAAGAAGTAATCATCACGATTACCCACACAGGTTACGTGAAACGTCTGCCTGTATCTACCTACCGGAGTCAGAAACGGGGAGGTCGCGGTGTTGTAGGAATGGACACGAAAGATACCGACTTTGTTGAGCATCTTTTTGTAACCAACTCTCACAACTACCTGATGTTCTTCACGGACAAAGGTAAGGTATACCGGTTGAAAGCTTACGAAATCCCGGAGCTTGGACGAACAGCACGTGGAACTCCAATTATCAATTTGATTCAGATTGAACAGGGTGAGTCCGTTAACGCAGTTATTCCGGTACAGGAATTCGAGAGCGACAGATATCTTTTCTTTGCAACACGTCAGGGTGTAGTGAAGAAAACGCCGCTTGAAGACTACACGAATATTCGTAAAGGTGGTCTCATCGGGATTTCCTTGCGTGATGATGACAGCTTGATTGATGTCAAGCTGACGGACGGGCAGCAAGAGATTATCATGGGTACAGCTCATGGAATGTCCATTCGTTTCTCGGAAGGTAACGTACGTTCTATGGGACGTAGTGCCACCGGGGTTAAAGGTATCACACTCGATGATCAGGATGCAGTTATCGGTATGGATGTCGTAGATGCTGAATTGGATGTTCTGATCGTTACAGCCAAAGGTTACGGTAAACGTACACCAGTCAGCGATTATCGGATGCAAACTCGTGGTGGTAAAGGGATTAAAACTATTAATGTTACCGAGAAGAACGGTGCTGTTGTTAGCCTCAAAATGGTTAAAACAGAAGAGGATCTCATGATCATCACGTCCAGTGGTACATTGATTCGAATGAGCATGGATGGCATCTCGACCATGGGTCGATATACACAGGGTGTGAAGCTAATTCATATTCGTGAGGATGATTCCGTGGCTACGGTTAGCCGAATTGATAAAAATGAAGAAGAACCAGATGAAGATAACGATGAAGCAACAGAGTCCGGGGCGTCCCCTGATACAGAGTTAGATCTGGAAGAAGGCATGGCGTCTGAATCGGAAGATGATGTTCCAGGTGAAGATTCAGGTTCAGAAGAATAACATAAACATCTTGTTTATCGGATCGTTAAGGCGATTGAAACAGGTTACGAAAGGCTCCCTTGATGGGGGCCTTTTTGGTACGTTCAAAAGAAATGATGAAATGCTTCAAAATCTAGGATGTACAGCCTGTTTTCTGAGTAATATAATGGGAAATAACATGAGAAACCGGGACTATGGTCTTGTATTGTCATCATCTTAAGAAGAACGATGAGTGAGGGGAATCAATATGGGATTAATCACCCTGTCAGAAGTCAAACCTGGACTGAAATTGGGAAGTGATGTGCAGACGTTGCGGGGCAATGTATTGCTTCAAAAGGGAAAAATCATTTTACCGAAAGATATGGAAGTCCTCAGGGCTTTTATGATTCATCAGGTAGACATTGAGCAAGATAGGACAGCAACAGGCGCTGCAGGCTCCAAGGGTGCAGCTGGATTGACTGGGGCCGCAGGAACAGCCGTTGCAGAGCAGAATGGGGATCGGACAAGCACAATAGTCACAACAAGGGTCAGTACACTTCAGGAAGAATACGAAAAAATGGTTACGTTGACCAAAAACGCATTCCTCTCCTCTTTGGCCGCAGAATTGCCTGTATACGAGTTACGCACCCAGCTTGAAGCTTTGTTTATGCATCTAAAGCAATATAATGTACTCACCTTCAGTCCCCGTAGCATGAAAGAACACGATTATGTATATCATCATGCTGTGCTGAGTGCAATTACTTCTTATCAACTGGCTCAGTGGGTCGATCTTCCTTCGAAAGATTGGATGCAGGTTGCTTTTGCAGGTTTATTCCATGATATTGGCAATAATAAAATCGATCCGCAGATTCTTCATAAACCTTCTTCCCTGACAACCGCCGAGCAGGAGGAGATCAAGCATCATACGAAGTATGGCTACCAGATCCTTAAACAGGCAACGGCCATTAATGAGGGTGCAAGACTTGCAGCACTGCAGCATCACGAAAAAGTGGATGGATCGGGTTATCCCTTGCGGCTTATGGGTACTCAGATCCACATCTATGCCAAAATTGTAGCCATAGCAGATATTTTTCATGCGATGACCCTGGAGAAGATTTATCGAAAGGCTCAGTCTCCATATCTGGTTCTTGAGCAAATTCAAAGTGAGGCGTTTGGCAAACTGGATCCTGCTATTGTGAATGTGTTTGTGCAGCGTTCTACTCAAATTCATAATGGAATCCGAGTGAAATTAAGCAATAATCAGATTGGCGAGATTATTTTCTCTGATCGAGATCATCCTACACGGCCGATGGTATCTGTAGAAGGGGCTATTATCAACCTGATGCAACAAAGACAGTTATATATTCAGGAAGTACTGGGTTAGAGTCTGATTCTTTTAATATAGTTAAGACCTTCTCGTGAAGAGGGGGTCTTTTGTATTGAGAGAGCTAGTTAACAAAGATAAATATGTATAAATCAATGAATGTTATATTTTTTCAAGAAGATCGTTACTTTTCAAAAAAACACTTGCATTGTTATTCTGTACATGGTATATTCTAATTCCGGCCAAGAAAACATGGTTCACATGGTGTGGCAAGCAAATAAAAACAGGCTTCGAAAGAAACTTGAAAAAAAGAGCTTGCAAAGTTGGTTCGGACATGATATGATATAAGAGTTGCTGGAACAAATGAGTGACAGTGGCTAAACAAGTTTGATCTTTGAAAACTGAACAACGAGTGAGTGAACATTCTGCTTGCAGAATGAACGCGAAAGTTCGAGACAAGCCTTGGCTTGGGTCGACTGGAGCACAAATGAGATTTTTAATCTCGTCAGATTCAAAATGAGCTTATCGCTCTTTTCAATACTTTATTGGAGAGTTTGATCCTGGCTCAGGACGAACGCTGGCGGCATGCCTAATACATGCAAGTCGAGCGGACTTGAAGAGAAGCTTGCTTCTCGGACGGTTAGCGGCGGACGGGTGAGTAACACGTAGGCAACCTGCCCTCAAGCTTGGGACAACTACCGGAAACGGTAGCTAATACCGAATACTTGTTTTCTTCGCCTGAAGGAAACTGGAAAGACGGAGCAATCTGTCACTTGGGGATGGGCCTGCGGCGCATTAGCTAGTTGGTGAGGTAACGGCTCACCAAGGCGACGATGCGTAGCCGACCTGAGAGGGTGATCGGCCACACTGGGACTGAGACACGGCCCAGACTCCTACGGGAGGCAGCAGTAGGGAATCTTCCGCAATGGGCGAAAGCCTGACGGAGCAATGCCGCGTGAGTGATGAAGGTTTTCGGATCGTAAAGCTCTGTTGCCAGGGAAGAACGCTTGGGAGAGTAACTGCTCTCAAGGTGACGGTACCTGAGAAGAAAGCCCCGGCTAACTACGTGCCAGCAGCCGCGGTAATACGTAGGGGGCAAGCGTTGTCCGGAATTATTGGGCGTAAAGCGCGCGCAGGCGGTCATGTAAGTCTGGTGTTTAATCCCGGGGCTCAACCCCGGATCGCACTGGAAACTGTGTGACTTGAGTGCAGAAGAGGAGAGTGGAATTCCACGTGTAGCGGTGAAATGCGTAGATATGTGGAGGAACACCAGTGGCGAAGGCGACTCTCTGGGCTGCAACTGACGCTGAGGCGCGAAAGCGTGGGGAGCAAACAGGATTAGATACCCTGGTAGTCCACGCCGTAAACGATGAGTGCTAGGTGTTAGGGGTTTCGATACCCTTGGTGCCGAAGTTAACACATTAAGCACTCCGCCTGGGGAGTACGGTCGCAAGACTGAAACTCAAAGGAATTGACGGGGACCCGCACAAGCAGTGGAGTATGTGGTTTAATTCGAAGCAACGCGAAGAACCTTACCAGGTCTTGACATCCAACTAACGAAGCAGAGATGCATCAGGTGCCCTTCGGGGAAAGTTGAGACAGGTGGTGCATGGTTGTCGTCAGCTCGTGTCGTGAGATGTTGGGTTAAGTCCCGCAACGAGCGCAACCCTTATATTTAGTTGCCAGCACTTCGGGTGGGCACTCTAGATAGACTGCCGGTGACAAACCGGAGGAAGGTGGGGATGACGTCAAATCATCATGCCCCTTATGACCTGGGCTACACACGTACTACAATGGCCGGTACAACGGGCAGCGAAATCGCGAGATGGAGCCAATCCCAGCAAAGCCGGTCTCAGTTCGGATTGCAGGCTGCAACTCGCCTGCATGAAGTCGGAATTGCTAGTAATCGCGGATCAGCATGCCGCGGTGAATACGTTCCCGGGTCTTGTACACACCGCCCGTCACACCACGAGAGTTTATAACACCCGAAGTCGGTGGGGTAACCGCAAGGAGCCAGCCGCCGAAGGTGGGATAGATGATTGGGGTGAAGTCGTAACAAGGTAGCCGTATCGGAAGGTGCGGCTGGATCACCTCCTTTCTATGGAGAATCGTTTCCCGCGTGGAAACATTCAAAAAGTCTTCAGGAAGTATACTTCCGAAGCGAGCTTTACTTCGTAAAGCTTTTAACTCACTCGTTGCTCAGTTTTGAGAGTTCAAACTCTCAAAACTTCTCGTTTATTCGACCGACACTTCTTGTGAACGGCTCGAATGAAACGATTTGTTCTTTGAAAACTAGATATCGAAACGAAACAAACGCGAATTAGAACATTCCTTTTTAGCTGAACTTGTGTATAACAAGTTTCAATAAAAACGGTAGATTGCTGGAGCGAGTGATCGAAATGGAGCGACTTTTGGATTTGCGCAAGCAAACCAAGCGGAGCGACAACTCGAACACGAGCGCAATGGTTAAGCTACTAAGAGCACACGGAGGATGCCTAGGCGCTAGGAGCCGATGAAGGACGTGGCGAACAACGAAACTGCCTCGGGGAGCTGTAAGCAAGCTTTGATCCGGGGATGTCCGAATGGGGAAACCCAGCTGGGGTAATATCCAGTTACTCACAACTGAATACATAGGTTGTGCAGAGGCATACCAAGGGAACTGAAACATCTAAGTACCTTGAGGAAGAGAAAACAATAGTGATTCCGTCAGTAGCGGCGAGCGAACGCGGAGAAGCCCAAACCAAGGAGCTTGCTCTTTGGGGTTGTGGGACGTCTCACATGGAGTTACAAAGGAACCGGTTAAGCGAAGAGGTCTGGAAAGGCCCGCCAAAGAAGGTAAAAGCCCTGTAGTTGAAAGTTGGTTCCCTCCGAGACGGATCCCGAGTAGTGCGGGGCACGTGAAACCCCGTATGAATCCGGCAGGACCATCTGCCAAGGCTAAATACTTCCTAGCGACCGATAGTGAAGCAGTACCGTGAGGGAAAGGTGAAAAGCACCCCGGAAGGGGAGTGAAATAGAACCTGAAACCGTGTGCTTACAAAAAGTCAGAGCCCGTTTTAGGGGTGATGGCGTGCCTTTTGTAGAATGAACCGGCGAGTTACGTTCCCGTGCAAGGTTAAGGTGAAGAGCCGGAGCCGCAGCGAAAGCGAGTCTGAATAGGGCGCCATAGTACGTGGACGTAGACCCGAAACCGGGTGATCTACCCCTGTCCAGGGTGAAGGTGCGGTAACACGCACTGGAGGCCCGAACCCACGCATGTTGAAAAATGCGGGGATGAGGTGGGGGTAGCGGAGAAATTCCAATCGAACTCGGAGATAGCTGGTTCTCCCCGAAATAGCTTTAGGGCTAGCCTCGGAAAACAGAGTCGTGGAGGTAGAGCACTGATTGGGTGCGGGGCCCGCAAGGGTTACCAAGCTCAGTCAAACTCCGAATGCCATAGACTTACTTCCGGGAGTCAGACAGTGAGTGCTAAGATCCATTGTCAAAAGGGAAACAGCCCAGACCATCAGCTAAGGTCCCCAAGTGTGTGTTAAGTGGGAAAGGATGTGGAGTTGCACAGACAACCAGGATGTTGGCTTAGAAGCAGCCACCATTGAAAGAGTGCGTAATAGCTCACTGGTCGAGTGACTCTGCGCCGAAAATGTAACGGGGCTAAACACACCACCGAAGCTATGGCTTGATGCATTGCATCAGGGGTAGGGGAGCGTTGTATAAGGGTTGAAGGTGTACCGTAAGGAGCGCTGGACATTATACAAGTGAGAATGCCGGTATGAGTAACGAAAAGATCAGTGAGAATCTGATCCGCCGAAAGCCTAAGGGTTCCTGAGGAAGGCTCGTCCGCTCAGGGTAAGTCGGGACCTAAGGCGAGGCCGAAAGGCGTAGTCGAAGGACAACAGGTCGAAATTCCTGTACCACCGTAAATCGTTACGAGCGATGGGGGGACGCAGTAGGGTAGTGACGCGGACTGATGGATGTCCGTCTAAGCAGTAAGGCTGATGTGTAGGCAAATCCGCACATTGTAAGGCTGAGCTGTGATGGGGAGCGAAAATTACAGTAGCGAAGGTCATGATCTCACACTGCCAAGAAAAGCCTCTAGCCAGATGAAGGTGCCCGTACCGCAAACCGACACAGGTAGGCGAGAAGAGAATTCTAAGGCGCGCGGAAGAACTCTCGTTAAGGAACTCGGCAAAATGACCCCGTAACTTCGGGAGAAGGGGTGCCCCGGTAGTGTGAATAGCACGAGGGGGCCGCAGTGAAAAGGCCCAAGCGACTGTTTAGCAAAAACACAGGTCTGTGCGAAGCCGTAAGGCGAAGTATACGGGCTGACGCCTGCCCGGTGCTGGAAGGTTAAGGGGAGTGGTTAGGAGTAATCCGAAGCTGTGAACCGAAGCCCCAGTAAACGGCGGCCGTAACTATAACGGTCCTAAGGTAGCGAAATTCCTTGTCAGGTAAATTCTGACCCGCACGAATGGCGTAACGACTTGGGCGCTGTCTCAACGAGAGATCCGGTGAAATTTTAATACCTGTGAAGATGCAGGTTACCCGCGACAAGACGGAAAGACCCCATGGAGCTTTACTGCAGCTTGATATTGAATTTGGGTACGATCTGTACAGGATAGGTGGGAGCCTTAGAAGCATGAGCGCCAGCTTGTGTGGAGGCACCGTTGGGATACCACCCTGATCGTATCTAGGTTCTAACCTGGTGCCCTCAACGGGTACGGGGACAGTGTCAGGTGGGCAGTTTGACTGGGGCGGTCGCCTCCTAAAGAGTAACGGAGGCGCCCAAAGGTTCCCTCAGAATGGTTGGAAATCATTCGAAGAGTGCAAAGGCATAAGGGAGCTTGACTGCGAGACCAACAAGTCGAGCAGGGACGAAAGTCGGGCTTAGTGATCCGGTGGTACCGCATGGAAGGGCCATCGCTCAACGGATAAAAGCTACCCTGGGGATAACAGGCTTATCTCCCCCAAGAGTCCACATCGACGGGGAGGTTTGGCACCTCGATGTCGGCTCATCGCATCCTGGGGCTGAAGTAGGTCCCAAGGGTTGGGCTGTTCGCCCATTAAAGCGGTACGCGAGCTGGGTTCAGAACGTCGTGAGACAGTTCGGTCCCTATCTGTCGTGGGCGTAGGAAATTTGAGAGGAGCTGTCCTTAGTACGAGAGGACCGGGATGGACGTACCGCTGGTGTACCAGTTGTTCCGCCAGGAGCACCGCTGGGTAGCTATGTACGGACGGGATAAGCGCTGAAAGCATCTAAGCGTGAAGCCCCCCTCAAGATGAGATTTCCCAGTATGTAAGACCCCTTGAAGACGACGAGGTAGATAGGCTGGGGGTGGAAGTGCAGCAATGCATGGAGCTGACCAGTACTAATCGGTCGAGGGCTTATCCAATAGCACGTTTGAGTTTGCGTGAGTTTCGTTTCGAATCTAGTTTTCAGAGAACAACACTCTGATGAATGGAAGAAGCTATGCTTCGACCAATCGCGTTTGGTGGCGATGGCGGAGGGGTTCCACACGTACCCATCCCGAACACGACCGTTAAGCCCTCTAGCGCCGATGGTACTTGGACCGCAGGGTCCTGGGAGAGTAGGACGCCGCCAAGCAAAGAACCACTGCCGATGTAATTCGGTGGTGGTTTTTATTTTGTTAATTTTATATTTTGGTATAGAGCTCTGACATCTTCGTTATGGGAAGGTAACATTTTTGTTACGGATGGCAGGGATAAAACCAGTATAATAGGACTATGTTAAATATGCTAAAAGTACCTGACCGAAGAGCTGGATTGTGCAGCTGTGAAAAGGAGGGTGTGTGTGTTAAGTTGGCGGAGATTTGGACTCCATTCACTTCTGTTGCTTTGTTTAGCAGTCGTTCTTGCAGGCTGTGGTGAAGCTGCAGGATCAGTATGGATCTCATATGAAGGTGCGGTTAATGAGAAGAGTTTCCCTGTACCAAAAGTAGCGAATAAATCTGACCAATCTGAGAATAATTCAGATATGGATTATGTTCGATATACATTGGCTGGAATCAGTGAGAGCACCAGCTTACCTGAGGTTTATCTTAACGAGATTAAAAGTTGGGGATGGACGGAGAGACAGGCCAAGCGTTCATCGAATTCCTCAAGGAACCTGCATATTTTCTCCAAGGATGGCCATATCGTACAGTTGGCAGTTCATGATGGTTCGTTTACATTGATGGTTCCCCGAAATGAAACAACCCAAACCACAGTAAAGTCACTGGGGGAAGAGGATTGAATCTTGAATGTGTTAAAGTGTACGAATTAACATTGTAATGTTCCTATAAAGTTGAAGTTCTCATCGGTAGAGATGAGGGCTTTTTTGTTTGACTACGAGTGAAATAGCAGAGATAAACTGTGATTTATAGGGTTCAGTGAGCAGAAGGGATATCCTACAATTTAGAGAAGGAGCATAAGCTAAATAGATTTTGTTGTGGATAAAACAAAAAGGAAGTAAGACAAGGTTATCCACAGTGGATAACCTTGTCTTATTAAGTATGATTGGTAAATGAGACTATTTTACTGCAAGTAATAAGAGACATCTTGATCGTTTAATTTGATAAGACCGTCTTTGCGTTCGCGAGAAAGAATCAGTATAACGTAAAAGCGAGGCCCAAGTAACCACAGGTGCCAGAATATTAGTGACAGCGTGAAGGACAAAGGAGACCACAGCAAGCATACGGTGATGATACACAATCCAATCCAGCTCATATTCAGATGGACCCGGATAAACATCCGGTAACTGAAATGCTGATCTGGTACATAACCGAACCATGGCATGCGCAGGTTCCAATGCCAACGCTTGGCATAAGAGGTTCGGACCAGCAGCAATATGGTTCTGGCAATGACATAATGGATCCAGACGGTAATCGGCGCTGCTAGCAAAAAGAAAAAGAGGCCGTTCCAGGAGAAGGCTAGCAAATTAAATAAGAGCATCATAACGGGGAGACACAGGTAGCTGTACATGACACTACGAGCGATAATTTTTTTCTTTAGAAGTCGGTACTGATAAAAGGTTGCCTTATTCTCCGGTTCGGCGATCATACGATTATAAATCCTCCTTCAGGGTTACGTGTGATAGAGTATACATATGTATTGAGAGATGAAGATCGTGATAAAAAAAGATGTATTTGGCTTATGAGACTTTGATATCGTTATCATATCTTATATATCGGCTGAAATTCCAAGTTTTTTTAAGATTATTGTAATGAAGTTTGAATTGAGGCAAAGGTAGCTGTGAAATATCGACATCTCATGAAAAGAGAATGAGTATATGCAAGACCAAGAATAGTAATAAAGTAGATAATGTATGGTGTATTTTCGGTACAGACACCCATCAAGAGGTGAGTGAATATATATATTTTATAGAAAGAAAGCACTATGAAAATGTTTAAAATAATAGAAACTGTGCAATACTGATAGTAAACGTAAAACAAGGTGGGATGGTTCATGGAAGAACATGCCGAACACACATGTATTATTTGCGAGCAGCGGAAGAGAGAAGGCATTTTTATTGTATCTGAATTCATATGTGACACTTGTGAAGCAGAGATGGTTCATACCGATGCGCAGGATGCGAAGTACAATTTTTTTATTCATCAGATGAAACAGATTTGGGTGCAAAAGAACGCTTAAAGAATGTCTTATTATCCACATAGAGGTTAGAATACGTATAGTGATGTTATGGAGTATATGGGGCCCAAGAGGCCTTTTTTTGTTGTATGGCTTGGGATGTCTTGTCTGATATGTGCAGAAGGCGTATGCTGATACCAAGAGTACAAATGTTTGTTTGAAGAAAATAATTAAAGTAACAGGATGGATATTTTATGAACGAAAATGATACACCAGGGATAGGAAAAGAGAAAGCACCTTTGTACGAAGCATTGCTTGCATACCGTCATATGAAGCAGCGTTCATTTCATGTGCCTGGACATAAGAATGGACAGGTCTATCATCAATGGATGCAACAAACAGAGGAAAAGGAAGATACTCGGTATACAGAAACAGGACACGTTAGAGGAGCAAAACTAAAGAGGCACCATGAAGAGAGTGATCCTGGATTTATTGGAGGGGAAAATCTGAAGAGTGCAGAACCCTCTAAAAGTATAGTCGTACCGGTAAGGGCCTATCTGGAGATGATGGAGATGGACGTTACAGAGATTACCGGTACAGATGACCTCCATCACCCTGAGGGAGTGATCAAGCAAGCCCAGGAGCTGGCAGCAGACTGTTTTGGTGCGGAAGAAAGTTTCTTTCTCGTAGGGGGAAGTACCGCCGGTAATCTGTCTTTATTGCTTACAATCTGTGATGAGCCAGGAAGCATCGTGCTGGTGCAGCGTAATGTACATAAATCGGTTATCCATGGATTAATGCTGGCGGGCGCAAGAGCGGTATTTCTGGAGCCCTGGGTTGACCCTGGATCTGGACTTGCTGTCATGCCGCCGGTTGAGGCGGTTAAGGCTGCTGTCCAGAAGTATCCTGAGGCAAAGGGAGTATTCGTCACGTTGCCAAATTATTATGGCATGGGCGCGGATCTGACGCCCATTGCCGGAGTTTGCCACGAGGCGGGTATGCCATTACTCGTGGATGAAGCGCATGGCGCGCATTATGGGCAGCATCCGGAGCTGCCTATGTCTGCACTGTCCTGCGGAGTAGACGGTGTAGTGCAGTCAACGCATAAGATGCTGGCCGCTTTCACCATGGGAGCCATGCTGCACATTCAGGGACCACGGTTGAATCGGTCCCTGCTTCGGCAGCGTCTGGCCATGGTGCAAAGCTCAAGCCCATCCTACCCGGTGATGGCTTCGCTTGATCTTTCGCGCCGACTAGTGCATGTGCACGGCGCGGAAGCTTTCACGGCAGGACTTGCTGCCGTGAAAGCTTTGAAGCGCGGCCTCACGGAGCTGCCGCGCTTTCAGTTGCTGCAGCCTGCGGATTCGCTGCTGCAGCAGGAGCCGCTATGCGGCGATGCAATTGCGGCGGCGATGCCTGGCCGCAAAGGATATACCGCTCAGGACCCGTTCAAGGTCGTCATTTATGACGACGCAGGGGTACTGAGCGGTTATGGGCTGCAGCAGCAGCTGGAAGCGTGCGGCTGCGTGCCAGAGATGAGCGACGAGCGGTACGTCGTCCTGCTCTTTAGTCTTGGCTCGACAGTGGATGATGCCGAGCATGTGCTACAGGCTTTACAGCATATTAATACTGCCTGTAAGCCTGAACATTCGATGTCATCGACCGACTCTGTAAAGACGGCGTCTCGAAATGACTCCCCAGCCTATGTTTCCACGTGGAACAATATAGAAGAAAATGAACTTTTCTCAGAGCCTGTTCTATTCTCCCTTCAACCAATCATGGAGCCAGATATGATCGAGGTTCTTATTGAAGACTGTGAGGGCTATCGATCTGCAGAGATGGTTATTCCGTATCCCCCAGGGATTCCTTTAGTGTATCCTGGCGAGCAAATAACTCCAAAACTGGCAGAGCGGATTCAAGTTCTACGCGATGCAGGGGCCAAGTTTCAGGGGATTTCAGATCATGAAAATCGGAAATTAAAGGTCATGAAGCCTGAGTTATAGAGGATGTACTCGTCTGCGGAGCTAGCAACAGACATATCAGGTTTATCATAAAAGGCGTTCATAAATAATGTAAATAGATAGAGCCTAAAGGATATATTTTGGAGCAAAGACTCTTCCGAAGAAGTGTTGCGAGTATGTGGAAACATCCTCATCACTGAATCCAGCTTATGTCTCCCTCCAACGTTGAATTCAAGCCATAGATCAAAGAATCGTTGTTGTGCCATTTTCAAATGCTAAAACGTATGGTTTAAAAAGGACGCATGAAGCCTGTTGGAGTAAAAGCCGCGTTATAGTATGATAGAAAGAAAACAAGCTTGTATTATTTTAGTGTTATTAAATGCGGTTGTGACTATACACCTCTGGGCAAGGGAGATCATATTCTGAAGCAAGAGGGTCTAGGCTTATGCATAATAGCCGTCAAGTGATGCAGCTATGATACAGAAGGCAGGGAAGCATATGCAGGGCAGAGGTAAATTCATTACGCTGGAAGGAGGAGAGGGCTCGGGGAAAACGACGATGATCGGTAGAATCGGTTCTTATTTTGAGGAACGGGGTATACCTTACGTAGTCACAAGAGAGCCTGGCGGGATTGAGATTGCAGAGAAAATACGCAGCATCATTCTGGATCCTCTTCATACAGCGATGGATGCCCGAACCGAAGCACTGCTCTATGCAGCAGCACGCAGCCAGCATCTGGCGGAGAAGGTAGAACCGGCGCTGCAAGCTGGAAAAACCGTGATCTGTGATCGGTTCGTTGACAGCAGTCTGGCCTATCAAGGATATGCTCGCGGCCTCGGAATAGAGAATGTATGGGCAATCAATCGTTTTGCGATTGGGGATCTGATGCCGGATATGACACTTTATCTGGATATTGAGCCAGAACAGGGACTTGGTCGTATTGAGGCCCACGATGGTCGTGAGGTTAACCGTCTTGATCTGGAGAACCTGGAGTTTCATCGTAAAGTACGTGAAGCTTACTTCCTGCTCCAGAAAAAGTTTCCGGAACGCATCAAAATTATCGATGCTTCAAAGGCTCCTGATGAGGTGCAGAAAGCGATGATTTTGTCGCTGGAAACCGGAATTTTGAAGGATTTTGACGAGTAATTGTCTAATATATAGACATGGGCATTTTGTTAGAAATGCTTATTCTAAAGGAGGTTATGCAGGATGAAACTGATTGTTGCGATTATACAGGATAAAGACAGCAACCGATTATCCAGTGCATTGGTCAAAGCGAACTTTCGGGCAACCAAGCTGGCCAGTACGGGTGGATTTTTGAAGGCAGGCAACACGACGTTTATGATCGGTGTCGATGATAGTCAAGTCGAATCCGTCATGAACGTTATTCGCAGCAGTTGTAAGGTTCGTGAACAGCTCGTAACTCCGGTTACACCGATGAGTGGAACGACCGACTCTTACCTGCCACTGCCTGTTGAAGTTCAAGTCGGCGGAGCAACCGTATTTGTTCTTCCGGTAGATCGTTTCGAGCATTTCTAATTTGTTTGCACAGATGAAATCCATGAGTGTTTTTCATTTATCGATAGCATGACTGCATCTTGCATGATGATAACGAACGATGTAAAAGAACGTATTCCATATGCATACGTGGCACTTATGGGCCGCTTCTCTTGACGACAAGAATTGGCACAATCTCTCCCAGAGAAGATTCACTCCGTAGGGATGTGCTTCTTATGGGAGAGCGACTTAGAACACAATCGTAGATAAGATGGATTATCTTTTTTCTACCATTATATACAGTTTAACTCGAACCATAAGGTCCATCTTACGCACAGGCGCAATGCGCTCTGTGCTGATGTGCGATTGGCCTAACGATGATAGAAAGCAGGCGTGTCCATGAAAATCAATCCTGGATTCAGACCGCTACAGACTGGAATCAATACAAATGATTCAGGCTCCAAGCCGGTTCAATCCAAAAATTTCTCTGATATGATGAATCACCAAGGGGAACGGGCTTCCCAAGCAGAGCTCAACCGCCGATTAAGTGAAATCCAGCTTCAGGGGGATCGTTTGGCTCGATCCATGACGATTCGTGAACTGAAGGCATACAAGCAGCTTGTCAAAAGATTTCTGGAAGAGACGGTCCGCCGCGGTGTATCTATGAAAGAGACGAGGGGTTGGGATCGCCGAGGCAGAGGTAAGCGATACAAACTTATCGATGAGATTGACTCAGCTCTGTTATCTATGGCGGATGAATTGCTGGATACAGAAGAAGGAAAAATCTCTCTTTTACAACAAGTAGGAGAAATTCGGGGGATGCTTATTAATTTAAGCTTCTGAGGAGGAAGTATGTCCTTTCAACAGATCATGGGCCAGCAGGCGGCCAAGCAATTACTACAGAGCAGTTTGAGACGTCAGGCCATTAGTCATGCATATTTGTTTAGCGGCCCATCTGGCAGTGGGCAGTTACAGACAGCAATGGCGTTTGCCAAGGCAATCTTCTGCACAGAGCTTGAGGATGACGCTTGCGGGCAATGTCTTGAATGCCGCAAAGTAGAACATGGAAACCATCCAGACATCACGATGCTTGCGCCGGATGGAAATAACATTAAAATAGATCAGATTCGGGATTTGCAGCGCATTTTCTCTTACCGTTCAGAGGCGGGGCATCCCAAAGTATATATTATAGAGCAAGCTGAGAAAATGACGGTTCAGGCAGCAAACAGCTTGTTGAAATTTCTAGAGGAACCTCAGGTTCCCGCAGTAGGTATTCTGATTACGGATAATGGACAAGCCATGCTGCCTACCATTCGCTCACGTTCTCAGATGGTGCCTTTCAGTGCACTGAACCCGGAGGAAATGCTTCAATCGTTGATTGAGGAAGGTTTTCCTGCGAATCTGGCACGATCCGCTGTCCATTTAGCGTCAGGAATGGAAGCATGTAGAGAAATTCTCCAGCAGAATTGGTTTGCAGAAATTAGAAACGTAATGTTACAATTAGGGAAGGAGTCCCTGGGCAGAGGAAGTACATCTTTGATCTCGGCACAGCAGAAGCTTTTCAAAACAGGACTCTCAGAACACCTGGACATGCTGCTTAGTTTGTTCCATTTGTGGTTCAGGGACATGCTGTATGTTCAGTATGGTAGGCATGAACATATCGTTTTTATAGATCAGTTAGACATGCTGTCTCAGTTGGCACCTACCCGTAGCACAGAGCAGTGGGTTTCCTATATGGATTTGGCCGCGGCATGCAGAAAAAAATTGCGTTTTAATGTCAATGGCCAGCTTTGTCTGGAGCAATTTTTGATCGGTTTGGCATAAGGCTGGAGGAGCATGTGAGTTCCAATCCTATGCAAACGGTTATAACTTCGGCGGGTTCCCTAAGAAGTCAGGGCTTCAGACGAAGTGGGGTTGGCTTACAAGGGGGTTAATTTTTTGTACAGTGTAGTGGGTGTCCGTTTCAAAAAGGCGGGCAAAATTTATTACTTCGATCCCCTGGACCTTCCCATCGAGAAAGAGAACTGCGTGATCGTGGAAACGGCACGAGGGGTTGAGTACGGTAAGGTTGTCGTGGGCAAGAAGGAAGTAGGCGAGGCTGATGTGGTTTTGCCGCTCAAAAAGGTTATCCGCGTTGCAGGTGATACAGATGCACGTGTGGTGGATGAGAACAAGCGTGCAGCCAAGGAAGCGTTCGGCACTTGTTTAAATAAAATCAGAGACCATGGCCTCAAAATGAAGCTGGTTGATGTGGAATTCACGTTTGATCGCAATAAAATTATTTTTTATTTTACGGCAGAGGGAAGAGTTGATTTCCGCGAGCTGGTCAAGGATCTGGCAAGCATCTTCCGGACACGAATCGAACTGAGACAGATTGGTGTTCGCGACGAAGCAAAAATGCTTGGTGGAATAGGACCTTGCGGACGTGTATTATGCTGTTCCTCTTGGCTGGGTGATTTTGAGCCGGTATCAATCAAGATGGCTAAAGATCAGAGCCTGTCACTGAATCCGACGAAAATTTCAGGGTTGTGCGGAAGACTTATGTGCTGTCTGAAATTTGAGCATGATAATTATGAGAGCGTGAGAGAAGAGCTGCCGGCTGTAGGAAAAGTAGTCGTCACTTCATTAGGTGAAGGCAAAGTTGTTGGAATTAATGCCGGTAGCCGCACGGTACATGTTCAACTGTTCGACATCAGTAAAGTCAAAGAACTTCCGCTGGATGACGTCGTTATCAAGTAAACCATAATGGTTGCTTCGGGGTGGAAACTTGGAAAAGAAAAATCTGTTTACGCACATTCATGAAATGGAAACCCAAATGGGTCAGTTGCACGGTGACTTAGCAGAATTAAAAATGATTGTCAAAGAGCTGCTGGAGGATAATCAGCGGCTTACCATCGAAAATGAGCAGTTACGCAAACTGCTTAAGCGTGAAGCGGCAGCAGATCTGCCGATCTCATCTGCTCTTGCCCCTGTCGCAAGACCAGCTGGTCCAGCTGCAGGTGAGGATGTGGTGGGTGAAGGTTACGACAACTTGGCCCGACTGTATCATGAAGGATTCCATATCTGCAACGTCTATTATGGACATTTGCGGACGGAAGGCGATTGTCTGTTCTGCCTGTCTTTTTTGAATAAATGAAGTGACCGTAGGGGTTCCCTACGGTTTTTTTTCAAGGTTTTAAACGTTTAACGTACCGGAGGATGAGTGTACCATATGACAGAACAAGAAGTGATTTTACAGGAAACGGAGCGGGTAGATGATCTACTCTCTCATAATTTGCGAATTATTCAAAGCGATGAAGTGTTTAGTTTTTCTATGGATGCTGTATTGCTGGCCCGATTTGCTTCCGTACCGAAACGTGGGCGTGTCCTGGATTTGTGTACAGGAAACGGGGTCGTGCCTATTTTGCTGACAACACGTACGCAGGCAAGTCTTGAAGGCATTGAGATTCAACCAAGACTTGCCGATATGGCCCGCCGAAGTGTGCAGTTGAATGATTTGGGTAAGTCTATCCAGATTCGTGAGGGAGATTTGCGAGAATTGGTTAAAGAGACAGGACATGCGGTGTATGATGCCATTACGGTGAATCCCCCGTACATGCCGCTGAATGGAAGTGACCTCAAGATGAATACACATCAGGCTATGGCACGTCATGAGATCGGATGTACACTGGAGGAAGTCATTCAGGCATGCAATCGTCTCGTACGTAACGGTGGGAAAGTATCCATGGTTCATAGACCGCAGCGTCTCGGCGAGATCATATCATTGATGCGTGAATACAAGCTAGAGCCAAAGCGTATTCGTATGGTACACCCGCGTGCTCATCTGGAGGCTAACATGGTGTTGATTGAAGCAATGAAGGATGGCAAGCCAGAGGTACGCATGCTGCCGCCACTTATTGTTTACAATGAACAGGGAAGTTATTGTGATGAGATTATGGAGATCTACTATGGTCAGCAGCATGCTGAACGCACGAGGGAAGGAGGAAACTAGATGTCTTTACAAGTCCAGAAAAGCTTTAGTGAGCAGCCCGAACATACAGGCAAGTTATATTTGGTTGGAACACCCATCGGAAACTTGGAGGATATGACCTTCCGGGCGATCAAGACATTGCAGAGCTGTGATATTATTGCTGCTGAAGATACGCGCCAGACTCGAAAGTTGCTGACCCATTTTGAAATTACCCCTTCCATGCTGTTTAGCTATCATGAGCATAATAAGGGTGCAAGTGGCCCTGAATTGATACGTTATATAATAGAAGGAAAAAATTTGGCTCTTGTCAGTGATGCAGGATTACCTGCCATTTCAGACCCTGGTTCAGACCTTGTAAAGCTGGCTATTGAAGCAGGAGTTAAGGTCATTCCCATCCCTGGACCAAATGCCGCATTATCTGCTCTGATCGTATCCGGGTTACCAACAGAACGTTTTACCTTTGGTGGTTTTTTGCCGCGAGAGAAAAAGGATATGCGTAAGGTATTGGAGTCTTTTGACGAGTCCAATGGTACACTACTTTTCTATGAATCTCCTCATCGAATCCGCAAAACGTTAATTTTCCTAGAGGAAATTTTAGGTGAACGTTCAATTGTACTGGCTCGGGAGTTGACCAAGCGGCATGAGGAGTTTGTTAGAGGAAGTCTGAAGGAATGCATGGAATGGCTAGAGGAGCACCCACCTTTGGGTGAATATTGTCTTCTGGTTGAAGGGATCAGAGAAGAGGAGCGTAAGGCTGAGCGGGAAGCCTGGTGGCAGGTTCTGTCGCTGGAGGAACATGTGGAACACTACGAAAATGAAGGAAACAGTCGGAAAGATGCGATGAAAAAAACGGCGACTGATCGAGGATTAGCGAAACGGGACGTATATAATGCCTTAATTGAATAGTTACAGCAATTAAAATGTCGAACTGGTGGAAACACCTGAAAAAGAGTTTAAAACGTACCTTAATATAACCTTAAAATGTAAAAGAGCAGCACGCCAAAAATGTGAAAGATATGTGTCTGCTCTTAAAGTTAGATAAAAAAAGACCCTCCAACAGTGTGGTTCACACTGGGAAGGCTATAAAGGAATATTAAAAGGTTATAATTAACAATTTAGATCATTCCAGTGTACTTGTTTTCTTATTTTGCTACAGGTGCAGGGATTTCGGAAATACATTCGTTACAAACGATTTTACCTTTGAAATAAGTTACGTTCTCTGCGTTACCACAGAAGATACAAGCTGGCTCGTATTTTTTGAGCATGATGCGCTCACCATCAACGTAGATTTCCAAAGCATCCTTTTCGCCAATACCAAGTGTACGACGCAATTCGATTGGAATAACTACCCGTCCCAGTTCATCCACTTTTCTTACAATACCTGTTGATTTCATCATTATAATCAGTGCTCCTCTCAGCTAACTATCATTGTCATTATTCGACATTATTTTATGTTTTATGATACTCATCATACCAACGATTCCCAAAACAGTCAACCTTAAAATTAGCTTAAAATATAGGGCGTTTTTCTTAAGTTTACTGGTGGTAAGGGATTAGGAGCATTTTTTCATATTTAAACATCCATGTTAGCTTTGTCGATTTGGAAAACGACAAAAGTGCTTTATTCGACAAAATTCGTCATTATGTGTCGAATCCTTGGTGAAAAATGAAGCTGGACGCGTTATTCTTTAAGACAAGAGAACATTTTAAAAGGAGTGAATTGAAATGGAACATCGTCTGACGGAAGAAAAAGTGTTTAAAGATCCGGTACATAATTACATTCATGTGCAAGAACCGATTATTTGGCAGTTGATCAATACCCCTGAATTTCAGCGCCTCCGCCGGATTCGCCAACTAGGGACATCTTATCTTACTTTTCATGGGGCAGAGCACAGTCGCTTCTCCCATTCCTTAGGTGTGTACGAAATTACTCGCAAAATTATCTCGCAGTTTGAACGAAGTCACTATTCAGACTGGCCTAAAGAAGAAAAATTGGTGACATTGTGTGCTGCCCTACTTCACGATCTTGGACATGGCCCGTTCTCTCATTCCATTGAAGAAGCTTTTGACATGAATCATGAAGATTGGACATGCCGCATTATTACGGGTGATACCGAGGTAGGGGCGATTCTAAGACGGTATGCTCCGGATTTTGACGAGAAAGTGGCTTCTGTTATCCAGAAGACGTATGATAAACCGATTGTCGTGAATCTGGTGACCAGTCCGCTTGATGCAGACCGGATGGATTACCTGCTTAGGGATGCCTATTTTACAGGAGTAAATTATGGCACAATTGACCTGGACCGCATTCTTCGCATGTTACGTCCATTTCATGGGCGGATTGTGGTTAAAGAGTCTGGCATGCATGCTGTAGAAGATTACCTGATGTCCCGCTACCAGATGTATTGGCAGATTTACTTTCATCCCGTGACGCGCAGTTCTGAAATTATATTGCGACAAATCTTCAAACGGGTAAAAGAACTTGTGAAGCAAGGTTTTCCATTCCATTTCATGGTGGAACCACTGCCAAAACTCTTTCATGGAGAAATTTCTGTTGAAGAGTATTTGCAGCTTGACGAATCATTAATTCAGACAGCTTTTATGCAATGGCGCAAGGAGAACGACTCTGTTCTGAGTGAGCTGTGCGAACGGTTTATGAATCGCAGATTATATAAGTATGTGGAGCTCGAACAGATGGATCTGGACATAATTGAAGAGATTCGGGAAGCTTTTGTACAAGCAGGACTAAATCCCGAGTACGATCTTGAAATTGATTTTCCAACGGATAATCCGTATGATGTGTTTCGTCCAGATCAATCCACTGATAAGCAGATTCTCCTGCTTGATCGGCAGGACAAGTTGCACGAGTTGTCAGAAGTGTCCGATATTGTACGTTCGATCAGTGGACTTCATCTGGGCAAACATCATTTGTACTATCCGCAGAATAAGGTGGATGCCATCCTTCATGAATTACCGTCCCATATACGCCCCTATTTTCTGTAATCATGAGTGATGCAGCACGATGAAACATTTTGATATCAAAAGACTTTCTAAGAGAGCTATTTTACATGATACATTAATCTGCTTTAATGGGGAGGATATGTAGATCGACATAATTTTGTAATCTAAGCGGGTGAATATACAGTTTAGAACACCCTTTCTTAGCAAGATGTTGATTTGGCTTTTTATTTTCCTTCTATATATAGTAGCTAGGGTATAAAAAATGAAAATACTGAAATTGGTGTTGTCCCAAACAATTTTTGATAAAAAAAATAAATTTGAAACTCCAATACAGAAATACTTGGATTCGATTTCCGATAACGAAGGGAGAAATAAAGAGCATGTTATTCGACACACATACACATCTGGATGCACCACAATTCGACGAAGATCGAGAGGATATGATTCAGCGGGCGGTGGATGCAGGGGTTACTCGCATGATTAATATAGGCTTTAACCGGGAGACCATTCCAACGACGATGAAATTAGCTGAAACGTATGATTTTATCCATGCAGCTGTTGGATGGCACCCAGTAGATGCGATCACAATGCAAGAGGGTGATCTGGAATGGATTGCGTCATTGTGCAAACATGAAAAAGTGGTAGCGATCGGTGAAATCGGTCTAGACTATCATTGGGACACTTCCCCTAAGGAGGTACAGCATCGCGTATTACGACAACAAATTGCATTGGCACGAGAACTGAATATGCCCATTGTCATCCATAATCGGGATGCTCATGAGGATATTGTGCGTATTTTGCGTGAAGAGAAGGCTGGTGAGGTCGGCGGTGTGATGCATTCCTTCTCAGGTAGCTGGGAAACAGCGAAAATGTGTCTGGATTTAGGATTCCATCTTTCCTTCGGTGGACCAATCACATTCAAAAATGCCAAGCAGCCTAAAGAGGTGCTCGCCAAGGTTCCGATGGACAGGTTTTTCCTTGAGACGGATTCCCCCTATCTTACACCTCATCCTTATCGTGGAAAACGAAATGAGACAGCGTATGTACGTCTGGTTGCGGAAGCAGCTGCGGAAATTAAAGGCATTTCGGTGGAGGAAATTGCTGCAATAACCACCAAAAATGCCATGGAACGTTTTGGGATTCGATAAGAAAACGAGTAAATCGGGTGAAAAAGGGAGTTATAGAGAGGTAATTTGCTCTTTGTATCAAATAAACGAAGAATATTACAATATTTTAACCAAATATTTAGAAAAACGTACTTGATCCGCGCTTTACAACATGCATCGAAACAGGATATCATCTTTTCAGTGAATTGTTGTGCGGAAAATTGGACAGATGTTCGGGGGATGAACAAAGGGACACTTTCCGATAAAACAACATTACTTTCATGAATCAATCTCGCTGAGTCTCCGTTCACGGAGAGCGGGGGAACCAATAGGGCTTAAACAGCGGTGATTCTAGCCGTTGCGCATCGTTCGCTGACCCAAAAGCAGCGTATCGTTCTGCGAAGCCGTATTTGATTTCTTCTTTGGGTCTAGGGGTGAATTCAAGGGCGTCCGCCATGAGCGGGTGACCTAAGATAGGGCGGCTCTCTTTCGCCCGAACCCGACAGCTAACCTCGCAAGCGGAAAAAGAGAGGCAACCTCGTGCATGAATTTCCGATATTCAAAATCATTCGGAAGCCACGAAAGGGTCTCTTACACTCTTTCTTTGGCTTTTTTTGTTTTGAATAAAAGAAACAGGCTCATCATACGGTAAGTATTCAGGATGGTGGCATCATGTTGCGAAGAGGGGTTCATGGTGCAGAACCGGTCATTACCTCTGATCTGTGTTCTGTAGAAAAATTGGTATAGTCGCGTCAAAGACATCATGCATTACTTTAGACGGCGAGGCTATGAAGGAGGACGGAGAAGTGGGCATATTCCAACCAGAAGAGACCCATGAGTCACGATCATCCAGTAAGTCTTTCGCGTTGCGGTGGAAGCATGAGAACTTGCGTCAAATGGCACTGATCGCGATATTCTCAATTGCGCTTGCAATCATGATCTTGTTAGTCGTTTACGGTCAGGCCGGGAAGCAGGTATCACTGGTTATTGACGGCAAAGCTCAAGTGGTAGAGACTCGTACAGGAATGCTTCAGGAAATGTTGGAGGAGCAGTCAATCGCAGTCAGCCCTCACGACAAGGTATCCATGCCCATGAATGGGGCGATTACCGACGGAGACCGAATCGTTATTGAGCGGGCCGTTCCAGTTAACATCACGGCAGACGGAGACACCAAGACTCTGTATACAACCGATTCATCGGTACAAGATGTAATTCAGCAATCAGGTATTGAAGTTGCAAATCATGATAAAGTGTATCCAGCGCTCGGAACTGCAATCAAAGCGGAGATGAAGATTCGTGTAGTGCGTGTAACAAAGCATACAGTGGATGTGAAACAACCGATTGCTTACAAAGTTGTTAAAACGGCAGACTCTAGTTTGTTCCAAGGGGATAACCGTGTTGTAGTGAAAGGCAAGGAAGGCACAATTGTGCAGCATATCGAAAAGGTATTTCAAGATGGAGAACTCGTCTCCAAAAAAGTGGTCGGCAAAACAGTTGCTGCCAATCGTGTAGATAAAGTGATCGCGGTAGGTACGAAGGCGAAGCCAGTAGTGAAGGAGCCTGAAGTTCAATTGGTATCAGCCAAAACTTCAACCGCGGCAAAAACAGTAACAATGAACTCGAAGAAAACATCTGCCTCGGGCAGCAAGTTAATTACGGTCTCAGGGAATTCTTTTAAATATTCTAAAGTGCTGAAAAATGTATCCATGACTGCCTACTCTTCTGAAGAACCGGGTATTGGTACAAAAACAGCTTCCGGTACTCGTGTAACGGAAGGGCGCACCATCGCAGTTGATCCTAAGGTCATTCCAATTGGCTGGTGGGTTTATATCGAGGGCCTCGGCTTCCGTCGTGCGGAAGATACAGGCGGCGCGATTAAAGGCAATAAAATTGACGTTTATTATGATAGTGTGAAGCACGCCCTGAATTTCGGACGTAAAAAAGGCAAAACGGTCTATGTAATTGGTCCCGTGAAGCCGGAGGCGAACTAAATTCGTTTTACTTTGAAATGGGAATGCTATAAAATAGTTGCATGAATGATTCATGCGGAATATGCGGCGGAGGGGTCTGAATTCAGTCTCCTCCGCCGTTTGGCAGAGAAGAGGATACTCCTCTTCTTTTTGCGTTAGAAAGGAAGAAATGGAACATGATAAAAGAAGTTATTGTTGTGGAGGGTCGTGACGACACGGTGGCGATTCGCCGGGCGGTTGAAGCTGATACAATTGAAACCGGTGGCTCTGCCATTAATCAGCGTATTCTGAAGCGAATCGCACTTGCTCAGGAGAGACGTGGTGTGATCATCCTGACGGATCCAGATCATGCGGGAGAACGTATCCGCAAAATTATTGCCAACAGGATCCCTGGCTGCAAGCATGCTTTCATTCCAGAGGCAGACGCGACACGTAAAGGGGATATCGGGGTAGAGAATGCTTCACCGGAAGCCATTCGGCATGCACTGGCCCGCGTACACACATCCTATGAAGGTGCACCTAGTCTAATTGATTGGGAGGATCTGATTGAAGCAGGATTAATCATACATCCGCAAGCAGCGGCACGTCGTATGGAGATGGGCAACTTGCTAGGTATCGGGTATTGTAACGGCAAGCAATTCCACAAACGACTGAGTGTATTTCAAATTACAAGAGAAGAGTTCTCCACTGCATTAGCGCAAATTGAACGTGAAGGATTGTGAGCATATGAAGGACATGGAGCAAACCATTGAAATAGCAACACCCAAAAGAACCAAAGAAATTATTCACAAGCATGGATTCTCTTTCAAGAAAAGTCTGGGTCAGAACTTCTTGATCGATCAAAATATATTGAATAAAATCGTGGGCGCAGCCGATTTGGACGAGACCAAGGGTGCGCTGGAGATTGGCCCGGGTATCGGAGCGCTTACAGAACGTCTTGCGCGTGTAGCAGGCCCTGTTACAGCCGTAGAGATTGATCAGCGCCTGATTCCGATTCTCGGGGAGGTCATGGAGCCTTATCCTAATGTGCGTGTTCATCATGGAGATGTACTCAAGCTGGATCTGGCTGAACTGTTTGCCACGGACTTTGCTTCGGTCGATAAAGTCAGCGTTGTAGCAAACTTACCCTATTATGTAACGACACCAATCATGATGAAGCTACTGGAAGAGAAGCTGCCGGTAGACAGTATCGTGGTTATGATTCAGAAGGAAGTGGCTGAGCGTATGGCGGCTGCACCAGGTTCCAAGGATTATGGAAGTCTAAGCATTGCCGTGCAGTATTACAGTATGCCAGAACTGGTCTGTGTGGTTCCGCCTACCGTGTTCATTCCACAGCCGAATGTAGAGTCAGCGGTTATTAAGCTAAAGGTGCGTGAGCAGCCGCCTGTGCAAGTTCCAAGCGAGGAGCATTATTTCGAGGTTGTACAGGCTTCTTTTGCCCAGCGGAGAAAAACGATCTCCAACAATCTCAAAGCTCGCTTCTTCACAAAGGAGAACAGAGAACAGGCGGACCAACTGCTGGAGAAGGCAGGTATCCAGCCTTCACGGCGTGGCGAAACATTAAGTCTGCAGGAATATGCTACCCTCAGCACTGTCATGTGGGAAGCCGGGGTTCAAGGCGGGCTATAAATTCAAATGAACCAAACCGGGTCTCTGCCCATACGATAGGGTAGAGGTGATAATGGTGATGAATATCGGAGACTTGGTCGTTCGAAAGTCGTACGGCGGCGATGTGACTTTCCGGGTAGAAGGACTCCAGTCTGATGCTGCGGTCATTAAAGGGACCGAGTTCCGTCTGCTCGCTGACTCCCCGGTGAATGATTTGATACAGGTTCCTTATGAACCACAGAGTGCAAAAACACGTCAGGCACATGTCAAAGCACATCAGACGCTCTCACGCTTGCAGCAGATTCGTATGGAGCAGGCAGAGCGTAACCGGGAAGGTCTAATGCAGGAATGGACTGCACAGCAGGAACCGGCATATTTCGAAATGCCTGGCAAGGTTCTACACCTGGATGGTGACCCAAATTATTTGAAAAAAAGTATGGACTTGTATGAACAACTTCGTGTCCCTGCTGAAGGGCAGTATGTACATGAATCAGCGATGGCCGATACGTTATATCGCCTGCTGCCCAAAGTTCGTCCTGATATCGTCGTGATCACGGGTCATGACGGTGTGCTAAAGACACGACAGCCTTATGATCTTTACAGTCTGGGAAGTTACAAAAATTCACAAAACTTTGTCTCGGCAATTCAGGTTGCAAGGCAATACGAGCGTCATCTGGATGCGCTGACGATTATTGCCGGAGCATGTCAGTCTCACTTTGAGGCACTGCTACGTGCCGGTGCAAACTTTGCGAGTTCTCCAGGCCGAATTCTTATCCATGCGCTTGACCCGGTCTACGTGGCTGCCAAGGCTTCATTTACGTCCGTTCGCGATACAGTAAACATGAAGGATATACTGCATAACACGATTAGTGGCATACAAGGCGTAGGCGGTGTGGAAACGAAGGGAAGCTACCGGGTAGGCTTGCCGGGACTCAATGATTTATCTACACTAAAAGTCAATCCATCTGCAGTATGATGAAGTGATACTGATATGATAATGAGGTCACACTCCGGTTCAGAAAAGTCCCTAAAAAGGGGCTTTTTTGTTTTGCGAAAAAAATCATTGACAACAACTTTTTAGTGCTGATATAATATTTATCTTTGATTTGACAATGACTGTAAAATACGGTACAATGGACAAGAAAAGAGGTGGACGTCCACAATGGCTAAAAACACGCTGTTGGATATCAAACGCAATCTCGATGCACATATTGGTCAAAAAATTACGCTGCGAGCTAATGGTGGCCGCCGTAAGACGATTGAGCGTACGGGTGTATTGGAAGAAACGTACCCTTCTGTTTTTATTGTAAAGCTTGATGAGGAGCAAGAAACCTTCAAGCGAGTATCATACAGCTATGCGGATATACTTACGGAGTCTGTGGAAGTCATGGTCTTTGACCCGGGCAGCGAGGCCAACTCCTATATGGAGTCGTAAGCATTGGTTTACGGGCGATTCACCTTTCAGGTGGGTCGCTTTTTGTGTATTTTCATACTACAAATTGGGTTTGTTATAGGGATTAAACCATACATATGCAGGGATGATGACGGAATGCAGGCGGCATACTATTAGAACAGGTCAGGGGAAAACTCTGTTAAGGCGGGGGGTTGAACCAGACCTGGGGATGAACAATCCCGAATTTCAGGAACTCATTGTGTCTTGAATAAGATCTGGAGGAGGATGGTTCATGAGTCGGAGAAGAAGAAGTGTCATGTCGGAGGAACTGAAGTATGAACTCGCGAAGGATCTGGGCTTCTATGATACTGTTCAGCAAGAAGGCTGGGGCGGAATCAAGGCCAAGGATGCCGGTAACATGGTGAAACGGGCAATACAAATGGCAGAGCAGGCAGCGCGTAAATCATAATCAAATTGGAGCACATTGAAGAGCGGGGCAATTCTCGAGGAATCACCCCGCTTTTTCCCCATAGATGCGGATTCTAAATGACTTGACAGCCCCATTTTGATATAATATGTTAAGTTGTCTTAGGGAAAAGGTGAGGACGGGTGAACGTCTTGAAAATTTACGAAAAAGCGCCTGCTAAAATTAATTTGATGTTGGATGTTCTACATAAAAGAAGTGATGGATTTCATGAAGTTGAAATGATCATGACGATGGTTGATCTGGCCGATCGACTGGAGATGTCAGAATTGCCGCGCGATACGATTGTAATCTCCAGCCAGGCGGGATATATTCCGCTGGATGAGAAGAATCTGGCATTCCAAGCAGCGAGACTGATCAAGGAGCGTTACAACGTTCGTACAGGAGTTCATATTCATCTGGATAAAAAGATCCCGGTTGCTGCCGGTCTTGCCGGTGGCAGCAGTGATGCAGCAGCTACGCTGCGTGGACTGAACCGTCTGTGGCGGCTGAATATACCGGATCAGGAATTACAGGAACTAGGCGCTGAGCTGGGCTCGGATGTACCTTTCTGTATTACAGGCGGAACTGCCCTCGCAACAGGGCGGGGTGAGAAGTTAACTCCGATACCTAATCCGCCGCAATGCTGGGTTATTTTAGCCAAACCTCCAATCAATGTGTCTACTGCAGATGTGTACGGACGTTTTCGCAGTGACAAGATTGTTCGGCATCCGAGCGCAGTCAGAATGGAGCAGGCTATCCGCAATCAATCCTTTACAGAGGTCTGCAGCCAGATGGGCAATGTGCTTGAGGATGTGACATTGAAGTTGTATCCGGAAGTGCAGCATCTCAAGGATGCTATGATTCGCCTTGGTGCGGACGGAGTGCTGATGTCTGGCAGTGGACCAACGGTATTCGGACTTGTGTCCAAGGAAGCCAAGGTGGCGCGAATTTATAATGGACTTCGGGGATTTTGTAAAGAAGTTTATGCTGTACGTATGTTAACGTGATTCACTTTTATAATGTACAAACACGTATAAAGGTGATATATTTTTAAATAATTATTCGGATTTGGATGTTTCCGTGATCGTGAGGATGGATCTCTGTGAAGAAGTTAAAACGAAGCGCAAGGCTGGTTGAAATGACGCAATACTTATTGTCCAGACCACATAGTGTTATTCCGCTCACCACTTTTGCCGAACGTTATGGTGCTGCCAAGTCATCAATCAGTGAGGACCTGGCCATTATCAAGGAAGTGTTTGAAGAGGGTGGTTCAGGAGAACTGCATACGTTAGCAGGAGCTGCTGGTGGTGTGAGGTGGATTCCGAAGGTGCCTGTTGAGCACGCTCTTGCTTTTGCTGAGCGGTTGTCCACTCAGCTTGCACAGCCGGATCGGATTTTGCCAGGAGGATATCTGTATATGTCAGATCTTCTTGGACAGCCGGCTCTGATGAATGAAGCGGGCAAAATCTTTGCAACGGCTTTTGGCGATATGAATATTGATGTAGTCATGACGGTGGAAACCAAGGGAATCCCGCTTGCTTATGCGACTGGAGCCCAGCTTAACCTTCCTGTTGTGCTCGTTCGCAGGGACCATCAGGCTACGGAAGGATCGGCCGTAAGTATTAATTATGTATCGGGGTCCCACAAAAGTCTGCATACCATGTCCCTATCCCGCCGGGCGATGAAGGAACATTCCCGTGTACTGATCGTGGATGATTTCATGAAAGCCGGAGGCACTGTACAAGGTATGATTGATCTGCTTGCAGAGTTTAATGCGACGGTGGCAGGAGTTGGCGTGTTGGTGGAATCTGGTTCCGTAGATTCTGAGGAACGTCTGCTCACGGATTATGTATCTCTCGCGAAGCTGACAGCAGTTGATGCCAAGAGCAGGCACATTTCTGTCTCCCCTGGTAACTATTTTGACCTGTAGAATAATGACGAATAACATGTCGGGAAAGGTTATTTTCCATCGACCTGGCACTAACGTTGTCGAATTGTGTATTAAATAAAAAAATTCCTGAAATTAGGATATTTTTATGGTCAGGAAAAGAAGGAGTTCGTATAGGCTGTGTGGAATTATACACCAAGTTCTGATGGAAAAAGGTGGTGAACACACACATGCAAATTACGGATGTCAGACTCCGCCGCGTTAACTCGGAAGGGAGAATGAAAGCTATCGCATCCATTACCATCGATAACGAATTCGTCGTTCATGACATTCGTGTCATCGATGGTAACAACGGAATGTTTGTTGCAATGCCAAGCAAGCGGACTCCTGACGGAGAGTTCCGTGATATCGCCCACCCGATCTCTTCTGGTACGCGTGAGAAGATTCAGGCAGCAGTATTAACTGAGTATGATCGTGCAGCTACTGAGGAAGAAGTCATTGAAGAAGGTGCCTGAGAACATTATTGGGGTTCGAAGGAAAAGAGAGCCATGTCTTATGGCTCTCTTTTCTTTTTGACCGGAATAAGATATATTCAGTATTGAGTTTATTCAAAAGAGAACCGGAGCGTATCCTGCGTTCGGTTGCAGAGCGGCATCTTAGGAATCGTTGGGATTCAATTAAGCTCGCGGATACACGGTGTAACATATGAGGTCATGACTTGATCGTGAATCTGTTGTTACGCGTGATTACAGAGACAGCAGGCGATGAACAAGACCGGCTTGAAGCCGGCTGAATGATACTCATTGGAGAATGTGTAAGGTATTCAATGGGATTTTCAGAACAGGAGGTCGTTAATTTTGAAACGCATGGCAATTGTTCTAGCCGCAGGGCAGGGCAAACGAATGAAATCCAAATTGTACAAAGTACTGCATCCCGTATGTGGTAAACCTATGGTCGGACATGTGCTGGATGCAGCACTTCGCGCAGGCGTTGAACGCAGTGTGGTGGTTGTCGGACATGGGGCCGAAGCGGTGCAGTCATTTTTAGGTTCCAAAGCTGAATACGCGCTTCAGGCGGAACAGCTTGGCACAGGGCATGCTGTGAAACAGGTGAAGACCTTGCTAGGCAGTGAACATGGATCAACGATTGTTGTATGTGGTGACACACCTCTCGTTACAAGTGAGACGCTGGAAGGTCTGATGAAGTTGCATGAGGAAAGCGGTGCAGCGGCCACAGTACTAACAGCTCAGCTCGATAATCCTAAGGGATATGGACGTGTGATCCGCGGAGAAGATGGTTCTGTACAGCGAATTGTGGAGCAAAAGGATTGCACACCGCAGGAAGATGCCGTACAGGAAATTAACACAGGCACATATTGCTTTGATAATGCCAAGTTGTTCGCTGCGCTGGAGAAGGTAACCAACCAGAATGCACAGGGTGAGTATTATCTGACAGACGTTGTCGGTATTTTCAAGAGTGAGGGCGGAGTAGTTGAGGCTTATATGTCTGATGATATCGCGGAGTCTATCGGAGTTAACGACAGACTTGCACTTTCACAGGCAGAAGCATATATGCGCGAACGTCTGGCTGTGCGCCATATGTTGAATGGTGTAACCATTATTGATCCGTCATCGACATATATTGGGGCAGATGTTACGATTGGTTCAGATACCGTACTGTATCCGGGAACCGTTCTTAAAGGCACTACTTCTATTGGTGAGGCATGTCATATCGGTCCTCAGACAGATATCGAAGACAGTATCATACAAGATGGTGCAGCGATTAAACATTCGGTATTGTCTAAAACTGAGGTTGGGCCTGATTCAACTGTAGGTCCATTCGCCAATCTGCGTCCTGGCACCAAGTTAGGTCGCAACGTAAAAATTGGTGACTTTGTTGAAGTGAAAAATGCTACAATTGATGAAGGCTCTAAAGTGTCTCATCTCAGTTATATCGGGGATGCACAGGTAGGTAAGAACGTAAATGTTGGATGCGGGGCAATAACGGTCAATTATGATGGATATAATAAGGCTGTAACCACAATTGAAGATGATGCCTTTGTAGGCAGCAATGTCAATTTGATTGCACCGATCACAGTTGGCAAAGGCGCTTATGTCGTTGCAGGCTCGACCGTTACACATTCCATTCCTGAGAATGATCTGGCGATTGCTCGTCCACGTCAGGAGAACAAAGCAGGTTACGCGGAAAAAATCCGCGGACGTGCCAAAGCCAAGAAACAAAATGCTAAACCCGAATAAGGGTTTTGATAACTTATGCCTCCCGATTCCCGGGAGGTGCCGACATGTCGCAGACGCTTATAGATTCCAATGAACCAGCACGGAGGGTTTTTATTTTATGACTTATTTTGACTCGAAATTAAAAATATTTACTTGCAATTCTAACCCCAAGCTTGCTCATCAAATTGCTGATTATATCGGGATTCCTATGGGTGAATCTCATACAACCAGCTTTAGTGATGGCGAGATTCAAGTGAAACTCTCCGAGAGTGTTCGTGGCTGTCACGTATATATCGTACAGTCAACTTGCTTGCCGGTTAATGACAACCTGATGGAAATGCTCGTCATGATTGATGCATTGAAACGTGCATCAGCCAAAACAATTAACGTCGTTATTCCGTATTACGGCTATGCACGTCAAGATCGCAAAGCACGTTCACGTGATCCGATTACGGCAAAGCTAGTTGCGAACCTGATTGAAAAAGCAGGTGCAACCCGTGTAATCGCAATGGATCTGCATGCGATGCAGATTCAAGGGTTTTTCGACATTCCAGTCGATCATCTGCTAGGTGTGCCGATCCTGGCTCAATACTTCCGTTCGAAACAGATTGAAAACCCGGTTGTTGTGTCACCTGACCACGGTGGTGTGGTTCGTGCGCGTAAACTGGCTGATTTCCTGAATGCACCGCTTGCGATCATCGACAAACGTCGCCCTGAGCCAAATGTCAGCGAAGTCATGAATATTATCGGTAACATCGAAGGCAAAACAGCGATTTTGATTGATGACATCATTGATACTGCCGGAACAATTGTACTGGGAGCCAATGCTCTGATGGAAGGCGGCGTGAAGGAAGTCTATGCATGCTGTACTCACCCGGTATTGTCTGGACCTGCGATGGAACGTCTGGAGAATGCACCATTGAAGGAAGTCATTGTAACGGATACGATTCCAATTACACATGCGAATCCAACAAGCAAGCTTAAAGTGCTCTCTGTAGCGCCATTGCTTGGGGAAGCGATCATCCGGGTTCATGAGGAATTGTCAATCAGCAAGCTGTTTGAAATTGAATAAGGATGTCTGCATAAAGTAGTAGAGGGGTTACGTCTTCCGGTTGAACGGAAAATGTAACCCCTGTCGGCGTGCCGTTTTTGATGATGATGTAAAAGGGCGCTGGCGCATTAATATCCCGGGCGGGAAATAAAGCGGAAGCGGCGTCTGTGAAAGAGTGTATCGGCAATTTCGACAAATTGACTATCGAAACGGGTAACCAGACCAATTTCGATATGGGTGTCACGGTCGTATACCTGTACAGGTACATGATGCTCCAGATGATAAATAAAGTCACTATGTTGAGTCAGTTGTCCGTTATCTTCGCGCAAAACCCGCTCACCTTCCTGGGTGGATAAATGTTCGATACGTACTTTCCTGATATTATATGAAATATAACATTCGAAGTCTATGCCTCACCTAAGCGAATTCGAAGGAGGGAACAAGATGAAGTGGATTGTCGGACTTGGAAACCCAGGCTCGAACTATGCCAAAACCCGGCATAATATTGGTTTTATGGCGCTGGATCGATTAGCAGATCGTCATAATATCTCGATTACACAGAACAAGTGTAAAGCACTAATTGGAGAAGGTAACATTGGCGGCGTCAAAACAGTGTTGATCAAACCAATGACCTATATGAACCTTTCCGGTGAAACAGTACGAGCTTACATGGATTTTTATAAAGTGAGCCTGGAGGATCTGATCGTTGTATACGACGATATGGATACAGAGATTGGCAAGGTCCGTTTGAGATATCAGGGCAGTGCCGGTGGACATAATGGGATCAAGTCTATTATTCAGCATACAGGTACACAACAGTTTAACCGAGTTCGGATGGGCATATCCCGGCCTGACCCGGGGCATGCCATTGTGGACTATGTCCTGTCCACCTTCATGAAGAAGGAAAAAGAAGCACTGGAGCAGACCATTGAGCAAACATGTGATGCACTGGAGCATAGCCTGACAAATACGTTTGAGCAAACGATGGCCAAATTCAACGGCTGATACAATCCGGTAACACTGGAAAAATGATCAATTGCACGACTTCAATTCGGACAACCTGGGCATACTGGATGTATAAACCATGTTCAGGAGGCATAACTATGTCAGTGAATTATGTATGTCGGCATTGCCGTACCTTTATTGGGCGAATTGATTCGGCTAAAATCACAGAAGCACAGCTCGGTTTTCATTTCTTGACCCCCGACGAACGGAGGGATATAATAGCGTATAATTCCGGTGGTGATGTTACCGTTCGGATTACATGTGATTATTGTAAGGAAGCGTTGGAACACAACCCCGAGCTGAGCCTGCTTGCGAATCCGCTTCAGTAGATTTCGCCTGCTGCGATTATCGCGATGCTATGACTGAATATTGAACAAATGACAGAGAGGAAGGCCGCGGAACAGCGGCCTCTCCTTTTATAGCCTTGGCAGCCTGCTGAGGCTTCTTTTCAGTTGGAACAGAAACCCTGTTTCTTCCATTTCGGATTGAAATTCAAGGACAGCCGCATGAACAGATGTGGCAATGTTTCAAGTAATCCTATATGATGAAATAGGAGAAAAAGGAATAAGTATCCATTTTTAAAAATTTAAAGATTATGTAGATACTGCACAGAAGCGTGCAATAATCAAGAAAGTTATAAGAGAGGTGCCCCTTTTGTTACAAGCACTTATACAGGCTTTTTCCAAAGATCCGGACTTTGAATCTATTGCGTCCGGGGTCAAATCAGGCATGAAGGAGCAATTGGTTTCGGGTTTATCCGGTTCTGCTCGCCAGATTATGCTGGCTGCGCTACACCAAGAGATGAATCGGCCATTGCTCGTCGTGACACATAACATGTTTTCCGCACAAAAAATCGCAGAAGATTTACAGGAAGCGCTTTCAACTGATCAGGTATTAATCTATCCTGCCAATGAACTCGTTGCAGCCGAGGCAGCAGTATCCAGTCCCGAGACGCTTGCTCAGCGTATAGAAGTTTTGGTTCGCTGCGCCCAAGGGTTTAGGGGCGTTGTTGTCATTCCTTTTTCCGGGGTAAGACGTTATGTTCCGCTGCCGGAAGTGATGGCAAATGCACATATTCAGATTAAACAGGGCAATACACTTCAACTGGATTCGTTCCTCTTGGAGATGGTGAAGCTTGGCTATGAGCGTGTGGAGCGCGTTGAGTCGCGCGGAGAGATGAGTGTACGTGGAGGCATTATCGACTTCTATCCAGTGACTTCATCGATCGCGTATCGGGTGGAGTTATTTGACGACGAAATTGATTCCATTCGTACATTTGATCCGGCAGATCAGCGTTCCATTGAGCGGATAGAGGAAATCAAGGTGCTACCGTGCAAAGAATTGATAGCTGATCGGGAGCGTATGGAGAAGGCAGCGGATACAGCCGCGCTTCTGCTTGAACAGCAACTGGAAAAAATGACAGATCGTCAGGCAAAGCTGCGTCTGCGTGAAGAGATGCATCGCGAGATTGAGCTGCTGCGTCAGCATGTCTATTTTTCAGAAATGTACAAATACATCTCCCCGCTTTATCCGGAAAATAAAACGATCTATGACTACATGCCAGAAGATACAATTCTGGTATTGGATGAGCCGGCAAGGCTATCAGAAACATCCAAGCAACTGGATCGGGATGAGTCCGAGTGGAATCTGCATCTAATGCAAAATGGCAAAACACTCCCGGATCTGCCGCTATCGGCAGATGGGGATGAACTGCTCTATGAGCGTTCGTTCCAGACTATCTTTATGTCGATTTTTTTGCGTCAGGTTCCACATACCCAGCCGCAGAACATTCTGAACTTTATCAGCCGGAGTATGCAGGATTTCCACGGACAGATGAACGTGCTGAAGGCAGAGATGGAACGCTGGCAGAAGGCTGGAGTTCAGGTGCTGATGCTTGCGAATGGTGAGGAACGGATGGATCGGTTGCGCCGGGTATTGCAGGATTATGACATTCCTGAGCCGGAGATGTTGAATGGCAATTTGCAAACGGGATTCGAGATGCCGTCCATTCATTTGGCGGTGATCACAGAAGGTGAGATGTTCTCACAGAAGCAGCGCAAAGCCCGCAAACCGATTCGAAACATTGACAATGCCGAACGTATCAAATCCTATAGCGAGCTGAAAGTGGGCGATTATGTCGTTCACCAGAACCACGGGATTGGTAAATATCTTGGAATTGGCACGCTAGAAGTTGCCGGTATTCATAAAGATTACATGCACATTCTATATGCTGGTGGTGACAAGTTGTCTGTTCCGATTGAACAGATAGATCTGATCCAGAAATATGTGGGTTCCGAAGAGAAAGAGCCGAAAATATACAAGTTAGGCGGCAATGAATGGACGCGCGTTAAAAATAAAGTTCGTTCATCCGTGCAGGATATCGCTGATGATCTGATCAAGCTGTACGCAGAACGTCAGACGTCCAAAGGTTATGGATTCGACAAGGATTCCGCAGAGCAGCAAGAATTTGAAGACATGTTCCCTTACGATGAGACACGGGATCAAATGCGTGCAATTGAGGAAATTAAAAAAGATATGGAACAAAACCGTCCCATGGATCGTTTATTGTGTGGAGACGTTGGATACGGCAAGACCGAAGTGGCCATTCGGGCTGCATTCAAAGCGGCGATTGAGGGTAAACAGGTGGCGGTGCTTGTTCCAACAACCATCTTGGCACAACAGCACTATGAAACGTTCCGTGAGCGTTTTTCCGGTTATCCGTTCAATATTCATGTCCTTAGTCGATTCCGTTCCCGCAAGGAACAGAATGAGACAGCTAAAGGCATTAAAGCTGGTACGATCGACATTGTCATCGGTACACATCGATTGTTGTCACAGGATCTGGTGTTTAAAGATCTAGGTCTACTCATTGTTGATGAGGAGCAACGTTTTGGTGTAACACATAAGGAGAAGCTCAAAAAGCTCAAAACGAACGTGGATGTGTTGACTCTTACAGCAACGCCAATTCCGCGTACTTTACACATGTCCATGCTGGGTGTACGTGACCTTTCTGTTATTGAGACACCGCCGGAGAACCGTTTTCCAGTTCAGACTTATGTGGTGGAGCACAGTCAGGCGCTTGTCCGTGAAGCGATTGAGCGGGAGTTGGCCCGTGGGGGTCAGGTGTACTATCTTTATAACCGGGTGCAAGGCATTCAGGAGATGGCAGCCGAAATCTCGGAACTGGTGCCGGAGGCCAGGGTCGGCGTCGGGCATGGCCAGATGAGTGAAACCGAGCTGGAGAAGACGATCCTCGACTTCCTGGACGGAGAGTATGATGTACTGGTAAGCACGAGCATCATCGAGACAGGTGTTGATATTCCGAATGTAAATACACTGATCGTGCATGATGCAGATAAAATGGGACTTTCCCAGTTGTACCAGCTGCGTGGACGGGTAGGTCGGTCTAACCGGATTGCCTATGCGTATTTCACGTACCAACGGGACAAAGTGCTTACCGAAGTTGCAGAGAAACGCCTTCAGTCCATAAAGGAGTTTACCGAGCTTGGTTCAGGTTTCAAAATAGCGATGCGAGATCTGTCCATCCGTGGTGCGGGTAATCTGCTCGGAGCGGAACAGCATGGCTTTATTGCTTCCGTCGGGTTCGATCTATACTCACAGATGCTGGCGGAAGAGATCAACAAACGTAAAGTCACAATGCTGGGCGAGGAGCCTGTTCCTTCCGATCAGTGGAATACAACGCTTGATCTCAGTATCGATGCCTATTTGCCATCGGATTATATTTATGACAGTATTCAGAAAATTGAGATTTATAAAAAGGTGGCGGTTATCGCTTCCTTCGACGACGCGGTGGAACTCGAAGACGAATTGGTTGACCGATTCGGTGATCTGCCAGAGGCTGTGATCAATTTGATGGCGGTGGCCCGCCTCAAAGTGTACGGCAAAATCTATGGTATCGAGTCCATTACACAGCGCGGTGACGACCTTACAGTCAAGTTTTATGAAGGGCGTGAACATGCCTTCGAGCTCTCAAAAATCTCACACATTGGAAATCAGTTCGAAAGACGTGTACAATTTGAACAAGGAGCCCATATGCTGATTCATGTCAAAGGCAAGGGTCTTGGGGATAAGCAACTGATGGAACTGGTAGAGAAGTTTCTGGAGTCCATGAAGACTGCTTTTAAATCAAAGGGGGAACTAAAAGATGTTAGCAAAGTATAAAAAAGTGGGAAAAGTACTGTCCGTAGGTATGATCGCAGTATTGTCCCTGTCCTTGCTTGCTGCATGTGGCAAAAAGGAAGAAGCGAAAGCACCGGAATCGAAAGATAACAGCGCTGTAGTCGCTACGTATGACGGCGGCACAATTACAGCAAATGAATTCGACTTGGAACAACGTGTTATGAAATTCCTCTATCCGGAATATGCACAAATGATGGATATGGATGACTTTAAGGAATACTTGGTGAAACAAGAGGTTGCCTATGAGTATCTGAGCAATAAAGCAAGTGCAGAAGCAAAAACAGCTGGTGCCAAAACAGCATCTGAACAATTCGACAAAATGAAGGCTTCAGTTAAGGAAGAGCAATGGACTGAAATGCTGAAAAATCAGAATTTGACAGACCAGAACATTAAAGACTACATGACCCGTATTATGACGGTGATCAAGGATAAAGAAACAGGTGTAACCGAAGATGCCATCAAGGCTGAGTTTGAGAAAAACAAAGATCAGTTCACAACGGCTTCTGTACGTCATGTATTGATTGCATTTACGGATTCAAAAACGAAGAAAGAACGCAAGAAAGAAGATGCATTAAAGTTGGCAAAAGAAGTAAAGGCAAAGCTGGATGGTGGAGCTGATTTTGCTGCTATTGTCAAACAATATTCAGACGATACAAACTCCGTTGCAGATGGAGGATTATTCAAGGATGCTCCAGTATCTAATTGGGTAGCCGCATTCAAAGAAGCTACAAAAACATTGCCACTTAACAAGATTAGTGATCCGGTTGAAACGGAGTACGGTTACCACATCATGAAAGTGGAGTCTCGTACAGACGCGGATTACTCTAAATTGTCAGCAGAGCAAAAAGAATCATTGAAAAGCCAATTGGCTGCTGCTCAAATCGATACGTTCATGAAAAATGAGCTGGATAAAATCATCAAAGAAGTAAAACTTCCTAAAACTGAGAAGAAAGAGGAAGGTACTAAGGGCACAACAGGAACAGGTACAGAAGGCACAAAAACGGACGAATCAAAAACAGATTCTAAGGGTACAGATGCGAAAACAGATCAGGGTAAAACAGGAACAGACAAAGATGCAAAAACCGAAGAAGGTACAAGCAGTAAATAATTGAAATAACGGTGATGCTAACATGCGTTTCAGTGAAGCTAAGAAGCTCCCTGAGAGGGTTAGGTTACGGTGAATATGGACAACCTTTAACGAGGCACAAAAAGAACGGCAGTTCTTTCTGGTGCTTCGTTTTTGCTTATATGGAGCGTGAGAGCATATCAGATCACTTTTTCGTAAATGTTAATCATGATATTCTGCAAAGCATGTATAAGGATATGGGAACAGATGAATACTATGGTCAAGAAATCACACTAAACGTTCTGGGACTTTCCTCTACCCATTAAGGAACAGTAGTTGAAAAATCTTCTCGAGAAAGTGGGGCAACATGTGAAATGAAAGCTACTGGTATTGTCCGCCGTATAGATGACCTGGGTCGTGTGGTCATTCCAAAGGAAATCCGTCGTACGTTACGAATTCGTGAAGGAGATCCACTTGAGATCTTTGTGGATCGGGATGGAGAAGTTATCCTTAAAAAATACTCGCCGATCGGCGAGCTTGGTGACTTTGCCAAAGAATATGCTGAATCGCTGTATGAGAGTACGGGTCACGTTACAATGATTTCTGACCGGGATACGATGATCACAGTGGCAGGTGGCTCGAAGAAAGAATATCTGGATAAACAGGTTGGTAGCCTTGTGGAGAGTTGTATGGAAAACCGTAAGACGATTATGGAAGCAACCAACGGTACCTACGAGCTTAGCAAAGATCATGACGAGACGTTATCCTCTTTTGTTATCGCGCCAATTATCTCTGGTGGTGATCCCATCGGAACCGTTATCCTGTTCAACAAGGACGAGTCCGTGAAGATGTCTCAGATGGAAGTTAAAATGGCTGAGACAGCTGCAGGATTCCTCGGCAAGCAAATGGAACAATAGATAGCAGATGGACTCCTGTGAGCCTGAATAGGGCATACGGGAGTTTTTGCTTTTTATATATAAGTTGAACTTCAGGTTTTTTCTGTCCTCTCCGTTAAAGTGTAAAAAACATTTCAACTTACCATAGGATGGGTAGATAGGAAGAGGCTTTGATCTGATAACAAGTTGTTAATCAAATGATGTTCGTTTGTATGCCTTCTGACAGGTATAATAGCAAAGGAAGTCTTATCCTTCGTTTGAATGCCAGGATACACATAGGAGGAACCATAAACTTATGAAACAGCCTTCTTCAGGAACAAGGCTACTACAGGGTGCGTTTATCCTTGGGCTTGCCGCCATTATCTCCAAAATCATCGGTGCTTTTCAAAAGATTCCACTGCAGAATCTGGGGGGAGACGGTGTTTTTGGCATTTACAATACGGTCTATCCGTTATATATGCTCATTATTACGTTAGCTGCGGCGGGTCTGCCGCTGGCTGTCTCCAAATTTGTAGCAGAGCAGAATGCACTCGGCAGACCAGAGGAGAGCCGTAGAATTATACGACTATCATCGATGCTGCTCGGAGGAATTGGAATTTTAACAGCTATGGCGATGTATGTTAGTGCGCCGTGGGTCGCAGGGTTGATTGGAAATCAGCATGTGATCCCTTCCATCAAGGCAGCTTCTTTAGCTCTGTTGTGTGTACCACTCATGACAGGCTTGCGTGGATATTTTCAGGGTATGCAGCAGATGGTGCCTACAGCTGTATCTCAAGTGGTTGAACAGACGGTACGGGTGACGATTATGATTATCGTGTTATTGTGGCTGATCCGGCAGAACGCTTCGCTTGAAACAGTTGCCGCAGGGGCGATGTTAGGCTCAGTTGCAGGAGGGTGCGCAGGTCTTGCCGTGATGCTGGGATTCGTATACCGACATCGGCGGAAGGAACGGGTGGAGCATCCAGTGGGCGGTGAGGCATCGGGTGCAGAAGATCGAGAGAACAAGGGCAAGCAAGTGTATGGAGAGGAATTAAATGCAGAAGCGGAGCAGCTAAGAGATATTAGTCAGATCAGACAGTCTCCGGGTACTTCTTTGGATACAGGAGGCTGGCAAAGGGCGCATGTTGGGGAGTCAGCGCAAAATGATACTGCACCTGGGGAAAGTGCACAAGTTCAGGAGCCTAAGCGTTCCAATGCGGAGTGGATACGCACTTTGCTGATCTACGCCATTCCGGTTTGTCTTGGATCGCTGGCGGTGCCCCTGATGAATCTGGTGGATACCTTCACGGTTCCGCGTCTGCTGCGCGGCGAAGGGCTGAATGATGTGCAAACGATGGTATCGTTCGGCATATACAACCGCGGCTTACCACTGGTGCAGCTGGTGACGATGCTTGCCACGTCACTCTCGGTGCTGTTTATTCCGGCGATGGCCGAAGCACGCCTGAAGGGCGGGCCAGAAGCCGTCAGGCAGCAAGCAGGCCTAGCGCTGTGCTGGTTCTGGTTGATCGGTCTGGCGGCATCCGCAGGTCTTGCGGTGCTGGCAGATCCGATTAACCGCATGCTGTACGGGGATGCCGCAGGCACCCAAGCATTGCGGTACATGGCGCTGACGGCTGCGGGCAGCACCGTCAGCATTATCGCGGCGGCGCTGCTGCAAGGCCTCGGCGCCGTGCGCGCTCCCGCGTTCAGCATGCTGGCCGCCGCAGGCGTCAAGGTGCTGCTGAACGTCATGCTTGTGCCGGCGCTGGGCATCAGCGGCGCGGCGCTTGCAGGTGCAGCCGCCTATATGCTGGCGGCTGGCCTGAATGTGGCGCTGTTGGCGCGGCTTACCGCCATGCGCCCTGCCCCTGGCGCCGTCCTGGCGAAGCCGGCGCTGGTGATCGCCGCCATGAGCCTGGCGGCGCTGGGCATGGCCTGGGCCGCCGAAGCGGTGCTCGGCGGCGTGGGCATCGCAGCCACGCATCGGCTGGCTGCGATGGGCGTGAGCCTGCTGGGCATAGCCGCAGGCGCAGCCGTGTTTGTGCTGGTCGCGGCCCGGACAGGGCTGCTGACCGCCACAGAGCTGGCGGCCTTGCCAAAGCTGGGGCCGCGTCTGGCCAAGCTGCTGCGCAGACTGCGTGTACTGCGCTAGCCGAACCACAGCTACGATGTATAGCTGCTACACCGGGCTAATGGCACCACTGCGCCTGAAAGTACATCTGCACACAGAAGCAATTATAGGATATCGACAGATTCTGGTATAATACGTTTAATTATTGAGTGCCATCCTGTTAAGGCGAGACGTGAGATGCTTATGGACACAGATATGTTATGTAACCAGGCAGCTGGAATAGCAGGATGGTTCGGATGGAGGTTTAAGCGAAATGAGTGCAGCTTTGACAGTGGTAGGTCTTGGATCTGGGGATGCGGACCAACTGACATTAGGTATTATGAAAAAAATGAAACATGCGACTTCGCTGTATGTACGAACAGTGGATCATCCTGTATTAAATGATCTGCAAAAAGAGGGACTAGAGATGACGTCGTTTGATGCCATCTATGAGGCAAAATCCTCCTTCCCGGAGGTTTACGATGAGATTGCGAACCAACTGATTGAAGCGGCTCGCAAAGGGGATGCAGGTACTGAGATTGTCTATGCCGTACCAGGTCATCCAATGGTCGCTGAAGCCAGTGTACGGTTGCTGAAGGAACGCTGCCCGCAACAGGGAATTTCGTTACGTATCATGGGTGGGGAAAGTTTCTTGGATGAAGCTTTTATCCGGCTTGGCTTTGATCCCATTGAAGGTTTTCAGTTGCTGGATGCCAGTAGCCTGAATCCTGAACTGGTACAGCCGCAGCTACATACGTTGATCGGACAAGTGTACGATGTTTTTACAGCTTCGGATGTGAAACTTTGCCTGATGGAGGTATACCCGGACGATTACCCGGTGTTCGTGGGTCATGCACTTGGTGTGCAAGGTCAGGAAGTTATTCACAAAGTACCGCTGCATGAACTGGATCGCATCTCCGGTTATGGCAATCTGTCGCTGATCTATGTGCCGAAAAATACAGATGATGCACTGCGGCGCCGCTCTTTCGCGCGTTTGCACGAGATCGTCAATATTCTTCGTAGCCCAGGGGGCTGCCCGTGGGATCAGGAGCAGACGCATCAGTCGATTCGTAAAAATCTGATTGAAGAGACATACGAAGTCATTGAAACCATTGATGAGGATGACCCGGATCATATGAAAGAAGAGTTGGGTGATCTGCTGCTTCAGATTATGTTGCATTCTCAGATGGAAGAAGAGATTGGCACATTCAACGTTTATGACGTCATTGAAGGATTAAATGACAAGCTAATCTTCCGCCATCCGCATGTATTTGGTGATCATCAGGCTGAAGATGCGAATGAAGCTCTGCAAAACTGGGAACAGATGAAGGCAGAAGAGAAAAAGCGCAAAGGCCAGAATGTGCAAGAGGCTTCGGTACTGGACGGCATTCCACGTGACCTGCCTGCTCTCATGAAAGGGTATAAGCTCCAGAAGAAGGCAGCAAAGGTTGGTTTTGACTGGGATGATGTAGAGGGCGTTTTCGCCAAGATTGAAGAAGAATTGGCTGAACTGAAAGAAGCGGTGCAGCAGGGACATGATGCGGAAGCACGCAAGCTGGAACTCGGTGATGTATTATTTGCTACGGCTAATGTGGCACGTTTCATTGGTACAGATCCGGAGGAGGCTCTAGCTGCCACAAACCGTAAGTTTGTTGCCAGATTCCAATACATTGAGGAGCGGCTCCGTGAATTGGGTAAAACACCTGCGGACAGCACGGTAGATGAGATGGAACAATTCTGGCAGATGGCGAAGAAGGCCGGTCTTTGATCTATTCAAATTGTAAAAATACCCAACCCTCTTGTTCCATCAGGCTAGGCAGTGTGTTATGATGATACGAACATGTGTTCAACATCATTTTGAGTCTGGTGTTTAATGAAACATCGTTTCGGGTACTGGACTTAGACGAATCTCTGCGATACAGCGACAAAAGCTAAAAAAAGTCGCAGGTAAGGCAGGAATTTAGTATACAAGCCAGAATACATGTGTAGTAACCTTGCGAGAAATGACTTGGATAAGATAAGACGCCAAGAGCTCGCAGATACTTTTTTTTAATTTGGGAGGCTTTTAACATGAACAAAACAGACCTGATTAACAACATTTCAAACAAAAGCGGTTTGACTAAGAAAGATGTCGAGTCCGTATTGAATGGCTTTTTAGGAGAAATCACAGATGCACTTGCCAGCGGAGACAAAGTACAATTGATCGGCTTTGGCACTTTTGAGACCCGCAAACGTTCCGGACGTACCGGACGTAACCCACAAACAGGGAATGAGATCGTGATTCCTGAGTCCACTGTTCCTGCGTTCAAAGCAGGTAACAAACTTAAAGAAGCTGTAAAATAATGCGTCTTGATAAATTCCTGAAGGTATCTCGGCTGATCAAACGCCGTACGGTAGCCAAGGACGTTTCCGAACAGGGACGTGTACTGGTCAACGGACGGGAAGCCAAGCCCAGCGCTGCTGTCAAAGTAGGCGATGAGCTGACGGTTCAGTTCGGTCAGAAGCTGGTCACTGTGAAGGTGGAGCGTCTTGCCGAGAGTACGAAGAAGGATGAGGCGAGTAGCCTCTACACCTTGGTTAAGGAAGAGCCGATCGCCAAGGATAACGGGATGGACTGGTAACAGGACGTCCAGCAACATTTTAAATTTTAGTATATAACACTTGAATGAGGCGTCCTCCCGGTCATGGGAGGGCGTTTTTTATTTTACGTTCCAGAGGAATTAAAAGGATCGATGAGTCAGTAGTTCTAATCTGGGTTTCTCATCCATAAGCTAGGTACTAAAGAAGGAGGGGTACATGCTATGGTTGAACACGGAAAGGCCAAACAGCACCATCTCAATATGCAAAATCGGAAACTGCTGGATCTGACAGGGGTCTCCAATGTGGAGAGCTTTGACAGTGAGGAGTTTTTGCTTCAGACCGAACTTGGGCATCTGACGATCCGGGGGCACAATTTACATATCAAAAACCTGAGCTTGGAGGAAGGGCTTTTATCTATTGAAGGGACGGTCAGTTCACTTCAGTATCTTGATCCCGGTGCCCAGTCGAAAAATAGTAAAGGCCTGTTTGGTAAGATGTTCCGATGATTCTGGATGCGCAGTGGATCACACTGAGCTGGATGGTATTATCGGGCGTTGTGATGGGTGTTGCTTACGACAGTTACCGGGTACTGTCCAGGCAGCTGCGATTTCCGAGATGGAGCATCCATACGCTTGATCTGTTGTACTGGGTTGCTTCCGCGCTGTTCGTTTTTCGGATGTTGTATGCCGGAAACCACGGACAGTTGCGGTTTTATGTCTTTTTGGGGCTGATTATCGGAGTTTGCTTCTATTTTTGGCTTTTAAGTGTTACAACTCAGCGTTTTGTGGTAATGTTAATTAAACTCGCAAGAACACTCATCCAGTGGTGTGGACATATCCTTAACATCCTGATTGTTGTGCCGGCTAAGGGGATATACAGATTAGTTCGCGTATTATTCGGTTTCATCATTGCGATACTAATGTTCCTTGGCAAGTTGGTGCTGCAATGTTTAATCCCTTTCGGCAAATTGTTCCGCTGGATGTTTAGGCCGCTCCTGAAATATTGGGTGACGCCTCAATGGATGATCCAAACGGGTACGAGAATTGCAGCGATATGGAAACGTTGGTTTCAAGGAGGTCCGGGGAATGAGTAGAACACCTGTGGGCAGAAATAAAGGCCCAGCTAATCAGGGGAAATCTGCTGGTGCACGAAGGCGTCTGATGTTATGGCTAACTTTTGTAGCTGTTTTTGCGATCTGGGCAGGATATACGTTTCTTGTACAGAATGCGCAAATTTCGGACAAGAGTTCTTATTTGGCCGCTCAGCAAACTTCGCAGCAGGATACGCAGAAACAGCTGGAACAGCTGAAGTATGAAGTCAGTCGGTTGAAGGACCCTGAATACATAGGGCAGCTGGCACGTAAAAAAGGGTACTACCTCCCTGAAGAAACACCAATTCAGGTTGAGGGGTCAGGAAACTAATGGAATTCAGCTTTTTGCTGAGCATGGTTTGTTTTACATGAGTGTTATATGCGTAAACCGGAAAAAATAGGCTATATAATGGGCTAGCGCTCAGTTGACCTTGGTTTATGGCATAAGGTATAATTACAAGTAGCGCAGCATGATTTTGGCATTCAAAAAATCGGGTTGTATATTTTTAAGGGAGGATCATTTTATTCTATGGCAATTGAAGTGGGCACCAAGTTAGAGGGCAAGGTGACAGGAATCACGCATTTTGGAGCATTTGTGGATCTGTCAGGAGGTGTCACGGGTCTCGTTCACATCTCGGAAATCGCCGACAATTACGTCAAAGATGTCAACGACCACCTGAAGCTGAATGACCAAGTTACAGTAAAGGTTATCAACGTTGACAAAGACGGCAAGATCGGACTTTCCATCAAACAGGCTGTTGACAAACCGGTAGAGCAACAAACTCAATCCAGACCCCCGAGAGCTCCTAGACCGGAACGCAGTGGAGGAGATCGCGAACGATTCAGCGGCGGCGGAGGCCCAAGTGGTGGCCAAGGTCGTGGTGGTGGCGGCGGTGGATTTAACCGTGACCGCGGAGGCCGTTCTTTCAAGCCCGCAGCAGGCAAACCTTCATTTGAGGATAAAATGTCACGCTTCCTGAAAGATAGCGAAGAACGGATCTCTTCGCTCAAGAAGAATACAGAAGGCAAACGTGGTGGCCGTGGCGCCAAGCGTGTGTAATCTGTTTCAACCTGATATGAATATATAAGTAAAACCGTTAGCCAATGGGCTAACGGTTTTTTTGTACATCCATGTATATATCGTATTTCGACGAAACCTTAGAGAATCATGAATTTTCAGGTAAGGCATGACAAGATCTTTTCAAGATTTGCACTGTTCAATGGAAGGATAAGAACATTTGTCGTCTTCCATTTTTTACCGACAGGTTTCCGTGGCATTCCCCAGTTATTCTGCTCAGATCATGGCGACACCCTCGCACTTCTCATTCAAAATCAGACATGTCACCTTTCAACAGCCAGCTTGAAAATCTCAAAAACTACAATAAGGCCGAGGGTTTCACACCATCGCACCACGGCGGTTTCTTTTGTCGTAAACTTTCTAAGCCCGTCCAGCTATTCTGACAAACTACGTCTTCTATTCTATCTATAATCAGAACCATCGAGAATGAAACACGAAATCAAATTAATCGAATGGGGTGCCTTGAGCATGATGGAGAAGTGGAATGTCATTCAATTTCCGGGGATGAAAGCAGGTAAGGGAAGTGCTGCAGCTCGGGAGGAGCTATCGGTACGTCTGAAACAGTGGCTAGGTTCCCGCAAGGCTGTCCAGGCTTTGGCATCACGTAAGTGGGTATTGCTGCTTACATTTATGGGATTTCTACTGGGGAAGGCGATGATCCTGAATGAATTATCTCCTTTTGCAATTGCATACTTTGCTGTTATTGCTTTTATGCGCAGGGATTATATCATTCCGGTTGGTGCGGCTCTGCTCGCAGGAAGCCTGTTTGCTCCGTTTCCCGTTTCACTGATTGTGGCCTCCGAGATCGCCATCTTCTATCTGTTATTCCGAGGACTCGAGTCTTATGACCGTGCTGAATTATCTTATGCACCAACGATGGTCTTTACGACAACTTTTATGGTGAAACTATTCGCCGTTGTGATTGGGCCTTCGTTCAGTTGGTATGCGATGCTGATGCTGACCATGGATTCGGTGCTAAGCTTCGTGCTGACTCTTGTGTTCATTCAGGCCATTCCAATTTTCACGTACCGCAAAAAAAAGTTCAGCCTGAAGAACGAGGAGATCTTGTGCCTGATCATTCTGCTGGCATCTGTAATGACTGGGGCGGTGGGCTGGACGATCCAATCCCTTTCCGTGGAACATATGCTTTCTCGTTATCTCATTCTGATCTTTGCACTGGTGGGCGGAGCTCCTCTGGGGGCATCCGTAGGTGTGATTACAGGTTTAATTCTAAGTCTGGCCGATATGTCAGCGGTATATCAGATGAGTTTGCTAGCTTTTGCTGGGATGTTAGCAGGTATGCTTCGTGAGGGGAAACGTGTGGCGGTTGCACTGGGCATGTTGCTGGGTTCATCGATACTATCCATTTATCTGGGTGGCCCGGGTGATGTAATGAATTCCTTGTGGGAAACGTGCATAGCCATTGCGCTGTTTATGTTAACACCGAAGAGTATGCTTACAGCAATCTCCAAATACGTACCAGGCACGCAGGATCATACCAAATCTCAGCATGAGTATGCAAAACGTATTCGTGATATTACGGCGGAACGAGTGACACGCTTCTCAGAGGTCTTCCGTCAGTTATCCCGTAGCTTCGATCAGATGTCCGGTACGGGGGAACCGATACATAAAGAAGGAGGGATGGATCATTTCATGAATGCGGTTGCCGAAGGAACCTGTGCGGGTTGCTTCAAGCGGACGCAATGCTGGGATGCCAAGTTTATTCAGACGTATAGCTATATGACTGATGTAATGAGTTCTATCGAGACAAATCCGGAGATGTCTGGCAAACAAATTCCGGTGGAATGGAACAAGGTATGCGCCAAGCCGGAGGAGGTACTTGAAGTGATGCGAGCCCAGTATGGTCTGCATCAACATAATATGCAATGGAAACGGCAGATTATGGATAGTCGGCATTTGGTTGCCGAGCAATTGTCCGGAGTATCGCAGGTAATGGAGGATTTGGCCAAAGAAATTCAACGCGAAAGTGAGGAGATGGTTCAGCAGGAGGAACAGATTCGGGATGCGCTGGAGTCACTGGGACTATCCATTCATTCCATTGAGATTATTAATCTGGAAGCAGGCAATGTGGAAATTGAGATTGTACACGCGTATACCAGGGGGTTCGATGAATGTCGTAAAATGATCGCTCCGCTAATCTCTAATGTACTAGATGAGCATATTGCTGTGTTGCATGAGACGATGACTGATCCTCGCCAAGGATTGGCAACCGTTACATTCGGATCGGCCAAGACATTTGAGATCACAACAGGTGTAGCTGCTGCTGCCAAGGGGGGCGATGTGATGTCTGGGGATAGCTTCAGCACGGTGGAATTAGGTAATGGCACGTTTGCAGTTGCACTTAGTGATGGAATGGGAAATGGGGAACGAGCTCGCATGGAGAGCAGTGCCGCACTAAATATTTTGGAGCAGCTGCTTCAATCGGGCATGGATGAGAAACTGGCGATCAAATCTGTCAATTCCGTACTGATGCTGCGTTCTCCAGAGGAGATGTATGCCACAGTGGATATGGCACTGATCGATGAATATACAGCAGAGACAACATTTATGAAAATTGGATCGACGCCGAGTTTTATTAAACGTGGGCAGGAGGTTATCCAGGTTTCAGCGAGTAATCTGCCGATTGGCATTATTAAAGATATTGAGGTCGATCTGGTGACACTCCAGCTTCAGGCCGGTGATATTTTGATTATGATGACAGACGGCATCTATGATGCTCCAGGATATGCAGTCAACAAGGAGTTGTGGATGAAACGCCTCATTCAAGAGATTCATACGGAAGATCCCCAGGAACTGGCAGACTGTCTGCTTGAAAGTGTTATTAGGTATCAGCAACAAGAGATTTTGGATGACATGACTGTAGTGGTTGGCAAAGTTGAACATTATCGGCCGGAATGGGCCACTTTGCGGGTACCTGGCATTAACCGCATGGAACGTCCTCGTACTGTAAGTTAGAGGGCTTGATTTAGGCGTTCATGATCATGAGCCCACCAATTCATAATCCAATCCCCTCAAATTCGTTTGAACTCTCTTCAATCTGGCAATGCTAGTCATAGAGTTGGAGAGTACGAAGAACGGAGGGATATCGGATGAAACAAATTTTGTTGATTACCGACGGTTGTTCCAATGTAGGAGTAAGCCCAGTGCTGGCAGCGGCCGAGGCACGGGAAGAGGGCATTACTGTCAACGTAGTAGGCGTAATTGATTATGGCACAATTGGTGAGCTAGGCAGTCGGGAGATTGAGGATATCGCTAATGCAGGTGGGGGAATCAGCCAGATTGTAGGCACAAGACAGCTTGCTCATACAATGCAGATGATGACGAGAAAAACGGTGGTTCAGACGATTCAACAGGCGGTTAATAGAGAGTTAACACAAATTTTGGGAGATAAGGGAGCCAAAACGGTAACGGATCTGGAACCCTCCCAGCGCTCACAGGTCGTGGAAGTAATTGATAACTTGACGGAGAACGCTGCTCTGCAAGTCACTCTGCTGATTGACGTCAGCGCAAGTATGAAACCGAAGCTGGCAGCCGTGGAGGAAGGTATTCGAGATTTGATGTTAAGCTTGCAGGCACGAGTAGGCAAGAGCAGGTTATCGGTTTTTCATTTTCCAGGTCGCCACAGCGGAGAGGATGCGGTCATGGACATTGACTGGACCGATGATCCCGGGCGTGTGCGTTCCTTGTTTGGACGGTTGCAGACAAAGGGGGCAACGCCGACAGGTCCTGCAATTCAGAAGGTGATTGATTTTTACCGTTATGGTACACTGGAGGAACAGCAGGAAATAGAAGGGAACTATCGCATTGAAAGAGAAGGGATGCTCGGTGACAACGTTATCTGATGCCTCTTTCCCGCCAGGAACAGTCATTACGGGGAAATGGAATCGAAGTCGTTATACGATTCGGAAGCTGCTAGGCAGAGGTGCCAATGGGGTTGTATTCCTTGTCCAGCGCGGGGAGAATGGCAAACATTATGCGCTAAAAATGGGATTTGATCCAGTCGATTTGCAATCGGAGATCAATGTGCTCAAATCGTTTCAGTTACAGCGTAATCATGAAGCCCTTCGGCAGAGCGGCATCCCTTCCTATCTTAAAGATGTGGATGATTATGCCGTTCGCGGCCGGGATATTCCTTTTTATGTGATGCGCTACGTTCGGGGGGAAGCTCTTCATCATTTCATTCGGCGTCAGGGAACGGACTGGACACTGCTAGTTGGATTAAGACTGCTGCAGAAGCTCGCTCAATTACATCAGGCAGGCTGGGTATTTGGCGATCTCAAACCTCAGAATGTGCTTGTGTCGGATTATGGACATGTTGAGCTAATTGATTATGGCGGGGTCACGTCCATTGGACGAAGTGTCAAACAGTTCACGGAATGGTATGACCGGGGATTTTGGAATGCAGGCAGCCGGACCGCAGACGCTACATATGATGTGTTTGCCTTTGCACTGTTAATGATTCATATTTTGGAGGCCGATGCATTGAAGTCTCTGGCTGCGGATGGATTACCGCAATTGCGGAATGTGAATCAACTTGTGATGCTGGTGGAAAAAAGCGAGCGACTGAGCCCTTTTCGTCAATGGACTACCAAGGCTCTTCAGGGACAGTTTCAGAATGCAGACCATGCGGCAAAAGCGTGGAAGGAATTGATGGCACGTCCTACACCGATGCGCCGGCGTTCCAGAAGCAGCACACCACGATGGTTGAAGAATGCATTTGCTTTATCGGTCATTTTACTTATCGGTGTACTCATCTATGCACTGCGTTTTTGATAATGAACGTGCATATACATAATGCAAGGAATGAGGAACAGGTATGGAAGCTTTACGCTGGGACAAACTGGTTAATAACGTACTAGATGTAGCGGAAGAGCATCAGTTATGGGTTCCCGGAGATCGGATTGTCATCGCTGTATCGGGCGGGCCGGATTCGGTAGCTTTTTTGCATATCATGCATGAGATCAGCAAGCAGCATGTGCCGCTTGAATTGATCTGTGCCCATGTACATCATGGATTTCGGGCCGAGTCAGATGAAGAAGCTCGTCAGATGATGGATTTGGCAAGCCAGCTTGGCCTTGCATTTGAATGGGTCAAAGCTGATATACCTTCCTATATGAAACAAACAGGTCAAGGTCCACAGGAGGCAGCGCGAAACCGTCGTTATGCCTTTCTACATGAAGTGGCTGATAAGTATGGGGCAGCTAGCATTGCTTTGGCACATCATGCCGATGATCAGGCCGAGACGGTGATGCTTCATTTGTTACGAGGTAGCGGGCTTTCTGGGTTGGCAGGGATGAAGTTCAAACGCCGCGAAAAAAATGTGGAACTTATCAGGCCATGTCTTCGTATAAACAAGACAGACCTTGTAGAAGCTTGTAATACACAGGGTTTTACTTACTTTCATGATGAAAGTAATGAACAACGCAAATACCGGCGTAATGCGATTCGTTTGGATGTGCTTCCTTTTTTGGGGCAGTATAATGGACAACTCACGCCGTCACTGAATCGACTTGCCGAAATTGTGGGTGACGAAGACGATTTCATGGAGAAGAGTACTCAAGACACATACAGATGTCTAGTGCAGGTGAACGGTGGAAGGCAGACCTTTGAGGTGCCTTCCTTCTTGAAGTTACATGTCGCTTTACAACGAAGGTTGATTAAACTAATATTGAATTATCTGCCTTTGGACAGTGATTTTGTCGACTTTACCCGTATTGAAACCATTCGGCGCAAGGTCATGGAGACCGAGGTGACAACTTGGAGTCTGGATATAGGACAGACACTTACTTGTACCCGGGAGTATGATCGGATCTCTTTTGGCCAACAAACAGGAGTAAAGGGTCAATCTTACGAGTATCGTCTTGCACAATGGAGCGGAACTTATGAGCTTTCACTCACCGAAATTGACCGATATATCCGGTTGATGCCGATGAGTCCCGAGAACTATCATGTACCGGAATCGGCGGATCAAGCTGCGTTTGATGCGGATGAGCTTCTGATGCCGCTGGTTGTACGTTCACGGTTACCTGGAGATACCATGAAAGTAATGGGATTAAACGGAAGCAAAAAGGTGAAAAATATTTTCATCGATGAGAAAATTCCCCCGTCTGTCAGACCCCGCATTCCAGTGGTGTGTGATGGAGCAGGCAAGGTCATCTGGTTACCGGGGGTTCGCCGGTCCAATGCGGCTCCTGTCAGGGAGAGCACTTCCGCAATCCTGTACATGACTTTAGGCGATTCAGCGATTCAGGGGTAGTGGTTATGGTTCAGGTAAGGCTTTCATAGTATAACTTAGGAGGTTCGCACAGTTGCAGAACGATATTCAGGAAGTATTGATCAGTGAAGAAGAAATTCGGATTAAAGTCAAGGAATTAGGCGCAACACTAAGTGCCGATTATGCTAACCGGAATCCTTTGGTCATTTGCGTGCTCAAAGGTGCGTTTATATTTATGGCTGATTTGGTTAAAAACATAACGGTACCGGTTGAAATGGATTTTATGGCCGTATCCAGTTATGGTGCGTCTACCAAGTCATCCGGTGTTGTTAAAATTATCAAAGATCTGGATGTGTCTGTTGAAGGGCGTGAGGTTTTGATTGTCGAAGATATTATCGACAGCGGACTTACACTCAGTTATTTAATTGAACTGTTGGAAAACCGCGGTGCCGAGACAGTACGTGTGGTTACACTGTTCGATAAGCCATCTGGTCGCAAAGTGGAACTGGAAGCCCATTACACAGGCTTTGACATTCCTGACGCGTTCATCGTTGGATACGGTTTGGATTATGCCGAACATTACCGGAACCTGCCTTATATCGGGATCCTGAAACCGGAAATCTACACGAGCTGATATCCTGCAAGGCCCAAGCCTTGAGCTGTTCCTGGCTTCTATTGAGAAGCCACGTCGGGCTATGTTAAAATAATTAAAGTGTCTCGAGAGGAGGTAGGGGATGAATCGGTTCATCCGGAATTCTGGTTTTTATTTGATTCTTTTTTTAGTTGTGGTGGGTTTAGTTAGATTTATCACAGATGGAAACGATGTTATAGAAAACCCTAGATATGATCAGTTTCGTGCTGAGGTTAAAGCCAATAATATTGCCGAAGTGACTGTTCAATTCAACGGTCAGACATATCTCGTGACCGGCCGATACAAAAAAGCACCTGATGGGGCTAAATCAGAAAATTTCTCAACGTATATTCCTCCTACGGATGAGGCAATTACCGAACTTGTAGCTGCAAGTGAAGCTAACAAATTTGAATATCATCAGGAACCAATGAAGGGCGACAGCATCTGGTTGACACTGCTGACCTCCTTTATTCCTTTGATCATTATGTTCCTGCTGTTCTTCTTCCTGTTTAATCAGGCTCAAGGCGGCGGCGGTAAAGTAATGAACTTTGGTAAAAGCCGTGCTCGTCTCTACAACGAAGAGAAGAAGCGGGTTACATTTGAAGATGTAGCGGGTGCCGACGAGGAGAAACAGGAACTTGTTGAAGTAGTAGACTTCCTCAAGGACCCTCGGAAGTTCGCAGCCGTTGGTGCACGTATTCCGAAGGGCGTATTGCTTGTAGGTCCTCCGGGTACAGGTAAAACATTGCTCGCTCGTGCCGTAGCTGGTGAAGCGGGAGTTCCATTCTTCAGCATTTCCGGTTCTGACTTCGTCGAAATGTTTGTCGGTGTCGGTGCATCACGTGTCCGTGACTTGTTCGAAAATGCGAAGAAAAATGCACCTTGTATCATCTTTATTGACGAGATTGATGCAGTGGGACGTCAACGTGGCGCTGGTCTTGGTGGAGGTCACGATGAACGTGAACAAACCCTCAACCAGTTACTTGTTGAAATGGACGGATTCGGTGCGAACGAAGGTATTATCATCGTTGCCGCAACGAACCGTGCAGATATTCTGGACCCTGCGTTACTGCGTCCAGGACGTTTTGACCGTCAAATCACAGTAGATCGTCCAGATGTTAGGGGTCGTGAAGCTGTTCTGAAAGTACACTCCCGTAACAAACCACTCACGAAAGATGTGAGACTGGACATTATTGCGAAGCGTACAACAGGTTTCTCTGGTGCAGATCTGGAAAACTTGCTGAATGAATCAGCATTGCTTGCAGCACGTCGCAACAGAAAAGATATTTCCATGCGTGAGGTGGATGAGGCGATCGACCGCGTTATTGTTGGTACGGAGAAGAAAAGCCGTGTCATCAGTGATCGCGAGAAACGTATCGTCGCATATCACGAAGCAGGTCATACCATTGTAGGATACTTCCTGGAACATGCTGATATGGTACATAAAGTGACCATCATTCCCCGCGGACGTGCGGGTGGATATGTAATCATGTTGCCAAAAGAAGATCGCATGCTCGTTACCAAGCAGGAGCTGCTGGACAAAATAACGGGACTCCTTGGGGGTCGCGTGGCAGAGGAATTGTTTATCGGTGAGATTGGTACCGGCGCATACAGTGACTTCCAGCAAGCGACAAGTATCGTGCGCAGCATGGTTATGGAATACGGTATGAGTGAAAAACTGGGTCCAATGCAATTCGGAAGTTCGCAAGGACAGGTATTCCTTGGACGGGATATTGGTCATGAACAAAATTACTCGGATTCCATCGCATATGAGATCGACCAAGAGATGCAGCGTTTCATTAACGACTGTTATGAGAAGTGTAAAGCTCTCCTTACCAAACATACGAGAGAGATGCATCTGATCGCTGAAACATTGCTCGAGGTGGAAACATTGGAAATGGATCAGATCAAGCAATTGATCGAAACAGGTTCCCTTACACCAAAAGCAGAAGACGACAATTCAGGAGAAGGCACACCAAATGAAGGCGGCGAGCCAATCATTGATAATATCGGTGATGTTCGCGTACGCATTCAGGGCAAAGATGAAACTTCTGAGCCACCGGTTGGAGATATTCCGAATGAAACTCCTGACCTGGATAAGGGTAGCAATGATCCGAATGATGGTGGCACGAAGCCGACATCATAATAGGTAACATGTCCGGTAATGCTACCGGAATGAAAAGAGAGCCCTTGTGGCTCTCTTTTTTTGTAACAATTATTCATGTGGAGGAGAAACAGATAATCGAGAGCTAAATGGCGAACCAGACAGTATAAGAGTGATACGGCGGGATATCCTGCCCTTTTTCATTTATTGACAGAGTCGTGAACGTTGTGTACATTAGTTGTTAAACCGCTTGTGATTCGTTTCACCAGCGAACATAAAGACATAGGTTAGCCCATGAAACAGCGATTGACGCTGTCCCGATAAGGAGAGGATCACAGGTGGAAGCTCTGGCTTTAGAGCGCAAGGCTGAGATGAATCGTGAGCTGCGTGAGCGGCTGATGGAACTCAAGAAGGAACGCAATGCCATTATTCTTGCTCATTACTATCAACGTGACGAGGTACAGGAAGTCGCAGATTTCCGTGGGGACTCTTTCCTGCTGGCTCAGAAAGCAGCACAGACAGATGCAGATGTCATCGTATTCTGTGGTGTTCATTTTATGGGTGAAAGCGCTAAAATTTTAGCTCCGAACAAAACAGTGTTAATTCCTGACGAACGTGCAGGCTGTCCGATGGCGGATATGGTGAACGTGGACGGATTACGTAAACTCAAGGCACAGCATCCAAATGCTAAAGTCGTCACATACATTAATTCCTCGGCTGAGATCAAAGCAGAAACGGATATTTGCTGTACATCCGCTAACGCTGTTCGTGTAATCCAGTCTGTGGACTCCGAGGAGATCATCTGGGTACCGGATAAAAACCTGGGGCATTATGTGCAGCAGCATACAGACAAAAAGATGATTATCTGGGAAGGTTACTGTAACACGCATGATATGCTGACCGTCAAAGATGTCGTTGAAATGAAGGCTAAATATCCGAATGCTGAGTTTGTGGTGCACCCGGAGTGTCGTCCTGAGGTTGTGGAGATGGGTGACTTTGTAGGTAGCACGACAGCAATTCTGGAGTATTGCAAGAAATCAACAACCAAGCAATTCATTGTAGGTACTGAAGATGGCACAGGATATCAGCTGCGTCTTGACAGCCCGGATAAACAATTCCATTTTGCAACCAAGTTTCTGGTATGTCCTAACATGAAGGTCAACAACCTGAAAAAGCTGGTTAAATGTCTGGAAACGATGAAACCGCAGATTTATGTCCCACCGGCTGTTGCTGATAAAGCCAGAGAATCACTAGAGCGCATGTTACTTGTGAAGTAATATGCGTTACTCTTGCTCCGAGACAGGTGAATAAGATGATACCGCAATATATATATGATTTTGATCTCTCTGCGCTGCCGATGGTGGAGACAGATGTACTGGTAATTGGCTCAGGCATTGCCGGTCTGTTCACGGCCATTAAGGCCAGCGAGCAGCATCGTGTACTGATGATTACGAAGAAGTCTTTGCTTGAGAGTAACACCAGATATGCGCAGGGGGGAATTGCGGCTGTTATTGCTGAAGATGATTCGCCTGCATACCACTTGCAGGACACCCTTGTTGCGGGAGCGGGCTTGTGCCGATCCGAGGCAGTTGAAGTATTGGTAAACGAAGGCCCGGACGGTGTCAGAGAACTGATCCGTCTGGGTACATTGTTCGACCTGGAGAACGGCGAGTTGGCGTTGACGCAGGAAGGTGCGCATAGCCACCGCCGTATTTTACATGCCAACGGAGATGCAACAGGATATGAGATCGTAAGAGCGCTCGCTGTTGAGGTTCACGAACATCCTGGCATCGACGTCTGGGATGAGCATTTTGTCGTTGACCTTATAACGGATCAAGGAGAATGTATCGGTGCTCTGATTCTGAAAGAAGACGGCTCCAAAGTATTTGTCAAAGCCAAAGCAACGGTGCTCTGCTCTGGAGGGGCGGGACAACTGTACCGCTATACGACGAACCCTGATGTTGCTACCGCCGATGGGGTGGCTATGGCATATCGTGCAGGTGCCATCGTGCGCGACATGGAATTCATTCAGTTCCATCCAACATCCTTGTGTTACCCGGGAGCTCCACGTTTCCTGGTATCTGAAGCGGTACGTGGGGAGGGTGCGTACCTTCGCAACGTGAAGGGTGAGCGTTTTATGGAGAAGTACCATCCGCAGCTGGAGCTGGCGCCCCGTGATATTGTAGCCAGAGCGATTGTTAGTGAGATGGAATTGACAAGCAGTACGTTTGTATATCTGGATATTACACATGAACAGCCGGAGATGGTGAGACATCGTTTTCCTACCATTTACGAAACCTGTATGCGTTACGGCCTCGACATGACCACAGATTGGATTCCAGTTGCGCCTGCTGCTCATTACATGATGGGTGGAGTAAAGACCGATTTAAGCGGCGAGAGTAGTATCCCTCGTTTATTTGCTTGTGGTGAGGTATCCTCCACAGGTGTACACGGAGCAAATCGATTAGCGAGCAACTCCTTATCTGAAGCGATTGTATTTGGCCGGAGAATCGTGGAACGCATTCATTCGTTGCCATCACTCAATGGATCACTTGGGAGAGATGTGAAATCTCTGAGCAAGGACAATAACATTAACAATGCAAAAGAACAGCAAATTGCCAAGCCGGTATCGGAAAGACGTTTACGTCTGCAGAAGATGATGGTTCGCCAAGTGGGACTTCGAAGAAACGGAAAGAACCTGCAGCAGGCAATGGATAAATTGCAGCAGGAGTTATCCTTTTTTGATCAAAAGCTCACACAAAGGGAAGAACTGGAGTATGCCAACCTTTTGACTTGTGCATGGCTGGTAACCAGCGGAGCACTGCACCGTGAGGAAAGCCGAGGAGCACATTACCGCGAGGATTTCCCGGCACGTGATGATAACATGTGGCAGAAGCATAGTCTGCAACAGCGAGAACAAGCGATTGTGGAGGAATGGATGTCATGATACTGAACGGATATAATGAGGAACTTGTTGAGACGATTAAAGGTTGGTTACGTGAGGATGTAGGTGCAGGAGATGTCACAACCAATGTGACCGTTCCGGCAGACAGCAAGTCCAAAGCTGTGATTCACGCCAAAGATCATGGCGTCATTGCAGGCATCACGATTGCGGAGCTTGTATTTCAGATTGTAGACCCAGAACTTCGTTATACGCCAAAAGTAAATGACGGCGATGCAGTTACTCCTGGCACGATCTTGGCTGTAGTCGAAGGCAGCACGCACTCGCTCCTTACCGGGGAAAGGCTGGCCCTTAATTTATTACAACGCATGTCGGGTGTCGCTACGCGTACCCGTTCCTACGTAGATGCCCTAGAAGGGTTGAAGACCAGACTTGTCGATACACGCAAAACAACACCAGGTCACCGCTTGTTAGAGAAGTATGCTGTACGTGTTGGTGGCGGAGCGAATCACCGGTTTGGCCTGTATGATGCTGTTATGATCAAAGACAATCATATTAAAGGTGCAGGCAGTATTTCCGAGGCGGTGCAGCGTGCACGGGCCGTTATTCCGCATACGATGACGATTGAAGTGGAGACGGAAAATCTGACTCAGGTACAGGAAGCCTTGCAAGCTAGTGCAGATATCATTATGCTGGATAACATGCGGCCTGATCGGATGCGAGAAGCGATCGCTTTGATTCGTGAACAGGCCCCACATGTGAAAGTAGAAGCATCTGGCAACGTTTCTCTCGAAACCATTCGTGGAATTGCAGAAACGGGTGTGGATGTAATTTCGGTTGGCAGGTTAACCTATTCTTTTGAGAGCCTGGATATCAGCCTGGATTTAAACGAAAAGAAAGAGGGGTGAACCTCTTTGATTTTAGTCGTAGACGTGGGTAACAGTAACATTGTGCTCGGGGTATACCAGGGCCGTGAACTGTTACACCATTTTCGTCTGAGCACCTCTCGTCAGTCCACAGTGGATGAATACGGCGTATTGATTTATAATTTATTTCATATGTCCAGTATCTCGGCTCGCGACATTGAGGGTGTGATTATTTCATCTGTGGTTCCGCCACTGGTGAATGTCATCGAGATGATGTGTGTGAAATACGTGGGCCAAAAACCAATGATCGTCGGGCCTGGCATCAAAACTGGCCTGAATCTGCGATATGAGAATCCGCGCGAAGTCGGGGCGGATCGGATCGTAAATGCCGTGGCAGCCGTGGAAAAGTACGGCGGTCCTCTTGTAGTCGTTGATTTTGGTACAGCCACAACGTTTGACTGTATTGATGAGAAAGGCCATTATTTGGGGGGCGCTATTGTTCCTGGCATTCAGATTGCTACTGAAGCACTTTATGAGCAGGCAGCCAAACTGCCGCGAATTGAGCTAGAGAAGCCGAAGAAGGTTATTGGACGCAATACTGTGCATGCCATGCAATCAGGCATCATCTATGGATACGCCGGGCAAGTGGACGGCATCGTAGAACGAATTCGCGAAGAGATGAAAGCTGAGCCTATGGTCATCGCCACGGGAGGCCTTGCTGCTCTAATTGCAGAAGAGACCCGAAGCATTGAGAAAGTCGATCCGCTGCTTACGCTTGAGGGGCTGCGTATCATCTATGAGCGGAACCGGGAACGGTAGACATACAAAGGGCGGCATACAGCAGGCTGGGATTCAGCTTAAATGTTGAGCCGTTTTTTTCTGTTAAGGAACAAGATTATACGCCAAAGGAGGCTGAATGACTTGGAAAACAACAACAAACACGATCGGTTGATCCGTGGTACAGCAATGAATGGAAAGGTAAGAGCGTTTGCCGTTCAGACCACAGAACTGATAGAAGAGCTGCGCAGAAGACATGATACGTTTCCCACGGCTACAGCAGCTATGGGGCGTACAGTAACGACAGCAGCCATTATGGGTGCAATGCTGAAAGGTGATGAAAAGCTCACCATCCAAGTGAATGGAGATGGGCCGATAGGCCAGATCGTAGCCGATGCCAACGCCAAAGGTGAGGTACGGGGTTATGTTTCCAACCCACACGTACATCTGCCAAGCAATCGTTTTGGCAAATTGGATGTAGCTGGCGCGGTAGGTACAGAAGGTTTCATTAATATCACGAAGGATTTGGGTCTGAAAGACCCTTATCGTGGCAGTATTCCTATTATTTCAGGAGAGCTGGGCGAAGATTTCACGTACTATTTCGCTCAGTCAGAACAGACGCCTTCCGCGGTTGGAGTGGGTGTCCTGGTCGATACAGATAACTCGGTTATCGTTTCGGGTGGATTTATAATACAGTTGCTCCCAGGACTTACTGACCCGGATATTACAGAAATAGAAAATGCCATTGGTGCCTTGCCTCCGGTGACAACCTTGTTGAACGAGGGACTGGAGCTTGAAGAATTGTTGCGCCGTCTTCTGCCGGATGTGCAGGTTATGGGTGAACTCGATATTCATTTCAACTGCAGTTGTTCTCGTGAACGTTTGGAAAAAACCTTGATCAGTCTCGGACAATCCGAGCTGGAGGAACTAATCGAAGAAGAAGGACAGGCCGAAGTAATCTGCCAATTCTGCAATGAAGCTTATGATTTTAACAAAGAGCAGCTAGAGACCATCCTAGAACAAGCCAAGAACTGATCGATGCGGGGACGGGATGCGGTATGACCAGACAGGAAAAAGGATTGTGGACGGCGGTCGTTATTTTGACACTTGGCGTATTGGTGATGGGTACGGTTATGGCAATGCAGTTACTTAATCAGGGTAAAGAAGATGCAGAAACTTCTCATGATGCCAGCCAGGAAGAAGGAAGCACGGTGGCAACGATTAATGGTGAAGTGATTACGGATAAAGCCTGGACGGATGCGTTAAAACGACGTTATGGCAGTGAAATCCTACTGCAGATGCTGAACCGAAAAGCGGTGTATGCTGAGGCTCTTCAACGCAATTTGGTGGTCACTCCCAAAGAGATCACAAGAGAGATGGCTGAGGCTATGGATGGGTATGATTCAGAAAAGTCTTATTATGATGCGATGAAATCACAGCTTGGCCTGTCAAAGCAGGATCTCGAATTGGAAGCGGGGTATCGTCTACTGCTTGAAAAGATTGCTACCGCAGGCATTCAGATTAAGGATGAAGATATTCAGCAGTATTGGGTGGAGCATCGTGAAGACTACATCACTCCTGAGAAATATGACCTATCCATTATAGTGGTAAAAGAAAAGTCTGAATCCGAGGCTCTGCTCACGGCACTCCGGAATGGGAAAGATTTTGAAGAAACGGCTCGCTCGGAATCAGAAGATACCTACTCCCGAGATGCAGGAGGCAGACTGGGGTGGATTGAGCAGAACGACCCGTTCCAGTCCAAAGCAATTCTGCAGCTTGCTGCCAATATGAAAATCGGTGAAATTGCTGGTCCGGTACAGGTGGAGAACGGCTATGCAATCATGAAGATGAATGACAAAGCCAAACGGCAGGAGCAGTCAGCAAAGGAAGTACACGAAGAGATTCGTATGGAGCTTGCCTTGAGTCAGGCTGATCCGCTTCCGCAGGTCGAACAGATGTTACGAGATAAATACGAGGCTGTGATTATCTCCGAAATTCCGGCCTCCTGAAACGATGAATGATAAATGTCCTGTCTTAGGAGTTGCATCTTGATAAAAATACTTTGTCTACGGTCTCAAGACCCAAGGCAAAGTATTTTTTTTGAGTACTCATATTGACAATGACTTGTAACGTTGATAAGATGAAAATAATCAAATACCTACTCGTTTACTCGGATATAAACACATCAAAAGATATATATATGTATTATATGTTTTCAATAGGATAAAGAAACTTTCGGAAAACTCGGCGCTGCCTATACCTGTATGCGTGGCTCTTTATGCAGAAAGGAACGGATAATCACCGGATTTCCGCAGTTCTTCATAAACATCCAGAGGCTCATTGGCACAGATCGCATAAGGTTACAGGAACTATATAAGTATTATTCATCCAACTAAGGAGGGCATTCATATGGCTAAAGTAGTTAATAATGTAACTGAACTTATCGGAGGTACACCGCTTGTTCGTCTGAACAATATCGTACCTGAAGGCAGTGCTGAAATCTTGGTGAAACTGGAATACCAAAACCCAGGCTCAAGTGTGAAAGATCGTATCGCGATTAGCATTGTTGAAGAAGCGGAAAAAGAAGGTAAGCTGAAACCGGGTGGTACGATCATTGAAGCAACAAGTGGTAACACGGGAATCGGCCTCGCGATGGTTGCTGCTGCTAAAGGCTACAAGTCGGTCATTGTAATGCCTGAAACCATGAGCTTGGAGCGCCGCAACTTGCTTCGCGCTTATGGTGCTGAGCTTGTGCTTACACCTGGAGCAGAAGGAATGAACGGCGCAGTCAAAAAAGCCGAAGAACTTTTGAAAGAAAACCCATCTTACTTCATGGCGGAGCAGTTCAAAAACAAAGCGAATGTGAAAATTCACCGTGAAACGACAGGTCCTGAAATCGTAGAAGCGATCCAGTCTGTAGGAGGAACACTTGATGCGTTTGTTGCAGGGATTGGTACTGGCGGAACGATCACTGGTACGGGAGAAGTGTTGAAAGAAGCATTTCCTGGAATCAAAATTGTGGCAGTAGAGCCGGCAGCATCGCCAATTCTGGCGGGTGGCAAACCAGGCCCTCACAAAATTCAAGGGATTGGTGCAAACTTTATTCCTGAGATTCTGGATCAGGAAGTGTATGACGAAATCATTCACATTGAGAATGATGACGCATTTGAAACAGCTCGCGCTGTTGCGAAAGAAGAAGGTATTCTGTCCGGTATTTCATCCGGTGCTGCGATTCGCGCAGGACTTCAAGTAGCGAAACAGCTTGGAGCAGGTAAACGCGTTGTCGTTATCGTGCCAAGTAATGGTGAACGTTATCTGAGCACACCACTTTACAATTTCGAGGCGTAATTACAGGTACAGGACTTATCGATTATCGGATAAACCTTGATGCTCCTGAACCAGTTCATATTTATCCTTCCTGCCCTGACGGGTGGGAAGGATTTTTTGCGTAATGCTTTTAAAAGCAACGGCGCTTTAGTATACTATCAAACAATAAGAACTATATAAGTTATATAGTGACACAGGAAAGGGCGGCGGGCCGCAATGACACACCTGATGACAACATATGCCGACTGGGAAGCGTGGGCTGGACAGGGCTGGAGAATGCTACCCTATATAATGAAGTTGGATGAGGGGCCGTATCATGGCGGTTTACCGTTGACGTGGGAAGCTGCATGGCAGCATGCATCTCCTAATGCAATCGTACTGGAGAATGGCAAAGGCGGAAGGTATACATTCCTCGGCTTAAATCCGGTGTCCATCGTTTCCGGCAAAGGGCTGGAAGCAACCATCCATGATTTGTTTCAAGGGACAACAAGGAAAGATCAGGGCAAGCCACTGGATGTGTTAAAAAGATGGACGGCACCTTACCGTGCACCCAAGGTTGACGGAGCACCTGATTTTGCAGGTGGGTGTGCGGGATACCTGAGCTATGATGTGGCCAGATCACTGGAGAAATTGCCAACAATGGCTGAAGACAATCCAGCTTTACCGGACTACTGGTGGATGCGATTTGAGGAAATATGGGCATATGACCACGAGCAGCAGGCTCTTTTCTGTATGGTACATGCAGAAGTGAACTCTAAGCCGCAGGATCAGGCCGGTCTACGCAGTTTCTATGCTGCAGCAGAGGCACGTGCGGTTGCAATGCAGCAACGATGGCTTCATATTATGGGTTTTGCCCAGGCAGAGGAGCAGCAGCAAGCGCTGGAACTCCGTCACAGGCAGGTTCATCTTGCACTGCGCAGAGAAGAGTCTGAGCGGGAAACAGAGGGATGGAAGACATCTTTCCCGCAAGAGGATTTTGAACAAGCTGTGCGCAAGGTACAGGAATATATCCGGCAAGGTGATGTATTCCAGGTTAATCTGTCACTAAGACATGAAAAAAAGCTTCAATCCAGCAGTGAGCATATCTACGAATGGCTGCGAATAGTGAACCCGTCACCTTATATGGGAATGCTCCGCAGTCCCGAATTTCAACTGGTCAGTGGATCACCGGAATTGCTTGTGAAAGTGGAGAATGGCAGAGTCAGCGCGCGTCCCATCGCCGGGACAAGAAGAAGAGGGCATGATGAGGCAGAGGATCAGGCAATGGCAGAAGAACTGCTTGGTAGTGAGAAGGAGCGAGCCGAGCACATTATGCTGGTTGATCTGGAGCGCAATGATATTGGACGGATTGCTGCGTACGGATCGGTTCATGTGCCTGAATTAATGACGATCGAAAAATATTCACATGTCATGCATCTGGTTTCACAGGTGGAGGGCAGATTGGCCGAAGGATTAACTGTATTTGATGTCATTGCCGCGACTTTCCCGGGCGGAACGATAACGGGTGCTCCCAAAGTTCGCACCATGGAGATTATTGAAGAGCTTGAACCGGTGCGGAGAGGGCCATACACAGGATCAATTGGGTGGATAGATTACAGTGGTAACATGGAGCTGAATATTGTCATTCGTACACTTGCGATCCAAGATGGGACTGGCTATGTTCAGGCTGGTGCAGGCATCGTTATTGACTCCGATCCATATCGTGAGTACAAGGAGTGTCACAATAAGGCCCGGGCAATGATGAGGGCTGTGAACTACAGTGAACGAGCTGATGCTGATGTTGATAAACAACCTAAGCAGGAGCAATCTCAACGAGAGCAGGAACCTTTTGAACGGAACGAAGCAGTTAATTTAAAATAAACATGGCATCTGCCGCAGTCTGCGGTGGAAGATGAGGAGGAGCAGACATATGATTCTGGTTATCGATAATTACGATTCCTTTACCTACAACCTGGTTCAATATCTGGGTGAATTGGGGGAGACGGTGGAAGTAAGGCGCAATGACGAGATCGATCTGGCAGGTATTGAAGCGCTGGCACCGAATCATATTCTGATCTCTCCAGGCCCATGCACACCGAATGAAGCGGGGATCAGCCTGGCAGTCATTGAAAAGTTTAAAGGCAGTATTCCCATCTTTGGTGTGTGTCTTGGACATCAGGCAATTGGGCAGGCGTTTGGAGGCAATGTCATTCGGGCAGATCGTATGATGCATGGTAAAACATCGGAGATGCATCATCAAGGTACATCGGTATTTGCTGGTTTGCCCTCTCCGTTCACAGCTACCCGTTATCATTCATTGATTGTGGAACGAAGCAGTCTGCCGGATTGCCTGGAGATTACGGCGGAGACAGCTGAGGGAGAGATTATGGGTCTGCGTCACAAAACATATGCGATTGAAGGTGTGCAGTTCCATCCCGAATCCATCATTACAGATCATGGCCATCATATGCTTCGTAACTTCTTGTCACAGCAAAAGGCGAACGTGTAACATGCAATATGCCGCGATTAACGGACAACTGGTTCAACTGGCGGCAGCCGTGGTTCCTGTAACGGATCACGGCTTTTTGTACGGGCTGGGGCTGTTCGAGACCTTTCGAACTTACCGTGGCATACCTTATCTTCTGGAACGGCATCTGGAGCGCATGGCTTCAGGCTGTGAAGAGCTGGGTATTCCTTTTACCATAACAGCAGCAGAAGTGACAGATTGGATAACCGGTCTGATGCAGGCAAATGGGCTTGAGGATGCTTACGTGCGTTACACGGTATCTGCTGGTGAAGCGCCGCTCGGATTACCTTCGGGGGATTATACAGATCCCACCCATATTGTACTGGCAAAAGCATTATCTGAACCATCTCCGACTCTGTATGAGAGGGGTAAAGTGCTCCAACGCCTGTCTACACTGCGTAATACGCCGGAGAGCCAAGTCCGGTTCAAGTCACTCCATTACATGAACAGTATATTGGCGAAACGTGAATTAAACGGTTGCGGTCAACATGATCAGCGAGTACTGGGAGCAGAGGGATTGCAGCTTACGAGGGACGGTTATATTGCGGAGGGCATTGTTAGTAATGTGTTTTGGGTACGAGAACGAGTCCTCTTCACCCCTTCGCTGTCCACCGGTATTCTGCCGGGTATCACCAGGGCGGTGGTGATGGAGCTTGCTGCGGAGCAAGGTATCACTTGCAGGGAAGTGCAGTCACCTTGGGAGGATCTTCAGCAAGCGGATGAAATATTTCTGACAGGATCGGTTGCCGAGATCGTTCCAGTGACAACCTTACGGGATCTGGACGGCACGGAGACTTCGGTCAGTCGCGGACATATTGGCCCGGTTACCTCAGCGTTGCTGCGTATTTACCGGGAGAAAGCGGGGTATACTTCATGACACTTACACCAGTCATCTATGAACGGAAATATGAATGGGGGCCAGCCTCAATTACGTTGGGAACCCGAACACAAATTATGGGCATTCTGAACGTCACGCCAGATTCATTCTCGGACGGCGGTCGATACAATAGTGTGGAGCGGGCTGTAGCTCATGCCAAACAGATGGTGGAAGACGGTGCTGATCTGATTGATATCGGCGGAGAATCCACCCGTCCAGGTTCAGATGTTGTCAGTGCGGACGAAGAGCTTCACCGGATTATTCCGGTCATTGAGGCTTTGCACGCAGAGGCACCGCATATCCCGATCTCGGTGGATACCTACAAGGCGGATGTGGCTCGTCAGGCGATTCAGGCTGGGGCTCACATCATCAACGATGTATGGGGAGCCAAGGCTGATCCGGAGATGGCGCGGACTGCAGCTGATCTGGGCTGTCCCATCATTCTGATGCATAATCGGCAGGCAAGGGACTACAGCGATTATCTGAATGATGTTGTGCGTGATGTGCAGGACAGCATTCAGCACGCGCTTGCAGCAGGTGTGCAGGAGCATCAGATTATACTGGATCCGGGCATCGGGTTTGTAAAGGATATCTCAGAGAATCTGCAGCTGATGTCTTCTCTGGGGCTGCTTGGTGAACTGGGTTATCCGGTGCTGCTCGCAACATCCCGCAAACGATTTATTCAGCATACGCTGGATGTTGGTGCGGACGATGCGCTGGAAGGCACAGCAGCAACGGTGGCATTTGGCATTGCCCAAGGCTGCCAATTGGTACGGGTCCATGATGTGAAGCCGATCCGGCGGACGGCAGACATGTGTGATGCCATGTTGTATCGTTCTCCAGGCTTGCGGAGAAGATCATAATGGGGGGCTTTGTGGCCCATCCATGTTGGAGCGAAGCGTTTTGATATAATAGAAAGTCAGGGAAGTCATACAAGCAATCAGCTCTCGACTTACATTGATATTTGAATAGAAGGCAGGCGAAATGGATGGACAGAATGGTTTTGCACCGCATGGAGTATTACGGTTATCACGGTGTATTTGCAGAAGAGCGGAAGCTCGGGCAACGTTATTACATCGATTTGGAGATTGATATGGATTTGGGTGAGGCCGGACGTAATGATGATCTGACCAAAACGATTAATTATGCAGAGATTCATGAACTGGTGAAGCAGATCGTCGAAAATAAATCATTCCAGTTAATTGAAGCGTTGGGTGAACATATTGCATCTTCTTTAATAGACACTTATACTATTATCAATGCATTGACAGTCAAGGTGACGAAGCCGCATCCACCATTTGATATTCATTTTGGAGGCGTAACCGTAGAGCTTCGCCGCTCAAGAAAGTGAGAACCGATCATGATTGCACATTCGACCTCTGAATCCTCAGAGGCTTATATTGCTTTAGGGGCTAATTTGGGTGACCGGGAGCAGACATTAATAGAAGCGTTAACGCTTCTGGATGCACATCCTCATATATCTGTGCTACGCTGTTCTGCGCTGTATGAGACGGAGCCGGTAGGGTATGTTGATCAGCCTGCGTTTTTGAATATGGCCGCTGCAGTTCACACAAGTCTGACACCGGAGCAGCTGCTCGCTGAATTGCTGAGTGTGGAGAACCGGCTTGGACGGGTTCGGGATATACGCTGGGGTCCGCGTACGGTAGATCTGGACTTGCTCTGGATGCAGGATGAGACGCGAGATACTGAACTGCTTCAACTGCCGCATCCCCGTATGGGAGAGCGGGCTTTTGTACTGGTGCCGCTGTCGGATATTGTTCCGCAGAGTGAAGCATCAGGCTTGCATACCTTTGTACACGCATCGTTGTCTGTACTGGATGGAAAGGATGGAATACAGCGTTGGAAAACATGCAATTGGCCAATCGAATCCGGGCATTCCGGAAGTTGAAAGGATTAACGCAGCATGAGCTTGCAGCCGGAACTGGCATATCTCTAGCCATTCTGGGAACGATTGAGCGAGGAAATCGCAAGGTGACACCACAGGAACTTGGCAAGATTGCGGGTGTGCTGGCGATTAGCATTGAGGAGTTACAGGGTAAGTAACGATTAGCAATGAACAACAACGTACAAACAGCAATGATTAAATAACAATGAGCACACTAAATAAAATTGAACCGTCAAGGATTGTGAAAACAGTTCGGACTTCAAATGGATAAAGAGGTGAAACAACAAGCATGCTTAAGATTGGCAATATTGAAATGAAGAATCAGGTTGTCCTTGCGCCGATGGCTGGCGTATGTAATCCGGCTTTCCGCCTGATTGCTAAAGAGTTTGGTACAGGTCTTGTCTGCGCGGAGATGGTGAGTGGCAAAGCCATTGTGCATGGCAACCAGCGGACGCGCGAGATGTTGTTTGTGGATGAACGCGAGAAGCCGCTCAGTCTTCAAATCTGGGGAGGCGATCGGGAATCGCTTGTTGAGGCAGCCAGAATCGTGGATAAGGAAACCAATGCAGATATCATCGACATTAACATGGGATGCCCTGTACCCAAGGTAACCAAGTGTGATGCAGGTGCGCGCTGGCTTCTGGATCCGAACAAAATCTACGAGATGGTATCGGCCGTTGTAGAAGCTGTTGAGAAACCCGTTACCGTTAAAATGCGGATCGGCTGGGATAACGAACACATCTATGTGGTTGAAAATGCTCTTGCAGTGGAACGTGCTGGCGGAAGTGCTGTCAGTGTACACGGTCGGACAAGAGAACAACTCTATACCGGTACTGCAGATTGGTCACATATCAAAAATGTCAAAGAGGCCGTCTCTATTCCTGTCATCGGTAACGGTGATGTATCTTCCCCAGAGGATGCCCGCCGTATGCTGGATGAAACCGGCTGTGACGGTGTGATGATTGGGCGTGCTGCACTGGGCAACCCATGGATGCTGTATCGCACGATTCAGTATCTGAGCTCAGGCCAGCTCCCTCCTGACCCGAATGCAGAAGAGAAGATTCGTGTAGCTGTTCTGCATATGGATCGTCTGATTGCACTTAAGAATGAAACGGTTGCTGTACGGGAAATGCGTAAACATCTGGCTTGGTATCTGAAGGGATTGAAAGGTTCGGCGCGAATTAAGGACGTTATTATGGAAGGAACCAAGCGGGATGAAATGGTGGGCATTCTAGAGAGCTTTGTGGATCAGTTGAAAGCCGAAGGCAATCTGGAATCTGAACCAGTAATCACTGGAAACGCTTCTTAAGAGGAGAAGAGTTTTAAAACGTTTACAGCCTCATGGAGTGTAACATTGACTTTTCGAGATCGTTCCCCTATAATTTCTCAGTATAAATTCGCCATGTGCGTTTGATAAATATAGAGCATCAGGAGGAATATTCTATTTCTCTGGAGAACTTCATATAGTTTTGAAGATGTATGCGGGCGGAGTTCTGTCATCAGCACTGATTCCGTTGCCGTACAATCAAATTATTCCCATGACAGGAGAATCGGTTGAGATGAGCGACAAGGAAGTTATCCTTACACCAGAAGGACTCAAGAAGCTGGAAGAAGAACTGGAAACACTGAAATCAGTGAAGCGCCGTGAAGTGGCTGAACGGATCAAAGTAGCCATTGGATATGGTGATATCAGTGAGAACTCCGAATATGAAGATGCGAAGAATGAGCAAGCTTTCATTGAGGGACGTATCATTACATTGGAGAAGTTGTTGCGTAATGCGCGAATTATCAACAGCGATGAAATCGATACCGATTCCGTAAGTGTGGGTGCAACCGTAACTGTAGAGGATTTGGAATTCGGCGATATCACGGAATATACGATTGTAGGTACTGCGGAATCTAATCCGCTTCAGAACAAGATTTCCAATGAAAGTCCTGTAGGTAAAGCCATTTTGGGCAAGAAAAAAGGTACAGTGGTTGATGTAAGTGTGCCTGCTGGCGTAATTCAATATAAAATTGTAGATATTAAAAAGCTGTAGTAACGAAGCAGTCAGGTACGGTAGACAAAAGCTTCCTTAGGGAAGCTTTTTTCAACATTACGGACAAGCGTGTAATCACGGGCTGCAATGTAAATAAGGAGATGAATACAGATCATGACGGATGAAGTCTTGAATCAGGAAACCGAACTTAGCGAGCTGTTACAGATTCGCCGCGACAAATTGGACGAGCTCCGCAAATTGGGAATCGACCCTTTTGGCCAAAAATACGTACGTACCGAAGAGGCCGGCTCCATTCTGAAGAAGTATGAAGAACTGACCAAGGAAGAGCTGGAAGAGAAGCACATCGAAGTCAGTATTGCCGGACGGATTATGGCGAAGCGGGGCATGGGTAAAGCAAGCTTTGCACATATTCAGGACCTGAGCGGCCGAATCCAGATCTATGTTCGTCAAGATAGCGTGCCAGAGGACAAGTTTACGGCATTTAGTCTGCTTGATCTTGGGGATATCGTTGGGGTATCCGGCGTTGTTTTCAAAACCAAAACAGGTGAGACTTCCGTTAAAGTAAAAGACTTGGAAGTGTTATCGAAATCACTCTACCCACTTCCGGATAAATATCACGGTCTGACCGACGTTGAACTGCGTTATCGTCAGCGTTATGTAGACCTGATCACGAACCCTGAAGTGCAGCAAACCTTCATTACCCGTTCGAAAATCATTCAATCCATGCGTCGTTACCTGGACTCCCATGGTTATCTGGAAGTGGAGACACCGACTTTGCATACCATCGCAGGTGGTGCAGCGGCACGTCCGTTCATTACACATCACAACGCGCTCGATATGGAATTGTACATGCGGATTGCGATCGAACTTCACTTGAAACGTCTGATTGTCGGCGGTTTAGAAAAAGTATATGAGATCGGTCGTGTATATCGGAACGAAGGTATGTCTACACGTCACAATCCGGAATTTACGATGATTGAACTGTATGAAGCGTATGCAGATTACAAGGATATCATGGCATTGACTGAAAACCTGGTAGCTCACATCGCACAGGAAGTACTTGGTACACAAGTGATTCAATATGGAGATCATGAAGTAGATCTTACGCCGCAATGGCGCCGTGTAACGATGGTGGATGCTGTTAAGGAAGTAGCCGGTGTAGACTTCTCCGTACACATGACAAATGAGGAAGCGCACAGCTTGGCCAAAGAGCATAATGTAAAAGTAGAACCACATATGACATTTGGTCATATTCTGAACGCTTTCTTTGAAGAATTTGTTGAAGAAACACTGATTCAACCAACCTTCATTATGGGACACCCGCTTGAAATTTCACCGCTGGCGAAGAAAAGCGATGCAGATCCACGCTTTACGGATCGTTTCGAATTGTTTATCGTTGGACGTGAACATGCCAATGCTTTCACCGAGCTGAATGATCCAATTGATCAGCGTCAGCGTTTTGAAGCACAGATGTTGGAGAAAGAGCATGGCAATGACGAAGCTCATGAGATGGATGACGACTTCATCCGTGCACTTGAGTATGGTATGCCACCAACAGGTGGTCTGGGAATCGGTATCGATCGTCTGATCATGCTCCTTACCAATTCCCCGTCCATCCGTGATGTACTGCTCTTCCCGCACATGCGTCCACGTACACAAGAGTAAATAAGGAACGTATCATTCGTTCATAATAGAAGAGGAACCTGCCACTTGATTCAAGCTTGGGCAAGTTCCTCTTTGGGTTTACATAGCAACTCAGAAGACATACAACGGGTCACCGTTGCTCACATTTTTATTTTGGTTAAAAGAGGTGCCCTTCATGAAGTTCAGGCTTCACATCGCCAGGTTCATATCTCCCCCGTTAATATTGGTTGGCGGGTTCCTGCTGATTATCTCTATTGGTACAGTTTTGTTGATGCTGCCGTTTTCCAATCAAAGTGGTACACATCTCGCCTTTATTGATGCTTTGTTTACAGCTACATCTGCGGCATGCGTGACTGGGCTGGTAGTGGTGGACGTAGGGACAACCTTCAATCTGTTTGGTCAGATTGTCATCATGATCCTTATGCAGCTTGGCGGACTTGGCTTTATGACTATGGCTACGTTGTTTGCACTTGTGCTGGGCAAACGTATCTCTCTTAAGGACAGGTTGTTGCTGAAAGAAGCCATTAATGCAGATAGCATGGAGGGGATTGTGCGGATTATCCGCAAGGTTCTGATCTTCTCGTTTACCATTGAAGGGGTGGCTGCAGTTATTCTGGCTTTGCGCTGGGCAACCGAGATGCCCTTTATGCAGGCAGTATACTATGGAGTTTTCCATTCAGTATCCTTGTTTAACAACGGCGGATTTGATCTGTTTGGCAACAGTTTTCAATATTATACAGGAGACTGGATTTTTAACATCACAGCTTCGATTCTGGTGATCTCCGGTGGGCTTGGCTTTGTTGTCCTGAATGACCTGTTTGAGTATCGCAAACGCCGCCGCTTATCTTTGCAGTCCAAACTGGTGCTATCTGTATCAGGTGCGCTGATCGGTATAGGTGCAGTGGTGCTGTTTATTTTTGAATTCACAAATAGTCATACGCTGGGTTCATTGACTTGGAGCGAGAAAATCTACGCATCGTTCTTCCAGTCTGTCTCTACACGTTCTTCCGGAACCAGTACCATTGATATCACGCAGATGCGGCAGGCAACTCAGTTTTTCTTTATTTTGCTGATGTTCATCGGTGCTTCTCCGGGTTCGACAGGCGGGGGGATCAAGACAACCACGTTTCTGATCATGATTGGGGCAGTCTATGCCATGATCCGTGGCAACAAAGATATCGTCTTTTTTCGTCAGCGCGTCCCAAAAGAGTTGCTGATGAGGGCATTGACTATCATTATGGTCTCCTTGATTATCTTCATGATTGTGGTGATGCTTCTGCTGACGACAGAGGATGCGCCATTCCTTTCACTCATGTTCGAAGCAGCATCGGCTATTGGCACGGTGGGGCTGTCGGTGGGCGTAACCCATGAGATGACCAATTGGGGCAAAATCATTATTACCTTCACCATGTTTGTTGGTCGGATCGGACCACTGACCATTGCATATGCACTTCGTCCACGTAAAGAGAAGAAACTGTACCGCCATCCAGAAGGCCGGATTATTATTGGTTAAAACAAAAAACGCAGGCATTCAGTATGTACTCCCTTATACAAAAAAATAGGGGTGACATTGAATGTACTGCGTTTTTTTATTTGCGATGGGGGCTACATGGATAGAGTTGAACTATGACAATCTGTCTGAGGCAGACCCTGGATCCTGCTGTGTGCGCACTTAGTGCCATTACTTAATATGCTTACGCCTGATTAACAATAGAGATGTTCAACCTCCGGGCAGTGTTCTATAGGCATAGAGAGGCCAGATGTAATGTGAGGGCTTCATCTATTAGATTGCCGTTCACCTGATCTGGTCTAAGTATCGCATGGATGGCCAAGCCATCAACGAGAGCATACAGTCTTTCGATCTCAAGTTCCTTATTTAGATCCGGTCTGAAGATGTTGGCCTCTACCAGTGAGGTAATAACAAATTCAACCGCTCGCCTAATATCATTATAGACAGTGTCAGCCAGCTTTTTGAGTGCAGGATCAGTTTTGGATTTGGCAGTAAAAGCGAACCAGACCTCCATTTCGGCCATTTTCTCATCCGTATTTGGCAGGAATTCAAGTAGTAACTGTTTCATATGTTCCATTGGAGGCCCATCAAAAGACATGCTTTGAATCCGGGAAGTCACCCGTTCTGAGACCAGATTCATTGCATATAACAGCAGCTCCGATTGGGTGGAAAAATAGTGACGCATGGAACCGACCGAGATGCCGGCCTCCTCTGCAATATTTCGTACAGAGGCTTGTTCCATACCGTTTCTTCGGATAATACGCCAAGCGGCCTCGGCCACAAGCACGCGTTGTTTATCATGATCTACGATTTTAGGCATGATTTTATTATATCATCATTGAATATTACAGTACAGATGTGTTAAAATAATTATAATACAGTTGTGCTATAATGAGGAGGTGTGGTTATGATCGCTTATTTTATTATTGCATGTGAGATCGCATTCTGGGTATTTGTTGCGGCAGGACTTAGTGTTAGATATATGCTGGGCATGAAGCGGCTGGGTTTGGCCTTGTTGGCAGCTACGCCAATTGTTGATGTCCTGTTGCTAGTCGCCACGGTTATAGATCTCCAGCGTGGAGCTACAGCAAGTATGGTTCATGGCATTGCAGCTATCTATATTGGGGTAAGTATTGCTTTTGGACATCAGATGATTGCTTGGGCTGACCGTTACTTTCAGTACTGGTTTAGAGGTGGAGAGAATCCCAGGAAGAACAAGCTATATGGGAGAGAGCATGCAAGGCGTGAGCGTATAGGCTGGTTCAGGCATTTTTTGGCATGGAGTATAGGGAGTGTACTTTTGTATATCATGATAAGGTGGATTGGTGATCCGGTACGTACAGAGGTGTTTACGGGTTTGATCCGAGTATGGGGAATGGTCCTGAGTATCGATTTTCTGATTAGCATGAGCTACAGTTTATGGCCGAGAAAGGCCGCTGTTAAAATTTAGGATAATGGAATATAGGATTTATGAGAGGTTTATTATGTATGATCAACATTCAATGCCTTTGCAAGAGGTTTTCTTTATGCGCTTGTGTAGTTCTGATTGTTCTTAAAAGCGACAATTAGGCTGTTTGGAAAAAATAAAAAAACACTTGCATTGTTATTCTGTACATGGTATATTCTAATTCCGGCCAAGAAAACATGGTTCACATGGTGAGGCAAGCAAATGAAAACAGGCTTCGAAAGAAACTTGAAAAAAGAGCTTGCAAAGTTGGTTAGGACATGATATGATATAAGAGTTACTGGAACAAATGAGTGACAGTGGCTAAACAAGTTTGATCTTTGAAAACTGAACAACGAGTGAGTAAACATTCTGCTTGCAGAATGAATGCGAAAGTTCGATCCAAGCCTTGGCTTGGATCGACTGGAGCACAAATGAGATTTTTAATCTCGTCAGATTCAAAATGAGCTTATCGCTCTTTTCAATACCCCGATGAGTTTGACAGCGTTTAACGACGCTGACCAAATTCATCTTCATTGGAGAGTTTGATCCTGGCTCAGGACGAACGCTGGCGGCATGCCTAATACATGCAAGTCGAGCGGACTTGAAGAGAAGCTTGCTTCTCTGACGGTTAGCGGCGGACGGGTGAGTAACACGTAGGCAACCTGCCCTCAAGCTTGGGACAACTACCGGAAACGGTAGCTAATACCGAATACTTGTTTTCTTCGCCTGAAGGAAACTGGAAAGACGGAGCAATCTGTCACTTGGGGATGGGCCTGCGGCGCATTAGCTAGTTGGTGAGGTAACGGCTCACCAAGGCGACGATGCGTAGCCGACCTGAGAGGGTGATCGGCCACACTGGGACTGAGACACGGCCCAGACTCCTACGGGAGGCAGCAGTAGGGAATCTTCCGCAATGGGCGAAAGCCTGACGGAGCAATGCCGCGTGAGTGATGAAGGTTTTCGGATCGTAAAGCTCTGTTGCCAGGGAAGAACGCTTGGGAGAGTAACTGCTCTCAAGGTGACGGTACCTGAGAAGAAAGCCCCGGCTAACTACGTGCCAGCAGCCGCGGTAATACGTAGGGGGCAAGCGTTGTCCGGAATTATTGGGCGTAAAGCGCGCGCAGGCGGTCATGTAAGTCTGGTGTTTAATCCCGGGGCTCAACCCCGGATCGCACTGGAAACTGTGTGACTTGAGTGCAGAAGAGGAGAGTGGAATTCCACGTGTAGCGGTGAAATGCGTAGATATGTGGAGGAACACCAGTGGCGAAGGCGACTCTCTGGGCTGTAACTGACGCTGAGGCGCGAAAGCGTGGGGAGCAAACAGGATTAGATACCCTGGTAGTCCACGCCGTAAACGATGAGTGCTAGGTGTTAGGGGTTTCGATACCCTTGGTGCCGAAGTTAACACATTAAGCACTCCGCCTGGGGAGTACGGTCGCAAGACTGAAACTCAAAGGAATTGACGGGGACCCGCACAAGCAGTGGAGTATGTGGTTTAATTCGAAGCAACGCGAAGAACCTTACCAGGTCTTGACATCCAACTAACGAAGCAGAGATGCATCAGGTGCCCTTCGGGGAAAGTTGAGACAGGTGGTGCATGGTTGTCGTCAGCTCGTGTCGTGAGATGTTGGGTTAAGTCCCGCAACGAGCGCAACCCTTATATTTAGTTGCCAGCACTTCGGGTGGGCACTCTAGATAGACTGCCGGTGACAAACCGGAGGAAGGTGGGGATGACGTCAAATCATCATGCCCCTTATGACCTGGGCTACACACGTACTACAATGGCCGGTACAACGGGCAGCGAAATCGCGAGATGGAGCCAATCCCAGCAAAGCCGGTCTCAGTTCGGATTGCAGGCTGCAACTCGCCTGCATGAAGTCGGAATTGCTAGTAATCGCGGATCAGCATGCCGCGGTGAATACGTTCCCGGGTCTTGTACACACCGCCCGTCACACCACGAGAGTTTATAACACCCGAAGTCGGTGGGGTAACCGCAAGGAGCTAGCCGCCGAAGGTGGGATAGATGATTGGGGTGAAGTCGTAACAAGGTAGCCGTATCGGAAGGTGCGGCTGGATCACCTCCTTTCTATGGAGAATCGTTTCCCGCGTGGAAACATTCAAAAAGTCTTCAGGAAGTATGCTTCCGAAGCGAGCTTTACTTCGTAAAGCTTTCAACTCACTCGTTGCTCAGTTTTGAGAGCTCAAACTCTCAACACTTCTCGTTTATTCGACCGACACTTTTTGTGAACGGCCCGAATGAAACGATTTGTTCTTTGAAAACTAGATATCGAAACGAAACAAACGCGAATTAGAACATTCCTTTTTAGCTGAACTTGTGTAAACAAGTGAAGTGTTTATAAGGTAGATTGCTGGAGCGAGTGATCGAAATGGAGCGACTTTTGGCTTTGCGCAAGCAAACCAAGCGGAGCGACAGCTCGAACACGAGCGCAATGGTTAAGCTACTAAGAGCACACGGAGGATGCCTAGGCGCTAGGAGCCGATGAAGGACGTGGCGAACAACGAAACTGCCTCGGGGAGCTGTAAGCAAGCTTTGATCCGGGGATGTCCGAATGGGGAAACCCAGCTGGGGTAATATCCAGTTACTCACAACTGAATACATAGGTTGTGCAGAGGCATACCAAGGGAACTGAAACATCTAAGTACCTTGAGGAAGAGAAAACAATAGTGATTCCGTCAGTAGCGGCGAGCGAACGCGGAGAAGCCCAAACCAAGGAGCTTGCTCTTTGGGGTTGTGGGACGTCTCACATGGAGTTACAAAGGAACCGGTTAAGCGAAGAGGTCTGGAAAGGCCCGCCAAAGAAGGTAAAAGCCCTGTAGTTGAAAGTCTGTTCCCTCCGAGACGGATCCCGAGTAGTGCGGGGCACGTGAAACCCCGTATGAATCCGGCAGGACCATCTGCCAAGGCTAAATACTTCCTAGCGACCGATAGTGAAGCAGTACCGTGAGGGAAAGGTGAAAAGCACCCCGGAAGGGGAGTGAAATAGAACCTGAAACCGTGTGCTTACAAAAAGTCAGAGCCCGTTTTAGGGGTGATGGCGTGCCTTTTGTAGAATGAACCGGCGAGTTACGTTCCCGTGCAAGGTTAAGGTGAAGAGCCGGAGCCGCAGCGAAAGCGAGTCTGAATAGGGCGCCATAGTACGTGGACGTAGACCCGAAACCGGGTGATCTACCCCTGTCCAGGGTGAAGGTGCGGTAACACGCACTGGAGGCCCGAACCCACGCATGTTGAAAAATGCGGGGATGAGGTGGGGGTAGCGGAGAAATTCCAATCGAACTCGGAGATAGCTGGTTCTCCCCGAAATAGCTTTAGGGCTAGCCTCGGAAAACAGAGTCGTGGAGGTAGAGCACTGATTGGGTGCGGGGCCCGCAAGGGTTACCAAGCTCAGTCAAACTCCGAATGCCATAGACTTACTTCCGGGAGTCAGACAGTGAGTGCTAAGATCCATTGTCAAAAGGGAAACAGCCCAGACCATCAGCTAAGGTCCCCAAGTGTGTGTTAAGTGGGAAAGGATGTGGAGTTGCACAGACAACCAGGATGTTGGCTTAGAAGCAGCCACCATTGAAAGAGTGCGTAATAGCTCACTGGTCGAGTGACTCTGCGCCGAAAATGTAACGGGGCTAAACACACCACCGAAGCTATGGCTTGGATCGACTTCACTGCTTCTTTGAGGCGGTGTTTACCACAAGGACATTTTTGTCAGACAAGGCTTGTAATCTTGGAAGACCAAATGTTTCTCAGGGGATAAACACAGGACTTCGAAGCTGGAGTGAAGTCGATCCAGGGGTAGGGGAGCGTTGTATAAGGGTTGAAGGTGTACCGTAAGGAGCGCTGGACATTATACAAGTGAGAATGCCGGTATGAGTAACGAAAAGATCAGTGAGAATCTGATCCGCCGAAAGCCTAAGGGTTCCTGAGGAAGGCTCGTCCGCTCAGGGTAAGTCGGGACCTAAGGCGAGGCCGAAAGGCGTAGTCGAAGGACAACAGGTCGAAATTCCTGTACCACCGTAAATCGTTACGAGCGATGGGGGGACGCAGTAGGGTAGTGACGCGGACTGATGGATGTCCGTCTAAGCAGTAAGGCTGATGTGTAGGCAAATCCGCACATCGTAAGGCTGAGCTGTGATGGGGAGCGAAAATTACAGTAGCGAAGGTCATGATCTCACACTGCCAAGAAAAGCCTCTAGCCAGATGAAGGTGCCCGTACCGCAAACCGACACAGGTAGGCGAGAAGAGAATTCTAAGGCGCGCGGAAGAACTCTCGTTAAGGAACTCGGCAAAATGACCCCGTAACTTCGGGAGAAGGGGTGCCCCGGTAGTGTGAATAGCACGAGGGGGCCGCAGTGAAAAGGCCCAAGCGACTGTTTAGCAAAAACACAGGTCTGTGCGAAGCCGTAAGGCGAAGTATACGGGCTGACGCCTGCCCGGTGCTGGAAGGTTAAGGGGAGTGGTTAGGAGTAATCCGAAGCTGTGAACCGAAGCCCCAGTAAACGGCGGCCGTAACTATAACGGTCCTAAGGTAGCGAAATTCCTTGTCAGGTAAATTCTGACCCGCACGAATGGCGTAACGACTTGGGCGCTGTCTCAACGAGAGATCCGGTGAAATTTTAATACCTGTGAAGATGCAGGTTACCCGCGACAAGACGGAAAGACCCCATGGAGCTTTACTGCAGCTTGATATTGAATTTGGGTACGATCTGTACAGGATAGGTGGGAGCCTTAGAAGCATGAGCGCCAGCTTGTGTGGAGGCACCGTTGGGATACCACCCTGATCGTATCTAGGTTCTAACCTGGTGCCCTCATCGGGTACGGGGACAGTGTCAGGTGGGCAGTTTGACTGGGGCGGTCGCCTCCTAAAGAGTAACGGAGGCGCCCAAAGGTTCCCTCAGAATGGTTGGAAATCATTCGAAGAGTGCAAAGGCATAAGGGAGCTTGACTGCGAGACCTACAAGTCGAGCAGGGACGAAAGTCGGGCTTAGTGATCCGGTGGTACCGCATGGAAGGGCCATCGCTCAACGGATAAAAGCTACCCTGGGGATAACAGGCTTATCTCCCCCAAGAGTCCACATCGACGGGGAGGTTTGGCACCTCGATGTCGGCTCATCGCATCCTGGGGCTGAAGTAGGTCCCAAGGGTTGGGCTGTTCGCCCATTAAAGCGGTACGCGAGCTGGGTTCAGAACGTCGTGAGACAGTTCGGTCCCTATCTGTCGTGGGCGTAGGAAATTTGAGAGGAGCTGTCCTTAGTACGAGAGGACCGGGATGGACGTACCGCTGGTGTACCAGTTGTTCCGCCAGGAGCACCGCTGGGTAGCTATGTACGGACGGGATAAGCGCTGAAAGCATCTAAGCGTGAAGCCCCCCTCAAGATGAGATTTCCCAGTATGTAAGACCCCTTGAAGACGACGAGGTAGATAGGCTGGGGGTGGAAGTGCAGCAATGCATGGAGCTGACCAGTACTAATCGGTCGAGGGCTTATCCAATAGCACGTTTGAGTTTGCGTAAGTTTCGTTTCGAATCTAGTTTTCAGAGAACAACACTCTGATGAATGGAAGAAGCTATGCTTCGACCAATCGCGTTTGGTGGCGATGGCGGAGGGGTTCCACACGTACCCATCCCGAACACGACCGTTAAGCCCTCTAGCGCCGATGGTACTTGGACCGCAGGGTCCTGGGAGAGTAGGACGCCGCCAAGCAAAGAACCACTGCCGATGTAATTCGGTGGTGGTTTTTATTTTGTTGATTAGCTTAATGACGAACATAAAAGTCTTCATTCAAGGAATACTTAAACTATAAAGACAATGAAAGCATGCGTACCGATTGGATCGAAAGGGCGCATTTTTGTTATATTCTCAGAGTGTGTCCACCCAAGGAATACAGTTGTGTACAAGAGGGAATACACCTGATAGTTCCAAGGAGTTTCCCTTGACATTCTAAATATTGCTTTGCTAAGATGGACAATAATATATTTTCAGAAAACGTATTTTCGGCATACAATACTGCCTGGAATCTTCGGGTTTTGGTCCGTAAAGCTGAGCAAACATAAGGAGGAACACTTGCGTGTGGGAAGATAAATTTGGTAAAGAAGGCTTCACCTTTGACGATGTATTGCTAGTGCCGCGGAAATCCGAGACACTGCCAAAAGAAGTAGACGTATCTGTACGTTTGAGCGATAATGTCAGACTGAACATTCCTTTGATTAGTGCGGGGATGGATACTGTTACGGAAGCGACACTGGCGATTGCCATTGCACGTGAAGGTGGTATTGGTATTATTCATAAAAATATGTCGGTTGAACAACAAGCTGAAGAAGTGGATCGCGTTAAACGTTCGGAGAGCGGAGTTATTACAAATCCATTCTCATTGACGGCTGACCATCTGGTGTCTGATGCTGAAGAAGTTATGGCGAAGTACCGGATTTCTGGTGTGCCTATTGTTGAAGGTGATCAGAAGCTCGTGGGTATCCTGACGAATCGTGACTTGCGTTTTATTCATGATTACGGTATTAAGATCAGTGAAGTCATGACTCGTGAGAATCTGGTTACAGCTCCTGTCGGTACAACTCTGCAAGAGGCAGAGGGTATCTTGCAGAAACATAAGATTGAAAAACTTCCATTGGTAGATGAATCCAACACATTAAAAGGACTCATCACCATTAAAGATATTGAGAAAGCAATTCAGTTCCCTAAAGCTGCTAAAGATGCACATGGTCGTCTTCTGGTTGGAGCTGCGATCGGTATATCCAAAGATACATTTGAGCGTGCGGATGCTCTAGTACAGGCTGGGGTGGATTTAATTACCGTAGACTCTGCACATGGACACCATATCAACATTATTGATGCGGTTCGTCAGCTTCGTGAACGTTTCCCTGATCTGACAATTGTTGCAGGTAATGTAGCGACTGGTGAAGCAACTCGTGATCTGATTGAAGCAGGTGCTTCCGTCGTGAAAGTGGGAATTGGCCCAGGTTCCATTTGTACAACTCGTGTTATTGCAGGAATTGGTGTTCCACAAGTTACAGCCGTATATGACTGTGCTACTGTAGCGCGTGAGTACGGTGTACCAATTATCGCTGATGGTGGAATTAAATACTCTGGTGAGATCACCAAGGCTATTGCAGCAGGCGCTCATGCAGTCATGTTGGGAAGTTTGTTCGCAGGTACGGAAGAGAGCCCAGGTGAATCTGAGATTTATCAAGGCCGTCGTTTCAAAGTGTACCGTGGTATGGGTTCCATGAGTGCAATGAAACAAGGCAGTAAAGATCGTTACTTCCAAGATGATGACAAAAAACTGGTGCCTGAAGGTATTGAGGGTCGTGTAGCTTACAAAGGTCCTTTGTCTGATACAATTCATCAGTTGATCGGTGGTCTGCGTTCAGGTATGGGATATTGCGGAACGAGCAATCTGGATCAATTACGGAATGATACAAGCTTTATCCGTATTACAGGCGCTGGTCTTCGCGAGAGCCACCCGCATGACGTGCAGATTACCAAAGAAGCACCTAACTACTCGTTGTAATCCGAAGAGAGTGAATGATTTCCAAGGCAAGTCGGGCGTTTTTCGCCCGGCTTGTCTTTTTTTGCGGATACCCCTGTGATAGAATAGAACAAGCGGTGACCGTCCAACGATGGATCTGGGCGTTGCGGCGATTTTTTGACATGATTCATAATGATTTATTGTATTGATTTAAGGTGAGCTAGATTTGGCTTATCCCGTTAGAAGAGAAGCCAATGCCCTTTACATAAGCATTTGGCAAGATGCGAGCGAAGTGACAATTGTGGACGTTAGAGCAAAGAACTTGCTCATTTCGATACAGCGCATATAGTCAGACCACCACACATCCATTGACACATTGACAGGGACTATGAAAATCGCTGCTTGAGCAGCACTGAGGCATCATTCAGAAGCTTCAGATCGAAGGGAGTATTCATCATTGAAAGCCAAACGCATGAATAAGAAGAAACGTCATATCCTCAAAAAGAGCGTAGCCTCGGTTATGCTCCTTAACATGCTGTGCATGTCCGCAGTGATGCCTGTGATGGCAGCAGCGAAGGACTCGGGTCAGGTCTTAACCGCGGCCGCGACAACAACTAAAACGCCAGCAAAGGCTGCTAGCATTCCCTCAGTTGACTCACTTGGACTTGATGTGAGATCAGCAGTCCTGATGGAAGCTTCCACAGGCCAGGTGTTACTGTCGATGGATGCGGATAAGGCGATGCCGCCAGCAAGTATGACCAAGATGATGACAGAGTATATTGTTGCTGAACAAGTTAAACAGGGTAAGTTTGGCTGGGATACCGTAGTTGAAGTTAGTAAAAATGCAGCCAAGAGCATCGGGTCACGCATATTTTTGGCCGAAGGTGATAAACACACGGTAAAAGACCTGTACATCGCCATGGCTGTTGGATCTGCAAATGACGCTACCGTGGCATTAGCTGAGTATGTTGCCGGTTCTGAAGCAGAATTTGTGAAAATGATGAATGAAGAAGCGAAGAGAATGGGCATGAAAGATACCCACTTCATTAACTCTACGGGTCTGGATCGTGCGGACATGCCAGCTGAATTCCGCCCAGCGGAAGACAAGGAAACGGTGATGTCTGCTTTGGATGCTGCTATTTTGTGCAGATATATCGTTAGAGATCACCCGGACTACAAAGATTTTACAACGATTCAATCCTACAAATTCCGTCCGAACGACAAAGCACCAATTATCAACTATAACTGGATGCTGGAAGCGAATAAAAATATAACCAACTTCAAAAGCTACGCCTATGAAGGTCTGGATGGCATGAAAACAGGCCATACGAGCAATGCAGGTAATAACTTTACGGGTACAGCTGAGCGTAACGGCATGCGTTTGATTAGCGTGGTGATGGGTACAAATTCAGAATCCGCACGTTTTAGAGAAACCAAAAAGGTGCTAGACTATGGTTTTGATCATTTTGAAGTGAAACAAGCTGTTGCAGGCAAAACAAAAGTCAAAGGCTGGGAAACGGTACCTCTGAAAAAAGGGAAAGAGACAACAGTCCCTGTCGTGACGGATAATGCGGTGAGTTTTGTTGTACCTAAAGGCACTCAAAACCTGAATGTAACATTCAAAGCAAGTGTAACCGAAGTGGACAAACTGGTTGCACCGATTAAAGCGGGCACCAAGGTGGGCACGGTAACTTACACATATAAAGCAGAGGGAATGGAACCACAGGAAAAAACGGTAAATCTGATTACAGCCGAAGAGGCTGAAAAAGGTGGATGGTTCCGTCTCTTCTTCCGTGCGATCAAAGACTTCTTCGTTGATCTGTTTGATGGGATCAAAAACTTGTTTTAACCGAAAAATACAAACTAATACTCTATGAGTGGATTGTATATTTACAAAATTTCCGGTAAAATATCAAGTTAGAATTCTACGTATTACAGTATAAAAGTCGAAGGTTCTTCCATTTGATTAAAAGCAGAATCACGCTTCTTGAAAATGAGGAGAAAACACATACACTACGGGGGGCTTGGAATATGGAAACGGGAACATCACGCGTTAAAAGAGGTATGGCTGAAATGCAAAAAGGCGGCGTTATCATGGACGTCATGAACGCTGAGCAAGCTAAAATTGCGGAAGCAGCAGGTGCAACAGCAGTAATGGCACTTGAGCGTGTTCCTTCCGATATTCGCGCAGCGGGTGGCGTGGCTCGCATGGCTGATCCAACGATTGTTGAAGAAGTGATGAAAGTTGTAACGATCCCTGTAATGGCTAAAGCACGTATTGGTCACTATGTAGAAGCTAAAGTGCTTGAATCACTCGGTGTGGATTACCTGGATGAGAGTGAAGTACTGACTCCTGCGGATGAAGTATTCCATATTGATAAACATGAGTTCACTGTACCGTTTGTATGTGGAGCGAAGGATCTGGGTGAAGCACTTCGCCGAATTGGTGAAGGAGCATCCATGATTCGTACGAAAGGTGAGCCTGGAACAGGCAATATTGTTGAAGCGGTACGCCATATGCGTTTCATCAACAGTCAAATTCGTAAAGTAACTAATATGTCGAAGGACGAGCTATATGCAGAAGCGAAGAACCTTGGCGTTGCATACGAGCTTTTGCTTGATGTACATGAGAACGGAAAATTGCCAGTGGTTAACTTTGCAGCGGGTGGTGTAGCGACTCCTGCAGATGCTGCGCTTATGATGCACCTTGGAGCAGACGGCGTGTTCGTAGGATCCGGTATTTTCAAGTCCGACAGCCCGGAGAAGTTTGCTCGTGCAATCGTTGAAGCAACAACACATTACACAGATTATAAATTGATTGCCGAAGTTTCCAAAAATCTTGGAGCACCAATGAAAGGTATCGAAATTTCCAAACTTGCACCTTCCGAGCGTATGCAGGATCGCGGCTGGTAAGAGAAGGGGAATTAACAGATGAAGATCGGTGTTTTGGCACTTCAGGGTGCTGTTACAGAGCATATACGCAGTATTGAACGTGCTGGAGCCGAAGGCATAGCAATCAAGCAAGTCCAGCAGTTAGAAGGACTGGATGGCCTGATTCTGCCAGGTGGAGAAAGTACCACCATCGGGAAGCTTATGCGCAGGTATGAATTCAATGAGGCTATTCGTGCCTTCTCTGAAGCAGGAAAGCCGGTATTTGGCACCTGTGCAGGTCTGATCGTTATGGCGAAGCATATTCAAGGTCAGGAAGAACCTCATCTGGAGCTTATGGATATAACCGTATCCCGTAATGCATTTGGACGACAAAGAGAAAGTTTTGAGACGGATCTGCCAGTCAAAGGCATTGATGAGACGGTGCGAGCTGTATTTATACGTGCGCCGTTAATTGAAAGTGTTGGCGACCAGGTCGAGGTTCTCTCAACGTACAAAGATGAGATTGTGACAGCTCGCCAAGGGCATTTGCTGGCTTGCTCCTACCATCCGGAGCTCACAGATGACTATCGTCTGCATGCTTATTTTGTGGACATGGTTAGAGAGTATAAACATTCTCAAGAAGTAAAATAACGTATGATGTACAACCTATGATCTCCCGGTCATCGGATCACTCCCCGGCATCTGTTCCAGACTGCTGTGGCAGCTGTATCTGAACGGATGCCTCATGTTGCTTGTCACTGCTGCATAGCGGGAATTGCGGCGGAGGGCAGCACCGGGGACATAGGTTGTTTTTTCGGTTATTGGTATGGAGTAGGGTATAATAAATATATTGTTCTTACTATTAAAGGTTTCGAGAATGAGTCTGACACGAGGCTCAATATTGTAGGTTTATTAGGAGGGGTACGTAGTGCTTGATGTTAAAATATTGCGGAATGAATATGCACGAGTAGAAGAAGCATTGAACAACCGCGGCAAATCGCTAGATCTGATTGCAGGATTTACCGAGATGGATGCAAAGCGCCGTGAATTACTTCAGGAGAGTGAAAATCTGAAGAGTCGCCGTAACACGGTATCCGCAGAGGTAGCACGACTGAAGAAGAATCGTGAGAACGCAGATGATCTCATTGTTGAAATGCGTGAGGTATCTGATCGCATCAAAGCGATGGATGAAGAAGTACGTGAACTTGAGGTTAAAATTAATGATCTGACGATGGCGATTCCTAACATCCCTAATGAGAGTGTACCTATAGGTACATCCGAAGATGATAATGTTGAAGTTCGCCGCTGGGAAGAGCCGAAGTCATTCTCCTTCACGCCAAAAGCGCACTGGGAGATTGCACAGGAGCTGGACATCCTTGATTTTGAAGCAGCAGCCAAAGTAACGGGTTCCCGTTTTACCTTCTACAAAGGGCTTGGAGCGCGTCTGGAGCGTGCTTTGATTAACTTCATGATGGACTTGCACAGTGATCAGCATGGATACGAAGAAATTTTGCCTCCATACATTGTGAATCGGGACAGCTTGTTTGGAACGGGGCAACTGCCGAAATTCGAAGAGGATCTGTTTAAACTTAGAGATACGGAGTATTATCTGATTCCAACAGCAGAAGTGCCGGTTACGAACTACCACCGCGAAGAGATTTTGAATGCAGATGATCTGCCGAAGCATTTTGTAGCATACAGCTCATGTTTCCGCTCAGAAGCCGGTTCGGCTGGACGCGATACTCGCGGCTTGATTCGTCAGCATCAGTTCAACAAGGTTGAGCTGCTCAAGCTTTCTACACCAGAGACATCCTATGACGAGTTGGAGAAAATGACACAGAATGCAGAGCGCGTGCTGCAGCTGTTGGGCTTGCCGTACCGTGTGTTGACGCTCTGTACAGCAGATATGGGCTTCACTTCAGCTAAAACGTATGATATCGAGGTGTGGTTGCCAGAAAGCAACACGTATCGTGAAATCTCGTCCTGCTCCAACTGTGAAGACTTCCAGGCACGTCGTGCCAATATTCGTTTCCGTAGGGAGCCTAAGGCGAAACCTGAATTTGTACACACGCTGAACGGTTCAGGACTGGCTGTGGGACGTACGGTAGCAGCGATCTTGGAGAACTATCAGCAAGAAGACGGTACTGTGGTTATTCCGGAAGTGTTACGCTCTTATATGGGTGGGGTTGAAGTCATCGCTCGCCGCACGTAGTGCCAGGAAAAGAAATAAAATGTTATATTTATCATCTAACTCCATCCGTCATCTGTGGGGTGACGGAGGAATTGGTGATGTACGAAGTGTTGGATGAAATTGGTTTTCTTTTTGTAATCAAAAAGAAAGTAAAAAAACTTGCACTGTTCCATTGATCTATGGTATGATAATTTTCGTGGCAAGTTTATAAATTAATATTTTGGAGAGGTACCGAAGCGGTCATAACGGGGCGGTCTTGAAAACCGTTAGGGTGCAAGCCCACGTGGGTTCGAATCCCACCCTCTCCGCCATACCACACTTATAACAAGGATTCGAGCGATACTGCTCGGGTCCTTTTTTAGTTTAATTTTGCACAATAAGAGCGCAAACTTAGTATGCATAAAAACAACATCATTGCCGCACGTTATAGAAGTGGAGGTGGTAAAGATGAACCGCGAGCTAAACATCGAACAGAACGAACTTGTAGGTGCATGGCAGGATCGTTTGCCCCAAGTCCTGAATGTAGGTGATCAGGCACAGGTGATGGCTGATGAGGCTGATAACCAGGCGATACGGATACACATTGCGACGGCAGGTCATGAAATGTATTCATTTGATTTTAAATGCCAATATGTTGATTCCCGTGAGGTTCGTGTAGAGCTGGTCGACGTGGAACGGGACGGGCGAGCAACGGATGAGCGTACAGAACCGATTCAGGAGCTGGCGCATGATTACACCAGACATATTCATGAATGTGCCCAGTCCTTGCAATCAATAACGAAATCCTAGCCGAACAAAAGGAGTCGAACGGTATGACTAAAGCCAAGTCGGGCATAGACAAAAACCTGCAAAATGTTGTTGAAGATCTCGAACAGACTGTAGTTAACAGCCATCATGCGCAGCAAATACAGCAAGATTCCAATGATCGCCGCCATCAGGATGCATTAAATCATGATAAAACGGAAGACCATGACCCATCTCATTCCTAAACTTTATGATGAGGAGGCACGTATATGAGTAAACCGAAAGCAATTCCTGTACCGGAAGCTCAGGAGACCCATAAGCAGCATCATTCATCCAAACGCTCTTCGTTACAGGAGCCATTGTCTGGCTCCAAAAAGGTGAAGAATCAGAACCATGTGGATCATCTGAATCCGGAGGGATAACCTAGAGGATATACTGCATAAGACGAGCGTCACATATCAAGAATCGTGAAATTCAAAAGCCCCTTGTTACCAAACAAGGGGCTTTTGCGTATTCATACATATGGAAAGACTAGCAGTCAGATCATCCTGTACCTGACATAGGTCTTTGTAGCCATTTTCAAGAGCAAAAATCACAATTTTCCCAAATTAGGTTTCAGTATCTGCCAAGATGGTATATCATTGATATTGAACTATTTTTTTGGGGTTATCACGAGAGGAGAGAAAGAAATGACTAAACGTATGGGGGCGCTTCTTCTTACGTTGTTGTTAACCGTATCTTTGGCCTTAACAGCATGTAGTAGTAAGCAAGAACCAAAAGAGGCATTGAAGACAGCTGCAGCGAATGCTTCTAAATTAACATCGTATGAAATGAATTCAAATTTTACAATTAACGAATTAAGCTATAAACCTGGTGATGCATCTCAGACGGATCCAAACATGACGCAATTTATGAGCATGCTGAAGGATGCACAGCTGAATATCACAGGTGTATATCAAAGCGAGCCAATGCAGACAGAGATGACCGTTGGCATTGAGCTTAAAGGCGATATGGGAATGACTTTTAATATTCCTATGGTAATGACCAAAGAGAAAATGTATGTGAAAGTGCCAAACATCCCATTCCTCCCGATTCCAGAGAATATGGTGGGCAAATTCATTGAATTTGATCTGAAAAAGCTGGCGGAGCAAGAGGGCACTGAGTTTAATCCCAATGCACTGGATGCTGCCAAAACACAAAAGCTGAGCAACGAAATTATGGATGCAGTATTGGGCGAGTATGATCAGACGAAATTCTTCAAAAACCTCGATACCAAAGATGCAAAGCTGCCTGAAGGTGTAGATGCGAAGCAGGTTGTACAATTCTCCGTAAATAATGACAATGTAAAAGAAGCTGTAACTGTACTGGTTAACAAAGCGTTGCCTAAGGTAATGGATATTGTCTCCAAAGAAGAGTACCGGGATATGCTACAACTAAGCCAAGCGGATATCGACAAAGCAAAAGAGGATTTGAAATTCTCTGAAACAGATCAGGCTAAGATGACTAAAGATCTGGATAAATTAAAAGACGTTCTGACAATCAACACATTCAACATTGATTTCGCCTTGGATAAAAATGACTTCCCGGTATATCAAAAAATGGTCGCTGACATGCTGATCAAACCGGAAGATACCAAAGACGAAGTGAAATTGGCGTTCACTGGCTCAAATACGTACACCAAAATTAACGAAAAGCCAGAGTTCAAGATCAACATTCCTACTGGCGATGATGTAATTACAATGGAAGAGTTCGAGAAACTGATGAACTCCTCCTACGGAAACTAACATCTGAAACCTAACGAAACCGTCTGTCATTCAAGCGGAGGAGGATGAACTTCTCCCGCCTGGATCCCAGTCGGTTTTTTTATTATGTAGAACGACTGCTGTACGTTGTATGAATTAGCGCTGAGATTCATCCTCCAAATCCTCAGCGAGTACAGCGAAGATTTGATGATCTTGATAGAAACCGTTAATTCTCAAATATTTACGAGCGATCCCCTCAGACCGGAATTTATTCTTCTCCAGTACTCGCTTAGAGCCATGGTTTGAGGGCAGTACAGCGGCCTGTATCCGGTTCAACTTCAGAGCGCGGAAGCCATAAGCTACGGCCAGCTTAACTGCTGCTGTCATACGCCCGCCGCCTTGATAGTCAGGATGGATAAAGTAACCCATATCTGCATAGTTAGCAACGCCAAGAACCACATTGTTCAGACTGACTTGCCCTATGAGAAGGTCATCCTTAATCGTGAAAATCCCGAACTGATAACCTGTACCCTCGTCAGCAGCCCGTACTCGATCTTCGATCCGCCGAGTCTGTGCTTCAATTGTATAGAAATCATTCTCCCGCACGGGCTCAACGGCCTGATATGGGGTACGGGTAAGCTGAACTAATTCAAGATAGGCTTGTGCATCCTGGGTGGTGAGTAACCGAAGACTTATTCCATGAGCTGTATCATATAGTGTTAGTGCCATTGCAGCAGACATCCTTTCATACTCAGCATTTTTTATTTTAATGGGATTAATGTATTATTTCTTCCTCAACTGTCTAAAAAATTCGGTCAGCATCGTAGAGCACTCGGGTCGAAGAATATCCGGGATGACCTCGGTTCTATGGTTGAAACGGGGTTCTTGAAGTAAATTCATTAATGTTCCTGCACAGCCTGCCTTGGGATCAGCAGTACCAAAGATGACGCGTGGAACTCTGGACTGTACAATGGCACCAGCACACATCGGACAAGGTTCAAGAGTAACATATAATGCACAGTCCAGTAAGCGCCATGCCCCGATAACTTTGCTTGCCTCACGAATAGCTACCATCTCTGCATGGGCCGTAGAATCGAGTGTAGTTTCGCGCAGATTATACCCACGGCCGATAATCTCATTGTTACGTACAATGACAGCTCCTATAGGTACCTCACCGAGCGCTTCGGCTTTCTGGGCTTCTGCAATAGCCTGTTTCATCCAATACTCATGCAGTTCTTCCTCGGTCAGATTTGTGAAATCCGGCTGGAGAAAATGATCATTCACAGTGTAAAACCCCTTCCAATATGATTTATTCAGCGAACAGGCATTCGGGTTGTTAACATGTTGTGGATAGTTTTGTGGATAACCGTGCAGTTGCTCACATAGTTATAAACATACTATCCACAAGCCTGTGGATTTGTGTATAAATAGAGTGATTAATTTCATTGCATATCGTAAAAAGCAAACAAACAACAATTTTCGACCCATTCAGCCTGAGCGGTAACTTTTGGGCAAAGGGCAATTATCCTTTTCAAATAGTCATACAAGCGTTATGATGGGTATAGGTTTTGCCATATATCGCCAGAGGGTACAAGCCGAGAGGTGAACAACGAATTTGTCTATTAAAACAAAGTTATCCATGATTATGTCGTGCTCGGTGCTCGTTATTTTGGTATTAAATATCGCACTGAGCTATTATACTACAGAAGAGAATCTGAGGCAGGATAGTGAGAACAAGATGGTGCTCACAGCGAAACAAATCGCAATTTCTGTCGAACAAAATCAGTACAGTGCAGATTATGTAAAAAGGCAGATTGGCAACAATTTGTGGCTTGCCTCTATAATGGCAGCAAAGGAATTAGATCCAGACATCAGAAATATTACCAATGAAGAACTGGTTCGTTTAAGTAAAGAAGTAGGTGTGTCACATATCTCACTCCTGGAGCAGACGGATGATGACATTGTTGTTAGTCGGTCTTCTGACCCGAGAGAGGTTGGTCTGTCCACGAAATCGATGACGTACTGGTACCAGGCATTTCAGCAATTATTTGAGAAGCAACAGGTAACGATTCCTCAAGGGCAGAAACTGGATCATTTCTGGTCAGATGGTTTCGAATATTCGACGTCCAGTCCTACAGATGTTGATATCTGGGGTTACTATCATGATGGAAAGAGAAACTACATAATTAATCCCTTCTACAATAATACTGAAGTTGATGACTATGTGAAAATCTCTAGCCCGGATGAAATATTAAATAAGATCCGTGAAGTCAATCCTTCTATACTGGAGATTACAGGCATCAATCCGTTGACGTTTGCCAGCCCGGATATGAGTGATGACGGAAGAGATATAAACTTTAGTAAACTGAATAACAGGCCGATCCGTTTCGGTACGTATCAGTATGGTTCGGTGGATGAAGATCATCGTGCCGTGGTGCGAGCCGTCCGCACAGGGCAGAATGTATCCTTTGTGAGTGAAACACATGATCAGAAGGTTCTGAAGAGTTTCATTCCAATTTTCACACCCAATGAGTCTTCCTATGTAATCAGTATTGTCATGGATTACAAACAAATATCCTCGATGGTATCCGAGCAATTAGTCAGCCATGCTTCCATATCTCTGGTGTTGCTGGAGATTGTGATCTTTGGTAGTTACTTGCTCGCTGGTTACATCACACGTCCAATCCAATCGATCTTGGGCAAGGTGAATGATGTGGCGGATGGACATTTTGATTTCCGTTTGAAAATTAAACGTAAGGATGAACTCGGACAGCTCGCCAATCGGATTAACGCCATGATTCGAAATCTGGGACACTATACAAGCCGTCTGAAACAAATGTATGAAGAGAATCGGGCTGTTAAGGAGCATCTGGAGTCTATCATTAATCAAACTGCAGATGCAATTCATATAACAGACCTTGAAGGAAAAGTGCTGCGGGTCAATCGGGCATTCGAACAACTATATGGTTTTCGCAGTCGTGAGGTGGAGGGACGTTTGCTGAAGATTATTCCTCCTGAGGCAGAAGAGGAAATGAAGAAGCAGCATGAGCAGCTTATTGAGGGCATGTCGATTACGTCCAACGAAACGATCTGGATGAAAAAAGATGGGACTCGGGTTGATGTCAGTGTGAGTACAGCGCCTGTACGTGATGAGGCTGGCGAGATTACAGCACTCATCAGTGTTTCGAGGGATATTACTAACCGTAATCGGATGGAAGAGCTGCTCAGACGATCCGAGAAGTTAACAACGGTAGGGCAGTTGGCCGCGGGTGTTGCTCATGAGATTCGTAATCCACTTACGACGCTGCGTGGTTTCCTGCAGCTTCAGCAGGAAAGTAATAAGCTAAATCATCGTCATCTGGATCTGATGTTATCCGAGCTGGACCGAATCAACCTGATTGTGGGCGAGTTTCTAATTCTGGCGAAGCCGCAAGCGGTTCATTTTCAGGAGCGGGATATACGATTTATTCTTGGAGATGTTATCTCGTTGCTGGATAGTCAGGCTCATCTGCATGGGGTAGAGTTTGTATTACATGCCTCATCCGATTCGGCTATGGTACACTGTGAAGAGAACCAGTTGAAGCAAGTATTTATCAATGTGCTGAAAAATGGTATGGAAGCTATGCCGAATGGAGGAAGTATCCATATCAAACTTAAGGCCAAGTCCGATGAGCTTGCCAAGCGAGTCAGAATTGAGATCAAGGATGAGGGCATCGGAATTCCTGAAGAGATGATGTCGAAGCTTGGGGAGCCGTTCTTTACGAATAAAGAATCCGGCACAGGGCTCGGCCTTATGGTTAGTCAACGCATTATTCAATCACATAAGGGCATGATGGATATTAAGAGTGTGATGAATAGGGGAACGACGGTTATTATAGAACTGCCTGCTTCTGAACTGCACCCGCAGCTACAGGAGAGGGAGCAACGAGCGGAAGAACAACAACCAGACGAAGAGAACTAGATGAGGTGAGATGACCTTTTGCGTATTAATAAGTTTATTAGTGAGACAGGTTACTGCTCCCGTCGAGCAGCCGACAAGTTGATCGAAAGTGGTCAGGTGACCATTAATGGCATCAAGGCGGAGCTCGGAAGTCAAGCAGAAGAAGGCGATGATGTTCGAATAAACGGCAAGCCAATCAGCGAGAAGAAAAAACATGTTTATATTGCGCTGAATAAACCCGTGGGTATCACGAGTACCACCGAGCAGCATATTCAAGGAAATATCGTTGATTTTGTAGGTCATCATGAACGGATATTCCCGATCGGACGTTTAGACAAAGATTCGGAAGGCTTGATTCTGATGACGAATGATGGTGATATCGTTAATCGGGTTTTGAGATCAGAAGGCCGTCATGAAAAGGAATATATCGTTACGGTCGATCGAGCCATTACACCGAGTTTTATCAGAGGCATGAGTACAGGTGTCAAGATTCTGGGTGAAATGACACTGCCATGTACAGTTACCAGAATGACAGATCGTGTGTTCCGGATTATTTTGACGGAAGGAAAAAATCGTCAGATCCGCCGTATGTGCAGCGCATTCGGATACGAGGTTCGCAAGCTGAAACGGATTCGTATTATGAATATTCACCTTGGAGAACAGGCGACAGGTTCATGGAGGGACCTTACAGCCGCCGAAAAGGCGGAACTGGGTAGCCTGCTGGACTACTCGCTGGAATAAGGAATGAGAATTTGGAAAAGATTCGCTCCATGTTAGAGTGAATGAAATAAAAGCATTGTTTCCTGTGAAGGGAGGCAATGCTTTTTGTTCTGAATACAGGAAAGTTGCGATAGGTTATGGGGTTTAAAAATGAGAAAAACCGCTCTCCCTTAAATTCCATGGAGAACGGTCTTATACTCATGTATGGCTGTGGGCTGCTAATTGCCTCCACTAACAGCCTTTACATTGGTATTGTTGCTTTGGTATTTACGGATAATGGACACTTCTACGCGCCGATTCTGTGCTCTTCCGATGTTTGTACCATTGCTGGCAATCGGATGATACTCTCCATATCCACTAGGTGTGAATTTGGAAGGGTCGAGTTGGGTGTTCAGCAACAGGATTTTCAGAAAGTTCAAGGCACGATCTGCACTCAAATCCCAGTTATCCTTATACTGGTTATTCGATATGGGCACATTGTCTGTATGACCCGATACGACAATTTCATACTCCGGGAACTCCTGTAGCATGTTGGAGATCGCCTTGGCTAGTGAACGTGACTCAGGTTTCACATCAGCTCGTCCGGAGGAAAACAAGGCCTTATCACTAATAGTAACTTTAAGTTCAGACTGGTTGAGCTTTGTGTTCAGTTGGTCTGAAAGTCCGTTATGAGCAATATACTTGTCGAGTCGCTTCTTCAGCTTCTCCAGATTCTCCTGTTCCTTCTGAGCCATCTGAGCATCAGTAATCTGGGCAGGTGTCTTCTTCGTGATTTCCTTCGGAATTTCTTTGTTCTTGCCAAGATCCGTGCTGGATTCTGTCGGATTCATGGAAGTATGATCCAAGACGCCAGAGCCTCCGTTGAGAGCACTGCTTAGTGCCGAGGCCATCTGCTCAAATTTTGCAGCATCAAGTGAGCTCATGGAGAACAAAGTGATAAACAAGGCGAGCAGCAAAGTCATTAAGTCGGAATAAGGAAGCAGCCAACTCTCATCGATATGTTCTTCATGCGGTTCATGCTTTTTAGCCTTTTTCACCTGATGATCCCTCCCTCTCTTCCAGTTGTTTACGTTCGGAAGGTGTCAGGAATACGGATAACTTTTGGTTGATGGCAATGGTAGACACACCGGATTGGATAGACAAGAGCCCTTCAACCATCATCAACTTGATTTCCATCTCTTTCTTGGACATCCGCTTCAGCTTGTTGGACATCGGGTGCCACAACACGTAACCACTAAAGATACCAAGAAGGGTGGCAATAAATGCGGCTGCAATTGCATGAGAGAGCTTCTCCATGTCACTAAGGTCAGCGAGTGCTGCAATCAGACCGACTACGGCACCGAGAACCCCGAGTGTTGGTGCATACATCCCCGCCTGAGCGAAGATCAAGGCACCGGCACGATGGCGCTCCTCTGTAGCATGAATGTCTTCCATGAGAACATCACTTACAAACTCCTGATCGTTGCCGTCAATAATCATCCGCATACCACCACGAAGGAATTGATCATCAATATCTTCTACTTTTGACTCCAGTGCAAGCAAACCTTCACGACGGGTAGTGGAAGCCCAGTCCATAAATGTGCCGATCAGAGATACTCGATCAATAAGAACTTGATTTTTGAAAATAATCCCGAAGAGTTTAGGGATTTTTTTAACTTCAGCCATCGGGAATGCGATAAAGATAGTTCCTGCCGTACCCACAAAAATAATAACGTAGGCTGCTGGATTGTTAACCAGATTGATTAAGGGCGCGCCCTTCAGGAACATACCAAGTACAAGGGAGACCAGCCCAAAAACTAGTCCAATAATTGTTGAAATGTTCATCATACACCTCATCCATGAGATAAAATTGAATCCTTTCAAGCGGCAGAATTCGGGCTTCCAAACGAACGTTCTGCCGAAATCCGTTGCATGTTTGGCTGCCTTCATGGCTGCCGAAACGATTGAAACGGTCATGTATAGTATTTATCGACCAGAAGGCCTTTTTTTTTAAGTGTTATTTTCAGGTATAATAAGATCATATCCGCTCCTTAGGGGCCGAATAGGAGTGAAAAGCCAATGGGTGTAAAGCATGGACGGGATTATGAAGGAATTTTGACAGATTTAACAGTGGCAATTGGACGCATCCCGGATCGGTATGTTTTTTTTGAAATGGATGCAGAAGAGTGGGGGAGACTGGGAGAAAAGGAACAGCTTGAAGTGGACGAGGCCCTGGCAGAGGACTTGTTCTATGGACTCGGGGAGGAGTCAGTGATCCCTGTTGGTAGCGGCGTTGTAATCCATGATAAGGATCAGCACCGGATCCATATTTTAATTGGAGAAGAAGAATTAACGTTTGTTCCTTTAATCTAAAAAATGGTATCGACTACAAGACCTTGCCCTTCAAGGCGCTGAGCCGTCTATTCTATGGATTTTGGCGCTTTGACGTGGTAAGATGATACTCATGTAAAAAGGCGCTGCAGGGCGGTGGCCTGCCTTTAAAGCTGTGTAGGCAGCATGCGAAGGTGTCGATGGTCATGTGGATTCAAGTCCGCGATGGCTCATCATATGGGGAGGAAGATAACGCATGGTTTTTACGCAAGAGGAAGTCGAAGCTCATCTGGGAAGGCTTGAGGGCTGGGAACTGGAAGAGGGACGGTGGATTGTCCGCAAATTTGTGTTTTCTAACTATATGAAAGGGATTGCATTCGTAGACGAGGTCGCTGCGATTTCGGAAGCATTCAATCATCACCCTTTTATTACTATTGACTATACAACCGTTACACTGCGTCTTACGTCTTGGGATGAAGGTGGCATTACATCTGTAGATATTAAGGAAGCAGGGCAGTACAACGAAGCTTTTGAGAAAATGAGAATGGAATAATCTGCTGCAACGTCGTCTGCAGGATGATGTTATAACGAATATCAAAGAGGCTCTTGTTTTCCAGATGGGAGAACAAGAGCCTCTTTGATGCTTTACGCACGCAATAACACTTATTTCTTCTCTGCTAGCCACATGGCAATGTGGGCAATCTCTTCATCTTGCAGTTTGCCTTTGAAAGAAGGCATACCGCCTTTACCTTTGACAATGGTGGAGTAGATTTTCTCGACATCGTCTTTGCTGCCAATGTTTGCGAGAGCCGGACCTACTCCGCCTTGAAGCTGATCGCCGTGACAGGAAATACAGTTGGCTTTCACCAGTGTTTCAGCCTGTCCAGCATCCATAGCTACTTCAGGCATGGTTGGTTTGGCTTCCTTAGCCACTTCCTCTTTACCTGGAAGCGTAAACATTAAAATAATAGCCAAAGCACATGCTGCAAAAAATACCCCGCTCATGATCCATTTGTGCATCCCTTATGTCCCCTCCAGAATGAAAGATCATCTAACCCAAACTATCCCTATCATTATAACGGAAGCTGTCGTTACATCATAGCATTTTGTGGTAATTTTTTGAACTAATCACAAAAGAGAGATAAATTGAAACCATTTCATTTCCAAATTACTCTCGGGGGCCCTCATAAACCATGCAATGAAAGGGCTTCAAACCATTTGGAGTTTGGCGCTCATATGTATCCTGGATGGCAAATCCACTCTTCAGGTAAACCTGAATGGCACGGTGGTTCCAGGTAAGTACTTCAAGATCAATCTCATTTGAAGGATTGCGGCGAATCGCCTCTTGCACGATGGCAGCTACGAAAGTGGTACCACGGCCTTGACCACACTGCTCAGGGTGCATTCCGAGACCAATACGTGTTACGTTCTGGAGCGGAAAATATTGTGCGAATCCACAAACCTGGTCATGTTGATCCAGAATAACGGCATATTGCTCCTGCCTTAGCTGTGCATCTCCAAATTCGACTTCCAGTGCTTTCATCTGCTCCCAAGGCAGCCAGCTGTAGATATTGTATGGTGGATCATAGTTCCAACTGCATATGAGTTCTGCATGTTCTTCCTGCATAGGTACCACACGAAACGTCAAAGGTGCTTCATTTTTCATATAACAGTGCATGCTCCTCTCTCCGTTACCTGTTCTTTGTTCATTCTACAAAAGAGCTGTACCTTTGGTAAGTTTTCAATTTTCAGAAAGAAAATGAAACAAAAGTCCGTACCATTCCGTTTATATTATAACAGGTTGGGTAAAAACATCATAAGGGCACGGACAAACGAAGTAAGCTAATCTTCTTGCTTCAGGTATATATACATGATTTGCAGGACCTGCAGCCATAGAGTTGGAAGCATAAAAAAACCGCCGGATACATTCCTGCGGAGAATGTACCGGGCGGTTCGGTTTATGCTTCGTATTTCGTTACAGTATAGTTTATGGTTCCAGCATGATGTTGATTAAAGCTTGTCCCTAGTCCAGGGCCACTGACTCATACGCGTCCGTGCTCATAATCCGTTTTGCACCAACGTAGCGATTAGCCCAGTAATTCTCATTCAAGGAACTGATCGTTACACCTTTGGAAGAAGAAGAATGTGCAAACTTACCGCTTCCTACAAAAATGCCTACGTGAGACACACCTTTACCTGTAGTGTTGAAGAATACCAAGTCTCCAGGTCTCATCTCCATGCGAGATACAGAGTCACCCATGTCGAATTGGGAGCTGGATTGGCGAGCCAAATCAATACCTAATTTGTCGAATACATACCGTGTAAACCCGGAGCAGTCAAAACCGTCAAGCGTTGTTCCTCCGCTTTTGTATGTAGTTCCTATTGCTGAATCAATGACTTTATCCATCTTAGAATCTGCAAATGCGCTGCCTGCACCAAGTGACAATGCAAATGTGAGGCTAAGTACTGCTGCGGTCAATTTCTTCTTAAACAAGTTGTATACCCCTTCCAACGCCTGCGAGGTTAGCTTAAGGATTCGGTTGAAGGTCCCCTATGATCCCTCTGTTTCAAGATCAATTCACCCATAACTGGTTCCCCCGCTTCCCAGGTGCCAGGAATTTGGCTATGCTAGTTATGCACCTGATAAAGAAAAGAAAATTTAATTTTAAGGATTTAATTTAAAGTTGTTACAAATAAGGATTTAAAGATTACAAAGTTGTTACTAAAAACTCACTGCGCTTATTGTACCAGAGGCTTAGTGCTTTGGCAACGTTTAGCAGCAAAATTAGCAAAAAAAACCTCGACCTTTGACGGGGAAAGGTCGAGGTTTGCGTATTTATACGCAATAACGAATGAAATGTTAAACATGAGATGGTAACATTTTTTTATTTTGTAAGCGATTTATATAAATATGTAGTTCAGCTTACATGACCCTCATTCTTGGTGGATGTAGACTGCCATAAGCGGAAATGACTACATACTTTCCACATACTGAGCAGGCTTCGGGCAAGCGGATATGTTTGTTGCAGGATCAATCCAGATAGTCCTGTCAGGAACCAAGAGGCAGATGTGAATGCACCAAAGACCAGTAAATGAACAGCTCCCAGTATTAGCGCGATGCTGGTGACAGCGAAGATACGGCGCAAAGCAATCCACAATCCTTTGAACGTGCCCTGAATACAGCCTTCTCCTTCCGAGTCAGTAATGCCAAACTGCATGTAGAGCACGGCATGATGTACAATCCAGCCATAGATGATCCAGCCTGCTGCATATGGAATGCCGGGAAGCAACAAATGGAGAGAATGAAAACTATCCATTATTGTTGAATACAATGTGGGTACGAGCCAGTACGCAGGGAGGAACATGAGTACTGTGCGTATGGTGTGCAGCAGCAACATCGGTTTCCATAACATTTTAATGCCTCGAATAAAAGGGATGCGCTCTTCTGTGGAATTGAAATGTTGAAGGGAGTAGAGCAGACCTGCTTGAATGAGTGGGCTAATCAGCAGGCGAAGCAGCAACATACCACCCAAGATCCATAAATATTGCTGAACCTCAGGGCCGGACAGACTCAGCTGACTTTCCATTTTGAATAAAAGTGTACTCAGTTCTCCGACATCATCTGTTGGATAACGAAGCAGCAGGGGGACAACAGCCGATTGAACCAGCCGATAGATAAAATATCCCCAGATTAATTGATAGATAAATAAGAGTGCGGCAATGAACATATGCTGACGGACGAGAAACCAGCCTTCACGAATTTTTGCTTTCACTGACTCCACCTCACCATGATAGACCTCCGAATATGGCTTCAATTAGTTTCGTAGCACTCATGTTCCAGCGGGATTTGACTCGTTCATCCAGTCCGGTTCTCAGGAAATTGTTCATATGTCGATTTTCCAGCATAATATCATACAAAGGGTCAGTCATTGCCCAAGAGACAGGAGAAGTGTATGTGAGCTTATAGGTAATGCGATCCTCCTGTCCGTTCCATTGCTTCGTTAAGGTGTGGCCATCCTGAAAACCGATTCGAACAGGAACCTTCGGGAAGTCACTGCCCTTTTTAGCAATGGTGACAGAGGACTCGTACATTTTTTGGCCGTCCTTCTCTATAGAAGAAACGTTGATCTTCTCTACAGCGAAGTCGGCCATGCCGTTGTTATAGATGTATTGGTCAAAGTAATTAGCCCAGGAGGTGCGGGTCACTTGCTCGACTATCTTCTGAAAATCAGCCGTTGCCGGATGTTTAAAGCGATACTTTTGGACATAGGTTGAAAGGATGAGTTCCATTTTTTTCGCTCCGACTTGCTGTTCTATACCGAGAAGTACAAGCTTGCCTCGGGTATATACGTTGGATGCATATTGATTCTGCGATTCAAACTTCCACGAAGGCTGTGTCAAAGGAGCGGGGGATGTGACCAGACCTGATTGTACCGGCAAGTTTGGAATGAGTCCGTATTCCTGCTCCATCAGTTTATCTTCTGCGTAGGAGGTGAATCCCTCATCAAGCCAGGCCTCTTCGAATTCATTGCTTGCAACCATGCCGTAGAAGTATTGATGTCCGATTTCATGCACAACCGTGCGCTCCAGATCATAACCCGGTGTGGTATCATCTGCCCCAAAGGCCGTAATTAATGTCGGGTACTCCATACCTCCTGCGCCGTTTGCCACTTTTGGCGGAACAACGATGGATAAAGTTGTATAAGGGTAAGGGCCGAACCACTTGCTGTAATTCGTCAATGCGGCTTTGGCAGCAAAAAGGTAACGTTCTTTCAGATCCTGATGTGCCGGATCAAGGTAGAGTTTAATACGTACCCCGGGCACGTTGGGGGCAGAGAAGGGTTCTTCTGCATAGACGAAATCAGGCGAGGCCGCCCAAGCGAAATCATGCACATCATCGGCATAAAATTGATATACTTTCTCGCCATTCTTCAAGGCAGCCTGCTGCGTTGGAAATCCGGTTGCTGCCACCTTGTATGTTTCAGGTACCCGAATACGCACACTGTAGATACCGAAGTCAGCATAGAACTCCGAATTGCCATGATACTGGTGCAGGTTCCAGCCTTCCATCGTGCGGCCTCGCCTTCCGGCAGGCTCGTAAGCGCTGAGTTTAGGGAACCACTGGCCTGCCATAACAAAATCATCCGTTTTGCCCATTCGTGCGAAAATTTTCGGTAAATTCACTTCGAATTTTGTGCGGATCGTGATGCTCTCGCCGCCTTTAACAGGTTTTGGCAGGCGCACCTTGATCAGCGTTTTATCTTTGATGTTCCCGTCGTCCGGCTGTACATATTGCATCCGGTGTAGCAGAGAGAGCCCGTCCTCCGTCTGCATGTCAGTAAATTTCATGGAGCCATAACCGTCTGTGGGCATGACATCGCCGCGAAGCTTACCGCCCGATTCTTTCATAAATGTAGTATCCGCAGAGGAGAATGCATTAGGGTACATATGAAAATAAAGTTCGTTCACCGTTTTTTTGCCCGGATGAGTCCAGGTTATCGTCTGTGTGCCTTGAAGTGCATTCCCCTCCGTCAGCTTCACATCCATGTGGTATTCCACCACACGGTTGCTGAACACCTCGGCTGAAGGAGATTGTACACTTTCCGGAGGGGGAGTTGCTCCTGCTTTGGCATAGGGCTTGCCCGATTCCGGAGCGAGTATAGGCAATTCAGATGAAGTGGAGCGATTGTAACCGAGTGTGATCCATATCCCTCCGGCAAGCAAACACAAGGCCAGGGATACAGTGAGCCAGCTCTTGGCGCGTCGTGGAATCATCGTTAAATACCTCCCGTTGACAAGCATCTACAGCATGTATATGTTTGCAATGGGCTGATTATTAGTTAAAATATTTATATCAACTCTTGGAGGCTATGAACATGGACCAAAATGAGCAAAACGGCAAGAAACAGATTGCCTTGAATATCGTTAGTGCTAAGAGCAAACATAAAGGCTTCGGTGCAGGTTCCATTGATCTGAACAATCTTTCACCAGTCATCATTGATCAGGGCGAAGCCAAAATCGATGTTGGTGCAATGCATGCGAAGAGTAAAGTGGAACGGGGCATCAAATTTTCAACCAATCGTGAAGATGTCCCAAATGGACGCCAAGTATGGCTGGTATGGGTCGCTGTAGATCGTACGGAGCAAGGACAGCTGTATGGCGGAGCAACGGCATGTGAGATGTGGATTGATACGGAAGCCAAACGGGGTTGGAAGCTACTTGCGGATCACGTCAACCGGATGGATTATGCGATGAAACGCCGATTTATGCTGGATGAACTGGGGCCAGAAGACAGAGCAGCGTTGAAAACTCTGCTGATCTCCCATAATGAAGAGTGGTGGAATGCATCACCGAATGAATTGAAAGAGGCACTTGCCTAGGATAAAAGGGAACAAAGCGAAGCAAGCCCCGATCCAGAGTTCTGGGTTCGGGGCTTGCTTCGTATCTAAGTGATGATGTGGAGAAGGATCCATACACTCATCTGTATATTTATAAGATAGCCACTTTAGTAAATGGCATCATTATTATATAAGACTTCATGACGCAATTAAGTCATTACGTATATGCGTCACTCGACCCACCAGCGTTTGAAATCACTCCACCAGGAATGTTTCTGCTCTTGAACTCCTTTTTGATTCTGTGCCTCACGAGTCTTTTCATCTTGCGCGGCATCCAGTTTCTCCGCCTCGCCCCGGCAAACCTCTGTAGGCTCCGTTCCCTGAATAAACACTTCCAGTCGCTTCTCTTCACAGCCGTTGCCTGCAAGCTTTCCGCTCTCCGGGTTGATGTAGACACTCACGACTTGATCAGGTACGGAGAAGATTTTGGGTGGTACGCTGGCAAGGGCCTGTTCCGTAAACTCGGCGAAGATTGGTGCAGCGCGGCGACCATCGGATGTCGAGATCACTTTGCCCTGATCATAACCAACCCATACAGCGGTGGACAGTTCGGGGGTGAATCCGACCAGCCAGGCATCAGTATTCGTCGTTCCCGTTTTGCCTGCTACCGGGCGTTTAATTGTGGAAGATACCCGATTGCCCGTGCCTCCGTTCTCAAAGACACTCTCCATTAAACGGGTTAATACATAGGCTGCCGCTGGTTCAACCACCGTTTCTGCTTGGGTCTGAGGGGATTCGTACAGCAACCGTCCAGCTGCATCGGTTACTTGTAAAATGGCTATAGGCGGCGTCCGCTGTCCTCCCGCGGCAATAACAGAAAAGGCAGAAGCCATCTCCAGCGGACTGACAGGTGAAGTGCCGAGTGCAAGAGAAGGCACAGGACTCAGTTTGCTTGTGATGCCGAGATGTTGAGCCATGCTCACGACTTGTTCAGGGCCAATCTTCATAATGGTGTTTACCGCATAGATGTTATCGGACGCTGCGATAGCTTGCCGAAGATCGATTTCGCCCAGGTATTTATCACCGAAGTTGCCGGGTTTGTAGGTTTTGCGATCATTGTCATAATGAAACAGCGTAGGCTGGCTGTTGAAAATGGATGCACTGGTAAGTTGTTTGGATTCCAGCGCAGCCAGATACATAATGGGTTTAAAGGCTGATCCAGGCTGACGTGTGGTTGCCAGCACATGGTTAATCTGATTGGTGCGGTAGTTTTTGCCGCCAACCATAGCTTTAATGTATCCGGTGCGCGGATCGATGGAGACGAGAGCCGTTTCCAGATCGCTTTTGGCATCCATACCTTTGGCAACAGCCGTTTCCGCAGCTTTCTGTACACGTAAATCCAGCGTAGTGTAGATGTTCAGCCCGCCATGATCCAGCATCGCTTCGCTGATGCCCAGCTCCTTCACCGCGAGATTTCGAATATAGTCGCGAAAATAAGGGGCATGTTCCACCGTCTTGCGCTCGCCCTCCGGTTTGAATTCCAGCATCTCTTCGTAAGCAGTATCTCCTTGTTTGGGCGTAATTTCCCCCATTTCAACCATGGCTTTCAGCACGATCTTCTGCCGATCCTTGGCATTTTTCATATGATTATAGGGTGAATAATAAGTCGGGCCTTTCGGGATACCTGCCAGCATAGCGCTTTCTGCCAGATCGAGCTGCTTGGCTGATTTGCCAAAATACATCTGCGCAGCCGCTTCGATGCCATAAGCACCGTGACCGTAATAGATTTCATTCAGGTACATCTGCAAAATTTCATCTTTGCTATACTTCATCTCAAGCTGTGCAGTATACATCGCTTCTTTGGCTTTACGTGTCCATGTTTTCTCATGGGACAGGTACAGATTACGTGCCAGCTGTTGGGTCAGTGTACTTGCTCCTTGAGACATCCGCATGTGCTGAATATTGACAAGGACCGCTCGTCCCATGCCTTGAATGTCGAATCCGAAGTGCTGCCTGAATTTGCGATCCTCCACGGCTAGTGTAGCGTTCACCAGATCAGGGGTAATATCCTGAAGTTGAACGGGAATCGAATCCTTGCCGCCAGCAGAGAAGGTGGCGATGACTTCACCCCGACTGTCTAGAAGTCTGGAATTGCGATCGGAGTCGGCGAGGGGCAGGCTGGTTGCGTATAGATATACCAAAATGGCAGCTGTGGCAATAAGGCCGAGCACCATAAGTATGGATAGATATTTGATGAATTGGAGTACACGGAACCCGCGTTTGCGGGTCTTGACACTCGTCTTGTTCATGGAACGGGCTCCTCTCTTTTCTTTCCAGTATGGGACTGGAGTAACCGGGATATTCAATGGGTCTGCGAAGTGAACAAATTATAGTCAATTTTGGCCTGAAAACCGTTTTACAGTTGAATCGTCTATCGCGTATAATGCAAAAGGGTAATGAAAAGGTAGGGTTCGGCACAACATACTAAAGCATGTGTGGACGAACAGACCAGTGATTATGCATTTTAAAATGATCACTCATTACTTTTACGGAGAGAAGGTAGCGATCATGGAATTGTGGTTTACAGAAAAGCAGACCCCTGTGTTCGGAATTACCGCAAAGATTAAGCAGACTTACGTCACGGAGCAAACAGATTTTCAGGACCTTGCAATGATTGAAACCGAAGAATTCGGCAACATGCTTGTATTAGACGGCATGGTGATGACAACGGTTAAGGACGAGTTTGTATATCATGAAATGGCGGCACATCCGGCCTTGAACACTCACCCTAATCCGAAAAAAGTGCTGGTAGTTGGTGGTGGTGACGGCGGTGTAATCCGTGAAGTCATTAAACATGCGGCTGTAGAAAAAGCAGTTCTCGTCGAAATCGACGGTAAAGTGATTGAACATTCCAAAACGTATTTGCCTGAAATTGCTGGCAAGCTGGACGAGCCGAACGTTGAAGTGCTCGTTAACGATGGTTACATGCATATTATTGAACATAAAGATGAGTATGATGTCATTATCGTAGACTCTACAGAACCTGTAGGTCCGGCTGCTCCGCTTTTTGAGCGCGGATTCTATCAGGGGATCTATGAAGCACTCAAAGAAGACGGAATCTTTGTTGCCCAGACGGACAACCCTTGGTTTAAGGCGGATCTGATCCAGAAGGTGAATAAAGACGTCAAAGAAATCTTCCCGATCGTACATGTGTACGGCTGTAATATTCCAACCTATCCAAGTGGTCTATGGACATTCACCATGGGCAGCAAAAGGCATGATCCACTTGCGGTGGACGAGACTCAAATTCCGGAGATGGATACGAAGTATTACTCTCCGCGTCTGCACAAAGCGGCATTTGTACTTCCAAAATTCGTGGAAGATTTAACGAAATAAAGGGGAAATGAAGATGAAACTGGATCAAGCTTATTCAGGAAACGTATTTATTTGCAGTTCTGAGGATTATGAAAATTCGAAAGCGGTCATCTACGGTATGCCAATGGACTACACCGTAAGCTTCCGTCCGGGTTCCCGTTTCGGCCCGGCTCATATCCGTCAGGCATCGGTTGGACTTGAAGAGTACAGCCCGTATCTGGATAAAAGCATCGTGGATATGACCTATTTTGATGCCGGAGACCTGCTTTTGCCATTCGGTAACGCAGGACGCAGCCTTGAAGTTATCCATGAATACATCGGCAGCCTGCTGGCAGATGACAAGTTCCCGATTGGTCTTGGTGGCGAGCATCTGGTGACTTGGCCGGTGATCCAACAGATGTACAAGAAATATCCGGACCTGATCCTGATCCACATTGATGCACATGCAGACCTTCGTGAAAACTATGAAGGTGAGCCCCTGTCTCACTCAACACCTGTGCGCAAAGCAGCTGAGCTGATGGGTGGTCAAAATATCTATCAATTCGGTATCCGTTCCGGTTCCCGTGAGGAATTCCAGTATGGTCGCGAGAATATTAACTTCTACCCGTTTGAAGTAGCGGCTCCTATGAAGGAAGCTCTGCCGAAAATGGGCAACCGCCCAGTTTATGTAACCATCGATATTGACGTGCTTGATCCATCTGCTGCACCGGGTACCGGAACAGCAGAAGCAGGCGGCATCACTTCCAAAGAGCTGCTTGAAGCTGTTCATATGATTGCTGGATCAGATGTGAACGTTGTGGGCTGTGACTTGGTAGAAGTAGCACCAATCTATGACCCGACGCAACAGACACAGATTGTGGCGGCCAAGTTGATTCGTGAAATGCTGCTTGGGTTCGTGAAGTAAACTTAACTTATATTTAGGGCTATGTTATACTGAACACACAAGTAATTCAGTGATATATTCATGAATATATTACAGTCGGAAAGTATAGGGTATACGGGTTCGACCATATACTAAATAAAGAGCCATTACCGCGCCAACGGTAATGACTCTTAGGACCCGAAAGGCTGTGGATTGCCACGGCGCGTTTGAACTGAATAAACCTATTCAAGCAAAACCCACCGTCAGGCATGCAACCTTATGAGGTGGGTTTTCGCTTGTTCCGAAGTCTTTTGCGTAACCAACGATACAGCTTTCGTCCGCTCAGTATAATACTGAGGATCGCAGCAATCCACCGGATTACATCAAGCCACGCGACAAGTTTGATCATCGACGTCACCCCCCCTTTTTTTCGGAAAGCAGCGCCGTGATCGGAAAACATCCACACTCAATCATAAATCCATACCTTTAATTATAGCACATATGTTCCTGTCTCTCTATCGTATAATGGACGTATGTCGAGATCGTTTTATTCAAAAATATAAATACCTCGGGTTAATGAATAACCGGGTTACATAACTTATTGCAGCACCACTTTTAACCCCCAATGGTTTCATCATGGGTAAAGGTGGTTTTTTCTTGCGAAATTGTCACTTGGTTTCAACTAAATTGTTACATTATGATGTGCGATTTGGGGTAAAACGATAGAAGGAGGTGTTACCGATGAGAATGAAAACAATCAAGAACACCAAAACATGGAGGCGGGTTGGTGCAACAGCCTTATCACTCTCCTTGGCATGGGGAATGGGGCTAGTGCATACGTTACCTTATGCCGGCGCAGCATCTTCATCCACAACATGTGGCAAAGGGGATCATGGGCTATCATCAGAACTGAAAAAAGGCAATGGCGTGGAAGAGCAAAATTTGCAATTCACGGATATCGACTTTTTGAATCCAAATACTGGACGAGCTGCAGGTCAAGGGTTCCTGATTGGTACCTCCAATGCAGGCTGTACCTGGCAGTCCATCTACACTGGGCAGTGGCAGTTCAAACAGCTGAACTTTCCCAATAATGTTACCGGCTATGCACTCGCAGGAACGAAAGACTCTTCAGCAACCTATCTCATTCGCACCGATGATGGGGGATCAAACTGGAAGAGACTTGACACTCCGGGCGTTCCAACATTCAAGCAAATTGATTTTAGTGACAAAAATACGGGCTACGGATACACCTATAACGGTGCATATCGAACTGCTGATGGCGGTGTGACATGGACTAAAGTTAGTACACCAGCTAACACCAGGGCGGTTACTTTTACTACAGACAAGCTGGGATATGCTGTTGTAGTAGTGCCCGGAGTCGGCTATAAGCTTGAGAAAACGACTGATGGGGGCAAGACTTGGACTACAGCTCTTCGAGTCAAATCCGATACATGGAATGGGGGAGACCTATATGCGAGTGGCTCTCAAGTATGGGCTGTCCTATATGGAGATGCAGGGATGTCCCAGCAATCCTACTCTCTGTATGCAAGTGGTGATCAAGGAAAGCAGTGGAGACAGGTTTTTGCCCAATCGACAGCAGGGGCGGGGCCGGCACCAGGTGCCAATATGGAGGGGAAAGGAACCGGCCCGGCTAATCCTGGTGGACATCCCGGTAACATGGCACTGATCGGAAATCAAACTGCCTATCTCTCGGCTGGCTCACCTGCAGCGGATAAGATTGGAATCGGACGTTCCTTTGATGCAGGTTCCACGTGGAAAAATATCGATTTAAAAGCTTCAGGGGCCAGCTCCCGTATCTCGTTCCCGGCAGCTAAGACTGGCTGGCTTGTTGTGACTAGTGGGAATACACCTGCTGTTTATGAGACAACGGACGGAGGAATAACCTGGTTATCCAAAATTTCATTCCACTCAGATCAGGATTAAAGAATTTTTTAAATGAAATAACAAAAATATAAATTCAATATATAAACGATTCATATGAAATTTTTGTGTGGATCGGAGTGATATAACCACAAAAAAGCCCTTTTCCTGAGATTTGATATGGAAATGGGCTTTTTTTCAGGTAATAAAAGGGTTGAAACCTGTCTCAAAACAGGTTATTGTAAGCGTTGACAACATATTTCAAGGAGGTTGAAATAATGGTAAATGTTATTTTAAATGCTGATTCAGACAAAGGATTAATAAATCGCAATATATATGGTCACTTTTCCGAGCATTTGGGACGTTGTATTTATGAAGGGTTATGGGTGGGGGAAGATTCACCAATCCCAAACACAGAAGGTATTCGCAATGATGTGCTGACTGCACTTCAGAAGCTGAACATTCCTGTGCTTCGCTGGCCGGGTGGATGTTTTGCCGATGAATATCACTGGAAAGACGGAGTAGGGCCCAAGAGTGAGCGTGCGCGCATGATCAATACGCACTGGGGCGGCGTGGAAGAGAACAACCATTTCGGTACACATGAATTCATGAGATTGTGTGAACTGCTTGATACTGAGCCGTATATCAGCGGTAACCTCGGTAGCGGAACCGTGCAGGAGATGCAGGAATGGGTGGAGTACATTACGTTTGACGGCGAATCTCCCATGGCGAACTGGCGGAAGCAGAACGGCCGTGAAGAGCCATGGAAGCTGAAGTATTTTGGCGTGGGCAATGAGAACTGGGGTTGCGGTGGCAACATGCGTCCAGAGTATTATGCGGATGAATATCGCCGTTACGCTACATATGTACGTAATTATTCAGGGAATCAAATTTATAAAATTGCGTGTGGACCGAATGACAGCAACTATGAGTGGATGGAAGTGCTGATGCGGGAAGCAGCTCGTTTCATGGATGGCATCAGTCTGCATTACTACACCATTCCGACAGGTGTATGGGAAGACAAAGGGAATGCTACCGGTTTTGGAGAGGCCGAATGGTTTACTACATTGAAGAAAACATTGTTTATGGATGAATTGCTTGTGAAGCATTCGGAGATCATGGATAAATATGATCCGGAAGGCAGGGTCGGTATTATCGTAGACGAATGGGGAACATGGTACAACGTAGAACCGGGAACCAATCCTGGATTCCTCTACCAGCAGAACACGATAAGGGATGCTGTGCTTGCAGCAGTGAACCTGAACATATTCAATCAGCATAATAAAAGGGTACAGATGGCCAATCTGGCTCAGATCGTGAACGTGCTGCAATCCCTTGTGCTCACGGAAGGGGACAAACTGCTCCTGACTCCTACGTACCATGTATTTGATATGTATCAGGTTCATATGGATGCGCAGCGGCTGGATCTCAGTTATGAGAGCCCGGGATATACGTTTGGAGAAGAGACGATTCCGCAGCTTAGCTTGTCGGCATCCCGCAACAAAGATGGGGTTATTCATGTGACGGCATGTAATCTGAGTCATACGGATGAGCTTGAAGTGGTATGCCAGCTTGAGGCAGGTCAAGCAGCGAGTGTGGCAGGGCAACTTCTCCATCATGCTGATTTTGGTGCATTTAATACATTCGAACAGCCTGATCGGGTACAGCCTGTAGATTGGGAGGGGCTTGTTCTGGAGAATAATACATTACGATTGGTGTTACCTCCGGCTTCCGTTGGTGTGGTTGCTGTAAAGGGCTAAGTCATGATGTCCTCAGGCTATGAACATCAACAGCGGCTAAGTGTGGTGAGAGATGAACCATGTAAGGGCTGCAACCGGCAATATGATATTCATATCAGCGATGCCAAAATGGCTCGGTTGGTTGAGATTGCTGCACGCTCACGTGCAACGGTAGAAGATGATGAGTATGAGCGCCGCCTTGCCATCTGTTCGGCGTGTCCGGATCTGCAGTACGGAACAACGTGCCGTCATTGCGGCTGTCTTGTGCCCGTACGTGCCAAAATGGCCGAGTCTACATGTCCTTATCCATATACATCACAGTGGGGATGATACGAATGAAGCGTTTCCGTGTGAATCCGGGTAAACACGTATTATTTTATATCGCCTAAAAACGTTTCCTTATAATGAAGTAAGAGAGCTTGCTTAACGAACGAAACTAACAAAATGAATAAACAACATAGCAAGATGAATGAAGCGAGCTAACGAGATAGATGCGAAGTGAGGGAGGGCTGCACGATACCAGTGCGGCTCTTCTTTTTGATGCCGTAACAAAAAAACTCTGAAATTGGATTTGAATTGAGCGGGTGAACTGGATATAGTTATACAGTAGAGTGTAGAGGAGTAAGTTATTCGGAATATGAGCGTGTATAGCGACACAATCATTCAGGAAGGGCTGTTCTCACCGGCCATCCTGATTTTGCGTCGCCTCGAATATAATGGAGGTTAACATTCATGTCGAAGATGCGACCGGTTCAGATCCGGCTGCACAGCCGTTATGAAGGGGAAGATGTACTGCAGGAAATGCAGGGAGAAGCTGTGGTCAAGGGAACATACTTGTATGTCCGTTACGAAGAGCCACAGGCTGGACCCGAGGGAGGCATGACCCGTACAACATTGAAGCTGGGCGGACAATCCATCAAGATTATACGTCATGGTGAGGTGGAGTCGGAGCAGACGTTCGAATTGAACCGAAAGCTTCCGGGTTTTTACCGTTCACCATATATGTCGTTTGCCCTGTCCACGCATACACAGAAGCTGGAACTTTCCATTCAGGGATTGAGCGCACGCGCAGCGTGGAGCTACGACTTTTACCGCTTTGATGAAGAAGCCGGACATTTTGCGATTAGTTTGCATATACAGGAGGAACCAAATTCATGACACGTAATCCACTAGACACCATTAACGAACGGGTAAGTACAGCCATCGGCAAAGCAATTGTGGCCGCAGGCATTGTAACACAGGAGGAAGTTCCAGCAATTACACTTGAAGTTCCTCGCGAGAAGTCACATGGCGACCTGGCTACCAATGCAGCGATGCAGTTGACCAAGATTGCCAAGCGTAACCCTCGTCAGATTGCTGAGGAGATCATTGCTAACCTGAATCTTGCGGATGCAGGCATTGAGAAGGCAGAGATTGCCGGACCTGGATTCATCAACTTTAAATTGGACAAGGGCTATCTCTATCCCGTGCTTAACTTGGTACATGAGCAAGGCGAGAACTACGGAAAAATCGATGTTGGAGCGGGGAAAAAGGTTGAGATGGAGTTTGTTAGTGCCAACCCGACAGGCAGTCTGCATTTGGGTCATGCCCGTGGTGCAGCTGTAGGGGATGCACTGTGCAACATTCTTGATTACGCAGGTTATGAAGTAACTCGTGAATATTACATTAATGACGCAGGGAACCAGGTGTTTAACCTGGCACGTTCTATTGAAGCACGTTACTTGCAAGAGCTTGGTCAAGATGCTGAAATGCCGGAAGATGGCTACCACGGCGAAGACATTAAAGGTTTCGCGAAGGAACTGGTTGCTGAAAAGGGAGATAGCTTGCTGTCTATGCACCCAGGAGATCGCGCAGCATACTTCCGTGATTATGGTCTGGAGAAAGAACTCGACAAGATCAAACGGGACCTGAACCGGTTCCGTGTGAATTTTGATATCTGGTTCAGCGAAACGTCACTGTATGATAATGGTGAGGTGCTTCGCGTACTGGACGAGCTGCGTGACCGCAACGAAATTTATGAAAAAGATGGCGCAACCTGGCTGAAAACGATGCAATATGGTGATGACAAGGAGCGCGTACTGATCAAAAACGACGGTACGTATACTTACCTGACACCGGATATTGCATATCACCGCGATAAATACTCCCGTGGTTATGACACGATGATCAACATCTGGGGAGCGGACCACCACGGATATATCCCGCGTATGAAGGCAGCGATGCAAGCGCTGGGTAACGATCCAGACAAACTGGTTGTCTTGATTGCGCAGATGGTCAGTCTGTTCCAGAACGGTGAGAAAGTGAAAATGTCCAAACGTACAGGTAAAGCTGTAACGATGGAAGACTTGATGGATGAAGTGGGCATCGATGCCATCCGTTATTTCTTCACGATGCGCAGCATGGATTCCCATCTGGACTTTGACATGGATCTGGCGATTTCGACATCCAATGAAAATCCAGTGTTCTACGTGCAATATGCACATGCGCGTGTATGCAGTGTGTATCGTCAAGCCGAAGAGCAAGGCATCGATCTGCTGCCGCTGGCACAGATTGATCTGTCCAAGCTGACAACAGAGCACGAGTATGACCTTCTTCGCAAAATGGGTGAACTGCCTGAAGAGATTGCAGCAGCGGCTACAGGTTATGCGCCGCACCGCATCGTTCGTTATGTCTACGAACTGGCATCCCTGTTCCATAGTTACTACCGGGCTGAGCGCGTCATTACGGAAGACGCGCAGCAAACCCAGGCGCGCCTGGCGCTGATCGGTGCCGTTCGCACCGTCATCGCGACAGCGCTCCGTCTGGTGGGCGTATCCGCACCAGACAAAATGTAACCCCTTCGGTCACGCGGCAGCAACATCATGCCGCGTGACCGAAGGCACAAAGTCTCCATGCCCCGCGCAAGCAGCTGCTTGCGCGCGGGGCATGGAGACTTTTTTGTGCCTGCTGCGCAAGGCGTGCCCGGCATCTGCCGGCATCCATTGCTGCGCAGCACAGGTGCCGGCGGCTTGCAGCGTCCGCCGGCTTATCCCCCGCCCTCCTGCATCAGCTTGAGGGCGTCAATCTCGCCACCGCGGATTTTACTCTTCGCGGTGGTGCTTTTGCGGGCGCGCAGCGGAACCGTCGCGCGCTTCACGAGCGACTTGATCTCGGCCGGAGACAGGCCGGGATGTCTGGCGAGCAGCAGTGCAATTGCACCGCTGACATGGGAGGTCGCCATGGACGTGCCGCTCATCTCATGGTGCTTGCCTTGCACCCAGGAGGACACAATTTTGTCTCCCGGGGCGTAGACATCCACATAAGCACCGCGATTGCTGAATGAAGCAATACGTCTATTTTTGTCGGTTGCTCCAACAGAGATGGTCTGTGGATATCGAGCAGGGTAATCAATACTGCGGCGTTTGCCGTCATTTCCTGACGAGGCTACGATGACGATACCGGCGTGATACGCACGGTTGACCACATCTAGCAAAGATTTACTGCGTGTTTTCATACCAAAACTCATATTGATAATATTGACCTTGTTGCGTACGCACCAGTCGATGCCAAGTACGATGTCGGAAACATAAGCAGACCCGTTGTGATCAAATGCTTTGACCGGGTAGATCAAAGCGCGCGGGGCAACACCGATCATTCCTTCGGTGCTGTTCGCAGCGGCGATCGTGCCCGCAATATGAGTACCATGTCCGTTGTCATCATGGGGAAGCAGGCTTCGGTTCAAGAGATTGATGCCACGGGCAAGGGAATACCGCAAATCAGGATGATGGTAATCTGCTCCGGTATCAATAACACCGATTTTGATCCGGTGTCCGGTTGAAACAGACCATACCTTGGGGGCACGAATCTGTTTCACTCCCCAGGGTACACCTTGAGGCGTGCTTGGTTTGTTGTGGAGAGCAGTCGAATGCAGAGAGACAGGGCTATCTTCCTCTACCGTGATGTCATCTCCGTAACGATACAACATTTCTGGACTCTGTATAGGGGCAATGAGGGTTCTGGCAAGCCGGGAGGCCCGAACGCCTCCCAGATCGGTAAATTCATTGCGCATTCGGGATAATTCAACGAGACAGGCCTCGTATTGCTGCGGTTTGGCGAACCGAATCAGATAACGTCCCCCGTGTTCAGGCTCGGGGCATCTCATTCCGTCAATCAACTGATGTAATAATCCGGTATAGTCCATTATGGGCTGCCCCCTTCGGGATGAACATGCTGAGGTATTCTATGAATGCGTTCATCCCAGTGCGTGGGGAACTTGCCCTTTTTTTACAAAAACACGTTCTCTTCGTGTCAAAACGGGCGCAGGTACATATGATGGATGGAGAGCTAGAGGGCTCTTGCGGGGAACCTGGTGAGGAGCAATCCTACGAGGGTATACAGTCAGAAGGCGGAGGGGACTCCGTCTTTTACATATGATTTTGTTCTGCTCCTTCCAAAGATCACTATTGTGATTAGTCGTCTTTTGTTCATTCCGTCCATTGAAATGAGCCGATTGGGATATGGATTAAAAGATGGTTGTGTAAATATGGGACATGCTTACAGAAAAACTTGCTTTTTAACGCTAAATAGGTTTTACTTAGGTTTGTTAATGGATATGTTATACGTAACGTTCCAGTTTGCAGGGGATATAAAGTGAATTATGTGTGAGAGGAAGTGTCTTCAGTGAGTACCTCACTCAATTTGAAAATTGATAAAGAAAAGGTGAGAGAGATTCCTTTGGTGGATCTTGCCTTTATGGTGCTGAAAGCGGCCAACACGCCGTATTACTACCGGGATTTGATGAATGAGGTAGCGAAGCAGCGCGGAATGACGGATGAAGAGATCAACGAGTATATTGCCCAGCTGTATACCGAAATTAATATCGATGGCCGTTTTGCATGCGTCGGTACGAGTCTGTGGGGATTGAAACGCTGGTATCCGGCTGGATCGGAAGATTCCATGACGGGTGCGAAGCGTCCGCGTATCATCAACGATGAAGATGATGATCTGGAAGACGAAGACTTTGGTGAAGAGGAAGACAGCTACAACAGCGACGAAGACTTCGACACCACAGAAGATAATCAAGACGAAGATGAAGACGAAGATGAAGATGAAGATGACATCTTTGACGAAGACGACAGCGAAGAAGAAGTTTTGGTTGAAGATGATGATCTGGAAGATGAAGACCTCGATGAAGACGATGAAGAGTCCGAAGACGAGGAAGAATTTGCTGACGATTCCGATAAAGGGTAGTCCTTTTTGGTGTCTGATATTTACCCGTTTTCCCCCGATAGTCAGCCTTGACAGCAGGCGGGGTAACGGGTAAACTATTGCATGGGCTTATGAATGAGCGAGAATATATTTATGTTTTTTAGAGAAAGTGCCCCGTCCTGCGGGAGTACTTTCTTTTTGTATTTTTAGAGACAGAATGATGTCAAACGATTACTTTTCCGACTGCTCCCGGCCAACCCTTTGCGGCCTGTTTTTTTTGTATTTTCAAACAAGAAAATGGAACCCTTAAGCGATGATCGGTTTGGGGACAAGCGTGGATGAAGGCTCCCGGAAAGTTTGCATTATTTTTTGTCAGGAACGATGTGTAGTTCAAGCCGTCTTCGCTGGAAAGAGCAGTTTGCAGATGCAGTTAATTTCTGCCATTGCTCTTTTTAACGATGATTACCTGGGAAACGGGTTACGATAACACCATATATCGCCTGAATTTCTGTACTTATATTAGGAGGGTAATAACAGTGACAAAGTATATTTTCGTGACGGGCGGAGTTGTGTCCTCCCTGGGCAAAGGGATTACGGCAGCCTCGCTGGGCAGACTGCTGAAGAACAGAGGACTCAAGGTAACGATTCAAAAATTCGATCCATACATCAATATTGACCCGGGAACGATGAGTCCTTATCAGCATGGTGAGGTATTCGTAACAGATGATGGTGCAGAAACGGATCTTGACCTTGGTCACTACGAGCGTTTTATCGATATCAACCTCTCCAAAAACAGCAATGTCACAACAGGTAAAGTGTATTCTTCCGTTATTAGCAAAGAGCGTCGGGGAGAGTATCTGGGCGGTACAGTTCAAGTGATTCCGCACATCACCAACGAGATCAAGGAGCGTGTATTCCGCGCTGGGCGTGAAGCGGGTTCGGATGTCGTTATTACAGAGATTGGCGGCACGGTGGGCGACATCGAAAGCTTGCCATTCCTGGAAGCGATCCGTCAGATTAAGAGTGATGTAGGCCGTGACAACGTGATGTACATTCACGTTACGCTGATTCCGTATATCAAAGCTGCCGGCGAAGTGAAAACAAAACCAACACAACATAGCGTGAAGGAATTGCGGAGCATTGGTATCCAGCCAAACGTTATCGTTTGCCGTACAGAGTATGAGTTGTCCAAGGACATGAAAGCCAAAATCGCACTCTTCTGTGATATCGATGAAAATGCTGTAGTGGAATGCCGCGATGCGAGCACGTTGTATGAAGTACCACTCAACCTTCGTGAAGAAGGTCTGGATGAGATCGTAGTAAACCACCTGAAACTGACTACTCCTGCACCGGATATGAGCGAGTGGGAAGGGCTGGTTGATCGGATCAACAAGTTGGAGCGTACAGTTGAGATTGCCATCGTTGGTAAATATGTAGCGCTGCATGATGCTTACCTGAGTGTTGTGGAATCATTGTCTCATGCAGGCTTTGCCTCCAATGCGGATGTGAAAATTCGCTGGATTCATTCTGAGGATGTTACCGATGAGAACGTAGGCGACCTGCTTCACGGCGTTGGCGGAATTCTCATTCCTGGAGGTTTCGGCGACAGAGGTATTGAAGGTAAGGTATCCGCGATCCGTTATGCTCGTGAGAAAAATATTCCGTTCTTCGGGATTTGTCTTGGTATGCAAGTTTCCGTAATTGAATATGCGCGTTCCATCGTTGGATTGAACGGTGCAAACAGTTCCGAGATCAACCCGGCTACTGAATTCCCGGTCATCGATCTGTTGCCTGAACAGAAAGATATCGAAAATCTGGGTGGCACCATGCGTCTGGGTCTGTACCCTTGTAAGCTTCAGGAAGGTTCTTTGGCGATGGCTTGTTATGATGATGAATTGGTATATGAAAGACACCGTCACCGGTACGAGTTCAATAATGAATACCGTGAAGCGATTGAAAAAGCGGGCCTTGTCATTTCCGGTACATCACCGGACGGACGTCTGGTTGAGATTGTGGAACTTCCAGGACACCCTTGGTTCCTGGCAGTGCAGTTCCACCCGGAATTCACTTCCCGTCCAAATCGTCCGCAGCCATTGTTCCGTGAGTTCGTGAAAGCTTCTCTGGAGAATGCAGAGAAATAAAGCAATTCGTTTGTTCAAAAATTAAGCATTGAAGGGTGTTTCTAGCTGCTGGTAAGGGGCTGAAGCACCCTTTTATTTTTGGTGAAAAAGTGGATTAAATTATATTTTGTCAATTTGAGATCACAGGAGGATTTAAATGGAAGAGGTAGAATACTTATCATGACGACTATGGGATAGTTATCCAGATACAATGTGTATATGCTTTCCTAATTCTAGGAGGTTACAGTGTGGAAGAGAAAAAAGTTCTGATTGTCGATGACCAAAATGGTATTCGAATTCTACTGATGGAAGTATTCAGCAGCGAAGGGTATAACACATTTCAGGCGGCGAACGGCAAAATTGCGCTCGAAATCGTCAATAAGGACAAGCCGGATCTGGTTTTGCTGGATATGAAAATTCCGGGGATGGATGGGCTTGAAATACTGAAGCATATCAAGGAGATTGACCCGGATATCAAGGTTATTATGATGACGGCGTATGGAGAACTTGACATGATTAAGGAAGCTACTGATCTTGGTGCGCTTATGCATTTTACGAAACCGTTTGATATTGATGAGATGCGTGTGGCTGTTAATATGCAACTCCGCAATGGTGCAGCGAACAAGTGCAGCTAAAATCCTGTAGACACAGGATTTTTTTTTGCGTCATTCACCTGTCTGTGTGTAATCATGAGAAAATGGGGTATTTCACCTGTTTCTGTAGGGAATATTGAAAATGGTGACGTCATCATGCCGTATCTCTGAAAACTGTGCTGCAAAGCACAGCATTTTTGCAAATGCTTGTTTAGTATTTGATATGGGATGTGGTATAATAAGCCCGTATGTGATTTCGGCTAAAAACCATAGACACAACCCAAACCCCTAGGAGGATTGAAACCATGCCATTAGTATCTATGACAGACATGTTGAACAAAGCACTTGAAGGAAAATATGCAGTTGGTCAATACAACATCAATAACCTTGAGTGGACTCAAGCGATTCTTGCTGCCGCTGAAGAAGAAAAATCCCCAGTAATCCTGGGTGTATCCGAAGGTGCAGCACGTCATATCGGTGGCTTCTACACTGTAGTTAAAATGGTAGAAGGACTCATTCACGACATGAAAATCTCCGTACCTGTTGCGATCCACCTGGATCACGGTTCAAGCTTCGACAAATGTAAAGAAGCGATCGATGCTGGATTTACATCCGTTATGATCGACGGTTCCCATCATTCTATTGATGAGAACATCGAAATGACTAAAAAAGTAGTTGAATATGCTCACGCTAAAGGCGTTTCTGTAGAAGCTGAAGTAGGTACTGTAGGCGGACAAGAAGATGACGTTATTGGCGGTATCATGTATGCTGACCTGAACGAGTGTATCCGTATCGTTAAAGAAACGGGTATCGACACATTGGCACCAGCTCTTGGTTCCGTGCATGGTCCTTACCATGGTGAGCCTAACCTGGGCTTCAAAGAAATGGAAGAAGTTCGTGACGCGGTACAAGTTCCACTCGTATTGCACGGTGGTACAGGTATTCCTAAACACGATATCGATAAAGCAATCTCCCTGGGAACATCCAAAATTAACGTAAACACTGAAAACCAAATTGCTTTTGCAAAAGTGGTTCGTGAAGTGCTTGCTGCTAAACCGGATGCTTACGATCCGCGTACATTCATCGTACCAGGCCGCGAAGCAATTAAAGAAACGGTTAAAGGTAAGATTCGTGAGTTCGGTTCCAACAACAAAGCGTAATTTATTTTTACGAGTTCCATACTGTGAAATGGAAGAACACCGCCTAGCCGGTGTCTTTCCATTTTCACACCTTATTTCTACATCGTTAGCCATCAGCACGTATTGCCGTTCATCGGCTGCAAAACACGTAGGGGGACATTAAGCTTTATGGAAAAATTGATGATTAGCGGCGGACGTCCGTTACAGGGAACTGTAACTATAAGCGGCGCCAAAAACAGCGCCATTGCACTTATTCCTGCAGCATTGCTTGCCGAGTCAGAGGTCGTGTTGGATAACTTGCCGTTACTCAGTGACGTGGCAGTTTATGCGGAAATTTTGGAGGAACTTGGAGCACGTGTAACTTGGGAAGGCAGTCAGATGAAAATCGATCCTTCCGATATTAAATCAATTCCCATGCCGAACGGCCCCGTGAAGAAGCTTCGTGCTTCGTATTATATGATGGGGGCACTGCTTGGACGTTTTAAAGAAGCAACAATAGGTTTACCTGGAGGTTGTAATTTTGAGCCTCGGCCGATTGACCAACATATCAAAGGGTTCGAAGCGCTTGGCGCGACAGTAACCAATGAACATGGCTCCATCCATCTGCATGCTAAAGAGCTGCGCGGAGCTAAAATATATCTTGATGTAAGCAGTGTTGGTGCAACCATCAACATTATGCTGGCGGCCACTCGTGCCAAAGGCTCTACAATTATTGAAAATGCGGCTAAAGAGCCTGAGATTATAGATGTAGCAACACTTCTGAATTCCATGGGTGCCAGCATCAAGGGTGCAGGTACGGAAACGATCCGAATCGAAGGGGTTTCGGAGCTTAAGGGCTGTCGTCACTCCATCATTCCCGACCGAATTCAGGCCGGTACGTATATGATCGCTGCAGCGGCGACGCGCGGGGATGTACTCATTGATAATGTCATTCCTAAACATCTCGAGGCTTTAACAGCCAAGTTACTGGAGATGGGAGTGGGTATCGAGGAATTGGACGAAAGCATTCGTGTTATTGGACAGCCGAAGTACAGTCATGTTGATGTAAAAGCATTGGTATATCCAGGCTTCCCAACCGATCTGCAGTCCCCGATGACCAGTGTATTAACACAAGCGAACGGTGTAAGTGTACTGAGCGACTTTGTATACAGCAATCGGTTCAAACATGTGCCTGAGCTGGTTCGTATGGGTGCCAAAATTCGTGTAGAAGGTCGATCAGCCATTATTGAAGGTAGTGCTCTGAATGCGGCTAAAGTGAAAGCATCTGACCTTCGTGCCGGTGCGGCATTGGTCATTGCTGGGCTTACCGTCAGTGAAGGTGTTACCGAGGTGACGGGTGTTGAATTTATTGATCGTGGTTACGATCACTTGGTGACCAATCTGCGTTTGCTTGGTGCGGACGTGTGGCGGGAAACCGAATAGCAATTTCATGGGAGCAGCATCGTATACATCTTGCTTGAAGCGTGTTTATAACGATGCTGCATATCCTATAATACAATTGGGTAAACTATTCTAATGGATTTTAAAGTCTCTTCCGGATATGATGAACTGTATCAAGTTCTTGTTCCGGAGGGTCTTTTTTTGAAATAAACATCATAAGGCTTTATGAACATCATTTCTTATATTGTTTTTGAAAATCATTCCCTTTCTCCAATCCCCGGATTTGTTTGAACCTGCGCTCCATAGCCGGTCTTCCCGGATCGATCGCCCCATGTTAGGAGTTCACTCATTAGCGGATCATGCCATGTTATGGCCATTCCACCCGGAAAACTTACACACCAAGACAAGTATTTGCATTTTAACGGTTACATTCCGTACAATGGACAGAAGAGATTGTGGGCATGAACTGCGCTCTATAGCTTGTGTAGCTAACGAAACTATCCATTTCACGGACTCATTAATTGAATAGGTGGTTATTATATGGATCTACAGATTGCTGATTTAGAAGAAATGAAATTAACGGACCTCTATAAGCTGGCGAAAAAATACCAGATTCCTTATTACGGGACCCTTAAAAAGAAAGAATTAATTTTTGCTATACTCCGCGCACAAGCGGAACAAAGCGGTTTAATGTTTATGCAAGGTGTGCTTGAGATTTTGCCAGAAGGTTACGGCTTCTTGAGACCAATTAACTATTTGCCAAGTACAGAAGATATCTATATCTCGGCCTCACAGATTCGCAAGTTTGATCTAAGAACGGGTGACCTTGTGTCGGGTAAATGCCGGACGCCAAAGGAAAATGAAAGATATTTCGGTTTGTTGCAAGTCAACGCTGTGAATGGTGAGAATCCATCGGCGGCTGCAGAGAGACTTCACTTCCCGGCATTAACTCCATTGTACCCGCAGAAAAAACTGGTTCTTGAAACATCCCCGAGCCATTTATCCACACGTATCATGGATGTGCTTGCCCCGGTAGGTTTGGGACAGCGTGGATTGATCGTAGCACCTCCCAAAGCCGGTAAAACCCTTCTCCTCAAAGAAATTGCCAACAGCATCTCAACTAACAATCCCGAAATTGAACTTTTTGTCCTGTTGATTGATGAACGTCCAGAGGAAGTAACGGATATGTCTCGTTCGGTAAAAGGGGAAGTTGTGGCTTCCACATTTGATGAGTTGCCGGAAAACCATATCAAGGTAGCAGAACTGGTACTAGAACGTGCCCTGCGTTTGGTTGAGGCGAAAAAGGATGTCGTTATTCTTCTGGACAGCATTACACGACTGGCTCGTGCATACAATCTGGTGATTCCGCCATCTGGACGTACATTAAGCGGTGGTATTGATCCGGCGGCATTCCATCGTCCGAAGCGTTTCTTCGGTTCCGCTCGTAATGTGGAGGAAGGCGGCAGCTTGACCATTTTGGCCACTGCGCTGATTGATACCGGATCACGTATGGATGACATCATTTATGAAGAATTTAAAGGTACGGGAAACATGGAGCTTCATCTGGATCGCAAATTGGCTGAACGCCGTATTTTCCCTGCCATCGATATTCGCCGTTCCGGTACACGCCGTGAAGAGGTACTGCTTAGCAAAGAAGAGCTGGATACGATCTGGGCCATTCGTAAAAATATGAATGATTCGCATGACTTCGTTGAAGGTTTCCTGAAGAAACTGCGGAACAGTAAAACGAACGCCGAGTTCCTGGCTGCGTTTGATGCGGCTGGTAACAGCCCTTCCAGCAATGCAGGAACAACAACTACTCGTCGCTCCCCGAGACAAACGGCTACATCGGGAACGTCGAATTAACATTTTTCTTTACACCCCGGTACCACATGGAACCATGCATAATTTGTAACACCACGCTTGCGGCTGGACTGCAATGTGGCTGCATAATAATACAATCGTCGTTAGGTTTAACCCAATATATGTGAGGAGAACATCATGTATTTAGTATACGCAGATGAAAAAGGTAATGTATTTGATCATCCTTCCCTGTACGGGCTTGCCCGCAGCGGAGATATGATCGTGGAGATTATGGAGGATGAGTTGATTCCTCTGCCAGAAGGCGCAACGTTGGTTGGGCTTCCGAGTACCCGGCCGATTGGTATGAACCCGGATACGGGCGAGATGCTACCGTTGCCAAGTGATACACAAGCCGTAGGTGCACTGTTGCCGCAAGGTTTCACGCGTCTGTGTTTGCCCGGTTACGTGAAAACGGATAAGGAATACAAGCTGCCGTTGTTCGGTTATTCCGCTGTCGTATGGAAAGATGGGGGATTTTACGTTACCGCTTCTCAATCCGATATCCCCGAGAAATGGAACCCGATGAACTGTGATCGTGACGATGTACGTTCCGGTGTTAAGCGGTTTACCGAAAAGTACCCGGAAAATCGTTTGTACACCCACCTGTCCAATTGCGCACTTGGTTATGAGTGTCTTACTTCTTCCAACACGTTCTTGAATCGCTGGGAAGGCGGAGTTCCTGTATCCTACTCTTGTAATGCTGGCTGTTTCGGTTGTATCTCCGAACAGCCGGATGACAGTGGTTTTGTATCACCACAGACACGGATGAATTTCCGCCCGCGTGTGGATGAGATCGTTGAAGTAATGCTGGAGCATCTCAAAACGCCTGAATCCATTATTAGTTTCGGACAGGGATGTGAAGGAGAGCCTTCCACACAGGCCAAGCTGATTATCGAAGCTATTCGGGAAGTACGCTCCATTACGGATATGGGGTATATCAACATTAACACTAATGCTGGTCTGAATGATCATATCCGCGGCATTGTGGACGCAGGACTTGATCTGATGCGTGTAAGTACGATCAGTGCACTGGATGATCATTACAACGCATATTACAAACCTCGTGGTTATACACTGGCTAATGTAGAGAAATCCATGAAGTATGCTGCGGAGCAGGGCGTATACACATCCATCAACTATCTAATCTTCCCGGGTGTAACCGATCGTGAGGAAGAGATTGAGGCGATGATTGAGTTTGCCCGCCGGACTAATCTTCGTTTGGTACAGATGCGCAATTTGAATATTGACCCCGAGAGTTATCTGGGACTGATTCCCCCGGCACAGGGCGATATTCTGGGTATGAAGCAGATGCTGGAGATCTTTGCTGAAGAGCTACCGGATGTTGTTATCGGGTCATATACTCATGTTCCACCGGCAGGGATGGCTCGTCCCAAAAAGCTGATCACCTCTTGAATGAATTAGATTGCAACAGGGTTTAGGCCGTGTTATAATCTGCTGTGTTGTGCCATTTACTCTGGGTCCGCTTGAGGCTCAGGGCGGAAAGAGGTGAAAGGTAATGAAAGAAGCAATTCATCCTAATTACACGATTGGTCAAGTATCCTGCGCATGCGGTAATACTTTTGAGACTGGTTCGGTTAAAGACGGACTTCGTGTAGAGATTTGCTCCGCGTGCCACCCGTTCTTCACAGGTAAACAGAAGTTTATCGATGTTGGCGGCCGTGTAGATCGTTTCAAAAAGAAATACGGAATCTAATAGCACAATTCCTTGCGGATTGTCTAATTATTGTATCTCAATCACCCCTGCTATTTCGGCAGGGGTTTTTAGTTACATATGCAGAGAGAAAGTGTACCGTTTCCATGTTCCGGCCAGTTGCATTTTGAACTACCTTACGTTATACTATTTCTTACCGTGCTAGACGGGGAGGTAGCGGTGCCCTGTAACTCGCAATCCGCTATAGCGAGGTTGAATTCCTGTTAGAGGTTTTGTCGATGTGAGGTTTGGTCCCTGAACGTGGTGTTGACGGTTGGGTCCTCCGCAATGAGTACTCATGAACCTGGTCAGGTCCGGAAGGAAGCAGCCATAAGTGAGATCACTCTTGTGCCGGAGGGTTGCCTAGCCCGAGCTATTGTTCAGGGGTGCCGCTTGGATCGCAAATATCGATAGCAGGTGCACGGCTTAACTTTTAAAATGTAGAGACCTTTGCAGCAGTATGAATGCAGGGGTCTTTTTTGATATGTTATAAAACAGCGCATGAAATGTGTCAGATAAAGTTTGGATTCATCCTGGAATATAGTATAATGGGGTGACGACAACGGACTCGAATGCGAAGTGGAAGGAAGGTAACGCATCATGGAGCATATCGCGTTATACCGGGCGTGGCGTCCTCAGTCGTTTCAGGATATGGTGGGACAACAACATATTATTCAGACCTTGCAGAACGCGATTCGTGAGCAGCGGACTTCCCATGCCTATTTGTTTAGCGGGCCCCGAGGGACGGGGAAGACAAGCGCGGCCAAAATATTGGCCAAAGCTGTAAACTGTGAACGTGGACCTGCAACTGAGCCCTGTAACGAGTGTGAGGCTTGCCGCCGAATTACGAACGGCGCTGTCATGGATGTGCAGGAGATTGATGCTGCCTCCAATCGGGGCGTCGAGGAGATCCGTGATCTTCGGGAAAAGGTGAAATATGCCCCAACCGAAGTCCGGCAGAAGGTTTATATTATTGATGAAGTACACATGTTGACGACAGAGGCGTTCAATGCTTTACTCAAAACATTGGAGGAACCACCGCCACATGTAATGTTTATTTTGGCAACGACAGAACCACATCGTTTGCCGGCTACGATTATATCGCGCTGTCAGCGATTTGACTTTCGCCGGGTATCCCTGGAGGAGCAGACAGCTAGACTGACTTTGATCTGTGAACAGGAAGGTATGGAAGCAGATCATGATGCATTACAGTACATTGCCCGTTTATCTGATGGGGGGATGAGGGACGCGCTCAGCGTTCTGGATCAAATCTCTTCATTTACCGATGGGCGAGTAACGTATCAGCAGGTTATGGATATGACTGGTGGTATTGCCTCGGAGCAATTTGCCAAGCTCGCAGCTTCCTTGCTCAAAGGAGATGTCGGTCATATTTTACAGATGATTGAAGGCTTTATGCACGAGGGTAAAAGTGCGGACAAGTGCATGGAGAATCTGCTCTATTACTTCCGTGATCTGCTGATGATCAAAATGGTACCGGATGCGGACAAGCTGACGGATCGAGTGCTGAATCCGGAATCGTTTCGAGATATGGCGGAATCCTTCACGAAGGAACAGTTGTTCCAGATGATCGATACGCTGAATCGGTACCAGAGTGAGATGAAATATGCAGTTCAACCGCAGACATTATTTGAGGTGGCTCTGCTTAAACTGTGTAGTATCCCGGCTTCAGGTGGAGCGGTTGTATCGGTTGGGGCAACTTCTCCATCAACACCAGCTGATGCCGGAGAGATCAATCGGTTGAAACAACAGCTAACCGAGCTCGAGAAGAAGCTTGACCGGGCGCTCAAAAGCGGTTTGTCGGGTGGAGAGGCTGCTTCAAGTGCTCCTGCTCGGCCAGCATCGCGCGCGCCAATGTCCAGGGCTAACGCCCCGGTGAAGCTCCCGGCAAATTTGGATCAATATATTGCGCGCAAAGGGTCTCCGGAGTTCGCGGAGATCAGCAAAAAGTGGAGCCAGATTCTGCAGCGTGTTAAAGAGGAGAAGGTTACGGTTCATGCCTGGTTTATGGATGGAGAACCGGTTTCGCTGCTCGAAGACAACGTGCTGGTCGCTTTCAAAAACAACATCCATCGTGAAACAACAGAGAAGCAGGCGAATCGTGATGTCATTGAGCGGGTGCTTTCCGAACAGCTCGGGCGTCAAGCGCGACTTGTGACGATGATGCTCAGAGATTGGACTGGCGCGATGGAAGGAGCTTCTGAGACGCCAAAGGAGGATTTTAAGCTTGAACCTGAGCATGAAGATGGTGGTTCAGGTGATAAGCAGCCTTGGATTGATGAAGCTATTCAGTTATTTGGCGAGGGTCTTGTAGTCATTAAAGAGTAGTGCAATGAAATAAATGAAGTGTGTATATATTGAGATAACCACAATAAAGGAGATGACGGATATGAATAACATGAACCAAATGATGAAACAAGTGAAGAAAATGCAGGAGCAGATGTTGAAAGCGCAGGAGGAGCTTGCGGACAAAACAGTCCAAGGGACTTCTGGTGGCGGGGTTGTAACAGCTGAAGTAAATGGACATAAAAAACTGCTCTCTATTACCATCAAGCCTGAAGCGGTAGATCCGGAAGATGTTGAAATGCTTCAAGATCTTGTGATGACTGCTGTTAATGATGCTATGGCCAAAGCGGATGAGATTGCCAATAAGGATATGGGCAAATTTACAGGCGGCATGAATATTCCGGGGTTATTTTAATTTAAATTAATCCTGTCCAAAGGAGACACAACCGATTGTATTATCCTGAACCGATAGCTAAGCTGATTGACGCCTTCACCCGTCTTCCGGGGGTGGGTCCAAAGACGGCGGCGCGTTTAGCTTTTCATGTGCTTAACATGAAGGAAGATGACGTTATTGATTTTGCCAAAGCACTCGTCAGTGTGAAGCGTAATCTTCATTATTGTTCTGTGTGTTGTAATATTACGGATACGGACCCTTGCCGGATTTGTCAGGATAAGTCGAGAGATGGTTCTGTCATCTGTGTAGTTCAAGATTCGAAAGATTTGGTGGCTATGGAACGTACCAAGGAATTTGATGGATACTATCATGTATTGCAGGGGGCAATCTCTCCGATGGAGGGAGTCGGTCCGGATGATATACGTTTGAAAGAACTCTTGACGCGTTTGAGTGATGAACGGGTTAAAGAATTGATTCTGGCGACGAACCCGAATATTGAGGGTGAAGCTACAGCGATGTACATTTCCCGTCTAGTGCGTCCATTTGAGATTAGTGTTACCCGTATTGCCCATGGACTGCCTGTGGGTGGAGATCTGGAGTATGCGGATGAGGTTACACTCTCGAAAGCGTTAGAAGGTCGCAGGGAAATGCGCTAAGGGTCATTGTTGTCTTTCAGCGTGATAAAGATGTAATTTTTTATAAAACTAAATGTACAAATCGATTGTAACTACAGGGGAGAGCCGCGAGCTCTCTCTTTTTTTTTGCGTTAAAACATAAGTCAAAGTTCTAAGTTTGTCCCCTTCTTGATATGTATGAGAATGTGCTGTGTAGAAGAAAAGGAGGGGGAATTGTGTTGATGTGGCGTTTAACTCAAAGGTTAGGGGAGAAGCGGAAGAGAGAGCTGGCGGATCTGGAGGCGGAGCAGATTTATGTGGATGTGCAGAAGGCTAAACAGGAGTGGGAACGTGCGATGAGACAGTTTGAAGACGCGCTGGGAGAGGACGAGATTGATTATGCCATCTATGTGCTTGAAGCGGCAGAGAGGAAATATCAAATTCATTTAAAACGGGCGAAAAGGTTAATTGGGGTGGATATGGCAACTACTAAGCAAGAAGTTAGCATTTAGTGTGGTACGTTTAGAGGGTGTCTCGATTACAGTTGGAGGTGATGAATATGAAGAGCATTATTCTGGGAAGTATATTGGTGGCATCTCTGTTGGCACTTGTTATCGTTTTGTTTAGAAAACGAATAGGATTATCGATTTTTACATCGATCGGAATTCATCTGGTACTGGTGGCAGCTGGAATCTATATCGTAAATTACTCTGGCTGGGTAACAGGGATGTATATCCCGTTGAACCCTGCAACGATAGGGACGGTTACTGTTTTAGGTCTACCGGGCGTTGGGCTATTGTTAGGGTTGAAGTTTTCTTTGTTTGGGTAGTTGACTATTGGGAAAGATATATGGTACATTATATCTCGTTGCTTTGCTTGCTTGGTTACACGCTTTACTTGAAACGAACGAAGTTCACTGTGAACTTCGAAAAATAATTTCAAAAAAAGCTTGACCGAAACAAACAGAGTGTGGTATATTATAAAAGTCGCCGCTGAGACAAAATGGTGACAAAAAAACAAGTTTGATCTTTGAAAACTGAACAACGAGTGAGTGAACATTCTGCTTGCAGAATGAACGCGAAAGTTCGAGACAAGCCTTGGCTTGGGTCGACTGGAGCACAAATGAGATTTTTAATCTCGTCAGATTCAAAATGAGCTTATCGCTCTTTTCAATACCCCGATGAGTTTGATAGCGTTTAACGACGCTGACCAAATTCATCTTCATTGGAGAGTTTGATCCTGGCTCAGGACGAACGCTGGCGGCATGCCTAATACATGCAAGTCGAGCGGACTTGAAGAGAAGCTTGCTTCTCGGACGGTTAGCGGCGGACGGGTGAGTAACACGTAGGCAACCTGCCCTCAAGCTTGGGACAACTACCGGAAACGGTAGCTAATACCGAATACTTGTTTTCTTCGCCTGAAGGAAACTGGAAAGACGGAGCAATCTGTCACTTGGGGATGGGCCTGCGGCGCATTAGCTAGTTGGTGAGGTAACGGCTCACCAAGGCGACGATGCGTAGCCGACCTGAGAGGGTGATCGGCCACACTGGGACTGAGACACGGCCCAGACTCCTACGGGAGGCAGCAGTAGGGAATCTTCCGCAATGGGCGAAAGCCTGACGGAGCAATGCCGCGTGAGTGATGAAGGTTTTCGGATCGTAAAGCTCTGTTGCCAGGGAAGAACGCTTGGGAGAGTAACTGCTCTCAAGGTGACGGTACCTGAGAAGAAAGCCCCGGCTAACTACGTGCCAGCAGCCGCGGTAATACGTAGGGGGCAAGCGTTGTCCGGAATTATTGGGCGTAAAGCGCGCGCAGGCGGTCATGTAAGTCTGGTGTTTAATCCCGGGGCTCAACCCCGGATCGCACTGGAAACTGTGTGACTTGAGTGCAGAAGAGGAGAGTGGAATTCCACGTGTAGCGGTGAAATGCGTAGATATGTGGAGGAACACCAGTGGCGAAGGCGACTCTCTGGGCTGTAACTGACGCTGAGGCGCGAAAGCGTGGGGAGCAAACAGGATTAGATACCCTGGTAGTCCACGCCGTAAACGATGAGTGCTAGGTGTTAGGGGTTTCGATACCCTTGGTGCCGAAGTTAACACATTAAGCACTCCGCCTGGGGAGTACGGTCGCAAGACTGAAACTCAAAGGAATTGACGGGGACCCGCACAAGCAGTGGAGTATGTGGTTTAATTCGAAGCAACGCGAAGAACCTTACCAGGTCTTGACATCCAACTAACGAAGCAGAGATGCATCAGGTGCCCTTCGGGGAAAGTTGAGACAGGTGGTGCATGGTTGTCGTCAGCTCGTGTCGTGAGATGTTGGGTTAAGTCCCGCAACGAGCGCAACCCTTATATTTAGTTGCCAGCACTTCGGGTGGGCACTCTAGATAGACTGCCGGTGACAAACCGGAGGAAGGTGGGGATGACGTCAAATCATCATGCCCCTTATGACCTGGGCTACACACGTACTACAATGGCCGGTACAACGGGCAGCGAAATCGCGAGATGGAGCCAATCCCAGCAAAGCCGGTCTCAGTTCGGATTGCAGGCTGCAACTCGCCTGCATGAAGTCGGAATTGCTAGTAATCGCGGATCAGCATGCCGCGGTGAATACGTTCCCGGGTCTTGTACACACCGCCCGTCACACCACGAGAGTTTATAACACCCGAAGTCGGTGGGGTAACCGCAAGGAGCCAGCCGCCGAAGGTGGGATAGATGATTGGGGTGAAGTCGTAACAAGGTAGCCGTATCGGAAGGTGCGGCTGGATCACCTCCTTTCTATGGAGAATCGTTTCCCGCGTGGAAACATTCAAAAAGTCTTCAGGAAGTATGCTTCCGAAGCGAGCTTTACTTCGTAAAGTTTTTAACTCACTCGTTGCTCAGTTTTGAGAGCTCAAACTCTCAAACGTTTGGTGGCGATAGCGAAGGGGTTCCACACGTTCCCATCCCGAACACGACCGTTAAGCCCTTCAGCGTCGATGGTACTTGGACCGCAGGGTCCTGGGAGAGTAGAACGCCGCCAAGCGTAACCCATTATGGGTTCGATAATTTTATAATGTGGGCCCTTAGCTCAGTTGGTTAGAGCGCACCTCTGATAAGGGTGAGGCCGGTGGTTCGAGTCCACCAGGGCCCACCATTTAAACTTCATAAAGTGTTTTTGTACGGGGCCCCCGAAAAGTAATCGGAATAAACTTCGTAGCCATACTTCACTTTTTGGGGTGAATTATGGGGCCATAGCTCAGCTGGGAGAGCGCCTGCCTTGCAAGCAGGAGGTCAGCGGTTCGATCCCGCTTGGCTCCACCAACAAGATTTTATAAGCTTGTTCTTTGAAAACTAGATATCGAAACGAAACAAACGCGAATTAGAACATTCCTTTTTAGCTGAACTTGTGTATAACAAGTTTCAATAAAAACGGTAGATTGCTGGAGCGAGTGATCGAAATGGAGCAACTTTTGGCTTTGCGCAAGCAAACCAAGCGGAGCGACAGCTCGAACACGAGCGCAATGGTTAAGCTACTAAGAGCACACGGAGGATGCCTAGGCGCTAGGAGCCGATGAAGGACGTGGCGAACAACGAAACTGCCTCGGGGAGCTGTAAGCAAGCTTTGATCCGGGGATGTCCGAATGGGGAAACCCAGCTGGGGTAATATCCAGTTACTCACAACTGAATACATAGGTTGTGTAGAGGCATACCAAGGGAACTGAAACATCTAAGTACCTTGAGGAAGAGAAAACAATAGTGATTCCGTCAGTAGCGGCGAGCGAATGCGGAGAAGCCCAAACCAGAGAGCTTGCTCTTTGGGGTTGTGGGACGTCTCACATGGAGTTACAAAGGAACCGGTTAAGCGAAGAGGTCTGGAAAGGCCCGCCAAAGAAGGTAAAAGCCCTGTAGTTGAAAGTCTGTTCCCTCCGAGACGGATCCCGAGTAGTGCGGGGCACGTGAAACCCCGTATGAATCCGGCAGGACCATCTGCCAAGGCTAAATACTTCCTAGCGACCGATAGTGAAGCAGTACCGTGAGGGAAAGGTGAAAAGCACCCCGGAAGGGGAGTGAAATAGAACCTGAAACCGTGTGCTTACAAAAAGTCAGAGCCCGTTTTAGGGGTGATGGCGTGCCTTTTGTAGAATGAACCGGCGAGTTACGTTCCCGTGCAAGGTTAAGGTGAAGAGCCGGAGCCGCAGCGAAAGCGAGTCTGAATAGGGCGCCATAGTACGTGGACGTAGACCCGAAACCGGGTGATCTACCCCTGTCCAGGGTGAAGGTGCGGTAACACGCACTGGAGGCCCGAACCCACGCATGTTGAAAAATGCGGGGATGAGGTGGGGGTAGCGGAGAAATTCCAATCGAACTCGGAGATAGCTGGTTCTCCCCGAAATAGCTTTAGGGCTAGCCTCGGAAAACAGAGTCGTGGAGGTAGAGCACTGATTGGGTGCGGGGCCCGCAAGGGTTACCAAGCTCAGTCAAACTCCGAATGCCATAGACTTACTTCCGGGAGTCAGACAGTGAGTGCTAAGATCCATTGTCAAAAGGGAAACAGCCCAGACCATCAGCTAAGGTCCCCAAGTGTGTGTTAAGTGGGAAAGGATGTGGAGTTGCACAGACAACCAGGATGTTGGCTTAGAAGCAGCCACCATTGAAAGAGTGCGTAATAGCTCACTGGTCGAGTGACTCTGCGCCGAAAATGTAACGGGGCTAAACACACCACCGAAGCTATGGCTTGATGCATTGCATCAGGGGTAGGGGAGCGTTGTATAAGGGTTGAAGGTGTACCGTAAGGAGCGCTGGACATTATACAAGTGAGAATGCCGGTATGAGTAACGAAAAGATCAGTGAGAATCTGATCCGCCGAAAGCCTAAGGGTTCCTGAGGAAGGCTCGTCCGCTCAGGGTAAGTCGGGACCTAAGGCGAGGCCGAAAGGCGTAGTCGAAGGACAACAGGTCGAAATTCCTGTACCACCGTAAATCGTTACGAGCAATGGGGGGACGCAGTAGGGTAGTGACGCGGACTGATGGATGTCCGTCTAAGCAGTAAGGCTGATGTGTAGGCAAATCCGCACATCGTAAGGCTGAGCTGTGATGGGGAGCGAAAATTACAGTAGCGAAGGTCATGATCTCACACTGCCAAGAAAAGCCTCTAGCCAGATGAAGGTGCCCGTACCGCAAACCGACACAGGTAGGCGAGAAGAGAATTCTAAGGCGCGCGGAAGAACTCTCGTTAAGGAACTCGGCAAAATGACCCCGTAACTTCGGGAGAAGGGGTGCCCCGGTAGTGTGAATAGCACGAGGGGGCCGCAGTGAAAAGGCCCAAGCGACTGTTTAGCAAAAACACAGGTCTGTGCGAAGCCGTAAGGCGAAGTATACGGGCTGACGCCTGCCCGGTGCTGGAAGGTTAAGGGGAGTGGTTAGGAGTAATCCGAAGCTGTGAACCGAAGCCCCAGTAAACGGCGGCCGTAACTATAACGGTCCTAAGGTAGCGAAATTCCTTGTCAGGTAAATTCTGACCCGCACGAATGGCGTAACGACTTGGGCGCTGTCTCAACGAGAGATCCGGTGAAATTTTAATACCTGTGAAGATGCAGGTTACCCGCGACAAGACGGAAAGACCCCATGGAGCTTTACTGCAGCTTGATATTGAATTTGGGTACGATCTGTACAGGATAGGTGGGAGCCTTAGAAGCATGAGCGCCAGCTTGTGTGGAGGCACCGTTGGGATACCACCCTGATCGTATCTAGGTTCTAACCTGGTGCCCTCATCGGGTACGGGGACAGTGTCAGGTGGGCAGTTTGACTGGGGCGGTCGCCTCCTAAAGAGTAACGGAGGCGCCCAAAGGTTCCCTCAGAATGGTTGGAAATCATTCGAAGAGTGCAAAGGCATAAGGGAGCTTGACTGCGAGACCTACAAGTCGAGCAGGGACGAAAGTCGGGCTTAGTGATCCGGTGGTACCGCATGGAAGGGCCATCGCTCAACGGATAAAAGCTACCCTGGGGATAACAGGCTTATCTCCCCCAAGAGTCCACATCGACGGGGAGGTTTGGCACCTCGATGTCGGCTCATCGCATCCTGGGGCTGAAGTAGGTCCCAAGGGTTGGGCTGTTCGCCCATTAAAGCGGTACGCGAGCTGGGTTCAGAACGTCGTGAGACAGTTCGGTCCCTATCTGTCGTGGGCGTAGGAAATTTGAGAGGAGCTGTCCTTAGTACGAGAGGACCGGGATGGACGTACCGCTGGTGTACCAGTTGTTCCGCCAGGAGCACCGCTGGGTAGCTATGTACGGACGGGATAAGCGCTGAAAGCATCTAAGCGTGAAGCCCCCCTCAAGATGAGATTTCCCAGTATGTAAGACCCCTTGAAGACGACGAGGTAGATAGGCTGGGGGTGGAAGTGCAGCAATGCATGGAGCTGACCAGTACTAATCGGTCGAGGGCTTATCCAATAGCAAGTTTGGTTTGCGTGAGTTTCGTTTCGAATCTAGTTTTCAAGGAGCAATCCTTGAACAATGTTTAGATTGTCTTTGGAGAGATACCCAAGTGGCTATAAGGGGACCCTCTGCTAAGGGGTTAGGCTGCGTAAGCGGTGCGAGGGTTCGAATCCCTCTCTCTCCGCCATCTTTACCTAAAGATGGACAAGCAATCAAACATCAATAATATGGCGGTGTAGCTCAGCTGGCTAGAGCGTACGGTTCATACCCGTAAGGTCGGGGGTTCGATCCCCTCCGCCGCTACCATATTACCCAGGAGGCTTAGCTCAGCTGGGAGAGCATCTGCCTTACAAGCAGAGGGTCGGGGGTTCGATCCCCTCAGCCTCCACCATATACGCCGGTGTAGCTCAACTGGTAGAGCAACTGACTTGTAATCAGTAGGTTGGGGGTTCAAGTCCTCTCGCCGGCACCATTAATGCATGGAACCGTGGTGTAGTTGGCCTAACATGCCTGCCTGTCACGCAGGAGATCGCGGGTTCGAATCCCGTCGGTTCCGCCATTAATTCTTAATTAAATACGGCTCGGTAGCTCAGTCGGTAGAGCAGAGGACTGAAAATCCTCGTGTCGGCGGTTCGATTCCGTCCCGAGCCACCTTTAATCCTGGAGGATTAGCGAAGTGGCCAAACGCATCAGACTGTAAATCTGCTCCCGTACGGGTTCGGTGGTTCGAATCCATCATCCTCCACCAGTTTTATGAGTCATTAGCTCAGTTGGTAGAGCACCTGACTTTTAATCAGGGTGTCGAAGGTTCGAATCCTTCATGACTCATCTTAAAAAAGAGTGATTGATCATTAATTTGATCGAACACTCTTTTTTTGCATGACCAGAAATAGAACAAACTACTCGATAAAGAGCGCCACACACCAAGATATGATAAACTAATGATAAAAAATAAAGCAGAGTGGTGACGTTCATTATATGAAGCTCATACCTGATTTAAAACAGCAAATTGAATTCGTTATAAACACCACATTGGACGAATATGAAATCACATTGCATGAGTGGATGCAATCTATTAATAATCTGATGGGTTCGGACGAAAATAAACCACAGATCATGCGAAGCGAAGCTGGTGAAGGAGAACTTGAGTCTGAAGCAAATTCATACATTTCATCAGATATTGTAAGTTTACACAATGGTGAGCGTGTTTTTTTTAAAGTTGGCATGAATGAGCAAGAAAGAAGCATTGTATGCTGGGGATGTGATGCTGGATCAATTACAATGGAGAATCGTCGCCTGATCGAGTTGCTAATTCTCAGCAATGCAAGGTCAACTCCTAGCGGTGAAACACCGCAACTTGTGAACGACACTGACAAACAACTATCCTCACTTGGAGTATGGCTTCAAGAGCAGATTAAGGCTTATCAGACAGGCAGTCCAGAACCCCTGCCCGAATCATTTACTTCTATAGCGGGATTTCAGGAAGAGAAGGTTCTTTTTCTCTTGCAAGGCGAGACCCCGGATTCTCAGCGTGTGCACACCAAAGTGTTGAATAAGCTGTTGGAAAGCTATTTTGGTGAAGGGATTACTTTAATACCGCTTGGAAAGCAGGAATGGCTCTTTATGGGTGATGAAGAAATTGTCACTGGTGAGGCAGATGAAGACACAGCGGAGGCGAGGAAAGATTCGCTCAATGCATTTTGTATGGGATTATATGAGTTGGTTGCCAGTGAGTTCGCAGGAGTGTTCCATCTTTCTGCTTCACTGCCGTGTAATCCAAAAGAAGCGCTGGTTCAGGTGACTGCCCTACTGCGGGAGAGTATGCATCTTGGACGTTCCTTCCATGTCACTCAGCACATTCATCTTCCATGGGATTTGCAGCTGGAGCAATTGGTGGACAGTATATCGGAGCATCAAAGGCTGCGCTTTATTCGCGATACTGGCAAGGGCACACTGATTTTTAATGACAGCGAGACGTTGGCCACACTGGAAACCTTCTTTACTCTAGACTGTAACGTCAGTGAGACAGCGAAGCGTTTGTTTATCCATCGCAATACGCTGGTGTATCGCCTAGATAAGATCAAACAGGAGATTGGTTATGATGTTAGACACTTCAAAGGCGCGATTGTTGTGCAACTTTTATTGCTAATGTACAAAGTGACGAAAAAGGTTTGATATTTTTGTGCAGTTTGCGAATAGTCAGATAACCAAGGAATAGGGTATTATAAATATACAAATTGTATTCGATTACAAAATGATCTCTGAGGAGGCAACAATCATGGCAGGAGTACGTTTAGAGCATATTTTCAAAAAATACCCGGGTTCTGATAAAGCAACTGTAGTTGACATTAACCTGGACATTAAAGATAAAGAATTTCTGGTACTGGTAGGTCCGTCCGGTTGTGGTAAATCAACAACACTGCGTATGATCGCAGGCCTTGAGGAAATTTCTGAAGGTAAACTCTATATCGGTGACCGTGTCGTTAATGATGTTGCACCTAAAGACCGCGATATCGCGATGGTATTCCAATCCTATGCCTTGTATCCGCATATGAGCGTATATCAAAACATGGCGTTTGGTTTGAAATTGCGTAAGGTTAAGAAAGACGAGATCGACAAACGTGTACGTGAAGCAGCTAAAATCCTCGACATCGAGCACTTGCTTGAGCGTAAGCCTAAAGCATTGTCCGGTGGTCAACGTCAACGTGTCGCTTTGGGACGTGCGATTGTCCGTGACCCACAAGTCTTCTTGATGGATGAGCCTCTTTCCAACTTGGATGCTAAACTCCGTGGACAGATGCGTGCGGAAATCACTAAACTTGCTAAACGTTTGGAAACAACTGTTATCTACGTAACGCATGACCAGATCGAAGCAATGACGATGGGTGACCGGATCGTAGTTATGAAGGATGGTATCATCCAACAGGCTGCTTCTCCAGAAGAGCTTTATAACCACCCGGCTAACCTGTTCGTAGCTGGTTTCATCGGTTCCCCGACAATGAACTTCATCTCGGGTAAACTGGCTGAGCAAGGTGCAAGTCTTCACTTCGTAGCTCCTGGTGTGGACGTTGAAATCCCACAAGGTAAAGCACAAGTGCTGAAATCTAGAGGATACATTGGTAAAGAAGTGATTCTGGGTGTTCGTCCAGAAGACATTCACGAAGAGCCGGTATTCCTGGAAGCATCCCCGAACTCTGTATTCTCTACTCACGTAGATGTAACAGAGAACCTGGGTCACGAAATGCTCCTCTACTTGAGCGGTGTAGGTAACGATACTACAATCGCACGTGTAGACGGACGTTCCAACACTCGTGATGGTTCAACAGTTAAAATGGCCATTGACATGAACAAAGTTCATATCTTTGACAAAGAATCCGAAGTTAACGTACTTCTTCAAGACTAATCCTACTGAAGATCCTCGGTAACGATGGAATCTGGAAGTAACGCAATTATATAATGTAAATCGAGCCCCTTCCGTTTTTGCAGGAAGGGGCTTTTTTCAAGATTATTGAACGCATAAATATTTCAGTGGAGAAGCGGGTTCAGTACCGTTTTTCATCACAAGGTGTTTATTAATGAAAAGCAAGGATAGCGTGGAGTCTGCGATTGCATTCGATCCAAAATTCATTTAAGATTATTTGAAGGTCTGTCCTTAAAATGCTGTACGTTGGAGCATAAAAGATCAACATCTTAAAGACGAAACGACCTGATTATGAGTTCTGTTGTGAATACGCTAATAATGGAAAGAAATGATACACGAATTGAGGTACATAGAGGCACAGCGAATGCTGAAAGGAAGAGACAAATGGCGAAAAAAGTGAAAGTATCCGAATTGGTACAACAGTTTCAGATGGAAGTGGTTTCGGGGTCTCAGGGACTAAAGAGATTCATCACAGTAGATGATCTTAACCGTCCTGGACTGGAGATGGCCGGTTACTTTGAATATCACCCAAAAGAACGGGTACAACTGCTGGGAAGAACAGAGCTGGCCTTTTTTGCAATGCTGCCTGAACAAGATCGTCGTGAACGTATGCAACGTCTTTGTACAGAGGAGACACCTTGTATTGTAGTGACACGCGGACTGGAAGTTCCACAGGAACTGATTGATATCAGTGAAGAGCAGAATCTGGCTGTACTCCGCAGCAACATGGCAACAACCATTCTTTCCAGCCGTATTACTGGCTTTCTAGAAGGTAAGCTTGCACCAACAGCTACTATTCACGGTGTATTGTGTGATGTGTATGGTGTAGGTATGTTGATCACAGGCAGCAGTGGTATTGGTAAAAGTGAAACCGCTCTTGAACTTGTAAAACGCGGTCACCGCTTGATTGCCGATGACGCTGTGGAAATCCGCCAAACGTCCGACTTTCAACTTCACGGCACGGCACCGGAATTAATCCGTCACCTGCTTGAAATCCGAGGTGTCGGTATTATCAACGTAATGACTTTGTTTGGTGCGGGAGCTGTACGTAATAATAAACGAATCACATTGGTTGTTCGTCTTGAAGCATGGCAGCAGGATAAACAGTATGACCGTCTCGGACTCGATGAAGAGACCACACGTATTATCGATACCGATGTACCTCTGGTTACCATTCCGGTTCGTCCTGGACGAAATCTAGCTGTAATTATTGAAGTGGCTGGTATGAACTATCGTTTGAAACAGATGGGACTTAATGCTGCACTCCAATTTACGAACAAGCTGACAGCAACCATCTCAGAAGATATGGAAGATATGGACTAAGATGAACGAAGAAAGGTTGCACGGATCAGCTGGAATAGCAGGGTAGGAAAAACCAGGCAACGGGCTTTAAATATAAAGTTTAAAGTTTTCATGAAGCATGACACTTGGCGGTCTGCGCACTTCTAACATGAAGGTTGTTGCAGGCTCCAACGGGCATGCTTACAGATGTGAATTGATAGGAGTGTGAATGAATGGATACATTATTACTGTTGAACCCCATCGCGTTTTCTATTGGCGCATTAAAGGTTCACTGGTATGGGCTTATTCTGGGGACTGCGGCGCTTTTGGGTCTGCTGCTTGTCATTCGGGAGGGCAAGAGATTTAATATCCCGCAAGAAGTGTTCATGGATATGGTTTTGTTAGGTGTACCTTCTGCAATTATTGGAGCCCGGATCTATTACGTGGCATTTAAGTGGGAAGATTATAAGGGCAACTTCTGGGATGTCTTTAAAATATGGAATGGCGGTATTGCGATCTACGGCGCACTGATTGGTGCCATTATATGTGCAGTCATTTTCTTCCGTCGTAAAGGATATAACTTCTGGCGTATGGCGGACATCTGTGCACCTGGACTGATTGTAGGACAGATGATTGGACGTTGGGGTAACTTTGTCAACCAAGAGGCGTATGGTGGTCCAGTAGAGGAATCATTTTTGAGAGACAAGTTGCACTTGCCAGACTTTATTGTAAATCAAATGAACGTAGAGGGTGTATTTCATCATCCGGCCTTTCTGTATGAATCCGTATGGAGCTTTGCAGGGTTGATCCTGTTGCTGGTGCTCCGTCGTCAAAAGTTCATGCGTGCAGGCGAAATGTTCATGTCTTATTTCATCTGGTATTCCATTGGACGATTCTTCATTGAAGCTGTGCGTACGGATAGTCTGGCATTCCAGGCTCCGGAATGGGTCGCTTCATTCGTGAACGGATTATGGTCTCCAATGACTGCATTGGGATTCGAACAAGGATATTTAGATCCGGCGTACGGTAACGTGCGAATTTCACAGTTGCTTGCGATTGGCATTATCGTTGTCGCTATCGTTTTCATTGTCGTAAGAAGAGTAACGGGAAAAGCAGATGCACGATACAGTGATCCGATCGTCTCATCAAAAGTTGCTGTAGATGACATTGGATATACGGCAACAGTAACTGGTGAAGAGGAGAAGGTAACAACCACACCAAGCTCAACTCAAGATGATTCGAAGCAAGTTGAAGATAAAAAGGAGTAATGCAACGTGATTAACACGGTACTGTTCGATCTGGATGGAACGATTATTGATACCAATGAGCTAATTATCAATTCCTTTCTGCATGTAATGCAAGGCTGGAATCATGCTGCCCCATGGACAAGGGAACAGATTATTCCGCATATGGGAGGCACATTGGAGCAACAAATGCGAACCTTTTCAGGTCAGGAAGAGGTATCGGAGTACGTCAAAGGTTATCGGGCTTATAATGATATTCATCATGAAGCGATGGTTAGACCTTTTCCCCACGTAATCGAGGTGGTTGAAGCTTTGGATCGTGCAGGTATTACGATGGGTGTGGTGACTACCAAAATTCGTCCTTCTACATTAAAGGTGCTGGAGCGCTTTGATTTACTTAAATATATGAAGTCCATTGTGACTGTGACGGATGTAACTCATCCTAAACCTCATGCAGAACCGGTGCAGAAAGCGATGGCAGAGCTGGGGTCTAACCCTGCGCATACATTGATGGTGGGTGACAGTCCTGTGGATATTCAATCGGCACAAAATGCAGGGGCTCTCTCCGCTGGTGTAGCCTGGTCGCTTAAAGGCGAGCAAGTGCTGAGCGGGTATAAGCCGGATTATATTTTGCATGATATGAGAGATTTGCTGAATATGGTTCTTGCAGGAACAGGTCGTTCATGAGAAAAGTAACCCGCTATCCGGTGGATAGCCAAAATGCACTTTGGCATATCTACAAGACAGTGAGTCCGTGGAAGGGCGTTCATAATTTTATCTGGATTCAGTTGTCACGGTACTGCCCTGTTTTGCCTCTCAAGAACTGGATTTATCGGCGAATGCTCGGTATGAAGGTAGGGAAACATACGGCCTTTGGCCTGATGGTGATGGTGGATGTATTTTTTCCGGAAAAAATAACGATTGGTGAAAACTCGGTGATTGGTTACAATACCACGATTCTGGCTCACGAGTATCTTATTAAGGAGTACAGACTTGGTGAAGTTATTATCGGAGATAATGTACTGATTGGAGCGAATGCAACGATTCTTCCAGGGATAACGATCGGGGATGGAGCGGTAGTTGCTGCCGGAGCCGTGGTGCATAAGGATGTTGCTCCAGGGGCTTTTGTTGGAGGAAATCCTTTGCGTGATTTGTCACGTTCGGCAGAACCGACGGAAGAAATGGTGTTCAAAACGGATGAACCCTCTCAGCGCAAGCTGCATTAAGTGAAGAAGTCATCACGTTTGCGAGTTTAAGGGATACAAAAGAGGATGTATGAAGTGATACAGGTGATACATGAATCGTTTTATGAACGAATGCATGGAGGGAAGAGCTGCTGAGGGCAGCTTTTTTCGTATACAAAACTTGAATTGAAGCCAACGATAAGGGGCCGTAAGATATGAACAGGACAAGGTTGCCTAGCCTAGTTAGGTCATCAAGAGCAGTCATAGCCTAAGTTTGTTGACGATACAACGGAATCCATGTTATCATATCCCATATCCTTTAGTTTGTTAGCACTTTACCATGTGAAAGCAATTGAGACTAAAGATGACCCACGAGTAGTATAGCAGGGTCACTTGTGAGCGTATAAGTTGAATCTATCATGGAGAGTTGTAGGTTTTACATTGAGTTAAGGTTACAAACATAGAACGGGGATTTGTCATACATAAATCCTGTTGAGATAGAGCTTTTAAAAGGTAAAGCTGTTATATAACTTCTGTCATCAAAGTGAGTATGTAAATATCTTTAGTCAACTTATATAACAATCCAAATTCTTGACTCGGGGTGAATTATATCCATGTCTAAACCAAAAGGCTTTGAAAAACCAACGGGCTTCCGTGACTATACACCACATGTGGTATCCAAGCTGCGTAAGATTGAACGAAATGTACTGGAGTGCATGGAGCGCTGGGGTTATCGCCAGATCATAACTCCAACGATTGAATATTACGACACGGTAGGAGTGGCTAGCTCTACATCGGATCGCAAATTGTTTAAATTGTTGAACAGCCGGGGTACGACACTGGTTCTGCGTTCTGATCTGACGGCTCCGATTGCACGTGTAGTATCATCGATGCTCAAAGATGAGGCGTTGCCGCTGCGTCTGTCCTATCATGCGAATGTATTTCGTTCCATTGAAGAGGAAGCCGGGCGTGAGGCTGAATTTTTCCAAACAGGTGTTGAACTTGTGGGGGACGATTCGCCTGAGGCAGATGCTGAAGTGGTTGCACTTGCAATTGCCTCTTTACAGGCCGCGGGTGTGTCTTCTTTTAAGATAGCGATGGGGCATATGGGCTTTTTGAATGGACTGCTGGAAGAAGTAATTCCAGGTCAGACGGTGGAGCAGGAGCAATTGAAGGAAGGTTTGCTTGGACGTGATTACGTGGGCTACCGCCAATCCATTGAAGCTTTGAGCCTGGAATCTAAGCAGAAACAGCAGCTTGAAGCGATTTTACGTCTGCGTGGCGGGAAAGAAATCTGCACACATGCGAGCGAACTTAGCTCAAGTGTTGAAGCTGCACAATCCATTGCACATCTGTGTGCAGTATTTGAAGTGTTGGAGGCTTACGGTGTCTCCGAGCATGTGCTGATTGATCTGACGATGATCGGGGATTTCTCCTATTATACAGGCATGACGTTTGAAGGATACGCAGCAGAGCTGGGATCACCGGTATGTAGTGGCGGACGATATGATAATCTGTTGCAGCAGTTCGGACGTGCACTTCCGGCTACCGGATTTGCATTAAAAACAAACCGGATTATTGATGGTGTCCATGGCATTACTATTGAAGAGAAGAAAACGATACGTATTGAATATAGCCCGGATCGCCGTGCCCAGGCATTGACCGAAGCAGCGAGATTGCGCAGTTTGGGTCAAAACGTAGTTACATCTCTACTTGCTGATAAAAAGGAAGAGACGACGCCTGTAACGAGCGAAACAACTGCGGGGCTGGATGAACAGGTCATAATCTATAGATCGCAAAAAGGAGGACACTGAGATGTCGGATATTCTGAAGGTGGCAATGCCCAAAGGCCGCATCTATAAAAAGGCCTCCAAATTGTTCCGCGAGGCAGGTCTGGATATTCCAGAGGACGTGGATGATACACGCAAACTGGTCATTGAGGTACCAGAAGCCGGGATGGAGTTCATTATGGCCAAACCTGTGGATGTGCCAACGTACGTGGAGTATGGTGTTGCCGATATCGGTATTGTTGGGAAAGACGTATTGCTGGAAGAGGATCGGGATGTGTATGAACTGCTGAATCTGGGCATTGCGCAGTGCCGTATGTCGGTGATTGGGCTACCGGACTGGAAGGCAGGTATCCAGCAGCGAGTGGCGACCAAATATCCGCGAATCGCTTCCCAGTACTTCCGTGAGCAAGGGCAGCAGGTTGAGGTTATTAAGCTGAATGGTTCGATCGAGCTTGCTCCCCTGATTGGACTGGCTGATCGAATCGTCGATCTGGTTGAGACCGGGCAGACACTTCGTGAGAATGGACTTGTGGAAATGACGGAAATTCTGAACATTACCAGCCGTCTTATTGCGAATCGAGTTAGTTATCGAATGAAAAATGCCCGGATTCAGGCACTGTGTGATGCACTTCAATTGGTGATTCCTGGCGGGAATGAAGTTTCTGCGGGAAGTTCGAGAAGATAATGAAGAGATTAGTAAAGAATGATAGCGAACATATCCGTGAACAGGGATAATGGATAGTTAAGTACGCAATTACAATGAAGTAGTCAAGTGACGTTGATATATACGCGTTAATAGGAAATAGATACGTAAGGAGGTTGTACGGATGAAGATTGTACCAGCACGGGAATTTGATCTGAAGCGGGAAGTGGAGTACGGCACGCCAGAGCAAAATGAAACGGTACGGCGCATTGTCGGTGACATTCGCCGGGAGGGTGATGCGGCACTGCTGCGTTACACGGAGCAGCTGGACCGCACGAAGCTGACGGCTGCGCAATTGCGCGTGCCGCAGGAGGAGCTCCAGGCGGCGTATGCAGCCGTGGAGCCATCTTTTGTGACGGCGATTCGTCAAGCCGCCGTCAACATTCGTGCGTTTCATGAGAAGCAGAAACGCAATTCGTGGATGGACTGGCAGCCGGATGGCAGTCTGCTCGGCCAGGTTATTCGGCCGCTGAAGCGAGTCGGCGTGTATGTCCCTGGGGGGAAAGCAGCGTATCCATCGTCGGTGCTGATGAATGTGATTCCGGCACAGGTCGCAGGCGTGCCGGAGATTGTGCTTGTCACACCGCCGTCGACAAACGGCGGTGAAGGCATTAATCCGTACATTCTCGTGGCTGCCGCGGAAGCGGGCGTGAACGAGATGTACCGGGTTGGCGGCGCGCAAGCCATCGCCGCCCTTGCTTACGGCACGGAGAGCATTGCCCCGGTCGACAAGATCTGTGGACCGGGAAATATCTACGTGGCGCTCGCGAAGCGCGAGGTATATGGGGCAGTCGATATCGACAGTATCGCCGGCCCGAGTGAGATTGTGGTGCTCGCCGATGATACGGCGAACCCGGTGTATGTCGCCGCGGACTTGTTGTCGCAGGCGGAGCATGACGAGATGGCATCGGCTATTCTCGTCACGAATTCGGCCTCGCTGGCGGAAGCCGTGCAGGCCGAGGTGCAGCGGCAGCTGCATGTGCTGCCGCGGCGCGATATCGCTGCTGCTTCGGTGGAGCAGTATGGCGCGATCATCGTGGTCGATTCCATTAATGAGGGAATCGATATTGTGAACCGGCTTGCACCAGAGCATCTGGAGATTATGGTGCAGGAGCCGATGGCTTACGCTGGCCGGATCGAGAATGCTGGAGCCATCTTCCTCGGGCCGTATAGTTCCGAGCCGGTGGGTGATTATTTCGCTGGGCCGAATCACATTATTCCAACGAACGGAACCGCCCGGTTCAGTTCACCGGTGGACGTGGATGATTTTATCAAAAAATCAAGCTTGATATATTATAGTAAAGAAGCATTGCTGCAGAACGGAGCAGCCATTATTGAATTAGCTCGTCATGAGGGGTTAGAAGGACATGCTCGTGCAATCGCTGTACGTTTAGAACAGGAAGGTAAGGTGGAATCGGACAATGGATAACCAGAATAAGAATGCAGACCAAGGTGTGGAGCTTCAACATAAAGGTACAGTTCGCCAGGCAGAGGTCGACCGCAAAACGAACGAAACCAATATTCAGCTATCATTCAACGTAGATGGCACAGGACAATCCAATATTGAAACGGATGTGCCGTTTCTGAACCATATGCTTGATCTGTTCACCAAGCACGGCCAGTTTGATCTGAACGTACAGGCTCGCGGAGACATTGATATCGATGATCACCACACGGTTGAAGATATCGGCATTTGTCTGGGACAGACACTATATCAAGCGCTGGGTGACAAACGCGGCATTAAGCGTTATGCTAGCGTATTTGTACCGATGGACGAAGCGCTCGCTCAGGTTATCATCGATGTGAGCAACCGTCCGCACTTTGAATACCGTGCTGAGTATCCTTCACAACAAGTAGGAAGTTTTTCGACTGAGCTGGTGCATGAATTTCTGTGGAAACTGGCACTCGAAGCGCGGATTACGCTGCATGTCATTGTGCACTACGGTCAAAACACACATCATATGATCGAAGCCGTCTTCAAGGCTCTCGGACGTGCGCTGGATGAGGCGACGATGATTGATCCACGAGTAACAGGTGTGCCTTCCACGAAGGGAGTGCTGTAGGCGATGGCGATTGCAATTGTCGATTACGGTATGGGTAACCTGCACAGCGTCGGCAAAGCGGTCGAACGTCTTGGCTATGAGGCGCTGGTTACGGGTGACCGGGAAGCTATTCTAGCAGCAGATGGTGTTATTTTGCCGGGGGTTGGTGCCTTTGGTGATGCAATGGTGCATTTGCGGGAAACAGGTCTGGATGCAGTCGTTAAAGAAGCCGCTGCTGGAACAAAACCGCTTCTTGGCATCTGTCTGGGCATGCAGCTGTTGTTCAGCTCCAGTGAGGAGCACGGCGAACATGAGGGACTGGACATTTTACCGGGAAAAGTGGTGCGCTTCGCACCAGGTGAACTGAAGGTTCCGCATATGGGATGGAACCGTTTAGAATTTCTACACCCCGAAAATTCGCTCTTCGCGGGTTTGGACGCAGGTCATGTATATTTTGTGCACTCGTATCATGCGCTTACGGAGAATAAAGGAGATCTGCTGGCCGTTACGGATTACGGACATCCGGTTACAGCGATTGTGGGCAGGGGATCAAACTTCGGCATGCAGTTCCATCCCGAGAAGAGTGGGGAACTTGGCATGAAGCTGCTTGGCAATTTTCTGTCTTTGACTGAATCTTAAATCTAATCCATACTCAGGAGGCTTTGTATGTCATCTTTTATCCTATATCCGGCGATTGATATCCGGGACGGCAAATGTGTAAGACTGGTGCAAGGAGATTATAATCAAGAGACAGTATACAACGAAGATCCGGTTCAGGTTGCAGTTGAATGGGAGAAGCAGGGCGGTACATATGTTCATCTGGTGGATCTGGATGGTGCAAAAGCGGGACACCCGGTCAACGATGAGCTGATTGGACGTATTGCGTCCGCAGTGAATGTACCTGTGCAGGTAGGCGGCGGGCTCCGTACGGTAGCAGATGTAGAACGTTTGTTAGGGCTGGGTGTGAGCCGATTGATTATTGGCACAGCGGCGATTGAGGATCGTGCTTTTACGGAAGAAGTATTAGGACGTTATGGAGATAAAGTGGCAATTGGTATTGATGCGCGCAATGGATATGTTGCAACCCGCGGATGGCTTGAAACTTCTGAAGTACAGGCTGAAGTGCTGGCGAAGGAACTCGCTGCTTATGGAGCAGAAACGTTTATCTTTACGGATATTTCCCGTGACGGCATGATGCAGGGGCCTAATGTTGAGGCGATTGTGTCTCTTGCCAAAGCGAGCGGACGAACAGTCATTGCATCTGGTGGTGTCAGTGTGATGGATGATCTGCTTCGCTTGAGTCGTCATGCAGCCGATGGTGTTGGCGGGGCAATCGTGGGTAAGGCCTTGTACACAGGCAGTATTGATCTGGCTGAAGCGGTACGTTTGGTGAACAAATAACGGATTATCGGTTAGAGAGGAAGAGGCAACATGCTGGCAAAAAGAATCATTCCCTGTCTGGACGTGAAGGACGGCCGGGTTGTTAAAGGCGTGAACTTCGTCAATCTCCGCGATGCGGGTGACCCGGTAGAGCTGGCGGCCCTGTATGACCGCGAGGGCGCGGATGAACTCGTATTTCTCGATATCTCCGCCTCGGTGGAAGGACGCGAAACGATGGAGGAAGTCGTAAGGCAGACGGCAGGTGAGATTGCCATTCCGTTTACGGTAGGTGGCGGGATCTCCAAAGTGGAGGACATGAAGCGTATTTTACGTGCAGGCGCGGATAAAATTGCAGTCAATACAGCGGCAGTACTTAATCCACAGATCATTGCGGATGGCGCACGCCGCTTTGGCTCGCAATGTATCGTGGTTGCTATAGATGCCAAGTATAACGAGGCTTGGGGGGAGTGGGAAGTATACACCCATGGCGGACGGAAACCATCGGGCATTAAAGCATTGGAGTGGGTTAAACAAGCCGAGGAGCTGGGCGCGGGCGAAATTTTGCTAACCAGTATGGACGCTGATGGCACCAAGGACGGTTTTGATCTGAAGCTGACCGCAGCCGTGTCCGAATCGGTAAGCATTCCGGTTATTGCATCAGGTGGTGCAGGTAAGGAGTCTCACTTTTACGATGTATTCACAACAGGCAAAGCGGATGCGGGTCTGGCCGCAACGATTTTCCATTACAAAGAGATTGCTGTACCGGCACTAAAACAACAATTAAGAGAACAAGGGGTGGAAATCCGTGACTAAAGTAAGCGATGAGATCAAGGAACAACTCTCCTTGGAGCAGGTTGTGGAGCACATCCGCTGGGATGAAGGGTTGGTTCCTGCGATTGTGCAGGATGTGGATACCCGTGAAGTGTTAATGATGGCTTATATGAATCGTGAATCTCTGAAGCTGTCGCTGGAATCCGGAGAAACCTGGTTCTGGTCACGTTCACGTCAGGAGCTCTGGAATAAAGGAGCTACATCGGGCAATGTACAGAAGATCGTTTCTTTGAAGTATGACTGTGACGGCGATACGCTGCTGGTTGAGGTTAAACCGAAGGGACCAGCTTGTCATACAGGTGCGGTAACATGTTTCCACAATGAAATTATGGGTTTACCAGCAAATAGAGCGGAACAAGATACCAAAGAAGAAGCGAGAAGCACAGCAGCATCAAGCACGAGCTCTTCAACTGATGCTGAGAGCCGCTTTGAGGTACTGGCTGAACTGGAATCTGTCATTGCGGAGCGTGAACGCGAGCGTCCGGAAGGCGCATATACCACGTATCTATTCGATAAAGGCGTCGATAAGATCCTGAAGAAGATCGGTGAGGAAGCTTCCGAGACAATTATTGCCGCGAAAAATAAAGACAACGACGAGCTTCGTCTCGAAGTCAGTGACCTGATGTACCACTTGCTCGTGTTGCTGCAAGAGCGCAAGCTGCCGCTGGATGACATCATGTCCGAGCTAAGTCGCCGTCACGAACGGCCGCGCCGCGATTAGGAGGCGAAAGCTAAATGCGTATAGACTACCATACCCATCATGAACGCTGCGGGCATGCCGTTGGCCAGCTTGAAGAATATGTGCAGCGCGGGATCGAGATCGGCCTATCCCAGATTGGCTTATCGGATCATATGCCGCTGCTGCATGTTGATCCAGCAGCGTATTATCCGGAGATGGCTATGCCTATGGATGAATTGCCTCGATATGTTGAGGAATGTTTCTCCTTGAAGGAGAAGTACCGAGGACAGATTGATGTCCGTGTAGGCCTCGAAGGTGATTATATTGAAGGCTGGGAAACAGAGATTGGCTCCATAATTGAGCGTTATCCATGGGATTACGTCATTGGTTCAGTACATTTCCTGGGGGAATGGGATATTACCGATTTTCGGCAGACTCACCATTGGGAAGGTAAGGATGTCCTTGGAGTATATCGTCAGTATTATGATGCAGTAAGTAAAGCAGCCGCAACAGGTATGTATGACATTATAGGGCACTCGGATGTGATCAAACGTTTTGGTTATGTGCCATCACCTGATCAGACCGAGGAACGTATTGCACTGGAGAATGCGGCCTTGCAAGCCATTGCAAAAAGCGGCTGCGCTATGGAGCTGAATGCGTCAGGCCTATCCAAGCCTTGTGCGGAGATGTTTCCGAGTCGGAGAATGCTAACTGAGGCGCTTCGTTTGGACATTCCTCTTACAATGGGGTCGGATGCACATGATCCCATGAAGTTAGGTGACTATTTGCCTGAGGCGGAGGCGCTTTTACATGAACTCGGCTGTGAGCAAGTTGCTGTGTTTGAAAGCCGTCAGCGTACGTTCATTCCTTTAAATGTAGACAGCAGTGGAGTATAATAGGGGAAAGTGAACCTTTTATACAAGTTGAATTGTTCAACTTAACTATACAAGGGAATATGATAGGGGATACCCCTCGGGAGGGCATTATGCAGCATTCGTTACGTATTTTTTCCGGTTCATCTAACCCTAAGCTTGCAGAACAGGTATGCGATAAGCTGGGAGTACAACTGGGCAAGATTAAGCTGTCCCGGTTCAAGAGCGGAGAAATATACGTTCATTACGAAGAATCGATCCGCAATTGTGATGTATTTTTAATACAGTCTTTGTCTCATCCCATTAATGAGCTGTTTGTCGAACTGCTTGTTATGATTGATGCGGCAAAACGAGCTTCTGCACGTACAGTGAACATTATTGTTCCGTATTATGGTTATGCTCGTCAGGAGCGGAAGTCGGCTCCGCGTGAGCCAATCTCGGCCAAGATGGTAGCCGACGTATTAACGACAGCCGGAGCGAACCGGGTCGTTACGATTGATCTGCATGCAGCAGCTATTCAGGGCTTCTTCAACATTCCGGTGGATCACATGACATCACTGGATCTGATCAGTGAGTACCTGCTTAGCAAAGAGATCAAAAATCCGGTGGTCGTTTCTCCTGATGCAGGACGAGCATCCATGGCAGAGAAGCTGGCGAATCGTCTGGATTCTCCTTTTGCGATCATGATCAAGAAACGCCCAAGTCATAACGAATCCATCATTACACATGTGATCGGGGACGTTGAGGGACGAACACCGATCATTATCGAGGATCTGATCGATACAGGTACAACCATTGTGAATGTGGTTGAAGGTTTAAAGGAACGGGGTGCAGAGAACGCATATGTTTGCGCAACTCACGGCTTGTTCTCGGATGGAGCAGTAAGCAAATTAAATCATCCATCGATTACCGAGGTTGTGGTAACAGACTCGATTGCATTGCCGGAGGACCATCCGGACTGTTTTAAAGTATTACCCGTTGCACCTATGCTCTCACGAGCCATCCGCATCATTGTAGATGGCGGTTCCATGGCGACTCTGTTTAAGGATTCCGGTATATAATTTTATGATTAACGGGTGTTTCACAGCCTAATCTGGTTTTACGTTCCGTGTCTGAGTACATTTTTACTCAGCACGGTATTTTTATTTTGACCCCGCTTGTTCAATTCCGTGCTTGGCTGTTTGATCGCTTGTGATATAATAACTATTATTAAGAATGATAGCGTTTTATTATAGATGAATCTGGAATGGTTTTGTTACGGATACTAAACAGTAGAACCACGGCTGTAGGATATTGACATCGTGGAGTGAGGAGTGGGGTCTATTGTCGCGGACTTGGTATTATCGGTTACTCTTTTCGTATTTCCCTATATTTTTCTTTACGATGACGATACTCATTTTTAGTGCTTTTGTCTTCATTAATGATATTTCCAAAGAAGAGACCAGGAAGGCTGATCTAATATCTTCCAGTTATCTTGCGACTACGCTGGATCATACGATTCGGGACATTGAACTGGCTGTGACAGAGAAAGTGCAATACGAGCCGGCGTACAGGCTTTATTTTAACGAAAATAATCCAAACAATTCGGATACGGTATATACCATTGCACAAAACTTACGTGAGATGATGAACTCCTCTTCATGGATTCAATCCATATACCTCTATGACAAGCAGCACCAACGTGTGATAACGGTGAGTGGTTCAAGAGAAGTGGAAAGCTTCGGAGACAAAGAATGGATAAGTCAAACGCTAAAAGGTACTATGGGTCAAGGGTGGCAGCCTGTTCGGGAGATTGAATGGGACGATGTGCAGAAGACACCAGTACAAGTGTTGACCGTCAATAAAGAAATGCCACTGCCTTTTGGCTCAGAAGGTCTATTGGTCATCAATATCAAGATGAGTAGCATCAAGCAGAGCGTGGATGGGATGGTTAATGGAAAGCTCTCTTTCCTGGCGATAACCGACCAAGAGGGCAGGATTATCTATAATGCACATTCTGATAAAGAGAGTGCACTCGAAGGTACCAAGTTAAATGAACTACCTTTGCATCGATTGGGATGGACACTTACTAGTGGCATCAAAGCAGGTAATTTGTTTGGTTGGGTGTCTGTTGTTTCTTATGTCTGGGTAGTCATTGCAGTTTTGACGGTAATCTGTGCAATTATCTATATCGTGTATGTAACCCGGCGGAACTACAAGCCAATTCAAATCATCATGAATCGGATTGAATCTCAACAGATCAAGGCGTTTGAACAGTCCGGTGCTCGTATGGATGAGATGAAAATGATTGACGGTGTGCTTGAAAATCTGATCAATCATATGATGGATTATGATAAAAAGAGCCGGGAAAATGTGCTGATGCAGCGGAGTAAACTGTTTAGCGCTCTGTTACATGGTGACCATGTGGACAATGCCGCAGGACAATTGTATGAGGTATCCCCATTTGATGGGGCTCATGAAGCTTCTCGCTTTATCGTGGTTGTTGGGGATATTAACCGCTATGAGAAGGGGTTTCAGGAGAAATTCACCAGAGGAGAGCAAAATACACTGAAGTTCGCTCTGATGAATGTATTGCAGGAGCTATCTCGAGATACGGAAGTGCAATGCTGGACAGAATGGATCAGTGTAGATCGGATTGCTATTCTTTTCTTTTCGAAGGAAGAAACGCAGCAGGGACAGGATTTAGCCAAACAGATCCGATTGGTTGCTGAGGAATGTAAATCCTGGGTAGAACAGAATCTTCGAATTTCCCTCAGCTTTGGCATTGGACCTGTTGCTGAAGGAATTGGGGCGATCCATCAATCGTTTACAGCCGCTGAAGCAGTGATGCAGCGTAAGCTGCTGATGCATGGTGATGTGGGTGAAGCAGAGACAAGTGAAATGCAGCATCCATTGCTCGAGACCTACACGTATCTGCAAATGATTGCAGACTTTGTCAAACGGTTCAGGATGTCGAGTGGACAGTGGAGAGAGCAATTGGAGGATATTTTTAAGGAGTTTGAGCGAAATAAACTGCCAGATGATGAGATCCGTTCCCTGATTCAGGCGATGCTCCAAATGCTCAGCCGTGAAGTCTCTATGATGTCGGAAGGGTTACAGAAAGAACTGTCTGAGGAAAACATCAACAATTGGCTGAAAGCGATGGAAGAAGCAGAGTCGCTAGAAGATGTTAAGGTGCTGTTGTTCGATAGTCTTACCGATCTGTTCCGGACATACGTTGCTGTTACGGAAACGAAGAGCTATAAAGCTATGGTTAATGAAATGAAAAAATATATCGAGGAACAGTTCACCAATCCAGATTTGTCTCTTAAACATTTGAGTGATCGTTTTCAGATTTCGGGAAAGCACGCCAGCTATCTGTTTAAGACTGAATTTAACATGAAGTTTGTTGACTTTGTGACCGACCTTAGGATGAAAGAAACAGAAAAGTTGTTGCTGGATACAGACCATTCCTTACAGGATATCGCTTTGAAAGTCGGTTATGCAAACGGGATCACACTCGGACGTGTGTTCAAGCGGGTCACAGGGATTACTCCTGGAGATTATCGTCGGATGAAGAAAGACTCAAAGACAGCGGATGAGTGACTTGAGTCAAAATTCTAGGGATTTAAATTGAATGAATGTGTTAGTTTTTCGTACATGATGAAAGAGTTGATTTCTAAAATCAGGGTGAATGATTGCAATGAGTCTCCATAATATATGGAGATATCACATGCAATGGTTCACCTTGTTTTGTTTATTTGACAATGCCAAAAATGAAAGCGCTTGAAAAATTTCAAAATAAACATGATGCTTTCATGATCATGTCAGAAGATGTTCCATCATTACACCGGCATGTTATTTACGAATTTAGTCAGTGTGGGAAAATGGTTTATCTGTACCTTACACATAAAGACGGAGGAAGTACTGCTGAAGCCTGGTACCATAGGGTTTTCGGGCATTATGGCAGTCTGCGAAAATAAGCATAGGAGGCAAACTGAAACTCTTTTATTGATGTACACGATTTTAGTCAGTTGTCTGGGGTCACAATAGTATGGAATACTCAGAGCAAGCTTTAAAACATTCACGTAAAGCCAAAGGGGATGAACAGAATGACAAGAAAAGGGAGTCTAAAGAAGTTAATGGGTTTGGCACTTACAGCAGTAATGGGTGTCTCACTACTTGCGGGGTGCGGATCTTCAGACAACAAATCAGCAGAAGGCGGAGCATCGGGTGATGGAAAACGCGTCACATTAAAGGTGGAGCTTTTCGACCGTGGTAAAACACCTTCCCAGTACACGATTTCAAACAACTTTATCTCTCAAATGATTCAAAAGAACTTTGGTGATCCAAACAACATTGACGTACAATTCGTACCTGTTCAACGTTCTGAGGAAGTAACCAAGCTGAATGTCCTGATGGCCAGTGCTTCGGACGTTCCGGATGTTGTCTTCGTTTATGACTCCAGCGTGTTTTACCGCTATGCACAACAAGGCGGTTTGACAGATGTAGGTGATCTGATTAATCAGTATGGACCGAATCTGAAAAAGTTTTTGGGCGAAGATACATTAAAGTTTGGTCAAGTTGAAGGACAACAGTTCGCCATTCCGGGTAAACGTGCGATTACAGCTCGGTATAGCTCCTTTGTTCGTCAAGATTGGTTAGATAAGCTGGGAATGCCAGCACCTAAAACAACAGATGAGTTGTATAACACCTTGAAAGCATTTAAAGAAAAAGACCCTGGCAAGGTGGGAAGTCAAAACATCCCTATGGGTTTTGCGCTTGCACCAGCTTCCTATGAGCCACTGATCTACTCTTTCATCAAGCCAATCGCTGGGGATAAAACATATTCTCAACGTTATGAATTACCTCTGCATGAAGGATTTAAAGAATCGATGCAGTTCCTGAACAAGCTGTACAACGAAGGCCTGATCAGTAAAGATTTCAGTTTGGATAAGGATAAAACTCAGTTGAATAAAGACGTTGCCAATGGAAATACTGGTTTCTTCTCTGAAGATGTGGACTCCATTTTCTGGCCAGATGGATCTTATGATCTGTTGAAAACAAACAAACCGGACAGCAAATTGGCTCCGCTGGATGCATACACCAATGCAAATGCTGATGGAAAACATATCAAGTCCCGTTATGGATCAAATGGTATGTACATCATGATTCCAAAGAGCAGTGAACGTGCAGCAGAAGCGATTAAATATCTGGATTGGATGGCTTCCGATAAAAACCTTACTGCCATTTATGATGGTGTGGAAGGCGAGAACTATGATCTGGTAGACGGTGTTCCAGTTGCTAAAGCAGACGCTACTCAAGAAGCAAAAGATCGTTTGTTCAACGCAGGTGATACAGCTATCATCTCGAACGGTAAAAACCTGGGTGATCAAGCCTTGAATGAAAAAGCATGGATTATGGGATTCCCTCCAGCCAATCAGGAAATCTTGAAAAAAGCACTTGAAGTTGCAAACACAGATACGGTTGGACCAATTGTCTTCAGTAAGCCAATTCAGGCTGAGATGAAGTACAGTACAGCACTGTCAGACAAATTGGACGTTATTATCGTAAAAACAGCTATGGCAAAACCAGCTGACTTTGACTCAGTCTTTGAAAAAGAAATGGCTGACTTCATGTCCCTGGGTGGAGCAGATCTGAAAAAAGAGCTGGAAGCTGCTGAACAATAAGATCGACATGAAATATATGTAAATTGAAGGGTTTCGATGAGGCCTGTGCCGTCGCTTCTGGGCGGCGGCATAGCGTTTCTTCGTTTGTGAGGAGGAGAGAGAGACATGACCACATACTTGAAGAGATACTGGCAGCTGTATGCGTTAATTTCATTGCCTCTGATTTACTTTATCATTTTCCGTTATGGACCGATGTATGGTGTGCAGATCGCGTTTAAAGACTTCAACTTGTTCCAAGGGATTAACGGTAGTAAGTGGATCGGCTTCGATGCTTTTCGCGAAGTATTCGCAATGCCGGATTTCTACACTACATTACGTAACACATTTATGCTGAATTTTCTTGATCTGATCGTTTCATTCCCTGCTCCAATTATTCTGGCGATTATGCTCTATGAGGTACGATTCAAATGGTTTAAGAAGATCTCACAAACCATTCTGTATATTCCTCACTTTATCTCTTGGGTTATCATCGGGGGGATTGTATACCAGTTGTTTGGTAATCAATCCGGTATGGTAAACGGAATACTGGAGAGTCTAGGCCTGAATTCCATACCATTTTTGACAGAAAAAAATCCATGGCTTGTTACTTACCTGTTTACAGGTGTGTGGCAAAGTGCTGGGTGGGGAACCATTCTATATCTGGCTGCATTAACCGGTGTGAACAAGGAATTGTTCGAAGCAGCTGAGATTGATGGCGCAACGCGGCTGAAGAGAATCTGGCATATTACACTGCCAAGCATTAAACCAACCATTGTAACCTTGCTTATCCTTAATCTTGGAAACATGGTCAGCATCGGTTTTGACCGGCCTTTCGTTATTGGTAATACGGCTGTTCGTGAATATTCCGATGTACTTAGCACCTTCGTATATAGAATGGGTATACAATCCGGGCAGTATACACTTGCAACGGTTGTAGGCTTATTCCAGGCAGTTGTTGGACTGATCTTTGTCCTCGGTTCCAACTATATTTCGAAGAAAACGACGGGAGAAGGTATTCTCTAAACGCTCAAGAGCAATCAGATGTATGCCCTTCGGCTTGTTGTATATATAGACCACCATTAGTAAAGGAGTTGTGTGCAGATGAGTGACCGCACCTCGAACCGTATTTTCGATATTGTAAATGTCACCTTCATTACTTTGTTTGTCATATTCTGTCTTGCTCCGTTTCTACACACCATTGCCATATCCATGAGTTCGAACCGGGCCATTACATCAGGTGAAGTAACGATCTTCCCGAAAGAGTTCACCTGGGATGCATACGGTCAAGTATTTTCAGATAGTTCCATGATTTATTCCCTAGGATTTACAACGATCCTTACGATTATAACGACTTTATGTTGCATGCTGTTTACGATTGCTGCAGCATACCCGCTAACGAAGAAGAAATTAAAAGGCCGTAAGCTGTTTATGTACATCATTATCATCACGATGTTCTTCAGTGGCGGTATTATTCCTGAGTATTTGTTGATTCGTGATCTTCATTTGATAAACTCGGTATGGGCGTTGATCCTACCAGGGCTGGTGAGTCCATTTAACTTGATTATCTTGATTTCCTTCTTCCGCGGGATACCGGATAGTCTGGAAGAGTCTGCCGAGATTGATGGAAGCTCTCATGTCCACACACTCTTTAAAATTATTTTGCCACTGTCTTTGCCCGTAATTGCTACGCTATCTCTGTTCTATGCGGTCGGACGCTGGAATGGCTTCCAGGATTCACTGATGTACATTAACGATCCGAAATTATATCCACTGCAACTGAAGCTTTATCAGATGGTACAGAACAACATGGTAAGTGAGCTTACATTGATGGAGGGTGCAAACCGTACAAGATTAACACCAGAAAGTCTCAAGGCTGCTACGGTTGTCTTTGCAACAGTACCGATCCTGCTTGTATATCCTTGGTTGCAAAAGTATTTTGTTAGTGGCGCAATGCAAGGAGCAGTTAAAGGTTAATTCGTAGTCCCCATACACGCAAACATCACAATCGGGGAAGGAGAAGGAATGTATTATGCAGGGAATTGACAAGGGAGAATACTCATTCTCGACATGCTGGAATATCAGGAGACATCCTGTAGGAGAAGACATGATTCGGGAAATTGCAGGACTCGGCTTTCGCCGGGTGGAGCTTAACTATAATGTGACGAAGGAAATGCTCACTACAATTGAGCCGATGATCGAGCGGGGAGAGATTGGGGTATCCAGTGTGCACAACACATTCCCTCATGATCCTGATCCTGATTACGGGACGGATTCTGTGCTGCTCGGTTTTGAGGATGAAGTCAAGCGAAAACGGGCCATTGATCTGCTTGTCGGATCAGCTGAATATGCGCATCGTTATGGAGGGGAAGCTGTTGTTGTTCACCCAGGTGAAGTGCCTTTCCCGCATGACATCAGCAAGGATCTGGAGAAGTTGTACCGTGAGGAAGGGACGGATTCGCCGCAATATCGCAGCAAATGGGCAGAGTTAATGGAACGGCGCGAAGCTCTGAGTGCAGGCTATATTGAGAAAATTATCATCAGTCTGGATGAGGTTTGCAACCGGGTGGTGTCCAAAGGACTGAATGTCCGTTTTGGGATCGAAACCCGCTCAAGACCACAACAGATTCCCACGCTTGCTGAAGCGAAAACGATCATCCAGGCTCTCAAGGGTGCCCCGGTCGGAATTTGGTACGATACGGGTCATGCGATTATGATGGATCGATTGGGACTATATGATAGTGTAGGCGAGATGCAGGGATTGATGGATGATATCGTTGGCGTTCATATCCATGAAACGCTAGGGCTCTCCGATCATTGGTGCCCGTACGTTCACAGTAAGGATATGCACTTCTATGATGCGTATCTTCCCATGATCCGTAAAGCACAGGTGAAGGTATATGAACTGAAGTCAGCGTGTGAACCGGAAGCGATTCATGAAAGTCATGATCTGCTCATGCAGAAACTTGCGAGTGTAGAAGCATAAATAGGTAGAGTGATAAGATCGGTTGGCTTGGGCTGCAAGAGCGCATAGCCTGCTGATCTTATCTTTATCTTTTGATTAGGACTCTATTTGTATGGATTGAAGGCATTAAATGGATGGATTGAAGGGGGACTGTAGATGTATAGACAATTGGTAGAAAGCAACGACAGAGCCACGGAACGAGGCATAGAGCGGCAGATACTTGACCCGGAAAGTCGTTACTATGGTGGAACAATGGATCCTTTTTCAGGTGTGGCTTGGGTTAATCATACGACGGGAACACCGACGGATATGTGTTTCTGGGGAGCAGCAATTTCTAATCAGGACTCCAAGTATTATCGAGACGAGGACTTGCTGGAAAGATTGCGACTTGCTAGTGAATTTGTGCTGTGTCACCAGCACAGTGACGGATCGATATCACCCGGCTGGACCAACTATCATTCCCCGCCAGACACTGCGTTTGTTGTTGTAGGGTATTCGCAGTTATATCAACTCTTGAATCAACAGGATTGGGCTCCACTGAAGCCTGTACTGGATAATATGCGGTTGTTTCTGGAACGGACGATCCCAGTGATGTTAACAGGAGGCTGTCATACACCAAATCATCGTTGGGTTTTATGTGCCGCACTTGGTTTTCTACATGAAATTTTCGGAATAGAGGAAGCAGTACAACGCGCGGAGCAATGGCTGGCGGAAGGCATTGATATTACCCCGGATGGAGAGTGGACCGAACGCAGCAACGGGATCTACAATGCGGTGAGTGATATTATGCTGATTCATGCAGCCCGTTTGTTAAACCGCCCTGAATTGTTGGAGCCAGTACGTCTGAACCTTCGGATGATGGTATATCTGGTACACCCTACAGGTGAAATTGTCACCGATTATTCAGGTCGCCAGGATCTGGGCAGTATACATGGCTTGTCTTCCTACTATCTGCCTTACGCAATGATGGCCAAACTGGATACAGATCCGCTCTTTGCAGGTATGGCGGCATGGGCAGCGAGCGATTTGACAGATCCAGGCGTGTGCTCGGTGAATGCTCTCGTACGATTGTTACTTGAGCCTGAGCTTCAGCAGACTAGCGGAACAACGGATGCAATTCCGGATCACTATGAAGTTATGCTGAATGAGCATTTTGTACGGGAAAGTTACGTGAGCCAGATGGAGAACGTAGGTCATTATGGACGAATCTCGCATAGCCGTATGCACACGGATTTTGGTGCCCCTGTTGCCCGAATTCGTGCTGGAGAGACTAGCGTAACCGTCATGACGGAGGTGCCGTCAATTTTTGCACTTCGTCACGGCAAGGTACGCCTGCTGGGAGTTCAATTGGCTTCATATTTCAACCCTGGATATGTACCGATGCAAAGTATGACTCGTCTCCCTCAGGGGTATCACCTGACCGGGGAACAGAAGAAGGGGTATTACGGTCCTGTTCCTTCGGCTGATCTACCAGCATCAGCTTCTTCATCGATCAGCCCGTGGTATTTGCTGCCGCATCAGAGCCGGGCACTCACACATGAGCAGACGTTCCGTGTTGGTGCGGAAGTACTGCAGACCGCGAACGGATGGACGATGCATCTGACCGGAGAGGAACCACAGGATATCATGATGCAGTTATCCTTTGTATTTGGAAGTGAAGGAGAGCTTAGCTGTGAGGATGGTATAGAAACCAGTGATGGAAGCATTCTGTGGAAAAGCGGCAAGTTGCGTTACAGCTGCGGGGAAGACTGGCTTGAAATTAATGGGGGCGAGATGGGACATCTGGCGGCAAATGTTCGTGAAGCTAAGACGCCCGAGAATTGCAAGATTGTACTGGTTAATTTCATGACTCCCTTTGATAAAACGCTAGATATAATGCTTTCACCGTCACTGACGAAATAAACGGTTAAACTCCATTTCTCTAAGTACAAGTAATGGACTGACCAAAAACCTGAAATAAAGATGGTACTTCATTCAAACCGGGATGAAGTATCGTCTTTATTTTTTGTATTTTTTTCATAAACGACATGAAACTACATATAGCGAAGAGGGCCTAAAGATGTGGTATACTGAAGAGTATGAATGAAAGCAAAGAGGAGGTGCCTTGGAAGATGAAGGGCAAGCTAGTGCGGACCGAGGGTCACCTTGCCAATATTATACCGATTCACTTGGATGCTTCTTTCTTTTTTGAAAGAGCTGTCCGCTCGCTGGACCGTAATCATGTCGACAAGGCATTGAAATATTTTCGTAAAGCTGTTGAATACGAGCCGGAAAATCCGGTGAATCATTGTAATATGGCGGGTATATTATCTGAAAAAGGGGACTACGAAACCTCCAACGCCATTCTGGCGAATGTGTTGGAAGTGGTCGACCCATCGATGACGGAATGTTATTTCTACATGGCTAACAATTATGCCAACATGGATCAATTTGAGGAAGCCGAGCGTGCACTGGTTACCTATTTGGAGGAAGACACGCAGGGTCAGTTCATGACGGAAGCAGAAGAAATGATGGAGCTTTTGTATTATGAGCTGGATCGACCTGCCAAATTAAATCGAATCAAGTCACGCAAAGGTGTTGTGGAGCATGATCAGGCGCGTGAATTGCTGGAAGAGGGCAAGTTCGCCCAAGCTGCAGAGCTGCTTGAGGACATGTCACCCGATTATCCGGATTATCTGGCTGCCCGTAACAATCTGGCTCTTGCGTATTATTATATGGGACTGTTCTCCAAAGCAAAAGAGACCATCGCTGAAGTGTTGGAACAGGAACCGGGCAATCTGCACGCACTCTGTAATCTGGCGATCTTCTATCAGAATGAGAATCGGACGGACCAAGTGCTGCTATTGATCCAAAAACTGCGTGTGATCGTGCCATACCAGCACGAACAGGTGTACAAGCTGGCTACGACGATGGGAATTCTAGGCCAGCATGATGCAGCCTATCTTCATTTCCGCCGGTTGCTCAAGGTAGAGGAGACAGCTGCTGATCCAGCCCTTGCGCATTACGCAGCAGTGGCGGCATACAACACGGAACGCTATGACATTGCGAAGCGGCTGTGGCATCATGTGAACAAACTTGATCCTGGTTCAGAGGTGTCTCGTTATTACCTGGAAGGCCTCGAAGCGGTACTTCAAGGGCTACAGGAGCCGAACAAGTTAAGCTACCATTACCACCTTCCTTTTGATGAGCAGTTCCAGCAATGGGAGGATTATGGCAACGGCATTCCGGAAGAGATGAAAAATGATCCATTGATTCGTTCGTCTTTCTTCTGGGCGCTGCGACATGGTGATCAGGCAACCAAGCTGCAAGTTATTCATGCGCTTGGCATGATTGGTGATTACGAAGTACAGCAGGCGCTGCAACTTTTTATGGATGAACCTGGCGAAGAACCTGCTTTAGTCAAGGCGGCACAGGATATTTTACATGATCTTCAGATGGCTGAGCGCCTTGAACCTGAATCTAAAGTATCCCGCCCCTTTACTTCGGAGGCTCTGAAATCCATTCATAAGAATGGCAAAACGGAGATCACGGAGAAGTTGGAAACAGGAAAGGTGCCCCATTGGCAGGCTGTAGTTGAACGGGCTCTGCAAATGTCTGAGGCGAGAACTGAACTGCAGCAGGAGATGGAACGAATCTGGATGGATTACGTCTCCAGGGTACGCCCGGATCTTTCTGGTTCCAAACAGATTGAAGGATGGGCTGCTGGACTGGAGTATCTGGCTTCGAAAAACCGCAGCCGGCCAGTGACGTATCAAAGCATTGCTGAACGTTATGGCATATCTGCATCTACTGTCAGCAAATATGCAAGACAGCTCAATCAAATCTGCAGCGCAACTCCGCCAAATGGTTAATTCCACTCACATCCAAGCCTTGTAAAACGTTGTAACCAAGTTTGCAAGCATGCTCGTCTTGAGGAGAAGGATACATTAACCGTAAAAACGGGTAAACTTAACGAATAGGTCTCAAAATGCCTGTAGGATATCATCTTGGCAAGTTATTCGCGACCATTACACATCTCAACCTGATGAAGGAGGCTGTATCTAATATGTCTAAATACAGAACGATTGTGATCGGAACCGGACCTGCGGGTCTGACAGCAGCGATATATCTGGCTCGTGCAAATCTGAATCCGCTGGTGATTGAAGGTCTACAGCCAGGCGGGCAATTGACAACGACTACAGAAGTTGAGAACTTCCCGGGTTTTCCGCAAGGAATCATGGGTCCGGAACTGATGGACAACATGCGAAAGCAAGCGGAGCGTTTTGGTGCTGAATTCAAGAATGGCTGGGTGGAAGAGGTTGATTTCAGCAAGCAGCCTTTCAAAGTGAGTGTGGGTGGTATTGGTGAGTTGGAAGCAGATTCCATCATTATCTCCACAGGCGCTTCGGCTCGTTATCTCGGCATTCCGGGAGAGCAGGAGAATGTAGGGCGGGGAGTAAGCACATGTGCGACATGTGACGGATTTTTCTTCCGTGGTAAAAAAATCGTTGTGGTGGGTGGCGGCGACTCCGCCATGGAGGAAGCAAGCTTTTTGACTCGTTTTGCCACAGACGTTACGCTGGTTCACCGCCGGGATGAGCTTCGTGCATCTAAGATTATGCAGGATCGTGCTCGCAGCAACGAGAAAGTGAAATGGGCCTTGAATCGAACTCCGCTTGAGGTTGTACCTGAAGCAATGGGTGTCAAAGGGTTGAAGGTGCGCAACAATGAAACCGGTCAGGAAGAACTGCTTGAAGCAGACGGGGTATTCGTTGCCATCGGGCACACACCGAACACCGGATTCCTTGGCAATGCAATTACGCTGGATGAGCATGGTTATGTTGTAGTTAAGCCGGGTACAACAGAGACGAATATTCCGGGTGTGTTTGCTTGTGGAGATGTCCAGGATACAAAATATCGTCAGGCGATCACAGCGGCAGGATCGGGATGTATGGCAGCGATGGATTGTGAAAAGTTCCTGGAGGGAAGCATCGTGCACGATTGGAGCGAAACGCTGGATAAGTAACAAACATGACAGCTCTCTGGATTGAAATAAATTGGTTATAAGAGACAACGGGAAGTCTCGTAAACTGAGAGAAGCCGGAGGGCTTCTCTTTTTTTGAAACTATGGTGGGCATGATTTCGTATACATAAGGGGTATATTAGCTGTGAGGTGAAGAAGTTGGGGGAAATGATAAAGGATTGGTTGCATAATGCAACAGTTAGGCGTTTCTTGATCTTGCTGTTGTTCTGTTTAATTTTGTTCAGTATGGGAAGTATGCTTCACATGATTTTGCTGTTGTTCCTGGTGACCTACGTCATGAACAGGCTGCAGCATCTCATTACCAAAGGTTTAAATCGCTTTTTTCCAGTCGACTATAAAGTCGTGGTCATTCTACTGTATATCATTGTGATTGCCGGAATTGTGCTCGGTATATCCAGGTATTCACCACGGATTGTGGATCAGGTTGTACAGTTGACGAATGAAATCATGAAATTTCTCGACACAGCCGATGGCGATAATTTTGCCTCTAAGATCGCAGGATACCTGCAGTCTTTTGACATTAAAAATTATACGAACGAAGCGCTGAAATACATTTTTGCCTTTAGTAAATGGCTGGAATTCATCCTGCTCGTTATTATTTTGAGTCTGTTCTTCCTGTTGCAGAAAAAAGAAATTTATAAATTCACGTCCAAATTTAAAACAAGTAAAATCGGTTGGTTCTATAATGAAGTGGCATACCTGGGCGACAAATTTGTATCTTCTTTTGGTAAAGTAATTGAAGCGCAGTTGTTAATTGCCGTATTTAATACGGTGCTGACGATGCTCGGATTGTGGATCTTAGGATACCCTTATCTGTTCGCATTAACGATTATGGTCTTCCTGCTCAGTCTGGTGCCTGTAGCGGGGGTTATGATCTCCCTTGTGCCGCTCTGTCTGATCGGGTATCAAATGGGCGGAATGCAGATGAGTATCATCGTGATTATTTTGATCATTGTAATTCATGCGTTGGAAACCTATTTCCTGAATCCAAAACTGATGGCACACAAGACCAAATTGCCGATGTTCTACACCTTTATCGTGCTGATTCTGTCGCAACATTTTCTCGGAATCTGGGGCTTGATCATTGGTATTCCAATCTTTGTTTTCATGCTGGATATTCTGGATGTTAATAAGATGGAGAAGACCGATGAGCCTGTACGCGTAGAGTCGAAGCTTTAGTTAGTGTCTGGCTGAGTGAATGGGTGGAAATTGAAAAGACGTCTCCAGTGCTTCGCTGGAAGGCGTTTTTTTGCTATACCCTCACCTGAGGTGAGGGGTATCGTGAGTGATTAGTAAACATTGTCATGAAGTTCAGATGACCATTGTCATTTTGTATGAATGGAACGAGTGCTGATGAAATATCATGAGTTGAGGCTTCCCTTTCTAATAGGGAAGGAGGAAACGTAGTGTTTCAATAGATTATAAGGAGGATGTATACGTATTCAAAATGGTGTGTGATGTCGTTCACAACCCTGCCAAAGCATGGTGTGCGTGAGGTCTTCTCGTCTTGACCCCGGCGTATCCTTCAATTATAGTTGGTACGTAGGACTTAAACTATTATAGATAGATAAAGGTGGCTTGCAGCATGTCTGAGAAAATCTACGTTGGGGTCGATCTCGGCGGAACAGCAATCAAGGTCGGTATATGTGATGATCAAGGTCAGCTTATGCATACGTATGAAGGGCCGACGGAAGTAGATCAGGGCGTTGACACCGTTATCGCCAACATCGAGAAGTATGTCCGTCATATTGTTGCCGAATCGCCATACAGCTGGGAACAGCTTGAAGGTGTCGGTGCAGGAGTTGCCGGGTTCACCAATGTACGCGAAGGTATTATTGTTCATGCTCCTAACATTGGATTTCGGAATGTAGCCATTCGTTCGGTTCTTGAAGAACGTCTGGGCAAGCCTGTTAAAATAGATAATGATGCAAACGTTGCTGCACTCGGTGAAGCTTGGGCTGGAGCCGGCAAGGGTGTAGACAATTGTATATGCTTCACACTCGGTACAGGTGTTGGCGGTGGTCTCATCCTGAATGGTAGAATTTATCAAGGTTTTTCAGGTATGGCAGGGGAGCTGGGTCACATCAGTGTGGTACCTGATCTGGAAGCGATCAAGTGCGGATGTGGTAAAATGGGATGTGTAGAGACAGTATCATCTGCAACAGGTATCATACGTATGGCGAAGGATGCCGTTGAGCGTGGGGACCATACGTCACTTGCACTGGTAGACAAAATTGCTGCCAAGGAAGTATTTGATGCGGCCAAAGCAGGCGATGAAGTTGCACTGCGGATTGTAAATCGCGCAGCGTACTATTTGGGCAAATCCATGGCAACCGTAGCAGCTGTGTTGAATCCGGAGTTGTTCATTGTTGGCGGTGGTGTATCCAAGGCAGGTGACTTCCTGTTTGATGAAATTCGCACCGTATTCGCTCAATTGACTCCGGAACCGCTGCAGCAGGGCGTCCAGATTCTAGAAGCTACGCTGGGTAATGATGCAGGTATTGTAGGTGCAGCAGGTCTCCTCTTGCGTTCGTAGTAACCTCGTAACACGATAATCCGACAGCAATATGATAAGGAGGGGACATTTATGCTTGACGGTGAGGGATCACCAGGCACAGGCGCCACGCTCATTATCATTACGGGCATGTCCGGAGCGGGTAAAACGATAGCTGTGCAGAGCCTGGAGGATCTGGGTTTTTTCTGTGTAGACAATTTACCACCTGTTTTAATTCCCAAATTCGCAGAGTTGATCGAACAGTCCAATGGTAAGATCGGCAAGGTAGCGCTGGTCATCGATCTGCGAGGACGTGAATTTTTTACGGCATTGTCCGAGTCTTTGAATTATATTAAGGATCATTTTACCATTCATTGCGAAATTTTATTTCTGGATGCGACAGATTCTGTGCTGGTACAGCGTTACAAAGAGAGTAGACGCAGACATCCGCTGGCTCCGGAAGGGATGCCGCTCGATGGCATTAAGCTGGAGCGCAAGATGCTGGAAGAACTCAAAAATTCAGCAACGCAGGTGCTGAATACCAGTACGATGAAGCCGGCTCAATTGAAAGAGCGCATCATCTCAAGGTTCTCCCACTTGGAGACCCAGATGTTGTCGGTGAATATAACGTCTTTCGGATTCAAATACGGTATTCCGATTGATGCGGATCTCGTATTCGATGTTCGTTTTTTACCGAATCCGCATTATATTGATCATTTGCGGCCGAATACAGGACAAAATAGTGAAGTGTACGAATATGTAATGAAATGGCCGGAAACGCAAGCGTTTCTGACCAAACTGCTGGATATGCTGCATTTTCTGATTCCGCAATACCGGAAGGAAGGCAAAAGCCAGGTTATCATTGGAATCGGCTGTACCGGGGGCAAGCATCGTTCGGTAGCAATATCGGAATATTTGGGCAAAATGCTGGGAAGCAGTGAGACTGAAGCCGTTACCGTAAGCCATCGCGACGCTGACCGGGATCGTCATTGAAGAGGGTGAAGGGATGAAAGAGGCCGGACCACGGAGAGAACGTCCGAGAATCGTTGTAATGGGCGGTGGAACCGGATTATCCGTGATGTTGCGTGGTTTAAAAGAAAAGCCGATGGATATCACGGCCATCGTTACGGTTGCCGATGACGGTGGGAGTTCAGGCATCCTGCGTAGTGAGTTGCAAATGCCGCCTCCCGGCGACATTCGTAACGTACTTACCGCGCTGGCGGATGTGGAACCACTGCTTTCAGACATGTTAAAATATCGTTTCAATACAGGGGCGGGGCTTGCAGGCCACAGCCTGGGCAATCTGATATTGGCTGCGATGACGGATATATCAGGCGACTTTGTGACTGCTGTGCGGGAACTTAGCCGCGTGTTTGCCGTTAGAGGTCAGGTGCTTCCGGCAGCGGGTCAGGCTGTTGTGTTACATGCCGAGATGGAGGATGGGTCGATTATAACAGGCGAGTCCAAAATCCCTGAGGCAGGTGGGCGCATTAAACGTGTTTTCCTTGAACCGGATCACGTGGAGCCGTTGCCAGAAGCTGTAGAAGCGATACGCCAGGCGGATGCGATTCTGATTGGTCCAGGCAGTCTATATACCAGTATCCTTCCTAATCTGCTTGTACCCAAACTGGCAGAAGCTGTTGTCGAAACGGAAGCAGTGAAGATGTTTATCTGTAACGTTATGACACAGCCAGGTGAAACCGATAATTATACGGTGAGTGATCATCTTAAAGCGGTTCACGAGCATATCGGTCATCAGCTCTTTGACTACGTGATTGTTAATAATGGTGATATTCCGTTGCAAGTGCAGAATAAATATGCGGAAAAAGGAGCAAAGCCAGTTGTGCTCGATATGAATGTGCTGAAAAGCTCAGGTTATCAGGTTGTCGCAGATACCCTTGTTTTGTTCAAAACCTACCTGCGCCATGATGCCGACAAGCTCAGTCATCATATTTATCAGCTGGTTCAAAATTGGATGTTACGGAAGAGGTGAAGTCCCATGTCATTTGCAGCACAGACCAAAAAAGAATTAACGATGATTGAAAGTGAAGCGTGCTGCGAACAGGCGGAACTTTCAGCCCTCATCCGTATGCTGGGTTCGGTGCAGTTATCGAATAAAAAAGTCATCTTGGATATTTCGACAGAGAATGCTGCCATTGCAAGAAGGGCATACTCTCTGCTTAAAAAACATTTTCAAGTGCATACGGAATTGTTGGTTCGCAAAAAAATGCGGCTGAAAAAGAACAATGTGTACATTGTTCGTGTTCCGTCTATGGTTCAGGAGATCCTAAAGGAGTTACACATCGTCTCCGAAGGATTTTTGTTTACTCCTGGCATTAATGCAGAGCTACTGGAGAAGAACTGCTGTAAGCGAGCATATCTTCGCGGTGCGTTCTTGGCGGGAGGATCGGTTAATAATCCGGAGGGTTCCTCATATCATCTGGAGATTGCGTCCATGTATGAGGAGCATTGTCAGGCACTGGTAGACCTAGCGAATGAATTTCATCTCAATGCCCGGTGTATAGAAAGGAAAAAAGGATTCATCCTATACATTAAGGAAGGTGAGAAAATCATTGAGCTGCTTAGTATCATTGGTGCTCACCAGGCCCTGTTTAAGTTCGAAGACGTACGAATTATGCGGGATATGCGTAACTCCGTCAATCGGATCGTCAATTGTGAGACAGCTAATCTGAACAAAACGATTGGGGCCGCGGTCAGACAAATCGACAATATCCGTCTGCTGCAAAGGGAAGTAGGCCTGGAGTCTCTTCCGGATAAGCTGCGTGAGGTGGCCGAGGTAAGGCTTGCTCATCCAGATATCAATCTAAAGGAAGTTGGCGAGTTGCTGAAAGGCACAGTGAGCAAATCAGGCGTAAACCATCGCCTTCGGAAAATTGATGAGCTGGCTGAGAAAGTGCGTGCGGAACGTTAGGTTAATCGTTCGAATGAAGGGTCTAAGTTGTGGATTTAGGCTACTTAATCAGGGTAGCCTGGATGGTTCAGGGCAGAAGAAGAGGGAGCTTTGGCGTTCGTTTTCTACTCGTAGAAGCAGGCTATGTTTTTTCTTCTAGTGTCCAGCACGGGTTAATGGTATAATGTTGTATAAATATAATTGTGTATTTAATGTCCAGATTTCATAATAGGGGGTAAGTTTCTATGACAAAGCACCCGGTAGTTGTCCGTTTGAAAACGGGTCTCCATGCCAGACCTGCAGCACTGTTCGTTCAAGAAGCGAATAAGTACTCATCTGAAGTGTTCGTCGAGAAGGACGATAAAAAAGTAAACGCTAAAAGTATCATGGGAATCATGAGCCTTGCAATTAGCACCGGTACGGAAATCCAGATCAGTGCAGAAGGCGCGGATGCCGATCAGGCTGTAAACGCTTTAGTTAGTCTGGTGAGCAAGGAAGAGCTTGAGAATCAATAAAAGTGAATCCGCATTAATGATTAAAGAAGTCCCGCAAGGGGCTTTTTTGCGTTTCGTATAAATTTTATATATTCGGAGCCGTCAAGTGCAACATTATGGAATTTGTCCCGTCTGTTAAGGTATCAAATCGCTTCAAGTTTGAGAAGTTAACATATGAGGAGGTTATTCGTAATGCGTAAACAATGGATGAAACCGATTGGTGCAGTGTTGGTGGCGAGTTCTTTGCTCGTTGGAGGTACAGCTTGGGTTACGCCAGGAAACTATGCTTATGCCGCAGAGGTTCAGGGAGTACAGCAAAATGTAATTAATGTCGTTGGTAAAGGTGAGATTCAGGTGAAACCGGATATCGCCTATCTATCTATTGGTGTGAACAGTACAGCCGAAACCGCAGCATCCGCTCAAAAGGCCAATGCGGCGAAAATTCAAAAAGTCACCAATTTGCTGAAAAACACATGGAAGATCAGTGCAGACGATATCCAAACCAGTCAATTCTATGTGCAACCAAACTACACGTATAGTGAAAAAGATGGAGAGAAAATTAAAGGGTATACAGCACATCATACATTGACGGTGACATACCGCGATATGAACAAGATTGGTGAATTGCTGGATGCAGCATCCCAGGCAGGTGCCAACAATATCGAAAATGTACGTTTCACAGTAGAGAATCCGGAGAAATACGAATCCGAGGTTATTGCTAAGGCAGTAGCTAATGCTGATGTAAAAGCCGGAGCAATTGCCAAAGCAGTTAAGCGCCAGCTTGGAACTGTTCTTTCGGTGAGTCAACCAGATGCTAATGTTCCTGTGTTCTATGCGAATGAAGCTCTAATGGCGAAAGCAACAAGTGATTCGAATGCAGGTACACAGATTGAAGCGGGTCAGGTTAAAGTCAGTACTGTTCTCAATATCACGTATGAGATGAAATAAGAGATTCTGCTTGGTAGAGACCTAAAATGATTAAATATCAAGAATTTAAAATAATGACAAAAAACACTGTCGTTCAGGCAGTGTTTTTTTGTTGCACATGCTGGCTTTGAGGAAGTGAGGGCTATAAAATTTCAGTGTTACTTATTGAAAAGGAGACGGAATCATGTCGTTTTTGTAGCATTTTTCTTGACAAAACGTTCATTTTCTACAGTTTTTATCGTACGATTTTCATCAACATTGTAACTGGAGCTGTAAACCTTTCCGAAAACGGGTTAATTATAATAAAGAGGTAAGCGTATGGCCAATGCAATCTAATTCAATTTACATACGCAATAAACCTGATGGAATAGTAGAGAGGAGTTTTATATATGAAAACATGGAAAAAGTGGACGAGTGCATTATTGGCAGCAGGTGTAATTATGGGAGGCAGCACAGCTTGGGTGGATCAATCGGTTCAAGCCGCTTCCGTAACTTCCAAAGTGACTACACCCGCTGAGGTGACGCTGAAATCAGGCGGTAAAACGATGACGCAAAAAGGTTTGCTCCAAGGTGGGTCGACTTGGGTGTCGCTGACAGCGGTCAAAGATGTAGCAGGCGGTACACTGAAATATGATGCTAAAACCAAGTCATATACGGTAACAGCAGCGAGCAATGCAATGACCATCAGCCTGACGGATGGACAGCCAAACGTCTACATTAACGGTTATTACCCTCAGGTGGAAGCCAAATTGATTCAGGGGCGATTGTACATTCCGTTCTCTGCAATGAGAGACTATTTGGGTGTGCAAGGTAGCTGGGATGCCAAAACAAAAACGCTAACCCTGAGCAAAGTGAAACAAAATAATGTGCAGGTGAAATCGACAAAAGCCAATGTAACTGTTAAAAATGCTGAGGTGGATGTGCAATATCCGCAAGTGAGCGGACTGGCGAGCAAAGAGGCCGAAGCGGCGATTAACAAAGTGCTCAAAGATGAAGTAGACACCGCTGTTGCTGCTTTCAAAAAACAAACGTCTGAATTCGGTGGAGCAACTGCAAAACGCCCGTATGCGTTCGAAGCTTCGTATGTGGTGACTTACAATGAGAACGGCGTACTGGGTCTGATCACTCAACGTTATGAGGACTATGCTGGAGCACATGGCATGACTTCTCGCTCCGGTCATACGTTTGCTCTCGACACAGGCAAAGAGCTTACACTGGATGATGTAATTGCAAACAGCAAGTCGATGCGTGAAACGATCAGCAAAAAGGTTGGCGAGCAATTGAAAGCGAACACGGGATACCTGAGCGGTTACAAAGGTCTGAATAAAGACCAGGATTTCTACGTGACGCCAACAGGTGCAGTTGTATTCTTCCAGTTGTATGAGTACACAGCGTATGCCGAAGGTTTCCCTGAAATCAAATTCACGTATAAGGAAATTCTGCCTAAGGGCACAGCGCCGTTTAGCAACGTAACTTCTGACAAGTAAGTTCGTCTGGGTTAAATTAAATCAAGAGCACTTATATCATTCTTCTCGTGAAAAAATAATAAACAAGAAGTCCCCGTCAAAGTAAGATGACGGGGACTTCTTGTTATGCAGGCAACACACCCCACTGACGGGTGTGAACTTGCCTGTTTGCTTGAAAATAACACAAGGCGGGCTCACCTATATATCGGTGAAGCCCGCCCTGCGATGATTCCGCTAGCCACCAGGCAGCAGTTTAGATGCCTTGAGCGCCTACGTTTTGGATTACTTTATCGATGATACCGTAATCGGCTGCTTCAGCAGCACTCATGAAGTAGTCACGATCTGTATCTTTCTCAATACGCTCCAGGGGTTGACCTGTGCGCTCGGAGATGATGCGGTTCAGCGTGTCACGCATTTTCAAAATGCGACGTGCGCGGATTTCGATGTCCGATGCTTGACCTTGTGCACCACCAAGTGGTTGGTGAATCATGATTTCACTGTTAGGCAACGCAAAACGTTTACCTTTTGCACCAGCATTCAGCAGGAATGCACCCATAGAAGCCGCCATACCTACACAGATGGTAGATACATCCGGTTTGATGAATTGCATTGTATCGTAGATCGCCATACCCGCTGTGATAGATCCGCCTGGGCTGTTGATGTATAAGTGAATGTCTTTCTCCGGATCTTCGGCTGCCAAGAACAACATCTGTGCCATGATGGCATTCGCCACAACGTCATTCACGTCGCTACCAAGAAAAATGATACGATCCTTCAGCAATCTGGAATAAATATCATAAGCGCGCTCACCCCGGTTGCTCTGTTCAACGACCATTGGAATATAACTCACGTGAAAAACCTCCTCGGAAATGTAAATGTTAAATGGGTGTTTATATTTAAACTGTTACCGTATTAACCACATAATAAACAATCTCAAACAAAAAGTCAAAGAAAGTCAAACTAACTTTGAAAAAAAAGAAACCTTTTCGGTTTCGTTGGTTAAATGCATTATGAGCTGTTAAAAATAAGTGGCGCGCCCGCCAAGAATCGAACTTGGATCTCAGGCTTCGGAGGCCTACGTCATATCCATTGGACCACGGGCGCACATCATGTGACAGCAATAATGATTATAGCTTATGAACTATTGAATTGCAAGCAGTTGCTTTGGTTAGAGATCGTACGAGTCACGTTAGAGTGAACGCATTGGTTCTTCCGATCTGCATGATTTGAGTTGTTTCACAGGTGGTTTGGAATGGTTCCGAAATGATCATTATAAAGAAGAAGGGATAAAGCTTGTATTTCGGTACATGCTATAAGAGGTTTTGGACATGCCATATGAAAATGAAACAAAGCAACATATAGATACTATTTATGTATCTCTTCTATATATGGTGTGAGATCCGTTGCTTCTTATCTTAACGTGTAGAGGTTGTGAAAACAGGCGCGTATAGATGCCTGCTAACGTATCGACATAGGCAATCGAAACACTTGCATATCGCGTCAGTTTTAGGTAGAATGAATGTGGGACTTAAAAAGTTAACCCGGGACATTTTGAGGCCATGATTGAAGCTTGGAACAAGAAGCTTGCGGGAGTGGAAAGCATGCGAACGATTTTAGAAGTGCAAAAGCAGCTTCTGCCCGATCTCATGGATGTCTTGAAAAAGCGGTATACGATTCTTCACCAGATCATGTTATCGGATGTGATTGGGCGGAGAACGTTAGCTAATTCCATGCAGATGACCGAGCGGGTTCTGAGAGCTGAGACTGATCTGTTAAAGGCTCAGGGACTTATCGAAATTGACAGTGCTGGTATGAAGATCAGTGAGGCAGGGTACAATCTGCTGCAGCAGTTAGAACCTGTCGCGAAAGAGCTGTTTGGATTATCCGAGCTGGAAGAACGAATCAAGCAAGCCTACGGTCTGCAGAAGGTAGTTGTAGTTCCCGGCGATTCGGACGTATCTCCATATGCCAAGCGGGAACTTGGAAGAGCCGGAGCGAAGGCTCTCGGCAGCATCATGAGTGATAACGACGTTGTCGCCGTTACAGGCGGATCAACAACGGCTGGAGTCGCAGAACAACTCACACCACCCACTTCGCTGAAGGGTGTCTGGTTTGTACCAGCGCGCGGCGGACTGGGAGAAAGCCTGGAAATTCAGGCGAATACGATCGCATCCACGATGGCAAAGCGGGCAGGGGCCCAGTATAAACTCCTGCATGTACCGGATTTGCTTAGTGACCATGCCTATGAATCGCTGATCCAGGATCCGGGTGTTCAGGAGATTTTACAGCTGATCAGGCAATCACGCATCGTAATCCATGGCATTGGTGATGCTGTGGAGATGGCGAAGAGACGCAAGCTTGCACCGGAGATCATCGACGAACTTCAGGAGCAGGGGGCCGTATCGGAGTCCTTCGGGTATTATTTCAATGGTCAGGGTGAGGTGGTACATACCATGCTTACACTGGGTATGCGGCTTCAGGATATTGAACGCACCGATGTTGTCATCGGTATTGCGGGTGGCAAAAGCAAGGCAGCTGCCATTCATTCTGTACTGCGATTCGGGCAGGAGGATATTCTGATTATTGATGAGGCAGCGGCCGAGGTCATTGTCGCAGATATGGAATAGTTATCGTTACCAGAGATGAGATCAGTTTTATTTTCAACACAACTCTTGTTGTCTTGACGGACTTCACCGTCTGTCTTGAATATATAGTTTCATAAAAATTAATCAAAACTTGGGAGGAACTTACTCATGATTAAAGTAGGTATTAACGGTTTTGGACGTATTGGACGCTTGGCATTCCGCCGTATTCAAAATGTAGCAGGCATCGAAGTAGTAGCAATCAACGACTTGACTGACGCTAAAATGCTGGCTCATTTGCTCAAATATGACACAACTCAAGGTCGCTTTGATGGCGATGTTGAAGTACACGATGGCTTCTTCAAAGTGAACGGCAAAGAAGTTAAAGTACTTGCTAACCGTAACCCGGAAGAACTTCCTTGGGGCGACCTGGGCGTAGATATCGTTCTGGAATGTACTGGTTTCTTCACAACAAAAGAAGCAGCTGAGAAACACTTGAAAGGTGGAGCTAAGAAAGTTGTTATCTCCGCACCAGCTACTGGCGACATGAAAACCATCGTTTACAACGTAAACCATGAGATTCTTGACGGTACTGAAACTGTAATCTCTGGCGCATCTTGCACAACGAACTGCCTGGCACCTATGGCAAAAACACTGCAAGACAAATTCGGAATCGTTCAAGGTTTGATGACTACAATTCACGCTTACACTGGCGACCAAAACACGTTGGATGCTCCACACCCTAAAGGTGACTTCCGTCGTGCCCGTGCAGCAGCTGAAAACATCATCCCTAACACGACTGGTGCTGCTAAAGCAATTGGTCTGGTAATTCCTGAACTGCAAGGAAAATTGGATGGTGCAGCTCAACGTGTACCAGTAGCTACAGGTTCCCTGACTGAGCTTGTAACTGTTCTGGGCAAAAAAGTTACTGCTGAAGAAGTTAACGCAGTAATGAAAGAAGCTTCCGATCCACAAACTTTCGGATACACTGAAGACGAAATCGTATCTTCCGATATCCAAGGAATCACTTTCGGTTCCCTGTTTGATGCAACTCAAACTAAAGTTCTGACTGTTGGCGACCAACAATTGGTTAAAACTGTAGCTTGGTATGACAACGAAATGTCTTACACAGCTCAATTGGTTCGCACATTGGAGCACTTTGCAAAAATGATCAAGTAATATCTGTAATAACATAGAGCGGAAACAGATTGTTATTGTTTCCGCTCTTTATATATGGATATTTAGTAAATTTCTCATGAACACCAGGACTAACAAGGGATTCAGCTCTTGAAAGGTTCACCAAATACATGGGTGCGGAGGAAATAGAGATGAACAAAAAAAGTGTACGTGATATCGAATTGAATGGAAAACGGGTATTCGTGCGTGTAGATTTCAATGTGCCGCTCGAAGATGGTAAAATTACAGATGACAAACGTATTCGTGCAACACTGCCTACGATCAATTTCCTGATCGAAAAAGGTGCTAAAATCATCTTGGCGAGCCATATGGGACGTCCAAAAGGTGAAGTTGTAGAATCCATGCGTTTGACTCCAGCAGCGGAGCGTTTGTCTGAATTGCTGGGCAAACCGGTTACTAAAGCGGATGATTCCGTTGGAGAAGCGGTTAAAGCTCAAATCGCGGCGATGAACGATGGCGACGTGTTGTTGCTTGAGAACGTTCGTTTCCACGCAGGCGAAGAGAAAAATGATCCGGAACTGGCAAAACAATTCGCTGAACTGGCTGACGTATTCGTTAACGATGCGTTTGGTGCGGCACACAGAGCGCATTCTTCTACAGAAGGTATCGCTCACTTGCTGCCAGCAGTATCCGGTCTGTTGATGGAAAAAGAGCTTGAAGTGTTGGGCAAAGCGATTTCCAACCCTGAGCGTCCTTTCACAGCGATCATCGGTGGTTCCAAAGTAAAAGACAAAATCGATGTGATCGACAACCTGCTGAACATTGCAGACAACGTAATCATCGGTGGCGGTCTGTCCTACACATTCATGAAGGCTCAAGGTTACGAAGTAGGTCAATCCCTGCTGGATGAGTCCAAACTGGATGTAGCACTGGGCTTTATCGAAAAAGCAAAAAAATTGGGTAAAAACTTCTACCTGCCAGTGGATATCGTAATCTCTGACGACTTTAGTGCCAATGCAAACACCAAAATCGTTGAAGTTGGCGACATTCCTGCAGACTGGGAAGGCATCGACATCGGTCCTAAAACACGTGAGATTTATGCTGACGTTGTTAAAAACTCCAAACTGGTTGTATGGAACGGACCAATGGGCGTATTCGAAATTGAGCCATTCTCCCACGGTACTCGTGCAGTAGCAGAAGCTTGTGCTACAACATCTGCATACACCGTAATCGGCGGCGGCGACTCTGCAGCAGCAGCTGAGAAGTTCAAATTGGCTGACAAAATGGATCACATCTCCACAGGTGGCGGTGCATCGCTCGAGTTCATGGAAGGCAAAGTGCTTCCAGGTGTAGTTGCATTAAACGACAAGTAAGCTTTAAGCTATAGCATGAAGGAGTTGAAACCAATGAGAACACCAATTATCGCGGGTAACTGGAAAATGTTCAAAACGGTTTCCGAATCCAATGACTTCATTCAGGAAGTTAAAGGAAAAGCGGAAGTCGCAGGCGTAGAAACAGTAATCTGCGCACCTTTTACAAACTTGCCATCCCTGGTAGAGGCTGTGAAAGGCACTAACATCAAAATCGGTGCACAAAATCTTCACTTCGAAGACAATGGTGCATTCACTGGCGAAATCAGCGGTGTCATGCTGAAAGAACTGGGTGTGGATTACGTAATTATCGGTCACTCGGAGCGCCGTCAATATTTTGCGGAAACCGATGAGACTGTCAATAAAAAGTTGCATGCAGCATTCCGTCACGGACTGACTCCAATCTTCTGCCTTGGTGAAACGCTTGAAGAGCGCGAAGCGAACCAAACAAAAGATGTATGCAAAGTACAAACAGAAGCGGCTTTTGCAGGTCTGTCTGCAGAGCAAGCGGCACAAGTCGTTATCGCTTATGAGCCAATCTGGGCGATTGGTACAGGTAAATCCTCCACATCCCAAGATGCGAATGAAGTTATTGCTTACATCCGTACATTGGTGAAGGATCTGTACAACGAGCAGGTTGCAGATGCAGTTCGTATTCAATACGGCGGCAGCGTTAAACCGGAAAACGTAACAGAATACCTCGGACAAAGCGACATCGACGGCGCACTTGTTGGCGGTGCCAGCTTGCAGCCGGCTTCGTTCATCGCGCTTGTTGAGGGGGCGAAGTAAGATGACAGCTCCAAAACCTGTAGCATTGATCATTATGGATGGCTTCGGTCTACGTAACACGGTGGAAGGCAATGCGGTAGCGCAAGCCAAAAAACCAAACTATGACCGTTACATGAGCCAGTTCCCACATACAACTTTGACTGCTTGCGGTGAAGCTGTAGGTTTGCCAGAAGGCCAAATGGGGAATTCCGAGGTAGGTCACCTGAACATCGGTGCCGGCCGGATCGTATACCAGGATTTGACCCGTATCTCCAAATCGATTCGTGACGGCGAGTTCTATGACAATGAAACACTTGTCAAAGCGGTGCGCGAAGCGAAACAGAGCGGTAAAAAACTTCATCTCTACGGCTTGTTGTCCGATGGTGGCGTACATAGTCACATCGACCACTTGTTCGCGATGCTGGATCTGGCTAAAAAAGAAGAAATGAATGACGTGTATATTCATGCCTTCTTGGATGGCCGTGACGTTATGCCAGACAGTGGTAAAGACTTCATGCAGAAGCTAATCGCTAAAATTGATGAAGTTGGTGTAGGTAAAATTGCAACGGTACAAGGTCGTTATTATGCGATGGACCGTGACAAACGCTGGGAGCGTGTGGAGAAATCCTACCGCGCCATTGTTTACGGCGATGGACCGAAATACACTGATCCTCTCAAAGCAGTTGAAGAATCGTATAATAAATCTATATTTGACGAGTTCGTTGAACCAACGGTCATCGTTAAAGCGGATGGTGAGCCGGTAGGTCTGGTGGAGAGCGGTGATTCCGTCATCTTCCTGAACTTCCGTCCTGACCGTGCAATCCAGTTGTCGCAAGTATTTACGAACTCCGATTTCCGTGGTTTTGAACGTGGACCGAAGTTCCCTGTAGGCTTGCACTTTGTATGCTTGACGTTGTTCAGCGAGACGGTTGAAGGTTATGTGGCTTACTCGCCAAAAAACCTCGACAATACGCTGGGTGAAGTGTTGGTACAGAATAACAAAAAACAACTGCGTATTGCAGAAACAGAGAAATACCCGCACGTAACCTTCTTCTTCAGCGGGGGCCGTGATGTAGAGCTTCCGGGCGAAACTCGCGTGTTGATCAACTCACCTAAAGTTGCAACGTATGACCTGCAACCAGAGATGAGCGCTTATGAAGTAGCCGATGCAGCAGTCCGAGAGATCGAAGCGGATAAACATGATGCAATTATCTTGAACTTTGCTAACCCGGATATGGTTGGACACTCCGGTATGCTGGAGCCAACGATCAAGGCGGTTGAAGTGACGGATGAGTGCATGGGTCGCGTTGTCGATGCGGTACTTGCCAAAGGCGGCGTGGTACTGATCACAGCCGATCACGGTAATGCGGATATGGTGTTTGATGAGCAAGGACGTCCGTTCACAGCTCACACAACAAACCCGGTTCCGTTTATTGTGACTGATCCGAATGTAACCTTGCGTGAAGGTGGAATTCTGGCCGATATCGCGCCAACGATTCTTGACCTGATGCAACTGCCAAAACCGGCAGAGATGACAGGTACTTCCGTTATCGCTACCCGTAAATAAGCTGTACAGCCACCATATATGAAATTGGGAAGTTTGGCGTTTACCCCTGAACGGAGGCAGCAGAAATCGTCTGAAGAAGCGTTAGCTAAAAGCTTTCGAAAGAAAGCTGGCATCGTAAGCATAGGCTTCGCCTTTATCACATGATTCCAACTTATGAGAATAAGTTCAAAGGAATCAGGGGATAACAGCGATCGGAAGACGATTCTGCTGACGTAGTGAATAAGGGGAAACACAAGTGGTCCTAATTTTTAATAAATTCAAATTTAAAGGAGATTATCACACATGACTATTATTTCTGACGTGTACGCTCGCGAAGTCCTCGACTCACGCGGTAACCCTACAGTTGAAGTTGAAGTATACCTGGAGTCCGGCGCAATCGGACGCGCAATCGTTCCATCCGGTGCATCCACTGGTGCCCACGAAGCCGTTGAGCTTCGCGATGGTGACAAATCCCGTTACCTTGGTAAAGGTGTACTGCAAGCTGTTAAAAACGTAAATGAAACCATCGCTCCAGAAGTGATCGGTATGGACGCTTTGGATCAACTGGGTATCGACAAATTGATGATCGCTTTGGACGGTACGCCTAACAAAGCTAAATTGGGTGCAAACGCAATTCTGGCTGTATCTATGGCTGTAGCTCGCGCTGCTGCTGACGCTCTGGAACTTCCGTTGTATGTTTACCTGGGCGGATTCAATGCTAAAGCATTGCCAGTACCAATGATGAACATCATCAACGGTGGTGAGCACGCGGACAACAATATCGACGTACAAGAGTTCATGGTATTGCCAGTTGGCGCACCAAGCTTCAAAGAAGCTCTTCGTGTAGGCGCAGAGATCTTCCACAACCTGAAATCCGTACTGAGCTCCAAAGGCTTGAACACAGCTGTAGGTGACGAAGGTGGATTTGCACCAAACCTGGGTTCTAACGAAGAAGCAATCACTACAATTATCGAAGCAATCGAAAAAGCAGGTTACAAACCAGGCGTTGACGTATTCCTGGGTATGGACGTTGCTTCCACTGAGTTCTACAAAGATGGTAAATACACTTTGGCTGGTGAAGGTAAATCTTACACTTCCGCTGAATATGTTGACCTTCTGGCTTCATGGGTTGAGAAGTACCCAATCATCACTATTGAAGACGGTATGTCCGAAGATGACTGGGATGGTTGGAAATTGCTCACTGAAAAATTGGGTGACAAAGTACAACTCGTTGGTGACGACTTGTTCGTAACGAACACAGACCGTCTTGCTAGAGGTATTGAGCAAGGTATCGGTAACTCCATCCTGATCAAAGTGAACCAAATCGGTACACTCACAGAAACATTCGATGCAATCGAAATGGCTAAACGTGCAGGATACACAGCTGTAATCTCCCACCGTTCCGGTGAGTCCGAAGACAGCACAATCGCTGACATCGCTGTTGCAACAAACGCGGGTCAAATCAAAACGGGTGCTCCTTCCCGTACAGACCGTATTGCAAAATACAACCAATTGCTTCGTATCGAAGATCAATTGGATGAGCTTGCTCAATACAATGGTCTTAAAGGTTTCTACAACCTTAAAAAATAAGCTTGGCAAACCGATGAAAGACAGACCAGTTCCTGGTCTGTCTTTTTGTGTTGTACTATACACTGTGATCCATTGGAAGCAAGTGATGCTATGTGCGAATCTGGCCTGAGCATGACATGCTCTCAGCCAACTCGGCTGTGTGTTGTTTGTTTAACGGATGGCTGTTACAAAGAGGAAGAGGAAAATAGCCATGGAAATATTCACAATTTCGAGTAGTAATAGTGGTTTGCTCATTTTTGTGGGTGATTTAGGGAATATGCTAGCAAGATCAACGGCGTATACTATAAAGTAAAGAACGGCTATCACCTGAGCCATCAAAATAGCATGGGGAGATGAAACTAACAGAAGATAGCTTGCGATGTACGATCCAACCCCTAACAAAATTAAAAATACGTTAAACCCCCAAAATACGATTCCCTTGAGCTTGGAGAAATCCCGATTTTCAATAGGTCCACCCGGAACAAGGATTTCCAGTAAAGTTACATTTAAGAATACAATTACGCTTGCTATAATCATCATCGTTACATACGCCTTCCTTTCTACTTATCATCGTTGTGGCTAGAGTATATCAAGTTAGAAAGTCTGGTGTATTGTAAAAAATAAGCATGCAATCAGTAGTTATGATCGGTTGTTGTGACGTAACATAAAGCCAAGAGTTAGTTCTTCGCTTGAGCAATCAAGCTCATTTACCGTTTTGCCTGCAAATTTTTTGCAGGTTTTGATGAAATGAGACTGATCGTAATAATGCTTATATATGTCGATGCTTCTTTGTGTATTCAGAACGTTCTGTTGGAACTTCAAGATATCTCCGTAAGCTTTCGGGGTTAAACCTACATAGCGTTTAAATGTTCGCTCAAGCGTACTTATGGAGATTCCGAAATATGATGCCATGTGAGAGACATTCAGGTTTCCGCATCGTTGCTCGATATAAGAGAGCATGTGATTGGCACTGCGAGTGTCCATTGAATTTGAGCTAATTTGCTCAAGGAAATATTCATTAATAGCTTCAATGAGTGAATCATGATTCTGGGCATTTTTTATTTTTTTTCGCAGTTGTTTCATTCCTGGGGATATGTCATCTACTGAGCATATTCGCTCGGTTAGTTGAGAGATGGGGTAGTTAAAGGATTGAATATATCCCAAAGGGGTAATTGAAATGCCAACTTGGTACAGGTTCTCTCCGTATTGCACATGTTTTGCCCTTTTAATCTGACCGATAACTGCTGAATCAGGGATGAGAATGCGATTTATTTTGTCGATAAGATGGTATGGGGAGCCGAAATTGAAAATGATATTGATATGGCCTAGTGGCATGATAATATCTTGTCTGTTCGTTGGGGGGAGCTTTTCTGTTTTTGCAATCCATATGTAATCAATACTGCTTTTCAGGGCGTCTGTGGCTTGAAATGTTTGGATCATCTGGCCCTCCTACTATTTTGTGAATAAGAATATGAATGTCTCAGGTAATATTATAACGTGAATCTGACCGTATTATCATGCATAATATATGAGATGTATGTGCTAATTTGTATCAGTTGTACTACTTGTATCACACCCATAGCTATGCTACAATTAAAGTAACTGTTTTTATGGTCAGATGTGATGCCCACATGGGTAGGAGGTGGAAAGAATGGATATTGCTTTGAAATTGCTGCTCGTTGTTTTCTCGATCGGTCTAATCACTGTAGTATTGCTGCAGCACGGGAAAAGCGCTGGTTTGGCGGGTGCCATCTCCGGTGGTGCGGAACATCTTTTCGGTAAAACGAAAGCGCGCGGATTGGATCTTTTCTTGCAACGTGCAACGGTGGTTCTGGGTGCAGGATTTATGATCTTGTCTGTTATAGTTACGATTGTTTCGAAGTAACTTGCAGTCAGGTCACAAGAAAGAAACCGAATAGCTGAAGCCAATGGCTTAACGGATAAACCTTCGTTTCGTGCAGAAACGGAGGTTTTTTAATAGAATTTTATTCATCCAAAGTTTACCAGTATGTATTAAGCCACTCAGCTATCTAGATTCTTCGTTTAATATATAAACAATTGATTTGCTTTCTACTTCTGTTCGATTCCCCCTTTCTTTGATCCATACATCCCAAATAAAAGCAGGTATGTCCTGGTTAGTCCTGTATATTACTAATGTTATATACTGGTGTTGTGCCGTTTTTACAGTACAGGTGATTCGAGTCAGATCGGGCATAACACTTGCTGCATAAACTGTCTGAAGGAGTATATTCGAGTGTCAGGCTGGCAGAGGCACAAACCAAGGTGCTTTTTTGGCGAGCTACGGATGGGCTGGATTGAATTCGTGTATACTAGGGTATGAAGATAGTAAGGCCGCGGTATTCATCATCATTTACTGCACGGTACCTGTATGAATACAGCACGGATTCCGATACATAAAGAGAAGAGATCAGACTATACTCTTACGTTTCCCGAGGTGAAAAACTAATGATAACCGAACAACAATTGCTTGATTTCATGCGGGAGACCGCTTATAAACCGATGACCTATCAGGAGTTGGAACAGCACTTTCAGATTGAAGATGCTGCTGATTTCAGAGCCTTTTTGATTATGCTGAATACGCTGGAGGAATCGGGCAAAATATTGCTGACGAGCAACAATCGCTATGGTATGCCTGAACGTATGAATCTGGTGCGTGGACGCCTGCAGGCGCATGCAAAAGGGTTTGCTTTTTTGATTCCTGAAGATCGGGAGCACCCGGATGTATACATCCATGCCAATGATATGAAAAGTGCAATGAATGGTGATATTGTACTCGTTAAAGTAACGTCCCAAGGGCCGTCTGGCGGTCGCCTGGAAGGTGAGATTGTACGGATTGTGACGCGTGCGATCACACAGATTGTGGGTGTTTTTCAGAGTCACGAAGTATATGGATTTGTAATGCCGGATGATAAACGGATTAATCGTGATATTTTCATTCCGCGTACGAATTTTGCAGGTGCAGTGGATGGACAGAAGGTGGTTGCCAAGATCGTCAGTTACCCTGAGGGCCGTGCAGCAGCTGAGGGTGAAATTATCGAGATTTTGGGTCACAAGGATGAGCCAGGTATTGATATTTTATCAGTCATTCGCAAGCATCAGTTGCCTGAAGCCTTCCCGGATGAAGTGATGCAAGAAGCAGAAAAAGCACCGGATTCCATTACGGATGAAGAGATTATTCAACAGGGACGCCGCGATCTGCGTGGCCTGAACATCGTTACGATTGATGGTGAGGATGCGAAAGATCTGGATGATGCGGTTAACGTGGAAAAACTGCCGAACGGCAACTACCGTCTGGGTGTTCATATTGCCGATGTGGGCTACTACGTGCGTGAGAACTCCAAACTGGATCAAGAGGCGTATAACCGTGGATGCAGTGTGTATCTCGTTGACCGGGTTATTCCGATGCTGCCGCAACGCCTGTCGAACGGAATCTGTAGTTTGCACCCACAGGTGGATCGTCTGACGTTGTCTTGTGAGATGGAGTTTAACGACCAGATGAAGGTTGTGAAACACGACATTTTCACAAGTGTCATTAAAACGAAGGAACGTATGACCTATACCAACGTACGCAAAATCCTTGAAGGCGAAGAGCCAGAGTTGCTTGAGCGCTACAAAGATTTGGTGGATGACTTCCACCTGATGAAGGAAATTGCTCTGAAACTGCGTGCGATGCGGATGCGCCGCGGGGCGGTGGACTTTGATTTTGAAGAATCCAAAATCATTGTCGATGAGAACTGCAAACCGGTCGATATCGTGAAACGGGAGCGCTCCATCGCGGAGCAAATCATTGAGGAGTTCATGCTTGCCGCTAATGAGACGGTAGCGGAGCATTTCCACTGGCTCAAAGTGCCGTTCATCTATCGTGTGCATGAAGATCCGGATCAGGAAAAACTGCAAAATTTCCTCGCCTTTGCGGCGAATTTCGGACACCAAGTCAAAGGACGTGGCAATGCGATCCATCCAAGAGCGCTCCAATCGCTGCTGGAGGATATCAATGGTACGAAGGAACAGACGGTCATCAGTACGATGATGCTGCGTTCCATGAAACAGGCGAAATATGATTCTGAAATGTCCGGTCACTTTGGTCTGGCTGCTGAATTCTACAGTCACTTTACATCACCGATTCGTCGTTATCCCGATCTGGTCATTCACCGGGTTATTCGTGAAGTTATTGAGAACAAAGGAGCGTTACCGGAGAATCGCCAAGAGTACTTGGCAAGCCGGATGTCGGATATCGCACAGCAGTCCTCGGAACGTGAACGTGTAGCGGTGGAAGCTGAACGGGATACGGAGAAAATGAAAAAAGCCGAGTACATGCTCGACAAGGTCGGCGAAGAGTTCGAAGGCATGATCAGCAGTGTAACCAGCTTTGGTATGTTCATTGAGCTGGAAAACACAGTGGAAGGATTGATTCGTCTCAGTGCGTTGACAGACGACTATTACCATTTTGATGACCAGCATATGGCATTGATTGGGGAGCGTACATCCAAAGTATTCCGCATCGGTGATGAAGTGAAGATTCGCGTGGCACGTGTGAGCATGGAAGAGTATACGATTGATTTTGAAATGGTCGATATGAAACCTCGCCAAGAACGTGATGGCGGATTCGACCGTGGTTCACGCGGTGGTAAAGGTGGTCGTCCTGCAAGCGGCGGCGGACGAGGCGGAGCCAAAGGTGGCTTCGGTGGAGGCCGTGGCGGCAAAGGCGGCAGCGCTGGTGCAGGCGGTAAACGTGATCGTGGTGGCCGATCAGCTACGCAAGAGAGCAACAAGGGTGCTCAAGCTGGTCGCGGCGGAGCAGGAAATGCTGGAGCAGGAGCGAGCTCTTCGAAGGGTGGATTTGCCGGTAAAGGCAGCGGTAAACCGAAAGGTGAACGTCGTGCGGGTGAAACCGGTGGTTCAAGCAACCGTGGTAAAGGAGCGGTAAGCTTTGGTTTTGGCTCAGGTAAAGGCGGTTATAGCTCAGGATCGTCTGGGCAAGACACGACTTCTTCTGCAGGCGGTCAAGGCGGCGGCTTAAACGGCAGTGGCCGTGGCGAAGGAAGCTTCAAGTCCGGTAAGGGCGGTAGCTTTAAAGGTGGCAAAGGCGGAGGTAAGCGTAATAATACATCGCCTAGTGGTATTTTCATCGGAGAGAATGCTACACCAGGCGGCGTGCAAGAAGGCGGAGCACCGCGTCGCAAGCGCAAGAAAAACAAAGGCGGAGCAGGAAGTGAAACGGCAGCTTTTGTACGTAAGAAAAAGAAGTGAGTAAGAAGTAAGGAGGGGCGGCAGAGGCCGCCTCTTTCTTGATTTTAACAGCCGTCCTTGCTACAATTAAGGTCTGGCACGGGTGTTTTGGTGCAACATGGAACCATGCTGATACAGCAGGGTACGGGTTTATTTTATGGAGAAGGAGTGAGGACATGGGTAAGAATGATGGGCAGAGTAAAGTGCTTGCACAGAACAAAAAGGCTTCCCATGACTACTTCATTGAAGATACGTATGAAGCGGGCATGGTGTTGACTGGTACGGAAATCAAGTCGATTCGTAACGGTCGTGCGAACATTGGAGACTCATTTGCAACGATTCGTAACGGTGAGATTCATATTCACAATATGCATATTAGTCCTTTTGAACAAGGCAATCGGCATAATCCACTTGATCCTACACGCACACGTAAGTTGTTAATGCATAAAGTGCAAATCCATAAGCTGCTTGGCTTGTCAAAGCAGGATGGATACAGCATTGTGCCGTTGAAGATCTATATTCGCAATGGCTATGCGAAGCTGTTACTGGGCCTTGGTAAAGGTAAGAAGCAATATGATAAACGTGACACCGCTGCGAAGCGGGATGCTCAACGTGATATCCAACGTGCACTGCGCGAGAAGCAGAAGGTTGCTCGTTAAGCGAGAACTACGTTGTTTCGTGCGATTCGCAATCTTGTGAGATGTCAGCATGAGGGCGTAGCTTGTCTTGGGTTAATGAATTAAGAATTGAAGGAGTCCTCACGGCTGCCCTTGTAACGGGTGAGCGTGAGGCTTTTTTGATGAAGGGCGCTGAGTAAGTTTGTTTAAGAGTGGGTAAGTTAATAAAGGTAACGGTTGCAGACTGGATTCTACGCATGTTTGTGTGTTTGAGAGTGTATACAATGGCTTATAGCTTATGTACAATCATTAACATCTGTGCACCTCTTCATGATAACAATGTTCCAGTCAATGGAGTCCCATTCTATAAGATGTGACGTGTAGTCTGAGTAAACTTTACTTCCGATGAGTGAAGTTGTATAATATGTAGACGATTGAGCATGATGGCGTAGTGAGTTGGTTAGTTTGGATAACCTTTCATCTGTGCTCAATACAATGGATTGCCTTCCAGCAATCTGCACTATATCGGTGACTTGGGCTGTGATATGATTACTCATGTAGCAGACAGGAATGCCGAGTATGTAAGAAACATCTTTTCACCTTGGAGGGATTAGATGTGTAGCACCTTTGCTCCGTATTCACGGATTAATCCTGGAGCCCTTCTTCATTGAGGGGGCGTTTATGGATTCGACGGGGATAGTTCGAGCATGGGTAGCGGGTAGTGGGGACGCGTCCGCTTTATCAACGCTAAAGCCTATTAAACGGCAAACAACAAACAAACTACGCTTTCGCAGCCTAAGAAACTGTGTGCGTGCTTCTACCCTGCATCGCCCATGTGACAGGACTAGGGGCTAACAAGTAGTGGGATACGCTGTCACATCTCCGCCTGGGGTGTGCTGAAGAAGACAATCAGGCTGACCCAACGTATAGCCGGTTACGGGGCGATACTCGGGTGACATCAAAACTGTGACTACACCCGTAGAAGCTTATGTGTCGTTATCTTCGGACAGGGGTTCGACTCCCCTCGCCTCCATTAGTAGTATTAGAAAAAGCATCCAAAAGGGTGCTTTTTTTCATGTTTTCAGGAGATCACCAGGGGTACATTTTGGTTGGAAAGCCTTGATAACACTGGGTTTACGAGTAATACTGGCAATGAATAGCATGAGTCCCTCTCATAAGGTTTATTCTGGTGTTGGGTGAACCACCATGAATATGCGAGAGAAAAGGGGGCAGAAACACAGTGGTTAATGCCCCGCATTCAGTGGCTACAGACGGGAAGAAACGTCCCCAATCTGCCGCTATGGACTTTTCATAAAGTGTATTTCGGTCATGCACTATTTGAAATGTAAGATGCACAGTCTTGGTTTCCCACTGCAAAATTAACTTTTGGACGTTTTTACTAACTATGATATTCAGTTGCTCTAAACTGCGCATTTCATCGTCCAGAAGTTCAATCAGTTTCTTTAATTCATGCTGTATTAATTGCAAAATTCATTGGTTTATAGCTTCTCATCGCCTCTTTGTGCTCTGTTTCTTTGGTCTTAAGCTCACTCATCATCTCCTCCAGCAAGTCTTTATAGAAGGGTTTGACCCTTCCTGAATTGATGTCTGCTTGCATATCATTTGTCTTCTTCCTCAGAAACTCTATATCAGTTTCTAGTGTCGATATGGCACTCAGCATTTGCTTGTTCGTCTCCTGATGGTAGCCGAGTATTGCCTGTTCAAGCTGATTATCCAGTGTCAGCCGTAACTTAGCTAAGCGCCATTTTAGCGCTTTTTATTTTTAAAGAAGGAAAAATGTCACAAAAGGTAGAAAATAGATATATTGAAGATTATAAATATATTCTACATAAGGTGGTTGGGGAAATGTCGGATTTGAATTTTGAACAGATTCCTTTTGCAGTTGAGTTTGCTGAAAATCCAGAGCCTAGATGTCCATGCATATTACTATTAGATACATCGTATTCTATGCAAGGCAGACCAATAAGGGAGATGAATGATGGGCTCAAGCTGTTTAAAGAAGAGTTGCTATCCGACTCCATGGCAACGAAAAGAGTTGAGCTGGCTATAGTGAAATTTGGACCAGTTGAAGTTCATACAGATTTTATGACGGTAGATAGTTTTTATCCTAATGATCTGGAATGCACTGGTGATACCCCACTTGGTGAAGCAATAGAGCAAGCGTTGGACCTTTTAAATCATAGAAAGGATATCTATAAACAAAATGGTGTGAGTTATTATCGTCCATGGATTTTTCTAATTACTGATGGAGAACCAACAGATAGTTGGCAGCGAGCAGCCTCTTTAGTAAAAAAGGGGGAAGAGACAAAGGCATTCTCATTTTTTTCTGTCGGGGTTGAAGGTGCAGACATGGATATTCTTAAGCAGATGACAACTCGAACTCCACTCAAGTTAAAAGGGCTTAGGTTTAAAGAACTATTCTCTTGGTTGTCTAATTCTTTAAGTTCCGTATCACGTTCTGCTGTTGATGATCAAGTGAAGCTAGAGAGTCCAGAAGGGTGGGGCAGTGTCTGATGTGCTTAGAGAAATGGCGTTATGGTTTTATTTCAGTGAAGGGGACTTCTCATGAAACTACTAATACAAACTGTCAGGATTCATCAGTATGTACAATATTAGAAGATAAACAGGGCAAGGAAATCCTTGTTGCGGTCATATCTGATGGGGCTGGGAGCGCCAAAGTATCTGAAATGGGTTCATCTCTTGTGTGTTCATTATTTGTAGATGAAATACAAGCGTATCTTGAAACAGGAAATGAAATAAGAGATCTCGGCAGAGAATTCTATGAAGAATGGATACTCCGAGTTCATTCAGAAATAGATATTAGAGCAGAGGCGATGCAATTATCCAAGAGGGATTTTGCTTGTACCTTTTTGTCTGCTGTTCTTACAGATGAGATAGGGTTTTTCGCACAAATTGGGGATGGAGCTATAGTGATGAATTCTCCTGAGGAACCAGATACATATAACTGGGAGTTCTGGCCTCAACAGGGTGAGTACGAGAACACTACATATTTCATAACTGAAAATAATGCCATACAAAAGTTGATGTTTAGTCCACGCCAAGGAAAAGCATGTACAGAAATTGCAATGTTTACAGATGGTATACAACGTTTGGTGCTGCATTATGAATCTCAAACTGTACACAGTCCGTTTCTCCAACCATTTTTCAAAATTCTTAGGAACCAAGATGAATCATCAACAGAAAGGTACACGAGTTCTCTAGCAGCTTTTCTGAATTCAGATAAAGTTAACGAACGAACAGATGATGATAAAACGTTGCTTCTGGCAACACGATTAGCGAATACAGCGGTGTAAATAATGAAAATGATAACGAACGCAATTAATGGCAAGAATCAGAACATCACTATTGGTGAAGAATTGGGAAAAGGAGGCGAAGGCAGCGTCTATAGGCTGGGGAACAACAGCAATTATGTTGCCAAGCTGTATCACAATTCTTTAGACAATGGTAAGAAGGCTAAGTTAAGAGCTATGGTTCAGATTCAATCAGATGATCTGCTTGCATTTACAACTTGGCCCGTCGATATTCTCAAATCTTCTAAAAGTAATGAGATTATAGGATTTGTGATGCCGAAGCTTTCAGGCAAGAAGATTCATGATCTATACAGCCCAAAGGCGAGAAATAATGAATTTCCTTCTGCTTCCTATGCCTTTCTAGTACACACAGCGATGAATCTGGCAAAAGCTTTTGCGGCGGTACATCAGGCAGGCCATATCATTGGGGATGTTAACCACGGTAACTTTTATGTGACAGAGCAAGGAATCGTGACATTGCTTGACTGTGACGGTTATCAGATAAAAGTGGGAAATACGATATACTCTTGTGATGTTGGAATACCTATGTATCAGCCTCCAGAGTTACATCAAGTTAAATCCTTTCGTAATTTAACGAGAACTGAGAATCATGATAATTTTGGCTTAGCCATTTTTATTTTTTTGCTGTTATTTATGGGCAGACATCCTTTCGCTGGGCAGTATTTAGGTGTAGGGGACATGCCTATTGAAAAAGCTATATCCGAAAATCGTTTTGCGTATAGCAGCTTAGCTTCTTCAAAAATGATGAAGCAGCCTCCAGGATCGCTTCCATTAACTATGCTTTCTGATGAGATAAGTGCTCTTTTTGAAAGAGCTTTTGATGAACAGAGCTCACGCAACGGCAACAGACCTTCAGCACTTGAATGGACAAATGCTCTCAAAAAATATTCTGACCAATTGAAGAAGTGCTCTCATAAAAATGGACATGTGTACTTCAACGGTCTTTCCAAGTGCCCTTGGTGTCAGCTAGAGCAGATGGGACTGATACTCTTCACTGTTGTAGGAGTGAGTGCTCAATTCAATAGTGGCTTTAAACTAGACGAGATTTGGGTTCGCATTAATTCAGTCCCAGTTCCAAGAACAGCACCAATCTTACCCAATCCACATAGTCTATCACTGTCACTTAAGCCTTCCCAAAATGTTTTAGAACAAAAGAAAAAGAACAAACTTCCATTCTCATTTGGAGTAGCTGGCTTGGGATTAATAATGATCTATCTATTCCCAAGTGCCTGGTTTCTTACATTAGTGGCTACTATTGTTACAATCTCGCAGTTGCCTAGGAAGCCGAGCTTTAAACTACGTCAGAGTTTAAATACACAAAAAGCAGAAGCGCAAAAGAAATATGAGACACTAAAGAATCGTTGGATTAACGAAACCAGTAATATTGCATTTACGAGGAAAATGAATGAGCTTAACAAGTGCAAACAAGAATATTCTACTCTTAATCAGTACAAGGCAGAACGGATTAAGCTTCTTAAGGATAAACAATACGAACATCAATTAAGCTTTTACCTTCAGCGTTATCGAATAGAGGATGCCAAGATTGAAGGTATTGGCCCTAGCCGAAAGGCTACATTAGAGTCATTTGGGGTCGAGACCGCTGATGATGTGGTTGCAAGCAGTATTAGACGGATACCAGGTTTTGGGCCTTCATATACAAATAAGCTACTTGATTGGCGTAAGAGCGTGGAGAGAAGATTCAAATTCGATCCATCCAAAGGCATTCCGAGAGTTGATTTGGATAATGTAGAAAGAGATGTACAGATTAAAGCGAAGAAGCTGGAGCAAGAGCTAAAGGCTGGGTACACTCAGTTGATGCATATTTCAAAACAAATTGAGGAGAGAAGAAGGGTGTTTTGGACTGAAGTGAATGAGGCTGCTAATGTTTTAGGGCAGATTGAGTGTGATCTTAAGGCGCTGTAAACAATTATGGGCTCTGCTACAAATTGATTAAGGATTCACTTTATAAGGAGGTTGGTTTTATGGCAGATAATCCATTTGTTTGGCAGATGGTAAAGGAAGCGGTAATTAATCTTGGTGGGAGAGCTTCCAACAGCGATATCAAGAAGTATATAAAGAGTAAGTATGAGAAGGTCAATGAAACTACAATTAATTGTTCCATCCTCACATGTAGTGTAAACAAGGATTCAAGGGTGAATTGGCCTGAGAATTCAAAACCAAGACTTGCTGTCTCTCAATATGATTTTCTTTATAATGTAGGAAGAGGGCAGGTTGAATTATACAATGAGGAAAAGCATGGTAAGTGGGAAATACGCAAAGGCAGTGATGATAAGCTAAAAGTTTGTAAAGTCGGTGAATCTAATACAACCTCATATAAAAACTATCCTATATCTGAAACTATTAATCAGAATAGCAATGATGTAGAATTCAGAAATCCAGAAGACATGAATTTTGCAATGGAGAATCATTTAAGGGATTTCATAGCGAAAAATATTACTTCTTTAAATATAGATGGAAAAGCGTTAAGGCTGTATGTTGATAATAATGATGCGGTGGGCATTGAATATCACACAGGTGTAGGTAGAATAGATCTTCTTGCTGTGGATGACGATAATAATTTTGTTGTGCTGGAGCTAAAGGTGGGTAAAGGTGCTGATTATGCAGTAGGGCAGATACTGCGATATATGGGTTGGGTAAAATCTAAGCTTTGTTCGGATAATACAGTAAAAGGAATTATTGTAGCGCCAGAAATTGATGACAGACTCAAGTATGCTGCTAGCTTGGTGAATGATATAACCCTTTACAAGTATCAGGTCAACTTTTCTGTTGAGAAAGTTAGTTTGTTGAGCTAGACATTAAATAGAAAATATTTCTTAATAGTTTTAAGTAGTGAGGTAATACTGTAATAGTTGTATTTATGTATATTAAAATACATATATTATATATATTCAGAAGGCAGTGAAGAAGTTTTATAGGTTAGATGCTTTCTTAATAGAAAAAACATAATTTTCATGGTAATGTAATGTTTAATTTTAATAGGTTATCAGTTTTCTTGTTGATATATTAGCACTATATTGAAAAATGTTACTTTAGATTTAGAAATTGAACTCGAAGAAATTATTCAATCCAATCTAGCCATACTGGATGACAATTGGATGATTATCCGAAGACAACTCATGACTGAGTTTAATACACATATTGATTTATTAGCAATTGATAACAGTGGCTCAATAATCATTATTAAGATAAGTCGAGAAGTTGTGATACAGGGACTAGATTATGCAACGTGGGTTAAAAGCTTGTCAGCAAGTCAAATTATCGCAATATATGAGGCTTATATAGTTAGATACTCTTAAAAACAAAATATTTTAGAGGATGCATATTACGAGAAGTTTATAGTTTAAACTCGAAGAAGAAAGTATTAATCACTCTCATCAGATTGTTAATGTAGCGGCCGAATTGGATTCAAGTACTGAAAGTATTGTGGAGTATTTGAGAGACTCTCTTATATCGATAAACGTCATTTTTTCACTGTCTTTGAAGAAGAATCTATTAAATATATAAGCCGTGCATGGATGATTGATTCACAAGAGACCATAGATAATGCATGGTTGTGTTGGTGTTGGAAAGTAACTGATACAGCCAAAAAGGCAGATGAAGTTTTCTTTGAAGAAAATGGAGTTGAACAGAATATATATCAGCTTAGCAATAATGCAAGTTACTATAAAGAATTCTTATATGGCGATGATCGCGTTGAGTTTATTGTAAAAGTGGAGTGGATTGAGGCTCTGCCTGCGAGTAAAGCTATATCGGAGATTGGTTTTTTCGGAAACCAAAACACTGTTTGTAAGCCACGTGCTTCTAAATGGATGCATACCATTAACCGCTTAAAAGGTATTTGGCAGATACAATAATTTCAGATTTTGCTTCTTATAATTTTCATCATTTATGTGTCGTTATCTTCGGACAGGGGTTCGACTCCCCTCGCCTCCATTAGATTCAAGTCAAAAGCAATCAACCAGTGTTCTGGTTGGTGGTTTTTCTGTTTATGATATAATAAGCATAAATTTAGATTGGGGGATTCCAGATGTTTGAAACTCGAGAACAGCTCCAAGAAATCTTAAAAAAAGCCAATCAACATGCGCGGAAACAAGCTAAAGAATCGGGAGCTTCTATTTATTATATAAAGAACAACAAACGCGTTCGTGAGGATGCTGAAGGCAATAAATTTGAAATTATATTTGATGCTACTGGGAACCGCCAGGAGTTTGAATATCATGAGTGAAGCCAGACCAGTCACGACTGTGTTTGCTGGAACCAATGGAGCAGGGAAAAGTACACTCAGCATGCAAATGAGAGAGTGGCTTGGTGAACTGGTTGATCCAGATCAAATTGCTAGAGAGTTGAAGCCAGAGAATCCACGGAGTGCTGACCTATCTGCTGGTAGGGAAGCTGTAAAACCATTCCTTACGGCAAAGAAGGTAGCTACACGCTGAAATTTGCCTCCAAAAAGGGTGTTACTGAGTTTTCGCTATGAGCAAACAGGAGTGATCTTCACATCTCACAGTGGAGGTCGTTTTTTTGTGCCTACTAAATCAAATCCGCTTCTAGTTCAGCATTCCTCTATCTGCCTCCCTGACATTATACGAAAATATACCAGAAAAAAGCGATAAAAGGTGTTGAGACTCTTCCAGATTCAGGCATATAATATACAATTGTATGCAATCCGAGGGAGCGTGAATCTCTCGTAAATCTGAGAAGAATGGAGGGTTCCTTATTGCGTAGGAAGTTAAATCTGATGTTACGTCTAAGAGAGTTTATGCAGCGCAAACCCAAGACACTTGCCTTTAAAATCCCCTTTGCGTACTTTGTTATTATTCTGCTAACGGTGGCGTTTAGTGCGTTGGTACTGAATCGAATCTCGGAAAATGACGCGCAGCAAAAGATCAACGAATCGTCCCTGCAGACGATTACGTCGATCCAGACGAATGTGAATCTCATGATTGAGAACGTGAACAATTATTCGAAAATGATTTTCTCCGATCCCAACCTGCAGAACCTGCTTCGGCAGGGCAACGTGTACTCCAATTTACAGATGCAATCCAAGGTTAGTTCGTACTTGACTAATCTTATGCAAGCGGTTCCAATTATTGATTCTGTCTACATTTATGATAACTCGGGGCATCGTTTTTCGGTGGGCACACAGCAGTGGCCGGCTTTTCTCGAAGCGAATGTGAAGGATGCACCGTGGTATGAGCAAGCTCTGAAGTATAAAGGGCGATATTTACTCAGACTAAATGGCGGTGACAGTAACGAAAAGGAAACCGGAGTCGGAGCGTTGACAGAGAACATAAACAACACGGTATACACACGGGCAGATGTAAAAGAAAGTAAACTTCGAAATTTTCCTCATCATGAATCTGCTAACAATGAAACAATCAAAAACATGATTAACAAGGGTCAAGGTACTGAGCAATTTAATAGAGAAAATCATGAAAACAACAAGAACATGGACAGCAAAAATACCAACAATTTAACCAATAGTCAAAATGTCGGCAGGCTCCCGGCCAACGGAGAGAGTTCCGAAATGAAGACTGAGAAGGAAAAAGAACAGGATAAAGTAAAGGATAACGAAAAAGAGAAACAAAAAGAAAAAGTGGTCTCTTTTATTCGTTTGATGCGTGACCTGGATGATACATCTCCGCTGGGCTTTCTGGTCATGAACATCAAGGAGAAATCGATTGCTCAGGCTTACGCTAATCTGCCGGCTTCCGATTCATTTCAGGTAGCCATTTTGGACGAACATCAGCGAATCATTGCAACCAACTCCACTACACATACCACAACGAATATGACAACAGATGCTACAACGGCTAAGGTCTCTACAGCATCATCGACATCTTTGGCATCTATAGCTTCAGCAAAATCAACCGCACATATAACAACTCTGGTATCTACAGAATCCGAAGAGGGTACTGCGCCTGATGCACCCTCGTCTACAGCTCAGAAGCAGGTGGGTATGCAAGAAATTTTGGAGTCCAATCAAGCGGAGTTAACACAGGCATTCCAGAAACAGCCGTCAGGCGTCCTGACTCTACATTCAGGTGGGCAGGATTACGCGGTGACCTACCACTCAGCTGGTGAGGATCAGTGGAAATATATCAGCATGAGTCCGTACCGCGCAACCGATACACGCAGCACATCTTTTGTTCTGCTTGCTTTCATATTGCTGGCGGTCAATGGGTCTGTCTTTTTTGTCAGCTCATTTATTATCTCTCGAAGTGTCATCAAGCCCATTCATAAGTTACTCCGATCCATGCAAAAAGCACCCAGTGGCAACTTCCGCAAAATCAAAGTGGAGCTAAACAGTTACGAATTTGAACAGCTGTATAGCGGATACAACCAGATGATCGAGCAGATTGAACAGATGCTCACGCGCATTATTCAGGAACAGCAGACGATTCGCCGAGCCGAGTTGAACACCCTCCAAGCACAGATCAAACCACATTTTCTGTATAACACGCTCGACTCAATCACCTCTCTGGCAATGTCCGGTATGAATGACAAGGTGTGCGAGATGCTGGAGGCACTCGGAAGCTACTATCGGCTGAGTGTAAGCAAGGGCAATGAGGTCATTACACTACGTGAGGAGGTTGAGATTGTAAGTCATTATTTGACCATCCAGCAGGTACGTTATCCGGGTGTATTTGAGGTGCAATACGATACCGACCCAGACTGCGAGCATATGATGATTCCAAAACTCGTACTCCAGCCGCTGGTGGAAAATTCACTGTATCATGGGATTCGCGCCAAAGGTAGTCCAGGTATTATATGTATTCAGGCTCGACAATCAAGAGATGCCGTTACAATAACACTCACTGACGATGGAGTAGGCATGTCTGAGGAACAAGTGCAGCAAATCCAGCGTACAGAAAAACAAAAAATCATTCGACCTGCGTCTAATCAGTCAATGTCCGGCTCCTTCAGCGCCCGTGATCTAACTAATATAACTAATCAAGCCAATCCCTCCAACTCCTTCAAACTCGCTTCCACTTCAAGGGCTGTGTCAAACTCGACCTCCAATGTGAATACAAGCTTTGGTCTGTGGGGAACGATGGAGCGGCTGCGTATTTTTTATGATCGTGAAGACGTGTTGAAGCTTGAGAGTGTGCCCGGAAAAGGAACCACCATAACCATTACCATCCCGAAGGAAGGTGCATCATGGAACCATTAAAAGTAATCATCGTGGATGACGAATATCTCATCCGAAATCTGCTGCGTATGCGTATCGATTGGCAGCAGCAAGGTATGCAGATTGTTGGCGAAGCCTCCGATGCTGCGGAAGCTTTGGAGCAGATTGATTTGCTACATCCGGACATCGTATTCACAGATATTTATATGCCCAAGATGGACGGCATTGAGCTAAGTGGTCTGATTCTGGAGCGTTATCCAAGTGTCAAAATTGTAGTGGTGACGGGACATAATGAATTTGAATATGCACGTCAGAGTGTGAAGCTGGGCATATTTGATTTTATTTTGAAACCCATTCGAGCTACTGAGTTATTAGAGGTTACTAGCAAGCTGCGAGCGGCCATCGAGCAGGAGAGAGGGCGGGAGTATGAGCTGACCAAGTTGAGGGGGGAGATGAAGCGCAGTTTGCCGTATCTTAAGGAACGTTTTGTAAATCAGTGGCTGCAGGGGGTGCTGCATGAGGAGGAGATACGCGAGCAGGTGCGCTTCTACGGCATATCTATCCCATCAATCACGTTGAACTCTCAAGTAGCCGTGATAGAAATAGAGGCATCTGCACCATTACAACAACGTGAACCAGAGCAGTGTGATACCCGTGAAACTCATGAAATCCAACATTCGTTAGAATCTCATGCCCATGCTCATTCCGATGGTCAGCTGAATCCTCATTCATATGTCACAGAGGAAATCCATATCCTGCTGCGCATAGAGGGTTTGAATTATGTTCAGGCCTATTATGAGCAGGATGCGCAAAAAGTCATCGTGATGGACACACATAATCGGATCGTCATTCTCGCAATTGCCCCTGACGCCAACCTAGCTGCTCAGATGGAGCATCTTCAGGAAAAACTACAGCAATCACTTACTGTCGAAGGCATTGAAGTGCACGTGACTGTCGGGATGGGACAGGTGCATTCTGGGTCGGAGGAGGTCAATACGGCGTATCGGGAGGCTTGTCGTGCTCTAGAGTTTCAGGCGTTTGCAGGGAAAAATCAGGTGATCTACTTTGAGGATCTTGTGATTGGCAGTCAGCACACTAGCCAGCCTTATCGCTCGGATGCAGGCCAGCTTCAGCAGCTACAATTCTGCGTTAGTATTGGGGCGGAGGAAGAGGCGGTGTCCAAACTTGAGCATATCCTGTCTGCGCCTTTTTCCAACGTAGCACAGTTCCGCTTGGCGGCTATGGATGTGATCACTGAATGTCAGCGTGCCGCAATGGAACAGCAGCTTGAGGGCGAGCAGGTGTTTAACAAAGAAGCTGTCGCTATGATGCTGATGGCAGAGCATTTACCAGAGCTGAAAATAATGTTGGAGCAGCATGTCCGCGCAATGGCTGGTGTGATTCAGGTGAAGCGACAGGCCAAAGAGGGCAACCTGATTGACCAGGTCAAGGCGTACCTTGAAGAGCAGATGGGCAATGCGGAGGTGGGGCTGTCGAGTACGGCTGCGGCATTTTACGTAAGTCCGGGTCATTTGGGTCGTTTGATGAAAAAAGAAACCGGGCAGACGTTTGTTGAATATTTAACACAACTTCGTATGAAAAAGGCCGAATCGCTACTGAAGCAGACCGATTTGAAAGGGTATGAGATCGGGGAGCAGGTAGGCATCCCAGACCCGCACTATTTCAGTGTTTTGTTCAAAAAACAGTTTGGCCGATCCATGAACGAATATCGGAATGTCAAAAGTTAGTCCTGCGCATTTCACTATTTGGTCACGCTTTCATATATGTTCGAATATTACAAGTTGATGCCTGTTTTCTAAATGGAGAACGCCGCGCTCAATTACTAAAATATGGGTACATAGTTGAATTGCTTTTTACACAATAACGGAGAGGACAGAAAAAACCTGAAGGAGCAAAGCCAAAGCTTTCTGAAAGAAAGCTGCATCGAAAGAATACACTTCATCTTTATCACGGGATTGTACCCTTTCAAAAGGGAATCAAAAAACTGGGGATAACAGCGATTGTAAGGTTATTCTGTCATCGGAGTGTATGTGTAAATATCTGAGTTCAACGATGTATATAACCAAAAACAGATCAGGGAGGTCATATGATGAAAGCGCTATTAAAGAAATCTTTAAGTCTATTTCTGGCTCTGGGGCTTGCAGGCAGTCTGGCGGCATGCTCGTCTGGATCAAACGGAGGGGCTCAAGGAGAAAGCAATGGCAAGATCAAGCTGACGCTGTGGGATCAATCGGTTGGTACGACAGATCCATCGGCTAAATTGCTGCCCGAGATTGTGGAGAAATGGAACAGTGAGCATCCCGACATCCAGGTTGAACGTACAGGCACAACAGGGGAACAATACAAAACCAAAGTAAAAACGTCCATCGCCGCTGGTGAATCACCAGACCTGTTCTACGGCATGGGCGGAGGTAGCTTCATGCAGCCATACATTAAATCCGGTAATGTGCTGGAGATCACAAGTTACCTGACAGACGATATCAAGGAACGCATGGGGCCAGGAATGGCTGAGGCTATCAATATGGATGGCAAAATCTATACGCTGCCTGTGTACACACACATTGCTAACCTTTACGTAAATACGGAACTGTTCGAACAGGCGGGTGCCAAAATCCCGACTACATATAACGAGCTGCTGGATGCAGTCAGCAAATTGAAAGCAGCGGGCATTACTCCAGCTGTGATTGGGGAGAAAGACCGCTGGCCGGGCATGTACTGGTATGACATGATTGCGATGCGTCAAGCCGGGAATGCGGCGGTAATTGAAGCGTTTAAAGATCCCTCCAAGTGGAATTCACCGGACTTTGTGGCGGCGGCAACCAAGATGCAGCAGCTGGCAAAGGCCGGAGCATTTAACAGCAGCATGTTTAGTATGAGCTATGACGAGATGCTTGGGGCATTTAATGCAGGTAAAGGGGCGATGATGTTCCAAGCCAACTGGGTGAATGCAGGTATTGAAGACCCGTCTGCCTCGGCAGTTAAAGGCAAAGTAAAGGTGATTCCATTCCCGGTATTTGAGGATGGCAAAGGCACCAGCACTGAAATCTTCGGCGGAGCCGTCGATGGTTTTTACATCAGCCAGACAACCAAGCATCCGAAGGAAGCTACGGAATTCCTCATGTATCTGAGCGAGCAACTCGGCACACAAGGTTTCCTGGCGGGAGCGGGACTGCCAAGCTGGAAAACTGATTCACTCGACACGTCCAGCTTGTCTTCACTTGATCTGTCTGCTGCGGACATTATGAAAACGGCAACCTCCTTCATCGCTTGGTGGGATAACATCCTGCCTGCAGAGTCTGCTGAAGCACACAAAAATCTGATCGCCCAGCTATTGGCTGGTGACGTGACGCCTGAGGAATTCTGCAAACAGATGGCGCAGCTGAAACCAACGGAATTAAGTCTGTAGGTTAACCAAGCAAGCAAGTATAGGCTTATGCTGTGTGCGCGTCCTTTCGAAGTTTATACGGAGTGGATTGTGTAAAATCTTTAGTTCAACTTATATAGTAATCAAAATAATGCCCAAACGAGGCGTGATCCGGGATGTTCCGGTCACGCCTTTGAGAGGAGAAGAGCAATGAACTCTGTATTTTCCAATAAAGGTACGATCGCCGTGTTTGTGCTGCCTACATTGATTCTGTTCTGCGGCATTGTGCTGATTCCGATTTTTGTCTCCAGTTATTACAGTTTGCTCGATTGGAATGGCGTAGGGAAGGGCGCGTTTATCGGCCTCGACAACTATGTGGAGATGTTCAAGGATACCCGAGTGATTAACTCCATCAAAAACTCCCTGCTATTTGCAGGTGCTTCTGTATTCATTCAATTGCCAATCTCCTTGGTGCTTGCGCTGATTTTAGCGTCCAACGTCAAGGGAGAGGGCTTCTACCGAACCGTATATTTCATACCCGTACTAATCTCTACGGTAGTGATTGCCCAGTTATGGTCGAAAATTTATAACGCCGATTATGGTCTGTTAAACGTGCTGCTGCAAAACATCGGTCTAGCCAGCTGGGCGCAGGACTGGTTGGGTCAGAAGCAAACTGCACTGACCGCATCCTTTATTCCAACGCTGTGGCAGTACATGGGATACCATATGCTGCTGATGTACGCGGGCGCTAAATCCGTTTCCCAGGATGTGCTGGAGGCAGCTCGAATCGATGGTGCTTCCCGTATGCGTGTGGCTTGGTCTATTATGATCCCGTTGATGAAGCCGATTCTGAAGGTGTGTCTTGTATTTTCGGTGATCGGGGCGTTCAAGGTGTTTGACCTGATCTATGTACTGACGGGCGGTGGGCCTTTTTATAGCACAGAGGTGCCAAGCACGCTGATGTACGCCACGATTTTTGACACGTTCCGGTACGGATATGGCAGTGCCATTTCGGTTTTTATCATTGTGGAATGTCTGGTGTGCACCATCCTTATTAATTCATTGTTCAAGACGGAGTAGAGGGAGGGAAGAAGCATGAGTACCGTTAATGATATCATATTGCAAAAAAAGCCCCAGCCGCGGCGCTCCATTACCGGAGCCATCGGCAAAGTATTGCTGCAAGCATTTTTGATTCTTATCGCTGTCATTCAGATCTATCCGCTGATCTGGCTGGGGCTGTTCTCCCTGAAGGATAACAGTGAAATTTTCAGCGGGGACGTGGCAGGGCTGCCCAAAGCCTTTCTGTGGAGCAACTATACCAAGGCACTGTCTGATGGGCATGTGCTGAACTATTTTATGAATAGTGTGCTGGTTACGGTAGTCTCGATCGTACTGGTGTTAATTCTGTCCTCTATGACGGGATACGCGATCACAAGAATGAATTGGAAACTTAGCGGGCTAACAATGACGATGATACTCATGGGCATGATGGTGCCGATTCATGCGGCGCTGTTGCCATTGTTTATTATTTTGAAAAACCTGGGTCTGCTCAACAGCTACTGGGCACTGATCATCCCGTATGTAGCCTTTGGTATTCCGATGGCGGTTTTCATTCTGGGTAGTTTTTTCAAAGGTATTCCGAGAGAGATGGAGGAGTCGGCGGTCATTGACGGCTGCGGCATATACCGGACGTTTTTCTCGATTATTCTACCTCTCGTAACCCCGGCGATATCTACGGTGGCGATCTTTACGTTTTTGTCGTGCTGGAATGAGCTGATGTTTGCGGTTACGTTTATTAACAATACGGCGTACCAGACGCTGACGGTGGGTATGATGTCGATGGTTGGGACGTACATTACGCAGTGGGGCATTATTGGTGCGGGTCTGATGATTACGACCGTACCAACGGTTGTAATCTACCTGCTGCTGAACAAACAGGTGCAGAAGAGTATGATTGCGGGTGCAATCAAAGGCTGATCCGTACGATGAAGTTTGCTTCATGGGAAAGAGATAGCGGATTCAATGAATTTTAGATAACGACTCCATAAGTTGTGACGATTACACTAGACCCGGGCTTGCGGCCGTGGAATAATAAGGGAGAGTTGATCCGAGCAGTCAGAGAGGGGAATGTGGTTACATGGTGGAACAGTCGTTAGTTGAGCAGGTATCTGTACAGGAAAAGGTTGTGGCTTTTACGTTTGATGATGGCCCACATCCAGTATACACCCATCAAGTGTTGGAAATTTTCCGCCGCGCAGGCGGGCATGCGACATTCTTCATGATTGGCAAGGAGATGGAGGCATACCCGGACATTGCGGCAGAGGTGCACCGTGAAGGACATGAGATCGCCAATCATACATACACCCATCCGAACCTGACCGAGCTTACGCTGGAAGAGGCCGGAGAGGAACTGCAGCAAGCGGAACGTCTTGTTCAAGAAGTCACGGGCAACGCTGCACGAAGCTTCCGGCCGCCTTATTTTGGCGTAAATGAAGACATTCTGGCTCTGGCTGCGGAGCGTGGTTACCGGACGATCGGTGCGGTGAACGGCGGTGCACAGGATTGGGACAATCCTGGAGTTGACCACATTTTGGAGCATACTCGTTCTGTGGTAAAACCCGGCAGTGTGTTGATCTTCCATGACGGGTACGGGGATCGTTCCCAGACCGTAGAGGCGGTGCGTGTTCTGGTGGAAGAATTGACGGCGGAAGGGTATCGGATGGTTACAGTAAGTGAATTGTTGAGAATGGCCGAGTAACATACTTTAAGCTATATAATGAAGCGGCATAAAACAGAGGAGACCCATCATTCTATAGAATGAGAGGGTCTTTTTGTTGCAACGAAGCAGAATATCTCTCATGAATTTTACTTCATGCTCCAATCTACTTTATAATAGTAGGCTAAACTAGACTGCGTTAGGAGGAAACTATGGATTTTATCAGAAACCAGTTAAAGGAACTTGGCATGACTGAACCCTCCATCGGGTACTTTTCCAATGTCATTATGATTATATGTATCGCGCTGATCTCGATGATTGCCAATTATATCGCCAAACGGCTTGTACTCAAGAGTGTGCATCGGATCGTGAGCCATAACCGGTTCAAATGGGGGCACATCGTCGTTCAGAAAATGCTGTTCCAGAGGCTGTCACACCTCGTACCGGCTATTATTATCTATTACACGGCGTATATTTTCCCGGCCTATCAGGCTTTGATTGAAAAAGCGGCCATGACCTACATGATTGTCATCATGATTACGGTGCTGAATGCATTGCTTAACGTATTTGATGATATCTATCGTACCTATGAAGTGTCTAAAATCCGCCCAATCAAGAGTTACATTCAGGTAGCCAAAATTGTGTTGTTTATCATTGGCGGTATTATTGTTATCTCTAGTCTGGTCGGACAGAATCCGTTAATTATTCTCAGTGGACTCGGGGCTTTATCGGCTGTATTAATGCTGATCTTTAAAGATTCGATCCTGGGTCTGGTCGCTGGTGTGCAGCTGTCGTCCAATGATATGGTGCGTGTAGGCGACTGGATTGAGATGCCGAAATACAATGCGGATGGTGACGTGATCGACATTACCCTGAATACGGTGAAAGTCATGAACTTTGATAAGACGATTACGATGATCCCGAGTTATGCGCTGATTTCGGACTCATTCCGAAACTGGAGAGGCATGCAGCTATCCGGCGGCAGAAGAATTAAGCGAAGTATTTATATCGATATTAGCAGTATTCGTTTTTGTGATGAAGAGATGGTGGCCGAGTTCGAAAAGATTCACTATTTATCTGAATATGTGACGTCGAAATTAAAGGAAATTGAAGCTTATAACTTAGAGCATCAAGTGAATCGAGAGAGTAATGTAAATGGCAGACAACTCACCAATATTGGTGTGTTCCGTGAATATATCCATCAATATTTGCGACATCATCCGAAGATCAATAAGGATATGACGATGATTGTAAGACAGCTTGCTCCTGAGGATCGCGGATTACCTCTCGAAATTTATGCGTTCAGCAGTGACACCAACTGGGGTGTATATGAGAATGTGCAGGCAGATATTTTTGACCATATTTTTGCGGTGGCATCAACGTTTGGACTGCGTGCCTTCCAGAATCCAACGGGCCATGACATTGTGCAGCTCAAGGAAAATAAAGAATATGTACGTGAATATTGATAGGCTGCCCTAACTTACCAAGTTAGTTTTTGAGTTATGCTCATGTATTACGTGTCATTTTGTTCAATATAAAGCTCTAATATAACATCAGTATGTAGTTCCGATATACGAAAGGGCCATTAACCTCTCCGGTTGATGGCTTTTTGTCTATGATATAATAGGGCATATTTTAAGGACAGAGAACGAGGCGAGCCAAGAAGGTAATGAGTAGAGGCGATGTATCTGCTGAAATTGCTATTTCTTCTTTATAGAGGTAAGGGATTACTCGTTTAAGAGATCAGGATACAGTACAGGTACAGGCAGGGGGAGTATGGATGGAGAGCATAACGGATTGGAATGCTTATATCGAGCAGTGGAGCCGAACCGCTGTACATTTGCAGTCTATTCGTTTATATCGCGGCGAGGGTGAGGAGAGTACGGATTTGTCCGAGCTCAGGCTTGAAGGACGCACTGGTTTTTTCTTCATTCTTACGCGTGGAGAGATTCGGATCAGGATGTCCGATAAAATGTATCATTGTCACTCACCTTACATTTTGCATGGAGGAAGGGAAGAGAATACAAGTTTTAAAGCGCCAGATGGGAACCAGAACTGGGCAGGTTATCTGATCGAATATACAGCGTCGCCTGCATCATTGGAGGATCAGGGGAGTCTAGCTCTGTCTTATGGGTTTACACCAAACGCGATGCTGTCAATTCAGGAGAAATGTGAAGCCGTGGGACGTCTGTTGAAAAGCAATGAGCCGTTAGATCGACTACAAGCCCAATCCATCTTTTTGCCGTTGGTGTACGAGGTTTTGAGCCAAAAGCTGCGGACACTTGCGCATACAGAGAGCGTTAAACCCAATATTGTTACTGAGGCAATTCAATACATTCAAGCACACTATAGTGAATCCATTACAGCGGAGAAATTGGCGGGCAGATATGATTGTAGCACCAGTTACTTATCGCGTTTATTTCGCAATCAGATTGGACTGGGGCCGATAGAATACTTGATTCATGTGCGTGTCCACCGGGCCAAGCAGCTGCTCTTGAAGTCAGATGCACGAATTCAGGACGTTGCAAGCAATGTGGGATATGCCGATGTATATTATTTCAGTCGATTATTCAAAAAATACACGGGTCATTCCCCGCTTCAGTTTCGCGCAGAGCAGCAGCAGAAAGCTCGTGTGCAGGTTCAGAATAATCCATTACACAGGTTGGAATCGTCTATTGTCTCCCCTCCTTTTCATTCTCATAATGAGAATGAGTCTTATTATCAACAAGATAAGGAAGGGGACACATCCATGTTTCAATTTTCAAGACCTGCTTTTGGAGCCATGATGGTATTATGTACATCTTTGATTCTTAGTGCATGTCAGGCAAGTAATACAACAGGAGGGGCTGCGGCTCAAGAGTCTACGAGCCAGACAGCTGCAACGACTGCATCAGATAGTACTGCTGCGCAAACGAGAATTTATAAACACCTGAAAGGTGAGACCAACATTCCTGTGCATCCACAGCGTGTCGTCAGTTTCTTTCATCTGGGTGAGCTTGTCGCACTTGGCGTAAAGCCGGTGGGCACAACGACATATGTTCTGGACAACCCGCATATTAGCGACAAAACAGGAATTACCGATATCGGCATACCGCCTGATGCGGAGAAGATTCTGTCTCTGCAACCAGACTTGATTGTAACAACACCTGCATTAGCCGAGATTGTGGAGGGTGGGTATGATGCGCTGAGCAAGATTGCTCCAACCCTTGTGATTGAGCAGAATAATGAGCCCATCAAAGATATAGAGATGTTTGGTGATATTCTCGGTAAACAGGAAGAAGCGAAGCAGTGGAATGAGAAGTTTACAGCCAAAATCGCAGAGTACAAAGCGAAGATCAGCCCTTATGTTCGTGCGGATGAAACGTTCTCCATATTGAACGTACGTCCAGATGCCATTTTTGTATACGGAGATACCAATATGGGTGGCAATATTATTTATAAATATCTTGAATTGAAGCCAGCGGCCAAGGTAGAGTCAGATGTCATTCATGGCGAAACATGGGAGGTATCCACCGAGGTGATTCCCGAGTTTATCGGTGACCGTCTGTTCCTTGCGGTGAATAAAGGTGCGGAGGACAAGCTCAAGGATGTACAGAAGCTGATCGATGCCTCACCAGCGGGGAAATCAGGCCATGTATACTCTATTGATTTTGATCAGTTCCTTCCAAGTGACCCTGTTGCGGTAGAGAAACAGCTGGACATCATCACAGATCTATTAATGGGAGATGCCAAATAAGGTTATGGATTGATTCAAGCTGGCGTGGAGGGGTAGAATAACGGGAGAACGATGCATATTTTCCAGTCTTGCTCAGGAAAGATCATACTACCTTTTACAAAGGAGAGTTCTCGAATGAATCATATCCCGGAATACACGTTGAATGATGGCTTGAAGGTGCCTGCCATTGGATTTGGTACGTATAGTTTGAAAGGGGAGGCGGGCGTTCAGTCTATTGTGTCTGCGTTCGATGCAGGGTATCGCTTAATTGATACGGCGTACAACTACGAAAATGAAGCTACCGTTGGTAGAGCGATCAAACAAAGCTCCATCGCGCGCGAGGAACTGCTCATTACCTCCAAGCTGCCGGGCAGATATCATGCCTATGACAAAGCGTTGGTCGCGATGCAGGAATCGCTGTATCGAGCCGATCTGGATTATTATGACCTGTACCTGATCCACTGGCCTAATCCGAAGAAAGACATGTATGTAGAGGCATGGCAAGCCTTAATTGAAGCGAAAAAACGGGGATATATCCGCTCCATCGGTGTCAGCAACTTCCTGCCTGAGCACAATGAACGACTGATTCAGGAGACGGGCGTGGCGCCGAGCTTGAACCAGATTGAGCTGCATCCATTCTTCGACCAAGCTGATCAGCGGGAGCAGGATGCGAAGCATGGCATTGTCAACGAGTCGTGGAGTCCCATTGGACGTGGTAACGATGCTTTGCAGGATATTTTAAAAGATAAGAACATTCTTCGCATGGCAGAGACACATGGCAAAACGCCAACACAGATCATATTACGCTGGCATATCCAGCTTGGCTCTATTCCAATCCCCAAGGCAGGCTCCTTGCAGCATCAGCAGGAGAATATTAATATTTTTGATTTCGAGCTGAACGCAGAGGAGATGCAGGTTATTACCTCATTTAATCGCCCGGATGGACGGTTGTGGAACCAAAACCCAAGTGAGTATGAGGAATTTTAAGAGTTTACCAAGCATTTGAAATAGAACGAATAGAAAAAGAGTGCCCTCGTCCATAAGGACAAGCGGCACTCTTTTTCTAAATGGAATGATTTACTGGCTAACATCTAACCAGATTCCCGAACTCGTCTATGCTCGGACATCTTCTGGGCTGCGTCGCTTTATGACAAGCCTGCTCAGCCAGATGCCTTATACACGCGGAATACGGAACGTCAGAATCTCATAGGGTTTGATGTCAAAAGCAATGCGTGCATTCTCCACACGGCACTCCGTTTCGATATTCTCCAGCAAATCACATGCGTACGCAGTGGAACTTGTTCCCTCAGGCAATTGCAGGGAGGCGCGGCTGCGACGGCCATGAGCTTCGTAGACACGGATGATCATGTCATCGTTGTCCTCGGCTTTTTTGATAACCTCCAGCACGACATTCTCCTGATCTACGGATGCAAGTGACCACGTATCCGGTAGCGTACCGGTTTGCTTATCAACTTCAAGGCCGACCAGCGGACGGTTAAGATCATAAGCTGCCTGAATGACACGTCCCTCGCGGAAATCACCCTGATGCGGATACAGGGAGTAGGTGAAATCATGTTGCTCTTTGTCGGCATTTTCGTTCGGATAGGTCGCGCTCTTGATCAGGGACAGGCGCATCACCGAATTGTGAATGTCATATCCGTATTTACAGTCATTCAGCAAGGCCGCACCGTAACCGCTCTCGGCCAAATCAGCCCACTTCTGACCACATACCTCAAACCGTGCCTGATCCCAACTCGTATTGCGGTGTGTAGCGCGTTCCACGTTACCATACTGGATCTCATAGACAGCTTTTTCACTCCAAATATCGAGTGGGAAGGCAGCTTTCAGCAGCAAATGCTCCTGTTTCCAGTCTACGAAAGTACGGAAGTCGATTCGCCGTGTATGTGCATAGAAAATGATAGTCTGTTCAACGACAGAGTCAAGGAACTGCCTTTTCACTTGAAGAACGGAACGTACGGGTCCGCTTTCTACCCATTCCATCGACTGAAGGTCGTTAATCTCCCACATATGTTGTTCATAATATTCGTCAATGTTCCATGCTTCGTACTCCGCAGGGCGATCCTCGAACACTTGAAGTACATTGCCGCGCTCGCCGGATTGAAGCAATTCACGCCCCTCCAGCTTGTCCCACACGGATATAAATTCAGCACTTTCATTCAGGCGAATGTCATACCAAGGAGTCTCGATGGAACGCTGATCGGACTGCCACTGGACAACGGATACACCTGCACTGCCAAGTTCAGCAGCGGCGTCCGGTGTGATGCGGAACGTTTTGTATCCTGATGCAGGCACATTTTCTGCAAGGAACACAAGACCGCCTTCTGGTGTGTACTGGCTTGGTACAGGACGATCTCCATCGTGTACCGTTACTTTTCTCGCAAAAGTAGGCAGTTCCACCACGTCTGTCCGTGCAAAGCCGGTCGGGTTAAAAACAACAATCCCTTCGCCGTCTGACGTAATCTGGCTCACAATCCCGTTCAGGGCGCTACCTTTCAGTTCATCCGTGACACGCAGCACCTCTTCATATTGCTCCTGTGAATCGACGTATACTTGCTCAATGGAGCTGCCCGGCAGAATATCATGGAACTGGTTCAGCATCGTCAGTTTCCATGCATGCTCCAATGCGTCTGTTGGATATACAGCCTGTGCATCGGCCTGACGTTGAATCATGGAGAACAGCTCGGCATCTGCCAGTGCAAATTCGCTGTGACGATTATACTTTTTATTACGAGCCATGGATGTGTACGTACCGCGATGATATTCCAGATACAGCTCTCCTGACCAGCGCGGAACCGAGCGTACTCCGTCTAGATTCTGTTCCAGTTTTTCAAAAAATTCACGCACAAATGTACGTTTCACCGTGGGTACACCGGGTAATCCTTTTTCAAGTCGTCTCCCGTGTTCCAGCATTTCTTCCGTTGGTCCACCACCGCCGTCTCCGAATCCAAAACATTGCAGTACATCGGTGTTGATGTCTTTGTTCTGATATCGCTGCCATGTACCTTTCACTTGTGAAGCATTAAAACGTCCATTGTACGTGGTTTCGAAACGATGCTTTCCGAATTCCGGGTGTGGAATATAGTCTTTGGCCGTAATGAAATGTGTCAGAACCTCAGAACCGTCAATGCCTCTCCAATACATTGTATCGTTAGGGATCTGGTTGGTATCATTCCAGGCAATTTTGGTCGTCATAAAATAATCGATTCCGCTCTTGCGCATAATCTGCGGCATCGCTGCACTATAACCGAATACATCTGGCAGCCAGAGTACACGGTTCTCTACGCTGAACTCTTCCTTGAAGAAACGTTTGCCATAGATAATCTGACGGATCATTGATTCACCCGAGATCAGGTTACAATCCGCCTCCAGCCACATCGAACCTTCGGCTTCCCAGCGGCCTTCGGCAACTTTTTCTTTAATTTTCTCATATAAAGATGGGAAGTCTGCTTTCAGATATGCATAGAGTTGTGGCTGGGAGGACATGAACGTGTACTCCGGAAATTTATCCATCAGATAAAGCACACTCGCGAAGCTACGGATAACCTTCTCCCGTGTCTGATCCAGTGTCCAGAGCCAAGCCACGTCAATATGGGTGTGACCAATACAGTGAACGGTCGGGATATGATCACTCTCAGGACGAGTTTCTCCGTAGATATGGTTTTGCAGATATTGGCGTGCTTCCAGCACCGATGCGTGAAAAGCTTCGCTATTTTCTTGGCGTAAATCAAGCAGATTTACAGCTTCGTTCAGTTGTTCAATCAGCTTCAGGCGCTCCAGATCGTCCTCGCGCAGCAGCTCTGCCGCATCCAGTGCAGCCTTCAGGTCATAATACAAATTCGAAACGGGCTCATGATGTTCTGCAATATATACGTTCAGGAAAACGTCAGCGGCAGATGTACTGCAATAGGCATACAGTGCCAACTCAAACTCTTCCCCTTTGATAGCAGCAGGAGTCAGGTCGATCTCGGTATGATTCACATCCAGGCCGCAGATCAGCTCTCCGTTCAGAAAGGCCAAAAACTGCGGGTTATCATAATTCCATATATCTGTGGCACCGGTAACGATGGCGCAGACGACCTTTTTTCCCTCCAGGTGGTCGGGAATGCAAATGCGGGTTTTGAAGCAGCTGTGTACATCTTTGCCGCCCCAGCCGTCACCTTTGCGGAACACGTTCCATGAAGAAGGATCTTCATGCACGAGATCCCAGGTATGGTATCCGCTCTCTTTATGATAAAGCTCGGGTATATATGTCTTAGACGTTAATTGCGCACTTTCCAAGTGTTTCACAATCGTTTGGATTCGAGTAGACAAGGAATTCAATTTCATATGTGTTTCCCACCTTGGTATTTAGTAAGTACAGGCTGTAAGGGTTACTTCAACAACGATAGAAGCTTAATTATTGAAAACGCTGACATTTTAACTTTATCATATCAAACGAAAAATGTTAGAAACTACGTAATGTATGCTGAAAATGCCGTCTTTTTATTGCATTTCATGCTAAAATGAACGTATGAATGATCAGGGAAGGAGCATGTCCATGACATCATCGGTTTTGGCATATGAGAAGGGATATGCGATCCATGTGAACCAGCCGGGGGATTCGCTTTATTATCACCTGGACTACGACGAGCGTTCGCATGATCTCAATATGGAGTTTCAGCATTTTCATGATTTTTATGAAATTTGCATTCTGCTCGATCGCACCGCTGCGCACATTATTGAAGGCAGTTTATACGAGATTCAGCCCTATGATATGGTGCTGCTTCGACCTGCTTTGCTTCATAAAACCCAATATCCGAAGGGCTCACCGCCCAAGCGGTTAATGATTAATTTTGCTATACCGCGTAGTATGCCTGGACTTGAGAACGGTTACAGTGAGCTATTTACAATATTCAATGCACAGGTTCCTATTTTCCGCTTCTCGGAAGAGCGGCGTAAGGAAGTTCTTGCACCCCTCAACGACATTTTTGCGATATCACAGCAGTTATCTCCTATTCAATCGGTGGCTATTCATCATAAATTTGTCGAATTTCTATGTGGTCTTCATCGTTATGCGGCAGAGAATGACTATGTACGAGAGGAAACGGGATCATCGATGTCGCGGCGGATGTATGCCATTGCATCCTATATTCACAGCCACTATCAGCAGGAACTATCGCTGGATGAGGTGTCCAGACGCTTTTATGTAAGTGCCCATCATCTGTCTCGCCAGTTCAACAAAGTCACAGGTTTTACGTTCACGGAGTATGTACAGATGACCCGGATTCGAAATGCTCAGCAATTGCTGCTGCATTCAGGTGAGAAAATTACGGAGATTGCTGCTCAATGCGGCTTCACCAGCTTTTCGCAGTTTAATCGCATTTTTAATAAACAGAATGGGATGTCACCAAGTGCGTATCGCCGCAGCAGACCAGCACAGGACGAGCGTCAGATGGTGTTTGCAGGTGAAGGGCATAAGGTGACGACTTCGAGCGACCCGAGCGGTGGGGCGGTGGGAGTTAATAGAGCGTCCGTAATATCCTTGTAGACGAGCAGCGTGAGAGAAAGATTAGCAAAAAAACAAAGAGCTAGCTATTGGGTTCGAAGCTGGCTCTTTGTTATAAAAGGAAGTGGGGAAAACACCGTTATCTTATTAAGAGTAGTGTTCGGTTAAAGTTTGTTCTAAGATGTTGCAGCGAGCGTTAAAATTCCGTCATTTATTCTGTATACCTTATCGCAGTAGGCAAGCATACGCTCATCATGGGTAACCATAATGGCTGCTTTTTGACGTGATTTTACCTCTTGTGACATGAGACTGACCACTTCATGAGCTCGTTTCGTATCCAAGCTTGCGGTGGGTTCATCCGCCAAAATAAGATTGGGGTCATTCATTAAAGCACGAGCAATGGCCGTCCGCTGTTTTTCGCCACCTGACAATTCCTCTGGGAAGTTTCGAAGCTTTTGTCCGAGCCCCAGCTCTTCCAGCAGCTTCGTTGCAAATTGCCGATCTTCCTTGCTAATGGCGCCAGACATTCGTTTAACGACGAGCAGCTGGTCAAGAACGTGCAGATAAGGAACTAAATTGGAGGATTGCATAATAAAGCCGATCTCTCTCAATCGGATATTAGCTAATTTTTTCTCCGTAAGCGTTGATATTACATTTCCATTGAGTCTGACTTCTCCTTCGGATGCCTTAAGCATAGCCCCGGCAATAGACAAGAACGTACTTTTACCTGATCCGGACGGTCCAACGACTGCGACAAATTCTCCGGGTTCCACAGACAAGGAGACATGATCAAGTGCCCTAATCTGATGACTTCCTTCACCATAAACCATCGTAACTTCATCCATCTGTAGTCCCTTAATCATCATTCAACCCTCCCGAGTGCTTTGAGTGGATCAATCTTAGTAATTTTGCGAACCGATACCATCGAGCTTAACATTGCAATTACGAGCAAGATGATGGAATAGGTCACGACAAGACTGGTCTCCAGCTTGAATGGCATACCTTTAGGCATAATTGCAGCTGTTCCATAAGTCAGTAAGATACCAATGATAATACTCGTCAGAGACAGTACGAATACTTGGGATACAATGGCTTTACTCAAAAATTGGTTACTGGCACCTATGGCTTTCATAATGCCAAACGGATTGGTTTTTTGCATCGTGATGACATAAAAGAATACACCCAGCACAAAGGCGGATATGGCAAGCAAAAATGCAAGCATCATCAGAATCGTACCGTTTTCTTCCTTATATCCGGGCATGCCTTGTACAGCTTCATCCCGAGTAACGGTATCCGTACCAGACAACTTGTTATTCATTTCAGCTGAATCTATATTTTTGCCTTGAAGCATGATTGCATTGACGGGCTCTGCCACTCCTTTATCGGAACCAGGAGCCGCAAAAGCAACCTGCCTCCATTGATCCATCGGTGTAAATACAGATGCAACATGGTTATACGTCTCATCCTGCACAAATCCGATAATCGTTAAGGATTGTGTCGTACCATCTAACTGAAAAGTATCCCCGAGTTGAAAACCCTCTTCTTTCAGGGTTGTATTCACCACGACACCCGTAGGGTTATCCGAAGATAGAGGTTGACCTTCGACTACATTCGGTTCCAGGAAGCTCCCCGGAATAATGCCTATGATTGCAATATCGACCTTATCTTCATTCTTTGAACTTTTTCCCTTCATAGCTGTTGCCATCGTACTACCCATGGGTGCGGCGGCTTCGACATTAGGTAACTTTTCCGCCTCAGTTACTCGTTGACCAGACAATAAAGACTTGCTCATGGAGGATTGGGAGCCCTCTTCAAAAATGACATAGTCTGCTTTCATATTTTTGAAGGTAGATGCAGCTAGTGTAGACAATCCATTGCCTAGACCGGATAAAATAAAGACAAGCCAAGCGATCAATACAAAAATAATGATAATCATCAGAAATTTCAGTTTGCTATGCATTAATTCTTTTATAGCTAAAAACACACTCTCAACTCCTTTTATGGCACTTGTGTCAAATTCGAGGTGTCGCGACACACGTTCTCACTTATTAAACAATATAAATGACACATGTGTCAAATTAGACCCAAGAAGAAAACTTAGCTCTTGGCTCCTCCAATCCACGTTTGAAAAAGCAGTCTACCCCAATCGGCTGTAGGCATATTCAGCATGTTAGGTGTGTTAAATAAGTTGAAAAAGACACCAATAAGTACAGGTAGAGGGATATCTTGGCGCAGAGATTGATCCTGCTGGGCGCGTTCAAACAAACGTGATAATTGAATTTTGAGCGTCTGATGCGCATCTTCAATAAATTCAAGGTCTCTCGCTGCTGCAGGAGAGTTGGAGGTATTAATTTTATTCGCATCCCCTAGAAGCTGATGGAGCGCAGCTTCTTCAACGTAAATAAGAAGCAGTTCTTCAAGGGCTTTCATTGGATCGGACTCATCAACGGTTGACGCATGTTCTAATACATTAGCGATGACTCGCTTCATACAAGCAGCTACAATCTCTTCTTTATTGGAGTAGTATTGATATATGGTACTTCGAGCTCCAGAGAGATGCTCAGAGAGCAGCTTGAGATGAAAGCCATCATAGCCATGCTCAAGTACCAATTTTTTGGTCATATCCAGGAGTTCTGTCTCCGTAAATGATTGTTTTCTTCCCATAGACAATCTCTTCTTTCATATGATTTAAAACGTGTCTTGTGGTAATAGAATGGTGCAGTGTACTACCACCCATTTCACTGATTATATTCAGTTTAGCATAAGATACCCGAATGCCGAATATAGACCATTGAAAATGACAGGGGATCCATCTTAATTAGTTGTCTCTAAAAGCATTACCGCGTTAACGATTATTTTCGCCCCACTCGCAAAGTTGTTCCAGCACAGGTAAGAGTGTCTGCGCTTTGGATGTCAGTGAATATTCTACTTTGGGTGGAATCTGCGGGAACTCCTTGCGCGTAACTAATCCATCAGCCTCCAGCTCCTTGAGCTGTGCACTTAAAACTTTGTAAGTAATCGCTCCAATCTGCCGTTGCATTTCATTGAAGCGAACCGGTTGTTTGGCAGCAAGCAGATATAAAATAATCATCTTCCACTTTCCGCCGATGACTGACATAGTGTAGCCAAATGGTGTATCTTGAATAGTCATATTCTCGCCGTTAAAGTCGGATATGCCCATGTTTACACTATCCTTTCAGATAGTACCTATCTTTATTGTGCGTACTATCCTAATCTTTTTGCCCAGTCTATACTAGCCTTAATTTAAAGTAAAGGGGCTAGTTACATGACCACAATTCAAACGTACAATCACGATCTTTGGGATCATGGCATCTCTCAAGGCTACTGCGTCAACAATACTTTGTACATTTCTGGACAATTTTCTCATAATGCAGAAGGCAGCTTTGTTGGAGAGGGTGATATTCAGGCACAAGTATTACAGACATTAGAGAATTTGGATATCGTATTAGCACAGTTTGATGTAACAAAGTCTAATCTCGCATATGTTGAAATATATTTGACTCAGGCCCAGAAGCACGGGGAGATCGCTATCGAAATGTTTAAACAATATATTGGTGAGCATCGGCCAGCAGGCAGTCTGATTGGGGTGAGTTATCTGGCGTTCCCGGAACAATGGGTGGAGATTCGAGCCGTTGCTCATATCGGTTAACGAAAGAAAAGCAGAGGGGTTAGCGTTAACATGAATAAAAGGCAACCAGCCAGCCAACCAAACCTGTCTGAGTAAAGAGACCCTTCGGATGGGACGTAGCTTCAGAATATAAAAGGCATGTGCCTCAATCCACCCGCCAATCTTTTGCATTCAATATGGGAAACAGGTAAGAGAACGGAGCGATCACGTCATGAAACATTTGATCATCAATGCAGATGATTTCGGTCTGTCTCCAGGCGTGAACCAAGGGATTGTTAAGGCATACCAAGCTGGAGGGATCAGCAGTACAACGTTAATGGTTAACATGCCTGGCTTTGAAGATGCTGTAAGGCTGGTACGCTTACATCCGGAACTTGGGGTGGGTCTGCATTTCAATCTGACCTATGGTCGGCCTATATCTGATGTGAGGCTTGTGCCGTCTCTCGTTCAAAGAGATGGCTGTTTTTATCCGATTAGCGAGATCAGCAGCAGAGAACTGTGCGAGATCGAGATAGAACTGTTGGCCCAGTGGGAGCGGTTCATTGCCACGGGCCTGTATCCAACACACCTGGATGCGCATCATCATTTGCATCAAGTTTGTCCAGAAGTATATGAAGCTATGGCGCAGTTAGCGGTCAGAGAGAACATCCCGATGCGACGACTACAGCAGCCACATAACTTGAATGGAAATCCAGCTTTGCTGCCGATAACTTCGGATCAGGTTCTGCTGGACACTTATGAAGCGGATAATGGGTTACAGAAGCTGCTCTGTTATCTTCATAATCTGCCAAACGGTTCGACTGAAATCATGTGTCACCCAGGATATGTAGACGAGCCATTACGGTTGATTTCCAAACTAACTAAAGAACGGGAGTTTGAGATGGCCGTATTTTGTAATCTCGCAGTCAGCAGAACCATTCAGGCCCTTGGTATTCGTCTGATCCATTACGGTCTGCTCCAATCTGCCATGAAAGGACCTGTACCTACACGATCAGGTGCCGTTTTCGATACAGGCATTGTGCCTCCCGTTGTACCAGTACTGTCCCCGAGGCCGATCAGAACAATAGCGAAACGGAAAAGCTTTGGGAAGCGAAAGCTCCAGTTCCGCTCATTGCAAGGGAAAAAGGGGCGTCAGCGGGCTTTCCCCCGAAAAAAGACACGAATGGCTGTGAGGAAAAAGGAGAAAAACAGGTGAGAGCCTCATCCTGGATTATATGTTAGATGCGTGTTGGATATGAAAAAAAACAAAAAAGCAAATCCGCTAATAAACGGGTTTGCTTTTTTCTAACTTTACTATGACTGTATAGGTATATGTGAAAATAGTGCTCTCTTTTTACACCAAATCTTTGGGTGCAAGTTCAATGGCGGAACGAATAGCGGCTAGCATGCTTTTGTCGTCAGCGATGTTTTTGCCTTATGGATAAAAACAGCCTGTTACAGGCGATCCGAGATGCTGCGGCAGGACGACACATGCTTACACCGGAGATCGCATCCAAGCTTGCTGCACGCCTGTCCGCAATGACGAAAAGCCATCAGGTTCATTTCAATGCCGAGAAGCTAAGGCATGCAAGGGTAGAATTCACCGAGCGAGAGAAACAAATTATTGCGCTTATGATTCAGCCGATGACCAATACTCAGATCGCTGAGGCATTGTACATGAGCGTAGGTACAATCAAGAACTATATCAGTGTCATTTACAGTAAGCTAGGCACCAGTGATCGGATGCAGGCTGTAGCGTATCTTCATGATTTTATGGTGGTGGAAAAATAGATAATGATGGTTGTGTAGCATAACAGGGCAAGAGGCCCGTTCTTTCTGGTACGGGTGCTAATCATGCGTACTCTTTGTCGCAGCAATTTTTTGTTCAACAAGACGGTGATTCATTTTAATGAAACGTATGCCGTGTTATTCATGTATTATAGTCATATGAACATACCCGAAGGAGGAACAAATGATGGGAATCTTATCGAGGTTTAGAGACGTGATGAAGGCCAATGTGAATCATATGCTGAACCGGGCGGACGACCCGGAGAGAACCGTGAACGAGTATATGCGCAGTTTGAACAGTGATTTGGGACAGGTGAAGGCCGAGACGGCTGCGGTGCTGGCAGATGAGAGTCGGGCCAAGCGGGCACTGGATGAGTGCCAGGCTGAGGTGAACAAGTTACAGCGTTATGCGGAGAAATCGGCAGAGTCGGGTGATGTGGATATGGCACGGGGCTTTTTGGAGAAAAAAGTGAAACTGGCCGATAAACGCAATGAATTGCAAGCGGCGTATGATCGGGCTTCCGCTAAAGCTCAGATGATGAAACATATGAATGACAAACTTGTTGCAGATTTGGGGAAATTGGAAGCAAGACACGCAGAATTGAAAGGCCGAATGGCCGATGCGAAGGCTAAGCAGCACAGGAATGACCAGAATGCCTCTGTGAGCCGTGCTGAATCCGCATTTAAAGCGATGGAAGATCAAGCGAATCAGGCACTGAATGAAGCGGAAGCACTTGCAGAACTTCGGGCAGGCACACAGGAAGATGATCTGGATGAACTTATTGCCCAGTTAGAGCAGGATATGAACGCAGATGCGGGTAATAGGGAGAGGGAGAATCCAAGTCCAAGTGCGGACGAGGAGCTGGCAGCGATCCAGGAGAAAATGCGGAAATAAGACATCCAATATAGAAATGGAGGTGAACAGATGCCGGTATTAGAGTATAAATGTCCGAACTGCGGTAGCGGCATGATTTTTGATAGTGTGTCCGGTGCATTATCCTGTCCGAGCTGCGGACGTCAGGATAACATTGAGCAGCTTCCCGATCCCTTGAAGAAACAGGTATTTACCGAGGGAGAAGTGAAGGAATATCACTGCAACAGCTGCGGAGCAGATATCGTAACCGAGCCGGAGACAAGTGCAACGACATGCAGTTTCTGCGGTGCGGCCGTAGTGCTGAGTGATCGGCTGACGGGCAATTTGGCCCCGGCGATGGTGATTCCTTTTTCCATCAACAAAGAGCAAGCGAAACAGGCGTTCAAAAAATGGTGCAGAAACGGTCTGCTTACGCCCGGTGGCTTCATGACCGCTGATCGCATCCAGAGTGTTACCGGCATATACGTGCCGTTCTGGCTTTATGATTTACATAACCGAATTGAGGTTCACGCCCAAGGTACCAAGGTACGATCCTATACACAAGGTGACTACCATTATACAGAGACACAGCATTTTGATATTTATCGTAAAATTCGGTTGGAATATGTGAATCTGCCCATCGACGCATCGGAAAAAATGAACGACGAGCTGATGGATAAGCTGGAGCCTTTTCCTTACAATGAGCTAAAATTGTTCAAAACCCCGTATCTGGCGGGATATATTGCGGAAAAATACAGTTATACCGAAGATGAGCTTTTTCCACGGGCCAAGGATAAAACGAGATCCTACATTGATTCCTACATCGCCTCTACCGTATCGGGATATACAAGCGTGAGCTACACCAATAAAGAGATCGATACCAAGCTCAAAAATGCAGACTATGTGCTGTTACCCGTATGGATGGTCAACTATGATTACAACCGTAAACAGTACACCTTTGCCATGAACGGACAGACGGGTAAAGTTGTTGGCAAACCGCCGATCAGTAAAGCTAAAGTGGCCGGATGGTTCACAGGTGTTGCTGCTGTTTCGATGTTGTCGCTGAAGCTGGTGTCGTGGATGATGGGTGGTGGATTCCTGTGAGCAAAAAGAGACCTGTAGCAGTCATGGCTGCGCTAATCGTACTCCTGGTGACCATGCTGGCTCCGATCTTCCCGGTATCATCGGCATCCGCAGCAGAGAACAAAAACCTCATCTACGATGAGGCTAACCTGTTAAGTGAGCAGGATCGGACTGAATTGAATGCACTGGCGAATCAGTATTCGGCCGAGCGGCAGACGGACTTGATTATCTACACCTCTAACAATGAGGAACAGAAAAGTGACGAACTGCTTGCCGAAGAGTTCTATGATAACCGGGCACCGGGATACGATAAGCCACATGGGAATGCTGTTATCCTGACCATGGATATGTATCATCGTGAAGTATACGCAGCCGGATACTACAAAGGTGAAGAATACGTCGATAACAGCAGGGTAGATAAAATTACAGAAAAAATTGCCCCAGATCTGTCGGATGGTAATTATCGGATGGCTTTTGAAAAGTTTTTGAATCTGTCTTACGAATATTTGGACCTTAAGCCTGGGGTGAACCCCGATAATATTTTATTCAAAACATGGTTTCAGCTCGCTGCATCCGTAGCCATTGGTGGTATTGTGGTTGGCGTTATGATGTATCGTTCGGGTGGACGTGTCACGGTGAATCGTGCAACCTATGAGGATTCGGAGAACTCGCATGTGATTGATCGTCAGGATCGATATATTCGCACAACGGTCACGAAGACCAAAATTGAGAAGAATGACAACAATAATGGCGGAGGCGGCGGTGGAGGTACGACCGCAGGTGGACATTCGCACAGCGGCAGCAGTCGGTCGTTCTAACTGTAATCACCAGACACATCGCAATCATTGTTGGTTTATGGCACAACGTAGATAAGGCCTGACAGGTTTATTATAGAAGGGATGGGATTGAACATGGGATTTTTTAAAAATCAGTTCTCCAACGTAGTGGAATGGGAAGAATTCAGAGATGATATGATCTTCTGGAAGTGGAGTAACCGAGAGATCAAGAAAGGCAGTAAGCTGATTATTCGTGCGGGCCAAGATGCCATTTTCCTGAATAACGGCAAGGTGGAAGGTATTTTTGAGGACGAAGGTTCGTTTAATATCGACTCGGAGATCATTCCGTTTCTGTCCACGCTAAAAGGGTTCAAGTTCGGATTCAACAGCGGTATGCGGGTTGAGGTTCTGTTTGTAAATACAAAGGAGTTCACCGTACGCTGGGGTACGCAAAGTCCGGTATTGATTCCGACACCGCAGCTCCCTGGCGGTATGCCAATTCGGGCAAATGGAACGTTTAACTTTAAAGTGAGTGACTATGTGACTTTAATTGATAAAATTGCAGGCATCAAACAGAGCTATCTGGTCGATGATGTCAAAATCCGCATCACATCTGTGCTGGATCAGTTGCTGATGAAGTGGATCAGCCGTGAAGGCAAGGACATGTTCAATCTACAAGCGAATGCCTCTGATATTGCACGCGGTATTCAGGAAGATCTGGATATGCAGATGATGGATATCGGGATTGGTATTACCGGCTTCCAGGTGATGAGCTTCAACTATCCGCAGGAGATTCAGGATATGATCACCAAAACGGCTTCCCACGAGATGATCGGCAATCTGCAAAAGTACCAGCAGGTGAGTATGACGGATGGTATCTCCTCTGGTAAGGTGCAGGGCGGCGGTGCTGCCTCGGATATGGCAGGTATGATGATGGGCATGAACATGGCCAATGAGATGATGAAAAACATGAACCAGAATAGCCAGAATTCAAATAACCAGAGCCAGGGTCAACAGCAGAACAGTAATGCTGGTGCATCTCAGTCTTCAAGTGGTGAGGGTAAAAAGCCGAACTTCTGCCCGAACTGTGGTGCGAAAAATGAAGGAGCCAACTTCTGTCCGAACTGCGGACAAAAATTGGCATGAAGCTTAGGCTAATCTGTATTCAGCTGTTATCTGATTGTTCGTGTAAAATAAGTTAAGCTTATCTTATACATTCTAAGCTGAACTTCGAATAAAAGGTTAGTTCTACAGGAGATTATATCCGTAGGGCTAACCTTTTTTGATTTTATTTATAGGAAGCGATGCGTTTAAGGCGAAGTAAACGCGCTCTATTTTTCATAAAAAAACAAAGTATTGACAATCCATTCAAAATAAATTATCTTTATATTAAGATATTTAATTTGAATGCAAGCGACAACAACACCAACGACTATACTCAAATAAATATCTTCAACTGATTGAATAGGAGGAGAGATCCAGATGATGATTCCAACATTGACACGAATTAATGAACTTGCGAGAAAAGCTAAAGCGGGTGGATTGACGGAGATGGAGCAGGCTGAACAGACTCGCCTTCGCCAAGAATATTTGCAGACTTTCCGTGGTTCGGTCAACGACATTTTGCTGAATGCCACCATCTACGATCCTAACGGCGATGACGTGACTCCAGATAAATTGAAACAAGAGCAGGCGTCCAGACAGAATCCATAGCGTATGTTGCAGAAGCAGAAGGGGCATCAAGCGTTCCCTGAATGAGAGGACTATTACAACTAAGGTATCACTAGTGCAGGTTTGAATTCCGATTCTGCATTAGTGGTACAGATTATATATCTTAATTTAAAGATAATTGAAAATAAAAAATAAACGAGCTTTTCAAACCAAGGAGGACATAATCATGAACATTCAAACGACAGGTATCCACCACATTACAGCTTTTGCTGGAGATCCACAGGCTAACGTTGATTTTTACGCCGGAGTTCTGGGACTTCGTCTGGTGAAAAAAACAGTGAATTTTGACGCTCCGGATGTATACCACCTGTACTTTGGAGATGAACAAGGCAGCCCGGGAACGATCATTACCTTCTTCCCGGCGGCAGGTTCACCACAAGGCCAGATTGGCGGTGGTCAGGTCGGCATCACCTCGTATGTCATTCCACCAGGCTCCATGGACTTCTGGCAGAATCGTCTGGAAGGTTTCAATATCGAAGTGACCCGCACTAACCGTTTTGATGAAGAGTTGCTGCAATTCGAAGACAGCGAAGGCTTGCGTTTGGAGCTGGTTGAGCGGGAAGAGGGCGCTGCGAATACATGGGTGCAGGAGGGTATTCCAGCTGAACATACGATCAAAGGGTTTGGCGGAGCGGTACTGTTTAGTGTGAACCCACAACGTACGATGGATGCACTTGAGCGTATTCTCGGATTTGTGAAAGTGGGCGAAAATGAAGAATATGCCCGTTTCCGTTCTATCGGTGATATCGGCAACATCGTAGACGTGCCTGTTACCCGTGTACCGCTGGGTATGGGAGGCGCAGGAACGGTGCATCATATCGCATGGCGCGCAGTCGATGACGCACAGCACGCACAGTGGAGTGAAGCTGTGCGCGAGTACGGATACCAGCCGACTCCGGTGCGAGATCGTCAGTATTTCAACGCCATTTACTTCAGAGAAGCGGGTGGCATTCTGTTCGAAATTGCGACTGATCCTCCAGGTTTTGCAAAAGACGAACCAGCCGAATCGCTTGGACAGAAACTGATGTTGCCGGAGTGGTTTGAACAGTACCGTACTCAGATTGAGGATAATCTGCAACCAATTCAGGTAAGAACACTTACCCCTTCAGCAACTGTAACGGAGTGAGGTAGAGATAAAAAAGGTAGGGGAAGGTTTTGACAAAGGGAAGGTTCTAAAATAAGATGTACCGGGAGCACGTTCCCCCGGCACATCATGAATTTCCATAACTTAAGTACAAGTTAATCTACCAAAGGAGCATTGAGGGATGATGGAGAAAAAGGTCACCTGGCTGGAGCTGTTCTATGATTTACTTTTCGTCGCGGCAGTCTCCAAAGCAGGCCATGTCTTGTTACATGCCGAGAACGGCGTAATTACATTTGAATATCTATTGAAATTCGTGTTAATCTTCATCCCGGTATGGTGGGCATGGGTTGGTCAGACCTTATTTATCAACCGTTATGGTCAGGATATTCTGAGCCATCGGATCTTCCTCATCCTTCAACTGCTGTCCGTTCTCATCATGACGGCGAGTCTTTCTACTCATTTTGACGAACACTATCTGTCCTTCTTCGTTGGATACATTGGTTCCAGAGCGTTTACCGCAATTCAGTACCTGACGATCCACAAGTCGAAAAGCAAGCATCAACAGCAGGCTGCCCGTTTCCTGGGTTACTCATTTATCCTTGGCATCGTAATCTCATCGGGTTCCCTGTTCTTTGATTCGTGGGTGCGTTATGTGATTCTGTATGCCGGGATTGCCATCGATATTATTTTGCCACTACTGGGTCGTAAAAATCTGGTGAAAGTGCCTGTGCAGACACACCATCTGCTGGAACGTTTTGCTCTCTTTACACTCATCCTACTTGGTGAATCTGTTGTCAGCATCATCGCGGTTTTGTCAGCCGATCACTGGGATCTGGAATCAATCCTGTTTGCTGTCTTCACATCCTTGTTTGTCATCGCCATGTGGTGGCAGTACCTCGATAACGTGGAAAAAAAGGTGAGTAAAGAGATGCAGACCGCCGGGCAAGCCATCATCTACGGGCATCTATTTATCTACATTTCCCTGAGTATGATCGCCGCGTCGATCCAACTGCTATACCAGAATTTGCTGAGCTATGAGTTTATGCTCGCGTTTGTGTTTGGCTCGGTGTTGCTGTATTTCCTGTCGACAACCCTTGTGTTTCATCGCTACAGACATCCGCATCTTCGCCTCGGGCCGCTCCATCTGATAATTATGGTAGGGTTGTTAGTGGCTTTTGTAGTGGTGGATCTGATCTACCATGTTCCCGGATATGTGATTATGGGTGAGAATATGTTGTTCTTTCTGGTGTATGCGAAGCTGACGACCTGACCTGTGTTTTTTTATATAAAAAGAGAGCCACGAACAGCCCCGGTTCGTGGCTTTAATATTTGTTATCTGAACATGAATATTTCTCATATATTTTCATGTCTGCAATCTGTTAAGATGGGAATAGGTACAAGTAAATCTGCCATATCCATGAAGTTAGTTCTATTTTTAAATGAGCTTAGCCGGGGAAAAAGCGATATTAAGGTTATTTTGCTATCGTAGTAAATTGGGGTAGGATCTAATCTTGTTTATAAGTAGTCGTTTCATAAGATATGGAGATGACATTCAGGAGGGAAATCATTGAGTACGAATCTAATTGGTGTTCCATTGGAAGGGTTTGCAGAGTTCAGTCGAACGGTAGCTTCAGAAGGTGCTGTTTTACTCAAAAATGAAGGACAGGTGCTTCCACTCGGTCATTCCGAAAACGTTTCAGTTTTTGGCCGAACTCAAGTGAACTATTATCGCAGCGGCACAGGTTCAGGCGGAAGTGTTCATGTTGCGTATACAACGAATCTGCTGGATGGACTGCGCAGCAAAAAGAACATTACAGTCAACGAGGAATTGGCAGCCGTTTATGAGAAATGGATTGAAGAGAATCCGTTTGACGATGGCGGAAAAGTGTGGGCAGCCGAGCCGTGGAATCAGAAGGAAATGCCACTCGCGGATGAGCTGGTTGCACAGGCCAGAAGTAAATCCAGTAAAGCTATTGTCGTCATTGGACGTACTGCAGGGGAAGATCAGGATAATGCAGATGCACCCGGAAGTTATCGTCTGACAGATGATGAGAAGGCGATGTTGAAGCATGTGACAAACCATTTTGAACATACCATTGTGGTACTCAACGTCTCCAATATTATGGATATGAGCTGGCTGAACGAAACGGTTCTACATCCGATTCAAGGGGTAATCTACTCTTGGCACGGCGGCATGGAAGGCGGTAACGCCATCGCGGACGTATTGGCTGGAGACGTGACACCAAGCGGTAAACTGACGGATACGATTGCATATTCCATCGAAGATTACCCGTCCACAAGCAACTACGGAAACGAGTTCAAGAACCTGTATCAGGAAGATATTTATGTGGGTTATCGTTTTTTCGAAACGTTTCGACCTGAGAAAGTACAATTTGAGTTTGGTTATGGCTTGTCTTACACCACCTTTGCGACACAAATTGAGGAAGCTCGTACGGTGACCGAAAACGGGGAGACCTCGATCGAGGTTCGCGTGAACGTGACCAACTCGGGGACAACCTATGCGGGTAAAGAAGTGGTTCAGGTGTATTACGGAGCACCGCAAGGAGAGCTGGGACAACCGGTGAAGGCATTAGCGGCTTTTGGCAAAACAGGACTGCTGCAGCCCGGCGAATCCGAGCTGTTAACGATCCGTTTCCCGGTAAATCGCATGGCTTCGTATGATGATGCGGGTGTAACTGGATATGCTTCTGCCTATGTGCTTGAAGCGGGAACGTACCGCCTGCATGTGGGTACAAGCGTGAAGCAGGTTGAACACGTTGGCATCGATGGCCAAGACGGCTATGTTGTGGACACGGTTCAACTGGTGGAGCAATTGCAGGAAGCGATGGCACCAACGGAAGATTTCACACGCATGAAACCGGGCATTCGCAAGGCGGATGGTTCGTATGAGCTGATTTACGTGGACGTGCCGAAACGTAAAGTGTCTATCGCGGATCGCATCACGCAGAACCTGCCACAGACGCTGGAGCAAACGGGCAATCAGGGTTACAAGCTAAGCGACGTGAAGGCGGGTAAAGTCAGTCTGGAAGCCTTTGTAGCTCAACTGAGCGATCAGGATCTGGCAGCAATTGTGCGTGGCGAAGGCATGAGCAGTCCGCTGGTCACTTCGGGAACAGCATCAGCGTTTGGCGGTGTGAGTGATAGCCTGTTTAACTATGGCATTCCTGTGGCCTGTACGGCAGATGGCCCGTCTGGTATCCGTATGGATAGTGGAGAAAAGGCAACACAAGTCTCCATTGGTACGTTATTGGCGGCAACGTGGAACGCAGATTTGGTGGAAGAACTGTATGTGATGGAAGGACAGGAGTTGCTGCGCAATCAAGTGGATACCCTGCTCGGGCCTGGACTCAATATCCGCCGCAGTCCGCTGAACGGCCGTAACTTTGAGTACTTCTCGGAAGATCCGCTGATCTCGGGTGTATTTGCCGCCGCATGTACGAAAGGCATTATGAAAGGTGGCTCCAACGCCACACTGAAACACTTTGCCTGCAACAACCAGGAGAAACACCGCAGCAAAGTCGATGCCGTTGTATCTGAACGTGCGCTGCGTGAAATTTATCTGAAAGGGTTCGAGATTGCAGTAAAAGAGGGTGGAGCGAACTCCATCATGACCTCCTACAATCCGATTAACGGACACTGGGCTGCGTCCAACTACGATCTGAACACCACAATTCTGCGCGGAGAGTGGAATTTTGACGGCATTGTGATGACCGACTGGTGGGCCATTATGAACGATGTGGTAGAAGGCGGAGAAGCTGATCGCAAGTTCACGAACTGGATGGTTCGCGCTCAGAACGACCTTTACATGGTTGTGCCAAACTATGGCGCAGAGATCAACGGCTGGGACGACAATACGATGGAATCGCTTGAAAATGGAACCTTGACCCGCGGCGAGCTGCAACGCTCCGCGATCAACATCTGCAAATTCATCATGAATGCGCCGGTCTCCTCACGCAAACATGAGATTGTAGAGAACGTGGCTTCATTCCAGGCGAATGCGTCCCTGTCTGTTGCAGACGCTCAAGCACTGGCCGAGAATGCACAGGTGAAACCTGCCGTAGCTGAGCCAGTATACATGAAGGTTGATGAAGCAGGCCAATACCGGATTATTGTGCAGATCATGTCACCTGAGCCTGAACTGGCACAAAGTGCATGTAATGTGCTCTTGAATGGTCAGCTCGCTACAACAATACAAACGAATGGTACAGAAGGCAAATGGATCAGACAAAAGCTGGTGAAAGTGCAGCTGGAGCCTGGGCTGTATGAACTCAAGCTGGACTTTACCAAACCAGGTCTGCAGATCGATTGGATTGAATTCAAGCAGGTGTAGGTTAGGTGTAACTGTATACGTGCGATATAAAAGGTGATATGTAAATGGATTGGCGCACGCATGCACTCGGGTCTCTTTCTAAGTAGAAGTGCAACAATGTAGAGCCAAAACCATTATAGGGATTATAACAAAGGACACTGCTTGCGGTGTCCTTTTGTTGTCACCGAAGAAGCAGACTGTTATGATCGAGTTACGGGATCGTGGTCAAACAGAATAATGGGGTCAGGGGTGTGGCAAACGATGAAAAGATACAATTATTTAAGTCCAATTCTGCTGATTGTCGTGGCATTAATCGTGCGAGGGCTGGTAACCAACGTGTGCATGCTGTTTGGATTGTCGCAAGAGGTGTCCAGTAATATTGCGATGCTTGCCATGATCATTGTGGCTTTGATTATGTTCAACCGAATGACAAAAGCCCGGCGTAACAAGTAAATCGGTGTAGTCTGCGATGGGACAAGTAGATAGAAGAGAGTGATTTTGAAAGCCCTTTATTTTTTTGTTAAAGGGTGATGTATGTGGAAGATTGAAGCAGGTAATAAAGACGCTAGAACAGGATACAAAGACGATGCAGAGATTTTTCTGCCTCGTCTTTTTTGCGTCGTCATGTGAGAAACAAAAAAGAAACGGCACAGGATATTTCCTATACCGTTTCAGATTTCATTTTTAAGCTAGATCTGCGTTTGAACTAAACTTATGACATTGCTCTTGAAAACCATTTGTCTTGGATGGAGAAAGTAGTATGAATATATTAATTTCTTTTTTCATCATCTAACCGCCGACGAAATACCAAAGCTGAGACAGCAAATATAATAAAAGATAATGTTGAAGCAGCAGTAACCATCTTCAACATATTTCCTATTGGTGGATTAAACCATAGAGCAACAGAGAAGATTAAAACGGCACCAGTTAAACCCATTCCCAAAATCGAAAATGCTAAAATTTTGTTCATCAAATCACCTCACAGGTAATTGAAACAAGCTACTGCTCCAGCGATACCACCAGCACCAATAACTGCATATGCACCAATACATGCAGCACATATCGGAGCAGTCACTGGTGTCGGTACTGCACACGAACCGCCGCACGCCACCGCAATAATATAAGCTGCCGTACCACCAATACCAAGCACTGCCCCAAGACAACCTGCCACTGCGCCTATACCATTCGGTTGAATTCCAGAGTTAACTGGTTCTTCTGCAAGCATTTCTTCATCTGTGATATAAGGTCTGTCAGTGTCCACAGATTTAACAACGGATCCATTCAAATACGTCTCAACTCGGAAGTTTCCTGCCTCATTCTTGGTCACCAACATTTCATTTGTCTGCAATACGGTATCGTCCTCATCGAAGAAAACTGTTACGTTACTAGGAAGGCTATACTCCCCATGTACAGGAACTGTGACAACCGTAACCCCACCGCCAACCGTGTACACACTTGATTTTTCCAAATCAAAAGCAGACACAGGGGCAACATTCTTTATTTCACCTTTTTCTATTCCAGATAGTGTTGTATTGATCAATTCCTTGGCTTCATTACCTATAACTACACCAATATTTTGGCTATTATCTGCTTTTGCTGTAGTACTCAAATTTGGAGACAAACTTAAACTGAAAATAGACAAAATTAATAATAATGGAAAAAAGACCTTTTTAGCCTTGGACATAATAAAAACTCCTATTTTATAAAATTTCGTAATAGTATTTCCACTTCAAGATCGATATCGTCTGTAACCAATTGCTTAGATACCAGCTCGATCATATCTGCATGTTCAATGGAGATTTACGTTCTCATTTTTCGGCGTAGCTAAGAGTGTATTAATAGAAATGAATACTGCTAGCCTGAACCTGATTTCTTCTCCTGCCCTTAAGTGGGTCTTAGCCTGAAAAATTGCCTATTAAGCTGAAGTTTAGGGCATGCGTACGTACTCGCAATCAATAAAGATTTCAATAACATTCACGCTCCTTATAACAAGTTTTAGGATTAACCCTACAGTTATAGATGCGAAAAAAGGAAATTAGTTTCCTTTTTATCCAATATTTTGTTTAAAATTTAAAAAAGAGCGATTAACTGCCTCTATGGACGATACACCTAGAAAAAAATTCCACATCCTAAGTACGAGAACCGGTCTCAAACGATTGTTATGGCTCAACTCCTTAAGCATGCAACAAAAAAAGTCCCTTTTGGGAAAAGCCAACCCAATCCGGCTTCTAAAAAATCCTCATTGCAACAACCCAAATTTAAAAGAGGAAGCCTCATATACGAGTATTGACGTTAACTACCTAACGTTTTAGACTGGATGTGTAAAAGGATAACAAAGTTAAATAACGAAAATAACAAAAAAGGTCGAAAAAGTGATAAGGGAGGTGGCTCACTCATGACCATGATGGCTGACAAACAGTATGTTTTTCGGGAAGGGCAGCATTTCCAGAGCAGTCATGCGTCAACCATCGCTGTCTTGCCAAGTGGCGTGGTTTTTGCAGCTTGGTTCGTAGGCTCGTATGAGAAATCCAGCGACACCACTATCTGGATGATTGTTCAGGAGCAAGATGGCTCGTGGTCAGCGCCGTGCAAAGTAGCGGATGAAGAAGGTATTGCCCATTGGAACCCGGTGCTGTATGTGCAGGATGGTTCACTTGTCCTCTTTTACAAGGTTGGACATGAAATTACAGACTGGCATACCTATACGTGGAAAAGAGATCGTGTTGCGTTCTGGAAACTGAACGTTCAAACATGGGAATAAGCAAGGGCCGCAGAAACGCTAATCAGGCGTATATTCGGTCCTTTCTGTCGTGGTTACTTGTGAGGAGGTGTTCCTATGAATATGCGAGTCAACAACATAAAGCCGATATTGGAAGTCATAGCGGTAGATGCAGCAGATGCCCAAGCGGCCGAGCAGGGGGGAGCCGATCGGATTGAGCTGGTATCGGCTATGTCCGAAGGTGGTCTTACGCCCAGCTATGGGCAGATTGAACAGGTTGTATCCAAGGTGTCGATTCCGGTGTATGTCATGATAAGGCCTCATAGCCGCTCATTCTGCTATAGCGCTGAGGATCTTCAGGCGATGCTCCAAGACATACGCGTGGCGCGGGAGCTTGGTGCCGCAGGCATCGTGATTGGAGCTCTCACCCATGAGGGAGAAGTACATCGCTCGTTTCTACAAACTTGTCTGTTTGAAGCTCTGAGGTTGGGAGTTACGTTTCATCGTGCCATCGATTCGAGTGCATATGTGGCGAGCGCGCTGGAGAGCATTGGTGACATGAATGGCAGGATCGAGGGTAGGGACGATAGTGGTAGTGGTAGTAAAAGTAGGAGTAAGAGCGAGGGCGAGTATGCGAGGGAGATTGCTGTCGTTGAGCGCGTGCTTACATCGGGAGGCAAACCTACTGCCCCTGAAGGTTTGCTCGAACTTAAGCAGTTGCAGGAGATGGGACAGACATTAAATATATCCATTATGGCGGGTTCAGGTGTCACGATTGGGGGCATTTCAACCATCGTGAGCCGAACGGCGATTACCGAGATTCATATGGGATCGGGTGTGCGGCGTGGAGGGAGTTTCGATCATCCTGTGGATGCTGGGCTTGTCGCTCAGGCCAAAGCAGAGTTGATTCGTGCAGTACAAGAGCTGTAGTAATGGTAGACATTGTGTGGGTGTATTAGAAGTAGCCAACAAAGCGGCGGCTATAGAAGCGGATGAATAGCTATATAAGTTGAACTAAAGATTTTACACAGTCCACTCCGATGACAGAATAACCTTTCAATCGCTGTTATCCCCAGATTTTTTGGATTCCCTTTTCCAAAGGGGAAAATGCGGTGATAAAGGCGGACGCTTCGCTTTTCCAGGTTTTTTCTGTCCTCTTCGTTAACGTGTAAAAGAATAGTTCAACTTATATAGAACAAAAAGTAATAAAAGCAATGAAAACAAAATGCACCTTTCATATAAGGGAGTGGGAAGCCATGAACTCAAAGCTTTCACCAGCACCAGAGGATTGGATTAAAAAGACGGCACAAATCAGTCCATCCGAGCGCCAAAGGAGATGGCAGGAGATGGAGTTTTATGCATTTATTCATTTTACAGTGAACACATTTACCGATCGGGAGTGGGGGACGGGCGAGGAAGCCCCGGCGATCTTTAACCCTACTGAACTACATGCAGGGCAATGGGTGGAGGCATGTCAGGACGCAGGCATGAAAGGGTTAATTTTGACGTGCAAACATCATGATGGATTCTGTCTGTGGCCCAGTCGTTATACAGATCATACTGTCGCAGCAAGTCCATGGCGAAATGGCTCTGGTGATCTGGTTGGAGAAGTTGCGGATGCCTGTCGTGATGCAGGGTTGAAATTTGGGGTGTATCTCTCTCCGTGGGATCGTCATGAAGCATGTTATGGGGATTCGGAGCGGTATAACGCCTTTTTTCTTCACCAACTGCGCGAACTGCTAACGAACTACGGTGACATTTTCTGTATCTGGTTTGATGGCGCATGTGGCGAAGGGCCAAATGGGAAAAGACAAGTCTATGACTGGGATGCATACTACGCGCTCATTCGTGAGCTTCAGCCGGAGGCGGTCATTTCGGTCTGCGGCCCGGATGTCCGTTGGTGCGGCAATGAGGCAGGACATACGCGTGACTCGGAATGGAGCGTTGTACCGGCGCATATGCAGGATAATGAGAAGATTCAGGAGCAGTCGCAGCAGGTGGATGATGGAGAGTTTGCGAGGAAAATCAATACACAGGACAGTGATCTGGGGAGTCGCAACGTTATCCGTGATTATGCTGATCAGCTGGTGTGGTATCCTGCCGAGGTGAATACCTCGATTCGTCCGGGCTGGTTCTATCATGCGAGTGAAGATGATCAGGTCAAAACGCTGGAGGAATTGCTTTCCGTTTATTACGGCGCCGTAGGTGGCAATGCATGCTTTTTGCTGAATCTGCCACCAGATAAGCGTGGTCTGCTTCATGAAAATGATGTTCAGCGACTTCGCGAGTTCGGTTCAGCGCTGCGTACCACGTTCAGTGAAGACTTGGCGCAAGGTGCACAGGCGGAGGCTTCGGAGACGATGGATGAAGCACATGGAGCTTCACAAGTTTTGAATTCGGTTGAAGAGTGGGAAAAAGAAGCTTATTGGTGCCCGGGCGAAGGAACGGAGCAAGCATGGATTGAATTGATTTTGCCCGAAGAAAAGACCTTCGACCGTGTGATGCTGATGGAGCACATCCAATCGGGGCAGCGGATTGAACGGTTTACACTGGAAGTAAGCGATGAGAATGGTCGGTGGCAGGACATCTATTCTGGAACGGTGGTTGGATACAAGCGGATTTGCTGTTTTCCAAAAGTCACTGCACGCCGGGTTCGGCTAACCATTCAGGAGTCCAGATGGGTTCCAACGTTATCGAAATTCAGCTTATTTTACAGTGAACGGGAGGACATGTGAGATGGCGGTACTGACGGTTCAGGGGTCTCAATTCATGCTGGATGGAGAACCGATTCAAATTCTGTCAGGTGCCATTCATTATTTTCGAGTGGTGCCAGAGTATTGGGAGGATCGGCTGCTGAAGCTGAAGGCCTGCGGGTTCAACACGGTGGAGACCTATGTGCCATGGAATATGCATGAGCCGCAGCCGGGAGAGTATTGTTTTGAAGGTATGGCGGATGTGGAGACGTTTATACAGCTTGCGGGGAGCCTGGGGCTGTATGTGATCGTTCGTCCAAGTCCTTACATCTGTGCGGAGTGGGAATTTGGTGGTTTGCCGTCCTGGCTGCTTGCAGATGACCATCTGCGGCTTCGTTGCAGCGATTCGGCGTTTCTGGCGGATGTGGATCGATATTACGATGTGCTTTTGCCCAAATTAAAACCCCTTCTGAGCACCTCTGGCGGACCCATTATTGCGTTGCAGGTTGAAAATGAATATGGCAGCTTCGGGAACGATGCGAGTTATCTGCAATATTTGAGAGATGGTATGGTGCGGCGGGGTATGGATGTGCTGCTCTTTACCTCAGATGGGCCAACCGATCATATGTTGCAGGCTGGTTCCGTGCCAGGACACTTGGCAACAGTTAATTTTGGGTCGGGGACAGAGTGGGCGTTTGCCAAGCTGCGTGAATATCAAGCAGAGGAACCGCTCATGTGTATGGAGTTTTGGAATGGCTGGTTTGATCACTGGGGTGAGTCTCATCACACTCGGGAAGCAGAAGATGTAGCTAAAGTGCTGGAGGAAATGTTAGAGACGGGCGCATCGGTGAACTTCTACATGTTCCATGGCGGTACGAATTTTGCATTTTATAATGGAGCGAACTGTCAGCAAAAGGATCAATACGAACCAACCATCACGAGTTACGACTATGACGCTCTGCTTAGCGAATCGGGGGAACCAACAGCGAAATTTAATGCGGTAAGAGAGGTTCTCTCGCGATATAGCGGTTCTAAAAAAGAGGGTCGTGACTCTGAACCGGGAGATTTGGTTTTACTAGAACCTATGGGGAAGGCCGCTTACGGCAGAGTCGAGATGGCGCAGCACGCTAGTTTGCTTCAACAACTGAATGCACTGGCTATTCCAATGCACCGTACAAATCCGGAGCCAATGGAGAAGTTGGGGCAGGATTACGGATTTATCAGCTACCAGACCCGGATTTCGGGGCCGAGAGAACGACAAGAGTTATTTGTTCAAGAGGTGCGTGATCGGGCACTGGTGTTTGTAGATGGTTTGTTGCAGGGTGTGCTTGAACGTGGGAATGCTGAGACGACGATATCTTTTGAGGTGCCTGCGGAAGGCGCAGAGTTACTCATTCTTGTTGAGAATATGGGGCGGATCAATTACGGGCCGTACCTGAGAGATCCGAAGGGAATCACAGAGGGTGTGCGACATGGATTTCAGTTTTTGTATGATTGGACGATTTACTGTTTGCCGATGACAGATCTTTCGAGTTTATCCTTTGCTGTGCTGTCTGAGCTTGAGAGCAGTGTAAGAACAGTAAAAGAGGAGCCATTTTTTTATAGAGGAAGTCTTCATATTGAGGATGTGTTGGATATAAAGGATACCTTTCTTCGTCTGGACGGCTGGACAAAAGGGATTTCATTTGTAAACGGATTCAATCTGGGTCGCTACTGGAATAAAGGCCCGCAACAGACGTTGTATGTCCCTGCTCCGCTCCTCCGTCAAGGAGAGAATGAAATTATTATATTTGAACTTCATGGAACGGCAGATGCTGCTGTCATGTTCGTAGATCAGCCAGATTTGGGCTAAAAAAGGAAAATCGGTGAGCCATGCGATTATTGTCAATTGCCCTATGGACTGGAACACGGTATAGGTTGGGTATGGACACCCAGCACAGGAGAGGGAGAGGATGAGGAAGATGAAAGTTGGACTCAGTACGTACAGTTTGCAGCAAGCACTGGATCGTAAGGAACTTACAGTGCCGGATGCCATTCGTTGGATTGCGGAGCAGGGCGGGCAGCATGTGGAGATTGTACCTATGGGCTTCAGTCTGATCGACAATCCGGCATTAATTGAAGAGATCAAAGCTGCGGCTCAGGAGGTTGGTATCGACATTTCGAATTATGCCATTGGTGCGAACTTTGCGGTTCAGGAGAGCGCCGTGACTTTGGAAGAAGAAATTCAGAGCGTTATGCGCCACGTTGATGTTGCCGCTGCTCTGGGTGTGAAACGGATGCGGCACGATGTGGCTTTCCGGCCTGCACCGGAAGGGACGGTGGCACAATTTGAAGCCGACCTGCCCGTACTCGTCAAAGCCTGTCAGCGAGTTGCCGACTATGCCGCAGGCTTTGGGATTACAACGAGTGTGGAGAATCACGGATATTATGTGCAATCGAGCGAGCGTATTCAGCGGCTATTATATGAGACGGGGCGGAAAAATTTCAAAACCACGCTGGACATCGGTAATTTCCTCTGTGTGGATGAAGATCCGGTGAGTGCGGTGAAAAATAATATTGCTCACGCGTCTATCGTTCACGCCAAAGACTTCTACTGGCGGCCCTCCACCCGGAATCCTGGCGAAGGCTGGTTTCAGACCTCCCACGGCAATTATCTGCGCGGAGCCATCGTGGGTCATGGTGATATCAACATGCCAGAGGTGTTCCGTGTGCTGAAGCAGTCCGGGTATGACGGCTACATCTCGGTTGAATTCGAAGGCATGGAGGATTGCCGAACCGCCTCGCGCATTGCGATGAATAACGTGCGCCGTTTGTGGGACGAGGCGTGAAATTGTGTTGTTATGTGCCTTGCTATGATCTAGCATCGCTATGCTATCCCGTGTTTATTGGTTTAGTGCTGTGAGGTGCAGTGTAGTGAGTTTTCTATACAGGAGGGTTTAGTAAGAAAGTAGGCGGTATGAAAGAACGCCGTTATCCGTTCTCTCTCAGATGAAATACATCGAAATGTGATCAGTATGAATGATTCAAGGTCGTGCAACTTTTTATAAAAAAATGGCTCTGCCGAGCTGAACGATATTCATTTTCAATTTTAACATTGGAGGGGTAGTAAAATGTCCAAATTGAAAGTTGCTGTCATCGGCGCCGGTTCGATATCGGATTGCCACCTGCAAGCGTACGCTAGTAACCCGGAAGTGGAGATTTATGCGATCTGTGATCTGAACGAAACTCGTGCCACCGATGTGGCGAAGCAGTATGGAGCAACCCATGTGTTTACGGACTATAGAGACTTGCTTGCTCTGCCGGAAATTCATTCGGTTAGCATCTGCACTTGGAATGATTCGCACGCCGAAATCAGTATTGCGGCGCTGGATGCAGGCAAAAACGTACTGTGCGAGAAGCCGCTCTGCCAGACGGTGGAGGAAGCACTTGAGGTAGAAAAAGCCGTCCATCGCAGCGGAAAGCTGCTTCAAGTGGGCTTTGTTCGCCGCTATAGTGACAACGCTCAGATTCTGAAAAAGTTCATCGACGAAGGTGAACTGGGCGAAATCTATTATGCCAAAGCTTCCAGCCTGCGCCGTCTCGGCAATCCGGGTGGCTGGTTTGCGGATAAAAGTCGCTCTGGCGGCGGCCCGTTGATTGATATCGGTGTACATGTCATCGACATCTGTTGGTACCTGATGGGCAGACCGAAGGTGAAATCTGTTTCTGCCAACGTCTCCAACCGGCTCGGTAACCGGGCGAACATTCGCAATCTTTCGTTTTATAAGGCTGCTGATTATGATGCAGAACAGAACACCGTGGAGGATATGGCGAATGCATTGATCCGTTTTGAAAATGGAGCAAGCCTGCTGGTGGACGTCAGTTTCACCCTGCATGCGAAGGAGGATGAAACAGCGGTCAAGCTATATGGCGACAAAGGCGGAGCCGAACTGGAGCCGGAGATTTCGATTATTGGTGAGAAGTTCGATACCATTCTGAACATGACACCGCAGGTGGATTTTAAGTCCTTTGACTTTATGGGCTCGTTCCGCAATGAAATTAACCACTTTATCGACAGCACGCAGGGCCGAAAAGAAACCCTTAGCCCCGTCGAGGACGGCGTGGAAGTCATGAAAATGCTGTGTGCCATCTACGAATCCGCACGCGAGGGCAAGGAGATTATGTTGTGAAAACATCCATTTACACGTGAAACGGAGAGTGCAGAACCAATCGGGAGAAGCGAAGCGCTCGCCTTTAGCACCGGATTTCCCCATTAGGGGAATAGTTCAAAGGAATCCGGGGGTAACCAGCGATCGAAAGATGGTACTGCAATCGGAGTGACCCAGTGTAATCCGTCAGTGATCTTAAGGTCGTTGTTCTACCCAAAACGGAGGGATAAGTAACCCGACGTATCCAAGTTGCCCCATCGACGAGGTGAAACCGTCTTTGCCCGTTGTAAAAATCCATTTACACGTGAAACGGAGAGTGCAGAACCAATCGGGAGAAGCGAAGCGCTCGCCTTTACCACCGGATTTCCCCATCAGGGAAATAATTCGAAGAAATCCGGGGGTAACCAGCGATCGAAAGATGGTACTGCAATCGGAGTGACCCAGTGTAATCCGTCAGTGATCTTAAGGTCGTTGGTCTACCCAAAACGGAGGGATAAGTAACCCGACGTATCCAAGTTGCCCCATCGACGAGGTGAAACCGTCTTTGCCCGTTGTAAAAATCTATTTACACGTGAAACGGAGAGTGCAGAACCAATCGGGAGAAGCGAAGCGCTCGCCTTTAGCACCGGATTTCCCCATTAGGGGAATAGTTCAAAGGAATCCGGGGGTAACAGCGATCGAAAGATGGTACTGCAATCGGAGTGACCCAGTGTAATCCTATATCTTTTTACAACGTCAGAAATTTCAACTAAAGGAGATGCTTTATTTTGACTCAAACCAATCCCCCCCTGCCGGAGCAGGAAGAGCACATCGTTGAAGCAGGTGTACACAACTTTAGCAAAGAGGATGAGTGGGTGAAGCCGGAAGACCCGCTGCTACTGGAGCGGCTGGAGTGGTTCAAAGATCAGAAGCTCGGCTTAATGATGCACTGGGGGCCGTACTCTCAGCTTGGCTTGGTGGAATCGTGGGCGCTGAGTGATGAGGATGGCGACTGGTCGCGGGATGATGTGGACTGGACGGACGATATGGAGGATTTCAAACGTGAATATTTTGACCTGAACAAAACCTTCAATCCGATACGGTTTCAGCCTGAGGAATGGGCACAAATGGCTGCCGATAACGGCTTCAAATACTTCCTCTTTACGACCAAGCATCATGATGGTTTCTGCATGTGGGATACCAAAACGACCGATTACCGGATTACAGGCAAGGATACGCCGTTTCACAAGCACAAATATGCCGATATCTGCCGGGTACTGTTTGACGCCTTCCGAGCAAAGGGGATTGGCATCTCGGCGTATTTCTCCAAAGCAGACTGGCATACCCCGTATTACTGGGCACCGGGCATGGAGCGTGGACGCCATATGTGGCGTGGGCCTTCATACGATCCACACAAGTATCCATGGATGTGGGAAAAGTTCGTGGAGTTTACCCATGAGCAGATCATGGAACTGCTGACGAATTACGGACGAATCGAGTGCCTGTGGCTCGATGCCGGCTGGGTTCGAGAAGGCCGCCACGGTCAGGATATCCGGCTTGGTGAAGTGGTCGAGCGGGCGAGAAAGAGCACGCAACCTTGGCTTCTATCGGCAGATCGCACCGTTGGCGGGCCATATGAGAACATCGTCACCCCGGAGCAGACGATCCCGGAGCAGCCGATGAATATTCCGTGGGAGAGCTGTATTACCGTCGGGCATTCCTTTGCTTTTGGCTTCGATGATCAGTACAAATCGGGCCGGCAGCTTGCACATATTTTGCTCGAAGTGGTCTCCAAAGGTGGGAATCTGGCACTGAATGTCGGGCCGCAGCCGGACGGACGTCTACCCAAAGGGGCCATTCGAGGCATCCAGGGACTGGGCGAGTGGCTGAACACACACGGCGAAGGTATTTATGGCACCCGTATTTGCGCACCGTATTACACGCAGGAGTGGGCATTTACACAGAAGGAAGACACCCACACCGTGTATGCCTTCCGCATCTATCGCAACGAGAGCGAAACCCCGGAACAGCAACTGATCATTCCTTATGTGGAAAAGGTGGAGCGTGTTGAACTCATCGGTACAAATGACGTACTTTCGTTTCAGCAAACGGAAGAGGGGTTGCTCGTGGAGCTGCCACGATCCGCTACAAGTGGTGAAGCACCGATCACTCATACGTTTAGATTGATCACCAAATCATAAAATCACATGTCAATTCCGGGGGAGATATCAGCACCTCCGGAATTTTCTTTTTTATACATAGAACATACAGATACCCACAGCACATGGCTCTAAACGCTTGCCCCACAAGGTTTTTTGGAATAAAGAGAGGTCGGAGAAAATTGCAAATTGATCAAAAAGCCCCCGGCAAGGTACTATCAAATCAAGAAAGCGTTACCTGATATGAATGTTGACATTGTTTAGGTTTGAAGCAACGAGTTAGCATTGAAAACGGACATTTAAGGAATGTAAATGTAATGTATTATTACACTTGAGGCTGAGAAGGAGTGACGCAAATGAGTCGAGGTACAGAAAGCATACCTGCGAACATGGAGCTGCAGCAACTACGTCAGAAAGCACCCAAGCAGCAGCATCCGTTCATCAAAAGCTTCAAAAAGCACTGGGAGCTGTACCTGCTTGTGCTGCCTCCGGTGTTGTATCTATTGATCTTCAAATACATTCCGATGGTAGGTGTGCAGATTGCCTTTAAAGATTTCAGTGTGGTCAAAGGCATCTGGGGTAGTCCATGGGTCGGGCTCAAACATTTTGAAGCCTTCTTCGATTCTCCGAACTTTTGGCTGCTGATCAAGAACACTATTGGTATCAGTTTCTATTCCCTCATTGCGGGTTTCCCTATACCGATTTTGCTAGCCTTGGCGCTGAATGAGATTCGAACGGGTTACTTTAAAAAGACCGTACAGATGGTCACGTATGCTCCGCATTTTATCTCCACCGTTGTTATGGTATCCATCATTATACTGATGCTCTCGCCACATGTAGGTGTCGTAGACAAGTTGTTTACCTGGCTGGGCTTCCCGATGACCAACTTTATGGGTATTCCTGAATATTTCAAATCGATCTATGTCTGGTCAGGGGTATGGCAGGGCATGGGGTACTCCTCCATTATCTACATCGCGGCATTGGCTGGAGTCGATCCATCCTTGTATGAAGCGGCCAAGATGGACGGTGCCTCAAGGCTGCGTAAAATATGGCACATCGATCTTCCCACCCTCGTTCCCGTCACCGTGATCATGTTGATTCTAAGTCTGGGCAGCATTATGGGCGTTGGTTTTGAGAAAATATACCTGATGCAGAATCCGCTGAATACAAGCGCCTCGGAGGTCATCTCCACGTACGTGTACAAGGTCGGTCTGATTGGAGCCAACTTCAGCTTCTCCGCGGCTGTCGGATTCTTTAACTCCATCATCAACCTGATACTGCTGGTCATCGTCAATAGCATTTCCCGCAAAGTATCCGAGAACAGCTTGTGGTAAAGGAGGAGCATGTCCATGTTTAATCTGATCAATCGGAACCGAATCAAAGACCCCATTGGCGACCGTATTTTCATGACCATCAATTATATCTTTCTGATTGCCATTCTGTTAACGGTGTTCTATCCGCTCTTGTACATCGTCAGCTCCTCGTTCAGTTCGTCACGCGCCGTGACATCCGGTCAGGTGTGGCTGTTCCCGGTAGATTTCAACATCAAGGCTTATATCTCCATTTTCAAAAGCCAACAGCTCATGCTTGGTTTTTATAACACAATCATCTACACGGTGGTCGGTACGTTCATTAACGTGGCTCTGACCGTTATGCTGGCCTATCCTCTCTCTCGCAAGTCGTTCTACGGACGGGGAGCGATCATCATCTTCATGATGATTACGATGTTTTTTGACGGGGGTCTGATTCCGACCTACCTGTTAATGAAAGACCTGCATCTGCTGGATACCCGCTGGGCGATGTGGCTACCCGGAGCGCTGGCTGTGTTCCAGGTCATCGTTGCCCGCACCTTCTTTCAGTCGTCAATTCCGGAGGAGCTTGGCGAAGCTGCCGAGATGGATGGATGCCGGGATATTCGCTACCTGATTAGCGTAGTGTTGCCACTCTCCAAACCGATTCTGGCGGTGATGACCCTGATGTATGCTGTAGGTCACTGGAATGCCTACTTTGATGCACTCATCTACCTGCGTTCAGAGAAACTGTTCCCGCTGCAATATGTGCTTCGTAACTTGCTGATTCTGAATGCGGCTGACCCCGCCATGCTTGCGAATACAAGCCAGCAGATGAGGGATCAGGGCTTCGAGCAGGTACTAAAATATGCGCTGATTGTCGTCGCAAGTATTCCGATTCTGATCATGTATCCTTTTGTGCAAAAACATTTCGTCAAAGGGGTCATGGTCGGTTCACTTAAAGGATAGCCTGCACGCTTCATCCGTAGGAAAGGAGAGAGATCACTTTTCACATTTCCGATGGCAGCCGGTTCATGAAAGGAGGTGGGGGTACACGCCGGCTTCCGGGATTGGTTTTTGGAACCTATAGAACCCATATCAACCCGTACAGCTTAACCAAAGGTTTGCCGTTATGAACAAAAAGGAGGAGTCAGCTTGAGAAAATCCTGGATTTCCATTTTGTGTCTGGTCTTAGCTTCGATAACGATATTATCCGCATGCAGTTCATCTGAAAAAGCGGGCACAGGTAGCGAGGGGAGCGGCGAGAGCGGCGGCCCTGTAACGATGACTTTTTTTGCTCCACAAGGTAAAGCGCCGATGGAAGACAATGAATTCACCAAGTTTATCGAAAAAAAGTTCAACGTGACCTTGAAATGGGACCTGGCCCCGACAGACGCTTTGCAGGATCGTAGACAATTGCTGCTAGCCAGTGGGGATTATCCTGAAGTGTTCCTGCACGGCAAGTTCACCACCTCGGATCTTCAAACCTATGGTAAACAAGGCGTGTTCCTTCCGCTTCAAGACCTGATCAAGCAATATGGCCCGAACCTCACCAAAGTGATGGAAGAGAAGCCTTACTTTAAGGATGCCATAACGGCACCGGACGGTAACATCTATGCATTGCCTATTTTCAATGAATGTTACCACTGTACCTATGCGCAGAAATATTGGATCAACCAAGAATGGCTGGATAAGGTGGGTCTGAAAATGCCAACAACGACCGACGAACTGTATACCGTTCTGAAGGCGTTCAAAACCCAAGACCCGAACGGCAACGGCAAAGCCGACGAAATCCCGCTCACAGGTGCACCGAACAAGTATGTGTGGAACGGCAATATTGATGCCTATCTGATGAACAGCTTTATATACAACGATAACGACAAATACCTGATTGTGAACGATGGCAAGGTCAGCTTTGCCGCCAACCAGGAGGGATGGAAAAAAGGGCTGGAGTACATGCACAAGCTGTACGCGGATGGCCTGATCGACCCGGCTTCTTTCACACAGAATGACCAAGCGATTGGTCAACTGGGGAATAAAGAAGGCGACGAAGTGGTTGGTTCCATTACAACGGCGCTGGTCAGTTATCTGGTGAACACGTATGACAAAAAGATTACCCGTCACCAGCACTGGGAGATTGTGCCTCCACTCAAAGGGCCGGATGGTGTGCAGACGACTGGAGCAACGCAAAGTGTGGGTGAATTTGAGTTTGCTATCACGAACAAAGCGACCGAAGCACAACAGATCGCTGCTATCAAGATTGTGGATTACATGTTCAGTGAAGAGGGTGCGCTCTACGCAGAGTACGGCCCAACGGAAGGTAAGGGATGGAAGAAAGCAGGCCCGGATGAGAAAAATATCAATGGTGAACCTGCCAAGTACAGCTACTACAACCTGCCTGAACGTGATCTAAACGTGGTTGTGAATGAAAGCTGGTCACAGATCGGTGCGCATGATTTGTCTAACACGTTCCGTAATCTATTTGCAGAGGGTCAAGATCCATTGTCTGCTGAAGGATACGGTACGCGACTTGCCCAAGCAACAAAGGTTTATGCACCATACGCTCCCAAAGAAGTATATCCTGCCAACGTATTTATTCGTCCAGAGGATACCGAGTCAGCAGCTCAACTAACCACCGCGATCAAAGATTATGTGCAGACGAATATGGCTCAGTTCATCATCGGCAGCAAGAGCATTGATAAGGACTGGGATTCATACGTCAAAGGTTTCGATGGACTTGGATTAAGCAATTATCTGGATATTTATCAACGTGCAATTGAGAAAAAGTAGTATATACGGACTGTCCCGCCTGTCACCCGTGACCGGGGCAGTCTTCTCCTATGACAACCCCACGTCATTCGATATAATAAACGCATAATTATGAAAAATTTGTGAACAGAGGCAAGGTGCAAGTGGTTTGTCGTCATGCAGCATGAAATGGATTGGTGGGGGGCGCGGAGATGAACAACAATTGGTTCAGACGTTTGCTGTTATCGTATTTGCCTATTTTTTTTATTGTGACGACGATTCTATTTTTCATCTTCTTTCAGGTATTTAATGAGCAGAACCGAAGGGAAGCGCTTAAAGCCAATGAATTTTTGGCCTCACAGGTTACACAGTATCTGGACAATTCCTTGCGTTCTATCGATTTCAAGGTGCTGCGCGAGATTTTGACCAACTCCAATCTGAAAAACTATTTCTCGGTATCTGGCAGCGAGGATGTCTATGCCGGCATTCAGGCGATTAAGGTCATCGATGAATTGAAGATAGAATATCCGCTGATCGACTCGGTCTACCTGGTCAGGCACAGCGATAACACCGTTTTCAGCAATGGCAAAGCTGTTCCCGTGAACGAATTCCCGGACGCGGCATTTATTGCAGACAGCCGGGCGAGGGATGAGCAGAAGTGGGTCGGTGCGCGGTCATACAAGGCGTTTCCTTCCCAGGCGGCGGAACAGGTCATTACGATTGTACGGAATGTCGGAAACGGCAGGGGGCTTGTGGTGACCAATGTTGAGTTGAACACGCTACAAAAATCGATTATGCAGATGTACGACCCGGAATTTACATTTGTGAACATCTATAACCGATCCGGGGGGAGTCTCTGGCATGGCAGTCCACCAGATGGAGAGGTGCATGCATCCAAGCCAGCATCTTCGGGAGAGGTGTTCTCTGAATTCACATCCAGCTATAGTGGCTGGAAGGTACAGACCGGGCTGAACAACGGGAAAATCATCAAGTTTACGCTGCAGTTTTATAATATCTGGTTTATTTTCGCTGCTGCTGTTGTGCTGATTGGGGTTGTATGGGTCGTCTATGTGACGCGAAGAAACTATAAACCAATCCAACAGATCGTTACCCTGATTCAGACCGTCTCCTCACAGAAACCGTCAGCACTGAACTATGGCAAGGAAAATGAATTCCGTTTCATTCATACCACGCTGGAACGCATGATTGACCAGACGAAGCAATATCAGGAGGAGCATGAAGAGAATCTGATTTTGCAGAAGAAGGTCTTCTTTCAGGAGTTGCTGGAAGGTACACGGGATTACACAGGTCATGAGTTATCTGCGGAGATAAGCAAGTTCAAGCTACCTGAGCTGGAGCACCGCTGGGCTGTAATGGTAGTCGAAATGGATCGATACGATGTATTTGTGGATGAGTATCATCAGCAGGATCAAGCCCTTCTGAAATTTGTGTTATCGAGTATTTTGCAGGAAAGTGCGCGGCATGAAGGGACCGATGTATGGGCGGAGTGGGTCTCAAGTCAGCGACTGTATGCCATCCTCTGGTTACCTGAGACCGAGCAGCCCGAAGAGACAGAGCAGCGATTGCTCAGCGGTTATCTGGATCGGGTCGGTCAGTATCTGAACTTTACTGTAACGATTGGTGTGGGCCGGGTTGCTGTAGATACTCGCGGGCTTCGGGCTTCTCTTAAAGAGGCTGTGCACGCCCTGGAGTACAAGGCGGTTCTTGGCACCAATCGGATCATACCGTGCGGAGATGTACCGAGTTCGACCAATGATGTGTATGAGTTTTTAAAGACCATCTCCTTGCTAGTGCAGGCGATGCGGCTGTCAGACGATGTTTGGGAACAGCACTTTGAACGGCTGTTTAAGCAGATTCGCGAGTCGGTTCTATCTCGTCAGGAGATTATGAACACAGTTCAGCTATTGTTCCAGCATTATAATCGTGAATTTGCCGAGTTACCAAGGGAATATCAGGAATCTTGGGCGGCGATATTTACGCCATTGCTGCCAAGGTTGGAAGGCTGGGAGACGCTGGATGACCTGCGGGAGCTGTGTCTGGAAGGGTTCCGTGAACTGGCGCAGCAGATGGAGACACTGCATTGTTCTCGTAAACATCGGTCACATATTCTGGAGATTCGCAAATACATTGAAGAGCATTACAACAATCCCGATCTGTCGCTGAATTACCTTAGTGATCTGTTCGATATCAATCCGAAGTATCTGAGCAAGCTTTTCAAAGATGAGATTGGAGAGAAATTCGTGGATCTGCTCATCAGTCACCGGATCGAAAAAGCCAAGCAGCTCATGCAGCAGACGGACAAAGCCATTCAGGAGATCAGTGAAGAAGTGGGATATACCAACTACAATTCCTTCAACCGTGCTTTTAAAAATGTCGTCGGGATGGCTCCAAGTGATTATCGCAAAGCCATGTAAGCTCCACGTATGACCAACTCACAGGCAGGAGGAGAACGTGCATATGCAAACGCAAATGGGCTACAAAGATGCATCACTTCCGATTCAGGAGCGGGTACAGGATCTGCTTGAACGAATGACTACCGCAGAGAAAATAGGGCAGTTAATCCAGCCTATGGGGTGGAAAACATACAAGAAAGCGGCAGACGGTACGGTACAGATAACCGAAGAGTTCGAGGCAGACATGGCGCTGGGTGGTGTCGGCTCGTTGTATGGTGTGCTCAGGGCAGATCCATGGACGGAAGTGACTTTGGAGACAGGGCTAACGCCCCGGCAAGGTGCGGTGGCAACGAATGTCATTCAGCAATATGCGATAGAGCATTCCCGATTAGGGATTCCGATTCTGTTCGGGGAAGAGTGTTCCCACGGGCATATGGCGATTGGTGCGACGGTTTTCCCTGTGCCGTTAACGGCAGGAAGTACGTGGAATACAGAGTTATATCGCAGGATGTGTGAGGCGATTGCTTTGGAAACCCGGAGTCAGGGCGGTGCAGCTACGTATTCTCCGGTGCTGGATGTTGTGCGTGACCCGAGATGGGGACGAACGGAGGAATGTTTTGCAGAAGATGCTTATCTGATCGGGCAGTTTGCTGTAGAAGCCATTCATGGATTGCAGGGAGAGCGTCTTGATTCTGACCGGACGGTGGTGGCGACACTCAAACATTTTGCAGCATACGGCAGTTCAGAGGGCGGGCGTAATGCAGCGCCAGTGCATATGGGATTGCGTGAATTGCATGAAATTGACCTGCTGCCGTTCAAACAAGCGGTGGAAGCCGGAGCCTGCTCGGTCATGACGGCCTATAACGAGATCGATGGCGTACCGTGTACGTCCAGTACGTATCTGCTGCATGATCTTTTGCGGGAAGAATGGGGTTTTGACGGATTTGTCATTACCGATTTTGGCGCCATCCAGATGCTGGTGAATGGACACAACACGGCAGAGAACGGAGAGCAGGCTGTGGCACAGTCCCTTCGGGCAGGTGTAGACATGGAGATGTCTGGATTCATGTACCGCAAACATCTGGCGCAAGCGCTTGAACAGGGATTACTGGAAGAGGCGGAGCTGGACTTGGCGGTGCGACGGGTGTTAGAGATGAAATTCAGGCTCGGTTTGTTTGAGCAGCCGTATGTTGATCCTGATTTTGCAGAACAGGTTATCGGGTGTGAGGAACATGTTCGGCTCGCGCGGGAGGTGGCACAAGAGGGAATTGTCCTGTTGAAAAATGAAGAACATGTGCTTCCGCTTGCTACTCAGGGAACCAAACTGGCTGTGATCGGGCCAAACGCCAACCATATCTATAATCAACTTGGAGATTATACCTCACCGCAGCCGAGAGAGCAGATTGTGACGGTGCTGGATGGTATCACACGCAAACTCGGTGGGACGGATTCTGCTCAGGTGCTGTACGCACCCGGATGCCGGATTAAGGGTGATTCGAGAGAAGGTTTTGCGCAGGCGCTTGCATGTGCGGAGCAGGCCGATGTCATCGTTATGGTGATGGGCGGATCGAGTGCTCGTGATTTTGGCGAAGATACGATTGATCTGCGGACAGGGGCATCCGTGGTAACCGATGATCCGTGGAATGACATGGAGTGTGGGGAAGGCATTGACCGTTCTTCTTTGAACCTGATGGGTGTGCAGCTGGAACTGGTGCAGGAAATACATAAACTGGGGAAACCGGTCATTGTGGTCTATATTAACGGGCGACCGATTGCTGAACCGTGGATCGATAAGCATATTCCGGCCATTCTGGAAGCCTGGTATCCGGGGCAGGAGGGAGGCCATGCGATCGCAGATGTATTGTTCGGGGATGTGAATCCATCCGGACGACTGACCGTTTCCATTCCTAAACATGAAGGTCAGCTTCCTGTGTACTATCATGCGAAGCGGACGCGCGGTAAACGGTATTTGGAGATGGATCTAACGCCGCAGTATGTCTTCGGACATGGACTGAGTTACACGGATTTCAAGTATGACAATGTACGAGTGACACCGGAAGTGATTGGACCAGACGAAGAGGCGCAGGTTCAGGTCGAGGTGACGAATGTGGGTACTGTAGCAGGCAAAGAAGTTGTGCAGCTGTACATTACCGATGTGTCGGCTTCCGTTACCCAGGCCGAAATCGCCTTAAAAGGTTTTTGTAAAATCCATCTGGAGCCAGGAGAGACCCGAACAGTAACGTTCCCTGTGCAAAAAGAACATCTCGCACTGATCGACTCCCGTCTTCGGTCTGTGGCGGAACCGGGTGAATTCAAGATGATGGTCGGACGCAGCTCTGCGGACTGGACGGCTTGCAGTCTGTATGTACAACAGGTGGAGGTGAAGGTATGATCCGAATTCAACGTTTTATTGATGATTTGAAGCAGCGACAGTGGTTGGAAGTCGTTGAGCTTCCCGAGTGGCAGATGCAGCGTGCCCGATATATTCGGCCGGGAGAATACGAGTATGCAGATGAACGGAAATCTGACCAGCGGCATGGAGATGGACCTAGGCGATTGGAGCGGGATGGGAACGAGGCGATACAACAGTCCCTAAATCCCTTGAACAGCACGCACGGAACGACGTATTTTCTGAGCAAAAGAGTGCAGATTCCTGAGACGTGGCAGGACGAGGCTATTGGATTTGTTTTTGAAGCTGGTGGGGAAGGGTTACTGAAGGTGAATTGTGTTCCTTATCATGGGCTGGATCGTAATCATACCTTCGTACCTCTCCCGAGAGAACGTGTGGGAATCTCGCCACAGCTGGAGATTGAGCTGTATGATCCCATTCCCGAACCGCATGATCCACTCAATCGGCAAGCGGTGATCCAGCCTCCGATCCAAGGGATACGAGCAGCACTGGTGCATGTGAATCAACCGTTGCAGAGCCTGATGTACAGCATAATGGTGCTTTCCGAGTCACTGCAGGTTGTACCAGAGAAGGATCTTAAGCGTACAACGTTGGTTCGGGCGATGCATCAGGTAATGGATGAGATGTATAAAGATTCGGGTCGCTGGCAGGAAGGCATTTGGTTGCAAGAGTTAGAGCAGAGGCTCGTGCAGATCGTACAGCAGGAAGACCGGGAGCCGTACCGAAGCGGGTTTATGCATCTGGTCGGACAGTCCCATATCGATGTGGCTTGGCTCTGGCCTGTGCGAGAAACCGTACGCAAGTCGAGCCGAACGTTCTCTACGATGTGTACGTTAATGGACACGTACCCGGATTTTGTGTACTCGCAGAGCCAGCCTCAATTATATGCTTTTGTGAAGGAGCATTATCCAGAGTTGTACGAACGAGTGAAGGCAAGAATTGCCGAAGGTCGCTGGGAACTGGTTGGCGGCATGTGGGTGGAGCCGGACTTGAACATTCCAAGTGGTGAGTCCTTGGTACGCCAGATTTTGTATGGACAGCAGTTCTATCAGTCGGAATTTGGCAAACGTTCGAACATCGAATGGCTGCCCGATACGTTTGGTTATTGCGCTTCACTGCCTCAGATTCTGAGGCTTGCGGACATTCCTTATTTTATGACGACCAAATTGAACTGGAATGATACCAATGTGTTCCCGTATGATCTGTTCGACTGGGTGGGAATTGACGGTACCTCGGTGCTGTCTTACCTGAATCATGGTGTGAATGAACACACGCGTCCCAAAGATTTGCATGAACACTGGCAGTCTTACAAACAAAAAGATATTCATGCGGAGCAGATGCTGCTCTATGGACATGGGGATGGCGGCGGCGGTGTGACGAATGAAATGGTGGAGTTTGCCGAGCGTTCTCATCTGATGTCGGGGCAGCCGATTAGTCAATTCAGCACGGCCGGAGCCTTTTTTGAAGGGATCACAGCGAGTAAACCGACTTTGCCGAAGTGGCACGGTGACCTGTATCTGGAGCTGCATCGCGGCACGTATACAACCCATGCGCGGAATAAACGCAGCAATCGCAAGGCCGAGGTGCTCTATCGTGAAGCAGAAATCTGGAGCCAATGGGATCAGAATCGCGGCCGGATATTGGAGCGCAAGGAAGTGCTTGATGAAGGCTGGAAGATGATCATGCTGAACCAGTTCCATGACATTATCCCTGGTACGTCGATTCCCGAAGTGTATGTAACTTCTGCTGAGGAGTATACGAAGGTGTTTACGCTTGGTGAAGAATTGTTACAGGATACTATCGGGGGGATCGCGGATAACGTTGCAACGAATGAAGTACCAGGTAAGCCGTACGTTATATTCAACAGTCTTGGCTGGGAACGGAGTGAAGTAATCTGTATCTCGGGGGATGTGGAATGGGCTGGATTGGCGGCATATGATCGCTATGGGAATCGTTTGATTAGCGGGGTAGAGCGGCATGAGCGTGGAGTTAGCCTGCATGTGTTTGTTCCTTCGATTCCTGCGTTTGGGTATACCACCATATGGCTGCGTGAGGCAGAAGAGGAGATGTTGCGGGATGCAGTTACAGAAGTTGACTCTGCAATACAAGGTAAATCTAGGTTTGAGACGATCCCGGATCGTTGGGAAACCGAGTTCTATTTGCTCGAATTCAACGGCTTGGGTGAGATCACAAGATGGTATGACAAGACCTTAGAGCGTGAATGGTTGAAACCGGGTGACCGAGCGAATGAGTGGCAGTTTTTCCATGACAAACCGACGTACTGGGATGCATGGGATATCGATCCGCGGTTCGAATCTCAGCGAGCGGCTGCTGTACAGCTTATCTCCAGAGAGATTGTACAGCGCGGCTCTGTACAGGATGTACTGCGGTTCCGCTGGAAGCTGAATGATTCCGAGATTAGCCAGGATGTGATTCTAGTTCATCATCAGCGGCGCGTTGATTTTAAAACCAGGATCGATTGGAATGAAAGCCACAAGTTGCTCAAGGTAGCATTCCCGGCAGATCTGGTGGCGGCTAAAGCAACCTATGAGATTCCATTTGGTGCCTTGGAGCGGGCAACGCATAACAATACGAGTTGGGAACGGGCGCAGTTTGAAGTGTGCGGGCATCGCTGGGCTGATCTCTCGGAGGGCAACAGTGGTGTCAGTTTGCTGAATGACTGCAAGTACGGCTATGACATTAAGGATCGTACGATCCGTCTGTCCTTGCTACGAGCGCCAAAATGGCCGGATATACATGCCGATCAAGGGCAGCATGAGTTCACATATTCGGTACTACCGCATGCAGGAGACTGGCGTCAGGCTAATGTGGTGCAACGTGCGATGGAACTGAATCATCCGGTACAGGTGGTTGCAGCCAAACCGCATGCGGGTGTAAAACCCTCGGAACACAGCTGGGTACAGTTGCATAGTGAACATGTCATTTTGGATACGATTAAGGCATCGGAAGATGGAACGGGAATGGTACTGCGTTTCTATGAATCAACCGGAGGCCGTGAAACGGTACAGGTGCAGTGGAATGAGCAAAATTTGAGTGCATCAATTATTAATCTGCTGGAAGATGAGCTTGCGCCACTCACTTGCGAGGGTGGAGCTTTTAAACTGACGTTTAAACCCTTTGAAATCAAGTCGGTAAAGCTTGTGCCATAAAAGAACAGCATAACTCATTTATCTCATGGGAGGTATGACATGAAATTAACCAATAAGATCGGTGTAATCGTGGACAGTTTTGGCGTAGGTGTACGGGAAGGACTGTTGAAAGCCAAGGATTCGGGTGCAGAAGGTGTGCAGATCTACGCAGTGAAGGGGGAGATGGACCCGGAAAATCTGTCTCCTGCAGCACGAAAAGAACTTCGGAGTTATATTGATGGTTTGGGTCTGGAGATTTCAGCTTTGGTTGGTGATCTGGGCGGTCACGGTTTCCAGGTCGAGGCAGACAATGCATGGAAAGTAGAAAAGTCGAAGAGGATTGTTGATCTGGCACTTGATCTGGGCACGAATATCGTGACCACGCACATTGGTATCGTCCCGCATGACCCCTCCTCCGAAGTATATGCCACACTCCACGCGGCTTGCGAGGAATTGGGGCAATACGCCAAAAGTCTGGGCGCCTACTTCGCGATCGAGACAGGGCCAGAAACAGCTGCGGATTTGAAGGGTTTTCTGGATACTCTCTCTACAAACGGGGTGTCGGTCAACTTTGACCCGGCGAACATGGTGATGGTGACAGGTGATGACCCGGTGCAGGGAGTGAAGCTGCTGAAGGAGTATATTGTGCATACCCATGTGAAGGACGGCCTGCGTCTGAAAGAAGTTGATCCGCGAGACGTGTATGGTGCGGTGGGTTATGCTCCGATGGATCATGAGAAAATTGCCGAAATGGTGGCTTCAGGGAGCTTTTTCCGCGAAGTACCACTAGGCGAGGGCGCCGTTGATTTTGATGCCTATTTTGCTGCTCTTCAGGAGATTGGTTATACGGGGTATCTGACCATTGAGCGTGAAGTGGGTCACCAGCCGGAACAGGATATTCGTAAGGCCGTGCAATTCATCAAACAATTTCGATAGGAGTGGAGCAGATGAAGGTAGGTCTGAGCACGTACAGTTTGTTGAATGATCTGAATTCGGGAGCCATGACGGTGCTGGATGTGATTGACTGGATTGCAGCAAATGGCGGTGAGCATATGGAGATGGTTCCCTACGGATATACGGTGGAGGATAATCATGAACTGGCGGATGCGATTCGGGAGCGAGCCGCAGCAGCAGGGCTTGAGCTGTCGAACTATTCGATGCCAGCTAACTTTGTGCAGGAGACGGAAGAGGTTTTTGAAGAAGAGGTGTCTCGGGTCAAACGACATGTGGATGTTGCACACCGGATGGGTGTCCGTCATCTGCGCCACGACGTTACCGCATTCAAGCTGCCCGAGGAGAGTACAACCATCGCCTGGTTTGAACAGCATTTGCCACTCATGGTCAGGGGAAGCCAGATCATTGCGGATTATGCTGCGCAGTACGGGATGATTACAACCATTGAGAATCATGGATTCAGTGTGCAGGCTAGTGATCGGGTTCAGCGAGTATTGCATGCCGTAGATCGGCCCAATTTCAAAACAACGCTGGATATTGGCAACTTCATGTGTGTAGACGAAAATCCGATTATCGGTGTGATGAACAATTTGCCATATGCTTCACTCGTTCATTTCAAAGATTTCTATTTCCGTCCGTATGACGAGCATCCGGGGGAAGGGGAGTGGTTTACCACCACCTATGGTAACTTTCTGCGTGGTGCAATCGTAGGTCAAGGTGATATTCCCATTCGTAAAATCGTCAAGCTGATTAAAGACTCTGGTTATGATGGCAACATCACAGTGGAGTTCGAAGGCATGGAGGAATGCAAAGCCGCTTCCAAAATCGCCATGGACAATCTACGTCGTTTCTGGAATGAAGCATAGGAAGAAACGTCAATAGTGTAGGGGAAACAGGTTACTAAAAATTCTAAACGATCAGGATACGAATAACGTTATTTAAAATTTAGGATATAATTAAACCAAATTTATTGTCTTCAGGGCCGCGTTTTTCCGGCTCTTTTTGTCATACGCAGCATACGAACCAGGAGATAAACAACGTAGAGTCATTGGAAGGCATAAGTTACGATGATCACAAGTATGCTATACTGAACATACGCAGCCTGAAAATAACTGGCTATGGATAGGAGAGATTGTGAATCTATGCAGGTATTTGAGGACTGGAACCAAAAAGTTAAGAAGACGTTCAACGCAACGAATCCCGAAGTGGTACTGACGGTAACTGAGGCTGGAAGCCTGTTGGGACTGAGTAAAGACCAGATGAAGTTATACGTGGATAAAAACAAACTCACCAAAGTACCCATTATGAGAAGTGTGCATCGATACCTTTTGTTAAAAAGTGAAATTGATCGCATTTTGCAGGCACAATAGATATAGGGAAGCGGCACGCAGTCTTACACGACAAGGGTAGTAACTGAATATAACGTTTATAGCCATTTGACCGGGCAGTACTCGGGAGAGTGGCTTTTTTCTTGTGTAGAGAGGAACACCAAACAGGGAATGGAAGAAGAATATGTTGGGAAATATAGCTCTGTAACGGTCAATTGAACAGAGTGGGAATTTGTGCTTGTCAAAGGACAATCCATTCCTATATACTCATTTCCCAAGTGGCCTGACCTATGATTACATGAACTCAGGGGAGATGAACAATCCATGGCAATTAACTTGAATGTGTACCTTGTTACCAATGGTAACGGGCGTGAAGCTGTTGAGTTCTACAAAGAGGCATTTGGTGCGGAAGTGCTCGCCATGCAGACTTTTGGGGAAGGCCCATCCAGTCCGGATCATCCGATCCCACCAGAGGCCAAGGACTGGATTATGCACGCTTCTCTGCAAATTGGTAGTTCGGTACTGATGTTATCCGACACATTGCCAGGTATGCCGCACACCATTGGAGATAATATCACGGTGACGGTCAATACGGATACGGCTGAGCAAGCGAAGGACATTTTCGGTAAACTTGAAGTAGGCGGTAAAGTGAATATGCCGATTCAGGAAACCTTCTGGAGTCCGGCTTACGGTAACGTAACCGACAAGTTTGGTGTGCAGTTCCAAATCAGTGCTACGCCTGGACAAGCTTAGAGATAGATTTGGGAAATGCCGGTTAAGCATAGAACGTGAAGTATTAAACTAAATACTTGATCTACTGTATAGTCATTGCAAAAAAACCTCCATTCGCTACATGTTGTAGCATGGAGGTTTTTCAGGGTACACTTTTTTGAAAAATAGACTAATCTTCCTTCTGAATCTTGGACGGGTTGTTGATCTTGTAAGGCACCGGATTGCGGGTCAACTTTTTCTTAATAATTTTGGCTTCAAAGGTAAGCACGTCTCCGACTTCCAGCTCATGCTTTTTCATCGTCGCACTGTGGCTTGACCAGGCTTCACCAACTTCAATCACTTCGGGCTCGGTGATCGTTAACGCTTCATAGATGATGACCTCGTCGTCATTGTCTGAGAAATGATTCGGTACGGTCGTGAATTCTTTGACCACCGCACTCATCTTCACTTTGCCATCAGGCAAATCAATTTTGACGGCTTTTGCTTTCGGTGCAGCTTTGGTTTTCGGTTTGGCTTCCGAAATCGCGTCTGTACTGGCACCTGATTGGGGCCCAATGTATTCCTCCACCAATCCGTCAGGGTCTCCTTTGAGGTCGGAGAAGGAATCTGGCCCATCCATGTCATCCTCTGGATCATACTGCTCTGCTGGGAAGTTGTCCTTAACGGACGTATTAGCGAGATCAGAGGCCTGTGCATCCATAGATTCACTGCTTGTAGAAGCAACTGGTTCACCATCAACCTTCTCCGTATTTTGCCCCGCAGCATCCTGTTCCGTGCCTGGCTCTGCTCCAGCTCCGCTTAATTCTCTAGTGCTGTATCCAGAAGCCTGCATCTCTTTCAGATAGGAAGGATGAATGCAGTGTTTTTTTCCGTTATCCAGCTCAATTACAGCCGTCATGTGATCTACAAATCCTAGAATCGTGCAGGGCAGGTTCAGTCCGTTTCCTTTATAATAGAACGTTTTGAGTTTGGTCGCTTTGGCCGAAATGAGGCCCCATTCCTGACACTTGGCAATTAACTCGTCTTCGTTGTCCAGTGAATAATAATCCGGTGGTTCAATCGTAAAAGCGTATGTCATATTGAATTTCCGCCTTTCAGCTGCTCTTATGTTCATCGTTTCCAAATTACCATCAGTGTATCACAATTATGTACCCGAAAGATGCAGATTCTGAAAGCTTGAGTGCAAGGCTGTGCTATAATTTGAACCAAATATATAGATGGGAACTCTGTTATCACCATGTTTGTGTCGATCAAATTTAACTTATATAGATCAAATACATACTTGGAGAAAGGATGATTGTAGTGGAGAAAAAAGTTAACCATCAGGCACTTTGGCTTGGCGTGGGTGTGGCACTTGGTGCAAGCTTTGGTACAGCTACGGGGCAGATCGGACTGGGCATCGCTTTTGGCGCTGCTCTTGGTGTTGTGATCGGATCGGTAGTCAGTCAACGTGCAGGTGCTGATTCACATGACATGTTAAGCGAGCATGTTCTGGAATTGCATAAGCTGGAGGATTGGCAAGAAGTACTTCACCGTTCGCAGGAGCATCCGGTACTGCTGCTGAAGCACAGCACAACATGTCCAGTCAGTGCGCGAGCGTATAGAGAGTTTATGGCTTTTGTCGGCACGAATGCATCCGATCCGAAACAGACGATGGAGTATCGGATCGTCAAAGTCATCGAGAACCGCCCGTTATCCCGCCACATCGCGGAAGAAACTGAGGTACGCCATGAATCTCCACAGATACTTCTGCTCGATGAGGGGCGAGTTAGCAAACACGCCTCACACGGTCAGATCACTAAAAAACGACTGACACAGTGGGCGCAGAATTTGTTTGGGTAAGTAGTGGGTTTGTAATAACACGTTGTGCACTTTAAAAATATAAGAAAAAATCATATCTTATCGTTGGTATATCATTTAAAATAAAAGAAGCCTTTATACCTTCTGAATCGGAGTGATATATATGGAACAATATAAATTCAAGCCTGAGCATAGTCAGATGATTGTTAAAGCTATTATCGAAGGGTACAAAGAATATATTGAGCACCGTATAGATCGACGAGTTAACATGGAGATTAGTTCGGCATTTGCTTGGACAAAGGGAAATTTTATAGAGAGTAAAATCGCTGAATATTGTAAAGAAGATGATGGAAAGACATTTACTCATAAAAAGTCTAAAGCGGGTTTAACTTGGGATTATCTTCAATTCACTCATAAGGACTCCAAAGTTCTGTTTTTAATTAAAAATGCAGCCTACTTTAATGAAAAATGTTTTTCTCGGGCAAAACTACCTACGGGTGATGATCGAAAAGGGGCAATGCGCACATATTTACATGATCTGTCCAAAATTAATGTAGATTTGGATTTTCCGATAGAACCGCCCCTGAATGATTCGGATCATTCCAAAAAGGTAGTGCAGCTTTCCTTGCCCATTCAAGTAAGTCAGGTTACACGCGTGAAAGAAGAACTTAAACAGCTGTCATCTATGTACAATGAGTTTCATATTCTCACCTATGCTATGGATGATGCGTATCAAATCTCCGAGGTAAAGCATTACTTACCCAATCCGCATGATAACATAGCCTACTTTATAGAAGATCTGTCTGATTTCATCTCGGGTGCTGAACTTAGCGATCGTGAACGTGAAGTTCTTGCACCGGACTTGGACGATATGCTTGATCCAGCAGCGTATGATATTGAAATTTTGGAAGAAGAACGGCAGGGGTAACCCACCCCTTAGTCTAGTAAGGAGGAAACCGTGTGTTCATGGGTGAAAATCTGACCAATCTGCGCATTATGCATGGTTATTCGAGAAAAGAGCTTTCCGAAAAACTGGGTGTAACAGAGCAGGCGGTCTGGCAATATGAAAATGCGTACACTTCCCCCAAAGTGCCTATCGTTAATGATTTGAAACAGATTTTCAGTGTCAAAAGCAAGTATTTTTACGAGAAAGACAAACTTGCTGAACGTAATAACGCAGCCAACATCAATGTGATGAACATCGCTTATCGATCTAAGGTGATGAATGTGATCTCCAAGACGCAGACAGAGGCTAAACATGTGGAGTATCTGGATACCTTTGTAAACTACATTACTGCTCAGATTAGCCTTCCCACCTTGAAGATCATTCAGCTCAGGGAAGAAGCAATCCAATACATGAATCAATCACAGGAAGATCGTACAACGCAAATTCAATATGTGGCAAAGCTTGCAAGGCTGCGATTAAATCTGGAGAGGGCAACGAATGAAAACCTGATGTTCTGGATTGAGAAAAGTGGAGTATACGTCTTCGAGAAGGCGATTGGCGAAGGGATCGATGCATACAGTCTGTGGACGAGAGAGGATCGCCCATTCATTATTCTAGGGAATATTAAACGATCGGCTGTACGCAGAAATTTTGATATCGCCCATGAGCTTGGTCATTTGTTGCTTCACTATCGTCTGGAGTTCGTGAACCTGGATCGGAAAGAGCATAGGGCGATTGAAAATGAAGCCAATTTGTTTGCTGGTGCATTGTTATTGCCAGAAGAAGAGTTTACACAGGATATGCAGGGCATTTCCCAAGTCACCAATCCGGATCATTATCTCGATTTGAAAAATAAATGGAAAACATCCTTACAAGTGTTAGGTTACCGTGCTGCTAATCTGGGATTGATGGATGCCAAAACACATCGTAATTTTTATGCAGCCATGCATCGAAGAGGATATCTGGAGAGAGAGCCGTTTGATCAGACGATTCCCTTGCAGACCCCTATGCGGGTTCGAACGATCATTGATCTTCTAGCAAATAAAGGACTTGTTGATATTCGGTATATGGTTGAGCAGGATTGGAAAGTGGAGACATCTTTCTTTCATCATATGACCGGCATCAAGCCAGAGTTCTTCAACAAATACATGACGAGTAGTCCGAGTGCCAAGATTCGTGATATCAAGGGCAAGACCACCCGCAGTTCTTAAAAAGAGATAGCCTATCCAATGAAATCCTAGATTGAAATGGTTCTACGATAGACCCGTTCTTTTCAGCTGATCGCTGAGAAGAGCGGGTCTTTTTTACGTTTTTTTTACAGTCTTGGTGGCATTTCTTTACCCCCTTTTTACAGCGTTTCGTATTACGATTTTACCTGTAGCAAGGGAGAAGAACGGTAGAGAGGGATGAAGGGCACATGGTGAATGATGCAACGATGATTGGACTGATCGTACTGCTGTTTGCGGTGTTTTGGGGGTTTGTAAAATTTTGCGACAAGGTCTGAGGTCAGAAAGGTGGGGAAAAAGGATGATCTTCATTGGCATTATTGTTATGGCTCTGATCGTCTACCTCGGGTATGTGCTGGTAAAGCCTGAGAAGTTTTGACGCTGTCATTCAGATATATGACCTGTCGTTCTGATAGTGGTCAGAAGCGAGCAACAAACAGCAAATACATGTTTAGGTGGATTAGGGAGGGGATGCAGGTATGGGTATCGGTGTAGTGCAAGTGGCGGTCACGCTGCTAATTATTTTGCTGCTGGTGAAGCCGGCGGGCAGTTATCTGGTGAAGGTGTTTGACCGGCAGCGAACCGGGCTTGATCGGGTGTTTGGGGGGCCGGAGCGCTTGTTATATCGGATGATGGGCGTAAGGGAAGATGAATCGATGGGTTGGAAAAAATATCTGGCTGCTGTGCTCATCTCCAATGTGGTCATGTTGATGCTGATGTTTCTGGTGTTAAGGCTGCAAAAGTTCCTGCCCCTCAATCCGGACGGGATTGATAATATGCCCGCTGCACAGGCATTTAATACAGCCGCCTCTTTTATGACAAATACCAACTGGCAGTCTTATACGGGCGAGAACGCCCTGTCGTATCTGTCACAACTGCTGGCCGTGACGTTTCCGATGTTTACCTCGGCTGCAACGGGATTCGCGGTGGCAATTGCCTTTATTCGCGGCTTGGTGGGACGCAGGGATGATCTGGGTAACTTCTATGTCGACCTGGTGCGGTCGATTACACGTATTTTTTTACCGCTCAGCTTCATCGTGGCCTTATTCCTGGTGTTTCAAGGGGTACCACAGACACTGGCGGGTGCCGTGAACGCAACCACGCTGGAAGGTGCTCAGCAGACCATCACGCGCGGATTGGTAGCCTCGCTAGAGTCCATTAAACATATCGGAACCAACGGCGGAGGCTGGTTTGGCACCAATGCTGCTCATCCATTCGAGAATCCAACGGCACTGAGTAATCTGGTGCATATCGTCTGTATGATGCTGCTGCCCACGGCGCTGGTCTATGCATTCGGCTTGATGGTGAATAACCGGAAACAGGGCTGTGCGCTTTTTGCAGCGATGGGATTTCTTTTTGTGGTGATGCTGACAACGGTTTTTGTATCAGAGTATCGCGGCGTACCCGCACTGGAATCGAGCGGTTTGCATGGCAATATGGAGGGCAAGGAGGTCAGGTTTGGCATTCCTGAATCGGCATTGTTTACAGCGGTGACTACGGCGGCAACAACGGGGTCGGTGAACAACATGCATGAGTCACTGACTCCGCTCGGAGGAATGGTTTCTCTGGCCCAGATGATGCTAAACAACGTATTTGGCGGCAAAGGTGTGGGTCTGTTGAACGGCCTGCTCTATGTCATTATCGCCGTATTTATCTGCGGGTTGATGGTGGGCCGGACACCGGAGTTTCTGGGCAAAAAGATTGAAGGTAAAGAAATCAAGCTGGCCTGTATCGCCCTGCTGATTCATCCATTGATTATTCTGGCGCCAACCGCGCTCGCCTTGATGCGGCCTGAGGCCGTGGCATCCATCTCGAATGGCGGCACGCATGGGCTGACCGAGGTACTGTACGCTTTTGCCTCCGGTGCTGCGAATAATGGATCGGCCTTTGCCGGACTGAACGCCAACACAGACTTTTATAACATCGCAATTGGCATTGTCATGCTGTTGGGAAGATATATTTCCATGATCGCTATGCTGGCAATTGCAGGATCACTTGCCGTGAAACGGGTTGTACCGGTCACCACTGGAACACTGCGGACACATACGCCACTATTTGCTGGCATTTTGGTCATGATGATCGTGGTTGTGGGTGCCCTGACATTCTTCCCGTCGCTGGCTCTTGGCCCGATTGCGGAGCAGTTGGCGATGGTTCGGTGAGCAACAAGCGATCACCATTAAACATTGAACGAAAGAAGGAACAGCACATGGAACGAATGGCTAAGACTGTTCAACATACACCTACATCGAAACGCTCATTAAACAAACCAATGTTGTTACAGGCCATGCGAGATGCATTCAAAAAATTGAATCCAATGGTCATGATCAAAAATCCAGTCATGTTCATCGTGGAAGTGGGCACATTCATCACGCTGTTATTAAGTTTCGACCCAAATCTGTTCACCGCGTCGGATGCAGGGCGAGGATACAATATAGCGGTCTTTTTCATTCTGCTGTTTACCTTGCTCTTTGCAAACTTTGCCGAGGCGCTGGCGGAAGGACGAGGCAAGGCACAGGCAGATACACTACGCAAGACGAAATCGGATACGATGGCTAATCTGGTGCAGAAGGACGGAACATTGAAATCAGTGGCTTCGACCCATTTGAAAAAAGGGGACTTCGTCCGTGTGGAAGCGGGTCAGCTTATTCCAACGGACGGTGAAATTATCGAAGGTCTGGCCTCTATTGACGAATCGGCCATTACAGGGGAATCGGCTCCCGTGATCAAGGAAGCCGGAGGTGATTTCTCTTCAGTGACCGGAGGCACAAGGGTTACCTCGGATTACATCATTATGCGGGTGCAGACAGATCCTGGCGAATCGTTCCTGGATCGAATGATCTCCCTTGTCGAAGGGGCACAGCGTCAGAAAACACCAAATGAGATTGCGCTGACCACCTTGCTTGCGGTGTTAACGCTGATTTTCCTGATCGTCATATTAACGATGGTTCCCATGGCTAAATATCTCGGTATCCGGCTTGATCTGGCAACTCTGATTGCCTTGCTTGTCTGCCTGATTCCGACAACTATCGGGGGGCTGCTGTCCGCCATTGGTATCGCTGGTATGGATCGGGTGACACAATTTAACGTGCTCGCCATGTCGGGTAAAGCGGTGGAGGCCGCTGGTGATATCGATACATTGATTCTGGACAAAACCGGTACGATCACGTACGGCAACCGGATGGCATCTGAATTTATGCCTGTCCAGGGTGTGACTGTACCCGAGATGACACGAGCCGCACTTCAAGCTTCGGTACGTGATGAGACGCCGGAAGGCCGTTCTGTCGTAGAACTTGCGAGTAAGCAGGGACAGAGCTGGGAAGAGAGCAATTACACCAATGCCGAAAGTATCGAGTTTACCGCGGAGACTCGCATGTCCGGTCTGAATCTAAGTGATGGAACGAAAATACGTAAAGGCGCCGTAGATGCGATCAAACGTTATGTGACTTCGGAAGGTGGACGTGTACCTGGCGATCTGGATGAAATTGCAACACGGATTGCAAAGGCCGGGGGTACGCCCCTGGCGGTAGCTATCCATAACCGAATCTATGGTGTGATTTATTTGAAAGATACTGTGAAACCCGGTCTCAAGGAGAAGTTTGCCGAGATGCGTGCGATGGGCATCAAGACAATAATGTGCACCGGTGATAACCCGCTGACGGCAGCGACAATAGCAATGGAAGCGGGTGTGGATGATTTTATAGCCGAAGCGAAGCCTGAGGACAAGATTGCGGCGATCCAAAAAGAGCAGCAGGAGGGCAAGCTCGTTGCCATGACAGGCGACGGCACCAACGATGCTCCTGCCTTGGCACAGGCCGATGTGGGCCTGGCGATGAATTCGGGCACCATGGCGGCCAAGGAAGCGGCCAACATGATTGACCTGGACTCCGACCCGACCAAACTGTTGTCGGTGGTCTCTATAGGTAAGCAGCTGCTGATCACACGCGGTGCACTGACCACATTTTCGATATCCAACGATATCGCCAAATATTTTGCCATCATTCCAGCCATGTTCATCCTCGCCATGCCACAGCTTCAGGCCCTGAACATTATGAATCTGGGCTCGCCGCAATCTGCGATTCTGTCGGCCCTGATCTTCAATGCGATTATTATTCCATTGCTCATCCCGATTGCAATGAAGGGTGTGAAGTATCGGGCCATGTCTGCGGAACGGCTGCTGACCCGCAATGTGTTCATCTATGGTGTTGGCGGTGTGATTGTGCCGTTTATCGGCATCAAGCTGATTGATCTTGTTCTGTCAGGTTTGATGTAACGGAAGGAAAGCGAAGAGATAATACATTAAATCCATTCAGGAAGTGATTTGTATGAAGATGTTTTTACCCGCGCTGCGGTTGTCTGTTGTGCTTATGCTGGTCTGTGGTCTGCTCTATCCGCTCGTCACTACGGGGGTAGCTCAGTGGCTGTTTCCCTCACAGGCAAATGGCAGTCTTATCACTCAAGATGGAAAAATTATTGGTTCCTCCCTGCTGGCGCAGGAAGTAAAGTCGCCTGGGTTGTTCCAACCTCGGGCATCGAATGCGAATTATGATCCGACCGCTTCAGCAGGGTCTAACCGTGCGGTGGCATCCCCGGAATATATCGCGGAGATGAACCAAAAGATGGCTGCACTCCGTCAGGGAAATCCTGCTCTACCGCATCAAATTCCTGCCGATCTGGTTACAGGTTCCGGTTCAGGACTTGACCCGGATCTGTCTCCTGAAGCAGCTGAGGCACAGGTTGCACGGATCAGCCAAGCGACAGGTCTGAGTGAGCAGCAGTTGACTCAGCTCATCCAGAAGCATACGCAAGGCCGCCAGCTAGGCTTATTCGGAGAGCCGCGTGTGAATGTAACAGAGCTGAATCTGGCCCTGATCGCAGAAGAGAAGTAGAAGGAGAGTTCGTGGAAGGGGCTTTCTCCATTTGTTGAAACGTTGCCACGCGATGCCCAAGATAGGAGGGGGAGGAGATCCGCATGGAAGACACCTTTAAGCGCAAATCCCCGGAAGAGATGCTGCGCATGATTTCGAAGCTGCAAGAAGGCACGCTGAAAATCTACATTGGCCCGGTCAGTGGTTCAGGCAAAACCTATCATATGCTCAGGGATGGTAACCACTTGCGGGAGCAGGGTCTAGATGTGGTGATCTGTGCGGTATCCACGATGAAAAGGCCGGAAACGGTGGAACAGCTAGGTGAACTTGAGCGTGTTCCTAGCATTCACTGGATCAGAGGCAGTGACGGAGCAGAGATGAAAGATCTGAATCTGGATGCTCTATTGGTTCGCAATCCCGAGGTTGTCCTAGTTGATGGGCTAGCTCATCGAAACCGGACGGGGGCAACACATGCGACCCGGTTGGAGGATATCCGTTTTTTGTTGCACCACAACATCAGTGTCATGACTACGGTGAATGTGTATGAGCTGGAGGGTTATACCGAATTGGCCAGACAACTCACGGGAATCAAGGTGACGCATACCTTACCAGCAGATACATTGGAACTGGCTGATGAAGTGAAGCTGATCGATGTTACGCCAGAGACCATTTTGAGTCGTCTTGCGGAAGGTCACCTGCAGGGTCACGGGAGTGCAGATTTTTTTCGCCAAGGCAATATTGGCATTTTACGCGAGCTGGCTTTGAAACTTGTTGCAGAAGGCGTTAACGAGTCTTTACGTGAACATCGAGAGGAAATGGGTCTTCCGATCACAACGGGCATCATGGAACGTATTCTTGTATCCGCACAGTACCACTGGAATGGTTCGATTTATATTCAGCGCGGACAACAGATTGCCCGCAGATTGAACGGAAGCCTGCATGTCGTTGTTTTCCGCCAAATGAAACAGCCGTTAACGAAAGAGGCCACGGTTTTTCGCCGTAACATGATCAAGCTGGTGGACAAAATCGGCGGACACATGGAGGAACTTCCGGCCTTACATCGCCGTTACATTCCTTCTACATTGGCACAGTATGCCATGAAACACCAGATTACCCGGATTGTCATGGGGCATTCGCGGCGTACACGTTGGCAGGAGTTATGGCAGGGTTCCCTCATTAACTCGTTGCTTCGCAAACTGCAAGGGGTAGATCTGCTGCTGGTTGCGGATCGGTCAGTCCATGAGGGTGAACGGGTTGTTCCAGCGAAAGTAAACGATACGGAGCAGAAGACCTATCGCAGACTCAGCGAGCAGGAGATGAAGGAACAGATCGGACTGATTCGGCGCGGAACGTTCAAAATCTATATCGGTGCCGCCCCTGGCGTGGGCAAAACCTACATGATGCTGCGAGAAGGCAACGACCTGCTGCGCAAAGGTATTGATGTGCGGATCGGACTACTAGAAACTCATGGGCGAGCGGGCACGGTGGAACAGATCAGACAATTGCCTGTCATTGCGCGAGAGCAAAGCGTGTATCAAGGAACACAGCTAGAGGAAATGGACACGGAAACAATACTGGAATTACATCCAGAAGTCGTGCTGGTGGATGAACTGGCGCATACCAACGTGCCTGGCAGTGTTCGGCAAAAGCGATATGAGGATGTACTGCGCTTACTGGACGCAGGCATATCAGTCATTACAACCGTGAATGTACAGCATCTCGAAAGTTTGAATGATGCCGTCGAGCATATTACAGGTGTTCGGGTTCGAGAGACGGTACCTGATCGGATTATCCAATTGGCGGACGAGGTGCAGCTGATAGATGTTGCCCCCGAGGCCTTGCGGCAGCGCATGCGAGAGGGTAAAATCTATGCAACTGCCAAGGTGGAGCAGGCGCTTGCAAATTTTTTCAAAATGGGCAATCTGATCGCACTGCGTGAACTGGCTTTGCGCGAACTTGCGGACGATGTAGATGAACGGCTGGAATCGCAGCCACTCGCGCGTACACTTCGTGGCCCATGGCGCCGGGAGGAATCGGTTTTTGTCTGTGTCAGCAACGACCGTCAAGCCGAACGGTTAATTCGCAGAGGTTTTCGAATGGCTTATCGCCTGAAGGCATCCTGGCACGTCCATCATGTACACATCGGAACAAGCACAGCGATCAGCACAGATGTGAAGGAGCATCTGGCAGTTTTGGAGCAACTCACCGTGCGGCTTGGGGGTCATTTTCACATCCATCACAGCGCAAGGCTGCGGGAAGTTCCCGGTATTTTGGCGGCAAAGGCTGTAGAAGCAAAGGCAACACAACTCGTGGTGGGGCAAGCGAAGCGGGTCTGGTGGCTGAATGGTCATCGTGGCTCGGGCTCGGTAGTGAACCAGCTTGTTCGTCTGTCGAGACATCGCGATGTATTGATTGTAGCCGACGATGATTATATATAAAGCGGGTGGAATGGGATTTGTCAGAGCATATAGAAGAAGGCAAAGATAAGGAAAGTATGCAGGGTCTGTCTCGCTGGGAAAGGGTTCCTGCCTATATATGGGCTACACTTGGTATCATCCTGTTAACGGTACTGCTTCATATCATTGGGATGAGTGATGATTGGGTCAACGTTGCTCTGGTGTACCTGTTTCCCATACTGATCAGCGCTGTATATTGGGGAATGGGGCCTGCGGTATATGCAGCGACGCTCAGTGTTGTTATGTTTGATTTCTTCTTTGTTCCACCTTACCTCAGCTTTACGGTGGAGGATTTGAGGTATCTCATTTCATTTGCGGTATATCTGGCGGTAGCCATTATGACAGCAAATCTGGCAGGACGGCTGCGACAACAGCTGGATAGGGTTAAATCACGAGAAGCAACTACGAATGCTCTGTATGATCTTAGTCGGCAGATCACTGCAATTACCGATCTGGATACCTTGCTGGATAATATGACGAGCCAAATATCCCTTATGCTCGGAAGTCCAGCCGCCATGTATCTGCCGGATCAGCAGGATGAACTGAAGCTTTGGATAAAACAGAAATCGGCGTCAGAGATCGGGACAGAGAAGAGTACCTGGGGAGGCCATTCCTCAGATCTGGCTATCGCCGATTGGGTCTATAAACAGGGGCAGGTCGCAGGCAAAGGATCGACCAAACTCGGTGAGTCTGCGGGGCTGTATGTTCCACTGCGAACAGAGAATCACATTCACGGGGTAATTGCCGTACACCTGACAACCAATGAGCTGGAGAAACAACAGGAGCAGCGCCAGCTACTCGAAGCCTGCGGCAGTCTTGCGGCAGGTGCGATTGCCCGGGTGAAACTGGCTGAGGAAGCACGCCTCGCTCAAGTGACTGCTGAATCGGAGCGCATCCGAACTGCGCTGCTGGATTCGGTTTCCCATGAGCTGCGCACGCCGTTAACCGCCATTATCGGTTCAGCCACGGGGTTAATGGAGAACGACAGTCTTTTTACACCCGAGGATCGCAGAGAATTAACAGGTAACATTCGCGATGGGGCGCTGCGCATGAATCGTCTCGTGACCAATTTGCTTGGCATGGTGCGGCTGGAGAGCGGTATGTTGCAATTAAATCGTAAGTGGTGTGACGTAGGGGATATGATTAGTATCGTTTTGGAAAAAGTCAGAGAATTCAGCTCTCATCGTGAGATCGTGGTCAAGCTGCCGGAAGAACCAGTCTTTTTTTATGGAGACGAAGTGCTGCTGGAGCAGGTGCTCGTGAATATTGTCAGCAATGCAATCAAGTATTCACCTGATGATAGCAAGGTTACAATAGGGGTGAAGAAGGATATGAGCCATGCTTCCTTGACTCTTATCGTAGATGACCAGGGCATTGGGATTTCGGAAGCCGAACGAGTCTACATTTTTGATAAATTTTATCGTTCTCCATCCACGCAGCATATTACCGGAACGGGGCTGGGGCTTGCGATCTGCAAAGGCATTGTAGAAGTCCACGGAGGGACAATTCAAGCCGAGGCCAATCCGGATGGAGGCACAAGAATACGTATAGATTTGCCTGCGGGAACAGATGAACTGTCGTTTTCCTGTCCAGCGCAAGGAGAGGTTGGAGAATAGATGAATGCCGCAGTAGGAGCTCGTATTCTGGTGATTGATGATGAGCCGCAGATTCGTAAACTGCTGAAAGTGACTCTGCAGGCTTACCAGTACGAGCATTATGAGTGTGTTGATGGAGAGGAAGGAATCAGGCAGGCAAGTATAGTGCATCCCGATCTAATCATTCTTGATCTTGGTTTGCCCGGTCTGTCTGGCATGGACGTGCTTCACCGGATACGGGAGTGGTCACAGGTTCCCATTATTGTGCTAACAGCGAAGGATCAGGAAGCGGATAAAATCGCCGCATTGGACGGGGGAGCCGATGATTATGTAACGAAGCCGTTTGGCATGGGTGAACTGGTTGCCCGGATTCGGGTTGCGCTAAGGCATGTGGCCAAAACAACCGATGAACCGATTTTGCGATTCGGCTCACTGGTGATTGATTTGGCTTTAAGACAGGTTGAGCTGGACGGAGAGCAGGTCAAATTAACGCCGACGGAATACGAAATGCTCAAGGTGCTTGCCTCAAGCGCAGGCAAAATCATTACCCAGCGCCAGCTTTTGCAGCAAGTGTGGGGTGCACATCATCATGAGTCAGATAGCCATTATTTGCGGGTCTATGTAGGTCATCTACGTAAAAAATTGAAGGAAGACCCCACTCGTCCAACCTATATTCGGACGGAACCGGGGATCGGATACCGTTTTCTGCTGCAGGATTGAATTAAAGCCATAAGTCAATTGCAGACAATCGTGTATAAATTGGACATACTACGTTGAAGTATGGTTACGAACATAACAACATAAGAGTGAACAGGAGGACATAGGCATGCCGTTGTTACGTTTTGATGTCATTGAAGGACGCGATCCGAATGCGTTAAAAAAACTGCTTGATGTGGCGCATCAGGCGATGGTAGACGCATTTGAAGTGCCGCAGCGAGATCGATATCAGATTGTACATCAACATGCGGTAAACGAGATGATTATTGAAGATACCGGATTGGGACTGGAACGCAGTCGGGATATGGTCGTCATCAGTATTGTTAGCAAGGTGCGCACACCCGAAAAGAAACAGCAGCTGTATGCTCTGCTCGCAGAACGTCTGGAATCGGAATGCGGCTTGTCGCCTCAGGATTTGATGGTGTCGATCACTGAAAACGGAGAAGCCGATTGGAGCTTTGGCATGGGAGAAGCGCAATTTATGACAGGCAAGCTGTGAGGCTTCCAGGGTACGCACAACTCAAACCTCCGGTCAGTGCATATGAGGGTTCAGGGTGATCGAATAGCCGAACGAACCCGGGCGGTAAGCGTTCGGCTATGTTTATTTCCTCATTTATTTATGGACTGGAAAACGGAGCAGGACCTCAGTGCCTTGAGCAAGCTCTGACCGCACTCGGATGCTGCCGCCGTGTGCGTCCACAATCCAGCGGGCAATGGATAATCCGAGTCCGGTGCCGCCCTCCAGACGTGATCTCGCTTTATCCCCGCGATAGAATCTTTCGAATATATATGGTAGATCGGCTTTGGCAATGCCTGTTCCTGTATCGGAAATGCGGATATCCATCTGACCGGAGTGAACGCGTCCCGAGATTCGAATCTGCCCGCCTTCAGACGTATACTTGAGTGCATTGTCCAGAATGATGATGAACAACTGGCGTATGCGGCCGTGATCTCCACGCAGCCACAATGGATCATCGATCTCCAGTGTAATTTGAACGTCCTTAGTTGCAGCCAGCAGCTGAAACTGGTCAGCCAGTTCAATCAGAATGGTATCGGCTTGAACCTTGGCCTGTTCAATCTGCATCTGATTGGAGTCTGTTCGCGCAAGGGTAAGCAGATCGTCCAGCAGTTTGCTCATCCGTTTGCTTTCCTGAAGAATGGCAGCGATGTGAGGACTCTGGTCTTCAATGGATGAATCCGGGTGTTGCAACAGCAATTCTGTCTCTGCACGAATGATGGCGGTTGGAGTGCGCAGCTCGTGCGAGGCATCGGCTACAAAGCGTTGCTGCTTGTCCCAGGAGCTGCGAATCGGAACAAGGGCTCGCCCTGCCAAAAACAACCCTGCCAACAGGGAAATTAAAGCACCCGCTATAATGCCCATGATCAGATCGAACAGCAATGAGTGCAGGGTATGGTTCACATCCTCCAAACTCCTGACAATCGTCACGACCACTTCCCCGTGATATGCCTTTGGTGCAGGGAGCGTAAGTTGAGTCTGAAGCACCCTGTAGTGGTGATCTTGAAGGCTCACGGTTTGCGGTGATATTGGATCAGACGATTTTTGAAAATGACGGACGATATCAGGTGTGAAGGATTGAGGTGGCGATTGACCCAGCAGCTGACCTTCCTGATTCCAAATCAGGTAAGTAGTTTGCTCATCCTGTTCAGGGTCAGCGAGGGAAGGCTGTAGCAGCTCTCCTGCGCTGTGCATGGACTGAACTCGTTTTTGCGCCTGCATCAAAATCTCATCTGTTTCATGGAACAATCGAAAACGCATGTGAACGTACAGCAACGTGCTCAGCACAGAAAGCACCATCAGAAACACAACGGTATTCAGAATAACGAGCCTGTGGCGGGTTTGATTAAACATGAGGTTCGCCCTTGAATAGATAACCAATGCCCCGAACCGTCCGAAGTGAATGATCGGCACCGGTACCTGCCAGCTTTTTGCGTAAATGATGAATATATACGTCTACCGCACTGGTTGCTGAGCCGGAGTCAAAGCCCCATACACGGTCAAAGATTTGCTCACGCGTCAAAATCTGATCTTTATTACATATGAAAAACTCCAACAATTTATATTCGGTCGCTGTAAGCTGCAGCACATGTTCTCCGTTACAGGCATCCCTCACTGCGGGCATCAGACGAATGGAACCCCAGACCAGCTCCCCTTCCTGATCAAGCGTACCATGCCTCCGCAGCACTGCTCTCGTCCGGGCTAACAGTTCGGAGACAGCAAACGGCTTGGTGACATAATCGTCAGCCCCGGCATCCAGACCGGCAACCCGATCCTCCACCGCATCCCGGGCAGTCACAAGAATGATCGGCACGCGATTCGACTGTGAACGTAATTTTTTTACAATATCCACACCGCCAAGACCCGGCAGCATGACATCCAGAATAATCAGGTCATAGATGGCCTGCTCAGCCATGTAATATCCCTCATCTCCTGTCTCCGCTCCATCGACAAGAAAGGACTCTTGCTCGAAAATCTCAAGGATTACGTTTAACAGGGAGGGATCATCCTCTACGACAAGTACTCTCATCTGACTTCCACCTTTCGTCTCGCCTATTCCGTATTTTTAAGAAAATTTAAATAATAAACTCCTATACTGAAATTATCGACAATATCACACAACGTTCATTCGTATTGGAGGAATATAGATGGCGAAGATGGACAGGAAATGGGTTGTATTATGCTCAGCTGCTGTGGCAGCAGTATATACAGCGGGTTATTTTACAACAGAGACTGCGGCGGTCGCACAACCACCAGTACAGCACAATCAAATTAACACTCTGATAAATCCGGTGTCAACCAGCAATCCTAAGGATACTTCCAAGACCTCGGCTACACAAGGTAAGGTCAAACAAGGAGAGAAGGTCCAGCATGCGAGTATGTATCGCGATGGAAGTTTTGAGGGAACGGGCAGCAATCGCCGTGGCTCCATTCAAGTTACGGTTACTATTCAGAAGGATCAAATTACAGATGTAGAGATCAGTCAGTTTGCTATGCACTACTCCGAACAGGACGTGGTGGACATGCCGGACGAAGTGATCCGTAAACAGAGCGCCCAAGTCAACAACGTATCTGGAGCTACGTACAGCACCGATGCATTCTCGTCGGCTGTACAGGATGCGCTGGATCAGGCTCGAAACTCATGATGTTCAGAAAAAGCAAGTTGTTTATGGATACGGTCGTTGATATTCAGGTGGTCGTGGGAACAGGAATAGCGGCAGGGAATGCGGATGAAAAAAGAAATTGTCCAGCATCGGAACAGCTGCTAAACCAGATTAATCGTGCTTTTGATGCCTTCAGGCAGGTCGAGCAGGCATGCAGCCGATTTAGCCCGGAGAGCGAACTGATGAAGGCGTGCAGCCAGATTGGGAAACCCGTCCCGATTAGTCCATTTTTGTTTGAGCCTTTGAAGCTGGCTGTGCACATGGCGGAGCTTACATCCGGTGTTTTTGATCCAACGGTGGGAAAAAGGATGGAGCAGCACGGATTTAATCGGCATTATCTAACTCGGCAGTATATGGACAGCCCTGTCTTGGAATCTGCAACATATCGTGACATTGTGCTTGATGAAACCCGTCAGACGATGCTGCTGCGCAAACCAGCGGTGATTGATTTAGGGGCAGTGGCGAAGGGATTTGCGATCGATCTTGCCGCACATGAATTACAGCAGTTCGATGGATTCATAGTGAATGCGGGGGGAGATCTATATGCCGGAGGCAGGGATGAGCAAGGCGAGCCGTGGAAGATAGACATACAGCATCCCGCAATTCGGAATGAGATCATATATACCCTGGCGTTATCGAATGAAGCGATCTGCACGTCGGGCAGCTATGAGCGAAAAAGTGCAACGACAGAGGGTGTACATCATCTGATCCATCCGGTAACCGGACATTCCCCTAAGGAATGGGTCAGTTCAAGCGTCATTGCACCCTATGCGATGATGGCTGATATATTTTCGAGTGCTGTGATGCTGCTGGGCAAGGAAGAAGGACAGCAATTGATGCAGCAGGCGAATGTGCAGGGCATTTTGATTACACCTGATTTACAGCTTGTTCGGGAAGGAGTTCACTAAATGACGATACAGAAATGGATCAAATCACCGAAAGGATATGTGAGTATAGCGATGGCTGTTTGTATTGTCATTGCTTCCATGGCGGCACTTGATATGAAAGGCATTGTCCATGGTCTGATTGCTGTGGGTACAGCTATTATTGTAGATATGATGTTCGGCCTAGTGAAACGGAAGAAAAGAATGATGCCGGATGGAGCATTCATCACAGGTTTAATTGTGGCTCTGATCCTCAGCACTTCCACCTCTTGGAAGGTTGTCGTTGCCACTGTAATACTAGCAATCGTTTCTAAATATGTGCTGGTTTCCCGCAAAAAGCCTATATTTAATCCGGCAGCGCTTGGTCTGCTGCTGTCTGTTCTGATCTTTGGAACGGGGGAAAGCTGGTGGGGTGCTTTTGGCGATCTACCCATATGGATGATGCTCCTGCTCTTGGCTGGTGGTTATATGGTTACGGGGCGGGTTAACAAGTTCCCTCAGGTTTTTGCTTTTCTGGGAACATATTTTATACTGCTGCTGGTGATGGGTGTGTTACACACTGGAGACGCAGGGGATGCACTGCGAACGCCATTTATCAATGCGGTGCTCTTCTGCGGTTTCTTTATGGTAACTGACCTGCCGACATCCCCTGCCAAATCGAAGGATCAACTGGTGTTTGGAATGGTTGCAGCCTTGGTGGGTGCGCTGATCTATAGCCTGTTTGGTGGATTGCTGTACCTGTTCATTGGATTGTTATGTGCCAACTTCTATCATTTTTTGCGAACGCGCTTTGCCATATTTGCATAGCGATGCGTGAAACCCAGAGCGCCGTTTCCGGATATATCAGAAACGGCGCTCATTTACGTCTGATTTTTATGAAGTGAATTTTGGCAGCCAATCACCGTGGGCTGCAATCAAATCGTCGCACATCGCCACGATGTCGTCCATGGACAGCTCGGCAGCAGTATGCGGATCAAGCATGGCTGCATGATAGATATGCTCTTTTTTGCCTGTAATTGCCGCTTCAATGGTGAGCAATTGCGTGTTGATGTTGGTGCGGTTCAGCGCCGCCAGCTGTGGTGGCAGGTCACCGATATATGTTGGGTTAATGCCGGAACCATCGACCAGACAGGGTACCTCAACACAAGCTTCGCGAGGCAGGTTGGTGATGAGTCCGTTGTTTATAACGTTACCGCCAATTTTATATGGGCGATCCGTCTCCATGGCTTCCATAATATGCGAAGCATATTCATGGCTGCGCGTATGCTGAATATTTTCGCTCGCAAACAGCTTCTCACGCATTTCTTTCCAGTCAGCAATCTGATCCACACAGCGGCGCGGATACTCATCCAGCGGAATGTTGAAACGTTCGATCAGTTCCGGGTAGTTGCGTTTGATGAAATACGGATGATATTCTGCACTATGCTCAGAGGATTCTGTAACATAATAACCAAAGCGATGCATCAGTTCATAACGTACCATGTCGTCATGTTTCTCCTGTTGTTTCTGTCTCGCAAGGCGTTTGATCTCAGGATACAGATCGACGCCATCTTTTGTCACTTCCAGCAACCATGCCATATGGTTAATCCCGGCGATTTTGGCAACAACACCAGTCTGGTCAATCCCCAGCGTATCAAACAGATGTGGTACGCAGACTTGTACACTGTGACACAGACCAATCGTTTTGATCCCGCCATGCACGTTCATGACGTTGGTGAGAACAGCCATCGGGTTCGTGTAGTTCAGGAACCAGGCATCCGGGCATACTTCCTGCATATCCTTGGCGAAGTCGAGCATTACCGGGATGGTACGCAGGTTACGGAAAATACCGCCAATGCCGAGGGTATCCGCAATCGTTTGACGCAGACCGTATTTCTTCGGAATTTCAAAATCCGTGATGGTACACGGGTCATACCCGCCCACCTGGATTGCGTTGATGACATATTTGGCTCCGCGCAGTGCTTCTTTGCGATCATGATATGTCTTAATGGAACAGCGGCTTCCCAGTGATTTGGCCAAGCTCGTTAACAAGCGCTCCGAGTCGCTTAAACGCTCCGCATCGATATCAAACAAGGCCAGTTCAAAGTCTTGCAAAGCCTCCGTCATCATGACATCACCCAATACATTTTTAACAAAAACGGTGCTGCCTGCACCGAGAAACGTAATTTTATTCATCTCAAGTTCATCCTTCCCGAAAAAATGTTGTACCCCAACTATAGGCCGAACAGGCTCATACTACTATGGCTCAACCCCTCTCAAACATGGCATAATCCCATTTATGTTTTCGTTTTCAATAACAAATCGCGTTATACACCTGTTATAATTTAATGTAACTATAAGTGAGAGAATATGTGAGATTATTTTGAAGGTGCCTTTAACCTCATTGTCGAAAGGAGGGGAAACATGAGTCGGAAGGTTGAAATGAATGTGGTTTCCGCGGGTTGGACGCAGATGGAGCTGGTCTTGTTATTTTATGGATGGGAGGCCTGTGATCCTGCCCACTATTGGGGGCCGGGGGTACGTGATTCCTATATCGTGCATTACATTCATGAAGGACGTGGCACGGTGTATATGGGGGATCGGGAATATCGTCTCAGCGAGGGCCAGGGATTTGTCATTTTACCCGACACGGTCATTCATTATGAAGCCGATGCGGAGGAGCCTTGGACGTATTCATGGTTTGGTTTCAGAGGGGTACAGGCCAAAGCTTTTATGCAGCGTGCGCAGCTAAGCCTGGAGCAACCGGTGTTCACTGCTCATGATATGGAAATCATGGCACATTTATATGATGAGATGCTCCAAGCTGAAGCAAACTCACTTATGGGGGGAGATGTGCTGCAACAAAGTCTGTTATACCGACTTATGGCGGCATTAATTGCATCTTCGCCGATCAAAGAAGATGAACCACCCCCGCTCCTTTCGACGAAAGAGACTTATATTCGGCAGGCTGTGCAGTTTATGGAGAATCGGTATAGCCAGCGTACTTCCATTCTGGATATCGCACAGGCTGTCGGGCTGGATCGGACGTATTTATCGGGTTTGTTCAAAGAACGATATGGCAAGTCGTTGCAAGCTTTTTTCTTGGAGTATCGCATGAATCGTGCTGCTGACCTGCTTCGTAACCCTATGCTGTCTGTGAGTGAAGTAGCCCACTCTGTTGGTTACACCGATCCGTTACTCTTTTCCAAAATGTTCAAACGTGTGACAGGGGTTTCACCCAAGGCCTCACGAGTGCGAGATTAACCGCATTTATGATTTTAAATTTGAAAGAAAACCATCGATTGAATTGCAAGAGCCGTCATTGCCTGTGCGATTCACGTACGACCTGAGATCATGCTGTTTGACGATCTAGCTCTAGGCTTGATGTTTCCATTCCGCAGCAGATCTTGGATTTTCTCATGGAGCTGTGCAGGGAGATGGAGGTCTCCTCCATTTTCATATTGCATGATCTTGCGATGGTGTAGCAAGTGAGTCACCGCATTGCCGTAATGTATCAAGGGAAAGTGGTGGAGATTGTAGACAGTTCCATGCTGACCAAGTTCAGCGAATCACATGTATACCCAAAGTCTGATGTCCTCGGCGTTGTCCTTGCGAGAGTTGAAGGGCAAAATGCAGATGCAGGAGCGCGTAGAGGTTTTGACAGGGAGTAGGTAAACTGGGTTAGTTTAAAAAGCAAAAGTTATAAAAAAACAGGGTGATCTGGAATGAGTTCGTTTGATGAATTCATTCCAGATCACCCTTTTATTGTTTTCCACCTTATAGGACGAGGATGGTCTGGTTGTTTGTTTTTGTGTTGATGTTTGAATTTGATTTGGATAGTTCCTAATCTTTGTTCCATAATTCTGAATTTTTAATTCCAATCCTTAATGAGGCACCTGAGACTGAAAGTCGTTTCGGCTGGACAGGTCTGCATCATAAAAAAGAATATCTCCATCCTTCAATGGCCATCTAATAATGTCGTTAGTGCTGTTATTGAATGCAGGTGGGCGGTTGAAGCCCTCTAACTGCCACTGATTCATAAGTGGAGCATGGATATATTGCAGATGCGGTGCCTGTGTATTGCCATTGCGCAGACTCTCTATATTAAAGTTGACGACGATGTATCCATTTTTCAAAAAGATATCAGATGATTCATCCAGCTTATTCTGTCTGGCAATCGGTTCAAGATTCATGCCTTTGGGAACGGCGTACACATCAGCCGGCAGACTGTACTCCCCGTACCAACGCTGTATTGCGGCATTCGCCCTGTCCACGTTGACGCTGGATGGGATGTTCGTTTTAGGTCCAATTAGTGTACGAATCGGCGACGTCAGGATTATCCAGTCATAACGCCCTGTCCATGTTTTTTGGTGTGAAGTCTGGTTGACGACCTTGACCATAAGGTCGCTCATATTCATGGTAGTGCCTCCAGATGGTGGTCTGATCGTTGGGGTACAGCCTCCACCTCCGTGATCCCCGCCACCATCGTCACCACCCCCGGTTCCCTGTTCGACACCGATGGTGGTTCGGGTCGTTAATTGAAATCCATCTTTTTTCCACAAAACGGTGATGTTTGTACTCCCCCGGCTAAGTGCTTGTACCAGCCCTGATTGAGATACGGTGGCAACCGAAGGATTGGAGGACTCTCAGGTGGTCGTTCCTCCGCTGCCTATGTTTACATTGGTTTCTGCACCAAAGCTGCCATCCCCTGTTTTGGTTTTAACCGTAGCGTTAAGCTGCTTGGTTTGATTTAAACGAATTTGTCCTCCAGAGGTGAGGTTGATTTCTTTGGTTATTTCCGCTTGGCCTTTCCAGTAAAGGTCTGTATTGAAAATGTAGTCAGCTGACCATTTAGGTGGGTTATAGGGTCTGGCAGCTGTCGCTGGAATGATACCTCCGATTTTCATAATAAATTTTGTTCTTCTTCCATTAAAAGAATGGACAGAAAGAAGTTGAGGCATGTTTAGGTCGGCATCATAGTGCTTTGTATCGTCCATATAATGAGGTGCCAGCGACACCTCGGTTAGTTCAAGTCTTGGATGAGGGTCTCCATTTTCATCTAAATATATCGTAGGTTTATATTCCTCTTTATCCAAATCGAGATCAACACAAATTGTTGATGAAACGGGACGATTTGTGGCTGGATCATTATTGAGCAGGGTATTGGGTCCGTTACATCCACCTTCAACACGCCATCTGTGATCATCATGTTGATAAATAAATATTCCGATATTTGTTGTTCTTTCGCCTTCCATCGGTATAATTTTGTTCTGAGATTTAGCAGGTATCGCAGGAACCATATAGGGGGATCTTATTTCAGGTTTAGTGCCTGGACCACCACCAGCATGTACAAAAGAATAAGGATGTATCATCGAGTTAGAAATTAGAGTGGTTATCAGAATTTTTCTAAACAAACTGTATATTCTTAAAAGGGTGTTTTCTAATTTAATTTGTATCGAAGACACTATATACTTTCCCCTCCTTAGTTTCTAATGTTAGGGCTCTTGTCAATGACTGATTAAAATGTAATAGTCCTTGACCCCAATATACGGGATTTTTGACTCCGAATACTCCTTTGTTCAGAGTGTAATCTCCTGTTTTAGGAGCCTCATAAGATAGGAATGCTATTGATTGAGGTGATTTTAAAGGGTTAAATGTCGCCGAATTAAGAAGACTCCCGGCTTGAAGCTGATTCATCGATTCTGATTTGATATTTAGCGCAAATTCCACAAAAGAAAATTGTCGTCCAATTTGAAGCTTAACACCTTCATCTACGAAAACAGGGTAATAAATACTGCGATTATTGCTAGGAACATGAGTGTCTACAACAATCCAGTTTAAAATTTTTAAATCAGCGTGATTTGTCTCGGTGACGATGTTTTTGTTCCGAACTAATGAGAAGTCATCCGTTACTACGTCTTCGTACTTTTGATTACCTGATAAAAGTATTTTTCTCTCAGGTGTTTTTTTAAACGATTTGGAAATCACACTCAAATTTGTACCCGTCAATCCCACCTGACGCAGTTCATTTAGCCCTTGAAGGTCGGCAGGTTTTGTTTTCGCAACGGACGCGTAACGGGCGATCAACACGGCGACTTCTGCCCGGGTTGTGGTACGGTTCACACCAAATGTTTTATCATTCGCAACGCTCATCAGACCAGTTCCAAGGGCAACAGCGACTGCATTTTTTTGCGAGTCTACCAGCTTGCCTGTAAAATATTCCTTCGCAGGAATGACGGTGTTGGTCACATCCGAAAGAGCTTGTCTATAGTCTGAATCCACAACACTTAATCCTTGTGTCAGCCAGTCCGCCATCTCGCCTCGCTCAAGTGCAGCTTGAGCATTCAATTTGCCCTTGTAACTGGAAGGGTGGATAAACCCTTTGGCAATCGCTGTAGAGACATCACTTTTTGCCCATTCCGGCACATCTGTGAAATGATTCGGTTCAGCGTCCTTTAACTCCGGTTGGTTCGCCACACGCGCTAAAATACTAGCCATCTCAGCTTTGGTCACCGGTGAACCTGGTTTGAACGTTCCGTCTGCATAACCCTTGAAATAACCTTGCTCTACTGCTGAATGAATTGCTGAGGATGCCCAGTGGGATGCAGGTACATCTTTAAATGTATTGACAGCTTGCGCTGCTTCGACTGAACTAGATCCTCCCATTCCTGCAAAGCCCGCAATTCCTCCAGTTAATAAGGCTAATGTCGCTAAGGTGGAGATCATCTGTTTTCTCATAAATCTAACTCCTCTCGTGTGAAATAGGTTTTTGCTGGTATGTACTTACTAGGATTCCGGATGCTAAATTTGTAATAATAATCAATATTCTACCATGTATATCTAGGCTTTTGGTATGAATTATCAACGATCCCCCTCCATGTCAAGCTATTCAGCTAATGCTCCAGACCTATGTTTTCCTCCAAAAAGACAAAAAAAGGCCACGAATCCGTAGATTCATAGCCTTATGCTTTAAGGTCTTTCAAACATATTTGGTTCATTTCAGTTTGATTTTTCAATACATAGAGAATACTTCATTTTCCAACATTTGAAAACCCCATATGCAATGAATTCGAAAAATAATTCAGGCAATCGGTGTTCCATTTGGCAACGGATGGTCTGGAGAGAGTAGGACTACATCGCCTTCGCCGGGCACACCGCCCAGCACAAGGACTTCAGAGATGAAACCAGCAATCCGCCGCGGTGGGAAATTAACGACTGCAATAACCTGTTTCCCAATCATCATGTCAGGTGTGTAACGTTGGGTGATCTGAGCACTCGAACTCTTTAAACCGAGTGGGCCAAAATCAATTTTCATTTTAATTGCGGGGACACGAGCCTTCAGGAAAGGTTCAGCCTCCACCACGGTACCCACTCGGATGTCATGTTGCATAAAATCTTCAAAAGTAGCCATAAGCTAAACTCCTTTCAACGAACATTGACACTCAGTATAAATGAACATTCCGCCAGAACATATCAAAAATCCAGATTACGCTGTATCGTAACCTGGATTTCCTTTAGTATGCTCTAGTGGAATTCTCCATAGAAATGTTCCAGAAAAAATCCCCTAAAAGTCGTTATGCAGCTTTGATTATGATCTGTTCCAGTTTTCTCCCGTGAGATATTTCTCGGTAAGAATGGACAGCATCTGGATCCCTACTTCATTATGCCCGCCCTCTGGGATAATGATATCTGCATACTTCTTGGATGGTTCGATAAACGCATCATGCATCGGTTTTACCGTTTCGAGATACTGTTTGTACACGGATTGGATCGAGCGTCCACGCTCTTCCATGTCCCGCAATACTCTGCGCAGAATACGTACATCGGAATCGGTATCTACAAATACCTTGATATCCAGCAATGTACGAAGGTGCTCATCAATCAGCACATGTAACCCTTCTACAATGATGATATGATTCGGTGCAAGCTCAATCGTTTCGCCTACAGCACGATTATCTATGGTGAAGTCATACACGGGAGCATATGCCGCGTGGCCTTTTTTCAAGAGGGTGAGATGTTCAATCAGCAGATCATTATCAAAAGCAAACGGGTGATCGTAATTCGTCAGTCTGCGTTGTTCAGGTGTGAGGTCTGACTGGTCTTTGTAATAATTGTCTTGGGATATGAATGTAACTTTAGCTGATCCCAGACGTTCAATAACGGAGCGGGCTACCGTTGTTTTGCCGGAGCCGGTTCCTCCGGCGATACCAATAATGAGCATGGTTGTTCCATAAACCTCCCTAAAGTGGCAGCATGATCAATCGATGAAGAGTGCCAAAAATGTTTGATTTTTGAGCTTGATCTGCATGTCTGTCTGCGAATACACAATTCTTTTATTGTATCACAGCTCGCTGACTTTTTCATCTTAAGGAACAGAACCATGTTTTGCCTTTCAGGGGGTGTGCTCATTTCCAGATATATGATTCTAGCGCATCGGAGAATTTGACTTGTGTCCTGGCATCTTCCAGTGAAGAAACTGGTTCTGGCCGAGCAGACGGGTAAGCAGACCAAGAATAACAAAAATGAGCACGCTGCCTGCCGTATTGGCAATCAGATCATTTGGGGATACCGAATTGAAATAGTGTAATCCCTCTCTAATCAGAACGTAGTCTGTACGAACGGGGCAGAGCTGTAATTCCGCGGGACATTAATAAAACAGCACGTATCGTCAGATCATGACGGATACGTGCTGTTTGTGGTGTTTATATAATTCTGGTGTTCATTTATATAGAAGCTCATGGGGGAGCTGGGGTTGATTCAAGTAATGCGGTTGATCATTGAACAATGCTCATGCAGAGTAGGCTCTGACCAACTCGGTCCAATATGGAAACCTTACAGACCGAGCAGTTCTTTGACACTTTCAGCTACCGCTTTGCTGGATTGCGGGTTTTGTCCTGTAACGACACGTCCGTCTGTTGTAACGTAAGAGCTGAATGGAGATGCTTTAACGTACTCAGAGGCACGTTCACGCAAGGCATCTTCCAGCAAGAAAGGAACATACTTCGTTTGTTGAGCCAGTTCTTCTTCCTCATTGGTGAAGCCGGACACTTTCTTATCGTTAATCAGAAGCAAGCCGTTGGACAGCTTCACATTCAGCAGGGCGGTAACCCCGTGGCACACGCCGGATACCACGCCACCTTTTTCATAAATATCACGGGATAACGCTTGAAGTTCGGCATTGTCCGGGAAATCCCACATTGTACCGTGACCGCCTGTGAAGTAGATCGCATCGTAGTCACTTGCGCTAACTTCGCTAGGTTTTAATGTATTTTTCAGTTTGTTCATGAAAGCTTCGTTCTCGAAATATGCTTTGGTGCTTGCATCCAGAGAGTCGCCCAGACTTTTCGGATCAAGTGGCACGTTGCCGCCGTTCGGGCTGACCAGATCAATCTGCACATTCTCGTTATGGTCGAATTCTTCGATGAAGTGAGTAGCTTCACTCAGCCACAGACCTGTAGGTTCATCCTTGGTTGCATATTTATCGACATTGGTCAAAACAACTAATACTTTTTTCATGGTAAAACCTCCTGTATATTGCTTTAATTAGATTGTGTAAAATATAATCGCTAACAACTTCATGCAGACAATATATCACACTCATTTGCCAAAGTAAACTAAAACTATGAATTTCGTATAGTTTGTATATTCTATCTATTCTGTCCAACCATGCTATACTCAATATATTGTCCAATACGGAGCCGTTGACACAGCATGAAGGAGGTAATCTTTTGAAACGTTTGGAAAACTCACAAAAACTACTGACCAAGATCATTCCGGTTCTACGTACAAAGTCCATCAGTTCCCTGCGCATGGATGACATCGCGAAACATATGCATATCAGCAAGGCAACCCTATATAAATACTTCACATCGAAAGAGGAAATTATCCAGAACGTACTGAACGTGTACATTGAGGAGATTCATGATTCCCGGGTGACCATGGAGGATGACACGATCTCGTATGAGCGCAGATTTCAGATTGCCTATGAGCATGCGATGACCCATGTGTTATATCTGCCCGAGTTCTTTTGGAGCGAGGTCAAAAAGCTTTATCCGGCATTATACGAAGGGATTGCTTCTGCTCTGCGGCATCATAGTGAACAGTTATGTTCCTTTTTTGAAAAGGGAATGACACAAGGCATCTTTAATCGAATTAGTCCGGTGCTGTATATGATTCAGGATGAAGCGGTGATTCGCAGGATCGCTGAGTCGTCGTTTTCCATTACGCATGATATGACGATTCGGCAGGCCTTGTTTGAATTTTATATGATGAAGAAACATCAATTGATGCACCCCTCTCGTTTGGAGAATCTGGATGACCAGCCGGTAAAAGCATACATTAACGAGTTGATTCAACAGCTGTCACGGACGATGTAAAGATGGATGCGAGTTTTAGTGCCTGGGTATAAAAAGGGTTGTTCAATTTAACTTAAAATTTTAAGAATGTGGATTTAAAGTCCTAGGTCTTCTGATATAATCATGTCGAAAGATGTCAATTATGACCAGATGTCTTCTACATATTTTGGGAGGTTTACTCTATGAAAAAGTCAACAAAGCTTCTCTCTTCAACGGCTATCGCCGCGATGGCAGCGGTATCGGTTGTTACTTATGCTTCGGCAGCAAGTGCTACTGTGGCAAAGCCCGTTTCTTCTTTGTCCAGCGTGAACCTCTCCTCCATGGATATTGAAACGGCATTGATGATGGTTCAGCAGGAGCGCGCCAAATTGCTGGATGCTCAACTGCAAACACAAATCCAAGCGGTACAGAACCGCAATCAACAGATCACTGATCTCAATGCAAAATTGCAAGTGGCTCAGCAAAACGGAGATCAAGCCGCCGTGCAAACACTGAAAGGCCAGATTGATGCCCTCAGCAATTCGCAACAAATGGATATGCTTCGTTTGCAGTCCATGTCTAACAAACGGAATGAAGCTTTTGATCTGATGACTAATTTCATTAAAAAGATGCAAGACTCCAAATCCTCCATCATCGGTAATATGCGTTAGAACTAGAACCAGATCAGACCATATTAGATCAGATTGAATGATCTTATCTTGCATTAAAAAAGCAAAAAAGAGCGAAGCTGGAATCAATATTCCAAAGCCTCGCTCTTTTTAATTTATTCAGTATGCAGCTTAACCCGACCAGTCGCGACGCCGAGTAAATAGATCCTTCAGTTCATCGGTCGACAGTTCGGTAATCCAGTTCTCGGAGCTGGTGATGATGTTGTCGCTGAGCTGCTGTTTACTTTCCAGCATTTCATCGATTCGTTCCTCCAACGTTCCGAGGGAAATGAATTTATGCACCTGCACGTCCTTGGTCTGTCCCATCCGATACGCCCGGTCCGTTGCCTGATTCTCAACAGCAGGGTTCCACCAGCGGTCAAAGTGGAAGACGTGATTGGCCGCCGTCAGATTCAGCCCCACGCCGCCAGCCTTAATGGACAGAATGAAGACCGAAGGCTGCTTGTCCGCGGGTAGTGTGCGGGACTGGAATTCCTCTATCATGCGATCCCGTGCCGTCTTCGACGTGCCACCATGCAGGTACAGCACTGGCTCTTGCAATTCCTGCCGCAGTACTTGTTGCAACATCTGTCCCATACCGATATATTGCGTAAAAATAAGGCAGCGTTCGCCCTCGTCACGCAGCTCACGAACAAGCTCCATCAGCCGTTCCAGCTTGGCTGAGCGGCTGATGAGCATCGCCATATCCTGCGGGCTGTAAACATCATAGGCAGATGTTGCTGGACCATCTGCAGGTAACTCCTCCGGCAGCGTTTCTTTGGTTAGCAGCAGTGGATGATCACATAGCTGCTTCAATTGTGTTAATGCGGAGAGAATTGCACCTTTGCGCTTGATGCCCTCCAGCTCTTTCATTTTGTCCATCAGAGCTTGCACCGATTGGTCATATAATGCACTCTGTTCACCCGTGAGGTGAATATAGGTTTTCATCTCATTTTTATCCGGCAGATCGAGCTGGATATTCGGATCCTTTTTCTTGCGGCGTAGCATAAAAGGTTTTACCAGCTGCTGCAGATCCTGCATGCGCTGTTCATCCTTGTCCTTCTCAATCGCACTAATGAAGCGGGTTTGGAATGCACGAGCGCTGCCCAGATATCCCGGATTAATGAAATCATAGATCGACCATAGCTCAGCTAAGCGGTTCTCGATCGGTGTACCTGTGAGCGCAATACGGTGTTTGGCCGGGAAGCTGCGCACAGCCATAGACTGTTTGGTCTGGGCGTTCTTGATGTTCTGCGCTTCATCAAGACAGATGGCGGCCCAAGTATAGGTTTCCAGCAGTTCCTGATCCAGTGTTGCCGTAGCATAGGAGGTAAGGATAATATCCGATTGCTCGGCCTGCTCCCGGAATTCTTCCCCGCTTAACCGCCGTGGCCCGTAATGCAAACTCACACGGATGGAAGGAGCAAAACGGCTGATTTCCTTCTGCCAGTTACCCAGTACGGATGTCGGACAGATCAGCAGGGCAGGAGCTTGTCCAGGCAACCTTGGCTCATGATCCTTGATGTGGAGCAGATAGGTAATGAACTGGATCGTTTTCCCGAGACCCATATCATCTGCAAGACAGGCCCCAAGGCCGAACCTGCGCAGGAAACCAAGCCAAGCGAAGCCTTCCTTCTGATAGGATCGCAATTCGGCATGGAGTCCATCCGGAATGGGCAGGGAAGGAGCCCCACCTTGTCCGCCTCCGAGCTGAGCAATGACCCGATTCAGATGTTCATTCAACTCCACCTCCAGCCGCATACTCTCGCTGGACTGAGACGGTGGCTGCTCATCCTCAGTTTGCTGGCCTTCCTTCCATTTCTGCTTGGCATATTCTCGTTGTTCATTGTGAAGCAGATGCAGGTGCAGAATATCCTGAAACGAAAGTCCCTGTTCCCGATCAACACCGCCCATGGCTCTGCGAATCTGCTCCAGCAGATCGGGATCGAGCGGCACCCATTCGCCGCGGAAGCGAACCAGTCGTTCGTTACGAGCGACGAGATCCGCAAATTCCTCTTCACTAAGATCGGTATCCCCAATGGCAATACGCCAGTCAAAATGAATGATCGAGTCCAATCCAAAGAAGGATTGACCTCGCTCGCTGCCTTCTTCCGGTTTCACCTTGGCTCGCAGCTTCGGTTTTTTCTTGCGGGCTGCTTCCCACCAGCCTGGCAAAAGGACTTGCCAGCCCGCAGCTAGCAAGCGACCGCTATCTTGGGTCAGGAACTGCCAAGCTTGCCGATCATCCAGCGGATCGCTCAAAATATCTCGTCTGCCGCTGATGGAGCTGCCAAGACGTGGCAGTTGCGCGCGAAGCTGATCCAGCCAGCCAGGCGAGCGGTCCAGAATGAAAGGCGTCCAGCCCTCGGGCCATTCGCCCTCCAGCCGTCCGCGTGAATCCAGCATGACCGGCACGAGAACAGCAGCGTCCAGCTTGTTCTGCAATACCAGCCGCAGACGCCATGAGGAGTCGTCCTCATCCGGCTCCTGCAATTGCAGCATCGGTCGGAATGGTGCTGCATCGGCTTTCCAGCCGATGGATACCAGCCACGACCGAGCATCAAGGCCGCCTGTTCGCGGAAGTACTCCGCGCTCGGGGAAGAGTTGCGGGAACTCCCGCCGTAGGTCGGTAGCAGCCTCTTCTGTGCTGTAACATTGCTGGAACACGGCAGCGGAATAGGCTGCGCCGAGTCCTTCGGCGTAACTCTCATCCGTCTGCTGAATGGCTTGGTTAAGCGAAGCCAGCTCCTGCTTTTTCATACTGTCTGGGTCCCACGTCCATTGCAACTGTCCGGCGCGATAAGCTTCAAAGCTGGGAACATACTTTCGTTTCTCGATGGATGATGCAAGTATCGGAGCGAGTCGGATGAGGTGATCTGCCTGCTCGTCCCACTTCCATTCGATGTGGATCAGGGTATGCATCTCTGCGAAGAACGGAATGACTTCTTCCGCAGGCAGCACCACAAGTTCAACCTCTTCAATCTGCCGGATTTCCAGCTCCGTACCATAGAAGGAAGGAGCATGCCAGGCGAAGAGGCGCTGCTTCAGCGACTGGCCTGATACAAAATGGTGTGTATTTAGAGCACCGTAAAATAGCGCATCGCCATATCCGGTCAAAGCAACGTGTACCTCAATTGTTTCTGTGTACAGGTGGATTAGACTCATGGAATCAGTTTACCTTTCCGAAGCTCCTCCTGCAGGGCACGCAACCGACTGTTCCGAACAGCCAGTGTAGTGATGAATTGTTCCCATTGCACCTCTTGCTTCAATTTTTTATATATTTTGGACAGTCGTTTCAGCAGCTTTACAGCGGCCTTATAACCATCTCTGTTTTTATGACCGATATAACGCTCGACCGCCTGATGATAGAACGGTAACAGCAATTCAGGGGCATCCTTCTCGATGGGTTGCAACACGGCTACGCGGAATTCGAGAGGTTCTGTGCCTGTACTCAGTTGAAAATCAATCCATCTGCGCCACTGCCCCCGAGAATGCATGGCTTCCTCATAAGCAGGCCTCGAGTGGGGAAGCATGCTGACCAGCGTGTCCCACATTTGTTGTTCCGCCTTCGGGACTTGCTGGATTGTGATATCCCACAATCGCATATAGTCCTGCAACGGGGCATTGCGGCGAACCGCCAGCAGTGGCCCGAGTTGCACCAACCATTCACTAAGACGTGTCCAGTCAGCTGCATCGGCTAGTGTATGGAGAAAATACAACAAATGTTCCGGAGGAATACCGTATGATGAGCTGCCATGGACGAGCTTCTGCCAGGCGGATGTATCCTGCTCCAAGTGGTAGTACATCCAGCTTTGTGCAAGAACAAGTGGCAGGGGAAGAGAGACTTTTCTAACCATCCCGCTTGTGTTGGGTATGGCTCTGGCAGCATGGGTTTCATCACCTTCGTAACTCTGGTTGCCACCGATCCTGTTTGGGGATGCTGCCGAACCAACTGTACGGGCTGGATCTTTGGCTCCCGTTGCTCCCGCTGAGGCGATAATATTCGCTTCTATTTCATTTAAATCAGTTAGTTCTGACTCCAACATCGCCTGTTTTCCTTGAAGCCGGGGCACAATCCAGTTCAGCCACAGTTTCGGGTAAATTGGCGTGAAGAACATCATGTTAGCCGTCTCCGCTAACATCTCTGTCCGCAGATAAGCTGCAGTTTCGTCCAGCCTCGCCCAGACTTGCTCAAGCGCAGTACCTTGCAATCCAGACAAGTCCAGCGGTTGAAGCAGGAGGGATTCGAGTCCTTTTTGGAGGGCATCAACCGCCAGCTGGGCAGGATAACTTAAATACACAGGAGTATGTGTAATGGAGTTGCGCGCTGGTGGTATGCAGTACCGCATAAGGTAGAGCTGGACATGCAGCTCGAACAGCTGATCCATCGCAGTGGACATTTTGGGTTTGATCGCGTACAGCTCATCAGCGGCTTCCTGAATGTAAGCAGTGGTTGCTGTCCCTGTACCCAGCCGCTTAAGACTTGCCCGAAACAGTTCATGCCAGTCCGAGATGGTCATTCCGGACAACTCGGTCGCCCGCTCTTTGATCTCGCTGTATTGCTGGTTCTCTGTAGAGTTGTTATCTTCGAAGGTATCCTCTCGTTCCGTAGCATTGCCGAAGTTGTAAGCTCTCCCCGCAGAAGTGCCTGCTGGTTTGCTGGTTTGTTTCAAGGCCGTGCTTGCATGTGCATTCACCAGTGCTGGAACCGGACGCCCCTGCTGCTCGGCATAACTCATGAGTACAGCTGCCATATGCTTGCATGGGGAGTTGACCGGACAGGCACAATAACTGGTGGACAAGGCCTGCATACGGAGAACCACTTCGTAAGATTCACTTCCTTGTACCTCGGCCATAACGATCTGAGACTCATTGAATTTTAAAGCTCCAACACGTTTCTGTTTATAATACTGGAATCCACGCATGATCGTCAGGTTGTTAAAAAGCTCTGCAACCTCACGAATTAACGCTTGCCACTGCGCGTCATCCATCATGCAATCATTGGGTACGTTCATCATTCCATCTCCTGGGGTAAACATGGTTAACTAATCATGACGTCCAGGACGTCAGGGGCTACAGTTTCAATGATTCTATCATATCAGTTATGGAGTCGCTCGTGCAGACGTTATCTGAATCTATATGATCCTCAATTTTGCGAAGCAAGAGGATGTAACTGTCCTGATGCTTTCCGGTAGACATGCAGGAACACTTCATATTGTGTATGCTTATCGTATGTATTCCTTTCAGAAGAAATACAGCTGCACGATGACAGAGCTAAGACTATATTCAACAACAGGAGCGAGCATATATATGAAAATCCTTACGTTAAACGTCCACGCCTGGGCGGAAGAAGAGCAACGGAAGAAGATCAGTCAGCTGGCTGATTTCATCAATACACATCAATTTGATATCATTTCGATGCAAGAGGTGAACCAGTCGATTCAAGAGACAGCACTGTCTCAAGAGGAACTGCAGACATATACGGCGACCGAAGCTGGTGTGACGATCAAAAAAGATAACTACGCTCACGTCCTGCTACAGCAGTTGACCGATACGTATTATTGGACCTGGATTCCAACCCACATCGGGTTTCGTACATACGATGAAGGGCTGGCGATCCTGAGCCGGACACCGATTACCCGTTCGTTTGGAGAATATGTATCCCACATGCGGGATTATAACAACTATCGTACACGCAAAATCGTCGGGATTGAGACCACCCTGCAAGGTCAATCCACATCCACATGGTTTGTAAATGGACATTTTAACTGGTGGGATGATGCACAGGAACCTTTCAAGGGGCAGTGGGATTTGACAGAGAGCAAACTTGCACCATATATGGATCAGCCGCTGTATCTGATGGGAGACTTCAACAATGTCGCTGAGATTCGCGGTGAAGGCTACGATTACATGATGGAACATGGATGGAATGACCTCTACACGACAGCCAAACAAAAAGACAACGGAGCTACCGTAGTCAAAGCAATTGCAGGATGGGCCGACAATGAACAGCCGCTCCGGATTGATTATATTTTTGCTAACCGCCCTGTGCAGGCTCGATCCTCCAATGTTGTGCTGGATGGTACAAATGGACCGGTCGTATCCGATCATTTCGGCGTTGCAGTAGAGATTTGATGATTATAATGGACTCAGCTTTTTAATTGAAAACCGGCATCGGTTTAATAGCTGGTTACACATGCTGTGAAGCCTATGCTCCTTTCCTGTTTAGGAAGGAGCATAGGCTTCTTGGTTTTGAAAACAATTAAATGCCGCAATTTTCTGAGGGGGAAGAGATAAATTCAGAACTCGGTGTAAGCGTAAACAAAAATCTGTAGCCACCATGTGCCATGTCAGTTATACTAGGATTATTAATCGGTGTGAAGAGTAAAAGAAGAGCTGTTTCCTTTCCTGCAAAAGGGCATCCTTACTGAGGTTAAGCGCTATATCTGAGGTTTTGAAAATGAGGAGAATAACGTCATTTATATAGAATGGACTTTTATTGATTAAATGTACTCCAACATGAGAGGAATGTGGCATTCGATGACAACGTATTTCAGTGAACCGCAGAGCATGTATTATCGATTCGGAGAAGATCAGGAGCAGGTATTGAAGGTGCTCGCTGAGAGATATATTGGTGCCAATGCACAGGCCAATTTTGTATACCGTGCGTTTCAGCAATCTGGCATTTTGCAAAATGATAAAGGGCTCTATGATCTGAATCTTGGTAAACGCTTTCCAGACGCGCCTAAAGATCATATCTCCTACGCTGCAGCACTGGTCTGGGGGGATGAGAACCGCAATCTGGACGTGCTTGTACGTTGTTATGGACCGGTACGTTTTTATTTTAACAACGAGCTGATCTACCGCTCTACTGTCATCGATGAAATCACGCCAGATGCCACGGTGAAGCTTGGAATCGACATCCAACCTGGCTGGAATACTGTGTGGTTGGAGATGAAAAACACGCCTGCCGGATTCGGATGCCAGTTCGGTTCTGATGAAGGAAAAGTGCGTATTCTGAATGTACTCGCTCCATTTCAGGAGCGTTTGGGACAAGCGGGCTGGGTTTTCTCTGAACCTGTATCCTCCTCAAACGGGCAAGCACAGCCGAACTTGCTCGCAAGTCAAGGGGAGAGCGTCTTGAAGTGGCTACCCGATGTTCACTGGTCTGCTTCCGAACAGAATAAATCGGCTCTGGAACGAATCTATGGCTTGCTTCCCGGCAGACATGCTTATGCGTGGACTCACCTGAACAACCGTGATGCATCTGGACGTCCGGTCCATTTGTCAGGACACTCCTCTGGCCCACTGCAGATATGGCTTGGCGGCAAATCGGTTGCAGAAGTGAAACAAGCAGGGTCGTTTGAAGTGGAGGTAGCGGCGTCCTTTGGCCGGAATGATCTTTTAATTCGAAGTGAATGTCAGACTGACGCTGGCTCATGGGGGTTCGACCTGAAAGCATCTGTCGGCACGGAGTCACAACCATTGGAGCTTCCAGAGCGAGTACAGGGAGCAATGAATGAATGCTGGTTCTATGCAGGGCCGTTCGAGTCAGGGGTTGAGCCAGAACTGGCAGACTTGATGCGTACGGATCGTGTGTACCAGACAAGCGCTTTGCAGCAAGGCAAGGAGCCCAGCGGCACTTTGGCGGCAGCGGAGCGGACATACTGGAGACTGGATCGTCCGGATACGTTCATTCGACCTTATTATGAAAATGCGATGCTAAGCAATAAATGGACCGTGGGCAGTGTAACCAACTACGGACGCTGGGATTATCCGCTTGGGGTTACTGTATACGGATTGCTGCAAGCTGGACGGTATATGCAACGACCAGATATTACGCGATATGCCGCTGAACATGTGCAGGCCTGTACCCAGATGTATGAGTACTCTCTATGGGATCGTGAACAATATGGATTCCCGGCGATCAACCAGCAATTAATTATGTTGAAAATGTTGGACAACTGCGGTTCCTTTGGCTCAGCGATGCTGGAGTCTTATACCGAATGTAAGGAACCAACCTTCCTGCCGATTGCTGAACGAATCGCAGACTTCATGCTTTCCCGCTTGGAACGCCGAGCGGATGGAGCGTTTTATCGCACATGTGCAGGTGAATATGCCGAGAACACGATGTGGGCAGATGATCTATATATGAGTACACCATTCCTTGTGCGGTATGCGCGTGTGACAGGGAAGTCCGAGGCGCTTGATGAAGCGGCAAAACAGTTTTCACTGTATCGCAAATATTTGTTTATGCCTGAGTACAAGACCATGTCTCATGTGTATGATTTCAAATATGAGCAGGCAACACAGATTCCTTGGGGGCGGGGCAACGGTTGGACGCTGTTCTCCTTGACGGAAGTGCTGGAGGCATTGCCGGAAGAGCATCCGGAGCGCCCGGCGTTAATTGCCTTTTTCAACGAGCTGTGTGAGGGTTATGCGGCATTGCAGAGTGAGAGTGGGCTCTGGCATCAAGTATTGAATCATTCGGAGACATACCTGGAAGCCTCCTGTACAGCCATGTTCGCTTATGGTTTTGCGCGTGGTGTACGTTTTGGCTGGTTCAAAGACCCTGCTTCATATGTTACAGCGGCACAGCGGGCATGGAAGGGACTGGTCAGCAAAGCCATTGATCGTCAAGGGAATGTGCATGGCGTGTGCAGCGGTTCGAGATATGCATTCACGGCGGAATACTACGACCAGGATTTACGTACCGTTACTAATGATAATCACGGGATTGGTATCATGATGTTGGCGGGAACAGAGGTAGCCCAAATGGAGAGACATTTGTCGGAGCGCACGGCAAATTCTACAGCTTCTGCTGTGCATTCTGGATAGAAGCAGTTTGTACCAGCCTCTTACCTGCTTCATTATGTAACTTTGTTCATGTTTGAAGGAATAAGCGCCACCGGGAATAGGGTTTCCGGTGGTTTTTCTTTCCTGTGAACCCCTTACTTTTTTGACAGGATAGCTTACTTTTGTTTATGTCATGTGCAGTGGCAGGCGATTACAATAGTTTTGTAAGCGATTTCATTTAAGCAATAAGGGGAGGAAATTCATTCATGATCATCACCAAAAAGTGGGTAACCCTGTTCTGCCTGTCCCTGTTATTATTCGCTACAGCCTGTTCTGGAGGAACCTCAAGCACACCGGCATCTTCGGGTGAGTCAGGCCAAGGTGGTGCTTCAGACAAAATTGAACTGCGCATGACTTGGTGGGGATCACAGACCAGACATGATCTGACAACCAAAGTGATTAAACTGTTTGAAGAGAAACATCCAGGCATTACGATTAAAGCTGAATATTCGGGCTGGGATGGATATTTTGACAAACTTACGACGCAGGTCGCTGGTTCGAACGCTCCGGATATCATCCAGATGGATTATGCATTTCTGACGGACTTTGCACGGCGCGGTGCTTTGCTTGACCTGACGCCATATGCAGATAAAGAGCTGCGTATCAAAGATCACGACAAGAGCATGATTACAGCTGGATCGATCGATGATAAATTATATGCCATCACCCTTGGGGTGAATGCGCCAGGTGTCATTTACGATGCAACATTATTCCAGCAACTCGGCATTGAAGAGCCGAAGGAGAGCTGGACATGGGATGACTTCTCAGCGATTGCAGCCAAGATTGCTGCCGCTAAGGGAGACGGATTCTATGGCTCGGCTGACATTTCCGGTGCCACCAACATGTTTGAGGTATTTGTACGTCAGTCCGGCAAAGGTTTGTTTGAGGATGGCACCATGACAGCCACAAGTGAGCAATTAAAAGAGTGGTTTGAGATGTGGGCTGCGCTGCGTGAGAACAGAGGAGCTACGTCTGCGGAAGTTGCAGCTTCGACAACAAATGCTTTGGAAACCAGACCTATTTCTTTGGGTACAGCAGCCATGGATTTTGCGTGGTCCAACCAACTGCTTACGTTCCAACAAGTGAACAAAAACCAGGATCATAAGCTTGGCATTCAAGTGTTGCCACATGGCGTGAACGAAAAAAGAATCGGTGAGTATCTGAAGCCAGGCCAGTTCCTGTCCGGTTATTCGAAATCCAAACATCCGAAAGAAGTGGCTATGTTCATTGATTTCATGGTGAATGACCCTGAAGCGACAGCGATTCTAGGATCAGAGCGTGGTGTGCCTGTCAATGCAAGCATTCGTGAGCAGATGCAACCGAAACTGTCCGATGCAGAGAAAGTTATTTTCCAATTCATTGATACGGTATCGAAACATTCCAGTGAGATTAGCCCGCCATACCCGCAAGGATTTTCTGAAGTGGATACGAGTTTCAAAAGTACAAGCGAGCAGATCGCTTTTGGTCAAGGCAGCATGACAGACATCATTGCCCAGTTTATTGAAGGGGCCAAAGCAACGCTTGGATCAAGCCAGTAAAGAGAGTAGAGCTTGTAGCTACAGACGAGTTTTACCTACAGATACAACTGGCACTCTCGTTCCGATGAACTTCAAATACTGCGGGGAGGTTGCGAAAATGACGACATCACAGGTCAGTCAAGCCAGAATCGAGAAAGTAGCCGCCCGGCGTGTGAAACGTCGATACGCCCATAATGGAGCCGCTCTGCTCTTTCTCGCCCCTTGGCTTGTCGGATTAGTATTTCTGACCCTAGGTCCAATGCTTGCTTCGTTATACATTTCCTTTACCGACTACAGTATTTTGGCCGCCCCGAACTGGGTTGGTCTGAATAACTACGTCACCATGTTTACGTCCGACAAGCTGTTCACCAAGTCGCTTCAGGTGACATTTACCTATGTTGCTGTGTCCGTTCCGCTCAAACTGATTTTTGCCCTGTTTGTCGCGATGTTACTCAACAAAGGTATTCGTGGACTTGGCATATACCGCACGGTGTACTATATCCCGACATTGCTGGGAGGTAGTGTTGCCATTGCGATGTTGTGGCGCAAAATGCTCGGTGGTGACGGACTGCTTAACAGCGTATTGGCGATGGTGGGCATTAAAGCACCAGACTGGGTGGCTAATCCCAAGTACGCATTATATTCCATTGTCTTGTTGTCCGTATGGCAGTTCGGCTCATCCATGATCATATTCCTGGCAGGACTTAAACAGATTCCACCGGAGTATGATGAAGCTTCTGCTGTAGATGGTGCGGGTCCGATGCGGAGATTTTTCTATATCACGTTGCCTATCCTGTCACCTGTCATCTTCTTTAACTTAGTGATGCAGTTAATTACGTCCTTTCAATCATTCACGCAGGCCTTCATTATCAGTAACGGCAGCGGGGGACCAGTGAATTCAACATTGATGTACTCTCTATATCTGTACAAAAAAGGATTCTCCTTCTTCCAGATGGGTTATGCTTCTGCCATGGCGTGGGTTCTGGTAATCCTGATCGGCGTATTTACATTGCTCGTATTCCGCAGCAGCAAGTTGTGGGTACACTATGAGGATGGTGGAAAATCATGATTGGACAACGTAACTCCGTAGCTTGGATTGTCACCAAACATGTACTGATTTCAGGCATCGCCCTTCTTATGCTCTATCCTGTTCTATGGATGCTGGGTAGCTCTTTCAAACCAGGGCATATGATTTTTACGGAAACCTGGTTCTGGCCAAAGGAATGGAATTGGCAAAATTACATGACGGGCTGGTCCGGCGCTCAAGGGAATGCCTTTTCCAAATTTCTGACCAACTCCATCGTCCTGTCGCTGGGAGCCGTGCTGGGCAATGTGATCTCCTGTTCAATGGCAGCCTATGCCTTCGCCCGGTTGAACTTTCGCTTCAAGGCCATCTGCTTCGGGCTGATGTTGATGACGATTATGCTGCCGCACCACGTTACGTTAATTCCGCAGTATATTCTTTTTAATCAGCTGGAGTGGGTGAATACGTACTTGCCGCTGATTGTACCGAAATGGCTCGCGACTGATGCGTTCTTCATCTTCCTGATGGTACAGTTTTTCCGGGGTTTGCCTCGAGAACTGGATGAAGCAGCGACCATTGACGGGTGTGGTCCGGTGAGAATCTATACCAAAATCATTATCCCGCTCGCTTTTCCAGCACTTGTAACGACAATGATCTTTACGTTCTTGTGGACATGGGATGATTTCTTCAGTCAGCTGATCTACCTGAGCGATGTGAGCAAATATACCGTTCCACTGGGACTACGCCTGTTCCTGGATTCCAGCTCACAGTCCGATTGGGGTCCGATGTTTGCAATGTCTGTTTTATCCCTTGTGCCATGTTTTATCGTATTTATCGTGTGTCAGAAGTACTTCGTGGAAGGAATCGCGACCTCTGGGCTCAAAGGGTAATTCCAAGACGAAACGAGTTGATTCCTTATGCGAAAAACAAGATGGTCTGCCTATATTCATCAAAAGCTGCAACAAAGCAAGCTCTCCACGTTGATGGTGACTTGCTTTATTGCGTTTAATCTGTTGCTCGTCTCGGTCATTGTTTGGCTTGCCTACCAATCATTCTCAGCAGTCACATTTACCGAAATCAGCAAAGCGCGTCTTGCTCTCTTGAATGAGAGCACCAGGCGGGGGTTTGATTTTATTACAGGAGTAACGGGCACCGCCTATGGACTCGCAAGCAACAGAGAGTTGTCCAACTTGTTGGAAACGTCCAATACAGGCAGGTTGGCACAGATTCATCAGCGGAGAGAGGTTTCACGAATTCTGGATCATACCATGGTTGTGAGTGAAGGGGTTACCTCGATTGAACTGTATACAGATGCTTTTAATGAAGTAACGGTGACGTCAGCTGACCGCATTTATCCGCTAGAGGCCATTGCGAATGATTCGTGGTTTACCTCGCTTGAGAAGGCGGATGCAGCCTGGGTTCCACTTCGTGAGAATGAATCAGGCCAATCTTTGGTTGGATATGCGCAACGGATTTTTGATAGTAAGGGTGGAACGGTCGCTTACGTGTTTATTCGTCTCAGCAGAGCTGATATTGTACGCAGGTTCGCCGATGTGCCGATGGTACTGGATGGCAATGTGCTGCTGGTTGATACAGCTGGCAATGTAGTGATGCAGATGGGAAAAGCTGAACCGTCAGGGGGGATTGTAACCCGGTCTGATCATCCAGAAAATCAAGTGCCCCCTGGGGAACAGTCAAGCACAGCTCAAGGGGCAATGGACGGGGTTAACTCATCTTCTTCTATTATAGATAGTACATGGATCCAAGAGCATGCACGACCTGGAGAAGACGGATTCGAAGTAGTATCGGGTCAACCGGGAGGGGCTCAATTGGTGCTGTACTCCAGACCTGCTATGCTTCAGTGGCGTCTTGTGCAGACTATTCCTGTATATACCTTGTTATCCCCGGTTCGCCATGTAGGATGGCAGATCCTTGGCATTGCTGTACTTGGGCTTTTATGCTCGGCTGTGCTTGCGTATCTGTTTGTGCGGCAGATTATCCGGCCTTTGCGACAATTGATCAAACGAATGAGGCAGCTCGAAAAAGGAGACTTCGATACCCGTGTACAGCTGTCGTTTACGGAGGAGTACGCCCATTTGGCGTATGGGTTTAACCACATGGCTTCACAGCTCACGACGCTAATGGAACAGGTCAAGGATGAGAGCCGAGCGAAGCGGGAGGCCCAGACCAGCTTGCTTGAAGCCCAGATCAAACCTCATTTCCTGTACAATACGCTCGATATGATTCACTGGCGTGCGCTCGACTACGAAGCCAAGGATATCAGCCGAATGATTGTGCAACTTAGCAAGTTACTTCGGATTGGGCTCAGTGGAGGAAGATTGTTTATCCGTGTTCGGGATGAACTAGAGCATGCTCGGTGTTACGTCAGTATTCAGTCCGAACGTTTGCCATTCTCAATCCAGTATCAGGAGCACATCGATCCACGTATACGCGGCTGTCATATTCCCAAGATCATTCTGCAGCCTTTTATTGAAAATGCAGTCATGCATGGGCATCCATCAGAAGAGTCTCTACGTATTCAGGTATGTATTGATGAGGCAGACGAGCCTGTTCCCGATATCATCATCAGGATTACCGATAATGGACAAGGCTTGCCAGAAGGTTGGAATATGGAGGATTCCAAAGGGATCGGTGTTCGCAATGTGCATCAGCGCATACAACTGTATTGTGGACAAAGGTATGGCGTGCAGTTAAGCAACGGAAGTTCAGGCGGTGTGGAAGTGAAAATTACGCTGCCGCGCATTGAGACCGAGGAGCAATTAAATCTGTGGCTGGACGGTGAAAAATGACGAAGACCATTATGCTTGTTGATGATGATCCGCATATTATCAAAGCGCTGACTGAGCATATCGACTGGCCCTCCCTGGGTCTGAGTATTGCAGGTACAGCTGCTAACGGGGTAGATGCGCTGGATCTTTTCCACCGCGTACATCCGGATCTGGTTATGACCGACGTATATTTGCCGGGCATGACCGGACTTGAAGTGACGCAGGAGTTACGGCGTGACTATCCCCACCTGCCGATTATCATCCTTAGTGGATATGACGAGTTCGAGAACGCCAGAGCGGCTATGCGCTGGGGGGTGAATCATTTTTTGCTCAAGCCGGCGGAGGTGGAGGAGATTGAGTCTGTGCTGCGCGAGGTGCTGCTGGAACAAGATGTACGAGAGCGGCATGAGCGGCTGGAGCGGACGTACAAACAAGAAGCAGGGCGGGTGCTCCCCTATCTGCGCCAACAGTTTCTCCATGAGCTGTTGACCACACGTTATCGGGCAGATGAATTACCCGAAGCTCGGATGGAATATATCGGATTTCATATGTACGCTCAGGTTCGTGTCGTCAGTTTGCAATTGAATCGTCCGGGTTTTATGACACGTATGAAAGAGCGGGACTGGCAGCTGTTGCGCTACGGGGCGGCAGACATCATTCAGGAGACTGTGAAGGAACAGGCGGCTCGGATGGCAGAGTGCCAGGTGGAGGTTGTGGATTATTCGGATCAGGTATTTGTGCTGTTGATGCTGGGAGACAACGATTATTTTGAAGAATTGCAAGCACTGGTAAGTCAGATCATGGATCAGATCTTTACGTATTTGAAAATTGAGGTTAGTGCTGGCATAGGCCGGGTGAAGCATCATGCCAGTGAGGTCATCGATTCTTATCTGGAGAGTAGGGAAGCGGTAGAGCGAGCAGAGTTTCAGGGCGGGAACCGCATATATTATGTTGAGACGCCGGAAGGGGCGGGGCGGAGTGCGACGGATTATTCTTTGCTGCTTCTTCAGTGGGATGAGGCGTGGGCTGATCTGCGGATTAGTCTGGCGGAGGAGGTCTGGCTTCAACTTTTCCAAACGCTGCAAGAAGGGAACTGTGCAAGCATTCAGGATGCGCAGGTGGTTGCCGTCAGTTTGTTCGATACGATGATGCATAGCTGGAAAAAGCAACACCCTCTGCTAATGCCACCACTCACGATGAGTGATTTCCTGCGTGAAATACAGTCGAAATATGCTTTACATGATCTGATAAACTGGATAGATAGTGTCATTAAAGAATGGTTGGAGCAGATCCGTAAGGAGATGGGTGAGAAGAAGAGCAACAAACTCATCGCACAAGTAAAACAATACGTAGAGGAACATTACGCAGAGGAGATCAGTTTCGAGGCCATCGCAAAAGGTCTTTTTGTACACCCTAAATACTTGAGCCAGCTGTTCAAAAGGGTGACCGGTGAGAATTTTGTCAGCTACCTGAATGGATACCGTATCCAGCGGGCATTGGAGCTTTTGCAATCAGGACATTATATGGTGTACGAAGTTAGTGAGATGACAGGGTTCCGTAATGCGACGTACTTTAGTCAGGTCTTTAAGATGTTAACCGGGAAAAGCCCATCTGAAGTCGGTTGAGGTGGAAGAATTGCCAGTTAAGTAAGATGAAGATTCGGGATTCTAAGTCAGACCAAGTTAGGTAAGCGTACCGAATAGAGCATTATATAGTGGAGATGAGGCAAGGCGGGTATGGAATATAGCCTAAACGGAGTAGATGGTGTTGTTCAATATTAAGTACGAAAGGTGTGAGAGGGGCAAGATGATCATTGATGACCAGGAGTATCGAGTCAAAGGGATGCAATATACTATTCGTTCAGCCGTGGAAAAGGATGCTGTTACCTTATGTTCACTTAATGTGCAGCTGGACGGGGAAACGGAAAACATGGATCGTGAAGCAGGAGAAGCATACATGGATGCTGCGGGTTTCAAAGAGCTCATTCGCATGGACACAGAAAAGCGCAACAATCTGTTTCTGGTTACTGTGACATCAGGTAACATTAAAGGTACTTGCAACGAAAGATAAGGCAGTACAATTTTATGAAGCAAATGGTTTTGAAAGAGAAGGTGTTCTAAAAAAGGATAGAAAGCATGCGGATGGGCTATATTACGATACGTTAATTATGGGAAGGTCTAACGATGGCATGAATCGGATAGAGGCATAAGAACGTCCGTTTTGAAGATTGGAATGTGAATCACGTATTAACGGAGATCGTGGTATCCATATCAATGGATGAGGGTGCACGATAAATTTAAGCCAGCGTAGGATGACTAGACGTATAGAATTTATTCTCATATATATGTCGGATACTTAGAGTAGATTTGAAACATGAATTTATTTAAGGTGGCTTCATATCGTTGAATGAGATACAAGTATGCGGAAGATGAGACTTTAGCAGAGATGAATAGGGATATTTTACAAGTTGTAAACAGGATCTGCGTATGATATATTCTAATTCCGGCCAAGAAAACACACTTTAAAAAGTGAGGCAAGCAAATGAAAACAAGCTTCGAAAGAAACTTAAAAAAAGAGCTTGCAAAGTTGGATCGGAAATGATATGATATAAAAGTTGTTGAGGGGAAATGAACTCGACTTCGAAACAAGTTTGATCTTTGAAAACTGAACAACGAGTGAGTAAACATTCTGCTTGCAGAATGAACGCGAAAGTATGAGACAAGCCTTGGCTTGGATCGACTGGAGCACAAATGAGATTTTAATCTCGTCAGATTCAAAATGAGCTTATCGCTCTTTTCAATACCCCGATGAGTTTGACAGCGTTTAACGACGCTGACCAAATTCATCTTCATTGGAGAGTTTGATCCTGGCTCAGGACGAACGCTGGCGGCATGCCTAATACATGCAAGTCGAGCGGACTTGAAGAGAAGCTTGCTTCTCGGACGGTTAGCGGCGGACGGGTGAGTAACACGTAGGCAACCTGCCCTCAAGCTTGGGACAACTACCGGAAACGGTAGCTAATACCGAATACTTGTTTTCTTCGCCTGAAGGGAACTGGAAAGACGGAGCAATCTGTCACTTGGGGATGGGCCTGCGGCGCATTAGCTAGTTGGTGAGGTAACGGCTCACCAAGGCGACGATGCGTAGCCGACCTGAGAGGGTGATCGGCCACACTGGGACTGAGACACGGCCCAGACTCCTACGGGAGGCAGCAGTAGGGAATCTTCCGCAATGGGCGAAAGCCTGACGGAGCAATGCCGCGTGAGTGATGAAGGTTTTCGGATCGTAAAGCTCTGTTGCCAGGGAAGAACGCTTGGGAGAGTAACTGCTCTCAAGGTGACGGTACCTGAGAAGAAAGCCCCGGCTAACTACGTGCCAGCAGCCGCGGTAATACGTAGGGGGCAAGCGTTGTCCGGAATTATTGGGCGTAAAGCGCGCGCAGGCGGTCATGTAAGTCTGGTGTTTAATCCCGGGGCTCAACCCCGGATCGCACTGGAAACTGTGTGACTTGAGTGCAGAAGAGGAGAGTGGAATTCCACGTGTAGCGGTGAAATGCGTAGATATGTGGAGGAACACCAGTGGCGAAGGCGACTCTCTGGGCTGTAACTGACGCTGAGGCGCGAAAGCGTGGGGAGCAAACAGGATTAGATACCCTGGTAGTCCACGCCGTAAACGATGAGTGCTAGGTGTTAGGGGTTTCGATACCCTTGGTGCCGAAGTTAACACATTAAGCACTCCGCCTGGGGAGTACGGTCGCAAGACTGAAACTCAAAGGAATTGACGGGGACCCGCACAAGCAGTGGAGTATGTGGTTTAATTCGAAGCAACGCGAAGAACCTTACCAGGTCTTGACATCCAACTAACGAAGCAGAGATGCATCAGGTGCCCTTCGGGGAAAGTTGAGACAGGTGGTGCATGGTTGTCGTCAGCTCGTGTCGTGAGATGTTGGGTTAAGTCCCGCAACGAGCGCAACCCTTATATTTAGTTGCCAGCACTTCGGGTGGGCACTCTAGATAGACTGCCGGTGACAAACCGGAGGAAGGTGGGGATGACGTCAAATCATCATGCCCCTTATGACCTGGGCTACACACGTACTACAATGGCCGGTACAACGGGCAGCGAAATCGCGAGATGGAGCCAATCCCAACAAAGCCGGTCTCAGTTCGGATTGCAGGCTGCAACTCGCCTGCATGAAGTCGGAATTGCTAGTAATCGCGGATCAGCATGCCGCGGTGAATACGTTCCCGGGTCTTGTACACACCGCCCGTCACACCACGAGAGTTTATAACACCCGAAGTCGGTGGGGTAACCGCAAGGAGCCAGCCGCCGAAGGTGGGATAGATGATTGGGGTGAAGTCGTAACAAGGTAGCCGTATCGGAAGGTGCGGCTGGATCACCTCCTTTCTATGGAGAATCGTTTCCCGCGTGGAAACATTCAAAAGTCTTCAGGAAGTATGCTTCCGAAGCGAGCTTTACTTCGTAAAGCTTTCAACTCACTCGTTGCTCAGTTTTGAGAGCTCAAACTCTCAACACTTCTCGTTTATTCGACCGACACTTCTTGTGAACGGCCCGAATGAAACGATTTGTTCTTTGAAAACTAGATATCGAAACGAAACAAACGCGAATTAGAACATTCCTTTAAGCTGATCTTGTGTAAACAAGTGAAGTGTTTTATAAGGTAGATTGCTGGAGCGAGTGATCGAAATAGAGCGACTTTTGGATTTGCGCAAGCAAACCAAGCGGAGCGACAGCTCGAACACGAGCGTCATGGTTAAGCTACTAAGAGCACACGGAGGATGCCTAGGCGCTAGGAGCCGATGAAGGACGTGGCGAACAACGAAACTGCCTCGGGGAGCTGTAAGCAAGCTTTGATCCGGGGATGTCCGAATGGGGAAACCCAGCTGGGGTAATATCCAGTTACTCACAACTGAATACATAGGTTGTGTAGAGGCATACCAAGGGAACTGAAACATCTAAGTACCTTGAGGAAGAGAAAACAATAGTGATTCCGTCAGTAGCGGCGAGCGAACGCGGAGAAGCCCAAACCAAGGGGCTTGCTCTTTGGGGTTGTGGGACGTCTCACATGGAGTTACAAAGGAACCGGTTAAGCGAAGAGGTCTGGAAAGGCCCGCCAAAGAAGGTAAAAGCCCTGTAGTTGAAAGTTGGTTCCCTCCGAGACGGATCCCGAGTAGTGCGGGGCACGTGAAACCCCGTATGAATCCGGCAGGACCATCTGCCAAGGCTAAATACTTCCTAGCGACCGATAGTGAAGCAGTACCGTGAGGGAAAGGTGAAAAGCACCCCGGAAGGGGAGTGAAATAGAACCTGAAACCGTGTGCTTACAAAAAGTCAGAGCCCGTTTTAGGGGTGATGGCGTGCCTTTTGTAGAATGAACCGGCGAGTTACGTTCCTGTGCAAGGTTAAGGTGAAGAGCCGGAGCCGCAGCGAAAGCGAGTCTGAATAGGGCGCCATAGTACGTGGACGTAGACCCGAAACCGGGTGATCTACCCCTGTCCAGGGTGAAGGTGCGGTAACACGCACTGGAGGCCCGAACCCACGCATGTTGAAAAATGCGGGGATGAGGTGGGGGTAGCGGAGAAATTCCAATCGAACTCGGAGATAGCTGGTTCTCCCCGAAATAGCTTTAGGGCTAGCCTCGGAAAACAGAGTCGTGGAGGTAGAGCACTGATTGGGTGCGGGGCCCGCAAGGGTTACCAAGCTCAGTCAAACTCCGAATGCCATAGACTTACTTCCGGGAGTCAGACAGTGAGTGCTAAGATCCATTGTCAAAAGGGAAACAGCCCAGACCATCAGCTAAGGTCCCCAAGTGTGTGTTAAGTGGGAAAGGATGTGGAGTTGCACAGACAACCAGGATGTTGGCTTAGAAGCAGCCACCATTGAAAGAGTGCGTAATAGCTCACTGGTCGAGTGACTCTGCGCCGAAAATGTAACGGGGCTAAACACACCACCGAAGCTATGGCTTGATGCATTGCATCAGGGGTAGGGGAGCGTTGTATAAGGGTTGAAGGTGTACCGTAAGGAGCGCTGGACATTATACAAGTGAGAATGCCGGTATGAGTAACGAAAAGATCAGTGAGAATCTGATCCGCCGAAAGCCTAAGGGTTCCTGAGGAAGGCTCGTCCGCTCAGGGTAAGTCGGGACCTAAGGCGAGGCCGAAAGGCGTAGTCGAAGGACAACAGGTCGAAATTCCTGTACCACCGTAAATCGTTACGAGCAATGGGGGGACGCAGTAGGGTAGTGACGCGGACTGATGGATGTCCGTCTAAGCAGTAAGGCTGATGTGTAGGCAAATCCGCACATCGTAAGGCTGAGCTGTGATGGGGAGCGAAAATTACAGTAGCGAAGGTCATGATCTCACACTGCCAAGAAAAGCCTCTAGCCAGATGAAGGTGCCCGTACCGCAAACCGACACAGGTAGGCGAGAAGAGAATTCTAAGGCGCGCGGAAGAACTCTCGTTAAGGAACTCGGCAAAATGACCCCGTAACTTCGGGAGAAGGGGTGCCCCGGTAGTGTGAATAGCACGAGGGGGCCGCAGTGAAAAGGCCCAAGCGACTGTTTAGCAAAAACACAGGTCTGTGCGAAGCCGTAAGGCGAAGTATACGGGCTGACGCCTGCCCGGTGCTGGAAGGTTAAGGGGAGTGGTTAGGAGTAATCCGAAGCTGTGAACCGAAGCCCCAGTAAACGGCGGCCGTAACTATAACGGTCCTAAGGTAGCGAAATTCCTTGTCAGGTAAATTCTGACCCGCACGAATGGCGTAACGACTTGGGCGCTGTCTCAACGAGAGATCCGGTGAAATTTTAATACCTGTGAAGATGCAGGTTACCCGCGACAAGACGGAAAGACCCCATGGAGCTTTACTGCAGCTTGATATTGAATTTGGGTACGATCTGTACAGGATAGGTGGGAGCCTTAGAAGCATGAGCGCCAGCTTGTGTGGAGGCACCGTTGGGATACCACCCTGATCGTATCTAGGTTCTAACCTGGTGCCCTCATCGGGTACGGGGACAGTGTCAGGTGGGCAGTTTGACTGGGGCGGTCGCCTCCTAAAGAGTAACGGAGGCGCCCAAAGGTTCCCTCAGAATGGTTGGAAATCATTCGAAGAGTGCAAAGGCATAAGGGAGCTTGACTGCGAGACCTACAAGTCGAGCAGGGACGAAAGTCGGGCTTAGTGATCCGGTGGTACCGCATGGAAGGGCCATCGCTCAACGGATAAAAGCTACCCTGGGGATAACAGGCTTATCTCCCCCAAGAGTCCACATCGACGGGGAGGTTTGGCACCTCGATGTCGGCTCATCGCATCCTGGGGCTGAAGTAGGTCCCAAGGGTTGGGCTGTTCGCCCATTAAAGCGGTACGCGAGCTGGGTTCAGAACGTCGTGAGACAGTTCGGTCCCTATCTGTCGTGGGCGTAGGAAATTTGAGAGGAGCTGTCCTTAGTACGAGAGGACCGGGATGGACGTACCGCTGGTGTACCAGTTGTTCCGCCAGGAGCACCGCTGGGTAGCTATGTACGGACGGGATAAGCGCTGAAAGCATCTAAGCGTGAAGCCCCCCTCAAGATGAGATTTCCCAGTATGTAAGACCCCTTGAAGACGACGAGGTAGATAGGCTGGGGGTGGAAGTGCAGCAATGCATGGAGCTGACCAGTACTAATCGGTCGAGGGCTTATCCAATAGCACGTTTGAGTTTGCGTAAGTTTCGTTTCGAATCTAGTTTTCAGAGAACAACACTCTGATGAATGGAAGAAGCTATGCTTCGACCAATCGCGTTTGGTGGCGATGGCGGAGGGGTTCCACACGTACCCATCCCGAACACGACCGTTAAGCCCTCTAGCGCCGATGGTACTTGGACCGCAGGGTCCTGGGAGAGTAGGACGCCGCCAAGCGGAACCCCAATGGGGTATTTTTTTTCGAAAGATAGGGGCCTTTAGCTCAGTTGGTTAGAGCGCACCTCTGATAAGGGTGAGGCCGGTGGTTCGAGTCCACCAAGGCCCATAGTAATCTAAATAAAAAGTACATGAATGGGGCCATAGCTCAGCTGGGAGAGCGCCTGCCTTGCAAGCAGGAGGTCAGCGGTTCGATCCCGCTTGGCTCCACCATTCCCTGATAGCTCAGTTGGTAGAGCACTCGACTGTTAATCGAGTTGTCACAGGTTCGAGTCCTGTTCGGGGAGCCATTAAGGCCCGTTGGTCAAGGGGTTAAGACACCTCCCTTTCACGGAGGTAACAGGGGTTCGAATCCCCTACGGGTCATAATTACGGAGGCTTAGCTCAGCTGGGAGAGCATCTGCCTTACAAGCAGAGGGTCGGGGGTTCGATCCCCTCAGCCTCCACCATATATATTTTAATGACGCGGGGTGGAGCAGCCCGGTAGCTCGTCGGGCTCATAACCCGAAGGCCGCAGGTTCAAATCCTGCCCCCGCAATTAACTTTCCTAAGCGAAAGTGATCTGGAACCGTGGTGTAGTTGGCCTAACATGCCTGCCTGTCACGCAGGAGATCGCGGGTTCGAATCCCGTCGGTTCCGCCATTTTTTACTAGCATCAACAATGGTAATCCATCTTGGAGTGAGTTTTAATATGGCTCGGTAGCTCAGTCGGTAGAGCAGAGGACTGAAAATCCTCGTGTCGGCGGTTCGATTCCGTCCCGAGCCACCATTAATACAACAATTTGATACGCCGGTGTAGCTCAACTGGTAGAGCAACTGACTTGTAATCAGTAGGTTGGGGGTTCAAGTCCTCTCGCCGGCACCACTTTATGGAGGATTAGCGAAGTGGCCAAACGCATCAGACTGTAAATCTGCTCCCGTACGGGTTCGGTGGTTCGAATCCATCATCCTCCACCAGTTTTAATATGAGTCATTAGCTCAGTTGGTAGAGCACCTGACTTTTAATCAGGGTGTCGAAGGTTCGAATCCTTCATGACTCACTTTTACCATATGCGCGTGTGGCGGAATTGGCAGACGCACTAGACTTAGGATCTAGCGTCTTTGACGTGGGGGTTCAAGTCCCTCCACGCGCATCCTTTATTTTTGCGGAAGTGGCTCAGCGGTAGAGCATCGCCTTGCCAAGGCGAGGGTCGCGGGTTCGATCCCCGTCTTCCGCTCCAATATTTTGCGCCCTTAGCTCAGCTGGATAGAGCGTTTGACTACGAATCAAAAGGCCGGGAGTTCGAATCTCTCAGGGCGCGCCATTATAACTAAATTTAAACTATGCCGGCGTGGCGGAATGGCAGACGCGCTCGACTCAAAATCGAGTGGGAAACCGTGGAGGTTCGAGTCCTCTCGCCGGTATTTATAACGGGATGTAGCTCAGCTTGGTAGAGCACCTGGTTTGGGACCAGGGGGTCGCATGTTCAAATCGTGTCATCCCGATTTTTTGTTTTATGCGGGTGTAGTTCAATGGTAGAACTTTAGCCTTCCAAGCTAATAGCGTGGGTTCGATTCCCATCACCCGCTTTATATGATGAAAGAAAAAGAGACGCTATATGCTGTCTCTTTTTTGTATTTAAGTAAAGTTATGCCTCAATCCTTATCTCGTAGGTTATCCTTCTTCTTCGGCTAGTTCTCTCCTAGTCAGGCTTCCTCATTACATTCAAGGTGAAATTCCCTTAACTTCTATAGCCTTTCATCCAGCAGTGCGTTTATGGGATTTATCTTATTTGAAAGGGCAACATAGTTTGTTTTCATTACTCTATACTCCAGATCTCCATAGAAAACAATACCATAGCAATCAACTTAGGTAAGCATATCCCCATCCTATTTGCTGGACATCTTTACGCAAATCATCCCCAAATTTAATAAAACGCTTACAAAAATAGCTTGCGAAATTGATTAGCCTGTAATAACATATAAATTAAGCGCTTAACCTTCAGGGGTAAGGCGCTTAAACTTAACTTAGATTAAGCGCTTAACCCGTAAAGGAAAGGATGACGATCAACTCATGACAACGATTCGATTAACGATGGCTCAGGCCTTGCTTCGATACCTGGATCAGCAATATATCTCGGTGGACGGGGTGGAAACCAAGTTTGTAAAAGGAATTATCGGAATATTTGGACACGGGAACGTAACGGGGATCGGTGAAGCCCTGGAACGCAGCCCTGGAAGTCTGACGTATATGCAGGGGAAAAACGAACAAGGTATGGTGCACACAGCTGCAGCTTATGCCAAGCAGAAGAACCGCAAACAGATCTATGCGTGTACCACGTCTATTGGCCCTGGTGCACTGAATATGATCACTGCAGCGGCAACGGCAACGGTGAACCGGATTCCGGTATTGCTTCTTCCTGGAGATAACTTTGCTACGCGGGAGCCGGATCCAGTTTTGCAACAACTTGAAGTAAGCAGTGACTATACGATATCTGCTACAGATCCGTTCAAAGCGGTCAGTAAATATTGGGATCGTATTGTGCGCCCAGAGCAGCTAATGGTTGCTGTTACACATGCTATGCGTGTGCTGACTGACCCAGCTGAGACTGGAGCCGTTACATTGGCGCTGCCTCAGGATGTGCAGGCAGAAGCGTACGATTACCCAGAATCATTCTTTGCGCGCAAGGTGCATTATCTGGATCGCCGACCTCCTGTTCCAGCAGCTATTGAACGGGCAATCCAGCAGATTGCTCGCGGCAGAAAGCCTCTACTCGTTGCAGGCGGCGGGGTGCTGTACTCTGAAGCATCTGCACAACTAATCGAGTTCGCGGAAGCCTTCGGTATTCCGATTGCCGAGACGCAAGCTGGAAAAAGCGCAGTATCTTGGGATCACCCGCTTAATGTGGGAGCCATCGGGGTAACTGGCTCTCTGGCAGCCAATCGTTTAGCTAAAGAGGCGGATGTCGTGATCGGCGTAGGAACAAGATTTTCAGATTTCACAACGGCGTCACATGCTGCTTTTCAGCATCCGGAAGTGAACTTTATTAATATTAACCTGAACAGTATGGATGCTGCGAAGTTAGGTGGGGAAGCCATCTTGGCAGATGCTCGTGAAGGGTTGCAGGCACTGCAACAAGGATTACAGGCACAGCAGTACCGTAATGCATATGGTGCATCTGAAGTGGCCGATCTCCGTGATCAATGGAATACAGAAGTGGATCGACTCTACGCTGCCGAGCATGAAGCTGGTTTGGCGCAGACGAAAGCTGTCGGTATCGTGAATCGCACGATCGATCCATCTTCAGTTATTGTATGTGCGGCGGGTAGTCTGCCAGGAGATTTGCATCGTTTGTGGCGGACTGCTGAACCGAAGACATACCACATGGAGTATGGATTCTCTTGCATGGGATACGAGGTTAGTGGTGCATTCGGCGCAGCCCTTGCGGAGCCGGATCGTGAAGTTTATGCCATGGTGGGTGATGGAAGTTACCTGATGCTGCATTCCGAACTGGTAACAAGCTTGCAGGAACAGAAGAAGATGACCATTCTTTTATTTAATAATAATGGATTCCAGTGCATTCATAATTTGCAACGTGAACACGGCAGTGATGGGTTTGGTAACGAGTTCCGTTATCGGGAAACGGAGAGCGACCGTTTGACAGGTGAGTACATGCCTATGGATTTTGCGGCTCACGCTCGCAGTATGGGGGCGAAAGCTTATCGAGCAGAAACTGCCGAGCAACTGGAGCAAGCGCTTCGGGACGCCAAGAACGAAACAGTAACAACGTTGATTGAAATTCCGGTTGTACCGGGAACCAACACAGGCGGATATGAGTCGTGGTGGAATGTCGGGGTACCTGAAGTATCTGTTGAGGAAAAAGTAGTTCGTGCCCACGAGACGATGAAATCGAATCGCGGTAAAGCAAAACTGGTTTGATAAACGCTGCTAATTTCATCTACTCATTTATTTTATCAATCATTCTCTTCTCATAAAGTCTGACAAAGCTGAACAACAAAAGGAGCCGTGGAACCATGAGCAAGCTACCATTCCAGCTTGGGATTCATCCGATCAATTGGGTCGGCGAAGATGTGAAGGAACATGGTGATGATACAACATGTGCCCAGATTCTGGACGATATTCAGCGTCTGGGTTTAACAGGTACTGAGATGGGACGCAAGTATCCGACCGATCCGGCTGCATTGCGTGAAGAGCTGAGCAAGCGGAATATTAATCTGATCTCCCAGTGGAAATCAGTACTATTCTCGGATCCGGCATATCGCCAAGCGGAACTGGACGACTATCGCAGACATGCTGAATTCCTGCAGTCCATGGGCAGTAAAGTCATTAGTACAGCCGAGGTTGGCGGGTCGCTTCATTTTGATCCAAGACGGACACCACATGAAAAAGAAGTACTCAGACTCAGCGAAGCCGAATGGCATGTTCTTGCTGAAGGTTTGAATCAAGCTGGAGCCATTGCCCAGGAATATGGGCTTAAGCTCACATATCACCATCACGGAGGCACGGTAGTTGAGCAACCGGAGGAAATTGATCGTTTGATGGAGCTCACAGACCCTTCACTGGTCTACTTACTCTTTGATACAGGCCATGCCTATTATGGCGGCGCTGATCCACTTGAGTTGCTGCGTAAACATTACGACCGGATTGCTTATATCCATCTGAAGGATATTCGACCGGATGTTCTGGATCAGGCACGAGCAGAGCAATCTGACTTTGTTGGCTGTATTCGCAGGGGCGTATTCACTGTACCAGGAGATGGTTGCATTGATTTTGCACCCATTCTGCAGGAACTGATCACTCGCGGATATAACGGCTGGGCGATGCTCGAAGGAGAACAAGATCCTTCCATTCATAATCCGTATGAGTATGCAAAACGTTCTCTGAGTTACATGAAGTCTCTATACTAGGGCAGTAAAAACAGCTCAATTAAAGACAGTTAACCACTCTAGCATCTATATGTGTAGCAAATAGAATGAGCCAATATGAATTCATATAAATGGAGTAGAAATCATCTCCTAACCAATCGAAATTCCAACATAGAAAGGGGCTCAACCGCAATGACTTACGTATCCTTTCCAGCATCGAGGAAAAAGGATTTCACCGCCATTGGCCGCTTGTGCATCGACTTGAATGCCAATGAGATCAACCGTCCGATGGAAGAGACGATGACGTTCACCAAGTACGTTGGCGGTTCTCCGGCCAATATTACGATCGGCATGTCCAGACTTGGAATGGAGACAGCTTTCATCGGCAAAATCGCAGGTGATCAGATGGGCAGATTTATCCAAAGTTATCTGGAGAAGAACGGGATCGACACCTCCAATGTGGTGACTGACAACACGGGGGCAGTAACTGGACTTGCTTTTACCGAAATTAAAAGCCCGACAGATTGCAGTATCCTCATGTACCGTGATAATGTAGCGGATCTGTTATTACAGGCCAGCGAGGTACAGGAGCAACTGATTGCAGATTCCAAAGTACTGTTGATTTCCGGTACGGCTCTCGCGCAGAGTCCATCACGGGAAGCCGTTATTCAAGCTCTGACTTATGCAAAAAAACATGGCACTGTCATCGTATTTGATTTGGACTACCGTCCATACACATGGACATCAGATGAAGAAACAGCGGTCTACTATAACCTCGCTGCCGAGAAATGCGATATCATCCTGGGTACACGGGAAGAGTTCGATATGATGGAGACGTTTGAGAATAACCCGGATCATAGTGATCAGGTGACGGCACAGAAATGGTTTGATTTTTCAGCCAATATCGTTGTGATCAAACACGGAAAAGAAGGCTCTATCGCATATACGCGTGAAGGGCTCTCACATCGGGCTAACAGTTACCCTGCTCGTGTTGTGAAAACGTTCGGTGCAGGTGACTCTTACGCTGCAGGTTTCCTCTATGGCTTAATGCAAGGCTGGACGATTGAGCGGAGTATGGGCTACGGAAGTGCTGCAGCAAGTATCGTTATCTCCAGCCACAGCTGTTCGGATGCGATGCCAACTGTGGAACAGGTGAATGAGTATATCGAACGCTGTGACCGGGGCGAAATAATTCCGTCCTAATGAGCTGCGTAGTCGATTATGAACCATAGAACTTCATAAACAAGTAATGCACATAAACGAGGGGAGACAGTACACATGGGAAAAGGGACTTCAGAAGCGTCTGCAACAGTGACGAATGTACAGAACTGGATCGGGGGTACTTGGGTAACCCCGACGACAACACGAACCGAAGCGGTTGTTAACCCGGCTACAGAAGAGATTATTGCATACGTGCCGCTGTCTGAACAAGCCGATGTCGATCAGGCAGTGCAGGCTGCACGGGTAGCATTCAAAGCATGGAGCACCACACCAGTTCCTCGCCGTGCCCGCATTCTATTCCGTTATCAGCAGCTGCTGGTAGAGCACTGGGAAGAGCTGGCCAAACTGGTGACACTGGAGAACGGTAAAAGTTATGCCGAAGCTTATGGCGAAGTATTGCGCGGCATTGAGTGCGTTGAGTTCGCAGCAGGTGCGCCGAACCTCATGATGGGCAAACAACTGCCTGACATTGCTACAGGACTGGAATCAGGTATGTATCGTTACCCAATCGGGGTTATTGGAGGAATCACTCCGTTCAACTTCCCGATGATGGTACCGTGCTGGATGTTCCCGCTGGCGATTGCCTGTGGTAACACCTTTGTCTTGAAACCGTCTGAACGTACACCGCTCCTGGCGGGACGTTTGGCAGAGCTTTTCAAAGAAGCGGGACTTCCAGACGGCGTACTCAACATCGTTCACGGTGCACATGACGTTGTAAACGGACTGCTTGAGCATAAAGAAGTGGCTGCCATTTCGTTTGTTGGCTCACAACCTGTTGCTGAATACATCTACAAAACAGCTTCAGCACACGGTAAACGTGTTCAGGCACTCGCTGGAGCGAAAAACCACTCCATCGTTATGCCGGATGCTGATCTTGATCTGACCGTAAAAGAGATCACAAGTGCAGCCTTTGGATCAGCTGGCGAACGTTGCATGGCTTGTTCTGTTGTTGTCGCTGTCGGTGATGTGGCGGATACCTTGGTGCAAAAGTTGGTGGAAGCTGCTGACCGGATCAACATTGGGAACGGTATGGACGAAGGCGTATTCCTCGGGCCGGTGATCCGCGGACCTCACAAAGAGCGTACACTGGGTTACATTGAGTCAGGTGAACAGGAAGGCGCAGCCTTGATTCGTGATGGACGCAAGGATCAGGCGACAGACGGATCCGGTTATTTTGTAGGACCAACTGTATTTGATCATGTAGATAGCACCATGAAAATCTGGAAAGATGAAATCTTTGCTCCTGTTCTTTCGGTGGCAAGAGTAGAAACGTTGGAGGAAGCAGTAGAGCTGGCTAATCGCTCGGACTTTGCCAACGGGGCTTGTCTGTTTACTCGCAGCGGTGCGAATATGCGCCAGTTCCGTGAAACCATTGAAGCGGGTATGCTGGGCGTGAACTTGGGTGTACCAGCGCCTATGGCCTTCTTCCCATTCTCCGGTTGGAAGAAATCGTTCTACGGTGATCTGCATGCCAACGGTACGGATGGTGTGGAGTTCTACACTCGTAAGAAAATGGTAACCACGCGCTGGTAATCGTTTAACGCACAGTGCGTATGTGCAATAAAGGGGCTGAGCAGGTGCTCAGCTCCTAGACACCATAGGGATGCAAATAGGGAGGATAACGGAATGGGCAAGGACAAAGTAAGAATTGGTATCATCGGTGCTGGACGTATCGGCAAAATCCATGCAGACAACCTGCTGCGTAACCCGCATGCCGAGATTGTTGCGATCAGTGATTTGTTTGCAGGGCCTGAACTGGAGGCTTGGGCTTCCGAACGGGGCATCCCTGTTGTGACTAAAGACAGCAGTGAGCTGATTGCAATGCCAAACATTGATGCAGTATTAATCTGTTCTTCAACAGATACACATGTACCTTTGATCGAGCAAGCAGCACAAGCGGGGAAACACATTTTCTGTGAAAAGCCGGTCAGCATGGACCTGTCCCAGACCGAAGCGGCTGTAGCGGCTGTAGCGAAGGCTGGCGTGAAGCTTCAGATCGGATTTAACCGCCGTTTCGATCATAATTTCAGAAGAGTACGCTCACATGTGCTGGAAGGCACCATTGGTGATCCACATATTCTCAAGATTACTTCCCGTGACCCAAGCCCACCACCTGCGGAATATATCCGGGTGTCCGGCGGAATCTTCATGGATATGATGATTCATGACTTCGATATGGCCCGTTTCCTGTCCGGCAGTGAAGTAGAGGAAGTTTACGCCAAAGGCAAGGTGCTCATTAACCCGGTATTCGCAGAACATGGCGATGTGGATACAGCCATCGTTACGTTGACATTTGCGAATGGAGCGATTGGGGTTATTGATAACAGCCGTCAGGCAGTGTACGGATATGATCAGCGTGTGGAAGTATTCGGTTCGCTGGGCAGTGCTTCGGCGGATAATGATCATCCGAATACAGCAGAAATTAGCACAGCAGCTGGACTGATGCGCGACAAACCACTGCACTTCTTCCTGGAACGTTACAATGAAGCATATGTGCAGGAGACAGCGCTCTTTATTGAGGCCATTATTCATGATAAATCGGTTATCGTAGATGGCAACGATGCAGTACAGGCAGAGCGGATCGCTTTGGCGGCCAAGATGTCTATGGAGCAGGGAAGACCTGTGAAGATGACAGAAGTTCCGGGTGCATCGCGTGAGACGCAACCAGCCAATTAAGTAGAAGTCATAGACAAATACGGAAGGAGTGGATGGTAACATGTCAGAACTTATCGTAAAACCTGCCGCAAACCCGAAGGAAGACGGAACAATATTAACCGTGACTCCGGAATCTGCTGGCTGGGAATATGTCGGATTTCAGGTTGCGAAACTAGCAGCAGGAGAGAAGTTAAGCCGGGAGAGCGGTGATCAGGAGCTGTGTGTAGTGCTTCTCAGCGGGCTTGCGAATGTAAGTACTCGGGAGCATACGTGGGAGAATATCGGGAAACGCATGAGTGTTTTCGAAAAAATTCCTCCGTACTCCGTCTATGTGTCCACATCAGATCAGGTGGAAGTTACAGCACTTACCGAGCTGGAGATTGCAATTTGTGTTGCCCCAGGGAAAGGTACGTATGCTTCGCGCCTGATTGCTCCCGAAGATGTAGGTGTGGAAGGCCGTGGTTACGGCAATCTGGAGCGTCATATCCACAACATTTTACCGGAGCAAAAAGATGCAGACAGCTTGCTGGTCGTTGAGGTGTTCACACCGGACGGGCACTGGTCGAGTTATCCGCCGCATAAACATGATCGGGATGCACTGCCAGATGAATCATTGCTGGAGGAAACGTATTATTTCCGTGTACAGCCGGAGCAAGGATTTGCTATACAACGTGTATATACCGATGATCGTTCTGTAGACGAGACGCTTGCGGTGAAGAACGGCGAAGTAGTACTTGTGCCGAATGGATACCATCCGGTGGGTGCTCCTCCGGGATATGAGGTTTATTATCTGAATGTGATGGCAGGCCCAACCCGGACTTGGAAGTTCCATAACGATCCTGACCATGAGTGGCTGTTCAAAAAATAAAATTCACAAGTAATTTTGTCTTCACATTGCGCAAGCAGTATTCCCCCTTCATAATAAGAAGAGAATAATCATCTATGTATAATGAATTTATATATAGCACAAATGGGGAAAAACAATGAAAGCAACCATTTACGATATAGCACGCGAGGCGGGGGTATCTATTGCCACCGTCTCGCAGGTGATTAACGGCAAAGGTAAGATCAGCGAGAAGCGCCGTGCCGAGATTATGGAGATCATGGAGCGTCTTCACTATCAACCAAGTGCGATTGCTGCTGCACTGACAGGCAAACAGACGTATACGCTGGGCCTGCTCGTACCGGATATATCTAATCCGTATTTTGCTGAGCTTGCCCGGGCAGTAGAGGATCGCAGCCGCCAGTTGGGATATAGCGTAGTGATCTGCAGTACGGATAACAAGGACGAGCGGGTAGAGCGATATCTGAATCTGTTGCAGCAAAAAAGAGTCGACGGCATGATGATCGGAACCGGGATCGATAATGCCGAAATTCTGTCACCGCTCTTGCAGCAGTCGATGCCTGTTGCGTTAATTGCCCGCCATATGCCTGCATTGTCGGTGCATACGGTCACAATCGACGATAAGCTTGGCGGTGCACTGGCTGCGCAACATCTGCTTGAACTTGGACATACTCGTGTGGCGGTCTTATCCGAGCCGTCCAAAGTTAGCAGTAGTCAGGAAAGGGTACGTGGATTCCGTGAAGCTTTACAACGAGCAGGACATGTACTGGAACCTGATCAGATCCGAGAATCAGCTGCAGACCTGAGTTCTGCCAAACAAGAGGCATTGCGGCTGCTCAGTGAACAGAACCATCCTACAGGTCTCTTCTGCTGCAATGACATACAGGCAATTGGTGCAATTCAGGCAGCCAAAGAACGTGGACTGCGTGTTCCTGAGGATGTATCCATTGTCGGATTCGACAACACGATTCTAGCTTCTGTGACCAGCCCACCACTGACAACGGTTGCTCAGCCTATTGAGGAGCTTGGGCGTTATGCGGTGGATATCCTTATCGAAGAATTAAAGAATAATAACACTGAACCACAGAAGCGAATACTGAAGCCGGAACTGGTGGTAAGGGAATCGACAGGCAACAGGTAAAGTTTTTTTGAAAATAGGGAAATACGGAGTTACAGAGACTGCTCTTGACCTCAAGTGAAATCGATACAAATAGAAGCCGCGTAATCCTTTACAGGAGACGCGGCTTGTTTGCATTCATAGAGATATGATGGTTATATTTTAAATTTCTTAACCTCATCAAATAAGGTGTTGGCAGAGTGGGTCAGCTCTTTGGAACGTTGTGAAATCGTTGTAATGTAATTGAATTGCTCTTGGGTCGAAGAAGCAACTTCCTCTGTAGAAGCGGCACTTTGCTCCGACATCGCGGCGACACTGGAGATAACTTCGGAAATTTTTCCAGCATTATTATCAAGTTCTGCAGTTGCCTCAGATACATGTCTGACCTGAAGATCGATGCCATCAACGGATTGTTTGATCCGTGCAAAGACATTCCGCATTTCGTGAACAGAAGTCACTTGCTGCTGGATGGCTTGTTCGGCAGAGTTTACTTCATTTACACTTTGCTCACTTGCGGTGTGAATTTCATCAAGCAAAACAATAATACTTTCAACAGACTGTGAGGATTGCTCGGCCAGTTTGCGTACCTCATTAGCAACAACAGCAAATCCATTGCCTTGTGTTCCCGCTCTGGCTGCTTCAATGGAAGCATTTAGTGCGAGCAGGTTGGTCTGTGCTGATATATCTCGAATCATGCTGGCGATGCTCTCAATTTTTTGAGATTTTTCTGCTAGTAAATGAATAGCTTCACCGACTCGATCAATGGAGCTGCGGTTATCTTCGGCCAGTTCCACCTGAGCATCAACAGATTGTAAACCTACTGACATCGCTTCTGTAACCTCCTGCATCATCATGACAGACTGCTCTACATTGTCATTGATACCATTCACAGTCTGGCTCATGGCGCTTAGACGGTTCGATCCCTCATAGACTGATTCTGCCTGACTGCTTGATCCTTGGGCAAGTTCATCTGTGGCAATAAAAATCTGTTCGGCAATACGCTGAGTGTTACCCGTATGATTTTCCATATCTATTGAAATGTCATGAACCTGATCAGCGGAGCTCCTCACTTTCTGCAATAGTATGCTGAGATGATCAGACATCGTATTGAAAGCAATCCCCAGTTCGGCAAATTCATCTTTGCCTTTAGCATCTACCCGGCCTGTAAAATCACCATGAGACATCTGACCGGACATCACTTGTAGTCGTTTAAGAGGTTTGATAAAGCGAGTGGCAACCCAATAAGCTATAGTTAGTACTGTTAATAATGTAACTACGATAATAAGGATATATTGATTTCGTAATTGGTAGTACTCGGCATAGGCCAGTTTCTCAGATATAACTGAGCCGACGATCCAACCTGTACTTGGGATTTGTTTATAATAGAGAAGCAGGTTTTCTCCATTGTATTGAAAAGACTTTTGTCCGGATGGATTAGCCTGCATATCTGCGAGCAAGGGGCCTAATTGACCATTATCCGCTGCTGAAGTACTTGCAAGATTAGCTTCTGGATGAGCGAGAATAACTCCCTTTTTGTCGAGCATGAAAGTATAGCCTAACCCATCCAGATCAATCTGATTCACTGTATCGGTTAGTTTGGAAAGGAGGATGTCAGAAGCCACCACCCCCTGTAATGTACCGCTCTTTGTTTTTACTGGCATAGCAATAGAAACCGTAAATTGTTTAGATTTGTTATCAATGTACGGGTCGGTAAAAATCAGTTTATCCGCTTGCACGGCTTCCTTGTACCAGGAACGTTTTCTAGGATCATAGTCTGCAGCCTGCTCAAAATCAGAACCATTCATAAACTGGCCGTCTTCATTGCCGTAATATAAGTCTTCTAAGTTATTGGGGTTAGTACCCTTATACATGATGGATAAATAATCTTCATTTAGATTAGAAGCAGGAACGGCTTCCTGAAACACCAGTCCTAACGTTTCTACTAATTTCTCATTTCCATGTAACCAACCATCCAATTGATACGTTGCGGTTGACACTAGCCCATTTAATTTATTATTCACACTTTGGGTTGCTTGTTTCTCGGTTTGAACTAAACCAAGAGGTGCGAGCGCACCTGCAGTTACCAGAACAGTGATGGAGAAGGCTAACATTAATTTCAATTTTAGTTTCATATTTTACTTTTCCCTCCAGATATAGTGCATATTAGGTATGGTAGAAGCTTATAGATTATATCGACAAATATTATTGAAACATTTACTAAATAAGCTTGTTATTAAATGGTATAGCAGAGGATCATGAAGGAAAACAAACATATAAATGGGTAAGATGGAAGAAGAGGTCGGAGTTTTATGTATCAAAATAGAGAGCGTTCTTTTGGCTAGTATGGCAGTTATGGGGGATAATGAGATAACTATCTGAAGGGGAGATAATATCGATGTTGGGTAAAGAAAAAGCGGCCTCTCACGAGAACCGCTCTAACTTTATTCCTACCTCGCATAATTTTCCTGAAATGTTCTGTCCAACTTGTAAAATTGCGTGCTTTTATTTCAATAAAAATTCCAATGCTTCATCATATGTTTCCCATTGGAATTCCGTCTGGTGCTCTGATTCTTTGGAGATCCGATTGAGCTGCATTTTGGCGATTGCCCCACCGACAGCTACGCTAGCTCGCTTCATGCCCATGTCCTTCAGTCGTTTTTGATGATCCACAATCTTCTCCTTGGTGTCCTGCGGGAAAGCTTTCATATGTGTCATATCAACCAGTACATCAAATGTGTTACCCAGTTGCGAAGCGATTTTTTCCATCTCCGCGTTGACTTGGTCGACCTGTTCTGGTGAGACGATCCCTTCCCAGACGATTTCAATAATCGGTTTTGTTGAATCCAAACGTCTGACAGACATAAAAGCAACTCCTCATTCATTATTTTATGTAGTTTATAAGTCTATTAGCCTATTAATTATACTGTTTCCTGCTATAAAAGAACATGGATTCCACATGATTGTAGTTCTTATGGACTATATAATCCTATTGGAGTAAAATTCAGGGAATGGAGGGATTTGAACCTGATAAATTCCACACTTTAATAGACAAAAGCCGCCCGAAATTAGATTTCGAACGGCATTAATCAGGTGTATATACTTGGATACCATAGACCACCATGAAGATTATAAGCTAATTTTCAGGCTTTCCGCTTCCGTCGCAATTCCCTTGGAACGAGTAATCCTTAGTTTCTGCTCTGCAGTGAATCCGAGAGTCTCCCCATCACGCAGGGTGACATCATTTTCGACCACATAGGTAGTGGTCATAAACATCATCTCAAAGACATCACTTAAGGGCTTAGATGACCCTATAATCTCCATCTCATCTTTCCCGAAGTTACGTAGACCGTATGTGTATGCTGAAGCACCTTCGGTACTTTGGTACAGGCCGATGAACACCCAGAGAGAGATGGGTAACTCGTCCTCCTTCAGTCCACGGCTTACCTCCACATACTTACCTGCTTCAACGACAAGTGGGGCCATGTAGATTGCCAGGGCGTGATCCAGTTGCAGTAAAGCTGATGCAGTTCGGGTGAAGAGGACATGTCCCAGGGTGGCATCCGTTGCATTCAGAACAGATACAATAATCTGAGACTTGTGACGTGAGGTCACCTGTTCAGCTTCAGGCCAGAGGATGTTTAACTTTGCATTCTCCTCAACCTCCCGATTGGGTACAGGAGCAGCAATGTGAGCACAGACAACCTGCATTCCATCTACTTCAAAGAAGAGATTGCCTTCCTCAGCATGTTCATCAATCGCAATGTTCTATTCCGTTTTCATATGGTGGATGAAAAGGTTAAAATCACAGTCTTCCCGTTCCAGTAGTACAAAACCGACAATGGTCTGACTTTGATCTGCCTGCAGGGCAGCATCGTTTAATGGTGTCTGTTCCTTTTTACGCCGACGCAGCTTGTCAAACAGTCCCATGACATGTTCCCCTTTCTGCTCCAGATTCTTTCTGGTGATATATATGCTTTATACTCCATACCTTACCATATTCGAGGGCTGGAGTCGCAGATTGCACCAGTTATCCGGAAGTTAGAGGAACAACACAAGCAGCAATGCTATGATTGCTGGCAATCCCTGTTTGAAAATAATGGAGCGTGAGGAAGTTGCACCGCCATAAAGAGCGGCAATAATCACACAGGCCAGGAAGAAAATCTGAATATGAAGCCCGACACTGGAATCCGGGTATAGAAGGCCCCAGATCAGACCTGCAGCAAGAAAACCATTGTACAGACCTTGGTTGGCTGCAAGAGCCTTGGTAGAGCTGGCAAACTCCGGAGTGGTGCCAAACGTTTTCATCGTGCGTGGACGCGTCCACATGAACATTTCCATAATCATAATATAGAAGTGTTCAACAGCTACAAGAGCAACAAAAATAGTACCGATCAAAAGAAACACCCTGCTTTCTATTATGTAATGAACCTCTAACATACCTGATATATAGATTATCACAAATAAAGAAAAGTTCAAATTAATTTTTCGCAATTAAATTGTGTATTATGTATTTAGGTTGCATTAGTGATATTTTACTGACTTCATAGAATGGGTAAGATATACCTAACAGCATCTGCTAATTATCAAAGATTCATACACAGGGTAATGATGATTATTCAAAATGGAAAAAGGACTTATTCAGAAAGGGAGGGAGATACGATGGGAACAGTTCAATTTGTTCTGCTAGCTGACGATCCATCCACATTTGTGACAAGGGTAGTGCCTTTCATTGATATTGAACTTGCTGGAATTCCGGGGGATCGGCATTATGGTCTGTTAAGACCGGCGGATTCTCGTCAGAAAATCTACAAACGAGGTACACCGATTGCAAATCGCCGGCAGATCAGTATCGTTTCAGAGGAAGAGTGTGCATTAATTGCTCAGAAGATGAACATTCCCGAAGTCCGCCCCGAGTGGCTTGGTGCCAATATCCTGGTTCGCGGCATAGAGAACTTGACTGAACTGCCCGCAGGAACAAGGCTTCTGTTTCCTGATGGAACAGGTTTGATCTGTGAAGGCGAGAATCTGCCTTGTGTACATCCGGGAAAAGTGATTGAACAGGTCTACGGACAGGAGGGGTTACGCAAAAGATTCGTGCCAGCCGCCCGCAAAAAGCGCGGTATCGTCTGTTCCGTTGAACGTGAGGGTGTCATCCACACAGGAGACACCATTGAAGTCATACGCCTGCCTTAGAACTGTGGCAGGCATATTTGCATTGATCGTCATTCTGCCTAGCTTCCGCCTCCACCTGAATCTGTTAGAAGAGACAAAGACAACTGCATATATTCTTCTGGCGTGCTGCCGATAATGGATTTAAAGTCTTTAATAAAATGGGATTGATCATGGTATCCCAGGTCTTGAGATAATTTGCCTAAGTCGCAGGCTAAGCCCCGTTCCATACATTCGGCTGCGTTTTGCAGACGATATAATTGGATTACCGTTTTGGGACTTATGCCAACATATTGTTTAAACAAACGTTGGAGCTTGCGTGTGTGCAGATTCCAGCGTGCAGACAGCTCATCTACTCTCAGTATATCCCTTTCCTGCTCGATCTGCTGTACGATGGTATGGATCAGGTTTGCTTCGGCATCCTCACCGGGAAGGTGCGCAGACAGTACTTGATCCATATAATTCACCTTTTCTTTCATGATGTGTTCATCCTCGGCTGGAAGCGCTCGTGTCAGTTGATATTGCTGCTTGCCTTCTTCCAGATGAGGCAGTCCCATGGGGGGAGATGCCGGAATGTCTGTTCTTTTCATCCCTGTGCCTCTCTTTCTCTTTGGATATGCTGATGAGTAATTTCAGTTCATTCGTTCCCCTTCAGTATAACTGAAATTTAGTTGTTGTCGCGTTTTTACAATACGAGCATGGGGTATAACGATAGGATAGAAATGCGGGAGAACGACCGCACCTTGAATGCATAAAAGGAGTGAGGCTCATGGATCTAAAATATGAATTTTATATCAATGCAGGACGGGAGGAAGTGTGGAATGCCCTTATTTCCTCTGATGGTACACGCAGCAGCTTCTTTGGCAGCGAGCTTCGCTCAAATTTTCAACCAGGACAACCGTTTGCTTATGTTGGGCCAGGTAATGATGGCGAAGAAACAGTCCATGTATATGGCGAGATTTTGGAATTCGAACCGCTCTCCAGACTTAGCTATCGGGAACATCCAGGGCCCTCGTATCATTCCAATCATGCAGAACTTCAATCGAGAGTGCTTTTTCAGTTAGAGACCATGGGGGAGTGTACCAAGCTGACGTTAATTAATGATCAGTTTACGGAAAATCATCCTTCCTTCTCGAATGCGCAGACTAGCTGGTGGATGATTCTAAGCAGCATCAAGACATGGGCAGAGACGGGGAAAACGCTAGATTTCGGGTGGTAACAGAAGAAGCGATAGTTTACGCGAATCGAAATGTTTAAAAATTTATGAAGTCATCTAACAACGTGAAATTTCTCCTAATAGGCGAAATTTTGCGTTTTTTTTTACAATAGAGACTTTAGACCTACACTTCTTGTATTTTTATGTCGAAGTATATATAAAGACACCTGACATAAGAGGGGATATTGCGATGTTTCTTAAACGTAGTGAAGTAAGTAAATCAAATCGTGTAGATTCCCATGAGCAATTGCTGAGTTACAGTCGTCATTTGCTTGAGAACGCTCAGAAGGGCCAGTTCTGGATTGGGACAAATGCCGATGTACAAGGAAATAATGAAATTCTGGAAAATATCCGGAAAGCTGTACAACTAATGCAATCACAGCATGAGGTTGCACAAATGCGTCTTACCCTGTTGAATCAGGCGCTACATGCGGGAATATGGGAGGCAGAGATTGTTGCAGGCAATCCGTTGGATAACAATAACGTCGTTTCGTTCTCCGAAGAGTTCCGCAAGATACTAGGCTACAATAATTCGAAGGACTTTCCCAATGAGTTCGCGAGTTGGGCTAAATCCGTACATCCTGAGGACAGACCGCAGCTCGTGCAGGGGATTACGAGTCATGTGAATGATCCGAGTGATCGAGCAGGATATAACATTGTAGGGCGTATGCTTTTGAAGAATGGAGAAGCCCGCTGGTTCAGATGTCTTGGACGACTTGTGAGAGATGATGCAGGTGCTCCGGTTAAATTAATCGGAGTAATGTTTGATATTCATGATGAGAAGAGCAAGTCCGATGAATTGGAAGCTCTTGTAACCCGTTATGATCTGGTCAACCGTGCGCTCGTGGAGGCGCCGTGGGATATGACAGTTGTTGCTGGAGATGTGGTGAATACAAACAATGAATTCTGGTGGTCACCACAATTCCGCAGAGAGCTGGGATTCAAGAATGAAGAAGACTTCCCGAACGTATTCAGCAGTTGGAGCAGTCGTCTTCACCCAGAAGACCATGATCGAACAATCAATGAATTTGCCAAACATTTGAATGACTACAGCGGCAGAACACCGTATGATCTCGATTACCGTTTGCAACGGAAAGATGGGGAGTATCGTTGGTATCATGCCGGAGGTGAAACCATTCGTGATGAGAACGGAGTACCGCTTCGTGTTGCTGGAACGATTCGGGATGTGACTCATCAGAAGAATAAAGAAGTGATTGTTGAAGCGATGAATTTGAAAACAAAACAGTTGTCCGAGTCCATTGAAGAGATGGTTCGCGGTATTAACTCGATTACGGATCAGGCACAGGAGCTCGTCAACGCTCAGGAGTTATCTGCTGATGCGGCAACGCAGGTGCGGGATAGTGTAGATGGTACGAAGAGTATTACAGCGTTTATTCGGGAGATTGCCGGCCAGACGAATCTGCTTGGTTTGAATGCAGCCATTGAAGCTGCACGTGCAGGTGAACTGGGCTTAGGTTTCGGCGTTGTAGCTGGAGAAGTGCGGAAACTGGCCGATCATAGTTCGGAGGCCACCGTCAACATTGAAGATAGCATGCAGAAAATGAAAACGTTGATTGATCATATTTTGCAGCATATCGGCAACATGTCCACACTGACTCAGAATCAGGCAGCCCTGACGCAGCAGGTCAACGCCTCAATGGATGAGATTAACAACATGTCGCAGGATCTGGTTAACTATTCGCGTAATTTGTAGAACATCAAAAAATCCACCGGATTTCATATCCCGGTGGATTTTTTGAATTTCACACTTTTTATAGAACCACTATGCCGTGATTCGTAATTATACTTGCAATACCTTGATCAGGTTTGTGTTACCGGATTGACCAATTGGAACACCAGCGGACAATACGATGATGTCTCCTTTTTCAACATAACCTGTTTTGATGGCATTGCGCGTAGCGGATTCGAACATTTCATCTGTTGTTGTCACTTTGTCGCCCATAACCGGAACGACACCGGAGAGCAGGCAAATTTTAGCCAGCACTTCTTCATGTTGAGTAACTGCGATAATCGGTGCTTTTGGACGATACTTGGAGATCATACGAGCCGTGAATCCACTCTCGGTGGATGTGATGATTGCTTTGGCATTCAAGACGAGCGATGAACTTACCGCACCTTGACTGATAACTTCGGTAATGTCAGCTACTTGTTGTGCGGATTTTTGATTGAACTGTTCTTTATAATCGATCATGGTTTCTGCGCGGCGTGCAACAGCAGCCATCGTGCGCACGGATTGGATCGGATATTTACCGGCAGCAGATTCGCCAGACAACATCACTACGTCTGCGCCTTGAAGTACAGCATTTGCTACGTCACTTACCTCGGACCGTGTTGGACGAGGGTTTACTTGCATGGATTCCAGCATATGCGTAGCGACGATAACCGGTTTGCCGGCTTTGTTACATTTATCGATCATTTCTTTCTGCATCATCGGTACATCTTCGATGGGAACTTCGACCCCGAGATCACCACGAGCTACCATAATGCCGTCGGATGCTTCGATGATATCATCAAGGTTTGTCATGCCTTCCTGATTCTCGATTTTGGAGATGATTTGCACATGCTCCTGACCGCGTTCTTTCAAAATGCTGCGGATTTCACGAATGTCATCACCTTTACGAACAAAGGAAGCCGCGATAATTTCGATGTTGTTCTCGATTCCGAATCCAATATGCATAACGTCACGCTCAGTTACGCCTGGCAGTGTCGTTTTGATTCCAGGCAGGTTCACGCCTTTGCGTGGTTTAAGGATACCGCCGCTAATGATTTTGCAATGAATCTCTGAACCTTCAACAGACAATACAGTGAGATCAACCAAGCCATCGTCAATCAGAATGCGATCTCCCGGTTTAACAACCAGATTCAATTCAGGGTAGTTTACGGAGATGCGCTCTACGTCGCCAAGAATATCCTCAGTGGTCAACGTAAGTTCTTTACCTGCCTGCAGATGAACCGAAGCCTCTTGTAGTTTACCAATCCGTACTTCCGGTCCTTTGATGTCCATCATGATTGGGATATATTTGTTCAGTTCAGCAGCCGCTGTACGGATGTTGTTGATCCGTCCCACATGATCTTCCAGCTCGCCATGAGCCATATTCAGACGGGCAACGGTCATCCCTTCCTGAATCATTACTTTCAACGTTTCGATTGAGTCACAAGCAGGTCCCATGGTACAGATAATTTTTGTTTTCAACATGCTAATATCCTCCTCATATTTAGTTCTTATGTGTATATTGTAGCGTTTCCTGTCGAATCAAGATATGAACTATAGTACAATGATTAGAATATAGTCCGATAACGAGGTGCATTATGTTTACTCCACTTGAAGTACATCATGTGAATGGCGTGGGTTGGTACGAAGAAGCCACGCAACCACAAGGCATTTGGCGTCTTAGCTTGGTTACATATGGAAATTGTGTATATTGGGTGAACGGAGATAAACAGATCATGGAAAAGGGTGAATTGCTGCTTATTCCTGGTGGGATACCCTATTACGGAAAAAGTATTCCTACGGTTACACACACCCAAATTGTTGTTTTATTGAAGCAAAACGAGATGGAAGAGCTACCTGCGATTAAACGGTGTGAACCATTGAGGCATAAACCAGGTTGTTATGAACTGATTCATCAGCGAATGAAGGCAATCCAGCAACAATGGGAAGAACGTCCTTCTTATTATGTCATGATGAGCCAAGCGTTATTGATGGAAGTAGTAATTTATATTAACCGGGAACTTGATCGAGGTATCATCCCGCCAGAGAGGCATCGGTACGTGGAACGGATGAAAAGATACATTGAGCAGCATTATCGAGAGAAAGTGACAAAGGAAGATCTTGGAGATGAAATCGGAAAGTCACCTAACTATGCGGCCTCCCTGTTCAAAGGTGTAACCAATCAGACGATTAGCGAATACGTTCATGACCAGCGGATGAAAAGAGCACTGTACCTGCTCACCGAGTCGCAGCTCTCCATTCAGGAAATTGCCGAATTTCTCGGTTACCGGGACTTGTCTTATTTTTACCGCATATTCAAACGACTCATGGGCAGTCCGCCATCCGATCTGCTGCACGAGCGTCCACCGATAGTCTAGGGCGTGTCTTAAAACTCGCAATTGATTTTCTTGAGGAAAAGATTCTGATTCATTTATGAATATAAAAAAGAGGGCTCCTGAGCCCTCTTTCATTGTGGTTGCATGTGTGATGTGCCACGCCATCATTGTAAATCGCTTTTCATGAACCGTGTTATGCATTTTGGCTTGGTTGTGTAGCTCTAAGCGGCTGCTTGCTGCCCTTCCGAGCCTGCCCCAGACGTTTGGCAAAGACATGGACTGTCCAGTAGGCTGCTTCAGCAAATGCAATGCCGCCAACGACATCCAGCAGGGAATGCTGTTTAACGAACACAGTTGAAGCAATAATCAGCCATAACCAGACCGAGCCAAAGATCCGCACTGCAGGCTTGACGTTCAGATGTCTGTTGAGAATGATGAACAACATATAGCTTGTAAGACAGTGTACGCTTGGGAAACAGTTCACAGGCGCATCATTGGAATAGATGAATTGCACAAGTAGACTACTTAGATCTGTACCACTCACTTCCGGGCGAGGTACATACGAAGGGAAAAGCACAAAACAAACATTGGCTGCCATCACCCCTACGTTATAAATGATCAATGTGCGCCAAAACAGCGACTTGTTCGTTAGACCCAGATATAGAAAGCTCAGATATAGAATAGGCATCCAGCTGACATATGGAATAATAAATTCTTTAATGAAAGGAATCTGTGTATCAATCCAGGCATAATTGTAAAATACATCATCTCCCGCTTGGCTGCCCAGGAACATATAAATCGAGCCTTGAAGCGGTATACATAGAATGGCCAGCAGATGTCCCCAGCGTTGAAAGAATGCTCTCATAAAATCCTCCCTGATTTAATAAGCTATATAGAAATCAATTCATAATTCTCCAAGTCTCATAGTCATTTGACGCTAAATAGATCAAGCGCCCCTGCATCCAAAAACTTAAGTATTACTATAATGGACAGGCAGGGGGGAAAGCCATACCTGATTTTAGGGTAAAACACAATTCGATAAGTCTCTTTTTTGTTACTTTTTATGTTTTTATCCAAATGGAGAAGCTGATCATGCAAAGTATTATATTATGATCGCTGTGGATTGGGTACACTTGCCTTGTGAGATTTTGAAAGGCTGGTCTGCATCCCATGTTCTAATATTCATGTCTGTTTGTTTACCCTCTATCCAGCTTGCGTGGTATACTTCAGACAGGTGCAAGACAGGTAAGTGAGGTCTGACCACCGTGTAACGAAAGAACGGCAGGTGAAATAATGGAAAAGACAGCACAGGAAGTGGCTGAATGGATGGTTGGTGAGATTAAGTTTACGGGCACGCTTCGTCAGGAGGCAGCAATCGAATATGTAAGAACTCATTTTGGAGAGCAGTTCGTTTTTGTTAACGAAAATGGCAATGCTTCCTTGTCCAAAGAGGTGAAAAAAGCGTTTCGCAAGCTGCATGGCGGGCGAGTTGCTTGGGACCGTGATGCGTTTATTTGGGCATGGACCTAGATGGAATGGTTGCTTGGTAGCTTGGCTTTTTGTGAATTTTAAATTAGTATAGACGTAGTTCTAGCTTGAACATGTTGGATATGCACGGACAGAACTTTTTCGCAAATCATGTATAAGTTGGATTGGAACTGCATATCCTTTCATAAGACCGCACACATAAGATCGCTTTGAGGGAATAACACAGATCGTTTTGTTCAGGGAGTTAAATAAACATGTATTTCCAAAGCTGTTTGAAAAGAAAATACAATGATTTGCTTTTTGAACGGATTAGAGGTATACTAAGAATCAAGTTGTACGGAGTTGAAAACCTAATTCATATATTGTAAAGGGCGATCACTTATAGTTTATGACTGGTACCTTTTTCAATGTGTGAATTTTTATTTGCTTGCTGCAAAGAACAAAGGAACATGTTAATCTTTATTTGGAGGTGTAATTCACATGCAAAACGGAACAGTAAAATGGTTCAACGCTGATAAAGGCTTCGGTTTCATCGAAGTTGAAGGCGGAGAAGATGTATTCGTACACTTCAGCGCTATTACAGGCGATGGCTTCAAAACGCTGGACGAAGGTCAACGCGTGCAATTTAAAATTGTACAAGGAAACCGTGGTCCTCAAGCAGAAGAAGTTGTAAAACTGTAATTAAAGCATAGCTGCCTTTAACATGTCATAATGGTAAAGGCAGCTTCTTTTTTTTGATTAAATAGATGAAAACTGGCCCAAAAGTTGTCGAGGCAGAAGTCCGATGGATGTTATACTTCCGCTAAGTATTGGCTTCTGTGCAATAACGTCGGTAAGATGTTTTTCCATAACAAAGGGGGTAGAAGTCATGTATAATCGCAAAAAACCGTTGGAAGAGATTCCACAAGCAGATGCAGCAATCTGGGAATGTACGAGTGATACGTGCAAAGGATGGATGCGGGACAATTTTGCGTTTGATAACGTACCTACTTGTCCAATATGTGCTTCTGAAATGGTTAGTACGACTAGGATGCTGCCATTGCTTGAGAATTCGAATAGTAACCTGAAAACGATGTCTAAAGGAAATCGGATTTAATATAGCTTACCCGCCTCTCACGAGGTGTTTTTTTTTAGATAAATTGCACATCTGGTACAGAGGTATGGGATTAAATATGAAGTTCCTGGCATTCGTTTAAGGCGGATGCCTTTTTTGTTACAAGAAAAAGGAACCTCTTCGTGTTCTATGAGCGAACATGAAGAGGTTTTTTTGTCGTTTGTTAATATTATTGCAACAGCTTTCCGTTATGGAAATCTAGATGAACAGGAACGGAAGAAGGAATAATGTAGCGATCAGGGCGACATCATAACCTGCCCCGTATCCGTAACCACCACCATAACCGCCGTATCCACCACCATATGGGTAGCCACCATAAGCTGAAGATTTGGCTTTTCTGGCTGATGATAATTTCTTTTTACTGACTCTGCGAAGTTGTTGCTTGGATTGGACAGAACACAAGCGTGGACCTTGAAAGGATTCATTCAGGTATACCTTTCCATCCCGGCAACCTCCAAGTGTGCCATACATATGCTTGCCGTCTTTCATGACAAGACAGACTGGACGTCCCACATGCGGTGATACGTTTTCTTCACATACCGGATGAATTCTGTGCATGCATATCCCCCTCGTAATTGCGGTTTGCCGCCTGAAATCAACGGTTTGTATATCATAGTAGGAATAGAGTGAATTGGTATGGACGAGTACCCGGTTATCTTCATAGTCAGGAGCCGTTTTTCGGTTTATTCCATAGACTGGAGGGAGAGGGGAGGAGGGGGAGTCGTGGATTATCATGATTTGCTTGCTCGTTTGGGGGAAGGGAGTGCTCATCCTGGCGGATTCTCGGCAACTCTGCAGCTGCTCGATACGTTATCAATACCGGCAGGGGTCCATATTCTGGAGATTGGATGTGGCACAGGAAGAACAGCGTGTCATTTAGCTCGGCATGGCTGCCGTGTAACGGCAGTTGATCTTCACCGTCACATGTTGGATAAAGCGGTAAGGCGTGCTCGTAAAGAGCGGGTTGATGTGCGTTTTATTCAAGCCGATGTTGCCGCACTGCCTTTACCAGATAACCATGTAGACGTGGTATTTATCGAATCAGTTACGATCTTTACACCGTGGCGTAAGGCACTGTCCGAGTATTCGAGAGTACTGAAGCCTGGAGGGCTGCTTGTAGATCGCGAAATGATCCTGTCGGGAAGAAAAACGGATCTGATGAGCCGAAAGCTGAAACAATTTTATGGGATACGAACACTCGCCACTGTATTGGGCTGGAAGAAACGACTGAGGGAATACGGATTTTCTAACATTGAAGTTAAAGAGCACTCACGTAAGATGGGGAAGTGGGGTGTCGATCATGACCCTTTGCGTGAGATGGATATGAACTGGCTGGAGGATGAAAATGTACAGCGGATGAGTCGTACCAATGACCGGTTGCTTATGAAATACGGCAAAAGGCTGGGATATGCCGTATTCACGGCGAGAGTTCCTTCTGAAGCTAAGCATAAATAAAAAAAGGCAACTCACATTCGTTATGATGTGAGTTGCCTCATTTGGTATGGGTATGGTGCCGTAGAGAGATGTGCCAAGTAAATCTATGTTTAACAAAGGTGATATGTTACAGCATGTCGTTATCAATGATACGCCAGTGATGTTTGAGAAGTGCTTCGAGCTGTGGTTGGTCCTTGGCACGAAACGCATTTAAAATCTGCCGGTGCTCTTCATTGACTTCGTGCAGCACTTCGGATAATTTTGGCTTGTTATCGCTGACATACGACTGGCGAATAAAGCTGTTCTTAAGTGTGTTTAACATTTCAATAACGGTCGCATTGCCGCAGCGTTGAATGTACAGGTTGTGAAACAAATACTGATGTTTGCTGTATGCAGCAAGATCAAGCTGGTTGATGTCTTCATCCATGTGGTTGACCAGAGCTTCCATTTCTTTAAGTTCGGATGGTTTGAGATGATCCACTGCCAGCGTGGCGGCCAGTGCCTCCAGCACACCAATCGCTTGTGAGAATTCAAGTTTCTTGCTTGTGTCAAAAGGCGCAACAATAAATCCCCTGCGTGGAATATATTGCAGCAGATTGTCCGAGGTCAACTGAAATAAAGCTTCCCGGGTAGGGGTGCGGCTGATGTCCAGCTTTTTGCAGATCTCGGCTTCGTTAATCTTCTGGTTGGGAAGAAGTGTCCCGTTTTGGATCTTCTGGGCGATGTAATCATAGACGTGATCTTTCAAGGAACGGTATTTAGGTACCTCCATACCAAGTTCTCCCTTCTATATGTATGGTGATGATAAATGGTTATAAAGCTATACAGGACGCGCCGTTCGAGGTGTTTCAAGTTTTTATCATCTTACCATCGAGGGGGGAGTTGGGCAAGCGAGTTTGTTCCTGGATTGATGTATGATGAGAGTTGAAACGAAAAACATTTTATGGAATTAAAGTGTAAAAATGTTCTAAAAAGCGTTGTCATACACGTATAGGTTTGCTAGTATTGTTGGTGTATCCATGTATATCATAGTATGTATATTGTATACAGATTTAATAGTAATACATTCCGAAATCTTTTATATGGGGTGTGCGTTTCATCTTCAGAGGATACTAATGTTGGTTGTCAAATGTTGACCCAAGAGTTTTCAGACTGGGTGATTGCGGAAAAAGTGGAATCAAGTCGTAAACGCAGATCAGCTTGCATACACTGTTACTGTATTTTGTATACAATATTATGCGGAAGGTTGTGAAGGAATGCCGGATACCGAGATGTTCATCCAATGGTCGGAAACGTATGCTGCACCTAACTATCATCCACTTCCTATTGTTATTGAACGGGCAGAAGGAGTATGGGTAGAAGATCCTGAAGGCCGCCGTTATATGGATATGTTAAGTGCCTATTCTGCACTGAATCATGGGCACAGACATCCTGTCATTATTCAAGCGTTGAAAGATCAGGCGGATAAGGTCACATTGACATCGCGGGCATTTCACAGCCATTCTGCAGCAATTTTTTATCAAAGACTATCTGCATTTACGGGCAAATCCAAAATATTAGCCATGAACACGGGTGCAGAAGCAGTCGAGACAGCAATAAAGGCTGTGCGAAGATGGGCATATCGTTGCAAAGGAGTACCCGAAAATCAGGCTGAAATCATTGTGTGCTCTGGCAACTTTCATGGCAGAACTTTGACGGTTACTTCTTTTTCATCATCTTCTGAATATAAAAAGGACTTCGGGCCGTTCACACCAGGATTTCGAATCATTCCTTACGGTGATCTGGAGGCATTAAAACAAGCCATCACACCGAATACGGCAGGTTTCCTGGTTGAACCGATTCAGGGCGAAGCAGGGATTATTATCCCACCGGATGGATACTTGGCAGAGGCGTTTGCGATATGCAGACAGCAGCGAGTCTTGACTATGGCGGACGAGATTCAAACTGGATTCGGAAGAACGGGACGCCGATTTGCCTCCGATTGGGATCATGTTGAACCGGATATCTGGATTATGGGCAAAGCACTTGGAGGCGGTGTGATGCCGATTTCGGCAATTGCTGCCGAAGCGGACATCCTGGACCTGTTTGAACCGGGTTCACACGGTTCCACATTTGGGGGTAATCCGCTCGCTTGTGCAGTAGCCGTTGCCGCTCTGGATGTTCTGGAAGATGAGAAACTTGCGGAGCGCTCAGAGGAACTGGGAAATTATTTTATGGAACAACTTGCAGGTATCAAGAGCACTGCTATTCGGGAAATTCGGGGCAGAGGTTTATTCATCGGGGTTGAGCTCCATGGCTCTGCCCGACCTTACTGTGAACGCCTGATGTCTGCTGGTCTGCTTTGCAAGGAAACCCACGAAACCACGATTCGTCTTGCACCTCCGCTAACCATTAAGAAATCTGAGATTGATTGGGCTATAGAGATCATCAGAGAGGTGCTGCATGATGTTTGAGTTGTAAGGACTTCATAGTTGTAGTTCCATAATGATGAAAAGGGAGCTGATACCGGTGAAGAATGAGGATATTTTGGCTGCAGGGGAGCGAGTGGTGCATGATGATTTGTCTCGTCAGTATACCCGCCACGTAAGGACTCGTTACAATGAGGTAGCTCTTATCAAAGTTCCTTTTGGATTAGCTGGTGCGAGAAATGGAGCCGAGTTGGGTCCGGATGAACTGATCACCGCCGGGTTGAAGCGAGAAATTGCGAGTTTAGGGTTTCTCTTGTCCAAGGAAGTGCGTGTGGATTGCCCTACACAGCCCGCTATTCCAGCGGGGCGCAAGACAGTAAAGTATCTGAGTGAGGTTCGGCAGGTAAGTGAATTCGTTTGTCATGAAATATCGGCTGCTTTAGAAGATGGAGCCTTTCCGCTTGTGCTTGGGGGAGACCATAGTGTAGCCATTGGTACTCTGGCAGGATTAACTGCACATTACAGCAATCTAGGTGTGATCTGGTTTGATGCTCATGCAGACTTAAATACGGAAGAACATAGCCTGACAGGTAATATGCATGGAATGAGTGTGGCTGCATTTTTGGGACATTCGGCCTTTAACTTGTCAAAGATCAAAGGTGCAGGTGCTTTTGTTAAACCGTCTAATTTGGTATATGTCGGGCTTCGTGATCTGGATGACTATGAGAAAGAGCAGATACGAGCTTTGGGTATTCGGGCTTTTACGATGCATGATATTGATCGGATGGGTATGCAGCAAGTCATGGATCAAGCCATGGTTATCGCAGGAGAGGGAACGGACGGTATTCATGTCAGTTTTGATATGGATTGCCTTGATCCTCGTGAAGCGCCAGGGGTAGGGACACCTGTGCCGGGTGGGTTGAGTTATCGGGAAGCGCACTTTGCGATGGAGTGTTTAGCTTCAAGCAATCAAGTGGTATCCATGGAACTGGTTGAGGTAAATCCACTGCTTGATCAGAACCGGCATACGGCGAGACTTGGTGTTGGATTGATATCATCCTTGTTAGGCAAGTCTATTCTATAGAAGAAAGATAAAAGTTGAGAGGGAAAAAAGAGCAGTATGATCTATAAACTATGTAAGGCAGGGGAGTTACGTTAAAGGTCGAAGATTACGGTAGATCGTATACGTGACTCCTTTGTTGTTTTGATATGTTGAGATATGTCTGTATTAATGTTGGGTCCGTTGAGGAGGGGGAGTTAATGTTAGAAAGAATCATAGTAGTTCTGTAGAGAAGTGGGCCCTTGAGGAAAATTATGATGATTATAAAATAAAGTCTTGCATTGAGATATCATACATGGTATATTCTAATTCCGGCCAAGAAAACACACTTTAAAAAGTGAGGCAAGCAACTGAAAACAAGCTTCGAAAGAAACTTAAAAAAAGAGCTTGCAAAGTTGGTTTGGAAATGATATGATATAAAAGTTGCTGAAACGAATTGATGAAAGCAACTGAACAAGTTTGATCTTTGAAAACTGAACAACGAGTGAGTAAACATTCTGCTTGCAGAATGAACGCGAAAGTATGAGACAAGCCTTGGCTTGGATCGACTGGAGCACAAATGAGATTTTTAATCTCGTCAGATTCAAAATGAGCTTATCGCTCTTTTCAATACTTTATTGGAGAGTTTGATCCTGGCTCAGGACGAACGCTGGCGGCATGCCTAATACATGCAAGTCGAGCGGGCTTGAAGAGAAGCTTGCTTCTCGGACGGTTAGCGGCGGACGGGTGAGTAACACGTAGGCAACCTGCCCTCAAGCTTGGGACAACTACCGGAAACGGTAGCTAATACCGAATACTTGTTTTCTTCGCCTGAAGGGAACTGGAAAGACGGAGCAATCTGTCACTTGGGGATGGGCCTGCGGCGCATTAGCTAGTTGGTGAGGTAACGGCTCACCAAGGCGACGATGCGTAGCCGACCTGAGAGGGTGATCGGCCACACTGGGACTGAGACACGGCCCAGACTCCTACGGGAGGCAGCAGTAGGGAATCTTCCGCAATGGGCGAAAGCCTGACGGAGCAATGCCGCGTGAGTGATGAAGGTTTTCGGATCGTAAAGCTCTGTTGCCAGGGAAGAACGCTTGGGAGAGTAACTGCTCTCAAGGTGACGGTACCTGAGAAGAAAGCCCCGGCTAACTACGTGCCAGCAGCCGCGGTAATACGTAGGGGGCAAGCGTTGTCCGGAATTATTGGGCGTAAAGCGCGCGCAGGCGGTCATGTAAGTCTGGTGTTTAATCCCGGGGCTCAACCCCGGATCGCACTGGAAACTGTGTGACTTGAGTGCAGAAGAGGAGAGTGGAATTCCACGTGTAGCGGTGAAATGCGTAGATATGTGGAGGAACACCAGTGGCGAAGGCGACTCTCTGGGCTGTAACTGACGCTGAGGCGCGAAAGCGTGGGGAGCAAACAGGATTAGATACCCTGGTAGTCCACGCCGTAAACGATGAGTGCTAGGTGTTAGGGGTTTCGATACCCTTGGTGCCGAAGTTAACACATTAAGCACTCCGCCTGGGGAGTACGGTCGCAAGACTGAAACTCAAAGGAATTGACGGGGACCCGCACAAGCAGTGGAGTATGTGGTTTAATTCGAAGCAACGCGAAGAACCTTACCAGGTCTTGACATCCAACTAACGAAGCAGAGATGCATCAGGTGCCCTTCGGGGAAAGTTGAGACAGGTGGTGCATGGTTGTCGTCAGCTCGTGTCGTGAGATGTTGGGTTAAGTCCCGCAACGAGCGCAACCCTTATATTTAGTTGCCAGCACTTCGGGTGGGCACTCTAGATAGACTGCCGGTGACAAACCGGAGGAAGGTGGGGATGACGTCAAATCATCATGCCCCTTATGACCTGGGCTACACACGTACTACAATGGCCGGTACAACGGGCAGCGAAATCGCGAGATGGAGCCAATCCCAGCAAAGCCGGTCTCAGTTCGGATTGCAGGCTGCAACTCGCCTGCATGAAGTCGGAATTGCTAGTAATCGCGGATCAGCATGCCGCGGTGAATACGTTCCCGGGTCTTGTACACACCGCCCGTCACACCACGAGAGTTTATAACACCCGAAGTCGGTGGGGTAACCGCAAGGAGCCAGCCGCCGAAGGTGGGATAGATGATTGGGGTGAAGTCGTAACAAGGTAGCCGTATCGGAAGGTGCGGCTGGATCACCTCCTTTCTATGGAGAATCGTTTCCCGCGTGGAAACATTCAAAAAGTCTTCAGGAAGTATACTTCCGAAGCGAGCTTTACTTCGTAAAGCTTTCAACTCACTCGTTGCTCAGTTTTGAGAGCTCAAACTCTCAACACTTCTCGTTTATTCGACCGACACTTCTTGTGAACGGCCCGAATGAAACGATTTGTTCTTTGAAAACTAGATATCGAAACGAAACAAACGCGAATTAGAACATTCCTTTAAGCTGATCTTGTGCAAACAAGTGAAGTGTTTTATAAGGTAGATTGCTGGAGCGAGTGATCGAAATGGAGCGACTTTTGGATTTGCGCAAGCAAACCAAGCGGAGCGACAACTCGAACACGAGCGTCATGGTTAAGCTACTAAGAGCACACGGAGGATGCCTAGGCGCTAGGAGCCGATGAAGGACGTGGCGAACAACGAAACTGCCTCGGGGAGCTGTAAGCAAGCTTTGATCCGGGGATGTCCGAATGGGGAAACCCAGCTGGGGTAATATCCAGTTACTCACAACTGAATACATAGGTTGTGTAGAGGCATACCAAGGGAACTGAAACATCTAAGTACCTTGAGGAAGAGAAAACAATAGTGATTCCGTCAGTAGCGGCGAGCGAACGCGGAGAAGCCCAAACCAAGGAGCTTGCTCTTTGGGGTTGTGGGACGTCTCACATGGAGTTACAAAGGAACCGGTTAAGCGAAGAGGTCTGGAAAGGCCCGCCAAAGAAGGTAAAAGCCCTGTAGTTGAAAGTTGGTTCCCTCCGAGACGGATCCCGAGTAGTGCGGGGCACGTGAAACCCCGTATGAATCCGGCAGGACCATCTGCCAAGGCTAAATACTTCCTAGCGACCGATAGTGAAGCAGTACCGTGAGGGAAAGGTGAAAAGCACCCCGGAAGGGGAGTGAAATAGAACCTGAAACCGTGTGCTTACAAAAAGTCAGAGCCCGTTTTAGGGGTGATGGCGTGCCTTTTGTAGAATGAACCGGCGAGTTACGTTCCCGTGCAAGGTTAAGGTGAAGAGCCGGAGCCGCAGCGAAAGCGAGTCTGAATAGGGCGCCATAGTACGTGGACGTAGACCCGAAACCGGGTGATCTACCCCTGTCCAGGGTGAAGGTGCGGTAACACGCACTGGAGGCCCGAACCCACGCATGTTGAAAAATGCGGGGATGAGGTGGGGGTAGCGGAGAAATTCCAATCGAACTCGGAGATAGCTGGTTCTCCCCGAAATAGCTTTAGGGCTAGCCTCGGAAAACAGAGTCGTGGAGGTAGAGCACTGATTGGGTGCGGGGCCCGCAAGGGTTACCAAGCTCAGTCAAACTCCGAATGCCATAGACTTACTTCCGGGAGTCAGACAGTGAGTGCTAAGATCCATTGTCAAAAGGGAAACAGCCCAGACCATCAGCTAAGGTCCCCAAGTGTGTGTTAAGTGGGAAAGGATGTGGAGTTGCACAGACAACCAGGATGTTGGCTTAGAAGCAGCCACCATTGAAAGAGTGCGTAATAGCTCACTGGTCGAGTGACTCTGCGCCGAAAATGTAACGGGGCTAAACACACCACCGAAGCTATGGCTTGATGCATTGCATCAGGGGTAGGGGAGCGTTGTATAAGGGTTGAAGGTGTACCGTAAGGAGCGCTGGACATTATACAAGTGAGAATGCCGGTATGAGTAACGAAAAGATCAGTGAGAATCTGATCCGCCGAAAGCCTAAGGGTTCCTGAGGAAGGCTCGTCCGCTCAGGGTAAGTCGGGACCTAAGGCGAGGCCGAAAGGCGTAGTCGAAGGACAACAGGTCGAAATTCCTGTACCACCGTAAATCGTTACGAGCAATGGGGGGACGCAGTAGGGTAGTGACGCGGACTGATGGATGTCCGTCTAAGCAGTAAGGCTGATGTGTAGGCAAATCCGCACATCGTAAGGCTGAGCTGTGATGGGGAGCGAAAATTACAGTAGCGAAGGTCATGATCTCACACTGCCAAGAAAAGCCTCTAGCCAGATGAAGGTGCCCGTACCGCAAACCGACACAGGTAGGCGAGAAGAGAATTCTAAGGCGCGCGGAAGAACTCTCGTTAAGGAACTCGGCAAAATGACCCCGTAACTTCGGGAGAAGGGGTGCCCCGGTAGTGTGAATAGCACGAGGGGGCCGCAGTGAAAAGGCCCAAGCGACTGTTTAGCAAAAACACAGGTCTGTGCGAAGCCGTAAGGCGAAGTATACGGGCTGACGCCTGCCCGGTGCTGGAAGGTTAAGGGGAGTGGTTAGGAGTAATCCGAAGCTGTGAACCGAAGCCCCAGTAAACGGCGGCCGTAACTATAACGGTCCTAAGGTAGCGAAATTCCTTGTCAGGTAAATTCTGACCCGCACGAATGGCGTAACGACTTGGGCGCTGTCTCAACGAGAGATCCGGTGAAATTTTAATACCTGTGAAGATGCAGGTTACCCGCGACAAGACGGAAAGACCCCATGGAGCTTTACTGCAGCTTGATATTGAATTTGGGTACGATCTGTACAGGATAGGTGGGAGCCTTAGAAGCATGAGCGCCAGCTTGTGTGGAGGCACCGTTGGGATACCACCCTGATCGTATCTAGGTTCTAACCTGGTGCCCTCATCGGGTACGGGGACAGTGTCAGGTGGGCAGTTTGACTGGGGCGGTCGCCTCCTAAAGAGTAACGGAGGCGCCCAAAGGTTCCCTCAGAATGGTTGGAAATCATTCGAAGAGTGCAAAGGCATAAGGGAGCTTGACTGCGAGACCTACAAGTCGAGCAGGGACGAAAGTCGGGCTTAGTGATCCGGTGGTACCGCATGGAAGGGCCATCGCTCAACGGATAAAAGCTACCCTGGGGATAACAGGCTTATCTCCCCCAAGAGTCCACATCGACGGGGAGGTTTGGCACCTCGATGTCGGCTCATCGCATCCTGGGGCTGAAGTAGGTCCCAAGGGTTGGGCTGTTCGCCCATTAAAGCGGTACGCGAGCTGGGTTCAGAACGTCGTGAGACAGTTCGGTCCCTATCTGTCGTGGGCGTAGGAAATTTGAGAGGAGCTGTCCTTAGTACGAGAGGACCGGGATGGACGTACCGCTGGTGTACCAGTTGTTCCGCCAGGAGCACCGCTGGGTAGCTATGTACGGACGGGATAAGCGCTGAAAGCATCTAAGCGTGAAGCCCCCCTCAAGATGAGATTTCCCAGTATGTAAGACCCCTTGAAGACGACGAGGTAGATAGGCTGGGGGTGGAAGTGCAGCAATGCATGGAGCTGACCAGTACTAATCGGTCGAGGGCTTATCCAATAGCACGTTTGAGTTTGCGTAAGTTTCGTTTCGAATCTAGTTTTCAGAGAACAACACTCTGATGAATGGAAGAAGCTATGCTTCGACCAATCGCGTTTGGTGGCGATGGCGGAGGGGTTCCACACGTACCCATCCCGAACACGACCGTTAAGCCCTCTAGCGCCGATGGTACTTGGACCGCAGGGTCCTGGGAGAGTAGGACGCCGCCAAGCGATTCCCTTTGGGGTATTTTTTTTGCCCCCAATGATAGGGAAATAGGATGAACATACGGGCCTTTAGCTCAGTTGGTTAGAGCGCACCTCTGATAAGGGTGAGGCCGGTGGTTCGAGTCCACCAAGGCCCATAGTAATTAAATAAGAAGTACATGAATGGGGCCATAGCTCAGCTGGGAGAGCGCCTGCCTTGCAAGCAGGAGGTCAGCGGTTCGATCCCGCTTGGCTCCACCATTCCCTGATAGCTCAGTTGGTAGAGCACTCGACTGTTAATCGAGTTGTCACAGGTTCGAGTCCTGTTCGGGGAGCCATGGAGAGGTGTCCGAGCTGGCCGAAGGAGCACGATTGGAAATCGTGTAGGCGTCACAAGCGTCTCGAGGGTTCGAATCCCTCTCTCTCCGCCATAATACTTTTTTAGCAAGGCCCGTTGGTCAAGGGGTTAAGACACCTCCCTTTCACGGAGGTAACAGGGGTTCGAATCCCCTACGGGTCATAATTACGGAGGCTTAGCTCAGCTGGGAGAGCATCTGCCTTACAAGCAGAGGGTCGGGGGTTCGATCCCCTCAGCCTCCACCATATATATTTTAATGACGCGGGGTGGAGCAGCCCGGTAGCTCGTCGGGCTCATAACCCGAAGGCCGCAGGTTCAAATCCTGCCCCCGCAATTAAACTTTCCTAAGCGAAAGTGATCTGGAACCGTGGTGTAGTTGGCCTAACATGCCTGCCTGTCACGCAGGAGATCGCGGGTTCGAATCCCGTCGGTTCCGCCATTTTTTAATACTTTACACCATGCCGGTGTAGCTCAACTGGTAGAGCAACTGACTTGTAATCAGTAGGTTGGGGGTTCAAGTCCTCTCGCCGGCACCATTTTAGTATTTTGCATTAAGCTGTTTATACAGTGTATAATATAAGCTCTGGTGGTAATACTAAAAACTCATGCATGTATGTTTAACTCTTATGGCGATCGTGGCGAAGTGGTTAACGCACCGGTTTGTGGATCCGGCATTCGGGGGTTCAATTCCCCTCGATCGCCCCATAGTTTTCTATATTGGGGATTAGCCAAGCGGTAAGGCAACGGACTTTGACTCCGTCATGCATAGGTTCAAATCCTATATCCCCAGCCATTTATCATGAGTCATTAGCTCAGTTGGTAGAGCACCTGACTTTTAATCAGGGTGTCGAAGGTTCGAATCCTTCATGACTCACTTTCATATTTTGCGGTCGTGGCGGAATTGGCAGACGCGCACGGTTCAGGTCCGTGTGGGCTAACCCCCCGTGGAGGTTCGAGTCCTCTCGACCGCACCAATATTTATGCGGAAGTGGCTCAGCGGTAGAGCATCGCCTTGCCAAGGCGAGGGTCGCGGGTTCGATTCCCGTCTTCCGCTCCAATATTTGCGCCCTTAGCTCAGCTGGATAGAGCGTTTGACTACGAATCAAAAGGCCGGGAGTTCGAATCTCTCAGGGCGCGCCATTATTTCGTTCATATCGGGATGTAGCTCAGCTTGGTAGAGCACCTGGTTTGGGACCAGGGGGTCGCATGTTCAAATCGTGTCATCCCGATTTTTGTTTATGCGGGTGTAGTTCAATGGTAGAACTTTAGCCTTCCAAGCTAATAGCGTGGGTTCGATTCCCATCACCCGCTTAATGATTCAGTAAAAAGCCCGCAATGTGCAGGGCTTTTTTTATATTTGACCTAAGTGTTAGATCTGTTTGTTTGAAAGGCTACAGCAGTGCTGAGGCTGAAGGAACAACGTTTTTGAAAACGTGTTCGATTAACCTCATAAAACATCATTAAGGATAGACAAAAAGCTCCTTTTCTGTTTTGGCAGATAGGAGCTTATTTGTCTTTGATCGACTATTTATATGCGATTTACAAAATGGAATTTCTGGTATTAATATCTTTCCAAGATTGTCTGAGTCTTCAGGCCATCGGCGGGGATTAGCCAATTTTTGTTTTGAAGAAGTTGCAGCAACTGGCTACGTAGTCCTGAAACGGCTGCTGAGTCGTCTGTTTTGAATGAAACCTCGACGATATTTTCAATACCCGTACCTGCTGCGTTGCGGATTGGCCATACTTCCAGGGTAAGCTCCTGACCGTTCCATGTACCTTCATACCGTTGGAAGGTGATTGGGCCATAGGCACGGGCCTGTGTAAGCTGTTGTTTGCCCCAGTTGGAGGCAGACCAGTTTTTCAATTTACCGGGCAGCTTGTCCAAAAGCAGGTTCAAAGCGTTTTTCTCTGAAGGCAGCTGGGTACCTGTCGTTGTAGTATCTACTTTTTTCGTATTGGAGAAGCTTAGGGTCTGTTTGCTATATCCCCAGTCAATTTCGGCCTCATAGTTATCGTCTGATTTATCAAAGCCTTCCTGGTTGGCAAGGGTCAATGCTGCATCAATATCTCCGTTAATGACAGGATAACGTTTTTTGTAGGTTAACTCATAGTTGTTTTTGTCATCCTTTTTACGAAAACGAACATTCCAACCCTGGGCATCTAATCCGAGAGCGTTGGTGTCAAAGTACTCCACGTTGATGTTTCGTGGTGTGGCATTCAGGCCAAGAGTCTGGATAACCTCACTGCGTGGTGTTCCATTCGTGTTTAATACAAGCTCCGGCTTCGCCATGAACTTCACTTCGTATGCGGGAACGGCGTTGGCAGCAGCGGAAGCCTGCGGCGTGTCCAGAAATGTCAATCCACTTCCCAGGGTGACGATGCTTAGCATCAACGAGGCAGTTACCTTTTTCCACTTTTTCAAAACCAATCACTCTCCTAATCTGGATTAACGTACAGACCCCACTTTACCGTCCGAGAATATGAGCGCGATTAACGGGGAGTGCAAATTACGTTAACCCTGCATAGATTTCATGAATGGCCAGTGATAGTTTATATAGGTTCAAGCGATAGGCTGATGCATCACAGGCGGCGTGACCCTGACCTCTCGCAGCACTTCGATGAACCGATTGACTTGAACAGAAGGGTGGCGATCCCTGTTGTGCACGGTGTAGATATGACGTGGTGCTTGCTCTCCCGGAATGGGAAGCACCTGAATGATGCCTTGCCGCTCCTCCCACTGTACGGCCATCCTAGACATGAACGAGATATGACCGCCGAGTAGAACGAGCTGTTTGATGGCTTCCAGAGAGTCCATCTCCACGGTGCTCCGTAGCCGGATATCATGCTGTGCAAGCCATTGATTGGTCAGTCTTCGCGTACTGGACTCATCCCCGTGTAAAGCAAAAGGCACCTGTGCGATATCTTCAGGTTGCAACGATTCTTTCTGGGCCAGCCCATGCTGTGGGGAGCAGATGAGCACAAGATCATCCTCGCCCAGCGTTTCTGCGTGCAAAACCGGGCCAACAAATGGCTCGGATGAGATGATGCCCAGATCAAGTTGATGTCGGATTACCATCTCGCGGATGACAGGAGCGGGTTTGACGGACAACACAATTTGAATGCCAGGGAATTCTTGAGAAAACGTATGAAACATGGCCGGTAGCAGGTATGTAGCTGGAACATAACTTGCTCCAATATGGAGCGTGCCTCGGTAAAGGCTGTCGTATTCCTTGACTACACGGCGAGCCTCCTGGGTCAAGGCGTTGATTTTGACGCAATAATGAAGCAAAGCTTGTCCAGCTTCGGTCAGAAATGTTTTTCCACTGCGCGATTCAAATAAACGTACCCCCATCTCTTCCTCCAGTGACTTCATATGAAAGGTAACGGTAGGCTGCTTGATGCCAAGTACCTCGGCCACACTTGTCATATGATGATGCTTGTCGATCAGCTCGACAATTTGCAATTTGATCAGGTTCAAGCTCTCCACACTCCTCTCGTTTCTAAAACTACCCGGTCAATCAAGATGATCTCAAACTTTCGATGTAGGATCATATCATGCCTATCTATAGATTTAATCTATGAATATCAACAGAATTCATCTAAAAAGTTAATTCTCATTTTACAAACATAACAAACAACTCACGAAGGCGGGCATTAGACTGAGAACAGTACAAGAGAGGCGACAAGTAAGTAACACATAATCAACACATGGAAGCATTACAAGCACACTACAAGAAAGCTATACATCAAGGTATTACAAGAGCAGTGCAAAGGGAATAAGCTCAAACAGAGCAACATAAACGAGATATGTTAAAGCCAGAGCGACAGAAGAAATCGAAATAAGAGAGAAACATAATAACAGAGTAAAACAAGAGATTAGTCCAAGAGGTACGCAAAAAGTTTAGTAAAGAGGACAGGCAGGGGTGCTTATGAAACTGGAGTTAACAGGAATTCAAAAATCATTTCATCAAACGCCTGCACTATTGCCCACCGATCTGACGCTTGAACACGGGAAATTCACTACTTTGCTTGGCCCTTCGGGCTGTGGCAAAACGACTTTACTCCGCATGATCGCCGGGCTGGAACAGCCGGATGCGGGGGAGATTCGTGCAGATGGTGAGTATATTTACTCGGCGGCAAAGCGGATCGATACACCGACACACAAGCGCAATTTGGGCATGGTGTTTCAGGATTTTGCATTATGGCCGCATATGACGGTATATGAAAATGTTGCATTTGGTCTGAAAGCCGGGAAACAGAAGTCTGATCTGCGACAAAAGGTGAACGAAGCACTTGGCATGGTTCGCCTGCAAGGCATGGAGGATCGTTATCCTCATCAGCTGTCGGGTGGACAGCAGCAGCGGGTTGCTTTTGCTAGAGCGGTAGCTGTGAAGCCGGGTGTCATTCTGTTTGATGAGCCACTCAGTGCACTGGATGCAGTGCTTCGGGAAGAGATGCGAATTGAGATGATGTCACTGGTGCGAGATATGGGACTGACTGCCTTGTATGTGACGCATGATCAGATTGAGGCCATGTCGATGTCGGATGAGATTGTGGTGATGCAGAAGGGGCGCATTTTGCAAAAAGGGACCCCGGAAACGATCTACTCCGCGCCAAGCGATCCTTATGTCGCGTCGTTTATCGGAAAGTCGAACTGGCTTACGCCGAATGAATCCATGGTTCGCCCGGAACATGTCACCTGGAACAAAACAGGTCAGGATGATCTGGGATACCCCGGAATGATCCTCAGCGTTAGTTATGTGGGAGAACGCTACGAGGTACGTGTGCAGATGGAAGGGCTGAGTGTGTGGACGGTGTATACGAACCAAAGAGTACGCGTTGGCGAGAGAGTGCAGCTCTATGTATCGCCGGAACGCATCTGCCGGATGTTTGATCGGCAGCGGGAAAGTAATTCTGTGCTGGATACACACCAAGTGAATCCAAAGTCGGGAGAGAAACAACAACGAGAAATCATCGCCGCCGCCAACTAAAGGGTATCGCCAAAGCGAACTAAAGTGCTAAGTAGTACTGTTTATGTGCAGATATAAGTGATAAGAAAATGGAACAGAAGATGTAGAAAATAGAACAGACATTAGCGACTTTTCTAATACGAATCTAAGGGAGATGGCGTAGACATGTTCGGTATGACAACACGTAAAAAGAGTGCAACGCTTTTATTAACAGCAGTGATGAGTCTGAGTTTATTTGGATGCAGCACGGGGAACACAACAACTGGAAACGCAGCACAGCCCGCAGGGGAAGGAAATGCAGCAGCTGCAGCGGAAGCACCGACCAAAGCCGCAGGCGGTAAATTAGTATTGTACAGCGCAGGACCGCAGAAGCTGGCAGACAATATCGTAAATGGATTTACAGCCAAGACAGGTATTGAAGTAGAGATGTTCCAAGGCACGACAGGCAAAATTCTGGCTCGTATGGAGGCAGAGAAAGCAAATCCGGTTGCAGATGTGGTTATTCTGGCATCCTTGCCTTCGGCACAAGCGTTGAAAGCAGATGGACTCACCCTGCCTTACCCGGAAGCGGCTAATGCGGACAAGCTGAACAAGGATTGGTCGGATGCAGAAGGGAACTATTTTAGCAGCAGTGCATCGGCACTGGGTATCGTGTATAACAGCAAACTGGTGACTACACCGCCGAAGAGCTGGGCTGACCTGGCAACACCGGCATGGAAAGATGCCGTGAACATTCCTGATCCAACATTGTCCGGCTCCGCACTTGATTTCATCACGGGTTACCTGAGTGCCAATGGTGAAAAGGGATGGGATCTGCTGAACGCCTATAAAGCGAATGGTGTAGCGATGGCAGGAGCGAATCAGGAAGCACTTGATCCAGTCATTACGGGCGCAAAAAGCATTGTGGCAGCAGGTGTGGACTACATGGCCTATTCCGCCAAAGCCAAAGGTGAACCACTGGATATCGTTTATCCTGAAGAAGGTACAGTGATTAGCCCGAGACCGGCAGCCATTCTGAAATCCAGTCCTAATGTGGAAAATGCCAAAGCCTTTATTGATTACCTGTTGTCGGATGAGGCACAGAAGCTGGTTACAAAAGCATACCTGATTCCAGGTCGCGAGGATATTGAAGCAACGAATCGTGCCAATGTAAAGGATATCCCACAATTGAAAGTGGATTGGACCTGGATGAGCGAGCACGGTGCTGAGACCGCAGCCCGTTTCTCCGAAACCTTTAAATAAGTGAACACAAATACAGAAACGGTAGGCAACAGGAGATTCTGCTGTCTTGACGTGGAAAATCATGTGAGGTGAGCGTGGTGAAACCTGTTGTAATGGATAACAACCGTATATTTCGGAGAGTGGGCGTAGTGCTGGCCCTCTTTCTGCTGACGATTAGCATTGGGATGCCGCTTCTGCTGATCTTCTGGCAAAGTGTGTACCCGAACGGGCAGTGGGACTGGATGGCCCCGATTCGTACGATTACCGGGCATCATCTATCCGGCGTGTTGCTGAATTCCGTATGGCTGGGTATCTGCGTGGTGGCGGTTACGACCCTGCTCGCTCTGCCACTCGCCTGGATGATGGCCAAAACCCGGATGGGAGAACATCGCTGGGTGGATGTCATTCTGATGATTCCGTTCATGACCCCGCCGTATATCTGCTCCATGGGCTGGATTCTGTTTATGCAAAAAGGGGGATACCTCCAGCAATGGGTGCCCTCATCCACGAACTGGAGTGAGCTGTTCTTCAGCTTTTGGGGCATGGTGATGATCATGAGTCTGCACCTGTTCCCCTTCCTCTATTTGTTGCTGCGGGATGCATTGATTCGCATCGGCGGCAATTTGGAAGAAGCGGGAGCCGTGCACGGTGCGCGTGCAGGATACCGATTCAGACGTATTATTTTACCCTTGCTGCTATCGTCTTACGGGATGGGGATCATGCTTGTTTTTGTTAAAACGATTGCGGAATTCGGCACACCAGCGACCTTTGGCCGCAAGATTGGTTATTATGTCATGACCTCTGAAATTCACAAATACATCTCCAGTTGGCCGATTGATTTTGGGAAGGCGACTTCGCTGGCGTCCGTGCTACTGTCCGTCTGTCTGGTAATGTGGTATATGCAGTCGGCGATCAGCCGGAAATTCACGTATCGTCTCGTGGGTGGCAAAGGGCAGCGCTCGAAGCGCTACTCCCTGCGCGGCTGGGCTGGATGGTTGTGCGGCGCATATCTGGCCATTCTTCTAATTCTGTCGATTGGCATTCCGTACTTCTCGATCATTGCAGCTTCCACGATGAAGCTGCGTGGAGCAGGGTTGGCTCTGGATAATCTGACATTGGAGCACTACCGGGAGCTTTTATCCTGGGGTTCGGTGAGCATGAAAGCAATCGGTAACAGTCTGGGATTATCGTTGGCGGCCTCCACGGTGGCTGTGATCATTGGCACGGGGTTCGCGCTGGCGATTGGCAAGTCGTCTTCGTTCATGCAGCGGGTCATCGACCTGTTTAGTTTGTTGCCCAACACTGTGCCAGGCATTGTTATGGTGGTTGGTCTGATTCTGTTCTGGAACTCCCCGTGGATGCCTGTGACGTTGTACAACACATACGGTATGGTGGTGCTCACCTATGTTGTGCTGTTCCTGCCATACACGGTGCAATATGTAAAATCAAGCTTTACCCAGATTGACGGCACGTTGTTTCAGGCGGGTCAGGTGTTTGGCGGCAAGCCGCTGTACATTTTGCGGCGCATCCTTGTTCCGTTGATCCTGCCGGGCATGCTGGCCGGCTGGATGATGACCTTTACGATCGCAACGAGGGAATTGGTCGGCTCGCTGCTTATTCTTCCGCCGTCGATGCAGACGTCGGCGACGTATATTTTTGCCCAGTTTGAACAGGGTCAGGTATCACTTGGTATGGCAATGGCTGTGGTAACCGTCGGCATGACGGTGCTGATGCTGCTGGGGATTGAGATGCTGAATTCAAAGAGAAAGTGGAATGCTTCATGATCAAACTGAACGTATGGGGCGGTGCGGGCGAGCACGGACGTTCCGCCTATTTGCTTAGGGGGAGCCGTTATCGACTGCTGTTGGATTGTGGTGTGAAAAAAGAGGGCAACGGCGAATATCCACTCATCGAACCGGAGGTTGTGCCACAATTGGATGCGGTGCTGTTGTCCCATGCGCATGAAGATCATTCGGTTGCGATCCCGCTGCTCTATAAGCTGGGGTATACGGGTGAAGTATGGACAACACGCGAGACCAAAGAGCAGCTTACAACATATTTTCGAGCGTGGCGTGCGAATATGGAACGTTTAGGTCAACCCCTGCCATATGATGAAGTCGATGAGCAGCGCGTTCGCTACCGATTTTTGGAGGATGAGGCCGAGCGTGAATGCTGGTTCGAATTGCTGCCCGGTGTGTCGATCATTTGGGGACGCAGTGGACATTTGGCTGGATCAGTCTGGTTCGGGCTGGAGATGGAAGGCAAGCGAATACTGTACTCGGGCGATTACACCTCGGAGTCTATGCTGTTGCAGGCAGACGATGTGGCTGACGGATTCAGACAGGCCGATCTTAGGAGGCAGAGATGGGGGGAGTTAACGTCTGTTGCATCTGTTATTGGCGGAACCAGGACTGGGAATGGAACGCAAGGTCGAGGAATGCCTTTACCTAATAAGGTGTCCATTGCGGGAAGCACACAAGTCGTTGGGCTTGCACCACTCCAAGCAGGAATGCAGTTGATGGAGCAGGGTGAGGACAGATACAGTAATGGGCGTTTGGAAACGGCACAGGAACAGGATGGCAGTGAGAGTAAGTACAAGCATAAAGAAATTGAAATGGAAATAGAAAGGGACAAGTATAGGGATACACATAAGGGAAGGAATAAAGATAAAGATAAGGATATCCTCGTTAAGCTGGATCTAGCCATTGTTGACGCTGCTTATGGAACAGACCGTGACACACAGGCAGAGAAAATGCTGCAGCTGGAAAGTGCTATTAGGAAGGCACTTCCTCATGGTGGCAAGGTGCTCTTACCGATGCCTGCGGTTGGTAGGGGACAGGAACTGATTTTGTGGGCACAGCAACGTTTTTCAGATGTACCGCTGATTGTGGAACAGAAGCTTGTGGATGGTATGAAGCAATTGCATCGTGCATCTTTCTGGCTTAGAGAGCGGGAAGGGGAGATCACCGGAGATATGCCTGCGGCCAGGATTGCAAGATTCCTGAATGGAGAAGGATGGAATAGAGTCAGTACGGTGGAAGGGCGGACAAGGCTGCTGGAAGAACACAAAGCTTCGCTCTGGTTCATTCCGGATGGCATGATGCAGTCTTCACTAGCACGCTGGTATTACGAGATGTGGGCGCTTGAAGCTGAGAATTTAATTTTGCTTACTGGACATACGGCTGCAGGTACATTTGCACATCAATTGCTCGAAGACCCGGAGAAGTACGGCGTATGCAAGGTGGAGAAGGTTCGTTACAAGGTTCATCAAGGCTGGGCTGATGTGGAGCAGATGTTGAACGGGGTTCATGCCCGGCACAACGTGCTCGTGCATACGGATTTGGCAGAGACGGAACGGCTGAGACAAGGTTTACTTGGTGGACACGTTCGACCTGGAACAGATATTGATCTGCTGTCCCCAGGGGATGGGTTATTCTTTTGAAGAATGGATTTGAAGCTATTGGTTTAAAAAAGAATAATCAAGGCGCTTAATGCGTCTTTTTTGCTTTTCTGTCATAGTATCTTGATGTTATTCTCGGCTCTAACGTGCTTGATTATGTGAGGCTGAGAGATGCAGGGCATTACCAGGGTTCGTTTGAGATAGCGAGCTGCTCAAGGAGTGTAATTAAATTTCATAATATAATTGACTGGTGAAATTTTATGCCATATACTGATTTAAATATGTACAGGACTGGTTGGGATCATAAGTACCCGGTTTAGAGGAGGTTGGCAAACGTATGGATACACACAGGTGTACTGGCAGTTATCCCATGTGGGAAAAGTATCGTTCCAAGCGGGAGCATCTTGTGATTGGATTGATGTCCGGAACCTCGCTGGATGGAACGGATGCAGCACTAGTGCATATACAGACAGATGAGCACGGAACGATACAGCACCTGGAACTGGTTGATTTCATCTGTACTCCGTATACGAATGAGCTTAGAGAGGCTCTAATTCGGCTGTGTTCCCCGGATACGGCACGAGTAGATGAGCTGACAACAGCACATTTTGGTGTATCGGAATGGTACGCACATAGTGTACAGGAACTGCTGGGTTCAGCTGGTGTCTCAACCGGGCAGGTGGATGTGATCAGTATGCATGGGCAGACGATCTGGCATGCCCCTGTACCTTCTGCTTTTCCAAGCCCGTTTGGTAAGGGCAATCTGAGTGTAAGCTCCACACTGCAGATTGGCGAATGTGCTGTAGTGAGTGAGCGAACCGGACTGCCGGTTATCGGCAATCTACGTGCCCGGGATATGGCGGCAGGCGGGGAAGGAGCACCACTGACCCCCTATGCGGATGCGTTGATGTTCCGCAGTGCTGCAGAGGGACGTCTGGTACAGAATATCGGGGGGATCGGCAATGTGACGGTTCTTCCGGCAGGAACATCTGAGGCAGAGGTTTCAGCTTTTGACACAGGCCCGGGGAATATGGTGATGGATGCGCTGGTTCGATATGCTACGGAAGGACGACAACACTATGATCCCAATGGAAGCATGGCAGCCAAGGGAACCGTGCATCCGGAACTGGCGGAGTTTTGCCTCAAGGACGAATATTTCCGCCGACAACCCCCTAAGAGCACAGGACGTGAAGTCTATGGTGCAGATTATACGAAGCGACTGATGGAATATGGAGTAGCGCGTTCCTTATCGCTGGAAGATATGCTGGCTACAGCAACCTGGTTTACAGCAGAAACGATTGTACGTGCCGTGGAGGATCTTGTACTGCCCAAGATGTCGATCTCTGCAATGCTTACCTGTGGCGGTGGTACTTCTAATGACACACTAATGAAGATGATTCGCCAAAGACTGCCTGAATCCATACGCTTGGAGCGTACAGCAGATTATGGTATTCCAGATGATGCCAGAGAAGCGATGGGATTTGCACTGCTTGGGCATGAGGCCTTGATGGGCAGGACGAATACCCTTCCTGGTGTTACAGGGGCGAAGCGTGCGGTAGTCTCGGGACATCTGACCCTTTAGTGGCTATCCTATGGCCATATCCGTTGTATTTCTAATTAGACGCGACAATTATTATAGGATAAAATGCTTGTACAAGATGACAGTACGGAAAGGAGGAGCGGATGGAAGGCATGAAAGGTGGGCTTATACGTTTACGTGCATTGCTGGATGATCTGACTCCGTCAGAACGAAAGATTGGAGTTTACATTCTGGAACATCCCCAAGAGACGGTGCAGTCGTCCGTTGCACAGCTGTCCGAACGAAGCGGGGGCAGCCCTGCTGCTATTATCCGCTTGTGTAAATCACTTGGTGTAACAGGGTTTCAGGAGCTGAAACTCAAAATTGCCGGGGATTTACAGACCGATGAGCAGTATCAATATACGGAGATTCGACCTCAGGATTCGATGGAGAGTATTATCCAGCATGTATCTACAAACAATATTCAATCGATCAAGGACACGGTTCATATTTTGGACCCAAGGCTTGTAGAGCAGGCGGTTAATATGTTAAATGAGGCAAATCGCATTTTTTTCTACGGTGTGGGGGCGTCCAACCTGATTGCACTGGATGCTCATTACAAGTTTATGCGGATCAACCGTACCAGCTTTTCGTTCGCCGATCCACATATGCAGATTTCTTCTGCAACGACACTGCGCGAAGATGATGTCGTAGTCTGCATCTCGTATTCAGGCGAGACCTCCAATGTGATCTCCTGCTTGAAGCATGCCCGTGAAGGCGGTGCAGGGACAATCAGCATTACCAAGTGGGGTAGCAATACGCTCAGCAGTCTCGCGGATGTTCCTCTCATGATTACGTCGACAGAGAGTGATATTCGTAGCGGAGCAACATCTTCACGGATTGCACAGCTTAACGTCATTGATATTTTGTATCTGGCTATTGCCAGTCGGGATTATCATCAGTCGGTGCAGTATCTGGAGAAGAGCAGACAGGCCATCCTGGAGCACAAGTGAGTGCTGAGCTAGAATGGATGGATAACAGCAGCATAAATCATAAGGAAATCCCTTGCAGTCACATGCATCAGGGATTTTTTTGATGAGAAGTACAAGTGTACGATGGGAAAAATAAAACAAGAGAAATCCCCGCCTGTCGGCACGGCTTCTCTCATGTTATAACCCTATATCGGCGCCCAGAAAGCACGCCTATAACTATCATGTGACTTGTTGATCCTGCTTCTCGAATCACAAGCTCTCGTTCTTTATTGATGCTCCATCAGGTAGAAGGCAGGTAGCAGGTGGCAGATGTGGTGGTACCCGTCTCGATTAACCTGAGCTGTTAATGGCATGGCGAACAAAACCGTCTGCATGCTCCAGTCTGCGCGCGGCTTCAGTTGCGTCAACATCAGCCATTAACATGACGATGGCTGTTTTGACATGTCCATCGGCTGCGGTGAAGGCATGTTCGATTTCATTTTCATTCGCCCCGGTGGCAAGCTGAATCATTCGTTTCGCACGATGCACAAGCTTTTCATTCGATGGATTGAGATCTACCATGAAATTACGGTAAACCTTACCCAGACGGATCATTGCCGTAGTTGTCAGCATGTTCAGAATCATTTTCTGCGCGGTACCCGCTTTCATGCGGGTTGATCCCATCACCACTTCCGGTCCCATCACCGCTTCAATGCTCACATCCGATAGTGTGCTCATAGGTGTATCCGCATTGTTACTCAGACCGATCACTACAGCACCGATCTGACGAGCGTATTTCATCGCTCCGAGCACATACGGCGTACGTCCACTGGCTGCAATGCCAACGATAATATCATTCGCATGGAGTCCGTGCTGCTGCAGGTCAATGCCTCCGGCTTCCTCACTGTCTTCCGCACCTTCCACCGGGTCTTTGACCGCCCGAAATCCGCCAGCGATAATGCCCTGTACCATGGAAGATGGAGTGCCATAAGTAGGCGGGCACTCCGATGCGTCCAGAATACCCAGTCGACCACTCGTGCCTGCACCTACATAGAACAATCTGCCACCAGATTGAAAACTGACTACAATACGGTCGGCTGCTTGGGCAATGACTGGAATCAACGGCTGAATAAGCTCGCCGATCTGGCGATCCTCGCGATTGATTAATTCCATGATCTCCGCTGAAGGCAGCTGATCGATATGATCTGTCTGCGGGTTAGGCTGTTCCGTCACTAAAGAGTTAAGTGTATGATTCATCCGTAAGTCCTCCTTTTCTTGTTAACATCATTCTGCCAAATGGCATTTCTTTCTTGCTAGCAGTGCTGCACCCACTGCCGGAGCAGGAGTATCTTCCGGACAGACGATCTGCTGTGAATCGTATATTTCGGCAAGCTGTTGCACAAAGGTATTTCGAAATTGGGAAGAGTTGCGGAATATGGACCCGGAAAGCGCCATAGGAGCAGTGTGAAAGGAAACATGTTGCCGGATGAGTGCTTTGGCTGTTTCTGCCAGTTGGCAAGCCTCTTCTATAAGAAGTACAAGGGCAGTCTGATCCCCTGCGGAGGCAGCCTCTATCGTCAGGCGAGCTATGGATGCTGTACTCGATTTGGTCCAATCGGGCTGGTAGACAAGCTGCTTCAGGTCTGGCGCATGCTTCACTTGAAGTTCTTGCTGCACAAGCGATGTCAGCGTGGTTGGCGGTAGAACGCCATCGTAGCTCTGCATAACCGTCTGCAGGGTTCGCTGGCCAATTCGGTATCCACTCCCTTCATCACCGAGTAGATGTCCCCACCCGCCTGCTCGACATACCTCACCTTCCGGTGTAATGCCATAGATGATGGAGCCAGTTCCTGAAATAGCGAGCAGACCGTGCGGTTGCCCGAGAGATGCCATCAGTGCAATTTCTCCCTCTGTAACAACCCAGACAGTACATGTCTTGCTACCGGAGTCCAACGTATCTTTCTTATTTTTCATATAATCCTGTACATGAGAAGCAATCCAATGCCGCTCTTGGTTTTCGGCGATACCTGACATCCCAAGACAGATACTATCACAATGAGATAAAAAATTTATATTGGATGAAAATAGAAGATCCAATATACGTAGTAACTCCATTATGGCTTCTTGAGGCGATACACTATGTGGGTTTGTTGCACCGCCACGGGCTGTTGCCAGAATGTCCCCAAATTCAGAAATGATTGCTGCATCAGTTTTGGTACCGCCTCCATCAATTCCTGCGTATACTCGCAACGTGCTCACCTCGTTAGGGCTTATTTTCTTTTTTTTCATAGTATAGAGGGTGAATTTGAAAAAGTAAAATTAAATTTTATGATAAAAATTATTGTTGAATTTTTATTTTACAGCTCATATAATAAATTCAATCAGCAATTTTGGAAGGGTTCAATACGATTTGTGTCAATAAAACTGACGTAGAAGTTGCATTCAGTATGATCAGACTTTCTCAACAGGTCGATCTCTAAGGAGGTGCAGATTCCGGGTTCCACGTTAACCGCGAGGAGACGGTAAGGGAATGCAAGGAGCAACAGGAGGCACCAGAGGAGCATTGTTACGAATGAGTCAGTAAGAATCGTCAGAAAACATCATCAAGACGCATCATCAAAAAGCTTCATCGGTAAGGAATCATGACAAGGGGCATGGGACGAGAGAAGACGATATGCAAAAGGAGATGAAGGATATGAAGAGGAAGGGTCTTGTTTTGGCAATGGTGTTAATGATGGTCTGGATTACAGCCTGTGGCAACAGCGGCGGAGCAGCATCAAATGATCCCAACGCGAATGACACAGTAACGGTGTGGACATACCCGGTACATGGCACATATGAGGATGAATTGAAGGGTTTGATTACCGATTTCAATAAGGAACACCCGAATATCACCGTTAAAACAGAAATGCTCTCCTGGGCTGAAGGCCCCAAGAAATTTGATGTTGCATTAAACGCGGGGAATCCGCCGGATCTGTACTTCCATAGTGTGGACGGTACATATGTGAATACCGGACTGGCTCTGGAGCTGGGTAGTTACCTGACACCTGAGATCAAAGATGACTATTTGCCTGGTACGCTGGAGCTTGGTCAGATTCAAGGGAAACAGTACGGACTGCCTCTCTACCAGTTCCAGTGGGCTTGGGGCGGTAACAAACGCATTCTCGAAGAAGCCGGCATTGACTGGCAGGCGATCCAAAAGAACGGCTGGACCTGGTCAGAGTTTAACGAAGCGGCTGCTAAGTTAACGAAGACACTCGACACTGGAAGCAAACAGTATGCACTGGTAACCGATGGCACTTCTCTTGATTTTATTGAAATGTTAACCCGTAACAATGGCATGATTGATGTGCTGGACGAAAGCGGAAAATTCCAGTGGAACGATGGGCGCATTCTGGACACACTCTCTTTTATTAAAAATCTGATGGATCAGGGATATATGCCGAAGGAAACGGCAGCACTTGCTCCGGCGAAGCGGACAGACATGTTCTATGCGGGTGAAACGGCAATCATCTCGAAGGCAATTCCTTATTACGATGTTATGATTCAAAACCGTAACAAAGATATTGATGCAGGGAAGGTGCAGGGGGAAAAGATTGATTTTGTATTGCTGCCTGTGCCGCACAATGACAATCAGCCTGCAGCAACAACGATGGGTGGCGAAGGATATGTGGCCTTTAAACAGAAGAAGGACAAAGGCGAGCAGCATGCCAAAAATACGTTCCTCGTGATGGAGGCACTAAGTGGTGCCAAAGCAGGTAACTCAGCTAACGAGCTGGCGCTTCCTTTTGTAAGACAGTCTCAAGCTGAGCTGTTCAAAGGAAAGGAGCTAGGGCAGCAGGTCAACTTGGATGCAGCTAAAGAGATGGCGAAACACATCGCGATGCCCGTCGTGCTCAAGCTGGACATCGACAAGGCTTCACAGCAGAAACAGTTCAAGGAACAGGTCGTGAAACCTAACATTCAGGCTCTGTTCTCCGGTGAGAAAACACCCGAGCAGATTGCAGAAGACTTCAAAGGCAAAGGTCAGCAGATGTTTGGCCAATAATGGGCAATAAGTTGAAACCATCTCATCATCAGGCAACAACAGATTGATTCAGAGAGGAGGATTCGCCATGCAGACCGCCCTTGCGCCGGAACCTGCACCCCGGCATTCACGGGTTGTTCGGTTCTGGCGAGATTACGGGTGGGCGTATTTGTTTATTTTGGCGCCTGTCCTGCTGTTTCTCATTTTTACATTGTATCCCGTATTAACAGCTCTTGTTATGAGCTTTCAGAAATACAACATCATGAGCTCCACGTGGGTGGGACTGGACAATTACGAACGTCTGGTGAAGGACGAAACCTTCTGGAAGTCGATTAAAAATACAGTCATTTTCACAGTCAGTACAGTACCAGTCAACATCCTGATAACATTTGTGCTCTCGTATTTCATCTTCCAGATGAAAAGCAAATGGCAGACGTTCTTCAAGGCCACACTTTATCTGCCTGCGGTAGCATCGGGAGTGACGATTTCAATCGTGTGGCTCGCCATTTTTGACCCGACGGAATCTGGGCTGCTCAACCGCTTCCTCCTTTTATTTGGTCTTGACCCGGTGATCTGGCTTGGACAGTCGGGTACCGCGCTCTTTTCCCTCATTCTGATGAACTGGCTTGGATCTCATGGTGCGGGCATCATTCTGTATCTTGCAGCTATGGGGGGCATCCCGAAGTCGCTGTATGAGGCTGCTGATATCGATCATGCAAGTAGATGGACACAGTTCAGCAAAATTACGTGGCCCCTTTTGAAACCAACCACACTGTATCTGCTCGTTACAGGTGTAATTACGTCATTTCAGGTATTTATCTCCGTGTATCTGATGACCCAAGGTGGGCCGAACTTTGCGACAACAACCATTGCGTATTTGATCTATGAAACGGCCTTCAAGTTCTACGAGTTCGGACTGGCTTCGGCGCAATCTTTTGTGCTGGCGCTCATCATTATTGTCATCTCCGTCATTCAATTCAAATATTTCTCCAGTGATATCGAGTATTAAAGATGAAGTAAACGTATTACGTGTTAAATATGGCTTTCATTAGGCATCCGGGGGTGAATGCAACGTATGAATTCAACACGAAAAAAGATGTTACTTGTGATTGCATCTGTTCTATTGGCTGGGTGGGCGCTGATTACTATCATTCCGATGTACTGGATGCTGGTGGGATCCGTGCAGGATACAACGATGTCTGCTTCGTTTAAACCGCAGATGATTCCGGAGCAGTTGTCGATGTCGCCGTATGAACGTTTTTTTGCAAAAACAGATGCATGGCGCTGGCTCTGTAACTCGCTGCTGATCTCTGTTATTTTGACGGTAACCAATGTGTTCTTTGCCTCGCTGGCCGGATATGCATTCGCTAAACTAAAATTCCCGGGCAGTCAGGCCGTATTCTGGGTGTTGCTTGGGACGATGATGATTCCTGCGCAGGTAACATTGATTCCGCTCTACATTCTGATGGTCAATGTATTTGATCTCGGGGATACGTATACGGCAATTATTCTGCCAGCAGCGGTCAGTGTGGGCAATATCTTTCTGATGAAACAGTTTATGTCCACCTTGCCAACATCGCTGATCCATGCTTCCCGAATCGATGCCTGTAGTGAGTTTGGTATCTTCTGGAAGGTTATTCTGCCGATGGCCAAACCGGGGATTGCGGTGCTTGCAATATTCACCTTTGTCGCGTCTTGGAATGAATTTTTCTGGCCTTTCCTGATCACCAATTCCAATGAAATGCGTACGATTCAGGTCGGACTGGCTTCATTTGTTTTTGCTGAATCTACTGACTTCGGTGCCATGATGGCAGGAGCTACAATAGGCGCATTGCCGATGATTATTCTGTTCTTTTCACTTCAGCGTTACTTCCTGCAGGGGATTACGATTGGTGCGGTGAAGGGGTAAATATGATGATTGAACGTGGACTCTGAGATTGGGTTTGCGGATCGTAAATCTGAATGCATTCCGTTCTGGGAAAGTGACAATGTAAAGGGGGATCAACCTATGGCACGCGTGGAGTTTCGCCAAGTGCGCAAAGAGTTCAAAGACGACCATAAAGGAACGTTCACGGCAGTCGCCGGTTCGGACTTTGTTATAGAGGATAAGGAATTTGTCGTGTTTGTCGGTCCTTCGGGCTGCGGTAAAACAACCTCACTGCGCATGATCGCAGGGCTTGAAAAACAAACCAGTGGGGATATCGTTATCGGGGATCGGATTGTGAATGATCTGCATCCCAAGGATCGTGATATCGCCATGGTCTTTCAGGATTATGCATTGTATCCGCACATGACTATTCGGGAGAATCTGTCCTTCGGTCTGAAAAATCTCAAGAAACCGAAGTCCTATATTGACGAGCAGGTACAAAATGCTGCTTCGATCTTGGGTTTGGAAGCCATGCTGGAGCGTAAGCCACGTGAATTGTCTGGAGGACAGCGTCAGCGTGTCGCTGTAGGGCGGGCGATTGTGCGTGATCCGCAGGTGTTTCTATTCGATGAGCCGCTTTCGAATCTGGATGCCAAGCTGCGTGTGCAGATGCGCGTAGAGCTGGGTGAGCTGCATAAAAGGCTAGGTGCGACCATCGTTTATGTTACGCATGATCAGGTGGAGGCCATGACGCTCGGGGAACGGATCGTTGTTATGAACCATGGGGACATTCAGCAGGTTGCTTCACCGAAGGAGCTGTATGCCAGCCCGCGCAATATGTTTGTAGCTGGATTTATTGGCTCGCCTGCGATGAACTTTATTGATGCTCATATTGAAGGCACAGAAGTTAAGGTGGAAGGTGCCTCCTTTACGCTTCCTGATGATGTGCTGCAGCGGTTAAGCATATATCAGGGTAAACGAGTCATTCTCGGACTGCGCCCGGAACATATTTTTGGCGACGATGCCGCGTTTAACATCCCGAAGGATCACACATTACAGGCACGTGTTCAGGTAGTAGAGCACCTCGGGTCGGAGAATCTGCTCTACTTCCATCTGGGGAGCCGAACTGTAACGGCTAAGGTGCACCCTGAGACACATGCGTACGTAGGCATGGACAAAATTTTTGTGCTGGATATGCGCAAAGCACACTTTTTTGATCCGGAGACGGAGATAGCGATTGGTCGCGAATAAGAATCCATCGTGATAAGAAGCTTATATCATGCTCTTGACGAAAAAAAGCTTGTAGTAATCACAGAGGGGAGAACACCTATGCGTAAACTGAGTGAAGTGCTGGTCAAGTCGGGGGTAGAAATCTACCGGGATATTATTCCAGTGGCGTTGTACAGTGTAGGGAGTTCCGTACTGCTCGTTCCGATCTTGATGTTTGCACCCATACCGGTGGCTGTGCTGCTGCTAGCCGTCATCTATATGCCAATCTTGTTTGGTGTCTGCTATGCAGTACATCATCGGTTGGAGCGGAAAGTGCGCCGTAATGGACTGACTGATCTGTGGGAAGGTACATTGAAGGGACTGCTTCCAGGAGGTGTGACGGGACTGCTGTTTGCACTGCTCGTTTTCGTTCTCTGGTCAACCTGGTGGTATTATGGCGGACGTGGCAGTATGGTGGGAATGGCAGTAGGTATGTTCCAGACGTTCTTTGTCATTCTGGCAATGATTTCACAGTTCTACACCTGGCAACTTATTTTGCAAAAGGGATTGGGCACCTTTCAAGCAATGGGCGAGAGTGTGAAGCTGTTTTTTCGCTATCCGGGGTATACGGTGGCAGCCTGCTTCCAGGCAGTGTGCCTTACGGCACTGCTTATGCTGACGGTCGTGGGGTTCGGTGCTTTATTTGCAGGCATGTTTGCCATCTATCAGCATAAGGTCACACTCAATCTGATTGAACCTAAGGAGGAATCTGTTTCGTCGTCCAGCGGGAACGACCATCAGCAGACAGGCTGGCTGAGCGAAGGTCATGTATCATGAGAGTGAAAACGGGAGCAGATGTGCTGGCTGAGGGAGGCACTCATCCCTGGTTGTCTGGTGGTGCACGCATGGGATTGGTGACGAATCCGACTGGGATCACGGCTGAATTTGTGTCTACGGTGGATGTATGTGCTGGTCTTCCAGATACCCAGCTTACGGTACTGTTCGCATGTGAGCATGGATTGACTGGAGAGCTGCAGGCAGGTGTCCCTTTTGCAGATTCAGTGCATCCTCGTTACGGCATACCGGTATACAGCTTGTACGGTACACAAAAAAAGCCGCTGCCTTTCATGCTGGCCGAGGTGGATATGATCCTTTTTGATATTCAGGATGTGGGTGTGCGGTATTATACGTATGCATCAACGTTATTCCAGATGATGGAGGCATGCGGCGAAGCGGGAAAACATCTGCTGGTGCTGGATCGTCCTAATCCGCTTGGCGGTATGGAGGTCGAGGGAGGTTTACTACAGGAGGGATATCAATCTTTCGTAGGCGCCTGGACCACACCCATCCGTACGGGAATGACCATTGGTGAGCTGGCCCTGCTCGTCAATGCCGAGTGTTCCGAACCCTGTTCATTGGAAGTGATTGCAATGGAAGGGTGGCGGCGCGGGATGAATTTTGCAGAAACTGGCCTACCCTGGATGATGCCCTCGCCCAATATGCCAACGGTAGATACTGTGCGGGCATATGCGGGAATTTGTCTGTTCGAAGGTACCAATGTATCGGAAGGCCGAGGTACAACAAGGCCATTTGAATGGATTGGTGCTCCATGGATCAACGGCGAGCAACTGGCAGACGCGATGCAGGCACATGGATTGCATGGGGTTCATTTTCACCCGGTGTATATGACGCCAGCCTTTTCGAAACACGCAGGTGAGCTGTGCGGGGGTGTGCGAATTTTTGTTACGAATGAAACGGAATTTCGTTCGGTAGAAACGGGTTTGCTGCTTTTGCATGAGATCGCAGTGGGATATTCCAAACAGTTTGAGTGGCTTGAACCTCCGCGTGAAGGCTCCAGATATTTTATTGATTTGCTTACCGGGGGTGCAGAGGTTCGTGACGTTATTGATGACAGTGAACGCTTATCCGATCTAATGGCACTTTGGCGTGAGCAGGAGCAAATGTGGCGGGAACGACAGAACCCTTTTTTGATATACGAATAGAGGAATAGGTATGCTCGAGGGAAATACGAACCGGCTTGAGGGGAAGGATCGATGTTCATGGGAGGAGGGCATGGTATGCACAGCTTGAAGGACAGGGTCAAGCAGAGACTTGGGCAGATGAGCCTGCGTGACAAAATTGGACAGATGCTGTTATGTGGATTTCACGGAACAGAGCCGGAGGGAGAGGTAGAAAAGCTACTTCGAGGTTACCCGATTGGCGGCATCGTTTATTTTGCAAGGAATGTCGTTTCGCCTGAGCAGGTAGAGCGGCTGTCTGGTGGTTTACAGGACATCGCGCATGCGAGCGGTAATGTGCCTCTTTGGATCGCCATTGATCAGGAAGGCGGCATGGTGGCCCGAATTACAGAGGGTATCGCACTGATGCCTGGACAGATGGCCATTGCTGCGGCTGGATCGGTGCAAGATGCTTATGAGGCGGCACGTATCAGTGGAATGGAACTGCGATCGATGGGTATCAATATGAACTTTGCCCCTGTACTCGATGTGAATAACAATGCGAACAACCCGGTTATCGGTGTACGGTCGTTTGGGGAATCCGAGGAAAAGGTAGCCGAATTCGGTGCAGCAACCATTGCGGGCTTTCAGAATGCGGGTATCGCTGCGACGGCCAAACATTTCCCTGGTCATGGCGATACGGATACCGATTCTCATCTCGATCTTCCTGTAATCACCCATGACAGGGCAAGGGTCAACCGGGTTGAGCTTGCGCCGTTTCGTGCAGCAATAGCGGAAGACGTGGATGCTATGATGTCTGCTCATATTTATTTTCCGGCACTGGAGCCGGAGCGCCTACCTGTCACATTGTCCCATTCGGTATTAACCGGATTGCTGCGCAAGGAGCTTGGGTATGAAGGCATTATTGTGACTGATTGCATGGAGATGAATGCTATCGCTGTTCATTATGGCACCGTTGATGCAGCGGTGATGGCGGTGGAAGCAGGAGCGGATATTGTGCTGATCAGTCACACGGCACAGTTGCAGATGGAAGCTTTTGACGCATTGATACATGCAGTAGATAGCGGACGGATCAGCGAGCGCCGGATTAACGAGTCGGTTACACGTCTGTTGACGTTTAAAGCAAAGCGTGGGGTGCTTGAGAGGGAAAACGATGTGGCCGATGTGGAGCTGATGAATGCATTGAGCCCAGACTCCGTTACAGAGCATAGAAGTGATGTAGCCTCATCAACTGTGACGTTTCGGCGTAATGATCCGATACATCAGAAGGTGGCTCAGCGGATTAGTGAGAAGAGCATTACACGGGTCAGGGATACCCAACATATGCTACCGCTAAAAAGAGAGCGAACACTCGTGATCACTGTTGCATCAGAAGTGACAAGTATCGCGGATGAACAGTTGGGCGGTGCAGCAACACTCGGAGCGGCTTTGTCTGCCCAAGGTCTGGAGGTCGTGGATTGGATGGTGCCAGCGGATGAAGTTGCCATATCCTCGGCTCGTCTGCTTCAGGCCGCAGAAGCGGAGGATATTACACAAATTGTAATTGGTACATATAACGCAGGCAGCCCTTCCGGTGACCCGCAATGTCGATTGATCGGCTGGCTTCAACAGCTTGGTAAACCTTTGGCTGTAGCTGCACTTCGCAGTCCATACGATCTGTTGAAGCTTCCCGATGTGCAGACGTATATCGCAGCTTATGAGAGCCGACCTCTTGCCATGGACAGTGTAGCGAAAGCATTGATCGGCCGGATTCCATTCGAGGGCAACCTACCCGTCTCGCTGGATGTCGGTTAGTATGATTTAGCTGAATGCTGGCGATCACCAGAATTCGTAGTGTGGGGTAGCTTAGCCTTGAGTAGGTGGCTAAAAATAACAAAGGGACGGAGCTCTTATGCTTCGTCCCTTTTGTGTTATATCATACTCTCATTATTGAACGTGTAGAGAGCTTGATCATGTAAACCTTATCTAATTTTAGCGCCCCCCGATGATGATATGATCCGTTTTGGTGGATTCTGAAATCTAACGATCTCCAGAAGCGCTATTTGGGCAATATTACACGTTTTTATTTTCTAACGGTCTCAGCAGAGCTTATTATGGGGAATCGATGCGAAAATAGGTGTTGATCATGTGTTTTTAGCAAAATAAGGTTGCTGGTGATCGTTAAAATTCTCGAAGGCTCTTTATCACTCCAATAAGCTCATCTGAGATCGTTAGAATAAACAAGGGGTGGGGGAAGGCTTTAGATCCAGTCTCCACTCTGAAAACCTCAACCTACCCACCACACCCTAACCGAACCTAAAAACCTCAAAACCTCAAAATCTCACTCAACCTCAGCCTAAACCCAACCCAACCCAACCCAACCCAACCCAACCCAACCCAACCCAACCCAACCCTCAATCCCAAACTTTCAACCCCAACTGAATCGGTGGCTCCGTTATGATGCTTTAAGTGACTATCACAACTGCAAAGCTTCGGCCGTTCGTGCCTCTACGTCATTCAACAGCGAGGTCATATCCATGCCTGCATGATTACCGAGCAGGATAATGGTAATATCATCGGATAGATTGCGTGAAAATGCTGTCGAGAATCCGCCGCCGCTTCCATTGTGGAAGACAGTACGCTTCATTCCATTTTCCTTAAGAATCCAGGCGTAGCCGTAATTTTTATTGGAGTAGGGCTCGTACATCGTGTCAATCGTTTCTTGACTTAAAATCTGGTCGGTGTATAACGCCCGATCCCATTTCAGCAAATCGTCCACGGTCGAATAAATCGTTCCTGACCCGGATTGTGAAACATAGTAAGGTGCAGGCGCCCATCCTTTACCTTGCTGAACAAAGCCACTGTTTGTATGCACTTTGCGGGATGTCTCTCCCGAGTCTTTCATACCTAGCGGTCCCCAAATGGTTTGTTGCACATAATCGGCATAACTCATGCCGGATACCTGTTCTACAACATACGCCAGTAAAACGTAACCGCTATTGCTGTATAGATAGGCACTGCCAGGTTCAAACTTCAACGTTTTGTGCCGAATCTCTTCAACAGTTTCCTCAAGTTTCGTGCCTTCACCGCGACCGAAAGCCGAAGGCAGTCCCGACCTTTGGGACAGCAACATATGCAGGGTAATCTGATCTCCCTTCGGGATACCCGAAATATAGGTAGAGATCGGATCTTGAACGTTCAACTTACCGGCTTCGGCCAAACTTAAGATGGAAGCAGCTGTGAATGCCTTGCTCAAGGAGGCGATTCGGGTCTTCTGGTCCGGACGATTCATTGTTTGTTCATCGGCAAGACCATACCCCTGTCTCAACAATACTTCTCCATTCCGTGCAATCAGAGCCATACCCGGATAGTTAATCTCGCGCAGATACGTATCCACGCTAGCCACTTCAGAATTCAGCAAGCTGACCTGATCAGTTAAAATACCAACACGGATCTGGCCTGAAGGTGTTCGCTGGACCTTAATATCAGCCTTAAGAGCATTCGCCAAGGTACGAACAGGAATCATTAATGTACCGTTAATGGTACGTGAATTCACCGGAGCAGCTAGAGCAACATGATTTATTTTGATGGAGTTACTGCCAGCTTGATGCACCAGCTTGTCCCTGCCAACGGTAATGATTGCTGTTTTGGTACGGGCATCCCATTTCAAATCCCCTTTGACAGATTGAACTACATCCCGTAGAGGAACAAACGTTGTGCCTTTTAGAATAACCGGAGCATTCTGCCAGAATTGCTGCTCTCCATTAACTTCAATGTGCACAGATTGTGTGTTCTGCGCTGCAGAAACAGTAGAGTGGCTAGCCAGCCCAAATACCGGGCCTACGCATAGTATGAGTGCTAATAGAATACGAAACATAGATGGGTAGACACGGCTAGATATAAGTTGTTGCATGTGAAACTTGCGTAAGATTTGAACCCGCTCCTTCCAAGTGTTTCATGAAAAACCAATATATGATTATTGTAAACGATCCCAACAAGGGGGTCAAAAACAGAGTATACCTATGTAATAGGATTAGATCATTAAAAATGCGATTATTTAGTATTGATACATAATGTTTCGTGGTGAACTTTCCGATAAAAAGAGTTGAACTTAAGGATGGGAGATAGATAGATAATGAAAAAAGGGTTTCAAAAAAGACTTCAAACAGCACGTACAACGAAGAACGAATTCCAGTCCTGGTTTACGTTGACGGTGAAAAAACGGCTGATTGCGGCATTGCTTTTGTTCCTGATTGTTCCTAGTCTTAGTGTAGGGTGGCTGGCTTATCTTAAGGCAGCAGATCAGGTTAACCTGGAGATCACTCGTTCGGCACAGGCCAAAGCGGAAATGCTTAGCTTGCAAATCGATCAGATGCTCAGTATGGAGAAGGACAACGTTGCACAGATCGCATCGGGAATGACATCCGAAGACATTATTAACAAGTCACCTGCGATTCAAGCTCAGATGGATCGGATGTCTAAAAATCATAAAGAACTGGGTGTACTTACGGCAGGAGCCGAGGATGGAAGCTGGATGAAGTCTCCCGATCCGGGGAATCAGATCTATGATCCACGCGAACGCCCGTGGTATAAAATGGCAATGTCACAATCTGAACCAATTATCTCGGATACCTACCAGTCTTCATCGACAGGAGAATGGGTCGTGACGGCGGCAGCCAAACTGGCAGATGGGAAAGGTGTTTTTGGTGCCAATGTAAGCCTGAATCATCTGAAGGAGACGGTTGACCAGATCCATATCGGCAAAGCAGGGAAGCTGTATATGCTGGATAATGGCGGGAAATTTTTGTTCCATTACAAGATTGAAGCAGGTACACAGTCGAATCAAAGTTACATTAACGAGATGTACACAAAAGATCAGGGAACCGTGAAGTATACATATGATGGTCAAGCGATGGAGGCGGTGTTCTACACGAATCCGGCGACAGGCTGGAAAATTGTCGGTGAGATGATCCCTTCTGAAGCAGTGGAGTCCGTGCAGCCTATCATGATCCGAGCGATCACTCTTGTAGGCGTAGCAGTCATTGTGGGGATCGTGTTGATGATCTTTATTATTCGCAGCATTCACCGTCCATTGCAGCAGTTAACGCAAGCGGCATCTCAAGTAAGCGCAGGGGATCTGACGGTTCGTGTAGGCCTGCAGCGTAAGGATGAATTCGGTCAACTCGGAGAAAGCTTTGATACCATGACGACATCATTACGTAATGTACTCGGAGAAGTACATGATACATCCAGCCAGTTGGCAGCATCATCCGAGGAGTTGATGGCAAGCTCCGAGCAGACCTCCAAAGCAACCGAGCAGGTGGCCGAGTTGATGCAGGATGCTGCAGCAGGAACGACAATGCAGAATGCAAGTCTTGCAGCAACGGAACAATTAGTCGGTGAAATGTCACTCGGAGTGAAGGAGATCTCTGCAAGAGCAGGGGATGCGGAGCGTATTGCGATCGAAGCATCTTCGAAATCGGAAGCGGGTATGGTCACGATGCAGGAAGCCGTATCCTATATTCAGCAGGTGAATGATGAGAGTAAGGCTATGGAGGTTGTCATCGATGATCTGCGAGCGAAGAATGATGAAATTCTGGAGATCGTAGCGGAGATTACCGCCATTGCCAAGCAGACGAACATTCTGGCACTGAATGCTTCTATTGAGGCTTCAAGAGCAGGCGAGCAGGGGCGTGGATTTGCAGTGGTTGCAAACGAAGTGAAAATGCTTGCGAACAGTTCCGGCGCTTCGGCAGAGCGAATTAACGAGCTTATGCAGGAGATGCACGAGAAGACACATGCCGTACAGTCTACTTTTGCACGTACAGGTGAAGGCATGGTGAAGGGCTCGCAGATGATCGAAGAGGCAGGAGAAGCCTTCGAGACGATTCGTGATGCGGTCCGAACCGTTGCAGCACAGGCTGAGGAGGCCGCTGCAGCTTCCCGTCAGATTGATCAGGGAATGGGGCATGTAAACAAAGCTGTAAACGAAACGATGGTTCTGTCCAACCGGATTGCTGCGGGAACGGAGGATGGCTCGGCTGCCGCTCAGGAGCAACTTGCTACAATGGAAGAGGTTGCTGCATCATCAGCAGCCCTGTCACGCATGGCAGAGGATCTGCAGAGCATGATAGAACGATTCAAACTGTAATGAAATAAATAGGGAAACAGGTATGAAGACTGTCGGGGTGATGAACCGGCAGTCTTTTTTTCTAGCAAAAGGTTAATAGTTGTGTTTCTTATTTCTAATTTATTCATTTTGTTTGACAATAATAAAACAAAATAATAATATATCTATAAATAAACAAACGAGCAAGTTAGTGAATGAAGATTGGAAAACAGAAAACAAAAAATATTGAGATGAAAAAGCTGAAATTTTATTGAAAAACAATTCAAATTATATTGGAAAGATTTTAGAAAGGATGGTGACGGATGAAAGCCTCGGATTCAAGATTACAGACAGCTTCTCTCGAAGAGATCAAACGTGGATATGTGGAGGAAGGGTTGGCCTATTCATGTATCTGTTGTGGTTTTACAACGGAGGCAGGAATTATTTATCCCGAAGAGGGAGTGCTGTATGACGCAGTTCGTTATATGCGTGTTCATATTGAGAAGGTACATGGGTCCGTATTTGAATATTTGCTGGAACTGGATAAAAGCGTGACGGGGTTGTCCGATGTGCAGCGAGGTCTGCTGGCTCAGTTTTATGAAGGGAAAAAGGATGCAGAAGTGCAGCAGGCTTTGGGCATCGGCAGTGCGTCTACCATTCGAAACCACCGGTTTGTTTTGAAGGAAAAGGAAAGGCAGGCCAAGATCTTTCTGGCGTTGATGGAACTGTTGAAAAATAAAGACCTTCATGCTCCGGCAGCATGGGTATCCCCAATCATAAAACAAGAACATACGATTCATCAGCATTCTTTTGATATATCCGAAGAGGAACGTGAATATGTGCTGCGTAGTTATTTTCCGGAAGGTACGAGCGGCCCGATGACCACGTTTCATATGCAGCAAAAGCATAAGTATATTGTGCTCACGGAGATCGTCAAACGATTCGAGCCACAGCGTCACTACACCGAAAAACAGGTGAACACGCTCTTGAAGAGGGTGCATGACGACTATGTTGAGATCCGGAGGTATCTGGTGGATTACGGTCTGTTGGAGCGGAAGGAGGACGGCAGCCAGTATTGGCTGGGTAGTTCGGTAGAGAAAACACGTGACGACAGAGGACAGGGAAGGCAACCGGGCGAACAAACTGAGCAATTATCCGGAACATCATCACAAGTTGTGGAACAGCAAGATCGTGAAGGAAAAGCAGATAAGGGAGAGAAGCGCATGAATCGGCGTAAAGAGTTACAGGAACAGGCGAAAGAGGTCAAAACAGAAGCAGGTGTGTACCAGATCCGGAATGAACGAAATGGCAAAGTGTATATCGACAGCACACCGAATCTGAAGACGATTAATGGACAGCAATTTATGCTACAAATGGGAAGCCATTTGAACCGACGTTTGCAGGCGGAATGGAATGAATACGGTGAGAGCGCCTTCGTGATTGAGGTGTTGGAAGTGTTGAAAAAAGATGATAATCCCTACGCTGATTCGAAGGACGCACTGGCTAAATGTCTGGAACGCTGGTTTGAGAAACTCGAACCTTACGGAGAGCGTGGCTACCACGGGGAGACCAGACCATCTAATCAATAGACAAATAGGGTTCACTCCTACCTCAATTTTAACAATTTCAGATGAGTTTAATTTGGCGATACGGGGTTTAGCAAGAATGGCTATCCAAATAAAAAAGACCCTTTGCTGTAGAGTCAGCAAAGGGTCTTTTTTTGTGGTGATATGCTCTAATGCGCTCACCAGATGGCGATAACTTGACAGTGATCATCAGTTATAGCTTGAATTGCTCCACCAGCTTCTGCAGCTTACTAGCCAGGTGTGCAAGTGAATCCGCTGAGGAAGATATTTCTTGCATGGAAGCTACTTGCTCTTCTGTCGCAGCAGAGATATTCTCTGTGCCATCTGCATTCGTTTCCGATATCGTATGAATGTTGTCGATGGACTGCACTACTTCTGCTGTGCTGGCAGACATCTCCTCTGAAGCTGCTGCAATATTCTCAAGCTGCTGATTGACAATTCCAACAGCCTCGCTGATCTGCACAAAAGCATCATCGGCAAATTGTACTGCTCGAATGCCACTCTCCACGTCTTTTTGACCCAGATTGACATTTTTATTCGCTTGGGAGATTTCTTGCTGAATGGAGCTAACCATCTCAACAATTTTCTGACCGGATACGCTGGATTGCTCCGCCAGTTTGCGAACTTCACTTGCTACAACGGAGAAGCCGCGTCCATGCTCGCCAGCACGGGCTGCTTCAATGGAAGCATTCAACGCAAGCAGATTGGTTTGGGCTGCAATATCTGTAATGACAGACACCATCTCACCAATCGAAGTGGAATGCTGATCCAGCCGTATGGCGGTCTCTGCGATACCTTGCACGAAATTCTGGATGGAGCCCATCTCCGATACAGCGGTTTTGATGGTCGAATTCCCTTGTTGTGCAAGTTCACTTGCTTGCATAGCAGCTTCAGATACTTGCTGTGTACTGTTGGTTACTTGTCCGACCCCTCCGGCAAGCTCATTCATCTGCTGCGCGGTATGTTTCAGGCTGTTCGCCTGCTTTTCAATACCAGCTGCAGACTGCTCCGTAATGAGAGCTACTTGCTCCGTGGCTTTGGTCGTCTCAGACGAATTAATGGCAAGCTGTGCGGAAGAGGCAGTAAGCTCGTCAGCCGTATGACGCACATCCTGTATAACGTTACGGAGAGATTGACTCATTTTGTTAAAGCTGTTGCTGAGTTTACCGAATTCATCCTGTCCTTTCACAGCAACCTCAATGGTCAGATTGCCATCACTGATCTCGTTGGAGGCTTTGACAAGTCGATTGAGCGGTCTCGTAATGGCTTGTACAATCCAGTAGATAATAATGGAGCTGATGACAATCGCAATCGCGATAACAATAAGTGTAGTGTATAGAATCGGACGAACCGTTTCCGTGACCTCATCATTGTCTATAACACCGACAACCGTCCAGCCAGTTGTTTCATTGGTGACAAAGAAGGCATGTTCATTTTTACCATTTTGCGTATATTGCAGATCACCGTTTTTCTGTTCAAAAATATTTTTGTAAGGTTCCATCGTGCCTTCGGTACCTGGTTTCTCGGTTGGATGTACGATGATTTTATTCGCATTATCAATAATGTAGATATATCCTCTTTTCCCGATTTTGGTATTGTTAACCGTCTGGGAAAGAGCTTCAAGGGATAGACTTACCGAAACGACACCATGACCATCACCGGTCGTTTGAGCGACCGAAGCAACGACATTACCTGTATTACTTGAGATGTACGGTGTGATTACTGTAGGCACGTCTTTGTTGTCTGAAGCTGCTTTAAACCAAGGACGTTCACGGGGATCATATCCCGGCTTGTTCACGGCGGTCACCGGAGAGTTGATATAGACACCTTTATCTGTTCCAACGGAAGCGAGCTCGACATCGCTATGGGTATCTTTGTATGCATCCAGTAAGGTACGAATGGTTTTGGTTTCATCTCCTTGAACAGCTCCGACATTACCAGCATCGAGCTGACTTGCCAGGAAATCCACATTTTTGCGTGTAGCTCCAATGATCTGATCAATGGTCTGATTAAGCACGCTCACACTGCTATTGGCATTCTCAAACATTTTTTCTTCGACCTTGGCATTTGCTGTCTGGAATGAAATGATGCCTAAACTAATGGTCGGGATCAGCAGCACGATGGCAAATGACAGTATCAGTTTCTCTCTCATCTGCAACGTTCGTTTCCCCTTTGGCTGCGTCACTTTCTTCATAGTACATTCTCCCCCTGTCAACTCTCCCGAAATGACATAAAATGTGGTATATTTATAAGTTAATGTGCGAACCGATTCTGAATTTATGATTAGAATTTTCTGACCCAGAATGGTATGTATCGATATATATCGGTTGCACATGATTAAAATTAGAGAGGAGTTGTACTTGATTTTGGAACAAAATGCACTAAGGTCATCCGGATATGAGAACGATGTAAAAGTTCGGGATGATGCGACATTTATGCAGGGGGTTCGTGATTGTGTACCTACACTGCTTGGATATTTAAGTATTGGCTTTGCGGCGGGGGTTATCGAGATGACTGCAGGGCTGAGTTTTGCCGAGACCGCATTGTTAAGTCTAATTCTGTATGCAGGTTCTGCCCAGTTCATTGCAGCAGGTATGCTGGCTTCGAATGGATCAGCATTAGCAATCATCTTCACCATATTTTTTGTGAACCTGCGGCATTTGCTGCTCAGCGCAGCTGTATCTCCGTATTTCAGACATCTGACACCGCTTAAAAATATGTGGATCGGCTCACTGCTTACGGATGAATCATTCGGTGTGGCGATGACACGAGCCATTGGTAGGAAAACGCTCAGTGAACGCTGGATGCATGGCCTGAATATTACGGCATATTTGAACTGGTTTGCTGCGAATATGGCGGGAGCATATTTTGGACGCTGGATCACGAACCCGGATCGGTTAGGACTTGATTATGCACTGCCAGCTATGTTTATCGGGCTAATTGTGCTTCAACTGATACATCGCAAAAGCAAAAAAATACATATTAATGTAGCGATCATTGCAATTGTGTGTGTCATCTTAGCAAGTATGGCTTCACTAGGTAGTCTGAGCATTATCATAGCAGCGGTTGTTGCCGCAACGATGGGAGTGTTTATGGAACGATGGAAGTAAGATGGGATGTGTTCTGGATTATTATGGGCTCGGCATTGCTTACATTTATCCCCCGGGTATTGCCACTTATGCTCTTCAGTAAAATACAAATTCCGATGTGGCTGATGCGCTGGCTTGAATACGTGCCTGTCGCTGTTATGGGCTCACTCATTGGTCAGGAACTGTTCATGTCAGGCAGCCGCCTTGTGCCAATTACAGAGAATACGGCCTTGTGGGCAGCGCTGCCCACAGTTGCTGTTGCCATCTGGACACGCAGCCTGCTCGGCACGGTGCTGGTGGGTATTGTATCGATGATGATATTACGTTACCTCATGGGATAGGAAGAGATGATGGTAATGAAAACGCTATTTTCTAATGAAGCTAAAAGGGATAAGATGGAGAAAGAAGAATGGAATAGTCCATTTTTGCAGAGATAAAGCAGTAGATATCATCCTATGTGTTGAGAGAAAGGAACGATGTCCAAGATGAAACCAAGTCCATCTATGATTTTGTTTCAAGGTGATTCTATTACAGATGGTGGGAGATCACGTGATGGGGATCTGAATCATGTTCTTGGTCACGGGTATGCGTATCTGATCTCAAGCCGACTGGGCATGGAGCTGGCGAGTAAGCAAAAAACGTTCTATAACCGAGGGATTAGCGGAAATCGGGCATCCGATCTGTATGCACGTTGGAATGAAGACACGTATAGTCTGAAACCGGATCTGATCAGTATTCTGATTGGGGTTAACGATGCCTGGCGCTTCATGAATGAAGAACCTAGAGGGTACACGGATCGTTTTGCCCGGGCGTATCGTCACTTGCTGGAGGAAACGAGGGAGGTTATACCGGATACCGGTCTTATTCTGATGGAACCTTTCATTCTGAAGACGGGAGCAACGTTGGAGAAATGGGAGGGCTGGGAGAAGCTTATGGCAGAATACCAGCAGCAAGTTCGGGAAATGGCCGAGCAGTTCGGAGCCGTGTGGGTTCCGCTGCAGCAAACGTTCAATGCAGCTCTGGAGCGGGCTGATGCCTCCTACTGGCTGTGGGATGGCGTCCATCCTACTGCGGCGGGTCATGAGTTAATTGCACGCCAGTGGTTGTCCGTTGTGCAGCAATCTCCACTTGCTATTGTGTAGCGGGAAGCAGGAAACACATTGATTTTCGTAAACAATGTGTAATAAATAAAGAGTTCCTTATAGTATTTGATTTATGGCTCGTACTCCAATTTCTCATACCGTATTCGGTTGAAGGTTCTATCTTAAATTCCATAAGCGAAACGTGGTGAATGCTGTGCAAGGCTCCAATCACGACATTGAGAATAAACCTATGCATATACGTACAAGAGGGGCTGCAGATGAATCTGGGGCTGGGGGGATTGACTGGCCAGATGAACAGCGTATCCAGCAGGTACTTCATAACATTAATAAGCGAAATCATGGTCAGGAGAGTATAGGATGGAAGGCAGGTAAACTTCGGGAGAGATTGTTTAGGCCAGAATTAGCTGAGTTGCTCGAAGATTTGCAGACATATGGAGAGCGGGCATTAAATGGACCGTTGCCTCTCCTGACATTTCAATTGTTTCGACAGTTTGGCACGACGGGAGATCGCAAGGCTTACGAGCATGTTTATTTCGACCGACGCGGTAGATTGGCAGCCGTGTCCTTGCTTGCGCTCGATTCGAATGCCCCCGATATGTTCCATGCTCTTGAAGAGATGTTATGGGCGGTATGTAATGAGTATACGTGGTGTCTTCCAGCACATCTGGGAACGGGAGAAGCGGAGCAGGTGGAAGGTAATATTGACCTCTTTGCCGCAGAAACGGTACATATGCTTGCTGAAATTGTGGGGATTCATCGTCATCATCTCGATCCTCTGGTTGTTGAACGGATCAGTATGGAGGCGGAGCGGCGTATCTTTACGCCGTTATACAGGGAAAAGCGGGCGTATCACTGGCAGACGGCAGATCACAACTGGTCTGCTGTCTGCGGAGGGTGCTGCGGTATGGCTGCCATGTTGCTGCTAGAGGATAAAATGATGCTCTTGGAGTCCACCCGGCAGACGCTTGGCTGTATGAAGGCGTTCCTGAGCGGATATGGCGAGGACGGCGGCTGTGCCGAAGGGATTGGATACTGGGTCTACGGGTTCGGTTACTTCGTCTATTATGCCGAGATGTTATTGGGCTACAGTGGAGGGGCGTTAAATCTCCTGACGGGTTCCAAAATAGCAGCTATAGCAGCATTTCCGCTGCGAATTCATCTGTCAGGCGGAATATTTGTCAATTATTCGGATAGCTCGGAGCATGAAGAGATTCCATCAGGACTGTTGTCCCGGTTAGCCGCACGATTCGGGATGCAGGTGGATCTGCCCTTACACATTCCTCGGCTGACAGACGATCCTTGTCGTCGCTGGGCCCATCTGCTGCGGAACGTGATGTGGAGCGCTCCGGCGGTCTATGGACGTGTGCATGAAGAAGCGGCTGTGCAGGCGAATGGCGGATTTATTTTTCAACAGCTTAAATGGATGGTTGCCAAGGGAGCCCTTCATGTACCGAATGCACGGGAAGAAGAGGGCAGTCTGCGTTCCGACAGAGAGTGGATTCAGGCGGCGTGTTCGTTCAAAGGCGGTCATAATGATGAACCTCACAACCATAATGATCTGGGACAAGTGATTATCCATTGCGGCGGTGAAAATATACTGTGTGACCCTGGAGCAGGGGTGTACACTCAGGCGTATTTTGCTCCAGGGCGTGAGCGGTTATTTCATATCTCGTCTGCCGGCCATAATGTGCCGTTGATTCAAGGTTGTGAACAGGGCTCTGGCAGGCAGGCTGAAGCCGAACTGCTGGAGTTCAAGCTTGAGCCGGATGGATGTGGAATGCAGGCTGCTTTGGATCTGACGCGTGCATATCCTGAAGTAGAATCGTTGCATCAGTACACACGCCATTTGTGCTGGAGGATCGGAAAAGATGGTGCCGTGGCAACCTTACGAGTTATAGATCGGTTTCAATGGAGGGATGGCGCAGAGGATGACTCTGTGAAATTCTCGGTGGAGCAGCCATATGCCGGATCGCGGGTTGTTGAACGTTGGATAAGCCGGATATGTCCAGTGGTAGAAAAGGAAGGCCAGCTTAAGTGGCAGGCTTCACGCGCCAACATGTACATGATATATGATGCCATTCAGTGGCAGGCTGAGACGGAAGCGGTGCACACCATGGGTCATGATCAGGTACCTGTTACATTTTATCGTACATCCCTTATGTGGAAAGGGAATGAAGCAACAGCGACAAAGGGCGAGGATGAAAGATTCGGAGATGTGTTAATGCCGACGGGAGTTTCGGAAACCCAAGATTTCTTGGGAACTCTGGAGGTCTTGGAAAGTACGGATGGTGGAGATACGCCAGGTGTTGCAGGGGAGCAGGCGCACGGGATAGCTAATCTAGACATGCCGGAGATTTTATGTCAGGTTGATTTTATTATTGAATCCCATAAAAGAGAAACCGAGGTGAGTCCACGTGAGTAGTTATACAGCCACAGCGACATATCCATGGCATACGGAGCTTGAGCAGTATCGGACATTGGCAGCAGAGGCTGGCCCCGCACCGGCAGATGGCTGGAATCGGGAGCGCAAGCTGGCTCTCGTTCAACAAATTGTCAACGCTTACACGAAGATTCAAGATATGAATGGAGCTATTATCGATCCATACTCAGGCATAGAACGCTATTATTCCACGCCAGCTTATGCTATGGCCGCAGCTGTACTAGTGGATGTAGGGCATATGGAGCTTCTGGATTCTGCATCGGCGGCTCTATCACAGAGCATTGATGCGGTGGTCAACGGCAGCGCTCCAGACAATCATCCGGATTTTTTTCCTGTGCTGATGATGCGGGCTTATATGTTGCTGAGGCCTCATCGACCTGAACAAGCAGCCATCTGGGCTGAGGCCCTCCAAACCATTGATCCTGAGAGTGACTATGTGTTTACAATGAGCAAGATGAACAATGCCAATCGGATGATTAACTGGAATGCCATTATGATCTCAGGCGAATATTTGCGGTGGAGTGAGCAGCTTGCGAGTGAGGATAAGGCATGGATGGATCGTTATCTGGGGGCGTACCATCTACCACGCTTTACCGCGCTTGGATTGTATCAGGATGGGCCACTGGATCGGCCCAATTGTCCGTTCTCTTATGATATCGCTACCCGTTATCATCTTGAAGTGATGCTTGATGCCGGATATGAAGGCAAAGTCGCAGATGCATTGCGAGAGAGACTTCGTCACGGTGCGTTCAGCTCATTACTGATGTTGTCTCCGCTGGGAGAAATACCACCTCGGGGTCGTAGTTCCCAGCACCAATGGAATGAAGCTGCGGCTGCTTATGTATGCTCGGTGCACGCCAAGCTGGCGTTGCAAGCGGGGGATTCGGTAATAGCCGGGGCGTTTGCACGAGCGGCCAATCGTTGTTTTGAAGCTGTGGAGCGCTGGCTGATGCCGGATGGACGTCTAAAAATCGTACGCAACGAATATGCACCTGAGAATCGACACGGATATGAAATATATACGAATCACACCTGTTACAATCTGTGGACGGCCGCCGCGCTGGCTCATGCTTGTCTATGTGATCCAGATGAGGATATCGCTCCATTCTATCTTCCCTCCGAGATTGGAAGCAGGGTGTTGCGGGCCGATGGCTGGTTTGAAACGATACTGTCCTCTGTGCCAGGCCAGCAGATGGTTCTGCACACCGCACTGAATGACCCGTATACGATTCCCGGACTGGTACGAATACAGCAGGCTGGCCTACCAGGGTTAATTGGCCCGTCTGCAGCTAGCCATATGCAGGCAGGATTCACGGAATTTGCAGAAGGGGTTGTTCGTCCTTTGAGTTATTGCCCTGCCTGGAAGACTATCGATGGGGTCTGGCATAGTCTGGCCGAAGGTATCCCGTCTGGTAGCGACTATGACCGTGATGCGGGAATCAATCCGGCTAGCGGCGGTGGTTCGATTGTGTGTAAGCTGGAGGCTCAGAGGGCTGAGATGGTTGAGGCTTCCAGGTTGAACAACAATGCGGAGAATGCTTTTGAGATCACATGGACGGGGCCTCTACCTGGAATACAGTCTGTAAGCACCCGTTATGTGCAACGAGCAGATGAACTGACGGTGACGTATGAAGTCGAAGGTGAGATTGAGGCGGTGGGGGCCTTGATTCCGCTGATGTTCTGCGATGGCGAGGAGCAGGCTGTGATTACCCAGACGGAGCAAAGTGTGCGTACAGTGTACCGGGGAGCGTACGTTGAATCCACGGTACAGGATGCCGGGGCTGTGATTCAGCTGGATCAGCAGGAAGTGGCGTCACGCAACGGGCTGTTGAAGCAGGCTCGAATGGAAGTTTACGGTGCACAGCAACTGACTTTTACCGTTCGATTGGGACTGAACTAAAGAACACCAGAAGCAGTCAAGCTATCCATCTATGTATGCATGCGATGCGATCTCGCATAGAAACTGGAGGGACAAGATCATGGATACTTCAACATCGGCAACATGGCTGGAGGAAGCATGGCGGCAAGGGGCAGTCAAGACGATTCGGAATGCGAAACGAATCAAGGATACCTTTCCTCATACTTCAACCAATGGTGTGTACGACAGGAATGATCCGGAATGGTGGACAGCCGGTTTTTGGCCTGGGCTGTTATGGCTAGTGTACCGAGATGATCCGGATCACGAATCTGCGGCGGAGCTGTTACGCATCACCGATAGCTGTGAGCGGCAGCTCGAAGGTTGTCTGCGTGATCCGGATGCTGTGGATCACGACTTGGGTTTCATCTGGCTGCTTAGTGGCGTAGCGAGCTACCACCAGATGGGCAGCGAGGAAGGGCGACGCCGCGGCCTGCTGGCCGCGAATCTGCTCGCTGCCCGCTTTCATGTGCGCGGTGAGTTCATCCGCGCATGGAACTTTAGCTCGTCAATGATGGACACGCGCGGCGTTGCCATCATTGACAGTATGATGAACCTGCCGCTGCTCTACTGGGCATCCGAGCAGAGCGCCGACCCTCGCTTCCGCTGGCTGGCGGAAGCACATGCGGACACCGTGGCGCGCGAATTCATCCGCGCAGACGGGTCCATCTGCCACGTGGTGGAGTTTGATCCACACACGGGGCAGAAGCTGCGGGAGCATGGCGGCCAAGGCCATGCTCCCGGGTCCGCCTGGGCGCGAGGTACCGCCTGGGCGTTGCACGGGTTTGCGCTGTCTTTCCGGTATACGGGCGAAGCCCGATATCTGGAGACAGCGGAGCGAGCGGCCGATTTCTTCCTCGCCATGCTTGGCGAAGATATCGTGCCGGTGTGGGATTTTCGCGCGCCTGCGGAGCATCGGGCGGCGTGGGACTCGTCCGCTGCGGCGATTGCCGCGAGCGGCCTGTTCGAGCTCGCGAAGCTGTCGCCGCGCGGGCCAATCTACGCCGCCGCGGGAGAGCGCATCGTCCGCGGCTTGTATGAGCATTACAGCTCCGGCGAATCGGCAGCGGAGGAAGGGCTGATCATGCAGGGAACAGTTCATTACCCGGAAGGTCGAGGGATTAATGTGCCAATTATTTATGGCGATTATTTCTATATGGAGGCGCTGGCGAAGCTGCGCGGTAGTAAAGGGTTATTTTAGCTTAAAGTAGGAGGTTCCTAAATGTCATTCCCGACACATATCGTATCAGCAGGCGGAATTGTAGAAGATGGACAGGGGAATATCCTGTTGGTCAAAACCCATGATGATGGCTGGGTGTATCCTGGCGGAATAACTGAAGTTGGAGAGAACCTGATGCATGGCGTCATTCGTGAAATCCAAGAGGAAAGTGGGATCATCGCAACAGTAAGCCATTTAGTAAGTGTTGTTTCTAATACAGCTATTCATAAGTGGTATGACGGTGTAACGGATGTTCCTACAAAAGTCATGTTTGATTTTGTGTGCAGAGCAGAGGGTGGGGAGTTAACGACTTCTGAGGAAACGAGTGAGTGCAGGTGGGTTCCAAAGGAAAATGTTCTGGACATGATCACTTTACCCGCCATTCGTATGCGTTATGAGGCTTATTTAAACTTCAACGGTTCTGTAAACTATCTGGAGTATGGTACTGCGGCATCGACAGAACTACATGTCAAACTTCAAAGGCATATTTAAATATATGTAAAATAGTATCGTTAAACGTCTACCTGGTTGAACAGAAGCAAGAAATAGAACCGCCTACACAGGCTGGTTCTATTTTTGTTTTTTCTGATATAGATTTTACTTCGCTGGCGAACGTCTCAGAATAACAAAGTCAGCAGAGGACTGTTCGGGATATCGCTGGCGAATGATCTCATGCACTTTGAATTCGGGATAGTCAAACAGATAATGAAACAAATTCCGATCTTGTATAGTCTGCACGCCGGAATTCCCTTTCTCCTTCAGCCTTGTATAGATTACGACCCATTGGGTTGAAGTATGCAGAACATCGTTAAGAGTAGCCCGAAAGTCCGTCTCATCGGTAATATGATACAACACATCCAGACATACCGTTAGATCGGCTTGGAGAAAACCACGGTTGACCCATAGGCCCGGTGTATAGACCATGAAGCTTTTGGATGGATCACTGGCATATAACGACACACAGTGTTTTACGGATGAAGCTGCCACATCCATACCCAGATACTCGCCATAGTTCATATATTTCAGTTGGTTTCCATCTCCGCAGCCAAATTCGATGACCCGATGAATGCCCTCACGCTGGATTAATGCGTTAACCACCTCGGCTTTGAATTCGGCCAACACGCCATAGGAACCTCTGCCGGATGTTTCACCCGAACGATAGGTTTGTTCCCAATAGTTGATGTAATCAAATGACTGATTCACACAGATTTCCTCCGATTCTGAAAAATGATATTGTACCTGAATATCTCCTTATATTCAGGTTATGCGCCGTTAGTATCATTATGAATTGGACTCAGCACCCGTATTTAAATGAAACAGTAGTATGAATTACCATATAATCACCTGAAATTTTCCTGAAAGTCTAAACATCTGGAAAGTTCCTGCCGACAATATATAGTAGGAAAAAATTGACGATTATCGGAGGGAAATGATGTTAAAGCCAAGATTGACCAAGTACATGGTGATGATGCTGGTGTTGATGCTGAGTATTTCCAACGTAGGCTTGGCTGCTGCGGCAGAGAAAGAACTGTCTAAAATTGTGGTTTCCAAGAATGAAATGTCGCTCGAAGTCGGCGAATCAGGATCAGTGACTATAACAGGGGTATACTCAGATAACACCTCGGCAAACGTTACGATAAGCTCTTCCTGGAGTAGCAGTAATACTTCAATAGCAACTGCATATAACGGTTCAATTACGGCGAAGCAAGAAGGTACAGCAACGCTGACGGCAACGTACAAAGGGCTCACTCAGGACATTCAGGTTAAAGTAACGAAGAAGGTCAAAGCCCTTACGAAAAATGTTCAAAGCTTGGATTTGCGCAAAGGAGAAGCGAAGGACATCGCCTTGACCGCTACCTATAGCGACAACTCCACCAACGCAGAAGCGGCGGACACGGCTGTATGGACAACCAGTGATGAGAAGGTTGCTACCGTAGTAAACGGTAAAGTAACAGGTCAAAGCGCAGGTACGGCATTGATCACAGCGAAACTGGGTAGCCAGAGTATTACGGTAGATGTGAATGTTGAAGTCGTTAAACGTGTGGATGTGGACAAGAGTCAGGTTACTCTGCTTCTTAAACAGAAGGAAAATGTGAAATTAACAGCCACTTATCCCGATGGAACCACCAAAGATGTAACCGATCTTGCAGAGTGGACGTCGAGCAACGAAAAGGTTGCAGATGTGCTGAAAGGCAGTATTACCGGTTATTCGGCAGGTTCTGCCAAAATTACAGGTAAATACGGCACGAAGTCGGTATCTGTAGACGTCGATGTGGATCTCACCAGCAAGCTTAGCGTGGGGAAACAGAGTATTTTCTTCCGTTTAAGTGAGACCAATAAAACCGCTACTGTTGAGGTTACGGCTTCGTATCCTAACAACAGTGATGTGAATGTAACGGATCAGGCGACATGGACGTCAAGCAATGATAAAGTTGCTACAGTGTTCAAAGGCCAAATTACAGCAGTAAGTGCAGGATCAACAACGATCAAGGCCGCGTATAGTGGCAAAACGGTAGAGATCGCTGTGGATGTGGATACAGCGAGATATCTGGATATCAAAGATGTGAACGATAAACTGGCTATGAGTGTTACTGGTAACAACAGAACGAAAAAGCTGACAGCAAACGCCGAATATATTGATGCAAGCAAGGAAGATGTAACGTCCAAAGCGACGTGGACTTCCAGCAACGCAGATATTGTATATGTATCTGGCGGTGAACTGATCGCTTACAAATCAGGTACAGCTACAATAACCGCAGCCTATGGCGGTAAAACGGTGAAATTTACGGTGAACGTAGATGTTCCGGACAAGTATGAGATGGACAAAAAGAAAGCAATCGTTGCTGTTGGCGGAACCACATCTGCCAAAGTGCTTGCGGTGTATGGTGAAACGTCCAAGGATGTATCCGACGATGCAACATGGAGCAGCAGCAGCGAGAAAATCGCCGAGATAGACAGCAAAGGGGTTATTACGGGGGTAGCAATAGGTAAAGCGACCATTACAGCCAAGATCGAAGGCAAAACGCTGACACTTCCTGTTGAAGTAGGTATGGCGAGCGGCCTGGAGGCGGATGTGAATTTTGTCGTGCTGTCCGCAAAAGAAACACAATCCATTATCCTGACAGGCACGGATGGGGACGGGAATACCAAGGACGTCACGGCTGATGCAACTTGGAAATCCAGCAATGCCCGTGTAGCTGATGTGAAAAAAGGCGTAATCACAGGAAACAGCAGTGGTAAAGTTAATATCACAGCCGAATACGGCTCGCAGAAAATCACGATTCAGGTTGAAGTTGATGTGATTTCACGGATTGAAGCATCCGAACCGGATCTTTCCCTGAAATCAGGAGAAACGGTTGATCTGAAGGTAACAGCTATCTTGAGTGATGGTAGTGAGCGGGATATTACGGACAAAGCAGAGTGGAAATCAAACAGTTACAAAGTGGCTCAAGTGACCAAAGGCAAAGTGAAAGCACTTAGCTCAGGTAAAGCAAGAATCACAGCAAAATACGGCAGCAAAACAGTTACGATTGCTCTGGATGTTGATACACTGAAATATTTACAGACAGATAAAGTGACCTTGACTATGAAAGCGGGAGATAAGGCAACCGTTGTGGCTACGGCAACATATTTGGATGGCAGTGAGGCGAATGTATCCAAACCGGCTCTCTGGACATCCTCCCGTATTGCGACAGCTTCCGTAAAAGATGGTATCATTCAGGCGAATGGTAAAGGTAAAGCAACCATCACGGTCTCCTATGCAGGAGTAAGAACTAAGGTTACCGTAGTCGTTGAAGCAAAGTAATCCTGTCTTTTGAAGCCTGGAATATGAATCAAAAATAGTAGATGTCAAAAAGGTGATGTCAGCATTCAAGCTGATATCACCTTTTTGAGTAATATGCTGATGTAATTGCATATCGTTTTCATAGATAGATCGCATATCGCTCTCACATTCAAGTATGCCATTACGTCTAATAAGCGATCCAATCTCGTCACATCGTATGTGACAGTACCAATGCACCATAGGCAAAAGCAATAAGGATAAGAATAGCTGGGTGCAGCTTGGTTTTGGTCATGACCCAGAGGGAGATCCCTGCAATAATCAGTGTTTGCCAAATCCCAATGGAGTTTGTGGATACTTGGCCGAATTCCCAAGTGAGCAGAATCATGAGCACGGCAATAACGGGCTGCACAAGCAGGGTCATGCCTTTGACTTTAGGCGAAGTCCGATGTTTGTTCAATAAACGAATTAACAAAATGAGTGCGGTTGCCGACGGTACAATAGTAGCAAAGCTGGCGATTAACGCACCAAACCAGCCTGCGACGTGATATCCGACAAATGCAGCAATTTTTGTGGCAATTGGCCCTGGGAGTGCATTGCCGATCGCCAGGACGTCACCGAACTGTTCGGTTGTCATCCAGTGGTAGTGATTCACAATCTCTTCCTGCATTAATGGAATGGAAGCGGGGCCGCCGCCATATCCGAGGATATTCGCTACGAAAAATCCCCAAAATAATTCCCACCACGTCTGAAGCATCCTATGATACCTCCTTGTCGGAGTTACCTTTGGAACGGAACCGTTGAACCAGACCAAAATGGAAGAAGCCATAGGCAAGGAACACCGTTATCACTAGTCCGGGGTGGATATTTAGCAGCTGTAACGCTGCAAAAGCAATTACACCGAATAACATGGCAAACCACTTACCCAGCCCTTTCCAGGCCTTCATTGCAAATTCATAGGCCATCATGCCAAGCATTACAAAAATGACAGGCCGCACGGCAGCTACCATGCCTGCAACTATTTTGGATTCACGCAGGGCGTACATCGAACCGAGTAGAGCAATAATTGCAATGCTTGTCGGCAGAATATGAGCGAGTACGGACACAATAGCGCCCAGCACACCTTTCGTTTTATACCCGAGATAAGCAGCCATCTTGGTTGCGATGGGCCCCGGCAGAGCGTTGGCAATCGCCAGAATCTCGCCGAATTCATCATCACTGACCCACTTGTAACGGGTGACAGCCTCATAACGGATTAGCGGAATAACCGAAGGGCCGCCGCCATATCCCAAAATTCCGGTTCGTACCATACCGATTACGAGACCGTTGTAATCTTTCCAACTCATGCTGATATCCTCCTAGAGTCTCATGCCCATGCGGCTTTTATAACGTTTCAAGAGCAATTGTGATTCCACCTTGACGATGCCTGGCATCTTGTAAAGCTTCTCCAGCAGAAACTGCTCCATCTCTTCCATATCTGCGAAAATACCGTGCATATGCAGGGTACTTGGGCCGGTCATATGATAAAGGCTGGTCACGGCTAGCTCTTCGTCCAGCATCTCCGCAACTTCGTCCAGAAAGCGCGGCTCGACATCGACATTAAAAAAGGCAGAGACCTGTAGCCCAACCTTGCCGGGGTTAATGACAACGGTAAAACGTTCGATGATTCCTTTTTCCGATAATGCATTGATGCGAGCCTGGACGGCTACGCGTGATAATCCGATCTGTGTTCCGAGGTCTGTATAAGAAATTCGGCTGTTCTCATGCAAGGCAGCGATTATTTTGCGATCCATCTCGTCCAGATTGTACATTTGTGGAATCTCTCCGCCTTTGGAGGAACGTTTCTGTGACATGTTTGAACCATCCTTTACGTTTTCCTGTATGCAGTATCATTGCAGCATTCATAGTTTAATGACGAAACGTAACCACAGTCAACTGATTTTATTGAAATTGTTGAAAATATATGATGGGATGCCTTCATTTTGTCGGAATGATCAAAGAAAAGACTGCTCGCTATCTGCGGGCAGTCGGCAATTCATCTTATGGCACAAGTTATGTCATGAATCTGTTAGAGATTCACTGTCTTAGGTAACAGCAGCGTAACGGTTGTTCCTTCGCCGGGTTCTGATGATACACGTAACGTACCCCCTGCACCGCGTGCGCGTTCCTCCATGCTGAACAACCCAACACCATTCCCCGCAGTACCTTCATTAAATCCAGTACCGTGGTCTTCGATAACCACGAGCGTGAGCTCTTCCGTATCTTCTACGGTTACTCGTGCCTCGGCAACGTCAGCGTATTTGGCCACATTGGTTAAGGCTTCCTGGATAATTCGATAGATGGCGATTTCCCGGTTCATCTCCAGCCGTTTGCGCAAATTGCACTCCAGAGTAACTTCAATGCCGTAATGACGGTTATAGTTTTCGATATAGGTTCGAATCGCAGGAACGACGCCCAGATCATCCAACACAGAAGGACGTAGTTCCCAAGCCATGCCCCGTACATCCTCCATAATACCGGTAACTTGTTTCCGTAGTTCCTCCACACCGGGGTTCGCTTGATCTGCGAGCAGACGATCCATCTGAATCACAAGAGAGAACAGGCTTTGTCCAATCCCGTCATGGAGTTCACGAGAGATGCGGCGACGTTCTTCTTCCTGAATGTTCATCACTTGTGACATCATCTGCTGTAGCTCACCTTCAACTCGTTTCAGCTTGGTGACCTCACTGCGCACAGCCAAATACTGATAAGGCTCTCCGTCATTATCCAAAAACGGAACGATGGTGGTGTTCACCCAGTAATGACTGCCATCTTTCGCACGATTCCGTATCTCGCCATTCCATACTTTGCCTGAAGAAATCGTGTCCCATAACGTTTTCATAAAGGCTTTGCCATGATACCCTGAATTGATAATCCGGTGATCCTGATCAATCAGCTCTTCGCGACTATACTGTGAAATCTCGCAAAATTTATCGTTCACATATTGGATCTTGCCCAAGCGATTCGTCAGCGCTACGATGGAGGATTCATCAAGGGCAAACTTCAGATCGCTGAGTTGATGCAGTGAACCCTTCAGTTTGCTTCGGAACTCGTTGTCGGAGATGTGCTGGTCAATCTCGCTGAGTAATAGTTGAACCGGTTGATCGGCCAATCCGCTGAGTCTGTTTTTGCGTGGCTTACTCAAAGTTCAACAGCCCCTTTTTCATCGCAAACTTCACTAGTTCCGGTCGGGTACGCAGTCCAAGCTTCTCCATCAGATTGCTTTTGTGGGACTCCACGGTTTTGACACTGATGACCAGATGTTCGGCGATTTCCTTATTGGCATATCCCTTGGCAATCCAGGACAATATCTCTTTCTCCCGTTCCGAAAGGGTGTCATACGGCCCGGCATTTTCTTGTTTGGCTTTGTCCAGATACTCGCTCATTAATCGTTTGGTTGCACTTGGATAGAGGTAGGCACTCCCGTCTGCTACAGAACGAATAGCGGCTAGCAATTCCTCATGTGGTGCACTCTTAAGGATGTACCCTGAAGCTCCTGCATGGATTGCACGGAACAGGTATTCCTCATCATCATGCATCGTTAGAATTAAAATGGTGATATCCGGCATTAACTTTTTCAACTCCGCTGTAGCGGTCAGTCCATCCTTACCCGGTGGCATGCTGAAATCCATCAGAACCACATCCGGTTTCAGCTCCTGTGCTTTGGCAATAGCCTCGTCGCCGTCCGCTGCATCTCCAACAATATGTATATCGTTCTTTCCTTCAAGCAAGGCAATGAGCCCCGAGCGCACAACCACATGGTCGTCCACAACTAATAGTCGAATCACTTTCATTTCCCCCTGTCCGGTTCCTTCATCTATCTCTATCATACCAAAAAAAGAGACTTCTCAGAGTGTAATATCCGAAAAGTCTCCTAATCCTTGTACAGATCATAGAAGGTATATAGATGATAAAAGGGAGATGGAGCATGGCTTACCACGAGATGCAGGCATGTTCCGCGCTCTGATCCTGCTCATGCATATTGTTCCAATTGTCTGGCTGTTTGTTCGGTTTGCATCACCATCTCGGGGGAAAACGTGCGCGAGGTTCTGCTCCCCACAAGCAATACACCGCTTGGCAGACTGCCTTCGCTGAACATCGGTACAGCTATAGCACATACAAGTCGTTCAGCGAGCATAAGCGGGCAGCGATCCGGGGTGTATTCTCCACGGGACTGCGCATCCAGCATGACCGTGCGTCCGGTTCTGAGCGCTGTGCTTACCAGATCTTGTCCAGGGCGCATAGCCATCCGTTTCACACGTTCATTGGTTGCCCCGGAGGTATATTTCCAGCGCATCATCGATCCAGACACACAGGCCATTCCGCAAAAATCGCCGGCGGTGCTCTGACACAGGCCGCTCATCATCTCCTGAACGGCAGATGAGATTTCATCATGCATGAGGGACACTTCCTTTTTCTCGAATCATATAGACGATTAACTCGTCTCTCATCATGTTTCCTTCATTATCATGGTCATTCTTCGTTGTCACAACATATGGGTAACCTTGAACTCAAGGCTTGCTGGATGGAAAAAGAGATTATAATCAGGTTATTACGATGTTAGTTCTATTGTAGACTGTTTCGAGGGCCTTGTAATTCAGGGAAAACCCCTATTTCACTTCTGGAAAATGCTGAACGTGGGTGCTGGATCACTCGGGGAACGCAATATACGAAAGAAACAGCCGGCAACATTAGCCGACTGTCTTGTTTGAATGTGTGTTTTGAATGAGTTTATATTTAGGATGACTCTCCTGCAGATCAGAGATTGTACACGTTTCTACTTTTCTACATTGTAAATGTGCTCAGTAACGCCGGCCATACAGCGATATTCTCACGGCAAGCGGGACATGTGGTTTTACCTGCCAGATAAGGGAGGTGTGCGGCCAGTTTCTGCTCTCCAATCCTTGCTGCCCGTTCTGCTAAAGTTTGTGTTTCCTCATCTGTTAATGAAGGAAAGGGAAGGATAGCCTGAGCCTGCTGATCAGGTTGAAAAACAGGATCTTGTTCATAGGCACGAAGGGGAACGTTATGGTGTTCATCAGGCCATATATAGACTTCACTTTTACAGTCTGGGCACTCGGCTACATACTCATCCCCTTCTGTAAATGTCATCAGCATATTCGCAACGATATAGGATTCGCGGAATGCGGCATCGGCAATGAGGATGTATCGTTTCTCCATATCATCTGAGGTTGCCTCCGCAGCATCAGTCAGTACTTGCTCCGTCAGAGATCTGACCTGATCAATAGCTTTTACATAATCATTGTACATCTGTGTACAGAATGAACTGCCTACGGCATCAGCCAATTCAACCCAGGATGGTGGATAGGGCGTCTGATGCTGCTCCTCGCGGCTTGCTTCTATCACACCGCAGTTGATAAACAGTTCCTTGCGCACTGCTGCATCGGATGTGATACATGCGAGACGTGCCAGAAATGGCATGACGGCGTACGTAGCCGTATAGATTGTATTTTGATGAAAGAGATATTCCTGAAACAGTTCGTCAAAAACCTCTTGGCTGAATTGCTGCTGTAATTGTTGTAATAAGCGGGGGACATTTTCTGCTGACCCATAGGGGCCTGATAGTTTGGTCCAAAGATCACTATCCAGTGATAACATATGTATTCCTCCTGTTCTGGAGATGCATAAGATTGTAGAGACACAAGATTGAAGACTCATGAGTGTTTAACTGTATGCTAGCACTAACGTAAAAGATTGACAATTCAAGTTCGGATCACTCGCAAACGAGGCCTTTATTGGGGATATGTGACTTTTCTCACAGCAAATTGGGGGAGTTTCCCGCCAAAGATCAGGTAATCCCCCGATAACCTTTCTGACCCTTTCACGATATGATGTAATCATAAGGAATCACCGAGGGGGACGAAAATGATGGGTACAGTATTTGTGGAAAGAATCACCCAAAAAGTAGAGCAGACACAGACGGAGGTGGGCAAAATGACACAGAGAACAGGTGGAATTTTGTCGTTTGTCACACCGGATCAATGGAGTCTGATTGAAGAGAAAATGCAGCCTAAAAAGGTGAAGGCGGGATACAGTCTCTTTTTGGAAGGTGATGAAGCCGGTTATCTGTACTACATTCGTTCGGGACGTGTAAAATTGACCAAATCGACCGAGGACGGCAAAGAGATTATTTTATCGATTCAGCAAAGTGGAGATCTAATCGGTGAGTTTGGTGGTATTGGTGGATTGAATCACAGTTACAGTGCAGAGATGGCGGAAAAAGGGGAACTGTCTATCATTTCGCTGACAGATCTCGAAAGTGTAATCAGCAAAAACGGAGAACTTGCGCTGAAATTTCTGCAATGGATGGCACTTGCACAGCGGATTACCCAGTCGAGATTCCGCGACCTGTTGTTATATGGCAAGGCAGGTGCACTTGCTTCGACACTGATTCGTGCCAGCAACACGTATGGCAAGATTGTTCCAGATGGTATCGTGCTGGAGATGAAGTTGAATCATACTGAACTCGCTGAGATGATCGGCGCGACTCGGGAGAGTGTTACCCGTATGCTTGGAGCGTGGAAAGAACAAGGTACACTGGACATGATGGACGGCAAATTAATGATCCGGGACATGGCCGCGCTCCGCTGCATGTGTGGATGTCCTTCGTTCCCAAGTTGCCCGAAAGAGTTGTGCCGTCTGTAGGAGATTTTGCAGCAGACTATAAATAGCAGAATCAAGCATTAATACGAGCTGTAAAGCATTAATGTGAGCGTTAATGCATGAATATCGATTAGTGTGGCATATCACTTACACCATACACGGGATGTCGTGTCATCTCCACTGGCGATTGGGGTCGTAAACGGGAGATGGCGAAGTGGTGAGTAAAGTGGGCAAGGGAGAGGTAGAGTAGTAAAGAGCTAGAGTAGTAAAGAGCTAGAGAGATAAATACAGACTGCACATGAGGGAATTGGGGAGAACCGAGAGAAACTTGGGAGTAAAGCAAGAGAAATCTGGAGTATCGAGGGGAGCCCGTAGAGTAATAGAGCGCGCGGAAAATCATGGAGTGGAGCAAGTAATGAGTCACGTAAACGGTGTACGGAGTAGATAGAACGAGACGGGTAATTAGAGAGAGCGTACGGTGGGGAGAAATACGATCGGAATGGTTGAAAAGGACGAAGCAGCGCGGGCTATTTCGTCTTTTTGCTGTGAACCAACCAACCAACCAACCACTTTATTCGTCTGGTCACGGCTAACGATCTCAGATGACCCTATTTTATGTATTTTAGCCCATTAGAAAATCTAACGATCAGGAGAGACGCTATTTCTCAAAATTTACTGGAAAATGAAGCTTTATCGCGGTTTTTTGGTGAAATAGCGTCGCTGGAGATCGTTAGAATTTTAAACAGCCGAAAAATGACCAAATAAGGCTTCTGGAGATCGTTAGAATTTTGGCTGCTGCTTGCGTACCTTGCTGACCCACTAACATGTCAATCCAACATACTGAAACAAGCACAACGTAGTATACAACAGCACATCATCCCCACGCACCTGATCGCCCGCAGTAGATTACAGCACATCATCCCCACGCACCTGATCGCCCGCAGTAGATTACAGCACATCATCCCCACGCACCTGATCGCCCGCAGTAGATTACAGCACATCATCCCCACGCACCCGATCGCCCGCAGTAGATTACAGCACCTCATCCCTATACATCTGATCGCATCGCACTATATCACATTGAACATCGTAGCATCTTAGGCCACTCTCGCAAGGTGTGTAGTCCCACCGACAAGCAGTATCCCGCTTCCGCTACAAGTTACTCTAACTCCCAATCCAACATGGAGTAGAGTACCGAGTCATGATAAGCCCCTTTATAGAACCAGTGCTCCCGCAGCAGACCTTCACGCTGCATCCCGATCCGCTGCATGACACGCTCAGACGCAGGGTTTTCTGGCCGGCATTTGGCATAGATCCGATGAATGCCAAGCTCCCTGAATCCAAAATGAAGCAGTGCGCGGCAGGCTTCAGTCACATATCCATGTCCCTGATAGGCAGGATGCAGGATATAGCCGATCTCAGCATTAGTCTGATCCACAAGGTGGAGCCCTGCGCCGCCGATGAGAAGGTCTTCTTTTTTCAATACAATCGCAAGTTCATATCCTTCTCTCGGCTCAGCCAGCTGCATACCAATCACATCCTGTACATAAGCCCGGGTATCTTGTTCTGTGTTCGGTCCCCATGCAGCATGTTCCGTGATCTCGGGCATCGAAGTATACGTATGGATGTGCGGCCAGTCACTTTCAACAATCTCACGAATAAGTAATCTTGCGGTTTCAAGCTGCATGTTTGTACACTCCTTGCTCCATTTCAGGTTATTGCATCCTATTGTACCGCACCGTATACACGCAAAAAAGCCCACGACCGAATTCAAAAGTATGAATTCCTCGCAGGCAGTTATCGTCCAACTGTAAATTATATGTTATTTCAGTAGTGTTATTGTGGCTGTTTGCATGTCGTTGCAGGATAGGTGTAGGCCAGCTTGCGGATGATTTCCTTTTGCCATCTCATGTCACCCAGGTTAATCGCCAGGTTCAGAAGATCCAAATAATCGTCAAGCTGCAGGACAGCCTTTTGCAGAGTTGTGTTCATTCGATGTTCATTCCCCTTTATCTATAAAGTCGTAAGCTTAATTGTTGTGGTCAGGTGGTCAGATCGGACATAAAACAAGTCCAAGAATGATAATCATTATCATATATAATCACATTATGCATGGAACGTGGGTAAAATGCAATCCCTAACCGCGCTATAACTCAACTTTTTTCAGTAAAAAGGCTCTTCCAGAGCACATATGGGATATAAACGCCCAAGTAGGCAGCCGGGATCAGGAACCAACCGTTCAACAAAAAGTGATGTATTTCCGTGGTGAATGTTGTCATATGAGCATTGGTGGCATACACATCGCTGGCGATGACCGTTGCGGCACTATAGAAGCACAGGATGGCAAGCACATGGAATAGCCGAGTCGCCCATCTGAAGCGAAGAGTTATAAAGGTCATTGCAAGAGGGACAATGATGAGTAGTAACAAAAAGACAATTTTCATATGAGATTCTCCTTCAGAATTAGAGATATTCCAAACCTGACAACTGTACTTGTAATCGACTTGTAGTAATGGTCAGTATCACCGACCGAAAGCAACTTCAAACTTTTTTCAAAAATTTTACATAAACCTAGAGGAATTCATCATGTGAAGCTTTAAATTAGAAAGGAACAAACATCTAACGATATGGAGGAGGAGAAAGGGTATATGAAAAAGGCGTTAAGGCAGCACTGGATCGGGGCATTCCTGGTCTTTATAATGATGGCAGCAACGTTACTCGCACCGGGGGTTCAGGCTTCGGTTCAGGCAGCAGCACCACTTACCGTATCACAAGCCATTGCTGCTCAGAGCAGTGGAGGCACGGCAACTGTTGAAGGGTATGTTGTGGGACATGCGACCGGGTCACTGACGGCCAAGTTCACCTCCCCGTATGCCAATGATTTTAATGTGCTGATTGCAGATTCGGCATCCGAGCGCTCGAACGCCAAACTGCTGGATGTTCAGGTATCTTCTTCCTTTCGTACGCAATACGGACTGGCTTCGAACCCTAGTCTGGTAGGAAAAAAAATTATCGTAACGGGAACACTTGGCGCGTATAACAGCTATGCCGGTGTCAAAAATCCAACGTCAATCACCCTCTCTACAGGTACCACGAATCCTGACCCAGAGCCAAATCCGGGCACACCTCTTCCGGGCGGCAATGGCAAAAAAGTACTGTTTGATAACACTCATGCCCAGACCGCAGGCGCGGCTGACTGGATTATCGATGGAGCATTTTCCGACTTTGCGAATGGTTTGCGAAACGCAGGCTTTACCGTGGATCAGCTGGAACGCAGCATCCCGTATACATTTGGTGAGCAAGCGTACACCTATAACAAATTGAAAGACTATGACGTGTTTGTCATTGGCGAAGCCAACGTGCCATTCAAGGCTACGGAGCAGGCGGCGCTCCTGCAATACGTGCAAAATGGCGGAAGTGTCTTCTTCATCTCCGATCACTATAATGCAGACCGCAACAAAAACCGCTGGGATTCCTCCGAAGTATTCAACGGCTACCGCCGTGGTGCTTTCCTGAATCCAGCCAAAGGTATGTCCTCCGCCGAAGCGGAATCCCCGGCGATGCAGGGTGTGATCAGCTCGGACTGGCTCGGAAGCAACTTCGGTGTTCGTTTCCGCTATAACGCGCTGGGTGATGTGAATGCAACGGATATCGTAGCACCATCACAAGCTTTTGGGATTACGACAGGTGTACAAGCTGTAGCGATGCACGCCGGATCAACGATTGCAATTATGGACCCGAACAAAGCCAAAGGGTTGGTTTATGTTCCAGCAGGCGTGTCCAAATGGAATAACGCCGTAGATCAAGGCGTATACAATGCCGGTGGACGAGCAGAAGGGGCGTACGCTGCGATTGCCAAAGTGGGCGCAGGGAAGGCAGCGTTCATTGGTGATTCTTCTCCAGTTGAAGATGCAACGCCGAAATATTTACGTGAAGAAAATGGAGCCACCAAAAAGACGTATGACGGTTTCAAAGAAGTAGACGACGCCACTTTCCTCGTGAATACGGTAAAATGGCTGGCGGTCAAAGAGAGTTATACCAGCCTGTATCAAGTGCCAGGTCTGACACTCGATACAGCAACAAACCTGTTGCCAATGGAGACACCAGCAAACTCAACCGAGCCAACGGTTGAGCCATGGGCTGCCCCGACTGCAGGATATAAATGGTATGATCCAACAACATTTAAAGCCGGTTCGTACGGCAAGGCTCAATAAGAATTTATCAGAGTCGGAAGTGGTTTTAGACAATTTGCCCAAAGAAGCTGGGGTAAGTCACCCGGCTTCTTTGGGCATTTTACATAACATTTACAAATATCTAACGTTGTTTGTTTATATAAGCGATCTAACCGCACATAAACGGCAAAGGAGAGATTAAAGATGAAAAAGGAATTAAGGATGTTGTTGTTTCTGTCAGGCATTATTGTAATTTTAGTTGCTTGCGGAAATGAAGCCAGGAATAATACAAATCTAAATGAGGCTGTGGATGAGCAAGCAATAGAGCAGCACCAGAAAGAAGACAAAGAAGAAAATAAAATAGACAAAGAACCAAACCGTCCTGATTCCCCGGCTCTTGCTGACTTTGAAAGAGGAGTGTTTATTGATTTTGATAAAGAAAGAAACCCTCTGCTAAATGACCAGATCAAGAAAGTTTTAAAGAAGTATCTCGTTGCACAGGCTCGTTCAGATGAAAAAACATTCCGCAGTACGTTCAAAGATTCCAAAACGGCTGCTGCCTATATGTGGAGCTATGATGGAGATTATAAGTTCACAGATATAAATCATATCTCGAAAGATGAAACGAAAAACCAGATACTCGTTACGGTCGAAGGCGAAATGATAAGAGAGAACAAGATAGAGCATGCGGCGGTAACCGTATATTTCGTAGTGGATCAAGCGGGGAGATGGAGCATTATAGCCGTTGATTAAGTCTGTATAAATTTTTCCTCTTAAGGGGAAGGTATGGGTACTAATCATGGAGTTGGAGCCTGAGAGCAGATGATTCAGAAAGCAGTCAAGTTTGGAAACAGACGAGTACGAATTCAAGAAGAGGGAGGCGGCACAAGATGAATCAGCATATAGGACAAGCGGACTGCGACAGTTCTCTGATGCGGCAAAAGTTAAAGGCTGACCTGCATCGCGTAGCCGAGCGAATGAATCTGACATTATCGCGTTTTGACCATGACAGTGTCTGCTTGCTGGGACAGTTTGCGGAGATTCGTGCCGAGATCAAACACATTGAAGTGCTGGCTTCTTCTTTTTATCTCGACTGTTATTTGTCCCCGTTTACCGAGAAGTTTGCAGAACTGACGTCCAGCGTGCAGCATCTATCCGACCGCAGGTATGGAGCGCTGATTGTCATTGAACGGGAGGTTCCGCTGGAGCCGATGATTCATTCTGGTGTAGCGGTGGACGCCAAAGTAACCCATGCGTTGCTCGAATCACTCTTCATACCGGGTGCGCCCCTGCATGATGGAGCGGTTCTCATTCGTGGCAACCAGATTGTATCTGCTGGCAATGTGCTGCCTTTATCCCAAGCTGAAGCGCATGAGCGAAAATTGGGTACACGCCACCGGGCTGCGCTCGGATTAAGCGAGCTGACCGATGCGGTAGTACTGGTTGTCTCGGAAGAGACAGGACAGGCTTCTTTTGCGGTGGACGGGGCTTTGCATCCGATTAATGTGGTCGAAACGCTTTCCTAGAATAGTGGGTAGTGCGAGGTGAGTATGAACGCATGGGCACATGAGTAAACTGACCTGACTATGCATCGATATCAAGTTGTTGGAGGGGCTAGCCAGTCACGAGGTGACAGGCGGAGCCTCTTTTTGCTATGGTGAGTTTCCTTCATTCTCCGGAGCCATCCGATCTGGCTTAACAGGCTTGGATTCGAGCGATGATATGGCTCAAAAGCGAACATCGTGATGTCCCTTTTGCACAAACTGGGTGGATATGGGTACAATAGAGTGTGGAGCGTTCATAGGAAGTCTGCGGTTTATCGCAAAAATGGTTTAGAGGAGACGGTTAGCACATGAGTTGGTTTGAAGCAATGAAGCAGCATGATTATGAGGAATTGGTTCTGTGCCAGGATCGAAATTCAGGCTTGAAGGCCATTATCGCCATACACGATACAACACTTGGGCCTGCGCTTGGCGGTATACGGATGTGGACATACGCTTCAGAGGAAGCAGCCATTGAAGATGCACTGCGTCTCGCTCGGGGCATGACATATAAAAATGCAGTATCCGGCCTCAATCTGGGCGGGGGCAAAACGGTAATTATCGGAGATCCGCGCCGTGACAAAAATGAAGCGATGTTCCGCGCTTTTGGCCGCTACATTCAGGGCTTAAACGGCCGTTACATCACTGCCGAGGATGTGGGAACGACAGAAGAAGACATGAATCTGATCTATCAGGAGACCGATTATGTCACAGGCATCTCAGCTAGCTATGGCTCATCTGGCAACCCTTCCCCGGCAACCGCTTGGGGGGTATACCGTGGCATCAAGGCCGCTGCGAAGGAAGCATTTGGCACCGATCTGCTGGAAGGTAAAACCATTGCCGTCCAAGGCGTGGGCAACGTAGCGATGCATCTGTGCAAGTATCTGTACGAGGAAGGTGCGCATCTAATCGTAACCGATATCCACAAGGATTCCGTGAAGCTGGCGGTGGAACGTTTTGGCGCCAAGGCGGTTGATCCAGCGGACATTACCAGTGTCGAATGTGATATCTATGCGCCATGTGCACTCGGTGGCACGATTAATGATGATACACTCAAGACGCTAAAAGCCAAAGCTATCGCCGGTTGTGCGAACAATCAGCTACTAGAGCCACGGCATGGGGATGAGCTGTATCAGCGAGGCATCGTGTACGCACCGGATTATGTTATTAATGCAGGCGGTGTGATCAACATTGCCGATGAGCTGAACGGATATCATAAGGAGCGGGCTTGGGCGAAGATCGGGGAGATTTACACCACGCTGGAGAAAATTTTCGGAAGCTCCCGCACCGAAGGCATCGCTACCTATGTGGCGGCAGACCGTCTTGCCGAGCAGCGGATCGAGATGATGAAGAACACGCGCAGCAGCTTTTTGCAGAACGGTCACCATGCATTAAGTGCACGCAGATTGCGTAAATAAATAATTTTTGTCATTCAGGCATCCGTACAACAGGATTGATGTCAGGCGCAATGCAAATTGAAATGGTAAGCGGATTGTAAAAGGTATTGTAAGCTAAAGCAAGGGCAGAAGCTATCCTAGGGATGGCCTCTGCCCTTGCTTTGTATAGGTGGATTTTTTTAGAGGAATGCTCTGTCTATGGTGGTGGAGATGTAGATGAGATAGAGGATGAGCAACGGCATGGAAAGGTATAGGTTCTGGTAAAAATACAGACACAGACACAGACACAGACACAGACAGAGGTTATGTGCTGCTGACAGCTGTAATCTTTTTCTCCGTGAAGTAATACAGCAGCGCGAGCAGTGGCATGATTAGACCGATCAGTGTCGTAAGACTCCAGCCGCCATGGGCATAAGACCAGCTTCCGAGTGAAGAACCGATGGCACCACCGATGAAAAAGATTGACATAAACAAGCCGTTCACCCGTCCTCTCGCCTCGTTCCCGAGGGAGTAGATGATGCGCTGACCCAGCACCAGATTACCGGAAACAGCCATATCCAGCGTAATGGCGACCACGACTAGCAGGATCAAGGCTGGTGTGGAATGACTCTGGAATAGATAGGCCAGACCAAAGGAGACTGCGGCAATGACCATAGCGGCTCCGGTGAGCACTCGGGTAAAACCGCGGTCTGCCCATCTTCCGGCGATTGGAGCAGCAATCGCACCGCCGACCCCTGCCAGAGCAAACCAGGCGATGCCTTGCTGGGACAGGCCAAAGTCGTTTGCAAGTCGGAGAGGCACCGTTGTCCAGAATAGACTAAACGCTCCGAACAAGCTAGCCTGATAGAACGCACGACGCCGCAACATAGGTAGCGTGCGAAGCAGGGTTCCGAGGGAAATAATCAGTTGCCCGTAGGTTAGATTGGGATCAGGCCGACGGGCTGGAAGTGCCCGTGACAGTAGCAGCATGAGCAACGCGATCACTACGGCCGAGAATGCAAAGACCGCCTGCCAGCCGAACACACTGGTAATAAAGCTGGCGACAGGGCGTGCGAGCATTATGCCGAGCAGCAGACCACTCATGACATTGCCGACGACCTGCCCGCGCTGCTCTTCCGAAGTCAGATAAGTCGCATACGGCACCAGAATCTGCGCAACGACAGAACCAATGCCGATGAGCAGTGAAGCCGTCAGAAAGAGGAAAGCACTGGTGGAGAAGGTGGCGGTGATCAGCGCTACCACAAGTAAAATGAGAAACAGAACCATTAAACGGCGATTTTCAATAATGTCACTGAGCGGCACGATGAACAGCAGACCAATGACATATCCAATCTGTGTCAGTGTTACGATTAATCCGGCTGCGGCAGACGAGAGACCTGTAGTGCTGCTGATTGGCCCAAGAACGGTCTGAGCATAATACAGGTTAGCTACGATCAGACCGCAGGATGCAGCGAGCAGAAAAATAATCCAGGCAGGGACGGTAGTCTGAGTCTGGTTAGTACTTTGTTTCTGTTGGGTATCCATAAGATCAACCTCCAATAATAGTTTATGATGGTCATTTAATTGCCATTTTCACTGAGAATGATGTGCAAATTAATTAATATACGTTACGTTTACTAATTACACCTAAATAATATACGATACGTTTAGTATTGTAAATAGGCAGTTACAGAACAAAGTAATTTTACATAAAGATGACGGAAGTATAATGACATTGCTTGTAGCTTAAAAATGTATATTGACGCTGCATTTTAGTATAATGAACGTATCGTATTTTTTATTGGGAATAACAGCGAGTGAAAGGTTATTCTGTCATTGAAGTGGTTGTGTAAATACTTTAGTTCAGCCTATATAGATGATTACAATGGAGGGGTCAGCAATGACTGCAAAAAGAGGACGTCCCCGCAACATGGAAACCCAGAATGCCATTCTTGCCGCGGCGTATGAACTGTTGCTGGAGGATGGGTTCGCAGCGGTGACGATTGAGAAAATTGCCGAACGTGCACAGGTCAGCAAAGCCACCATCTACAAATGGTGGCCGAGTAAAGGTGCTGTTATGTTGGACGGGTATATGTCTGCGTTAACGGCCAGATTACCTGTGCCGGATACAGGGTCTGTCTATGAGGATGTGCGTGCTCATGCAGGGAACCTGGTTCAATTTTTGACAAGTGCCGAAGGGAAAGTCATTACACAGATTATCGGAGAAGGGCAGTCTGATCCCGTTCTAGCGGAAGAATACCGCAGCAGATATATTCAGCCTCGCCGGCGTGAAGCATGGGGCATTCTGGAGAAAGGCGTGGAACGTGGCGAGTTGAAGCAGGGACTGGACATTGGGCTGTATATCGACATGATCTATGGGCCTATGTTCTACCGGATGCTGGTCACGGGTGAGCCGATGGATGATACGTTTGTGGAATTGTTGCTAAGTACCGTATTTAAAGGCATCGGGTCTGAGGCATAGCAAGAAGTGATAGCTAACATGGGATAAATGAAGGTAGAGAAGAAGAGGAAAAGGAAGAGGGCAAAGCGGAGAAAGACCGAATTACCCGGGGATACGGTTACTGCGTGGCCAAACGAAGTCTTACACCTGGAAGATCGGGGAGATGGCAGTGGGCCATGTGTCCGTCGCTTTGGGGATGAAGGAATTTTCGTGCTCGTTTAAAACGGGGGGATCATTCCACACTGAACTTGGCAGTTCACGTCGTAATACAGGAGCCACTTCTGTAGCAAAACGTTCCACTTGCTCCAGCTGCTCGCTATGCGTGAGTCCGTCAACGCTTATACTGAGCACCTGGTGCCCGTAAGCGGCATGATAATCCAGAATCTTGGCGATCACCTGCTCCGGACTGCCGATCAGAACCGGGCCTCGGGCGATGTTATCCTCCAGATCCGTAAAAGGAGACTGGTTATGCTGTGCCGCAGCGGTAGCGTGAAATGCTTCGTAATATGGCTTGTAACGGCGAATGGCTTCTTCGCCTGTGCTCGCAAGATAGAGGCTGCCAGCACCAGAACCAATTACAGCTTGTTGTGCATCATGACCATAATAAGTGAGGCGCTCGCGGTAATGGTCGATCAAAGCTTTGTATTTGGCCTGAGGGTGAAAAGAATTCGAGGTGAACAGCGGCTCACCGTATTTGGCAGCCAGTTCTGTAGATAACGTGCTCGACGCACTTCCATGCCAGATCGGAATGGTCTTCTGAAGGGGTCTCGGCCACGTGGTCACCCCATCAAGTGCAGGACGATATGTGCCTTCCCAGGTGACATTCTCTTCCGACCACAGCCGCTTCAGCAGATGATAGCGTTCATCCAGAGAGTCCCACTGCTGCTCTTCACGAATGCCAAACAGCGGATAATGACGCGGGTCATTGCCTTTGCCGATAATCAGCTCCAGACGTCCACCCGATAACTGATCCAGCGTAGCGTAATCCTAGGCAACCCGAACCGGATCAAGGATGCTGAGAACCGTAACCGTGGTCAGCAACCGAACCCGTGAGGTGGCCGCAGCAATCGCGGTTAACACAACGGGTGGCGATGATGACAGAAAGGGTGCACCGTGTCGCTCACCGATGCCGTAGGCGTCGAATCCCAGTCGCTCAGCGAGCTGAGCTTGTTGCAGGATGTTATGGAATTTCTGCTGAGTCGTCAAAACTTCCCCTGTGACGGCATTGGGTAGATTCATCATGAGGCTAAACAAGGCAAATTTCATTGAATGTACTCCCTTGCTTGTATAAAAGTGTCTGTCCGTGTTGTATAATCCTATGGAAATAGTAGGATATTGAAGTTGGAATAACTGTATCACGTTCCCGTCCATTCTTCTAATGGATTTTTTCTATAAGCAATTCGGGGCGAAGGCAAGCTGGAGATATAGAAGTTTTGGGGTTTGCATAAAAATGTAAATTTATTGCCACGATTGTTATTGACCACTGTAAAATTTAGGATTAAAATTGGTCTAATCATATAAATTCAAATTTTTGGATTTTAATTGTGGAGGTGGGATACATGGAACCTGCAACTACGATACGCTCAACGATTGAGGATTACATCAGGAAACAGGGATATACCCTTCAATATTTTGCAGATATATCGGGAGTGAACGCTGGAACGCTTAGCGCCATTATTAAGGGAACACGCCCCATCGCCATGGCGCAGCTTGATCTGATTACCCAGGGCATGAATCTGGAGGAAGGCTACTTCTACGAGACGTACGGTGCGGAGTGCTTCGTAGAGTCGGCTCCACACTGGCGAAGGCTTGAGCCTTTCCTGCAACGCTGTGCAGAATTGGACAAGCTGGACTGCATCCAGCGGGTGATTCAACAAGTGACGGACGATCGCTCCTATATCTCGGAACTGTTCGAGATGGCCGAAGGTATGCTGGAGCGCGGTCAGCAGCAAGCTGCCCGGATGTTGTACGAATGTGTAGCGGAGTGTGAGAAATACCAGCATTCCGAGCGCTTGGCCCTCTGCCAGTATCGCATCTTCACCCTCTCGCTAGGCCAGAATCAGCATGATAACCTCCGGGCCGCCGTGCACTTCGAGCCTTATATTAATAGGCTGGATGAGGAGAGACAGTTGGATGCGATTAAGGATTTGGCGAATACGTATGCGTCTCTTCGATACTGGGATAAGTCATTTTCGCTTGCTGATGATCTGGGACGGAAAGCTGAAATTATCCAATCGTATACTAAGAAAAAAATAAGCAAAGAGAATAGGGTCACAGCCTACCCGTTATTTGTATATCAGGCGTATTCAAACTTGCTTAAGGCTAATGCATGCGAGAGAATGGGGAAATACGAAGATGCACTTAGATACACTAAACAGTATGAAAATATAGTTAATATAATAGATCCAGATGACGAAGAACTTTTGTATATTAATAAGTTTAAAGGTTGGGGAGAAGTAAACACATATCTATATTACTTATTTATGGGCGACAATAGTATGCTGTCAACATACGTTCAATATATAGAAAATAACCAATCAGAGTTACTGCCAGCATTGGTTAATATTATGGAGGCGGCTAACAAAAATAACATGAATGTGGATGATATCCTTCATAAATTTGAACCTCAAATTAGTTCTGAGGAAAGCCTTATTCATGGTTATAGCAGGCAGATTAAACAAAATTTATTTACTAGCCTCTTGCTAGAAGTATCCATTTACTACCTTACTCGGGGCAGATATGAGATAGGTTTGAAGAGACTTATGGAGTGTTTCTCATATGCAGTAAGAACTAATAATCAGATGGATACCATTCATTGCATGACACTATTTGAGGAATACAGGAATTTGGCCAGTAAAGAAATTCATAATAAATATAAACTTTTAGTAGCGGAGGTGCGCAGTTATTATGAAAAAGCAGAAAATACTTTATATGATCTTGCTTAGCATGCTTGTTGTTAATGTTGTACAAATAAGCGCTTCTTATGACACCACTGTTATTTATTCATTGTTGTCCTCACATGGGTTAGGAGATTTATAATTCTATCTTTCTTGTATTATTACGTATGTATTAACCATATAATAGATTGCTATGTTTAAACGATATTGATATTTTGCATTACATAAGAGGTTTATTTCTGTATGCGGAAGTAAGCCTATTTGTGTTTTCATAGATTGACCAATGTAAAATACAGGATTAAAATAACATTTATTATATTTAATTGAATTATAAGTGATTTGGATGACGGAGGTGAGATCGTGGAATCGGTACCTACGATAAAAATACATATTGAGAAATACATGAGAGAGAACGATCTCAAGTTGCAGCATTTCTCCGATATTACAGGAATTAACGTTGGGACATTAAGTGCTATTCTTAAAGGCAGCAGGCCGATGTCTATGAACCAGTTGAATCAGATCACTTCTGTAATGGGATTAGAAAAAGGTTATTTTTATGAAAGTTACGGGGTAGAGTCCTTTATTGAATCTGCGCCCCACTGGAGACGATTGGAACCATATCTATACGAGTGTGCTGAACTAGGTAAATTGGATTGTATACAACAAGTTATCACTCATGTAACGGACGATCGATCTTATATAGAAGAGTTATTTGAAGTAGCTGAAGGCTTTTTTGCTAGAGGATTAAATGAAGCAGCTCTTATTTTATATGAGTGTGTGGCAGACAGTGAGAAATATCAACACTCGGAGCGGTTGGCCCTTTGCCAGTACCGTATTTTCCTGCTTCATAAAACATTGAATAAACTCATTAACCTGAATGCAGCAGTAAAGTTTGAATCCTATATTGATAAATTGAATGAGGAAATGCAATTGGATGCGCTTAAAGATTTAGCTAACCTATATAGCACAATGAATCTATGGGATAAGGTTTTTGAGTTGGCTGAGGAGTCGATTCGAAGAACTGACTTACAAATTCATCTTCAATCCTTGAGACGGAAAAGGAAACCAAGAATTGCTTTTTATCCTCTTTTCACTTATAAAGCTTATGCCATTCTGCACAAGGCACATGTATCTGGAGAACGTAGGCAATATATAGAAGCTTTAGAGTACACAGATATCTATGAGGAAATAGTGAACAAAGTTAACGATCCAACTGGAGAAGAACAAGAACTAATAGAACTGTTCAAGGGTTGGGCGGAGGGGAATCGATATTTATACAAGATACTATCAGGTGATTTTGAGGTCTTGAATGATTATCTGGATTACCTAGATGCTAATCATGAGGAAATTTCAACAGCATTCGTATATATTATACAAGCTGCCAATCAGTACTCTTACAATATTGACTATACACTGAATAGATTCAAAAATCAGATAAACGAGATTAGAACAAAGAAATATGTAAAAGTAAAAAGAGCATATAACGAACAGGCATCAAATTTTAGATATATACGCCTATTCTACGAACTAGCAAAATACAGATTAAATCAAAACCAGATTGATCAAGGGATTGATGATCTAATCACTAGTCTTCAACGGTGCGTCTCAAGTAATGATGACATGATGTGTATCAAATGCATTGACTTATACGGAAAATATAGAGATCAGGCCAGTAAAACCCAGGAAAAGCAGTATACAAAACTAATAGATAAGTTAAGTGTACCAACTTTTCAATAGTAAAACATCTGGGGAGGACGATGAAGACAATGTCCAATATACGTTCCTATATTGAAGATTACTTGAAGAATGAGGGATATAAACTACAGCAGTTTTCAGAAATGGCTGACATTAATGTTGGTACATTAAGTGCGATTATCAAAGGAAGCAGACTTATGTCAATGAATCAACTAGACCAAATCACATCAGCAATCGGTTTGGAACAGGGATACTTTTATGAAATATATGGTTTGGAATGTTTTATTGAATCTGCGCCCCATTGGAGGCGATTAGAACCGTTTATATATCGTTGTGCTGAACTTGGCAAGCTAGATATTATACAGCAAGTGATTACTCATGTGACAGATGATCAATCCTATATTGATGAGTTATTTAATGTGGCAGAGAGTCTCTTTAATAAAAGCATGAATGAAGCGGCACTCATTTTATATAAATGTGTGGCCGGCAGTGAGAAGTATCAACACTCGGAGCGGTTGGCCCTTTGTCAATACCGCATTTTCTTGCTTCATAAAACACTGAGTAAATATGATAATCTTAATGCAGCAGTAAAGTTCGAACCGTATATTGATAAATTAAATGAGGAAGTTCAATTGGATGCAATTAAAGACTTGGCTAACGTGTATATGACGATACATTTGTGGGATAAGGTTGATGCATGGGCACGGGAACTGGAACGGAAAGCTGAATTTCAATTAGAAATGCAATCCCGTAGGCGAAAAAATAAAAGAAGGCTAACAGCTTATCCTCTTTTTACATATGTAGCCTATGCACACTTATTAATAGCAAGCGTTTATGATGCCCGTAGGGAATATGAAAATGTCCTAAAGTATACAGAAAAATACTTGGAATTAGTGGAACTTGGGAATCCTACACAAGAGGATCAACAAATAATAGACTTGTTCCGAGTATGGGGAGAAGGGAATCAATATGCCTCCCAATTAATGCTTGGTCAAGAAAATGTAATCGATTCTTATTTGGATTATATCGAAAACAACCCGTCAGAAATATTAGCTGGATTCGTTAATATTTTGCAAGCGGCTAATCAGTATTCTTTTAACATTGAATTTGCTTTAGATAGATTTAAAGACCAGATCAAATTGTTTAATACAGACATGCACTTTAAAGGTGGTTATAACGATCAAATGTTAAACCATGGGTATCAAGATTTTTACTATGAATTGGGATATTATCAAATAAAACAACGTAATTACTTACTTGGGATTGATGCCTTACTCATGTGTTTAGATCTCTCTTCTTCAAGTAAAGATGACCTGATGTGTATTAAATGTTTAGATTTGTACGGGGAGTATAGAAGTGAAGCCAATGACACACAGATCATAAAGTACAAAAATGTAGTAGGAAAATTAAGTTTGCCGACTTTTTGATACACTAAAATGCGTTGTTTATACGGAACTTACAGACAGCAAGCTAGTTTGTCACAACAAGAGACTTACTCACAATTATTGAAGACAATAAATATTAAATAAAACAAACAGCCTATCTGCCTTTGAGGTAGGCTGTTTTGTGTTTTGAAAAGGATTAGGTCTAGCACAATGCCTTTTCTAAAGATTTGTTTTTACAATATTATGCAAAACATAATATGTTCTAAAAAGCACTTGTAGTCATGAGCGAAACTAATAGCTTACTCGTATTGAATGTTTTTCTAGAATGTCCTAGAGAGGTACATGCCATGAGAGAACTAAGTATCTTGAAAGACCAAATCGAGCAAGGTCGGCAAGAGTTGAGTCGCTTGGTAGATCAATATGGAATTCCGAATGTGAAAGTGCTTGAGCAGTCTATGGCGTTGGATGAGCTAATTAATGAATATAATCGATTTACTTTAGGAATGAACATAAATATTAAATAGTAAAATACATTAGACATACCTGATTTTAAGACGATTCCGAAAGATGTTAAATCATGGGTAAAGGAAGAACTAAAGTTTCCTGCAGAGAACATATAATAAGAAACCGGAACCTAACATGTGAGATATTGTTTGAAGTCATTGAATGGTAAGTATTAATTCCCAAAAAGTATTGCTTACTCTAATTTTATTTATGGGGTTTTATTCATAAGAAGATTTTTTTAGTATTTTTTGCAAAATATTTTAAGATTCTTATGGGGGTCATTTATATTGTACTTCGGTTTTATAAAAAGATTGACGTTCTTTATTCTTTTTCTGGAAACGGAGGTGAACGATATATAGATGCGTAATTTTTGAAGTGTTGCTGGTTGATCTTTAACGTTTTTCAGTCCAAAAAAAAAGGAGAATTCCAAGATGAAAAAAAATTCATTCTTAAAAATGTTGTCTGTCGCTGTTATGAGTACAGGATTAGCATTTGGTAGTGTTGCTCCAACATTCGCAGCGGAGAACGTGGAAATTCCGGATACTTCAATTATTGGTTCTGAATCATATGTAGCCCCAGTGCCGGGGGCAAATAACGATGGATTCTCAACATTTGCAACAGTTTCAACTCATTCTTGGCTGAAAAGCTATAAAAATTTGTATGGAATTACAGTTGCAACGCAAGAAGCGTTTGCTCAATGGACTTGGGATGACGGTAAAATAACAAACTTCGGTAATTTGTGGCAAAATAATTCTACTGCTCCGCTGTACGGTTTCAAAGACGAAGAGAACAAATGGAATTATAAATATACTTCATCGGGTCAAACGAACCAAGGCGTATTGTTTGAGAGCGGAATTCCTACACCATGGGGTCACGCAGGAGGATCAGAATTTACAAGTCGTATTCTAATTAATGTTTCTTCGTCTGGTAGCTCAACTGCTCAATAAGTTAGAAAACATATGAAAAACACAAATACTTGGATGGGTATATAATGACCTTATCCAAGTATTTGTTGGTATAAAGGATGAGAGTCGGAAGGAGCTAAATATGAACAGAATTCTGAAAGTAGATAACTTGAAGATCAAATTTAAAAATGATCTGATACTAAATAATATTTCACTTTCACTCAATGCTGGTGATGTTTATGCATTAGTAGGAATCAATGGTTCTGGAAAAACTACATTGTTATCTAGTTTAGCTGGACTGCTCTCACCAACCTCAGGAAATATCTTTATTGAAGAGAAATTAAGTCAATTTAACCAAACGAGTATGTCATTCCAACCTACGTCTTTCTACTCCCATTTAACGGGTAACGATAATGTACGATTATTATCCCCTGATCCCCAAAGAGCGTTGAAAATATTGAAAAAACTAGATCTGACTACACCACAAATAATGAAAAAGAAAGTGAAGACGCTGTCTTTCGGTCAGAAACAACGACTAGGAATAGCTATTGCACTTTCGAAGAATGCGAAAGTTTATCTTTTGGATGAACCAACAAATGGACTCGATCATTACTCCTATAAAAGGTTGGTTGAGGTAATTCAAGATATGTCCAATCAAGGATGTTGTTTTGTTATAGCGAGTCATGAGTGGGATGTAATAGAACATTGCTGTAATAGACTTGGTATGATGATTAATGGACGAATTGAAAAAGAATTGGATATATCTGAATATAATAATGGTTTGCAACCAAAATCAATTCAAATAAAAGTAAATGCAGAGTTTAGCACGAATGAACTTTTGAAACTTGATGGAGTATTGAATGCAAACAGGTTAGATCGTTTTTCTTGGAAAATTACGCTTGATAAAAATTGTACATTTGAGTCTTTTCAAGATTCATTACGCCAAAAAAATGTTTCGATTAACGAATGGATCTCTTTGAACCATGTACAAGAATGGGAATCTATTTACAATCAGCTTGTAGAGGGGGGAAAACATGATTAAATCGTATACGAATGAATGCATTAAGCTTATTAAACACCCGTTCAGTATATGGTCAACTGTGATCTTCCTGGTATTTGTTATATACACATATATAAGTGTCGGATCAAATTTTCAAAACTCATTCCAAGCATTTATGGATAATAGCGGATATTCTCTAGAACAAACATATCAATTTATCAGTGGTTCAGATCCTTCCAGCAGTTCTTTATCCGCGATGTTATTTATCTTAAGTCCCAAAATGGCAATTTCCTATTCGCTGGCTTCTGTAAATGCCCTAGGACCGATCGTAATCTCTATTATTGGTGCGCTGATATTTGGAATAGAATACCGCAGCTTTACGCTCAGACAATTATGGGTTCAAGGCTTGACACGTCTAGAAGTGCTGCTTACAAAAGTTATGGCTATATTTACATTTATACTTTTGTTTATGTTGCTGACAATGCTTGTAGGAATTATGTTTAGCTATGTCACTCCTGCTGTTTTTAATCTTCCGATGGATTTGGTAAACACGAAAATAATAACGATTAAAGATTATTCTCTACAAATTTTAGGTTCTATTATAAGTCTATTATTGTGGGGGATGTTTGCAGGGTGCATCACTGTTTTGAGCAAAAGTTTAATGGCGGGGATCATCGTTGGTTTTATCTACCCAACCATTGAATCATCAGTGTTCCATAGCTGGTCTATAGGACAGTATTTACCTTTATTTATTCAAAAATCAATGCTTCCTATTTTATTTAAAGATACTGCTTATGGAGGAATTGTATCTTTCTACGATATGCCTAACATTTATTCTGTAACTAAAAGCATGCTGTTTACCTTAGCGTATACAATGTTATTCCTTTTAGTAACATGGATTGCTTTAAAGAAACAAAGGACTCTCATGCCATAGAAGAATTTTAGATGGCCACATTCTTAAATTCACCCAAAGGCAATTTCGATGGACAATGTGGTACGATCCGACATACAAAATACTATGTACAAGAATCTTTTTAAGTCCAGCCGGCTAAATTGATCTGTCTAAATCCCTTCATATGTAGCGGCATACAAGAGGGATTTTAAATTGAATCTATTGTAAAATAAGGGCGTTGAAAGTGTTTGTGTTTTGGTGATTTTTACTGTAACCAGGAAGAGGGGGAAGGAGAGGATTAAGATACCTTTTTTAAACACACTTCATGATTTGGGAGTCCTTTTTTTACTTGTTGGTTCCCTTTTTTATTTTCTACACTTAAGAAGAATTAAAAGACAAAGGCCATTAACAGGTGTGGAACAATCAATGTATATCATCACCCAAGCTGGTTATTTACTTTGGGCTGGAAGTAAGTTGATTATGTTAATCTCAAATTAAGCCTATATTATGGATAGGTATCATAATTCATCTCAAATAGTGAAGATCGATATATACATGGAAAATAAGCCAGCTCTTATAATTACAAGCGGCTTATTTTTTATTCAATCTCATTTGTCATTCCAACTCATCCAGCCTGAAGCTTAGATTTAAAGATCAGCTTTTTCAATGCACTTAAAGTGAAAAGCAATACAAGAAACATACCTAATTTCACACCGATATCGGAAAGACGTTGAATGTTGCCAGCGGTGAAAACGTTGTATCCATTGGTGACAGATGAACTAAAATGATCCCCAAAGAACAGATAATATGATCCGAAAATGACCATATGAGAAACTGTATACAAGATAGAGAAGGCGAAGGGCATCAAAGCGATGTAGATATTTTTGCTAATAACAAACAATATGAGTGTTTGAACAGCTAGGATCAGACCACCAATAAGCATGAAACTATTGCGCCCTGAAAAATCATAAGCGCCGCTGAAAAATAAATTCTCAAAAAGCGTAAATGAATCGAGGCCACCAAACATGTTTATAAAAAGGCCCAGATATGTCTGCAAATATCCTAATCCAAATAAAATGGGAACGGACAATAGACACCAACGATCAGTGTTTTTGCGAGTCAGCAGTAAGGCACTGCTCAAGGCACATAGAGTAATAAAGACTACAGGGAAAAGTTCGATCACTCTGTTATGAGCATCGTAATAATGAAGCACTAATCCTGCGAACAGGGAGCTAAAATATAGGATTAAGTTCATGATTATAAACTGTAGGATCAGTTTACTTGATAGACCGTAAGTCTCTTGAGTCAATTGAGTTCTTATGCTGATCGGATCGCCAAATGACTGTATAGCTTTTGTGGTAGCTTGTTCTTCAGTGCATCCCTCATTAACATGATGCTCTTTGGAGGAGTGTAAATGAGTAGCCATTTCTTCGGCTAAATCGCTACGCTCTCGTTTAGATAAGAATGAATTCTTAAAAACTTGGTCTAAATAGGATTGAATGTCCATTCGCCGTTCCTCCTAAAAAAATATTAATGATATGTGTATTTTGTTCCCATGAGGTTTTGATTGCTTTCAGGCGAAGCTGTCCTTCTTCTGTTATCCTGTAATATTTTCGTCTAGGCCCACCTTCTTGTTCACCCCAGTAGCCTTCAATGTAAGAATTGGCCTCCAACCTCTTTAATGCAGGATACAGCGTACCCTCCTTGAGCAGAAATGCTCCATCGGTGACTTGATTAATATATTGAGATATCTCATACCCGTATGCATCCCTTTGACTCAGAATCGAGAGCACAATACCATCGATATATCCTTTGATCATTTCATTCTTCAACTTATACACCACCTACTATGTAATTCTATGTAGTTAAATTAACATATATTTGAAAATGGTTCAAGAAGATAGAGCAATCTTTGGGCTCTATATTGTATGAATTCATCTTTTTGATAGAAGTTGACTGTATCTAATAACATTTCTGATAGAAATACTATAAAATATTTAGAAAAATATCATATAATTGGAATATATTTATCTGCGTTAACTTTCAATACAGCATGTAACAATGGATAAATTGGAGGTTGTTTTTTGAAAATAACTCGTGAATACTTCCGGCTGTTTACTAAAATGATGTTAAGCAACAAAGTAGCATTCGTATGGTATTTGTTATTTCCCCTCATTGCTTTTTTTATCTTTAATTATCAATGGTTTACTCAGGGGCCTGAGATCAATGAATTTTACATTCAGACCAGTGTATTTGTTTCATATATTATTTTTGTCATGTCCATCGATGTGACGACCAAACTGATCTCTTTAAGGGAGAGCGGTTTTTTCAAAATGTTCAAATTTATCTCGGGTAGTAAATATCCTATTATCTGGGGAAAAGCTCTGAACCAGATTGGTTTTCTGTTCTTGACCATTCTTCTGTTCTCGCTAGTATCGGGAGTGATATTCCTGAATAGCTTTGGACAGGTTGCTTTGTTTCTCGCCGTGTCTTTAACAAGCTGTATATTGGGATCTATAATGGTCATTTTATTAACGCTTATCCTCATGCTTCTTCCGGTAAGGCAGGAGTCGCTGAATGCGGTGATCAGTATGAGCTTACTTGTCATGTTTTTTCTATCAGCAAAGGGACTGGCGTATTCAACAGAGTATGGTCTACTTCTGGTGTTCATCAACCCTATGGAATACGTAAGAAATCTAACTTTTTTACTAGCAGAATGGTTTATGGATAGCCCGTTCCCACATTTGAGTCTGATCAACATGAGCTTCATCACACTTTGTTATGTTACCTGCGGACTTATCGCACTCAAGTTTGTGAAAGTCATATCCAGAACACATCGGACATAGCAGGAGGATCTATGATTAAAATTGAAGATTTGAACTTTTCTTATCCCAAAGCCTCTCGTCAAAATCTGGATCATTTACATGTGGAGTTTCCCGAACAAACCGTGAATATGATCATTGGCAAAAATGGTTCCGGCAAAACGACATTATTTGATCTGATCGCGAATGTGATTAAACGTCCGCCAGAAATACAAGGTATTCCTGATGAGAAGGAGATTATCTACCAGCTGCAGGGTTTGTTATTTCCTTTAACCTTGAAGGCTAAGGATCTCTTTCGTTTTTTCCTGTATTCCGATCACTCCAACCGTATTGAAGTGAACAACGAACCTTATACAGATGAAGCTATGAGTCCAGCTGAGATTGAATTGGTACAGCGTGTATGGCATATGGAATTTGGACAACTATCTGTTGGGGAGAGGCGTTATCTGTGTATTTTGGCTATCACATTAATGAAGAGGAAATTGTACATCTTCGACGAGCCACTAGCGGGAATCGATCCGGAGATGCGTTATCATATTTTAAAAAGGATTGAAAAGCTGGCACTCCATAATGAGTGCACTGTACTGGTCTCGAACCATCACTTGCAGGATATTGCAAATATCCAATGTGTTCTGCATTTTATTCATCAAGGTAAAATCATCTTTAGCGGATCATATGAGACATTTATTGAAATGGGAGATGGAGTGAATCCTGACTTGGCGTTTTTGGAGCAGGTGAAGTAGGGAGAGGTGTTACTCCATTTTCAAAAACGAAGTTACTCATCTTTAATTTGAACCGAGGGTGGAGAGGGGAAAAGCTATTTTTTATTTTCACATCCTAGAGAAGGCAGAATGTAACGCTTTTCTAAAGAATTATTTTTACAATATTATGCAAAACATAATATGTTATAAAAAGCACTTGTAGTCATTAGCAAAATATATAGCTTACTCATATTAATGGTACTTATGAATGTAAAGAACCAACGGAGTTATACTTTTACTGGCAAGATACCATTGGTTAATGACTAGACTTAATTTCACAATTTCGGTAATTTGATAACGTATACAATAGCGATACTATATTACTAAAGGAGAATTTAAATTTGAAAAGTAAAATGAATTTCTTAGTTCCCCTTATCTGTTCTATTGTATTATTTGTTATTGGATTTCAGTTTATTGCTCAAAGTACTGATTGGGGTATGGACAAAGCTATGTTGGTCTTTGCAGAATACCAAAATGTAAAGTCTGATACCTTTGATATCTTTGGTAGTTTCATAAACTCAGAGATTTGGTCATATAAAATTGAAGGAATATTATTGATATTTTTAGGGATGTTAATGTTGTATTTAGCAAATTCATTACGAAATAATTAAGACAGGGCTGTCCCATAAGTCATAAAATTGGCTAGGGACAGTCCTGTTTTCTAAATTGTAGCAGTAAAAAATGGTTCCGGCAAAACGACATTATTTGATCTGATCGCTAATGTGATTAAACGTCCGCTAGAAATACAAGGTATCCCTGATGAGAAGGAAATTATCTACATGCTTATACCACTTCCCTTTTACTCAAAAACGAGCGACAATAATTACCAGTAAAGAGTTAACTTGTGCAACAAAATGTGCTAAACTGGAGATAATAAAAAAAGAGCAAGGATGCGCTAACATCCCTACTCTTTACAACAGCCGCTTCTAAGGGCGGTGGCTGTGCATAGGTAGCTGAAATAGACCATTACCTTAGCTGGGGCGGTCTATTTCTTTTTGTTTTGATTATTTAAGGCAATGACAATAGTTACAATCAGTCCAATCAAGGTTACAATAAACCCCGCAAAACTGATCATCAACGTCAATACCGTTTCAATCGCCACAGGCATCACCTCCTTTGCAGGAGACTAGCCGACCACCCATATTAGCCATTCTGTTGATAGGAATATTATACCATACAAGCTATTTATGTTGGATATCATCGCGGCAATTAGAAATTATCTGGTTGATATGACTAATGATTGCATTCGACATCAATGGGTTTCATTCATCAAGGTAAAATCACCTTTAGCGGATCATATGAGACATTTATAAAAATGGGTGATGGGGTGAATCCTGACTTGGCGTTTCTGAATCAAGTAGGAACAAAAACATAAGGATCATCTAAATCATAGTTTGTGATTTCTAGTGAAGATGGATGGATCACGATATGTAGATATAACAAAAGATCGTGCATCCATATGTTGTAGGTGTTTTTGAGTAATGGGCATTTTTAAAAATACTAAACTTATGAAATTAAACCCCTGCAAGCAAACATTAAATTTTGCAAAGGAACAAAATATGAATTTTTTGGCAATCTATCCTATTATGTTATACAAAGAGGGGGTGTATGCTGTGAGTGAACCGTTGCAAATCAAAGATCGAATTGAACATGATAGGCAGAAGTTACGTCGGTTGGCGGAGAATCATGGCATGCAGGATAACAAAGTCCTCGAGCAGTCCATGGTTTTGGATGAGCTAATCAATGAATATTATCGTTTCCAATATAAACATATGATGAAGAGACAACCGATTGCTTAATGCAGTCGGTTTTTTGATGTGACCAAAAAGAAGCCGACTGCAAAATTGCATTCGGCTTATTAATGTTTTCCGAAAGATAAATCGCACTCCCCCAACTTACCCCCATAATAGCCCTCCATCCACTTCCTCTTCAAATTTCCTACTAAATCCATAGCTTACAGGATCGTCGCGACATCTCTAAACTGAATATGATGACCTCAATTCACCTGGAATGGATGCATCTGTTTGCTCCAACGGATGGAACCATTTCATTGAACAACAGCGAGGTCTCATACAATGAAACGAAGGAGGGGGACAAGTGAATGGCAGAAAGGACGATGAACTGTATCCGGGTAATTTGTTCGATCTGTTCTAGTTGTCTTAGATGTGCTTTTCAATCCTTGCGTGATTTCCGTTCAATCCGAAAAAGCATAAACCTGCGCTCCAAGCTGCTAGTGCTTTTTCTGGCATTGACGCTCTTGCCGCTTAGCTTGCAGGGGGTGATGAGCTACGCTCATTTTTCACAGACGCTGGATCGGAAGACAGAGCAATTCACCATTGATATGGTGCGGCAGATCAACACAAATCTGAACCGAATGCTCAAGGATTTTGAGCGGTTGTCGCTCTTGCCGCTCTATGACGAGACCGTCCTTGGCATCCTGAGGAAGTACGATGGTTCGATGGGTTCAGGGACGTGGGCCAAGTCGGATGATTATCAGAAAATGAAGCTGTATACGTCAGCTCAAGCCTATGATCGGCCAGAGATTCGAGGCATTCATCTGATCAGCAATAGCGGCATTCTGTTCTCCAATCTGGACTCCCTTGCGCTTAGGCCTGTCTGGGACGGTAGCCAAGAGAAATGGTTTTCCGAGCTGAGGGGCACCGAAGGCATATGGCACTTGCTTCCTCAACATGTTCCCGGCTACTACGTAAGTGGTCAGGAAGCGGAATACATCACCGTAGGCAGAGAGCTGCGTGATCCAGGGACGCTCCAGCGGCTGGGGTACATTTTGATCGATATCCGGCTGGAGGCCTTTGGACAACTGCTGTCCAACCTGAATTTTGAGCAAAAAGCAAGTCTGATGATCGTGGATAGCCAGCAACGTCTTATTTTTGAAAAAACGTCTACAGACGGGTTGTCCGCTTATGCTCCTTTGTTATCCCATGGAAAGCTTCAGGATTATGCAAACAATCAGAAGATAGAACTGGATGGACGTTCCTACCTCCATGTAAGGCATCATTCAGAATATTCGGGGTTGTCTGTGATCAGCCTGACGCCAATTACGGTCATTCAAAAGGAGTCGGGGGAGATGCTGACCTTTACGATGGGACTTGCCCTTCTCTGTATGGCGGCTGTAGCGATCCTCGCCGTACTCGTATCGTATAGGGTCACACGTCCGCTTATACGTCTAAAACATCATATGATTCGGGTGGAGCAGGGTGATTTCAGCCAGCGGGTTACTCAATACAGCAGTGATGAACTGGGGCAGATCAGCAGGGGATTTAACCGCATGATGGAGGAGATCCATCGTCTGTTCCATGAGGTGTATATGCTAGAAATTCAGGAACGGGAAGCAGAACTGTCGGCGCTACAGAGCCAGATGAACCCTCATTTTATATACAACACACTGGAGTCGATCAACATGATGGCTGTCCGTGAGAGACATACCGAGGTATCTGCCATGGTAACAGCACTTGGCAGGCTACTGCGATACACCATTGATAAGGCAGATCGCATGGTGACGCTGAGGGAAGAGCTGGCGTTTGTCGATTCTTACGTACGAATTCAGCAAGTACGTTACAACGGTGAACTGGAGATGATTTATGACATGGATGAAGAAGTCAACGACTGTCTTGTTCCCAAACTGATCCTGCAACCGCTGGTGGAAAATGCGATCTGCCATGGGATCGAAGGACGGCTAGCAGGCAGCGGCACGGGAGGTATGATCTGGGTATCTGCCGTTTTATTCGATCAGGAACTGCTCATCAGTGTTCGGGATAACGGCAAAGGAATGGAACAGGAGGAGCTGGATCGGTTAAATGCTTCTATCTCTGGACAGACCGTTTCTGGACAAAACGTGCACCCACCCGCTAATCCCATATTGCATCGTCATGCCGGGGAGAGTCTGGGGCTGCACAATATCGCTCAAAGGCTGTATCTGGTGTATGGAAAAGACAGCGGACTAAGTGTGGATGGCAGTCCCGGGCAAGGGCTGGTTGTTACCTTATCCATTCACCTTCAACGGAAAGGGGGTTGATACGCATGTATAAAGTGCTGCTTGTGGAGGATGAAACGGTGATTCGTCAGGGATTACGAGAGTTGATTGTACAGGCATCCCCTCAGTTTCAGGTGGTGGGGGAAGCGGCAAGCGGAGCCGAAGCATTGGAGGTACTGCGCTGTGAAGTGCCGGATGTATTAATTACGGATATCCGTATGCGCGAGATGGATGGATTGACGTTGGTTTCATTAGCGAGAGAGATGTACCCTGATCTGCTGATGCTTATCATCAGCGGATACGGGGAGTTCGAATATGCACGCAGGGCGATGGAACACGGGGTATTAAGTTTTCTTTTGAAGCCAATCGAACGTCATGAATTGGTGAAATGTCTGCAAAAAATGCAATCGTTGCTGGACCGCAGATCCGGCCGCTCCACACTTCCTGTTTCAGAACCTACTGGCGTAGCAGAGCTGGATCACGGGGAACCACGGAAAATTATTCGCAGCGTGAAAGAGTACATCCACCAGCATCCCGATGGTGATCTGCGGCTCCAGACGGTTGCTTCACTGGTCAATCTGAACCCGACGTATCTGAGCCAGCTGTTCAAAACCGAGACGGGCATCAACTATTCCGAATATATTGCGGAGGCACGAATGGAGCGGGCCAAATGGCTGCTGGTCAACACCGGACTCAAAATCTATGACGTTGCCCGGTTATCCGGGTATCAGAGTCCGAAACATTTCATGTTGGTTTTTAAACAGCAGATGGGGTGTACGGCTGGGGAGTATCGTGATGGATATGGTGTGCAGCGTGGGGAGTGACAAACAGAGAGTAAAGGTAAGAAATTAGCACTAGTGCAATGCCTCTTGGTTTGGAGCGTTTGAAAGAGCAAAGCATAGAGAGCATTTAGACGAGTGCTGTATGAGGACAGGGCTAGGAGCCACGAGAAAACCTCTTTAAAAACCGTACCATTTCTGCAACTGACGTGATTTAGGGGTGAGCAGTGCTTTCGATATACTGGGGTGGCACAGGAATACGATAACGTCCACAAGGGGGATTTCCATGAAAAAAGCAGGACTGATGCTGATTCTCGCACTTATGATCACAGCTTTAATTGGATGCACAAGTACCAATACGGGCGGGAATTCTAGCGCCTCTGGCGGAGAGAAAGACAAGGTAGAGCTGAAGTTCATGATGTGGGGTAATCAGGCACACATTGATGTGTACAACAAGCTGATTGATGGCTTTACCAAAGAAAATCCGGGCATCAAGGTGACGATGGAATCGGTCCCGTTTGCCGATTATCAGCAGAAAATATCGGTGCTTGCTGCTGGCGGCTCGCTCCCTGATCTGGCCTGGGTATCGGAACGTATGATACCGCAGTTCAAGTCCAATCACATCCTGGCCGACGTGTCGGCGTTCAAGGATGATGCACAATTTAAGCTGGACGATTACATTCCCAGCACGCTGGATCTCTTCCGTGAGGGAGATCAACTGTTAGGCTTGCCGTTTTCCACACCGCCTGTGGTGATGTTTTATAATCAAACGCTCTTCGACAAGGCTGGGCTGACCGATCCGAATACGCTGGCTGCCAAAGGCGAGTGGACGTGGGAGCAGTTCGAGGCTTCTGCCAAAGCGATAACCAGCAAGGATGCGGCGAATCGCATCTATGGGGCTAACTTTTTTCGAGACTGGAAGACCTGGGCAGTGTTATCTTCGTACTCCTGGTCTAACGGAAGCGGGCCGTTCAACGAAGATATGACAGCGTTTACCTGGAATGATGAGTACGGAGTACAGACCTTTGCCATGCTGGAGCGCATGATGTTTACCGACGAATCTCACCCGAAAGCGGGCGAGCAGGTGAGCTTTGATGCAGGCAATGTGGGCATGTTCTTCGATAACTACAGCTATGTGTCCAAAGCAAGGGAGATCAAGGATTTTGGATGGAGTATTGCACCTATGCCGTCCGGCTCACAGGGCAGCGTACCGATGTTGGGGCAGGCAGGCTATGCGATGTTTAAGGATAGCAAACATCCGGAGGAAACGAAGAAATTGCTGAAGTATTTTGCCAGTGAACAGGGAACGCAAGCAACCGCGACGTATTTTGTGCCTGCGCGTACTTCGGTGCTGAACTCCGACGCCTTCATCCAGCAGCCGAACAACCCGAGCAAAGAGCATATCGTGCAGGCGGTCATTGATGAAATGCCAAAAGCGCGACTGATTCCAGGACATATCCGCTGGCAGGATATTGATAACGCGGTACTGCAAGGGTTTGACCGTTTATTCGCCCGTACAGCTTCGCCAGAGGATAATTTGAAACAAATGCAGACCGAAGTGCAGCACATATTGCAGCCCTGAAGAGAGACAGAGTGTGAAAGAGTGAGAGAAGTGAGGGGATGAACCAGGTGAAAGACATGAAGAAGGGTCAGCAGACGGAGCAGATGCAGCAGCGGTCGCAGAGGACGGAACAGACACAGGAGTCACAACAGATGCAGCATTCTCAGAGTTGGCAGAACCCGCAGAACTCCCAGAACCCGCAACATTCACATCAAGTCGGTCAACTTTGGGCTAAGCAGCATGTGCAAAAGACAGGTCAACTGCAGGCTATGCTGGAGCAAAAATCGCTGTCGCTCATCGTCAGTCTGCCCGGGAATGATCTCGCACTGGCCCGGGCGGCATGGGAGGAAGGGGCGGATGCTCTGAAGGTGCACTATAATGTGGGCCATCGCGCAAGCGGCAACCATTTTGGTTCGCTGGATGAATACACCGAGGTATTTCGGGCAATCCGCTCGGAGTTCGGTGGTCCGTTCGGCGTTGTGCCATCCGGCAGTATTGAAGGGACACGCAGAGAAGATGTGGAGCGTTTGGCGGGTATAGGCTTTGATTTTTACTCCATCTATGCACATCATCTACCTTCTTTTATGCTGCAAGACCATGGGCTGGAATCTACGTTCGCGATTAACAACGCGTATGATGCGGCTCTGGTGGCATCCGCTGCACACTTCGGTTTTACTGCACTGGAGGCTTCGATTGTACCCGGCAAAGAATACGGCACCCCGCTCAGCTTCGCGGACGTGCTTCATTATCGGCAGCTGGTCTTGAAGGCCGGGGTACCGGTATTGGTTCCTTCCCAGCGCAAGCTGGTGCCGGAGGATGTTCCCGTGCTTCACCATAGCGGCATCAAGGCCATTATGCTGGGGGCAATCGTTACAGGCAAAACGGAGGATGAACTACGTAGAGCGGTGAGTAGCTTCCGCAATGCAATAGATCGTCTGGGACAAAAGGAGCCTTTGGGGTCGGAACAATTTGCATCAGAATCGTGTGTTGATGGACATTCTGACCCTGCCACTCCTGCCACTCCTTCCGTTCTCACGAAACTTTCGGATGGTTCGGGTTCAGGGAGGGATAGCTCGTGAGCCGATCCAAAAAGCGGAGACGCGGAGGGCCGCTCGCCAGGGAAGCGCAGATTGCTGGCTGGTTGTTTATTTCACCGATGGTGCTGGGCTTTACTTTGCTACTTCTGTTCCCGATGGGGCTTGCGTTTTATATGAGCCTGACGGATTGGCCGCTGCTCGGGGATCACCATTATATCGGACTGGACAATTACCGGGATATTATGACGGACGCCATGTTTTGGGAAGTGCTTGGCAATACGGTTTACTTTACGGCAGGTCTGGTGCCGCTGAATATCGTACTCGCTTTGCTGCTCGCCCTGCTCTTATCCAAAAGCATTCGAGGGATCGGCCTTTTTAGAACGGCCATTTTTGTCCCGGTTATGACATCATTAATTGTCTGGGCCATCGTGTGGAAGTTGATGTATGCAACAGAGTCGGGGTTAATCAATCAGCTGTTGCTGATGATGGGTATTAAAGGCCCTGCTTGGCTATATGATCCGAACCTGGCAATGCCTGCGGTCATTGTGACGAGTGTGCTGAAAAATGTCGGTCTGAACATGGTGCTGTTCATTGCAGCACTTCAGCAAGTCCCGCGTTCCCTGTACGAAGCGGCGACACTGGATGGCGCAGGCAGAAGGGCTTCTTTTTTCAACGTCACCCTGCCTATGATCACGCCGACCGTATTTCTGACCGTAGTGATGACCGTCATCGGGTCGCTCAAAGTATTTGGACAGATCTATGTCATGACCCAAGGCGGGCCGAGCAACAGCACGAAAGTTCTGGTCTATTACATCTGGGAAAAAGCATTTAAGCTGTTTCAGTTCGGCTATGCATCGTCCCTTGCGTATGTGCTGTTCCTGATTGTGCTGATTCTGACGCTGCTGCAATGGCAGCTCCGAAAGAGGTGGGTGTTTGGTGAAGGCGATGCCTAGGTTGACAGGCCGGAGATTCGGGGCTGCTGTTGGCACCTATTTGATACTGACGTTAGTTTCGCTGATCATGATTGTTCCGTTGATCTGGATGGTCTCGACATCCCTCAAGGAACCGCAGAGCATATTTACCTATCCGCCGCAGTGGATACCGGACAGCTTGCAATTTCAGAATTATATCGATGTGTTTCGATTGATTCCGTTTCACCGTTTTTACGGGAATAGTGTGTATATCTCTGCGTTGGTGGTGCTTGGCACGGTGTTTTTTGCTTCGCTTGCGGGGTATGCTTTTGCCAAGATTCCGTTTAAGGGACGGAATGTGGTCTTTCTCATTTTACTGAGCGCGATGATGATTCCACATGAAGTCACAGCGATTCCGATGTTTCTGTTTATGCGGCAGCTGGGGTGGATTGATACGCAACTTCCGCTAATTTTACTGCCGATCTTTGGTGCGGGGGGTGTGTTCGGCATCTTTGTAATGAGGCAGTTTTTTATTACTGTGCCCACCGAGCTGGAGGAAGCGGCAATGATTGATGGCTGTAGCCGATTTCGGATTTATTGGCAGATTATGCTTCCCCTTGCCAAGCCGGGCATGACGACTCTGACTATTTTTACATTTGTGACGAGCTGGAATGAGTTCTTTGATCCGTTGATTTTTATTAATTCAAGAGAGCTAATGACGTTGCCGCTGGGGTTGTCCCTGTTCACGGATGAGGTAGGCACAGCCTGGCAGTATTTGATGAGTGCAACCGTGATGGCGACGGTGCCTCTATTGATCGTCTTTTTCCTGGCGCAGCGGCGTTTCATTGAGGGTGTGGCGATGACGGGATTGAAGGAGTAGTTAGGATCGGAAGTTCAGGGTCATAGAAGGATCAGGTCACAACTGCGAGAGCGGGATGAGCGAGAGGACAGGGTGAGAGCAAGGTAGGTAGAGTAGAGGGATGTAGTACATGTTTGATTGGAAGGGCAGCTCATCACATGGAAGGGGAAGGTGACATATGGGTGAACGGCAGTATGTGAAAAGAGAAACGGCAGATGTTGTGATTGTCGGGGGCGGCCCCGCAGGGATCGCAGCCGCTATCGCAGCAGGGCGGCAGGGTGTTCGCGTCGTGTTGGTGGAACGTTACGGATTTGTTGGCGGCATGTCAACGGCCGCTATGGTCTACCCGTGGATGACGTTTCATACCGAACTGGGCGAGCAAGTTATTCGAGGGATTGCACAGGAGATTGTGGATCGTTTGCAAGCATGCGGCGGTTCGCCGGGACATCTGCGGGATACGGTTGGTTTTGTGCATAGTGTGACACCTTATGATTCGGCGGTCTATCAGGTGGTTGCGGCAGAGATGTTGAAGGAGGCGGGTGTCCGGCTGTTATTACACAGCTTCGTGGATGGTGTTGTTACGGTGGATGACCGAGTGGAAGCTGTGCGAGTTACAAACAAATCGGGTCAGCTGGAGATTCAGGCAGATGTATTTGTCGATGCGAGTGGTGATGCAGATGTGGCTTATCTGGCTGGTGCCGCTATAGCGAAAGGGCGGGAAGAGGACAATCAGTCTCAGCCCATGACAATGAAATTTCGTATGCGCGGCGTAGACCTTGGGCGTGTGAGGCAGTACATGCAGGAGCATCCGGAAGATTTTTATGAGAAAACGCCTTTTGCCGAGCTTGATACCCTTCCATTAACGGGCGTGAGCGGCTTTTACTCTCACTGGAAGAAAGCGGCGGTACCTGTGCAACGTGATCAGGTGTTGTTTTTTACCGGACCAGCAGAAGATGAAGTATTGATTAACTGCACTCGGGTGCAGGGGCTTGATGCTACCAATGCTGCGGATTTGACCGAAGCCGAACAGGAAGGACGGAAGCAGGTGCTAATGATCGCCGAGTTTCTGCGGAATGATGTTCCGGGCTTCGAACGAGCTTCCATCTCGGCTGTAGCGCCACAGATTGGTATTCGTGAATCCAGACGTGTGATCGGGCATTATGCGCTGACTCAGGAGGATGTAGTTATAGGGCGGAAATTCGAGGATGTGGTCGCCAGAAGCGGTTATCCTATCGATATTCACGATCCCTCCGGACAAGGCGTGACAGCCGCTTTTATTCGAGGTGACGGTGCATATGATATTCCCTATCGTTGTCTCATCTCGCTTAATATGAGTAATCTGCTGGTTGCCGGGCGCTGTATCTCCACGAAACATGAGGCTCATGCCTCTACCAGGCTAACCCCAAGCTGTATGGCAACTGGAGAGGCTGCGGGAACAGCGGCGGCTATGGCAGTAAAGCTGAAACTTGTGCCTGCGAAGCTACCTGTATCACTATTGCAGGCGGAGTTGCGCCAAAATGGTGCAGCAATTTGAGTGGAAAAGGGAAGACGGGATTCAACTTGGGTTAGAATGTGTGTGGCTAAAAACCTTTGAAGCTAGGCTAATCTACTCTCATAAGACATTAGTGAAGGTGGAATAAATCGGTAAAGAGGCCGAAGATTAGCGTAACCGCACAGTGGTGAAATTCTAACGATCACTAGAAGCCTTATTCGGGCAAAAAAGTAGTCATAAAAATTCTAACGATCCCCAGTGACGCTATTTTGCCGAGATTGCTCCGAATGGCATGGAAAATGATCTGAATCAGCAAAATAAGCTTCCTATGGATCGTTAGAATTGAAAATACCTCAAAAATGGCTAAATAAGCTCATCTGAGATCGTTAGAATTCAAAAGCTCCAATTCCACGAAAAATGTGGAACTGGAGCATTGGAAACTAAACCAATGAACCACTTAAAATAGCATGTAACCTCTCATACACTTAAAATCGCGTGTATTCTCTTACGCAAATAAGCTCTCCCTATATCCCCTTCTGCACTTAAAGCGTCCACTATATGTCCTCCCTAGTTCATTCGTGCCTCAAGTCTTCTGGCAACGATCGAGAGGGAGTAGTTGATGATGAAATACAGTACAGCAGCGAGCATCAACGCCGGGATAATGTAATCGAAGCTTTGACCACCGAGGATTTGCACATTGCGCATCAGCTCTGGCAAGGAGATGATGATCGCCAGCGACGTATCCTTCAGCAGTGAGATGAATTGGCTGACCATGGGCGGAGACATGCGGCGTAGTGCCTGTGGCATAATGATGCCGATAAGTGTCTGCATGTAGCTTAGGCCAGAGGAACGGGCGGCTTCCACCTGACCACGTTCTACAGATTTAAGGCCGCTTCGCACGATTTCAGCGATCATGGCGCCTTCAAACAAACTCAGTCCTACAACCGTGGACCAGAAGGGTGGCATTTTAATACCAAGCTGTGGCAACACGATATGGATAAAAAAGATGATGAGCAGCAGCGGCAAGTTACGAATAGTATCTACGATGACCGCCACAATCTGGGAGAGGACGGGGATTCGTGTAAATCGTATGGTACCGAGCAGTGTGCCCAGCACAAAGCTGAACACAATGGATAAGCCCGCGACTTGCAGGGTTACCCAAAATCCTTGCAGCAGAAAACGAAGGTTAGGCCATTCATAGGCCCCGCTAAAGTCCATACATCCGATGCCTCCTTCGGTGAGCGATATATGTTTCATATGTGTAATACATAAGCCGAGTGCTATAGACAAGCGAAGCTGTAAAGAGAGAATGTAAAGAGAATACAACGGGTCTTCAAAGAGATGAATGAACCATTACTGCCGGGTAAAAGATCAGAGGTTCATCTAAAACTCATCCCAAACCTATCTGAATACCTGCCCTACATCGTAACCTGCCCGGCGGGTTTGTTTTTCTTCGGTTTGCCTTTGGGCTTGCGTGCCTCTGCATCACTCTGTCCAAATCTGCGTTCCATATAATGCACCAGTAAGCTGAGTGGTAAGGTCAGCGTTAGATAGAATAGGGCAACAATGGTGTATACACTTAGCGGCTGGAATGTATCCGAGTTCACGATGTCGGCAAAATACATCAAGTCCATACCGGCCACAACCGCCAGAATGGAAGAGTTCTTGACCAGATTGATAAACTGATTGCCAATGGAGGGCAGGACAATTTTGATCGCCTGAGGCAGAATAATCAAGTTCATGGCCTGTACATAAGACAGTCCGGAGGATCGAGCAGCCTCCAGCTGTCCGCGAGGTACAGTTTGAATGCCTGCTCGAATCGCTTCTGCAATGAACACAGCCGTGTAGATCGTCAGTCCCAGTGTGCCTGCGACAAATCCATCCAGAGAAATGCCAAGCGCAGGTAGTCCAAGATAGAAAAAGAACACCACCAGGAGCAGTGGAATGTTGCGGATAAACTCAACAAAAGCGGCACCGAACCAGTTCAACGGCTTGATCGGAGAGATCCGAAAGATCGCCAGAATGGCCCCCAACACAAAGCTGCCAATCAGGGCTATAACGCTCACTTGAATCGTATTCAGAAATCCTTCAATAAACCGGTCGGAGTGCTTGAACAGTACGCTGAAATCCAATGTGCCCATATACAAGAGCCCCCGTTCTCCAGGTGTGAAAATAAAACAACAGCGCATCTGCTGCATGCGAAGCTCGCATACGGCAGATGCTTGAAGTGCATAGTTGCATGTAACTTCTTCGGTTCATCAAGGCCTATAATATTCCTCGCAATAAGCCTGAACACCGCACGTCTTCAACAGATGTGTGCTACACGTTACTCAGGCTTGCTGCCTAGCCACTTCTCATGTAGTGTGTCATACTCACCGCTATCCTTCAGATCTTTCAGCAACTTGTTCACTTCTTCTGCAAAAGCCGTATCACCTTTACGGATTGCCATACCATAAGGCTCGCTTGTGAAATTACCGCCAACCAGCTTGTAGTTGTTGTCCGTCTGTTGCATGCCGATAAGAATGATATTGTCGGTCGTCAGCGCCTCACCTTTGCCAGCTTTCAGCGCGGTAAATGCATCCTGGTAATTATCAAACTCCAACACCTCGGCCTTAGGCGCCTTCTCGCGAATGTTCTGGGCGGACGTGGAGCCTTTCACCGCAAGCACCTTCACACCGTCCAGGCTCTCCAGCCCGGTGATGGCACTGTCATTTTTCACCAGCAAGGACTGTCCTGCCTCGAAGTACACATCACTGAAATCCACTTGCTCTTTCCGCTCATCCGTGATGGTCATTGTGGCAATAATGATGTCGATATCTCCGTTTTGCAGCATCGGAATCCGTGTTTTGGATGTCACTTCTTTCAGCTCAACCTTGGTTTCATCTCCGAGAATCTGCTTGGCAAGCGCCTTGGCTATATCGATATCAAAGCCTTCCACATCCCCGCTTGCCGGGTCTTTGAGTCCAAATAACTTCGTGTCGTACTTCACACCAGCAAGAAGCTTGCCGCGCTCCTTAATCCGCTCAATCGTTCCTTTTGCTTCCGCGTCGCCCCCGCCGCTCGTTGCGGGCGTGTCTGTACCCGTGTTACAGCCAGACAATATAAGTGATAGCATAAGCACCAACATTAACGTTAAAGACGGGAACTTCATTTTGTTTTTCATCAATTTAAGACCCCTTTCAAAATGTGGAGTGAGAATAGATGATTTGAATTAACGTCTGAGTGAGATATGGCTTTTATTTGTAGAATCAGCCTTTCAGTTGTCTTTAGTTGCTTCATGGTGGTGGTTGTGATGTAAGTTCAGGAGTGGTGGTTTCAGATAAGCCTGGTGAGTTAGCTAGTTCTGAATTTAAGTGAAACAACGATGAGGCTAATGATGGATCAGGCGGCTAAGGAACTGTTGTGCTCTTTCTTCTCGGGGGTTGTCAAAAAAGGATGTTGCGGGCGCCTCTTCTATGATTCGGCCCTCATCCATGAAAATCACACGGTCTGCCACCTCGCGGGCAAAGCCCATCTCATGGGTAACAACAACCATCGTCATGCCGTTGTGTGCGAGAGAGCGCATCACATCAAGGACTTCTCCGATCATCTCCGGATCAAGGGCAGAGGTAGGTTCGTCAAAAAGCATAATCTTGGGTTCCATCGCAAGTCCTCTCGCAATGGCTACACGCTGCTGCTGTCCACCGGACAACTGGGAAGGGTAACTGTCTGCTTTATCAGCAATGCCAACTCGCTCCAGATATTTCATGGCTGTTGCTGCTGCCTGAGCTTTGGGTTGTTTGCGCACCTTAATGGGTGCGAGGGTAATGTTATCGATGACTTTTTTGTGGGGATACAGATTGAAATGTTGAAATACCATGCCGATGTCACGGCGGACAAGGTTGATGTCCACCTTTTTCTGATGCAGGGGAATGCCACTGACGACGAGTTCGCCCTCACTAATGGTCTCCAGACGGTTAATACAGCGGAGCAGTGTACTTTTGCCAGAGCCTGAAGGCCCGACAATAACGACGACTTCTCCTTCTTCGATGCGAAGATGAATATCCTTGAGGACATGGAAATGACCGAAATGCTTTTGGACACTTTTAAATTCAATCAAGAACATACACCCTTTCTGCGATAGAAAATAAAAGGAATAAAAAGGTATTATTGCAAAGTAGTTATTTAATCATACATAGACATCCTCCTAATAGCAATTAGTCTGTAATAAAACATGACATAAGTAATGGGTTGTATAGGGCTATAGCCCAAAATTACGTTATATATATGTTAGATAGATAAAATTCTTGTGACGAATGCTGACAAAAAAATGAATCGATATTCCTAGTTTATTTACAATGACTGGAATTGATGTATAACGTATACTAAAAATGGTGACCTGTTTTTATCAATTGTATAAGAAAATGAAATAACAAATAACATCAAGTTCACCCTCTACATGGCAAAAAAGCTTAACCCGTCACTATAGTGCCATTGATATGATGAAACGAGAGAACCACAGTAGAGAGGATGATTTCGTACATGAATATATACCACTCCCCAATATCTGCAGGGTCAGCCAGTGCTGCTGAGCTTCAAGCTTACGAAGTGGATCTGCCCGTCATTCCGGGAAAAGATTTTTATATTACGGAGTATGGTGCCGCTGGAAATGGTATCACCGATAATACTGAGGCATTCCGGCTGGCTATTGCGGCGTGTGCAGACGCAGGTGGAGGCCGAATTGTCATTCCCGCCGGGGTATGGCTCACTGGGCCTATTGTGCTTCGTAGTCAGATCGAACTACATGTGCAAGCTGGGGCGCTGGTAACCTTCAGTCAGGACTTTAACAAGTATCCGCTCATCGCATCCACCTTTGAGGGCTGGCAGGTCGTACGCTGTCAATCTCCAATTGATGCAGATGGACTTGAAGATATTGCGATTACGGGTGAAGGGATCTGGGATGGGGGTGGTGAAGCCTGGCGTCCGGTTAAACGTTCCAAGATGACAGCCACCCAGTGGAAACGATTGCTTGCCACAGGTGGTGTTGTAGAAACGTCCGGCTCAGAGGAACAGATCTGGTGGCCTTCCCAATCTGCGATGGATGGCGGGGCAATTGCCGAGAAGCTCTACCTGGAAAAGGTAACTGATATCAATGCACATGAAGATATCCGTGATTTCCTGCGACCGAACATGGTCAGCTTACGCCAGTGCAGACGGGTTCTGCTGGAGGGGCCTACATTCCAGAACTCACCGGCCTGGAACCTGCATCCTTGGGCATGTGAGCATGTGACCATTCGTAAGGTAAATGTACGTAACCCGTGGTTCTCCCAGAATGGAGATGGACTGGATATTGAATCCTGTCGTCATGTTCTGGTGGAACAGAGCATATTTGATGTTGGTGACGATGCAATCTGTATGAAATCAGGCAAAGATGCTGAGGGGCGTGAACTGGGGCTGCCATCGGAGTACGTTACGATTCGGGATTGCACGGTATACCATGGTCATGGCGGTTTTGTGATCGGAAGTGAGATGTCCGGCGGTGTACGGCATGTACGGGTAACAGATTGTACATTTATCGGTACGGATATCGGTCTGCGTTTCAAGAGTGCACGCGGACGCGGCGGTGTTGTAGAAGACATTCAGATTGAGCGTATCTATATGAAGGATATCATTATGGAAGCCATTTCGTTTTCCTTTTTCTATGCCAATCAGGAGGGATCTGCCCGAGGTGGGGATCTGGCCAAAGAGGTCAGCGAAGAGACACCGATCTTCCGGGATATTCGCATCTCGGATGTGGTCTGCGCAGGTGCCGATAGCGCACTGTTTGTCAGTGGTCTGCCGGAGATGCCTCTGGATAGCGTGAGTATTGAACGTTACAGCGTAGAAGCTCGTACAGGTATCCAGTGTGCTCAGGCGAAACATTTGCAGATTACGGGGCTGCAGGCACAGATTACCGAAGGTCCGCTAATTCATCTTCACAATTGCAAAGGCGCAGCGCTAGAGGACATTCATGGTGTGGGAGCGAATGGGAAGTTGCTGATGGTCACAGGGCATGAATCTGCAGGTATCGTATGCCGGGAAAGCGATGCAGATACCGAAGGGCGGCAGATATCTGTGAGTCCCGAGGTTCGGAGTGGCGTCATCATTCGTAGATAAAAGGTGCTTGATGTTCATGGCATGGGATAGTTCCAGCAGCTTTAGTGGCAAAAGAAGTAGGTAACTGTAGTAGGGCAGTCATGTATCCAGTCGTCGTTGCTTTCACCCAGAGTAGAAAGCAACCATTTTGGACTGGATCACGGCTGCCCTCCCGGTTTTGTATATAGTAAGCACAGGGCATGGCAGCATGTGGATTTCATCGATTCTCTTTGCGATAACGTAGCGGTGTTGTGCCTGTGACTTGTTTAAAGGTTTTGTTAAAATGAGCGGTATGCTCGAATCCTACCTTCTCTGCAATAAATTGAACACGTTCCTGGGTCGAAAGCAACCTTCTCTGTGCCTCGCGAACTCGAACGACACGTAAGTATTCGCTGAATCGAAATCCGGTAAGTCGGCTGAACATTCGGCTCAGATAAGAAGGGCTGATATAGAAACGGGCTGCTGCACCTTCTAATGTGAGCGGTTCGGTATAGTTTTTATTTACATATGTTACAATCTCACTGATCTTGTCCTGCATCGGGTGTAATGAACCTGGACTAGATTCCCGGATAACCTCCTGTGCCCGATGAATATGGATGAGAAGCTGGGCCAGCAGACTACGTACAGCGACCTCATAATGAGTGCGCCGCTCCTTGCATTCCTGTAACATCTGCCATAGTATGCGTTCAACCTCAGGCTGGTCTGACTCAGGGAGACGAAGCAGGCTGGAGCATTCGAAAGGCAGCAGACCGCAGATGCCTAGCTCCATACCCGTGGCAAAAGCAGGAGAGAAACCAATGAGAATCCGTTCGAAGCCAGGTTTGCTTCCTTTGGAAGTCGTGTGCACATCATGCGGGTTGATGAGAACCAGGTCTCCCTTTCGTGCAGGCAGAATCTGTCCATTCATGGAGTATACACGTTCACCTTCAAGCAGGTAGTATAATTCGTAAAAGGGATGAGCATGTGGCTGTGGCATTGCGCTTCCGTCATGTCTTCGCATATGTTCTATGGTAAAGGCATGATCCCCAATCCGATACTTCGGTCCAATCCGATCTTCAATGAGACTCATTATGCAACTCCTCTCTACTTCAGGCCTCGCGTTGATATCCATATCATAACGGAAAGTTGATATTTTTGTAAACGCTATCATTAAGGGCGAGATTGGTTTCTGGATAAATACGATATCATTGGTTCGAGATAAAACAAATGACGGAAACGGGTGGACTACTAGAAGATTGTCTGGTTGTAAAGGTGACAAAACGGAAATGTTGTTTTAGAGTAAGGAGAGCGAGGTAAGCTCCAGTTGGGAGCATCCCCGAATATGAGTTGGAAGGAAGGAAACAGGTTATGACAACACATGAATTATCACCGCTCGTAGCTGCGCTGGATATGCAGCCTCACGTTGAAGGTGGTTGGTATAAGGAAGTTTGGAAGGCATCGTATCAAATCCCGCAATCCGTTTTGCCGGATGCCTACTCGGGGCCACGTTTCTCAGCAAGTTCAACGTATTTCCTGCTGCATGCTCATGAAGTTTCCGAGTGGCACACGGTGCTTTCGGATGAGTTGTGGTTATGGCACAGCGGCAGTCCAATTGAACTGAAATTGGGCGGCAATGGCGAGAATCCGGAGAATGAGCAAGTGTTGATTCTCGGTATGGATATCGCTGCGGGACAATCTCCGCAGGTGCTTGTTCCTGCAGGGGTATGGCAGACGGCACGTCCACTGGGCGATGAGCCGGTACTGGTCACTTGTGTCGTTGCACCGGGCTTCCACTTTGATGATTTCAAGCTGGTGTCCAAAGGCTAAACTTATGTTTAACAGTCTAAATTGGAATAACCGATCCAGATGCTTTAACATCTGGATCGGTTTTTTTTGAGTACTCTTCTTTCTTGTTTTTATATCGCCGTGATGTTCATTGTGAATGTTCAGTAGGTTGCTGGCTTTAAAGCAACGAATCCTGTGACTATAACCGGCACAGAACCATACCAAAACACCCGCTCTCCAGAAACGAAGGCGGGTGTAGTTAAATTATGTTAGAAATTAAAATTGTCCGGATCGGAACCGAATCGTTTATTCTCGTTCAGGCCGTTGATCTGTTCGATTTCCTCAGCGGTTAACTCGAAATCATACAGTTCGGTATTGGCATGAATGCGCTCAGGGGTTACGGATTTCGGAATGGTCACGATGCCGTTCTGCAGATCCCAGCGCAGAATGACTTGTGCGGGAGACTTGCCGTACTTGGCAGCGATATTCTGGAGCAGGGCATGCTCCATCAGATTACCTTGTCCAAGCGGAGACCAGGCTTCAATCTGAATCTCGTGTTTACTGCAATAATCGCGTAGCTCCTTTTGGGTCAGGAGCGGATGAAGCTCTACTTGATTGACTGCGGGTTTTATAGTGGCATCCATCATGAGGTCTTCCAGATGATGAATCTGGAAGTTGCTCACGCCGATGGCGCGGATACGGCCTTCCTTATGGAGCTTTTCCAGTGCTCTCCAGGTGTCTTTATATTTGCCTTTGACAGGCCAGTGGATCAGATAAAGATCGAGATATTCAAGTTCCAGACGTTGCATGCTCTCTTCGAAGGCTGCAAGTGTACTCTCGTAGCCCTGATCACTGTTCCATACTTTTGTTGTAATAAACAAATCCTCACGAGCAATGCCAGATTCACGAATCCCTTGGGCGACACCGGATTCGTTGTTATATACTTTCGCGGTATCGATGCTGCGGTATCCAGCGTTTATCGCTGTTTTGACGGCATCTACCACCTCAGCTCCGTCTTTCACTTTGAATACGCCAAATCCAAGCCATGGCATTTTGACTCCATTGTTAAGTGTGGTTGTGTCCTGAACGTGTTTCATGATCTGTCATTCCTCCTCTGATTCTTCGGTTCAATATGAAGTTATTACCCTGAGATTGGGCAGCTAATCGGTTGCTAACAGGATGTCACACCCATTATACTAAAGTTTTCCTCGCTTTGGATAAGCATGGGGAAGCTCCCGCGTGAAAAGCCCCTGTTTGATCCTTTTTCGAAAGGCGCAGGTTTGGTTTTGACGCTTGTGGGTGATAAGATGAAGTATACGAAAAACGAACGATACATATCAAAAATAGTGATCCTTGTTAACGGCCTTGAGAGGATACGGTCAGTCGAATCTTATCCTAACCATGGAGTCGTATGTTTTACATCATTCAAACCCAATAATGCACGGTTATATCATATGACCACTTGAGCCGTGCGATTAACAATAAAGGAGCAAGATAATCATGGCTAAACCTAAACAAACCAAAACGGCAGCAGCCTGGTCTCTCGTGATCATGGGAGCGGGTTTTGCAGCATCATTGCCATTTCAAGGGGTACCCGTGGGTAAACTCTTGGTGGGTTCATTTGAAGCGGGGCTGGTGGGTGGACTAGCGGACTGGTTTGCGGTAACTGCACTGTTCCGCCATCCGCTTGGCATTCCGATTCCCCATACGGCGTTGCTGCCGAAGAACCGGGATAAGATGACGGAAGGTCTTGTCTCGGCTGTCGAGAATAATCTGCTTAACAAGGATAGCATTACGGAGAAAATTGCTGGCTTCAAAGCTGCCGAGACTGTTCTGGATACGCTAGGACGGGAACTGCATAGTGACGGCATCAAAACGATGATTGATACGCTGTGTAAACGAATCTTGGCAGGGCTACCGCTGGAGCAGATCGCTCCAATCGTTGCCAAAGAGATCAAGTCCCAGGCAGGTGCATTTGACCTTGGGCCGATCCTGGAACGGGCTGCTGTACAGGTGACAGAGCGAGGGTATGATGCCCAGGCTTTGGATTATGCATTGAAGCAGGCGGAGGAGTGGCTGGTGAAGCCAGAAACCGTTCTGTTCCTGGGTGATAGCGGCATGAAGGCGATCAGCGGTATCCAAATGAATGGACTCATGCAATTTGCGATGAATGCGTTCATGGGTTATTTGAATGAAGAACGTCTCGGCGGCATTATTCAAGGGTATCTTTTTGACCGGGTAGAGGATATGAAAAGGGAAGGCAGTGCACTTCGTTACAAAGTACTAAGCACCCTGCACACACAGGCCATGCGACTTGCTGTGAACGAAGCTGTGCAGGATGGCCTGAACGGCTGGAAAAATAACCTGCTGGATGGCTGGGACGCTGAGGAGACAGTACTCAACAAACTCACAGAGCTGCGGGATAAAGCGCTGGCGGCGATGAAGGATGGCCGTTATGTGGATGCGTATGCACTGCCTGCCATTGAAAATGTTCTGGCGGATCTGCGAGCGGATGAAAGGTTAATGGCAAGCATGAATGCCAAGATTGTGGAAGGTGTCACCACACTGTTGGAGAAAAATCACTCCAAAATCGGGAATCTCGTACGCGAAAATGTAGATAAAATGGATAATGCTTCACTCATCTCAATGATCGAAGATAAAGTGGGTCAGGATCTGCAATGGATTCGGATCAACGGTGCGGTGACCGGGTTTATTATCGGGGTCGCGCTGACTGCGCTGCGGATGGTGCTCGAATAAAGGGTAGGGCGAGTTTCATGGCGAACAAATCAGGCTTTCTTTTTGACACCGGAAGGTGTTGGGAAGAAAGTTTTTTTGTTTGGAGATGGAAAAAGTTAGGGCTTGGGTGATACAACGGTCTTAGAAGCGGGTAATATACACCCAAATATAGGCATGAATCATCTAGGAAAATAGTTTCAGGAAAACGCTCCTGTGAGCCGATGTGCCTTATGTTGATTTTGTACTATGATGCATGTAACAGGTGAGGGGGGCGCTCTTTACTTACATAGGTTTAAGCAAAAAGGGGGAATCGCTATTCCGCGCACAAGAGGGATGAAAAGTTTATTCGCACTGATGATGGTGTTCACTATATTGCTGGGAGGGTGTCAGAAGATGACCGAGAGTGAGAAGCAGGCGTTGTACCAGGAGGCTGAGAAGGTTGTGGTACAGCACTTTAAAGAAAAGTTTGATCTGGATGTAGTGGTCACAAGCAAGGAACTGCTGCCTGAGATGGCGATGTCGCAGATTGGACTTAAAGGGCATGTGAAGGACCATGAGGATCAGAACTTTGGCATTTCATACGACTACAAGAAAAAAATCACCAAAAATCTCGTGATCAGTCCTGAGCTCGAGGAAGTCATTACAGCTAAAGGACATGATCCATACGCCAAATAAAAGGGAGGTGCACTGATTGAGTAACGGTAGGAACATCGATGATGAAACATATAAAACCCTGTCGGAGTTAGCTTATCAGGATCAAAAGGCAGGTGACCGCCTGACAGAGCTCCCCGGCTGGCAAGTGCTGGAGGGCACAGAGAGTAATAAACTTTCCGGCTTCGATGCCGTGACGTTCTACAATCCGGAGACGAAGGAAGCAGTTATTGCCTATCGGGGAACGGAAGGTAGTGCCTCTTTGGACCGTTCCGTACCTGACTTTGTGATGGATGCGCGCATCGGGGGCGGAGAGTTGATCCGTAAAGGGCAACAAGACACGGCACGATTTGTAGACAGCCTGACACCGGATTGGCTCGACAAAGGCGTTCAGAATATCAAAGACTCCACAGGTATTTCCAAAGTGGAGAGCTGGGCAGGTGATCGGGTAGCGGACGCACAAAACTGGGCTGGCGATCGAGCCAAGGATATCGAGAAGACGATCTCCCCTACGGGCTGGGCTAACCAGATGTATCAATCCGAGGATTATGCGAATCGTATGAAAGACAAGTACGGTGACTTGAACTTCTCGCTGACAGGACACTCTCTTGGCGGTGGGGATGCACAATATGCATCCGCTTATACAGGTATTCCTGCGGTTACATTCAGTGCACCGTCAGTTATGGGCAACTTGACTCCTGAGATGCGTCGGCGGGTTGAGGCGGGTGAACTCGACGGCCAAGTCATCAATTATGCCAATCCGGGCGATCTGGTCGCTAGCGGAACGTTAGGCGGATATGATCGTCACGTAGGCTCTACGTATTATATTGACTCCAATTACGCAGATGCGAATGATGGCGTAAGTCTGATTGATAAAGTGAGTGATACATTCGGTGGGAAAAACTATCATAGCCTTGATCGGTATGACTTCAAGAATGGTTATATCTCCAACGATTTATATGATCCGATCACGGGCGAGCGAGTTCGATATTCACCGAGGCTTATGGAGAATCTGGGACCTCTGAGCAAAGCTGTAGGCCCGATGGGACTAAGGGGCGGTGCAGGAAGAGGTGCGGCTGTAGCGCTGGGATCTGGCCTGATTCAGGTTACCCCGGAAGAGCTGAAAAGTGTGGCTTCCCGTTGGAAACAAAATGCCCAGCAGTGCAATGCCGAGTTGAATCAGGTGCGGACACGTATGGCTCAATATTTGCATACAAGCCGCAGCCGCAGACTGGAGCCTATTGTGACTCACTTGGATGCATCCATCCAGGAGCTGAGTACATGGCATATGAAGCATACGAGCCAGTTCCTGAACTTTATTGAGGAAAAGGCAGAAGCCTTCCGGCAAGCGGATGAAAGCCCGGTTCATTTTAACTAATGATAAGTGACAGGCTGGAGAAATGAGCATTCATGGTGAGACATGCACTGAGGGGGAGGGATACATCAATGAGCGGACAATTGCTGGTGGAACTGAACGACTTGCGGATTGCGGAGAAGGAGCTGTCACAGCTGCTGGTGCGCATGCAAGCAGATGAACAGGAGGCAAGGGCGCTGTACAGCCGTCTGAATGACTGGAAAGGACAATCTGCGGATCATACGAGACAGCAGATTGAAGAGTTCTTCGCAGGCCTCGCCAAGCGTATCCAATCGATTGAGATGCAGAAGAAAAGTCTGATCCAGTATATCGAATTTATGATTCAAACGGATCAGCAGCGTTAAAGGACAGCACAGTGCCATATTGCGGATGGCACGTATGCTGGACGAGGCAAATCATCTGGATTCAGGATATGAGTTAACCAAAAAAGGAGTTTGCAGCATGGACGGGGTTATCCCGTTTGCGGCAAACTCCTTTTTATATCTTATTAAGATCCTTTACCTCTGGTCACCCCAGGGCAGGCAAAATACGGATTAACGTTTTTTGCGGCGAGTAGCCAGTGCAATGCCCAGGAAGGACATGATTAGGGCCAAAATGGATACGATCAACGTTGCTTGTTGCAGCTTCAAGGTTCCTGCATCGGAATCCGTGTTATTGGGTTGACCTGTCACCGTATCGGAAAGCGCGTCTCCGAGAGTGGTATCATCATTTCCTTTTTTGCCATCCGTTGCAGTGTCAGCCGTTTTGTCACCTGTCGCGGTACCTGCTGTACCTGCGCTGTCATGCCCATTACTTGCTGCACCTGCATTATGGTGGTCACCGCCAGCTGCGGCATTACCAGTAGCCGTGGGGTCTTCACTGATTGTGGTGATACTGTGTGGCGAATTTGCGCCTGGCTGGCCTGTCCATTCGACAATGCTGCCATCGCTGTAATATTGGAATGCATCCCATGCTACTTCTGCTTCGGTTTTTGGGTTCTGTGCTACGAAGTTAAACTGTTGGAATTGTCCAGCTGTAATCCCCTGATTATCTCCATCAATCTCCCAAGTAATGGAGGTTACATCGTTGGAGTCGTTCTTCTCGGTTGTGATCTTCCATCCAACAAGTGGTTGATATTGCTTGAATGCAATACCCTCTGGAATTTTAAGTGTGATTTTGGTCGTTGGCAGTTCTTTCTCAGACGGTATTTTAATGGTGTACGTCTGCCATGCACTGGTCTGTGCAACGGACGGATTCACTGTGACGTGAGCGCTGGCCAACCCGGAGAACAGCAGGAATGCTGCTGCACTTGTTGCCATAGCGGATGTTAATTTGGATACCCATGATGTCTTTTTCAAAATCAATAACCCCTCTCATTCTTATGTCCATTTTTTTGAAAACAATTCTATAAAGATAACATGCTACGGCTTCGCAGCCTCAATCTCGAACTCGGCATCCAAGGCATCAAGTGAGCTTGTCAGCGCATGTACTTTGATGTTCCACTTGCCGGGCATGGAGATGTAGTCCTCTGCTTTATATATGCCCGTATCATTCTTTGGAATGGTGATCTCATAGATACCCATATCCATATCCAGGTGAGTCAGTGACAACGTCACCTGTTCCAGATTTTTGACTACACTGCCATGGGCTCGTTTGATGCTGACTTCAAACTGATTCTCCCCCGTTACATTTGGACTTACCTGAAGAGAAATCACTGAGCCATCTTCTGTTGACTGTGTACCCTGATAGGGACCTACCGTGGCTGGTTGGCCAGGAGACAGATGTGTCAGTACAGCTGCCAGTGCAAGAATGATGGCACCTGTAGCGAGTTCAGCCTTTAAGCTTCGGGACAACCGGTCGCCCGAAGCTGCTCTTGCTCGTCTGGCATGAATCATGGCGAATACAACCATTACAACAAGCAGTAGAATTTTGCCAATCAGAACCAGGCCGTATGCTGTTGTGAATAAGGAGTTCAGCAGCGGATCGGGCAGGATAACCAGACTGCTGTAGATACCCGTAGCGACCAGAACGGCTACAGCACCAATCCCCCAAGCGGTGAATCTCCTTATCGCAGCCCAGTAGACCTCACCTCGCAGTTTCGCGGGTAATCGGTCGGTGAGCGGTGGCAGGCACACCGCCATAGCGGTGAGAGCCCCAATCCAGAATGCGGCAGCGACCAGGTGTACAAAGTCCATCGTGACGGCTAACACACGCTGCTCCGCAGCAGCAGGATGTCCTGTCATGGCATGGGTAAGCAGCCAGCCTAGCGCAAGTAGCAATGATCCGTAAGACGACCAGATGCGCACACGTATGGATCGATCCAGATCATAGCCGGATAGAAGAGTGACGGCGAGGAGCATGGCAATTAGCATCTGCAGCATCCAAATCTGTCCGAAAGAGGTCAGCTTAAGTGCACTGCCTATTAGAGCCCAACTGAATTCGCCGAGAGTCACACCTGACTCATAGAGTGTGTTCAGGGGGAGGCTGATCAGTGCGGCAAAAGAGGCGGCAGCATAGCTAATCCAGAGCAGCTTGTAACTGCCCGGTGCGTCCATAGGTTCCCGTAGTAACGAAGCAGGTGCAATTCGCAGTAGCAGGAAGGCTAGTGTACCCAAAATAATAGACAGACCAAGATACTGTATCCAGTCCGTGAATGACACGATCCATTTCAGCGGACCACCGGTTGCACCCGAACCGGATGCCAAATCTTTCAAACCGGCAGGTGCACCGGAAGGTTCACCGATATGGAACACATATGCTCCAGATATGGGATGACCATCGGCAGATACAGCCTTCCAGTTGACGGCATACGTCCCGTCTGCAAGGCCGGGTTTCAGACCGGTTTCCAGAATGTGCGGACGTTTTGAGTCAATCTGCACGTTACCATCACCAGCTTGATTGCCGTCAGGCCCGGTAATTTTAATATCATAAAAGGCCGTCTGCAGCGATTCATTAAACTCCAGCGTTAACCGCTGTGGTGCGGTCACGAGTAGTTCATTTTCTTCCGGCGATGCCTTTACAACATAAGCATGGGCAGACGCCCATTGCGGCGTCCCGAGACAAAACACCAGCAGCAGGCTGGTGAGTAGCACCCAGTGACGTTTGCTCCATCGCAGGGTTAAGTTTCTTACATTCAAAAAATCATCACCCTCGGGTTATAGATTTACAGTTTCCATGATTCATCGTTCACGCATAATCTATACCATTATAACTTTGTCCAAAATGAAGGCGTATGACTACATTGGGCTATAAAAAACCATGGATTACTGCATATTTGTGACAAATACTTGAAATGATGCTCTGTGGAGTAACGCGCTATAACATAGCGCATATCCTGATGACTCACTTCGTGATAGAATTTGCAATTTGCTTGGAAATAAGTCAGATGCCTGGAAAGTGATGTTATTTACGAGCCTTGCGTCCCGCAAGCCCGCTCTCCAATGCGTAGCGGGTGAGCTGTACCCGATTATCCAGTTGCAGCTTCTGTAGAATGTTCTTCAGATGGTTCTTAACGGTCTGATCCGAGATCCCTAGCTGTTCCGCAATTTCGCGATTGGTATATCCGGCAGATACCCATTGCAGAATCTCCAACTCACGGGTGGTTAACGGGTTTTCCTGCACATCCTCACTACGAGGGGCGGGGAATTCCTGCAAAATCCGGTACGCCAGCTCCTTGCTGAGAGGTGCGTCGTCACTCACAATGGCCCGAAGATATTCTAGCCATGTGGAAGGGGACAAATTTTTGCGCAGATAACCCTGAGCCCCTTGCTTCAATGCTTCAAAGAGGTAGGTGACATCATCCGATACGGTAACCATCACAATAATGACGTACGGAAAACGAAGTTTGATCTGCCGTGTGGCTTCCAGTCCATCCATATCCGGCATTTGCACATCCATGAGAATCAGGTCAGGCATCCATTGCTCCGTTAACTCGAGTGCTTCCTGCCCATTCTTTGCCGTGCCAATGACTTCAAACAGGCTATCTTCGGATAAAATAGTGCAAATCGCCTCACGCGCATGCGCGTGGTCGTCCACAACCAATACACGTACCAGTTCCATATTAGATTCGCTCCTTTCTAATTGTCATCCGTGTATAACCTGGTTTGGAATTCAGGAGGAATTCCCATCCCATCTGCTCTGCTCGTTCCTTCGTAATTCGCAAGCCGTAACGATCCTTGAGCAGCATAGGGTCTCCTTGAATTCCTATGCCATTGTCACAGACATGAACAGACCAATGAGAGGCATCATGTTCTGCGTGAACTTCTACCTTGGTTGCCTGGGCATGTTTGCGTACGTTGAGCAGTGCTTCCCGAATACAGGCCAGCAGCTCCACTTGCTCTTTGGCTGAGAAGGAAACCTCGGTCAGATTCCATTCCAAGTTTGCTTCCGGAACGGTATCGTTTATGATCGACTCAACCTGGGCTTGCAAGGCAATCGCTTCGGGATCAGCTGCTGGCGAAGGCACGTAACGCAACTGGGCAATGGCTTGTCTAACATATGTATTCACTTCATGCACCGTTTTTTGGATCTCGCGGATATCCTGCTCATGGTTGGTGCCGGCGAGGCTACGTCCGGCTTTGTCTGTCTTAACCGAAAGCAGGAACAGGGACTGTGAAATACCATCATGCAGTTCCCGTGCAAGCTGGTCGCGGGCTTCGAGCGCCGTCTTGGATGCTCGCTCCTGTTCCAGCGCGGCCCTCGCCCCTTCCAGCATACGGAACAAACGGCTAAGTAGCGTCACACTGACGAGATAAACGATCACAGGTGTCAGCCAGTTTCCGGCATCCATCGATAGATAAGGCATCAGAAACTGGTGGCGAATATATTCCCACAATCCCACGGTGATGGTGGGGATCAGCAGGATCATCCATTTAATCTGTTTGTAGGACATATATGCATAACTCCTTTTAAGTAAATTTGTCATCGTCGTGTGTCGTGCGTCGTGTGAGATGCTTCCTTCAATTGATCACCGGAATGGGTTACAGGGATCATTATAACGCAACCTTGTCCAAGACCCTAGTCCAAGCTGTATCCAGGAAATGGGGGAGCATCGTGGAGTATTTAGAAGGATATCTAAGAACACAGAGGGGTGAAATGCTGTCATGCTAGGTGAGGCTTGATGTGCTCTGCTCAGGAGGGCTCTGCCCGTTTTCGCTATGAGGCAGGGTCCTCTATACTTATATAGAACGCAAAATCATTACAAAACATGTTAAGGAGTGACGCAACAACATGAGTCAAGAAGTATTGGAACGTCGCAGTGAATTGCTCAAGAAGAACATTCACCAGATGCTTGTTCAAGACAATCAGCACGGGATCAGTCGCCAAGACAACATGTTTTTGCAGCAGATGATCAAAGAGCTGCATCAGACCTCGCATGAACTGAATACGATGAGTAACGAAGAGTCCTCTCAGGACTGAATTGGGTTGGATGCAGCTAGTTACGAATCGAATGACGATGAAAATGAAATTGGGGGCTGTCCCATAAGTCGTAAAAAAACTTGGGATAGCCCCATTCTCCAAAATTATGCAACAAAAAGAAACCGTTCCTTGGTAAAATGGAAGTGCGACCCACCATTTACAAAAGGAGACGGTTTCTTTGTACATTCAATATACCATGGATCAACTTTTCTTGCCAATGGATCTAGAGACAGATATCCCCGAAAATCACCTCGTGCGTGTCGTAAACGAGGCAGTTCATCGCCTTAGCGACTCCCTTTTCTCCGCCGCATACCCTGGTGGTGGCCGTCATAGCTATCATCCTAAAATGCTTACCAAAATCATCATCTACGCCTACACCCAGCGCATCTATTCTTCCCGGCAAATCGCCAAGGCGGTTCGCGAAAATATCATGTTCATGTGGCTCGCCGGGCGACAGCAACCAGACTTCCGTACCATCAATCGCTTTCGTTCCGAGCGGATGAAAGAGGTCTTGGAAACCGTGTTTACCCGTGTTTTGGAGTTGCTGGTTCAAGAACAATATGTATCATTAGATCACTATTTTCTGGACGGAACCAAGCTTGAAGCGAGTGCGAATCGCTACACCTTTGTATGGAAAAAAGCTGTCGTCAAGCATCAAGCCAAGCTGCAAGAAAAAGTACATACCCTGTTTCAAGCCATCGAAGAGGCAGAACACGAAGAGGATGCCGCCCATACTGGGGCCGACCTGCCTGAACTTGGTGAAGCCTCGGCGCTCACGGCGGAAAAGCTAGAGCAAGCCGTGAAGCACTTAGAAGAAAAACTCAGCGAAAAACCCAAGGACAAAACGCTGAAGAAAGCGGTGTGCCAGTTGCGGAAGGACTTGCTGCCTCGGCTGCAAAAATATGAGCATCAGCTTCAAACTGCGGGTGAGCGGAACAGCTACAGCAAAACTGACCCGGATGCGACGTTTATGCGAATGAAAGAAGATCACATGCAGAATGGTCAATTGAAGCCTGGATACAATGTACAGATCGGAACAGAAAATCAGTTTGTTTTGGGCTACAGCGTACACCAGCGGCCCACGGATACCAAATGCCTGAAACCCCATCTGGATCATCTGGAAAAAACGCTAGGCCGAAGACCGAAGACCGTCATTGCCGATGCAGGGTATGGTAGTGAGGAAAATTACAGTTATCTGGAGGAAAAAAACATTCAGGGTATCGTGAAGTACGGGACATATCACAAGGAAAAAACAAGGGCTTTTCAGCGAGCTATGGATAAAGTAGACAACTGGAGTTACAACGAAACGTCAGATACGTGGACCTGTGCGGCTGGACAGATATTACATTTTCGCGTGGAACGTCGGACAGTGACGGAGAGCGGCTACCCGATTCGCACCCGTCATTACCTGAGCGAAGATTGTAGCCAGTGCCCCATGAAATCGACATGCACCAAGGCGCAAGGAGATCGGGAAATTGCTATAAGCCTGACCTACCTGCGGCAAAAAAATGAGATGCGAGAACGCCTGCGCAGCGAGGAAGGATATCGTCTTTCCGTTCAGCGCATGATCGAGCCTGAAAGCGTGTTTGGACACATGAAAAACAATCGGGGATTCCGAAGATTCCTGCTTCGCGGCTTGCAAAAAGTAAGCTTGGAGGTCGGGTGGCTTTGCCTTGCCCATAATCTGCTCAAAAAAGCGACAATGGCGGAAAAACGTAAACGAGACCAAGCAGGATGAACCCCTGCTTGGTCTCGTTTGGACGTATCGGTGTTCATTCTCTTCACCGATGTTCGTTTTAAAGGCTTTTGAGACAGCCCCTTTGGCGTTTACACACAGATTGCACTACTGCAATAGTTGATGGGCGGTCCTTTTCTCAATATAACGGATGAACATCTCCGCAAGTTCCGGGTCAAACTGTGAGCCTGAACAAGCCCACAACTCCTGTATGGCTTCATCCACGTTTTTGGTCTTCTGGTACGGTCGCTCGGTGGTCATGGCATCAAAGGAGTCGATCACAGTCAGCATCCGGCACAGCTTCGGAATTTCATCACCTTTCAGGCCATAGGGGTATCCTTGACCATCATATCGCTCATGATGCAGTTCAATATACGGGATCAGATCCGCGAAGCGATCATTCGTCATCACCATTTTCTTGCCCCAGGTCACATGGCCTTTAATCGTATCCCATTCCTCACATGTTAACTTTTCTCTTTTGTTCAGGATAGACCAGGGGATCTCCAGTTTGCCAATATCATGGATCAGCGCTCCGAGTACAAAACGTCGTTTCTCTACATTATCCAACCTGAGCACTTCGCTGATATCAAGCGCGTATTTGTAGACCCGTTTGGAATGTTTGAACGTATCCATATCCTTGTACTGGAACAGGTTCAACTGCTGTTCAATGTCGCGGACATCCTGAACCAGATCGATTTCGTGCTCCATGCCGTCATTGCTGCCGTGGCGATGAACGTTGTTTTTACCCTGCTTTTTGGCATAATAGAGCGCTTTGTCAGCCTGATCCACCAGTTGAGACTTGTTATACATATCCACCTGATACGAAGCAATCCCGGCCGAAAAAGAGAGACAGCCATGCGGCAATACCTCGACGCCTTCAAAAGGGGTATCATTCAGCTGTTTACGTAACTTGTTCATAAATCTGTAGGACTCATCCAGATCCATGCCTGGCATTAGCAGTGTGAATTCTTCACCACCGTATCGAAAAGCGGTAACCGGTGTGCCATCGGTCTTGCGAGTGAGAAAATCCCCGAGCAGCGCCAGTAGGCTGTCCCCCTGAAGATGACCAAATTGATCGTTATACTTTTTGAAATCATCAATATCAAGCAGCCCCAGACAGAGCGGAGTTCCTTGCGTACGTGCTTTGATCAGCTCCGTTTCCAGCATAGTCTCAAAATAACTGTGGTTGAACAAACCTGTACGCTGGTCTGAATTCGCCTTCTCTTCGATGGACTGATACATAATGAACAGCTGCTTGAACGCATGGGACAACAGAATGCTGAGACTCAGATATAAAAATAGACCTAGCACGCCGTTATGTATTACCAGTATGGTGAGCACCAGCGCCAGAATAAGTGTACACAGATAGACCAGAAGGGATTCGGTTACGAATGCCCGTTTCATCTGCTGCAGTGCATCCTTGGTTGAGAAATGAAAGAACAAACCCAATGTGAGCGTGTTAATAATAAAATAGGCTGCCAGAGCTGCAACATAAGGGAACAGGTTGTAACCATCAATCGCGCCCATCTCGCCACCGGTCCACTCGAACACTTTAGCAGCCCCGGTAATCATGAGACTGTATATGCTGAAATTAACGACGTGTTTCCACCAGGCCAACTTGCGGTCTTTAATTAACAAAATGATGGAAATCGGAAGCAAGACCGACAGACTGAATGCCCCGCCAAACATAAATATGCATGCAAGGTACACAGAGGAATCCATCGATTGCTGGTTGCCCTTAGGGGGGATCTGGAATGTAAAATAGTCGAGGATAAGCGCAGCTCCCAGCATGGTATAGACCATGACCCAGTCGGATGTAGTCAGGTGTAAGTAGGACCACTGGTTCATATAGATAAAAACGCCAATCCCTGTGCAGCATAGCAAACTAACATACATCATGCTTCGATCTGCTTTGCGGATAAGGTTACGAATAATGTTCATAAAAAATCTCCTGCTTGGGTTTAGTCATCTCGTGATGTTAGATATAAACAAATGTTACGGCACCACTTCTCTCGTTGACATGTGAATGCTCGTCGCCTTTATCTTGGTTATTCTTGTATAGGTATATACTAACATGTTTTCTAACATAACAAGAATCGCTCCCATAAATCCAGCAACAAAAAACAGGCCGCTCGCAGCCTGTTTGTCTGGTGTGGCAGCAGAATTTAACCGCCAAGCTTGTATCCCGAAGTTAGTGCTACAACGACAGACGCTACGATGATGGCGTTGATGACAATGCGGGAATATTGGATGCCCTCGAATTTCTTCATGGAAAAGACCTCCCTTCCTTGGAGTCTGGTCCGATGCTCACTTGGTTTGGATATGTTTCTGCGGACGACACCACTTTTTTGAACCGGTTCACCATCATGTACTGGATAAACAGGAATATGCCAACATTCATAACAACATCACCGATGCTAATGACCTGTGTTCGTGGGTAAGGGCTCGACAACGGGATGATGTCACCGAGAAAAGCAAGGTGAGTTGAAGTGTCCATCATGTAATGTTTGGATACGGCTCCGCCTTCCCGAAGCAGATCGACATAATAGGGGCCAAGCACAGCAGATGCCTCCACGGAAACGGGCATGCGGCCGCCATTAACAGCCATTACGATGAAGTTGAGAAACACCCCGACCCAGATCAGCGTGAACCCCCGATGATGTCTGTTGAGCCATAGAAATATGAGGCCTGTGATATAAACGGCGGCAAACAGATAACCATTAATGGATGCTACCCAGCTCAATCGCTCCTGCATATAAAAAATGCCAAACTGAAAGAGTAACAACAGTGGAAAGATCCAGCCGCCGCGTAGCTGGAGTGTTGCAAACTGGTTGAGCCCATAACGGACTCCACCCCTGAATAGACCAACAATCAAGCCGATCAGAATACCGTCGTATACCATGATTAACCCCTGTTCTTGCGAATATGCGCAACGATACTTGCGTGTTTGTGTACATAAAACATTCGACCTTATATTGGTAATTCCTGCATTGATAAACTGATTTTCATGAAGATTTTTGCAAATGTATATACAAAAACCGCCTTCCCGAAAAATAGAGGTCGAAACCTGAATCCAATTCGGTGAAGGCGGCTGTATGTTTTGCTAAAAAATGAGCATATCAGTCAAATGGTTTTCTAAACGATATTTACTCGGAACCACCATTCAAATAATTAAAGAAAGGTTGATCCACCCAGAAGTTGTATGAGGTGATATTTGCTTCAGGAGCCAACTTGCGGAATCCTTCTTGAATTGCTTTGGCGTTTTCTTTTAATGAGAAAGATTGGGCATAATAATGGCCAAGCGTAATTTTGTTATTCGAAATAACTTGGTAGTTAGCCAGGGCAGTTGGTGAATAATACAGCGGCTGCCACCAGGAGTTGATAATTAATGGAGATTTGCTGTTGCTGTTCTTTTTGGCAAATTGCAGAACGATGTCATTGAAACGTGCTTTGTCAGCTGTGTTGTTAAATTCGAACTGAATGTCATATTCCTTCGCATAAGCGATGTAGTTGCCATTTTCAATCTGCGTGACTTTGTAGTCTGGTGTTTCTTTTGGCTCGCCCCACTCTTTCAGATAGATAAAGGCAGATGTTTTGGGCTGGAATTGTACATCGGCATTGATGCCTTCACTGCGAAGCAGACCAACGAGTTGAATTGCATGATTGATGCTGTCATGGCCGTAAGTTAACGTGAGTTCATCGATAAAGTTGGAGTCAAAACGACTGTCTTTCAGGTTGTAACCTGTAACGAGATCTTCGCGCAGCGCCTGATCGACAATCTTTCTAAGCTCAGGAGCTTCAATCAAATCAGCCGTACGATATGCAGCATACAACTTGGAATAGATATCTGCATCACTGGAGCGTCCAATTTCATTTTTGTATTTACCTTGGCTGATCAGTACACGTCCAAGCAGGATATTTGCTGTATCCTTGCTTGCTATACCGCCCTTAACAAGAGCAGGGTAGAGGCTCTCGGGAACCAGTCCTGTATCAATGGCCGCAGCCAATTCTTGCGCGGCTTGTCCTTGCAAACGGTTAGGCTTGATACCAGCTTTAGCAAGTGCTTTGGCTGTTTTGTCTGCGGGATAAGTGTATGCGAGTTCTTTGAAACCAGCTGCTTTAACGGCGATGAAGACCGCTGTGTACATGCTGAGTTGATCTTTGGCATGAACTTCGGTGCCTGATAGAACCCCATTTTTGAAGAGAGCAACGGCTGCATCGTAGGCGTCATCACCTGATTTCAGATCACTAAAGACGGGGGCTTGTACGGTATCTTTCCCCGAAGCAGATGCTGCGCTAGCTTCTGTGATGGCTGCTACGGCTTTGATAAAATCACCCTTAGTTGTTTGCGGCGACAATTGGATGCCGTACTTGGCTTGCAGGAATTGAGCGAAGTCTGTTGCGTTCTCCGTGTAGACAGCTGGTGCCTTAGCTGCAGGCGTATTTACATTCAGCGTTTTAGGTGCAACCGGAGTTGCGGATGCGGCGGAAGCAGAAACGGGCAAACTAAGGCTGCCGAGTGTTACCGGAGCGGCGAGCAGGGCCGCCAGCGTAATCTGGGTGATCTTTTTCAAATGAAATGCCTCCTTAAAATGGGGTGAAAATGATAGGGGGAAATGGTATAATTCTGACAAATCCTATCAGGAATATAATAATTGGATTGACTTTAGCACGGAGTCGCGCCAAATGTCAACGAAAAAAAGCCCGTTGCAGAGCAGTTTCCAGAGGTTGGAAAACCTGTTTCTGGGATGATCTATTATATGAGTGTATACGCTGAAAGTTTTATTGACAAGGATCGACATTATCCGCTAGGATAATAAAAAAGATTACTGAAAAGGGGAATTTTCAAAATGAAAAGAGGTTTATCGTTCGTCTTATCAATTGTTATGTTGTCTATTTTGCTGGCCGCTTGTGGGAAATCAGCTACTAAAGACGAACAATCCGCTCAAGGCGGCGATTCTGAAAAATCCCTGCGAATGGCACTGGTACTTCCTGAAAAAATAGGGGTCAACCCTTTCTTCGTACAAATGGATGAAGGCTTCAAAAAAGCAGGTAAAGAATTCAAGGTCGATACGAAAACGATCGAATCTACAGACCCTGCAGCATTCGAACAAAATCTTCGTGCAGCTGTTGCCGAGAATTATGATCTGATTATTACGGCAACGTTCCAAGCAGAGGATGCACTGAAGAAGGTTGCTGCCGAGAATCCAAACAAATCGTTTGCGATTGTAGACACAACCGTGGATCTGCCTAATGTTCGTAGCGTTGGTTTCCGTGAGTATGAAGGAGCGTACCTGTTGGGTGCTGCTGCTGGACTCTCCACGAAAACGGACAAAGTGGGCATGATTGCGGCAATGGACGTACCTTTGATCAAAAAATATACAGAAGGTTTCAGAGCTGGTCTGGAATCCGTTAATCCAAAAGCAGAATTCCTGGTAAACTATGTGGGTGGTTTCAATGACCCGGCCAAAGCAAAAGAGCTGGCGCTGGTACAATTCGGCAAAGGTGCTGACTTCATCGCGGGTGCATCTGCTGTAGGTGACCTTGGTGTGTTCGAAGCAGCCAAAGAAAAAGGCTTTTATACTTCCGGACAAGATACAGATCGTACTGTAGAAGATCCGGAGCATATCGTATTGTCTCAGTTGAAATCAACGGACACCGTTGCTTATGAGACCGTGAAGGATTTTGTAGAAGGTAAATTCAAAGCAGGCGCAGTAAACTACGGTCTGAAAGAAGACGGTGTAGGTCTGACATACGTTACACGTGACAGTGAGTCTCCGCTGAATGCATTTGTTGGTCAAGAGGTTATCGACAAAGTTAAAGCGATCAAAGATGACATCATCGCTGGTAAAATTGTAGTTAAAGATCCATTGCAACAATAGTAAGGATATAAATCACTTCTTATATATGATCTGAAATATTTCATATGAAGAATGAGCAATGAATAGATGGATGTGTAATCCATCTAGTTAGCCGGCTGCCCAACCAGGCAGCCGGTTTTGCTACTGTTACTAATCATTTATGTCCAATATAACGTTTACACGATAACGGAGAGGATAGATATAACCTGAAGAAGCAGCACGGTTGCCTAAAAGCTTTCTGCAAGAAAGCTGCATCGGAAGCATACGCTTATCACCGGATTTTCCCCTTCACAAGGGAATCAAAAAAATCCGGGGATAACAGCAATCGAAAGGTTGTTCTGTCATCGGAGTGCCCAGTGTAACCAGTTCACGTTGAACTTATATCAACCGAGAGGAGCGAACGCAAGATATGTTGTTGGAGATGGAGCATATTACGAAGAAGTACGGCAGCTTCACGGCGAACAAGGATATCCATTTTAATCTGCGCGAGGGGGAGATTCATGCTCTTGTCGGGGAGAATGGAGCGGGTAAAACAACGCTCATGCGCATGCTGTACGGAATGGAGCAGCCGACATCAGGCACGATCAAAGTCCGTGGACGCGAGGTTAGCTTTGCTACACCATCTCAGGCCATGGCCAGCGGAATTGGCATGGTGCATCAGCATTTCATGCTGTTTCCATCCTTCACGGTGGCAGAGAATATTGTTATTGGACGTGAACCTGCGACGGCAGGTGCATTTGATCGAAAAAAGGCGGCAGCACAGGTCAATGAATTGGGCAAACAATATGGCATGCCCGTAGATCCGTGGAAAAAAGTAGCCGAATGTCCGTTAGGTATGCAGCAACGTGTAGAGATCCTCAAAGTACTGCATCAGGGAGCAGACATCATTATATTAGATGAACCTTCCGCGGTGCTCACTCCGCTGGAAGTGAAAGAACTGCTGACAAACATGAAATCACTCGCGAAGCTGGGCAAAACCTTTGTCATCATCACACACAAGCTGCAAGAGGTCATGGATGTTGCGGATCGAATCACCGTACTTCGAGACGGACAAGTTACGGGTATATTAGAAGCAAAGGATACCAATGTGGAAGAACTGTCGCGCCTGATGGTAGGACGTGAACTGGTGCGGATGGATAAGCCGGCATCTGTTCCGGGTGAAGCAGTGCTTCAGGTGGAAGGCATTCATCTATCGGGAGCTAAAGATCGGTCTGCACTTAAAGACATTCATATGCAAGTTCGCAAAGGTGAAGTGGTCGGTGTAGCGGGCATCTCCGGCAATGGTCAATCCGAACTGATTCAGGTGATCGCCGGGTTGCGGAAGCCGGATGGAGGCCGAGTGCTGTTATCGGGGCAGGACACTACGAACTGGCCGGTACGCCGAATTCGGGAGCATGGCCTGGCTCATATTCCGGAAGACCGCTATATGTGGGGTGCAGCGAAGGATGCCAGCGTGAAAGAGAACGGACTGATGGGACACCATCATCGATTGCAGAAGCGCGGCATGATCAAAGCCAAAGCAGCCAAGGTAATGGTAGAGAGCTGGATCAAACAGTTTAGTATCAAGACAGGTTCCGTGGAAACGAAAGCACAATTCCTGTCAGGCGGTAACTTGCAAAAGTTAATTGCGGCGCGTGAATTTGCGCAAGATACACCGTTTCTGATTGCAGCAGAGCCTACGCGCGGAGTGGATATCGGTGCGATGGAAACCATCCATGCTGAATTGCTGCGCAAGCGGAATGAGGGAGCAGGTATTCTGCTGATCTCGTCCGAGTTGTCAGAAATTTTGCAATTATCGGATCGCATTATTGTGATGTACGAAGGAGAGATTGCCGGAGAACTTGCGGCAGCGGAAGCGACAGAAGAACAGATCAGCTTGCTGATGGCAGGAGGGAAAGAGCGGGTATGAATCGGGTAAAAGAAACACTTCGCGGACTGGTACAGCCGCTGCTTGCCGTATTGATCGGTTTGCTCGCCGGTGCGATTGCCATTCTGGTCGTTGGCGGTAATGTCGTGGATACGTATGGCGAGATGTGGAAGGGAGCCTTCGGTAACTTCTACTTCTTCACCAATACACTGGCACGTGCAACGCCGATTATTCTGGCAGGACTTGGCGTAGCGCTGGCATTCCGTGCCGGATTTTTCAATATGGGTGCGGAAGGTCAGATGATTCTGGGCGGACTCAGTGCGGCCCTCACGGCGCTCTATCTGCCAGGGCCGGGCTGGTTCGTATGTATTGCTGCGATTGTGGCGGGGATTGTCGCCGGTGGTCTATGGTCTCTTTTTGCAGGCTGGCTGGACGCACGCTTTGGCATGAACCTGTTGATTACAACGTTATTGCTTAACTATATTGCAACTTATTTCGGTGGATACATGGTGTCGTATCCATTCAAAGACCGGACGGGATCAGCAGCGATGGCACAGACCCCGATGATTGATCAGACGGTCTGGCTTCCGAAGCTTTTTCAGGGTATGGGACTGCACGCCGGCTTCATTATAGCGATTGCAGCGGCCATACTGATCTACTGGTTTACACACAAAACGGTAACCGGTTATGAAATCCGCATGCTCGGTAGCAATCCATCCTTTGCAGCTTACGGCGGTGTACGCCGTATTCGTATGATGATGCTGTCTATGGTCATCAGTGGTGGACTTGCAGGACTCGCAGGAGCGGGAGAAGTGCTCGGTACACAGTACCGTTTCCTGGATGGCTCGTTATCCTCAGCAAGTTATGCATGGAGTGGTATCATGGCTACATTACTTGCACGTTCGCACCCACTGGGTACAGCTGTAGCGGCTATTTTGCTGGCAGCTTTGCAGACAGGTGCGATGGGCATGGAACGGAACACGGATGTACCTCTTGAGGTCGGCAGCGTGATTCAGGCGGTCTTGACGTTATTTGTTTCAGCACAGATCGGTTATTCCTTCCTGAAGCGGAGAAAGGAGAAAAAGTCCAATGCAACAACTGTTTGATGCAGCCATGTTTGGCTCAACCTTGCGGATTATGACGCCAATCTTGCTGGCGGCACTCGGCGGGGCTTTATGCTCGCGCGTGGGTCTGTTCAACGTCGGTCTGGAAGGGCTTGTGCTGATCGGGGCGTTCTCCGCAATTGTGGGTAACTATCTTTTCGGTAACGTATTGCTGGCAGTGCTGTTCTCTATTATTATTGTGATGCTGTTCTCGGCTCTCTTTGCGTTTATTAGTATTAATCTGAAGGCGAATGCCATTGTTGTTGGTATATCCCTGAACTTTTTGGCGGCAGGACTCACGACTTTTGCACTGCGAGCGATCTTTGATGTAAAAGGTGCATACTACGACAAGAATATGGTGGGGCTCCCGAAATGGGACATTCCGCTGATCAAGGATATTCCTTGGGTCGGTACGGTGTTCTCAGGACATAGTCCGCTCGTATATCTCGGCATTATTATCGTTATTGCTTTGCAGTTCTATCTATTTAAAAGTGTATCCGGCTTCCGTCTGCGTTCCGTAGGTGAGAATCCGATCGCAGCACAGAGCATCGGCATCAAGGTGCGTGGCATTCAGTATGGCGCTGTGCTGATGTGTGGTGTGCTGTGTGCCCTGGCTGGAGCACAGCTGTCGCTTGGTCAGGTGACGATGTTTACTGAAGGCATGACGGCAGGCCGTGGGTTTATCGCTTTGGTTGCTACAATGCTGGGACAGGCCAATCCGCTCGGCGTAATGGGTTCCAGCGTGCTGTTTGGTTTCATGGAAGCACTCAGTATTCGTCTGCAAGGTTTCTCCTTGCCAACGCATTTCACCATGATGCTACCCTATATTGTGACACTCGTGGCGATGTTCTTTTTCAAAGACCGTACGTATGCTCAGGATGCTTTGAAAGCGGGCGGAAGCTCGCGTTAATTGTAGCAAAGGAGGAATCAGGGACGTGCATAACAAGGCTGAACGTTTGAAAAAAACCAAAACGCCGCCACCGAAAGCCGGTGCCGATTACGGAGATCGGCTGCCGCCGGGTCAGGTGCTGACGGAGAAATTCCCGATTTTGCATGAAGGGGAAGTGCCGGAATATGACCTTTCCACTTGGGATTTGAAGGTTTTTGGTGAAGTCGAAGAAGAGAAGGTGTTCTCTCTGGCTGAGCTTCAGGCGATGCCGCAGGTGAACATGGTAAGTGATATTCACTGCGTTACGCGCTGGTCGAAGTTTGATACACCTTGGGAGGGTATCCGCTTCTCTGAGTTTGTGAAGCTGCTTGGCGTTAAACCAGAAGCGAAGTATGTCATGATTCATGCGGATCAAGATTACGAGACGAATGTACCACTTGAAGAGCTGATGCATGAGGATGTATTGCTTGCGTTCAAATATAATGGCGAGCCACTCACACCGAAGCATGGTTTCCCACTGCGACTGGTTGTGCCACAGCTGTATTTCTGGAAGAGTGCAAAGTGGGTGCGAGGGCTGGAGTTTATGACGGAGGATCGCAACGGCTTCTGGGAAAGCAATGGATTCCACCATTTTGCCGATCCGTTCAAGGAGCAGCGTTTCTCGGGTGAGGATCTGCCGATTCCAGAGGATGAGTGGACGAAGAAGGAGTTTGATTAATATGTTGATGCCGATTTTGCAGATTCATTCGGAAGATATGCCGGCTTATGCGATCGTGTGCGGTGACCCGGCTCGTGCAGAGAAGATTTCCCGCAAGCTGGAGGATGCCAAAGAACTGGCATTCAGCCGTGAATATCGCACATTTGTAGGTATGTACGAAGGGGTCCAGATGGCTGTGGTCAGTCATGGTGTTGGTTCACCAGGCGCGGCCGTCTGCTTCGAGGAACTGATTCGTGCAGGGGTGAAAACCCTGATTCGTGTAGGTACGGCAGGTTCATATACAGCCGATTACCCAGCAGGAAGCGTTATTGTCAGTACTGCAGCTGTTCGCTCTGACGGGCTGACACGTCAGCTCGTACCGGACGGTTTCCCGGCGGTGGCGGATATTGATGTGACCAGCGCATTGGTCGCTGCTGCTCGTAAGGTGGGCAAGGGTGCAGATGCTACGAAGGTTGGTGTGGGCATCACGGTAACACTGGACGCATTCTTCACAGGCGTGGAGGAGATTCCACACCGCAAGTACAAGCAGGCTGGAGCACTTGCCGCCGAGATGGAGATTGCAGCACTCTATATCGTAAGCACCTTGCGTGGGGCACGGGCTGGAGCCATCGTAGCGATTGACGGCTTCGCAGACAGTGATCTCGCTGCCGAGTATGATCCGCATACCGATGCGGTCGCTCAGGCTGTAGAGCATGAGATGGATACGGCGCTTCATGCCCTCGCTACACTTGCTCGCGAGGATCAGGCGACAACATAGCTACAGGTGATGTGAATGTGAATGTCTACGAGTTGTGGACAGTTCAGAGGACGTTCTTCTATGGTCATGAATATGACCGGGGGGACGTCTTTTTTTACATATAGGAGTGAGATCGTTATCTTACCTTCTCCCCCGCTCGGAATGATTTTGAAATCATTGGGTCATTCTATACAAGGAACATACTTCAACAACATGAAATGGTAAAAGGAGGACTCAAACGATGACTCAGAACAATCAACCTCAGGATGAGGCAGCAATCCGCAACAAGCTGGACGAAGACGGCGATTCCTTGATGGAAAAAAAGAAGATCATGAACGGCGTGGATATTGAACCGCAGGCAGATGAATGGGCAGCCAAGCCGTCACCGGTTGCTTTTAACGAAGGGAACCATACCTCTTCCCAAAAATAGTGCAATTTCTCCTTACTCATGGTGAGAAGGGTTGGCGGAAGGTAATATACGATTTAACTCATGCAGGCAGGTATAACGTTGTATATCAATCGTTAGAGCAGGTACCGTAAGGTATCTGCTTTTTCGTCCCTGGATCTGGGGAGAGAGCTTCGAGCAGAATATTAGGAATGATCTGTATCTATCTTTGACTCGCTTACTCAGGCTCTCTATGAGCAGGTGGGGCTAAGAGGTCGTCACGACTACATACACAAAACGTTCAATAATAAAAAAAAGAAATTCCTTGAATACCCCATGGGGGTATGTTAATCTGGATAAAGAACGATTGAAAAGGGGTGTTATGATGGAACATCAAAGCCATCCCGAGGAATCTGTGATCCCTGCGGCAAAAGGTTCTGCTGTTGTTTTGGGTGCAGATACACAAGAACAGGCCAATGCACATGAAGGTGCAAGTGTATCAAGTGATGGTACAGGTACAGAACAGCAATCAGAGCAACAAGCGGATGCATGCCATGCTGTGAACCTCGATAAAGACGGCAAGCCCATTCGTAAAAGCCACCATTCTCAGGAGATGAAGGGCAACCTGATCTCTCGTTTGAACCGTGTGGAAGGCCAGATTCGCGGCATCAAAGGTCTGATTGACAAGGACACATATTGTGACGATGTGTTAACCCAGATCGCAGCAGCACAGTCTGCGCTGAATTCGGTAGGTAAGCTTTTGCTGGAAGGGCATATGAAGAGTTGTATTGTAGAACGCATCCAGGCAGGAGAACACGAAGTTGTGGATGAATTGCTGGTTACGGTTAGAAAACTAATGAAGTAAGTGCAGATGATAAATGAATAAACACCAAAACGAACATAACCAAGGAGGAATAGAATATGTCTAATGTTACGTTGAATGTCAAAGGAATGTCTTGCAATCACTGTGTGAAGTCCGTTGAAGAAGCAGTGAAGAACGCGGGAGCGAGTGGTCAGGTTGATCTGGCAGCCGGAACGGTAGCTGTAGAATATAATGATCAGGTTGTTACCGTAGATCAGATCAAAGCCGCGATTGAAGATCAAGGATACGACGTCGTTTAATTGATCCAAGGTATTTGTACAGAATGGAATGCAATAATACAGGCTTAAACCGGCTGATCATGGAGTCATAATCTACTAGCGTGGTCATACTTTGTAACGGTTTAAGCCTGATTTTCTAACTTTTACATACCCCCATGGGGTATGTTATCCTTTGGGAAGGAGCTGATATCATGACAACCAATGCATCTGAAAAAATAGAACCGGCACCCACGCCTGCACCTATGCAGAATGCGGGTCTGAAGACAACACTGCATATCACGGGTATGACCTGTGCTGCCTGTTCCACACGTGTGGAGAAAGGTTTGTCTCGTATGGAAGGGGTGCATCAGGCAAACGTGAATCTTGCCATTGAACAGGCAACCATCTCGTATGATCCCAAAACGACCAATGTAAACGCATTGCGGGATAAAGTGGCGTCGCTTGGATATGGTACGGTGATGGAATCCGTAGATCTCGATATTACGGGCATGACTTGTGCGGCCTGTTCTGCACGTATCGAAAAGGGACTTTCCCGGCTACCGGGTGTTTCTCAAGCTAATGTCAATCTGGCACTGGAGACGGGGCATATCGAATATGCTGCGGGTGCACTCAAACCATCCGACATCACGGCCAAGATCAAACAGCTGGGCTATGGTGCTGAACTGCAATTAACCCAGGAGGAGTCCACCTCTGTTCGCGAACGAGAGCTGCAGCGTAAGAAATGGAAGTGGATGATCTCCGCACTCTTGTCCATTCCGCTATTGTGGGCAATGGTAGCCCATTTCTCCTTTACATCGGGCATTTATGTACCAGAGCTGTTTCTGAACCCTTGGTTCCAGCTGCTGCTTGCTACGCCCGTGCAATTTGTCATTGGATGGCAGTTCTATGTAGGGGCATATAAGGCGCTTCGGAACGGCAGTGCAAACATGGACGTACTCGTGGCACTCGGAACGAGCGCAGCCTTTTTCTACAGCCTGTATCTGACGGTAACCAGCGGGTATTTACCTAGTGCTGGTATGGGCCAGGGCATGGATCATGGTGCAATGGGAACGGATGTAGGCACTACTGCAGGAGCTGCAGCTATGCCAATGGTGGAACTGTACTATGAGACAAGTGCGATTCTGATTACGTTGATTTTACTCGGAAAATGGTTCGAGGCTGTGGCGAAAGGGCGCTCTTCACAGGCAATCAAAAGCTTGATTGAACTGGCACCGCGTGAAGCGCGCGTCATCCGTGACGGGCAGGAAGTTCTGATTCCGGCTTCCTACGTAGCCGTTGGCGATCTTGTTCTGGTGAAGCCGGGAGACAGCATTCCGGTGGATGGTATTGTCGAAGAGGGCCAATCCTCTGTCGATGAATCCATGCTGAGCGGTGAAAGCTTGCCTGTTGATAAAAAGCCGGGCGACCCCGTCACCGGTGCGACAATGAACAAAAACGGTGTTCTCCGCATTCAGGCAACTCGTGTGGGTTCGGATACGGCTTTATCACAAATTATTAAAGTCGTTGAGCAGGCGCAGGGATCGAAAGCACCTATTCAGCGGATTGCCGATGTAATCTCGGGTATTTTTGTGCCGATTGTAGTGGGAATTGCGGTATTGACCTTCTTGATTTGGTATCTGTTTGCAAGCCCTGGGGACTTCGCCGGATCATTGGAAAAAGCGATAGCTGTCCTTGTTATCGCTTGTCCATGTGCGCTCGGACTGGCAACACCGACTTCAGTTATGGCTGGATCGGGCCGTGCGGCGGAATATGGCATTTTGTTCAAGGGCGGTGAGCATCTGGAGTCCGCCCAGCAGATTCAAACGGTCGTGCTCGACAAAACAGGAACCGTTACTCAAGGTAAGCCTGTATTAACTGACGTTGTTACCGCACCGGGCTGGACAGAATCGGAGCTGCTTAAGCGTGTTGGAGCGGCGGAGCAAAGCTCGGAGCATCCGTTAGCCGAGGCGATTGTGAACGGCATTCGGGAGAAAGGTCTGCTTTTGGAACCAGCAGCATCGTTTGAGAACATCCCTGGTTATGGTGTACGTGCAACGGTATCTGGTGAGGAGATTCTCGTGGGAACACGCCGCTTGCTGGCGGATGCGAACGTAGAGGTACCTGCGGAAAGCATACAGCAGATGAACGCTTTAGAGGAACAGGGGCGTACGGCAATGTTGGTTGCTGCTCAGGGTCAATGGGCAGGCATCATTGCGGTGGCGGATACGATCAAGGATACCTCACGTGAAGCCATCGGACGACTTCAGGCTATGGGGATCGATGTCATTATGATTACAGGAGATAATGAACGGACAGCTCGCGCGGTAGCGGAGCAAGCGGGAATCCGCAGCGTTCTGGCAGAAGTTCTCCCTGAAGGCAAAGCCGCAGAAGTGAAAAAATTGCAGGAGAGCGGTCTGAAGGTAGCTATGGTCGGAGATGGTATCAACGATGCCCCGGCACTGGCTACAGCGGATATCGGCATGGCGATTGGTACCGGAACGGACGTAGCGATGGAAGCGGCAGATATTACGTTGATGCGCGGTGACTTGAACAGCATTGCAGATGCTATCGAGATGAGCCGCCGCACGATGGGCAATATCAAACAGAACCTGTTCTGGGCGCTCGGCTACAATGTGATCGGGATACCGATTGCGGCAGTAGGTTTTCTGGCTCCATGGCTGGCAGGTGCTGCAATGGCATTCAGCTCGGTGTCCGTTGTGCTGAACGCCCTTCGTTTGCAGCGGATGAAGCTTGCTCGAACCAAGTAATTAAATAAAGAGATCAGCTTATGGAGAAGGAAAGAAAGGAAAGCTGGGAAACAGAACAGATATATCAAAGATTAATGAAATGCACGGCTCGCTTTACGGCGAACTGTGTATTTTTTTTATGCAAAAGTGGTCATAAATCAATCGCAAGATAGACCTCTGTGAAAATAAATTAGGCTTCATTCATGAAAATTCGGCTAAGTTTTCTGAATATTACGAAAGTTTATTGACAATATAGACATATACCTTTAAAATTTAAACGATTGTTTGATTCAAACGTATGTTTAAATTAAATTAGAACTATTTTGAAGATGGAGGAACCGAATTATATGCTGCAAGCTCTACGTACATTGTTTAAAAAACCACCAGTGATTATAGGCATTGTTACTGCACTGATGTTCCAGGTTATCTTTAGCGTGATCTGGATGACCGCATATTCCGGGGTGAATGACCGGACGAATGAACTAACCGTAGCCATTGTTAATGAAGATGGTGAACTGTCCAAAGGGATTGCGGATCGATTGGCAGAGACATTGCCTTTCCATACCGTGTCCAACCTGAGTGCGTCTGAGGCACTGGATCAATTGAATCATCATCAAGTGCATATGGTGCTGGACATTCCAGCAGGATTTAATGAATCCCTTCAAACGGCTGGCGCCACCGCCGAGATCAAATACACGATTAATGAAGCCAATCCGGTAACGATCAAAAGCATGATGCAAGGTGTGTCACAGAGCGTGACCAACACCGTTAACAAACAAGCATCTGCACAAGGTGTAAAGGCTGTCCTGACTGCTTCCGGTGCTTCTGCGGATCAAGCTGCGCAGGCCGCTGCGAACTTGACGAGCCGGGTGGAAGGCAAAACGACATCCATTAATCCGGTGAACGGGATGAACAATCAGATGGTACCGATGATGATGGTACTTGCATCTTACGTTGGTGCCATGATTATGGGTATGAATCTTCAGGTAGCCATGGGCATGTTGTCTTCGATGTTTTCCCGTCTGACTCTGTTCGGTGCCCGGGTCATCATTAATGTAGGCTCTGCGTTGGTTGTTTCCTTGCTGGGATCTTCTCTGATCGTTGCGTTGGGAGGACAAATTGCACAAGGGTTTGTTGCATTCTGGCTGTTCCAGGCACTGTTCCTGTGCACCTTTATGTTTTTCTCCCAGTTCTTCCTGATCTGCTTTGGGCCGGCTGGAAGCCTGTTTAACATCATCTCGCTGTCCCTGCAACTGGTGTCATCCGGTGCGATGGTGCCGCGTGAATTGTTGAACAGCTTCTACAGCGGAATCGGTCATTACTTGCCTGCAACTTATGCGGTTCAGGGCATTCTAAGCGTTCAACTGGGTGGCCCGGGTGTGCAATCTGCCGCAGGTTCCATCGTTGTTGTATTGCTCGTAGCTGTTGCGCTGTCCCTTGTGGTGACATTGCTCAAAAAAGGGCGCAAACCAGTTGGCATGCCAAGCCCGGCTCCAGCAAACAGCTAATATACGCAGACGTTATGAAGCTGCATCGTTTGTACCAAACCCCCCCGGTGATTTTCATCGGGGGGTTTGGTGTAATATAATAGACGGGATGAAGTGAGGGCTACAGTCTGGGTAAAAGGCTGAAGCAACTGACACGAACGGATAAGAGGAGAGAAACAAATGACGGAACCGGAATTGGATATCAAAACGAGGATATTGCTTGCAGCCAAGAAACTTTTTGCACTACAAGGGTATGATGGGACGAGTGTTCGTCAAATCTGTGATGAGGCGGGAGCGAATGTTTCGCTGGTGTCTTATCATTTTGGCGGTAAAGAGAAGGTGTTCGATGCGTTATTTGAGCATTTTTTTCCCGAACATATCCTGCGTATGCTGGCTGCGGAATCGATGTCCCCGGTTGAAGGTATCCGCCGAATTGTTGGCGAAGTCGTGAAGTTTACGATGACGGATCGTGAGATGAGCGACATTGTGCAGTTGGAGATTACACTGCGTACCAATCGGACTGCAACAGTGTTTCAGTATCTGGATCCGGTCTGGAATAAAGTGAGAGAGTACCTGCAGCAAGGTAAAGATCAGGGACTTTTCCGGATTGAGTCCGCCTCCTATGCCATGCTTCAGGTCATGGGGGTAGCACTTGCACACAAGCGGGCCAAGCACTCAAGATTTGGTTTTGATTATCAGGATATGAATACAGAGGAACTTGCCGAACAGACGGTGGAGTTTGTACTTCGAGGATTGGGAGTGAACAGCCATGAATGAAACGATTGAACTGATGATGAAACACCGCTCCGTACGCAAATTCAAGCCAGATCCAGTCAGTGAGGAGCAGCTCGCTGCTATAGTAGCGGCGGGACAGATGGCATCCTCCTCAAGCAACGTACAGGCATATTCGGTTATCGCGGTGACAGATCAGGAACAGAAAGCCAAACTGGCTGAACTCGCCGGGGGGCAGGCTTATGTCAATGAATGTCCGGTCTTTCTTGTATGGTGTGCTGACCTGTATCGGCTGAAAGATGCGGCGAAGCATCATCTTCCGGAGAAGGAGTCTTATGCGGACTCCACCGAAAATTTTATGGTTGCTACGATTGATGCTGCTCTGGCTTCTCAGAATGCCGCTCTTGCTGCCGAATCGCTCGGTTTCGGTATTGTGTATATCGGTGGACTTCGCACTCGTATTGAAGAAGTAGCTGAATTACTTGAATTACCGGATGGCGTATATCCGGTATATGGTATGTGCATCGGGGTTGCAGATCAGGAAACGGGCATTCGCCCACGTCTGCCGCTAAAGGCTGTATTACATCATAACCGCTATCAACCGGCACAAACGCTGGAAGGTGTTCAAGAGTATGATGTGACCACGACAGAATACCTGAAGGAACGTACCCTTGGTGAACGCACAACCCCATGGTCTGAACTCATGGCGAAGCGTCTTACCGAGCCTGCTCGTATGCAAGTGAGAGCATTTCTGGAACGTAGAGGTTTTTTGAAGCGCTAGTACGTAATTCGCCATAGTATACGTTGTGAATTGCACCATCTGTACAATTCGAAAACAGGATGAATGATATAGATCAAAAGCAGACTCAAAAGTTGGTTTAAAAGCCAGTAGGACAGGATTGAACAGCCGCCCCAAAGTCAGTTGGGTATCACCAACATTTGGATAACAGAGTGCCGTTCTATCGTGAGTCCGACTGGCTTTTTGCATGCATATATCCTTGTTCGAAGCCGCTTTAATTCTCCTTCGCTTAATCCAGGAGATGATAGAAACGTTTGGTATTTCGGTAAAAAAGCCGTGTTGCCCGCTCGGTTCCCATGCCGGTAATCTCGCTCCAGGCCTGAATGACCTGACGTGTCATAACCGGGTGTGTCATCCGTCCCTGAAACGGCCCTTCGAAGGGCCAAGGCCCATCTGTTTCTGCCATCACTTGTTCCGCGGGATATTGCCGGGCAAGCTCACGAATCTCAGTTTCGTATAGAATATCCGGTGTGAAGGATATATAATATCCGTTGTTTGCCATACGCTGAATCGTTTGTTTTGATCCTTTGAACCAGTGAAAGTGGGCATGTGCATATTGATGTTTCTCCAGCAGATTGCAGGCTATATCGGCATCTTCGTATACGGCATGCAACACGACAGGTTTATGGTGTTTCTTGGCGAGTATGATGAATTGCTCCAGCAGATCAATATATCCGCTCTGGTCAAAGCTCAGGCCTGTTCGCTGTGCTTCTTCACGGCTGTAATAGGGCAAGCCTACTTCCCCAATAGCAATGGCATGTCCAATGTGTTCTTCGATCCAGTGAAAAAACTGCTCCTGATCGGCGAGGGGTGGCAGTGGTTGTTCGGGATGATAGCCAAACGCCGGGTAGATATATCGCGGATGCTGTTTGGCCAGTTCCAGATTGGACTGAGCGGAAGCCAGATTCATGGAGACTGCAATCATGGCCTCGATCTCCTGTGACCTGAAGCTGGTCAGCATCTCCTGCTGTTCCTCGGGAGTATATTGATCCAAATGGATATGGGCATCGATCAGCGGTGCAAACGTTTGGAAATGCATGATGAAGTTCCTCCTTATATCGTAGGTATTTATATGATGTAACGTTCTATTTAATGTATTGGATCACTCAAATCAGGAAAAATATAACTAAAAACCCGCGCTATCAAGATAGGCGGGTTTTCTGCTGTTCTTCTTTCATCCACTGGGCAATTTGTCGTTTGCGTTCAAGAAAGGCAGGTTCTTCTGTAATCTCGTCTCGTCTCGGGCGGTCAAAAGGAATCTCAACCTCGTGCAGCACGGATGCAGGCCGGTTCGATAACACATAGACACGATCCGCGAGCAACAGCGCCTCCTCGATATTGTGGGTGATGAACAGCACCGAGCGGCGATTCTGTTCCCAGATATCCAGCAGCCAGCGCTGCATGTCGCTCCGCGTCAGGGCATCGAGCGCACTGAATGGCTCATCGAGCAGCATCAGTTCCTGCGGACTGAGTAGCGCACGCAGGAAAGCGGCACGCTGCTGCATCCCACCTGACAGCTGATGAGGGTAAGCCTGCTCGAATCCGTCAAGGCCAACACTGCCCAGCCACTGTCTTGCCTCCGCGAGTGCTTCGGCGCGCGGAGCAGGCTGAGCACCTGGAGCAGAGAAAGCTGCTACTGAAGCAACCTCGCCAGCCAGCAGCACATTGTCTTCAATGGTTCGCCATGGAAAAAGGGCCGGCTGCTGAGGCATATAGCTGATATGTCCACGTTGTCCGGTAACCTGCTTGCCGTTCATGAATACCTCGCCGTCCTGCGGCTTCTGCAAGCCGCCGATGATGTGGAACAGGGTGCTTTTGCCACAGCCGGAAGGGCCAACGATGGCGACGAATTCCCCTTTTTTCACGGTCAGGGACAAACCATTCAGTACAGGCAGTTTACGCCGTCGTTCTTTAAAGGACACATGAACATCAACGATGTCCAGTGCAGGTGGAACCGGCACGGAAGCCGCAGCGGCATCTCCGGGTGAAGTGCTTCGAACTTGTATGGATCGTTCTGGTTCGTTCTGATGCCTGTTCATATGGAATCACATCCTAGTGTTCATATATTACGTTAACCTCTGATAGGCAGAACTACCGCTTCTGTGGGCGCCAGCGCACAAGCAGCTTCTCTAACAGCGCAATGAGCAGGAAAAGCAGAAGACTGAGCGCCACGATAATCATAATGGCAACAAAAAGTCGATCCGTACGGTAAGCCGACTTCTGCAGCATCATATAATAGCCGATACCTTTATCCGCACCGATCCATTCGGCGATGATGGCTCCCATTACGCTGTAGGTGGCAGCAATTTTGACGCCGGAAAATACGGATGGCAGGGCATGGGGCAGCTCCAGTTTCCAAAAGATATGACGGCGCTTCGCACCCGCCATACGCATATAGTTCATCATCGCCGCATCGGTGCGTGTTAGTCCATCCATGGCCGCAACCGCTACCGGGAAGAAACAGACCAGGATGATCGTAATCAGCTTGGGCAGCAGGCCAAAGCCAAACCAGATCAGCAGGAGCGGTGCGAGTGCAATGGTTGGAATATTTTGACTAAGAATAAGTAATGGATACAAGGCCGATTTGAGAAAAGGGATCAGATGTAGCACCATTGCAATCAGCAGGCCTACTGCTGTTCCGGCAGCAAATCCGATGAGTGTTAACTGGATCGTTGCGGCAGCATGCATGCCTAGACGTTCAGCCTGCGAAGCTGCTTCATGGGCGATGTCGGACGGCGCAGGCAGCATCCATTTCTCAATATGGAACAGGGAGACCGCGCCTTGCCATATCGCAATAAAGAGAATAACCGCCACGAGGGGCGGCCATACACTTTTGAAATAGGTAGACATTAGCGATACTTCTCCGTTAGTGTATCCATGCTGAATCCGTCTGGACTATGTGCGATTTTGATCTGGGAGATGATACTTGGGCTACCGGCTTCCACAAGCACCTCGTGCATTTTGTGGACAACCTCCAGCAGTTCATCCAATTCACCCTCCATCGTGGTGTCGAGTGCATTAACCTGATATTTCAGGCCGGATTGTTGAATCACTTCGATGGCGCGGTCTACGTAAGGATAGGAGTTTTCACCGTTTGGTGTTTTGGGAATAACCTGAATGCTGAGTAATGTGCTTGCCATGAGAGAAAAATTCTCCTTTCGAGTGTGGGTGGACAAGTAGACATGCCATTGTACACGTTTCCACTCCGATTGCAGTCCCCTCTTACGATCGCTGTTATCCCCAGATTTTTTTGATTCCCTTTTTCAAAGGTGAAATCCAGTGATAAAGGCGACCGCTGCGCTTCTCCAGAGGGGTTCTGCACTCTCCGTTCTTGTGTACAAAAAATTAACTTATCCTTTAATTGTAGGAAGAAGAATCAGGAGAAAGCGTGCTCCCGAGGTAGCTTTCCTGAGAGAACCTTATGAGCGATCGCTTCGCTTCTTCAAGTTGTCTCTGTCCTCTTTATTCAAACGTGAAAATATCAAATTTCATTTTACATTAATGATGATAATGCTACGTATTACTGTGGTAAAAATTCGTTCGTGTAGGCTTTTGTTACATCGATCTCTTTATCCAGCAGTTTCTTGCTGAACATCCAATCGGTGTAGTTCTTCCACACGTCTTCCTTTTGCTCACCCCAGCGCGGTGCATCATCCTTGTATTTCGGGCTGAGCCACTTTTGACTTGCCAGTACTAATTCCTTGTCCAGATCAGGAACAGCTTTGATTAAAATGTTTGCAGCCTCTTCAGGATGCTCAATTGCATATTGGTACCCTTCAGAAGTGGCCTTTAGGAAAGCTTTCACCAGTTCAGGGTCTTTCTGAATCGTCTGTTCATTGGTCACGAGGACAGGTGTGTAGTAGTCCAGTGCTTTGGCATAATCCTTCACATACAACATATCAATCGGTTCACCGCGTAATTCAGCCTCAATTCCCGTCCATGCGTAGAAAATCCAGGCAAAATCGATGTCTCGTTTCACGGCTGTGAAGAAGTCGGCATCGCCCATATTAATATTTTTAACCTTGGATACATCGGCACCTTCGCCCTCCATAATGGATTGCATCACCGCTTCTTCTACCGGGGAACCCCAACCGCCATACGTCTTACCTTCAAAATCTTTGGGTGATTTGATCTTACGATCCACCGGAGCGGCAAAACCGGATGTATTGTGCTGAATAACAGCAGCAATCGACACAAGTGGAACGTCCTGCGTTCGCGCCTGAGTTACACTTTCCTGATAACTGACGCCAAAAGGTACTTCACCCGATGCGACCATCGTATCTGCTCCGCCAGCACCTGGCTGTACAATCTCGACGTTGAGTCCCGCTGCTTTATAAAAACCCTGATCCACTGCTGCATACAGACCAGTATGATTCGTATTTGGAGTCCAGTCGAGCACGACCTTCACATCTTTCAGTGCAGTGCTGCTTTCTTCGTTCGTTTTCTCCGATCCAGTTGCGCTTTTCTGCTCAGCTGGGGCCGCTTGTTTGCCACCACATGCAGCTACAGTAACCAGCAATACACACATGAGTAACATTCCCATCGTTTTACGCCATTTCATCGTGTTTCTCTCCTTCGTTATATCCGGCCAGATGGCACGGGGTACTCCTTGGCTTCATATCCAATCCCTTTGCATAAATCGACGAATTTATACTCGCGGGTTATCCGAATAACGTCATTTTTCTGTTTCTGCTTGTCAAAAGAAAACAAAAAAAGCGCCCCGTAATCCGGGACGCGTGCAGGCGTGAGAGAAGGGCGTTCAGCTTATGGCTGTGCCGTTGCAATATACTCCGATTCCTACGCTGGCATGATCCAGATCAGGTCTAAGGGTTAGTATCTTGGTGGGATACACTCTCAGCCGGCCAATTCCGACTCCCCTGGGAAACTATGAAGTTACGGGCATTACTAGGTGTAATTATAGGCCAGGGACAGAAATGTGTCTAGTCAACAAATATTTCACAGAATGTTCACTTATGTGAAGGGGATCTGATTGTCTATAATGATCCAAGTCAGAGAGAGGATGAGCATATTGCCAGTAAGTAAGAAAGAACAAGTTATGTTTGGACTTATGATGTGCACAGGAATGGTCTTAGTGATGATGACTCTTAATCTATGGCACACAGGAATGTTAAGTCAGATGTCCGTGATGCAAATGCTGCTTCAATTTGTGATCTGTTTTGCCCTCGCATTTTTGGTGGAGTCGTTCATCGTAGGACCCGTAGCGAGAAAAATTACGTTTTCCATCCCATTTGCAAGAGTCAGTAAAATCAAAGGTGTAGTCACCCTGTCGTTTCTTATGGTCATCGGAATGGTATTAGTCATGTCGTTATACGGCATTATTACGGCCTATTTGGCAGGTCAGTTAGATGGGGTATCCGTGTTTAACGCGTATCTTCATACGATTGCACGTAACTTTAGTCTGGCATTGCCATATCAATTAATCGTATTGGGGCCGCTAGTGCGTTATGTATTCGGCAAGTTGTTCAAAAGACAAGCGGCGGTAGTATCCGTTTAACGAATTGTAATATCTGTTGTGGAAAAGTATTTCCTGGGCAATGGGTAATTTTGATCCCTTTAAGAAGTTCTAGCGTAAGCCACCCAATATAAAATACCAATAATAACAACAGCGATAATGATGGTTGTCAGCATACCGCTTTTGAATGAGCTTTGCTGAGCTTGGCGAGCAAGTTCATCTGTTCTTTGTTTGGCGGCTTCGCCCTCGGATGAATTCAGATGGTTTGGGCTCATGTTCATGAAACAACAACTCCCTTCTGTAGTGTGAGTTTACCATAGTGTGGTCTGTTTTACAGGAAGATGCATCTAATTTGATGGAATCGATTTCACGAAAAATGGTCTGAGTGAAGCTATAGCTATAACGATACTCAGAGCAAGAAGGATAACGTCTCTGAACTTAATACTTGTGATGTCGGCTTGGTTTAAATAACCTTTATTACGATTGAAAGGCGAAGAGTCGGGTATGAGCAAGGCTCTGATCCCAAAGACGAATCCAATGATACTAATAATAAGAAAGCTTATGAAGTAAAACATGTCATCACCCCTTGATGTTAATTAGCTACATTAATTTTACCTGGATGAATTTTGAAAAGACACGTAAGATAGTCCTGTCTTCATGTGGAATGCTGACAGGCCTTTTATGCGAATTCGTTGTTTTCAATAAAAATAGGCGTTTAGAAGTTGCAATTCCGTTTGATCTTCGTATATACTGAGAAACACAATTACAGATCGGACTATGCCGTTGAAGAGAATCCAACTCGGAGGCGTTTTCGCCAGGGAGCGAATTGAAATTTTCCCAAGTTAACCGGAACCGCCCGTTATCGCGGACCAAGAGGCTGAATCAGGTAGTTTAAACCGATTCGGCAAGTTGGGTGGCACCGCGAGCAGAGCGCTCCTCGTCCCAAGGGATGAGGGCGCTCTTTGTATTTTTTAGCCAAAGGAGACGGTGACCATGTTAGATATGAAATGGGTTAGAGCACATGCAGAAGAGGTCCAGGCCGCAGCAAACGGGAAGAAAATCAAGATCGATATTGCGGTGTTACTACAGCGGGACGACGAGCGAAAAGCTCTTCTACAGCAAACGGAAGAGGCGCGTCGTCTGCGCAATACGCTGTCGGCAGAGATCGGGAAGCTGATGCAGGCGGGAGAGCGAGAGCAGGCAGAGACAATGCGGGCACAGGTAAAACAACTGAATGAACAGTTGGAGCAAGAAGAGACGAAGCTTGCGTTGATACAGGAGGAAGTGACCAGACTTCAATGGCTGGTGCCCAATATCGTATCGCCAGATACACCTGTGGGCATGTCGGATGCGGATAATGTAGAGTTGCGGCGGGTAGGTGAACTACCTGTGTTTGACTATGAAACAAGGGATCATGTCGAGCTTGGAGAGATGCACGGGTTGATCGATATTCCGCGTGGCGTGAAAATCGGTGGAACGCGGAGTTATGTCCTGAAGGGGGCAGGTCTGTTACTACACCGTGCGGTGCAGCAGCTTGCGCTGGATCTGCTGTTGGAGCATGGATTCACTCCGCTGGAGGTTCCGCTCATGGTTCGGGAAGATGCTTTGGTGAACACCGGATTTTTCCCGACAGGCCGGGATCAGGTATATGAGTTGCAGGGAGAGAACAAATGGCTTGTCGGCACATCGGAAGTACCGCTGGTCTCGTATTACGCGGATGAGGTCGTTGATGTGAAGCAGCCTGTTAAGCTGGCAGCCGTATCGACATGTTTCCGCAGTGAGGTAGGCTCGGGCGGACGGGATGTGCGAGGTTTATACCGTGTACATCAGTTTGCCAAAGTTGAGCAGGTCATTCTGTGTGCCCCAGATGCAGCGGAATCGGAACGGATGTTGCAGGAAATTACGGGACATGCCGAGGAGCTGCTGCAACGGCTGGAATTGCCGTATCGTGTGGTGTCGGTATGTACAGGGGATATGTCGCAGAAAACGTACAAACAGTATGACATCGAAACATGGATGCCAAGCCGCGGGGCCTATGGTGAGACCCATTCGTCGTCGAACCTGCATGATTTTCAGGCTCGTCGCTCGAACATTCGCTGCGTTGATGAAGACGGCAAGCTGGTATACTGCCATACGCTCAACAATACAGCCGTAGCTTCGCCGCGCATTCTGATCCCGTTGCTGGAAAATCATCAGGAGGCGGATGGCAGCATTTATATTCCGGCAGCTTTGCGTCCGTATCTGGGCGGGGCCGAACGTTTGATTTTGCCTGTGCGTGGTTAGAGATGAAAAAGTGATTGGAAGCTGATGAAGTAAAGCATAAGAATATAGAAAGAACAAAGAGGAGCCCTTATCGGGTTCTTCTTTGTTCGAGCATAAGATAAATGCCCCAATGATACTCTTATTTAAGTCGGGTTACCAATCTTGTGTTTGGTCCTTTTGAATGGGAAATGAAATACATATTACATATATTTATATTTAATTGAAAAAAACCAAGTGTATAATTACAAATATAGGAAAAATTTATAAAAATACTATATTGATGAAATTGGTGAAATGAAAAAAAGAGAATCGCGGCCCTTGTTTTTTCAGCTTTTCTAACGTTAGGGGCTGGGGCTTCAGTCTAAGCAGATAGCCAGAATACAGGAGATTTCAGCTATAAAACTCTCATTGCTAGTGGTGTTTTAAATGTTTACTGGAATATTATTGATGCAGATACAGCAAAATCCTATACTGAATTTAATGATGGAAAAGCTGCTAGTGGTTATCGTGTAGCAGTTCGTCTTGAGGAGTATAATCAGCCTTGGTCTTCTACTCCAGAAGCAACAAGATATCAAGGTGACTCGAAATGGGCAGAAGTAAATATGCAAGTTACTGGTGTTTGGATGTATGCGAGCAGACATGCGATTGAAAATAGTGGTGGTACAAAAGAATATGTCGATAGAGTATTGAAAGACCGCTAAATATATTGTTTTTTTTGGTGAACAATTTTAGAAGAATGTGTCGCAGGCTTAAGCCTGCGATATCCTTTTTATTTAAGGAGTTTCTAATGATAAATATAAAGATGATGTTTAATCAGATAAAGGCCCATCCTTTTACAACATTTGTTATGATGCTTGGTTTAATTATTTCAGTTGTGTTAAGCACAGTAGGTATACAGTCAATTAAAAAATCCAGCGAGTACGTTACCTACCAACAGCAGTTTACTTTGCAAAATAAAACGGAATTGGAAATAAACATTCTGAATAATAAGGGAGAGCAAGAGTTCTTTCAATTATTTAAAGGGATAAATAACAAGACAGGTGTTATCATTAGTAATTTGTCAATGGTTACAACAGTAGGCTTGCAAAAAGTGTTGCCTATATTTTGGGATGAAGATCCAGTCCAACCATATCCGTTGCAAGAGGGGAATTACATAACAAGCCAAGATATAGAGGAAGGTCAGAAGGTGGCTTTGTTAGGAAAAAGACTACAATCCTTGTCCTATATGAAAGATGGTCAGAGATTTGTACAGTTAGACCATGAAGAGTACAAAGTTATTGGTATTTTAGGGATTGAAGGGAAGAACGTGGACTCTTTAGATGGTCAAATAATGATACCTGCAACCTCCTGGAGCAATCGCTTAAAAAAAATGATCGTTGAAAATAAACTGGTAGAAGTGAAACTATTTAATGCCAGTTCAAATACAATCGCGGACGGAAATAAAATCAAACTTAACTCTCGAAACGTAAGCGGAACATCTGTAAAAGTACTACAGCATCAAATTGATGATTCTGGCACCGCTACTATTAAAATTGATATAGAAGTGTATCTTGCTGTAATTATTTATGTGTTATCTCTTATAAATTGTATTAACATCACTTCATTCTGGATTAATGAGCGTAGGTATGAAATTGGAATAAAGAAGGCATTTGGATATACCAATTTTGATGTGATTTTCAGCATACTCTTTGAAATGTGTACCATTACATTCTTTTCTGTAATCATTGGATATATTGTGCAACTTGTTTTATTGGGATATTTGGAAAAAATAATTGATTATCCTATAGCCTTATCCTTTAGCAGTATCTATTTTTCTATATTGTTTATATTTATTTCCTCATTTGTGACATCTATTATACCTATTGTTAAAGCTATTCGCACTAAACCAGCTGAAGCGATGAAACATACGTAGAGTGGGGGAACAATGAATACTATTAAAATTATTTTTAAATCAATGATGTTGCGTAAACTTTCAGGAGGGCAGAAACAGAGAGTTGCTATTGCACGAGCTTTGGCAGCCGAAACTGAAATCATATTAGCTGATGAACCAACAGGTGCTTTCGATAAAAAAAATGGCGAAGAATTAATGAATATATTATCCGAAATAAATAATGAGGGGAAAACCGTAGTGGTAATTACGCATGATGATACTATAGCTGAATACACAAAAAGAAAAATTCAAATCTCAGATGGGGCTATCATTTTCGATAGCTTAAGTGGAGGAGTATAAAAATATGACAAGTAAAAAATGGATTTCTATTTCTGTAATTGCTTTGATTTTGATTGTTGCTATAGGAGTATGGTATGCAAACTCAAGACCTGACACATTTATAAAAGAAGCAGGAGGAAATATCTATGCAGATGATTATGAAGAGAAATTCAATGAAATAGAAAGTAAAGTGGAGGTCACCCCAAAAAAACTAACTGATTTAGTTATTAAAAGCTATGTAGATCTGGATCAAGGATCATTAAAATATGAATTATATGATCCAAATGGAGCCCTGGTTGAAAGTGAACAGATCACACAAGATAAATCGTACTCCAAAGAAATTACAGTGAAATATACACCTGGGATTTGGGTGGCGAAGTATTACATTAATAGCAAAACGAATGGAAGTTATAACGTCACATTAACTGGACAATAGATTATGAGTTCCATTTTCGGCCGGATAGCTAGAAACAAATGAGGAATTACTGTCAAACCCAATAGAGTAAATCTACTCCCAATTGTCATTTAACTTTAACCTTCGAATTTCCGATATAGGGTATAGTGGGAAGTAAAATATTGGTTAGTGAAGGGTAGTAAAACATAGGATGATGGGAGAATGAGACTGGACATGAATAGAATCAAATGGATGTTACGAGGTATGCTTGCTCTGGTTATCGCACTTACGGTTGTTGTGCCTACGTCAGTTTGGGCAGCGTCAGGTGATGTAACTTCAATTGAAATTACGGGTGCCAATCCGCAGAAGATGAATGTGGGCGAGATCACATCCTATCAGGTGATGGCGACGGTTGAAGGTTCGGATCACAAACAGGATGTTACCGAGGGAGTGACCTGGTCTACCAGCAATGCTACTGTCGCTACGATTACAAAGGGTAAAGTCAAAGCCATCGCCGCAGGCGAAGCAACGATCGTTGCTCAAGTGGACACCGTCAAAACACAGGTAGTTGTCCAGGTTCAGGATAAGATCAAAAGCATCAAGGCTTCACCTACTGCGTATACGTTTGTAAAAGGAAACGAAGGCACACTCCCGAAAGTAAGTATTACGCGAGCGAATGGTAAGCAAGAAGATGTCACATCCGATATCGTGTGGACCGTATCGAGTAACCTGGCTGTGATCGAAAACGGAAAGATCAAAGGGGTTACTCCGGGCAAAGTGGTTCTGCAAGGGAAATACGGATCAACTATCGTTAAAGTACCTATAACTGTGATGGATACCATCACCAAAGTAGAGGTTAAGCCAGCAACGATTCAGTTGAACATCAAGAAGTCCACCGCACTTAAAGTGATGGGAACGTACTCTAGCGGCAAGACGGTTAATCTATCCAAATCCGTGATATGGACATCATCTAACCCTGGTTTGGCTGAGGTGAAAAACGGTATGGTCAAAGGACTGAACGAAGGACAAGCCACTTTGACAGGTTCGTATCAGGGTCAGACTGTCACTGCGGTCGTCACTGTGGTGCCTACGCTCCAGAAGCTGATTATGGGTCAGAAAAGTCTCGTTTTGTCACCGCAATCCAGTAGTACACTGGGTGTTATGGCTCAGTATGATACAGGGAAAACAACGATGGTGACGGGAAGTGCGGTGTGGAGCAGTTCCAAACCGAATGTTGCTACCGTAACCAATGGCAGAATTGTTGCTGTAGCCAAAGGCAAAACAAGCATTACCGCCAAATGGGGCAATAAAAAAGTGACGATACCCGTAACAGTAAAATAATCAGTAAAACCATACGTCTTCTTGCCATCATAGGGCATTGAAGCAAGGTGATTCCTGCTGGAAACCTGGTACACATCAATATCAGATCAAATTGAATCCATGTATACTAAGAGGAGGCGTACTTATACGCCTCCTTTTTGAACATACCATATACAATTTATAAGGAGAGTGTTCATAGACATGACGGATCATATGAACCCTGGAAATTGGCCTGCATGGGCAACAGAACCCGTAGAAGTTGTAGAAGCTAACTCTGCCTGGAGCATGCAGGCTCAGGAGGAAATCGCACAATTAAGAGATCTTTTGCAGCATCTGAATATACATACTTTTGAGCATATGGGTAGCACATCTATTCCCGGTTTATCTGCCAAGCCAATCATTGATCTAATGGGTGAGGTGCAGTCTTGGGATGACATGGGGCTGATTGCCGAACGGTTGAATCCTGCGGGCTGGAATTATGTTCCGCCTGAGCTGGATGGCCGGGAATACAGACGATTCTGGGTCAGAGTTAAAGATGGAAAACGAGCTGTACATCTTCATCTTATGCGTCCAGGTGAGGAACGGTGGGAGCGCCAAATTCAGTTTCGTGATGTGCTGAGATCCCGTCCGGATCTGGTGAAGGCATATGCCGAGCTTGCAGACGAGAATAAAGACGATAGAGAATCGTATACAACTGCCAAAACAGAATTCATCATCAAGGTTCTGAATGGACAACTGTGAAGCATCAGAACGGGATGTCCATTAAAAACAGAGCGTTATACCTCATCGCCGTGATCATTACGATGGCTGCAGGACTGGCTTCCAGAACATATGGAGAACATTTGCCACAATGGGTGCATGAGCATTTTGGAGATGCGCTTTGGGCAGGCATGATCTATTTTGGCGTCCGTATGTTATGCATTCATTGGAGCCGTGCAAGAGCTGTATGGATAAGTGTAACGTTCAGTTGCATGATTGAATTTTCCCAGTTGATTCAAGTACCTTGGCTGAACGAGCTGCGTTCGACGTTGTTGGGAGCCCTGATATTGGGGCGTGGATTTCTCGGTATTGATTTGATTCGATACCTGATCGGTATTTTATGTGTTTATCTTATAGATCGTTTTATCCTGAGTAAGCTCATGCGCTCATGAAGTTATTTCATAAATAGGAGGTACTCTGAATGGATATCGATAAACTTTTTGCAGAATCGCCAGAATTTGAAACGGAACGGCTCTACCTCAGACGTCTTACGATGGATGACCTTGATTCATATTACGCGTTTGCGTCTGACCCGAAAGTTAGTGAGCAAAGCTTGTGGCAGTGCCATCAGACCAAGGAGGATTCCATGGGTTATCTGGAGCGGGTTTTGCGAAACTATGAGCAAAAAACGGTATATCTCTGGGCTTTTGTGCTGAAGGAAACCGGCATGCTGATTGGAAGAGGGGGTATCTTCCATCTGGATGAATTCATGCAGAGTGGTGAACTGGGATATGCCATCGGCAGCACCTGTTGGGGTAAAGGACTTGCCGTGGAAGCGATGCAGCCTGTCGTCAATTACTGCTTCGAGCAACTGGATTGTAACCGGCTGGAGGGGAAGTGTAATGTGGGCAATATTGGATCTGCGCGTGTGATGGAAAAGCTGGGCATGGTGCAGGAAGGTCTGCTGCGCAAGCAATTGAAAATTAAAGGCGTATTTACCGACCAGAAATTGTACGCTCGTATCCGGGATGATCTATAATAGTTGATTAACACGAGCTGTCTTACACAGCGACAACCAAGGAGGAAGAGTCTATGATCTACAGTATTATTTCCCGTTCAGTATGGGAGGAAGTATCCAAAGGAGACACGTATGCACCAGAGAGTCTGGAGATGGACGGTTTTATTCATTGTTCCACCGCAGAGCAGATTCCGTGGGTGGCTGGACAGTATTATGCAGGACGTACGGACCTGTTGTTACTGGGTATCGAAGAAAGGACGTTGAAGGCAGAATTGGTCTATGAAGATTTGTATGAATTGAACGAGTTATTTCCACACATCTATGGAGAGTTGAATCTGGATGCCGTAAGTAAGGTCTTGAACTTTGAACCGAATGAAGATGGCACGTTTTCTTTTCCGAAATAATTTCGAGAGGGGTTAAGACGGATGGATACGAATCAGGTCTTTTTGGAGACAGCGGAGAAACAGTTTATCTATTACAAACAGCTTGGGGAACGCGCGATGGGGCAATTGGAGACGGAGCAGTTGTTTCAAACGTGGAACGAGGACACCAACAGCATTGCGGTGATTGTGAAGCATTTATGGGGCAATATGCGGTCCCGCTGGACGGATGTGCTGACAACGGACGGAGAGAAGCCATGGCGTGAGCGGGACGCCGAATTTGTGGGTGATTTTCAGAGTCGGGAAGAGTTGCTCGCCAAATGGGAAGAAGGCTGGGATTGTCTGTTGGAAGCTTTGCGTTCATTCAATCCGGATCACATGTCGCAGATCATATATATTCGCAATGAAGGACATACCATCATGGAGGCGATTATGCGGCAATTGGCTCATTATCCCTACCATGTCGGGCAGATTGTTCATACTGCCAAAATGCTGAAAGAAAGCTCTTGGGATAGTCTTTCTATCCCAAGAAACGGGTCAAACACCTACAACGAAGGCAAGTTTTTGAAACCAAAGACAAGAAAACATTTTACAGAGGACGAGCTTGAATGAGCTTTAGAGAAAAGAGGGAACCAACACGATGACACAGATTGCGTTGATACGTCATGGCAGTACGGCATGGAATAAAGCAAAACGTTCGCAGGGACAGACGGACAACCCGCTTGATCAGGAGGGCAGAGAACAGGCGGCGAGGCTGGCGGCGAGGCTGGCTGAGGAGTCCTGGGAAGCCATCTACGCCAGTGACTTGGAGCGGGCAAGTGAAACGGCTCGTGTTATCGCAGATCGGCTGGGCATTCAGGAGATTCATCTCGACCCGAGATTACGCGAAATGGGCGGCGGACAGGTGGAAGGAACGACAGAAGAGGAACGTATTGCAAAATGGGGTGCAGACTGGGGTTCACTCGATTTGGGAAAAGAACACCCGGACGCAGGTGCTTCCCGTGGGAAAGCGGCGTTAGAAGATATTCTTCGGCAGCATCCGGAAGGGCGAGTCATCGTGGTGAGTCACGGGGCTGTTCTTCGTAATACACTGCGGTCACTGTTGCCTGAACTGGATGTCAGCGTGAAGCTGGGGAACACATCCATCACACGAGTGAACCATCAGGATCAGACATGGCAATGCGAATTGTACAATTGCAGCCTGCATCTGGAGACAGGGAAAGGAACGCTGTAAATGGACGCAATGACATTAAAACAGAAGCTACAGCAGCTTCGTGCAGTGGATTTTGCCGCAGATCAGGCAGAGCAACCCTATGATTTGGCACTGCATATGATGAAGCATATTGGAAATCCAGACCCTGTGCTGCGAGATGAACTTATTTACGTTACGCTGGCGACATGGATTGGTCAGAATGTTTTCTCAGATGAACAGCTTAAGACACTACTGCATCTGGCACTGGATGATGACCATCTCTTCTACAGAATTGGTGAGCAGGGAACGGACAGTGTGTTTACTCGGACATTTTCTGTGTTAATCCTGCCTCCGATTTTAAGCCTCGCCCGTCAGCGTTCTTTCTTACAGCGGGAAGATATGGCATGGGTTCAGCAGCAATTGACGGCGTATCTGAGAAGTGAAAAGGATGTTCGGGGTTATGTAGAGGATAAAGGATGGGCGCATGCTCCGGCGCATGCCGCTGATGCGGTTGAGGATTTAGCCCATTCAACGTATCTCGAAAGCGCAGAATTGCTGGAGCTTTTGCGTGCACTCTCGATAAAAGTAATGGAGTCCAGCAGAGCGTACATCTATGAGGAAGACCAGCGTATGGCTCAAGCAGCGGTGACAATCCTGAGTCGTAATCTGATAGGGCAGACAGAGCTTGCAGCCTGGATTGAGTCGCTTCAGACGGAAAGAAACGGAGAGGCTGAGGAAGGAAAAACCTTGCAGGAAATGAGTCAAATGAGCTTGAATATTCGAATGTTCATGCAGTCGCTTTATTTTGCTATACGAGATAAAGAGGCTGAACCGTTTCCAGCGGTTCGTTCGCTGTTATTGAAAGCACTGGACGTCAGAGAGTAAATCAACGACCAAGGGAGGTACGCCATGACCGCAATCATCTATGACTGGACAGAGAATATGTTGTCTCCACTCGGAGAGTGCGGGGTTGTCATTCGCTGCGGCGATGCGTTATCTGAAGAGGTACACCAGAGGGTGATGTGGGTATGTGCTTTCTTGGAAAAGGGATCTGTTGTGGCTGCGGTTGAATGGGTGCCATCCTATCTGTCTGTTACTTTGTTTTATGATCCATGGATGTCGTCTTATGAGGAAATAAGCAGTTTTTTGCTACAGCAGCTGAGCCGACTGAATGAACCAAAACAGCCAAATGAGCGGATTGAACGAAATGAATCGAATCCATCCATTCAACGAAAACGATCTGAAAGTTTGCAACTTATCGGGGGGATAACTTCCCCAAGGATTGTGACAATTCCGGTATGTTACGGTGGAGAGTTTGGGCCTGATCTGGTTCATGTGGCTAATCAACATGGTTTGGCGATAGAAGAAGTTATTGCGATACATTCGTCGGTGGATTACCTTGTACATATGATTGGATTTGCTCCGGGTTTCCCTTATTTGGGAGGGTTGCCTGAACAAATTGCTACATCAAGACGGGCGACACCAAGGCTTCGTGTAGAGGCAGGAACGGTAGGCATTGGCGGCACGCAGACGGGGGTTTACCCCGTATCTACACCAGGAGGCTGGCAGTGTATTGGACGGACACCTCTCCGTCTGTTCGACCCGGAAGCAAATCCGCCAAGTCTGCTTGCGGCGGGCGACGTTGTTCGTTTTCAACCCATTGTGATGCAGGAATACTTGGAACTGACGCGGAAGGAGGGGGAGTGATGGGCATGGAGATCATTCGTTCCGGCATGTTAACGACCCTTCAGGACGAAGGCAGAATCGGGTATCGCCGGTATGGGGTTCCGGTGGGTGGTGTTATGGACACGTTTGCAGCCAGAGCGGCGAATATGCTTGTAGGTAACTCCAGGCACGAAGCAGTAATTGAAATCACGATGGCTGGGCCGGAGCTGCGACTGCTGAGAAATCAGCTGATTTCTCTCTGTGGTGCGGATCTCAGTGTCACGGTAGATCAGCAACCTGTGCCCCTGTGGCGTCCCGTGTTACTGCAGGCCGGAAGTATATTAAGATTTGGTGCGTGCCGGCATGGCTTGCGTGCATATTTGGCATTTGCTGGCGGGATTGATGTACCTGAAGTGATGGGTAGCCGAAGTACGGATCTCAAGACGGGGTTTGGTGGTGTTCGCGGGAGAGCTTTGCGTGTGGCAGATGTGCTTGGAACAGGTGTCATCTCGGATGAAGTTCAACAATGGATAAGCGTAATGGAGATACAACTGGGAGAAAACAAACCTATGGTGGCTCCTGCATGGCTTTTATCAGAGAGGGAGAGACCTTCTTATTACGGTAAACCTGTCATTCGAGTGATGCAAGGTCAAGACCATTCGTACTTTAGCGCAGAGAGCGTAAAACGATTTTATGCTGAAGACTATGTGGTCTCTCCCCAATCGGATCGCATGGGGTACCGACTGCAAGGTTCACCGTTGGATCTGAGTCGACCGTTGCAGCGTTTATCCGAAGCAGTCACCTTTGGCACGGTGCAGGTACCGACAGATGGGCAGCCTATCGTATTGATGGCAGATCATCAGACGATTGGAGGATATCCCGTGGTTGCACAGGTTGCTGCAGTGGATCTACCCATTCTGGCTCAGGTCAGACCGGGAAGCCGCATTTCTTTTGAACCCGTTACGAATGAAGAAGCCCGCAGCCTTTACATAAAAAGAGAGCGAGACTTGCGACTGCTGGATCAACTGATTCGCAGGAAAATGGCCGAAATGGAGGCGCTATAATGAACACTTCTTATACGCTGGATATTAACTGTGATCTCGGTGAGAGTTATGGAGCCTACCAGACGATGATGAATTCCGATGAAGCCATCCTGCCTCTGATCACATCAGCAAATATCGCCTGTGGATTCCACGCGGGAGATCCTGCTGTCATGCGCCTGACGGTAGAGCGGGCAATGGCACATCAGGTAGCGATGGGTGCCCATCCGGGTTTGCCTGATTTGCAGGGATTCGGACGCAGACCTATGGAGATTACACCTCGGGAAGCCTATGACATGGTGGTGTATCAGATTGGGGCACTGCATGCTTTTGTCCGTGCCCGTGGGGGAAATCTGCATCATGTGAAACCACACGGGGCATTGTACAATATGGCAGTAGCTCATGCGAAGCTTGCCGAGGCCATTGCCGAAGCGGTTTATCAGGTGCAACCTGAGTTGTATTTGTATGGTCTGGCAGGCAGTGAGTTGGTGTGCGCGGCAAAACGAATCGGTGTACGCGGCGTGAATGAAGTGTTTGCGGATCGTACGTATCGTTCGGATGGCAGGTTAACGCCTCGAAGTCATGAAGGTGCACTTATAGAACAGCCTGAAGAGGCGCTAGCTCAGGTACTTCTAATGGTTCAGGACGGAGTGGTCATATCTACGGATGGAACTCCGGTTCCTATTACCGCAGATACAGTATGCATCCATGGTGACGGTGCACACGCGCTGACGTTTGCTCAAGAGATTCGTCGCATGCTGGAAGCTGAAGGTGTCACCCTGGCCCCTTATCAAGCGAAATAATATATTGATGGCATTATATGAATGAAGAATGGAGGGATTGAATACGATGAAACCCATACGAAATTCGGCTAAAGCGGTCATTGTTCAGGATGGCCGTTTGTTACTGATTCGTTTACAAGATCAGTACGGTGATGCTTATGTTTTTCCTGGAGGTGGGCAGGAGAAGGGCGAGGAACTGAAAGATGCGGTTGCGCGAGAATGTCTGGAGGAGATTGGCCAGGCCGTGCAGGTAGGTGAGCTTTTACATATCCGTGAATATATCGGTGCCAACCATGAGTTCGCCGAGTGGGATGCTGATATCCATCAGGTAGAGTTTTATTTTACATGCCATCTTGTTGATCCGAAAGCATCGGTCTTCGAAGGCTCTAATCCGGATGATCACCAGGTTGGGGTGGAATGGATTGCACTTGGGGAACTGCACAACATCCGTCTGTATCCCAAAACTATCGGTGAATTGCTGTTGAATCAGGGAGAACAACGCATATATCTAGGGGATCTTAATTAAATAACATAAATAACATTTCCAAAATTGTCACGTGGACGTTCTGGTTTAGGGATTCATCATGGGTGAGGCGGGTACACTATAAGTACAGGCGTTTGTTACAAGGAATTGTCCTTGAAACATATATCTGTATGGCTTAAATTACGGTGTCTATGTCTAATGTAAAGACAGAGCCCTTTTTAAAATCAATTACATCCCAGGATAGTTTACAGGCTTTTTGGCTTTGAACCGCTCCTACCCACTGGAAGAATTGCAGCAGTAGTGGAAGGGACGAAATCGATTCTGAAGAAGCGAAGCGCTCGCCTTTATCACCGGATTATTCACCATTAAAACATATTCAATAATAAATTCGGGGATAACAGCGATCGAAAGAACGATTCGTCACTGTAACGTCACCCTGCATAACTATGTTGGTAGCGAGCATCGAAGCCAAGCTTTCAAATACTCCCCCAAACTGAAAGGAGCAACTCCCATGAACCAGAACGAATTGGAACAAAACATTGTGAAGGCATTGGAAAATAACCCGTATTGCAGTTTCTCCACCGTAGAAAACGGCAAGCCGAAGTCCCGTTATATGGCTCTTTTCAATGATGGACTGAATATTCATCTGGCAACCAACCTTCGTACTCACAAGGTCGAGGAACTGAAGAGCAATCCAAATGTAAGTCTTCTGCTTGGTTACGAGGCCGGAGGCACCAAGGAAGTGGTGGAGATCGAGGGTACGTGTGAAGTCACCAAAAATGAAGCCTTGCGTGAGCAAGTGTGGAATGATGAATTGAAGGCATGGTTCGATGGACCTAATGATCCTAACTATGTCATTTTGGATATTACCCCCGCTCGTATAGAATATACAGGCAAAGACCATGAGCATCATGTGTGGGAGCAGTAAATTCAACCTGAATTGTAAATCCAGTAACTTCTAAATTGTAAAATCATCTTTTCGCAGGCTCGTTGTCAGGCGACGAATGAATACAGTCATAGATCAACCGTGAATGCCGTTTTTTGGCTTCACGGTTTTTTAATGGAATCCACAAGAGCATAACCGTTGTATTGATGTGATATACGTGATTTTGAATAAAAATACCCTAATGATTTCCTGTAATATCGCAAAATTTGTCGAAATGACGCATGAAAATGTAAACTTACCCGGTTATGTACGGATAACGTAAAAATAAATGCTTTTCAATGCTTTAACATTAGGATATGATTTGATATGTAAATACACGCACAGATATGAATAGATGTTCATGTGAGATTAACTAATCTGAAGACACCGATGAAAGCTCATTGGATCATCAGTATGCACAACCCATGAAATCTATTATTTTCTGTGCCTGTGTTTGCGATATGGCATGATTAATGTACATAAACCGGGAGGGGTTATTTTTGAAAAGAAGTAAGAAAGTATTAGCAAGCCTGACTGCCGCTTTCGTTGCATTTAATGTGCTTGCGGTATTTCCAGTGCCAGTATCGGCAGCAGATGCGACCAAAGTCAAATTGCGGATCATGGAAACAACGGACATTCACGATAACCTGATCAACTATGACTACTATTCCGACAAAGTGACGGATCAATATGGCTTGGCCAAAACAGCTACGCTGATCAAGAAAGCTCGTGAGGAAGCGAAGAACAGCTTGTTGTTCGACAACGGAGACTTGATTCAGGGTAACCCGATGGGTGACTATGTAGCGAAGATTGATCCTCTGAAAAAGGGCGAAACGCACCCTGTATATAAAGCGATGAACCTACTCGATTACGATGCAGGCAACATCGGTAACCATGAATTTAACTATGGTCTCGATTTCCTCGACATGACGCTGGAGGGAGCTAACTTCCCTTACATTAATGCCAATGTCTATGTGGACGATGGCGATAAAGATGAAACAAATGACAAAAACTATTTCACACCTTACCAAATTTTGGACAAGAAAGTAACCGATGAAAATGGCAAGGAACATACCATTAAAGTGGGTGTAATCGGTTTTGTACCGCCGCAAATCATGCAATGGGACAGTGCTAACCTTGAGGGTAAGGTGATTGCCAAGGATATTATTGCTACCGCGAAAAAATTCATTCCGAAGATGAAAGCTGAAGGTGCAGATATTATCGTAGCTATCCCTCACTCCGGATTTGAAGATATTCCGCAAACGGACCTGATGGAGAACTCCGTGCTGTACCTGAGCAAAGTGGAAGGCATTAATGCCATTTTGTTTGGACATGCTCACAAAGTATTCCCTAGTGCAGATTTCAAAGGTAAAAAAGGAGTAGATCTGGAAAAGGGTACAATTAATGGTGTTCCTGCTGTAGAGCCGGGCTTCTGGGGTGACCATCTTGGAATCATCGATCTGGATCTGGAGCAAGTGGACGGCAAATGGAAAGTCGTTGATTCCAAAACAGAAGCACGTCCAATCTACGATACAGCAAACAAAAAGCCACTGGTAGATGCCGATCAGGCGATTGTAAATGCGGTTCATGATGAGCACGAGGGTACACTGAAATATGTACGTGGTCCGGTTGGCGAAACGACTGCACCAATCAACAGCTTCTTCGCTTTGGTGCAGGATGATCCATCCATTCAGATCGTAACGAATGCACAGAAATGGTACGTAGAAAAGAAATTGCAAGGGACTGACTATGAGAAGGTTCCAGTCTTGTCTGCGGGTGCTCCTTTCAAAGCAGGCGGACGCTCCGGTGCTTCCTATTACACCAACATTCCTAAAGGTACGATCGCGATCAAAAACGTAGCAGACCTTTATGTATATCCGAATACGGTACATGCTGTAATGGTCAATGGCGCTGAATTGAAAGAATGGCTGGAATGGTCAGCAGGCCAGTTCAACCAGATCGATCCGGCTAAAGGCGGCCAACAGCAACTGATTAATATGGACTTCCCGACGTATAACTTTGATGTTATCGATGGTGTAACCTATCAGATTGATGTAACTCAACCGGCCAAGTATGACAGCAAAGCAACCGTTGTTAATGCATCGGCAAGCCGGATCAAAAACCTGAGCTTTGAGGGCAAACCGGTCGATCCAGCACAAAAATTCATCGTAGCAACGAACAACTATCGTGCGTCTTCATCCAAATTGGCTAACCCGGACGGCAAACGTATCGTTCTGGCTGCACCGGATGAGAACCGTCAAGTGATTATTGATTATATTCGTGAGAACAAAACGATTAACCCTACAGCAGATGGCAACTGGTCACTGGCACCAATCAAACCTTCTGCAGGGGTAACCGCCGCAGCATTGAATGACCTTGAAGTGGTATTTGCTTCTTCCCCGGATGCCAGAGATCTGGTGGAAGCTAATCCGGCCATGTCCTTTATTGGGACGAATAAAGATGGGTTCGCAGAATACGGATTGAAACTGACGGGTGAAGCAGCAACTACGCCAAAACCAGGAACAAATCCAGTACCAACGCCGAAACCGGAGCCATCACCAGCGCCAACGCCGAAACCATCACCGGCACCAACGCCTAAACCGCAGCCGGAGAAGCCAGCAACGAATAACAAAGTGGTATATGTCGTGAAAAAAGGGGACAACCTGTACCGCATCGGCTTGAAATATGGTGTGGACTGGCGTGTACTTGCAAAAACAAACCAGATCTCAAACGTGCATAACCTGAAAGTTGGACAAAAAGTTGTTATTCCTGCTTCATAAAGTTTAACAAAGAGTTCAGCCAAAAAGACTGGCAGTCATCAGACTGCTGGTCTTTTTTGTGGCAGGAATGAATATATATGTTTCTATATACGTCATAAAGGAAGTCATCAAAACAATAGAGATTAATTTCAAGACCCATGATATACTGTTTACAAACTTTGGGTATAAACGTAGTAACATTAATGATGTAGCTTGATAAACTGGCAAGGGGGTCCTACATGAATTGCAGTGGCTGCAGTCCAATCTATCCGATAGAAGGTCAAGGTACACTGTACCTGCGTCCCGTCTCCCCTGCTTTGCTGGAAGCGCTACAAACCAAGGGAAGGCATATCGAACATTCAGAAGAGATGCTCTGGTTCCATGTTTCAGATATACAAGGGTTGCAGGATGAGATTGAAGAGATCATTCATATGGAGAAGATATTATCGATTTCCTTGACCATTCAGTTGAAATCTACTGCGGATACATTGGTGCATGATCATGAGGGTGAGTGGATTAGTTTATCCATGCAGCACGCCAGGATCAAACATGCGGATATCGTTTCCACTATTTTGGAACGACAGTTCAGCAGTTATATGCAACCGATTGTAGATGCCTCAGAGAGTATTATCGGATTTGAGTTTTTGCTTCGTCCAGCGGAGCATGGAAGAGCATTTAGCTCGTATGAATTGTTTGAAGTGGCTCGCGAAACGGGATTGCATTCTTTTTTGGATCGAACTGCTCGTATTACGGCGATTGAAGCAAGTGCCAGATACCTGCCTCGTGGTGTGAAACGTTTTGTGAATTTCCTGCCTTCTTCTATTTATAATCCCGAATATTGCCTGACACATACATTTGAGGCGATTGAACGTCTCGCTCTGGATCCCAAGGACTTCGTTTTTGAGGTTGTGGAAACCGAACAGATTCAACAGCTGTCTACATTACAGCATATTTTTGAGGTTTATCGTTCTCGCGGCATGTCGGTAGCTTTGGATGATGTAGGTGCAGGATACTCAACGATCGAGCTAATGAACCGGTTAGAGCCGGATTTTGTCAAAATAGATCGTAGCCTGATTGATCATTGTGATCAGGATCGAATGAAACAGCAGAAGATTCTGAATATTGTTGAGGTAGCCAAGCGATTTGGCGGCAAAGTGCTGGCCGAGGGAATCGAACGAGTGGAAGAGTTCGACTTCTGCCGCTCGGTTGGAATCGAACTGGCACAAGGTTATTATTTCGGTAAACCTGCAGCATATCCTCCAGATGGTCCGTACTCAGATCCATCATACAGAGCGGCGAGATAACCGCTTTTACTTTTTTTATCATTGCAGATTAACATTACAGCATAAGTCACTTTCCCCTTGAAGTGGCTTTTTTGTTGTGAACTTTTTTTTATTCAAAAAAACCTCGTCATTGGCCGATATATAGTATAGACCAATAGAAGTTCATACATAGGTGGGAGAATGGCTTCATAAAACAAGGGGGAGAAACGAATGAATGAGATTAAGGAGTACAAACCTGAAAAAACGGAGAAACCCGTAAAACCTGTTAAAACAAAAGAGAATAAAAATAAAAAGAAAACTAAAAAGAAAACATTTGTCTGGAATATCAGAAATAAAATGCTCGTGTCGTTCTTGGTCGTTCTCTTGGTACCAAGCTTGGCAATCGGCTTGGTGTCTTTGTATATTGCGGAAGATACGGTACAAGAGCAGTTGAATGACAGTGCCTTGCAGAGTGTAAGTACAGCCAATAAGATTGTGGAAACTCAGGTCAATAGCAAAATTTATGACATCAATTTCTTCTCGGATTCCCTCGATTCAACTTTTATCAAAGGAGAAAATGATAGTACGGAGCTTCAGACTAAGCTTGCTCAGTATTTGGGACTACATCCGGATGCTTTGAATATTTTTGTAGGGTCGACAGAAGGAGTTATGGTTCGCGGCAAGCCAACAGCGAGTAGCCAACGAGGGGAAGCTTTTGATCCAAGAGAGCGCGAGTGGTATAAGCTGGCGATGGCTCAACCGGGTACAGTTGCCGTTTCACCTGTCACCAAAAATACAGATGGTGTAGCGGTTGTTTTCATCTCCAAAACCCTTAAGGATAAGTCCGCTGTAATTGGCTTGTCCCTCGATTTGACAGATCTACGGGATCAGGCCTCGATTAAGGTTGGTAGAGAAGGGTACGTTATTATTCTGGATAAAGACAAACATGTTGTTGTTTCACCTGTGCAGGAAGTTGGTACGCAGGAAAAAAGCACAGTATTGGATAAAATGTATGAGAGTAAGGAAGGTCAATTCGACTATTTATACGAAGAGCGCTCCAAAACAATGATTTTTTCTACAAATGAAGCGACTGGCTGGAAAATAGCAGGTACGATGTTTAAGAGTGAAGTTACAGATGCAAGCAAGGAAATTCGACTGGCTACACTCATTGTTCTTCTGGCTTCCATGTTCTTGTCCGTGATCTTTATTATCTGGTTTACACGTTCGATGCTTCGTCCAATTAAACGACTTCAAGAATCAGCCCGTGCAGTAAGTAAAGGCGACCTCACGGTGAAGATGGATAGTAAACGTAAAGACGAAGTGGGTGAACTGGCGAAATACTTTGAACGCATGGTTGATAATTTACGTATGATGATTCTGGGTGTACAGGAAACGGCAGAGCAAGTATCTGCATCTTCACAAGAATTGTCTGCGAGTGCAGACCAAACAACTAAAGCGATTGAACATTCAACTATGGCCATTCAGGAACTTGCTGAGGGTGCAGAGCAGCAAGTGAGCAGCGTGAAGGATGGCTCTGGACAGATGAGCCGTATGGCGGACGATGTTCGTCAGATGTCGGAGCGCGTACAATCCATCACTACAGCGATGAGAAGTACATCCGGTGCAGCATCTTCAGGGAATGAAGCAGCGGGACAGGCTGTGGAACAGATGAATATCATTCAGGAGACCGTTGAACAGTTAGGCAATGTTGTACAGTCCCTTAATGCTCGTTCAGTTGAGATTGGCAGTATGGTGGATGTCATTGCTTCCATCTCGAAACAGACCAACTTACTCGCGTTGAATGCATCGATTGAAGCAGCCAGAGCAGGCGATGCAGGACGTGGATTTGCAGTCGTAGCTGGAGAGGTACGCAAGCTCGCTGAAGAATCGGGCAGCTCTGCGGCTCAGATTGGCGAACTTGTGCATAACATACGTCAGGACATGGATTCAGCACTGACAGCGATGAATGCAGCCCAAAGCCGGGTGGGTGAAGGTATTCAAGCCGTGAATACATCCGGACAATCCTTTGCGCAAATCCGTGCAGCGGTGGAGGAGGCCGTTCATACGTTGGATGATTTGACCGAAACGACAAAACAATTGGAGAGCGGTGCTTCTCGTGTAGCTCAAACGATGACGGATATTTCGAATGTTACTCAGGAATCTGCAGCGAGCACAGAATCCGTATCGGCTTCATCGCAAGAACAACTGGCTTCTGTTGAGGAAATTGCTTCGTCCTCTGCACATTTAAATAGTATGGCAGAGCAATTACAAGGTTTGCTGGGCATGTTCAAGATGATGGATGACGCTTCCAAAGACAACAACAAATCCTGATCATTTCAGGGGAAACATTCTTTTTCATAATATAGAAGAAAATAAATATAGACATTCCTCCTGCAGCCCTGTATAAATATATCGTCTGGTTCTTACGCGGAAGTGTGCGATGTATTTTAATCAGGTAATGATCAATAAGCATATTGAGTCAGGACAGCAGGAGGAACTATGGTATATGCAGCAATATTAATATTTGTTTTGACAATCACAATGGTTATCTGGCAGCCTCGCGGTATCGGCATTGGCTGGAGTGCTTCAGGAGGGGCAATCCTTGCGTTGGCAGCAGGGGTAGTTAGCCTGAATGATGCTTCCGATGTAGCCGCTATTGTATGGAATGCTACGCTGGCCTTTGTCGGCATTATTATGATTTCATTAATTTTGGACGAGACCGGGTTCTTCGAATGGGCTGCCCTTCATATGGCTCGGCTGGCCGGGGGCAACGGACGCAGACTGTTCCTTTATTCTATTTTGCTGGGGGCGGCAGTGTCTGCCTTGTTTGCGAATGATGGTGCAGCGCTTATTTTGACACCGATTGTTCTGGCAATGGTACGTGCATTGAAATTTGATGAACGTATGGTGCTGGCCTTTGTCATGGCGAGTGGGTTCGTCGCGGATACAACTTCACTTCCACTGGTGGTCAGTAATCTGGTGAACATTGTGTCTGCGGATTTCTTTGGTATTACCTTTGTAGAATATGCGGTGCGTATGATGGTGCCCAATCTGTTCTCCATTGCAGCGAGTACGGCTATGCTGTTTTTGTTTTATCGCAAAAGCATTCCGCAGACGTATGATGTCTCAGCTGCTCGTGACCCGAAGGAAGCAATCCGTGATCCACGAGTGTTCAAGATAGCATGGTTTATGCTGGGGCTGTTGCTGGTAGCATATGCTTCCAGTGAATTCCTCCCAATTCCTGTTTCCGTTATTGTAGGTGCAGTTGCACTGCTTTTCGCTATACTTGCACGCAAGAGCGAAGCGGTGGATTTGAAACGGGTGGTCAAAGAGGCGCCTTGGTCCATCGTTGTCTTTTCGGTAGGGATGTATATTGTTGTGTATGGCCTGCGTAATGCCGGGTTAACGGATCACCTGAGCAGCTGGCTGGATGCAATAGCGGGTTATGGTTTGCTAGCTGCATCGCTGGGTATGGGGCTGATCGCTGCGGTCTTATCATCCGTGATGAACAATCTGCCAACCGTGTTAATTAATTTGCTAGCCATTAAGGGAGCACACACCGAGGGTATTGTTCGTGAGGCTATGATCTACGCCAATGTCATTGGTTCTGATCTGGGTCCGAAGATGACGCCGATTGGGTCGCTCGCAACCTTGTTGTGGCTGCATGTACTGTCCCGTAAGGGTGTTAAGATTACATGGGGATATTATTTCAAGGCAGGCATCATTCTAACCATTCCAACATTGTTGATTACATTGGCTGGTTTAGCACTATGGCTGTGGATTTTGGGATAATAACAAGCATTGAGCTAAAAAATTATAAAATAATTATGATTTAAAAAGGCTGTTCTCATCAGATGTGTTAAACACATCCGTTGAGATAGCCTTTTTTGCTTTTGTTTAAAATGCAGTTTCCGTTTTTTTCTTATATAGAAGAGCCAACGAAGTGATCAAGTGGAGGGAACGGAATGATTGTGGAAAAGCGGAGCGGTCGCCTTTATCCCCGGATATAATCCTTTAGAATAGTAATCAAATATATCCGGGGGTAACAGCGATTGAAACAACGTCCGTTCCCGAAGCGGCTGCCAAGCACACCAAAGTACGTTCCAACTATTTTAATCCCCAGCCACATTTTTAACATTGCGTTTACAAAACATTGATTTTCAGATGACATACCGAAACTACAATGATTAAAGAGTTGATGGTGATCACACAAATTCACAAAACGCCATCACTACATTGGGGGAGGAAAACAAAAAATGTTTAAAAAGTTGCCGTTTATTTTGATGACCTTAACGTTCGTACTGGTGCTTGCAGCATGTGGATCGAAAAATGACGCAGGTACTACAAATGGTGCCGCAAGTAATGGATCAGGAGAAAATACTGCTGCTTCTGAACTCAGCGGTAACATTCTGGCTGTTGGATCAACAGCGCTGCAGCCTCTGGTAGAGCAAGCTGGACAAAAATTTATGGCAGTTGATCAATATAAGAACGTAATGGTACAAGTGCAAGGTGGCGGTAGTGGTACGGGCCTGACACAAGTTTCCGAAGGCCAAGCAACAATCGGTAACTCTGACGTATTTGCTGAAGAGAAGTTGAAAGACGAAGCAAAAGCAAAAGAACTGGTTGATCACCAAGTAGCAGTCGTAGCTATTGCACCAGTAAGCAACAAAGATGCAGGTGTAACGGATTTGACGAAGGAACAACTGGTTGATATTTTCTCCGGTAAAATCAAGAACTGGAAAGATGTTGGCGGTAAAGATCAAGCCATCGTTATCGTTAACCGTCCAGGTAGCTCCGGTACGCGTGCAACTTTTGAGAAGTTTGCTCTGGGAACGAAAGTAGAAGATATTCAAGGTTCTATCCAAGAAGATTCCTCCGGTACAGTTAAGAAACTTGTATCTGAAACTCCAGGAGCAATTGGTTACCTGGCTCTGTCTTACCTGGATGACAAATTACAAGTTCTGAAATACGGCGGTGTTGAAGCTACAGTTGAGAACGTGGAAGCAGGGACGTATCCAGTATGGGCTTACCAACACATGTATACAAAAGGTGAGCCAGATGCAGCAACAAAAGCATTCCTCGACTACATGCTTAGCGATGAAGTTCAACAAAAAGACGTTAAGGAACTGGGCTACATTCCGGTATCCGGCATGAAAGTAAAACGCGATGCAGCAGGTAATGTGACTCAGTAACATTCTTTGAACTTGCGCATACAGCGAAAGAGGCGGACCCAGGTCCTGCCTCTTTGCGCGGTTTGCTCAGAATTTATCCCATATTTTGCACTAATTCTACTATAGAAGGATGGTTGTTATGGAACAGACCGAAGGGGGAACGGTAATGAACAATAAGCTGAAACCACGCCGGCCCTTGAGAGAGAAACATTACTGGGAAGAGTGGACGGGACGGATCTACACGTCGATATGTGTCGTTTTCCTGATCGTTGTCATGTTTTCCATCGTATATTTTGTGGCGTCCAAAGGCTTATCAACCTTTTTCCAGGATGGTATAAGTCTGCGTGAATTCTTATTCGGCAAAACATGGAATCCGACAGGCGAGCCTGCGGTTTATGGTGCATTGCCGTTCATCACCGGTTCATTTACAACCACCTTGCTTGCGGCGTTGATTGCAAGTCCACTTAGTCTGTGTGCAGCGCTCTTTATGACAGAGATTGTACCGGGTAAAGGTAAAAAGATTCTACAGCCTGCGATTGAATTGCTCTCCGGTATTCCATCCGTTGTGTACGGATTTATCGGTCTGAGTGTGATTGTTCCCATGTTACGCAGCATCTTCGGAGGAGCCGGCATCGGGATTGCAGCCGGATGTCTGGTATTGTCCGTGATGATCCTGCCTACGGTAACAAGTATTATGGCAGATGCGTTGTCTGCTTTGCCTAAAGGTTTGCGTGAATCTTCTTATGCGCTTGGCGCAACACGCTGGCAAACGATTTATCGTGTAATCATTCCGACGGTGCTGCCTGCATTGCTGACAGGTATTGTCCTCGGTATGGCTCGTGCATTTGGTGAAGCACTCGCCGTGCAGATGGTTATCGGTAATGCGCCGCATGTACCGACATCCTTGCTCGAATCCGCTTCAACATTAACAAGTGTAATCACCCTGAGTATGGGTAACACCACGATGGGTTCTGTTCATAACAATGCATTGTGGAGCATGGCGCTTGTCCTGCTGGTAATGACCTTTGTCTTTGTCATTCTGGTTCGCCTGCTTGAAAGGAGGAACCGGGTATGAGAATGAAGCCAAAAACAGCAGATAAAATTGCAACAGTAGTCATCGTGATTCTGGCTTTATTCATTGTTGTACTTTTGCTCGGTTTACTCGGATTTATTCTGTTCCGGGGGATCGGTCAGATCAACTGGCACTTCCTGACGAGTGCACCGCAATTACTCAAAGGCGGCGGCGGAATTGGACCGCAGCTCTTTAACTCTATCTTTTTGCTTGTATTAACGTTGATCATTACGATCCCGCTCGGCTGGGGCGGGGGCATTTATATGGCGGAATACGCCAAGCCAGGTCGAATTACAAGTTTTATCCGTCTGGTTGTCGAAGTGTTGTCATCATTCCCTTCCATCGTTATCGGTTTGTTCGGACTCTTGCTGATCGTCAATACGTTTGGCCTGGGTTTCTCACTCTTATCGGGTGCGATGGCACTGGCAATTTTCAACTTGCCGCTGATGGTTCGGACGACGGAGCAAGCTTTCCGGGCCGTTCCCAAAGAGCAGAAGGAAGCAGGACTTGCTCTTGGTTTGTCCAAATGGAAGATCATTACGTCCATCCTGTTGCCTGTGGCACTGCCAAGCTTGATTACGGGCACCATTCTGGCATCTGGTCGGATCTTCGGTGAAGCTGCAGCCCTGATGTTTACTGCGGGTATGAGTAGTCCACCGCTGGACTTTACGGACTGGAATCCAACAAGTCCAAGATCACCGATCAACCCGTTGCGTCCTGCGGAAACACTGGCTGTGCACATCTGGAAAGTCAACAGTGAAGGCATTGGGCCAGATTCCAAAGAAATCGCAGCAGGTGCTTCTGCCGTGCTGGTTATTCTGGTACTGGCATTCAATCTGAGTGCACGCTGGATCGGCCGGGTGGTATACCGCCGGATGACAGCTTCGAAATAAGGAGGAATCCCACATGGCCATACCATTTGGTACGGAACAGTTAAGCATATATTATGGACATTTTCAGGCCGTGAAACAGATCAGTCTGACTTTTCCCGAAGCCAGTGTAACGGCTCTGATTGGGCCGTCCGGCTGCGGTAAATCGACATTTCTCCGTTCATTGAACCGGATGAATGATGAGATTGCCGGTTCACGCACAGAGGGACACATCTGGATGGATGGTAATGACCTCAACGAACCAGGTACGGATGTGATCAAGCTTCGTCAGAAGATCGGCATGGTGTGGCAGAAGCCCAATCCTTTCCATAAGTCTATCTACAACAATATCGCATTTGGCCCCCGCTACCGCGGTATGAAGAGTAAGAAAGCACTGGATGAGATTGTGGAAAAAAGCTTACGCCGCGCAGCACTTTGGGATGAAGTAAAGGACAGACTGCATGAATCGGCCTTGGCACTCTCAGGTGGTCAGCAGCAACGGCTCTGTATCGCGCGAGCATTGTCCGTCGATCCGCAGATTCTGTTGCTCGATGAGCCAGCATCTGCCCTTGATCCGGTATCTACGGGTAAAGTCGAGGAATTGATCTCGGAGCTGAAGCAGGAGCTACGCATCGTTATTGTTACCCATAACATGCAGCAGGCGGCACGCATCTCGGATTATACGGCTTATTTTTATCTCGGTAGCCTGATTGAACACGGTGAGACGGAGCACATTTTTACCAACCCGGACAATCGTCTGACGCAGGAATATATTATGGGTCGTTTCGGTTAATTGTTATGTTGGAAGGAGTACGAGATAGATATAGAGGCAGAAGGAAGCATAACACTCGGATGAGGTAGTTCGAGGGTTGTGCTTTTTGACGTACATTCATGAGGGGGCGCTGATTCTTAAGTTTCTTTCCAGATATTACAGGTGGCTTCCATACTAATTGCAGGCATTGTTGCCGAACATATGTCGCTTCGTATGGTGAATACGGTTGTATCAGGGGTGGTGGTCGTTGCGTTGTGATTATGGTTTATAAGTTTGATGCCTACTAAACGATTATTTTATGAGGGACGTGAGTCGTCCAAATAATCTTTGGATATATAAAAGGGCGGACTAGGACTTGCAAGATTATTAGGAGTGTTGCATAAAAATATAAGATGATCTCGATCTGGTGAATGTAAGCTGGGCAAAGGAGGCATCTAAAGTATGGCTGTTTTATCAACGGGTCCTATAGAAAATACGATCGTCGCGGGAAGTGGGATGCGTCCTACCCAGAGAGTTACGGTAAGGCTGGACAATCGAAATGAAACCAGTATATATACCGTTTTGGTTCAAGGATATCAATTGGTGGGTGTTCGTACATTATATATTGAAGACTTGTTTAATGTTCTACCCAACCAAGTGATAACGAAAGATTATTATGCTGATCTCGATGGGTTTGAATTTGTCTTCACAACGGGGGATGCTGCCGTTGCAGAGGTACAGATTTCGGTATGGGGAAAAAACCAGAATGGAGAATTGGTAGCTGCGCATCGTTTAGTATCTGAGGAACTATTAGGAGCAGAAACTGGAATTACAGGCGTGACAGGTGCAACGGGAACGACCGGAGTTACTGGAGATACAGGTGCAACAGGGGGAACAGGAACGACCGGATTCACTGGGAATGCGGGTGCGACAGGCGTAACGGGCACGACTGGAGCCATTGGAGATACGGGTGCGACAGGGGGAACAGGTGCAGCAGGCGTAACGGGAGTGACCGGAGTTACTGGTGACACAGGTGCAACAGGAGCAACGGGTACGACAGGCGTAACGGGAGCAACTGGAATTACTGGAGATACAGGAGCAACAGGCGTAACAGGTACGACTGGAGTCACTGGGGATACAGGTGCGACTGGCGTGACAGGAGCGACCGGAGTCACTGGGGATACAGGTGCGACTGGCGTGACAGGAGCGACCGGAGTTACTGGTGACACAGGAGCAACAGGGGTAACAGGCACGACCGGAGTTACTGGAGGTACAGGTGCGACAGGCGTAACGGGAGCGACTGGAGTCACTGGAGTCACTGGAGATACAGGTGCAACAGGCGTAACGGGAGCGACTGGAGTTACAGGAGATACAGGTGCAACAGGCGTAACGGGAGCGACTGGAGTTACTGGAGATACAGGTGCAACAGGCGTAACGGGAGTGACCGGAGTTACTGGAGATACAGGTGCAACAGGCGTAACGGGAGTGACCGGAGTTACTGGAGGTACAGGAGCAACAGGCGTAACGGGAGTGACCGGAGTTACTGGAGGTACAGGAGCGACAGGCGTAACGGGCACGACCGGAGTTACTGGAGGTACAGGAGCGACAGGCGTAACAGGAACAACTGGAGTTACTGGAGATACGGGTGCGACAGGGGGAACAGGAACGACTGGAGTTACTGGAGATACGGGTGCAACAGGAATTACAGGAGATACAGGTGCGACAGGCGTAACGGGCACGACTGGAGCCATTGGAGATACGGGTACGACAGGGGGAACAGGAGCAACAGGCGTAACGGGAGCAACTGGAATTACTGGAGATACGGGTGCGACTGGCGTGACAGGAGCGACCGGAGTTACTGGTGATACGGGTGCAACAGGCGTAACGGGAGCGACTGGAGTTACTGGAGATACAGGTGCAACAGGTGCAACAGGCGTAACGGGAGTGACCGGAGTTACTGGAGGTACAGGAGCAACAGGCGTAACGGGAACAACTGGAGTCACTGGAGATACAGGTGCAACAGGCGTAACAGGAACAACTGGAGTTACTGGAGATACGGGTGCGACTGGCGTGACAGGAGCGACCGGAGTTACTGGTGACACAGGAGCAACAGGCGTAACAGGAACGACTGGAGTTACTGGTGACACAGGTGCAACAGGAGCAACGGGTACGACAGGAGTAACGGGAGCGACTGGAGTAACGGGAGCGACTGGAGTCACTGGAGATACGGGTGCAACAGGCGTAACGGGCACGACCGGAGTTACTGGAGGTACAGGAGCGACAGGCGTAACGGGCACGACCGGAGTTACTGGAGATACAGGTGCAACAGGCGTAACAGGAACAACTGGAGTTACAGGAGATACAGGAGCTACAGGGGTAACAGGAACGACTGGAGTTACTGGAGATACGGGTGCGACAGGGGGAACAGGTGCAACAGGAATTACAGGAGATACAGGTGCGACAGGCGTAACAGGAACGACTGGAGTTACTGGTGACACAGGTGCAACAGGAGCAACGGGTACGACAGGAGTAACGGGAGCGACTGGAGTCACTGGAGATACGGGTGCAACAGGCGTAACGGGAGCGACTGGAGTCACTGGAAATACAGGAGCAACAGGCGTAACGGGAGCGACTGGAGTCACTGGAGATACAGGTGCAACAGGCGTAACGGGAGCAACTGGAATTACTGGAGATACGGGTGCGACTGGCGTGACAGGAGCGACCGGAGTTACTGGTGACACAGGAGCAACAGGGGTAACAGGCACGACCGGAGTTACTGGAGGTACAGGTGCAACAGGCGTAACGGGAACGACTGGAATTACTGGAGATACGGGTGCGACAGGCGTAACGGGAGCGACTGGAGTCACTGGAGATACAGGTGCAACAGGCGTAACGGGAGCAACTGGAATTACTGGAGATACGGGTGCGACTGGCGTGACAGGAGCGACCGGAGTTACTGGTGACACAGGAGCAACAGGGGTAACAGGAACGACTGGAGTTACTGGAGATACGGGTGCGACAGGCGTAACGGGAGCGACTGGAGTTACTGGAGATACAGGAGCGACAGGCGTAACGGGCACGACCGGAGTTACTGGAGGTACAGGAGCGACAGGCGTAACGGGCACGACCGGAGTTACTGGAGATACAGGTGCAACAGGCGTAACGGGAGCAACTGGAATTACTGGAGATACGGGTGCGACTGGCGTGACAGGAGCGACCGGAGTTACTGGTGACACAGGAGCAACAGGCGTAACAGGAACGACTGGAGTTACTGGTGACACAGGTGCAACAGGAGCAACGGGTACGACAGGAGTAACGGGAGCGACTGGAGTCACTGGAGATACGGGTGCAACAGGCGTAACGGGAGCTACTGGAATTACTGGTGATACGGGTGCAACAGGCGTAACGGGAGCGACTGGAGTTACTGGAGATACAGGAGCGACAGGCGTAACGGGCACGACCGGAGTTACTGGAGGTACAGGAGATACAGGCGTAACAGGAACAACTGGAGTTACAGGAGATACAGGAGCTACAGGGGTAACAGGAACGACTGGAGTTACTGGAGATACGGGTGCGACAGGGGGAACAGGTGCAACAGGAATTACAGGAGATACAGGTGCGACAGGCGTAACGGGCACGACTGGAGTCACTGGCGATACAGGAGCAACAGGCGTAACGGGAGCAACTGGAATTACTGGAGATACGGGTGCGACTGGCGTGACAGGAGCGACCGGAGTTACTGGTGACACAGGAGCAACAGGCGTAACAGGAACGACTGGAGTTACTGGTGACACAGGTGCAACAGGAGCAACGGGTACGACAGGAGTAACGGGAGCGACTGGAGTCACTGGAGATACGGGTGCAACAGGCACGACTGGAGTCACTGGAGATACAGGTGCAACAGGCGTAACGGGAGCTACTGGAATTACTGGTGATACGGGTGCAACAGGCGTAACGGGAGCCACCGGAGTTACTGGAAATACAGGTGCGACAGGCTTAACGGGAGCAACTGGAGTTACTGGAAATACAGGTGCGACAGGCGTAACGGGAGCGACTGGAGTTACAGGAGATACAGGAGCAACAGGGGTAACAGGCACGACCGGAGTTACTGGAAATACAGGTGCAACAGGAGTAACAGGGACGACTGGAGTCACTGGCGATACAGGTGCGACAGGAGTAACGGGAACGACCGGGACTACTGGAAATACAGGAGCAACAGGCACGACCGGAGTTACTGGAAATACAGGTGCAACGGGAACGACCGGAGCCACTGGCGTTACAGGTGCGACAGGATCTACAGCAGCATCTGCGCCAGCGAGTTCTTCCTTGTTTGCTGACAGTCAGACATCATCATTGGCTCTTTCATTATCAACTGAAACGACGATTCAGACCCTGAATGTGCCTGTGGTGACAGGCCAACGGGTGAAAATTGACAATAGTACGCAAATCGCAGTGGTTGTAGGGTCTAACTGGAGCGTCTCTTATAACATTAACCTGAGAGTGAACGGCGCTTTGATTAACCAATTGCAGATTTCCAGAACGGGGAACTCTTCAGGTACGCTGCGATTTCTTTCTTCCAACACTTATGTTGATACTGCAACTGCCACGACCACCAATGTGTATACGATAAGCATAGCATTCACAGCAACTACAAGTGTCACAAGTGCTTCATCGGAAGTGAGAAATATCAATTCCATTGTTTTCACTTAAAGTTGACGTCTAGCTTATGATAATTGCACGTTACTTTTGTTGACATATCGGATACTGTACATTACTCTATTCTTATAGATGTATCGAAAATTCAGCGGTCTAACATGCAAAATTAAATCAATGATGTTACAGCGGATGATAACGAGCGGGAGAGACCTGGGCAGACCGAGTAAAATCGCATGCTGCCAAGGCACCGAAGGAGCAAGCTGCTGCGCACCCGGCGCAGTGGTTAATCTCTCAGGTAAATGTACCATCGTTGGACGCAACTCTGGAGAGTGCGCAATATGCGCCACCCAAGGGGTATATGTTTAAGGGGCAGTTTGCAAGGTGTGTCACCTGTGGAATACAGGCAAAGCATCTGTGTGCTTCTTATCATGAAACTCTCAGGTATCAAGGACAGAGAGAGGGCTAACGGCCTTCTTCTGTCCTTTTTTCATGTCATCATTCAGTAAATCAGGAACATAATGGTGGTCTTCTTGTCTGGAGGACGATGACGAAACCAATTGGAGGGTTACAAGGTGAGATTTAAAGATGTTTTTTCAATTATTGGTCCGTCCATGACGGGGCCATCCAGTTCACATACAGCGGGTGCTGCAAGACTGGGGCGAATTGCACGTCAGTGGCTGGGATGCACGCCTGAACGTGCACGGCTCACGTTATACGGCTCATTTGCGGATACCTATCAAGGACATGGCACAGATCTGGCACTGATCGGAGGCCTGCTCGATTATGTCACAGATGATCCGCGTATACCGGATGCGGAGCAACATGCGTCGGAAGCCGGTATGGAGGTTGATTTTTACACGAGCGGTCTGCCGGCCCCTCATCCCAATACGGTCAAGATTGAATTGTGGCACGGCGAACGGGAGTGCTCATTAATTGGGGCTTCCATCGGCGGCGGTAGTGTGTCCGTGCATGCACTGAATGATTTTCGCGTACAGATCAGCGGGGAGTTCCCGACACTTGTTTTGCGTCATGCGGATAAAGCAGGTGTTCTGGCATCCGTAACCTCAACGATCAGCTCTTCCGGAGTGAACATCGGGTATATGCAAGTGGATCGGAAAGCCCGTGATGGTGAAGCACTTACTGCAATGGAGATGGATGCTCCGCCGAGTGAAGAAATTTTGAAAAGATTGCGTTCACTTGATCATGTGCTCAATATTCGTGTGATTGATCTGAAGAGAGGGGTTGATCCGAATGCGGTTTAAACATTTGCATGAATTGAATACCATATGCACTGCGGAGTCCAAAACGATTGCACAGCTGATGATTGAAGAGCAGGTGCAAGAGACGAATACACCGGAAACTGACGTGGTGAAACAGATGTCGGAGTACTACCAGGTGATGAAGGAAGCGGTTCGTAAAGGACTTACAGAAGATACAACCTCGCGGAGCGGACTGACAGGCGGAGACGGGAAAAAAATGGCCGAATACATTCGCCAAGGCGAGACATGCTCTGGTGATGCTTCTGCCCTTGCCATGGCTTATGCACTGTGTGTATCGGAAGTGAACGCTTCGATGGGACGAATCGTGGCTACGCCAACGGCAGGATCTTGCGGCATCATTCCGGGTGTGTTTATTAGCTCGCAGGAACGCTTCGGTTGGACGGATGAACATCTGGTGAATGGATTGTTCTGCGCCGGAGCCATCGGTTATGTTATTGCCAACAATTCATTTATTTCTGGTGCTGAGGGTGGTTGTCAGGCCGAGGTTGGCTCTGCGATCGGCATGGCTGCCGGTGCCATGGTGGAACTTCGTGGAGGAACACCGGAGCAAGTTGTGCATGCTGTGGGCTTGGCTTTAAAAAATACACTGGGCCTCATCTGTGATCCGGTTGCCGGGCTTGTAGAGATTCCTTGTATTGTGCGCAACGGACTCGGAGCCGTTACTGCACTGGCTGCGGCTGATATGGCGCTCGCTGGCGTACGCAGTGCCATTCCGTCGGACGAAGTGATCGACGTTATGCTGGAGGTAGGCAGTGCCATGCCAAGCCGTCACCGTGAGACAGCGCAAGGTGGGCTGGCCCAGACACCTACAGGCCGCAAGATGATGCAGAAGCTGGCGAAACCTAAGGCGAAGCGGGCAGAGCCGGAAGCGGCATCAGAAACAGATTCAGAAGCACCAGGAGTACAACCGGAAATGGAAGGTAAGTAATCAGAGCTTGCCGGATCGAGGGTTTAGAATAAGTCAAAGCAAAGTAAACAAGCGTCCTTCAACCTGAACAGCTCAGGTGTGAAGGGCGCTTGTTTTAGTGTAGTTTGGGATCATAGATCAGCCAAGCTAACTATCAGCTATCGACCGTCATATCGGGATGAGGTAGGTGAATTTATTTCAGGCTTTTTCAATACGCCTGGTCTACTCTAATTCGGTGCGCATAACTGCATATCCGTAGGCAGGTAATTCAATAGCAAGCACACCATTATCCAGAGCCGTGCGATGATTGCCCTCAAACAGCTCATTCCATGGCTGATGACCAGCTTCCAGTTCAACAATGGCAGTTTCCTCCGAACGATTAAACAGAACCAGGATGCGTTCCTCATCGTTTTGCCGCTCCATGACGAGCTGACTTCCGCCCGCCTGGGCTTGCAGGAAACGAACCGTGCCTTCTGCACGCAGTGCAGGATGAGCATGGCGCAGAGCAATCAATTTCTGGTAAAAGCGAAGTAACTCCAGATCCTGCTTCGCTTCATCCCATTCCATACATTTACGGCATCCGGGATCATGTTCGCCATCGAGGCCAATCTCATCGCCATAATAGATGCATGGTGCTCCCATGTATGTGAACTGGAATAAGGCAGCCAGCCTCATCTTGCGTTGATCGCCATCACATAGCGTAAGCAGGCGTGGTGTATCGTGGCTGTCAAGCAAGTTGAACGCTACTTCACTCGCCTGGAGTGGATAGCGGGATAACTGGCGACCGATGGAGTTGGCAAATTGTTCGGCGTGCATCTTTTCTTCCACAAAGAAAGCATTTACGGCTGCGGTAAACGGGTAGTTCATCGCGGCATCGAACTGATCACCTTGCAACCAGGCAGAAGATTCGTTCCATATCTCGCCCAGGATATAGGCGTCCGGGTTGGCTGCCTTGACGACACGGCGGAAATCCCGCCAGAAGGCATCGTCCACTTCATCGGCGACATCGAGGCGCCAGCCGTCGGTGCCTACTTCTTTGATCCAATATTCGGCGACCTCCAGCAAATAGGCCTTCACATCTGGATTTTCTGTATTCAGCTTAGGCATATGAGGCTCAAAGCCAAAAGTCTCATAGGTCGGAATGCCATTCTTCACGTCCAGTGGGAATTCATGCACATGGAACCAATCTTTATATTTAGATTCGGAGCCGTGCTTCTGCACATCGAGGAATGGGGCAAACGTTTTGCCGGAATGGTTAAACACCGCATCCAGCAGCACACGAATACCTCGTTCATGGCACAGCTTAACCAAACGTTTCACGGTATCTGCATCACCGAAATGACGGTCTACGCGCAGATAGTCTTCGGTATCATACTTATGATTGGTCGTTGCTTCGAAAATCGGGGTGAAGTAAATGGCATTGATGCCCAGTTCGCTGAGATAATCCAGATGATCCATCACACCTTGCAGGTCACCACCAAAGAAATTGAAGGGGGTAGGTTCACCGCCCCAAGGTTCAACTTCTTTTGGGTTGATTTCAGGGTTACCATTAGCGAAACGCTCAGGGAAAATCTGATAAAATATTGCATCCTTCACCCACGCCGGGGGAGTAAATACAGCTCCGGCATGAATATATGGGAACTGGAACATGCGGCCCGGATCATCTGGCTCCTCTTCCTGGAAATCCGTTTCGGTCATCCAGATGTGTTCATCTTCGCTTTGGAGTAAAAAAGCATACTTCAACCGATGATACGGTGGCTTTACTTCCCCTTCGTAGTAGTCAAACATAGAGTCCGAAGTGAATTTGGTCAGAGGAACCCTATTCCGGGTTTCTTTCCACGCATATTTATCTCCTGTCAGAGCATAAACCTCGGTGAGATCATTTTTTTTGGCACGCAGGCGCAGACGGATTGTATCCTGATCATAGGCGTAAGCCCAGTTCCGTTTGGGTTGATGAAAGATAGCTTCGAGCAGCATGTATAATTCCTCCCGTCAGATGTAAATGAACTATGTTAAAAGGATTGGATGTAGAAATGAACGATAAAGATAGTACGTAGAATATGTAGATCGTAATTGCTGAATGATATAGCTTCATATTACGTGACAACAGATTGCGTTATAATGAAGGTATGAAAAGAGAGGGCGTACTCCAAACGAGTGACATTGAGATGATGGTTGCCGAGCCAAGGAAACGGACATTGTAGCTTGTGCAACCGAGCTTGCATTTAATCTGGCGAGGAAGCGTACCTATTTCAATATTAAGTCACAAAATCAATACAGTTAAGCAACGCTGCCCAGATATATCATTAACCCAAAGAGGATAGAAAGGAAACGAGTACATAGATGATGAAAACCAAACTGTTATACATTGAGGACGACATCGAAATTGCAACATGGGTGAGAGAGGATCTGGAGGAACGCGGATATGAGGTTGTCTGGCTGGGAAGTGGCGAGGGTGCTGCTGCGGCTGCGGCAGATTGTTCTCTGGTCATACTGGATGTCATGCTGCCGGGACTGGACGGTTTTACGGTAGGGCAACGTTTGAAAAAGGAACATCCTGCTGTACCCATCGTTATGCTCTCGGCCAGAACATCCATTGATGACAAATTGCATGGGCTTGATTTTGCTGATGATTATGTGACCAAGCCGTTCCATCCGGACGAGCTTGCTGCGCGGATAGAGGTTCAACTGCGGAAGGCAGGCACGGGCGGTTCAAGTGATACGGTTCTCAAATTGGACCATCTGTCGATCTATGAACAAGATAACAGGATCGTCAATGAGCAGACGGGTGAAGAGATTATTTTATCAGGAAAACAATTCCACATCTTCGCTTATTTGCTCAGGCATATGGGCATGATCCGCACCAAAGAACAGATTTACGAGGCGGTCTGGAATGAGTCTTATCTGGATGGGGACAAGACATTAATGGTGCATATCCGGCATCTGCGCGAGAAGCTGGAGCTTGATCCGGCGAATCCGGTGATTATTCAGACGGTGCGTGGTGTGGGCTATCGTGTGAAGAAGCCATGATCAGATGGTATAGAGAACGGAAGGCAAGGAAGTCTGAACGGAACAGAGACAGTAGAACGGAACAGCCTATCCGTCCCAAAATAAAGTTTGGGCGATCACTGATGTCCAGATACATGCTTCTGATTTTGGCAGCGGTACTGTTTGTACCTGTTGTGGTGCCGCTGGTAGCCACAGTTTTCATTGTGATCATCAATAATGCAGCCCCCGTTGAAGAAGCGCCTTACGGTAACTCTGAACGGATTACCAATCTGTGGACTAGTGAATCCAAAAAGCTGGGTGGGGCTTCTGACCAAATTATAGATCAACGAATGAAAGAGCTTCAGGGAAACTATCCCAAATCAGCTATGTATCGAGTGGATGCAGCAGGCAGAACGAAGTTAGTGCTTGGTGGTGAAGAGGCAGCGGTACTGAAGTCTAAGTCATTAAATCCTTCAGATACTTCGGAAGGGGAGCCTGGGTCTTTAAATACAGATTTCATACTGAAATGGTCGTTGGCAACCGGAGAAAAAGTAGAGACTCGAATTCCTGCAACATGGACAGCGAATGATACGATAGAGTTCATGAAAAAAGCCCTCTATCGCGATCCCTTGACCGTTGTTGCTTATGTTGGAGGTGGGAATGAAAACAAAGGTCAAGGTTTTATGGTGATCGAAGTCCCTCGTGAGATGCTCCAGAATTCTTCCAGTAGCGGACTGATGGAATTCGTCTATTTTGGTGTAGTTATGCTCACTGTTTTTATCATCTTCATCATTATGTCTGTACTGTTCTTTGCTAAAATTCGCAAGCGGCTGATTCATTTGCAGTCAGCAATGGTTGCTCCGAGCAAGGAAGGCATACCACTTCCTGTGGACGTGAGGAGGTCGGATGAGATCGGGCATTTGGAGGAATCCTTTAACCAGATGGTGTATCAGTTAACGGGGAGTCTCCAGCGTGAACGGGAGGAGGAGCAGCTTCGCAAACGGCTGGTTGCGGGATTATCTCATGATTTGAGAACTCCGTTGACCGTAATTCGCGGGCATATGCATGCATTGCATAAGGAAAACCTCAGCGAGCAAGGCGTTCGGGCGCTGAATCGCATGGAAGGCAAGATGCAGGATCTCGGTGAATTGATCGACAATATGCTCTCTTATAATCTGTTAGCTAGCGGAAGGTATACATTGAAGCTGGAGCAGAAAGATGTGCTGCGGATGGTTAGAGAGGCTGCCGCTTCATGGTATCCCGTGTGGGAGAAAGAAGAATTTGAGATCGATATTGACCTGCCGGAGACTCCGTTAATCTGGGACGTGGATGAGCAGGGCTTAAGGCGTGTGCTGGACAATCTATTCCAAAATGTAGTTCGTCATGCCGCAAGCGGTAAGTATATCCGCCTCTCCACCGAGCCGATTCAAGGACGAATTGCCGTGGTGATTGAAGATCACGGGCCGGGAATTCAGCCTGATTCAGGAACCAAGGGGACAGGGCTTGGTCTGTCCATCGTAGATTTGCTGATTCGTGAGATGGGTTTACGGAAGCGGGTGGATAGCTCTGAAGCAGGGGTTCGCATCTATCTGTATAGTGGCAAAGATAACAACCAGGAACCTTGAGCCGAGGCACGAGGTTTCTTTTTAAACTAAACTTAAACTTGGACGTATGCCTGCTTTAACCTTGGAAGGTTACGATAGTTCCGAGGTGATTAATCGTGAGCGAAAATATTATTCAAACAGCGAATTTATGGAAAACATACAAGGGTCGTGCAGCCGTTCGTGAACTTGACTTGCATATTAAAAAGGGAGATATCTACGGCTTCCTCGGTCCCAACGGCGCCGGCAAAACAACAACGATCCGCATGCTTCTTGGTCTGATCAAACCGACCAAAGGTGTTATCCGGGTTTTTGACAAGGATATTCGTAAGGACCGTATGGACATTTTGCGCCGTGTTGGTTCTCTGGTGGAGTACCCTTCCTATTATGGACATCTGAATGCAGTGGAGAATCTTGAAGTGTTGCGGCGTATTATCCATGTGCCTAAATCAAGGATTGCCGAAGTGCTGTCTATTGTTGATCTGACTAAAGATGCTAAACGGGCTGTAAAAGGATACTCTCTCGGGATGAAACAGCGTCTTGGGATTGCCAGTGCGCTACTGGGTAACCCGGAGCTGCTTATTCTGGATGAGCCAACGAACGGACTGGACCCGGCAGGTATCCAGGAAATTCGGGAACTTATCAAACGTATGCCGCTGGAGCATGGCATCACTGTTCTTGTGTCCAGTCACTTGCTGAGTGAAGTGGAGCAGATGGCAAGTCGTGTCGGCATTATCCGGGATGGCAAAATGGTGTTACAGGACACCATTGCAAGTCTGCACAGCCAGACAGGAAGCTCTATTAGGCTCACAGTGTCCGAACCGGAGGAAGCGATGAAGCTGGCTCGCGAGCAGGGGCAGTTCGGTCAGAGACAGGATGCTGTGCTGACGTTTCCCTATATGGATAACGACGCAGTTGCACTGCTGGTGCGTCGCCTGATTGAACAGGACCATGATGTGTACCGGGTGGAAGAACAGAGACAGTCTTTGGAGGATCTCTTCATGCGTGTCATTGGCGAGGGGGCTTCCCTATGACAGGACGTGCGTTATCTGCCGATTGGCTTAAGATTCGTGGTAAAGGCATCTGGTTTCTTGTGTTTCTGGCCCCGATTGGGTTAACAGCAATGCAGGCACTGAATTTCGGACTGCGGCTGGATTATCTGAAAGAGCAGTATGCAGACAATCTGTGGGAAGGGTTGTTTGGAAATGTCATCACATTTGTGCCACTCGCATTAATGCTGGGTGCGACGATATTGAGCTCGATGATTGCCGGGATTGAGCATGAGCAGGGCTCGTGGAAGCAAGTGCTGGCACTGCCCATTTCCAGACCTGCGGTTTACCTGGCCAAGTTCTTGCTGGCTTGCGTGCTGCTTATGATCTCATGTTTGTTACTGACAGCGGGGATTGTTGGTCTGGGCCTTGTGCTTGGCTTCAATGCCACAGAAATCCCGTGGTCACAGGCTCTGAAGCTGGGACTTATGCCGCTGGCTGGGGCGCTGCCTGTATTGTCTATTGAATTATGGTTTACGCTGGTATCCAAAAATCAGGCGCTACCGGTTACATTCGGCATTATTCTTGCCATCACCGGTATGTTCTCACTCATGATCTCTCCACAATTTCCACTGGCTTGGGCACAGATGGCGTGGAGTGCTCCTAACGCGTACCTGTACGCAGGGATGGGTGCAGGTTTAGGAATCATCATTCTGCTGATAGGCATGATGCACTTCAGCCGGAAGGATGTGGATTGATATGAATTTTGCTACAACCTATTTTCGTATCTTATCAGCGGAACGTTTGAAAATGGCCAAATCGCCAATCTCGCTTTTGGTCCTGATCAGTCCCTTGATCGCACTGCTCATCGGTCTACTGTCTTCCCCATCAGGGGATTGGAAAGCGTTGATGTCAGCCATGGTGATGATTCACGGTATGCTTTTGTTACCGATGCTAACAGGTGTGTTCACCTCATTTGTATGTCGTTTCGAACATGCAGGGGGTGGATGGAAACAGCTCTTGGTTTTGCCACTTACACGTACAGGTGTGTATTTAGGCAAATTCACGATTGTGTTACTGCTCCTGGCTGGTACACAGTTGCTTCTATTCGGAAGTATCGTATTGACAGGGCTAATCCATGGAATGGCATCACCGGTACCTTGGGGATTCCTTGTCAGCAAAATGCTGCTTGGACTTCTGGCATGTATCCCGCTTGCGGCTTTACAGATGTTTGTGTCTCTGATCTGGAGTAGCTTCGCCGCGCCGCTTGCCTTGAACTTTGCGTTAACGATACCTAATATTTTGGTAGTCAACTCCGCAATGTATGGGCCATATTATCCATGGGCACAGCCAATGATTCTGATGCTTCCCATCGAGGGAACAGGGTTTGGTGCATTCAATGTTCCGCTAGGTACGCTTTTAACCGTAGTTGGGGGGAGCGCCGCGCTGTTTATTGCGGTTGGCATGATTTATTTTTCGAAGAAGGAAGTATAAAGTCTAAGTACGATGAGAATAACAATTGAACCTTCCTGAGGCTGCGCATCCAATGATTTGGTATGCAGACAGTCTCAGTTTTTTTATATTTTGCGATAAAGATATAATTCCATCTTTTTCATGCCCAGTGATGTGAATGTTATCCTATTTGATAAGCAAAATTAGACGAGAATCTGGTAAAATAAAAAAAGTTGTTTCTAGTCAGGCAAACATGGTTATTCGAGGGTAAGCCTGTTAGAGCCAAAAGTTGTGAATGTGCATCATTAAAAGAAGATTTGGCTGAGAAAAGAGGGGTAGGCCTTTGGATCATAATAAAACGGAAACCCTGAAACGAATTATTTCTGAGGGTAGCTCTTACCGATCATTGTTTTTTAACCACCCGGATGCCATCTATGTCATGGATATTGAAGGGAATCATATGGATGCGAACCCTTCCTTTGAACGGTTATCCGGCTACAAGATTGGAGAACTCGCAGGGGTGAGTCGGGATCGCATCAGCCCGCCTGAAAGTGAAAAGAGACGAGTGCAATTCATCGAAGATGTGCTGGCTGGACGTTCAGTCAGTGAAGCGATGGCCTTTTATCATAAAGATGGTTCTGTGAAACATGCACAGGTGACCTATATACCCATTACAGAAGGTGATGAAGTTGTCGGCATCTATGGTATTGCCAAGGATGTGACGGATAAGGTAATCATCGAACAGGAGTTGCAGGAGACACAAGAGAAGTATCAGGTATTGGCAGAACATGCCCAAGATCTGATTACAACCTGCACGATTGATGGCACGCTTCTGTATGTCTCACCATCTGTCCGTACGCTACTGGGATATGAACCGGATGAAGTAACAGGGAAATCATTTAAGTCTTACTGTTACCCCGGTGATTATCCTGATCCTATGCATATGTCGAATATTGGAAATGGATGCAAAATGAGAGTGTTACACAAGGATGGTCATTACATCTGGATGGAGACATTGGCGAAGCCTGTAGCTGGAGAGCATGACAAGGTAACGCAAATTGTTAGCATCAGCAGGGATATTACCCAACAGAAGGATGCGGACAGACGGCTTCGCGAAAGCCGTGAGCGGTACAAATCACTATTTGAATATAACCCGGCTGCGGTCTACTCCCTGGATCTGGAGGGTAGATACAGTGAGGTAAATAGCAATATGGTGAAGATGCTCGATATTCCGCGCAGCAAGCTGATTGGACAGTCCTTTCTTTCGAATCTGGACATGAGAGAAAGGCACAAAGGCGAAGCCTGCTTTGAGCTTGTGAAGCAGGGAGAGCCTCAACACTATGAGACTCGTGTTGTGAGTTCCGGAGGCAGGAAGATCGAAGTATCGGTGACCAATGTGCCAATTATTGTAGATAATGAGATGGTTGGCGTCTACGGTATTTTATCGGATATAACAGAGCGTAAGGAGTACACGGAGCGTATTCAGGAGCTAAGCAAACAGCATGAGTTGATTCTCAACACCGTTACCGAAGGAATCTACGGATTGGATACGGATGGTGTTACGATGTTTATGAATCCGGCAGCTGCTTCGATGTTCGGTTACGAAGCCCACGAATTTATTGGCAAGAGTTCACATCCGATCATTCATCACTCCCGTGCAGACGGAAGTTATTTTCCGAAAAATGAATGCCCAATTCATATGACGGTGATGGATGGACATACACGCTCGGTGACGGAGGATGTATTCTGGCGGAAAGACGGAAGCAGTTTCCTCGTGCAGTATCAAGTGACTCCGATTATAGATGAGGGCCAGATTCGTGGTGCTGTCGTTGTGTTTAATGACGTTACTGGCGAACGTGAAATTGTTCGTGCCAAGGAGACGGCTGAGCTTGCTGCACAGGCCAAGTCCGAGTTCCTCTCCCTTGTCAGTCATGAAATTCGGACACCGATGAACGGAATTGTAGGTATGACCGAGCTGTTGATTGGAACGGATTTGTCTGAGGAGCAACGAGAATACGCGCAGATCATCCAAGAAAGCGGGGACGCATTGCTGAATATCTTGAATGATATTCTGGACTTCAGTAAATTGGAGTCTGGTAAAATGGCACTGGCCTACGAGCCCTTCTCGCTACGGAAGATGCTGGAGCAGGTTGCGGAGCTGTTTAAGCCACGGGCGGACGAGAAACATCTACAGATACGCTATCGTTTGAATCCAAGTATTCCGGATTATATGGCAGGGGATTCGATGCGTATTCGGCAGATTCTGGTCAACCTTGTTGGCAACGCACTGAAGTTCACAGATCAGGGAACTATTGACGTTACCGTTGATATCATTAAGGGAAATAAACCTGAGGATACTGTACTGGAATTTGCTGTGGAGGATACAGGCATTGGTATCCCGACAGACAAGCTGGATCAGCTGTTTCAGTCGTTTTCTCAGCTGCATCCGGTCATTAACCGCAAATATGGCGGTACAGGACTAGGGCTTGTCATCTCCAAGAGACTCGTAGAGATTATGGGCGGAAGCATCAGCGTCGAAAGTATCGAAGGAGAAGGTTCCGTATTTCGGTTCGCGATACCAGCAACTCGTGTCGAAGCATCTGGAGAAAAGTCGGCAAGCCAGTTCCAGCACGATCGTACACGGCAAAGTGATAAGGTTGCCATGCGTATTCTCGTGGCAGAAGATCATCCCGTCAACCGAAAGATCATACAGGAATATCTGGAGAAACTGGGGTATGAGGCGGATGTGTGCACCAACGGTGTAGAGGCCATTGATGCGATCTCGCAGAATGCCTATGATATTGTGCTGATGGATATTCATATGCCTGTCATGGACGGACTGAAAGCCACCAATCTGTTGCACCGGCTGATTCCTAAGGATCGGATTCCTCCGATTATTGCAGTAACGGGCAATTCCAAACGGGAAGATAAAGAGGCTTGTCTGGAGATGGGTATGCGAGACTTTATCAGCAAACCGGTTATGCTAAGTGAGCTGAAGCGTGTTCTGCAGCAATGGGGACCCTCCGAGGACCTGCAACTTGAGCCCAATTAATTCAAGATGGCTTATGTAAATAAATAACTTGAGTTCAACTGATATAAAAAGATAGGTGTAACAGAACAACCTCCGTTTCCACCTTGTGGTGATATGGAGGTTGTTTTTTTGATTTTTATCGTACATCAAGCTCACGGATTAGCCTGTTGCTCATCTAGATTGAGGGGAACTAGGCGATGGTCAGGCGGTTAATATTTCCGGACAGAATTTCACAGGAGCGCTCAAACTTCTCGTATTCGGTCTTGTCGAGATTTAATTCAATAATCTCCTGAATGCCACCCTCGCCGATGATTGCAGGGACTCCTGCACAGACATTCTGCTGTCCATATTCGCCGTCCAAAATAGCAGAAACGGCAATAATTTTGTGCTCATCATTCAGGATGGAGCGAGTAATATGGGCGAGTGCATTACCGATGCCGTATTGGGTTGAGCCTTTGCGGGTGAAAATTTCCCAGCCGGCATCCTTTGTCTTTTTGGCGATATCATCCAGATCCAGGTGTTTGAAGCGTTCTTTGTGCTGTTCGAGAATGTGGAGAATAGGCTTGCCACCGATCGTGACATGTGACCAGGCTACAAATTGGGATTCACCATGTTCACCCAGTGCGTACCCGTGTACACTGCGCGGATCAATGGAGAATACCTCGGACAGCAAAGTTTTGAGCCGTGAAGAGTCGATGGATGTCCCCGTCCCAATGACACGTTCACGTGGCAATCCTGATAATTTCCATACCATATACGTGACGATGTCTACGGGGTTGGCGGCGACGACAAAGATGCCGTTGAAACCACTATTCATAATCGGAACCACGATATCTTTGGCAATAGCCTCCGCCTCCTCCAGAACATCCAGTCTCGTCTGTCCTGGCTTCGGATTAGCTCCTGCAGTCAAGATGATGACATCCATGCCGCCACAATCGGCATAGGTTCCCGCATACACTTTGGTTCGGTTATGGGTAAAGTCCATGCAATGGGAAAAATCGAGTGCCTGTGCCACAGCACGCTCATATGTCCGATCGACCATCATAATTTCCCTGCATATCGATTGATTAATCATGGAATATGCACAACTTGAACCAACAAGACCCGCCCCGATGACCGCCACTTTACCTGATTTGCCTAACACTGCCCTCAGCCTCCATTACATTGGATTCTTCCGTTACTCGATCATTCTTATGTTAAGTATAGTCCTTTATTTTATGCCGACATGCAATTCTACGTTACATAAGATAACACATGGAAAAGCTATACAGCAATGATTCCCTCTGTCGCGGGAGCGTATTGGAGTAAAGGAGTTAACAAAAATGACATCATTTCGATGCACTCCGAAATTTAGACGGCATTTGCATCTCTCATTTTCGACACGACAGCATTCCTGTAGCCTGTCGGATGATGGGGATTTTTTGCGATATATATACCTGACAAAAGTTCTTACGAATCCCCAGAAACAGAACTAAACCGTCAAAGGGTTCTGCAGGCAAACTGACGAATACATACCGACATGCAAGAGAGAAGCACAGGGAAAGGTTACCCGATCCGATGACAGTTCGTTGCAGGAACGCTGAAGCCGTTATTTTGCAAGCCCAAAAGACTTCATACCGGGAGGGAATTTATGATGATTGAAGAAGTAGGAGCAACGACGGAAACGGCCAAGAGCCTGGGCATAGGCGCCAGTACTCTTCGTAAATATGCGGCAGCACTTGAGGAGCAGGGGTATCACTTCGAACGTTCTGCGAATAAGTCTAGACTATTTAAGTCTGATGATATCGAGTGCATTGAACGCCTGATGACAGAGCTTCGAGAGCATAATCTGCCGCTGGCTGATGCGGTGGTTACCGTGTTGTCGCCCGCAGAAGCGCAACCAGAACAGGAAACTGTACAAGACGTTAGCGAACAAGCTGAGCAGGAGTGTGCTGCCGCCGGTGCCGTGTTATCTGGATCTGATTCATTACCACCGCTGGAAGTAGATCAGTACGGACAATTGAGATCCTATGAAGGTCTCGGCCAGCTTGTAAGTGAGGTCACCCACGGTGCGGTAGAACCGCGGCAAGAAGATGATGATCGTGTGCAGGTGTTGCAGCACCGGGTGGATGAACTGGAGCTGACACTTCAGCATCTGGCGGAAACCTATCTTGCGCTCCAGGAACAGATGGAGAAGCAACGTCAGTGGATGAACGAAAAGCTGGAGGAGGAGCGGGATCGCGAACTGGTCACGAATCTGCGCAGTTACCAGGGGAGAAAACGCAAGTCTAAAGTCACTTCGCTCCGTATGTTGTTTGGTTTGTTGCCAAAGAAACATAAGGAAGCCTGATGATCCTGCATTCCTAATGATCGTGATTTCATCTATACACCCTGATATAATTAGCTCCAATACAACATGAAGTCCAGCCGGTGATCAGCTGTTTGACATTACGGACAGGAACGGGATCAGATAACAGGAGCTGGCATGGGAGGCAACGTGGAGCTGGAGCGAAGCTGGCAAAGATGGCTAGGGCGATTTACAGACCGTCCTGGGCGGCAAGGAACGATTATAGGGGATCGTTACGTTATACGGGAGCTGTTGGGTATAGGGAGCTACGGACTGACCTATCTCTGTGTGGATCAACAGACGGGTAAGGAAGTAGCTTTGAAGGAGTCAAAGCCCAGTAAGGGGAGACTTTCCGCGCGGCTGTTAAGCCGGGAAGCGGATGTGTTACAGCACCTGCAACATCCGGCTATTCCTAAGCTGCTGCACACGTTCGCAGTGCGAAGACGAAATTATATGGTGACGGAGTATGTCCGGGGACAGACGCTGGAGCAATTGATTTTTGAACAAGGGCAGCAATATACAGAGCTTGAATGCGTGGAGCTTGCCAGCCAGCTTCTGACTCCGGTTGCTCATGTGCATAATCAGGGATATATTCATGGCGATGTACGAATTCCTAACGTTATTTTACGAGAAGGACGGGTGCATTTGATTGATTTTGGCTTGGCAAGACGCTTGGGGGAGCCGTTGTTGCCAGAGCTGAAGCGCCGAATGAAGGATGTGCCTGAACCTGAGGATGAACCGGCGATCCCTGATCAGGATCTGCAGGATATCGGTCATTTCCTGCTTTTCATGCTGTATTCAGCCTATGAGCCGCAGAAGGGAAGCGTGCCAGCCAGTTGGCAGGAGGAGCTTCGACTTACGCCAGCGCTGCATGAGATGCTGGAGCGGCTTCTTGGGCTTCGTCCGGGTTATGAGGGCGGGGCAAGAGAGTTGCAGCGTGAGATGGACCGTTTGAAGTTGTTATTGCTGTGAGGGAAGTCTGCAGGCGAGCGAAGCATTATGCGTTTGAATAAAAAACAGGGGTGTTCAGCTGACCGTCCGTACGGTATCAGCGAACACCCCTTTGTTCATGTTTGGAGATCCATCTTTTGTCTAGCTGGATTTGTGTTTTCTGCTTTTGTAATAACCGGAACCATGGCGCTGATCCCTGTATTTCACATCTGAAGAGGAATAGCGCTTGTAGCTGCGTTTGCCGGATGAACTGCTATATTTTTTATAGGATCGTTTATTGGAGGAACTGTAACGTTTGTGGTTAGAAGAGGACTTGGAGTCGATTAATTTGCCTATAAGTTTCTTAAACATGAGTCGCTCACCCTTTCGTTTTCAGTTATTCTAGGCTAATACGTGGCTTGCCCAATTGGGGTTTCGTGTTTTGGAGAAAAGAATGTTCATCTATTGGCGGCTTGGCGTATAATAGGATGTTGGTTAAGGTACTGGAATTTTTTATTTTGAGCGTTTCGCGTTACAATAGAAGACAGGATAAGATCATAACGGACAAGGAGTAGTTGCATGATCACGATAAAGACCAAAGAACAGATTGAATATATGAAAAAAGCGGGCGAAATCCTGGCGGCGTGCCATAGAGAAATCGCAAAACTGATTCGTCCGGGAATCACAACACAGGAAATTGACCAGTTCGCAGAAGCGTTTATGAAGAAAAATGGCGCTATACCGGAGCAAAAGGGATACAACGGATACCCGTATGCGACATGTGCGTCGGTTAATGACGTGATCTGTCACGGTTTTCCGGGGAAATATGTCCTGAAAGACGGCGATATCGTCACGATCGACATGGTTGTTAATTTGGATGGCTGGCTTGCCGACTCGGCTTGGTCTTATGCTGTGGGGAATGTAAGTCCGAAGGCACAGCATCTGCTGGACGTGACGAAAAACTCCTTGTACAAAGGCATTGAGCTAGCGGTTGTTGGTAACCGGATCGGAGACATCTCCAATGCGATTCAGCAGTATGCTGAGGGAGAAGGTCTGGCGGTCGTTCGTGAATTCATTGGGCACGGCATTGGGGAGAAGATGCACGAAGAGCCGCAAGTTCCTCACTACGGCCCGCCACATCGCGGCCCGCGTCTCAAGGAAGGCATGGTCATTACCATTGAACCGATGTTGAATATCGGAACGTTCCGCAGCAAGCTGGACTCAGATGGCTGGACTGCACGCACACTGGATGGGAGTCTGTCTGCCCAGTATGAGCATACGATTGCGATTACAGCCGATGGCCCGGTAATTTTGACTGAACAGTAAGAGCACGTTATGAAAATATGATGTCATTTCACAGTTGGCTAAGTCATTTTCACTGCGCGGTAAAGTTGGTTCAGAAAAGCTTAAGGCTGGGTGATTGAGAATCCTAATAAGGATGTTTGAAAAAAACTATACTAATCATGGTTAGAGCTACAATGTGAAGATATTTATATATTTCCGGGCGGCCCACGTTTGTGATCCGCCTGTTTCGGTTTAAACTATTATGAAGATCAACATAGAGCCAGTGGTGCACCTGCGTTACTGCAGATGACAAGGGCTGACCTTGAAGCCACTGGGAATCAGGAGGTTATTTGGATGAATGTAAACAAACAGATCGTACTGGCGTCCCGTCCTGAAGGGGCTCCTTCCAAAGAGAATTTTGAATTTGTTGAGGCGTCGTTACCTGAACCGGAAGCTGGGCAAGTGCTGGTTCGTACATTATATTTATCGGTCGATCCGTACATGCGGGGACGAATGAAAGATACGAAATCGTACGCAGCGCCATACGCCTTGAACGAAGTCATTAAGGGGGGCGCAATCGGACAGGTCGTGGAATCTTCCGAGCCGAATTTGCGTAAGGGTGACCTGGTCACCGGGATGTGGGGCTGGCAGCAATATGCTGCAGTTAATACAACGGATCTGTCACTGATTGATTCAGACGAGGCTCCAATTACAGCCTACCTGGGTGCACTTGGCCTGACAGGTTTGACCGCTTACTTTGGCATGGAGGATATCGGCAAACCCAAAGATGGCGAGACCGTTGTGGTGTCCGGTGCGGCAGGAGCTGTGGGGATGATTGCGGGCCAGATCGGTAAAATTGTCGGTGCGCGTGTGGTCGGCATTGCAGGTTCTGACGAAAAATGTGCCTATCTGAAAGAAAAGCTTGGGTTTGACGTTGTACTGAATTACAAAAACGAACAAGATATGTCTGCAGCGATTGAAAAGGCTTGTCCGAACGGTGTTGACGTTTATTTCGACAATGTTGGCGGCGAAATTTCAGATGCGGTGTTGCGTCATATCAACCGGAATGCACGTATTCCGCTGTGCGGGCAGATCTCGTCTTATAATCTGGAGAAGCCCGACATCGGCATGCGTCCACAGACGTTACTTTTAACCAATACGGCACTGATGAAAGGTTTCCTGCTGGGCGATTATACAAAGTCCTTCAAGGAAGGCCGTGCCAAGCTGGCAAAATGGATTCAGGAAGGCAAGCTGCAATATGAAGAGAATATTGTAGATGGTTTCGAACGGACGCCGGAAGCGTTCATGGGTCTTTTCTCGGGAGATAATCTGGGCAAGCAACTGGTGAAGGTTGCAGATCCTGAATAGATGGCGTTGTGCTTCGAGTCGAATAGCCTGAGTAGATTAAGTTAAGCGAGTTGAGCAAGTTGAACAAACTTGGGTTCAGTGAATTGAACGATCCGGGTTAAGTATGCTGAACCATGTTCTGACCGGTGTTGCTATCTAACAAAAGTAAAAGACACGTTCTCCGCACCTTGGATGGTGATGAACGTGTCTTTTTTAGTTTTTAGTTGCTGTGATATCCAGTGATTTCTGAATGCCCCAGCCCTATAGCTTGGGAGAACCGTGATACTTTAGCTGCCTAATGTTGAACAGCCAGCACTTCCTTGTAGTGTTTGTACATATAAACACGCCAGCGCACAATCATGCCGAATGCCAGCAGGAAGAACAGCCCGCCCGTTTGCGGGATGCTGACGTATTGCTGGATGACTTCATGCAGAATCAGGCGTACAGCGAGCAATCCAAGCAAAATAAAGGCAAAGCTGCGGGAGCGTGTGGCAAAAATCTCTTCCCCTACGCGTTCAAACCGGGTGCTGCGAATGAGCGGATACGAGAAAATAAACCAGCCGACCAGAAGTGCGATCAGCGCCCATAACCATGGAACATGTGTCTCTGGTACAACAAACATAAAAAAGCCTGTGCTCATGCCGAGCGGCGGAATAATAATTTTACGGATGGTGACCGGCCTGTGGCTGGCTTTCATACGGATAAAGATGGCAAGCAAGGCCATGACAAGCATGCCAACGGTCGCCCCGATTTGAAGATAGTACGGAGAGATTTGAGCCACGTAAACGCCCTCTTTCTGGAATGATATGTAATCCGATGAATCGGATGAGATACATAAGACCTGATTTTTCAGTTCCTATTATAGCATAAATACGAGAACTCAATAGAACACATATATGAACGTATATTTTGCAAAACTATAGGCGATGACGATCATTTTTATTTGGAAAATATGTAGTATTGTTCCCGGTGAGAGAGCGTTTATACGAATTCGGGAAAATTAGCAGATGTGGATGAACAAGCAAAGCACTGCTGTAGAAGGACAGATGGAGACTTGTAGTAGATGCATAAACGGAGAATGACATGCATGGGGAACGCGGACAAGATGTAGACTAATCAGAATAAAATAAAACTTTACAAAAAAAGCGTTTTCAAAATGAAGATTACCGATTATAATAATCACGTAAGCCCTTTCATATGTCTATCTTATTGGAGCCCTTCGCGAAGCGAAAGGCTCACTTTTTTATGTAAAGACGTTCCCGAGCGGGGATATCAGGCGTGATTTTAGCGAATCATGGATATGCTGTAAATATTGATATAACAGGCAATTTCGTACTCCAACGACGTTCAGGAGCAAATGTTGACAAACATAACTGTTATTCATATAATGACAGTTATACTTACCTTGGATTGAAGTTCATCGGCGCAGTATGCCGGGAAGGGAGTAAGTTATGAACAGCGAATTCACCATTGCGGTGCATTGCCTTGTTTTTCTATCCATGAGAAGCGAGTGTATGGCTAACAGTGAAGACCTGTCCCAGAGTGTGGGTACACACCCGGCCAGAGTCCGCAAGGTACTGAGTGTTCTGCGTAAACATGGTTACCTGACGACAAAGGAAGGTGCTCATGGTGGTTACTTGCTTAGCCGTCCGAGTGAAGAGATTAAGCTGGGGGAAGTCTACAGACTTGTCGCCGGAGGTTCGCTGGGGCCAAGCTGGTGTTCAGGTGAATCGGGTTCACCGTGTAAAGTATCCTCTAATATGCAGGAGGTAATGGGGGCTATATATGGTGGAGGGGAAGAGGCACTGAGTGCTTATTTCGATCGCATATCCATTCTTGATGTGAGGCAAAGTATAGAGCGTGGAGAAGGCCCGTTTCCGATGGAAGGTTTATCTGCCAGCGAGAAGTCCTGATGGGTACTGTGAAACTGAGTGTCATGTGTTAATTGCACCATGATTATGCTTAGTCAAGTATGGGGGAGAAATGTAGAACAGGCGTGTGCTCCGGTGTAAAATGGATTGTAATTTGAGGTAATTCCGGGCATAACGTGAACACAGATGGGGAGCGTTCGTCTGCGCTGATGTTATTTTCGGAAGGCCTGTGCTTGGGGCGTATTGGCTTTCAAGGCGTGCTTTGCGAACGTAAAAATATAATAATCCAAACAGAACTAAGGAGTGGAACACCACATGTCAGCTACTGAAAAAAATGAAACACTTCGCGTAATTAGCGAACGCCACGCAGTTAAAAAGTACGAAAAAGGTTTCGTATTGCCTGAGGCTGACCTGAACGCAATCTTGACCGCAGCTTCAGAAGCCCCGTCTTCCTGGAACCTGCAACACTGGAGATTCCTCGTGATTGAATCCGAAGCAGACAAAGCAAAATTGCTCCCGATCGCTTACGGACAAACACAGGTGGCTGACAGCTCCGTTACGATTGCTGTTCTTGGTGATCTGGAAGCAAACCGTAATACATTCATCTACGATCAAGCTGTTGAAGCTGGTGCACTGCCAGCTGAAGTTCGTGACGCTTTGGTGGGTCAGATTAACGGTGCTTACCAAAGCCCGCAAATCGCTCGTGATGAAGCGATCCGCAACGCTTCTTTTGCTTCCCAAAACATTATGCTGGCAGCACGTTCCCTGGGTTATGACACTTGCCCGATGGGCGGATACAACCCACAACAATTGATCGAAGCTTTCAACATCCCTGCACGTTTTGTGCCAACATTGCTGATCACTGTAGGTAAAGCTGTTGAGCCAGCTCGTCCGTCAGGCCGATTCCCATTGTCCGAAGTGGTTGTAAAAGGTTCTTTCTAAGTCCACCTAAACGTGGATTATAAGCAATGATATTCTAAGCGAGTACGACCCTTTTATGGAAGGGGCGTACTCGCTTTTTTATTATTTCACAATTCACACTGCATTATCATAGGCCGATAAAAGGTGACTATTACCCTATTCCTATTCCTGTTCTTGCTTCAATGACAGTGGTACTCATGAAATTTCTCGTAAAACATCAGTTAATTGTTGTAGAACCGTTTCAGGAGAATGGCTCGCTCAAGGAAGATTAGATTCTGCGCACCAGACCCACATCAAGACTGAATGTAAAAAAACCCGCACCCTCCCTAGGGAAGAAAGGTGCGGGTTTTTGCGATGTTACACTTTTGCCCAAAGAACAACTCTACTTCTCCGGTGTCTCCGGGATTTGTGGAGTATGGAAGGATTGCATGTGCTCTATTGCATTGTACATCATCACCGCAGCATCAGCGCGAGTAATGGCTTGTTTCGGATTAAACTGTCCATTCGCATCCAGTGTGCTGATTTTCAGCACCAGGGAACGCTGTACGGAACCTTGGTACTCCGGCGTGAGCTCTTTCTCGTCCGTAATATCTACTGGCTGGATTTTAATCATAGGCAGACCGCCTTTGGCCTCAATGGCTTGCATCAGGAACAGGGTGTACTGTTCGCGGGTAAGTGGTTTGGACGGATCGATATTCTGCGGCAGCTTGACGCTGTTGTACTGTGCACGGATGAAAGCATCGCTGTACCAGACGCCATCTTTTACAGCAGAGAAATAATCACTTGGCACAGGCATTTTGATAAAACGAATGGCATTCAGGTTCAGATCCAGTCCATCCACAATTAGTTGAACACCTTGTGCTGTATTCAGCTGTTCTGTTGGCTTGAACAAGTTGTCACTAACCCCCTTGATTAGTCCATCCTGATGAAGAGATTCAATCTTGTCTGCGCCTGGAATGCCTTGAATATCCGTAAATTTGGACGGTGCAGCATAGAGTGGGCCTGCACTTAATGAGAGTGTAAGCAGAGCTCCTGCGGTGAGAGCAGCAATCCTATTTTTCTTCATTTTCGGTGTCGCCTCGCTTTCCGGGAAGTTCATATCCCTTTGTTTTAAAGTGATTTGCCCCTATAGACGACCCTTTTGTTCAAAAGGTTGCTTCAACCTATTTTTAATCCCGAAGTGATCGGGGAAGCTGCGGCTTCCAGCAGCAGGGATTCAAGTAACACGATTAATGACGGCCTGTGAAATCCGTCTGATTTCGTAACAGGGTGGTTGGTGTATTGGTCTCATAGTTCGTATTATGGTGAGAGCGGAAAGTGGAGTAAATGTTGAGAAATTTCGGTAAAAAACGGAAAAAACGTTTGACAGCCATATAGACTGCCTTTATTATACGTATATAACTTACTAAACAGGTAGGAATAATTAAAATGACTAATTTTTTCGCGGAATTAGTCATGACCGACACATGAATGCAAACATTAGAACAGCATAACGTTCTCACCGTATAGACGGAGGAACACCGCAGTGCATTTTACCGATGAAGCATACGCGACCTTAGGGTCGGCATGACTTGATGAGGGGAAGAGTGCGCAGGGGGTTCCTCCGTCTTTTTGTTTTTTTCGGGTACGTACCGCTGTTCTGCCGACCTGTAGTTGATCATGCAAGTTTATATCGGGGGGAGTGTAAGATGATGAAAAAGAGAGTTCACAAAGGAATTCTGGTTGGGCTGGCATTGGTGTTAACAGGGATGCTGGCGGCTTGCGGATCAGATCAAGGCGGATCGAATGCAGCAGGTGCAGCAACAGGAACAGGAGCAGATGGCAATAAGGAAGGAAGCAAAGCGATTGAACTGCTCAACGTCTCCTATGACCCAACACGAGAACTTTATGAGGAATATAACAAGGCATTTGCCGCGCATTGGCTGAAAGAGAAAAGCCAGGAAGTGACCATTAAACAATCTCATGGAGGTTCGGGGAAACAGAGCCGTTCCGTCATTGATGGACTGGATGCAGATGTGGTGACACTGGCGCTTGGCTATGATATTGATGCGATTGAGGATAAAGGTCTGATTAATGCAGGCTGGCAGGATAAATACGAGCATAACAGCTCACCGTACACGTCCACGATTGTGTTTCTGGTGCGCAAAGGCAACCCAAAAGGCATCAAGGACTGGGATGACCTGATCAAAGGAGACACCCAGGTCATTACTCCGAATCCGAAGACATCAGGTGGCGCGCGTTGGAACTATTTAGCGGCATGGGGTTACGCGCTGAAACATAACAACAACGACGAAGAGAAGGCAAAACAGTTCGTGGCAGAACTGTTCAAACACGCTCCTGTACTCGACTCGGGTGCTCGTGGATCAACAACGACATTTGTGGAACGCGGCATCGGCGATGTGCTACTGGCTTGGGAGAATGAGGCATTCCTTTCGGTAAAAGAGTTAGGGCCGGACAAATTCGACATTGTCGTGCCTTCCATCAGTATTTTGGCTGAACCTCCTGTAGCGATCGTGGATAAAAATGTAGACAAAAAAGGCACTCGCGACGTGGCGGATGCGTATCTCAAGTACCTATATAGCGAAGAAGGCCAGACGATTGCTGCCGAAAATTACTACCGTCCTACGCTGGATAGTGTGAAGGAGAAGTTCAAGGATCAGTTTCCGAAGCTTGAGCTGTTTACGTTAAAAGATGTCTTTGGTACTTGGCGGGATACCCAGGCCAAACATTTCAAAGATGGCGGCATCTTTGACCAGATCTACGTTCCGGGCAGTTAAAGCTGCTGTCTCTGCTCAGATATATGAGCAGAACTGGGAAAGGAATGGAATGGACTATAGAATCTAAACTAATGCATGCATTGCGCTGTACGCGGCCAACCAGCCTGACCGGCTGACGGCGGAGAGGATGAATAGGCATGAGCAAGGGAATCGCGATCCGGGGAAGGCGAACATTGCCGGGATTCGGATTAACGATGGGGTACAGCGTGTTATATCTGAGTCTGGTAGTGCTGATTCCGCTGACGGCACTGTTATTCAACTCCACCGGATTAACCTGGGCAACGATGGTGGAGGTGGCTACCAATCCAAGGGTGCTGGCATCATTCCGGGTCAGTTTCCTTACAGCAGGTGCAGCGGCTTTGATCGATCTGTTCCTGGGCCTGCTTCTGGCCTGGGTGCTGGTTCGGTATGAATTCCCCGGCAAACGATTGTTCGACGCCGTCATTGATCTTCCTTTTGCGCTGCCCACAGCCGTAGCCGGGGTGGCGTTAACGGCAATCTATGCCGGAAACGGATGGATTGGACAGTTCGTCGAGCCGTTGGGCATCAAACTGGCGTATTCTCAGGTCGGGATTACACTCGCACTTATGTTTATCGGTATTCCGTTTGTCGTACGTACCGTACAGCCGGTGCTGGAGGAGCTTGAGGCTGAGGTGGAAGAGGCCGCAGCGACACTGGGTGCAGGGCGATGGAGGATATTCCGGGCCGTTTTGTTGCCGGATCTGATCCCTCCGCTGCTGACGGGGTTTGCGTTAGCTTTTGCAAGGGGCATTGGTGAGTATGGTTCCGTGGTATTTATTTCAGGCAATATGCCGATGAAAACAGAAATCGCGCCGCTGCTCATTATGGCGAAGCTGGAGCAGTTTGATTATGCAGGAGCTACAGCCGTAGCTCTGCTGCTCTTATTGATCTCCTTTATCCTGCTGCTCATCATTAACTCCCTTCAACGCTGGAGCCGTAAGGCAGGGAGAGTGTAATCATAACTTCACATTCTGTCTGTACGGCTTCCCCATTCGTGATGGCCCGGACGGAATACACAGCCACTCTGTGGCACACTAACCCAAACCGAAGGAGGTGTATCTATGGCGGGTTCTGTCCCCCTTAGTGCTGTTCCACCTGTAAAAACCGGCCGCAGTACGAATCGCGCGACAACTGAAGCACCTTGGGTAAAATGGCTTCTGATCGGACTTGCGAGTCTCGTCCTGGTCTGGCTGCTGATCCTGCCGCTGGTCATTGTGCTTATGGAAGCGTTGAAGCAAGGCTGGGGTGTTTACATCGCTGCGCTGACGGAACCGGATGCCTTGTCTGCGCTGAAGCTGACCCTGCTGGTTGCCGCAATCACCGTTCCGTTGAATACAATTTTTGGCGTGGCGGCGGCCTGGGTCATCACCAAATTCCAGTTCAAGGGTAAAGGACTGCTAATTACCCTGATTGATCTTCCTTTTTCTATCTCGCCTGTGGTTGGCGGTTTGATCTTTGTCCTGGTGTTTGGCTCAAACGGTTGGTTTGGCCCATGGCTGGCCGAGCATGATATCAAAATCATTTTTGCCCTGCCAGGGATTGTGATTGCGACATTGTTTATTACCTTTCCTTTTGTAGCGAGAGAACTTATTCCGCTAATGGAGGATCAAGGCACCCGGGAAGAAGAAGCAGCTGTAACGCTGGGAGCCTCCGGGTGGCGCATCTTCTGGAGTGTGACATTGCCTAATATTAAATGGGGACTTCTTTACGGCATCATCCTCTGTAATGCACGTGCTATGGGGGAGTTTGGAGCCGTATCGGTTGTGTCCGGTCACATCCGCGGAGAAACGAACACCTTGCCGCTACACGTCGAAATTTTGTATAACGAATATCAGTTTTCGGCTTCTTTCGCGGTTGCTTCACTGTTGTTGATTCTGGCCTTGGCTACGTTGCTGATCAAGAGCTGGCTTGGGCATAAAGCCGTTTCAGAAAAGGCATAACGTGGATCAAGCGCACACGCAAACAGCCCGGAAAGGCAGCTGTTAATTGGGATCAAAATATCAATTGACAGCTGCTGGAAGCCCTGATATTGTATAGACCAAGTATATAGGTTGGATAAGAATGAATTATAATTGAACTTATGTAATACAGGTGAGCACAGGAATACAACGGGTGGTAAACCCGAGAAGAGGAGGCGGCTCAAGTGGCTAAGCCGTTAAAAGTGGATGAGGTATGGTTGAACCGAATTGCCGGGCAACTGGATGACATGGAGTTTGGTTCATTGCACATCGTGGTACATGAGGGGCAGATTGTGCAGATGGAGCGAACCGAGCGCAAACGTTTTGAAAATACATCCTCAGGCAGCGCCTCCAAATCCGGCAATACGGCCAGAAGCAGCTCTGCCCGTTCCGTTCGTGGATCAAACACGAGTGCCAAAGGATAGTTTAGTTTTATATCTGTGTTACATGGTTACTTCTAAAAATAAACAGGCTGTCCCTGTCGTCATGTTGACTTAGGGGCAGCCGTTTTTGTTTGCGTCTGTGTACTAGCAGAAAAATGTTGTAACTTTGAAGTGTGGAAATTTTGGCAATTGCCTTTAAACTTTTTATTTATCAGATGCCGAACCCGATCTGCGGGGTGTAGCAGGAGAAGAGGTATTCTCTTCAACAGACTCATGTACCGGCATAGCCATATTGCTGGTATTGTCATCTGTTTCAGTGTACCCAGCGTATGGACGTTCACTGCGGGAGCGCGATCCGGTTAACCCGAAGCCTGAGGCAAACAGGATGAGTTGCAAGGCGAGCGCATATGGAGCTGCGGCCAGTCCGATCAGGTGAAGTAGAGAGCATAGTGCAATCAGAAGTGTAAGCCATTTGACCAACGTGCCTGATGTGCCACGCTTTGGACTGGCCCAGAGCAAATAACCATAGAGTATCGTAAGCATAAGGGAAATGGCCTGAATCCATGGCAACAGGCTGTCCCAGGTATTTACAGACGTACCTGCAATCCGCTGTGTGTAGAACAGGTTTCCGATCAAAATTGCAGTGGCTGCTAATGCAGCAGGTTCAGCAGCAGGCCTGAGGATAGTCCAGATCGCACGGCCCCAGTGCACCGAATTGTTATTCCGGCTGAGATCGTCCGATAGTGCGGTGCATTCCCGCTCAAGTGCTTTATGCATCAAGGTAAGTCTGGCTGCATCCTCATTTTTAACACAGTCACGAATCTGATCTTGAAGCTGTGGGGAGAGACAAGAGGCTGTTTTGCAGGCTTGCATTGCTTTTAACAGTTCGTGATGTTCCTGTTCATTTGTTTCCTTTTTTCTTTGTTCCCAAATGGTGAGTTGTCCCAATAGACCTGTGCTTATGTATAATGTATCTCGTAACCTCTGCATATGCCGTGCATGGCTGCGACGAATTTCTGTGGCTGACCACAGATAAACGACCAGAAGCAATGCAACAACACCAAGCAGTAGAAACGTAGCATTGGGATGTGATGACAGGTTATCCAACCAACGTTGAAACACAATATTTCCTCCTTTACAACCAACTTGACGTATCTGAACACGCTATACGCAAGCCTTCTTTCACTATTACACAGGAAGTAGATGAATTCAAGCAGTTGAATCATTGGATCAAGAAAAAATGAGGAGGGGATTTTTTGAAGTTATATGAACTAAGACATAAAGATAGTTGTATGGAGTTGCAGATTTTAGATTGGGATCACGAGTTGGCTTCAAGATTTAGCGGGGATATAAAAGGTGGAATCTGGACTCCAACTACTGTGAAAACATTGTACAAAAAAAGACATAGTGACTTTCCTAGCTTGATTATAGGGAAACCAATTATAAATGGAAACGTTAAAACTGTGCTTGAATCCTACATCTCCAAGAAAGTAGAGATTCTCCCTTTAAAGCATGATGAACTAGAATTATATGTAATAAATGTTACAAATGTATTGGACTGCGTGGATTGGAATCGTTCCGATATAAGGAGGAAAAGAGACGGATCATGGGCAGGGTTTGATAACATAGTGTTTGATTTTTCTAAAATCCCAGCGGATACATATATGTTTAAAATAAAAGAGACCGCCACCGTAGAGGTGTTCGTTACCGATCTATTCAAACAAGTGGTGGAAGAACATAAATTCAAAGGTTTGAATTTCAACGTAGTATATGACTCCGAGTTTACCCAAGAGAAGGAAGACGAACAACAACGATTGTATTAGCAAGCACTTGAATCGATCGAACAAAACAAAGGAAAAGAGTATGCCTATGAGGATGCCCGTGAACTTGTGGATCAGGGAAAAACGATGATTAGCGGGCGATGGAAAATGAAGCTGGATGATCAAGGGCAATTTTGGCTGGGTGAGTTGCTGAAAGATTTGTCCTATCAATGGATGATGCCAACGTATATTCCACCAGTGTTGTTATTGGAATCTTGGCATGAGGTCAAGTCATCAGAAAAAATGTCATAGGTTATGAAGGAATTAAAAGCTAAGATTTAGAATTAATTCTGGTTATAGAGATTCTAACAGGAAGGTGAGCATTGGATGGATGAGGTGAAAATTGAACATGCACCGCCGGCTGCGGTTGAATATTTGGCACTGCGGAAGATCGCGGGGCTTAGTGAGATGAGCCGGGAAGGGGCTGAGATTGGACTGCCGCGCAGTTTATTTGCGGTAAGTTTGCGAGAAGAAGATGTTCTGATCGGTATGGGGCGTGTCATTGGGGATGGCGGTTGTTTTTTTCAGGTGGTCGACATTGCAGTGCATCCTGATCTTCAGGGGAAGGGGTACGGGAAACTGATCATGATTGAAATTATGAACTATTTGCGAGCAGATGTTCCTGCGCGGGGCTTGGTCAGTCTACTGGCAGATGTTCCTGCTGATCGCTTATACGCTCAATTTGGCTTTGAATATACGAGCCCGAAATCGGAAGGCATGTGGTGGAGGCAGGGAGAGTAGAATTTACAATTTGTAAATCCGTCGAACATAACAGAGGTCAACAAAATAGTTACCGCAAACCTTTGGGAAACCAAAGGTTTTTTTGCTTTACAACCATATTTTTACACGTATAATGTAAAATAAATACAATTTACGATTTACAAATTACAAATTACAAATCCCTGAACACAAATTAAACTACTCATTACATTTCTCTACATGACCCTTCGTGATTCATACCCATCATTCAGAAGCAAGAATGGAGGAAATACATTGAACAAAAATCAGAAAATACAGTTCAATCAAATGGTGGAGCGATCCGTAAAGCGGGCTGCCAAAAATCTTTCAGGCACCAAAGGTGTGGTTTCCGTCCGATTAAGTCAGGAAGAGATCGATGTGATCGACCAGTTGGTATTTCTGGAACTGGCCAAGAACCGCTCGGATGCTACAGCCATGTTAATTCGGGAAGGCATTCGCACACACCAGACATTATTGGGCGAGATTCGCGAGTATACAGCAGAGCTGGAACAAGTCAAAGCCAAAATGCAACGAAGAATACAGGAATCGGGTCTGGTTGGCCGATTACAACAAGCGGATGATCGTGAAGAGATTCAGATTGGAGGCGGGGGTTATGAACCAGAAGGAAACAAATAACACCAATAAAACTCGCGAAGACAGCTACCTTGCGGTATTACGAATACCTTCCTTTACGGTGCTGCTGGTGGGCAGGCTGGTCTCGGGTGCAGGACAGATTTTATTTTCCATGGCGACGATGTGGTACATCTTGCAATTGACTGAATCTGCGCTTGCCGCTGCTTTGATACCCATGCTTCCATACTTGATCTATGCTTTCCTGGGCATCCCGCTGGCCACAATTAGTGACCGCCTGCCGAAGAAAAAATTACTGATCTGGACGGACATATGGCGAGCTGTGATCGCCTGTATCCTTGCAATTTTATTTTTGACGGATGCCATGCTTCCGTGGCACATCTATGCAGCCAATTTGCTTATTGCGATTCTCGGTTTTATGTTCAATCCAGCAACGCAGACCGTTATTCCTGCCATTCTGCCCAAGCCGACAGAGCAACTTGCTCCAGCTAATGCACTTCTGAACTCTTCCTCCAAAACGATTGAATTGTTAGGTTATGCCGTAGGAGGAATTTTAATTTCTCTCATCTCCGTACAGTCCATCCTGTTCATCTATGCCATCACATTTCTGCTGTCAGCGCTCTCGATTGCTTTTATTCGTATCCCTATCACTAAAGTTGTCAAACAAAAAGGATTTTCAGGATTTGTCAAAGACAGCATGCAGGGTATCACCTTTTTATTTTCAAGCAAGATCTTGGCCTGTTGTATTATCTTTGGAGCCATTATCAACTTTGCGGGCGCGCCGCTACACATCTTCACGCCGATTTTTGCCAATATGGTGCTTGAAGCCGGGCCCCAAGGTTATGGACTTCTCCAGTCGGCTTTTGCCGCGGGGAGTGTAGTCGGTTCCTTACTCAGTGGAAAATACGCCAAACGTCTGTCGCTCGCTCACTGGTTCCTGATCAGTTATCTGATCTCAGGTGCAAGCCTGCTGTTCATGCCGGTATTTCCTAACTTGTACATTGCTATTGCTTGTTCATTCCTGTTAATGCTGGGACTTGCACTTGTGAATGTGCCGCTGATCACGTCCATTCTATTATCCACTCCGGAAGAAAAAAGAGGGCGTGTCATGAACAGTATGGGGGTGCTGATGAGCGGCATCAGTAATCCTCTCGGGTTGTTATTGGGCGGATGGCTCATTGAAACGTATAATCCATCCTGGGTGTACATGGGTATCGGCATGTTTGTAGTGTTCATGGGGATGGCAAGCCTGTTCGTCAGACCTTTTCGGGAAGATCGAGTCGGACATACCTCACGTAGTGCTACCGCAGTTTCGTCTGGAACATAATGTCAGATTAGCCCTTTTTATGTGAAAAAAATAAAAGTTATGACAGGTATTACAACTATATATGGATTTATTGAATAATTTATGTAAAAAAATTCAATTAAAAAGAAGGAATTTAAAATTTTATGTAGAATTTGGTTTATTTAAGAGGGGGAGACAAATGGGAGGTAATTTATCATGGAAAACAAGGAAATTTTATCTGTGCAGGATTTGATGGCTCTGGAGGTTGAAGAGGATAACAACATGTTCGAGGAAACTAGCTTGTGTACAGTGTGCAGCTGGACAAGCTCAAGCACGATCGTTGTAGAGTCCTAATACTCTTCATCGTCTCGAACCACTGAATAATTCGAAAGATAAGTCTTTGATTTCGTATTACTAAACTAAAATAATTGTACCTCCCCCTCTTACTCTACTTCAAAAGGAGTGATTCTCATTGAAATCAGCAAGCCTGACTGAAAAGAAGGACGCCTTTGAGAACGCTTTGCAAAATATAATCCGGGATCTACCCGAATCCATCCAATGGTCGAATGACGGCCATTGGATTTGTTTTAAACCGGAGAAATTAACGCTACCTGCACAGGGCTGGAAAATTCATTTATCAGTTATACCTGTAGAGGGAGCTGAACTATTACGCCGGATTACGCCGATTCTGACAAGGTATGATGTGATGTGGAAAGTAGTGAGCAGTGGGCTGAAATTAATTGAAACATCCAATGGTTCTACACCGCTACCTCAGACCGGGAAGTGTGTGACCATCTATGCAAGCAGTGATGAACAGTTTATGCAATTGCTGGAGGAGATGTATGCGTGCACGGATGATCTGAAAGGCCCGTCGATCCCTACGGATCGGGCTTACCGGGGAAGTTCATGTGTATTTTATCGCTACGGAGCTTTTGTTGGCCGCTTCTATTATGATCGTTACTCTGGCGCAAAAGTATATGCCATCCAGAACCTGGAAGGCAGGCTGGAGGAAGACCAAAGAACACCTGGCAGATATAAGCCCGAGTGGGTAGATGAGCCGGAAAATCTGGTGAGAATACAGACCCAATGGAAAAAGGATCATGACGCTACATGCAATCCGTCCAATTCCAGTAACAATGAATTTTCAATACGCCACATCCGTGTAAAGCGGGTGCTTAAAAAGTCGGGTAAAGGAGGCGTATTTCTGGTCTCCACCTCCCGGAATGAGCAAGCTGTGATGAAAGAAGCGGTTCATCTCATGCGTGTTGATGGTTCCGGACGTTCTGCCCATGATTATCTGGATAACGAGTATCGTGTGCTTGATCTGATGAAGGCTACGGGGTATACCCCGCAGCCCATGGATCTATTCAGCGTTGAAAAGAATCGGTATCTCATTCTGGAATACTTCGAGAGCATCAGCTTGCGTGAGTACATCCACCGCAGACATGTAGCTGCTGATTACAATCAGGCAGAATTTTACCGAATCGGCTTAGATATTCTGGATATTGTGGAACATTTTCACGATAAAGGCATTGTCATCAATGACCTGACGCCGAACAATATTGTGGTGTTGGCAGATGGAAGTGTGCGGCTGATTGATCTGGAGCTAGCTTATGTAAGGGACAGCAAAAGTCAGGCAAAACCATTAACAGGACATACTCCTGGTTATGTGCCTCGAGGCAGAGAGCATAGTCAGCGTTCTGAATATTCGGATGACCTCTATGCTTTGGGAGCTGTTTATTATTATATGGCCTCATCGATTGACCCTTATTTGAAGTACAGACAGTCTCATCTGTCTGCGGGACAAGCATATTTGGACAATCTCAATGATAGTCAGCTTCGTAGGCTGGGAAGTCTGGGGATCGAGATTATGTCTGGACGATATAACGATTTATTCGAGATACGTGAACAGCTAATCAAAATGTGCGAAGAAGAGAAAGCCGATTCAACAGGGCGAGTACAGGATTCACGCATGAATGAGGCAGAGATGACAGCAGCAGAAGTGCTTCATCAATCCGAGCTTATGGCAAACCAATTGTATGATTCTCTTGATTTTAATAACCCTCATCAGCTATATCCCGAAAATAGTATGAGCAAGATGTTCCACCCGGCTAATTTTAACTTTGGCTGGACAGGTATGGTATACGGTTTTCATCAACTGGGTCAGATCACGCAGAACAGACAGTATCATCAGTACGCACGTAAAGTACTGGAGTGGATATTAAATCATACACCTTATGTTCCTGAAGAAACGCCAGTGAGCTTATATTTTGGTTATGGTGCGGTTCCTTGGGCACTGGCACAGACCGCAGATGCGCTGGGTGATGAATCGCTACTTCGCGTTGCTGAAAGTCTTGCCATGGAGATAACAAGGCATGACCCGGTCCAAACGAATATCAGTCATGGTGCAGCGGGTTTGGGGTTAATGCTGCTGGAGGTACACCATCTTGGAGGATGTACCGAACTTTTGGCAAGAGCCGATGAACTCGGCAAAACTATTTTAGAGCAGGAAAAGCAAATGGAAGATGGGCTGAGTATATGGGAAGTGAAGGACAAGTCGGACAAAAAAAGCCATCATTCATTTGGATTTTCTCATGGTATTGCCGGGATTGGTTATTTCTTGCTTGCCTTAGCGAAGCTAACGGGGAAAGACGATTATTATTCGGCGGTGAAGCGTATTGTGCACACGCTGGAACGTACGAGTTACGAAGGACAAACCGGTGTCAGATTATGGCCTGCGTCTCCCGAAAAGCCAGATGCTCTCTGGGTTCACTGGTGTAATGGTTCAGCGGGGATTGCACGATTTTTGCTGACTGCAGCCGAAGTTCTACAAGATTCGGTATGTCTAAGACTGGGTAAACAGGCCGCAGATGCAGTAGCCCAATCGACGATTTTTGCTTCTTTTGGTCAGTGTCATGGGATCGCTGGTAATGGAGACGTGCTGATCATGGCGAATCGGAGCTTCCCAGGCAGATATGAAGCCAAATTAAAAGAGTATACGCAGAGCCTGTACGTGCTTCGAAGTGATGGACAGGCAGACTTGTGGATGTGGCCGCTGGAGGATATGGAATCCTACTCCCCAGACTACATGACGGGATATATGGGAATCTATGCTTTCCTGCTTCGTCGATTTTATCCTGCTGTTTCTTATGAGCCCATGGTGTATTCAGGTTTTGATCCGAACAGGGAGGTAACGGTGTATGATGCTAACGTCCATATCTGATATCTTGCCGCAATGTCAGCATGAAGCCGGAAAGGGCGGGAATCGATACTATGCCAGTGAGCCTGGAAAAAAAGTAGAGCATTCTTCTGTTCTAGTGCTTGATCAGGGGCATGGTCAGTATATGTTGGATCTATGGAGTGAAGCTCCATCGTTTACATATTGGGAGGAGCGAATCACATCTGTATTGGACACGTTGGCTTGTTCCTCCATCTATGTAACTGCACCCGCCTCGTTTCCATGGGAAAAGATTGGATATAAGGCCGATGTGCTTGCCCATCGATATCGGTTCTATGGTAATCTGGAGCACATCCCTGTTCCGGTTATACCGGATCAGGCCGGGAACTGGCTACCCGCAGAGGGGCAGGAGGAAGCCATGGCTCATCTGCTTCTATCCAGTGATCCAACGTGTCCCGGAATACAAGCTGCCCGCCAAGCGGTGGATGATATATATGAGGGTATGTATGGACGTCTATTGAATGGATCTGGACTTGTAGAGTTAGGAGGAATGCAGATCGGAGGCTGCCTGCTAAGTAATGAGTTTGGTAGCATACTCTTGTCACATATCTTCACCATACCTGCTGTACAACGCAAGGGCTGGGCCAGGTGGCTTGTTGCGCATAGCCTTCATCGGTGCAGTTCCAACCCGGAACAGCGGATTAAAGCTTCACTCGATGCAAACAATCAAGGGAGCTATCGATTGATGAGTGCACTTCCGCTACAGCAGGTGCCTGAACTTATACACGTATGCCGGATCAGCAAGGAGAGGGAGCCCTCATGAAGCCTGTTTTGCTGGAAAGTACGGAATATCATGACCTGAGAAGTAAATGGTTTCGTGCGAGTCATGAACCAGGGCTATTTGTGGTTGAAGGACGTTCAGATGCTGTGAAAGATGAACTCCAGAAGTTAAGTATGCATTGGCAGGAGAGAGCCATTCACCTCCTGCTTGATGATGCTTACAACACACTGCCGCTCATTTATCAGCTCAACCCGGTCAACCCTATAGATGATCTTGTGGCCTGCAAAAATGCATTGCTCCGATTCCATAGAGCGGGCTGGGCTCCGGGGGGACGGAAATGGATTCTGCTTGAAGTAGTCTCCGGTCTGCACCCTGCAGATCTTGGAGCCATTCATCATCTGCTGTATCGTCAAAAATTAAAGGACGTTAGTGTATTGTTATTTTTTCACCAATTCCCCCTGAGACTGAACCCTTCTAACAATGTGCCGAAGCTGGCTATTTCTCTGGTGAGAGATACACCGGAACAGACCCGACATTTGTTAAATGAACAGGTGCGAATAGCTGGCAGGGACGATGAGGTGCAAGTGGAGACAGGTCCAGGCAATTTCCAACATAAAGTTCAACGAAAAGCCCAACGCAAAGCACTGGCTCTCTATAACAGGCTAGCCTGGATTTTGTTGTGCAAATCGGATAATCCGCTCCGGTACAAGGCTTGTTTTCGCTTTTTTAATCAAAATTCCATATTTCAACAATTATCGGCAGCGCAGCAGGCCATTCTATGGTTTGAACTGGGCCAGTTATTGACCAAAAATGGGGATGATTACGCCGCGGCAAGAGATTGTTATGCCCAAGCCCGGGCTGTTCTGGAGGATGAGGAGTTAAGCGAGGTCTATCGCATTGGGAAAGAAGCCGCACTGGATAACGGGGAAGCATTAATTGAGATGCAGGAAGGCAATATCTCGCGTGCAATAGAACTGGAGAGGCGAGCCGGAATGCGAATTCGTGAGCTTCCTGCTGGTCCTGATCGCCATGTTTTTCAGATTCAAACGGCTCTAAACATTGCAGGACTGCAGGTCCGGGCGGGACTTCTCATGGATGCTGAAACGACACTGATAACTGCTGAGAAGCTCTGTACAGGTGTGTACTCGGGTTGGGTCGGGCAGATACTCCAGCTAAAAATGACAGTATATCAGCAGCTCGGTGAGCAAGAGTTAGAATACAACATGTTGATGCAGGTGCTGCGACTGAAAACAGGTTCGATTTCTTCCAAATTGCTGAAACGTGCAGTTGAAGTAGCTGGAACGCTGATCCGGCAAGGAGATGAGGAACGTGCAGCAGAAGTGTATCGCCTCTTGATTGCCGGACTGCCAGCAGCCAGTCTGCAACAAATTCGTTTGATTCGGCAATCGTTAAGTGCCCTGGGAACAGAGAGCCCCGCCGCGGCCGCAACACAGCATCAGCTTACGCTCAAGCTGGAATTACAGCTGGATTCCTGGGAGCAATTCAAGCACTGGTATGAGAGGAGGGAGTCCGGTTGGGCGATCCATTCCTGAACCGAATGAGTGTGAACAGGGAACGGACAAGTATGGTTCTGAGTTATGATGACCAAACATGTGACTGGTGTGAGCTAAGTGATGCGGGTGATGTTCAGGGCATACAGCGTCTTTCTGATCATTGGGCAGGGCCCGGTCAGACCCTGCAGCATATTCAATTCACCGGTACAGATCAGATTGTGGTGATCACGCGACAGAAGACAAAGAGGTGGATTCATGTATTTGAAAAAGAACGGGAGAAGATCAGGCTAATTCAGACGTTGTCTCTAAATTTACCGTTCCCTGTGATGCAGGTTGCTTGGCAAGATGAACAGTGGCAGCTGCTTTTTGCGGTTAGGCACCGTTCGGGGACTGTACAAATCGGGATTTTTGAACCGGAAAAAGAAAAAGCCGAGTGGGTTACTCCAGAACTGCATAACCCGCAATTTGTGTTCTGGGCTAAGCCTGCGCGGGAGATTGGCATCAATGTGGGTGGTGTTGGCAGAGTGTACTTTTATGGGGAAGACACGGGGGCATCTCGGGAAATTCCTTATCAGGAGTATGCTCATTCTGTGATGGACAAACAGGGTGATTGGATTGCTATGTGCATTCCGGTGGAACATGGTTTTCAGCCTGGCTGGATCAGAGATCAGGAGGGTGTTATTCATGGATGTTCGGAACGCAGTGAGCCGTTCTCTGAGCTGATTCGTGTACAGCTGGATGCGGATCAACAGCATGTCTTATGCGAGGGAGTAATTCACGGGAAGTGGCAATACGTTCAGTACACGCTGGATGGGGAAAAGACATTTGAGCTGAGGGATTACCAGGGCACGTTAACACAAGCAGTTTACAGCAGAGACAAGCAGAGTCTGATTGGTAAATTGGAGTCAGTTGCTAATGCTCCGGTGCCTGCCAAGTATGGGATATCTGAGTCCTTTGGTGAAATCACTCCACTTTCGGTTGGGCATGGAGATACACTTGTGAGTGGGCTTACACAACAACCGAAGATAGAGTACAGGCACATTTGCTACGAGAACGAGTTCATTCCTTATATGGACATTCATTCAGAAGGCGAAGAACAGGCAGTGATTTATCTTCACGGTGGGCCTCATAATTGCCTTTTGGACAGTTACAGCCCGGTTATTGCAGGTTTATCTGAGGCTGGAGTAAGGGTGATTGGGCTGAATTATCCAGGTAGTTCAGGGTTTGGTTCTGAATATAAGCATCGTATCCAGGACAATTGGGGTGGCGTGGATGCGAATGTTATTCGGATTGTTCGGGAGCAGGTATTAGGCTCTTATTCCGCAGTTTCACTGTACGGTGTCAGTTATGGAGCTTATCTGGCACTGCTGGCTGCAGGCAGAGATCCGAGTCTGTGGAGCAGCGCAGTTGCCTGTGCACCGTTTACAGATCTGAGCGCATTGTATGCGGGTGGTGGGGCGAAGCTGAGATCATTTTTGCAGGCTGAGATTGGTGAATTGTTGCAAAATGAATCTGAACTGCGGGATAGAAGCCCGTTAACCTATGCCTCTGCACTGTGTAAGGTGGATCTGCAGCTCATTCACGGCCGGAACGATCAACTCTGCCCGGTGGAACAGACAGAACGCTTGTATCAGGAGATGCTGAACTGCAAGGAACCTGTAGAGAATAAGGGTCAACTTGAGCTGCATATTATTGATGATCTGCAGCATGAGGTCTATGCGGAGCGAATTTGGGCAGCAAAGGCAGTTCATTTTCTAACCCGAAACAGAGTAACTCAGCCAGGATAAGCACCCAAGATAATCCACCAAGGTAAGATGAACAATATGAAGTGGATGAAGCCGCCCAAGCGGCTTTTTTGGTGTGCATGGATATGATTTTTATTAGAGAGGAGCGTATGGAGCAGAGAAGAATAGAGAGAACGAGTTTACAAGTGTGTTCATTCGGTTTAAGATGGCGTGAGCCGTTTAAGGTATATAACAAGATGATTAAGTATTAAAATAACGGTATGCTGATTAGATGACATCGATAGAAAAGAGGGATTCAGATATGAAAGTAACGATTTTTGGAGCAACCGGAGCGATTGGCAAGACGATTCTATGGGAGTTGATGGATCGAGGGCATGAGGTGACCGCAGTCGTGCGTGATCCGTCCAAGGTGGAGATGGTGCATGAGCGATTGCGTGTGGAGCAGGGGGATGTGCTTAACCCGGATCAGGTTGCTGATTTTGCAGCAGGACGAGAAGCGGTTGTGAGTGCATACGGGCCGAAGTTTGGTGAGCAAGAAGAGCTGCTGGAAGTGACTCGTTCACTGATTGAGGGCGTGCGTCGTGCGAATGCCGGGCGTCTGCTTGTTGTGGGCGGAGCAGGAAGTCTAATGACAGATTCAGGAGAAATGCTGATGAATACGCCTGGATTCCCCGAGGAAATCAAACCTCTTGCACAAGCCCATGCGGATGCTTATGGACTTCTTGAAGAATCGAATATTCACTGGACGTATATGAGTCCGGCAGCAACGATAACTACAGGGCGGAGAACTGGTCAATTCCGGATTGGTATGAATCGTGTCATTACAGATGATCTGGGCGAAAGCAGCATTTCTGTAGGTGATTTTGCCGCAGCTTTGGTGGATGAATTGGATGATCCGCAATTTGTTCAAGCGCGGTTTACGGTAGGATATTAAATCAAATGCACTAATATAGAACAAAAAGAGGGAGCCCCAAACAAATGATGGTGGGCTCCCTCTTGATGTCTAAATGTAAATCCATGTTGAAGTCAAAGCGGACAGTCCTCCATCTGCCTTACAGACGGAAGCGCTGGAGTTCCTGATGCATCTCCGCACTGATATCACGAAGTGACTTGACCTTGATACTCGCTTCGGAGAAAGAACGTTGCTGTTCTGCGGTAGAAGCGGTGATCTCTTCACTGCTTGCGGCAGACTGCTCGGTGATCGCACTGATATTTTCAATGGCCTGTTGCACCTGTGAGCTAAGTTTGTTCGATTGTGTCATGTCCTCGGCAAGCTGCTGAATTCCTTCACTGATGCGCTCCACACTCTCGCGAATAGCCGAGAAGGATTGCTGCGTTTGTCCAGTAGCTTGTTCCTGCTCGCCAAAAAGCTGCATGCTTTGCAGCACAGAACTTTTTACTTTTTCCATCGAGGCTGTAATCTCGTTAACCGCTGCGTAGATATGTTTGACCGATTGGGCCGACTGCTCAGCCAGTTTGTTCACTTCTCCTGCCACAACAGCGAATCCGCGTCCGGCTTCCCCGGCACGTGCAGCTTCAATAGAGGCGTTCAGGGAGAGAAGCGTTGTCTGTTTGGCAATCTCGGATACATAACCTGTCATTGTAGTGATGCGAGCTGCATTTTCTTCCAGCTCCAGCACGGTCTGTTCTACTTCATACATGGCTTGGCGGTTCACCTCGGCGAGTCGTAGCTGTTCTGCAATCGCCTTATTCCCCTCTTCCACTGTGGCTAGAACATCGCGTCCATCCGTAGCAGATTGTGCAGTGGCCTGAAGGTTACTGTCGAATGTAGACTGCATTTTGTCCACGACCATGACCGTTTCGCTGAGATCCTCCGCTATCTTTTGGCTACCTACAGACAGCTCTTCTGTGGTACGTGACACCTGTTGCACAATGGCTTGTACCGTATCGTTACCGCGATCAATATCCTGTGCCATCTGATCGACTCGCTGTCCAGCTGTGTCGATAGACTGGATAATTCCGCGAATATTAATCGTCATTTGCCCAAAGGAACGACTCAGATCATCCAGTTCATCTTTCCCTCGAGGTTCCGGCAGAATTTGAGTCAGGTCACCACTGGCGATATGTCCGGCGGCATCCTTAATCACACGAATGCGTTTGGCGATCTGACGTGAGGTGTACATATTAAAGAGCATGACGGCGATGAACAAAAGAACCGCCCCGCCAAGAGCAATCTGCCATGTCTTTTGGATGTCACTCTCCAAGTCTAACGTATACTGCGTGTATCGCTCCCGCGTTATCTCATTTAGCGAGTAGATGTCATTTTGTATGCCTCGAACCCGGGCGCTGTAACGTTTGGCTTCTGCACTGTCCATGCTGCTCATTGCCTGGGTAGCACCCTGATCCAGCGCTTGCAGCTTCGTTTGAACGGTTTGGATGAGCTGTAGCTCCTGATCTGTTTCAAGCAATCCCTCTGTCAGTTCCTTCACCATAGCTTGGCCTTCTTTTAAGAGAAGCAGTACAGCTTCCTGATTGCCGGCTGTCATGGAGAAAGAGTAAACATCCAGCGCCTGCTGGGTCTGAATCTGATTGGAGTTTAGTTCACTTACCTTAAGCATGGCAGGTACCAGGTTTTGATTTTTCGCATTCATGCTGAGCAGTTCCATAATGATATATGCGACCAGCGCAAGGCATAGAAGCAGTGAGATCAGAGCATTAGTAATAAGTTTTCCCTGTAATTTCATATGGCGTACCTCCTCGGATCGCGGGTTATGGATTCACTGTAATTTTGATTTGACCCGAAGAAATCTTGGCTTTCAGATCATCGAAGGTTCGCTGTTGTTCTTCACTCAGTGTGATGTTATGCAATGCGGTTAAGCCTACAGCATTCTCGGCGAGTCCTTCTACGATTTCCTTTTTCGGGAAGGTGTGTTTGTTCTCAATAAACGACTTCACGGCGTTGTAGATGGAGACATCTACATTTTTCAGCATAGATGTAAGAATTGCTTTTTCCGCCAAAAAGAATTGATCCGTATCGACACCAATGGCGTATTTACCAAGCGCTTGAATCTCCGTCAGTGCGCCAACACCGGTAAGACCAGCAGCCACATAAATAACGTCGGCATTTTGCTCCTGAATCATTTTCTGAGCCAGCTGTTTTCCGAGATCGGCATTTCCAAAGTCACCGGCATAAACAATATCTACAGCAGCTTTCGGATTAACGGCAAGCACGCCCTGTTTGAAGCCCTGCTCAAAATTTTTGAGCACCGGAATTTCCATTCCACCCAAGAAACCGACATGGTTCTCTTTGGATGCCATGGCTGCAATTACACCTGCCAGATAGCTACCTTCCTCGGCACGAAATGAGATGGAAGCAATGTTGGGAAGGGCAGACTGACTATCAATTAACAGGAATTGCTGGTCAGGATATTTAGCAGCAACCTTCTCCATATCTGCCATCACGGTATTGCTCAGTCCAATAATAAGATCGTATTTTTCTTTGGAAAACTCCTCAAATGCAGCTTCCGCAGTTAAATCTTTGCTCGGTTCGCGGTAGTCAAAAACAATGCTTTTCTCGTCTCTGGCCTTGACCAGCCCGTTAAAAGCAGCATCATTGAACGAGCGGTCTCCCAGACCGACCTCTGTCAGCACAATCCCTACTCTTGTTTTTGTGTCCGTAGCTGCCTTTTTAGAGCCAGTTGAACAAGCTGCTAGCATCAGCAGTGTTAGGGCTATAACCACAGTGAGTCCCATACGGATATACATATTTTTCTTCATTGAAATGCCCTCATTTCTGTATGCTTTTATGTATCGATCTGGAAATATACTGGAAGATGGATGAACCCCAATCATCTATGCAACGAGTTTTTCCCTTTATCTATATCGGCGAAAAATGTAGTTTTTTTATGACTCATATTGAAAATTTACAGAAATATAAATCTATTTCATGAATTATATATAGTTTTTACAATTGTGTTACATAATCAGGCTTATATGAACTTATAAGCTGGCAATGAGCAGATCGTAAAAAACAAAAAAAAGCGAAGCAGAAGCAAGTAATCCTGCTTTGCTCCACTTTGCTTATTCTTTTCATACGTTATCCATCTGCTACCAAGCAGCAATCGAGCCGTCCGTTCGACTTTCCGTTCCTCCGCATAACACTCCTGTATCCGGATTGCGCCAGATGATCTGCCCCCGTCCAAACTGTGATGAATCCAGCTCTGTTCGAATATCATGTCCTTTGCGGGCAAGCGCTTGGGCTATGTGAGGAGGGAAGCCTTGCTCTACCATTACCGTTTTGTCCTTGATCCATTGCCAGCGCGGAGAATCCAGTGCGGCCTGTGGATTCAGATGATGATCGATCGTATTCATAACGACTTGCACATGACCCTGTGGCTGCATAAAACCGCCCATGACCCCAAACGGGCCAACAGCCTCGCTGCCATGTGTCAGAAATCCGGGGATAATCGTATGATACGTGCGTTTACCCGGTTCCAGTGCGTTGGCATGTTGCGGATCAAGTGAGAAGTTATGTCCCCGGTTCTGAAGTGCAATGCCTGTACCGGGCACAACCAGCCCTGAACCGAAGCCCATATAGTTACTCTGGATAAAAGAAACCATGTTACCTTCGCCATCCGCGGCAGCCAGATACACCGTTCCGCTTCCGCGCGGATCACCGGCCTCCGGTGCGCGTGCCGTGTCTCCAATCAGCTTGCGCCGTTCTGCGGCGTACGCTTCGGACAGCAGTTCTTTCACGGATATGCCCATCTTACGTTCTTCCGTAATGTATTTCTCTCCATCGGCAAATGCCAGCTTCATTGCTTCCAACTGCCGGTGATAACTGAGTACGGATTCCTTCTCGGCCAAGTCGAATCCCTTCAGTAGATTCAGGGCGGAGAGGGCAATCAGTCCTTGCCCGTTCGGCGGAATCTCCCATACATCATAGCCGCGATAAGATACGGAGATCGGATCAACCCATTCCGGCTGATAAGCCTTCAGGTCGTCCCGTGTCAGGTAACCGCCATGCTCGGCCATAAAAGCGTGAATGCGTTCTGCCAGTTCTCCCTCGTAAAAGTCTCGCGCTTCGCTCTCGCCAATCCGCCGCAACGTGGCCGCATGGCCTGGCGAGCGCCACAGTTCCCCCGCAGCGGGTGCACGCCCGCCAGGGGCAAACGTCTCAAACCATGCACGCCCTGCTTCCGCATCGCCCTGGCGTGCATAGACCTCGGCTGCCCGTGCCCAGTGGCGGGCCAGCCCCGGCGCGAGCGGATAACCTTCCTCCGCATAGCGGATGGCCGGTTCCAGCGCTTGCGCCAGCGTGAGCCGTCCGAATCGACGGCTCAGCTCTGCCCATCCCGCCGGTGCGCCAGGCACCGTCACCGGCACAACCCCCAACTTCGGCATCTCCGTATGGCCTGCCGCCTGTAGCGCCTCAATTGAAATGCTCTGAGGCGCGGGGCCACTGGCATTCAGGCCATGCAGCTTGCCCTTCGTCCAGACGAGGGCAAAGGCATCGCCACCAATGCCATTGGAGGTCGGCTCCAGCACGGTGAGTGCTGCCGCTGTAGCGATGGCGGCATCGATTGCATTGCCACCTTGTTTCAACACATCCAGACCTGCCTGCGCAGCAAGTGGCTGCGACGTGGCAACCATGCCTTGTTTGGCATAGACCGGCACACGATACGAGGGATAAGGTTGGTATAGAGGATCGAAGTTCATTGGTCAGTCAGCTCCTTGTCGCAAGATGTCAGATTCCGTTGTTTAACCGGAGTGTAGCTTCTAACCCTTTTCGCAGCGGACAAGCCAATCTCCTGCCAAATCGCCCAAATTCAACCTGACACCGAGGGGCAAGAACTTAAAATATAAGCAAAGCCGTTTGAATGTACACTTACTCAGGTCAGTATCCCTTACGTTGTCACCATATCGCCGCCATTGACATGGATGCATTCGCCAGTGACATAGGAGGAATCTCGTGAAGCCAGATAGACATAGGCTGCTGCCAGTTCGTAAGGTTGACCTGCTCGCCCCATAGGCGTATCGGTGCCAAACACCTGCACATCTTCAGCGGAGAAACTGGCTGGAATAAGCGGAGTCCAGATGGGTCCTGGAGCCACAGCATTTACACGAATGCCTTTGTCAGCAAGGGATTGGGAGAGTACACGGGTGAGGGAGACGACGGCCCCTTTGGTCGAAGAATAATCGATTAGCCGCACATCGCCTTTGTAGGCTGTGATGGAGGCAGTGTTGATGATGGATGCCCCTTGGCACAGATGGGGAAGAGCAGCCTGGATCAGGAAGAAATACGAGAACACATTTGTTTGAAACGTATGATAGAGCTGCTCCTCGGTGATGTCCACAATACTCTGCTGTACATACTGCACGGCGTGGTTGTTGACCAGTACATCGATTTTCCCGAACGTTTCGAGGGTCTTTCGAATGACTGCTTCACAGTTTGGTTTTAGCCGCAGATCCGTTTCGATGAGCAGACAGCGCTGACCTAGCTCTTCAATTCGGTCTCGTGTCCATTCCGCGTCGGTTCGTTCATATAGATAAGCGATGACAATGTCTGCACCTTCTTTGGCAAAAGCAATTGCCGCCGCTCGCCCGATGCCGCTATCGCCGCCCGTAATAATCGCAACCTTGCCTTGAAGCTTGCAGCTGCCAATATAAGCAGGATCTTCACTGATCGGTTCAGGCACCATCAGCGATTCCAGACCGGGCTGCTGATCCTGATGCTGGGGCGGAAAAGCTAACTTCTGTGGCTTGCACACTGTTTTTTCACCGTAAAATGGATAGACAGGATTCATGGTTTTGACATCCTCCTCGAACGTTTCTTGATAAATCTACCCTATGCGTTCGCCCAGAAGAAGGTGCAGTGAGACAGAGCAGAATGCTTGTTTTTCACACGGAGTATATACCATAATAAGGATGTAACTCTTACATTTAGTGGAGGTGTCAGGAGCCATATGAACATTCAGGGGATTAATCATTTGTGCTTTTCTGTATCGAATCTGGAGCGATCCATTACGTTCTTTGAGCAGGCTCTCGGTGCCCGAATTCAGGTGAAAGGACGCAAGCTGGCTTACTTCGAACTGGCGGGTCTTTGGATTGCTTTGAATCAGGAGGATGTCCTCCGTAATTATACGGAACGAACCTATACCCATATCGCGTTTACTGTAAAAGAAGAAGAGTTTGACGCATCGGTGGAGCAGCTGCGAGCCGCAGGTGCTGATATTCTCCCCGGAAGAGCGCGAGATGCGCGGGATGGAAAATCGGTTTATTTTACAGACCCGGACGGGCATTTATTTGAATTGCATACAGGTAGCTTGAAGCAGCGGTTAGATTATTATCGTGAAGACAAACCGCATATGACTTTTTATTCATGAGGTAGCTACAAAAATAAATGGAATTAAATCTCACATATCTATTGTGAAGAGGATGGAAGAAACGATAAACTGGACAAATAGCACCTTAATTTACCAATGTTAAATTCATAGGTTTAATCTTAAGGAGGTTTGTCATGATTCAGTTCCCGAAACCGGATGTAGAGCAGTATTTCCAGACGTATCGTATTTCACATTTTGCCGTATCAGCGGACGAGAAGAAGCTGTATATGGACAGCAACCTGAATGGTCAGCCCAATATTTGGGCGATGGACTTGCCTGGCGGTTATCCGTATCCATTGACGTATTTGAACCAAAGCAGTCAATTTATCAAAGCCGATCCTCAGGGTCGTCATCTGCTTACCGCTTTTGATCACGATGGTAATGAGAACTATCACCTCTATGCGTTGCCGCCGGAAGGTGGGGTTCCGTTTCCTATTGTGCCAGCAGAGCCAAGTGACCGCTGTTATTATGCTCATTTATCTGAAGATGGAAAACGTTTGTACTACAACACCAGTTCGGGCAATCCGAATTATATGAATTCACGCCGGCGTGACCTGGAGACTGGGGAAGACGAGCTGTTGTATCAAGGGGAAGAGGTAACCAGCAGTCTGATCGCGGTGAGTCCGAATGAAGAAGCCTATGTTATCTTGAAAATGTATTCCAATACGTATCAGACAGCCCATCTGCACCGGAACGGAGAATCTCATGCCATAGTACCGGTTACGGAGCGGCAGAGTCAGCAGCCATTTGTTCTGTTTGCGGGGAATGACCGTTTGCTGCTGATTACCAACGATAATTCGTCATATGCCTATGTAGCTGAGTATGTCATAGATACGGGAGAATTCCGTGCGTTGTGTCATATTGAGGGTGAAGATGTAGATGAAATTCGCTGGCATGAGGCATCTGAAACGTTATATATCTGGACACTGACCGGGCCGGAGTATCACATGTATGTACTGGAAAAGGGTGCAAAAGAACCTCGCCGGTTAGACATGCCTCTGGATACGATTGAACAGGTGAACGTGACCAAAGCGGGTAACGTGTACATTCTTGGACGCGGTGCTGTACAGCCGCATAACATCTATCGCCTTCTTGCGGGTAGTGAGTCTTGGGAGCCGTTAACAGCCAATCGGGTAACTGGTCTGAACCCGGATGATCTCGTATATCCGGATGTGGTGCGCTACAATTCCTATGACGGACTGGAGATTGAAGCGCTGTTGTTCAAAGCGAAGCCGGAGCAGGCCAACGGTTACAGTGTATTCTGGCCGCATGGTGGGCCGCAGGCATCGGAAGCCAAGTTTTTCCGTCCGATGTTCCAGCTGTTGCTCGCGCAAGGGTACAATATCTTTGCTCCGAACTTCCGGGGCAGCACGGGATATGGTGCGGAATTCGTGAAGATGGTTGAGCGGGATTGGGGCGAAGGGCCGAGACTGGACTGTGTTGCAGGTATTCAATGGTTATTTGATCAGGGTATTAGCTCCCCGGAACGACTGTTTGTCGTAGGTGGAAGTTACGGAGGTTATATGACCCTGCTACTTGCCGGTCGTCATCCGGAGCTGTTCCGTGCAGCAGTCGACATCTTTGGCCCATGTAATCTGTTTACCTTCCTGGAATCTGTACCGGAGGACTGGAAGCCGATGATGGATAACTGGCTGGGTGATCCAGTGCGTGACCGTGAGCGCTTAACCAAGGATTCTCCGATCACATATCTGGATCAGATGGTGAACCCGATGCTGGTCATTCAGGGAGCCAATGATCCAAGGGTGGTCAAGGCTGAATCCGACCAGATCGTAGCCGCACTGCAGGAAAAGGGTGTAGACGTGGAGTACATCGTATTGGATGATGAGGGCCACGGTTTCTCCAGAAAAACAAATGAAATTTTGGTTTACCGCAAAATGGTTGAGTTTTTGCAAAAACATCAGGAGACCCCTGTTGCACAGGTTTAATTCCAATAAAGGGATCTCTATATAACTCAGTGGATCATTCGTATGAGGGTGACTAGAGGTAGCTCATGCAGACATGGAGTCTACTATAGGGCAACAAAAGATAGCCAGTGATCCTTAGGATCACTGGCTATTATCGCTTCGTGTTGTCACATCAGGCTCCCGCTACTATTGATCCAGATCATCTGGTCTTCACGTATTCCTTTAGCACCTGCAGCCGCTGTCTTTCCCTCAGAACATTCAGTCCAGCAAAGAGAGCACACTCTCGATATATTCCTTAGTCCATTGTGCAAAAGGCAGATCGGCATCCCAAGTCACCTGCCCGGTGGCTTTCGCTTCACCCCACCATAGAATGCGTTGATACAATAGGTGAATAAGAAGGCGTGAACGAAAATGTTTACATTTTTCCGCATCGTCTGCACAGACGTTTTCCCGGTAATGGCGAAGAAATCTTGTAGCCAGATCAGGCCGATCTTCCCGAAGGTATCTTGCCGTCACTTTAGTTAGATCGGCTGTGCCATCGCCGAAGTAAGCGGTCGTAAAATCAAATAATCCACTGATTTTCCACGAGGATGCAGGCGAATCACCTTTTTGGATAAGAAAATTTTCGACTTTGAAATCTCCCATAACAAATTCATGAACCGTCGAGACTAAAAAGGCAGCTTCGGACTGCTTCAATTGCTCATCAACCCAGCGTACATCATGGTCAGTAATCACGGAGTACTTCTCCGCATCGTGTAACCAGTGGCGGATGCTTCCGTATAGCCAGTCCAGATATGAGCCGGCAAAAGGCATGATCTTGTCTGCCACTGGATCGTATTCTCCGGCATCTGGAACTTTCCAGTGATGCAGTTCGACTAACGTTTCAGCCAGTACATCAGCAATTTCTTCATGATCTTGTGAAGTCAGAGTCGTTTGAAAAACAGGATCATACAAGTGGCTCCCAGGTAGCTTTGGCATGATTACGTAACTCCACCCCAATAGCTGTGTGTCCTCCTGAATCCAATAGGGAACAGGCACAGGGATGGTTGTGCGCGTCGCCAGTTGCTCTACGAAAAACTGCTCTTCCTGAAACTGTCCGTTGTATAACGGATTGCCTTTCAGAATATACTCACCTTGCGTAGTTTGAACGAGCAGGGTTTGCCCCATCACGCCTTCAGCTGTCCGTTTGAACTGGACTAACGCACCAAGATTGAAGTAATCCAGTGCCTTCTGCAGATTATGTTCCGTGACATGACCGACACTATTGGAAGCGAAGTAAATGCGAGTTGTCATAAAAGGGCTCCTTATCTTCTATTTAGTCCAGTTCCGCTCTTGAAAAAAGGTCAAGAATAAGACCATGTTGCTCACAGGCCTGCTTGAACCCGAGAATAAAGGATATGAGAGCGTCTTTGTTATCTGTATAAGCACAGAACATATCTGCTTCCGGATCGAAACGAATAACCGAAGTCAGGTGTGGCATCTTTTCTTCAAGAAACACAGATGCAAGGGAGGCCCAATCGTATCCACCGCCTTCAAAACCTTCATCTGCACGTGAGTCAAACACGTCTTGAAGATATGTACCTGCATTCAGAATCACGGAATAGGAACTGGTTCCTGCATCAATGAACCTAAAAGGGGCAATGGCCTCTTGAGAGAATGTTGACATGCTTTGGTTCTCTGTGAATACAGCAGTAATGGCTTGTTCTTCATCAAGAGAGTCAGAGCCTTCCTCGTCAAGTAGATCAAAGTTTTCTTCATCCAGCAGACCACGAACGAATACTTCAAAATTAGGCGCCAGATAGGTAATTTCATAATCGCTCTCCTGATCCACATGAACGACACAAGGTTCGCCTTGAGGGCCGCAGAAGCGATAGTCCAGCATGACGACATCATGACCGGCAGACGGGCAATCACAGATGACAATCCCGAGGTCGGGGTATCCCCAATTTTCAATCATGAAGCGGCTACCTAACTCACCTCCGAGAGAATACATTTTGTCCCGGCCAATCCCGCTAATGTTTGTAATTGCGATGTGATCCTCTGCCCAACTTGTACCCTCTTGAGTCGGGAACGTTGTGCGCGCGGGTACACCGCCGTTTTGTTTGTTCATCAGTTGAATATATGAAGCGGGAAGTTTGTATCCGAGTTCCTGTTCAATGGATTGTTTCAATTCCTCGTCAAAAGGTGCAGACACATGGTTATCTCGTGCATAATCGCTCTGCTGCCAGAACGTTGCAGGGTCATACGTTCCTGAAGCAGCCTGGAGCTGGTTTAGTGTTCCGCTTTGTTCCCATTCATCCTGCTCTGCTTGCCAGCGGATGTGGTCCTGCTCCATTTTAGCTGCTTTGGGGCGAATCCAGTCCAGATATTCCAGGGTAGACTCATCATTGGGCTCAAGTTGATTGGCTTCTTCAAAAGCCGCCTGTGCCAGCTTGTATTCAGCAATATAATAATAGGCATAACCCAATCGGAAGTGCCATAACGGGTCTGATATGCCTTGTTCCTTGACGGCGTTTAATAGCTGGATGGCTTTACGATACTCTTCCAGATTGTTATAGGCTCTTGCGAGCTGTCCGATCGTGTCTGCATCTTGCTCAGATTCGGGTAATGCCTCAAGACGTTTAACGATGAGCGCATAGTCTTCCTGTGCATGCCAAACGTTGATCTGCTCCAGTAATTCTCTATCCATGATTAAACCTCATTTCATCGTGAAAGAATAGGAAACTCTACCCACTATTTTACAAGGTATAGAGACAAAAAAACACTCCCGCCAGCTGGCAGCCGTGAAGCTTTTCCAGCAGGGAGAGTGTGTAGTTTTAGGTCGTTATTCTACAGATCGTCAAATCCGTTATCGTCGCCTACTTTGCCGTAGTTACGGGACTTGGCTTCGAAGAAGTCGGTTTTTGTTGCGTTCAGCGCTTCGTCGGAGAATGGTTTGATCCAAGGCATGCAGTTCACATCAACGCCTTCATACGCTTTTTCCATACCCATCAGACGCAGGCGTTTGTTGGCCGTGTATTTAATGTAGTCTTCCAGCTCGTTCAGGTCGATGCCACGAACGTTGCTGAGTGTGTAGTGTGCCCAGTTGGTTTCAAGCTCAACTGCACGGTCAATCGTTTTGTACACGTAGTCCATGTTTTCGGGTGTATTCAGTTCAGGGAAGTCTACCAGCAACTGTTTGAATACTTCTGCGAAGAAGTAGCAGTGTTGGTTTTCATCCCGCTGGATATACGAGATCATCTGGCTGGTTGCCATCATTTTCTGGTCACGAGCCAGGTTATAGAAGAAAGCAAATGTACTATAGAAGAAAATGCCTTCGAGAATCAAGTCAGCAACCATCGCTTGGAAGAACGTCTGTGGAGATGGATTGTCCCGGAAGGTTTGGTAGATATCCGCGATGAAACGGTTGCGGTCCAGCAACACTGGATCATGTTTCCAATATTCGAAAATCTCCTTCTGCTCCTGATCGGATACGATGGAAGACAGCACATAGGAGTAGGATTGGTTATGCACGACTTCCTGTTGTCCAATAATGGCAGAGATCGCTTCAAGGGAAGAGTCCGTAAAGTAACGTTTCACGTCACCAACAAACATCGTTTGCATGGAATCCAGTACAGCCAGCAGGGAGATGTTAATTTTAAACGTACGTTTCTCTTCTTCGTCCAGTTGTGCAAACTGGGAAGCATCTTTGGACATTGGAATCTCGTCAGCGATCCAGTGGTTGAGCAGTAATACTTTGTACAATTTATACATATGAGGCATACGAATGTCGTTCCAGTTCAGGATACCCGAGCATTCACCTTCAATTATACGGGTTGATTGGTTAGGCGCTTCGGTATTAAAAATTTTCTGTACTTGCATAGTCCGTTCACTCCTTGAATGAATTTACACTTTGAAATTGCGGTGGCAGAACAAGCTTGCACTGTTGTGGCTATATTGAACATCTTGCGATGCTGTGGTCAGGTTTTGGGCAAAAAAGAACCAGGGCAGCGCTATTTTGTATTCAAAACAGGATGCCCCGGTGGTCATCATAGTGAGCGTGACAGGATGGAGGTTCCCATATCCTTCACGATGTTACATTTCTTATGTGCATCAGCTTGCGCAAGAATCACATTCCTCAATCGTTAATGCACGGCTTCGAACATAATAGGTCGATTTCATGCCGGCTCTCCAAGCGTGAAGATGCAGTTCCAGGAACTCAGTCGCTTTGATATCCGGACGAACATACAGGTTGAAGCTTTGACCCTGGTCAACGTGACGCTGACGGGCAGCAGCCATGTTGATGGAAGCATGTTGATCTACCATAAATGCCGTTTTGTAGTACCAGATCGTTTTTTCGGATAGATCTGGTGCCGGGTTGGCGATTTTGTATGTTGTTTTCTCTTCATAGGACAACAGCTCATAAAGTGGATCAATACTTGCTGTTGAACCCGCGATGATGGATGTGGAACCGTTTGGTGCGATAGCAAACATCCAGGCGTTACGTACGCCGTTTTGTTTGACTTGTGATTGCAGTTCTTTCCATTGCTCTGTGGTTACAAATTCGCCTACGCGCTCACCCGTTGTGTACTCGCGTTGATCGAAGTAATGGCCACTCTCCCAGTCGGAGCCTTTGAACTTCGGATAATGTCCTTTTTCCTTAGAAAGTTCCATGCTGGCTTGAACGAGCAGGTAGTTAATTTTTTCATACAAATTATCGTTATATGTGACAGCTTCCTCGGACTCCCAACGAATGCCTTCGAGAGCAAGCAGGTGATGCAGTCCGAAGGTTCCTAGACCGACAGCGCGGTACTGACTGTTCGTATACTGAGCTTGCAGCACTTCGATATTGTTGATGTCGATCACGTTATCCAGCATCCGAACCTGAATCGGAATCAAGCGCTCCAGTACGTTATGAGGTACTGCACGAGCCAAGTGGATGGAGTTCAGGTTGCAGACCACGAAGTCACCTGGCACTTTGGAGATCACGATGCGTGTTTGACCATCTTTGGTCACCAGTTCTTCTTTTTCCACCACGGTAGCGGATTGGTTCTGCATAATTTCAGTACACAAGTTGGACGAGTACACCATGCCATGTGCGCGGTTAGGATTCGAACGGTTAACCGTATCACGGTAGAACATGTACGGCGTGCCTGTTTCGAGCTGTGATTTCATGACACGTTTCATGATATCGATCGCTTGTACCGTAATACGGGACAACAGCGGATGATTCACGGCTTCTTCGTACTTCTCGCGGAATGCACCTTGGCCGAGGGACTCATCGTAGAAATCTTCCAGCCCAAGTGCACGGCCATTTTCATCTTTCCAGCCCATCACTTTTTTCGTTTCGTGCGGGCAGAACAGACTCCATTCACCACGGCTTGCAACACGCTCCATGAACAAATCTGGCAGGCAGATACCATGGAAGACGTCATGCGCACGCATCCGCTCATCACCGTTGTTCAGCTTCAGATCAAGGAAGGCCAGGATGTCTTTGTGGAAAACGTCCAGGTAAACTGCAATCGCGCCTTTACGCGTTCCGAGCTGGTCTACGCTTACCGCTGTGTTATTCAGCTGGCGAATCCAAGGGATGACGCCTGAGCTTGTATTTTTGTGACCACGGATGTCTGAACCACGCGCTCTGACTTTACCGAGGTATACGCCGATGCCGCCGCCCATTTTGCTCAAACGAGCTACGTCCGTGTTGGAATCAAAGATCCCTTCCAGAGAGTCATCTACGGTGTCGATGAAACAGCTGGAGAGTTGTCCCGCCACTTTCTTCCCTGCGTTGGACATTGTTGGCGTAGCTGCCGTCATGTACATGTTGCTCATCGCCCAGTATGCTTCTTTCACCAGATCCATACGTTTGTCGGCAGGCTCCTGATGCATCAGGTACATGGCAATGACCATGTAACGCTCCTGCGGCAATTCCATGACTTTTCCATCAAAATCATTGGCGAGGTAACGTTCTGCCAGCGTGAGCAAGCCGATGTAATCAAAGAGCAGATCGTTGCGATAGTCAATGCATTCCGCAAGCTCGTCAATCTGTTCCTTCGTGTAACACTCCAGTAACTCTTCGCGATAGATGCCTTTTTTGACAAGGTCAACGATCAGTGGGTGGAATGCGCCGTAAGGCTCGTCCGGGTAGGACTTGTATCTGCGGTTCGTTGCCGCTTTTTTGTAAAGGGAAGTAAGCAGGGATCTCGCTGCTGCAAATTTCCAGTTCGGCTCCTCTTTGGTTACCAGTTCCAGAGCGCTCATCATAAAAGCACTGCTGATCTCATCTCCGGTGACTTCGTCACGACGAAGCTTGCTGGTTACTCCGCGTACCAGACGTTCCTTGTCGAGCATGTCCAGCCCATCCAGGATACGGTCGGCATACACCGAGATACGCATCTCGTCAAAGGCAAGCTGGCGATTGTTCGGCTTGGTCACAACTTGTGGCATGAATATTCCTCGCTTTCACATGTTAAAAAGATAAATAATTAAAACAATTCTTTGTAAATAAGAATTGGATGTCTACAACGGTGAGTAAAATACGGATTGTGCGGACTACTGTGGTGGTATTCGGGTACGTTTTGGATGAAATCATACGACAAGGGGTGAACAGAACATGCCCATACAAAAAGCATTCCCCTTGCCTTTCGGCTGAAAATGCCCATTCATGTTCTGGCTTCTGACTGTCTTAACTGTACATGGCTCCGACAGAACAAGTTGCTGTATGTAAGCTTGTGTTCGTACCTGTGAGTGAGGATACCGGGCGCAGTCCAAACAGCCCCGTTAACCTCTACGCCAACCCTGTTTTCGAGAAAGCGATTTACACCTACAGGGACGTGACTTTGGAGGTGATTTCGTCTTGCTTTTCGATAGGTTCCAGATATTGGCTATAAGAAGTGGGGTATCCCGTTCCACTATATTTTGTTGTTGTTATACTAATGTACCCCAACATATAGTGTTTGTAAACAGGGTAGAAACCATAAAACGTAATTCCGAGTATACCATCTAAGCTAGAAATCCGCAAAGGAAAAGGAATGGAAGATTTGAAGATTCTGCGAAAAAAATTTGCGGGATTTGAAATGACGTCATCACGTCAGATTGAATTGGAGCACTTTAAACTGGTAAAATAAAATGAGTCAAAACTCGACTAAAACTTGAGTGGCAACGGTTAAATCGGTGCCCAGAGGAGGCAGGAGCGAAGTGGCCATTGCAGAAGTAACCGTTATTCCAATTGGAACAGGAACTACCAGTCTGAGCAGCTATGTAGCCGACATGCAAAAGATACTGGAAAGACAGCAGGGTATTACATACCAGTTGACTTCAATGAGCACCATTATTGAAGGCCCGCTGAATGAAGTTTTTACCGCCATCGCGGCGTTGCATGAAGCTCCGTTTCTGTCAGGAGCCCAGCGTGTCTCCACATCTGTGAAAATTGATGATCGGCGTGACAAACCGGATGCCTCCAGCATGCAGAAGTTGCAATCCGTACAGGATAAGTTGATTTCACTGCACAACAGACCGAATTGAACAACGATCACGCAGGAAATGAATGATTGGCCTAAGGCACCTATGGTAGAGGGAATTTAACTCAAGCTGAGGTTTTAACAAAAAACGGCCTGAGGCCAGTTTTAGGCGGCAAGTCCCAACACGGGGCTTGCCGTTTTTGAGTTTTTCACACAGCTTGCGTATCGTACGTTGGTGCTCTGCTCTATATCATTAATCCCAATGTTAACTCGCCTACACCTACGGTACTCATTGGTGACTACATCATCGGATATATCCAAGGCCGGATAATCTGGCAGCTGTGTGGATGACAACCACTCAGCCCACAGGAAAACTGGATGTGTACTTGGGGTTGTAGCATAACATGAGGTTAGTCTGAAACCTGATTCTGCCCATTTTAAATCAGCGCCCGGTCGGTTGTGTGTCTGGTGCATATAGTGAACTGTACCTCAAATCAAAGGAGGGTTTTACATGAGTGGAGTAGTTGGTGGATACGGCGGTGCATGGACATCGACTGGCGCGATTTTGGTTCTCTTTATCTTGCTGGTGATCATCTCTAAAGCATTCCTGATCTAATAAAAGGTTTGAATTGTAAATCTATATGGAAGGGAGGGGTTAAGATGGGTGAATTAGGAGGCGTAGGATACGGCGGCTGGACTTCAACTGGAGCGATCCTGGTGTTGTTCATTCTGCTGGTGATCATCACTAAATCGTTCTGGGTGTAATGTGTCGAGCTCTGCCGGGTAACCGGCGGGGTTTTATGAGGTGGGACAAGCTGGGTTGTAGTAGAGATAGAGATTATAAGCAAGCTCTAGCAGATTTAAGGTAAGAAGGAAGTAGTTCATTTTTTCATTCGTTAGAAGGCTAAGTTAGAAAGATCAGGGAAAGATCGGTGACTAAACGCCTATTTTGAGATCATGAGGGCCATAGCCCGGTCGCCGTATAGGGCAAATACATAGCTTAGAGTGTAGGCAAATGTTAAGGAGGAATGACGATGAGCGAAGTTAAGCCGAACTCACCGAACGGACAGGGGCAAGTTTACGGACAACAACAAGGAGGTCATGGACATATGTACGGATACCAATATCCAGGTCAAGAGATGTATAATTACGGCACAATGCCGTATGGTTACCAGCCAAATCAACCACCGATGGTACAGGGGGCTCAACATGGTTGTGCACCTGCCTGTGGTGGAGGCGTCTGGAGCTCCACGGGAACTATTCTGGTTTTATTCATTTTGCTGGTGATCATCTCCAAAACCATGTTCATTTAATTCCTCTGTTGAGAGGCCGCAGTCCAAACGTGGATTGCAGAATCGGGCGATCGGAGAGCCTGAATGGATTTATTGAATATGGGAACGTTTTTACTCACAAGATAATCTCTCTTACAAGGAAGACAAGGGGAACCGTTTACGGAATAACTCCGGCATTACGTCGGGGTTATCCTCTTTTTTAGGTGTACGGTACGCAATGATTTATATGGATTGATGCTGTCTTGCTTTGAAGTGAGCGGAAGGCGAAGGGGGTAACATATTACCTATGAAAAAAAAGTAACCTGAAAAAACAGTCTAAAAGAAATTAACCTAAAAGAACCAACTTTATTTCTAAGCTTGGTTAAGTGACTTAGTATACAGAACTGCATTTATACATAACGTGTTAAACCTGTTGAACAACAAGTACCGAACCAACGACAAGTAACAAGCCCAGCATAAAGAACAGTAGCTCATATTTACTAACCGTTTGCAAGATATGGATTTTCAAAAAAAGATATTTATTACTGGTGGCGATGTTGGTCGGCTATGGCGTACGTTTCTTAGAAAAGAAAGTACCTCTGAGTCACCCGCGCATGTTTAACGATCCTGAGAAACCTTATTTTATGTATTTTAAAGCTGATGAAATTCTAACGATCTTCAGGATCGCTATTTCCCGATTTTCTCTGAAAAAACAGGTAATTATGGCGGGGAAGCGGTAAATAAGGTCTCTGGTGAGCGTTAGATTGTGGAGAAGGTTGGAGGGCGATTTTCTCGGATGATGATGCTGTGCTGTCCGTTTAATTCCCGAGGAACATATGGATACGTAATGGTGATTATGGGATGTATCTGGATAAAAGGGAGCTTGGATAGAACAAAGGCTAAGAGAGCGGGTAAAGAAAAGAAAAAATGGATATAGAAAAGCACCCGGAACCCAATTCCGGGTGCTTGATGTATGTTTTCAATCTTCTCAAGAATAAGTGATATCCAAAACAACAAAAGCCCTACCTCTCTTTTGTCCTTGCGGCTCCGAAGACCGCGCCAGTGTGAATGGGAACATCTTGTAAACCCTGTCTACCGGGTTATTGTGATTCAGGTTCGTCAATCTCCATAGGTTCGTTGAGCTTATTCGCTGCGGTCGCAGCATGAAGAAAATATTCCGAGGTTAACTAGAAGACGGAAAATCATATGAGGTTGTTAATACAACTTTTATATCATACCACAGTCTGTAATTTATTGCAATAAAAAGGAAGCTTAGTCCTTAAAATGAACAAATCATGTAGTATTTTAAAAGCAGGTTGCATTCTTTCAAGGCAAGTTTGCATTCTAAAAAAGACACAAACGAAGTGGAAGCTTAAGTCTACATCATGTCTTTAGTGTTCTGCTAAGTGAATGATCGTGAGTAAGGCTTATATTTTGATAAGCATATTTATGAAAGTGAAGAAGAAATATTGGAAAAATGATCAGAAAAAATACTGGGAACAATTTTTTTGAAAAATGCTCGAAAGAAATGAAAAAGTGTTTAGAAGAAATAAATTAAAAAAATGTTCGTAGGGGTAATCCTCTTCAAACGTTTCTGCGTAGGTTATAATATGAGGGAAGATACAGAAAGGGGCCCTCGGATGACTGAATCAGTAGAGGACAGCAGGTTAATGCAGCGGATTGCAGAACGTGACGCTTCTGCACTTGAACTGTTATATGACCGTTATGAACGGGCCGTTTATTCTTTCGCCTACCGAATTGTTGGTGATCCGATGACGGCAGAGGAGACCGTGCAGGAACTTTTCCTGCGAATCTGGAATAATGCGGAACGATTTGATGCCTCACAGGGGAAGCTGACCACATGGATGTTTGCGATTACGCGTAACATCGCAGTGGACATGCTGAGGCGGAGATCGAAAGGAGCAGCAGCCACTTCAGTTGAGCATGAGACACTGGCGGCGTACGCTGACGAATATACAAATACAGAAGAAGAGGTTCAACGTAAATGGGAGGGCGCGCGTATCAAAGAAGCGTTGTCCCATTTGAACGGGGATCAGAAGCAAGTGATAGAATCGATATATTATGCAGGTTTAACGCAACAAGAAGTATCCAGCCGATTCGGGATTCCGCTGGGTACGGTGAAGAGCCGTGTCAGGCTTGCGATGCGGCAGCTCCAGAAGCTGCTCGCTGATGCTGAATTGCATCCGGACGCAGGAAGGGAGGGCATACATCCATGATAGAACGACATGAGGAGTGGTCTGATCTGGCACCGATGTATGTGCTGGGCGGACTGGAAGCAGAGGAAGTGGCGGCATTTGAAGCACATATGTCAAATTGTGAAGTATGTCGTCAGGAGGTAAGGGAATTGCAGGAAGTAACTGGCTTCCTGCCACTGGCGGCGGAACCTGTAGCACCGCCGCAAGGCATGCGAGCACGTGTGCTGGGCAACGTGCTCGGCCAGGCGCAGGAGAGCACCGGCGTGGCGCCGGCGGTTGCTCCTGCGCAGCAGCCTGAAGCACCCGCATCCGCGGTGCTTCAGGAAGACCTTGCGCCGCAGCACGAACGTGCGGCGCAGCCCGGGCCTGGCCTGCCGCCAGCGGCGGTGCCTGCGGCCCGGGCCAAGGAGGCTGCCCAGGTACAGCTGGGGCAGCCACAAGAGCGCGCGCGTGCGCGCGGTGGCCGCGCTTGGCGCGCAGCCAGTGCGGGCCTCGCGGCAGCGGCGCTGGTGCTCGGCGTCTACACAGCGCAGCTGCAGAGCCGCATCGACTCGCTGACGCAGCAAGCCGAAGGCGCGTCGGCTGCGCAGGAGCAGCTGGCTCAGGCGCAAGCGCAGAATGCACAGCTGCAAGAGAAGCTCGCCTCAGCTATGGCGCCAGCGCAAGGCATGAAAACGGGTGAGGCCGTCAAGCTTAGCCCGGCCACGCAGGATATTGTTGCACAAGGTCTTGCGACCATCGTGATCGACAGCAAAGGAACACATCTCGTGGTACAGGCTGAGAAGTTGCCTGTACTGGAAGGTAACCAGGCATTTCAGGTTTGGCTGATCAAGGGGGACACCCCTAAAAATGCCGGGACATTCCTGAGTCAGGACGGTACCGGAGCAGTCTACTATACACTGGATTCCGCGAACGATTATGACACCGTTGCGATTACGCTTGAACCGGATGCTCTGGGAGATCAACCACGCGGCACGATGATTTTGGCAGCGAAAATTAAAACGAGTTAAACATTAGAACGTTTAAAGAAGTCTTGAAAAATATGCAAAACGATAATAAAAGGCTGCTCCCAAGGGAGCGGCCTTTTATTATGTGATTCCCGAAACAATCCTCGAAACGAATGATCCCCTCAGAGAATATTGTTGCCGGATGAGAGAGAAGTATTTTTCAGAGGATTTTATTAATTTTTTTGGTGGGAATAGCCGATAAACATAGAGGAGAAATCATCCTTATTATCCCTTTTTTATTAGGGCAGAACAGGTTAGACATGAGAGCGAGGGATTAGATTGGAAGTATATCGTGCATTTATCTTCCGTCTGCTACGCAATTATCTGATTGGTTCGTTATCAGCCATCTTTGTTGTGGGTACCGTGGTAATGGTTTCAACCTTGCAGATACCCAATATTCAATATGTTCGATTAATTATCATTGTACTCATTTCAATTCTGTTTATGCTGGTTGCAGAGTTGATCACCCTGTGGGCTCAATTGGGCCCGATACGGCAATTTTTCGCTGCGGAGCATCATGATAAAGCTGAATTAAACCGGATGTATGAGAGGATTCACCGCTTTCCAGGACAGACCATATATCGCATTATTGGACCGCATATGTTGGGTTTTTCTCTGCCTGCTGCTGGACTTACCCTGTGGATGATCTCTACGGGCTGGCTGGAAATTCCCTATGGGTATGTCATTGTTGCAGCTGTGTGCGCGTTCTTGATTGCAATTATGCATGCTCTGATCGAATATTATCTTACGGTGAGGGCAGTAAGGCCGCTACTTCTCGAAGTTCGGCGCAGAGGAAAGGCATTATATGGCATGGAGCCTTCGCTAGGTGGACGCATTCTTGTATCCATACAACGGAAGTTTCAGACCAGTACTGCACTCATCGGTTTATTTCCGTTGTGTTTATTTTTTCTGGCTACTTATATCCGGCTCCAGTATATAGACCCACATTTTGCGAAAGAATATACACTCTGGGGTGTGATTATCGTTATTTTGGGCGCAGGATTCTCCATGGTGGGCAGCTGGCTTTTAATTCGGGATGTTCGTGATCCAGTAGCAGAACTGACACAAGAGATGAACCGGATTCAGGGAGGCGAGTTCGGCAGAAGAACCCCGGATCTGTATGCAGATGAATTTTCGCAATTAATTTCCGGGTTTAATATGATGATTAACCGGTTGGAAATGAGACAGGAGCGCAATCGGCAGTTGCTGCAAAGTTATTTTTCTCTGCTGGCGGCTGCACTGGATGCCCGGGATAAATACACGGCGGGTCACTCCATGCGCGTAGCGGAGTATTCCATTCTCATCGGCAGGCTGAGCGGCATGAACGATGAACAGGCCGACTTGTTGTACAAATCTGCATTGCTTCATGATATCGGGAAAATCGGTATACCGGACGAAGTATTGCTAAAAGACGGGAAGCTCAGTGACGAGGAATTTGCAATTATTCGCACACATCCTGTGTTAGGCGAGAGTATTTTGCTTCAAATCGAACCTGTGGATGCCATGGCGGACTTTCTGCCCGGGGTGCGATCCCATCATGAGAGGTATGACGGAAAAGGATATCCTGATGGCATGGCAGGAGAGGATATTCCGCTGTTTGGTCGCATTATTGCGGTAGCGGATGCTTTTGATGCGATGACGTCAGACCGACCGTACCGGAATGGAATGAGCGATGAGAGAGCGCTTATGATTCTGGAGGAAGGGAAGGGGACCCAATGGGACCCCTACTTTGCAGGTTTGTTTATTGACGAATGGAGACGGCAGACACAGTTGGGGAAAAAGCCCGAAGAGGGGGTTAGTTGACCCCCTCGGTCCATTGGGGCTCTTTTCTACGACGTCGATAAAGAGCCAGTCCGGTAACGATTGTGAAGATACATTCACCGAGAATAATTGCACCTATGGCGTCGTAAATGACATGTTGTTTGATGAGCAGTGTCGATATAATAATCAGGGACGCGCCAGCAGCCACGGCCACCTTGATGGATTTTCGGATGTTTGCAACCGACAGAACGGCACGCATCACCAGGTAAGAGTGCAGAGCGTGAATACTGGGAAAACAGTTAAATGGACGATCCTGGCTGTAGAGCCATCCGATGACCGCTGAGCCCAGACCAGAGCCAGTTAATTCCGGCCGCGGAACCATGGTTTGGAAATTGAAGTAGATCAGGTAACAGATCCAGACACAGATGTTCATGGATAACAAGACCCGGTAATACATAAGTCGATCCTTGGCACACAGATAGGCCAGCACACCGAATACAAACGGATACCATCCTAAATAAGGAATCGACATCGCAGGTATAAATGGAATCATCCGGTCAACTGGCGAGTTCAGGACAAGATAACCGCGCTCCGGACTGTTCAGAATATCATAGAAGAGTCCCATGACAGCCAAAGATAACATCAGACTTAACGACAGCCAGTAGGATTTGTATTTTAGAGATTGCACTGCATTAATGCTCCTTTCATCATGCTCTGAGCAAACATGACCATAGCGATAAATATTAAAAATTGAACAACAATATATTTTACTATGTCTCACACACAAATTGAATCCTCATTTTGTGTATTTTTTTGCTTCTTTTTGGCGGTGTTCCCATACCGATGTAGGCGTAGCATGATATGATGTAAAAATACGAACAAAATAAGCACTTGGGTTATAACGTCGAACAACAGGAGTGAGTTCATGCAATTTTCGAAAATGTTCGTACTTAATATGGGGATGCTTATTACGATCGCATATCTAGCGAGTGTGTTTTACAAATATATTGTAATACGTACCTCTTCCCGAGTGAAACAGGTCAGTTCAGTACTTGTGCTTATTTTGGCAGGCTGGATCAGTACGGTGTTTGGATTTCAGCTGAATGATGAAGTCGTTTTTGATCTTCGTTATGTTCCCCTAATTGTTGCTGTTCTGTCATACAGACAACCGTATAGTGTAATGATTATAGGTGTGGGGATTGGATTATCGAGGCTAACCTTTGGTATTACCGATGCGACCGTCGCCGCGGTAATTAACATGTCTCTCCTGGGATTGCTCTGTGCGGGACTCAATATATGGATGCGACGCAGCAGCCACAGACTTATTGTGAAAGGAATCATCGTTACCCTGATTGTGAATGTTGTAAATAGTGTGAACATCGCCTTCGTGGGTGTCATCCCTACCGCCTATTTCTTCTCACACATTATGCCTTATACGCTTCCTACCGGAGTTGCTCTTAGTCTTATATTTGCATTTATCTTACGCGATTTTCAGAATGAACAAAATCGAATTCTGTTGATCCAGAGCACAAATCGGCTCTTATCCGTGCAGAAGGAAGAGTTGCAGAAAGCTCAGATTGTACTGGAGGAACGTGCCAAACAATTGACGATTGCCTCACAGTACAAGTCCGAGTTCTTGGCGAATATGTCTCATGAGTTGCGTACACCGCTCAACAGTGTCATTAACTTTGCCCAGATGATTAGCGAGAATGCCGATACCATGGATCAGGATGAGATTGTGCGTTTTGCGGGCATGATTGATCAATCTGGACAAGAACTCCTCAGGCTAATCAACGATATTCTTGATCTGTCCAAAGTTGAAGCTGGACGGCTGGATATTGTACTTGAAGATATCAGTCTGAGTCAGTTAATCGAAGATGCCATGAATCATTTTGGTCTTGTTGCAGACAAAAAAGGTATTGAGCTTGTTCTTCAGAAGCAAAATGGATTGCCAGATACACTTTGGTCTGACCCGCAGCGTGTGCAACAAATTTTGCGGAATTTAATGTCCAATGCCATCAAATTTACGCCAAAAGGGAAGGTCACCCTGAATGTGAGCACCAAACAGACCAAACAGGCAGGCAGTGTAAACCATTGGCTCGTTTTTTCTGTACAGGATACGGGGATCGGCATTCCGAAGGACAAGCATCATTCGATATTTGAAGCTTTTCAGCAGGCAGACGGTTCAATTAGCCGAAAATTTGGAGGAACCGGACTGGGTCTTTCAATCAGCAGAGATTTGGCGAGATTACTGGGTGGATCAATTAAACTTGAGAGTGCTGAGGGCGAGGGGAGCATCTTCCATCTGTGGCTTCCGCTCACCGTGAAAAAATGAGTTGACAACCTCTGTGCCGTGAGTAGAATTTGGGGTGACAACTAGCATCGACCGGCAAGCTTAACCCGGTCTAAGGAGTGTATCCCCATACAGAAGATGGTCAAGATGAACCCCTCTTCGTTGACAGGCAAGCCACGGCGCAAGGGTTCGACACAACGCACGAATTTATCAATTGCAACATGGGAGGGCGTACCGGCAATTATTTTGCAAACACTGCTGGGCGGTCCATTTCTAACCGGGTTTTTGCTGTACCTTGGGGCCGGGTCGAGACATATCGGCTTTGTGCTCGCGATTACCACGTTTGTAAACATCGCGCAGATCGGCGCAGCATACTGGATGCAGCGTATTCGAAGCCGAAAGCGGGCGCTTCTGCTGTTTGTCGGAGCTCATCGGATCTTATGGAGTGCAACGGGATTGATTCCGTTTATTTTCCCCAAGGAGTGGTGGGTCAGTGTTTATATTGGCTTATACACAATCGCTTTCATATGTAATACTATCGGCGGTATGATCTGGACATCCCTGATAGGTGACATTGTACCTGCCAAGGTAAGAGGACGTTATTTCGGGATACGAAATACAATTCTGAATGCACTTGGAAGCGTTTGTTTATTTGGCGGCGGTATTTTGCTGGATCGTTATCCGGGAGAGACCGGATTTCTAATTTTGTTCATTCCCGTATGGATCTGTGCAATTGCCAATACCGTCATCTATTTCTTTTATCCGGATCTTCCTTTTGAACGTTCCACAGAGAGAGCATTCTCACGGATGTTCATCAAACCGTTTCAGGATCGGGTTTTCCTGAAGGCGACCCTCTTTTTGGCGGTATGGTTGCTGATCCAGACGTTAATTGTTCCGCTCTATTCCTACGTGATGCTCGATTTGCTCAAGGTCAGTTATCAGATGGTCTCTCTCATCACAGTTGTGCAAACACTGGTGATGATGGGGGGATTCTATATTTGGGGCAACCTGAATGCCAGATACAGCAACAAAACGCTGTTGTTCTGGACACTGCCCGTAATTGCCTTGTCCTGCCTGTCGTGGGGATTAATGTCCTTTGCTCCGGTATTGGTTGCGTTGTTCCTGTCCCACATTTTTCTCGGGATCGGCGTCGGCGGTTTTAACCAACTCGCGTTCAATTTTACGATTGGCGATACACCGAAAAGTGAAAGACCCATGTTTATAGCGGTGTATTCGGCTCTGACCGGCGTAACGTCGTTTATTGGTCCATTGATTGGTGGCTGGTTATACGAGAAGATGGGAACTCTCTCGGAAGCGATGAACTGGATATCCATCTACGGATTCCAAGTTGGAGTTGGTACAGTGATGCTGTTGCTAACGTTTACCTTGGGACGTCGTATACTTTTAAAATAGAAACAGAAAAGCTGATCATAATGCTCATCGATAGGATACTCAGCTATATTGAACAGATTGGGGGGATGGATGGATGAATCATCCTGAACGCAAAGCGATGGTGATCGGGGCTACTGGACTGGTGGGCGGACTTCTCGTTCGCAGCCTGCTGGAGCACTCGGCGTATAGCGAAGTTCGCATTGTGGTCAGGCGCAGGCTTGATCTGGAACACCCTGAACTGAAGCAACACGTTGTGGATTGGGAGCAGCTTGAGGGTCAAGGGCATTTGTTTGAAGGAATCGATGACCTGTACTGCTGTCTGGGTACGACGATTAAGAAAGCAGGCAGTCAGGAGAACTTCCGCGAAGTGGATTACCACTATCCGGTTCGTGCAGCGACGCTGGCAAAGCAGCATGGTGTGGAGCAGATGTTGGTGATTTCTTCGATGGGAGCGAATGCAGATTCGCGTGTGTTTTATAGTCGGACCAAGGGTGAGATGGAGGATGCTCTTTCCAATGTCGGGTTCTGTGCCTTGCATATTTTCCGTCCATCACTCATTCTGGGGGATCGCGGCGAGAAACGTGCGGGAGAACAATTTGCTGCACATGTCATGACCTTTCTGGATCGCTGGATGAAAGGCCGTTTAGATAAGTATCGGGCTATTCATGCGTCAACAATCGCTCAAGCAATGATAAATGTCGCCATGGTTCAGACAAAGGGCAATCACGTCTATTCCAATGAAGTAATTCATGCGCTTGGGGTGCAGGATGCTTAAGACTTGCGGGACATATGGCGGTAAGCGTTTCTTGTCAGAACTGGAGCATGATATAATAGGTTTTAAAAATAAAAGCATCCTTGTCTCCATCTGGCGGCGGGGTAGCGAACACAAAGGAGTACCTGTCGAATGAAAAAAGCAATCTCGACCGAACGGGCGCCAGGCGCCATTGGTCCATACAGTCAGGCAGTAGATGCTGGTGATTTCATCTACACATCTGGTCAACTGGGCCTGAATCCGCAAACCGGTGAATTCGGTGCGGATGTACAGGAACAGACTCGCCTTTCTCTGAGCAATGTCAGAGCGATTCTGGAAGCAGCAGGCACAAGCATGGATAAAGTGGTGAAAACAACCGTGTTCCTGAAGGATATGAATGACTTCGTTCCTGTAAATGAAGTATATAGCAGCTTCTTTACACAGCCTTATCCTGCACGTAGTGCTGTAGAAGTTGCACGTTTGCCGAAGGATGCGCTGGTGGAGATTGAAGTGATTGCGCTGAAATAGGAGGATATTTCAGTTTCTCCGCAGGATGAGCAATCGGATCCTGTTCTGCGTTCATTTACAGCAAAAAGCCGATTAAGGGTCGATTGATATGCTCCCATCATAGTAGACAGTAGAAAAAAACAAAACTTTCTACGTCTACTATGCTGGGAGTTTTTCTAATGTCTAAACGAAGCCAGGTGTCCCTTGAAGCGAAACTACGCGCAGTGAAGCAGTGCCTTGCGTTGGAGTCCAGTCCAAACCAGGAAGCCAAGCAATTAGGATGTAGTGCGTATACGATCAGGCAATGGATATGGAAATATAAAGAAGAGGGCTTGCGCGGATTAGTGGAATCAAGAACATGGCATGCGTACTCCAACGAGCTTAAACAAGCTGCCGTGCAGGATGTATTGTCTGGAAGTTCCTCCATAGAAAAGGCAATCCAAACCTATCATATTTCAAGCCGAAGCGTTTTATCGAGATGGATTTCCAAGTATACTCAAGAGATCGTATGGAAAAACACCCTTCAAGGTAAAGGACGATCTCACATGAAAAAAGGACGTAAAACCACATTCGAGGAACGAATCGAAATTGTGAAATATACCCTCGCACATGAACTGGACTATCAGAAAGCGACTGAGAAGTATGATGTGTCTTATTCGCAAGTATATGCATGGGTTCGGAAATATCAAGCAGGTCAAGAAGAGGCTCTCCAAGATCGTCGGGGGCGTAAAAAGCCTGTAGAAGAACTGAGCGAGCAGGAACAACTCAAGCTGCGGATCAAGGAACTGGAAGCCCGAAACGAATACCTGGAGATGGAGAATGCCTTCGCAAAAAAGTTGGCAGAGATCGGGCGACGAAAACCACGTTAACCCTGGTCAGGCATGTAGAACGGTATCAAGCGATACAAGAACTACACCGTGAAAAGGGATACGCTATTGCGGTATTATGTGTGTTAGCTGATGTAGCACGATCTTCCTATTACAAATGGTTAAAATGGATACCTTCTGCCAGAGAACGTGAAGTACGTATGCTGGCTAAAGAAGTGAAGCGTCGTTATGACAAGCGAGATGGAATCAGTCATTCGTAAAAAACGGCTACATTACGTGAGTGCCACAGCGATCCATGTAGCTGAAAACAAAATGAATCGCAACTTTGATGCCCCTGCTCCAAATGTCAAATGGTCTACCGATGTGACAGAACTGAAGTATGGAAATGGGCGTAAAGCTTATTTAAGTGCCATTATTGACCTATACGATAACTCCATTGTTTCATGGGTACTGGGTCATTCCAACAACAATAAACTCGTGATGGATACTGAAAAAAGCGTACGTCAAGCATCCAGGTGTGTCCCCAATGATCCAAAGCGACAGAGGCTTTCAGTACACGTCTCATGAGTATAAAAGGCTCCAGTTGAAGTACGGATTTACAAAGAGCATGTCTCGTGTAAGTCGCTGTTTGGATAACCAGCCCATTGAACGATTTTGGGGCACATACAAGTCAGAAAGTTATTATCTTACGAAGTATGACACCTATGAAGCTCTGTACTGCGCAGTTCGTCGTTATATGCGCTACTACAACAACTACCGTTACACAGAGTGTCTGGACGGTTTGTCTCCGAACGAATACCGAAGAGCAGCATAACAAAGATACCTCAGCACGTCATCCGAGCTAAGGTATCCAAACGAATCATTTTTGTTTTTTTAAAGTGTCTACTTGACGGGGAGCAGTTCACGATTGACCTGAAATCGGCTTTTTGCTTTTGGTTTGTTTTATATTATATCAGTTGAACAAGGGTATTTAATCACGGTCTTGATTGCGAGCAAGGAACAGCCACACAGCATAAACCGCCAGGACAATGGCAATGCCAATCCCCGTATAATAGATAGAAGTAATATCCTTTTGTTTGAGGGCAATAGCGATGTAAGCCCAAGTGAATACCAGCGGATACACACTGTCGCGATAACGGAAGCTGACAAGCACGGCCAGAACCATACCAACGATCAGCATAATGATGGTCCAAGCGGTCTCACTAATGCCGAATCCATCCCATCCAATCTTATACAAATAAACGGCTGCATTAACAATAGTAGCTACGCTGACCCATCCCAGATAGATGCTAAATGGTAGTTTGACAAGCCAGATCTCGGCTGTGGTTGGCATGGTAATCAATCGTGTTTTGACATACAGCATAATCAGACTGAGCAGAAGTAATACGATAATCAGCAAAGCGAGTCCGGTCTGCAGGTTTTGAAAAGCAAAAATCCACGCCACGTTAAAGACACAGCTGGCCAGAAACCAGTATCCAAGACGGGTGATCGAATTGTTTTTCCAGGATGCAGGGGTGAACTGATAGATGATGAATCCTGCCAGGAGCAGGTAGATCAAGCCCCATATGGCAAAGGCGTAACCTGAAGGTGTCAGCAGTACAGGGTACATATCCGAAACTTCCTTGTTTGTTTTGCCGCCAATCGGCAGTGCATTGGAGAGATAGTTGACAATAATCACAGCAATAAAACCGATGGCATTTAACCACTTATATGGATTGTTACGGGACATGGCATTTCCTCCTTGGTTTAATAATGTAATGAACCGCGGGTCAGTCTACAATGAATATACCCACTAATCACTCGTTCTAATAATCCGTACGCAAAATAGACAGACAATGACCTTACAAAATTGTACGTATGATCTGGCTACACCGGAATGGAATTGTACTCTGTCCCAGTGTACGCTGCAATAGACAGGAATATGTCCTTATCAGGTGGTTTGGCACATAGGGGGAGAGATATGTTAACCAGAGAAATAATGGAGAGACAGAAGACCTGGTTCTATGTCAGTGCTTTATTGGCAGGTGCATGGATCGGCTTGGCCGCTCCGGAATGGGGAAATACACTGCATTATGCGATGTCACCAATTCTTGCTGTGCTACTCTATAGTATGTTTTTACAAATTCCGTTTATGGAGCTTCTAGCATCCTGGACGAATCGGCGTTTTATGGCTGCGCTGCTCATAGCCAATTTTATTGTTGTTCCTGTAGTTGTATGGATGCTTACGCTTGTTTTTCCACAAACTCCGGGTGTATTGATGGGTGTTTATCTAGTATTGTTAACTCCTTGTATTGATTACGTCATCGTGTTTACACAGCTGGGGAAAGGGGACGAGAAGCTGATGCTGGCAGCAACTCCGCTGCTGTTTGTGGTGCAGATGATTTTGCTTCCAGGGTATCTTTGGTTATTCATGGGCAGTGATGACACAAGTATTGTGCAAAAAGGGTGCAAGTGCGCAGCGGTTACTTCATGCGACGGCATGGCTCCCGGTTCCGTTGATGGCACTCGCCCTGGTTGTCGTTGTAGCTTCCCAGATGGGTAAGGTCTACAATGATCTGAACAGTATTGTGAATGTCATTCCAATCTACGCTGCATTCCTCATCATTATGCCCCTCATATCCAGGTTTATTGCAAAGCTTTTCCAACTGGATACAGGTGCTGGCCGAGCATTAATTTTTAGTGCATCTACCCGTAATTCACTGGTTGTTCTGCCTTTGGCACTGTCCCTCTCGCCAGAGTGGGCAACGATTGCGGCGGCGGTCATTGTTATGCAGACGATGGTGGAGCTTGCAGGAGAGTTGATCTATATCCGGTTTGTGCCCAGTGTGATCCTGAGAGATCGGTAACTATGTCTCCCTTCCAATAAGGATTGGTATGATATAATGTTTTTAATAGGACCATATTTGGTAAATTGAAGGAGGTATATCGATCAATACGTATTGGAAAGTGATGTTCTATCTGGATATTGCTATATTGCTATTTGCCTTTATCTATTTTCCCATCATGGCTAAAAAAACGGGTGATAACTTCCCTTATGTACTTATGTCCATTTTTGCAATAGGAGCGGTCTTTCGAATGATATATTACTTTAGAAAAAAGAAAGCCAATAAGCCATCCTGACAATAAACTTGCGTTGCTGTAAACGTAAGGCATAAAGAGGACTTCCGACAGATCATGTCGAGAAGTCCTCTTTTTTATCAGTACAGTTTGGTTATGAACTTTATGAACCTGTTACAACTTGGTTTTTCGATATTCCGCAGGGGTTATGCCTTCCATCTTTTTAAATACCTTGCTGAAATACTTTTCATCCTGGAAACCGACCATTTCCGAGACTTTGGCAACTCGCAAGGAGGGATTCTGCAGCAGAAGCTTGGCGCTATTAATCCGCAGCTTGCCGAGATATTCTGACCAGTTCAGCCCGAACTGCTGTTTGAATTTACGCGAGATGTACTCCCTGCTCAGATAAAAGCGTGCTGCCATCTGTTGTAATGACAAGTCCTCTTGATAATGGGCTTCCATGTAGCGTGCGATTTCACGCATTGGATCAGGATCGGCGTGCCGCTGAGCTGTGAGTGCCTTGCCGGCTGCAAGCAATCGTTGCTCCAGCAGAGAACGAAGGATCGGGAATGAAAGTAGACCTTGGTGGTCGAAGGGTAACTCCGCAAAAGGAGGAAACTGATCCTCAATATTGTCCTCCTCCGGGCAAAGGGAGCCTTCGGCATCATCTAACCAGCGGCTGAGCATCCATTCCAGCTCTTGCATCCATTGTTGCAACTGCTCTGCGTTGATCACCTCCAGCTTGGTGAGTGGTTCAAGCCACTCCGTGACGGTGTCGGATACACTCGAAGCACGGCAGCTCATGGCAGCTATACGCATAGATTCTTCAAAAGCAGTCAGCCGTTTACCCTTACTCCTGATCGAAGATTCATGAGTGGAGTGGATATGCTGCTGCGTATCAATCGTGTTGCGTCTCCACAATTTGGAGCTGGCATCCAGATAGGCTGCCGAAATACCAGCAGGGTAGTTTTCACAGGTAGATATCCCGAAATGAAGTCTGCGCTGAATCGTCTGCTCCAACCCATCGTTAATGCTTTCCAGAATACGTACCAGTGAGGACTGTGACCCCCAGTGAAGCAGTACAATTTCATCCGGCTGGTTAAGCTGACGGAATGTGACACCTTCGGCTGGCGTGCTTAACATCTCGGCGCAGATGTTAAGCACCGAGAATACCAGCAGATCCGGCTGACTGCGGTATTTAGCTAAACAATCCGCATCCAGATGGGACAGACTGGTGACAGCAACACAGCACATTGGAATGGAACAGGGGAGATTCAGCTCTTCCTGTAATCGCTCTATATTTGAAGAAGTACTGCCTCTGCCAATGGCCAGCTCGGTGAGCAGGCGATCCTGATAATGCGGACGCATGCGATTCACTACGATGGATTGTTTGGTGGACTCTGTGCGTACGGTATGCTCATCCTCCCAGGCCTTCACGGCTTTGACCAAGGATGCATTTAATTCGTCTGCCTCAACGGGTTTCAGCAAGTAGTCCATACCACCATGGCGAATCGCGTGCCTTACCAGTTCAAAATCGTCATATCCGCTAATAACAATCACTTTACTATGAGGGGCATGAGCTGAGATCCACTCAAGCAAGGCCATTCCGTCCTTGCCAGGCATGCGCATATCACTCAGTATAATCTCGGGTTGATGCACTGTAATTGCTTCGATCGCTTCGTTTCCGTCCGCTGCTTCCAGTAAGACATCAATCCCCAGGCTATCCCAATGACCAAGAAGTTGGATGGCATGGCGAACATGCTGTTCATCATCAACAAGCAGTGCTTTCATGTTGTTCACTCTCCCGCGTATAGTTTGACTTGAAGCTTCACACCGCCTGCTTCTATATTGTCTATTTCGATCCGGGCAGGTTTGCCGGGATGAGAGTTAAGTGCAAGTCTGCTTGCCACATTGCGAAGGCCGATGGATTCGGACAGGGCTGACTCCTGAGATATTATTTCAGAATCTATGGTATGGGGTTGAAGCCACCCCCGAATCTCGATCAGTTTATTTTCTGGAATGAGAGGCCCGTTATTAATCAGCTCAATCTCAATCCAGTGTTCGTCCACCCGGCGGCTGGTAATGGAGATGTACCCTTTTCCTGGTTGTATATCAGCTCCGTGTTTGAAATAATTTTCGATCAGAGGCTGCAAAGTCATTCGAGGCATTGGGGTGGTTAGTGTGTCTTCTGCAAAATTCAAGTGTACCTCCAGGCGATCACCAAATCGCTCTTGCTGCAGTTCCAGATATAACCGGGCATGCTCCGCTTCTTCACGGAGGGTTACACAGGTCTGATCCCGCATGCTGTAACGAAGCATTTTGGAAAGAGAAGAAAGTAAGGTATATGCCCGCTTGCCTTGTTGTTGTAATGCCAGCGTACCAATGGATTGCAGCGTGTTATACAGGAAATGCGGGTGAATCTGAGCCTGTAATGCTTTGAGCTGATTTGTTTTGTTGGCAATCTCCAGTTGGTACTCACGCAAGATCAAGTTATTTACCGTGTCCATCATATCTCGGAAATGCCTGGCAAGCACTCCGAATTCATCTCGGCTCGACAGACGGATATCCACATGCAGGCGGCCTGCCTGAATCTGATTCATATATCGCATGAGTTGCTTAAGCGGACCAGTAATTCGTATGGAGATGAATAATGTTGCCACAATAACAAGCATTAACGCGGCAATCGCAATGATTGCATTATTCCAAGTGAGTGCAGTGGCTCTCGTGTATAACGTTTCATTCGGAATTTGTTTAACGATGGTCCAATTTGCATAGCTGCTGCCGAGTTGCTGATACACATACATGGAGTGGTCCTGTTCAAAATGACCAGCCGCATTGCGTGCTTCACCAGCAAGGGTTCGTCCGTCTTGCAGTGTACTTCCTGCCACTGACTGCAAATGACCGGCTTCGTTAGAAGCTTGTACCTTGGTACTACCTTGATAAACGATCCGGTTTTGCCCATCCACGACATAGATCTGCTCTTTAGCCGGATCATACAACCTGCTGCAGATTGCTGCAATACTATTCATGTTAAGGTCAATGGAAAGCACGCCCAGTTGTTCAGGAGAGGGGATATCCCGAATGATCCGATGCAAGGTAATCACCGTTCTTGGTGAATCGTCAGGAGAAGCTGTCTTGAAGCCATAGGTATGACTCATATGTGCAGATTCAACCCAGATATCAGAGCCACTGTTCCTCGTGTTGTTCTGCAGTGAACCCGAATAGGCTTCCTTTCGTTCCTCCCGTTTCGGGAAAGGGTTTGCAATCAAGGTGGATTGCTTGGATACAAAGGAATGCAGATAGAGCTGAAACACATCCGGTATAGCCGCTCTGATCGTTTGTAATGTCGTATATACCTCGGCAACAGCCCGATAATCACCTGGTAATTTAGCCAGATTCCGTAGGAAATTCGGATCATTGTATACGGCGAGTGAGGCTCGTGCCACGTTATCAACATAATTGTTGAGATTGGTTGAAGCTTGATAAATAAGACGTTTATTCTCTTCCAGTGCCTGTTCCCGCAGGGCTGTTCTGGTCTGAATAAAGGTCATGCTAATGGATGCCAGTAGTGGAATGGTCGTTGCGATCAGCATAAAGGCAATCAGCTTGGTGCGGATACTATAATATTTGGACATCAGTACACCCCTTCTGGTGGCTCGTCAAGAGAGGACAATATTTTACACCCAACTGTTCACGAGTGTCGGTGTTCCCCTTCACGATTTTGGAGTTTAATAGAAAAAGAGCCCAATATCATCCATCTATAGAAGGGGAGAACGATATGAAGCATCGCAAATCTTCACAGCTGTTACAGCAGCTTGTGTTCGTGGGTCCCTCCGTTATATTTTTTATTCTCATCATCGTGGTCCCTTTCCTGCTTGGCATGATGTATTCCTTTACGGATTGGAACGGAGTATCTGCCAGCATTAACTGGGTTGGACTTGATAACTTCGTGCATATTTTTGCAAACGATCCCAAGTTCCAGAATGCATTCTGGTTCACGGTACGTTTCACCATTGTAGGGGTGATTCTTACTAATCTCATCGGTTTTTTTCTGGCCTACTTCCTGACCAAACCTCTCAAGACGAGAAACATTCTGCGTACGATTTTTTTTATGCCTAACGTGATTGGTGGGTTGCTGCTCGGGTTTATCTGGCAATTCATATTTGTGAAAGGGTTTTCAGCAGTAGGCGACGTGACTGGCTGGTCCTTTTTTAATCTCCCGTGGCTGGGAGATGAACCGACGGCCTTCTGGGGAATTGTCATTGTTTTTGTATGGCAGACCGCCGGTTATCTTATGGTTATCTACATCTCATCCTTAACGAATGTATCACCCGATCTGCTGGAAGCTGCCGAGATTGATGGAGCGAGTCGCGGTCAGGTGCTACGGAGCATTATTTTACCACTCATTATGCCTGGTGTAACCATTTGTCTGTTCCTGGCAATCTCGTGGTCTTTCAAAATGTTTGATCTCAACCTGTCGCTTACAAAGGGCGGTCCATTTGGCTCAACCGAGTCGGTTGCACTCAATATCTACAATGAAGCCTTTTTGAACAACCGGTACGGTATTGGAACTGCCAAAGCCTTTATATTCTTTGTCATCGTTGCGGTTATCACTATAGTCCAGGTTCGGTTGACGAAGAGCAAGGAGGTTGAAGCCTGATGGAGACGACGAAAAATTACCGCTTCGGTATTGTGATTACCGAGATTGTCATGGTACTTATCGGATTACTGTTTCTTGTTCCGTTTTACTTCCTGTTTGTGAACTCGGTCAAAACATTTGGTGACCTGCTTACCAATTCGGCTGCCTGGCCGGAAGTGTTTCAGTGGGGCAACTACGCCAATGCCTGGGAGAAAATCAGCTTCCCGTCAGCACTAATGAACTCACTGATCGTGACGATCGTCAGCAATCTGCTGCTAGTTCTGATCAGTTCCATGGCCGCGTACCGAATGGTGCGCAGCAATACACGATTCAATAGAATATTGTTCGGCCTGTTTATTGCCGCGATGGTGATTCCGTTTCAGTCTATCATGATTCCACTTGTTACAGTAACCAGCAATCTGGGGCTGATCGACAGTCTTGGCGGACTCATTATCTGTTATCTCGGGTTCGGAGCGCCGATGTCCATTTTCTTGTTTCACGGCTTCGTTAAATCGGTTCCCTTGGAGATTGAAGAAGCGGCTCGTGTGGACGGCAGTTCGGCCTATGGGGTATTCTTCCGTATTGTATTCCCGCTGATGAAACCGATGTATGTCACCGTCATCATTCTGAATACACTCTGGATCTGGAATGACTACCTGTTACCATCTTTGATCCTGCAAAGCTCCAATCTGCGCACCATTCCAATTGCAACCTTCGCGTTGTTTGGTCAATATACGAAGCAGTGGGACCTGGCACTGCCCGCGTTGGTGCTTGGGATCATGCCGATCATTATTTTCTTCCTGCTGATGCAGAAGTATATTATTCAAGGCATTACAGCCGGGTCCGTTAAGGGTTAGTGCGATGGAAGTCGCTCCGGCATCATGTGTGGGGGAGTGCGAGGGTTAGTCGCTCCGGCATCATGTGCGCTTTCGGTCGCTGTTGCTCCTCGGGGGCCTGAATGATTGAGGCAAGGAAGCCCCCGAGTTTCAAAGGCGAACGCTCCGCTCCTCCAGCGCATCATGATGCCTCCGCTCCTGCCTCGCACGGAGGTGAGCAAAAGGCACATCTGCCCGCAGGGCTTGGGCAGATGTGCCAGAGCAAGGCGGGGAAATATAGTGAAAGACAGTGAAAGACAAGGATGAACAAAGGAAGTTCCTTAAAAAATCAGTTACAGGTCGAATATAATAACTGGACGCTCCAGCATCAAAGACATAGAGATAAGAGCTAGATTTGCTGTTAATCCGTGATTAACTACGCATACACCTATTGTGGGAATTGCGTCAGTTCATCTATATAGTAAGCAAAAGAAGAAAAGGCAAGGACAGGGTCATTTTAAACAAATGAAGTAAAGCCGGATCAAAAGTAAGAGGGTAAGCAAGAGATGCAGACGGTAAAAGTGAATTTACTTACGGGGAGAGTGTATCTATGAAAAGAATGACGAAGTTAACGTTGTTGATGCTCATCGCTTTTTCGGTCATGCTTGCGGGTTGTGGAAACGGGGACAAGAGCGGCAGTCCTGTAAATACGGATGCTCAAACTGGCGGTGGTGAAGCTGCGGCTGGAACCAAAACCATTAAAATCTTTCAATTCAAAGTCGAAATTGCTGAAGCGCTCAATCGTCTCAAGGCGGAGTATGAGTCTTCCCATCCAGGCGTGAAGCTGGACATTCAGACAGTAGGCGGTGGCAGTGACTACGGTGCTGCATTAAAAGCCAAGTTTGCCGCTGGCGAACAACCGGATATTTTCAACGTAGGTGGATACCGTGAATTGGACACCTGGCTTGAATATCTGGAAGACCTGTCCGGTGAAGCTTGGGCCAAGGATGTGCTGGAAGTAGCTAAAGAACCGATGACCAAAGACGGCAAGCTCTATGGACAGCCGCTCGCGCTGGAAGGGTACGGATTTATTTATAACAAGGATCTGTTTACCAAAGCAGGCATCACCCAGATTCCAACGACACTCGAACAGCTCGATCAGGCAGCAAAGAAACTACAGGATGCGGGCATTACCCCGTTCTCCAACGGTTATCAGGAATGGTGGGTGCTTGGCAATCATAACGTCAATGTAGCGTTTGCGAATCAGGCAGACCCGGTAAAATTCATTCAAGGGCTGAACGAAGGAACGGAGAAAATTCCGGGGAACCCAATATTTGCAGACTGGATCAACCTGCTTGACCTGACGCTGAAATACAGCAACAAAAATCCGTTGACCACCGACTACAACACACAGGTTACCCTGTTTGCGAGCGGTGAAGCGGCCATGATGCAGCAAGGGAACTGGACACAGGTACAGATTGACGGCATTAATCCGGATCTGAATCTGGGCATTCTGCCTATGCCGATTACCAATGAACCGAACGACAAGTTGTTTGTAGGTGTGCCTAACTACTGGGTTGTGAACAAAAACTCTCAGGTGAAGCCGGAGGCAAAAGAGTTTCTGGAATGGCTCGTCACATCTGACATTGGCAAAAAATATTTAACAAAGGAATTTAAGTTTATCCCGGCATTCAGTTCCATCCAGGCATCTGAGGAAGAGCTGGGAGATCTGGCAACAGAGATCATGAAATACAGTCAGGAAAATAAAACGTTAAGCTGGAACTTTAACCGTTTCCCTGAAGGCGTTCCGCAAGAGTTTGGCAGCACCATTCAGGCGTATGTAGCAGGCAAATCGGATAAAAAAGCATTGCTTGATGCATTGCAGCAGAACTGGGATAGTCTGAAAAAATAAATAAAGCACATGCCTTTGAAGTCGGTTGCATATTTTTGCAGCTGGCTTCTTTGCGTTCTCTGCGACTGCATGGTGCTCTGTCTAAAAAATGTGGATAACTAAACAAATTTACAAATCAAAAAAACAAACTTTTACATCAGGTTAATACTATATGTGGATATCCTGTGTGTATAACGTCTAAATGTGGACAACTTTTCAGAAACTCTCCTTCTGATCTGCTTTTATCAATAGATAACCTTGCTTTTGTTAAAATAGTACTATATAGTTCTACTTATGAATGATAACTACACCACACATGATGGAACGTCTAAACCGTCCAGATCTAGAAGCACCGGTCCGGTGAACCGTACCAAAGCGGTTGAAGTGGCTGCGCAGCTATTTCTACGGCAAGGTTATGCTTATGTCAGCATGGATGAGGTTGTGCGTGTAAGTGGCGTATCCAAATCCAACATCTATTATCATTTTAAAAATAAGGAGGAACTGCTTCACGCAGTTGTACAGTACTGGATTGCGCAATACGAATCAGAACTGTACCTGCTGCTCAGCCAGCGTGAACGGAGCGTGGAGGAACGAATCAGCTCATTCCTGGCATTGCTCTCCGCCGGCATAGAGAGTCGAAACTTTGAAGGGACGTGTCCGTTTGTCACCCTCTACATGCAGGCACCCGAAAGTGCCTCACAAGCGAAGGAAAGCATATCAATCTTCTTCAGGGAGCTTGTACCTATGGTGGAGAAGCTGCTTCAGCAAGGGGTGGAACGTGGAGAATTCCGCAAAGGGGTTGAGCCGGGAGCGGCAGCAGCATTATTTGTTGCAGCACTTGAAGGTTCGCTGATTCTCGCCGGAACTTCTCGTGATCTGGGTATTATTGAACAGTCGGCACAAACGTTTTGTCAGATGCTTCGTTAAGCGAAGCTCTTTTTTTTAACATAACTAGTACTAATTAGTTCTAATTATGAATGTGATATCAAACGAAAAGAAGACACAATTAAAACGGAACTAATGCAGAATTCAAACTAAAAAATAGTGTGGAGGCATCGCGATGAATCAGACAACAAATTTAGGGCAAACCGTTCTTTTCATGACAGGCAGCACCGGTTTTATTGGGAAGGAAACGGTCAAACAGCTTGTGGAGAAAACAGATGTACATATGCTTCTGCTGGTTCGCTCTGAGCAGCGGGCCAGAACAGTACTGGAGAGTTACGGCGTGAGGAGTTTTGAACGGATTACGTTTGTCGTAGGAGATTTATCTGTGCAGGGTCTGGGACTCGTGCCTCGAGATCACAAACGGATCAGGGAAGCTAACGTGATTCTTCATGCAGGCGGCACGATGGACATTACGCTGGAACGAGAGACAGCAGAGAAAATTTTCAGGCACGGGGCGAGAGAAATAGCACAGTTGGCAGAGGATATTCAGCGTAGCGGAGGACTGCGGCATTTTATTCATGTGGTTGGCTTTATGAGTCCTTATGGACGGGGGAGCGAGCAAGAGGAACAGATTAAGATCAATCATTCGAACAGCCAAGAGAGCGCGTATGAAGAGATGAAATTCCAGGCGGATGGTTATATTCGTGAGCATGCGAAGCAGTACGGCTATACGCTATCTGTCGTAAATCCCAGTACAGTCGTCGGGCCCCGTCCAACGGGTGAAACGGAGCAGACGGGTGGTATTGGACTGCTCATTGGTGCGGTTCAGAAAGGCTTTATGCCTGTTGTACCTGGTGGATCGTCTTACTGGCTACCACTGGTCGAGAATGATGTGGTCGCAGAGATACTTGTGTTTTTGACAAAAGACGCTTCTCCAATCGGAGGGACTTATCCACTGCTCGCACGTAAGGAAAACAGCCCAAACATGAAGGAATTGTTGCACATACTTACGAAGCAACTGGACGTACCTAAGCCAGCAGGAGCATTACCGCTGTCCTGGATTCAAAAGCTCTTGAACATAGGAGGAACCCGCATCAGCGGTATACCTGCTCAATCACTTGCTTTTATTACAGACCGAACATTTCAGGTAGAGGAGACCGAGGGGCTGTTGAAACGGATGGGCAGAACCTGGCCGGATATTCGGGAGCAGCTTCCGTTTATTACAGCTGATCTGGACTACCGCTTACTGCCCAAGCCAGCAGCTGAACGTATTCCTACCGATTATATCCGCGTACGACGAGGGAATCTGGCGATGTTAGGCTGGGAAGGTGAGGGAGAACCGTGGGTTATCGTGCATGGTCTATTGCAATGTGCCGACGACTTGTTACCTCTTGGATCACAGCTGTGGAGACTTACGGGGAATCCAGTCTGGATCGTTGATCTGGCAGGGTTTGGTCGCTCCCCTGTTCATCAGGGGCATGACGCATTCACCGGTCAGGTTAACACACTTGTGGATGCTTTGGGCGAAATGCAATTTCCAATCAAACTTGTTGGTCATTCTGTAGGTGCGGCGATCGCAGCTGCCGCGTTGAAGCAAAGCGGGCGCACCGATATTCGTGTGGCCTTGCTCCAGCCTGCTGCGGACAACGTGAATGAGGAGAATAATGGACATTTAAAACAGATGCTCCGGCTGCCTCGGCCTGTTGTGAGAACGTTGCTCCGAAGCAAGTCTCAGGGGAGTTGGGTACGGATGTTTAGTAAAGACAGTGGCGTTCCGATTAAAGAGAGCAGTATGGACAGAGTGGCCCAGAGGGCATACGGTTATCTTCGTTCTCCTCGCATCGCGGGTGCACATGTTGATCTGCTTCGGTGGATTCATTTGAGTCACGAGCAGGGGATAAGCTTCTGGGAGAGATACGGAAGCTTTCAGCAGGCAAAGGATGCTGCAGATCCATTGATTGTTTGGGCTGATAAGGATCGAGAATATCATTTTCCAGCCGGATTAAAACCCGGATATAAAAAAGTTGATGTGCCTTATGGTCACTATTTTCCAGTGTTCCAGTTTGAACAGACAGCAGAAATCCTTATGAATTGGGCTGAAAACAGCCCTATAAATAACGACAGGCAGGGAGATTGAAATCCAATACTGCCATTGAAAGGCTTTCCACAATGTGTCCACAGTACAGGATAACTGTTCCGAAAACGACAAACTTTACGTTAGATTTACAAACAAATACACAACATGTCCACATTAAAATATTAAATATCCACATGAATAAAGGTATATATCCACAGGTTGTTAGCAATATGTGCACAACTTATCCACAAATGAGGAATAACTCTATATTTTCATCTATAAAAAGAAAAAATCAAGGCGTGTTTAATAAGTTATCCACAGGAAAATGGGTCAAACACCTCTTTTTTTGAATGAGGGCAGGAAAAGTTATAGAACTGTGATTCTTCTTGTTGAAAGCCTAAACATTTATGTCGAAATTGCCGATACAACATGTAACGACTCATCGTTTAACGCACGACAGCCAAAAGCATGTTGACGATCTGATTTTACGGAATGAGAGGGTATGGGGACAATTATGGATGAAGTAATGCAATATATTAATTTCTCGGTCGGAGAACAGATTTTTGCACTTCGTATTGATCAGGTTCATGAAATTATCAGAATGGTAGAGGTTACAACGGTTCCTTTTGGAAGTCCGGAGATTAGAGGATTTGCTTCATTGTACGGTAAGGTGGTTTCGGTGGTGAGTCTTCGCGTGTTGCTTGGCATGCCGGAGCAGGAAGATAACTCATCTACGCGGATTATCGTTGTCCCTTATAAGAACGGATTCGTACCTCTGATTGTAGATATGGTCGATTCTGTTGTGACGTATGATCGCTTTGAAGAGCCTGCGGAAGAGCATCGTCGCTTCATGCTTGGTGTTTTCGATAAAATCGGCTTTTGTGCAGATCACCGCGCAGGTATTTTGAACCTTGATGTACTGCTTGGTAGTCTGGTCAGATCTTGATTCGATAAATATGTATGACCGTTTTACTGCCATAACATTCGAAAGAATAAACAAAATGTTCCTCTTCCGTTTTCTGGAGAAGGGGCATTTTTTTATGCCAATAAACAGTAGAATCCGCAATTTTTATGTGTAAAGGTTTTTAAATCCGTTCATTTTCGTATATGATGGAGAGTAACAATGCGAAGGGATGACGGGAGACTGTAATGATGCAATCGCTGTATGGAGTATGGCTTGGAGACGTATTTTTTTGTTTTTCCGGTGAAACATCGGAACCGCGTGTGGATGCATGGAGCCACGTAGTGAGGAGGCTGCAATTTGGCGACGGGGGTCGTCTATTTCAGCCTGCCGCGCTGCGTCTTGCCGAACTGCGCTGGCCGAATCCGCTTCGTAATGCGGCAGAGGCCAAAAATATAAAACGGCGACAGTTGCTCGGACGCACGCTGGAAGGATTAGCTGTTTCACCGAAGGATGCCTTCAGACTGTTGTTACAATGGGATGATCGCATGTTTCAGTCGGCTGGAATTCAGACTGGAGAAGAGATGCGTTATTGGGTCAAGGCAGCACAGTTCACACAGGAACTGCTGCTCCGCGGAGCGATTGCTCCGGCCGCTACGTTCGCGGCTAAGACCGGCGCAAGACGAAGAACCGGACAGGAGACCCTGACAGGAGTATGGCGGCCGCGTCTACAGCTGGAAGAGGATCAGGAGCGTTTCAGGAGCCTTGCTGAGTCAATGCCGCCGATTGCGCTGTCAGCGCCAGGAGCATACGCCTCCATGGAGCCAGAGACGCGTGAGGGAGCAGCCGGGGCTGTCTTATTTTCATTTATGAGCGGTATCATTCATGCGGTGGTCACCACAGAACTGGAGGGCATGGATAGTGAGTTGTCTCGTTATCGGACATCGTTCAGACGAGGATCTTCGCCAGTATCGGAGCTCTGGTGGAATAGTCTGATCTCTATGTTCCGTCCGGTTACCGTGCAAGGGCCGACAGAGGAAATGACGGCTTTTATGGATACACTCCATGAAGCGGGCGGCACAACGATGCCTGCTTTTGGTGTAGAAGAGATGCTGCCTGTGGAAGGCACATTCAAACTTGTGCTGCGTTTGGAGCCGTCACTGGGAGAACAGGATACCACTTGGGGCATCAGTTTTTGGGTGGACAGTGATCAGGAAGCAGGTCTTAGACTGCCTGCACGAAGCATTTGGGCACATCCGGAGCGTAATCTGGATCGGGGAAAGGTCTGCTATGTGTCAGCCGCAGAGCAGTTATTGATGGCCATCGGGCAGGCGTCCGAGCTTGCACCGGAACTGGAAACCGCTTTGCTGCATGCTCGTCCGGAAGGGATTCAACTGGAGCAACAGAGCTTTTTTGAATTTCTTACCCATGCGGTTCCTAAGTTGCAAAAGGCAGGCGTAACGGTTCTGATGCCATCGAGATGGAGCCGTGCCGGAAAAAGGCGTGCAGGTCTTCGTTTACAGATGATGAACGGATCTTCCGAGCGTCTGCCCGGAGCTACATCTGCGCTGGGTATGGAGCAACTGGTTGCTTTTACAGCTGAGCCGATGCTGGATGGTAAGCCGATAACAGCGGAGGAACTTGCCGTCTTGGCTGAATCCACTGTTCCTTATGTTATGTTTCGCGGGGAATGGATTGAAGTGGATACCAAAGAGATTCGCCAAGTGCTGCGTTATATGAAAAAAGAAGAAGAGCAATACATGCCGCTTTCCGAATGGTTGCATCTGGCCGCTGATGAAGGGGAGGACTCCGTCTGGAAAGGTATGTCTGTTTTTGGTGCTGAATCCGAAGGCATGCTCGCTTTCCTGCTCGATGGACAGGTACTTCGCAACATTGAGCCCCGTCCGGTGCCATCGGAGCTGCATGGTGAACTGCGGCCGTATCAGGAACGTGGGTTTCAGTGGTTATCGGCGATGGGTGAGCTGGGATTCGGGGTGTGTCTTGCTGATGATATGGGACTTGGGAAAACAATTCAGGTTATCACCTGTTTACTGGATCGCAAAGAAGAGGAACGGCAGGCTGCGTTGCAGGAAACACAAGAAGAAGGCATGGATCCCACGGAAGATATCCCAGAAGATCAATGGCCTACGCTAATTGTCTGCCCAACGTCGCTACTGGGCAATTGGCAGCGTGAGCTGAAGCGGTTTGCTCCAAATCTGTCTCTGTATATTCATCATGGTGGACAACGGCTGCATGGGGAGGCTTTCCTGGAGGAAGCGCAGAAGCATGATATTGTGCTCACAACGTATCATCTGGCTGGCCGGGACGGTCTGGATCTGGCTTCACTGCACTGGTCTACTGTTGTGCTGGATGAGGCGCAATATATTAAAAATTATCGGACGAAGCAGGCACAGAGTGTCATGCGACTGTCTACCTCTCATCGTATTGCGATGACAGGAACGCCGGTCGAGAACCGGCTGAGTGAGCTTTGGTCTATTTTCCAATTTCTCAATCCGGGTTATCTGGGCACATCATCTTCGTTTCGCCAGCGTTATACAGGTCTGGCTCCATCGGAAGAGAACGCGGCCTCGCTGCGTGAGTTACATCGACTGGTATCGCCATTTATGCTTCGCCGGTTGAAAAGTGACCCGGATATTCGCAAAGATCTGCCGGAGAAGCTTGAATTGAAATCTTATTGTTCATTAACACCAGAACAGACGATTCTATATCAACGTGTCGTGGATGATCTGATGGGTGGTCTGGATGGTCGAAACGGCATTGCGCGCAAAGGCATTGTATTATCATCTCTGACCAAGCTCAAGCAAATCTGTGATCATCCTGTGCTGGCGGACAGCAGCCGGAAGGATCATGGCAAGGCCGAAGCATCAGGCAAGATGGAACGGCTACTGGAACTGCTGGATGCTATTCGGGACAACGGAGAATCGGCTTTGATCTTTACCCAGTATGTTGCGATGGGGGATTTGTTAGTTTCCCGATTGAAACGGCGCTATGAGGAAGAACCTTACTTCCTGCACGGCGGTGTTTCGAAAGCCCAGAGGGATAACATGGTGGAGACATTCCAAAAGGGAGAAGGTCCGTCCATGTTTGTGCTGTCTCTTCGTGCCGGAGGTGTAGGTCTGAATCTGACACGGGCAAGTCATGTCATTCACTATGACCGCTGGTGGAATCCGGCGGTGGAGAATCAGGCGACAGACCGTGTATTCCGCATCGGGCAGATTCGCAACGTGCAGGTACACAAGTTAATCTGCCAGGGTACATTAGAGGAACGCATTGATGAGCTGATTGAGAGCAAGAAAGCTCTCTCCGAGCAGGTTGTTGGTTCAGGCGAAAACTGGCTGACCGAGATGTCGGATGACGAGTTGCGCAGCCTGATCTCGCTTCAAGGGGAGACGTGGCTGTAGGTTAACCCTGCGGTGTGTAGTGGATAAGGTGATTTGTGATCTAAAAGATAAGTGTTTGGGATGAAGGAAAAATCGGCTTGATGTTGGTAACTCTAGTTTGGATGATCCATGAAGAGAGGGGGATGATGATGAGCGAAAAATGGAAGATCGAGCTGCATATGTCCCCCGGGGTGTGGACAGCAGAGGTAAATACGGCGGCTGATCCGGGCGAGATTGCATCCGGGTTCGCTGATGCAGATCAGACCGGAACAGCCGTATCCGGCGTGTTCACGGTCAATGGCACGCTGCCGCAGCTGAGCGAGGCGCAGCGCGAAGCCGTGCTGACACAGCTGCGCAAGCGCCCGCTGGCGCTGTACGCCCTGCTGCGCGGCGGCCCGGCGCCGGAGGAGCTCGCCGGGCTGCTGCCCGCCGCGGAGCCCGCTGGCGCGCCAGGCGCAGCGACTGCGGCGGCGTGCACCTGCGGCCGCGCAGGCTGCCCACATGCCGCGGCGGCGGAGCGCGCCGTTGCTGCGCGCCTCGCGGCCGAGCCGCTGCAGCAGCTGGCGCACGCCGGCCTGCCGCGCGAAGCACTGCTCGCCGGCGTGCTGGGATCATGGGCAGAGGAACTTGCCCATGATCCCGGCGGCCCGGGCCGCGCAGCGGAGACGGCGGGCCGCCCGCAGGCGCGGGCTGGCGAAGGCGGCGCAGCTGTCGGCGAGTGGATCGCCGAGGCTGCCGCAGACGGCGCCATGCACCAGCCGGGGCCGGGCTTCGGCGCCGTGGAGGTGCGGCTTGCGCAGTCGGGCAAACCGCCTGCGCTGCCCGAGCTGACCGCGCTGCTGCCAGGTGTGCCCGCAGCAGCCGGTCTGGATCTCATCCGCGAGCGCGTGGCTGCGCGGATGTGGCAGGCTGTCCAGAAACACAAGGACAGCCCGGCTACCAAATAATGCATAACACAAGTACAGCGGGGGAGATCACCAGATCGCCCCTGCTTCTTTTTGGTGTAAGCATGGTTTAGAGATTTGCAGGAACACGCTGTAACTAGGACGTGTCTTGAAACCTACTGAAGTGCATCTTTTACCGCCTTTTCGCCCCACTGCTGTGTCACTTTCCCTTCACGTGCCCCGGCACGCCTGCGGCAAACTTCCTGGCTTGGAACGAAATTTAAGCTAAATTGCCTTCCTTCAGCGTTTTCAGACACACCCTAACGTAAGCTGCGAAGTTTTCTTTTCCCATCCAAGGATGAAGTGGTGTGTCCATAAGCTGTCTAAGTTTGGGATGAGGCATTAAATGTACAGAAAACAAGGGTACAAGCTGTATAAGGGGTATATCTTTGTATAAAGTCTGGCAGAGGGTGCTCTTTACGGGTGGAGCTTGTTATGCATTTGAGGTATACTGTCGCAGGGAACACTATAACAATATGGTGAACATGTATACGAAGATATTCATTCTACTAAGGTGATAGGGGTTTTACGATGAAATCAGGAACAGGAAGACAGCGCCGAATTGTGGTTCTGCTGTCCTCACTTATGATATGTGGAGCTTTGCTGGCAGCGTGCCAGAATAGTTCCGGCTCGAACGAAAATCAGAATGCAAATGGAACATCTAACACGGAGCAGGGAGCAGATGGCACGACGGTTCATCTGACAGAAGACCCAGGCTCCGATGGCAAGGGCAATTCGGAAGGAAATCAGGCTACAAATTCAGGTAGCGAGGAAGGCACAGACAATGCATCCACAGGAGAAGAACAAGGTTCTTCAGACAATGGAAGCGGTGGGGCAACGGCAGAAGATCCGCTCATGGAGAAACGGAGTATCAGTGCCCTTCAGACAACTGTAGATTCTCAGTCCGTGGTGACCAATGCGCAGGCGATGACGGTTATTGTCAACAAACAGCGCAGTCTGCCAGAAGGCTATGAACCGAGTGATCTGGTTGAGCCTGACGTACCGTTCTCCTTCGAGGGGCCACATGAGAAGCGGCATATGCGCAAGGAAGCTGCGGAAGCACTGGAGAAACTGTTTGCCGGTGCCAAAGCTGACGGGGTTGAGCTTCGTGCTGTGTCCGGATATCGGTCTTACAAACGTCAGGTATCCATCTACAACAATAATGTGAAAACCAAAGGGGAAGAGTATGCTTCCCGTGTAAGTGCCGTTCCAGGCCGTAGTGAACATCAGACAGGACTTGCCATAGATGTATCGAGTCCAAGCGTGGGGAACGTCCTGGAAGAAGTATTTGGCAAGTCCAAAGAAGGCAAATGGCTGGATGAACATGCTGCCGAATACGGATTTATCATTCGTTATCCGAAAGGTCAAGAGAGCAAGACGGGTTACGTGTATGAGCCATGGCACATTCGTTATGTTGGCACAGATATTGCACCCGATGTTGTGAAGAGTGGTTTAACGCTGGAAGATTACTTTGACGAAGCTAATATTAAACTGTAATTTGTGCCTCTTGAAGTCCTGAAGACCCCTGAACAAGCCAATCCTTAATTAAGGTGAAAGTGACTTGTTCAGGGGTCTTTGCTTTGAATAATTAAGTTGAAATTAAGCTTTATACCGTTGATTGAGATGAAGACAGACTGATATAATTCATCTTTAATCAAAACATAAAATTACATAGAGCGAGGGACAAGAGAATGAGCAGACAGCAGGTGTTTACTGGCTCCCCCTGGGAACCGCTGGTTGGATATTGCCGCGCAATTCGTGTAGGTAACCGGGTTGAGGTTGCTGGAACAACAGCGATGCAGGATGGTGTCGTTGTGGGTGCAGGTGACCCGTATGTGCAGACCAAATTCATTTTGCAGACGATTGAAAAAGCACTGAAAGAGCTTGGCGCTGACTTGACCGATGTTGTTCGAACACGGATGTTTGTCACGGATATTTCGCAGTGGGAAGAGGTTGGAAAAGCACACGGTGAATTTTTTGGACAGATTCAACCTGTAGCTACGATGGTCGAAGTGAATGCACTTATTGATCCTTTGCTGATGGTAGAGATTGAGGCTGAGGCCATTATCGAACCTATAGAAGAAGTGTAATCGCACTTTCTTCCATTGATCCAGATCATGTCGGAAGCTTTGGAAACTGACTAAGTTGAAAAAACCTTTCCCATGCCTTGCCGGAAGACAGGAGGGAAAGGTTTTTGTGTTCTTTGCTTCATCTCACTTTATTTGCAGTTAAATCTTTCAGGTACAAGGTGTGATCTCAAACCTATAGAAATACAGGTTTACTCCATATCTTATTCTGCTTTAGGCTGAGCGGTTGGAAGTTCCACAACCACTTTCCAGGCTGTGCCGATGGGAGGCAAGCTTCGAGTCAACATCGGGCTGTAGAATCCAATCACTTTGGCATCTTTGGTCAATTGCTCGGCTTTTACAGTTTCACCCTTTTGATTCACTAGCAACGTATCTTTGTTGATATTCAAAATGACATGATCTGGTGCAGTCTCAGCCAGGCGTATACCTTTAATCTCAATCTGGGATACCGTGCCGTCCTTCATATTCACATGTTCAATCATGCCTGATGTTCCAAAAAGTTCTTTGGGTTGTGTTGCTGTTTCAGCTGCTGTATCCAGGACAGTCACTTTATACGTTGGTGTTTGTGGAGGCAGACTTTTGGTCATCGCCAAGGAATGTTCAGCTTCTACGACCATACCAATGGACAGATCAGCAAGTTTAATCTCTTTTCCCTCTGCGGAGATCAATTGACTGTCTTTGCTCAGATTGAGCACGATGCCATCCAGCCCTGCACCGCCAATCTGAATGGACTGATATTGATCCTGATTCGAAATCCGGGTAATCACGCCGCGCTCTGTAAACGTCTTAACGTCCTCCTCACTTGTAATCGTCACCTGATTTCCGGTTGTGCTCAACCCTGCATGCAGTACTTTTTCGGCAAAAACAGCAGGTACGTAAAGTGTTCCATCCTTAATTTCAGGAGCTGTACCGAGGGTCAGCAGCATTTTGTTTACGGAGTAACGATCTTTACCCGCAAAAACCTGAGTCCACAATGCACTGCGAGTCAGCTCTGCGGACTTATCTTCCTTATGCCATTTCAAATCGATTCCCAGAGCTTCGGTTAGCGCTCGAAGCGGGATCATGGCTGTCTTATTGTCTTGAGTCCAGTATCCGTTTGCAACCGTTGCGCCATTGACGGATACATGTACAACTCCTGCAGTACTGCTCGGGGCAGAAGTGACCGTTTCCTGCACAGGCTGTGCTGTGTTATCTAGTGATGCAGCATAAGCGGCTCCGCCGCTCAGTACCATAGAAAGTGCCATCAGGGTGCTTACTTTTTTCATGTTGTTTTTCATTTATAATCTTCCCTTCTCATCTGGATGTCGTCACGGTAAACTCATATACAGAGTACCGCTTATCATCTTTACTGACGGGATAACCTGTCTTTGTGTTGCACCTGGGATAGAACAATATCATCAGCATGTTAGTTTAAATTCGAATTATCGCGTAAGAAGCAGGTTATCGGTAGTCGGATTAGGTTAATTTCAAGATATGCGAATCATTCTGTGCTAATTGAGGAGGAAACAAACGGATGAGTGATATGTTGGTCGCACTTTATCGTTTGCCGGAGCAGGACAGCGGACTGGAGAAGTTGAAGGCAGCATCCATTGTGATTCGCAGAGCCATTGCCCCGGAGAAGCAGCAGGTGCTGAACTGGGTGAAAACCCATTTTAATCAGTCTTGGGTAGATGAATGTGATGTCGCTTTTGCGCGTCAGCCTGTGAGCTGTTACATTGCGCTTGAGCATGGAAAAATGATTGGGTTTGCCTGTTATGAAGCGACGTGCCGTAATTTCTTTGGCCCAACTGGAGTGAGCCTGAATGCACGCGGGAAGGGTGTAGGGACAGCCTTGCTGCTGGCTTCTATGCATGCGATGAGAGCAGATGGTTATGGTTATGCAATCATCGGATCAGCTGGGCCAATGGACTTCTACAAACGAACGCTGGGAGCCGTAGAGATCGAGAATTCAATACCGGGTATTTACGAAGGGATGCTTCGGGCAGACTAGACGTTAACGATGTTTTGGAAAAGGGAGGGAGGACAAAGATGAGCACCAAGCAAATGCTGCATATCGGCATGATCGGAACAGGTTCCATCTCGGATCTTCATATGAGGTGTTATGCCAAAAATGAGGATGCGGTCATCTATGCCATCTGTGATCTGAACGAGGAACGAGCGAAGGCGGCTGCTGAGAAGTACGACGCTCAATCCGTGTACACCAACTACCGTGAGATGCTGGAGGATCCGCATGTGGATGCGGTCAGCATCTGTACATGGAATAATACACATGCGGAGTTCGCTATTGCTGCACTGGAGGCAGGCAAACATGTGCTGCTGGAAAAGCCGGTAGCTACGAATGTGGAAGATGCACTGCGGATTGAGGAAGCTGTGAAAAAGAGTGGACGTACCTTTGTTGTAGGTTTTGTACGCCGTTATGATAACAACATGCAAATGCTGCGCAGATTCATTGATGCAGGTGAGTTTGGCGAGCTTTATTATGCGAAAGCGTCGATTCTGCGGCGACTGGGTAATCCGGGTGGCTGGTTTGCGGACAAGGCTCGTTCCGGCGGCGGCCCGTTAATTGATCTTGGTGTACATATTATCGACCAGTGCTGGTATCTGATGGGAAGACCGAAGCCTGTATCGGTCAGCGGTAATACGTATCGTAAGCTGGGCAATCGTGCGAATGTTGAACATCTCTCCTTTTACAAAGCGGCAGACTACAGTGCTGCGATCAATAACGTCGAAGATATGGCGAATGCCCTGATTCGTTTTGAAAATGGTGCTTCCCTGGCGGTCGATGTAAGCTTTACCCTCCATGCCCGCGAGGATGAATCCTTTGTTAAGCTGTACGGTGAGCGCGGTGGATTTGAACTGGAGCCCCAAACGTTGATTGTCACTGAGAAACATGACACGATCATGAACATTGAACCTCAGACGGATCATTCCGGTCTGGATATTCACGGTGCATTCCAGAATCAGATCGATCACTTTGTGGAATGCTGTCTGAATGGCACGCCGCCCATCAGTCCGATTGCCGATGGAGTGATGTCCACACGTATGCTATGCGCCATCTACGAGTCTGCCGAGAAAGGGCAGGAAGTACGTTTGGACTAGACGTTGAACTATAGAATATAACGGATATAAGAAATATGAACGGATAGTTAAACCATGATTATTCACGCCGAAAATAAGTTAATAGAATCCCCCTCCTTCTAAAAGTTCCATTGATTAGAAGGAGGGGATTGATTTTCTTTTTGAATTGAAATGAATTGAATTGAAATAAATTGAATTAGATCTGTTCATGCCAAGAGCCCTGCATATTTTTTGCTAGATCAATCATTTATTCATCGGTGAGTTCTCGTATCCCGGGTCATCGTAGTCCGTATCTTGCAGCTTGGGGAGCACGTTCATGCCATCGATGGCTTGTCTGGTCTCGGGTGTGCCGTGATCGTAGAGGAACGTGTACAACATCGTCACGCCGTCCGTAAGTCGTTCATTTCCATCATCATGGTCTGCCGACTTGTAAGGTACGGGTGCCCGCTGCAAGGAGTACTCATCCCCATCCTCAAGTACTTTCATTAGATCCTGCAAAGTTGCCAATTGCCCGTCATCGACGAGTACTTCGAACGGTGTAGATTCGTTTTTCGTTTTTTCAATCAGGTTATGAGTTACCGATACATACAGATGTTGTTTACCGTCCTGCATAATCCAACCCCCATTTCAGTATTGAAAAAAGAGACCCTATACTTGTTTAATTGGAAAAAAGACGCTTCTACTGTTAATAAACAGCAGTAAGCGCCCTGAAACGAAAGATTCCGTATGCCTATTTCCCAAAACGATTGGTCACCGGAACTTTCCGGGTGCCAGCGACCATCGTCCCTGAACAAAGTGGACAGACCGGAGGCACGGATGAAGACTTTTTCGTGGCTTTGCCAGAAGGCACAGCCGGTTTCTGCCTCAACCATGCTTTGCATGTAGCAGAGCTACATTTCCAGACAGCTACCGTCTCTGTCCGCTCAGCTTGATCTGAACCCGCAGATGAAGAGTGCGAGCTGAAACTGGAAGTACTAGAAGCCGTATTTGTACTGGCAGTCTTCGGATGAAAACCAGGTGTACTGAATGCTTTATGATCTCGTATAATTCCACTGCCGCGACGTTCACTGAGGCGATCCTCATCCCGCTCATCCAGCATCTCCATTTCCCGATGAGCCTTGTGGTTTATCGCGCTGCGTTGCCGATCATGCTGAACATAAGATGACGTTTGTTGCGCTGAACCACCCTTACCGTTTTCACGTCTGCCGCCATCTCTGGTATTCCCGATACTTTTCCAGTTTCCAATACCGTTTCCATTGCTGTTCCCGTTATATTTTGAATTCCCGTGATTACCATATGACGACGGGCTGCCACTACGTGCTTCTTCCCGTGTTTTACGTTTGTCCGGAACCTCCATACCGAAGGCTTCCAATAGGAAGCGCGACACGTCCGCAGGTTTGCCGTGATGGCTCGCGGGTGATGTTACATATAGATGCTGCTTCGCCCGAGTAATGGCCACATAAGCGAGTCTGCGCTCTTCTTCCAGAGCCATATCCAGCTCGGCATCCGTCTGCTGTACGGAGAGTGCTGCTTTCTGATCTTCCGGGATATCCTGACGCAGAGCGGTGCTATGCGGTACGATACCTTCGCTGGCTCCGATCCAGTAAACACAAGGGAACTCCAGTCCTTTGGCCCGGTGAATCGTCATAAGCTGAACCGCATCACTATCTTGTGAACGGCGCAGCGATTCCATCTCCCGATGTCTGCGAGACAACTCGTCTGCGAATTGCACGAATTCCTCTACCGTTTCAAACTTTTTGACAGCCGCTTCGAATTCATCCAGTGTTTCCAGCATCGTTTCCTTATAATGCGTGAAAATGGAAGGGTCGCCGCTCTCCATATATTTGTCGTAGAACTGGCGGCGCATCTCCTGGATAGCGATAATGGGCTTGAGCTTGTGCAGGGATTTGATCAGCTTGATGCGTTCCTTGACCTGTTCCTGTTGGAATGGCTTCAACTTGTCCCATTTGCTCAGATGAATCAGCGGGTATTTCTTGGCTTGTTCCTGTTCACAGCGCTGGATATACTCCAGACCGGCATCACGAGACACATACAGTGGACCGAGTGCACTTGGCAGAGCATCCATTGCCCGCGGGTTCAGTGACAGTCGCATATGATCCATCAGTGGTTTAATGAGAGACTGATCATAGAATACCGGTGCAGCACCGTGTTGTATAAAAGGCACATCCTTCAGTACCAGCTGCTCAAACACCGCCCGACTGCTGCTGGCTGTCCGGTGCAAAATGGCAATGTCCCGATAGGGGTACTGCCCTTCCTCGACTTGCTGACAGATCTGGTTGACGACCCAGGCTGCTTCCTCCTCGGTGTTGGATGGAGTGGCGAACCTTGGCGCATCCCCACGCTGTCCTGCCGCACGGAGCCGTTTGTCACGTCTGCGTTTGTTGCGGGCAACCAGCTCACTGCCGAGTCCAAGAATACGTGCATCACTACGGTAATTAATATCCAGCGTCACGATGCGTGCGCCCGGGTATACTTTATCGAATTCCAAAATCGATTCCTGCCGTGCGCCGTTAAACGTATAGATCGTCTGATCATCGTCACCAACAACCATCAGATTGCGGTGAGCCCCGGCGAGCATCTGTACAATCTCGTATTGCAGCCGATTCGTATCCTGAAATTCATCCACCATAATGTATTGAAAACGCCGCTGCAGCGGCTTTAACACCGCCGGATCACGAAGCAGCGCAGCCGCGCGAAGCAGGATATCATCAAAATCCATTTTGCCGCGATCCTGCTTCCAGGTTTCGTATCCGAGCAGGACTCGCTTGGCATCACGTTCATCCTGCGTTTTCTCCGGCAAGTCTGCCGTGTCCGAACCTTGCATCTTCCAGGCGGATAACATCGCCAGCAGACTCTCCGGCTGAAATGCCTCGCTCATGCCATTCTGGCGCAGTAGCATTTTCAGCACCGTATGCTGGGCACGCGACTCACCAAAAATGTCTTCCTGCACACCGTAATGACGGAGCAAAGTCAGCGCAAACGAGTGAAAGGTGCGAGCCTGTACGGCTCTTGCCGCAGCAGGTCTTATGCCCGGTAAGGCAGCAATCCGGTCTTTCATCTCTGCGGCAGCCTTGTTGGTAAACGTAACGAGCAGAATGCTACCTGCGTGTACACCACTGACCTCCATCAGGTAGCCTGCTCTGGCGGCCAGCACCGTTGTTTTGCCGCAGCCCGCACCCGCCAGGGTGAGGATCGGTCCGGGGCCATGGCGAACAGCCGAGATTTGCGGGCCATTGAGTTTGATGCCTGCTTCTTCAAGCGAGCGGAAATAATAGGCATCCTGCTGATCATCGCTCACAAGCTGCCGGCTGGTTTCCAGCGGTGCAGACGGCGATTGAGGCAGGGATGCTGCCGGGGTCACCCCGAGCGGACGGGGGTAAAACGTTGAGTTCGGACTTAACATGTTTCATCCACCTCTGTATGCATTCAGGGATAGAACTATCCCGTTCATAAGTAAAGAATTTGCCCTTTTCACAATCGCATTGTAAATTGGTAAGATAGAGTTAGTTGCGAATCATGCGTGTTTCATATGTCATAGTTCTATGAGATATAGGAATAAGGTTTCATTGGTATAGTTTTAGGGCTCCATAGGTGTGGAGCCAAAGTTCCATTATACCGAACGTATGGTCTTCACGAAAGCCCCTGTTTCTATCCAATATTCGCATAAAACGGGGCATCTGCGTGAGTTTTCGCAACTTTTTGGCTTCATATCGTATAAGTTATATATCCAGGGCATATTGCGAATGGCTGACCTACTACTAATGAAGAATAAAATGATATTGTTTTGACGGGACAGAGGAGGAATGGTTATGAAACTGCTTCAGCGCATCAAAAACGGAGCAAACAAAGCAACAGAGCGTGCACAGCACGCTGTTGAAATCGGCAAACTGAACAATCAGATTGTGGGCTTGCAACAGGAACAGGAAGTCCATTTTACCGATATGGGTCGTATCTTCTATGAAGGTTACCGTTCACAGGATATGACGCGGGCCGAAAAAGAGATGGTAGATCTGTCTCAACTGTGTGACGAATTGCAGGATGAGATCGACGCATTGCGGAGTAAGATTGCCGAGCTGAAAAATGAACGGCTGTGCGAGTGTGGACATGTGGCATCGCTGGATGCAAACTTCTGTCCGAAGTGTGGACGCAAGCTGGGTGAATCCAAACCGGGCGCTGCTGCAACAGGAGTGACAGGGGCAGCAGGACTTGCCAAAACAGCTAAACAAGAAGCGGCAGCTGCACAGAACCCGGCTCCAGAGCAGTCGATTTTTGATGCTCAGGCTATGGAAAAACAGGAAGAGACCGAGCCATATCATACGGTAATTCCTTCAATCGCTGATCTGGAAACAGAGCCGGAATATAACGGTATCGAGTTTACGCTGGAAGAGAAAGAAGCGTTCGATGCAGAGTGGGAGCGCCGCAGGGAAGAGGAGATGCAACGGGAACGTGAGCGTCAGCAGGAGCTGGATGAGCGTATCCGTTATTGGAAAGAGAATAATCCAATCGTTAACACCGTGGATGTGCAAACGGAAGTGCCACGTGAAATGGTGAATTGTCAGATTTGTGCATCCGAATTGCCAAAAGGCTCAAAGTGGTGCCCGCGCTGCGGAGCAGAGCAGATCTGATGCAGTAGACGTGCTGCCGTTAGGCAGTGCTGGTTGCTGACAGCTTGGGGGGACAGATATATGGACCAACTGCTGCATCATTTACGTCATCTCGGTTTCACCGAGATGGAATCCAGAATTATGGTGGAATTAGCCCGTCAGGGGTCAGCCTCAGGATATGAGGTAGCCAAACGGCTGGGCGTGTCCCGTTCCAATGTATATGCCACCTTGCAACGACTGGAATCACGTGGATTTCTCAGGTGTAGCCCGGGAGAGCCTGCGAAGTATAGCATGCTGAAACCCGAAGAGATGACACGTATGATCTCGGATCAGATGCATACCTCTCTGGAATACGTTGAACGAAGTATGCCGAAGAGTGAACCGGAGAAACCTGTGTTTTACAATGTGGAAGGCGACAAAAATGTTTTTGAAAATCTGAGTCGTGAACTTGCTGCAGCACAGCATGAGATTGTTGTGGACGTCTGGCGAGAGGAAGCTGAACTGCTTCGAGAGGATTTGCAGCAGGCTGAGGCTCGGGGTGTGCGCTTGTTGTGGTCTTGTGAAGGCGGGGAAGGCATGTTGGATCAGCCTCTTCCTCTGCCGGGTTTGCCGGCATATGGTACGGGAACAGGGCGCAAGTTCTCGCTCGTTGTGGACCGCCGCTGGTGCATGCTTGGTATGCGAGGGGAGTCATGTCCTACCCAGGCTGTGGTCACAGCGCATCCGGTGATGACCAGGTTGCTGCTGAATCATTTTGCACAAGAGCTGGTTCTCTATGAACTGGAGCAGGATATGGGTGAGGAGCTGGAAGGCCGTTACGGACGACGGTACGCAGACATTTCTGCACGGTACTGGTCTTCCCCTGTACCAGAGAATGAACAGTAGCGGATGTAAGAGTAAAACAGGTAATGAATTTAGAAGTCAACGTAGCGATTGCAGAACAGAAAACCATATAGGACAAGAAAGGACGACGCGTGAACGAAGAATTCGCTGCGCTTCGTCCTTTTGTCTTGTTTGATCATGGCTGTAATCTCGTTATTGTCATCCTGTTGAAGTCACTTCTCCCTAAAAGTTTGCTAAACTCCTACTCCGAATGGAAATGTATTAGCGGATCCTCAAGAATACAGCACGGCACCTTTCAGCCTCTTCTCAAGCACATACTTGAAGCCTATGGTTTAAGCGCTAACGATCACCACAAACCTTATTTTGCGGAAATCCACCTCTTTAAAATTGTAACGATCCCCAGGAACACTATTTGGTTCCCAAACGACCTTTTTAACGCAAATCGAGCCAGTTTTGACTAAATAACGTCTCTGGTGATCGTTACATTTCAGAACACCCCAAAATCGAGCAAATAGCGATTCCTGTGATCGTTAGAATTTTTCTAACCCCAAGCGCGCGCACACGTCTGTGAAAATGCTAGATTCACTATGTGGCTTGTATCGCGATGTTCTGTTCGTATCCCGTATCCCGTAACACTTGTCATTTGTTACCTAATACTTGTTACTGTATTTCGCTGCGTGAGTCTTTGTTTACTTGTTATTTCCATAGCTTTGTCGCGAGCAAACTTTTTTACAGATCGATCGCATATTGTTTACGTTGTACGGTTATACAAGATGCAGTGACCCTTGTTACAGCATCAGTTTTCCACCCGGTTAATAGTATAGGAGGACTACTTGAATACTACAGGCGATGGTTTAGGCGATAGGCATGATATAAAGTAAGGTTTGAATAGTTAAAGTATAAAGTAATGGTTGAATAGCTGAAGTATGAAGTAAAGGTTACAGTTAAAGGGATGCTATTTTTGAGAAAATGAAGTTAGACTCTGTCCACTCGTTTCATCGCTTCGAGTACGTCGAGATAATACGTGGTGCCGTGCGGCACAAAATCCGCTGCTCGTACTTCGCTTACGAAGCGTGATTTACGGGCAGACTGCTTGAGGTCACTATGGTCACCAAGATCGCAGAGATCGTCAAGGTTGGTCGAAGGTTCTTCTCTTGGAACTGAACCTTCTTGCGTGGATGTCAGCACCTGCGCACACACACCGGATGCCTGAACGACATCCGTCTCCTGACGGAACAAGGCGAGCAGTTCATCCAGTGGAGCTTCATACAAGCTGTCTACTTCGCTGGCTTGCAGAACGTAGGACTCCAGTGACTGGTTCAGGCACAGGCCATAGACTGAACTGATCTCCCGATCCAGGAACGGAACACCACGTACCTCACCTTGAAGCTGTTGCGTAGCTGTAAACAAATACGTTAGCGCATCAAATGACGTATGTACACCGAGTTCTTCTTCCAGCTCACGATGTGCGTCCTGCAGTTGCTCGCCAGCTGTGAGATGACCTGCTGCTGTGATGTCGTAGTATCCGGGATAGGTATCCTTGATATCCCGCCGCCGCTGAAACAGAACCAAGCGCTTGTCGCCTTCATCACGCACGATCCAGCAGTGAAAGGAACGATGCCAATATCCTTTGGCATGAACCTCGTTTCGGGGAGCTGTACCGATCCATTTTTGCTGATCGTCATAAATGTCGAAACGTTCTGGGGTCATGATACGTATCTCCTTATATAGCAGAATTTAAAGTTCAAAATTTCACAAAGTATGTTTTTAACGAAAGGGGAACGATTGTATGGAATGCATTGTACACTTTCAGGTGATTTATCCGCAACCTCAGGAGCGCAAAACTCTTAGAGGACTTATCTTTGTAGGGCAGGGCCAAGAGCCAGCTAAAAGTCAGCTTGTGACCATGTTTAAAGATATGGGGTTTCATGTTCGTCTGGAGAACGAGGCACAACTGTTGTTTAAACCGACGGATGCCAGCGCCAATTTTGAGTACATTCGGGTTACCGAATTGGATACCGGGCAAGAGGTTTACAAAGAAGACAAAGATCTCAAATCGATTCTGGAGCATTTGCTACCCAAACGTTTCTAAGTTCAGAGCACATGACTGACACAGAAGACTTAAAACAAGATTTGCTGTAAACGAAAAAAGGTCCCACCCTAAGGTGGAACCTCGACATAAGAAGGCTTGTAGGTTTGATGTACTTGATATGCGTATGCAATGCATCGTTATAACAAGTTTCAACCGAGCAATGTTGAATACACCTTACATGCATACCCATGTTGACGACTTAACCGTTAATCTGTTTCCAACCTGCATAGCGGTATCAAAGAATCAAACCTGCATCATTATTTTATTTTACTGTACATAAAAATAGATTGAACCCTTATGCCGGGGCGTTGCTTCCTTCTGCTTCCAGCTGTGATGTGCATTGGGAACAACGAGTAGCTGCAGCCGGAATTTCAGACAGACAGTACTTGCAGGCTTTCGTTGTTTTTTTCGGCTCAGGCTTGGCATGCTCTTTACGTTTCAAATAGTTAATGCCTTTAACCAACATGAAAATACAGAACGCCACGATTATGAAATCAATCATCACATTGATAAATTGACCGTAAGCAATGACGGTGGCACCGGCTTCGTTGGCTTGAGCCAGTGTTGTAATTTCTTGTCCACCTGCTGTTTTTACGTCAGGGTCCAGGTTAATGATTTTTTGGCTGAAATCAATCCCGCCGAGCAGTTTCCCAACCGGAGGCATGATGATATCATTTACAAGGGACGTAACGATTTTACCAAAAGCAGCCCCGATAATCACACCTACCGCCAGATCAATAACGTTGCCGCGAACAGCAAACTCCTTAAATTCTTTCAGTATGCCTTTCATGTAACAATCTCCTTTAACGACTAGATTCTGAGCACATCCTCCAAGTTCAATCCTGTCAGGACAAGCTTTTGTTCTCATATTGTACATAAAAAATGAAAATCAATCACCCCCATTATGCAAAAGAAACATAGTTTCCGCAACTTCCATGAAAATACCTCTTTATTTCAAGCCGCCAATTCGGTATACTTCTAACATTGTCAGTGAGATTATACTTTTACATTCAGATTCGAAATTATATATTGATACGAATCATGGAGCCAAAAACGAATTAAATATGCCGTTACTCGTATATGTGCAGGGATAGGCCTGCATGTCTCTACCCGATCACCGGAATGATTGGACTACGGGAAGGATGCTTCTATGCCCTGAGAGGGTTTGAGGTCAGGTATACACCTACGTATGCCCTGAGCTTCGCCTCGTGGCGTTTACAGTGTTCACACGGCTTGTCCATACAGGAACAAGTCCGTCTTTCCCGTCTCCGGTTAATGCCGTAGGTGTGAACAGGCGGGCTTTTTATTTTTTTACATGGGGATAGAGATATTGTGGGGCAGACTGAGCATGGCGGTAAAGGGCATTTGGGAGGAAAAAACGATGCAATTGTTAAAAGACAAAGTGAGACAGGAAGGCATTGTCCTGTCCGAGCAAGTACTGAAAGTAGACTCATTCCTGAATCACCAGATGGACCCGGTGTTGATGAAGGAAGTGGGTAAAGAGTTCATTCGCCGTTTTGAAGGGGAGAACATTACACGTGTGCTGACGATTGAATCATCCGGTATTGCGCCGGGCATTATGACGGCACTTGAACTGAACGTTCCGCTGATCTTCGCCCGCAAGCAGAAGTCACTTACCCTGACGGAAGATATTTTAGTGGAGAAAGTGTATTCCTTCACCAAGCAGGAGACGAATGAAATTACCGTTGCCAAAAAGTTTATGAACCCTGGTGATCGTGTGCTGATTATTGATGATTTTCTGGCAAACGGTGAAGCAGCATTTGGTCTGGCTCGCATTGTAGAGCAGGTTGGCGCGGAAGTTGTGGGCATCGGGATCGTGATTGAAAAAGCATTCCAGCCCGGAGGTCGCCTGTTGAAAGAGGCTGGTTACCGTGTAGAGTCTCTGGTTCGCATTGGAGCACTGTCCAATGGAAAAGTGACTTTTGCAGATGAGGAGGGCGCGAACTAGTATGGCACGCGAACGTATTTTTCAACGTCACCGGCATCCGGTCAAAACCTTTTCACTCGGCTTGCAGCACGTACTTGCGATGTATGCAGGAGCTGTCATTGTACCACTTATTGTTAGTCAGGCACTCGGATTTACCCAAGAACAACTTACCTATTTGATTGCGATCGACCTGCTTGCCTGTGGTGTGGCAACACTGCTTCAAGCCTGGGGCAATAAATACTTTGGCGTAGGGCTGCCGGTGATGCTGGGCTGTGCATTCCAAGCGGTATCCCCGATGATTATAATCGGACAGAGCAGTGGTGTATCTGCTATTTATGGTGCTATTATTGCTTCTGGTTTGTTCGTGCTCGTTTTCTCCGGTTTGTTTGGCAAGCTGATTCGGCTTTTTCCTCCAGTCGTTACGGGTTCGGTTGTTACCATTATTGGTCTGACACTGATTCCAGTTGCATTCACCGATTTGGGTGGTGGTCAAGGTGCTAAAGACTTTGGTAGTGGCGTACACCTGATGCTTGGTTTCGGTGTATTCATATTCATTATTGTAATGACTCGTTTCACTACAGGTTTTGTACGCTCCATCTCTGTATTGATAGGTCTTTTCGTTGGCACAGTGGTTGCTGGCTTCATGGGTGAGGTGAAATTTGCTCCTGTTCTTGATGCAAGCTGGTTTCACATGGTGCAACCCTTCTATTTTGGCAGACCAACCTTTGAGATTGTACCTATTCTGACGATGATTCTCGTTGCCATTGTCAGTGTGGCTGAATCGACGGGCGTATTTATGGCTCTGGGCAAAATGTTGGACAAAGATCTGACTTCCAAAGATTTGGCACGTGGATATCGTGCAGAGGGGTTGGCTATTGTTCTCGGGGGGATTTTTAATTCCTTTCCATATACAACGTATTCGCAAAATGTAGGGCTTGTACAGATGACACGTGTGAAGACGCGTGATGTCATCGTTGTTGCAGGCGGTTTGCTGATCGTTATTGGTTTTGTACCGAAAATTGCTGCACTGGCTCAGCTTGTTCCTGGATCAGTACTTGGCGGTGCCATGGTGGCTCTGTTCGGTATGGTGATTTCGTCCGGTATTCGCATCATTGGCACTCAGGTGGATCTGAATCGTCATGAGAATCTGTTCATCATCGCTTGTTCTGTTGGCATGGGGCTGGGGGTAACGGTGGTGCCTCAGTTATTTGCAGGTGCACCAGCATGGGCTCAGATTATGCTTGGTAATGGCATTATTGCAGGGAGCTTTACAGCGATTTTCATGAATCTGTTGTTTAATGGTCTGGGAAGTAAAGAAACAGCTGCGCAATTGGCTGCGCAGCATACAGATGAGATGGCTCAGGAGAACAGTAAGACTGCGTAAACTCTACGGCATGAATGATTCACGGCATAAAGCATGTTGAATGAGGTTGTGAATGATTTATTACTTTTATTATTTAGGTTATAAAATATCAACAAGGTTAACTGTATATCTTGGACAGGTTAACATAATATCCGCACAGGAAACACCGAAACACAGGGAGCAGCAGATCCCGTTGTTTCGGTGTTTTTTGTTCTTCGTAATATTAAAGGTGTCTCATTTGCTTTTCGGCAAAATCACCGACCCACGGCAGCTTGATCCATTTCCCTTGCAGACTGGTAACCACGGTAAGCAGCCATACGATTACACCCAGCAGGGATAACAGTGAAGCTACAAGAGGGCCGAACAGCGGGAGAAAAGTCGATAACACATGCCCAACCATGATGAGGCCAAAAACCGTCACGGATTGAAGAGCATGGAATAACACAAATCGGCTGCGTTTCTCCACCGCAAGAAAGATGATGGCACCTACAAAAGTGAATAAATAACACAACATGCCGGCTATATTTTCATCCAGACCGCTGGATGATTTCATGGGAGACATTCGGCCCAGCCTCCTTTGTCCTTTTTATATAGGCTATGTAGGAGCTGGACAGAACTGAACCGATGATTGGACTAAGTTTGAATCTGTCTGCGAGGACTGGTGATTTTACCCTTTCTATCCTCATCATCTTCCTTTGGAACCAGACGTTCATCTGTTTTTCCTTCGTGATGATTATCAAATGTGTACTCTGTCAGCTTCCATTCGGTTTTGCCAAGTACGGGATCGGCGGGGAAATCCTGACCTCGGTGCAGATGCTCTTCCTGTCCAGCTTCATTGATATAAACGCCGTCGACCTCTACTTTTTCATGCGAAAGGGGCAGCATATCCTGTTCTTTGCGCTCCATAACAGGTCCTCCTTTTAGTTCCATATAGTTAACTCATTTGGTGATCCAAGATAATATCCCCCGAATAGTTGGGGGTTATGCTGGTTAGATTAATCCGTATAGAATATACATTTAATAAAATATGATTCGGAATTAAACTTTTTGGGCAGTAAAACCGTTATATATATTAGGAAAAATCGTCAAGTCGTAACGAGGTTCCGAATATGATACAATAAGATTATGATTCAACCTGAATCATATCGGGTATTTATAGTGTCAGGTACTTGCTATTCGGCGAGGTTCCCGACCTAAAGCTTGCTTTAAGCCGCGCACACAACTTCATGAATGGCATTTAGACTTATTCGGCATTCTCTAAACGGAGCATTCACTTTCAACGTTTTGGGAGGGAATTACAATGGCAACGAAAGGTCACAATGAGGTCAAAGAAAGTTTGAGGGAAATGACTCGGATTTTCCGTCCTAAAGATCCAAAAAAATTCGTGAAGGAGTATGTGAGAAAATACCGGATTACGGGTGGATACGAGGAAGAATTGACTTCTGTAGTTGAGCATGAGCTTGTCAAGATGGATTCTTCCGTGTCCTAAAACAACACCAACTCTGATTATACTGTTCCGATATGAATAGAACCGTCTCTCGGGCCTCGGCTCCGGCAGACGGTTTTTTTTGCGTTTACGCAGATGATTAGGCTTTACATAGAATCAGGTTTGTATTCAAGCTTTCTCAGATTCAGTTATTACTTTAGGGGGCTTTGTTCTGAAGGTCTTGCATATATATGGAAGTACACTCACGGCAGGAAGGATGAAGGCATGTGGACCCCATATTGAAAACCAGAGAAGAGATCGGCTACATGCGGGAAGCGGGGCGGATATTACAAAGCTGCCATCAGCATATCAAGCAGTATATGGTTTCAGGCATGACAACGGCTGAGATTAATGAACGTGTGGAGATATTTCTAGCAGATCATGGAGCCACGCCTGAGCAGAAAGGGTATAAGGGCTATCCTTACGCCACTTGTGCATCCGTTAACGAAGTGGTCTGTCACGGGTTCCCTGGAAGCCAAGCACTTGCAAGTGGAGATGTCGTGACCATTGATATGGTGGTGAACAAAGACGGCTGGCTTGCTGACTCGGCCTGGACATATGCTATAGATGAACCGAGCAGATCCATCCGCAGGCTAATGAAACGTACGGAAAAGGCACTTTATAAAGCGATAGCGCAGGCTGTTCCCGGAAATACACTCGGAGACATTGGAAGCGCGATTGAACGAACAGCAAGGCTGTATCGATACGGGATTGTGAAACCGCTCATTGGCCATGGTATAGGGCAATATATTCATGAACCGCCAAATGTACTGCCTTATGGGAAACGCAAAACTGGGATGATGCTCACCGAAGGTATGGTCATCACCATTGAGCCAATCTTCACGAAGGGGAGTTCAGGGGCCGTGGTGTGGGATGACGACGGATGGACAGTTCGAACACTGGATGAAAGCTGGGGTGTGCAGTATGAACATACCGTAGCGATTACCAAGGATGGACCGTTGATTCTGACGGATGGATCTTAAGGATATATATGAGTACTGAATTAGATTCAGGAAAGGGAGAAAGGAGAATTTTCACTCTATAATTTAAGGGTTTGAATGTTGCAAGACTCACGTGATTGCTCCATGCCATTTTCGGATCGCAGGTGCATGGAGCAGGATTAATCATTTCCAGTTCGTATGGTAATGATTTCCTGTGCATTGGAAAAGGTCTTTTTGCATAATACCACATGTTTGTATTGTGATAAAAGTCGCTAAGAAATCTGATTTCATCACCGAAATATGGCAGAATTTTTCAGGAATTAATCGTAATAATTTATACTGAAATCGTTTGCAAATCAAGTTGTAGAGCGGTTTTGTACATAAAGTGAACAATTTGTGAACATGTGTCCAAAGATTGACAAAATCATACCCTCAACTTATATTTAATAAGTGATTGAAGCATATAGAATGAATTGGAAGATTGCGCAGACATGCCCTGGACAGGAAATGACGGGAGTACTGGAAGCGTTATTTTTGTAAGTATTCTATATGAAGAAGAGGATTATGTGTATCGTACTGAAACGTACCTGTGTTGCTTTTGTACCAACGACAACGTAATCTACGAAAACGTAAAAAAGTGGGGTAGATCAATGATGAAACAGTGGCAGGTTGCAAAGCGAATTCTCCCCTTGCTGGCGGTGTTCTCTTTGCTGCTATCCGCATGCGGGCGGGAAGACTTGTCAGTAATGAAACCTCAGGGTCCTGTGGCGCAAGGCCAATATGATCTGATGAAGCTTTCTATTGCGATTATGATCGTAGTGCTCATCATTGTATTTGCGATTGCAGCCTATGTCCTGATCAAGTTTCGCAGACGAGCCGGGCAGAACGAAATGCCTGAACAGGTTGAAGGAAATTTCAAGCTGGAAGTAATATGGACAGCCATTCCGCTATTGTTGGTCATTATTTTGGCTGTGCCGACAGTGCAGACGATTTTTGCCCACGGTGAAGATCTGACGAACGACAAGAACGCAGTTAAGGTCCAGGTAACCTCACATCAGTATTGGTGGGAATTCACTTATCCTCAGTATGACATAACCACCGCTCAAGACCTCATCATCCCGACCGGTAAGAAAATTGCATTTGAATTGAAAACCGCAGACGTGCTTCATTCCTTCTGGGTGCCGTCACTTGCGGGTAAAATGGACACAAACCCGGATGGAACACTGAACAAATTCAGTTTCTCTGCTCCGAATGAAGGCGTTTACCGTGGTAAATGTGCCGAGTTATGCGGCAGATCACATGCCTTCATGGAATTCAAAGTCAAGGCCGTTAGCCAGGAGTCCTTCGACCGCTGGGTTAACGCAATGAAAGCACCTGCTGTCCTTCCTGAAGATGCACAGCTTGCTGAGAAATTCAAAACAAACTGCCTTTCTTGTCACGCTGTAGGTGATCAAGGTGGACCCGTTGCACCGAACCTTACAGGCATCGGCGGCAAGGAATCCGTTGCAGGTATCTTGCTGAATCAGCGTGAAGGTCAGGAAGAAGGTAAACCGGTACTGGATAACATGAAAGAGTGGCTTCATGATCCACAGGCTGTGAAGCCGGGCAATACGATGCCAAGTCCGAAGAGTCTGGGACTGACGGATGAAGAAATCGACGGAATTGCCGAGTATTTGGCCAATTACAAATTGGAATACGAATAGAACAGCAAGGACGAAGAAGGGGGTACACAACCTTGGCTCATGCGCATAGCGTCAAGCGGTACAGGGGCTTGATGGACTGGATCACCACCGTCGATCACAAAAAAATCGCCGTTCTTTATTTAATTGCGGGCGGATTTTTCTTCGGCATTGGCGGAATTGAAGCCATTTTGATCCGGATTCAACTGATGAAGCCGATGAATGATTTTGTATCGGCGCAAGTGTTTAATGAATTGATTACGATGCATGGAACCACGATGATTTTCCTTGGCGTCATGCCGATTATTTTTGCCATTATGAATGCGGTCGTACCTTTGCAGATCGGGGCACGTGATGTAGCATTCCCTTTTGTTAACGCTTTAGGCTTCTGGACATTTTTGTTCGGTGGTTTGCTACTCAATCTGAGCTGGGTTATGGGTGGCGCGCCTGACGCAGGCTGGACAGCATATACACCTCTCTCCGGTTCGGAGTATAGCGGAACGCACGGAGTAGACTTCTATACGATCGGTCTTCAGATTGCCGGTCTAGGTACACTCATCGGGGGCATTAACTTTCTGGCTACGATCATCACGATGCGTGCACCAGGCATGTCCTATATGCGGATGCCGATGTTTACCTGGACTACGTTTATTACTTCAGCCATTATCCTGTTTGCTTTTCCTGCCATTACGGTAGGCCTTGTATTATTAACGTTTGACCGAGTTCTCGGTGCGAATTTCTTCGATGTTGCAGGCGGCGGTAATCCCGTGCTCTGGCAGCATATCTTCTGGATTTTCGGACACCCGGAAGTTTACATTCTGATCTTACCGGCATTCGGCATTATCTCGGAGGTTATTCCAACCTTCTCGCGTAAGCGGTTGTTTGGATACAGCTCCATGGTATTTGCAACGATCCTGATCGCCTTCCTGGGTTTCATGGTATGGGCGCATCATATGTTCACCACAGGTCTGGGTAACGTAGCAAACGCGTTATTCTCGATCTCAACGATGCTCATTGCTGTACCTACAGGGATCAAAATCTTCAACTGGCTCTTTACGATGTGGGGTGGACAGATTCGCTTCACGGCGGCAAACCTCTTTGCTGTAGGTTTTGTTCCAACCTTCGTAATGGGTGGAGTTACTGGTGTCATGCTTGCTTCTGCTCCTGCAGATTTCCAGTTCCATGACACATACTTTGTAGTAGCTCACTTCCACTACGTTATCGTAGGCGGACTTGTACTTGGATTATTCTCCGGACTCCATTACTGGTGGCCGAAGATGTTTGGACGTATCCTGAGTGAATCACTTGGAAAGTGGACATTCTGGACATTCATGATTGGATTCCAGTTAACCTTCTTCGTACAGCATTTCCTCGGTTTGATGGGGATGCAGCGCCGGATTGTTACATACTTGCCAAATCAGGATTTCGACCTGCTTAACCTGGTCAGCTCCATCGGTGCATTCCTGATGGGCGTTGGAGTTATTATCTTCCTGGTCAACATCGCCATCACTACGAAGAAACCGATTGATGCACCGAATGATCCTTGGGAAGATGGTCGTACTTTGGAGTGGACGATTCCTTCGCCGCCACCAGAGTATAACTTCAAACAAACTCCGCTGGTACGTGGTATCGATGCTTATTGGAAAGAGAAGATGGCAGGTAATAAGGAGATGACCCCGGCAGAACCGGTGGGATCTATCCATATGCCATCTGCTACACCATTGCCGTTTGTGATGTCCGTAGGTATTTTTATCGCTGGACTTGGACTGATGTTCAGCAAGGATAAATTCGAATTGGAATTCATGAATATCATCTTCAATAATTATATTGTGGTTATTATTGGTCTTCTCATTACATTTGGTGCGATGGCACTGCGCTCATTATATGATGATCACGGCTGGCACATTGAACCGGAGGATCAGGACGAGAAGGGGGCGAGAACATGACAACCTCACATGCCGAGCCGGTAAACGGCAAGCTGCCGCATGAACCGGAGAAGGCTACGCTGGAAGGGCGCAACAAGCTGATTGGCTTCTGGCTGTTCCTTGGTGGTGAGACGGTACTGTTCGGTACACTCTTCGCCACCTTCCTCGCACTCCGCGGGCAGACCAATGATGGACCAACAGCGAATGAGTTGTTCCATCTGCCGCTTGTGGCAGCAGCAACGTTCATCCTCTTGGTCAGCAGTTTGACGAGTGTATTCGCCATTCAGGCGATGCACAAGGGGAACCGAAATGCACTTGCCTTGTGGCTGGGAATCACGGTTGTTCTGGGTCTGGGCTTCCTGGGTCTGGAGATTTACGAGTTCTACGAGTATGTGAAACATAAAAATTTCGGTATGACTACAAGCGCCTTCAGTTCGGCATTCTACACGTTGGTCGGGTTCCACGGAGCCCACGTTGCATTCGGTATTGTGTGGATCGGAATCATTATCGGGCAGCTGTTCAAAAAAGGATTAACGGTCGTAACCGCACCGAAAGTCTATGTTTCCGCCATGTATTGGCACTTCATCGACGTTGTGTGGGTGTTCATCTTTACGGTCGTGTACCTGCTCGGAAAGGTGGGGTAACACATGTCCGCTCAGGATCAAAGTGATCAACAGCCGGTGAAGCACCGTCACCGTGCGGAAGGTCCTTCGAAGCATGTTGTTGTGTTTGTGTTCTCGATCATTCTTACATTGATCGCATTTGCGGCAGCTTCAGCTGGAGGGGTCAACACCACCTTCACCATTATAATTATGGTCGTCATGGCCATTCTGCAAGTGTTTGTGCAACTTGGTTACTGGATGCACTTGAAAGATAAAGGTCACTTGATGCCCATTCTGTTTATGGCCTTTGGATTTTTCGTAGCTTTTACATGTATTATTATGTCCCTCTTCTGGGTCTGGTGGTAAGCGAGATGGCGGCGGCGAATGCCGCCGTCTTTTCCCCTTTTATGCAAGCGAAGGATGTAGGAAGACAAATTCGGGATCACTATATCGCTGTCAATCAGAAGCATATGGTGTAGTCAGTGAAATAAATGTTCACCAAAACAGGTCACGGGGAGGTTTCCCGTATGCTCGGGTTGCAATATTTCAGTTTTGAGGACTTGTGGAGTCCGCTTATTCTTGCTCTATTTTTGGTCATTGCGGCGGCTTATTTGGTATTAGTAGGTCCATTTAGCGAGAGAGTACAAGGTGCAGAACCAGCGACACCTGGACAGAAGATCATGTTTCTCACAGGATTGTTCGTTCTGTATCTCGCTCAAGCCGGGCCATTCAATCTGCTGGGTCATGTGATGTTCAGCTTCCATATGGTGAGCATGGCATTATCTTACCTTGTTGCACCACCTTTGATGATGAAAGGTTTGCCTGCTTGGGTGTGGCGCGGCATCGTGCGCTGGCTGCCTACCCGCCAGCTTTCCTTCTTGGCACATCCGATTGTAGCGGCCGTGCTGTTCAATGGACTCTTTTCCTTGTATCATCTGCCTGTTGTGCATGATTACGTCATGCTGAATTTTACCGTTCATCGCTTGTATTATATTCTACTCTTTATCACATCCATGCTGATGTGGTGGACCTTGCTGAATCCTCTGCCAGAGGGGAGACAAGCATCAGGCTTGTCGAAGGTGGGGTTTATCTTTTTGAACATGGTACTGTTAACGCCTGCGTGTGGATTAATTATTTTTGCATCCGAACCGCTGTATCAGACTTATAATAACCCGGCTGTATGGGCTGAAGCGATGAGGTATTGCGTATCGGGTGACTCCTCGGCGATTCTCCGCTCATTCGGGGGGCCGGCATTCTTTAACTTTCTGTCTTCCGCGAAGGAGGATCAGCAGGTGGGCGGCATTCTTATGAAATTCATTCAAGAGGGAATATTTGTATCCATGCTAGCCTTTGTCTTTTCCCAGTGGTACCGGAAAGAGCGGCAGGAAGAGGATGATGATAACGTGCCAAATGGTGGCGCTAAAGAGCAGGGGACGCTCCATTCCGCTGCCAAACCATGAGTATATCGTGAGTGTATTGTGACGACAAAAGGGGGAACACACGATGGATATGTATTTCTGGCTGCCTACGATCAGTACTTCTTTCATTGTGATTAGTGCGATCCTTGTAGGAATTGGCTGGATTTTGATTATTCAGGGTAAACGTGAGGCACACCAATCTGCTATGATCGCGGGAGCGATTGCAGCTCTGATCTTTTTTGTGATTTACATGTCTCGCACGGTGTTTGTAGGTAATACGGCTTGGGGTGGAGACCCGGATATGGAGATCTTTTATCGAATCTTTCTGATCTTTCATATTATTCTGGCTACCGTGGCAGCTGTTTTTGGTATTTCGACACTGGTGCTTGGCTTCAAAAAGAAGTTTGGAACACATCGTCGCTGGGGTAAATTCACCTCGATGATCTGGTTCGGTTCGGCACTGACAGGCACTGTGGTATATGTGTTATTGTATCTGCTCTATCCGGGTGGACACACACGTCCTGTGTGGGAAGTTATTCTCGGCGCATAAAATGGTTGGATCTCGCAGAGGATTAGTCCATGCCATCTCTCTTATTCATTCATAGAATGAGTTTGAGAGGAGGGAAACAAATGAAAAAAGCAGTCAGCATTAGTCAGACGTATCCTCGTCTTACCGTTTACTCGGAAGAGAACTACAGAGGAAGAAGCCGTATTTATCGTGGTAACACAGGGCTTCGCAACCTGGACAACATTTTGGACGGGGTAGAGAGTCTGCGCTTCTTTTCAACAAGTTCGAACGCAACACTTGTGGTGTTTACACGGCCAAACTTTCAGGGGGGCTTCCGAGTCTATCGCGGGAACACCAATCTGAGAGATTTGGATGACTTGATCCGCGGCGAAGATGTAGAGTCGTTGATCTCCACCAATCAGCGTCTCACTCTGGCTGAGATTCGCGCCATTCGTAGAAACCGCAGCTTGCCAACAGGCTACAACCTCGTGTAAGACATGAACTTCTTCTGCTATCAGGTGACCGGAAAAGAAAAAGAAAGAGCTGTACCCTTCTGTGATTTACTCACAGAGCCGGGTACAGCTCTTTTTTGATGGAGCTGGTGTTGTTATTGCTAATCCCCACCACCTCCGCCACTATCCCCACCGCTGTCGCTGCTTCCGTGATCACTTCCGGAATGATGATGAGACCCCGAAGAATAATCCGTATCATGATGTTTGTGATCATGGTGAGGTCGGTGGTCGTGAGTGTGCCTGTGATGAGAATCTGTTGAAGAGTCAGAAGTCATCATAGATGATGATGCTGCGGAATCAGACGAATGATGATGCTGTCCGGACTGTCTAGAATGCCTTTTGATCTCACTTTTGCTTTTAACCCGACCGGGCTCGCTTCGAATGATGAGCCAGATCATGGCAAGGATGAATATAAAAACAAGTACGGGCTCAATAAGCCAACCCATATAGGATCATTCCTCTCCTCTAAGATCACGTGTTTATTTTATCGCAGAAAAGGTGCTTTTTGCTATCCTGCTTTCCTGATTCAGGAAAAAAGAGGTTGACGAGACAAGTGATAGGTCTGTATACTGTGTATATTGATATATACAGTAATCACAGTGATCAACATGAGTGAATGACAGGTGAAAGGCAGGCATGCATATGAACGAATGGAAGCAGGCATGGTGGTTGACCCGCAGCCAGATGAGTAAGGATAAACTCCAATGGCTATGGTCTGCACTATTCATGATATACACTGGCAGCATGAGCGGTGTGATGTTGTTAGGACAACAACAGACAGATTTCATTAATCCTGTAGTGGATTCCTTCTTTTTGATCATGTTGCCATTTCAAGGGTTCATGTTCTGCAGGCGTTCATTCCGTTACATACAGGAGGATTCCTATACGCAGATGTTGGCCTACTATCGCAGAATCCCGATCCCTGAACAATCGGTGATGTGGTCAAGGTTACAGCAATCGCTGATGGCGTTTATGTACAATGGGTTCTTTTTCTACGGATCGTTATACGTGATTAACCTTCATGTCGAAGGATTTCGATGGGATCAATATCTGGCCTTTAGCCTGACCTGTACAGGTTATGGACTTTTGGTAACAGGATTATATATTTATGGAGAGTTTCTGAACAGCGGCAAGAAATACTTGCTTCTCAGTACACTTTTTGTTCCCATTGCTATTGGCATATCCTTATTGATTCGAATGTCAGGCAGTTACGGCTTTCGAATGGTGATGGATGAAAGTAAATCATGGGGTCTGCTTTCCCCGATGATGTGGATTTCTATGGTGGCTGGCGTAACGGGTTTATGGCTGTTTAGTCGCTTGACGCTGAAGAAATTGGTTCATCGGGATCTGAATTAAAATGAGAGTTGAACTTATGTACGAATACAGGATGAAACCGGCGCGGTCAGGTAACAGACTGGAGTGTACCGGAGGGCGAGGTGCAAGATGTGAAAATACCCATTCAAATTAATGAAAATAGCGCTGAACCTTTATACCACCAAATTGAAAATCAGTTAAGATCGTTAATTATTACAGGGCAGTTGGGGGAGGGGACACATTTGCCGTCCATTCGTGAGTTCGCCGGAGCGCTGAATTGCAGTGTTATTACGGTTAGACGGGTCTATCAGGATCTGGAGAATGAAGGCATGCTTCGTACGAAGCAGGGGACAGGTACATTTGTGGCTCAGGTAGAAGCCGGCGACAGAGAAAATTATAGATTGAAAGCGGCACTGGAAGCGATGCAGGTAGCGGTACAGTCCGGAAAATCGGTAGGATGCACGGAAGAAGAAATGGAGAGTCTGTTCCGGGAAGTTCTAAAGGTTGTTTACTCGAAGTGAGGGAGTGATTCATACATGGAACCCGTAGCAGTTCAGTTAAACGGCGTATCCAAAATGCGAAAACGCAGAGTTATTGGCCCGATTGATCTCACCATCCCGGAAGGCTATGTAGTGGCTATTCTCGGTCACAACGGTTCAGGCAAAAGCACGCTTCTTAATATGCTGCAGCAAGTGGTGCTTCCAGATGCTGGGCAGATTATATGGTTTGGTCAGGAACATGATGGGCCTCTCCCCATCGAACTGAGACAACAGATTGGTTTTGTGGCAGATAACGCTGGTTCAGAAGAGAATCGGATAACAGCTCAGGAAGCAGCCTATTTCCGGTCGTATTGGTACCCACGTTGGGATATGAAGTTGTTCGACCAACTGATTCATGATATGGAAGTACCTGTTGATGTAAAGCTGAACATGATGTCCAAGGGAGAACGGCGAAAATTTGAGATTGCAGCTGCAATTGCAGCTCGCCCAAGATTATTGCTTTTGGATGAGCCTTCATCAGGACTGGACCCCTTTGCTTGGAAAGTGATGGTTGAGCAGTTCCGTACCTTCATGGCGGGGGGAGACACCACGATTCTGATTGCCACACATATTGCGGACGAAGTCAAAAGGCTTGCGGATTACATCGTATTGATGCACCGTGGGCAGTCGCTGGGGATGGCCGAGAAAGATATGGTGCTCGATCAGTGGAAAGAGATCTGGTATGAGGGCGATCTACGTCCCGAGAGTATTCCTGGCATTGTAGAGTCGCATCTGGAAGATAATGGTTTGATTCGCGTGATAACAACCCGCGTCACTGAGGCACAGGAAAGACTGGAACTGGCAGGTAGCCGGGTGTTGAAAATCCGTAACTTGGAATTAGATGAAGTGCTGGCATTCTGGATTGCCGGGTATGCACCCGTACAGTGGAGATAAACCGAAGGGAGACGATAAATGATGAACCGATTGGAATTGAAGCAAGTCGTCAAACAGTACGCGGACAAAACAGCTGTCAATGGAGTTACGCTTAATGTAAAAGAGGGCGAGATTTACGGATTGCTTGGAGCCAACGGCGCCGGTAAAACAACAACGATGCGCATGGTGCTTGGTCTGATCCACCCGGATGGCGGTAACATTCTGTACAACGGCAAGCCGTACAACACAGAGCTGCAACAGATTATGGGGTATCTGCCGGAGGAACGGGGATTGTATCCCAAGGTAAAAGTTAGCGAACAGATTAATTACCTGGCACGCCTTCGCGGAATGAAAGCCAAGGATGCGGATGAAAGTCTGAAGTACTGGCTGAAGCGGTTCGAAGTGCCGGAGTATTATGATAAAAAGATTGAGGAATTATCCAAAGGAAACCAGCAGAAGATGGGTTTTATTGCCGCAGTGGTGCACAGACCTCAGATTCTGATCCTGGATGAAGCGTTTAGCGGACTGGATCCGGTCAACGTAGAGTTGCTCAAATCCACAGTTAAGGAATTGCGTGACGAAGGAACGGCCATTTTGTTCTCCACTCACCGGATGGAACATGTTGAGGAGTTGTGCCGTCAGATCACGATACTTCATCGTTCTAATACGGTAGTGCAAGGTGAGATTAAGGAGATTAAAAGCCGTTATCCGCGTGAACAAGTTTACCTTAGTACCCTTGGACAGGTAGAAGGGCTTGAGCAGCTGCCGGGTGTGAAACGAGTGGAGCAAAACGAACGTGGATATCAGATCCATGTCAGTGAGGCTGCTGCAGCTCAGGAGATTTTGAAAACGGCGATGGCACAGACCACCGTGGAGCATTTTGAGATCAAGGAACCAACGCTTAACCAAATCTTTATTCGTGAGGTAGGTGAGTCGAATGAATAAAATGGGCACAATTACAGGTTTCACGTTCAAAAACAAAGTGAAAACGAAGTCGTTTATGGTTACCACCATCGTACTTGCACTTTTAATTTCGATTGGACTCAATGTTCCATATTTCATTACGTTATTCAATGGAGGCCCCATTGGCGGCGGAGCTTCCGGTAAAAATCCTGTAAACATCGGGCTCCTGACAACGGAACAGCAAGGTGTAGCACAGAAGCTGGAAGACTTCTCATCTGCTCAGGGGAATCAGGCATATCGTTTCATCATGAGTGGAGATAAGGATGAAGCCGCATTGAAGCAAGATGCGAAGGCAGGTCTGATCGATGGTTATTTGAAACTTGAAACGGTAACAGGACAGGAGTTTCCGAAGCCTGTTTTATATTCCACAGATGACATTTCACCTCAGATCACTGCGGCTATTGAATCGGCTCTGCAAAGTGTGAAGCTGGATGTGATTGTCAAGGATGTGCTGACGCCAGAACAAAAGGCGTTGATTACAACACCTGTGAAGCTGACTGCAGAAAGTCTGAGCACGGATGATGGTGAGGCTGGAGCTGGTTCAGAAAAATCAATGAGCCCGATTAATTATATTGTGGTGTATCTGCTGATCATCCTGCTGTTCACATCTACCATGATGACGGGTAATATGATTGCTTCCGAGATTACCGCTGAGAAAAGCTCACGTATTATGGAGATTCTGATCACCAGTGTATCTCCGCTCAGTCAGATGTTCGGTAAAATCATCGGTATCTTTATGGTGGGTATGTTGCAGATCGGAATCTTCGGCGCAGTTATCGCGGGTAATATCCTCCTGCCACACAATCGGGCAGTACTGAGTGATTTCAATTTGAGTGTTAACGACATTAATATCGCAGTGATTGTATATGGATTGATCTTCTACATTCTAGGTTACTTCCTGTATGCGGTGCTGTTCGCGGCCGTTGGTTCCATGGTCAGCCGCACGGAAGAGCTAGGGCAGGCGGTTCTGCCAATTACGATGCTGTCCCTGGTGTCATTTTATATTGCAATCTTCAGCATCTCTGCACCGAATATTTTATTACTCAAAGTTGCAAGCTTCATTCCGTTCACATCACCAACAGCCATTCTGGTACGGATCGGGGCAGGCGTTGCGCCAACCTGGGAGATTCTAACGTCTCTAGCTATTCTGGCTGTATCCATTCTGGTCTTCGGCTGGCTTGCAGCTAAAATCTATCGCACGGGTGTACTGATGTATGGCAAACGTCCAACCTTTAAAGAGTTGTTCAAAGCGATGAAGGCGTACAAGATTTAATACATTCCAAACGACGACCTATGTGCGTTGTCATAATTAATGGAAAATGTATATTTAGTCGCGAACATACATTTCTGTATTGAGATTTATCTTGCATATATCTGAAGGGGGGAGAAAACTCTTTAAACTGACTGAAGAACAGGGGCTTACAATCAGGAAAATCAAGAACAAGGATAATGTTATAAATCGGCACTTGCTTCGTTGAGAATAGCGGTTAAGTCATATTTTAAAACATATCAAGTAGCCTCAGATAAACACGTAGTTAAGGACGTGTGTGTCGAAAAAGGCCATCCTTTTTATGAATATTCAATGGAACGTATCGATCTATTATGTGATAATACAGATTACTAGTAAGTATATGGGTTAAATTAACTGGTGTTGAATGTCTCAATTGTTCGTTGAAAATTTCACCTGATATAGGAGAACCTCGGTCTCATGGGGTTGAATGCAACGATATCTGAAAATTTGAAGATATAATGACCGAATGATAGTTAATAGTACCTTAATTAGCTAGATGGTTTTAATAATCGGACGCTGCGACTGTTTCTCCATTAATGGAGACAGTCGCTTTTTTCATATTGGAACTATTATGTCAAATCTATAAAATCATTGAAGGGTGAAATTGATATAATATGGTTTGGTTTGTTAATTTACCAAAATACCTTAAATACCTTATGTTATTTGTTGTTATATGAAACATAAACTCTAGTGAGAATTCAGAGGACGTAAACAAATTATTCCTTTTTTATAGTTTATATGGTATGTTAAATAATGTAATAATATTGGTTTTTTTAAAAGATTTTGTACATATTTGGTCTTATTTGTGGTTGTAATAGGTGTATCACCTATTTACAATATAACACTTGTGACCACTAAGCATGAAGTGATAATTACATAAAAAAGTGGTCAATTAAGAAGCAATTTATAGAGAGGAGATGAGATGTGCTCGTTAAGAAGAAAGAAAGTAAGAACTCAATTTTTATAATAAAGAATTCGAATTTGGGAGGAATATCTAAATGAAAATTAAGAATATTGTTGCTTCGGGTATTGCGGCTTTCATGTTATTGGGTAGTACTGCTGTTTTTGGTGCAACTAGTTCCACAAGCATTAGTTACTACGATACAGGAAGAGATGGGGCAACAGTTAGTATGTCTGGTTCAGTAAAAATGTCTGGCTACAATAGCTCTTCTTCGCATAATTCATTGTGGGTAGAACTGTATCGCAGAAGCGCTGGGTTTGATGACCGTGTGACAGGTTCAGAGTTAAAAATATCACAGTCTACTTCTTGGACTGTTAATGTTAGTAGTGACCTTTATTACCTACATCTTGACCCAGATGGACCTTTATATGATGGATGCATTGGAAACGGATCAGCCGTAAATTAGTATAATAAGTTCAAAGAATGGGGGGGGGCAGAAAGCTTCCCCATTTTTAATGTGATTTCTAAGAAAGCTAATTCATTAAGTAAGTTAAAATTAATTGAAGGACGGTAGGATGGTGAGAATGAGAAAAAAAATTCTAGATAGCGTTCTTATTGAACTTAGACTCACTTTTCGAAGTGTATTGGTCTGGTTTGCTTTCCTGTCTGTCTTGGTAATATTGTTTCGAATAATCTATCTCCGTATTATCGATATAGATATTGGAGGCGCTCTTACATCCACAGCAGCAATAGTCCAATGTGGCATTTTTGTTTTTTTAACCATCGGGTTTTCGATGATCAGAAGAGAGAGAGTTGTTTCGGTTGACGAAGTTTTTCACTCGCTTGAGGGAGCAGTATTAATTAAATGGGTAGCTAAAATTATATCCATTTTTATTTTTTCAGCCATAACTCTTTGTTGTATCTTGATAGGTTTATATTTCATCTATTGGACTCAAGAAGTACCATTTGTTTTTTATAAGGAAGCCTTATTATATCTAGTTTTGTATTATTTTCTTCCTTTTTGTATTTCAGGTCTGATAGGTCTTCTACTTGGTTCAATACTGTACTCTCGAATTGTATATATGATTTTAATTGTAATCGGTATTCTAATAGGGCCTTTAAACTCACTTGTTTTAGAAAATGTAATGGCTATGTTCAATATGGATCTGTCGCCATTGTTAAACATGCTGAATCTTGGGCAATCAGATATACACAATCCATTCGAACCAGTCTACGGATATCCTATGGAAGTCGCTAGATGGTTAATGAAACTGTTGTGGATTATGGTATTGGTGCTTTTCATACAGTTACATGTATCTTTGAAAATTCATAGAAGGTTAAATATACGGAACTGCCTAGCACTGGGGTTTTCAGCAGGAGTTTCGGTTTTGATTGTGCTGTTCGTGATACAGGAAGATCAGGTAATTGTTACTACACCTTCAGTCAGTTCATATTTACGTGAGGCCGAATATTATCAACAACATGTGGACACGGAAGTAATTTCCACGGATAAATTCCAAGTTAAGGCTTATGATGTCAAAATTAGTGCTTACCGTAAGCTTGAAGTGGAAGCTAAAGTTAAATTACTCCCAACGGAGTCCGTTAACCAGGTTGCATTTACCTTATACCACAATTTTAAAGTGAAAGATGTTAAGGAAGCTCAGGGTAAGCAACTTACGTATAAGCAGATGGGAGATTCTATAGAGGTGTCATTTGCTAATGATATAGGTATAGGAGAGAAAATTGATTTAGTCTTTAGGTACTCGGGGGTTAGTTCACCATTCTACTATGCCAATGAACAGGCTATTCTTTTACCTTTCAATTTCCCATGGCTTCCTGTGGCAGGCCAATATCCTGCCATGACATACAATCAATCTACAGGTTTACAGCGATTAACTGTTACACCAGTTGGAGAAATAGACTATTCCATTGAATATGACGGTTCGCGCAAAATGTATAGCAACATACCTGAGGAAGGACCGAATAAGTGGAGAGGAAAGTCTGAGTATGGAGTAACACTGGCAAGTGGTTTACTCATTAAAGAACGCGTACAAGAAGTTGAATTAGTTTATCCTGTTAGTTTTTATAAATCAGCAAGTAGTTTAGAAATCTTTGTTGAATCATACAAGCAAAAACTTTCAACTATTCAGTCTGACTTGGGACTGGCTAAAAGTAAGATTGAAACTATATTTATGCTTCCAATACCAGTTGAGTCAGTGAATTTTCCAGAAGCAATTTGGAAACAAGGTAAAAGCTGGATCATATCTGTGGATAAAAATTACGCAAATGGTGAGATTTTAGAAAAATATTCCGGACGAGCATCAAGCATATTTGGTTCAATCATAAGAGAGTCTAGTGAGTCGAAGTGGAGCGAAATGCAGGATGTAATCAGTTTATCTTACGGATACTGGTACAGTCTAAGATATGAGGATGTTCCTGAATCGTTATTCAATTTTCTTTTAACTGACTATAAAAACAGAGGACTTAAGCAAGAAGAGAATGTGGTTCAGATGATTAAGGAATGGATTGATAAGAATAATTCTGTGAATGATGCTGCCATTCGGGGTAAGTTTCAAGAATGGATAAAGAAAGTTCAATCCGGCCTGTTGGGATGGGATGAACTTGAGCTGTTTTTTAAAAAAGATCAGGTAGGAGGGAGATAGGTGCAGAACTTAATCATCCAAAATGTATCTAAGTTATTCAAATCCAGTCAAGCATTAGATAATGTGTCCTTAAACATCCCGCCAGGGGTATTTGGTTTGTTAGGTCCAAACGGAGCAGGTAAAACAACTTTGATGAGAATTCTTACTACAGTTATGGAAGCATCAGAAGGACAGATTTCTTATGGGGCAGTCAATTGGAGAGACAAGGATAAGGCTAGACATCTAATTGGTTATCTTCCTCAAAAATTTTCACTTTATAAACATATTCCAGTAAAGCGAGCGTTGTTACATTTAGCCAGACTGAAGGGTGTAGAAAATGTTACAGAAGAGTATATCTATGAGATATTGAATAAAGTCAATCTCGTTGACCAGGCAGAAAAAAAGATAGGAGCTCTGTCAGGAGGAATGGTCCGTAGAGTAGGGATTGCACAGGCGATCATCGGCGCGCCAAAAGTTATTGTAGTTGACGAGCCGACGGCAGGCCTTGATCCAGAGGAAAGAATAAGGTTCCGACGATTATTGCGAACTCTTGCTCAAAATTCGACAGTGATTATATCCACACATATTGTTGAAGATATTGAATCTACTTGTAATCATGCCGCATTTCTTATGAAGGGGAGAGTTATGCGTTCTGGTAGCGTTCTGGAAGTAGCGCAAATAGCAGCAGGCAAGGTGTGGGAGCTCAAGGTGCCTCAAGAACAATTTTATGAAGAATCCGAGAGGTGGGATGTTGTGTCAAGTCATACAACAGATGGAGAAAGTGTTCTGCGACTTTTGGCTGAGCAGGCACCAGAAGGTGCGATCTCTGTTACTCCTACCTTGCAGGAAGGCTATCTTTATTTAATGAGAAGTGCCGGGTATGAAGGTCGTGATTGATTACAAATTTGACTGGAGAGCAATGGGATGGAACGCCTATACTCCAATAATGGTTATTATTTTTGTGGCGGTATACTCTTTTTTTGCTAATAAAGACTTTCGTCTTCTGGCCTCTATTCACGAAGTGTTATTACCTGTATTTGCGGCTTGGTGGAGTGTTTTTATCTTCCAAGACATCTTGGAGGAAGAGGGAAGTGAAGTAATATTCAGCTACTCTGTAAGCAGATGGCGATTGGGTACTGTGAGAGTATTGGTGTTCTTGGGTATCTATGTGTTATTAATTGCAATAGATTCGCTATACATGTCTTGGATTAGCGGTTTTAATTGGACAGTGAAATTAATACAGTACAGCAGCCAATCGTTCTTCTATGCATGTTTTGGTTTTTTGTTAATGGCTATACTTAGAAATTGTAGTTGGGCCATACTCGTTGTTGCATCTTATGCAAGTTTTCAAATATTAACCAGAGGTAGTGTTTTTCCCTTAAGTAGTATATATTTCTTTGATGTCAGAGAGCCTGTATTGAATGCAATTGCTGGGAAGCTGTTAATTATTATTTTCATGGCTATAATTATGCTACTCATAAGTCAATACATTCTGGGCCGGACTGAAAAATACAGTGAGTAAATGTTCTTAAACTAAGAAATAGTCGGAATAGTCCCAAGAGACATTCTGATTATTTCTTATAGATTTTTTTTGTGAAATTTTTCTGTAACCCAAATTTGACGCTACAAGGAGACAGATAAGTGAGGGGGCATGGGGGGGTACAATCGACCTGTTCGCAGGATTAAACCAAAAACCAAGGGATACCGTGGCAAAGAGCCATTTTTAAAAACCGGTGAAATGATATAGGCTCAAAATGTAAAAAAAGCTATCTATACCACGGAAAAATAAGAGAATATTATCTGACGTAGTATCCGTTAGTGTAAGTGAGTTCATTACGTGAGGGAATCGTATCTTTCTCCTCAAAAGAACTTGTAGAATTTAGAATGTCATCAAGACGTTACTGTTGTGCGTTGTCATAATTAGTGAGAGATACATATTTACTCATCGGCATACAAAGTGAAGGCTATTTTTAGAATTGCTGGGACATGTCTGTTTAAACGTAGTGATTTACCCGAAATCCAGTAATATAACTCTAGGCTGGAATAAAGCTGTATTGAATAGGTGTAATCATCCACTACAGCTTTATTAGAAAGAATTCAAAAGCCGCTTTGGTTTCGAATTTGGATTCTCTCGATGTTGCTCATTGGCAGCAGTGCCAAGTACTAAAACGATGGACTTTTCAACGTTTCTTACACTGCCTAACCATAACTCTGCGAGCGCAGCACATTTCCCATCATTTTCGATTGAGACTTCTTTGCCATACCGATTCTGAATGAGTTTAGGCAGGTTGACTTCATACAAGAACGGGGAAGAGCCACCATGATATATCATGCCAGTATGGACATCAATTGTTCCCGGACTGCTCATTGCAATACCTTTAAAAGAGGAAGAAAAGAGTGTTATGATTGACAAAATCTTAGAGACCTCCAAAGAAATTTCATATCATCTTGGACACGTAAAATAGAAAAAGTAGATGGTCTAAGTATGCATACAATCGGCCGCGCGTGTTAATTATAACCTTCAACAATGAAGTTCCTCATCTAAGGATGTGGATTCATCGGAAAGGAGCATGCGACGTGCCAGATTGGTTAGAGGTTATTATACGGACATTATCAGCGGTAACGATTCTGTTTCTCATCACCAAAATTTTAGGTAAGCGGCAGATCTCGGAACTCTCCTTGTTTGAATATATAACGGGTATTACTTTGGGTAACCTCGTAGGGTATATCTCTTTGGATACAGATACAAGCTGGTATCTGGGCTTTCTTGCCGTATTGGTGTGGGTTTCTGTCTCGGCAGGAGCAGAGTATGTAACGATGAAAAGTAAAAAATTCCGAGATATCGTGGACGGGAAATCAACCATTCTTATTGAGAACGGCGCCGTGATCGAAAAAGCCTTGAAGAAAGAACGGCTGACGATTGATGAGTTTCTGGAGCAACTTCGAAAAAAGGATGTATTTCGGGTGGCTGATGTAGAATTTGCCGTAATGGAACAGAGCGGAGATATCAGTGTCCTGTTAAAAAAGGAATATCAGCCGCTTACCGCAGACATGCTGGGCTATCGTATTTCTCCTGAGAAAGAGCCTCGAACCATCATAATGGATGGTCATATCTTGCCGGAAACACTCCAGGCCGCAGGATTAAGCGAGGAATGGGTTAGAAAAGAATTGCGTAAGCTTAACCTGACATTAAGCCAGGTTTCAATCGGTCAGGTGGACAGTAAACAAAAGCTTTCTGTGCAGACGGGTAAGGAGGCTTTGCCTAAACCGGCTAGTATTAATCCAAATGATCAAATTAAAGAGCTGGTGCAACAATTGCAGGATGATTTAACGATGCGAAAGCAGCTTGCAGTTAATGACAAAGATCGCCTTAAATATCAGGAAGCGTTAGATCAATTTCAAACAGCAATGCATGCCTATCAAAAAACAAATCAGTCGTGAAAAGGTACATAGTACATTCCTTTGCAGCCCTGGCATGAGCCAGGGTTCTTTTTTTCTTATAAATCATTTCCGAATTCCTGGAACATTATCCAACTCAGTGCGTATTATAGAGAGTTACTAGTTTGTCTTAAACACACGTCCGTGGTTTGAAATTTATACAACGAAGGGGAATACATATTATATGAAGCAATGGAAACGCGTACTCTTATCTCTTACGATCTCCGCAGGTTTGCTTGCATCGGCAGTACCGGCAATGGCTGCTCCGCAAGGCACAGCTGTTAAGGTCGATAATCAGGCTGTTAAATACACTGCAGGTGCACCAATTGTTGAAAAAGGAACCACCCTCGTGCCGCTGCGCACAACGCTGGATGCACTCGATGCCAAACTGGCGAGTACAACCGATGACAGTATTACGGCTATTGTCAACGGCAAGACGATTACGCTGAAAAGCAAGCTTGTTCGCATTAACGGTGTCACTTACGCTCCAATCCGTATTGTCGGCGATGCGGCAGGATATGAAGTTCGTTGGGATAAGGCTACACGTACCGTGCTGCTGGTATCCAAAGGCGGAGCAACCGAAACCGCTCAAACTGGTGGGCGTGGCTTCATGTGGGAAGTGCAGAATAACGGCAATACCGTTTATCTGGTAGGCTCAATGCATATCGCGGACAAGAGCTTTTATCCGTTGCGTCCAGAGTTTGAAGAAGCGTTTGCTGAAGCGGACTATCTTGGTGTAGAGATAGACCTTAGTAAAGCGGCAGATGAAGAGCAACAGAAGCTAGTGTTGAGCTTGGGCTCATACCAGGATGGTACAACCCTGAAGGATCATGTTTCGAGTGAAACGTACAGCAAGCTCGGCGATATTTTGAAGAAAAAGGGTCTGGAGCCTAATGCACTGGATGCATTCAAGCCTTGGGTGGTGGAAACTACACTGGCAAGTTTGAAATCAACGGCTGTTGGTTTGGAAGCATCTTCCGGCGTAGATTTGTATTTTATCCAAAAAGCGATTGAGCGTAAAATCCCGGTGATTGAACTGGAATCCTACCAGTCTCAACTGGGGATGTTCAATGATTTCTCCAAAGAATTACAAGAAAAAACGCTGCGATCCACAATCGACAACTTCGATGTACTGGATAACACGGTGAATCAAATGGCCGAGATGTGGAAAACGGGTAATGATAAACAGCTGCTGGAGTTGACAAACACCTTCTCTACTGATGAAGAATACAACAAAGCGATGCTGGTAGACCGAAATATCGGTATGGCGGACAAGATCGATGGTTATCTGAAAACGGGCAAAGGTGAAGAGTATTTCATCGTGGTTGGAGCGGCGCACTACCTGGGAGACCATGGGATTGTGAAACTGCTTGAGGATAAAGGATATAAGGTAGAGCGTAAGTAAGGTGAGAAGTGAATAAGTTATCTTTTGCTGTACTATTCAAAATCAAAGCCGTTTCTTTTGTGAAAGAAACGGATATAGAAGACCCTTTTAGATGTTTCCGAGTCTAAAAGGGTTTCTATCCTATCTATCCTATCTATATATATAGTATGTCTATTCTACGAAAAAGGGATATTTACAGTTAGCGGGAGAGAGAGGGGATGTTAAGCTATTCTAATCTTTAGTTGTTCAGGGAATGAGGATAAATATGGATAATTAATTTTTAATAAATAACACTTTACAACTGGAGGCGATACGTGGTATATTCTTATTCCGGCCAAGAAAACACAGTTTACACGGTGCGGCAAGCAAATGGAAAACAAGCTTCGAAAGAAACTTGAAAAAAAAGAGCTTGCAAAGTTGGTTCGGGCATGATAATATATAAGAGTTGCTGAAACGAACTGGTTTCGGTGGCGAGATAAGTTTGATCTTTGAAAACTGAACAACGAGTGAGTAAAACATTCTGCTTGCAGAATGAACGCGAAAGTTTGAGACAAGCCTTGGCTTGGATCAGCTGGAGCACAAATGAGATTTTTAATCTCGTCAGATTCAAAATGAGCTTATCGCTCTTTTCAATACCCCGATGAGTTTGATAGCGTTTAACGACGCTGACCAAATTCATCTTCATTGGAGAGTTTGATCCTGGCTCAGGACGAACGCTGGCGGCATGCCTAATACATGCAAGTCGAGCGGACTTGAAGAGAAGCTTGCTTCTCGGACGGTTAGCGGCGGACGGGTGAGTAACACGTAGGCAACCTGCCCTCAAGCTTGGGACAACTACCGGAAACGGTAGCTAATACCGAATACTTGTTTTCTTCGCCTGAAGGGAACTGGAAAGACGGAGCAATCTGTCACTTGGGGATGGGCCTGCGGCGCATTAGCTAGTTGGTGAGGTAACGGCTCACCAAGGCGACGATGCGTAGCCGACCTGAGAGGGTGATCGGCCACACTGGGACTGAGACACGGCCCAGACTCCTACGGGAGGCAGCAGTAGGGAATCTTCCGCAATGGGCGAAAGCCTGACGGAGCAATGCCGCGTGAGTGATGAAGGTTTTCGGATCGTAAAGCTCTGTTGCCAGGGAAGAACGCTTGGGAGAGTAACTGCTCTCAAGGTGACGGTACCTGAGAAGAAAGCCCCGGCTAACTACGTGCCAGCAGCCGCGGTAATACGTAGGGGGCAAGCGTTGTCCGGAATTATTGGGCGTAAAGCGCGCGCAGGCGGTCATGTAAGTCTGGTGTTTAATCCCGGGGCTCAACCCCGGATCGCACTGGAAACTGTGTGACTTGAGTGCAGAAGAGGAGAGTGGAATTCCACGTGTAGCGGTGAAATGCGTAGATATGTGGAGGAACACCAGTGGCGAAGGCGACTCTCTGGGCTGTAACTGACGCTGAGGCGCGAAAGCGTGGGGAGCAAACAGGATTAGATACCCTGGTAGTCCACGCCGTAAACGATGAGTGCTAGGTGTTAGGGGTTTCGATACCCTTGGTGCCGAAGTTAACACATTAAGCACTCCGCCTGGGGAGTACGGTCGCAAGACTGAAACTCAAAGGAATTGACGGGGACCCGCACAAGCAGTGGAGTATGTGGTTTAATTCGAAGCAACGCGAAGAACCTTACCAGGTCTTGACATCCAACTAACGAAGCAGAGATGCATCAGGTGCCCTTCGGGGAAAGTTGAGACAGGTGGTGCATGGTTGTCGTCAGCTCGTGTCGTGAGATGTTGGGTTAAGTCCCGCAACGAGCGCAACCCTTATATTTAGTTGCCAGCACTTCGGGTGGGCACTCTAGATAGACTGCCGGTGACAAACCGGAGGAAGGTGGGGATGACGTCAAATCATCATGCCCCTTATGACCTGGGCTACACACGTACTACAATGGCCGGTACAACGGGCAGCGAAATCGCGAGATGGAGCCAATCCCAGCAAAGCCGGTCTCAGTTCGGATTGCAGGCTGCAACTCGCCTGCATGAAGTCGGAATTGCTAGTAATCGCGGATCAGCATGCCGCGGTGAATACGTTCCCGGGTCTTGTACACACCGCCCGTCACACCACGAGAGTTTATAACACCCGAAGTCGGTGGGGTAACCGCAAGGAGCCAGCCGCCGAAGGTGGGATAGATGATTGGGGTGAAGTCGTAACAAGGTAGCCGTATCGGAAGGTGCGGCTGGATCACCTCCTTTCTATGGAGAATCGTTTCCCGCGTGGAAACATTCAAAAAGTCTTCAGGAAGTATACTTCCGAAGCGAGCTTTACTTCGTAAAGCTTTTAACTCACTCGTTGCTCAGTTTTGAGAGTTCAAACTCTCAAAACTTCTCGTTTATTCGACCGACACTTCTTGTGAACGGCCCGAATGAAACGATTTGTTCTTTGAAAACTAGATATCGAAACGAAACAAACGCGAATTAGAACATTCCTTTTTAGCTGAACTTGTGTATAACAAGTTTCAATAAAAACGGTAGATTGCTGGAGCGAGTGATCGAAATGGAGCGACTTTTGGCTTTGCGCAAGCAAACCAAGCGGAGCGACAGCTCGAACACGAGCGCAATGGTTAAGCTACTAAGAGCACACGGAGGATGCCTAGGCGCTAGGAGCCGATGAAGGACGTGGCGAACAACGAAACTGCCTCGGGGAGCTGTAAGCAAGCTTTGATCCGGGGATGTCCGAATGGGGAAACCCAGCTGGGGTAATATCCAGTTACTCACAACTGAATACATAGGTTGTGCAGAGGCATACCAAGGGAACTGAAACATCTAAGTACCTTGAGGAAGAGAAAACAATAGTGATTCCGTCAGTAGCGGCGAGCGAACGCGGAGAAGCCCAAACCAGAGAGCTTGCTCTTTGGGGTTGTGGGACGTCTCACATGGAGTTACAAAGGAACCGGTTAAGCGAAGAGGTCTGGAAAGGCCCGCCAAAGAAGGTAAAAGCCCTGTAGTTGAAAGTTGGTTCCCTCCGAGACGGATCCCGAGTAGTGCGGGGCACGTGAAACCCCGTATGAATCCGGCAGGACCATCTGCCAAGGCTAAATACTTCCTAGCGACCGATAGTGAAGCAGTACCGTGAGGGAAAGGTGAAAAGCACCCCGGAAGGGGAGTGAAATAGAACCTGAAACCGTGTGCTTACAAAAAGTCAGAGCCCGTTTTAGGGGTGATGGCGTGCCTTTTGTAGAATGAACCGGCGAGTTACGTTCCCGTGCAAGGTTAAGGTGAAGAGCCGGAGCCGCAGCGAAAGCGAGTCTGAATAGGGCGCCATAGTACGTGGACGTAGACCCGAAACCGGGTGATCTACCCCTGTCCAGGGTGAAGGTGCGGTAACACGCACTGGAGGCCCGAACCCACGCATGTTGAAAAATGCGGGGATGAGGTGGGGGTAGCGGAGAAATTCCAATCGAACTCGGAGATAGCTGGTTCTCCCCGAAATAGCTTTAGGGCTAGCCTCGGAAAACAGAGTCGTGGAGGTAGAGCACTGATTGGGTGCGGGGCCCGCAAGGGTTACCAAGCTCAGTCAAACTCCGAATGCCATAGACTTACTTCCGGGAGTCAGACAGTGAGTGCTAAGATCCATTGTCAAAAGGGAAACAGCCCAGACCATCAGCTAAGGTCCCCAAGTGTGTGTTAAGTGGGAAAGGATGTGGAGTTGCACAGACAACCAGGATGTTGGCTTAGAAGCAGCCACCATTGAAAGAGTGCGTAATAGCTCACTGGTCGAGTGACTCTGCGCCGAAAATGTAACGGGGCTAAACACACCACCGAAGCTATGGCTTGGATCGACTTCACTGCTTCTTTGAGGCGGTGTTTACCACAAGGACATTTTTGTCAGACAAGGCTTATAATCTTGGAAGACCAAATGTTTCTCAGGGGATAAACACAGGACTTCGAAGCTGGAGTGAAGTCGATCCAGGGGTAGGGGAGCGTTGTATAAGGGTTGAAGGTGTACCGTAAGGAGCGCTGGACATTATACAAGTGAGAATGCCGGTATGAGTAACGAAAAGATCAGTGAGAATCTGATCCGCCGAAAGCCTAAGGGTTCCTGAGGAAGGCTCGTCCGCTCAGGGTAAGTCGGGACCTAAGGCGAGGCCGAAAGGCGTAGTCGAAGGACAACAGGTCGAAATTCCTGTACCACCGTAAATCGTTACGAGCAATGGGGGGACGCAGTAGGGTAGTGACGCGGACTGATGGATGTCCGTCTAAGCAGTGAGGCTGATGTGTAGGCAAATCCGCATATCGTAAGGCTGAGCTGTGATGGGGAGCGAAAATTACAGTAGCGAAGGTCATGATCTCACACTGCCAAGAAAAGCCTCTAGCCAGATGAAGGTGCCCGTACCGCAAACCGACACAGGTAGGCGAGAAGAGAATTCTAAGGCGCGCGGAAGAACTCTCGTTAAGGAACTCGGCAAAATGACCCCGTAACTTCGGGAGAAGGGGTGCCCCGGTAGTGTGAATAGCACGAGGGGGCCGCAGTGAAAAGGCCCAAGCGACTGTTTAGCAAAAACACAGGTCTGTGCGAAGCCGTAAGGCGAAGTATACGGGCTGACGCCTGCCCGGTGCTGGAAGGTTAAGGGGAGTGGTTAGGAGTAATCCGAAGCTGTGAACCGAAGCCCCAGTAAACGGCGGCCGTAACTATAACGGTCCTAAGGTAGCGAAATTCCTTGTCAGGTAAATTCTGACCCGCACGAATGGCGTAACGACTTGGGCGCTGTCTCAACGAGAGATCCGGTGAAATTTTAATACCTGTGAAGATGCAGGTTACCCGCGACAAGACGGAAAGACCCCATGGAGCTTTACTGCAGCTTGATATTGAATTTGGGTACGATCTGTACAGGATAGGTGGGAGCCTTAGAAGCATGAGCGCCAGCTTGTGTGGAGGCACCGTTGGGATACCACCCTGATCGTATCTAGGTTCTAACCTGGTGCCCTCATCGGGTACGGGGACAGTGTCAGGTGGGCAGTTTGACTGGGGCGGTCGCCTCCTAAAGAGTAACGGAGGCGCCCAAAGGTTCCCTCAGAATGGTTGGAAATCATTCGAAGAGTGCAAAGGCATAAGGGAGCTTGACTGCGAGACCAACAAGTCGAGCAGGGACGAAAGTCGGGCTTAGTGATCCGGTGGTACCGCATGGAAGGGCCATCGCTCAACGGATAAAAGCTACCCTGGGGATAACAGGCTTATCTCCCCCAAGAGTCCACATCGACGGGGAGGTTTGGCACCTCGATGTCGGCTCATCGCATCCTGGGGCTGAAGTAGGTCCCAAGGGTTGGGCTGTTCGCCCATTAAAGCGGTACGCGAGCTGGGTTCAGAACGTCGTGAGACAGTTCGGTCCCTATCTGTCGTGGGCGTAGGAAATTTGAGAGGAGCTGTCCTTAGTACGAGAGGACCGGGATGGACGTACCGCTGGTGTACCAGTTGTTCCGCCAGGAGCACCGCTGGGTAGCTATGTACGGACGGGATAAGCGCTGAAAGCATCTAAGCGTGAAGCCCCCCTCAAGATGAGATTTCCCAGTATGTAAGACCCCTTGAAGACGACGAGGTAGATAGGCTGGGGGTGGAAGTGCAGCAATGCATGGAGCTGACCAGTACTAATCGGTCGAGGGCTTATCCAATAGCACGTTTGAGTTTGCGTAAGTTTCGTTTCGAATCTAGTTTTCAGAGAACAACACTCTGATGAATGGAAGAAGCTATGCTTCGACCAATCGCGTTTGGTGGCGATGGCGGAGGGGTTCCACACGTACCCATCCCGAACACGACCGTTAAGCCCTCTAGCGCCGATGGTACTTGGACCGCAGGGTCCTGGAAGAGTAGGACGCCGCCAAGCAAATTAAAGACACACTTGATGAAAATCAGGTGTGTCTTTTTGTTATGCCCATACTCCTATCCGTGCTATTGAGGATAGGATTGTTCATATACCTGTACATCAGACTAACCCCAGCCTGATCCTTGCAGAATTAGGCTGGGGTTAGATTCAATTTATTAGTTCAACATACAGGGCAATCCATAATACATGTATTTTGCTTGTTTAAATCTCGGTGATGTTTAATCTGCTTGTAGCAGGCCGATTCGCTCGGTCACGGAGCGTTTTCGATAATAGAGTGCTATCGTGATCAGCACGAGCATTTCGGATAAGGGTACAGCCAGCCATACACCCTTGACACCAAAGAATGAAGGCAGGACTGCAATCAGAGCAAGCATAATAATCATCTCGCGTGCGGCTGTGATCCAGATGGCCATTTTGGCATTACCTATGGACTGGAAGTACGTACTCATGACAAAGTTTACTCCCATGAATACATAGGCGATAGTGAAGATCCGCAGCCCGTAGATGGCACGATCCGTTACACTACTGCTGAAGTTACCAAAGATTTGTACAAAATATGGGGCTCCGACTTGAACGACGAGAAGCAGAACCAGACCACAAGTTAAGGCTGTTTTGACAGCAATACGAATGGTCTCTTGAACTCGTTCTGATCGCTGTGCACCATGATAATAACTGATTAGAGGCTGTGCAGCAGAAGCTAGACCAAGGAATGCCATTAAGACAACCCCGTGGATATAATTTAAAACCGTAAACGAGGCAACACCATCCGTACCTCCAATCCGTTCCATAGAGATGTTATGTGAAACCGAAAAGACGGACATACCGAGTTCAGCCAGGAAGCTGGGAAAACCAATAAGGGCAATCATGCCTAGCAATTTGGTGCTCCATGTGAACCTTGTGAATGTAAGATTATTTGATTTTTTGAAAAAGTGACTGAACAGCACGAGTAGTGCTAGAGCCGCTGATACAATGGTGCCCAGTGCAACCCCGCGTACTCCCCACTCCAGCACATATAACGTAATATAGTTGATTACAATGTTGGCCACAGCAAAGGTAATCTGGGCATACATTGAGGTGTTTGGACCTCCATCGTTACGAACAAAAACGGATAAAGCATTTTCGATCGTAAAAACAAACCCGAAAAGTAACATGATATTCATATAGTCGGCCGCGAAGGGAAAAGTGTCAGCATTTGCACCCAGTGCATATACGAGTTTGTCTTTAAATGTAAAGGCAGTGTATCCAATAACCATTGTAACCAGCGAAATGAGAATAATGGATTTGGTGAACACTTCTTTGGCCTTCTGATGTTCTTTCCTGCCCATATGATTAGAGTATAACGTAGCCCCGCCCATACCAATCCACAGGGACATCGCTACAAACAAGGTATATACAGGAGAAGCGATGCCGATTCCAGCCATGGCGGTTGACCCAAGTTTGTGCCCGACCATGATGCCGTCGATAATAAAGTTAAATGCGATGACCAACATCCCCAAGACAGAAGGTATGAGATAGCTGATAAAAGCTTTGCCTACCGTTTGCCTCTCAAGGGGATGCGTCCAATTTGTACTCATAATGACCTCCGATAGTAAAATTATAAAGTTCACTGATTTATATTATACTGAACGTTCGTTCTGTATAATAACATGAGTATGATTCAATTGGCAACTTTTCTGAAATTCACACCGTTTGTTTGATAGAGTAAGACAGAAGATCCAGGTAGGGGGGTAAGGTAAATGAGACAAAACAAGTATGATGAAGATGCATTCTTTCAGATTTATAGCAAGATGGATCGCTCCGTTGGAGGGTTGGATGCAGCTGGGGAATGGCATAAACTACAAACATTATTACCTGATCTGAAGGATAAACGTGTACTTGATTTGGGATGTGGCTTTGGTTGGCATTGCCGGTATGCGCGCGAACAACAAGCGAGTTCGGTCATCGGTGTAGACTTATCTGAGAATATGCTGCAGCGTGCGCGTGAGCTGACGAACGACTCGCAGATTGAGTATCGGCAGATGGCCATCGAAGATAGCCATTTTGAACAAAACCAGTTTGATGTCGTCGTTAGTTCTCTTGCTTTGCATTACATTGAGCATTTGCCTGACGTGTATGTTAAGATCAATCATTGTCTAGTCTCGGGTGGATCGTTCATCTTATCTGTTGAACATCCGATATTCACCGCTCGTGCAGAGCAGGATTGGCATTATGGTGCTCAAGGTGAGAAACTGCATTGGCCTGTGGATCGTTACCATGAACAGGGACAGCGGATCGCTAGTTTTTTGAATCATGATGTAGTGAAGTATCATCGGACAATGGCTACACATCTGAATGAATTGATTCGTGCAGGATTTGTTATTCAGCAGGTAGCAGAATCCAAACCATCTTTGGAGATGATGGAGCAAGTTCCAGGTATGTCAGACGAGAATCGAAGACCGATGTTTCTGATGATAGCTGCAACGAAAGCATAATTATGGGTCTCTCTGAATGAAAAATAAGCCTTGAAAGATCGGCGTGTTCAGTGTGTTGAACATGCTGTTTTTTTATTTTGTTAAAATATAAAAAATAATGTGCAAATTAGGGAACCAACGGGCATCTGGTTTAGTCCTATTAAGTGAGGTGAACATCAGTTGGACTATTCGTTTCTGGCAGAGGCCCAGACAATCGACAATGACACACTTGCCAGTCTGATGGACGATTACGGCAATGATGTGTGGAATTATGCTTATTTTTTGACTAAAAATGCGGAGCAGGCGGATGATTTGTCACAGGAAGTGTTTGTCCGGGTATACTCGGGAATTGCAACCTATCGAGGAGAGTGCACACTTAAGACATGGCTTTTGACGATCACGAGAAACACAACATTTACATACCGAAAGTCGAGGTTTTTTCGAAGCAGCCTATGGGGAGAAGCTTTACCGTTGGAGTCAGAGCTGGATCGATCAGAACCAAGACAGACAATGCGAAAACAATCAGCCCATCCATCTGCCGAGATGGAAGTCATGCGTAAAGCACATGTACATGAAATCTGGGATATTGTTCTGGCACTGCCGGAGAAGTTTCGGGAAATTCTTTTACTGCATCTGAGGTATGAGCTTACAACGGTGGAGATCGCAGAGATGTTGCGAATTAGCCAAGGAACCGTGAAATCACGGCTATCCAGGGCTAAGGATAAGGTTCGAAAGCAGTGGGAGGAGAGAAGCAAATGAAACATGAGGACGATCAGTGGGAAAAGGAAATCCGTAAAGGGCCGTTTGCAGCGTCTCCTTTTACTGAAGAGCACAAGCGTAAGGTGCTGCAGCAGGTGGAGTGGATGAGAACGGCAAGTAGTAAGGAAGAGGAAATGAGCGAAATGAGCCCTTCAGAGTCGTTATTGAAACGCTCCGGTTCAAGCTCCAATTCGTTCAGAGGATATAGAGATACAGTCACAAATGCAGTTAAAGATAAAGATACAATGAAATTTGCACCAAGACATCAACGTCTTAGAAAAAGCCGTAGAGGCTTCCTTGTTGCAGGGATGGGTGCATTGGTTATCGCAGGCGGGATGTTTATGTGGAGCTGGGACGACGGGCAACTTGCCAAACCGTTGATGGAGCAGATTAATCCGGCTACAGCATTATTGTTTGTCGATCACCTGAATGTGGATATTCTTACGGATCAGATGAAAAAGCATGTTGCGATAACGATGAGAGATAGTTTGGGTAAACAGCTGCGCATTACCAAAGTGCAGGATCTGCCTGTGTCTGGCAGAATATACGTCGAAGCTGGTCAGGAGAAAGAAACAGATTACGCACAGATTTGGCTTGACGCCGAGACGGGTAATCTACGTGAAGTGCAGATGAGGGCCGAGATACAACCAGGTAAGCTGGAACATCAATATATGCGCCAAGTTCCTTCACTTCTGGAGGGCATGGGCATGATACCGACACTTCAACCTGTGAAAGTTAGAAGATCCGTGGGAATGCAACAAGGAAAAACGGAACCGACGAGCTACACTGTAGTAGAATTAGGCGATGGTGATAGTTACGGAGAGATTATCTGGAAGCAGGATCAAGCGATATCCATCACAGGTGAGTTAAGACCAGATCAGATATCCCAAGTTGAACTAGCAAAGGCGAAAAAGGCGATTGAGGTGTTCTCAGGTAAGCCCAACTTAAGTCTGGAAAAGGCTAGTCGAAGTAAAGATGATGAGATTGGTGAAGAGTCCACTTTTTTCTCTTTTAGTGATAATTATTTTGTGAAAATAACAGAAGCAAAAAACGGGTCGAGATATTTGGTGGGAGATTCGAATGATTATGGGCAACCTCAAATAAGTAGCACAGAAGAGATGGAGGCTTACCATGATCAGTTATTAAATATGGATGAAAATCTTCTCCGAGAGAAGGTTGGGCCGGTTGTGAAAAATGTTTTCAACGTTGACTTAAAAGGCTATAAGTTGCACAGGAATGCTGAACAGCTGGGAACAGTTACATTTAAACGTGATTCGGATCAAGACGTTTTTCAGGTCCAATATAAAGAAGATGGACGAGTAACTATGATTACCAGGGGAGATTAGTAGCGGTATGATATGGTGGGAATTAAACTTACTTTAAGGAACCAAGGTACAATAAGGTGCGTACTTTTCAATTTGGAATATAACATCTAAACTGATACCTAGGCCATTAATAACACTTGAACTCTATTGATATATGCGGGTTCACATAAATATATAAAGTAAAGGACGTGGAGAGAATGGACGTTACTGTAAAGACAAAGAAAAAAGAAGAGATTTTGCAGGCATTTCAGTTCCGTCATGCCACGAAGCTGTTTGATGCTTCGCGTAAAATTACAGAAGAGGACTTTGCTTTCATACTTGAAACCGGCCGTTTGTCTCCAAGCTCCATCGGATTTGAGCCGTGGAAGTTTCTGATTGTGCAAAACCCGGAATTCCGTCAGCGTCTGTCCGAGGTCTCGTCCGGTGCAAAGCGGCAGCTGGCTACAGCCAGTCATTTTATCGTGATCTTAGCTCGGACGGATGCAAGCTACAACTCTCCTTATGCAGAGTACATGCTGAAAGAGGTTCAGAATATGCCTGATGATGTTTTTGAGCTGACAAGTGCAGCTTATGGTAATTTTCAGAACAATCAGGGCTTCCTTCAAAATGCAAAAACATTACTTGACTGGGCATCGAAACAGACGTATATTGCCCTTGGCAATATGATGACTGCAGCGGCTCAGATTGGTATTGATTCATGTCCGATTGAGGGGTTCAACTATGCAGAGGTGCATCGTATTCTGGAAGAAGCAGGACTGCTCGAGGACGGCGCATGGGATGTGTCGGTGATGGCGGCCTTTGGTTACCGTGCAGAAGAGCCTCATCGGGAGAAATCACGCCAGTCTATTGAACAAATTACACACTGGATTGAATAAACTAAACTAATATCAGGAATCCCGGCACGTAATCGAGGTAACCTACATCAGGATTCTAACTATGAATTATAACGAACTACACTGAATCGCAAATTAAAATGTAATAGCTCACCTTATATATACTGACTCCGATGTGGTCTAAAACCATGCATGGCCCTTGTAACATACCTTCCAGTATCACATTACAAGGGCTGTTTTATTTCGTCTGCGTGTATCTTCGTAAAATGATTACTTGAAAATACATAGACATCTATGTATAATGAGTTTATGTTAAAACACAACGCATTTGCAATGATTGCACGGATTAGAGATCATGTGAACAAACGAATTGTCTATGAACTTGAACAGCATGAAGTGACAGGCATGGTGCCTTCTCACGGAGATGTTCTGATGTTTCTGTATCGTGAAGAGACATTGTCGATCAAAATGCTGGCTGAACGTGTTCAGCGTACGCAGCCTACAGTAACGGTGCTTGTCAACAAGCTGGAGAAGCAGGGTTATGTCGAACGCAGTAAGAGCGCTGAGGATAGCCGGGTATCCATGATTCGTCTCACGGATAAAGGGAAGCAGCTTGAACCGATCTTCCGCGAAGTGTCGGATCAGATTAACCAGATGATTTATGCTGATCTGTCTGAAGAACAGTCAGAACAGCTGGAGAATTTACTGTCCATGATTGTCAGACGGTTTTAACCGTCGGCATACGGTCTTCTGTTTTTAACTCTAGATGATTATCTCCGTACATTGTATCAAGATGTATTGAAGAGTTTACTTGAAGGTTAGGAGCAGAAGATATTTTTTTGCTCATATATAGAGATGTCTATGTATACGAAAGGTATTTAATCGTTGATGTTTTAGTAACAGTGCTAAATGGTGAAAATATTTTTTGTGTCTAATCGAGGAGGAATTTATATTATGAAACATCTTATCGTATACGCTCATCCGCACACCGACAGCTTTAATCATGCCATTCTGAATACCGCCGTGACAGTTCTGGAAGCAGAGGGTCATGAGGTTGTTGTCCGTGATCTGTATCAGCTGGGCTTTCAGCCGGTACTAACAGAGGCGGATAGAGCTTCGATGCGTGCAGGACAGACTCCGCAGGATATCGCAGCAGAGCAGCAATATGTGACAGAGGCAGAAGCAATTACATTCATCTATCCGATCTGGTGGACGGGTCTCCCGGCTATTTTGAAAGGATACGTTGACCGGGTATTCGCTTACGGCTTTGCTTACGCATCGGGCGCGGCAGGGATCGAGAAACTATTAACTGGCAAAAAAGGTCTTATGATCAGTACACACGGCACACCGAAGGATGTGTATGATCAGATCGGCATGACCGATGCGCTGAAACTGACGTCTGACGCTGGTATTTTTGATTTTGTAGGCATTGAGCCTGTAGGTCATCTGCTCTTCGGTGGTATTGGATATCTGGATGCTGCTGCTTATGAAGCGATGCTGGATGAAGTGAAACAGACGGTAACAACACGCTTCTAACATGTGATTGATCAGATGTGAATTGCCAAACCGACTCTTGATGAGTCGGTTTGTTAGTTTATGGGGTTTGGCAAAAGGATAGAAAGGGGGTATAATCGACCCATGGAACCTATACTCATTTTCAAAGCATTATCCAATGAGACACGCAGACAGATCCTCCTGTGGCTGAAAAACCCGGAGCAACACTTCTCACCACTTGAGCTATCCCATCATCCGGATGGCGGAAAGAATGGTATCTGTGTGGGCACGATTCAACTGAAGGCCGGACTGGCACAGTCCGTCATTTCCAGTTATTTGTTGACAATGCTCAAGGCAGGGTTGCTGTTATCGGAGCGCAGAGGACAATGGACGTACTATCGCCGCAATGAAGAGACGATACAGGCTTTTGCCGAGTACGTACAACATGAGTTGTAAGCCGGATGCCGGAACGGAAGCCAGGATGCAAAATGCAGCAAGCAGGAGATTCCGTCCGGATGTGAACGGCTATATGTTGCAAGGACATCTGTTGCGTACACGTTGACTTGAGGTACTTTTCGGGAACATGTCCACATGTATGAAAAGAATTTGTTTACGGAACATATGATTTATTGGTCAGTTGTTAAGTCCACTTTTGTTTATTTATATCTATATATCTGGATATACAAAAATATAATCACAGAGGAGCATGACTGTAATGAATAATGAACATCAACATAAAGAACATCTCCAAGACGTCAAACTTTCGGTGCTTGACCTTGCACCCGTTGTGGTGGGATCAACCCCTGCAAATGCCCTTCGCAACAGTCTGGAGCTGGCACAACATGCCGAGCGCTGGGGATATCATCGCTACTGGGTAGCTGAGCATCATAACATGCCAGGCATCGCTTCATCTGCAACTTCGGTTGTGATTGGTCACCTTGCGGGCGGAACCAAGACCATTCGTGTAGGCTCAGGTGGCATTATGCTGCCCAACCATGCACCACTTGTTATTGCAGAGCAGTTCGGTACGCTTGAATCACTGTATCCAGGCCGCATTGATCTCGGGTTAGGCCGTGCGCCCGGCAGTGACCGCCGTACATCCGTTGCACTGCGCAAAGATATGAATAGTGGGGAAGATTTCCCAGAGCTGTTGTCCGAGCTGCGGGCATACTTTGATACATCGGCAACGTCTTATCACGCACCGGTGCGGGCTGTACCTGGAGAAGGTCTGAACATCCCGATTTATCTGCTGGGCTCCAGTGATTTCAGTGCACGTCTGGCAGGCCAGCTGGGATTGCCTTTTGCTTTTGCCAGCCACTTCTCACCAGATTATACACGTATCGCTTTGGACACCTACCGCAACAGCTTCCAGCCATCAGAGAGTCTGAAGGAGCCTTATGTGATCGTAGGTGTTAACGCCGTGGTAGCTGATACGGACGAAGAGGCCGCTTGGCTTGGAACAACGATGCAACAGCAGTTCCTGAACATTATCCGCGGGACAACAGGGCTGGTACAGCCGCCGGCCGTGATGGATGGCAAGTGGACGGACCGTGAACAAGCTGCCGTAGCTCAGACGTTAAAAGCAGCGGTAAACGGTTCGCCGGAGAAGGTACGCGGACAGCTCGAATCCTTTATTCGCCAGACCCAGGCGGATGAACTCATTATTACGTCGATGATCTATGATCATCAAGCACGCCTGCACTCGTATGAGTTGATCGCGCAGCTGGCGGGAAACATATAAGATCTTACTTGGCAGCAGAATGCGAATAGCATCGGATAGCAGAATGACGGTTCGTCTCCAAAGGAGACGGGCCGTTTTTTACATGGGAAATTTTTCAATAGGTCGGTGTGGGGCACGTTGTGCATTTTGGGGTAAAATGACTTTACTTGGCGAATTTGAAACGGTCAAACCGCCCATACGTATAAATCGGAAGTGTTATACATATGTTGGCTTGTACAAGTCAATTGTACCGTCAGGCAAGAAAGGCAACTAAAATGCAAGAAAGATACATAAGAGAGGACGACAAGCCTATGGAGCAACCCGAGCAACCCCGCGTTTGGCCTGAGCGATTCAAACGTTTTTTTCTAAACAACAAGTTTGTGCTGTTCCTGTTAATTATGCTGTTGGTTGGACTGAACATTATGGTGCTGACCAAGGTATCCTTTGTGTTCCACCCGCTGGCGGTGTTAATCAAAACGATTGTTCTGCCCATTATTCTGTCGGGTATACTTTATTACCTGCTCAATCCACTTGTGGATGTGATGGAACGATGGAAAATCAAGCGAGGCTGGGGGATTCTGATTCTCTATCTCGCGATTGGCGGCATTCTGACCATTGTGGTGCTGGCCGTTATTCCTGTGTTGCGTAATCAGATTATGGGGCTGATCGCTAACTTCCCTACTTACAGTGAAAACGTAAGGGAACAATTCGAGGAATTGACAGGCAACAAGCTGTTCAGTCAGGTGCAGGAGACCATCAACATGAACTGGCAGGATTGGTGGGGCACGATTTCCACAAAAGCAACCGAGATCCTCAACTCGACCTGGACGAAGCTTGGCGGGTTCCTTGGTGCATTTACCGAGACGGTGTTATCCATCGTAACCGTGCCGTTCATCTTGTTTTATCTGCTTAAAGACGGCAAGAAACTGCCGGACAAGATTTTGTCCTTTTTGCCAATCAAAAGCCGTACCGGTGCAATGCATGTATTGCATGATATCAACCACCAGATCAGTTCATTCATCCGTGGACAGATTATCGTCAGCTTCTGTATCGGTGTGCTGCTTTATATCGGGTACATGGTCATCGGTTTGGATTATGCCCTGATTCTTGCAATCATTGCTTCCTTCACGAGTGTAGTTCCTTATCTGGGTCCAGCGATTGCCATTACTCCAGCTTTGATTGTAGCTCTGGTGACTTCGCCAGTGATGTTGCTGAAAATGATTGCCGTGTGGACAATTGTGCAGTTGATTGAAGGTAAACTTATCTCTCCGCAGATTATGGGTAAAACACTCAAAATTCATCCGATAACCATCATCTTTGTCATTCTGACTTCAGGGAACTTGTTCGGGGTAGTCGGTATTCTGCTCGCGGTTCCGGGGTACGCTGTACTCAAAGTGGTGGTGTCCCATATTTTCAATATGTTCAAGGACAAATCGGGCCTGTACGATCCAAACAACAACAGTTTATTGTAGTTAATCAAGGTAAGGACGAATATAAATATTTAGTTAAAACGGTTCCCTTACACAACAGAACCCCCGTCCATCGGTGTGATGCCGAGAGACGGGGGTTCTGTTGGTTTAAACCGGCTGGCAGCAGCCTAGCCGTGTTTGATATGCTGGAGCGTTTGTAGGAAAATCTGCTCAATGTGAGCATCATCCAAAGAGTAATACACCGTCTTGCCTTCCTTGCGCCGCTTTACAATCCGCATGTTGCGGAGTGAGCGCAGCTGATGGGAGATGGCTGACTGACCCATGTCGAGCAACACCGTAAGATCGTGCACACATAATTCTTTCTGTAACAGCGCATCAATAATACGTAGACGTGTGGGATCACTAAATGCTTTGAACCAATCCGCCATCTCGGAAGAGGTGTCCCGATCTATAAGTGAGGTGCGAATGGTTTGTACATCGGCTTCCGTACCTGAGCAGGCTTCATCGCAATCATGTGGAGCTTTAACCGGTTGTTCCATTCCTATCACCGCCTATGTTTAACAACTGATAGCTCTATTATATCCAAAAAACGCCTAAAGCGAAATGATTACTATTAGGGTGTGTCTTGAAACCTACTGAAGTGCATCTTTTACCGCCTTTTCTTATCCAAAATCAACAACTCGTGTTGACACTCCAGTTTGGGCATGCATATAATAGGGTTAATTAAACATATGAATGATTGCTCATATATTATTAGATACAATATTATATTAAAAAAGATGAACTATTTTTACACAAAAACGGAGAGGACAGAAAAAACCTGGAAAAGCGGAGCGTTCGCCTGAAAGCTTTCTGAAAAGAAAGCTACATCGGAAGCATACGCTTATCACCAAATTTCCCTCTGAAGATGAAAGGGATCAAAGAAATTTGGGGATAACAGCGATTGGATGGTTATTCTGTCATCATAGTGCTCGTGTAATACCAGTAGATCAACTTTTTTTCGGACTGCAAAGGGGAGAATTCACATGGGAACCGGACAGGAACAGGTGAAAAGGGAACTGCTGCTCGATGGACTGGATTGTGCAAACTGTGCACTTAAAATTGAAAATGGTGTGAGTAAAATTAAGGGCATTAATGAATGCTCCGTCAATTTTGTCACCAAAACGTTATCCATGTACACCACATCCGATATGGATGAGCAGGTGGTGGAGGAAGCAAAACGTAAGGTGCTGCGGCTGGAGCCACATATTCGTATTTCGGAAAAACGCCAAGGCAATCTCAGCCAGAAGCAATCGGGAAGCGGTTCTAACGTTGATGGCGAGGCAGGGCAAGGGGCGAAACACGTTCATTCAGGAAACCACCAGCATCATGAACATCAGCATACGGATGGACACGTACACGCTCATAGCAGTCATGCTCACACAGACGTGACGAATGGAGCAGGTACACATCAGCACCAACATCAGAGTCATGCACATTCACATGCTCACGATCACGGGCATGATCATGGACATGACCACAGCCACGCAGAGAGCGGTGACGCTCATGCAGGCCATTCGCACGAACATGGTGCAGGGCAGACGAAGATACTGCTTGCCCGTCTTGCGGTTGGTTCTATGCTGCTTGCCACAGCGATCTGGTCACCGCTGGATGGATGGGCACAGCTTGCCCTCTATGTGGTTGCTTACATCATCGCGGGCGGCGATATCGTGTTACAGGCATTCAAAAACATCATCCGCGGCCAGGTATTTGATGAATACTTCCTGATGACAGTTGCAACACTTGGTGCATTTGCCATCGGGGAGTATCCGGAAGGTGTTGCGGTTATGCTGTTCTATCAGCTCGGAGAGCTGTTCCAGGGCATGGCGGTTAATCGCTCACGCAAGTCGATTCAGTCTCTGATGGATATTCGCCCGGACTATGCGAATATACTCACAGGTGCAGGGGAAGAGACCCGGCGTGTCTCCCCGGAAGAGGTTCGCATTGGTGACCGGATCGTGGTTAAGGCTGGAGAACGGGTACCTCTGGACGGTATTGTGAAGGCAGGCCGCTCCATGGTTGACACATCAGCACTGACAGGGGAATCTGTTCCACGGGAGTTGGATACTGGAAGTGATGTGCTTAGCGGTTTTGTGAATAAAAACGGCATGTTAACGATCGAGGTCACCAAAACCTTTGGTGAATCCACGGTATCCAAAATTCTCGACATGGTGCAGAACGCTAGCAGCCGCAAGGCGAAAACGGAACATTTTATCAGCAAATTTGCCCGGTATTATACACCTGTTGTTGTCATTCTCGCTGCGCTTATTGCCTTCGTTCCTCCGTTGTTATTTAACGGTGCAACGTTTGCGGACTGGATCTATCGCGCACTGGTGTTTCTCGTCATTTCATGCCCTTGTGCGCTGGTTGTATCGATTCCGCTTGGTTTCTTCGGTGGTATTGGTGCGGCTTCGCGAAACGGCATTCTGGTCAAAGGAAGTAATTATCTGGAGGCTCTGAATGATGTTAAAGTGGTGGTTTTTGATAAAACGGGTACACTAACCAAAGGTGTTTTCAAAGTTACATCTGTTCACCCTGATGGCGCACGTACAGAAGAAGAAGTAATGAGGCTGGCGGCGATTGCCGAAGCAAACTCCAATCATCCGATTGCTGAATCGATTCGTGCAGCTTGGGGAAAAGATATTCCCTCACAAGGTGTGGATGGCTATGACGAGGTAGCTGGACACGGAATCAAAGTAAATGTGAACGGTCAGGAAGTGCTCGCAGGCAACGCGAAGTTGATGGAGCAGGCAGGGATTATGTATACGAAGCCGCAAACAGTGGGAACGGTCGTGCATATTGCCGAAGCTGGCAAGTATGTCGGACATCTGATCATTGCGGACGAAGTGAAGGATGATGCAGCGTCAGCGATACAGGCACTTCAAAAGCTAGGTATTCGCAAAACAGTGATGCTGACCGGTGATGCCAAAGCGGTGGGCGAAGCGGTTGCACGCCAGCTTGGCGTGGATGAGGTCCATGCCGAACTTCTGCCGCAGGACAAAGTCGAACGGCTGGAGCAACTGGAAGCGGCCAAATTACCGAAGGAAAAGATGATCTTTGTCGGTGATGGCATTAACGATACTCCGGTTCTGGCACGTGCAGATGTGGGTGTAGCGATGGGCGGACTTGGATCGGAGGCGGCGATTGAAGCAGCGGATGTGGTCATCATGACGGATGAGCCCTCCAGAATCGCCAGTGCCATCCGTATTGCCAAGCGAACACGCCGCATCGTCTGGCAGAACATCGGATTTGCATTGGGTGTCAAAGCAATCTTCCTGCTGCTCGGTGTATTCGGGATTGCCACCATGTGGGAAGCCGTTTTCTCCGATGTGGGTGTGACGGTGCTCGCGGTACTGAATGCGATGCGGGTTCTGCGAATCAAGGACGTTTAAATTGATGAAACGTACAGCACGGCTCTGCGTATATACGTAGAGCCGTTTTACTATTTTTATGGCTGGCTGGTGAACAATTACTTACTGGCTTAGAGCTAAGAGAAGAGAAGGAGCGAGCATTTTGGCAGGAGCATTGTTGGGCATTATATGTGGAGTGTGTTATTTCATTTTGGGATTGATGGTGTATAAGAAGCCGCCAAAACAAATTAACGGAATATATGGGTACCGGACACCACGGGCGATGAGCGACCCAAGGTTATGGGAAGAAGCGCAGCGGTACAGTTCGGCACTGATGATGCAATTTGGTTTTGTTATCACCGCCTTTGGCGTCATCGGGTTCTGGCTAACGGATGTACGCGCGTTGGTGCTGAGTCTGATCGCTGTTGGTTTTTATACCATCAGGCTGTTTACCCGGGTGGAAGGGCGTCTGAAGCAGCTGCAGCGGGCACAGCAGGAGCAGGACAAGCAGGGGGAATAACATAATTGAAGGCAAGCAACGTCCGTAGTGACGTGTAGAAACACATGGAGATCCGCGTAAGCGGGTCTTTTTTGTCTTCATATTCAGCTTTTTTTAGGTTGTATTGGTTCAAGGCTGTAATGGTTCATGCGATGAATCATTTAATTCATTAATCGTTCTAAAAGATAAAATCTAAACTAAAATCTAACGTTGACGTTAATGTTAATTTTATATATCATTATATACATAACAATAATGACATATAGGAGAGGCGAGGCAAATGATATACAAAATTGATGATGTCGCCAAAGCCTGCGGACTGACGAAGCGCACCATTCGATATTATGAAGAGATTGGTGTGATGCCTTCACCTCAGCGGACAGACGGCGGAACGAGGCTGTATTCACAGGACGACATTGATTATTTGAAAAAAGTGGTTCGAGCGAAAGAGGTGCTTGGTTTCTCGTTACAGGAGCTTCATGCCTATGTAGCCACAGCAGATGCGCTGAACGAGCAGCGTTTTGACTACCAGCAGACGACCGAGGTGAAGGAACGGATTGATACGCTCACCCGGATGGAAGCCACATTGGATGGTCAGCTGCAGCTGCTGGAGCAGAAGCTTCAGAGTATTCACGCTGTGCAACAGGAGCTGGAGGAGCTGCGAGGGCGTGTTAAGACAGGTATAGAGACATTGAAGAGTCGTGCTGGACAGAACAACGGAAACGAAGGTACCTAATGAATTAACATGGTTAAATCAGGGCTTCATGCTTTAGTACATACACTGGAAACTCCGGTGTGCTTGTGCTGTTTTGGTGTCTTATTTATTGAAAATAGGAAACGGATTATTCTGAAAAATTTCAACCTTTTGAAAAAAATCATCATACCATTTAACATCGGAGGAATGACCTATGAAAAGAGAACCATCACTACCTGACGAATTGCCGTCATCCCGTGGAGGTCTGCTGTCCCAGCCACGAGCGGTCTGGGCTGTAGCTTTCGCCTGTATCATCTCGTTTATGGGACTTGGTCTGGTAGACCCGATCTTGCCAGCCATCGCGGATCAACTACACGCGTCCAAAAGCCAAGTGTCCTTGCTGTTTACCAGCTATAACGCGGTAACGGGGATCGCCATGTTAATCACAGGTGTGGTATCCAGCCGTATTGGTGTGAAATGGACGCTGCTCAGCGGTATATTGCTGATTATTGTCTTTTCGTTCCTTGGGGGTACATCCGACACGGTCGGAGCGCTGGTTGGTTATCGCGGGGGCTGGGGACTTGGAAATGCCTTGTTCATCGCCACCGCGTTGTCAGCTATTGTTGGCTTGTCCACATCGGGGACAGCCAAGGCTATTATTTTATACGAAGCAGCACTGGGGCTCGGGATTGCTGTTGGCCCGTTGCTTGGCGGGGAACTGGGTTCCATCTCTTGGCGCGGCCCGTTCTACGGGGTAGCTGCTCTGATGGCGATTGCTTTTATCAGCATCATGTTTATGTTGCCCAAAATGGCTAAACCGAAAACGCGCAGCACATTGTCCGACCCGTTCAAAGCGCTCGGTTATCCTTCACTGAAAACGTTGGCGATTACCGCCTTTTTATATAACTTTGGATTCTTTACTTTGATGGCTTATTCACCTTATGTCATGAAACTGGACGAACACGGCCTCGGTTATGTCTTCTTTGGATGGGGATTGATGCTGGCGATTACGTCCGTCTTTGTGGCACCGAAGCTGCAGCGCCGATTTGGCTCCGTGCCTTCCATGAGTGTCATGCTCACGTTGTTTGCGCTGGACTTGCTGGTGATGGCTGTTGGTACGGTGATGGGATCATCGACAACGGTGATCGTTGCAGTTATCGTCGCAGGTATTTTCCTGGGTATTAACAATACGTTGATCACAACGGCTGTGATGGAAGCAGCGCCAGTAGAGCGTTCCGTAGCATCTGCGGCATACAGTTTTGTGCGGTTTATGGGTGGCGCGTTAGCCCCATGGCTTGCGGGTAAACTGTCTGAATGGTTTTTGCCAGAAACGCCGTTTTATTTCGGTGCGCTGATGGTGTTGATTGGTGTCGTTGTATTGCTGATGCGCCGTCGTCACCTGCGGGATATCGATGCTTCAATCACAGCTCATTAATGCTCATCAATGCTCACTAATGGTTAATGAATATATTGCGATTTCAGCTCTCGTGAATAAACATTGTGAATAGAGCCTATTCATTTTTTGCCGAAATGGCATCCATGAACCGTTATTACGGATACGCGACGGATGCAGACCTTAACAAACAAATAGACAGAACAGATTAGATAAACAGAACAAATAAACAGGCAATATTTCGTTGCTGATCAACAGACTGGAGGAATGGATATGCTAAAACGAATATTAGTCGCGGTAGATGAATCGAATCATGCGAAGAAGGCGCTGGAACAGGCTCTGATGCTGGCTGAACAGATGAAACATCCTGTCAGTCTAACCATCGTGCACGTGAATCCATCTATCTCGATTAACGAGCCAGCGCTTGGAGTTGACTTGGAGGAACGCATTGCTGAAGAAGGGAAGCACATCATCGAGCCGGTGATCGAGCAATTGGCTAGTCGCGGGGTGTCCTATGAGACGATGCTGGTCGCAGGTGATCCAGTAACAGAAATCTGTCGCATTACACGTGAACAGCAAGTTGATCTTATTGCGATAGGTACCGGCGGTAAAAGGTTGCTGGCTGAGATTGTAGTTGGCAGTGTTAGTCACGGAGTGCTGAAGCATGCCGAGTGTCCGGTTATGACGGTGAAATAAAACTGCAACAATTCTAACGATCTCAGGAGAGCTTATTTTGCGGAAAAATACCCTTTTGAAATTCTAACGATCCGTAGAGACGTTATTTGGTCTTTTCAGTGTGAAAAACGGGTAATTATCGTGTTTTAGAATGAAATAAGGTTTGTGGTGATCGTTAGAATTATATACGCCTCAAATCTGGTTAAATAAGGTTCATGGTGATCGTTAGAGCTGAGGAGTATCATCCCATGCCAGCCCTGTGGTTCAACCGACTACCTTCATATTGAGAGTTATGTGCTCATGGAGCAAGATGTACTATATATGAACGTTACAGGTTTACAGGTAGTAATGTTGACATTGCATTAGGACTAGTAACAGTGTGGGGTACTTCGTAGAGATGCACCACAGTAATGGTACCCAGCAACAGCACTTAGTAACAATGCATGACAGTAAAGAGAACTGGAAACGGCACTTAGTAACAATGCATGACAGTAAAGAGAACTGGCAACAGTACTCAGTAGCGATGCGCCACAGTAACGGTAACCAGCAACATTGCCCAGTAGCGATGTTTACGCACAGCCCAAACCAACGATAAGTACCGAGTAACTTCTATCATTCCGTCAACTGGGTGGAAGAGCGCCAAATAGTGTATAACTAGAGTAGGGTTATCCAAGATAGTTACTTACTTGCAAGTGGTGATTAGCAATGAATTCGTTTGATGACGAATCGTGAGAGTGTGAGGAATCCAAAGAGTGAATGAACGGAGGGTGTAATTTAATGAAAAAACAACATCTGTTTATCGGCGGCAAATACACCGAATCGGTAAAATATACAACACTCCAGGCGCCCTATTCCGGGGAAACGCTGTCAGAAGTAGCTTCCGCTTCGGCAGAGGAAACCGAGGTTGCCATTGCTGCAGCTGTGAAAGCACGTAAAACGATGCGCCAGATGCCAGCACATCAGCGTGCAGACTTACTGTACAAGCTGTCTGCCATGCTGGAGGAACGCAAAGAAGAGGCTGCACGCATCGTCGCATTGGAGGCGGCCAAGCCGATCACTGCGGCAAGAGCCGAGATTGATCGTACAATAGAGACATATCGGTTTGCTGCCGAAGAAGCGAAACGGCTTACCGGAGAAACGGTTCCGATGGATGCCGCCAAAGGCGGCGAAGGTCGCATTGGTTATACGATGCGTCAGCCACTCGGGGTCATTGGTGCGATTACACCGTTTAATTTTCCGATGAATCTGGTTGCTCATAAGGTTGGACCCGCGCTGGCTGCTGGGAATACAATCGTGCTTAAACCTGCGGAACAGACACCGCTATCTGCCTATTACATCGCGAATTTGCTCCAAGAGGCGGGACTGCCAGATGGAGCACTGAACGTTGTTAGCGGTGAAGGCAAAACGATTGGTGATGTGCTTGTAGGACATCCTGATGTGGCTTACATCACATTTACTGGCAGCCCAGCCGTTGGAACAAATATCCGCAGCAATGCTGGACTGAAACGAGTTACGCTGGAGTTGGGTTCCAATGCGGCTGTCATTGTAGATAAAGATGCCGATCTGGACAAGGTTATTCCGCGTTGTGTCACAGGGGCGTTCACCTATCAGGGACAGGTCTGTATTTCATTGCAGCGTATCTATGTGCATCAGGCGATTGCCGAGCAGTTTATCAAGCGCTTTGCCGAAGCAGCTGAACAGGTTGTGATCGGTGATCCGCTGAACGAGGATACGGTGGTGTCTGCACTCATTACTTCTAAGGATGTACAACGTACGTTGGAATGGATCGATGAGGCGAAACAGGCGGGAGCAACGGTTGCAGCAGGTGGTAAGGCTGAAGGGGGCGTGCTGCGTCCAACGGTGCTTGTGAACGTGCCGCGTGATGCCAAGGTATCCTGTCAGGAAGTGTTTGCGCCGATTGTTGTGATTAACCCGGTGGATTCCGTAGACGAGGGTATCCAGCATGTCAACGACTCCATGTATGGACTTCAGGCAGGAGTGTTCACGAGTGACATACAAACGGCACTTCGGGCCGTGGATGAGATTGAAGCGGGCGGTGTGATGATCAATGATATCCCAACATTCCGGGTGGATCATATGCCGTATGGCGGTGTGAAGCAAAGTGGCATCGGGCGTGAAGGTGTGAAGTATGCAACGGAGGAAATGACGGAACTGAAGTTTGTCATGTTTAACAAAAATTAATCGAATTCATCGTTAGGAATATGACCGATAGCTATCAAGTTTTTGGAAATCCTGTACCTGTCTCACGGGTGCAGGATTTTTTTGAGGTATGAACAATTAACAACAAAAAAATAACCAAAAAATAGTCAAAAAAACATCAAAAACGATTGCAACAAGTGTAAAGCTGTCTGAAAAAATACATCATTTTTCTTCAATGACTACAGGTTCACATTGAGTGAGGAGGGTATTAATTAGGTAACATACTGCAAAGCAGGTGTCTAATCCCGTTGATCTTCATAGAGTCTGGATACACGTATATTTTAACAGCGGGTTCCGTTCTTAAGTAAGGACGATACGTTTGCTAAGTGCGATTCCGAGACCAATGAAGGCTTTTCAAACATCCAGTAAGAAAAGGTTTTTCAAGTACCAGGCAGGATTTAAGTTTTACTTTTCGGTTTTTAAGATATAGCAAAACAAGGTGCAGACAGCGGGTGAATTCACAGAGCACGCAAGTCAGGCAGGAGGTGATATCATATGGCGTATTCCATGACAGATGTATCCGGTATGTCAGGTGTGAGCTTGAACGAGTTAAGTCATTATGCGGAGCTGGGGCTGCTGTCTCCTGCTTTTCGTGGACTAGATGAAGATATCTATTATGAAAAAAAGGAGCTGCTTAAACTTCAGCAAATTCTGTTCTGCAAGGAGGCAGGTGTGCCGGAGGAAGAGATCGGCTCCATACTCAAGGAGGATCCTCTGGAAATGGTGCGTGTGATGCAGCAACATCGTATCCGGATTCTGGAGGAGGCTCTTCGCCTACACGGTCTGATCCAGACGTTAGATCGAACCGTCTCCTATCTTCAAGGGGAACGGGCGATGGAGGAGCATGAACTATACTATGGCTTTGGGCATAACTTACGTCAGGCCTGGCTCCCAGAAGCAGGTCATACACATCACTCGCTTGATAATCGTGCGACACGTGACCTGAAAGCTGAGAAAATTGAGTTGAAATCCAAGGAAGATTTTCTGGACTCACAGGCTAAAATCGATCGGATTCATCTGGATTTGAAACAGGCACTGGAACTTGGTCTCAAGCCGGACAGCCCGGCCGTACAACAGATTATCGGAAGACACCTCGAATGGATCAAAGGATATTACACACCTACGGCTGATATCTATCGGGATTTGGCCAATCTGTACGTTGAGCACCGCGATTTTCGTAACATGTATGATGGCTATCATCCAAAACTCGCTGAATTCCTGCGGGAGGGAATGATGATCAAAGCGGCACAGGATCTATCCTAGATGCATAAAGTAAGATGGGCGGGCAAGAACATCGGTGTGAACATAGCAACAAAAAGCGCAGACCTCCGAGAGGGCTGCGCTTTTTGTTAAAACACATCGTTCTCGCCATCATATGATGAGAGGACGAGAATTATGTTGTTTGAATGAATTGGAAATGAGCCAAACAGCTTACAGCTGCTCTGTGAGCAGGCTGACTGCTTTTTCCAGGAAGATGCGATCTTCATCGTCAAAACGGTTTTTGATCGGGCTGTCGATATCCAGCACTCCGTATAATTGTCCGTCTTTGATAATCGGAACAACGATTTCACTATTGGATGCAGCATCACAGGCGATATGGCCTGGGAAAGCATGCACATCATCAACAACGAGTGTGCGTCTCTCCGCAGCAGAGGTGCCGCATACTCCGCGTCCAAGTGGAATTCGGATGCAGGCAGGCAACCCTTGGAACGGTCCGAGGACCAATTCTTTGCCATCATACAGATAGAATCCGACCCAGTTGGTATCGGTTAGAAATACATTGAGCAGCGCAGCAGCGTTAGCCAGATTGGCAATCGCACTAGGTTCATCGCGAATCAGGGCACTTAACTGTCCCAGGACGGCGGTGTGCTGCTCGTTTCGTGTTCCTTCATAGGAAACAGCTTGAAACATGGTGGATCACCCTCCCGAGCAAAAATGGTACTTATTTTCAAGATAGTGCAGTAGATGCGGTTAGTCAAGCAGAATGATTTTGGAAAGAGGTGGAAGTACTCGGAGCAGGAGCCTGTTTCTCTGGTACTTTCACGGGGTAATTACTTAGCAACCAAGAAGGGCTATAACCCTGGAAGGAGCTTAGCTTATGCATGCAGAAGTACAGAACCTATTTGTACGAATTCATCTTCTATATTTTGCCCAAAATGAGGATTTAACCGTAAGCGATGCACTGCCTATGTTAGAAGAGCGAGGATATCGCGTGGGTGAGCGTGAGATCAAGCAGGAGCTTGAACACCTGACGCAAGAGAACTTCCTGACTGCCCATGGAGACCAGTGGAGTCTGACCGGGACAGGCATTGAGGAGTATAAAGAAATTGTTGCTGTGCTTGGACGGGTAAGCGAGGAATTGCTTGCTGGAGGCAAGAAAGCATCTCCGGCTTAAAGCTTTCTCATCTCCAGTTTTGCGAGAAGCTGAGCAAAAAAAAGGAATGACCCTCGGCATAAAACAGGACAACCTGTGCTGGTGGATTCATAGTTACATCAAGGCCGGGAGCGGATGCGCCCGGTTTTTTGATATGATCGGAAGAGTGAACGGTTGCCAATTGGTGCAGGTTATGGTTAGATGGCTAATGAATCTTATGGTCTGCAAGAGAAGGATCGGATCGGAGTGTCAGTTGATGTATAAATGTAAAGGAAGAATCCCGGAGCTTGAGACTGCGCGGCTTCGTTTGCGCAAAATGCGTCGCAAGGATGCGGCCCAGATGTTCGTACACTGGTCAGACCGGGAGGTTACGCGGTATATGAACCTCGCACCGATGATCGGGACAAGCGAGGCAGCGGATATGATCGGGCTGCTGAACCATATGGCAGGGGAAGAGGATGCCATTCGGTGGGGCATTGAACTAAAGGCTACCGGCAAGTTAATCGGGAGCTGCGGATTCAACACATGGCAGCTGGAAGGTGCATTTCGCGGTGAGATCGGATATGAGCTTGGCCGTGAGTACTGGCGTTACGGATATATGTCCGAGGCATTCACGGCGCTGCTACCCTTTGGTTATGAGACGATGGGATTGAACCGGATTGAAGCACTTGTGGACCCGCGCAATGCAGCTTCGGGCACGTTCCTGACAAGTCAGGGCTTCACACGTGAGGGTCTGCTACGCCAGGTGCAGCATACGTCCACGGGGTACAAAGACATGGTCATGTACTCGCTATTATATGATGAATTTCTTCGCAACAAGAGAAGGTAGTAAGATAACGTAGAGACAGAACAAAGCTGGAGAAGCGGAGCGTTCGTCTGAAAGCTTTCGGCACGAAAGCTACATCGGAAGCATAGGCTTACCACCGGGATTTTCTCTATCATAAACAGTTCAAAAAATCCGGGGGTAACAACGATCGAAAGATTGTTCTGGCTTGGAGTGGACGTGTAAATAATATTCATCTTAAATGACTAAAGAGAAAAAGAGAGAAGGGTTTGTGTGAATACAACAGGTGGTTTGAAGCGTAGTTTTATTCTCGCTGGTTTGCTGCTGGCAACGTTTCTGTCCGCGATTGAGGGTACCGTAATCGGTCCGGCTGGCCCGACGATTGTCAGCGAACTGGGCAGCGTGCAGCTGCTGAGCTGGATTTTTACGGCGTATCTGCTCACGATGGCAGTCAGTACGCCGATTTTTGGCAAAATCAGTGACTTGTATGGACGTAAACCGGTCTTCCTTATCGGCTGTGCTTTATTTTTGCTGGGATCACTCTTATGCTGTCTTTCGCAGAATATGGAGCAACTGATCATTTACCGTGCCATTCAAGGGATTGGGGCAGGAGCTGTCGTGCCGGTTACCTTTACAATTATCGGGGATATTTACCGTATTGAGGAACGTGGCAAAATCCAGGGCTGGATCAGCTCGGTATGGGGCATCTCGTCTCTCGTCGGCCCGCTGCTCGGTGGTTATTTTGTGGACAACCTCGGTTGGCAGTGGATTTTCGGGTTTAATGTGCCGTTTGGTTTGCTTGCGATGTGGTTTGTATTCCGTTATTTGAAGGAGGATATCTCACCACGCACGGCCAAAATTGATTATATGGGAGCGTTGACCTTCACCGTTGGTATTACCGCTTTGCTCTTTGTTTTATCGGCGGGTGGGCAGTATTACGCATGGAGTTCTCCATTGATTGTGGCACTGAGCATCGTTGCTGTGCTGTTTATCATTTTGTTTTTTGTGGTGGAAAAAAAAGCTCAGGCCCCGATGGTTCCACTTCATCTGTTCCGTATCCGGGACATCCGGGTGGCGAATATCGCCGGCCTGCTGACCAGTACCTTGATGATCGGCTTAACCAGCTATCTGCCGCTCTGGGTACAAGGGGTTCGCGGAGGCAATGCAACGGAGTCCGGGTTGTTGCTTGCACCGATGTCCGTTGGTTGGCTGATCGGTAGCGTGCTGGCTGGCCGGCTGCTGCTCAAGATCGGATCACGGTTGACCACATTAATTGGACTTACCGGGATCGCCGTTGGTTCGGGTGGGCTGTTCTTGGTTGGCGGGACTTCTCCGCAGGTCGTACTGTTTATTTTGACCTTTATTTATGGGCTAGGGTTCGGTTTTGCCTTTACGATCTTCACCATCATTGCCCAGTCTTCTGTTGGGTATAAAGAGCGCGGTTCTTCAACGGCATTGCATACGTTCATGCGTACACTCGGCCAGACGATTGGTGCAGCAGCATTTGGAACGTGGCTGAACTTCCGCATCTCGGCACTGTCGAGTGAACAAAATTTGGCGGCGTCAGGTATTTCCGAGAAGGATTTAAATGAACTGCTTGCACCGCATACGGATGCAGCCTTATCGAACGAGAAGTGGGCGCTACTGCGCAGTGTGCTGGAGGGCAGCCTGCATTCCTTGTTTGTCATTATGTTTGTTATTGCTATTGTTTCGTGGGTCATTACATTAGCTTTGCGCAAACGACTGATCGTTCCCGAGGATGCAGATGCTCCGCCACAAGTGGAAGCCATGCAGAAGTAACTGAGTAGCAGAGTAGAGGGAAGAAATGCGAGGCCAAGTAATGGAATGCACGAATAGAATATCATCGCTATGTTCTAAAAAAGCAGCTGAATATCAGCTGCTTTTTATATTATAATGGGTTTAGTAGGATGAACTAGAAAAAGGAGGACGATTCGACTTGAGCAAATCAAAGCTAGTTGTCTTGCGGTCTGTTGCCCCTTGTGTGCGAATCTTGTCAGCATTGCTGGCCTGTATTTCAATCTCTGTCATCACTGTTCTCATTAAATATGTACCTGTAGCCGAGCGAATGGATAATACGTACTATTCTCCGCTCTGGTATTCATTACTTATCACCCTGCTGATTTATCTGGCTATTGTCATTTTTCTTATTCTTCCACTGTCACTCTTGACGGATGCTGTATCCATATCTGTGGCGCAACGAGCTAGGTGGAGAATCCATCCAGTTGTATCAAGAATGATTGGTTATGTTCTGTTAGCAGGATTAAGCGGTGTTCTGTTCTCTGTCTTTGTGTTTCGCGGGAATACGTTTCTTTACATGGGGGCCATTCGCCAGATGTTTATCCTCACTTTGATCTTTCTAAGCTGGCAATATGTTTTGCGGGCAGGGGCTCACTGGTTGGAAATCAAAAAAAATAAAGACCGGATAAGCCTTAATTAGAGACTAATCTGGTCTTTTCTTTTTATGTCTTATTACAGCTTAAATCAATTCTAGCTGCTCGCTGACAGACTTTCTGCACCATGAGCCAGTCTGGCCAGCAGCTCGGATAGCAGTTCTTTATCTTCTTCACTCAGACCACTAACCGCACGATCAATTTTGACTGCATAACCCGGATAGATATCATCCATCGTACGCTGACCTTCTTCGGTCAGTTCAACAAAAATGATACGTCTATCCTGTGGACAATGTTTGCGGCAGAGTAGTCCTTTTTGCTCCAGCTTATCAATGACATAAGTGACATTGCCGCTCTGCAGAAGCAATTGGGCCCCTACCTGCTGGATCGGCTGTGCTCCTTTCATATATAACACTTCGAGCACTCCGTAGGCAGTCGGGTTAAAACCATGTACTTTACTTCCAGATACAGCGTGTTCATTCACACTTTTGAACGTATGAGCCAGGGTGCGGTACAGATGAAGTGAACGTTCTGTCCCGATCTCTTGTAATTCCAGCATGCTGATCCCGCCTTTCAGTGTATTTATATAAGTTGACGTGATTGAAAGTTTCTCTTTGCTGTATAAGCTTGAACTAAGGCTAATTTACCCGTTCACTCCAATGACAGAATAACCTTCCAATCGCTGTTATCCCCAGATTTTTCGATTCCCTTTTCTCAAAAGGAAAATCCGGTGATAAAGGCGAACGCTTCGCTTCTTCAGGTTTTTTCTGTCCTCTCCGTTACTGTGTAAATAGTAGTTAAACTTATATAAAGCGTTTAGGTAAAGATCAGATCAACTTATATGAGTTGGATCGTTATATCAATTGACGAATCAAAGGATCGCCATATGTTCATTGTAGACCTCTATTTTGGTGAAAAACATGCGATATGTCACAAGATTTGCATTTTTAGCATTTAAAATTTGATCAATTGCCACAATTTATAATACATATTCTTAATTAAGCATCCAAATGGATTAGAGCGCAGGGATGCAGAAAAAACAAAAAAATCATCCTGGGGGTGTTTTTCATCTCCGTCTCGGGCAGGAGGTTCTACCAAAGACTCTTTTATATAATCATTATCATATTAAACATTCGGAAAATGATGGAGGAGAAGAGGGATGACCAATTCCATAGTAGAGGGACAAGGGGAACTGAAACAAAATCGTGCTTTCGTTACATTGATGATATCTCAGGCGATATCCAACTTGGGGGACTGGCTGCACCTGTTGGCGATTCTCACACTGGTGGGGCTTCGCTGGAATGCAACACCATGGGAGATTACTTTTGTCACGCTGTCTGCAGCTTTGCCAATTTTGCTCACTGGGCCATTTGCTGGTGCCTTGGCAGATCGCTTGAACCGAAAATGGTTGATGATTATAGCCGATGGTGCCCGGATTATCATCGTGGGAGCATTTATTTTTGCAGATCAGATCTGGCATATCTATGTGTTGCTTATTCTAAAATCTCTATTTGATGTCATGTTCTCACCTGCGAAGAACGGCAAGCTGAAAGAAATTGTACCACATCACCAGCTTGCCCAAGCGGTGTCCATTAGTTCGGTGATTGAACAGATGTCCAAAATAATCGGTCCGGCACTGGGCGGATTACTTGTAGCCGGGTTTGGGATCACGTGGTGTTTTGTGATGGATGCGGCATCATTTCTGATCTCCGGCATTATTTTATTGTGGATTCCCGGACATCGGGTGATCCAACGGGTGGATTCTGACGTAACAGGAGTAGAGGAAGAGACAGCAGGATCGACTCGGGTAAAACAATCCTTTTGGAAAGAAACGCTTGAGGGCATCCGTATGCTAGCTTCCCTTCCTCGCGTAGGGACGTCACTTCTTTTGCTGGCAGCTGCAATTTTGTTTCTACAATTTGCCGATTCACAGACTGTCATCTTATTCAGACAACTTCCCGGCATTTCGGGTGATCTGCTTGGATGGTGTGTTGCGGCAAGTGGTGTCGGAACGTTAATCGCTGCGATGAGTGTCCGGAAATGGAAAACAGCGGGCCACGGGTTAAAAATGGGGCTGGGTACCGCTGTAACAGGTCTCGTGATCGGCACGGCTGGGTTAGTTGTTGGCGTATGGCCATCAGCAGGAATGGGTGCACAGCTGCTTCTTATTTCGCTGTTTGCCATGGCAGGTGCAGGCATCGGGTTTGCAGTAGTGCCTTTTCAGATTCTGCTGCAAGAACAGACCCCTGAACCGATGACAGGCAGGGTATTTGGTACCGTAGGCAGCGTGATGACAACGAGCAATATTCTCGGTCCTGTTACAGGCGGATTGCTTGTCACTTCGTTTGGGGTTATTCCGGCATTTATATGTTCAGGCATTCTGCTGACACTGCTGGGAGTCCTGTATTTGTTGAAGAAACCAAGAGCCAAGACGGGACATATGGAAGTTGGTATTCCGGCACAGTCTGTAGCACCCGGAGAGGTGTCGTAAGGTCGGTTTGTTTTTTGAAAGAATAGTTGAGCATGAAGGCGGAAATTAATTTAAATTTAAAATGTTTTTACTGGAAATCGTTTGAGAGAACGCCTTCATGTTTAATGAGGAACAGGCAGAAATCCCTGTATTCTAATTAATCCTAGGGGAAAACTCATATGCCTTGTCCCACCAACGCTAGCGCGGAAAGGGGGTGAAGCAACTTGAACTTAAAAAGGAAATTACCCAGATCGGTTACACGTCTGGCAAGCATCTCGTTAGCCATTCTGGCCGGAACGTTGGTTATGGGCATTGCTTCATCGCATGTATATGCAGATGATGCTCAGAATCAGGCGGGTTCAAACAAACCGTCCAGCGGATTGTCACTGAACCTGTTCTCACGTGATGCAGAGGGCAGTCTTGATCTGACTCCATCCCTATCGGTATCCACACCACTGCTGGGTGTAGAAGTTCCTTCGATCCAAACGAATGCATCTACTGGCAAGATAAGTGTATCTGAGCTTAAGGTCGATACACCGCTTGGATCGGCAGGAACATCGAAGATTGGCATCGATGCGAAACAAGGGACAGTTGATCTTCCTTCTGTACAAGCAGACACGCCTGTCATTCGAGCAGATGTGTCCGGCAGTCAGGTGAATCTTCAGGAAGGAACAGCTTCCTTACCGGGTATTAAAGCCGAGGTTCCTAAGGTCATTAAAGCAGAGACATCTGCTATTCAAACTGATCTGCGGCAAGGCAAGGTTGAACTGCCTTCCGTAAAAGTTGATGTGCCTGAAGTTACATCAGTAGATGTCTCGACATCAGGGGTGAACCTGAGCGAAGGCAAGGTACGGCTTCCAACGGTGGACGCGAACGTACCTGCTGCGGGTGTAACCGCGGAAGTTGAACCTGGTGTTGATCGTGGAAAAGTGAAGAGCGAACTTCCGGTTATGAAACCGGAGCAGCCCGCGAATTCTTCAAATCAACCTCGTGCTGTGCAGGCATCTGATTCACCATCGTCTCAGGGCAAGAAGAGTGCACAGACCACGGCACGGGATGAAGTACAGGTTACAGGTCAGGTGATTGATCGTGAGATCACTCCCGGTTTGCTAAAAGAGCCCATTGTTTCTCCGGTTGTGCCTGTGAAGCAGGAGGGTCTGAACCAGCGTCAGGAAAATCTGAATGCGGATCAGGCATTACTTGAAAAGCAGGATAAAACCTCTGCACCATGGCAACCACGGACAGAACGACCGGCAAACTGGTCTGTAATGGCAATATCTCCTTCTGCAACGAGTACCTCTACAGGTACAAGCTCCGGTTCATCCGGTGTGACAGGAGGCGGAGCATCCGTTCCGGCCGTAGCACTGCCTTTGGCGATAACAAGTCTGGTGATGCCGGGTTATGATTTTGCTTTTGACATGGAACGTTTGGATGGTTTCAGCCAGTGGTCACAAGCACCACCAGGTCAGCCGCCGAAATATACCTCTTTCTCATAAACAACAATGGCGTTAATTCAACCAAAATTGAGAAGGAGTGTATATTATCATGAAAAAAGTGAATCGTTGGGTAAAATTGTCGGTATTGTCGGGTACGCTGGTAGCTGGATTGCTGGGGGCTTCGCAGGCAACATATGCAGATAGCTATAACAGCAACAGCAGCGGTAATTTGGATCTGAATGCAGGTCTGCGTCTGGAACTGGGATCATTGTTATCAGGACAACGTGACGCTGGTTACGGGAATACTGGCAGCTATAATGGGTCCTCCAGTGCAACCGGAGCATTAAACCTGGATCTGGGACTGAATGCCGGTGTATCCGCCGAGAACATGAACCGTTACAATAACCAATCTTCGGACGTTACAAGTGAGCGCAGTAGCTCTGGCAAACTAGGTCTCGGTCTGAATGCCAATGTGTCGGGAGAAGCAGCAACGATGAACGAGTATTCACGAAACGGTCAGGCTCGCAACAGCAACACGAACAGTAGCTATGCCAGCGAAAACCGTGGCAAGCTTGATTTCGGTCTGAACGCGAAAGCGGAAGGGGAGAGTGCAACCATGGCTCAATCTGAACGCAACAGTAACGTGAATGACCGTGAGCGTAACGCGAGCAGTAGCTATGCCAGCGAAAGCCGTGGCATGCTCGATCTGGGTCTGAACGCGAAAGCGGAAGGGGAGAGTGCAACTATGGCTCAATCCGAACGCAACAGTAACGTGAACGACCGTGAGCGCAACGCAAGCAGCAGCTATGCAAGTGAAAGCCGTGGCATGCTGGATCTCGGTCTGAACGCGAAAGCGGAAGGGGAGAGTGCAACCATGGCTCAATCCGAACGCAACAGTAACGTGAATGACCGTGAGCGTAACGCGAGCAGTAGCTATGCCAGCGAAAGCCGTGGCAAGCTGGATCTGAACGCGAAAGCGGAAGGGGAGAGTGCAACCATGGCTCAATCCGAACGCAACAGTAACGTGAATGACCGTGAGCGTAACGCGAGCAGTAGCTATGCCAGCGAAAGCCGTGGCAAGCTGGATCTGGGTCTGAACGCGAAAGCGGAAGGGGAGAGTGCAACCATGGCTCAATCCGAACGCAACAGTAATGTGAATGACCGTGAGCGTAACGCAAGCAGTAGCTATGCCAGCGAAAACCGTGGCAAGCTGGATCTGGGTCTGAACGCTAATGCGGATGCAGAAAGCGAAACGATGACCAAGGTGGAGAGCAAGCGATAATATGAGTTTTTCACTGTAACATAAAGAAGCAGGGGCTCCGGAACCCCTGCTTCTTTTTTTATTATTTATCCATATATAATGGGGGGGAATGAATTATTGTTTTGGTTTGCCCACTTTTTGCTCAATTTGATCAAACATGATACCCAAAACTCATTTACAATATAAATAGTTCATTATGTAAAAAAGGATAAGAACAGGAGTGTTAAGCCATGCAGCGCACATCGCAGGAAGAAAAAACTCTACCCAATCCCATCTTGAACGTACATATTCGCGAAGCAGGTTACGCACCAGGCCAGTCTACGATCCGGAATATTCAGATGCACGTCGCACCGGGAGAACTGGTTGGCATTATCGGGCCTAATGGCGCGGGTAAAAGTACAACCATTAAGACATTGCTCGGCCTCCTGGAACATGCCGATTATGATGTAACGATTGGAGGAGAAGGGCGTTACGCCTACATTCCCGAACAGCCTGTTTTTTACGAGTACATGACCTTGTGGGAGCATCTTGATCTGGCTGCTGCAGCATATGAAATAGAAGAAGAGGTATTTGTGGCGAGAGCGGAGGAGCTTTTAATCCGATTTGGCATGGATCATGTCCGCAATGATCTCCCAGCCAGTTTCTCGAAGGGCATGCGTCAGAAAATGATGCTCATGATCGGATTTCTCTCCTCACCGGATATCTATATTGTGGACGAGCCATTTATCGGTTTAGATCCGCGCGCAACGAAGGATTTTCTAAAGTTACTTGATGATGAGCGCCGCCGCGGGGCAGGCGTGTTAATGTCTACCCATGTGCTGGATACGGCTGAGCGGATCTGTGACCGCTTCATTCTGATTGCTTCTGGCCGATCGGCTGCGGAAGGAACGTTGGATGAAATTCGTGCTACGGCGGGAATGCCGGAAGCGTCTTTATTTGATTGTTTTGATACGCTGACATTGAATTGAAGGAAGGAGAGAACTGATGGTAGAACCCAAACGTTATACACCGCATCTTTTATATCAGAGAAGACAGAAAGAGCATGTTCGGGAACAGTGGCGTAATTTGAAGCTTGTGGTGGACTGGACGGTGTGGTTATATCTGCTGGTTCCAGGAATGTTATATTTTATCGGCTACTACGCCAGTCTGTGGACAAAAGCGTTGCCAGCATGGGCAAGCGGCGGCATATCATTACCTTTACTAACGGGGATTATCGAATTAATCATCCTGACGGGTGGAGTTCTGCTTTTTATCGAAGAAGCGGATGTATTGTTCCTGAAATCCAGAAGGGTGTGGATGCGAACACTGATGAAGCGAGGGCTTGTGCGGGTGACCATATTACAACTCGGAAAAATGATGCTTATTACCGCGCTTGTTGCACCGCTACTCGTTCGTGTGTATGACATGTCTCTATTACAGATCGTGCTGACAAGTATCTGGCTAGGGACTGCGGCGTCAGTTCAAGTCATTGCTATACATATGATTAAAGTTCGTTATACAGGGTGGCGGCGCTGGCTTTCATTGACCTCACTTGTGATTGCCATGGGATGGACGACAATTCGCATATCAACGTGGATGCTTGGAGACTCGTATACGTGGAAAACCATGCTGAGTATTGCAGCGGTTCTGCTGCTACTCATTACGTTGATACAAATGAGACTGCATATGAAGGGCACGTTTGAAGGAGATGTGCGGGAGGGTTTGCGAAGCAGGCTGCGGTTAACTGCACTGATGTTGAGCCAGGCTGTGAAAAAACCAAAGTCTCCACAGACACGTACGATCATTTTTCGCAAATCTCGCAAATTATTTCGTAAACGCTCCATTCCGAATCGAACGGCAGAGATTGCATTCAAAGCGTTTTTTCGTAATTCCGAGACGTTGAAGTTGATTTTGCAGTTGGGTAGTTTGTCTATTGTAGCGGTAGCTCTGCCACCGTTTCCGGTTAATGTCATCGTGTGCGGTTTACTGGTGATTATGCTGACCGTGATGTTGTACCGTGCTTGGGATGGGTTGGCAACTTCGGAGTATGTCCAGCTTGTCACGTATGATTCTGCTGCGCTTCATAAGGCAGGCTCCATCATGGTGCGCATGTTACTACTCCCACTCGTTGCGCTGATGGGTTATGTCATGGGAGTGTTTTGGTTAGGTTGGTTTGTCGGTTTTCTGACTGCTGCATGCACGGCGGCATTTGGTTATGCTGCAGTGTCCGTGGCAGGCTGGATCAGACAGACCCGGGCATGATTTTGCATAAACATGCTTGAAAGGATTTTTCTGCCGGAAGCGCATAGCACATATGTTTCCTGCCCATGCTATAGAAGAAAGGTTTTGTGAATCTCATGAATGTTAAGGGTATCCTGTTTATGTATGTCTTTATTCAAGGATGTCTTGAGTCTCAAGGGGGTTCACGGACTGAGGAGAGAAATATCTATAGTGAGGAGAAGTTGAGCATGATGGATAACGGTGAGCTTCAAGTGCATTTCTCTGATCCTTCGGCACTGCATGTGGCAAAAGCAACTTTGGAGGAATTAGGCTATAAGCCATATCAATCTGCACCACTTGAATTATATATCCCAACGGATAGCCAAGATCCGCAATCCGCTGTTGAGATTGTGCAAGCGCATGGAGGAAGTGCTGTGTTTGCGTCTTCAGTGGATGAACTGGATCTGTTTCAAAATGTATCTATTCCCGCTCACCTGGTGAACGAGGACTGGAACGAGGGCTACGCACGTGGTGGAAATCAGACGATGAATGCCGGGCGGAGCGTAGATCAAGGCGCAGATCAGGGCGAACATAACTATAGCGATGATCCTGTCTATGATGACTCGGCGGATGGATTCTCCGGCAGCGTCAAGGCATAAGAAAGAACTGTCAAGGCTTAAGGAAGAACTACGCACACGAGTAAAAGCCCCCGTACCTGTCGCAGTAAACTGCAGGGTTCATCTGGAACTTACCTTGGAGTTGTAAAAAGTATTAAGGAAAGCAAAAGGCACCCCGTCTGGTCATGGATGATGACATGTGGGTGCCTTTTTTTGGCGTACGTCTATGATGCGGGTTAAATGAGTGTCCCATTGGCTAGCGCTGTATCTGAACATTTTCTAACGATCACAGGGAACGCTATTTGCTCCATTTGGGGATGTTTCGAAATGTAACGATCACCAGAGATGTTATTTTGGCACAAATGAATCATTTGACTCTGAAACGATCGGTTTTGTGCCAAATAGCGTTCCTGGTGATCGTTAGAATTTAAAAGAGATGAATTTCCACGAAATAAGGCTTGTGGTGATCGTTAGCGCAGGCACTTGCCCCCGACCATGGACGCCAAACGTCAAACGCAGAACGTAAAACGCCAACGATAAACGTAAAACGCAAAACGTCAAATTACCTACGCATTAACATGTCTGTACTCAGCAGCATTCATGCCAGCAGTGTATCCTGTGGAGAAGGCAGCAGTAATATTATAACCGCCAGTGTAACCGTGAATGTCGAGCACCTCGCCGCAAAAGAATAGTCCAGGCAGCAGCTTGGATTCCATCGTTTTAGGGTATATCTCCTTTAAGTGAACTCCGCCCCCGGTCACAAAGGCTTCCTTAAGGGATCTTGTGCCGTCTGCGCGGAAGGTGAAGGACTTCATTAGCTCGCACAGATGACTTAACATACCTTTCGGAAAATGGTGGAATGTGAGGTCGTCCCCAATCTCGGCACGTTTCATCAATAAGGGAATCAGACGCTCAGGCACCCATGTTTTCAAACTGTTTTTCACAGCCTTGCGCGACTCTTGCTCCAGTCCTTGCTTGACCTGTGCTTCCAGCGCAGCAAGGGTAAGGTCAGGGAAGAGATCGATGCTCATCGTGACTTGTGTACTCCCGGACTTCATCTGAACCTTGCGAATAAATTGACTACAACGCAGTGCAACCGGGCCGGATACGCCAAAATGGGTGAAGAGCATGTCTCCCCGGTGGGAGATGACCGTTTTACCTTTGGCATCAAGCACAGACAGTGCAATGTCACGCAGAGACAGACCCTGCAGCTCTTTGGACTGAATCCAGCTCTCTCCAGATATGATCGGCACCTCCGTTGGATACAGCTCTGTGATGGTATGACCAGCTTCCTCAGCCCAGGGATATCCGTCACCGGTGGAACCGGTTTGCGGCACAGATTTGCCACCCGTTGCGATAATGACGGAGCGACCATGAATGATTTTGCCTGAGGCCAGCTTAACACCTTGCACCTGTTGACCGTTCTGAACAAGTTCTTTGACGGGTTCTTTGGTACGGATCTCCACGCCAAGGGAGACAATTTTACCCACGAGCGCATCAACAACTGTTTTGGCTTTATCGGTGACAGGGAACATTCTGCCATTATCTTCTTCTTTCAAGGCAATGCCGAGATTTTCAAAAAAACGCATGATGCCCTGGTTATCCAAATTTTGAAACGAGCTGTATAAAAAACGCCCGTTACCCGGAATATGGCGAATGAGCTCATCGGTTTCTTTTGCGTTTGTTACATTGCAGCGACCTCCGCCGGAGATGCCCAGTTTGCGGCCCAATTGATCTCCTTTATCCAGCAGCAGCACAGATGCTCCGTGCTCAGCAGCTGCCACACAAGCCATCAGACCTGCGGATCCGCCGCCTATTACGATAACGTCATACATTAATGATTACCTTCTTTTTGATTGATTTTGTCTGTTTTTTATAGACATTGTCTTCTTGTGCCCTTTTCTGAAATCAGAAGGGTTGTCAGGTGTTCTATTTTGTAGCCTTAAGCGATATATTGTAATAAACTGTCGCCTATGTTTTAATCAGAATTAATGAGGGAATGTGCAGGCAGAGGAGGAGATGACGTTGTGGTTGCGTTAAAGGACATTCTTTTACAAGTACTGCTGGCCGGATCGGCAGTATTCCTGATTCCCTTATTGTATCTGGGACTCTCCAAACAACAGGTCATGCGAATAGATCATGCAGGTAAGGTGAATTTCAGTTTTGCGGCAACAAGTATACTCAGCATGCTGCTCTGCCTGCTTTTTGCGTTATCTGAAGGTTCGGGGACTGATTCTATATCTTTGAGCATTATCCCGCTTACACTTGCCATTCTATATTGTAAAGTACACATAGGCGCGGCCTTGTCCTTATTACATACTCTCTTCTATTTTCTCTTGGCACATCCCTATAATCTATACGGATTTCTCCTTCATACGGGGATTCTTCTCTATCCTATTGTATGGTTGTCTGCCAAACGATTCAAGCACAATACATATTCCCGCAAAATGGGTGTAGTCATCGCTCTAATCACTGCTGAGCTGGTTGTTTCAAGTCTATTATGGGTGATTTCCGTATATCCGGATACAACATATGCCAAGGTTTATCTGATTTTGACGGCATTTGGATATGTTGCAGGTGGACTGGCTGCAGGAAGCTTAAGCCAGTTGTGGCTGGAGCGGATGAAGCACTATCGTGGAATGGAGCAGCATCTCTCCGAGGTGCATCACCATTATCTGACCGAAACGGAGAAGCTGCATCAAATTTTGAATGCGGTTCCTCTTTCCATAGCTACGGTGGATGTCGAAGGGAAAGTTGTGTTTGTGAACGAACTGATGAAGCAGACGGCCAAAGAACAGCTACCTTGTACATCGGCTCATAATCTGATTGGGCAGCACGCGAGTCAATTTGTAGAGCAGGAACAGGCGGAGAAAATGGAACATGGCATTCATCAGGCAGTTATGCATGGTGAAGTGAATGTGCTGACAGTACGGTACGTCTCGCATGTATTTCTATCCCGAACGGTGCCAATCTATACGTATTCGGCGAATGGCTCAAAGGAAATTTCAGGAGTAATGATCATCATTCAGGATGTTACCGAGCTTGAGATGCTGCGCAGTGAACTGGATAATGTGGATCGTTTGAGCCTGGTGGGGCAAATGGCGGCGAGTATTACACATGAGGTGCGTAATCCGATGGCTGTGGTACGTGGATTTCTTCAGTTAATGCAGGAAAAGAGCCCGGAGTCCCTCGATCATTATTACCGGATCGTTATGGAGGAGTTGGACAGAGCCAATAGCATCATCAATGACTTTCTGTCTTTGGCTCAGAATCGTATTGCGGAGAAAGAAGAATCGCAATTGCATGATATCATTCATGAACTGAGTCCGTTGCTCTGGGCAGATGCCAATCTTCGTGGTCAGAGCATCGAGCTTATGCTGGCTCATAATGTGCCGAAGCTGCATCTGAATTCCAAAGAAATCAAACAGGTTGTACTTAATCTTGCTCGTAACGGAATGGAAGCCATGACTGAAAAAGGTGTGCTTACCTTGGAAACCCGGATAATTGATGACAAGGTGGAGTTGTGTGTACACGATACGGGGCCTGGTATCCCTCCGGTGAAGCAGGAAAAGCTGTTTGAGCCTTTTTATACAACCAAAGCAAAAGGTACCGGGCTCGGATTATCGATGTGCCTGAGCATTGTTGAGCGACATAACGGCACAATTACGGTCGAATCGGAAGAAGGACAAGGAACGACATTCAAAGTTGCCTTCCAGCGATAGAACGTCAGCATATTTTGCCAGACGTGCAGCCATAATAAGAGAGAGAAAGCTGTTCCGCAGGTGTTGTCTGAACCTTGCTTTCATTGCATGGGGATGTATAATAGGAATAGCACAACGTGTATCCATTTTTTTCGATATGGACGCATTCGTTTGTGTCTAGCTATTGTCCTCTACATTTTCAATCGAGATCATAGAACAACCATTATAAGGAGTGAAACTGAATGTCGATGTCATTTGATCAATACATGAGAGATATGGTTCAGCCGATGCGGGATGAGCTGACTCGTCTGGGAATCCAGGAGCTGCGCACACCGGAAGAGGTTGAAGCAAGCTTGCCGGATGCCAAAGGAACAGCACTGGTTGTAATCAATTCTGTGTGCGGATGTGCAGCTGGTCAATGTCGTCCAGGGGTTGCTCAGGCACTTCAGAACGATCTAACACCAGATCACCTCTATACGGTATTTGCGGGTCAAGACAAGGAAGCTACTGCGAAAGCACGTGAATTCTTTGCGCCATATCCTCCATCCTCACCGTCCATCGCGTTATTGAAAGACGGAGAACTTGTTCACTTTATCGAGCGTCACCAAGTGGAAGATCGTTCTGCAGAGGAAATCGCGGCTGACCTGACAAGTGCATTTGAACGTTACTGCCGTTAATTCGCTCCATAGGACGCCCCGCACTTCGGATGACCGATGCCGGGGCGTTTCATTTTGGACAGATCAGGTTATTGAACCATTCGAACCTTTCAAGCTTGCAAGAAAATACCTTTTAAGCCAAGCATCCAAAATACCTTTCAAATGGGGCATCAAAATCCTATCTTTGTAGAAACGGGGTGTATGAACGATGAGTTTGCAACAACAGATCATCGCTGAATTGAAGGTTAAACCGAGTATTAATGAAGCCGAGGAAGTGCGCAAGCGTGTGGACTTTCTAAAAACGTATGTAAAAAACTCCGGTACCAAAGGACTGCTAATCGCAATTAGCGGCGGTATTGACAGTGCAGTGGCTACAGCCCTTTGCAAACAAGCAACGGACGAGCTGACTGCAGAAAACAATCAAGAGTACAAAACGCTGGGTGTGTTCCAGCCTTATGGAGAGCAAGCGGATATTCAGGATAGCTACGCTGTAGCCAAGGCATATGATCTCAAACATGTGGTAGAAACGAACATTGAAGAGGCCGTGAATGAAATTGCGCTGGAAGTAGAGCAGGGCTTCAAAGCGCTCGGCAGTCCGCGCCATATGACTCACCAAGGCAAAGGGAATGTAAAAGCAAGAACACGTATGGTGATGCAATATGCACTTTCTTTTGAAGAAAACCTTCTGGTAGTGGGTACGGATCATGCATCCGAAGCGATTACAGGTTTTTACACCAAATGGGGCGACGGGGCCGTGGATATCACACCACTGAGCACGCTGAACAAACGTCAGGTACGTCAGCTCGCTGCTTACTTGAAGGTGCCGCAATCTATTTTGGACAAAGCTCCTTCTGCTGGACTCTGGGAAGGACAAACCGATGAGGACGAGCTGGGCATCTCATACGAGGCAAACAGTGATTACCTTGAAGGCAAGCAGATTGATCCGGCTGCGCAAGAGCGTTTGGAGTCCTTCTACACACGGACACATCACAAACGTAATGCGATTCCTGGTATTTAATTCGAATGATGAAGCATTGAAGGTGTGAAAGCATCCGTGTGGCAATTAAGTTTTGGAGAAATTCGAAATTGAAGTGAGTAGCATTGTTATGAATTTGCATGAGAGAGTCTCGAAAGGGTCTCTGGTTTGAAAAGGGGTCACTGCTTAAAGCAGTGGCTCTTTTTTGTTATTTTCATCCATCGTTCGTGTGTATTTTGTATTGGGTTGAGCTGGAGCGGTTGCGCCAAGTTGATGGAGGTGTGTTTCATTAAAATTTTAGCAAAATTGGAAATGCCGATAGTGGATGCTCGCATCCATGAACGCCTCCTGCTACAATAGAATACGTGTTCGGAAAGTTGGGGAACGTTGAAGAATGGAATATCTTTTACAGCCTAAAAGATTAAGCAGGTGAATCGTTATGATATATGGCATTGGCAATGATGTATTAGAGATTGAGCGTATGCGCAGGTTACTGTCTGGACGTCATGCAGAGGCGTTTATGAAGCGTATATTAACTCCAGCTGAACGTGAGATTGCTGTTGGTCGCGGGAAACGGATGACGGAATTTGTATCGGGACGTTTTGCTGCCAAGGAGGCCGTGTCCAAAGCATTTGGCTGCGGGATCGGAGCTGTCATGGGTTTTACAGATATTGAAGTACTGCCCGATCCGTCGGGCCGTCCGGTTGCTTCGCTGTCCAGTCAGGCATGGGAGCGTCTGCAGCTGCCGTATGATATACAATATGAGATCCATCTGAGCATTACCCATCAGACGGAGTTGGCAGCGGCATTTGCAATTGTGGAGCAAGTACATGAAGCGAATGGGTTAGATATATAAGATGGATACAAGAAAGGAAGGACGTATGGGTTTACAAGAACAGAAACGACATTTCAGCGTGAATCTGCTGGACTGGTATATGATCAACCGTCGGGATTTGCCGTGGCGTCGCCACAACAATCCGTATTTTACATGGGTATCCGAAATTATGTTGCAACAGACGCGGGTAGATACGGTCATTCCGTATTTTAATCGTTTTATCGGGAATTTTCCGACCGTGCAGGCTCTGGCAGAAGCACCGGAGGAAGAGGTGCTGAAAAACTGGGAAGGGCTCGGATATTATTCAAGAGCGCGTAATCTTCAGGCGGCAGCAAGACAGGTTATGGAGCTGCATGGTGGAGAGATGCCGCAGGACAAGCAGAGCGTCTTTGCGTTAAAAGGGGTCGGCCCGTATACAGCCGGAGCCATCCTTAGCATTGCCTTCAACCAGCCGCAGCCAGCGGTAGACGGCAATGTTATGCGGGTACTGTCCCGATATTTCCTCATTGATGAGGACATTATGAAGGGCAGCACCCGGGTTTTGATGGAAGAGCTCGCGGGTGAGCTCATTCCGGAAGGGCGAGCGCGTGATTTCAATCAGGCGCTGATGGAGCTTGGTGCGCTGGTGTGTACACCCAAAGCGCCGCACTGCTTGACTTGCCCGGTGATGGAGCAATGTTCCGGCAGAATTGCCGGAAGGGAGCTTACACTGCCGGTCAAGACCAAAGCGAAGCCGCCGCGCCCTGAGCAGCGGCTGGTTGCTCTGGTGGAAGGCCGCGGCGCTCATCGCGGCCGTGTGCTTGTACGCCAGCGCCCGGATACAGGCCTGCTGGCCCGGATGTGGGAGCTGCCGCATGTGCTGGCGGCTCCTGCCGCAGCGGGCAAGGCGGCAGCGCCGCTGGCGGATGAGCCGGCCATGGCTTTGCTGGCCGGCAGTCTGTGGGCGGAAGGCTTCGCTGCCCGCCCGGAAGGGCTGGCTACCCATGCGGAGCATGTGTTCAGCCACATTGTATGGAGCCTGCAGGTGTACAAGTGCACCGAGCAGGACCTGGGCAGTGAGCTTCCGCTGATCGCCGCGGAAGCGAGAGCCGCCTACGATGCACAGGCGGCGTCACAGACGGGATCAGCCCCTGCTGCAGAGTCATCTGCATACGCTGATCACGTCAATACAGAGGCAGATGCTGCATCCAGAGAACGCACATCTGTAAATGCAGATTGGTCAGAGCCGGGCATGACCAATCTCACAAAGCCCTTGGGCTCGCTCAGTGAACATAACGAGCCGCTGTCAGCACCCATCACCGCTAATGCGGCGCAGGAAGCCCTGACAGGTAAAAGCGACGGCCTCACTTATCAATGGATCGGCCTGGAAGATATGGAGAAACTCGCGTTCCCTAATGTCTTTCTCAAGTTGCTCCGCAACTATTTTGCTGGAGCTTATGATGAGGTCGCTGAGTAACTTGATGAAGTGTACGTTACGATATGGTGAATGGGCAAGTAATAGTCTACCCATATAGGGCATGATGTCAGACACGCGTGCAACGTATACGAATAGTCCCAAAATAACCAAGATCATAATAATCGTATGTAAGCCAACAATTCCAGTAATTTAGAACATTAATCGCTTTATTATGAAGTGGTGCATCACACGTTGGAGGCTGCAAGCGGCGGGGAAAGCAAAGATATACATTCAACGAGCGCGAGCTACTTTTAACGATCACCAGGAACCTTATTTTGTGAAAAATGGGGTCTGCAAAATTCTAACGGTCGTGAGAGACGCTATTTTCCTCGAAACGTCCATTTGGAGCAATAATTCATGGAAAATAGACAAATAGCGTCTCTGGAGATCGTTAGAATTTAGATAGGCTGAAAAAAGCGGAAATAGCGCTTCTGGTGATCGTTAGCACAGGTGGGAGCCGTTAGCCGTATGTTATAGGTGGACAACTTTTTAGCGTATTGGGGTAAGCCAAGGAAACGCCGGGCATGTCCCACAAGCATGGGGTAAGTCTAGGTGCCCATTGGCAAGCCTAAGTGAGCATTTGGATTAATCCCGCCCATCCCGCGGTACGGCCTACAGGCCTTACACGTACCATAACGCCTACTCACGCCCATAAAAAAGAGCCTGAATCGATCACAAGGATCGACTCAGGCTCTTTTATTCTAACCGCAGTCTTATTTCGCTGCAGCGTAACGTTTGTTAACTTCATCCCAGTTGATTACATTCCAGAATGCACCGATGTAATCAGGACGTTTGTTTTGATATTTCAAGTAATAAGCGTGCTCCCATACGTCCAGACCTAGAACTGGAGTCAGGCCTTCGAAGAGTGGGCTGTCTTGGTTAGGCGTGCTAGTGATGGACAATTTGCCATCTTTACCTACAACGAGCCATGCCCAGCCGGAACCGAAACGAGTTGTAGCTGCTTTAGCGAAATCTTCTTTGAACTTGTCAAAGCCGCCCAGTTCGCTATCGATTGCTGCTGCGATGTCACCTGTAGGTGCGCCGCCGCCGTTTGGTCCGATGATTTCCCAGAACAAGCTGTGGTTAGCGTGTCCGCCGCCGTTGTTACGAACCGCTGTACGGATGCTTTCTGGTACGCTGTCCAGGTTAGCGATCAGATCTTCCAAGCTTTTGTCTTGCAGTTCAGGAGCGCTTTCCAGAGCTGCGTTCAAGTTAGTTACGTAAGTGTTGTGATGGCGATCGTGGTGGATTTCCATCGTTTGTGCATCGATATGTGGTTCCAGTGCATCGTTAGCGTAAGGAAGTGCTGGTAATTGAAAAGCCATAGTGAAATACCTCCTGAGATTTTGTGATTTGTTGTTAAGGTACATATGTAATAATACCCTTGCCATTATTATTAAACCGCATTCGGGACAATTAATCAACATTTTTGTTTATTAAGTCCCCCGAACCGTTAATCAAATGCCAGGTCAGAGATAACAAACATATTTTACCCATTATGAATAAAATTATGAGATTTTCACGGAAATAATCGTTAAAATTAAATCATAATCAATGTAAACGTTTACAATAAAGCGCTTTCAGAAGAAAATGCGTGTTTTATGGAGAAAAGTGTGGTTTAATTGACGAAGAAGAGGTATTTTCTCGTTTTTTGTCATTATATGAACATCGGGTTTTTGGTAAAAGGGGACCCCTTTTTTGTAAAACCTCATCTTAAGCTAACGAAAAGGGAGATTTAAAACATGCACGTTCGTTCCTTTCAGTTGAGTGATGCAAGCCAGATGACAGAGCTTCTCCAGGTTGCACTATCGGAAGAGTGTTATGAGAACACGATGGGCCCGTTTGCCCGTCAATTGTCATGGGATTCTGACCTGATCATGGTTGCAGAAGAAGAGGGAGACCTCGTCGGCGCTTTGATTGGTACGATTGATCAAAACCAGGGATGCATCTATCGTATTGCGGTCCATCCAGACTATCGTCGCCGCGGTGTCGGCAAAACACTTGTCGAGGCTATGGAACAGCGGTTCCAGCAGCGCAAAGTCAGCCAGATTTGGGTGGCCGGTGATGAGCACAACAAAGCAGCCATGCCTTTGTATGAAGCAATGGGGTATGGGGCCAGTAAGATTATGAGTGCTTTTCAGAAACTTAGTATTTTGTCCAAGGTTTAATCGGTGCAGATGAATTCGATGTAGTTTAGACAAAGAAATAAAGAGATTTTCATTTCATATCAGGCATATCTGTTCACGCATCATGGTGTGAACGATATGCCTTTCTATTTGTATGAGGAGTCAGTGGTTGATATGAATCCTTTTTTTCTTTTTCAACACAAAGGTGTATTCGTAATGAAGGTATTTGTACGTATGCTGGTGGGCATCTCCAATTGTTTCGTTCTTCCAAATAGAGTAGACTGAAAGAAGTATGACCGATAGTTACACGTTGAATCTACAAACTGATAAATGAGGTGTCCCTTTGAATTCTAATATGCCTACTATGGAGCATTCGACTTTTGAGGAGCAAGATCCGAAGCGAGGTCCTAAGCAAGCAGGGAAGTCTTGGACAGCCGAGTTGTGGGACTGGGTAAAGACTATTGTGGTTGCTTTTGTAATCATGATGCTGGTGAACCTGTTTGTATTTAATCTGTCGATGGTCAAAGGGCAGTCTATGCAGCCAACGCTGGTGGAGCACGATCGTCTGTTTGTGAACAAGATGGTGTATCATTTTGGAGAGCCAACCCGATCCGATGTGATTGTGCTACGTGATCCGAGTGAAGATGCAACCAAGAAGGATTATCTGGTGAAACGAATTGTTGGACTCCCCGGAGATACGATTGAGGTCAGAGACCATCAACTATATGTGAACGGTGTGCAGCAGACAGAGAATTATACGGACATTGAAGTGCAAGACCCTGATTTTGGGCCGATAACGCTAGAGCCTGATCATTTTTTCGTCATGGGAGATAATCGTCATGAGGGCAAAAGCAAGGACAGCCGAATGTTCGGAAGTATTACTTCCAGCGAAATTATCGGTAAGGCCGAGTTTATTTTTTGGCCATTCTCTGAGATGAAAAAGCTGTAAAATGATGGTTTACAACAACTTCAGAGCGCAATTTGCGTTTAACTATACAGGCACGTAGGCTGTGAATTCTATTCCATGCAAAATTTATATTGATACAGCTAGGCGCCTGATCTCTTAAGTGAGACGGGCGTTCATTGTTTACAATTACGTGCCGAGCAGAAGAGAGGGAAGAGATAATGACGAGCGTACGGACTGGGGCAGCACAGGGCGCCTCCGTATGGGAGACGTTAAAGCAAGAGATCAAGGCAGCAGGCCCCGAACTGGGCATAGATGATATCGGATTTGCTTCAGCGGATCCCTTTGTATCGCTTAAATCGCTGCTGGAGCAATCTCGGGATAAAGGGTATGCGTCAGGATTTGAAGAGCCGGATATTGAAAAAAGAGTGCACCCCGCGCTCCAAGATGGCACACCTGCTTCCCTGATCGCCATCGCCGTGGCCTACCCATCCAAAATGGTGAATCCGCCAAAATCGGAGCCTGGTGCGTACCGAGGCATTTTCGCCCGTTCGGCTTGGGGGCAGGACTACCACCAGGTGCTTCGCGCGGCGATGGACAAGCTGATGAACTTCATCCGTGAACGTGTACCGGGAGCGATGATTGAAAGCATGGTGGACACAGGTGCGCTCGTGGATCGTGCTGTCTCGCAGCGTGCAGGGATTGGTTTTAGCGCCAAAAACTGCGCCATTATCTCGCCAAAATTTGGTTCATGGATTTTCCTTGGCGAGCTGGTGACAAACATTCCTTTCCCGCCGGACACTCCCGTGACCGAGGACTGTGGTGAATGTACCAAATGTATCGATGCTTGTCCTACAGGTGCGCTGGTTGGCCCCGGCCAATTGAATGCGCAGCGCTGTATTTCTTTTTTAACCCAAACCAAAGGGTTCCTGGATGAAGAGTATATGCTGAAAATAGGCAACCGACTGTACGGTTGTGATACGTGTCAGATTGTATGTCCGAAGAATCGGGGCAAAAATTGGGATCATCATCCCGAGTTTCATCCCGATCCGGAGGTTGTAAAGCCTTTGCTGCTGCCGCTGCTGGATATTGGCAACCGTGAATTCAAAGAACGTTTCGGTCAAAGTTCCGCCGCGTGGCGGGGCAAAAAGCCAATTCAGCGTAATGCGGTCATTGCACTGGGCAATTTCAAAGACAAAAGCGCTGTACCGAAACTAACGCAGATACTGAAGCGTGATCCGCGTCCGGAACTGCGGGGAACCGCTGCCTGGGCGCTGAGCAGAATTGGAGGAGAAGACGCCATGAGAGCTATTGGGGAAGCTGCCGCGATCGAACAAGATGGGAACGTGCTAAGTATGCTGCAGAAGGCCAAGGAGAGATTGTTATCCTCCGAGACCTTACCCGATCAGCCGCAGGCTGAGCAACGAAATATGAAGCAGCAAGTGCAAGCGAAGGAACAAGAACAGGTGGTATCACCAGCCGTGCAATATACACAAAAAGATTTTTTAGCTCAGGCAAGTGATACAGAATTTGGACAAGATCCAAAGTGGACTGTGAACGTTGGTAAGAGTGAAAATGAGGGTATCGGGGAAGATGAGGGAACGCCTTCTGTTTCTTCTACCAAGCCGGAAGCTGCCGCATGGAAACCTTCCGCAGTAACGGGGCTTCACGGAAAGCCTGTGTACTATGATGAGGTACTGACACCGATTGGTACGCTTACTTTATGTGCTACGGATGAGGGACTGTGTCATATTGATTTTGGTGCTTTTCATGTACGAGAGGCTCATCTGCAGCAATGGGCACGCACCTGGGTCGGTGAGTACCGATATGAGAAAAACGAAGAGAAGCTCAGCGAAGCTGCGGAACAGCTACAGCAGTATTTTGCAGGGGGAAGAAAGACGTTCGACTTGAAACTTGAGCAGTATGGAACTGCATTCCAGCTACAAGTTTGGCAGGTTCTGTCCGATATATCTTATGGAGAAGCCTTAACCCACCAACAGGTTGCGGAAAAGATCGGCAGGCCCAAGGCTGTACGCGCAGTTTTGGATGCTATTAGCAAGAACCCGATCCCGATTATTATTCCCTGTCATCGTATGAGCGGTAAAGATGGCACTCTGGTAGGTTACGTAGGCGGTCTGCAAACCAAGGAGCAATTGCTCGCATTGGAGCAGCAATCGTAAGAGCGGGGGACGTTCATGAAGTATGTAAACGTGGAAAGCGTGGAGGCGGGGGAGATTCTGGGCAAGACGGTATACTCCAGTAATGGTACAGTATTGCTGTCTGCCGGAGTACAGCTCACCGTATTTATGGTCAATACGCTGAAGCGTATCGGGGTAACCACGCTGTACATCCAGGATGAAGCGTATAAAGATGTGGATACAGAAGATATTCTGGATGAAGCCACGAAACGAGCCATTATCAATGAGATGAGTGTTACACTCGAAGCGGTACGATCCGGCAAAGACTGGAGTCCGAAGAAAGTCGCGCTCAGTATAGACAAATTGTTGAATGATGTGCTGAACGGGCGTGAAATGCTGGTACAGTTAACTGATATCCGAACTCAGGACAATGCACAATATGTTCATGCTATGAATGTTTGTTTGTTGTCTTCGGTGATTGGGCTGAATATGGGACTCAACTACAATCAGCTCAAGGATCTTGCTGTGGGCGCCCTGTTACATGATATTGGAAAAGTAGGCGAGCCTCCTGGCACGGTTCCTACTTCAAAGCTGCATCACACATGGCGCGGCTTTGAAGTAATCAAGAACAAGCGGGAGTTCAGTCTGCTGGTTGCGCACACTGCACTACAGCATCATGAACATGAGGATGGCAGTGGTACACCTAGAGGTATTAAGGGGAAGGATATTCATCTATTTGCCAAAATAGTTAGTGCAGCTAACATCTATGATAATCTTATCAATGGTTTGTCGGGTAGCAGCATGCTTCCGCATGAAGCCTGTGAGGAGATGATGGCGATGTCCGGAACCAAGCTGGATCGCGATATCCTGATTGAGTTTAATAAAAGTGTATCCGTATATCCCAACGGGACTGCTGTTCGACTGTCCACCAAAGAAACCGGAGTAATTGTACGCCAGCATCGCGGCTTACCAGGAAGACCAGTCATTCGGGTGGCTCGCGGCAGCACGCGTTATTCTCTGGATGTTGTTGAGATCGATTTGGCTACACAGAACACAGTCTTCATTGAAGGTGTAATGAATTAAGCCATAGAACTGGAAAATGCGTTTGCTCAGGACGTGCGGAAATGCTATGATAACTCTCAGGAAATCCGGTCAGTGTTATGTATAGATCATGGGTATCAATTTGCATAAATCATGATGTGTAATAGCACAGATCATCAGGTTTTTTAGATTGCATACAGAGGTGTCTAAGAGATGGAGATTGTAATACCGATTATTACATTGATTGTGGGTCTGGTCGGTGGATTTTTCATCGGGGTGTTCTACTTGCGTAAACAGCTTGAGAAAATGCAAAGCAACCCTGACATGCTACAGAAAATGGCAAAGCAAATGGGTTACAACTTGAATGGCAAGCAAATGCAGCGTGCCCAGCAGATGATGAAGAACCAGCAACCAGGCGCAAAAATGCCTCAGCCGACTCAACATCCTGCGCGTAAAAACACGGGGCGTCGAAAATAATAACTGTGAGTGATTAAACCGCTTACAGGTTGTGGTTCGAAAGGAGGCGCTTGGCAGTGGCTGGCGTTAAAGACTATTTGAATTCCAAAGTTTCCGACAATCGGGAGAAGATCGAGTATCATGTCGAACAGATTCTCAAATTGATTGGAGAAGATAGCACACGTGAGGGGCTGTTGGACACGCCTGCGCGTGTAACCCGGATGTACGAAGAGATTTTTGGCGGATATGAAGTGGATCCCCGTGATGTGCTGGGTGTCACCTTTGACGAGAATCACGAAGAGCTGGTGATCGTGAAAGATATTGTGTACTACAGCCAGTGTGAGCACCATATGGCACCGTTCTTTGGTAAAGTACATATTGGATATGTACCAAGCGGGAAAATTGTGGGACTAAGTAAAATGGCACGTCTCGTTGAAGCCGTAACGCGCCGTCTTCAAGTGCAAGAGCGCATTACATCACAGATTGCTGATATCCTGACGGAAGCTGTCGGACCGTATGGTGTGATGGTGGTCGTTGAAGGTGAGCATTTGTGCATGTGCTCCCGCGGCGTGAAGAAACCGGGCAGCAAGACGGTAACTTCAGCTGTACGCGGTTCTTTCCGTGATAACCCTGCACAGCGTGCAGAGTTTCTGTCTTTGGTGAAAGAGTAAAGGATAAATAAGCCGAGTTCCTTAGGGAATCGGCTTATTTATATAGAGCGTTTTGTATCGTTGCAAGATCTAAAACTAACTACATATGAATCGATAGTCGGAGGTTATGAACGATGAGTACACCTTCCCAATCCAATCCGTTGCCTGAGCCAGGAAAGAGTAATTTGACTGAAAAAAAGAGGATATCCGCTGACAAGGACTCATCGCTGCGCTTGCAGATTTGGGAGACACCGCTTATGCGCCATGGTAGCCGTGTGCTTGATGCATTTGCATGGGAAGAAGTGATGTGCAGACGCGTGGGAGCCGGTCATCTGCCTGTTGCTCATATTTGGCGGCATCCAGATGCCTTCGTTGCCGGGCTGCGTGACCGAAGGCTGCCACTCGCAGTTGAAGCGATGGAACGCATTAGAGGTGAGGGTACAGCCGTATGTGTAAGGCCTTCGGGTGGAGCCGCTGTTCCGTTGAATCCGGGAGTGGTGAATGTCTCGCTGATCCTGCCTAATCCGGGGCATGCAATTAATATTCATGATGATTTTCGCGAGATGGCTTCTATTATTGCCGAGTCCTTAATTCCTTGGTCAACTCTGGCAGAGACTGGAGAAGTACAGGGCGCATTCTGCCCCGGGGATTATGATGTCAGTGTGGGCGGATTGAAATTTTGCGGTATTGCTCAGCGGCGGCAGGCTAAAGCTTACATTATTACGGCGTTTATCATTGTAGAAGGCCAGGGAGACAGGCTTGCTGCAGATGTGCGCCGATTCTATGAAGAAGCATCGGGTGGAGCCGCTGAGGGATATCCCGAGGTGAAACCTGGAACTATGGCAAGTTTGCAGGAGTTGGCAGGTGTGCCATCCGCTGCGGCCTATACTGCATCATTGGTGCGTACACTACGCAGGAGGTATCCGCATTCACAGACAGAACGGGTGCTTTCTGTGGGCATGGATGAAGTGTTGCTGACGGCAGAGCAGATGAAATTACGTTACGATTAAGTTCTTTTTCTATAGGCTTGGAATTAGGTATCAGAGATGATATGATGTGATTTCGGAAGGAGAGGATTAGAGTGGAAACATTGCGATATACATACCTGTATGAAGTCGTTTCGACAGGTGAAAAATCGGAATTTAGCCAAATGGCAACCAGTAAAGAAGAGGCTGCGACCCTGATTGTAGCACGTATTGCCGATCTGGAGTTCACAGAGGAGTCCGATATCAAACTGGGCGATCTGATCGCTATTAGCAAACAGGTTGGCGACAACTATGTGGCGTGCGAGGGCTGCGCTTCATAACATAGCTATGTTATGTATGAAGTGTAATATGAAGTGAATGATGAAGCGAATCTCTAAGGAGAGATTCGCTTTTTTTGTATTTTTTTTCCTCTTAGTAGCAGATAACATCGATAAATCGTGAATTATGTCGTATGTTGTTCAGAATCGGTTCAGAATATTTTGATATACTCCTCCAAAAGCCTACAAGGAAGGGAAGGTTAAAAGATGAGAAGAACATTGCAAAACAAGTTTTCATGGATGTCTCGTCCAATGAAATTCTTTTTGATTTTCGTGTTAACACTTGGTATGGCGAATAATGTTTATTTCGCAGGAAAAGCACATGCAAGTACTGGAATAGACTTTGTTCGTGGTGCTCCTAATTACCCTATAGATGTAAAAGTTACTTCCTCAACGTTTAAGTCAAGTGTAAAACTGACGGAGAGTGCACGTTTATATTATGAGATCCGTATGGTAGACTGGCTTAGTCCAAGACCTGAACTGGATACGATCAAGGCCAATGCAACGCTTGCAGGAACGTACATTGATTTACAGGCAGGGGAAGAGCAGGATCTGTTTTTTAATCATTTAACTCCTTCTACAGATTATGCTATATATTTTACAGCAGATGATCCAAGCAACAATTTAGTCAATTTGGCTGATCTGGGGTATCAGGTGTTCCAGACAATTCAAGGCTCACCAGTTACTCCTACCCATGTGGAGGCTGTTGCTGGTGATGCTCAAGCGAAGGTTAGCTGGAGTTCAGACTCTTCAGTTACTGATGCTGTTTATATGTTTCAGGGTACAAAGGAACCAGTAGATCCTGATAGTTGGATTGATATTACGAGTATGTTAAACAGTGAAAAGGTCATCAGTAATTTGACGAATGGATTGCCCTATATTTTTGCAGTCAAATCTACGTTTAACCATGATCAAACGCAGTCCGATTATGTCGTTTCTAATGTAATCAAACCTGGTTTGCCAGATGCACCTGCGGCTCTTACTCCGCAGGTTATTAATGGACAAGTTCAGTTAAACTGGAATAGTGTACCCGAGGTAGACGGGTATGTCGTATATATGTATCAGGGCAGTACTCCGCCACAAGATCCTGATAGTTGGATTAAAGTAGCAGGGCCGATGAATGCATTGCAGTATACCGTTTCCAATCTAACGAGTGGTCTGCCTTATGTCTTTGCTGTTCGATCTTCGAGCAGTGCGGGGATGTCAGAGTTTAAAGTGTCCACCTTGGTAACACCGCAATCTCAAGGCAATAGTGGGGGCGAAGTGACCCCGTCTCCATCCACATCTTCATCACCTGTCTCTTCGGCTCCCCAGAAGGAGATTATTAAAGTAGACGTGGCGAGTGGTGAGCAGGCTTCCACCATTGACTCTCTGGAGATCAGCCGGACTCGTGGATCAGATGGTACAGTAAAAGATGAGCTTGGACTGAGTCAAAGTAAAGCGCAGTCGGTTATCGATCAGCTCAAAAAAACGGGATCACGTACCGCTGTTGTGCTGATTCCGGATGCAAAAGATGAAGTCTCCCAGTGGGATGTAAAACTGGCGCGGGAATCAGCAAAATTGTTCACTGAGCAAGGCATCGATTTGGTTATTTCCAATCCAAACGTAAAAGTAACTATTCCAGCCGCATCGATGAAAGACAGAACGGACGATGTGTATTTCCGCCTCGTGCCGGTGAAGAAACAGGATACACGTCAGGCTATCGAACAAAGATTGCTGGCTAACGAGACGATTACTCAATTCGCAGGCACGAAAGATATTCAGGTTCTGGGACGTCCGATGACAATTGAAACGAATCTGCAAAGCCGTCCCGTAACGCTTGTACTGCCAGTGGACAGCAAACAGCTTACAGGTGTAAACCCCGCCGATCTTGGCGTGTATATCGAACACAGCAACGGAACGAAAGAGCTGGTACATGGTAAAGTGGTAACACTAAACAAAAATAACAACCAACAAGGCATTGAGATTAAAGTGGAACAATTCAGTACGTTCTCCGTGGTACGGGTCAAAGACTGGGCTGATGATACGGCAAAAGCAAAACCTTATATTCGCGGATATGTAGATGGTCGCTTCCAACCGGAGTGGTTCGTAACACGTGCCGAGATGGCGGCACTCATCACGCGCGTAACAGGCACTGTGGAGGATGAGAGCGAAGCATCATTTACGGATGTTAAATCTGGCCACTGGGCTCATGACAGTATCTCCGCTGCTGCCAAAGCGGGTTACTTCACAGGTTATACAGACGGCAGTTTCAAACCGGGACAAGGGATGACACGAGCAGAGATGGCGGGCGTATTACAGCATTTGCTGAATGGTGAACAGGCAGTGGCATCTGAAGCGACAACTGCATTCACGGATGTGAAGCAACACTGGGCGCAGAAAGCGATCGCCCGGTTGAATGCAGCAGGAGTTCTTACGGGATATACGGACGGTACCTTCCGTCCTGATAAACTGGTATCGCGCGCTGAAGCCGTGACCATGATCAACAAATTGATTGGTCTACAGCCTGCAGCAACAGCGCTAAAATCATGGTCGGATGTGCCTGATACCCATTGGGCTTACCAAGCAATTCAAGCCGCATCCATGAAGGAATAACGACGAGCATATTGTGTTGGTGAGAATAAGTAAAGTTAGTTGGACAAATTATCGGCCCTCATGGCGATAAGCTATACATGTTTCAAAGAGATATCTTTCAGTCTATGACTGGAGATATCTCTTTTTTTATATTCGTTGGCCTGTTTTGTTAACTGGTTCGTCAAATAACTCGTTAGGTCACTTGTCAGAACCATTATATGCTTGAGGCTAATATTTAATATGGGTGAGTGATATGCATAGTGAGTGCAACACCCACTGAAGCTACACTACTCTAATAAGGCGGCCATAACAGCTTGCGCGCGGTTTCGTACCGTTCTGCGACAGCAGGCCAGTAGACGACATTCCACCAGTCTTCAATGTACTTTTTGCGTTCGTTCTGATGTTTGAGATAGTAGGCATGCTCCCATACGTCCAGCGGCAGGAGTGGAACGATATCCGATTGGGACAAGTTCTGATGTTTTTCGGCCTGCAAAATTTCCAATCGGTGCGCTCTTGGACTCCAGACCAGCATCGCCCAACCGCTACCCTCCACCTTGTTAGCCGCCTCGGTAAATTGATTTTTGAACGCTTCATAGCTGCCGAAATCACGTTTGATCTGCTCTGCAAGCATGCCAGTTGGCTTGCCACCGCCCGCTGGGTTCATAATTGTCCAGAAGATGGTATGCAGATAATGCCCTGCCCCGTTAAAGGCAAGTTCACGCTCCCAGTGTTTGATGAGTTCGAAATTATTCTTTTTTCGGGATTCGGCTAGTTTTTTCTCCGCCACGTTCAATCCGTCCACATAGGACTGGTGGTGCTTGTCATGATGGATGCGCATCGTCAGTTCGTCAATATGCGGTTCCAGTGCATTATACGTGTAGGGAAGGGGAGGCAGCGTGTGCCCGCCAATCGGAACCGGCTTTTCTCTGACCGGGGCAGAAGCAGGCAAAGTTTCAGAAGGAGCCGTCCCATCCGTTGAAGGCTGAAGTGACAGAGATTGTACCTGTGCGGAAGAAGCAGAGGCTGCATTGGTTTTTCCGGCAGATGAGGCAGATGCCTCCGTTGCTTCAAGGCGACTGTCCTGAGCGATTTTGGAGCTATTACTGTGCAGTGCATTTTCCAGTAGTGTCGATGATGGTGGTTCTGCTTCTCGCAAAATGCCAGGCTGACTCAACGTTTCCAATACCCCAAGGAAATACTCCGATTCACAGATGAGGTGCAAAATGATGGTTTGGGCAAACGGAACCGCACGCACCGCTGCACTTTGCTCCAACTTGATATAAAGCTGTTGAATAAACTCCCTGGACTGCTGCTGTGCTGTGGAGACAAGTTGATCGATACATCGCATCATATAGGGGGCAGGCGGCTGGGTTGCGGGCAACAACTGCTTTAACAGTTGATTCGCCACTCGCTCACTGTTCGCAAAAGCCGCTTCCCATTCCTCCAGCAGCTTAACGTAAGCAGGCTCCAGTTCAGGAACCAGTGCACGAATAAGGAGTGTATGTTCTTTCTCTTGCTCTTTCCAGAAACGGATTTCTTCCAGCATCCGCAGAGGCAGCAGATAGCCGTATCCATCGCAGTTCATATCCGTTATACCCCCAATCTTTCAGTTTATTTTTCCTCAGTCTTCGTTCAATTATCTTTGCTCTGTCTCAACAGTGTATTCTTGCGTCGTATTGTCCTATGTGTATAAAAAAAGAGCCCCGGAGGGCTCTAAATACATCTAATCTTAGATATCATTTTGATGAATGGAACGTATTCCTGAATGACTACGTTACTGCTGAGTTACTGCTGGTTTTGTTGCACACCCTCGTTGCTTGTCTTCGTCACATGACTAAGGAAGAGCGAGACACGGCGTAAATATTCTTTTGGATGCTCCCTGAAGATCAGTTCATGATGTGCGCCCTGCACAATCCATTCTTCTGAAAAGGGATTGGTCTGATTGGCGGCGAGCTGCTCAGCAATCGGGTAAGGCGCTTTCTCATCCTCTGTGCCATGAATGAAGAAGATGGGGAATGGATAGTCTTTTTTCTTCACTTCCTGATACGGAATTTGCTGCAGGCCGGTACCATTCAAGACCGGGAAGAGTAATTTCATGATCTCCAGCGTAGGCTGACGCGGCAGATTGATCTGATTATGAATGTTGTGATACAGCGTATCTGGCTCCAGCAGGAACGTGCTATCCAGAATCATGGCATCCACTTCGTTGGTCAGCAGTCCAGTCTGTAGAGCTGTGCCAGCTCCCATTGAGAATCCCCACACAACAAGCTCCTGCGCACCTCGCTGCTTCGCATACTGAATGGCTCCCAGCAGTTGCTGTGACTCCGCTTTACCGCCAGTAGCTACTGCCCGGTTTACTTGAGAGGCAAAGCCGTAATCAAACATCACTACATTAAACCCGAGTTGGTGCGCGTAATGAGCGAGGTCATACATGGGCACCCAGGTTTCCTCGCGATTGGCTCCATAGCCGTGACTGAAAATAATGGTTTTCCCTGTATCGGTATTAGCTGGAATATACCAGCCTTGCATCGTCCGACTGCCATCTGCCGCAGGGAATGTGATGTCTTCGTATTTCATATTTTTGGCCTGCATCGGGTTGGAGAACACTGGAGCGACCGTAGGGTTGGACAGTACCCATGCAATATAACCATGTAAGGCAATAAAACAAAACAATAAGAAAAATACAACGGAGAGCAGCAACGCTACGATAATATGCTTGAACCGAATCAGCCTGGGTGACAATGAAGAGGGCAGATCGGACACTTTGGTATGCAGCGGGGCTTCGCTCTGGGATGTCGGATACATGCACGCCCCTCCTTTGAGTTTCGGTTAAAGATAAATTTGGCCAAGATGTTAATGATGTGAAAAATAGAATGTTATATCCGTTCAAACCATATTCAAGACGATGACATCGTGATTCTAAAGTCACACTTTGTTTTGTTATAAATGAAAGGGGTCCTGTCTTTATCGTATGTCCCCATATAGTCAAAGTCAATCAAATGAAGGCATTTGTTACGCAATTGTTATATAGTTCTTAAGATGTAGAGGTAACTTTTCCATAGTGTGTAAATTACAGGAGGTTACGATGTGCAAAATGCATATCCTTGTTCACTTTGTAGATTGCACATTACCTTCAAAAAGGTTCTTTTTGGTTTACAGATGAGACCGTTTCTCATATAATTTATGTAACCAAGTTTCATGTGATGAAACATGAGGAGGGCATCATGCCATGGAAGACCGCAAGTTAACCGTCCGGGCTGTAGAACGGGCGCTGGATATATTATTATGTTTTACCACACGCAGTGATCTTGGGCTCACCGAGATTGCCAGTCAGATCGGTTTACACAAAAGTACGGTGCATCGATTGATGGCAACACTGGAGGATCGGGGGTTCGTGATACGCGACGCAGCAACCGAGAAGTACCGGCTTGGCATTCGCATCTGGGAACTGTCTGCGCATATGTCACGTAGTGATGATCCTGCGATTTTGCTGTTGCCTGCGATGGAACGACTCCGGGATCGGTTGGGCGAGACGGTAAGTCTCTATCTCCGTGACGGCAGCGAGCGGATTCGGATTCAGGCGGTGCAGAGTGATCAGGCGATTCGCCGGGTTGCGCCAGTAGGTGTCAGACTACCTCTTTCCGTAGGAGCTTCCAGCAAAGTGTTGATGGCCTTTGCATCTGAAGAGGATCGGGAGGAGCTGATGAACGGCTCGGAATGGCCCGTATTTATTGATCCAGCAGTATATTTGGCACAGATGGAGGACATCAGGGTAAGCGGTTATGCAACCAGTTATGAGGAACGTGAGCCGGGAGCTGCTGCTGTGTCCGTACCGATTATGGATCGCAGAGGCAATATTGCGGCAGCGTTGTCTGTGTCGGGGCCTGTCAGCAGGCTCTCGCAAGACACATTACATGAATATGCCCCTGTATTGAAAGAAGCGGCTGCGCAGATGGGACTTATGTTGTCGTAAGGGCAGGTTCCTGCTTGAAGTTTTGCTCAAAAGGAATTGATAATCTGGAATATTAAGGTTGTATTTATGACCAGATTAAGCTACTCTGTAATGGACGGCCCATCGGGGCCGGTTGAATGTCATATTTTTAAGTTGAACAGCGGCTGAATTGCCGTAATACGTTTACGTTACTGGGGGAGTCCGAATTGTCCGGACTGAGACGGAATCGCATGAGATTCCGGACCCTTTGCACCTGATCTGGATCATACCAGCGTAGGGAAGTAATCGGCCATATGACCACAAACACCACAGACGTTAACCTGGGATAGATGCTGTTTGGCAGCAGATGCCCCTTGTTGCGTGCGTGGTGATGGACATTAGTCGGTTCCTTCGGAACCGGCTTTTTTTATTTACAGCGCCTAGCAGATATTCACTTGTTGTGTTTCACTATCGTAGTGACTGCATAACCATTCCTACATACATGCTGGACTTCCAGGTGAAGTGATCTCGCTTCTCTCGCTGACTGTACATAAAAATTTGTCTCCTGGATTTGTTTGGCTGCTGGGGCAGGATCATTCCTGCTATGCTTCTGTGCTCTGGATGTTTCCGGGCAGGTGTGGTCGTTGGAACTGACGCATTGGTGAGACATAGCGCAAGAGAAGATCACAGAGGAGGAAACAGGAGACATGAGTACACATAACCAAACGGGGCAACAGAATGGAATCGAAGAATTGGGGAGCGATGGTCATCCGGTGGAAAAGGAAACCAGAGCGGCTGGAGGGGTTCAACCCTTCCCGGGCAGCCGTAAAGTCTACATTCAGGGCTCACGACCGGACATCGCTGTACCGGAGCGTGAAATTGCCCTTCATGATACCAATACTCCCCAAGGGGTGGAGCATAATGAGCCGCTACGTGTCTACGATACGAGCGGCCCGATGACCGATCCCGAATTCCAGATGGACATTCGGGCCGGTTTACCTACGCTTCGCACGCACTGGATCATGGAGCGCGGTGACGTGGAAGCGTATGAGGGCCGGGCAATCAAGCCGGAGGATAACGGCTTGAAGCCCGGAGGCCGAAGAGCCGGGGCAGAGGAATACCCCGGCCTTCGGGGGCAGCCGCTGCGTGCACAGGCTGGACGCTGTGTCACACAGATGCACTATGCGCGGCAGGGCTTGATTACGCCAGAGATGGAGTACGCCGCTATTCGTGAAGGCGTGGAGCCGGAATTCGTGCGGCAGGAGCTGGCGAGCGGCCGGGCGATTCTTCCCTCCAACATCAATCACCCGGAGAGTGAGCCGATGTTGATTGGTCGTCATTTTCACGTGAAGATCAATGCTAATATTGGCAATTCCGCTGTATCTTCCTCCATCGAAGAGGAAGTGGAGAAGATGACTTGGGCTGTGCGCTGGGGATCGGATACGGTGATGGATCTCTCGACAGGCAAAAACATTCATACGACACGGGAATGGATCATCCGTAACTCCCCGGTGCCGATTGGTACGGTGCCGCTGTATCAGGCATTAGAAAAGGTGAATGGAGAGGCTGAGGCGCTCACCTGGGAGTTATACCGGGATACGCTGATTGAACAGGCGGAGCAGGGCGTGGATTATTTTACGATTCATGCGGGCGTGTTACTGCGTTACATTCCGATGACAGCGAAACGGATGACGGGCATTGTATCTAGGGGCGGGTCGATTATGGCGGCGTGGTGCCTGGCACATCATCAGGAGAACTTTTTGTACACTCATTTTGAAGAAATCTGCGAGATTATGAAAAGGTATGATGTGGCTTTCTCTCTTGGGGATGGACTGCGCCCAGGCAGCATCTACGATGCCAATGACGAGGCACAGATGGCGGAGCTGGCAACGCTCGGAGAATTAACGCAGATTGCGTGGAAGCATGATGTGCAGGTGATGATTGAAGGGCCGGGGCATGTACCGATGCACAAGATCAAAGAAAATGTGGATTTGCAGATGGAAATCTGCCAGGAAGCGCCGTTCTATACCCTCGGGCCGCTGACCACGGACATAGCACCGGGATACGATCATATTACGTCTGCGATTGGGGCGGCGATGATTGGCTGGTTTGGTACGTCCATGCTCTGTTACGTTACGCCGAAGGAGCATCTGGGGCTTCCGAACAAGGACGATGTGCGTGAAGGGGTTATCGCTTATAAAATAGCGGCTCATGCCGCAGATTTAGCCAAAGGTCACCCACGCGCCCAGCGCCGGGATGATGCGCTGTCGAAGGCACGTTTCGAGTTCCGCTGGCGGGATCAGTTTAACCTATCCCTCGACCCGGAACGGGCGCTGTCCTACCACGACGAGACGCTGCCCGCAGAAGGGGCGAAGGAAGCACATTTCTGCTCCATGTGCGGGCCAAAGTTCTGCAGCATGCGCATCACGCAGGATATTCACGCCTTCGCCGCAGATCGTGGTCTGAACGACGATGAAGCGGTCACGGCCGGAATGCAGGCGAAAGCGGAGGAGTATCGGGCACGGTCGTAAGCTTTTACAATTGAAAAAGTGACCCAACAGGACTGTAGTGCCTGAGCTAGGGTCACTTTTTTATGTTTAAGTTGTAGATTACTCGTAATATCCCTTCGCATAGACAGCCGCGGTCGAGAAGCAGAGGTGTTTCATTTCATCCTGTTGATTTTCGGGTGGCATCTCCAGGAACCACGGCTCCTGCATATTCTCTCGGGTCATGGGGACCGGACGCCATAGAATCAAACCGATCTGATCGAACTGGTAACTGCAACCAAGCTCGGGATCTTCGCGGTCATATGGTGCAATGGCATCCAACTGAGGAACAAGAACGTCAGCTTCGGTGCCTAGCAGATCGAGTTCTCCCAGCATACATTTAAACTCATCACTTTCATAAAACTCAATAAAATGTGCTTTGCCTTGGGCATCGTACTCCACATTGGGATCAAAACGGAAAGTCTCCGTCTGTTCAACTTCATTCTGTGTCATGCCCAGCCGGATATCCCCGATAGATTGACCTGGTTCAACCGTGAGATTTTTCATGGTTTCGTTCCCTCCGAAATAAAAGTGTACACACGTCTAGCTGTGGTGATTAGGTCACTGTTGGTTTTACCATGCAACGAGTGTGCTTCCGAGTTACTTATACTTTTTTCGTGATACCGATATCCCGCTCCAGGTTCGCGCCTAATAATGAAAGCGGCGTATAAATGGTCATACCTGCATTGGCAGATGCCTGCTCAGCGGCAGGAGCCATGGAGAGCTGAGCAGCGACAAGACAAGTATCCTTGCATTCAAGAGCAAGCTGCTGCAATGCTTCTTTTAACGCGACGTTATAGCCTTCTTGGTCACCTCGCATAATCATATCGAATAGACCAGGAAGCAACACAGATTCTAACTCAGGCTTGTCCCTTCCTACCAAGTGTTGATCCATATAGTCATGATATCGAGTCATCGTAGGCTCTACTGTGGCGGGATTGGTAAACGCGAGCAAATACCGCTTCGGATGTTTTACCATCATCGCGAGCAGTGAATCGTCAATACCCGTTACCCTAATCGGTAACGGTTGTATTTGTTCCAGCACGGCTGCGAACAAGGTGCATGTCACAAGAATAGCGTCAGCGTGACAGCGGCTCATCCATTGCAGTGTCTGATTTACTTTTTCCCGAACAAGCGCACTATTGAAATCCTCATCATGCTTGAGCCGATCAAGACCGGGGTCTACATAGTGAACCAGTTCGATATTATAAGAAGTCAGTGCTTGTTCAATCAACCTGATATTGGAGTAATGCGCGTGGAAACAGGCAATGGTGCTCATAAGCAATCCCCTTTATGTAGAGTGACTACAAGACGCGTCTGGATCACACCATAAGTGTGAACCATCGGTAAGAAACGTCGCGCCTGAAATGTCATCTTTTACACGTAGTATAGGGAGCAGCCGCAGAGATGTAAAGCGTTATCTTATGTTCATGGATACGTTCTTTTTCGCCATTTTTTGCTGTAAAATTTCATGGAAGGATAGGCCTTGAGTGTTCTCATTTTCCTTTTTGGGCACATTGGTCTCCGTGTTGCGCGGATATTGGTGGTGATACGGGATCATTTGCTGAATAGGCATGCGGATCATCTTGGTTCCTCCTTACATGCATGATGGACATGCATCGTTAGTTTGTATGTATTTTCAACATTCGTTTTGTTGGTGAAAATAAAATGAATTCGCCTTGTACATATATAGGTAAATATGACTTGTTACATGAAAAAGCGGGAATTCAATCGTTATTCCGACCCGGATGTAGTGATTTTACCCGGTATTCAGAAGATGTAAACGGTTTTAGGAAAATTCAGGAACAAAGAACCTGATATGAAAGGCGAGGTATGGGAGCATGGTATCGGTTGTTATGTGAATGGTCCTAATTTTAGGGAAGTCAATGGTGCTTACCTCTAAGACATATGTCCAAGTGACTAGGTATGGTATATGCTAACTAACTTGGTTCTATGGTCGGGGATATGGATCGAAAAATGTCAAAAAAGCTACCAAGACCTCTTGGCAGCTTTAGATTATCTGATTTGATTCTCTCTTTAAATTCCTTTTTGAAGAGGGGGGATCCGTTACTATTGCTTCTATTACCTGCGTTCTTTTACCGCAATATATACATCGACCTGTGTATGTTCCGGGTCTAAACTCCGCTCATCGTAATACTCAAAATCTCCAGTAAATGTTCTGTCACTCTGATGGCTCCACGCCCACACCGCTCCCCACACTTCGCTGACTACTTCAACCATCGGTCCGGTTCTCGAAGTAAACACTGCATAGGTAGCAGGCGGTAACTGAACCTCGTCGAAACCTTCAGGTAGTCGTTCTCCCTCGCCGACTTCATGCCCGATCAAAATGGTATATTCACCGGCAATGCCATCCGCGTAATCCGTGTAACAGCCGTAGCGTGCAGCTTCAGTAGCCGGAATATGTTCGGAGGCAAAATAACGACCCCATAACGCACCGATGCTGCCTTGGCCGCCCATCTCAATCGCGTTGGTTGTACGTGCGGACAGTCCGGCTAGGCGTTTGCCCGGAAGGGTGACATAGCGAGCAGGCTCGCTGGAAAACGGATCATTTTTCGCTGGATTAGACGCATCTGACAGAGATGATTGCTCGTCTGCTCTTATTTTTCCTGCCAAAGTGTTATCTAACACAGTAGTCCCGTCCTTAGCACTTTGCAGATTATCTGCATTACGCCAGCGTTTCAGAAAGGGCAATTGGTTGCGCAGCATCGAGCGAGCCGATTCCTCATCCATGCCTTCTTCCTTGAGAATGGTGGTGCACATCTCGGTCATACCTTCAAGCGAGATGCCTGGCTGCTCAAACTTGCCATCCTTGTAACAATAAATGCAGTACTCACGGGTTGTGCTGCCATCCATTTCTGTACCAAATTGATCTGCACTTGTGAGCGGCATACCACAGCTTTGACATAAGGTAACGTTCATTATTCATTCCTCCTCGGTTATATGTGCAACTTTAACCTGAACATAGTTGAAGTATACGGGGAGGAACTGGACAGCTGTCTGTCAGGTTTGAGCTGAGGTTTTATAATTTTGCACAATCTGCTCTGCCATACGGCACACATTATCCCGAATATGCAGAGGTTCCAGCACCTCCACGTCCGCGCCGAAGCCGAGAATAAAGCCATATAGCCAGTTATCTTCCGGGAAAGCGATCTGGCTGATATAATACCCGTTCCCGTCAGGCAATACATTTTCAATGCCAAACCATTCTTCCGCGAGATGACGGGCACGAGCATGGAATCTCAGGGTAATCCCAAGCTGGTTGTCTGGCTGGCTCCATTCCTGTTGCCACGGCCGATCCTGAAGGTTGATGGATTTTCGTTCAAAGTGCTCTGCAGCAAGAGAGACTTCTTTCATCCGAACCAGCTTGAACATACGGAATTCATTTCGTTCATGGCAAAAGGCATACAGATACCACGCGTGCCTCTTCAGCACAAGCGTGTGTGGTTCAACCGTACGATAGGTCTGTATACCTTCGGCGCTGCAATAGGCGAAATAAATGCATTGAAGCTGATCGATCCCCTGATCAATAACTTTTAATTTGTTTTGCAGAGCTTCGGGGTGTGTCCACGTTGAATAATCCACGATGAATCGATGGGTGCTAGCTTGAAAATCTTCGTTTTTGGCTTCCGGCACAATACTGCTGAGCTTCTCTACCAATAACTCACGCGCAGTATTTGTATGCGAGGTGGATATACTGCGCAGCGCGGTGACGATGGAAACGAGATCCTTGTCCGTTAACAGATTGCGATCCAGACGATACCCTTCCGCTAGCCCGATGCCGCCGCTTGCTCCCTGATAGGTCACGACCGGAATTCCGGCTTGCCCCAATGTGTCGATGTCCCGATAGATCGTACGGATCGATACCTCAAACATATCGGCCAGGTCTTTCGCCAGTAATCGCCTGCGGTTGATGAGTAGTACGACGATGGCTAACAAACGCTCCAGTTTCATAGCTATATCTTCCTTTTCTTTATTATTGTTTATATAAATAGGCTCTTTCTTTTACACTTGAACGGAGAGGACAGAAAAAACCTGGAGAAGCGAAGCGCTCACCTGAGAGCTTTCTGAAAGAAAGCTGCTTCGGAAGCATATGCTTATCATCGGATTTTCCCTATAGAGAAGGGAATCAAAAAATCTGGGGATAACAGCGATCGGAAGGTTATCCTGTCATCGGAGTGGACTGTGTAAAACTTTTGTCCAACTTATATAACATTGCTTTCAATTGTTAAACCCGGAGTTATCTGTTAGATTCATAGGTATTATATTGCCCAGCATCCCATATAGGAGTGAAATAAGCAATGAAGCGAATTACGATTCTGATTGCGGACGATGAAGTAGAGATCGCAGATCTGGTTGCTCTGCATTTACAAAAAGAAGGCTATCATACCGTCAAGGCATCTGACGGACAGTCAGCATTACAGGCGATCCAGACACATGCCATTGATTTGGCCGTACTGGACATTATGATGCCGGGTATGGACGGGTATGAAGTTACCCGCAAAATACGGGAGCAGCATCATTTTCCAATTATTTTCCTGAGTGCCAAAACCTCGGACATGGATAAAATTACGGGGCTTGTGATGGGTGCCGATGATTATATGACCAAACCGTTTAATCCGATGGAACTTGTGGCACGTGTGAATTCTCAACTGCGGCGTTCTTTGCAATTCAGTCAGTCCACAGCGGGGGTTCAGCGCTCGATTCTGGAAAAGGGCGGACTTGTCATTGCACCGGAGCAGCACAGCGTGATGCTTTATGGTAAACCGCTGGAGTTAACACCGAAGGAATTTGATATTTTAGTGTTGCTCGCGAGCAATCCGAAACAGGTCTTTAGCGCAGAAAGTATTTTTGAAAAGGTATGGGGAGAAGCTTATTTCGAAAGTGGCAACACCGTTATGGTACATATTCGGACATTGCGCAAAAAGCTCGGTGAAGATGTGGACAAGAACAAATTCATCAAAACGATCTGGGGCGTGGGGTACACGTTCAATGACTAAGCGCAGAAGCTTTCGCACAACGATGATTATGCTGCTCGGTCTGAGCATGCTGTCTTCTGGCGGCGTAACGTTTATCGTCTACAGGCTGTTGCAGATGTATTATGCAGGGGTCAGGAGAGAAGATCCACTGGCGGAGTATCGTAACATCATGAGAAGTATTGGCGATATATATGTCTTTATGCTGCTCTTCATCCCGCTTGCGATTTTATTTTTCTACTTGTTTACGAGACCTTATGTCACGTATTTCAAAGAGATTTCCACAGGCATTAATCACTTGGCGAATGGAGACTTTCAGCATCGTGTTCAGATTTCGTCCAAGGATGAATTGGGTTCGATTGCGGAGAGTGTGAATATGGCGAGCCAGAAGCTGCGAGAGGCGATGGAACGAGGGGATTTTGCCGAGAACAGCAAAGACCAGCTCATCGTAAACCTTGCGCATGATCTGCGTACACCGCTAACCTCCGTGCTGGGCTATCTGGATTTGTTAATGAAGGACGAGCAACTGACAGAGGAACAGGCACGTCATTTCACAGCAATCGCGTTTACCAAGTCCCAGCGGCTGGAGAAACTGATTGATGATCTGTTTGAGATCACACGGATGAACCACGGCAGGCTGCCTGTGCGCAAGACACAACTGGACCTGAGCGAGCTGTTGAAACAGATGAACGAGGAGCTTTATCCTGTTTTTGAAAAGAATCATTTGCTCACCCGTCTAAAGATCGATAATGATCTTACCGTATCAGGAGACGGGGAGCTGCTCGCCCGTGTGTTCGAGAACCTGCTGATTAATGCTGCGCGGCATGGTAAGGACGGTATGTACGTTGACATTAACGGATTCCGGGATGGCAATCAAGTGGTCATTCAGGTTATCAACTATGGGGGACACATTCACCCCGATGATCTGCCGCACATCTTCGACATGTATTACACCGGGGATCGGGCACGGACAGTACAAGAGGGAGGTACGGGTCTTGGACTGTTTATCGCACGTAATATCGTGGACCAGCATGAGGGTGTAATATCGGTAGCAAGCGATGTGGTACGTACGATGTTTGAGGTTCGTCTACCTGTTTTCCAGCAGGTTTCTCGTGAAACTTAAGAAAAACTTAAAAATTGCCCTGCGTTTTCTTTAAATTGTTTTGTCTATCCTTGAATCATGAGAGGAAGGAGGAACAATCATGAAAAAGTGGGGCTTTCTAATATGCATCATCCTGATCGGGGATATCCTGACCCAATCACCGGCAGCTTTGTCGGGGGACAAGGAGATGCCGATTGTTATTTTGGACACGGATGAGAAGTATGCGGGGTACCGAGAAGTGGCAAGCCAGGACACAAAACAACTAATACATAAAGGTAATCTCGTTTTGGTCAATTCCGAGCATCCAATTCACCGGGAAGGTGTTCGCTCTGATATTGTACATGTAGCTGATGAGGAAGACCTGCTTCGTGGTTATGGACTACTGGATCACAAATTGATGTTATCCCGTGAGGTGGCAGAGAGATTCCAGGAGATGGTTGAAGCAGCAGCCGAAGACGATGTACGTTATTTCCTGATGAGCAGCGGGTACAGAGATTTTGAGAAGCAAGACGAGCTGTATCGGCAAAAGGGTTCAGACTACGCGTTGCCTGCGGGCTACAGCGAGCACAATCTGGGATTATCCTTAGACGTGGGTTCAAGCTTGGCCTCGATGAGCGAAGCTCCTGAGGGGGCATGGTTGGAGAAGAACGCGTGGAGATACGGTTTTATTATGCGATATCCGAAAGATAAAGTGAAAGTGACCGGTATTCAGTATGAACCTTGGCATTTTAGATATGTGGGCATGCCTCACAGTGCAGTGATGGCGAAGAATCATATGGTTTTGGAAGAGTATCTGGAGATGTTAAAGGAAAAAAAAGACGTGACCGTTGATCTTGATGGCGAGACGTACCACATCCATTATTATCACGTGTCGAAGGATACCAAGATATATCTGCCCGAGGAAGACGATTATGAACTGTCCGGGGACAATATGGAGGGTGTTATTGTTACGGTTAAGAAACGCTAGTGAGCGTGAGCGCTAAACGGTTGCCAAAAGGATTTGTAAATCTAACAGCCGAGGCTTGATATATATGGGTACATACGAATAGGTTTAAACCGGGACGGCATTGGCCGGGGGATTAACAAAACAGGTTACAGTACGGTTGATATACTGCTTCACGGCCTGATCGGGGAGGGAAAGACAGCATGAGACAGAATAAGCCGAGCGAGCAGCTTAATCAACGTGGGCATGAGCACCGTGATCGGAGTGAACGCCATATGCAGAACAAACAGCAGACCAGCCATTTGACCAACCGTCATGAGAAGAATCATGAGAAGAAGTCTAATCCGCTTCGAGTTGTATGGATTTCTATATTCCTGATTTATCTTTATCTGCTGACCAAGTTGATTTTATTCAAAGGAGGTCCCGTGGATGTAGGGCTGGTATGGGACAGATTAATGGAGCTGCTACGTCAACCTGATCTGATTCATACACGAACCGTAAATCTGACGCCATTTCAGGAGATCAAACGAGACTGGTGTAGTCTCTCCGTTCATCACCGATCCGGAACAGCCATTCATCTGGTGGGCAATATCCTTGCATTTGTGCCGCTCGGCGTATTGATTACGGGGCTGTTACGCCATACTTTTTTCACCGGAATTCATGTGCTTGTTCTATCCTTCCTGCTTAGTCTGGGATACGAAGGGACACAGCTGCTCACGGGTATAGGTATCTTTGATGTAGATGATCTTATGCTGAATACATTTGGTGGAATGATCGGATACCTGCTGTATACCATGTTGCTGGTCCTAAACAGGTTGTTATCAGGAGGTAACTCACGATTGGCAGCGAATAACTAGGCGAGCAACATTTGAAATAACGACGGGAAGAGTATGAGAATCACTAGGAAAGTAACTAGGTGAAATAGTAAAGGGGATAACTGTGTGAAAGAGGCCCATGCTTCGTGCCCTGCCTAAGGAGGAATTACATTGATTATTATGGCTGTACTGTTTATTAGTACAGGGTTTATGTTTCTGGTATATCCGCAGAGTACAACAGATGCTACAGACCAGCAAATCAAGGATCGTCGATTTGCAGCAAGGTGGATCGGAGGAGCTTTGATCGTCATGTCGTGTTTCTTTCTGACCATGGGCACAGTGCAGGTGCTCGATCAATCCTCACATTATATTGGGCATTAAGCGAAACTCCCTATGAACGCACAGCTTGTAGCGATGCGTTCATAGGGAGTTTTTTTATAAAGGCACGGAGGTGGCGGGGGGGTGAAAACTCTGGAAACCCGTAAAATCGGAAACCCGAAAACCCGAAAAACCCGGAAAACCCGGAAAACCCGGAAAACCCGGAAAACCCGGAAAACCCGAAAACCCTAAACCTGTAGTCACCATTGTTTCTGTTCCTCTCGCGGCGCTAACGATCATGACAGACCTTATTTGGCTGATTTTGCCGAGTTATAAATTCTAACGATCACCAGAAACGCTATTTTCTCAATTTTAGCTGAAATCGGGATAAATCGAAGAAATTTACTTCAATAGCGTCGCTACGGATCGTTAGAATCTCAAAAGGCTACTTTGGGGGGAAATAAGGCTTCTCATGATCGTTAGAATTTTGGCTAGCCATTAGGGCTTCTTTTTCATCCATTCCCGGATTTAAGTTTTCCCCCTGCTACGGATACAATCTCGTCTCGTTCACTAACGGGAATCTTTTATGGGTTACACTTTAGAGCATTTATTTGAGTTGTTTCAAGCGGACACTTTTGCGATACTGTTTAATAGTTTTAATTAGAAGATACCGACGAGATAAGAAAAAAACGATGTTCGGTAGTACCCTGTATGTTCACTATACTCGGAGGAGGACTCGGATTGATTTTGTTAGCTAAACAGCTTGCCGGAAGAATGAGAGCGCTAATCGCTATCGAAAGTGAGATCGCAGACGCAACACATGGACAAGAAAATGAACAGGCCATATTGGAGTTGGAAAAGAAAGGATCTACACTGATCCGCGGCCTCACGCGTGATGAATCATTAGTCATCAAAACGGTAATGAATGTTGGCCGATCCGAAAGAGGTTATCGTTTCTATGCGAACTCAGAACGTTCGGAACATTCAGATCATTATGAGATCATTCACCTGCCTATTGAGTTGAACGAACATGAGTTGATGCAGAAGTATTCTTATTATCTGGTACATAAAACGGAAAGCGAACTTGCAGATGGTATGGAGTATTATACGGCTGTTTCTGAACAACTGAAGGAAGGCATGGCTATTCTGAAACTCTAATCTCTTATTCAATCTCGGAGATGCTCGCAGATTCTTTTAAAGAATGAGTTTGCAACTAATTCACGATCAGGCTTTAGGAGGTAGATCGGATGATTATGAAAATTTCGTATTACACACCTGACGGTTTCTATTATTATGTCCCTGACGAGTATGCAGAGTAGATCGAAGCGTGGAGAATCGAATTTTCTGATTTTTTGCAAAGTATCGAAGGTAAACATCCGTTTACGGAATATGTGGAATCGTTTAATTTCGATGATGAACTGGAATATGGGGTGTTTATTCGCAGTTACGGTGGGGATGACTTTATGGATTGGATCAATGTGGAAAAGTTAAAATGTAGGGGAATCTATCGTATACCTGAACCGCCGAATGATTCAGAGGTGGGAATCAGGATCGATTTTTGATCGGATTGCAGCAGAAAAGCATTAACAGCAAAGTGAAAATGACTAAGGCAAAGCAAAAATGACTAAATCAAAGCAAACGATAAACTCAAGTTCCGCATCAAATCTCAGAATTAAAAAGCCCCGCTTCATCGTGCAATCTGCACATGAAGCGGGGCTTCGTTATTTCATTTTATCCCATGAAAGATCAAGCGAATTAAGCTTTTTTCATCATTTGACGTAATACCGTTTGCAGGATACCACCGTTGTGGTAGTAATCCACATCAACCATACTGTCCAGACGAGCGATGACAGGGAAGTCGAACTGTGTACCGTCTTCACGAGTTACGGTTACTTTCAATTCTTGACCTGGTTTCACATCATTGCTCAGACCTGTGATGTCAAACGTCTCACGTCCGTTCAGACCGAGGCTGGACCAGCCGTGACCTTCCTGGAATTGCAATGGCATAACGCCCATACCTACCAAGTTACTGCGGTGGATACGCTCGAAACTTTCTGCGATAACGGCTTTGACGCCGAGCAAGAACGTTCCTTTGGCTGCCCAGTCACGGGAGCTTCCTGTACCATATTCTTTACCTGCGATAACGATCAGGTTCTGTCCTTCATCCTGATACTTCATGGAAGCATCGTAGATGGACATCTCTTCGTCCGTTGGCAAGTATTTCGTAATACCGCCTTCGGTTCCTGGAGCTACCTGGTTACGAATACGGATGTTGGCGAACGTACCACGCATCATCACTTCATGGTTACCACGGCGTGAACCGTAGGAGTTGAAGTCTTTGCGTTCTACACCATGCTCTTTCAGGTACAATCCGGCTGGACTGGACGGAGCAATGTTACCTGCTGGTGAGATGTGGTCCGTTGTTACGGAATCAGCGAGCAAGGCCATTACACGTGCAGAACGGATATCGGCGATATCGTTCAGCTTGTCACCAAGCTCCTGGAAGAATGGCGGGTTCTGGATGTATGTGGAGTTCGGGTCCCACTCATACAGTTCACCTTCCGGTACAGCGATGTTGTTCCAACGCTCGTTGGCTGTAAATACATTCTCATATTTGTTGCGGAACATCTGTGCATTCAAGGAGCTTGCGATGGTATCCTTGATCTCTTCGGAGCTAGGCCAGATATCTTTCAGGAATACAGGTTGATTATTTTGGTCGTGACCGATTGGATCGGTTTCGAAGTCGATATCTACTGTACCCGCAAGCGCATATGCAACGACGAGCGGTGGAGAAGCCAAGTAGTTCGCTTTCACTTGTGCGTGTACACGGCCTTCGAAGTTACGGTTACCGGACAGTACAGCCGCTACAGTCATATCGTTGGCAGTAATCGCTTCACTCACTTCATCCGGCAGTGGGCCGGAGTTACCGATACAAGTTGCACATCCGTAACCGGCAACGTTGAATCCGAGTTTGTCGAGATACGGGATCAGGCCTGCTTTTTCCAGATACTCGGTAACTACGAGGGAACCTGGAGTCAAGCTGCTTTTCACATATCCTGGTTTAGTCAGACCCAATTCAACTGCTTTTTTCGCAAGCAAACCTGCGCCGACCATAACGCTAGGGTTAGATGTATTCGTACAGCTTGTGATCGCCGCGATGACTACAGCTCCAGCTTTCATTTCAGTTGTGGAACCGTCAGGGTGCTTCACAGGCACTTTCTGTTCAATCTTCTCATCGCTCAGTCCATATCCGCCTTTGTCGACAGGGGTACGGATGATGCTGTTGAAGCTTTCTTTCATTTGAGTCAGCTCGATACGGTCTTGTGGACGTTTAGGTCCTGCAAGACTTGGTACAACAGAGCCGAGATCCAGTTCGATTACATCCGTGAATTCCGGATCAACGGTGCTGGAAGTACGGAACATGCCTTGAGCTTTGTAATAAGCTTCAACCAGTTCTACTTGCTCATCGGAACGTCCAGTGCTGCGCAGGTAGTTCAATGTTTCGCTGTCTACCGGGAAGAAACCGATCGTTGCGCCGTATTCCGGTGCCATGTTGGCAACAGTTGCACGGTCAGCAAGACCGATGTTGGCAAGGCCTGGTCCATAGAACTCAACGAATTTGCCGACAACGCCTTTTTTACGAAGCATTTGAGTAACGGTGAGCGCGAGGTCAGTTGCTGTTGCGCCTTCGCTCAGGCTGCCTGTCAATTTGAAACCGATAACGTCTGGTGTTACAAAATAAAGCGGTTGGCCAAGCATACCTGCTTCAGCCTCGATACCACCTACACCCCAGCCGACAACGCCGAGACCGTTGATCATGGTGGTGTGAGAGTCCGTACCTACGAGGGAATCCGGGAATACAACCGTTTCACCATCAACCGTTTTGGTTGCAGCCACGGAAGCAAGGTACTCCAGGTTAACCTGGTGAACGATCCCTGTGGATGGTGGAACAGCACGGAAGTTATTGAATGCCGTTTGTGCCCAGCGAAGGAAGCGATAACGCTCTTCGTTACGCTCGAACTCCACTTTGATGTTGTAATCCAGTGCATCACTGGTTCCGAAAGCATCGACCATAACAGAGTGGTCAATAACGAGATCAACAGGAACGAGCGGGTTGATCTGTTTCGGATCGCCGCCAGCTTTTTTCACAGTATCACGCATTGCTGCAAGGTCTACAACAACGGGTACACCCGTGAAATCTTGCAATACGATCCGCGCAGGGATAAACGGAATTTCCTTATTATTATCACGGCCATCTGCCCAGCCGGTCAGTTGTTTAACGTGTTCTTCCGTGATAGCACGTCCGTCGAATTGACGAATCGCTGCTTCAAGCAGCACTTTAATTGAGAAGGGGAGCCTGGAAAGGTCACCGTGGCCACCTTCCTGAAGAGCATCGAGACTGTAGTAGCGGTAAGACTTGCCTCCAACCTCAAGCGAACGAGCGGCGGAGTAATGGTTCTTGGCTGACATACATGTACCTCCTTAAAATGTGTCGGTGAGATGAAGAAAACGTTCATTTCTAATGAAGAACAGGCCTTCACCGTTCCGTGTTTTTGTCCAGTGGTTTCATCAGGTGAAACATAATTTCATAATCATAACTTTAGTTCTAAGTATACCGTTTTCACATCCGTACGTAAAGGGCTTTTTGCCTGCTCAAGCTAGCGTTTGAACGGATGAAGGCGTTTACTACATTCTGGTATGAGCATGGATGAATTTGATCTTTTCAGGTCACAGATTTAGGTGTCTCATCTGAGCGGTGTACATACAAACAAGGTTCCCTTCATATGAATAGTAGGAGCAGACTGAACTCATACCAAAGGGGGACACAAGCTTGGAACGCGAATGGAAGAGTGCCTTGTATTCGTACGTCAACCAGTACAATCGCTGTGAGATCGATTACCGTCCGCAGACGAGTGAACGAATCGTAACCGATCCTGAATTTGTGGTGGAACGGGGAGAACGCATGGCAAGGCTGGATGAATGGTACCGCAGACGGCGCGCCGTGCCTCTTCGCAGCGAGACCAGCGCCAAGCTTGTGCGCACACTCATTGATGGATCGGAAGAAGCGGTGGTGGAAGTGCAGCTTTATAGCAGACTGTTCTATGAGAAGAGTGGCATCACCCACCGGGAAGATCGGATCGAACGGGAACGATTAACTTTCTTACGTGAAAATGGGCGGTGGAGCATTGCGCGTGTGGAACGGGAAGTCCCGGAACGCCGTCCGGCAGGGGAAGGACGCCCGTATCAGCAAGCCGATTTTGTACAGGCGGTAAACAGGCCACTGCTCAACCGGGAAGTATTGGGGCAGGGCAGAAGTGCCAGACGGCAAATCTATCGCCGGGATTTGGCTGTAGCCTACGCCGATCGGTGGTGGAATGCAGGCAATCCGGCATTTGAAGAATTCGATGTGGATTGCACGAATTATGTGTCCCAATGTCTCTTTGCAGGGGAAGCACCCATCCACTATACTGGTAGAAGAGAAGCGGGCTGGTGGTATAAAGGGTATGTGAACGGTATGGAAATGTGGAGTTACAGCTGGGCTGTCTCCAACAGTCTGGCAAGGTATCTTTCTGGCAGCAGCTGGGGTCTGACAGCCACCGAAGTGGATCGCCCTGAGCAACTTATGCTGGGCGACGTTATTTTCTATGACTGGGATGGCGATGGCAGATTCCAACACAGCACGGTGGTCACCGCTTTTGATGCGGGAGGCATGCCGCTTGTAAACGCACATACGGTGAGCAGTCGTCACCGTTTCTGGGATTACCGGGATTCGTATGCTTGGACAGAACGAACGGTGTACCGGCTTTTTCATATTGCAGATGAGTTCTAAGAAGGAAAGATTTGCGGGATGCGGTGACGCAGACAGCCCGTTCCGTGTAAAATAAGAACAGAGACCGGAAGCAGCAGGCAAGTGTTTGAAACGGCTGCGCAGACAGCATCAGGTACAGATAATCGGAGGTTACGCATGAGTATGGATAAATTAAAAGTAGGCGTCGTATACGGCGGAAAATCGGGCGAGCACGAAGTATCGCTGCAAACGGCGTTTGCTGTAACAAATGCATTTGACTATGAAAAGTATGAACTGGTTCCTTTTTATATCTCCAAACAGGGGACGTGGAAAAAAGGAGCGGTGATGCATGCACCCTTTGCACGCATCGAAGATTTGAAGCTGGAAAGATCTGCGGGCGGCACACAGGAAGCGCTGAATGCATTGTTCGCACGTCTGTACGGCGGGGCGGAAGCACTCGACATTATGTTCCCGTTGCTGCATGGTACGTTTGGTGAAGATGGCACGATCCAAGGGATGTTTGAGATGGCGGATATGCCTTATGTGGGTGCGGGCGTGCTGGCATCAGCAGGCGGCATGGACAAAGTAGTCATGAAAAAGTTGTTCGCTCAAGCCGGGATTGATCAGTGTGCCTTTACTTATTTTAACGTGACACAATGGAAACAGACTGAACACGAAATGATCGTACAGGTCGAAGATCAGCTGGGGTACCCGTGTTTCATCAAACCGGCTAATCTTGGCTCTAGCGTAGGTATTTCCAAAGCGCGTAACCGCGATGAACTGAAAACAGCGATCGAGTTTGCACTCCGGTATGATACCAAAGTTGTAATTGAGGAGTTTGTGGAAGCGCGTGAAGTCGAGGTTAGTGTTCTTGGCAATGATGAACCGATGGCATCGGTTCCGGGCGAGATTGTATCCTCAGGTGAGTATTATGATTATGCAGCCAAATACATCGACGGGCAGTCCCAGATGCTGATTCCTGCACCACTGGACACAGAGGCAGCAGATCGCATCCGTGAAGCGGCGTTACAGGCGTTCCGCGCCATTGAAGGTAACGGTATCTCGCGTGCAGATTTTTTCATCCGCAAATCGGATGGAGCGTTGCTAATTAATGAAGTGAACACGATGCCAGGCTTCACACCATACAGCATGTACCCGCTTTTGTGGCGCGAAACAGGTGTATCATATGCTGAATTGCTGGATCGCATGATTGAGCTGGGACTGGAGCGGTATAACCGCAAGCAGGCACTGAATTACGAGAACGGCGTTCAGGCGTAGTCTGAGACGATCCGAATATTCGAGTAAGAGTTCCGATATCAGGAGATTGGGAGGAATGTGCATGGGATTTCAGACAGAGTTTAATTCCGTATGTAAATTCAAAAGCGAGCAGGAGCTCTTCGAATTGCTGGAATACGGTCGCGGCAAAATGGTCAAACAAGGCTTCCGGGTGTTCCCGACCGGGCAAAAAGTCATTGCTTACACCCCGGATAACGTAGCCGTGGCGATTGTGAAGATTGTGGCTTCCATTGCGGAGATCAATTTTCAGAACCAGGAAGTGACGGAAATGGAAATGCAGCTGATCCGCAAGCTGAATGAGGAAGAATCACGGATCCAGACGGCACTTGCCGATGAGATGTTTTTTGGGGAGCAGGCTGAGGGTTAGAGTCTACCAATGGAGGGGCGACCATTGAGCCTCCTAGGGTCTGGCTTCTGTAAGAGAGTGATTGGCCGGATTTGCAATCATACGATTATGCTCCCTTGTTTAGGGCAAAACTTGGTTATATATCATGTCGGTTGATCTCCACGGGCTACCTACAGCCGTGCAGTCTGTCCGTCCTAAACAGAGAGGAAGAAATTCATGCTTGTACGTTTCGGTTACGTGGCAATGTCGGTGCTGGTGGAGAATGCTTCGCCTTCCAAGACCATGACGATGGCCAGTTTTAACAAAATCGACGACAGGGAAGCGGCGATTCGCAAGCTGGAACGCATTGCAGCCGAGAACCTGCACAATACATTACGTTTACTTCGGCATAATAAAGGTAGTCATATTCATGTATATCGCTTTTCTTCGAAATTAATTCCACTGGCAACCCATCAGGATCTGAGTGACTGGGACCCGTTCCCGGCGCTGAAGCCGGACTTTGAAGCGATTGGCGATTTCGTGAAGGAAAATCAGATGCGCGTATCCTTTCATCCGGATCATTTTACTGTCCTGAGTACCCCTCGTGAAGAGGTGCTGCGCAACTCGATGAAGGATCTGCGTCATCATGTTCGTATGCTGGATGCGATGGGGCTGAATGCCACGGCCAAGAACAATATTCATATTGGTGGCGCATACGGGGACAAACCTTCGGCTGCACGGCGCTTTGAAGAAAATTTTATGAAGCTGAACCGGGACATTCAGGAGCGATTGACGCTTGAAAATGATGATAAAACCTTCAATTCGCCCGAAACGCTGGCGGTGTGTCAGAACCTCGGGTTACCGATGGTGCTGGATATTCATCACCAGTGGGTGAACAACGAAGGCGAGCAGCCATGGGAGCTTTGGCCGGATATTCTGAGGACCTGGGAGTCGCCGCTCGCGCAGGCGGATGCACTGCCGGACAGACCTTTGGCCCCCAAAATTCATGTATCCAGCCCTAAAAGTGAAAAAGACCTTCGCGGTCATGCGGATGGAGTGGAGGTAGAGCCCATACTCGATTTTCTGCGTCATATTGCACCGCTCACACCGACCCTCGATGTGATGATCGAGGCGAAACGCAAGGATGAAGCTCTGGTGCAGCTGATGCAGAAACTGGCCTTTTATCAGGATGAGGGTGTGGAATGGGTGGACGAGTCTACCGTTCGCATCCATCCGTGAAGCCAAAAGGGGCTTGGACAGCAAGAAACTTTACGAATGCTCAGACGTATACTTCTAACAAGTATTTTTAATTTTTTCGTAGATTGATATAGAAAGTAGAGTGAACGCTTTGAGTGAAAAGGAAAAGGTACCTTATGTCGTGACAAGCAAAAGCTATACTGCCGTTGCCATTAATGCTGCGTCCAAGGCGGGCGAGTGGATTAAGAGCCGTCTGGGCACGGTAAGTGAACTCGGAACCAAGTATTCCCCGCAAGATTTGGTGACGGAAGTGGATAAAGGTGCAGAGCAGATGATTCGCCGCCTGATTCTGACCCATTTTCCAGACCACGCTATTCTGGGTGAAGAAGGAGTCGAACCGGGGCCTGAGGCTTCAGCAAAAGCGCTGAAAGAGGCAGTAGAGGAAGAGTACCTCTGGATTGTTGATCCGGTGGATGGAACGACGAACTTTGTGCACGAATTCCCATTCTATTCGGTGTCTATTGCGCTAGCGCATAAGGGCGAAGTCATCGTGGGTGTCATCTACGACCCTTCGCGGGATGAACTATTTGTTGCGGAAAAAGGTAAAGGAGCCTACGTGCACGGAAACCGGATGACGGTATCGGGTGAAGAAACGCTGGCGCAGAGCCTCGTCGCAGTGGGCTTCCCGGCAGATACAACATTTGCGCTGCCACTCAATATGGCTGCCGTTCAGGCCCTTGCTCCGCAAGTACGCAATCTGCGTGCAGGCGGTTCAGCTGCGATTCATCTCGCTTACGTGGCTGCTGGTCGACTGAGTGCTTACACGGAAGTGGGTCTCAAACCTTGGGATATTGCTGCAGGTGCGCTGCTGGTTGCGGAATCTGGCGGTAAGGTGACCGATACGCTCGGAACGTCATATACGCTAGCCGTGAACCACATCGTTGCCAGCAATGGCAAGATTCATGATGCATTGACGGATGTACTTAAAGAAGCCAAGGCTACCGGACTGGAATAATCTGATTGCGGCTTTGGTTTGATATAAGCTAATTATATAATTTCAACTATTCTTTTACACGTTAACGAAGGGGGTAGGAAAAACCTGGAAAAGCGAAGCGTTCGCCTTTATCACCGGATTTTCCCCTTTGGAAAAGGGAATCTAAAAAATCTGGGGATAACAGCGATTGAAAGGTTATTCTGTCATCGGAGTGGACTGTGTAAAATCTTTAGTTTAACTTATATACTATTATATCAAAGGAGCGAATAACGATGGATGAATCCAAAGAACTGGAACGACGGCTGAGCGATATGCTGACGGAAGGAGACATGGAAGCGTCTAGCGATGTTGAAGAGCGTAAGCGTCAGCTCATTCCTCCGAAGTACGAGGTGCGTATTCAGACAGTACGAGACCCGATTGTGGAGGAAACATTAAAGTTTCGTACTATGGCTCGTGAACTGGATGATCGATATGACCGGTATCTGGATCGTGCAACCGGGCAGGAAACGAAGGCAAATGGCGAACCAACGCCAAGTCAGGGTGCAGATCTAGATCGAGTGACGAATCAAGGTACAGACAGCGAAACGTAACCTGCATGGAACTTACGATCATCAAGAGACATGCCATCATTCGTAGACCTACAATCCTTAGAATTACGCTCATTAACGGAGACAGGTTTTATAAATAACAGGCTTCCTGACAAAAGGGAGTCTGTTATTTTCTGTGCACATAGAGGCAAGAGGACAAAGCTATCGCTGAAGTGATAGAATAGAGGTACACAAGCATATGTCATCGGAATGATGGATGTACTATATAATCGTGTAAAAGCTGGTTTAACTAAAGGAGTGTTCACAAGAATGAAGCGTAAACGTATTTGGAAAAATACAGCGGTAGGCCTGAGTGCCAGCATGCTGGCGGGTATGTTGCTATTCACATCGTCCGCATTACCGGCACATGCTGCCGATGCCAAAACGGGCGTATTACCTGTGGCTTCCAATGAAGCATCGCTTACAGCAACCAAGAAAGATGCTACTGCGGTAACGAAAGAGTTCCGAGTTGTCACATTGGGTGATTCTATCACTGTAGGGTATGAACCAAAAATGACTACGTTGCCTTACGGTTACGTGGAGCGTTTGCAGGAACAGGGCCTGCTCCATGGACGTACACAGGTGGATAACTTCGGCATCGCTGGACTTAAAACCAGTGGTTTGAAGAACTTTACCAATGCGATCAAGGAAGGCAAGACGTTGACTTCGGAAGCTATTCAACCAAGTCTGCCTGATCCGAGAGCGGGACAGTTCGGAGCTAATACGGCTGCGATCCGTGAAAGCATTGCACAGGCTAATCTTGTGGCGATGACGATTGGTGGCAATGATGTTTCGGAGCTTCTAGGTACAGCGAACACCATGAGCGAGCAAGAGCTGCAAGAGAAAGTGAAGGAACTGCTGTCCACGTATACAAGCAATGTTACTGCTATCATCAATGATATTCATGCGATTAATCCAACTGCCCGAATTGTTATTGCTGACCAGTATCAGCCGATGCCGGAAGTAGCAGGCAAAGAGCTGTATGCCAAGCTGATGAAGGCTTCCCAAGGATTCACACAAACGATTGATGGCATTGCTGCTCAGTTCACAGCTCAGGGTGCAGATGTAAAAGTCGCTCATGTAGCCAAAGACTTTATTGGCGGTGAGGGCACCATGACACATATGATCAAAAACCGTGATTTCCACCCGAATCAGCTCGGATATGCTGCTATTGCTGAAGAGTTTGCAAAAACCATCTGGGGTGACTACACGAAACTGACTGCACCTGATGCGGGCCAACCGATGAACATCATCGTAAGTGGCAAGACGCTGAGCACACCGTATAAACCAGTTATTCGTAACGGCAAAAACTTCGTTGCAATCCAGGACATTGTGAATGCGGTGGGTGCCAAAACGGTATGGGACAACAAAACGTCAACTGCGACCATTACCTACGGAGATCGCACAGTAGCTGTGAAAATTGGAGCAAATGCCGTGAAAGTGAACGGCTCATCCGTTGCAGTGGATACACCGGCGTTCCTGAACAAAGTAGGCAAAGAAGCTAAAACCTATGTACCGGTAGCTATGGTTGCCGAGGGTCTTGGTTTTGACGTGCAATATATCGCGAAGCTCAGAACGGTATTTGTAAATCCTTAAGGTTTTACCTCACACATATGATGAAGTGGCGAAGCAGGGCTTATACCTGTCTCGTCACTTTTTTTGTGGTGTTCTTTTAAAAGAATGCATGATGAGATAAAAAGCTAAAGCAAGCAAACTTAAGGTAGAAAAGGTAAACGTAATGGACAACTAATGCAATGTAGTAAAAGCTGTAGATGAATAATGCGAGGTGGAATGATTAGCGGGTGATGGATGGCAGAGTTATTTAACGATCTGGAGAAGGTTTATTTTGCTTGAAATGAGCTTATTGGAATTCTAACGATTCGTAGAGACGTTATTTAGGGAAATCCCTTCGATTTATCCTGTTGTCACATGAAATGGGGTCAAATAGCGTCGTTGGTGATCGTTAGGTTTTGGAACCTCGTCAAAATGGCCAAATAAGGTCTGCTGTGATCTTTAGAATTATTGCTGCACGGTGTTGATCATATTTCTTCGAAACCCATGCACTCAAAGTAATATAACAGTTGTATACCTTCTCAGGTGACCCAACATGTTGCGTAAATATGACTTGTCATCCGACCATGGATGTGTAAATATGAAAATAACTTACAAGTAAGCTGAATTGTTCGAATCAATAAAGACCTTTGTTCATCCCTTTAGTTAGTCCAGCATCCCCAAAACAGCAACCCTTCGCCAAGCAAAGGAGCGCTCCTGAGTGAGTAAAATTAAAAACGCTTTCAACACACTCCCCATCCATCACAAAACAATGTTGCTGATTGGCTTTTTGATGTTGATCAGCTTTGCTTTTTACGTATCTGTCATGCAGTACGTGTTGAACATTTATGACCGCCAGATTTACGAGAAGTCATCACAAGTACTGAATATGTCGTCCGTTGGCATAGAGAACAAACTGCGCGAGTTATCCAATCTGTCCTTCAAAGTGATGTCGGATGAGCCACTGCAACAGTATCTGCTGCAACTGGAGAAGGCGGAAACGGGATATGAGCGGAATGGTCTTCGTAAAAAGATTACAAACCGTCTTGTCGCTTACGCCGGTTCCGAGAAATACGTCTACTCTATGATCTTTATCGACAATGATAACAATGTCATGGCGGCAGGCAATCGGGAAGGCATCTCGTCGGCGAAGCAAAAAGAACTGATTTCGCTCGGTGAACAAAAAGCGGGTTCCAACGTATGGCTGGCAAGTGGAGATCAACAGGCGAGGCTGCTGTCGGTTAGACAAGTGAAGTCATTTACTGGCGGGGCATTTACGCTGGAGAAGCTGGGTACCCTGATTATCCGGGTGCGGCTGGATCGTATCGTCCAGGATCAGATGCAGGAACCAGCGGAAGACTCTCAGTTGCTAATCGTTGATGGAACGGAAGTTATCTATCCGACCGAATCCACCGTTAGCAAGTCCGAAATAGCAGATGAGCTGAAGCGGACCCAACCCTACGGAATTGCCACGTTAGAGCAGGGAAAGTATTTTGTTGCCCGCACGCACTCATCCTATACCGACTGGAACTATTTGTACACGACCCCATTTAATCAGATGTTCAAGCAGATTCAATTTGTTAAACAGCTGGTCATGGTCATTTTTATTATGATCTTTCTGGTGGCACTTGTGATCGGAGCCAAATACTCTCGCAGCATCACCCATCCGATTGCTCAATTAATCAAGAAGATGCGTAATATTGAAAAAGGGGATCTGGATAAACTGGAGGAAGCAGCCCTTGGCAATATTCCCGTATCTCCGCAAAATGAAGTCGGACTGCTGCATCGAACGTTTAAGATGATGCTGCAGCGAATTCGTGAGCTGATCGATGAGAACTATGCAAAACAACTCGTCATTCGCGAGACCGAATTGAAAGCGCTTCAAGCACAGATTAATCCGCACTTTTTATATAACACGCTTGAATCCATTAACTGGATGGCCAAAGTGCAGAAACAACATCAAATCTCGGAAATGGTCGAGGCTCTTGGATTTCTGCTGCGTAGCTCAGTCAATATGTCTGAGAAATGGATTACGCTGGAACGGGAGCTGGATATTGTGCGCAGCTACGTCACGATTCAACGTACCCGGTTTGAGGAAAGACTTGATTTTGACATGTATATCGCACCTGAGGTTGGAACTGCACGAATTCCCAAGTTGACGTTGCAGCCGCTTGTGGAAAATGCCATTCATTATGCGCTGGAACCAAGCATCGAACCTTGCCAGATTCGAATCCGTGCCAGAGCAGAAGGGGAACACATTCGGATTGAAGTAGAGGATAACGGGCCGGGTATGACCTCCGAATTCATGGAACGTTTGCAGGAAGGACAGATTCAGACCAGAGGGCAAGGCATAGGGCTTACCAATATTCAGGAACGTCTCAGACTGACCTTTGGCGACGAAGGCATCATGAACATAAGCAGCAAGCCTGGATCAGGAACTGTAGTATCGATCAGCATACCTTGGATCAGAGAGGACGATGACGATGTACAAAGTGATGCTCGTAGATGATGAACGTGTCATACTGGAGGGAATTTCCCAGGTGGTTGATTGGGCGGCTGCAGGGACAGAGCTTGTGGGCACGGCCAGAAATGGAGTGGAAGCTCTGGGGAAAATCGAAAGCGCCAGACCGGATATTATCATTACTGACATTTCCATGCCGGGTTTGGATGGACTGGGTCTGATCGAAAAAGCTTCCGAGGCTTATCCAGCGGTACGTTTTATCATGTTGTCCGGCTACAAGGAGTTTGAGTATGCTCGGAAGGCGATGCAATATGGCGTGAAGCATTATCTGCTGAAACCCTGTAACGAGAATCAGATTCATGATGCTCTGGTTGAGTTGTTACAGGAGCGTCAGGATGCACAGGTGAAAGAGCATGTTGCAGGAGAGATCAAGCAGCGTTTGCAGCGAGTACTTCCCCATGTGAAGGAGCAGTTCTTGCTGGAGTTCATGACCAATCGCACGTATGGCCCCGTCGATCTGGCGTATTATCAGGATCTGTTCAATCTGGAGCTTCAACAGAACAGTGTCCGGTTGCTGTTGCTTCGTATTGTGGATGAGCATGATTACAGCCATTTATTTGCGATTAAAAATATAGCTGCTGACCTGCTTCCGGGTGTACTGTTAAGCACCACGATTGAAGGCAAGCTCTTGATTGTGCTGGCAGAACAATCCGATGTGAATGTACTACAGGAGCAGATTGAAGCGGTTCGCCAAACTTTTACCCGTCTCTACAAATTAGAGCTGACGGCTGCGCTCAGTGAAGCCGATCATATGACCCAGTCCCGGCGGTTGTTCCGCGAGGTAATGCAGTATTTGAATCACCGCTTTTTCATTGGAGAGGGCAAACTCATTACCAAGAATGATGTGTTGCTGGCAGGGGAATGTGACGGTGTGAATGTGGAACAGGATGCCGAGCAGCTGTGCCAGTTAATTAAATCGGGCAATACAGAGGAAGCTGCCGCTGAGGTACATCGTCTATTCGAACAGCTGGCAGACCAGAAGCTGGATATTGAAGTGACACGCGCTTATGTGGTGCAGTTATACTCTGCCATGATTCAAGTCTGCCCGCCGGAAGAGGCGACCGATTTCACGCAGCGGATGGCGGAACTGACACATATTGATACTCTGCCTGATTTGAATACGTTTGTGGCAAACAGTGCTGCCCGGTTAACCGCTGGTTATTATAAAAATTATATTAGTCGCCAATCATCAGCGGTGGAGAAAATGATGGACATCGTGGAACGTCACTATGGTGAGGCTGACCTTTCCCTGAGCGGAGTGGCGCACCAGATGTTATATATGAATCCCGACTATCTCGGCAAAATTTTCAAAAAAGTCACCGGCGAAAATTTCTCCAATTACGTCAATCGCCTGCGCATTGAACGGGCATGTGAACATATCCGTAGAGGCGGGGATGTGAAGGTATTTGAGCTGGCTGAATTATTTGGTTTTGGAGGTAACTCGCAATATTTCAGTCAGGTGTTCAAAAAATGGACCGGCATGACACCTACCGAATTCCGCAGATTCGGCATCTAACAATGAATTGGCAATGGCAAAGCCATATAATGCGAGGTAATGCCGTATCTCAAGAGGAGGACAACTGGCGCTTGGAGCGTCTGGGGTGTCCTCCTCTGTTTTTTGAACCAACAAGACGGTTTTGTGTATTCAACTTGGATCGTACTTTTGCGAAAATGACATTATCAAGTTTGTGAAAGCGTTATCAGTATATCGTTAACAGATAGAGATAACTCGTTCACAATACCATATCAGCATAAAAAGGGGAGATTGGCATGGTGAAAAAGGCACTATTCCTGATGATGGCTGCGTTGCTTGTTTTTACAGCAGCGTGTAGCTCAGGTGGAGGCAGCGAACAGGGGTCCGGGAGTAAGGGGGATTCAGTAAATCTGCGTATCGCATGGTGGGGCTCGGATACACGACATGAATATACACAGAAGGTCATCGACCTGTATAAAACGAAAAATCCAAACGTCAAAATTGACGTGGAATATGCTTCTTTTGATGACTACTGGAAAAAGCTTGCCCCGCAAGCCGCAGCGAACCAGCTGCCTGATATTATTCAGATGGATATTTCCTACATCAGCCAATATGCACAGAACGGTCAGCTTGAAGATCTTGCACCGTATCTGGGCAATCAGATCAAGGTGGATGACGTGGCCGAGAATGTCATCAGCACAGGTGTAATTAACGGCAAACAGTATGGTGTACCTGCCGGGGTTAACGTACTTGGCTTCCAATATGACCCGGCACTGCTCAAGAAAGCTGGCGTGGATGCTATGCCGGAAAATCTGACGTGGGAATCCTACGAAGCGCTTGGCAAACAAGCAGCAGAGAAGGGACTGTATCTGGATGGCGGCGTAGCTCCGGATATCTTTTTCCACTATTTCCTGCGGACCAAAGGCAAATCGCTTTACAACCCGGAAGGAACCGGGCTTGGATATGACGACGATGCTCTGTTCGTAGAGTTCTTCGGATTAATGCACCGGATGATCGAGCAGAAGGCTGCACCTTCACCGGATGTGGCTAACCAAACGAAAGGCATCATTGAAGAGTCGGATTTGGTCAAAGAAAAAGGCATCGGGGTATGGCAATGGTCGAATCAGTTCGTCGCTTTGCAACAGGTCGCTAACCGTCCACTCGCGATTGCGCCAATGCCGGGACCGGATATGGAGAAAGGACTTTATATGCAGCCAAGTATGTACTGGGGTGTAACGTCCAACTCCAAGGTGAAGGAAGAAGCAGCGAAGTTCATTGACTTCTGGGTGAATGACGAAGAGGCCAACAAACTGATCAAAGGGGAGCGCGGTGTGCCGATTTCCGGAAAAATGAAAGAGGCCATTGCTCCTGAACTGAGTGACGCAACGAAACAGGTATTTGAATTCGTAGCATCGATGGAGCCGAAGGCTTCCCCAATGAGTCCACCACCACCGGTTGGATCACCAGAAGTGATCTCCTCACTCGCTGATGTAGTGGAAGAGTTGAACTTTGGCAAGATTACTGCCGAACAGGCGGCACAGACCTTCCGCAAAAATGCAGAGTCCGTGCTTGCAAACAATAAATGATAATTGAATGATGGCTTGCTCGTCCCACTTGCAGGGATGGTCGGGAACGAGGCTGCTCGCTGACGGTGAGGGCCTTTCCCCGTCCCATCTGCATCCTGAAGTACGGTAGCAAGCTGATCCATGAAGGAGGTACGTTCCACTTGAGGCAGTATTCTTCATTGCGCAGAAACTTGACGGGGTATGCTTTTATCAGCCCATTTATTATTGGTTTTCTCGGATTTACGCTTATCCCGATGTTTGTTTCCCTCTACATGTCGTTTACGAGTTATAACCTGTTCACCTCTCCCAAATGGATCGGGATGGACAACTATACCAAGATGTTTTTGAATGATCCGAAATACTGGAACTCGGTCAAGGTTACATTTTTATACGTATTCATCGGGGTACCGTTAAGGCTGATTTTTGCCCTCTTTGTCGCAATGATCCTGAACACGGGCTCTCGTATGGTGGGAACGTATCGTACGTTGTACTATCTGCCCTCGATCATCGGAGGAAGCGTTGCTGTATCCATTATGTGGCGTAACCTGTTCAGTAATGAAGGTGTCATTAACAGTGCGATGACCGCCATCGGCATTGGGCCGATCAGTTGGTTCGGTGACCCGGATGCCGCTCTTGTGATGCTGATCTCCCTGTCCGTATGGCAGTTCGGTTCATCGATGCTGATCTTCCTGGCAGGACTCAAAAACATTCCTTCCGAGATGTATGAGGCTGCAGGTGTGGATGGCGCCAATCCGGTTCGGAAATTTTTCAGCATTACGTTGCCCTTGCTCAGTCCAATTGTACTGTTCAATCTGATTATGCAGACGATCGGTGCATTTATGACCTTTGTTCCTGCTTACATCATCTCCAAAGGGGAGGGCGGCCCGATGGACGGTACGATGTTATACTCGCTGTATCTGTTCCGTCAGGCATTTATGTTTAACAACATGGGTTATGCTTCCGCGATGGCATGGGTGATGTTGCTTATGATCGGATTACTTACAGTGGCTGTGTTCCTGACGTCCAAGTTTTGGGTGTTTTACGAATCTGAAGGAGGGAAGTAATGATGGTGTGGAGAAATGTAAAATGGCCGATCTATCATCTGTTCGTTGCCGCACTTGCCCTTCTGATGCTCTACCCGGTACTGTGGATGTTATTCAGTTCTTTCAAGGAAAGCCGAACGATTTTTGTAACCGCAGAGAGCCTGTTTCCGACCGAATGGATCTGGTCGAACTATGTAGATGGCTGGAAAGGAACAGCAGGACGGCCGTTTATGGATTACATCACCAATTCACTGATCATTGTGGTGATCTCTACCATTGGGGCAGTGTTGTCGTCGTCACTGATCGCGTTTGGTTTTGCCAGACTGAGTTTCAAAGGACGTACCTTCTGGTTCTCGCTGATGATGCTCACGCTGATGCTGCCGCATGACGTGGTATTGGTTCCGCAGTATATCATCTTTACCAAGCTGGGCTGGCTGAACACGATTCTGCCAATTGTAGTACCTACCTTCTTCGGGATGCCGTTTTTCATCTTCCTGATGGTGCAGTTTATTCGCACGATTCCGAAAGAGCTGGACGAGGCCGCAACGATTGATGGCTGTAACAAATTCAGGCTTTATATCCAGATCATCATGCCTCTGATCAAATCTTCGCTGGCGACAGCGGCAATCTTCTCCTTTTACTGGAGATGGGAGGACCTGCTCGGACCGGTGTTGTATCTGAACTCGCCTGACAAGTATACCGTATCAATGGCGCTCAAAATGTTCCTGGACAGTGAATCTGCCTCCAACTGGGGTGCGATGTTCGCGATGTCTATTGTTAGTCTGGTGCCGGTTGTGGCCATATTCTTCATCTTCCAGAAGCAGATTGTGCAAGGCATGAGCACGAGTGGTTTGAAGGGGTAAGGAGGCAAGCAGTCATGGAGTGAGGGCTCGCATGAAATAGCTAAGGTTGCCTCTTCTGCAACAAACAGTCCATACATCGCAAGGAGGACACAAATTGCAGGAAGTACAGGGTAAGGAAGGATTAAGCGGGGGAAATCATGCAGTGGACTCTGCAGTTATGCAAAAGGATACACAGAGCGTGACCTCCTGGAAGTTTAACTTTGGTCCATCTTCAGATACAAAATCCAATTCGACTTCAGGAACGGGTAAAGTAGAGAAGGAAACGGGCAAAGGCGGAAATCATGCAAGTCCGGACAAAGCAGAAGGTTATAAGGCTGTTTCCTCCGCAACGATATATGATGAGCACAGAGGATACGGATTCGAGCCAGGTTCGTTGGTCTATGAGAAACAGCGGGTTGAGGAGCAGGAAGCCCAGTCGCATTTGGCAAAAGGGTTTCGTGCACCGCAGGGGCAGACAACGATGTCTGTCCGCTTGCGTTCGAGCTTCTGCATCCCGCTCAAGGCGTCGTTTGTGCTCGATATACCGGACGGGACGTATCAGGTGATTATGATGGCGGGAGATCCGCTTGCCGATACGATAACTCATGTCAAAGCGGGAGAAGGTCGCCTGATGTTACCAGCAATTCGTACGGTCGCTGGACAATGTGCAGAGATGAAATTTGCTGTTGTTGTGCGTGGAGGCCGGCTTCGCCTTAGCTTCTCGGGGCCAGCTCCTCGTATCAATGCATTGGAGGTTACACTGGCCAATCAAACGATGACTGTATTTCTCGCCGGGGATTCAACGGTAACGGATCAGCCGGAGAGCGGATACCCGTATTGTGGCTGGGGGCAGCTGCTGCCTGCACAGTTCAAACATGATGTGGCGATGGATAACCATGCGCAATCGGGCCGGAGTTCCCGTAGCTTTATTCATGAAGGTCGCCTGGATGCAATTAGGCAGCGAATAAAGCCCGATGACTTTCTGTTTATTCAATTTGGACATAACGATGAGAAGCCTGACCCAGAACGGGGAACGGAGCCTTTCACCACTTATAAGCAGCATTTGAAAAAGTATATCGATACCGCACGCGAGGCCAAAGCTCGCCCGGTGCTGATTACACCGGTACATCGCCGATATTTCGCGGAAGATGGCACATTGACAGATACACACGGCGATTATATTACCGCCGTGCGTGAACTTGCGGCAGAGGAAAAGGTGCCGCTCATCGATCTGGCTGAGCGCAGCCGCCTGATGTTTGAGGAGGCGGGTGAGGAAGGCACCAAGGATGATTTTATGTGGGTGCTGCCTGGCGAGTATATCAACTTCCCAACAGGGATGGAAGATAACACACATTTTCAGGAGCGAGGTGCACGCCGCCTGGCAGAGCAGGTGGCCGAGGCCATTCGTGAGCTGCGTTTGCAGCCGTTACAGATGTATTTGCGTTGAACCGCGAGCCACACAAACGCTTTTAAATAAAACGTGAGTTGAGCGAAGCAACGAGCGCAAAAAAATGGCCCAAGCGAAGCGAAGGTCATGCTTTTAAAAGCAGTAGAGGGAGAGCGAGGCAGCGAGGGGGGCGGAATCGGAAAAAGGGAGCGAAGCGCCCGCGTTTGGTACGGGATTTCCCCATGGAGGGGGAATCAAAGAAATCCCGGACCAATGAGTGGCCCGAAAGCCGATCCGCGCACCGAGCGTCCGCTCGCGAGCAACCAATTGTTTTAAGTGAAACGCGAGTTGAGCGAAGCAACGAGCGCAAAAAATGGCCCAGCCGAAGCGAAGGCCATGCCTTTTAAAGCAGTAGAGGGAGAGCGAGGCAGCGAGGGGGGCGGAATCGGAAAAAGGGAGCGAAGCGCCCGCGTTTGGTACGGGATTTCCCCCATGGAGGGGGAATCAAAGAAATCCCGGACCAATGAGCGGCCCGAAAGCCGATCCGCGCACCGAGCGTCCGCCCGCGAGCAACCAACGCTTTTAAATAATACGCGAGTTGAGCGAAGCAACGAGCGCAAAAAAATGGCCCAGCCGAAGCGAAGGTCATGCTTTTAAAAGCAGTAGAGGGAGAGCGAGGCAGCGAGGGGGGCGGAATCGGAAAAAGGGAGCGAAGCGCCCGCGTTTGGTACGGGATTTCCCCATGGAGGGGGGATCAAAGAAATACCGGACCAATGAGTGGCCCGAAAGCCGATCCGCGCACCGAGCATCCGCCCGAGAGCCAACACGAGTTTTAACTCACATCACCTTCGCAATGAGCCTAAGGAGAGTGTCCCATGCCAGACCACACAAGTATCCCCAGATCCACACGTCATGGTCATACCTACTGGGTTATTCCGGATGGTTACATCCCCCCGGATAGCTCAGGCGTGTTGGAGAGTCACGAGAGTATCTGTGTATTAAATACAGGCAGTGCAGATGCAGCACTGGAAATCACAATTTATTTTGAAGATCGAGAACCCCTTGAGCATATTCAGGCCAATGTCCCGGCTCGAAGAACAAAGCACATCCGCACCGCATCATTACGTTCTGGAGAAGAAGCCATCCCTTCGGGCGTACCCTATGCGATTACAGTATCAAGTAATGTACCCGTCATCATTCAGTATAGTCGTCTGGATTCAACACAACTGGAACTGGCATTAATGAGCGTCATGGCATACCCAATCACAGAAGTGTAGATCTACGTAAAAATCGATGTCCCAGTAGTCCAAAGTCAATGGAACCCAAAGACCTGTAACCCGGCATCAGATCAGATGCAGAGTACAGGTCTTTTTTTCGTTTACGTTACTCCCCGTATTTATACGTACTGGCATTCAGAATATGCACTTGAACGTCAACTTTGCCAAGCTGGAAACGTGAGAGTGGGTCGGCCCGCTTTGCTACCTCTTCTTTCCACCAATCCAGATGGTGGCGGTACAGGTGTTCCACAAGACCAAATGAATCTATTTTGCGTGTTTTGGTTTTGGCAAACGTATTACGGAGTTGAGACTCAATCTGCTTGCTCGCCTCATGCTCCATAACACGGGGAGAACGAGGAGGAGCATGGTCCTCGGCAATCGTACCTTTCACCGACGTGAACAGATCAAAGGTGATACCGTTGGTATTTTTTTTCGCTTCTATACGCGTTTTGGGTTTGTGAAGATTCAATGTAAGGTCAGGAGTACTGGTATGTTTCCCATAGACGTACAGCGGATATTGATACACATGGTCGTAGTTCACATAACGTGTGCCGTCTGCTTCGGCTCCAGACACTTTTCCCTGGCTTTTGCCATTGCTCACAACGTAAAATCCATCCATTCGAATCAGTGGCGGGGTCTCTTCACCTTTATGCCACGTCTGATTTTTAGTGGAAACGGAAGGTAGAAGCACTACCGATGAAGGTTCTCTCAGAGAATCCAGCAATTGATGCAGGCGAATAGGCTCATACCCGGAATGTTGCCTGTACAGTTTCATCGGTTCAAACAATTCAATCGTTTGAGCCGACTGGTTCAGGATCGCGGAGGGAGAGAGCAAGGTGGACATGTCCTGGTCCGTTGCATAAATCCATGGCGTGTATCTCAGCTGCCCGGAGTGAAGTAACGTATCAAAAATATCCTCAAGTCGTGCTTCCAATGCACTTTTGGATAACACAATTGCCTTCACATGAGTCCACAAGGTCTGTTGCTGTGAAGTCTCATATAGATCGTTGATTGCCATACTCAAAGTGGTGCCAGTACCTCGCCCGATCCAGATTTGACTGCCCTCTCTGGACGTTGGGCCTTCTTGTTTCGCTATGCTCGAAAAATCGATTAACTGGGCGTACGTCGTATATTGATTATCCGAGTAATCGATGCCGATGGCTGTAATAAAGTTAATGCTCTGCACTTCCTTGGAATCCCAGCATCCTGTCAGCAGCATGACCCAAACCGCAAGTATGCTAATTACGCAAGCCCTTCTCATCAAGGTTTTTCCTTATGACGGGTAGAGTCCTGTGTGCGTAATACGGCTGGGCGCTGGGTGCGTGTCATGGAAGGTGGCATCGATACAGCTTGTGTGAAGTCTCCCGGAATGTAGGGTGATACAGGGGAGAGGTAAGATACACCGTAGCACTCCAGAGATACGAGATGAACTAACAGGGCAAACAGGGCAACCATAAATCCGAATAACCCCAAGACAGAGGAAGCGATTAACATACCGATACGGACTTGGGATGTGGCTCCCCCCAGAACGGTGTTCACCAGAATGTAGCTGGAGATCACGGAGATCGCTACAGTGACAATAATGGTGGGAGATGTAATTCCGGCACGAATGGCCGCATCCCCGATAATTAAGCCGCCGACCACACTTACGGTCTGTCCCAATGCACGTGGCAGCCTACGACCAGCTTCATTAAACAATTCAAACATAAATATCATTAGAAATGCTTCAAGGGTAACCGGCATGGGCAAACCCATCCGTGTTCCTGCAATCGTTGCGAGCAGCGGCAGCGGAATCTGTTCCAGATTAAAGCTGGTCAGACCGATGTAGAAGGCCGGAAAAAAACAGGCAATGAGCAGCCCGGCAATCCGTAATATGCGTTCAAAGGTCACGATGAAAAAGGGAGTGCTCTCGTCCTCCGGTGACTTCAATTGATTAAACAGTGTTGTGGGTGCAATGACGGCTACAGGTGACCCATCTGTGATTACGGCAAAACGCCCGTTGATTAAGGAGTCCGCGACATAATCGGGCCGTTCGGAGTTATCCGTGAGCGGAAAGATGCTTCGCACGCCTCCCATAACTGCACGTTCCATGATAGAGGTGCCCATGATGCCATCCACGTTAATCTGATTCAGATTGCTGCGAGCAGTATCCAAAATTTCGGGGTTAATAATATCTTTGACATACAACAGGCCAATGGTTGTCTGTGTCCGGTCCCCTTTTACTATTTTCTCATAACACATGGATGACGTTTTCAAACGTTTGCGAACCAAGGCGATGTTTGTGGGCAGCTCTTCGGTGAACCCATCACGTGGTCCTTTTACGGACGTCTCGATGGCGGATTCTTCAGGAGTACGTCCTGGAATATTGGCGATATCGAGGCTACAGGCTTGTACACCATTTTCAAAAACAAGCAAGAGTTGTCCACTGAACAGGAGCATGTTTATGTTTTGCAGATCAGAGATATCCTCTATGGGCTTCAGGGTTAAACCTAGCTCATTGGGCACAGTCTCTTCCATGATCAGTGTATGTTGTTCCAGCCGTGGGATGATGAATTGATTGATCTGTTTACTATCCACCAATCCGTCGCAATAGAGCAGAATGACAGATCGAGCGGTCTCCTCTTTGGCAGAAAACGTCTGGATGACCACATCCGCGCAGGATTCGAAGTTTTTTCTCAGGGAGGAGAGCAGGGTTTGATAGGAAGTGGTATCAATCAGGTGTTTCTCCATGGTGGTGTTTCCTCCTCTGATGGCGTGATTGGATGAAGGCAATCAGGGTTGCCAGAACCGCAAATCCGCTCAGATATACGAGATTAAAAGGGAAGATGTAATCAACCAGAATCTTCACGAAAGTCATATCGTCCAGAGGATACAGCATGGATAGTATAAAGAATACAGCTAATGAAACACAGGTGATCTTTCTTCTGGAGACACTTTTAATATTCCAAATCTCTACCACAATATACATGGCCAGGCTGATCCGGGTGAAAGAACCTGCAAGCCACTGATAGATGGAAAAGAAGTCGGTCTGCGCAATATATTTTCCCAAGGAGGCGATGCGCCATTCTTCAAAAGCAGGATATCTCATTTTGGCCGCTTCGTAAGGGTCGAATTCTACGATAGCTCCAATAAGGGGGCCTGTCGTTAAACCAACCATGATAAAGGCAAGCATTAGATACTGCCATAGCTTTATTCGTTTGGCGAGGTGAGGTTGAATGTACCAGAGGAAAAGCAATTCAAACATGCCTGCGAGACTGTATACCATACCATGAAATACTGGCGACCATCCATGCTCCAGCACAGGTAACATCCGGCTGTAATCTTTGTACTGGGAATTAACGATAGCAACATAGAAGCCGAGCAGTACAACGAGGGGCAGAATCAACCCCGCGGTGAAGGCAAGAGAACGCATGCCTTTAAAGGCGGCATATGCACATAAGGCCATAAGTGCAATGGTTGTTGCAATAACAGGCGTTTCCGTCAAATAGTTCGTTTTGGCCCAGGTGGTGGTGTCGCGAAGGGTGAAGTAGATTGTGCATAGAAAAAAGAGACTGTTTCCCGCCCGCAGCAGCAAGCCTACGGGTCTGCCGAGATGGGAAGACAGCCAATCATGCAGATTTTGATGCTGTAGGAAACGGGAAACGAAGGCAAGCATACATGCAAACAGGAGCAACGGTCCAGTCGATAAAAGCACGGAAATCCACGAATCTCTTTTCGCCGCACTCAGAAGGGCAGGAATAATTAAGACATGGCTAATAAGGCCAACGGATAGCATGATTAACATCATGACTTGTAAAAAAGAAGGTTGTGTACGTTTCATGCTGAGGAACTCCTTTTCAGGGTAGAGTATCCTCAGCAGTGTTAACGTGTTCGGGAAGCTTCATACAGGGCGAATATTTAGTTGGGCAGCTCTTTTTTAATCAGCCCCTGCTTGCGACCGCTCATGTTGGTGCCCAAAACTCCGATGATGATCAGGACTGCACCGATATAATGATAGCCATAGACCGGTTCATGCAGAATCAAGGCTCCCCCTGCAATAGAGATGAGTGTGGAGAAGTTGGTGAAGACGCTCATACGGGAAGCTTCCAGATGTGTCAGTGCATAACTGGCAAGAAGCGTAGAGAACATCGTAGAAAGAATTGCCAGATAGGCCAGTGCACCCAGATAGGAAGGTTCTCCAAGAGGTTTGATGTAATCGGCCATAGAACCGTTGAAAGCATGAATGCCGAGCGAAGCAACGTTAAAGACAACACAACCAACCAAGAGTGTTACCCAAGTTAATTCCAGTGGTTTGTACTTCCGGGTCAGCGGTCTTGCAAGCACGCCATAACCAGCAAAACATGCAGCAGACAAGAGCAGTAAGAAGATTCCTTTGAAATTACTCAGCGACATGCTGCTGCCTTTCATCATGAAGATAAAGATTACGCCAGCAACGGATAGAAGCACAAACATTTTCTGCATCGTGGATGAACGCTCTTTCAGGTAGATTGAGGCGAGTAACATCGTGAATATTGGTGTAGTGGCCTGAATAATGCCGGCTTCCGACGAATTAGAGGTGACCAGTCCAAAGGCTTGAAAGGCAAAGAACAGGACAGGGGACAGCAACCCGAGCGGGATAATTCGCCACAGATCAGCGAGGCGAAGATTAATTTTGATCCAGCCGAATAGAACTGGAATACTGACAACAATCAGTGAAAGAGCAAACCGATGTGCGAGCACATCAATAGGATCTGCTATGGTGACGGTCATTTTTACAAATAAAAAAGAGAGACCGATAATCGCTGCATACAATACAGCTGCAATATAAGCATAAGTACGTGTAGACGTATTATTCATTTGTATTCCCTCCGATATGATAGTAGCCATGATGAATGCTTCTGATGATCCTATATCTAAACCTGACAGGATGTGGAATACATTCGCTTGATTTAATATTACTTCTGCTCATCTCGTGCTACAATAGTCAAAAGCGTGAATTGTACCGGTACAATCTAATGAAGGAAGGGAAAGGTATGAAAAAATATGAGGTGATTGCTCATGCATTGCAACAGTGGATACAAGAGCAGATGGTACAACAGGGGAGCCGTCACTGGGATGAGAAAGGAATCAGACTGCCAGCTGTTCGCCGTGTGGCGGAGCAGTATCACTGCAGTGTAAGCACAGCGATTCGTGCATATGAATGGCTGGAACAGCGACATTTGGTGTACGCGGTTCCCCAATCCGGTTATTACGCTGTTCAGAATGGTTTGGGTATACAGGATATGGATTGGGAGGAACCGCTGGATTTTGCATCGGCCGCTCCTGATCCCAGGGTGTTCCCTTATGCCGATTTTCGGCATTGCGTGGAGTTGGCGATGAAACAGAAGCAGGATGAACTTTTTTTATATGGTACCCAGCAAGGGTTGCCTTCGCTCATTAAGCTTTTACAGAAACAGTTCGCCGATTATCAGGTGTTTGCGCGGCGGCCAGAGCAGTTTTTCATCACATCGGGTGTGCAACAAGCGCTTGCGGCACTGGCGTTGATGCCTTTTCCCGGCGGAAAAACTACAGTCATGGTGGAACTGCCGACATATCACAATATGCCTACCCTGCTGAAGAGCCTGAATGTACCCGTTGCAGGTGTACGAAGAACACTAGGGGAAGGGCTGGACTGGGATTCTCTTGAACGTCAGTTTGCAGAGGGAGCGATCAAGTTTTTCTACGTCATGCCGCGGTTTCATAATCCCATCGGAACATCCATGACGGTCAAGGAGAAAAAAAGGTTACTCCGACTTGCTCAGCGGTATGATGTCTATCTGGTGGAGGATGACTATCTGGCAGATTTGGAGGACAGCGCAAGACAAGATCCTTTGTGGGCTTATGATACGCATGACCGGGTAATTTATCTGAAAAGTTATTCCAAGATCCTGTTCCCTGGACTTCGTATGGGTGTAGCTGTTCTACCCTTACCCTTGATTGCCTCTTTCGGCACAATGAAAAGAATGCTGGACATCGACACCTCACTGCTGTCTCAAGCTACACTGGAAGTGTATATTCATAGTGGAATGTTCGCCCATCATCGCAAAATCATTCGTAGCCGCTATGCCTCACGTATGGATGTTGTTCATGAACAACTGGCCGCTCATCCTGAATTCGAGCCCTTTTTTGCCGCGCCACGAACCGGAGGGGAGCATACGGTACTCCCTTTGCCAGGAAATATGCCTGTTCGTGCCTTGCTGTCCCGCTTAAAGAAGCGCGGAATTATTACGGATACAACAGAGCAGTATTATCCCGAAGGGACTTACCGCGCCTATACGGATCAGATGCTGCGCCTAAACATCTCCAATGTTCCGAAACAGCGTATTGAAGAAGGGATGCGGATCATTCGGGAGGAGATTTTGAAGTTGCAGATCAGATCTTCAACGTGAAGATAGACCAGCCTTTGATGGACTGGTCTATCTCGAATTTTATAACATGTTGCCGAAGGTAAGTGTTAGGTGGGGGCTACTCCTGAGCCATCGCTTTAAAAGAAGCTTCTGCAGCTTCCAGAGTAGCAGCGATGTCTTCATCCGTATGAGATGTGGTCAGGAACCAGGCTTCATACTTCGATGGAGCCAGATTGATACCGCGATTCAGCATGTGGCGGAAGAAGGACGCGAAGCGTTCACCATCCGTGTCTTGTGCGTGATCATAGTTTGTCACCGGATGGTTGCAGAAATGTGTGGAGAACGCACCACGAATCCGGTTGATCGTCAGATCAATGCCATGGCGGTCGGCGGAAGCCTGCAGACCAGCAGTCAGATCGATAGCGAGACGTTCCATTTCTTCATATACGCCAGCGCTTTGCAGCACTTCAAGACAAGCAATACCCGCCGAGATAGATGCCGGGTTACCCGCCATTGTTCCGGCCTGATACGCTGGTCCGAGTGGGGCAACTTGTTCCATGATATGTTTACGTCCGCCGTAAGCACCAATCGGCAAGCCGCCGCCAATGATTTTACCAAGTGCGGTGAGGTCAGGCTCAATCTCTGCATGATTGTTCAATCCGGCATACGTTTGAGTAGATCCGTAATGGAAACGGAACGCAGTAATAACCTCGTCATAAATCACGAGTGAACCGTTCGCACGTGTCATCGCACAGAGGCCTTCGAGGAACCCAGGCTCCGGCATAACCATACCGAAGTTACCGACGATCGGTTCCACCATCACCGCAGCCACATCATCACCCCAGCGTTCGAGTGCATCCTTCAGACCACCCAGATCGTTATAAGGAACGGTAATGACTTCATGAGCAATACTGGTCGGGATACCGGCACTGTCGGGAATGCCAAGCGTAGACGGGCCTGAACCGGCAGCAACCAGCACGAGGTCGGAGTGACCGTGATAACATCCGGCAAATTTCACAATTTTATTCCGTTTTGTATACGCGCGTGCCACCCGAATCGTTGTCATTACAGATTCTGTACCTGAGTTCACAAAACGAACCTTGTCCATGGACGGGATGGCTTCTTTGAGCATCTTGGCAAGTTTGATCTCAAGCTCCGTCGGTGTACCGTACAGAACACCATTCGCAGCAGCTTCCGTAATGGCTTTGGTAATATGAGGGTGGGCATGTCCAGTCACAATCGGACCGTATGCCGCGAGGTAATCAATATATTTGTTGTCGTCAACATCCCAGAAGTGAGCACCTTGCGCTTTTTTCATAAAAACGGGTGCTCCGCCTCCCACTGCTTTGAATGAGCGTGAAGGGCTGTTTACGCCGCCCACAATATGCTCCAGGGCTTCTGTATATAACAACTCAGAGTTCGTGCGTGTATTCATAAGATAACTTCCTTTCGTAATTCCAATAGTTTAAACGAGCAAAACAATGACATGCTATGATTATTTTCGCATACTTTGGCGTACAGGCACAGCGAAAGGGCAGCATATAGGCTGCCCTTCTAAGAATGAATTGGATCATCGCTATGGTATAGATGGTGCTTTGATCCATCCATACATTTACCAAGTTAGCTCAGACCTGTATCTCGGCCATACTACTTCATATCACCGGCTCACTTACTCTGCCGGCTGCTGTGTGTTCTTCTCATCACCGCTGGCGGTTTTGTCTTCCTTGGCTTTTGGATCTTCTGTCTTGGCTGGCGGGTGAATGATGTCCTGAACATGCTGTTTCAACTTTTCTTCACTGGTTACCGACAAGACTTGCGCACCGCCTGGTGTGCGTTCTTCTTTCAACAGATTCATTGGGGGAACCTGCTCACTGCCATTCATACTGCTCTGGTAACCAAGTCCACCCAGCTTCCACATGTCCGAAAGGGTAAGATTGGTATCTACAAACGGGCTGACTTCTTCCAGGATGGAAGGCAGCTTGGCAATGGTTGTCGTGGATTGCATTTTTGCAGTCACGGCTTTGAGCAGCTCCCGCTGACGTTCCGAACGGGCGAAATCTGACATGGCATCGTGACGGAAACGAACATACATCAAGGCTGTTTTGCCGTCGAGATGCTGGTACCCTTTTTTCAGATCAATATCGTACTCGTTGTTGTCGGCTTTACTTGTATAATGCATGTCCTTCTCTACATCAAAGTCTACACCGCCAACTGCATCAACCAATTTGATGAATCCTTGGAAATCGGTATACACATAATATTGAACAGGGATACCGAGCAAATCACTTGCGGCTTCCATTGCTACATTCGGGCCATGGGTGATGGCTGTGTTAATACGATCTTTACCATATCCGTCGATATTAATGTAAGTGTCACGCAGAATGGAGAAAAGATTGATTTTTTTGGTCAGCGGGTCAAGTGATACAACCATCATGCTGTCGGAACGGGGAACTTCACCCTTTTTCAGACCGCGCGCATCGACACCCATAACCAAAATATTAACAGTCTCGGTGCCTTCCCATTTGGGAGGGTCAGGTGTATTCACTTTCTCTACATTTTGAATATTGGCAAATGGCGAATCCTCGCCTTTCTTCTGTAATCCATCCAACTGATTAAGAATAGAACCGAAATAATAGGCCGTTGCTCCTCCAACAATTAACACGAAGGCGGCAAGAGAGATCCATAGGGTCCTCTTCGTCTTTCTGGTCATGCTAGCGCTCCTTTGTAATTGAGATAAAAAATAAACGAGTTCAGTACATGTAAAGTTGCGTTGAATTTGCGTATAAGTCGAAGCTTTCCGTTCGCTTCCCCTCCGAACCTCAAGGCAGAGGAGGCCGCTTCGGACTATTTTTTTAGCTTGCTGAATTTTGACTGTTACTATTATAATTTCTTTTTGGGCTACAAGCAATTTCAACAAAATCCAAGTGAGGTATAAACATGCTGGCGATTGATGTCAAAGATTTGCGAAAGTCGTTTAATGTCCAGAAAAGCCGTGGTGGGCTGAAGGGCGCGTTTCAAGATCTGTTCAAACGTCAATACCAGGAAGTATTGGCTGTGAATGATATTTCATTTCAGATACCGCAAGGCGAAATATGCGGATATATTGGAGAGAACGGTGCCGGCAAATCAACAACGATCAAGATGTTGACCGGCATTTTGGTGCCTACATCCGGGCATATATCAGTAGGTGGGTATGTTCCGTATCAGGAGCGGGAGAAGTTTGTCAAAAATATTGGTGTGGTATTTGGGCAGCGCAGTCAGCTATGGTGGGATATCGGTGTTATTGAATCTTTTCATCTGCTGCGCAAAGTATATCGTGTGGGGGAACAGGACTTCCGTAAACGGCTGGACGAGCTGGTCGAGCGTCTGCAATTACAGGAGCTGTTAAGTCGTCCGGTACGTAAGCTAAGTCTCGGTCAGCGGATGCGCTGTGAATTGGTAGCAGCCTTGCTGCACAATCCGAGCATTGTATTTCTGGATGAACCGACGATTGGTCTGGATATCGTGGTGAAGTCGGAGATTCGCGAATTTCTGAAAGACATGAATCAGCAGCATGGCACAACCATTTTGCTTACAACTCATGACTTGCAAGATATCGAAGCATTGTGTTCGCGAGTCATCATGCTGGATGCAGGAAGCATCATCTATGACGGTGGTTTGGATCACCTCAAGTCTCAGTGGGGCACAGAGCGGGAGGTGCGCTTTAAGTTCGGCACAGGCCATAATCTGGCACAGATGAATGAATGGACAACTGCTATGCCTGTAAGATGGACCGTGGAGAATGAACTGTCGGCATCCGTGTGGATTCCGTTAGAATTGAACGTTTCTGATGTACTGGCTCGTGTGGTGGGTCAGGCAGATATTACGGACATTCAAATTATTGAGATCAATACAGATGAGATTGTGCGTAGCATCTACCAGTCCGGTTCTGCCGAGCGTCCCGAGATTGTATCAGCAGGAAATGAAGCGGCAGGTGTATCCTAGATGAATAGTGCATTTATCGATTTCATGCGCATTCGTTTTCTGACGATGCTGGCGTATCGAGTTAATTATTATTCCGGCATTTTGATATATACGCTGAATATCGGCGTGTATTACTTTACATGGCAAGCTATTTATGGAAGTAGCGGAGAGATCGGCGGTTTTACGGCAGCACAGATGACAACGTATGTTGCGGTCTCGTGGATGGCGCGTGCATTTTATTTTAACAATCTGGATCGGGAGATCGCCGCTGATATTCGGGATGGCTCCATTGCGATTCAGTTTATCCGGCCGATTAACTATGTGATGGTCAAAATGATGCAAGGGCTTGGCGAAGGCATATTCCGCTTCTTACTGCTCATGATCCCAGGCATGATTATTGCCATCCTGCTGTTCCCGGTTGAACTGCCAACAGCGCCTTCGGCGTGGATTGGTTTTCTCGTCATGCTGTTCTTCAGTTTCATCATTAATTCCCAGATTAATGTTATTACGGGACTAGCCGCATTTTTTGTGGAAAATAACGAAGGCATGATGCGCATGAAACGGGTGGTGGTCGATTTGTTCTCGGGTCTGATCATTCCGATCAGCCTGTACCCGGACTGGTTGTCCACGATCATGAAGGTGTTGCCGTTTCAGGCGATCACGTATCTGCCCGGCTCGGTCTTCACTGGCAGAGTAGAGGGCACAGGCATCTGGAGTGTACTCGGTATTCAAGTGCTCTGGTTTGTCATACTGCTGCTGCCAATGGTGCTGATCTGGCGGCAGGCACGTAAGCGTCTGTTCGTGCAAGGGGGATAAGCGAATGTACTATATGGGTCTAATCTGGGAATATTTGAAAAATTATATGAAGACTCGTCTAACCTACCGCGCCGACTTCTGGGTCGAGATCATCTCGGATCTGCTCTTTCAGGCAACCAATCTGATCTTTATCTTTGTCGTTTTCCGGCATACGGACAACCTCGGTGGCTGGAGTGAGGCGGAAGTATTGTTTGTTTACGGATACTTTATGGTGCCTTACGGCATCTTTAGCTGTTTTATCAATCTGTGGGGGTTCAGCGAGCGTTATATTGTCAAAGGTGAGATGGATCGCATTCTTACAAGGCCTGCACACAACCTGTTTCAGATTCTGCTTGAAAATGTAGACCCGCCCTCTCTCGTAGGTTCGTTCATCGGGTTAATTATCATGATCAGCAGCGGCGCAGAGATGGGGCTGGTACTGGAATGGTGGCACATCCCCGCATTAATTATTCTGGCGATCAGTTCGGTGCTGATCTATGCAGGTATCTATACCACATTGACGTCACTATCCTTTTACTCTGATGCGCCGACAGGTATCCTGCCGTTGATGTACAATATTCAAGGATATGGACGTTACCCGGTAACGATCTATAACAGAGCCATTCAGGTGTTGCTCACCTGGATCATCCCGTTTGCTTTTGTGGGAATCTATCCTGCTGCACTGTTCCTGGATCGGGCCGAGATGCATCGCATGGCTTTGTTGACTCCGGTCATGGGGGTGGTCTTTGCAACGATTGGACTTACCTTGTGGAACTTTGGTGTGAAGCGGTATCGGGGAGCGGGGTCATGACCCGCTAAGAGATCATTTCATCATGTAACGTCAATTCCAGTGGTTTCTGAGAGCGAGCTTAAAGGATTACATCACGCAAGTCTGAAGGATCATATCATTTGAATTCCAAGGAGGACATGAAAATGACTTTAGCAGAAGGTGTACAAGTTCCGGATTTTGAACTGCCATCCAGCACGGGGGAGTCTGTGAAGCTGTCTGATTTTCGCGGCAAACGTGTGCTGATTTACTTTTATCCCAAAGATATGACCTCGTCCTGCACGCAGCAAGCCTGTGATTTTCGGGATCGACATGAAGAGTTTCAGGGGCTGAATACGGTCATTCTAGGCATCAGCACCGATCCAATGAAGCAACATGACAAGTTTATTGCCAAATATGGACTTCCTTTTATCCTTTTATCGGATGAGGAGCACACGGTTGCCGAGCAGTTTGGCGCATGGCAGTTGAAGAAGATGTACGGTAAGGAGTATATGGGCATCGTGCGTTCCACCTTTCTGCTGGATGAAGAGGGCAAGCTGATCAAGCAATGGACGAAGGTACGTGTGAAGGGACATATTGAAGAGGCGCTGGACACGGTAAAAGGACTCTAGTTATATCTGATGTTATGAAAATAAATAAAATCGTGCATTCAGCTAGCATAGTTAACAATAAACAGGCTACATCTATGGACAACATTCCATTGAGATGTAGCCTGTTTATTTTTGCGAAAGAGTATTTGCGTTATTTCGTTGTTTGAATCGACCTTTAATGAGATAAACCAGCAACAAGCACGAAGGAATGACGATACTGACTGTAATGTCCCAATAGAACCAGGGGTACATGATGCCAAGTGTATAGAAAAGAACATCGGGCGCAAGCACTATAGCCATGCCAAATAATAATATCGTGGTCGGCAGGATGAGCGGCTGGTATGACTTGAGACGAAACAGCTGAGCAAGGCCTAAGATGAATCCAAACGTGTACAGCGAAGTTTTAAAGTAAGTAGATACGAGCCAGGCTATGGCAGAGAGTGCTTCAATTCGTTGCAGGAAGCCGCCGATGTTAATTTTCTGTGCAAGGATATAGGTTACATAGATGTTGTGTTGTGTCAGTTCAGCCCCAAGCACAAGCAGAGAGGTCAGAAGGATGAATGTTAATATGACCCCGCCAAGCAATCCGGCTAAAAACATGTCTCGTCGCTTGTGAGTGCCGTGATTTACATAGGGGTAAATCATGGTGATAATGATAAGTTCTCCGTATGGAGCTGTAGCACCTCGAATACTCGCGCTTATAAACGAAAACAGGGATGTGTCGAAGAAAGGCTGGATATTGGATATTTCCATCTGTGGGAGCAAGCAAAGAATGAAGATGCTTAAACTGAGGATAACAAATGGCACTAAAATCTCCGCAGACCTACCAAAAGTTCCTAATCCTTTGAGTGCTGACCAGCCTAGAGCAATGACAAAAAGAAGAATGATTGCCCGAATCGGGGTGCGGAGATAAATCTGAGTGGTCATAAAATCTCCGACTTCGCGGATACATATAGCCGATCCAATCAGAAAGTAAAACAGGTACGCAGCAGCTAAAATGCCACCTATCCACTTACCAAGTATTTTAGAGCAAATTTCAATGAGTGTAAGTCCAGGATACGTCTGATGCAGTTTATAGAAAATCCACAATATGGCCATGCCAATAAATTGAGAGATGATTGTACAGATCCAAGCGTTCTGGCGGCCGGAATAGGTAATTAATGTAGGATAGATCAGCATCATATCCCCTATCAGGCATAAGAAGGTGAGAACAGCGAATTGTCTTACGGTAAGTTTCTCTTTAATTAGCATGATCTGCACCCTCCTTTTATGAATTTGTTTTACCTTTGATGGTTGTTAACCTGGATTTAATCAGATGAATGATCAACAGCAAGACAGGTAAGACCAGACTCACAGTAAAATCCCACTCCAACCAATAGGGAATGACCGTTGTGTTAAAAAAAACCATATTGGGTGTCACAAGATTAGATAGCGCATATACAATCAGTACGCATGGCAGAATGAGAAATTGGTAGCTCTGGAGACGAAAAAGCTCAGCGATACCAAGAACAAAGGCGTACAAATAAACGGTAGCTTTAAAATAGGTGGATATCAGCCAGGAAGAAGCCATCAGTACTTCAATACGCTGAAAAAAATTGGCGATATTGATTTTTTGTGATAATACAAATGAACCAAAGATCGTGTGCTGGGTAAGAAAAAGGCCCATAACCAGCATAGAAATAGTGACCAGGATGGCCATGAGCAAATTGGAAAATCCGGCAGATATCATAAGATCACGGGTACGATGAGCCTGTTGACTTGCATAGGGAAGGATCATCAGAATGGGAAGAGATTCACCCACCGGGTATATAAAACTGACCACAATCCCATGTGTAAGTTGGTTAATGGTGGTGTCTGTGAATGGTACAAGTTGGTTTAATTTTACCTGAGGTAGCAAAAACACTACTAAAATTAACATAAAAATAGTGATGATTGGAACAAGTATTTCACTGCTTCGCCCGATGTTTTCCAGTCCGTTATACAGAGCCCAACCGATGGGGATGACAAAAATAAGAAGTACAACCCGAATGGGCGTATATAAAAAAATTTGGCTGGTCATAAAGTCACCTACGATCCGCGATTGTGCTGCAGAGCTAAAAATAAAATACATCAGGTAAAACAGGGATAACACCGTGCCTGGCCAAAATCCAAGGATTTTACGAAAAACCCCAATCAAATTTTCATTGGGATACGTATCTGCAAGTTTGACGAACAGATACATCAAGCCCATGCCAAGAGGAACACCGATAAACGCATAGAGCCAGGCGTTTTGCCCTGAATAGGTTGCGATGACCGAAGGATAAACCATCATCATGTCACCTGCAATAATCAAAATGGTCAAGATACTTAATTGTCTGATGCCAAGCCGACCTTGCTCCAGCATGTTGTCAACTCCTCTTTGGCTAGCTCCCCGTAATATAAGCTAGTAATTGATTCACGGGTTTGTAAATCCAGATGATGATGTAGAGCGGGCTTGGAAACTCCCATAGATTGACCGCGACAACACCAAAAAAGGTGCCTGTCAGTAGTAAACAGGAATAGACAGTGACTTCTTTCCACTCCTTTTTTCTCCATAACTTAGGTAGATCGATCACCCCCATTAGGCCACCGATAATGACAACTGCAATCGATAACAGCAAATGTGATCACTCCTTGGCTTTTCTCATGAATGAATTGTCCAACGTTCCGATACGACGAATCTGTACGTTAGCTTCATATGTGATGTCTAAGTTTTGAAAATACTTATCCCAGTTCTTTTCTTCTTTTTTATAAATTTTCGGATATTTATGGTAGATGTCTTGTCCAAAACCGAAGATGTCCACTTTATATTTGCTGCGCACGAGACTTACAGTCTCTTTCATCAGTTCGACAACCCGATCCTGTGCCATTTCCTCTAATTTTTTGATGGCTTCCATCGAACCAATCTCCATATCACAATCGACGGAACCAATGACGGAGACCGTATTAACTTTCAAACTAATTTGGGGTTCACCCCGCACCATTTTGACTTTGTGATCGGTGGAGGTACGCAACGTTTTCAGGGTGACATAACCTCCTTCCGGACATTCGGTGGGGCCAATCGTTGATTTCACGTTATCGCGAATGTAGTTGTACCCTTTAGACTTATCCTGGTCAAGCCAGCCAATCAGCTTATCTTTCCGAAACACGCTAAGGCCGCTAAACTGGAGAGATGCCGGTGGTTTGATGCTCTCAACATTTTTGGTTTCTCCACTTCCCTCTTCATTCCCAACAAGCTCGACTCCAGTAATGACCGGGGACATACTGGGCGTAAGAATGTATTGCATCAGCTTGTCATTGGTCACGGTTGTTGTCGGAGCCCAGCTTTTGGCGGAAATATCAAGAGCGTTAAACAATTTTTCTGCCGGAATGTTTTCCAGCGGAGTGAGCACGTTCAAAATGTTGGAGGCCGTCGTTTTACGAGCTACCATCACATAATAGTCCGGACGTACGTCTGGTTCCCTTAATAGTGCTTCTATGACGTCATATATGCCATTTTTTCGCGCAAACTCTTCTCCGAATACCAATACCCGGATATGAGCCATAAAGATGGCGCGAGGGCTTGTCTCGGTAAGTTTTTGAATCGCTTCAAGCAGTGTACGGGCACTTGCTTGGTATTGGGTAACCGATGTAGCATTAGTTCCTTGGCCTTTGGCAACCTCACGAGGCACAACAACTTGTGCACTAACTTTAATCATGTCGCCGTCTCGATCTACACCCAGACCAAGCATAATTCCGAGTTGATTCAGTTCCTGACGATCCCAGCACCCGCTCAGCAACGGCAGTATAACGATGAGGGACAGCAAGGCGCGTAAACATTTCATCATAGCTTTTTTTCTCCTGCCTTCATTAACGCTTGGTTTTTTTACTTTTCTGTCGGGTTACGTTTGAAGTGCCAGATGATAACGGGCGGGTTTTCATATGTGACCAGGGAACACGGAACAGCGTATCTTTCAGGTCATTTTTAATGAAGGGTGCAAAAGGAGACATGTACGAGATACCAAAAGAGCGTAAACTGCAAAGATGGGTTAACGTAATGAGCAGAACGATCAGAATGCCATAGAACCCAAACGCCGCCGCCGCCATCATCAGAATAAAACGCAGAATTCGAACGGATATGGATAATCCGTTTTCTGGAATGACATAGCTGGAAATGGCCGTGATGGAAACGATAATAACCATAGCCGCAGAGACAACGCCTGCCTCGACCGCAGCTTGTCCGATAACAAGTGTGCCTACAATGGATACGGCCTGTCCGACCGTTCTCGGAATTCGAATCCCTGCTTCACGCAATATTTCGTAGGTCAATTCCATCAGAACGGCTTCAATGAAGGCTGGAAAAGGCACCCCTTCACGCTGTGCAGCCAGGCTGATCAACAGTGTGGTTGGAAGCATCTCCTGATGAAATGTCGAGATAGCAATATAAAAGGATGGAGCCAGCATGGCGATCAGAAACGATAAATATCGCAACATACGAACAAGGGAACTTATATCAGAACGTTGGTAATAATCTTCAGGTGATTGGAAAAAGTGCATGAATAATGCGGGCACAAGCAATACAAATGGTGTGCCGTCTATAATGATGGCTACTCGCCCTTCAAGCAGTGCGGCGCAGACCGTATCCGGACGTTCGCTATTGTAGACCGTCGGAAAGATTGTCGTGGTTTTGTCCTGAATCAGTTCCTCGATGTACCCGCTCTCCAGAATACTGTCGATATCAATTTCACTCAGCCGTCTGCGAAGCTCATCAACAACCTCTTCGTTGACTGTATGTTCGAGAAATACGACACCTACTCTGGTTTTGGTGACACGTCCAATCTCTCGCTCCTCAATCCAAAGCTGAGGGTCACGAATCCGCTTGCGAATCAGTGCCGTATTTGTACGCAAGTTTTCTGTAAAACCTTCCATTGGTCCTCGTACAACGGTCTGGGACACAGGCTCACCCACCGCACGGTCTTCCCAACCGGCAGCACCGATCTTGAGTCCTCGCGTAGATCCATCCAGCAGCAGGATGGCTTCACCGGCCAGCATCGCTTTCAACGCAGCATCCATATCATCGATGAACGTTACTTCACTGGCGGTGAGAACATCGTTCTGGAGATAACTTATATGTTCATCGTCCGCAGAGAAATCGGGCAAGTTGCGCACTTGCATCAAGGGTTGAAGGACGGCCTGGTTTACCACTTGAGTATCGACGAGTCCATCAATGTATAACAGCATCGAAGGCCATTTGTGCAGGCTTTGCAATGGACGAATCATCAAGTCATTACTATTCCCCATGATCTTTTTGCAATAGGCAATATTTACAGCCAGATCCGGATGAATGGCATGCGTTTCATGTGCAATTTGTGTATCTGTAGCCATCCATTGTTCCCCCTCACACATCCTTTATTTGCAAGTAGTATGACCGGGAGTGTTTCAGTTTATGAAAAAAATATGAATGAAAGGGTATTCGGTCTTCATATGCCAATAAAATCAAACAAAAAAAGCCGTATATATACGGCTTCTCTACTATTAAAGGTTGAATGGACTTGAAAACTAGTCCGCATTTTGTTTTTGACGCTGGCGAGCAGGGAGGGGTTTGCGACGGGAACGAGCGAACAAAGCTTTGCGGTAACGATAGACGATGCCAGCGATCACCAATAATACAACCGTGGCAAGAATGTATGCCGTATATTGATGGGCCAGTGTGAATACGGCACTCCAGCCAGGGCCAAACAACTTACCGATCCCAAGGAATAGCACGACCCAGAACAAAGCTCCAGAATAAGCGTACAGAGCAAACTTGCGAAACGGAATGGCGGCAATGCCGGAGAAGTATCCTGTGAAATGGCGAACACCTGGGATGAAATATCCGATAAATATCAGGCCGTAACCATATCTGGCAAACCATTTTTGTGTTTTGTCCAGCTTGTCCGGTTTGAGTAAAAACCATTTTCCATATTTAGTAATAAAAGGTAGTCCAGCTTTGGCTCCGATGAAATATGTAATGGTCATGCCAATCGTTGTACCCAGAAACGCCAGAATGATGAGTATACCGAAATCAAGCTGACCTCTGTAGGACAAGTAGCCGGCATAAGCCATCGTCGTTTCGCCTGGGAAGGGAAGCGCAATAAATTCCAGAAGCAAGCCGAAAAATAATACACTATATCCGTAAGACCCGAATAGCTCCTGGACCTTCTGAAGTAATTCCAATAGGTTCACACTCCTGGTGATTTCATATGAATCAGGGCTTTAAGTGCTGTTTGCCCGTACTTGTTTGTTATTTTCCTAATGCTACCGAATTGTAGATCAAGAATCAAATGCTATATCAAGCTCGATCAAAAATGTTGCAAAATAATAGAGGAATGACGTCTTTTTTGCGATCTGTCTCCATATAATTCTAACAAATCTGCTGAAGTCTATCAGCAAATTCAATAGAGTGCTGGAGGTTGATTCACAAATGGCGCAGGGATCACACGAAATGATGCAACGAAATGGGCGGCTTGCGGGGCAGCAAACTTTATCTCATTCCTGTGGGACAATACGGTTTTGGCAGCGTCTGTTGCTATGGTTTTCGCTCGCCGTGTTGCTGCTTACAGGTCTACTTGGAGCAAGTGTTCCGTCTGCTGCAGCGTCGGCACAAAGCAAAAAAACAGACAAAGTTGTCTACTTGAGTTTTGACGATGGGCCCGGCAAACATACACCGGAAGTATTGGAGATTTTACGTGGTGCGAAGGTTAAGGCTACTTTTTTTGTACTGGGAGAACATGCGGAACGCAGGCCTGGATTGATCAAGCGGATGACCAGTGAAGGTCATGCCATCGGCAATCATACATATAACCATGAATATAAAGAGCTATACCGGGATTTCCAAACGTTCTGGCAGCAGATTAAACGCACGGAAGAGATCATTAACAACATTGTGGGTATCCGTCCTGTACTGGTCAGAGCACCTGGTGGAACGTACGGACATTTCGACCACACTTATTTTGACCTGTTGAAAAAGGCAGGATACGCTGTCATGGACTGGAACGTAGATAGCGGTGATTCCAAGCGAAAAAATGTACCCGCTAGCGAAATTGTTGCTCATGCTACAGATGTCCCTGCGGGCACATCCTCAGCCGTCGTGCTGATGCATGATGGAGGTGCACATGCGGAGACAGTGAAAGCACTGCCCGATATCATTCAATACTATAAACAGGAAGGGTATCGGTTTGCAGTGATGCAGGCATCCGATAAACCTGTGCAATTCCAGGTCAAACCTGCGGCTAAATATAAAACTCGCCAGTCTCCGGCCCCGAAATGGATTGCCCGACATATAGACACAAACGCAGAGCAATGGATGGCGACCAAACCACTCAAGATTGAATTGGGATACATGACGGTTGAGCTCCATTCGAACGAATATCAGTTCAAAGATCAGACATTGCTGGTTCCGCTACGCAGTTATATGAACAAGCTGGGAGGCAGTATAAGCTGGGATCAGGCTTCAGGTACGGCCACCACCTGGTGGAAAGACAGGATTGTCAAGATCAACCCGGGCGTAGGTACATTAACGTCCAAACGATTACATGATCAGGAGGGGAGAACGCTGCAAGCGACTATAGAGAGCCGTGAGGGAACAATTTGGGTGTCTGTGGGCGATTTGATGCAGCAACTCGGAGCAAAACAATATACGGTTCAATCCAGGGACAGTGAGTGGGTACTTACCGTAGAACCGCCGTGGACGTCTATGGAGCATGGACATTTTTATAGCATGATTTGAAAGAAACGGTGGATCATCTGACTATTCTCTCTACTTCCGGGCAACAATGAATCATAGATTACGATAATCAGGATTCATAGGTAAGGAAGGAGAGTGTAGTCCATTGACCAGAGTAAGAATAGAGCATGATCATGCTACCGAACTGTTGAAAAGACTTAACCATCGAATTGCCGACGTGATCATCGGCAAGAAACAGGAAATTCAATATATTATTGCAGCTATGCTCAGTGAAGGACATATTCTGCTGGAGGATGTACCCGGTACGGGGAAAACGATACTGATCCGTACGGTAGCTTCTTCGTTAAACTGTGCGATGGGACGCATTCAGTGCACGCCGGATGTGATGCCAGCTGACGTGACTGGCGTATCGATCTATCATGCCGCTACAGGAGAGTTCAACTTCAGGCCGGGGCCGCTGATGAACAATATTGTACTTGCAGACGAAATCAACCGGGCTTCTCCCCGGACACAGTCTTCGTTACTGGAAGCGATGGAAGAGCGCAGTGTTACCGTAGATGGCACAACCCACACGTTGCCCAAACCTTTTCTACTGCTTGCGACACAGAACCCGTTGCAATTTGAAGGCACCTACCGTTTGCCGGAAGCGCAGTTGGATCGCTTCATGATGCGGATTACACTGGGGTATCCCGAACCGGAGCAGGAAGTAGAGTTGCTTTCCCGTGAGCGTAGCCAGGATCTGCTGGAGCACATGCGTCCCATTATGCTGGCTGAGGAAGTTGTCGCCATGCAGCGAGAAGTAAGACAGGTGCATGTGGATGCTGTGATCAAGCAATACCTTGTGGCTGTCGCTGTGGCTACGAGAACGCATGATGCCGTAAGGCTGGGCATCAGTCCCCGGGGAACGCTGGCCTGGATGACAGCCGTGCAGGCATATGCCTATTTGCAAGGGCGCAGTTATGTTGTGCCAGATGACGTGCAATCACTCGCCGTTCCTGTGCTCTCCCACCGAATTCAGCTGAAATTGATGAACAGAATAGACGGAAGTGCAATGCAAGAGCAGGTGATCCGTGAAGTGCTGTCATCCGTACCTGTACCTGTGCAGATGAGTGGTCAGGGAAGGGGACGGCGGGCATGAGAGGGTTGCGCGGGAGCATAGCTCAAGTGTTGATGGCTGTTCTTCTGAGTTGCTTCTATTTCTGGCATGGCGGAAAATCGGCATTGTTCTTGGCGGTTGTATCCGTGCTAATCGTGATACATGGAATACTTCTGCGTGTGTTTGGTCCCTCTCAAATTCATATAAACAGGCATATACGGCAAGGTCAGATTGAGGCAGGAGAACACATCCGTGTGCGGGTAGAATTACAGATGCAATGTCCGCTTCCGCTATTGTGGTTTGTGGTATGTGACAACACCCCCGGTGGTGTGCATCGCAAATTGCTTTTTCCAGGATTGAAGAGACGATGGTCTTATCAATATGAGATAACAGGTCTTGCTCGAGGAGTGTATGTGTGGGAGGAAGGGCGAGTATACTGGGGTGACGTTTTTGGGTGGAATAGAGCCTGCACGATCATTCAAGGTGAGGAGCCGGTTGTTGTTGTGCCTGCTACTACCGGAAAAGCCGTGACATCGATCCGGCCAGAAGCGTGGACAAATCATGGCGAAGGCGCGGGGGTACAGCATCAGTTGCAGGGTGCTCCTGGCATAGAAATCCGTGAATACCGGCAGGGGGATTCGTTTAACCGGATTCATTGGAAAAGTACAGCCCGAACCGGGAAGCTGCACACCCTGATTCCTGAAATGCAGCAACATTCCTCACTGGCGATTATGGTATACGAAGAACATTCAGGATATGCGAGTAATGGTGCTGATAATCGGGCTCAGGAAGAGTTCGAACGCGCAGTGCATGGTGCGGCTATCTGGGTTCGTGAGGCAGCAGGTGCACAAATGCCTTGTCAGCTTTGGTTGAGCGGAGATGGGCTGGCAAGTAAAACGGACATGCCTTTTGATGAAGTGTTATGGAATGAAGTGCGGACGAAACGCAGGGATGATGTTGGTGAAAGCCAGAGAAGTCAGGGTAACCCTGAAGAAGGTCTAGCTTATGCATTGAAACGGCTGGCCTATGCTCGATTACATCAAGAGCGGGTATCAGATGGAGAGTTGCTGGATGTGGGCAGACTGGAGCATCTCCCTTATGGATCAAGTATATTGGTCTTCACCGGGCAGCTGGATGAGCGTTTGGTTGTATGGCTCGAATACGCGTCTGTACTTGGGTTCCAGGCCATCGTACACCTGACGGAGACTGTTGTAACAGTAGATGGGAAGGCCGGAAATGGAGGATATTTGTCCTCCCAATCGCGGAAGGATGATCAGGTTCGAGGGAAGAAAGATGATTATCTGGAAGACAACATGAACGTTCTGCTGAAGGGTGTGACGAGCAGAAAAGGAAGTGCTGGATCTTCGGCTGGATCGCGTTCGTCAGCGGTGCAGGCCAATCGTTCGCAAGAGTGGACTGAACGTCTTGTATCCAAAGGGGTACAGGTTGTCAGTCAGGAGTACGTTGCAAGCGTTGGAGCTATGTCTGGCGGAAAGGCGGGGATTGTTGATGTGGGGGCATAAAATGAAACGGCAGCCCGAATCTGCAGTCTACGTTGGACAGGTGGCGAAGGTACAGAGTTCAGAAGTGAAGCTTGCATTATCTCAGCCCGGGAGTTTACCTCCTCCTGCGCTATATCTATGGCTTATCACAGCGGGGCTGCTCGTATTGTGCATGGAATGGATATTTCCTGTGACTTCGGATGGTCAAGTAGGCAGTGAACGATTTACCGCTGTTATGGCAGGCTATTCAGCTGTTCTTCTATCTACTGGTTTGCTGCGTACCAGCTTGGTTACAGGCATTGTGCTACGTATCCCTATGGTCTATGCTGCGTTATGTGTGATGTATGGGGCCAGTCATCCAATTGAATGGGGCATATCCTATCCTGGCATGCTCAATGCAGATCTGGGAGAATGGATTGACAAAGGGCGTTTTCGTGTGATGAGCAGGGAAACGAGAGGTCTGTTCATGCTATGCGGTTGGAGCATGCTGCTGGCTTCGGTGCAATATCTGGTGTTGCTTCGCCGCAGTATCTCTCTGTTTGGTACAGGAACATTAGTATATCTGATTTTGCTGGAGAGTCTGGTGGGATATGATGCTTATGGCTCCGTGGTGCGTTCGGTATGCTGGCTGCTGTGCATTCAGGGCATGCTGCATCTTCTTCGCCTTTCAGAAGGAACAGGTCATGAGAGGAACGAGCAGGATCAAGGGAGGACACATTATGAAGGTGCAAATCGAAGTATAATTCAGGGGAAGAACCAAAGTGTAGATCAAAGTATTATTCATGGCACAGACCAAGGTGCAAATCCAGGTATAAACCAAGGTGTAGATTCAGGGACAAACCAAAAGGCGACACGACGCGAGAAGAGTAGCTCTCCTCGGATACGGAGTAAGGTCTATCTATTTTGGATCACTGCATCTGTGAGCACAGCGGTCTGTATAGTGTTGATATCTACACTTCCTGCCCGGTTGAGTTCTGTGTCACCTGCCGGACAAATTTCTGTTATGGATACGGTCGAACGATTGGCTAAATGGGCAGGATATACGCCGTCAGGAAGTATGCCAGCTTCCCTGAGTGTGACGGGATACAGTACGGTTGATGCGCCTATGGGAGCACCCCTGGTGCAGGGGAATGAACCTGTGTTCACGGCAAACACACCTGTCTCCACGTATTGGCGCGGGGAAACCCGTTCTTATTACAACGGTAGTGCCTGGAGTGATACGGAACAGCGCTTCCGTTATGCGAATCCATCTGATTTGTTGCGTTCCGATGGATGGGAAGATCACCCCTACTGGCAGCGCGTCCGTCAGATCATTACGATGGAGCGGGAGTGGAGAGGGCCTAACCCTCTGTTTACCGGGGGGCTTCCAGTGAGTTTGTCTTTTCAGGACGGAAATACGATGAATAACAAAAATGAAAAGCGGTTGCTGTCCAGTGAAGATACGGGCACATTATGGCTTGCAGGGGGAAGGGACAAGAACGATCTTGTCCGGAATTATACCGTAGATGTGATGGTGCCGAATGTAACACCAGAGCAGCTTAGACAGAGTGTGAGCATCGATGGGAAGAATGTTAGTAGTGAGGGTGGCAGGAAGAACTTTGGTGTGGGTGGTCAGAAGCATACTGGCGGGGGAAATCCGGCGGATCCGGCCTCCATTCGCAGAAAGGATTTACAGCTTCCAGATACACTGCCCCAACGGGTAAGAGATCTTGCTGCCGATATTATTGATCCCAGTGCAACGCGGTACGATGCTGTACAGGCCGTTCGCGCTTATCTGAAAGCAAACGCTCGTTACTCGCTGGATACCCGGATGCCCTCGCCCGGTACAGATTTTGTGGATGATTTTCTATTTGTGACCCGGGCGGGGTATTGTAATCATTTTTCCACCGCGATGGTTGTTCTGCTGCGTGCCGAGGGTATATCGGCACGCTGGGTAAAAGGTTACGCCCCAGGACAGGCAGACTCGCAAGTCCCAGGGCGTGTTGTTGTCACCCAGGGCGATGCTCATTCCTGGGTGGAGGTCTATTTTCCCGGCGTGGGCTGGATGCCGTTTGAGGCTACGCCGGGGTTTGGTTCGGCGCAGGCTGCAGATGCCAGCGCCGCTGGGGTCGCCGCGGCGGAGCCTGGCGAAGGAGCACCGCTGCCGGATGGGGGCAGCGGGCTGGCTCGTGCAGGCGCGTGGCTGGCCGCGCACGCCCGTGCTCTTGTCGCGGCGCCGTGGCCGGCCGCGACGGCACTTGCGGCAGCGGCGCTGCTCTGCGCCGCTGCATGGGCCTGCGCGCTGCGGCTTCGCCCCGCGCTGCGGCTTGGGCTGCTGCTGGCGTGGCCGCGCAGCAGCTTCCCGGACCGCGAGCGGCTGCTGCAGGCTGCCGCTCCGGTCTGGCGCGCGCTTGCGCGCCGGTACGGCCCGCGGCCGCCGGGCATGACGCTGCGGGAATACGCAGCGTCACCCGCCGTGGCCGCAGGCACGGACGGCGCGGACATCGCGCGCTTTGCAGCCGACTGGGAGCGGCTGCTGTACGGGCCAGACCGTCCGCTGCGCGCGGACAGTCTCGACTTCCTGCGCCGGGCGCTTCGCCTGGCCCGACGATCCCCAGGGCGCCAGCGCTAATTCCTGACCAGTCTCGTTTGCCCAAGGGTGAACGAGACTTTTTAATTTACACCACTACACTCTATCGAGGTACAACGGAGCAACTGCGAATGAACTTGGTTGGAGGTAAATAGCAAGAGTACGATATTTCGATTTCCAAACTTTGTGGGGCCCGAATTAGACTTCACCATTTCTAACGATCACCAGCGACGCTATTTAGTCCTTTTTTGACATTTTAAAATTCTAACGATCACCAGAAACCTTATTTACTTGAAATGCCGCGATTTTCGCTGAATTTTGGGAGTTTTAGTTCAAATAGCGCTTCTGAGGATCGTTAGATTTTCAAACACCGCTTAGCGTGCGAAATAAGGTCCGGTTTGATCGTTAGCGTGTTGAGATGTTTTTGGTGCTGCCTCTTGGCATATTTGCTTTGCAACTTTAATACCGAATCACCACTCTCGCTTATACTGATGACTTTACCATGGCTTGTTATATGTCCATATGGCGGATGAGATCCGTTCTTTTATCCAATTATAAGAGTACACATGAGGGTGGAGCATACGTGCTTGCTATATTGAACAAAATTTCATCCTGTAGATTCGCCTTTAGGGAATAGCATCGACTGTCGCTTTATGTCACATCTTCCCGTTACTTGCCTGAAAAATGGAGTTTCGTCTTTCCTTGACGGTAGGTTTTGTCGTTGCGTATAATTAGTTTCATTGAATTGAGGGAGGCACGGTAATGAATAAGCAGAATGAAATTGTGGTTGTCCTTGACTTCGGGGGCCAATACAACCAGTTAATCGCCAGAAGAATCCGGGATCTTGGCGTATACAGCGAGCTTTTGCCGTATAACACACCAGCGGAGAAAATTGCTGAAATTGCGCCAAAAGGTATCGTATTCTCGGGTGGGCCTTCCAGCGTATATGCTGAGAATGCACCGCACGTAGATCCGGGTGTCTATGATCTTGGACTTCCAATCTTCGGAATCTGTTATGGCATGCAGCTGATGGCTCAACAGCTTGAAGGTAAAGTCGAACGTTCCGAGAAGCGTGAGTACGGTAAAGCAGATCTGGAGTTTGCTGCAGGTGCAGCACTGGCTCAAGGTATCGAAGGTGAACATACAGTATGGATGAGTCACGGTGACCATGTTGTTACATTGCCTCCGGGCTTCAAACTGGATGCAGGCACGGAAAGTGCGCCAATCGCTGCAATGAGCAACGACGAGCGCAAATTTTATGCAGTTCAGTTCCACCCGGAAGTACGTCACTCCGTTCGTGGTAACGACATGATTCGCAACTTCCTGTTCGAAATCTGCGGCTGCGAAGGCAACTGGACGATGGAAACATTCATCGATGACACGATTAGAGATATTCGTGAAAAAGTGGGCGACGGCAAAGTGCTGTGTGCACTCAGCGGTGGCGTGGATTCTTCTGTTGTAGCAGCTTTGCTGCACAAAGCGATTGGCGATCAACTGACGTGTATGTTTATCGACCACGGTCTGTTGCGTAAAGGTGAAGCAGAGAGTGTAATGGAGACGTTTGTTGGCAAATTCGATATGAAGGTTGTCAAAATAGATGCACAAGAACGTTTCATGTCCAAGCTCGCTGGTGTGGATGATCCCGAGCAAAAGCGTAAAATTATCGGTAACGAGTTTATTTACGTATTTGATGAAGAGTCCAAGCAATTTGATGATTTCGCATTTTTGGCACAAGGTACACTTTACACAGACATCGTAGAGAGTGGTACAGCTACAGCGCAAACAATCAAATCCCACCACAACGTGGGTGGTCTGCCGGAAGACATGAACTTCAAGCTGATCGAACCGTTGAACACACTGTTCAAGGATGAAGTGCGTAAAGTAGGTACAGAATGTGGTCTGCCGGACGAAATCGTACACCGTCAGCCTTTCCCTGGTCCGGGTCTTGCGATCCGTGTGCTGGGTGAAGTGACGGAAGAGAAGCTGCAAATCGTTCGTGACTCCGACTACATCCTGCGTGAAGAAATCGCCAAAGCCGGTCTTGACCGCGAAATCTGGCAATACTTCACTGCCCTGCCTAACATGAAGAGTGTTGGCGTTATGGGTGACGCACGTACGTATTCCTACACGGTAGGTATCCGTGCTGTAACATCCATCGATGGCATGACTGCAGACTGGGCACGTATCCCTTGGGATGTGCTGGAGAAAATCTCCGTACGGATTGTTAACGAAGTAGATAACGTAAACCGTATCGTTTATGACGTAACGTCCAAACCACCTGCAACAATCGAGTGGGAATAAACCATGAATGGGATTGCTCCCAAAATTCATTGTGATTTTTTAGCCCCCACTGAAGTTCCATCGTAAAGTAAAATGGAAACCTCCAGCCCCGCTTATATCGCGGTTTTGGAGGTTTTTTTATTCTGATTTTGATACTGGCTCATCAGAATGAACTCTTTTGGAACAGCCCTGTTTTGCATATAAATTTTTTATTTGTTGAGAAGTTTTCTTTTAAGCGTACCCCAAAAGGTTTCATTTTTAATCTTATCTATACTATTTTTAAGCGAGTTGTTTTCTGTCTTTAAATCATGAATTTCTTGCTTTTTTTGTTCTGATTCTACTTTCAATTTTCTAACTAACTGTTTATTTATTTTGTAATCTAATAGTAAGGCTTGATTATTGGAGATATCTTCTTCAAGATGAATAGCTGTTCTTTTAAGTTCATCATTTCTTTTTGCTGATTGGATTTTATCTTCTTCGAGTTTCTTAATTTCAACATTTAGCTCATCTTTTTTCTTTTGGTACTTAGCAATTTCGGTTTCAAATTGTGACAACAATATATAACTCTCCTTGTTCTCGTATTCTGGTTTTGACTTAGCTATAAATTTTCCTAATAATATGAATTTATTGTAGTTTTCATATCTTTTTTTAAGATGATCTATTTTATTTTGTCTTTTTTGTTCATTTTCAAAAAATTCATTTGTTTCGGGAATTTCATCTTGTATAGCTTTAGGTATTGATGCCTCAAATGTTGCTATATTTTGGTTTTGCAAAATATTCCTTTTCTTTGGCTCGACTGCATGACTTACTTTTACTTCAATAGCTAATTTGGAATTCCATAAATATTTGTAAGAATGCGGATCTGTGTAGTCGATGTCCAAGAATACATCAATGAATATTCCACTTTTATTATCGACCTTTATATAATGTTCTATCTGAGCGGATTTTATGGTTACTTGAACTTCTCTTTTATTCTCATCTTTAATAATAAATTTGTTTAACTGCAAGAACATCATTTGATATAGTAAATGGGCATTTGTCATGTTTTTTGAATAAAGAATCTGTTTTTTATTTTCATTATTAAAATAGCGAAAATGTGATTCTCTGGCAACTTTCTGATCACCAGGGCTGGAGGAAACGGGTAGCATTCCACTGTTCTCATAATCGAAAAAAACAGGATTATCTTTATTGATTTCAATTTTCCCTTGATTTCTTAGTCGAAGAGCTTCAGAAACATGTACTTGTCTATTTTCAAGTGAAAAATAGGCAAACTTTTTTGTTTGCGCTTTCAAGATATAACCTCCATTCTATGTATTTATTTCTAAACTAACACTTTAGTGACCATTATACAATTTGAGTACATTGACAGATCACCTTGAATGAATAGCTAGGGTTACGTATAGATCCGAGTGCATTAAATAAGAAACAACGTGCCACCTGAGACTATGGGTACATAAGAGTGCTGTGTTACTGCAAACAAAAATAATTTGGCTAACCTGAAAAATCAGTTGCTGCCTCCATTGTATATTTACACCTAATGAATAAATGGCTTTTTTATTGTCTGCCATGTGTATGTTTAGTTTGAAAATATGGACATATCCAGCTTTGAATCCGTTATCAATCGTATATACATCTGGGTTGTAAATTGCTAAAATGGTTTGATTTGTTAAATAATACGAACGTTATTTAAGGTGGGTGGTATAATCATTCGTTTTTATCGTTGACAAAATAGATGCCCCCTCCTAAAATGGGTGATGGGAAACAAACAAAAAGCGCATACTAATTCGTATAATCCTGGGGATTGGCCCGGGAGTCTCTACGAGATCACCCTAATGATCTGGCTACGAAGAGGAGCAGGCTAAGCACATGAATTCTACATGACTGCGGTGGGACATCACCCGCGCACATTAGAATTTTTTTTGTTCTTGGTCAACGGGCTGTGTGCCTGCTTCTGGTCAAGCTGAACTCTGGGGAATTTACTTCTCAGGGTACTTTGTCGTTTTTCAATATAGCTTCAACATCTCTAAGGAGGAGTTAGTGAATTATGGATCGTTTCTTTAAACTCAAAGAAAACGGAACAAATGTTAGAACGGAGATTGTTGCGGGTCTCACCACCTTTATGACAATGGCGTACATTCTTTTTGTAAACACATTGTTCTTGGGTCAAAATGGGGCAGGAATGTCCGATAACGCAGTATTTTTTGCGACAGCCGTTGGTGCTGGGTTAATGACAATTATTATGGGGTTGTTCGTAAACGTTCCGATCGCGCTCGCTCCGGGTATGGGATTGAATGCATACTTTATGACCGTAGTTCTGAGTTCGAATGGTGCGATTAGCTGGCAGGCGGCACTCGGTGCTGTATTCCTCTCGGGTATCGTATTCATTATTCTGACAGTGACCCGCGTTCGGCAAATGTTGCTCGTTGCGGTTCCACAATCCATTAAAATGGCAATTACCGTAGGTATTGGTTTATTCATTACAATTATCGGTTTCAAACTAGCCAATCTGGTAGCAGTAACCGTGAATGTTGCACCGGATGCAGATTTGAGCCAGCCGATTCCAGGCAGTAGCTTTAACTTGTCTCTGGGGAACTTTGTAACTCACCATGATGCATTGCTTGCTTTGATTGGTCTGCTGCTGATCGCAGTCCTTATGGTGATGCGTGTAAAAGGTGCTTTGCTGATTGGTATCGTTGCGACAACGTTGATCGGTATTCCGATGGGCGTAACCAATCTGAGCGGACTGTCCAGTGCGAGCTGGTTGCCTAACTTCAGTGATCTTGCTGTTGGACAACTCGATCTGAAAGGCGCTATAAGCCTGGGATTGTTTGAAATCATCTTTATTTTCACATTCGTTGAACTGTTTGATACCTTTGGTACGATGGTTGGGACGGCGACGCGTATGGGCATTATGAAGGATAAAGCCAAAGGTGAGAAAACGATTGGTAAAGCAATGCTCGTCGATGCAGTTGGTGTCAGCGCAGGTGCGGCACTGGGTACAAGTACGATTACGGCTTACGTTGAGAGTGCTTCAGGTGTTGAAGCTGGCGGACGTACAGGTTTGACCTCAGTAACGACAGGTCTTTTGTTCATTCTGGCTTTGTTTATCGCACCACTTGCTTTGGTTGTTCCATCTGCTGCAACAGCTCCAGCACTTATTATTGTAGGGGTACTGATGATGAGCCAAGTTCGCAGCATTGAGTGGGATGACTTCCTGCAAGCTTTCCCAGCTTTCCTTACCATTGTACTGATGCCATTTACAGGCGGGATTGCAAACGGTATTTCTGCCGGGATCGTATCCTACGTCATTTTGGCTGTGTTCAGCAATCTCGTTACTGAACGTAAAGTGAAAGTACACTGGCTGATGTGGGTGCTCGCGATTATCGTTGTATGCCGTTACGTATTCATCGGCGGAGAGTAAGTATTATTTTGTATATGAAGAAAGCGGGGCTTCGATAGCACATCGAGCTCCGCTTTTTTATTTTTCCTTCTATATATGTGTTATTATTTGATGATTTTTGAACTGCTCCAGCGTTTTAATGAAAATATGATTCGGACTATCTTGTCTATGGCAGTGGACGATAAGGTATTTGAAGTGATCCACTCGACATTTGTATGCTCTGTTGCCGAAGTGCTTATAACGTAATGCATTAATGGGCTGAGAGGTATAAAAGGTCGGGTATTTTGATGTGAGTGGCTCGGAAGGGGGAGATGGGGAGGTGATCTGATCTGGTCTCATCGTAACCTTTGACGTGCATTAGCTAGAAGTTAAGCTTCCTCTTTTGGTTGAGTTTATTTGGTGGTATAGTATAAGATTTCTGAATAACGCTTACAATATGGATGCATTCGATTTAATATACCATTGATTGTTTATGTAGCAGTGAGGGCTAAAAGGTGGATATAAAAAAGCTTGCATTCTAAAAGTGTACATGATATATTATTAATCCGGCCAAGAAAACACAGTTTACACGGTGCGGCAAGCAAATGGAAAACAAGCTTCGAAAGAAACTTGAAAAAAGAGCTTGCAAAGTTGGTTCGGGCATGATAATATATAAGAGTTGCTGAAACGAACTGGTTTCGGTGGCGAGATAAGTTTGATCTTTGAAAACTGAACAACGAGTGAGTAAACATTCTGCTTGCAGAATGAACGCGAAAGTATGAGACAAGCCTTGGCTTGGATCGACTGGAGCACAAATGAGATTTTTAATCTCGTCAGATTCAAAATGAGCTTATCGCTCTTTTCAATACCCCGATGAGTTTGACAGCGTTTAACGACGCTGACCAAATTCATCTTCATTGGAGAGTTTGATCCTGGCTCAGGACGAACGCTGGCGGCATGCCTAATACATGCAAGTCGAGCGGACTTGAAGAGAAGCTTGCTTCTCGGACGGTTAGCGGCGGACGGGTGAGTAACACGTAGGCAACCTGCCCTCAAGCTTGGGACAACTACCGGAAACGGTAGCTAATACCGAATACTTGTTTTCTTCGCCTGAAGGAAACTGGAAAGACGGAGCAATCTGTCACTTGGGGATGGGCCTGCGGCGCATTAGCTAGTTGGTGAGGTAACGGCTCACCAAGGCGACGATGCGTAGCCGACCTGAGAGGGTGATCGGCCACACTGGGACTGAGACACGGCCCAGACTCCTACGGGAGGCAGCAGTAGGGAATCTTCCGCAATGGGCGAAAGCCTGACGGAGCAATGCCGCGTGAGTGATGAAGGTTTTCGGATCGTAAAGCTCTGTTGCCAGGGAAGAACGCTTGGGAGAGTAACTGCTCTCAAGGTGACGGTACCTGAGAAGAAAGCCCCGGCTAACTACGTGCCAGCAGCCGCGGTAATACGTAGGGGGCAAGCGTTGTCCGGAATTATTGGGCGTAAAGCGCGCGCAGGCGGTCATGTAAGTCTGGTGTTTAATCCCGGGGCTCAACCCCGGATCGCACTGGAAACTGCGTGACTTGAGTGCAGAAGAGGAGAGTGGAATTCCACGTGTAGCGGTGAAATGCGTAGATATGTGGAGGAACACCAGTGGCGAAGGCGACTCTCTGGGCTGTAACTGACGCTGAGGCGCGAAAGCGTGGGGAGCAAACAGGATTAGATACCCTGGTAGTCCACGCCGTAAACGATGAGTGCTAGGTGTTAGGGGTTTCGATACCCTTGGTGCCGAAGTTAACACATTAAGCACTCCGCCTGGGGAGTACGGTCGCAAGACTGAAACTCAAAGGAATTGACGGGGACCCGCACAAGCAGTGGAGTATGTGGTTTAATTCGAAGCAACGCGAAGAACCTTACCAGGTCTTGACATCCAACTAACGAAGCAGAGATGCATTAGGTGCCCTTCGGGGAAAGTTGAGACAGGTGGTGCATGGTTGTCGTCAGCTCGTGTCGTGAGATGTTGGGTTAAGTCCCGCAACGAGCGCAACCCTTATATTTAGTTGCCAGCACTTCGGGTGGGCACTCTAGATAGACTGCCGGTGACAAACCGGAGGAAGGTGGGGATGACGTCAAATCATCATGCCCCTTATGACCTGGGCTACACACGTACTACAATGGCCGGTACAACGGGCAGCGAAATCGCGAGATGGAGCCAATCCCAGCAAAGCCGGTCTCAGTTCGGATTGCAGGCTGCAACTCGCCTGCATGAAGTCGGAATTGCTAGTAATCGCGGATCAGCATGCCGCGGTGAATACGTTCCCGGGTCTTGTACACACCGCCCGTCACACCACGAGAGTTTATAACACCCGAAGTCGGTGGGGTAACCGCAAGGAGCCAGCCGCCGAAGGTGGGATAGATGATTGGGGTGAAGTCGTAACAAGGTAGCCGTATCGGAAGGTGCGGCTGGATCACCTCCTTTCTATGGAGAATCGTTTCCCGCGTGGAAACATTCAAAAAGTCTTCAGGAAGTATGCTTCCGAAGCGAGCTTTACTTCGTAAAGCTTTCAACTCACTCGTTGCTCAGTTTTGAGAGCTCAAACTCTCAAAACTTCTCGTTTATTCGACCGACACTTCTTGTGAACGGCCCGAATGAAACGATTTGTTCTTTGAAAACTAGATATCGAAACGAAACAAACGCGAATTAGAACATTCCTTTAAGGGATGAATGCTTGCTCGGTTCATGTAACCGAACAAGCATTCATCCTAGCTGATCTTGTGCAAACAAGTGAAGTGTTTTATAAGGTAGATTGCTGGAGCGAGTGATCGAAATGGAGCGACTTTTGGCTTTGCGCAAGCAAACCAAGCGGAGCGACAGCTCGAACACGAGCGTCATGGTTAAGCTACTAAGAGCACACGGAGGATGCCTAGGCGCTAGGAGCCGATGAAGGACGTGGCGAACAACGAAACTGCCTCGGGGAGCTGTAAGCAAGCTTTGATCCGGGGATGTCCGAATGGGGAAACCCAGCTGGGGTAATATCCAGTTACTCATAACTGAATACATAGGTTGTGCAGAGGCATACCAAGGGAACTGAAACATCTAAGTACCTTGAGGAAGAGAAAACAATAGTGATTCCGTCAGTAGCGGCGAGCGAACGCGGAGAAGCCCAAACCAAGGAGCTTGCTCTTTGGGGTTGTGGGACGTCTCACATGGAGTTACAAAGGAACCGGTTAAGCGAAGAGGTCTGGAAAGGCCCGCCAAAGAAGGTAAAAGCCCTGTAGTTGAAAGTTGGTTCCCTCCGAGACGGATCCCGAGTAGTGCGGGGCACGTGAAACCCCGTATGAATCCGGCAGGACCATCTGCCAAGGCTAAATACTTCCTAGCGACCGATAGTGAAGCAGTACCGTGAGGGAAAGGTGAAAAGCACCCCGGAAGGGGAGTGAAATAGAACCTGAAACCGTGTGCTTACAAAAAGTCAGAGCCCGTTTTAGGGGTGATGGCGTGCCTTTTGTAGAATGAACCGGCGAGTTACGTTCCCGTGCAAGGTTAAGGTGAAGAGCCGGAGCCGCAGCGAAAGCGAGTCTGAATAGGGCGCCATAGTACGTGGACGTAGACCCGAAACCGGGTGATCTACCCCTGTCCAGGGTGAAGGTGCGGTAACACGCACTGGAGGCCCGAACCCACGCATGTTGAAAAATGCGGGGATGAGGTGGGGGTAGCGGAGAAATTCCAATCGAACTCGGAGATAGCTGGTTCTCCCCGAAATAGCTTTAGGGCTAGCCTCGGAAAACAGAGTCGTGGAGGTAGAGCACTGATTGGGTGCGGGGCCCGCAAGGGTTACCAAGCTCAGTCAAACTCCGAATGCCATAGACTTACTTCCGGGAGTCAGACAGTGAGTGCTAAGATCCATTGTCAAAAGGGAAACAGCCCAGACCATCAGCTAAGGTCCCCAAGTGTGTGTTAAGTGGGAAAGGATGTGGAGTTGCACAGACAACCAGGATGTTGGCTTAGAAGCAGCCACCATTGAAAGAGTGCGTAATAGCTCACTGGTCGAGTGACTCTGCGCCGAAAATGTAACGGGGCTAAACACACCACCGAAGCTATGGCTTGGATCGACTTCACTGCTTCTTTGAGGCGGTGTTTACCACAAGGACATTTTTGTCAGACAAGGCTTATAATCTTGGAAGACCAAATGTTTCTCAGGGGATAAACACAGGACTTCGAAGCTGGAGTGAAGTCGATCCAGGGGTAGGGGAGCGTTGTATAAGGGTTGAAGGTGTACCGTAAGGAGCGCTGGACATTATACAAGTGAGAATGCCGGTATGAGTAACGAAAAGATCAGTGAGAATCTGATCCGCCGAAAGCCTAAGGGTTCCTGAGGAAGGTTCGTCCGCTCAGGGTAAGTCGGGACCTAAGGCGAGGCCGAAAGGCGTAGTCGAAGGACAACAGGTCGAAATTCCTGTACCACCGTAAATCGTTACGAGCAATGGGGGGACGCAGTAGGGTAGTGACGCGGACTGATGGATGTCCGTCTAAGCAGTAAGGCTGATGTGTAGGCAAATCCGCACATCGTAAGGCTGAGCTGTGATGGGGAGCGAAAATTACAGTAGCGAAGGTCATGATCTCACACTGCCAAGAAAAGCCTCTAGCCAGATGAAGGTGCCCGTACCGCAAACCGACACAGGTAGGCGAGAAGAGAATTCTAAGGCGCGCGGAAGAACTCTCGTTAAGGAACTCGGCAAAATGACCCCGTAACTTCGGGAGAAGGGGTGCCCCGGTAGTGTGAATAGCACGAGGGGGCCGCAGTGAAAAGGCCCAAGCGACTGTTTAGCAAAAACACAGGTCTGTGCGAAGCCGTAAGGCGAAGTATACGGGCTGACGCCTGCCCGGTGCTGGAAGGTTAAGGGGAGTGGTTAGGAGTAATCCGAAGCTGTGAACCGAAGCCCCAGTAAACGGCGGCCGTAACTATAACGGTCCTAAGGTAGCGAAATTCCTTGTCAGGTAAATTCTGACCCGCACGAATGGCGTAACGACTTGGGCGCTGTCTCAACGAGAGATCCGGTGAAATTTTAATACCTGTGAAGATGCAGGTTACCCGCGACAAGACGGAAAGACCCCATGGAGCTTTACTGCAGCTTGATATTGAATTTGGGTACGATCTGTACAGGATAGGTGGGAGCCTTAGAAGCATGAGCGCCAGCTTGTGTGGAGGCACCGTTGGGATACCACCCTGATCGTATCTAGGTTCTAACCTGGTGCCCTCATCGGGTACGGGGACAGTGTCAGGTGGGCAGTTTGACTGGGGCGGTCGCCTCCTAAAGAGTAACGGAGGCGCCCAAAGGTTCCCTCAGAATGGTTGGAAATCATTCGAAGAGTGCAAAGGCATAAGGGAGCTTGACTGCGAGACCTACAAGTCGAGCAGGGACGAAAGTCGGGCTTAGTGATCCGGTGGTACCGCATGGAAGGGCCATCGCTCAACGGATAAAAGCTACCCTGGGGATAACAGGCTTATCTCCCCCAAGAGTCCACATCGACGGGGAGGTTTGGCACCTCGATGTCGGCTCATCGCATCCTGGGGCTGAAGTAGGTCCCAAGGGTTGGGCTGTTCGCCCATTAAAGCGGTACGCGAGCTGGGTTCAGAACGTCGTGAGACAGTTCGGTCCCTATCTGTCGTGGGCGTAGGAAATTTGAGAGGAGCTGTCCTTAGTACGAGAGGACCGGGATGGACGTACCGCTGGTGTACCAGTTGTTCCGCCAGGAGCACCGCTGGGTAGCTATGTACGGACGGGATAAGCGCTGAAAGCATCTAAGCGTGAAGCCCCCCTCAAGATGAGATTTCCCAGTATGTAAGACCCCTTGAAGACGACGAGGTAGATAGGCTGGGGGTGGAAGTGCAGCAATGCATGGAGCTGACCAGTACTAATCGGTCGAGGGCTTATCCAATAGCACGTTTGAGTTTGCGTAAGTTTCGTTTCGAATCTAGTTTTCAGAGAACAACACTCTGATGAATGGAAGAAGCTATGCTTCGACCAATCGCGTTTGGTGGCGATGGCGGAGGGGTTCCACACGTACCCATCCCGAACACGACCGTTAAGCCCTCTAGCGCCGATGGTACTTGGACCGCAGGGTCCTGGGAGAGTAGGACGCCGCCAAGCAAATTAAAGACACACTTGATGAAAATCAGGTGTGTCTTTTTGTTATGTTTGAGTAAATAAATGTACCTAAGAACAACGCACAGTATTGTCAAAGGCTATAGGAGGTAGTTGTTCTTTTTGTATATTATTTCGATCAGTACTAACCTCTACAAAGACAGGGTTATATAAAGTTTGGATAATAGGAATGATAGAGATTTAAAAAGACAAAAATAATTAGTACCAAGTACTAAGACTTAGTGCTATAATAATAAAAAAACAAATGAGGTGATCTCAGCTATGAATCATCAATCTAAATCAACAATAACAGCCATGGGTACGTATGTACCGGATCGAATATTAAGCAATGCAGATTTGGAGAAATTGGTCGATACAAGCGACGAATGGATTGTGCAGCGAACAGGAATGAGAGAACGCCGGATTGCAGCAGAGCATGAATTTGTATCGGATTTAGCCACGAAAGCCGTGGAAGATATGGTACGTCGTTACGAGGTGAATATCACCGATGTAGATATGATTCTTTTTGCAACAAGTACGCCTGAGTATGCTTTCCCAAGTTCGGCTTCACGAGTACAGGCGAATCTGGGCATTCCCCATACAGGAGTGCTTGATCTGAACGCGGCTTGTGCGGGCTTCGCATACGGGATGCAGCTTGCAGATAGTCTGGTGACCAGTGGTATGTATAAGAAGGTACTTGTCATCGGGGCAGAGACATTATCTAAAATAACAGATTATACTGATCGTACAACTTGTGTGTTGTTTGGAGATGGAGCAGGTGCCTTTTTAGTGGAGCGTACTTCTGGTCAGGGTGACTTCAAATCTTTCGTTTCTGGGACACAAGGAGAAGGCGGGAGGCACTTATACAAAAGCGGACTATCTACGGAGATGAATGGTCAGCCCTTGAATGCCGAAGGCACTTTGGTGCAAAACGGAAGAGAGGTTTACAAGTGGGCAATCCGCATGGTTCCAGAGCAACTTGCTGAACTTATTACGAGAGCTGGAATGTTACCTGAGCAGATTGATTGGTTTGTCCCGCATAGTGCCAACATGCGTATGATTGAAGCGATGTGTGAGCGCGGGCCTATTCCGATGGAACGTACATTAACAAGTGTGGAATATCGGGGGAATACCTCTGCTGCCTCCATTCCGCTTGCATTGCAAATTGCAGTGGATGAAGGGAAGCTAAAATACGGACAGAACGTTGCGCTGTTTGGTTTTGGTGGTGGACTGACGTACTCAGGTCTGGTTGTTCAATGGGGCGTGCCAGATAGGGCATAAATGTAAGTACCAATGTATTTAATAAATCAGACTTCAGCCCAGTCTTCATAGCTAGCAAAGAAGGAAGAAAAAAAGGAGCTGTCCCAAAAGTCATGTTATGATTTTTCAGCCCCCACTTTAGACAGGAGTTCAAGCAAGAGAGAAGCCTTCAAACCCACTTTAGCGGTGGTTTTGAAGGCTTTTCCGTTCAACGTTTGGGACTGGCTTATCCGTCGGTACCCTTTTGGGACAACTCCTTCTATTTATTATTCTCCAACTAATATTCCCCAACGTTACTGTTCGAAGTCTCCATCACCTTCATCTTCCCAAAACGTATTAAACACATTAAAATCAGTCCATTTGCCCGAGAAATAAAAAAACAAATCTAATTTTTCAAAAAAATCAGGCCCTTCCATTTCTCCCTGATCTACAATAGGTTTGCCTGTCCTGCGTAAAATAGGATATACCTCTGCATAATCTGCACCATCAAATGCGATCATTATAGGTGCATCGAGTACGCTCAAACGTTCATAAGGGTAGGTTATACTTTCACCGTTCACAATGACTTTCAGATCAACCGGTTCTGTTGCGCTGATCGCCAGATAGGCAGTAGAAACGTTATCCATACTAATAAGTGCCACGTTATCTGATATCAGACTACCTAAAGAAGAATCTCTATAAACGTACTCGCGGGATAACTCTCTGGGAATCAGTTCATCTTTGGTTGGCTGATGTTTATAACCTTTCCCGCCATAAAAGTTATAGATGCGTTGCAGGATAACCACGGTTTCCGCTAAGGTTACCTTTTGGTTCGGATAAAACTTTCCTTTAGCGTCACGTTTCATGATGCCTGCTTTGGAGAAGCCAAGCAAGGCTACCGTTTTAACACTATCAAGATCGGAGCCAAGATATGCATTCTGTTTTTTTTCTTTAACAATACCTAACTCGGGAGCGAGTGGTTGATAAGCATATTTCCATTTGTCATATGTTTCATGAGAAGAGAATGTTCTTTTCGGGATATCCATGAATGATTTTACTTTAGTTATGATTTCTTTGGTGTCCATTTCGTCCAGGCTATAACCGATATCAGGAAAGAGTGCATTCAGGGCAATCAACAAATCCCAGCGAGACAATTCTTTAGTGGGTCGGTAAGTAAACGTATGGTTGTTATAATTAATCAGATCTGCTGCTGCGATCATGCCAGAGGGATTGCTCGGAATGCTTCCGTACACATCTCTAAAAATAGAATAATACGTACTTCCTTCGGGTACACCTGGAATTTCGATTTTTTTGTCTTGTTCAACACGAAACTCCTTGAATAAGGTATGTATCATTTGGGTTAATTCGGCTTTGGATACCGTCTGATTTAGACGATCTGCTTCCTGTTCAAAGCTTTGCATGACATCGTGAGAAGCCATAAATTGTACAGCGGGCTTGGCCCACTTGTATTTCTTGGCATTTGAAGTCGTGGCAGCACTGACCGTTGATGTGGCAAAAAGGGAGAAACTGAGCACGGCAATAAGCAGTACATGCCATTTTGAATAATTCATCAAAGACCTCCTGTATGGTTTGGTTCAAGCTATGTTTCTATGATAGACGTTCTCTTACATATTGTAGACGACAAATTAGGATTAGGGCAATTTAAAAAAACACCCCGCTTCACAGAACTGTGAATGGGGTGCACGTGTAATGAAAACCGTTTAATAAAGGGTGTGTGTTGAGTTTAGTCTATAGGAGATCTTGTCTTGATTGAAGAAGATTTCTCCTGGAATTGGTCATCGACAAAAGAAGTAAGAGTGCTCTTGCTCATATATCATGAGTCATCAATACATTAGGGTGTAAACTTTGGTGCTTGGCGATGGTGTGTACCTTGTTCGTAGCTGTAAGCCAGCTTGATCAGTGTGCCTTCGTCAAAGGCGCGGCCCAGGAATTCCATACCTACTGGTAAGCCGTCCGTTGTAAAGCCAGCCGGTACGGTAATAGACGGAAAGCCGGAGAATGGACTTAGACGATTGTTGGCACCAGAGGTTTGACCTTTGCCGATCACGCCAGCAGCTTGTGTTGATGTTGGATAGATAATCGCATCCAGATGGTTGTCGGCCATCACTTTCAGTAAGGAATCACGAGTGATTTGGGTACGTTTCAGTACGATATCTTTATATTCCGATGTTTCCAGCGTGTCACGCGCGTCACGAGCTTTCATGGCTTGCTCTTGGGTTTTATCAAACTGACCGGATGCGATGATCTCGGATAAGCTATGATAGGGTGCTTTGTCTCCCAGAGAATCCAGATAGTTATTCAATTGGAATTTGAATTCATAGCCACTGAGGCTAGGATATTTATTAATCTCGGCAAAGTTTGGAATGGAGATCGGTACAGCGGTTGCGCCAAGGGCGGTAAGTTCTTCAACAGCTGCGTTGATGACGTCAGCAACGGCTTTTTCTTCCGCTTTGGTGCTAGGAACAAGTTCGGGAGCTACTCCAATTCGGGCACCTTTAAGTCCGTTTACATCAAGGAAGTCTGTGTAACTCGATGGAATCTTGCCTACGGCGTAAGCAGTGGCAACATCCTTTTTGTCATAACCAACGGTAGCATCGAGCATGATAGCTGCATCACTTACGGTACGAGCCATCGGTCCGCCAACGTCTTGCGTAAGCGCCAGCGGAATGATACCTTCACGACTGGACAGTCCAATGGTTGGACGAATGCCTACAAGGCTGTTAAAGCTGGACGGTATGCGGATGGAGCCGCCCGTATCAGTGCCCATACCGGCAGCTGCAAAGTTTGCAGCGATGGCGGCACCTGTTCCGCCACTAGAGCCGCCTGGATAATGGTCAAGAGCGTAGGGATTCAGCGTTTGTCCTCCAAGTGAGCTGGACGTAGTGATGCCGAAAGCGAACTCATGCAAGTTGGTTTTGCCCAAAATAATCGCTCCCGCTGCCTTCAGCTTCTTCACTTGTTCTGCATCATGAGCCGGGATGGAATCCTTCAGGCAGATACAGCCAGCCGTTGTTGGCATGCCTTGGGTATCAAAATTATCTTTCACCAGAATCGGAATCCCGTGAAGCGGACCGCGAATTCCCTGAGCCGCGCGCTCTTCATCTAGCTGTTCCGCAATTTTAAGGGCATCCGGATTCAGATTCAGAACAGCGTTGATACTTACACCTTGGTCATCGTATTTGGCGATACGATCCAGATATTGCTGCACCAGCTCTTTCGATGTCAGCTTGCCTTGTGCCATAGCAGTCTGCATATCCATAATCGTAGCTTCTTCGAGCACAAAAGGTTTTATGTAGTTATAGATGCGATCTTTCAGAACAGAGACATCGTTCGTTGTGAGCACAGCGTTAGGCAAGAAAAGAGAGTCTGTATAGCCCTTCATCAGTCCAGCGGCATTCAGGGCACCGACGGCGCTGGCATACTCGGACTGATTCGGCACATCCTGAAAGGATTCCGGAGCAGCGTCCAGCTTGAGCCATTGCTGCAAGGCGAGTGCAGCATCTTTGCGTGATAGTGTCGCACCGGAGGGCTTGTCCATGGTAAAAGGTACACCTGCAAGTGTAGCGGCTTCTTCCATGGCCTGAACGAAGGTTGCGGCACTTACCGGCACTTTCCCTGCAAGGGTGGCGGCGGTAGAGGTTTGACTTGAAGGAGTTGCTGCGGCGGCGAAAGCCGGAGGTACAGCAGTTCCTCCCCACGTTGCGGCAACTATAGTTCCCGCCAGTAATAAGGCCCCGCCTTTTTTCAATACAGATCCATGATAAGTCATGCATCCACGCTCCCTTCCTGTGTCTAAGATGATGTGTTTGGTAGCATTCTGTTGTATATGCTTTTGCACATCTTATATTTATGTTAGGTAATCTTACAACCCTAGTATTTTTTCAAAAAAACGCATACATATTGGTTTTAGGTTTGTATATCTCATATTTTCTCTTCATACCTTTGAAGTGAAGTGCATTTTTTTTCTTGAAAATTGAAAAAGTTAAGTGTTATATTACACATACATTACATTTATATGACATTGTTGTTGGATGATGAGGTAACTGTTTTGCTAATAAGAGGTACAGTGGAAACCCTGTCCGAATATCTACTAGTGGAAAACAAGATCCCGGTTGAAATGATATAATGGAAAGATGGAAAGATCCACAGACAGATCGTTGTCGCAGATCATTAGCGTTAGGATAGAAAGGAAGAGATACGAAGTGAAGACATTGGTACTCGCAGAGAAGCCATCTGTAGCAAGGGAAATTGCTCGAGTAATGGGTGCGCGTGATAAACATAAAAGTTACATGGAAGGCCCGAAATACATTGTAACCTGGGCGCTGGGACATCTGGTGGGCCTGGCTGAACCGGAGGATTACGACAAGAAATATGCCACCTGGAATCTGGAGGATCTACCGATCTTGCCAGAGCGGACGAAGCTGAAGGTGCTCAAAGAGACAAATCACCAGTACAAAGCAGTACAGCAACTCATGAAACGTCAGGATGTAAGCGAGCTTATCATTGCAACCGATGCGGCTCGTGAAGGAGAGCTTCTTGCAAGGTGGATTATGCAGATGGCACAGTGGAAGAAACCGTTCAAACGCCTGTGGATCTCATCTCAGACGGATAAAGCGATCAAGGATGGATTTGCCTCGCTTAAGCCAGGCAGTCAGTTCGACCGACTCTATGAATCTGCACGCTGCCGCGCAGAAGCAGACTGGATGATTGGACTTAATGTGACGCGTGCATTAACCGTAAGGTTCAATGCTCAATTGTCGGCTGGACGTGTACAGACCCCAACCTTGGGCATGATTATGGATCGGGAAAATGAAATTAATGGCTTCCGCTCACAGGAATATGAGACGTTAACCGCGGATTTTGGAGATTTTCAGGCTGTATGGCGGGCAACTGGCGGGGATTCGAGAGTTTTTGATAAACAGGATATGCAGCAATTGAAAGATCGAGTGGATGGACGCAAAGGCACGATTGCTCAGGTGAAAAAAAGTGAGAAAGTCGAGCCGCATCCGCTGGCGTATGACCTTACGGAGTTGCAGCGTGACGCGAACCGTAAACACGGGTTCTCCGCCAAACAGACATCTAACGTATTGCAACGTCTGTATGAACAGCACAAGCTGGTTACTTATCCACGTACAGATAGCCGGTATCTGACTTCCGACATGACTGGAACGCTGAAAGAGCGATTAGAGAGTGTAGCTATTGGCCCGTATGCGTCTCTTGCACGCCCTTTGCTGCGCAAAAATCTGAACATCACAAAGCGGATTGTGGATGACAGTAAAGTCACGGATCACCATGCCATTATTCCAACTGAGCAGACAGTGTTGCTTAATCAGCTGAGCCCGGAGGAACGTAAGTTATATGATCTTATTGTTCGCCGGTTCATCAGTTTGTTCTACCCAGCGGCTAGGTACGATTCCGTAGCTGTTACGGTACAGGTTGGGAAGGATTCCTTCCATGTGAAGGGCACAACGGTAAAGGACAGTGGCTGGCGTGAAGTTTACGGCGGTGATTACACCGACGAAGACGATGAGCGTGAGGATGACGGGGGCGGTCAGGACCGCGTGCTTCTGCCCGATGTACAGCAAGGGCAATCTGTAACTCTTCAGCGCTGCCATATCAAGAGTGGGCGTACGATGCCGCCGAAGCGCTATACGGAAGCGGCTTTGTTATCCCAGATGGAAAAGCATGGACTTGGTACTCCAGCAACACGTGCGGATATCATTGAAAAACTGGTCAGTTCCGATACGATCGATCGTCAAGGCAATAGCATGCATCCTACTGGCAAAGGTAAACAGCTGATCGAACTTGCTGCACCGCAGCTGCGTACACCGGAACTGACGGCTCGTTGGGAGGCCGAGCTGGAGCGGATTGCGCGTGGACAGGGTAAACCTGGCCCATTTCTGGATGGTATTCGTTCTATGGCAAAGGAACTGGTGTCTACCGTAAAAAGCAGCAAAGCAGAGTACAAACCACATAATGTAACCAACAGCCATTGTCCGGACTGTAACGCAAAGCTGCTTGAGAAAAAGGGGAAGAAAGGCAAGTTCCTTGTATGTCCTACGGAGGATTGCGGTTATCGCCGTTCCAATGAGAAGAGGTTATCGAACCGTCGCTGCGCGCAGTGTCACAAAAAGATGGAGATCAAGGAAGGCAAAGCAGGGTTATATGTTCAGTGCCTGCCGTGTGGAATTACAGAAACGCTGGACAAGGACAAACAGCATGTGAACAAACGCGAGCAACAAAAACTGGTGAAGCAATATGCCAAGCAGGAGTCCATCGGCTCCAACCTGGGAGATTTGCTGAAGGCAGCTATGGAGAAACAAGGGAAATAAGATTACTGCAGTATAGCGTAATTATAGGGCATCCGCGTGCACAGCCTGTTGTGCTGGAGCGGCATCCACTGGCAATCGCTGAACCAAACCTGTACGGAGCGTTATACCATCCTTAACCATGGCAGAAATACCTAGACATATGCTGCAAGCCCGGATATAACTACCTCCTTCGTATAAGATGTTTCGTTTTCAGGCAACGTAAGCGGAGGAGGTGAGCCTCAGATGCCACATAACAAACCTGAAAAACGCCATAATCAGCAGAACAAGGACAGTATTCGTGAAGAGAGTATTGCGATAAGCCCAGAAAAAGCAGCCAAGCGGGTACCAAGCCTGAACGGTATTCCGAAACAGGAGTCCTAGACTTCGTTGGAATAGATAGTATTAAGTAAGTGGCCGAAGGCGTGAGTAGTTAGAGCTTTGGTCTATCATCGGGTGTTATCAGAGTATGATTCAGCTTGTATATTGGGTGTGAAACTAATGCGGTTCTCTGCCCGCGTTGATCATCTGCCTGCCTTGGGATTATAATGGAGACAGGGAGATGTCCCGGGATAGGGGGACCGCTAAACGCATATGCAGACTGGACTTATCGTATGGTTTATATTTATTAATGTAGTCGCATATCTGGTCATGTCCGATGACAAGAGACGTGCACAGCAGAGGCGGGATCGGACGCCTGAACGAACGTTATTTTTACTGGCCTTTATCGGTGGTGCACTAGGTGTCTGGATTGCGATGTATCGGAAAAGGCATAAGACGAAACATGCCAGCTTTACGGTGGGCATTCCGTTGCTCGTGTTCCTGAATGCAGTGATGTATGGTTACTTTTTGCAATAAGTATTCATTCAACCATATGTAATTATTTTCTTAATGAATGGTTCATCTTAACCTGTGAAGGTTTAAGAAGTTACATGGTTCCAGGCTCTGTAAGAGATTTAGATGTCATACTGAGGCTTGTGCCGGGTTCTACATATATAAGGAAGGGACGGGATTTACATGTTATTTTCCAAAATCTTAGTAGCTTATGATGGGTCAAAAGCTTCAAATAAAGCGCTGGATCGTGCAATCGAGTTTGCCAAGGCGTCACCGGGGGCTGTGCTGGATGTGATTCATGCGTTTGATTTCCCACGTGTGTTTATCGGGGAAGGTCTGGCACCGCTGCCGCCTTCACTCAACAATGATTACTATAATCTGGCTGTGCAAACGACGGATGAGGCCAAAGAACGGATTCAAGCTGCTGGTGTTACGGCAAACGTTGATTTGATTCAAGGGGCTGCAGCTGAAGTACTTCTGGACTATGCCAAAGAAAACGGGTCGGATATCATTGTTATTGGTTCCCGCGGACTAGGCGGAATCCGTGAATTCGTGCTGGGCAGTGTCAGCCACAATGTAGTACAGCATGCACAAGTTCCTGTATTGATAGTAAAATGATCTTGAAATAATGGGAATGTACTCCGTTCCTGTGTGAAACAAGCCGGCTGTCTTCGAGAAATTGAAGAGGAGCCGGCTTTCTTTTTTCATTTTGCTGTAACAGGACAGGTTATTGCAAATGAATTTGGGAGTTTATTGTATTACACTGCACTGATTCCCGAACATTATATTTGTCAATATGTTAAATGTTCGTCTTTAAGTTGACATACGCTGTAGGGGATTGTTAGAATGTTAGATGTGTCGATCAGGTTAAAATAAGGTCGAGTAGGAACGAAAGATGTATGATTATGGAATAATGTGAACGAAAGATTTGGTGAATAGATATTTGCTCGTATAACGCCGGGAATAGGGCCCGGAAGTATCTACCCGGAAACCGTAAATTTCCGGACTACGAGGAGATACGGCTGAGAGTCGCATGGATGAATGCGGACAGCAAGCCCCCTTTGGCATGCCCAAATGAGGGATACGTATTTCTTGGAGTCCGGTGTCCGAAGAAAATGTGATGTTTTCGCGGGTAGCGGACTTTTTCGTTTTGTTACGCACATTGGTTCTAAAATGCTCAGATGGGAGTGGGATGTATTCATGTCAGTGCAAGTTGCTGTAATTATGGGCAGTAAGTCAGATTGGGAAACGATGAAACATGCGTGCGAGGTGCTGGACGAGCTGGAGATTGCTTATGAAAAAAAAGTCGTCTCTGCCCATCGCACACCGGATTTGATGTTTGAATATGCAGAGCAGGCGATTGACCGCGGATTCAAGGTCATCATCGCAGGTGCAGGCGGAGCGGCACATCTTCCAGGTATGGTAGCAGCCAAAACGATGCTTCCAGTCATCGGTGTTCCGGTTCAATCCAAAGCATTGAACGGTCTCGATTCCTTGCTGTCCATTGTGCAGATGCCTGGCGGCATTCCGGTAGCAACGGTTGCGATTGGCAAAGCGGGGGCGACCAATGCAGGCCTGCTCGCGGCGCAGATCATTGGCACATTTGACCCGGAGGTGCAGCGTCGCTCCGAAGTTCGCAGAGAACGGATTAAACAAGAAGTACTGGAAAGCAGTGATGAGCTATGAGTAACGAGGCAACTAGACAGGATATGGGAACAGGGCAAGAACAGCCTGTCTTATTACCTGGACATACAACAATCGGTATTCTTGGCGGCGGACAGCTCGGACGGATGATGACGCTAGCCGGAACGGCGATGGGGTATCGATTCGTGACTCTTGATCCAACACCGGATTCACCTTGTGGTCAGATTGCGAAGCAGATTGAAGCTGGATACGATGATGTACAGGCAGCAAGAGAACTCGCGCGGCAATGCGATGTCATTACGTATGAGTTCGAAAATGTGGATGCAGAGGTGGCAGCATTACTTGAGCGTGAGTCCTCTGTACCGCAAGGCAGCACTCTTTTATATACAACCCAGCATCGTCTGCGTGAGAAACGTGCAATTGAGGCGGCAGGGGTAAGGGTTGCTCCATACCGCGAGATTACAAGTCTGGATACGATGACTGCTGCGGTGAGTGAACTTGGTGTTCCTTGTGTGCTCAAAACGGTGACTGGTGGATATGACGGAAAAGGGCAGCGAGTCATTCGCGCGGCAGCAGATGCTAAAGCGGCGTATGAAGAACTTGCGGTGACAGGCGCAGAGCTGGTGCTGGAGCAATTCATCAAGTTTGAATGCGAGATATCAGTCATTGTTGCTCGCAGTACCCATGGAGAGATCAAAACGTTCCCGCCTGCGGAGAACATTCATGTGAATAATATTTTACATGCCTCCATCGTTCCGGCTCGTGTGGCCACGGACATTCAGCTTGAAGCACAGAAGCTGGCAGCTGCGGTGGCGGAATCCATGGGAGCTGTTGGATTGCTGGCCGTGGAATTGTTCGTAGCTGCTGACGGAAGACTGTATGTGAACGAGCTGGCTCCGAGACCGCATAATTCGGGACATTACACAATGGAAGCCTGCGCCACTTCACAGTTTGAGCAGCATATTCGTGCCATCTGCGGATTACCGCTGGGAGATACTACGCTACTGAGCCCGGTTGTTATGGTCAATGTGCTTGGAGAACACCTCGAAGGCATCATCGCGAGAACAGGGAAACCTGATTCAGAAGCGATGGAACTCGGTATCATTCCCAAGCTTCATATATATGGCAAGAGTGAGGCGAAGACCGGACGGAAGATGGGGCATGTGAATCTGCTCTGTCAGGACACCGAAGAAGGATTGCAATGGATTGAACAAACGAACCTATGGAGGCATACAAATTCATGATTGAACGTTATAGCAGACCCGAAATGAGAGCCATTTGGACAGAAGAGAACAAATTCCAATCGTGGTTGGAAGTTGAAATTTGCGCATGTGAGGCTTGGGCAGAACTTGGAGTCATCCCGAAAGAAGAAGCAGCTTTGCTTCGCCAGAACGCTTCTTTTGATATTGATCGCATTTATGAGATTGAACAGGAAACACGCCATGATGTAATCGCGTTCACACGTACCGTATCCGAGAGCCTGGGTGCAGAGCGGAAATGGGTTCACTACGGCCTGACTTCCACGGACGTGGTTGATACGGCACTGGGGTATGTACTGCGTCAAGCGAACGAAATTCTGGAAAAAGACATCGTGAATTTCATTGAAATTTTACGTGAAAAAGCACTTGCTTACCAACATACACCTATGATGGGACGTACACATGGTGTGCACGCAGAGCCAACGACTTTCGGATTGAAAATGGCCTTGTGGCATGAAGAAATGAAGCGTAACCTGGAGCGTTTCCGCCATGCGGCTGATGGCGTACAATACGGTAAAATCTCCGGTGCAGTTGGAACATATGCCAACATTGATCCATTTGTTGAAGAGTTTGTTTGCGAGAAGCTGGGTACCAAGCCGGCACCAATCTCGACGCAAACGTTACAACGTGACCGCCACGCCGAGTATATGGCAACGCTGGCTCTGATTGCGACGTCTTTGGACAAGTTTGCTACAGAAGTACGGGCACTGCAGAAGAGTGAATTCCGTGAAGTGGAAGAAGCTTTTGCAAAAGGCCAAAAAGGATCTTCCGCGATGCCACACAAACGCAACCCGATTGGCAGTGAAAACATCTCTGGTCTGTCCCGTGTCATTCGCGGACACATGGTATCAGCATATGAAAACGTAACGTTGTGGCATGAGCGCGACATCTCGCACTCTTCCGTAGAACGTATCATCCTGCCGGATGCTACGATGCTGCTGAATTACATGCTGAATCGTTTTGGCAACATTGTGAAGAACCTGACTGTATTCCCGGAAAACATGAAACGTAACATGGAGCGCACCTTCGGTGTACCATTCTCCGGTCGTATTATGACGAAGCTGATCGATAAAGGCTTCAGCCGTGAGCAAGCGTACGATACGGTTCAACCGCGTGCCATGCAGGCATGGGAAGAACAACGTCAGTTCCAGGACATCGTGAAGTCCACACCGGAAATTACAGCCGTGCTGAGCGAAGAGGAAATTGCAGATGCATTTAACCCGTCCTGGCACCTGAAGCACGTCGATACGATTTTCAAAAAACTCGGCTTGAACGACTAATATATATCCCTTATTAGGCTAGAGAAACGAAGGATGGGCTAGCAGAGAACGCAGAGGACAGAAATAAGCTGAAGAAGCGAAGCGCTCGCCTAAAAGCTTTCTGAAAGAAAGCTGCATCGGAAGCATACGCTTATCCCCCGGATTTTCACTTCGGAAAAGTGGATTGGAAAAATCTGGGGATAACAGCGATCGGAAGATTGTTCTGTCATCGGAGTGGAGTCCGCACCATCAGGATTCGTTCTTAGCCTTACATCTCCTGAAAGAAGGTGACCCCATGGCACTGTCCACGGCGGCAGATATTGTTAAAGCACCTCTGTTATACAAAGGAAAAGTACGTGAGCTGTATGATCTGGGTGAGCATTTTCTTATTGTAGTAACAGATCGAATCTCAGCGTTTGATTACGTGCTCGACCCGGCAGTTCCGGAGAAAGGCAATGTGCTGAATCAACTCAGTAGCTTCTGGTTTGAACTTACAGGCAGGATGATGGACAACCACTTAGTTCATACCGATGTGAATCAGCTGGGAGACCTTATCACAGATCCTGAATTGCTCAAAAACCGTATCATGGTAACACGCAAGGCAGAGCGCATTGATATCGAATGTGTGGTGCGTGGATATATCACTGGTGGTGGCTGGAGACAGTATGAGACAACCGGGGAAGTGAATGGCATCAAACTGCCGGAGGGCCTACGCAAAAACGCCAAGCTGGAAGGGCCAATCTTCACACCGGCCGCCAAAAATGATGTTGGTCATGACGAGGACATCCCGATGGAGCGTATGAAAGAACTTGTTGGTGATGCTCTGGCCATCGAACTTCAAGAGAAAAGCTTGCGCCTGTATGAGTTCGCTCGTGATTATTGTGATCAGCGCGGTATCATTCTTGCAGACTGCAAATTCGAGTTTGGTATCGTGGACGGCAAAGTGATCTTGATTGATGAAATTTTCACCCCGGATGCTTCCCGCTTCTGGGCAAAAGAAAACTATGCACTCGATATCGAGATCGACAGCATGGATAAAGAGCCTGTCCGTACCTATCTTGCGGGCACCGATTGGGACAAGAACAGCAAGCCCGATCCGCTTCCAAAAGAGGTTGTGGAAGCGACCACTGCCAGATACGTCGATATTTATAAACGTTTAACGAAATAATAAGTGGATCGTTTGAGCGCGGGCTACAGGAAAGTTTGGCTTTCGATCGCTGTTGCCCCCGGAATGTTTGGATTCGTATCCTTTTTGCAAAAGGACACATTCCGGTTGCAAAGGCGAACGCTTTGCTTCTCCAGCTCAAATCTTTCCCTCCGCCAGTGTTCAAACTGGTGGATGAGGCAATTAGGGCGCAGGCTTCATCTAGTATGAAGCCTGAAGAGATGCAACTGAAAGACTGAAAATCAATGTTGCTCAAATGACTTTAAGATCTGTCAACCTATGCGATAACTATGGATAAGTTTAAGTTTTACCGTTGCCAACTGTGCAACGCAAAGGGTTTAGGCGTTTAAAAAAAATATTGCCGCAGGATCAAGCGTAGAGGTGGAATGGTTCACGAAGGAGCGAAGCGTCCGCCTTTGTTCCCGGGTTTTGACCGCAGCGCGGGCCAAAAACGAATCAGAAAAACCTGGGAACAACAAGCGGCCGGAGGAACCATCCACATCGAAGCGAGCGTCCCAAGGCCACGCATTCACTTTTTTTAACAGCATAAAGCATTTATCCCGTTTATTACTGAGGAGGAACATCGAATCATGATCAAAGCAACCGTATATGTCACTATCAAACAAAGCGTACTCGACCCGCAAGGCGTAGCTGTTCAAGGAGCCCTGCATTCCATGGGATTCAACGAAGTGGAAAGTGTACGGATCGGTAAAGTCATGGAACTGAATCTGGATACAACAGATCGTGCGGAAGCGGAGAAACGATTGAAAGTGATGTGTGAGAAGCTGCTCGCCAACACCGTTGTTGAAGATTACCGCTACGAATTGGAGGGTTAATCTCATGAAATTTGCAGTTCTTGTGTTCCCTGGCTCCAACTGCGACATCGACTGTTACAAAGCGGTAGAAGATGCGATTGGACAAGAGGTTGATTATGTATGGCATACGGCTACGGACTTGTCCGCGTATGATTGCATCCTGGTTCCTGGTGGTTTCTCGTACGGAGACTACCTGCGTTGCGGAGCGATTTCCCGTTTCGCACCGGTAATGAACGAAGTGGCTAAAGCTGCAGAGCAAGGCAAGTATGTACTGGGCATTTGCAACGGATTCCAGATCCTGACGGAAGCAGGCTTGCTCCCGGGAGCGTTGATCCGTAATACGTCCCTGAAATTCCGCTGCCATGACACGGTACTTAAAGTGGCTAACGCAGATACACCTTTCACACGTGACTATGCACCGGGCGAAGAGATCATCATTCCGATTGCTCACGGTGAAGGAAACTATTATTGTGACGAAGCAACACTGGCAAGCTTGCAAGCGAACAATCAGATTGTATTCACATATGGTAACAACCCGAACGGTTCCCTGGGTGATATCGCAGGGGTTTGCAACGAAGCGGGCAACGTCGTCGGCATGATGCCGCATCCAGAACGTGCAGTGGATTCGCTGTTCGGTTCGGAAGACGGCAAACGGATGTTTACATCAATTTTGAAAGCATGGAGGGATCGGCATGACGCAGCAGCTATCCGCTAAGGAGCCAACAGCAGAACAGGTCGCAGAACATAAACTTTACGCACAGATGGGCGTATCTGACAGCGAGTATGAGCTGATCTGTGAGTTCATGGGCCGTAAGCCAAACTACACGGAAATCGGTGTATTCAGCGTAATGTGGTCTGAGCACTGCGCATACAAAAACTCCAAGCCGCTATTGCGTCGTTTCCCGACAAGTGGCCCACGTGTCCTGATGGGACCAGGGGAAGGTGCCGGGATCGTAGATATCGGTGACAACCAAGCCGTTGTTTTCAAAATTGAAAGCCATAACCACCCTTCCGCGGTAGAACCTTATCAAGGGGCGGCAACAGGTGTGGGCGGCATTATCCGTGATATTTTCTCTATGGGTGCAAGACCGGTAGCGCTTTTGAATTCTCTTCGTTTCGGTAAGCTGGAGAGCGATCGCGTGAAATATTTGTTTGAGCATGTAGTTGCGGGGATTGCAGGATACGGTAACTGTATCGGGATTCCGACCGTTGCAGGTGAAGTGATGTTTGATGAGAGCTATGAAGGCAATCCGCTCGTGAATGCGATGTGTGTGGGTCTGATTGATCATGATAAAATCCAGCGCGGTGTAGCCAAAGGTGTGGGTAACCCGGTGTATTACGTTGGCCCACCAACAGGTCGTGACGGTATCCACGGTGCAACGTTTGCATCCGTTGAGCTGACCGAAGAATCCGAGTCCCAGCGTACAGCCGTTCAGGTCGGTGACCCGTTCATGGAGAAGCTGGTTATGGAATCCTGTCTGGAATTGATCGACACGGGCATCGTGCTCGGTATTCAGGACATGGGTGCAGCAGGTCTGACGTGCTCTAGTGCGGAGATGGCAAGTAAAGCAGGTAACGGTCTGGAGCTGTATCTGGATCAGGTGCCGCAGCGTGAAGAAGGTATGACACCTTACGAGATGATGTTGTCTGAGTCTCAGGAGCGGATGCTGTTTGTCGTTGAGCCGAAGGATGAGGCGCAGGCGATGGAAATCTTTGAGCGTTGGGGTGTTATCTGTGCCAAAGTTGGTAAAGTTACAGACGATGGTCGTCTGAAACTGATCCACCACGGAGAAGTTGTGGGTGATATGCCGGTAACGGCTTTGGTTGACGAGTGTCCTGTATATGACAAGCCATCTTCTGTACCCGCTTATTATGAAGCGAGTGCTTCCATCGACACGCTTCGTTATGACGAGGTGTCGGATCTCGGCGGTGCATTGAAACAAGTGCTGGCTTCCCCAACGGTGGCGAGCAAAAAATGGGTTTATGATCAATATGACTACATGGTGCGTACAAGCACAGCTGTGCGTCCGGGTTCAGATGCAGCAGTGGTGACGATTCGTGGAACGCGTAAAGGTCTTGCGATGACTACGGACTGTAACGGTCGTTACGTATACCTTGATCCTGAGGTGGGTGGACGTATTGCGGTGAGTGAGGCAGCGCGTAATATCGTATGTTCCGGTGCGGAGCCGCTCGCAATTACGGACAACCTGAACTTTGGTAACCCGGAGAAACCGGATATTTTCTGGCAAATGGAAAAAGCAGTGGACGGTATGGCGGAAGCTTGCCGTGTGCTGGATACGCCGGTTATTGGTGGTAACGTAAGTTTGTACAATGAAAACGCCAAAGGCTCCATCTATCCAACGCCAGTGGTCGGTATGGTAGGTCTCGTTCATGATACGGATCATATCACGACACAGGCTTTCAAATCCGAAGGTGATGTCATCATCCTCCTCGGTGAAACCAAAGCGGAACTCGGCGGCAGCGAGCTGCAATACGCCGTGCACGGCGTGACCGAAGGCCGTCCGCCGGAGCTTGACCTGAACACGGAGAAGGCATTGCTCAGCACCGTGCTGGAAGCTATCCAATCCGGACTCGTTCGCTCCGCGCATGACTTGTCCGAAGGGGGTCTGGCGGTTGCGCTGGCAGAGTCTTGCATCAGCGGTAACGTAGGTGCACAAGTAAATGTAGAGACTGCACTCCGTGCAGATCACACCCTGTTCAGTGAAAGCCAATCCCGTATTTTGCTGTCGGCTTCGCCGGAGCAAGCAGGGAAGCTGGAAGCTTTTGTACGTGAACGCGGAGTGCCAGTAGCCGTGATTGGACGTGTTGAAGGAAGTAACCTGACCATTGAATTGAACGGAACATCAGCCGTGAACGAACCTGTAGGAGGTTTGGCTAAGGTCTGGGAGGATGCGATTCCATGTCTCATGAACTGATGACGGAACCGTTGTGGACAGGCGATTATTATAACGAAGGGTCCGGTAAGGAAGGACTCGACAAATTAAAGGAAGAATGCGGCGTATTCGGGGTGTATCGGCACCCTGATGCGGCTTCCCTTTCCTACTACGGCTTGCATGCACTGCAGCATCGCGGGGAAGAAAGTGCAGGTATGTGTGTAAGCGATGGGACACAGTTTAACTACCACCGCGGCATGGGACTCGTAAAAGAAGTGTTCACCAAAGACCTGATGCAGACACTGACAGGTGATATTTCCATTGGTCATGTGCGTTATTCGACGAGTGGAGACAGCAAATTGACCAATGCACAGCCGCTCGTATTCAAATATCGGGATGGCGATCTGGCCGTTGCAACGAACGGCAACATTGTAAATGCACCAACGATCCGGCGTGAGCTGGAGCAGAGCGGTTCTATTTTCCAGACAACCAGTGATACTGAAGTTATCGCTCACTTGATTGCACGATCTTCGAAAGGGCTGGTAGAGGCGGCAAAAGATGCATTCCAGCGCATTGTTGGGGGATACGCGTTTTTGATCATGACCAATGATAAGCTGTTAGTCGCTTCCGATCCGCATGGACTTCGTCCGCTAACGATGGGTAAACTCGGTGATGCTTATCTGTTTGCGTCCGAGACCTGTGCACTCGAAACGATTGGAGCAGAGCTGATCCGTGATATTGAGCCAGGGGAACTGCTTGTGCTGGATGCAGATGGATTGCATGAAGACCGATTCGATAATCATAAACACCGCAAGGCGCTCTGTGCGATGGAATATATTTATTTTGCTCGCCCTGACAGTGATATGAACGGAGCGAATCAACATGCTGCGCGGAAACGTATGGGTAGTCGGATGGCCATTGAGGCGTTTGTGGATGCGGACTTGGTTACGGGGGTACCAGATTCCAGCATCTCGGCGGCGATTGGATACGCTGAACAGACAGGTATTCCATATGAGATGGGCATGATCAAAAATAAATACACGGGACGTACGTTTATCCAGCCAAGTCAGGAACTGCGTGAGCAGGGTGTGAAAATGAAGCTCAGTGCAGTACGCCGCGTCGTCGAAGGCAAACGTGTAGTCATGATCGATGACTCCATCGTGCGCGGCACGACATCTCGCCGGATTGTGAATATGCTGCGTGATGCAGGGGCAACAGAAGTCCACGTGCGGATTACTTCGCCGCCATTTAAGAACCCGTGCTTCTACGGTATTGATACACCGGATAGTCGTGAACTGATCGCATCTGCTTTGTCCGTTGAAGAGATTTGCCGCGAGATTAATGCGGACTCGCTGGCTTTCCTCAGCCCGGATGGACTGATTGCATCAATTCAGGGAGATAATCAGGGCGACTATAAGGGCGGATTGTGTCTCGCATGCTTCGATAATGACTATCCGACCCGCCTCGACTTTGACGGCGAGGAGAAATTTGGCTGCAGTTGTTAGGAGGCAAGGCTTATGGGAAGAAAAAGCTATGATGAGGGCGATGTGTTTCTGATTCCAATGCATGATGGACGTTTTGCCGTGTGTCAGGTGATATGTGCACTGAGAGACCGCTTCAAAAAGGCATTTTCGTTCGGCGTGATGAGCATTCAGCGTGACGAAACCGTAAGTTTGGAAGACGGCGAATTCCTTGTCTATTCTTATGGTCAACGTAAGAGTAGCGTGATTTTCACGTCACCCAAATTGCTGAAAGATGGCAAATGGAGCATTGTTGGTAACATCCCGCTGACTCCGGCGAAAAAAGAACTGCAAGTATTCCAGTGCGCCGGTGCGGTATACAACGGTGATGAATACATTCGAATGGTTCCACCAGAAGAGTACAGTCAGTACGTTACAATGGGTGTAGCTGGGTTTGAATTGGTACAGATTCATCTTCTAGAGATGAGTAGCAATAAATGAGTTGGACTTTTCATTTACACATAAAACGGAGAGGACAGAAAAAACCTGAAGAAGCGAAGCTAAAAGCTTTCTGAAAGAAAGCTACATCGGAAGCATAGGCTGTGCCTTTATCACCGGATTTTCCCTTTGAAAAAAGGGAATCAAAAAATATGGGGATAACCGCTACTCTCCAGGTTATTCTGTCATCGGAGTGTACGGTGTAAATATTTTCAACTCAATATACAAGATACGAAGGGTGTGAGGGTTGTGTCCGAAGCATATAAAAAGGCCGGCGTTGATATCGCGGCAGGGAATGAAGCGGTTGAACGGATGAAAAAACACGTAAAGCGTACCTTCCGTCCGGAAGTGATGACGGATTTGGGTGGATTCGGTGCCCTGTTCGGATTGAACAAGGACAAATATGATGAGCCGGTATTGGTTTCCGGTACAGATGGCGTTGGAACCAAGCTAAAAATTGCTTTTGCCATGGATCGTCATGACACGATTGGTATCGACGCAGTAGCGATGTGTGTCAACGATATCGTTGTTCAAGGGGCAGAACCACTTTTCTTCCTGGACTACCTCGCTTGCGATAAGGTCATCCCTGAGAAGATTGAAGCAATCGTTGCGGGTATCGCGGAAGGTTGTCACCAGTCCGGCTGTGCGCTTATCGGCGGTGAAACGGCTGAGATGCCGGGCATGTACAGTGAAGGTGAGTATGATATCGCAGGTTTCACCGTAGGTATTGTGGACAAAGCAAAGATCATCAACGGCACAACCATCGCACCTGGAGATACGGTAATCGGTCTCGCTTCCAGCGGTGTACACAGTAATGGATTCTCTCTGGTTCGCAGACTGCTGCTTGAAGAAGCTGGCCTGGATCTACACTCCGAAGTGACGGAGCTGGGTGGCAAACTGGGCGATGCCTTGCTTGAGCCGACGAAAATTTATGTAAAACCGCTGTTGTCCTTGCTGGAAAGTGTCAACGTAAAAGGGATGGCACACATCACGGGCGGTGGATTTATTGAAAATATTCCACGTATGCTGCCAAGCGGCGTGAATGTAGATATCGATTATGGCTCATGGCCAATTCTTCCGATCTTCAATCTGTTACAGCAAAAAGGTGATGTATCGAACCGTGATATGTTCACGACGTTTAACATGGGTATCGGGCTTGTGTTGGTTGTGAACGAAGCAGATGCAGCCAAAGCCCTGGAACAGTTGAAAGCGTCCGGTGAAGAAGCGTACATCATTGGCCGTGTAACTGAAGGAGATGCGCGAGTAACCTTCACGGGAGCGGATGTTTAATGACGAACTACCGTATTGCTGTATTTGCCTCAGGGACAGGAAGTAACTTTCAGTCTTTGGTGGATGCAGCACGGAATGGCGCGTTGGGGGCCTTGGTGGAACTGCTGGTCTGTGATAAACCTGCTGCACGTGTTGTGCAGCGAGCACAGGATGCAGGGGTAGACTGCCATCTGTTTACGCCCAAAGCGTATGATTCGCGTGAAGCATACGAGGCAGAGATAATCGAGGTGCTGGAAGCCAAACAGATTGATCTGGTTGTGCTGGCGGGTTATATGAGACTGCTGACCTCCGTGATGGTGGAGCGTTATGCGGGTCGACTGATCAACATTCATCCATCGCTACTCCCGGCATTTGCTGGTAAGGATGCGATTGGACAAGCACTCGATTATGGTGTGAAAGTGACAGGGGTAACCGTTCATTTTGTTGACGGTGGAATGGATACCGGGCCCATTATTGCCCAACATCCTGTGCCAGTTCAGCCAGCAGATACAGCGGAAACGATTAGCAAAGCCATTCATGCAGCCGAACAACAGTTATACCCTGAAGTGGTATCCTGGTTCGCGCAAGGTCTTGTCCAACTAGACGGACGTCACGTCACCGTGAACAAACCGGTTTGATATAAGTTGCCTCTTTTTACACGTTAACGGAGAGGACAGAAAAAACCTGGAAAAGCGAAGCTAAAAGCTTTCAGTAAGAAAGCTACTTCGAAAGCATAGGCTGTGCATTTATCACCGGATTTTCCCCTTGAGAAAAGGGAGTCAAAAAATCTGGGGATAACAGCGATTGAAAGGTTATTCTGTCATCGTAGTGTTCTGCGTAAATACCCTGGTTCAACTTATATAACAGAAGTCGAAACTTGGTACGCATTTTGTGATATTTCTCGGGAAATAAATCGGCTGTGTTTCGTCAGGAAACGCGAAGCTTATGGGACAATAAAGGAGGAGCATATTGTGAGTATCAAAAGAGCGCTGGTTAGCGTATCGGATAAAACAGGCATCGTGGACTTTTGCCGCGAGCTGTCGCAAATGGGTGTGGAGATTATTTCGACAGGAGGTACAAGCAGCCTGTTGTCGAAGGAAGGCGTACCAGTCATCGGAATTTCGGACGTAACCGGATTCCCGGAAATTATGGACGGACGTGTCAAAACATTACATCCGGCAGTTCACAGCGGTTTGCTCGCTGTTCGTGATAACGAAGAGCACACACGCCAAATGCAGGAGCTTGGTCTAGGTTATATTGATCTGGTCGTTGTAAACCTGTATCCATTCCAGGAAACCATCGCTAAACCGGATGTAGCCTATGAAGATGCTATTGAGAACATCGATATCGGTGGTCCAACGATGCTTCGCTCTGCGGCTAAAAACCATGCTTTTGTTAGCGTTGTTGTGGATGCAGCCGACTACAGCCAAGTGCTGGAGGAAGTTCGCAGCGGTGGGGATACCACGCTGGAAACACGCAAACGGCTTGCGGCAAAAGTGTTCCGCCATACGGCGGCTTACGATGCACTTATCTCCGATTACCTGTCCAACGTTAATGGCGATCCACTACCAGAGCGTCTGACGGTTACTTACGAAAAGCTCCAGGATCTACGCTACGGCGAAAATCCACACCAACAGGCGGCATTCTACCGCAAACCGCTGGCTGCACAGGATACATTGACTACAGCCGAGCAATTGCATGGTAAAGAGCTGTCCTACAATAACATCAATGATGCTAACGCAGCATTGCAGATTGTCAAAGAATTTGAAGAGCCAGCAGTGGTTGCCGTGAAACATATGAACCCTTGCGGTGTGGGGATTGGCGAAAGCATCTATGAAGCCTACAGTAAAGCTTATGCTGCTGACCCAACATCGATTTTTGGTGGAATTGTGGCAGCGAACCGTATTATCGACAGCGATACGGCGAACAAGCTGAGCGAGATTTTCCTGGAAATCGTACTCGCACCTGATTTTACCCAAGAAGCACTGGATATCCTGACGAAAAAGAAAAACATTCGTTTGCTCAAAACGGGTGAGCTGAATGCAGCTCGTAACCGTGAAAGCCAATTCGTGGTGACATCGATTGATGGCGGTATGATCGTGCAACAATCAGATGTACACTCCATTGAAGCTAGTGAGCTTAACGTGGTTACTGATCGTGCACCTTCCGAAGAAGAAATGAAACAGCTGTTGTTTGGCTGGAAAGTTGTTAAGCATGTGAAGTCTAACGCGATTGTACTTGCTGCGAACGACATGACGGTTGGTGTAGGTGCAGGTCAAATGAACCGTGTCGGCGCTGCCAAAATTGCAATCGAGCAAGCTGGTGAGCAGGCCAAAGGTGCCGTTCTCGCTTCGGATGCTTTCTTTCCGATGGGTGATACACTTGAACTGGCAGCCAAAGCTGGCATTACAGCAGTCATTCAGCCGGGTGGCTCAATCAAAGACGAAGAGTCCATCAAAGTAGCCAATGAATACGGCATTGCAATGGTATTCACAGGCGTACGTCATTTTAAACACTAGGACAAGTGATAAGCAGATTGGAGAGTTAAAGTCCGAACGGGATCATTAAAATACTCTCTCATCAAAAAGTGGCAAGTGTTATAAAGGGGTGTCACCTGTCATGCTGATGACGTATGGGGCACTCCTTTTTTTCAGGAAAGAGAGCACCTGATGTGTTTGAAGTGTAGGAACATTACAACCCAGTAAAGCGTGGAGGGGACAGACGGATGGATATTTTGGTAGTCGGCGGCGGTGGCCGTGAACATGCAATCATCTGGGCACTCGCGAAGAGTCCAAAGGCAGGCAAGATTCATTGCGCACCAGGGAATGCGGGCATTGCGCAGCTGGCAGAGTGTCACCCGATTGCGGTGCATGAATTCGATAAACTCAAAGCACTGGCTGTTGAGCTGAAAGTAGAACTCGTCGTTATAGGACCGGATGATCCACTGGCAGACGGTATTGTAGATGCATTTGACTCGACAGGTCTTCCGGTCTTCGGTCCGCGCCGGAATGCAGCGGAGATTGAAGGCAGTAAAACGTTCATGAAAGACCTGCTGCACAAATACAATATCCCTACGGCTGCGTATGAGAAGTTTGATAACTACGAGCAGGCTCAGGCATATCTGGACGAGCAAGCGATCCCGGTTGTCATTAAAGCGGACGGACTCGCTGCAGGTAAAGGGGTTACCGTGGCATACTCCCGTGAAGAGGCCAATCAGGCGCTTCACAACATCATGGTCGATAAGGTGTTTGGTGAAGCTGGAGCCAAAGTAATCATTGAGGAATTCCTCGCCGGACAGGAAATGTCTATTCTGGCCTTTGTTGACGGTGAGACGGTTCGTCCAATGGCTGCTGCGCAGGATCATAAACCTGTGTTCGACAATGATCAGGGACCCAATACGGGCGGCATGGGTACATACTCTCCGCTTCCGCACATTCCGGCCTCCATTATTGAAGAAGCGATTGAAACGATCATCAAGCCAACAGCCAAGGCGATGGTAGCCGAAGGCCGCCCATTCCGTGGGGTATTGTTTGCAGGTTTGATGATCTCCCCGGATGGTAAACCCAAAACGATTGAGTTCAACGCACGTTTTGGAGATCCAGAGACACAAGTCGTGCTGCCACGTCTAAAAACGGACCTGCTCGATATTTTCTGGGCAACCGTTCACGGAAAGCTGGCTGATCTGGAGATTGAATGGAGCGATGAGGCTGCGGTATGTGTTGTGCTTGCTTCAGGCGGATATCCCGGCCCTTATGCCAAAGGTGTTGTAATTGAGGGACTGGATCAAGTCGAAGAGGCTGTTGTGTTCCATGCGGGAACCGCGCGTAATGAAGCGGGAGACTGGGTGACAAACGGCGGACGTATTCTCGGTGTTGTAGGCCTAGGGGCAGACATCGCAGAAGCAAGAGCCAAAGCTTATGCACAAGCAGAGTTCATTCAATTTGAAGGCAAACATCAACGCACCGACATTGCAGCCAAAGCTTTGGTGTAAGAATTACATGTGAAGCATTCAAGCAATAAGTTGGTTAGCTTAAGCAAAATAAAATGAAGTTGAATTCAAATCAACTTTGTTAAATTGATTAGGAACAGAGCATGTTATGATCTAATTAAACCAGTCCGTAGGATAGAGTGCCGAAAGGTATTTGCACCCTGCGGGCTTTTTGCTGCGTATTACCGATATCATGTGTAAAAAAGAGATAGTTAGTACCCTCCACATACTGCGTGAACATAACGTTTAGCCCTACTTTCGTAGGCATAAATAGCTGTTTATTGCCTATATGGAACGGGTAGTATTTTAGTAAACTGCACTATTCTATAACAAGAGGACTGTGGCTAGCAGAAAGAAGCATTTACGTACAAACGGGGAAATATAGAAAACCTGAAGGAACATAGAGGATAAGAACTCCATTTCCTAGGTACAGGATCACGCTGGTTAAAATGCCAGACGATAACATACATATAGACTATCCTGTAAACAATAGAATGTAAGCTTGTACCAAACCATAACGTGCTGCTGGATGGTTCGAATCAAAACATGATATAATCTTCGGAAACAGGAATCGATACGTTGGGAGGTGGATATCTATTGGGTAGGCGATATTGTAAATTGTCCAAATGGCGAATCTAGGTGGAGTTAATCAAGGAACAATGGACAGCATGAGGGGTGACCCGTTTTGATTGAAGTCGTTTCTACACGTCATGGACGTCATTGACTTCATCTTGGATTCCTGTTTTAGATTTACAAGGTCATTATGTGATTATACAGAATGGATCAGGAACTGATTTTTTATATACGTTTTACACATCAATACACGTCAATTACTCTTGGTAACTTACATTAATCAGCGCATGAAAGGTTAACAGTATGAATGTTAACGCATCACGCTGTAACTATCTTTGGAGGTGAATCCCTGACTATCGGGGAAGTCTTTGGACATAATTACCATATTAAATATCGCATTACTTATCATCTTGATTGTACTAACCGCATTTTTCGTTGCGTCGGAGTTTGCTGTTGTAAAGATTCGTACATCAAGGGTGGATCAACTGGTTGCCGAAGGCAATAAAAAGGCAGTGCTCGCCAAAAAGGTCGTCTCGGATCTGGATTATTATCTGTCCGCCTGTCAGTTGGGTATTACGGTCACGGCTCTGGGACTCGGGGCATTGGGTAAACCAACGGTGGAGAGATTGTTATATCCGGTGTTTAGTTATTTGGATGTACCTGCCTCTGCCTCGGCGATTGCTTCCTATGCGATAGCTTTTATTCTCGTTACGTTTTTGCATGTCGTTGTTGGTGAGATGGCACCCAAAACGTTGGCGATTCAGTTTTCGGAAAAACTGACATTGTTACTCTCGCCACCGCTGTACTGGTTTGGTAAAGTCATGTACCCGTTTATCTGGGCGCTCAATGGTGCATCGCGTGTAATCCTGCGTGGATTCGGTGTGAAACCTGCCGGACATGATCAAGCCTATTCCGAGGACGAGATTAAAATTATTATGAGCCAGAGCTATGAAGGCGATGAGAGCAACAAGACCAAGCTTTCGTATCTGGAAAATGTTTTTGTGTTCGACGAACGTGATGCCAAAGACATCATGGTTCCGCGTACAGAACTGGTTACACTGAATCAGGATATGACCTACGACGATATTATTCCTATATTGGATGAGCATAACTACTCCAGATATCCCGTCATCGAGGATGGAGACAAAGACCGCATTATTGGTGTTGTGAATGTGAAGAAGATTTTGCCGGACATGGTTGCGACCCGGGCACATCAATTGAGTGAATTTGTGCGTGAGATTCCATTTGTGTCGGAAGTCACTTCCATTCAAGATGCGATGATCAAAATGCAGCAGGAACGTGTTCATATGGCTGTCGTCGTGGATGAGTACGGCGGTACTTCGGGAATCATTACGATGGAGGATATCCTCGAAGAGCTGGTCGGTGAAATCCGGGATGAGTTCGATGCAGATGAAGTAGCGGACATTCAGGAAACCGGGGAAAACCAGTATCTGATTAACGGACGTGTACTTCTGGATGAACTGGAACGTCAATTCGGGATTGTATTCGAGGGTAATGAAGAGATGGATACCGTTGCCGGATGGATTCAGTACCAGAAGGGTGTCGGCGTGGAAAAAGGGGACACGGTTGAACACGGCGACTATGTCTGGACGGTTGTGGATGCCGAGAACTATCACATCAAGCAGGTGCTGCTTGAGCGTGTAAACGGCATTGAGGTCCAAGAAGCTGCAAGCGCTCTGGCTTAATTGTTGGAAGAAGAACGTTGCTCTGCATATATTTATTTCAAAACTTAATGGAGGTGAATCCCTCATCTTGAGGGAAATCATTGGACGGAATAATAGCCTTGAATTTATTTTTAGTAGCTGTATTTATCGGTTTGACCGCGTTTTTCGTAGGAGCCGAGTTTGCTATTCTGAAAGTGCGGATGTCCCGTATTGATCAATTGATCTCGGAAGGCAACAAAAAAGCAGTGGTCGCCAAAAAAGTGGCACAACATCTGGATTATTATCTGTCTGCCTGTCAACTGGGTATTACGATTACAGCGCTCGTACTGGGTGCCTTGGGTGAACCGACCGTAGAGAAGATGTTGCATCCGTTATTCCAGAGTCTGGAAGTGCCGGCTGCACTGTCAACCGTACTTTCTTACGCGATTGCATTGGCATTTATCACCTTCCTTCATGTCGTAATCGGCGAGCTTGCACCCAAAACACTTGCCATTCAGTTTGCTGAGCGAATGACGTTGTTGCTTGCACCACCGCTCTACTGGTTCGGTAAAATCATGAATCCGTTCATTTATGCGCTGAATGGTGCAGCACGTTTATTACTCAGCATATTCGGTATCAAACCGGCCGGGCATGATACGGTCCACTCCGAAGAGGAATTAAAGCTGATTATGGCGCAAAGTTATGAGAGTGGCGAGATTAACCAGACGGAGCTGGATTATCTCAAAAATATTTTTGCCTTTGATGAGCGTTTGCTTCAGGAGATCATGATTCCCCGAAATAAAATTGTTACGCTTAGTAAGGAAATGCCACTGGATCAGATTATTGAAGTGTTGAACCAGCATGAGTACACGAGGTATCCTGTGATTGCAAATGGGGATGTGAACCATTTTGTCGGGTTTATTAATACCAAGCAAACGTTAACCAGTGTGGCTGCGGGCAAAACGTTTAGTATGAACACCTCTGTGCATCCAATGCCGAGCTTCTCGGAGCGTTCACCGATCAAAGATGTGCTCGTGCAGATGCAGCATAGCCGTGTGCATATCGCTTCTGTCAAAGACGAAGCTGGCGCAACGATCGGAATGGTGACGATGGAGGATATTCTCGAAGAGATTGTAGGGGATATCAAGGATGAATACGAGCATAAGGATCTGGTAAATCCACCGAAGAAATTAAAATTGGTGTAAGAATCAGAGCCAGAAGCAGGTCTAGCTCAAAACGGTTCATTTGTATTTACGTTAAGACAGGTTTCCGTGCTTCGGTGCGGAGACCTGTTTTTTAATGTGAAAAGCGGTTCCGTGCTACACCTCTAGACTTGAACATCGAACAAGTTAAGGTCGATTGTATTATTATCTTAATTTTAAAATAAATGCTTGCATAATGCTTACAGATGGATTAATATGAATTTAAAGAATCTTAATTTAAAGATAAATAACGATGTACAATAATCCAAAACCAAGGGAGTGGAGATTATGTTCAGAACTTCAGGCATTCACCACATTACGGCTTTTGTCGACGATGCTCAGAAAAATGTAGATTTTTACGCAGGTGTGCTGGGACTTAGATTGGTGAAAAAAACGATCAACTTTGACGCACCGGATGTATATCACTTGTACTACGGCAATGAGCAAGGTGCGCCGGGTACGATCATTACGTTTTTCCCGCAGCAAAATTCAAGAAGAGGTGTGATTGGCTCAGGTCAGACCGGAGTTACCGTTTATGCGGTACCGGTGGGCAGCCTGTCGTTCTGGAAAGAACGTCTTGCTTCCTTCGATATTCCATATGAAAATAAAACGAGATTCGGTGAACAATATATTCGTTTCTTCGATAAAGGAGGATTGCTCCTTGAACTGGTTGAGCGCGAAGGCGGCGAGCCAAGCCAGTGGGCATTTAACGGGGTGACACCAGAGCATGCGATCAAAGGCTTTGGCGGTGCGGTGCTCTATAGTCACGTGCCTGAGAAAACGATGGATGTGCTTGTCAGCAAGCTTGGTCTGGAGCAGGTCGGCGAAGAAAACGGACTGATCCGTCTGCGTGCAAACGGTGATCTGGGGCAGATCATTGATATTCAATCAACAGGCATTCAGCGCGGCATCGGCGGCGCAGGAACGGTGCATCATATTGCATGGCGTGCCAAAGACTACACGGAACATGAACAGATTCAGCAGGAACTGGATCAAACCGGATATCATCCAACACCGGTGATCGACCGTCAATACTTCAACGCGGTATATTTCCGTGAACCGGGCGGCATTCTGTTTGAGATTGCGACAGACCCTCCAGGTTTTGCGCGGGATGAGCCGCAAGAGACGATGGGTGAGAAATTGATGCTGCCAGAATGGTACGAACCACAGCGTGCGCAGATTGAACAATTGCTGCCACCAATTCAAGTACGTGAATGGAAAGGGGAGTCTAAACCATGAGTACAGCCACAATGAAACATATCTATAAAGCAGGTGCGCAGCCAGATGCGCCAACATTACTCTTGCTCCACGGTACTGGAGGCACAGAGAATGATCTGATTGGACTGGCAGAGATGATTGCTCCGGGTGCAGCGATTCTAGGGGTACGGGGAAACGTATCCGAGAATGGCATGCCACGTTTCTTCCGCCGGCTTGCGGAAGGTGTATTTGACGAAGAGGATCTGATTGCACGGACGGCAGAGCTGGGTGCTTTTATCGATGCGGCTGCTGTGGAATTTGGATTTGATCGTTCAAACGTGTATGCACTGGGATACTCCAATGGTGCCAATATTGCGGCGAGTTTGATGTTCCATCGGTCCAATGTATTCAAGGGAGCAATCCTGCACCATCCGATGGTACCGCTACGCGGACTGACACTACCTGATATGAAAGGACTGCCGGTCTTTATCGGTGCAGGGGAGAATGATCCCATCGTACCGAGACGTGAAACGGAGGAACTGGCTACGCTGCTGAGCGGAGCAGGTGCTAATGTGCATATGCATTGGGAACGTCAGGGACATCAACTGACACGTACCGAAGCAGAAGCTGCGGCAGCATGGTATACATCACAGGTGTAATACAGGTACGGTACTTGAATGTATTGTATTACGAGATCGAGCACATATCGACATATATAAGAAGTTCACAACAGCCTGATCGGTGAGATCGGGCTTTTTTTATTTTTTTATAATCTATATAGGATATAGCGATTGGAAGGTTATTCTGTCATCGGAGTGCACAGTGTAAAACTGTTCATTCAACATATATGTCTCAGGAAAAATGAAGGAATCTGTTATGTAAACGTCACGAACCGGGTAAGGATTTGAAATGGTGAGAGTTCACGCGGTATGCTTAGTATATTACTTTGACACTATACGGATATCATGAACTGGAGGGGTTAATGTGGAACGTAACATCAAAGATTTGGTACAGCAGATGACACTGGAAGAAAAAGCAGGAATGTGTTCAGGACTCGACTTTTGGCATCTCAAAGGGGTGGAGCGTCTCGGCATTCCATCCATCATGGTGACAGATGGCCCTCACGGATTGCGTAAACAGGATAGCAGCGCAGATCATCTGGGTCTGACCTCAAGTGTTCCTGCAACCTGTTTCCCGTCTGCCGCAGGGCTGGCGAGTTCGTGGGATACCGAGCTGGCGCGCCAAGTGGGCGTGGCTTTGGGTGAAGAATGTCAGGCTGAGGATGTGGCGGTACTGCTTGGACCGGGTGTAAATATTAAACGTTCTCCTTTGGGCGGACGGAATTTTGAATACTTTGCCGAAGATCCGCTGTTATCAACTCAGATGGCTACCGCTCATATTCAGGGTGTGCAGAGCCAAGGCGTGGGGACATCGCTCAAACACTTTGCAGTGAATAATCAGGAAGAGCGGCGGATGTCCATTGATGCGGTGGTAGACGAAAGGACGTTGCGCGAGATTTATCTGGCCAGCTTCGAAGGCGCGGTGAAGGACGCACAGCCTTGGACGGTGATGTGTTCCTATAATAAAGTGAACGGCACGTATGCAGGTGAAAATGAGTGGTTGCTGACTGACATTTTGAAGGATGAATGGGGACATGAAGGGCTGGTAGTTTCGGACTGGGGTGCTGTGAATGAGCGGGCAGATGCACTTGCAGCTGGACTGGAGCTGGAGATGCCAGCAAGCGGCGGTATTGGAGAACGCAAGGTGATGGATGCTGTGGAGAGCGGTAAGCTGTCGATGGACAAGCTGGATCTTGCGGTGGAGCGTTTGCTTACGCTAATTTTCAAAACGGTCGATCATAAGAAAGAAGCAGCTTCGTACGATAAAACCGAGCACCACCAGCTTGCACGTAAAGTGGCATCCGAGAGTATGGTTTTGTTGAAAAATGAAGCCGGACTTCTTCCGCTAAAACGTGAAGGCAGCGTAGCCATCGTAGGTGCTTTTGCGCGTAAACCTCGCTTTCAGGGAGGGGGAAGCTCCCACATTAATCCGACCAAGGTCGATGATATTGTGGACGAGATGACTAAGGTGGGAGGCGATGGAGTGACCATCTCGTATGCACCAGGGTACCGGATTGAAGAGGACGATGTGGATGATACGTTGTTGCAGGAGGCCGTTCAGGCTGCGCAAGCAGCAGATACCGCAGTGGTATTTGTAGGGTTGCCGGATCGTTATGAATCCGAAGGGTATGACCGTGCCCATCTGCGTCTGCCGGACAACCACATCCGACTGATCGAAGAGGTGGCGAAGGTGCAGTCCCGTGTGGTGGTTGTGTTAAGCAACGGTTCTCCAGTGGAGATGCCTTGGTTGCCGCAGGTTCAAGCGGTGCTTGAAGCTTATCTTGGCGGACAGGCTGTAGGGGGCGCAATCGCCGATCTGCTCTACGGTGAGGTGAACCCGTCTGGTAAACTGGCTGAGACATTCCCGGCCAAGCTTAGCCATAATCCGTCCTATCTGAACTTCCCTGGTGAGGCGGATCGAGTGGATTATCGCGAGGGTATCTTCGTTGGTTACCGTTATTATGATAAAAAAGAGCTGGAGCCGCTGTTCCCGTTTGGATATGGCTTGAGTTATACAACGTTTGAGTATAGCGATTTACAGGTAGATCGCACAGCACTAACAGATCTGGACGAGGTGCAGGTACAAGTACGCGTCACCAACACCGGAGAACATTCAGGGAAAGAGATTGTGCAGCTGTACGTTAGTGATGTGGAGAGTACGGTGATTCGTCCAGAGCGGGAACTGAAAGGTTTTGTGAAAGTGGCACTTGAAGCAGGTGAGTCCAAAATGGTTCATTTCACCCTGAATAAACGCTCGTTCGCGTATTACAACGTGGATATGAAAGACTGGCATGTTGAAACTGGCGAGTTCGAGATTCAGGTAGGCAGCTCTTCGCGTGATATTCGTTTGCAGACTCGGGTGAGTGTCGAATCCACCGCTACGTTTATTCCTACGTACACACGTAACAGTACACTTGGCGATATTCAGCGCGATCCGGAGAATAAAAAGCTGATTGAGCAGGCTTTGCAGCAATTTCAGGAAGCGAGCGGTTTCGGCGGCGGTGACGATTCTGGTGATAATGACCATGCGGATATGATGAATGCCATGATGAAATATATGCCGCTGCGTGCCCTTGTGGCCTTTAGTGGTGGCGCCATGACCGAGGATACGATGAATCAGTTACTCGATCAGATGAACAATAAGAATCACGGCATTCGCGGATAAGAAAATGCAGGTATACGCTGATGGATCATTAATGCGAATGGAATTGGATATGCGCTAGGAAAAGGACGCGAGGTCGTACGTTTTATATTGTACGTTCAGCCGTTGCAAGGCTGAGAAGGAGACCCGATCCGATTATGGATCGGGTGTTCTTTTTTTACAAGTAAAAAGGTATAATTAGTAATTGATAATCATTTTCATTTAGGGTCAATGATGACAGACGGAACGTGGGGATCAGTGGAGAGGAAAGGTGAAGCATGAGTCATGACGGTGGATTACATACGTTAGGTTCAAGTGCATATATTCAGACCCGGGATGGCCGCAAGCTGCATTACATGTCGAAGGGCACGGGGGAAGTGACTGTGGTTTTTGAGTCGGGCATGGGTGTCTCCAGATCTACATGGGGGCTGGTAGTACCGGCGATTGCGGAACATGCGCGTACTGTTGTGTACGACAGGGCAGGAGCAGGGCGAAGTGATGTCGATTCTTCTCCACGCACCCTGACCCGAATTGCGGAAGACCTGAATGAGCTGCTGGTGGCGCTCGGGAAGGGGCCGTTTATTCTGGTGGGGCATAGCTGGGGAGGGCCAATTGTACGGGCAGCGGCGGCTACTAATCTGTCACGTCTGCGGGGGATCATTCTTATTGATCCGTCGGATGAGCATTGTGAGTTATATTTTTCTCGCATGGCGAAGGTTGGTTTTGCGGTTAATGGTGCATTTATTCCGGCTTTGGCTCGCGTGGGGCTGTATCGTTTTCTTGGCATAAAGGATTTTCTTAGTCAGCCTGCTGACATTGTAGCGGATCACCGCCGGGAGGACTTTACGGTACAAGCCGCTCAGACGATGGCTGCGGAGGGAAAGAACTTTTTGCGAGAGTTGAAGCTGTTACAAGAGCAGCCCCCGAAGCTGGGGGATCTGGAAGTGAGCATTATTTCGGGTACCTTAGCAGGCAAGGGAGAACGTAAAATCAGACCTGTAGTGGTTGAAGCTCATCGTCAGACGGTGAGCCAATTGTCCAATGCAAGGTGGGTGGAGGCAGCACATTCGGGGCATATGGTGATGTTTACAGATCCTGAGGTCATTACAGGTGAGATTTTGCGAATGCTAAGTAATATGGAGTAAGGCTAGGAATTTAGGAGAAAGGGATAGAGATTAAGAATTAAGCGATGAGGGATAGGGGACAAGTTGTAAGATTTAAGTCTTCATGGGCAGCAGCAGACGGTTTCTCTTCGCATCAGACGCAAGGACAGAGTAAAAGTGATACAATAAAAAGAAAAAGCAATGTATGACATTGCTAGAACATATAAGCGGAGTGTGGAGACAGATGAAACCAGAGAATCAAGAAACAACAGGAACGGGAGCCGGAAACGAAGTTTCCAGACATGCCAGTGTGGGCATGGAAGATATCGTGCGCGCACACCATGTGCTGCGTGAAGTGATTGTGAGAACGCCGTTACAGCGTGATGCTGTATTGTCGGCCAAATATAACTGTAACGTGTATCTGAAACGGGAAGACCTTCAAGTGGTGCGTTCGTTCAAAATTCGCGGGGCCTACAACATGATACGCAGTCTGACTCCTGCTGAAATGGAGAAAGGCATCGTCTGCGCCAGCGCAGGCAACCATGCACAGGGTGTAGCTTTTAGCTGTAATGCACTGGGCATTCACGGTAAAATCTTTATGCCAAGCACAACGCCGAATCAGAAAGTGAAGCAGGTGCGGCGCTTTGGCGGCGACAATGTAGAAGTTGTTTTGATCGGTGATACGTATGATGATGCGTATGCTGAGGCAATGCGTGCATGTGACGAACAGGGTATGACCTTTATCCATCCGTTTGATCAACCCAAGATTATCGCGGGTAACGGCACAGTTGCGATGGAGATCATGGAAAGCCTTGATGAAAATGCGGACTATGTATTTGTCACAATTGGTGGCGGCGGTTTGGCAGCAGGGGTAGGAACGTATATGAAAACGGTGAGCCCGGAGACACGCATTGTTGGGGTGGAGCCACTTGGGGCAGCTTCCATGAGTGAAGCGATGTTCCGCAAACAAGTGGTCACGCTGGATGATATCGATAAATTTGTGGATGGTGCAGCAGTAAAACGGGTTGGTGATCTGACATATGACATCTGTAGTAACATTCTGGATGACATTGTGAAGGTGCCAGAAGGCAAAGCCTGCACAACGATTCTGGAGTTATATAACGAAAATGCCATCGTTGTTGAGCCTGCGGGCTCGCTGGCAGTAGCTGCACTGGAGCAATACCGGGAACAGATCGCAGGCAAGACGGTGGTCTGTGTCATCAGCGGTGGTAACAATGACATCGACCGGATGCAGGAGATCAAAGAGCGTTCCCTGATCTATGAAGGCCTGAAATATTATTTCATGGTGAATTTCCCGCAGCGTGCAGGGGCTTTGCGTGAGTTCCTGGAGGAAGTGCTCGGCCCGAATGACGATATCGCCAGATTTGAGTATACGAAAAAACATGACAAAGAAAATGGCCCTGCCCTGGTTGGCATCGAGCTCATGTACAAAGAAGACTACCAGCCGCTCATCGAACGAATGAACCGCAAAGGCATTGCCTACACCGAGCTGAACAAAAACCTGAATCTGTTCAACATGCTAATCTGATCAAACTGTAATTGGACGAATGATTCAATTCGAACAATTCGAATTAGATAAGCGATGAAGATCTACAGGTACAGATATAGGGATAAACTGGGAACAACGCTAGAAACAGAAGTAGAGACAGGGAATAGAGCTAAAAACAGAGGCAGGCATTGTAGATATAGATGTAGAGAGGGGCGTCTTTTCACAGGTGAAATCAGTTATAAGATCGGATCAACAGAAGTCAGTGCCTCAGCTCCGACCAGCTCGGAAGGAAGATGTGGATCAGATCATCCCGCTGCTGGTGCAGGCAATTGGGGAGATTGCCTATGCGCTTGCAGGTGAGGGTAATCATGAGCGGGCGATGGACATTTTACGGGAGTTCATTACACAGGAGAATAACCGGATCAGTTATCAGAATATCACCGTGATGGAGCAGGATGGGCAGATTGCTGGGATGCTGGTGGCGTATGCCGGTGATAATGTAGAGCGACTGGATCAGCCACTTCTCAATCGTTCCGGACGTGATGAGGATGAGAAATATGCTTTGGTAAAAGAAACCCGTCCGGGAGAGTATTATCTCGATACTCTTTCGGTAAGTGAAGTTTTTCAGGGGCAGGGAATCGGCCGTGCACTGATGGCTGCATTTGAGCAGCAGGGAAGAGAACTCGGGCACACGCAGGTTGCCCTGATCGTGGAGCAGGACAATGCCCGTGCCATGCAGCTCTATGAATGGCAAGGCTACGTTCAGGATGAAGTGATTCTCATCGGTGGACATGAGTATTATCATATGGTTAAACGAATTGAATCTTAGTGGTAATTCGAAGGGGCAGGGACGTGGTTAGGCACGGATACTGTCTCAGCAGCATGAAAAAGACGAAGCAACGCCCAGGAGGGTCGTTGACTTCGTCTTTTTGGTGTCATATGTGGTGACAGATAAAGCGATTATAATCGAACGAACCATGGTCTTACACCAGAAATTACAGCAACGAGCACCAAAGTAACCACGATCATACACCAGAAGCGCCGCCCCGCCCAAGTAATCGCAATCATGCCGATGTTTTGAGCCGTGGATCGGCTAACGATCACAGATGACGCTATTTGGTCGATTTCAGCCCTTTTCAAATTCTAACGATCAGGAGAAGCGTTATTTCACCATTTCGGGCGAAAAATCATCGACTTTTACTCATTTCAGATGAAATAGCGTCTCTGGTGATCGTTAGATTTCTGAACACCTCTACATCGGCCAAATAAGGTTTCTGGTGATCGTTAGAAATATATCGTGCACTCGTACACGCATCGCGTAAGCTCCGTTACACACCCACACACCCACACACCCACACACCCACACACCCACACACCCACACACCCACACACCCATAACACTCTTAAACTCATCTGGGTGATTAGCTTGCTGTGGAGGCCTACTTATCGTCATTTTGCCGATTCATCGCATCGATTTCTTTTAATTCATTCCTGTACAGATTCCATCTTCCGATCTCGTGCCCTTAATTGGAGTCTTCACACATGCTCGCCTCTACTGATTTGAATATTCGTTCCTGGATACGTTCTGCTCCAGCCATTTTTCCACCGTTTCTGTTTTTTCAAACTTGGATTCAGCGACGACATCCATGAATTCATTCAGTTTTTTCAAAAAGGCACTATCCTCGGAAGCGTTGCGCTGTAAGACAGCTTTGTAACCTTTTTGCGCATTTTCAGCCATAATGTTGGTATCGTAATCAAACAGAGGTGTATTATCCAACCCGTAAAAGGTGTATAGAGTATATTCATTCATTAGCATCTGTACCCGCTGTTTACGATTGGAGTTAGGATAATCATTCAGGAATTGTTCCTGATTCAGAGCACGATTCAGCATGTCCTGATATCCGATCATCAGACCTCCATCCTCAGTCGAGATGTTACTCGTTTCGACAGCCATGATTCGGATGTACTGTTTGATATCCTTATTTACATAAGAAGTATATTTTTCAAAGGCGGCATAATTCATGATTGGATAGAGTGAACCCTCGATCGTAACCAGACGATAACCACTGTCTCTGGCCTGCTGCAGCAGTGAGCGAAGACTTGTGTCCTTGGTGCGGGACATCAGCTGGGTGAAGCTGTCATTCCACTTGTATAATTTCTGCATCTGATCCTGAACATTTGGCACAAGCATGCGATCCGTTATGGCGGTTAGCGCCTTGAAGCGGGCATTTTCCAGTTGAAGAACCATCAATGTTGCATGATAAGGGGTGACTTGGCTAATCTTGGACTCCAGATAGCGGTCTGTCGCAGGAAGGCCATCTTTTTTGTATAACATGTTCTGGAAGGATTTGTAGATCGCGGCCGAACTGACCGAAGTTACTTTGCTGTCCGCAGCAGGGGCAGCAGAAGCAATGCCAGCGACTGGAGCAACTGCTGTTTGCATCAGCATAGCAATCGCCGTGGCGGTAAGCAGCGTGCGAATACCTTTATTTTTGAAAAAATATATAGATGATGTCATAGATATAAACCTCCTGTAGTTCTGTGTTATTAGAAGAAGACGAAGTAGACGAAATAAAAGTTGCCTATTAAAAATGGAAATTGATAAATAGCATGTAAACCATGCTCGGTTAACGATTACTTAAAGATTATAGTAATTGATGCAGGAAGTGGTTGCGGAATGGTGACAAATTCTTCTGTTATTTTTAACCTTTACAGGGTAGATGAATGGCTAATTTTTCTGCGAAAATAATTTTGGGGAAACCGGAAACTTTTTCACAAACCGGAGCGTCTTAGTTGTGCATAGGAAAATACAGGAATTACTGAATCGCATAGCTAATCTATAAGAGTGAACTAATTATGGGAGAATGGGGATAGAGTTATGAGGAAAGCGGGAGGCAAACAAGTTAAAAAGGTGATGTCAGCGTTGGCCGTATCGGCCATGCTTATGTCTGCACTGCCAACGTCTGTGATGGATGCGGCTGCAAGAATCAGCATTTATATTAATGGTACAGAGATACCGTCTGTTCAAGCCCCTGTGATGAAGGCTGGACGTGTGCTGGTTCCGCTTCGGTCGATTTTTGAAGGACTTGATGCAGAAGTGAAGTACAACAATAGAACGAAAACCATTACAGCAACCCGTGGGGATCAAGAGGTTTCATTAACACTCGGTTCCAAGGCTGCATATATCAATGGTCAACTGAATGTATTGGATGTTCCTGCGACGACGATCAAGGGTAACACCATGGTGCCGATTCGTTTTGTGAGCGAAGCCTTCGGAGAAAAAATATACTGGAACTCACGTAGTCAGCGTGTCGATGTTCAAAACACATATACACCGGAAACGCCGATTGACGATACGCAGTTTTCCGCGTGGAATATCTACGGATCAGTATCTGGCAGCAACGGAGATGGACGTGACCTGACGGTAAGCTTCACACGTGCAACGTCAGAAAGAACAGTATCCGCTTACCGAGTGATGCTGGTGAAAAATCGGGATACAAACAGTTTTAAAGAATCAGTTGCTTCGGCAGTGTCTCCGGCAAACTACACTTCCATTACACCAAACGGCACGAATCCAAAGTTGACCCTAAACGCTCAGACACGTGACGTCAACGGTGATTTGCTGAATAGTAATGAAACATACCGTCTTTATGTACTGACCGTGGGCAACAGCAATAATAACTACCAAAACACATTAGGTTGGTCTTCACAGGCTCTGAAGCTGAACCAGGTGAAACCTTCCGTTCAGGCTGTAACGGGTCTGCGTATTGCCGATGTTAGCGATTATGGCGATGGAAGAGATCTGGAGATTAATTTCACACAGCCGAGCACGAATTCAAATATTACGTATTACCGTGCATTGGTTGTAAAAGCGAAGGACGCATCCACATTTAATCAAAATGTTGCGAATAAGGTATCTACCACAAATTCCACGATCATCTACAAAGGAAACTCTGCTACAATCAAAAGCCAGCTGACCTCTTCATCACGGGATACGTCGGGTGAGTTGATCAAGAGTGGAACGGCATATGTTGTGTACATTATGTCCGTTAGTGCGAATACAACAACAGATAGCAAGCTGTCCGCGGCTTCATCTTCACTGACCTTGTCTGTGAACACAGCAGCAGCTCCGGTTATTACACAAGTGAGAGATATCTCGGATTATGGAGATGGACGTGACATTCAGGTAAGTTTTAATCGCTCATCGGATGAGTCAAAGGTAGCGAACTATCGTGTGTTTGTTGTGCGTAACTCGGTAGCCAGCAGCTTTAACTTGAACACTGCCAGCAATCTGTCTTCAAGCTTGTACTACACCGTCAATAAAACAGGCAATAACCTTACGGTGACACTGCCTTCAAACATGCGGGATACCAGTGGTTACAACATTACGAATCTGCAGGATTATCGAATCTATGTCATGGCAGCCGGCAATCAGCAGAATAACTACACCCATGCGTTGTCGGCTTCTTCCAGTGTGCTGAGACTGACTTCGAATAATATTGCAGGTGTGGCATCGAATTTGTCTGTTACAGATGTTGCGGACAACGGGAATGGGTCAGATCTTCGCGTGTCGTTTAACAGAGCAACTAACGAATCCACTGTTTCCCACTATCGCGTGTTCGTTGTACCTGCCAATAATGTAGGAAGCTTCAATCTGAATGCTGCAAATTCTTCGAACTATTACACACAGGTGAATAAAACGGGTGGTAATTTGTCCGTAACCCTTTCGAGCAATGCATTTGATACAAATGGATATAGAATTGCAAACTACAACGCTTATCGTGTATTTGTCCTGTCCGTGAATAGCAACGGGAACTGGAGCCAAAACGCATTGTCTTCATATTCGGCCCAAATTACGCTGACACCAAATACAACGGTTACTGCACCTACGAAAGTAAGTGCAACTGATGTGGCGGATAACGGGAATGGCAAAGATCTACAAGTGACCTTTAATAGACCCTCGAATGAGGCTAATATAAATCATTATCGTGTCTTCGTGGTTAAGTCCGCCAATACAGGAAGGTTCAACCTGGAAGAAGCAAATCGGAATCCTTATTACAAGAGTGTGAATAAAGCTGGTGGTAGTGGAGATTATACCTTTAACCTAGAAAATGTTAAAACTACAGATGGCGCAGATATTACGAATGATCAGAGTTATCGTATATTTGTTCTTGCTATCAGTAACAGTAGCAGCACTCCGAATGTACTATCATCAGCATATGCAGATATCAGTTTATCAGTAACGTCTGCCGTGTCAGCAGTTAAGTTTGGCGATATTGTTGTTAAAAAAGCAGATCAAGCTGCAGGTAATGCGACTGATGTAACTGTGAATTTTAGTAAACCTGATTCGGCGCAAGGTATCAAGCGTTACATGTTAATGGTTGTACCGGCTGCAACTCCATTTGATCTTAATACGGCTAAAGCGACGATTAGAGAAAATAATGCAGTTGAGGTAACTTCAAGCCCTGCAGTACTGCCTTCCACTTTGAAAGACAGCAATGGCATTGAAATTAAAGATGGAGTGTCATATAAAATAGTCATCTTGTCAGAGTCTGATAGCAAAAGAGAATCAAATATAGCGACATCTACTAATTTTACGATTAATGCAAAAAACCAAGCACCAACACCTGTTGATAAGGCGACGGTAACAAGTGCAACGCCTACAGCTGATTCAGTTACCGTGAACTTTTCCAATTTAACCGAAACAGGGATCGCTAAATATGAAATTTACATTGTTAAGAATGACTCTACAAATCCACCCTTGAAAGCTATACAAACGGTGAATGTAGGCAGCACACAGCCAATAAAAGTAGAATTTGGAAGTGGTGCTACAGATTCTAACAATGTAGCTTTTGCAGCTGGGCCGTATAAAATTTGGGTGGTATCTGTTCCTGTCGAATCAACAAAAAACACAACGAATAAATCAGAGGATTTTATCTTCTCTATTCCAGCAGCCGTTTCAAATTCTGACCAAGGAACAGGTGGATCAGGAACTTCGGCATCTGGTACGGATTCCGGAGCAAGTGCTTCTGGTGGAAGTAACAGTCAGACTTCTGGCGGTAGTGAGTCATCATCTTCTGGTACACAAACTCCGTAAGTGTAAGGAGAATACAGGTGTGCCAAGTTTATTGTTCTAAATTTAACCCCAACTCCCTTTCCATCCTGGAAAGGGAGTTTTTCAATGCATCCGCAGGGTAATCTGTACATGGGAATTTGGCCGCTGGTTTAAAGGGACCCAACGGGGCAATAAATTTAAGCGTGAATTCGGGGAAACGCCAGGCAAAAGCAGTAAACTGGGCAATCAGCTCCAACTGAAGCAGAGTCTGCACTTGTATAACGATTAGAGAACCAATCTTCATACAATAAAAAAAGAGACCCGACGGTCTCTTTTTTTATTGTATGATTATGCCTGCTTTTTCTGCCCAAAGAGAGGCCGGATTAGAGCAAGTCCTGCAATACCAATAACGGCACTCACCCATGGTGCTAGGTAAAACACAGGAAGTTTATCCCGGAGTGGGTAACCGACGAAGAGAACAAGCACAACAATAACGATGTAAATGGCAACGCCCCGAACATTAACTTTAGGCAGGAGGTTTTTGTCCTCTCCCTGGTCGTCTGGACGCTCTGCTAATCGGCGCAGCATCTCCACGAGTGCGATTCCACCTACAGCGGCAATAATAAGAGAGAACAGGCTGATATGTTCGAAAGCTTCCGTATCCCCGTCGGTTAAGCCGAAGAACAAACCTGCACACCCCTGAATGAATAACACAACGGATATCGCTGCCCAAGCGATCATAACGTACCATTTGGGTGTTCGTTTCACGGGTTCGGTGGGTTCTGAAGGGTCAGCAGCCTGAGCTGTGTTGGCTTTGATATTTTTGTTAAAATTCCCCGAAGAATTGGTATGTGATTTCTGAGCGTTTTGCTTTTTTTCGGGACGGTTTCTTTTGCTGGTGTTTGCCGCAATAGTATCGGTTTTCATTGTTATGTCCGCTTCTGATTGCGTATCTTTATCTGTATCACTTATTCCAAGTTGAGCATAAATATCCTGTTCCAGATCAGAGCTGTACAGTTCACGAACTGATTTGTTATCCTTTTGTGCTTGTACAATGGCTTTTCCTGCAGCAAGAATCCATTCTTCCTGTGCTCTTTCGTCTGCCGGAGCCTGCCGTGCGATGGTGCTAATCTGGTTATAGAATTGCACGTTGTCTGGTGTCATACGACTCATCTCTGTGATTTGCCGATTTTGTATTTCTTTCAGCTTTTTATAGGAAATCCCCAATGCTTGCTCCCCCTGTCTTCACACGTTCTGATCTTCCATTCTCCGAAGACCCTGACGGTAATTTAGTATACGGGATGGGCTCTCGTTTCGCAAAGTCATTCCTTATAAAATAACTGCTTGTGGTTTACCCATAGTCCGATACAGGCCAGCACAACACAGGTGCATAGGAGCACCAGCTTTCCATGATGCTGAATCCATCCAAGTAGATGTGCCATGAGTACATTCCTTTCGGTAACAGGCTTACGGGACAGGCATGCCTGTGATTTTGGTTTTATTTTCCCCTGCGCATGCCTGAATATACCTGGCTTGATCCGAAGAAGCAACAATTGTGTGAACCATGAATAAAGGGCTGCCTAATCCATCACAATAGTAGCATTTCCAAACCGAAATGAATGATGGATAGGAGAGTGGTTAGCATGGATAAACAATCAGATCTGACACGTAAGATGCTGCTCAATAGTAATTCCCGTGGTGTCGTGGATGAGGTGGTTCCGTTGGAAGAGGCTGGGGAGGATACGGAATTTGGAGAAGAGCTGAACGATGACAATTGGCAGGGCAGAAGTTTTTGGGACAACGAGGGAGCAGGTCAGCAGCATGAGTGGAACGGACGAATCGAGACGCATGCGATGTTCCGCAGGAGCTATGAGTAGGATCGTAAGGAGCAACATAACAGACATGCACATGGAATGAATATAGGAACTGAACTGAAACATGACACAAATTGCGGGGCTTGGCTGAATACAGTCAGGCTCTTTTTTTTACAGGGAAATGGGTCAAAACAGAACAACTCTGGACGAAATAATTGTATCGTTTCTCGCGTTGACTTGCGGGTGTGGGAATGATAATATACTAATATCTTCTTAAAACTTACTAAACTTATCGGATTAAACATAATTAACATAAAACATTGAATATATAACGAGGAACGGATAACAAGGAACAGATCGCAAGGTCACCATGGAAAGGGGAAATCGGTATGGAACGTCAGATCAGCATCCGTCACGGAGAAGAGGAGTTAACCGCGACTATTCACTATCCGGTTGTAAAAGATATCAAAGAGGAGACACGTCAGCAACGTGTTCCCTTGGCTGTAATCTGCCATGGCTTCGTAGGAAGCCGAATTGGAGTGGATCGCTTGTTTGTGAAGACAGCCCGTGAACTCGCGGAAGACGGATATCTGGTGCTGCGTTTCGATTACATCGGCTGCGGAGAGAGTAGCGGTGAATACGGAGCAGAAGGGCTGGAGTCCATGGTACTGCAGACTCGTTCTGTGCTGGATTATGCTGTGAACTGCAGTGATGTAGACCCTACTCGTGTGACTTTGATAGGACATAGCTTGGGTGGAGCAGTTGCACTGTTGACTGCTGTACGGGACAAACGGGTTAAAAACCTGGTGATGTGGTCGGCTGTGGGTTATCCGTTTAACGATATTGTGAAAATTACGGGCCGTGATGTGTATGATGACGGTGTAAAAGCAGGAGCTGCCGATTATCTCGGCTACAGATTCACTCCCAAATTCTTCAACTCTCTGGCAGAACATCAGCCATTCCAGGAAGCGGTGAAGTTCAGCGGCGATGTGCTGGTTGTGCACGGTACTTCGGACGAGGTTATCCCTGTAGACTATGCGTTTCTGTATCAGAAGGTCTTCTGGATGCGTCAGGAAGGACGCTGCGACAAAGAGATTATTTTCCAGGGCAATCACACCTTCTCATCCGGTAAAGAGCGTGAACAACTGATCACCCGTACGAGAGAATGGCTCGGGGAGCGTCAGAAGATTGAAGAGAACTGGCAACATTGGATGATCTAAGGGATAAGTCAAAAGTCATCAGTCAAAAGTAACGGTTATTAACTTGGAAAAGCGCCTTCTTCGGGGTAAAATAGAGAGGTAAGCATCCTATCCGTGTCTGGAGGTTGGCAGCAATGACATTACCCGCACTATTCATTGCGCATGGTTCTCCCACTCTGGCGTTGGAGAGCAGTGACTACACTCAATTTTTGAACGAGCTTGGAGACAGGCTGCCGGCTCCAAAGGCCATCGTTGTATTCACCGCACACTGGGATTGTCCCGAGCCTTCGGTGACGATGGATGAATCCCATCAGACCCTGCATGATTTTTACGGATACCCTTCAGCGTTGTATAACATACAATACCCCGCAGCAGGTCAGGCCGAGATTGCAGATGAGATCTGTGCGTTATTCTCGCGTAGCAACTTGCCACATCGACCTGTCCGTGGGCGGGGGCTGGATCATGGCGTATGGGTGCCGCTGCTGCATATGTACCCTGAAGCGAACATCCCGGTTATCGCCGTATCGGTAGATTCACTGCGTTCTCCGCAAGAACAGTATGATATTGGGCGTATGCTGGAGCAGCTCAGGCATGATAATGTGCTCATGATCGGAAGTGGGGGAACAGTGCATAATCTGAGAATGCTGGCACAGGATGACGAGCCACAGGATTGGGCCGTAGAGTTCGATGACTGGCTTGCTGAGCGTCTGCAACAGTGGAATACCAGAGAATTGTTTCTGTATGAAAAAAAAGCTCCTCATGCTCGGACGGCAGTTCCGTCCTATGGCATGGAACATCTGGCACCAATGTTCTACGCCATGGGCACAGCGGATATGTCTCGCACAGCAAAGCGATTATTTCAATCGTATGCCTGCGGCACATTAAGTTTGAATTGCTGGCAGTTTGGTGACGACATATAACTTGGAGCAGATAAGAACAGATAACGATTCATCTGGCGCAAGTTATTTATGATGAATGAAATGAAGAATACAGTAGTATGATTTTAAATAAGTAAAAAGGTTCCTGCGGTCAGCTGGCTGACTGCGTGGAACCTTTTTTAGTGTTAATTACAGGACTATTTGCGAAGTTCGAATAACTCACATTCGGTACGTGAGTGGTAGGCCAGTTCACTGACACTGGACTGAACAACAATGGTTTTCTCGTCGAAACGAATGATAATACCTCCAGAGTCGATCTGGTGATTATCTTTGAAAACCCGAATTTTATGTTTTAAGGTCATGGCTTCCTGGAAATCGGCATCAGTTTCGAGACGGCGCTGCGTAGGCATAGGGATACTCCTTTGTTCTGTTGGACTTTATAACCATCATAATATGGGATTCTACTAGTGAGCAAGTGTTGAGACTTGGATGCACGATGGTTGAAGACGGCAGAGTGGCTGGGAATAAGAGCAAATCAGTGTAGGTTGTCAGGTTCTGAACAACGAATGAAAATAATGCAATAAAAAGCCCTGCTTCAAGGGGAGGAAGCAGGGCTGAATTTATATTATTTTAATGATTAAGCTGTTTTCTTAGTGGGTGTGATGGTTGGCGTGTCTGTTGGCTGAATGCTTCTGTCCTTTTTGAACAATCCGCGAAGGTAAGGCAGTACCCAATGATCCAGACCGATTTTACCAGCATTTGCACCAGCGACAACGATGAAGATTTGGAGTAGAACCAGTTGAGCATTCGTGCTTACTGTACCCGAGAAGAGGAACGCGAAGTTCATGACCATCGCCATCAGTGCTGCAACTGTTGTGAAGCATCCCAGAATGAGTCCCAAACCTACCAGGAATTCACCGAGCGGGATGACGAAGTCGAACAATCCGGCATTAGGAATAGCGAATTTTTCAAGGAACGTTGCCCACCAAGCTTGAACGGCTGGATGATCGCCCGTTGCTTTTTCAAGTGCTCCTGTGAGGAACCCGCCAGCTTGGAATCCGCCAGTCAATTTGCTCCATCCGTGAGTCATCCAGTCATAACCGATATACACCCGAAGTACTGTCAAAATCCACATTGCCACTTTGTTTTCTCTAAGCCATAGGTTGAAGCTAAACATATAAACCACTCCTTCTATTTAATCTAGTGTGTGTTGTTTTTGTTTTTCTAAGTGATCACCTTTGATGTCTTTATTGTATAGTCCGATGGCGCTTTTGTTTGTGATTAAAATCACAATCTAGTTCAAATTTTAAGTAAGGTTTAAGAAGTTCACATTTAGGACATATTTATTTGCTCATTTCATGATTCAAAGGCGATTTCTGAGATAAGACAAGGCTTACTAGGCGCAGACAAAACGGAAGTGTTGTGATTAAATGGAAAGAAATACGTGAGATGGTTGTCTGCATGAGAGAAATATCACATGACAAGCAGAAGAGAGTCAGCCAAATCGTTCAGGAGGTTCTATGTTGAAGTCTTTTTCTTGGAGCAAAGCCGTATCGGCAGCATTAATCTGCTTTCTTGCCATGAGTCTTGCTGCTTGCCAGAACAAAGAGGTCGCCCAAATTCCCCAGCCGGAGCCCACACCTGCACCCGTTCAAGAAGAGAAGCCTGTGGAGGAACCTGTTAATTCTGGCTTTACAGCCCCTTTCACGGGACTAGCCGTGGAGAGAGCGTCTACGCAGCGGCCGCTGGCCGTGATGATCAACAATGCTCCAGCAGCACGTCCCCAATCGGGGTTGAGTGCAGCGGACATTATTATTGAGGTGCTTGCCGAAGGGGGTATTACTCGCTTCATTGCCATTTTCCAGAGTGAAGGCGAGGCAGAGACGGTTGGCCCTATACGCAGCATTCGCCCGTACCTTATTGAACTGGGTGAAAGTTATGACGGTCTGCTTATTCACGCCGGAGGTAGTCCGGAGGCCTATTCGATTTTACAAAAACAGCGTAAACAGCATATGGATGAAATTTCGAATGGCGGGCCTTACTTCTGGCGTTCCAAAGACCGTAAAGCCCCTCACAATCTATATACATCTGTGGACAAGCTCAGAGAAGGAGCGGACAAGAAAGGGTACAGTCATGAATTCCAATCTCCCGTATACAAATATGACGAGGCAGGTGCCACGTCTACGGGGGAAAACGTCAAGCGGTTTGAACTCCATTATTTATTAAATAGTTATAAAGTAACGTATGATTATGATGAAGTTAGCGGACGATATATGAGAATGGTGAATGGGAAGCCAGACCAGGATAAAGATAACGGTAATCAGCTTGGCGCAGCGAACATTATTGTCGCAGGGGCTGACCATAAGGTGCTCGACGAAGTGGGCAGAATATCTGTCAATCTGGATCATGGCGGTGAGGCAATGCTGTTTCAGAAGGGCAAGATGATTCGCGGGCAATGGGTTAGAAAAAAAGGGGATATTATTCGTTTTGTGAAGGATGGACGTGAAATGAATCTTGTACCGGGAAAAACGTTCATTAACATCGTACCCAACCATTCACAATTTGCGGATCATGTGAAGCTGGCAGAGCAATAATCAGAAAATAGACAAATATCAGGAACAATCGAAAGAATCATCTCTGCAGGATGAAATGAAAGAGAGCGCTGAAAACGATGATGAGTGTTGACAATGTGTTGTCGTAAAGTGGCGCTTTTTATAAAAAATTGCTTTGGGTTATGTGTCGAATTTTGTGCATTTTTGTAAACGCAGTGTAAAATTCGAGTCTGATTTTGCCATAATTCCAAATAATTACGATTCATTTCAGGTTAATATGAGAAGAATATAAAAAAGGATCGCAGCTTTTGTACAAACCATGAAACAAATATGATAAGATATCAAAGGTTGTCATTTCATGTTTCATCGGTTATCGGCGCAATTTCTCGAAGAGGGGATAGAGCTATGAAGATTAAGAAGAAGAAGGACATATTTTTTGAAACACTGGAGAACATGGCAGATACGGTTGTTCAAGCGGCAGATTACTTCTCCCAGCATATTTCCAACCTTCAGGATGTAACTCTTTTTGCTAATGAAATGAAAAAGTACGAGTCTAAATGTGATGACTATGTGCACACGATCATTACAGAACTCAACAAAACATTTATCACGCCGATCGAACGCGATGATATTATGGAATTGACAACAACTCTTGATGACGTATTGGACGGAATTGAAGCAACAGCTTCCCGTTTCTATATGTACAATTTGGTGGAACCGGACGAATACATCATTCAATTTGCAGAGATTTTGCGCGAATCGGCTTACGAAATCCAGAAGGCGATTCATTTGTTATCCCAGAAAAAATTGCTGGCGATTCGGGAATATACCATTCGTCTGAATGATTTGGAAAACCAAGGCGACGAAGTTTTGCGTAACTGCATCAAGAATCTATTCGCTACTGTATCCGATCCGATTGAATTGATCAAGCGCAAAGAGATTTACGAACGTCTTGAGACAACAACGGATGCTTGCGAACATGTTGCGAACGTTCTTGAATCCATCATCATGCGTAATTCTTAAGGAGCCAGAGAATAATGGAAACAACGATTTGGGTATTAGGTATAGTCGTCTTCCTTGCACTGGCGTTTGACTTCATTAATGGATTTCATGACACAGCCAATGCCATTGCGACCTCGGTATCAACACGTGCACTGACGCCGCGCCGTGCCATTATTTTGGCAGCGGTAATGAACTTTGTCGGTGCGATGATGTTTACAGGCGTGGCGAAGACGATTGGGGGTAGCGTGACCGACCCCACCAAGCTTGAGAACGGGATTGAGGTCGTCATTGTTACCTTGATTGCCGCAATCATCTGGAATTTGGTGACCTGGTGGTTTGGAATTCCTTCCTCCTCTTCACATGCATTGATCGGAGCGCTCGCAGGTGCTGTACTCGTCGGAGCCGGTTCGGACAAAGTAAAATGGAGTGGATTCTCAGATATCGTCGTAGGTTTGCTGATATCACCTCTGATTGCCTTTGCCATTGGTTATATCGTCATGACGATTCTCAAATATGTGTTTGCGAAACGCAGTCCGCACAATGTGAATAAAGGCTTCCGTACGGTACAGATTTTCACAGCTGCCCTGCAGGCATTTACGCATGGTACCAACGATGCACAGAAAGCGATGGGGATTATTACATTTGCACTCGTCGCAGCCAAAGTACAAGATAATCTCGATGTACCTCTGTGGGTTAAAATTTCTGCAGCAACAGCTATGGCTCTGGGAACATCAATTGGTGGATGGAAAATCATCAAAACGATGGGGACCAAGATTTTTAAAATCGAACCGATTAACGGTTTTGCTGCCGATCTCTCTGCTGCATCCGTTATTTTCTCAGCAACATTGCTGCACCTCCCGGTAAGTACGACACACGCAATCACGTCCGCGATTCTGGGCGTAGGTTCGGCGAAACGTTTCTCCGCTGTAAAATGGGGACTGGCTGGACGTATTATTATTACGTGGTTCATTACGATTCCAATTACCGGAGCCCTTGCAGGTCTGTTGTACTGGATCATTTTCTAAATTGTTGTCAACAGAAGAGCCAAGTATTCGTGGATCGTATACAGCAAGCAGGGCGTTAACCTGTTTATAACCATGTGAATATCGGGATATGTGGATAATTATACAACGAGTTGAAGAAATGCCTGTGCACGAAGGTGTGGACAGGCTGGATATGTGGATAGCCATCCGTGGAATGATAAACCAAAAGAAACCTTCCTGTGGATAGGGGAAATGAGAGAAGCCAACCGGGTTGGCTTTTTTTGTTGTCCAGGTTGTACAATGAAATTAAGAACTTTGATCAGAGACAAGGACGTGGTCTAATCCATGATTCGTACACTTGCCATTACACAGGATCATCAAATCACTGTGAACATGCCGCTGGAGCAGCTGGATTTGAACGATTATGCCTGGATATGGGCAGATTTCAACCAGCCTACGGAGGAAGAAAGCGGGCTGCTGGATACATATTTTCATTTTCACCCGCTTGCTATTGAAGACTGTTTGCATGTATTACAGCGTCCAAAACTGGATTACTATGAGAATTTGCAGTTTCTTGTATTACATGCGCTGAATCCAGCCACACTTGAGGCAGAAGAGGTGGATCTGTTTCTGGGACAGAACTTTCTGGTGTCCTTTCATCATGGGAAACTGGAAGAAGTGGATGAGGCCTGGGATCGGCTGCTGAAACATGCACATGAACGTACGATCTGGGCAAGAGGACCGGTGGCAGCAGCATATACAGTAATGGACAAACTGGTTGATCATTATTTTCCGTCGTTGTTTACCATCGAGGATGAGCTGGCTGAACTGGAAAACCGGGGTGGTCAGGAGTCGGTGGAAGAATTGATGAATCAGGTGTTTGACCTGCGTAGTCGACTCTTAAAGCTTAGACGTACCGTTGTCCCGATGCGCGATCTTCTCTACCGGGTCATTAATTCGCAGCATGTACAGCGAACGGGAGAACACACTGCGTATTTTACTGATATTTATGACCATCTGCTCAAACTGACAGATATGATCGAAGCGGATCGGGAGATGACGGCAGACCTGCGCGACAGTTATATCTCGTTGAATTCGAATCGCATGAATCAGATTATGAAAACACTGACGGTCATTACGACGGTATTTATGCCGCTAACTTTAATTGCAGGCATTTATGGAATGAACTTCACCCATATGCCGGAACTTCAATGGAGGTATGGCTACGGTGCGGTGCTTTTACTAATGTTTGTTCTAGGGGGCTGTATGGTGGCCTGGTTTGTGAAGCGGGGCTGGTTTAAGTAGGCCGGATGGTTACACGGATAAAGATAAAAAATATAAATGGTAAAAGAACAAAAAAAGAGCCGTCAGGCGAGCCACGCGAGCAAACGAGAGATCGTTACTCCAAGAGTGGTAGCCTGGCGGTCATTATTTTTCTATCCACATGTGTATAAGTGATTCGTTAATACCAGCTTGTGCATAACTAAAATGGAGTTCCACGTTCCGAGGTTTAGTCTGCCTCAAGCACAAAAGAAGCGGTCTCCGTTTCCTGCCCATTTACAATGATCGTGAGCGTGTGCAGACCTGCGTGATACTTACGTGTGGTGATCAGTTTGAACGATTGTTTTGTAGCGACCTTGCTTCGACCTTCTGCATACATTTTGTCAGAACACTTAAATCGTTTGGGCGCCTGTTTGCCATTAGCCTTCATATATCCGATCTCATATTCAAGCCTCAGCATTTGTGGTTCACCACTTGTATTGACCACATCAAATGAAAAATGAAGATCCTCACCCGTGGCAATCTGATCCCGATCCAGCTTCAGGTTTTCAATATGAACGGCCTCCTGTTTATGGTAGCCGAAGAGGCTTAGTGCAGCAGGGTGACCTTTTTTGAGCAATGAACGACTCGCGTGACGGATAATCCAGTCGGTATGCGGGTGTTGACCGTACCAAGTCTTAGTCAGATCAAGAACAAGATTCGGATGATCTTTGGAAATATCGTTCAGATGATTCGCTACACTTTTTCGTACATACAGGGACTCGTCCTGTCGAAGCGCATGCAGGATTGGAAGAACCGGTGTAGGATCAACAATGAATTCCCCGAGCTTGGCTCCCCATGGCAAACGAGGACGACTGCCTTCGCTGGCTAGCCTGCGAATATGCTCATCGCCGCTCTCCGTCCATTCCATCATATGTTTCATCGTCTTGAGTGGATAACGTTGAATGAACGGCCTTACTGCAAACTCGGAGCTTGAATACGGTGTAAATACCGCAAGATACTTCATGGACAGCTCGTACTTGTCCGGTGCAGTCCCATTCACTTCAATAAAGTCAGGCACAAAAAGATACTCAACACCCCGCATCTGCGGAGCTGCCTGCTCTAGAATATGTAAAGCTTCTTCGTAATCGGCCGGCAGTACCTGGGTCAAAGATTCCGTAATTCGTCGAATTCTTGCTTTGAACTCCAGCGCTTCCCAGCCTTCAGCGAAAACCAGTTCCCGAAATTGCTGTGTCTGTAGCTGCGGATAAAATTGATGCAGCTGATCGCCGGTACGATCAATGAGAGCCGGTGAATACTTGTCTTTTAACAGTTCCATGGTCTACCTCCTTTAGATTTCTTTAGTATACCTCATTTTCCATTAGTAAGAACATAGGTTCTTAAGTGTTTTATTGAATATAACATTTCTAAACAGGGAGCAGGGCCAGGGTGGTGAGTTAGCATGGACGAAGCCATGTGTTGCATGAAAAAAGGTTAAGGCACCCCCCTTCTGAGAGGGAGTGCCTGGATGGAACTAGCTTTTGCGTCTTTTGGGACGCGGTTTAGCTGCTGCCGTTTTACGGCGAGCCGGAGACGAGCTGCGTTTCCGCTGCGTACCCGTCGTTTTTTTGCGGCGCTTGCGCGGGCGTGGCTTGGAGTATTCTTCGAAGTCGGCATCCGCCTCGCTGCTGCTATTTTTATTTTTTCCAAACGGCAGAATGCCCATGACGAGCTTCATCATCGGTGCCATCTGCTGAATGCCGCCAACCACTTTTTGCATTTTGGCAACGCCGCTCATGATGCCGTCGATACCACCAAAGCGGTCAATCATTCCTTTTAATTCACCCAGATTGGCGAGGGAAAAGCCGGAGCTGCCTGAAGAGGCAGCAGCTGGATCAGGAACAACTGGAACAACCGGAGTTGCACCTGCGTAGAGGTTTCCGGCAGATCCGCCTTGCCCGTAAGGTACAAGACTGGAGGCTTCGACTTCAGCGAAGGTCGGGTAAGTCGGATTAACACCAGGGTACATCGGCTGAATCTGGGCTTCATTCAAAGAGCGTGGCACAGTTTCATAAGGTGCATATGCCGAAGTGCGAGCTTGCCGCTGACCATGAGGAGCCGGACGCTGTCGTGTTCCGGGCTGGCGATGGTAATAATGCTGTGGCATGAACGATCACGTTCCTTCTATATTAGATTTTTCGGAATTGCGTTCCACCATAGATTTCGGAATTCCGTTGCATCGAGAAATCAATCGTGTGAGATAAGACAATAACAAGCAGGGTGGAACTCCCTTTTGATATACTGTATGTCATTCGCGGAGAGGCGGCGTAGGCAGATGTCACGGAAAACGGGATATTTGCGGATTTGGGCGCAGGTTATGCCAGTGTGTTTAGAAGATGTATTTAGGAATAAAAATGAAGTTTGGACACAAATTTGTAACAATTGGAATGATTGAAATCCTAGATATATAATCGGAAATGTTAACCTCAAGTGGGCAAAAAACGGGATATTCATGCTTGATGTCCACCCAGAGAGGACGATAGTACTGTTTGTAAGCGGTAACATGTGTTTTTGTTCTGTAGTGCGTGAAATCGTTAACGCTTGAAATACCAACTCAGGGTAGGTACAATGTATGTACACAGTAACCGCTAGGGGATGATGATAAAATGCAGCTGAAAAAGCTAAATGATAAAAGCATTGAACAATTATTTGAGGCCATTTTGACACTTAAGGATATTGAAGAGTGCTACGTCTTTTTTGATGACCTCTGCACCGTGAACGAGATTCAATCCATGTCTCAGCGGCTGGAAGTGGCACGTATGCTTGGCAAAGGTAACACGTACAACCAGATTGAAGCGGAGACGGGCGCAAGTACGGCTACGATTTCGCGTGTTAAACGTTGTCTGAATTATGGTAACGATGGTTATAAAATGACGCTGGAACGCCTGGGACGCTAAGTTATGAAGAAGCCGGGTGTACTCATCATTAGTCACGGTTCACAGGAGAAGACCTGGGTAGAATCCGTCGATGACGCGATTTCCCGGTTGAATCTGCCTGATCCGTTACCTGTTGAAGCCGGATTTCTGGAATTGGTGGATGGGCGTTTGATCCAGGACGGTATTAACCGGCTGGAGGCTCAGGGTGTAACCGATATACTGGTTGTGCCTCTGTTTGTATCGTCTGGCAGTACCCATGTGGATGAGATAGAATATGCGATTGGGGCCAAAGATGCACCTGAACGTGAAACAGATCTCGAACCATTCGAAGTAAAAGCCCGGGTTCATTTTGGTTATCCGGTAGATCATGATCCTGATATTGCCGTTATGGTATGGGACAAGGTTCGGTCACTGTCGCAACAGCCGGAGCAGGAGACAATTCTGCTTGTTGGACACGGCAGTATCCATGATGGATTCCGCCAACGCTGGGAAGCAGGCATTTCCTCCCTTGCGAAGCATGTACATGAAGTTAGCGCAGTTGCTCATACGGACTATGCGTTGCTGAATCCGGAAAGTGTGTATGACAAGGTGAAATACTGGAGCGAAGAGCGTGGAAGTCGCGTTATTGTGGCACCGCTGTTTTTGAGTGCCGGTTATTTTACCCAGCATGTTATTCCGAGGCGGCTTAAGGATCTGGAATATGCATATAGTGGAGAGACCCTACTGCCTCATCCATTGTTAGGTCAGTGGTTGGAGCGTCAGATTCACGTTTTGCTGGAACGGTGTAACAGGGCTGAAGAATAACGTTATCATCGGAATCATTCTATTTTGCATAAAACGTAAAACCACGTCCTTGGACGTGGTTTTTTTTGGTCTATTTTTCTTTAGTTAGAAAAGTGTAATCAGAAATTTTACAAGAATGAGGATGTCTAACCTAATTATCTAAACCAGGCCTTATTCAGATTGCTCGCAAAACTGTTGTCGTTAAAAGGCACATTGGCACTGCCAAAGTCCGTTGTATTCAGGGCATTACGTGCTGCTGGAGTCAGGTCGTCCCAACCGATGAGTGGCTGCGTTCCACCAACAACATTGGTTACACCAAGCTCGTGATTGAGCGGCCAGGTGCTATTATAGGAGATTTTTGGATGATTGCCCTGCATGTTACTGTTGCTTGGAGATACTTTAGTAAATTGACCATGACCAGAATAAGCGATGGAGAGTACTTTCGGATTGGCTACAGCCGGATTATCGACCCATACCACAATGCCTTCCCAGTCATGACGATGTCCAAATCCGGGAGAAGGATTGTCTTTAGGGAAGTACCATGCGTACATAATCGCCCACACCCCATTATGCCAAGCGGAACGGGAGTAGATCTGACCCAGATTGGAGCCGCAGCCACCATTGTGTGATCCGGATGTTGCCAAGCCGGCACTGGTGTTTCCCTGTGCATCAACGGCAGGGAAAGGGACGCATCCATGGTAGACCTTCAGAAAAGGTTGAAAACGTTTGGCTGTGATCTGCGTGGCCGTCACGGGTGTGACCTCTTGGAAACCGACGACCTGATCATGATTAATGACAGCAGCTTCCGCAGCGGTGCCCATAGGTAAGTAGGCTAGCAGGGTAACCATAAGCATAAGTACAAATTTCTTTGTTTTTTGCATCGCGCAAATCTCCTTTATAAATGTAATAGAGTGAAGCAAATATGTATGGATGAATTCTGTACTTCAATGGTACTGGAAAAATATTGATTTGATTTATATTTTTATATTGAGATTTGTAAATTTGCTGTATATCTATGTCATAATTGAATGCAAGCAGGGGAAGGCACGAAGATTAATTCCTGTCCAAGCGGGCAGAATGGAAGATCAGTGGGTTCTTTTGCAAAAGAAGAATGTTGAATCAGTTTCAAGTTGGCTAAGGCATGTTTATTAGGGTAAGGGACTTTTTGAGTTGTGATTTATACAATAATCACGATTGGATTAGGCTAGGACATCTTTACATTTGATGATATGATAGAAGTAACAGCTTTTGGAATGAGACGAAATTCCTCTGGCATAGTTATATATAGAACGAATTGTTCGGGCAAAATTAACGGAAATTCATGATTGTGTTAAGTTAAATAGTACCCCTTGGTGGACTGATGCAGCGTAAGAAGATGAGGTCATTCCGACTCATGGATAATGTGGAATAGGTGGCGTATCAGATGAAAAGTGCTCGATTAATATATAATCCGACTTCAGGCCGGGAAGAAATGAAGAAACGTCTGGCTGATATTTTACAGCGTTTGGATCAAGGCGGCATAGAGGCTTCGTGTCACGCAACAACCGGGGAAGGCGATGCAACCCGGGAAGCGGAAATTGCGATTGAACGCGGATATGACATGATTCTTGCTGCTGGTGGGGATGGCACGTTGTATGAGGTCATTAATGGTATGGCCGAGCGGGAGAACCGTCCTCCGCTGGGTGTGTTTCCTTTGGGGACGACCAATGATTTTGCGCGTGCGCTGGGTATTCCAAGACAATGGGAAGAATACGTGGATCTGGTCATTCAACAGCAGACGCGCCCACTTGATCTGGGCAAGGCGAATGACAGGTATTTTATCAATATTGCCGGTGGTGGTTCGTTAACTGAACTGACCTATGAAGTGCCAAGCCGTTTGAAAACAATGATTGGGCAACTGGCCTATTATATGAAGGGTATTGAGAAAATGGCAAGCCTGTCCCCGCAGGAATTAATCATTCATGCGAACGGTCAGGAAGAAATTCATGACGAATTCATGCTGTTTCTCATTGCAAATACCAACTCCGTTGGCGGCTTTGAGAAGCTGGCTCCGGGGGCAACCATCGATGATGGGTTGTTCGATGTAATTGGTGTACGCAAGTGTAACCTGGCGGATATGATTCGTCTTGTTACTTTGGCACTGCGCGGGGAACATCTGAACGACAAAAAGGTCGTGCATTTCCAGACGGATCACATGGAAATCACTTCACCGGGGTATGTGCAACTGAATCTGGACGGTGAGCTGGGTGGTACACTGCCAGCAACGTTTACCAATCTAAAACATCATCTGCAGCTGTTCCATCGGTAGATGTTACAATGAAATAACGTTTCTGAGATTCGTTAGAATTTTGGAACGTTATTTTTGGCGTGAATAAGGCAATTCTTTTATTAAGATTACGAAAATGACGGAACAGTTCAGAATAGCTCAAGTTAAACTCAACTCAATTCAGATCAACTCAATTAACAAATCAATTCAGCTCACCGTCATTGCAGGCGGTGTACTATATTAAGAAAGAAGTGAATGTACGTTGTCTAATACGAACCGCAGCGGTCGTGGAAAAAACCGCCGGAATTCGGCTGCTCCTCAAGGGAAAGGGAATGCCTCAGCTTCCCGTCAGCCAAGTCAATCAACGCAACCAACTCGTCCATCACCAAGTCAGTCAGGCAAAGAGGTGCGGTCACGGGGTGCATCTCTTTCTGGTGTGCGTTCCAAAGGCAGAACACGTGAATCCGCATCAATTGAAGGATTACCCGTTAGCAAAAATGAAGAAACCGTCATTGAGATCATTGGTATGAACCATGACGGAGAGGGTGTAGGCCGTGCGGACGGATACACGTTATTTGTACAGGGTGCCCTTCCGGGGGAAACCGTGCGTGTGCGCGTCATGAAAACCAAGAAGCAGTACGGATATGCCAAGTTGCTGGAGATTGTCAAAGCCAGCCCGGATCGTGTATCCGCACCATGTCCGATCTACGATCAATGCGGTGGCTGTCAGATCCAGCATATGAGTTATACTGGTCAACTGGCGTGGAAACGTCAGCTTGTTATTGATAATTTGCAGCGGATCGGGAAGCTGAACGTGCTGACGGAGGATGAGACTCAGGCAGCCCATTCAGAACAATCTCCATTGGATGAACAAATAGATGAACACACTGTACAAACCAACGAGAGTAATCACATTCGTTTGCGGCTTGAAGGTGTTATGAACGAAGAAGATACAGAACACGGGATTCGTGTCCTGCCAACGATGGGCATGGACGAGCCGTGGCGTTATCGGAATAAGGCACAGGTACCGATTGGTGTAACCGAAGGTGGTTTGGTTGGTGGTTTTTATGCCAAAGGAAGCCACCGGATCATCGACATGGAGACCTGTCTTATTCAGCACGAGCACAATGATGAAGTTGTGGCGAAGGTGAAGGAGATCGGCAGTCACCTTGGCATCAGTGCGTACAACGAAGAAACAGGCCGCGGCCTGTTGCGTCATGTCGTAGTGAAAAAGGCGTTCCGTACAGGTGAGATGATGCTTGTCCTGGTGACAAATGGCCGAGATATTCAACATAAAGACGAGTGGATTGGTAGTATCCGCGAAGCGATTCCTCAGGTGGCGAGCATCTGCCAGAACGTGAACAAAAAGCAGACAAACGTTATTTTCGGTGACGAGACCCGCGTCCTGTGGGGCCGGGATGTAATCTATGATTATATCGGGGACGTGCAATTTGCGATCTCTCCACGTTCGTTCTATCAGGTCAATCCGGTGCAGACCGAAGTGTTGTATGGAAAAACGGTAGAGTACGCCGGACTGAGCGGCAAAGAAACGGTTATTGATGCCTATTGCGGCATCGGAACGATCTCTCTTTTCCTGGCGCAGCATGCGGATCAGGTATATGGAGTTGAGATTGTGCCCGAAGCGATTGAGGATGCGCGTAGCAATGCGATGCTGAACGAGATGCGCAACGTCAAGTTCGAAGTTGGTGCCTCCGAGGACGTCATCCCGCGTTGGAAAGAACAAGGCATCGAAGCCGACGTCATCGTCGTCGATCCACCCCGGAAAGGCTGCGACCCGCGTCTGCTCGACACGATCCTTGAGATGAAGCCGGAACGCGTGGTGTACGTGAGCTGTAATCCAAGCACCTTGGCGCGTGATTTAAGAGTGCTGGAGGATGGTGGTTATCGGACGGTGGAGGTAACGCCGGTGGATATGTTCCCCCATACGGTGCATGTGGAGGCCGTAGTAGGAATGCAACGAATAGATACGTAGAAATCCTTTGTTTTCAACACTTTGCGGGTTTCATGACCTTCACGAAGGATGGCGCTGATTTCAAAAATAAGGTGCTGAAGGACAAAATCGAGGTTTCGGTCGTGCTGGACCTTGGTTTTGACGTCGAGTGTGTAGACATGTCAGGGGATAGTAAGTAGTTTAATAAAAATTTTAAGAAAACGTCCTCTATGTAGGGCGTTTTTTCTTTTTTTAATGTGTAGATTATTAATATGTCTAATACTATGAAACTTATGGGAAATGGAGTAGAATTTTATGGGATAGAGTTTTGAAAGACACTCTTTAAAATCATGGGTTAAGGGTTTCGTAAAAAAATCAATAAAGTTGGTTATAATAAATAATAGGTGATATTGAGGTAGTAATATCTGAGCAATAAATAAGAACTTTAAGGTGGTGATTTTATGGCTGGGTATAAAGAGGATAACGGAAGGATTGAAGAACTTGTTGATGAGTTTTATGGATTTGAATATGAAGAAAATGAATATGAGGAGCAGGAAGATGAGAATTATGAACGTCCTTTCGATGCAGACAAAATTAGAATAGATCAACAAATGCTATCTCTTAAATATTTGACTGATCTTATGAAAGAGAAACAAATTATTCTTAATCCAGGCTTTCAAAGAAATAAGGTTTGGAACGAAAAGAAAAGAAAGTCCCTACTAATAGAGTCTTTAATGTTAAGAATCCCTATTCCTGCATTTTATTTTTATGAGAATGAAGATTCGAAATTCATTGTAATTGATGGTTTACAGAGATTGTCAACAATAGCTGAATTTATTAACGGGGATTTTAGACTTTTTGGTTTAGAGTATCTTGAAGAATATTGTGGAGGAAAAAAATTCTCAGAACTGGATGTCAAATATCAACAAAGAATATACAGGACACAATTAGCCGTAAATATTTTGGATGCTAGGTCTCCTTCGAATGTAGTTTTTGATATTTTTAGAAGAGTGAATACTGGGGGGATTAGCCTTAAACCTCAAGAGATTCGAAATGCAATCTCTAAAAATCACACTAGGCAACTTCTAAAGAGCCTATATGCTAGCGAGGAATTTAGGGAAGCAACTCGTGGACGTATAAAGGATGATCGAATGGATGGACAAGAATTTATTTTACGTTTTATTGCTTTTTACAAAGCTTATAATTTCGATGAAGGAACTTTGAATTACTATTCAGGAAATATAGCAGCATTTCTTGATAACGCTGTATTGAAGCTTAATGAAACGAATAACAAAGAAATTGAAGAATTCATGGTAGCTTTTAAAAGAGCTATGGTTGCAGCGAAGAAGCTGTTTAAGGAATATGCATTTAGAAAATGTTATGTTAATTCAAATGGATATGTTTATAGTAATCTTGATATTATTAATAAATCTTTATATACTTCATGGGCAGTTGTTTTATCAAATCCAAGATTTATAGATATTGAATTTTTAGAATTCGGAGATGAGGTTCTAAATAAATTAGCAAAGCAGTTAACTGAGGATGTTACTTATAATACGCTTTTGACTCAGGGAACAAACAGTACACGTTCCGTACAATATAGCTTTTTAAAAGCAAAAGAGATACTGTCGGAGGTCTTAAAATATGATTTCTAAAATAAGTATTCAAAATTACAAATGCTGGGTTAATCAAGATATTATTTTTCACCCTATAACCATATTAGCAGGTGGAAATGCAGTTGGAAAATCAAGTGTTGTACAAAGTATACTCCTTATGAAAAAAGCATATGAGAACGCATATAACGGTGAAATTTTATCAAGCGATGTAAATGGAATTAATTTAGGTTTGCCTAAAGATATTATTGCTAAAGACAAAACATCCGAAGAAATCATTTTTAATAGTGTTCTTAGTGATGGAAACAGTCATGTTGTACGATTAGGCATAGGAGATGAAATAACTAATCCTTTATCACTAACAATAGAAAATCAGGAAGAGTTATTGAAAGATTTAGACCCATACAATAATTTTCAGTATTTGAATGCTGAACGTGTGGGGCCGCGAATCACTTCTGACATAAGTAGTAATTCTGTTTTTAATGTAGGGAATAAAGGTGAATTTACTAGTCATATTATTTATAAAGCAAACTTATTGAAACATGAGGTTCATGATTCAATGCGTACTAGCAATCTCAGTAGATTTTCTGCAAATTGTGAGGGTTGGCTGCAGATAATAATACCTGGAACTCAGTTGAGTATTTCAATGTACGAGGAAGTAAATAAGGTCACAATTAAATATAAGAATGAAAAAATCAAATCGGATGAATATGTACCTACTGCTACTGGATTTGGAATCACATATGTATTACCTGTAATTGTTGCTGGCTTATTATTATCTTCATCTAACAATTCTTTACTTATAGTAGAAAATCCCGAAGCTCATCTTCATCCATATGGACAATCAAAAATAGGACAGTTTTTAGCTCTGTTGTCCTCATGCGGAGTACAGGTTATTGTTGAAACTCATAGTGAGCATGTTATAAATGGGGCGAGGTTACAATTGGCTAAGATGAAAGAAACCAATAAAATGGCTGTGAATTTTTTTAATTCAATTGATTCAAGAATTGAAGTTGAAAAAATTGAACTTAATGAACATGGGGAACTGAATAAGTGGCCCAAAGGTTTTTTTGATCAAAATAAAGATGATTTAAGAGACTTATTGAGGTTACGTTTATGATTAATAGTATATCTTACTATATAGCGCCGTTGTTAGATGATAATTTATCATTTCCACAGTTTGAGTCTAGTATCGTTGATTTCTGTGATTTATTGGACGCTATTATTGATAATGAAGATGAAGTAAAGATACCAAAGGGTTTATATGAGACAGCGATAGTTAACGATATTATTTTTGCAGATTATTTATTTAACACTGAATATGCAAGTGATACTAGAGAGCTTTTTTTTGAAGTTATCATGAAACAAATTGTAGATGACATTGACTATAATTCTTTATTTAGTACGCTAGATTCAAGTGAAAATACAAGTTATAAAGCACTCACTGGGATAGTAGATAATAAGTTTATTAATCAAGATCAATTGTATGTTAAAAATAAGAACTTTATTTGTTGGCCGCATCGTTTTTACTTATTAAGGTCAAGAAATCTTGATGATTTTAAAAGAAACTATAGAAAATGTTTTCCAATGTTGATTTTTCATGAACGTATAGAAAAAACCTTAAATGTCTTTAATGATATTACTGAACATGTAGAAGAAGTTGTGAGACATTTGTCGGTTCTTAATGACTTTGCTAAGGAACTATATTTAGAAACTGGAGGAGCTTCTGATGAGATATACAGGCGATTAAAAAGTGAATATAACATTATTTCATCTGGAAGAGGTTCAAATGAAAGTTTGAACAAATTCCTCTGTAATTTCTCTAATATGGATAATGAATTTGAAGAAGTTAGATGTAATCCACACTCTAAGCTTTATACTGATTATTCTGAATATAGAATATATTTTAATTGGGGAAGAGAAAGGATTGAAAATGGTAAAATACTAATTGGTCATATCGGAGGCCATTGGGCGTAGTAAAAGAATTCAGTTGTATTATTCTAAACTACTCAGGCTGAACATAATTCCTGCTAGTATGGATCTGCTTAATAGTTCTCCCAACTACTGCTACTTACTATGTAGCTAATAGTGAGAGCTATGAATACTTTCTGTCTTATTATTTCCTTTGTTTATTACACCCAAGAGAGCATCCTTCGCCGGATGCTCTCTTTTCATATAGATATCCTTTAAAAGCCGATTGCCCTGAAATTGATATGCTCCCATCATAGTAGACAGTAGAAAAAAACAAAACTTTCTACGTCTACTATGCTGGGAGTTTTTCTAATGTCTAAACGAAGCCAGGTGTCCCTTGAAGCGAAACTACGCGCAGTGAAGCAGTGCCTTGCGTTGGAGTCCAGTCCAAACCAGGAAGCCAAGCAATTAGGATGTAGTGCGTATACGATCAGGCAATGGATATGGAAATATAAAGAAGAGGGCTTGCGCGGATTAGTGGAATCAAGAACATGGCATGCGTACTCCAACGAGCTTAAACAAGCTGCCGTGCAGGATGTATTGTCTGGAAGTTCCTCCATAGAAAAGGCAATCCAAACCTATCATATTTCAAGCCGAAGCGTTTTATCGAGATGGATTTCCAAGTATACTCAAGAGATCGTATGGAAAAACACCCTTCAAGGTAAAGGACGATCTCACATGAAAAAAGGACGTAAAACCACATTCGAGGAACGAATCGAAATTGTGAAATATACCCTCGCACATGAACTGGACTATCAGAAAGCGACTGAGAAGTATGATGTGTCTTATTCGCAAGTATATGCATGGGTTCGGAAATATCAAGCAGGTCAAGAAGAGGCTCTCCAAGATCGTCGGGGGCGTAAAAAGCCTGTAGAAGAACTGAGCGAGCAGGAACAACTCAAGCTGCGGATCAAGGAACTGGAAGCCCGAAACGAATACCTGGAGATGGAGAATGCCTTCGCAAAAAAGTTGGCAGAGATCGGGCGACGAAAACCACGTTAACCCTGGTCAGGCATGTAGAACGGTATCAAGCGATACAAGAACTACACCGTGAAAAGGGATACGCTATTGCGGTATTATGTGTGTTAGCTGATGTAGCACGATCTTCCTATTACAAATGGTTAAAATGGATACCTTCTGCCAGAGAACGTGAAGTACGTATGCTGGCTAAAGAAGTGAAGCGTCGTTATGACAAGCGAGATGGAATCAGTCATTCGTAAAAAACGGCTACATTACGTGAGTGCCACAGCGATCCATGTAGCTGAAAACAAAATGAATCGCAACTTTGATGCCCCTGCTCCAAATGTCAAATGGTCTACCGATGTGACAGAACTGAAGTATGGAAATGGGCGTAAAGCTTATTTAAGTGCCATTATTGACCTATACGATAACTCCATTGTTTCATGGGTACTGGGTCATTCCAACAACAATAAACTCGTGATGGATACGCTGAAAAAAGCGTACGTCAAGCATCCAGGTGTGTCCCCAATGATCCAAAGCGACAGAGGCTTTCAGTACACGTCTCATGAGTATAAAAGGCTCCAGTTGAAGTACGGATTTACAAAGAGCATGTCTCGTGTAAGTCGCTGTTTGGATAACCAGCCCATTGAACGATTTTGGGGCACATACAAGTCAGAAAGTTATTATCTTACGAAGTATGACACCTATGAAGCTCTGTACTGCGCAGTTCGTCGTTATATGCGCTACTACAACAACTACCGTTACACAGAGTGTCTGGACGGTTTGTCTCCGAACGAATACCGAAGAGCAGCATAACAAAGATACCTCAGCACGTCATCCGAGCTAAGGTATCCAAACGAATCATTTTTGTTTTTTAAAGTGTCTACTTGACGGGGAGCAGTTCAGATAGCTAAACTGAAAATGCAGTCTATTAAGCAGCAAAAAGGCAGCAGAATACAGGCGGAACCTAAAAAGCAGTCTCCTGCTCAATCAATGAATCCCTCTTCTTTGAGGCGAATGTCTAACCTTGAGAAACAATCCGGTGATGTTGAAAGGAGACTCTTCCGTACGGAGTCATCATTTCAATTTTCTAAGAAGTCAAAGCATTCTCGGCCGGTCAGCCATTCTATTACTAACAAAGGGCAAAAAATAATCAAAACTTTATCCAAGCAAACAAGGCTGGGGGTGTCCAACAGACCAAAAAGCAGTATGAATGCTTCGGTTCGTTTAAAAGGGTGGCATAGAGCAGGCTAGGAAAGCGGTCCACCAGGCAGCACTAGCTCGAAGAAATATACAAAGAATACAGGCCATGAACCGATTTAATCTTCGAATCATTCGTATCGTAGTAAAGGCTGCCGCTGTGGCAGTGAAGGGAATCATGGCTTTATTAGGAGTGAGTGGCTCAGTCATTATGCTGATGTGCATCGTATTAGCGGTTGCTTCTCTTATAGCATCCCCCTTTGGCATTTTCTTTTCTGACGAAAATACGGAGCAGGATGTAAAGCCCTTGTCTGCGATTGTCCAAGAAATGAATGCTGCATTTGTTGATAGGCTAGAGGAGATTAGACAAAATGCAGGTACTGTTGATCGTGAGGAGCTAAATTATATTGGTGGTGCAGATAATACTCGTGTAGATAACTGGAGTGATGTCATTGCAGTCTTTGCAGTTAAGACGGCGCTGGACGCTGAGGGTGGAATGGATGTGGTCACGATTGATGCGACGCGTGAGGAAATGATTCACTCCGTCTTTTGGGATATGAACATAATTGAATACGATTTAGAAAAGATAAAGCATGAGGAAACAGTAGCGGTAGATCAGGAGGAGGGTAGCTTAGAAAATAAGACGGTGACAACGTATGAAACGGTTCTCCGTATTACGATTACTAGCCGGACAGCCGAGGAGCAAGCAGGGGAATATAGATTTACAAACGACCAATATTCACTTATGGAAGAGATGCTTTCAGAGGAATTCAGGACTCTTATGTTTGCTCTTTTAGGTAAGGATAGTGATACAGGCTTATCACAGGAGCAGCTTGAACTGGTTTATCGAGATTTGCCAGAGGGAGCACATGGGGCTGAGGCGGTTAAGCTAGCATTAACTCGTTTAGGTGATCCGTATAGCCAGCCCAAGGCAGGAATCGGGCGCTACACAGATTGTAGCTACCACGTACAGTGGGCTTATAAGCAGTTAAATATTCAGTTGCCACGCACCGCGGCAGAACAGGCACGTTATATCGTAGATAATAACCTTGCAATCCAATATGAGCATTTAGCTCCTGGAGATTTGGTGTTTTGGAGCTATGAACGCAATGGTCGTTTTATGGATATCACGCATGTAGGTATTTATGCGGGTGATGGGAAGGTCGTGGATGCTTCCTCCAGCCGTGGACAGGTGGTATATCGGAATTTATTTGATGGGGACAAGCAGGTGATGTATGGGAGGGTTTCAAGTTCATTGTAATAAGAAGTTTTTAAGAAAGTTTAACTTGTATATTAGAAATAATAAATTGAGCAGGAAGAAAAGTACCAAGTCTACCTGAACGAGCTTTCAAAGCGATTTATGCCTATTCTGGAAGCCTATTGGCGGGAGGATGTAATAGATATTGAACATATTGGACTATGATGGAAAAGCAGGGCATCAAGAGCCAGTGCAATGATCTGATGCTCTTTAATCGGCTCTTGTGGCGTAAAGCCAGAGAACTTGAAGAGAATGAATGGACAGATGATAGAAAAATCGATCAGGTTTATGAAATGATAAAAGGTGTCGGCAAGATATTTGAGGTTAGAGCGGGAATTTGCTCTATAGAAACAGATTCAATATATTTCAAAACAGAGGATTCTATTTTCTGGCATGGGTGCTGATAGGAGAAATTACATGTTTAAAGCATACCGATTTTTAGAGCGCGGAGGAAGCTATTTCCCTGCTGATCCGTTAGAAACGGCCGCAGACGTATACGAGTTATGTAAAAGCACATAAGGCGCATTATCCTGAGATACGTGTTACTACGGATATGGATAATTACATTGCTGTGCAAGCTATTGATGGGGTTATCGTATTTCCGAAGCAGTGGACGTTGAAGGAGATTAAGGAGAAGCACATCGATGCTTCTCCCATCTTTAAATCAAATGAATTTATAAACGCCCTGGAGAGGTCAGGGTTTATTGTTCAGTCGGATGTCAGCTATACATCTTTGAGTGCAACGGAATATTTAATGGAACTGTATGACGGTATAGAAAAAACTTGAAATGAATAACCCAGTTAATTCTTTTAGGGAATTAACTGGGTTATTTTAGTGCGCCCGGGAAGGGCGATAACTAGGCGGTGAAAGTCCGCTACAGGCTTGGCAGTAGGAACTGTTAGCCAAGGGCAAGGGTGTCCGTCGCGAGGCGGAATCTGAAGGAAGCCGGAGGCAAACCCTCGGTCTGACGAACAGAAACCACATACAAGGCATGGTGGAACGGACGAGCTTGCTAAACAAAGCGAAGTCCAATACTGCCCGAATTCTGGCATGTAAATGTGGCAAATGGATGAGGGGAAGGTTATCGCTCTTACCCGGGGAGGTCTCACAGACGTGGAGTAGGAAAAAAATCTGAAACACGGAGTAAAGCTTGCTGTGAGAAGTCAGCAGACGCCATAGTACGCTTATCGCGCAAGCGACAAGCGGAAGGGCTGAACCATCGTAAGTCTTGAGTACAAACCGAAAGGAGAGTCGATGCAATGAAAGCAGAATACCGAAAGGGCTACCGGCAAAGAGATAGTGTGGAACGCGAAGGGTATGCAAGAGCGCGGAGCATCGAAGCTCGAGAAGGTAGAGAAAGAGACGGTGCAAAAGGCCTGATAGAACGCATCCTGAACAGAGACAATCTGAACCGGGCGTATAAACAGGTTAAACGGAACCATGGGGCGCCGGGAATCGACGGAATGACCGTTGAGGCGGCGTTGCCATGGCTACGGGAAAACAGAGAGGAGGTCGTCCTGCAACGTATTCGGGAAGGCAGCTACAAGCCAAGCCCGGTGCGACGCAAGGAAATCCCCAAACCAGATGGAAGCGGTGTGCGAAAGCTGGGCATCCCGACGGTCGTCGATCGGGTGATTCAACAAGCGATCGCACAGCAACTGCAACCGTTGTTCGAGCCGCTCTTTTCGGACGGGAGCTACGGATACCGCCCGGGACGAAGCGCACAGCAAGTCATTCGAAAGGTGAAGGCCTATGCGGAGCAGGGCTACGGGCATGCGGTCGAGATCGACCTGTCGAAATACTTCGACACGCTCAACCACGAGCTACTGTTAAACCTGCTGCGGAAGCGAATCCCGGACAAACGCGTCATTGACCTGATCAAGAAGTACCTGAAAAGCGGCATCATGGAAAATGGCGTACGCCAGGCAACGGAAGAAGGTTCGCCGCAAGGAGGGGCGTTGTCCCCACTTTTAGCGAATATCTACCTGAACGAATATGATCAGGAGATGGAAGGTCGAGGCGTGAGGGTCATCCGCTATACCGATGACATCGTTGTCCTCGCGAAAAGCAGGCGAGCGGCCCTACGGCTGCTGGCATCCAGCCGGACGTATTTGGAGCAAAAGCTCAAGCTTCAACTGAATACACAGAAGAGCAAAGTGGTAAGCATCGTGGCACAGAAGTACTTTAAATTTCTGGGATTTGCGTTGGGAAAGAACGGGAAGGGCGTGTACATACGTGTACACCGCGAATCTCTAGCCAAGGCAAAGCAGAGGTTAAAGGGGCTAACGAGTCGAAGTCAAGGTAAGAAGGCTCGGCAGGTGATGGAGAATGTGAAGGTCTACATTCGCGGCTGGATCGGTTATTTCTACGTAGCCGACATGAAGCGGATCCTGCAAGGCTGGAACGAATGGTTGCGAAGACGAATGCGGATGTACATCTGGAAGCAATGGAAGAAGCCTCGAACGAGGGTGCAGAACCTGCGAAAGCTGGGGATACCGGAGTGGCAGGCCTACAAATGGGGGAATACAAGGCTGGGCTAATGGCGAATAGCCGGTAGTACAGTGTTGAATCGCTCTGTAACAAACGAAAGACTCGCACAGGCAGGGTATTTTGACTTCCCTGCCCAGTACGAGCGCTTGCGTCAATTGCACTTAAACGGTTGAACCGCCGTATACCGAACGGTACGTACGGTGGTGGTGTGCTGTGAAAGGCACATCAGAGATGAGGAAGGCCCCTCGACGGGGATCGAGTCAGGCGAACCCGTCAAACAGCCCTAAGCTGCTGCAATAAAGAGTTGTGGTAGTGAGCGTCTAGGGAAAAGGTTGCCGTAAGCAATCATGTGGGATATGCAAAGATGAACGAAAGTGAACTGCCGATGAAGTATCGATAGCGTAAAGTTTTGTCAAAACCTGTTGTTCACCACTAGGCAGGGAAAAGAGCAGAAGTAGACCTGGAGGCTGACTGCTCGGCAAACGGTATTAAGGCAGCATGAGTGCATATAAGGCTCTGATGTGAAACACAGGAACCTGCATCATGATGGTAAGTGAAAAGACACAAGTCACAGAAAGACGAGGTCGAAATAGCAAAGCATGATGCAGGGGCGGAGGCGCCTGTAGTAGTCATGAAGTTGCTGTAATGGCAATGGAGCGAAGGGGCGCCATCATTCAGCTCGAAGCAGAGAACAACTGGTTAACAGGAGGATTCGATGAAAGAGAGCAAGCCATTTAACATTCCAAAGCAGGTAGTTATGACAGCATTTAAGAGAGTCAAAGCGAATAAAGGAAATGCAGGGATCGACGGTCTGGACATCAAGAACTTTGAAAAAGACCTCAAAAGAAACCTGTATAAGATTTGGAACAGAATGAGTTCCGGGAGTTACTTCCCTCCACCGGTTAAATTGGTCGAAATTCCAAAGAAATCCGGTGGGACGCGAGGACTCGGCATTCCGACAGTCGGAGACAGAGTGGCTCAAATGGTAGTGAAAGTGTATATAGAGCCGCGAGTAGAGGCCATCTTCCATACAGATTCCTATGGGTACCGTCCCAACAAGTCAGCGATTGATGCAGTAAGACAAGCGAGGAAAAGGTGCTGGAAAAATGACTATGTCTTAGAATTTGACATCAAAGGTCTATTTGACAACATCGATCACGAATTATTAATGCGTGCAGTGCGAAAACACATCAGCGAGTCATGGATACTGATGTATATCGAAAGATGGCTCAAAGCACCGTTCATAAATGTGGAAGGTCAATGGAGCGAACGCAAAAGCGGAACCCCTCAGGGCGGCGTCATCAGTCCTGTACTTGCGAATCTGTTTATGCATCACGCTTTTGACTTGTGGATGAAACGGACAAATCCAAACGCACCGTTTGAAAGTTATGCAGATGACGCCATTATCCACTGCAGAACGCAAGCGGAAGCTGAGGAGATTCTGGGAAGACTCAAGGAACGACTAGAGGAATGCAAGCTCGAATTGCATCCAACGAAAACCAAGATTGTATACTGCAAGGATAAGGACAGAGTAAAGGAGTATCCAGTCACTGAGTTTGAATTCCTGGGGTACACCTTTCGAAGGGTGTTCATCAAAGACAGACTGGGGAGATTGCAGTTCAACTTCCTGCCATCAGTGAGTGCGAAATCGGCCAAAGCGTTTCAGAGACAAAATAAAATCGATGCGAATTCATAGCTACACAGGTAGTAAAATTGAAATGATCGCAGAAATGCTGTCTCCAATGGTCAGAGGATGGCTCAACTACTTCACAAAATTTAATCCATCAGCAGTAAAGTACACCATGGACTGTCTGAACCGCAGATTAGTCAAATGGGCGATGTGTAAATACAAGAGGTTCAGAGGACATCGCACTCGAGCAGAAAAATGGCTGAAAGAACTCGCAAAAAGAGAACCCAATATGTTTCCACACTGGGTCCTCGGAATGGTACCGTAACTGGCCGAATGATAAGAGCCGTATGAATCGAGAGGTTCACGTACGGTTCTGTGAGGGCCTGAAGGTGAAACTCCTTCGGGCTACTCGACTGAGAGGTCGGCTACTCAACTAATGGGTAGCCTCCTACTCGATTTTTTCAAAAACCACATTCCCTAAATATGAAATTTTTGTAACAATAGCCAAAAAAAGTAGTTTAGAGTTATAATATACAATGTAATAATTTACAAATAAATATAATAAAAGGAGGGATGAGGTTAAAGGAGGTTTGTATTTTTACCATTAGTCGTGCTGTTTTGATTTCAGTTTTTTTATCATTCGATCTAAGGAAAAACCTACCAAGAACCAGAAAACTATAGTTAATACGTATGTTAAAACAATTGGAATACCTATTTGTCTGAAGGCTGGATAGTTTATTGAAATCCACATCACAGGGCTAGTCAAAGCTAAAAGTACGCCATATTCATCAAAATCAAAAATTTCTATAATGACGATCATTGATGAAATAAAGGTGAGCCAAAAACGAAATGTTTTAAATATTCCTCTCATAATAGAACCTCACACCCCCAGAGAAAATTCATAACTTACCATATATTATAAACCAAAACAGTTTCCAAGTGACATACCTTGTGATGAAATTATTCTTTAGGAGGGCGTTAACTTTGAAATTCAGTAAAACTTTAGTGGCTGTTGGAGCATCAGCACTTCTTTTATCCACCCTGGTTCCGGCTGTTATGGCATTGAATGGTGACTCGTCGGAGACTGAAATTGTAAAACCGAGTAGGGCATCTATAGAAAGTTTTAATCATGTTGACAAGCTGCGTTCTTTTGAAAGTCCTAATAGCTTGTCACGAAATTCTGAAGAAGAAGTAAATAAAACATTACGGCAACAAACATCTTACTTGAAGTCATTAAAAGCAAACGACTTAATCGAGACTTTGGGTGAACTAGCTCTGTATGATGAAACAAATTTTGAAAAATACGCTGAGTCAATATTACCAATTTTATATGAGAAGTGGGGCAGAGAAATACCTTTAGAAGTTACAAATATTTTTGCAGATCAAACATACCCCCAAAAGATGAGAGCGTTTTTTTTAGATATAGCAGCTAATTCGGGGGAACAATTAAGTGGCTCTAATATAGAACAGATTAAAACAGTAGTAGAAGATAAATCTGAGGATATGGTGTTACGAAGATACGCATTATTACAACTTAAAACAGAAAATGTACAAGAAAAGAGTACATTTAATAAGCAATCTTCTATTAATTTGAATGGGATATTTGAAGACTCTTCAGAACCAATTGAAGTAAGGTCCGCTGCTGTTACAGCCATGAGAAGATTAGGTGATCCTAACTTTTCAAATGCTTTGGCAACAATGGCTAAAACAGAGAATATGAATGATCCTTTGTTACGTTCATTCTTGACCAGTGCTGCTCATGCAAAGGAGTTAGATACGTATTTTGATGTTGTTAAACAAGTAGTTGATCAGACAGAGAATCAAGAGATATTTGAAAGTGCAATTTATTCTCTCGGGGTTTCTGGAGGGGAAGATGCTGTCAGAGTAGTCATGCAGATGAAGGACAAGTTCGGAGGCACTGCAAAGGATATTATTCGGTTTGCATTATTATCAAATGCTAAGCAAGTTTCAACTCTGCTGGATAGCCCATCTGATGAAGACAAAATTATGGCTATAAAAGCATCTGAAATCATGCATTATGGTGAAGTGTATGGAAAGATTAAAGAGATACACGCTAATTCCCAAAACAGCGAAGTCATTTTAGCTGCTGAACAGGCTTTAGAAAATATAGACCCCAATGATTTGATTGATCCTAATAAAAATGGAAAATGGGGAGGACAATAACATGCAAAACATTATGAAGATCAATAAAAAATTTCTTGTACTATTACTATTGCCTTTAATATTTTTGATTGGAGCCAACAGTTCATACGCAGCAAACGCCGGAGATGCAGGGTATAGAGAAGGTGGGTGGCTTACATTCGGTAATAACCATGCAGGATTATATTACGGGACTACAGGTGGGACGACAGAGTATGTTTATGAAATCCAAGGCTATCCTGCACCTTATGTCCAACTAAGCACACTTAATACTTTTAAGGATAATAAAACTTTTTATGGGTGGTTCACTAATCCCAATATTTATGCTTCTAAAAGAGATCAAATTATGAGTACAGCAGCCGCTTTGAAAAACAACCCTGATATAGGATACACCGCATTTGCACAGCTTACTTATGATGATTCTTCATCAAGTGGTTATATTTCGCCAGCTTATGTTGGAAATATTCGTTGCGATGGGGTTGTAGAATACTCATACGAATATAATGATCTTTGGGTATGGGGAAAAGCTGACCCTAACAATAGTTCAGGTACACCAAAAGATTTTGATATATCTCAGAAAGCAAATGTAAAAGCGCATTCTAATTTAGGATATGATGATCCTTGGTTTGAAGTTAGTCCTAGAGTACAGCGTGGGGCTGCTGATGTATCTAACCCTACTAAGTGGACGCAACTAAGACCAAGAACTTCATAATCTATTTTTTAAATGGAAGGTGTGCCTTTGATTAAATACAAGGGCACACCTTATTTATTTTTTGAAAAGATATATATTGAGACGGAGATATTTATTTGCATTCCTCTCGTTATACCCGTCCTTAAAGGTATACTTTTAATGCTCTGAAAAGCCCACATTGTATAATAACGAAACAATATAACTAGCCCGGCAAAAATTGTACCGGGCTAACGATTCACAATGTGATATGTGCTAAGACTTTCATCTAAAAATATATTAGTAGATTGAGGTATGGCAATTTATTTATCATTGTACTGTTTACTTAAACGAGAATCCTTCAGTTTGGGTTGTGCCTATTTTTATAGAAGATTAAGCTATAATATAAGTTTTAGCGGGAGAAATCATCCCATTGTTCCAAAGTGCCAGTACTACATCCATTTGGAAATTATGTGACTTTTGATTTCCTTGCATAATAGCCCTCCACAATTGAAGCGATTTGTATGAAGCGTAATCTCCATTTTCTGTAAGAAGTTGAACAGCTTCAATCGCATGATCTTTGTTAGTTGTTTTTTTTAGAGGTTGTTTGATATGTATCTGATGAACACCTTTTACTAAGCCTGCTTCACAAAGCCCTAAAAAAGCACTTTTGGGACATGCCTTGGTTTTAGTTGTGAAAAATTCTGTGGTGGCTTGTTTCCAGGCATCTTCCGTATAAAGAACGTCACCTGATTGAATGAGTTCCACTGCTCGAATAGCAGATTTTCCATAATTATTCAAAAAATAACCTCCATCTTCAACCATTCTATAAAAGTTAAATATCTCATTGTAATTATTCGACTTAAAGTAAAAAATACCTCCCTTAATAAATATTTCTTAGCAGATTTAGTCGAAATTTGTAGTATGATTTAGTTTAGCAAGGGTAGCTCGGAACCAAAAGTGGTGTTATAATTAATAATGGATTGCATAGAAGAGGTGATGTCAAATTAAATACTTAACAATTATAGCTTATTTAGTAGCTATTGTTTCATCAAACGTCGTGACGGCAGGAGTAGCCCCATTTTTTATCGGTCCCTTCATCATTCCAGCGGGGACTTTTATTATTGGGGCAACATTTATTTTCCGTGATTTTGTGCAAAATTTTGTGGGTCGGCGTAAGACCTACTTGCTTATTTTAATAGCAATGATTTTGTCAGCATTAACATCGTATCTACTTGGTGATACACTCTGGATTGTATTTGCTTCAATTATTACATTTGCGGTATCTGAGACCACAGATACAGAAATCTATTCTCGTCTTAAATTACCTTTTCATTTAAGGGTAGCGTATAGTGGAATTGTCGGTGGAGTCTTAGATAGTATTATTTTCGTTGTTATTGGTTTATCACCATTGGGCGCTAATATTCTTCCATGGAATGCTGTGTTCTTAGCTATCGTTGGTCAAATTATTGTTAAGACATTAGTTCAATTAGTTGCTGCAATTATTGTTAAACAAATTTTCTTTAAGCAAGGAAAAGTTATTTGAAAATAGGGCGTTCTCGCCCTATTTTATATTGTGTTAAAGGATGGGATGTTTTTGTCAAACCGTATTCTTGTTGTGACTTCTTGTACTGGAGAGAAGTTACATAAACCTATAAATCAGCTTGTATTTGACGATTTTCAAAATAAAGAAGTATTGAGAAGAAGAGAAGAAGAATTATTGGAATTTAAAGAACGTGCTGATGAAATGTACACTGGTAGTCAACATCTTGCGCTAATGAGTGGTATTAAAGAATACCGTCAACAAGGGGGGGACATTGATCTTTGCATTATTTCAGCGGGTTACGGCCTTTTGAATGAAGATGAACAAATTGTTCCTTATGAAGTAACTTTTAATTCGATGGATTCACAGTCTATAAAAAGATGGGCGCGTGAACTCAAAATTACTCAGGCACTCCAAACAAAAATTGCAGAATATGATCTTATTTTTTTCTTGCTCGGAGATAAATACTTACAAGCTGTGGAATGGCCACTGAAGCTTGATAGCAATCAAAAAGCTATCTTTTTCGCGGGAGCATCCAGTCGTACTAGAATTTTAAATTGGGATGATTATCATGTACTAACTATTGGTGAAAAAGAAGCTAAAACCTTTAGATATGGATTAATCGGAATCAAAGGCTATCTTTTTGCGCAATTATTAAGAAATGTTATCACAACAGATATTGATCAGAAATGGAGCACAATAATAGATCATCCGGATCAAATTAGATCATTTATTTTAGATTCCATTGCTTCAACTAAACAACTAGAGTTATTTAATGAAACATCGGATAGTGAAGATTTATTAAGGTTTTATAGTGAAATGTTCCCTGTTCCGGATGAATTGGTTGCTATAAATTGTATTGAGGAGCCAAGATTTTATCTTCCAGAGAATGATGATAGGGTAGATCCTAAATATGATTTTATGACTGATTTCTCAGAAAAAAACAGAAATCCATTGGAAAATGATGTGTATGCTCACCAGATATTCGATAGACCACAGTTTGATGGGTTACTTGTCTCTAAAGTAAACATTGATAGTGCTACCAAACAAAAAAATCAGATGATTGAAGAAATGGGTTTGCACGATTTTTATAAACTACCTAGAGAGTATCCTATTATGGGTGATTGCGGTGCTTTTAGTTATATTGATAAAGATGTACCACCGTATACAACCGAAGAAATTATGGATTACTATCATACATTAGGTTTAGATTATGGTGTATCTATTGATCATCTGATAGTTGGCCCATTTCAAAAAGATGAAAACATTCGAAATCAGCGTTATGAATTGACCCTTACGATGGCGGAAGAGTTTTTACGTATGTATAGAGAAAGAACAGAAATAATGAATTATCAGTTTCATCCGATAGGTATAGTCCAAGGATGGGACCCGCCTTCTTTCCGAAGAGCGGTTGAGCATCTTATTGGATTAGGTTACGATTATGTTGCCTTAGGTGGTTTAGCCAGAGAACAATCAGAAAAAATATATGAAATTTTAAAAGAAATAGCACCTATTATTCCAAGTCCCACGTTTCGAATGCACTTATTTGGTGTTGCACGAGATGTGAGAACAATGGAGGCATTTCATAAGTTGGGTGTGACATCTTTTGACTCTTCTTCACCATTGAGAAGAGCATGGTTAGGAACCGGGCATAATTACCACACCTTAAATGGAAAACACTACACAGCGATAAGAATTCCGGAGGCAAAGGAAACATCTGGACGAGTGAAAAAAATGTTGCAAAATAGTGATGAAATAGGTTTTGCTGAGTATAAAAGACTCGAACAAGAGGCCCTGGGTGCTCTTAGGGAGTTCAGTGCAGGCACAAGAGAGTTAGATTCAACGCTTGAAGCCATACTGGAATATGACAAAATACTTGGTGAAAAGCGTGAAATTCATGAGGACATGTATAGAGAGGTTCTATCTGAACGACCGTGGGAGCAATGTAATTGTAATATATGCAGGGAAATTGGAATTGATGTAATTGTATTCAGGGGCAACAATAGGAACAGACGAAGAGGCTTCCATAATACTCATGTATATTACAGTCAAATTCAGGAATTAAAGAAACGGTGGAATAAATAGTACGCAAATATGCCTTAGTGTGGTACACTAAGGCATATTTGCGTTGGGGGAAATTCCATGCTCTTTACTTTTGAAAACGTAAGCAATTTAACGAGAAAGAACAATGAGGTTTATTTTACTGTCTTGTCCCTAGGTCTAATCAAAGATTGGGGATTTCCAGTAGTTCAGTCTGATGTAGTTGGCGAAGATGTCGTTCTAGTCAATTATGATACTGTTGTAAGTTTAATTGATAACAAACTACAAGTGAAAAATCCACAATTTACATACAAACTGCCGAATGGTAGTAAGAATGATGAATATGTTGTTCTCATTGTATCTGAAGTACAACAGTTTCCGAGTTACTGTGTTCATCAACTAATGGCTTATCAACGCTTTGAACGGTTAATAGAGAGAGGAGAAAAGATAAGTAGTAACTCCACTAAATTAATGACCATCAGATCGTTGCATGGCATTTTTGAGGATTTTTTAAACTATCGGATTGAGCGTAGTCTATATCCTCAATTAGCAAAAGATTTAATCAGGTACGTTGATTCCTTAATGAATGATTATCCTGAATTAGGATACCTCTCTGTAGTACAAAGGAAACAATTCCGAAAAAAATCTATTGGTGATTCCTCAATAGCGTGGTATTGCTATATTAGGTATTTCATTGAACAATGGATTACTGGTTCTCAAATTTTGCCGCGGCCATTGTTATTAAATGAATTTCAATATGAAAATTGGACTGGAAACTTCTTTGACAGAGATAATCCTGTCTTACATGTAAATAATGGCCGATTTAAATTTAATGATGAACAACGCGGATTAATATATGAAATATGGAGACAATGGATAAAAGAAGCCTGAGGGCTTCTTTTTTTTATTTTTTAGAGTAGTCGTATGAAGAAAAATATGCTAATATTCTAAATATCACGTATTATCACGTATAAATGGGGGGTTGAGATGTGGATTTTTATATTGGTTGGTCACATAGTGATGCAATTTTTTGTGACTACTTTCCTACGTGTCCGGTGTTAATAAGTGCAATTCCAGACAATAGAGGAGGAGTAAAGAAGTATAGAAACAAACCCCAAAAGTTAATAATAGATTGTGGATCAGTATTCTATGTTAAACAAAAAAGTAGGCCGCGGCTAAAAGATGTTTTTAATATTCAACAATCAATCTTGGAAGATTGTGATTCAACGGCGAATATTCAATTGGTTCATTTTGATGAACCTCTACTGAATAAGAATTCTTTATCTGAACGTTACATGGCTATTGAAAGAACGCTATATAATGCCTACGAATATTTAAATCTCTTTAATAGGTATAAGCTTCCTAAATTTGTGAAACCAATGGGAGTAATACAAGGTTATGACCAAGCTAGTATAGAGTTTTCAGCCTATGAGTTAATTAAGATGGGATATACAAATTTCGGGATCGGGTCCTTGTTATTTAAACATCAGACTGAACAGATTGAAATGATTAGGAGAGCTGTGGATGTTGTTGGAGCTGCCAACCTTCACGTCTTTGGAGTAACGGGGATTCCTCAACTTCATGCGATGGTTGATATTGGAGTAAAGTCATTTGATTCAACTCGACCAACAATGGCCGCTGCATTCTTTCAGGTATTTTACAGTAGACCATTTAGAACTTTTTTTCTGCCTGAATCCAGAGCAAAACCCACAAGCCCTCGATTGGAAAATCCACTTCATTGTGAGTGTCCTGTATGTGAAATTAATGCAAAACAGATTTTTATTCCTTCACCAAGAGAATATATGAAGTTAAGATCAGTCCACAATTATTATCATTTATCCAGAACATTTAAAGATATTTTAGAAAATAAGCAGAGGAGGTACAAAAATGTTGTTCCAGATGTGTTACGGGCCAGAAATTGAAGTAATTTATGAGGAACTAAGATCTAAGCCTGGAATGGATACAAATGAACTGAAAACAAAATTCCAGTATAGGGAAGAGGGAGATATTACCTCTTTAATCGAATGTGCCTTGATGGTATTAGAAGATTTGCAGTTTATATATAAAGACAAAGCACAATTTTATGTGTCACAAAATAAAGCTTGGACTAACAAAGAAGTTTTTTTAAGGTTAAAGGAGATTTCAACTTCTGATGCTATACCTAGTGATTCTCTTGATTGTATATTTGCTACTATTTTTGAACAGTTATTTGTAAAGCCAGATAGATTATTTGTGAGTAACATTCATTATCAAGTTAATAGTAAGTTAATGAAGACAGTTGTTGGTCATGAAAAAATAAATGCATGGAAGCGAATGATGGAATGTTGGGGATTGGGAAGACGTGTCTACTCCGGTTTTTACGCCCTTCCACAACTCTCATTAATGAAAAGTATCATTGAAAGAAGTGAGACATGGGAGGGTGGGTTACATCTATTCTGTGAAAAATTTATTCATCCAATTATTCCGTGCTTGACATCAGAAGGGAAAATATATAGGGCGATTATTTTTTCATTAATGGGATTAGCTGAGGCAGGGGAAATAGAATTGAGTTATGTGCAAGATCTTCCCTATAAATCTTATGGGCCAAAAAATACGCTGAACTGGATTAAGATAGAGGGGAGATGTGACACTAATGCTTCCTTGTCTCAACAAAAATTCGCTTAAACTTTTAGCTGGTACTGCAGATGAACGATATGACCAATCACCTGAATACTTCAGAAAAACGCACTTTCCGCAAGTAATGCATAGGTATAATGATAGTCAGTTAGTCGCTGAAGTTACAGAAGATGAACTGCTGGATGAACTTCAAGAAACTGATGCTAGCGGTAACAGAGTTTATTTAGTTTTCGGTTCCACAGGATCGGGAAAATCCGAACTGCTACGTTGGTTAAAAGATAAGTGGTTAGTGGAAGTACCAGATAGACCCGTGATACGAATTTCACGAACAGAGCTAAATCCTCAGACCTTAATCAAAAAATGTTTAGACACACTGAATTTATCCTTGGATGTTTGTATTGATGAAGACAGGTGGGGGATTTTGCTTAAAAAGCCTATAACGCTTGTTAACCAAATGGTTTGGACAACATTAGCGGAAGCTATGGAGTCCGATGAGGAGATCGTTCCAAGCGCACTATTGTTAAGACCGGTGATTGAGCAAAATATTATTGATTTTACATCACAAGTCAAACGAGGAAAAATTAAAAATCCACTAGAGGTACTGCATCGGGAACAGTTTGAAACCTTGCTCGCCAATACAACCCTTCATATCCCATTAGAATACGCAGCATTTCGACAAAATCTCTCGCGGCAGTTGGACCATTTTCTTTTTGAAGGACAAGATATCGGAACACTTTTTAAACAAATATCTTTGCAAATAAAAAACAGAGGAATCCGTCCTTTGTTATTGATTGATGATTTAGTTCAATCAGTTAATATTTACGCAACCAGTATCCTTGATCAACTTATTACATTGGAAGAAGGAAGCTGGGATGTGGTCATTGGCTTAACACCTGGTGCAGTTCAGGATACAGAGAAGGGGTTTAGTCTCACACAAAGAATACAGAATCTTGATACGATTAATGATCGTGTAAAAAAGTTATGGCTATCGGATGAGTCGGGGAAAGACTTTTTCAATCTTGATCGTAAGCAGGTAGTACCATATATGGCAAATTATCTTACCCAACTGAAAGCGACACAGGGGTTCAGTTGCTCTCTCCAATGTCCGCATTTCAAACAATGCTCTGCTTTTCTGCCAGAGGAAAGCAACAATGTTAATTGTCTTGAAGTTCAGTTGCTCCCATTCAATAGTCATATGCTAAGACGCACATTCGATGCTATCCCTATAGGAAAAGGTAAATTACGTTACATGATACTGAATAGCAAGGAAATCCTACGTTTCTTTCTAAAAGGTAAAAAGCATATTAGTAGAGTTCTTCCACTTATGCGCAGGGAAATGTTTGCGGATCATGAAGATATGTTTATTAAAACACTATCTGAGTGGTATGCGTCTGAAGATGCAAGTCAAGTGATAATTTCTGAACCTTTGTTAAAGCACTTTGGTTATAGCGAAAATCAAATATCTATTAAGTTAAACAAGATAGCAGCAGGTAATTCAAGGGAAGAACAACCGCTTCATATAGAGTATAAAAATGATAATACTATCTTCAATGAAAAAGAGGTAGTCAGAGATTGGGTAGAAGGAAAAGAAGTAAACGATGAACTATTATTACCTGTTAGATCTGGAGTGGCCGCTCTGGTACATGATGTGATAAAGGGGGTACATATGAACCGCTCATTCTCCTCTCGAACCTCCGCAGTTATTCAATGGAATGAAGTTGTAAATAGAACGCGATATCCTATTAAACTAGACAAGAATGATGATGAGTTCTTTATAAATGTAAATCGTGATTACGTTGGTATTCAAATAACTAACTTTCAAACGATGAAGTATTCAGAAAAATTAAATATATTTCAAAAAATCTCAAATGAGTATGAAATCTCAAAGTGGATATATCAGGGAGAAAGTATTCATAAATTATGGTTTGAATCTCTTGAACAGGCTCTTGGGTTGAAGTTACCTGTATTTGTGTATGGAATGAGGAATTGGGCCCAACAAGCTAGAATATATAGTGAATCTTTATGGACTTTCGATGCGAAAGAAAAATCTCCCTTCAATAAAGACTTAATGTCATTACTTGATGAGTGTTATTCAGATTGGTATTTGTTACGTGAAAATTTTTATGAGACACCAAATGATGAGGTATTAACGGATGAAGAATTCGATCAATGGTTATTGAATTTTGTACCTTCTAAAAAGTTGGAAAGCTATATAATAGGCAATCTAACCTTGAAGGATTTCCTATCAAATTTAAAACAAAGCTATAGTGGTTATCTTGAGTTGCTTCATCAAAGCTTTAGGCAATCAATTAAAATAAGACTAATGATGATACCATTTCTTATGGGTTCTAGTAGAGCAGAATGGATTAAACTTGCAGACCAAATCTATAATTTTAACGAAAAGAAGTCTCTTCGACAACAAGATCTTGTGAACTATACGCTGCTTGAACAACAATTAGAACAACCAGAGTTAGTCATCCAATTTAATAGGTTCTTTGCTTTAAAAAATGAAGTTGATCAGTTATTAAAACAATTTGACCAGGATTTAATGGAAATAGTTGACTTCCTTATTGAGTGTGGTATGCATGTGAATCATGAAGAAGTCGGAGAAGAAATTGTTGATAATAGTAAGTTCTCTTTGCCTGAATTAGAGGAGAGAAAAAGGATAATTCTAGCTAATATGCAAAAGGTATCAGAGCTAAAAAACTGTCTTGCTTTAACTCCGCGTACTATAGTTAATTATTTGTTCAATCTTCAAGTCCAATTAGAAATTCTAAAGCCAATTAAGGAACTTCAGTTGAAAATGATTGCATGTGTTGAACTATTATTGGAGGGTTCACAGATTGAATCTAAACTCAATTCCGTAATTGATGAGTGGCAGTCGATGGACTTTTATGAATTAAAAGAACTGGTTGAAAGAAAACTTCAACATGAGCAAATCCAGATAAACCTTCTTGAAGTCATTCGAAATGATCTTGAATATGAAGACGTTGGGAATATCTATCATCTCCTAGAAATAATAAATCACAATTCTCAAATCAGGCCTTCTATAAAAAGACATATTAGATTGCTCATTGAGAATGGTTATAGTACCCTTCCACCAGTTCAGGGTAAGCGTTTATTAGAAGAGATTAAAGAGAAGTTTCCTAATCTGTTTGAAGTTGTAGAGATAAGATTAGTTGTGGGCAACGATAAATAGTCAACTTTCGATAAAATAGTACATCTGTTATCATTAAGGGAGAATGGTGAGAAAGTGGGTAAGATTATGGAACAAAAAAACAGAAAAGCCGTTGTAGTTTTTAGTGGCGGTCAAGATAGTACAACTTGTTTGTTTTGGGCAATGAAGCACTTTGATGAAGTTGAAGCAATCACCTTTAATTATGGACAAAGGCATGCTTTAGAAATTGAATGTGCTAAACAAATCGCTGATGAACTGGGAGTAAATTGGACGTTACTTGATATGAGCTTGCTCGGTCAACTAACTCAGAATGCTCTGACACGTAATGATCTCGAGATTGTTCATAATGAAGGTGAACTTCCGAGCACATTTGTGGAAGGGCGCAATCATTTGTTTTTAAGTTTCGCCGCGGTGTTTGCTAAAGGAGTAGATGCTAGACATATTGTAACGGGTGTCTGCGAGACAGATTTTAGTGGATACCCTGACTGCCGGGATGATTTTGTCAAATCCCTAAATGTGACGTTAAATTTAGCGATGGATCATAATTTTATCATTCATACTCCGTTAATGTGGATAGATAAAGCAGAGACGTGGGAAATGGCAGATCAATTAGGGGCGTTTGAATTTGTACGCCAAAAGACTTTGACTTGTTACAACGGTATTATCGGTGATGGATGTGGTACTTGTCCTGCTTGCCAGTTGAGAAAAGCGGGTTTGGATAAATTTTTGCAAGGAAAAAATTCGGAGCAAATGTTATGAATAAAATACCGGGGCAATTCGTCATTGTAGATGCATTGCAAAAGTTTAAAGAGGATATTACTTATGAACAGTTGAAATATCATCAGCGCAGAGTATTAGTTAGTAAAGAATTTACTTTTGACGCGGCGCATCACTTACATGCATATGAGGGCAAATGTAAAAATCTACATGGTCACACCTATAAAGTTGTATTTGGAGTGAGTGGATATACAAATGAAATTGGAATGACGATAGATTTTGGAATGATAAAAACAATTTGGCGTGAGCAAATAGAGCCATATTTAGACCACAGATATCTAAATGAGACGTTGCCGTTAATGAATACGACTGCTGAAAACATGGTCGTTTGGCTTTATGAGCAGATGGAAGCAGCGCTGAGTACTGATAAATACTCATCAAAAGACGTGGATGCAAGAACTGAATTTGTCCGGTTATTTGAAACACCAACCAGTTATGCCGAAGCAAGACGGGAGTGGATGGCAGATTGACTCATATGGAAAAGCCCATCCCGGTACTGGAAATATTCGGTCCAACTGTTCAGGGAGAAGGTCTGGTTATCGGACAAAAAACAATGTTTGTTCGAACGGCAGGCTGTGACTATTCCTGTTCATGGTGTGATTCCTCCTTTACATGGGACGGTTCTGCAAAGAATGAAATTAAACAATTATCTACCCAAATGATTTGGGATGAATTAATCAATCTTGGTGGAAACACTTTCGAGCATGTAACCATCTCTGGTGGTAATCCAGCACTCTTAAAGAATATTGGATACTTAGTGGATTTGCTTCATGATCAAGGAATTCGAGTTGGGTTGGAAACGCAAGGAAGCAGATGGCAAGAGTGGATGGCAGATATTGATGACTTGACGATATCTCCGAAACCACCAAGTTCAGGAATGATAACTGATTGGGATAAATTAGACGAGGTTATGGAGAACTTGAAAAATAGTTCAAATGAAATATGTATTAAAGTAGTGGTTTTTGATGAAGATGATCTTCAGTATGCAGTACTTGTTCATAAACGATATCCTCACATGAGGCTGGTTTTGCAGGTAGGTAATAGCGATGTAACGACAGCAGATAGAGAAGGATTGATGTTTGCTTTATTAGAGAAGTATGAATGGTTGATTAATCAAGTCATGGCTTCCTCAGATTTGAGACAAGTTAAAGTTCTCCCGCAGTTACACACTTTGTTGTGGGGGAATAAGCGTGGGGTTTGAAGAGATTTGTTTGTAGCAGACGTGATCTTCTATGAAAGTAATTCGAAAGAAGTTTCATCCGTTTTTTTACAATACAGAGATTGACAATAGCCTAGTATTTGGTATGATTATACTAACAATAAGGGCGTAGTGGCACTTGAAATATATTAAACTATAATTTTGACTTAGAGAGACCCTACTTTTGTAGGGTCTTATTTTTTTAATCATATCGTCAGTTCGTACTAGAGTTAATTTCTACTTGGAGGAAATTCAATGTCTAGAATCTATGTAGGTTCATTTGTTAAAGTGGCTTCTAATTCAATGGGAATTGGAAGTTTATCTGCTATTTCAGCAGACAAGAAAACAGTTGAGGTAACTTATTTTCATTCAATTAATAAACAAACGAGTGACTGGTTCTCTATATTTGATATTAAATCGGTAGTATTGGAACACCAGTCGAGATGTTACTACTATGATGTGGAAAAAGACGAGTGGAAGATGGGAAGGGCTCTTCGCAAACTTGATGACGAGTACGAAGTCGATTTTCCTGATACATATTCTTGTTACATTTCTCAAAAGGATCTTTTTGTCCGATGTGTTGATTCTACTACTAATCCTATGGAAGTGTTGTCAATTCTAGGGCAGGAGACATCTTTTTTTTATCAGAGACGCAATTCATTTTTACAAATGCTCATAGAACAGCGAGCAGTAGCTAGCGGAATGACTGGACTGATCTCCTCGGGCATTGAAATACTTCCTCATCAAGTTGAGGTGATTCGACGCGTCTTAGAGGATCCTGTACCTCGATACCTACTTGCAGATGAGGTCGGAATGGGCAAAACTATCGAAGCAGGAGTAATTCTTCGTCAAAAGCTATTGGATCATCCAAATCATCAAGCAATCATTTTGGCTCCTAAATATTTGTTAACTCAGTGGGAAGAAGAATTAACACAGCGTTGTTTAATTGATCAATTCCCTAAGCGAATTCATTTTGCTGGGTTAGAATCTATTGATAATCAATACAACACCATACCAGACATTATTATTGTAGACGAGGCACATGAACTAGCAAGAAAGGCCTTCTCTAAAGACCCTGTTGAACAAAAACAATATGACATTTTAAAGAGTATGTGTCATAGTGCCAAAACATTGCTTTTGTTATCTGCTACTCCAGTGCTAAACAATGAATGGGAGTTCTTGTCTATGCTGCATATTTTGGCTCCTGAGCAACACCGCTTAGAGGACATTGATGCTTTTAGGTATAAGCTGGATAAGAGACAAGAGGTAGGTAAAAGTCTCTTGTCATTCCGAGAGGAGACGAAACCGTTCTTAATCCAGCGACGAATTGGAAATTTCCGAATTCTCTTTAGTGAAGATAAATTACTACTGTCATTATTAGACGAATTGGAAATAAGTTTGGATTCAAAGTATGAAGAAAAAAGGAAGGAATTGATACGCCGGATACGGATACATATATCAGAAACTTATCGCTTACATCGTCGGATGCTTCGTAATCGAAGGGATAATGCTACATCCTTGTTTCAACATCACAGGGGAGAACTGCCGGTTATGGAAGAGTGGGATCTGGATGAGAGAACGGAAGAACTTCATCTTATTTTGGATGATTATCGTATAGAATCCTGGGCAGCAGAGAGGGAGGTATGGGAGGATGAAAGTGCAGTCACTTCCCCTCGGCTTAGTATTTGGAGGTCTTTTCTTGAAGGAGTATGCACCGATGAAAATTTGCTTCGTGATCTAGTTAGAATTCGTAAAGAACAAAAACTGATAGAAGATATGTCTGAAATCTTCAGTGAAATTAATTTGCAGTATATTGTTGAGACTCCGCATTTTGAGGGAGAATCAGAAATGCTGGATCGCCTATTAAGAGTATTGGCTTACCCTAGTGAAATGGGAGATAAGAATCAATTACTAGCGACAATGATTCAACATACTCAAAAACGAGCACAACAAAAAAAAATGTCCCCTCAAAAAATTATAGTATTCACTCAGCATACTCGTGTCTGTAAGCAGGTTACTCAGTTTCTGAAAGAAACGTTTGGTGATGAGGCAGTAGGCGGATATTATATGGGATTGAATAGAGAGCAAATTGAGTTAATTACAACTAATTTTCGTGATAATAGCGAGTGTCAGATACTCGTATCCGATAAAACTGGTGAAATAGGTCGTAATTTTCAGTTTGCAGATGAAATGATTCATTATGACCTGCCGTTTGCTCCAAATCAACTGGAACAGCGCATTGGACGACTTGATCGTATAGGTCGTAATAAGCCATTTCGAATATCAGTTCTAACTGGTCCAGATGCAGAGGTCAATTATCAGTGGGGATGGCATCAATTTTTGAAAGAAGGCCTAAATATTTATAACGATTCAATATCATCTTTGCAATTTTTCATTGATGCTATCCTACCCGATGTTTTACGCGATCTTTATATTCATGGGTTGCCAGGGTTAGAAAAAAGCATAGAGGGAATGAGGGTTAAAATTCATGATGAGAAAGTGCGGATTGCTGAACAACAGATTATTGATGAAATCGATGCTCATGAGCAACAGGCAAATGGTTTCTTTGATCAGTTAGTTCTTCACGAAAGCAACCCAGAGAGAATACAGCAATTACTTGAGCCTTGGGTATGTGAAGCTATGAGATTTAAAAAAATTGAAAAAGAAGGCCAAATTATCTACAAACCTGCTTTTGGCACGCTTTTACCTACGCAACACTTGGTTGCTCTTAACGAGCAGATGGAAAGACCAGGTTGCTTTGATCGCGAAATTGTGATTAAAAACAACAATTACAAGTTGTTTCGTCTTGGTGATCCGTTCTTTGATATTCTTAGTGAATATTTACGTAAGGATGATCGAGGTCAAACTTATGCATTTTGGAGAAAAGTAAAGTCTTGGACACAAGATACAGATTGGTTAGGATTTCGCCTCCATTACATTGTAGAGGGGGATCTTAAACCATTATTAAATCTATTGGAGGTAAGGGGTCTCCAAGTGGATTTAAAAGTATATCAACGACTATTGGATAAGTTCTTCGAGCCTACTTATGTCGAAGTTATACTTGATTATCAAGGCAATAGAGTAGATGACGAACTTGAATACTTGCTGGCTAGGCCCTATTGTGATGTGGAAGACGGTGGAACGGATACGAGTATAATAAAAGATAGATTAAAAGTAATATGTGACATTTTTACAACAAAGCAATGGCAAAAAGTATGTGATTTGATTTCATCCCAGTCACGCCAATATTTATATGAGGATCCTAAGTTTATTGAAAAATGCAGAACAAAAGCAGAAGTTGCAATCAACCATTTCAATTACTTAAAAGTTCAAGTGGAGATGAGAAAACTTTTCGAAGGTGATTCGGTAACATATGATGCATTTGACGAGGAGCAGTATGAGGCTCTAGTCCAGGGTATAAAGCAACCCAAGGTCCAGCTGGATTCGGCAGGATTTATAATTTTATCAGGAAGGGACTTGTTGAAGTCAGTGCGAAGAGGAGGAACCACATTTTGAATGAATTTGATGAATTGCAGGAATGGATTCTAAATGAAAACATAATCTTTAAACCAAGCAATCCTTTTATTAGTAGATTTGTTGAAGCAATTCAGAGTGGTGCCATTGGGATGGATTTAGCAGCACTGATTCGGGGCGTTTTACGTTATGAATCTGAAAGAAGTGGAGGGGAGCGCATATTTTTGCGTGTCCCTCGTAGAGCCAATTGGCCAAATGAATTAATGTATAAATTAGTTGGAATAGTTATATTGGATGAAGTTCGGGATTCGTATTTATTGTGTGCTGAGACTTGGTTGCCTGATTGGCTCCCACAGGCCGATAAAGAAGGTCCTGAAAGACCACTTTTTGCATTGAAACCACGTAATCAAATGAAGGAAGTAGAAGGAGATCCATTTTTAAAGGAAGTAAATAGACTGAATTACAGATGTAATGCACAGCGTGCTGCAGTTCGCACTGTGCTTACTTCACCTCAAGATGCAACAATATTATTAAACCTTCCTACTGGAACTGGAAAAAGTTTGTGTGGACAATTGCCAGCGCTCCTGTTCTCAAGACAAGAAGGCGTTACGGTCGTCGTAGTTCCAACCGTTGCACTAGCTTTGGATCAGGAACGTGCATTAATGCCACTGATTAATCGGCCATCTGCATATTTTTCCAGTAGTTCACGTCAAAGAGAAAATAAAGAAATTCAAGAATCGATAATGAATGGAACGCAGCGTATCGTATTTGCCTCTCCAGAAAGTGTTCTTGAATCTTTAGACTATTCGTTGCAGATTGCTGCTGAGCGTGGTTATTTCAAGATGTTAGTCATTGATGAAGCGCATATTGTTTCTGGCTGGGGTGAGGGGTTTCGTCCTGCTTTTCAAGAACTTGCAGGATGGCGTAAAATGATGTTGCGTCATTCAGTTACTCCATTCCGTACGTTATTACTTTCAGCAACTGTGACCGAAGATTGTTTGGAAACATTACAAATTTTATTCGGTAGTCCTGTACAACTTAAGATGTTCTCATCGGTAACTCTTCGACCAGAACCGGCTTATTGGATGAGAAAGTGTTCAAGCAGAACGGAGAAAATTAATAAGATGTTGGAGGCAATCCGAAGTCTACCACGTCCTCTTATCATTTATACCACTGAAGTTAAGGATGCCGAAGAAATATACTCAGCAATTCTGGCGGATGGGTACAAACGAATTCGTGTTTTTCATGGAAATACGGGACAAAATGATAGAGAAGCAATTATTCAATTATGGAGCAAAAGGCAGTTGGATATTATTGTTGCTACATCAGCGTTTGGACTTGGTGTTGACCAAGCGGAAGTTCGTGCCGTCATCCATGTCTGTATTCCTGAAAGCATAGACCGTTTTTATCAAGAGGTAGGTCGTGGTGGGCGAGATGGGAAGGCATGCCTTTCTCTTCTTATTTATGATGAAGAAGATGTTAGTCGCGGAAGAAGAATGAGTGCTGCTCAACTGATTGGAGTAGAAAAAGGGCGTCTTCGTTGGGACCGGATGTTTGCACGAAAACAGCAACTTCCAGGGCAAATAGATACTTTTTTATTCTCGATTGGTAAGCGCTCTAAAAGAATTAATGGTAGAAATGATTATAATGAACAGTGGAACCTACGTATTCTAACAATGATGTCGCGTATGGGGATAATTGAATTTGATTGGGGAGTAAGGGGACAGATTTCAGATTCAAATGATAATATTACACGAGTTGTACGGATCCTAAAACACCATCATCAAGAAGAAAGTTTCTGGAATGAGGTGGAGAAATATAGGAGGTCGAGCAGGGGGAATGATAGAGAAGAGTTCGATCTTATTAATAGGTTACTGAAAGGTGAAGAATGTGTTTCTGATGTGTTGAAAGATCTCTATTCTATTAACGATCATTCTGAAGGGATGTACACAAAAAATTATGTTGTTGCTGTACCAGCCTGTGGAGGATGTCAAGCATGTCGAAGAACGAACAAACTTCCTAGAGGAGTTCCTGGCACATCGTACCCCCTTCAATGGCCTGCTGAAAATACTACAACAGAATTACTTGAAAAGTACTTAGATCCTGTCCGACATCAGTTGTTATTGTTTAGGGAAGCTAAAGGAAGTATGCAAAATGCTTACAGTATGCGAGAAAAACAAAATATGTTTAGAATAATTCAATGGTTTCTACATCAAGGAATCCGGCATATTGTTGCAGATTCAAAATGGATTCAATGGATAAAGGAACATGAAGTATTGTCACAACGACATATATTCTTTACATCTTCTTTAGGTGAATATTCACGTCGTGCACGTGTAAAGTGGCAAATACCTACATTGGTTATTAATGAGCAACCAGAAGATTCAGTAAATGTTTTTCGTTGGATGGAGCATCCAACTACCAAAGAAAACCCTGTTATCTTTATAGTTTCTAGTACAATGGCGAATCCAATACGTCCTGAAACGTTGTTGCAGAATACCTCGAATATACGATTTTATCAGTATGAAGTTTTTAAGCAGGAGGTCGGAATATGAGTTTAATTAAAACGCCAGAAGCTTCTCCAGCACGTATATATGCCATTTATGCACTGATGGCTCAAATGAATGTACAACGATTAGAGATTGATGCACTTAAGAAGATGATTATGCCATCTGTTTTTGCATCTCAAAATCTGGAGCGTAGTGAAACGGATTTTATTGGGAAAACAATCCCTGAGATGATTTCACTTGGACTTATTCAGCAAGAGAATAACTTCTTGGAAATAACCGATACAACGATTCCAAAGGGATCAATATCATCCCAAATAGCTATGCTTCTGCCACATACCATTAGAAAAAGAGCATTAGTTCCAGAGGAAGGGCAAAATGATGATTTAGGAAGAATCATTGCATGGTACTTGTCACAGAACCCTTATCGAGCACCTGGTAATTGGAAAGAAGTTGAAGAAGCACTATTAAAGCAATTAAACGAAAAAATGGAATGTTCTAGTGATGCTCGTTATGGTCAGTTTGAAGATTGGTCTCTGTATTTAGGTTTTACTACTCGTATATTGAAACAACTGATACCAGACCCTACAAAAGTAATTAGATACTTTCTACCTGAATTATTTCATGACAGTCAAACTCATCTTATAGATACGATTGTGCATAGATTGGCACAGTTATGCCCGGTATTTGAGCATGGTAGTTATCGGACAAAAATGAATGACATATATGGAACAGAAGAACTGCTTCAGAATCACTTATCACAGTCAACCTCTTATGCTTGGCTGAGGTTGCAGGACGAAGGCATTGTTGATTTGAAGATGAGATCGGATGCAGACGTTTACGTTTTAACGGCACAAGAGAAAAAATATCGTTATTCTGAAATAACATGGAATGGATAGGAGGAAGGGATTTGAAGCCATTGTTGTGTTGGCAGACAGAGCAAGTATATAAAGTTATGGATAAGGATGCGCTACATGTTCAGCAGCACTTATTTCTTGCTACTCACCATCCAATTAAGATGTATAAACAGACGGCAAGCCCAAAAGTTCACGACAAAGGTGCATCTTACGATGAGACAACTTTCTTAAATAACTTTACATCTGGAAAAGATCAAGTTTTTGTTCCCATTCTTGGAGAATCAGGAACAGGGAAATCACATCTTATTCGCTGGTTACATGCAAAGATAGATAAAAGAGGGCGTAAGGTCCTGCTTATTCCTAGGTTAACAAACCTTAAAGAAATAATCCTTATGATATTGGAAGATCTCGAAGATCCATTGTTTGAAGAATATCGGCAACGTGTCCGACATTCAGTAGGTAATATAACGTCTGAACAAGCAAAAGAAATATTACATAACAACATTACTCTTGCCATCGGTAAGAATGGTAATCATGTGGTTGAACGCTTAAATGATGCTGAACTGTTTCTCATGGAAAATTTACCTCATCTATTTCGTGATCCAGCATTCATTCCCGAGTGGTTTAAAGAAGATGGGATTATCCATCAGCTGGCGGAACATATTGTTGGTGGTAACGGAGGCCGCTTAAATGAACGTCGAGAATTCACTATTCAGGATTTACCAATAAATCTGACATATATTAACCGTGCAAGCGAAGATGCTCAGTATGTTTATAGTGAACTTGTAGCAGATTATCAACTACAGCAAGAGGCAGTTGAATGGATCAATCGGAATTTGGATCAAGCGATTTCTACAATGCTTAGCTTGTCTAGTACCGATTTGGTAAAAATCATGAAACAGATACGTATTGAATTAGCAGCCAAGAATATTGAACTTATTTTACTCATAGAAGATTTCACTGTACTACAAGGCATTGATTATCAACTACTTGATGCGCTTATCTACACATCCGCTAAAAATAATGATATCAAAACATTAGAAGATGAAGAGGAAAAAGACAAACTATGTAATATGCGCGTTGCTCTTGGCTGTACAACTGGATATTTCCATAGGTTTGAAGATACTGTCCTAACAAGAATCTCCTTTAGAGTGACGCTTGATGTTGGAGAAGATTTAGTGCCCCCAGAAGAGATAGAGAGATTTTCTGCTAAATATCTAAATGCTTTGCGTACTCCTGAGCAAGAAATTAGGCAGTGGGCTTTAGATAAAGAGAATACTAAACCGTTGAGGTCTGCATGTGAGGACTGTTCTTTTGTTGAATCATGTCACGAAGCATTCGGACAGACAGATGGGATTGGATTATATCCTTTTAACAAAAAGGCACTTCAAATAATGTACAAAAGAGGAACCTCAGAGGAGAATTTCAATCCTCGTCTCTTAATAGGAAAAGTATTGCGTTATATTTTAGAGAATTACGCAGAACCAATATGTGAAGGACAATTTCCATCACCGGCGTTGTTCGACCATTTTGGTGGCAAATCCGTAAATCGACTTTCCGTAATAGCCCAAAAGGAAATAGAACGCCTTGATCCAGTTCATTATGACCGACGATTAGCTTTAATTGAATTGTGGACAGAAGAATACGATGTAGTTGATTTTCATCCTTTTATTCATGAAGCATTCAACCTTCCACCTTTACATGATCGAAGAGTTTTCTTACAAGAGGTAGCAACTAGTCAAGAAGCAAACGGAGAATTAGTTGTTGATTATACGTCAAAAGATCAGTTTTCAGTAAGAGAGCACTCTCCAGAGAATAAGCAAAATTTAAAAAATGAAATTGAGTCTACCTCAAGGTCGCTTGATGATGAATTACCGCAATCCTTGATGGAACGTATACAGATCCTAGATCAATGGGCTAACGGGGGTTCTTTAAGTCAAAGTCATTCACAATTTATGCGTGATATTTTGTTTGAGGCAGTTAATGATTATATTAACTGGGATTTTGAGCAAATAAATCAGAAATGGTTCCAAGATAACGGCCTATGGTCAAAACGAAGTATACTTTTTGAATCTCAATCTACACAGCAAAAACAAGCGTTAGGTCAAATTCGTTTGAATTTACCATGTAGGGAAAATGAACGAAAAGATACAGCACTTACTCTTCAAGGGTTGATCTACCATCAATACTATAAGCACTGGGAATTTAACAAAGGATCTGAATTTTTACGTTACTCTGCCCGTTATCTTGAGCAGTGGTGTTCCATGCTAATAAAGCAGATGCGTCAAATTCCTTTAAATAATGAAGCATTCGACCCTCTTCCACTGGCTTTAGATGTGCTTGCAATAACTGCCGCAATGGGGGGGGCAGTTAAGAATAATTCTCCTGAAGGCATAACAGAAGTTCTTTTTAACCCTATCACTTTACCAAGTGGCGTAAGGACATCAGAGTGGACCAAATTACTCGAATTATTACTTCTTCATAGAGATGAAATAAAAAGTATAGCCTTAGCAAGGCTGTCTATTATAAAAGGTGAAACCACAAAGCGTGTGAGATTGGTAGACGCTTCAATCGTGTATAATCATGTTTTAAATTTGGAAATGAGTAATTTAACCTTACCTCCAGATGATAAGATAGGTGCATTTGACAAATTAATTAAATGCTCCGATATGTTAAAAAAGCAAGTATGCCAGGTGCTAGAGTCCGAGCAACTAGATAAATTGAAGTGGACTGAAAGAATGAAGGAAACCCTTGGGGACACGTTGGACGGAAAGGTGACTGCTATGCAGGTAAATCAAGCAATAAAAACGGCTATTTCATCTGCAACATTACGCGGAGATCAAAATGAAATACAGGCGGCTACTGCTGCTCTAGAAGCTAGATCCATTAGCAACTTGGTACGAGTTATTAGTGATAATGAAAATAAACAAGGTTTAGAATTGGCAGTTTCTTTAGGTAAATTGCCTACGAAACATATATCTGATATTACAAGTAGCTTAACAGTAATAGAAAAATTTCTAGAGCAATCTACTAAAAAAGTTGAAAATGATCTGGTGCAATTACAGGGCGATGAATCAGTGCAGGTAATTGAAAAAATAAAAAATGATATACAAAAAGATTTAGCTTTGGTTGAGTTAGCGTTAAAATCCTTTTGAAGGAGATGGGAAAATGCTTGCTGTAAAATCGGCAACATTTATCGAGTTAGTAGAGAAAAAAAAGTTATTAGAAGAGAATAAAGAACAAATTCAGTTGTTTAAAACACGTCACATTGAACTTCGTAATGCCCTTATAGAATTAGCAAAGATTCGGTCTAAATTCTTGTTAATGCGAGATGCTGGGATACCTTGTCCAGAATTAACAGATCTGCTTAGCCCTATAGAAGTAATAGCAAAAGAGAAGGCGCAATTATTTATTGAAAATCCGCAGATGGTTCTTGAGAAGACATCTTTCCATGCATTTATAAAGGTCATTAGTACTACTGTGACATCAGTTGGCCAAGAGTTATTGCAAGAATGGAAACTATATATCGAAAGTTTAATGCCCACTATACAGCAAGATACATTAAGTATTTTTAAGAGAGTACCTGCTTTCAAACGGGAAACTGAACTTATAGAACAATATATGGATTCATTACGATTTCATAAGAGTAAATTACCGAATGATAGTGATGAGATTGAAAAATTAAGAGAAATGAGTAAAGTGCTACATCAACTTTGGATTAAATTTGGTCAAGGAAATTTTCCTCCTAAGATACTAGAATTTCTCAGGCTGGCAGGAAGTTCGACGGGAGCACCTTTGTCAATATTAACAGAAGATGTATTGAAATGGCTTAGTGAACATGGGATTTATAATGATTGTACTATTCGGATTTAAGGGTTAACTGCTCAAGTGAAGAATATTACGATCTATTGAAATGAGGGGACCTAAGATGGACTGGAAGCAATTATTCTTGAATGAATTGGAAGCAGAAGAAGCTAAATATCTTTCTTGGGGGTATGTGGAAGGATATTTCACTGATGAAGAATTGACAAGTTTGGCCGAGTCTTTTATTGAGCGGCATGAGATTCATGATTTCTCAGCAGAGGAATTAATAAATGCATTGCTTGAAGACCTGCATATCTCGATGTTGCCATCCAGAGATGGTGAGGTATGGCGAACGCGGATGGCGGAAACAGTTAGATTGATTGCACGTTTGCGGCAGTGGTTTCCTACAAAGGCGTGGCAATCCTCTCCAACTTTGGTTGCCGATTTTCGTTTTCAGGAGAAAATTCGCATTTATCCCAAAAGAAACATTAATTCCCAATCACTAATCGACACCACTAAAGGATTATTAAATTCATTAGAGGCTGATGTGCTTCGTTATTTCTTGGAAGGCAAGGGCTCTACTTATAAGTTGTCTGACTTTCAACAAGAAGCTGCTATTCAAATGTTTAAAGATCTTCAAGATGAACAATCTCGAGGCTTTATCGTGACATCTGGCACTGGGACTGGTAAGACATTGTCGTTTTATTTGCCAGCTTTAACGTGGATTGCTGCGCGGATTGATAAGACAAATTGGACAAAAGCAGTTGCACTATATCCAAGAAATGAACTTTTAAAAGATCAGTTTATGGATACTTTTAAAGAGGTTCTCGAATTAAATAAAATGAAATCTTTGGAACGTCCTATCTCAATCGGTGCAGTATTTGGAGACACGCCTACTAATCAAAATCAGGTAAAAAGTAAATGGAAAATGACATCGCAAGGCTATGTCTGTCCATTCCTGAAATGCCCTGGTTGCAAAAGTGATCTAATTTGGAGTAAGTCAGATCATGATAGTAATCTCGAACGACTAATTTGTCTTAAGAGGGAATGTAATACTGTTATTGAGGGTGAAGTTCTACCGTTAACTCGAAACAAAATGCTTAGAAACCCGCCAGACATTTTATTTACAACAACGGAAATGATGAATCGTTATATGAGTGATCAAAAATATGGTTCTCTTATTGGAATTGGTACATCTCAATCTCCTCGAATTGTGTTACTTGATGAGGTTCATACCTACACTGGAACCCATGGTGCACAAGTTGCACTGTTATTACGCAGATGGCAGCATGTGCTAGGTGGGGTGCCACTTCAATTCGTTGGCTTATCCGCAACATTGCGGGATTCAGGTGATTTTTTTAGCCAGTTAACAGGGCTGGCACGCACCAAAGTTGCTGAAGTAGATTCATCATATGGTGAACCTGAAGAAAAGGGAAAGGAATACCAATTGTTACTACGTGGGGATCCGGCATCGGGTACTTCATTGCTCTCAACAACAATTCAAACAGCGATGCTACTGCGTCGAATGTTAGATAGAACACCATCAGATGGGAATGGCACTACATATGGTTCAAAATTGTTTTTATTCACGGACGATTTGGATGTTACCAATAGACTATTTCACACACTTCTTGATGCTGAAGCGAGAGATACCAATCAGAAGAATTATCCCAAAAAACTTGATCGAGATCCACTTGCTGCTTTACGGAGTCACAATAATGATGAGGCAAAACAACGAATGCAGAATGGGCAATCATGGTTATTTGCTGAAGATATTGGTCATGACTTGGTCCAATCTTTAATAGTTGGAAGAACCAGTTCACAAGACACAGGTGTGGATCAAAAAGCAGAAGTTATTATAGCTTCTCCCTCACTTGAAGTGGGTTTCAACGATAAATTAGTTGGAGCAGTTATCCAGCACAAAGCTCCACGTGATTTAGCTTCATTTGTACAGAGAAAAGGACGTGCTGGTCGAGACCCAGATATGCGTCCATGGATGGTCACTGTTTTATCTGACTTTGGCCGAGATAGATATATGTATCAAAGTTATGAAACACTCTTTCAACCTGTTTTAGAGAGACAAGAACTGCCGATTATGAATCGTTACGTGTTGCGAATTCAAGCCGTTTTTGCTTTTATGGATTGGATCGCTTATGAGTTAAGGCATAAAAAATTTATAGTAGGAAGCCTGTGGCAAATGTTTGCGCAACCTCTTGATCATAGCTATCCAGATCAGTATCAAAAATTATTACGGGGAGAAACACGTAAATTAATCAAGAAAGTAATAGATGATAGCTCAATTCGGGGGAGAATGGAAACTTATATTCGGAAAGCATTGAGTATAACGCAGCAAGATGTTAGAGCTATTTTATGGGATCCTCCTCGTTCACTTATGTTAGAGGTTCTTCCGACGTTGCTTAGGCGGTTAGAAACAAATTGGGGGGTAGTAGGAGATTCTCGTGCTAAAGAGACACACATATCTAATCATCCACTACCAGAGTTTGTGCCGTCAACGTTATTCAGTGAACTTAGCCTGCCAGAGGTCAGCATTGTTCTGCCTTCAGATAAAGTTGAAGATCAATCAATGGATATTCTACAGGCGTTGAACACTTTTGCGCCAGGACGTGTATCCAGAAGGTTTGGAATCGATCATAGTAGAGAAAGTCATTGGATTGCCCCGCCTACGCTTAAACCGAGTGAAACTGGAGAGTCATCAGAGTTAATGATCTCAACATTTTGCAATGAAGACGAATATCGAATTCTTGGCCTATTTTCATATATTAACAAAGACGGTAGTGTTGTTGAACTGCCAGTAATCCGACCGTGGAAATTGAAACCTGCACAATCTAATTTTAATGTTGATACTAAATCTAATGCCCATTTGGTATGGAAGTCTCAGATATTTCCTTCTGTACAAGCATTTATTGAAAATGAAGAAAAAATAATTTCTGATGATGGCGAATATGGTAGAGATGTAGAAGTTCCTACAGGATTATATTGGTCATCTCTTTTGAAGGATATTCGTTTTTTTACACATGATACATTTAGCGCTGTTACAGTAAGAAGATTTGCTATTGGTTCGGAAGCATCTGTAAGATTAGTCACTCAATCGGATCCGGTGCAACTTTCTATTCGATTTGGCTTAGAGCCTGGAAAATCGGCTGCTTTAGGATTTGTCCAACAAGTTGATGGTATTCGCTTCGAATTGATGAATGTTCCAGATACTATTATTTCATCTGCTGATTTAAATACTGCAAAACTTCGATCATTTAGGACAATGTATTTTCAGTATTCTGTTATGAATGATCCATGCTTAATGGAACAAGGGAACATGTTTGTGCTGGAACGTATGGCGGAGATCTACCTGTCTGCTTTGTTACAAATTGCACTAATCAATGACCTCTCCTTAACTGAAGCTTGTGACCATATTCATTCAAATGATTTTCCAAAGATAATGAATAATGTGATGCATGTTATTTTTCAAGTATTAGAAAAGGAAGAGATCTCTGATATTGAAGAGGAGGCTCATTATCAGCGGACTCATCTCAAGTTAAAAGCTATGTTCGAGATCCCATTAATAGGCGAAAGATTAAAATCATTAGCAGTTATTCTTTGGTCAGAGGAAACAGAAGACTGGAATAACTGGGCTAAAAAGCGTTGGATCGCTACTTTAGGTGAAGCAATATTGGCAGCATGTTTAGAAATTGCTGGTCCTCATCGTAATGGTGAATTGCTTCTCGATATTGGTGGTGGACCTCAAAGACAAGAGGATGGAAGTTGGTTGGATAAAGATCAAGAGATCTGGGTTACGGAAACAATTGAGGGTGGGAGTGGTATTATTGAGGAGATTATTAAGCAGTATCAAAGAGATCCTCGGAGGTTCTTCAGATTGATAGAAAGTTCTCTTACACCGTCTGATGCCGAAATTGTTCATAGTGAGTTGTCACGTATAATCAAAGAAACACAGATAAATGAAGAACTTCAAAGTCAACTTTACGAGTTTCGTAACGCCAATGGATATAAGGAAACTACTAAAGCGGTAGAGGGAATTAAGAAAGTTATGGAGCGTTCTGGAATATTAGTGACACATCCTGTGATGAATGGACTATTTAACCGTCTGCTAAGACCTGGAAGTAACCAACAGACTGATTGTTTTATGTTCGAGTTATTACAGTTGTGGGAGAGAGAAGAAAGTAGACTTGGTATCGAAATGGATGCTCGTGTCTTTGCTTATGTCTCTAGTGTAGATAGTGGGAAGTCAGCAAATTTAATATCAGCACTTGATCACATTGATCCTCGTGCATCTGATGATGTTAATTGGAGATTTAATGTGATTTACGGCATGATTTGGCCAAGAGGTTCACAAATACGTCGTAGAGCATTAGAATCATACAATCCATTTAAGTCTCCGGTTCCGACGGATCGTGAATTATTGTTGAATACAGTGAAACTCCATAAACATGTCGAATATTGTACACCTAATTGGAGAGATCTGATGATAGAATCCCTTATCTCATATGGATCTGTTCAGTTGCTTGTTCCGCAGGATAACAAACTAGAAATCAATGATATTATTTTAAGTCTTACTGCAGCACCTCTTGATCTAGGCTTTTTACATTCTTACCCTCGAGTAGAAGGAATCACGAGAGACAATGGAATGTTTATCATTCATTTTGAAATTCGGGAGGCACTTTTATGACACGATATATATATACCAATGCTGCTTCTCGGGAGATACCGGATTTATTACAAAGCATCCTTGTCGCTGAATTAATTAGGCCGAGCCGTTGGCTCTTCCTTGCTTCACCATGGATTTCAGATATTCTAGTCATTAATAATAGAGCTAATGAATTCATGTTACTTAATCCAGAATGGGCTCGGAAAAACATTACTTTTACTGATGTCATTGTGGAGTTAATGGAGAGAGGAACTGAATTTTTTCTTGAAACACGCCCAGTTAAATCAAACCAGCATTTCATAGATAATATTAAAAGAAAGACTACCAAACCATGGAATAACCTTCATCAAAATGCTGTTCTTCATCGTAAAGGGTTGTTAGGGGATGGTTACTTTTTGAGTGGATCGATGAACTTTACTAATAACGGAATTACTACACTTGAAGAGTTTGTCCAATATACGGTTGACCCATCTGAAGTTTCAGAGAACAGAATTGTATGGGGACGATCATGGGGGAAGGGGGGAGAATAAATGTTATCTCAGATAGTTCACGATTTTCTAAAACGATTTTATGCATTACCCAATTTGCTCATATGGGACAAAATCAATACTGGGGACTATGGAGACAGATTTAAACCATATTTAGCTAGATTAGAAGGAGAGTATCCTACTTTTACAGTATTGCCTTACATGGAGCAAGATAAATCATTTACATGGTTTGCAATCGCTTTTAATGAAAACTCATTTACACAAGTGCGAGAAGTGATTCGATCTTTTGTTGGAACCACATACAGCAGTATGGATTTTTATCAAGTGGATAATTTTAATCATATTCAAGATGAAAATGTTAGAATTTTTACTAATGGACATTTTTTTAAATTTCGTGGAAACGATAAGGCCATTGGACAGAAGGTTCAAGATTTATTTCGTCTGCTACGAGAACGACCAGAACGCGGAGTAAGTATTCCCACTGACCCAGCTCCGCTATTAAGAACTTTTGAGTTAGCTTTACAGGCTGGTGAACATGGTCTTGCTGAAGCACAAATAGTAATTTTGGAACGTCATAACTTAATTGATCCTCGCAATGCATTGTTTATGAGAATTGAAATGTTATCAAGATTGAATTGTTGGAAAGAAATTTTGATTCATCCACAAATGGAAGATTTATTAAAATCACCACGACCGGCAAGAGTAACAGAAGGGATCATACGTGCGGTGTACTCGGAGTATCTGGAGACGCTAGAATCTGATTCTGAGAGTATGAAAAAAGTTTTTAGTGAAGAGATTTGGCCGGTGTATCAATCATTGTTTCGAGTACGCGGTTCCCTAACACATCCTCATGTTTTAATGTGTTTCATGTTACGCTCGGTCATGCCGGAGGAACCTATGCATGAATTGCGTAATGAAATATTGTCATTGGCTTCTGGACAGGCAATTGAACCGCTACTTCGATCATTAACAAACGACTCAACTTCTATAACAGAAACATTAGAAATAGCAGTTTTTACTTTAGAGGAAGCAAAAAGTCTAGCGGATAATAGTAGATATGAAGAAGCATTTAAGCTAGCTGTGCAACTGCCTTTGTCCAAAGAACAGATTCAGTTATTGTTAATATGTGCCTATGAACTACAAGATCTGACCATAGATAAACAAGTAGTGGATTTAATATTCCAGTCAACAACAATAATAGACTGGAAATCAATACTAACTACTAGACATTTGCGCACCTGTTTTGAGTATTTATATCCTTTAAATGATAAAAAATCTAATATACAGGAATCTAATGTTAGTGCTACGCTTCCAGGATCATGGAATGAATGGTTTGATAAGATGGAGGATTTTGATCTTAATCAAGCAACAATGCTAGCTAGACGTGGGGCAGTTGAATGGCATAGAGATGGATTTCTAGATAATTCAGCTGAAATGGAAAAGTTTAAGAATTTTTTGAAAGATGGCAGTAAGACAACACAAGATACATTGAACTTGTCAATGTTATACTTGTTGCGATTTTTTTCTGAAGATACACAATGGCCACGCGAAGAATTAAAAGATACGTATGGAGAACTTCATCGAATATTTCTTTCTCATATGCAGGGAACATCAGAAGAGATGAAAATCTCATCAGTTTGGTTGCGTACACTACTTAATTTAGGCTTACCAAAAGATCAATATAGAAGTTTATTTGAAGATCTGACAGTGACGTGGAGGAAATATGCATCTAGAGAGTATTTTAGCACTTTAGTGCCAGTTCTTAGTCAATCTGCAGATATTCCTTGTCCAGATCTCTTATCCAGATGTCGTCTTGTACATCAGGTTCAAGATCTGGCATCCAAAAATAAAAATTTTGGGATAGAAGAATGGGTAAAAGTTGAAGATAAATTAATACCAAAGGATTGGGACACATATTTTGGTTTATTGCACTCTGCCCAAAATGACTATCAGTTCTTAGCAGATTGGTATGAGCAGATTCAAAATAAGGATATAGATTGGACACCTACGTCAGCACTACGAGTCAACGATTATTTTATTGATTGGATTGTTGAAGAGCCTGAGTCTATAAAAAGATCAATACTAGCACGTGCTCTTCTACCTTTTGTTCAATTCATTGTTCAATACCGTGATTTTCCAAGAATTGATGATGTTGATCTCTACGAAAACGTGGCTGAAGCAATGCGTATATTTTCAAATAAGAACGAGGAGACTTTACAGAGCTTAATTAAGCTCTTGGATGGTCTTTTACTTAAGAAGCCGGGAGAAGCTGACGCACAGTGGCGTTACATGAAAGAATGGCTAACATTTCAGCCGATTCTACGTTTGCTATCTTCTATATTTGACTGTATGGAGTTATTTCGGGACTATGGCGTTCCTGGAATGGAAATCAAGCCCGTTTGGGATGAGTGGGTTGGTAGGCTATATGACAAGTTTGAAAAAGATATGGATTCATTGAGAGATTATCTAATTCTACTTGGTGAAGAGGTATCTGGTAATTATGACGTTTTGGAACTGCTTCGTAAACAGGTTCAGGATATTACACAAGATAACAGCGATCCACTACAAAAATTGAAAAACATGAAAATCACTATTTTTTCCTGTAGAGAAAAGGCAGCTAATCGGGCGGCTGACCAAATAATGAAACGAAATTCCCTTATTACAGTTAATGTTTGCACAAGTGATCGAGCTACAGATCAAACGACGGCATATGCTAGAAATTCTGATTTATCGGTTGTAGTTACGGCATGTATCTCCCATGCCCTAACGTATGGTATTAAAGACCATTTGTCGTATGAGCCAATTTATCCTAGAAGTTCTGGAGAAGCGGGGATTATTACACGACTTGAGGAGTATGCTATGAGTTTGAATGCGAGTTGAGTCCAATAAATGTTACAAAACTGAACTGAGTTATATACAGTTCAGTTTTGTTGTATGTCATTAATGTAATTAATGTGCAAAAATATATATATAAAGTGGTGCACAGTATTGATCAAACTAAATTTCATGAAAAAAGATGTTAATATTCGACAACAGATAGTAAGGAACTACTATGAACACTTGAAAAAAAAATGCCAAGGTAGTTACATCAACAGTGTAAATAATTGGTGCGATTTAAATTTGGATATTGACCATCTTTTTCCCGATAAAAAAAATGAAAAGTTAACAACTTCTTTTGAGAAAATCGTAACAGCCGATCTAGAAAAATTGCTTTCTATTAGAGACTATATTGATTCTAATAAAGTGAAAATGACAAATGCCTTGAAAAGATATTTGTTGAAAACAGTGTACCAGTGTAATATAGATCGACTTGCTTTTGTTCGTGACCTTGGAGTAACGGTATGTCCCTATTGTAATCGAAACTTTATTAACAGCAGTTCAAGAAAAACGAGTTGTCAATTAGACCATTTTATTAATAAGAGTGATTATCCTATTCTATCAGTATCATTTTATAATTTAGTTCCTGTCTGTGGAAGTTGTAACCATAAAAAGGGGAGTAAGGATTTTTCTTATTCTCCTTATGATAACACTATTGAAATAGATGACATGCTCACCTTAAGTTATGACATTAAAGGAGTTGAATACTTATCTGATTTGTCAAAACTGCAGATATTAATTGATTTAGGTTTAAACAAAATATTGGATAAAAATATAAAAATATTAGAACTTGAGGAATTGTATCAGATTCATAAAGATGTGGTTCAAGAATTATTGATAAAAAAAGAGATTTATATAGAAGAGTATCAGGAACAATTATTTCGAGAATTTAGGGGGGTATTCGCTTCAAAACAAGAACTTGAACAACTTATCATAGGAGCATATGTTGAGTCTGAGAACTATGGAAAAAGGCCGTTGTCCAAAATGGTTTCAGATATTGGGAAAGAGTTAGGAATAGTGAAAGGAAACATCAAAATATGAAGTTACTATATATGTATGTAGAATCACTAGGTGATATTTTTAGTGATATATTCTTCAACTTTTCCAGTGAATATATAGTTGAGTACGATAAAGCTTATAATAGAATTTTGATTAAAAGCAATCCGAAGTATTTTAAAAACTTCTATGGGAAAAGCATTTCAGATATTACAGCTATTGTTGGGAAAAATGGTTCAGGAAAAAGTTCAATTCTTGAAATTGTAGGAAGAGAAATTAGAGAAAGGATTGAATTATTGAAAATTGAAGGAGGAGAAATAAAAGACCGATATTTTATGATCTTCCATGTGGAGAAAAATATATTTTATTTTGAAGGGGTAGGTATTGTTCAAATTGAGAACATCATTGACCGCGAGAATATATCACAAGAAAATTCAGACATAGTCCGTAGTTTTTATTTTCGGAATAATGATGAAGGCATTTATACAATTGATAAAATCTATGAGAGAGAAATTAAAGACAGGATAATTTATATTAGGGATGATTTGATAAGAAGTTCAAGTAATAGCCATATTTTATTTAACCCAAGTTATGCTGAATTCATTCCTAGAGTAACAGGTTCTGTTTTTTCATGGGTAGATTGGTATAATATTTATTTGGATTTGTTTCAGGAAAATATTATTCAGAGTCCTAATATTCATATTCTTTTCCAAACATCTGATTATCTGAAAAATTTGAATGATGGATTTTTTATTCCATCAATGAGAAAGAGTTCCGGTGAAAGAATTGGTGGGATGTTAGTTGTTGAAGAAGAATTAATGGAAGATTTTTTTTCTCGTATGTTTTATTTATTATTGAATTCTATTGTTGTTTCCGGAGATACATTATTAACAGACGAACAAACAGATGAATTACACACCATCAATAGAAAGTATCACGAAAAGATCACTTATTCGCTTAATGACTACTTAGAAATATTTGAGGAGTACTCTGGTGTATTTAAAAAGAAGAATTATGCATATTCAGAAGAGGTTGTTCTAATTGAAAATTATATTATGCACGTAAAAGAATATTTTCAAGCTCTTTACCAAGTAAAAGATCATATATTACCAGGCGTAGATGAGTTCAAATTGGTAGTGCCATCTTCATATAAAGTTGACAATATAATAAATTTCTTTTATTGCCTTACAAAACTCAGAGATTTTATTATGTATCACTTCAAATATGATCGTAGAAATAAAGATGTATTCGATGAAGATGAGTTAAATACTAGATACTCAGGTCAACAAATTGAAATTAGAATGCCTTTTTATATAGAGAGGGTTCAGCTTTCTACTGGTGAGAAAAAAATCCTTGAACTGCTCAGTATCATTGTCCATGAAATTTATGAAACTACTGTAAATCAACGTATTGGATTGATGAATCACAAGATTAGAAAGAACATAATTATTCTAATTGATGAGATTGAATCTACTATGCATTTGGAATGGTCTAGAAACTTAATAAATTACGTAGTTTCTTACCTGGATGAGATGATTCTCCCGGACTACTTCAGCTACATGAAGTATATTGAGGTTGGAGTAAGTGTGCAGTTAATTATGACTACACATTCTCCCTTTCTACTGTCTGATTTGAATAAAGACTCAATAATCGCGTTAGAGTTTGTTGAAGGGAAGGTTCATAAGAGGGAATCTATTAAAGCTTTTGCTCAAAATATTCAACGAGTAATGAACAATGAGTTTTTTATAAAAGATTGCTATGGAGCTTTTGCGCAAAATAAAATAAATCAAATTATTAAATTATGTAATAAAGAAGAGCGATTAAGTAAAGGTGAGAAAAAGAAGATAAGGTATGTTATTGAAGAAATAGGTGAGCCGATTCTCAGAAAGAAGTTAGAAGAAAAATTTATGCAAAAATTAAAAGATGATTCAGACATACAAGCTGAAGAAGTAGGATTGTTAAGTAAAATTGAACAACTTTATGAAGGGCTTACCCAAAATCAAATTGTAGATAAAATAAGGAAAATATTGAATGATCGATCGGATGTTTGAATGTTTTTGAATTGTTCAATTTATATGTTTGAAGTTAATACCAGGTCTAATCTGTAGACAACATTCAAAGTGTTAACATTGAGTGTTGTTTTTTTATGCTTACTATTTTCAAAATTCTTATTAAGAATTCAAGAACTTACCTAGAAAATCCTAGAACATAAATGTAATTGAAGCGTTCAATTGATCAAGTTCTAATTTTGGTTTCATGTCTTAGAATCAAATTCATTTTTTAAGTTCCGATTTTAGTTTAAAAATGAAACGATAAGTAGAGGAATAAAACCTCCTTGTTCATTGAAAACAAAATACTTGTCTTATCCGTTACGTTCTTCGCATGCTCCAAAAGGAGAAAGCCAGTCTGTAGGTGCGCCATAATCATCTTGTATTATTTAAGATGCAAGCGATTTTGCCATGCAGTAAATAAATGGTGGTTCCATTTAAGGCGACGATCCATGCGAAGTATAATGATACTTCTGTCCAGCCACAGCTTATCGCAATGGGGGCAGCTCGCAGAGAACCTGGGAGAGGTTAGCTACCTATGAGAATGACTAACCATCGTTCGCTGGATAAGTAAATCGTCAAACCAAAACAGAGGAGAAGGGGCATTCGCATGCCCCTTTCATTTAAACTTGTGCCAAACTATGTATTTATCTTGAATAAAACCCTTTAATAATGATTTTCTTAATCTACTTTATTGGGAGGTATTGTATGAAGCGCAATCTGATCCGATACAGCATGCAAATTGCTATGCTCAAGCAGCTATTATCTATATCTCTAATTACCGAACAGGAGTTTCGTGCGCTCAAAAGCAAAATCATGAAGGACTACGGTGTGATTTCTGACCTGACAACCTGATTCGCACAATTGTTGATTACACCCAGTCTTATTATACTAATTCCGAGATAATAAGCGCTGAGGGAGGAATAACAATGGCATATGAAGTAGAAGTGATTAAGGCCAGCCGAAAAATATCTGATCGAAAAGGCGGAGGAGCCTCCGATATTTTAAGAGTAGCCCCATATGCAAGAGTAAGTACAGATACTGAGGAACAGCTTAGTAGCTATAAATCACAGGTTGCTTATTACACTGAGCTTGTGAACAAACGAGGGGACTGGCAGCTTGTAGATATTTATGCAGATGAAGCAGTCACGGGGACACAGGTCAACAAGCGTGAGAACTTCCAGCGAATGATTGATGATTGCATGAACGGAAAAATTGATATGGTTATCACCAAATCAATTTCCCGATTCGCTAGAAATACGCTAGATACACTCAAATATGTGCGAATGCTCAAGGAGCAGAATGTAGCTGTTTTTTTTGAGGATGAGAATATCAATACTATGACGATGGATGGCGAATTGTTATTAGTTATTTTAAGCTCAGTGGCACAGCAAGAGGTTGAAAATATATCCTCAAACGTTAAAAAGGGCTTGAAGATGAAAATGAAGCGTGGTGAGCTTGTTGGATTCCAAAGCTGCCTGGGTTATGATTATGATGTTCAAACGAAGAAATTATCTGTTAATGAGAAGGAAGCGGAAATCGTTCGTTATATATTCGAGCGTTACATAGCTGGCTATGGGGCTCATATGATTGCTAAGGAACTAACTGCCGCGGGTCATAAAACACGGGCAGGTCGAAGTATTTGGCAGGATGGTGCGATTCTTGGCATTGTTAAAAATGAAAAATATAAAGGTGATTTGCTTCAAGGAAAGACATTTACAGTCGATCCGATTTCAAAAAGAAGGCTGGAGAATTATGGCGAGGAAGACCAATTTTATATAAAAAATCACCACGAAGCAATAGTCAGTGAAGAGGTTTTTGAAAAGGCTCAGGCTATCCTGCATCGAAGAGGAGCAAGATTAAGAGGCGTTGAAAAGGGAAAACGTAATAAATATAGCCGACAGTTTGCTTTTAGCAGCAAGCTGGAATGTGCCTTTTGTGGGAGTAACTTATCCAGGAGAAACTGGCATAGTGGAACGAATCATACAAAGGTAATTTGGCAATGCGTCACTGCAACGAAAAAGGGTAGAAGGTATTGTCCACATAGCAAGGCTCTATTCGAAAATGTACTTGAAGGTGCTTTCCTTGAATCTTATCGGAGATTGTGCAGTAATCATACGGATGTATTAGATGAGTTGATGGGAAATATGGAAACTGTTCTTAACAATCAGAGCCATATTCGGCAACTAAATAAAGTAAAAAATGAAATCAAGCTATTGGAGCAAAAGCGTTGTAAGCTCATTGACCTTTGCTTGGATGAAAAAATAGATAGAGCTACTTATGAGAGCCGGTATGGGGAACTGGAGGCACATCTCAGTAAGCTTTTAGCTGAGCAGACTCAGCTAGAAAAAGGCTCGCGACAGGAAGTTGATTTGGAAAAGAGATTGGAGCATTTGAGAAAGGTGCTGCAAAAGCATGAAGGGCTTTCTGCCTTTGACCGTAATGTTTTCGAAAGCATTGTTGAGAAGGTTATTATAGGAGACTTTGCTGATCCTACACAGCCAGAACCACACAAACTGAAGTTCATTTATAAAACGGGCTTCACAAATACCGTCGAAAGTAAGATGTTTAAGCAAAAAAAATCCTACGTAAATGAAAGGGGGGAATTGCCTTCCCTTGCTGAGAACGACACATGTGGAGTCGGTGGCGATGTTGGTTAGGGAGTAGTGTTCTGGGGCCCTATGTATTTGTTTAAATAGCTACTTAGCCCGAAGCTTCTAAAGTTCGGGCTATTGTTATTGTTGTTTTTACCAAAATAATATATTTAGCGCAAAGCAGTGATTGTGGCTTCTGTTCATCGGGTGAATCAGTTTTCAATAACGTTGTGTGGCTCATTATTTTCCCAAGCTGCAGTAAGACGTGGTAAAGGTATACCCCATTTTTTTGCATCTTTCACAACTTCAAGTACCGAAAAACCTGCTTTAGTATTGTTGTATTCAATGAAAAGTCTTGGTAGGCTGCCCTTTGCAAAAATAACCTTGTTAAAAAGCATACTGAGAAGTGGGGGTGGAATCTTAGTCAGCAGCAGAGAAATCATATCAATCTTAGCACCTCTTGCATTAAGTACAGGTGCAATTTCCCTCATATTTTTCCCTACATTGGCGAATGAGTCCTTATGATTCAAGAGTGCTGGAAAACTTCCCAGTCTCAACACCTCGGCTTCTACAGCCGCATTCATGGCAAAGTGATTCCATAGCCAGTTTTGCATATCCTTTATCCAACTAATTTTAAGATTGGCACTTTCAAATAGTTCCTTGACCTTGTTGTTAATATGTTCAGTGCCTGCCCGTGGTTTTTCAAGAAATAGCCTTTTCAAAAAGCCGCCTCTAAGTCTATTGTCAGCAATGCCGCCGCCGGCCTCTGGGAACCCAAAGGCAACATTGTTCATAGACAAAGGTGAGATCGATGATTTCAAATCTTGCCAAATATTATTGAAAATGAGGACAGGGGTGTTTCCAGCAACAGTCGATAGAAATTGGGCTGCTTTTGGAAGTTGTTCCGTGGTTACACTTACAATAATGAGATCATAATTTGCGCGTATCTCCTCATGAAGGTTGACGTTCCAGTTTTCTTGTATCAGCTGTTTCCCTCTTCGTGCATCCCACATTTCAAGCTCTATATGGCTTCCGAAGGTTTCTTTTCTCCCTTTTCTAACGTAAAACTCTACTGTATGCCCTGCCTTTTCAAAAGCCCAAGCATATTGGGTTGATATTACACCTCTACCGAAAAATAAAATTCGCATATTATCTCCTGTAAATATTTTTTTTGAATCCTTGTTAGTAATCCAACAACATGTTGTATGATGTTATTGTATGGATTCTTTATATGGTCATCAACCATCAGATTTTTAATATCTGTCGTATGATTGGTTGAACAGATTGCACAGAAAATGGAGGCGAATCATGCATAAGCAACCTGAAATTACGGACAAAACAAGGCAGGCATTTGTAAATGTATTTTGCGATTTATATAGCCGCAAACCAATCGAAAAAATCTCCATTCAAGAGATCGCTAACCAATCAGGATATAACCGCAGTACATTTTATCAATACTTTACAGATATATATGATTTGTTGGACTGTGTTGAAGAACGTATTCTAAATTCCATTAACGAGGAAATGGCAGGCAGAGAGTTTTCTACACATACTTTCCAAGATGCACTTCAGTGCTTGGAAAATGCAGAGGAAATTTCAATTCTGAAAGCTCTCTTGGGTGACTATGGCTCTGTACATTTTGTGGAACGCCTGAAAAGAGAAATTCCCTTTGAACAATTGATTGTGGATTATCCATCAGATGATACTTTAGCACCATATATCATTGAGTTTTACATATCAACATTAATATCTATGTTTCGCCTTTGGATACGCAACGGCAAAGATCTATCGTCAGAAGAATTGGTCGGACTGATTGATAGCTTATTTGCAAAGGGGATAACGCCATATCATATTTTTGGATCGGTCAATCCGCGGCGCCAATGATTCGAATAAAAAAAAGGGATGAGAAGAACGAAAAAGAGAATGAGGGACTTGCTACAATAGAATTCCTGATACTAGGGGATGTTTCGCATATCAGCCTTTCCATTGCTCTGCGATTATACTATAATACTCAAATTTCTGGATAGATGAAGGATAATTCGTATTTTCTGTATATGGATAGTTGATTTGAAACGGCGACAACAGCAGATCAATCAATATATGCGGCGATGAGAAAGCCTTATTCTGCGCGTTTTTTTGCTACTATGACAGAAACCTGATATTGTCTCTTAATCTAGGTTAAGGCTTGTTATATCAGCCTGAAAATTTCACGATTATCCTTATGTAAGCACAGTTACACAAAAGAAAAAGCCGTCCATGCTGAAACAGGAAACGGCTTGTTGCCTCTGTTGACGTAGGAAGCGACTCGTAAAACCCTCTGTGTATGTCAGAAACCTATGGGCTTCTGTTCCTGAAACTATGTATGTTAGCATATAAAACTAATTGGCGTAAGAGGATGAGGAAAATTCCGACCTCATCGCTTGTTCACATAAGCTGGAGTTATGGTTAGGGCGGTGGTAGAGATGACATCTAGTGTTTTACGAGTTTAACTCTTTTAGGAGTTCTTGTTTCATTGCGTAGAATTTATGTTTTAAAAATACATAAATGCCCAATATAATAAAAGTAATACTATAATCCCTCCAAAAAAAACGTAATGTCCTTTTGTTTCCAATAACAATTTTATAAGAACTATAGCTAGAAGTACCACGACAATACCTATAAAAATCAAAGCCACGCTTCCTAGTCCTAATAGTGCGTCCATATTCCACCTCCCCATTGGAAAGTTCTGTTCAATATTTGTAGTTCCAACACAGGTAATAAGTCCCGATTCATAAATTCGACAAAATCTTCTAATGCCCTTAATTTGTGGCTCTCACCTTTGCAAACACATGGAGCGACCATTGAGAGAAGGAGATGATAATAATGAATGTTGAACGAACTTTCATTGGGAACGAGTCATTAATTAACCTACTATTTAATTGATGCTGAGATTGACAGAATTTTGGAGCAACATAGCGACTTACAGTATAATATGTTAATGCCAATACACGTGATTCTGTATCGTGTTCGTGAGCGATTCCAGTTTGAAGTCGAGCCGTTCTCCTTAAATGATTGACGTTCGTTCTTAACAGCCCCACAGCATGCGTTGAACATCCCCTTGGCATCAACGGGCTTTTTCAAAATTGTTGACAATTGTCATATATGTAATTATATTAAATATATCAGGCACTTGGTGCTGTAAAACTACTATTGTAAACGCTCTCCAAGTAAAATTTACACAATATAGTTCGATCCCGTCGAGGAAGAAAATGGAGAGATGATGGGGTACTTAGTCCCAGTTTTGTACAAGCTCTTTCCATTTACGAGTGACATTTTTCTTAGTTTTGTAGAGCATTTTCAGCAACGCTTCATTGCTTGGGAAAATGCTTTTTTCTGTAGGCTTTGCGATGTTGACGATGGTAACCCTCAATTATTTCCGTCGTTGTACTCTTCGCGTCAAGCTTTTTATGTCCTGCACCGTGTCATATTCCACCTCCAGCATGAATTACAGCATCTTTGCAAACAACTCTTTCAGTGCAAATTCACCTTTGTCCATCGCTATGGACTTATTCTTCTTCACTATCAATTTTACTTGCTCATCACTTATACTATCCTCTTTAATCAGCCTTTTTTCTAAAGATTATCTAACGGGGGAAACATGATGTCTAAATCAATAGAACCTATCTTGAGAGACGAAATTTTTGCTGAGCTGGACATCGAGTATCCAGAAGACCACGATACCCGTTTGATGGACCAAGGGATCGATTCAGTAGGCTTCATCAAGCTTATTGTTTTAATGGAATCGAAGTTTAACATCTCGATCCCTGATGAAGATCTGTTATTTGAGAAGTTCTCCACGGCTGGATTAATCCTTAATTATTTGACTGAGAAAACGCTATGATGACTATCATTCAGCGTCTATTTCTGGAGGCCTCTGATCGCCAAGATCATATTATCCTTGAAGATCTAAAGCAGCAATGGACTTACGCAGAGGTGATGAAAGAAGCTTACTTGATTGCTTTATATATCCACAAGAATTTTGAGCTTGAGTCCGGAAGTCATCTTGCATTATATACAAATAATGAGGCCTTGTTCATTATTGCGGCGCTTGGCATTCAATTCTGCGGTTATGTGTTAGTACCCGTTCCTTATTCGGCATCCATTACTGAAATTGAAAATATTTTAAATGCCAGTGACGCCAAATTGGTTATCAGTAAATATGCACAACCTGCGCATTTAAATTGCGACATTCCTTGGGTTACCGCTCAGGATTTATCGCAAGAACCAATGCCATCGTTCGAATCGATCTCGTTAACAAATCAGTCCGATCCCAATCAATGTGCGATTCTCCTTCCTACATCGGGCACAACCGGAAAATCTAAAATCGTTATGTTATCCCATTGGAATGTATTAACAAATGCGTTGGCACATGGCGTAAAGGTGGGGTATACGGATCAAGATTCGTTTCTTGTAACGATGCCCGTTCATTTCAGTTCTACGATTGTCACGCAACTGATTTCTTGCATGTTATATGGAACCCGAATTAAACTTATCAGCTTGCCCTTGCTGCCGCGCACAGCGTTCAAACTGTTTCAGAATAAGGAGGTCACGGCATTCTCAGCGGTGCCTACGCAATTGATGCACTTTGTTTCCGATTTCCATCAGACAAAGAACTGGAGTGCCTTTGATTCCATTGAATTTATTGTGATTAGCGGTGCGGCGATTCCCGCGAAATTAGTAGACCATCTTCAGGCTGTATTTCCCCACGCGGACATTATTCAAACCTATGGATTGACCGAAGCTTCTCCGCGGGTGAGCATGATGGAACGGGGAGAGCGCAGCTTATCCTGTGGATCACCCATAAATGACGTTTCTATTCGTCTTGTTGACGAAGAAGAGAATGAGGTTGTAGGAGCAGCTATCGGAGAAATTTGGGTCAAGGGCCCGAATGTGATGCTCGGTTATTACAAAAACCCGGAGTTAACGAACGCTACCATTGTTGAGGGCTGGTTAAAGACAGGAGATCTGGGATATTGGAATGAATCAGGGTGTCTTATACTCACAGGCCGAAAGAAGAATATCATTATATCCGGCGGTATTAATATCTATCCGGAAGAAATCGAGGAATTTTTGTACGGCTTGAAAGAAGTGGAGGAGGTCATGGTTGTTGGTGTACACGATGATTTGTTAGGCGAAGTGCCCATCGCATTTCTAAAAGTTTTTAATGAATGCCTGGTTGATATAGATGCACTGACACGACATTGCAACTTGCATTTGTCATCGTATAAAGTGCCTAGACAATGGAGGATTATAGATAACATTCCAAAAACAAAGACAGGAAAACTGGACAGGGCAAGTACGAAGCGCTTATTGCTAAATGAGATATACTGATTCGGAATCCTTAAGCCATTTAACCAAATAACTAGGGGTGAACGAAAGGTTGAAGAATTCAACTCAAACATTGGGCAGAGAAATATTGCCGGTCAGTTATCCTATGATTACAACCTATACGCAACATGCTCATCTTTTGTCCATACTTACCCATTACGAGTGCGCACACCCATGGATATATAGCAATTATATTCAATTATTTATTAACAAAGATTATAAACACCATTGGGGAGATTTTTATTTCCCTCTGACTTATGAGCTGCGGCCTTCGGATGGGTGCAAATGGATTACTACTCAAAAGATACATAGAGATACTGTAACAACTCAATGGGACTCTGTTATTCATTTTATTATAGAAAATATTAATGCTAATAACTATGTCCACACCATGGTCAATTATTTCTACGTGCCCCTAAGTGATCGCTACAATAGACTCCATTTGCATCATGACATATTTGTTTACGGTTATGATTTGGATAGAGAGATATTGTATGTTTCCGATTTCTTTAAGAACGGCGTGTATAGTCAGGCTGAGATATCATTTACTGATTTCAATCTTGCGTTCGACACTAATCACCTAACAACCAATCATGATTATCTTAGAGAAATGGTTTATCTGTATACATTCAATGATCAATATCAGGATAAATTCAGTGCAGATACCCTAGTGAATTCTATAAGAAATTATTTCACTAAGAAAACGCCGGAGTATTGGGAGATGTTCAACTATGGGGGCGACAGGGATAATCTTGACTTCGGCATGCAAATATACACAACTCTATTAAATTATGCGAAAGAGACATCGGAACATAAGGTTATGCTTGATATAAGACCCTTTCATTTACTTTATGATCATAAGAAGATAATGACGCTAAGACTCAAGTACTTGTACGATAATCAGCATTTAATTAAATTAAATCAAGAGCATATAGATGAATTCACTGCCATTGAACTTAAGGCAAAGATACTTGTGAATGTAGCGATTAAATATAATTTGACAAGGGATACGAGTATTTCCGAAAGATTACAAACGCTGATTACGAATATAGAAAGTGAAGAATTCATATTCCTTGAACGATGGCTGAAGAAGGTAGGCATTCAGTAATGTTGAGGGAGTAGATGATGTCAGCTGTGGATATCTCTTCTTGTACCCGAATAGAAGCCTTAGCCCGAAGCGGGTGGTGATCCGGTCATATTTATGGAGGGAGTGATGCCGGGATTATAATCGTTGCGATACAGCTTATTGAGTAAGCCAAACCGTTGCTCTTGTCTTAAAGATTCCGTTTGCTGACAGCTTATTGTCTTCTTGTCTTTTAACGAGCGGCATTGCTTCAAGCGCTTTTTTTCGGCACAACCACAGCGAATCCTCTCACCTCAAGAATCTCTCCTGGTATTTGACCCGACATCTTGTGACTCATGCATAGACGCGTACCTGTATAGTTTGGGAGCAACGCACAGTTCATAATTGTTTAATACCTATAATTTGTTAGGTAATATATATGAATTTATTGGGTGATGAACGCATGTTTTTTCAATAATATATGTATATGAATATAGAAATTGGTTATTAAGTGGTTTTCGATCCTTAATTATCTAATCATCTAGATGAAACAGCGATTGAATTAATAGTGGTTTCACAAACCTTAAGCAAAGGGGGGGATCATAATAATCATTGTATTAACAGGAGTCGCAGGCTTCATCGGTTCCAACCTTGCCGAGAGGCTGCTGCGGGAAGGCCATACCGTTATCGGCGTCGATAATTTTCTGACCGGGTCTACTGTCAACATAGACAATCTCTTACGGTCGCCCAATTTCAAGTTTATCGAGCATGATGTCATTTATCCGCTCGCAATTGAAGGCCCTGTCGATTGGGTGATGCATTTTGCAAGTCCTGCCAGTCCGCCAAAATATTTGTCCTATCCGATCGAAACGATGAGGGTCAACAGCGAAGGGACGATGCATCTGCTGTATCTGGCCAAAGAAAAGCAGGCTGCTTTCTTCTTGGCTTCAACAAGCGAGATCTATGGTAACCCAACTGTTCACCCTCAGCCGGAGAGCTATTATGGCAACGTGAATTCGGTTGGAGCAAGAAGCTGCTACAACGAAGCGAAGCGGTATGCAGAGGCGATCACCTACTGGATGAACAGGAAATACGGTATACCGGTAAGGGTCATTCGGATCTTCAATACATTCGGCCCGAAGATGGATCTAAATGACGGACGCGTCATTACCAATTTCATTAATGAAATCATGTCCAAGCAAAACCTTACGATTTATGGCGACGGCAGACAGACGAGAAGCTTTCAGTATATCGACGATTTGCTGGAAGGGATTGTGAGACTGCTGAGCACCACGTATGAACAGCCAGTCAATTTGGGGAATCCGGAGGAAGTCACCATACTTGAAGTCGCCCAAATATTGAAGGAGCTAATGAAGTCCAACGCGCAGTTAGAGTTTCTCCCGCTGCCGGAAGACGATCCAAGGAGAAGGAAGCCGGATATTACCATTTCAAGGACAATTATGGACTGGGAACCGGCGATCAGTTTGCATGATGCACTCGCTAGAACGATCCATTATTACCAGGGTCAATATATCCATTAAACGGGAGGTACCTATGCAAGAACAGATCATAGCGATGATAAGCGAAATCAAGGAAGACGCCCAACTGGCAAACAGTTTGAACGAGCATTCCAACATCATGGAAGACGGGGGATTGGACTCTTTACAGCTAATTACTTTTGTATTAAAGGTGGAAGAGCATTTCGGTATTGAAATCGATTTTGAACAATTCGACTTCAATCTTATGGAGTCGGTAACGACCTTCTGCAATTATATCTCGGAGCTGCAGAAGACAACGCCTGTATGAACGATAGACGCAAGTCCGAGCTCATTATCGGGACATTTGATGCGGAACGCTTCTGGCGCGACCCTAATCTAGCCAAACTGCCGTCGTTTCACGATCCTGAAATGGAGAATATCGTGATGGCCATGGATGAGCTGCTCTTCCCATTTTGCGAGGCACAGGATAGGCTCATTACTCGCTATCGAATGAACGTTTGCCATAAAGATTATTTGCATGAGATCGGATTTGAATTTCTTTCCAATTCAACCGATCTCGAGAGTCCTGATGTAGGAAGCGCAGGCAGAACCGCCAATATATTCGACCTGCTCATATCAGCCGATCGAATGGATGACATGGATCTACACTGGCTGGACGGCGCCCGGTTGTCGCCCTTTGCCGTCATTCCGGGGGCGGATCGTACTGCAGCGCGTTACGGGCTGGAACAGGATTTTCCAGCTGTCGAAACGGTTCAGATTGTCAATTCGAAGCTGTATTCAACCGAATTGAACCGGCACCTTGATCTTCGGTGTGACAGCCAGACGGTCTATTCTCCTGAAGAGTTGCTGGCAAGCGGCTTGACTTTGCTGAATCAAGGACCCTTCCTGATCAAAGATGAGTTTGGGGTATCCGGGAAAGGGAATTTGCTGATCGAGTCGGAAGCGATTTTGCAGCGAGTCACATCTTATGTCGCCGATCAGTGCAGCAAGGGAAAAACGGTTCGGTTTATTATTGAGCCGTTCCTCCGCAAGGAATTGGATTTTTCTTGCCAATTCCACATCGATCCGGACGGTACTTACCGACATATCTCAGTGCAGCAGTTGGTCAATCACAATTTCGCTTACCAAGGCTCCTATACAGCAGACGATAGGTTGCTTCATGTGCTGCAGGAAGCGAAGTATTTTGATGTAATGAAACGGGCGGCTCGCGAGCTGTATCGGTCGGGTTATCACGGCGACGTATGCGTCGATTCTATGTTGTTGACAGACGGCCGCATCGTTCCGATTGTTGAGGTGAATGCAAGAAGATCGATGAGTCTGATCAAGCATTACGTTGACCGCTACCTGAAGAAGCACGATACGGCCGGGAGCATGACGCATGCGACTTTACAGTTTGCATGCGATGTATCATTCGATCAATTGATGGAATCGCTGGACCGCGAGGGTGTTCTATATAAGCCTGATCGAGGATTCGGTATTTTACCGTTAAGTGCGAATACGCTCCTTATTAACAAAGTCGTCAGCGAGTGCAAGGGGATCCGGAATAAGCAGGTGAAAGGCAGATTGTATTATTCGTTGATCGAGGGGGAATGGGATAACGAACGATTGACCGCTAAGGTTAAGGAGGTGCTGTCGTCGTTATCCTTCAAGATCGTTGGCTGATGCAGTCTGAAGCGCTTTAAGCCATGAATGGAGGAAGAAATTTTATGGGTAAGCGGAAAGTGACGATTCTATGCTCGGGTTTCGGTCTGGGTTTCTATATTCCCGGCCTGTTAGCTGCAAGTGATTTCGAGAAAAGGGATATCGCGACGGAAGTGCTCGTGTTCGAAAGCTATTTGGAGCAAGACAAGATGGATCATATTGTAGACAGCAGAAAGGCTTACCACAATAATTTCGCACTTGCCAATTTATCGGCCCGAATGCCGATGGATATCCGGGGCAGCATTGATTATGCCCAGGTCGAGCTATTGCTGGAGGCGTGGAAAGCGGAAGATCGGTACGAATTCATATCGTTATCCGGACACTGGATCTATATTCTGGATTTGTATAGGGAGAAGATGCTGCCGAATCAAATTCATGTAGACCTGCTCTACGTTGATTCAGATCTGGCCCCGTCTTGGAAGAGCTTGAAGAAGTTTCATCCTCGCTATGACGAGTATTATTACAATGCTTGTCTCTATGACACCGACAAGATGGAGATTCGATGCGAAATCCCGGTTCTTCATCGTACGCCACTGCCCTTCGACTCAAGGAAGCGGCGGCTTGTTGTTCATGGCGGCGGCTGGGGGATGGGCACTTATCAAAGTACAATTCCAGAGCTTGTCGGCCATAACTATGGGCTTGATATCGTAGCTTACGATTGGAAGGAAGCGAAGCCCGATCCCGATCACCGATATTGGATGAACGATCCGGAATGGTGTGCATGGGTGAAGAGTGCGAACGGCCTGCACGAGTTTCCGCCATACATCGAAATAACGGGAGAAGATACGAAGTCATACGCCGCTAAGGTTGATCATCATTGGTTGATCGATGTCGCTTCGGAGGCGATGGCTATCGTGGCCAAGCCGGGAGCGGGCACATTAATCGACTCGCTTGCATCCGAAACCCCTCTTATTCTGTTGGAGCCGTTCGGAAGTCACGAGCTTAGCAATTTGGAATTGTGGGAGTCGCTGGGGTTCGGAATACGCTACGAGAAGTGGCGGGAGATGGATTTTTCCGTAGAGGTCCTTAAGGAGATGCATCAAGCGATCATGAACAGATCCGGAGAACGGACGAATTATGTGGATCAGTATTGTGCGAGAGTCGCGTTAACGAAGGGGTAAGATTTCAATGGCAGAAGGGGTTATGCGATGAGCGTAAACAAATTGAGTGTCGCCCAAGATAAGACAAGCTATCCGAGATGGATCGTCATGCAGCTGTTGGAGGAGTGTAATTTACGATGCAAGATGTGCTATGAGTGGGGACTCGAAGGGCCCTACAAAAGCAAAAAAACGTTAGCACAGCTGGATCCGGATCTGATCAAAAAGATCATCGTCGAGTGCAGCCCGGGCAAGCCGTATTACGATTTCTTCGGCGGCGAGCCGCTGATGTACCCTTGGCTGAGCGACATTCTCGCCATGATCAATCATTATGGAAGCATAGCGGACTTCCCCACGAACGGCACATTGCTTGAGCAGCATGCCGAGATGCTTGTCGAGACTGCTCCAAATAAGATCTGGATGTCGCTCGACGGCCCTGAGGAAATCAACGATAGGCAGAGAGGCAAAGGCGTATTCAAGAAAGTAATCAAGGGGATCGAGAAGCTTTATGAGCTTCGGGAAAGCAAGGGCAAGCAATTTCCGAAGATGGGTGTATCCTTTATCATTACGCCCTTGAACTATATGTACGTTGAGGAATTTTTCTTTAAGCATATCGACTTGTCGATGTTGGACCATATCAGCATGGAAGTGCAGCTCTATGCAACGGAAGAGCAGTATGCCCAATATGTGGAGGTTCTTAGTGACAAATTCGACGTGCATGAAGCTCCTTATGCCAAGGGGATGGTGTGGCGTGACACCAGTTCGTTCAGCCAGATCGATATTCCGGAATTGACGAGACAGCTCAATAATGTTAAAGCGTATTGCTTGAAAAACCACATCCATGTGATCACCTATCCGAAGACGATAGATGAACAAAATTTGAGCAACTATTTCTCGGGGCAATTCCATCAGATGGCTGATAAACGAAATCGGTGCTCCCTTCCATGGGTTTATGCGGAGATTACGGCAAGGGGGGACGTTTCGCCCTGCCATGCCTTCTATGATTTGACCTTCGGCAACGTGAACGAAGAGAGTTTGCTGGACATCTGGAGTAGTGACAAGTACAAAGATTATCGCGCGTATATGAAAAAAAATATGCTTCCGATTTGTACGGCTTGTTCAAGGTATTATATCTATTGATTCATGTGAATAACTTAATAAGTTTAAGAAGGGTGTGTTGATATGAATCCAAAATCAGAGATTAAACATTCCCCAAAGGATTTGCAAATATTGAAACGTACTATCAAGAATACGGTGGAAACAAAGCGGAACATGGAGAAAATAGCGGGTTACGCGACACCGTTGCCGGAGTCTGTCGGGATTAAACTGACGAACCAATGCAACTTGCGCTGCAAGCATTGCTATCAATGGAATGACACTGGCTATCATCACTTTATGACACCGGAGCAGCAGCGGGAACAGCTCGACTATGGGCTGCTGGAGAAGCTGATCCTCGAAACGGAACCAGCCAAGTCGAGACTCTATATCTGGGGCGGCGAGCCGCTCGTATACAGCCATTTCGACCGTTTGGCCGACTTGCTTGAAGCCCATCCTCGCGAGACGACGATCTGCACGAACGCGATGCTGATCGAGCGAAAGCTGGACGCCTTGCTGAGAATCTCCGACAACCTGGAGCTGCTCATTGCGCTTGATGGATTCGAAGAAGAGAATGATGCGCTTCGCGGCAAAGGGGTATTCAACAAGGCGATAGATGCTATTCGGATGCTAGTCGAGCTGCGCAAGGAAAACCGATTCAAGGGCAAAATTACGATCCACACCGTCGTTAACGATGCTATGACCGACAAGCTTTACGATCTGCTGGACTTTCTGGAGGGCGTCGGTGTAGATATGGTCATGGTCTGCTTCCCGTGGTACATCTCGGACGAATGCACGCAGGGAATGGACGATTACTTTGACCAGAAGTTCGACTTCCTTCCGGCGAGCGAGCACAAGGGCGAACGAAGCTGGCACGCCTTTAACTACAAGCTCGATCCGGAGCGTATCCCTGCTTTGATGAGCGAGTTGGACCGGGTGAATAATCGGGTCTGGAAAATGCGTTTACGCTACCAGCCGAATCTGGATTATGACCAGATCGAAGATTTCGTGCTCGGCAAAGAGGTGAGGAGTAAAGGCACGATGAACAAGAAGTGCCTGGCTCTCTCGAACCGGATGGATATTACGCCCGATGGAACGATTGTTGCGTGCAAATTTTTCAAGGAGTTCGAGATCGGCAAATTAAATGAAGCGTCCGTACAGGAATTATGGCACGGCATGACCTACAGAAGGATAAGGGAAATGATGGATGAACGACTGACACCGGCATGTTCCAAGTGCAGTGTCTTGCATTTGCACGGTGTTTAACTATTCTACATGAGCATAAATGAGGTGAACCAGTGAGCATTATCCAAGTGGAACGCTTATCCAAAAGCTTCAATTACTACGAAAAAGAATTGGGGTTCAAAAAATCGCTGAAAAATTTAGTGAAGCGGAAATCACTGATCAGAGAAGCGGTTAGCGAAATATCACTTGTAATCGAGCAAGGCGAGATGGTCGGGTTCTTAGGCCCGAACGGTTCCGGCAAAACAACTACGCTTAAGATGCTGTCCGGCATCTTGTATCCGACAAGCGGGCAAGCGACGGTATTAGGCTATGTCCCTTGGGAGCGGAAAAAAGAATTCAAGATGCAGTTCTCGATCGTAATGGGGCAGAAATCGCAGTTGTGGTGGGATTTACCGGCCAACGAATCGTTGTACCTGAACAAATGCATTTATGAGGTTGAGGATAAGCCCTACAACCTTGTTCTGGATGAGCTTACGGAGATGCTTGACGTTAAAGATCTGCTCAATATTCAGGTGCGTAGGCTTTCGCTGGGGGAACGGATGAAGATGGAGCTAATTGCGTCGCTCATCCACCGGCCTAAGGTGATTTTCCTGGATGAGCCTACAATCGGACTCGATCTGATTTCGCAGAAGCGCATTCGGGAGTTCCTGAAGTATTATAACCAGCAGACGAAAGCAACGGTCATTCTGACAAGCCACTATATGGCAGATATTGAGGATTTATGCAAACGAACGATCATCATCAATCAAGGGAAGATCGTATACGATGGCGATCTTCGGCGTGTGAACGAGCTGTTTCATGCAAAAAAGATCATCAAGCTGCAATTTACGGACGAAGTGCCGAGGCAAGCGCTAAGTGACTATGGCGCTATTATGCAACATGACGGCATGAATGCCGTCATGGAGATCGATAAGCATGACCTCCAGCGGCTTTCCAAGATGATGTTGGACCGGTTCCCGATCCTCGATTTCACAGTTGAAGATATACCTGTCGAGCGAGGCATCGAAAGCTTGTATCAGAAAGATGGGGTCAGACATGAAAGCCTTGCAGAAGTATAAAAGGACGTACATCCTTGCGCTTCAGAATGCGATGGAGTATCGGACCGATTTCTTTATGAGTATCATCAGCGGCGGCTTCATCATTCTCGTCCAATGCTTCCTCTGGACGGCCGTGTTTCGCAGTTCGCCGCAAGAGATTATTAACGGCTATACTTATTCACAGATAATCATTTATTCCGTGTTGTCCGGCGTCGTCTCCAAGCTGGTTTCTGCCGGCTTCGAAGGGGAAATCGCGAATGATATCAAGACGGGTGGACTGAGCAAATTTATCGCTCAGCCCATTCATTATTTCAGCTATCGGATATGCAATTTTTTCGGTGGGAAAACGGTTCAGACCGGGGTCGTCCTTGTCTTATTTGTCATACTGATGATCGTTTTTACTCAGATTTGGGGGTTTCAGGTTAGAGGGGTGCAGATATTTATGTTTCTGGTCAGCATTCTGTTCGGACTGCTCATCAACTTCCTGCTTTTTTATTCGATTAGTGCTCTCGCGTTCATCATTACCGAGGTTTGGGGCGTTTATATCGCGTTCAACCAAGGCGTCTATCTGCTCAGTGGTGCCATCTTTCCGCTTAATATTTTCGGAGATACGTTTGCCAGAATCTCCAGCTATTTACCGTTTCAATATGTCGTATTCTTCCCGGTTAACATCATCAATGGGAGCATGGCGATTCATGAAATCGTGCGCGGACTCCTCTTACAGGCGGTCTGGGTAATTGTGCTTATGGTGATTTCCAAGTTGTCTTGGGATTCCGGGATGAGGAAATATGTAGCCGTTGGAGGTTAGATCTGTGAGTATCAGCTTGACGGAGATTCGGAAGCATATACGTATGTTCTTTATTTTCGCTAAGAACAGCTTGGTCGGTTACATGGAATACAAAGCGAATTTCTACTCCGGTTTGATCATGGAGACCGTATTTCTGTTTTCCAAGCTGATCTATATCTTGTTCGTTTTCCAGCTCGGGATCGAAATCAATGGTATTTCTCCTGACCAGATGTTGATCTTCACGGGGACCTATACGATTATGATCGCAATCTATACAGGGCTGTTTATGGATAACTTTTATAGATTCGCCGGCCATATCCGCAACGGGACGCTGGACTTATATATGACGAAGCCGCTATCACTGCAGTTCATGATTTCGTTCCGGCATGTTAACTTCGCGTTTCCGATCCCGAACCTGATCGCCGGTATCACGATGATCGTACTGGCCTGGCGGCGTCTTGACATCGAGCCAAGCTTGATCCACGTGGCCGGATATATCGGCGTGATCTTGAGTAGCACAATCGTGACCTATTCGGTACTTCTACTTCCGCAAATCCTTGCCTTCTGGACGGTGAAATCCGGTTCGATCTTCGAAATACTCGACAAATGTTGGGATTTAAACAATATGCCGATGTACATATACCCCAAATGGCTGCGGAGAATAGGACTGTATGTTGTGCCGATCTTGTTCATCACCAACATGCCGTCAGTTTATTTGATCGATCGATTGGACTTGTTCCTTGGGATATGGATTTTTGTAGCTCCCGTTATATCGCTTCTAGTGGTCAGGCTGTTCTGGAAGCTGGCCGTCAAACGCTATGAAAGCGCCAGCAGTTAGAGAAATGCCCTATAAACAAATTATTGAGAAGGTGAATTGAATGAGCAAGACGGAGCATGAGCGTCATCCATTGCAGACAGAGGCCATTACAAAGAAACGGCTGCACAACGGGATTGAAATCTATCAAAACAACGAAGGCGAGACCGAGTTTCTCTACAACGAGATTTTCCAAAAGGAGATGTATTTCAAGCACGGTATTACGCTTCCGGATCATGGCACGGTCATGGACGTCGGGGCTAATATCGGCATGTTCAGCCTATATGTCAGCAGCAAGAGCGACTGCAGGGTATATGCCTTTGAGCCACTGCCTCCGACGTTTAAACTCTTGAAGATGAATACGAGCTCGCTGCCTCGCGTAACGACGGTTAACGTCGGGCTTTCCAATGAGATCAAGGAAGCGGAGTTTGCCTATTTTCCTACGATGTCCACGGACTCTGTCCAGATCAAATACAGGGAGAACCACGATCAAGATCTCCGATACGGGTTAATCAACCATTACGAAGATAATTTCGCTGACCCGCGAATGCTAAACCGCTTTGTCGACCATCTTATGTCGCCGAAGCTTCTGAATGAACAAATCTATCGTTGCAAGCTAACTACGATCTCCGAAATGATCCGCTTTTACGATCTGAACCAAATTGATCTGCTCAAAATCGACGTGGAAAAAAGTGAGTTCGAGGTGCTGGAAGGCATAGAGCCGGAAGATTGGGGCAAAATCAGGCAAATTGTAATGGAGGTACATGGACTGGACGGAGAGCAGATCAGCAGGCTCGAGAACATCTTCCAAACCAACGGCTTCTATGCCGTGATCGATTACTACGAAGATTTGAATATCCCAAATTATTATAATGTGTACGCGTTGAATCAAATGCATACGTCGGCTGGGTGATAGTCATGCTACAGCATCTGAATGCAAGGTTGGTATGCTCCAGCTGCAAGGGCGTGCTGGTCCAGTCGGAGGCATTGCTGCAATGCTGCGGCTGCGATGCGGTTTATACGAAAGATGACCGTTATGTATCAATGCTCGACCGGCGTGAGCAGTTTGTTCACCCTTCCGAATGGAACCGGAAAGAGGCTGAAATTCGGGATTATAGCGAGATTTCGGACTCCCTTGCGCTGTCCGGTATAGGTCGATTCGCCACCTTCTTAAATTATGGTTACGTCCCGCACGGGAATGAGCAACATGCGGTGATCGAGCCGGGCGATGCATGGAATAGAAACTCAGTCAAGCTGCTGCTTGAGACAGTGGGCAGGACGGCGATTCGGGAGCGGCAGGTGATCGACATCGGATGCGGCAGGGGAGGGAACATAGCAGCTCTGTCTAAATATTTCAAGCCGCTGTCTATTGTCGGTCTCGACATCTGCCCGGCGAATATTGCCTATTGCAATGATAAATCCCGAGGTGGGGAATCTTTTTATCTCGTCGGCGATGCGGAGAATATACCGTTTGCAGACGAGAGCTTCGATGTGGTGTTAAATATAGAATCCGCACATGCCTATCCGAACCGATCACGATTCTATGAAGAGGTGTACCGGATAATGAGAGTTGGCGGCGTATTTCTGTATACGGAGCTGATGCTGGGAGATCAGGTAGCACAGAACATCAGGCTGTTAGAGGAAGCAGGCCTGTCTGTAATCCGCAATCAGGATGTGACTTCGAATGTTCTTCTATCATGTGATGAGAGTGCGAAGCAGCGTACTGGCACACAAGGGATTGCGAGCAACGCCAAAGCGAGCACGAATATTGGAGATATCCATGAATTCATCGCATTGCCCGGCTCGAAGAAATATGAAGAGATGAAGGCTGGAACGCGGCAATACCGTATGATGAACCTTGTTAAGAGGTAATATAGCCGTAATATCAACAATAATTTTAGTATAGGAGAAATATTTTATGGAAGAAATTATTTCCCTGGACACCTTTCAGCCCTTCGACGGCATGACAAAAATGTTTCCTCATCATAATTTTCCTTATTTTAATTGCGGCTACAATTTGTTATTAACACTTGCCAGATATTTCAAAAAAGATGAGTTGCCGATTTTGAATAATGTTATTAGTATTTATAGATTTGATGAACAAAAAATACAAACAAGAGGATATTTCAAGTTAGAGGTGTTGGATCTTGAAGAGGGAGATCAGATCCTTGAGGAAATGGGGATCTCTATTCGTAAAAAATCCCCTGCACTAGATACGTTACAAGATGAGATCATAAACTCTATTTCAAGTGGTCATCCGATTTCCATATTTATTGATTTGTTTTATCAACGCGGGAGAGACTTTTACTATAACAAAAAACATGGACTGCACCCTGTTTTTGTTTATGGCTTCAATCTTACGAACGAGGAAATATATACGGTTGATGATATTACAGAATACAGACAATATTCTCTGCCATTTTCAGAATTTAAATGTTCATGCATGACTTCGGAACACGTAAAGATGCCAGACTACTTTTGGGAATATGCGCTAGTGCCTCCCGGTAATCATGAGATCTTAAACAATAAGAATTCAGCACACACAACCATCAATACATTCGTAGAAAATATGTGCAGGTATCAAAATGAAATAACGGAAAGTTTGAATAATATACTGTTGTTGGCAGAAAATTACGAGCTCATTATAAAAAATGAAACGATTATAGAAACACTTAGCAGTACGATTTATAGAAAATGTTCTGAGAAATACAGGTTAAATACTCTCTATAAGTACAACATTGATCATATCAATGCAAAACATACGCTTGACCCGTTATTAGACCAAATAATTCATGACTGGAAGACAGTAAGGATCTATTCGAATAAAGCCATCATGTCCCAAAAGTTCACTGGGGAAATCATAGACAAGTGCATTGGTTTATTTACAAAAATATATACGAATGAAGTACATTTTAATAATCAATTATTTTTAATGTTAAAGGCTTTCAGGTAAAATCACATCTAATATTGCTAGTAATGAGCCGCATCAACAGGAATACTGTGCAGGTGTCTTTTCATCGTATGAAAACCGCCGCGAACAGAGAAGCCGCCGCCGCTGTCTGCATCAACACTTTAAACACAAACGGCAGAGATGCCGTTTTTTTGTTTCTAGTAGGCTTTCAATCTCTGTTCTGAGTAGAGTTTTATTGGTTTTAGATAGTAGTATTTTGTCCATTTAAGTGCGTATCACTGATCGTAGAATGTTCCCAGGATTGGATGTATTATAAATTCTCTTTAAATGTTCATCGTCACCAACTCATTACTGTACTATGGCCGTTCTATGGATTTAAAAAGGTATGCTCGAAAGATAAAGGGTTTTGGAAGGTTTTGTCGAATAGTTCTACATGCCTACAAACATTCAATTAGGAGGGAATCAAACGAAGTGCAACGTGATAATAGAACCGTACAAACTAATAGGGCTGTTAGCGGTCAATCTAGGACGACTAGTCCCCAAGCAAGCAGTACAAAGAGCGTAAATGCAGTTATTTGTCGTAAGTGCAAGTCACAACAAATTGTAGCCAATAAAAGGGGATACAGCTTTGCAAACATGTTTAAAACACTGGGATGGATGGGGTTATTTCCTCTCATACTAGTGTTAGTCGGTTTTATTGGGACTTATCTTCTTACGAGGTATGTGAGAGTTGGTAGCGGTGGAGGTTTTGAAGGCATACTACTGATCATTGGTATTATTTGTTGGATATCCATTAGTTTTTCCTTACCTGTTAGTATATTAGTCGGGTTTGCTGGGAGAAGTGAAATTGTTAACGGCTGTATGAACTGTGGTTTCAAATGGAGACCTGCTAATAGGAAGTAAACTGTTGAAGGGCAAGTGTAGATCTACCCGGCCAATGTTGAGCTATAAGGGAGTTACAATACTCTTAGGAAATGCAGACTATTTTGTATAATGAAGTTTTGAGCGGTGCAGAAGGCTGAAGATGATCAAATTTAGTTAGTGGTCGGCTTCCTGTGTCAGTAGGGTGGATTTTATACATAATATGTTAATTTTTTGGACGTTTATGAACCCCTAGAGTGTCCACACGCAAATGTCGAGAGTGTAACCATGTTAGTGAGAAAAGACTAAACTAAATGTTACGATATCAGAGCCCTTTCAATATGACGGAAGGGCTCTATTTTATATGGGTAATTATGGTGATGAGCGATTCATATTAAAAATTGAGTAGTATCTACTTTTTGAACTTTAGGAAGATTCAATACATTTGAATGGAACATTTGATACGTTTTTTAATGTTACTGCCAGGCATAATTGTGTAGGTATGAGATGAAAGGAGTAACTATATGAACAGATTTAATTGTCCTTGTTGTGGCTATCCCACACTAGAGGAAAGACAAGGTTGGGAAATTTGTTGTTTATGTAATTGGGAAGATGATGGGCAAGATGATCCGCATGCAGATGAAGTTTGGGGTGGACCGAATCAAGACTATTCACTTACTGAGGCTCGTGGGAACTTCAAAGAACACTACATCATGTATAGAGATAAAGAAAGAATCTTTAAACAAACGGACAAAGAAGTTCAAACCAAGAAAAGATTAATTCATGCACTTGAAAAGCTTAGAACCGCAAGTAATGAATCTGCTCAACAAATATGGCAAGAGATCGACTCCTGTGAAAAGGAACTAGATGATATAGTTCACGAAAGAGTAGAACGTTACAGCAACAACATAGAGAAGAATCAAGAGATTATAAACCTAATCAACTCCAATAACCCTGACACAATCGTAAATGGCTTGTTATCTCTAGCATTTCATGCGGATGATGGAGAGTTTGTACAAGAACTGATGGTTCGATACACTCAGCATAAAAATGAAAATATAAGAGGAATAGCCATTCTTTGTTTTGGCCATATCGCAAGAATACATGGAGCAGTGAATAAACAGTTGATTATGCCAATTATCCATGATGCATTAAAAGATGAGAGTTCATTTGTTAGAGGACATGCTGATTCAGCATTGGATGATATAAACATGTTTTGCAGGTAAGTAACTTGGAAATCGTAGAGAGGGGCACTGACCCCTCTTTTGTTGTTAAGTCTGTCCTCGTGCTATGTCGATGCTTGGCAAACCATTTTTGTTAGATCATTTCTAATTTGATCCACATTGGTCGTTGGTAAATTGTTCAACATGATGATTGTAATTCTGTCGTTGACATAACGAATGATTTCATTTTTGAATCCAACAATACCGCCGCCATAATAGACTCTTCTCCGATGCTCATCTTCATCTATAAACCAACCATAACCATAACCATATCCAAAGCCAGGGGCAGCGAATATTGTTCTGAGGTATGAACTGTTTTTTCAGCCGTCGTGGGTTGCTTCATTAATTCTTTAATATAAGGAAGTTGTGTAATATCGGGGATGCCTTGAACGTGTTAATAAATGATGCGATTGAATATGGACACTGAGGAGCTGAACAAAAGAATCTTCAAATCTGTAATTGTAATGTTGAATACATAGATAGAATTCTGATAGCGGCGTATGGGAAGTCATCCCTACGCCGCTATTTTTTAATATCTTAGATGTTCTCTCTTACAAGCTACTCCATCCTTCTTATTAGGGGATTGAAATCCCCTCGCTATAACTCTTCGCAAATCTGATTCCTTCAACCCTTCGCTGATTCTGATCAAACTTAAAGTTTTCTTTACAATCCACAAATGATCCTATCTATCATGCTAAAATACGGAAGAAAAAACGACATGATTCGCCTGTGTCGGTGTCACCATTCGACGGATAAGAAAGGTGGATGAACGACTGCTATCTGTAGAGTTAGTAGCTTCCTGGAAGCAATGCTGACTTGCTTGGAAGTACTCGCTCAACGCCTTATCCAAGGATACCAGCCGTTCCTGCGGTTTCAAGTCAAGCTAGAGGGATGCCGGATCTCGAAGCAACCGGAAGCCCCTCAGCCCGGATGTTCGAGCTGACATTGATATCCCGAACGTGATGAACGCCGCAGTTTGCACAGCGCCATTCTATGTGCGAGGTTATTTTCCCCGTTTGATCACCACATGCCGAGCAGCTCTGACTCGCAGACAACTAGTGCTCTCGAAAGGGGCACTGGTTTTCACTCCCATTCTGCATTGCTGATCAGCTTGGTTAGAAAGCTCCATGAGACAGCGACGATCTTTTTAAACACGTTCTTTTTAATGATGGTTTCGTTTCATATTTTATTTGGTCGTTTTTTAGTCTGATCTATACATAGAGGAGATGAATGACAGTGAAAAAAGTAATAAGACAGGGGTGGAAGCGTAGCCCGCAGATTCTGATATGGATGCTGGTCTTCAGCCTGCTGGTGACTGCAGTGCCTGTGTTTCCATCGCATTCGGCAGCTGCGGCTGAACTTCCGATGCGGGAGACAACAGTCACCCCAGCTGCTAATTTTCAGGATGTAAGTCCAAAGGACTGGTTCCACGATGCAGTCATCCAGATGCAGGAGAAGGGGATATTTAGTGGCACGACTGCCAGCACCTTCTCGCCAAAAGGAACGATGACTCGCGCCATGTATGTGACGGCGCTCGGACGGATGGCCGGCGTGGATACAGGGGCGTATACCAATTCGAGCTTTGCTGATGTACAGAAGGGTACTTGGTATGCGCCTTATATCGAATGGGCGGTGAAGAAAGGTATCACCGATGGTATGGGTGGAGGCAAATATTCGCCGGATGCCACCGTATCCCGGGAACAGATGGCAACGATGACGTTGCGGTATTTTGAAAGCGAACAGATTCCGTATCAGACGGGCAATCCAATCACGACGGAACCCGGCGATCTCGCTAAAATTTCGCCTTGGGCAGCGGAAGCAGTCGTGAAGCTGTGGCAGGCAGGCGTCTTCACGGGCGACGAAAAAGGCAATTTTAACCCGCGTGTGCAAGCGTCTCGCGCGGAAGCGGCGGTTCTGTTCATGCGGAACAATGCGGTTGTGGAGGCGTGGAAAAGTCAGAATCCATCGACGGTCACCCCGACACCAACACCAACACCGACAGTGACGCCAAGTCCGAATCCAACGCCGAGCCCTGGAGGCAACAACGGTGGCGGAACGCCTGGGGATAATAATGGCGGTGGAATACCAGGAGGCAACAATGGCGGTGGAGGCACCGATAACACGACATACATGCTTACCTTCGAAAGTAACGGAGGTACGGCAGTCAAAGCACAGAAGGTCCGCAGCAACGAAAAGCTAACTAATCTTCCTGTTCCGATCAAAGACGGCTACATCTTCCAAGGGTGGTTTACCGAAAGTGATCTCTCGTCGATCTTTGCAGAGGGAAGTATGGTAACTGCGAACACCAAACTGTATGCAAAATATACAGATAGTGTGGAAAATGCTGTACAGCGCACGCCGAGTTACTCTGTCTTGAATGTCAAGCCGAACTTCACGCTCACGCTGAAGGATGCTTCGGGCAGTTTGACAGTAGCCGAGGTCAAAGCTGGATTGACATTCGTCGACACGGCGAATTCTGATTTTGCAGGAGTTAAGGTCACGGGAGGGAACGGTCTCTTCACCGTCGCGTCCGCTGCTGAAAATGGCAAGTTCGTGGAAGGCAACACGTATCAGTTGACGTTGACGGATGAGAACTTATCCTTCCAGGGCCAAGACGCATCCACAAGCATTTATGTGTTTAGCGTTGCCAAGCAAGAAGTGATGGATATTCCGCTTAATCCGACGATGATCTACCTTGCGTTCACGGACGTCAAGGATATGATACTTAATGGTGCAAAAGTCAGTTCACCTTCAATTTCGGTCATGAACACGACGGTGGGCGGTAACAGTGATCTGCTCTCCGAAGCGAATGCGAGTAGAGGCACATTCGTGTACACCGGTAGTACAGTGATTCGAGTCGGTGATACGGTTGCCATCTACGAAGGAGTTCAACCCGATCGGCGTACCGTTGAAATGACCGGTGCCGAAGACGGCGATGTCGCCTATGTTCGGATCACAAAAATAGACGACAGTACCTACACGTATGATCGTGCGGATGCGAAGGAAGTATTGCTTAAGCCGGATGTGCTACCGGTTAACGTAAAAGACGATACGGATGGGGAATCAGATAACCACTCCATCACGATCGAGCATATCGCGATGAATTACAGCGATAGCGTGTATGAGCCTTTTGGCCTGAATGAGTTGACTACAGTAGATGTAGGTGACTTTATCGGATTCTATGAAGGCACATTCGCTGCAGAAACATCCAAGGTTACCGGTTATGGACGCATCACGTCGATTACACCTGCGGCAGAGATGGATATCATCACGTATAAAGATGCCACGATTGAAGATATCCAGAATGTCTTCAATATCTACCAGAAGCAGGCCATTGACGGCAAAGATCTGTTATCGAAAGAACAAATCGAGCAGCTTGAAGAGCAGATCGAGCAGCAAGCGATCGCCAGTGGATTCGTGGATCAAGCGGCAGATTATCTATCCGATCTGGCTATGGAAACGAAGGGAATCAAGGAGATTCAGAATATTAAGGCTCAGTCCTCCCGGGGTTCGGGCGAAAGTAGTCGGGTAAGCGTGAAGAATCTGACCGTTGTTGCTTCACTCGGCACAAAGCTGAAGAACATTAGCGGTCGAAGCTCCGGAGTGAGTGCAACCTTGCAAGTAGGCGCTGATATTGTCGTCGATACCAGTGAAGAGAGTGATCTCGTCATTCATATGACCGGTACCTTCGTTCAGGAGATGGGATTGGATCTTGGCATTAATGGTGATATGCAGGGGCATTGGCTTACAGCGTGGGGGATTCCTTACTGGTACAGCATTGATGATTACGTAATCACGGCGAATCTGGATACTTATAGTTATACCGGAATCAATATTACAGCAGAGATGGCGCTTGTCGAAGTCGATAAGTTAGAAGCGGCATTAGAGAACTGGCTGGACGCACAGACTTCCGGCAAGCTAAGTCAGGTGCGGAATATTGCAACCGAGATTAAAGCCATCATGAATGGTGTACAAGATACCTCCATGGATGAGAAGAAGCTGAAGGAACAGTATCAAGAGATGCTGAAGGAAGAGACAGAATGGGTTCCGCTAATCAAGAAGACCCTGTTTGAAAAAAGTATACGAGTAGCTTACGGACTCGTAGAAGTCAAATTCGAAGCCGAGTTTGTGGTCAGCGCCCAAGTAAACCTGTCGATCGGAGCGGATTTCTATTATAAGAGTGCCAAGCGTTACTCGGTAACTTTGCGCGTGCTCAGTTTCAGTGGTACGAGCAATACGGTAAGCTTGCCGGGAGACGGTGACTACCAGTTTAGCTTTTATGTCATGGGGACACTGGGCCTCCGGGCCGGTATTCATATGGAGGTTAAAGCAGGGCTGGGTAGCGTCGATTGGAATAGCATCGGGTTATCTGTGGAGCCTGGTGTATATGTGAATCTATGGGGCTACTTCTACTATCAGTTGAAGAATGTGAACGGTGTAGAATCCAGCAAAACGTTAGGTGCTTTGTTTATAGAAATCGGTATTTATTTAGAAATCGCAGTAGGTGCACAGTTGGGTGATGGGATGCTTGAAGGCAGTGCCCCATTGTATGAGAATACATGGCCGCTATACACAGCAGGCATGCAAGAAAGCATTGAAGATTTTGCCTACCCACAGAATGATGAGCTTGGTTTGATCTTTAGAGGAGGGGCTGGCGGGACCAGCATTATAGATTTGCCAGAGTCATTTTTAAAGATGAAGGGTTTTGATTTGAAAACAGGTACAGATATGCAAGAGATTTATGATATTGATCATTTTGATATTCAAGTAAGTGGCAGTTTCATCTATTCCCCGGAGAAAAAGCAGATTAGTGTGAAAGACTGGCGGAAGGCATCGAGTACGGGGATGTTGGTTATTACGTGGAAGGGAGCTCCACTATCTTTCACATCAGCTCCAATCAAACGTACCATTCCATTGAACTGGATCAAGAATCAGGATGGTGACCTTACGATCGTATTCGATCCCAAAAACGGAGAAGCGCCCGAGACTGTCGCGGCCCTCTTTAATGCACCAATTGTTGTGAAAAAGAAAGTTCCGGTAACTCCTGGATATACTTTCGATGGATGGTATACATCTTCTGTTGGGGGTACGAAAGTGGAGATACCAAGTCGGATGCCTGCAGGCTTAGGTGCTCTTTATGCCCATTGGATCGTGAACACGGATACACCGTACAGAGTTAATCATTATTTGATGGACTCGAACTCGAAGAAAACCTCTGTGCTTGCGGATTGGGAAATGAAGACGGGCACAACAAATGAACTGGTTCGCGTAACCTCTAACAAATATGCAGATCGCGGTTACATGGAAGGAACAACGCAAGGTATCATTAAGGGGGATGGGTCGGCGATTCTTAATATTTATTACAAGCCGATAAGCCAGACAGTGACTTTCAATTTAGGTTATGAGGGCCCTTCCGAAACCAAGATAACCGACCTAATCTATACGAATATCGTGAGCCGAATTCCGGTTCCGACAAGACCGGGATATAAGTTTGCGGGTTGGTCCCCTTATGTTCCAAGTACAATGCCGACAGAGAATACAAGCTTTACTGCCAAGTGGACAGCCAGGAATGACATGCCTTACCAAGTGGTATATCTGAAGCAAGATATAGGACACCCAACCTATACGGTCGCAGATACAGAGACGTATTATGGTACAACGGATACGAAGGCAGTTCTACCTGTAGAATCACTGAAGTCTTACGAAGGATTTACAGTGGATACAACTTTCCCGGGTACTGTGCTGGAAGCCAATATTGCCAGCAACGGCACAACGGTTCTAAGGGTGTACTACAAGCGCAATACGTATAAGCTGACTTTAGATTACAACGATCAAATCACGCCTGATAAAGTAGTGGGCGAAGTGCCTTATGGATCAACGACTACTATCCATATGGGTAATCCGACTTGGCAAGGGCATCAATTCAAGGGATGGTCGCCTGATCCGCAAGCTACGATGCCTGCGCAGGATGTCGAGTATATCGCGAAGTGGGACATCGACCAATACACCGTCAGCTTTAACAGCAATGGCGGAGTGGAAGAAGTGCCTGATCAGCAGTTGGATTATGGCGCTATAGCGAGCGAACCAGAGCCTCCAACCCGGCAAGATTATACATTCGGAGGTTGGTACAGCGACAGTACGTTGACGAAACCTTACAATTTTGCGATGCCAGTCGTGAGTCCGACTACGTTGTATGCAAAATGGATGAGCAGTTATACGATTAGCTTCGACAGTAATGAAGGATCAGCAGTCCCTGACCAGACGGTTTACGGGGGAAATAAAGCCGTAGCACCCAAGTCGCCAACACGAGCAGGATATGTGTTCGGAGGTTGGTTTAGCGATACAGGTTTGACCAAAGGTTATAACTTCGCAACCGAAACTGTAAAAGGCAATATCACATTGTATGCGAAATGGACAATTGCTCAGAAATATGAGTATCAAGTGCGATTCTACGAGACGGGTGTTGCGCTGTTACAACAGCAGATGGTGAAAGAAGGTGGCGTGGCAGAGTCATTTGAACCAAAACCAAGAGAAGGATATACGTTCCTGTATTGGAGAGATAAAGAGGCACGGAGCAAGCCATTTGATTTCACAACACCGATCACACGGAATCATGATTTATACACGGCGTGGCAAACGAATAAATATGAGGTAAGCTTTATGAGCGATGGCACCAAGGTGAACAGCCAGTCCGTGTATTATAAAGAATCTGCTAAAACACCTTCAACGCCAACGAGGGAGGGGTATACGTTTAAAGGCTGGTATAGTGACACTGACTTGACGAACGGATACAACTTTAGTAGCCCGGTGTTGAATCATATTACGCTGTACGCGAAGTGGGCGCCTATGATCACAGTAAGCTTCGACAGTAAAGGCGGGTCAACAGTCAATACCCAGACGGTGGAATTCAATACTAGAGCCACGACACCTGCATCCCCAACGCGGACAGGCTACGCATTCGGTGGTTGGTATATCAATGAAGGTTTAACGGATGCCTACAATTTTGCATCGCCGGTGACGATAAATGTTACGTTGTATGCGAAATGGACACCTTTATTCACAGTAAGTTTCGATCTTAAGGGTGGGGCATCTGTAATAGACCAGAAGACAGTGGTCGAAGGTGGCACGGTTGCTGAACCTGTCGTACCGGTGCGAGAAGGCTATGTGTTTGGCGGCTGGTACAGCGATGAAGGCTTGACCACAGCCTATAATTTTGCTACACCTGTGTCGTCGAACATCACGTTGTATGCACAGTGGAAGGTTTTGTTTACGATAAGGTTCTATTCAGCCATTGACTCTGGTCCAATGCTCCCGAAGAGCGTGATGGATGGCGATGTGGTTGCTGAACCTGCCGGAGCTGAACTTCCGGTATACCCAGGACATATAATATATGCATGGACTAAGGATCTTAGAGATAAAATACCTTACGATTTCCAAACACCGGTGACAGAGAACTTCATGTTGACTGCAATGTGGAGTGAGATTTATACGGTGAATTTCGAGACTAATGGTGGTTCAGCAGTAGAGACTCAGCTTCTCGGTAGCGGAAATGTAGTCAAAGTACCCGAATCTCCAACAAAGCCAGGGTTTGTATTCGAAGGATGGTACAAAAATTCAGGTTTGACCTTTCCTTATGATTTCAGGCCAATGGTCAGAGGCGGAGCCTTGACACGTACCATATATGCAAAGTGGACTGAACTCTAATAAAGAATTTGACGGAAATTTTAAAAGTTAGATCAAAAGCCGATTGCCCTGAAATTCAGTGCAGTCGGCTTTTCGTATCATCATGTAATGACTAATCGTTGAGATGTATTAGGTGAAAAACTAAAGAGAGGCTTTCGCCACTCTTTAGTTCATTAATAACAGGAGTTTAGAAATCTCCATTGATCTGCACACTTGGCTAATATACCTTCACGTCCGTTCCAAGAACGGATTTGTTCTGCACCGAATTGCCGGATAGATATACTTTTTGCAGTTTAGGTAGTCGGCTTAGAGTCTCGATATTAGAGATGGCATTGTTTTCAAGATGAAGCTCTTCGATGGCCTGCCAATTGCTCATAAATTCAAGCGAAGCCAAATTACTGTCTTGCAGGGTGAAAGAACGCAGAGCGGACAGTTTGGCGAAGTATGGCATGATCTGGTTAACCTCAGAGACAGAGTCATTATTTACGCTAAAATACGGCTGCTCTAAGGTCAAATATTCAAGTGCGCTGTTCTCCACACCTGCTTTTTGTTCAAAATTCAGCCTACACTCGGAGCACACCAGAGATTTAATTTGCTTCAAACGAAATAATGCATCACTCTGCTTGTAGAGTGATGAGTCATAAATGTTCAGCGTCTGCATACGTGGCAAACTGTCCAAGGAGCTGAGTTGAGTGATTTCACTGATTTCCCAGAGGGAAAGTTGCTCCAGCTTCGGGAATTTCCCTAGGGCAGCCAGATTTAACTCCCCGCTTCCGCCACGGAGTGTCAGGTTGGTTGCGGCAGGTGCCTTCAGCCCGGAGAGGAAGGAGCCGGGGATTTCTACATTGCCTGCATTAGGCAATGTAAGTGCTTCTGCATTTTCGTAATAACCGGACAACGTTAATTCTCGCAGAGAAGCCAGAGTGTTTATGGCCTTTACCGAGCTAAGCTTGCTTAAAGAAGCCAGGCGCAGTTTGGTAATGGAGGTTTTTCCAGCCAATGGTTCCAAACTGGAAAAGTTTAAATTTTCGATATCCAGCTTCTGTAGGGCAGGCATATTTTGCACAAAATCGATGGATTTTACGTTGGTTAAATAGGAAAGCTGAAGCTCCTGTAGCTGGGTTAAAGCATACAGTGGCTGCAAGTCTGTTGTTTCACTGTAGTTGATGGATAAGGATGTCAGCCCGGTCATGGACGACAACCATCCCAGTTCATTGACATAAGTGAACGACAGGGACTTGAGCGGCAATTTGTTTAACAGGTGAAAGTCCGTTATAGACTCATCGACATAGGTGATCGATAAAGAGTTCAGGTTAGGGAATTCCAGCAGTAAGGCTAATTCCTGATTGCTTCGTAGCTGGGTAGTCAGGTGCGTAATTTTAGACTTGTCACCAAAGTAACCTGAAAACATGCTAAAGGATTCGTTAAAAGCACCACCATAACTTTTTAGTCCGGACATATGGGCAAAAGTGGTTTGATCTGTCTGGGAGATTTCGTAGGTTCCCGTCAGATCGAGTGCCGTAAGTCCCGTAAAGGCTTCAAAATCCCGCTGATCAATCTTTTGTGCATTCAGTTTCTTGTCCTGAGTAACATAAGTGATCTTCTCGGCCTTTTCATCGCTGAAGGGATCGGAGAAGCTATAGGTAAACTGCCATTGATCACTATCTAGATAATCTACGGTCAGATAGCGCACGCGAGCGAGCTCCTCTTCTGTCGGCAAGGCAGATCCTTTATCAAAGATATCCCGTAAAAAAGAGAGCAGAACCTCGCTCTCAGGCATCTTCCGCACAGGCAGATTGGCCTCTGTTCTTTGAAGCGTGGAACTTGTGCTGTAGTAAAAGTAAGTGCCGATGGCTCCTGATAAAATCAACATCATGATCAGTAATAGCCTTACAGAGACGTTCGGCTTCGGCGCTGCCTCAGGAGGCGTCCCGTGGTAATGATTAATGGTTTGATCCACATAGTAGACATGATTTTGCTTCAACAAAAGCTCTGTTTCACAATATGGGCACTTTAAAACCTGCCCCTCCTTGTATTCAATTCTTCCGTTGCAATTGGGACAGTTTAACGCAATAAATGCCACGGATGCCTCCTCCTTCATGACGAAAATAAGATCATACCTGTTTACTTCATAGTTTATCGTTCTGAAGTGTTACGTTCAATAAGAGAATGAAGTTTCACATAGCGAAGGAGCAGGGGGAACCTGCTCCTTTTTGATCGTTTTTTAATTTTAACGAGGGAAGTTATTGTTAACTTATCATGATTAAATAAAACGCTAAGCGATTGATGTAATCGGATGTTTGACGTCTACGGGATAGAGGTTGTCACCATGGTTTTTTACGAATAAGCCATCATTGTTAATCGTACTTTTAAAATTCATATCCTCATCATCATCTGGAGTAAAATGAAACGTTACTTTCTCCGTATCTGCATCCGCAATCTTATTCAGAATATCTTTCATATTGATTTCGTTTGAGCTGACAACATCGAAGAGGTCGATATGATTATCTTCTTTCTGATAAATAACAATGACGTTTTCGTTTTCCAAATAATAAATATCATCACTAAATACATTCAAGCAATAAAACATGAATATGCCAGGAGTACGATCGGTTGCAAACCGCTTGGATACAGGCAATCTTTGCGATGCTAATTGTTGAATAAGGTGTAAATCGTCTGCGTCAGCTACATCTAGTTTCCGCAGGTTCGCAGATTCTAATGGGTTAGCTGTACAATGAAAGTCCATTGAAAATAAATGTTCTTCTACAGCTTGGAACCCAAACTTGGGATAGAAATCAAGAACGGATTCATTGGCAAAAAGGTACATGAGATCGTACTTGTTTTCGTATTCCTCTAAAATTATGTTCATTAAACGAGCAGATAGTCCTTTCCCGCGATAGTCGGGATGTGTCATCACCGTGCCGATTTGGATCGCTTTTTTCTTCTGCCCGTGGATGACGAGTTCAAGGACATTGACAGAAGCGTTGGCAACAACCTGATCTCCATCAACAAATGAAAAAGGGATGTATCCTTCGCCCCAGCACCCTTGTTGGTACCAATTTTCAAAATGGATATCAAATGTACTCGCAGCGAGTTCGAAAAAACTGTTCCGAAGTGTGTCATTGTTTCTATAATTTTTTGTAAATTTCAAATTCTGCATGGTATCCTCCCCTTGGCGTGCAATAAGTCTATTAATAATAAGGATTTAAGATTACATTTCTACCATATATTATTCAGTAATAGGTTGCTAAACTCCTCTTTATAGCTCCGAATATTAATAATGTAGAAAAAAACCGGGTAACGTCGGCACAATTTAAAAAAAAATGATCGAATAACAGTAGACTATTTGTACCTAAAGGGGGCTAAGAAAGGTGCCTATCATCATATTTAATTTGTACAATATACCAGGTTCAAAATGTAGGCTTACACTTCAATAATAGGAGAATTATACCGATAAAACCTATATAACATAAAATTGTTCAGCAGTGTATGCACCCACTGTTTGATCTCGGTCTCAGAACCTATTTTGTTAATCCCTGGTCTTGATAATAGTTGAAGTATGCAGATTAAATTTATACAGAGGCGGAAATAGGATGAGAAAATACCAACAAAAGCAAATTCTTAATATAGTGAAATCTATATATGAAGTAATCAATGAGATTAATCGCCAGTTCCTTAATAGAAACTTCTCAACGGTAATTAATCTTTTGATAGACTGCCAAAATGCAGTGGTACAGATCGGGGAGTTCATCGAAAAGTTAGAGGGTGATGATACACAAACGGTTAAATTGTTAACCGACTATCATAAAAGTCTTTATGATGTGGCCGTAGTGATCGAAACCACTGATGTAAGATTTACCAGTCAACTTAAACAAGAACTTAACCTGATTGAAGAGAGTATTAACAATGAACTTAAGCCAAACAAAATTGAAGTTGCATTCTTTCCTTATAAAGCGTCGATGTGGGATGCGCTCGAATCTATTTGGTTTGCAGCAAAAGAAGACCCAGCATGTGATGCTTACGTCATTCCAATTCCTTATTTTGATCGGCTCCCTGGTGGTGAGTTAGGAAGAGCGCATTATGAAGGCGATCAATTTCCTGAATATGTACCTATCGTAAATTGGAAAGATTACAACATGGAGCAACGACGCCCAGATATTAGCTTCATTCATAATGCCTATGATAGTGGTAATGTAATTACTACTGTTCATCCAGATTATTATAGTAATCATTTGAAGAAATACACTGAATTATTATGTTATTCTCCCTATTTTGTAACATCCAATGAGGTTGAACAACAACTCGCTCTCTCAGCAGGGCTGGTCTATTCTGACAAAATATTTGTGCAGTCTGATCGAGTTCGTGAAGCTTATGTTAATGCCATTCAAGCATACGAACAAGATCAAAACTGCGTGGGTGGATTCGGGAAACTGGAGGAAAAGATCGTGGCTTCCGGTTCTCCTAAATTTGATAAAATAATTAACTCCAAAGCAGACGATTTCACACTGCCCGATGAATGGAAAAAATTCATTGTTAAATCGGATGGGACTTGGAAAAAAATTGTGCTCTATAACACCTCAGTAGGTCCCATCCTTAAAGGGAATGAAAAGTATATTGCAAAATTGCGGTCTGTATTCAATACCTTCCGCAACCATGATGATATCGTTCTTTGGTGGCGCCCTCACCCTTTGAGTGAGGCTACTTACAGCTCCATGCGTCCACTGCTCTTTGATGAGTATACACAACTTATTAATGAGTACAAGTGGGAGGGCTATGGGATTTATGATGATACTGCAGATTTACATCGGGCTCTAAACTTAAGCTCTGCTTTTTACGGAGATGCTACTTCACTAGTGCCGATGTATCAATGCATGCCAAAACCACTAATGGTTCAAAATGAAGATTTAAGTAGTCTTCTTTCCATTGGAAGTATATGCGATACAGAGGAATGTTTATATTTTCTAACGTTGCATATGAATGGTTTCTTTCGATTAGATAAGAAGACATGGAATGTGGAACATTTGGGGAATTTTGCGAATGAGAAAATGCTGGATTGGAGAGTATACCACTCTATTCATCAAAGTGGAAATAAATTATATTTTTCTCCACACTCTGCTACCGCGATCGCTGTATACGATATAACAGAGTCCACTTTTGAGTATATTGATCTACCTGTACCAAAAGACATAAACTATAACGTTCATAGTAAATTCTCAAAAATTATTGAATGCGAGGGTTCGCTCTACTTTATCCCATTACACTACCCGGGTATTGTCAAACTCAATATGGAGGATAACAGTACAGAACTTATAGATGATTGGGTGGATTCTGTTAGAGAGAATAGCAATCCTGAACTAGGATTTTTCTCGAATGGTGTTCATGATGAGGAAAGAGGCTTACTGGTTTTGGCATTTATTAATGCCGATGCAGTTATGGAGATTGATTTAATCCACAAAACGACTAAATTGAATGTTCTGGGAAACGGGAAATATGGTTATTCAGATATAGTATTAATCAATAAGGGCTACTGGTTGTTACCCTTGGAAAGTCCAGAATTAGTTAGCTTTAATATAGAGGATAGTTCAATTCTAAAATACAAACCAAATCTTGAAATCAAATCGGCAGATGAGTTAGGTCCTTTCCAAAAAATATTATATTTTAATGATTACTTATATTTAGTCCCAGTTGGCGCACAACAGATGGTTAAGTTTAGTTTGGTAAACGATTCGTATTCTTATGTAGATGATTTTTGTCCGGCTAGTTTCCAAAGCAACGATTTATCTTCCGAAATCATTCATACTGGATACTTTTATGTGTCATCAAACGCTACAGATCATATTTATGTTACGGAAAAACATAGTAACTTATTTATTCAATTTGACCCAGCTACAGGAGTTCTGTGTGAAGAAAGCATTACACTTTCAATTGACGCAAGGAATATGAACAATTTCTCGATGCATAAACAGGAAAGAGATTTTATAGATGCTAACAGTTGTGCATTTTGGGAACATCCTTACTTTGCGACTCTTGAAAATCTGCTGCAGATGATTTCGCAGCCTTCGCTTGAGCCGTGGGTATCGAAACGACTCGAACAGCAAGTCGAACTTCAACATGCACATATCGCACATGCTGATGGAAAAGCCGGGGTCGAAATCTATGAAAATTCGAAGAGGGCGGTGTTGAGCTAATGGAATATGATTATTTGATAGTGGGCGCAGGGCCATTTGGTGCCGTGTTTGCACACGAGGCTACAAAACGGAATAAAAAATGCCTGGTGATCGACAAGCGTAATCATATTGGGGGGAACATTTATACCGAGCAGGTTGAAGGTATAAATGTACACAAATATGGAGCACATATTTTTCATACGAACGATAAAGAAGTATGGGAATATGTCAATCGTTTTGCAACCTTTAACCGCTATACTAATTCACCTATAGCCAATTTTAAAGGTAAGATATACAATCTGCCATTTAATATGAATACCTTCTATCAATTATGGGGAGTTACTGATCCAACAGAAGCAGGAGAAATAATAGAGTCACAGCGCTTGAAGTGTGAAGAACCCAAAAATCTTGAAGAACAGGCGCTTTCATTGGTTGGACGTGATATTTATGAAAAGTTAATTCAAGGGTATACAGAGAAACAATGGGGACGTAGCTGCAAGGAGCTTCCGGCATTTATTATTAAACGATTACCTGTTCGTTTCACTTGGGATAACAACTATTTTAATGATCAGTATCAAGGTATACCTGTTGGCGGATATACACCAATCATTGAAAAGATGCTTGAAGGCAGCGAGGTTAGATTAAATACAGACTATTTCGCTCAAAAAGAATACTTCGATCGTATTGCCGCTAAAATCGTTTATACAGGCATGCTGGATGAGTTCTATGACTTCAGGTTCGGAGCACTGGAGTATCGTACTTTACAATTTGACTCTGAAGTTCTCGACAAACCGAATTTTCAAGGTAATGCCGTTGTGAATTATACAGATCAGGAGACACCATTCACCCGTATCATTGAACATAAGCATTTTGAATTTGGTACTCAACCAAAAACAGTCGTTACACGTGAATATTCAAAAGAGTATGAACAAGGGGACGAGCCCTATTATCCGGTTAATAACCAGAAAAATAATACGAGCTATTTAAGTTATAAAGAGCTTGCAGATCAAGAGGAAAATGTGATTTTCGGCGGAAGGCTAGCTGAATATAAATATTATGACATGTGGCAAATTGTCAGAAATGCACTGGACACAGTGAGAAACGAATTGGGAGAACGATAGGTTAATGAGTCACCATAAAGATTACGAAGGACAAAGAAGAAAGCAGAGGAGGTAAGCTTTGAAGATTTCATTAATGGGTCTAGCAGGGATGAAGATACGGGCAGGCGATGGTCTGCAAGAACTGGGACATCCGGAAATGCTAAGTACTCCTGTATTTTATTTTGCACAACCTGGAGATCAGATAAGGCTTATGGATTCGCAGTATAAGTTTAATGTCGCAACCTATGCGCCGAAGATCGAAGATCGCTGGATATATACCTATGATTATGCCCCCGAAGAGAACTGGACGGTTTATCGATACGACTTGAATGGAAACACATACAGGCAAGATCAGTATACTTTTTCAGAGTGTGTTTATTTTCGAATATGCTTGAGGAAAATGGATGGAACTGATTTTGAAGGACACGAGGATATCAATCATATACTTTCTTTTCAGAGAAAGAAGCCTTACCTGCATCAAATACAGCCTTGGGTACAAGCAGAAGTGAATCGGGTTTCGAAGTGTGTCACGGATGCACAGGAGAGTGATGAACTTTCCTTTTTGCTTTTGACAGATTCACACTATACAGTGAACGGGACATGGAATGATACAGCTGGAGCTATCCAAAAGCTTCATCAAAAGTTGAATTTCGATGGAATTATTCACCTCGGGGATTTTACAGACGGCATGACAACACGTGAGGTAAGTCGTTATTATGTTGAAAACATTCTTAGCGATCTAAGAAAGTGTGACGTTCCTATATGGGCAACACTGGGGAATCATGATTCAAATTATTTTAAAAATAACCCAGATCCCTTTTCCTTAAAAGAACAATGCGAGCTTTATCTAGGCAGAGATGAACCGCGATATGCTGTTGATTTTGCAGACCAACGACTACGTTTTATCTTTCTCGATTCTTTTGATCCGAACGAAGTTTTGCGTTATGGATACAATGCGTCATGTATCCAGTGGGTCAATGAACAATTGGTAAGCACACCTGCTGATTGGCAAGTGGTTATTTTTTCTCACGTTGCACCTATTGGCCGTTTACAATACTGGGCCAAAATAATGCGCGGTGAAGAAGAATTGATGAAGGTATTACATGAGCATTCCGATAAAATTTTGGCTTTCATCAATGGTCATAATCATGGTGATTTGATAGATAATGCAGAAGGATTTCCTATTTTATCGATATTGAATTCAAAATGTGAAGCTTTTACGGAATATAAGTCACCAGGTTTTATTACCCCTCATCGTAAATTAGGAGATTCTTCACAAGAAGCCTTCGACGTTATGGTTGTAAATACAGAGAAACGGCAGATCCGTTTTGTGAGATTTGGTGCAGGTAATGACAAGATCATTATAGATGGAAAGGCAGAGTGGCTTAAATGAAAATATGGGGTCACCGTGGGGCCTATTCTTCTGCACCGGAAAATACGCTAGAGGGTTTTGAATTGGCGGCTCAAATGCGAGTAGATGGGGTAGAACTTGATGTTCAGCTCACCAAAGATGGGGAAGTCGTTGTTATTCACGATGAAACTGTGGATCGAACCAGCAATGGTCAAGGATGGGTGAAAGACTTTACACTATCCGAGATCAAGAAGCTTAATTTTAATAAAAGAGGTCTGATCGAACCATGGTTTATGGAAGTCCCTACGTTGGCAGAAGTGTTAGAATTGTTGGAGCCAACAGGAATGACCATAAATATTGAGTTGAAAACAGGGATTATTTATTATGATGGAATTGAATCTATCGCATTAAAAGTCGTTGAACAATATGGGATGTCTGACCGGATTGTGTGGTCGTCATTCAACCATTATTCTGTTCAAAAAATTAAACAGTTGGAGCCAGCCTCCCAAACAGCACTGCTATGTGGTGGAGGGATTTTAGTCACGGGGGAGCAATGCGAGAAGGTTGGAGCTGAAGCATTACATCCAAGTGTGCATATGTTGCGTTATCCTGCTCTGGTGGAAGATTGCAACAAGAGGGGAATACTCATCCGTCCGTGGACAGTAACAAGTGACGAAGAACTCAAACTTGCAGAAAGTATTGGGGTAGATTCAGTGATCGTTAACCGGATCGATTGGGCAAAGGATGTTTTAGCTTATGGTAAATGACATGAAACTTGATCACATAAAAAAAGGTCCGCTTACCTCAGAGGATCTGAGAGCCGTTCAACTTATACAAATGGAAATGTTGGTAGAAGTAGATCGAATATGCCGTTTGCACGATATTAATTATGCTATGATTGGCGGTACGATGCTTGGTGCTATCCGCCATAAAGGTTATATACCCTGGGACGATGATGCAGATATTGGTTTGCTTCGAGAAGAATATGAAAAGTTTCGTCAAGTGTGTGAAACGGATTTAGATCATAGCCGGTTTTACTTTCAAGACATGCGGGCTACTCCTGGTTATCGCTGGGGATATGGCAAGATTAGAAGGAAAAACACGTACTTCCTCAGGGAAGGACAAGCTCATATGCCTTATGAATCCGGGATTTTTATCGATATTTTCCCATTCGACAACGTGCCTGACGGGAAAATTGCTGAGAAGCTGCATAACCTTCACTGCACCGTTATTCGGAAAATCTTATGGTCGGAAGTAGGCAAAAAAACAGACCGTAACCCAGTGATGAGAGGCGTGTACTCACTATTGAGCAAAATTCCACTTCAGGTGGTCTCCAATCATCTACAGCATTTTACGAATAGAGGGAATCGAAAAAAAAGCAAGCGTGTACGGACAATTACGTTTCCCGCTCCTGATAAATATAGCGAGGGCATGAAAGAATGGTTTGAACAAACTGTTGAGTATTCATTCGAAAACCTTAAGCTACTGGGGCATCGTGATTATAATGCATATTTAAAGCATAAATTTGGTGATTACATGCAACTTCCTCCTGAGAGTAAACGAAAGTCACACCCAGTTTCATATTATATGCTTCTTGACAAATTGTAATATTTATCGAATTGGCAACTCCATTCACAAATTAATTAAAAGGTAGTGTTTTCTATGTTAAGCAGCAAATTAAGAGAATACTATGAAAACTCTCCATGGAAAGATTCCGTTTTCAGTTGGTATCCTTTTGAAGAGGGAATTACCTATGAGATGGTCATGGATCCAAAGGAAAAGGATTTATCAGTGGAGGCTTTGGCATCTTATAAACAAAAATTGGGTGCGGATGGTCGTCTTCTCCTGGTATATGAGAATCCTTTTGCATTAAGGTATTGGGCAGGTAAACGGTCGGTAGATACAGGATTGCCCTACGACACGTTATTTGGGCGAGGGGAGAATCCGCTCCCAAGTAAGGCAGAGCTACAAACTCGTTTGAGACTTGCTGGTTTTGAAGGTCAAAAGTGGTATTATCCATTAACCGACCATTACTTTACACGGGAAGTATATTCAGAGAACTATCTTCCTGATGAATTTTTGAATCAGCGATTTGTTCCGTATCTAGGACAAGATATATCTTTACAATTTGATGAGCGTCCACTCTATCGAGAGGTCATTCGAGGTGGAGCATTTGAATTTATGTGTGGAGCATATTTTGTTGAGGCTCGGGTGAGCAAGGAGGCCCCTCCTTGTGCAGTGGATTACGCTGCAGTCACAATTTACCGTGAACCTGCTAAACGTTTTGCCACAACAGTTCGTGATGACGGTACAGTGTACAAGACGGCTCTTCACCCTGAGGGTAAAGCAAGCTTACAGAGAACCTTGCTTAACCACGAAGAACTGCTGGGTCTCGGTGTGAATACAATTCAGATGAGATTAGTAAAAGATACATTGGTCATGCCACGTATGAACTTGCCTACACTATGGGATTATTGGGCAAAAAAACTCTCAGATGGAGTTTTTGATGTTGAAGAGATGATCTCACAGTTTGATCGTATTCACGAAGCTATCATGAAGGCTGCAAAGAATGGAAAGTGCTATTGGGAGCTAGTTCCGGCAAATTGTTTTTATGACGAACGCAATGATGAACTGCTTTTTATCGATCAGGAATACTTTTGGGAAGATGTTGTACCTGAGGTGGCATTGACAAGGGCAGTTTTGTCACTGAACTATTCTCCGGCGTTTAGTGCAGATCCACGCAGGGATATCTGGCTTGAAATGTTGAAAACACGTTACGGAATTACAGAACGGTTTGATTGGTTATCAGAGCAGGCTGAGTTACAGACATATAAAGAAGTGTTTGGTGACGGGACACTTCAACTTGACCGTGAGACGGAGCAGACCGAGAGAAATATTGTGAAACAATCTCAAATCATCCACCGATATTACAGATTCCTACCTGTTATTGCTAAATTAGAGAGTATGGGGATGAAACGTCCAGCAATCTATGGGCTTGGTGCACGGGGGATCGTTTTAAAAAAACTCTTGGATGATAGCGGATTAGCCGTGCAAACGATTTTAGATCAAAGTCTCTGTAATGTTGAAAATCTTGAGAATAATCAAAGTCTCAGCGATAGTGATGTTTTAATTGTAAGCTTTTATAAAGGTGACACAGTAAAAAGTGAACTGGAACAAAAATTAACTATACCTATATACACGCTGGGAGAATTAATTGGTGAACAAACTAAATGACTTACAAGTTATTGAGCTAGATATCCTTAAAGAGTTTGCACGAGTTGCCGAACGTGAGGGTTTAACTTGGTTTTCTATGTTTGGCACACTACTTGGTGCGGTACGTCATAATGGATTTATTCCGTGGGATGAAGATATTGATATTGCGCTGCCGCGTAGAGAATATGAACGTTTAAGACTTTCCCAGCATTGGTTTAGTGAACCTTATTTCCTGCAAACACCACAAAATGATCCAGCAGCTGCTTCTCATTTCATAAGGCTGCGGCGGAGTGATACAGCTGTCCTTGTAAACTTTCCTAATGGATACACACGTGGTGGCCATATGGGAGCCTATATCGACATCCTTCCGCTTGATGATATGCCAAATGGCAGAGTAGCCAGGGATGTCCAGGATACTGTTCTTCAGATGCAAAAGCAAATGTATGCTTCGGCTGCACTAGATGAATGTGAGGGTGCTGAAATCTCAGAAGGAAAAGAATATTTTTGTTATAGTTCCGGGGGCATTTCAGGACAATATGATGTTCTTGCAGAGCGTTATGAGCGTTTTTGCTCCAAGTATTCTAACCAGCTATACTACGCAATGCCTGTTCTCGGTGGAGAATATGGTAGAAGAGTTTATGATAAAAAGTGGTTTTCTGAGAGTGTAGAAATGGATTTTGAGGACTTGAAAATTCCTGTACCTGTAGGTTACAAGGAAACCTTGATTACATCTTATCCTGGAGGATTATATGAGCCGGATTTGAAAGATCGCACCTCAAAACATGGAAAGTCTACTGTTATAGATCTAGGACGTCCGTACAAAGATTATGTTCGTCGTTATACTGACATGTTGAATGGTATCGAAGATAAGAAGGTTTTTATTTTTGGCGCGGGCGATAGCCTGCGAATTTGGATGAAACGTTACAGTAAAGATCTGAATGTTGTTTGTGCATTTGACAATAGGAAGGATGCATGGGGGAGTTACGCATACGGTGTACCAATACATTCTCCAATAGAACTTCCTGGATTACTCGATGAGAATTCACGGCTTATTATCGCGAGTGTCTATCACCAAGAAATAGCCCAACAGCTTGAGGAAATGCGGATACAGGAATACTTTGTTTTCATTGATGGCTTAAAATATAGTTCTTTATAGAGAAGCTAAGAGTTAAAGGATTAACAATAGAATTGGAGGATTAAAAGTTGCTAGCATCAGAGACTAATAAACACTGGGACGTTGGGTATATCTCCGGCTCTTTTGACATGTTTCATATCGGGCATCTGAATTTAATCCGCCAAGCGAAGAGAAGGTGTAACAAGTTAATTGTCGGTGTGCTTACAGATGAGTTGGTATCCAGAAGTAAAAATAAATGGCCGACTATACCGCTTCATGATCGCCTGGAAATAATTACAGCGCTTAAATATGTGGACGAGGTTGACGTTACGACTGAATTACTGCTTCATAAGCGTAATGCATTAGAAAAGTACGGATTCGATGCTATGTTTAGCGGAGATGATCATATTTCTGATGGTTGGGCCTGTGAAGAAGATGAACTTAGAACGTTAGGTGTTGATCTAGTTTTCTTTCCTTACACTAAAAAAGTATCTAGCAGCCACTTGCAGGAGATTACGCTCCCACCCAGAGCCGATCATGCGGGTAAAGCGAAAAAGATTGGTGAAGGAATCCAATTTCTATTCCCCTATGATAAGGTAAATAAAAATGAGCGAATTATCATCTACGGCATTGGCAAAGTTGGTGAACAATATTACCGCCAATTGTCTGAACTGAACTTCTGCAAAATTGTCGCTTTTGCAGATACTTATGCCAAGCCTGGTGATTGTTTTGAGGGACAACGCTGTTTGACAGCTGAGGAGGTACGTTCTATGGAACAACAATATGATCGCATTGTGATTGCTTCTACAACTTATCATTCACAGATTGTATCACGTTTACGTTCATTAGGAATTGAGCCGGGGAGAATTGTATGAAAAAAGTGATAACGTACGGAACTTTTGATCTATTTCATGAAGGCCACCGCAGGTTACTTGAGCGTGCCAAAGCTCTTGGTGACTATCTCATCGTTGGGGTGACGACTGAACAATATGATATCCAGCGTGGGAAAATGAATGTTGTTGATTCTTTAATGCGTCGTATAGACAATGTGAGAAGTTGTGGTTATGCCGATGAAATCATTGTGGAGGATCATGAAAGTCAGAAGATTGGGGATGTTCAAAAGTTCAACATTGATACTTTTGTTGTCGGCTCAGATTGGCGTGGCACATTCGATTATTTGAATGAATATTGCGAAGTCGTATATCTCGAAAGAACGAAGGATGTTTCTAGCACAGAACTTCGTATCGAAAGACATAGAAATATCCGACTCGGCATTGTGGGTAGCGGTCGTATCGCAGAGAGAACGATGTCTGAAGTGAAGTTTGTAAGTGGTATTACGGCTACATCTGTATTTAATCCTCGCTTAAGTAGTGCGAAAGTTTTTGCGCAGCGATTTGATCTGGCTACAGCATTTGATAATTATGAGAACTTTCTAAACGAAGTTGATGGGGTTTATATTGCTTCACCACACGAAACTCATTATGAATATGCACGTTTGGCTCTGCTGGCAGGAAAGCATGTTCTTTGTGAAAAACCAATGGTGTTGAGGGAAAATGAAGCTCGTGAGTTGTATGATCTGGCACAACGGACAGGCCTTGTTCTGATGGAAGCGATCAAGACTGCATACGCTCCCAGCTTTTTGAATCTCTTGGCTATCGCTAAAAGTGGACGAATCGGGAAGATTTATGACGTTGAAGCAACATTTACAAAGCTTGTACCGAATGATCCTGGGGCTAGGGAGTATATTCCCACCGTGGGGGGGAGCTTTACGGAACTGGCCAGCTACAATCTTTTGCCGATTTTAAAGTTGTTGGGAACCAAATTTAATGACCTGCGGTTTGATTGTTTTAAAGGTCATAATGGTGTAGATATTTATACAAAAGCGTATTTCCGCTTTGATGATGCGATTGCTACAGTGAAGACAGGTATAGGTGTTAAAAGTGAGGGGCAGTTATTAGTTTCCGGTACGAAAGGCTATATTCAAGTGAAATCACCTTGGTGGCTAACAAAAACATTTGAGGTTTGTTATGAGAACTATGAGCATAATGAAAGTTTCTCTGCACCGTTTCCCGGGTTTGGGATGCGCTTTGAGCTTGCTGACTTTGTTCGTAATATAAGTGAAATGTCGAGACGTAACTATAAACTCACTGCTGAGGAGTCCATAACGATGGCGAGCATTATGGAAAAGTTTTTGCATGTGACGAGGTAAGAAACCTGATTAATACTGTTCATTATCAGTTTGATCGAGAGTCAAGATTTTAGCGAAATATTGATTTTTTTCTTTGGCCTTGTCACATTAAAAAGTTATAACGATGAAAAAGAGGTCTAAGGAGTGTAATCAGTTGAACAATCCTAAAGTATCAGTCATTATTCCGGTTTACAATAGAGCAAAATATTTACAAGAATGTTTAGACAGCGTACTGATTCAGACCCTAGAGGATATAGAGATTATTTGTATTAATGATGGTTCTACAGATGACTCTTATCAGATTCTTATGGATTATGAGCAAAAAGATCGTAGAATTATAATTTTAAATCAGAATAATCAAGGTGTAGCAAGCTCTCGAAATAATGGATTAAAAATAGCAAAAGGTGAATTTGTTATTTTTATGGATTCGGATGATTTTTATCCTGAATCTGATATTTTGGAATGTTTATATGCTAAAGCTAAAACTCATCATGTAATGATATGTGGAGGATCCTTTAGCCATTCTAAGAATGGTGATGTAATTTCCAATTATACAGGGGATTACAAAGATTATGCATTTCATGAAGAAGGAAAAATTGTTTATTCTGAATACCAGTTCCACTTCGGTTTTACAAGGTTTATGTATGATCTTCAATTTTTGAGAAGAGAAAGAATTGAGTTTCCTTTATATACGAGGTATGAAGATCCACCTTTTCTTGTAAAGGCAATGATGATAGCTGGTGAATTTTATTCTATACCTAAAATTACCTATTGTTACCGGGTAGGGTACAAATCTAATGTAGTTACCGCTGAAATGGCAATAGATTGGGCCAAGGGGATCTTAGATTTATTAAGGGTCTCCAAGGAACATGGGCTAAGTAAGCTGCATAATCTCACGATACAAACAAGTCGTGCTGATTTGTACCCGGCTATGTACAAGCACATATCTGAAGGAAATGTGCAATTGTGTTTGTTAGCAACTGAAATTAATGACTCTATAGAAATTGAATATTTATTCAGATCAGGGCATCCTATCTCAGAAAATTATTTGCTTGCTTTAGATGATATAAATAACTACGTCAAAGAAGCTGAAAGAAAAGAATATGAGTTTTTACGTTATGCAAGGAAATTCGATCAAATTATCCTTTATGGTGCTGGTAATATAGGTGTTAAGGTTGCTGAGTATTTTCAACAGTTTAAGGAGATTAACATCCTTTCTTTTGCGGTTTCAGAGAAGATGAATAATTTAAGTGAGATTTTAGGGATTACAGTACAACCTATAACAGAACTAACACCATATAAACAAAGTTCACTTGTGATTGTGTCCACAGCATTGAAATTTCATGAAGAAATCAAAATAACACTCAGTCAACTGGGTTTCAAATATATTTTACTTTTTGATCCTCAGCTACTAAAACTATTTCGTTTGGGAGCTGGAAAAGACATAGAGATCTCATGATATATATTAACTCGAGGTGAATAAATGAAAATTAGCATTATAATACCAATTCATAACTCTGAGGAGTATTTAAGAGAGTGTTTAGAAAGTTTATCAATGCAAGATTTGTATGATGTAGAATTTATTTGCATCGATGACAACAGCACAGATAGTTCGAGAGAGATACTACAAGAATATGCTGATAGAGATCAAAGGTTTCGTCTAATTAATGATCCTGATGGGAGTTACGGACATAAGATAAATCGTGGTATTGCAGAAGCAAAAGGCAAATACATTGGTATTGTTGAGTCTGATGATAAAGTTTCACTAAATATGTTCTCTACACTTTATTCTTATGCTGAAGAATACCAGGTTGATTTTATTAAATCAAATTACTACACATTTATTACAATTTCAGAAGGAACATTACAAACAATTACTAATGTAGTTAATAACAGTACATTGTACGGGGAAGCTTTAGACATATCATCAAACCATCAATTGATTACTATTAAATCAGGAACAGGTATATGGTCTGGAATCTACAACAGGGAGTTTTTGTTGGATAATCACATTTCATTAAATGAGACTCCTGGAGCATCGTATCAAGATACAGGGTTTAATTTTTTTGTTGCGTTGCATGCAAGAAGAGCTTATTTTTTGAACACGCCTCTGTATTGGTATAGAACAGATAATGTAAGTTCATCTGTTAAAGATGAAAGAAAAGCAATGATGATTAGAGAAGAATTTAGGTTGATAGTTGAGAAATTAGAAAATAATAATCTTCTTATTAATGAAGTTTTATCCTTAATCGCAACCAGAAAGTTTACTGCATATTGGTGGAACATTACGAGACTATCGCTAGAAAACCGTATCGTTTTTATTAATGCTGTACTAGAAGAGATACTAGGTGATATTAATAATAACTTGGTAATCTGGAGTGAGTTGTCATCTGAAGCGTGTATTTTTTATAAAGGTTTGCTAGAGGGGGAGAGTAAAGCTTTAGACGATCTAAAAAATAGAGAACAATATGTAAAAAGGGTTATTATAGATACCTTTAATAAAATAAAAAGTAATCAAAGCTTAATATTGTTTGGAGCAGGAATAGTTGGGATAAGTACACTAGGTAGACTAATATCTATGGGTAAAATTATTAATTCCAATAGTGTTCTTTGCTTATGCGATAACAACGCTGACCTTTGGGGAAGAGATATTCAGGGAATACCAATTATGGCACCGCAAGAAGCGATAAATAATTTTCCAGATGCAGATTATATCATTACATGTAATAAATATGCTGATGAAATAAAAAATCAGTTATTGAGCCTGAATATTAAGGAAAGCCAGATTCTAGTACATGATGTATATGGTATGTATACTGATTTAGCTGCATTGAAGGGAATTTGGATGGAGTATTACGAGGAAATGTAATGACAATGAACCATATTATTTTTGGTGAAATCAGGTTTAATGGCTATTTTTTTTTAATTGTTCCTTTCCGACTGGAAGTGGAAAAGTTACACGAAAGGCGGGCTTTATGTACGATTTGTTGCTCTTATCATATTTCGTACATAAAGAAAAGCGCTAATTCAAAAGATGGATCAGGCTGCATGCTTTTCAGACTAGAATTATTGAGGGGGGGAGAGAACTTGCAGCCCAAAGTAAGTGTAGTCGTACCTTGTTACAATAAAAGTGAATATATGCATAGAATGTTTGATTCAATTTTAGCGCAAATATGGAACAATATTGAGTTGATTTTGGTGGACGACGGATCCACTGATGACACTCAATATGTAATTAGAGAGTACGCTTCTAAGTTTGAAGCGAGGGGATTTGGATTGATTACGATTAAGCAGGAGAATAAAGGATTACCTGCTGCTGTATATGAGGGACTAAAGCGGATAACTGGTGAGTATGTATGTCAAGTTGATGCGGATGACGAACTTGAACCCGAGTATATTTCAACCATGGCGGGTTGGCTATCTTTAAACCCGGATTACGATTGGGCCGCTTGTGATTTTTGGTGTGTTTATAATGATCGAAGTGTATACCACAGTTATTTTAAGACACAGGATCATGAAAAAACTTTATCTAAAATGACTGATAGTTTTCTTCTAGGTAGAATCATAGATATGGTATGGGTATACATGGTGCGTAGTAGCTATTTGATAAAAAGCGGTGTTATCGATAATTATTACCACGAAATTAATCGAACTCAAGAACCACAATATGTACTACCTTTAGCCGCGAATAAGGGTAAGATCAAGCATTTTGCTCTCCCACTGTATCGTTATATACAAAATGATACACAAATGTCAATTCGGAAGACATTTGACGATTATGAAAAATATTATGAGCAGTATTATTTAATTGTTAATAGTACGATAGAGTGGCTTTGTGATATCCACCCTGAGGATAAGAGGTTAATCGTTTTGGCTAAATGGGGTCGTTTGAGACGAATGTTACTGTTATTTGATCATTTCAATCAGACAAATTCAAACAAGTTACATCTACTGCGTAAGGAGACGGTTGATTTTATAAATCAGGTCTATGCACCAAATCCCAATATAAATGAGGGGCATCTGGTAAATCCGCAATTATTTTTTACCGCTAGCGTAGACAATAATTTTGATTATAAGCCAAAGAGGATAAACTTACGTAATGGCTGTATTATTGCTTGGGGTGCTCTCGGAAAAAACGGACGTTCACTTCTTGTAGATCTAAAGGGTACATTGCTTGAACCGCATGAACTGTGGGACAAAGGTGGAGATGGAATTTTCGTTAAAATCCCAAGTGTTGAGAAACTGTCTGCAAATGACACAGTTTTAATTTTCCCATCAGATCTTAAAATAGTTACGGAAATTTTAGAGGTTCTTCAACCCATTGGCTGTATGATTTTTACGTATAGTGACTTATTAACTTATGCAGCTTCAAACAAATTCCCGGAATTTTATAACCATTCATTTGAACTATCGCCAGAAGGAGTAAACTTATGCAACCTAAAGTAAGCATGGTCGTTGCATGCTATAACAAAGTAGATTACATCTCCGAGATGCTCGAATCTGTCATTGCACAGAAGTGGGATAATATTGAGATTATTTTAGTGAATGATGGAAGTGTGGACGGAACAAGAGAAGTGATGAGTTTATATGAAGAAAAACTTAAAGCCCGAGGTTATGAGATTAAAATTTTTGATCAGGAGAATCAAGGTGTGGCAGCGGCAGTTAAAAATGGGCTGAAGCTTGTAACGGGTGAATTTGTCTGCATGCCTGATTGTGATGATTTTTTGCATGAAGACTATGTTTTTTCAATGGTTAATGCACTCAATGAATTTCCAGACGTTAATTGTGTGATTTGTGACGAATCAAGAAATCGATGGGATATGGGTTTTGCTCCTGACATTTCTTCCTCTGAATTAAGCCATGTATCTAGCTGCAACTTAATTGAATCATTTCTATTGGGAAGGCTATTGACACATGTGGGAGTTATTATGCTTCGAGCATCATTGATATCTAAATTGCATCTAATTGAAAATTTTGTTACACATGTAAGCAATACTCAAGAACCACAGATTTGGTTGCCTATTATGTCATCAGAGGATTCTATTGTTCACTTAAAAAGACCGTTATATTCGTACATTCTTAGAGATAACTCAATTGTCACATCGCAAACAAATATGAAGTTGCTATGGCGGTATGCTGAGACGAAATGCGTATTAGTTCAAGAAACTTTAAGTAAATATATTGACTCCTCTTCGAAATTAAACTTCTATTCCAAATTAGAAACAATATATAAATATGCTTTTATGATAAGGAGAATCAATAGAAATTCTCATTTGAAAAAATACAAACCTGAATATATAAGCCTATTTTTACAATCGGTAGAAGACAGTGGGCTGATACCAATTAAATTGAGTGAGAAGTGTATTGAAAATTCTGGTTACACTATTTTATACCATGCGATTAGCAATTATTTTATAGGATACTCACCTAAATATAGAGGAGCACTTGACACTATTCGAAGAGCGGAAGGACGCTTAATCGCATACGGTGGAGGTTTTGTGGCGAAGAGTACATTAGAAGACTTTGCTAGGTGCAACATTATCCCAAATGAAGTATGGGATAGATCTGCACAAGAGAATACGAATTTATTTGGGATTCCAGTTGTGACCCCTGATTTTGAATCATTAAAGAATAATGATACAGTTATTATTTTTATGTACGGAGATCGGGATGTAGAGCTGAGAATACGCCAATCGAATTCGAATGTATTTTATTTTCATGATGTTTTGGATGACTTAAGTTCGGAATTTTACCCAGAACTTGTTCCAAGGCTGGATAACGCATAGCTGAATTTATACAAATAAAAGCATAAAGGGAAGTGTATTCTATATGGAATTTGTTATATTCGGCGCTGGTATACTTGGTAAAGCTTACTATGAAAAATTAAAAGACAAATTTAATATTGTTTGTTTTGCAGATAACAATACTAAAAAACATGGGACACAACTTCTTGAACTAAAAATTATAAATCCAAATGATATAAAAATTCGAGGACTTAAGGTGATAGTTGCTAGTAACTATCACCTTGAAATAGCACAACAACTTTATAATATGGGAATTGAAGAATTTTATATTCCAAACAAATATGGAGAAGGTGACTTGTCCAAAGTAGACCTAAGTATATACGGAGAAATAAAGGAATCACTGAATAAAGTTTGTATAATAGGTCATTACAATTCAGGTGCTGTGTCTAAAGCTTTAATTCATAATCCTTACAAGGATATTGAGGTCGTTCTTGTTAAGGATTCAAGAAGAGACAGTGAATACTATTACCATTATCTTTCTAGCAGTCTCATAATTACACAATATGCTGAGCAGTGTGGAAATAAGAAATCAATAGAATTATGGCATGGGTTTACAATAAAGACATTGTTTTTTATGAGTAACGAAGAATTAGATCGAAGCTTGTCAGAAGGAAAAAGTGAAACTTTTAATAACAAAACAGCCATTTGTTCCATGTCCCATTTATATAGTATTTTCATGGGATACTGTTTGAAGGTTGATTTCGAAAAGTTCGTTATTACGGGGTATCCACGCAATGATATGATTTTTAAATCAGATGGAAAAAGAACATTAGAAAAGTTAATGGGACCTATAAAACAACGCAAAATTCTATTTTATGCTCCAACACATCGAGATTCATTTTTAACCAGTAATGGTAATAATGCAGCTCTAATTAGTGATATGGACGGATATAACGAGAAGACATTTAATGATTTCTTAAGTAAAAATGATATCCTTTTTCTATATAAAAAGCATACCGTTCAGCTTAGCCGGCCTATGTTTAATAATTCAGATCATATCAAAGAAATTACAGACGAAATGCTGCATATGAACGATATGGATCTCTACGAAATTCTAAATGGTGTAGATGGTCTGATCTCAGATTATTCATCAATTATAATAGATTTTCTACTCACAGATAAACCTATCATCCTGACTCCGTTAGACCTTGAGGATTATAGTCAAACAAGAGGCTTAATGATGGAGCCTTATGACGCATGGATGCCTGGAGAGATAGCCTTAGAGTACAGTCAGTTTGAGCAGGCAGTGATTGATTCGTTGTATGGTGAAGATAAGTTTAAGAAAGACAGAGAGCGTCTGAAGCGCATAACGCATAAGTATGCTGACGGTAATTCATCACAACGAGTACTTGCTCTTGCACGTGAGTTGTTAGAGCTTGAGGACACAAATGTACGGGGGAATCATTAAAAAATGAAAAAAATTAAAGTGCTACAGTTGCCAATTGCGAAAACCAGAGCTGGAATCACACATTATTCAATGAGAAACTGGGATTACATTGATAAAACTAGATTTCAATTTGATTTTGTAACTTTTAGCAAATCCATTGATTTTGAAGATGAACTGACGAAAGATGGCTGTAAGGTGCACTACGTATCTTGTTATGCAGAAGAGAATCGAGAGCAATTTATAACAGAATTAAGAGAGATTTTATCTGAGGGTTACGATGCGATACATTTACACACGGGCCATTGGAAAAATTTTTTGGTAGAAGAGATTGCAATTGAAATGAGAATCCCCATTATTATCGTTCATGCACATAACAATATGATTGGTATCAATGACCCAGAACTCAGGCAGCAGGCTATTGATCTACATGAGCAACAGAAAAAAATGTTTATGCCTTACCACGCTACTCATTTCCTGGCCTGTGCAAAGTCAGCTGCGGATTGGCTCTACGGCCCGCAAATTCCCAAAGAAAACATTCGTATACTTAAAAATGCAATTAATATAGACAAGTTTTCTTATCAACCAGAAGTAAGGGAAGAGTACAGAGAAAGACTTAGCTTAAAGGATTCTTTTGTAATCGGACACGTTGGAAGATTTGCTTATCAGAAAAATCATGAGATGTTAATGGAAATTTTCGCAAAAGTCAGCAAAGAAATATCTAACGCGAAGTTAATGCTAATTGGTGAAGGAGAAGGGTTTGAGTCTATAAAAAGTACTGTATCTGCTCTTGGACTAGAAGACAGAGTTTTATTTCTTGGGCGTCAATCAGATATCGAGGTTCCCAAACTGATGCAGGCCATGGATACTTTCTGTTTGCCGTCAAGGTTTGGTGGTTTAGATCTTGTGTTAGTAGAAGCACAAACTTCAGGACTGAAGTGTCTGGTGAGTGATATTATGCCGGAAGAAGCAAAAATCACTGATCATATTCAATATTTACCGCTAGAGATTAACGCTTGGTGCGATGCCATCATTAAATTATCTAAAGGTTATATTCGAACAGATTGTAAAGATATTGTGGCGAATGCTGGCTATTCACTGACAAATCAAATTCAGGAGCTTGAAAAAATATATTCTGGTCAAGTTTGAATTTAGAGAATGGTGTTTATTACATTCACTATGTCGGTTAAAACCACTCAGATATATAATACGACACGATGAGAACGGTCTTGTCAAAATACAGATGTATAACTTGGGGAACCGGGTGATACACATAGCAGAACAATTTTTGCAAAAATGAACGCCTGAACTTACCTAAGTTCGGGTTATTTTTCATTTTCAATTTGCCGGACGAGTAAATGCCTGTCCCATCTAAAATGATCATGTCGAATACCCGATATGTATTATAATAAAAAGCGCCAACCTTTAACATGAACGGAAAAGGGGATTGAAGCCGATGATACGTGTCATGTTGATTGACGATGAAGAAGCTGCACTCGATTTGCTTGAAATATTACTTGGTCAGATTGGGAATGTGGAAATTGTGGGAAGATACTTGAACCCCATTCAGGCTCTAGATGACTTGGAAAAAATAACGGTAGATGCCGTATTTTTAGATATTCAAATGCCGGGTATGAAGGGGACACAAGCGGCTCGTCACATCCGAACGATATTTCCGGAGATGCCCATCGTATTTACGACAGCCTATGCAGAATTTGCGGTAGAAGCATTTGAGATTGAATCAACGGATTATCTGTTAAAGCCTTTTACGACTAGCCGGTTGCAGAGTACACTGGCACGCATCACAAAACATATGCGGGAACCTGTCAATCTGCAGGAACATAACAAAGGATCCATTCCTCTTGTACGGTGTCTTGGAGGTTTTCACATTATATGGCCTGGTGAACTTAACAAGGAAGTCGTGTGGAAAACGAAAAAAGAACGGGAGCTTTGCGCATTCCTGATCCACCATGAAGGGAAACGTGTTAACGCTCCCGTTATTATCGAGGCATTGTGGCCGGGGTACGATCTCGTAAAAGCTAAATCGTATCTGTACACCTGTCTGTCCTATCTTCGCAAAAGCTTGGTGGAGCAAGGGGTCCCGATCCATATTAGCAAAGGGAATCAGGGGTTCACCGCAGAACGGAATGAAATGGTAGTGGACGTCTCTTCATTTGAAAATATACTTAATCAAATACTATCCGAAGAGCTATTGAATGAGAGGGACTACGATCAGATGAATCAGATGTATACAGGTGACTATATGGAAGCTTGTGATTTTGGATGGGCGGCTGCCAGACAACTGGAGATCAAATCGCAGTATGTGCGTGCACTTCGCAGATGGCATATGCATTATCGAAGCCAAGACCAACTCTCGCTTGCAGCAGATAGCTTGCAGCGTGTACTGATGCTGGTTCCCGATTCCGAAATCGACGGCCGCGCGTTAATCCGCGTTCATCTGGAACTCGGGAATCGAAGCGAGGCACATCGTGTATGTGTACAGTTGGAACAGGCTGTTCGTGTACAGATGGGAACGGAACTGGAGGAAGAAACGATGCTGTTGCTTCAGCAAACGATGGAAAGATCGGAGCGCAGCGTTTGATGAGTCGAAAACTCCTTGCAGTACTAATTACTATAACGATGTTGTTTGCCACCTACGGGTTGCTGCTGACTTATTTTACAATAAATAAAAAAGCGATGCCGATTGCCACAAACGGAGTCATGGATCTGAGGCACTGGAATTTCGAAAGAGACGGTGTGGTTCGGCTCGACGGACAATGGGCGTTTTATCCGCATCGTCTACTCTTTAGCCATCCGCTCGGAACAGAGGGGAAAAGTGATCAACCAGCCACATTCATTCAGGTTCCGGGAGCATGGTCCAAACAAATGGATACGCTGGGAACAGCAACCTATAGACTGAGACTGCTGGTTACGGCGGACAGTAACGTATACGGGTTGAAAACAGCATCTATCCTTATCTCCAACAGGCTGATTGTCAATGGACAGGTCGTAGGCTCCAGCGGGCAGCCTGATCTGAAGGAAAATTATTGGGCACTTAATAAGCCGTATGTCAGCTATTTTACGCTAAAGCCAGGATGGAATGATCTTCTCGTAGAGGTCGCCAATCATGAATTTCGGGTCAACAGCGGGATCGGTGAGTCGATTCAATTGGGGAAGGCGGATCAGATTTCGAGTATACGCGACCTTGCGACAGCTCATGACTGGATCGTGATCACAGCGTTCCTGATTATGGGCCTGTATTTCATCGGATTGTTTTCCCAGCGCAGGAATGATCACTCTCTTGTTGTATTTGGACTTGTCTGTGTATTTATCGCGGCATTTACAAGTGTTAGCGGAGAGAGGGTACTCTTCGATGCGATTGGTCCAGTTCCATTCTGGCTATACTTCCGTATTCAGATGGTGCTGACCGTAGGGGTTGGTGCTGGATTTTTCCTGTATGTCTATACCGCATTTCGCCCTTACAGCTACAAATGGCTTACCAAAGGAGGGCTGGTCGCAGGTGCAACCTTGTTGCTTCTGCATATGGGCTTTGCAGCGCAGATCACGACAGGTCCATTCCGCCTTCTGACGTCTTTATATGTCACATTTGCTTTGCTGTATGCCACGTATGTGTTTGTGTACGCCGTTCTGAACAAGGTGGCTGGAAGCTGGTACCTCGCTGTGGCAGCCATGGCCTTGAACGCAATGGTGCTGAATCAGAACTTGAACGTTTACTTTGGCGTACCGATCTATTCTATTGCACCCGTCGAGCCATTTCTTGTACTGCTCATGCTTGCGCTGATGATGTCACTCCGCTTCTCCAACGCCTTCAAGAGAATTGAAGAGCTATCGGGTCAGCTGCTGGAAGCGGACAGACATAAGGACGATTTTCTGGCACGCACCTCACATGAATTCAAGACACCTCTTCACGGCGTAATGAATATATCCAGATCCATGCTTGAGGATGTGACGAATCCCCCAGGGATTGACCAACAAGAAAAGCTTCAATTAATGATTGATATTACGAAAAAACTGTCTCAGCTTGTCTACGATATTCTGGATTTGTCCAAGCTGAAGCAGGGCGAACTTAGAATCGAGCCGTCACCTGTCGACGTGCGTTCAGTTGTGGAGATGCAGGTTCGTTTTTATGCATATCTATGTATGGAAAAAGAAGTAGAACTTCTCAATCAGGTGCCGACAGGTCTTCCCCATGCATATGGTGATGAAGCACGATTGAGCCAGATCGTCGGAAATTTGCTGGATAATTCCATCAAGCATACGGACAGCGGGACGATTATGGTTACCGGGAGAGAGCACAGCGGTATGCTTCAGTTTGAAGTCCGGGATACAGGAGTGGGTATTCATCCGGAAGATCTGCCGTATATATTCGAACCGTTCAAATCCATTGATAACACAGGGCGGCGGGGCACGGGTCTGGGTCTGTCCATTGCGAAGCAACTGGTTGAATTGCAAGGGGGAACGCTTCTTGTGAGTTCTACACCGGGAGTGGGGACAATTTTCACCTTCACACTACCCGTGGCAGATCCAAATGGTAAATCCACCGGGATCTTGGACAATATGGCTGTATCTTACGTACAGCCTATGAAGACCGATTATTCGTTCCAAACCCCTTACGTTACCAATGCTGAAGGTAAACGCACCGTGTTAATTGTTGATGATCAGTACGTGAATCTGAAGGTTCTGCTGGATGCCTTGCAATCACTCGACTATCGTGTCATTGCTGTCAAGAACGGAGTGGAGGCTCTTCATGAGATTGAGCAACCGGGGAGGATCGATCTGGTTATTCTCGATCTGATGATGCCGGGCATGTCTGGATACGAAGTCTGCCAGGAAATCCGCAAGCGTTATTCCTTATTGGAGTTGCCTGTACTGATGGTCACTGCCGCATTCCAGCCGCAAGACAAAGTGGCGGCCTTTCAGGTTGGGGCCAATGATTATCTGCCCAAACCATTTGATCTTGAGGAACTAAAAGCAAGAATTGGCAGCCTGCTCGCCATGAAAGAGTCACTGGGACGAGCAGTAGATATGGAGGTTGCATTTCTTCAATCACAGATCAAGCCACATTTTCTATATAACGTTCTGAATAGCATTGTGTCTTCCAGCTATACAGATGTGGAACGGGCACGGAACATGATTGTTTCACTGGCTGATTACTTGCGGGGGAGCTTCCGGTTCAGTAATACGGATGAACGGATCGCGTTTGAAGAGGAGTTCAGCCTGATCCAAACGTATGTAGAGATTGAGAAAGCCAGATTCGGGGAACGCATCAGTTTCGAATATGACATACCTGAAGCTGCTTATCATGTGGCAATGCCACCTCTATTGTTGCAACCGTTAGTGGAAAATGCAATTCGCCATGGTATTGGTGATCAGATCAAAGGAGGCAAGGTCAAATTGACAGCGGTGTGTGCAGAAGGATATTGGTTATTCACCGTAACCGATGATGGAATCGGAATTTCTCACGAGCAACAGCAACAGTTACTTGATCAAATTAAACCAAACAGCGAGCAAGGTGTTGGATTACGGAATATTGATAAGCGGTTAAGATTTGAATATGGCACCGCGCTCGAGATTACAAGTGAGCCGGGGCATGGAACGAGTGTTGCTTTCCGTATTCCCGATGTGCAGCTCTGAGCAGCCTTAATCGCAGAAATATGCAGTTATAAGTATGAGTCCTATCGTATGAGCGATGGGGCTTTTTTGGTTTTTTTTAAATAAACGTACGAGTAAGACAAAAAAGAATTAAACTCCCTCAGATTTTTGTTAGAAAAAGTCGAATTGTGTCATTGTTTTAAGGTTTTTTTAAGGTATCTTCAGATATGCTGAGCTGAATGTATAGATGCAATAACAGAACGATACGATGGAGGGATCGAGACGTGGTATTTTCAGAGAGCACAACAGGGGAGAAATACAGCACTATTCGAAGAATGGCACATTTGTTTTTAGCCATGATTCTCTTGATACCATCTTTGATAGTTGGCGGTGACAAGACTCTGGCAGCGGCCAGTGGCTGGTCGATCATCGACGGAGGCGGAGCAAACGGGCTTAATGTAAATCAAGCGATGGCTGCTGAAACACCTGCAATAGTGGAGTGGAATGGGGAGATTTACGTGGCATGGAGTGAGCGAATTCAGACAACTCCTGCCATCCACCAGATTAGGGTTAAAAAGTTTAATGGGTCTGGCTGGGTGAGTATTGATGGGAACCAGCCAGTGTACGGTCTAAATGCCGATATTAACAGAGATGTTGGAAATCCTGATCTGGCGGTGTACAACAACGCTTTGTACTTGACCTGGATGGAGAAGAATGCATCTTATAAGGATCAGGTCCGGGTTAAAAAATACGACGGCACCATGTGGACGAATGCAGAAGGCGGGTCCACTATTGGAATCAACGTGAATCCTGCAGCAAATGCTTTGGGTCCCAAGTTGACTGCTTATAAAGGTGAGTTATACGCAATGTGGACAGAAGACGGTAAAATGCGTGCCAAAAAGTATAACGATACCACGTGGACAAGCATAGATGGTGGAGGAGCAGGGGGAATGAACATTAATCCTTCCAGTTATTCTGGTCCTCCTGCAATGATTGTCATGGGAGATGACTTATACGCAACATGGTACGAGATGACAACTGGCCCAAATTACAAATTGCGTGTCCTAAGGTATGACGGATTAAACTGGTCGGTGGCTGATGGAGGGGTGGGGTTAAACAGATCTGCCGCGAAGCTTCCGATTAATCCCTCTCTTGCGGTCATGAATGATATCTTGTATTTAGGATGGACAGAACCGATAGATAGAACAGACGAGCAAGTTTATGTGAAGAAGTTTGAAAGTGGTATCTGGTCCAGTATTGATGGCGACGGTAACAATGGAATAAGCGTGGCTCCGGGAGCACGCAGCAACACTATCAAGTTGGTAACATTAAACAACGAATTATATGCGGTTTGGTCTGAAAATAGTTTTACTACAGTCAACACGGTACCTATTTTCAAAATCCGTGTGAAAAAATATGACGGTAACGGATGGAAACTAGCTGAAAGCGGGAGAAATGGTGGTTTAAATACATCTACAAGTAGAACAGCAGTTACGCCTTCTGTTGTGCCAATGAACGGAGCACTCTATGCCGTATGGAGTGAGAATGATCGATCCGTGACGAATGTAAGGGCTGCGGGGTATATACCACCACCTCCGCCTAGTGTTAACGGTGTTACCGTTAGCCCCATTACAACTAGTATGCAGCAGGGTGTGAACAGACAGCTAACGGCTGTGGTGGATGCAGTGGGTGAGGCTGCAACGACGGTGACGTGGAGCAGTAGTGACGCAACGAACAAGGTAACTGTGGATTCTGGGGGAGTAGTGAGGGTCGCTCGGGATGCAGTGCCAGGTGATTACTTGATTACGGCAACTTCCACATATGATAACAGCAAAAAAGGAACGGCTACGGTGACGGTGACTTATGCACCCGCTGTCAGCAGTGTTACTGTGAACCCCAGCACGGCCAGCCTTTTGCAGGGGGAGAGTACACAGCTCACGGCCAGTGTGGCATCCGTAGGGGGAGCGCGGACAACGGTGACGTGGAGCAGCAGTGATACGAATAATAAAGTAACCGTAAACGGGACGGGTAAAGTATCCGTTGCAGCCAATACGCCTCCGGGTGATTACACCATTACGGCGACCTCCACGTTTGATACTAGCAAAAAAGGATCAGCGGTCATTACGGTGGCATACGCACCTGCTGTGACTAGTATTATCGTTACCCCGGATAACGATAGCATGATGCAGGGAGAGAGCAGACAACTTGCGGCAACGGTCCATGCGGTGGGCGGGGCTGCAACAACGGTGACATGGGTCAGCAGTGACGCAGATAACAAGGTTGCGGTAAGTAATACAGGTTTGGTTACTGCTGCACCCGATGCCGTACCTGGACTCTACTCTATTACAGCAATCTCAACTGCAGACAGTAGTAAGTCAGCTACAGCAACGATTACCGTGACATATGCTCCGGCCGTCAACGGTGTTACCGTTACTCCTGATCCTGCAAGCATTGTTCAAGGAGATAGTTTACAGCTGGGAGCCAGCGTGGACGTAGTTGGGGGAGCTTCGACGGAGGTAACGTGGAGCAGTAGCGACCTTAATGGTAAGGTGCTGGTTAGCAATACAGGCAATGTAACGGTCGCATCCGATGCGATGCCAGGCAATTACATCATTACGGCAACCTCGGTGGAAGATAACAGCAAAGCAGGTACATCCACTGTGACAGTGACATATGCACCAGCCGTTCAGGGAATCAGTATTCAGCCGGACAGTGCCCGTGTGGTACAAGGAAGAGGCAAGCAACTTGCCGCGACTGTAACTGCCGTTGGTGGAGCAGATGAAACGGTGAATTGGACAAGCAGTGACTCCAGCGGCAAGGTAACGGTGAGTAATGCAGGTTACGTAAGTGTGGCCGTGGATGCCGAACCAGGAGACTATACGATTACGGCGACCTCAGTATTCGATGCTTCCAAAACGGCAGCAGCAACAATCAAGGTGACGTATGTACCAGCCGTGAACCGTGTGGTTGTAACCCCGGTTACGGCGAGTCTCATGCAGGGGGAGAGCAGACACCTGGCAGCCACGGTGGACATTGTAGGTGATGCTGACAATAGTGTAATGTGGAGCAGCAACGACACCACAAATAAGGTTGGCGTAGATGATACGGGTTACGTTACGGTGGCTACCGATGCGGAGCCGGGTGAATATATCATTTCCGCGACCTCTACAGAAGATAGTAGCAAAAAAGGAACCATGATCCTTACGGTCACGGCTGCTCCGACTTATACGATTGCTGGAATTGCAGATCAGACATTGCAATCGGTGTTGCTCGGTTATAATTCGGGTTCTCAGGAGATGATTACAGTGCCTGTTCAACATACCGGAACAGGCAAATTAGTTAATCTGTCGGTATCTCTTAGCGGTAATGATCTAGACGCTTTTACCATCACGCAGCCCATGGTTGAATTGGAAGCGGGTGATAAGACAAGTTTCAATGTGCATGCCAAAGACGGATTGTCAGCAGGAACATATACGGCTAAGGTTACTTTGACGGCAGATCACATGCTGCCTGTGACTTTCAACATCACACAAGCGGTAAACTTACCGAATGCACCAGCTAATCCTCGCCATCTGACAGCAGAGAGTGGGGAACGCAAAGTCACGCTAAAATGGGATATGGAACCTGATGTTACGCAATATCGAATTTATATGGCAACCGATGCTGATCCGAATCACAGGGTAGAAGTGACTGCCAATGCTTCGTCACCATACACGATCCCGGATTTGGTTAATGGTACCGCCTACTACTTTGTGGTAAAAGCAGAGAATGTGGGAGGGCTGAGTGAAGCTTCTAATTTGGTTAGTGCCATTCCTTCAGATATGCCAGGGGTACCAACGGATGTGACAGCAACTCCGGGTGACGGACAAGCTGTTTTGAAATTTACAGCACCGACGGATGACGGGGGTAGCCCAATCACGGGTTATGAAGTAACCGTATCGCCAGGAGACAGGAAAGTCACTGGTAATGCCAGCCCAATAACCATTACCGGATTAAGGAATGGAACAAGTTATACCTTTACAGTGAAAGCAATGAACGGAGCAGGTAAAAGTGCAGAATCAGCCCCATCCAATGCGGTTGTTCCATTAGCTACCTCCGTACCGTCAAACAATTCGCCGGGCACACCACCCACAGCGACTGCACCTGGGCCGTCTACGACACCAGTACAGCCAGCAACGACGGGTGTAGACATTCTGGTGAACGGCAAGGTGGAGAATGCTGGACAAGCGACGGTAACCAAACGAGACCAGCAAACGGCTCTGACCATTGTAGTTGATCAGAAAAAACTCAATGACAGATTAGCTGAGGAAGGGCGAAATGCGGTGGTCACCATCCCGATCAATCGTTCGTACGATATTTTTGTAGGCGAATTAACGGGTGAAATGATTCGGACCATGGAAGAGTATGAAGCTGTCCTGGAATTCAAGACAGATCAGGCTTCATATATGGTTCCTGCCAGTCAGATTCGTATTGCGGAATTAGCTGATCAGGTTGGAGGAGCGGCCGATTTGCAAGCGCTCAAAGTGCACGTTGAAATTGCATCTCCAACAGCTGCAGAACAGAACATTGTGGAGCGGGCAACAGCACAAAATGAGCTAACGCTTGTGGCTCCGCCACTGAACTTTGTAGTTAACGCCTCCTATGGTGAGAACTCTGTCGAAATTAAAAAGTTTGATGCTTACGTCGAAAGATCGATCGTTATTCCAGACGGCATTGATCCGAACAAAATCACGACAGGTGTTGTTGTGGAGCCAGATGGGTCTGTACGTCACGTACCAACCAAAGTTCGGAAGAATAACGGACGATATGAGGCTCAGATCAACAGCTTGACCAACAGCACCTATGCCGTGGTATGGCATCCGCTGGAATTCAGTGATGTTGTGCATCACTGGGGCAAAAATGCGGTCAATGATATGGGCTCACGGATGATTGTCGAAGGATTCAGTAATGGCACTTTCAATCCAGATCAAGCAGTTACCCGTGCCGAGTTCGCAACAATGGTTATTCGTGGGCTAGGACTTCGAGTGGAGAGTCGAGATACAGCTTTCTCGGATGTGCAATCCGGACACTGGTACAGTGGGACTATTCATACAGCACATGCCTATGGTTTAATTAACGGTTTTGACGATGGTACCTTCCGTCCAGATGACACCATTACCCGGGAACAAGCGATGGTGATACTGGAGAAAGCGATGCAGATTACCGGACTCCGAGTCAAACTGAACAACGAATCGCCCGAATCAACACTTCAGGGCTTCGGTGATGTAACAGCGGTATCCCCTTGGGCACGCAGTGGTGCAGTGGACAGTGTGAAGGCAGGACTTGTGCAAGGTCGAAGCCAATCTTTGCTGGTACCCAAGGGCAAGATGACCCGTGCCGAGGTTGCGACTATGTTGCAGCGCTTGTTGCAAAAATCGAATCTGATCTAACACAAAAGCAGAACATAGGCTTTATGAGCCTGTTGTTCTGCTTTTTTCTATATGTAACAAGCAGGTTCTTTTGAATAACCTGCTCTTTGTGCTCCATTCGATATCGCGTAATCGCGCATGAACTTCGCATGAACCCATCAAGCCACAGCAAAATGTACGACGGCACTATAGAGCATTTTATTGCGAACAGGGTCAAATGTGACTTGGTGCTGAACCAGCTTTACGCGCAAAAGAAGAGCTTTGTTCACACCGATGCGGTCATCAATTGCTCGTTCCAGTTCCTGAAAATCATAAGCTTGAAGACATTCAACCTTGTCTTTGATCATTTCCAGTGAAATTTCCATATGTGATGTAGACCTCCATTGTATACAATTGGCCAAATCCAGAGCCTGCCGAGATTAATTGTAGTCGAGCCTTTGGGGATCAGCAAGTGAAGATCAGGAAACCGAATGTGATTATTCTATTTTATACAAATTCATTTTGGGAGGAATGGTTCCGAGGAGTCTTGCGATTTTCGTAATCTGTCCTCGATGATGAAATTCATGGGTTGTGCAATGTGTAAATAGCCATAATTCGCTTAATTCAGCGGTTTCACTCATCCAACTAGCTTGAATATCGGTGTCCCAGTTGTCTCTGAAATTATGGAGAAATTCATCAACCAGCAAATCTGTTTTTGCAAATAATGCACGCATTTCCTGTACATCTCTGATGGATTCAGGCTTTAACTTGGGAATGGTTCGTCCCAGACCGCGGACGCCTAACCATATGCGATAACAATCTGTGACATGAACATGCAGGTTACGGATGGATTCTCCGCCTAATGCGTTGGCGGTTTGCAAGTAAGCTGCAGGGGGCATCGTCTCACACATTCGGAAGAGGGACTCTCTTGTTCGTTTAATCATTTCATATTGACTCGTTAGTATATCCATTTTCATTAATCTCCTTTATAAGTGGCTTCCCAATCACTTTTAATTAAGGATTAAACATGTCTATAATATCTCTGATATATATTAATGTCAAATATATTCCGTTTTACAGGAGAAGTATGCTTCTTTCAGGGGTATGATATAATTGTTCTACAGATGTTTGGCTATTTTCGGGATAAATCATTTCCCTAGTATGCATAGAGAGGTTTTGGATATGAAGAAAGACAATTTTTGGCGTGAATTGCCACGACCATTTTTCATACTTGCGCCGATGGAGGATGTGACGGATGTGGTATTTCGGCATGTCGTCAGTGAGGCGGGGAGACCGGATGTGTTTTTTACCGAGTTTGCGAATTCGGAAAGTTACTGCCACCCGGAGGGTAACAAAAGTGTGCGTGGACGGTTAACGTTTACGGAAGATGAACAGCCCATTGTAGCTCATATTTGGGGAGACAAACCGGAGTTTTTCCGCGAGATGAGCATTGGGATGGCGAAGGAAGGGTTCAAGGGCATCGATATTAATATGGGCTGTCCTGTAGCCAATGTAGCGGAAAATGGCAAAGGAAGTGGTCTGATCTGCCGACCTGCCCTTGCTGCGGAGATTATTCAAGCAGCGAAAGCTGGAGGCTTGCCGGTCAGCGTCAAAACAAGACTGGGATTCACCGAGGTCGATGAATGGCGCGACTGGTTAACTCATATTTTGCAGCAAGATATTGTGAATCTGTCCATTCACCTGCGCACAAGAGAGGAAATGAGCAAGGTAGATGCCCACTGGGAGTTGATTCCCGAGATCAAAAAACTGCGGGATGAGATCGCACCGAATACGCTGTTAACCATCAACGGGGATATCCTTGACCGTGAAGCTGGCCTGAAACTGGCAGAGCAGTACGGTGTGGATGGCATTATGATTGGACGGGGCATATTCCAGAATCCGTTTGCTTTTGAGAAGGAGCCGAGAGAGCATACCACGGAGGAGTTCCTCCACCTGCTGCGGCTGCATCTGGATCTGCATGATCAATATTCCGAGCTGGAACCACGTTCGTTCAGTCCGCTGGCGCGTTTTTTCAAAATCTATGTTCGTGGATTTCGCGGTGCAAGTGAGTTGAGAGGTAACTTGATGAACGCCAAGACAACCGCTAAAGTGCGTGAGTTGCTGGATGAGTTCGTAAGGAAGGAACAGGCAGAGACAGAGAGCAGCATATAAAAATCGCCTATCATCACCTCCTGTTGCTGGAACCCGTCATCTAAGGTGGAACTTCCGATTTTCCATAGCAGGAAATAGCATCGGGATGGAAAGACATTCTTTTCTAAATCGCTCAAGTGTAATAACCGCTTGGGCCTTTTTTATTATGCAGAAATAACTGCATAAGAGCAGCCCTTTTTATATTTTTTACAAAATAAAAAGACGTTACCGGAATGGTTGATCACATCGACCAGGGATTCCAGTACACGTCCTGCGCTTATCATGGCAACATGCGGCTAAAGATTGGTGCTCAACCAGCGAATCGCTGAGTTGAAATTACGGAGATTTATGACGAGGCCAGCATGTACCCGGCTCCCCGAATCGTAATAATTCTCTCTGGATGGAGAGGATCATCCTCGATTTTTTTACGTAAATTACTGATGTGTACAGCGACTGTTCTCGTATCCTCCAGACTTTCCATGCCCCAGACGAGATTGAACAACGTATCAACAGAGATGACCCGATTCACGTTTTGTGCCATATAGGAGAGGAGACTAAATTCTTTTTTGGATAAAAAGATCGGTTTACTGCCTATGTTGACGGACTGTGCATAGAAATCCAGCGTCATTCCTGATAACTCCAACAGTTGTTCCCGTCTGCTTGTCGATACTCTGCGAAGGTGAGCCTTGATTTTGGCCATGAGCACGCCCGGACTGAACGGTTTGGTCACATAATCGTCACCGCCATCGGTTAATGCACTGATCTTTACCTCATCTTCCTCATGGCTGCTCAAAAACAAGATCGGCGCGTCGGTATAGATCCGTGCGTTCCTGCACCAGTCAATGCCACTTTCATTGGCCAGCATCACATCCAGCACAATCAGATCCGGGTTAAACGATGTAAGCAGCTGCATAGCTTCTGTCCCAGTGTGGCTATAGGAGGAACTAAAACCTTCTCGTTCACAATACGCCTGAACAATCTCGCATATATGGGGATCGTCATCAACGATCATAATTTTGTACGTGTCCTTCATGCTGTCACCTTCCTGCTTGTTGAATACAGTGGCAGCGATATATAAAATATCGATCCCGTCTCGCCATCGCTGTCCGCTTGAACGATCCCTCCATGCGCTTGTACAATTTCCCTGCAAATCGCAAGTCCGAGTCCGCTGCCCTCTACTTTCATGTCCGTGCTTGGCCGATCATATCTGTAATTGCGATCAAAGATTTGTTCGAGTTGAGCCGGGGGAATTCCCATGCCAGAGTCTTGTACACTAATGATCACACAGGGGTGATCTTCTGCCTCGTCTACGGCTAGAGCAAGACGTATCCTTCCACCAGTAGAGGTGAACTTCATCGCGTTGGATACAAGATTAAACAATGCCTGCTCTAATCTTTGTTCATCGATCTCAATGATCGGAAAGTCAGCGCGTTGATCGTCCCCTTTTCCGATGTCCAGTGTGAAGTCCAATCCTGCGTCAAGCACAACCAGCTCATATTGTTCAAAAAAACTACGTAAGAACTCGGCTGCATGAACCGGCTTCATTTGGTATTCCACTTGTCCCGTCTCCAAATGTGACAAGTAGGACAACTCCCCGATCATATGATTAATCCGTATCGTGTTATCACGGATATACTTCAGGTACTGTTCGTTGCGTTCGGGTTTCACCATGTCTTTTACAGCCTCAACATAACCAAGCATGCTGGACAGAGGCAAGCGTAAATCATGCGTGATATAGGCAAGCAGCTTCTTTCTTCCATGCTCTGAGCGGAGTAGCTGCTCATACGATGTACGCAGGTCTTCATGAGCTGCAGATAGTGCAAATGTGCGTTCCTTTACGAGTTGCTCCAGATTAGTATTCATATCGGTAAGCCTGTCATTCGCTTCCTGAAGCTCACGGGCAATCCGTACCTCGTTTGTTGCGGCCCTTGTGAATCTGGAAGAAACCAGAATCAGCTGTGCAATCGTAAATATTAACAGACCCATCGGTGATGTATTTCCGATTGGCGACCACTCATTGTAATATAAGAAGTCGTTAATCACGGTAACCAAAGCAACCACAGATACGAGTAGGAAAATCAGAGCCCCCTCCATATGCTGCATAGCCGCTTTGGCTAGTCCAACCATCAGATAGGCCATATGAAGAACAACGACCGCACCAATCAGCATTAACATTTTGGTATAGATCAGTGCAGGGGTTACGACAACAACCAGGCAGAGTAAGCCAGTTGCGATCCGGCTGCCAAGACGGAACCATCGCGAGACATAATTCGGGAAAATACATTCAAAATACTTGGTAATGACATAGCCGCCAAGAGAAAGAGTCAGATACTCCATCTTGAACTGCAATTCCCACGGGAAATCAGGGAAAAATTGTGTAAACATCAGCTCGCCATTCAGCATGGATCGGATGCCAAACAACAAGGTAAACAGACCAAAGTATAACGGTGCTCTATCCTGACGTCGGAGCAAGAACAACATCAGATTATATATGCCAATGACGAGCAGACTTGCCGTTATAAACATGTCTGTGGCAACCTTCTGTTTAGTCTGGACCGTTAATACGTTACTGCCACCTAGTTCTATTTCCTTGGTGATGCCGCCACGATTATGATAGAAGTTGGATACTTGCATCACGAGTTCTACCGTGTCGCTCTTGGGCTGGAAGAACACCAGTCTAGTTGCCAGTTGCGGTGTCATGTCACTTTTGTCCTGACCAACCATACCAGCGTCCGCAAGCAGTTCTCCATTTACCCATAGTTTATAGGCATGGAAAATGGAAGGGAGCCGCAGCGCAAGTCGCTCATTTCTGTCCTGCTCGCTTAGCTTAATGAGCAGACGAAAAGTGGCAAAGCCTTCTCCTGTCAGTTCTTGACCATCTAAACGGTAACCTAGCCATGATCCAGGGATGTTGATGTATCGGTTAGGCTGTCCCCCCTTTTCCATACGACTTCGTATATCCTCAGGCGAAAGCAACTCATGCCAGTAAAATGTCCATTCTCCCTCTAACTTTACAGGATTCGTACGAATATGATCCTGAGTTAAATCGAGTATGCCTTTTTCACTTCGAATGGGAGGGGATTCTGGTGCAGACATGATGGAATAGCTTATGGCCAAACCGATAACAACAACAAACGTGATGTGAAACAAGATCGTACGAGAACTGACTCGAAGAATATCCCTGATCATGAAGTCGACCCCAATCTACAAAATACGCTATAAATATCTGAATATCTTCATGATAGCATCAACATAAGAAAATGTGTGAGTCGTGGAGATAAAAACTTCAAGATAGGGCTGATCCATATAAAAATCAACGTTTATATTCCGGTTGCACCAATGCGACAGGATAAGGATTATCCAGCACCCATAATACGGCTAACTCACTTAATCGGGCAGGTGCATCATAATCCGATCCATTGCGTAGCCTGTGTGCCAAGTCGTGTGCCTCTTGTAAGAGAGTCGGGTTTAGTGGAGCACCTGTGCCTAAGTGCTGAACCAGGGTAGTCAGCATCTTACGATAATCTGCATCCCAGTTTCCACCACCATTGCGCAATACTTCATCAGAGATGCGCCCTGTAATACGAATGACCTCGCCCTGAACCGTTGAGGCATGACCCTGTGGAGGAATGAGATACGCCCACAGCTCTTGATGTTGCTTGGACCAATGATCTGCCTTTACATGGATGGGGCTTGTTCCATCATGCATGATCCGATTGGCCACAGGTTTAACATCAAATTGTTGATACAACTTGTCCAGTGCGTCCGACACTTTGTCAACCTTGTCTTTATTATAATTTTCACGGACGAATTCAAAATCCTTGCCGATTCGTTTCACCGACTCTTTCATTGCCGGGGTGATCGTTGCTCCGGCATTCAGCAGAATTGAGGAAATCTCTGACATATTCACAATATCGCTATTCCGGCAATTGACTAATCCCTTTGCTAGCGGGGTATTTCCTTGTTTATTTTCTACATTGATCTCAGCCCCCCGGTTTACCAGCTCCTGAACCACCGGTGTTCTATATGAATTCACTGCTACATGTAAAGGGGTTTCATTGGTGTAATCTACCGCATTCAGATCGGCACCGCGTTCAAGGAGAAGTGTTACGTTCCCCGACCAATGTGAGGCATGAGCATGCAAGGGTGTACGCTGGTATTTGTCACGGGCATTCAGATCAGCCCCTTTCTCCGCAAGCCAGTGAATAATCTCATCTGGAATATGCCGAAAGCTGAGGGCTGTACCTTTGTTATATCCCCCGATTGCATCCCATTCGCAATGTTCAAAGACCTCTTTTATCGCATCCATATCTTGATTCTTGAAAAGCTGTTCCAGATTCGCAGGTAATGTTGTTTGCTTCTTCTTCATTAATGTCTCCCTCTCCTTAGTGAGTATAAGATCTCTAATGATAGGCAATCAGGTTCACGAGTGATGGACAATGCCAGAGTAGAATGCAATGATTACCAAATTTTATTATACATGTTCATGGAGAACCAAACATCGGTTGCCTTCAAAATCGAACTATTTCTTTGTTCTGTAGCTAATAGCGGGGCGTATCGTTGTGCTGTGATATACTTTAGGTAAATGTTCTACTGAAGCTTTACTGAGAATAGGAGGAACGATGTCCTGGAGTAAATTAAAACAACAATTAGAGAGTTTCCTTAGCCCCGCACTGGCCGGAACCGTAGCGTACCGGGCAACCAGTTATCGCTATTCACCAGATAAATCAGGGAGTGGTTATCTGACCGTGGATCAGAAGAATATCCTCAATATGGGGGATTCGACCACACCGATTCGGTGGTATCAGACCGATCAGGAAATCAAAAATGATCCGAATATCGTCATTCCTGTAAGTATGGAAGAGATTGAAGCTATTCGCAAAGAAACCAAAGGGGCTGTCCCGGAAGAGCGTCTGGAGATCATGGTGCGAGGTAGAAAAAGTACATCTCATGCCAAAGAGCTGTTAGCTGCTCAAGCTGCGTTAAGCAAATCTAATTTTACAGCGGTAGCAACGACGTTTCTAGCCACTTCAATTGAGGACAATCTGGAGAGCAATGACATTCTGCTTAATATTCTGGCGCTGATCGACAGGCGGGTGGGCAAAAAGCGGATTCTGAACATGTCGGATTCGATTAAAATGAAGCATTCTGCCGTGCAGTATTTTTACGAACTGCGCCGCAGAACGGTGTGAAATCTGAATATTGCTAGATATACTAAAGCTATAGACAGCTAAAAGTTAATAATGCAAAGAGAGCCATGCGTCAACATGACTCTTTGCGCAATAGCCACTTTTAAGCGGTGGGCTTCAAACAAGTGGAGATACGACTAAGTAGACCGCAACCTTTGTAAGGGGGCGGTCTGCTTGTGTTTATCGGACAGAAGCTAACCAAGACTCCAACTAATTTGGAGTTTTTTTATTGTGATTTTATGTTGCTAAAAGGCTCAATAGGTGGAAAACGTAATGAAGAGTTGTTTAGAACAAAAGATAGTTTTTATTTTGTACTACATATTGTTTTTATACTTCAACAAAGATAAAATAGAATAAGAACATATGTTTTGTTCGTTCTATATTTTATACATATTCGGGGAATTACTGTGGTTGAACTTGTTAAGGGGTGGACACGTCCAATGATACGATTAACTAAACAGCAAGCCAGGCAGTTTTTATTGTTAAAGCACGGGTTAATGGGTGAGCATCAATTTGTCGGCAAGTCAGGGATCATGGAATATACAAGACAGGTTGGCTGTATTCAATATGATCCTATTGATATCTGTGGAAAAAATGCCGAATTGGTACTGCAGTCACGCATCAGTGGGTTTAGCAAAAACATGCTCGACGAATTGTTGTATCAGGATCGATTGCTGATGGATTATCCCGACAAGAATCTCGCTATAATCCCGGTGGAGGCCTGGCCTTATTTCGAACGGTACAGACAAGCGGCCAGACAACATGCAGAAAGCTATCCTCAAATGGAGACACTGATAGGACAAGTACGTGCCCATATACAGCAGGTTGGTCCGGTAAGTTCGAATGAATTAAATACATTGCAACTAGAAGGAGACTTCACTTGGCGTTCAGCCATTCACTGGAGTAGTGGGAACAATGTTTCGCGTTCTGTGCTAGAGCAGATGTATTCGACAGGTGAGCTGGTTATCCATCATAAAAAGGGAACACGTAAATATTATGATCTGGCTGAGAAATACATACAGGCCGATTTGTTGCATGCGCCAGATCCATTGTTGAACGAATTAGATCATCACAAGTGGAGAGTATTGCGCCGAATCGGTGCAGTTGGCTTACTGTGGAATCGTGCATCAGATGCCTGGCTTAATATATGGGGGTTGAAAACAGAGCAGCGGAATATAGCTTTTCAAGAGCTATTGCTGGAGGAGCGCATTGTTGCTGTTGAGGTAGAACAAATGAAGGAACGGTTATACTGCAAGGCAGAAGACTTACCTTTATTTGAACTTATACTGCAAAGTACGGAGTTACAAGAGCGCTGTGAATTGATTGCTCCACTGGATAATTTAATGTGGGATAGAAAGCTTATTTATGAATTGTTTGAGTTTGACTATAAATGGGAGATCTATACGCCGGCACTCAAACGGAAATTCGGTTATTATGTGTTACCTTTATTGTATGGAGATTGGTTCATTGGAAGAGCAGAGATTATCGTGGAACGGAAATATGGTAGGCTTGTGGTTAAACATGTCTGGTACGAAAAAGATATAAAGATAACCGAAGAACTTGTAACCGTGGTACAGGAGTGTTTCGAACGTTTTTCAATATTCAATGACTGTGAGACGATTTCAATAGAGGCATAAGACTACAGACCAAAGACCAAAGTTGAAGATTATACATGTTTTTAATTTGGTATAGCCTGAAGCTATAACCAGTCATGCCTATTTGGTATCTCTTCTAACCCCGTTCCGCGTGATATGATGTTTATATACAACGAGGGGGTTATTTACATGACTGACAAGTTCCAGATCGTAGGAAGTTTATTGCGGCCGGATGAGCTGCTGACATATAAAACACAGATTGAACACCGGGATGATATCCAGTATCCGTTCTATGAAAATTTTCAAGGATACCAGCAATGTGAGACCAAAGCGATTGAGCAAGTGGTACAGAAAGAGATCGAGAATGACTTGTCCGTCATCACGGACGGGGAATTTTCCAAATCGATGTGGCATCTCGACTTTGTCTGGGGTTTTGGCGGAGTGGAACGTTATATCGCGGATCATGGGTACTTTTTCCGGGATGTGGACGGCACTTCAAAATATGAGACTCGTAAAGATATCGGGCTGCGCATCACAGGTCAACTGAGCGGCAAGAATCATCATTTCATTCAACTGTTCAAACAGCTGCAAGACCAAGCGGGTGAACAGCAGACTAAACTCTGCATTCCGTCGCCATCTCATATTTTCGGTGAATTGTCCTGGTCGGACAACATTGGGGGCAAGGATGCAGTGTACCAGAATACGCAGGAACTGAAAGCGGGTCTGGTGAGTGCTTATACGGAATTTGTGCAGGATTTCGTAGATGCGGGCGGTACCATTTTGCAGATGGATGACTGCCTGTGGGAGCTGTTTGCCGACGACAATCCGAACTCGCCGTTTACCGGAGAGCATATTAATCAAGAGGAAGTACAGGGCCTCGCCACGGATTTTATTGATATCAACAATACGGTCATTGACTTTGGTCATAGCTTGGGTCTGAAAATGTGGACACATAACTGCCGCGGCAACTATGATTCCCGCAATATGGGCGGTGGATCGTATGCGAAGATTGCAAATCTGTTCTTGAAGCAATTGAAGTATGACCGTTTCTTCCTGGAGTGGGATGATGACCGTGCCGGTTCTATCGAAGCGCTGGAAGTGTTCAAAGACAGACCGGATACAGAGATTGTACTGGGATTGTTGTCCTCCAAAACGAGTACACTCGACGATGAAGAACGAGTGATTCGTTTGCTGGACGAAGCATCCAAAATCATCGATAAGGATAGGCTGTTATTGTCTCACCAATGTGGATTTGCCTCCTGTGATGGCGGTAACGAACTGAGCGAAGCCCAGCAGTGGGCGAAGATTCATCAGGGCCAGCAAATTGCGAAGCAATACTGGGGCAGCTAATCACATAAGATATAGATATTCTCATAGGTGTAGACATAAACACGGACTGTATCTCTCAAGGTAAGGCGATGGCGGAGAAAGTACTTGGCACATTGTTGGACACTAAGTAAACATACAGAAGCGGCGGCCTGTCCCGAAATAACACCGGGGAGAGGCTGCCGCTTCTTTTTATGGTCTGATTCCACTATTCGGCAGCAGCCTGTTGTGCCAGCCATTCTTTTTTTAATATCGCATATTGATACGTGTTTTCGTATTTTGGCGTGCCGTCTTCATTTTTCACAAAAGAAATGAACTCCAGGAATAGACCTTCCCGGCGCATGCCCAGCTTCTCACACAGCTTCTGGGAACGGTAGTTATTATCTTCGACATAAGCGTAAATTCTCCGAATTCCCTGTTCCATAAAGAGGTATTGCATGAAAGCACCAGCACTCTCACTGGCATATCCCTTTCCTTCGAACCTTTCATTGAAATTCCAGCCGACACTATACGTATCTGAATCTGATTTTGAACCCGATTCCGAATCTGGATCGGGACCTTCTGTCATGCCAAACAGCTCTCCAATAATTTCGTTGCTGTCTTTCAAGCACACGGCAATATGGGAGTCGTCCTTGCTTCGTTTTTCAACCTCTACAGCCGCGTCTTCCAGCGTTATAAGCTTGTGATCCATGAAGCAGTTCACTCGTGGATTCGCCGTATACTCCAATAATCCAGCCGCGTCTTCTGAGGAAAAATTGCGTAAAATCAGGCGACTTGTTTCAATCGTTTGCATAGGTATTCCTCCAATGATGATGGAGACAGATGAATGGCATCTGCTCCTTATTTCGTATTTTGAATGGTACAAAAATGTTGGATAATACAATATGAAATACAGGTTATCCTTTTTTCGTTGCCAAGTCTCTCGTTTTCACGATAGCAGGTGCAGCTTTGGTTTTGATCGTTGTACTGATTTCTTTTGCCTCTCTTGTTTCTTTTGTCTCTTTTATTTCAATGATCTCGGTTGTTTTATCCGTTTTATCCGTTTTGGAGAACAGGTTCATTAATTTGTTCTTGTAGATGTATCCGAATATAAATCCAGCAACGGCAATAACCGATATGATGATGGCGATGGTATACTGCTGCATATGAAGGTTGGAACCTACCACGGCCGAAGCGATAATCCACGGCAAGCGTCCAACCAGCAGAATGGTGAAGAAGCGCAAAGAGCTGATGGATGTCAGAGCAGCGACAAATACGAGCATATCTTTGGGCAGACCGGGGATGAGGAAAAAGATAAACAGAAAAGCAGCAAATTTTCGCTCATCATGCATAAAGGACATCCATTTCACATTTTGCTTCTGCAGCAGGCGCGATACAAAATCCCGACCGATAAAACGAGTGAAATAGAAAGCGATCGCTGACCCTATGATCAGACCGACCGTTGTATAGAAGGAACCGAGTGCAGTACCGTAGATATATCCCCCGGCAATCTGTACGACCTCTCCGGGAATAGGTGCAACGACGATCTGCAGAATTTGAAATAAAATAAACATTATCGGGCCCCAGTGTCCCGTGGAATGAATATATGCTCTGAAATTGTCCATGGACGACATGATTTTGATGATGGCAGGCGCATAATAGATCAGTAGACCCGTGGACACGACAGCAATCAGACCAAGCAATACTTTCATCACGATACGTTTTGAGATTTGCGGCATAACTTAAGACCCCTTTTTGTAATGACTTTGACTATTAACATTATAAAACGAAATCATGAAGAGATACCTACTTAACTTCTGAAGAATTCTTAAGACGATTCTGATCCGCTGGCTCTGGTGAGACTCGCAAACTATACTGAGATGAACGGAGGGATTTCGAATGAATAACAACAAGCAGATTTTGATTGCAGATGACAACAGTGAGATTCGTGAAATCGTCAAGATTTTATTAGAGAGTGAAAATTATGAAGTCATTGAAGCCGTAGACGGCCAAGATGCGATTGATAAAGTAACGGAAGAGACCGATCTTATTATTCTGGATATGATGATGCCTAACAAATCGGGACTCAAGGCATGTCTGGAGATTCGTGAAAAAACAAGTGCACCAATTCTGTTCCTTACAGCGAAAACACAGGATTCGGATAAACAACTAGCCTTCTCGTCAGGGAGCGATGACTTTTTGTCCAAACCGTTCTCCTACACCGAACTCGTGTCAAGGGTCAAAGCATTGCTTCGCCGATATTATGTGTACCGGGGCAAGGAGAAAATTGAGGAGTCCGAGCACATTGTGGTGAAGGATCTGACCATTCATCAGGATTCTAAATCCGTCTATATAGGTGAGAAGGAAATTTCTCTAACCGACATTGAGTATCAAATTTTGATGCTGTTGGCATCGAAACGCAGAAAGGTGTTCTCCGCCGAAAATATCTATGAGAGCGTGTGGCAGCAGCCTTATTTTTATACATGTAATAACACCGTAATGGTTCATATTCGTAATCTGAGGAACAAGCTGGAAGATGACCCGCAGCAACCTAAATATGTGAAGACGGTTTGGGGGAAGGGGTACAAAATTGAATAAACTGCTCATCGGAAAAAAACTGAAGCTCAAGCTGGTGCTTGCGATTATTCTCTCGCTGTTCGTTGCTGTAGGTACATTCATCGTTTTACAGGTTGTTGGTGAAACGGCACTGGACAGTTATCTCAGCAAATCGACGTTTATCGAAAACAGGCAACGGGATGCATTGGAACGATTCCAGACCATGGTAAGCAGCGAGCACTTATCTACACAGGATCATCAAAGGCTCTCGAAATGGATTCGTGGGGAGCGGTACTTGGAGCTATTCATATTTGAACAGGATAAGTTGATTTATGCCTCCAACACGGATGTGGATTCTGCGATAAATAAAGAGCTGTTAACTCAATTTTTACCATCCAGAACACCGATCACAACGGTTCAGTTTGCGGATCAGACGGCACAGATTTATCTGGTCGGTTTCTATGAATATCAATACTATAACCTGCTTCTGATCTTGACGGTATTCATCGCTTTGATTGCGTTCATTCTTGCTTTCCTGCTCATCATTAATCAGAAAATATCGTATATTGGCAAGCTGGAGCGAGAGATTAAAATACTCGAAGGCGGCAATCTGGATTACAGGATTACGGTATCTGGTAAAGATGAGTTATCATCCTTGGCATCTAGTATTGATGAGATGAGGAAATCTTTTGTGGAACGGCTTGGCAGCGAGGAGAGAGTGAGGACTGCGAATCGAGAGTTGATTACGGCGATATCTCATGATTTACGCACACCGCTGACGATTCTGCTTGGATATATGGACATTATTGAACTGGGCAAGTACAAGACACCAGAGGATTTGCACCAGTATATTCATAATAGCCGGGAGAAAGCCTATCAGATCAAAATTTTATCGGACAAACTGTTTGAGTACTTCACAGTATCTTCTGCATCAGAGGAAGAAGAGGTGGAATTCGAAATCTATGATGGGCGGGAGTTAATGGATCAGTTGCTGGATGAGCAGCTCGCCGTAATGGAAGATTTCGATGTTCATATCCAGCCGAAACATGCGGAGCAACCTTTTTTGCTAGAGATGAATCTCGTATCGATTCGGCGAGTGTTTGATAATATTTTCTCCAATATAAAGAAATATGCGGATACATCTCATCCAGTTGATATCGAGTTATCCATCAGGCAGCAAACCTTGATCATGACCGCTCGGAACCGGATCAGACCTGTCGACAAAACGAAGGACAGCAACGAGATCGGACTGGTCAGCTGCCAGAAAATTATTGAACAGCATGATGGAACATTGAAGATATCTCAGCAAGAGGACACCTTTACCTTACAGATTGAATTGCCTATTATTCTCGGTAAAGAAGATCAGAAGCAGAAGCAGAAGTAGAAGTAGAAGTAGAAGTAGAAGTATATATACGGGGAAACGGGGAGTATGGGCAGTTTAGGCAGAATTAATACATGTTCACTTATTCGATGAAACTTCCAGGTGTTAGGAGGGGTTATATAAGAGAGTTATAGAAAAGGTCACATGGAAGATTGGCAAAAAGAGAAAAGTGTAAGTGGAAATGCAAGTGCAAGTGCAAGTGACAACATGAGGGGAGAGGGCTTCATGAAGAACAATCACACTCCACTGAGTAAAAATCGGGTTTTACAGGAACTGGACTCACTCGGTTATTCGAACCGAATGAAAGAAATTGCACGGCTGGGACGGAAACATCTGGCCGTGGCCCCGAAAGATTACGCTGCGCTGCTGATTGAGCTGTTGGACAACGGGACAGCCCACGAGGCACATCTGGCGTTAACCGGAGCTGGTGCGGTTCAGGACGCGCAAGCTGTTATACATGCATTACATCATCCCAAGGCCGGGGTTAGGGTACGAGCTGCCTCCATGTTGGCAGCGGTGGTCATTGATCCGGGATACGGCATTGAAACTGAGGTCGTTTCCATGTCACACCATTGCCGTCAGCAACTGTTGCGAAGCATTGTGAAGTATACCCGACAAGATTGGGCAGAACGGCTGCTGCCAATCGTATTGGAACGGTGGGGAGCTGATGAAGCTGTTTTACTGTTATCCATGTGTGGTGAAGCAACGGTTCGCACACGATTGCCGCAGCTTGGATATGCAATGAAAAATTGGCGAACCATAACAACCCGCTACCCGGATCTGGTCGCTATTTACTTAAAGGAAGCGTTGAATCAGGTGTCAGAGAGCGGAAAGTCCGGTGTGTGGTATGAGATGAGCACAGCGGTAGAGAAGCTGAGTGTGTTCAGACCGTCCGCTGTATTGGACTACGCGCTACAGTATGGGCCCAAAGAGTTGATTCATCCTGTGATTAAAAATCAACTGGGCATTCTGATTCAGACTAGCCCTGAGCAAGTATTTGAACTGCTGACGAGGCAAGAGACAAGGGCATATCTGCTGAACAACGGGGTACCGGCGGGAGTGTTGAAAAAAAGAAAGTATTTCAACACAGCGCAATGGACGGCACTGGTGACCATGCTTGCGGAAGCACCTTTTCAAGTGGCGAAGGTACTGGATACGCTTGCGCCTTCAAGCCGTGAAGCGTTATTTCATGCAGCTTACCCGAAGCAGGAACGAACGAATCGAACGTTCCCTATGGCTTTGCTTGATGTACTGCCACATCAATTGCGTGACAAGGAAGCGGCTCGTATGCTTACCCTGCGAGAAATCCGGGAAGACCGGGGCAGGACGTTTGAAATGACGGCGCGTCGCCTGATTGAACAAGTTAGAGGAACGCTGGAGCAGTCTGTTCAGGTATCGAATGCGGACGAACGTGCTACGGCGTATTCCCGGCTGATACAAAGCACGGCTCTGTCCCGTAGTGGGGTGGAGGAAACGTTACGCTTCCTGACAAGGGTGAAAAACGATCAGGACCCGGTACGTTTCATCGTCATGTCCGAATTATCAAGCTGTCCGGTAACGATGTTTAAGGAAGAGCATGTGCAGCATCTGACGATCCTGGTCGACAGTGTCATTGAGGCCAGAGATACTTCGCATGGAACCAGAACCGGAGTTGAGCAGTTGGCTTTTGCCGTTCTACGGGAGCATGCAAGTGAACCGGAACGTCCCTTGTTCCAATTTGCGCTTAGAACGCTCAAGCGAATGGCTATGCGAGATGGGCAGTTTATGTTGTTTTCCAGAGATTGGGACAGCTTGCCTCAAGCCGCGCTTGAAACCTTATTTGACGAGATCTATGCCATAGGTATAGAAGCGAACAAGCGGGAGAGTGACTACGTCGTTCTGCAGATGGCTAGTGCATTTGGCAAAGCGATTGATCGACTACCCAAACTCCACGACTTGCTGGAAGAGTTAGTCAAGGGTAAAAAGTCAGCGGCTCAAGCCGTCCGATACTGGTTGGCACCCTACAAGACCAGGGATAAGCGGGTTAGGGAACTGCTGGATCATGATCCGACTTTCATCTCATTCTATGAAGTGTTCGAGCATTTACATTTGAAACGTCAGGAGTGGCTTGATCCGTTTATCTCTGGCAAAGTCCTCAAAGGTAAACATTTAACGGGGAAAACGATCTATCTTGTTCCAGCTTATGAGGGCTTTTACCGCTGGCTGCCTCGTCAGCAGCAGGCGCTGGCTTCGCTACTTGAACGGGTGGCACAAGACAACAAGCGAAGCTTCTATGAACGCGCCAATGCGATGCGGAGTTTGGCGGGTATGCCGGATTATCGCTCGAATGAGCTGTTAGAGAATCTGACAAATGATCCGGAAGTACATATTGTTGAGGCTGCGCTGCATGCTTTTTCATTAACAGAGGAACCGGAAGACGCCCTCCCTGTGTTGTTGAATAATTTGGATGGAGATCGTGCGCGAGTGGCGATGTACTCCATTCCGAGGTGTGCACGCAGGGTTAACCCGATGCTGCTCACGTCCATACTCTCGGAACTGCTGGATCGGGAGAAGCTTAAGATTACGGTGAGGAAAGAAGCAGTTCGGCTGCTGGGAGCTTATAAAAGTAGTGAGAGCGTGAGCTTACTCGTCCGTGAATTCGAGAAGCCGAAGAGGCACAGGGATGTCATTATTGCCATTGGTCATGCGGCCAGACAATGTCTGGATGACGAGCGAAGCTGGGCGATGATGAGTGTTATGGCAACCTCTTCGGATCGGGACATAGCGCGCAGTTTGCTGAATCAACGACCGGATGAACTTCCGGTGGAAGCGCGACTGCGATATTTACAGTGGATTACCGAAATTGCGGGCCATGATGACCCGATTGTATCGATGGAAGCTTTTCATGCGATGTCACGCTGGGGACATGTGGGTGCAAAGGTCATTTCACAATGTGCTGGCAAAGCACTAATCGATCTGCAGGATGGTACGCGCTGGAAAGCCGCGATTCATACCTTGGTCACGGTTAGCAGAGACGGGAAAGTGAATGATGAGGTCGTGCAAGTCATCCGGCAGTTGGCTGAAACGGAAATGAAGGACAACTGGAACGCGGGTAGTGAACGAGATTTGCCGCATCGTCAACGTTTGCTGGAGTTGATTGATCAGCTTGTTTCGGTATCTCCATCGGTGAAAAGGCAGCTTGCACCGTTATATGCAGCAATCATCGAGGCGTTTCATCCTCATGAAACACTGAAGCTCATTACGATCCGTCTACACTTGGCTGCCATGGACTGGAGCCAGCCGGATCAGGTGCTACTCCGTTTGGACCCTGTTATTGATATCGCTAATGCACATCCGTATATATTGCAATCGGTTAATCGGCAGGTTACACAAACGGTGCTTGCCAGCAAAGGATATTGGAAACCAGAGCAACTGCTTCACACCACAGATACGTTGAATGTTCGGACGGATATGGCGTCTTCCTGGTTAGGGTTGTCGTTGCTAAAGATTGCTGGTGAGGAGTTACTATGGAATCAGGATTGTCGCAATCGCCTGAGAGCTTACCGGCAGCATGAGCATGAAGCCGTCCGGTGGCAGGCACTGGACACTTGGACAATCCTCGAATAACAATGTGCGTATCGCGGTACAGAGACAATCTCTGTACCGTTTTTTCTGTTATGAGAAAATATACTGTTGATACGGATGAGTGGCGGTCGAGTCCTCCACAGTTTTATAGATGGCTGCTTTTCATGCCCCAGTACACGGTTTAAAAATTCAATTTACTTTAAAGCGGAGAAGTGTTAGTATTTGGTGGAAAATGTTAGAAAACTGGCATGGATTTTGCTTCTAAATGATCTGCACTGAAGGAGGCATCATGTATTGAACATCGTATTTGTCGTGGATATTGTGCTCAGTGGCCGAGGTGGAATGGAAACAGCCCTTGCGTTAATCTATCATGAGCTCAAACAGAGGCATAATATCACTGTGATTTTAAGAGGGAAATCGAAAGATGATACCTGGGAAGAGAGGATCAATACGATCACTTTGTCTGCCAAAATAAATGATTTTATCCCGCGGCATATTCTCTTTAACATGTATTCTGCTGCTTTGGCGAACGTCTTTAAAGACCTCTCGGCAGATATCATCGTATCGACAGGTGCGATTGGTGTGAAAGCTTCAGCGATGGCAATGAAACGGTTAAATATGCAAGTGCCAGTGGTTAGCTGGCTTCACTTTAATTTGGCTTTTTACTATCAATTCTTCGAAGATTTACGGGCTGCAGATGGCCATCTCTCCATAAGCGAAGGAAATTTAAGAGATTTGCATTGTGTTTTTCCGGAAAAACAAAACAAGCTGGTCTATAATCCCGTGAAATTTGATAACATTCCATATGTGAACAGAGCACCTCATCCCGTATTTCTGGTTGTTGGAAGACTGGCCAAGGTGAAAAATGTGGATCAAATATTACGGGCTTTTTCTCCTTTGCAAAAGGAATGCTTTGAATTACACATCATTGGTGACGGTGATCAATATGAATCTTTAGTAGAACTGTCTCAACAATTGGGGCTACAAGATCACATTGTGTGGCATGGATGGCAGCAACAGCCGTGGGATATGGTGCACAGTGCCACTTCATTAGTGTTGGCATCGGAGACAGAACCGTTTGGGCTGGTTCTGATTGAAGCCCTCTCCAGGGGGATTCCGGTGATCTCAAGTAACTGTAAGTATGGACCAGGAGAGATTGTAAATGCCAGCAACGGCTGGCTGTATGAGCCTGAGAATCTGGGGCAATTGACGTCTATTTTGGGTAGCATTTTGCGAGGAGAAAGGCCGCTTCCTGCACCTGAAGTATGCAGAGAATCGGTGAGAAGTTATGCGGTTCAAAGCATCGCTGTACGTTTTGAACAGGCGCTCCAGGACATTGCAACACATCGAGCCGTGCAACAGGAATGAATCGTTCGCAAAATATTCAAAAAAACAGTTGACACAACAAAAAAATGGCAGTATTCTAGAAAAAAATTCAATAAAATGAAATTATATACATCGATTCGATGGAATATAAACATGTATTCTACAGCATACCCGATTTTGAAATCCAATGTGAATGAACTTGATATTCATGTTCACTTCCTAGAATGACCTCTTGATCTCCTCCTTTCTTTTTAAACTAGACTTGGATGTACAATCTTTGTGCTAGACAAGCCATTACCTCATGCTTTCAACGATTGATTAGTTTAGCCTTTTTTTCTCTCTCTCAGCTTTCTCTTTCAGTAATCTTTTTTCGCTTATAATGCAAGCGCTTACTTTACGTTGTTATATGAGAGGAGGTGAGAGTATATGACGAATTACAAAAAACCAACTTTCCGTAAATTGGAATCTGCGGCGATTGCTGTTGCAGCAGGCTGCGGTTGTGGCTGTGCATTTTCAGTGGGCGGCGGTTATGGAGGATCTTGCTAATCATTTATTGTTCATGAACACAAAAAGAGGCCTGTTTATCGGCCTCTTATCTTGATTACTGGAGGCTTGTTCATGCAAATAGACGAACGATTGCATATTCCGGATGTCGCAGTGTACTACGAGGATGGAAATTATGTCGTACATAACGTTCAACTCAATTGTTGGGTTGTGTACTCACCAAGCGAGTATGAAATTGCATCGGAATTGATATACGACGGAAAATCGGCAGCAGAATTGATTGATTCAGGCTTAGACCCTCAGCAGGTGAAGCAGATTGCACGAAAGATGTTGATGTATCGTGTGGCCTATCAAGGAGAAAGACCTGCCGAGTATCATATGCTGGATGTGATGCAGAAGCAGGGATTGGGTAAGGTTCCGCCTAGCGCTGTATATTTTGTAACTACCTACAAATGTAATCTGAACTGTATCTATTGTTACGCGGACAGCAGCCCGGAGCGCTCGATGAACGGGGATATGAATACTGAAGAGGCCAAAGACATGATCAGGCAGATCAAGGAACTAGGAAGCAGTACCATCGTGTTTACGGGCGGTGAGGCGTTTATCCGTAAGGATATTATGGAGCTCATGGCCTACAGTAAGGAGATCGGATTGCGAGTCAACGTAATCAGCAACGGAACGTTGATTAACAGTCGTGAAAAGGTCAACGAAATTGCCAAACTGGTAGATTTGTTTACGATCAGTATTGACTCACTGATTAAAGAGGAGCATGAGGCCAACCGCGGTGTAAATACGTGGGATCGGACGCGCAAAGCTATCGATCTGATTCTGGAAGCCGGAATTAAATTAAAAATTAACCAAACGGTGACCAAGCATAACCGGGATTCAGTGGATTCGATGCTGAAATTTGCCACGGAGCGCTCGGTACGCTTGAATATTGTACCTCTTGCGACACTCGGACGCGGGGATGACCACATGCAAGGGCTGAGCTTTGGCGAACGCCGCCGCATTGCGGATCGGATGCAGGATATCGAGATGGGAGATGCCCATGAAGACTGTCAAGCCTTGAACGTGAAGCAGTATGAACGAAGACGGCATTGCGGTCACGGTACGAGTGAATTTTCAATTGATGCGAAGGGCAACGTGTTTCCTTGCAAGCTGATGCATTCCCCGATGTTCCACGCCGGATCGATTCGAGAGAAGTCACTCCGGGAAATATGGGAGACTTCCGAGGTGTTTGAACGTTCGCGGAACAGAACCGTCCACACATTGCCAGAGTGTATGAAGTGTACGTTCAGAGAATCCTGCGGCGGGGGCTGCCGTGCATTCCATTGGGGAGCCACAGGCGACATCGATGGAACTTTCCCTCAGGATTGCTCAGGCATTAGGCGTGGTATCCGTAGAAAAATGGTCGCTTATTTCAAAATGGCAGGAGGTAAAACCAATGAGCCAGTGGTTTCAAATAGCCGATGATGTCTTTTTTGATGAAAATGTAGAAGGAATATTCATTCTTTCTGAGTCTGGTGAGGTATTTGTCTTGGAGGATGATGTCAGTAAAGCGGTGTGGAACATGCTTGCAGATTCTGCGCAATCTCTAGATGAGATGTGTCAGCAGATCAAACTGAAATTCAATATCGGTGATGAAGATCATGTCGAGGATGACATTCGGGATTTTGTAACGGCACTATCCAAAATAGGAGTTCTGAGAGAATGCTTAGTACCCGCAGACAGGATTTCCTGATTCGTGCATTGCAACAAGGAAGATCAATCCCAATCGTGATTGAGGGAAACTGCATGCATCCTCTTCTAGTTCAAGGGCAACGCATTTCTGTACATCCTTTGCTGGATGAGATCAAAGAGGGCGATGTTGTGCTGGTTCGTGACCAGATGAACGGTTTTCTGGCTCATCGAATTATCAGCCTTGGACATGACTACGTTGTTACTGCGGGTGACCGCAATCATATGTCTGATCCTCCTGTACGGCGGGATGATATTTTGGGACGGCTGTATATTCCAGAGGATCAGATGCTGCATCAAAATCCCGATCAACATCAATCGACCTTAATTGATTCACACGGGTTGTCATCTGAAATGAAGGTTGTTGTTCATCCTGATGCCATCGGTGATTCATATGGTGAAGTGTTGTCTCATGCCTTTGGTGTAGAGACCATCATTGCGGAAAATCCGCTCAGTCAGCTAATGAGTATGCGGGAGAAGGGATGGACTTCCATTGTCATTCATCAAGGTGCAAGGCAACATCTATCTCAGCTGCCGCATGCTGCCAGCAGGGTTGTGGTCTTTGCCGGTTATGATGTGGCGAGAGAAACCGATGAATCTGCAGGCATTATTGGCATGAGTGATGTGGACTTTGTGGCTCGCACAGCAGTTGAGTATTGGAATAACCTGCATGCAGAACTGAGCATTGCAGCGATTATAGGTTTTCATATGAGGGGGACAAGCGTATGTCATGGGTAATTACCGCCACATGCGAAGGAGAGCTTTTGGCTAAATGTATCGTGGCTTGCCCCGAAGAAGCCATTCAGACATCTCCGGATGCCAAGCAATATTATATTAATCCATCGGTATGTACCGATTGTGGCCTATGTGATCTGGCCTGTCCTGTGGCAGCTATCTTTCCGGAAAGCGCCGTACCGAAGCAATGGAGAAAAAGCATTGAAGAAAATCGTTTATTTTTTCTCACGTAGTCACGCCATCATAATCTGCATATGTCAACGCAAGGCAGAAGCGGCTTGCGTTGACATATAGTACCAGGCAAGAAGGGGAGCCGGAATGCGATGCCGACACTTCGTGTACGAGTTGGGCAATATCCGCTGTTATTGGAGCTATGCAGAGCCATTAACGAGTTAAGACAAGATAAGTTATGGACGGTCCCTCAGGAACGAAACTATCCACCTGCCTTGCTGAATCTTATTCGTAATCGTGGTCTTCGTTCTAATGTCTATCGATATTGGGGCAGTTTGCTTCTGAAAGACATGCTGGCTGTCCAGAGTGGACCGGAAGTGAAGTTGGTCAAACGTATATTAAGTGCGTCTGCAGATACGAAAGCAGAAGATATGATGGCTGAATATGAAAATCATTTGGCTTCACAGTGTGCAGCCATAAGGGAATATATTGCACCACTAGTACAGGATTTTGACATTGCTGAGGTAGTTGAGTTGAAGCTTTACCCGTTATCCACTATGCCTCCTCCACAGATTGGAAGATTTGGAGCCAGTCTGAGCAAAGCGACGTCTACATCGGTACACTTAGCCTTTGGTGCACCTCCGCTTCATCTATGGGATGATTTTAACCTGACCGTCTCTTTCTTCGCGCGAGGTGGCATTCATTATCTCGTTAAAGAATGGCTGCTTGCTCACAAAGGCGAATATGGAGAAGTGAAGGAGGGCTTGAAACCGTATCTGATTAATCTGGTTTCGGCGATCATTTTGATTGAAGTGGATCATTTTTTCAGTACGGATATTGATCTGGTTTTCCATGAAGAGGACAAATTAGTCTATCAGTGGGCACTCTCGCAATATGATGGTAAGACGGGGTTCGGGAATCATCTGATTCAATATGTTCGCAGTCTAAATGATCACTGGCCTCCTCCGCATTTGGAAGAGGTTCGTCTTGGCATCCCTATGACGGTCGTACATACGATCCAGAAGAAGGTTCGTGTCTCCGTACACGACCAGTACAACCTGTTGGGCAATACCAGATGGATTGCTGATTATTATGATATTACCGAGTCAGAGGATGCAGGCGGATTGGACAGGGCATATCCGTTTCTGGTTTTACCATGGAATTCAGAAGGTGCTGCAGAGATCTGCTCCAGGCATCATATAGAGCACAGTCATCATGAAGCCGCTGTGACTTATGAGCATATGACGGGACAGAAGCAATTCGATACCGCGGATACGCTCTGTCTGCTCATTGACCATGATTCTGAGGCATCCTGGAAGTTTGTTTTATTGTGTCCTTCTGTTCGTACCGAGTCAGGTTATTACATCGAGACTTCCGTATTATCACAGATTCATACACCGATCGCTTTCGTGGATTCTGCTTCGGGAAGGAGAATATTATGAGCCGTATACATGCCGGGTTTGCCCAGATGTGGATCATTGTCCGGGCAGGGGATCGGGCTATCTGGGTATTATTAGCGCTTATTTTAGCACTCGGTGTATGGCCTGGCTTCATGGTATGGGCGATCAAGCATTCAGTGAATCAACTGGCTAACGGCGACCGTAATTCTTCGTTAGCTTACATAGGCATTATTGCTGGGGCTGGCACGATTGCGATTTTGCTTAACGTGATACAGCCCTATTTTCTTAGAAAGGTGAAGGATCACGTCTATCACAATCTGTCTATCCGTCTGTTTGATAACGTGAATCGCAGAACAGAGAATGAGCTGCTCCGGGCGGCAACGCGAAACCGAATCTCTAGCACTTCGGAATCAGTCAGCTCGATCTACCATGGCGGACTGGACGGGCTATCGGCATTGCTTCAGGTTATTATAACCGGGTTCTCCTTAACATGGATTCTGTTGGTGGTGGCATGGTGGGCGCCTCTGTTGATTCTGGCTGGAACACTGCTCAATGTATGGCTCATGAAAAAGGCAGCAGCGATTGAATCGAACTTCCTGCAAAGCATCTCGGAAACAACGAGGCTGGAAGGAACGTTTCTGAACATGCTGACTACATTGAAGTCTGCTAAAGAAATGCGTGTTTTTGGCATATCCGGGTGGGTGAAAGGGAAATGGCAGACAGAACAGATTCAAATCGCGCGGTCAACGATAAGTCAAATGGTCAAGACGGGATTTTACAGGCTGGCAGGTCAACTTGGCAGTGGGGTTGTGACAACCGTTGTATTGATGGTGGGATTATGGAAACTGTGGCAAGGTACCTTGCATCCGGGAGAAGTCGCCGCTCTACTTATTGGAGGTCTGCATCTGGAGCAGTTGCTGGGTCTGGTTCTTAGCCAAGGCAAACACTGGCTGGGGCGGAAAATGTTTTTGGCAGAGCTGATTCAGCAGCCTGCAGAGGAACAGTCAAACAGAGCGGCAAGCCCGGCTGACTGCAAAAACAATGATATCCATTCTACCTGTGCAATTTCCGTTCGCCAATTAACGTTCAGTTATGATGGGGATCATGAAGTGCTGAAAAACATCAACTTTGATGTTGAACGCGGAGCCAAGGTGGCCATCGTTGGCGCCAATGGCTCGGGCAAAACTACCCTGATGCTTATGCTCGCGGGGCTGTTGAAGCCGGATCAGGGTTCCGTAACGTCGGAGGAGGTAGGTGGCTTCTGCCTGCAAGACTATGGACGTTATAAGTTATCTGCTGCCGAGAACGTGTATCTGGGTGATATCACTCGTAAGGAGCACACGGATGACATGATGGAGGCGTTGAAACTGACCAATGCCCAATTTGTAAACGCGCTGCCTCAAGGGCAACAAACGGAACTGTGGCCGGAAGTCGGGGGCTCGGATCTGTCGGAGGGCCAGTGGCAGAGGTTAGCTTTAGCCAGAAGTATGTTTCGGGCTATCTATCGGACAGGCTCTGTCATTATTATGGATGAACCAACGTCCAAACTTGACCCAAGCAACGAATTGAACATTCTGGAATCCATTATTAACCGATTGGAGGGGTACACGGTATTGTTCGTTGTTCACCGTTTGGTGGGTTGTGCTTTTGCCGATACAGTTCTCCTGATGGATCAGGGGGAAATCCGGGACTATGGAACACATGATGGATTGCTTCAGACAAGCGAAACTTATCAAGCGATGTGGAAAGCCTCTTCTTCTTTTATGGAGACGCTAAAGGAAGGGGAAGGAGGGGACGTGGCCTAATGTGGTTGACCAAGGTAAAGAACAAACGAAAGTTGTTACCGTGGATTACATTTGCTCTGTCTGTGACCCTGTTCAAAGGGATACTGCCCGCCGTTCGCATTTTTCTATTCGGATATGCCGTTCAGCAGGTGATGACCGGGGTAGATCTCGACCGCATGATTCTGCTGATGGCCTGGTTCGCAGCGGCTACCATCGGAGAAAAAGTGATGGATTCGTTATACGGCATTGCGCTGGAGGGACTACGTATTCACTTGGGGCGAGCCGCGAAAGAGTTGTATATCGATCAATACAATAAAGTGCCCTACCAGAAGCTTCTCGATGCCTCATTCTCTGAATCAGCGGAGAAGGCAGCGAACAGTCTGGATCGTGGACATCGTGTTCTCACACTTGCGCTGGATGTTCTGAGCGCCGCAGTAACCCTGATCAGCTTGGGTACGGCGTTATGGTTTGTCACGAAAATCGGGTGTCTGGTGATGATATTAACCTTTGCTTTTGTTGTATTCAAACAATACAAGCTGGGTCGTCAGATGTTTAATGTGGAGAATCAGCTATCAGGTCAGCGTATCCGTGAAAATTATTACCGTAGCACCGTCATGGATTTTCAATTGGGCAAGGAACGCAAGCTGTTTGGATACTCCCCTTATATCGTGAGTCTGTGGAAGAATACATTTGCAGACATCAGCAAGACCAATCAATCCTTTCTTCTTACGTCTCAAAAGACATCAGGACTGATGCAGATCGGCCAGCTTCTTCTCATCTCTGCGGCCTATATGGTATCGATTCTGACAGCCAGTTCTTCCATCGGCGGTTTGATCATCGCCTTTCAACTGATTGATGAATTGCTTGGTAAAGCTAATGCATTTGTACTGGAGCTCCGTCTGTTTACCAGTGAATTACTCGCTGCATCCAATCTTTCTCGTTTTCTGGCTACAGATACGCCAGACCAAGTAGAGACCTCAGCCAAGGAAGCGGACCAAGAAATTGAACTGAATGGTGTTGGGTTCTCCTATCCGAATAACAGCAAACCTGTGCTGAGGGATGTGACCATGCACTTTCGCACTGGAGAGCTTGTCGGACTGGTAGGGGAGAACGGGGCTGGTAAAACAACGCTGTGCAATCTGATCTGTGGTTTGCTTGAACCTGCCGAAGGTGAGATTTGGGTGGACGGGAAACCGAGCTTACATACCGACAGGCTGCGCGCAGTCTCCGTTGCTTATGCTGACTTTGCCCGATTCCCGCTAAGTGTACAGCAGAATGTTGGACTTCATCGGGAGTGGAGTGAGGCTGCACGGAAGCTTGTACAGGATATCACCGAGCGGAGTGGAGACAAACGACTGGGTGCAGGATATACAGACGGAACGGAGCTATCGGGTGGACAATGGCAGCGTGTGGCGGTTGCGCGGGCGATGGCTAACACCCGGACAATGCTGATCCTGGATGAACCTACGGCTGCAATGGACCCGGTAATGGAGGAAAGTGTCGTTCGGAGTGTCAAACAATTTGCAACTCAGGGTAAAGCGGCGCTGCTGATCGCACATCGGGTCAGCACGGTTATGCATTGTGACAGAGTTTATGTGATGTCGGAGGGCCAGATTGTTCAGGAAGGTGCCCCCTTGCAGTTGCTGGAGGAAGAAGGCGTATTTCGTGACATGTACGGTGCGCAAGTTGCTTTGCTGAGGAAGCAGGGGATGGCCGCATCTGTCGGGTGACATTTGCAAGCCTTGGAAAGGGGAAATATCGATGAAGGTACTCGTTGTCTCACGTGGAAACGGGTTTGGACATGCAAAGCGTGATCTGCTTGTGGCGAAACGGCTTATGCAGTTAAATCATGAGGTTATTATTGCGTCTTATTCCTCCGGATTTCAATATTTACAGAGGGTATACTCAGGTCATCTGATCAATCTGGAACTGCCTTCCGCTGGTAGTAGTGCTGAGCGAACCTGGAAGTTGCTGGACTTAATTCATCAGACACAACCTGATGGCATTGTGGTAGATGAAGAGCTTCTTTTATTACCACTCGCCAAAAGTCTGGGTATTCCCACCTGCTTCATCACCAATTGGTTAGAGGATGAACAGGAGATGCTCGGTTATCTGCAAATGGCGGATCAAATTGCGATTGTGGATCAGCAGGAGCACTGGATGTTTCCGACAGCGGACTCGATTCGGGAGAAGTTGCATTTTGTTGGCCCGGTGGTTGAAGTGCCTGAACGGACAGCGGCGAAGGTGAAAAAGATTGTCATCACGTCAGGCTCAGCGACGATTGTGGACGTCCCTTTTTTCAAAAAAGCGATAGCGGATCTGAAGAATGAAACGGATTATATCAAGCTGGTGTACAGCGGCACATTGACAAAATCATTGCAGCGACTCGGGGATGAAACGACACAGTTTATTGCCGACCCGGGATCTTTTATGGACGAAGTGAGAGACAGCTCGCTGGTGGTGTGCAGGGGTGGTCATACTACTTTGTGGGAATTGGCTTCACTAGGAATACCTGCTATTGCGGTTCCCCGCCGGGAAGAAGTGAATCCCAGCAATATTGTGTATGCTCGGCAGATGGGAGAGAGGGGTTATATCCGGTGGCTGGAGGAGTCCGAGATGGATCAGGGGCGGATTGCTGCGTATGCGAGTGAGATTTTGCGGGGGCAGTCACAGCTTCAAACGTATGCATACGATGGTACAGCACTGGATCATCTGACCTCTTGTATTTTGGAAAGTTTTTCACTTCAGCTTGTGGAGAAGCCATTATGAACGTGGCGGTCATCATCCCGGTGTACGGCAAACCGGATGTGTTGCACCAGACCAGGGGATCGTTCAAGTTCAGGAAGGAGGCATATTAGATGACCAAGGGAGTCACCGTCATCATTCCTACATATAATCACTCCGATTTGTTAGAGCGCACGCTTGTATGCCTGAAGCATCAGGAAGCGGACACATCATTATTTGAGGTCATTGTATGTGATGACGGGTCAAGTGATCATACGAAGGATGTCGCCTGTTCCTTTGAAGACGATCTGGATCTGAGATACTGTTACCAGAAGGATTTGGGGTTTCGGGCAGGGACAGCACGGAACATGGGGCTGCATCTGGCTAAACATGAGATATGTGTATACCTGGATACCGGCGTACTGATCGGTGCGGATCTGATCCTTAATGTCATTCAATTTCATCAATGTCACGAACATACGGTTGGACTCGGCACGGTTCATGGCATGAATCAAAAGGATCACGAGCAACCGCTCGCCAAATACTTGCAATCCATTGCTTCCTCGGAGCATCCTGAAGCCTGTTTGCGGAATCCGATGCTGAAGGCTTATCCTGACTCCAGACAATTGCGGTTTGATTTTTATGAAAATGATCTGGATCGCAGTTCTGCCCCGTGGACGATGTTTTGGACAAGCATGGTTTCGGCGGAGACCCATCTGCTGAGACAAGTGGGCGGATTCGATGAGTCGTTCCACGGCTGGGGGCACGAGGATCTGGAGCTAGGTTACCGTCTCTGGAGGGCAGGATTTCATTTTCGGGCAGACCCTTCACTCCGTGCCTTACATTTGCCACATGAGCAGTTTAATCCGGTAGAGATGACTAGCCGAAAGAATCATCTGCACTTTGTGAAGTTGCATCAGGAACTTCCGGTGGAGCTGTCCTATGTGAATCAAAACTTTATTTATGATATGGTGCTTGCACAGTTTAATGTTGCGGATCAACACCTGCCGCAAGATTACGATGATCTTGATCGGGCCCTGCTTGGTTTGCAAGAAGAAGGCAGACATTTGGCAGTCGGGTATATCACTCCAGCGTTTGCAGACAGGTTGAATATCACCGATGTATTTGCATGTAATCAGAAGAATACCGAGATTATGCGCACACAGAGACCAGACGTTCATACGGCCTACAAAGCAGGGTTTGTCAATTTTTGTGAGGAAGATACGTACGAAACGGCAATCGTTACGGATATCTGGAAAGTCATTCCGCTTACACTGTTAATCGTGTTTCTGGATGAGATGCTGCGGATTGCCAAACGAGTGTATCTGCTGGATACAGCGGGTGTACAGCTCGAAAATCTACCTATTGTAGGGGAGCAGCTACCAACTGGATTTCATGCTGAGTCTCTTGGGGGCACGAGCAAGACAGCGGTGTTTGGCATAACCCGGCTGGCTCAGAAGCTGGATGCCGAGGTAAACAACCTGTGAACGGGACAGGTTGTTTTTCATTTTTATTTTCAATACAATCAGTAGGATCAGTGTAATACAAATTCCGATGATGAACCGGGGGAGAATGAGGATGACAACGAACTCCATTGAAAATGAAAAAGAACTGTCACCGGAACAACGTGATGAATTGTTCAAGGCATTAAAGACCCGTTTTGAAAAGAATATGAGTCGTCATCCCGATCTGGAATGGGCTAACGTAGAGGCTAAACTGGAAGCGCACCCGGACAAACTATGGTCACTGCACGAGATGGAGAAAACCGGCGGCGAACCGGATGTTGTGGAGTTTGATAATGAGACAGGTGAATATATCTTTGTAGACTGCTCAGCAGAGAGCCCGAAGGGCCGTCGCAGTGTCTGTTATGATCAGGCCGCACTGGATGCTCGCAAAGAGAATAAACCCAAGCACAGCGCGGTTCAGATGTGCATCGAGATGGGCATTGAGCTTTTGAATGAAACCCAGTATCGGGAGTTACAGCAGCTAGGAAATTTTGATCTGAAAACTTCCAGCTGGGTGGTGACACCTGAGAATATTAGACAGCGCGGTGGAGCTATTTTTTGCGACCGCCGTTATGATACCGTGTTTATGTACCATAATGGTGCAGAGTCTTATTACGCTGCAAGAGGTTTTCGCGGTTTGTTAAGGGTATAAATGAAATCCAGATTGAAGTAGGTCAGACGAAATAGAACAGTCCCAACAGTAAAAAAAGGAACGATTCGGCAGGCTGCGAATGGTTCCTTCTTTGATTTGAATTAAGCTAAGTTAAGTCGGGTTATATCTTCATTGTTGCTGGGCTCCTCAATATGCACCATAACCCGAACCAGATAATCCTCTGCGTGCTGCAAAACAATCTCATCCTGCATGTAATCCTCGTAAGCATCGCCTTTAATGACATACTGTTTCTTTTCTATATAATCAAAGATTTTTGGGAAAAACTTCTCGGTATCTCCATAGTCGGCTCTGGCATAAGACACCAGATAAAATCCCTCCGGCATATACGCCTGTTCATGATGCTCTGTGGTCATATAGCTGTACATATGAGAGATCATATCGCCATCCTTGCGCAGTAGATCCGCTTTGGGAATGATGACGCCGCCGGGATAACCGAGTGGTGCATGTTCCTTGTTCAAACGCACTCGAAAATCCTCCCATAGTTCCTCAGGAAACTCCTTTTTGGATGAGTAGATGCGGCGGCTCAGCAGCAAGGGGGCTTTAGGTTGCCAGATGACATGCATTTGGCTGGTGTCCAGGTGCATGGATTGCTCTATATTTTCCGCACGCTGAATAATCATTTGTTTCGCCTGAGTCAGTTTGGCAATCTGCAGCTGCAGATTTTCCTCCTGTTTACGCAACAGTTGAAGGGTGGTTTCCGGAGAACGCTCACCGAGATGCTGTTGAATTTCCTCCAGGGACATGCCCAGCTCTTTGAAAATATGAATAACACCGATCGTTTCAAACTGGCTGTGGCTGTAATAGCGATAACCGTTATCCGCCACATAAGCAGGTTTGAACAGACCAATGCGGTCGTAGTAAATGAGGGTTTTGCGCGAAATCTCGGACAGCTTGGAAAAAGCGCTAATGGACAACATTTCATTGGGATGCATACGTACCTCCAGGTCCAAAAAAGGTGATTGACTGTATAGTTACTATACAGTTTATAATACATCTGTTCTGATCGACGGTCTACTTTTTAGATCACAGATCAGGGCGTTTATTTTAGATGAGGAGAATGCTTATGGTCAGGAAATTACTGCAAAGTGTACGCGAATATAAAAAGGATACGTGGCTGACGCCCTTGTTTTTGCTAGGTGAAGTGGCCATGGAAGTCATAATTCCGCTGTTTATGGCTGAACTGATCGACCAGGGGATTACGGGGGGCCAGATGAATCAGGTGACCAAGTACGGCTTGATTCTGGTGTTGTTTGCCCTGGTGTCTCTGGTCTTTGGAGCGCTGGCAGGTAAGCATTCTGCGATTGCGATGTCGGGGTTCGGAAAAAACTTGCGTTACGACCTGTTCCGTCATGTGCAGCAGCTGTCGTATTCCAATATGGATAAATTCTCAACCTCAGGGATCGTCACCAGGCTGACTACGGATATTACGCATGTGCAAAATGCATTTCTGATGATTATCCGGATTGCCTTCCGCAGCCCGGTGATGATGATCTTTGCAACGATTATGACGTATCGCATCAGCCCGGCTATCGCAACGTGGTTCATGATTGTTATACCCGTGCTGGCGATTGGCATGATGCTCATCATGAAGTATTCTTTTCCGATATTTGAGCGTGCCTTTGGCAGTTATGATGATCTGAATAAAGTTGTGCAGGAAAATGTACGCGGCATTCGGGTCGTGAAATCGTATGTGCGTGAAGAGCGAGAGGTATCCAAGTTTCAGGCCGTATCCCTGCGGATATTTGCACAGATGGCTAAGGCAGAACGCATTCTGTCGTATGAACTTCCACTGATGCAAATTGTGCTGTATGCCGTGATGCTGATGATCTCATGGATTGGCGCCAAACTGGTTGTGGGTGGAAACATGACTACCGGGGAGCTTACGAGTGTATTCGCGTATTCCATGCAAATTCTAATGAGTTTGATGACCCTGGGCATTGTTGTCATTATGGTTGCCATTGCTCGCGCTTCGGCGGGACGGATTAATGAACTGTTAAGTGAACAGCCCGATATCACCAGCCCCGAATCGCCAGTTACAGAGCTGCACAGTGGAGAGATTGAATTCCGCAATGTGTCCTTCCGTTACTCAGGCAAAGCCGAGAATTATGCCCTGTCTGGCATCAATCTGCGAATGGCTTCGGGACAGACGATTGGTATTATTGGAGCTGCGGGCAGTGCAAAATCCACCTTGGTGCAACTGATTCCACGTCTGTATGATGCCAGTGAGGGTGAAGTCCTTGTCAGTGGAGTCAATGTGAAGGAATACGATCTAAGTTTGCTTCGCAGCCAGGTCGCGATGGTATTGCAAAAAAACGTCCTGTTTGAAGGCACGATTAAGGAGAACCTGCGTTGGGGCAACGAATATGCGACCGATGAAGAATTGATTGAAGCGTGCAAAGCGGCGCAGGCACATGAGTTTATTTCCACCTTTCCGGATGGATATGATACGCATTTGGCGCAAGGCGGTACGAACGTTTCGGGAGGTCAGAAGCAGAGATTATGTATTGCCAGAGCTTTGCTCAAAAAACCGAAGATTCTGATTCTGGACGATTCCACCAGCGCTGTAGATACACGGACCGACGCGTTAATCCGCTACGTTTTCAAGGAAAGCATACCGGATACAACCAAAATTATTATTGCCCAGCGTATTGCATCTGTTGAAGATGCAGATCGGATTCTTGTGCTGGATGAAGGCAAGATGGTAGATATCGGAACCCATCAGGAACTGCTGGGCCGAAATACAATTTATCAAGAAGCTTATTATACACAGACGAAAGGCGGTGAAGCACTGGATGGATAACATGAATTATGGTCAGACGATAAAACGTCTGTTAGCCTACTTTAAATATTACAAATTCAGAACCGCATTGGCGCTGATCCTGGTTCTGGTTAGTTCCGCTGTCTCTGTCGCTTCAGCTGCCTTTCTGCGAGTGCTGATTGACGACTTTATTACACCGTTGCTCGGGAATCAGAATCCAGTGTTTGACGCCTTGTTACAGGCATTAATCATTCTGGCTGTAATCTACGCTGCTGGAGTCATCAGTACATTTGTCTCGAAACGGCTGATGATTACCGTCTCACAGCAGATTATGAAAAGGATTCGTGACCGCTTATTCGAACATATGCAGAAGTTACCGATTAAATATTTTGACCGTAAAGCCCACGGGGATATTATGAGTCATTACACAAACGACGTGGATACGCTGAATATGATGTTGACGGATGGATTGCCACAGCTGTTGTCCACTGCCGTGACGGTTGTGGTCGTTCTCGGTACGATGTTGTATCTGGATGTGCCATTAACCATCGTGGTTGTGCTAGGTGCACTTGCCATGCTCTGGATTACCAAAGTCGTGGGTACTAAGGCAACCGAGCACTTCTTCAAGCAGCAGGAATCAATCGGTGTGGTGGATGGATATATCGAGGAGATTATTCATGGGCAGAAAGTGGTGCAGGTATTCGGTCGCGAGCAAAAAGCGATGGAACAATTTGCCCGCCTGAATGATGGATTATTTGACGACTCAGCGACAGCTAACAAATATTCGAATATCCTTATGCCAATCAATGCAAATCTGGCTACATTAATCTACGTGCTTGTGGCCATTGCAGGCGGAGCTATGTCAATCTCGGGTTGGAACACCGGTCTGAGTCTGGGAATTATTGCAGCTTTTCTGAGTTTATCCCGTAATTTCACAATGCCCATTGCCGAAATTTCCTCGCAGGTCAGCATGTTTGTCGTAGCTCTTGCAGGGGCTCAGCGGATATTTAACATGATGGATGAACAGCCTGAAGCAGATAAAGGCCGTGTGACCTTGGAGAAAAATCAGGATCAGGCCGGATGGGTCTGGAAACTGGAGGACGGAACAAGTGTTGTTCTGAAAGGCAAAGTGGAGTTTAAAGACGTCAGTTTTACGTACGACGGAAAGAAACAAGTGCTTCAGAATATTGCGTTATATGCCATGCCCGGACAGAAACTCGCGTTCGTAGGTGCAACGGGTGCGGGCAAGACAACCGTAGCCAACCTGCTCAATCGTTTCTACGATATTACAGAAGGTGAGATCATCTATGATGGCATTAACATTCAGCGTATTCGAAAAGCAGATTTGCGGCGTTCTCTGGGAATTGTCCTGCAAGATACCCATCTGTTCTCGGGTACGGTAGCTGAGAATATTCGATACGGAAGGCTGGAGGCCAGTGACGATGAGGTGATGCAGGCTGCGAAACTGTCGTATGCGGCGAGTTTTATTGAACGTTTGCCTGACGGGTATGAGACCCGGCTGGATGGCAACGGCAATGGACTGTCACAGGGGCAGAGTCAACTGCTGGCGATTGCCAGAGCAGCGATTGCCAATCCGCCGGTCATGATTCTGGATGAAGCTACTTCATCCATCGATACACGTACCGAAGCGCTGGTTCAGAAGGGCATGGATAATCTGATGCAGGGCAGAACGGTATTTGTCATTGCACACCGTTTATCCACCGTGCGGAATTCTGATGCCATTATGGTCATGGAACATGGGCACATCAAGGAACGTGGGGACCACAAACAGCTGCTAGCGGCGAAAGGTACGTATTATCAATTGTATACTGGAGCTTTTGAGTGGGATTGATGGGACTGATTTAGAGAGTAATCGCAAAACAGCAAAATAGTAAAATAGAAATAGACAAGACCAAAAGAGCCGTGCATATTGCATGGCTCTTTTTTGTAGGATAGATACTTGCTGAAGGAAGAAGCAGATATACGTTTAAGACGGATGCTCTGATGTTTGTTCAAGAACCGATGTGGTGTACATCGTCTGCATCAAACGACAGGTTCATTCTGCTTTTTAAAATACTGCTCAATGATCAATTCAAGCACAGGTTCCGGTACTGCACGCTGCAGCTGGGCCAGATCACCAAATTCCATGCGATACGGTTGCTCGGTACTGCTCGGAATCCAGTAGGGTAGAGGTTTACCGGTGGAATCCAAGCCATTAGGATCACCTGTCGCAATGAAATTCGATAGATAATTACACATCTGGCGTGCCAGATCATAATGTTTACCCGTGAAAGGGCGCCAGCATTTAGCAAGCGTTTCGAAAAAGAACCACAGATCGACGGAATGGAACGTGCCTGGCTGATCCCAGCCTGGAATCTCTGCGTCAAAATTATAATAATAGAGCGGTGTCTCTGACGGATGATTACTATTCGAGCGGATCACAAGCTGAATCGCATGCTCAATCATACGCACAGAAGCTCGCTGCAAGGCATGATCCAGATCGCCAGTATCGGCTTCACATCGCTGCAAAAAGGCAGGGGCCTCCTCGCCAAACAGTTCAATCGCCATCTGTTTCAGTTCCTCCACACTGCTTACCGCAGGTTTGGTCCAGAACTCGGAGGACGTGTGTCCAAGCATGACGGGAACGAGTTCACGTTTATGCTGCATGAAGCGGGTGAATGGATCACCTACGCAGAACTGTTCATCAATGACCGTTCCCCAGAAGCTTCGATATTCCAGGATTTTATCCCGTAAAGTGACGGCATCCAGCTGCCTTGCTTCATCCAGTGAAGATACGCCTAGAAAACGGAAAAATTCAACGCCTTTCTGCTCGGCATCCCGCAGTGTGCTGCGAACAGCGGGTACAGGTACATTTGGATATAACTCTGTTGCCATACCGCTCATGATGACAGCTCGCTGAAATAGGCCTTTGTTTTGTGGAGAGGTCATTTGACTAAGAACACTGCCACCGCCAGCAGACTGTCCCCCAATTGTAATTTGATCTGGGTCACCGCCGAACGCAGCAATATTACGCTTCACCCACGCTGTTCCTGCCTGCTGATCCAGATGTCCAAAGTTTGCCGGTGCATGTGGTGACTCCGCACTGATCTCTGGATGGCACAGGAAACCAAATGCATTCAAGCGGTAATTGATGGTCACGACCACAATGCCTCTGCGTGCAATACGCTCACCGTCAAATTCCATCTCCGCGGTGTGACCGACTTGGAGTCCACCACCGAAATACCAGACAAAGACAGGCAGCTTCTCATCCGTTCGTTTGGCAGGTGTCCATACATTTAAATACAGACAATCTTCATTCATCGGCAGGTCGGGATCAACAGCCCATTCCCTTGTATAGATGTTATTATCGTCGATCACGGTTGGCGCTTGCAGGGAGATTGGCGCAAAATCAAAGGCTTGCAGGACGCCTTCCCAATCGAATGCGGGCTGCGGCGCACGCCAGCGGTTTTGACCTACCGGGGGAGCAGCGAACGGGATACCTTTGAAGCTTGTAATACGAGGGTCTGCGGCAGGCAGTCCCTGAACTTGACCATTTTCGACCGTAACAGTTCTAAGCAACACAACATTCTCCTCTCTGAATTGAACATCGTTAATGTATGTCGATCCATGATGTTTGGTTGCGCTTACATATCTGCTGGGTGATGTGCCCTCTGTCTCTATCATAAGCAACTTGGATCGTTGTTTCCAGCATCGAAATTAAACCAATAACCCCTCATAATGATATATAATGACTGTTATCACAAATGGAGGTGCTGGATGTGAACTCGTTATGGCGAGACGGAAGCAGGGCGAGCCAGGTTTATTTTATCAGCGGCGGACATAAACCGGTCAATCTTCACCAATGGGGCCCAGGCGTGCGTGACGTCTATGCACTGCATTTTATCATTCGAGGGCAGGGCACACTGGAAACCGGAGGCAAGCATTATCAGCTGGGTGCCGGAGAGAGTTTTATCATTTTTCCGCAAAAAGAAATCTATTACTACCCTGACCCATCTGACCCGTGGGAGTATGTATGGATCGAGTTCAACGGACGAGACGCAGGGCGAATCGTAGATTTGACACAACTATCGGTTCAGCATCCTGTACTGCGAGTTGCACCAGAAACGATGGCACCATGGTTTCATCTGGGCTGGAATGCAGGCGCATCAACAAGTGAAGTATTAAGAGCCGATGCACGTTTGCAGCTGTTATTGTCCTATTACATGGAATTTTTCCCGAGCGAGAAGCAGACAGAAACCAGAGATGAGGTATGGATGGCGAAAACCTATATTGAGCAAAATTACTGGAAATCGTCCTTAACGGTTGCAGAGATTGTGCAGGCCGTAAATCTGGAGCGAAGTTACCTGTTCCGCAAGTTCAAGGAGGCCACGGGTGAATCGGTATCAACGTACATAACGGCATGCCGCATCCGGCGCGCCCGCGAGCTGCTGAAGTCATCCCAATTGTCCATTCAATCGGTAGCGTATTCGGTGGGATATAATGATCCGTTGTATTTTTCCAGAGTATTCAAAAAGGCAACATCACATACGCCATCAGCCTACATGATGTTGCACCAGAAACAAGCAAAACATTAGGATAAGATAGCTTCGTATCAGTACGCGAGTGAGTCGCTACGACGCTAACAGCGTTTGAAAGGTTATTCTGTCATCGGAGTGGACTGTGTAAAATCTTTCGTTCAGCTTATATAGTAAGACAGATTACAGATCGGGTTTAGCGAAAAAGAGCGCAGTTCCCCGACTCGCGGAAGTACCGAATCAGCTTTTCAATCGGCTCCCGCCCGCAATTCAGCTTCACCCCAAGACAATCAATGCAGACATATTGCTGGGCTGTTCGCGAGACTAATTTCAGATAGATGCCGACATCGTCGGAAGTGAGCGGAACCTGACAGGTTGTGCACAGCCGGCTTTGCGCCATTTATTTCACCAGCTTGGCCCGTACAATCAGACAATCATGAGCCGCCACTACGGGCGCATAACGTTCGCGGAATACACCCAGTTCTTTATGCTCCCAGCAGTCATAGAGGGACAGAGAGTAACCTGATGCGTAAGGCAGCCCCATATCCCAGAATTGCAGGGACAGTTCGCGCTGGCTGTCGCTCAGATTGAAGAAACCAATCGCCAGATCACCGTCCGTAAGCACCTTCACCAGCATGAATACATCATCAGTATGGAACCATTGCGGCTCGGGTTTGATGCGGTAAGCTCCGCGTGCCTCTGCATCCTGATTGATGGCAAGCAGATCCGGGTTCAGCAAAATGTCCTTGGTGACCTGATTGGCTTTGCGCACATCACATCCGATCATGAGGGGGGAACCCATCATCGACCAGAGGGAGAAATGGGTTTTGTATTCAATATCGTTGCAGCCGCCGATACTGCCGATAAAGTCATTGTTACTGCCGCCGTACATACCGACAATGAGCATATCCATGTCGTTGTGGCAGAAGGAACCCGTATAGCTTTGTTTTCCGAGCTGTGAAAGGGCCAGTTCTTTGACCGAATCCCAGTTGTCGCGGATATCTCCGGTGGAACGGTACATATGTGCACCTGATTCACGAATCCATTCATAGACATTGTCCTCTCCCCAGTTGCAGGCGGAGAAAAGAATATCACGGCCGCAGTTTTTGAGCGCAAGACTCATGCGTTTGTAGAGCAGCTCACCAGAGATATGACGTGGCTTGAAGCAGTAGTCATATTTTAAATAATCCACGCCCCACTCGGCGAATAATGCTGCATCCTGAAATTCATGCTCGAAGCTGCCCGGATAACCGGCACAAGTATGGGTACCCACACAAGAGTACATGCCAAACTTCAGACCTTTGTCGTGGATATAATCTGCAAGCGCCTTCATTCCACTCGGGAATTTGGCAGGGTCTACGACAAGATTGCCACCCGCATCCCGTTCCTTCAGGCTCCAGCAATCATCAATAACAATATACTCATATCCCGCATCCCGATATCCCTCCGTTACAAAGACATCGGCGACATCCCGAATCAGCTGTTCATTGATATCCCATGTAAACGTATTCCATGAATTCCAGCCCAACGCAGGGGCAAATCCCATTAATGCATTTGTGTTAGCGCTCATGATTTGGCTCGCTTCCTTCCTCGTCCTGTTTTTTTGAAAATAACGTAATGCCATCTTTTCCATGCTTTAAATAGGGGATTAATTATCATAAATAACTATCATGAACTTACCGTATTAAGGGCGTTTCAACCATAGCCTCACGTTGCTTGGACATGGACAGATGTTGTTTAGTGAGTCGCACAAAATCGTCAATAACAAACCTCCTTCTGGCGAAGCTTTTTTTTATCGTTTATACTTGTAAAGCCAATTTACTTGAGGAGTTGTCTAACGAATCATGAATAAAAAAGAAGTCGCGCACATTCGCAAACAATTCAAGCTGGATCACGACCTGCTGAATATTTACGACATCCTGAATGTCTATATTACGAAAGAAACCAATGAAGTTTATCACTGGGAACGCCACCCGTTTGAACTGGTGGATCGGGAGAAACAAGAGTTATACATGGGCAATTTCAAAAAACTGCTTACAGGTGAACTCGATCAGAAACTGTTCGAACTGAAATTCCAGGAAGAAGCGGAGGAGCCGGCACAGGTCATGCTTCACCAAGCGCTGGTTACGGGTGACCCGGATGAGTGGCAGGATCTTATGCTCACACTCGTGGAGCGTATGTTGGCCGATGCAAAATATGAACGGGATATGGTCGTTACGTTTATCAAAGGGCAGTATTATCTGCCAACCCAAGCGAGAAATGAAGCAACGGAGGAAAGCGAGAAAAATGAGGTATTTGCTCATCCCTTCATCCTGTGCAGCATGAATTCCACGGAGAAACAGCGGAAGACGATGCTGTTTGATTATGTGGAAAGGGAATTCAAATACAACATTATCGTTGATCCGATCATCAAATTGAGTACGCCTGAGCAGGGATTCCTGTATCCAAGCGTGACGGACAACTATTCGGATGTAAACCGTGTGCTGTACTGCACCGGTAAATCCAATTTCCCTGATCCTCATTTTGTAGAAAATGTGCTCAATGGTGAGCGTTCCGTAACGGCACTGGAGGAGCGGGCGATATTTGAAGATATCGTCAAAGAGATAACGGGTGAGCAGATGGATGCCACCACGCTGGCCCATGTGTATGAAGAGATTAACCGGGTCATTGAAGTGAACGAGGAATCACATGAGGAAGAGCCACCTAAACTGGATTATAAAGATGTGGAACGTCTGCTTACGGCCAGCGGCGTAGAAGAACTGACCACCGAGAAGGTGGAGCGTGCTTTTGAGACGATCGTAGACAATAAAAACTATGAGCTTAAGGCAAACAGTGTGATGCCAAAGTACACTTCCAAGTCCATCAAAATTGATACCAAGGTGGCTACCATCTCGATCAGTCCACAAGATCTCAAATATGTGAGACAAGTCAACTATCAGGGAAGACGCTGTATTATGATTGAAGTGGATGAAGATGCGGTGATTGAAGGATTCACGCTGGCTACGGAGAATCTGTAAAAATCATTTGAATTATACGGAGCAGAGGATTAAATGAAACAAAAATAAACGTTCAAAAAGCCCGGAAGTCATTAATGACTTTCGGGCTTTTTAATGCACATTAGACCCAGCCTGTAAATGCCAGAATGGATGCTTTGGCAGATTGGGCTTCCATATGAGCCCCTGTCCGCCATGCCTTCGGTGACTGGCCTATTAATCTGGCGAAACAGCGGTTGAAGCTGGAGATGGACCTGAAACCGACCTGCTCGGAGATCGAGAGCACGGAGGCATCGGTACTTTTTAACCGTTTGCAGGCCTCTTCTACACGTGTGCTGTTCAGGAAATCAAGCGGTGTCGTGCCCATAATCTCTTGAAATTTACGGCGAAAATGGGTGGTGCTCAGATGACATAACTCTGCAAGCTCGTCAATCGTCACCGGCATCATATAACTTCTCGTGATAAACTCCAGGGCCGGAGATATAACGAGATCATGCTGACGACTCTGAAGCTCCGTTTCTTGTGGCTGTTCCAGCTCCTGATTTAGATTTCGGCTATGGCTGTTCTCATCGCTCGATTGAATACGCAGCAATTCGATATACAACGACATTAACAACCCGTATGCACTTTCCCGGTAGAAAGGGGACTGCTGCTGGATTTCTTCCACAATCGATGTTGCCAGCGTATATACCTTAGGATATTGATCTTTATGTAACACACAACGGCTTGCTTGAATTGCGCGCAGATTCAGTTCCATGGTGGTCTGCGGCGTTTTTAATGAATGTTGAAACAACTTTTCTGGTGAAAAAAAGAGATAAGCCCACCTGCTTGCCGTATTAGGTGAACTGTAGGTGGTATGGGGCAGATAACGAGGAAGAAATGTAACGTCTCCGGCTCGGAAAGGAACACGTTCTCCTTTAATCTCCATCACACCTCCATCCGAATAACAGATGCCGATCTCCATATGGTTATGGAAATGCAGATGTTTACTCTTGATATCAGAGATTTTCCAGCGCTCCCCGCTGAGCAGTAGAACGGGAAAATCAATGGGCAAGCTATAGTGACGGTATTCAATGACAGGTTTCTTCGGTTTGGGCATGTTCGGCTGCTCCCATTCGTCGGATTATAAATGATTGAAATTGCGCAGTTTTGTTGCGAATATGCTTAGATGCAAACTATTTTACTGCGTACAATGAAATAAGTAAAGCGTTTACATCACAGGGCGGTCACTTCTTGTACTCAATCGGAGAAGTGTGCGTATGAGAGGGGAATATCAATGCTGCAAGTGAAGTACGACCGTGAACATATTTTAAAAGTGATTCAGAACGTAACGAGCAAAACACTGGATATGGATCTGACCTGGGATTGGCCGTGCGGTGTAGCCTATTACGGGGTATCGAGAGCCTATCAAACGACAGGGGATCAGGAGATCCTGGATAGGTTGGTGAAGTGGACGGATGAATATATGGAGCTGGGTTTGCCTAGCTGGACGGTGAATACCTGTGCGATGGGGCATGTGCTGATCACGTTATACGAAGAGACCGAGGAGCAGAAGTATTGGGATATCGTCATGAGCAAAGTGGATTATCTGCAAAATCATGCACTCCGCTTTGGCGACCGCGTGTTGCAGCACACGGTGTCGACATCGAATGATTTTCCCGAACAGGCTTGGGCCGATACGCTGTTTATGGCTGCCTTTTTCCTGCTCCGGGTGGGCAGCAAGCTGAAAGATGAAGCGATGATTCAAGATGCCCTGAATCAGTATTACTGGCATATCAAATACCTCCAAGATCCCGGCACAGGCTTGTGGTACCACGGTTATAACAACCTAAACAAGGACCACATGTCCGGATTTTACTGGGGACGGGCGAATACGTGGGGCGCTTACACGATGTCACAAGTGAAACCGCAGCTTAAAGAGTGGTACTTGTATCCACAATGTATGGACGTAGAGTGTTCCTTGCGTGATCAGCTTGCGGCGCTCAAGTTGCTGCAGACGGAGAACGGCTTGTGGCGTACCGTGCTGGATGATCCAGAATCGTATGAGGAAGTTTCCGCGTCGTGCGGTATTGCCGCAGCTATGATCAATAACGGCAACCCGTTGCATACGAAATATGTGCAAAAGGCTCTGCAAGGTGTTTTGAGCCATATCAGTGAAGACGGGCGTGTGTTAGGAGTATCCGGTGGAACGGCTGTGATGAAGGATCGGGATGGGTACCGTAACATTCCGAAGGATTGGAGCCAAGGTTGGGGGCAAGGACTGGCACTCGCATTTCTGTCAGACATGTTGAGATAAGGGGGAGGGAACTGAATTGCCGAAAACAACCAAAGGCTCTTTCACTTTACCGGGAGAATCGGGTTACGAAGCGTTAACGCTGGAACTGGCCGAACGGTGGGGAGCGGATGTCATCCGTGACAGTGACGGGACAAAGTTGTCAGATGAGATCATTCAGGCAGGTTACGGCATTTATTCGACCATCTGTATCATCAGGGATCATAATGAGTGGGCATCGAGGAATTCCGATAAGCTGCAGCAATGTTTTTTGGTTACCCAGCCAAAGATAGCTGTGCAGGATTATATCTCCATCTATCTGATGGAGGACTTTTTTACCGAGCAGTTCAGAGTGAACGATTCGAAGGAAGCGCTGAAGTATTGGCAGGTGTACGATCGAACGACGGGGCAGGAAGTGCCGAGAAACCAGTGGAACTACGAAAGGGAATCCGGGAACGTGGTCCTTACCGGCATTACGCCTTGGCATAAATACACGGTAAGTTTCATGGTTTATCGCATCTGGGAAGAGATCTCCATGTATAACCATACGACCAACCACTGGGACAAAGAGCACCTGATGCAGATCGACCCGATCTATGCGGACACGCAGGCCTACCTGCTGGATTGGATGGAAAAGTGGTGTGTCGCTCACCCGGAAACAACGGTTGTTCGATTTACATCGCTTTTCTATAATTTTGCCTGGATCTGGGGCAGTGATGAGCGGAACCGCCATCTGTTCTCGGACTGGGGTTCATATGATTTCACAGTGAGTTCAAGAGGGCTCGATTTATTTGCTGAAAAATATGGCTATGTACTCACAGCAGAGGATTTTGTGAATGGCGGGAAATACCAGGTCAGCCATATGCCTGCGGGGCAGCGTAAGCTGGATTGGATGGCGTTTATCAATGATTTTGTCATTGATTTTGGCCAAAAACTGATCGATATCGTGCATCAACATGGCAAGCTGGCCTATGTATTTTACGATGATAGCTGGGTGGGCATGGAGCCGTACAATGATCGCTTTGAAGAGTTTGGCTTCGATGGCATGATCAAATGTGTCTTCTCCGGATATGAGGCAAGAATGTGCTCAGGCATCAAAGTGGATACACATGAGATTCGTCTTCACCCGTATCTGTTTCCTGTTGGTCTCGGCGGATTGCCAACGTTTAAGGAAGGCGGAAATCCAACGCTGGATGCCAAAAACTACTGGATTAACATCCGGCGAGCGTTGCTGCGTGAGAAAATCGACCGGATTGGCCTGGGTGGATACCTGCATTTGGTAGAGCCTTATCCTGATTTTGTGGAATATATCGAGAAGGTCGCGGATGAGTTCAGGGAGATCAAAGAGCTGCATCAGGCCGGTAAGCCGGTTCAGCTTCAGACCCGGGTAGCGGTGCTCCATAGCTGGGGCGGATTGAGATCGTGGACGTTGTCGGGACATTTCCATGAGACGTATATGCATGATTTGATTCATGTGAATGAGGCGTTATCCGGGCTGCCGGTAGACGTACGGTTCATTGATTTTGAAGATATTTGCCAGGGTGTGCTGAACGAGGTGGATGTGGTCATTAACGCCGGAATAGCTGGGTCGGCATGGAGCGGCGGCGAGCATTGGCACGACACGGCATGTGTGGATCTGCTTACTCGTTGGGTACACGAAGGTGGCACGTTCATCGGCATTAACCAGCCGTCGGCGGTGGAAGGCTATGATACTTTTTTTCGGATGGCTCATGTGCTTGGGGTTGATGAGGACATAGGTGCGCGCGTGGTGCATGGAAAATGGGCCTATGATGTGCAGGATCGGCATGATCTTATGCCGGAAGGTGCGGTATTGGCAGGCAAGCCGCAACTCTATCTGACGGATGGAGCGGCTGAGGTGGTGCAGGAGACAGAAGGCAACATTGCGTTGTCTGTACATGCTTTTGGCAAAGGAAAGGGAATCTATATGTCTTCGTTCGAATTCAACTGGGCGAATGCAAGACTGTTGCTGAATCTGATCCGCTTTGCGGGTAATGAGCAGCACAACGCCAAGTATATTACGGATAATGTGTATACGGAGTGTGCGTATTATCCCGAGAGGGGCAAGCTGGTTGTCATCAATAATAGTGATCAGGCACAGATGACAACGATTGACACGGAGCATGGGATGCAGACGCTGCATATCGCTCCATTTGATACGGTCATCACTCGAATCGGGGCGCAGGCATCGGTGTAACATCAGCTACTTTCCAGGTTGTTCTGTTATCGAAGTGTCTGTGAAAATGATTAGTTTAACACAAGAAAGCTCAAAGCACGCAGCACATACGCTGCAAGCTTTGAGCTTTTTGTTGTGCTAACACATTTTACGTTGAGTACCATACGTTGCATGTATGGACATACCGTCTCATGTGCTAGACTGATAAAAAGCAAAGGAGCTGCTCACATGAATATAAACGAGGTTATGCAAGAACTTGAGGCTTTGGGCAAGGAACGCACAAAAAAGATTTATCTGTCCAACGGTGCGCGTGAACCCTTGTTTGGTGTTGCTACAGGAGCCATGAAGCCGATGGCGAAGCTTATTAAGAAAAATCAGCCGCTTGCTGAGCAGCTATACGCAACAGGAAACTATGATGCGATGTATTTTGCAGGCGTTATCGCTGAACCGAAAGTGATGACTCATGCCGATTTTGATCGCTGGATGGATACGGCGTATTTCTACATGGTGTCCGATTATGTCGTTGCTGTGACGTTGGCGGAGACGGATATTGCCCAGGACGTTGCGGACACCTGGATTGCCAGCGGGGAAGAGCTGAGAATGTCCGGCGGATGGAGTTGTTACTGCTGGCTTTTGGGCAGTCGCAAGGATACCGAGTTTGAGGAAGATAAACTTAGACAGATGCTTGAGCAGGTGGAACAAACGATTCACACCGCTCCCGAACGAGCCCAAATAGCCATGAATCTTTTCATCTACACGGTAGCTATGTCTTATGTTCCGCTGCATGAGCTGGCCGTAGAAACCGCTAAAAGAGTTGGTCCACTTGAAGTAGGCAAAGACAAGCCGAAAAGCAAGCTACTGAGTGCCTCCGACAATATTCAGAAGGCGCTGGATCGCAATCAGCTTGGTTTTAAACGCAAATATGTAAGATGTTAACCCGAAACGTGTATTCCATTATCACCATGGCTCGTTATAATGGTGATAATGGAATACACGGGTGGGGGAGACAACAGCGGACATGAAACGCAAATTGAACTGTAAGCGTATTCAGTTACTGGATGATTGGAGTCTTAGAACGAAGTTATACATATTGTTTATTTTTTGTGTACTGGTTCCCGTACTGGCAACCAATGCAGTGTTTTACCAAAGCATCAAGGGACAGATCGAAGCCAAAGAGCAGAGCCGGATCAATGAAATGCAACAGCGGATTCGCTTTAATCTGCGGAACAGCCTGGACAACAGCTTGTATGTATCCAATTTTTTATACACGGACGCCACGCTGAACCGGTTTATGGAGTCCAAATACCGCAATCAGGAAGATTATTATTTTGCATACTATGATATGCTGAGCGGCAACAACCTGGTTCGATATTATTACAGTTACCAGCAAGTGAATCAGGTGACGTTTTATGTGGACAACGATACGTTCGTGAATGGTGGCAATTTCATCAAGCTGAACGATGACATCCGCAAGAGTGAATGGTATCAGGCACTAATGAATACGGATGATCAGATGATGATCTATTCCTATTTTGACAAGCAGCAGGCAGAGATGTCGCAGAGTCAAGGTGGTCGTAAGGTTAGCATTATTCGTAAGCTTAATTATTTTGGGAAACAGCAAGTAGAGAAAGTGTTGAAGGTAGACCTCGACTACGCCTTTATTAACAAGTCATTCAAAAATGAGGGAGCTGGCGGGAAAATATATATCGTTTCGAATGACCGGATTATTTTCTCCAATGATGCACAGATGAATCAGGCGCGAAAGCCGTTTCACCTGATGTCGAGTATGGTGAAGGATGCTGGGCAATCCGCAGAATTGATCCCGGTAGTATCGGAAAATTGGCAAATTATCGTGCGTGGAGAGAAGCTTGATTTTCTCACAGAGATCGTTGATTCCAGATTTAATCTGATGCTGCTGATTATTCTTAATCTGCTGGTGCCGACACTGCTCATCTGGCTGATCTCCAGATCCCTCGTTCACAGAGTAGGCCGGATTGCCAAACATCTGGATCAGGTTAAACAGGAGCAATTCGAGGTCATTGCGGAACCCGCTGGCAAGGATGAGATTGGTAGTCTGACCCATAGCTACAACATGATGGTCATTAAGATCAAAAACCTGATCGAGATTGTCTTTAAAGGGCAGGTGGAACGGCAGGCGTTAGAGCTTTCGAAGAAACAAGCTGAATTAAAGGCGCTCCAGAGCCAGGTCAATCCACATTTTATGTTTAACACCCTTGAAACGATCCGCATGCGCAGTCTGATCAAGGATGAACATGAAACCTCTGACATTATTCAGAAGCTGGCACTGTTGTTACGGCAAACGATTAATTGGGGCAACGATCTCGTTACCATTCAGGATGAGATTCGTTTTGTTGAGAGTTATCTGGTGATTCAGCAATACCGCTTTGGAGAGAAGCTTCAATTCGTTATTAACGTTGAGGATGCAAAGATTTGGGAAATCAAGATTCCGAAGCTGACCGTACTAACATTTGTAGAGAATGCTTGTATTCATGGTATTGAGGGCAGTTTGAATGATGGTGTGGTGGAAGTAGAGTTCCAGAAGAAGAACGATCAATTGTACATCCTCATCCAAGATACCGGGGTCGGCATGGAGCATGATAAGCTGACTATGCTTCGCAGTATGCTGCTTGATCCGAGTATGGAACGGCTTAGCGAGCTGAGCAGTATTGGGGTGATGAATGCTTATATCCGGCTCCGAATGTATTTTGATGAAACTGTGCAGGTGGACATTGACAGTGAAAGGTACAAGGGGACTACGATTCGAATACAGATCCCGCTTGTACAAGCATCTCAGGGATAAGGAGCGAGGATATGATCAACGTGATGATTGTGGACGATGAGCCATTTATTCGCCAAGGACTTCTATTGTTGATCGATTGGAACGCGCTTGGATTTCAAATTTGTGGTCAGGCTTCAAACGGGGTGCAGGCGCTCGATTGTATCCGTACAATGAAGCCTGATCTTGTCATATCCGACATTAAAATGCCGGAAATGGATGGTATGCAGCTGGCCAAGATTGTATATGAAGAGTACGGCGACGAGATAAAAATGGTACTGCTCAGCGGGTTCTATGAGTTTGAATACGCCAAACAAGCGATCAAGTATCAGGTGAACGATTATATACTTAAACCGATTGTCAAAGACGAGTTGTTGCAAGTACTGGAGGCATTCAGAGACTCCTTTTTGGAGAGAACGGAAGAGAAGCGGCATCAGGAAAAACAGGAACAGATCGTACTCACTCAGCATGTGCAATCCATTTTGCTTGGAACGGCGGATCAAGAGACCCTTGACCATGTGCGGGTTCATTACGGGGATGCAACGAAATTACGATGTTTGATGATTGAAACGGAGTCGGAGCGCGAACAGCAGCAAGCCGATTGGTGTCTGCAGGTGGAAGTTAGCGTAAATCGGAATCACGCAGGACATGTCCTGAAATCCTTCACAGGGGAGAAAAACAGGGTGCTGCATATTGTAACCGACCTGTTGCTGAAGCGTGAGGCATTATCCCTCGAACAATATGTCACGCGGCTTTATAACGAGTTAGGCCGAATACAGAGTGCAGCGATTGCGATCTATGCGGGTAAAGAAGTTAGCAGATTGGACGAACTCCATGAGTCCTACTACTCCTGCGGAAAGATCAAAAGTTTTCGTTTCTTTAGCGCATACGGGCCAATCTACTATTTTGAGCATATGGACACAAGTGTGTTTATCAATCAGCCCGCCGGGCGGGAAAAACAACTTTTCGACGGACTGATTCAAGCCATAGAGGAGCAACGAATTGAGGATGTGCGTGGTCATGCGCAGGCCATCTTTCAATTTTTTCTGGAGCAGCGCATCGAGCCGAGCATCGTAGGCATTCATCTTCATTATTTGGCTTACACGTTGCTTGGGCTGGTGAACAGGGACAATTCGGATCTGAATTCAGATGAGCAATGGATGCAGTCGACGTTTCTTCAGGAGAACTATGCCATGCTGTCTATGGAGGAGAATATTGAGAATCTGTGCGAGTTTTCATATACATGTGCGGAGAAGTTGAAGGAGCGGCAGAAGTGGAACGCGATGGGGGTATTGGCCCGAGTCGAGGCGTATATTCATGAGCACTATATGGAAAATATCAGCCTGAAGCTTCTCGGAGAGCATTTTTTCATGAACAGTGCGTATCTGGGTCAGATATTCAAAAAGCATTACGGTGTGAGTTTCAGTGATTACCTGAATCAGATTCGGATCGAAGAGGCCACCCGGCTGCTACGCAGAACGGATTACAGAGTGTATGAGATTGCAGCGATGGTGGGATATCGGGATTCGGATTATTTTATTAACCGGTTCGAAAAAATCAGAGGTGAGACCCCAGCCCAATATCGAAAAAGGGCCCAAGCGATGCATACTTCGGATTCTTCATCCTGCACTCCTTGAGGGGGAGCAGGATTTTTTGCATATCTGGAATTATTGGGATGGGGCCTATAGTTTGTCCCGTTGAGGAGAGCAGGCAACAATGATAATTTTAAATCAACCTTTGGAAAGCGCTTTCTAAAGAGTGTCTCTCAACATACTTCGCTGGAGGGGTCATGATGAAAAAGGATGTCAGAAAAAGATTCAGGCAGCTCGTTTTACTGACGTTGATGCTTACGGTTGTGCTCGCTGGATGTACGCCGGGATCATCCAAAACGGAAGAGAAGACAGCAGACGGCAAGGAACTGAAGCAGTTTTCCGCATTTTTTGCTGTACCTGGCAAGCTTGCGCCTGATGATAACCGCGTGATGAAGGCTATTGAGGAAAAAACGGGAGTTCGGGTCACGATGGACTGGCTCACTGGCCAGACTGCCAAAGAACGCATCGGTGTCATGATTGCAGGCGGGGAATACCCAGACTTTATTGATGGCAGTGATGGTACACAGCAGCTGGTGTCTGCCGGCGCACTTGTGCCGATTGAGGACTATATCGACAAATATCCAAATATCAAAAACTATCTCGGTGACAATTGGAAGAAGATGAAAAATTCAACGGATGGTCATATCTACTTCATTCCGCAATTCGGTAATTTACAGGGTGAGTCTATGAAGGTATCTCATGATGGGGAAGCGTTCTGGATTCAAAAAGCGGTGCTGGAATGGGCGAACTACCCAACGATCAAAACGCTGGATCAGTATTTCGACTTGATCGAAAAGTACAAAGCAGCGAATCCAACGATTAACGGTCAGCCAACGATTGGTTTTGAGATCATCTCTTACGACTGGCGTTACTTCGCACTGGAGAATCCGCCGCTATTCCTGGCAGGCTACCCGAACGAAGGTGCCGCTATTATCGACAAGGCTACATTAACAGCGAAAAACTACAATACGATTCCAGAAGCCAAGGCTTATTTTAAAAAGATCAATGAAGTCTATAACAAAGGACTCGTCGACAACGAAACATTCACAGCCAATTACGATCAGTACATTTCCAAAATTTCGACTGGACGCGTACTGGGCATGGTCGATCAGGGATGGCAGTTCCTTGACGCAGAGGCTTCTCTTGTTAAACAAAAGCTGTATGAAAGAACCTATGTACCACTGTCCATTACGTTGTCTGAAGATGTAAAAGGACGTTATCAGCATAAGCCGATCCTGAACGTCAACGGCGGACTTGCGATTACGAAGAGCTGTAAAGATGTTGAAGGAGCGCTTCAATACATTAACGATCTGCTTGATCCGGAGACGGAAGTGCTGAGAACGTGGGGACAAAAAGATGTGGACTATCAGGTGGATGACAAAGGTGTATTCTCTCGTAACGAGGAGCAACGCGCCCATTCGAAAGATCCGGACTGGGTACTCGCAAACACAGGAAGTCCGCTGGTATACTTCCCTCACCATGAAGGTATGACAGCAGACGGTAAAAATGCGATGGACCCGAAAGAACAGCCTGAAGAGTACCTTGCGACACTGAATGACATTGATAAAAAAGTCCTCAAGGCTTACGGATACACCAAATTTACGGATTTCCTGGAGCCTGCAGAAGAGAACGAACCATGGTTCCCGATCTATACATTCAATTTTGAACCGAATAAACCCGAAACCATTGCCAGACAAAAGATGGACGATGTGAAACGCAAATGGTTGCCTAAAGTGATCATGACCTCACCAGCTGAGTTCGAACAGGCATGGGAGGAGTATCAATCAACACTCAAAGAAAGTGCAGATATCAAAGCGTATGAGGATGCACTGACCGAAGAGGTTCGCAGACGTGTAGAGCTGTGGGGTTAAGCAGGTTAAATAGGTGCAAGTAGTAAGCAATGCAATAAGCGGTACGAAAAGAACTACGATAAGAAATGTGAGGAACAAAGTGTTAAGCGATACGGAGTAATTCAACTAGTAATACCGAGCAATACCAAGCAAAGCCAAGAGCAGTATAACAAGTAGCGTGATAAGTAGTATGAAGAGTAATACGAGACGCGGTATCAGTAGGTAATAGCTAGGCTTAAGGCAGAGAGGCTATGGGACATCCTATAGCCTTTCTTAATCCACACATAAACATGTACCCATTGGACAGGAATGGATTCGAAATCATCCGCTTCGGATGATATAGATAAAACTCGTAATCAAGGAGAGAGAAAAGCATGGCTAAAAAGGAGTTGCAGCCTTCGGTAAATACCAGTCATATCCCTTCGGGGAAAAGCTGGCTCGGGTATAACTTGTCCAGAATGAAAAGTCAGCGCCAATTGATGTGGATGTCATTCCCCTTCATTGCGTTTATTGCTATTTTTGCATATGGGCCTTTATGGGGCTGGCTTATGGCTTTTCAGAACTACAGACCGGGCATTGGTTTTATGGAGCAGGATTGGGCAGGACTGGATCATTTTCGAACGTTATTTACGGACCCGACCTTCTTACGTGTCATTCGCAATACACTGGCGATGAGTCTGATCAGTCTGTTTCTGGGATTTGTGGGTTCAATCGGTCTGGCGCTCTTGCTCAACGAACTGCGGCTGGTTTTATTTAAACGTGTCGTGCAGACCGTTTCTTACCTTCCGCACTTTCTATCGTGGATCATTGTGACAGGCATCGTTGCGAATGTGTTATCTACGGAAAACGGGATTGTAAATGTGCTGATGACCAAGCTGGGGCTGATCGATGCACCGATCAATTTTTTTGCCGAACCCAAATATTTTTGGGGTATCGTAGGTCTGTCCAGCATGTGGAAGGAGATCGGGTGGGGTACGATTATTTATCTGGCTTCCATGGCTTCGATTAATCCTAGTTTGTACGAGGCAGCGTCCATCGATGGAGCAGGCCGTTTCCGCAAAATGTGGAATGTCACACTGCCGAGTATCAAACCAACCATCATTATCCTGCTGATTATCAACGTGGGTAACGTACTGAATGCCGGTTTTGAGATTCAATATTTGCTGGGGAACGGACTGGTGCAGGATGTATCCGAGACGATTGATATTTTTGTCCTGAAATACGGGATTAATCTCGGAAACTACTCACTTGCCACCGCGGCAGGCATCTTCAAAAGTGTGGTCAGTCTGGTGCTCATCTTTATCGCCAACGGGATTGCCAAATCTCTTGGTGAAGAGCGGTTGATATGATAAGGGGGCAGCGCTGTGAATCGAATTAGTGGAAAACGAAGCCTGGGTGACTCTATCTTTTCCATCACCAATGGCATATTTATGTTGCTTGTTATGGTTGTTACGTTATATCCTTTTTTAAACACCATTGCCGTATCTTTCAATAACGGTCTCGATACGATTCGCGGGGGAATCTATCTTTGGCCGAGGGAGTGGACGCTGCAAAACTATGTTTCCGTGTTCCAAAATCCACATCTGACCCAAGCGGCATTTATTTCAGTTGCCAGAACGGTCATTGGAACCGTTGTACAGCTCTTCTGTACAGCGATGCTGGCTTATGTACTGAGCCGTAAGGAATACATGTTTAACAAGTTTGTCACTACACTCTTTGTAATCACGATGTATTTCAGCGGCGGCTTGATTCCTGGATACATGCTGATTAAACAAGTGGGACTGCTGAACAGTTTCTGGGTGTATATTATTCCCGGACTGATCGGGGTATTCAACATGATTGTCATCCGTACCTACATTCAGGGGTTATCCGAGGGACTGATTGAATCGGCAAAAATGGATGGTGCAGGAGATTTCCGCATCTTTATGCGTATTGTGCTTCCGCTGTCCAAGCCGGTGCTGGCTACGGTTGCACTCTTTATCGCTGTAGGTCAGTGGAACTCCTGGTTTGACTCCATGCTCTATACGGCAGGCAACCGCAATTTGACCACCCTGCAATATGAACTGATGAAGCTGTTATCTTCGGCGACGTCACAAGGGGGAACGGTCAATGTGGATCAATACAAAAATGTGACCAATATGGTCACCCCCGTATCTATTCGGGCGGCCATCACCATCGTGACTGCGATGCCCATCGTTATACTTTATCCATTCTTGCAAAAATACTTTGTCACTGGACTCACCATTGGAGGGGTAAAAGAATGAACAATGCTAATCAAGGCGAGCAATGCACGTTTAACAATCCGATCATGTCTGGATTTTATCCAGACCCGTCTGTTTGCCGGGTAGGGGAAGATTTTTATCTGGTCACATCCACGTTTGCCTATTTTCCTGGCGTTCCGATCTTTCACAGCCGTGATCTGGTTCATTGGAAGCAGATTGGCAATGTGCTGGATCGTGCTTCTCAGCTTAATCTGGAGGGCGCAGGACATTCGCAGGGGATTTTTGCACCGACGCTTCGGCATCATGATGGGCTCTTTTATATGATCACAACGAATGTAACGCATGGCGGGAACTTTGTTGTGACAGCTACTAACCCGGCTGGGCCATGGTCTGATCCTTATTTTATTGAAGGTGCGGAAGGCATTGATCCAACGATTTTCTTTGATGAAGACGGGAAGGCGTATTACTTGGGAACACGTCCTTGTTCTGAAGGTGTGCGTTACAACGGAAACTGGGAAGTGTGGCTTCGTGAACTGGATTTGGGCAGCATGAAGTTGGTCGGAGACAGCTATGTTCTGTGGCGTGGGGCGATGGTAGATGTGATTTGGCCAGAAGGACCGCATTTGTATAAAATCGGCGAGTATTATTACCTGATGATTGCAGAAGGTGGAACAGGTCTGAACCATGCGGTTACGATTGCACGCAGCAGCAGTTTGACTGGCGGTTATGTCGGTAATCCGAATAATCCGATTATTACCCATCGTCATATGGGCAAGCATTATCCAGTAATCAATGTAGGACATGCGGATTTGGTACAAGCTCCTAATGGTGAATGGTTCATGGTGATGCTGGCTTCAAGACCCTATGGCGGGGCTTTCAGTAATCTTGGTCGTGAGACATTTATTGCTTCAGTGGAATGGGAAGATGGCTGGCCAGTCGTCAATCGGGGGCTGGGTAAGCTGGAGGAGCAAGGTGTGTTGAATCTGCCAGCAGCGCCAGTGGCACCGGATTTGCGCTGTGAAAACTTTGATACCGATCATCTGGGCTTGCAATGGATGTTCATGCGCAATCCGCAGGAAGATTTGTACTCCTTGACTGAACGTAAAGGTTATCTGCGTTTGAAGCTGAAACCGCAAACATTGAAGGAACTCGAAAACTCCAGCTTTGTCTGTGTACGTCAGAGACATATGAATTATGTAGCAGCAGCGGCGATGGAATTTGTGCCCAAGCATGAGCATGAAACGGCAGGTCTGGTGGTTATACAGAATGACCAGTATCATGTGCGAATTGAACGTGCACTTGAAGGAGAACAACAGCTACTGCGTGTCATGACATGGTTTGGTGGTGAGGAGTCACGGGTTGCTCAAGTTAAGTTGGATGGGGATATTCCGCGTGTGTACATCAAGATGGCTGCACTTGGACAGCAGCTTGGCTTTTATTACAGTACTGATGGCAGTGAGTATCATCTGGTTGCAGACCGAGTGGATACGACCAGCTTGAGCACGGAAGTAGCTGATGGTTTTGTTGGTTGCTGTATCGGCATGTTTAGCAGCGGTAATGGCAATTCGTCCGATCAGGTAGCCGACTTTGACTGGTTCGAATATGGCTCGTACTAATGTGTGAGGATTAACAAAATATCAACACAAGAAAGCTCAATCCAGCAGCAGATGCGCAAAGGATTGAGCTTTTTATGTTCGTTATGAAGATCATACGAATGATGAATATCAGGCATCCTCGCAGGTATTGACCCGATTTACGTCCAAAATTTCGTTCACATGATGTTCTTCAAATCGGTCTAGCAGGGCGTCCAAACCACACTCTAGCTTATGTTCAAGCTCCTCTAGATAAATGGGAAGGATCGCATAGAAATGTACAGTCTGTCCATTTTCCATGTCGAGTGTCAGGAAATCCTCATCGACCTCAAGCGGAGGCAGCACTATAAAGGCACACATGTCTGTATTATTGGAAAGTGGCTTTGCCGGATCACCATTCGGCACCGTATGCCCCCAGCTTAACCAAGTATCGTAGTCATGCGGCAGGCGAGCCATCGTTTTCAACCAACGGATCGGCCAGTAGTTGTCCGATTCTTTCAGTTCATCCTCTAATAGAGGCCAATCCGGTGGCAAACAAATCATCAGTTCTGCATACTCATATTCCTGTGCATCTTCAGGGGTGTTCATAGGCAAGGCGCTCATGCCTGTGGTGTACAACGTATAATAATTACGCTCTGGTGTTGGACGAATGATATGGACATCGATATGAACTTTGTCTGACACCAGCTCGTGGAACACAGAGTCGGCTTCGCCGAGATATGTATCCGCGTGTTTCTCAATTCGCTGCAGCCATTCGGATTCTACATAAGATGTAGATTGCCACTCACGCTCCATATCTTTATGACGAAGAATAGGAACGCCAGAAGGCGAATATTCGGATGATTCAGACATGCTTATCGCTCCCTTGAACAGTATAATGTACTTGCTTTTACATCTTATCATATCATGTGAATTGAAGTCTGAACCTCGTTCTATGGTATGATATGAGCATGTTGATGAGTTCGATTGAAGGAGCAAAGGGTATGAATCAGAGCGTGCAGCAGTTCAAGGCCGATTTCTTCAAAGCGCTGGCACATCCGATGCGAATCCGCATTCTGGAACTGCTGAGTGAAGGAGACAAAAGCGTCAATGAGCTACAGAGTATTCTTGGATCGGAAGGTTCTGCGGTATCCCAGCAGCTGGCTGTGCTACGCAGCAAAAATGTGGTACAGGGAATTAAAGAAGGTACAACCGTCACCTACTCACTGCGTGACCCGCTGATTAAAGATCTACTGGGGGTTACCAAACAAATTTTTGACAACCATCTGGTCGATGCGATTTCTATGCTGGAGGATATACGCAAAGACAGCTGACACAGGAAACGAGAGCAACCGCACGTTTGTACGGGGCTCTTGTTTTTTTGGGTTTCATTTTATACGAGTACAATTCTACAGAATTGTGATATTTACGATTGACACGGCATATATCAGGGAGTAGTGTTTACTTTATATTCAAATATTCAAATATATGAAGAAAAGAAGGTTATAGAGCATGAAAGGCATCGGGAGATATGCGGGTTATCGAATGGCTGATTTTCGCAAGGATCTGGTATCGGGGCTGATTGTAGGTATTATAGCGATTCCGCTTGGTATGGCTTTTGCCATCGCTTCAGGCGTTAAGCCGGAATATGGATTGTATACAACCATCATTGCGGGGATCTTGATTTCACTGTTAGGCGGTTCCAAATTTCAGATTGGTGGGCCGACGGGTGCATTTATCCCAATCCTTTTTGCCATTGTCATGCAGTATGGTTACGAAAATTTGCTGATTGCTGGCATGATGGCCGGACTGATGCTCATTGTGATGGGTGTGTTCAAGCTGGGGGCATTAATTAAATTTATTCCAAGACCCGTGACGATTGGCTTTACGGCAGGTATCGCCGTGCTGATCTTTAGTGGACAGATCGTGAATGTGCTGGGACTTACGGGCGTCACAAAACACGAGGATTTTTACTCCAATATGAAAGAGATCGGGATGCACATCAGTACGATTAATATATACAGTTTGCTGACAGCGGGGGTGTGCCTGGCTGTTCTTCTGCTTGTGCCGAAATTTGCACCCAAAGTGCCTGCTTCGCTGCTGGGTCTGATATGTTCGACTGTTATCGCGGCTATCTTTTTTAAAGATCAGGTAGCTACGATAGGCTCATCCTTTGGGGAAATTCCGGGGAATTTACCTGGGTTCCACCTGCCGGAGATTACTTGGGAGCGAATTTTGAATTTGCTACAGCCTGCTTTTGTCATTGCTATGCTGGGTGGTATTGAATCGCTGTTGTCCGCCGTTGTCGCCGATGGCATGACGGGCAGTCGCCATAACAGCAACCGGGAACTGATCGGGCAAGGGGTTGCCAACCTTGTTACACCACTCTTCGGTGGTATTCCTGCCACAGGAGCGATTGCTCGTACAGCAACAAATATTAAATCTGGCGCAGTATCTCCATTGTCGGGTGTCATTCATGGTGTTGTCGTTCTGCTTGTCCTGATTCTGTTCGCACCCTACGCATCCCATATCCCGCTTGCCAGCATGGCGCCGGTTCTGATGTTGGTGGCCTGGAATATGAGTGAGCGGAAATCCTTTGTCCATGTATTGCGAACCAGATCAGGGGATTCGCTTGTGTTACTGCTGACCTTTCTTCTTACTGTATTCGCGAGCCTGACAACTGCGGTGGAGGTGGGTTTGATTCTGGCGGTCATTCTGTTTGTGAAACGAATGAGCGAGATGTTGAAAGTGGCCAAAGTACTGCCCGATCCGGATCATAAACATGAGAAGGTCATGGCTCACATGGTACGGGAGGGGCATGATTGCCCACAGATCAGCTTGTATACGATCGAAGGGCCGTTATTTTTTGGTGCAGCGGATATGTTTGAAAAATCGGTTATGGATTCACTTCCGGAGCGCCCAGGCATGTTATTGCTGCGTATGGGGAAAGTTCCTTTTATAGATACAACAGGTGAGGCTAACCTGGCGAGTGTAATCAAGCATTTTGAACGTTCGGGCGGGATCGTACTGTTGTCGGGTATCCAGGAGCAGCCGCTCGAAATGCTGAAACGAACAGGTTTGCTGGAACGGTTAGATCCGGCACATCGGTTTGAACATACGGGAGAAGCTATTAATTATGCATTAAGGCATCTGAACGAAGAGAAGTGTAAGGGATGCAAACATTTTGCGTTTCGGGAGTGCGCGGCTTTGTCTGGTTGTGGGTTGGAGTCTGAGCCTGAGCAGCAGCAAAAGTGGAAAGTTGTGACCGCTAAAACAGCTCCTTAATAACCGTTCCAATAAATTCCTGCATGGTATATATTAAGTATATTCATTACATATCAGACAGGAAGGAACTTGATTATGTTTAATCATCCAACGGCTTTACGCTCGGTGCTCAGCCCGGCATATCTGGAGTGGGCATTACAAGCACATTATGATATCGGAACGTGGGAAGAATGCAGGTTTTGGCTGCGAGGTTTGAATGATACTTACCGGGTACGCACAAGCACAGGAACTTATATATTACGTATATATCGTACCGAGGTTGTGGAAGCGGATGTTCGTTATGAACTGAGTGTGCTGACTGCGCTGAAAGAAGGTCTCGGTTCGAGTGCGCATACAGAGGTTGGAGACTTTATCTCAACGAAAGATCAGACCGGGTATACGATGCTGGATGCGGCTGAAGGAAAGCGGGCAGCTGTGCTCTTTCACTATATTGATGGAACAGAAAATAATCTGGAGGATGAGGATTCCTGCTATGCCTTTGGTCGGTCTGCTGCTGAACTGCACCAGGCTATGGATCACATTAAGTTGGAACAGGAGCGAGAACTGGCGTCAGAGTTGGAAACGATGTCGAAGCCGGAACGGAGTAACGAAAGGTTTGAGCTGGATATTAAATTTCTCATCGATGAGCCTCTTGAACGAATTCTGCGTTACATCGGAGAGGATTGTGAGGAAGCAGCATTTCTGCAAACGTTTGCTAACGTATTAAAAGAAAAGATTCTTACTGTCTCCAGTACCGGGCTGGATTATGGGTTGTGTCATGGCGATATGCATGGAAACAACAATGTGTTTCAACAGCAAGAACGGTTTATTCATTATGACTTCGAATGGGCCGCTCCGGGATGGCGTGCGTATGATCTGGCTCAAGTGAAAATTCGGAAACGGCAGTCGGGTCATTCGGAGCAGAAGCAGCAGTTATGGAATGCGCTGATGAAAGGCTATCGCTCGGTTCGACGCTTTGCAGATGCAGATGAACAGGCGGTCGACCTGTTTATTATCGCTCGCAGGTTCTGGGTGATGGGTCTGGATGTGGCTTTTATTGATAGTGATATGGGCGCGCTGGATTACGGCGAGGATTGGCTTAATGATTTTATTGAGGAATTTCGTGAGACGGGCATTGTGTAGTGAACTAATTCATATGAAATAAAAAGTAACTGTTGTTAAAAAACGATTATGCGGGTTTACTCGCATAATCGTTTTTTATTTACCTGCTGGTGCTTGATATGATCAATCATTATAGCACTATTCAATTTTGCACTCTCGATATCAACTATGATTGCGTGGAAGAGGCAGCGGTCGCGGCTGCCGCTCCAGCAACTGCTGCCGCCATGGCAGCTTGCTGGGCGATGATAATATTAGTGATCGTTGTGGACATGGAAGTTGTGAGGATATCATTCTGTAAACTTTCTACATGTTGAATCGCAGTCAATGCAGATGAGAATAACAGCAATTCCTGTTTGTGTATTGACCAGGCCCCAAAACCTTTTTGGGTTCGTAACCAGTCGTAGGTCTCCACTACCTGATCTGCCAGCAAATCTATCTCCGAAGGCAATAATGCAAAGAGCGCGAGTGAAGGCAAGGTGTTTGTTTTGTCCATCCGATGATCCCTTGCGCGGAAAGCTTCACTTAAAGCCAGTAGACGTTCACTGACCTCAGCGCGGCCATCTCCTATAACGAGGATCTGTGATAGTGTTTGTACACTATTTTTCGCAGAGAACATTGGTTTTAACTCCCGGTAAAGCTGTTCCATGCGCTCCACAGCCGTGTCCACTTCCAGATTAGAGAGGGCTAACATTGCTGTGAAAATATAGTCGTCATGTCCTGTGAGGAAGGGATGCTCTTTTTTCATACGGTCATAGAATGATTTGGCACGTCCCACGGTATGCTGAAATTGATCGGGCGACACCTGGGCAGCGATCTGATAGGCAGCCATCACCAGGTAATCCGAGTTGCGGAACTTGATCTCTTTCATCAAGTCGTGGACTTGAATCGTATGTTGTAGTCTTGTAAGTTGATCTGTTGTCAGAGAAAGCATAGCTGCAATATTAAAGGAGGAAGGGCCTCTAAATGCAGAGAAACGTTTAGTATGCTGCTTCATCAAGTCATTGCTTTGCTGAATGGTTTCTGGATCTATACTTTTATTCTCCACCACATAGAGCAAGGCTGCCAGACGACGCATGATCGGGTGCTGCCATTTGAATGGTTTCTTGAGAATCAGGGTGTTAGAAACAAATAATTCGGCTTTTTCCATCTGTTCTGGTTGCATGTGTAACCCTCCTAATGATTAGTATGGTTATTTCAACATAAGGAATATTAAATGAATCAGCGCAATGCATCCCATTGGATAGATCAATGATCTGGAGAACCTATTTTTAAATTCGTTCTGAGGATGCTTTTCGAAAAAGAAGTGTAACACGGTATGTATGATAAAAAATACATCTAGTACCCAGAATGTTATGGTCTGATAGGAACTGAAAAGAAGTGAGAAGATGATGGTATACAGTGGAAGATGAATCCAGGTGAAATATGTATATGCTTTTTCTTCTTCCATATCTTTTAACACGATAAACAATTTCCATTCGGACCGTCGGATAGCATCCATTTCATGCAGTAGAAATAGGGAAAGGTTAAACAGAAATAAGATCAATAACAAGTTTGGCATCTTTATCCTCCTATTTTAATTTTCATGGATCAGCTGGTAAAGGGCATTAAAAATCATACGTGACTCCCATTGGAAAGGTTCCAGTAACATAGCTGTTCTTTACTTCCTCATAATCCATATTGTATTTCTGCTTCACATCTCGTACAATTTTATGAAGTAATTCTGCATTGCGTTAATGTGAATAGATTGATGGGATGACAATTGGAAGCTGATTTAAGAAAAGGGGAGAATCACTTGGAATCAAAAGGACTATCGAGAGGGCTTAAACCGCGCCATGTTGAACTTATTGCGCTCGGCGGTACGATTGGCGTCGGGTTGTTCATGGGATCGGCAAGCACGATCAAATGGGCTGGGCCATCTGTACTGCTGGCCTATTTACTGGCCGGGATCATTATCTTTTTTGTCATGCGTATTATGGGGGAGATGTTGATCCAGGAGCCGGTGACCGGTTCATTTGCGACATTTGCTCACAAATATATCAGCCCACTTGCGGGATTCCTCACGGCCTGGAGTTACTGGTTCTTGTGGATTACGGTGGGCATGGCCGAAGTTACGGCAATCGGGATTTATGTAGGGTATTGGTTCCCGGATATTCCGCAGTGGATTCCTGCGCTGGTCGGGGTATTCATTATTGCGGCAGCCAATCTGGCAGCGGTCAAGTTCTATGGAGAATTTGAATTTTGGTTTGCGATGATTAAGGTGACCGCGATTGTGGCTATGATTATCATCGGAACAGGTCTTATTTTCTTCGGATGGGGTAATGGAGGGCAGCCGATCGGTTTGTCTAATCTGATTAGTCATGGGGGCTTCTTCCCTGGAGGCATTAAGGGATTCCTCTTTGCGCTATGCATCGTAACGGCGGCCTATCAGGGCGTAGAAATGGTCGGGATTACGGCTGGCGAAGCCGAAAATCCGAAACATACGCTGCGCAAAGCGATCAAAAACATTGTGTGGCGGATTCTCATTTTCTACGTAGGTGCGATATTTGTGATCGTGACGCTGTATCCGTGGAATGAGGTAGGCGAGACGGGAAGTCCATTCGTGCTTACCTTTGCCAAAGTCGGCATTGTTGCAGCTGCGGGTATTATTAACTTCGTGGTGCTGACAGCGGCGATGTCAGGATGTAACAGTGGGATCTACAGCGCAGGACGCATGTTATACACGCTTGCTGAGAATGGGCAGGCACCTGCGTTTTTCAAAAAGTTATCCAAAGGCGGGGTTCCCCGCAACAGTATCGTGGTGACCATTTCCCTGCTTCTGATTGGAGTTGTGCTCAACTATCTGATGCCGGATTCGAAGCTGTTCCTGTACATCTACAGTGCAAGTGTACTCCCAGGAATGGTGCCTTGGTTCGCGTTGGCCTTCAGTCAATTCAGATTCAGAAAGCGCTGGGGAAATGATTTGGCGGAGCATAATTTCAAGTCCAAATGGTTCCCGATCAGCAATTACATCATCATCGTGTATCTGATTCTGGTCATTATCGGTATGGCCTTCAATCCGGATACACGTCTGCCGCTGATTGTGGGGGCGACGTTTATGGCGATTGTGGTGGTAGGTTATTATGTATTTGGCATAGGTAGCCGGCAATCCAAAGTAAATGATCCCAAATAAACAATAATTACATCTGTAGTGTAATCCGTTATTACGTTTAACCAAATGATACAGTCGCATGTGTGGCGACTATAAAGCACTCCTTGAACATATTGGGTGACCTGTGAAGAGTCCAATATGTGCGTGGAGTGTTTTTTTTGCAGTTTAAATGACAGGCATCTCGGTTACAAAGGAAAGAGTGAACCTTTACACAAACGAAAATTCACAACACATAAATACCAACCGAGGAGGAATGAATTATGGCGACGCAAGATCAGCATTCGATTCAAGATCCAAAGACACAATATCCGAAGGCAACTCCGGAGTGGAAACAACAGCAGGTTGAGCCAGGATTGCAGCGTGTGATGACTCCGGTTCCGGATTGTGGTGAAAAAAGTTATAAAGGCAGCGGCCGACTTACGGGACGTAAAGCGGTCGTTACCGGTGCGGATAGCGGAATAGGCCGTGCGGCGGCAATAGCATATGCACGTGAAGGGGCAGACGTTGTACTCTCCTATCTACCAGAGGAAGAAGCGGATGCGAAGGAAGTTGTGCAGTTAATCGAGGAAGCAGGACGGAAAGCCATAGCTGTTCCCGGAGATCTAAGAGACGAGAAATACTGTGAACAGTTAATCGAAACTGCGGTCAAAGAACTCGGCGGCATCGATATTTTAGCTAATGTAGCCGGGAAACAGCAGTTTGTCGAGCAGATTGAAGATCTAACGACAGAACAGTTCGATGCCACATTCAAAACAAATGTCTATTCCATGTTCTGGCTCAACAAAGCAGCAGTCAAACATATGAAAGCAGGCGGTTCGATCATCAATACTTCGTCGATTCAGGCGTATAAACCGTCCCCGATTTTGCTGGATTATGCAACGACAAAAGCTTCGATTAACACCTTCAGTAAAGCGCTCGCCCAACAGGTTGGCAGCAAAGGCATCCGTGTGAACGTTGTCGCGCCAGGGCCAGTCTGGACACCGCTGCAGATTGTTGGTGGGCAGCCCGTTGAGAAGTTGGCCGAATTCGGCAGCAATACACCGCTTGGACGTGCAGGACAACCTGCCGAGATGGCTCCGGCTTACGTATTTCTGGCGAGCCAGGAATCCAGCTATGTGAGCGGAGAGACGTTGAATGCTAATGGTGGTACGGTTAGTCCATAATCCGGAGATCCACTTTTGGCGAACGTATCGTTATGGTTTTGTAACCTTCCATCAGGTTCAACAAAAAAAAGGGGACGAAGCAGTGCGCTTTTGCTTTGCCCCTTTTTTATATGGCGTTGAAACATTACCGGATATATTCTTTTACACGGTACCAGTACGAGTAGGCATCGGTAAAACCTAACTTTGCATATAGCCGCCGTGCGGGTGCATTGTTTTCGACCACTTGCAGATAACTTGAAACAGCACCATGGCGTTTTCCCCAGTGCAGCAGATGCAGGATCATCTGTTCTGCCAGACCGCGATTACGATAGGATGGATCTGTAATGATGTCATGCAGTCCAATGCATCCCCGCTCAACTACACCAAGCCCGCAGGCTGCCACAAGGCCATCGACAGACAGCGTAATGAATCCCGTTTTGGCACGAACATTGAAGAGCATCTGTGTCATCGTATCTTGAGAATCTTCGTTGACCGCATTCAAACGGCAGAAATGTTTCAACCATTCGTCTGTTAGCTGCTCATTGATGTGGACCGCCAAATGCTCAGGAGCTTTCAGATCCTCTAAATTGCGAAGCTGTACGAGGGTTCGATCCACGACGACATAACCTTTATCCTGCAAAAGCTGATCCAACTCTGCTGGCTGAACGAACGGTGTAATTTTGAAAATCGTATTTAACTGGTTGGACGTATAGATTCGCTCACATTCCATGATCTTTTCATGCACATCCAGAGTACAAGGATAGATCGCTTGAACGGAGTTGGCACGTTTCGTGTATCCATTGGCAAAACGCAGCACCCAGCCGTCATATAGAGAGGTGGATAAAGGCTGCCAGTGGTTGAGTGTCAGTTCTTCAATGTGACGATGGTTATCCTGTATTGCATTCATTCTGCTCATCCTCCCGGTAAGATACGTAAACGATGTAATGATTGGATTAAATAATAATACATATAAATGAATAAAAAATTCAATTGGGGTTGTTCCGATGTCAAACATCTGAATATTGGTATACAATCTCTAAGACAACGTGAAACAAAATAACACTTCATCATAGATGAACAAGAACAATCACAGCTGTAAACAAGCATCGACAAACAGCTCAATTTACAGAAATGGAGTACCACAAACATGATTACCATCGAAATCCAGGGGCAAATTGTTACATGTCATATTGAATTTGGCAAACGAAAAAAAGCTTCCATCACTATGGATCTGCCCTATATGGTCACCATTAAGGCGCCGAACGGCACGAGTGAGGAAGTGATCCAGCAACTGGTTATGCAGCACGGAGCTGAGATTCTACAAAAGTCAGCCCGGATGCAGCAGGTAATGGACGGTCCCCAGGCCAAGGAATACGAAAAAGAGGGCAAGGGATCATTTTTACTCTTCGGTAAGGCTTATGCCCTGCAAGATTTAATCCCGGTAGAGGGATTTACCGAAGATGAGCTGCGTGCGAATCTAAAAAAGTTTTACTTTGCCGAATGCAAACGTATGATAGGTCAGCGAATTACACGTTATCAGCAGGAGCTGAAGGTGAAGCCAAAGTCGATCGACATCGTAGACTCACCGACGAAATGGGGGAGCTGCAGCTGGGATAAAAAGCTGACGTTTAATTACCGCCTTGCCATGGCGCCACTAGAGGTCATTGATTACGTCATTATCCATGAGCTATGCCATATTCATCATATGAATCATGACCGCTCGTTTTGGAGACGGTTAGGTAGCATTATGCCGGATTACAAGGAAAAAGAAGATTATCTGATGCGCAATGGAAGGGCTATGACGCTTTAGATTAAGCCAGTTGGACTCCATGTTCTGTGTAAAATTGTACCGCAGCATCCCGATCCATTTGGTGATCCAGCCAATGCTCAGGATAATAAATTCCTGCAGCCATCGGCTGGTCTGCAGGCAATCGAAGCAGCTTGTCAGCTTGAACAGCAGCACCGAGTGCTGTGAGATGGGATTGCCCCAGGGGGTCGGAGACGGTTAATCTACGCTTCACCTGTTTGCCCGAGTGATCGACACCATTCAGTTCAATGACGAGATGATGAGCCCCACCATTTCCCGGGTTATATAGCAACTTACGTCTGATGGGCGTAAACCGCTCACCACTAATCATTTTCCAGATTCCGGTTTTGACCATGCCTGCAAGTGCGTAGGTGGATAGTTTATGATCAAAGGCAATGCGGAAGCTGGAAGCATCGATGTGGCTCTGCTGCGGGAGCGTAACGTGATCGGGTGTATCCAGTCTGTAACATTGCGTTCTGTATCCTCCAGGAAAAGTGACATGAAGCGGATCAGTCATTGGATAGACCTCACGCTGAGTATTCAATTCGGTGATCTGAAAAGGAATGCTCATCCGATCCATAAAAGTAACGGAATCAGGCCCTGCTTTGTCCCGGAGCGAATATAAGGCACTGATATTCATCTCCACATGATCCAGGTTCTCTGCGAGCATCATCGCAAACAAGGAAGCTGTTCCGCCCATCCAGCCAGAAGATAAAATAACAGGGGAGCGTAGTTCTTCTTGTTTTGCCGAACGATGTGCCTGATGAAATACTTCTGTCCAGCGTGTCACGTCAATGAGCGGGATGCCTCTCCGAATGGCAGATATGAGCAATCGATCCTGCAAATCATTCACAGCATTAATAATTAGAAACAGGTTCTCCTGAACGTGGATCAGAGGGTCAGGTGCAGCAGTATCCACAATGACCGTTCGAACGCGGTCTGAAGCGAAAGGAGTGGCTTTGCCAGATGAACGACCTCCGAGTAACAGTTCCAGATCGGGATGCCTGTCATGCAAAATGCGGGCAATCTGTGCACCAACTGCGCCGTAACCGCCCGCGATAAGAATCGTCCTGCTTGTGTTTGTCATTAATGTAAGCCTCCATTAAATGTTTAAATGTTTAAATGTTCGAACGTTTAAACGTATTGTATGGTAATCTCTCCACAAAATCAAATATATTCTTTTTCTCAAAGGAAAACAGTTGTTGTTCTTCCATGAATATGAAGTACAATAGAGCCAATATTACTCGCAGCGAACCGCACTAAAACATACGTGGTGGAAGGAGTGCAAGATGGATCAAAATAGACAGTATTCGGTGCTGGTGGATGAATATATTGATGCATTTCCAACGGATGTACAATTGAAGTTACAGATGTTAAGGCAGATCATCCGTGATGCGGCTCCGCTCGCAGAAGAAAAGATCAGTTACAAAATGCCTACATATGCGCAGCATGGGAATCTGGTTCATTTTGCCGCATACACGAAACACATCGGCTTGTATCCTGCACCTAGTGGTATACTGGCGTTCAAGGAACAACTCTCCAGATATAAAGGAGCGAAGGGCTCGGTTCAGTTTCCACTGGATGAGCCGTTACCAGAGTCACTGATACGTGAGATTGTTGAATTCAGAGTGAAGGAGAATGTAGAGAGGGGTCAAAAATGAATACGGCCATATAAAAGGAAAATAGCCAGGTGAATAATCACCCGGCTATTTTTGGTACCCTTTACATACCAACGTTAATTTCAATTCTCTGTGTATTCGTTAACTGCCATTTTTCCTTCCTCTACACGAATAAAGTAGGAGTAATCTTCTTTTACATTCAAGTAAAGGTTGAGGTGTTTGGTGTTTTGTTCATTTATCTTGACCGTCAGTTTGAAGCTTCCGTCTGCATCCAGCGTTACGTTTTCGGTCTGAATAGGCAGTACTTCTGGCGAAGGACCGTTGATTCCAATTGGAATGGTGTGACCGGCATAGGCTTTAAACGTACCTCGCAAAGTCAAGGTGTGATCGACAGTATACTCGGCCTGAACCGTACCATCCGGGAGGTTACCCTGCTTTTCATTATTGTCTACTTCAGTGACTTGTTCGGGTCTGCCCCAAGGTTCGAATCCTCTGCCCTTTAAATTCCTCAGAAACACAACGGCTTCTGCCCGGGTGAATAATTCCTTGCCAGCATAACCTTCGACTGTAGCTGATGTTTTGCCAGAGGAGTAGCCCATATTCAGCAAATATTGAATGGCATCTTCATCTTTAACATAATTTCTGCCGCCAAGGCTGGCGACAATAACAGCAACCTCTGCCCGATTGAGTGCATGCTTACGCAGCTTGGGATTCTGAATACTGGCCTCCAGAGGCAGATTGAGTCTCGATGCATACGTATAGTAACGATCACTCCAGTTCGCACCTGAAGCATCGGTCTTATCCATATACCCCAGGTAATTGGAATTGGCATACATATTAAACAGCATGGCAAGAAACTCGGCTTCGCTTACCTGAGCATTGGGTCTGAAGGTGTCATTTTCATACCCGGTAACCATATTTTGCTGAATAGCCCACAGAATATCATCTTTAGCCCAGTGAGTCTGAATATCTGTATAATGGAGCATTTTTTTGACTATGACAGGGACAACCGTTTCTTTTCCCGCAAAACGGATACGTAACTCGGTTTTACCGACCTGTGTCCCGACAATCTGACCATTCCGGATCGCGATCTTATCCGAAGATGCCGTGTAAGTCAGGTTGGAAAACGGAGTGTATGACTTTCCATCCCCAAGAATCGCTGTTACGGAGGGGATGTCTACAGTGTCTCCTACCCGCAAAGTCAGACTTGATTTTGCAGGTGTAATCTTGGTTAAAGTCGGATCCTGCCCGCCGTCTACATGGAAGAAACGTGTCGTATAGGAGATTTCAGCGGGAGAGCCGTCTTTCTTTTGCAGACCTATGATATGTACTTGGAAGGTATCACCGTTTTTTAACAACTGCACATCATCAGGACGAAAAATAATAGCGCTGTTATCGCCGAAGTTGGATGTCTCGACATTAAAATAGGCTTGCTCAAACCAGCGTTTGTTTGAGGGGTCTACATTGTAATAATCCAAAGGGAATTCCGTATTCTCTTGTTGTTTAAATGTCCATTTCCGCTGATCAGAGACTCGGATCATTTCAACTTGAATCTTTTCCAATTCAGGTTCTGCGAACACGTCCTTGTTTAATTGAACGGACCAGGCCTGCAGGGCACCGAAGGCTTCGATCGGGAAGGCACCTTGATTGGGGAAAAGACTGTAGTTATAAGGTGTAACCTGAGTTCTGCTTTGGTCAAAAACCTGCATATTACTATAATAACGAGTTCGGTCTTCCTCTTGATGAGTAGCTAGTCCGAATCCGATTCGCTTCAGCTTCGGACTTAATACCCAGCGGCGATGTCCTACTTGATCAATATTGGACGCACCCGAATCATTCATGTAGCCCATGATGCTTCCAGCGAGAACATTCCATTTAGCATTGGTGGTGACATGCAGGTTAGATGAAGAGGCGGAGGTGTATCCTTTATCAAAAAAATCCTTCGGCATATCTGCCGGCTGTTCAGGGTAGTGGCTAAGCTGCCCACCGGTGGAGACAACAACAGACCCATGCTGAGCTTGCATATTTAATGCTGGGTCGAGTACAAGATCACCGGACATACCGGCAATATATCGATAGAAGTTGGCAGCATTCAAACCCTGCTCAAGATATCTCTCATTAAGCGAGCCAGCAGAATAAGGGAAAACGGTGGAAGGTGTTTCGGTAAACATAGGTGTCGTTGGATCAACCATCATCCATTGATTCCACTTTTGCTCGATTTCTTGCTGACTTCGCTCGGGGAGCAAGCTGTCGACCTGTTCTGCATGAGCGGTTTGTGTTCCGCCCAGGAGCAATAATAGGCCGGCGAGTAGCAGTGTAAGCAGCGAACTGATTTTCATTTTTGTACCCATCATAATTCTTGTAAAGCCCCTCTCATCTTCGGTACACACCTGAAATATATGGTAATGTAACTTTATATATATCATCGTCTGTTTCGGTGATTTTGCTTAAGGTGAAATTTAGAGCGGCACGAAAAAAAAGGACAAAGGCTACCCTTAGACACAGGATAACGTATGTTCCTCTTGTATAACTTTCATCTTCAATTAGTTCAGTCCAGATTCAGATCGAAATCCGGCTGGCGCATATAATCAATCGGGTACAGGTCATCCCGAGCCGAGATTAGCGCACGAAAGTGAAGATACAGATTGCCCGGTTGCTCTACAACCCCACCTGCACGAAAAGGAATGAGCTCAGCAACCACGAAGACATCCTCTGCGTTCGTACATCGGAAAATAACATTGTTAAGGTTAATGACTTCTTCCATATAACTGTAAGTCATCACGTGAAAGGACTGTCCGCGCCAGTTCGTCTGAATGACGTTATATGACTGCGTTCGGATCAAGTCCAAATAACGCTCCAACGGGAAGGTATGCTCAAACTGTGTGATATAACCTTTTTTATCTACATCGATGGTAAACTCCACGTCATAGCTATCGTGAAACTCTTCCTGATATGTACCATTCATCATCTTCATCGCATCAAAGTGTGATCCGAAGTCGGGATCAGTCACATAAGGGATCGCGATGAGTTCCGGATCAACATGCTCTGTAATTTGACTTGTCGTGGACGGGGGCTGGTTATGCTTGGTTGGTCTCAGATCAATAGAACCGATCATACTTCCGAGAAAACCGGGGCTGCAGCTTATTCGCATAGTCGTCTCCTTTGAGGTGTATTCCTTTATTAGACGGTGATGCAGGAGGAAAGTTTCACCAATACATATCAGTGTCTATAGCTTTATCCCTAATTTCAACTCCCCAAAAAAGTTGTGGAGTGTCCTGGGACCATAAGTAATAACCCGATTCATTTGTGCGGTCCTCTAGAATCATGCTACTCTCTAAATAGAGAAACGTTGGAGTCAGGATGAAATATCAAACGACGTATAACATGAATGAGGGGGCTTGTGATGTTATCCACCAAAGTCATTGAACATTGCCGCGTGAAAGGCTGGTGGCATGAAGATGTGCCGGCTGAATATGAGGAAGCGTTGCGTAAGCTGGACATCGATCTGAATTCGGATTTTTCACAATTCTACCTGCATGCAGAGGATGGGCCGACGTTTTATAGCAGGCATCAGGAGCTGTATCAGATCTGTTGGGTAATTGAGAATACGGTTTACTTACAAGATATGCATATATCGCAGCTTACACTTGGATTACCGGAGGCTTACATTCCGCTGGACAGCTTTGAAGGGGAAGGTGGTTTTTTCTATAATCGCGAGACTGGTGAGGTTGTGCTGGTTGAACTCGGCGAGTCGATTGAACGTTTCCTGAACAGAGAGAGCAAACCGCAATGGGCGGATTTCAATGCCTTCCTGGAGTGGTATTTTGAAATGGCAGAAGTGACGACGCTGTAAAAAAGCGAAGAGATACCCAAGCATACGACGTTAGCATGTATAAGATGATGACCATGATTGTTGTAAACATGGATATTCTTGATGATATTCGTTTTATCTTGGGTATACAGCAAAAGGGTACATCCGTGGTTATGATTGCCAAGGGAGTACCCTTTTACATGTTCGATCCAACTCGATGAACGACGATATTTTACTTGGAGGAGCTGGTGTAGTGACCCTCCGTTTTGTACTTTCCGTAAGGGAAAAACTCATCGACGAGGTCTTGAGGAGAGATCGACACAAAGATATGATCCAGAGCGGTCTTTTTCGCAAAATCTATAATGTCTCCCGTATAATACCGTGGGTCAATCAGATACACATCGGAGACAACCGTTGAGAGAAAAGAAATCATAGGCACGGCGAGTGAGTCCTTGATAAACATGACCTTGAGTCCGTTTGCCTTGTCTTTATTCGTCACATGTACGATTCCCTGATTGCCATACAGATACGTAAAGTATTTGTCGGCGGTTAGATCGTAGGTAGCGCCTTTTACATTCAAAGGATATGTCGTTAAAAGCGAATCCTCAAAGCGGCCGTTCAACGTGGCTTCCGTTTCACCGGTCTTAAAATAAAAAGAATAGTTGGTTTTGAACTTGGGATATATGAGATCGAAATCATCATCACCCGCGTAATATTTCCCGGTTTTGCGGCCTTGTGATCCGATGAAGAAATCCTTATACGGGATTACATTGTAGTTGCTTATATCTGTAAAATAATGATTCGGATCGAGTGGCTTGTTGTACATGCCATCCAGATGATGAACCAACTGACCGAAGGCCCAGAAAGCTGTTTTGATTTTCCAGTGATGATCGGTTGTGAAAAATAAATCCTTCGCCGGTATGCCGCTCTCCAGCAATCCTTCACGCAGATCCAGCGTGTCGATACCAGCCTCCTTCAGATGGGTGAGGAAACCATCGGCGGTTTCATTATTATAATTGTAAGGAATACCTTCCGGGAATGCCGTATGTCCACGTACATATTTGTCGGGTGTCATGACATAGGTAAGCTTGGTTTTTGCCCCCAATTGTGCCCCGAGCTTGGCAACCCGCTCAGAAAGTTCCTTGGTATCTGTAGGACCTGTAGCAAAGTACGTATAGTGTAGCTTGCCCTCTGTATCTTTGACCACCTCGAAGTTATTCTCTTCGTTTTTCCACATGAGCGACTGCAAGTATCCGTAGGCTTCGATGAAACCAAACTTCTCAAAAACATGCTCATTTATATCAGCATCCAGCTCGTTAATAATACCTTTGGCATTGGAGAAACGGTAGTCTGCCGCCGCTAGTGTCTTTTTCATAGGCTCCATGGACTGTATCATATTCAGGATAGATAACGTGACGAGCACAAGAATAAAGAGGAAGGCGGTGATTCTCTTTTTGGCAAAAAAGCTATGCATATGGAATCCTTCTCTCAGAAATTAAAATAAATAAACGGGTTGTACGTGCCTTTGACCAGATAGGACACACACACGAGAAACAATGCAATGATGGTCACCGGGTAGATCAGTTCCAGTGGTTTACCGAAGCGAACACCATCCACCATCCATTTGTTCATCCGTAGGGCAATTGGTGTAGAGAACAGAATGCCGAGAATGAAGAAAAGGGCGTATTCTTTCATGAACATCCAGGTTGTATCACTCCAGAAGCCGTTACCATAGAGTCCGAACATGTTGCCAAGATAGTTGCCGGCCTGTAACAAGTCCGGTGAACGGAAAATGACCCATCCAATGACCACAATGAACATAGCATAGAAATGTCGGAGCGGAGCCAAACGTGTGCTTTTGTCCAGATTGAATATTTTCTCCAGTGCAATGAACGCAAAGTTGATTAAACCCCAGATGACAAATGTCCATTCGGCCCCATGCCAGATGCCCGTGAGTCCCCAGACGACCAACAGATTGCGGATCATCTTATCCTTGTTGCTGACGCGTGATCCTCCCAGCGGGAAGTAAACATATTCTTTGAACCAGGTACCGAGCGAGATGTGCCAGCGGCGCCAGAATTCGGTGATGGAGCGGGAGATATACGGATATTTGAAGTTTTCTTCGAATTTGAATCCAAACATAAGTGCGAGCCCAATGGCCATATCGGAATAACCCGAGAAGTCGAAATAAATCTGCAATGTGTAGGCAATTGCCCCCAGCCAAGCGAGGCTTGAAGCCATATCACCTGTTCCACCCATGCTGAATGCATGATCGGCAACAATAGCCATACTGTTGGATAACAGTACCTTTTTACTCAAACCCACGATGAAACGGCAGCAGCCAACCGCGAACTTGTCCCAGCTTTCTTTGCGATGGATCATCTGATCCGCAATCATGTTGTAACGCAATATAGGCCCGGCTACAAGTTGAGGGAAAAAGGAAATATAGAGGGCGACATAAAATGGATTTTTCTGCACACTGCCATGTCCACGATACACATCAATAACGTAAGAGATCGCATGGAAGGTGAAAAAGGAAATGCCGAGCGGCAGCGCGATATGCGGAATGCTCAGGCCAAAGCCGGTGCTTTCATTGACAATGCGCAGGGCAAACGCCAGGTATTTATAAACAAACAGCATGCCCAGATTGGCAGCAAGCATTACAGTAATGATGGTATAGGCGGCTTTGCGCCGATCCCGGTACTTGTCCACGAGCAGTGCGAAAACATAGTTCAGTGCAATGGAGACCAGCATGACCAGCACAAAGCGGGGTTCACCCCATGCATAGAAGAACAGGCTCGCCACAAGCAGCAGCATATTTTTGAGTGTCACAGAAAATCGCAACATATAATATAGCCCCAATACTAGCGGCAAGAAATAAAATAAGAAGATTACACTGGAAAAGAGCACTGCCTTTCCTCCTTGAAGATAAAATAAAGAATCTACATTCTAAATAGTCGCTTGGACTTGCGATGATTCATCGTAAGTTCTTTGCCAGCTTGGGAGCTGTGCTGCCGTCTTCTCCAGAACCAATACGGGATAAGCACGGTGAGTCCCATAAGAAAAAGAGCAGTACGGATCATCCATTCCATCCATGGTTGTAACCATACGGTGGAAGGTTCCAGCACCTTGGGAACAAGGTCAGGCGAAGGGATGAAACGCGGCGTTCCATCCGTTTCCTTCATCTGCATCGCCGTGGAAGAATCAAGTTTAACGGTATAGTCGATGTTCCATTGCTGACCCACCAGAGCACGAACAGTCACCGAATCTGCCTTTGCGGCATCGGTTCCGAGAGTCAGCAGGCCATCGGATGTGATGGATACGCCCTGTACAGGAACAGCAAGCTGGAACATTACTTCCGGTGTTTCCGAAGTTTTCGGACTTGTCGTTGACAAACCAGTAATTGCATACCTTGCAACCGATTCACCAGCCACGGGTTTCACCACTCGTTTGTCTCCGGTGATCATTGCAGAGGACAAACGGTTCTCTGCCGTCGCTTCTTTTGCCGGAACGATCTTGATGTTTCCAACCAGGTACTTCAGCTGTGTGTTTTCCAGTGTAGTCATCGTAATACCCCAGCTCAGGATTTTCCCTGGTGTGACTTGGCCAACCGTGGCTGCGTGATTTCGAATCATGAGACTGGAAAAGGGAACACGAACCTCGCCTTCAAACCGCGGCTCCAGTCTAATCAATCCATCCACCGGATGAACCAGCTTGGGTTCCTTGGTCGCTTTGGGAATGACGATGACGTTACGTTGGTCGGACACCGTGAGTGTGGATTGATCTGCTCTTGTGATGACAACGTTTAGCGGCAACGTCTGATCCGAATCACTTCGAATGGAGAATCTTAATTCGCTGTAGCCCGTCCAGTCCCTGTTCTGTAGCTCATATACATAAGCAGAGTAATATCCCTTTTTCAATCCTTGAGTTGAGGTGTTGATCTGTAAGCTGCCGCTACGATTCAAACTGGATTGCACCTTGGCTCCGTTATTCCATACCTGTATGGGGCGCTCGCTCCACTGCAGCTGATCCGGCTGAGCCGAAGCCGTAGCAGTGGTGTCGATGCTCCATAAACTTGTGAGAATTACGACAAGCAGCCATTGTTGCCATTTCGTACTCATGCTTTCTATGCCTCCACGTTATAAATAGGCCATCTCGTTCAGTTCATCATCCGAGATGAAGTTTTTGTTTGGTACTGGGCTCTTTGGTCTGCCGGTCTCTGTATAAGCCATATTCCACTGTTTCAAGAGGGCTTCGAGCGAAGGCATTTGTCCATTTCGGGCAATGTCCTGAATATTTTGGATGCGATACAGAATGCCATGTTTGCTTCGCATCGATTTTACCCATACACACTCCAGGACAAGTTCTTCGCCAAGAGGCAAACGAATCTCATAGGCCATTTCCTGACGAGACATATCGACAAGCAGAAAATCATAGTTAAAGTCCAGCAGCGTAATGGTTCCATATTCAGACGTTTCCAGTTCATGATTCAGCGGAATGCGTGCCAACTTGCGGTTGGACATGATGCCCACCTGCCCACGTCTTACAAAATTCAGACGGATGTCCTCGAATGTACTGATATCTTTGTCCAGTTTCTGAGGCAATGTAGGCTCGCGGTCATACACAATGTGCAGCAACTGTCGCTGCTCCGCTTCCGTGATCTCATGCACTTTAAACGCATATTTCCACTGGTTACCGAATGAAGTCACATGTGTTACTTTGGCTGTAAACTCACTCGCATAATAATCTGTTACCAACCGCACAGTAAATTCGGCTTCGCTCGGGATGTATCTAGGGGTATCGAATACAATAGCAATCCCGCCTTCCGAAATATCATGAGTAACACATGACAGGGTTTCATCTTCTGTAATCAGCGTACAATCGACTGCAGCAAGGACACGCTCATAATTGCGAAACACCTTGCGTCCGCTTAGGAAAAAGATCGACATCATAATGTTGTAGAAATTGATTAACAGCCAGTATAAAACGACGAGAAAACCGATCGTGCCCTGACTGAACGTCCAGTGGATACAGTTCACAATACCAATGACCGACAACACAGCTAGAATCAGATGCGGAATGATCTGTTTGAACTGGTAACTGCGATCGTTATGAGCACCATCTTTACGGGTAACCGCAAATTTATTCATCGTGATGCCCAGTGTTTCCAGAATGACCGCAGGCAACAGAGACGGAAACAAGATGGTTTCGTACACATTGGTCCATTTCGTCGTTCGAATATTACCGGACAGCATGCGCAAGCACGTATTGGTTAACAGATACATCGGCAGCCAGAAGACCAAAATCTCCAGAATGGTACACTTCACCACGAGCACACCAAACACGGCAAACAGAATAGGTGACATGATGTACAGCACCCGTTTTAACCCGGAGTACCAATAGGTAATCGAAGAGATATAATTCAGTCTTTGGGCAAAGGTAAGTCCTCGCTTGAACATGATGTTCATTTTTCTACCGGTTTGGATACACCCGCGTGCCCAGCGTTGGCGCTGCTTAATCAGGCTTTTCAGATCGCCCGGAGCAAGTCCGGAAGCAAGCACTTTGTTTGTGGCAAAACAACGATATCCCTTGCTCTGCATTTCAATGCCAGTGGCAAAATCCTCCGTAATGGAGCCGGTGTAGAAACCGCCAACGTCCTCCAGTGCCTGCCTCGACAGTACCGTATTGGTTCCGCCATAGATGACGGAGTTGGACTTGTTCCGCCCAACCTGCACATCACGATAGAAGTAGTCCTGTTCATTCGGGATTCGGCCTTCCGAGTACAAATTGTATTGAAACTGATCGGGATTATAGAAGCTTTGCGGAGTTTGAACGAAGCCAATCTTTTCTCCTGTCAGAAAATAAGGCACACAAGACGTCAGAAAATCATGCTTCGGAATCATATCGGCATCAAACGTGGCGATTAGAGGTGATGAAGTATATTTCATGGCGTTGTTCAAGTTTCCGGCCTTGGCATGGATATGCTCTGTACGGGTCAGATAGTTGATCCCCATATGTGCAGCCAGTTCCCGCATCTCGGGACGATTGGAGTCGTCGCACAGATAGATATGTACTTTGGAGGGATCAGGATAATCCATGTTGAGACAACCGTTAATCGTTTTGAAGAGCAGGGATGCAGGTTCATTGTAGGTTGCAATGAAAACATCCACATCGGGATACAATGCCTCATCTACGACGGGCAACTCGGGATATTCAAGCCGGGTCATATTATAAAAATGCACAGCCAGTTCAAACATACCGATGAGTTCGACAATCAGGAGGGCCAGACCGGCGGTCACAGCGAGTGGGCCATGGCCGAAAGGAATGGTGAAAAATGTACGCCATATGACGTAAATACAAGACATAATCACCGTTGCAGTAACCAGCAATTTTTTGCGTGTGCTTAAACGATTCAAGGTGCATACCTCTCTCTATTCATGTTGAAAGAACTAATGTGGGTCTTGTTTAACAATATGTCCATAATACAATAGCGTTCTGAACGAATTCTGAACATAATGTTCAGGAAACGGCACAAAAAAAGACGAGCCGATTGGCTCGTCTTTTTCATGGGTTCTCATGCAGATGCAGTAACTCAGTATGAGACTTTACGGCTACTCCAGATTAATCCTAATCCGATATGTTACGGGTGTAATATTCAATGATATCTTTACGACGAATGATTCCGAGAAAGACACGATCAATATCCACCACAGGTACAAAGTTTTGGTCTGCCGCAAGTGTCAGCATATCCTCCATCTCTGCTTCGATGTACACGCATTCATTATAGATGCGATTACTGATCTCATTGACCTTCACTTGATCCATATTATCAAATGTCAATCCCGGAGTATTACGCATTTTCCATAACAGATCACCTTCGGACAGAGTAGCAACATATTTTCCATCCGGATCAATTACGGGAATGGCGGTGTAGTGATGCGATTCCAACTGCTCAATAGCATCTTTCATGGAAGCGGTAGACTCGATATAGGCCACTTCGGCTTTTGGGAGTAAAAAATAGCTGATTTCCATCATCGGGCTCCTTTTCAGCCTTTTGCATCGCAAAAAAGCTCTAGTATGTAATTCACTATTCTTATTTAAACATATTATGTGAGCTTAAGGCTATTTTTAATGACAAATTCATCAGATTTGTTACATTGTTTAATCCGCGCTGGAAATCTATAGTATAGAGTAGAGGTGATGTGACGTGAAATCTAAACGTAAATTATTATACGGATTGCTGCCCATCCTGTTTGCAGGTGGCATCGGAATGTATCTTTATATGCAGAATAATGATAAACCAGAGGAAGCGAAACCCCAGACAACCGTAAATCAGTACATAAAGCATTTGCAAAAGAAAGAGTTTAACCAGTTGTATTCGTTGATGTCACCTGCTTCGTTGACCGAGGCAGGTATGACCAAGGAACAGTTTGTTGAGAAATACAATGCCATCTATTCGGGAATGAAGGTTTCTGGCGTTAAAGCTGAACTACACCCAGAGAAGGTTGAGAACAAGGCGGAAGAAACCGCTAGTAATCCTGATCTCTACCAGACCGATTATAATTTACAGCTGACCACGTTTTTGGGCGAAGTCAGCGAAACACATACGTTAAAGCTGGTTCGACAGGAGCTTGAGGACGGCAACAAAATCTGGAAGATTAACTGGCAGCCATCCCTGATTCTCAGTGATATGGTGAAGGGAAGCAAAGTTCGGGTGAAAACACTATTTCCGAATCGTGGAGATATTGTCGATCGTGAGGGGCTGCCGCTGGCGACGCAAGGCACAATGAATGAGTGGGGGATTGTTCCCGAAAAGCTGGGAGAGAACCCGGATCAGATGATTGCTCGCATCGCGGGTCATTACAACGTATCTGTCGAAGGTATTCAGAAAGCCATCAGTCAGACCTGGGTGAAACCTGAATTTTTTGTGCCAATCGGTTCCACGGAGGAGTTTGATGTACCCGGTTCTCTTCGTGGAGTTGCTCTGCAAAGCAAGGAAATCCGCTATTATCCGCTTGGTGAGGCAGCGGCGCATCTGATCGGATATGTACGCAAGGCTACCAAGGAAGACCTGGACAAAGATACGGAAGGCTATTACCGTGCAGAAGACTGGATCGGCAAAGCTGGACTGGAGCAGTCCATGGAGAAGCAGCTACGCGGTGAGCGTGGCGGTCTGATCGAGATCACCGATGAAGCGGGCAACACTCGTTCTGAATTGATTCGTAAGGATGCAGTGGATGGCAAGGATGTGCAACTAACCATCAGCTCCGCACAGCAGAAAAAGCTGTATCAAACACTGGCTGGAGGCGGTGACGCAGGGGCGATGGTGATAATGAATCCCAAGGACGGGAACCTGCTCGCGATGGCTAGTTCTCCTTCCTACAATCCGAATAAAATGGTAACCGGTCTGACTCAGGCCGAGTGGGATGCCTATTCGGCGAATGAAAAGCTTCCTTTTATCAATCGAGTGACGACACGGTACGCTCCCGGCTCAACCTTCAAAGCAATTACTGCGGCCGCAGGGCTCATGGAGAAAGTAACAACAGCGGATAAAACTCATGATATTTCTGGTTTGCAATGGAGGAAGAACGACAGCTGGGGCGGATATTATGTTAAACGGGTGAAAAGCCTGAGTCCTGTAAATATGGTGGATGCTCTGGTGTATTCGGACAATATTTATTTTGCGATGGAAGCGACGGAGATGGGCAGTGCCAAGTTTATCGAGGGAATTCAGAAGTTTGGGTTCGGGAACAATTTTGGACTGGATGAACTGTATTTGAAGCCAAGCCAGTATGCAAACGAAGCGCACAGAGATTTGTCTTCCGAGGTGTTGCTAGCCGATACGTCTTATGGTCAAGGGGAGATGTTGATGTCACCTATTCATCTGGCTGCAGCATTTACACCGTTTGTGAATGAAGGCAAGCTGGTGAAACCTGTATTGATTGTTGGAAAAGAAACCCCTGATCCTGAGGTGATCATCACACCGGATGTAGCCAGTACTGTCAAAGACGCGCTGAAACAAGTTGTGTCTCGCCAAGGCGGGACGGCACATACACTTAGCTCTATTACTGGAAGTCTTGCAGGCAAGACAGGAACGGCCGAACTGAAAGCGAAAAAGGGCGAGCAAGGGCAGGAGAATGGCTTTTTCGTCACCTTTGATACGGAATCGCCGTCATTCCTGCTGGCAGCCGTGATCGAAGAGGTGAATGGTCGAGGAGGTAGCCACTATGTGGTGGATCGTCTGAAGCCGTTTTTGGAGAAGCTACAGCTTGAGCCACAATCGTAATCCGGTGATACTATTCCTGTTATAATGAGTGAAAAGAACAAACAAAAAAACGCGCTTTGGCTGAATCCACAGGGATTCGCCAAAGCGCGTTTTTCATTCTAACCAAATTGACAGCGCATACGCGAGGTGATATTTTGGGGTGGAATCTATTTTAGGAATCCGAGGTGATCGATGGTGGCTGTTCGTGCAAATCAGATTTTTGTCAACTTGCCTGTCCAGAATTTGAAGAAGTCGGTTGATTTCTTTACAAAAGTGGGATTTGAGTTTAATGCCCAGTTTACGGATGATAAGGCTACCTGTATGATTGTCGGAGACAATATCTTTGTCATGCTGCTTGTGGAGGAACGGTTCCAATCCTTTATTACGAAAAAAATAGCAAATGCGGCTGATACAGCTGAAGTAATCGTTGCCCTGTCTGTTGATTCCCGGGAGCAAGTAGATGCCATTGCACAAGCTGCTCTTGATGCAGGGGCGAAGCCATATAACGAACCGCAGGATCATGGATTCATGTATGGACGGAGCTTTCAAGACTTGGACAACCATCTGTGGGAAGTCTCTTATATCAATATGAGTGCTTTTCCTTCCAATCAGACGGAATAGATCCGTATCCGGCGAATTTGAGGAATATACACCAAGGCTCTCCTGACAACAGGAGGGTCTTTTTTGTTTTTTCGTCAGGAATATATGGTGCATTTTACCTTTTTGCTATATGATAAATGTCGATTCACCCCGATATGAAGCAACACATACTCTAAAGTGGGTATCCATATAACAGCTCTAACCAACAACAGATCACAAATTTCAATATACATACGCTTAGTTTGGAGGGATCAGGATGTATTGTCACATATGCGGGACGAAAAATAACTCTGGGGAAAAGCACTGTCAGAAGTGTGGAACCCCGCTGAAACAAGTCAGCTCCACAGAGGAGCAAATCTGGTCGGAGCCGGCAGGGCTGGAACCTCGCAACGCATCTGCGACCGGAACGGAGAGTAAGCGCAAGAGCAGTCCGTTTCTCTGGGTAATTCCACTGCTGCTTGCAGCGATTATGGGCGCGTTGTTGACGTATTATTATAATAAGGAGAATCTTATTAATGCTCATGTGAAGACGCTGCATATGGAGGCGGAGAAGGCTGCGCTGAGCGGGCAATACGCAGAAGCTTTGGATTTGCTTGACAAAGCTCTTGCCCAAAGACCAGATGTAAAAGCGCTTGTTCAAGACAGACAGATTACGGCGAAAGCAAATGATCTATGGAAACAGATGGACGAAGCCGCGAATTTGCTCAAAACAGGCAAGCTGTCCGAAGCGGATAAAATCATTCAAGTTGCGGCAAAAACATTAAACGAACGACAAGAGCCGGTGTTTGATAAAGCAAGGGCGGCTATGAACAATCGAAAGGTAACCTTGGCTGTTCTGAAGGTGAAAAAAGAAATTGATCAGTTAACAACTGTGGATGCATTGGCTACTAAACTCAAAACGATATCAAACCTGAGTGGCAAGGAAGCCGAAGCTGTGCAAAAGCAGATTGTAGATAAGCTGGCAGGGATCAGTTACAAGCAGGCAGAGCAGCAAGTGAAGAAGCGTGATTTTACAGCAGCACTGCAAACGGTGGACAACGGATTATCTTATGCACCGGATGACCAGAAACTAGCCAAATATCGGGATGAAGTCCTGCGTGAGAAGAAGGCGTTTGAGAAAGCAGAGGAAGAACGAATTCGACTTGCAGAGCAGCAGGCAGCCGAGGAGGAGCTTCGCAATCGCACAGGGGCGGTATATGTAACGGATCTGTCTGCCGAGCTGGATGAGTATGGAGACTTGCATATTAGCGGGTCAGTGTTTAACCAGGGAACACGTCCAATATCGTCTGTGGCACTTATTGTTAATATCAATACTTCCAATGGTGATTATATTGGTGAGACCGATGCTTATGTGTATCCGGCTATATTGGATGTAGGTGCAGAGGGATATTTTGAAACTTCCTATTATGGAGTATATGAAGCAGCAAATGTGACGATTACGAATGCATCTTGGTATGTGGAGTAGGAGGACAGTAAAATGAGCAAACGTGTGTGGGGAACGATTATCTCCAGTGCAGTTATCATTGGAGCCGGGGCTGGAGGAGTGTTCTGGATTCATCAGCATACAGCGGATGAGCTGGCGATCGCGCCCAAACTGGCTGTTGCCTCCTCTAAACAGGATGATAAGCCCAGTGCAAAGGCAACTTCAAAGACAACGGATAAAAAAACACGTAAACAGATTATTGAAGATAGTCAGAAAAAAGTAGTTACGATTGAAAGTAGCGACGGTCTGGGCTCCGGCTTTTTATATAATAACAAGGGTGATGTCATCACTAACGCGCATGTCGTCGAAGGTTCCAAAGAGGTGACGATCCGCACCTTGGATCATCAGGAATATAAGGGTACGGTGATTGGCTTTGGCGAAGAAACGGATGTGGCTGTTGTCAGAGTCCCGGATCTGGTGAAAATAGAACCTCTGCCCATCGCATCTGCTAAAGCGGAGGTTGGCGATGAGATTCTTGCACTCGGCAGTCCGCTGGGGTTTGAAAATACAGTGACCACCGGTATTATTAGCGGACTCGACCGCAGTTTTGAAATACCGCCTTATATATACACCAATCTGTACCAGATCTCCGCTCCGATTACGAACGGCAACAGCGGTGGCCCGCTGATTAACGCCGAGACGGGAGAGGTGCTTGGCATTAATTCGACGGTTGTGAAGCAGGAAGGCGGAATCGGATTCAGTATCCCCATCAGTAGTGTATTGAAACAGGTTCAGCAATGGTCTGAGCGCTCACCTGACGCCAAAGCAGTGAAGACAGTTCGTGACTCGTCTTCCCAGACGTCCTCCGCAGCTTTATCCGAAGCGGAAGCCTTGGTTACTGACTTTTACAGCTCCCTGAGCATGAGTGATTATGTGTCTGCCTATGCCTTGCTCGGAAGTGATTGGCAGAGCGGCACGAGTTATGCCAAGTTCCGTGAAGGCTACTCGAATACCAGCTACGTAAGTCTGGAAAAAGTTTCGTCTACGAGCGCGAGTAAGGACGAGATGGAAGTAAGCGGTGTGATTGCTGCTGAAGAACGTAAAGATGGGGAATATGTAACGACTCGGTATAATGTGACCTACCAAGTTGGATACGAGAATGGTCAATTGAAAATACTGCATGGGCAGGGTAAAAAGATAAAATAGCATGACTCGTTGAAGTTCAGGATTAACCAATAGATGCTTGGTTCAAATGGAATTAAAGCAATGGAATTGGCCTTAGGCAAGCGATATTACATTATCAGGGAGAATTCGCAGGAGAGCGAGTTCTCCTTTTTATATTGCGGGTCAGTTATATATTTGATAGAATACAGAACGAATGTTCAGTATATAAGAATGGAGTGAAGTGAGTGAGTTTGAATAAAAAGCAGCTCCAGTCCGAGCAGACCAAGAAAAAACTTGCGGATGCATCCAAAGCCCTTTTTGTACAAAAAGGATATAAAGCAACTTCTATTGAGGATATCGTTGCGGCGACGGGCAGCAGCAAGGGAAATATATATTATCATTTTAAAAGCAAAGAAGGACTCTTTCTCTATCTTATTGATGAATGGGATCGGGAATGGGAAGCGAGTTGGAAGTCCAAAGTGCATCTGTATCACACTTCCACCGAGAAAATCTATGGCCTGGCGGAACAGCTCATTATGGATGATATCAACCATCCTTTAACGAAAGCGGCCGATGAGTTCTTCACTGGAGCGCAAAAAGAGAATGATATTGAGGAACGAATCGCTGTATTGTTTGAGCGGCACATTCAATTCAATAAACAGCTGATCCAAGAAGGAATAGACAGCGGAGAATTCAACAAGCAAAATGTAGATCATCTTGCGCTTATTCTGGAAAGTACCATTATTGGGCTTAGTCAAATGTCACGTAAACTGGAGCCTGATCAGGCTCTTGCATTGTATCGTCAGGCCGCCAGTGTATTTCTTCACGGGATTGCCAAGGATAAACAGCATAATTAGATAACGATGGAGGATGGAATCATGGCTTTACTGACACGTAACAGGGGTGCGCTGCTGCTGTTAATGTTGAATATTTTTCTCGTATTTATGGGTATTGGTCTGGTTGTACCGATCATGCCTGCTTACATGAACTTGCTTCATATTACGGGCTTTACGATGGGACTTCTGTTCGCGGCGTTTTCTTTCACACAGTTTTTGTTCTCTCCAGCGGCAGGCCGTTGGTCAGACCAGTGGGGACGCAAAAAAATCATCGTTCTCGGAATGTTAATCTTTGCGGTGTCTGAATTTATGTTTGGTGCGGTGAATGCACCTTATCTGCTCTTCGCTGCCCGGATGCTGGGTGGTATTGGTGCAGCGTTGATCTTTCCGGCAGTTATGGCCTACACCGCTGATATAACTACGGAAGAAGAACGCGGCAAAGGCATGGGGCTCATAAATGCTGCCATCTCGACAGGGTTTATTATTGGACCAGGAATCGGCGGTTATATTGCAGAGTTTGGCATACGGGTTCCGTTTTACGCTGCAGGCGTTGCTGGTTTATTGGCTGCGATTATCACGCTTATCATTTTGCCCGAATCCGAGCGGAGCACAAGTGAACAAACTGCACCTGAAAAAAGTGTGGCAAAAGTAAAAGCACCAGGTATCGTAACTCAACTTATAAACTCCTATCGGGAGCCTTACTTTTTTAGTTTGATCATCGTCTTTGTTATGGCCTTTGGTTTGGCTAACTACGAGACCGTATTCTCATTGTTTGTAGACCGTAAGTTTGGTTTCACGACCAAAGATATCGCGTTTATTATCACGTTTGGTTCCATTGCGGGGGCAGTTGTGCAGGTATCCCTGATCGGCTGGCTACTAAACACATTTGGTGAGAAGAAGGTCATCAGTGTGTGCCTGTTGTTTGTCTCTATATTTGTATTATTAACCTTGTTTGTACACACATACTGGCTGATCCTTGTTGTAACCTTTACCGTCTTCTTGGGTATGGATATCTTACGCCCGGCGATCAGTACCCAGATGTCCAAGTTGGCTGAAGAGCAGCAGGGGTTTGTTGCCGGATTGAACTCCGCATACACCAGTCTGGGCAACATCGCTGGGCCGATCGTAGCGGGTGCACTGTTTGACGTAAACATTAATTATCCTTATGTTTCAGCTGCAGCCGTTCTGGCTATCTGTTTCCTGTTATCGTTACGTGTGCTGAGAAGTGTTAAGTCGGTAGAAGAGCCTAAGGTGCAAGTGTAATTTTTCTACATTTAAACGTAAACACTTCAATTTTGGTATAATAAGAATTGCTGGAAGTGAATCACCTAGGCTAGGTTACACTGGATTGTTACCGAAGAAGATCATTTTAGGCATAGACAGGATTATTGGAGTGATACGATGAGCAAAGCAAAAGGCAAGGGCGGCACAGGCCGTGGAACGGGGAAAAAGGGATGGAATCGCTGGCAAGCCGCTGCTAACCGAGCGAAAAGTGCTCCGAAACCTTATAAAAGCAAAGGCACCAAGAATAAAGAAAATTCCGAATCAGCAGCAGACAAGTCCCAGTAAACGGGCAATGGAAGAGGCAGAGCTGAACCAAAAAGATGCTTGTTAAAGGGCAGTAGTTTTTTAGATGCGGTAAGCCTATCTGAAGAACTGCTGTTTTTTTATGCATGCATAAGGGGATAAACATTTAGGAAGGTTCCTTCTATATAGAGGGGGAAGTATTAAAGTGGAGTTCATTCCTTATTGAAAATTCGTTCCATAATATGGAGTGATATATTTAATAAATAACACTTTACAACTGGAGGCGATACGTGGTATATTCTTATTCCGGCCAAGAAAACACAGTTTACACGGTGCGGCAAGCAAATGGAAAACAAGCTTCGAAAGAAACTTGAAAAAAGAGCTTGCAAAGTTGGTTCGGGCATGATAATATATAAGAGTTGCTGAAACGAACTGGTTTCGGTGGCGAGATAAGTTTGATCTTTGAAAACTGAACAACGAGTGAGTAAAACATTCTGCTTGCAGAATGAACGCGAAAGTTTGAGACAAGCCTTGGCTTGGATCAGCTGGAGCACAAATGGGATTTTTAATCTCGTCAGATTCAAAATGAGCTTATCGCTCTTTTCAATACCCCGATGAGTTTGACAGCGTTTAACGACGTTGACCAAATTCATCTTCATTGGAGAGTTTGATCCTGGCTCAGGACGAACGCTGGCGGCATGCCTAATACATGCAAGTCGAGCGGACTTGAAGAGAAGCTTGCTTCTCGGACGGTTAGCGGCGGACGGGTGAGTAACACGTAGGCAACCTGCCCTCAAGCTTGGGACAACTACCGGAAACGGTAGCTAATACCGAATACTTGTTTTCTTCGCCTGAAGAAAACTGGAAAGACGGAGCAATCTGTCACTTGGGGATGGGCCTGCGGCGCATTAGCTAGTTGGTGGGGTAACGGCTCACCAAGGCGACGATGCGTAGCCGACCTGAGAGGGTGATCGGCCACACTGGGACTGAGACACGGCCCAGACTCCTACGGGAGGCAGCAGTAGGGAATCTTCCGCAATGGGCGAAAGCCTGACGGAGCAATGCCGCGTGAGTGATGAAGGTTTTCGGATCGTAAAGCTCTGTTGCCAGGGAAGAACGCTTGGGAGAGTAACTGCTCTCAAGGTGACGGTACCTGAGAAGAAAGCCCCGGCTAACTACGTGCCAGCAGCCGCGGTAATACGTAGGGGGCAAGCGTTGTCCGGAATTATTGGGCGTAAAGCGCGCGCAGGCGGTCATGTAAGTCTGGTGTTTAATCCCGGGGCTCAACCCCGGATCGCACTGGAAACTGTGTGACTTGAGTGCAGAAGAGGAGAGTGGAATTCCACGTGTAGCGGTGAAATGCGTAGATATGTGGAGGAACACCAGTGGCGAAGGCGACTCTCTGGGCTGTAACTGACGCTGAGGCGCGAAAGCGTGGGGAGCAAACAGGATTAGATACCCTGGTAGTCCACGCCGTAAACGATGAGTGCTAGGTGTTAGGGGTTTCGATACCCTTGGTGCCGAAGTTAACACATTAAGCACTCCGCCTGGGGAGTACGGTCGCAAGACTGAAACTCAAAGGAATTGACGGGGACCCGCACAAGCAGTGGAGTATGTGGTTTAATTCGAAGCAACGCGAAGAACCTTACCAGGTCTTGACATCCAACTAACGAAGCAGAGATGCATCAGGTGCCCTTCGGGGAAAGTTGAGACAGGTGGTGCATGGTTGTCGTCAGCTCGTGTCGTGAGATGTTGGGTTAAGTCCCGCAACGAGCGCAACCCTTATATTTAGTTGCCAGCACTTCGGGTGGGCACTCTAGATAGACTGCCGGTGACAAACCGGAGGAAGGTGGGGATGACGTCAAATCATCATGCCCCTTATGACCTGGGCTACACACGTACTACAATGGCCGGTACAACGGGCAGCGAAATCGCGAGATGGAGCCAATCCCAGCAAAGCCGGTCTCAGTTCGGATTGCAGGCTGCAACTCGCCTGCATGAAGTCGGAATTGCTAGTAATCGCGGATCAGCATGCCGCGGTGAATACGTTCCCGGGTCTTGTACACACCGCCCGTCACACCACGAGAGTTTATAACACCCGAAGTCGGTGGGGTAACCGCAAGGAGCCAGCCGCCGAAGGTGGGATAGATGATTGGGGTGAAGTCGTAACAAGGTAGCCGTATCGGAAGGTGCGGCTGGATCACCTCCTTTCTATGGAGAATCGTTTCCCGCGTGGAAACATTCAAAAAGTCTTCAGGAAGTATACTTCTGAAGCGAGCTTTACTTCGTAAAGCTTTTAACTCACTCGTTGCTCAGTTTTGAGAGTTCAAACTCTCAAAACTTCTCGTTTATTCGACCGACACTTCTTGTGAACGGCCCGAATGAAACGATTTGTTCTTTGAAAACTAGATATCGAAACGAAACAAACGCGAATTAGAACATTCCTTTTTAGCTGAACTTGTGTATAACAAGTTTCAATAAAAACGGTAGATTGCTGGAGCGAGTGATCGAAATGGAGCGACTTTTGGATTTGCGCAAGCAAACCAAGCGGAGCGACAACTCGAACACGAGCGCAATGGTTAAGCTACTAAGAGCACACGGAGGATGCCTAGGCGCTAGGAGCCGATGAAGGACGTGGCGAACAACGAAACTGCCTCGGGGAGCTGTAAGCAAGCTTTGATCCGGGGATGTCCGAATGGGGAAACCCAGCTGGGGTAATATCCAGTTACTCACAACTGAATACATAGGTTGTGCAGAGGCATACCAAGGGAACTGAAACATCTAAGTACCTTGAGGAAGAGAAAACAATAGTGATTCCGTCAGTAGCGGCGAGCGAACGCGGAGAAGCCCAAACCAGAGAGCTTGCTCTTTGGGGTTGTGGGACGTCTCACATGGAGTTACAAAGGAACCGGTTAAGCGAAGAGGTCTGGAAAGGCCCGCCAAAGAAGGTAAAAGCCCTGTAGTTGAAAGTTGGTTCCCTCCGAGACGGATCCCGAGTAGTGCGGGGCACGTGAAACCCCGTATGAATCCGGCAGGACCATCTGCCAAGGCTAAATACTTCCTAGCGACCGATAGTGAAGCAGTACCGTGAGGGAAAGGTGAAAAGCACCCCGGAAGGGGAGTGAAATAGAACCTGAAACCGTGTGCTTACAAAAAGTCAGAGCCCGTTTTAGGGGTGATGGCGTGCCTTTTGTAGAATGAACCGGCGAGTTACGTTCCCGTGCAAGGTTAAGGTGAAGAGCCGGAGCCGCAGCGAAAGCGAGTCTGAATAGGGCGCCATAGTACGTGGACGTAGACCCGAAACCGGGTGATCTACCCCTGTCCAGGGTGAAGGTGCGGTAACACGCACTGGAGGCCCGAACCCACGCATGTTGAAAAATGCGGGGATGAGGTGGGGGTAGCGGAGAAATTCCAATCGAACTCGGAGATAGCTGGTTCTCCCCGAAATAGCTTTAGGGCTAGCCTCGGAAAACAGAGTCGTGGAGGTAGAGCACTGATTGGGTGCGGGGCCCGCAAGGGTTACCAAGCTCAGTCAAACTCCGAATGCCATAGACTTACTTCCGGGAGTCAGACAGTGAGTGCTAAGATCCATTGTCAAAAGGGAAACAGCCCAGACCATCAGCTAAGGTCCCCAAGTGTGTGTTAAGTGGGAAAGGATGTGGAGTTGCACAGACAACCAGGATGTTGGCTTAGAAGCAGCCACCATTGAAAGAGTGCGTAATAGCTCACTGGTCGAGTGACTCTGCGCCGAAAATGTAACGGGGCTAAACACACCACCGAAGCTATGGCTTGGATCGACTTCACTGCTTCTTTGAAGCGGTGTTTACCACAAGGACATTTTTGTCAGACAAGGGTTGTAATCTTGGAAGACCAAATGTTTCTCAGGGGATAAACACAGGACTTCGAAGCTGGAGTGAAGTCGATCCAGGGGTAGGGGAGCGTTGTATAAGGGTTGAAGGTGTACCGTAAGGAGCGCTGGACATTATACAAGTGAGAATGCCGGTATGAGTAACGAAAAGATCAGTGAGAATCTGATCCGCCGAAAGCCTAAGGGTTCCTGAGGAAGGCTCGTCCGCTCAGGGTAAGTCGGGACCTAAGGCGAGGCCGAAAGGCGTAGTCGAAGGACAACAGGTCGAAATTCCTGTACCACCGTAAATCGTTACGAGCAATGGGGGGACGCAGTAGGGTAGTGACGCGGACTGATGGATGTCCGTCTAAGCAGTAAGGCTGATGTGTAGGCAAATCCGCACATCGTAAGGCTGAGCTGTGATGGGGAGCGAAAATTACAGTAGCGAAGGTCATGATCTCACACTGCCAAGAAAAGCCTCTAGCCAGATGAAGGTGCCCGTACCGCAAACCGACACAGGTAGGCGAGAAGAGAATTCTAAGGCGCGCGGAAGAACTCTCGTTAAGGAACTCGGCAAAATGACCCCGTAACTTCGGGAGAAGGGGTGCCCCGGTAGTGTGAATAGCACGAGGGGGCCGCAGTGAAAAGGCCCAAGCGACTGTTTAGCAAAAACACAGGTCTGTGCGAAGCCGTAAGGCGAAGTATACGGGCTGACGCCTGCCCGGTGCTGGAAGGTTAAGGGGAGTGGTTAGGAGTAATCCGAAGCTGTGAACCGAAGCCCCAGTAAACGGCGGCCGTAACTATAACGGTCCTAAGGTAGCGAAATTCCTTGTCAGGTAAATTCTGACCCGCACGAATGGCGTAACGACTTGGGCGCTGTCTCAACGAGAGATCCGGTGAAATTTTAATACCTGTGAAGATGCAGGTTACCCGCGACAAGACGGAAAGACCCCATGGAGCTTTACTGCAGCTTGATATTGAATTTGGGTACGATCTGTACAGGATAGGTGGGAGCCTTAGAAGCATGAGCGCCAGCTTGTGTGGAGGCACCGTTGGGATACCACCCTGATCGTATCTAGGTTCTAACCTGGTGCCCTTAACGGGTACGGGGACAGTGTCAGGTGGGCAGTTTGACTGGGGCGGTCGCCTCCTAAAGAGTAACGGAGGCGCCCAAAGGTTCCCTCAGAATGGTTGGAAATCATTCGAAGAGTGCAAAGGCATAAGGGAGCTTGACTGCGAGACCTACAAGTCGAGCAGGGACGAAAGTCGGGCTTAGTGATCCGGTGGTACCGCATGGAAGGGCCATCGCTCAACGGATAAAAGCTACCCTGGGGATAACAGGCTTATCTCCCCCAAGAGTCCACATCGACGGGGAGGTTTGGCACCTCGATGTCGGCTCATCGCATCCTGGGGCTGAAGTAGGTCCCAAGGGTTGGGCTGTTCGCCCATTAAAGCGGTACGCGAGCTGGGTTCAGAACGTCGTGAGACAGTTCGGTCCCTATCTGTCGTGGGCGTAGGAAATTTGAGAGGAGCTGTCCTTAGTACGAGAGGACCGGGATGGACGTACCGCTGGTGTACCAGTTGTTCCGCCAGGAGCACCGCTGGGTAGCTATGTACGGACGGGATAAGCGCTGAAAGCATCTAAGCGTGAAGCCCCCCTCAAGATGAGATTTCCCAGTATGTAAGACCCCTTGAAGACGACGAGGTAGATAGGCTGGGGGTGGAAGTGCAGCAATGCATGGAGCTGACCAGTACTAATCGGTCGAGGGCTTATCCAATAGCACGTTTGAGTTTGCGTGAGTTTCGTTTCGAATCTAGTTTTCAGAGAACAACACTCTGATGAATGGAAGAAGCTATGCTTCGACCAATCGCGTTTGGTGGCGATGGCGGAGGGGTTCCACACGTACCCATCCCGAACACGACCGTTAAGCCCTCTAGCGCCGATGGTACTTGGACCGCAGGGTCCTGGGAGAGTAGGACGCCGCCAAGCAAATTAAAGACACACTTGATGAAAATCAGGTGTGTCTTTTTGTTTAGACGCATAAGTATAAGTCAGTATAGACTAAGTAAGAAATGGTTTCAGTTATGACACGAAGCAAGTATGGCTAATCATGTCGATTTGCCTTGTTTTATACATAAAATACTGCCTTTCCAATGCGCCAAGCTGTGATACAATAGGTGAGGTCTATATAGAAACGGAACACGCATATGTACGAGGAGGAACAGTAACACCATGAAATCAGCCCCGTTTATAGCCGTTGAAGGTCCGATTGGAGCAGGGAAAACAACGTTAGCTACGATGCTTTCTCAGGAATTGAACCTTCCGCTGGTTAAAGAAATTGTCGAGGAGAACCCATTTTTGGCCTCTTTTTATCAGGATATTGACGAGTGGAGTTTTCAACTCGAAATGTTTTTTTTGTGCAACCGGTTTAAGCAGTTGGAAGACACCGGCGCACACTTTATTAAGCAGAATAGCCCGGTCGTTTCGGATTACCATATCTATAAAAATATGATTTTCGCTGAACGTACTTTAAAAGGAACGAAGCGGGACAAATACCGCCAAATCTATCATTTGTTAACGGATGACCTGCCCAAACCCAATCTGGTGCTTTATATTGAAGCTGGGCTGGATACATTGATGTACCGAATTAATAAACGCGGACGCTCCTTTGAACAAGATATGGACCCTGCTTATATGGAACAGTTGATTGCTGACTACAAAACGGGCATGGAGTATTTGGCCAATGGGGTAAATCCGCCGATCATTCTCAAGATTGATGCGGAGCAGCTTGATTTCGTGGAACATCCTGAGCACTTCAAGCAGATCGTTAAACAAGTAAAGGAGCTTATGATATGAATAACTATGGCATTCCGGCGAATGCATTAATTACAGTAGCAGGAACGGTAGGAGTGGGGAAATCCACACTAACAGCAGCGCTCGCGGAGCGTTTGAATTTCAAAACTTCTCTGGAGCAGGTTGACCATAACCCGTACTTGGAAAAGTTTTATCATGATTTTGAGCGCTGGAGTTTTCATCTGCAAATCTATTTCCTCGCTGAACGTTTTAAAGAGCAGAAAAAGATTTTTGAAATGGGTGGCGGTTTTGTACAGGATCGCTCCATCTATGAGGATACAGGTATCTTTGCACAGATGCATGCGGATCAGGGTACGATGTCTGCCACCGATTTTGAGACCTATAGCAGCTTGTTTGAAGCGATGGTCATGACGCCCTATTTTCCACATCCGGATGTTCTGATCTATCTGGAAGGCAGTCTGCCATCGATTCTGAACCGGATTACGGAACGTGGACGTGAGATGGAGATTCAGACAGATCGCTCGTATTGGGAACATATGCATGAGCGCTATTCCGTATGGATCGACCAGTTCACTGCATGTCCTGTACTGCGTCTGAACATAGACGAATATGATGTACATGACCCGGCTTCGGTCGATGCCATTTTGAAGCAGATTGCGGCTGTTATACAGCCTTCCAAAGAAGCTCAGGTATAATTCATTATATTGATCCTCTGTAAGGTAAGGATAGGGGGAAAAGGACATCTCTTTTACAGTGATTGAGGCTGTGGAAGGGGTGTTTTTTTACATAAAGGGATTCAAAATTGAAGGGGTTAGATGATGGAGATATACAATAATGAAGGATTTAGATGAGAGGCTGAATTCGGATATGTATGGATATAGGTATAAAAATACAGAAAATTGTTGAAATTTGAAGTTTTTTGTGGTTTTATAGGAAAGGTGAAATCTGGAAATATAGTATAAGCATGACTTAGGAGGGAAAGACATCGTGGAAGAGAAGCAAGGAATTAAGATTGGAATGCCGATTATCGGTGGATTGATTGCTGCCATACTGGGAGGTGTGGTATGGGCTGCGGTTGCAGCCATGACGGAGTATGAGGTTGGACTTATTGCAATATTGGTTGGTGTGCTTTGCGGGTACGCTGTCGTGTTGTTCTCGAACAAACAAATCGCAACGGTGCATAAAATTATTGCTGTTGTGTTCGCACTGGTGGGCATTTTGCTCGGTAAATACTTGACAGTGGTTTATTTTACGTCGGAGCTGTTTACGGATGTGAGTATGCTGAAATTGGTGTTTGATGGAGAAATGATTAGTGCGTTTACGGAAACGATTAAGGAATATTTCAGCGAGCCAACAGATTGGTTGTTCATCGCACTCGCGATTGTATCGGCTTGGCAAATTCCAGGCCGGATGGCGAAAACAAGTATGGCATCAGAAGCATCAGCCTCAGATCAAGCACCAAGAGCGTAAGTTTAGATTAGAAGTTAAAAGAGGACGTAACGCCCGAGGGGCGTTGCGTCCTCTTGGCTGTAGGAAGGGGGTACTCAGCGCTGCAAGTGCAGGTGTTATCTTATATTCGGGTGTCAGTAAATGCAGCCATGGCATTAGCCATGAATTGTGTGAGCCCTTCACCAAACTGATCGATATTCTGCGTGAAACGTTCATCATCCACATACATCTGACCAAGTGCTTTGAAGGCTTCTGGAGAATAGCTACCGATTTGATTCAGAGTCATGTACCACTGTTTAATCTCGGCTTGTGCTTCAGCAGATTCGGGCGCTGTGTGGCGAAGTGCTGCCAATCTTCTGAAAATATCATTCATCTGATTAGACAGTTCTTTTTGTTTGTCATCTGGCTGATGAATCAGTTTCTGGTTTGCCTCATTAACAGCATGATCGCCCCAGCGTTGACGGGCTTCCTGTTCGAACGGATTCTGACTAAAATCAAAACCCTGAAATTGTTCTTTAGGGGTCATCTTAATCTCTCCTTTTAGGTGCAATACGGTTTTATCGATGGTTGCAATCATTTGATCCAGACGCTGGCGTTTTTCCAGCAAAATGAGCTTGTGCATATGCAGTGCTTCCTCCGCGTTGAAGGCGGGATCATCTATAATGTTTTTGATTTCTTTCAGCGATAAGCCGAGCTCTTTGAAAAATATAATCTGCTGTAATCGCTCCAGATTGGCATCGGAATACATTCGATATCCGGCAGAAGTGGTCTCGTCCGGGACAAGCAATCCAATCTCGTCATAGTGATGCAGTGCGCGCACACTGATCGAAGCGAGTTCGGAGACTTCTTTTACTTTCATGGCCATGAGTGAACCCTCCTTACACCATGAATTGTACAATGTCACGTTACGTGAGAGTCAACAGGTTATTTTATGATTAGTAGAGTAGTTTACCATTTGGTGAGAATGAGCATGCAAAGTTATTTTTTATTAAATTCATGCGAACATTAAAATTAAAAGTAAACCTTCTGAAAAAAGAGGTTTTCCTTTGTAATAAAGTTCCACTGCCTTTAATGCTGTATGCAAACAGAGTGCTTATTTCTGTAAGCTTATCAAAGATAGGAATTAAACATATGACCTGTCTAAAATACAGAACAAAGGAGTAGAATTTTGTGATTTCGAATGGAATGGTTCCTACCAAAGGTGACACATTTGTTAAAAAAGAAAGCCTCCCATGGGCAGCTCTACTGGCCTTAGCTATGGCAGGATTTATCTGCATCCTTACAGAAAGTCTTCCTGCTGGACTACTCCCCCAGATTGCGAATGATCTTGGCGTAACGCAGGCGCTAGCCGGACAACTGGTTACATTATATGCAGTGGGCTCCCTACTTGATGCCATACCGTTGACCACGGCAACACGAGGCTGGAGACGAAGACCGCTTTTGCTACTCTGTATCGCAGGTTTTCTGGTATTTAACACGGTAACAGCTCTATCTTCGGTGTATGTTATAACGTTAATCGCACGATTCTGTGCAGGAGTAGCAGCGGGAGTGCTCTGGGGAATGACTGCAGGGTATGCACGCCGTATGGTGCCTGAGTCATTAAAAGGAAAGGCCATGGCCGTCGCTATGGTCGGCACACCTTTGGCATTGGCGCTCGGGGTTCCGATAGGAACATTTTTCGTAACGTATGCAGGCTGGCGCCTGATCTTTGGAACAGTATCCTTATTGACGCTAGCTCTCATCGCATGGGTGCTCTGGAAAGTTCCAGATTATGAGGGAGAACCGAGACAGGAACAACTCCCATTGCGTAAAATCTTATTCATCCCTGGGGTTCGTCCCATTCTGTTTGTTGTCCTTACCTGGGTGTTAGCTCACAATATTTTATATACCTACATTTCTCCTTTCCTGGCCGACACATCACTGGCCGACAGGGTAGACCTGATTTTGCTAATATTCGGCGCGACTTCAGTGGTTGGCATCTGGATCATTGGGCTGCTGATTGATCGTTACATGAGAATATTGGTTTTATCAAGCATCGCCATATTTGCCCTTGCCTCAGCAGCAATGGGTATCTGGATAGATCAGCCGGTTGTCATCATTGCAGGTGTTATCGCATGGGGAATGACCTTTGGCGGAGCAGCGACATTGCTCCAGACAGCCATTGCACATGCAGGAGGCCAAAGCGCGGATATCGCTCAATCGATGCTGGTAACCGCCTGGAATCTCGGAATCGGAGCGGGAGGAATGGTTGGGGCTATCCTGCTTCATTGGACGGGAGCCAGATCCCTAACTGGTTCATTGATTCTTTTGCTGCTAATTGCCCTTCTTGTTGCGTTATCTGCCCAAAAACATGGATTTCCCAAAGTAGGCTGAAAGCGGATATTCAGATCCGACATGATTAGTTGTTAGGGGTTCCTTCTAGAACGGCTCCTGCTTTATATGAAAGACTGCCTGAAACAGGAACAGATTATTGGGCAGTCTTTAAATGGGTATGTACTGCTCAGATGGGTGGATGATTTTCTTCAATCAAGTTTTTATGAGCAATAGGCGAAGACATCGTGATAAGTGTGGTGTAGGTTCCATATTTGTCACATCGATCTCCAAACGCTTCTAAGTCCGCGATAGAATCTGTCATGACTTTCAATAAATAGTTATGTTCTCCGCTTACGCGATAACATTCTACAACTTCAGGCGAAGAATGGCAGAAATCAAGGAAAGCAGTACATTCTCTAGTATGAAAAAGTAGATAGGATGTACTTAGTTTTCCTAATTTTTGCGGATTAATGACGGTACGATACTCCTCAATAACACCACTTTCTTCGAGTCGTTTTACACGTTCCGTAACGGCTGGCTGTGAGAGTCCCACCAACTTTCCTAATTCGGTCATGGACAATCTGGCTTGGTTTTCCATATGAAACAGGATGTTTCTATCGATCTGATCCAATTTAGCACTTCCTTTTATGGTGTAGGTGACTAGGGGGAAATTACTAATATACTAAACACACTTACATTGAATAATCAAGGGTGTATACCTTAGAGAGAGAGTATGATGAAATTCCAGGTGTGAAATGAGGAGAGGGTGGGGGAAAGTATAGGCTGTGGCATGAGGGGGATACGGGAGAGAGCAGGGAATACAAAGAGGTGCAAAGAGATATGAAATGAAGCAAAAGAATAGAAGAGGATACAAGAGAGCAAAAGTATCCAGAAGAGTAAAGAAGGATGCGGGCCTGCAAGGCTGCATCCTTCTTCATGGGGTGGTGCTTAGGGAGCGTGGCTATGCCTGCTCCCTAAGCGTGATCGCAGCGAGCTGCACAGCTGCTGCGCACACATCGGCCGCACCCGCGATGGCGGAGATGACGGCTACGCCGTCGGCTCCAGCCGCCATCACGGCGGCCGCGGTATCGGGCGTAATGCCGCCGATACCAACTACCGGAACTGCGATGCCTGCGGCGCGCAGTTCCGCAACCCCGGCGGGGCCCAGCACAGCGTGGGCATCCGCTTTGGAGCGCGTCGGGTACATCGGCCCGACGCCAAGATAGTCTGCGCCCGCCTGCACCGCACGGCGGGCTTCAAGGGCGGAGTGGGCGGATACGCCAAGCATCCGCCCTTCGCCGATGCGGGCGCGTACCAGCGCCGCGTCCGCATCGTCCTGGCCGACGTGTACACCGTCGGCCTCTACGGCCACAGCCAGCTCCACATCATCGTTCACGATGAACGGTATCCCGTGCTGGCTGCACACCTCGCGAAGCCGCAACGCAAGCGTTATGCGGGCTTCGCCTGTCAGGGCACCAGTTCCCTTCTCGCGGAACTGGAACAGCGTGATGCCGCCAGTGATCGCCTGGCGGAGCACCTCCACAGGGTCACGCGTCGTATTGACGCTGCCCATCACCAGATACAACTGCATCGTGCGGCGCACAGCTTCCGTATCCCAGCTACGCATCAGCGTTCACCTCGCTGTCTGCGCTGGTACGCAAAGTGATTCGTGGGCCCGTGCCCGGCCCCGATTCCCAGCTCATCTTCTATGGCTGCCTGAATGAAGGCTCGCGCGATCGTAACGGCAGCCAGAACAGGGGAACCCTTCGCGAGTTCAGCGGTAATCGCAGCAGAGAATGTGCAGCCGGTTCCGTGTGTATGACGTGTCATTACCCGAAGGTTCTCCAAATAATGAAAGGAATGCCCGTCATACAGGACATCGACAACCATACCGCTTCCCGTATCATGTCCGCCTTTAACCAAGGCATACGTTGTGCCCATCTGCACCAATTGCTTGGCGGCTTCCTCTCGCTCGCTCAGGTTCCGAATAGACATTCCGGTGAGCAGTTCGGCTTCCGGGATGTTAGGTGTTGTAAGCAACGCATGGGGGAGCAGATCCTGAATGAGTGCTTGCACTGCCTCTTGCTGTAGCAGAGGCGCACCGCCTTTGGCAACCATCACCGGATCAATCACCAGATTAGACCAGCCGTATTGCTGCGACTTTGCCGCAACAAGACGAATAATCTCGGCACTATACAGCATACCTGTCTTGACTGCATGAGGCTGAAAGTCGGCTCCCGTTGAATCAAGCTGCTGGGCAATGCCGGCGTAATCAATCGGAAACACACCTTGAACCCCGGTTGTGTTCTGTGCGGCAATTGCTGTAATGACCGTCATTCCGTACACACCAAGTTCCTGAAAGGTTTTGAGATCTGCCTGGATTCCGGCTCCCCCGCCGTTGTCAGACCCGGCAATGGTTAACGCTTGAGCAATGTTCATCGTACACCTCCACGAATCTGACGGATTTGTGCATGCTCTGATAACATTGAAGGTGTCACCTGCGCCAGTTGATTTAACAGTTCAATCTGGAAGTTGCCTGGCCCCTGATGAGCCGTTCGTACTGCAGCCTGTTCAGCGGCTACACCGTAGTAAGATGTCGCCTCGACCACACTGTTCAGCATATCTTGCCCCGGCTTGGCAATTGCAGCAAAAGCGCCAATCACTGAGCTGAGCAGGCAGCCTGCACCGGTGACTTGAGTGAGCAGAGCATGTCCATTGCTTGTGAGGAAGGTATGATACCCGTCTGTAATAATATCGTACTGGCCTGTAATGACCACAATACAGCCAAGTTGCTGCGCTGCCCGTTCCGCGATGCCAATCCGGTCACCCTCCCCCGCTCCGGCATCTACACCTTTGATATTCCATGGTACACCGATGACATGAGCGACTTCGGCGACATTGCCTCTTAATACGGTAAGACGAAGCTCACGAACCAGCATCTGTATCGTATCCGTGCGATATGCTGTGGCTCCTGCACCAACAGGATCAAGTACAACAGGCACATGATATGCATTGGCCGATTGTCCGGCCAGGCGTATAGATTGAACGACCCTCTCATCTAGTGTGCCGATGTTCAGAACCACCGCTCCAGCCATGCGAGCGACGTCAGCGACTTCTTCATGGGCGTAGGCCATAAAAGGAGAGGCACCGAGGGCAAGCAGACCATTCGCCGTAAAAGGGGCAACCACGAGATTGGTAATATTATGAACCAAAGGATTGAGTGATCGTACACGTTCAAGATAAGACATCGTCATTTCCTCCTTGATTTAAAATGATCTTGATGGTGATGAGAGTGAATCACACTCAGATATCGACAAGAAGAGCATTTGGCATCATGCTCAAAATAACTGCTTTCTTCTCACGGGATGACAGAGATTTTATATTCAGAACATTTGAATCCCATCCACATCGCCAAAACACAAAAAAGCCCCACCCATTTCCGGAGAAATGAGCAGAGCTATACGTTTGAACTGAAGTTGAACCCCATCAAGGATAGAGATCATCCACTGCCAATAAAAGCCGCTCCACTTCCCTCCGCTGGTATAATCCAGATCAGGTTCAAAGGGTCCGAATCGTTGTATTCGTCTCAGCCGCAAGGCTCCCCTAGTGCAAATGTAAAAGATATGCAGTTATGTCCTCAGCATATATCCATCTTGGATTAATGTAAATAGGGAGGGGAGTTGAGCTTGAAATGGAGATGAAAATATACTGGACTTTGTATACATCCTCGGATTACGATTTACCTTGGCTCGTTAACCCGATATAATGGGGATTGGCTCATATGGCCGTACTACGAATGAGGGCAGGACACTTGTTCCTCCCGGCAGAATGGGGACCCTGAGTTGAAAACGTTCAAGAAAGTATATATTGAAATTACAAGCATCTGTAATCTGGCATGCAGCTTTTGCCCACAAACGAAGCGAGCCAAAGGATTCATCGACCCTGAAGTCTTTAATAATATATTGGATCAGATCAAACCACACACGAAACATATCTACCTGCATGTCAAAGGGGAACCGCTGCTTCATCCCAAAATTGACCTTCTGCTGGATATGGCTCATGCTAAGGGATTTAAAGTAAACATTACGACCAACGGTACGCTGCTGCCGAAGACACAGCATAAATTATTGGGTAAACCTGCACTGAGACAGATGAATTTCTCGCTGCACAGCTTTGACGGTCATGAAGGTTCTACGGATCGCGACGGATATTTACGTAACATTTTGTCTTTTGTTCGTGAAGCCGTGAAACATAACGTCATTGTCTCGTTCCGACTATGGAATCTGACCCAGGATAACTTCACCAATGTTCAGATGAATCGAAATCGGGAGACGCTTGAGGTACTTGAGCATGAATTCAATCTGGACTTTCGGATTGAGGAAAAAGTCCTTCCAGGTAGCGGCGTGAAAATTGCGCCCAACGTATATCTGAATCAGGATCATGAATTCCAGTGGCCAAGTCTGGATGCGCCTGAAGATGATGGCAAAGGTTTTTGCCATGCACTGCGCAGTCAGGCAGCTGTGCTTGTTGATGGAACCGTGGTTCCATGCTGTCTGGATGGAGAAGGTGTCATCAACCTGGGGAACATTCATGAGAAGTCTTTTTCCGATATTGTGGATGGAGAACGTGCAAACAATCTGGTGTACGGTTTTTCCAAACGGGAAGCTGTAGAAGAACTTTGCCGCAAGTGCGGATACCGTCAGCGGTTCGGAGCAGGAGCTTAAGAAGGTGTGGAACATCGTAGGATAAAATCTAACGAAGTAGGACTTGTCTGCTTAAATATAGACAAGACCCTATATAGCCCTATTGTCTGCCATCAGACGATAGGGTCTTTTTTTGATGAAATTGGACGGTAAATGCAGCATATCACGAGTTAATATCGGTACATATCAAAGGAGTTATGTTCAATGAACAAGGCATTGTTATCCGAAATTATGATAAAAAATGTAAATCTGATCTCAAGATTATTCCTGTAATCTTCCATTTTTTGTAGGATGAGGACAGGTTCCGAGCGGTGTATTCTTCTGCGGTTCCGTGAGACAAGCCAGCATGCTTGGAGACAAATTTACTCATATTAAGGGAGGATGTTCATGATGAAAAAAATGTTAACGCTGTTGTTGTCCGCCGGTCTGGTCGCTTCCATATTTGGTGTTATGCCCGCTGCGGCTGCACCGACAGTTGTAAACTCAACGATTGTTGTACCTAAGGGCACGACGTACGACGGACAGGGGAAAACTTTTGTTGCCAATCCATCCACTTTGGGTGACGGTTCTCAAGCAGAGAATCAGAAGCCGGTCTTCCGGCTGGAAGCAGGCGCTACACTGAAAAATGTCATCATTGGTGCGCCAGCAGCAGACGGTGTGCATTGTTATGGTAACTGTAATATCTCCAATGTTGTCTGGCAGGATGTAGGCGAGGATGCGTTAACGCTGAAATCGTCAGGAACGGTGAATATTACAGGTGGTGCAGCATACAAAGCGTACGATAAAGTGTTCCAGATGAATGCTTCGGGTACGATTAATATCAAAAACTTCAGAGCAGACGATATCGGCAAGCTGGTGCGGCAAAATGGAGGAACGTCCTATGCAGTTAACATGACGCTTGATAATTCCAACATATCCAATGTCAAAGATTCCATTATGCGTACAGACAGCAGCAGTACCCAAGGCCGAATTACGAATACACGTTATTCCAAAGTGCCAACACTCTTCAAAGGATTCGCTTCGGGTAAAACAAGCCAGTCCGGTAATACGCAGTATTAAACTACACCGGACAAATGCTCCAAATCATGTGAAGTGGACGCGCTAACGGAGGTGTAACTGTCGTAAAATAGTCGCAAAAATCAAAAATCTAATCATTCATGGATTTAACTATTCATCGTTTTAATAAGCATGTTGCTTATATAATTAAGTCATATGCACCATACAGGGTGAAGCAGAGGATATGCTGCTTCACCCTGTTTTTTTTATGCTCATAGCCATACGACAACATTTAGCCAATTTGATTTGCATATGGGCAACAGGAAGCATCTTGTGATAACATGTGCACTAACTGTACCAATCGCATGTTAAGAGGGGATATCCATGTCAATTCGCATCAAAATGCTGCTTTCGTTTACAGGTATGCTTGTCATCAGCCTCCTGTTTATTTTGCTTACAGCGAGTCTGTACACTATTGCGGCAACAGGGGATTTGCAAAGTTTTCGAGATATATACAAAGTACATTACCAGATCAATCCACTGACGGAACAGGGAGAGACGATCTTTCAAGAGATGAAGTTTATGGCAAAAAGTAATCCGGACGAGCTGCAGGACAAGGTATTGCTCCGTGAATTTGATATGAAGCTTCGAGCCGAGAAATCCGGGCTCTACGTCAGACGTGAGGATCGTCCGATCTTTGAATCACGGACGTTCCATCAACCCGGACTCGGACAGGCTCTGCCTGCGTATGATCTGAACAACAACCAGATTCGAAGCACGTTTAATATCAGTGAGCGTTTCTATGCGTATGCCAAGTTTGATTTTCAATATTCAGATGGAGAGCGGGGCAGTATCTTTGTTATTCGGGAGAGAAGTCCCTTTGCAGAGCTGACCCGCAAGCTGTTACCTGTGATGTCTCTTTTGTTGATTGGTGTTCTGGTCATCGCTAACCTGCTTTTGTTCCGCTGGATCACACGCAGTTTCATTCAACCGTTGCATCAGCTGCGAAGTTCGGCTGAACAGATCAAAAACGGTAATTTGTCTTTCAAGCTTGAACTGGCCTCCAATGACGAAGTTGGACAGCTTAGTGAGGCATTTGAGAGTATGCGGAATCAGTTGCAACGATCCAATGAGCTGCGACAGCAAGATGAGATTAACCGCAGAGAGCTGATCTCCAACATCTCGCATGATCTTCGCACGCCGATTACTAACATTAAGGGATACATTGAGGGGATTCGGGATGGGGTAGCGAACACACCGGAGAAGATGGACACTTACGTCAACATTATTCATTCCAAAGCAGTTAGCATGGATAAACTGGTGGACGAATTGTTTCTATACTCCAAACTGGATCTGAACCAGGAACCCTTTGTGTTTAATCCAATAGATCTGGTTGATTTTATAGAGGATAGCATTGAGGAATTGCGATATGATCTGGAGGATAAGGGCGTATCATTGGATTGGCATAACCGAGCCTCAGGCTCTGTGGTGTCTGCTGTTGATCTCGATAAATTGCAACGCACAGTGGTTAACATCGTAGAGAATGCACTGAAATACATGAATGATGACGACAAACGACTCCGCATTATTCTTGAAGCCGATCAAGAGTGGAGTACCATTACATTTGAGGATAATGGGAAAGGCATATCAGAGGAAGATCTGCCTCATATATTTGAGCGTTTCTACCGAGCCGAGCAGTCACGCAACTCGTCTACGGGCGGAAGCGGTCTTGGACTGGCCATTGCCCACCAGATTGTAGCTGGACATGGTGGTTTAATCTGGGCAGAAAGCAAGCTGGGTGAGGGTACAAGCATCCATATTCAATTGAAACGCCTCACAGAAGAAAGGGGGGAAAGCCATGACTGATATTCTGATCATTGAGGATGAAACGACCATTGCGGAACTGGAGCGGGACTATTTTGAACTCCACGGATTTACGGTAGAGCTGTGTCATAACGGGGATGAAGGTTTGCGCCGTGCTCTGGACGAGAACTATCGACTTGTCATCGTAGATTTGATGCTTCCAGGTATGGACGGTTTCGAATTATGCAGGCTCATTCGTGAGGAGAAGGAAGTACCGATCCTTGTTGTATCCGCAAAAAAAGAGGAGATCGATAAAATCCGCACGTTTAATCTCGGTGTCGACGATTTTATTACCAAACCGTTCAGCCCAAGCGAGCTGGTCGCAAGAGCCAAGGCTCATCTAACCCGGTATGAGAGATTGCTTGGCAAGAGCAAACCTGCCGAACAGGATGAGATCCACATTCGGGGACTTCACATCGACAAGGGATCACGCCGTGTATTTATGAACGGAGAAGAGGTGGGTATCACCAACAAAGAGTTTGATCTGCTTGTATTTTTGGCAAGTCATCCGAACCGTGTATTCAGCAAATCTGATCTGTTCGAACGGATCTGGGGCATGGAATCGAATGGCGATATTGCGACGGTGACGGTGCATGTTCGTAAGCTGCGCGGGAAACTGGAGAGTGATCCGAAACATCCCGAATACATCGAAACGGTCTGGGGTGCGGGTTATCGTTTCACCATATAAATTTAGAGAAAGATTCGACGCAGTTTATATTTTGTTAATATATTTGTCCTCAGGAGTTTCTTTTTATCCCCTACGCTATAGATAGATGCAACAACTACCTATAGAGGGGAAGAACATTTCATGAATCTTACAGCTCGTAAACTAGTAGCACTATTAACCATAACCGCAATGGGAACAGCTACACTCCCATTCCCAACACCTCAAGCTCAGGCAGCTGGTTTCACAACTTCGATGTCCGCTACAGCGACACAGCTTACTAATCAACAGGTGCAGGCGGCCATCAAAGAACTGAACCGTCTGGGGATCATGAATGGATATAGCGATCAATCGATGGGGGAGCTTCGGGCGATTACACGTGCAGAGTTAGCTTCATTGATTTATAGAACATTTGATTTGCAGAGCAAGACAAGAGACATTGTAGCAACGATAACGGATGTCCAGGATAATGCTTGGTATGCACCTTATGCTCTGAAGGCGGTGGAGATGGGGATCATGCAGTCCGAAGATGGAGAGTTTCATCCTCAACGTCTGGTAACCGATGCGGAGCTGGAAGAGGTCGTATCTAAAGCATTAAAACGTGATGTGAAGTCTGTACATCATTGGATGAGTGCGTTCTATGAAAAAACGGGCTCTGTGACACGGGGTGAAACCGCAGTGTTGCTGCAAAAGGCGTATCAAGCCATTCCTTCGGATCAAGCTCGCATTGAGAGTATCCAACCGTTGAATAACATGACACTTGTGATCACCTTTGACAAGCCGCTTACGGCAGAAGATGAAGTGTTTGCCAAATCTCGAACAGACTTTGCATTCAGTGGGGGTGTGACCCTGACCAATATGCCTCGTTTGAAAACAGGCTCTGTTGCTACATACATCGTGCCAACATCCGTTCAACAAGCTGGAGAAGCCTACACCCTTACATATAAAGGGCAAAATTCTGGTTCATTCAAAGGCAGTGACGTTAAAGTGAATATGACTCAAGTGCGCCAAGTCACGAATGATACCTTTGAGATTGAAGCCTTAAAGGAAAAAGGTGTGGTGGATTACGGTTATATCATTTCGGCATACAGTGCTGGCCGGGGGGCTAATGCCTTTATTCTAAACGATCAGGAGCAGGCAGACGGCAAAACATATCAGATTATTTCGTCCATGCAGGCAAGACAAGTGATCATTACGCCGGAAAATGGAGAGCCGATTATTGCCAAGTATGTTCCGTTTACTCAATCGACGGATGGCAGACAAGAACCCAAATTCCGATTGCCAGAAGGCCAGATTCTGAAACCAGGGGTATCTTATACCGTGACTTCCGAGTGGGCTAATATCGAACATGCTTCGTTTACGGCGAAATCATTTGAATCATTAGTCGTTGAGCATGCCAAAGTTGCAAGTGAAACTGCCATTGAGGTGACACTTGCACAAGATCCGGGAGATGAACTATTCGCTGGACGGAGTGTTACCCTTACAGCACCAGATGGGCAGGTTCTGACAGCTACGTATAAATATTCGAGCCGTAAAGGCGCTACAGGTGTATTTGATCTCACGAATGGAGAAAAGCTGATTTCTGGCACATTCTATACGCTGAACCCGGTTGGTGATTGGAGTGTTGCATCATCGGTAACGGTGGTACAGCAGTAAGGAGGGCTCATGAACAAATCCTTGATGCTGATCATTCTAATCAGCAGTGTGTTATTCGTTCAAGGCTGTAATCTTAACGAAAAAAGTACCTCAAAGGAGGGAAGCGGTATGGCTTCACTAAATCAACAGTTACTCAGTGCAGCTGAAGCAAAAGATACCGAGGGTATTGTAAAGCTCCTTCAGGAGGGAGCCGATGTTCATGCTCAGGATCAGAGTGGGAGAACGGCTCTGATGATTGCGACATATAATCAGGATACCGCATCTGTGCAAAAGCTGATTGAAGCAGGTGCAGATGTTAACCAGCAGGATGATATGTTGAATAGTCCGTTTTTATATGCGGGTGCTGAAGGGTATTTGGATATTTTGAAACTGACTATTCAGGCAGGAGCGGACCCTTCCATCACAAACCGTTATGGGGGAACAGCACTCATCCCCGCTTCCGAGCATGGATATGTCGATGTGGTTCGGGAACTGTTAACCCAAACTTCGGTGGATGTCAACCATGTGAATCGATTAGGATGGACAGCATTGCTGGAAGCGATCATTCTAAATGATGGCAATGAACGGCAGCAGCAGACTATTGAATTACTCATCCATCACGGGGCTGATGTTAATCTGGCTGATGGCGATGGTGTATCTCCTCTCCGTCATGCCAAAGCAAAAGGTTTTAAGGAGATCGAAGCTATTTTGTTGCAAGCAGGTGCAAAATAGTGACACATTATTACTGTAGAGTAAACGGGCATCTGCCGAGGTAGTAACTGGACAACAACGAAAACGGGATGAGAGTAGCTTTTGTTATCTCATCCCGTTTTTTTTGTTATTGCGATATGTTTAGTGCAAGCCTCTCTTTATTCAACCTATCTTTACTTCCAAACGAACTACTTCTCCTCAGGCACTTCAACCATAACCTTGCCTTTGGCTGGAGCAACAGAGCCGCTTGCAAGTGAGCCCTTCTTGTTCATCATCTCATAGGCGGTTTCTTCCAGCATGAGGGAGTATTTGAAGGATACGAGTGTTTTACCACCGACAGAAGGACAGGTTCCTGCTTCGGCAACGGGCTTGGTTTTAATAAAGAACAAATCACCAATCGTTCCGGCTTGTTTACCCAGATTTGCCTGCCATTTCAGCATGGCATTGCCGTTTGTAATTGTATAATAGCTGACCAGATCATTATCTTCAATCACGAAGAAGCGGTCCTTTTGGCCTTGTTCAAAAATATAAGCTGTTGATGAATCTACTGGCCCGAGCGGATTTTTCACCTGTAGGCGTGGTTGGCCGAAACTTGAAAGCCGCGGCAGCTGCAACGCTGCTTCACGGGCTGCCTTCAAATCGGAACCGTTGTAATCCTTCACTACGGAAGCATTGGTGGTGTAAATATAAGCTTCCTTGGCAGCCTGATTCCAGCGTACTTGTGCGCCAAACGTTTCACCAATGGCACGAAGTGGCAGCATTGCTTTTCCTTTTACCAGAATAGGAGCCGAGGACAGGGTGGCATTCTGTCCATTCTTTTTCATTGTTTTACTATTGGGTGTCAGCACGAAGTGGTCATTACCCGTTTTGATACTGATTTGTTTGCTCTTATTATCATAACCGAAGGTATAATCTCCGAGAAATTGCAGTTCGGTCAGGGCAATGTACGTGACACCTTGGCGGATGACCACATCGTATTCAGAAGGCATATTGTTAATGTAGGCCGTAGGTTTCGTTGTAGCAGCTGCTTCAGCTATCGTAGGCGTGAACAGTGCAGGAGCTGTTCCTGCGGTCAGAATGGAGGCGGCCAGCAGCATCTTCCATTTTTTTTGCTTCCATCGTGCGTTGTGTGATTGTGTTTTGTTTTTCATGATCATTCTCCTTTCAAGTCACTAGACGGATCAGTGATCCCAAAAGTTGCATATTAATGGAACATCCATAAGATATTAACCTAATTATTGTATATTAAACTGCTAAGGTAGGGCATATAATGGAACGAAAAGAATATCATTTTTCCAAAATACGTTTGGGAAACAGGTAACTTTTTGAAAGACAGAGCGTCTTATATGGAAATAACTTCTATTGGGGGATGAATGCGTGTGAAAAAGGGGCCTGAACGAAACATATGGGGTTATACTCGATGCGTTACCTTGACAGGAATCACCGTGCTGTTGCTAACAGGGTGTGTGACAGGAGAGCCACAGGCAAATGCTTATGGCGGACAAGCTCAGACTTCAAAGCAACAGACGCTGGAACAGAAATTTCAGTTTCAAATTCCAGACGCAAATTCAACCATATCCATGTTATCCCAGCCTCTGACTCCGACTCCGATCTCCTCGCAACAGGCTTCCGTCAATATCCCCTACAAAAAGGGAGAACGAGTAACATTGAGAGAAGGCTTGCCGCTTTTTAGTGTAAGGAAGGATAGCCGCATCTCTGCGGATCAAATGAAGATCACACATCTTACGATACCATCGGAAAAGTATACTCTGGCTGCGGTTCAAGGGGAGTGGGTGCAGGTCAAGACCAAGGAGCATGACAGCTACTGGCTTCCTGGCTGGTATGCACTCAAACAGAGTAACATCGTGACGGAGACTGACCCCCGCACGTTCACGATCAAAACCGGTGGCAAGCTGTATCTTACTCCAGATAGTACTGTTACATGGCCTTCCAATGAGGCTCTATCGGAACAGGCACTCATTGTGTCGGAATGGAAGGATTGGTATGGTGTTTCTATTGCACCGCGCATCTGGAGTAGGGAGTCGACAGGTTATCACCATGTAATACTCTGGATCAAGAAAAAAGATATCGCGAGTCAAACTCCTGTTCCGGATGGATGGTTTGCAAGTGAATCATCGTTGCCAGCCTCGTTGCTCCGCCATTTGGTAGATACAAAGCTGGATCAGACAACGACCGCCAGACAGGCCGTCAATTGGTTAGGGGAGCCGGACTGGAAGGAACAATCCAGAAATATGAATGAAACCGGAGATCCGATGCGGATTGGACAGACGTGGAGGTATGAACGGAACGATGCACAGTTGTTGTTAACGTTTGATAAAAATATTAAGCTGACCGAGATTCGCTGGAATCTGCTAGCGGATCAACAGAATGAGGCTGCTAGCGGAAGCTACAGTCGTTTGGATCGATTTGTTTATACTACGCAAGTTGCTGCGGGCAAGTTTATCCTGCAAACGCTACCATGGAAACCTGAATGGGTGAATCAGGGGGACTTAAACTACACCTTTTTGCAAGCTGGCACAGAGGATGTACTCCTGATGAAGGGGGATGATGGCGGCTTTAGCGGTATACACTATGATGATTCCTTCTACGCACTGGATCGACATACAGGGAAAATGCTCTGGAGAGTGCATGCAGGATTTGGCCCTGCTCAAGCCATTTTAAATACGAATCGGGATGCCGTTACGCTATTCACAAGTTATGACACGGATCGCAAACAATATCTGGATCGTGTGCGCCATATCAACCTGAATGACGGAAAGCTTCTATGGGAATATAAACCTGAGGGACATGTACGGTTGAACGGCATCAAGGGTGCTCAAAATGTAGTGATTGTAGACACCCCGGCGGCTGAAGGCTCCAGTAATGGGTGGATTCACGTGCTGAATAGTTCAAACGGTAAACGGTTGTGGAGCAAAAAGTTAACGACAAGGTATCAATTGCTTAATCGAAGTGCTGACGAACCTTATGTTCTGTATCAGGAGAAAAATCAGCTTGTTGCCGCAGATCCTTTAACGGGACGCACGGTTTGGCAGGTTGAATCTGAAGCATCCACGATAGATCATATCGAGAATGATCCCTATTTTGACGGCATCCATCGTTATGATCCGTTTGCCTCAGCACCCCTTCAACGCTGGATGTTGCTGGATGACCAGTGGGTGCTGCTGGATCTGACTTCTGGTAAGAAACGATCTCTAATTCCTGCACGTATAGGTCAGCAAATAGAAGTGCTGAATGATGGTAAGGTGCTGATTCGTCAGAATCAAAAAGGAAATATGTACGGTGATTACGACGAATATACAACCTCCTTATTTGATCCAGGTTCAGGAAAAATCCACTGGACGGTTAATGCGAAAATTGAACGCGGGCTTCTAGAGGCAGATCAACTGTATGTCATTAGAAACGGATATCCTGCCTCTGTCGATTACCGAAACGGAGAGACAAGGTGGGATGCCAAGGAGTCTGTTGGAGCAAACCAATATTCGATCAATCAGGGCAGTTACCTCATTATCGGGGATCGTTTGCTGCTTCCGCGAAATGAAGACTTGCTTGTGCTGGATAAAAAGGATGGTACTCTGCTAGGGCGTGTGCATGATGTAGTCATGGGGACGCCAGAGCATCGGGATCGGGATGCGAAGAATGGCATGATCAACCGGATCAACGATGAAGTGTACGTCGGATCAGCCAACGGACGTTTCCGTGTCTTTCCAGCTGCTCTGTTGGAAGGAGATCTCTCTTTTTAAAAGCTTGTCTGAGCCGCCATGTTGTTTTATTATAAATGAACAGGATTGCTCGCGCTCCGGTTATCGGCTGTGCGGGCTTTCTTCATGTGTCCTTGAAAGATACTTGAGGGAACCATACACGATCATTCACGGGAGGAATCTCCATGATTTCATTATATGGTGTGAGCAAGCGGTTCAACGAGCGCGGTTCCCGTGCTGATCAGGGATTCGAGGCCTTGCGATCCGTCTCGCTTGAAATAGGTAAAGGTGAGATTCATGGCATTATTGGTTCCAGCGGGGCAGGAAAGTCGACATTGCTGCGAATGCTCAACGGTTTGGAGCATCCTGATGACGGAGAAGTTACCGTCAATGGTCAGCATCTAACCGGTATGAACGAGCGAGACTTACGTCAGGCACGCAGGTCCATCGGCATGATATTCCAGCATTTTAATCTGGTCAGCAATCGCACGGTGCTGAGTAATGTGAATATGCCCTTGGAACTGGCGGGGAAATCACGTGTACAGCGGCAAGAGCGAGGGTTAGAAGTGCTGCGATTCGTAGGACTGGAGGACAAGGCGAACCAGTATCCGGCTCAGCTAAGCGGAGGACAGAAGCAGCGAGTTGCCATTGCCAGGGCCCTTGCCAGTCATCCTGCTGTATTGCTCTGCGACGAACCAACATCTTCACTTGATCCGCAGACAACAGGTGGAATATTGGACGTGTTACGCCATGTAAACGAGACGATGGGTGTAACCATTGTTGTTGTTACCCATGAGATGGAAGTGGCTCGTCGATTATGTCACCGTATTACGGTAATGAAGGAGGGGCAGATCGTGCGAACCTTAACTGAATCGGAAGTTCGCAGCATTCCAGTTCCACAGCCGGATATACTCACTTCACTGCTTGCAGACGACACCTTCGGTGGAACAGGAATGGAAACGGGAACGACAGCCCAGCGTCTGGTCGAACGGGAGGACAAGCGATGATGTTACCTGAGTCCGTGCTTAAATACCAGCACGAAATCTGGCAAGCCATCGGGGAGACGTTTGTGATGGTGTGGATCTCCATTGCAGCGGCAGTGCTGGTTGGATTGCCTCTCGGTACACTATTGTACCTGTTCCGCAGAGGGCAACGATACCAGAATCGAGCTTTGTTTACGGTACTGGGCAGTCTTGTGAATATCATTCGCTCCTTTCCATTCCTTTTGCTGGTTGTATTCATGATCCCATTTACTCGGTTGGTAGTAGGTACATCGATCGGTACACTCGCTGCAACGGTGCCTCTGTCGGTCATTGCTATCGCTTATTATGCCCGGCTGGTTGAGCAGGCTCTGCTTGATGTGCCCAAAGGTGTAATTGAGGCGGCCTCTTCTATGGGGGCTTCAACGGTGCAACTTGTCGTTAAATTCCTGTATGTGGAGGCACGATCCAGTCTTGTGCTCGGACTTACTACAGCAACGATCAGTTTTGTTTCCTATTCCACGGTAATGGGGATCGTCGGCGGTGGTGGTGTTGGTGATTTTGCCATTCGCTACGGTTATCAACGCTTCGAAACGGAAATTATGATATTTACCATTATCATCATGATTGTGCTGGTGCAACTGATTCAATTTACGGGTAGTCAACTGTCTCGCTGGTTGGATCGCAGATCGTGAAGACATTAGCAGGGTATAGGAGAGTAATGAATCGCCAAAAAAATGACTACAGATTGTACAGAGAAGGGGTAAACATTCAATGAAAGCAAAATTGATGCTCATGCTGCTCGCGGTTATGCTGGTTGTATCCGCCTGCGGGAAGAAAGAAGCAACACCGTCTAGTGAAGGTACGAAGCAAGAATCAAAAGCCGGACAGGAAGTCACACTGAAAGTAGCCACATTAATTCCGCCAATGACGGATGTGCTGGATATCGTCAAACCGCTTCTTAAAGAGGATGGTGTAAATCTGGAGATTGTGGTGTTATCGGATAACGTACAGCCTAATACTGCACTGGCGAACAAAGAAGTGGACGCCAACTTCTTTCAACATGTACCGTATATGAAACAGTATAACGAGGCGAACAATGCCAATCTGGTTCCTGTGCAGCCTATCTACAACGCGATCTATGGCGGATACTCCAAAACCTACAAATCCATCGATGAATTGCCGGAAGGTGCAACGATTGCGATTGCCAATGATCCTTCCAACATCGGGCGCTCCCTCGTGATGATGGAGCAAAACGGTCTAATCAAACTCAAAGAAGGTGTAGGCTTTAACGCCACGCAAGCGGATATCACTGAGAATAAAAAGAACTTTAAGTTCAAGGAAGTTGATCTGTTGATGCTCGCTCGCATGATGGATGATGCAGATTTGGTTGCGATGACTCCGGCCTATGCCAGTCCGCTCGGTCTGACACCAAAGAAGGATGCTTTGCTGACGGAGAAGGACGATTCTCATTTTGCAATTACCATGGTAGCCCGTGAGGACAACAAAGACTCCGAAGCCATTCAGAAGCTGGCTAAACGTATGGCTGGCCCTGAAGTGAAAGCCTTTTTCGAAAAAAACTATGCAGATATTGCTATCCCTGCATTCTAAATTATAGCTCCCTGGAGATCCGAGCCAAAGTGCTCGGGTCTTTTTTTTGACTTCTGTTAACAACTATTTAGAAACTTAATATACCTGGAGTTAAATCTATTTAATTTAATTAATATTTTTTTTGTATGTTTATTTAAAATTCAATTTAATATGGAAGAGGTAGAGTAAATTGTCGTTGAACAACAAGAAATCAGGGTGGTTAGGAAAGATATTAACCGATTTTAAGATTAAACTGGTTGTGTCTTTTATTATCTTTTTGGCGGCCCCTTCCATCACAATAGGTGTATTGTCTTATAACAATGCCGAAGATGAAGTAAAGAAGCAAATTCTACATAGTGCAGAGGAAAATGTGGATTTAGCTAACAGTACGATTGATTTAGTGGTCAATGTGAAACGAAAACAGGTCGAATATTATGCGAATGCGTTTAACGCAGTCACAATGAAAAATTCAGAAGCCGAAATGCTGGAAGAAATAAAAGGATTCATCGGGCAGAACCCGGATGTAATTTTGGTCAGTGTAGGTGATGAAAACGGTAAATATTTAACTTCTTCGGATACAGCTCTCCCGCAAGATTATGATCCTCGAACCAGACCCTGGTATACAGACGCGATGAAGCAACCAGATCGAGTCATTGTAACCGACCCGTATATCTCAGAAGAAACCAAAACTGTCACGGTTTCGATTGCAAAGGCATTGGAAGACCGTTCGGGTGTAGTCAGTCTTGACCTGGACTTGAATGATATCAGCAGTATTGTAAGTAAGATCAAGGTGGGTGAACAGGGATACCTGGTCTTGCTTGATAGTAGCAAAAAGTATATTTATCACCCGAACAGCCCACCAGGGGCAGAGGCAAAAGAGGCAATTTGGACACAGGTGTTTGAACATGAATCAGCTACGTTTGACTATGTCTATAACGAATCTCCGAAAATTATGTATTATGTGACGAATAAATCAACCGATTGGAAAATTGCAGGTACGATGTTCTACTCCGAGGTGAATGAGGCGACAGCACCAATTCTGCATCGTATGATCATTGTGTTGTTATCTTGCCTGGGTGTTGGAGCTGTCATCATCTGGCTAGTCATGCGTTCCATCATTAGACCCATTAGAGAATTGAAAAATCAAGCGATCCAAGTAAGCGAAGGAGACCTGACACAGACCATTGTGAGCAAAAGTTCTGATGAGCTTGGTGAACTTAGTGACGCTTTTGGCAAAATGCAGACTAATCTGCGCATGTTGATCCAGAATGTGGAGCATAGTGCGGGGCAGGTTGTTTCATCGTCAGAAGAGATGACAGAGAGTGCAGAAGTCACCAGCGCTGCGAGTGAACAGGTTGCCAGAGCAATTCAGGAAATTACGCTGGGAGCCGAGAAACAAATGCATGGGATTGATCATAATCATGAGGCTATGCGCGAAATTACAACGGGTGTGACCAACATTGCGGAGAGATCAATTCATGTGGCTGATTTAGCCAAACAGACAACACTGCAGGCAGAGGAAGGCGGCAACACAGTTAAGCAGACAGTAGATCAGATGAAGTCGATTCAAGAGACGGTGATACAGATGAGCCGTATCATTCAGACGTTGGATGAACGATCCGGGAAAATATCAGCGATTACAGAATTGATGGGAAATATGGCAAAACAAACGAATTTATTGGCTCTTAACGCGTCCATTGAAGCGGCGCGTGCAGGTACATACGGGAATGGATTTGCCGTTGTAGCTGGAGAAGTTCGCAAGCTCGCAGAGCAATCCCAGCAGTCTGCTCAAGATATCACTGATCTGACATTTGCCGTACAGAAAGATACATTGGAGTCGGTTGATATGATGAAAAAAGTGGCATCGGAAGTCGAACAAGGCATGGAGGTTTCCACTGAAGCTATTCAGAAGTTCGAACGTATTCTGGAAAGTATGCGGGAGACTACACCTCAGATTGAAGAAATCGCCGCGACTTCACAGCAGATTACAGCAGGTGTGCAAGAGGTTGGAGCTGTATCAAGTGAACTCGCAGGCATTGCTTCAGCTAATGCGTCCACTTCTCAAGAGGTTGCAGCCTCGTCAGAAGAACAACTCGCTTCGATGGAGGAGATTTCGGCTTCCGCTAGAAGTTTGTCGAGTATGGCAGAAAACCTGCAACGTCTTATTCAACAGTTTAAATACTAGGGAGCCGACAGGCTCCTTTTTACTTTTATTCTTTTTATTTTTGTGAGTTTCTGGAATAGATAGCGCTGGGTAAATGTTATAAGAAAGCCATGCAGTTTAAGAGGTAACGCGTCAATATCTACAATTGAATAAGGGAGTTTGGCGTAATATGATTTGATTATTGCAGAAATACAATCCGCCGATCTGGCCTGTTCTTTCGTATGTTAAACAATGTTAAAGTCGCAACTTGGATGGTGAACTTTGCTACGCGATCTCGTTTTAAATTTTACTTTGATATTAATTATGGTCTTCCTGGTTCATCATTACCTGAATCAATCGAGTAATCGACAGAAGCCATCGTTTACCTCTCGCTTGATTATTGGAATAGCTATGAGCATGTTAGGTACAGCGTTATACTACTTCTCGATTATATTGGATGACGGCACGATGTTTAATTTTAGATCCATCGCTTATCTTCTTGCTGCTTATTATGGTGGAGGAGGAACGGCGTTCATCACCTTTGCAGGTTTGTGGTTCTTCAGAATCAATGCTGGATTTTGGCCGTCCATCGAAAACCTGGATTATGCTTTGTATGAACTTATTTTTGTTCTGGCTACATCACTGAATTTCAGGTATATTCGCAGATTTGTAAACCGCTGGTTATCCGGTTCACTGCTGCTGCTTTTTGCTTATCAGTTCACGATGTTTATGACATATCCATCAACACTCTTCAGCCATGGGATCACTTTGCTTTCTCAAATTCTGTGTATGTTGCTGGTGATATTGTTCATCTATTTCCTGAATCAGAATCATCAGTACAGACATCTGGTGGTTCAAAAAGAGCAGGAAATGCTGGAGATGCTGCGCAGACAGCCCGGGTTTACGTTTAAACTCCACAAGGTGAACGGTAAATTTGAATTTCTTTTGCTTGAAGGAGAAATGTTGTCTCATCTGGGTATGGACATGCGAAGTCTGGAGCAGAGCTTCCAGTTCGGACATATTAGTGCTTTGCCTCCAGATAAAATTCAATTTTTGAAAATACAATTCAACAGAGCCTGGAGAGGTGAATACTTTTTTTTCGAGATAGAGTACAAGGGGAATTATGCGCTCGTCAAGTTGGAGCCTATCTTGGATGACGGAGTGGTAAAGTATGTCATCGGGTATGGACTTGATATTACGGAGCACCGGGCTGTCAGGCGAAGGGTTCAGGAAAGTGAGGAGCGCTACCGGGTGCTGGAGCGGGTGTCGGCCAATTGGGTGGCAGGGTTGGACAGCAAGGGCAACATCGTTTCGATTAACCAGAAGTTTCTGGATGTTCTTCAGGCAGACAGGCAGCAGGTTATTGGTCGTGCACTTGTAGACTTGCTTGTGATGGAAAAATCAGAGTGTTGGTTTACGGTTTTACAAGAGGTGATGTCGACCAGAACCACTCATGATACGGAGCTGATCTTCCGGATCGGAGAAAGTGATGGATTACATGTTCGCGTTTATCTTTATCCACTCAAATCCTCCGGATCCAATGAGCAAATTAAAGCTGTCTTTCAAGATATCACTGACCAGTACAGACGTGTGAAGGCGGATAAAGCCAGTCAGGCGAAGAGTGAGTTTCTAGCCTTGATGAGCCATGAATTGCGGACGCCACTGAACAGCATTACCAGCTTCAGCTCTTTGTTGCAACGAACACAACTTACTCCTCAGCAGCAGGATTATATAAGCAAAATCACCATATCCTCACAATCCTTATTAACGCTGGTCAATGATATTTTAGATTTTTCAAAAATAGAAGCAGGCATGTTTAATGTCGAGAATGTTCCCTTTTCTCTAGAGGATGTATTTAAGCGAGTGGCCGATCAGATCAGTACTACCATCGGAAACAAGGACATTAAGATCATTTTCCATACCGATTCGGAGCTGCCTTTAACGGTAGTCGGTGATCCGTTCCGATTGGAGCAGATTCTGATTAATCTGCTTAACAACGCCATTAAATTTACGGATGAAGGCTATGTCATATTTCACGCAGAAGTACTTACACTTGAGGATCAACGTGTTGAAGTCCGTTTTGAGGTGGAGGACACCGGGATTGGCATCTCTCCTGAACAGATGGAGCGTTTATTTGTGCCGTTCAGTCAGGCCGAACCATCGACCTATCGGAAGTATGGAGGATCTGGCTTGGGGTTAGTCATTTGTTATCTTCTAATTACCTCTTTAGGCGGCAACATGCAAGTGGAAAGTGTACTTGGTGAATACAGTATGTTTACATTTGAACTGGTATATGATTTGACAGAAACAGAGGAACGTTCATTCCTTCCAACCTATCCTTTGTTATATGCTGTGAATAATGTGATGATTGTAGAAAGAGACAGGAGAGTTGCAGAGAATCTGGAGCAGATGTTACGCTCATTCGGTCTTAGTCCAGTGATTCATAGTTCTTTTCAGGAAGTGCTGCACAACTATAAATATGATAATGATGGGGATGAAGTCTCTTCTCTCCTGATTATGCTGGATATGGATACAGAACATGTACACGATGATCCGGACTGGAATCGTATGATCAACAGGATGCAGGATACCCGGATTCAGGTGTTAGGGTATACTCGTGCAGTTAGCGAGAATGCTCATGCAAGCAAGCGGCACTACAGTAACCCGAACGCGATCTTATTTAAGCCTATAACGCGTGTGGGGTTGTTTGAAGCCTTACTGGCACTGCAGGATGAAGGAGTGCAGAATTTGAACAATGTGCAATACAAGGTCGAAACCTCAGACCGAATGAATCAGGGATCTATTTTAGTGGCAGAGGATCACGAGATTAATCAGATTGCGATTCGGGCGCTGCTTCAGCAGCTGGGATTTGAAGTAACCGTAGTGAAGGATGGAAAAGAGGTACTGGAACAGCTTCATGTACAACCGTGGAAACTGATATTGATGGACTTGTACATGCCTGAAATGGACGGACTGGAGGCGGTTAAACGCATTCGCCAGATGAGACATTACAATCATTTGCCCGTTATTGCGCTTACGGCAAACAGTGCGAAGAGAGATCATATAGACTATCTGGAGGCAGGTATGAATGCTGTTCTGACGAAACCGATCGATGAACAACAACTCAAACACGTATTGACAGCTTGGATTGATCTGAGAGGCATACATGAAATCAGAGGGATTGATACAGACAAGGCGCTGAAACAGATGGATAATAAACCGCACATTCTGCAATATGCTCTGAATAAGTTTTCTCTGGAATACAGCGGGTTTGAGCGAAAAATACAGATCTGTCTTGAGCAGCAGCAGATGAATGATGTTATACGGAGCACTCATTCTCTCCGAGGCGTTGCAGCCCATCTGCATGCCGTTAATCTGCTGCAGGCTGTTCTGCATCTGGAATCTCTTTTGTCCGTTCCATTCTCCGAAGTAGAACTGACCTCCATCCTGCAGAAGGTGCAGCACGAAATTGATTACATTACGGAATCATTTCCATGGTGAATGTAACTAGCAAAATAGTCCTGTGAAGCTCAAGGTGTAAATTTATATCCGACTCCCCAGATGGTTTGAATATATTGGGGGGTTTTTGGATTATCTTCAATCTTCTTGCGGAGTTTCGTGATATGCACATCGATTGTGCGATCATTAATATAGGCATCTATTCCGCGGATGGCTTCGATCAGGGCGTAACGACTGAACACTTTGCCAGGATTCAGTACGAACAGCTTCATGATTTCAAATTCGGAAAACGTTGTTTCGACTCTGCGATTATTCAGCAGGATGGTTCGGCGTGCCAGATCAAGGGTTAACCCTGTGTCCGTTTCGGTCACGGAAAAGGCCTCCAATAAAGCATATCTGCGCAAAACAGCCTCCATGCGTGCTTTCAATTCCTGCATGCTGAAAGGTTTGCAGACAAAGTCATCTGCACCGGCGGTTAATGAACGAATACGCTCGGATACTTCAGTTAACGAAGAAATGACAATCATGGGTAGTGAGGTATGTTCACGCATGAGCGCGCAAGGATTTTTTTCTCCCGAATCAGGTAACATCAGGTCTATTAAAATGATATTTGGCTTGGTTTCAAGCTGCAAAAGTGCACCCCCGATGGTATCCACACGAAAGACTTCGTATCCTTCACCTTGTAAATACAGGGATAAAGTGTCACCGAGCATGTTGTCGTCCTCTATAATAAGCACTTTAGTCATGATGTTCCTTTCTGAATCCACGTTATATAGATATGTTGGTTGATGGGTGCTGTTTGCTCCAAGCCATAAGTAGTCTAGAATACATTACTTCGTTCAAGCAGTTGCATTAATTTGCGCTCCGTCGCGGTTTCTGGTGCGGGTGTATAAATGCTGCATCGCAAATCGGAATCACCTTGAACCTGTAATGAGGTCAAGTCAAACAACATTTTCCCTGCTTTGGAATGTCTGAATTCGATCCATACATCAGGAGCACTGTTGACACTGCTTTGCTTCCACAAGGGCTGAAAATCGGGGTGGCGGTTCATCATGTCATCCAAAAATAAATTATACCATTCATCGTCAACATAACGACCAAAATAGCCACGGAAAATGGATAAAAATCCGCTGACCAAATCCTCCCAATTCACTGCAAGTCTGCGCAACTCTTTTCGATCAAACAACAGACTAATTATATTACGATGCTCGAAGGGAATCTGTTCGAAGTTCATAAAGATTTGTGTAGCAGCCTCGTTCCAACCGACAATGAAGCAACGACGATCTGAAATAAGGGTAGGACAATATCGCAATTCTTGCATAATCTTCTGTAATGACGGGGGGAGCCGAAACGTTTCCGGTTCCGGTACGGGAAGAGTTGAATAATGCTCCATAGCCAGAGAAAACAAGTATTTGCGTTCATCCACAGTGAGTCGGAGTGCGGAAGCAATACTATCCAGTACGGAATGTGAAACCTGAATGCTCCGGCCTTGTTCCAGCCAGGTATACCAGGTTGTGCTCACATCGGCCAATTGAGCCACTTCTTCTCTTCTTAAACCGGGTGTTCTTCGCCGACCGCCAGTAGGCAAACCCACTGATTCTGGAGAAAGCCTGGAACGCTGCGATTTTAAAAAAGCAGATAGAGCCTGTAATCGAATAGCTTCGCTCAATGGGTCACCTTCAATCTGTTTATCATGGTAGTCATTATACTATGATAAATAACAACTTGTAATAGGATATGAAAAAATGGCACTATGAATTCATAAACATCAGGAAGCAGAACGTTAAAGGAGGACAATCCAGAATGAGTATAGAACGTGTTGTGATTACAGGAATGGGTGTGATCTCTCCACTGGGCAATGATGTGGATACATTTTGGAACGCGTTGAAGGAAGGTAAATCGGGGATTTCTCCGATTGAAGATCTGGATAGTGCATTGTATAAAACAAGAATTGCTGGTATGATTCGAGATTTTGATGGTGAAGAACGATTTGGACGTAAGGAAGCACGGCGTATGGATCGATTTGTGCAATTTGCTGTTGCGGCAGCCGATCAGGCCTTAGCGGATTCAGGGCTTGTGATGGATTCGCTGGATCGAGAGCGGATAGGTGTGTATGTTGGCTCAGGCATAGGTGGCATTCAGACCTTGATGGATCAGGGCAGCATTTTAGCGGAACGGGGAGCATCGCGAGTGAGCCCAACGCTTGTACCCATGTTGATATCGAATATGGCAGCTGCCTCAATCAGTATGAGGTTTGGTTGCTGGGGTCCAACGCTCTCTCCAGTAACCGCTTGTTCCATTGGAAACACAGCCATTGGTGAAGCATATCGGCTGATTCGTCACGGAGGAGCAGACGTTATTTTCGCTGGGGGCACTGAAGCAGCGGTGACAGAGATATCACTTGCCAGTTTCAGTAATGCGACAGCATTATCGACCAGAAACGAAGATTTTACCACGGCAAGCCGACCGTTTGATGCAGGCAGAGACGGATTTGTCATGGCCGAGGGGGCGGGCATCCTGGTTGTGGAAGCCCTATCTCATGCGCTGGCAAGGGGCGCCAATATTCTCGCGGAGGTTGTCGGATATGGAGCTACTTCCGACGCATACCACATGGTAGCCACTCACCCTGAGGGGAGGGGAGCTTATCTTGCAATGAAGGCAGCGTTGCGAGATGCGCAGTTAGAGCCAGCAGATATCGATGTGATCAATGCTCATGCGACCAGTACTGAGGCGGGTGATCTCTCTGAAACCAGAGCGATCAAACAGCTTTTTGGTGAGACAGCCTATCGCATTCCTATTACAGCGAACAAATCGATGACAGGGCATATGCTTGGTGCTGCAGGTGGAGCAGAAGCGATATCCCTCATTCAAACACTGCGGCAGGGGATTGTCCCACCAACGATCAATCAGGAACAGAGAGATCCTGAATGTGATCTGGATTACGTCCCGAATACAGCGAGAGAAGCAGACATACAGATTGGAATGTCCAATTCCTTTGGCTTCGGCGGACATAATGCCGTTATAATTCTTCAGAAGTATTCGGCCTGAATAGAACAAACAGCGCAGCCATAATGGCGGCGCTGTTCGTTTGTAAAGCATGCAGATATCAATTCCGCATATGGATGAACTGAACAGGCTGAGATCAGGACGTCAGTGTCGTTGGATCAGCAATCCCCTTGCCACTTCTGCTTAACCAGCTTACACGCCAGCGGGATTGCATGAAGAGCACAAGGCATATAGATACGGCAGCAATGAAACTAAGGATGACAAAGCCCGGCGTGTACGAATGATAAGTGTTGTACAGCTGACCCAGAATGAGTGGCAGTGCGTAACCGCCTAAACCGCCGGCTGCACCGACGATGCCTGTCATTAGACCAATCTCGTTGCCGAAGCGTTGTGGAACGAGTTGGAATACAGATCCATTCCCGGCTCCAAGGCACATCATGCCGAGGAACAGCATAACAATGACGACGGGAAGCGGAGGCAGGAAGGACACGCCGAGGAGCATTATACAAGCTCCAGAGTACAAGAAGGTCAGCATCCGGGTTCCACCGATTTTATCAGCCAGAAAACCACCTACAGGACGGAAGAAGCTGCCGGCAATCACACAAAACGTTGTAATGTCAGCGGCATGAACCGCAGAAAGGCCATATTGGGTATTAAAGAAAATAGTCAGATAATTACAAAGCCCAACGAAACCACCGAAGGTGACACAATAGAAGGCACAGAATACCCAGGCATCCTTTTGTTTAAGCAAAGTTCCGTACTGGGACAGTTTTTTTGGCTCAGGGCGATTCGGGCTATTTTTGGCGAAGATGGAAAAGAGGATAAAGACGATAACAATCGGGATGATCGCGAGTCCAAAAACAACTTCCCAACTGCCAAAATGAGTGGCAAGACGGTTGGCGAACAATGTAGCGAGCACTGTTCCGCTATTACCTGCTCCGGCTATACCCATGGCAAGCCCTTGATGTTCTTTAGGATACCATTGGCCTGCAAGCGGCAGTGCAGCTGCAAATGAAGCGCCTGCTACGCCGAGTAAAAGTGCTACGACATACAGTTGGCTGAGTGAATCCACCCATAGCCAGCCTAGCAACAATGGAACGAGGGTGAGTAACATACCGATCTGAGCGGTTAATTTGGGACCCATATAATCGGACATGAAGCCAAGCACCAGCCGCAGGATGGAACCCCCGAGAATAGGCAGGGCAACCAAATTTGCTTTTTCCAATGGGGTCATCGGATAATCCATAGCTATAATAACAGCAAGCGGACCGAGCATACCCCAGATCATAAAACTGATGTCAAAATACATAAATGCCCCGAACAGCGTGGGCTTATGCCCACTTTTCCAAAAACTTTTGCTCTCTACCATTCCTCATCGCTCCTCATCCAAGTAGGTTCTTTGTTAGGTCTCTATGTTTTCGTTCGGGCAGAAAAAGGCCGCAAGCCGTCCTGAATTAGAACGATTTGCGGCCCCGTTGCCGACAGGCGGTACACGTCTTTGTGTTCCCGCTTCTGAGATGATCACATCGCTGTGATTTTGATTCAAATTATAAAAAGGGAAAAAGTTAATGTCAACAAAAATAACATTAAATTTCGAAAAAATTATTTATAAGCTCGATTTCAATTATTTCATGTCAATTTAGTTGACATATATTATAAATTCAATTAATCTGAATTTAATAAGAATCTGCACAATGGCGTGTAGAGTTCGGAGGCAATGGTGCCCCTTTTCCCCTAATGGAAAAGGGGTTGTTCTGTTTAAATCGGAGAAGGGTTGTTCTGTTTGAATCAAGGAAGGGGGGCAGCACATGAGCAGAAAGAAACTGGTCGTTATCGGCAATGGCATGGCTGGTGTGAAATGTGTAGAAGAAATTATTAACCTGGAGCCGGACGCGTATGAGATTGTTATCTACGGGACTGAACCCAGGCCGAATTACAATCGCATTATGTTATCCAAAGTACTCCAGGGTGAGCATTCCATACAGGACATCATCATTAATGACTGGACCTGGTACGCAGAGCGTGATATCCGGCTGTGCACAGGAGAGACTGTGCATCGGATCGATCCTCATACCAAGTGTATCGAGACGGAATCTGGCAAAAAGGAAACATACGACATATTGATTCTCGCGACAGGTTCTTCTCCGTTCATTCCGCCAATTCCGGGAATTGATAAGGAACGTGTCATGTCCTTCCGAACAATCGATGACTGCACCCGTATGGCAGATTACTCCAAAGAGTACCGCAAGGCGGCCGTCATCGGCGGTGGATTACTTGGGCTGGAGGCAGCACGTGGACTGCTGCATCTGGGTATGGAAGCGGTGGTGGTTCATAATGCGCCTTATATTATGAATCGACAACTCGATTATGAGGCCGCATGGATGCTTCAACGTGAGCTTGCAGATCAGGGGATGTCCTTTCTTTTGAATAAAAATACACAGAAGATTACCGGACGTTCACAGGCGCAGGGGCTGCTGTTCACAGATGGATCGAAGCTTGAGGCACAGGTGATCATTATCGCTGTGGGGATTCGGCCGAATGTGAATCTGGCCAGGAGAAGTGGCATTGCCACACAACGTGCTGTCGTGGTCGACGATTATATGCGTACGAGTGTGCCGGATGTATATGCTGTTGGAGAATGTGCAGAGCATCGGGGAATCAGTTATGGTCTGGTAGCCCCGCTGTATGAGCAAGGGAAGGTACTGGCGCGTACATTATGCGGACAGGAGGTACCGGGGTATACAGGTTCTGTTCCGTATTCACAGCTGAAAGTGTCGGGGGTGGATGTCTTCTCGGCTGGAGAGATCAGTGGTGATGGAATGCAAACGGCGATTCAGCACTTGGATGGCATTCAGGGGACGTACAAAAAAGTGCTGATGCAAGCTGGCAAGGTTAGAGGTGCTATTTTGTTTGGCAACACGGTCGAGGGCACAGCCCTGCTGGGCTTGGTGCAGCGTGGAGCGGATGTGGCTGAGCTTGCTCCCAAGGAAGGCTCACCAGATCCAGCAGAGACGGCTGCTGCTGCGCTTCCGAGCCAGGAGACAGTCTGTGCCTGCAACAATGTAAGCAAAGCAGCAATCTTGAAAGTTATTCGTGAGCAAGGTTTGGAAACTGAAGAACAAGTGAAGCAGCGCACGAAAGCTTCAGGTTCATGCGGTGGCTGTAAACCCATGGTGGCTGCACTGCTAAAACATGCGAAACGTATGGAGCTTGATGGAGCTACAGGAACAAGTACAGAATCAGACAGTACGGAGGAAACGTCTACCAAGTTGCCAGTGTGCCACTGCACGGATATGAGCCATGAAGAGTTGAAGCACCAGGTGAACGTTATGCTGACATATCAAAAGGAATTCGGCAGGTCAAACTTTGAAGCTACGGTTATCTCTTTTGAAGGAACATGGATCATTTCACTGCTGAAACAACTGAACTGGCATTCGGAACAAGGGTGCTCAGTATGTCTTCCTGCAATTCGCTATTATGCTCATATCTCAGGATATACTCTGCGCTCCATTGAAAATGAAGTGAAAATAGAACTGGAAACAGAATATAAGCAAATGGAAACAAAAGAACTTATACAACTGAAACAGGATCAGGGCATTCATATTTATTCGGATTATCACATTTTATCATTGGCGGCCAGCATGACTACAAGTGAAGTGGAGTCTCGGCTTCGCACCAATTGGAAAAATGCAGTGATGCCGTCTCAGGTCAACCTAGGCATTGCCTTAAGTCCTCGATCCCCGGTGAGTGTACTGGTCGCCGATATAGGTCTGCAGGCTTCTCCAGCCGGATGGGAGATTTACGTAGGAGGTCATGCCGGACATCCAGTGAAGCAGGCTTCTCTTCTCGGGACAGCTGAATCGGAGCAGCAAGCGGTAAATCTCGCATCGGCCTGTCTTCAGTGGTATCGGCAATCGGCCTGGTTCGATGAACCGTTATGGGAGTGGACAGAACGAATGGGAATGATGTTGATTCGGGAAACGCTTTTGGATACACAATTACAGCAGGAACTTATAATTAATCGCACACAGGAGTGCGGAACGGAAGCTGAAGGTGGAACAGGGATACTTTCTGAAGTGCCCATTGCCCAGGCGAGGGTGTGAACTTAAGGAATAACCCGGAGAGGAAGGAGTGGCTGATGATGGAGGCGGTAGATACGGAACAAGCTACGTCTAAGCTATATGTAAAAGAGACCCAATGTCCTTATTGCAGCGTGCAATGCAAGATGTCCGTAGAAGAGCTTGCTGCTCCTGTTGCGGGTCAGAGCGTGGCGGAGTATATGGTTCAGGGCGTGCCCAATAAAGCTTCGCAGGGCCGCCTTTGTGTGAAGGGCATGAATGCTCACCAGCAAGTGTTCAGTTCCGAACGTTTGATGTATCCGCTCATTCGCCGCCAGGGAGAACTGCAGCCTTGCTCATGGGATGAGGCAATACAGATCATCGCTGATCGTTTGCAACAGCTCCAAGCGACTTATGGTCCTGATACGGTAGGCGTATATGGCGGGGGTTCGTTGACGAATGAAACCGCGTATCTCCTTGGGAAATTTACGCGGGTGGCACTTGGTAGCAAATACATTGATTATAACGGCCGCTTCTGTATGTCAGCAGCAGCTTCTGCGGGCAGCAAAGTTTTCGGAATGGATCGCGGTTTAACGTTTCCGCTCTCGGATATTCCCAAAGCCGGATGTATCATTCTGGCAGGGACGAATATAGCGGAGTGCCAGCCAACGCTTTTACCTTATTTTAATGAAGCGAAGGAAAATGGAGCCTTTATTATTGTGATTGATCCGCGTAAGACAGCAACGGCAGCCATTGCTGATCTTCACCTCCAGGTAAAGCCAGGCATGGATTCGATTCTGGCTGATGCCATGCTGAAAATCATTATGGATGCCGGATTGGCAGATCCCTGTTTTATTCAGGCACGGACAACTGGATACAAACAGCTTGTGCAAGAGATGGAAGCTCTGGAGCTTGAACAAGCCGCGGAAGCATGCGGAGTTGAACTGGACTTGATTCGTCAGGCAGCGATGGCTTATGGTGAAGCGCAAACGGGCATGATTATGACGGCACGCGGGGTGGAGCAGCAGACGGATGGACATATGGCTGTCCGGCATTTTCTGAATATAGTGCTGGCAACTGGCAAAATCGGCAGAACAGGCTGCGGATATGGTGCCATTACCGGGCAGGGAAACGGGCAAGGTGGACGAGAGCACGGGCAAAAAGCAGATCAGCTTCCAGGTTATCGTTCCATTGAAAATGAGGATGATCGTGCATATGTAGCATCGGTCTGGGGGATAGATCCAGCTCTTCTGCCGGGCAAAGGTGTATCGGCTTATGAGATGATGGAACGAATCCACGAACAGGAGATTCGCGCATTGCTCGTGATGGGCTCTAATCCGGTCGTTTCGAATCCAAATGTACGTTTGGTGGAGGAGGGGCTGCGCAAGCTTGATTTTCTGGTCGTAGCCGATATGTTTCTGTCCGAAACGGCCAGAATGGCGGATCTTGTGCTGCCAGTCACAGCATATATGGAGAATGAAGGCACACTCACCAATCTGGAGGGACGTGTTCTTCTGCGAGAAAAAGGAAGGGCTGCACCGGGAGAAACATTAGATGATTGGGACATATTGTGCCGGATTGCTGAGAAACTGGGAAAAGGTTCGTTGTTCCAATATATGAAGGCTGAGGATATATTCGACGAATTGCGGATCGCAAGTCGAGGCGGGGTAGCAGATTATTACGGAATCACGTATGAACGTCTGCGTAAGGAGTTAGGGGTATACTGGCCTTGTCCTTCCGTGGATGAGCAGGGCCAAGGCATGTTGTTCCATGATCGATTCGCTCATGCGGACGGAAAGGCTACGTTTACTCTGGGATCAAGCCAGGGCTGGGATGATGTCTCGGACGCTTTTCCCCTGATTCTAACCAATGGCCGGATTCTTCCTCATTACCTAACCGGTGTGCAGACGCGCAGAAGTCCGGCGCTGGCGTCGCGGGAGTTAGAAAACTTCGTTGAGATTCACCCGTCAACGGCAGCCCGTCATCGCATTCGTGAAGGTGAGTGGGTAGAGGTTCAGTCGGCCTATGGCAGCTTTACTGTTCGTTCACGAATCAAAACATCCATTCGGGAGGATACGTTGTTTGTGCCTATGCACTGGGGTGGAATCCAGAATGTGAACCGGGCGACAAGACCTGATCTGGACCCCTTCTGCCGAATGCCTGGATTCAAGACAGCGGCGGTAAAGATTCAGCCTTTACGACTGGTCTAATAAATTATATTTACGTATCATTTAAACATGGAATAGCTGCACATCTCATGATGTTTCGTGGGGTGGAGCGGCTTTTTGCGTTATATGTGCAAATGGGCTTTAGTTCGCTGGTTCGATGGAAACATGAACATTGGCCCATGAAAGAGACGAACAATTTAGTTATGATGTTCATCAGGGGTACATATGTACGTATTTGGTTTGTTTTGCAATCTAACACTTTCGGGTATTAACTCTTGATTGATTAGGATTTAGACATTTGTAATAAATTGTTTTTTTATGGATGGAGCTATGAATGAAGCAACGAAAGGAGGCACGATGCATTGAATGTATGGATTACGGTGAAAAGTCTGGGCAAACGTAAGCCGGCTCTCGCCAAACAAGCAGCGGAACTTCCGGAAACAACCCGCACGCTTCGGCTGCTTATCGAGAATATGGTTGTACAGCAGGTGCAAGCTTTTCGAGAGAGGAAAGATGCGGCGGCGATGCTTGTTTATCTTATGCCCGAAGATATCGACGCGCAGGGGGCTGCGGGAAAAGTGGGTTTTGGCACGGTGCATGGCGAGGGCATCCCCGATCTGAGAGAGGCGAAGGAAGCTGCGATACTTGCCTATGAGGACGGGCTGTACAAAGTATTCCTGAATGATGAAGAGCTGGCAGATCTGGATAATGCGATAAGTATTGAGGACGGAGCTCATGTGATATTTATCCGCTTCACAATGTTAGCCGGACGTCTGTGGTAGGGAGAAGCAGGATGATGAGGAGGAGAACAGGATGAATCAGGAAGATCAGGTACAAGCGTATATTGAGGGATTGCAGGAGAGCGCAGGTACGCTTACAGGCACTAAGCTGGAAATAGCGAAATACATGGTAACATTGGCAGAATCAACCTACTTGCGTGGGGATGAAGGGGACTATTTTAATATAGAAAGACAGCTTATCAGCCTTGCGTTGGAGACGCAGCAACCATTATTCCAGCCGATTATTGAGGTGCTTCAGCACCTGACTTCTGACGGGTTTGTTGCCAGATTCCGCTATATTGCTGAAGGTGCGACGCTTTACCCTTATAGTACAAGCTATGAACGTAGACCTTTCCGGACATCCGATCCAAGGCAACATGTCGTTCATGTGCTGCGCAAACTGCTCGGTTTATTCCGAATGGAGGCCAGAGGGTTTAGTTTGAAGGAGTATTTGACCGTTCGTGAGCCTAATATGCTTCATCAGCATGAATTCCGCTCGGTACTGCCGGACTGTATCGCCTATGAACTGGATCATTCGAACGTTGAAGTCAGGCAGGCGCTGCACGATATTATCTATGGGGATAATCAGGTTGCGTTACTTACTAACGAGATGATTAAAGGGATTTTTATGAGTGAACAAGCGGATGCATATCATATGATTGGAGAGCTGCTGATTGCTGCAAGACTGCAGGAAGGTCTTCGTCAGAGCATTGTAGAACGAATGGACGAGGGCACGCTTGAAGCGTATATTTACATATTAAAAATTATCCTGGACAACAATCTGATTCGGTTCAGTTCGGTTGTAAGAGCCTTGGGGGTATGGACAGGGATCGGGATTGAAGCGGCTAACCAGCGTGTGGCGACACAATTAATTGAACAGGCCTATGAGGCCCTCGTGAATGAGGATGTTCGTGAGGCGTGGCAACAGGAGAAGAATGCCAATAAACTCTACATTAGCCTGTGGGCAACAGCGGTAATTGAAGAAAATGATTTGCAGCATAAAATTGTAGAGATTATGGATCAGGGTGAGTTGTATCAGCAGATTGTAGCCCAGTACGTTCTGGCAAACAGTCAGTATCTGGGGCTTCGTCTTGCAATGGCGCGCAATCATCTGGGTGTGCAACATCCGGAATTGATGCACTGGGTTGTGCAAAATTATACGGCGGCATATGCGCATAATTGGAGTTTTGAAGAGGGGGAGCACCAACGAAGTGTCTATGTGCCTCGCTGGGATGTGCTTGAAGATAAACAGGCACGCCGTCATGACTTTGATCAATTTAAACAGATGCTCGATTTCATTCCAAAGGGCGGTTCAGGCGGGCCTTCAAGTGTACTGGATTTCGTGCAGTATCGGATCGACGGTGATGACGTCATTAAAAAAATGTTATATTTGGCCGCTTATGATATGGATGCCGAATGGATTAGTGAAGTGATCGCTTTCAAAGATCGCTTAAGCCCGGAGCTGCGCGGGGAGCTATTGTCCCAGTTTGTGCAAGAGCCGGATCACGAGGTACAACGTCAGTTTGTGTTTGAAAGTTTATCTGACAAAAGCATGAGTAACCGTGAAAGTGCTCTGCAAAAAGTGAAGAAGTTGACGTTAACCGCAGATGAGCTGCAACAGTTGGAAGTGCTGCTGAAACTCAAAACGGGTTCGCTCCGGCAAAAGGTAATTCAAGTCCTGTTGCTACAGCCGGTTGAGAAGTTGAAGGATTCAGTTCAGCGTTTGCTGAAGTCCAAGAGTGAGCTACAGCGTCTGGGCGCGCTTGAACTGTTAACGGAGATCAAAACGGATGCAGAACGAGCAGAGCAGCTGGAACACCTCAAGCCATTCGCAGAAGAACTGGAGAAGCCTACAGCCAAGGAACAGAAGCTGCTGGACAAACTGCTGGATGAAGGAAGCCGTTACACTTCCGTTAATGGATATGGTTTATTTGATCCGAATCAACGGCAACCGCTGTTGGATGAAGAACGCGATCTTACTGGGAACAAGCCAAAGGATATATTCCAATTAACTCTGGATAAGATCAATGTTTTTCTGCAAGGATTGAATGAACTGGTTCATGAGCACAGGGATCATGAATATGTTGTGGAGTATTATGCAGGTTTCAAAGATACGCTGCTTGTGGGGACAAGTCTTCGTTCCAAAGTTCCTTATGGAGAGCGGTCAAACATGAAACAGCTGGATCAATTTCCACTGCATGAAGTATGGAAGCAATATTTCGAGCAGAGCGGACTTAGCGGTGTTGAACTGATGCAGCTGTCTGTTGAACTGCAATTAGGTAGGCTGAACGGCAAACTGGATGAACATTACTCTTTTTATCGAGAGCAGTACGAATACGATGAATTAAGAAAGATTCCGTTACTGGAGGGTTGGCGCAAAACATTTGCCCAACAAACCTATCCGTTGAAAGACATAGTGAAGCTGCATGAGATGATGCAGGCCCTTCCTTATAAGGATCAGGTTCATGCTTTGATCTCGGCTGCTTTCCTGGATTGTGATTCGGCTGAAATCTTCGAGGCTGCAGAGAAGGCATGGGCTTCAATTATTTTAAGTATGCCAGCAGAGCAGATGGAGAAGGAAACGGGTATGCTTCAGATTCTTACAGATCCGTGGAAATATGTTGTCCAGAATGCGGTGTATGACAATGAGAGCTTCAAGCGATATTTCCAGACAGCATATCAATTCTCTCATCTTGTGGAGCCTTATCTTCCGCTGTCTCTCCTGTCACTGGATGATTTCTTGCGAGCCTATCAATTAGACCTGATTAATGATCAGGAGATTTACCGTCAACTGATGGTTGGACAGTATCGTTATCTGTTTATCCGTGATATGACATCGGCCCGTACAGAGCGAATTAAAGATGATCCTAAGCTGATTCATATGCGGGACACGGTCGTGGATCGTATTCTGGAGATTGAGCTGACCCGGGGAGAGTTGTCCACCGAAGTTAGTACGTTATCCATGAAGCTGGAACGAATTGAGGGCATGGAACATTGGGTGCATCTGGTCTCTGCCATGGATCAGGATACTTTTGTAAGAGGTTATATCTATAGCTATGGTGAAGGCAACACGACCCGTAAAGAAACGTTTAGCTATCTAATTAAGCATTGTCATCCTCGGGCCCAGGAGGATGAACAGCTGCTGGCAGAGTTGCTCCAGAAGTATCCGGTCAAGGAGAAAAAGCTGCTGGAGGCCGCAATGTATGCGCCGCAATGGATGGAACTTGTGGCGAAGAATTTGGGCTGGGAAGGGCTTCGTAGTGCTGCGTGGTACTTCCATGCACATATCAATGAACAGTTCAGTGCGGAGAAAGAAACCATTGTTGCGCACTACTCCCCAATTACACCGCAGGACTTTAATGATGGAGCCTTTGATATCGCTTGGTTCGAGGAGGCTTATGCTGCGGTTGGAGAAGAACGATTCAACCTGCTGTATGATTGTGCCAAGTACATCTCCGGTGGAGCCAATCATCGAAGATCACAATTGTTTGCTGATGCGGCACTTGGCAAACTCAGTCTGAAGGAAATGTATGATTCGGTTGCAGATAAGCGCAACAAGGATCATTTATTGACCTACAGTCTGATTCCACTGGCAGAGGAACGGGATCAGGATGTAAGAGAACGGTATGACTTTATCCAGAAGTTCCAGCTTCAGAGCAAGCAGTTTGGAGCGCAGCGACGTGCTAGTGAAGGACTAGCATCCCAGATTGCACTGGGTAATCTTGCACGGAATGCAGGGTATGCTGATGTAACCCGTCTGATGTGGGACATGGAGGCGCGCAAGCTGGATGAGGTGAAATCCTATTTCGAACCACATGCACTGGATGAAGATACGACGGCTCATCTTGTGATTGATGAGGAGGGGCAGTCCGATCTGGTTATTGTCAGCAAAGGCAAAGTGCTGAAATCAGTACCAGCTCGTTTCAAAAAGGACGGATATATTGCAGAGTTGAAAGAGTTGAAATCCGATCTAGTGGATCAGTATCGACGGGCCAGACAGGAATTGGAGCGCTCCATGATCGCAGGCACGGCATTCACACGTCAGGAGATTGCTAGTCTGATGAACAATCCGGTTATCCGTCCGTTGTTGAACACATTGATTTTCAAATCGGGTGAACAGCTGGGAAGATTCGATGCCGCATCCGGTGGATTGATTGCTCCGGGAGCTGAAGAAGTTATTTACGCCTTGAAGGAAGAGGATCAGCTGCTGATTGCACACCCGCTGCATCTGTATCAGAGTGGCAAGTGGAGCGAATTTCAGCGGGATCTGTTCAATCGTCAGGAGCGTCAGCCGTTCAAGCAGGTTTTCCGCGAACTGTATCTACCTAATGAGGATGAGCTTGCTCAGGGTACGGTATCACGCCGTTACGCAGGCTACCAGATTCAACCGAATAAAACGGTAAGCTTGCTGAAAGGCCGTCAGTGGACGGTAAGTTATGAAGAGGGACTGCAAAAGGTGAGTTATGAACATAACTTAATAGCCAATCTGTATGCGATGGCTGACTGGTTCTCTCCGGCGGATACCGAAGCACCTACGCTGGAGACGGTTCAATTCTATGATCGTCGTACCTATAAACCAGTGGAATTGAAGGATGTACCGGAAGTGTTCTTCTCCGAAGTCATGCGTGATGTTGATCTGGTGGTTAGCATTGCCCACGTGGGCGGAGTTGACCCAGAGGCAAGTCTTACAACCATAGAGATGCGACATGTTATTGTGAAGGAGTCACTGCGTTTGCTCAAAATCGATAATGTGCGGCTGGATGGGAATTACGCACGAATTGATGGTGAACTAGGTGAATATGCCGTTCATTTGGGAAGCGGCAATGTCTTCAAGCAGGCCGCTGGTGCGCTGTATATTGTGCCCGTGCATAGCCAGCATCGTGGACGGATCTTCCTGCCGTTCCTGGATGAAGATCCAAGAACCGCCGAGATTCTGTCCAAGATTGCACTGCTAGCTGAGGATAAGAAAATCAAAGACCCACAGATTCTCGCACAGTTGCAGCACTAACGATACATGTAGAGGAGTCAGAGGCCGTCTCATTAGGGACGGCCTCTTGAGTATTACGTTGAGTTATATGAGCCAGACGGTATGATCGGAGGATTAGCCAACCATGTACTGACATTGGTACGTTGATGCCTGTGGAAGCTGCACATGTTAAGATATACACAGGATTATCAGGTGTAACCTGCTCCGTACATTAGAACGGATCAGGAATTTGCACCCACATCAGGTTTTCTGGCAAAGGAGAGTGCATAAGATATGTTAATGATACCTTATCGGGATCAGGATCACGCGAAGTTGGTCGCGATCTGGGAGCGTGCTGTTCGAGCGACACATACATTTCTGGAGGAGCATCACATTTTATTTTATAAAAAGATGGTCAGTGAAGCTTTGGAATCCAAGCAAGTTGAGGTATGGGAAGTGCTGGATATCGAACAGGAGCCGATTGGCTTCATTGGTTTGGATCATAGCTTTATCGAGATGTTGTTTGTGGACGAGCACTTTCAGGGACAAGGCGTCGGCCGATTTCTGATCCATCAAACGATGAAAATCAAAGGCACAGAACTTAGAGTAGATGTGAATGAGCAGAATGAGGATGCAGCGCGGTTTTATAAAAAGCTGGGTTTTGTGCAGACCGGACGATCTGAACTGGACAGTTCGGGCAATCCTTTTCCGTTGCTGCATCTGGAGATGAAGCGAGCAGGGACTTAATTAGGAGAGGCGTTATTATCTCTAGAATGACAACAGGTAAACTAAAACCCCCGGTGGTATCTCCAGAGTATGGGAGATGTTGCCGGGGGTTTTGGGTTGCCCCTTACCGTAGACCTCTGTCGTTAGACTGGGCAGGAAGGGGGGCTTTTTTGGGAAAATTAATGTGTTTCTTCATCCAGGAATGGTTTGTTGACTGCATGATACATAAAGCCCATCAACAATACGCCACCTACCAGATTGCCTAAAGTTACTGGTACCAGGTTGTGAATCACGCCGCCAAAGGAGATCGTGCCTGGGTGATTTAATACAAGCGCGATGGCAAACGTACACATATTCGCAATGCTGTGCTCGTATCCCGAGATGAAAAAGCAGAACACAAAGAGCATCATGGCAAACATTTTGGCACCATTTTCCTTCATAAACATTGGAACGAAGAACGCCAGGCACACGAGCCAGTTACAGAGAATGCCGCGGAAAAAGAGTTGCATCGCTGGAGCTTCCATTTTGTGCTCGACCACACTCAGCAGAAAACCGTTTACCTGTGCCGAATCGAACAGCCCCGTCAGATAGATCAGCAGGGCAAATACCGCCGCGCCCATCAAGTTTCCACTGTAGCTCGCAATCCAGAGCTTAACCACTTCAAACCAACGCAGCTTTTTGCGTAATGCCGCATAGGTGTAATAGAAGGTATTACCTGTAAACAGGTCACCGCCGCCATAGGCAATCAGAATAATTGCCGCACCGAACGTAATGGCTGCCATAGGGTATGTAAACGGGGAATCTTCCATGTAGAAGAAATTACCTGTCTTAAATGCCACAATTACGCCGAAGCCAATGAACATGCTCGCTAGCATGGAACGCGCCAGATATCGAATCAGGCTCTGTTTGTAGATTTTATGTTTCTTGAGAGCAAGCTGCTCGACACCGCGTAAACCTTCCGTTTCCATAATTCTCCTCCTGTATGCAATGGATCTACCAACTTTTCTACATTATACCTGTAATTTGCTTCAATAGTTGACCGAAATGAAAGAATTTAAACTATACATCATAAGTTATTCGAGAATACGTGGGAGCCAGCGTATGTATGATCTGCAGAAAAATTCAACAAGGAAAGCTTAACGAGGAAAACTGATAACAAGGGATGCCCTTCGTTAAGGTAGAACTTTGATTATTTCGGATCAGAGTCTTGTTTGTATGGGTCTACGGGAAAAGGGAACATTCAACTCTGCCAAATTTCATTCAGCTGTGCTTCTGTCCGTTCATGTGGAACATGCTCTTCGGCGTAAGAGCGCTCTAGCTTTTCACGCATAAATGCTTCTGCATGAGGATTAGGGCGAGAGTGGAACTGTTTGGAAAACTCGCCGTTAATGTCTGCTTCTCTCAGCTTGCTAAGAGTACTATTTAATAAAGGACTGCCCGCATACAACAAAGAGGCGGTCTCTTCGCATTCAAATTTGAGAAAAAGCAGGGCCTTCTGAATGGCATGAATCTCACCTTGAGTAAGATGCACCGCCTGGGTAGTTTTCTCGGTTAAATGTTCACCAGCTTGTTCTGGTGAGTACTGTTCATCGTTTGAGCTCATTGATGTTCACGTCCTGATCCGGATTGAAGTTCCCGTTTGGCCGAAGTACCGAACTCGGGATGTGTTTGCAGGGATTCCAGCGAAAGTACAGCTCCGGGAAGTTTTTTGTTTGCTTTTAAAATAGCGAAAGCGGCACTCTGCACCAGTATGTAGGCGTCCGATTCAATCACATCCTGAGCCAGCTGGATTTCAGCTTCGGTAACGGGGAGCAGGCTTAGCGCCTGTAAAGCATAAATTTGCACATCCTCGTCTTCTTCCGAATTGCGTACAAGTTGTGCTGCTGCTTCAAGAATTTCGTTCAGAAGTGGGGAAGTTCCCGCCATACCGAGAGCTCGCCAAGCTTCAATACGTACCAAATCGTGCTCCTGTGCGTTCATACCAAGAGCAAGGATTTGCTGAGTTAATTCTGCGTCATGTAAGTCGATGATCTGGCGGAGCGCTTCCTGTTTTTCCTCTGAAGTGGCTGAGGAGAAATCAAGAGCCTCCATTTGATAATCTTTTTCTTCATTAGACATGTATATTATGTACCTCCTGAATAAGTTCAAGATTGGGGCGGGAGCTGTATTGGGCGGGCTTGAAGTGCTTCTTCTACGATCTGCTCCGCAGTTAACTCACGTTCATCCCAGAAAATCAGATTACTGACCTCCGCATAAGGAAGAGCCTTCTGCACTTCTGTCAACATATCATCCAACTCTTGCTCAGTTCCTTCCGCGTTCATAATTTTGCGAACGAATAAGACGAGATGTTCATGATTGGACATTACTGTACCTCCTGAATAATGATTTGAACAAATAAGGTGATGCAGGCCCGTTAGTCTGACATGGGCTGATCCCATGGATCATATTTTACGAATATGGGTAGCATTTTTGGTGTTAATGTGAGCCCTGTCCCATCTCCTTTTGACGTCGAATAAGAGACGGTATAGTCTCCAAAGTGCGGCTCATATTCAAAATGTTCAAATGTGATCGTTTGATCTGGATATTTGACAGCTACGTATAAAGTTGTAGCTCCTCTAGCCAGCAATTCCTTCACCACAGGGATCTGAGCAGCAAGCAAAAATACAATCAACACAATGATAGCGAGTTTCATGTGACGTTTAAGAAACCGATTCAAGACAAATCCCCCTATCTGATGACCATGTCTAAGCATTAGTCTATCATTGATAAGGGGAAAGTTCATGGTAAAAAGGTCGTTGTTTACTTTACCTGAATAGCAATATTGCCGAACTGTTCGCCATTTTTCATACGCTCAAATGCCTGTACCGTATCTCGCAATGAATAAATGCTGTCTACCACAGGATGAATCTGATGTTTCTCCACCCATTCCAACATCTGTACAAACTCTTCACGGCTGCCCATGGACGTGCCAGTCAAGCTGATTTGCGGAAAAAAGATCGAACGAATCGGCAGATGCAGGTCATCGCCTGAACTTGCACCAAACATCACAATTCGCCCTCCAGGTCTGATGATCTCCTCGTATTTGGGAAACATCACTTGTCCAATGCTGTCCAGAATGATATCTATAGGCTCATGACTATTCATCGTGCTCTTCCAATTGGCATGACTGTCCAAAGCTTGATAAGCCCCGAGACGTAAAGCCTCAGCTCGTTTAACCTCACTTCTGGATGTTACGGTGACCTTCGCTCCTGCAGCTACAGCCATAAGCAGGGCATACGTTGCGACACCACCTCCGATTCCAGGAATCAGAAGATGTTCGCCTGCTCTCAGCCCGCCACGAGTGAACAAGGCCCGATAAGCTGTCAGCGCGGAAAGTGATAACACACCAGCTTCGATCCAGGAGAGATGAGTGGGCTTGGGCAGCACATTGCTTGCAGGCAGTGCGATATATTGTGCGAGTGTTCCATCCGAAGGACCGCCAACAATGCCCGGAACCACTGGCACATCTGCGGTATGTTCCCAGCCGAGCGTAGGATGGATAATTACCTCGTCACCTGCGGAAATATGATGCACACCTTCCCCAACCTCTACCACAATGCCTGCGCCATCCGATCCGGGAATGAGAGGAGTGTCTTGAGGCGTTCGATCTGACATAATGAAGAGATCACGATGATTAAGCCCGGCGGCGCTAAGCTCTATAACAACGTGGCCTTGTTCTGCACCAGGCAACGTACAGGTTGAATATTGGAGACCTTCAAGGTCGCTATGACCCGAATGTATGATGGCGTTCATGGTTTTGGTTACGTACATGGATGTTACCTCCCTGTATAATATAGGTTAAGTTGTCATCGTAGTGTTCTTGTGAAATAGATAGACTACGTATTACCGAGTCATTGTACAGGTGAGATGGAAACACGTAAAATAAACAAAAATGAAGGTCAGTATCATGAATAATGATAGATAAGAATAGGTGAAGAATTGAAGAGCATTTAGCTTGATGTACGACATCTCAATAGGGCATAAAGCTTTCATATAACGAATAAGCAGGTGAAGATTTTGGATGCTGGTGATTTGAAAATATTTCAGGCGGTTGCCCGCGAAGGCAGTATCAGCAAAGCTGCAACTGTACTTAATTATGTGCAGTCCAACGTAACTACACGGATCAAACAACTGGAAGCCCAGTTGCAGGTGCCTCTGTTTCATCGCTCCAATCGGGGGATGTTACTCACTCCGGCAGGGGAGAATCTGCTAGGATATGCAGATAGAATATTGGAATTATTATCTGAAGCAGAGCAGGCTGCACAGGATGGAAGTCCACCAGCTGGCAATCTTCGTATAGGCTCAATCGAGACAGCAGCTTCCCGTTTCCTGACACCACTTCTGGCGGAGTATTGTGCCAGTTATCCGAAGGTACATTATTCCCTTGTTACAGGGGGGACTCACGAGCTGAATCAGAAAGTTATCGAGCATGAATTACATGGTGCTCTGGTCTATGGCCCGGTCGAACATGCGAAGTTGAATTATATGAAAATGTACGACGATGAACTGGTTCTCATTGTTAAGCCGGGCGAACATGACATGTCTGTGTTGCTTAACAGACCGATGTTGTTTTTTGAGGTTGGATGCACGCATCGAACTCAGGCGGAGGAATTTTTGAAAACCCAAGGGGTGCGTTCATTAAACGTCATGGAATATGGAACATTGGGCACGATTATCGATGGAGTTACTGCCGGTTTAGGCGTGTCCTTGCTGCCTCGTTCCTCGGTGGCTCAAGCTGCATCCAGAGGTGAGGTAGACATTGTATCACTGCCTGATCCGTATTCTCGTCTGGAAGTAGGATTTGTATATGCTCACGGTGAACATAGTTCTAACGCACTTCGGGCGTTGGTGGAGATCATGACCGTACTGGAATAATTAAAGGAGTGATTGGTTTTGTATAAACGTACAGGCACTCAAAAAGATAATGATGTAGAACAAAATAACAAAGTATCACTTGCCGACGCATTCAATCAGGCAACGTACATTATAGGCGGTCACGGCAGCCGCAAAGTGAAAGTGCTACAGGAGGTGCTGGAGCAGATTGATGCAGAGACGTTCAGTGACCACTACGGGAATGGCTCAATCATTGATGAATTTCAGCAGGAGATGGCAGAGGCGTTAGGTAAAGAATCAGCCGTATTTTTTCCAAGCGGCACGATGGCACAGCAGATTGCTCTTCGCATCTGGTGCGATCGGGCAGGTATCAAGCGAGTAGCGTATCATCCGTTGGCTCATCTGGAGATTCATGAGGAAGACGGGTTAAAAGAGCTGCATCAGATCGAAAGTATTTTGTTGGGTGAAGTGGATCGGTTGATCACTCTTGACGATGTTAGAGGGATCAAGGAGAAATACGCCTGTCTGTTACTTGAGCTGCCACAGCGAGAGATAGGTGGGCAATTGCCGGCTTATGAGGAACTGGAGGCGATCTCGGCATACTGCCGTGAGCGCGGGATCAAGCTGCATCTGGACGGAGCACGCCTGTTTGAGATCACCCCTTATTACAAGAAAACACCAGCGGAGATCTGCGGTTTGTTTGATAGTGTGTACATCTCTTTTTACAAAGGCATTGGCGGCATTGCAGGTGCGATTCTGGCTGGGGATACGGACATGATGCAGGAATCCAAGGTATGGAAACGGCGGCATGGCGGTGATCTCATTGGGCTGTACCCTTACATTCTCAGCTCCCGGTATTATTACAATGAACGTGTTGGCAAAATGGGACATTATTACGAGCAGGCCAAGGAACTGGCCTCACTGTTTAATGCATGCCACGGGATTCGCACGGTTCCCGAAATTCCCGTGTCCAATATGTTTCACGTTCACTTTGCACTCGCAGCTTCCGAGGTTGAACCCTTGCTCGTGCAAATGGCGCAGAAGTTTGATATCGCCATTACATCGTATCTGAACAAAACCGGAGGCAACAGCTGCTCATTCGAAATGTCGACAGGGGATCGATACGATACGGTGCCGCAGGACAAGCTGCGAGATGCACTGACTTGGCTGGACGGGGGGTTGCAAAACAGATGAAATCTACGGAACTGGAGCCAATTCGGGATTTGTTGGTGCAGGCATATGGTACAACAATGGGGAGTGGCAGTAAACCTGAAACCGTGCAGGATATCGAGAGTTTCGAGCAAAAATACCAAGTGAAGCTTCCAGCGGTATATCGCGCGCTGCTGCTTGAATTTGGAGCATGTAACTTCGGTGATCCTGCCTTATTTTCTGCTAAAGAGCTGGACTGGGCGTATCCCGAGTTTATGGATGCATATCGAGAGTACGAGCAAGAATACGACATGCAAGGCGGGCTTCAGCTTTTTCCAATCGGTGGATTCGGTGAGGGCAGCATAGCCGTTCTGGATGAGACCTCTGGCAAAGTGATGATTCTCATTCATGACGACGCGAGTGATCTTCCTTTGCGTGAGCTAGAGCCAGACTTTTATGCATTGATGATGTTACTGGCAGAGTCCGCAATCTGGGTGGAGGAGCAGATGAAGTAACGGGGAGAGGGGAGTGGGAGGTGTATCAGGTGTAATGGATATTCGAAAGTTACGCTACTTTATCGCCGTTGCAGAGGAACTGCATTTCCATCGTGCGGCCGAAAGATTAAATATGACTCAGCCGCCGCTGAGTCAACAGATTCAAAATTTGGAAGAAGAACTTGGCGTAAAGCTGTTGGAACGTACGAAAAAGATGGTTAGGCTAACACCTGCGGGAGCCGTATTTCTAGATCAGGCAAGATTGATTTTGGCTCAGCTTGAACGATCTATCCATCTCACACAGAAGGTTGACCAAGGCATCGTTGGTCAAATAACGGTAGCTTTTGTGGATTCGGCTTCAGGTAGTATGATGGTCGATGTGTTAAGGCGATTTCGAGCAGCGTACCCACAGATCGAAATTACACTGCGTGAGATGACATCTTCTGAACAGCTGCAGGCACTGCAAGATGGACAAATCCATATTGGATTTTTACGATATCAGGAGCATACGCCAAATGTATCCTTCCAGGTCTTCCAGGAAGAAACGTTAATGGTGGTGGTTCCAGACGATCACCCTTTGGCAGAGCAGATTCAAGTGTCGATTACTGACTTGGCGGAAGAGGATTTTATTTTGTTCCCTAGCCATCTGGGCTCACCGTTTCATCGTCTCGTTCGGGAGTACTGCAGGGAGCATGGGGTAGAACCGCGAATTACGCAGGAAGCAATCCAGATGTATACGATTGTGAACCTCGTTGCTGCAGGTATGGGAGTTTCCATTGTTCCTTCTTCGGTGGAGGTGTTTCAGCGCAGAGGTGTGGTATTTTTACCTTTAATAGAAAAACCGCCCTCCGTACCCTTATACATGGCATGGCGGACGGACATTAATCAGGGTGTGATCACCCGTTTTATAGACATGGACAAGAGCGACTAATCTACATTAACCTGTCAGGACAGGATTCCTCTCAATCCATTTTCCTAATATTTCATCAATTCGAGTGAGGATATCCTGATCCAGTTTCACACCGGAAGCTTTTACATTTTCCAGTACTTGTTCTGGCCCGGATGCCCCAATAATCACTGAGCTGACATAAGGATGATGAAGAACCCAGGCAACAGCGAGTTGAGGAAGAGTCAGACCTAGTTCCTCCGCTAGAGGAAGAAGCTGTTGTACAGCAGTCAGCACATCATCGTGCAACCAACGACCGGCGAGCTTGTTGAAGAATGGTTTCCCTGCTTGGGCTGATGCCCGCGATCCGGGTGGCACTGCTGAATACGGAAGGTATTTACCCGATAGTATGCCTTGAGCGAGTGGAGACCATGTAATCTGTCCCAGACCTGCCTGTACACTTGCGGGCACAACTTCTTGCTCAATTACACGCCATAACATCGAATACTGCGGCTGACTCGCGATGAAAGGTACACGCAACTTTTTAGCTAGTGCGGAGCCTTGCTCAATCTGAGCAGCTGTCCATTCACTAACCCCAATATAATGAACCTTGCCTTGACGAACAAGATCAGCAAACGCAAGGAATGTCTCTTCCAGTGGAGTGTGTGTATCATAGCGGTGAGCGTAATAGACATCGATATAATCCGTTTGCAATCGTTGTAATGAAGCACTGCAGGCTTCCATAATATGTTTGCGGGAAAGTCCTCTGTTATTGTGACCTGGGCCGGTTGGATGACAGACTTTGGTGCATAGTTCAATACTCTCTCTTGGTACTCCCTTGAGAGCCTGTCCCAGCACAGTTTCCGCCTTGGTATCCGAATATACGTCTGCCGTATCAAATGTCGTAATACCTGCCTCCAATGCAGCTTGGACACAAGCTTGTGCTGTTGGATCATCAACTTGTGCTCCATGTGTAATCCAGTTGCCCAGCGAAATCTCACTGACGGTTAAACCGCTGTTTCCCAATTTGCGATATTCCATTTCTCATGCCTCCTTACTCATCTGGACTCCATTGTAGCAAGTGCAGATGATCAGGTGAAATATCTATTAAGCGCATGATTGATATGAAAAACATATCACAGGTTAATCAGCTCTCCTGAATATATTTACGATAGAGAGCAGGCGTGATTTCTTCGAACTTTTTGAAAATTTTAATAAAATACCCGGCTTCATTAAAACCCAGCTCATCGCTGATCTGTGAAACGGGCATGTCCGTCACCTCTAGCAGCTGCTTGGCCCACTTGACTTTGAGCTTGGCGAGATAGGTGGTGAAGTTTTCACCTGTCTCCCGGGCGAATAACCTGCTGAAGTAGCTTGGACTCAGATGGCACAGATCTGCTGCTTGTTTTAGCGATACTTGTTCGCTCTTGTGGCTATGAATATATTCAAAAGCAGGCTGGAGTACGGGATTCACAGTTTCCGTATCACTTGGGCTATTTTTGAGATAGGCATCTGCGATAGCATTGGTCATTTCCTTTTTAATCGACTCGATGTTGCGAATAGAGTAACCGGGCAAAATCGTAGACAAGTTCACCGACTCCTGATTGCCGGAAGCCTTCTCAAACATCTCAACTAGCAGATTTTTATTCAAAGCTTCTTCTACAATATAGTTGCACAGTAGCGACAACATATTCGAAATTTTTACAATCTCCTCATAGGTCATGACGGGCAATTGATCATAATCTGCCTGTAACTCCTTCATTTTTGCATCATGCAGAGGTACATTTTTGGACGTTACGATCTGCTCCAGTTCGCTTCCCTTTTCGGGATCAGCGAGCTTGACTTGTCCAGCCATGACTGCGCCAATATATTTTCCATCAATCGTAATTGGAATTGCTATATCAATGATATTGAAATGACAGAGATAAACGTAAGGTTCATTAAGGCGAACAGCCTCCAAACCGCCGCGAGAATCACACTTTTGGCAGTAGGGAAGAAGCTCGGGATCTTTGCGAACGTTCTGGCAGAATGCCTGACAGCTGCTATGGCTGGTCACGGGTATACCTTTATAATCAACGGTAAGAATGGCAAGTTTGGTAACGGTGGCAAGGGAATCTTGAAGGCGTTTCCACTTGTCCAGATCCAGTATTTTATTGATGTGCAGATATTCTTTAATCATGTGATTATCCTCCGTTGCAGACTGAATTCATAGATCGGAGAGTCGTTAAAAAGTTGAAAGTTGTACATATTAAGACGTGAACACAGCGGGTAATGGAAAATGGGAGGTCAAAATTCAACCATCTCATGACAATAACATACCACGATTATGCGAAAAAGCAAAAAATTACGATTGCAAATTATAATAATTTGTTATCAAAGTCCACTGTAAACCTCTTGGTTCTGCGTTATATTTAGGTCAATTGCAACAATTAAAATTTGATGTAACAAGGTGCAAGGTACCTTCACATCTGAATGTCAGTCAACAAGGACAAGCGTTGATACGCACACTATTCTACCGAATCTACTTTTAGGAGGCATATCATATTATGAGAAAAGCATTTATCAGCCCAACCAAGTACGTGCAAGGCGAAGACGAATTGTTGAACCTCGGGTATTTCGTAAAATCCTTCGGAGATTCTGCATTGCTGATTGCACACCCGGATGATGTACAGCGTGTAAAGGCAAAGCTGGATGCAACGGCAGCCAAATTTAACATCACTTTTGTTGAAAGCGGTTTTAGAGGCGAATGTTCACGTGAGGAAGTTGCTCGTTTGCAAGAGATTGCCAAAGAAAAAGGCTGCACATGCACCATCGGCCTCGGTGGTGGTAAAGCTATTGACGCCGCGAAATGTGTTGCTGAAGGTGATGCACTGATCATCTGCCCAACGATTGCAGCAACAGATGCACCGACAAGTCACTCTGCGGTATTGTACACACCAGAAGGTTCTTTTGACGATTATGCATACTTCAAACAAAGCCCAAGCGTGGTGCTCGTAGATACAACCGTTATTGCTAATGCACCAACTCGTTTCCTCGTATCCGGTATGGGAGATGCACTGTCTACTTACTTCGAGGCAAGAGCAACAGCGAAATCCTATTCCCGTGTGAATGCAAGTCTGCCAATGGGCTCCCGTGAGGGGTACACGCCTTCGGCTGTAGGAACCAACGCAGCACTGGCTCTTGCTAAATTATGTTACGAGATGTTGCTGACGGACGGTGCCAAAGCGAAAGTAGCCAGTGATAGCAATGTAGTAACTCAAGCCCTGGAAAACATCGTTGAAACGAACATTCTGTTGTCCGGACTTGGATTCGAAAGCGGAGGTTTGGCTGCAGCTCACGCCATCCACAACGGTCTGACGGTTCTGGAAGGCACACACCACTATTTCCACGGTGAAAAAGTATCCTTCGGTACGATTGCACAGCTCGTTCTTGAAAATGCACCAACCGAAGAGCTGCATCAGGTTATGGACTTCTGTCTCTCCGTTGGATTGCCTGTAAGTCTGGCAGATATCGGTGTAGAAACAATTACACAAGAAGAACTGCTGAAGGTGGCAGAGATCGCTTGTATCCCGGAAGAATCCATTCACGCGATGCCATTCCCGATTACAGTTCCTGAAGTGGCAGCAGCCATTGCGGCAGCAGACCGAATTGGACGGGAGTACAAAGCTCGCCAGGAGGCAAAATAAATGAAAAAAATAATCAACCAAGCTGAACATGTTGTCATGGAAATGTGCAACGGGATTGCGCTTGCGCACCCGGAGCTGGAATTCCTGAAAAAATATAAAGTGATCAAGCGCAGAGAGATTCAGGCAGATAAAGTCAGCCTGATTAGCGGCGGAGGTAGCGGTCACGAGCCAGCACATGCAGGTTATGTGGGTAAAGGTATGCTGGATGCGGCTGTGTGCGGAGATGTATTTGCATCGCCTTCCCAAATTCAGGTGTATCAAGCGATCAAAGCCACGGCTAGCAACAAGGGTACACTGCTTATTATCAAAAACTACAGCGGCGACATGATGAACTTCAAAAACGCCGCGCATCTGGCTGAGGAAGATGGCATCAACGTACAGTATGTACGTGTTGAGGATGACATCGCTGTGCAAGACAGTCTCTATACTGTAGGACGCCGTGGTGTGGCTGGAACGGTTCTTGTTCATAAAATTGCCGGTGCAGCAGCGGAAGAGGGACGTAGTCTGGAAGAAGTGAAGTCTGTTGCCGAAAAAGCAGCACAGAACGTGCGCAGCATCGGTTTTGGATTCACGTCCTGTACGGTTCCTGCCAAAGGAACACCGACTTTTGAGATTGCAGAAGACGAGATGGAGTTTGGGGTAGGTATCCACGGTGAGCCAGGCATTCGTCGTGAGAAAATCGTATCTGCAGACGAACTTGCAGGGCGTATGGTTTCCGCTTTGCTCAAAGATATGAAGCTGGATCAGGATGCGTCTGCCGAGATTGCTGTGCTTGTGAACGGTTTTGGTGCGACACCTCTGCAAGAGCTCTACTTGCTGAACAACTCGGTTCAACGTGAGCTGGCAGGACATGCAGGTCTGAATGTGGCCACAACATTTGTAGGCAACTACATGACCAGTATCGACATGGCGGGTGCATCGGTGACGATTCTGAAGCTGGATGAGGAACTAAAAACGTTGTTGTTCAAGGAAAGTGACACGCCAGCATTTAAAGTGTCCGGCCCTCCAGTGGCACAAGTTGCTTATTCCGAAGCGCTCGAAGCAGTTGTAACGGAGGATGTTCCGGTATCCTACGAGGTGCAAACGGATGCTTCAGCGGCTGTAATTAACAACAATCAGTTCACGCTGGACAACGTAGTCTACCTGATCGATAAAATGGGCGAGATCATCATCAAGAACGAAGTACCGTTCTGTGAACTTGATTCCCATGCCGGTGATGGCGACTTCGGGATGAGCGTAGCCAAAGGCTTCCGCCAATTGAAGCGTGAATGGAACCATATCATGAATGATGAGAAAAAAGATATCGGTTCATTCCTGGACGCATGCTCTCTCGTCATTATGGAATATTGCGGCGGAGCATCCGGCCCAATATGGGGTTCAGCTTTCCGCGCGGCTGGCAAAGCAGTAGGCGAGAAACAGAACTTGAACGTAGCTGAGTTTGCTGAAATGTTGCAGGCAGCCGTGCAAGGCATTCAATCAACAGGTGAGCGCTCCTTCGGACGTGGTGCTGTTGTAGGTGACAAAACGCTGATCGATGCACTCGTACCATGCGCAGATGCTTGGGTGCAAAGTGCGGATTCTGGGGAAGACTTCAAAACCGCATTTGCGAAAGGTGCAGCAGCAGCGGTGGACGGTGCGAAGAAAACGGAAGATATCGTCGCGCGTATGGGTCGTGCGGGTACGGTCGGTGACCGTAGTCTGGGATATCCGGATGCTGGCGCGTATGCACTGGGTGTTATTTTCACAGAACTGTCCGAGTCATTGAAGTAGGATAGAATTTATTGAAATTTGCTTGGATGACGATATAGATGTACAGGACTATACAGATATGAACTGACACAGGTGACGGCGTCGGAGTCCGGCGTCGTTATGTGTGCTTTTTTTAGGCCATATTGAGTCAAAATTTACATGTACTCATTTACACTGAATTTGAATAATTAAAAACAGATCTATGGTTTGGCTTGTATTGTTAGCTGCATTATGACATGCTGTTTTGCTCATTTCCTTGAGGGAAGCGTATGCATAGTGATATCTATCTATCTATATAATTTGAACTATTAAAGGAGCCAACCAATGAGAACAGTCACATCATTCTTGAAAAAACCACAGGGGTTGCTGGTTTTATCACTCGTTCTGGTCATTTTCGGCAGCTTGTTTGCCGGTATGTTCAACACATCCTTCTATTCCGTCAAGGTAAAAGAGATCAAATTCCAGGCCGACCACGGAACGCTGTCGGGTCTGCTGTACATGCCAAAGGGAGCGGGTGCTGATGACAAAAGACCGGTTATTATTACAACGCATGGTTATTTGAACACCAAAGAAATGCAGGATGCACCTGCCATTGAAATGTCCAGACGTGGTTACATCGTGCTGGCGCTCGATATGTATGATCACGGGGACTCCCGCTGGAGTGCACCTATTCCGGTGAAAGATATGTTCGGCACATTCTGGATTTATTCTCAATTCGATGCAGCTAAATATATTTATGATCAGGATTTCACCAAAAAAGATGATAAAGGCAATGCATACGTTGCTGTGAGCGGTCACTCCATGGGTGGATTCTCAACGCTGCTCTCCATGTACATGGATGAGATGACTTCGTTGCAAACAGGACATCGTATGATCTATACAGGAATCTCTGTAGGGGCAGATTATTCGTATGCCGCTGCGGTAGCTCCGCAGGATCAGCTGCAAGCTGCTTTTGGTAGCCGTACAGTAGGTATGATTGCGGGTAAGTATGACGAGTTTTTCTTCAATAAATCCGACGAAGAGAAGACAGCCGCTGAAAAAGAAATCAAAGGTACCGTGATGCGTAAGGATTTTGCTGCAACGATTTCAGGTAAAGCATTCCTCGGACTGGCGGCAGACGCGCCAAGAGCGGAAACGGACAAGTTCACAGAAGTACCGTCCGGTGACCTGATGGTTGATGGCAAAGTGGTACGCCCTTCGCAGACGGGTGAGCACATTATGTTCACACCGAATCAGACTCACCCGTGGAACCATTTCTCGCCAACCACGACAGGACATCTGATCGACTTTTACGCACATGCTTTCAATGGTGTAACGTCACCAAACCAGACGAATGTGGATCTGGGATCGGGCAATCAAATCTGGTGGGCGAAGGAAGCTTTTAACTTCGTAGCATTGATCGGTTTCTTCCTGATGATCGTGCCTTTGATTACGTTGTTACTCAGACTGCCATTGCTTCGTAAGGCGGTTAGCAACGAGATTGCAACAGTATCCGCAGCCGTAAGCGGCAAGCAAAAAACGATCTACTGGCTCGCGATTGCGTTCAGCACGTTGATCCCGGCTATTCTTTTCCCAACGCTGATGGATAAATCGGCTGACGGACTGAATGTATTGCGTATCATTGCTCTGATCCTGTTGATCGCAAGTGTGCTTGGTGCAGTGATTGGATTTGTCTTGGCTGGAAGCAAAAAGAATGATTATGCGGCAAGCCGCCGGATGAAAAACATGGGCGTAGGCAGCGTATTACTGGCTGTTGTATCCCTGGTGATGTGGATTGTGTTCAACTATGCAAGCAAAATTGTTGTTACAGGCACATATTTCAATGAACCAACCACGAACCAGATTGTATACTGGGCGCTGGTATCGGCGTTGATTATGATTCTGGTGACCTTTGCTTTCCACTATTTCTCCAAAAAAGATGCGGGTACCCGTTTCAGTGATTACGGTATTAGTTTGAATATCGGAACGATTATTGCCAGCCTTGTAACAGCTGTACTCGCTATTGTCATCGGGTATGCACTGTTGTTCGCGGTGCAGGCCATCTTCGGAACGGACTTCCGAATCTGGACGTTTGCGGTACGTACGTTTGAACAGGAGCATTTCGTGACTGCACTGCGTTATGCACCACTTTTCCTGATCTATTACTTCGTGAGTGCTGTTGCCCTGAATGCAAATACCCGCGGCAAACGCGGCGGTATGTTCCTTGCCATCGTCTTGAACGTTGGTGGCTTGGTATTGTGGATGCTGGCACAGTATGGCAAAGACTTTATGACAGGTGTGGCGCTGTATCCAACTCAAGCACTGAACGGCATCCTGTTGTTTGCGCTGGTACCATGTCTGATCATCGCTGCGGTGTACGCACGCAAATTGTTTGAAAAAACAAACAATGTATGGCTTGCGGCATTTGTAAATACGTTGCTGTTTACGATGGTGACGGTGGCGAATACGGTGCTGTTTTGGAACTTGGTTTAATTTTTAAAAAAAGATATGGCCGTGGCTGATGGATTACACTGACCACTCCGATGACTGACTATGCTTTCGATCGCTGTTATCCCCCAATTTTTATTGAACTTTTTCCTTAGGGGAAAATCGGGTGATAAAGGCGAGCGCTCCGCTTCTCCAGCATTAGTCTGTCATCTCCGTTCCGGTGTAATCTATCGGGACGTCCATATCCAACGTTTGTTACATCAAACGTTGGATAGAATATAGACCGCTCTGTAGGCTGTGGCTTACAGAGCGGTCTTTTTATATTGGGGCGTGCCCAGCAAAGCACGCATCTTCTAGCCGGTGAAAGTCCGGTCGCAGGAGGGGCCAAGCCCCTGCGTAGCTAGGATACTTGCGTATGGCGAAATCTGTACGTAAAAGCGTATCGACAAAAGTACCTGTCAGAGACAGGGCGAGCGACATGCCAGGCCGTAACATCAAGTGAATTCTGCCGCGTCGTCAAAAAGGCCTCGCAAGAGGGACAAGAGGAAGCCGAGTCGCGCTCATATCGACGAAGGCCAAGGAAACTGTTTGGAACTTGGAGCGACAGCGAAGAATCCTCCGGCGTAAAGGGAGCGGCATGGTCTGAAAGAGGATGCAGTGAACTGGGGAGACCCTCCCCCACACGGGATTTTTTTTTTTAAACCCCCGTAAAGAGACGCTCTATAAGTCCAAAAGACGAAGTGAAACGTCTGTGGGAAGGGAGTCCGAGGGGCTCATAGTACCGAAGAACCCAAGGACAACATAACCTTGGGGAGGGAAGGGGCTCTGCTTTGTTTATGCTTTTGGAGGAGGTACGAGTGAGTGAATGCCAACCGGCTAACAACACCAAAGGAAAAAGTTCAACAACTCCAAGAAAAGCTAGGTCATGTGGCCAAGGAGAACAAGAAGCGTAAATTTCATGCTCTGTACGACAAAGTCTACCGCTGGGATGTGCTGTGTGAAGCCTGGAAACGGGTGAAAGCGAACAAGGGAACTGCGGGAGTAGATGAGGTGACGTTCGCACAGATTGAGGAGCAAGGAGAGACACGTTTCCTTGCGGAATGTGAGCGAGAACTGAAAGAAGGCAAATATCATCCGCAGGCTGTAAGGCGGCACTATATCCCGAAGAAAGATGGGAAGCAAAGACCGCTAGGCATCCCCACCGTGCGCGATCGAGTCATACAAATGGCAACCAAGCTCGTGATTGAACCGATCTTTGAAGCAGATTTCGAGGAAGTATCCTTCGGATTTCGTCCGAAACGAAGTGCAAAAGGAGCGCTAGAACGAATTCGGAAAGCCTGCAACCGCAAAGGAAATTGGGTAGTCGACGTCGATATCCAAGGCTACTTCGACAATATAAATCAAGAGAAGCTCATGAAACTGGTGGAAATGCGTATCAATGACAGGCGAATCTTGAAATTAATACGGAAGTGGCTTCAAGCGGGAGTGATGGAAGAAGGAAAGGTGAGGCGATCCGACTTAGGAACACCGCAAGGTGGCGTGATTTCACCGCTTCTAGCGAATATCTATCTGAACTACTTTGAACGGCTATGGGAGAAACACGGAAGTGGGTTGGGAGAAATGACAAGGTATGCAGACGATTTTGTCGTGGTCTGTAAAACCAAAAAGGATGCGGAACATGCATTTGAACTTATACGCAGAATCATGGAACGTCTGGAGCTCACGTTACACCCGACCAAAACCCGGATTGTCGGTCTATGGACAGGAGCCGAAGGATTCGACTTTCTAGGAATGCACCACCGCAAAACGAAAGCAGAAACGTCGCAAGGGAAGGTATATTACACCACGCAGCAATGGCTAACCAAAAAGGCGGAAGAACGTATTCGTGGAGTCATTAAAGAGCGATTATTCCCACCGAGTATGCGATCCAGATCATTTGCGGAACAAGTGAAATGGCTCAATCCGAAGATTCAAGGGTGGAGAAAATATTACTACACGAGCTACAGCCAAAAGAGATTAGCGAAGCTGGACTGGTATATGTTGCAACGGTTAACCCGGTGGTACGCGAAGAAGAGACAACGCAGAAAATGGATAGGTTCAATAGCCGAGGTGAAGTACATCGCCAGTCAATATGAATTAAAAACGCTATTGTAAAATCTGCACGCCCATGAATGACAAACATCGGAAAGCCGTATGAGGGAAAACCTCACGTACGGTTTGATGAGGAGAGGCTGGGTTTTGCCCAGCCTTTTACTCTAGTAGACCGGAACTGATATCTCAGTCAGAGAACCTAGTCCATCGCTTATTATTTGCAGGATGATCTCAATTGCATAAAAATGAAGATCGAAGTGGCAATATTGGCGTTAGCTATGGGAAATAGTGTAATCTGATAATAGAACTAACCACTTGAACGAGAAGGGAACGAATCATTCCAATGACTCAAAAACTCTACTATGACTCTGCGTACACACGCGAGTGGAATACACATATTACAAACCGCATAAGCAGGGAGGATGGCGTATACGTTACGCTGGCCGAGACAGCATTTTATCCGCATGGAGGCGGGCAGCCGTGTGATTTGGGGCAGATTGGCGGCATTGCTGTTCTGGATGTGAATCTGGAAGACGGAGAGGTATGGCACAAATTAGAGCGTTCCCCGGAACAGGATGAAGTGCAATGTGAACTGGACTGGGAGCGAAGGTTCGACCACATGCAGCAGCATACGGGCCAGCATTTGTTATCGGCAATTACACTAAAATTGAGGGATGCCATGACACTCAGTTTTCACTTGGGCACGGACTACGCAACAATTGATGTAGCTGCGGAGACCCTCAGCGCGGAACAGCTCACAGGGATTGAACAAGAGGTAAATCGGCAGATTGTTCACAACGCAGCGGTTCGTACTTCATGGGTTACGGCGGAAGAAGCGGCGCGTTTGCCTTTGGTGAAGCAACCGACGGTGACAGAGGACATTCGCATCGTGGAGATTGAAGGTGTGGAGTACAATGCCTGCGGCGGCACACATGTGGCGGCAATGGGCGAGATTGGCATCATCAAGCTGCTGAAAACCGAAAAGGTCAAGGGCGGCACCCGGATTTATTTTAAATGCGGCACAAGAGCCTTGAACGAATTCAAGGAAGCACAGGAAGTACTGAATGGTATTACGACCAAATTAAAGACAAGCCGCGACGAACTTCTGGAGCGTATTGAGAAAATGGAACAGGAGCAGAAGCAGCTGCAAAGCGAGCTGAATGCGCTAAAAGCAACGAATGACGCTTACTACGCCGAGGAACTGCTCGCCGCACGGGAAGGGCTGGTCATTGCCCGGATCTTTGAGGACAAATCACTCAAGGACATGCAAAGCCTCGCGACCAAGCTTACCGCAGAGCATGAAGGTTTAGTGCTGTTTGCCAGCATCTCGGAAGCGAAGGTTGTGCTGGCACAGAACGGACAGCCGCCGGAATGGGCGTGCGGGCCATTTTTCAAAGGCAATCTGGGAGCTTATCAGGGTAAAGGCGGTGGCAGTGAGAAATTGGCTCAGGCGGGTTTTACTAACCGTGAGGACGCGCTTGCATTCTACGAATTCACCAAGGAACAGCTCGGACATCATTCATAACTCGTGAGGAGGCTGAAGCATGTCAGAACGTATTCCGTGTGTACGTGAAGGATGCGACCATATGATCTTACCAGCGACAGCAGCCAAAACGGGCGGGTACTGTATGCCTTGCAAGCAGGAGATGGAACGTGAGGCACACCAGCGTTACATTGAAGCGAATCGGCGCGATGTGGATCTGTATGCGGGGATTACGGATGCGGTGAAGATTTTGAAAATCATGCATGAACCCCGCACATATGATGAACTTATTCGGTATGTACCGTATAAAAACTCCATGGAACAGGTGTATCTGTCCCTATCAGCAGAGCAGCAACAGGAGATAAAGCAATACGCGATGGAACTGATTCGCTCCGATGATGAGGACACGGGCAAGGACATTTTGCAGTACCTTGTGTGTTATCATGATCTGCCCCTGACTGCGGAGATTCCGGAGCTTTTGGAGCGGGAGATCGTTTATCCAGCGGTTTTGTTCAAAAGCGCCTCTGTTGAGACGCGAGATCATCTGTTACAACAGGTGAATACGGATGATGAGAATCGCAACCATATCCTGATCATGCTGGCTTATATCGGTGACGAAGTTGTTGTACAACAGTTCTGGCGGTGGAAGCAATCTCCGCCCGAGTGGGCTAACGAGCTGTATGTCACACCTGAGCGTTACACGTTGCAGGCGGGTTGGGAGTTAACCGAAGAAGGTCAACCCAGAGAATTGTTTATCACCCCGAGTTATTCACTATATGAAGTAGGGGAAAGGAACGTGGCGGGAAGAGAGATGGAAAACCTTGATGGTGCTCCGGTTTCTTTGCTTGTACCAAGCTCCAGTCTTTGTCCATGGTGTAGTAGTTCATTAATCAGCTTAATGAATTTACAAGTGAAACATCCGGCGCTTCAGTCTGTTCTCTGGAACTCTCCACAACTTGATGTGCAGACTTGTCTGGTTTGCAGCAGTTACAGCGTAGTGTACATGGAGATGGATGCAACAGGGAATCCGATCTGGAGTAGACATAATGTGAAACCAGATGGATTTGATGGTATTGATATGGAAGAGATGCGAGTAGATGTTTCAGGAGTTAGTTCAAGCACCTTAGATGTAGGTAGCCTTGCTGGCGAGGGAGAAAGGACAGAAGTGGCGCGGGAGCAGGTACAGCGGCGTTTGTTCCGTATCGCGTCGGAACCGCGTCAGCCTTTTCATGGTAGTGAGTGGGCGATGGAACCTTCCATATCTCAGGTTGGGGGTCACCCCGGCTGGGTGCAGGATGCAGATTATCCAGCATGCCCTGCGTGCTCTGCTACGATGAAGGCAATTGGTCAACTGGACGGTGAGTTGATTCAGGAAAATGGTGAAGGTGTGTATTACATGTTTGCTTGTGAGCCATGCCAGATGACGGCTGTATCGTATCAGCAGTCATGATGTTCAATGTGAACTAAGCTGCATAGCGCTGAAATGAATGAATTAATTCATTTGAAAAGAACGTACCGCTCCTGTTGTCATAAAACCTCACATCGTTGTAAAATAAATTCATTGATGATCTTCGTATAGATTTATAATTTACAAAATGTCGGCAGGAGTGGGGACGATGGAAATAAGAGTGGATGATCTGAGTGGGGTTCAGGTAAAGGCGTTGATCGCGGAGCATTTGCTAGGTATGGCAGCGGATTCGCCGCCGGAAAGTATACATGCACTGAATCTGGATGGACTGAAGAAACCCGAGATTACGTTCTGGTGTGCATGGGACGGAGATGAACTGCTCGGTTGCGGGGCGATCAAGGAACTGAACGCGGAGCATGGTGAACTGAAATCGATGCGTACGGCTTCCGCCCACTTGCGCAAAGGGGTAGCTCGCCGAATCCTGGCTCATATTATGGAAGAGGCAACATCTCGCGGATATCAGCGCATCAGTCTGGAGACAGGTTCGATGGACTCGTTCATCCCGGCACGTAAGCTATATGAAGACTTTGGTTTTGAATATTGCGAGCCATTTGCAGATTATGTTCTAGACCCAAATAGTACCTTTATGACTAAAGTTATTGGATAACATCATAGATAATGAATCTGGTTGAAAGCCAGTCTCTCTAGTAAAGGGAGGCTGGTTTTTTGACGTTTATTTATGCGTTGAAGTGTTTAGGGTTTTGGAGAAAAAATGAAACATTTGATACAGTTCATACAGCGCAAAAAGTGGTAAACTAAAATGCGGGATTTGAACGCTGTGACGCATCAGAGAATGCGCCAATCTGGATGCATGGCTGCTGTACGGGGTAGGATATAGTTTGGTAACATGGGCAACGTACCGATTACTTTGTACACTTAAAGGGTATAAATCATAGGCATGTCATATGTTTGGGATGAATTGGCCATACAGAATGGGTGGGCTGTTTCATCTTTGATAGGGTATACTGGACATGATTATAGGTTGAAAAAATAGACAAGGATTACAGACGTTATGTACCTCAGGAGGATTTCAATTGGCTCAGACTCAGACGGAAGAATCATTACAGAAAAAATTAAAACCCAGACACATCACATTTATGGCGATGGGTGGTGTCATTGGGACAGGCATTTTTAAAGGCAGTGCAGGTACGATTGGGCTTGCAGGCCCAGGTGTCGTTGTGACGTACATTTTTGCCGGATTATTATTGCTTGTGGTTATGGCTGCCATGGCAGAGATGGCTACGGTGTACAAAAATAGAAATATGAAAGATTTTGTACAGGAAGCGTTTGGAAGCAGAGTTTCGTTTATTATGGGATGGATGTACTGCTTCTTGTGGTTATCGGTGTGTGTCATCGAGGTCATCGCGGCGGGCAGTTTCCTGCAATATTGGTTTGCCGACGTACCGTTATGGATGCTCAGTCTGGCGTGTGCGGCATTCATTATACTGGTGAATCTGCTCAGCGTGGGTGTATTTGGGGAATTCGAGTTTTGGTTAGCCGGGATCAAAATTGCCATGATCATTATTTTTATTGTGCTCGGGGCAGGACTGATCTTTGGTATTATTCCAAGTGATAACACACCTTACCTGCAAAACTATACACAATCTGGCGGGTTCTTCCCGAACGGATTGACGTCGATCTTCTCGGCGCTGCTGGTGGTTATGTTCTCGTATGGGGGATCGGAGCTAATCGGCCTGACCTTGACGGAGACAGAAAATGCAGAGAAAGTGATGCCCAAGATCGTGGGCAATTTCATGTTCAGAATTATTTTATTTTTCACATTACCGATTCTGATCATCTGTGGTCTTATTCCTTGGAATGAGATTGGGCCGGAAAGCAGCCCGTTTGTTCAGGTATTAGCATCCACCGGATTGCCGGGCGCTGCACATATTATGAACTTTATCTTGGTGACTGCGGTGCTGTCCGCGGCGAACTCGGGTATCTACGGAGCATCTCGTATGATGCATTCCATGGCTGTCGGCGGGGAGGCACCTAAAGCACTCGCCAAAACCAACCGCAACGGCAGCCCGATCAACACCTTGCTGGTGTGTACCGTTGTTCTGCTGGCAGGTTCTATGTTAGGACTGTTTGCACAAGATCAATTGTTTAGAGTGTTGCTGGCTGTTCCAGGGTTTGTCGTAATTCTGGTCTGGATCTGCATCGCCGCTTCACAGCTCAAATTGCGCAGGAAATACCCGGTTCAGCCTACATTTAAGGTATGGGGATTCCCTTACATCACCGGAGTGGTTGTTCTGATACTCAGTGTCATTGCTCTGATGTTTGTATTCGATGAGGGAAATCGATTCAGTATCAGCATCTGTCTCGGCGTACTTGCATTCCTGACGATCTGGTCCTTGATTCGATTCCGCAAGATGAATAGAAAATCAGCTTAAAGAGCTTAGTACGAAAAGAAGGTACGGAATATCTCAGATTGATGAGATGTCTGTACCTTCTTTGATAAGCGTATGCATGCTGTTTCTTAGAGTAAGATGATGTCTGATTGTACCGCGGACTTTAACGGATTTATTATTTATTTATTTATTTATTTATTTGCCTACATGCTTATCCATGAAGCGGTCTACTCTTGCAAAATATTCCGTTGGATAATGATTAATAGCATCGATATGTTCCGTATTGGCTGGATACCATACCTCTGCATTCGGGTTATCCTTCAAGTTCTCATAGATCTTTTCTGAATTTGTATAACTGATCTGTTGATCTCCAGTACCGTGAATGAGCATAACCGGTTTATTTTGCATCTTTTTAACTGCATCCATAGGGGACACAGAATCAAGATCAACGTCGAAGGCCCAATTAGCCATCCATGTGGAAGTATAACCGAATGGGAATGCAGGCAAACCGGAGAATACAGGCAAACCTTCTCTTAAAAATAAACCGGCATTACGAAACGGACTATCTGCCACGACAGCTTCGATATCATCGCTTTCACTTGTAGCGAGTAGAGACGTAGCAGCCCCCATAGAGAAGCCAATGACTCCAATGTGCTCGCCTTCCACACCTCTGGATTTCATATACTCAACAGCTGCAAGCAGGTCATATTTCTCACGTAGTCCGAGTGTAATCATCTCACCATCGGATTTACCTTGTGCGCTAAGGTCAAAGGCTAATATATTATAACCTTTCGGGATGAAATGCTCTGCCAACTTTGGCGTACGTCCTTTGACGAGGCGATTACTTGTATACCCATGTACAACAATAAGTGTTTTGTTACTTGCTTTGCCGGACACGTTTGCCGGGAAGAAGGTTCCACGTATCGTATTGTCGTTTTTCAGACTTTTAAATTGGACTTCTTCATAAGGTGTTTTCTCTATGTTCAATTCATAGCTTACATTGGTATCTCGTGGATGGTGTAACAGGATGTCTACGACTTTATAAGATATGAAGAACACAACAGTTAAGATAAGTACGAGTGCAATTCCCAGGCTCCATAATAGTTTCGTATGTTTTTTAATGCGATCTTTAAATGTCGAATCGAGTTCGATCGATGTTTGTGGTTGACTCATTTTAGTTCCTCCAGTGTTAGTTCTTGCTGTGTTGTACGGGGGCAAACAAATAATAGGCATGTGCCTTCAGGTTTTCCCATTCCGGATGATGAACAATAGCTTCTCCAAGCGTCAGTGCTACTCCATTCAAGAATGAGATGTAACTCCGTGAGATCATGGCCGGTGAGAAAGCGGGGTTGAATTCTCCTATGGATTGCCCCTTTGCATAAACGGATTCAATCGTATCTGTCATTACTTTTATACTGTCCAGAACCTGCTGAGTAAGCTCCGGGAATCGGATTCGTTGTCCCAGGACAGACTGGACCAGTCGTAACTCATTGGTGTAAGAGTAAATATGGTTGAATTGTTCTTCTACCATGTTCTTAATCAATATTGCTGGTGATTCATCTTGTTGGAGTAAAGCAAGGGATTTCATCTGGATATCTTCAAGGGGTTCCAGGACAGCCGCATGAAACAAAGCTTCTTTAGTTGGAAAGTATTGAAATATGGTTCCAGAGGTCACACCGATTTTCTTTGCGATAAGAGCCGTTGTGGTGTTCGAATACCCATTTTCAGCAAACAAGACGACAGCTTCTTCCAAGATGCGCTTACGTCGCTCAAGCCTTTTCTCTTCATTAACAGTTCTGGCCACAAAAATTCTCCTTTCTTTTATCTGCACATTAATTAATTAACTGATCAATTAATTAATAATATAGATGAATTCATATCAAAATGGCAATAGAAAGTTTTGATTTTGATATACTTATGTCGGTCAGCCGTATGTCAGAGGGGTAACGTTGGGCGCTGTAGTGGATAAATAATAAGTTTATCTGGTCGGTACTGTTCAGAATCATCTCTTGATCAACAGAATAGTTACATTGAAGAATGAAGGATCTCGGCGCTTGCGTCGGGATTTTTTTTATGGATAGGGAGTGTGGCTACAGCTAGGTAACAAAGACTGTTACAAATAGGACATACTCGGGGTAATAGGAACTAAAAGATTAAGCCGCATAATCTATTGACCTCGTCAGGAGGCGGTACCAAGGTTAGTGCGTTTAATCGTTCGATGGAGACGGCTAATCTGGATTATAAGGAATGGGCAGATATGCCCGTAAGTGGACAGCTTAAACTTGCACCTAATGGTCAAAGAATAATAAGCGTTCGTGAATTAAAACGATTTACAAAAGATATGAAGGAACAGAATATTAAGGTGGTTATTGATGGGAAGGGGAAGATCTTGCCCGAATATGTAGCAGGTGGATTTGATCCTAAAAATGGTCAAATTGTATTGAAAAAAGAGCCCACATATTTAAGTGCAATGCATGGGTCCTATCATGCCAAACATTGGATAGAAATTGGGAAAGAGGAATAGCTGAAACTATCCGTATTAGAAAGAGAAGGGCATGTATATAATCAGATCATGAAAAATAAAGAGTTATACACTTTTGAAGAAATTTTATTTTCACAAAGGTATATGTATAAATTAAAGAATAGTGAGTGGCCTCCACCTGAGTGGAGCGGATTCGAATGATGAATGGAGGCGGAGGTATGAGTCCTAATTTAACATTAAATATGGTTTTAGATATTGCTCAACAATATAAAATAAATATGAATTGTCAGGTGATATTTCGGAAAATCTGGAGCGTACTATTAGGTTTTATCATGAGTTCGATAAGGTCAATGGTGCTGTTTGGTTAGTCACTGTAAATATAGATTCAAACGATTTTTATGCAGAAAATGAATATACAATTGTTATCTCAGATAGAGAGGCGAGCGCCAAATATATCATAGATCCTAATGGTCATGCACATTCTCCTGAATTGAAAAGTAAATAAAGAAACTTCTGAACTGAATTTATTTATAGCTAGAGAGCACCTCGCTCCACAACCCTTTTCAAAGTACCAAATACCAAAGCTAACACATCAATGATAGCGTTTTTATGTGAATCCAATATTTTCTTGCGTATTTCGACATATTCATATACTATTTTCCCATACTTAGTGCTTTAAACATATGTTTTTTGGGTACGGCCTAGTCAAAAAGGCTTGGGTTCGTGGGGAGGAAGAGGGAGCAGATGATCGGTTTTTTCAGGAAACGTCTGGTTGTGCGCATTGCGGCTATTGTTACACTGGTGATTACGATTATAGCAGCGGGAAGTATGCTGACGCAGATTGCTAATGTGAAGCTAGCTGCGCAGGGGGCTATCACGAGTTACAATATTCAGATTGCCGAGAGTTATGTGAAGCAGCTGGATACAGCAGCATATGCTAAGTTTGCCAAGGACCCCAAGGAAAATGAGGAATATCTCCGCATTCGGGATGAATTGGACGATTTCCGTGAACGTATCGGTGCGATGTATGTGTATTTCGTCAAAATCGACGATAAAGGAAGCCCCCTCATGGTGGTAGACGGCATGAAGGACGCGAATAAAGCTTCATCAATCAACGAAGTGACGGATATTCCTGCTGATGCCGTGCAGAAGTTGCTGCAAGGGGAGACAGCAAGTTCACCGATCATTAATAACGAAGAGTATGGCGACTATATTTCTTCCTATGCTCCCATTCTGGATAACAACGGTGCTCTTGCAGGTGTGATTGGCATTGATACAGGAATATCTGTTATCGAAGGTATTGAAACAGATATTTTGAAATCAAGTCTTCCGTTGTATGTGATCCTGCTGGTCGCTACACTGGTAGGTATTGCTATAGTGATGTGGTTTATCGTTAGAGGACTGCGCCCTCTACATCCGCTGAAATCGAGTGTGGAAAAGATGGCACAGGGCGAGCTGGCCGAAGCTAATCGCATTTTGACGGCATATCGTTTGAAGAGCAAAGATGAGATCGGCACGACATATCAAGCGATGATACATATGTCAGAGAATTTGAACAAAATTGTAAGTGATATGGTTGGAGGAGTGGCTTCAACGACAGACTTGTTATCCGAATCCACCAAAGAGTTTAACCGAAGTACCGAAGAGATGCTTGCTATGAGTCAAAAGGTAGATCGTGCTGTCGAGGAGATCAGACAAGGTGCCCATACCCAGAAGCAAAGTGCAAGCGATAGTGCACATGCCATGGAAGAGATTGCAAAAGGCATTAACGATATATCTGAATCCTCCAATGTGGTGTCAGATGCAGCAACAACGGCACTGGCTACGGCGGAATCCGGGCAGCAGCGCATGACGGTGATGAAGAAACAGATGGAAAACATCTCGACAGTATCTGGAGAGGTTACCACGATGGTGCAGGTGCTGAACAACTATTCTACTGAGATCGGTGGTGCACTGCATACGGTACGTGACTTCGCAAGTCAAACTAAACTGCTCGCACTGAATGCTTCCATTGAGGCGGCACATGCGGGTGAACATGGGAAGGGCTTTGCCGTTGTTGCGGAAGAAGTGGGAAAATTGGCTGAAGCCTCCAGTACATCTATGGAACGAATTTCCGACTTATTACTTCGTATTGAACAAGAGTCACAGCAGATTGGTTCCCGAATGGGTGTTACTGCTCAGGAGATCGGCCAGGGTGTCCTATTTACAATGGAAGCAGAGCAGGCATTCTCACAAGTTGTGGATGCGTTCCAACTGGTCACCCAGCGCATTCAGGAAGTTTCTGCTGCGGCTGAAGAGATTACGGCCGGATCGGAAGAGGCGGCAGCTTCGGTCAACACCATCTCACAGATTTCCGCAGGTGTGTCGGATCATTCGGATGAGATTTATCGTTTGATGCAGGATCAATCGTTGATGTTCCGGAAGGTGGCGGAAACGTCTACGATGCTGGAACAGCAGACGAACGAGATGAGTGAGGCTGTAAAACAAGTGAAGGTGTAAAAAGAAATACAAAAAAGGAACGAAACAAGAAAAAGTGCTCTGCCCAAGTGGTGGAACACTTTTTTTGCTTAGTGTAGATAGTAATATCGCAGAGACAGCAGTTTATGGGGAATAGTCGTTAGTCACAGATCACAGATGACCCAGTTCAATCGCTTGTTTGAAGCGCCGGGCAAATTGTTCTGCCGCAGCCGCAGCCTCTCTGGATTCTGTCTGCACGAAGCCAATTTGCATCTTCGGTTGCTGGATCTCGGTGATCTCGACCATTTTGATCAATCCTTCTTTCGAGAGCGGATGCTGGTGAAAGGAAAAGTCATGCCCGATGGTCGCAGCAATATTATTCTTTAAAACGGTGCTAATAGCTTCTGAATTATTGGTCTTGAATAAGATAGAAAGTGAACCATATTCGTAGGAGAACTCCTGCAGGAAATCCTCAATGAAACCGTCCCGATATAATGCGAGCTTATGGTCTTTTAATTGTTCAGGGGCGATGCGTGTGTACTTTGCCAGTTCGGAAAGTTGATGCGTGCATACAACAAGTTTGCTTGAATACATCGGTGTAAAATGTAGCCCATCCAATTCGCGTAGCTGTTTCGCATAGATAGCAATAAAACCCAAGTGTGTTTTGTTCATACGAATATCTTCGATGATCTCCATGGAACCTTTCTCTTCAATCGATAACATCAGTTGCGGATGATCACGTTTCATGTCGGCAGCCGATTGCACCAAGTAAGGCATAACACTCGGGAAAGTAGCCACATGAAGATCACCGGTCAGCGTAGAGGTGGCTGCATTTAAGGATTTCAATTCATCAATTCGTTGTAAAATGTCCAGCGCTTTGGCGATAAATTGTTTGCCCTCCGTTGTAGGATGAGTCCCTTGTCTGGATCGCTCGAATAGAACCAGCCCCAGCTCTTTTTCCAGGCGCTGAACCGACTGGCTAATCGCGGATTGAGTGACATGGAGATGCTCTGATGCAGCGGAAAAGGATTGAGTTTTAGCGATTTCGACGACGTATTCAAGTTGTTCCAGATTCATACGATCCTCCCTGTTAACATTAGTTTAAGTAATGTTAACATAAGCATCTATAAATATGAATAATAAGTGAACAGCGATATAATATATAGACAAGCGGGACATTCTTGTATTAACAGTTTAAATAAAAGGGGATGTACAGGATGAAGGCAGCAGTATGGTATGGTCATAAAGACGTGCGTGTGGAAGATCGAGAGGTTCCTGTTGCAGAGTCAGGACAGGTTCAGATTAAAGTGGAGTATGCCGGAATTTGCGGTAGTGACTTACATGCGTATCATCATGGTATAGGTATCCAAGAGGGAGAAAATCACCCGCTCTCAGGACAAAAAGCACCACTGACACTAGGACATGAGTTTGCAGGAACAGTAAGTGCTCTAGGTGATCATGTAAGCGGCATCAATATTGGTGATCGCGTGGTGGTGGAGCCTCTCTACCACTGTGGGACTTGTGAGTACTGTATTCAAGGTAAATATAATCAATGTACACAATTTGGATTTGTCGGATTGAACGGGGATGGCGGTTTTGCCGAATATGTAGTGGTCGAGGCTTATATGGTACACCCGATTCCAGATCAAGTATCTTTTGAAGAAGGGGCGCTCGTAGAGCCGACCGCCGTTGCTTTCCATGCGGTGCGTCATAGTAAGTTAAAAGTCGGAAATAAGGTAGCCGTATACGGAGCAGGGCCGATTGGTTTGCTAACGATCTTGTCGGCAAAAGCAGCCGGAGCTTCCGAGATATACGCCGTTGATGTATTCGAAGATCGTCTTCAATTGGCAGCCAAACTTGGCGCAATTCCGGTCAATAGCAGTAAGGTGGATGCAACACAGGTCATTACGCAGCAATCAGGTGGAATTGATATTGCATACGAAGCAGCAGGCGTGCAACCGACGATGGACAGTGCTGTGTCAGTGATCAAAAAAGGTGGGGAGGTTGTGGTGATTGCCGCAATTCCGAACCCGCTTCATGTGAATTTCTTCGATATGCTAGTGAAAGAAGCGAATCTGACCGCTACACTGGCGTATCGACACATCTTCCCTGAGGTCATCGCTCTGATCGCCAAAGGTACCCTGAATGTAAAACAGGTTATTACGAAGAAAATTAAGCTGGATGATGTTGTGCAGGATGGACTTGAGCTGCTGATGAGTGACAAGAGCCATGCGAAGATTCTGATTGAGATTGGCGGTTAATTTAGGTCTAGGACGCAAATAATGCTAGATTGAACCTTTAGGTCTAAACGAGAGGGCTGTTCCCCTTGTCATCTACAAGATGGCAGGGGGACAGCCCTTTGTTTTTTTATGGATATAAAGAGATAGACACAGAATTCTCCAGAATTCACGATTTCTTTTGCTAGGGTGGTAAATTCGTAGTATATGTCGTCCAGTAAAACTTCCTATCTTATCTCGTAACGATAACAGATCGCTTGGCCTTCACCCGCCACGGAACTGAATTCGGGATCTTCGATAAAGCCAAAACGCTCATATAACCGGATGGCATTCGACATCTGACCGCCGGTGTAAAGATACACTATATTTTTCCCCAGCTGTTTAGTCGATTCCACACACCGCTGAAGAAGTTCGCGCGCAATACCGTGTCCTCTCCATGCGGGATCAACGCCCAGCAGACGAATAAATGGATAATCAATCGGCAATTCGAAGTTGGGGTAGGCGTTATGTGCAGTTTCAAACAACTGAACGGTGCCGACAATCCGGTCTTCGATCTTGGCTATCCATAGTTCAGTCAGGTACGGATTGTCCAGAGATTCCCGGATGTCTTTCAGATAAGCTTCCCATCGATCCGATTGCTCAAACGAATGCTGGTATTCCGCATAACTGGCGACCAAAATATCAACAATTTCAGCATGATCAGCTGGGGAAGCAAGGTGAATCGTAATGGAAGCCGTTGTCATATTTTAATTCTCCTTATCTTATGAGTAAAGTAAGAAATGATGTTTCTTTGCATTATAACACAGTGGATTCAAACCAATATATTGGAATGTTCTATAAGAACTTTGAACATTTCTATACCTTGATATGAGGTATCTAAGGATAAGGACGTTTGATCTGTTGCTAGAATAAAGCAGAAGAGAGGAGGGGGAAAAGTGATAAAAAAAATCTAACGATCTCCACAGATGCTATTTGCCGCTTTTTAGGCAGCAAGAAATTTTAACGATCCCCAGAGAGCTTATTTTGGGAAAAATCGGCCCTTTTTCACCTGCAAAGACTGTTTTTAGACCAAATAACGTTCCTGGTGATCGTTAGATTTTCAATCTATCTAGTTTGGGCTTCATCTCGATACAGTGCCTAAAAAAGATTCAACTGTGTGCTGTACAGGTGATTGCGATATTCGGTGGGCGTACTGCCCTCGTGTTGTTTGAATGTGCGCAAAAACAGTTTGTAATCTGCGAAGCCGCACTGTGCCGAGATCTCCTTCACACTGGCGTTGGTGTTTAGCAACAGTTGTTTAGCTCGGCGCATGCGTTCGGTGAGGATGTATGCTTTGAGTCCGATCCCTTTCTCTCGCTTCACCATTTTGGAAATATAGTCCTTGTTAAAATTAAAGTTCTCCGCAATCTCACTCACCGTAATATTCAGATGCAGATGGATATCGACCCATTTACAGATGTGATCCACCACGGCATTATGCGGGCGATAATCGGTGCGCAGATTACGTTCTATTTCTTTGAAAAGCAATAAAGCAGCGGCATCCGCCTCTTCCGAAGAGAAGGAGGATACGTGTAACAGCTGTTTGAACAGCTGATTGGCCATGGAAGGAACTTGAATGGTCGAATGGGTTGGGAAATCACAGAATAGGCCAGGCGTTGCCCCGTAATGTATCCAATAGAAGCTGACAGGTCTGTCACTGATCCGGTAACCGTAGTGAGTCTGTCCGGCCTTTAGAAATAACAGATCATGCGCGCGAACAATGTACTTTTCCTCTTCCTCCGCGATGTACATCTCACCTTCCAGCATCAAAATCAGCTCATGAACGGGCATGCTGCGCCGCATATGGCTCCAGTTACCTTCCGATATGAATTTTCCGCACAGGTAATGTTCAAGTGGCTTTGACATAGGACGGATTTATCCACCTTTTCTTGGATTCTGGGTCTGATATAACTGTAGTTTATTTGATAATATGAGGACATTCAAGGGTGTCAATGAGAAGGCGGAGATAAGTCTTGGCCTGAGTGGAACACGGATTTTACCCTTTATTGCTGAATCCAGCCCAAGTCCTATCTGAAAAAGAAACCATTACATATGTCAAAGGAGCGAGCCACTTGATCGATACGACAAAAGGATTTTTAGGCCCCGCACATGTTGATTTGCTAGAAGGGCCGTTTCAAACATCACAGCATACCGGAGAACGCTACTTGTTATCTCTGGATATGGACCGTTTTTTGGCTCCCTGTTATGAAGCCCACGGGTTAACACCTCGCAAGGAACGGTATGCAGGCTGGGAAGCACGCTCGATCAGCGGACATTCTCTGGGACACTATATGTCGGCTCTCGCCGTGACGTATCAGGCGACGGGTAATTCCACCTTAAAGCAGACGCTTGATCATGCTGTGAGTGAACTGGCAGCAATTCAACAAACGACGGGCAGCGGGTATATCGGAGGTTTGTCCGAGGAAGCTTTCCGCATCGCTTTTCGTGCAGAGCATATCGGCGGATTTAACATCGGCGAATACTGGGTTCCCTGGTACAGTGTGCACAAAATCTATCGTGGTCTGATCGATGCCTATCAATTGACGGGCAATGAGCAGGCGCTTGATGTGGTTACACGTTTTGCGGATTGGGCAGTGGAGGGACTGAACACCATGACCGAGGAGCAGATCCAGACGATGCTGCTGTGTGAGCATGGCGGGATGAACGAAGTGTTTGCCCAACTGTTCGGGATCACAGGAAACTCAGCTTATCTGAAGGCTGCCCGTCAATTCACACATCAACTCATTCTGGAGCCGCTGGAGCAGGAGCGGGATGAGCTGCAAGGAAGGCATGCCAACACCCAGATTCCCAAAGTGATTGGTGCAGCCGAAATCTACAACCAAGACCCTGCACAGACATCGTACCGGACAGCGGCACAATTTTTCTGGGATACAACCGTGAAGCAGCGTTCTTATGTCTTTGGCGCAACGAGTATATCCGAGCATTATGAGGCAAAAGGCATGGAAAGCCTTGGCATCAAAACCGGAGAGAGCTGCTGTACCCACAACATGATGCATCTGACGAAGCAGCTGTTTGCCTGGAACCCGGACAGTGCTTACATGGACTATTATGAGAACGCGATCTATAACCATATCCTTGGCACGCAAGATCCGGATACAGGCAACAAAACGTATTTTGCTTCCACCCTGCAAGGGCACTACAAAATCTACGGTACACGCGATACCGCCTGGTGGTGCTGCACAGGATCAGGTATGGAGAACCCCGGAAAGTATGCTGAGGCGATCTATTATGAGGATGAGCAAGACTTATATGTGAACCTGTACATTGCCTCGGAGCTGGATTGGGCATCACGGGGACTGGCACTGAGACTGGAAACTGATTTCCCCTATTCGGAAAAAGGTACCCTGACAATCACCGAAGGCAGCGCCTCGGCTTGTCTAAGACTACGTGTGCCGTCCTGGCTTCAGGAGCCGATGACGGCAACCGTAAACGGGGATACGTCCCAGTCGTATACCCGCCTGGAACCCGGCTACTTGTCTATCGACCGCACATGGTCAGCGGGTGATATCATCACCATTACGCTGCCGATGGCCCTGCGTAAATATACAGCCAGGGATGATGCTCACAAGGTGGCATTCCAGTATGGCCCGATTGTGCTTGCTGGTGCACTAGGTAACGAAGGGCTTCCCGAGGATACCATTATCGACGAAACTGCACTGAACCCGAAGACGGCTCCGGTGCCCGTTATCCGAACGGAAGAAGAGGATGTGAACCAGTGGATCAGGGTTGTTGATAAAGAGACGCTTACGTTTGAACTTAGCGAGGAAGTGACGTCCACCGGGGAAGCTGTGAAGCTGATTCCGTTCTATGATGTGCATCATGAATTCTACACCGTGTATTGGGCGTTGAACGATGAAGGGGATGCAGTGGAGAAAGCGCTGAACGATATCACCATCGACAGCGTGCAGCCAGATGGTCAGCAGGATGAGATCGGGCATCAGCTGGAGAGTAACTGCCGCGGAGAGCAGTACAATGGTTCCAGTACAGACGGCCGTAACAGATTGTATATGTGGCGTGAGGCATACGGGGGGAAAGAAGCAGCATTCAGCTACCATTTGGCTGTAGAGCCGGACGCTTTGAATCATTTGTGCGTAGCCTATTGGGGCGGGGATTACCTGCATTTTGACCGAGAGGGAATCCGGTATGAGCGGCAGTTTAACATTTTAGTGGAAGATGTTGTTGTCGGGGAACAGCGCATTCACATGAATAAGATCGGTGAGGTATTCCGTGTCAGCTATGAGATTCCGGGAGAGATCACGAGAGGCAAAGAGAGTGTAAAGGTAACATTCCAGGCGAGCGGGGACAACAGTTGTGCCGGGAAAGTGACGGAGGTTCGCACCACACGCGGAAGACCGGATTTTTTCGTGTGAGCGTCCAGTAACCATCATCTGTTCGATGATCGATATGAAATACCGTTATTGCAGTGATATAATGGATGCAGTGCATGTGCATACCATGAGTTACAAAACAAAAGGTTTACTAAGCAAATATTAAAGGAGGTGGGGTTGTGTCAAAACCTGATAATACTGGCGTTTACCGCTTTGAGGACTGGTAAGGATTTTAATGAAAAATTTAATCTATATCAGAACTATGGCGTGAATGAATATTGGATTGTTGATCCAGGGAATCAGACGGTTCACGTGTATACATTGGAGGATGGGCGATATCAGACGCGTCACTTGTTCTCTGAAAAAGAAACCATGCAGTCCGTATTATATCCTGACCTGAGCATTTCGCTGGATGTACTCTTCAAACTTGGATAAGTCATGTTGGTCATATTAGGACGAAATGGGAGGTATTCGCCGTTTCGTCTTTTTGGAATGTCCTCCTTCTCGCATCTCATCCCACTTCAGCCTGCCAAGACAAGTCTTATATAAAAAATGACACGTAACCTCATTTTCCACGTATTACCGGATAACATTTCATTTACCACGAACGCGCCTCTGTAATTCCTGGTTGCACAGCAGTTCTTCTGATCCACTAAGTTGCAAAGCTCGTTCTGTGTTGTCCCTGAAAATGATAATGGGATAAGCTCAAGTCACGTATATTACTATTACGACTACTGCTCCGACATCCATAACCTATGGAATACCCATAACAGCGCGAGGTTTTACTCAAAAACCAATCAAGAATTGATCATACACCAGTCAAAGATCACACAACCATCATTTCAATCTAATCCAATAACCATTCTAATATTAACGTAAAATACCTTATCCATTTTCCCATCCTATCCACCTGAGAGCGTTCACATCATGTACAATAACAATAAGGATGACAGGAAATAAACGACAGGAAGTTCTATTATCTAACATTGAAAGGAGGCCTTAGAATCGACCATGACCAGGTACATACAATTCTTTGGACTCATCCTCGGCATCGTAGCGGTGAATGTTCTGGCCTTCTCACCTGGTTTTGCCGGAATGGGATTTGGAGAGAGTGCATTCCAGACAGCGCTTTCTGTCACCGTGCTCTTTGGTAGCGTGCTTGCACTCTTCTATGGCAGTTACAATTTATTGTTCAAACAGCCGGTGGTTTTACCTGTGAGACAGATCGAAACCCACGAAGATTATGTTGAGGCTTTATCTTTTTACAGACGCATCAAAATCCTTGAAGAAGATATTACGCTCGGCTTGTCCCAACTGAACCGGATGAAAAAGAAGAAAGAGACCCTGATGAACGTGCTTCATCAACGGTTTGATCCCGGCGAGCTGAGCTTTAAGAAATTCGCTATGGTCACGGAAGAGGTTGAGAAGCTGTTATATCTGAACATCCGCAGCATATTGAATCGACTGAACGTCTTTGATGAAGCCGATTATGCCAGCATGTTGAAAGCCAAATCCTCCACGATTCCGCAGAAGCTTTTTCAGGAAAAAACGAAAGTCTACAACGATTACCTGACCTATGTGAAGGAATCCCTTCACACGAATGAAGAGATTTTACTTAAGCTGGATCAACTATTGCTGGAGATTTCGCGCCTGGATAGTTTTGAAGCCGGAGATATTGAACAGATGCCTTGTATGCAGGAGATTGACGAGTTAATCAAGCACACCAAATTATATAGACAGTGAGGGGTTGCACTTATGGCAAAGAAAGGAAAGTTTTTTCTCATATCGATCATCATGCTGGTACTTGTGTTTGGTCTCGTTTATGCAGGAATCACACTGACATCGAACTTTGGCAAGTCTACCACACAGGTCACGACCGAAAATGCAGGTAAGGAACTTGGAAAATTGTACGCGGACATTGCACCAGCTACAGCAGAACCCGTCAAAGGACAGATTGACCTCGATCCCGTAGATGTCGCAGAATCCTTGCCAGATATATCAAAATTTCTGGTTGCAGTGGAGAATACCACCAATGATTTCGTTGAAATCTTTTCCTCCACCGAGAAATCAGGCAGCGGAGTGGATGGATGGTTAACCGAGGTCGCAGAGGCATTTAACCAAGCAAAGATCACAGCCGGCGGCAAACAAATATCGGTCAAAATCCGCAACATTGCTTCTGGTACAGCCACGGATTACATCAAGTCCGGCAAATATGTTCCAGATGCTTTCACACCTTCCAATGAACTGTGGGGCGAGATGGTGGAAGCCAGTGGAGTGAAGACCAAGCTCATTTCGAAGCGGCTCGTGGGCAACGTACCGGGCATCGTCATCTCCAAAGCCAAATATGATGCACTTGTGAACACCTACGGTTCCGTGAATGTGAAAACCATAACCGAGGCCATTGCTAATAACGAGCTTACGATGGGATATACCGACCCTTTTGCCAGTTCCACAGGACTGAACTTCCTGGTTACCGCATTAAATACGTATGATAGTACTAATCCGCTGGGCGACAAAGCCATTCAAGGCTTTGAGAAATTCCAGGCGAATGTGCCATTCACAGCGTCCACCACGATTCAGATGCGGGAAGCGGCCAAGTCGGGCAGACTGGATGCTTTTGTACTGGAGTATCAGACCTATGTGAATACGGCCGATCTGAAGAGCGGATATGTGTTTACCCCATTTGGCGTAAGGCATGACAGCCCGCTGTATGCCCTTGGTCAATTGCCGCAGAACAAACAGGAGATTATCCAGAAGTTTGCCGACTTTGTCACGCAGGATCAGTATCAGAAAAAGGCAGTGGAATTTGGATTTAACGGTCTGCAAGATTACAAATCCGAGCTGGCTACGGTGGATGGCAATACATTACTGTCTGCGCAGAAAGTTTGGAAAGAGAAGAAAAACGGGAATAATCCAATCGCCGCGGTATTTGTTACGGACGTATCCGGAAGTATGGCGGGGGAACCACTCAACCGTCTTAAAGAATCTTTGCGTAAAGGCCAGAAGTATCTTGGTACCGATAACAGCATCGGCTTGGTTTCTTACTCCAGCGACGTGACGGTGAATCTGCCGATTGCAAAATATGATACGAACCAGCAATCCATGTTTGTCGGAACGGTGGATAGCCTGCAAGCTAGCGGGGGGACAGCGACATTTGACGGCATTGTGGTTGCGATGAAGATGCTGGAGGATTACAAAGCGGCGAACCCTAACGTGAAACCGCTGATCTTTGTCCTGAGTGATGGCGAGACGAACGAAGGACATTCGCTTAAGGATATTCGAGACTTGGTGGAAACGTACAAAGTACCGATCTACACGATTGGATATAACGCCGACATCAAAGCGCTGGAGAGCATCTCCAGCATTAACGAGGCAGCCAGCATTAATGCGGACACCGACGATGTCGTCTACAAAATTGGAAACCTGTTTAACGTTCAGATGTAAGCATGCACGGATGTAACTAAAAGGGGGAACAGCGGATGTCATTTACGATGGAAATACCGAGCCAGAAGGAAATTCAAAAGGTCATTGAAGAAGAGATCAAACCGGTGCCGGCCGAGGTAGCAGAATTACAACAGGTAGCGACTTCGAATGTGGATATGATCATGAACCTGGACCTCGAATCCCTGGAGAAGCGCAAAGAAATTTTGCAATCCATTGACGGCTTTGGCATGAACACGATGCGGTCCTCTTCCGAGAAAAACGCGTTGCTTCAAGTCTCCGTTGGACATCTGTCCAAGACCGGAGACGAGGGCGGTCAGGTCGCCAAAGGGTTGACCGAGCTGCACATGCAACTGAAGGATCTCGACCCGAGCGTGGTCGATTTCGCCAAAACAGGCTTTCTGGGCAAGCTGTTCAATCCGCTGCGCGCGTACTTCCTGAAGTACCAGAAAGCCGACGTTGTCATCGCCGATATTGTCGTTTCACTCGACAAGGGCCGCACCACGCTGCGCAATGACAACACCACGCTTGAGATCGAGCAGCAGAGCCTGCGCGAACTGACCAAGCGGCTGCAGAAGGAGATTCAGCTCGGCATGTTGATGGATGAATCCATCGACACACAGATTGAGACAGCCAAGGTCCGCGGTGAGGACCCCGAGAAGGTTCGTTTTATTACCGAAGAAGTGTTGTTCCCACTGCGTCAGCGAGTCATGGATTTGCAGCAGATGCTGGTCGTAAACCAGCAGGGGATTATGGCTATTGAAGTGGTCATTCGCAACAACAAGGAACTCATCCGCGGTGTGGATCGGGCGAAAAATGTGACGATCTCCGCGCTGAAGATTGCGGTTACCGTTGCCAGTGCATTATACAACCAGAAGATTGTTTTGCAGAAGATTGAAATGCTCAACCGTACCACCAATGAGCTTATTGCTGGTACTTCCAAGATGTTGAAGGATCAGGGGGCGGCAATCCAGAAGCAGGCTTACGAGGCAAGTATCTCGGTAGATACGATGAAGCAAGCTTTTACGGATGTGCTGTCCGCACTGGACTCGATCTCGGTCTACAAACAGGAGGCCTTGCCAAGAATGCGAGAGACGATCGGTCAGTTCCGTGAACTGGCAGAGACCGGGGAACAGCAGATTCAGCGGCTGGAAAAAGGTCAGAAGCTTGGTTTATAGTTATCATTATGTATATTAGAGAACTCAAAAAACGGTTGACCCGCAGATTCGGGGTCAACCGTTTTTTGTACGCTGCATATAGACTATATAGGGGATAACCAGGACGAGAAACAACAGAGCCGCAAGGAGCGACAGGAACAGACCGCCATAGGCAAGCATCAAGGCGCCCAGTGCCGCTCCAATGACAAAAATAAACCAGGATAGTGCGAGTACGGCCTACTCGGCTGCGTTCACATGCCAGTGAAGTTCACGCATGCCGCCTGGTTCCAGGCGCATGGACACTCCAGCGATACCGATGGATGCGGGGAAGTCATGAACCTAGGCTCCGCGAGTGATGCCGCCGGGACCGGTACGGGGTTCCTTTTGCTCAAGACGATACTTGAAAGATTTCATCTTCATTCCTCCTGCTTCAAATTTGAATTCACGAGACAATGTGTAAATAGTTGAATAATAACTCTTTTTTTATACCCATATTTTGAGAAAATATTAAAATTTTTAATCATTTTGAGGGCGTGTAATGAATAATTTTGAACAACTCTTCCGCCATATAGGTAGGACTGTGTTTGAAATCCTGTCTGATCCACTCCATGATCATGCCAAATATGGCATGAGACTGATAACTTGCGAGCAGCTCCGGGTTAATATGCGGAGGGAATACATGATTCAGGTCCTGCAAAGATAGATCACGTAGTACATCACAGATCATACGCTGAAAGCTGGATGAAGCTTCGGACTGCACAACGAGTGTGTAGAATTGGGCGTGCTGATGCACATGTTCGAAGATCGTAATGGCGGAAGAGGGCATCTGCCCCACCTGGAATTCTTGCATCCCCTCGTACGGCTTGCGGAATGAGGACACCAGATCCTGAGTCACATCATGCAGGATTTCGTTGAACAGGTCTTCCCTGTATTGATAATGTCTGTAAAAGGTTCCCCGATTCAGGTCAGCTTGCTGCACAATATCCGAGATGGAGATTTCCTTGAAATTACGTTTCTGCATCAAATGAAGGAGAGCATCCTTCAGCGCAGCTTTGGATTTGCGGATTCTTCGATCCATCGCGTCCGATGTTTCGGGCATTGGAATTCCTCCCTGATAATTTTTATAAAAGATAACGTACAAACAGGTGAGAGCCTGTTGTTTAACGTACAATTGGCAAGGTTTTTACTGATTGTATCGAAAAGCTATGACTTATTATACTAAGGATAAGAGATAATAAACATTTGTTTGTTATCTTTATGTAAACGAATACATCGAAGGAGGCGTAAATCAATGAAACTTCAAAATAAAGTGGCCATTGTCACAGGTGCAGGATCGGGAATGGGGAAAGCCATTGCCACATTGTACGCGCAAGAAGGAGCCAAAGTCGTTGTTTCCGATATCAACGAAGAAGCTGCTCGGGCAGTCGTTCAAGAGATAGAGGCAAAGGGTGGGGAAGCATTCGTTCTTCTGGCTAATGTAGCGAAAGAGGAAGACGTCCAGCAACTTATTGATCAAACGGTGAGTAAATACGGTACAGTAGACATTCTAGTCAACAATGCGGGGATTATGGATGGGATGGAGCCAGCTGCGGATATTAGCGATGAGCGGTGGGACAAGGTTTTTGCGGTGAACACAACAAGTGTTATGCGCACAACACGCAAAGTACTGCCAATTTTCCTGGAGAAACAGCAAGGTGTTATTGTAAATATTGCTTCAGCAGGTGGCTTGCACGGTGGACGGGCAGGGGCCGCATATACGGCTTCCAAACACGCTGTGGTGGGCTTTACCAAAAATACAGGATACATGTATGCCGAGCAAGGCATTCGTTGTAATGCGATTGCACCAGGAGCGGTTGCAACCAACATCGGGGCATCCATGACAGGTATTAACCCGTTCGGTGCAGGACGACAGCAACAGGGGATGGCAATCAACCCACGGGTAGGAACGAGTGAAGAGATTGCCAAAGTGGCTTTGTTCCTCGGATCGGACGAATCCAGTTTTGTAAATGGTACCGTAATTACGGCTGACGCAGGCTGGAGCTCTTACTAATTTGCTTTTTTTTCTGATTAAACCGACCAAGCGGAGGATGATTCGTGAGTCGTCAATATAAGATAACCAAAGAAGCCGTATGATTACGGCTTCTTTGTCATTGTCATTGGTAATGTCATCGCCATTCTTATTATCTCTGGCATACGCTCAAGGATTCCTTTTACAACATTCAAGTTCTGAAGAAAGGGCGTTTAGACAAACGTTTGCATTTTCAAAAGATAAGGTAGAGCGCTTAACTCAGGAAAGGCTTAACCTTCGAATATAGGGATGATTCACGTACGATCAGGCGATGCGGAATAATAACAGGGTTCTGAGCGAGAGGCTCGTTGCCGAGAATTTTTAACAGAACCTGAACTGCGGTATACCCGAGCTGATAAGTTCCAATATCAATGGAACTGAGCGGAGGCGAAGCAAGTTCGGACAAAGCGATATTGTTAAAACTAACTACACTGATATCCTCGGGCACTCGATATCCAAGCTCTGCAAGTGCTCTTAACACACCAAAAGCCACGTTATCATCAATAACGACGATGGCGGTAGGCCTGTCGGGTAGCGACATGAACAGGGACATAGCGCGGAAGCCACTTTCCTGCAGAAATTCACCCTCCACGATCCAGTCGTTATTGGCGGTTAGCCCGGATTCATCAAGAGCCTTCCGATATCCGCGCATGCGATCATGCGATAACGTAATATCCGGCGGGCCGCTTACAAATCCGATGCGAGTATGACCTTGAGCGATAAGATGCTGGGTTGCATCATAAGCGGTCTGTACATTATCGTTGTCCACCATCGGAGCATTTGGATGGGTTTCACTTCGGCCAATCAGCACAAAGGGGAATTTTTCCTCTTCCAGAAAAGAGATGATCGGGTCGTCTCGTTTGGAACCTAGCAGCAAGATACCATCGACCCTTCGCCCGTGCACAAGACGGGAAATAGCCTGTAACTCATCATCGGAGGACGTCTCGGTAGACAGCAGTAATTCATAGTTGTTACGAGTCGCATAGGTAATGATACCGCGCAGCAATTCTCCAAAGAAATAATTTTGGAAAAGTTCCTCCGCAGGACGAGGCAGCATAATTCCAAGCGTTTGCGTTGTTTTGGACACAAGGCTCTTTGCCATCATATTGGGATGATAATTGAGCTCTTTCATAATTTGTTTAACTTTAAGAGATGTTTCCGTGCTGATTCTGGGATGACCCGAAATCACCCGTGACACTGTAGAAGGGGAAACACCCGCCAATTTGGCAATATCCTTGATCGTAATCATGTAAAAAACCCCTTCTGATTCAATCATTTCAACATTCTCCTATGGTAATGCAAAGGGTACTGGAAATCAATTGTTTACTAAATAACCCAGAATGCAAGTGGAGCAAAATAAAGGAAGAAAGAGGTAGATCAAGGAAACAGGAAATTACTGTGAGTAAAATTCAGGATATGGTTAAATTTGAAGGAATACAGCTTGTGCAAACGTTTGTACAAAGAAAGTTCAGTGTTGTATGATGTGGAAGATATTATAGCGCTTACATCGTTGTAAATACTTCCTCATTGGCTTGTTTTCCCCTACATACTGGATATCGCAGCGATCTTGTCTTCCATTTTGAGCAAACGTTTGTACAGTAATTCACATGGAATACAAACTCCTGACAATCTACACATTTTATAGGGTGAAAAGCGCGAAAATTGAGTTGCATCACGCAGAGGGAAAGGGGACATTTTACATGAAAAAATGGCAAGGCGCAGTATTGTCCATCGGAATGGCGTTTACATTGGCTGCATGCTCGACTGGGGGAGGTGGCAGTTCTTCTCCGGCAACGCCAAGTGATAATCCGGAGGATACGGTACAGCTAACCGCAGAGAATCTCCAGCCCGAGGAGGGTGCAACACTGGTGATTTGGGAAGATAAAAACCAGAGCAGTTTTATCGAGCAGCGAGTCAAAAAATTCGAAGAAAAATATGGTGTCACGGTCAAAATGGAGGAACTTCCGCCAACAGACCAGGTAACCAAGCTAACGACGGATGGCCCCGCCGGGCTTGCCGCGGACGTTGTTGTGTTCCCGCATGACAAGATTGGCAGCGCCTCGGAAGCAGGACTTATTTTGCCCAATGATATCTTTGAAGCCGAAACTACAGCCAATACCAGCGAGAATGCGCTGAAGGCGGTAACGTTCAAAGACATTTTATACGGATATCCATACAGCGTCGAAACATACGCCCTCTTTTACAACAAAACATTGTACCCCGAAGCACCGAAAAACTTTGATGAAATTATCGATTTCGCCAAAACGTTCAATAATACCAAGTCTAATCAGTATGCACTGATGTGGGAGCTCCAGCAATTCTATTATAACTATGCCTTCCTGGCTTCCCATGGTGGATATATATTCGGCGACAACGGGATGGATCGTAGTGATCTCGGTCTGAACAACGAAGGGGCCCAGAAGGGTGGGGAATTTCTTCAAAAGCTGAAGGCTGAGGTGCTACCGCTCAAGATGGGCGATGTGAACTATGATATCAAAAAAGGACTGTTCTCCAGCGGCAAACTGGCGATGGATATTAACGGACCTTGGACCATTGCCGACTATCGCAACGCCGGAATTGATTTTGGAGTCGCTCCGCTTCCAGTTATTGATGGTAAACCAATGACCTCTTTCTCAGGTGTAAAAGCCTATTACGTCAATGCATTTACCCAGTACCCGAATGCTTCCAAGCTGCTGGCTGCGTTCCTCTCGAACGAAGAAGCCCAGATGGAGAACTTTGATATGAACGGCACGCTTCCAGCGAACAAAAATGTGGCAGCGGACGCCAAAGTACAGGAAGATCCGATCAACAAAGCTTTCCTTGAACAATTCAACAACTCGACACCGATGCCTTCGCTTCCAGCCATGGACAGTGTTTGGGGACCGATTTCGTCAGCCATTACCGACATTTGGGATAGTGGCAAGGATGTAAAAGCTTCACTCGACAATGCTGTTAAGCAGATTAAGGAGAGTCTGGCAACCGTGCAATAACAACGAATCAACGAAACAATGATGAAGCGACGAATCATACCAAATGGAGAGGAGAGAGCATATGCAACAACAGCATGTGCCGGTATCTGCCCATCCGAACAGGGAAAAGCAGCACCGGATGACAGCAGCCATATGCTCCATCATACTGCAAGGTCTTGGACAGTTATACAATCGGCAATGGATTAAAGGGATTGTTCTGTTGCTACTGGAGGGAGCAGGGCTTGCATACCTGCTTCCACGGCTATCCCATGCAGTATGGGGAATATGGACACTGGGGGAGAATACACAGCGGTTTGTGAAAGTGAATGGTTCAACGGTGCTTCAAAAGGGCGACCATTCCATCTTTTTGCTACTGGACGGAATTATTGTGCTGTTGGTTTTTTTTGTGTTTGTACTTGTGTACATCCTGAACATTCGGGATGCGTATCTGACCGGGCTTGCAAGAGAACAGGGGAAACCAACGCTTGGAGCTGCGGCGACGATACGTAATGTCATGGACAAAAACTTTCCGTATCTGTTCTTGTCGATCCCGGCAATCGGTATTCTGTTTTTTACCATCATGCCGATTTTGTTCACCGTTACGATTGCGTTTACCAACTATTCTGCACCGGATCATATCCCACCAGCGAAACTGGTGGACTGGGTAGGATTCAAAACATTTACGGATTTGATCCAGCTCAAATCGTGGAGTCAGACGTTCTACGGCGTGCTGACCTGGACAGTCATCTGGGCCATTTTGGCGACCGTCACCACTTATTTTGGCGGGGTATTGGTGGCTTTGCTGATCGAACAGCAGGGCATTCGTTTCAAAAAGCTGTGGCGCACGATTTTTATTTTACCTTATGCCATTCCACAGATTATCTCGCTGCTACTGATGCGTAACCTGTTCAACGGTCAGTTTGGACCGATTAATACGTATATGCGAGCATTCGGACTTGAAGGATTACCGTGGCTGACAGACCCGTTCTGGGCTAAGGTTACTGTCATTGTCGTTAACATGTGGATTGGTATCCCGGTCAGCATGGTGTTAATCTTGGGTGTGCTTACAGCTATTCCGCGTGATCTGTATGAGGCAGCCGAAGTAGATGGCGCTTCTGCATTCCAGAAGTTCAAGATTATTACGATGCCGTTCATTTTATTTGCCACAACGCCGGTGCTGATTATGCAGTTTGCCGGAAACTTCAACAACTTCAACGTGATTTTCCTGTTAACGAACGGTAACCCGCTTCGCGGCGACTACCAGTACGCAGGGGCAACGGATTTGCTGGTGACCTGGCTCTACAAGCTCACGCTCGACAATAACAAATTCAATATGGCCTCCGCGGTAGGTATCATCATCTTCCTGATTATCGCCACCTTCTCCATCTGGAACTTCCGCCGCTCCAAATCATTCAAGGAGGAGGACATGATCCAATGAAGAAACGCAACAATCCGATTCGTTTGACGCTTAGTTACGTGCTTTTGCTAATTATTGCTGTTGTATCTGTCTATCCGGTATTGTGGATTTTTCTATCGTCTTTGCGTCCTGGCGCCGCATTGTTCAGTGAACGCTTATGGCCGGAAAGTTTCACGCTGTCCCATTATGGAGAGCTGTTTAACAATCCGTCTTTTATGTATGGCAGATGGTATATGAATACACTGAAGATCGCCTTCTTTACGATGATTTTTTCGACATTAATGGTGACGCTGGGGATGTATGCATTGTCGCGGTTCCGTTTTCGGGGGCGTAAAACGATTCTGTCCACCATGCTCATTCTGGGCATGTTTCCAAGCTTCATGAGCATGATTGCCATCTATATTATTTTGCTGCAAATCAAACTGCTCGACACGCATGCTGCGCTTATTCTGGTCTATTCCTCAGGCGCAGTGCTGGGCGGATTCATCGTCAAAGGTTTCTTTGACACCATCCCGCGCAGCCTGGATGAAGCGGCTCGCATCGATGGTGCAAGCCATCTGCGTGTGTTTACAAGCATCATTCTGCCATTATCCAAACCGATGCTGACGTACGTCGCATTAACCAGTTTCACGGGGGCATGGATGGATTTTATTTTTGCCCGGCTGGTGCTGCGTACCAAGGAGAACTGGACTCTGGCCGTGGGTATGTGGGATCTGGTCAATCGGTATCAGGACAGTAACTTCACAATGTTTGCTGCGGGAGCTGTATTAATCGCCATTCCTATTACTCTACTGTTTGTATTCCTGCAGCGATTCCTCGTGCAGGGCCTGACGACAGGTGCATCGAAAGGTTAACATCACTTTGTGGCATCATTAGAGTAAAGTCACTCCGTGCCGTCAACAACATGGTCAGTCGCAGTATGGGAGAGATGAGCCACACTTGCGCTACTTCAAGCAGGCACTTCCGCAACGTCATGTCTTTGTTGACTGGCAATGCTTCGGAAGTGCCTGCTTGTGCTTACAGGGTTAGGGCTTCTAATGAAGAAAAAGGAGGAACGTGTTGTATGGGGATGAACCCTTCCAGTGAACCTGAGGCTGCAGCCTATCCAGGGGGACAAGCTGTTTTGCAAAGCAGTGAAGCACCTGGAACCCTGTGGCGTAACAAGACGTTTCGGAGAATCCTGTATGGGTATGGCATATCTGTCTTTGGCGACTGCTTTAATAGCATTGCCATCAGTCTATGGGTACTTCAGACGACTGGCAGCGCCAAGAGCATGGCTGCTGTGCAGATCTGTAATATGGCAGTCAGCTTTTTATTTGGATCGGTAGCGGGCACGGTAGCCGATCGGTTTGATCGAAGGAAGCTAATGTTGGCTTCGGACGTGTTTCGTGGTGTCATCGCTCTGATGATTGCAGTTAGTCTATTCAGTTGGCAAGCGCCTTTTCCTGTTTTGCTGTTATTACTCTCTTTATCCATGTTTTCAAGTCTTTTTCAAGCACCCGCATTTCACGCTTCCGTTGCGAGCATGGTTGGCAAGCAGCACATCCAACAGGCAACGGGTACCATTCATCTGGTGGACAATCTGGCTCGTATCAGTGGTTTGGCTGCTGCCGGGGTCGCTGTAGCTGCGTTTGGCGGTTTTGTCGCCATCCTGATTACGGGGGCAACTTTCCTATTGTCTGCAGTCTGTGTGTTACTGGCAGGGCGTTTTCCGCAGGTGATGCGTGCCAGTGGTGACTCGAAATCTTTTGCACAGGCGTGGCGCAGTTCATTTGCTTACATCTATCGCAGTCCGCTCATTCGTTCGATTGTATTGCTCAATCCGCTCTTGTTGCTGTTTTTCATGTCAGCCATGATGCTCATTCAGGTGATGGCTGTTAACGTATGGAAGGCGAATCCGGTTCAATTTGGTTTGATTGAAATGTGTATTCCTCTTGGATATATGATTGGATCAGGGGTGTTGATCGCTTCGGGGAAAAGACTGAAACATCGCGGGAGATGGGTCTTTATTGGTCTGCTGGTGTTGGGGCCAGTCTATATGCTTCTAGCCAATGTATCCTCGCCTGTTATGGCCTTGCCACTTATCATAGGCGGAGGAGCCATGTTTGCCTGCTGCACGATGCTGACCCAGATTATGTTACGCACCGCCGTACCCGATGAGATGCAGGGGAGCGTTTACGGTGTTGTTGGAACGATTACAAGTACAGCGCCGATCCTTGGCCTGACAGTGGTCTCGATCTTTGCCGATCAATGGGGGGCCGCTACGGTTTTGGAAAGCGTAGGTGTCTTACTCCTTGCAACGGGGGTCGTTGCAATCACAACCTTGAAGTCCATTCGAACCTATACTTAGGTTTTCATACAAAAGAAGATGGGATCGTTCAATACGGATGTGGCGAAATATCCTTTGTCACTGAGCTACAATGAGTTTGGCGTATCCGGATGGACAAGCATGGAGATAAGCACATAGCTAAACATATAGCTAAGGCTCCGATCTTGTCCGTCACACAGCAAACCACGGGTCTTACGACAAAATCCGGATCGCACAGCAAAACCCGGAATATACGCTGCATTTGCGTATTCCGGGTTAGCTTGTGTATCCGTGATATGAAGCTCTTACTGCCAGTTTACCGTAACGGTAGCTGTTCCGCTCGCTGGTGTGGTAAATGTGTGGTTGGAACCGCCTTCCCATGTAATCGTTGAGCCGTTTTTCTTGAAAAACTTGAACTCCAGCTGTTTGCCTGCCGGTACGCTGACATCATAGTACCAGGTTGGATACGCATGAATCACTTGGTTAAACACGGGTCCGATGGCGGTCGATCCGGTGCTCCAGTTGCCAAGCTCTGCTACGTTGCCTGTCAGATAAAGGTTCTGTCCAAGTGTTGTGGAGGCATTGTTTACAACGAAGCGAACCGTAACCTGATCGCCAGTCAGGATGGTGAAGTTGTTATACGCATTGCTGTTTACCCCATTTGCAGTAACTTTGACCGCATAGTTGCCAGCGGCAACGGAAGGGATGGTTACTTTAATCTGTGTATCTTCCCATGATGTGATCGCTGCTCCAGTAACGGCTGTAGTGCCGAAGTATACAGTGCCGTTCGTGGAGCCAAATCCGCGGCCGTCAATCGTGACGACATTCCCTGGTTTACCCATGACCGGACCGACATGACCGATGGTAGGTGTCGTTTCGGCTGTGGTATATTGCCACACTGCCGTTGCGCCCGCAGCAAGGGTGAAGGTGTTGATGCTGCCGTTACTAGACGTGATGTTGTTTCCATTCAACACGCCGCCAAGTACATCCGTGTATGAGCCTGTAGGCAGCGAAGTGCTCAATCCTGTAATGCTTGCTGATGTGGAAAGATTGCGATTTACAGCAACAACGGCTACACTCTTGCCGAATTTGCGCTCATAAACATATACATCATTGTTAATCCAGCGCTGTTGTGTGGAACCGTAGGCAATGGCCGGATTGGATTTGCGCAGAGGAGCCAGTTTGCTGATCACGTTAAATGCTGTTGTAGTTTTGGAGAACGAAGGCATTTTGGCCCGGTTATCCGGATCGCCATTTCCCGTTAGATACTGTTCCGTACCGTAGTAGATGGCAGGCACACCACGTGAAGTCAATGTAAAGGCCAAAGCCTGTTCCAGGCGGCGATTGTTAACTGCATTTGTTTTGAAACGATCCATATCATGGTTGTCGATGAACGTCACCTGATCGCCCACTTGATTGTAATCTGTAGCGGTACTGTTAATCATGGAATCCAGCGCATACATGTTGGATGTGTTATCTCGGAACACATTACGCACAGCGGAGTTAAAGCGGAAGTCAAGCAGACTCATACCAGATTTGTTGGCAAAATCTGTGTTATCTGCATCGGATGCAGCCGATCCCAGGAACCATTCACCAAAAGTGAATACCGGTTTGTGTGCATAAATGGAGGACATCCAGCTCTTTTGCCAACCGAGAGGCATATGCTTCACCGCATCCACCCGAATGCCGTCAACGCCCATATCAAGCCACAGTTTGATCGCATCTTTGAAGTATTTGTCGATGGTCGCGTTATTGTGGTTGAAATCCGCTAGGTCATACAGGTTTTTGTAGATGCCGTTCTCCAGGGAAGAGAAGTCGGAGCCACCATTGTGATGGAAATACCCGTTGGTATCATTGGTATAACCGCCCACCAGCGTACCGTTATCGTACAACCTGCCATTTTCGGCAAAAGATGTGTCCGTTTCCATCGCTGGAGAGGTGTGGTTCGGTGCAAAGTCAATGACAATCTTGATGCCTTTGGCATGGGCCGTCGTAATCAGGTTTTGAAAATCGGCTATCGTGCCGAAGTATGGATTGGTCTTTTTGAAGTCCCGAGCCCAGTAGCCGTGGTAGGCTGTATTGGTTACACCACTGTAGTTGATTGTTGCAAAAATATTTTCGACAGGCTGGGAAATCCACAGAGCTGTGACACCCAGGTCACTGAAATAGTTATCGTTGATTTTGTTGATTAACCCTTGCCAGTCTCCGCCGCAGTAGAGCTTCAAATTGCTGCATGTGGCATCATAAGCGGCTCCGGTAGGGTTGTTGGAGGGATTGCCGTCCAAAAAGCGATCCGTAAACACTTGGTAGATCACATCTGTACTGAAGCTCTGTTTGTTGGTTACAGCGGTATCCGGATCGGCGTAAACAGCAGAAGCTGGCAAGAACGGCAGGGCGCTGCCGGCAAGCAAGCCGAGGGTCAGTGTGGTGCTGAGGATTGCGCGTTTGGCCATTTGAAACATGGTGATCCACCCTTCGTGAATGTAGTAGTTAAGATAAACAACCATCTAGCTTTGAATTATAGCGCTTACAATAGTGCAGGTTAATTCACTCAATTGTTTGGATTCCTCCTTCCAGGCGCAAACGCCAACAACCCCGGTATCTCCTTGGGGAGTTACCGGGGTTGTCCTAAACCGCTGGGGTTTAAAAGCATAGCCCTCGAGTTATGATCACATCGCTATCTTAAGAAAATTTGGGTTTTGTGTCAATAACTTTTTTCTAAGCATTTTTTTTCTATTTTTATATTTACAAAAGTATGCCACTCGATTTAAACTATTCGCAGATTCAATCAAATTAAGGGCTATGCATCCCGGATCAGCTTGCCATTCGGCTGACTTATCCGGGACAACCCCGTCTCTCCTGAGGCGGGGTTGTTTGTTGTCACCTGCGATCCACAGCAGGATCGGGGGAAGTTTGCTTATTTAGTTTGTTGGATGAAAAGAAAGGCGGTTGATGGCATTGAGATCAGGATCGGTTATGGAGTGTCTGGAAAACATTCAGGCATCGCAGCTCGGCAACAGGCGCAACATCTACGTATATCTTCCGCCAGGTTATGAGGAGCAGACTGAACGGTATTACCCGGTGCTGTACGTTCATGCAGGACAACGGGTTTTTGGGCCATCCCGTCTGGGGAACGAAACGTGGCAGATTGATCTAGCGGCAGATGAACTTATCTCTGCTGGCCGGATTGAACCCATCATTATCGTTGCCATCGCACATGTGCGTCCGGTTACCCGCAACGAGTTCTACCACCACGTTGACGCTGGGCAGGAAGTAACCGGCATAGGAGGCTCAGGAAAGGAATACGAGCATTTTATCATTCATGAGCTTAAACCGATGATTGATCGGAAATACCGGACACAGAGAGATAGAGATAACACGGGCTTACTTGGTTCCTCGGCAGCTGCATTATGCACATTGCATATTGGAATGCGTCATCCCGATGTGTTTGGCAAGCTGATTATGATGTCTCCATACTTTGTGGATGTGCAACTGGATGAACAAGCAGAGTGTGGACTGCGGGAGAAAAACACGTACCGACTGCCGGATATCATTCCGGATGTGAAAATGTGGGTGGATATAGGAGACACCGAAGGGTTGTTCTTGCCTGAACAGGTAAGGACAGTCGTACAGGAGATGCTGGATCGGGGAGCAGATGTGAAAAAGCTGGCTTACTTTGAACAGCCGGATGCGTGCCATCAGGAAGCGGATTGGGGAGCGCGTGTGCAATTGCCCTTGTTGTACATGTTCGGCCCAGAAGGGAAACCGGTCTCAATGGAGCTGTATGGCAGAAATGTCATCGGACTGAAAGGCGGGATGCAGGTAAGGGTTCAGGCTCGGCTCCTTTGTGATAATGGTCTGATTTTGACAAAGCTTGGCGGAGAGTATGTTTCAAGTCATCCCGAAGTTCTTGAGGTTCTTGCAGATGGTATGCTGATTCCTCATGCCACAGGGAGTGCAATGATCACGTTGCAAGTCGGTGAGCTGACGGCTACACGAGATTACAGTGTTATATCTGAGCTTTCTCCCCTTGTACAAGTCTGTATGCAGGCAAAGCTCACATCAACATTCACATTATCGGAGCAACGAGAAGAGTTCATCTACGGCGGGATGGGTATGAAGCTCATGCATACGGGTGATGGTCACTACGAAGGCTGTTATCGTATTCCGAGAGACAGTGGCTTCTCCTTCCGTTTTACGCGTGGGTTCCGGCAATTTGAGACTGATCAGAATGGCAATCCCATAGCCAATCGAGTATTTCGTGCAACTGAAGACATGTCTCTCTACTATCATATTCAGGCTTGGGGCAGTGCATCTGCCAAAGCAGAAACAGGAGGTTTCCTCAGATGATAATCCATTCCTTCGCTCCAACACTGGACATCCCTTACTATTATCCATGCAACTTCCCTCTGATTCATGAAGTGCTTGAGCGGCAGGGCTCCAAGTCAAGTCTTGCCATGCTGGCTGCCAGCCGATTATATACCCTGCCGTCATGCGAAGATAACGGCTTGGTAAAGACATATTTTCACAAACTGGATTATGAGGAACCGATCTGGAAGATCACTAACCAGCGGGAGCTGGGTAGCTTTGAGGAAGGGAAAGTACAGATTCGGCGACAGCTTGAAGTGGGCAGACTTTTTTTGGCGACGGGCACCAGTTATCATCTGCCTTATTGCGACGATTATCACAACCCTGAATACATTAACAAACATGTCAAAGAAGGATCAAGACATTACCTGATGGATCATTGGCTTGCCGTGTATGGTATGGATGAAGAGCATATGTATGTTTACGACCCTGTTTTTTACAAGTTTAAAGGCAAGGTGGAGTTTGCAGCTTTCCATGATTTTTGGAGAGGGCATCAGACCATTCCTGAACTTGCGGGTGTTAAACGGAAGGAGACGCTGCGAACCTACGGAACAACGGACATTCAGGCTAAAGTGCTGCTGAATTCGCAGGGTTACCGGGAGATGCTCGCTCAAGCACTGACTACTCAGGTCCATGAATTTTTGACAGGTAGAACGATCATGGAGGGAGAACGGCGTTTTTATTTTGGACATGCCGTATCTACGAGTCTGGTCAATGCGCTGGAAGGAAATACAGGAGGGAATGCAGAGAGCGAAGCCCGAATTTCGAGTCTGCTTTTTGATATGCGGTGGAGTCGATATTATTTCCGGGATTTGCTCAAGGAGTCTGCTGAGTGGCTGGGTGCGCCGCTTGACCAGTATGCCAGGGAATATGAGAACATCATTCTCCGGTGGGAAAAGGCCAATAGCCTGCTTCAGGTGGGACGGATGAAGCAGCGCGAAGGGTGGCAAGCACAGTTGTCAGGCATAGTGCAAGAGCTGGTCACAGATGAATGGCGCTGGTATGAGTCGTTAAGAAGAGCATTGCCTCAAGCTTCCACATATCCACGGCAATCCCGAACGGTTCCAGACGATGAAAATGAACACAAGGCAGCTCTGCTGCGCATCGTACTGGATAGCTGCCGGGAATTGAATGCGTATCATAACACATTCATTGCCTTGGATGAGGGCGGTAACGCTCCACTATATGGTCGGGATGGACGACTGAATTCACTGGAACTTGTGTCTTTGCTAGCTGTGGTGGAGCAGGGGATGGAAGAGCATTGGGGAACAGGTATGGGCAACGCTCTCGCGGAGATTGCCGCTGCTTCCTTGCCTGTAAGTCCGTATCAGACGGTAGGCTCGCTAGTGAATTATCTTGCACAGCAGCAGACCCTGGGCAGTGACAGGGAGGGTGGAGGTGATGATTGACTTTTTGCTGGAGCGATTTGCCACTCATGGACAGCAGCCTGCATTCATTTGGAAAGATCAGGAGTACAGCTACGACTGGCTAGTTGACCAGATTTTTCTCATGGAAGAATGGATCGCAAGAGAGGGGATATCCAGGAAGGTTGTCACATTGGAAGAGGATTATTCTCCTTATGCAGCTGCGGCATTGCTCGCATTGCTTAGAGAGAGCTGTATCGTGCTGCCCGTGGATCGGAATCTGGTCGAGGCCAAGCGGAACGAGTACGTAAAGCTGGCACATGTGGCTGTGCGACTAGAAAGAATTGCAGAACAGTTCGTCGTAAAACAAACGTACGAGCCTCATAGCCAAGGCGTGACACCACCCATTTTGATTGAGTTGGGAAAGGAGCAGGTGGGCGGGCTAGTGCTGTTCTCCTCAGGTTCTACAGGGGTGAGCAAAGCAACCGTGCACCGAGCAGATCTGCTATTACACTCCTTTCGGCGTCAGGTGCGTCCCCTGCGAACGATACCCTTCATGATGTTTGATCACATCGGTGGGGTGAATACGATGCTGCAATCTTTGTCCAGTGGGGGCTGCCTATGTATATTGGCGAATCGTACTCCAGACGAAGTGTGTCGTACCATTCAAAAACATCGTGTGCAGGCACTGCCGGTCTCCCCAACATTTATGAATCTGCTGCTTCTGGGAAAACAAGATGAGACTTATGATCTGTCGAGTCTGGAAGTTGTCTCCTATGGTTCGGAAGTGATGCCAGAATCGGTCCTGGCTGCCTGGACTCGGCGGTTCCCAAGGATTAGAACGATTCAAGCTTACGGCATGTCCGAAATAGGCATTTTGCCGACACGCTCCAAAGGACGGGGATCGCTGCTATTTTCCATTCAGGATGAAGAGGTGAAGTACCGGGTTGTGGACGGGGAGTTGCAGATTCACACCGCAACGGCGATGATAGGTTATCTGAATGCCCCTTCTCCTTTTACTGAAGATGGATGGCTGCGAACAGGAGACGAGGCAGTTGTGGAACAAGGATATATCCGCATACTGGGTCGTCGTTCCGAGATCATTAACGTAGGCGGCTGGAAAGTGTACCCTGCTGAAGTGGAGGATGTGCTTGAAAAGATGGATTGTATTGAGGCAGCGGTGGTCACGGGCGAGGTGAGCGGAATCACAGGCCAGCAGGTGAAGGCCACAGTCCGACTCTCCAGCCCCTGTTCTTTGACAGAGCTTCGCAGAGCCATTTGGGTCTATTGCCAAGATAAACTCCCTCCATACAAAATTCCGCAGAAAATCGTTATAACAGAGGATACGTTAATCAACTCTCGCATGAAAAAGGTCAGAAAGCCAGTATCCTCACCGGATTAAGGATAACACAGCAGCTTCATAAGTATATTCTCAGTCCCGGCGTACTGAGCAATCTGTCCGGGTTCACTCTTGATTTAATCACCAATCAATGTCCTTTCGATGTCCTTTCAATGACCATGCGTTGGTCATAAGTTGGCAAAGCAGCGCCATTAATCCCACGAACGCACAATCCCAATGGATTTGCGTTTTTTCGGGTTCACCAACCAACTAACACGTGCTCGTTTTCTAACGTTCACCAGCAGCCTTATTTGGAGCAAGAGAGGGCTTTTCAAATTCTAACGTTCACCAGGAACGTTATATGGCAGATTTCACTGAGAAAAGCACCAATATTATAGTTTTTCGGTGAAATAAGCTTTCTCAGGATCGTTAGAATTCCAGCAGTGCTGAATGCGGGTAAATAAGGTCATCTGTGATCGTTAGAGTTAGGAAGCAGTATGAGGGAGCGAGACAGACAGACATACTGACAGAGGGACACAGTACATGGCGATAATTCAGACGTAAATTTTGTGCTTTTTTATCAAAAATATATATAAAAAAAGAGCTGTACGTGATTTCACGTTCAGCCCTCGGAATCTAACCCTTCATATTCCGGCCCTTTGAGATCCAGCTTTCATTATCCAGTATAGAAAAGGGAAGCGGGAAGCATGAGATGAGTCATGCTTGTTGCTAGTTAAGTGCACAGCAAGATTAGTAGAAGACACCAGAAAAGCCTTATGACCAAGATCAAGCTTCCGCTGGCTGCTTCGCCTCAAGCTGCAACAATGAGAAGCCATATGGTGCAAGATCCAGAGTCAACTTGTTCTGTCTTGCTTCAACCGGGGCAGAGGTGAACAAGTCACGCCAGACGTTATGATCTCCCCACCCAAGTTCCAGTTTACGAGGCTCATCACTGGCATTGAGCACCAGCAGCACACGGTCTCCCGTCTCCGAATCCACACGTTCCATCGCAAGGCACGAGTCGCCTGCTGTGGCATAAACAATCTTTAACCCCGCACTGCGCATAGCTGGATGTTTCTTGCGTAACTCAATCGTATGAATGAAAAATTCAAGCAACTCGCGGTTCTGCTTCTTCACATCCCATTCCATACATTTACGGCAACCCGGATCATATCCACCGTCCAGCCCAACCTCATCCCCATAATAGATGCAAGGTGCACCCGGATAAGAGAAAAGCAACGTTACGGCCAATTTCATTTTACGTATATCTCCATCACATAACGTCAGTAAACGTGGGGTATCATGGCTACCGAGCAGGTTAAATGCTGCTTCAGTAACTGGTTGTGAGTACGACGCGAGCAGTTTGCCAATCTCGTTGGCAAATCCGAGTCCATCCAGCTTGCCATGCACAGTGTAATCGAGTACGGAGTTGGTAAAAGGGTAATTCATGACGGCATCGAACTGGTCTCCTTGTAGCCATATCAATGAATCATGCCAGATCTCACCGAGCAGATAAGCATCGGGTTTGATCGCTTTGACCGTCTGCCGGAACTCACGCCAGAATTGATGATCTACCTCGTTGGCCACATCCAGCCGCCAGCCGTCAATATCCATCTCTTCGATCCAGTAGCGTGCAGCTTTCAGTAGATAGGTTTTGACGTCCGGGTGTTCCGTGTTCAGCTTGGGCATAAGCGGCTCAAAGGCGAAGGTTTCGTAGGTCGGAATGCCATCCTCTACACGCGGTGGCCAATCCTTGATGTAGAACCAGTCTGCATAAGGGGAGGCCGCACCATGTTTCATCACATCGACAAAAGGAGGAAATTCTCTTCCCGAATGATTGAACACGGCATCCAGGACGACTCGTATACCACGAGCATGACACGCATCCACAAGTGTTCTTAATTGTTCATTTGTACCAAACTGAGGATCAACCCTCAAGTAATCGGCAGTATTGTATTTATGGTTGGTTGTGGCTTCAAAGAGTGGACAGAAATAGATCGCTGTAATTCCCAGTTCACTAAGATGATCCAGATGATCCATCACGCCTTGCAGGTCTCCGCCAAAGAAGTTGGTTGGTGTAGGCGTGCCACCCCAAGGTTCAGCATTTGCTGGCGTCAGAGAAGGGTCACCATTCGCAAAACGTTCGGGAAAAATCTGATAAAAAACAGCATCCTTAACCCATGCGGGTGGTTCAAAAATATCGACCGGATTCATGAATGGAAAATCAAACATTTCCAGCGGATGCTCCGGCAGTGCCTGCTCAAATCCTCGCTCTGTCATCCACACAGAATCTTCCCCTTGGATAAGATGGAAGGCATAACGTAGTCTGCGATAGGGCGGAGATGTCTCGGCCTCCCAGTAGTCAAACATCTCATCCCGGGCGAAAATACGCATAGGAATATGCGTGATCGTCCGATCCCAAGCATATTTATCTCCTGTAATAGCAATGACGGCATCCAAATCCCCACGTTTGGATCGCAGACGGAGATGCATGGTTGTGCGATTATACGCATAAGACCAGTTCAGTTTGGGACGATGATAAATCGCTTCTAAAATCATGAAAATCACTCCTTGGCACATAAATAAATGCAAGATAAGGCCAGAGAAATGCCGCAAAAAACACAAAAAAAGGCACAACCTCCCAAGTTCACGAGGTTGTACCTTTCGGCAGCATAGCCTTTTGATTATACGGCTATTATACGAATTATTTTTACAAAAGAGAACACTTTTTTTCCTTAATTATCAATTTTTTATGGGGCTGATCACACTACATCTGGAAGCCCAGTTGTTCACCGTATGTCGTGACTTCTTTGATGTACTGCTCGATGCTCTTTTTACCCGCAGCAATCTTGTCATTACCCTGCTTGAGAAACGTGCGGTTTATTGTTGTTTTGGACACAGCCTTTTTGAACAATTGATAACCTTCCAGCTGTGCGTAGCTACCTTTAATCAATTTATCATGGACTTTTTTCAACTTGGTATTCTCCGGTTTGATCTGCTTCAGCATGGAAACATATTTCGTGTAATTAGGAATAGCTGTGTTGTTTAACGTCAGAAAGAAAGATTTGCGATTGGAGGAGGTGATGTATGTATTTCCGCCTATGGCGTCCATAGCTTTCTTTTCATAAACACCTGCTGCTTCCAAGGCATCCAAATAATCCAGAAAATCTTGATCATCTGCCGTAAGTTCCTGTTCTTCCTGATTGATTGTCTCTTCCGTGTTTGCCTCATCCGAGATCACCGTGGAATTGTCTGCTGCTGCAGTATAATGTCCTGTTGGAAGAACTACGCCGCCGATTAACACCATACTCATCAGGATCGAAAGAATCCAATGTTTTTTCATAATACCCGTCCCCTGTCTTTATATATGTGATTTTAATCCAAGGGATAATCTAACATAAGAGGGGTTCCAATTACAGGAATAATTTAGAAATAAAAATAGGGTTAAATGGATCAACTCTAATTTCAAAAAGTACAGAGTATGGTCGTTTATTCATAAATACAAGTTTTAAATGAATAAATATTAATATACATGTATATTATCACATCATGAAATAGAAGGAGAGTTAAAGTAATATTTTTCCCGGATGGAGTAGGGGCCAATTAACCTAAGTGGTTACACAAACGTTTAATAATATCGATTCATATTATATGTATTCACCTGAAATTCGCTTTACAGCGGCCTTTTTGGGAAGAATCAAGATAAATTATGATTGTGAAAACTTTTCCCAAATAAATGCTTGTCTAAATTACCCAACTCCATTACAATACAAATGATAATGAGATTCAATATCATTTAGCGAGAAAAGGGGAGAAAGTTCCATGTTTGGATTTAACAAAAAGTTATATATTTATGCAGCGCTCATTCTTATGATTTCGTTGCTGGCTGGATGTGCTTCAGGGGGAAGTGCGGATACGACGAATACAGCAAATACAGCAAGCTCAGCAACAAGCAGCAAGAGTACTGAAGGTAGCACGGAGGGGGACACCACTGCCAAAGCAGCAGACGAGACTCGGGTAATTAAACATGCCATGGGTGAAACGAAAATTAAGGGAACTCCGCAAAGAATCGTGACACTGTTCCAAGGTGCGAATGATGTGGTTGTTGCACTTGGCGTGAAACCGGCGGGTGTCGTTGAATCATGGGTTCAGCAGCCCGTATATGAATATCTGCGTAAAGACTTGGATGGTGTACCACAAGTGGGTCAAGAACCGCAGCCCAATTTGGAAGAGATCAACAAGCTGAAGCCTGACCTCATTATTGCAACCAAAATCAGACACGAAGAAATCTATGATCAGTTGTCCCAGATCGCACCAACGGTTGTGACCGAAACCCTGTTCGATTGGAAAGAAACGTTGAAGCTTGCAGGGGAAGCCATGAACAAAACAGAGGAAGCGAGTAAACTGCTCGCTGATTGGGAGACTCGTGTGGCGGATTTCAAACAGAAGATGGGTAACCGTCTGCCGATTGAAGCAACCATCACGAACTTTAGAGCGGATCAGGTTCGTATTTTCTACATGGGATATGCAGGTAAAATTCTGAAGGAACTTGGTTTTACAAGACCTGCAGGGCATGATGCAGATAAATGGGGTGTTGAACTGACATCCAAAGAGGCGATTCCGGATATGAATGCAGACATGATCTTTAACTTTAATTCGGGTACGGATACAGCTGCAATTGAGAAGAACTACAAAGATTGGACAAGCAGTCCACTCTGGAAGAACCTTGACGCTGTGAAAAACAACCAGTTGGTTCAGGTGGATGAAGTGGCCTGGAACATGGCAGGCGGATACACATCGGCTAACATGATGCTGGACGGACTATACAAGCAGTTCAACCTGACTAAATAATAGGAGCAGGATCTGCCATGCACCAGAACTTTCGTGAGCGAAGTGTATGGGCAGGCAGATCCTGTTTCAATTTACAGATGAAAGAGTGAGCGTATGTTTCCCCTTTTTACCAAGGCAAGTGCGAAAATATCCGGGTTGGTTGGGTTGTTCATTCTTATGTTACTCGCAGCCACCGCCAGCATGATTCTGGGGCGCACACCTATTACGTTCCATATGTTGTGGGATGCGTACCATTCCTATGATGAAACGTCGGTAGGACATGTGGTGTTACTGACAGAACGATTGCCACGCACGATTATTGCGGCTGTTGTAGGTGCAAGTCTGGCTGTTGCAGGTGGACTGATGCAGGCACTGACACGTAATCCGCTGGCATCCCCAAGTGTGTTCGGGATTAATGCGGGAGCGATTTTCTTTATTGTTATTGCTGTTGTTGTACTATCCGTATCTTCCTTGACTACGATGATGTGGTTTGGATTTGCGGGAGCGGCGATATCTGCGGCGATTGTATATGGTTTGGGTTCACTTGGACGTGATGGTCTGACTCCAATCAAAATCGTACTAGCAGGTACCGCCATTTCGGCCTTGTTTGCCTCCTTTACTCAAGCGATTCTTGTCCTGGATGGAACAGGGCTGCAGGATGTGTTGTTCTGGCTTGCCGGTTCGGTAAGTGGACGAACGCTGGAGATGTTGTATGCGGTTTTGCCTTATATGGCGGCAGCTGCACTGGTATCGCTATTCATGGGGAGAGCCATCAACCTGTTATTAACAGGGGATGACATTGCCAAAGGTATGGGACAGAATGTACTCCTGGTCAAAGGAATGATGGGAATCGTTACGGTGTTACTGGCGGGGGGTTCTGTCGCTGTCGCTGGTTCTATCGGTTTGGTCGGACTCGTTGTACCGCATATCATGCGTGCTTTTGTAGGCAATGACTATCGCTGGCTCATCCCTTATTGCTTCGTGGGTGGGGCGATTCTGCTGGTGTCGGCCGATGTCGTAGCAAGGCTGGTGATTATGCCGCAGGAACTTCCGCTCGGTGTCATGACGGCCCTGATCGGCGGTCCATTCTTCATCTATATTGCCCGCAAGGGGGTGACGAAGATATGAAGAAGATGCTGACCTATCGGAATAAAAAGGACACTGTCTCTATGCAAGTCGAGCGTAAGTCCATGATGGTTATCGCCGTATGCCTATTCCTGTTTTTGACGGCAGGGGTGGTTGGAACAAGTATGGGCAGTGACTTTATTTCTCCACTGGATGTCATTCGTACCATCTTTGGACTGAACGCAGGAGAGCATGATTTCGTCGTGCTGACACTTAGGCTTCCACGTGTATTGTTATCTCTGCTTGTTGGGGCAGCACTTGGGATGTCGGGTGCACTGTTACAGGGTATTATTCGTAATCCACTAGCTTCACCCGATGTCATCGGCATAACGGGTGGTGCTGCGGTAGCCGCCGTAGGATTTGTGACGTTGTTGGGCGGAACGGTTAGTATCAAACTGCTGCCACTTTTCGCTGTCATCGGTGCGATGGTAACGGCACTCATCATTTATATCCTTGCTTGGAAAAAAGGAGTCAGTCCAATCCGGCTTGTGCTGATTGGAATCGGTGTATCGGCTATAACGGGTGCTGGTACAACCTTTATGTTGATTCTAAGCCCGTTCTATACGGCGAGCCAGGCCTATATCTGGTTAACAGGCAGCATCTACGGGGCAACATGGACGGATATCCGAACCATACTCCCCGTCATTGTCATTGTTGTGCCCCTCGCCATGTGGTTTGCCCGTGGTCTAAATGCGCAGGAGTTCGGAGATGATCTTGCCACAGGGCTTGGCGTTAGGGTGCAGTGGCATCGATCTGCCCTGCTTTTATGCAGTGTATTTCTCGCCGGGATCGCTGTTTCAGTCGCTGGCACGATTGGTTTTGTAGGTCTGATTGCTCCGCATATCGCGCGAAAGCTGGTAGGTCGGATGTTCGGCAGCATGCTGCTGGTATCCGGATTCGTTGGTGCGTTACTGGTCTGTGTAGCTGATCTCATTGCCCGAACGGCGTTCCTGCCGCTGGATGTGCCAGCCGGTGTGTTCACCGCAGGTATTGGTGCACCGTTTTTCCTGTATCTACTATTTAAGAATCGAAACCACTATTGAGGAGGAGAGCGCTGTGAGTATTCTGGAAGCCAAGGAGCTTACCATCTCCTATGGAGCAGATCCGATTATAGAAAACCTGAATTTGACGATCCCCAAGGGAGAGATTACAGTCCTGATCGGCAGTAATGGCTGCGGTAAATCGACGCTGCTGCGTACGATGGCAAGACTGCTAAAGTCCAGCTCGGGCACCGTATTACTGGATGGTGAAGAGATTGCGAAGCTACCCACTAAAGAAATTTCAAGACGTATGTCCATTTTGCCCCAAGGCCCAACGGCACCGGAAGGTTTGACCGTGAATCAGCTGGTTCGCCAAGGACGATATCCTCACCAGACATGGCTCAAACAGTGGTCGCGTGAGGATGAGCGTATGGTTGAGCTGGCTCTTGCATCCACACATCTGACGGCACTGGCGGATCGTCCTGTTGATGCGCTATCTGGTGGTCAGCGTCAGCGCGCATGGATCGCCATGACCTTAGCACAAGGCACGGAAACATTGCTGTTGGACGAGCCTACTACGTATCTGGATATGACACATCAGATCGATATTCTGGATCTGCTGTTTGAATTAAATGAACGGGAAGGGCGCACAATCGTGATGGTGCTTCACGACCTGAATCTGGCGTGCCGTTATGCACACCATATTGTGGCGGTGCACAACAAGTCGATCTATGCAGAGGGTAAACCGGAGGATATTATCACTCGTGACCTCGTGCGTAGCGTTTTTCAGATGGAGTGTGATATTGCAGTAGATCCGTTATTCGGCACGCCGACCTGTATTCCGCACGGAAGAGGCAGGAAGTTGAACGGAGAACAGCAACGTTATACACAACTGGCTTAATGAATGCTTGATGAATGATGAATGATGAATGGCCGTTTCATAGTCATCAATCCCCACAATCCCTCTAAGTAAGATCATTCCATCTTTACGGGGATAACAAAACAGGCAAGCAGAGGATTTGCGAATTCTTGGCTTGCCGGGTTTGTTATGCCTTTTAGCGACCGTTATGTACACTTCCAAAGCACCCCTTTCAGAAAATAAAACTATTTTTCCCTTAAAAGTTTTATATTGACAACCTATCTACAGTTACCATAAAATAGATTTTATATGATACTGATAATCATTATCAATAAAATCAACCGATAGGAAGGTCGGATATGAATTTGCTCCGTTCCAAAAGTTCCATATTTCCAAAAGGTTTTGATAACTTACAGAACCGTTTGATTCTGAACAAAGCTAACGAGATGGGCATTCATTGCGAGTTGCTGGTGGAGGGCTGTGAGGATTTTTTGAGATTGTCCCTACAGCACAAGCAGATCATCATTAACAAAACGAGAACCCACCGGCTGCCACTGATCGCTGGACTCCTTGCCAAAAATAAACAGGCATGTAATCTGATCCTGCATGAGCAGGGGATGCCAGTTCCTTCGCATATTGTCGTGGCTGCTATGGGAGAAGAGGCAGAGCATTTTCTCAAGCAGCACGATTCCATCGTAGTAAAACCATTGGATGCGAGCAGTAGCCAGGGGGTCACGCTAGATGTACGTTCCTGTGCTGAACTGGAAGCAGCCATAGACCTCGCAGCCCAATATGGCAGTAGCATACTGCTGCAACAATATGTCATTGGAACTGACTACCGAGTGCTGATTATCAACGATCAGGTAGCTGCAGTTAACCAATACCGTCCTGTATATGTGACTGGCGATGGAAGTTCGTCTGTACATGAACTTATTGAGAGTTTGAATAACAGCCGGATGGAAGACACAGAGATTGGTGTGTACGAAGCTTTTCCTGCGATTGATCTCGAACATGGTGAAAACACACGTTTGCTGGATACGTTGCGTACGCAAGGTGTTGGTTGGAATGACATACCTCCCGTAGGTCAAGAAATTGAACTGTATGACCTCCGTAATTCGGCAGCCGGGAAGATTAGTGAATTTTACCGGGATTGTACGGATGACATTCACCCTGACAATGCCCGCATGATGATACAGGCAGCCCAATCGCTCCAGATTGACGTTGCAGGTATAGATGTTCGTTGTAAGGACATTCGAGTGCCTATTACAGCTGCACAGGGAGGTATTCTGGAAGTTAACGCGTTGCCGGATCTGACTCACCACGTTTATCCGCATGGCGGGACGAGCAGGGATGTTGTGCGTCAATATCTGGAATATCTATTTCAGAGTTAACGACTAGCGCGTTATAGGGAACTTGTTTCGATATGGAATGGAGTTGGCGTTTTTTCATAAGGGGAGGGTAAAGCACTTACTGCGTGCTTACTGAGCAAGTTTCAACCAAACAAGTTGTCACTGAGTCAATAACGAATGCACAGGCATTTTTGCCTGAATCGATAATAAGGGGCGTTAGAGAGTTATGTCAGTAGAGGTACAGACGGAATACCTGAAGCTGCAAAACGAAAAAGAGTCCAATGCACGAGCGTACCCCCGGCATTTCCCGCTCGTCATCAGCAAAGCTCAGGGCATCAAGATTACGGATACGGAAGGCCGTGAATATTACGATTGTCTCGCGGGTGCGGGAACATTGGCACTTGGGCATAACCATGAGACGGTCATTAGCGCCATTCGCGACGTGCTGGATCAGCAGATTCCTTTACATACACTGGATTTGGCTACACCGTTGAAGCTTTCGTTTATGCAGGAGCTGTTCTCCTTATTGCCCGAAGAGATGCGGGATACATCCAAAATTCAGTTCTGTGGCCCAACCGGAGCAGATGCGGTCGAAGCAGCGATCAAGCTGGTAAAACATGCAACAGGCGGCAAATCCATTTTGGCTTTCCAGGGTGGGTACCACGGTTCAACCCAAGCAACGATGTCCATGAGCGGAAATCTGAGTAAAAAGGAACAGCTGCAAAGCCTGCTGCCGGATGTACATTTTCTGCCGTTTCCGTATGAATACCGCTGTCCATTTGGGGTTGGTGAAGGCATGACCGCCCGCTTAAGTGCACAGTACATTGAAAATTTGCTGGATGATTGTGAGAGCGGAATAGCAGCGCCATGCGGTGTAATCGTGGAAACGGTACAGGGCGAGGGTGGTGCGATTCCAGCGGATATTGAGTGGTTGAAGGAATTACGCCGAATCACGGCAGAACGTAACATTCCTCTGATTATTGATGAAGTGCAGACGGGGATTGGTCGGACAGGGCGTATGTTTTCGTTTGAACACGCAGGCATTGTGCCGGATGTCATCATTTGCTCCAAAGCTGTAGGCGGCAGTCTTCCCATGTCTGTTGTGATCTATAAGGAAGAGCTGGATCAGTGGAAGCCGGGTGCCCATACAGGCACATTTCGTGGCAATCAGCTAGCCATGGCTGCGGGTCTCGCTACGCTCCGTTATATCAAGGAGCATCATGTGATGCATAATGTGAATCTGCGCAGTGAGCAATTCATGGCACGGCTTCATGCAATGAAAGGGCGTTTTACCGAAATTGGTGACGTTCGTGGCCGGGGACTGATGATCGGTGTTGAAGTGGTCAACCCGCAAGGTAACAAGGATCGTCTGGGACATTATCTGCAGCATGGTGAACTGGCTTCCGTCATTCAGCAGCAATGTTTCCGTAACGGACTTATTGTAGAAGTTGGCGGACGCCATTCTGCGGTTGTGCGTTTCCTGCCACCGCTGAATATTACAGAGAAGGAAGCGGGCGAGGTACTGGCGATCTTTGAACAGTCGGTATCGGAAGCTATTGCATTAACGGAAGCGGTATGCTGAGTGTATCGCTACTTCGGCGGCATGCGGTTTTACTGGCCATTCTACTGGGGGCTTTCACACTTGTGCTTACCAACAGTGCATTTAACCTGCTGCTTCCATATTTCATCGAATATTATGACATATCCACTACAGCGGGCGGCTGGATCATTGCCCTGTATATGCTCGCCATGACATTAACGATGCCGCTGGCTTCCCTGATCGTAGACCGGTTGGGACGCAAGCGAACGTACATGCTGGGCATTTGCATCTACGGGGTATTTTCTGTGCTCGGGGCTTTGCTCCATTCTTTCATTGAAGTGCTGCTGCTCGTAAGGTTCATGCATGGTGTGGCAGCCGGTTTGATGATTCCTTTATCTCTTGTGTTGCTGTTTGATGTTTACGGCCCGGAGGTTCGAGGGCGCATTACAGGTGCGTGGGGGCTGCTGCTGATGCTTGCTCCTGCGGCTGGGCCGACCCTTGGCGGGTTTATCATTCAGTATGGACGGCTGGAGATGCTTTTCTGGCTGAACGTGCCTTTGGCTATTTTTTCGCTAATTGGTTGTGGACGAGTGATTCAAGCCTATATCCCGGCTCGCAGGAAAACGTGGCATCCATCCAGTGTAATACGGCTTGTTGGTGCAGTTGGTGCCCTGAGTCTGGGCGTACAGTTGTATGCCAGTCCCGCAGTAGCTCCGTGGATACCCTGGACACTGATTGCCCTTGGCGTGGTGTTACTTGTTCGTTTTATCCAGTTTGAAAATTCACGTGATGAGCCGCTCATCCGTTACACATTGCTGCGGAGAAAAGGTGTTTTTTCCCTTACCGTTCTGATCTCCACGATTCAGGATTGTGTTATGTTTGGCGTGATTTTTGCATTGCCACTGCTGTTTCAGGAAGTCTTTCAATTATCTCCAGCGCTTTCCGGCGCCCTGTTCATTCCGCTCTCTATCTCTACCAGTCTGTTCATGTGGATTGGAGGTAATCTGTTAGATCGGGGGCGGTCGCTTCAGTTTATCGCCTGGGGCACATTGCTGGTGTCCGTATCCATTCTGTCATTTGCATTTCTGCCTATGGGGGCGTCTGTATGGATCATCGGGGTGCTGATGGCATGCCGGGGAGTTGGTGTGGGTCTGTCTGGTATGAGCATTTCTGCTATAGGACTGCAGGCGTTACCCGCTGAGGATTTGCATGAAGGATCGGTGCTGTCCACAACAATTGAACGACTGGCTTCATCGTTTGCGGTGATGGGCATGACGCTGTATTACGATATGCGCTGGCAATGGCTGGTCGGGCATGGCAGCGCGGTTGAAATGGCGAAATGGGAAGCCATTAAAGAAATCTGCGTAGGTCTTGGCTGCGCTATACTGCTTACGTTACCTCTGGTCTTACTTATAACTCGAAAGAAGGTTGGCTTCATTGTTCAAAATGGAAAACAAACTCCGGTCCAAGGCGGAGCAACAGGCCGATGAACATTCCTGCAAGCTGCTGCTGAACTGTTATATCCGTGAGCTTGGGCCGGAAAGAGCAGAACAGATTCAGCTTAACCCGGATACGCTGACGTATACGATCACTTTTCCAACCAGCGGTGTATGTGTGATGGGTCTACTCTCTTATTACTCCGCTATGGGCGAGCATGAATATCTCAGTATGAACTGTAACGGGCAAACCGTGTATTGCCGGGATCTGGTGCAATGGATTTCGTCTGAAATTGGCGGAGATCAAGATCGGGGAGCCGAACGTGTTCGTGATTTTACTCAAAAAGTGGAGAACAGCGTCGCTAACCTCACATTGTACATGGAGCATGCATCTGGTCTCGGGATACATGACTATCTTACCTCCGAACAGTCCTTGCTGTACGGTCATCCGTTTCACCCTTTTCCAAAGAACTCCAGAGGTTTCACCGCACAGGATGTGCAGCAATACAGCCCCGAACTGCGAACCTCGTTTCAGCTCTGTTATATCGCCGTAAGACAGGATGTGTATGCAGAGGAATGGGTACAGCATTCGGTCAAAATCAATCTGAATCAGCTTCTGGCAAGCCAGGACTGGCCTGTGTCCAAAGATAAGATGGGCGTGTATGGACTGTTGCCTGTCCATCCATGGCAGTATGCACACATCTCACGTCTGGACGAGGTGAAGTCCTATGTCCGTGAAGAGAAGTTAATCCTACTAGGCAGCGCAGGGCCGCTCGCCTACCCGACCTCTTCGGTACGCACGGTGTATGTGCCGACCTGGAAATGTAATATCAAGCTGTCGCTGAATATGCAGATTACCAACATGATCCGCACCAACAGTGACGAGCAGATGAGGCGGACAATGGATGCATCCACGTATGTGTGGGAGCAGGGATGTTTTGATGCGGAGCCAAAGACTCATATCGCGTATGAGACAGGTGTAGCGACATGTAGATTCGAGAATGAAGAGCTGACAAGCCTATTTACGATCGCCTATCGTCCAATCGAGTTCGACCCTGCGAATACTTATGTATTGTCCAGTCTGGTAGAGTCGCCATGGCCTGGGGCACCTTCGCGGCTGGTGACAATGCTTGGTGGTAGATGGGATGATGCCGAAGATGCAACAGGCAAACCTGTGCATACGGAAAGTGGAGAACCGGAACCAGCAAAGGTTACCCGACATGCCCCTGGCGGACTGGAATACGGTAATCATGAATATAGCATGGGTGCAGCGAATGGTCAGTGGAAGGCAGCACATCCTGTTGCCGTTGCCAAAAATAATATGGTGGATCGTGACAAGGTCGAGCAATGGCTGTCACGCTATCTAACCTGCTCGTTGTTGCCGCTTGTGCGAGCGGCTGGAGAGAAAGGCATTCATTTTGAAGCCCATTTGCAGAACACATTGGTGACCCTGGAGCAGGGCATGCCGGTTGCTTTTATCGTACGTGATCTGGAAGGAGTCAGTGTAGACGAGCAACTGGTCGGTGGATTGTCGGAGTTGTTATTGTATTCGCGTGAGAAGGCGTGGGCGCGAACCTCGTATTATTTTATCGTGAATCATCTGGGCTCGTTAATTCATGTACTGGCCCGGGATGTGAGCGTGCCGGAGGAGTACTTCTGGGCGCAGGTGCGAGAGGTGCTCGAAGAAGAATGGGCACGAACAGGTAACGCTTATGTGGAGCATTTGCTGACTGCAGATGCTTTTCTAGCCAAACAAAATCTGGTGAGTTGTCTCACGGGCATTAGTCAGACGCCGGCTTATGTGCCGGTAGGTAACGTCATGAAACGTTTAGGGAGTGAAGCACGTGAGATTCGAAGAAATCGCAACTGAGGCAGACGAGAAGAAGGTAAACAAAGTCTCTAATGACGGCGAAGTCCCCGTATACGTGGAAGTTCAGGAGCGAATCATACGGCAGGCACTGGAAGCAATGTGGTTTGAGGGCATTCTGGATCGTGAGGAAAACGGTAGTCAGTGGTCTACCAGCGGCATTACTGCGTCAGGGGAGTCGGTGGTGTATACGTGTGAAGCAGAGCGCAAGTTTTCATTTGGCCGCGTGAAGGTGAAGATCGGGTCGATTAAGCGTGAAGGCAGTGCCTGTACGGATCTGGATCTCTTTCTGGAGGAGATGGTGCTGAACCGCTTGAAGGGTGCGAAACTGACGGCGTTTGTTCAGGAGCTGCAAGAAACGATGGCAAAAGACAGTCAGTGCCGGGCCAGGTTGCCTCTTCACATTCCGGTACAAGATCGGCACTACGATGCGCTTGAAAGTCACATGACGGACGGACATTTATACCATCCGAGTTACAAGTCCAGACTTGGGTTTTCGCTGCAAGACAATCTCGCTTATGGCCCCGAGTTTAATGCAGACGTTCTGCTTATCTGGGTTGCGGTGCGAAAAGAAATGGTTCAAATGGCTGTATCCGGCGGTTATGATCCGGCAGCACTGCTGGAACAGCATCTGACGGAGGAAGATTTGCAGCACTTCCACCAGATTATTTGGGGCAAATCGGCTTCGTTGGATAGCGATTCCTACATATTCATCCCGATTCATCCATGGCAGTGGGAGCACGCAGTGGAGTCCATATATGCGAAGCAGATCATGGATGGAGACGTCATTTATCTTGGTTCTTCGGTTTCCTCTTATCGTGCGCAGCAGTCGATTCGTTCCCTCTCGAATCGAAATAACGCAGTGGCACCATACATCAAGCTGGCTCTGAGCATAACGAACACGTCAAGCACACGCATTCTTGCCCAGCATACGACGCAAAATGCACCTCTGATCAGTGACTGGCTGGATCAACTGGTACGCGATGATGAGCTGTTGCAGCAGGAGCAGTTTTCTATTTTGAAAGAAATCATGGGTCTCTCGTTCCGTTACGAACAATTACCTGTGACGCAGTACGGCCGTGCTTATGGCACCCTGGGTGCAATCTGGCGGGAAAATGTATCCGTGCACCTGAAGGCAGGTGAAACGGCATGGCCGCTGAACGCACTTATGTTGGTGCAGCGAAACGGAGTTCCTTTTATACAAGAGGCCATCGAGCGGCATGGTGTTCAGCTATGGGGAGAGGCACTGGTGCGTACACTCACGTTGCCAATTATTCATCTCTTGTATGCGCACGGGATTGCACTTGAGTCACATGCCCAGAATATCATTTTGGTGCTGGAAAATGATCTGCCCAAACGTATCATCATCAAAGATTTGCATGATGGTGTCCGTTACGTGCCGGAAGAGTTGCTGCACCCGGAGCGAGCGCCGAAGCTGCATCCTGAACCGGAAACCCACCGCAAATTCAATCGGTATTCGTTCATCTATGCCAGCGATGTGTCGGAGGTGCGCGACTATACGTACGATGCGTTCTTTTTTATCTGCATGACCGATGTTGCCTTGTCACTGGAGCGGTTTGGCCTGTCCGAAGAAACGTTCTGGCAGCTGTGCGCTGGTGTAATTCTGGATTATCAGCGGCAGCATCCCGAGTATAAGGAGCGGTTTGATATGTTTGACCTGCTGGCAGAGGATGCCTTGATCGAAGAGATGACGAAGCGGCGGCTATATGGGGATGGGGAATTGTATTTCCGCAAGGCAAATAATCCGCTCAAACTGGCAAAGGATGCGCTTGAACAGAAGGGTGAACACGAGCAGAGGGAAGAGCTAGAACAAAAGGCCGCAAACCGATGAGGATGAACACACTCAAGGAAAAAATTGCTCGCAAACAGCAGGTATTTGGCCTATTTGTTTCCATTCCGCATCCGATCATCATTGAGATGATTGGTCATGCAGATTATGACTTTGTCATCATTGATCTGGAGCATACAGCAACATCCATGGAGTCCGTAGAAGAGTTGATAAGAGCAGCCGAAGGGGTTGGCCTCACACCACTCGTACGGATATCGAAGGTCGAACGGACAGAGATTCTGAAGGTGCTGGACTGCGGAGCGCAGGGGATCGTCATTCCTCATGTGGAGACGTTGGCGCAAGTGAAGGAAGCTGTGCATCATGCCTATTATCATCCGTTGGGCATGCGCAGTCTGAACAGTGGACGACCCGGTGTATTCGGTAAATTCCCGCTGACTGAATACATTGCAGAGGCCAATGCGCAGGTGATGATCGTGCCGATGATCGAAAGCATGAAGGGGGTAAGGCAAAGCCCGGAGATTTTATCTCATCCACAGGTGAGCTTTGTGCTCGAAGGTGCGGCGGACTTGTCGCAATCGCTGGGTGTGCCTTGGCAGACGGATCACCCGGATGTGAGGGAGGCCTTAAACGTATTGCATGAGACCGCGCAGCAGTCTGGCATACCTTATGCGACGGTCACAAGAGGAATGGAAGACATGGCCGTCTGGCGTGAGCGTGATGTACACATCTATGTGCTTGGAGATGACCGCAATACGGCATTTCGAGCCTACGCCCAAAAGCGGAATGACTACAGAAATGCAGGTGAACAGATATGAAAGCGAGTGTTCAACAAGTGTTGGACGGGATTCAACGTGAAACGCATGAGCCGATATGTGCATACATCTACGATCTGGCAGGGATTCAGGAGCAAGTCCGCGCAATGCTGCAAACGATGCCAGCACATACGCAGTTGTTCTATGCAATTAAAGCCAACCCCGATCCACATATTATTGAAGCGTTGCTTCCTTTGGTAAAAGGTTTTGAGGTGGCGTCCATTGGCGAGTTGCTGAAGGTTCGGGCGGTGAGCAGGGAAGTTCCGATCCTGTTCGGCGGCCCGGGCAAGAAGGAAAGCGAGTTGAAGCTGGCAATAGAGCATAACGTGAGTTATATCCATGTGGAGAGTCTGCTGGAATTGCGCCGTATCATTGCGATTGCCAAAGAGCGATTGCAAGGAATAGAGGATGGAAAAGAACATAGGCAAGGGCAAGGAAAAGAAGAAGGGCGAGGTAGAGAGGAACCGGGGCACAAGGTGCCTGAAATTCGTGTGTTGCTCCGCATCAACCTACGCAGTAACACACTGCCACAAACCAAAATTGTAATGGGTGGAGGGCCGAGTCCTTTTGGGATCGATGAAGAGGCCGTGGAGGAAGCGATTGAGCTGATTCGTGTGGAAGGCACGGGGGCGGTTCGGTTATGCGGATTTCATTTCCATTCCCTGTCCAACAATATGGATGCCAGACTGCATGCCGAGATGATCGAGTTGTATTTGCAAAAGGTAGAGCACTGGCAAGATCAACATCATCTGCAGGTGGAAGTGGTGAATGCAGGCGGGGGCTTTGGTGTGACGTATGACGGAAGTCCGGGCTTCGACTGGCTTTTGTTTACTTCGCTTTTGCAGCAAAGTGAAGCCGGAAAGCGTCTTGCTTCGCGCGGTGCAGAGTTATTTTTTGAATCAGGTCGCTTGTTAGTGGCAGATCACGGTTATTATCTAGCCGAGGTGACGGATATCAAACGTTCGCACGGACAGATGTTTGCCATTTTGCGGGGAGGTACACATCATCATCGATTACCTGCGTCATGGGGACATAATCATCCTTTTCAGATTGTATATACGGATCGATGGAAACATGGATTTGCAAGACCAGAGGTTCGAGAAGAACGAGTTCATATCGTAGGAGAATTATGTACACCGAAGGATCGCATGCATTCCGATGCAGAGATTGAGCGGTTAAGAGTAGGCGATGTGCTTGTGTTTGAAAAATCCGGAGCGTACGCATGGACGATCTCGCATCATGATTTCCTGGGGCATCCGCACCCGGCATTCCACTATTTGACGGAGGGCGATGAACATGTCAACGCTAATGCAACGTTCCAGTCGGCAAACCGCTGAACAAAAGATATTATCCGATCTGATGAATAGCCTGCTGGCAGAGCAGCTGCTACCGCTGCAAGGGCATTCGTTTGTTGACTTTGCTACTGCACCTGCACAGCTTCGGCAGTTATATCAAGGGTATGAGGCTCAATGGGAAAAGGGGAGCGCGAAGAAACATACACACGGTCACATTGTCGATGAGCGGAACAAGAGTGAGTATAACTCCAACGAGTATAACTCTACGCAGGATAATGCCAGAGAGAGTAACTCTACCGAGGATAACTCCAGTGAAAATTACTTCAGTGAAAAATACTTCAATAAGGTTATCTCGACTGGGGATGCGCTCACGGCTAAGCTAGATTTCCGTTTGGGTTTGCATACCGAAGGGGTATTGTGTCTTGTCGAAAACGGGGTGAGGCAGGCTATTCAGTGGGTTCAGGGATCACCGATCTATCAACAGAATTCGGACGGGAGCTGCACGATGCTGGATACTCCGGCGTCCGTTGGGCGTGCGGTGTTGCAGAGGGCATTATCGGAGGATGCTTATGCGCAGCCTGGTGTGGCAGATTTTCTGGCAAGTCTGGAACTGGCTGTCCAGCAGTATGAACTTGGTTGGGATCAGGTTCAGCCGTTGTCTGCTTATGAGCCGAAGTCTGCGTATGAATGGTTTGTGAAAAGTGAGCGCATTGCTGCACTCCGGGATCGCCCGTTCCATCCTTCCTCCAAAGCAAAGATTGGATTCAGTGCTGAAGATGTTGCGGAATACGCAGCCGAGTTCGGGAAGACGATTCGCCTACGCTGGGTGGCGATCAAGCAAGATGCCGTACAGCAGGGATGTGAAAATGGTTTGTCTATTCTGGATATGCTGTACGATGTGCAGCGTGAGGAAGTGCAGGCCGAGTTCCATCGCAGAGGCTTGTCGATGAATGAGTACTTACCTATGCCGGTGCATCCGTGGCAGCTGGAACATATTATTTTGCCACGGTTCACGAAAGAAATTGTAGAGGGTAGCATTGTGGTGCTGGATGTACAGATTGGGGACGTATTCGCCACCTCTTCCTTGCGGTCGATGGCTCAATCCGCTGAATCTGCGCTCATGCTCAAGCTGCCTGTTAGTGTGCTTTCACTCGGTGCCGCGCGTTATCTTCCGGTTGTTAAGCTGTTGAATGGACTTGTGGGAGAGAATATGTTAAGGCAAGCGGTGGCTTGTGACGAGACGTTGAAGGACAAGGTATATATGTGTGAGGAGCAGAACTGGTGGGGATTTATGCCAGAGTCGATGGGACTGTTCGATGATCACCCGCGGCATCTGGCGGCGCAGATCCGTGTCTATCCCGCCGAGCTGCTGGATGATGCCTACAAGATTGTTCCGATGGCTGCACTTGGTGTAAATCTCGACGGGCATCATCTGTTGACCGAGATTGTGGGCAGGGATCTGAGTACAGAAGATGTTCTGGAGTTCTACAGTCAAATTGCAGCTACATTTTATGATATCGTCATGCGTCTGTTCAAAGTGGGCGTTGTACCGGAAATTCATGGTCAGAACTGCTGCTTGGTGTTAGAGCATCAGCAGGTGAAGGGACTCTTATTCCGGGATCATGACTCTGTGCGTTTACATCAGCCGTATCTGGACAAACATGGAATTGCCGATCCGGGTTATCATATTCGCCCAGGGTATTCGAATAGTTTGTACAATGAAACGATCGAGAAGTTGATCTTTTATGTGCAGTCTCTTGGGACGCAGGTGAATCTGGCTGCGATCATGGAGGCGATGAGCGAAGTGTACGACATCCCGGAAACGAAGTTCTGGGAGATCACGGAGCAGGCCTGGCGGGAAGCACTGCACCAAGTGCAGCTTCCCGAGGCGGATCGAGCCACGCTGGAGCGCGCCATCTTCGAGAGCGAGGCGTGGCCTGTGAAGTTAGTTGTGCGTCCGCTGCTTGAGGCGGACGGGGTGCCAGGCGCGATGCCATCGGGCAAAGGCCACGGGTGGAACCCTTTTTATAAGGGATAGGTATGTGTGGAGCATTTAGATTTGAAAGTTAGATTTGTAGGTTAGATTGAAGGCTAGGTTTGAACGCTAGGTTTGAAGTTTTGGCTTAGGAGTTAAGGTTGATGTGTGGGCTTAAGTGTCTAGGTTCAAGGATGAGGTTGAGTGTTTAGGTTCATGTTTGGGTGTAGGGTGTAGGGTGTAGGTGTAAGCTTTGCCGTATAAGGTATTGGATTAAAAGTAGGTATAAGGCGTTCCTCCGATACCTTGAACACGCTAACGATCTCAGATGAGCTTATTTGAGCGAAATGGGGTTCTCTGGAATTCTAACGATCACCAGGAAGCTTATTTCGCCAAAAACACATGATTAACACCTATTTTCGCATCGTTTACTCAAAATAGGGTTTCCTGAGATCGTTAGAACATAAAACGGTGTGTTTTTGCCCAAATAGCGTCTCTGGTGATCGTTAGAAAAGTGTGCAGGTAGAATAGGGGAAGCTTAATAGTTAGGGTGATCTGAAGAGAACATTCTTCTGGTATTATACGAGTATTCGTAAGTGGTGACCCGATTGTTGGGTCGCCTTTTTTGGTGTTGGCTTCGTTGTGGAGAGTGACCTTAGGTTAATGTGGAAGGTAATTGATGCTATTCATGAAAACGTTAACTTGAATGTCTGAATGATTACATGAATTTACGTAGGGATACGCGAGTGAATTAGTATAAACAGTGCATTATTTCTATTATATGATATACTTTCTACATCATTTCGAAAAGGTTTTCGTAAAATGAACGAAATCGACTGAGACGTAATAACTAATCAACCAGAAGAGAGTGAGAAACGGTATGAATGAGAAGAGACTTTTTAATGATGGATGGCAATTCGCAAAAAGTGATCTGAGCGTTACGGTGCTGAATGATCGTACGGAACGTACTCATACGGATTGTACTGATTTTAGTGATACTCTTAATCCTACTAACTCTACGGATACTCCTCATCCCCCTGATTCTACGAATCTTACTGCCCTTACGGATACTTCTGATCTTGCTGGCACTGCTAATCTTGCTGGCACTGCTAATCTTGCTGGCACTGCTAATCTTGCTAGTACTGCTAATCTTGCTAGTACTGCTAATTTTACTCGTACTACTAATCTTCTGAATACTATTGGCCTGACCGATCTTACTGACCTTTCCTTTGAGGCGGTTGAGCTTCCCCACGATTGGCTGATCTACGATACATTGGATTTGTATGAGAATAGTATTGGATGGTATCGCAAGATGTTTGAATATACGAAGGATGAGCAACAGGTGCTTTTGTATTTTGACGGGGTGTATATGGATTCGTCCCTGTACGTGAATGGGCAACTCGTTGGGGAATGGAAATATGGATACTCTGCGTTTGAGCATGAAATTACGGATGCTTTGGTTGATGGCGATAATGAAATTTTGGTCAAAGTTGTGCATCAGAGTCCGAATAGCAGATGGTATTCCGGGGCGGGTATCTATCGTAATGTATGGCTGAGAACAAGGAGCCGTAATCACATCGTTACCGATGGAATCTATGTTTCGATGCAGCAGCAGCCGGATGGATGGCAGGTCGAAGTAGATACGGAGTTGTCTCTGGAGCAAAATCAACGTGCGCAGTTGGTTCACACGCTTTGGTACAATGGCGAGGTTATCGCATCTTCTCAAGCGGAGATTATGGCAAAGGTAGATGCAGATGAACGCGATGAGTTAACTACACATACACATACAAATGCAGAAGTACATGTATATGAGAATAGATACTTGAACAGCCAGCAACTTAGGGTGCTCAATCCCAACCTGTGGAGTCCAGATCTACCTCATTTATATGATCTCGTCACGGAGTTGCGGCTTATCTCAGATGATCCACATGAGCAGGTGATCGAGTCTGTTCCACAACGAATCGGGTTCAAACAGGTTAGGCTGGAAGCCAGTGAAGGCTTTTATCTAAACGGGGTCAAAATGAAGTTGAACGGTGTCTGCGAACACCATGATCTCGGCGCATTAGGATCTGCGTTTAACGTGACGGCGCTGAGAAGAAGGTTTGTTTTACTGAAAAAGATGGGAGTCAACGCGATTCGAACCGCGCATAACATGCCGGCAAAAGAGTTCATGGAGCTTGCCGATGAGATGGGTATGCTGGTGGTGTCGGAAGCCTTTGATATGTGGGAACGGGCGAAGACACCGTATGACTATGCACGTTTTTTCCCGGAGTGGTCGTATAGAGATGTACGCAGTTGGGTGAGACGGGATCGGAATCACGTCAGTTTGATCATGTGGAGTATCGGGAACGAAATCTATGATACCCATGCGGATGAGCGAGGGCAGGAAGTGACACGTATGCTGATGGTGTATGTGCAGGAATTTGATCCCAAACGTAATGCACGCGTAACGATTGGTTCGAACTACATGCCGTGGGAAAATGCTCAGAAATGCGCAGATATCGTGAAACTGGCCGGATACAACTACGCGGAAAAATATTATGACCAGCACCATGCCGAGCATCCAGACTGGATTATCTATGGCAGCGAGACCTCTTCGGTCGTACAAAGCCGGGGCATCTATCACTTCCCGTATGAACAACCGGTTCTGGACGATGATGACGAGCAGTGCTCGGCACTTGGAAATAGCACGACCAGCTGGGGAGCGAAATCGCCGGAGTATTGCATTTTGGCTGAACGTGATCATCCGTACTCTCTGGGGCAGTTCCTCTGGACTGGATTCGACTATATCGGTGAACCGACACCGTATCATACAAAAAATTCGTATTTTGGGCAACTAGATACGGCTACGTTCCCGAAAGATCCCTATTACATCTATCAGGCCGCATGGACGGATTATAAAAAAAGCCCAATGGTGCATCTATTCCCATACTGGGATTTCAGCCCAGGTCAGATCATTGATGTTCGGGTGTGCAGTAATGCACCTCGAATTGAGCTGCAGCTCAATGGCAAAACGATCGGCACGTACGATATCAACCATGCGCATGGAACCCAGCTGTCCGGCTGGTGGAAAGTGCCGTTTGAAGAGGGGGAGCTGAAAGCCATTGCTTACGATGAGCGTGGTGTGGTGATCGCTACAGATGTACAGTATTCCTTTGCCGATGCGAAGAAAGTTCTTCTCCAGGCGGATCGGCAGGAGTTGCAGGCGAGCGGGAAAGACCTCGTTTTTGTAGAAATTACGGTGCAGGATGAAGCAGGTCATCCGGTGCACAATGCTAATAACCGTGTGCAGGTGAAGGTGTCCGGTGCTGGACGTTTGCTGGGATTGGATAACGGAGATAGCACGGACTATGACCCGTATAAAGGGCTTAGTAGAAGATTATTCAGCGGTAAGCTGATGGCGATCATTGGATCAACGAATGAGGCTGGAACGATCCAGATCGAGGTCTCATCCGAAGGATTGGAAGGAGCAACAGTGACGTTTATATCGAAAACAGTGGATGAGAAGCTGGAATCCATAACAACGGGTGCGAATCGGGAAGAAAGAGGAAGAGGAAGAACGTGCCATGTGCTTTCCGATTTTGCTCCTGGGCGGAACTTCATACAACCTGTCTTCATGAAAAATGAAGAAAGTCCAGTGCTGACGGGCCACGCTCAGGAAATTCCTTTGCGTAAAATCGAAATGATCAGTGAATCAGGCCAGCTCCTTAATGCCTCTAACCCGGAACTGGTTGTTACAGCCAAACTGTATCCGGAGAATACTTCGTATCGCGAGTTGGAATGGTCGGCAGTCAATGATGCTGGGATCGTGTCCAATATAGCCAAGGTGGAAGTCATATCTGCCGGAACGGGTGACGAGCCAGGTACGCAGAGTATAGACGTAGACAAGAAGAGGCACGGGGTGAAGGTATCAGCTATGGGCGACGGGGCGTTCCGTCTGCGTGCAACTAGCAAGAATGGTACGGACAAAACCAAACTCATCTCCCAAATGGAGTTCAAAGCGGATGGTTTGGGTACAGCCTATAAAAATCCATATGAATTCATCTCAGGTGGTCTGTACGACTACACCAAGGGTGAAGTGGGCAATGGCAATGAACGAGGTGTAGCTACCAGCAGGGATAGCGAGACCCATGTGGGCTTCCGTAATATTGATTTTGGTCCGTATGGTTCGGATACGATGACGATTCCCCTTTTTGCTCTGTCGAGTGAAACATACTTCATTCAGATCTGGGAAGGTATGCCAGATGAAGAGGGCAGTGCGATGATTGCCGATGTCGTGTACGACAAGGAATCGATATGGAATGTGTATCAGGAGGAGACGTACCGTCTATCCAAACGCCTGAAGGGCATTACATCGATCTGTTTTGTAGTGAAACAGAAGATTCATATCAAAGGTTTTTCGTTTGAACAGCAAAGCAGGGCTTTTGAAACCAATGCAGCTGCGGCTTGCGACCATCTATATGGAGATACATTTACGATTGAAGATAACCGTGTGGAAGGCATAGGGAACAACGTATCACTGGAGTTTGAGCAGATGGACTTCACAAGTGTAGGCGCATCAAAGCTGGTGATATATGGAGCCTCACCGATTGATAAAAATACGATTCATATTCGTTTCACAGAGGGGGACGGACAGAACAATCAACTAGTCGAGTTCACTCAGTCTGAAGGGTACGAGGAACGAACGTTTGAATTAGAGCCGGTATACGGGGAGCAAAAAGTAACCTTTATCTTCTTGCCTGGCAGTCAGTTTGACTTTGGCTGGTTCCGATTCGAGAAGTAAGCACATAGGAACGTATGCACAACGTAAAATATAAAAACGTATCAATAAGTCTACGTATAAATATATCCTCCTGAAAGTAAGGTTGTTCGTTCTGAACAATCCTTGATTTCAGGAGGATTTTTTTAGCTACTACAGTATGTGCTTGGTGTTCGATATAAGTTCAACGTATACGATGCTAAGTTATGTGCGCCATGCACAGGTATTACCTCATCTATTTCACTTCATTGATCGTTACTCTGGCGGCATTGCTGTCCCAGGTTACGTTCAACCCAAGCCCCTGTAACATTTCATATGGTGCTGTGGTAGCCCCGGAATAGATGCCAATGGGTTCACTCAGTGTTACAACCTTATCTTCTTGCGGGTGTAGCTTATCCAAGGTGGATACGGTGTATTGGAGTTCATTCGGTTTAATGGTAATGATCCGATCGTTATATTTTAATGTGTAATGACTTATTAATCCTTCCGCTGTATGCACCTCAAATTCAGCTCCAAGTGCTGCTGCAATGGTCTTGATCGGAAGTTGCAGCGTTGTGGGCGTTTCTACAGCAGGGTATATGGATTGCAGCAACTTGCCATGCACGTAGATATCTGTACCTAACGTAGCTTGGACAGGAATGTACACCATGCCCCCTGAAGATGTGGCCGGCGCTCCTGCTTCCTGATACTTGTCACCACCCCATCCCCAAACGGTTCCCTTGGAGGAACGTGCAAGACTATGATAATAGCCAGCAGAGACATCGGTGATATCCGATAATTGCTTTATTTTCCCTTGTTTGCCCGTTACGGTGTTCCCGAAGCTGTATACCTCGCCTTTTGTAGTCACCAGAAGTACATAATTGGAGCTTGCATCCAACGTTTTTACTTTAAGTTCGTGATGATATGGAATCCGTTTTCCTTGTGAATCCAGTCTCCAGACGCTGCCTTTCGAATCGAGCGCCATCAATTGTCCGCCCTTACTCGTGATGAACTTGATATTGGTAAGGCCTTTAACTGGCTTTGCTTTGGAAGGGGGACTGCCCGCTTCATCCGCTTCTTTCCAGATCCAGACAGAACCGTCTTTCTTGAGTGCATATCCATCGTAACCAGAAAGCGTGGTTTGGACGACATTTTTCAAACCGCTGATTCGGTGCAGGGTAGGCTTCTTCCCAGCATCCTTGTTCATCGTATTAGGAAGCTTCGGAGATGGTTTCTGCCAGGATTGAACGGTCCCATCTCGAAGGAGGGCTACGCTTGTGATAGATCCTGCGGTCACACGTATAGCATTGGTGATTCCAGGAACTTGGCTAGGCGTTCTGCCTGATCCCCACTGCCAGACGGTTCCATCTGCTTGAACGGCTACACTGTACCCTTCACCAGAAGTAGAGATGGCTGTGACAGCGGATAACTGCGGAATACGGACAGGACTGAATGTATGGCGATACCTTACCGTGTCGCTGATCCCAAGCTCTCCTAACAGATTTCGGCCCCACGTCCAGACAGAACCGTCACTTCTTAACGCCACCGTGTAATAGTAACCACCTGTTACTTCTGTGTAGTGGAGTTTCTGAGTTGTACTCGAAGTCACAGAGGGTTTGGAAGGAGAGGCGAGAGAGGGGACCGACACTGTACGATCCGGAACGCTTCCTGTGGAAGTTTGCTTGTCATTGGATGCATGTGTAGTGGGCACCAAGGAGAGCGTACCCAGGAACAGACTAGAGACAACGCCAGCTGAAATGATGACTCTACTGAAGCTACGAAACGATTTGTTTTGTGGCTTGCACACTGGCTTCACTCGTGATGAAGAGGATGCTGGTTGTTCTGTTGTTACATGATTGACCTGACTATCTAAATCCATGAGATCGCCTCTTTTTTTGAAAGGTATGGTAAAAATGGATGTCATATTAAATAAACGTATGGACAAGGATGAAAGTTACATCAAATGAAGAGAGTTCTCATGAAAAATCTTAGGGAATGTTGGTCACTCCGTATACTCTCTTTCAAAAAATGTAACCTATCCAGTCCGGGTCACGTTGTACATATGAGGTGATTGTAATGGGAAAATACGTACTTATGTTATGTTTGACAGCTATACTCGCAACAGGTTGTAGTTCAAATGATTCGCAACAGACTGGCGATCCGGTATAGAAAAGAACCCCTTTTCCTGCCATAGTCGAGCCGCATAACGGGGAGCAAGCAGAAGAAAGTGGAGATGTTGTTTTTCTTTTGGGGGAGATGCGAAACCGAGAGAAATGGACGTCTTTTATGCAAAATGTGAAAAAGAATCAACCGGATCACGTCCGGGTAACCATGTACACGATTGAAGGCGATCCCATCATCCATGAGCTAATCTATGACGGCACTCTGTTTCAATCTACCTATGATGCCACAAGAGATAAGTATGGCTCCAGAGAAGAGATCACGACGAATACTTGCAAGGGATTGGAACTGACCAAAATCGAGCGAGGAGAATCGGTGTACGTCTTAACCGATTGTGAAAAGCAAAATGGTTTCTACATTCCAAGCCTGTAGGAGGAAGACAAGAAGAGTTACGAATGATGAATCATGAAAGTGGAAGGATGAACCCTGAAAGGAGTACCGATGAAAAAGAGGTGCTCGGGTCGGATTCTTTTGTGATATGAACAGGTTTATATAGAGTAGGGTAGATCATTGCAATTTTATTTTTGCCTATGAAAGGGGTCATTACATGAGAAGCGCACTAACAGATTGGCAAGCTTCATCTCAGCTATATCATTCGGTTCTTGTCCAGAGACAGCTGGCCCCGATCTTGCAGGAGGCATGGTTGAAGCAGCTTCTGGAACTGATGATGTGAGTGCTTCTGGGCATCATTGTCGCTCAATTACTATTATGGGTGGAGGCTCGCATGAGCGGTCATCATCACGGATCAGACAGCGGAGATTCCGAGGGAGGCGGGGACTAATACAACAAATTAGATAGGATATACGTATATGTGCAAACTTGGCTGACCATAGTAGTTACCTAATTACCGAATTACTGAGGGGGAAAATGATCCTTCTGTTCAATTCCAAAGACAATTTCAGTTTGTTAAAATTTAGGTATAACGACTATGAACAGGTTTGGTGGCGAGATGGCATGTTGCGGATTCAGGTACACCCCGATGAATTGGATGCCAAGGCACGTTATGTTCAGCAATGTAAATTAGATCTGGATCGATTGCTCCGTGAACTGGATAAAAACATTAATATGCTGCAATCCGAATGGTCTGGGGTTACACAAGAAAAGTTCTTCTGGGATTTTATGCAGACCAAAGAGGTGTTCCCGGCTACACTTGGGCTGCTGGATAGTATCCAAAAGGAATTTACGTTTATTGCAAACAACTTCAGACAAATCGACGGCTCCGGCGAGGAAGCACTGTATATACCCGACACGCTGGGACCGAGCTTCGGCACGGGATTGATCGACAAAGCCATTGGTGACACGGTGACAGGCGTAGGCGAGACAGCAGAGGACTTCATCTATAATCCGTTAAGCACACTAGGCAGTTTGGCTTATGCCATGACCATAGGTAAGGCAGTCGACGTCGGACGTGGACTCGCATTTGCTTGGGATGCGGCCTGGGGCACAGGAACAGCAAGGTCTGACATCGAGCAATTTGTGGATGAGAAGAAAAAGCAACTCGACGAGGACGAGTCAGGTTATGTTAAAGGTGCGATGATCGGTCAGGCCCTCTCTTATTTTATCTTCGGCAAAGCCTTACACTCGAAGGATCATCATGGGTCGGGTGGAGGAGGGGGAGGTAAGAAGGAGACGGAAAAAGGTAGCGTAGGTCATAGAGATCTGACAGAGCCTTCACTACCAAAAGGAAGTAAGCCAACGGGGAATTACGGTATAGGTGATTCCCACGGGATAAAAAAACAAAATGAAACAGCTAACTTCTTAGCTGATAAAGGTTATGAAATAAAAATGTTAGACGAAATAGATGGTGGGAATGGATATGGAGTTAAAGCAAACTCCAATCCTGACTTTTTAATACAAGGGAAGGTTTTTGACTGTTATTCTCCTATGAACGATGCAAATGTAGATAATATTCTTCGAAACATAGCAAAGAAAACTAAAACTCAAGCTGAAAGAATTGTTGTTAATCTGGATGAATTTCCAACTGAACTAGTTAGTGAAATTACTCAAGGCATTATTAGAAAAGCTAATCCAAATGGGGACCTGAAAAATTTAAAAGAAGTTTTATTGGTTAAAGATGGTAATATAACTAGGGTATTTGGGGAGGATTAATGGATGGATTACGAGTTGTTTTTACAAACTAAGCTTGACCGTAAATCATTAGGTGAATTGATTAATCAATATGTTACTGAAACGGTTAAGGAGAACAGTTCACTCCAAATTAACGAAGATGAAATCGTAGTTGGCTGTAGATTTTTCACATTTTTCATTGAGATTGAGGATATTTCTGATATCACGTTTGTTCAAAAACATTATAATCTGGTTTTGAATGTATGCATTAGAATTCAATTGTTTGGTCGTACTTTTAATGATGGTATCGGTCATCTGTTCAAAGTGATTAGTAAACTTATGAAGGATGCGGAAGAGAATCTATTATTCTTAGAAGATGGTTCTACTCAGTTACTTAGAATGGAAAATGGTTCTTTAACGGTCAATAATCGGTTAGATAAGTATCAAACTAAATATTTTACTCCAAGCCTGCTGAGTATACTTAATTATCCTTATATTGAAAAAGAGCTCTCAAGCTAGAAATGTAACGGAATCCTCATTTTTGACTGTCAAAAATAAGATTAATAATCCACAGTGTAACCTTTTTATTGAAGGTGACAAAGAAAGCTTGTCTATCTTTGTTAGAGATAAATATATTGTTTTATACGTGGTCAAGGAATAGATGCAGCCTAGACAAGGGGATATCAGCTAGCGGTGCTAAGTCTTCTAATGTAAAGGAGGTTCAAAGAAAATTAGCTCAGTAATAATTCTAAAAAAAATATCAAATTATTCTCCAGAGCAGGCTCCTGACAACTTCAAGAAGGCAGCGCAGAGAGCGAATATGTACTGTTTTAACATTACAGTTGAACTTGATACAGATCAGAACTTTCAATCTGCAGAAGGCACCTTATCTGAAGTAGATGAAGAGACTCTAATAAGTTCTGCAAATGAAGATACAATTAGGTACTTTACGTTTACCGTAAACAAAGTTGTTGAAAATTCATATGATAGTTTCATGTGGATGACCCAATCAACGGATTATTTTTGGGCGATGGATATTGTGAATATCAATCATCAATATGAATTCATTTACAAGTTTGTAGTGGAGTATTTTAAAGATCATCCAGAAGATTACCTATGGTTTGATGATGCTGAGTGGTACTACACGGCTGATGATATCTTTAGACTAAGTCAAAGATCTTATAACCCTGAGTGGTGTAGTGAAAAAGTTATTTGAGTTAAGAGGGCTGAAATAAAGGGAATTTCAACTTTTGTATTATGTAGGCAAGGAGAAAGTATCTCGGCAAGTGATTTAATAAAAAATATTAGAGAAATATCTAGTAATTACGGGCTCTACTTTTCTAACAATTATGACAAGTATGATGAAACTGGAAAATTAAAGTTTAGCTCAATTTATATTAGTGACATTCCTTTTGAAGACAGTTATTCAAGGCAAATACCTTGGAATTTATATGATGAGCCTTATAAATTTCAAACGGTAGACTTTAATTGGGATGATTCTGAAAGCCAATATTTTAAGGCGTTAGTATCTGAAGATTTCTATGAGAATGAAGATTTATTATTTAAGATACTTTATGGAATTCTAAAAGTATATCCGTCTGCAAAAGTATGGATTGAAGATAACTGGTTTTATACAATAGAAGATTTAGAAAAAATAAAAAATAAGCCTTTGGATAATGAATGGTGTTATAAGAATCCCATAGATTTGTAAGAGAACTTACTTGAATGATTTGCTAATGCATCAAGAGAAAGTAATTCTCTAGATGTAAAAGTATGGATTGAGGAAGATTGGTTCTACACTTTGCATGATCTTAAAAGGATAAACAATTCATACAATAACAGTTGGTGTTACATTGATCCGAGAAACATCTAGATGAAATTTCGCAACTAAAATTTTGAAAGACAGAAGGCACTTCTACCACATAAACGTAGAGGTGCTTCTTACTATAAAATCCAAGGAGAACACCTCGCCATGATTCTTAATAAAAAACGACTTTTCATGATCGGTTGCTGCCTTGCGTTTGTGATCTTGCTTGTTCTAACCTACAGTTTCTACAAAGAGAAAAAGATGTATGAACAGTACCTGACCATGAATATCCGTCAAGATATGGTTGATATGCAAAGTGCGATTATCACTAATGATCGTATTTTCAACCGCATACTGGAGGATGGCAAAATCATAAATGAGATGGTAGAGGACGGAGAACAAGCAAGGCAGCTTCATTATAATCTCAGAGCTATGTCACAGATTATTGATAAGTATAACTTGATGAATCTCAGTTTCAGTCAGGAAAGCAGTTGGCTCGTAAAACCCGCACCACTATTCATAAACGATTTGGGATTAGAGGACATATGGCCACGTACGCTTCAGCGAATGCAAATGACGTTCGATCCGTTAGATCAAACCAATCGTACGGTATCCCCAAAACTTAAGACCAGAATACAGCAGTACCAAGAGTTAAATCAGCGGTGGTTGAATATCGTCGGAGATTTTGAATCGACAGTGATCGAGGAGAAGGACTGGCCTCAAATCTTAAACGATATGGAGCAAGAGACCCAAGCTTATTTTAGAGAGAAAAAGGTTGATTTTGTAGAAGATGACGTTTGGAGAGATGCGTTGAATCCAAGGTATGAATAAAAAAAGATGACGTTTGGAAAGGAAGAGTGATGTAATTCATTGGGGACATAGTCATTAGCACACTCTCCGCATGTGCTAATAACATAGTATAAGGCATATATACTGTGTTTTTGCCTAAGGAGAGTGACATCTTGAAGCTTTCAAAGAAAAGTAGAAGGAGACGTAACGTATTAGGAGCCAAACGTTCTAGGGCGGGATGGAGCAACAGAATCTCAAAAAGACGCAGCAAACGATACATGATACGTTGTAAAGGTTCCAGAAAAAAACGATGCTCCAAGTTAATAAAGCTAAAACGAAGACATAGAAGTATCACGTCTAGTCGAAAAGCTACTGCACGATCTGTAAGAACTCCCACTATTCCAGCATGTCCTGATCGCATAGATCATATCGCCCTGCCAAGACATCAGGAACCAATAGTTGGCGGTCTGCTTGAAATGCAGGGGCCAGTAGGTCAGCAAGGTGCCCAAGGTATGATAGGTCCTCAAGGTGTTGCAGGCAGACAGGGAATGCCGGGAGTTGAGGGGTCTGTTGGTGCTCGAGGAGAGCGTGGAGAAGCGGGAAGCCAAGGAGCACAAGGACTCATTGGACCTCAGGGTGTTCCGGGTGAGCAGGGAGTAGCTGGAGCGCAAGGTCCTTCAGGCCCTCAAGGTGAGCAAGGTCCTCCGGGAACGGTAGCAGGAGTTCAGGTTGTTCCTACAACGGGACGGTACTTCTATTTTCCAGAGGTTAATCTGGATTTATCGAGCTCAGTTACAATACCTGCTGGAGATTTTGTGGATGATGATAATGGGAGTATATCCGAATTTGCAGGAATCAGTACATCAAGTTATTATAATCTTTACATTAATGGAATTTTGCAACCAGGCGGGTCATTTACCTTAACTTCCACTAGTCTGTTTCTGCCTCCTCAGAGTGGTGTGCTGCTTGCAGGAACACCAATTATTGTAGAAATTATTCAGTTAACAGCCATAATTATCAATAGTTAAAATAGTTAAACCTCCTACTGAATTGGCCTTCACAAGTCTCAAATCTACCACATATACTATGTCAGGTAGGAGGTGAGAAACATGCCGCTTGTTACACCATTTCAGAACAGTTTAAGATTTGCTGCGACCGTTGGCGATGGAACAGGTACCGGAGCAACGTTTGCAATCGCTGCGACGGCTTTTACAAACGATGCAGGTACAGCTGCAACGGCTTTTCCAGGCACGTTCAATTACTACAATCTCTATATTAATGGTCTTATGCAAACAGCAGACACATCCTCGGTTACCACCACTACAATTACAATCCCCGGTGGAGATGCATTAAATGATGGCACTCCAATTGTCGTACAATTTGTAGTGTCATAAGGATTGGCTGAAGTGATTTAACAAAGCATTGTACGGCTTCTATCTGTGATAGGAGCCGTTTTTTATACTGTACGAATTCAACTTGTGATTGAAAGGTTATTCAGATTCATATATATGTTCCCCAAATAGGGCATTCTAAAGAGTTAACTCATGGAGACCATGAATTAACTCTTCCCTTTCTCTAGTACAAGTTCGAATGGGATTGAAATGCTGTGTTGTTCAGCCGAGTTCGGACGTGCTTTAATCTCAAATGTAAGATTCAATGTTTCTGGCAGATCACTAACTTGATCAGTTCTTGTTGTAATGTAATAATGTTTGTCTCCAAGTTTTAGAAGGTCTCCACTTACAGTTTCAGCAAAAGGTTCACCTTGATTATAGAAGGTATATCCCAAATCGTTCTCGGATTGTCCGCCTCCCTTTATCTCATATCCAACCTGCAACTCCTTGTTGTTATACGTTGCATTTTGTAACGTAATCGTGATGCCATTTACTGTTTTGGTTTGAGTGGGGATATTAGGTTCAGGCAGAGCTGATTCTTCTGATGATCCAGTAAAAAAGTGAAATATAGCGGGAAGAACTAATATAAGGATACCAAGGACCAGGGCAGTGACTATGGTCTTTTTATTCATAAAGTGTCGTGCTCCTTTCGTAATAAAGAGCAAACAGCCAGTGCACTCTTTATCTCTAACTATGTTTAGATATAGCTTATGGATTCATGAATTTGATATCACAGTTGTTTGCTGTATATACAAATTACGGAGATGTAAAATGCGGAATGTGGGTATATTTTTACATATCATCATGTGCATCTTAATCGTAGTACTGTATCCGTACCCTATCTTAAACTTACATTCATTTGGATCGGCTATCTTAGTTGGAAAGAAAAGATAAGGGCTTGTACAAAATTATCATTTGAAGGAGCGATTTCTACAATATCTAAACAACAACGATGGACATTAACAATCGAGTTCAAAAAAACAAATGGTATATCTCTATGAAAAAGGCAATCCCAGAGCTACCATTTTAGCGGAATACGACCTCGCCGTTTAGGCTTTAGATCGCTGGATCTGGAAATTGAAGGCAGGTGGTTCATTCAAAGAAAGGTACAATCGTTCGAATATAAGGTCAATTTTGTGGAAGATGATATCTGGAGAGATGCTTTGAGTCCAGCGTTTGAATGACGAGGGTAGGATACGTTGTTTTTAATTATTTATTATACTAGAGTGGACCACTCTTGGTGTACAGAGACGTCTCATATAATAGACTATGATGCATTAAAGTTATATTTGTGAAATTTAAAGAACAAAAGTGAATATAAAGAAATCTTCAGGAATTGTAACTTATTTTGGGAGAAGATAAATATAATTAACCGTTGTTCCTGCTTGTCTGTATTAAAGCTAGGCAAAAGTCCTACGGACACATCGGAGATATCGAAATATAGGTATTATTCACTATATTAGGTATGTGCTATATTTTTTTATTAGTAGTTTTGTATCATGAAAGGGAATTAAAGTTATATAAAGGTTGATTTTGAAAAAAAAATATATATAAACTGGAATTTAATAGAATTACATAAGGAGGGTAGAGCACTCACAGTATGAGTGAGCATACTAATTATCCATCATGAGAGAAATATAAATTTTACATAAAACCCGTTATGTGAGCTTTTTATATAATGTGAGTTCGTAATTCTATTAGGTTTAATATTAAATTCAGAAGGGATGATTGTTTTGAGAAAATTCACCAGTGTAGGCCTTTCATTGATTATGTTACTTGTTCTCTGTGCTCCTATTAGTGCGCAATCTCTTGAAAACACGAACCAAAATGAAATTCCCCAAGAAGGTATAGTGCTACCAGTTGGGGAATTTAGTGAATTATACGGAAAAAAAGACAGTCTTGAAACAATAAAGGCTGTGGATGATGACATGAGAGCTAGCATAACAATAGAGGCGGCTTTCTCTCAGAATGAAGAAGTGATGTTGAAAGCGAAAATAAATTATAGCAATGAAATTAAGGAATTAAATGCTACAGGAAAGTTGTTTAATAGTTATAAACAACAATTTGGGTCTAATAGTATTGTCGGAGAAATCAATGATAAAGAAGGAAATTTCGATGTACTACTATTTGAAATATATAATGATACAGACACAACAAAAGCAATAACAGATCCTATGTATAAAACAAAACCTCATCTAAAATTGTACCTGACAGACCATGAGAATAATATACTTTTATTTGAAAAAGACATACCTGAAGAATTTCAAAATATAATTGTAAAAAACAGCGAGCAACCTGATTCAAAACATGATCTATTTTGGTTTGCTAGTGTAATCAAGCCTATAGAACAAAAGGAGATTCCAGTAAGTAAAGAAATGATGGATATTGTCCAACAGGATAAAGCATCTGTAGTTACTCCGACTGCCGTAGGAAGCTATTCTGATTGGGTTCATACTACCACTTACTATACTTCTTATGTTGCTGGTGGGGACACAATAAAAAATTACTCTTTACCATATGGAACATGGAAAGTAACTAATGTCAGTCCTTCTTCAACTTGGATAAATACTTTTAAAATCGCTGAACATGTTCAAGTGAACGGACGAAAAGTTAATGCTCAAAATCTTTTTGAATATCGAAATGTTATATTGAATACTGCTGTTGGAGATAAATCATCAATTGATATGTCAATTGTTGATGGTAAAATGGTTGGTAAAGGTTCTGGAAGTAGTCTGGCTATGCTTGTAGCTGAAAAGGCATGGAAAACAGCACTGCCTGCGGCACCCTCCATCTCAACCATTAAAAGTTGGATAACTTCTGCGAATACTGCATTCTCTTCCAAAAACGTCACTTTGGGTAGTTCTAATATACGCTTAAGTAATGACGCCGCAACCGTCTCCAGCGTCTCATCTCAGAACTACACTCTTTACTCGAATACAACAAACGCTAGTAATGGGCATTACTTACAGTTAAATACGAATGTTCAGTATAATGGTCCGGCTAATTCTTCTGCTTCTACGAATGGTGTGATGCGAATTGATTGGAAGGTATATCTAAATAATTCTTTATATAATTCTCAAACGAAAGATATCACGTTTAATTATTCTGTGAAAAGCAAGTAAATATCACTGTGCAACCCTTGGTGGATGAACCTTCATTGCCAAGGGTTACATAAAGTTAAATAATTAATTAAAGGAGGGACAAGATGAAAATCGGCAAATATATAATTACATTAGCATGTTTAAGTTTAGTTGTGGTAATTGTTCTAACCTACAGCTTCTATAACGAAAAAAAGATGTACGAACAGTATTTGATGATCAATGTAAAGCAGGATATGGCTGATATGAGAAGTGAAATTATAAATAATGAAATTCAATTTAGAAATATACTGGCGAACGAAAAAATCACGAATGAGATCACGCAAGATGGAGTACAGGCAGAACAGTTGTATAACAATTTTACAGATATGATGCAAATACTTGACAAGTATAATTTAATGAATCAGAGATTTGATGAACAGAAGGGACTGTTGATTAAACCTGCGAAAGTATTAACAGGACAGCTGAACCGGAATGATAGATTGCCACTTATTCTACAACGTATGCGAATGACGTTTGAAAGACTCGATTATATAAATTACCCTGTAACAATCGATCTTAAAGCAAGAATTGAGGAATATCAGCAACTAAACAACCGATGGTTACAAGTTATAGGCGACCCTGAATCCAAAGAAATCAATGAAAATGAATGGCCAGAATTTCTAAATCATCTGGAACGAGAAACTCGGGCATATTTTGAAGAGAAGAAGGTTGATTTTGTTGAAGATGCTGTATGGAAAGATTCTTTAAACCCAAGATACAGAGAACAAGAGTAACATGCATACCCAATATAAATCTATCCCCAAATATAAGAGTACTTCTGTCGTCCAGAGACGATCGGAGTGCTCTTCTTTTTACCAAATAACTAGAGGGTGTCTTGAAATTCTACTGAATTACATCTTTTACCGCCTTTTCATCCCCTGTTGCATCACTTTCCTTTGACGTGTTCAGGTATACCCAAGTAAAAAGTCCTGGCGTGGAACAAAAACTTAGCAAAATTGGCTTCCTTCAGCGTTTTTTAGACAATCCCTAATGAAATTTCTCACGTGCTGGACGATAATAGAGTAGAGACCATATTTACCAATACCAAGAAATATCAATGGAACACAACTACATATCCGCAACCATTCTAACCTGCGCGAGGTACATTCATGAAACAAGGCATATATGAACAGCTTATCAACACAATCACCAGACAGGAGATTTCGGCGCTCGACCCGGATGTGTATCACATTGGGACGGAGAAGCTGGATGCGGAGGAAGCGCGTAAGCTGCTGTCCACGTATTTGGCGGCGGTGACACGGCGAGCGCTTAAGATTGTACGGGAACAGACGGAAGACAAAATGGCTGTATTAGAGCAGATACGAACCTGCAATGAGATTATTGCAACCCTGAAAGGCACGTTGGGGGAAGAGGAGTATAACGACTTGCAACTGGATGAGCAGGGTGAGGTGCTGACCCATGTGTATTCCAAGCTGAACAGCATTCGTGCCATTCGGGATACCAAAATCATTCGTCCGGATACGCCGATTGCCCAAAGCTCGTTATTCACAGGTGCCAAGTCTGAACCAAGTATGCTGCTGGAGTTGCAAAAAGAGATCGTGACCGCCGACCGGATCGATTGGCTGGTGTCTTTTATCAAATTCAGCGGGCTTCGCCTGCTACTGGAACAGCTCCAGCAATTCACATCAGGTGGGGGCAAACTGCGGATCATTACAACCACCTATATGGAGGCAACCGACCTCAAGGCGATTACCGAACTTAGCAAATTACCGAACACCGAAATCCAGATTTCGTATGACACCAAGGTCACGCGGCTGCACGCCAAAACATATATCTTCCACCGCGATACGGGATTCACCACCGCTTATGTCGGCTCTTCGAACCTGTCCAACCCGGCTCTGACCAGTGGCATGGAGTGGAATCTCAAGGTGACGGAGAAGGATTCCCTGGATGTGCTGCGCAAGATCGAAGCAACATTTGAGAGTTACTGGAATGACCGCGAGTTTACGAGATACATTCCTGAGGATCAGGAGCATGAGGCACAACTGAGAGCAGCCCTGAATCGCAAAAAAGACCAATTCGGACAATTCCACCTGGACATCCAGCCTTACGATTATCAAAAAGAAGTGCTGGAACAGCTGAGCGCCGAGCGCACGCTGTATGGACGAAACCGTAACCTGATCGTGGCCGCCACAGGCGTTGGCAAAACGGTCATCTCTGCCTTCGATTACAAGCGATTCCGCGCAAGCCAGGCGGGAACAAAGCTTCTTTTTGTCGCCCATCGGGAAGAGATTCTGAAGCAAAGCCGCGACACGTTCCGGTATATCCTGAAGGATATGAACTTTGGCGAGCTACATGTCGGGAGTCACCGGGCGGAGGCATTGGAGCATCTGTTTGTCAGCATACAGAGCTTGAACTCCATGAAGTTAACGGATATCACCAGCCCAGACTATTACGACTATATCATTGTGGATGAATTCCACCATGCTGCTGCACCTTCCTACCAGAAACTGTTGTCTCACTACGAGCCACAGATTTTGCTTGGACTTACAGCAACACCTGAACGGATGGATGGCAAAGACATAACCGCTTACTTCGATCATACGATTGCCACCGAGATCCGTCTGACCGATGCCATCGACCGGAAGCTGCTTAGTCCGTTTCAATATTTCGGTGTCACCGATACCGTTGATCTGTCTCAGGTGAAATGGTCGCGTAAAGGCTATGACTTGAACGAACTGGAGAAGCTCTATACCCATAACAAAATCCGTGCCAACCAGATCATGCAAAGTCTGAACCGATACGTCACCGATCTGGATGATGTGAAAGGATTGGGTTTCTGCGTAGGGGTAGATCATGCGCTGTATATGGCTAAAGTTTTCAACGAAGCCGGCATTCCATCTATAGCGCTGCATGGCGGATCAAGTGAACAGGAGCGTCATTCTGCAAAAGGAAGACTGGTGAACGGGGAACTGCGCCTGATTTTTGTTGTCGATCTGTACAATGAGGGTGTGGATATCCCTGAGGTGAATGCGATTTTGTTCCTGCGTCCGACCGAAAGTTTAACCGTATTTCTGCAACAGCTCGGTCGTGGACTACGGATGGCAGAAGGCAAAGAGTGCCTGACCGTGCTCGACTTCATCGGGCAAGCGCATCAGGAGTACCGATACCAGGATAAATTCCGCGCCCTGATCGGTGCGACCAAACATTCCATCTCGTATTATGTCGAGAACGGCTTTTCGAACCTGCCTCGTGGCACGTTTATTCAGTTGGAAAAACAGGTCAAAGATTACGTTATGCGTAATCTGAAACAGATGAGCCGTAATCGCAGAGCCTTGATCCAGAAGCTGCAAACGTTCCAGCAGGACACTGGGCTGCCGCTGACACTGGCTCATTTTGTAGAGCATCACGGGATGACATTGTATGAACTATATGGTGGACGTACAGGTAAAAGATATTTCCGCGGCTTGTTGGCCGAAGCGGGACTAACCGAGCCAGTAGAGGATGAGCAGGAGGAATATATCCGCAGACTAACGTCTGTACTAACAATTAATTCCCGAAGCTGGTTGAACTTCCTGATCGACTATATTGAAAAAGGGAAAGAAGCCATCACTGCCGATGAAGAGCGCATGTTAATCATGTTCTATTACACCTTCCACCGTGCTGAACCGGAGAAGCTGGGGCTAAGCAGCATTCAAGAAGGGGTTACACGCGTCCTGTCTTGCGCAGCATTCCGGGCCGAGCTTGTGGATATTTTCAAATATAATCTAGCTCACCTGCGATTTGTGGATAAAAGCAATGCGTTCCCATACACTTGTCCACTGGATATCCACTGTATGTACTCGATCGACCAAGTACTCGCCGCCTTTGGCTACTGGAATGCCGAGCAATCGCCAACCTTCCGCGAAGGCGTGAAATATTTTGCCGATGAACAGACGGATATCTTTTTCATTACATTGAACAAATCGGATAAGGACTTCTCGCCCTCCACGCTGTATGAGGATTATGCGATCAACGAGCGCTTGTTCCACTGGCAGACTCAAAGCAGGGTGTCGGAGCATACGGCTACGGCGCAGCGGTATATTCATCATCGGGAGACGGGTAATCGGATTACCCTGTTCGTACGGGAATATAAGGAGGAGCATGGTTATACGTCTCCATTTGTCTTCTTGGGTGAAGCGGATTATGTGAGTCATGAGGGGAACAAACCGATGAGCTTTGTATGGCGGTTAAGGGAAGAGATGCCTGCGAAGATGGTGGCGGTGGCGAATAAGTGTATTGTTTGAGGAGTATGGAATGGTAAACTTACTGCAAAAGTGGGTTTACCATTTATAATTACAAATAACTAATCTTAGTGGTAATATGTAAAAATGAGGATGAGGGAGGAGGGGAACGTCATGAGAAATGTAGAGAGGGATAGCTCCAGTGATAAACGAGGAAGTTATAAGTTTTGGATCATAATTGGATTCGTATTAGTTTTACTTGCTATAACGAACCCTAATAAGGATGAATTCGTAAAATGGGTTGTAAACTCAACAATAGAAGAGTCAGATAATGAATGGGTCAGTGCAGGAATTAATTTGCTTGGAAATCCAGTAATTAGTGGAGTTACTACTCAACAAGATCTAATATTTGTTTCAATTTTTAATATGGAGCTGGGATCGGAAACAACTTCCGTATTGGGTTTTGGGAAACGATTTTTTATTAGACTCCCATAACTGAAATGAATTTACAGCTTTACAGCTCAATGAATAGGAGACTTATACGATGAAGTATTTACTAATCATCACGTTGATAATGGTAATTACAGGTTGTGAGTCTACGACGGAAGTGGACAAGAAAGAGAATATCGGATCAAATGAGTCGAATACATATACGAGTGTTGAACATGGCAAGGGCGATGAGGCATGGAACACATATCATAACAGCAGATTCGGCTTCAGTATTAGTTACCCTGGTGATTGGACAGCAGGAGAGGAATCAGATAATGGAGACGGTAAGCAGTTATATGTAGGGAACCCGGATGTTGATATTCGTGCATATGGCAGTCAAGTTTTCGAAGGTGTAGAAAATACAGTATCAGAATCCATGAAATATCAAAGTTTAAAGCTCGATAGCGGAATAAAGGCAGATATGTGGGTTGGGTATGAGAATGATATGGTTGTGCTTGAAGTATCTTGGATGTCTGACTCTGAAATAGAGTACCATTATTACGTTAAAGTATCTAAAGAATTTTTCGATCAAAATGAAAAAACAATAATACGTATTGCTAAAAGTATGAAAGCTATTTAAGGAGAATAATTGGATGAACGAGTTTATATGGATTGTCATTGGTGTTGTTACATTGTCGGTTATTGCTGGAATAGTACAACCCTCTAAAAAGAAAAAACGAAGAAACTCTAATAAACGAAAGAAACAAGCTATCAAAAAGCCAACAAACAATAGCTTTAATCGCTCCTCCTCGACGTGCAGACCTGACGAAGTAATTCTAACCTTACCATTAGATAAAATGACGGGAGCAGAGTTCGAGCGACTACTGACACTGTATTTTAGAGACAATGGATATACGGTAAAAGAAGTTGGTGTTGGAGGTAGAGATGGTGGAGTAGATTTGGTTATCACTGATAAGCGTGGCGAAAAAACAGCGGTACAGGCAAAATGTTATGCAGATCATAACAAGGTGCAGGTGATGACTGTTCGGGAACTGGTAGGTGCGAAAAGGAATCATGATTGTATCCTCTCTTTAATCGTAACCACTTCTGATCTTACGGGTCCAGCGAGAAAAGAAGCTGATCAATTTAAAGTGGATTATTGGCATGGTGGTTTAGTAGACAGTAAGCTACGCAGTTGGGGGAAATGGAAGCCTTCCAATAGAAAAGTAAAAACTACTACGACCAAGAAAGAGCAATCTTTACCTAAAACCGTATCTAATATCAAGTGCAGTTGTGGTGCTGCAATGGTTAAACGTAAGAATAAAGCTGGGGCGGAATTTTGGGGATGTAGTAGCTACCCTACTTGTAGAAAAACGAAAGCTATCTGAGTAATTCAAAATGACGGGAAATCAAAGGCAAAGCAACCAGTTATACAGTTGCTTTGCCTTATTTCTGATTTGTTCTGTAATTCTTTAATATCTCTTTTAGAATGTTCCTAGATAATTGAATATTTTCTAAAGATGAATCTCTCAACATGTCCACTATTTCTTGAATCATAATATCCATCTCGGTTAATTCAATTTCATCACTTACATAAGCAAAAAGCTGAGATACATTGACCTCCAATGCCTCTGCTATCTTACCGAGATTAATCAAAGCAACATTCTTTTCTCCACGTTCAATTTGTCCAATGTATGTAAAATGGAAACCACCTTTTTCTCCAAGTGCCTCCTGAGATAATCCCTTCTCTTTTCTTAAAACTTTAATTCGTGCACCGACTAACTTTAAAATTTTTCTATCATCCACAATACATACCCCCTCTATTTAAAAGTGTAGACAAGATTTTGGGGGCTAAACACGATCTGATAAATCGTATAAATGAAATAAATTATATCTTTAGATATTTATTTTGTTGTATAATATTGGTATTAACTCATTGGAGGGATGACAATGGCAAGAAATCGGTCTATTACCGAAGCGCATTGTAATCACCAAGTAGATTTTAATCCACGTTTTCAAGGATGTTATGATTCTATACAATCTGAGTTCAAACATAATCCAGATGACTATAGACTGCATAATACAATACTGGACTATCACCAACATTCGACATATCATATCAAACTTGCCAACATCATGCATAGTCACAATCAGTTCCAGGCTTGTCTGATCCTCTGCGATTGGGCGCTGGCTTCCATGGTCAAGGCAATATATATCCAAAAGTATCATGTAGTACATCCACCGAAGGAGCTTACCATGAATGAGATTTTGCCTATAGTGCATACGAGTACTGAACCAGGATTGGATATTGTTTTGTTTATCGGTACGATTCAACATATGTCTTCCATAGAAGAGTTTAACCAGAATCGGGCTCTACAACCAAACAACATCGAGAAGCTGCTTCAACGAACAGAAGAAATACTAGAGGAGTTAGAGAATCGACTGAAGAATGATGCAGAATTGAAATAAACTATTAATTGAATGTGTTATGTAAAGTGGTCAGCTTTTTTGAAAATAGGACTCTAAGAGTACAGGTACTTAGTGAAAATTTTTTATAATAAGGAAAAATCAGGATATTGGACGGATGTATGTGTCTTGTACTTCTGCTAACATAGTTAAATCTTATATATTTCGGAGAGAACCCTATGAGTACAATTAAAGTAACACCAGAGCAACTACTACATGTATCTAAACAGATTGAGCAGGGAAGACAACAACTGGAGTCCATACGAAGTGACCTGACCGTACGGATCGGTTTCATCGAGTCTCAATGGACGGGAGCCAGACAGGAACGGTTTTTCCATGATTTTCAGCAATCTCGTCCTGTACTGGATCGTGCATTGGAAAGTATGCTGAAGTCCTCTCAAGATCTAAAGGCTATTGCTGTGGGATTCCAACAAGCGGATGAGGAACAGGTTAGCGTGGGGGCAGTTTCTCGGCTGATCGCATTACAGAAAACGGAGTCTAATTCAAACCACGATTCGGATGAAACAGAGTACACGATGGTATATAATACGCAATTTCGTAAAATGATGCCAACGGATAAAGACGGTAATGTAACACCAGAGACACTTCGTGCGTATGAGAGAGATACCGGGTCACTGGACATGAAATCTGCACCTGATGTTGAGCCTGAAGGTGAGGATATCATGCAGTATCAGGTCAATGAATTGAAGAATGGGGTACATCCATTCTCAGGAGAGCCTGTCTCTGAAAATAGGGCTAAACTACTAATAACCAGCCTGCAAGTCAGTAATATGTTAATGGCTTTTACGGGAATGTATAATAGGGGTTACAAGGTTCCGAAAAATGGATTGAAAGTATCAAAAGATGTAATAGCGAAGCCCGGTCACGTTCTCAACAAGACATTGCATGATAACCCTATACTCAGCAAAACGAACAAAGGATTAGAAGTACAATATACTAACCATGCTGGCAACAGAATTGTATGGATTGAGCAAAATCCTAAAAATATACCTCATGCTATAAATGCTGCAAAAAATAGCCGTGATACAGGTAAAATGGTCGAGGGGAAAGTTGGTGAATTTGTAGAGAGTCATGTTGGAGTAACTGGATTTGGAGTGGAAATTAAAAATGTGGATAATAAATTAAGAGTTACGGATCTGGATGTAGTTACGAACTCACAAATTATTGAAGTTAAGAAATCAGCGGGAGCAGTGAAAACAGATCAAATCGATAGACTCGTGGATATAAATCATAAAGAATTTTTTAATCATAACAAGAAGGAAGTTATTTTATATATTGATGCACCGCTAGAAAATACGGGTCGAATTGCATCTGAGAAAATCGATTATGTGAAAAGTAAGGGCGTCAAAGTGGTTAACTCGTTGGATGAATTAAGGGAGGCACTGAAATAATGGCATCGGCTTTTGTATTGGTAGAAGAGAACAGCAATGTACCCATAGATCGTTTGGTAGAAGATATACGACAAGTTTGTCTGGAAGCAAACCTGCACTTAATTGATGGAATTCCAGATGTAGATTTAGAACAGAACATGAAACATTGTGCCTTGGGTATTTCACGTCCGAACCAACAAGATTCAGATAATAGTGTGGCGATTGATATGATCAGAGTTGATGTGTATGACGAGCCTGGCCTACATCAATACAGAGAGTTGGAATGGAGAGAGGATGGGCAGGTATACTTTAACACACTTATTATTGATGAGGTTTATCAAAATGAAGAGGTCACGCTAACCTTTCTGTATCATTTCCTTGCGAGACACCCACAGATGATAGTTTGGATAGAGGAAGATTGGGTGTATACATTGTCTGATCTGGAGAAAGCTTTAAAAACTTCTAATCTGTCTGATTGGTGTTATGTAAATCCGAACTCCTTATAGGTAACATAAATTTCGAAGTAAGCCTATATCGGCTCCTAGGTGAGTAGCTATGGGCTTGTTTTTACTTTTCATCCGCTCTCAGCACTTTACAAAATCAACCGTTCACTATCCATGGCAAATGTATAATGGCAAAAAAGGAGATTCTAGAGTAAAGCCAGAAGGTTCTCACAGTAGGGAGGATGTTAAACCACATGCTTACATACAACAAATTTGTGGGGGACAAAATTCCGCATATTATTGCATCCGGCGGAGTATGAGCACGAGTTGAGAACCAAGCTGAGTGAAGAGTCAGAAGAATACATGAGTACAGGAAGCAATAGGGAAGCGCTCGAGGAACTGGTGGATATGCTTGAAGTGATCCGGGCGCTGGCAGAGGTGCATGGAGTGAATTCGGCTCAGCTTGATAAGCTTCATGTAGATAAAGCTGAGGCGCGCGGAGGATTTCAGGAAAGAATGTATTTGATTGATGTCGACGAAACTTAATGTAAAACTGATCATCGACAATTTGGCAAATGAACTTATTACCCGGATGAAGCATGCGTCTAGGATTTATATTATGATGTCTTATTCTATCGCAATCCAGCAAATACTTTTTACATGTGGAGCATATCGTAATCAAAGAGAAAACGTTTATTAGAAGGATTTAGGTGATGACATCTAAATAAGAACTACCGCCGCTTACCTACGACTACACTTCTGACATAATGATAATTCTCACGATTTCATGATGACTTACACAGCTTAGTGTGGACAATAAAAAACATTATTGGTAATATTATGTACGTAATCGCGCTTTGAATTCTTGTTGTGATCGGATTTTCCGAATTATGAGATAACATTATTCTGTAGTGGGAGGTTTTTTTTATGCGAAGGACTTTTGCATTCATTCTGACTTCAATGTTGTTACTTGTGGCATGCTCGAACTCAGGTAATAATGAACTTCAAAGTTGGGCATTTGATGTTGTAACCTGGGAGAATGGGGTTTATAAGATGACAAATGAAACTGTTACTACAACCGATGTGGAAACCGAAATTGGAACAATTAAAAAATACTCTACAAATGAAAGTGACAAATTACCGAACCTGTTCTCCAATAAGTATAAAAAAGGGACAAAATTATTTAAAGTAAAAAATGTAGAGACAGATGATTATATCGCAGTAAAAGATAATGAGACCTACTATAAAGCAGTAAAGATGGATGGAATGAATACAGCGGCCAATTAAGGCCGCTGTATTCATTCCATCATTCTAATGTGTAGATTCTTCTACTAGTGACGATTCAGAGATGATCTTAAGACTTTGTAAATTTGTAAGCTGCTCATTAGTTCCCACTTTATAGATGCTTACATCCTCATTGATTGGAATATACTCATTGTCGCCAATTTTCTTTAAATAGAGAATTACACTATCATTTTCAACAAGAGGAGTTGTTCCATGATATTTGACTACAACATCTTTATCTTCACCACCCATTTGATAGAGTGTGACTTTTTGATTGAGTAAATCAGAATCACCCTTGAGAACCTTTTGGATGTTTATTTCGGACTTTTGCTTATAATCATAAAAATTCTCACCCGTTACAACTGTACCGTTTTGGGCTGTTACTTTTGCCTTAACAACCAGATCAGCATCCCTTGTAAGATCTTTTAGATTGAGATACCATTTGCTCCACGATACATCAAGATTAACTAGTTCTTTGCCTTCTACAAAGTCATTTTCGTTCAAAACGGATTGTTCTAATGTTAAACTATTGTTGTTGTAAATACTGTTTACGGAGTTTTCATCTCCAATTCCGGGAAAATATTGTAGACGAGCAAACTTCCCATCTGATAAAAAGGTTGCTGGAACCATTACGGATAATGTTCTTTCTGGCGCATGTGCCAAGCCTAAAGCATGACCTAATTCATGCGTTGCAATACTTTGAATTGCATTATCTGTACTGATGTACTCGAACTGTGAAGTATAGAAATCATTCACCCAAACTTTAACAGATTTAAAAGTCTTGTTAGAATTATATACAGGTTCCATAACTCCATCCCATGTAACATTAGCAACAGTCTTATTTCCTGCTGTAAAATTAGAATTAGTACCAGACGAAAAGTTAACTACCGTGGCATCATTCCATTCTTTTGCTCCAGTAGTCCATAGACGTTTATAAACTGTATTTGATCCATCATTCTGATACGTAATATTCTTACTGCTCCATTTATAGCCTAACTTTGGTGTATCTGCAGCAAACACAGAACTAGCAAATGACATTGTTAGAGATGATACAAGTAGTATTGATAAAATTTTTTTCTTCAAAAATAATTCCTCCTAAGTATTATTTACAACTATAAAGTTGCCTTCAATGATTCCTTATTTCTGTTGATAAAATACTATATCTTTTTTTTGAACCACCCTCCTTTTTCATTAAACAACTATATTTGGATTATACTTCAAACAAAATACAAATTATATCATTAAAATAAAAATGATCCTTTAGGTAACTTTTTAGACAATATAAATCAAATATTTACAATACATCTCTTTCTAAATTTGTGGTTATATAAGTTTTTTTTAGATGAATCGAATTTTATTGACTAAAAAATAAAATAGATTAAGTTGATATTTTCAGTAATTGAATTACAAATTTAAGACTAACTTAGATTATCTAGTGCAAATGCATCCGCTCCCGCCACTTTACAAAATGAACCCATCCCTCCCCATAGCAAATGGTATAATGGCAAAAAGGGAGATTCTGGCGTATAGCCAGAAGGTTCTCACAGTAGAGAGGATGATATACCACATGCCTACATACAACAAATTGGTGCGGGACAAGATTCCGCATAATATTACATCCAGCGGTAAGGAGTGCCGGACGCGCATTCTGGACCCGGAGGAATATAAGCAAGAATTGAGAACAAAGCTGAGTGAAGAGTCGGAAGAATACATGAGTGCAGGAAGCGATCAAGAAGCGCTAGAGGAACTGGCAGATATGCTCGAAGTGATCCGGGCGTTGGCAGAGGTGCATGGAGCTAATGCGGCGCAGCTGGACAAGCTACGTGCAGATAAAGCTGAGGCGCGTGGAGGATTTCAGGAGAGAGTGTATCTGATCGATGTCGACGAAGCTTAATGTAAAACTCATTACCGACAATCTGGCCGATGAACTTATTACCCGGATGCAGCATGCGTCCGGGATTTATATTATGACGTCTTTTATGATGCAATCTGGAGTCAAGCTGCTTGCTCCGCATTTGAAACGAGCGGCAGAACGTGGGGCAGAGGTGCGGATGCTCGCTGGAGATTATTTATATATCACACAGCCAGAAGGGTTACGGGCGCTCTGTGAAGTTGATTCACGAATCGAAGCAAGACTTTGGCGAAGCATGGGTACTTCTTTTCACCCGAAAGCGTATCTGTTTGATCATGAACATGGAGAAGGCATGCTAATTGTCGGCTCTTCGAACTTTTCATTCACGGCGCTGAAGACGGGGTATGAATGGAACTTGGCAATGAATGCGGAGGCAGAGCCGTATACGTTCCAGTCGGCTTTGGAGAAGTTCATGCAGAGTTTCTATCACGAGACCACCTTACCAGTGAACCCGGATTCCATCGCATTATATGAAGAAGAGTACCGGCAGTACCACCAGAAGAACCCAGAGATGATCCAGCGGATCACCGAGATGGAGGAAGCGGAGTTTGGCACAAGACTGCCAGAGGACGAGATCGAACAAGAGTCTGCTGTCATGCCATTCCTGCCTATTCGGCCAAGATTTGCTCAGTTAGATGCACTCGAAGCATTGAACGCCACGATGGAGGAGCAGTATGAAAAAGCCATGGTGGTGATGGCGACGGGACTTGGCAAAACTTATCTGGCGGGATTTTTTGCCCAAAGATTTCAGCGGATTTTGTTCATAGCGCACCGGGAAGAGATTTTGAATCAGGCGAAAAAATCGTTCCAGCAGATCATGCCAGAACGTAGCCATGGGATATTTAACGGCAAGCAAAAGGATGGAGAGGCAGACTGTGTGTACGCTTCGATCTATACACTGAGTTTGCAAAGACATCGAGATGTGTTTGCGGCTGATGCCTTTGATCTGATCGTGGTGGATGAGTTCCATCATGCGGCAGCGAAGACGTATATGAAGGTCATTGAGTATTTCCGTCCGCAGTTTTTGCTGGGTATTACGGCAACCCCGGACAGACTGGATGGTAAGGATGTATATGCACTGTGTGACGGAAATGTCGCGTACCAGATGCATTTTATCGAGGCGATTCGGCGGGGATGGCTGGCGCCATTCCAGTATTACGGTGTATTCGACGATACGGATTATTCGCAGATTCGCTGGATCGGTACCAAGTATGATGAAGAACAGCTTATGTCCGTTCAGCTACAAGAGGAGCATGTGGAAACGATCTATGCGGCCTGGATGCGGCACAAGCAGACGAGAACCATCGGTTTCTGCTCATCTATTCGCCAAGCGGACTACTTGGCTGCGTATTTCCGCAGTCAGGGGGTGAAGGTGCTTAGTCTGCATTCACGTACATCGGAAATGTCGCGCGAGGAAGCCATTCGGCGGCTGGGTACGGGTGAACTGGAAGTTGTGCTGACCGTAGATTTGTTTAACGAAGGAACGGATATTCCAAGCGTAGATACACTACTCTTCGTGCGTCCAACCGAGTCACTTACCGTATTCACCCAGCAGGTAGGTCGTGGGTTGAGGTTAGCGGAAGGGAAGTCCCACTGTGTCATCATCGACCTGATCGGGAATTATCGCAATGCGGATGTGAAGCTTAGCCTGTTTGATGTACGGGGAGACGAGGAACGCGGCGGAAAAGCGCTGGACGTAGCTATACCGGAGATTCCGGATAACTGCGGCCTGCATTTGGATACCCGAGTAGTGAATCTGCTTCAGGAGCTAAGCCGCAAGCGGATGCCACCCCGCGAGAAATTGCATCAGGATTTTCTGGCTGTCAAACGTGAGCTTGGTCGCATCCCGACTTATCTGGAGCTTCATCTTATGGGGCAGTCTAAAAGCATCGGATACCGGAGCGAATTTGGCTCATATGTCGCTTTCCTTTACTGGGCGGAATTATTAACCCCGGCTGAGGGAGAGATCTATGTTCGGCACGAGGCATGGCTGCGGGATGTAGAGAAGACGCTGATGAACAAAAGCTATAAAATGGTCGTGCTGCTCTATATGCTGGAGCGAGGCGAAGTGCACTGGATGGAACCAATCACACCGGGAGAGATGGCTGAATTTTTCTATAGGTATCTTACAGAGAAGGAGTATCGAAAACGAAAGGACTTTTCAGACAAAGGTAAGGCTTCGCTCGTGGAATGGAATGAGAAAACGGAAATGGAGATCAGAAAGCTTATTATCGACATGCCCATGTCCAAGTGGAGTGGGGCAAAGAACAGTATGACCCGATTCGAAGATGGCGTGTTTTCACTGAATGTAGAAGTGCAGAATACGGAGGAACGGGCAGTGTTATATCGCTGGACACGTGAAGTATGTTTGTATCGCTTGCATTCATATTTCGAAAAAGGCAATCCTGTATCTGTAGTTTAGTTTAAGATGTTAAAAAAGATATTAGTGGCAACGAAGCTGATTCAACATGGGCTTTGTTGTTTCTTATATTTTTGTGGTGATTAGTTTCTGAACTCATAGATAGCCAGAATGATAATTGCAATTAGTGCTACAAGAAAGAAAATAAAAAGGGAAGTTAAAAGTCCATAACCTAGTATAGAGGCTAACTTTGCGATTATTTTTTTCATAGATAACGACCTTTCTATATAAATAAGCAACAAAACTAACATTGTTTCTTATTAGTGTATAACACCGTAAGAAAAGTTTAGTTTGCCATTTTTATAACGATCTCGGTTGTATTCTTACTTTGAACGGGATGAAGCGGTAAATATAAAATAAAAAAAGCTTATCCCGCACACGAAGTGGATAAGCTTTTTTCTCATGTGTTTTTTGAGCAGAAAACATTATTTTTTTGCTGTCGGAATCAGCGTTTTTGCAATGCGAAGCAGCTCTTCACCGGAGATGTTGCCTTTAGCTGATCTCAGGTTGTAGTGATAAGCATACTTGGTTTTTGGGTCTTCATGCACCCATATGAACTCGGAAGGTCCGCTGCCATATGTCCGTTGGATGACATCTTGCCCGTTAATTTTAATCTTATGACTAGTAACTTTCAGGCTACCTTGATATGAAGCAGTGACTGTGCCTGTGTCCTGACTGTTCAGAATGACCAGAGAAACTTCTTTTTTGCCGCTGGCGTAAGTCAGGGTGGTGAGCCAGAACTGGTCTGTAAAAGGAACTGGCATCAAGGCGTAGTCTTTTCCTGAAGCCTGTGCTTCCAGAAGAAGCTTGTTAGCGATATCTGCCTTTTCCGTCTCGGAGAGCTTGTCGAGGTCCATTCCATGCTCCATATGCACGCTTGCTTTTTGGAATGTATATTTTTCTGTTCCTTTGCCAGCAATCTCTTTAGCTAGAGGTCTGCCTGGAATGTTAACCATCTTTTGCATGGTGGTAAAATTTTTAATAATATGCGAATTCGCCTTGAGGTAGAGCTCCTGATTCGGATTGTTGGACACGATGTAGATGATCGCTGCTTCACCAGGTTTGATCTGATTGACCCAGATGTTATTCATGAGACGAATTCTTTTGTCGTCATCCTCGGTACGATTAGACGGTGCGTGGGTCATGGGCTTCTCCTGAAAAAGGACATCCCCGTTGCCATTGGTTAGAGACTGGTATTTCACGGCAGCAAATCCGGTTGAGGCGGTTAACAATAAACCTAGAGTAAGTAGAAAACTGATTTTGTATTTCACGAAAAATCGCTCCTTTGGTTTTATTTTTTCTTCAAGGTGAATCTGGTTCATAATCCGGTGACATAAGGCATTACCAACGGGTTCAACTTTCTGAAATCGTAATTTCAGACCCTGCCCGGGATCGAAGTGCTCCAATGATTTCCCCTCCCTTCTTACACTGGATATAACGGAAGGAAGGGGTTATAGTGTGACAAACGGTTAAATAAATTATGTAATTTATAGCTTTTATTTCAATTCATTGGCGTGTTAGCTATGGGTTGTTTCCGATGAGAAGTATGCGCAAGAATATTTACTATACTGCTGCAGAGATAGAGATAGAGATAGAGATAGAGATAGAGATAGAGATAGATAGAGGTAGGAATATACGATCAAAATAAAAAAAGGCTTATCTTGCTTCATTCTGTTGAAGTGGATAAGCCTTTATTTTTTTCCTTTTGGGATTCGGAAAATTTAACGATCAGATGCTGGAATCAGAGTCTCCGCAATGTGAATTAACTCTTCCAGAGGAACCACACCTTCTCGAACACCAAGCGTATAGTGGTATGCATACTTGGTTTTCGGCTCCTGATAGACCCACATTAGTTCTGTGACATCCCCGCCGTATGTTCGCGCGATCACATCTTGTCCGTGAATTTTTATTTTGCGACTGGTGGTGTTGAGATCCTCATCATATGAAGCGATCAGTGGTTCGTTATCCTTGTTATTCATAATACTTAGCGAGATTTCATTCTGTCCGCTAACGTAAGTCATGGAAGAGAGCCAGAATTGATCGGTTACAGGCACAGGCATTAGCGCATGATCCTGACCTGAGGTTTGAGCTTGAAGGCGCAGCTCTTGAACCAGGGCTTCTTTTTTCTCATCCGAAAGCTCATATACATCCTGCTTGTACTCCATACTTACACTAGCCTTCTGAAAAGTATATGTACGTGAAGCACCTATAAGTTCTTGAGATAACGGTATGCCAGGGACATGAACCATGTGGCTTAATTGCTCAACATTTTCAACTCGAAGCGGGTTAGACCGGATATCGAACTGATGATGTGGATTATTCGGAACGACATAGATCAATGCGGCTTCACCCGGTTTAATCTCATTCATCCAGATTTCATTCATCCAGATTTCATTCATACGCTCCATTCGGAGCTGTTCTTCTTGAGATCGTTGGTGGACTGGATCATCAGTGAGTGGTTTTTCTTCCAAAAGCACATCGCCATTGTCGTTGAATAACGACTGATATTTCATTGCCGCAAAGCCGGTGGATGCTGTCAGCAGCAAGCCTACCACAAGCAGGACCCCGACACGATGTTTAATGATGAATCGCTCTTTCTGTGCGGATTCTTTGTGAATTTGGCTCATGATCCGATCTTGCAGGGTAGTGCCTGAAGGTTCAACTTTTTGAAATAGTGGTTTCAGCTCGTGTTCGGGATCGTTGTGCGTCATTTGGCTTTTCCTCCTCTTGGCTGACATAGTTCTTTCTGAATTTGGCAGCAGCACGTTGAAATTTTTTGCGTAAATATGCGGTATTCTGATTCAGTACGAGACTGATATCGTTGTAGCTCTTGTCCTCGACACAGCGCAGGATCAGCAAGCTTCGTTCTTCTGCGGACAGTGCAGCGAGTGCGTGTAAAACGGCAGGGTTATAATATTTGTGATTGATCGCTTGATCCACGTGATTGTTCTCCCGGTCGTTTTTGTACAAAAAAGGCAGCAGCCTTGTAACCTTGCGCTTGCGAAGCATATCAATGGAATGGTTATAGGCAATGCGGTACAGCCACGCTTCGAAAGGTCGATCCGGTTGATAGGTATGCAGTCCGCGATAAGCCTTCAGGAAAACCTCCTGGCCGCAGTCCTCTGCATCGCCGTAATCCCCCAGCATGTGGTAGCAGTAATTAAAGATGAATTTTTCACAGCGAGTGACGATCAAGGCATACTTATCTTTTTCTCCTTGCAGCACATCCTTGATGATCTGCTGAATTGGTTCTTCCAAGTGATTCCCCCCTAACATATAGTATGACGGTATGAGAGATACAAAATGTGACAGGTGGGATGCAAAAGAACATATAGAGAATAACTTTAGGCGCCCACTCGTTTTGATAAAAGAAAAAACACCTCGGAAAGGAGGTGTTACAGTTCACAACATCTAAGATTAGTTTGTTTCAGAAATCACGATGAGTAACTCGTGATGAATGCAAAATGTTTATTGATTAAAGACTAAGATGGGGGTGTCTCCCATTTATTAGACAAATTCGCTTTTGTTTTGATTGCATCATGAATCTGGCGTTCGAACATCACTCGATCCGGATCATCTGGAGCCTTGTCCATCATCTTCTTTACACTATACCCTGTGATCCCATCTACATTTATCGTTCCGTTGTTCTCAATAAACAAAAATGGTACGTAAACGGCTTCGCCATTACTTTTAATGAACCAGGCATTCGCTGTTTCGTCATACTCATGGAAATTCACCAAATATCCTTGCACATGATCCCAATCCTTTGCTTGTTCACCACTTTTCATATCAATTAAAAATTTCTCCAAATAGTTGATGGCACCAGTGACCATCTTATCTTTATATGGTGAATCGCCATAATTAGGTTGATGCGGCTCTTGGATATCCATTTGAGTGTAATCTACAACCTCATATTTCTCTTGTGGCCAGGCAGAATCCTTCGGAAACAAAAGTGAATCACAGTAAACTATCCCGTTTTTAAGATTGAAATAAGCAAGCCATTCTTCGTCGTTGTTTTCTTTAGGGTTGATTGCATAGATTTTACCGTTGTAGTTTCGTACTTCTAACTGGATGTTCTGCCCAATATTTTTCTCGAAAGCTGTAATATTCTGCCCTGAGTTTTCAAGATTTAATCCTGAATTGTACCACAATTGATCATTAATATAAGTTTGTAGTGCTGCTTTGATCGCATCAAGTGTGTACCCTGTGGGCAAGCTACTCTCAGATTTAGTTTGAGTTTCCTGTTTCTCAGAAGCAAGATTTGTAGTTGTACAGGAAACGAGCAACATTCCAAGAGCTAAGAATAGAAAAAGGCAGATTCGCTTCAAATTGTTCACCTTCTAATAAGAATTTTAATATAATATAGTGCAACAGCAGGGCATATCTCTACTGTTGCACTATATAGTGAAAATAGATCAATTATTTCGTATTAAAGAATATATTATGGGAGTTTCTTTTCGCTGCTGTATTTAGTCTGGAATTCGATGTAATTGCAGATCTGGAAGTAGGGTTCTGGAAAACATCTGTAGTATCAAAAACCACGACAATATCCTTAATATCTACAAAAGTACTTCCACCATTGAAACTATATTTGATGCCTGAGCCTGTAGGTGACTTATCTTGGCTAACGCCTGTTAAAAAGTATGAAAGTCCTACAAAATAGAGTTGATTGGAAATTCCTGTAGGTTTTGTTATGAATTCATTATAGTCAGCTGTGCTAGAAGTAGTCAACAAGGTGCAGGCAATCCATACCGCATTGCTCCAGCGTGGAGAACTGGTATTCGGAACACGTGCATTCGTTGTACCACTGCTTCCACCCGTGAGGGGTTCAAAAGCGCCAGATTTAGTGGCTACTCCCCGATACGTGCTGCCACCAAAAACAGAGGAGTTTTGATTTTTTCGGTTAATCAAGACCCAAGCTACTGCATTTTGGTCTGCAGTCAAAACGGTGTTTTCACCATATATTAATCGAGATAGTAGTTCTACATCAGATAAATTATCATACCATTTCGATGAGTAGGAGATTGATTTTCCAAAATCTGAGCTATTCATCAGATTTGTTCTCCAATTGTGTATTCTAATAGCCATATTATCTGAAGCCATAGCGGAGACAGAGTCATCTGTCATTGATCTCAGATGGTCCGTACCGACTATATATTTGTTATTTACAGAATCATAATATTGACGACCATTATAGTACCAACCGGTCTCGGCATCATAGTATAAAGAATGCAAACGAATTGGATTAATTACGCCAATGAATTCAGTATCTTCACTACGGTCTATCCATTTTCCGTTGCTATCTTGTCCTAATATATAAAGCGTCTTTCCATCCGTGTCATATTGATATTTTGCAACTTCATTTCCTTCACTGTCATTAATTGCTATAACATTAAGGTCATCATCTTTAATGTAATGATAGACGTTCTCTTCTACAATCAGTCCATCGATAAGTGCGGTAGATTCATCGTAAGTAAATTGAATATTTTGATTGCTGTTGGACTCAGATATCAGTTGCGAGTCTTGATTATAGGTATAGTTGACGATATCATCGGGGATTTTTTTTGAAACTCTATTGTTATTAGAATTATAGGAGTATACTATTTCCTGATCGTTTAAAAGGACCTTTTCTAGTGTTTGTCCAGTTTCATTTGTATTCCAGATGAGTTCCGTCCCCTGGAGCTTAATTGTCTCCTCAACTGAAGAACTAGCATAAGTGGGCATTGCTACTTGCCCAAAGAGAACTGAGGAAGCTACAGCTACCGAAAGAAAAAACTTGAATTGAACATTCATTTTTTTGAATTTTAAACGCATTCCATTGCACTCCCTACATAGATATTTAATGGTTTGAACAGTTAGGTATACTAAAAAATTTAACATTGGAAATTGGAAATAAAAGGTTTGATGATAGTAAGCTGGCCAGCTATACTTAAATAGGAATTATTGTAATATATACAAATTGTTCCTATTCTATGTTTTTACTATATCAATTCATAAATGGAATGTATATACAAATTAGAGAATAAAGTTATTTTTTATTTTCTATAATAAATGTAGTTGAAAGGAGTATGTATGCCTATCATTGAACAACAGAAAATTTAAATTCTATGAAACTAAACCTGTATTGATAACGTTTACCACAATAGAGAGGTTGACAATCGAAACAGAAACAGAAGGGATGACATGCTATGAAAAAATGGATACTGTTTGCTACCGCACTATGCGTCGTGACCGTAGCCGGAGCACTGTATGCTTCGGCAACCAAAGTCAGTGCAGCGGCATCCACACCAGCCTATACCTTAACCGTGAACGGTAAAGAGATACAGACGAGTAAAACAGAACTGATGCCTTTTGAGCATAAAGGAACCGTCTTGGTGCCTTTACGCGCTACGGTAGAGTCATTGGGTTACAAGGTTAGCTGGCTGCCAGCAGAGAAGGCCATACTTGTCGAAGACAGCATCCAATCGGTTGTTGTGAAGGATGGTAGCACGCTAGCGAAGTTTACGGGCAAGCTGAAAATTATCAATCTGACGCAGGATACAGAGTTGCCTGTACCCGTTCAATCCAGGAAAGGCGTAACATATGTAGCTGCTTCATTCTTTGAACCTTTCTTCAACGAGGTTATCGTGAAAGAGGGGAACGTGTCCATCTCGGCGCAAATGTCGAGCATTCAATAAGAGTACTCAGTGACAATCGATGTGTTTAGTTACAGTTTGGGTTGATGTAGGCAAACGGCTGTTCATTGAAGCCTAACTAATTCGAATCCAAACCTTTGAAGGCCTTCTTCCTTTATGGAACAAGGGTCTTGAAGGTTTTTTTCTTTTTAGCAAGAAGAATCCACCGCACCTTATCACACAACGAAACAGACTAAAGCATTTCAGCCCGTATATTACTCAAGTAACATACTGTAATCGGCATGTATATATCCGCTCCTTTTCAACGAAAATATGGAAGAAAATACACCATCAAGATCGATATTCCATATTCTCTTCAAAGTCAGGGATTATACATTGTCCCGAATGGACACATGTTTCAAAAAACGCTTTCAAAATTTCAATTCTGCCCTACCTTTTCGGCTCAGAAGCTGAGATAATGGGGATGGCTAATCCGATGAAGGATTTTAGACGACATAAGGGATAGCGGTTACATGCCGCTTGCATATGAAATGGGAGGAATAGAGATGACCACACAGGTAACAGAACTCATTCAATCAACACAGGGACAGGCTTTGCTTGCGCAAATGTACGGACCACAGCATGTAGAGGAGCAGGGTGCCCGTTACGAGAAGCTGGATGCTTCGTTCCGCGAGCATTTCGGTGAGCAGGAGAAAATGCATCTATTCAGTTCCCCGGGACGCAGCGAGATCGGCGGGAATCATACGGATCATAACCATGGTAAAGTGCTGGCGGGAAGTATTACGCTGGATACGATTGCCGTGGCTGTGCCGACAGGCGACAACGTGATTACGTTCTACTCCGAGGGATATGACAACAAGTATGTCATCAACCTTGCAGACCTGAAACCGAACGCAGAAGACGACGGTACAACCGGATTGATTCGCGGTATGGCAGCGGGATTTGTGGAGCTGGGTTTCAACATCGGTGGATTCAAAGCGGATATCTCCAGCAACGTATTTGCGGCTTCGGGTGTAAGTTCATCTGCATCTTTTGAAATGTTGATCTGCGCGATCCTGAACCATTTCTATAACGATGGCAAGCTGGATGTTGTGACGCTGGCGAAGATTGGACAGTATGCCGAAAATCACTTCTGGAACAAACCGTCCGGTCTTCTGGATCAGATGGCTTGTGCATATGGCGGTCTGATCTCAATTGATTTTGCTAACCCGGCTGAACCTGTGATTGAGCCTGTGGAATGGAATTTCCAAGAGAACGGATATTCCTTGGTCATCGTGAATACAGGTGGTAACCATGCCGACCTGACGGAAGATTATGCATCCGTACCCAATGAGATGAGAGCTGTTGCGAAAGCGCTGGGCGCTGAGTATGTTCGTGAAATCTCAGAAGAAGATATTTATGCAAAATTGCCTGCGATTCGTGAAGCTGCCGGAGATCGTGCGGTATTGCGTGCGCTGCATTTCCTGGAAGAAAACAAACGGGTGGACGGAGAGGTTTCGGCTTTGCGTGAGGGGCGTTTCAATGATTTCTTGTCGCTGATCACAGCATCCGGTAACTCCTCATGGAAATGGCTGCAAAACGTATATCAAGGCGGAGCTTCTCGTGCACAAGAAATTTCGGTAGCGCTCGCGCTGACCGAGAACTACCTGAGCAAACTTGGCAATGGCGCATGTCGTGTGCATGGTGGTGGATTTGCCGGCGTCATTCTGGCGATTGTGCCGAACGAGAAGGCAGAAGAGTATATGAACTGGATGCGCGGTATGCTGGATACCCCTGTGATTGTTGTTAACGTGCGTCAACACGGTTCGATCTGCTTGAATGCAGAACTTAAATAATCAGGCTGGTTAGAGCTATATAAAGACAGAATAAAATAAAAGCGGACTCGGGTAGGATATTCCTTCCGAGTCCGCTTTTATTTTAGATTGAGATCCACCAATAGCCTCATGCTGAAACGATAGTTAAGATTGTCTCCGTTTTTGAAGGAATCGAATCGACGATATGTTTATATTTATATTGATGAATGCTGTACTCAATTCTCAGCTATATTTCGCATTTTGGAAGCGAACAGGAAGCAGGCGAGAATGTAAACGACGCTAAGTAAAAGATAAGGCAATTGCAGAGAGAACAAACGGTCGAAAAAGGTTTCGCTCACACGAACGAGTAATCCACCCAGCAAGGTGCCGATGGCACTGATACCAAAGGACAGGAAACGGAATACACTGCCTACACGTCCGAGTAGTTCATTTGGAACGGAGCGCTGCAGGATCGACGAACGCACCACGTTATAGACAACAATGAAAAAGGCTGCGCAAAAGTACAGGCCACCGACCACATACGCATTGGACGTCAGACCAACAGCTCCATAGAGCAGACCCATCGACAGGATGGAGAGCAGAATGAGCTGCTTGGAACTCCAGCGTTTTCGCATATAAGCTACAGCCTGACTACCCAGGATACTACCGATGGTTGCAATCGAGATAAGTATGCCAAATGCATACGCTTCCAACTGTAATACTTCACGCACAAAGAAAATTTGAGTCACCAGAATCATGGAAAACATTAACGTGATGGTTACTGACAAGATAGCCAGGCCGCGAAGAAAACGGTCTTGAAACACATACTGGATGCCAGACCATATCTCACGTTTCCAATTTTTCATCGGACGAGTCTCCTGCTGTGATTTATCCTGAGTCGATTGTTCGGCAGTTTCCGCTGATGTTTCCTGGACTTGGGATTCTTTGGATTTCACAGGCTTGAAGCTACCGCGCAAACCCATAATGAGTAGCAGTGAGATGATAGCCGTAACGGTGTCGATGGCAAAAGGGTAGACGATATGCATCGTAATAATAAATCCGCCGAGGGCTACGCCCAGGATATCACTGGTGATCAGCTGCCCAGCTGTAAATTGGCCGTTGGCTTTTTCCAGATTTTCCTCCTCCACAATCTGAGGAATAATCGTCTGTACCGTGCTGTCAAAGACCACACGACTCAGACCAATCCCGAACATAAACAAGGCAAGCAGAGGTATGCTGATCCAGCCTCCCCAGATACATACGGTTAGGAACAAAAGGAATATCATACGGGTAAAGCTGGCTCCGACCAGCATATGTTTGCGTGAATATCGGTCAATGAGTACGCCTACCGGCAAGCTGAAGATAAGCCAGGGCAGCCGCAAGGCTGTCATCGTAATGGATGCATATAACGTATCCGTCGTCAGGGTGGAGACAAGCCAAGGTACGGCAGCGAGAGTTAATCCATCTCCTAGAAAAGTAAGTGAAAAGGCACCGAACAGCTTGGAGTAGTTATGTTTTGTAGATTTTAATTTGATCTTCATTCGTTCCCCCGTTTCGTAGATGAATGGTGGTCTTTGTTTCATACTAGCTAGGTTGAATTATGAATCTGGAATAATATAAATCTATGATATTGTAAACTGGATTTCAATCCTGAATTTGTAAGCCGATTGCATATGATGTGATAGAATGTTTAGTAAAACAGTAAACTTGGTCGTCTTTTACAGTGTTATTTAATGTAGTGGAAAGCATTGTATTGAGGAGGAGAACTAGTGAATACATCGAACGGAAAGATAATTCAGGAAGAGGCTCGTTTATATGAAGAACTGCGTTGTGCGCTGGAAGATGTACCGCAAGGGAAAGAACGGCAGCAAGTGATGCAGCGAATGATTCGTCAGCTAAAGTTCGCCAACTGGCGCAATGGACGTTTGAATGGGATCAAGGAGTATTGGAGCGACGCTAGACCAGTGAAGTTATGGATCTGGGTTGCTACTGGAGCGCTGGCACCTGTTGTTTTTTTCTGTTTATTTGTATGGGTATCTCTTTGGGTGGAATGATTTGATCTCATCGGTACTGAACTTGTGTGATACAGGTCCGTAGGGATGAACTTATGATCTGTAAAAAACAACGTCAATACCGTTGGTTTCTTTGAAATAAACCAAGCTTGCTTTCTCAGCCTTATTTCTAGTATCAACTTCCCCGTTGTGAATTTTAGAATCTCTTAATGTTTAATAGCTTGTTTACTTGATTTTCTTATCTTCAAGTTCTTTTGGTACAACAGCAGTTTGTACTTCAAACGCAACATAAAAAACAGTTAGAAACGGCAGAGTGATGCTCTCCGGGTCTAACTGTTCTAGATGGCAACAGGTCACATTTTTCAAAGCTTTTTAGTCTTGTTTATTCATCACCTTGACCTGATCTCGTGCATATTCATGGTAGTCGCGAAAACTACTGATATGGTGAAGGGCATCCGTCTTCGCCGATTGGATTTTAATTTTTCCGGACGGCGGATTGTTTTTCATTTCGGTGACAGCATTTTTGGAACCCTCAATATCTCCTGACATTTCCTGAATTCGTTGTAGCAAAGCAGGATGGCCTTCATATCGGAGCATCTCGGCGAGCGGCCTCATCTCTTCAAGTTTTTGACTTGAACGCTCCAGCGTTGTCATGACCTGATCACCATCGGTGTTGACGCTCAGAGAAACCACGCGATGGATATGATCTTTTTCCATCCGTTCCAGAGCTTCAAGGTGAGAAGCTTCTAACCGTTTGGGGTCTCCCCAGCCTTGGATCTGTTCATTCTGGCCTGACTGATCCGTTGCCGACTGGTTGCTATTATTGTTCCCGTTCCCGCATCCCCAAACCAACGATGTACATGCCAGAATCGCTCCAATAGCTGCTATGCGTTTTAAACTCATGTTGTCACTCCTTCAATATATTCCTGAAGGTAGTATGAGCTATATTTTCTAAAAACATGCCTGATTTTTAAAGCAGGAGGGAACATAAACATGGAATCCACAAGTCGTATCTTGTCTTTCCCATATGGAATGTTTGGCTGGCTGAACCAATATACGAATACGATATACTACAACTCCCCGATTTTGCGCTGAAAAATATAACGTCTAAGCCCTCCTGCTTAACATGTCTTGTTATCAGCAGAAGGGTCTCTTCCCTTACACTTTCCTCTTGTATTTCCCAGTATACGGAATAGTCAGGTGAACATTTAAAGTCTCAATGGAATCCTCCGTGAGAATCAGCTTTTTCCCATCCCCGGATAACTTGTGCCACAATTTTGGGTTCTTACGATACAGTTTTTCTTGTAGACCATATATATCCACTCCCTGTTTTAATCCATTTCGATAGGTTTCCATGATTTGTTCTTTAAGCGTAGCCTCGCTTATTCGAGTCATCTCGTCATATGACATGGGAACGAGATATTCATACAGTGCGGTCAGATATTTGGCATTAATTCGAAAGGTAACATTCTCTCCCCGGATGATCGGTTCAATTTTAATCGTCGGCAGCCCAACGCTGAGCGCTCCATAGATCACATTACTCTTTTGAATTAACAAGGGAGCCCGGCGCATATTTTTAACAAGCCAGTGATAACCCGGAAGAGATCTTCGCGGCATATATTCAAGCTTTTCTCCCATCCTTTCAAAAAAAGCTCCTTCAATCAGGAATAAGTCATGCTTTTTCTTATTTTGCAGCCATAAGTCCTTGTTTAAGGCAATGACAGGCAGATACGTCGTGGTCGCGGGATCATTGTGCTTGGCAATCAGTTCAAAGCTGAGTACAGGCGCAAATAGTGAATTTTCCATGTAGCTGGGCAACGGATTGTGCAGGATGCTGTCCAGTGGAGACAGGTTGTAGATCGAAGCGGTGCTCAGGATATCAAGCAAAGGCTCCCGCGTACCGTATACCCATGTGGTATATCGCGCTTCCGGGAATCTTCCGAGCATGTCAAACACATCCTTGATGTGCTGGTTGTTCAGCACGCTCTCTGCCATGACGATGGCTGTCACATGCCCCCAGGCAATGTGAAGCTGTGATGCACGCCATAATTCATTCATGGCGAGGCTCATCGTTTTTCCCTGAGCGTGTCCGACCCAGATGGGAGGCGCATCAGCAGTTTTACTTGAGTTTTCACTTTTGGCTACACTGGAAAAATCAAGTGTCTGCACGTAGATATGATACATGTCATCTTTATATTCAATGCCAATCGCTTTGGCATAGTCTACCTGCTGGATTTCATAGGCACTCCAGCATCCCGTGGTCATAATGCAGAGCGACAGACTGAGCGTTCCAAGCAGCCAACGACGAAGCATGCCGCTCATCGACCTTTACCATCCTTGCGGGGGTTTTGTGTCTCCAGGTAGACAGGTCTGCGTTTCCCCAAACCCGTCGGGACTTTGAACAGGGAGACAATAGCTTGTCTGAAGTTAAGGGGCGATAAGGGGGTCAGATACGGGATGCCAAACGATTTCAGATCGGTCAGGTAGATCAGAAACAGAATCATGGACAGAATGAACCCGTAAATTCCCAGTGTCGCTCCCAAGATAAAGCAAAGAAAACGTAGAATGAGAATGGAACTGGTCATGACTTGATTGACAATGGTCGCTCCAGCTACAACGGTAATGGCAATGACAACGATCATAAGCGGAGAGACCATACCGGCCCGAATGGCTGCATCTCCAATAATCAGACCACCGACCACCGTTAGCGTCTGTCCAATGGCGCTGGGTAAACGGACGCCTGCTTCCCGGAACAGCTCCATGAGCAGCATAATGAGAAACATCTCTATACCAGACTCCATGGGAAGACCCATCCGGCCGACGGATATCGTAGCGACGAGTGGAAACGGAATTTGATCCATATGAAAAGAAGTCAGAGCGATATAGAAACCGGGCAAAAATATAGTGACAAATAGACCGATGAATCGTAGTAGCCGCCCCATGTTAACCGGCAGAAAAGGAAAACTGGCATCTTCTGGTGACTTGAGCAGCAGAAACAGATTTACAGGACCGATAATCACGCTGGGGTTGCCATCAACGATCAGAACGAAGCGACCATTCAGCAAGCATTCAGCTGCAAAATCGGGTCTGCCCGTGTAATGCGTCAAGGGGAACAGTGTGATCCTGGCAGGTGACAACAACTCTTCCAGATCATTCGCTGTCATAAGGCGTTCGGTTTGAATGGAACCGAGACGATGTTTAATATCCTTGATTAACTCTGGATTGGCAATATTTTTCATGTACATCAAAGCCACCTTGGTTGCCGAACGTGACCCGATGAGTTCGATGCTGCAGGCAAGTTCAGCGGTACGAAGTCTGCTGCGAATCAAGGAAACATTGACAGCAAGAGGTTCAATAAAGCCATCTCGCGCTCCGCGAATCGAAACTTCTGTGGTGGACTCCTCTGGTGTTCGTGTAGCCATGTTGGAGATGTCGATGCTCCACATGGCCTGAAGCGAGGGGAGGCATAGGAGCAGATGCCCCTCAAAAACACGAAGGGAGATCAGCTCCGTTCCATACTGCGCATCATCAAGGTCAACGCTGTTCCATTGCAGGCTAATATTTTTTTCAATGTCAGACTTGCGAATGAAATGTGTGATGTCGTAGGTTCGTTTTATTTCCGGCAAGATGATGTCATGGATAATCTGTGTATCGACCATGCCACTGCAATAAGCGACAACCAGCTTCATCTGTCCGTCACCAAGCCGATGGCTGTCGATAATAACATCATCGGAGCCTGAAAAGTAGGTTTCCAGATGATGCTGATCAATACGGAACGGTTTAGTCCCTGGAAGGGTTGGTGTCGTTCGCGACGGTTGAGTCATGAGTAGAAGCCTCCTTGTCCTTTTTATGAATAAGAGCGGCCAATGTCAATAAGATGGTGATTGTTGCCACGTAAGAGAGCATGGCTGGAAATTGAATGTGATCGACATAATAATCAACGTAATCAATCCGCCACCACTGGATGGCAAAAGCGCACATGATCAGCGTGAGACAGAGGATAGTAATATATCTCTTTTTAGGTCTTCGGATATCCAGAAGATCAACAATCAAATACATGGAGATGGCGACACGTGCAAAGGAACCACTGAGCCACTGGTAGATCGAGAGAAAATCAACGTGCTGAAACAGCTTGCCGATATTGACGAGTTTCCACTGTTCATAGGGACTATTTCGCTGTTTCGCCGCTTCCTCTGGCCCGAATTCGACAATGGCTCCGAGCGTAGGCCCTAGCGCCATGCTGAGCATGAAAAGGCCTAACAGAAGCACATGCCACCAGCGCAGCTTGCCTTTAATGTCATGTTGAAAGAGCATCAAAACCCAGATTTCCATTAGTCCCGCGAGTGAGTAGATCATGCCTCGGATGACGGGAGTCCAGCCGTGTTCCATGATGGGTAACAGTTGGCTGTAATCTTTGTATTTCATATTGGCTGACATGACAAAGTAGCCAAGCAGAATGACTAGGGGCAACAGGATGCTAGAAGTCATCGCAATCGAACGAATGCCCTTGGCTGCAGACCACGCAGCAACCAGAGCCCCTCCACCAGCCAGCACATAGGTCGGTGTAAATGGGAGATAGGTGGATACTGTCCAGTTGGTGGTTTCATATAATGTGTGTGTCCCTAACGAGAATAACAAGAAGGCCGCAGTTATGCGGAAAATCCAGGAGGGTACCCGGCCAAACTCACGGGTAATCCAATCGGTCAACCGCTGTCCGCGAATACGCCGGATAATGATGTACATCATACCCAGGAACAGTATGAACAATGGTGCTGCAGCGAGAACAGAGAGCCATCCATCCCTTCCGGCCACATCCAGAATGGCTGGGACAGACAAGACGTGACAGACCAGTCCGGCACTGAGCAAAATAATGGAGATGGATAACCAGATGGTGATCTGTCCTTTTTCCTGACTCATGTCCATCCCCTCTCTTTTCAACCTGTTTTCGTTAGATTGTACAGACTATGAGAAAATGATTCGTTTTTCAGTTTTTTCACAGAAAAAGCAGCCCGAGATGGACGGAGCGGAAAGAAAGCTATAACATATGAAGTATGAAGTAAAAGGCATGAGTTATAAGTAATAAGTAATAAGGAATACATCAGGCTATGCAGGATGGGTATAGTGTTCGCTCAAACGGTTTAATTTCTTAATATTAACGTTTCGATTTTCAACATTGGACACAGACGAGCTCATTCGGTTCAACTCTTTAATGTTGGATACGGACGAGTTCATGTGGCTCAACCCTTTAGTGCTGGACATGAACAAACCAAATCTTGTTTTAACGTATGGTAACGGAACCACCGGTTTGGTGAGAGGTTAGGGTGGGGAGCTAAGGGTTAGAATTTTAGTTTAATTGTAGTTTTAGAGTGTTCACTCACAACTTAAATATTCTAACGATCTCAGATGAGCTTATTTAAGTGAAATGGGGGGGAGCTAGAATTTTAACGATCACCAGAAGCCTTATTTTGCTGAAAACATAAGATTAATGCTCATTTTTGAATCGATTTTCCTAAATAAGATTTCCTGAGATCGTTAGAATATTAGAAGGTGTGATATTGCCCAAATAGCGTTCCTGGTGATCGTTAGACAATTATGGCAGTAGGATCAGGGGGATATAGGTTAGACCAGTAAAGGTTTCGTTCTTATTTGGACTCGAACTCTAAGTGGAACTTGAACTTACCTCGACCTTGAGTTTAACTGCGAGTTTGACCTGAACTTAACTGGACTTGAACCCGCACCGGTATTCTTATCGGCATCCGTATCCGCTTACTCACCCGCATCGGTGTCCCTGTCCGCAATCTCACCCGCATCGACTTCACAGACCTACGGACAAGCACTTGTAGCACTGATAGCATTTCATATCAATATATATCACTCAAGAAACAGGGAGGAAACTTGCAATGACGCAATCAGCAAAATCACCTGAAGAGATTAAAGTAGGTTTTATTGGAACGGGTGTTATGGGCAAAAGCATGGCTGGTCACATTCAGCGTGCAGGGTATCCGCTTCATGTATACACGCGCACTGCCGCCAAGGCAGAAGCGCTCGTGAAGGAAGGAGCTATCTGGCATGAAACGCCTGCGGATCTGGCTGCCGCTTGTGATGTCATCATCACCATGGTGGGATATCCAAAAGATGTAGAGGAGATCTATCTCGGAGAAGGTGGGCTTGTTGCTCATGCCAAACCAGGTTCAACCCTGATTGACATGACTACCTCCAGCCCGCTGCTGGCTGCGCGCATCGCAGAAGCGGCGACAGCTAAAGGTCTGCATGCACTGGACGCGCCTGTATCCGGCGGCGATATCGGCGCAAGGGACGGCAGGCTGTCCATTATGGTGGGTGGTGACGCAGAAGCTTATGAAGCGGTGCGTCCGATTTTTGAGCAGATGGGCACGAACATTGTGCTGCAAGGCAAGCCGGGCGCCGGGCAGCATACCAAAATGTGCAACCAGATTGCCATCGCCTCTGGCATGCTCGGCGTATGCGAAGCACTCGCCTATGCCAAGACGTCGGGACTGGACGCGGAGAATGTGCTGAAGAGTATTGCGACCGGTGCAGCCGGAAGCTGGTCCCTCAGCAACCTTGGACCGCGCATGATCGCAGGCGATTATGAGCCTGGATTCTATGTGAAACATTTTATCAAAGACATGGGCATTGCACTGGAATCTGCTCAAGCGATGGGCATGAATACACCGGGACTGGCTCTGGCGGAATCGCTTTATCAGGAAATATCAAAGAACGGCTTGGATGAGAAAGGTACACAAGTGCTGTACACGTACTATCTCCAGGCTTAGAAGATGAACATGGGAAGACAGCAGCGGACTCTTTGACTTAGGAAAAAGGGGGCGCTGCTTTTTCTTTATATTTTGAACTTTATGTAAATTTGACGTGTGTCTTAAGTCGCAGGTTGGGGTATATACTGTCGTGCGCATTTAAGAATCCGTGAATTTAATGAAAGTCTCTTTATTTTTGTTCGACTTTATCCGACATAAGGTATAGAAGTTTACATGATAAACGGTATTAAACATCTACATAATTCATAACCCATAACTTATAAACCATTCCAAATAGAACGGAGCTTACCTATGTTCAAGAAAATTCTGTCTCTGTTCAAGAATCAGCCAGAGCTTGTCAGCCCGCTTACCGATTCTGTTGCAGCTTCGGCTTTGCCGACGGCTACAGCTATTCCTCCACGTCTGGTCCGTAGTCGGCGTAAAAAGAAAAAGTCCGAACCCGATTGGATCAGTACGCCCCAAGAACCAACGACCGCCGAACTTCTGGTTGGTTTGCCCAGTGAATATAAAGTGTTGAATGATCTGCTGGTTTCCAATCCGAAGTCACGTTCGGGATATTCCCAGATTGATCATGTGGTGATTGGGCCGCGGGCGATCTTTGTCATCGAAACCCGGAACCTGACCACTGGAGAGATTCGTGGTGGACGCCGGGAGGCGAATTGGTCGGTGAGCAGCAGCCGTGTCAAAATGTATAATCCGCTCATGCAGCACCGTGCTCATGTTGAAGCCATTCAGGCTCATCTTGGAGATTACAAGCGTGTTCGGCTTGTCTCGATGGTGACGTTCACGAACCGTTGTCGTATCAGTGTTGATCCAGCCGTAAGGTACGTCAACTCCGATGAAATGATTATTTACGATCATGAATTGGTGGAGACCATTCAGCGCAAAACAGAGCGATTGGAGAGTGAGCTTCCTGAGACCTTGTATAAAGAGCAGGACACTCAAGCGATCTGGAACATGCTGAACACCGTGAATTCGACGGACCATCAGATTCGGGCAGAACATATGGCGAAAGCTAAAGGTATTAAATAGACGATTATATAGCTATTTCAATCCCCAGGATACAGAAAACAAGTAAAGATGCGAGTAGATCAATAGTGTAATAAATAGTGAGCTGTCAGGGTGTTGAGTCATCGTCATTTTCGGACATAGTCATGGTCAAATTCATAGTCAAACTCATAGCCACAGTCAGATTCAGCAAAAAAATACAAGAAACAGGGATATTCCGGGCCATAGTGTCAGTCTCCGGAATATCTCTGTTTGCGTTCCATGTTAACCATTAAGGCAAATGAATCGTTTGGACATGGCTGATATGCATGAACCGCGCGCTACCTTCTGCATCAATAACTTCAAGCAACTTGTTGTTTATATTTTTGAGCAAGCCGGTCTGTTCAGGTTTGTAACCCAAGTTCAAGATGACGAGTTCTCCTGCCATTTTGAGCAGCTGCTGATCAAGTGTGCGAGAGAGTGAGATCGAAGATGGCTGTATTGGGAAATGTTGATGATCCATCGCAAATGGTCTGCTGTTAGAGGGAGAGGGAATAATATATTTCAGATGATGGATGGAAACATAGACGGAGTGGTGCAGAGGAGAGTAGAAGATAAAATAATCGTTCATGATGCTGGTGATATAACCATGCAGTGTTCGTCCACCGATGGAAATTTCACTAAATTTGCCGCGAGCATTCATCAGTACTTTTCGATAAGAGATATTGTCATGGTCCATTTCCGGATCAGGTGCAGGCACGTCCACATGATTAGAATTTTCTTCTGATTTCATAAACCGCATCGTTTGAAGATGATGGAGTGGCACATAAATGTAGCGTTGATTTCCATACACAACGATAATATCTTCGCCTGCATCAATAACCTCCCCCTGAATGGGCAGCTTACAGCCGGACAGTTCAAACTCAACTATTTTACCTAACCAAGTCGTTGCAGATTTCACAGTATACCTCCTCTCAAAATAGCATAGCCACCCAGATATATAAGGAAAATAAGCTAATAATTAAACTAATGGGTATCACAATAAAGGTTACTTTCATATACTGTTTCCATGAGACTCGAATATGATGGGTCCGTAATATATACATCCAAATTAAGGTGGCAAGTGTGCCTATGGGTGTTAATAATGCTCCAATATCACTGCCTAATATATTGGCGAGGTATGCCAGATGCATCTGGGTTTCACTCAGATGAAGGTCAGTAACAGCGAATGTTCCGATCATGACCGAAGGCAGATTGTTGAACAGATTAGATAACACCGTAAGCAGTAATCCGGATACAGCAATCAGACTGGCACTACCTCTTTCGGCAATCGGACCTGTGAATTCGGTAATCCATGTTGTCATGCCGGCTCGGTGAAGACTGTCCACAATGATATAGATGCTGAAGGCAAAGAGAAGAATATGCCACGGCGTCTGTGTGACGACATCTTTCAGTCCGGATCGTGTACGATACCACCGTACAGCAAGCATCAGAACAACTCCGGTGATGGCGACAATCTCCATGTGTATACCGAATTGCTCGGCGAGAAAGTATCCTGCCCGGATCAATACAACGATCCCGATACAGACTCGGAACAACCACCAGTCTACATTGTTTTTGGAGTGATCCGATTCGGATTCGGTTGTCTGCAGTGGATGATAACCTGACCCAGATGAACTTTGCATGGATACGGGGAACTGATGAATACCTTTGGGTATGCTTCTGCGAAAATAGTAGAGCAGCAGGAAAGTCATGGCGATAATTCCGAGCATGGATGGTACAAACATCATCTGAGTATAGGTATTCAGATTTAATCCCACCATCTTCAAGGCGATCAGGTTAGCCAGATTACTGAGTCCGATGGGAGCACTGGAAGCTGTAGCGATGAGTGCACCGGAGATGAGGTAAGGTAGCTGCTGCTGAATTTTCAGACGTAACATGGAACAGATTCGAATGATGATGGGGGTAGTGATCAGAATGCTGCCGTCATTGTTGAAGAAGATAGTCATGAGGAAACAGAGTAATACAATTAGCCAGAACAATCGAAGGCCGGAGCCCCGTGCCTTTTCAATCATGTTCACAGCGATCCAGCGAAAAAAGCCAATGCTGTCCAGGATAATGGACATGACAATAGTGGAGAGAATCGTAATCGCTGCACCGGATACAATTTCGAAAATGCCCAGGATATGTCCCAAACTGCTTACTCCGGTCAGGATAAGAAGCAGCGCGCCAAGTGAAGTCGGTATGGATTCATTTAATCCTCCAGGCCGCCACATCAGGAAAATGACAGTGATAATAAATACCCCGAAGGTTAACCACAACTGGTAATCAGGCATTTACTGTGATTCACCTCCCAGGGGGAGAAGTCCTTGTGAAGACTGTTTCAGATGTTCATGAGTCGAAGTGGGCCTTCCCGGCGTAACTAGCCAATACAAAGGCACACCTGTCAAGACGATTGCGATAAAGATCAGCATGATCATTCCCCCCTTTAAACTGGCAGTAACTTAACTTCTTATCAGACTTGAATTACCGTTTGCCACCAGACTTATTCCCGCGAGATTGATTTCCTCGTGAGTTGTTGCCACCCGATTTATTTCCGTGAGACTGATTCCCACGTGACTTGTTGTTGTTGTTCGATTTATTCCCTTGTGATTTATTTCCCTGAGATTTGTTTCCGCAAGCCTGGTTGCCTCCACTGCGATTCCCTTGGGAACGATTGCCGCCGGATTGCGTATTTTGTGTTTTGTTGCCTTGGCTGGTGTTTTTGCCGTTGTTGCCACTGTTATTGTTGTTGCTGCTTCCGCGTACCAGAGAAACGGATTTCACGTGTTGCAGAGGAATACGGATAATCTCCTGGTTTTTCAAAGTCAGAATTAATTGATTCTGGTTGGCATCGGCCAGGATGCCTTCCACTTTTTCGGGGCCTCCCCGGTTGATCTGTACTGGACGGAAGCGCAGTGCCTGCATAACTCCAAGAAATGTGTTCGCTGGAATAGGATTCCCCATAGGCCCTTTGGCTCCACCGGAACGACCTGTATCGGTAATACTTTTAACATGAGCATCACTCACATACACAATACCTTCCTTGCAGTCCACAGCCATGTAGTCCCAGCGTACATCCATCAGTGTACCTTGCATTGCATCGGGTCCCCCACGATTAATCTTAACTTCTCTTCCAACCAATCCTCTCATTCCATGACCGTTCATAGACATTGTATTTTGCCCCTTCCCTGATATAAGTTCAGATAGGCCGCCCGACGGTTGTTCGTTGAATCCCTGCCAATCGTCATTGGAGTCTGTCTGTAGTTTAATCATATGTGTACCTAGCATCTGAGGAGACAGCAGACAACTATTTATATAGTAAAATTGGCAGTAATCTATGATAAAAATGGTAATTTATAGATTTGTGTTACGTTCTACTCCGTAATCTTACATAATAATTTACATATGGTTCCATAAATAGGCTGTACATTCGCCCTTACGGCCTGATGTATCTGTGCATAGGATGATGTAACAGCCTACGGGCTAATCCCACAGGTGACCGAAAGGCGGATGGAAATGACTCTACCTGTCTACCACATCCATGTATCTGCGAATGAATACCAGCAATTATCATCGAACATATGGTCAGAAACGTTTGTGAACGGCACGATGCAGATGGACGGCAAGCAGCTTCCCATTCGAATTCGGTACCGGGGAGGACATACGCGGGCCTATGTGAAAAAATCATTTGAGATTCGTACGTCCAGCCGTACGTTTCACTTTAATGCCGAATATGATGACCCTTCACTGCTGCGGAACGCACTTTCGTTTCAATTTTTCGAATCCATTCGGGTACCGGCACCTTCTACGCGCCACTGTGTACTGTATCTCAATGGTCAGCTCGCAGGGGTGTATCTACGAATCGAAGGAGTAAAATCCTCTTTTTTTCGCCAAAGGAGAACGCCTGTCCGGAGCATTTTCTATGCCGTCAATGATAACGCCAATTTTGCACTGTCATCGGGATCATCCGATTCAGGAACCGACCTGTTGTCTGGATACAGCCTGATCCGGGGCAATACGGAGGATCGCCAAAGGCTGCGCAGGTTTATTCAACAATTAAATGGTAAATCCAAAATGGAGCTGTTTCGTTTTTTACAATTAAGGGTGGATACCAATAACTATCTGCGCTGGTTGAGCGGGGCTGTGCTGACAGGCAACTTTGACGGATTTCACCAAAACTATACATGGTACGAAAAAGCGAAAAGTCGAAAGTATGGCATTCTACCTTGGGACTATGAGGGGACTTGGGGGAGAAACTGTTACGGTACCAAGGTAAATCCGAATTTGGTTCGCATTCAGGGGTATAACAAACTTACAAGCCGGCTGCTGGCATTTCGTACGTTCCGAGAGCAGTATAAGAAATTGATGCAGCATCATCTGGATCATGCATTTACGGAAAAGAGAGTGATGCCGCTGGTATACCGATTGCACGATGAGATCAGGGAAGATGTGAGGAATGATCCTTATATGAAGTGGCCAATGAAGGTCTTCCTGAATGAACCCGAGAAGATTCGCACGTATGTTAAAGAACGCCGGGAGTATGTGGGAACCGCGTTGAGACAGCTGTAAAAGGATGCCCAGGCAACGGGCTACGCTGCCTTGGGTATTTTATTTTGATAAAGAGAGCAAGTTCTCGTGTAGTCGATTTCAGGTTAAAATTTCAGGTTAATACTAAGAATGAGAAGAACGTAACGGTGTGTAAAAGAAAAATGCGATATAATAGTCGTATTGGTTACGTGAAATTTTACATAGCTTTAAGGAAAGAGAATAACGGAGCAGTGATGGTGTGAATGTGATGCAGTATCGCCAGTAACGTGCTCCGGGCCGGAGGAATGGGAATGCTCAAGCTGTTCGTTCACTTGAAAAAGTACCGGGTCGCCGCCATTGCAGCATTAGTCATGATGCTGATTGAATTAACAGTGGAGCTGGCTCAGCCTTATCTGATCTCCAAAATCATTGATAATGGCATCCAGCAGGGAGACCTGGCCGTCGTTTGGATGTGGGGTGGCGTGTTGGTTGGCAGTGCGGTCATTGCGTTTGCTGCCGGAATTGCAAGTTCCTTCTTTGCCTCTCATGCGAGTCTGGGGTTTGGATACGATCTGAGAGAGAAGTTGTATGACAAGATGCAAACGTTTTCCTACGCTGTGTTTAATCGGTTTGCGACATCATCGCTAATCACCCGTTTAACAGGGGATGTGACTCAGGTACAGGATACGGTCTTCATGAGTCTGCGGTTCATGACCCGTGTTCCGCTGGTGGTCATCGGCAGTATGATCATGGCTCTGGTGGTGAGTCCGAGACTGGGACTACTGCTCGTTGTTATGGTGCCGGTGCTGCTCGTTGTTGTGATCTGGATGATCAAAAAGGCGGCGCTGCTGTTCCGCAATGTGCAGCGCAGACTGGATGCCGTGAACGGTGTCATCCAGGAGAATCTGACAGGCATCCGGCTAATCCGTGTTTTTGTACGGATGGGCCACGAGATTGAACGCTTTGCCGGCTTCAGCGGCAAGCTGATGAAAGGCACAATTGCCGCGCTGCGTCTGACGGAGACAACGATGCCGTTCATGCTGCTGATGATGAACGGATGTATTATCGCTGTGCTTTGGTTTGGACGGGGAGAGATCGTATCAAGTTCGGCAACCGTGGGTGAAGTTGTCGCCGTCATTAACTATTTGCTGCGTACAATTGGAGCGTTATCGGCACTTTCCTGGATTTTGGTGACATTTTCACGGGCAAGCGCTTCAGCACAGCGTCTGAATGAAGTGTTTGAAACCGAGGATACGTCCGAGACGGACCATACGGGACGGAGAGAGCAGGAGATTTTTACAGGGAACCCAGATATCACACGTTCGTTGAATCATGCAGGCAGCGGAGGTTCCGCCAAGACCGGGCAGGAGCAGCGCATAGTGCAAGGTGAAGTCGAGTTCCGTAACGTAGGTTTCAGTTATCCCAATAGTGAGATTAAAGTGCTGGAGGATATCTCCTTCTTGGCAAAAGCAGGCGAGCGAATTGCCATTATGGGGGCAACCGGATCAGGAAAATCCTCTCTGGTGCAGCTCATCCCACGCCTCTATACGGAAGAACAGGGTGAGGTGCGCATTGATGCTGCGGACGCTTCCATGCTCGATCTGCCGACCCTTCGCCAATCGATTGGTTACGTTCCTCAGGAAGTTGTTTTGTTTACGGGCTCCGTTCGGGAAAACATTGCTTGGGGACGGGAGGATGCCACGATGGAAGAGATTGTGGAAGCAGCGAAGCGTGCTCAGATTCATGAGACCATCGAGCAGCTGCCGAATGGATATGATACGTTGCTTGGTCAAAGGGGTGTCAACCTCTCAGGTGGACAAAAGCAACGTCTCTCCATTGCGAGAGCTTTGGTACGTCGTCCGAGCATTCTTATTCTCGATGACAGCACAAGTGCGCTGGATGTAGCTACCGAAGGCCGACTGCTGAATGCACTTGAGGAGCTTTCTTGTACAACGTTTATTATTACGCAGAAGATCAGTTCAACCACTTCGGCAGATCTGATTCTGCTCCTGGATGATGGACGACTGATTGGACAGGGAAAACACGAAAACTTGATGGAAACGTCGGAGTTGTACCGCCGAATCCATGAATCACAATATGGGGAGGGCGTACAGTATGTTCAAAGCATTCATTGAGCCTTTCCGTCAGCCGCGGCCTGTTCTGGATTCCGAGTCACTCCGTTCAGGGGGGCAGGGTAAACCGAAAGCAAGAGCCAAGAACTGGTCAGGCACGCTCGGACGAATCTGGAGTTACCTCTCACGCCGAAAGGTCAAGCTTTCGCTTGTGCTGTTGATGGTATTTGCCAGTTCTGCTCTGGCTCTGCTTGGGCCTTATATGGTCGGGATAGCCATTGACCAATTTATCGCGGGAAAAGCGACCAGTTCAAGCTGGACCTGGTTTCTGCTTGGACTGGCGGCGGTGTATGTCCTCTTTTCCCTCACATCCTGGCTACAAAATATTTGGATGATTGAGATTGCACAGGAGACCGTATTTCGTATGCGCTATGATCTGTTCGCTCATCTGCATAAGCTGCCGATTCCGTTCTTTGGCAAACGTCAGCAGGGAGAGATTATGAGCCGGGTCACTAACGATATCGAGAATGTCAGCAGTACACTGAACAGCTCGGCCATTCAGATTTTTTCGAGTGTGTTAACCTTAATCGGCACATTAGGTGTGATGCTTTGGTTAAGTCCGCTGCTGACACTGCTCACATTTATCGTTGTACCTCTGATGGCTCTGGGGATGCGGTGGATTACCCGTAGAACAGGTCCGCTCTTCAAAGAGCGGCAGCGTAATCTGGGTGAACTCAACGGTTATATTGAGGAAACGTTGTCCGGACAAAAGATTATCAAGGCCTTTTCACAGGAAGAACGGGTCATTCGCGGCTTCGAGGAGCGTAATATGCGCATTCGGATTTCTGCATTTTGGGCGCAGACGATTTCCGGTTTTATTCCGAAATTAATGAACTCACTCAACAACCTGAGCTTTGCCATTGTCGCAGGCATCGGTGGTATCTTAGCAATTCAGGGCTCCGTTACGGTGGGGGTCATCATTATTTTTGTGGAATATGCGCGTCAATTCACACGTCCGTTGAACGATCTGGCGAATCAGTGGAACACGCTGTTGTCTGCCATGGCAGGGGCTGAACGGGTGTTCGAGGTGCTGGATGAGGATGAGGAGGCGAAGGATGAAGGGGCGGCGATTGCCCTGGATAACATGCAGGGCAACGTCCGGTTCGACAAGGTGTCGTTTGGATATGATGAGGGGCGTGATATTCTGCGCAGCATTAGCTTTGAAGCGAAGCCAGGCGAGATGATCGCGTTGGTCGGTCCAACAGGGGCGGGGAAAACAACCCTGATTCAGCTCTTGTCGCGCTTTTATGATCCAACAAGTGGAACGATTACGGTGGATGGGCACAAGGTGGCAACCATTCGGCGTGAGAATCTGCGGTCACACATGGCCTTTGTGTTGCAGGATTCATTTTTGTTCCAGGGAACGATTCGGGAAAATATCCGGTTCGGACGTCTGGATGCAACCGATGAAGAAGTGGAGATCGCTTCCAAGCTGGCCAATGCACATTCCTTTATTATGCGGATGAAGAACGGTTATGAGCGGGTACTTCAGGCAGATGGAAGCGGCATTAGCCAAGGGCAGAAGCAACTGCTTGCCATCACTCGGGCTATCCTGGCTGATCCGTCTATTCTGGTCTTAGACGAGGCGACCAGCAGCATTGATACGGTGACCGAGATCAAAATTCAGGAGGGTCTGGAACGTCTGATGCATGGCCGCACCAGCTTTGTCATTGCCCATAGGCTGAACACGATCCGTCAGGCCGACCGGATTCTGGTGCTGAAAGACGGTCAACTGCTGGAGCAGGGATCACACGATGAACTGCTGAAGCAAGGCGGATTCTATAGTGAGCTGTATAACAGCCAGCTGCGGAAGAAAGCACAATAGAGTGTAGGCTCGCATGAAGCAGGAGAGTGGGAGGAAGAAAGGGTTACTTTTCCTTCTGGTGTAAGGACGGTAATGTAAACTAAATTAGCGATGTAACAGCAGGAGGATTGGAGTCTGGAAGGGGCTTCAATCCTTTTTTCTGATATGTGCAGGCAATAAAAAGAGATCGATACTTGACAGAGAGGAAGCAACCGATATATATTTAGCTCGCGAACACTTAGATGTCTAATATTTAGAGGTTGACTCTGAGCGAGTGAGTGAGTAAGAGAACAGTGATGAAACAAATTAAGAGGAAGCAGAACAGGAGGGAGAGAATTCATGCGCGAAAACACACCATATTCGGATCTGTTTCAAACGATTGGCATCAAGATCAAACGCAAAGCGGACGATCAGGTCAACGAACTGGGGTTGAACGCTCAACAAGGAAGAATCATTGGATACATCTATGAGCATCAGGATGAAGGGTTAATTCAGAAAAACCTGGCTGACGTATTTAACCGCAGAGATGCAACGATTACAAGTATGTTAAAGGGACTGGAGAAAAACGGTTATATCGTTCGCAAAATTCCTGCGAATAATGAGCGGCAAAAGAACCTGTATGTGCTGCCGAAGGGCGAGCAAATGATTCAGGATATCTCGCGGATGTTTGCCACCGTAGAGAATGAGATTGTGAAAAGTTTAACGGATGAAGAGCAGGCAACATTGATGCGTTTGCTGACCAAGGTTAATCAGAATTTATAAGGTCGATTAGGTTCATTGGGAACGCATAGAGCAGGTAAACTGCTCATGAACTAAAGGTTAGAATTCAAACTATTAAAGTTCTATGAATTAAGTTGTAGCTGTAACTGTGGCTGTAGTTGTAAAAGTAAAAGTAAAAGTAAAAGTAAAAGTACTAAGTCTAGCTTTAGTTTTCTTAGCAGATGGTTACGAATTTAGGTTAGTGTTTTTTTGAGTTAACACTTAGAAGTCTAATTGTTAAGTGGTTAAGAAAGGTGGGGATTACCATGAAAGAAAAACATTCCAACTCCTATTATCTGGACAAAGCGCCTGTCCATAAGTCGATTATGCATCTGTCGATTCCAATGATGCTTGGTATGTCTGCGGGAACATTGTATAACCTTATCAACGCATTTTTTATCGGTCTCGTTCATGATACGGGCATGTTTAGCGCCATTACGCTGGGTTTGCCCATTTTTACAATATTAATGGCTTTTGGCAATATGTTCGGGGTGGGTGGTGGCACATTCATTACACGATTAGCGGCAACGGGAGAGCAGGAAAAAGCGAAACGAGTCGCAGGGTATTCCTTTTATTCGAGCTTGGGCATTGGTCTGTTGATTGCCTTGATCGCCTGGTTGTTCATCTCACCCATTGTTCAGGGACTGGGAGCGGATCAGGCTGTATATGAGTATACGAGTCAATATGCCATTACACTTCTGGGCGGAGGGGCTATCGTTATTCTTAATTTTGCGCTAGAACAGCTCGTTCGGTCGGAAGGTGCCTCGAAAGAATCCATGATCGGTATGTTCATCAGCATTGCAGCCAGCATCGTTCTGGATGTGCTGTTGATTCTGGTATTGAATTGGCATGTGATTGGAGCCGCATTATCCATTGTATTAGCGAATGCTTGTTCCGCTGCCTATTATGTTTGGTTTTTGTCCCGCCGCAGTGAGAATTTGAGAGGGTTTCTGGGACATTGGAAACTTCCGGTCAAAGACCAGATGGAAGTATTCAAGATCGGCGTTTCCGAGCTGCTGCAGACCTCTTTTCTGATCGTATCTACGCTGCTACTGAATCATTACGCGATGATCTATGGAGAAAGTGTAGTCGCTGGATTTGGTATTGCTTTGCGGGTTGTCCAGCTTCCCGAGTTTCTTGCGATGGGTATCTTTATGGGGATTATCCCACTGGTGGCACACAGTTTCGCGAGTCAGAAGTTTGGTCGTTTAAAGGCTACGTATAAGCAGGCCTCGCTGTATATCATCGGTATTGGTGTTCTTTTCATAGGCATCGTTTATATGTTCAAAGAACCTGTAATTGGATTATTCTCTTCGGATGCAGCTGTACTGGAGGCTGGAAGTTCAATTCTGGTGGCGATGTTGATCTCCGCTCTGTTTACTGGAGTAACAGGACTGTTTACAGGTATTTTCAAAGCGGCAGGAGAAGGCATCCCGACCAATGTCATGGCGATATGCCAGGGCACGCTGTTTATTCCGGTAATTATCGTTTTCCATAAATTCTATGGGCTTACAGGCATCATCTGGTCTATGACAGTAACGGAGATCATTACATCTGTTCTGGGACTCATCCTGTTCGCTTACCACTACAGACGCATGAATAGAATGCACAAACAGGTTGCTGTTTAAAAGGAGATGCACATGGATATATACTAATCATCTGATGGAAAATTATACCATGACGTGATAGGAACAGGTGGATATACTGGAATGAGCTTGGTGTTCACAAGGAGGTTGTTCATCTGTTTTGAAAAATCCCAAACTTGCAAATTGGCTTATATTCTTCAATGTTATTTATGGAATAACTCTTATAGCCTATCCGTATGTACTGATGATGAGTTTGTTTTTTTATGCCTATCGGGAGTCTGGTGACCACCCATTGTTAGATACGATCGCAGCAATCCTTATGGCTACGTATCCCATGGGTGTATTATTTTCCTTCGTATGCTGGGCGTTTTATCATTCGGGCAAAAGCAAATGGGCTGCTGCAACTGCGAATTTATTTCTGGTCTGGGTAATCGCTTTTCTGATCGTACTGTTTCTCTCGGATTCCTTGTTTTAATAGAGCTATGTTGATCCTACCAATGAATCCATAGTCTCCGTTCCACAAAGAGTAAAAAGGGCGAAACCGGATAAACCCGGTTCCGTCCTTTTTCATGTACTCTTTAATTTCTTGCTTTTCACTCAACCCCAAATTCAGCAGGTCACCTTCCAGTTATGCACTTCCCGAACGTGTAACGGCTGGTGCCTGCGAATGAAATCTTCCACCAGTGCAGCCATATCCGTGGCGCCTTCGTGTAGTACTTTTTTGCCCGGATACATCGCATAATCTCCACCACCTGCCGCGCGGTAACTGTTCATCACGACAGAATACTTCTCATCCATTCCCAGCGGCTTGCCTTCACGCTCCAGCTTCACGACACGGCTGCCCACAGGCTGGGAAATATTCAGTTCATAATCGATACCAGCCCACATGTCGTAGTTGTAGTGTTGAGGCTTGGGCTGCATATACGCCGGGTTAACGATTACTTTGCCGGAGGTGTCCAGTTCGAAATAACGTGCCGTCTGCTCCAAAGCCTCCCGAATATCCTTCCCGCTGAGTTCAAGTACAGTCAGGGTGTTGGGATAAATGAAGTTGGATAACACATCCCGCACCGTAATTTGCTTGCCGAATCCACGAGCTTCTTCGCTAAGCATCGCCGTGTTGGAAAGCTGGGCCCCGGTTGCTTCCATCTGCACCTGATGTACAAGATCAATAAAAGGATGCGCCTGCAGCCGCAGCTGTGTGGCACTGGAGATCGATAGATCACCGTCCCCGGCGACTTCGCCAATTGGATGATCCAGCCAGGTTTGAGCCGAAGATTCCAGTTCATCCGTCAGTTTCATTACAACAGGATCAGGCTTGAGATCAGGATGTTCATCTAACAGCAACAAGCGCGCTTGTTTGTCCGCCACTAACCACTTGCCGTCAGGTGATTGTTGGAGCTGCACAGACACATGACCTAATCCACTGCCATTAAACCCTGGCTGAATCACGGTTACCCCATGAATTTCGGCAGTCAACTGTCGATGCTGATGCCCCGTGAGCAGTACGTCGATGCCTTCAATCTCTCGGCAGATTTCGTACGCCTGGTTTTCTCCAGTTAAGTGCTCGGCAGCTTCTCCCGTCTCCAGATCACATTCAAATCCACCATGATAACTGACCACCAGCACATCAGGCTGTTCATATTCTCGAATATACTTCACCCATGCACGAATCGTTTCCAGCGCATCCAGGAAGTGCAGTCCTTCAATATTTTTCGGATGCTCCCAGTTGGGGATGTAATGGGTGGTTGCGCCGAGAAGGGCGATTTTTACGCCAGTAGAGAGCGTCTTGACCAGATACGGTTCGCCAAAAGCAGGAATACCTGCTCCGTCAGGGGCAAGCGGCAGTCCTGCAACTTGTGGCTGGTCGCCATGAAGCTCTTGATGTGCAAGTTCTGGCGATTGCTTCTCTCTTTTCATCACAATATTTGCAGACAGCCAAGGAAAAGAGGAGCCTTGCACCGCACCGCGTAACAACTCCTGACCATAATTAAACTCATGATTACCCATCACCGTCGCATCGTATCCAAGCTCATTCAAGATGTGAATAAAGGGATGAGTCTGCACTTTGGAGCCATGAGAAGCCGCATAAGAAGCGAGAGGAGAGCCTTGTAGTAAGTCTCCATTATCGATTAGTAGTAATTCAGGCGACCGTTCACGTTCCTGCCGAATCAGAGAAGCCAGCAGGGCAAGACCGGCATGACGATAAGCATTCGTATTGTAATGGATCGGGCGAATCGCTCCGTGGAGGTCACTGGTGAACAGGATATTGAAGTTTGTCGTAGGGGGAATGCGTGTCATTTTACAATCTCCTCTAATATATAAGTTTAGATATATGGCATAAACCGTAGAACGGAGCAAAAGAAATCGTCTTAACAACAGGTGATAAGCCGTAATCCAAGCGTATTTCCTCCGAAATCATCCACCATAATGAGCCTATTTTAACAGAAGAAAGCCACGCTGACAGCCTGCCAGGAAACTTTACAAAACTCCAAATTTCGTTTCACATCACGCAAATATTTGCCAATTATAGTAGACAAGTACTGAAAATCAGAAAAACTTTTGGAGGGTGTTCGATTGAAGAAGTCTGCTTTATTTTTACCATTGTTGATTTTGGTTCTGTTCCTGAGTGCGTGTGGGTCTAATGCTACATCCAATTCGTCCAACGGCGCTGAAGCCAATTCGGGCGCGTCCGGCACATCAACCGACACAACAGAGAAAGACAAAACCGCTGAAGGTTATGTACCTACGGAACTGACAGTGCAATTCGTTCCTTCCCAGAATGCAGACACCCTTGAAGCAAAAGCAAAACCGCTGGAAAAACTGCTTGGCGACAAGCTGGGTATCCCGGTAAAAGTCAGCGTATCCACGGACTACAACACGATTATTGAAGCGATGGCTTCCAAAAAAGTAGATGTAGGTTTCCTGCCTCCAACGGCTTATGTGCTTGCGAAGGAGAAAGGTGCAGCTCAAGTTATTTTGCAAGCTCAACGTTTCGGTGTGAATGATGAGACTGGCGCTCCGACAGAGCAACTGGCAGATTCGTATAAATCCATGATTATTGTAAAAAAAGACTCCCCGATCCAATCGGTTGAGGATCTGAAAGGGAAGAAAATGGCTTACCAGAACGTAACGTCTTCCGCTGGTTATGTATGGCCGGCAGCCTTGTTGCTGGATCGCGGTATCGATCCGTTGAAAGACGTACAGCCTGTAACCGTTAAAGGCCATGACCAAGCTGTTCTTGCCGTGTTGAACGGTGACGTAGATGCGGCAGCTATTTTCCAGGATGCCCGTAACACGGTTTCCAAAGACTACCCGAATGTATTCAAAGACACACGTGTACTTGCTTTCACTGAGCCTATTCCCAACGATACGATCGCCGTTCGTACCGACATGAACGCAGATTGGACAGCGAAGATCAAACAAGCCTTCATCGATATCGGTAAAGATACAGAAGGTCACAAGATCATCAAAGAAATCTACACGCACGAAGGTTATGTGGAGTCCGATGACAGCAAGTTTGATATCGTTCGCCAGTATAACGAGAAAGTGAAAACCGAGTAGTTTTCCGATCCAACAAGCCATTCGTGGATTTCTACAGTGAACAGGCCAGTTCAGCGTAATTGACGCTGTTCTGGCTTGTGCCGTTATTTACAAGGTTCTGCTAGAAGCAGCGAAAACGATATAAATATTATGGATGAAAGAAGGATTATCGCGATGATTGAGCTTCACAATGTGACCAAAACGTATGCCAACGGTACGAAAGGTCTGAACAACATTAATTTGGAATTTAAGCAGGGAGAGTTCATCGCAGTAGTGGGGTTGTCTGGTGCAGGCAAATCGACATTGCTGCGTTCAATCAACCGGCTTCATGATATTAGTGAAGGTGAAATTTTGATTAACGGTAGCTCCATCACCAAGGCGCAAGGGAAACGTCTGCGTATGATCCGCCGGGATATCGGCATGATCTTCCAGAGCTTCAATCTGGTGAAACGCTCCAGCGTCTTGCGCAATGTATTGGCGGGTCGGGTGGGATATCATTCTACACTTCGTACCATTTTGGGTCGTTTTCCAAAAGAGGATGTCGAATTGGCCTTTGATGCACTGGATCGAGTGAATATCTCTGAGAAGGCGTATTCTCGTGCGGATCAGTTGTCTGGTGGACAGCAGCAGCGTGTGGCGATTGCTCGTGTACTCGCTCAGGAAGCAAAAATCATTTTGGCCGATGAACCGGTGGCCTCACTTGATCCGCTGACGACGAAACAGGTGATGGATGACCTCAAACGTATCAATCAGGATATGGGTATTACAACGATTGTTAATTTGCACTTTATTGATCTGGCGAGAGAGTATGCGACACGTATTGTTGGTTTGCGTGCAGGAGAGGTTGTATTTGATGGTCCGGTGGAAGAGGCGACGGATGAGCGTTTTGCTGAAATTTATGGCAGACCGATCCTGGCTGATGAATTGTTGGACAAGCAGGCTGTGCATGAGCAGGGAGAAGTGCTGGTATGAAGGGACAAACCAACGTTTCACTTGAACATGAAGGGCGCTCAGGCGCGGGTAAGGAACCTGGCTCCAGCCCGAGGCAGATTGTAAATCGCCCCAAACCACCGGGGAAGACCAAACATCTGCTCACGCTAGTTATCATTGGGTTGCTCTTGTGGGCGAGTGCGAAGCAAACGGATGCAAGTTTTGTGGAACTGTTTACAGGTGGACCTGAGATGTGGAAGCTGCTGAAGGAGATGTTTCCGCCACGCTGGAGTTATTTCGACAATATCGTACAGGGCATGCTGGAGACGATTCGCATGGCTTTATTGGGAACAACTATCGGTGCCATTTTTGCGATTCCCATCTCGATTATCTGTGCAGGTAATCTGGCGCCGAGCCGCTGGATCTATTATCCGGCACGTTTTCTGCTGAATTTGATTCGTACGGTTCCCGACTTGCTGCTGGCGGCGTTGTTCGTTGCTGTATTTGGGCTGGGGCCGATTCCGGGTATTTTCGCGCTGGCTGTATTCTCGGTGGGACTAATCGCCAAGCTTACGTATGAAACGCTGGAGACCATCGACCAAGGGCCGCTTGAAGCGATGACGGCTGTGGGCATGAACCGAATTCAGCTCATCGTCTACGGGGTTGTTCCTCAAATTGCTGCACAGTTTACGTCTTATGTGTTGTATGCATTCGAAATTAATGTACGTGCGGCAGCTATCCTTGGACTCGTTGGAGCGGGAGGAATTGGTCTTTATTATGAAGCGACACTCGGATTCCTGGAGTATGACAAGACCAATACCATTATTATTTTCACACTGGCTATCGTTCTGATTATCGACTATGTGAGCAATAAGCTGCGGGAGAAATTGTTATGATGAAAAATGAAGCGAGCCGTATTCGGCCAAGACCCAAATCACGTAAAAATCCGCTGCGCTGGCTTATCATTCTGCTGTTAATTCTGATATATGCGTGGGCGCTTGCGGGCGTACCCTTTACCGGGTTCAAGGAAACTGCCGGACAGATTATGAAGGCTATTATCGCGGGCATTTTCTCGCCCGACTGGAATTTCGTTTATTTGCCTGAAGGCGAGGATTTGCTGCGCGGATTGCTGGATACTCTGGCGATTTCCGTGCTGGGTACGGTAATCTCTGCCGTGCTCTGTATCCCGTTTGCTTTCTGGTCTGCACGGAATATGAGCAGCCATCGGGCAATCTCGGGTGCGGGTAAAATGATGCTTAGTTTCATCCGTACGTTTCCCGAGATTATTATGGCTCTCTTGTTCATTAAGGCCGTGGGACCCGGATCATTCGCAGGGGTATTAGCTCTTGGACTACACTCGATTGGGATGCTGGGTAAACTGTACGCGGATGAGGTTGAAAATATAGACTACGGCCCGTCCGAAGCGTTACTGGCTTCCGGAGCAACCCGACTGCAGCAGCTATGGTTTGCCATCTTGCCGCAGGTTATTCCGGGATTCCTGAACTATACGTTGTATCGGTTTGAAATTAATGTTCGTTCTGCCACGATCCTCGGTGTGATTGGCGCAGGTGGTATCGGGACACCGCTGATCTTCGCACTCAGCACACGCAACTGGCCGCGTGTCGGCATTATCCTGCTCGGCATTATCGTGATGATCACGATCATTGACCTGATCTCGGGGTATATTCGGAAGAAGCTGGTGTAGGTAACGGAATGAAGTGGTAGGAAAAAGGACTATCTTTTGCTGGATGTTGCGGCATTAGGTAGTCTTTTTTGTTGGTTTAAAATACACAGGCTCTAAATCTAGCTATTTGTTAATAATTCCTTATATTTCAGATGAAATAAGTAGTGAAAATATATTTGCAATTTGCTCAATTTTTTATTCAATTATTTGTAAGTTATTCCGATTTTAATATGAGAAGGAGGTGAATTTCATTTTGAGAATTATTTTACCTATTATTTCATCGATATTGAGTATTGGAGGAGGATGGCTTTTTGGCTATTTAATAATGCTATTGATGCTATCTGGAGACGAAGGCCTCATTATCTTTGACGTTCCTCCAGCAAGTCATACTCTCTTGTATCTTGTGTTAACACTTCTTCCGTTTGTTGTAGCGGTGTATGTACTTAACAAGAAGGAGAAGTCAGGAATAATTGGAACCATTATCGTTTGTTTTATAGCATCTGTTGTAATGTATTTTATAGTAATTTTTAACCAAAGCGCAATTCAAGACTTCTTTAGAACGCCTTCGAAAGATGTACAATTGGAGATTCAAAGTCAAGTGCAGCACATTATTGATAAACAACAGTTGCCTTATGTCATAGACCAGAAAGAAAGTGAAAGTTGGACCGATGACGAAGTCATACGAACCGTTGTTTATCTGAGAAAAATAAAAGCAGGAGATATAGAAAAAAACGAGGTTAAGCCATTTGTCGATACAACATTTGAGACGGATGTTAAGCTAACTTTTAGGGGCCGATCGGAAGATAATTATGTAACAGTTGTAATTGACAGGGGCAAAAAAATATATTGTACAAATGAGTCTTATTGTAGATAGCTTTATCCGTTGCGTACGATTTTGATATAATAAGGAGGTGAATATGATGTTGAAAATTATTTTTAACTCTTCTCGCATCGTTATTGAGTATTTGTGGTGGATTGGTATTTTTACAATTGTTTATCGCGCTCATGCTTTCAGGAAACGAGGGTTTTATTATTTTTGATGTTCCGCCAGCAAGTGAGACTCTATTATATCTTTTATTAACACTTCTGTCGTTTGGTGTAGCAATATATATCCTCAAAAAGAAGGATCAGATCTTGATAATAAGTACAATCATCATTTCTTTTGTGGCGACTTTTATTATAAGCTTCACGTTAGCGTATAATGGGGTGGAAATATACAGCTTTTTTTAAGAAACTTCCGAAATCTTTCTATATGAAATGTAGAATCACTAAACCCCTTGAAGCTCAAACCTTGCTGTACTTGGTGCTAACGCTGATCTCGTTTGTTGTGGCAATATATTTTCTGAAGCGAAAACAAGAATATATGTTCATCAAAATCATCGCCTATCTGTTTGTTGCATCATGGATACTCGGGTTTATGTGGTTTGTAAACTCGTAGGGGATCGAACAGTCGGTTGCCGGATGAATATTACCGTAGGACAAGTTGAAACGTACATAATTAAGTTTGGTGTAGAGCTTCATAAGATAACTTTTTAAGGGTGAAGAGAGTGGAGCTTTTGATAAGGAGGTAACCGATCCTATGGATAAGTTTTATTTGATATGGACCGTGTTTATGGTGTTAATCTTGCTGTATCGAATGATCTTTCAGAAGTTTAAAAAACATAACCGGGAAAATATCGGACTCAGTGCGATTCTTATTATTTTCACATGCAGCAGTTATTCGTTCACGCAGATGAATCTGGTTTTTGTCATTGGTATCTTGGCTTTAGCGGCCTATTGTGCGGTGTGGAACAGTATTCTTTTTGTAAGAGACGGTTATGAGAAACCTCGACTGAGATGAGTTGATTCACGTTACGTTTAGGGATCGTGTAGAGAATATGTACAAGTAGGTAAGCTAACCCTCATGGATCGAGGAGGGGAAGGTACTTTCGAACCTAGCTTGAATCGCTAACGATCACCAGAAGCCTTATTTAGCCTAAAAAGCCTGCATTAAAATTCTAACGATCCTCACAGACGCTATTTGTTGTATTTAGCTCGATTTCCCCCTCAAAATACTGAAAAATAGCCAAATAGCGTCGCTGGTGATCGTTAGAATTTTAAATGTGGCAAAAAGGGGCAAATAAGCTCTCTCATGATCGTTAGCGCTGAGGGAGCAGAGGGTTCAAGGGGTCAATGGCATGCCATCAATAAAACCGCAAAACCCAAAAACCGTAAAATCGCAAAATCGAAATAAAACAGCAAAAAACCGAGACCACCGCAGCCTGTTTCCTGGCTATCGGACTGGTTTCGGTTTTTCGCTATTGCTGACGTTACTGATTAGCGTAGACTACTATCGTCGTTCCTATTTACATTTCTGCTTCTGCTTTCATTTCCGCGCTTGCGCCTACTCTGATTCTATTCCTATGCTTACTTTCGCCGCTCTTACCTCTAAACTAGCTCGCCAAAGGCAATGCTGCTTTGCTCACTTGTACCGTAACGGTTTCCGAGCTGGTCACGCCTGCGGCGTTAATCAATTCTGCACGGTACGTGTACGTTCCGTTCGCACGACCACTCAGATCGGTTTTCGCCGTTTGAGCAGACGGTGTTGCAGCGTTTAAGGATTGCGTATCGATCAGCACGTCATTTTCATAAAGACGATACTCGGTTGCGTTGGTACCCCACCAGAGGTTCATCGTTACGGTGTAGTTACCATCGCCGTCCCAGTTGTTTTGAGACAAAACGGCTTTACCTGGAGCAGCATTCGCAATGAGAACCGTCAACTCGTCACTGCGGGTAGCGCCTTTGTCGTTGATCAATTCGGCAACATACGTATAGGTTCCGTTAGCTTTGCCTTTCATCTCTGTTTTTGCAAACTGGGAAGAAGGAGAAGCAGCTGTGAACTTCTGCGTATCTACAAGGACACCGTTTTCATAGAGCTTATACTCGGTTGCATTTTCGCCCCACCACAGATTCATGCTAACGTTGAATGAACCATCTGACAGCCCGGTAGTATGTCCGTTATCGGAAGAAAGCACCGCTTTACCCGGCGCTCCTTCGGCTGGAGTAGAAGGGTTTTCGCCTCCGCCTTGTTCTTTCGCAGCCACAATGTCATTCGAGCTTCTTGGTTTCAATTGAAATACGTCTTTGAAAATAGCTGAAATGCCTGTGATATCAAGCTTATCACCAGCAGCATAAGGGAAAGTTGTTTCACTTACACCAGTACGTGTATCCACACGCACATGTGTGCTTGTGCCGTCAGCAGCTACCGCATCAAATTCAAATGAACCGGCAGGTGTAGCGCTGATGATATTCTGTACCGTTACATTTTTCAATTGAACGAGTTGACCTTGGTTGGCATCACTGATGGCTGTAACGAGAGTCGGAGCCGGAACTTTAGCTGTTCCTGTTTTCTCAATCGCAACCACATCGGTTAACTCGAACTCACTATTATAGATCGTTGTTGGTGCAGTCACTTTCACTTTGTCACCTACATCGAATCCGCTCGTGTGCTGGAACACGTAGATTCCGGCTGTATCATCCTGAAGATAGAAAGCTTGTCCGCCAAAAGAACCCGGTTTGGTTGTTACTACACCTTCAACGGTAACTGTAGTGCCTACCGCTTTAGTGCGTGCCTCGGCAACACTGATGGCTGCTGGAATTGGACCTTGTTCTTCTGGAAGCGGCTGTGCAGGTACGTTAGCAATGCTTACCGCATTTGTAATCAGGTTGCTGCCATTCAGACGCAGACGCAGGCTGGCATTGCCATTTGTGTCTGGTTTGATGCGTACATTCAGATCTTTGATCGCCCGACCTTTGCTATCGGATGTTACGCTGAATGCTGAGCTGTATCCGTACGAAGTTGGCCATGTTCCGCTCTCATTTTGAATCATAGCTACCTGTGTTCCACCTGTTAGATAGATTCCGGCGCTGTAGCCGGTAACCGTTGTGTTCGGTGGCATATTCTCAACCACAACACGAATCTGGAAGTCTTCGGCATTAGGTAACGTATCTTGCTTCACGAAGCTGTAAGCAGCGTTAGCACTGGATGCAGGGCCGCCATACGAGCCTGGCTTGAACGTGGAACGATCATACCACTTGTATCCGGCAGCAGGTGCAGCCCAAGGTTCCGCTTGTGGTTCAGTGGAAGCCGCCGGCTCCTCAAATGGTAACAGCGCGGTAGCTGTATCCAATGTAAGGCCGTTTACTTCGGACAATTTAGTATAGTTTTCTTGTGTAGCCAGCCAGTTTACGGTATTGACGAGCAATACAGCATCATCAACTTCTTTGAAACCGTCATATGTCGTTTTGCGTGTACCTGTTTCTTCGCGCAAATATTTCGGAGATGCATCTTCCACTGGGGAAGAGTCACCGATGAAAGCCGCTTTACCTGCACCCAGTTTGGATACAGCAACATATGGGCCTTCTTCAATGCCACCGCCATTGTATACACCTTGGTCTACAGCGTTATTCCATTTGGCATTGGTTTTTGGCAAGTACACGATGCCTTTGGCTTTTTCCGGATCGGTGATTGCCAGTGTGGAACCTGCATGCATCGCTACAGCAGATACCCCTTCTGTAATACCAAATGATTGATCGGCTGGCACAATGATATTGGCATTAATGTCGCCAAGTGCGTTATATCGGAAACGTATGCCAAAGTTATCGGATAACCAATCCGTGCTGGTTACTTCCTGCATGGCTGAGGAATTGCGCTCATCTGCGCTCATGCCTTTGGTTGGTTCTTGATATGCACCGCGGCGGTATCCGTTGATGACTTCCGAGCCATCCCAGCGATTCTTGTTACGGTCAGCATTGTAGTGATCTCCAACGAAGAAGATACTTCCGCCGGATTCAACATATTGTTTTAATGCCGCCTGTTCAGACGTTTTAAAAGGAATTTGGGGTTCTGCAATAACGAATACGTTGTACTCTTTCAGATCATCATAGGTAAAAGCCGTTGTTTTGCGCAGCTCTTTCACATAATAACCGTCGTTTGCCAAAGCATTGGCAAAGTCGGAGAAACCTCCATCAATGACCCAGTCTGCTGCTCCGGCAGTTTGGCCGTGCGAGTTGTCAAATAGCACTTTCTTGCCAGCATTCTCGTTAACAATCTTGGCTTGAATGAACGGTGCCGAGTCTGTCGGTCCTTCCGCATGAACCGAAGCATCTCCGTTCCATAATCCGATCTGAAGTGGCAAAGCCATGGATAATGCCAGGAGTGATTTTAACCAAACTCCCCGTAAACGTGTCAATTTACCCAACCAAATCCCTCCCCAATATTAGGACGTGTCTTAAAACCCACACCCTGATTAATTCATAAGTTCGTCCATATTCTACCACATGAAAATCTCACATAGTCATAACAAAATGTAAAAATTAGATCGAATTTTGTAAAATTAGGCATTTTGGCATAGGAATAGGCCATTTGGATTATTAACGATAATGGGGTTGGAAATGATGATACCTTGGCTAAAGAATAGGGAAGCAGCTTAAAGGTCGGAAAGTAAAGGTACGAAGAACAAAACATAAAGAACAAAACATAAAGAACGAATACAAAACACAAATGCAAATAAGCAACATAATAAAAAGCCATCTCTATGAGATGACTTTAGCCCGAATACGATTAACGGCGTGAAAAACGGAAGATTTGATCATACCCTCGCTGCGGTTCACCATCTGGGCTGTTTCTTTAATCGAATACCCATGAATCAGGCGCAGTTCCAAAATTTTGCGATGTTCGGTGTTGTGGATATGGGAGACGATTTCGTTAACTCCTTCATTAATCTCCATCTGAGGCGTATCAACATGGTGTGTGGGCGTCTCGAGCCGGCTGTCACGGCGTAAGGTCCGGGTACGTCTGCGAAAGCTATCCATAGCCAGGTTACGAGCGATGCGTTTGAGATAATAGAGAATCCGGTCTTCAGGAATGGCTACAGTCACGTTCATGAGACGAATAAAACAATCTTGTGCCAAGTCTTCCGCATCCTGCGGCTGTTTGACGATTTGGGATAGATACCTGGTGATTTCTGATTTATAGTTAATGTATGCATCACTGATCTGTGATTGGTTCATAAGATGTGAATCCCCCTTGGATATGGATCAAGCCTTGGTTCGGGTCCGTTTGGCATTCTGTTAATGCAAGTATAGCGGGATGTTGTTTCCAAAAGGTTCAGAGTTGTATCGGAGTTGTAACATTTCTTGATTTCCTCTGTTCAAGCAGACAACTTGGGATACAAAATATAGGCAGATGAAATTCATAGAGCAGGGAGATTACGAATGTATTATGAGACCAAAAGAGATATTAATCATTGAGGATGAAGAGTCCATTCGCGATATATTGTCCTATTCCCTTCGCAAGGAAGGGTTCGAGATCAAAGAGGCGGCTTCGGGCAGGGAAGGACTGAATCTGCTGCGGGAGTCCAAGCCTGATCTGATTCTGCTGGATCTGATGCTGCCGGATATGAGTGGGTTTGATGTGTGCAGACAGTTATCCGTGAACTCCAAAATCCCGGTAATCATGATCACTGCGAAGTCAGATATGCTGGACAAAGTGCTTGGCATGGAGCTGGGGGCAGACGATTATATTACAAAACCTTTTGATATCCGCGAAGTGGTTGCCCGCATCCGGGCTATTTTCCGCAGGATAGACCTGATCAGCGAAACGCTGGAGAACCAGTCTTACGAAGTCGTGAGGTTAGGCAAACATATCGAGATTCGTAAGGATGAGCGCGAAGTGTGGAAGGATGGAGAACGGGCAGGGCTCACCAACAAGGAGTATGATCTGCTGCTCTTCCTCGTGAACCACCACCGCAAAGTACATACACGTTCGGAGCTGCTGGACAAAGTGTGGGGATTTGATTTTGCAGGAGATACCCGTACCGTGGACATTCATGTTCAACGTATCCGTAAAAAGCTGGATAGTGGCGATCAAGGCATATCGATGATTGAAACGGTATTTGGCGTAGGGTACAAACTGAATATTCAGGTGCAGACATGAAATGGACCATTCAGTTCAAAATGGTGGTGCTGTTCTCGGTCATCGTTTTTATTGGATTCTCTGCACTGCTGATCCTGTCCAACAAGGTCGCCCAAGAGAATATGTATCGTGAAGTGGGCGAGGATATGGTGCAATCCAAAAAAAATCTGGACATCGCACTGAATCAGTATTTTCTCATCCATAACAAACGCATCAGCAAAGATTCGCTTGAAGCTGGCAGCCGGGAATTGGAAGAGCAGATCGGCTCTGCTGTGGGCGGGAAGATTACGCTCTATCGCCCCGATGCCTCCACCTATGGCTCCAGTACCAGTGCAGGAAAACTGGTTAAACACACCGACATAGAAGACTTGAGAGAAGCGATGCAATCCCGAATTGCCTATACGACAAAAGTCGATCAAGGACGGGTTATGGCAAGCCTGTCTTTCCCGATACAGAGTGACCAGCAACTTGTTGGTATTGTGCAGCTTGAAAAGGATTATACCGACCTGTACCAGCGCAATATGCGTTTTCAGGATACGATCAAGCTGTTTGCAGCAACGATATTTGTGTTTGTGTTCATTGCTTCGATTTTTATTTCCCGGAAAATTACACAGCCTATTCGTGTGTTGACGAAACGTTCTGCCGAAGTAGCGCAAGGCAGTCTGAACGCCGATATTCAGATTGCAACGAAGGATGAGATTGGTGAACTGGCGGCGAGCTTCACGGTCATGATTGACCGGGTACGGGAGCAGATTGATGTTATTGAGCGAGAACGGGACGAAGTGAAACAAGTGCAGGCACGAAGCAAGGTTTTTTTTGACAATGTGACACATGAATTAAAAACACCACTGACGACCATTCTGGGCTATGCTCAGATTTTGCGGGATAATGGATTCACAGACCCGGATTTTTTCGACAAGGGCATGAATTATATTATCAAGGAAAGCCAGCGTCTGAATACGATGGTTGCGGATATTCTGGAAGTCTCGGTCTCCTCGGCGGTTATTGAGAACTACCGGTTCGAACGGGTTGACGTCTCGGAGATTATCCGCGAAGCATGTGAGGACATGTCCATCAAAGCAGGCAAGTACAATATCGGCATTCATTATGAGCTTGAAGAAGAACTGTATGTGCAGGGAGATCGAGACAAGTTAAAAGAGGTATTTCTGAACCTACTGGATAACTCCGTCAAGTATAGTGATGTGAATTCGATCATTGAAGTGCAGTCTACACAGGAAGAGCAGTTCATTGCCATCTTGATTCGAGATCAGGGAGAGGGGATTGGTGCAGAAGCACTGAATCATGTGTTTGAACCCTTTTATCAAGACAAGGGCATGAATCGTGTCGAAAAAGGCAGCGCCGGTCTGGGGCTGTCCATTGTGAAAAACATTGTGGAGCGTCATGGAGGAACAGTGGAGATGAAAAGCATCATGCGGGAAGGGACACAAGTTCATATCCGCCTGCCGGGGGATAGACATACATGAAATATACCGGCTTCTGGCGTAAACATCGCGATAAGCTGATGCTGTCCGGGCTGCTCATTGCTTTTGTTGGTGGCATATTCGGGATTGGCAGTCTGTTCAGCATGGGTCAGCTTAAACCGCGCACTGTGATTTTGCCTGGCGAGCAATTCAACAGTCGTTTGGCACCACCCGCGAGCAGTACCATCCAGATTGAATCGGCGACAAAGATTCCGAATGATTTCGTTATCTATGATTTTGATATCGCAGATCGGAATACGATTGTTGTAAACAGCACAGAACGTTCATATTCGGGACTGCGACTGTTGAAACTGCATCTGGATGATAACCAGGTGAAGGAGATCAGCAACAACACTGATTTTGGCGTTGTACTGAGCCCGGATCGAACCAAGCTGGTATATGCTCAGTATCGTTCGGGACAAGCCCAGCGCACGGCCTTTATGTACGATGTGAAGAGTGATGAACGAAGCAAACTAGGTAAGGAAAACGCCTATTACAGACAGTTGCTCAGTAACGATATGTCTATTAGTCATGATGAACGCGGATTCATCCAGACGGATCTGAAAACGGGTAAGGAACAGATCCTGTTTTCCGATGAGGCGATGATGAAGAAAGTCGGCGTTGAGACACATGAGGATCAAACAGGCAAGAATTATATCGTCATCGACAGTTTCGAAATCAGTCAGAATTTGAAGCAGGCTTATGTTCTGGTCATGCACAAAGATGATTTTGCCGTCTATCGTGTCTCCCTGAAGAAGAACCCTGATGTATCTCTGTACTTGCGATTAAAGGATATTCAGCAATATCACCTGTTGAAAAACGGGGATATGATTTTTCAGGGAGAAGTGAATCAAGTGCAGGGGCTGTATCGATATCAGGCAGCTAAGAATAAGTTGAGCTTGCTGGCGAAGGGCACATTCTGGAATTTTGATCTGAGTGCTGACGAATCCCGAATTGCCTATGTGAATACGCTGGAGAACCAGAAAAATGAGCTTCATATCGCCTTCCTGAATGATCAGAACCTGTCCTCTGATACAGTCATCTACCGTAATATCAACCATTTTATTAAACTGAAGTGGTTTGAGGAGGAACTGTTCCTGGCGAGTAGCACCACCAGCAAGAGTGAGTTGTATCGTTTTAGCTTCAAAGCGTGGTAATTAGGTGTTGGATATAAAAATAAGGGCTCTGCAGGCAAGCGTTATACGCTCTGCCGCAGGGCTTTTTATGTTGACATGTTACAAGTTGGATACAACTTCGTCCTGTCACGATACATCTTCACACTATACTTAAGTGCAGGTTACACAGAAATACATAATCAGGAAACAGAAAGGAAGACAAGCACGAATGCTTCAAGTTGAACAGGTATCCCATGCCTTCCGCAATGCACAGGGCGATGTTCCCGTGCTGCAAGATATTAATCTGACGATTCAAGAGGGGCAGATGGTTGCTCTGCTGGGCAGTTCGGGTTCAGGCAAGTCCACGCTGCTGAATCTGATGGCTGGACTGATGAAGCCAACGCAAGGCAAGATTTGGATCGCAGGACAGGATATTGTGCGTTTCAGCGAGAATCGTCTGGCGGAGTTCCGGCGCAGCCATATTGGTTTTATTTTTCAATCCTACGAGCTGTTGTCCAATCTGACCATCCGGGAAAATGTAGAGTTGCCTCTGGTATTTATGGGGATCAGACCATCCAAACGCAAAGAAAAGGCGTTACGCCTGCTGGAGCAAGTGGGGCTGAGTGAGAAGGCCAACCTCTTTCCTTCCCAGTTATCCGGCGGTCAGCAGCAACGGGTCAGTATCGCCCGCTCGCTGATTACGGAGCCTTCGGTCATCTTCGCAGATGAACCAACAGGCAATCTGGATACGGAGACGGAGGAAGAGATCCTTTCCATTTTGCAGCAGCTGAACAGAGAGATGAAAACAACCTTTGTCATTGTGACACACGAAAGTGAGGTAGCGGAACAGATGCAGGTCGTTCTGACGTTGCAGCAGGGGAAACTGGTCGAACAGTCTGCCCCGTTGCAAAGTGTATGAGATAAGGCAAAAGGAGAGGAACAGTGAGAATACGGGACGTAGTGCGCATGGCCTGGGGGCAGATCATTCGGCGCAAAGTGGTCACATTGCTCTGTATGATCGGTCTGTCGATTGGATCGGCAGCGATGATTATTGCCCTGAGTGTGGGTCAGTCGGTGCAGACATATAGCGAAAAAACGTTGAACGATAACTACAAGATGGATGAAATTACGATCAGCCCGAACGAGGGGATCAAAACGGGGAATGGCAGCGGAGGCACGAAAAGCAAGTTTGAACGCGGTGCACTGACCATGGAGAAAATTCGAATTATACAGAGGCTTCCACATGTCGTTGCTGTAGCTCCGATGTTAAAGCTGGATGCACTGGATATGGTTCTTCCCGATGGACGTAGCTCCTATGTGGAAGTGATCGGAACGGAAATGGGGACACTGAACGGTTTCGGATACAAGTATTCACAAGGCAGCGGTGCTGGCAATGGCCGAATTGCCGTTGTGAATTACGGCGCTACCTACGGTTTTATAGATCAGAAAGTGACGCAGAAGTTGTTTGAACAGCTGAATTCTGATCCGTATAACAATGATCTTTTGCAACAATACAACGAGATGATGATGAAACAGGATCAACTGATGCAGCAGCGCATTCAATTCCGTTATGAGGATTTTACGAATGGCAGAAAGACCAAGATGAGTGGAACCATTCGTGTATCGGGGGAATTGATCAAACCTGCCAATATGGATGATATGACTGCTCAGAGTGACAAAAAAGTATATGTTCCGCTGGATACTGCGCGAGCCTTGCAGGATGAACTTGGACTACAGCAAGTGGACAGCCCGGCGCTCAAACGTCTTAACTCCGCTTTGGTGAAGGTGGATAACAAGCGGCATGTGGCTCAGGTTGAAGAACAGATCAAAAAGCTGACATTAAACACGCAAAGTAATCTCTTTCAGGAAGAGGCCATGGCTGGACAGCTTGCGATGTATCAGAAAGCAGCCATAGGTATTGGCGGTTTTATTATGGTGCTGGCGTCACTATCCATTATTGTGGCAATGATTATGTCCACGCATCAGCGGCGCAAGCAGATTGGGGTCATGAAGGTACTTGGCGCCAACCTGTGGCAGATCCGTCAGATGTTTATAGTGGAAGCAGCCATGCTGGGATTCATTGGCGGTGTGGCGGGTGTAGGTATTGCGTTTGCCGCGCTTGGAGGGGTGAACCAGCTACTCGCGAATCAAATGGCAGATCAGGCAGGCGGGCCGATGACGGTCATTATTCAACAGTCGGCACTGCCGATGGGCATTATTTTTGCCGTGCTTGTTGGTGTAGTATCTGGTATCTATCCGGCAATCAGTGCGTCTCGTACGAATGCACTGAGCGTCATTAAATCGATGTGATCGCGAGAGACGAGCGAACGGAACTTCGGAACTGTTTTCGGACTCAAACTTATCAGTGAAAGGGAATATAACGCATGAAGAAATGGATCAGCATCATCACTACCGTTGTACTTATGGCAGGTGCAGGGTATTGGGTGTACGAGAAATACAAGCCCCAGCCCGAAGCCCCGGTTGAAGCTCCACCGCCCATCACCTTTGATGTGACGCAGGAGACGATGACACAAACGATACAAGTGAAAGGGAAATCGGTATATACCGAGCAGACGGACGTATTTGCCCCATATACTTCCAACATTAAACAGTGGCATGTCAAGAACGGGGAGCAAGTGAAGAAAGGAAGCATTCTGTTCACACTGGATACGTCGGCGCTACAGACAGAGGTCAGTCAGATGCAGAGTGATCTGGACAAAGCTCGCTTAGATGTGGAGATGAATCAGATCAGCATCAATCAGGCTGGCATGACCGAAACGTTAGGTGTGACGGAGGAGGAGCGCAAAAAGGCTTTTGCAGATCGGGAGAGCAAACGTCTCGCGAACGAATTGAATCAGAAAGCGCTGGTTCTCAAAGAGCAGGAAATACGCAAGAAACAGGACGTGATGAGCAAAGCGGTGGTGTATGCCGGGACCACAGGTATTTTTCAGTTGAACGATCAGGATAGCAAAACACGGGCAGTTACAGAAGGACAACTCATCGGCTCCATCACCAATACCGGCAAGATGAAATTCATGACCATTGTTGGTGAGGAAGAGATGTTCAAACTGAAGGCAGGCATGCCGGTACAGGTGCGGATGAGTGCACAGAAGGATCTGAAATTTACAGGAACCGTAAGCAAAGTGTCCAAGTTTGCCCGGAAAAGCTCGGATGCGGATCTGAAGCAGGCCTCTCAGTTTGATGTGGTCATTGATCTGAAGCCGGACGCTCGCATGTACGGTGGTGTCAGTCTCGAAGGAGACATTGAAACCATGCGCAAGGACAAAGTGACTGTCGTATCCAGCCTTGCTATTATGCGTGATCAGCCCGAACCTTACGTGTTACTGGATAAAGGAAACGGACAGACGGAGCAGCATACGATTAAAACGGGTATGGAGTCAGGGGATAAAACCGAGGTTGTTAGCGGCTTGAAGCCGGGGGATGTTGTTGTTATTCAATAGAGTCGCTCTTACATAAGGTTCATTGCGGTTTATACCGTAATGGGCCTTTTCTCTGTTGTGGCGGGAGGGGAGAGAAATCCTTCTTTTTATGTGGAAAAAAATATAATTTAATTTATATAATTCAATTTACAGTAATATTTACATGTCGTATAATCACACTATAAGGAGGTGAAGAGGTAGCCATCGTGAGGTGAAGCTTTTTTCAAAGTTTAGTTGGTAAGCGCTTACGGTAAGGTTTGTTATGGACTCAACATTTTCTTCACTCTTCAATCCCAAGAATATGGATATCAACTACGCCACCACGTATACTCTCATGATTTGACCCCCACACACGCTCACACAGCAATTCTACCAACATACCCGACGTTTATTCGCTCTTTAACTCAAGCTATTTTGCCTATGGAGGTGACTGAAACACCACACATTCTTTCATGCACTTTGTGCCATGCATCCTGCTTCTACACAGAGGAACAGAGATGAGTCGAGTCCAATCTTATCTAAGGGAAAGGTGGAACTATGAAGAAAACATTGAAAACGAAATCGAGAGGCCAGAAGCTGCTGCGTAAAGGTGTAAAACAAATGATGGCAGCTGCGCTGCTTGCAGCGGGGATTTTCCCTGGCATGTCTCCAGGTGTGACACAGGCAGCGGAGGCGCATGTGAACAATCCGTTTGTTGGCGCCACGGCTTATCTCAATGAGGACTACTCTGCACTGGTGGATAGCTCTATTGCCATTACCAGTGATACTTCGCTGAAAGCGAAGATGGAAACGGTGAAATCTTACCCTACAGCGGTATGGATTGACCGTATTGCAGCCATCTACGGCGGGGCCGAGAACGCTGGCCGCAAGAGCGTGGAAGAACATCTGGATGCAGTGCTCGCTCAGAAGAAGCCAGGTGTACCTATTACAGCGTCTTTCGTTATCTACAACTTGCCGGGTCGGGACTGCCATGCCCTTGCATCTAACGGGGAGCTTCCTTTAACCCAGGCAGCATTGCAGACGTATAAAACGGATTACATTGACGTAATTGCAGATATTTTTGCTGATCCAAAATACCAGGACATTCGCATTATCGCTGTTATTGAGCCGGATAGTCTGCCTAACCTGGTAACCAACCTCAGCACACCAGCTTGTGGTCAAGCGGCTTCAACGGGGATCTATGAAGCTGGTATTAAATATACGTTGGACAAGCTGCATGCCATTCCAAACGTATACAACTATCTGGATATCGGTCACTCCGGCTGGCTCGGGTGGGATAACAACCGTTCTGGAGCGGTAGCTCTGTATACCGATGTGGTAGGTGATACGCTGGGAGGACTGAGCAGTGCGGACGGATTTATTACCAATACAGCCAATACAACACCGCTCTCTGAACCAAACTTGTCCAACCCGGATCTGAATATCGGTGGACAACCAATCCGTTCAGCCAAGTTCTATGAATGGAATCCGTACTTTGACGAAACCGATTTCACAGCAAAGTTGTATTCTGATTTCGTACAAGCAGGATGGCCAGCGAGCACAGGTTTCCTCATTGATACCAGCCGTAACGGATGGGGCGGGGTGAATCGTCCTTCCACAGCTACGGGTAGCAACATCAATGATTATGTGAACTCCGGTCGTGTAGATCGCCGGGAGCACCGGGGTAACTGGTGTAATGCGAGCGGAGCGGGTATCGGGGAAGCACCAAAGGCTGCTCCAGGACCTGCACATCTGGATGCTTATGTATGGGTGAAACCTCCAGGTGAATCGGATGGTTCCAGTTCCGAAATTCCAAACAATGAGGGTAAGGGCTTCGACCGTATGTGTGATCCAACGTATACAACGAAAGATGGAGTACTGACAGGTGCACTGCCTAACGCGCCAGTATCAGGTCACTGGTTCCATGATCAGTTTGTAGCGTTGGTAAAGAACTCGTTCCCTGTACTTTCTGAGAATGGTGGAGGCAACCCTCCAGGCGGAAACACTGCACCGGCAGCTCCTGCTACGGTAACAGCCGCAGCTGGCAATGCTCAAGTGACATTGACATGGGCGGCTTCAACAGGTGCAACAAGTTATACGGTAAAACGTGCGCTGACGGCATCCGGTCCATTCGTAACGGTTGCTGCCAATGTTAGCGGAACAACTTACACGAACACTGGATTGATGAATGGTACAACGTACTATTATGTCGTGACAGCAAGGAATGCAGCAGGTGAGAGTGTAAACTCCGCATCTACTATGGCGACACCGGCAGCAGTTGCAACAGCTCCTGCGGCACCAACTGCCTTGACAGCAACAGCTGGTAACGCACAGGTGAGCTTGTCATGGACAGCTTCGGCAGGTGCAACCAGTTACAATGTGAAACGTGCACTGACAGCAGCAGGCCCATTCACGACGGTAGCCTCCAATGTAACTGCAACGTCGTATACCAACATTTCGCTGACAAATGGCACAACCTATTATTATGTGGTAAGTGCGGTGAACGCAGCAGGACAAAGTGCTAATTCGACTGTAGCTTCTGCGAAACCAGCGGCTGTGGTTGTACCAACAAGTGATCTGGTGGTGCAATATCATGCAGGGGATACCAATGCAACGGATAACCAGATCAGACCGTTGTTCAACATCAAAAACCTGGGCAGCACCGCAGTGAATCTGAGCGATCTGAAACTTCGTTATTATTTCACCAAAGAAGGTACAGCGGCAATGGATTCTTCCATTGACTGGGCCGTGGTTGGCGCAGCTAACATCGAGCGTACCTTTGGGGATGGATATGTCGAGCTGAGCTTCAAGTCCGGCGCAGGAAGCATTGCTGCTGGCGGGCAGTCTGGAGATATTCAGCTTCGCATGTTCAAAACGGACTGGTCCAACTTTGACGAGAGCAATGACTATTCCTATGATCCAACCAAAACGTCTTATCAAGATTGGAATAAAGTCACACTTTATCAAGGCGGTAGCCTTGTATGGGGAATTGAGCCTTAATATGATACATTTGGTATTAAGGTAGGTGTGAGTCTACGCACAACCTATCAAAACAGGGCTGTTTCTTGGTCATCCATTGACCGGGGGCAGCTCTGTTTTTGTCTATCGATCACAGGGAAGCTTATTTGGCGAAAAAGAGGCATGAATACATTCTAACGATCCGTATCGACGCTATTGTGATGAATTTCGGTGATTTTAATGTGATTTGCCTTGTTTGGAGGGAAATAAGGTTACTGGTGATCGTTAGAATTCAAAAGTGGCTTAAAACGCCTGAATAAGCTCCGTGGAGATGATACACTGAATATTGATCGTTTTGGACGGATATTTGCCTATGGTTAGGCAGCGAGGATGTCTATAATAGTACCCGATGGATGGTAACTCTTGCTAAGAAGTGAGTACATAGAGTGGAAGGGGGCTGGAGAAAGAAGTACGTCAGGCAAACTGGATTCTCTTTTGAATTTCAATTTTGTAAGCGTAACCATTTTTCCCCTGATGTATGAACCAGACCAGACCATCAACATGTTCTTGTAGAAGTATCAATATCCATTCTAACCAGGGAGAGTGAAGGTTGATGAACTTAAAATCAATACAAGGTACCTCTACTAAATTTAGCAGTAGCCAACGGGCCAAACGACCACACATGCCTCTTGGAGCCAAAGTACTGTCCTCTGCACTCAGTTTGGCTTTGATTCTTAGTGGAACCGCCGGAATCAGCGGAGCCGATGCTTCCCAATCTCAATCCACATCACAGGGGAGTGGTGCTATGGAAGTGGAGATGCATGCGAAAGACAAGGGGGACAGTCACGGAAAGGGCATTCAACTGGAGAAGCTGGATCGCGGGTTGGTAGCGGCTTCGACGTCGGAAGGTGTATTTCTAAGCTGGAGATTACTTGGGGATGAGGCAACAGGGTACAGTGACAAAGGGCTGACCGGGACGGATTTCAATGTGTATCGGGATGGCAAAAAGATTGCAACGGTCACAGACAGCACCAACTATGTGGACAGTACAGGCATGACATCTTCTCGTTACGAAGTTGCCGCCGTGAATAGCAAAGGCAAAGAAAGCAAACGCAGCTCAACCGTCAAGCCTTGGGCAAACGGTTATGTTGATATTCCTTTGCAAAAGCCAGCTGACGGTGTAACGCCTGCGGGTGAAGTATACACCTACAGTGCCAATGACATGAGTGTCGGTGATGTGGATGGAGACGGTCAGTACGAGTTTTTTGTAAAATGGGACCCATCCAACGCCAAGGACGTATCGCAAAAAGGATACACGGGTAACACTTACGTCGATTGTTATACGCTGGATGGACAACTGTTGTACCGAATCGATCTCGGGGTTAACATTCGTGCGGGAGCGCATTATACGCAGATGCTTGTCTATGATTTTGATGGAGATGGCAAGGCTGAACTGATGTTCAAGACCGCTCCGGGTACGCAAATCATCAAATACAACAAAAAGGGCAAACCAACCTCGCAGAAGTACATTACATTGCCGAAGGAAGACCGCAAGGCAGGGGTGACACACGAAGACGACTATCGCCTCAGTGCAGAGGGGTACTACAATCATGTGGTTGATATGTTCCGGAACTGGCATAAACACGAAGAGGTTGTGAAAGGAAACTGGCCTGCGACATTGGAAGAGGCGTTTGGGATCGAGAAGAAGTACAGCTATCCGTTATCCCAGCAGGATGCGGAAAGTCTGACCGACTATTTTATAGATGTATACGCACCGCAGCGAAGCGCTCGTAATGAACTTCGCAAGTTCGAAGGGTTTATTGTCGATGGGCCGGAGTATATTACCGTATTTGAAGGAAAGTCGGGAAAAGAATTGCAAACCGTCCGCTATGAACCGAAACGTCATGATGACGGCCTGATGTGGGGCGATTATGCGATGGCGCGCATTGAACCGGCAAACCGGGTAGACCGTTTCCTGGCGGGTGTTGCGTATCTGGACGGCAAGAAACCGTCTGCGATTTTTGCACGCGGATATTATACTCGTTCCACCATGGCAGCTTACAACTGGGATGGCAAAAAGCTGAAAAAGGAATGGTGCGTGGATAGTGGCTGGACACCGATGAAAAATCCGTTTAACGACGGGCCGCACGGTGTAGATGGCACAGATCCGCAGTATGGTTCGATTACAACGCAGGGGGCGCACTATTTCAGTGTGGCTGATGTGGACGGTGACGGCAAACACGAGATTATTTACGGCTCCGCGACAATTGACCACGATGGCAGTGTGCTGTACAGTTCTACAGATGTGATGCCGCCTGAGAGTGCTGCACCAGGAACAATTGCCCGTCTGGGCCACGGGGATGCGCTGCATGTCGCGGATATTGACCCGGATCGCCCGGGACTGGAGATATTTATGGTGCATGAGGGCGGACCTTGGGCGCCGTACGGATATTCCCTGCGTGATGCGAAGACCGGAGAAGTGATTTATGGCGGATACACGGGTAAAGATACCGGACGGGGTATGGTCGGAGATGTGGATCCAACCCGGCGCGGGCTGGAGACATGGGCTGTCGGATTATGGACGGCACAGGGTGAAAAAATAAGTGATCAGGCGCCCGGAACCAATATGAGCATTCGCTGGGCTGCCGACATGACTACCCAAATCGTAGACGGGGCCATCGATGTCACCCCTACGATCAAAGACTGGAAACGCGGCACGTTACTGACCGCGACGGGAACCCTAACCAATAACCATACCAAAGGTACACCTTCGCTAGTCGCAGATGTATTCGGAGACTGGCGTGAAGAGATGTTTGTGCGTACGGCGGATAGTTCAGCCATCCGTATCTATCTAAGCACCGAGAAGACAGACCGCAAGCTGTATACGCTGACGCATGATGCGATGTACCGTGTAGGTATTGCCGGACAGAACAGCGGGTATAACCAGCCTTCCTATCCATCCTTCTACATGGCATCTGATATCGATTGGTCGAAGGTAATGCTGCCGAATTTCTATACGCCGGGAAAAGGCAAAGGAAATAATTAAGCTTAGATTGACCACCAGAAGAAGCTCTGGGATTCTCTCCTGTGTAATGTTAATGGAGGGACATTCCAGAGCTTTTTTGATGTGTATGGTTCGATACTTTTTAAATAATATATTACATACCACATTACATGTTACGTTACATAGTACGTTAAACAGTACGGTAAATTACTTCTCCACGTCTTCGATCAAGTGAGTTGCGGAAGCGAATGATTCCAGCGTATATTGACCATCCTGAACCAATAGCTTGGTGATGGAGCACTCGGGAACGAGGCGTTTCTGCTCAATCAAGAAATCAGGGTGCCATCTGTTCAGTTCTTGCTCGGAAAAGGTCTGCACCAGAAAATCGGTAATCAGCCCGCCATGTGTAGCCAAAACAATATGACTGCCGGGTGGCGCCTGCGTAGCCAGTTCGCCAAGCAAAGTGGCCAGCCGTGTGCCCGCCTGTTTTGCGGAATCACCGACATGTGGAATGAACTCTGGATCTGCTGTACACTGATCCCATAAGGCGACGAATTGTTCAAAAGTCTGCTCCGGATCATCGCCCCAATTCGCACGTTCGCGCAAGCGTGCATCTTCTGCAACGTCGGACCCGGTAAGGGCAGCAATCGCTTCGGCGGTTTCTTGCGCTCGGCGAAGTGGACTCGCGACGATCCGGTGGATGGGATATGGAGCGTTTGCGAAATGCCGGGCGGTCAATTGAGCTTGCCGGCTACCTTCGGAAGTGAGTGGAACGTCGCCAATATCACTTTTTTTGACACCATGTCTGACCAGATAAAAGGTTGTACTCATGACATGAAATCTCCTTTAACGATAGATTTGGAGCTGACAGGATGATGATTATATAATAGTAGCCTATAGGGAACTGACTGAACTTCCCTATCATGACGAGAACATGAATAGTGTATATGTACTTTAACACCACTGCAATACGTTCAGGTGCCATCTGATCTATCAACGATTATCTAAATAAGACTCGGAGGTCATGAAGATGAAAAAATTGTTTTTGTCCGCTTCTTTTGAAGAGACATCAAGCTTGTTGAACACACTGGGAGAGACGTTAGCAGGGAGAACCGTCACCTTTATTCCGACTGCTGCTGTACCCGAACCATATGATGCTTATGTACATGCGGGTAGACAGGCGCTTGAGAAATACGGACTTATCGTAGAAGAATTAGAAGTATCCACGGCAACTTCTGAAGAGATATCAACGAAACTGCAACGAAGTGACCTGATCTACGTGTCGGGTGGCAACACCTTTTTTCTATTACAGGAGCTTCGCAGAAGTGGAGCAGAGAAGTACATACAAGCTCACATTCAGGCAGGGAAAATATATATTGGGGAGTCAGCAGGTTCCATCATCCTCGCCCCTGATATTGCCTATGTGAAGGCCATGGATGATTGCGCGGTAGCACCAGACTTGTCCAGTTACGAAGGACTACATTCTATTGATTTCTACCCCGTACCGCATGTGGGCTGTCCCCCATTTGTAGAGTCGGCAGCACAAGTTATGGATGAGTATCAGTCGATATTATCTCTTGTGCCTATAACGAACTCCCAAGTCATTGTTATGGATGGAGATCAGTACCAAATCATTGAAATTTGACGTGATCCTTAATGATGTTTATTCCAAAATAAAGCGAATCGGCCGCACTCCATAAGCGCTTGAAGGGAGGTTATAAGGATGGGGATGGATCAGACACAATCCTTTTCAGGCAGTCTTTTTCAGGAACGCCTTCGGACAGAAGACTGGGGCCCGCGTTTTTTCGCTTATTATTACAAACAATGGCATGATTATCAGATGGCCTATCACACCCATGATTCCACGGAAATTATGTACATCATTACGGGCATGTGCAGGGTGGACGTGATGATGGCAGACGGAAGTTCAGAACAGGCGGTGTTGAAAAAAGGGCAGTTCATCCTGCTGGATGCAGGGGTTCCTCATCGCCTGTTAGTCCAGGATGGTGTGCCGTGCCGGATGCTTAATGTGGAATTCGGTTTTGCACACACTACATCTGGACAACTTACTTTAAGGCAGCTCGCGCTGGAGGAGGAGGCAGTTCATACTTTTTTGACCCATGCCATGCCTTACCTCGTATTGCCTGACCCGGAAGAAGTGTATCACACGATGAAAAGTCTGGTGCTTGAACTGGATCAGCGCGGTCTGATGGAGCAGCGTACCCTTCATCGTGAAGCCCGAAATCTGACCTCCCTGGGGCAGGGAACGCTGGTGCGTACGCTTTTTATCCAGTTACTCGTCCGGATTGCAAGGCTGCGAGGGGAGATGGAACGAAGCACACTGGATCAGACAGAGCTGTATGTAAAACGTACGATTGAATTCATGCATCACAATATGGACCGCAATATTCAGATGAAGGATATCGCGGCCGCAGTTAATTTACATCCAGGATATTTGCACCGCATTTTCCGTAATTATATGCAGTGGACACCGACCGATTATCTGACGATGCTGCGGATGGAGAAGGCTAAGATGTTGTTACAACAGACCAATATTCCGATCTCCGAAATTTCAGACTATGTGGGTGTGGGGAGTCGGCAGTATTTTCATATGCTTTTCAAAAAGTATACGGGTAAGACACCTGTAGCCTTCCGTGGTGCGATGGAAAAGCATGTTAGTCAGTACCCTGCAAGCAGTGAGAAGGAATTGTCGGATCATTGAAGGGAACAGATATAACAATGAGCGATGCATAAAGCTTTGAGTGTTAGGCTGTACCCTTAGGTGTTCCATTACCTGAAGAAGTTAGGATTTTTGACACCTTACTCGGAAACAGGTCATGATTTTGATAACGTTATCTATCCCTCCATTGCTACAATGGAACCATGAAGCAAGTCATTAACTGAAGCCGGAAGGTTCGGATTGCGGGAGGACATGTACATGTCGTTTAAAGTGGCGTTTATTGGGGCGGGAAGCATTGGATTTACAAGAGGATTGTTGCGTGACCTGCTCACCGTACCGGAATTCAATAACATTGAGATCGCATTCTGTGATATTAATCAACATAATCTGGACATGGTAACCGAGCTTTGCCAGCGGGATATCCGCGAGAATGGATTAGGATTAAATATTCAGATTCAACCCACAACTAATCGAAGAGAAGCTTTGAAAGATGCGAAGTATGTCCTGTGTACGATTCGTGTAGGGGGACTGGAAGCTTTTGCAACCGATGTTGATATTCCGCTGAAATACGGGGTGGATCAGTGTGTTGGGGATACGCTGTGTGCAGGCGGCATTATGTATGGACAGCGCGGGATTGCCGAGATGCTGGACATTTGCAAAGATATTCGCGAACAGAGTGCGCCGGATGTATTACTCCTGAACTACTCCAATCCAATGGCGATGATGACATGGGCGTGCAACAAGTACGGTGGTGTGCGGACGATCGGTCTGTGTCACGGGGTTCAGCATGGACATCAACAGATTGCGGAAGTGTACGGATTGCAAAAGAGTGAAGTGGATATTGTATGTGCAGGCATCAATCATCAAACGTGGTACATTCAGGCGTCGCATGAGGGCAAGGATCTTACGGGCGACTTGCTTGAAGCTTTTGAGAAGCACCCGGAGTATAGCCGCACCGAGAAGGTACGGATTGATATGCTGCGGCGTTTTGGATATTACAGTACCGAATCGAATGGTCATTTGAGTGAATATGTGCCATGGTATCGCAAACGTCCTGAAGAAATCAATGACTGGATTGACATGGAAAGCTGGATTAACGGGGAAACAGGTGGATATCTGCGCGTGTGCACCGAGGGACGCAACTGGTTCGAGACAGATTTTCCGAACTGGATGAGGGATGACCCGATGCAGTATATACCGGAGAAACGTGGCGAAGAGCACGGCTCCTATATCATAGAAAGTCTGGAGACGGGACGTGTGTATCGTGGTCATTTTAACACGGTGAACAATGGAATAATCTCAAACCTGCCGGATGATGCCATCATTGAAGCGCCGGGTTATGTGGATCGCAACGGCATCTCCATGCCACACATCGGCGATCTGCCACTCGGTCCAGCAGCGGTATGTAACGTAAGCATATCCGTGCAGCGCCTTGCGGTGGAGGCGGCCGTGCATGGGGACGATAACCTGCTGCGCCAGGCTTTTATGATGGACCCGCTGGTGGGTGCGGTCTGCAATCCGAAGGAAATCTGGCAGATGGTCGATGAGATGCTGCTCGCGCAGGCACAGTGGCTGCCGCAGTACAGTGAAGCTATCGCAGCTGCAGAAGCGAGACTTGCTACGGGGGATCTGATTCCAACCAAGGCGTACGAAGGCGCCGCGCGTCTTAAGGTCAAAACGGTAGAAGAGATGCAGCAAGACCGGGAAGCCGCCAACAAAAATGCGGGCGAGTCCGATAAAGGCAAGGATCGCGAGAAGGTACAGCAGTAGATGGAGGAAAGATGTACAATAACAAAATATAAACGGGCCCTCTCCAGTATTGGAGGGGCCTTGTTTGCTTCTATTTCGACTCAACGAACATGAACCACAAACGTAAAAGAAGTATCGCCTAGGCTGATCTGTGAATCTTGAGGTGAAGACCAGCGGACAAATGCACTGTAATAATGTGTCCCTGGTTTCTTGGGAAGTTGGAAGGTCCCATCCGTAGAAGTAATGGATTGATTGCTCTTGTCCACATATTCAGAAATACTTATCTCATCCGGGGGGATACCTATACCCATATCTATGGATATAGCCTCACCGACAGGAACTTGGACGGGACTGTTGTCTTCAAAATTTAGGCTAGCGTAATCAGCGCAGGTGCCTCCCCAACAATAACTGCCCTGTATAGCGGGAATAGAGATGCCGCTTTCGCTCTGAATAGTTGGCGTAGGCAGTTTCTGAGGTAAGTTGGACTCCGATTCCTGAACCTGTTCTAATCCCATTTCGATTTCATTTGTAGCATGACTTGGAGTAGGATTACAGCCAGATAATATCAGCATAGTTGAAAGAAATACCAATGTGGCCAATGTTCTTATCATATTGAATAATTTTATTTTATCCACCTCCCTAATATCTTCCAGACGAAAAGCAAGAGAGGAATGTTGCGAATGTTGCTCGGTACGAAGCGTATTTACCATGCGTTACATATTACCTTTACAGACATAGTAATATGTCTTATAGTATATGCAGGATGGAAGAAAGTCGGTGAAACACACAGATGGATGTACAAGTGATTAACAGTGATCTGATTCGGGGCAATATTGATCCCATTATTTTGAGTGTGCTTATTCCGTCAGATAACTATGGATACGGCATTATTAAGGAAATATATCGCAAAAGCGGAGAGCAGTTTGAACTCAAGGAACCTACATTGTATTCCAGTCTGAAACGGCTGGAGAAGAGTGGGTACGTGGAGTCCTATTGGGGAGAAGAAACGCAGGGTGGAAGGCGGAAGTACTACCGGATTTCCAGCCAGGGACGTGAAATTTATCAATTACAGGTTCAAGCTTGGCATGCAGCCAAAACATTAATCGATTGCATGATTGCCACCAGTGAAGAAGGAGATGAACAAGGATGACGCTCGAAAGACGGATTAATCGACATCTGGATGGTTTATTTGCAGGTGCACAGGATACACTGGAGCATCGGGAGTTGAAAGAAGAAATTCGCAGCAACCTCGTCGCACGAATAGATGATTATCTGGCCGAAGGAATGAGCGAGGAGCAGGCTTTCCAGACAGCGATACAGCATATTGATGGTATGGAACAATTCATGATTGATTACCGGCATGTGAAACGAGTTCCTTACTGGACAGCACTGTGGCAATCTACGTTGATCTACAGCCTGATTGCCTGGATTGTTACGATTCCTACACGAGTGATGTTGGGCGGTGCTGCTCTGAACAATCTGCTTTTGATCATTAGTTTGATCGTGGGCATAGCTTATGTATTTTATTTGGTAAGCAACAGGGAGAATGGATCTTCCGATACGGAAAAGACCACACGGATTCGTGTGTTAGTGTTGAAGCAGTGGCAACGCAGAGCATGGTGGCTGTGGACAGCCGTTGTGCTTGCGCTTTGGGGTACACAAGCGGCTTTACGATTTGGAAGCAATATCTGGTTTAACCGACCTATTCAGGTGAATGGACCTTATCAACTCGCTGTCCTTTTGATGGCTTTTGTGCTACCGCTACTTAGTATCCTTATTCCTCTGGTCGTACACCGGGCATACCGGATCGTTAGTAAATATGAAGTGAGTGATGGCGTATGAAAGGAAAAAATCTGTGGATCGTTTCCCTATTTATCATCGGGTTGCTCAGTCTTGTCGTGGTGGAAGGTTTCATTAATCCCAAAATTGCGGCAGATCAGCGTCGATATGAAGCCGAGCAGAATAGTCCGCTGACGCATGATTTTACCGCCTTGGCCCAATATCGGAATGCGTACATGGGGAATTTCTCCAATCTAAGTCATCTGAATCAGAAACTGCCTTTACATGAGCGATTGGATGGCTATCAGCTGTTTCCTGAGACATTCACGGCTCAGATTAATTACAGTTTGAATACAGATGAGATGGATGAAGTGCAGTTTGAGCGAATACTTGTGTATAACGCCCTTGCGAACTTTGTGTTAATTGATAATCTGGAGCAGGTTGTCTACCAATTCAAGGACACACAGATTGTGTTTGAACGCAAGCTCGCACAGCGCTGGGCTGGAACCGAACTTAAAACGCTGCAAAAGGCGGAGCGTTGGGATTCTGTCGTACGCCAGAAGCTGGTAGAACCGGCTGAGGTGCGGGCTTCATTTTCACACATTGTTGACAACTCTGAGGGATAAATTCACCGGAATATGGGCAAGATACTCGACTCTTCTCTCATGCTATGTTATTATAAGTCTCTGATAACGTGGTAACGAACTAAAGCGTTTGGGCTTGGACATAGACATGGAGGGGTTCTAGAGATGAGAAAGAAAGCAATTCTACTATTATTCATCAGCATATGTATGATCATTATGGCGGGGTGTTCCAGCTCGGCAAGTAAAGACGAGAATACGATCATTGTAGGAATCGATGATAAGTTTGCTCCAATGGGATTCCGGGATGAGAAGAATGAAATTGTCGGGTTTGATATTGATTATGCCCGTGCAGCAGCGGAGAAAATGGGTAAAAAGGTGACTTTCCAGCCAATCGACTGGTCTTCCAAAGAGTCAGAGCTGAACAGCGGCCGGATCGATATGATCTGGAACGGATACACCATTACGGACGAGCGCAAAGAGAAAGTGCTTTTCACCAAGCCTTATCTGGAAAACAGTCAGGTTGCGATTACACTCGCAGACTCCCCGATTACCAAGCTGGATGAGCTTGACGGGAAAAATGTAGGATTACAGGCACTGTCCTCAGCGGCAGATGCGCTGGCGGCAAGTCCTCTGAAGGATAAAGTGAAAGCATCCGAATTCAAAGATAATGTACTTGCCCTGACAGACTTGAAAACCAAACGTCTGGATGCCGTCATCATCGATGAAGTGGTTGCAAGATATTATATGTCAAAGGAAGAAGGAACCTTCAAACTGCTGGATGAATCACTGGCGCCAGAGCAATATGGCATCGGGATCAAAAAAGGCAATGAAGAGCTTCTGAAGCAGCTGCAGAAAGCACTGGATGAGCTGAATGCAGATGGCACAGCAGCGAAAATCTCTACCCAATGGCTGGGTGAAGACAAGGTTTTGAAGTAGGAATTGAGAGTAAGAAGTAAGAAGTAAGAAGTAAGAAATAAGGGACAAGTTATGAAAAAAATGATCGTTGATCATTTTGAAATGAATTTGTGAATTTGGAATGAGACAGGTGGAATCCACCTGATATATAACGATGTGAGCTGTTCTCGTATGTAGAGATAACACTCACGAAAACAGTGACCCCGTATTCCACGCTGGAGCGACAAGCTTCCGAGGAATGCGGGGTTAACAGATTAGAGGAGACTTAATATGAGTTGGGACTATCTATTGACCATTTTAAAACCGATGCTTGAGGGTGCACAGACAACGATCATTATGTTTTTGGTTGCAATCATCTTGTCGGTACCCCTTGGATTTGTGATCACACTTGCGATGAAAAGTAGGTTTAAACCTTTGGCGTGGATTGCCCACATGTACGTTTATGTGATGCGTGGGACACCATTGCTTTTGCAAATTTTGTTTTTCTGCTTTGGATTGCCGTTGCTGCCGGTCATTGGAGAGTACCTGGTGTTTGAACGAATCGTAGCTGCGGGAATAGCTTTTGTGTTGAACTACGCAGCGTATTTCGCAGAAATCTTCCGGGGTGGATTATTGTCCATTGATAAAGGTCAGCATGAAGCGGCCAAAGTGCTAGGCCTGACGAAGTGGCAGGCGATGACGAAAATCATCATTCCACAGATGGTTCGGGTGGTACTGCCGGCCACAGCGAATGAGGCAATTACGCTTGTTAAGGATACGGCATTGCTCTACGCTGTAGCTGTACCCGAGTTGCTCTATTATGCGCAAGCCGCAGTGAATCGTGATTTGCAACTCATTCCATTTTTCGTAGCGGCGATTATGTATTTGCTTATGACTCTGGTGCTTACCTTGTTATTCAAGGTTCTGGAGAAGCGCTTTTCGTATGAATAAATCAAATCTGTTCAATCAAAGGACTGTCTGCATATGACCTATAGCATAGAAGTAAATCAGTTGAAAAAATCATTTGGCTCACTGGATGTGCTGAAACAGGTATCTTTTAACGTGGCGCCAGGGGAAGTCATTGCGGTCATCGGGCCTTCGGGTTCGGGGAAAAGCACAATGCTGCGCAGCTTGGTCCACTTGGAGGATATTACGGGCGGAACGATTCGCATACAGGATCAGTCGCTGGTGGATGATGGTCGGTACGTAGGTGCTGCCGAGATTCGGAAGATTACGGATCGTATGGGCATGGTGTTTCAGCATTTTAACTTGTTCCCGCATCTGACTGTACAGGCTAACCTGGAGCTCGCACCGAAGACGTTGAAAAAAGAGAGCACCAAGGCGATTCGCAGCCGCAGCATGGAATTGCTCGCCAAAGTTGGACTGTCGGACAAGGCCGATGTTTATCCGGCCAACTTATCCGGTGGACAGAAGCAGCGCGTAGCGATTGCCCGCGCCCTGATGATGCAGCCGGATATCCTGCTCTTCGATGAGCCAACCTCAGCCCTTGACCCGGAACTGACGGGAGAAGTGCTTCGCGTCATCAAGCAACTGGCACAGGAAAACATGACGATGATGATTGTAACGCATGAGATGAGCTTTGCCCGGGATGTTGCGGATCGTGTCTTCTTTATGGACAATGGCGAGATTGCCGAGCAAGGCCCGCCTGAACAAATCTTTGGCGCACCACAGCTTGCACGTACCCAGACGTTTCTGCAGCGAGTCGATCTGGAAGGCTAAAGGTGGAGGGGGATTGAAAACAGGTAGACAGGTGCGAATGCCAAGCTCCCATGAAATCTCTGGGGGATTCGCACCTGAGATTAGACCGCGATTTGATACCTTTTGGCAAAGTATCTTGGATATAGTATAGGTTCTATATTAAGGTGAAGCTAATTAATAGATGAATTAAACGAGAACACGTAATAAAGTATACACTCTATGCTTTTATTACGTGTTTTTTCGCTGTCGCACTCCGTATGGGGTGCGTGGATTGAAATACGTCAGTGGAGATTAAAGAGAACAGTATTACAAGTCGCACTCTGTATGGAGTGTGTGGATTCAAGTCTCAGGGATTTTCCGAGTTCCACTTGCATCTAACACTCTAACGATCACACAGAACCTTATTTTATCATTTCAGCGAGCTTTGAAAATCTAACGATCACCACAAGCGCTATTTGGGCTGAAATCCTCAAAATGTAGCGTAAATCGGTGAATTCCAAGTAAATAAGGTTTCTGGTGATCGTTAGATTTTTGAAATGACTAGAAAGGGTTAAATAGCGTCGCTGGTGATCGTTAGAATGAATGGAGTCTGAACTGGCCCACACTGATGCTCATTATAAAACTAGTGTTAAGTTAACATGGGTGGTCATTCTCAAATTTAGTGGGTATCTGTGGGAGGGACACGCTGCTATCTTTTTAAAAATCGTTAATATATTATTGTTTTCTAATAATTGGAAGTGATTTTCCCCTTTTATCGTTTATAATGTGATAACACTCAATAAGAGGGAGGATTCACATTGAATCAACCAAATTACAACAATGTTGATCGTTATTATAGCGACACATTGCCGCCATCACCTTATGTAGCACCGTCAAAAACGAATTCCAAGTCGATTGTATCACTCGTTCTGGGGATACTTTCAATTACTATTCCGTACCTGGGGTTTCTGATCGGTATCGTAGCTATCATCTTTGCTTCGCTTGCGTTTAAAGAGATTCGGATGCGTATGGAACAAGGTAAAGGGTTGGCCATTGCGGGGCTCGTATGCGGTATCATCGGAACAGCAATTTATGCCATTATCATTTTGCTTGCGTTACTTGCTGCTCTCCTGTTTGCAAGTGCAGATATGTCTTATACATACTAGGTCACCGATAAAAATTAAAAGCAATTAGAGACATTTTATTATTGCAAAATCAAGTTAAATCAAGTTAGTAATAGAGGTTATTATTCAAAATAAGGCACACTCAAATAAAACACATTCAAAAAAAGGCATATCCTTATGTCAGACCCGCTATTATTTCAGCGAGCCAGACCAGGGATATGCCTTTTGATTGTATAGCAGGACTATACGTAAAATGTTTATACATAAGCTAACGGTCGCTTAAGCCTGAAATACAGCTTCACTGCTAAGATTTTCGTTTTCAACCGTTCCACGTCTCAGGAAATACGTTAACGTACCGACCAGGCCAAGAACGGCAAAGATACACAGAATACCGATCTGATCCCAGGCGACGCCAAATTGTCCGCTGGAGATCACCGCTTTGTATCCCGTTACGGAGTAAGTCATTGGTAGCCATGGGTTGAACACTTTCAGCCAGTTCGGAATAAGTTCCAGTGGGAACGTTCCTGCGCTGGTGGTGAGCTGGAAGATCAACAGTAGGATGGCAATAAACCGTCCCGGATTCTCCAACCAAGTCACCAGTGCCTGAATGATATACATAAAGCTCAGACTCGTCACAAAACTGAACAAAAGGAATAACGGCACACTCTGTACCTTCAGACCAAGGCCGTATAAAACGAGTCCAGAAGCGAGTAACGATTGAACACCGCTCATTATGGTGAAGGCAAGAGTTTTGCTGACAAATCGATTCCATCCACTTGCATCACTCACACTGCTGCCACGTGTTGGCACAACCAGCGTTGCAATCAACGCACCGACAAATAAGCCGAGTGAGAGAAAATAAGGCGAGAAACCTGTACCGTAGTTAGGTACTTCGTTTAGTTTGTGTTCTTCGACATGAACAGGTTCGGCATACATCGTAACCAATTCATCGGTCTTTTTGACACTGCTTGTTTGATCAGCTGCGTCATTTAATTTGGTGGCAAGTTCACCAGAACCATCGGTTAATTTAAATGTACTTTCTTTGAGCTTACCTGCGCCATCAGCCAGTTTATGAGAACCGTCCGTAAGGGTGGAGACTCCGCCTTCTAACTTATTCACACCAGATAACAATTTACCTGCACCAGCGTTCAGATGTTCTGAACCTGCTGCAAGTTTGGCACTACCAGTGGCGGCTTCATTTAATTTGGCGTTGAATTGGTTGAGCCCGTCAGTGAGTTTTTTTTGTCCTCCAGATAACTGTGCTGCGCCTTGCACTAGTTGTTGTTCGCCTTGAACTAACTGGCTACTGCCTTGATGCAATTGTTGTTGTGCGGCTTGCAGTTGCTGGCTTCCGGCAACAAGTTGCTGTCCGCCTTGATACACCTGTTCACTGCCTGCGGCTACAGCCTGACTTGCCGCGAGAAGCTGTTGAACAGCAGGGCTCGCTGCCAGTTCAGGACTGGACTTCGCTAATTGAGCCAGGCCTTGAGCGACCGCTTTGGCGCCTTCGCTGACTTTGCCGCTGCCTTCAACGGAAGTTTGCAGCCCGGCAGTCAGCTTGGTACTGCCTTGTTCAGTAGCTGCGAGCCCGGCGTCCAGTTTGGACGCGCCTTCCTGCGTAGCTTGGATACCGGCATGCAGCTGTTTGCTGCCAGCTGCGGCCTGTGTTGCGCCGTCACCCAACTTGGTGCCGGCGGCAGCCAATTGAGCGAGTCCACTAGATAGTGTGCTCGCACCAGTGTGAAGTTCACCTGTGCCTTTGGCAAGGGTAGCTGTACCTTCTTTTAACGAAACGGCGCCGGTTTGCAGCTTGCCTGCACCGTCAGCCAGTTTCGTCAGGTTTTCTTTTAACGTAGCCGCCCCATTATCCAGTTTGCTTGCCCCATCATGAATTTTACCTGCGCCATCTCCGGCATTCGCCAAACCGTCCGAGATTTTCTCGACCTTATCCAGCAACGTTTCGGTATATGATTCTGTGACTTTGGCAGAGACTTTGGAGCGAATCTGTTTGACCGCCGTACCGCCGATCTGACCCGCAAGGAAGTTGTAACCTTCGTTGGGTTCGTAGATCAGCTCTGCCGGAGCGGGATGTTCGTCCATCAGTGTGGTTGCTTTGGTAGAAAAGTCCTCTGGAATGACGATGGTCATATAATATTTGTTGTCTTTCATACCTTGTTCTGCCTGTTCGCGAGTGACGAACTGCCAGTTGAAATCATTGCTTTTTTTCAGCTCATCGACCAGATTCTGACCGACTTCAAGCGATTTGTCATTATAAACTGCACCCCGATCCGTGTTGACCACGGCTACAGGTAATTCATTCATTTTGCCATATGGGTCCCAGAAGGCGTTCAGGAACAGTCCGCTATATAACACGGGAATGAACAGCACAACGAGAATTGGAATCCATACTTTTGGTTTCTTGAAGGCGGATTTCAGATCCTGCCCAAATACACGAAATGATTTCATGATGTTCTCTCCCTATCTTACGCTTATCCCTTGTTTCTATATTTAGTATGGTATGTGTGCGTCTGCGGGCATTTCTCTAGGTGGGAGATAATCCGTTCTGGAGAAAGAGGCCGACAAAAGTTTTGATCTGATCTTTGTGAAGAGTAGGATGCGTTTTGTTCCAATCGGATGTCAGGCTGACGTACAGCTTCAGTAACACAAACGAAACCAGCTTGGGATCGTCCGTCCGAATCTGCCGTAATTCCATGGCCCGGCTAACCTGACGCTCGAGGTATTCGAGGATGGCTTTCTCTACCTTTTGCAAACCTTCCTTTGCTTGCGGTGTCCCAAACTCGTTTACCTCCTGAAAAAGCTTGATTAACAGCTCATGTTCCTCCCGGTATTCGAGCAAAGAGTCCATACTCTGATGCACGTTATCCAGAAAAGAGTTCTCATCCTTCACCGTCTGCTCCGTAATCTGTTTCATGTCTGCAATAATGGAGCGCAGGATCTCATCAAACAATTCTTCTTTGTTCTCGAAAAAGGTATAGATCGTGCCTTTGCCCACATTGGCCAGTCTCGCCACTTGCTCCATCGTTGTGGCTTTGTAGCCAAACAGGGCAAAGGATTTCTCGGCAGAGTCCATCACTTGTTGCCTTCGATCTATCGTTTTCACGGCGATACACCTCCTTGGGGTCTGACATGTGTAATGGGTGAAGATGGTGAAACACAAGAAGCAGTGTGAAGCAGTAGAACGGTTGAAAATGATGAAGCAACTTGAAGCAATGGTGACAGGTTTTGAAAAAAGATAAAACTAACTTTGCGATTGACCATTTTACTGTATTGGTCAGTTGGTCGTTATTTAATGTAGCACTTGTGTATGAGGTTGGATGTGATCTATGTCATAGTTTGGAAAGTGGGCGTTGTGATGGTGTGGGTCGGGAGAAGGTGGAAGAGTAGAGAAAGGGGGGAGACTTATAAAGGATAGAAGAAGGGAGAAGTACATAGAAACGTTGGAAGATTAAGTAGAGGCAGAAAGTGACTTATGCGGGTGCGAATGTGAAGCTCACATGAAAACCCTGGGGGATTCGCACCTCGAAAGCAGTGGAAATAGGGTATATTGATGCCTTTTGGCAACAATATGCTGGAAAAAGATTGAATTCGTTGGCGGGAACACATAGAATAGTAGTGTAAAAACGTAGCTTTGTGACGTTTAGGTATGTACTAAACGTGTTTTCTTGCTGTCGCACTCTGTATGGAGTGCGTGGATTGAAATCAGATCTACGAGAAAACTCAGCTTGAGACATTTTAGTCGCACTCTGTATGGAGTGCGTGGATTGAAATCGCTAGCGGTACGTGCCATGCTGGAGACGTTGCGTCGCACTCTGTATGGAGTGCGTGGATTGAAATCTCTTGTTCCTGCTGTTCCAATTCATCCAGTTCCGTCGCACTCTGTATGGAGTGCGTGGATTGAAATATAAGAACACAAACGAAGGAGACAATTTATTTAGGTCGCACTCTGTATGGAGTGCGTGGATTGAAATAGGAGATGGCAGCGGGGCTAGTTCTGGCAATCGAACGTCGCACTCTGTATGGAGTGCGTGGATTGAAATATCCTCGATGATCTCGCCGTTCTTATCCACGGCAGTCGCACTCTGTATGGAGTGCGTGGATTGAAATTACTCCAAGCACTTCTGCCATCTTTTCAATCACACGTCGCACTCTGTATGGAGTGCGTGGATTGAAATTCGTTACCTTTATCAATCAAACTTGAAATAGGACGTCGCACTCTGTATGGAGTGCGTGGATTGAAATCCCAATGGGCTGGACGGACGTGGAATAGAGTCGTGTCGCACTCTGTATGGAGTGCGTGGATTGAAATCAAATTATTTTGTTGGAGCATCAAGAAGAGTCGAGTCGCACTCTGTATGGAGTGCGTGGATTGAAATGTTTTCATTCATGAGATTTTTCATATACATTTCGGTCGCACTCTGTATGGAGTGCGTGGATTGAAATTAGCTCTCGTAATCAAGAAGAAGCGCGGCAAGAACGTCGCACTCTGTATGGAGTGCGTGGATTGAAATGGGAAGCTAATGCTGATGCAGCGTTAATAAAAGAGCGTCGCACTCTGTATGGAGTGCGTGGATTGAAATCTCCTTAATTTGCGCGGCTAAATATGTCCTTAGGTCGCACTCTGTATGGAGTGCGTGGATTGAAATCTTATTGATATCTACCGATCCCCAAACTTGCTGTCGTCGCACTCTGTATGGAGTGCGTGGATTGAAATTGAAAAAGGGATTAAGGTATTTGACGACATATCAGGTCGCACTCTGTATGGAGTGCGTGGATTGAAATGGTGCCTCTACGCTAAATATGCGTTGAATTTTCAAGTCGCACTCTGTATGGAGTGCGTGGATTGAAATTGGATTATCCACCGGACGACTAGCCCACCCATAAAGTCGCACTCTGTATGGAGTGCGTGGATTGAAATAAAGTACGTAGTTGTTGAACGCTGTGTGGTTGACGTCGCACTCTGTATGGAGTGCGTGGATTGAAATTAACCCGGTATCAGAAGAAAACTCCAAATCCACGGTCGCACTCTGTATGGAGTGCGTGGATTGAAATAACTTGGAAGGGTTGAAGCCGGAAACAACATATAGTCGCACTCTGTATGGAGTGCGTGGATTGAAATAGCGTAGTGATAAAAGCCATTTCCGAAGTGGTCAAGTCGCACTCTGTATGGAGTGCGTGGATTGAAATGTGTATCAACTGATGAACAAGCTGACAAGGGAAACGTCGCACTCTGTATGGAGTGCGTGGATTGAAATCCTGACCACCAATGCTGTTCTACGTTCCTCCAGCAGGTCGCACTCTGTATGGAGTGCGTGGATTGAAATTGTCCAGATCAATGTATCCTGATCGAATGCCCGGTCGCACTCTGTATGGAGTGCGTGGATTGAAATTATCATACAGTTTTATGGGACAGTCGGCGTTGAGTCGCACTCTGTATGGAGTGCGTGGATTGAAATCCTCTGCCGCACCCCGATAACCCTGATCCGTTCGGTCGCACTCCGTATGGAGTGCGTGGATTGAAATCATAGAGAGTAGTCGGTATCAAAATGAGCAATCGGCTACTCACTCAGAGCAATCAATCAGTAGGTTTACTATTTTTAGGGTTTGAGGAAGATACACCGGACGCGATCCACTCGTCCACATGTTGATAAACGTAAGCAAAACAAAAGCACTTACTATCCGATATGAAGCTTTCCTCCAAAACCTAACAACGTACAACAAAAAAATGAAATGGGAATCCAGGTTGTCGAGTATATGAAAACACAGCCGCAAGATATTAATAATTATACTTGTGACGCTATTGATCGGACGTTTAAGGATTTTGTTAAAAGATACAAAACTAACGACAAGGTAAAAATATTCCTCATTGGTTCGCTACTACCATTGTTAACAAGCAATTTGAAGTGGAACAAGATGATGCACGTACCGATGAAGCTAGACGTGAAGAAGAGAGATTTCAATGGAGATTAGAGCGTTACAAAAATATTAGTCAGCAATGGGCGGCAGCCACTTCAGAGATGCATTAAAGAAACATATGTGATTAACTTTGTGCTTCTTATCGCTGCTAATGCAACCAGCAGAAAGCTCAAATCAATTTCTTCTAGTATAATTAAACTGGGTAAGTCATGCTGCCAATAGATTCGGAGTTTCGAAGATTAGAAGTGTTGAAGATGTTATCGGTATATCAACCGAAGAGGAGTGTCAGGAGATGTCCATACATCACATAGGTCAAAAGGTTACTTTTGCCGATATCAAAACGAGGTTGCCTAACGAAAGCTGGATGTATACACAGAATGAAGCACATGATGGTGAATTTGATGCCGAGGAAGTATGGCTGCATTCAGGTGATCTTCATATCAGAGAGCTGTTGCTGGATGAGGGGCCTTTTTTAATTATGGTGGAGGGAAATCTGATCGTTGATCGTTATATTGGAAACACAGAATCCGACGCGGCCTCTTCTAACCTGGTTGTGCTTGGTGATCTTACAACGCCTTATATGCTCGTGGGAGGGCAGGAAATATATATTACAGGTAATCTTTATGTGAAGGATATGTTCTGGGGAGATTACAACCATGGAGAATTGAAGGTGAGAGGCAACGTAGAAGGTGGGCTGCTAGTAAGTACAGAGCAATATGGTATTCAGGTTCAAGGACAGCGGAAAGTGAAGCGTCATCTTGAAGAGTGGGAGGATCTCGGACCATGGCAAGGCTTTGACATGCTGGAGTTATTTGTTCCTGAGTGTGTAATTGACGATGATACAGAAGAGCCGTTTCCATGGCGAGAAGAGATGATAAAGAGGCTACAGCAGGGACAGCCTATCATTAAACGAGAGTATATTTATGCCGCAGAACTAACGCCGGATGTACCGGATTGGTTCGAAGATCATTCGTTCACAGCTGAGAACATTGAGCGTCTTACTCACCCTTCATTATTACCTGTAAGAGAGGAGGGGGAGTTGCTGAACAGTTATGAGTTTTGGGTGGATGGACAGTTTTGCCGAGGTTCTGTCTACGGGGATGAGTATACGGAGGGCTACTTCCGGAGTCTGTATTTTCAAGATGAACATGACTGTGCATTGTTGCTCAAAATAGAGCCAGCAGACCAAGCTTCAGGCTCTCCTAATGAACTTGCCGAGCAAGCGGGCACTCCTGTCTGGATGATCTCAGGCGCATATCGTTATGTGAACAGTGAGAACTCCGAATGGAGCGTATTTACGGAAGACTCACCTACGGATATTCAGCAGTTAAGCAACCGTGGATGGGATACCTTGCTGCAGTCCATATCGAATTACCAGTATGTCCGCACCTTGATTTCGCCGCAACGTATTCGTGATTTATTAGCGTTGCCTATCGCGGAGCCGTATGACGATTATTATGATGATGACCGGCATGGGTTGTGGATTGAAGACTTCTACTTTGCATTTCGACAAGCAGGTCAAATGTATAATGATGTTCCCCAGCCAGCTATGCTGCGTATTGGTAGAGAGTATACGGATACACAAGGGGAGACGCAGGTCGAGAAATACTTCTATACGCTACACCAGCATGCGGACGGCACGGAAATTGTGTTAATTGAATATTCGGCTCAGGAGGAAGAGGATGAGGAAGAGCCGTTGTTGCTTGAACTTCATTATGTAGGTGGGCCCCAATTACTACATGCCGTTCAATTGCTGGAACGTGGACGCAAAGAGCTGATACAAGCGAATCAGGATTTGCTGGATGGGGAACTGCCCTATGCTGTTGAATCCTTTGCGAAGCGATATTGGAAATCCAAAGGATACCTGAAATAAAAGAGCTACACCATTAAACAAGACGCCCAGACAGGATATTGCACCTGACCGAGCGTCTTTGTTTGTTCATTTCTATAGAAGAGTAGAGCAAGGATCGTCGAGCGCTTGTCTGGAATGGATGCTCTGACATTTCTTACAGATGTGTTGTTGTGGACTCCAGAGCGGGTAGACCTGAGTTTGAAACTAGTATGTTTTCTTGAAAATAAGTCGATTTTTAACGAGACTTATTGAGTGCGAATGCCAAGCTCACATGATTTTCCTGGGGGATTCGCATAATTTTTTGTGTTGTATATTCCCTTTTGGCAACACATTATTGAATTATATATTTGCTTTGTATAAGATTAAGGTGAAATCATAGTTAGAAAATGCGGAATTACAGAATATTTTCTTTTGCGAAAATGTTTATACGTTATTTTTCGCTGTCGCACTCTATACGAGTGCGTGGATTGAAATCACCTAATAATATTATAAAAGGAGACAATTTACAGTCGCACTCTGTATGGAGTGTGTGGATGGAATTTAATTTTAGTAACAAAACCCAATACTCCAATATGGATAGTATTAAAAACTTGCAGGTTTATTACGCTGAAAATCTATCCCTTGCTAAGTCCAATACCTACTCCGAAAGGTGCTGACGAACAAAGGATGAATAACGAGCAAATGAAACAACACATCGGTACGCTTTCTTTGGAACAGTATGTGCAAGAAGGGAAGATACCGCAATGTTTATCCATAAATGTTCAGGTCACACTGGAGAAGGTCAGAGCACAAGCGGATGAGGTGTGGAGTGTGGAAGCGGAAAAACTGGAAGTAATCAGCTTTGATTATGACGGGTACACGGTGAATATGACATTCCAGAAGGATGGAAGTTACTTGTTCGATAGTGTGGATGTTTGGGCCGAAGTAGAAAACAACGTAGGAGTAGCGACAGAAATAGATTTGCATTCAGGTTCAGGTACTTCTAAGTTAGATACACTGAAGACAATAGAAAGTTTTCAACTTTTTGCGGCAAAAGCGGGAATAAAGCTGGAATGGTACGAAATGGGAGATGAGCGAGTGTGCTTACTGCCTAGTGCAGTGACGTTGCATTATTTGAAGCAGCCAAATAATTGGAAGCTGGTTAAGATCACTGGAGCTTATCGTAGTGTGGAGGATGTTAGGAGAAGTTTGCGCAGTATAGCTGATGCGATGAATTAGTCTCAGACGAGCGCTAACGATCACAGGGGAGCTTATTTGGTCGTTTTATGACCTTTTCGAACTCTAACGATCTCCACAGACCTTATTTGGAAGAAGCACAGCAGAACATGGCGAAAAGTGAGGGATTTGAAGTAAATAAGGTTTCTGAGGATCGTTAGAATTTTATGAAGCAGAAAAGTAGGCAAATAGCGCTTCCTGGGATCGTTAGAATGTAATCACATTCCATCGCTTTCTATACTACCTGCTTTTCTCGGCGTACATAACATATGCAAAAAAGGGGCTGTCCCAAAACGGTACCGACGGATAAGCCAGTCCCAAACGTTGAACGGAAAAGCCTTCAAAATCACCGCTAAAGTGGGTTTGAAGGCTTCTCTATTGGTTGAAATCCTGTCTACTGTGGGGGCTAAAAAATCATAAAATGACTTATGGGACAGCCCCTGATGTTACGGATGTGGCGCATAGTGTCTATAAAAAGTATTTCGTGATTAGCCTAAGCTTCTTTCACCTTAAAGAAGGAGATGAGTTCCTGCAGCTCCTCCGATACTTCGGCTAATTCATCTGATGCACTGACGATGGCAGCCATGGAGGTTTCCTGTTCTGCAATCGAGTGTTCGATGTGTTTGGTGCTGCTGGCGGCTTTGCTGACACTTGCGGACAGCTCATCTGCGGTTGCGGACATTTCTTGCGTGCTCGCCGAGATTTCCTCAGTGGAACTGGAGATGTCCTGAATTTGGTTCGCTACTTTGTTCGTAGCTGTCAAGATATCTTCGAAGAAAGTACCTGTTTCCCGTGTAACATTGAGGCCTTTTTGCACTTCTTCTGAACCCCGCTCCATCGCGTCTGCGGATTGTCCGATATCTCGTTGAATCTCATCGATCAGCGCGCGAATCTGCGTTGCGGACTCTTGGGACTGCTCAGCCAGTTTACGTACTTCTCCAGCCACGACTGCGAACCCTCGACCTTCCTCTCCAACGCGTGCCGCTTCAATAGAAGCATTCAAGGCGAGCAGGTTCGTTTGACCAGCGATATCCGTAATGATGCCCACAATGCTGCTAATCTCATTGGAACGGTTTTCCAAGGATTGAATGGAAGCGTATGTGTTCTGTACGGCGCTTGAGATCAGACCCATCTGGTCAATAACTTGCTGCATAATTTCATGTCCGTTGTTCGAACGCTGTTCCATGCTGAGTGCTTCATCAGCTACTTCGGCCGAGCTTCCGGCAATGTTCTGCACTACGGTAGACATCTCGGTCATGGCGCGTGCACTTTCCACGGTTGCTTTGTCCTGAGACACCAGACCTGTAGAGATTTCACGGATATTGGTACTGATGGACTGAATATTATCGTTGTTTTTCGCCGAAATATCCAGCAGTTCTCGGGACGAATTCGATAGGTGACGAGACGTATTTTTTACTTTGTAAAGAGTGGTATTGAAACGCTCAATCATTGTATTAAACTTCTCGTTAATGACCCCAAGATCATCGCGTCCTGTGCGAATTGTGACGTTCAGGTCGCCAGTGCTTACTTCCTCAATCCCTTTCATGAGGTCGCGAATCGGGCGCATGGTTCTTTTCAACAAAATAAATTGCAGCACCATGAACAGAATCAGGAATCCGACCAGAAACATCAGGCCATACATAAGCAATTTATTCAGCCCTTTGGGAACGGCACTTGCATCAACATCAAAGTACAGAGCTGCATAGATGGAGCCATCTGCCTTTTCGATCGGATACATTAGTGTCGTCCAGGTACCGAAATCATCGGTATAAAAATCACTAAATGCTGGGCCGCTGCTTGCATTCATCTCATCGAGACCGTGCTCAATCTGGGGAGATAGCGGGTAGTTCGTACCAGGCAGATACTTATCTTTCTCAAATGGTTCGACTAGACTGGTTGGAATCGCATAGATCGGAGCGCTCTTCTCCTGATCCAGCTGTGAACCGAAAATGTAAGCTTGTGCGATGTTAGGATTAAAGGTGTGGATGGAATCCAGATAATCCCGCAGTTTACTCTGATATGTATCGGAATAACTCTTTTCGGATGTGGCCTGTTCGACCTGACTTGTGTCCAGATCCTGTGACCATTTCAAGGTTGTAATCTTGGCTTGCTCGTGTAGCTGATTAATCAAAATACTTTTTTGCAACTGATAAGCTGCAGTGATCAGGATGACTCCAATGAGAGCGATACTCCCGAATGAAATTACCAGATTTTTGGCGAAAAATGGCATGGTACTCCAGCGAAGCTTTTTAAACAAGGTAGTTCACTCCTTCTGTAAAATTAAAAAGGACTTCACCTGGACGTCGTATACGCTGCGTGTTGTAATTGCTTGCAAGATGGAAAGACTATCTTCAAGTTCTGTAAGAGTTGTCGTTGTTTCTACGGTTAAGACAAATACAGTTACTAAACGAGAGCGGGATTTTGTTCTTCACGTATATGAACTCCAGGTAAGTTCTACTCCTCAGTTATATCGTTGTTTCGACATATATTTGTTAGATTTTCCAAGTAAAATAGGACTTAGGAACCGGAACTTTTGAATTATTTTCGTTATTTTACGTAAAAAATTTCATATAGTTTGAGCAATGCATTTCACAAGTTCAATCACAGTAAAGTTATCTGCGTTTTCAGGACATATGGCAGGTAATCTTTATTGCTAATCTCCCAGCCCGATACATCTTTTGACACAATTACGGAGAATACGTAAACGACTAGTTAATATTTTTTGAAATTTTGTGATAATTATCACAGTCTGGTTATAAAAAAATGTGCATACCACCACCGATAAGTCTATATGTGAAATCTCTAAGCAGAAACCAATCTGCCAGGGATCAAGACAATTTAATCGTGAAAAGGGTGGCTCACACACATGCGTAGCATAAGTATCGGTACTAAAATCAGTTTGATCGTGATCGGCATTTTTATCATATTCTCCTCGGCTGTGGCGGTCAGCGTCATCATGGAGATGAGGAATGGCATTAAGACATTTGCCACGGAAAAAGCGAAACGGGACTTGGAGATGTCGAATCACATCATTTCATACAAATACCCGGGAGACTGGGCCATTCAAGATGGCAAGTTATACAAGGGCGATGCATTGCTGGAAGAAAATTTCGATCTGGTGGATGAAATCGGTAATGCGTCAGGAGATACCGTGACGATCTTTCGCGGAGATGAACGCATTGCTACAAATGTGATGACTGACGGCAAACGCGCGGTGGGCACAAAGGTGTCCGAGCAGGTAGCTAAGACCGTTTTGCAGCAGGGAGAAAAGTACTTTGGGGAGGCAGTTGTTGTTGGACAGAAAACACAGACAGCCTATGAACCCATCAAAAATGCATCCGGGGAGATCATTGGTATTTTCTATGTCGGGGCATCTCAATCATTAATTGATGTGATTATCTCTTCCTTTCTTAAAACCTTCCTGATCGTAGTCGGCATTGCGATGCTGATTGCGATTGTGCTAATCGTCTGGTACGTCCGCAGAGTGAGAGCAAGAATTCACCGGGTCTCATTTGCCATCAAACGTGCGGGTACCGGAGACTTCACACAGCCGGTGGTAGATCATGTGCGAGACGAGATTGGTATGCTCGGTGCAGGCTACAATGAAATGAGAAACAGCTTGCAAGGCATTATTCAAGGTGGCTTAGACGCAGCGGACAAAGCAGGTCATTCGACTGGATTGCTACTGAAGATCGCAGACCAGACATCAAGTGTGTCTGAGCAGATTGCTGCTTCTGTCCAACAGGTCGCACGGGGAGCAGAGAGTCAGACCGTAAGCACAGAAGAGAACTTGCAGGCGATGGAAGAGGTGGCTATTGGCGTACAGCGCATAGCAGACAGAGCTTCCAGCATCGCAGATGCAGCAGTGTACTCACGACAGCAAGCGGATACCGGAGGGCAGGCCGTACAGCTAACGGTGGGACAGATGGCAGCGATTGAAACTTCCGTCAGTGCAACGGACGAAGTGATTCGCATGTTGGAGGAGAAATCTGCCCAGATCGGTCAGATGGTCTCTGCCATTCATGAGATTGCGGGGCTAACCAATCTCCTCGCACTTAATGCTTCTATTGAGGCGGCGAGAGCAGGAGAACACGGGAGAGGATTCGCCGTTGTCTCCACTGAAGTGCGCAAGCTGGCAGAACAGGCTGGACAATCATCCAACCAGATTGAAGCGCTTGTTGGTGCAATGGAACAGGACATGCAGCAATCCTTGGCGGCTATGGCCCAAGTGAAGCATGAAGTACAGGAAGGACTGCGGCTCACACGAGAGACAGAGCAGAGTTTTACCCAGATTCGGGATACGAACCTGCGCATTGCCACAGAGATTGAAGATATGGCAGCGACCAGTGAAGAGATGTCCGCAGTTGTAGAGCAGATCGTGGCATCGGTGAACGAGATTGCACGTCATGCACAGACGGCTAGAGCCAACTCTCAGCTTGCCGCAGGGTCTACACAAGAGCAACTCAAGTCTGTAGAGCAGATCAAGGAATCTGCAGCGATGCTGTCTGACGTTTCGGCAGAACTGCAAGCATCCCTGAAACCTTTTAAAATATAACGTAATCACGACCATAGCTTTGTCCCATATCAATCTGCGGATTGAAGCAAAATGACATGAAGTCCACCTACGGTGGCAGAACTCAAGCCACACGTTGTATTTATGGATGTGCAGATGGAGGATGGTAACGGACTGGAGGCAACCCAAGCGTTACTGGATGTGCTTCCTGAATGCAAGGTCGTCATTCTGACTACGTTTGATCAGGAGGATTATGTCTACCAGGGAATACGTGCCGGAGCCGTAGGTTATCTGCTCAAGGATGCCACACCGGAAGAATTGATTGATGCGATCAGAGCTGCTCATCGCGGAGAAGCCATTTACAGAACTGCGGTAGCGGCCAAGGTCATTGGTTTAGCGGTAAGGTCGACAAAAACAGTATCCCCAGACGAAAAAAGAGCCAACTCAGCCGTGAATTCACCATTTAACGAGGAGAACGGTGAATAGACTTCGCTGCTTACAGACGCGTTCACAGGGCGTGAGCTTGAGGTGCTGCAGGAGATGGCTTACGGTCTACGTAATGAAGAGATTGCCCGGAAGCTGTTCATCGGTGAAAGCACGGTGAAAACGCATGTGCATCGCATTTTGCAGAAGATACAGGTGGAGGATCTCACGCAGGCGGTCGTTTTTGCAATTCGGAACGGTTATGTAAAATAAGAATATAAATAGGCCCTGTACCGTTCAAGCGGTTCAGGGCCTTCTGCTTATGTCGGATAGGTTGCTGTCAATTCGTGGTTAACGTTCGGTCTTGTGATCCTTGTGTCTGGATGGATCTACCGGATGTGTAGGACGTGAGTGAGCTTGGGAGCTTTCTGTGCTCGTTTGCTGAGGCGAGTAGAAGTTAATGATGTCGTCAACCGTGGAAAATACAACGTGTTCTGTTTCTTTATAATGATCTGTTGGAATAAAAACCTCTTTTCTTGTGATGGATGTAAATGGGCAAAAATAAAGAGCTGCCGGAGGCAGCCCTCGTATCAATTACAGTTTAGTAACGTTCTCAGCTTGTGGTCCACGGTTACCTTGAGTTACTTCAAACTCTACACGTTGTCCTTCGTCCAACGATTTGTAACCATCACCTTGAATGGCGCTGAAGTGAACGAATACGTCTGTTCCTTCTTCAGTTTCGATGAAGCCAAATCCTTTGTCCGCGTTGAACCATTTTACTGTACCTGTTTGCATGTGATTCCTCCAAAAATAATAAGTTTTTTACGACCATTGGTATGAGCGGTATTCAATTCTGATTAATGCTCATCCGGCGGTTAAACCGAAGACTTTAAAGTCCACTAATGTATCGATCTATATCATCATAACACGCGTGCCAATATAAGTCAATTTATGAATGTATTTTCTAAAAAAAAAATTCTTTGAAAGCGAAATCCCTTGTCAGACCGCATAATAGCGTTCAGCAAAAGCCTGGACTTTCGTTTTAAAAGAAAGCGATTACACGCATGGAGTTTTATTGTATATTATGTTGGAACCTTGAGATCAATGAGATCGGTTAATGACCAGGGGTAACAGCCTATAGATAAAAGGGAGGAATCATACGATGTACCGGGTCCTGCTCGTGGATGATGAGGAAGATGTGCGTGAAGGATTGGTTGTCGAAGTAGATTGGGAGGTACTGGATCTGCGCATTGTGGGACTGGCGGAGAACGGACGTGAGGCTCTGGAGATGGCAGAGCGAGTAGAGCCGGACATTGTGATCACTGACATCAGCATGCCATTTATGGATGGGTTGGAACTGGCACGAAGATTGAGAGAGCGGAATCCATTGGTGAAGGTTGTTATTCTAACGGGATATGATGAATTTGATTACGCTCGTCAGGCGGTTTCACTTAGTGTGGATGAATATTTGCTGAAGCCATTCTCGGCAGGGCATCTGACCGAACTGCTCACCAGATTACGTGCCCAGATGGAGACTGAGATTGCGGAACGGGAGGACGTACAGCAACTGCGTGAACACTATCGCACCAGCATGCCTTTATTACAGGCTGATTTGATCGCGACTTTGCTGCATCGCCAGAAATCCTCGTCCTACATTTTAAGCCGGGCAAGTCAGTGCGGACTGGAACTGAAAGGTAAACGTTATGGTGTATCGATTCTGACGCTGCATCCATCCGAAGATCCTGAACTGAAGCTGTTTGCAGCTCTTAATATTGCGGCGGAAGTCTGGGCAGATCACAAAGCAGGATATGCTTTTATGCACCAGGAGAGTGTTGTATTACTGTACGTGGAACCGCTGGGTGAATCAGAGACAGTCGGAGAGTCAGAAAAGCTGCAGCAGCAGGCGCTGGAAAATGTGGTACGCAGCATCCGTCACTATTTACGTGTTCCAGTAACCATTGGGTCGAGTCGTCTTGTGGACACCCTTCCCGATGTGAAACATGCCTATGAAGATGCAATGCTGGCGCTGGATTACCGGCTTGTACCCGGAACGGATTCCCTGATCTACATTGCCGATGTAGAACGTCAGGCCGCAGGCAAACTGCGTTTTGATGAATTGAAACAACAGACGTTAACCCGCTGTTTGAAGGCTGGAACGCAGGCAGAGCTGGAAGAGGGACTGCAAGTCATTTTCCAGGAAATTACGGTGGAGCATGGGCGAAGTGATATTCAGCTGTACTTGATCGAAGTGTTAACGACGGTATGGAAGGCTGCTCAGGCCTCGGGTGAAGAGATGGAAGATATATTCGGCGCTGGATTCCAGCTGTATACGGATTTGTTCCGACTGCCGGGTCTGTCTGAGGCACAGCATAAGGTGAGCGAAGTTTGTCTGCTTGTACAGCAGCGGATATCTAGCGGACGCCAGCACGTTTACAAGGATATTGTGGAACAGGCACTTACGTTTACGAAAAAATATTATGCCGATCCGGATCTGTCCATTCAGAAGGTATGCGCACATCTGCATATCAGTTCCGGTTATTTTTGCAGCATTTTCAAAAAAGAAGTGCAGCTCACCTTCCTGCAGTATCTGATGCAGATTCGCATGGATGAGGCAAGGGAACTGCTTCGCTCCACGGAGCTGAAGTCGTTTCAGATTGCGGAGAAGGTGGGTTTTGCCGAGCCTAACTACTTCAGCTTTTGTTTTAAGAAACATATCGGGGTCTCGCCCAAAGAGTATCGTAAACAGGCCGCTGTGTCCCAGGAAGGTTCCCTTCAATGAGCTGGAGCATGTTAACTGCACGAATGAAAATGGTTGGAGCCAAACTCCGTCTGTATATGCGCTCGTCCAAGGTCAGCAGCATTCGTTCTATTATTACGTGGTCTTTCTCCATCTTCATTGTACTGGTTCTCACAATTATGGCGATATTGCTACATGACAAGTTCACGCAAGCTGCCGAGCGCAGTGCAGAGCTGTCTACAAGACAGATTGTGGATCAGGTCAGTTATAACCTGGAGGATTACGTGCGCAGCATGTCCCATCTGTATCGTGCCATCGAGGAACATATGTTGCGGGACGGAACATGGGAAGCAGAGCAGGTGGATAAACAGCTGGATACCCTTCTTAGCAGCCGGGAAGATATCATTTCCATTACGCTACTTGATGCGGATGGACAACTGCTCAAGAACAGACCTGCCGCCGCATTGAAACGCAGCGCTCATGTTACCCAGCAAGGATGGTTTCAATCTGCATTGCGTGTGCCCAATCATCTGAGCTTTTCCTTGCCTCATATTCAGAATATGTACGCGGGCCCTTATAAGTGGGTCGTTTCGATGAGCAAAGGTATCACCATTAAGCAGCAGGGTCAGGAGCAGCAAGTCATTTTGCTGGTGGATATCAACTTCAAGCAAATGGATGAATTGAGCAGCCGGGTCAGCCTGGGACAACGGGGTTACGTCTACATTATTGATGAGAGTGCGGGCAACATTGTGTACCATCCGCAACAACAACTGATGTATATGGGATTGAAGAAAGAAAATATCGAGCAAGCCCTGGTAGCTACAGGCAGTTACGAAGATGAGGCCGATGGACAGAAAAGGCTGAACACCGTAAAGTCGGTGGCGAATATCGGCTGGAAAATCGTCGGCGTGGCTTATCTGGACGAGATTATGACGACACGTCAGGAAGTGAATGGTTATCTGATTCGTGTGCTGATCGTTGTGCTGGTGCTTGTCATTGTGGTATCCCTGTTTCTCTCCTCCAGTCTGACACGTCCCATCCGGAGGATGGAACGGAAGATGAAGGCCGTGGAGCGAGGGGATTTCAATGTGGAGCTACCGACAACGGGGCCACTTGAGGTCGAGCGTCTGGCGCGCAGGTTTAATCTCATGATGAACAAAATCCGTAACCTGATGGATGAGATCATTCATGAACAGGAGCAGAAACGCCGTCTGGAGCTGGAGGCGCTGCAGGCTCAGATTAATCCGCATTTTCTCTACAACACACTGAATTCGGTTGTGCGTATGGTGGGTATGAGCCGCAATGATGAAGTTATCACGATGATTACGTCGCTTTCCCGGTTGTTTCGCATCAGTCTCAGTCAAGGCAAAACCATTATTACCGTCAGGGAAGAACTGGAGCACGCCCGCCACTACCTGACCATTCAACAGATGCGATTCAAACACAAGTTCAACTTCACCATTCATGCGGATGAGGAGCTGCTGGAGTGCCTGACCGTGAAGTTAATTCTGCAGCCGTTGATCGAAAATGCGATTGTACATGGCATCGAGTACCACATGGATGAGGGGAACATCGAGATTGATGTGCAGCGTGAAGAGCGCGCCATTCTGTTCCGCATTACGGATAACGGTGTAGGCATGTCGGAGCAACAGATGGAGGGATTGCTCGGCGGTCGTCCAGTAATGAAAAGCGGAGCAGGCTCGGGCGTCGCTGTACGTAATGTACATGATCGCATTCGGCACTATTATGGTGAGGGATATGGCCTTGAATTCGCCAGCGAGCTGGAGGAAGGCACAACCGTATGGATTCGGATTCCTGTTCAGGAAGAGCAGAAGGGGGACGGGATGAATGAAGGACTGTAGCGAAACCAGCAACAACATCAGTAGCAAAAGTAACGAAACCCGCGTTGAAATCGGTGGCGAGAACAGTACCCTTAAGAAGAGCACACGCCGTGTATTGGCAAAAAAAAGCCAGGCAACTTTTCCGGTATCCCCGGAATTTCGGCCGTTCCGAGCTTTGTTCCAGACAGCATCAGCCTGCTGCCTGTTATTATGCGCTGCCTGCGGCATAGCGGAAGCGGATCAACCGGCGTCGTCGCCGCGCATTGCGCTCATTACGCCTGCGGGCACCGGAGAACTAGCCGAAGCGATCCGCCTGGGAGCCGAGGCTGCCGCCAAAGAGCGCGGCGCACAGCTGCTTACCGTTGAAGCGTATCCGATGGATTCCGCTTCGCACACCTCTTCCAATGCGGACTATGTGATAAGTCCGCCACCTGCAAACACAGGGGGTGCTATTGACCGGGATTTCACTCGCAGTGAGCGTGAGCAGGCACAGGTTCAGGCAGCAGATCTCGCACTGAAACAAGGGGCAACAGCGCTGCTCGTCGATCCGCTAAGTGAAGATGTCCTTGGCGATATCATTCGGGAAGCAGAGACAGCAAGAACGGATGGAGGTGTTGTGCCCGTTATTGTGCTGAATGATGAGTTCCCTGTTAAAGGCATAACCAGTGTCATCTCGATGGACAATCTCGAAGCCGGACGACAGGCGGGTGAAGCGATGGCAGAATTATTACAAGGGCACGGTCAGATTGCTTTAGTGGGCCCGGATGCGCTGAATGCCGGCCTGGTTCTCCGGGAGCAGGGGATCACGGAGGTATTATCGCAGTATCCCGGCATTGATGTGATCCCGAGAACGGTGTGCAACAACCGGGATGCTTGCTGGCAAGCAGTAAAGCAACTACTGGATCAGCATGAGCTCACCGGGTTGATTGCTCTTCAAGAGCAGGCCTCGCTTGGGGCAGCGGATGAACTGCATCGCCGCAAGGATGAAAGGCAGATCAGTATTGTGGGGTTTGGCAGTGAGCAGCAGCAACTGGAGCAGCTGCAGGAAGGCGTTTTTCAACGATTGATTGTACAGAACGGGTACAGCGCCGGATACTTAGGGCTTAATCAAGCCCTTGCCAAACTGGATCGGAAGCATGTGCAGACCCGAGTCATTCTGCAAACCAAGGTCGTGAGTACAGACAATATGTTCTGGATGGATAACCAGAAGCTGTTATTTCCATTTGTGCAATAGAACTGATGAGGATTTCGATAAAAGAGATGAAGATATTGTATTCGAAAATAATGTAAACCCTTTCATAATGAAGACATCGGTAAAGCCGAATGAACTTGGGGGAGGTCATTAAAAATGAAGAAGAAAACGTGGATGACATTGATGCTTACGGTATGTATGGCTGTGGCGGCAGGGTGCAGCAACGGGGGAAACAGCACCGGTGAAAGCGGCAGCGCGGGGACGGACAGTGGAACGAAAGCAGAAGCTGGAACGCAGGCTGAAAATCCGAAAATCGGGGTTGCCATCTACAAGTTTGACGATACATTTATGACGGGAGTACGGAACGCGATGACTGCGGCAGCGGAGGGGATTGCTACCCTTGATATTGTAGACAGTCAGAATGCACAGCCGACCCAGAACGAGAAAGTGGACCTGTTTGTGTCCAAGAAATACAATGCCATGGCGGTGAATCCGGTAGACCGTACAGCAGCAGGTGTCATTATCGATAAGGCGAAAGCGGCAAACATTCCAGTGGTATTCCTGAATCGTGAGCCTGTAGCAGAAGACATGAACAAGTGGGATAAAGTGTATTACGTTGGTGCCAAAGCAGAAGAGTCTGGTACGATTTCCGGTCAATTGATCGTGGATTACTGGAAAGCTCATCCGGAAGCTGATAAAAACGGCGACGGCAAGCTGCAATACGTCATGCTGAAAGGCGAACCGGGGCATCAGGATGCCGAGCTGCGTACGAAATATTCCGTTCAGGCCATTCAGGACGCTGGTATTGAAGTCGAAGCGCTGGCTGAAGATACGGCGATGTGGGATCGGGTCAAAGGCCAAGAAAAAATGCAGGCATTCCTTGCTTCTCATGGCGACAAGATCGAAGCGGTGCTGGCGAACAATGATGACATGGCACTCGGTGCCATTGAAGCATTGAAAGCAGCAGGGTACTTCAAGGATGGCAAAACGATGCCTGTTGTAGGCGTGGATGCTACAGCTCCGGCAATTCAGGCGTTGCAGGATGGTACCATGCTGGGCACGGTGCTGAATGATGCCAAGAACCAGGGAGCGGCAACGGTCGCTCTGGCTGCTGTTCTTGCCAAAGGTGAGACACCAACCAAAGAAAATACGAAATTTGATATTACAGACGGGAAATATGTCTGGATTGCCTACAAAAAAATTACAAAAGACAACATTGCTGACGCCCAATAACAGCAGCAGAGAGGGACGGATGTCATCCGGGCAGCGTCCCTTTTTTGCCGGTTAGATGAAAGGGGAAGATACGAGATGCAGTCACCTTATCTGCTGGAGATGAACGGAATTTCCAAAGCATTCCCCGGCGTGCAGGCACTCAGCGAAGTTACACTGAAGGTGAAGCCGGGAACCGTTCATGCGTTGATGGGCGAGAATGGAGCGGGTAAGTCAACCTTGATGAAATGTTTGTTCGGGATGTATCGTCCCGATGCTGGCACGGTTCGCATGGATGGAAAGGATGTAGAGATTCCCCATTCCAAGGCCGCGCTGCAGCATGGTATATCAATGATTCATCAGGAACTCAATCCGGTTCCGCACCGTCCGGTGATGGAAAATATATGGTTGGGGCGTTTTCCGATGAAAGGCCTCCTGGTCGATGAGAAACGGATGTATACTGATACGCTCGCACTGTTCCAGGATTTGAATCTGGATATTGATCCGAAGGCGCTCGCCGGAACGTTGTCTGTGTCCAAGATTCAATCGATGGAGATTGCAAAAGCCGTATCGTTCCACTCCAAAGTCATTGTGATGGATGAACCTACCTCATCCCTGACAGGTAAAGAAGTGGAGCAACTGTTTACGATCATCAACAAGCTGCGAAGCCGCGGCGTGTCGATCATCTATATCTCGCACAAGATGGAGGAAATTTTAACAATTTCCGATGAAGTGACCATTATGCGAGATGGTTTGGTCGTAGGTACTTGGGATGCAGCGGATCTGACGACAGATTTGATTATTACCCGTATGGTTGGACGTGATCTGAGCGAACGATTCCCGGAACGGCTCAATGTGCCTGGTGAAGTCATTCTTCAGGCAGAAGGGCTGACATCCAATCAGCCGAATTCCTTCCGGGATGTCTCATTTCATTTACGCAAAGGCGAAGTGCTCGGAATTGGCGGTTTGGTTGGTGCACAGCGGACGGAGTTGATGGAGTCCTTGTTCGGTTTGCGTGGACTCGCTTCAGGTACGATCTCTATTCATGGGCGCAAGGTGAAGATTAACTCGCCCTCAGCAGCCAAACGTCATAACATAGCGTTGTTGACCGAAGAACGACGAGTGACCGGGATTTTCCCCGTGTTGTCGGTCTATGAGAATACAATTATTGCAAGCCTGGGTCGCTACCAAAATCGTTTGGGTTTGCTGGACGAGAAGAAGGGGCGAGAAGAGGCTCGTGAGCAGACGCAGAAGTTTAGAACCAAAACGCCTTCTGTTAACACCTTAATTCGAAACCTTTCTGGAGGAAATCAGCAGAAAGTGCTGTTAGCCCGCTGGCTCTTGACCAACCCGGAAATTCTGTTGCTCGATGAACCAACCCGCGGAATTGACGTAGGAGCCAAGTTCGAAATCTATACGATCATTACTGAACTGGCCCGGCAAGGCAAAAGCATCATCATGATCAGCTCGGAGATGCCTGAATTGCTGGGGATGTCAGATCGCATTATGGTCATGAGCGAAGGGCGCCTCACCGGTATTGTGGACGGAGCCGAGGCTACAGAGCAGCATATTATGAGGCTGGCCGCGCAGCAGCGGATGGCTGGTCAGGAGGAACACAAATGAATACAACCCTTGTTAATCAAGTGAAGCAATATGTAACGCAGCGTGCAATTTTTATCGTGCTGATCCTGCTTGTCATCGGCATCGCCATTGCCGATCCGAACTTTCTCGCTTTTTCCACCTTGCGGGACATTCTGCAGCAATCCTCCACTCGTGCCATTATCGCACTGGGGGCGGCCTTCATTCTGGTAACGGGAGGCGTCGATCTGTCTGCCGGTCGTGTCGTTGGTCTGACAGCCGTTGTATCGGCCTCTATGTTACAGATTGATACGTATGCGAATCGATTTTTTCCGGATCTGCCACAACTATGGGTGGGGTTGCCGATCCTGATTGGTATTATAGCTGGGGTGCTTGTTGGATTAGTAAATGGTATTATCGTTGCCAAACTGCATGTGCCGCCTTTTATCGCAACACTCGGCACGATGGTGGCTGTGTATGGACTGAACTCGATCTACTTTGATACAGAGCCGAACCAGTCACAGCCGATCGGGGGGCTTAGACCGGACTTTACCACGATAGGTTCAGGTTACATTGATCTCGGTGGAGGATATTCCATTCCCTATATCGTGCTGATTGCCATCGGCGTTGCGCTGATCTGCTGGGTTGTGTTTAACAAAACACGTCTGGGTAAAAATATGTATGCCATTGGCGGAAACATTCAGGCCGCTCACGTATCGGGCATTCATGTCGCTCGGAACTTGATTGCGCTGTATGCCATTGCCGGGGGACTCTACGGACTGGGCGGCGTACTGGAAGCAGCTCGTACCGGCGGAGCAACAAACAATTACGGGAATATGTACGAACTGGATGCCATTGCTGCCTGTGTTGTTGGCGGTGTATCCACGGCTGGCGGTATTGGAACCGTACCTGGCGTCATGGCGGGGGTGCTGATCTTCGGCGTTATCAACTATGGTCTCACCTTTATCGGGGTAAGTCCTTACTGGCAGCTGATTATCAAAGGATTAATTATTGTTGCAGCCGTGGCATTTGATATTCGCAAATATATGGCTAAGAAATAATACAGATCATCGTATATCTTTTTCCAGAACGAAATGACCTATATGGAAAAGCAGCAAAGAAGCCAGCCCTCACACCTAGAGAGCTGGCTTTGTATATTTTACGAAAAAGTATACATTTCAATGAATAGGAGCTGTGATTCTGATATGCACGTTTTCATATTACAATTGCTTCATATGCCCTGTTCTTTTCAAAAATTATATATCCTTGCGAATTTTATCAGCTTCCAATAATCGACAACATCAGCTAATCATAATCGATATAATATTTGTGGATATGTTATTAGTGTGACTTTTGTCTAAGGAGGCGAGGCTGTTTGCTAAGTTACACAATGAAGATGGTGATATTCCCACTAGGTTGCCTGCTTGTCATTGTATCCTCAATTATACTGGGACAAACAGCGCATCCGGTCTTGATGATTCTTACAGGTATTATGCTGATCATGAGTATATGGGGAGAGCAACGTTATCCATTTTTAAGAATGATACAATGGTTGATCCTTGGTGCATTTCATTATTTCAGTCAATTGAACTGGTGTAATTTGCTCTATTATATGCTTATTATTTCAATGATTCAGAATAAACAGCAAATGATACAGAGCTTGCCGATTTCACTGCTGCTTATGCTCCAGTATACGATCATTCGACTATCTTATGTAACGACGGATGCATACACTTTACTGGTGTCTTTATTTGATCTGCTGACCTCGGTAGTGGTTAACGTTCTATACCATACCCTCGTGAACAGTGAGTCCGAGAAACAGAAACTGCGGAAAAAAAATCAATTTCTTACCCTTCATGATCCGCTTACAGGATTGCTGAATTATGAAGGATATATGAAGGTGCTTCATCGGACGCTGGAGGAAGAACGATCTTTCCTCTTGGTTCTTTTGAATGTCAATAATTTCAGCGGATACAAGAAAGGATCAGATGATCCCTGGTGTGCAGTCATTAAGGGGATCGGAACAAAGATCACCAATCAGTTTCCTGAAGCTTATGGTGTATCACGGTATGCAGGTGACCGATTTGCTGTTGTGTTGCCGCAAATACCCCATACCGAAGAGCGGATGTCCTCCTTGCTGTCGAATCAGCTGCAGGGATTGCAAGTAAGTTATAGCATATCTCGTTATCCGAGATTATCACAAACCTTGCAGCAATTCATGACGATTGCGGAAGATCAGCTGATCCAGCAGCAGCGCAGCCAGTGGATTAAAAATGAAGAGGAAGTATTTCGTTCCGAGAGACTGCGAGCTGTAGGTGAGCTTGCTGCAGGCATGGCGCATGAGATACGTAATCCACTTACTGCGATTCGGGGGTTTTTGCAGCTGTCACGCGGGCAAGCCTTCAATATTGCACCGTGGTATGAAGTTATTATGAGTGAGGTAACCAGAGTCACCGATTTAACGGGGGAGTTTCTGCAATTTTCCAAGCCTCAAGCCCATCATATGAAACCGGAGAAGCTGGCACATTGCCTGGAGCGGGTCATGTCTTTGACCGAATCGGATGCTGCCTCAAGAGGGCATCGGATTACACTTCATGTGAAGGATGAGTCGGTTTATGTGAACATGGATCGGGATAAAATTGTACAAGTTCTAATCAATCTGATTCGTAATGCATTTGAAGCGATGTCAGAACCGGGCGAGGTACATATGCACATGATGCAAGAAGGGGAGAAGGTATTAATCTCGATAGCGGATACGGGCAGCGGGATTCCCGAGAGTTCGCTAACCGAGATTTTTAACCCGTTTTTTACGACAAAGGAGGAAGGCACGGGACTTGGTCTTGCGCTTTGTCAAAAAATTGTTCAGGATCATAACGGTAAAATTACGGTACAAAGTGAGATGGGCACAGGTTCTACCTTCACCTTACAGCTGCCTGTAGAGAGGGATAAATTGTAAGTGTTATATGCCAGACCAGCGCAAAAAGGGGGAATAAGTCTTGCTGGGGATGTTATCAATATGGAATAAAGAAGGGCTGTCCTGCGGATGCCCATCGGTCATTGATTATGATCAATCATCGATGGGTATCCGGGCAGCCCTTATTCGCGTTTCAGCCTATTTATCCGGACATATCTTGTGACGTGTCTCTTGGTCTGGGAGAAGGGGAGATCGATAACTTGCGCCACAACCATTCGACTGGCCCCAGTTGATATTTGCGCAACCAGAGGTGGGAGAAAAGCATTAAGAACAGACAGATGCCAAGCCACATCAACAAAATAAACAGGGAAGACGGGCGTCCGCCCAGACCAAGCCCCCAACCATAGAAGATCACAGAAGCGATGATATTTTGTGCAATGTAACAGCTCAGTGCCATCTTGCCAATCTCACCAAAACGCTCAAACAGCTTGGGGAGGAACCGATTTTCTGAAAAGTAGGCGATTATTCCGAGATAACCCAGTGTAAGTACAGGGGCGCTGATATAGCGTACCCAAATATCCATAATCCCGCCGGGAACAAGCAGGAGCAGGTTCAGGGGAATACCTGCCGCAAGCCCGGTAATCATCAGTTTCCGACGTTTGAGGCGTCCAGACTCATCGTTGGAGAATACCCCTGTCCGCATAAGCAGCGCTCCCAGCAGAAATAAAAAGATATTCAGCGGGATGATGGCAATCGATTCTGCACGGAAAAATCCGAAGTTGTTTAAGCGAAACATGACTTGTTCCCACCACGTTCCGGAAGTGTACAGCTGTGTAATGGTATTCATACCGTTGAAGGATGAACCGGATTCGAATGCCAGCAAGGCTGTAATTCCCGTAACGCCGATCACATGTAAGCTTCCTGCAATCACCATCATCGTCAGCACAAAGCGTCTGGAGCGATGAATGATGAGGGAAACGATCATACCTGTGATGGCATAACTCATTAGAACGTCATATTCCATTACGAGAATGTAGTGCAGCAATCCGTCCAGCAGTAATAGTGCGCATGACCAGATGTATACGCCAGGCCAGGCATAGCCTTCACGAACTGCTTTTTGACGTTTTAATTCCATGCCGACTCCAAACAGCAGAGTGAGCATACCTAGAAATTTTCCATTCACCAAGATAAGCATGATCGTCTGCACTAGGCGATCTCCTGAACTCCACCACGGTTCAAGCGCGTTACCGAATACCAGGTTCAAATCGCCAAGATAAGCAAAAATCCAGATGTTGGTTCCCAAGGTTCCAATAATTGCAAACCCCCGAAGAATGTCGAGTAGGGCAATTCGTTTCATGAAGTCCTCCTTTTTTTGGAACATATGAATTAAAAACAATATAACACAGATGTACTAAAAAGAAGTATTAAATTTTAAGGGACATCAGGTTTATGGGGAAGTGGTCATTTGTGATTCGCATTTTAATGATTCGTAATTTGGAAAATATGGTATTATCTATTTAATGCAGTGTAGTCTCAGAGGCAAGCTGGTTTAACGAATGTATCTCAGATTCAAATTATAAAGGAGGCAATGGTGTGATTAAAAAACAATCTCTCGACCTTACAACAATGAAGTGGAAAACGATCATTGCTGCTTTTCTGGCAGTGATCCTATTTATGATGTCAGTTGTCCCAGCTCTTGCAGCTTCTCCAGGAAAAACCGTAAATGCTTCAGCCAAACTAGCTTATAACCTCAAAGGACTCAAGTTTAACCGAGTTGTTCAGAAGGCTTATATAGCAGACAAGTACGTATACGTAACGCAGCGTGTAAACACGACATGTCAACTATCCAGACTTTTGATCAAAGGTAACAATGCCGAATACGTGGATCATATGACCATCACGAACAGCGGGCATTGTCAGACGCTGGATATGTATACGTACAATGGAGCGAACTATTTCTATTTTAGTTCCAAAGCGGATGTAGCGCCTACCAATGTGTGGTCACTTCAGGTAGCGAGACTTCAATACTCCGCTGGTAAAACAGTAGACTACACCGATCTTCATCGTTTCACTTATATGAACTACGCCAACAAAAAGGGTTCGAAGCAGGGGACAACGTACCGAGTAGATGGCGGTGGCAACAGTAACTACACCGTGTTCCGGATTCAGACGAGGGAAGGCGGAAAGTCAAACACGGATAAGGTAGTCTGGTCTGTGTACGATACGACTGCATTAAACAGGTTACTTGATCAGAACAAGCAGGTTCGTATGGATAGCCCTGCGGCAATTAAAGCAGCAGTCTCCAGCTTCACACAGTCGGGTAGCGGGATTATTCGTCCAAATGGGTCTTTCCAAGGTGTAGATTTGCTGGGTAAGACTCAGATATTTACATCCGGTGGGGCAGAGGGGGACACACCGCAGATTGCTAAAATCTCAAGTTCAGGCGCGTATCAGTCTCTTGTAAAAATAACGAATGTCGGAAAACATGAAATTGAGGGTGTACAAACGAAGAACGGGAACGTTTATTTTCTGATTGTGGCCGATCCAGGAAACAAACAGAATGGGCAGAAAATATACTACGTTCCAGATAGCGTATTTTAAGAAAGATGTGGTTGGCCTCTGAGAACTACACTGCGATATCCATCTATGGAATTTTATAAAGAGTGTTGTAGTCGTCTTCCTTGCTCTGAAGGTGTAGAGCAAAGAAGGCGGCTTTTTTGACTTTATGGAAGATTTGACCTGCTCGTTACAGTTGTGCTACATTGTTATTAACTACTTGTTAATAACAAAATGTTAATATCAGAATGAGGTGTATGAATCATGTCTCATGGAGACAAAGCGCTTGACCCAGTCAACGTTAGCGAAGAAGAGTTCCTAAAAACCTATGATGCCGGAGAGTACGAACGTCCCTCGGTTACTGTGGATATGCTCGTATTTACGATCCGAAGCGGAGAGCAGGAAAATTACCGTAAGCTGGCGGAACCGGAACTTGGTTTGCTACTGATTCGCAGGGGAGGTCACCCCTATCTGGGACAGTGGGCACTGCCAGGGGGATTTGTCTCCATGCATGAATCATTGGAGGATGCTGCCCGGCGGGAATTACAGACGGAGACAGGAATAGATGATATTTACCTGGAACAGCTGTATACATGGGGAGATGTAGGGCGCGATCCGCGTACAAGGGTCATTAGTTGCTCTTACATGGCTCTGGTGGATAGCAGTGAGCTGGAGCTTCAGGCGGGTGATGATGCCAGCGACGCCAGCTGGTTCCGGGTTGAACAGAAACTCATCGAAGAGAAACGTCATATTCATGAACGCGGCCGGGTGACAGAGCGCCGAATACAGCTTGTTTTGAGTAATGAAACAGAACAGTTGTCGGCTATTGTAGATACCAAAGAGCAAGTAGAAGGGCGAGTGCGAAACAGTAAATTGAGCTTAGTAGATGTTCAAGGGATCGCATTCGACCATGCCCAAATTATTCATTACGCGCTGGAGCGGTTACGTTCCAAAATTGAATATACGGATATCGCGTTTAATCTGATGCCGGAGAAATTTACGTTAACGGCGTTGCAGAAAGTGTATGAGATTATTAGCGGCAAAAAACTGCTGGCAGCTGCATTTCGGCGCAAAATGGCAGACTGGGTGACCCCGACGGGTGAATATGCAAGCAGTGCGGGACATCGTCCATCTCGGTTGTACCGATTAAATTCGGAGAGGGAAACCCTGTAGGTGAGATCAGCAGGAGGAGTCAAGGCGTTGTTTTGCAAGAAGTAAGTAAGTAAGTAAGTAAGTAAGTAAGTAAGTAAGTAAGTAAGTAAGAGGTGATATGTATGGAAAAGTTTACGTTTTTCTGGCGGACAGCTTCGCCGTTCTCCCAGTGGTTTCTGGCTGATTTTACGGTGAACGGGGTTCAGTATACAAGTGCAGAGCAATACATGATGCATCAGAAAGCACTGCTCTTTGGCGACCAGAACAATGCAGACAAAATTATGAAAACTCGTTCGGCTTCGGTGCAAAAAAAGCTGGGCCGACAGGTCACAGGTTTTAACCAGACGATATGGGAAAGCGAGTGCCAGCGCATTGTCTATGAAGGCAATCGGGCCAAGTTTACACAGAATGAAGATCTGCTGGCTGCTCTACTCGCCACCCGTGGCACAACACTCGTGGAAGCAAGTCCGGATGATCGCATCTGGGGTGTGGGATTGGCGGAGGAAGACCCGCGTATTCGCAATCGAAAAGAATGGCGGGGAACGAACTGGTTAGGTGAGATTCTTACTCGCCTTAGAGATGAGATCGGAAGGGATTACAATGAGTAATATAGATAACTACAACAAAAACAACAAATACAATAATTCAAATAGTAAGACGGATGGGTCTCGTAAGTCTAACGCATCAGCTGATGGCACTGGCGTTAACTCGCGTTCTGGACGTTCGCGTATTGCATATCAAACGCTGGAGATTCTGGAAGAAGGCGTGTACGTAAACGGATATGACCGTGCTGTTCATATTAAGGAAGACATGGAGCAAGCCTTTCAGAATTCGGTTCTCTATCGGCCTTCGGAGCTTTCTGGACTTCGGGAAAAGCTGCGTAAAGAAGGGCGTATAGGAGAGTTAGCTACATCAAGAGAACTTCAGCAGGATACTGGACCTATTGCAGCTCATGGAAAAACAACGCGGATTGAAGTAACCAGTGAAACAACACTTGCAGCAGCAGCTCGTCTGACTCTGGGGGAAGGAAAAACGGATGTTGTCTGTCTGAATTTTGCATCGGCAAAAAATCCGGGCGGTGGTTTCCTCGGCGGAAGTCAGGCTCAGGAGGAAAGCTTGGCGCGGGCAACAGGACTGTATCCATGTATTGCCCAGATGCAAGAAATGTATGAGTATAATCGTAAGCAGCGCTCTTGCCTGTATTCGGACCATATGATCTATTCTCCTGATGTTCCCGTAATCAGAGATGATTATGATCGATTGCTGGATCAATATTACACAACCTCATTGATCACCGCTCCGGCAGTAAATGCAGGTGTTGTCAGAGAGCGGAACGAAGCGACGGATGAAGAGATCAAGTTGGTCATGAAGCAGCGCATTCGATATGTGCTGGAGGTTGCAGCTGCCCAAGGTCATCGAACCATCGTGCTGGGCGCCTTTGGCTGTGGTGTGTTCCGGAATGAACCGGCACAGGTGGCAGCGTATTTTAATGAGGTACTGGTTGAAGAGGGATACAGGGATTATTTTGAACATATCGTATTTGCTATTTATGACCGGAGTGCAGGACAGCGAACGTTGGAGACCTTCAAACGCCTGCTGCATTGGGATGAGCAGGGAGAGTCGGAAAGCACGGACATCATGTAATAGAACGGACGTTTTTGTAACGCCTGATGTGCAGAGCGCAAATGAACCGGGAGTTTATCGTCTAAATTGTGAGGTGCGATGCACAGGAGAGGAAGGTATAACGATGCAGTTTTACGAACGACAACAGGATTTGTTTGAACTGGAGGAAAAATACGCACTGGCACACTGCATATCCGCCGATGCGAGAATGGGTAAAGGAATCGCGGTGCAATTCAGAGAGCGGTTTGATCTACAGGCTCTTCAGGATCAAGCGAAGCTGGAGCCGCTGGAGATTGGGCGATGTTATCCGGTTGGAAGAACACTGAATCTTGTGACCAAAGCCAAATATTCGAATAAACCTACGTATTCATCATTAACCCAGGCAGTCGAGTCCATGCGGGATGTCTGCTTGGAGCAGGGAATTACTGAGCTGGCTATGCCTCGAATTGGTTGCGGGCTGGACAGGTTGAAGTGGGAGAAAGTAAGTGTGATTATCCAGAATACATTTGCGGAGATGGATATCGAGATCGTTGTATGTACAGTATGATCGAGTACACTCGGTATGTTGTATCTAAAATAAAAAACCTCAGCTTGGTAAGAAAGCGCGCGAGGTACAGGAAGTAAGACTATTACGAAGTCTGATCCCTGTATTCATTGAGCCTGGAGCATGATCGATATGCGCTCTGTGCTCTTACAAACGCGCTTTCGTTATCGAAGCGAGGTTTTTTTGTTGTTTTTATGATTAGGCGAAGCCGGGTTTATTTTTTGGAAAACATCTCTTTTGCTTCATCCATAGCCATCTTGTTCCCGATGGAAGAATAATCAAGCCAAGGCTGTGCCCCGATTGGATAGACATGACCTGCTTTGACCGCTTTAAGTCCCTGCCAGATCGGGTTATTTTGCAGTTCCTTGAACATCGTTTGTGCTTCATCGTCCGAGTTGACCACAACAAAGATGGCATCGGCATCATAGTCGGGCAGAACTTCACGTGATACGACCTGATAAGGTTTGGAGGTATCCATCTCTTTGATGCCTTTGGCTGGAGTCAATCCGAGATCGTCGTACAAAATAGGGCCCATGGGGCGGCGTGTGCTGAATACACGTAATTCCTTGGCTGTCACACGAATCGCCATGACGGTACCGTCACCAATCTGATCATGAATCAGCGATTTGACTTCCTTTGTTTCCGTTTCGTAGTCCTGAATGTATTGCTCCGCTTCTTTCTCACGGTTCACTAACTTTCCAATGTCTTTCAGGTGATCTCTCCAAGTCCCCTTGTCGAGATTGAATACATGCACAGGAGCAATTTTCTCGAATTTGGTGGCATCGTTACCAGAAAACTCCTCATCCAGATAGATGACATCCGGTTTAAGGGCAAGCAGGGCTTCCATATCCGGGTCTTTAACCGGGCCGAGTGGTGTCGTATCTTTCAGGCGATCAGCCACATGAGACAGGAAACCTTTTGCTTCCCCACCAATGACAGAACCGACAGGTGTGATACCGAGGGATAGCAAATCATTGGTCAGGTGGATGGACATGGATGCGATACGTGGTTCACCCGAAGCTGCATTATTCTTTGAATTGTCTGTCGAGGTGTTTGAGTTTGTAGTAGTCTTTGAATCGCCCGAGCCTGTTGTGGACGTTTTGGTTGTTCCGCAGGCTGCGAGTACCAGCACCAAACTGATGGTTAACAAAAGCATTAGATTTTTTTTCAACATCGTTGTCATTCTCCTTAACATCTCATGGATGGGATCAATTTTTTGATGTAACTATATAAGTTGAACTAAAGATAATTTACACGGGCACTTCGATGACAGAATAACCTTACAATCGCTGTTATCCCCAGGTTTTTTCTGTCCTCTCCGTTATTGTGTAAATCGCTAATTAATAATCATTTGATTCGTACCAGCAGATATAAAAAATAAGGTGCGCCGATCGCGGCGACAACAACGCCCGCTGGAATAGCGTTTGGTGCAAATATCGTCCGGCCCACTGTATCGGCGGCTACCAGAATGAGCATGCCGATCAGTCCTGCGGCAGGAATCAAGTGCCGATGCATCGGTCCGACCAGTCTGCGGGCCAGATGAGGGGCAGCCAGACCGATGAAGCCGATGCCTCCAGCCATAGATACACTGACCGCAGACAAGGCCACGGAGCAGAGCAACAGCAGGATGCGCCGGGATCGCAAAGGTGTGCCGATGCTGGTGGCAGCGGCATCGCCTAGATGGAAGGCGTCCAAGGTTTTGGAACGGCTCCAGATGTAGGCGATACAGAGCACAACCCAGGGAAGCAAAGCCTGTACATGAATCCAGTCACGACCCCATACACTGCCTGCAAGCCAGCGTGCAGCGAAGGAATAAGTATCCTCGTCCAGACGCAGCGACAGATAGAGGGTGAGTGCATGGAACCCGGCGGCAACAGCGATGCCAACCAGAATAAGTTTAATCGGTGATACACCGCTGTTTTTGTCATAGGACAGCAGCATGATGATCAGGGCCGCAGCCACACTTCCGGCAAAAGCAAAGAGTGGAATCAGCAGAGCCGCCGAGGTGTCCAAGCTGAACGACAGGCTGACAAAGACCATCAATCCAAAAGCGGCTCCGGCATGCAGGCCCAGAATTCCCGGGTCAGCAAGTGCGTTACGTGTAATACCTTGCAGGGCAGCACCTGAAATCCCCAGCCCGGCCCCGGCAAGAACCGTGACCAGAATGCGGGGCAGCCGGTAATCAAACAGGATGAGCTGATCCTGTTCGCTTCCTTGTCCAAGAAAGGTTTGTATAACAGCCAGAGGGGATACACGAACCGTACCTGTATTCAGACTGATGAGGATCACCAGGACTGCGAGACAGAGCAGAACGATGCTGACGATGATCGCCCTTTGGCCACGAGAGGTTTGATTGAACTTCTCAAAAGGGAATCTGACGACAGATTTCATTCCCCGTTTCATCACTACAAAGCCCTCCTTTCCTTGCGGGCCAGATAGAGGAAGAACGGTACGCCGACAAAAGCAACCATGATGCCTACGGCCAGTTCCTGAGGCGGATTCACAATTCTCGCACCGAGATCGGCGAGCACAAGTAGAATGGCCCCGAGCAGGGATGACATGGGAATGATCAGCCGATAATCTACACCCACCAGTTTGCGAGACATATGAGGGATAACCAGCCCTACGAATCCAATCGAACCGACAGCGGAGACGGATACTCCTGCGAGTACAACGACAGCAGCAAGGGCAAGAAAGCGAGTCCAGCGCAGGTTCATCCCTAGATTAATGGCGACCTCTTCCCCCAAAGACATAAGTGAGACACGACGGGCGAGCGGCATGGTTAACAACAGTGTAAGCAGTAGTACCGGCAGTATCAGTTTCAGGTGCCGCCATTCAATACCTCCAAAACCTCCCGCGTACCAGAAGGCCAGATCCTGACTCAGGTCAAAATAAATGGCGACCCCGGTGCTCAGTGAACCGAGCATAGCGGCAATCACTGCACCAGCCACCGTGAGCCTAATGGAGCTCAAGCCCCCTGGGGCAGCCATGCCAAGCAGGAAGATGAGCAAGGTGCCGAGCACCGCTCCTATAAACGACAAAAACATAATCCAGCCGTACGGTAATCCAGGCCAGAAGGCAAAACTTAATGCCACAACAAACGTTGCTCCAGCGTTAATACCGAGAATCCCGGTATCCGCCAGCGGATTACGGGTAATGCCTTGCATTAAGGCTCCAGCAACTCCAAAAGCAGTTCCGATGATAGCGGCGGCTAGCACTCGTGGCAGTCTCAATTCATGAATGATCTGATGAGATGTCAGGGAAGGGCTATATTGGAACACGGCAGTCCAGACCGTTTCCAGTGTTAACCCCTTAGCTCCTAATGAGATGGCAACAAACATACTGATCAGCAGGATCGCGATGGCAGACAGAAACATCAGACCAACGGTGACTGCGGATCGTTGAGTCTTGGACGGGCGATGAGGCAGTCCCGGATGTTGGATACGGGTCACTCCTTTATAACAAATAACATCTTTCGTTGTTATTGATTATCATTATCAATTAGTGAATATTATAAAATCTTAATCCAGGCCCGTACATGGCATAAATTAAGATTTGGGAAATGGACATTTTTTAGATTACAAAAGTATGGGCTTGTTCGTCAACATCGAGAGCGCTTCCTCAAGCTGGATGTTGATGGAATATGGGGCGTAGACAACCCAAGTGTTCCAATCCACAAGATGAACCTGTCCGTTGCGAACGGCGGGATGACTGTTCCATAGCGGATCATTCTTTAATTTTTGCAGCAGTGTTGCTGGGTTATGCAGGTTGTCTGTTGCAAGCACAAGTACATCGGCTTCCAGACCGTCCCATTGTCCGGGTGTAAAAGGCATCCAGTTGAAGCCAATCCCGGGAGCTTTGCCTTGCAGTTCAGCCTGAATTCGCTCAGGTGCAGCGAGTTGTAATGTGCGGTAGAATACATGACCGAAGTTACGGTGGCTGTACATTCGGGGGCCCTTGGCTGTTAACGTACCTACAGCTATAGTCAGACCGCCAGCCAGTTCTCTGATCCTCTTACGGGCACGCTCTGCTTTACGTTCATGTCGATCCATCCATTCTTTTGCCGCCTGAGTCCGATCTACAATCGAAGCAATTCGTTCCAAATGGCCGAACATGTCAGTCTGGTTCCACGGAATTGTAATAATGGGCGCAACATCACCAATATGCTCCATTGCTCTAGCCGTAGCGTTATCTTTAGTCAAAATCAGCTCAGGATTCACATCCAGAAAAGACTGCCGTCCCTGTTCCCAAGGTTCATACGCATGAAAAGGCAGCTTAAGCGACTGAGGCAGATGTGGCAGATGGCCTTGTATCTGGGCAGCACATGGGGTGATGCCGAGCGTCATCAGATGATCGGTATATGGATAAGAAAGTGACACGATGTTGCGATGAACCTGCTTGGCATAAGATGTTGGAGCATAACCCGCATAGTTGCGAAAACGTCTGCTGAAGTAAAACTCGTCGCGGTAACCGACCTCACGCGCAATATCACGAATACGCAGATCCGAGGTCAGCAGCATTTCCTTGGCCCGATTCATGCGCAGATGAGTAATATATTCAGTCGGATTTTTTTGCATCCGGCTTTTGAACAGCTGGGAGTAATACGACGGATGCATGCCCGCCAGTTCAGCGAGTGTATCCAGCTTGATCTCATGCATATAATGCTGCTGCATATATTGAAGTGTTGATTTGAGCCAGGACTCGGGATCTTCCTGTTCCTGTTCTTCGGCAGATCTCGGATGCTCTTCAGGCCAGAGCATATAGAGCAGTTCGGTCAGTAGCAATTGTGCTTTGATTTCACGGGATGCTGTTTCGTCATCGGGATGTGCGAGTTCAGTCAGCTGGGAGGTGATTCGTTGAATGCCGTAAAAGGGACCTTGAATCCATCCCGTAACAGGTGAACCTAGCTCACGCTCATAGATGCGTCTTGCTTCTGTCTTCTCCGTAACTCGAAACAGGTCAAATTCAAGCATATACAGCTCGGCATCATGATCAGCATCTGACACGAGTTCCAGCCTGGTTCCAGGTGGATACAGGCAGGCCGCTTTGCGCACGACACGAGACGGCCCCGCGTCCACAATTTGTGTACCCGTGAACCGATGCAGGTAGATGAAGGTATGATGCTGGAGTTCATCTTCCTGCCACCGGAAGCGTTGATGTGTGTTAATATACTCTGCCCGTCGAAGTTCAACCAGGGCGTGGTTTAAGAACTGGTGAAGTTCATCGCGAACGGTAGAGCGTGTAGGTTGTTGTGTATTTATATGATTTGCATCGCCACGAGGGCGCACAGTCAGCTTGGCGTCTGAAGGTATGCGGTTATGGCATTGATTGGGCTCAGTGATCATGGCGTACCTTCCTTTCATTGGGCTCCATATGTTCTTCTAAAGGGTACATTGCTTATGGTTTGTCTCCAAATCATCTTAGCAAATCTGTTGCAGAAATGAAATGTGGTGAAGGAAAGCAGGCTTTTCTGACGAAAACGTTACTTTTTGGTAAAATAAGAGAGATACCATGTTGGCTGGTCTGAATCATGAACCTTGTAACACTCAATCTGTAGTAGGGAGGATGTACTTATGACACAGACAGCAGGACGGGATAAGGTACGGTGGGGAATTATGGGCACAGGGTGGATTGCATCCCAGTTTGCCAAGGATTTGGTGCATGCAGGCAATGCGGAGAGAGCAGCGGTCGGTTCTCGAACTGCAGGCAGTGCGGAGAAGTTTGCAGCCGAATATGGTTTTGAACGCGCTTATGCTTCATATGATGAATTACTGCGTGACCCTGAGGTGGATATCATCTACGTGGCAACCCCTCATCCGGTACATAAGGAAAATGTGATGGCCTGCCTCGAAGCAGGTAAAGCGGTACTCTGTGAGAAGCCCTTTGTGATGAACTCACGTCAACTGGAGCCATTGGTGGAAACCGCACGAGAGCGGAAGCTTTTTCTAATGGAGGGCATGTGGACACGATTCCTGCCGCCGGTTGCCCAGGCACGGGCTTGGATTGCGGAAGGGCACATTGGTGAAGTGCGGATGGTTCATGCTGATTTTGGATTCCGCATTGGATGGGAGCCGGAAGGGCGGCTGCTTAATCCTGATCTGGGCGGTGGTGCATTGCTGGATGCCGGGGTGTATCCGATCTCTTTTGCGTCGATGATCTTTGGTGAACAGCCACAGCATGTATGGAGCACAGCGCATATTGGGGAAACGGGTGTGGACGAGCAGTTCTCCGTATTATTGTCTTATACTGAGGGACGTTCGGCGTCACTGAACGGTGCCATTCGTTTGAATCTGAACAATGAGGCTGTCATCTACGGCACGGAAGGCCGAATTCGTCTGCCTTTTTTCCTCGCAGGCAAAGAAGCATACTTACATGTCAACGGACAGGACGAACCCGAGAAGTTTGTGGATGATCGAACGTGTATCGGGTATGCGTTTGAAGCGGAAGAGGCGGGGCGTTGCATCCTGCAGGGCCGCACGGAGAGTAACACCATGCAGCTGGACGAGTCCCTGGAAATTATGAAATTAATGGACACGGTTCGCCGTCAATGGGGTCTGCGCTACCGATCGGAATAAGAACGCTGGACCGCAATAATTCAGTGTCGGCATGATTACATCAGGAAGGAGTGCAGCGGTGATGAAATTTTTGATATCAGGGTTTGAGCCTTTTGGCGGAGATACGGTGAATCCGACAGGAGCGTTGATGGCGGCATTAGAGCATGAGGTTATTGAGGGTGCTGTATTAAAAACTGTGCTGCTGCCTGTGCATTTTGATGAATGTGCAGACTTGTTAATTGAAGAGATGGAGGCTTTTCAGCCAGATGTCGTTATCGCTTGCGGGTTGGCAAAAGGCAGAACAGCGATCACGCCAGAGCGCATCGCGATCAACGTGAAGGATATTCCGCCCCGATCTTACGCGGACAATCAAGGCCAGCGCCCAGTGGACGAGCCAATTGCGGCTGGAAGTCCGGACGGTTTATTTTCCACCTTGCCCATCCGGGCGATGGTCAATGAGATGATGGCAGCAGGCATACCAGCAACCGTCTCTAACACAGCGGGAACGTATATATGTAATAACACAATGTACCGGGTACTGGATTACATTCGGTTGCAGCAGTTGCCTGTGAGGGCGGGGTTTGTACATTTTCCGGCATCGACTGATATGACCGTACTGGAGCCATCTGTCCCATCTTTGCCACTGCCAGTGATGCTGGATGCACTGCGATCCATGATCCGCACGATTTTGTCAGAAGCAAAAATAAACATAGAGGACGGAATAAAAAAATAAACTTCAAATAAAACCAACGAGAGAACCAACCAACCAACCAACGAATCAAAGAACCAACTAACCAACGAGAGAACCAACCAACGAACCAACGAACCAACCAACCAACCAACCAACGAATCAAAGAACCAACTAACCAACGAGAGAACCAACCAACGAACCAACCAATCAACCAACCAACCAATCAATTACGAACGAACGTACCATCCAAAGAACTCAAGAACGACGAACGAACGTATTAACCAAAGAACCCACCAAAGAACCAACCAACAAAAGGGCAGCTCCGATACGTCACAAAGGTGGCGCGCGGAGTTGCCCTTTTCATATATTAGACTCAATAAAACAGCGCGTCAGACACGATGATCCTGCACGATTGTCTTGCAAAAAATCTAACGATCTCCACAGACCTTATTTACACCAATTTGGTGGTTTTAAAATTCTAACGATCCGTAGGAACGCTATTTCACCAAAATAGACAAGATTGAGGTGAAAAAGAGTCATTTTCGGTGAAATAAGCTTCCTGGTGATCGTTAGAATTTACTGAGTGCAAAAATGGACCAAATAAGCTCTGTCAGGAGCGTTAGAGATACGCAGTTGTCAAAAGTCAGGCTCTAACCGGTTAACAATAGCTTTGGCTATGCTCGTAGTTAAATAGACTAACAACATTTCAATTCCAGCCAATCAGTACCAGCCAATAGGGAGGTCAGATCCGTAAAAGGTTCAGGTCGAACTCGGGAACCAGTTTTTCTTGCATTGCACGACCAAGTAGTGCCGTAATGGCGGCATATCCATCTTCGCCCAAGTTTGCACTGAATTCGTTGACGTACAGATCGATATGTTGAGCAGCGACATCGGGATCCATTTCCTGGGCGTGTTGCATCACGTATGCTTGGGATTCTTCAGGATGTGCCCAGGCATATTCCACAGAGGCACGAGCCCACTCAGCTAGAGCATGAGCATCCAGATTACGGCGTACAATAATGGCACCAAGCGGAATCGGCAAGCCTGTGTCACTTTCCCACCAGTTGCCGAGGTCTGTCATCAGCTGCAAACTATAGTTTTGGTACGTAAAACGCGCTTCATGGATGACCAGTCCGGCATCGATCTGACCATCGCGAACAGCAGGCATGATCTTATCAAAAGGCATGACCACAATTTCACCGACACCGCCAGGGACATTTTGTGCGGCCCATAGACGGAATAATAGATAGGCTGTAGAGCGCTCGCTCGGTACCGCAACCCGCCGTCCAGACAGGTATGCCGGGTCCGTTGTGCCATCAGCTGTCAAAACTAAAGGGCCGCAACCTCTGCCCAGCGCACCGCCAGCAGGTAATAAAGCATAGTTTTTCAGTACATAGGGGAGCGCTGCATAAGAGATTTTCATTACTTCCGGAATTTCTGGTCCGATGGGATTCGCAGCAAGGCCGTTGGTTATATCAATATCTGCATAGCGAACCTCAAGTTCAGGTGCACCAGGAATCAATCCGTGTACCCAGGCGTGAAAGATAAATGTATCGTTCGGACAAGGGGAAAAAGCAATATTCATGATGTAATAACCTCCCATAAAATTGAACTTGCTGCCTGGAGCGCATCCAGGGCATCCTTGATGCGCCAGGCGTCGCGGTCGCGTGGACCGACCGCGTTAGAGATGCCGCGCAGTTCGAGCACCGGCAGGCCGAACTGCTGCGCAGCTGTTGCCACGCCGAAGCCCTCCATGCCTTCGGCGGCGGCATCTGGCACGCGGCGCAGCAGCTCCGCGGCCGTCTGCGCGGTTCCGGTCGCCGTGGACACGGTGACCGCAGTGCCCCCGCTGACAGCGAGCCCTGCCCGCTGCAGCTCATGGCGTAGGCGCGCGGCAAGCACCGCGTCCGCCGCTACACGGGACGAGCCGAATCCGAGCTCGTCCACAGAGAGAAAGCCGTCTGGCGTCTCCGAGCCAAGATCGGCTGCAACCATAGCGTCGGCTACCACGAGGGAGCCGACGTCCGCCCGGCCGGGGAACCCGCCACCGATGCCGGCACTGATCACCAGCCCATAGGCTGATGATCTGGCGCCGGTTCCGGCAGCGGGCCCCGACCCTGAAGATGCGGCAGATGCCTGTGCCGCATCACGTTCCTCTGGCGCGGCGGTGCCTTGCGCCAGTTGATGTGCACTTGCCGCTGCTGAAGCAAAGGCTATGGCAGCGGCAGTTCCGGCAGCGGCCGAGGCAGGGCCAACGCCCGCTGCAATTACATCAAATCGTGTTGCGGCATCCTCACCCAAGCCGCGAAGGATCGCCTCTTTTTCCGCATCCACCGCCGTTACAATCAGCACGCGTGAGGAAGTACAGAACCCGGATGTAGAAGCGTTGGTATCTGAAAATGTCCTTTTCGTTGTGTTCATTAGGCATTTACCTCAATTTTTTAAGTATTTGATATATCGTTGCCGCTAACCCGGTCATTCATACCGTGATTAAGTTCAGCAGGCTGTGCGTTCAATGATATCGAAGTAGCAGTCAGGGACGCACGAAGATGTTCAAATGCTGGCCATTTAACTGTCCACTAACTGTCTACTGTATGAGAACAAATAGATCCTTTTTGTCTTTCAAAGAGTGGACAGTACCCTCCTAAAGAGCATATCCCTTTGCTAATGATTGAAACACTATATATAGATGTGAAAATCGTAAATGTTAATTTTGATCTATATGTAGATTGGTGAGTGTAGTGTGTTATTTTCAAAGACGTGTCCACCTTTTGATAAACAAAATCCTCAAATGTGCACGACAAGTGGACGGATTTTAGATGCAATCAAGTACAAGTACTATTTAAAAGCCGAAGCAGTTAATAGGACTGAATAGCATCGAATAGCAATGAACAGCACCGAACAGCGATGAATACGATGAATGGCAAAATGAACAATTTTTCTACGATAGTGATTTACTCCCACTCAATTTAGTTCATCCTAGACTAACTCAACCCATCCGATCCTAACTCACCCCGTCCTAACTCGTCCTAACTCAACCCATCCCATCCTAACTCATCATAACGAAGGGGAAGGCGCAGAACAACCTTTCACACTTATTTTCACCAAGCCGAGCAAGGAGAAGCGATTTTTATAGAAACTTTATAGAATCTCTCACCGAATTGTGTTCCAAAGGGAATATGCCTATGGGTTTATAGATAATAATCTGAGCAAGTTCACTTATAAAATTTATTATATGTCAACTATATCATATTGAATAATCTTATATAAATTTGGCTATCCTCGAATTCACGCATGGAGCTACAGCTAAAGATTGACAAACCGTATCAACTGTATTATTAATAATAGTACAGATCACACAGTTGATTTAAGAAAGGAGGTGCGGGATGTTCGAATTGGATGTACGCAGCCGTAAGGCGATCTATGAGCAACTGGTGGATAAGGTTAAAGAAATGATCGTATACGGTATTCTGAAACCTGATGAGCAGCTTCCTTCCGTTCGGTCATTATCAACGCAACTCACCGTGAATCCGAACACGATTCAGAAGGCATACCGCGAACTTGAGCGTGAAGGTTACATCTATTCCTTGCAGGGGAAAGGAAGTTTCGTATCATCATCTGTGGAACATCCGAAGGAAGCTATGAAAGATGAGATCCGGGAGTCTTTGGTGAAACTGATTGCCGAAGCTTCGTATTCAGGTTTAACCAAGGCGGAGTTGACTCTTTTATTTGAAGAAGCGATGGCCCGTATAGAGAAGGAGGTGCCTCATGATTGAGCTGAACCAAGTTATTAAAGCTTTTGAACAGGAAAAGGCCGTCGATGGCGTAACAATGCACATACATAAAGGGTCGATCTACGGATTGCTCGGTTCCAACGGGGCAGGTAAAACATCGCTGCTCAAAATGATTGCGGGCATTTATCGTCTAGACAGTGGAACTGTACGCATTGATGGGGCTGAAATCTATGAAAATCTGGATCTTAAAGGCCGTACGATTTTTATGGCCGATGCTCCAACCTTTTTTCCGCAATCTACGATTACTCACATGGCGGCATTTTACCGTTCCGTCTACCCACGCTGGAGTGATGAACGCTTCGACCAGCTGGCAGCCGTATTTAAATTAGATGTAAAACGCAAGCTTCATCGCATGTCCAAAGGCATGCGCCGTCAGGCTGCGGTATGGCTGGGACTCAGTTGTATGCCTGAGGTGCTGCTTATGGATGAACCGATTGATGGCCTTGACCCTGTCATGCGCCAGCAGATCAAAAACCTGCTGTTCCAGGAAGCCGCAGAGCGCCAGGTGACCATCATCATCTCATCTCACAACTTGCGTGAGATTGAGGACCTCTGTGACCATGTAGCCATCATGCACAAAGGACAAATTATCGTGCAGAAAGATCTGGATGACCTTAAGGCCGACACACACAAAATTCAGGTTGCTTTCCGTCATCCGGATCATGCTGATTCGTTGAAAGAACAAGTTCACATTTTGCATGAAGAAAAAAGAGGGAGTGTCTCCTTGTACATTGTTAAAGGTCATCGTGAAGATGTTACCGCGCAATTTCGTTTGCATGATCCGTTCCTGCTGGATGTGCTGCCGCTGACGCTGGAGGAAATTTTTATCTATGAAATGGAGGGTGCGGGTTATGACATTACACCGATTATACTTTAACCGCGGCATCCTGTACCAAAATTTCAGGCAGCATGGCTGGCTTGGTATTGTTTATCTGCTTCTTTTATTATTTACACTTCCCCTGTACATCGGTACACAGTATCGGGACAATACAGAAGTAATCGACAGCTTGTTCAGAGCGAACGGGGAATTTCATTGGTTTTTTGCAATTACAGTGCCGGTTGTAATGGCCTTATTCCTGTTCCGTTATATTCAAGCGGGCGCACCGGCTGATCTGTATCATAGTTTGCCGCTGCAGCGTAAACATCTGCTAACAATGAACATGCTGAGCGGGTATGTGATGATACTGGTTCCCATATGGATTACAGCTGGAGTTACCGGGTGGGTTTCCACAGTTCTGAGTGAGCCTGCGCTCACCTTTGATAGTTCTGCTGTTTGGATGTGGGGCGTAACCATGAGCATGATCTCTTTGTTCATGTTTACGATGACCGTCGCGGTGGGCATGTGTATCGGGCAGTCTATTCTACAGGGACTTACCGTATACGGCATCAGCCTGATTCCATTAATCTTCTGGGGAGTTTTTGCACTACACCTGAAACGTTATTTGTTTGGTTATCCGGACAACTTTTTCCGATTCAAAATAGAGACTATTTCTCCAGTCTCCCGCCTCAGTAGCTTAAGCTATGCCATTCCCGGATGGGGCGAACTCGGCATATATGCTGCTTTGACAGTGATTCTCAGCGCACTGTCGTATCTGCTGTACCGTAAACGGCATGTGGAATCGGCAACGCAAGCCATAACATTCCAGATCGTAAAACCGATTTTCCGTTTTGGATTTATGTTCACGATTGTGTTGCTTAGTGGCGCATATTTTTCATCGATTTCACCCGGGAATCCCGAGAAATGGGGCATTGCAGGGTATATCCTAGGAGGCATTGCAGGATACATTGGAGCCGAGATGATCATACGCAAAACATGGCTCATCTGGAGCGGTAGCCTTCTGCCACGGTTGGCTGTATATGGAATTGCAGCCGGGCTGATCCTGTACGTGCCAGTTGCGGACTGGAATGGCTATGCAGCCAATGTACCTTCCAAGGATAATGTCGAGAAGGTGCGTATTGGCGAGGATCAGTTTATTTACGTAGGTAATCAGACTATAAAGCTGGACGATGAACAGTTCTACTCCAACTCTGCGGGATATATCGATGCTGTCCTTGCACTTCATCAAAAAATCGTCGATGCCCGTCAGACCTTGAATGACAAGGGAAAGAATCAGATTATACCTGATCAAGAGAGTGTCACGATTAACTATAAGTTGAAAAATGGAAAGATCTTATCGCGACAATATACTGTTCAAGAATCCAGTTTTCAACAAGAGTTTAAGAATATGAAGAGTTTCGAAGATTATAAAGCTGCCATTTATGGAACTTATGCACTCGACAATGATGTTCGCAGTATCGGTATCCGGTCAAGACTTATCAATGATCGCGCTGTGTACATTAGTGACCCGCAGCTCATTCGTGGATTCAAGGCTCTGCTGAAATCGGAAATTTTAGATCAAACATATGAAGATCAAAAATCCCATTGGGAATCATTTGCATCAGCTGAGGTTTATCAGGATTATCGGGATGAATTATCACCTAAACGGGTATTAGATAGCCCTAATCTTAGTTCAACATATGAGATTAAACCAACCTATACCCGTTTGATTGCATGGCTCCAAGAAAACAAACTGTACGATCAGCTACAGGTATCCGCAGATGAAATTGCCTCTGCCCAGTTTATCAAACAGGAGATTGATAGCCCGGGTAAAGCTAAGCTGGTCTATCCTGACTCACAATTGATAGATGAAACTCTAAAAGGAAAAAAGAAGGTCGCTACCAAGAATAAAAAAATGATCAGCGAACTGCTCAAGCGCCAAAGATCGGGTTATTACACCTTTCAGGGCACCTTCTATCAAATAAAACTTAATTTTGTCAAAGGTCAGAACGTGTATATGATGTTAAAAGAGGAAGATCTCACCGAGGATATGAGAGCCATCTTGGGTGATCTATAACTTATTGTTGTTTCAGCTTGACCAAATGATTGTTATGGAATATATTAGGGGAAGTAAGGATTCAAGCAATTCGTTAATGCACTGAATCTCATATGGAACGGCTCATGAGGGAAGCACCCGTAAGAGCAGGCACATGCCTGACTTGCGGGTGCTTTTTTTTGTCGTTAGCTGAATTGATCGCTAACTTTGAATCTTGAACTGCAAGGAAGTCGTGTTCGGAAGGTTGTATGGAGTGATTATCTAATGACAAATGCAGAGTGAGTAACGGCGTTGGATTTCATACTTATTTGAGAAAAAGGGGTGCAGAAGTATATGCGTTTAGGGCCAGAGAATAGACTGTTGGTAGAGCATTTAACGTTGTTGCAGCAATCAAAGAACATATGGATGGGACCTTCAAGGTGGGTACTGTTTATTCATTCTTGGTTAAAAGTGCTGGTCGGACATTCGATTTTACTAAGATTGAGCGTGATGTTCGCTGTAACATTCGGCATCGGAATGATATGCAGTAACGCAACAGTTCATGGTGAGGGGATTGATCTTAATGTGACTGCGCAGAAAGCCTGGAACATGGTATTAAACAAGGCGGATACGCAGACTAAACGTTCATTGCAGCAATCGTACGTGAGTGCAGGAGAGTGGAAGTCACAGAGAGAGAGATGGGAACAAAAGATCAAGCAGCTCCATACGGCTAACGTTACTGAGCTGGCGCAGCTTCGTAAGGCAATCAGTGGCACGGACATAACAAAGCTGGCAACGCTTCAGGAGAGCCTGGAACGTACACAGGTACGTTATGAACCTTTGTTCAAACTCTATAGCTCACTGAACAAGCAATTGTCTGCAGCCAAGGCTCTTCATAGCAAAGAGTGGAGTGCAGCCATTCGTACTCAGGCTGAGGCGATGAAACCGCTGGTGCAGCTGGCACGAGAGGATATTCGTACGAGGAAAGCAAACCTTGCTGAAGCACGTAAACGAAAAAATACCGAGGTGAAGCGGTTGCGAACGATGTTAAATGGCACAAATGCCGTGAAAAAACAGATTCAAACCGCCAAGAAACAAGTCAGCTTGTCCAGAGAACGTTATTCGAGTGCCTTGCGAAACTTCAAACAAATACTGAAAAAAGGTGAGCCTGCACGTGCATTAAGTGCCCTGAATTCTTTGGTTTCTTCGGCTGAAAGGTGGTCGGTTGCAAACCAGAACATTCACACGCTGGAGGGAAGGGTATCCGCAATTTACGTCAAGGTTAGTCAGGAGATCCGTAACAGACCTAATTAAAAAGCCTGATTCTGCAACTCAGAGGCTTGTGATCTATCCTGTGAAAAATGTATAAGAGAAACTTGATTTTTTCTGGCGCGTACACCTCTATAACAGATAGGTTCTTTGAAACTGGAGCGAGGTGCAGGTTGATGCAAACAGAGCATAAGACGAAACGTGCAGGCAGAATCGGTTTGAAACGAAAGCGTTATTGGATTCCCATCAGTTTATTGATCCTGATTGTAGGTTTGGTAGGAATCAGTGCACAGTTTACACCTAAAATAACGGTTTTTTTGCTGAAATCAGGGCTTGAGTTCGCCACTTCGAACACAGACAGCAAGCACACGAACGAATCGGAAGGGGTAACTCGGGTTACCGATGTGGCCTATGCAGATAAAGGTCGTCGTAGCAGTACGTTGGACATTTATTATCCTTCCGCGGCAACGGAACCATTGCCAGTCATATTGTGGGTTCATGGCGGCGGGTGGGTTATGGGTGATAAAGAAGACATTGCCGATTATGCGGTGCAGTTGAGCAAACGTGGACATGTGGTAGTCAGCATGAACTATGCACTTGCACCAGATACGACGTATCCTGTTCCTGTGATGCAAACGAATCAGGCGTTGTCCTATATTAAAAATCATGTCAGTCAATATCGAGGCGATCCGAATAACCTGTTTCTTGCCGGTAATTCGGCAGGTGCCCAGATTGCAAGTCAGACTGCAGCGCTGCTTACGAATCCCAATCTGGCAAAACAAATGAATATAACACCAGCGGTTAAGCCTGAGCAGTTAAGAGGAACACTTTTGTTCTGTGGTCCTTATCATTTGCGTACCGTCGAGAGTACAGGTTTTCCATTTATGCACACGTTCCTCTGGTCATATATGGGAAGCAAGGCATACGAAGAAGATCCACGTTTGGATGAAATGTCAACAGTGCTGCAAGCTACAGCTGGATATCCACCATCATTTATCACTTCTGGTAATGAGGACCCTTTGACCGTACAATCGATGGAACTTGCAGAAGTGTTGGAGCGTCGGGGTGTCACAACAGAAACCTTGTTTTTCCCAACATCTGCAGAGAAATTAGGGCATGATTACCAGTTTGATCTGGGAACTAAAGCTGCACAGCAGGCGTTACAGTTATCCGTTCAATTTATTCAGGATCATAAAAGCAAGGTACCGGAAGGGCAGATCGTAAGATAGCCAGTTGTAGAAAAAAAAGAGGTGTCACAGCAGTAGTCATGAAAAATCCATCATGAAGTAACTGCCGTGACCCCCTTTGTTTATTTCTTAACCAGCACCAGTAATCTGCGCATAGCTTCTTCTACTGTGGATCTTGGACAGGCTACGTTGATACGCATGAATCCGGCACTTTCTTCTCCGAATACAACTCCATCATTAAAGGCGAGTCCTGCCTCATGAAGCAGCTTTTTGCTTAATTGTGCATGAGTCAACCCTAATCCGCGGAAATCGACCCATAACAAATAGGTTGCTTCAGGTAGATGTACCTGGATACCAGGAAGATGATCTGCAATAAATTGCTGCACGTATTCCATATTGTCCCGAATGTAAGCGAGACACTGATCGAGCCAGTTTTCCCCACCGTTATAAGCTGCTTCGGTTGCTACGGCTCCCATTGTACTGATGCTGGATAATCCCATGGTGGTTACACCTTGGGCAAAATGTGCCCGCAATTCGGCGTTTGGAATGATGATATTGGATGTGCATAATCCGGGTATATTAAACGTTTTGCTTGGTGCTGTGCAGATGATGCTGTGATCTGCGATCGCTTCCGAGATCAGACTAAGCGGCGTATGAGCTCCGCGCTCATATACCAGATCGGCATGAATCTCATCCGAAACGATGAGTACATTATATTTTAGACACAGCGATGCAAGTCCTTCCAGCTCCTCCCGGCTCCATACACGTCCAACCGGATTGTGAGGGCTGCACAGGATCAACATTTTGACCTTACCCGTCTGTAGACTGGTTTCGAGTTGTTCCAGATCCATCGAATATTGTCCTTGTTTCTCGATCAGTGGATTCGTGATGAGTTCCCTGCCCTGATCCTTTACCACATTATAAAATGGAGGATATACCGGGGTCTGGATGACTACAGCATCCCCTGGTGAAGTGAATTGTTGCACCGCTATGCTGAGCGCTGGCACAATCCCTGGCGTGAATACGATCCAGTCCGCATTGATTTTCCAGTTGTGGCGGCGTTGCATCCAATCTGTGACTGCGGCATGATAGGCCTCGGTGCGCAACGTGTAACCAAAGATGCCATGTCCCATTCGGGACTGCAATGCTTCAATAACGGATGGGGGAGCGGCAAAATCCATGTCGGCCACCCACATGGGAAGTGCATCTGCCACACCAAAGATTTGCTCTAGCCCGTCCCATTTCTCCGAACCGGTAGATGACCGGGCAATCGGTGTATCAAACATACTGTGATTTATCATAACAAAGAAGTCCTCCTGGGTTCTTTAATTCGTTGTTACGTCCTACAAACAAGACATCATTATCTAATACATCTTCACTTTTCGCAACTTCTAAACTATTTTTGTATGACCCAAGTCCTGATTTGGCGAGATTTCGTTTACAACACACGATCAAGTGCTTATGATATGGCTAACATGACATGAGACTTGGTGATTTAATTATATAGCTCATTGTTATGCGAACTATATCTATCCGGAACACGATTAAACATAACCCCTTTTATTCATTAAATATGTAACATCCATTTTTATTAAACTGAATCTTGGAGGCGAATGAATATGAAAAACAAAAAGTGGTTCATTGCAGCAGGTGTATTTGGCATGGTATTAACGGGATCAGCAGGTGCTTACGCAGGTACACAGTTGGAGACAATCAAAGCATATCTGAATCACGGGCTTGCCATCGAAGTGAATGGGCAAAAATTCACACCGACAGGTGACAAGGGTAAAAAGCTTGCGCCGATTACGTATCAAGGCAGTACATATCTTCCGGCTCGTTCCATTGCAGAAGCATTAAATACAGAAGTGAAATATGATGCTAAAAATAATAAGGTAAGCATCGGTTCTTCCAGCTCCTCAGGTGCATCCAATGGTGGCAGTGGAACAACCTCCCCATCAACAGGTACGAATACACAAACATCAGGAGTGAAATCCAAGTACTTGCCAGCAGATTTCCCATTGCCTAAGGATGCCAAAGCGACCAGCCTTATTGAGAATGTGGTAGATGGAAACAAAAAAGTGGTTCTCATCTACACAACCAAAGAGAGCTTGACGACCCTCGGTACATCCTACAAAAACTATTATCAGAATAAAAATTGGACTCAAAACAGTGAGGATATTCAAGCTGATGAATTCAGCATTCTAGGTCGTGAGGAAGGCAAATATGCTGTGACGATTACAGGTAACGTATCTTCGAGTAACAAAGATCTGAACGAAGTTACGGTTATTTGGGGAGAAGAATAGGCAAGTTCATATGTTGTCTAAACTTTAAAATTAAAATAAGCCGTTTGTCCGTAATCCTAAGGATTGCAGGCAAACGGCTTTTTGTGGGTTACAGATACTCATTAAACCATCCGACGATATGCTCTAACCTTCGCACCCTCAGGTGAGGATGACCACCGCGGGATAACTCATGGTTAGCCCCCGGGAAACGCACAAGTCTTGTCGTTTGCTTGCGGCGTTTCAGCGCAACATATAATTGCTCGGCTTGCTCAATGGGACAGCGAAGATCCTGTTCCCCATGAAGAATAAGCAGTGGGGTCTGCACATTACCGACATAAGCGAGCGGGGAATGCTTCCATAGTTTTTCGGTGTCATCCCATGCATTGCCGCCAATCTGATCTTCCGTAAAGAAATAACCAATATCACTTACACCATAGAACGACAGCCAGTTACAGATGGAGCGCTGGGTAACAGCGGCTTTGAAGCGATTCGTATGTCCCACGATCCAGTTTGTCATGAAGCCGCCATAGCTGCCGCCAGTTACGCCCAGCCTGGATGGGTCGATAAAGGTATACTGGGACAAAGCATAATCCACGGATTCCATGAGATCTCGGTAATCCCCTCCGCCGTAATCTTCCCGACAAGCATTGACGAAATGCTGCCCATAACCCAGCCCTCCGCGCGGATTAATATACATAACAGCATAGCCTTGAGCGACAAGGAGCTGGAACTCGTGCATAAAAGTGAAACCATACATCATATGCGGGCCGCCATGTATTTCAAGAATGGTCGGAACCTTGACACCTTCAACGATGCCATGAGGTTTCATGACCCATCCTTGTAGCTGCAGCCCATCCGAGGATTCAAACCAGAAAGTTTCCGGTGTGCTCAGCCAGATGTCCTGCTCCAGTTGAGGGTTACTCCGGGTGAGACGTACAGATTCGATTCCAGGGTCTCCTGGTTGTTCAAACAGATACAAGTCACCAGGTTGTTGTGTATCTGCAACAGCCGCTACCATCTGCCCTTGTGGCAACTCGGCAAACTGATATATTTCACACTCATCAGGCAAAATGTAATCGGCATGACTTCCATCTAATGCAAATTTGGCTATACGTACACTGCCATGTATCGTAGCAAGACAAAGAATGGATGAGCCGTCATGTGAATAAACGGGGCCTGTCGTGACCAGATGGGAGCGCATATCACCAACAAGGCTATGGTTTAGCTGTACATCCCGGTCTGCACTTAGACATTCAGGTGTTCCACCTGATATCGGAAGTGTATACAGCCTCACCAGGGTAGCATTGCCGTATGAATGGTCGCTGGCGAGAAGGGCTACTGATTGCGCGTCAGGTGCATAACTAAGCCGATAAAAGGTATACCCTTCGGGGGTTAATTGCTGTATATCTGTCCCATCAGGACGAGATGTATACACATGATTGGTTAACGTAAAGTCGCTATCATCCTCACCCTCTTCAGGCATTTTGGTGATCCAGGCGATGCGTTTTCCATCCGGTGACCAGGCATAATCCACAATATCATAGTGTCCAGTGGTTACAGGTATAGCCTCTGTGCTGATTGGCGCGATAACAAAGAGATGAGAACGTTTTCCATTCCATAATCCACCGCTATCGGATTTCATGCGAATCCGGTCTACGATGACTTCCTGAGGAAGCGAGTTTTCCTTGATGCCTTCGGTGGAAGATTGCAGAGGAGCCTCATCCGGTTTTTCATCGATGTCCACAGAAGACTTTACAAGTAATGTCCCTCCATCTGGCGCCCATAAGAAGGAACTCACGCCATGCTGCAGATGACTGATCTGCTGAGCCTCTCCGCCATCCGAAGCGATCAGCCACACCTGAGATTTTCCATCTGCCTCGCGTATAAAAGCAAGCTGTGCTCCATCCGGCGACCAGGCAGGGGAGTGATCATTTTCTCCAGAAGTAAAGGGCCTGTCCTTCCGAGTGTCCAGATGAAGCAGTCTCAGGTGAGAGCGATAACCATCGTGTTTTTCATTCGTTTGCCGACTAACATACACCAGATGTCCGCCCTGGGGAGACGGAACTGGATCATTAACCCATGTAATCTGAAACAAATCTTCCGATATCATGCCGCGTTTTCCGTTCATCACTTGTCCTCCCACTATCATTCGGATTGAATAATTTCCTAAGCTTTCCATTTATATTAACGGAAAGACAAGTGAAGGACAACAACTGGCGAATGGAATGGCGTTCGTTTTTTTTAGAAGGCAGGAAAGATCAGTAGGAAATGTTTAAGACAAGCTGGAATGGTTTAATGTAGAATGCAATTCCTGTTTAGATTTGCGTATGGTTCAATCGCAAGAAGGAGGATGTTTACATTTGAGCACATCTTATGAACAGCATGTGGAATATCCGAGCAGGAAACGAATGGCTTGGCTTACGGCAGGGGCAGCGCTTTTTATGAGTGCCGGCTTTTTTCTGATGTTTGACCGATCTTCAGGCGCAGGTACTTCCATCATATCCAGTGTTATTGGCTTGTTATCTATCCTTTTTTTTGGCTTATGTTTCTGCTACAGTCTGGTAAAAATGATTCGGAAGGAACCTTCCTTTGTCATCAATGAACATGGGTTTGTCGACTCTTCCTCATATACCTCAGGCGGGGCAGTAGCCTGGAAGGATATTCAACATATTTTTATGTATGAGCTGATGGGGCAAAAAATGATTGGTGTTAAACTGCAGGACGAGAAGGCATTTCTGGAGCGTCATAACGGAATGAAACGCAAGTTGATGACAGCGAACAGCCATATGGTTGATGCAACGATCAGTATAGCTCAAAGCAGCATTACGTTGCCGATCGACCAACTGTATTTGATGATGATGAATCACTGGCAGCATGGTAAGGACAGCAAGATACATGTTCTGAACCTCAGGAAGTCGTGAAGGAGTGAAGAATTGAAGCGGTGAGGTATAGAAGAAAGCTGCTGCCTGAGCCAGAATCAGTCTTTGTTGAGTAACATATAAATCCAAGAGGGCAGGTCGTTGAGACCTGTTTTTTTATTGTGTTCTAATGACCATTTAAAATAGGCTTTACAATACTATTTTACTAGTGTACTATGTAACTAACACACCGATACAGAAAGGAGTGAAAACATCGTGCCTATCGAATTTGATAACAATTTACCGATCTATCTGCAGATCATGCAATACATCAAGCGGCAGATTGTAACCGGAACCCTCAAGGCAGGCGACAAAATTCCTTCGGTTCGTGAATTGGCTGCCGAATTGCAGATTAATCCGAATACAGTACAGCGAACATTTCAGGAGCTTGAGCGTGAAGAAGTGGTTGAAACGAAGCGGGGCTTGGGCAGGTATGTGACAAGTGAGGAGAGGAAGATCATGATGATCAAAAAAGAAATGGCCGGCGAACTGTTGGATCGTTTCCTGACCGGAATGCAAGAACTCGGAATTGAAGAGCAGGATATTGTGTCCATCGTGACGGACGCTTTGGCAGAAGGTAGTCAGGGGAAAGGGGAACAGACACATGGGTAACATACTTGAATTTAATCAGGTTAATAAGGTGTATGGCCGTAAGCAGGCGTTGAATAATGTTTCACTTCATATTGCTCCTGGACGAATTGTAGGTCTGTTGGGGAGCAATGGTAGTGGTAAAAGCACACTGATGAAGCTGGTCGCGGGTCTGCTGCATCCTGCTAGTGGTAGCATTCAGGTGACAGGCAAGCCAGTTGGTCTGGAGACGAAATCACTGGTTTCATTCATGCCGGATCGTCCGTTAACCGAGAAATGGATGAAAGTGCGGGATGCGATCGCGTACTACCGCGATTTTTATGCCGATTTTGATGAAGAAAAGGCACGGGAGATGCTGGAGTTTATGAGTCTTGCCGAGAATGAGCGTGTTAGTCATCTATCCAAAGGGATGAATGAACGACTGCAGTTAACACTGGCATTGTCTCGCAAGGCGCGGTTATATTTACTGGATGAACCAATCGGCGGCGTTGACCCTGTAGCCAGAGGTAAGATTCTGGATGCGATCGTTAAATTTTACGACGAAGACAGTAGCCTGATCATTTCCACACATCTGGTGAATGATATTGAACGCATTTTCGATGAAGTAATCTTTATTCGGGAAGGCAAGCTCGTCATGCATGAAGAAGTTGAGACAATCAGGCTGAAGCATGGAAAAAGTGTGGATGAGATGTTTAAGGAGGTCTATGCAGAATGATGACATTGTTGAAGTATGATTTTAGAAGAAGCTGGAACACCCTACTGGCAGGGCTAGTCATCCTGATTATTGTTCAACTGGGACTGATGATATTTGTGTCGTCCGGTGTCACTGCAAATGTGCTAGGCATCATGGCATATGTCGGAGCAGGTGTAGCCATCTATGTCAAAACAATTAAAACATATTCCGCCAATATCCGCTCCTACAATCGTCGTCTGATCCCTGTCACAGGTCTGTCCCATGTATTATCACCTATCATTTTTGGTACACTTTGCGGGCTGGGCTTGCTGCTGATAGGCTTCATCCATGGTTATCTTTACATCACAATGAAGCTGGGGCTTGATCTGTCTGCGTATATTGGTATCAAAATCAGTGTAGCTGAGATATGGAGTACTTTGTTTTTTGCAGGCTGGGTTGTTCTGTTTATGACGATCATGATCTTCTTTTCCATAAGTGTAGCAGGTACGTTCCGCTGGAAAACAGGCCCATGGATCGGGATTGTAACGTTCATTGTTCTGATTAACCTGCTTAGCTGGTTGGAAAATGTTATTTTTGCAGGAAAGTTCAGTCCGAATGATCTGTTTCAATTCACCGAAGAAAGCACAGGCATTTCATTTTCAGCTAATGGTGTCATATGGGCCGATGGACGGTGGGGAACTACGGTGTTTGAAATGGCACTCGCAGCACTTCTCGTATGGGGAATCATCTATATGAACACTAAAAAAGTGGAAGCCTGAGATGACTGTTTCAACAAAAGAATACAGGACGGATATAACGGGCGGCGAAGCTGCTCGTTTTTTTCTTTTGGCAGAAATGACCGGATATATGCACCCTATTCCAGTTTGAATACGTAAATTTATGTATAATGACTGCTAATAGAGTAATAAAAGATGGATTCACATGGTGAGCATCATTAGACAGGACAAGAACGGGAAGGGGAAAGCGATATGCAATTGTACTTCAGAGATAACTTTTTCAATGCCGGATATACCGAAATTATAGATGCCGATCAGGAGCAAGCAGGACACCTGGATTTGAAAAGTGTATTTGGATCATCACTCGATGTCTCGGATGAAAAAGGTCTGGTCTGCAGCGGCAAATTCCGCATGTTGACCAATCGCTGGGACGTGACGGCAGCGGATGGCACACATCTGGGGGTGCTAAGAGCGAGATTCAGCTTTTTTAGCAAAAAGTATGAGTACGATGCGGGCTCACGTGGCATCTATGATGTATCTGCTCCAGCATTTTCGCAGGAATATGATGTGACCGATGGATCGGGCCGCGTTGTAGTAAGCTTCCGCCGAACTAGCGGTTGGTTTAGTTCAGGGGCGTTTGTACTGGATAATCAGTCTGAGTATCTAGATACCTATGAGTTGGTTGCTGTGGTCATGGGCGTGCACGCGATTAACAAAAGACGGAATGCAGCCAACAGCAGCAGTAGTACGTAAATCGGGATGTATGGGTGTTCAACTTACAACATTACCTTAATCGACAAGGACGAAAATGAGGAGCATTGATCATTCCATTCTCAAGGAGTAACGAAACAGGTCAGACGCATTCCGGCAGTATTTCGTCCTTTTTGATGTGTATTGTGCGCTAATCGCCTTGCGCAACTGTTTCATTATGCACCTGTCCAGAATCAGACTGAGCGTAACGTGCCAGCACTTTGGCGGCAGTCTCTGACATTCGATCCTGTAAAGTTGAATGATCCATGATACGAACGCGCTTGCCGAGAAAACGCATTTTGGACAACACGTAATCAACCTCGTTTCGCGGAACCGTCAGCAGAATCCGGTACACATGGTTTGCCTCGTTATATTCAACCTTTCTCTCAAAACAAGAAAAGGCATAGAGAATACGAGACAATTCTGCATTGAATTCAGGCAACACCTCGATGGTGATTGACGTTTTGCGTTTCTCGGTGATCAGGGCGATGCTTTCTTTGTATTGAGCTGCAGCCTCCGGTTTAATGGATATGGGCTCCAGCTTGGTGATGCTCTGCAGCTTGGTGCACATTAATCTGGCATAGTTTGGGGCATACCATAGCACATACCATTCCTTTTTGACCATGGAATATTCCAGCTTGTACGGGAAGCCCAACTGCTCCTGACTTGTACGCCCGCTGCGGATACGACCTGTCAGTTGAAACCCCTCACCGTTCAAAATCATATGTCGTAAAGGCCTCAGTAAGGGATGAGAGACACTGCTTTCTTCGCTTTTAGCTTTTTCGGTCAGGTAGTCCTGCAGATTCAGGTGCTGCTCATCGTGGAGCATGCTGTTCAGTTTGGCTAAAGTGGTCGAACTCAGCGCTTCTTGTGCAGCCGGATATTTCATCATCATGCGCAGCCAGGCCCGTTCCTGTGAAGTCCAGGTGAACAGTCCGGTTTCATTCAGTCTCGTCATGATCTGGTAATTGAACATTTTCTCGAACAGGTTCATAATACGCCGCAATCTCCTTCCATTCCTCGATCATTTCCTCGCGCAGCTTATTCGGAGCCAGAATCTCACAGCTTGAGCCAAAACTACGCAGCCAAGGTTTAATCTCTGTTGTACCGTTTACCCGAATTTCATATAAAAAGCTATGATCCGTCTCCGGCGTAATCGTACCCCATTGTCCTTGCAGGCGGACGCGATCCAGAATAAAGTTGCGCATACCGTCGCTCGGATGGAAAAAGCGTGCTTGCACCGTCACGGTGCGGCCTGTATCAACAAGCCAACTGTACTGGCTAATCTCGGCCCACTCTCTTTTCAGAGCAATCATATGCTCTTCTTCAATGGGATGAAGTTCCTCCAGCTGAGTGATGCCCTCCATCCGAAACTTCACGAATCTTCGCCGGCTCTGATACCCGATGACATACCAACGGCCATACTGGTGATCATATACCACTTCAATCGGAATGATGCGATTGGAGCTTCCGCCAGCTTCCCGTTCAAACTTTGGGTTTGTATTTTGCGAGCTATAGCTGGAAGGTCTCTTTGGCGAAAAGTACTGAAACTGCACACGTCTGCGCTGCCGAATTGCCCCAAGTAAGGTATACAGATGCGCTTCGTCCAGAATGCGTGAATAATAATGATACTTATAAATATATGGCTCCGTCGCTTCTTCTTGCGGATAACTTGTAGTAATCACTTTTTTCAAACTATCCCGCAATAGATATCCTTGCACCGATGGAACCTGTGTGTTCGCCATAATGTCAACGAAGTCGTATAACTCCAGTTGCTCTTCTGGTGTAAGCTGCGTCAGCACATCCTGTCGTAAGGCATACCGATAGGGGCGTCCGCCTGGTTCTTTGCGAATGACACCGACTTCCCCCAGATACTTCAGATCTGAACGGATGGTTTTCTCATCCGGTAGTGCCAGTTCTTCCGGAAGGTCAGCGCAACAGGCATCCAGCAATTCCATCGCGGTCAGCGCGGAGTCTTGTAGGGTATGTAAAATGACGGACAAGCGCTCCACTTCCGTTTCTTTCATGGATTTGGCGCGAAAAAGGAAGAGCAGTAGCGGCTCGGCCGACTCGCCGTACTGGAAACGAACAAGTTCGTTGATCTCTGGACCTACTTCACTGTCTGTGCGCTGGTCGATCAGGCTCTGAAGAATATCTCGCAGCTTGCGCTGTGTTTTATCAAAAGTATGTACAGAGATGCCAAGCCGTTTGGCATACTGCTGACGGTTATATGCGCCGCTGGTCAGAGACAGCATACGCAGGAACTGAATTTCTTTGTCAAAGCTTTCTTTAGCCATCTGTCTCACTCCCGATTGGACTATGTATTTTTCATTGTATCAAGATAAACGCCTTCTTTCATGGCAAAGTTGCTCGAATTCGTTCAAAGTCACGTCGATTCAGACCAAGTTACTGCAATTCAATTCACTCCAAGTTACTGCAACTCACTCTAATTCACGCCAAGTCGCCATACTTTCACCATGTTCGTGGTTGAAGGTTTCATTGCATAATAAGGATGTGAAGCGGGGCGCTACAGAAGCTCGGCTGATCTGTTTCCGAGGCGCCTGGGAGGGTTACTTCGACTGTTAATCGACCAGGTCGTTGGTTCGAATCCAATCGCCGCCGGTTATGGCGGTGTAGCTCAGCGGTAGAGCAGGTAAAACCTTCCCCCTTTTTCCTCGGAAACCTTCTAGAGCAACGAAGAATATTAACCGATAACGTTAGATCAGACGCTTTTACCCAAAGCGTTGATGAAGATAATCCTAATGTTTCACATAGATAAATCACAGCATTTTACTCGTAGGGAGGTTATGTGTGATGAGTAAAGCCAAATCATTATTTAATACACCTCAATCTATAGTACATAATCATGATGGCTATGCAGCTTATGAGCGACTGGTCGAGGAACAATATATTCAGATGCTGACGACCAATACGATGAACAATACGTTTTATGCAGATGAACAACAGCTGATGCAAGAAGCGGCGAGCAGCCATCAGGAGATGGCTGAACTGGACGCAGGTTTCATGGCAAAGGCTCTGGTATATGCTCGAAATGAAGGGTTCATGCGGTTACAGCCTTTATACGGACTCGCGATATTGTCCAAAATTAATCCAAAGCAGTTCACACAGGTTTTCTCTCATGTGGTGAAGACACCAGCCGATCTGGCCGATTTTCTGACGATTCTGAGAGGAAGCGGGCGGGGACAGGGAGGACGTGCAGTGAAGCGTCAAGTCAATCAGTTTCTGAACGGGATCAGTGAATACTGGGCAATCAAATACAATGGACGTGGGCGTGGGTACAGTCTGGGAGATATGGTTGCCACTGCACATCCCAAGCCGAAGGATGAGAAGCAACAAGCCTTATTCCGTTATTTGCGGGGGCATGAGACCAGTCTGGTAGACCTCCCACAACTACAGGCACTGGAGAAACTGAAAACGACACGTAACCCCGCCAGTCAGCTCCACCAGATTGAGAAAGGGAAACTGCCGTATTCGGTCGTGACCTCGATCCTTCAGCTAACGCCTCAGATTTGGGAAGCTTTGATGCTCCAGATGCCCATGTTTGCGCTACTGCGCCATTTGAATGCGATGGATCGTGCCGGAGTTTTTGCAAAAAAGAAAAATATCGCATACGTCACACGCCGTCTGACCGATGCCGAGGCATTGCGTCAATCGCGGATATTGCCTTTTCGCTTCGTCAAAGCATATGAGACGGTACAGCGAGGAGAACTGAGGGAAGCATTGCAGCAGGCCGTAGAGCTGTCCGTTCACAATCTGCCAAGGCTGACGGGGAGAACGGCTATTTTTCTCGATCGCTCAGGCTCCATGCAGGGAGACTACTTACGTATCGGTTCTGTGCTTGCACTGGCGCTGTACAAACAAACCGAGGGCAATTCACTGTTCTGGTTATTCGATCAACAGGTTGAGGATGCTCATCCCAAGCTGGATGAGGGTATACTTACTCAGGCAGATCGGATTCGTGCACAAGGCGGAACGGATACAGGAAGACCTGTCCGGGAGTTGCGGGAGTCTGAGGAGAGGGTGGATCGTATCATTATGATTACCGATGAACAGCAGAATGAAGGCAGTCCATTTTATGCCGAGCTTGAACGGTATCGACGGGCAATGAATCCGCGGCTACAGGCGTTCATTGTAGATATCACCCCTTACCGGCAAGTGATGGTTCCGCCGCGGGATGGTCAAACCTTTTATATCTATGGCTGGAGTGAAGCCGTACTGACATATATTGCTGAGACAGCAACAGGGTATGAGACGATTGCCGAACGTGTACGGAAAATTCAACTTTAGATGAAGGCAGAGTAGGAGGAGAACAAGGATGAGTAATGTAGATCAGACGATGAGAGATATTATCGCCAAGCAGCTCGCGCAGATTGAGCAGGAGGAGCAAGTTCGCATTATCTATGCCTGTGAGTCAGGCAGCCGGGCGTGGGGATTTCCTTCGCAGGACAGTGACTACGATGTACGTTTTATTTATGTGAGACCGCTTGAGTGGTATCTGTCGATTGAGGAGCAGCGGGATGTTATTGAACGTCCAATCAGCGACCAGCTGGATATTAACGGATGGGATATACGCAAAGCATTAAAGCTGTTCCGCAAATCTAACCCGCCGCTGCTGGAGTGGTTGCAGTCTCCGATTCAGTATGATGAGCAGTATAGCGTCGCCGAGCAGATTCGTGCGTTGTCACCGCTGACATTTTCACCGAAATCATGTATGTATCACTACCTGAACATGGCCAAAGGTAATTTTCGTGATTACTTGCAGGGCGAGCAGGTGAAGATCAAAAAATACTTTTATGTGCTGCGCCCGCTTCTGGCCTGTGGCTGGATTGAACGTTATGAGACCATGCCGCCGATGGCATTTGATGAACTCGTAGAGACATTGATTCCAGCGGGTACACCGCTTTATACCGAGATTCATGATCTGCTGCGCCGGAAAAAAGCTGGAGAGGAGATGGATATGGAGCCGCAGCTCCCAGCTATTCAAAAGTACATTACTGCTCAGATTGCACATGTGGAGCAGAGTGCTGCCGGGATTGAAGGACAAGCGACTGTGGAAATTGATGTGTTAAACCGGATTTTCCAATCCGCTGTGCAGGAGGTCTGGAAGTAAATCTTAGTAAGATCAATGAATCAAACGCGAAAAGGAATGTAATGGGATGATTTTTCATCCCTGTTACATTCCTTTTTTTTGTAAATAGCAACTTTCTGTGCACCGATAGTAATGGTGAGTTTTCCAATAAAAAGACTCAGAAAGGAAGCGAAGAAAATGTTTAAACGAGTAGAAAATGAATTGGAGTTGGCTATGTTCAATGGAATATGGACAACTGTCTGGAACGAGAAGGGATTTGAGTTTGAGTTCTCAGAGGCATTTCTAGAACGGTATGTGGTGGTTACGGAGGAGGGGCAGTATGTTGGTTCGATTGAGATCAAACCTTACGCCGAAGAAAGTCTTATTAATAAAATCGGCCCATTTCTGGAGCATCCCCTCATTCAGAGAGAACTGGGACACATGGCAGAGATCGATAAACTGGCTATTTTGTCTACCTTCCGTGGGCGATATGTTACAGATTTATTGTCTGCAATTGTACATTATGCGGAGATGAACCAGATCAGTTATTATGCAATGTTACTGGAGCCAGTGCTGATGAGAGCTTTGCGCATTTCTTATCATGTACCGATTCAGAAGGTGGCTGGAAGAGTATTTTATAAGGGGGAAGATGTGATTCCTTCCATTGTGAATGCCCGGGAAGTGTATACGCATAAGGAACGGTATACATGGCTTGTTAATCCGGAACATAATGTGATAAAAAAATACAAATAACTTCATATAACAACATAATTTAGACAAAATAAGCAATAATGTTATGGTGTGATTTCATGTAATAAAAACAAGTCACCGATGTTACAAGATGAAGATTGGGGCCTAAAGGGCCTCTTTTTTATAGGGAAGTATGGGATTATTGGATCAGTCTAACGAACCAAAGCCCTATATGAAATCATTCTATTCTAGGTAATAATTATAGAAGGAGTGAATAGCATTGGAATCTCACTACGTAACGAGGGGGTAACCTGTATGGCGTCATTGATTTTGCTGGTGAAACAGACGGAGGACGATGAAAAGGTTATTTATCGATTCGGACCAGATGAGCGGAAGATGGGACTCATTGAGATGAACAAAGTCAAGGAAAGTGTGAAGGAACTGGAGCCTGTCCAAGTGGACGGAGTCAGTCCCAGCTTTTTTTTCAATCGGACAGCTCAGTGGCTGGTGCGATGTTTGTTCAGAGAAGGCGGCAAGTTCCCGGATCGAACCACGGTTGAATCATAGTTGATCGTAGGCCTTCTAACAAGAAGGTTTATCAGACTATTAGGATAACATCAGACAAGCACTCTAATAGTTGTAAAATAGAAGAAGTCCAAGCGCAGCGGTAAGTCGTTGCATTTGGACTTCTTTGTCTTGGATATATGTCTAAGAATGGGAGACAGGAGTCGCGAAGCGATCTATCCAGGCTCGCAATTGTTGACGAAGAGATGTTTCGGAATGCTGAGTAATCTCGATGCTGGCATCATTTTTGCTGTCAGAGTTATCATTGGCCATGCTCCAGAAGCCTTGATTGGTATGAAGCATGAGCAGTGCTTGATCTGGTAAAGGTATCTCTGCTTGGTCGCTGGTATAACGAATGATACTTAGGTTGTCTACTTGGCGTTCAGACGTTTCAAAGGACTCATGCCATCGTGATAGTAACTCACGCGATTCCGCGGGAAGCCCCCAATCACTCGTGAAGATCTCTAATGAAGTATGTAGAGGTTTAGTCATGAGTGTAATCCCCCTCTTTTGTTTAGATGATTGGGTAGTACAACAGAACAAATCAAACAAGCGTCCGTTACTTCATTTGTTTTTTGGACGGTGACTTATTTTCATTCCAGGTTTTGCGGAGCTTTTTAAGAATGTTGTTCTCCTGATGTTTCAGTAGACTGTACGTAAAGATTTTATAGCTCCGTCCATCAACCATTTTCAAGTCATAGTAGGATGGGGTGGGTTGAATCCATTTGTTTATTCCCGGTGCAGCCAATTGAATGGTTTGAATCTCCTTCCAAGGCAGATGCTCACCAGATTTGGTCATCAAGCCAGATTCATCGAAGCCAAACAATACATTGGAGCCAAAGACCCTCCTGATGTTCCATACAAACAGACGTCCAACAAACCAAAAGCTTAAGAAGGCAGCACTGCAAAAATAAAAAATGTAGAGAGGACTATTCTCACCAAAGATCACGTCACCAATCAAGACAAATCCAGCAATGATAAATAGAGCAGAAATGAATGCCTGACGTATAGCAAACTTGCGTTGGTATGTAACGTACTGCATGGATACCCCCTAGATATTATTTAAAGAGTTTACTTACCCACCTAATTCCTTTTTCAGCCGCTGAGGCGATATGTTTACCTGCGTAACTGCCAATGGCTCCACCTACGTATGCCCCGACTGCTGTTCCGGCAGGTCCTGCAAAGGATAATAAGGTTCCACCAACGATTGCTCCGGCTCCTGCAGAAGCAGACTTAATCACAATATTGGATGCAGAGACGGCAAGATCCGTTTTGGTTAAGGTACCTTCCTTATACTTGGAAACCGTTTTGACCCCTTCATCCCACACATTCAGCCCGACATTAATTGGGAATAGCTTTTTGCTGATCATCTTAGGGATCTGGGAAGTTTTCATGCCATATTGGCCTTTATTTACGCCCGCAATCACATTACGGGTCCATTGAGCAAAGCTGTTAGCTTTGTTGAATCCAAGTCCGATATCGCCAATTCTTAATTTTCCAGCAAGTTTATCAAAACCCTTCAGCCCTTTCATAACCAGACCAGGGTTGCGGAATTGCTTATCGAGTTTACGCGCCATGTTACTTAAGAAGGAATCCCCTTTACCTTTCACCCATGGAGCATTATGAATTTTGGTGCGAGAAGAGTTACGGGGATCTACCTTGAAATGAACCGTTTTGGAAAGCACCATAGACGTAGCCAAAGCCGAATATATACCCGTTCCGAACATTCCTACATTACCATGAATCCCGCTAAACTTATCCCAAGACTTGCTTCCTTGATCGTACAGATCTGATAGCGTTGTCTTAACATTTTTGCCAGAACTGGATTGACCTCCATTCGTATTAACCCCTTGTTCTTGTGACTGATCTGCTTGGGCGAAACGAGTGGCAATCGTATTCAATTCTGTGCCAATCGAAAATACAGTGGTGGAGAAGTTCGTCATTTGCCGGTGTGCCACTTGAAAGTTCTGAAAGAAATGTTCTTGCGTGATTCCAGACCACTGACTTTGTAATGAACTAATATGTCTGCTCAGGTTACTGATCATGTTTCGGCTTTGTTCCGCAGCCTGAGCAAACTGGTTTGAAACTTCCTGAAGCTTTTCAGGTGGTACTACAATTCTTGTCACAACATTCACCTCGTGGAAAAGATAATGAACATATGTAGATAAAATGAGTTTAATAAATTTCCATGAATGATTACCCAATAATTTTAAGGGACGAAACGTAGTTTCGCAACGGATAATAACCTTTTGACGCGCGAAATAGTTCTAAGGTCGGATTAGAAAAGAGATTGCCTTAAGACTTAATAGCTGTAAAAGGGACGAATGAAGCTAAATGAGAAAAGCCCACAATCCCTAATTAGGAATGTGAGCTTACGTTAATTATTCAGAACGTTTTTGCATACGAAATCAGTGCGGTAATGGTAATAATGTTAAGTAGCGTGGAGATCAGCACTGTCTGAGCAGCAAAATCAGGCTCGTTGTCATATTCCTCGGCGAGGATGGAAGAGTTGACCCCAGTAGGCATGCCGGATGCGATAATGAGAGCCTGAGCAGCTATGCCTTCAAGTCCGAGCAGCAGCACGATACTAATTCCAATCGCCGGGCCAATCAGCAGGCGCAAAAATGTGCTAATATACACATCAAGACGATATAGACGAATTGGATATTTCACGATTTGTGCCCCGAGTGTCAGCAGTGCGACGGCAACCATACTTTGTTGCGCATAGGTGAGTGGCATGGACAAAAACGTGGGCAAAGGCAGTTTCCAAGCCTGAAACAGAATGCCCAGCAGCAGCGCATACGGTACAGGCATTTTCAGAAAACCGATAATGACTGCACGATAGTTCCCCTTGAGCTTCGCACCTTGGATGGACAGAACACCATAGGTGAAGGTGAGCAGAGCCTGCAAGGACATGACCAGTGCCTGGATGGATGAGGCGAGCGGGTCACCCCTGAATACCAGTGCGTTAATCGGCAGACCGTAGTTACCTGCGTTATCCAGCATGATACTATTGTTGAAGGCAGCTTTCATGCCTTTATTCATGCGGAATGTACGGGCGACCACAGAGCCAATGATATAGAGAATGAATACATAGATGGCGTAGAAAAGCGTGACCGTACCAAGCAGCTCACCGGACATATTCGAGTGATACATGCTCATAAAGACGGCAGCTGGGGTAATACAATAGAAATTGATTTTGGCGAGGGTGTACAAGTCCAGCTTGAACACCTTTTGCATCCAGGACCCGACAGCAATCAGGAGAAAGACGGGCAGGACGACTTCTATCATGATGTCTGCAATCATTGGTTTAACTTCCTTTTTCATGAAAATTTCAAATCTTTACGGAAAACACTTCGATCATTATATCATTTTATACACAGCAACAAGGGCATTTGGTCAAAAAAGTTCAGGAGGTGTTACCCTATGATCCCGGATCATCTGGATACTGGCTTATCGATTTTGTTTATTGGCTTCAATCCCAGCATTACCTCAGGAGAAACTGGCCATCATTATGCGTATAAAGGCAACCGTTTCTGGCGCATTTTGGAGCGTTCCGGGTTGACCCCGCGGCTGTATGATGCAACAGAGGATGGAGAGCTGCTGAAGCTGGGCTATGGTTTTACCAATATTGTAGCCCGTCCAACCAAAGGCATGGAGGATATTACGAAGGAAGAGTATGCGGAGGGGCGCGAGATTTTGCGGAAAAAGCTGGAGACATTCAGGCCGGATATTGCTTGTTTTGTCGGCAAGGGTGTATATACCCAGTACAGCAAACGATCCAAAGTAGAGTGGGGATTCCAGGATGACCCGGTCGTGAAAGAAATTCAGGAGTTCGTTGCACCTTCTTCCAGCGGACTTGTGCGCATGTCGATAGAGGAGATTGTGGCAATCTATGCCCAGCTCGCGGATTTTGTAGCAGAGAAGAACGGTAGAGATTAGAAAAAATCGGCGTAATGCAAGATAGAGTTCCGTTGTGTGAGTTCACCCGTTCGGCGATGGCCGGAGAGGGTGGATTCTTTTTTGATCATAACGTGAGAGGTTTCGAGAGTGGCTTCCGTCTATATAGTACAGAACCATGCATGGACGCTGTAGAGAAGGGGGATTACATGACACATCTGATACCAGAGGAGGAACTGACTCAGCGCATTATAGATGGGGATAAACAGTTGTTTAGTGTGCTCGTGGATCGATATAAAAATAAAGTCTACGGCATCATGCGCGGAATGGGCGCGAGTCACCCGGATGCACAGGATCTTGCGCAGGATACATTTATTCGAATCTACCGATATTTGCCGACCAGGAGAGCGGGCAGTAGTTTCTCGGCTTGGGTGTATAGCATTGCGGTGAACATCATGAGGGATCATATGCGAAAAAGGAAACCGGTGATAACCGCCGATCAGAAGATCGATTCTGTCAGTGAGGAAACACCTGAGAAACGACTGCTGCATAAGGAGATGCAGCGGGAAATCCATCGTCAGCTTGAACAGCTGCCGGAAACATACCGTCTGGTATTGCTTTTGAAATATACGAATGAGCTAAGTTATGAAGAGATCGCCACCATTACAGATATGAGTGACGCACAAGTACGTAATGCACTTTATCGAGGGAAGAAAATGCTGAGAAAGCAGATGGAACGTAAAGGAGGTTTATCGTCTTATGAAGCCCATTTCAAATGAGCAGGAGAAGAAGCAGGATCGCAAGTGGGAGGAGGAACTGTTTCGCGAGGGGCCGGATGCAGATTTTACATTACAAGTGATGCAGAAGCTGGATCATATATCTATGGAAGACCCTCATGTGCAGGTGCCTTGGGAAGCAAAGAAGTCGCATAAGAGCAAATGGGTTTATCGAACGGGGATCGCCGCAGCGGCTGCGATACTTATTGCAGGAGGGACTTGGGCTGCTTGGGATCGCACAACGGAAAAGCCTGTTCAAACACCTGTAAACGCAGTTAATATTCCCCCTTTGCCTAATATTCCTGTCCCGGAAGTTCTGAGGTATGCCAATTTGGCGGACGACTATAAAAGGCTTCAACCGCTGGGGCTTGTGGTGAACCCAAACATTAATATCGATGATCAGGGTTATAGACTCAAGATTGAAGATGTGCTTGTAGATGGTTCCCAACTTATACTTATGCTGCAGCAGACGGCACCTGACGGGACAGAAATGTATCTGTTGGACTCCAAAGCAGAGGATATCCACATTACGGATACAAACGGTAAAGACGTTGCTGAACTTGCTCGTGATACAAGGCAAGGTAGCGGCTCTCTGAATAAACTGGTATTTCAGCTGCATCGAGACATCCCGGATGAAGTCGCTGTTCGTGGAGAATTTGGACATTTAAATATAGGGGACGACTCTGATGTGAATACCAAAACCGATACGGACAAAAAGGTCACTGTAGACTGGAACTTCCAGTTCAAACTGGATATGACCCAAGCCAAAGCGATGTCCAAAGAAACTCTGATGAATGCATCATACACAACACCGGAAGGGCTGGAACTGGCTATGACGGAACTGGTGCAGACGCCAAACGGAACTCGGCTTGATCTGGAAGTGAATCTGAACGAAGGCCTTCGCGCTAGAGCAGCAGAAGATTGGGCAAAGGATATGGATATTCTGTATCATATTTCAATGATGGACACGGGAGAATATCGCATTTTCAACGGGGGCAGACCTAATGCACGTCAGGCAAAATTCCGTTATCGGGATTTGAGTCAAGTGAGTGCGGGAGGTTCACTTAAGCTATCGGAGACATGGGACCCGTCTTTGGTAACACTGAATGCGGACAATATTCGCTTTGTCCTGGACGGTTACACGATTCCTGTGAAAGAGGAACAGACGATGGAGGTTGATCTGGATAAGGCTAGTAAGGAATCTAAGTTCTATACGTTTGCCTCATTTAATTCTCTTGGAGATCAGATGGATATACGCAGTTTCAATTATCAGCATGGGCAGTCATCGAATGACAAGACAAAAGGTGGATCAGGGGATAAAGTTTCTCTTGTTCTGGAAGGAAGTGCTTTGTTCCGAAATGAGTTTTATGGTGATCAGTGGATCGCAACGGACCCTACAGGGAAAGAGTATCCCGTTGAAGTGATGGGTATTCGAGAACCAGCCAATCTGAATGAAGAGTACGTTGTCAATGATATGAAGCTGATTGTTCATGGATTCTCAACGGATCAGGGGACGAAGTTGACGTTAAAACGAACGGTTGTGCATCGTGATTTCCGGGATGTGGATTGGAAAGTAAACCTTGCGAGTGATCCAAGTATGCCATGGGATCGATAACAGTAGGCTATCAATTAAAGTATTAAGAAAATCAAATTTAGTGCTAATTCGTTAGGTTCTAATTTAAGCAGACGAGACGAGAGATCCCATTTCATCTAATGGGGTCTTTTTAAATAAATCTGGCTCTCTATTGCTGTCTTTCAATTAAATATTGCTAGTAGCATGATCGAGGTCTAATTCCAGTAATTCTATTGATCAAAATCCTTTGTATGGTATGATTCAGGTAATATAGAGAATCTTGTTCTATTTAACGATATTCTGTTACGTACGATGCATTAAGGTTAATGAAACTGATTACAGTGGAGGTTTTTTTTTGGATGAAAGGATGACAGATTTACTAACAATTTTTTTTAGGGATTTAGGAATAGAAACGCAGGCCTTTTTTATGCGTATTGTGGCAGCATACGTTATGCATAAAGCTTTTTTTTTAATTGTCTTAGTTATTTTAGCCGTTTATTACATAATGATATCTATCTATAAATATAGAGATTTTAAGTGGCGGGTAACTTCCCATTTTGTATACCACATATTGTTTGTTTGTGGAATTGGATGGATACTATTGGTTATTTCTCCGAATATAAAGTGGGTTGAAGTATTATTGAGTGGTTCTCCTCTAATTATTTTGATCACTTATTTTATAGTTATATCATATGTAAAAGAGAGAGTATTGTACTGGAAAACGAAGAGGAAGCTTGAATGGAGATTAATTCAGGCTTTATATTTTTCCGGACTTGTCTCGGTTCCTTTTACTATAGTTTCATCAAATTGGGAAATTGTCGATTGTATTAACTTAATCAGTATTTTGTTTATTCTTTTTAGTATATATAATTCATTAAACGTTACATCAACAATGCCTCATTCTCTAAATGAAGCTGGAGAAGAGGCTGACCAAGAAGTTGAAAACGCAGACCAATTATTCCCTACTCGAAAGAGAGAGCTAGAAAGAATAAAAAGCTACATGACATCCCAGGAATATCAAGAGCCTTTTGCATTAGCAATTAATGCAGCTTTTGGTGAAGGGAAAAGTAGCTTAATTCAGGTTTTAACCTCTGATCTGAAAAAGGATAAAAATAAAGTTGTATTCCTTAAACCAACAATTACTGATACCAGAGAAAAACTTATCAATTTTTTCTTTTCCGAACTTGAGGTGATTTTAAAGGATAGTGGAATATATACAGGTAAGGGCAGCGCTATCAAAAAATATATCGAGCAATTTGGAAAGTTAGTAGAGAATAATAAAATTGATATTTTCGTAGAAATTTTAGGTGTATTCGAGAATGAGAAAAATGAGGAGTTTAGAGAAACGAAAAGGCGTCTTGAAGAGGACATACATCAAATGTTGGCATATTCATCAAAAGGACAGATGCGTAGGCTATATATTGTAGTTGATGACTTTGACCGAGTGGAAAAAAACACGATGTTTGAAACATTAATTTTCATAAAAGAGCTGGTCGATTTCAAATATTGTGGGGTTTTATTTCTAATGAATTATAATTTAGTAATTGGTGAGAAGATTACGCACGAATATTTGGATAAGTTCATAGGGAAGCGATTTGATCTAGAAAAAGTAAGCTATCGAGAGATTTTGACTTACTATTTAAATCAAAAAAAACTGTTGTCGATAGAGAACGGTTCTCTAAGTTTTATCTCAGATGTAATGGATATATTAAAGGATAAAGCTATAACACATATGGACGAAGCAGAAAAAGGAATTCTTTCTATCCTTGATAAAACTCACAAGGGGCATCAAGAGAGGTTACAACGGAAGGGTAAGGAAGATAATAATCTTCAAGATTTTGAAATTCAATTAAAAAAATATGAGAATGAACTTCAACTGTTTCAAGAAAAAATAAATAATCCACGAAGATTAAAACGTATCTTAAGAGAATCAAAAGAAGCTCTCATGTTTTTGGACAAACTTCATCAAAATGAGAGGACTCCCTTTTTTGCTGAAAATGCAAAAAAGGCAGAGCTTCATCGTATTGTTTTCAACATAGCAATGATTAAATACTTATTTGAAGAAGAATATGAACTAATAATTAGATCTGGAAATATGAATAATTATCTTTCGAAATCTGAATCTAGAGTAATCAAAGAACACATGCTACAGGATGTATCTAAAAATCTCTTTAGAGAAAGTGATGTTATTCTTCAAGAGATGAAAATTAAATTGTATCATGTGATTCTATTTCAAAGAACAGATGAAGAAGAGTATTTACAAGAAATCATAACTAAGACCGAACATAGGTTAAGACTAATAGATAATCAAAGTGCATTACTTACTGATATCACTATTATTGATGAAATATTGCCTTTTATAGAAGCAATAAAGAATAAAATAGGAATAGAGGAAATGAATCTTGTTAAAAAGCGTCTGGAAACAGTTTTTGATGTAATGATATCTTTACTTAAACAGGGGAAAGTGCAAGCAAAAGAGATTCTTGAATTATTTGATTATAAAACGATTACTGTAAATTTATTAACTATAGCCCCTTCTTTTCTCGATAGTTTATCTAAGGAAGTCGCTTCAAAGCCTTTCATATTTGAAGATAATAATGAGAAGATACGATTAGATAGTATTCTTAATAATCTCGAACAATCTTTGATCCGATCTTTCTTCGGAGATATCGAGCTAATCATTACTACTTCTGAGATTATTCATAAAAAAAGATATTTAAATTTCTTCTCTGAATTAGCGGAAGGCGTAACTAATTTGAAAAAATTAAACGATACGTTGGAGAAGTACTCCGGTTTAAGTAGAAAAGAAGACGATAGTGAATCAGTAACTGATCTAGATTGGTTTGAGAACAATGTGGTTAGTATATTGGACGAAATAAATCAACTTGATAACTTAAAACCAGAGGTCTTAAAAGCACTAACATACTGTCGACGGCGTATTAATCTCTTTATAAAACTTCTTTCTTGTCATTATGTTATTTTTGATTCTTTGTCTAAAGGGAGGTTTTCTGATCTCTATGAGGTTAAACCAAAGTACTTAACTTCATTAAAAGAAGTAGAAGAAACCATTAGGGAAATGCATTATCTAATCCTAACACCAAATAGGGCTAGTGAACCAAGCGAAACTTATCATTATTTTCATGATACAATCATACAAATAAATAAATTAGTAGGCATGAATCCTTTATCTAGTGAAACTTCTCAATATATAAGTGAAATTTATAAAATTATTGATGGAAAGCATAATGAAAATATTTACAGTGAACTGTATTGGAGAAATTGTGGGATCTTAGTAGAAAAGCTGGTATCCCAAAGTTAAGAGTTAATTCTATTGTTAGTAGCTCTTTAGAGGACCTAAGATTTGGTCCTCTTTTTTGGTTGAAATTATTCCTGACTTGTTTCTAGATATTCTGGTTTAAGCCGACTCCCTTGGAATCAGGGTGGTGGATAACATGACAGTTTCCTTTGGTGTACCCGGGCGTTCGATTCGGCGCTGCAAAGCCTCAACAGCACGTTGTCCCAGCTCCTCTTTGCATAGATGTACGGTTGTCAGTGGGGGTGAAGAGGTAGCCGCAGTGTACACATTGTCGATTCCGATCACCAGACCATCCTGGGGTACGGAGAATCCAATCTGTTGCAGCTTCTGCATCCAATGTAAGGCAATATCGTCGTTCGCTCCAATCCACGCATCAGGGCGTTCTCCTGCTGGCAGGTCTTTCATAATAGCAGCGAGCTTGTTCACCCAGTCCCCGTTCTCATAGTCCACATTCCAAGTTTGAAAACGAACGTCTTCGCTTGCTTCCATATGAAAATGATTCAAAGCCAGCTCGATCCCGATCTTGCGCTGCGCAAAACTGGCCGCACGTCCATCATCGGTAATCAAACCAATGCGTTTGCACTGTTTCGATATGAGATATCTGGCTGCGGTTATTCCTGCTTCCAGATTATCATGGCTGATCGTATCACAGTTCAGTAAGGGCTCCTGATGATCGACCAAAATCATCGGGCGTTCAGTCTGTACGAGTCGTTGCAGTACCGTGTGGGGGAAGGAACCCATTACGATGATCCCGGCACAGCGTGACCAGTCTACATGAGGGGCGATTGCTTTTTCAGAGGGAATCTCCTTGCCGGATATGTCTAGTGAAGGCGACACAATAACATGATGCCAGCCTTGTTCGTTACAACCTGTGATGATGCCTGACAGGACACGCTGCCAATAGTGAGGCTCACCTCGATTGAGCTGATTCATACAGATCAGGGCAAAGGGAGGCTCGGCTGCATCTGCCTGATTTGTATGGGTAACATGACTTGCCGAGCCGGGTGTATTCTGACGATAACCCAGCGCGCGGGCAAGTTCCAATACGCGTGTACGTGTGGATTCGCTGACACCGGTTTTACCGCTGAGCGCACGGGATACGGCGTATTTGGACAAACCAAGCTGGTCAGCCAGCGTTTGGATGGATACTTTTCGAGACATGTCGTTACTCCTTTGATGAACAGATAGATGATTCGTAATGTAATTTATACATAGTCGAATGACTTATGTTTTTGGTTGATTAGTGAATTGACGTGCTCTCGTGGAACAGGTACACTTACAGGGTGATAACGTTATTGTAATTCATAATAACAAAAATAACAATATGCTATTGAGAGTTCTATATAAGATGAATAGTTTACATAGGAACGGAGAGGACAGAAAAAACCTGGAGAAGCGGAGCTAAAAGCTTTCTGAAAGAAAGCTACATCGGAAGCATAGGCTGCGCCTTTATCACCGGATTTTCCCTTTTAAAAGGGAATCAAAAAAATCTGGGGATAACAGCGAGTGAAAGGTTATTCTGTCATCGGAGTGCAGATGTAAACTCTCTAACTTAACTTATATATATAGTGATCAAAAGGAGAGTGTTCTTCCATGGAACAGTTCAGATTACCGAAAATCCCGATGCCTGATCTTGAATTGCCTCAAGCTGTCCTGGATGTATTAGCTGAAGCAGATGAGCAATTACAGCACAGACCCAAGTTACTGGCGCAGTTTCGTAATTGTTTCCCGAACACACTTGAAACGACCACCAAGTTATTAGAGGATGGTACAACCTTTGTTATTACGGGGGATATTCCGGCGATGTGGCTCCGTGATTCGGTAGAGCAAGTGATCCACTATGTTCCGCTGGCGAAGCATGATGTGCAGCTGCAACGTATTATCGGGGGGTTGATCAAGCGACATACGTTCTATGCCGATGTAGACATCTATGCGAACGCATTTAACGAAACGGCTAACGGCTGGCATTGGGATGCCAATGATGAGACAGATATGTCGCCTTGGGTATGGGAGCGGAAGTTTGAGCTGGACTCCCTGTGTTTCTCGATGAAGCTGGCATATACATACTGGCGTGAGACCGAGCTTACCGACATCTTTGATGAACGTTTTAAAAGGGTCATGGAGCAGATCGTGTGCCTTTGGGAAACGGAGCAGCGGCATGGAGAGCAATCTACGTATCGTTTCATGCGGCGCAACTGTCCGGCTCACGATACACTCCGCAACGAAGGGCTGGGTATGCCTGTAAACTATACGGGCATGATCTGGTCGGGCTTTCGTCCAAGCGACGATGCCTGTGACTTTCACTATAACATTCCGTCGAATATGTTCGCCGCAGTTACACTAAGCCAGATGGGGGGAATTGCAAAATGGGTGTTCCGTGATGAACAGCTAGTGAGCCGTATGGCACATCTGGAGGAAGAGATCCGGCACGGCATTGCCCTGTACGGCACCCATCGTCATCCGGTGTATGGAACAATTTATGCGTATGAAACGGACGGTTATGGCAACGTCTGTCTGATGGATGATGCAGGCACGCCAGGCTTGATGTCGATCCCCTATATCGGGTATGCTTCCGTGGAGGATGTGGTGTATCAGAACACACGGCAATTTATTTTGAGTAAAGAAAATCCGTATTATTATGAAGGAAAAGCAGCCAAAGGCATCGGCAGTCCGCACACGCCTCCAGGATACATCTGGCACATGGCGTTATCCATGCAAGGGTTAACGGCAGACAATGACGCGGAGATGCTGGCCATGATTGATGTGCTGGAAAGTACAGACGCGGGGACGGGTTATATGCATGAAGGTTTTCATGCCGACAAGCCGGAGACGTATACCCGACCATGGTTCGCTTGGTCCAACAGTTTGTTTGCGCAGCTGGTGTACAAGGCGATGAAAAAAGGGGTTTTGTAGCAGAAAGTGCCAAAAAAATAAAAAGCCCAGACTGCCAGAGAACGCGGCGGTGTGGGCTTTGATTATATGTTGTTCCTTCTGGCTACGACATTAAACAGTTGATCAAACGGCGCGCTTATCCATTTTTCAACAAATCGGCAATGAGCACCTTTTGTCCAATACGTGCGCTTTCAAGGGAAGCGAGAACCATAGCCATGCTGTACTGGTTGTCACTGCAATCCGTTTCGGGCAATCGTCCTTCTTCAAGTGCAGCAAACATTTCTTCAAGACAGCCGTGGTGCCCGGTTTTGTCCATTACCGGCAGCTCGGCTTCAATGCGTTCACTGCGCTGGAGAAAGGATGGCTTGCCATCTTCCTCTAGCGTGAGCGTGTTGACCACTTCAGCATAGATGTTGTCATGACCATCCCAGATGGCGGTGCCTTTTTCACCCGTCACACGCCAATTTGCTTCCCAGGATGTTGGCACACCCTCGGTACACCAGGATCCACGGTAGTCGAATACAGACCCGTCGGACATCTCGAAAATGCATATGGCCATCGCATTGCCCTTATACCAAGACCCTGGAGGATTGAATTCGTGGCAGTACACCGACAAGGGATTGGCTCCAAGAATGTAACGCGCCTGATCAAAGGTATGTATCGCCATATCCAGCAACAACGGGCTGTCCATAAGGTCACGGAATCCGCCAAAGTGCGGCCCGAGGAAGAAATCAGCGCCTGCATATCCCGGCTGTCCAATGGTTCCGCTGGAAATCAGCTGCCGATAGGCGCGAATGTGTGGATCAAAACGGCGGTTCTGCATGACCGCTTGAATACGCCCTGTACTGCGAGCGGTTTGCACGATGTCCGTACAGTCCGAGAAGGATTCTGCCAGCGGTTTTTCGCCAAAGACGTGACAGCCTGCCTGTAGCGCGGTCATAGCAATATCATAATGGCTGGAAGGGATGGTCACATCAAATACAATGTTGGCATCGACGGCTTGAAGGGCATCACGAATATTTGTAAATGTTGGACAGGATAGATTGTGACGCTTGGCAAACGTTGATGCTGTTTCTTCGTAGAGATCAACGAGTCCCACGATTTTGGTATCTGGTCGTTCTTTGGCGTAGTCGGCCCAGGTGTTTGCCATTGCTCCGCAGCCTGCGATGATAACCCGATAAGGGTAGGTCATGTGTTCAACTCCCTTGCATAGATGTTAACAGTACATGTGATCGTTGTATTTTATGTTTTGTTTTTTCTGGGAATATGGGTGCTAATGGTTAGGTCGGTTACACGGGATTCGGCACAAAGCTGCCGCCGCGGCAATGTTTCAAATAATTCAATGCATGCACTTGCCCGGTCATTTCAAGTTCGTCCCGATACACCGGATCATGCCAGCCTTCAATGTCGATGGTGCCCTGGTAGCCGTTCTGGCGCAAAATGGTGATGATATCGGCCCAGTTGCTATCCCCAAAGCCCGGTGTACGATGCCAGACGAATTCATGCGGGCCGTGTACGCCATGTTCTTTGACAATATCCCAGGCGATTGTTGCGTCTTTACCATGAACGTGGAACACTTTGGGCGCCCATTTGCGGAGCTGTGGAATCGGGTCAATCAGGCTGACCATCTGGTGGCATGGTTCCCACTCCAGACCCACATTTTCATCAGGAACAGCATTAAACATCATCTCCCATGCGGTGGGGTTATGCGCGATATTCCAGTCGCCGGTCTGCCACGTTCCGTCCATATCACAATTTTCAAACGCAATGCGTATACCCCGGTCTGCCGCCCGTCGTGCCAGTTCGCCAAATACTTCCTTGAAACGTGGGATTGATTCATCAATCGGTTGATTGGTCAAGCGTCCGGTAAAACCGGAGACGATATCTGCCCCAAAAAGCTGTGCATGATCAATGACACGCTCCCAGCTAGCTAAGGTGTCCGCGTTATCCCCGGTTCCGGTGAGTGGATTGCCAAACACACTTACAGCCGAAATCGTGATGCCATGTTCGTCAACAATGTCGCGAACACGTTTGGCAGTTTCCGCGAGATCGAGGTCGCCTGTAGTTTGCCAGAACGTCAGATTAAAGGATTCGAAGCCGTGCTGCAAAATCTGCGGAATGACCCGAACGGCATCATGGCCGCCTACAAGGGTTCCGATACGAATGGATGGATTCATGGTTGTATTTCACTCCAATATTGGCTTATAGTACTTCGTGACACACTCATTATAGCCTTGCATCTATGGGATGGCTCTAAACAATTTTGTGCTTTATTAGTCGGATTTTGTGATGAGGGGGGAGAAATCCATGCTGGACTTGAAAGCGCTTCACGAGGATACACGTATTGATCATAAATCCCATCCGTTTCAGTTGTTCCAAAATCGCTGTGCCGCGAAGAAAACGGAAGAGTGCATCTTGTATCTGCACTGGCATGAGCATTTTGAATGGATCATTATGCGTAAGGGGAGAGCGGTATTTCATATCGATAGTCGGCCCTATGAGGCTGAAGCGGGAGAGGTCATTATCATTCCGGGCGGCGCACTGCATGTCGGATATGCACTGGATGAGGGAGATGTGCATTATGATTCGGTTGTGGTCAATCGTGCGCTGTTTCAGGATTTTGCCAATGACTCTGTGCATGAGCAATATGTTGCGCCGTATCTGGAAGGCAGTGTGAGGTTTCCGGTCAAACCGGCTGCTGAGAATGCAGCTTGTGCTGGCTATTATTCGTTATTAAATGAGGCTGTAGAAGAGATGGCGATGCAGCCTCCGGCGTATCAACTTGTGGTGAAATCCAAGCTGCATGCGTTGTTTACCCTGATGGCCCGGACGTTTATGCCACATCAGCTGCGGGACAGGTCGGGCGGGGCTTATTTTCCTAACCGCGAGCGGTTCAAGCAATTAATTGCACGGATCGAGGCTGATCCACAGGAGAAATTGTCTGTTAGTGAGGCGGCAAGCCAAGTGGGGCTGAATGTATATCATTTCTGCAAAATGTTCAAAAAGCTGACCGGGCGTACCCTCGTGGAATACGTGAACGGGTGCAGAATGAGTGAAGCACAGCGATTGCTGCAGGACAGCAGCCTTACGGTCACGGAGATTGCCGCCCAGGTCGGCTGCGACAATGCGAACTATTTCACCAAAGTGTTCAAGCAGTACAAGGGCATGACACCTTCGCAGGCACGAGGGATGAAGGAAGGGTGAACCAAGGTGTTGTGCTGATGTGACGGGAAGGGTGAGAGAAGAGAAGAGAAGTGATAGAGGAGGGAAAGGGAAAAGAAACGGAGCAGGAAGGGAACAGAAAAACCGGGTTTAGCCGAAAGTCAGCTAAACCCGGGTGGTTGGGGAGAAGGAGAACCTGAGTATAAAGCGTAAACCTCCGTAACGGATTGAACCCTGTAAACCTCGTAAACCTGCACACATCGTAATACCGTAAATGGGTAAGCACCGGAGATGGCACATACATGTACACAGTGACCTCAGCGATCAGTCGTTTATTTCAGAAATCGGGAGAGTAGTCGATTGGCCTTTTTGGAGAGGTCTTCCATTTTGAGATTGGCCTGATCAAGCTGGTTATACGTCCATTTAATCGTTTGCAGCATCCGAGGGGATATGGGCGTGCCTTGGATACGTGGATAGATGTTGTGATAGGCCCATACAAGATGCTCCCAGCGATGGTCGTCTCCCTCCTGAATGTACTCGGATACGTCAAGTACTTTGCCGCGTCCATTCTGGAGCAGTACATTTTTGAGGTGAATGTCGCGTGGATTCAGTCCAAGGCGACGAACGGCTTCTCGCGCTGCGTCTACATCGAGCATGACTTGCTCGGGAACGGGGATTCCTTGTTCCAAACATTCCAGCAAGGTGTCTCCAGGTTCATAGCTAATGACAAGTATATTTTGGCCGCTACCATAATACGACGGGAAATAGGGCAGTCCCTGAAGCTGGGTGTAGACCTGTTTTTCATTATTTAATTTATCCAAAGCATGATCCGAGTACTTCTTGAAGGCGTACTGGGGCAGACGATCATACGTAAATACAGCCGCATCCGTACCTATGCCAATGCAGTTCACTCCTGCTACCTCGCCGATGATATTCACCAGCTCATTCCGATCGCTTCCGATGACTTGGATCTGTTGTAATGCTTCTTCTGCCTGGAACCAATCCGGCTGATTCATGGGTGGCGCCTCCTTTTGGATATGCCTGTACATATTTTCGGTATAGTGAATCGTATAGAGATCTTATATAAATCGTATTGATGTAAATAGATTAATACGGACCGTAATCCATTTCAACTTTCTAATGTAAGGATGGACAGGCGTTTTACGGAGTAAAACGATCCATAATTCAGGTAAATAGCAACGCTGGAGAGCGTTAGATTTTTTAACCCTGCCCAAATGGGCAAATAAGTTCTGGGGTGATCGTTAGCGTAACATGAAGGGTGTTCTAACGTAACGAAGTCATCTCATTATTCTAACGGTAATGTGCGTTGCCTCCTCCTTATCTCAGGCACGCGATAATCTGCTGTATTCTATCTCCCGTCATTGGGTGGATATTCTCCTTTTTTAAAAGTCAAAAGGGATTTCTCTTCATCCTGATGTAACTATATAAACGATACGGATCGTACCTCAAACGGTTGCGCGCAGAAGAAAATAACGGAAGCCGGGTTGCGGCATGACGGCCGGGGCTTTATACTGTGAGCAATAAAGGGATCTCTCAGGTGGATCCGGCATACAGAAAGGCAGATTTTCATATGGCACAATACCCGCAGTGGTCTTATTCGCAGTCGCGGGCGAGTATGTTCGATGAGTGCCTGCGCAAATATTATTATCATTATTATGGTGCCCACAACGGCTGGAAAACAGAATCGGCGGATGAGATGCAGGTACGTCTGTATCGTCTGAAGCAACTGAGCAATCTGTATCTGGTATTTGGTGATCTGGCACACCGGATGTGTGAGTCGGCCGTACGGAGCAGGGAAGAGGGGAAACCCAAGCCAAGGGAAGTTTTTTTGGAGAAAACGATACGTGATCTATTAAATCAGGCTTACAAAGAGTCGATGAACCCCGAGCAGTGGCGTCTTCATCCGAAGAATTATACGATGTTGTCCGAAATTTATTATGGTGATGATACACTGAATGACCGGATCGCAGCGATCAGAGAACGTGCAGGAGCCTGTGTAGGCAACCTGTATCAGACGCTGACGTGGGAAGATTTGTCCCGTGCGAGTACAACGATTTTGGAGATTGAGAAATGGGATACAATGCTGCTGCATGATACGCGTGTGTATGTGAAAATGGACTTATTATACAGGCGCAGCAATGGCAATATTGTGATTGTGGACTGGAAGACGGGCAAGGAAGATGATTTCTCCGACCAGTTAATCCTATACGCTTCCTATGTCAGAGAGCATTATCAGGTTCCACTGGAGCAGATAGAGATTCGGGTGGAATACCTGTTAACCGGCAAACACAAAGAGTTTAAGGCAACCGAAGAGGACGTTCGCAAAGTGGAGGAGAACGTAGGACGTTACATTGAGGAGATGCGTTCCTGTGTGGCAGATGAGTATTACAACCGTCCAAAGGACATGTCCTATTTCACTCCAATGCCTTCGCACCGGGCATGCCGGGATTGTAACTTTCGCGAGGTATGCAGTGAACGGATCGTTTAGTGGGATCTGTTTGGTTGCGGTATCACCGGGCTATTATTGTTATTCAATATGTCAAAAAAAGAAGCGCGGCGCCTGAAGGAATCCTCCTTTGGGCACTGCGCTTCTGTGCGTTCCACAGGCTGGACACGGCTATATCCAGGTGGAACGGCCGGAAGACTTACTGGACAGCGGCGGCATCCTCCAGCGCCTGTCCTGCAGGTACATAGGCGTGCCCGAGGTCGCGGGCAACCGCCTCATACGTGATGTGTCCATTCAGCGCATTCACTGCGCTGCGAATGGACGAACTGCCGCGAATCGCGGCGGCTGCACCGTGGTTTGCCAGCTGCAACGCATAAGGCATGGTGGCGTTGGTCAGCGCCACCGTGGATGTGCGCGGAACGGCGCCAGGCATGTTCGCCACCGCGTAATGCACGACACCATGTTTCACATAGGTGGGTTCATCGTGAGTGGTGATATGATCAACGGTCTCAACGATCCCGCCCTGATCAATCGCCACATCCACAATGACCGACCCTGGTGCCATGGTCTTCACGACCTGCTCGCTGACAAGTGTTGGCGCCTTAGCGCCCGGGATCAGCACCGCACAGATCAACAGGTCCGCCGCAGCGACAGCGGACGCAATATTGGAAGGGCTGGATACCAGCGTCTGGATCTGGTTACCGAAAATATCGTCCAGCTGGCGCAGCCGATTCAGATTCAGATCCAGAATCGTAACATCCGCCCCCAGACCAAGTGCAATTTTGGCGGCGTTTGTACCTACCGTACCGCCGCCAATAATGACAACTTTGCCGCGGCTTACGCCAGGCACACCCGATAACAGAATGCCTTTGCCGCCTTCTGTTTTCTCCAGAAGCTGCGCACCAATCTGCGCAGCCATCCGCCCAGCCACCTCACTCATGGGTGTGAGTAGCGGGAGAGAGTCGCCTACTTCTAACGTTTCATATGCAAGGGCGGTTACCCGTTTTTTGATCAGCGCTTTAGCAAGATCCGGCTCTGCGGCAAGGTGCAGGTAAGTGAATAGAATCAAACCAGGACGAAAATAACCATATTCACTGGCAAGAGGTTCTTTCACTTTAAGGATGAGCTCGGACTCCTGCCATACCTGAGCTGCTTTTTCAGCAATTACCGCGCCGGCCTTCTCGTATTCCTGATCCATAAATCCACTGCCAAGTCCAGCACCTTGTTCGATAAAGACTTGATGCCCGGCTCTCACGAAATCAGCTGCCCCGGCAGGAGTCAACGCTACACGATTTTCATTGTTTTTGATTTCTTTGGGAATTCCGATTCTCATCGCCATGCACCTCGTCCATTTATTGGTTGTTAGCTTATACTACAAGTTTATGACCCCGCAAGTCGTTTTGCACCTTACATGATGTCTATTTTTTAGAAAGAATACTCAACATTTAGTCGAAAATGACTATTCAGGACATATATCTATGGATTATAATGTAAGAAAAAATGACACTAAGAGGGATCGATTTTGCGAAATGACCGTGTGTTTACTGTCAGAGATATCCTGCAACGTCCGGTATTTAGTCAAGCAAGACTTGCGGCAGGCCAAGAAGGATTGGAGCGTCAGGTGGGTTGGGTTCATGTGCTGGAAATCACCAATGTGTCTCCATTTGTAAGCCCGCATGATCTTATTTTATCCACGGGTTTATGGCTTCAGTCGGAAGAGGGGCGTGAAGCGTATCTGATGCAGCTGATCAACCGTGAAGCGGCTGGATTATGTGTCGAGTTTGGAACTAGTGTTCATGCCATCCCCGAATCGTTGATTGAACTGGCAAACCAGCATCAATTTCCGCTCATCGTATTTGAGCAACCCGTGCGATTTGTTGAGATCACGCAAGATATCCACTCTCTACTTATTAACCACCAACACCAGCTATTAAAGAGCTTGGAGACCTATTCCCGTGAGCTTCAGCAGCGAACACTGCAGAGCACAGATATGTCTGCGGTGCTGGAACTGTTATATGCCTATTCGGCAAAACCGGTGGTGTACATTTCGTCTATGGAGGCAGGCAGTTTTGTACCTGAACTTGCTCCGGAGATGGAACAGTCGATCTACAGCTGGTACAGCCGGGACGTCGAACAGCTGAATCTGAACGATTCCGATACCGAGCTGTGGTTTCATATGGATGAGGAGACCGCGCTGCTCTGTTACCCGGTGGTTTGTTTTGGTCAAGTGTTCTCAGCCATAGGAATGATTGTGCATCCGTCAGCGACTGTGGAGTACCTTAAACTCCTGCTCGATTACACAGCCAAAGCTGCTGCCGCGCTTACCCTCCGTTCTCAATTTCTTGAAGAGAAGATGGTACGCAATCAGAATGAATTGATTCAGGATCTGATGCATGGTCACATTCAGCAGGAGGAGCAGGCGCGAACACGGATGGGGCTTCGTTTGCTGGTGAAGGGACAATACTGGTTCGCGGGAGGTATTTTAGAGATTGAGCATCGAACGAAGGGAACGGGCCGGGAACGAATGGAGACGAATCATCAGGATATCCTGGTGCTGCTCCGTTCACTTTTGAAAAAGAATCATCTGACCAGTCTCATCATGTTAAAAAATAACCAAATCTATCTTTGCTGTGCAAAGGAAGAGACACGAACCTCCTCCCGGCAGCAACTGATCCACATTTTAGAGAGCATCACTCAGGATATTAAGCGGTTTGCCCGCTCGAATCTAAAACAAGTCGAAATTCATGCCGGCTTCGGCAAACTTCGAAATCAACTAACCCGCTTGAAAGACAGCCTTCAGGAAGCGTATCAGGTTATTGAAGTAGCGAGGTCTGTCAAACCAATGCAACATGTTCACTTTTATGATCGTATGGGTATATATCAAATGTTAAAAGCCATGCCGCCTTCTTTCCTGCAAGCTTTTGCGATAGATCATCTAGGTGTACTTATGGAGCATGATCAAAGCCATCAGTTACGATTGGTAGAAACATTGGACGCGTATCTTGCAAACTTCGGGTGCAAAAGAGACGCGGCTGCCCAGCTGTTTGTTCATCGGCAGACCTTATATAACCGACTGGAGAAACTGGAAGAACTGCTGGGGCCGGATTATATGCAACAGGAGAAACGAGTGTGTTTGGAGATGGCATTGCTTGCTAACGCCATGATTGAAGGCGCGGCTGGGCCGTCCTCATGATTGTAACGTTTTGAGATATGGGCTGTTCTTGAAAGGAAGGGTTTCTGTGCGTCTATAGTTTGTTGATGTGCTGCATGCATCCTAAAGTACGCGACAAGCGGTGAGACCCTTTGCTGGAGAAACGGCCCCGGTAACGGATGGATGGACGGGAAAAGGGTGCCAGCGATAGTGAGGTAGAAGCTGCCAGACGATACGGAGATGTCACGCGCTCAGACCTTTGATCCGGTTTGTTTTGTTGATCCGAAGGAGTTAAACCGCTAAGGCTTAACCATGCTTGAAGCTGGTGGGTATGGATACCAAGTTGTCCGCTCAAATGACAGATGTCGAGATGTTTTTTCACACAAATCCGCCTTTCCTGATTATAGGGCTGGGAGTAGGGTACGAAAGGAAAGCATGAAACCAAGTCGGTAAACGGTGTGTAGAGGGTTGCTCAGGGTGGGTAGCGGAGTGTTGCATTATGTCATTTCAACCAGCAGTATGGATATTCAGTGTATAGATAAAAGACCGCTGTTTTCACTCTTACTATAAATTGGCTTTTAACAAGATTTTAACATTTTAGATGTGATTGCGCGTCTCAATATAGTCTCATTTTTATAAAAAAGTAAGTCTCAGTAAAAGTACCAGTATCTAGTGCGGAGGACATATATGAGAAAAGGTAATGAGTCTCAACTTGAGAAGTATGTCAGGGACGGGAAGCGTTTCGTTGGTAGAGCCAGAGAACTAATGATACTAGAACAGTGGTTTGACAATGAAGAAGCGCCTATGACTATATTTTCAGTTACCGGCATGGGTGGGATTGGGAAGTCTTCGTTACTTTCAGAAATGCTGTCCATCGCTCGGGAGCGGGAAGCCACCGCCATATGGATGGACGGTCGGGCGTGTGGTACAACCCCTTCCGTGTTCATGGATTATTTTATATCAACACTTGGGCTGGAACTGGGACTGCCGACAAGCAATGGCTCTCATCTGGTATCTCTGTTGAAAGCCATGCCCAGGGAGAAGCGGCTCGTGATTGCTGTAGATAACTATGAGGAGCTTGCATTGCTCGAGAGCTGGTTTATGGAGGTTTTTATTGCGAAACTTCATCTAAGAGGGATACTCATTATACTTGCTTCCCGCCCGGAGCTTTCAGCGGCATGGCGAACTCACCCCCGGTTGTATCAACGACTGGTGCAGCTTCAACTGCAGCATTTTACAGCAGATGAGGTTGCTGCGTATATTGCAACTGCTGGTTCATTGAATCCGAGTATAGCTGGAATCATTACAAGAATGACGGATGGACATCCGCTTGGACTTGCGCTTGCCGTGGAAGCGGCTGATCAGGAGCGAAATCTTCCTCAAGCCGAGTGGGTTGAGCTATCACATATGATCAGTGCCCGGCTGTTGCTTGAGCTTACCACGCCCCGTTTGCATCCGATGGTAGAGGTTTTAACTTTGCTGGAGACTGCAAACCAGGAACTGTTATCTGCTGTACTGGGTATTACCGTTAAGCCGGAAGAATATCACATGTTGATGCGGATGTCCTTCATCCGTTCTGCGCCGGATGGGCTCGCTTTGCATGATATGGCCCGAGTACATTTGATGCGGGATTTTCGGCAGCGTGAGCCGTATCGCATGCAGTCTATGCGTATCCGGATTGCTGAGCTGTTGAAGCCGCTCCATGAACAAGCCTGTTCACATGAGCAGCTTCAGATCGCCAGAAAGATGCTGCTGCTCTGTCAGGAGTCCATGCTCCAGTTTCGCAAGTATGCCGATGTATCACGCGATTCTTTGTTTTTGCCGCTAGAGCCGATGAAACAGACAGACTTGCCTTCCTTGCATAAACTGCTGGAGCGATGGTGTGAATACAGCGTTGAGCCCTGGCAGGCTGTGAATTATGCTCCTTTTTTGGATGAACTGGCTCAACGATATCCTGAGGGCATCGTATTGAAGCGTAATGAGCAGGGCGAGACAATTGCGATGTTCATAACAGTGCTGGTACACCGGGAGACAAGTGCTTTGCTTCTGAAATATTTCCCGAATGAAATGAAAGAATGCTTTGCGCCAGAAGAATTGCAGAACGACCCGGATGAAAGTGATACACACTTCGCTTTACTCGCTGCGGCAAGAGATGATGTTCCCGGATATACGCGGGAAGAGCTTGTCGGATACATGGTTTTGGATCGCTTATCACTATTGGGAGATGGAGCGAGAGCAATTCTTGTTGCCACCAACCCGCACCTGAAGTTATTTCTGCGGAGCATCGGTTTTCAGATGCGGAGAACATCTACACGTGCTTGTGATCGGTATGAGGATCAGGCGGATGTGCTGGAACTGGATTTGCGCAATGGACAATTCGGTGCATGGGTCATGTCGCTTCTGCTTCCAGACTTGCCGGCTAATCCAATCCAACCCGCGACAGCAGTCGGGACGGGGAATACGATTTGGTCTGGGCAGGAAGTGCGCAAGATGCTTGGGCACCTTCGCTCTCCGGGCGAGTTGCAGGCGTATGCCGACAGGATTGCAGGGGTGAAGGATGGCATCCAGCTGCAATTATATATTTTGGATCTGCTGGAGGGCAGAATACACGGGGTGTCTCCTCAGGATCAGAAGCTGTTACATGCGGCTTACTGGGCCCATGCTGGCAATCCAACTGCCGCAGCACAGGTGTGTTCCATGAGTCGGGCCACCTTCTATCGCCATATTAGAACAGCACTTATCCGTTTGGCGAGAATATTGTAAAGTGTGAAGCTGATCTCATAGCAGCTGATCTAATAGAGAAGCGAAATCAAATACAGCAGTAAAATCAAATAGAACAGAAAAATATGATAGAACAGCAAATCTATTGGTTTAAAAACAAACCCGCAGTTACACGGTAGATAACAGTAACTGCGGGTTTTTCTAGCACGGATGATTCATAGGTGACGCCCCCCCCACAAATCCTAACGATCAGGAGAAACCTTATTTCGTCCATAATAGGCATGTTGAAATTCTAACGATCCGTAGCGACGCTATTTTGCATCATTCGTCCACTTTATCCTGTTTTCAGCTGGAATCCAGCTAAATAGCGTCGCTGGTGATCGTTAGATTTTTAACCCCCGTCAAAACGGGCATATAAGGTCTGTGGTGATCGTTAGAGTCGCCAAAGAGCTGGATCGCTGGTTCTGCCCTCGATGCTTCTCCTGATTCCCCTCAAATTCTCTATGTTTTACCGCTCCACAACGGCAATGGGGGGAATCGCCTCCATTTTCTAGCATTTCATGAAGTTCAACTGTACAAGCAAGCGCGGATCACTGCGGGTTGTGTATTATAAACCAAGCCGTTTCATGCGGTTATAGAGTGTAGCTCTGGAGATGCCGAGTTGTTTCGCTAATGTGCGTTTGTTGCCACCGGCAGCCTCTAAATATTGAACAAGAAGCCGAGCCTCGTAAGCATCCAGCTGTTGCTGATAGGAGGTGCCCGAGTCTTGCCCGGAGCCTGTATCAAGGAGATCAGTCGTTTCCTTGGCTGCTGCTGCAAAAGGGCTAGGCATTTGACTCTCTTTTTGCGTCTCCAGCACATTCGGATAATCTGTTCTGGTTTTATCTGCAAACGTGAGACTGTTTGCTGGCTCCGGTTCAGAGTGTTCATATAATTTTGTGGATGTAAGCGAATCAGGCAAGTATTCCGGCTTAACCTCACCATCCATCGTCAGGATGGTCAGGCGTTCAATCACATTACGCAACTCGCGGACATTACCCGGCCAATCGTACTCGAATAACCGTTTGAATACTTCTGGCGGAATGACTTCAATATGACGGTTGTAGAGCAGTGAGAACTCTTGCAGGAAGGTCTGGGTAAGCTCATAAATATCTTCTTTGCGCAACCGGAGTGGCGGAATAATGAGATTGATGACATTCAGACGATAATAGAGATCCTCCCGGAATTGGTTGCGGGTAATCATGGCTGGAAGATCCTGATTGGTCGCGGCAATGATTCGACAGTTGGCTTGTTTGGTACGGGTGCCCCCGACCTGGAAATAACTCCGCTCCTGCAAAACACGAAGTAATTTCACTTGCAGCTCAGAAGGCATCTCGCCGATCTCATCCAGAAAAAGAGTGCCTCCCTCGGCTAACTCAATTTTCCCCTTCTTACCTTTGGGATCAGCCCCGGAGAAAGCCCCTTTCTCGTAGCCAAACAATTCACTTTCGAACAATGAAGCCGGAATAGCCCCGCAGTTTATCGCAATAAAAGGGGCGGTCTCTGGTTCGCGCAGATCATGGATGGCTTTGGCGAACAATTCTTTGCCCGTACCGCTTTCCCCCATAATGAGAACGGTGGCAGGAGTGGTGCTGATCTTGCGGATGGTCTCCAGACATTGCTTCATAATTGGACTGCTGCCTTTGATGCGGGCAAAAGGATCGCTCTCGGGACGAAGCCGGGCAACGGCTTTTTCCAAATGCTGAATTTTGGAGGACATATGCAGCAGTTCCTGATGCAGACGAATCTCGGTTGTGATATCTACCTCCGCCGCGACAGCGCCGACAATACGGCCGTCCAGTCTGACAGGACGGGCATTGATCAGAGCGAACAGATCGGGCCGGGGCTGATGCTGTTTGCGGTAGACGGTTTCACCGGTATACAACGTTTTGAGTGATTGAAGTCGTTCGGGTGGAAAAAAGTTAGCGGCAGGCTGACCGATGATTTCGGTTTTGCGGATTGAAAAAATATTCTCCGCACCGGATGTCCAGTAGGCCACCTCCGCTTCCTCATTAATTAAAGACAGGGCAGAACCTGCTGTCTCCAGCGTGGTTTCCAAATAAGCTTCCATCAGCCGATGGGCTTGCAACAGGGCATTCATAACATCAGCCGCCGAGAGATAACCGGCCCATTCATCACGATCATTTTTGACCATGAGAACAGGGCTTTTGGCGAACAACGGAATGGTGTGTGCAAGTTGCATGGAAGGGGAGATCACAGGGACAGGGATCGAGAATGATGGGTTAACTGTAAATGAGCTGGATTCTGTTGACGTAGCAGAAGGTGTGAAAGGCAGAGCATGCTCAGCAAGTATGCTTGGTTGATCAAGAAAGGAACAATAGAGATAAACATTTCCCGTGGCAGAGCGTACAAATACAGAGCGAGCTGCCGTGTCATCGGAACCCGGATGCGGAGGGATATGTTCCTGAACAGTGAATTCATCGTAAATGTGCATATCTGTTCGTGTTAGTTCTTTCAGAGTGGGAAGTAAATGTCTCATCAGGATCACCTCGATTACAACTTACGGATTAAAGTGATTGGAATTAGTACTATTATATCGCTCTCGTATTGTTGTGTATATATTTTTTGACATGCCTTGTTCGGGTAGGGGGGTGAGAGCGCTATACAATTTTGGATAGTTTTATGTATGCGATTTCAATAGATGAAGTAGATACAAACTGTTGATATCACTGCAAATTTTAACTTTTTTTAGGATTTTCATTTGGATGTTGTGTTAAATTATATAACATTGATTAACCTGTGAAATGAAGTGCAAATATCTATGTATGAGAATATTTCGATATCTTTGTTCTAAAATTTTTGACATTACATTTTGGGTATTCTTATTTTTTAGACATATATTCTGTATGGGATGGTGTGTGTCGGGAGAGTTTTGTGTGACTCAAAAATGGGAAGAGCCATGCTCTCCAGATAGACTGGGTTGCATGGCTTGGCAGGGGTGGGGTGTATGGCTGGGTGCATGGAATGACAGAGCTTTTTGACATGTATTCTAGCTCTAGCGGAACATGTTCTTCACAACCATCCAGAGGTTCGCAGGTTTCTCCGCCAAGCGGCGGGTATAGTATGGATACCACATTGTGCCATAGGGCACATAACAACGAATGCGATAACCTTCCTGGGCAAGACGCTCCTGCTCACTCATGCGCAGGCCATATAACATCTGGAATTCAAAGGCTTCAGGAGAAATATCCCGATCCTTGGCGTATTGTTTCGTCCAGTTGATGATGTGATCGTCATGGGAGGCCACAGCCGTATAAACGCCTTGATCCAGATGATGACGAATCATCGTTTTGAACTGATGAATGACCTCGGCTGTACTTTGATACGCGACCGTTGCAGGTTCTTTGTAAGCTCCTTTCACAAGACGCAGCCGAATGCCTTCCCGAATCATATCGCGTGTATCCTCTTCCGTTCGATGCAGATAAGCCTGCAATACCGTACCCGAATTATCCAGCCCTTCCGCATGCAGTCTTCGTACGATATCAAGTGTTGCCTGGGTGAACGGACTGTCCTCCATATCGATACGTACGAACAGTTCATGCTCCTTCGCCCGGGCAGCAACCGCACGAATATTCTGATAACCTTCTTCCGGATCAAGCGCCAGCCCCATTTGGGTTGGTTTAAGTGAAACATTGGAGTCCACACCGCTATGTGCTATACCTTCAACCAGCCTCACGTATTCATCTCTGTAAAGTGCGGCTTCGCTCAGATGGGTGATGCCTTCGCCCAGATGATCCAGTGTCGCCATAATACCTTTGCTGTTCAAGGTGCGTATTTCTTCCAGTGCCGCTTCCAGCGTATTCCCTGCTATAAACTTGCCAGCTAGCCTTTTGCCGTATTTGAGAGACAGGTTCTCTACAGCTTTATTGCCAGCTACGGTTAACAACGTTTTGCGGTATAGTTCCGTTCCGACACTCATCGTGGTTCCTCCCTAATCATTCATGATTGTGTATCCATATATCTAGCAAAAACCGTGCCAAAAGCAGCTGAATGCAATGGTGTATCGCTTAATTATTTTTATGAAAATTTTTATCTCCGTGAAACAAAAAAAAAAATTTCATGTTCTAGCGGAGTTGGCACGCTTCTTGCTTCATATATTTGAATGAGACGTAAGTGCTGCTTGAATTCAAGCAGCGATCGATATAAGTTGAACAATTTTTTACACAAGTAACGGAGAGGACAGAAAAAAACCTGGAAAAGCGAAGCGTTCGCCTAAAAGCTTTCTGAAAGAAAGCTGCATCGGAAGCATACGCTTATCACCGGATTTTTCCCTTTGGAGAAGGGAATCCAAAAAATCTGGGGATAACAGCGAATGGAAGGTTATTCTGTCATCGGAGTGCTCGTGTAAATTATCTTTGTGAGACTTATAAAGTGAGTAGAACCCACATCCTGAAGGAGGAATCATTGATGAATATCCCATTTGTAAACGAACCATTTACAGCTTTCGCGGTGCAAGCGAACCGGGAAGCCTTTGAGGAAGCGCTTCGGAAGGTTGAATCCGAACTGGGGCAGGAATATCCAATGATTATTGGCGGGCAAAAAATAACCGGCAGCCGCACGTTGACTTCCGTTAACCCGGCTGCAAAAGATCAGGTGATTGGAACGATCTATCAAGCCGATCAGGAGCTGGCCGAGAAGGCCATTCAAACGGCGGCAGAAACGTTCCACACCTGGAAACATACGGACCCGAATGAGCGGGCCCGTTATCTCTACAAAACAGCTGCGATCATGCGCCGCCGCAAACATGAATTCTCCGCCTGGATGGTCTATGAGGCGGGCAAAACTTGGCCAGAAGCGGATGCAGACACCGCAGAAGCAATTGATTTTATGGAGTTTTATGCCAGGGAGATGCAGCGACTCAATGAGCCACAGCCGCTTGTGCGGATCGCCGGTGAAGACAATGAACTGACGTATATTCCGCTGGGAGTTGGGGTGGTAATTCCACCATGGAATTTTCCGCTGGCAATTATGGCGGGCATGACTTCCGCAGCTTTGGTGTCGGGCAACACAGTGGTGTTAAAACCAGCGAGCACCACACCGGTTATTGCTGCCAAGTTCATGGAACTGCTTGAAGAAGTCGGGCTGCCGGATGGTGTAGTGAACTTCTTGCCAGGGCCGGGTAGTGAAGTGGGCGATTATCTTGTTGACCATGCACTGACCCGTTTTATCAGTTTCACAGGTTCCAGGGATGTTGGTCTGCGGATTAATGAACGCGCTGCGCGCACCGCTCCGGGGCAAAAATGGATCAAACGTGTGATTGCCGAGATGGGCGGCAAGGATTCCATTGTCGTTGACAATGACAGTGATCTGGAATTGGCGGCCGAATCGATCACAGCTTCAGCTTTTGGTTTCTCCGGGCAAAAATGTTCGGCGTGCTCTCGTGCCATTATTCATAAAGATGTATATGATGAAGTATTACAAAAGGTGATCGAACGTACGCAGAAGTTGACGATGGGCAGTCCGCTTGAAGTTGGAAGTTACATGGGGCCTGTTGTTGACGATAAGGCATATACAAAGATCACCGAATATATCGAGATCGGCAAAGGAGAAGGGCGTCTGGTTCATGGCGGAGGCACAGGAGACCCGGCAGGATATTTCATTGAGCCGACCATTATAGCGGATGTGGAACCACACGCCCGGATTGCGCAGGAGGAGATTTTTGGCCCGGTGCTGGCTTTTATTAAAGCCGATTCCTTCCAGGATGCCCTGGAGATTGCCAACAATACGGATTATGGTTTGACCGGTGCGGTTATTTCACGTAATCGGGCACACCTGGAGCAGGCAAGACGTGAATATTTTGCGGGTAATCTGTATTTCAACCGTAAGTGTACTGGAGCCTTGGTGGGTACGCATCCGTTTGGCGGATTTAATATGTCGGGTACGGATTCCAAAGCTGGCGGCAGAGATTATCTGTTATTGTTTACGCAAGCGAAGCTGGTATCTGAAAAATATTAAATGCTGCTGGACACTACGTGTCTGTATTGACATGCTGACAATGAATGATCAGTATGGTATTATTCCATAAAATCCTTTTTCATATCACTTATTTAGCAATGGAAATAATAGAAATCCAGGGTAGTCGTCACTCTCCAGGTTATTCTGTCATCGAAGTGTTTCGTGTAAGCCACGCACTGTTCAATGGATATAGTGTTAGTAATCGATTGTATCTAGCAATGACATAAGGGGGGCATCGGATGTGTTAGGTGTTCAGTTGGTGCAGGAACAACGGTTCCGGCTGTCCATCACGCCGGAGATGAAACAGTCCTTTCATTTGCTGACCTTGCCCGGTCAGGAACTGATTCGTTATTTGCAGGATGCCGCAGCGGATAATCCGCTGCTTGAAGTGGAGGAGCAGTCTGTTTACTCGCTCGGCTCTATACGGCGAAGCCATTCGGAGTGGAATACATCCGATGACCCCTTACTTCAAGCCAAAGGGGCATTACCTACGCTGGAACAAATCCTTGCTTCACAAATTCGTATGATGGATGTACCGGATGGATTGGAAACGGTGGCAGTCTATTTGGCAGGGTGTCTTGATGATGAAGGGTATTTGAAGATTGAGTTGTCAGAGGTGCAAGATGCGCTTGGAGTTTGCATGAGCGAACTGAATGCAGGGCTGAGCCTGTTACAGTCGCTTGATCCACCTGGTGTAGGGGCACGGAATCTGCAAGAATGTTTGTTGTTGCAGATCCAGCGTGATCCAGCAGCTGTTCCTTGTGCTGAGCATATCGTTCAGGCAGGGCTGGAGGCCTTGGTTCCTTTTCATCCCGGACGGACAGCAAGCAGACTTGGCATCACTTCGTTGGAGGCGCAAGTGGCATATGAATATATTACTCGGCTGAACCCCAAGCCTTGCCGATCGATAGGCTGTAATGAACGCCCGCAATATATTATTCCCGATGCTGTTGTTGAACTGGTTCATGGAGAGATGGTTTTCAAGCTGCTGGCGGCGGGGAATCCCCGTGTATTCCTGAATGAAACTTGCAGCAGCTGGATCAGAGAGTCAGCTCCTGGTGAAAACTGGCTGAATCGGGCATCTGAAGCGAGGGCTATTATACGTAGTGTGCAGATGCGGCGCAGGACATTACTTCGTGTGCTGACGGCTGTCATGCATGAGCAAAAGCGCTTTTTGAGTGAAGGCCCAGCTGCGCTGGTGCCGCTTAATCTAACCGTGATTGCTGAGAAGCTGCACATGCATGAATCAACCGTCAGCCGGGCTGTGAACGGTAAATATATATATACTTCACATGGGATATATGAGGTGAAAGCCTTTTTTGACTCTGGCATTACGACAGTATCTGGAGAGCAGACGTCCGCATCGGCTGTAAAGAAGCGACTGCAGGACATCATTCGAACCGAGCAGATGAGCAAGCCATACTCAGACAGGCGACTCGCCGCTATTCTTGCTGATGAAGGCATTGTTATATCCAGAAGAACCGTTGCAAAATACAGAGAACAGTTGCGGATTCTGCCTTCGCCGGAACGAAAACGCTGGGTCTGACCACGAAGGAAAGATGGAATAGACCAGTCGAAAACACTTTTTAATAGCCCATTGAAACACCTCAAAAAGCCCTGTTAACCGAATGAACGGATAACAGGGCTTCTGGGTACCTTCTAATACATAGTAGGGAGAGAGCTGATCTTACATACGCTCCATATTACGCAGGAAATGTTCACCAGCAATTCCTGGAGTAGTCATCTGCTCTGGATGTAAAATCTCCTCGAGTTCTTCCGGTGTCAGCAAACCTCGCTCCAGAATGATTTCCTGCAGGGTCATCCCGGTTTTCAGGGCTTCTTTCACAATCGAAGCAGCCACATTATAACCGAGGTGCGGGTTCAAGGCAGTTACGACACTGAAGCTTTGTTTCATAATTAATTCGCAGCGCTCACGGTTGGCTTCCAGTTCTTCCACGGCGTACCGTGTGAAGACATCGATGCCATTATTCATAATCTTCAGTGATTGTAACAGGTTGAATGCAATAACCGGGCCCATCACATTCAGCTCGAATTGCCCGGCTTCACAAGCCATACAAATCGTGTGGTCATTCCCCATGACTTGGAAGGAAACCTGATTAATTACCTCTGCCATTACGGGATTAACTTTACCAGGCATAATAGAAGATCCCGGTTGACGAGGTGGCAGAAGCAATTCATTAAATCCGGCACGCGGGCCGGAAGCCATCATGCGAATGTCATTACAGATTTTGGACAGGCTCACTGCGCATACTTTTAGAGCAGCCGAGAGTTCCAGATATGCGTCTGTATTCTGCGTAGCGTCAACCAAATCATCTGCGGTCTGCAATGGCAGGCCAGTCACCTCTGACAGATACTCGGTAACCTTGACGATATACTCCGGTTTGGCATTGAGCCCTGTACCTACAGCTGTTGCACCCATGTTAATCGAGAGCATGCGTTTATTCGCATACTGAAGACGTTCAATGTCCCGTCCAATCACGCGCGCATACGCGCCAAACTCTTGTCCAAGGCGTATTGGTACAGCGTCTTGCAGATGGGTACGTCCTACTTTGACAACATCGTTGAACTCGACTTCTTTTTTGCGGAAGGCTTCCTGCAGCTTTTTCATCGTACCCAGCAATGTCTCGGATAGACGATAAGCTGCAATACGCAGGGCCGTTGGCACAACGTCATTCGTCGACTGAGACATGTTCACATGATTGTTGGGATTACAGTGGAAGTAGTCCCCCTTGTTTTTCGTTAACAGCTCAAGTCCGCGGTTGGCCAAAATTTCGTTGATATTCATATTCATGGAGGTGCCTGCACCGCCCTGAATGGAGTCTACAATAAAATGATCGAGATGATGGCCTTTAATCATTTCATCCGCTGCCATGATGATGACTTCACCAATCTTGTTCGGAAGCATTTTCAGTTCCATGTTCGCCATCGCCGCTGCCTTTTTGACAGCAGCCAGTGCTGTAATCAGTTCGCGGTGAACCGGAACGCCAGTGATCGGGAAGTTCTCTACAGCCCGCACCGTCTGGATTCCATAGTACGCATAAGCCGGAATTTCTTTTTCGCCGATAAAATCTTTCTCCGTCCGTGTGGACATAGTAGACATCTCGTTCGCCTCCATTGGCATCATAAAAATAGTTCGGCTCCAGCGTTGCTGAAGCGCACTCAGTATATCATTTAAGCAAAAAAGATGCCAAGCTAAATGATTCTTTCCTTGTAACCGATAATAATTTAAATTGGGAAATTTAAAATTTCATATCATGAATTACAGCAACAAGGGAGGGATACCTAAGCTTGTCTTATTCATTATGAGCTTTATGGTATGAAAGTCATGCATGAACGGTATGCAAAAGGTGAATAGAGCGTTTTCAGTGATATATGTCACATGATATTTGGTACATGATTGGTAAAATAGGAAAAAAGGACTACGGGGTGCGAACATGAAATGGACTTTAGGGGCAAAGGCTGTTGCAGGTCTGGTGCTAATTTCAATTATTACGTACGGAACTAGCGGCTTTTTTATTTTTTTTGTAAAAGACTGGATTTCGCTTGATATGCCAAACTGGCTATACATATCTATCATTCTGCTTATGGGGGTCTGCTGGAACGGCATTCTCGGCTGGATTGCTTCCCGCTATCTGACTCGTCCGATTGTTCAGCTGTCTCGTGCAGCGCAGCAGGTATCTTCCGGCGATTTGACCACGGAGATCCCGAAGCGGCGTGCGCAAGATGAGCTTACTGTATTATATGAAGCTTTCAACGTAATGGTTTCTAATCTGAGGAATATCGTGAACGATATTGCGGATAGTACACGCACAACTTCTCAGAATGCACAGTCGCTTAGTGAAGCGATTACCCAAGCTGCCGAGCAGATCGAGATGATGTCGGAAGCAGTAGATCATATCGCAGTTGGTGTAGAGGATCAAAAAGTAACTTCACATCATTCCCTGATCACCGCGGATGAGATGTTGAATGATTTTCAAAAGATGCAGAATCAGTCTTTGGGCATGACCGAGTTATCTGGACAGATGGAAAAATCAGTTGGTCATACCAAAGAAACCTTCTCATCGTTGATGAAAGGTATGGACGAGCTGGCTAAGTCTCACAATCGTTCTCGTGATATTATGCTGCTCTTGGAGAAGGAAGCTTCTGATATTGAGGTAATTACACAGTCGGTTAAAGATATTGCTGAAGAAACAGGGTTGCTCGCCTTGAATGCATCTATTGAAGCAGCTCGTGCGGGAGAAGAGGGTGCAGGATTTGCAGTTGTAGCCCAACAGATCCGCAAGCTTGCAGACGAGAGCAAGGATTCGGTACACCGCATTAATGAATTGATCAGCCGTGTGCAGCAACGAATCGGAGAGACTGTGCAGCTCAGTCATGAACAACATGGGCTGGTTGTGAACGAGTCGGAACGCACGATTTCCGTAGATCAGACGTTGCATGAACTGACAGGAACGGTTGAAGTGTTTATGAAAGGCGCTCATGATATCGGCTCCAAAATTGCTGAGCAGACAGGTCGTGTGGAGCAAACACATAGTCATGTGAAAAAGATTCAAGGCAAAGCAGGTTCCTTCTCGGATGAAGCCAAACGTATTATGGATGCTGCGCACGAAGAAACAGCCATTATGGAAGAAATATCTTCTTCGGCAGAAGAGTTAAGACAACTGACGGATCGATTACTGGATAAGACCAAAGCATTCCGGATGCAGCCCTGAGCTGTTTCCGGAATGTTTTTTATTTCACGAAAATTAGGGCGAGTCTTGAAACCTACTGAAGTGCATCTTTTACCCCCTTTTCGCCCCTGCTACGTCACTTCTCCTTAACGTGCCCCAGCACGCCTGCGGAAACTTCCTTGCTTGGAACGAAAATTCGGCAAAATCTGCATTCTTCAGAGTTTTCAGACACGCCCTAACTTATTATGGTTAAAGACGAACGTTTTTTCGTATGATTGAAGATTTGTAAAGATTTTTTAAGAAAGATTAACAAAATTGCAACGCGCGGGCGATAAATGAAGATATAATAGGATTATCACAACAAAGAAGGAGCCCGGTATATTGAAAACTTGGACAGGTATCCTGCTGATGATTATTTTGGCGGTTGCTACACTTTCAGTAACCTCAACTGCCCAAACGACAAATGAGTCGCAACAACAGCTTAATATAGATGAATCATCCAGCCAGACTGTAGCGGTCGAGGCTTCCCATATAGATCGAATGAATAATGCAGTGAACAGTAATAAAGAAATGATGCCAGTAAAAGCAGATGATGTTTCGGTGGCACCAGAGAATAGCGATGTTTTAGTGTACCCTATGAGCATTGAGGGCTCAGGATATATATATAATGGCCTTGTGGTTGAAGCGAATGGCAAAAAGCGTGAATTTGGCGATTGGCGAGCAGAGGGTGGAACGTACAAACCCGAAGTGCATGAACTGGATTTGAACGGCGACGGTAAAAAAGAGATTGTAGTATTGTACTCCAAAGGGCATGGCACCGGGATTTATTTGGGCCAAGCTCACATCCTTGATCCTGTTACCTTAGAAGTGATGAAAATGCAGTCGTTGGATGATATTGTGAAAGAACATGTTGAATCCAAAGTAACGGTATCCTCCGACCAGATCGAGATAGGTGTTACAGTGGATGGAGTTCAAGCGGAGTCCTCCCGTGTGGATAAGGCAGCTGGTGATGGTCTCTATCATGAACAATTACAATTTGGCCGTGTGACTTATTATAGTGTCAATAATGGAAAGCTTGTTGTTTCTACATCCGGGGCATATGGCGAGAGTTTATATGCTGGCGATCTGACGTTTTCTTATGTGTATCAGAATGGAGAGTGGAAGGCGGACGATCTTAAATATAGTATGGAAATGTACGAAGAGGAGTATTACGAGTCATTTGATTGAGAATGGATGAGATTGTGCTGCAGCACAAGGTCTTAGATGTAAATGCCTAATAAAATATAGGACATGCCATGGCAAGTGTGACCATTGGATGGGGCTGAAAAAAATGGAGTGACTACAGCCTTATTTTGTGCTGTCTGGAAAAAATAAATTTACAACAATTTTCAATGAAATAATTGACAATACCGCTTTAGTCGTTTAAATGTATAAAGGACAACTCATTTAAACGTCTGGGAGGGAATTTGATGAAGAAAAAAGTCGTACTTGGTTTAATGGTGGGCACATTGACGCTTGGTATTGGTACGGGGGCACTGGCAGCTACAGGCCTGGAACAGATCAAGGCATATCTGAACAGTAAAATTACATTGAAGTTAAATGGTGAGACAGTGACAGCCAAAGATGCGAATGGCAAGACAGTTCTGCCGATCACATATAACGGAACAACGTATTTACCAGTGCGTGCGGTTGGGACATTGCTGGGAACCGAGATCAATTATGACGGTGCAACTTCATCCGTCCTGATCGGTGGAACGAATGGATCTGCGCCGGTAACCAACGGAAAAGTAACACTGAGTGCCCTGGGAACATCCGTACTGGGATCTACCGCTTGGCACACCAAAGATCCTAAGGATACCACATATAAAGGCAAGGATTACAAGGATGTCTATCTGCATAATGATCCTACGAAACAGGGGGATGATATCCAGATTAATACGGGTAAAAAGTATTCTTCTCTGCACTTGGAACTTGCCGCGCTGAAAGGAAATCAGGAGATTCATATCTACGATCAGGATCTCGCTATACTCAAAAAGTTCAATATCGCTCCGGAAAGCGGTATGATGAGTCTTGATGTGGATGTTAAAGGCACAGACGCTGTCTATGTCGAGATTGTATCGGAAGATCCGGGTTCAGCTCTGTTTGTACCGCTCACAACATCGTATCTGACAAAGTAAATTAGAGTAGAGTATATTAGCTGTGCTTGTACCTTCACCTTGCATAGGTCAAGCCAAGCCTGGAAGACGATAAAAACGATGATTCACCAGACCATCTCTGACTTAAGTCTTGCAAGCAGAGCTTCGTGGTGAACATCGTTTTATTTTTATTTTGCTGAACATTTTAATATTGGCTTACCTGGATACTGCGGGCATCAGCGGATGATAGTATCCAGTGGTTTCAGGTTTGCTTCAATCTGAGCACGGCGCCCTTCCAGGAATGGAGGCAGCGCGAGGGATTCTCCGAGAGTCGCAAAGTCCTCGTCTGTATCAAATCCTGGGCCGTCTGTAGCAAGCTCAAACAAAATACCGTTAGCTTCACGGAAATACAGGGAACGGAAGTAGAAACGGTCTACAAAACCGGAGCTTGGGAATTGGAACTGATGTACACGGTCAACCCATTGTCTCAATTCTTCCTCATTGTCTACTCGGAATGCCACATGGTGAACACTGCCGCGTCCAGGGCGTTCCAGCTCCAAGTCATTGCGCTCCTCCAAGTGAACTTCTGAACCGCTGCCACCTTCGCCAGATTCGAATACAAGCACATCAGGCTGTCCCGGTGTAAAAGCCGGATAGCTGCCTTTCGCTCTGAATCCAAGCAGTTCCGTTAGAACAGGTGTAGTGAGTGAGGCATCTTGTACAGTCAGATGAATTGGACCGAGTCCAATGACGCCATATTCCGCAGGCACAGGGCTTCGATCCCAAGGTTTACCCCCGGCAACACCTGAGTTATGTTCATCTGAAACGAGAATCAGTCGCATGCCTTCAAAGTCAGTGAATGCTAATGTTGCACGACCTCCACGTTGTATAATCTCGCCGTGAGGTACTTCATATTCTTCGAATCGTTGTGCCCAATAGGCAAGAGCTGCATCACTTGGCACACGAAGCGAAGTGGCGGAGATACTGTTTACACCTTCGCGTGTACGCCCAGCCATCGGAATTTCGAAGAAGGTAAGCTCTGTACCAGGATTTCCTTTCTCATCCCCATAGAACAGGTGATAGACCGAAACGTCATCCTGATTGACCGTTTTTTTGATAAGGCGCAGGCCCATAATGTCCGTATAGAAGCGGTAGTTCTGATCAGCATGTGCGGTGAGCGCAGATACGTGGTGAAGTCCTTTGATTAGCATAATATATTCCTCCCGAAAGTAAGGTAATGAGATGACGATATAAAGTTTCCGAATGTGATAGATATAGATCTCCAGCAATACTCGTGAAAAAATGATTAAGATTAATTATAAATTGTTCGTTGAATATTTTATTTAAAGTTACTAACTTTTTGTATGTTTTGTTCTTGATTTTATCTTAACATGAAGATATTTAAAATACAATGCTTAATTTGAATGAAGCTGGACAGGTGTAGAATTCGATGGCAAAATGAGAAAAGTTACCATTCGCGTTACAACAAGTCACCCCTGTTAACCTGATCAAAAGGAGAGAAAAAAGGCATGGCCTACCCACCTTGGATTGACCCGTATGATGAAGAGCCTTTTGCAGCATTCTCGACTTCACATATTGTATCCATGATTATCATCGCTGCACTTGTTATCCTGTTATTTCTATTCAGACGTCGACTTCGTTTAATGTCTGAACGTGCTAGCCGACTCGTTCGCATTGCACTGGCGGGATTTATGATCGGCTGTGAGATTGTATTGCAACTCTGGTATGTGTACGGAGGAATATGGAGTCTGCAGACTTCGCTACCGCTAGAACTGTGTAGCCTGTCGTTATTATTATCAGCGCTGTTATTGCTGACACGCAAAAGATGGTTATATTCAGCCTTGCTTTTTGCAGGTATCGCAGGGGCTTTGATGGCAATTGTTACGCCTAATCTCGGTTATGCCTTTGCCCATTTCCGCTTCATTCAATTCTTTGTCGCTCATGCGATGATTATTCTTGCTCTGCTCTATATGACGTGGGTGGAACAGCTGCGTCCAGGATGGAGATCGGTTGCAGGCTCCATGATATTTGTAAATATTGCAGCGCTCGTGGTGTATGTCGTTGATGTGTTACTGGGCGCGAATTACATGTTTTTGAGACATAAACCGAGCACACCATCTGTGTTAGATATGCTTGGGCCGTATCCAGTCTACATTCTCGGCGAAGAAATTCTTGCTCTGGTGTTATTCTGCTTGTTATACCTGCTGCTCTTTGTCATTCCGGAGTGGCTGAAACGTATAGGTGGCAAAAAGGTGAAACAACCGCAGGCGCATTCCAAGAACTAACTCCCCATACGAAGTTTTAATTAAGATTACCCGCAAACGTTCTGGTCATCCAGATCATTTGCGGGTTTGTTATTTTTATATACATATAGATGAAATATTCATTTACACTTGGACGGAGAGGACAGAAAAAACCAGAGAAAGCGAAGCGTTCGCCTAAAAGCTTTCTGGAAGAAAGCTGCATCGGAAGCATACGCTTATCACCGGATTTTCCCCTTTGGGAAAGGGAATCAAAAAATCTGGGGATAACAGCGATTAGAAGGTTATTCTGTCATCGGAGTGGAGGTGTAAATAAGTTCATCCTCGGAGAAGGGACTCGGCACCATCCACGTAGATTCGTGTACCTGTCACATGGGAGGCTTCATCGGAAGCGAGGAACAGCACCAGATTAGCGACTTGCTCCGATGTTCCCGGTTCACCTTTGAGTGGATGCTCGTGTCCCTCAGGAAATTCGACTGGAATCTGAACATCCTTCAAATCATCCGATGGATACGTGTTGTCATCGATGTTGGTATCGATTGCCCCTGGACATACGGCGTTCACACGAATTTTGTAACGAGCCAGCTCCAGTGCGGCCATTTTGGTAAAAGCAGTTTGACCAGCTTTGCTGGAAGCGTACGCAGAAAATCCGATGCCGGAAAACACACGGTTGCCGTTAATCGAACTGGTGATGATAATGCTGCCACCGCGCTCTTTCAGATGTGGGATTGCATATTTCACCGTTGCAAACGTGCCGCGCATGTTAATTTCCATCGTCTGATCCCAATCTTCGATTTCCATCGTTTCAATCGGAGCCATGGCGCCATTGATACCCGCATTGGCAAAAACAATATCCAGCTTGCCTGCTTCAGCTGCCGCCTGATTGATCGCTTTCTGTACAAGCTCCGGTTTGGATATATCACATTCAATCACATAAGCCTCGCCGCCCGCTTGTTCAATGATCTGTTTCGTTTCCTCTGCGTTCTCGGGTGTACGATCCAGCATGTATACTTTAGCCCCTTGCTCGGCGAAACGAATTGCGGAAGCTTTACCAATACCTGAGCCGCCTCCGGTCACGATGGCTACTTTGCCTTCCAAACGTTGTTCAGCCATAATTGATCCCTCCATGTGTAGAATATCCTTGAACACTCTACATCTAAATACCCGGCATGGGGGAGGTGAATCATATGTTCACATATTAAAAACAGAACCCAATTTGGGTTCTGTTCGGTTCATTACTTATGTTTCTTCCAGTCGAGCGAGCTGTTGTTCAGCAAGTATTCAAAATCATTGTCCCGGCGCTTCTGCTCCGCTTGGCGAGCTTCTTCTGCCTGTATACGCTCCTGCTCCTTACGCTGTGCTTCATCAGCTTTGGCTTCATCAGCCTGTGCTTTCAGTTTTTCGAGCACATCGCTGCTTAGCAGATCTTTCAACGTGGTCGGTTTGTCCTGATTCTGGGCCTTGGGCGCCGGAGTATGTCTTTTGGATTTAGCCACTTGGAAACTCTCCTTTCCAACCATGAATCATAGTCCATATCGTTATCGTAGACATAGTATATCAGGTTCCTGTTGCGCATTCCATGAAGTTGCAGAATGGATGCAGGAAAAAGGGCATGACACGGCGAATGAAGACAGGTATAAAACCATATAATGGTACCGATACTACGACTATTCCCTGGAGAAAGGAGTCGTTGTTCGTGGAAGCAAACCGAAGTTTGTTGAGAGGGCTTGCATGGGGGATGGCCTTTAGTTTCCCACTATGGATTGCGATTATCGGATGGCTGCATTTGTTGGGATGGATGCATTGAGGTCTAATCCGCAACCCAAAAAGAGGTTTGATCAAGTTATTTATGTAAACGTTATCATTAAATAAGCTCTGTTCTGCGCTAATGCACAGGACAGAGCTTTTGTTTGTTCATAGAAGAGAGATTACTTCTTCTCCTCCATAATCTTCACGGGTTCTGGATATTCGAGACCGTGAGTATCAACGGTTACCTTTTTCATGACTTGGTCCGTCACCGGCTTGTCTCCTGCGCCGATTTGCTGCGCTGCAATTCCATCAACCACATCCATACCTTCGGTCACTTTACCAAAAGTAGCATAAGAGTTATCTAGATAATCAGCGTCAGCCAGCATGATGAAAAATTGAGAACCAGCAGAATCGAGATTTTCAGATTTGCGTGCCATGGAGAGTATTCCGCGGGTATGCTTCAGATGGTTTTTATGACCGTTAGAGGTGAACTCACCTTTGATCGCATAACCTGGTCCACCTGAACCATTGCCGTTCGGATCACCGCCTTGAATCATAAAGCCTGGAATAACCCGGTGGAAAATCAGGCCGTCATAAAATCCTTTGTTCGCCAGTGAGATGAAATTGTACACCGTATTTGGCGCGATCTCTGGATACAGCTCAATGACGATCTTCTGCCCGTCCTGCATTTCAATCGTTGCTACAGGGTTTGGTCCCTCCGGTGGAGCTGGAACCGGGGTTTGCGCAGCATTGCTTGCCGGGCGTATGCACCCGCTCATAACGATCAACAGCATCGCAAGCATAAGCGAGACTGCGGTTGTTTTTTTCCATCGTAAAGACATGAATATGTTCCTCCTTGGTTTACTGTTATAACGAATTTCGTGAAATATGGTTTGGATATTACTTCAACTATCATACCGTTTCCAGATGCAGAATGGCAATGCAAGCCGTGTTAATCCGGTGAACTGGGGATGGTCTTCATGGGAGTATAGGTGTAAAATAAGGAAAATGCTTCCGCATCAGGGGGACGTACGGGTCTGTTCCGTCCGCTCCAAACACGGCAGTCCCGGCGTCGGTTACGGAAAGGACGGGCGGGTATATGAACTTCTCGTGGAAGCGTAATCTGATCATTTTGTGGATCGGTGTCTTTTTTTGCAGTACGGCATATTCGATCTCCATTCCGTTTTTGCCCTTGTTTCTAAGCAGCGATCTGGGTGTGCGTAATCATCTGGAGTTCTGGTCAGGACTTTCCTTTGGTATTACGTTTCTTGCAAGTGCACTTGTGTCGCCCTTCTGGGGATCATTGGCAGATAAATATGGGCGCAAGCCGATGTTAATTCGTTCAGGATATAGCCTGGCCGTCCTGTATCTCATTAATTTTTTTGTACAGGACCCGTATTCACTCATTATTGTTCGGCTGTTTCAAGGATTGCTTGCCGGATTTGTGCCTGCGGCGATTGCTCTTGTAGGCACAAACACACCTGAAGAGAAGACTGGATATGCTTTGGGCATAATGTCGACTGCGGGGGCTACGGGCGGTATTATCGGTCCGCTGATTGGCGGGCTTGTCAGCCATTATTACGGCAACCGGAGTGCGTTTCTATTTTCGGCGATTGTTGTGCTGGTGTCTGCGATCATTGCAACGTTCTGGGTCAAGGAAGAGAATTTTAACCGTAACAAAGCTCGCTCGCATGTCATGGATGATATCCGAGAAGCCAGAGCGAACCGGGTATTCATGACTGTGCTGGGGATGATGGGGATCTGCACCTTTTCCGTTATGATCCTTGAGCCGCTGTTAACGGTTTATGTCATGGAGATGGGGGTTCAGCCTGATCGGGCCTCTCTTAGCTCGGGCATCATCTTCTCGGCGGTGGGTGTTGCAACGGTTATCATGGCTCCACGCTGGGGCAAGCTCGGATCAAGAATTGGTTTTGGAAAAGTGTTAGTGATCGGACTGATTGGCGGGGCAGTGGGGAATCTGCTGCAATTTTTCACTACAGGTTACGTTGCATTTGGCGTTCTGAGATTTGTCTACGGACTTTTCTTCGCGGCAGTGTTCCCGGCGATCAATGCGATGATTGTACAGGTTACTAATCCTTCATTTCGCGGAAGGGCGTTTAGTCTGAATCAGTCCGCTGCTCAGATTGGAACGATGGCAGGACCGATAATCGGTGGTGTTCTTGGTGGCTGGCTGCCCATTCGCTGGATATTTATCATTAATGGGCTTGCGCTTCTGGCTACCGCAATTGTGGTGAAATGGTCCAGACTGGAGCACAAGCTCCCTGGAGCGAGCAAACCTGCGGAGAGATAGGTCTATGTAATTGCAGGATGTAATGCATGTTAGATACTTTTTGTTCAAAACGGAGATGACGATGCACCTGCAGCGTCATCTCTTTTTATTATATGAACAGACCCGTTGGATCTGAATTCAAAAAAAGATTCAAAAAAGAAACCCCTCGGTGGAGAGGTTTCTTCTATAGTGTCCTATAAAGAGTATCCTAATAAACGCAAGGAGCTTTGTTAAACATATCTGTTCATCAGGTTGTCGTTTCACTTTTTTAATTCACGATTTACCGTTAGAGGGCTTATCGGAAGTCTGTTCCTTGGGAATGGCATGTTTGATCGCATTGCGCTGATCTTCATTTTGCAGTGCACCAGGGAAAGAATCTTCGATGAAGAGTCCAAAATCAGGATCGATATCCCGCTCCGTAACAAGGTTATCCGGTGTATGGTCCTGTTTTTCCTGATTATTCTTGGTCATGTCAGCACCTCCTCATGTCAGAATACGCAAACAGAAACATCTAACGCGGCGGAAGGATATTCTGTTGTGGTTTCGCGTCAGCTCCAGCACCGTTTAGCAGATCTGTACCATGCAAGGCATCGGGATCGGGAGCGGCAGGGTCAACCGGACTGCCTGGTTGCACGAGATCCGCATCAGGTACAGATTCCAGTGGAGTTTCCGTCAATCGGGATTCCAACCCTTCTTCGTCTACAGCAGATGCAGCAACGGGCGGCAGCTCCGAATCTTGCATTTCGATTTCAATGCGGCGCCCAGAGACTTCATCAAAGGTATCTATGTCGCCCTCGGGTACTTCGGTTTCAGGTGGAATATCACGGGATCTCTGGTAGCGGTCATAATAGCGGTCACTTTCCACGTTGTTAATTGGTTTATCAGACATGATTCGCACGCCCTTTCACAATGATATAGTACATACCAACTTAGTATTTTAATCTACTTATCTCATCGATTCATCGTCATTCCGAGCACGATAGTATCCCCGGAAATAGAGCAGGTTATGTCAGGAATCCGTTAAAATTTCGGAAATACATACTTCACCAGAAAGTAGAGAAAACCAAAAAAGATAATGATATATGCGGCATATTTAATAAATGTAGAAGCAACCACACTTGAATCCGATTTGTGTTGTACATCCTTATGTTCAACTTCTACCGTACGATGAGGCTCATTCATGGTAATCATCTCCTTGTTAGTGAGTGTTTGCTTTGAGAAACCATTACACATGATCTACAGGATTGAATCGCTTCATCCGTTTTTACAGCTTTTCTTGTTTTGCCTATGTTATGATAAAACTTGAGTACATAAGGAGGGATGTCGCGTGGACTGGTTCACACTGGGTAATATGATTACACGTATTCGAATCGGACAGAAAGCGTCCACACCGGGATTTTCTCGTACCGTCATTCGACGTCCGGATGGATTGTTCTGGGTTGGTGGTATATGGTCTGGACAGGTCGTTCAGTTACGTGATTTCCTGTTCTCTGACATATGGACGGTTTACGATGATGAAGAGACGGAGCAGTGGCTTGAGTTTCGGACGAAGGTGGAACAGAAGGAACGTGAGATGATTGAGAATCAGTATGAGGACTTACGAGAATAAACGCGTTATGTATAACAATAAAATGGAAAAAAAACTATAAATAAACTGAAATGTGAATTTTGATTTTGTATAAGAAGGTGACATGATCCAATGTGGCGAATGATATATGAGGAGATATTAGGAAGAGAAAATAAAAACTTTGAGGTGCTGTGAATGAGAAATGTGCCCAAAGCTATCATCATCTTATGGATGACGGTATGGATGATTCTGTGTATGCCGCATGGACTGGTACTTGCCGCACCAGAAGAAATTCAACAACCTGTATCCATTTCAGGATGGGAAGTAAAATGGGGGAACGCTGGAGATCAGGGCTTTATTAGTGAGGTTATGGGCCTGGATGAGATATGGGAGAAACGGAGTGCCGAGCAGATTGTGGACATGACTAAAGAACCCTCCGGTTCCTTGTGGTCACGTTTGACTATTCCCTATCTGCAGGATGGGAGTTCAGCGATTCGTTTCGAAAATATTAAAGGTACTCATATTGTAATCTATCTTGAAGATCGGAAAGTATATGAGAATTACCATTATAATTACGACAATAATGCCGTTTTTTTACCGTTATCTGCTGAAAACTCGGGGAAAACACTGTATGTTTGGGCGCAAAATGAGAGAGGATTTCTGGGCATTCAAGGGGATGTCGAGGTCGGACCATATGCCATTCTGCAGGAGAAGTATATCCATAATGGGTTACTTGATATCATTTTGGGTTCAACTTTTGTATTTACCTCATTAATTATGCTGAGTTGCACATTTTTCCTGGGTCAGTTCCATAAAGGATTATGGATATCACTATGTGTCGTGATGGGTTCCATTGGCACAATGGTGATCACTTACTCTCAATTCTTGTACACCTTCTATCAAGTGTATGGTGACCTGTACTCTATTCTGTTTGATCTGGCTATGCTGCTCGGGATGCCTGCACTGTGTTATTTCTTTGAACAAATTATCGGTCCCGGTGTACACGGCATATTCACCAAATTGAGGAAAGTTCAATGGGCCTATTCTATAGTTGCTGTGTTTTCATTGTTTGTATACGTTGTATCCGGTGGGCAATGGGATCTATTGTACAGTCTGCTTGTACAGCGTGTCGTAGGCATTATATTGGTTATTCTACTGACTATCCTGCTGGCTGGCACGATAGCCAGAGCACTGCAGCGTAACGGTGAAGCGATTCTGTTAGCGGCTGGTTTCGGTACATTTTCGCTAATCAGTGTGCTCGAACTTCTTTGGTATTATCAGCGCAATGGGGCGTATCATCTTTTATGGTGGAAATGGTCTATGGTTGCATTTGTTATCTCATTGATTGCTATTCTTGGCAGCCGTTTTGCGGAAAAGCATAACAAAGTACTGGAGTACTCCAAGGAACTGGAGCTGTTCAACAATGAATTGCAGCGATCCGAGAAAATGGAGATTATCAGTGAGCTTGCCGCTTCAGTTGCTCATGAAGTGCGTAACCCGCTTCAGGTGACGAGAGGTTTCCTTCAGCTTATGACAGAGCAGGAGGATAACAAGAATAAAGGATATGTGCGCATTGCCTTGGAAGAACTCGACCGGGCTTCTGGCATTATTACGGATTTTCTGACCTTTGCAAAACCTGAATTTGATCATATTATTTCACTGAATATTTCGGATGAATTTGATCACATCGAAGGCATACTTGTACCGATGGCTAATCTGGAAGGTGGAAAAATTATTACGGATATTCCGCCAAACCTTCATATTCGAGGCAATTCTTCGAAGTTCAAACAGGCTTTTATCAATATTATCAAAAATAGTATTGAGGCATTGCAAGGACAGGGTCAGATTGATATTTGGGCTTATTCACAGGATGGCAATGTCAAGGTTCATGTCAGAGACAACGGGGAAGGAATGAGCGAGGAAGCTCTATCGCGATTGGGAGAACCGTATTTCTCTAATAAAATCAAAGGCACTGGTCTAGGCATGATGGTTACCTTTCGGATCGTGGAAGCGATGAATGGACAGATCAGTTTTACAAGCACAAAAGGGGTAGGAACAGAAGCTGTTGTATCTTTTCCCGAGTTCATTAAATGACGGACTCGGGGAGATATTCAGCTTCATGTTCTACCCCTGATTTTTTATTTTGCCAAGTTTATAACCCTCTCCACGGCCCGCAATTAACGTCATAATTGACTTTGGAAGGGTTAGGTGGGATGACAAGAACATAATCATTTTGCTGCTCCTCGACTGTACGGATCTTGACATCATCAGGAATTATAATACCGAATGCCTCGAGAAGTGCCTGTTTGGGATTGGAGTGAAGCTGTTGTCTGAAGTGTTCGTCTGTCCAAGCCTTCTCAATAATATCCTCATGCAACGTTTTCTCTGACACCATCATCGTCAACATTCCCTTCATCATTTAGATTAAACCGAATCAGTTTCTCTCTTGTCGGTTGTTTCAAGCTGTGATTCCCTGATCCAGTAGTGAAACCCGCCTCGGTAAAGTCTTTTTTTGTGTTGTAACATGCCATGAACAGCTTGTACCAATGTGTTATACAGATAACCATTAAGTGAGATAAATTGTGGTAATACTGAGTTAGAAGATGTAAGAGTGCTGTGGAAATATTGTGCAATATCTGCATAACTGTTCATGAATGTGGAGTTAAATACATTGTGGTGAGTAGATTCGTGAAGTGGATGAGTCGGATATTCTTGCTGAAGTGCTGCGGATATGTGAGAGAGGTAGCTGTTGTAGTTCCCGTGTTCAGCATCTTGTTTCGTGTCTGTGAAGTCATCCGTCATCTGAAGAGTCATAAGAACAATATTCAGCGCATCACAGACCGAAGCGATTCGATCACCTTGCTCCAGTAACAGCAGAGCACCAATGACTCCTAATTGTGATGGTGAAGCTTTCTGAGCGATAAGAAGCGGGTTTTGCTGAAAGTAATCTATGTGTAATTCGCCATTCACGCTTACTGCCCAGTCCTGGAGAACCTGTCTGAAATGGTTCCAGAAGTCGGAAGAGGATTCAAATAATGCGCTATAGACTCGAAGGGCATCCACATAACAGAGGTTTCCCAAAGTTAACTTCAACACCGCGTCCTCAGCCGGCTCATCCATGACATCATCCAGATTGAGAAAATACATCATGTGTAACAGGCAAGCTACGCTGAGCTGATGAGCTTGATCCGGTGGGAGTCCATCCGTATGTTGCATCCATAACGGAGTGATGTAACCGACATAGCTGTGTCCCGAATTTCTCCTGACGGGGTGGAGCAAACGGAGTTGTTCAAGTGCATGCCCTGCCAGTGACTCAGGGTATTGTTGAAGCCGCTCTTCAACGGATTCAAACACCGCCTTCACGTCAAGCATATACGGATCTAGCCATTCACGCTGCATGATATGAAAACGTCCCTCCTGCATTAAATGTTGGAATATGCAGTAAGATCAAGAAGTTACATACAGTATATCTCAAGTATATTGAAAAAAATAGGATTTTTTGTGATCAATTGAGAGAAATTTGATGACAATTTGGATTTTATAGCATAAAAAGTTGTAATTTGGGTTCAAACTAGAGAAGCAGAGGATATCGACACAAGAGAGGCGGATAAATAATGAGGATGAATTGGAAATCATGGCTGGTAGCCGGAGCAGCAGTTGCCATTATCACTATTGCACCGAGTCAAACCGCTTTAGCTGGTCCGGTTGTTCCTGCGGAGCCGAAAGATATCAATCAGACCGAATCAGTGGCAGGAAGTAACAAACCTTGTATACAGGCAGGTCATGGTCTGTTTATGATTGGTGAAACCGCTGATTTGCTCGGGATTGGACTCCGTGATTTGAAGAAGGAGATGGAGCTTGGCAAGACCTTGACTCAGATTGCCAAGGAACGTAAAGGACTCAGTGAGGAACAGTTACTGCAAAAACTAAAACCTACGCTGTCAGAGCGTTTGGATAAAGCCGTGCAAGATGGCTGTCTCACCAAGGAACAAGCTGCGGCAGCCAAAGCGAATATGGATATGAAGCTGAAAAAGGTTGTTAACACACCACTTACCGAATTACGACGCGAGTTTGCTCACCATGGGAAACATTCAATGTTAGACAAAGGGGCAATTGCGAAATATATCGGGATTACACCTGAACAATTACAAGAACAGCTTCATGCAGGCAAGTCTTTGGCTGAAATTGCTCAAACAAAAGGCATCAGTGAAACACAGCTCGTGAACCAGTTAAAAGAACAATTAACAGGTGATCTGCAAAAGTTTGTCCATCAAAAACGGAAAGGTCATTCCGGTTCAGTTCATCCGGAGCATGTGCCAGGGCGATCCGCCTCAACCGAAATGAGATGATCAACGTACTGTATCCAAAAACGTTCAATAGCGTCCTCCGCAGAGAGGACGCTATTTGTCTGTAGTTACAGGTGCAGATCTGAGAGTTTGAGGATCTCAGTGCCTGGTGACATATTGTAAAACCAGCTCAAATGCTGGTTTTACCTTTATCGGTTCGTCTCTAAGGTCTGGCTTTTGGAAGCTGAACGGAGGGGCGAGCTTTGATTCTGTGTCCGTTTTCCGTTAGTCACAAACTTGTTGCTAAAAGAAGTAGATGACGGTGTCTTCCTGCGTGCCAATCCAACCGTGAATCGAGAGCCTGGCAGCTTGGATAGTGCCCAGCTAATGCCAAGAGCAGTGATTACAGTGACAGCAAATGAGATGATTGTTACAGGCAGATGCCACCCGCTAAGCAGTAACGGTCTGGTCATATATGCGATGGCATAAATCACCATGGTATGAACCAGATAACCGCCAAAGGAATAGCGCCCAATCCAGGCGAGCAGACGCTGAAACCACAGGTTTTTGCCATTCAACAGAACAAGGAAACCATAGAACATGAACATCTGAGCCATAATACTGATGAACGTACTGGGTTTTAGGTAAGTTGAAATATTCAGGTTCATGGTATCTTCCGACCCGCGCAGCACATCGTATCCCATCCAGATGTACATCATGATAAAAACGGCAATGGTGCAAGGGAGGATCTTCACAGTCCAGTTCCTCCAGTTTTCCACCGTCCAGGCGCATACCGCCCCAAGTAAAAAGTAAAACCAATACATAACCCATGAGTATGAACGGTATTCCAGCAGGCTCGACCATGGCTCTGACAACACTTGTGTCCAGCTATACATATCGTAATATGACCATTTCATGAGACCGATATAGAGTATGGCTGCAACGATTATGACCACTAACATGACTTGCTTCTGAGTCAAACGCTTGAGGTTCTCCAGCCGTTTACGAACAGCGTGAGCCGCTGCGAGAAACAACGGAAACAGAATATAAAACTGGAATACCATCAGCACAAACCAGAGGTGATATCCTGTCTGTGGCAAGAACAGTTCATCCATAAAGCTCCTCAGATCCGGCATACCGGAAGTCCAGAACGCAGGGGTAAATACACGCACAGCTAACCAGTAGATGAGTGTCCATATGAAGAAGGGCATATAGATATCACCAAACCGCTTCCCGATAAAGCGGGGATAATCCGGTTTTGAATGGCGATGGTGGTAGAATAACAGCACCCCTGATAAAAATACAAAGGTGGGTGTACCAAACCTGGTCAGGTGATAAATCATCGTCAGCATGACAGAGTCGGGCTGCTCAATGTCTGGCCGATAGATGTATTCAGCAATGTTATGCTGCATGACGATGGCCAGAAAAGCTAACCCGCGAAGCTCGGTCCATTCGGCTATTTTCGGTTTTTTCATTTGCATTCCTCCCTTAGGTAGCCAGGGTCATCATATAAGACTACCCTCCAAACATTAACGCCGCATTAAATGGCGAAAAAAGGGATAGCCTAGGCCATCCCTTTGCTAAATATTATACGATAGTCACTGGCTGGATTCACCAGATGCTGGGCTATCGTAAGTCGCGTTATCTTCTTTGAATAACTTTTGAATATAAGCTTGAAGCTTGGGCACATTTACGCCTAATACCTGAGCGGCCCCAGCTCGTTCGTTCGTCAGCAATTTATTCGGCGGAATCTGTTGCTGATCGATTTCATTCACACGAATATCAAAACCTAGTGAAGCAAGCTTCAACATTTGGGTTGGATTCAGATCTGTTTTGATATAAGGGGCAACGGCTTCCAGCATATCAGGAATTTTGAAGAGCGAAGTGGTGCTTTGCATCTTCTTCGCAAGTTCGGTCATAAAGATGCGCTGACGCTGTGTACGTGTGAAGTCGGAGGTCGCATCATGCCTGAATCGCACATACTGGAGGGCAGTCTTGCCATCCATATGCTGTAGCCCTTTTTTTAAATCGATGTCATACATATGTTTATCAGCTTTGCTTGTGTAGTACATGTCTTTCTCTACATCAATATCAATACCGTCCAGTGCATCAACGAGAGCCATGAAGCCTTTTGGAAACGGGATCAATGGATGCTACCATCACCGAGTCTGAACGTCCAGCGTCATCCCCTCTGGAGTCACCACCAAGCAGTAAAATATTGACTCTCTCCTGACCGTCCCACTTCGGAATGACAACTGAGGGGGTGTCGGAGCTTGGCTTGTTGTTTGAATCACTGCTCGAAGTGGACGAGGCACTGGACGCAGTCGAGATGCTATTGGCAAAATGAACGATTGAATATCCGTAGTAGACAATGACTCCTGTTACAGCAAGTGCCAAGGTCAGGGCTGTTCCCCATAACCATTTTTTAAGCATAATCTTCACCTTTCTATGTATAAACTGATAGATACCCAAACTAGTTTAACAAAAAGAAAGAAAAATGTCCTTCTTAACTCCGAAAATACGTAAAAACACACTATTTTTTTACGAATTGTTTGTATTGGGAGGTTTTCACCCTCATTATAGAAATTTTCGGATTTCGAAACCTCTCATAGTAGTGAACATCTATGGATTGATTTCAGTGAAGGCACTATATCATATCTATATTCTCATTTCGTTGTTAAATGAAATTTGATGAAAACCGGATAGCATATATTCATTCGAACATCGTCTATGTCGATATATTATACAGATGTATTAGTTTATTGGGCCAAGTTGAGGAGTGGGAAGATGGGGAAAGTGCGGGGGAAAGCATTGGGAAAAATGAAATTTACGATTCGCGGCAAGTTATTGACTGGTTTTTTGATTGTTTTGGCTTTACTGATCTTTGTTAGTGTGTACACGTTGACACAAGTTTTTACAATGGCAGACCGGTCCAGACAGATTGATCAGACATGGATGCCAAGTGTAACATTGCTTGGAATCATGAACGGCGATATTTCGGATGTGGAGAGACTGGGACTAGCCATCATTGTTGAACAGAACCCAAGTGAAACGGAGAAGCTGAATGAAGCCTTGAAGGTACTGCTTGAAAAGATTGAAGGTGAGCGTAAACAGTTGCTTACCTTAATCAAAGGAAATGCAGAAGCTGAGAAACTGTATGAGCAGTTTTCGACGAATTATGATTCTTATTTGCAAAAAATGCCAGAATTCATTGAATATGGTCTGAAAAATGATTATTCTACGTCCAGCATGTTACATACAGCAGCTTATCCAATGTGGTACACTGCCAATGATCTGATTACTCAGTTAATTAATCTTGGCAATGTTGGGGCCAAAGAAATCTCTGCCGAATCTGTCAAGCTTGCTGAGAATGCTTTTAGGATCATTCTAGGTGTAGCAATCGTTGCAACGCTTCTATCCTTATTCATTGCGCTATTTATCGCAAGTATGATCTCACGTCCGATCCGGAAAATGACAGATGCCGCTACAGCGATTGCCGATGGTGATCTGACGGGTGAGATGATCGTACTTAAAAACAGGGATGAATTAGGTCTATTGGCAACGTCTTTTAATACAATGACTCAAAATCTGCGTTCGATGATTCAATCTGTATCGGAAACATCGGAGCAAGTTGCGGCTTCATCGGAAGAACTTCTCGCGAGTGCAGAGCAAAACGCAAAAGCTTCGGAGCAAATTACCGAAACGGTGGAAGAATTGTCTGTAGGAACAACAAATCAGGTTGATATCGTGAATCGTTCTTCACAGGCGATGAATGAGATGGCGTTAGGCTCCGAACAGATTGCCGAACTGGCTCAAAGCGTATCCGTATCCGCTGTGGACGCGGCGAATCAGTCGTCGGAAGGGAACAAGATTATTCAGCAAGCGGTGGATCAGATGGGATCGGTTCGTAACTCTATTGCATCCTTGAGAGAACTGGTTACAGGACTCGGAGAACGTTCTGCCGAGATTGGCACGATCACTGAAGTAATCAATAATATTGCCCGGCAAACCAATCTGCTGGCCTTGAATGCTGCAATTGAAGCTGCACGTGCAGGGGAGCATGGCAGAGGTTTTGCCGTGGTTGCGGGAGAGGTTCGCAAGCTGGCAGAAGAATCCTCAGCTTCAGCACAGCAGATCACACAGATTGTGCAATTGATTCAGCAGGATACCGATCATGCTGTACAGGCAGTGAAAGTAAACAGTAATGAAACAGAAGCCGGCATTGAGCTGGTTGCTGCAGCAGGACAAGCATTCGGACAGATCTCGACCGCTGCCAACAAGGTAGCCGGAGAGATTGAAGAAGTATCCGCAGGCTCTGAGGAGATGTCTGCTAGTACGAATGAGGTTGTGAGTTATGTGAATCAAATCTCCAATATTGCTGGTGAGGCATCCGGTGCTGTTCATAACGTATCTGCTGCAACACAAGAGCAACTGGCATCAATGGAAGAGATTGCTTCCTCGGCAGGATTGTTATCCAAGATGGCAGAGGATTTGCAAGGACAAGTTAACAAATTCAAAGTATAGATTCCAATGCAGGGAATGAAAAAGCTGTTTCTTCCGGTGATAACCGAAGAAGAAACAGCTTTTTTGTCATATTACGCTAATCAGGTCACAACAATGTTATTCCAGAAGTCACCAATGTTGATATTTCAAGTCAAACAAAAGACTATAATGGTAATTAATGGTGGAAAATACATTGAGTTACCACCATAGAGAGGAGCGAGGTCACTCAGAAAATGGGGAAGCATTCATCTGGAACTTTCGAGAAAAGGAGATGAACAGGATTGATGAAAGGGCGCTGGTGGAGACGCATTGCGATGGTAACGTTATCAGCAGGACTTCTCGCAGGGAGCTTTTCTATGAATACAGGATTACGTCAGGCGGATGCGGCCGCTGGAGATCATAACTATGCTGAAGCACTTCAGAAGGCTATTTACTTCTATGAGGCACAACGCTCAGGCCCGTTACCTGCCAATAATCGAGTTGAATGGCGCGGTGACTCGGGAATGCAAGATGGGGCTGATGTCGGTGTGGATCTGACCGGTGGATGGTATGATGCCGGAGATCATGTGAAATTTGGTTTTCCAATGGCAGCATCAGCAACGATGTTAGCCTGGTCAGTAGTCGAGTATGGCGATGGCTATGAGCAAGCTGGACAATTGGAGGAGATTAAGGACAATATTCGGTGGGCAACCGACTATTTTATGAAAGCGCATACGAAGCCAAACGAATTATGGGGACAAGTCGGAGGGGGAAACATCGACCATGCCTGGTGGGGACCAGCAGAGGTGATGCAGATGAACCGGCCTTCGTTCAAGATCGATGCTTCCTGTCCGGGAAGTGATCTTGCGGCTGAAACAGCTGCTGCACTGGCTGCTTCTTCCATCGTATTTGCAGATGATGACCCGGCATACTCGGCAAAAATGCTTAAGCATGCGAAAGAACTGTACAACTTTGCAGATACATATCGGGGAAAATACACCGATTGTATTACCGATGCTGCGGCATTTTATAACTCGTGGACAGGATATGAAGATGAGCTTGCATGGGGCGGAGCGTGGCTATATTTAGCCACTAATGATAACGCTTACTTGTCCAAGGCGCTTGCAGCTGCAGACCGGTGGTCTACAAGTGGTGGTTCAGCGAACTGGCCTTATACCTGGACACAGGGGTGGGATAGTAAACATTACGGTGCCCAGATTCTGCTTGCCCGGATCACATCCCGTCTGAATATGCCTGAAGCAACCAAATTCATTCAATCGACAGAGCGAAATTTGGATTACTGGACGGTAGGTACGAATGGAGGGCGTGTGACTTACACCCCAGGTGGTCTTGCCTGGCTGGATCAGTGGGGATCACTCCGATATACGGCAAATGCAGCATTCATTGCATTCGTGTACTCGGATTGGGTCAGTGACCCGGTGAAAAAATCCAGGTATCAGAATTTTGCGACTTCACAGATGAATTACATCTTAGGGGATAACCCTCGTCAGAGCAGTTACGTTGTCGGATACGGAAAAAATCCGCCACAGCATCCACATCATCGTACAGCTCATAGTTCATGGATGAACAACGAAGATATTCCGGCGAATCACCGTCATATTTTGTACGGCGCCATGGTGGGAGGACCGAATGCGTCGGATCAATATACGGATGATATCTCGGATTATGTGAGCAATGAGGTGGCGACGGATTACAACGCAGGCTTCACGGGCGCACTTGCCAAGATGAATCTGTTGTATGGACAGAACCATCAACCTCTTGCGAATTTCCCTGCTCCTGAAGTGAAAGGTGACGAGTACTTTGTAGAAGCTGCTGTTCGGTCATCAGGCTCCAATTTTACGGAAATTCGTGCATTGCTTAACAACCGTTCAGGCTGGCCTGCACGGATGGGAGATCAGCTTTCCTTCAAATATTTCCTGGATTTGAGCGAGGTATACGCTGCGGGACGCACCGTATCGGATGTGCAGGTTACGGTATCTTCTTCTGAAGGTGCAACCGTATCCCAACCTGTCGTCGTGGATGCCGCCAAACGGATCTATGCGATTACGGTAAACTTCAGCAATACCAAAATCTACCCAGGCGGGGAGGGGAATTACCGCAAAGAGGTTCAGTTCCGGATTACAGGACCACAAGGTGCATGGAATGCGGCTAACGATCCTTCCTACCAGAATCTGACGACAGGCACTCCGGTAAAAAGTGTACACATTCCCGTATATGACGCTGGAGTGAAGGTATATGGACAGGAGCCGGGTGTTACACCGGTGACCATCCCAGCTGTACCTGCGGGTGTGCAAGCTTCACCGGGCAATAATCAGGTCACGTTGAACTGGGCTGCTTCTGCAGGGGCTGTATCGTATACAGTGAAACGTGCGGGAGTTAGCGGAGGCCCTTACACAACCGTCGCAACAGGTGTCACCGGGTTAACTTACACCAACACGGGATTGACGAATGGCCAAACGTATTATTACGTGGTGACCGCTGTTAATACAGCTGGGGAGTCTGCAGCTTCTGTGCAGGTAGCCGGTGCACCAGAGGCAGCTTCGAACGTACCAGGTGCGCTAACGTTAAGTGGAACAGCTGGTAATAACCAAAATGTGCTGTCATGGACAGCGGCATCAGGGGCTGCGAGCTATAAGGTACAGCGGGCTGTTGCAAGTGGTGCGTTCGCGGATGTGGTCACTGGATTAACGGTTTTAAGTTACACGGACACGACAGCGCTTAATGGAACTTCTTACAGTTACCGGGTGATTGCTGTGAATGCTAGTGGGCAGACATTATCTAACGTGGTCGCGCTGACACCTTCTGGTCCCCCTGTTTCGACAGGTACACTTGAAGTGCAGTATCGAAGCGGAGGAACCGGAAATTCCAGCAATGCGGCAACTCCTCAGTTTAACGTGAAGAACACGGGCACACAGGCAATCGATCTCAGTACGGTGAAAATCAGGTATTACTTTACTAAAGACGGCACGGAGGATCTGACCTTCTGGTGTGATTACGCTGTGGTGGGTACAGCCAATGTGCAGGGCAAGTTCGTGACTGTGAATCCGGCAAAAGGAACGGCTGATACGTATTTGGAGATCGGTTTTACCTCTGGAGCGGGCAGTTTGGCTGCCGGAGCGGAGACGGGTGTGATCCAGGGACGTTTTTCAAAAAACAACTGGAGTAACTTCGATCAGAGCAATGACTACTCCTATGATGGTTCCAAGACTGCTTTTGCTGCATGGAACAAAGTGACAGCGTATCAAGGCAATACCCACGTATGGGGTCTGGAGCCATAAGGTGAAAGGCAAGGTTGAAGTTCAGGAAGGCAACCATCTCAAGGTTTACAAGACAAATATCAGCATGGGCAGACCAGCAGCATTAATATTGAATTTCTACTATTCCAGGGAGGTAATATATTCATGTTGAAAACAGCTGCAAAAAAGAGTTTAACTGCCATGCTGGCGGGAACCGTCATGCTGACGGGATACACGGGACTCTGGGAAGGCCCTCAGGCAGCGCATGCTGCCGATCAGGCGATTGAGATTCAGGCCGATGGCGTGAATGAAGCACGCTTCTTACAATTATACGGGCAATTGAAAGATCCGGCGAACGGATACTTTTCTCCGGAAGGCATTCCATATCACTCCATTGAAACACTGCTGAGTGAAGCCCCGGATTATGGGCATATGTCTACATCGGAGGCGTACAGTTACTGGTTATGGCTAGAGACGATGTACGGCCACTACACGGGAGATTGGTCCAAACTTGAAGCGGCCTGGGACAACATGGAGAAGTACATTATTCCGGTCAATGAAGGGGATGGCAAGGAAGAACAGCCAACCATGAGCTTCTATAATCCAAACAGTCCTGCAACATATGCAGCCGAAAAGCCGTTCCCTGACCAGTATCCGTCTAACCTCAATGGTCAATATGCGGCAGGGAAAGACCCACTGGATGCCGAGCTTAAGGCAACCTATGGTAATAACCAGACGTATCTGATGCACTGGCTTATTGACGTGGATGACTGGTATGGATACGGAAATCTGCTGAATCCTTCCCATACGAGTACGTATGTGAATACGTTCCAGCGGGGAGAGCAGGAGTCTGTGTGGGAGGCTGTTCCTCATCCATCTCAAGATAATAAATCATTTGGTAAAGCAGGCGAAGGTTTCATGAGTCTGTTTACGAAGGAAACTCAGGCACCATCAGCACAGTGGCGTTATACCAACGCAACGGATGCGGATGCACGCGCGGTTCAGGTTCTGTATTGGGCAAAGGAAATGGGTTATAACAATACAGAATATCTGGATAAGGCCAAGAAGATGGGAGACTATCTGCGGTATGGTATGTACGACAAGTACTTCCAGAAGGTCGGAAGTGCGAAGAATGGTACACCAACTCCAGGTACAGGCAAAGATTCCAACATGTATCTCATGGCTTGGTACACGTCATGGGGCGGTGGTTTGGGTCAAGGTGGGGACTGGGCATGGCGTATTGGAGCGAGCCATACCCACCAAGCTTATCAAAACCCGGTTGCAGCATATGCCTTGTCTGATCCGGCAGGTGGCTTGATTCCGGAATCACCTACAGCCAAAGCGGATTGGAATGCCACGTTGAAACGTCAGCTCGAGTTCTACACTTGGCTACAGTCCCATGAAGGAGCTGTTGCCGGTGGAGCAACCAACAGCATTGGTGGTTCATACTCGGCTTATCCGGCAGGTGTCAGCACATTCTATGACATGGCCTATCAGGAAGCGCCAGTGTACCGTGACCCGGATTCCAACACATGGTTTGGATTCCAGGCATGGCCGCTGGAACGTGTAGCGGAGATGTATTATATTCTCGCGGAGAGCGGTGATCTGACTTCTGAGAATTTCAAAATGGCCAAACAGGTCATTACGAAATGGGTTGACTGGACGAAAGATTATGTATTTGCTGGTGAGCGCCCTGTAACGGATGCTCAAGGCTACTATTTAAATGCAGCTGGACAGCGTATTCTCGGTGGAAAAAATGTTCAGGTAGCGACAACTTCGGCTCCAGGTGAATTCTGGATTCCAGGTGGTCAGGAATGGCAGGGACAGCCGGATAAATGGAATGGGTTCAGCGCGTATACAAATAATCCAAACTTCCATGCGGTGACCAAAGATCCGGTGCAGGATACAGGGGTACTGGGAAGTTATATCAAGGCGTTGACGTTCTTTGCTGCTGGGACTGAGGCAGAGAATGGTACGCTGAGTGTGAAAGGTCAGGAAGCCAAAGACTTGGCTCAGACATTGCTTGATACAGCTTGGGATTACAATGATGGTGTAGGTATCGTGACGGAAGAGGAGCGTAAAGATTACTTCCGTTACTTCTCCAAAGAGATTTATCTTCCGGCAAACTGGTCGGGTACCTTCGGTCAAGGGAATACAATCCCGGGTACTGCAGGCGTACCTTCCGATCCAGCGAAAGGCGGAAACGGCGTGTACATCGGGTACTCCGATCTGCGTCCAGCGATCAAGCAAGATCCGGCTTGGGCATATCTGGATAACAAGTACAAAACATCTTACAACCCAACGACGAAGCAGTGGGAAAATGGTGCACCTAAATTTACGTATCACCGTTTCTGGTCACAAGTTGATATGGCTACCGCTTATGGAGAGTTCGATCGTCTCCTCGGTGACAGTGCTACGCCAGGAGTCGAAGCACCTGCCGTTCCTGCGGGTGTAACAGCTACCGGCGGTGACAAACAAGTTGTTCTGAGCTGGACTGCTGCGGCGAGAGCAGCCTCTTACACGGTGAAACGCGCAGAAGTGAATGGTGGCCCATATACTTCTGTAGCGACTGGCGTTAGCGGTTCTACCTTTACAGATACCGGATTGACGAATGGAAAAGCGTATTATTACGTCATTACCGCTGTAAACAGTGCTGGCGAGTCAGGACCATCTGCACAGGTTACGGCAACACCGCAAGCGGGGGTGGCTGTACCAGGAGCCTTCACCCTGAGTGGAACAGCCGGGGATGCAAAAGCTGTACTGAACTGGACAGCTTCAACTGGAGCGGCAACCTATACCGTCCAGCGCTCGACGGGCACGGGGGCTTATGCCAATCTTGCTACAGGTTTGACGGCTATGACGTATACGGATGCAACAGCAGCGAATGGGACGGCTTATAATTACAGAGTGGTGGCCATCAACGCCGATGGACAGAGGAACTCCAATGTGATTGTTTTGACACCGATGGCTGCTCCGATTTCAACCGGAACACTCGAAGTGCATTATCGCAATGGAGGATCAGGTGCTTCGGGCAATTCCCTTACACCGCAATTCAATGTGAAGAATACAGGTACAACGGCTGTTGATCTGAGCAAAGTGAAGCTTCGTTATTACTTTACGAAGGACAGTGCCGCTGATTTGAGCTTCTGGTGTGACTATGCACAGGTTGGCAGTGCCAATGTACAGGGGGAATTTGTAGCTGTGCAGCCGGCAAAAGGTACGGCGGATACGTATCTGGAGATCAGCTTTACTGCTGGTGCAGGTAGCCTCGCGGCAGGTGCTGAGACAGGAATCATTCAGACACGTACCTCCAAAAATAACTGGACGAATTTTGATCAATCGAATGATTACTCCTTCGACGCTACCCAAACGGCATTTGGCGCTTCGACTAAAGTGACTGCGTATCAGGATGGCGTGAAGGTATGGGGAATGGAGCCATAATCGAATCGGCAAGCGAGGAATGAATGATAAGGGCTGGTTTCAGGAATTGGTGCCGGGAACAAAACGTCCAATCTATCATTCAAACGTGCTGTTGATTTATATTACCAGTGAAATGCCGGGGAGAAATCCCCGGTTTTTTCTTGCTTTTTAATCCATTTATATCTATTTATTCTCATTTGTGAATGAGGTATTCCAGATTGAAGTGGAATGAAACGTAGTAATGTTTTCCAATTACATAAAAATAAATATTAAAATCTAGTGCATAGGTTGCATATGCGAAGAGACAGCAGTCTGTCTGACCAAAACGTGGAAAACGAAGGATATCAATTGGTTACAATAATTTAACCTTTGATTCTGTGGGGAGTATGCTCTATTTTTCCAGTGAAAGAACGTTTTCCCTGATGCTTAGTGCTCAAGCTTGTCCAAAGCCTTGCAGGACTTTGGACTGATGAACGTTATGGAATGCCCGTTTACAATAAGGCGAGCCAGGAAGATGTGTTCTTGGTTAAAATTCTGTAATATCCGGAGGGACACGACATCATGAACTGGAAGAATACCATTGTTACGGCAAGTGTAACAGCAGCTATGCTGATGGGAAGCCTAACAACGGCAGCGCTCACAGGACAGGTATCCGCAGCAGCATCAGATCAATCCCAAGTAGAAGTCATCAAGGGGGTAAACCTTCGAACCTCACCAACATCATCTGGCAAAGTTATTCGTATGCTTTCCAAAGGTGAAACGTTAACCGTGCTTCAGCAATCCGGCTCGTATTGGTATCAGATTAAAGATTCCGCTAATCGGACAGGCTACATATCGTCTTCATCCAAATATACACAAGCACTAAATGATAGACCGGCAACAGGCAACACGGGCACGACTAACGGTTCTAACAGCAATGGTTCCAATCAAGGTTCTACAGAAAAGGGAAGTGCAGCAGTAGAGAAGGTTATCGCTGCTGGCATGAAGTTCATGGGGACTCCTTATAAATTTGGATCGGATCGTGACAGTACAGCAACCTTTGATTGTTCCAGCTTTGTACGGCGAGCTTTTCTCAATGGACTGGGCGTTACACTCCCGGCTGACTCACGTCAACAAGGAGATTATGTGAAGGGAAAAGGCACAGTCACAACGAATTGGAAAAACTTGAAACGTGGTGATCTGATGTACTTTATGTCGTACAAAGGTACGTCTGCATCAGCCTACAATGGCATAAATAAATCACGTGCGACGATTACACATACCGGTATTTATATGGGTGATGGTAAAATATTGCATACATACTCCAACGCTGGCGGCGGTGTGACGATCAGTGATATTGCCGGAAAACATTGGGAAAATCGCTTCCTGTTTGGCGGCAGTGCATTGTAAGCACAAATGTAACAGCCAAACGGAATTTAGCTGAATATAGTGGACTTATAAAAACACCTTTCATTGGCGATGAGTAAGAGCGAATGAAAGGTGTTTTTATGTTTTTTATACTGCGGCTATTCCATCGTGATAGAACAATCGGAACAAAATGTCTTGGTTGTAGTTGCCGAACCCCTCACCATACAGCGTCATCCCGCCCACATGCCTGGCATCTTCCTCTACAGAAAGGCGCAACGTCCACTGATTACGTTCTACTGGAATATCAGCAAGGGTGATGCTCGACAGATGCTGCCCATCGATAAACGTACCTTCATGGGTTATACGTAACACTTTGAGCATGCCATACTGATTAACGATATCACTCCACCAGTCAGGCGTGAATATGCCGCGTCCATTACCGGAATCTCCTGGGCTAGTCCATTCGCCCAAACGAATGCCGTTCAGAGTGAACGTAATATCAGAAGGCCAATTTGGATTAACGGAAGGGGCTTCTGATCCGATCTCAAGTGACAATTCAATGGCGTCAATCTGTTGTCCGGTTAACATATAGTTTGGGATTTTATACTCGACAAATCCACGTCCCATCCACAAAATATGAGCATGCATCCGATCTGGATCCAGGAAATAACGGGGATCGTCATACTGCCCAATGACATGGTCCGATGTGGCTAAACCGCATGTAGGATATACGTCAAAATGCGTGTAGTGACCAACAGGGATGGAAACCTCGTGAAACTTGCGGGATATTCCTGTGTCTTGAGGCATGGAGATGCCAATCCAGTCTACAGCCAAGCTGTTCATTTTATGGGTACCGCCGTCCTTGCGAACCATTTTGGATTGAATAATGCCTACATCTTGAAGCTTGCGGACATGCATGGTGACGATTGCGCTGCTCAGGCCGAGCGAAGCTGCAAGGTCTTTCACATTCATCGGTGTTTCAGCGACAAGGCGGATAATCTGCAGACGAACCTCGCTTGCAAGTGCTTCATATAAAGGTAGCCATTCGGCATCGGTATTTGCTCTAATCACAGGTGTTCCTCCAATTTTCATGTATAGAATTAAGTTAAACATAAATTCAGCCAAATGAATAACATTTTTCGAATTTCGGGTTGAAATATGTGTTGTTATCGATTTTAATATAAATATGAACGTTGATCCATAGAATATCAATTAATTTTTATATTAATCTTAGGGAGATGAGATCATTCATGGAAAAGGCGAAAATGACGGTAGATAAAGATTTTACGATTGGTGAAGTGGATAAGCGTTTGTATGGATCATTTATTGAGCATCTGGGACGGGCTGTATATGGCGGAATTTATGAGCCAGGGCATGCTTCAGCCGATGAGCAGGGGTTCCGTACAGATGTAATGGAGATGGTGAAGGAGCTGCAAGTACCGATTGTGCGTTATCCTGGTGGTAACTTTGTATCCGGTTACAATTGGGAGGACAGTGTTGGGCCTGTCTCCGAGCGAAAGCGCAGACTGGAACTGGCATGGAGAACAGTTGAAACGAATGAATTTGGTTTTAACGAATTCGTGGATTGGGCTAAGCAAGCGAACTCCGAAGTAATGATGGCGGTTAACCTGGGAACACGCGGGGCGGATGCTGCTCGTAATATCGTGGAGTACAGCAACCATCCGGAAGGTTCGTATTACAGTGATCTTCGGATCAAACATGGATACAAGCAGCCGCACGGCATCAAAACATGGTGTCTGGGCAACGAAATGGATGGGCCTTGGCAGATCGGTCACAAGACCGCAGAAGAATACGGACGTACAGCCGTAGAGGCAGCTAAAGTGATGAAGTGGACTGATCCAACGATTGAACTGGTCGCTTGCGGAAGCTCCCATCTGGGCATGCCGTCGTTCCCGGACTGGGAAGCAACGGTTCTGGATCATACGTACGATCATGTAGAGTATCTGTCCCTACACCAGTATTACGGTAATCCGGAGAATGATACGCCGACGTTCCTGGCACGCTCACTGGAGATGGATCGTTTTATTGACACGGTGAAAGCAACTTGTGATTATATCAAAGCGAAGAAACGCAGCAAAAAGACGATGTATCTGTCCTTTGATGAGTGGAACGTGTGGTATCACTCCCATGAAAATGATTCCAAGATGGACCCTTGGCAGATTGCTCCACCACAGCTGGAGGACATCTATAATCACGAAGATGCACTGCTGGTAGGATGTATGCTGATCAGTATGCTCAAACATGCGGATCGGGTCAAAATGGCATGTCTGGCTCAACTCGTCAACGTCATTGCTCCGATTATGACCGAGACGGGCGGAGCATCATGGAGACAAACGATCTTCTATCCGTTTATGCATGCGTCTGTATTTGGCCGTGGTATGGCACTTGTACCTTTGATTCAGTCACCGAAATATGACACGAAACAAATTACGGATGTTCCTTATTTGGAAGCCATAGCGGTGCATGATGAGGAACAGGGTGAAGTGACCGTATTCGCGGTTAACCGTCACTTGCAAGAGTCATTGCCGCTTGAAGTGGATTTGCGCAGCTTTGGCAAATGCAGCCTGATCGAGCATATCGTTCTGGAAGCGGATGATCTTAAAGCGGTCAACACCGCTACACAGCCTAATAATGTTGTTCCACACAATCGCGGTGGAGCGTCCGTATCCGATACACTCATCAGCGCAAGTCTGGCGAAGGCTTCATGGAACGTGATTCGTTTGAAAGTGCAGTAAAAGGTTAGCAAGGGATTGAGCTGAGGACACTTCAATGTGCTGAGTGTGTGACTGATAAGGTAGAAGTGTGATAAGGCTGATGTGTGGTAAGGCCAAAGTATAATGAAAAACGGGATGCGAATATTCGCATTCCGTTTTTTTGCCTCGACGCATTAAAGTAACAACTGTTGCCCAGGACTAGAACTACCTCCGCTCACACCCGCCCTTCAAAACTCAAAGCTTTCGCCATCCTGTGGAATGAGCACGTTACCTTCCAACTGCTCTTTTGCCAGATAGGCGGCAAGGTCAGCGCGTGTTGTCATGCAGTGATTGATGGCTTCCATGTGCACAGCGATGAGGTGAGCAGAAGGCGCAGCACGTCTCACAGCAGCCACGTCCGGCCCGTCCATGGTGATGGGATCACCTTGCAAGAAGCGAGCGCCTCCAGCATTTACAACAATGACCTCTGGTTTGTATTGTTCAATGGCCGCAGCAGGCTCCTCACACCAGATCGTATCTCCGGCAATGTAGGTGACAGGTTCTCCATCCGCTTCAAGCACAAAGCCGGACACATTCCCCATACGTTTTCCAATCTCACCTGTACCGTGCTGACCCGAAGTGCGAGCAAATCGTACGGAATGATGCTCATGCTTTGCATCAACAGGCGTCACGTCCGTGAATCCGGCTTTGATGAAAATAGGTTCGTCCCCTGGCTGACACAACAATGGGATATCCTTGTTTAGCTGGCTCGCGGCAGCTTCATCCCAATGGTCGGCATGCGTATGCGTCACAATCAACAGATCAGGATGCAGATAATCCGTTTCGGTTTCGGGAAGATCTACTCTGGGGTTACGTAATTCATTCGGTGTATTCTGAAAAGCAGGCATGCTCTCGGCATCCATCAGCATCGGATCAACCAGAATGTTCAAACCGCCGTATTCCAGCCACAGTGTGGCATGACGAATCAATTGGATTTTCATTTTATTTGCACTCCTCTATGTTCTCTCCTAGTATTATCCTATATGTTATACAACCCGATTCACGTCGTACATAACACGCTGAATGAAATTCGGCTCGACTATTTTCAAGGTGAAAGGAATGCTGAACACGCATGAACGAAACGATAGATGCCACAGATATACGTATTTTGCAGATTCTGATTCGGGATGCCAAGCGTTCGAACAAGGAGATCGGAGAGGAAGTGCATCTTACAGGACAAGCGGTTGGGGCGAGAATTCGCAAGCTGCAGGATCTGGGAGTCATTGAAGGGTATACGGTAAAATGGAACCCCGACCGTCTCGGCCTTGGCCTGCAGGCATTTGTCACAGTATATCTGAACTCTGGCGACAGACATGCCGCCTTTCGTACATTTGTGGCAGCCCGTGAGGACATCGTTGAAGTCCACCGGGTAAGCGGAGAGGGCTGTTACCTGATGCAGGTGCAGACAGGAACCACAGAGCAGCTTGGTGAACTGCTGGAGGCTTTACTGCCTCTAGGTAATTATAGAGTAAACCTCTCTATTGGAGTGGAGAAGTCGCGGTACTAAGAGGATAGGTTTCTCTCAAGCTTAAGATATACAGGAGGCTGGAAGAAACGCGAAAAGGCATTAACCTCAGGCTAGCTTAGTAACTTTTTCTGCAAGCCAGATCATTCAGACCTTATTCAGCATCATGACCCGAAATCATGAGACCAGCTCAGTCCGGGTCAAACTCTTGATGTTCCTGTAGCGACTTTTGGAGAATGGACAAAGAGGACTGTAGCTCTTTTTTGCCAAACAGATGATCGGTATGGATATGAACTCGTGTGCCGTCTTTCAGAAACAAAGCGTACATGGGAGAGGCAGACAGTTGCCATTTGCTTCGAGCAGGGTTGGCAAGCTCAATCTTACGAATCTGATTCCAAGGAATATCGCGCTTTCCTGCGTGAAGGGAATGATTGTCCCATGAGACAAGTATCGACACGCGCTGAATGGATCGGGTCCAAAACATAAAGAAAAACGGCCCTACCATCCACATGCCGAGTACGGCGGCCATAGGATAATAGATTTTTTCCACACTCTCGGTCTGTCCCGCAACGATGACCCATAGGAGCAATACACATAAGACGAGGAACAGGAAGCATAGACTTCCTTTCCAGATGGCTGTCATGCGGCGATAGCGAATCTCCCCTTGCTGATGTTCAGATGTTGCAGGTAACATAGATTATTCCTCCTTCAAGTTCGAATCGATATGTAAAAATACCGCCTGCACCAGCAGAGCGGCCTGTATGACGTGTGAAGTTTATATTCATGTTTACGTGTTCTGACGGCATTTCAACCTAACTTACTCGACTGCTGCCCGGATTCGCGCGCATGCTGGTACAGATCCGCATAAATCCCTTGAGCCGCAACCAACTCCTGATGTGTTCCTTCCTCGACAATAATACCATGTTCCATGACGAGAATTCGATCGGCGTGCATAACCGTGGACAGACGGTGTGCAATGACAATCGTTGTTCTACCTTGCGATACGGACTCCAGTGCGTGTTGCACAAGCTGCTCAGTGTGTGAGTCCAGATTAGCTGTGGCTTCGTCCAGAATGAGAATCCGGGGCTGAAATACAACGATTCGTGCAAACGAGATTAGCTGTCGTTCCCCGGCAGATAACCCGCTCCCACGCTCTGACAGACGGGTATCATACCCTTGCGGTAAACGCTGAATCATTGCATCTGCTCCTACAAAACGGCATGCCTCCATGGCTTGCTCACGCGTAATATCCTCCCTAAACATTCTGACGTTATCGATAATCGTACCAGAGAAAAGGAAAGGCTCCTGTTGAATCAAGCCGACAATGCGGTGAAGTGAAGCTTGCGGAATGTGGCGAATGTCGGTTCCATCGATCTGAATGCTGCCCTGATTGACGTCATAGAACCGATTGAGCAGGGAGATTAGTGTGCTTTTGCCAGCTCCGGTTGTACCTACAATGCCAACCATCTCCCCCGGATATAGGTGCAGGTTCATATCCTGAATGATCGGCCGATCCGCCCGGTAACCAAAGGAAACATCGTTGAAATCAATCTGCCCCATAACCTGCCTTGGCTCCAGCAAGGACGCTTTGTCAGGTTCCGGATCATGCACTTCAGGTCGTGTGTTCAAAATGTTCCAGATCCGATCCATCGAAACTGTGGTCGACTGAAATGTGTTCCATTGCATCGTAATCTGGTTGATCGGTTGAAAAAACTGACGAATGTAGCTGATAAACGCATACAGCACCCCGACTTGTAAAGACTCGCCCAGCACGGCGCGACCGCCAAGCCACACCATCATCACCAGTGCAGCATTGCCGAGGATGTCAAACGTCCGGTTAAATATGACATTGGATCGAGCCTGGGTAATGTTTGCCTCCAGATGAAGGGCGTTCTGTTCTTTGAACCGTTTCTTCTGCTCTTCCTCCTGATGAAATGCTTGAATGAGGAACATGCCGGACAAGTTCTCCGCAGTAAACGCGATTAGACGGGAAAGGCGTGTGCGTGCATTCTGATAGGCGCTACGTAGTCTGCGGCGAAATAGGGCTGCAACAACAGCGATGACTGGAAGCACAATGAGCGAATAACTGGCGAGCATGGGATCAAGCTGAAACATGAAAAAGATAATGAGTACCAGCATCATGCCATCCCGGATCAGACTGAGCAGCACCTGGGTGAAGAAACTGCTGATCGTTTCTGTGTCGCTGGATACATTGGTCACCAGACTGCCGATATGGAAGCGGTCGAAGAAGGACATGGACATTTTGGAGATATGTCTGAACAAATCCTTGCGAATACGAGCGACGATGCTCTGACCGACATGTTGCAACAGATTATTTTGAATATAGGTAAAAATAAAACTGATCACAGCCAGCCCCAGAAAAACAGCCGCAAGCTGAACGAGAAACAAGGTGCTGGTTTGACCCACGGCCAGATGGTCATCGATGGCGATCTTCACCAGGTAGGGCTGCAACAAATCGGCTGATATGCCGAGCAGGGAGCAACAGAAAATACCGACAAACGCCCAGCGATGTGGTCTGGCATATCCCATCATAGCTTTAAACGAGGCGCGTTTGCTGTGATGTTCCTCAACCGCTGACTCCGATTTTATCGCCGCGTTGTCGGAATTAGTGCTATTGTCCGAATGATCGCTACGGTTAGAATTATGGTTATTGTGTTTGGAATTTGTATCCGCATCAGACATGATGTAAGCCCTCCTCCTGCAAACGATAGGTCGCCGCATACAGCCCTTTGGCAGCCATTAACTCCGCGTGTGTTCCCTGTTCAACAATCTGTCCCTCATCCAGCACAAGAATATCATCTGCATGACGGACTGCGCTGATGCGGTGAGAGATGATCAATGTAGTTTTGTCTTTGCCGATCTTGCGCAAGCTGCGAAGAATCCCCGTTTCAGTAACGGCATCTACAGCACTCATGCTATCATCCAGAATCAGCAATTGGGCCTGTTTGATCAGTCCGCGTGCCAGGCTGGTACGCTGCCGCTGTCCACCCGACAGCGTAAGTCCGCGTTCTCCAAGCAGGGTATCGAAACGATCAGGGAAACGCACAATATTTTCATAGATCATCGCTTGTTTGGCGCTGTCTTCTATGTCGTCCATAGGCGCCTCGCGGTTGCTGAATGCAATGTTGTCCCGAATCGTGGTGCTGAATAGAAATCCGTCCTGAGGCACATAAGCAATCCGGGATCTTAAACTATCCAGTGATAGCTCCCGTATGTCTATACCATTGATGAGAATGCTGCCTTCTGGCGGTTCATATGTACGCAGCAGCAGCTTGACCAGTGTGCTTTTGCCTGAACCTGTTTTACCGACAATCCCAACCGTGCGCCCCGCTTGAATCTGGAGCTGGATATTTTTTAGCGCGGGCGATGAGCTACCTGGATAATGGAACGTCAAATTTTGAATCGTAATCTCCTGCATGATGTGTAGTGTCTCCGCTTGAGGGATTTCCTGTACGTCAGGTTCTTCGCTAAGAAGATCATTCACTCTTTCGAGAGAGGCTCCCGAGCGCTGCATCGTATTAATGACATTACCAATCTGCTGAAGTGGCCCCATGATGATCCGCAGATATAAGGTCAGGGCGACAAAACTGCCCAGTGTAATGGAGTTTTGCATCGTGAGAATGCCACCAACCAGCAGGGAAACCACGAGAGAAAGTGCACCGAGCAAAGGAAGCGTAGCCTGAAAAAGAGAAGACAGACGTACCAGCCGCAGTTGCTTGTGTTTGATATCGTCAACGGTTGCCCCAAAACGGGTACGAGCGCTTTCCTCGATGGCAAATGTTTTGATCACGCGAATACCGCCGAGTTGTTCTTCCGCAGACTCTGTCATCGTGGCGAGCGCCTCTTGCACAGCACGGGAGCGCTTTCGAATCCGCGGGCCGAAGAAAACAACCAGAAACGGAATGGCGAGCAACGGCACAATGCTGATCAAGATCAGTGTCAGCGGTATGCCACTAAGCAGCATCATGACAACGCAGGACAGTAACAGAAAAAGGGCATTGGTCATCATTGTGACCCCATTGGATATGGCTTCGCGGACGGAAGTGACATCGTTCATAAAATAACTCAGCAGCTTGCCGTTACCCTGTTTGGAAAAATAGTGCTCGCTAAGCTCGGAAAACTTGCGGAATATGCGTTCGCGCGTCATAAATTCAAATCGCCGGCCCAGCTTCATAATCATGAACTGGCCGGTACCAAACAGCAGGTTGTATGCAATCGCAATGGCGAGCAGTGATAGACTGTAACGGATTACTGTTTGCATGTGGAGAGTGTTTTGCATTAATTGATCTGTAAAGCTGCCCAGAATACGTGGCAGAGAGGCCTGACCGACATTGGACGCAATGATCAAAAGAACAGCCAGGAGGTAAATGGGCCAGTTGGACAACACATAACCGCGAAGCAAACCTTTTTTGGACATAGGTGTGAGTTCTCCTTTGTTACGAAGTCAAGAAAAGGGCAGACACCTCATCTTAGCGTGTCATGCCCTCTTACTTTATGCGAACTTGTTTGTTATTTATCCGTCAACCGATGAATTGATCTAATTATATTTTCGCGCTAATGGGAGCAGATGTCAATGAAGCTTGCTCGTCATGGACGAGAGGGAAGTAAACGTTGTTGCAGGATGATATCACATCTGTCAGAACCGAAAGACATCGAGCCTGCAAATGCTGCGACAGAGAATCATGAGCCCATTTTTATGAGAGATATAGAGATGTGACGAGATATTTACGACATATTTATAAGGAGAAATACGAGCAAATTTAGAAAGAAAGCACGGTAAAAGAACACTCCAAGATGTGAACAGATATGCAAAGGGAAAATGACCGTGGTTCACGGTTTACATGGAGTTTTGCGAGCGTTACGTCAGTCTGGGATACGTAAGGGACACGGCAATTCATATGCATGGTGATGAAGTGTTATTCACCAAATAGCAAATCAACTGAAACATTTTCGGAGGGTGTCCCGTCTGTAGGGATGAAGAGATGAAAAACAGGTTTTACTAATTATATTGGAGGTGCCAGGAAATGAAACATAAAAAAGGATTGGCTGCAACACTTGCACTTTGCGTTTCTCTGACAGCAGGAGGTGCTTCGGTATTTGCATTTTCCGACATTAAGGACGAAGGCCAGAAGACGGTTGTTGATTCATTGAAATCGAAGGGGATCGTGAACGGAGTAACGGCAGATCTGTTCCGACCAGATGTTGCTTTGTCTGAGCCGCAGGGGATTCAGTTGATTGTCAAAGCGTTTGGATTGAAAAATGCATATGCGGAAACTTCCGCTAAAATTAGTCCGAATACCTGGTATGCGGATGCTGTACAAGCAGCCACTCAGAATGGCCTGTCCGTTCCAGTTGAAGTGAATCCACAAGGCAAGATGACGCGTGAACAATTTGTTATTTTGCTGCATGAGGGAATTAACACGACCGGTAATTATCCGGTAATCATGAAGTATAATGAAGTTAAGGATGAAAAAAAATTAAGTAAGGACGCCATATCTGCGGTCCAGAACTTGCTGAACATGAACATCATCGAACTGGACAAGGACGGAAACTTCCGCCCGGATCAGTCGCTTACTCGTATGGAGGCAGCTAGTATGATTTTCAATGCGCTTGAATTTGTGGATCAGCACGGCGGTGGTTCAACTGAGCCAGCTCCAACGAATCCTGGTGAAGGACAGCAAGGCATCGTACCTTCGGTAACGATCAGTAAAGTGAATGACAAAACAAGCAAAGTTACCTTGACGGCCGAGATGCCACATCCGGGGTACGGATTAAAGATTGATGAAGTAAAACTGGAGAAGGATAATCACGCGATTGTAAAATATTCAATCGTGCAGCCTGATCCGGACATGATGTATCCAATGGTTATTACAAAAGTAACGGCAGAAGCCGAAATTCCAACAGGATACACGGCGGAAGCGCAGCCTTCCGGTAAGTAAATCAGTGTGTATAAGGCTGCTCACATTACCTGTTGCTTGGGAATGGCAGACTATACCGACTTGAAGAGAACCAGAGAACCAGAGAACCAGAAAACCAGAAAACCAGAAAACCAGAAAACCAGAAAACCATCTAACTTATCGCATTCCCTAATGAAGTTTGCTAGCCGGAACCCAGTCAAGTGTTCTGGCTAACATCTGGCTATGGGGAAAGCTTGGGCAGGTGGTTTTCGTATGATCAGGGGCTGTCCCAAAAGTCATGTTATGATTTTTCAGCCCCCACTTTAGACAGGAGTTCAAGCAAGAGAGAAGCCTTCAAACCCACTTTAGCGGTGGTTTTGAAGGCTTTTCCGTTCAACGTTTGGGACTGGCTTATCCGTCGGTACCCTTTTGGGACAGCTCCTTTTTTGTGCGTGGAGAGTTGAAGGCGCCTGAAGCGCTAACGATCACCACAGAGCCTATTTTGGTGAAAATAGAGTGTTTTAAAATCTAACGATCCTCAGAGACGTTATTTCAGCAAATTAGGCTAATTCCGCCTGGAAAATAGCTAAAAATCAGAGAAAAAGCTTTCTGGTGATCGTTAGAATTTCAGATGGGGAAAAAATGGCTAAATAGCGTCTCCTGTGATCGTTAGCCAACCAACAGTCTAACAGGCCATACACATGTTTTAATCATGCAGTAATCTCCCGTCATCATGCCACTGACCATATAGCTGATTTGCTCTCGTATGCATGATGAACTTGTCGAGTCGGCTTTGAAATAGAGCGGGTTGTTTCTTAACGCTCTGAATCGTGTCGATGCGCACTCGTTGATAGAGAAGAGGAAAAGCCACGAAATGATCATACACTTGTTTGTCTGCAGTTAACCTGTGTTCAATCTCGGGATCAATAACAAAAGCCTCCGGGGACATATCTGGAAGAACCTTTCTGCCTGTATCCTGCATAAGACCTAGCCTTTCCAGGCGGCGCACACGCGCCTTATTGAGCTCCGTCCATGAGCTCCTGCGACTGCGGGGAGATAATCGCTGTAACAGCCGCCCATCGGAAGTTTTCTTTTTGACTCCATCAATCCAGCCGAAGCATAACGCTTCTTCCACAGCATCCAGATATAAAAGGGTATCCGAGCGCGGCTTTAAACTCACAGGAACCCAACAGCAGGACTGTGTAGTTCCATGTTCTTGTAACCATTTCCTTAACTCTTCTCTGGCAGTACAGGTGAGTATATTTTCAAGTGGGAGAGGTTCCATCATCATGGCCTTTCATGCTGCATAATTAGTCTTCAAGCGTTGAAATGATTACAGTGTCGCATTGGAACCTTCATACCAAAAGCGGGAGTAGTCGTTCATAATCGACGCGTGTCCCAATTGACGAAGCATGGTGGATATATTGCCCCGGTGATAGGTTCCGTGATTCACCAGATGAAAGACGATCTCTGCGAGGCTGGTTTGACGCACGCCTGCAAAGGGATTGTCTAGCAGAATGGTCTGCTCCAAATCACCCCGATGACGGAACCAATCAAGGTACTCATTGGATAATTCAGTGTAACGTTCCTAGTATTCTTCCATCGTGGCGTAGGTTTCTCCGTTGCGCGGCATACAGATTTGCAAAGCTTCCGGCATACTAGTTCCGGTTAGTACCAGATACCACATCTGATCCACAGCATACATATGACTCAGCGCATGGGCGAGGGTAGGAAAGGAACTGTTCACTTCCTGATGCAGTACAGGAGCGGGCAGTTCTTGAATGTGCTGCATCATCGTATGAGAAGCCCAAACATGATATTGATACATTTGTTCCGGATGATTCATGGAAAATCGTCTCCTTTATTTTGGCGAATGATTGGGGTGGTTGTAGTACCTCCCTTGTTACTAAAATGAGTATAAAAAAAGAAGTATGACAACAGCGTGTCATACTTCCCTATTTGCATACGTGCTGAAAAATTTCATCTACGATCACTTGCAAACTGCTTTCCTCAAACACAGTAAAACTCCGATCCTTTGAACTCACCTTCACCTTCACCTTCAAACTCGATTCTTCGAATGCGGTCTCAATTCTCATCATAAAGACGAAGCGCGTCACCTAGCTGCTGCTTAATGGCATCACGCAGTTCCATGGGTTCCAGTATTTCCGCACCGCTGCCAAAGCTGAGCAAGTATGCATACAACCATCTCGCCTTGAGGGGGTTGTTAACCTGGATCCTCATGGTCATGCTTCCGTCCTCATGAAACTGTTTGTGTCCCTGCGGAAAATAATCGATAGCCTCCGCGAGTGTCTCGGGTTTAACCAGGAAAATAACATCTGTCATGTCATCATGTGATATGCTGCTCGGCAGTGTTATTTCCGGGTACTGAACAGAGTGGGGATCAAAATGAATGTTTGTCAAATGTACATTCATCATTCGGGACAGCCGAAATTCCCGATAATCCTGTCGGTTTCGGCAATACCCATACACATACCAGCTACGATATTTAAACTGTAGTCGAACGGGCTCCATCTCACGCGTAGTGCACTCGTTTTTTGCATTAATATAATCAAACTGAACCACCTGGTAATTCATTATTCCTGTTCGGAGATGGGGAAGTGCATCAGGTTCTGCCCGGCGAGTATTGAGGTCTACGGTTAAGCTGGGATTCTGATGCTCTTCACCAATCGTCTGCAGACGTTCGATTGTGCCCTGTGCACGAGCATCATCAAAAACAGTAGACAGACTGGTAAGTACTGTAATTAGGGAGTTCACATCATATGAACCGAGCAGGCTCTTATCCATTTTATAACCGTCCATGATGCCATATCCGCCATTCATTCCCTGATGGGAAACGACCGGAAACCCCGCAGCACAGATTACATCGATATCCCGATAGATCGTTCTGGGTGATACCTGATATTCCTCCGCAAGCGTAGACGCAGACAACACTTCATGATTAAGCAACTTGTAGATGATGGAGACTAACCGTTCCAGTTTCACAATAGTCTCACCTGTTAATCCTCCTGCACGTTGTAAAGCACCCGTGCGAGCAGGCCTTGACCGTAATTTCCAAAACTTTTGCCAAAAATGGTCAAGCCACGTTTGTTAACAGGGCCATCGGTGACCGCGATGCGGAAATGAATATCGCTTTTGTAATCCAACGCGATATCATCCAGCGTGACGTCAGAGATGCGGCATCCGTCGATATAGCTGCCTTCCTTCGTAATACGAATCAGCTTCAGCATGCCGTATTGATTCAGATGTGGAGGCCACCAGTCCGGATTAAACGTGCCGCGGGTATCGCCGAAATCGCCCGGACTCGTCCAGAGGCCGATCTTTTTGCCATTGATGTAAAAGTAAATATCCGATGGATAGTTATCACAGAATCCAGGGGCTTCTGAACCCAGCTCCATGGACAGTTGAATCTCGCTAAACGTTTGGTTGGGCTTGAGGTAGTTGGGAATGCGGTATTCCAGATATCCTTCAGCCAGCCAGATCATCTCTGCATCAATACGCAGCGGATCGGCAAAGTAGCGTGGGTCATCGAACTCCCCGATAATGCTGTCTTTGGTTGCAATCCCGCATGTTGGTGCGGCCTGATAGTCGCTGTAATGCCCAACCTGAATTTCTACCTCATACCGGTTGTGAATCTCCTGTGAACGGAGGTCGACCATTAATTTTTCCTCGTTAAGATAACAGATCTTCTGGATACCGTGTTTGCCAACAGCCGTATTAATCTCGATTAATCCGCTTTCTTCCAGCTTTTTGATATGCATTGTAATTGCACCGTTACTAAGTCCGAGCTTGGTCGCAAGGTCATTGAGATTCAGGCTTTGGTTTTTGGCTAGCAGCTCTATAATCTGAATACGAATTTCGGAACTGAGTGCTTTGAAAATATTCACACCTGACATCAGATCTTTAATATAAATCATAGGTGGATGTCCTTTCCCCGTTCTGAACAAAGCCTATGTAGGCAGACTTTTGCACATTTGACTGTTTTATTTCAGATAATTATAAATCATTACATGCTGGAAAGAAAGAGCAGAGAAAAGGGAGGTTTACCCTACGTATACATTGAAAAATCTAAAAAAAATCCTATGATTTCAATCCCGATCTCTTAAAATAAAACATTGAATTAATTCATATATATTTGAAATATACCATTGAATTGTAATGTAACCGCTTTTATAATCCTATTATACTTAAATTGATTTAATACTTCATGAACCAAAGCAACCACTTAATCAGGAGAGGCGGCGTTCCGGTATGGAAAAGTTCAGTTCATGGAAGAAGTTGAGGAGTTCCAGTTGGCAGACATGGAAGGATTCTAAAAGGGTGAAGGTGGCATCGGGCACAGGGGATCTAAGAGATTCAGGTCGTTTGAATGGTTTGAAAAGCTCGAAGATTTCACCCGCAAGGCGTTGGGCTTTGCCTGCATTGTTGGTTCTGGTGCTGGTGCTTGCAGGACAGTCGCGGGCTTTAGCAGCGTTTTGGAATCTGTCGGGAGATATCGCCGTTCATGATCCTACCCTCATCAAAGAGGGCAATTCATGGTACACCTTTTCCACGGGGCCAGGTATTCAGGTGTTGAAATCAGATAACGGAACGTCATGGTATCGTGTGCCACAGATTTTTTTGAATGAACCATCCTGGTGGAACTCTGCTGTCCCTGCACAAAAAGACTTGGATGTATGGGCACCGGATGTTCAGCGGTATAACGGCAAAGTGTGGCTCTATTATTCCATCTCCACCTTTGGCTCCAACAGGTCTGCTATTGGTTTGGCGTCTGCAAATAGCGTTGGCGCAGGACAGTGGAAGGATGAGGGGCTTGTATTACAATCCACGACATCGAATAACTACAATGCCATTGATCCGGAACTGGTCATCGATGCTTCAGGCAATCCATGGCTGGCCTTTGGATCATTCTGGAGTGGTCTGAAGATTGTAAAACTGGACAAAAATACGATGAAACCGACGGGCAACATCTCCTCGATTGCAGCACGTCCGAACAATGGAGGAGCAATTGAAGCGCCAAGTATCGTATATCGCAACGGGTATTATTATTTGTTTGCTTCGATTGACTCCTGCTGTAAAGGTGTGAATAGTACCTACAAAATGGTTTATGGCCGCTCGGCCAGCATTACGGGCCCCTATGTGGACAAAAACGGAGTTAACATGATGAACGGTGGTGGCACGATATTGGATACAGGCAATGTGAGATGGAAGGGTCCAGGCGGGCAGGACGTGGTTAACGGCAATCTAATTGTACGCCATGCCTATGATGCAACGGATAATGGCAATCCGAAACTGCTCATTAGTGATTTGTTATGGGACACGAATGGTTGGCCAAAATATTAATTTTTTATTTTAGATAAATATAAAATGATTTAATAAAGTGTTGACTAAATGGATCTGGATTTGATAAATTTAACAACAGAAATGTTGATTCATGGTATTGAATACGTTTACAAGTCCAGATCAGGAGGGGTTCATATGGTCAAGAAAAAGAGTTGGGTCACACTAATGCTGCTAATGTTGGTCAGTGTACTGGTGCTTGCAGGTTGTGGAGGGGGAAGCGGAAGTTCGAACGGAGATAAAGAACTGACGTTTATGTTCCGCGGCGGCACGGATGAGCAGAAAGCCTATCAGGCTGTCGTGAAAAAGTTTGAAGAGGAGCATCCGGGTGTCAAAGTCAAAATTATCGTAACCGCTGCGGATCAATACGCAACCAAGCTCCGTGCAGCGATCACGGGTAACAGCATGCCTGACGTATTTTATTTTGCTCCAGGTGATATGAAGGCCTATGTCAACAGCAAAGTGCTAATGAACCTGACACCGTATATTGAGAAAAACAAAGAGATCAATCTGGATAATATTTGGAAGTATGGCGTTGACTTGTATCGTTATGACGGCAAGATGGCAGGACAAGGTGACCTTTATGGCATGCCTAAGGATGTGGGGCCGTTTGCACTGGGATATAACAAGACCCTTTTTGAAAAAGAAGGTATTCCACTCCCTGACAAAGACAAACCGTATACGTGGGAAGAGTTCATCAAGGTGAATCAGCAAGCCACGAAAGATACCAATGGGGATGGTAAACCGGACGTATTCGGCACAGGTTTTAACGTACAGTGGGCACTGCAATCTTTTGTATGGAGCAACGGGGCTGACTGGCTGGACGAGAGCAAAACCAAAGTAACGATTGATGATCCGAAATTTGCGGAAGCGCTACAGTTCTTTGCGGATATGCAGACCAAATACAAGATCACACCTTCCATTGAAGAGGCACAAACGCTCGATACGTATCAGCGCTGGATGAAAGGTGAGATGGCGTTTTTCCCTGTAGGCCCGTGGGATATGAGTACATTTGAAAAGCTTCCATTCGATTATGATCTACTGCCTTTCCCGGCGGGATCAACGGGTAAATCGGCTACATGGATCGGCTCCCTCGGGATCGGTGTATCAGCCAAAACAAAACATCCGGAAGAAGCCGCTGCACTGGTGAATTACCTTACGGCTTCTAAGGAAGGCATGAAACAACTGGTAGACGCGAAGGTACAGATTCCAAACTTGCTGGACATGGCAGACGAGTGGGCTAAAGACACTTCGACGAAACCGGCAAACAAACAGGAATTTATTGATATCGTGAAGGATTACGGACGTGCGTTGCCAGGCAACTATACGTACAACGCGGAGTGGTACGATATGTTCTTCACCGACATTCAACCGGTACTCGATGGCAAAATGACCGCCGCAGACTATGTGAAGCAGCAACAACCGAAGATGCAGAAGTTGCTGGACAAAGCGGTTGAACAGGAGAAGAAATCGCAGAATAAATAGATAGGAAAGATAGGATGCCAGCAGCCTGAACCGATGCTGCTGGCATCATTTGCTCTTTAGAAGATACCAATTGAACTTTTTTTACATGTTGTAACGGAGTGAACGATGTAAACGTTTAGTTTAATTTTATCTCCAGATTCCATACGAGCATGTGGCATGTATTGACCGGAACAGAGCAGAAGTAATCATTCAAAAAGGCCAATCGATGTATGCCACATGCTGATCTTAGAAACAGGGGTGAACACGTGAATACGAAATCGAGTTTGTATCGCAAAGAGATGATGTATGGATACTTGTTTATTTTGCCGCCCATTCTGGGGCTGCTGATCTTTGTATTGTTCCCATTCCTTTATTCTCTCTATGGTTCGTTCACCGATTGGGACGGACTTGGGCAGATGAACTTTATCGGGCTTGCCAACTTTAAGGATTTGTTGACCGATGATCTTTTTTACAAGGCCATGTTTAATACGTTTTACCTGATGCTTGGTATTCCAATTGGTCTGTTGCTGGCACTATTACTTGCAATGGGACTAAATCGTAAAATTCCAGGTACAACGACTTTTCGTGTGATCTATTACATACCGGTTATTTCTTCCTTGGCGGCGGTATCGATCATGTGGAACTGGGCGTACAACGGAGACTATGGTCTGGTGAACCAGTTCCTTGATCTGTTTGGTATTAAAGGACCCAATTGGCTGGCTAACAAAGATACGGTGAAACCCGCGCTGATCATTATGACCGTCTGGAAAGGTCTCGGTTATACGATGTTGTTATATCTGGCGGCACTGCAAAGTGTATCCCGTACCTATTACGAGGCCGCCGAGCTGGACGGCGCGAATGGATTTCAGATTTTTCGCAATATCACCTGGCCAATGGTGAAACCAGTAACCTTTTTCCTCGTGGTGACGAATATCATTGGAGGTTCGCAAATCTTCACCGAGATGAACATCATGACACCGACAGGTGGGCCGGAATATGCATCGGCTTCGATCGTCTTTTATATCTGGCAAAAGGCCTTTAGCAACCTGCAGATGGGTTACGCTTCAGCGATGGCTATGATTCTGGGTATCTTCATCTTTGTGATTACGCTTGTACAATTCAAACTTAACGAAAGATCAGCCTACGACGGGGATTAATGGGCGAGGAGAGGAGTGTAACGGAAGATGTCTCATAGTCAAAGAAGGAAAGTAACCAATTCTATTATATTTATCGTTCTGTCCATTGGTGCGATTGCGATGATTGCGCCTTTGCTCTGGATGTTGTCCACCTCGCTCAAGGAGAAGCAGGATGTATTCGCGCTGCCGCCGGTCTGGATTCCGGAAGTATTTCGGTTCGATAAATATAAAGAGATCTGGGAAGCTGGCCCGCTGCTCAGTGGTATCAAAAACAGTCTCATTATAGCCCTTAGTGTGACGGTTGTGGGCACATTTACATCGAGTCTCGCTGCATTTGCTTTTGCCAAATTAAGATTTCCGCATAAAAATAAACTGTTTCTCGCTCTGCTGGCCTCGATGATGATTCCGTATCCAACGGTCATGATTCCACAATTTATGATGTTCTCGAAGCTGGGCTGGGTGGACACCTTGCTGCCGCTCATTGTTCCGGGGCTGTTCGGGAATGTCATTATGATCTTTTTCCTGCGGCAATACCTTCTTAGTGTACCGGATGCAATCATTGAGGCGGCGAAAATTGATGGAAGCTCCTACTTCCGGTTGTATTCAAGCATTACGTTTCCGCTGATCAAACCTGCCGTGGCCGCACAGCTGATTCTCTGGTTCATGGGCATCTGGAATGATTATCTGGCACCGATTATTTATCTGAATTCACCTGAAAAACAGACGTTACAGCTCGTTATTGCTAACTTTAACGCGACCTATGCCATTCAAACGGATTATCCGCTCATTATGGCGGCGTCCATTGTGGCACTGCTGCCTGTTCTGATCATTTTCCTGATCTTCCAGAAGCAGATTATCGAGTCGGTTGCGATTTCAGGGGTCAAAGGGTGATGGGAATGAAAGGTTGGAGAACGTGGGAAGAGCCGAAGGAACGAAAAGAAGAGTGGGGTGAAACGAAAGAACGAAAAGGGCGAAAAGAACGGAAATATGTTAAGTTTTGGACAGGATCAAAGGAACGGTACTTGGCGAGGAAGGGAGTTGTGGCATTCATGTTTCTAATGCTTATGGGTGTGACAGGCTGTGCAGAAGGTGGGGATACGGCGAAACCTCCGGTTTTTCCAGAAGCTCCGCAGGAACCAAAAATGTATGATCTTTCGATTCTGGATGATGAATCCAAGTGGACAGTCAACAATGCACATGATCCGGCCATAATCAAAACAGACCAGGGTTACTACGTCTATTCCACTGACGTTCGAGTAGCAGGTGAGCCGAAACCGGGGGTTATGGTGCGCAAGTCGAACGATCTGATCAACTGGAAATGGGTGGGGCAGGCCTTGCCCGGCATTCCAAAGGAAGCACTGGATTGGACAGGAGCAACGAACCTGTGGGCACCGGATATTATCAAAGCGGGGGATACGTACCGACTGTATTATTCGGCTTCGAGTTTTGGCAGCACACAGTCGGCTATCGGGTTGCAAACCTCCAAATCTCCCGAGGGGCCGTGGAAGGATGAAGGAATGGTTGTGAAGACGGCTGGTCAGGAAAAAGACGGACTAAATGCTATTGATGCGAATCCGGTATTGGATGCCTTAGGCGAGCCGTGGATGGTATATGGTTCATTTTTTGACGGAATCTATATTGCACCGCTTGACCCGGGTACGGGCAAGTTCAAGGAAGAGGGGTATGGTACCCCCATTGCAGCAAGGGATCGTGCAACCGAAGAGGGAGCAGTCGAGGGCCCGTATATTGTGTATAATCCCGAGTTTCAAAAATACTATTTATTCGTCTCCTATGATTCCCTGTTCGAAGACTATAACGTGCGGGTGGCTCGAGCCGACTCTATTACCGGGCCTTATACGGATATTAATGGAAACAAGATGTTGGATACGGAGCATCTGCCACAGTATGAAATTGGCACCAAAATTTTGGGCGGATATCGATTCACCGAGGGTGAGGGCTGGGTTGCTCCAGGACATAATTCGGTGCTGAAGGATGGCGACGATTATTACATCGTGCATCATGCACGGGGAGAGACCGATAAAAACTGGCCGTATCTGCATGTACGCAAAATGCTATGGACGAAGGACGGCTGGCCTGTTGTGTCACCTGAACGTTATGCTGGAGAGACCGCGCAAGACATTCCACCATGGATGATTGCCGGAACGTGGGAGGGTATGGCGCTTGATCCGTCTGTGAACGGACAGGTGCAGGCTGTACCGTATACACTTACCAGCAAAGGCAAAATCGAAAGCGAGAACGGCTCAGGCACCTGGACATTTGATGGCAAGCAAACGTTAACGCTGACGTGGAAGGAAAGCCCATGGGGCGGCGCTTCCACGGAAGAGCTGAAGCTGCTCCCATCCTGGGATTGGGAGCGAAGTCAGCCTGCGCTGGTAGTCACCGGCCTGAACGACCGCGGCATTGCGGTCTGGGGCAAACAAATCAGCGCAGCTGAGAAGTAGGCCGCTGACCTGAGAGTACCAAGGCCCTGCCGCTTGCGAACGTCCGCTGTGCCCGAGCACTGCCAAGGGGCGCGTTGACCCAGCCAAGCGGTCAACACCACCAACCATCGAGCCAACCTAAAGGCTCGAAGCCCGATGTGTGCCAGCGAGCGAGAATATCGTGAGCAGCTCGCCGGGGGCACCAGCAGTGAGGGGGAGAAAGGAGCCGCGAGTGCGAGTTTGGCATCCGATTTCCACCGCCAGAAGCGGGGAATGGAAGAAATCGCAGGGCAAGGAGAGCACCAAGGCCCTGCCACCCGCGAACGTCCGCTGTGCCCGAGCACTGCCAAGGGGCGCGTTGACCCGGCAAAGCGGTCAACGCCCCAAGCTATCGAGCCAACCTAAAGGCTCGAAGCCCGATGTGTGCCAGCGAGCGAGAATATCGTGAGCAACCAGCGCGAAGTGGCACAAGCAGTGAGAGGGAAGAAGGAGCCGTGAGTGCGAGTTTGGCATCCGATTTCCACCGCCAGAAGCGGGGAATGGAAGAAATCGGAGGGCAAGGAGAGCACCAAGGCCCTGCCACCCACGAACGTCCGCTGTGCCCCTCCAGCCCTGCTTTCCATATTTCACTCAGCCACATCATAGATTCAAGCCATACAAACATATATGAAAGGGGTTCATTCCCATGACCAATTCCATTACATTTTCCAATCCCATGCTGGAGCAGCGTGCTGACCCCTGGGTGTATCGTCATACGGACGGTTACTATTATTTTTCTGCTTCCGTACCAGCCTTTGACCGGATTGAAATTCGCCGCGCAGAAACGCTGGAGGCTTTGAAAGGTGCTGAGCCAGTAACCGCTTGGACAAAACGGGAGACAGGGCCAATGAGTGCTAACATCTGGGCACCCGAAATTCATTTTATCGATGGCAAATGGTACATATACTTCGCGGCAGCGCATACCAGTGAAACCAACGATGGTTTGTTCGATCATCGCATGTACGTGCTGGAGAACGATTCTGCTAACCCGCTTGAAGGAAAGTGGGAGGAAAAGGGCCAGATTCGGACTAAATGGGAAAGCTTTGCGCTGGACGCCACGACATTTGAACACAAAGGCATTCGTTATCTGGTCTGGGCACAGAAAGACCCGAGCATTGACGGCAATTCGAACCTTTATATCTGCGAGATGGAAAATCCGTGGACGCTGCGCGGTGAACAGGTTATGATCGCTACACCGGAATACGATTGGGAGATCATCGGCTTTAAAGTAAACGAAGGAGCAGCCGTGCTGCATCGGAATGGTCGTCTGTTTATCAGCTACTCAGCCAGTGCAACCGATCATCATTATTGCATGGGACTGCTCACGTCGGATGAAGATGCCGATCTGCTTGATCCGGCGAGTTGGGTGAAGTCACCCAAGCCGGTATTCCAGACTTGTGAAGCGAACGGGCAATATGGACCCGGACATAACAGCTTTACCGTTTCTCCAGACGGAAAAACCGATATTCTGATCTATCATGCGCGCAACTACAAAGAGATTGAGGGAGATCCGCTATACGATCCGAACCGTCATGCTCGCGCACAGATCATTCATTGGAATGAAGATGGAACGCCGAATTTTGGAATTCCGGTTCCCGATGGCCAGTCCGTAGCAGAGGTGAAGTAGTTTCATTTTGGATATAGAATCAGAGATGAGAGTCTTTTGTTAGCAGACCATGCTGGCGAAGGGCTCTTTTTGATATGTATGATTTAAGGAAGGGTTGTGTGAAAAACTTGGAGATAGAAAACTGAATGAAGAAAGTCTGGGTGATGAAAGCAACCAAAGACAGATAGCAACGTAAACAATTACAGCGAAAAACCAATTCAAACTATTCAGACGGAATTATCTTGTCACCTTTGCTTCAAAGCCTTGATTTCGGTGGACAATGATCTAACAATCCCCAGAAACGCTATTTTGACGATATTGCACAGTTTTATTTTCTAACGATCTCAGGAAAGCTTATTTCGGAAATTTGCTTTGAAAATGGCCGTTTATTATGCGTTCTCAGCGAAATAAGGTTTCTGGTGATCGTTACAATTCCAGCAAGCTCGATATTGATTAAATAAGCTCATCTGAGATCGTTAGACTTATAAGGGTGTGGGAAAAGGCCAAAACCAAATCCAAAACCAAAAACCTCTCAATATCTAAACGGTTTCTAACACATTTCGACTGTTTCGTTAAGATGTCTTAAGCTGAGAAAAAGCGAAGTTGTTTTCAATTTTGGGCTAACATTACAACCTTTAGGAGGATCTTATATGGAATCACGCGAGATACTGGATGGGGAGCTTGAACAGATTTTAAAATGGGAGAAGGAACAGAAGGATCTGTTCATATGGGACAAGATTGGGCGCTTGCCATTTGCCATGTTGGATAAAGTGATGCCCAAGGCGATTAAACAGAAGATCGGTGACTCGCTTAACGAAGTGGGCCAGTATATGCAAACGGGTGGCCAGTTTCTTGTTCAGAAGAAAAAAGTAGCCAAGCTCCTGCAAGAGGAAGCCGAGCGCTCAGGTTATTCCATGACATCCGATTACATCTACCGATTGGAGCCGGACGCAGTTACAGAGAATACAGCAAAAATTCCTGGTGTAGAAAAATTACCGCTTGAAGTGCTCGACCGTGTAGCGGGTAACATCACTGAAAGTCGAAGCAAGTTTGCTGCAGCACAAGGAGCTGCGACAGGTTTTGGCGGCATCGTCACGATCGCTGCGGACATCCCGCTTGTTATGGGGCTTTCGCTAAAAGTGCTGCAAGAAATGGCACTGTGTTATGGTTATGATCCCAATGATCCACTGGAGCGCATCTTTATTGTGAAATGTCTGCAATTCTCTTCTGCCGATATTGTAGGCAAGAAAGCCATCATTGAAGAACTCGCAGACTACGATAACCCGGATAAACAAGTTGAGGTGATTTCTCAAATGCAGGGATGGCGCGAAGTGTTTAATTCCTACAGTGAATCTTTTGGTTGGAAAAAGCTGTTCCAGTTGGTACCCATTGCGGGCATGATCTTCGGGTCAGTTAGCAACAAAAATACAATTCAGGACGTGGCCGAGGCAGGTAAAATGCTGTATAAAAAACGTCTGGTTTTGCAGCGTTTAAAATAAATCTGCCGTACGTTGCTTGGTGTGTATTACGGTTAGAAAAGGCCCCTGCCAGTCTGGATTATTCAGACATGGACAGGAGCCCTTTGTATTTCTACTCATGAACAGTAAATGGTAAACGAACCTACTCCTCACTCCCGTTTTCTTGTGCCCAACGATGGAGCAGCTTATCCGATGGTAGCAAGAAGGTGAAGATACCGATTAGCGGTAAAAAGCTACATAACTGCATGACTGGTGAAACGCCGAAAACGTCAATCCAGTTGCCGAGCACCAGCGCGCCAAGACCTCCCATGCCAAAGGCAAGGCCAGTAATCAGACCGGAAACCGTTCCGATTTTACCCGGAATGAGCATCTGAGCGTACACCACAGTTACAGAGAAGCTGGATAACATGATAAAGCCGATAATTGTCAGTAAGACGCCCGTCCAGAACAGGTTGGCATAAGGTAACAACAATGCCAGCGGTGCGGCTCCAGCCATGGACAGAAAAATCATGTTGCGTTTGCCAAATCGGTCTGCGAGCGGGCCACCAAAGAACGTACCTAGTGCGCCGGCAGCCAGGAACAGGAAAATATAAATTTGTGCGTCCTCTGTGGACAAGGCAAACGTATCTTTCAAGTTAAAGGCGTAAAAGCTGCCGATGGAAGCCACGTACCAGGAACGGACAAATACGAGCAGAATCAGGATCGTAATTGCCGCCGTAATTTTCTTACGCAACGCTGGGTTGGGAGCGCGGCGGGCCGCGGCCTGTTTACGCAGGTACGCACCTGATTGCAGCATGTGCCCATACCAACGTGCGACATAGAGTTGTACGGCAATTCCCATCGCGGCAATACCAGTAAAGCCGATGGCACCGAACAGCCCAAATGGTATGAAAATCCAGCGGGTTAGCAGTGGCGCAAGTGATTGTCCAGCATTACCGCCCACCTGAAAGATAGATTGTGCTAATCCACGGCGCGGGCCTGCAGCCATATGGGATACCCGTGAGCCTTCCGGATGGAAAGCGGCGGAGCCAAGTCCGACAAAAATAACAGAGATAAGCACCATTGTATAACTGTCAGCAAAGGCCAGCAGAAGCATACCTGTGAACGTGAAGCCCATGCCGATGGGCAGGATCGACGGGGTTGGTTTTTTATCAGCAAACCAGCCGACAACAGGCTGCATAATCGAGGCAGTAAAGTTGATCGCAAAGGCGATCCAGCCAATTTGTGTGTAAGTTAGATGCATGGAATCTTTTAAAATAGGGAATATTGCCGGAATTACAGACTGAATGGAATCGTTGAACAGATGCACCAGACTGATGGCAATGAGTATCCGGTATACGGTGCTTTGGGCATCCAATCCGGGTGGGGCTTTCGAACGCGCAGCGGCGTCCTTGGCTAATGTGGTTTGTACAGACATGATCAGTTCTCCTTTGGTCGCGGTCACGAGGGATCAGCGCCTAATGTTAGATTATATGCAATTAAGCATATTGTTACATAATAGGACAGATCGGATCGACCGACAAGGGGAACAGCAGGGAAATGGTAATGAAATCATTATAATGGTGCAAACGATGAGAGTACTGGTCTTAACGATCGTCATTGCATTGAATAATCAAAACAAAAAGAAATAGACCGCCCCGACTATGAAGTGCACCCCTTAGAATAGACATTGGATTAAACCCCTGGTTTATCCGATGAAATTCTAAGGGGTGCATTTTTTATGCCAGCAGTTAAAGGTCAGAAGTTTAAACAGTATTCCTTCGAGTTAAAGATGGAAGCGATACATCTTCACTTGGTGGAGGGCTGGACGTATCGCAGAATCATGGAGAAGTTTGGCATGAAAGACAGACATCGTCTCAAAGATTGGATGAAGAAGTACAAGGAATCCGGTGAGTTTGGACTCATCGATCATCGGGGAAGACGAGAGGAATATGTTGACCAAGACAGACAGTTGAGGCGGCTGAAACGAGAAAATGAAATGCTAAAAAAGTGCTTGGAAATCTGGATGCAGGAGATGAAATGCAAAGATATATTAGCGTCGAGAAAGCCGCAAAAGAGTATCCAGTGAGCGCACTTTGCAAGATTTTTGGGGTCTCTAGAAGCGGCTACTATGCTTATCTCAAACGCAAAGGTCAAGATCGTGATCAAACGGACAAGGCACTTGTACAAAAGGTTTACGACCAATACAACGGAGTGTATGGCTACCGCCAGATTCAGTTGTTTTTGCTACAGGATCACGGGGTCTGGATGAATCATAAGAAAGTGCTACGGCTCATGCAGACGCTTGGAATCCGATCACGAATTCGGCGTAAGCATCGCTGTAACTACACTTCTTCAACTGAAGGACGCGTTGCCAAAAACCTGCTGAAGCGCGACTTTAAAGCAGATAGAGCGAACCAAAAATGGGTTACGGACGTCACTCAATTCCGTGTAGGTGAGTCATGGATCTACCACTCTGCCGTGAAAGATCTATTTAATAATGAGATTGTAGCCTATCAAATGAGTCATAAAAACGACAATCTGCTGGTTTTACAGACCTTTGAGAATGCTTTTAACAAGACAAAAGACGTGACGGGACTGATCGTTCACAGCGATCAGGGATTCCAGTACACGTCTTATGCCTACCACGACATGCTGCCAAAGGTTGGCGCCCAAATCAGCATGTCTCGCCGAGGGAATTGTTATGACAATGCCTCGATGGAGAGTTTCTTCTCGCATCTCAAAACGGAAGGACTCTATCCTTATGATATCCGAAATATGGACGAGGCACAAAGGCGAATTGAAGCGTATATCCATTTTTACAACCAACATCGACCACAACGAAAACTAAATAAACTGCCTCCGGTAGAGTTCCGGAAGCAGTTTATAGCCTAGGGTCTTTTTTCAATGTCTATTAAATGGGGTCTCGACCACTAAGGTAATGGTCTATTTCAGTTACCGGTTACAGCCACCGCCCTTGAAAGCGGCTGTTGTAAAAGAGTGAGGATGTTGACGCATCCTTACTCTTTTTATTTTATCCTTGTTGACTACAGTTTATCACAACATTTCCCAAAACTCCACATGTACAATACTGACTTTTGATCCGATTCGCACTCATTTCTTCAAGGTTGAACGTTAAAATCATTGTAAAGATAATCCAGAATTCATCGTTTCAAACCGTGAAAGCAGAACCGCTTTAACCTTGAAGAGTCCCGCTATTAATAGTATCTACCGATTCAAATTAACGATTATCAATCGTCTCCGGGTTCATGTCATGATTCATCATGCGGTGCTCGGCCATTTGCTCGTATTTTGTTCCCGGTTTGCCGTAGTTGGTGTACGGATCGATAGAGATGCCGCCGCGCGGGGTGAACTTGCCCCAAACTTCAATAAAACGCGGGTCCATCAGCTTGATCAGATCGTTCATAATAATGTTCACGCAGTCCTCGTGGAAATCGCCGTGGTTGCGGAAGCTGAACAGGTATAGCTTGAGCGACTTGCTCTCAACCATTTTGATATCGGGAATATAGCTGATGTAGATCGTTGCAAAGTCTGGTTGACCCGTAATCGGGCACAGACTGGTGAACTCCGGGCAGTTGAATTTTACAAAATAATCACGGTACGGATGCTTGTTATCAAAGCTCTCCAGAATACCCGGATCATACTCAAACGTATATCTCACATTCTGGTTACCCAGCAATGTTACATCTTGCATCTCATCAGGTTGTCTCATAGGGTACAAACACTCCTCTTATTCAATCGAAGCCGCAGGCCTCATATTATCATCTCGTATATATTTAGACCCCGCGTTTATTACCCCATACCAGCGTATGAAGCTGCGGAAGTACGCGCACGTCATTCAGATCGTCCGAGGCACTTATCTGATCAATAAGCCACTCGTAACGCTCCAGTAGGGAAGCCGCCAGATCTGGCGTGTCCGCCGAAGAAACATCCGGGTTCCCCGTTTGTAAAAATAAAGCCGTGCCCGGATACCGTGCATGCACACGGCGGGCGTAATCCAGGTCTGTCTGATCGAAGATCACGATCTTCAGACTATGGCTTCGATCCGCAGGGCCAGCAGCCAGGCGGCTGATTACATCGTCCAGCACAGCCCAGTCGGTGTCCATGCCTGAGCTGGGTGGCTTGGGCGAGACGGTGACTTCGTCAACGTCTGCCAGCCATGACTGCCAGCGTGAGCCCTGCGTCTCCACCGCGGTGCGGACGCCGTGCTCACGCAGCAGGGCAACCAGCCCGCCCAGCGAGGCCAGCAGGGCGGGATTGCCGCCGGAGAGGGTCACATGGGAGAAACGCGTGCCGCCCAGGCGGCGCAGTTCATCCCATACCGCCTCCGGCGTCAACATGCGAATCTGGTCCTTGCCGCTGCCGTCCCAGGTAAAGGCCGAGTCGCACCAGGAGCAGCGATAATCGCAGCCCGCGGTGCGCACAAACATTGTTTTTTGCCCGATGACCATGCCTTCGCCTTGAACGGTCGGGCCAAAAACCTCCATGACGGGGATACGCGCTTCCCCCGCGCGAACGGGTGGTGTGGATAGGATATTCGCATCCATTTTGTCCTGCCCGAGAACATCCGTATACAAGTCAACTGCGACTGTGCTTTTGACTTGCTTCTGATCTTGTATACTACTCATCGATCATCCACTCCCGTCTCGCTTCGGCATAACTGGTTGGCGTTTCGAAGAGCCGTACAAATTCGGTGCGGGCGCCGTCCGTGAGTCCGGCATAAGGCTCCGTCTGCAGAGCATGTTCCATTTGTTCGAACAGCCAAACGACCATGTTTTCAGCCGTTGTATTCATGAGAGGTAAGGTCTCATTCAAATATTGATGATCCAGATACCCTTCAATGCGGGTTTTCCAGATGTCCTTGATATGTCCAAAATCAACTGTCAGCCCGGTTTCATCCGGATAACCGCTGATGCCAAAAACCACTTTATACGTATGTCCGTGCAGATTTTTGCACTTGCCTTCATAACAGTGCAGATGATGCGCGGCATCAAAGGTGAATTCTTTACTGACCAGCACACGTTTGCGATGATATCTTAACTGCGTGGGCAAGATATCCTGATCGATCCGCTGCAACCGTTCAACAATTCGAAACGTTCCAGGCTCTCTCATCATGCGTCCACTCCAGTGGAGGACGTACTCGAATGAGTAACTGTACGCTCCTGAACATAACGATCCAGCCCGGCTTTACGTAGCTTACAAGCAGGGCATTCGCCGCATCCGTCACCGATAACACCGTTGTAACAGGTCAAAGTACGTTCACGCACATAATCGAAAGCACCGAGTTCATCGGCCATTTTCCACGTTTCGGCTTTGTCCAGCCACATCAATGGAGTATGAATGACAAATGGATAATCCATCGACAGATTAAGAGTCACGTTCATTGACTTTACAAATGAATCCCGGCAATCGGGATATCCGCTGAAGTCCGTCTCGCAGACACCTGTAACCAGGTGACGAGCGCCTTTTTGTTTTGCCAAAATCGCAGCAAAGCTCAGGAACAGCAAATTTCGTCCATCCACAAACGTACTTGGCAGTTCACCTTCTTCATGAGTAATTTCCACGTCAGAACGTGTGAGCGCATTCGGAGCAAGTTGGTTAAGCAAGCTCATATCCAGTACAGTCTGCTGCACGCCCAGATCCTTCGCAATAGCTGCTGCGCATTCAATCTCCAGTTTATGGCGCTGCCCATAATCAAAGGTAACCACTTCAACTTCGGCAAATTGTTTTTTTGCCCAGAACAGACAAGTTGTGCTGTCCTGACCGCCGCTGAATACAACAACCGCTTTTTCTTCGTTCAACATAAAAAAACCTCTCCATCTTCTTGAGATCACCCCTGCAATGAAGCAAGGAATGTCGGAAGAACAGAGAAGTTCATGAACTGGCATCCATCAAAAAACACACCTTCTCAATAACAACTTCAAAAAAAGCTGTTATAAGCAAGTGTCCTTAGTTTTTTACGTACATCATGATAACGTTAATACGTCAGCCTGCAAAGGCTCTATGTGGTCACGTTAATCTGTACGCAAGACTGTAGCGACCATACACAGGTCAAGTCTTGTAGAGGGAGTTCGCGAACCTCTCCCATGCCCTAGGCATGGATTTTCTTCTTTAATTGTCCGGGTACAGTATACCATATCATAAGCCGAACGCCTATTTTTAATAGATTCCAAAATTAGGGCGTGTCTGAAAACTCTGAAGAAGGCAGATTTTGCTGAATTTTCGTTCCAAGCAAGGAAGTTTTCTGCAGGCGTGCCGGGGCACGTCAAGGGAAACTGACGCAGCAGGGGGCGAAAAGGCGGTGAAAGATGCGCTTCAGTAGGTTTCAAGACACGTCCTACTTAATAATGATGTTACCAAACGGAATAACTTCCTTTAAAATGCGTTTGAATAGCCCATCGTCATTCATGTCCTGCTGAAGCCTGTAGTTTTCTCGTCCAGCCTGAAAGAGAACCGTACCTTGTCCCGTCATTTTCCAATGGTAGTTCATATGCTGACTTGCCAGGTTATTTCCGTATACGGTTAATTCCAGATGAGCATTTTCGGGATAGGCGATGACACTTCCAGCATCCACATAGAGTGGGGCAGTGGGGTGCAGTTCTTGCTGACATACTTGGCCTTGCGTGAGCAGTCCAATCGTTCCTTTGCCCGAAAACTTCATTTTCACCGCATCTCGGGTAATCAGCATATTTTTGATTTTCTGAATTTTGGTCTGCATATGCACACCGTCGGAGTAGAAGAACAAGTGGCGAAAATCATAAAGCAGATCACTGTGTTCTGTAAGCTGCACTTCTTTCATCGTGAATCCTGGAGGAAGGGCAGCCACAAACTGGCATGGGCCGGTGATTTCGGATTTAATCAGTTTTTTTTTGCGATACATACCCGAAATATTCATAAATTTATCTTGTCTGCTGCTGCCGGGTCCGCGAAAAGCGACGATTTGCTGCGGATGCAGAATATGAAGGCGGTCATCCTGGATCAGTGAAAAAGTGACCACTTGTCCTGCACCGCCAGCTTCAGCGTGGTTCAGATGTATGTGCATGCAGTAGCTCCTGTTCTTTTATATTCGGCCGGATCTGCGGCGCATTCCCCAGCGCATCACGCGAATCAGAAGGAAGTAACCTAATATGAGAGCTACGACAGTAATCACCATCGTTTGAATTCGCTGTGCAGTGGTTGTTCTGGCATCCTGATCATTTTGCAGTTTGCTGACCATTTCAGTAAGCTTCTGATTCTGAGCAAGGAGTTGATCATTTTGCGCTTTGAATGCTTCGACATTAGCTTGGGCTTGTCCGAGCTGAGCGGAGGTTTGGTTCAACTGCTCCAGCGTCTGCTTGTAACTTTCCTGTAATGCATTCACTTCCCCAGGCAATTCCGATACGCGCTCCCAGCCTTTATAAATATCCGAGAATATATTAGCGCTTGCTGCATTTGCAGTAGAAGCTAATGTGACAGTAAATAGCATACATGCGGTGACAAACACCCGAATGAAATAACCCTGAATGGATTTTGGCATGTGTAACACCTCTTTCTTCGGTAGGATCAATTTATCGCCGAATTCGTCGTCATTTGTTGAATTACGGCTCTTACATTATACGTCAAAAACCGGGCATTGGGTTCAAGAGGATTATGTTTTATTACCCGAAATGGTCAACAAAGATTGAAAAAACAAATGTTTAATTCTAAAAATCAATGGGTAATACAAGGATAGCAGTACCCCGGACAGAGCAAACATAAAGTTAAACTTCCGTTCCGGGTATATCCTGTTCACAAACATGCAATATAATGCTTAAACTAATATATTTAATTTGAAATAAGATCGTAAAACGAAGGAGTAGAATAATATGTACGCATCAAACCAGAGTACCTCAACAAAAACGATTATGATTACTTTAAATGGCGAGCCAGTCGGACGCAAACTGATTATTGACAGCATAACTTATGCACCAGTTGCTGAAACGGAAAGTGTGCAATACATGCACAAAATGGAGCGGAATCATCGGGCCGTTTAAGTTGGGACTTGTTATAGAGAAGGATGTGGAAAGCTTGGCTAATAGCCAGGCTTTTTCGTCGTTTATTGTCGCTTCTAGGCGTATTAAGGGGGATAAAACTAATATAATGGAAAAAAGTAATGAGAACATATGTTCCGTGACAATATAGTGTCCATTCACCCTGCTAACTTAGAAGATAATACACATAAATCGGGGGAGAGACTACCAGTGAACTCAGTCTTTGAAGTATCTTATTCGTGGAATAAAGAGGCCATACCGACAGGGGGAGCCGATCCCGTATATATGATGGTAGAGTGGCGTTATGGATCCCCTGCCAAAAGACTTAGGAAAATAGCACCCAAAATCATGTCGAGAGATTTAGAACTATTGCTCAAACCGGAACATGGCGTTCAGCTTAAAGGCATTTATGGGTGCCGATCCAAAGAAACAGATATCGGCTGGGTGCTTAGACTTGGTGATGTATACAAGGGGGAGAGCAAGCAGATCCTGCTGGAATTCGCCGTAGGACCCAATCTCTCAGGAAAAACAGCGATATGTTCTGCCTATTGGAGTACACGTAAGTTAAAACAAAGTCAGCGTGTGCTTCTTCGCAGGGAACAGCTTTACATTCAGTATACAAGTCACTTGGGCATGCTAAGGCAGCCAGAAGATCCGAAAGTCGAGAAAACGATTAAATTGAATGAAACCGTACCATTACTCAAACAGGCTCTACGTGCTTATGAACGAGGCCGTACCCAGGAAGGCAGTGACATGCTGCGTCGTCATGCCGATGGACTACTCATTGAAGCAGCACGGAAAGAGGATCTGGATTATTACACAGAAGCCGAGATTATCGAGAAGCTTCGTTACCACTATGGGATTACGTTTACTGCTAGTCACCGAAATCGTGCAAGAGCAATGTCGGGTGAAGGATAACGCAACCAAGGTTGTAAACATACTGAGAGAACGAGTTTACATATGTTTTGAAGGTGTAGTTCAACTATAAGTCGAATGTATATATCAATACTATATTAGTCATGGATGGAGCTGTATCATACTATTTGAAACAACATCATGGAGGGCCTGGCAAAATGACAGACCGACTAATCCGATTAATGCGCATTATTACGCTGGTGCAAGCCAAGCCAGGTATTCTGGCCCGGGAACTTGCCGAGCGATGCGAGACAACGGAAAGGACGATATACCGCGACATGGAGGCCCTCAGCGCAATGCACATCCCGATTGCCAATATGGGACACGGAAGAGGGTACATGTTCATCAGCCATTTTGCCATGTATCCGCTGAATTGGTCTGACGAGGAAGCTCAAGCTTTCATGCAGCTTACAGACGTTATGGACGATATTCGTCCACTGTTAAAACCCGCTTTTGAGAGTGCCTATGAAAAAGTGATTGCTTCAAGCCAAAAAGACAGGACCGAGCGAGTGGAATGGGGCGAGCAGATTAGAGGAATGTTTAAAGAGGGAGCCACCGTTTGGCAAAATAATGAGGGGGATGAACCGAGTCATGCCCTCCTTACATTGCTTCAAGCCGGAATCTCACTAAACAGCATTGAAGGGAATTATTTATCTCAGGGAGAAATGGGGATGATACGCTTTGATCCGTATTGTCTTATACCTCGGGAATATCAATTTGATCTGTTAGCCTATTGTCATCTCTCCGAGAGGATGAGAACATTCCAGGTAAATCGATTGCACAACTTACGAATTATGCCACGTACCTTCCGCAAAAATGAATATTTGATCGAATCATATTTCCGTGCTCCATGGACAACGAAAGGAAGTACCGATGGCGATGCGATCAAAATCCGATTTTCTTCCCTTGTTGTGGAGCGCGTGATGCAAGAACGCTTTTTTGTGCGCCCCGTCCTGACAATAGAGCCTGAAGGTACCCTATTGTTTGAAACTGTAATATTTAATGTTGAGGAATTATTTGTATGGATATCCAAGTACGGATCGCAGGCGGAGATCCTTGAACCGGAACATTTCCGCGCTCTTATGAAAGAACATTTGGAACGCTGGCTACAAGTGTACAGCCAGAAATAAACGTTAAGATGCAGATTCAGAGCCGGAGTAATACTTATTCTTTTTTTTTGAACAGATTGGCAAGATTGCCAAACGGTGATTCCTGTTCTTCATCATCCACAGCACTGGAATAAACGACTTTGGAGGTAACACCTTCATCATCTGCTGCGCAGTTGCTTTCCAGTTTGAACTGGTGGAATTGGTGAATAAACACTTTAGCTGTATTGATGGCATCATCCAGAGCACGGTGTTGTGTCCCATCGAATTCAATTCCACAGAGTTCAAGAGCCTGGGCAAGTCCTAGTTGTCGGAACTTTCCTTCCGTGTGCATGGCCCGCGACCATTGCTGCTGTAAGTCGTTATGATTGGTAATCCAGGCCACATCCAGCTGATGCGTACGACAATGGGAGATGAGTTTATTGCGGTCATCCGGCCCCCATGAGCACATATAATAAGGTTCAGTGCCCATCCAGTTAATGAATTGACTCAGCGCTGCCGGGAAAAGAGGGGCTGCATCGATGTCCTTTTGGGTGATGCCAGTAAATTGAACAGTGTCGGTGGACAGGACGGATTTATTGGATGGACGAACATACGTATGAAAGGTGTCGGTAACCGTAAGACCTGTATTTTCGTCCTGGCTTACTTTGACGGCACCGATATCAATGATTTCGGAAGAGTAACGTGTATTTCGACTTACGGTAAACTCAAGATCATATATAATATAGGGCATAAGAGAAACTCCTTTATCAAGGATACAAGTATTCATTCAGGGGCCGTAATTTCGATCCTCAAAATGTTATTTCTCTATTCTACAGCGAACCCGGAGCCGTGTCAGCTATTGTTGTGGAATTCGTTGAAGACTCGTGGCCGAAGTGTGTTGATTGACAAATTCGCTTAATTGTATTTATTGACAAGTTCGTGTAAATGTTCTAATGTGATCAAAAATGAAGAAAAGCGTTTACTGAGGACATGATTACGTAAGTCCGCTTCAACAGAGAGGGAATGGATGGGTGTAACATTCCTGTTGCTGCTACGTAATTCCTACCTTACCAGCTGCGCCGGAGATTGTCCGTGTAATTACGGGATGTAACCTGCGCCGGAAGGGTCCGTTATACCCTATAGGATTGCATGCCTGTACGCGAGATGTGAAAGAGACCGTATGCAGTTAAATAAGGGTGGTACCACGACACATTCGTCCCTTGACGAATGTGTCTTTTTGCGTTTAAGCCCTGATATATTCAGGACATGTCCATCTGATAAACAAGGAGTGTATTTAAGATGCGCCAAAGTGAAATGCTTGTTCCAACATTACGTGAAGCACCGGCGGAGGCTGATGCAGCCGGGCATCGCTGGTTATTGCGCTCGGGAATGATCCGTCAGCTGGCAGCGGGGATATACAGTTATTTACCTCTTGGGCGACGTGTACTTCTTAACGTTGAGCGCATCGTACGGGAGGAGATGGATCGTGCCGGATGCCAGGAGGTGCTGTTGCCGATTATGCAGCCAGCCGAATTGTGGGAGGAATCCGGCAGATACACACAGTATGGCCCTGAGCTAATGCGGTTAAAGGATCGACATACGAGAGAGTTCGCGCTTGGCCCCACCCATGAGGAAGTGGTTACTTCGTTAGTCCGTGACGAGGTCAACTCTTACCGTAAGCTGCCATTTACGTTGTATCAGATCGGAACCAAGTTCAGGGATGAGCGTCGTCCGCGTTTTGGATTGTTACGTGGACGGGAATTTATCATGAAGGATGCCTATTCCTTTGCTTCGGATTGGGATGAACTGGATCACACCTATCAGGCAATGAATACGGCATATAGTCGTATTTTGGAACGCTGTGGTCTGGATTATATCCGGGTTGAAGCGGATGCGGGAACCATTGGTGGACAAGGAGAGACACACGAGTTCATGGCTCTGGCCGATGTAGGAGAAGATACAATTGTGACATGTAAACATTGTGGTTACGCTGCGAACCTGGAGAAGGCAGCGTTTCGACCTGCCCGGTCCGCCGTCCTCACGGAAGAAAAAGAAACAAGTGAGGGTACAGGAGTGTTACGGATTGCGACACCAGGCGTTCGTACGATCACGGAGCTATGCTCTTTCTTGGGTAAGAAGGCAGAAGAGATGATCAAGACACTGCTCTTTGTGGCTGATGGTGAGCTTGTTGCGGTACTTGTCCGCGGGGATCATGAATTGAACGATATTGCCTTGAAACAAGTGCTTGGCGCGGAGGAAGTGATTTTGGCAGACGATGCAGCTATGGCTACACATTCCAATCTTACCGTCGGTTATCTTGGGCCTGTAGGGCTTGGACTGCGGATAGTGGTAGATGCTGATGTTGCCGCCATGAAGCAGGCAATAACCGGAGCGAATGAGGTTGATAAACATCTGTCAGGTGTACGCCCAGGTACTGATTTTGCGCTGGATCAAGTCGAACGCATTCGTTTTGCGGCTGAAGGAGATCGTTGCGTATCCTGTGGTGAACCGCTCGTGTTCACCAGGGGCATTGAAGTGGGACACATTTTCAAATTGGGTACAAAGTACAGTGATGCCATGGGTGCCTCTTTCCTGGATCGTAATGGCCGTCAGTGTGCACCTGTGATGGGATGTTACGGCATAGGTGTGTCCCGTTTAATGGCAGCTATTGCTGAACAGTATGCAACGGAGGACGGCATCCAGTGGCCTGTGTCTGTGGCACCTTATGATGTACATCTCATTCCGGTAAGCTGGAAGGATGAGCATCAACAAAAGCTTGTTCTTGAACTTGAACAACAGCTGCTGGATGGTGGCTTCCGCGTGCTCGTTGATGATCGGGATGAACGCCCGGGCGTAAAATTCAAAGATGCTGAATTAATTGGACTGCCTGTACAGATTGTCGTGGGCAGAGGGGCAGCTGAAGAACAAGTTGAGCTGGGATCTCATATGCTTGCTGTTTCAGGTGAAACGAAGCGGATCCGCATGTCAGCACAGGAAGCTGTGCGTTATGTGGCAGAGCAAATTCGGCGAGTTTAAGCTTGGAAATAACATAAGAGGCGATGCAAATCCGTTTTATTACGGGCAAAATGACATCGATATATATAATAGGACTGAATATTATGTCGATCTTTATTTTTTAGCTGAATGTGCCAGATTTTTTAGGGAAATAGGGACTCTGGAAGTACAAAAGAATCCAATCTCAGAAAATGATCATACCAAGTGACTATAGCTGAATAATAGAGATCGATTTAATTGCTCTTCTGCTCATAAACCTACGATAAGTTTGGAGATATGAAGTGATTCGAGTGGAAGTACGCAAAACGGATTTGAAATCTGTTATGCTTATTGGAACGGTAAATCGCATGAGGACGGATATTACAGGCATATATGTTCTAGTTCAGCATGGGGCGCACACCCTATTTGAAGCTGTAAGCTACATGCAAGAGATTTATTTTTAATTTTGTTTGCAATCCGGGTACAAGGTTGAGTTCCATGATTTTCAAAAGAGACTTCGCCGAGCGAAGTTCCAAATGCAAACGAAATACAAACGAAATAAAAGGGAGTCCTTTAGCCAGTAGTCTGGATAAGGGACTCCCTTTTCTAGTTTAGTTGATGTTGCTATGGATTAAGAAGCCACAGGCAATTTCAAGGTTTGACCTGGATAAATCCGGTGTGGATTCTTGATTTTATTGAGCTTTTGCAGTGACTGCCATGTTGTACCATATTGTTTGGAAATCGAGTACAGAGATTCTCCTGATTTTACAATATGCAATTTAGCTGGAGCTGGCTTCCCCGGTGCTGGTTTGACCGGTTTCTCCGGCTTCGGTTTCTCTGGTTGAGGTTTGGTTGGTGTCGGTGCTGGAACAGGAGCCGGAGTTTCAGTACCCGGCACTTCCGGCTGGGCAGCAGCTTTCTTGCCTTCACTGATGCGGCCGTCGGTTTGGATATTTACTGCACCAAGCTTCTGCATGTAGTTGATCAAGGCCTCATCAAGTGCACCGTACATACCGATTGTTGGATATTTGGCGAACATCGTGTACTCATCACCGCCGACAGCTGTGAAATCATTGGTTGCGAGAGTGTAGGTTGCTGCTGGATCAAGAGCTTTGTCGCCGACCATAACGGAATGAACACGGCTGCCTTTTGGAGCAGTGGCGTCAATTTTGAACGTGATTCCAGATACTTGTGGGAATCCGCCACTTGGTTCCGGGTAGGAGCCTACGCCGTTCTCCAACGCTGTGAGCACATCGGAACCTTTGACTTCAAGGGTTACGACTTGATTGCCAAAAGGAAGAACGGTAATAACATCACCCTTGGTTACGATGCCTTTTTCAATAGAAGAACGAATGCCACCGCCGTTAGTTAAAGCGATATCGGCTTTGCTGACATCGCGGATTGCGTCCGCCAGCAAGTCGCCGAGATTGGTTTCGCCTGCGCGTACTTGTTCACGTTTGCCGTCCAGCAGAACAGCGGTATTTGCTACTTCTTCTTTCAGTATCGGTTCTTGTTTTTTCTGAATGGAACTTACGAGAGTTGCAACTTTCTCGTTTGGTTTAATGTCTTTGGCTTTGGTTTCATCAATTAATGTTGCTGTTTTCTTGGAGACTTTGCCACCGTCTACCCACAGGTCAATGAGACCTACATAATTGGTATATTCACCTGCACTTGCGATCAAGGTTCCATGATCAGAGACAAGTCCGTCTTTCAATACGGTATGGCTGTGTCCATCGATGAACACATCAATGCCTGGCACGTCTTTAACGACTTTGAAGCTTGTGTCGGTACTGGAAACATCTTGTCCAAGGTGTCCAAGAACAACGACAACATCAACTTTGCTCCGAATTTCATTCACGAGCACTTTAGCTTCTGCAGAAGGATCTGTAATTTGAAGGCCTTCTACGTTTTTCGGGTTCGTTTTATACATCGTTTCCGGTGTAGTCAAGGTGATAATCCCGATTTTCACGCCATCAATCTCTTTGATCAGGTAAGGTTCGAAGAGTCGAGTTCCATCTTTTTTCTTCACATTTGCACTGAGCATAGGGAATTTCATCATCTTCGACAGCTCAACAAGACGCTCCGAGCCATAGTTGAATTCATGGTTACCTGGTACCATCGCCTGATAACCGATTTCGTTCATAACCTGTGCAATGCTTTCACCTCTGACAAGTGTAGCAAATGTGGTACCGTGTACCGCATCACCCGCATCCAGCAAGAGGGTATTTGGATTTTCGCTGCGATATTTGTCAACGATTCCTGCGACTTTGGCAAAACCCATAGCAGGTGATTGTTCAACTGCACGAGCATGCATGTCATTGGTATGTAGGATAGTAATGTGTTTGCCTGTGCCTGGAGCGGAATCTGTTGCTGCCGCCGCAATGCCTACACTGCCAAACAGTAAACAAACCGTTAGCAGAAGTGAAACCACATGTTTCGCTTTTTTCATTAATCCGAAACCTCCCAAAATAGTAATCTATTAGAGCGTTTGCACAGCTCATGTAGTATTTTATCAGACTATGATAAGGAAATCTCGTGATTTGAGTAAAAATAAGTAACCTGAAAGTGACATAAGCTGCGATTGGAAATCTAGTGTAAAACCTCGAATAAAGAACGTATGTTCTTAAATGGTGTAAAAAAAATGCTGCGCTTCACGCGGCAGTCCGGTACGCAAGCAAAATTTCTCAAGAGATTCATCTGGCTCTGGTGTGATGCCAGCAGTCAGTAACTGAATGGCAAACCGATTGGCTTGTCTCTCCAGTTTGCCTGGAGCAAAGTAGGAATGTTCCTCCAGGAAGAAACGGTTAATTCCTTTGTGTAGCCTGTCATGACCCAGTTCATGAGCACAGACAAATCGCTGCCATTCAGGCGGTAAGTCATTGTGTATTACAATAAATCTGCGACGAAGTTTACGGAAATACAGCCCTTTGGTCGATTTGCCCAGATTGGTAAAACGAATCTGTATCCCTACAGCCCGGGCAATGCTGAATGGGCAATTGGTTCGGTGTTTTCGAATCAGCTTGGTTACGATGTCATCCATATGATCTCACCTGCAGTTTCAATAAGTTTGAACTCGCGTCCTGGCCTCATGGGCGTTGATCCGATTCGCCTGGCTTTTTCCGTTTGTTCATCTGTTTGGCTTCCCAGAACAAACCTGTCAGCACGTCCTTGATTCGTTTCTTGTCCTCTTCATCCAGCGGGATGCCGTCGAACATCAGGTCATCATCATCCTCCAACATTTTTTTGAAGTCACGGCGATCTTTGTACGTCGCCCATTCCGGTACGTCCTGCTGGTTCGCATCCTGCCCTGTTTCCATATAACCCGCCTGTTTCATCATATCTGAGTAGGGTACGGCAAGTGCATCGGAGATCTTGCGGATGGTTGCTGGTTTAGGTATGCCACGTACACCATTTTCAATCCGTGAAATCTGTGAATTGCTTATTCCAGCTGCTTCGGCAAGCTGGTTGATGCTGAATCCTTGTTGCTCTCGCAGCTGTTTCATATAAGGACCAAAAGCGTGCTCCACAATTCATGCATCTCCTTCGACTCGTCATAAGTGCTTGTGATTATAAAGAAGTCCGTTATTCTGCTCATGTGACGTTCTGCAAACTTGCCCGTTCCGGATACGGATCATTCTTTTGATCGCTGTTATCCCCGGATTTCCTGTCATTTCTCCTTAAAGGGAGAAATCCGGTGATAAGCGTATGCTTCCGAAGTAGCTTTCTTGCAGAAAGCTTTTAGGCGAACGCTCCGCTTCTACAGAATTGATTCCGCCTCCTGCACTATGTCTGTGCGCCTGCCAACGTGGAGTCATTCCAGAGCCATGGACTTCTTTATAAAAAACAAATGACTTATACGAGTTCAGTAATTATCTGTACTATATCGTATATATACCATTAGGTAAAGAGATATGAAACAATTATGCCAAAAGGTATAGAAAATGAGAGGGAAGGTTTTATTTTATCGGCTAAATGACCCAAAATGAAGGTTTACTCTATTCTCCAGAAAGTGGTATCCTAAAGCAGAAATACGAACAAAATACGAACAAAACGTAAACAGTGACTCGTTTCCAAAAGGCAACAAAAGAAAATAATAAAAACCGTTAAGATTTGGAGAATCGGAACAATTCTATATAGGAGACTGTCTTCGCTAGAAGATGGGATGAGAAGAGCGAGTGCAAGAGCAAGAGTATATGAACGTGAGCATGAACATGAATCGTCAAAAATCAGATGAGATATAGAATGAACGAACATTAGGAGGAGAACAACTATGGCAACGATGGCAAATATGGAATTGATGTTACCGGAATTGGATCGTCGTAAAACACAGGCCGCTGTTGAAGCTGCATTAGAGAAGTATCGGATTTATAAAACAATTGCTTTTGAAGAACGTGAGGTACTGGTAACCGCAAGTTACACGGAACGTTTCCATGGAGGCACTAATGTCACAGGGGATTCCACGGCAAGAACAGCGATTTTTAATGTGGATGTTCAGCGTGCACGCCAGGCTTATTGCGATACTATCGATCACATCGTTTCCCGGCTCAGTGAAAAGGAACGTGTGCTGGTGAATGAACGATATATGAAAGACGATGATGTTTTTGACTATAAAATATACAACCATGTCTTTGATCCGCCTGTGAGCAAGGATACCTATACCAAGATTCGCACTCGTGCTTTCTATAAATTGGCGCTGGCTTTGGCTGATCGCGGGCTGATTAATATGGAACCTTTGTCATCAACGAGAAAAGAGCGGCAGAAGTTAGGCTGAGTATTCGTTTATAAGTTGAAGCTTTAATATCACCGGGGGATTGGTTACAATAGTTGGGACAATTACAGACTGGAGTATCTGGAAGGGAGGACACTATGCCGGAAGAGGTTAAAATACAGGATATGGTAACGCTAAAAACCATTGCGGAAACGTTGAATACCTCTAACGATCTCAGCCTGATGCTGGATACAGTTGTTGGAAAACTGTTGGAATTGACCGGATTAACAGCTGGATGGCTTTTTCTTATCGATGAACGCGGAGAGTACACTTGTGTGTCAGATTATAACCTGCCCCCGGCTTTAATACGAAACGATAAAGAGCCGATGCGATCGGGAACTTGCTGGTGTATCAACCGTTTTAAGGATGGCAGGCTGCAGCATGCGGTTAACATCATTAACTGCAAGCGTCTCGAAGATGCGGTGGAATTCAAGTGGGGAGATACACAGGATATTACCCATCACGCCACAGTTCCACTCCGCTCAGGGGAGCGAATGCTGGGACTGCTCAATGTGGCAGCACCAGGCAAAGAGGTTTTCAGCGATAGCGAGCTTGCACTTTTACAAGCGGTAGCCTATCAGATCGGCAGTGCGATGGAACGGATGAGACTCTATCGTGCAGAGCAGCGGCGGGCTGAACTCTACGCCCGGCTCGGAGATTTCGGTACAGCATTAAGTATCGCAGTCAATGAATGTACGGAGGCGAATGCGGCGTTATCAGGTATAGTTGCAAAGCTGCTTGGCAAACATTTTGACTGGCCAGTCGCTGCTCTCATACAACAAACAAATGGAACATATATCGTACAGGCTATGTTTGCCGATGGTGAGGTTTGGAAGGATGCAGACGCACCGCTGACTTTGGAAGGAACACATCTGATGGATCGGATCGTGGATCATTATCGTGCATCGATGTTCTCAGCCGATGAGGTTGTTGAAATATTCAGTCAAAGTAAGCTTGATCGGATATGTAATGAGCTTACATCAGGGATTGGTGTACCTCTCCCATATCATGCACCAGAGGAACCCGGAGTGCTGGTTATCGGTACAAGAGTAAGATCCCTGGATCTGATCAAGGCAGACAGTGAAGTATTAGAGGCTTTGGCAGAGCATATCACCGCATCCAGAGAGAGCCAGAAGTTGGCAGACCATCGGCACGAGCTGGCCAGGCTTGAGGAACGGAATCGGCTTGCTCGGGATTTACATGATTCGGTGAATCAGATTTTGTTCTCTTTATCGTTGACGGCAAGAGGTGCAGAGAGTATGCTCTCCGATACAGAACCGGTGCATCCTGCAGCAGAAGTGCTGAGAGACATACAAGCATTATCCCAGGAAGCACTCAAGGAAATGCGTGCATTAATTATGCAGCTTCGCCCAGCCGGGCTGGAGGCTGGATTGTTAAGTGCCTTGCAGGAGTATGGGGCAAAACAAGGGCTTCAGGTTGCCACTGAGCGTAAGGGGATGCGCGCTATACCTCGTTTTATTGAGGAAGGGTTATGGCGTATCGGTCAGGAGGCGCTGAACAATATCCGCAAGCATGCAGGCGTGTTCTCGACTTGCATCCTGCTTGAATTCAGTGACAATGAAGCGAAGCTCACGATCTCGGATCGAGGTAAGGGCGGCGCCAAACGTCGTAAATCTTCTTCTGAAAGTTCACTTGGGTTGTCGATTATGAGGGAGCGTGCTCAATCACTTGGGGGCAGGCTGGAACTATGGAGTTCTTCACGTAAAGGCACAACCGTAACGGCAGTTATTCCGCTTCCGTTTGAAACGCAATAGAGTCAGGAGGTCACAGATCACGATGCCGATTACAATTTTACTTGCCGACGATCATGTCATGGTAAGACGGGGGCTACATGTTTTTCTGAAAACCCAGCAGGACATGAAGGTTGTCGGTGAAGCATCGAACGGACAGGAGGCCTTGGAGCGGGCACAGGAGCTGGAGCCGGATGTTGTTCTCATGGATCTTCATATGCCTGTTATGGACGGCATTGAAACGGCGAGGCGTTTGCGCAGGCTACTGCCGAATATACGGATCATTGTGCTGACTTCATTCTCGGATCAGGATCATGTCGTTCCTGCTGTTCGTGCAGGTGTGAAAGGATATCTGCTCAAAGATATCGAACCTGAGGATTTGGCCGTTGCGATTCGTAATGTGTATTCAGGCCAAGTTGAATTACATCCGACGGCGGCAGGTCAACTCATGCATGTCATGGCGTCCATGGATGTGCTGTCAGATGTTACGCAGGAGGAACGCACTCCACAAGGGGGAGCGTTTCACGAGCGTTTGGATCAGACCGCACAGCAGGTAATGCAAACGAGCAAACCAAGTGCATCATCTGATGCGGGTTTGAATTTGCTTACTCGGCGTGAACGGGAAGTGCTTGGGCTAATCGCTCAAGGGTTGAGCAACAAGGAGATTGCGGTCCGGCTCGTCATTACGGAGAAAACAGTTAAAACACATGTCAGTCACCTGCTGGATAAGCTGGGGCTTGCAGACCGCACACAGGCAGCGCTCCATGCTGTACGGAATGGCTGGGAGCTGTGAAGTGTTGTATAACTGCCAAATTCAGACAAACTCAGACTAAAGTCGTATGAACTCAACCGAAAGGTTGAGTTTTTTTGTGTGGAAGTTAAGTCCATTAGCTGACGAATTCAGCGATACATCCAAGGTAAAATAAGGATAAAGATAAGAAAAGTCTAAATTGAAACGGCAAGAGAATCCGGATAATACCAACTTATCAGGTTCCAACTAAAACGTAGGAGAGTGAATGCAATGAATATTGTGATATTGACAGGCAGCAATCGTAAAAATGCAACGAGTACACGTTTGGGTGAATATGCAGTGGAGATTATTAAAAGTCATGGACATCAGGTCAGCTTGTTTAATTTATATGAAAAGCCGCTCCCCTTCTATTCCCCGGATGAAAAACAAGGAACAGACGAAAATCTGGCCAATTTGAATTCCGTAATGCTTGCAGCCGATGCGATCATCCTCTCTACACCGGAGTATCACGGCAGTATAAGCGGTGTGCTTAAAAATGCGTTGGATCACTTAAGTCAAGCTCATTTCAGTGGTAAACCGGTTCTGTCCATCAGCTCGGCTGGCGGAGCAGTGGGTGTAAGCTCGCTTACCCAACTGCAAACGATGGTGCGTAATCTGCACGGCATTAACGCTCCAGAATGGATATCCATTGGCGGCGCACAGCGCAGACGTTTTGAAGCAACGTTTGATGGATACGAAGAATACGAAGGTAGTCAGGATGTGGAGGAGCGGGTACAGCGAGTGCTGGGATCGTTTTTGAATCTGGCTCAGACGTTAACGGCGGCAAGGAATGCACTGTAATGTATCGTGGACCAACAAGTGGCTAAGCGTCCGTTTCATCAATAACACCATCGACAACGAAATGGAAGGAATACATTATGATTAAAGGCATATATGAAACACATTTGAATGTTACCAATCTGGAAAGATCACATCATTTTTACGAGAAGATATTGGGTGTACCTCTTGCTAATGCACAGCCGGAACACGGATACTCATTTTACTGGATTGGCGGCGAACGCAATGCCATGCTGGGGCTGTGGGAGAAGGAGCCAGCACAGGTGCAGTGCCAGCACTTCGCTTTTCACGTATCCTTGGAAGATATGAAACATGCGGTTGAATACCTGGAAAACAAGGGTATCGCCACCCGTAATTTTCTGGATGATGATATAGGGGAGTTGTATGTCTTTGGCTGGATGCCTGCGGTTGCTGTCTATTTTACTGACCCGGATGGTCATTTGCTTGAATTCATCGCTGTACTTCCAGACGAGGCGAAGCCTGAGCTTGGCTTGGTGCCGTGGAGTGAATGGGAGAAGTTGCATGGGAGAGGCCTATGATTATTGAAGAGGTGCTGTTTTATACCGTAAAGCTGGAGGAACTGCACCATTTCTATGGAGACACGCTCGGCATGTTGGTGTCCAATATTGATCTATCGGAAGGAGCATTTACTGTGCAGGCCGGAAGCACCCAGATGATATTCAAGCAGTGGAACGCAGCGTTCGAAGCTGGAGAGAGGGTCGCAGAGCCGTTCTATCATTTTGCCTGGATGATTCCGAGAAATCAGTTTCAGGAAGCGAAGCAGTGGGCAGCGTCACGGGTGACACTTAGTACAGATGGAGAACGCGATGAAACGTACTCAAACAATTGGGATTCGCATTCGCTGTATTTTGAAGATCCGGCAGGAAATATTGTAGAGTTGATTGCCCATCATCGGGAAAATAATGCATGTGAGAGTCGATTCTCGGTGGCAGACATTTTGCAGATGTGTGAGATTGGGTTAGTATCGGAGGACGTCCCCGCTGCTGTGCAAAAACTGGAGAAGCTTGGATTATCTCGCTGGGGCAATGGAAGTGATACGTTTTCTCCGGTAGGTGACCGAAACGGTTTGTTTATTGTGGTAAGGAAGGAACGCGTCTGGTTTTTCTCCAATCAAAAGGCACAGATTTTTCCGCTGGAAGCAACAATCCGTGAGGTGGGCACACTTCGCTTTCAGGGGCATAATGGCGACTCTCCGAGTTATTTGGTCATCGAAGCGTCTGTGTAAACTATCTTTAGCCCGATTAATATTGTGCAAAAGGTCATAAGTGTCTAAACTTCATCATGTTATAGGAGTAGAGTAAACGCTTTATTTTCTGAAAATCAAGGTATTCCAGCTTGTAGCGAAGCTCTCATAAGTTGAAGGGGGATGGCAGACTTGGATCGACGTTTGTTGGAGGAAGGGCTAGCGACAATTGCGTCCAGTCGGGAACGCACAGGAGACTTGTGGTATGCCCATTATGGGGCAGGAGCGATCGCAGCTTATTTTTGGGTACGTGAAAATCGTCTCACGGCCCTTGCCGCTGGCAGCGTAACCGCCGAAGCCAAAGCGATGCTGCGCGAGCATGGGACACATACCCGTCAAACGGCTCTGCCAAATGAGCGTATGCCGCTGGAAGAAGCCGAAGCGCGTATTGCAGACGCACTGGAGCGTACGATTGGAGAGTTGCATTGGGTGGGACATCAAGCCATCTATGGTGCCATTAGCCTCCAAGCCATTCGTGAGTTGGAAGGATGGGGCACGGTAGAAGAGATTGAGCAGATTGCACAATTAATTGAGTCGTTTGAACGTACAGTTCCCGGCAGATCCTGGGTGAATACTACGGTAAAAGAAATTCGACATATGAGTCTGGAAACGACGGATGGTTTCCCAGAAATCCTGCATCCCATTCAGCTGTCTCAGTTGATTCTGGAGGAACTGGGTGCTTTTCGCAAGATCTATCAGGCGGAAGCACATCATGATCTGATTGGTCATATGCTTACCTACGGACATGCGCTGAACATGCTTTATGAGTTGGGTTATTCCGCTCTGTTCTATAAAGGAATTCCGCCTTTTCTCAAAATGGTAAAATCTTTGCGGCTGAGCCGTCATGTCGATGCGACGAAGGAGGCAGCTACACTGCAATCCCCTGTAGATGTGCTGCCCTTAACAAGAGCTGAGCGATCTCACGCGCTGCCGCATGAATTGGAATACTGGCTAACGGATCACCGCCGCCGTGACTGGTATGGGGGACATGTATTCAAATTCCCGTTCAGTTTCTATCATCATGCTAAAAATGGAGAGGCCATGCCTGAAATTTGGGAGAATTTCCGTTATATTATTGCATAGGCTCGATAGCGCATAGATTACCGTCTATAGAATCTCAAGTATGGAGTAGACCATATACATGAATGGCAAATTATCCACAATCAATCCATGAAGCACTTGCCCAAGCGGCAGGTGCTTTTTCACCATTTCGTTCTCATAAAACCGACGACAAATCACCGTAATTCATCCGCAACACCGTCAGCGTGAGCGGGAAAAGACGGTAAGATGATATTATCGGATCAGAAGCAAGGAGGGGCAGAGAGCCGAAGAGCCGAGGGCAAAAGGTAGCTCATACGCGGAGAAACAGGCCAGCGAACTGCTGTTTTTTTTCATTTCGGTGATTGTTCCCTTGCCCTGATCGGGTATTGAAGAATATTAAAAACAGGAGGCTATATGATATGAAAACAGTATTGTATGTTCCACTCGATGATCGTCCGGCGAATCTGGATGACGTCATTGTACAAGGGAAAGCTGCCGGTCTTCACATCGTTACACCAAACCTGAAGGATATCAAAAACCGTTTGGATACAAAAAAGACGACTGACGGCACAACACTTCTCGGCACTTCTACGCCCGTTTACGGGAACCCGTCCAAGATTTATGATTTTATTCTAAAACATGCGGCCAAGGTAGACGGTTTTATTATTTCTACGGATATGCTTGCTTACGGCGGCCTGATTGGCAGTCGTCAGCTCCGAGAAGACGGTGGCGGAACGTACCCGGCGTATGACGAGCAAACCACTCATTTGCTGAATGTGATTCGCAGTATCAAAACAAAATATCCTCGCAAACCGCTGTTTGTGATGGACACGATTATGCGACTCGCGACGACTTCATTCGCAGATGGTCTGGCACTGGATGCATATAATGAATCCCGTTCGTTGATGCAACAACCACGCCAGACCTACACCGAGTTTGAAGATATTATTCAAGGATATAACGTTTCTCCAGAAGGGGGAGAGTACGGGGAAACCACTTATTTCGCTAAACAGAAATATTACAATACAAGACAGCGCAAATTTAAAACGAATCGTTACATTTTGGATCAGCTGGCTCGTACAGGTTATATTGATTTCCTTGCTGTGGGTGTGGATGATGCAAATACCCAAGGGGTTCAGATTAACGAGATCAAGTATGTGGAAGCACGCATTAATGAATGGCTGGGCGGTACGGATGGTCAGAATCCGGATCGGGCGATCATTTTGCCGGATGCCGATGGTTTAGGACATGCTTTGGTCGCTCGAATGGCGAATCAGTTGTTCAAAGGAGGGGCAAAGACCCGGTATGGCGTGAAGTATTACGGCCCGCACGGTTCTACCATTATTAACACTTACGAATATATGGATGTACACCAAAATGTCGTGCGTCACATCGATATTGTTGGTGGAGTATGGAATGAGGATGCAGCTGACTCCGCCGTGGACATGGAGATCATCGCCATTACAGCACTGGATCAGGTGCAGGCGGCTGTGGAACGTTTGGCGTTTAATGGAGAGCAGGGACTCCCGTCCATCCTGATTGATTTTGTGGGGAAAGGGCCTGCGAATGTGGATGTAGCTGAAGCATTGCTGAACAGTCCATATACCGGACGTGTGCTTGGTTACAGTGCCTGGAATACACCAGGGAACAAAATCGGACTTGCCGTAGGCATGGCGCAATCAAGATATGCATGGATCACTACGGAAAAGCATGAATATAAGCTGCGGGATGCGATGAATGCCCACGGATCACTGTTGTTCAAACGTTTCCTCAAAGATTATAGTTACAAAGCGGTAGCGATTGCTGACATTCGCACCTATTCACGCGCACATGCGCTATATACCAATGTAGCAACGTTGGCAGATCAAAATATGATTCTGTTCAACTCGGAAGAAGATTATGCTCATCTGCAAAGTTTGCTGCGGGATCTCATGCAGACCCATACTGCTGATTTGGCAAGTAAACCGGCCTTCCAGCAAGGGAATCCAGCTATTCGTCAGATCTGTGACGGGCAACTGACGTATGCCACTTATAACGGTGCACTTTTGGAATATAATAACCCTGATTTCATCTGGGGACGTGCGTTCGAAATTACGCTGAGCCCGCAAGCGAGGCTGAACTAAAATCATGTTTTAGAATGACAGAAGAAATGGACTGTAATTCAAGTTGAGAACGAATAAAGCGAGCTACTCATGAACGGTAGCTCGCTTTCTGATTCTCAATTCCAAGCAGCTATAGTGACGAACAACATAACTACAACAAAAGAGAGTACGAGAAATGATTTATAACTGTAACGCTTATGTGCGGTCCATACCCCATAAGAAGACATGAGAGATGAGATAAAGAAAAATAGGTAGAATAACATTCCTTCTGGAGAAAATAGAAAAGTAATGCTTGTAAAGTTCCAAAATCCAGAAAGAATAGGGATAGAATATACGGGAACAATGGCTACAAGTGCGAATAACAGCGTTTGTGTCCAAAGAAAGTACTTATTCATCAATTTCAATAGAAGAATGGATAAGAGAAATAATAGCAAGGTTACTGTGAAAAAAGAGGGGGCAGTCCACATGAGAAGTTGTCCCCAACCACTCATTTTTTCATCATAAAGTAGTAATAAACTCAAGGTATAAGCAACTACGCCTGCCAAATAACTTGAGATGAACAACCAGATGTAAAATAGATCAGATTTCTTCATTCAATCGCCTCCACTCTTTATAGAACACGATCACTTTATTAATGGTATATTTTTATCATGTAATTGTCTATCTTTATGAGAAAAAAATCACATAAGGAGTCTCGTCTTTTTACCGCCCAAGCACCCTCTTTATTCGCGCTGAAGTCAACCGGATCACCATCCGCGTTAGGGGGAAAAGGGTGTAAGATTATATTATCGGATCAATTGCCGCGGGACACACCGAAAGCACATACGCTAATGTATAGACCAGCCAATCAGGCTGGTCTTTTTCATGCGGTGAAGTCATCCTTGCATGGATCCGGTTTCCACATGGCGCGCGGTAAAAAGGGGGAATCCCGAACGGCCGCATGGTTGCTGCACTATGGGGACAGAAGTCATTTTTGCAGCTGAAGGGGGCGAAATGAATGTGTCCATGAGTCATGAAACGAGTAAAACTTTACCGGATATCAAGCTGAGCACACGTATTAAAAAGACGTTAAAGCAGAAGCTTGCAGATTTTGTACCCGCTTGGAAAGGCCGCGTGCAGGATATTCCTGCTTCGGGTGAAGTGTTGACTGGCCCATGCGTAGTGATTACTTTTGCTGAAGAAGTGCCCAAGTCAGCTTGGGCAGGATACAGGCGGATCATCAAGATTTCACCGTATGCCCGATCAGAGGACGGGGGTACAGAGCAGGTGGAGGGCTGGTCAGCATTGCTGATCGCAGGTTTGCATCAGGTGCGGCTGGAAGACGAGCAAGGTGGAGCTTTCACATGTCTCTATCTGGGCTCCACGGACAGTGAGCGTGCCGACATTGCATCGGGTTTGGTAACACGCAGTTTACGTTTTGGTGTGTACGTTCCCGAACCGCATCGTGCTACTGAGAACGGTGTTACACGTGATCCTTGGCTTGCTGCCTTGCAGCAATGGACAGGGAACGAACTGGGAGCGGACTGGTCACTGTATGCAGATCGCTGGCCTGGAGGGTATAAGATGCCGTCGGTACTGTGGCGTTTAAGCGGCTACGGTACAGCAGTGGCAGGAACATCGGCGCTTGAGGTGCGCAAACAGTGGATCGGGCATATTCTCACGGAGGATACAAGCCTGACAGATCAGACGGTAAGCCTTCTGGTCGAGCGATTAGCACTTCAATCCCGAATCCCAATCACTCAAGTGGGAAATGAGAGTGATGGGGTTCACGCCATGGATGCAAACCATACACGTTATGTGACGGTAGATGAAGTAACAGCGGATTTACAAGCAGATGCGTATCTGAATGGGCAGATTCGTCTGACGTTGACGCAGCGGATACGTCGTCCGGTTACGAATGCACCGCTTATGCGCGAGATTCACCATAGCAAAGCAATACAGTAAAAGTAAGCCCAGAGGAATGCACATGAAATAGTCGTTCCAGATCGTTTTACAGTAGAAATACCATCGATTTTATAGATTGCAGGATCAAAAATTCATAGGTCAAAAATATTCGTATCATTGAAGTTAAACAGTGAGGTGAGGAATACATGGCAAGCTTTATGAAAAAAAAGTTACCGGTTCCCCCGCAATATACGCGGGTTGAACTGATGAATCATTCGGAAGCCCTCTTTGCCGTGAAGGCAGAGGTGCTGGTTGGTGCGCTGCACGAAGCGGCGCAGCAGACGTTTTCCATTGAAGAAGCACAGGCAAGTATCAACCAATTTTTGAAAGCGAAGGTGAACCAATAATGGCAGGTGGAACTTGGGAACAAACAAATCGTCCGGTCCTTCCGGGTTTGTATATGAATTTTCAGGCGGCAGCGTCTTCAGCAATTCAGGCAGGCAGTCGTGGAACGGTTGTTGTGCCGGTTAAGGCAAACTGGGGTCCAGTGGGAACGTTTGTGGAAGTGGGCAGTGAAACGGCAATTGAACGGACATTTGCGGCAAACGCAGTGGATAACGGTACGGCGTATGCATCCTTGAAACTGGCTTTGCTTGGTGGACCGAAGAAGCTGCTCGCTTATCGGGTGGCAAGTTCGGCTGCCAAAGCAGCTACGCTGTCGTTGAAGGACAGCAGCGATGCGGATGTGTTGCAGCTGAATGCGAAGTATCCGGGCGACCGCGCGAATGGATTCTATGTGACGATTAAGCCAGGAGTGATTGACAGTACGAAGTTTGAAGTGCGCCTGTTCGAAGGCAACCGTATGCTGTATGCGCTTTTGACGACAGATGTTACGGCAGCATCTCTTGCGAAAGAGATCAACACCGATGAGCAAAACCTCTGGATCACGGCACAGGTAATTGGAGAAGGGACAGGCGAGGTTGCGAACGTATCAGGTGCGGCATTCAAGGGCGGTGTAAGTGGCAACGATACGCTTACGAATGCAGAATATATTGCTTTGCAGGGTGCACTGGAAGGGGAACAGTTCGATGTTCTGGCTCTGGATCATGCAGTGGATGCAGCGTTGCTTGCCAGCTTTGCGGCATGGGTCAAACGGGTACGCAGTGAAGGCAAACCAGTGATGGCGGTATTCGGCGGCTCGACAGCAGACGATACGTCCACTTCGGCAGCTCAAAAAGCAGCAGCACGCTCCCTTACGCTAAACCATGAAGGTGTGATCAACGTGGGTACGGGGGTGCGTTTGGGCGATGCTTTCTACAGCTCCGCACAGACGTCTGCTTACGTGGCGGGTCTCATTGCCGGACAGCGCCTGAATGAATCTACGACATATGCAGTAACCCCGTTCGATGATGTAACACGCCGCTGGACGCGTGCTGAGCAAGAGCAGGCCGTACGGAATGGCGTATTTATTTTCTTCCACGATGGACGCCGGGTGAAAGCACTTCGTGGTGTGAATACCCTTGTCACCCCTGGTGCCGGACAGAATAATGCGTGGAAAAAAATCCGTTCGATCCGGGTCATGGATGCGATCAATACGGATCTGCAGCGTTCCGCAGAAGATACGTACATCGGCAAGGTGAACAATACCGAAGAAGGTCGTCAGGCACTGATTGGTGCGATGAAGGCCTATTTGGCGTTGCTCGCACAGAGCAATGTTATTGAAGCCGAAGGATATGATGTCGTGCTTGACCCCGCGTATTACGGGGCTGCACCTGTACTGAAACCGGAAGCAGATCAGGTATTCCTGCAATGGAATGTGAAGCTGACCGATGTGATGGAGCAGTTGTTTGGTACGTTTTACGTGCAATAAGAAGAGTGATTGGTACCAGATTGATAGGCAAGTAGCTATAGAAAGTTTTCTAAAATAAGGAGGAAATATATATGTTAGATGCATCAAGAGTGATTCTCGGTACCCACGGTCAGTTGCATATGGATGGCGTGTGGCAGACCAATATTAACAAGCTGGAGGCCAGCGTTGAGATTGAGAAACGTGAACTGAATCTGGTCGGCAACGACTGGAAGGTTCACAAAAACGGTGCCAAAAAAGGCACAGGTACAATGACAGGTTACAAGGTCACGTCTGATATGATTATGCGCGGCTTCACGAAGTTTGAGATTATCTCAAAAGTGGATGACCCGGAATCATATGGACATGAGAGCGTTCGGCTCAAGGGCTGTATGGTGGATAAAATTCAGCTTGCAAACTGGACAGCAGGTGAGGAAGTTCCGGAAGAGACTGGTTTTACGTTTGAAGGATTTGAATTGCTGAATCCGATTGTGGCGAACTAAGTTTTAGGAAGCATTATGGAGCTGTTTTAACAGCAGGTAAGGACATTGAAGCAGACCGAGAACTTCTCGGTCCTTTTGGTGTCTGCGCGCCTAGCCAAGCTAGACACAACTAGCCGGTGAAAGTCCGGTCGAGGTAAGAGCCAAGTCGCCTCGTAGCTGACGGGCAACTGGTGGAGAAATCCTAAGGTTGAAGCTCCGTGACAAAGTAACTTCGTAAGGAAGTGCGAGCAAATCCACAGGCTGTAACATGAAGTGAATCCTGCCGCATCGTTAAAAAGAACCTTTTTTTTAGGACAAGAGGGAGCCGAGTCCTGAGACATTGGGCGAAGGCCATGGAACGCGTGAAGCCCTTGGAAGTGCAGCGCGGAAGAACCCTCCGGTGTAAGGGGAGCGGCATGTGGAGAAAGTTGGGTCTGGAACTAGGGAGACCCTCCCCCGCACGAAGTTTTTTTTTTCGTAAAGAGCTGACCTATAAGCTGGAAAGGCGAAATGGGAAGCTGCGGGAAGGGAGTCGGAGGGGGACATAGTACCGTGGAAATGAGGACAACACAACCTCATGAAGGGAAGGACCCCTGCTTTTGTTCATGTACTGAAGGAGGTAAGAGTCAGTGAATGCCCAAAAGGCTAACTACACCAAAGTCAAAGCTCGACAACTTCAAAACGTACTATACCTGGCGGCCAAGGAGCATCCGAGGCGCCGGTTTCATGCATTATATGACAAGGTTTATCGAGAGGATGTTCTTTGGGAAGCATGGAAACAGGTCAAAGCGAGTGGGGGGAGTGGTGGTGTCGATGGAGTGACACTGGACACCATCGTTCAGACATATGGAGCCGGGCGCTTTGTGGAGGAACTGAGAAATAAGCTGAAAACGGGAACCTACCAGCCCCAGCCTGCAAGACGGAAAGAGATTCCAAAGCCAGATGGGAAGACTCGCCCGCTGGGTATCCCCGTGATTGCGGATCGGGTCGTGCAGATGGCAGCCAAAATGGTGTTGGAACCCCTATTCGAAGCAGACTTCAAGGCGTTCTCCTATGGATTTCGTCCGAAGCGAAGTGCGCATGATGCGATTCGCCATATCCGGCGAGCGGTAAGGAAAGGTGTGTACTGGGTGGTAGACATCGATATTCGAGGATACTTTGACAACATCCCTCATGAAAAGCTGATGCAATTGGTACAGCAGCGCGTCAGCGACAAGCGGATGTTAAAGCTGATTCGTCAATGGCTAAAAGCAGGATTCATGAAAGATGGACAGTGGTACCCTACCGAGATTGGATCGCCACAGGGCGGGGTCATTAGCCCGCTGTTGGCGAACATCTACCTGAACTACCTGGATGCGATCTGGGAAAAGAAGTGTACAGAAATCGGAACCCTGGTGCGCTACGCCGATGACCTGGTGATCCTGTGCAAAACCAAAGAACAAGCCATGCAGGCCATCCACGTGTTGAAGGCCGTGTTCGGAAAACTCGAGCTGGAGATGAACAAGGAGAAGTCAAAGGTGCTGAACCTGTGGGGAGACCAGGAAGGGTTCGACTTTCTGGGGATGCATCACCGGAAAATACCGAAGAAGCTGAAAGGGAACAAAGAAGCCTATGTCTTGCGCAGCTATCCAACAAGAAAAGCGATGAAGACCATGAGGCAAAGAGTCAAAGAAATCACCGAGCCGAGGAATCGTCTGTATTGGACGATGAACCAGATGATCCTAGAACTCAACCCGAAAATACAGGGCTGGAAGAACTACTATGGACTGGATGTCTTTGCGACCAAGTTTCTGAATAAAATCGACTGGTATATCCGAAGACGACTAACCCTGTTCTGGAACAAAAAACGAAACCGACGCCATAAGCACAGCAAGTCCCGGCAGGCAGCAACAACGGCTGAACTGGCAGGACTAAAGAAACTGGCTGGATGAAAAAAAAAAAAAAAAAAAATCCGTAATGCCACAGGAAGAAGAGCATCGGAAAGCCGTATGAGGGAAAACCTCACGTACGGTTTGATGAGGGGGAGCTGGAAAAGTAAAAAGAGGGTCTACGCCCTCCGATGAAATTTCAGTTTCCTACTCTACTGAGATATTTATGAAATACACGGAAGCAAATCGATTTCAAAGAATGCATGAGAAAAAGGAGATTATAACCGATGAGTATGAATGAAAAGTTGTCCGAAGAACAAATTCTGGATCAGTTGTTTGAAGCGGCGGAACGTCTGCCAGAAGAAAATGTGCGTATCCAGCGTCTGGATCTGCTGCTCACCTTGCGTGGATTGACGTCCTCCAAAGTAGATCAGATTCGTGAGCGCTGCACCATTCGCAAAACGACAAAAGGTCGCACCGAGGAAAAGGTGGATACCGAAACATTTAATGCTCTGCTGATCTCCGAGGCGACAGTGAAAATGAATGTACGCGGACTGGAACTGTCCGGTTGGGGAGATAACCGCATCACAGGACGTATGAAGCTGTCAGGTGGAGAGCAAGCGGTGCGCCGTATGTTGCTGGCTGGTGAACTGGATGCCGTTGGTGATAAAGTGCTTGAACTGTCTGGCTTCGGTGTGGAGATTGAAGACCTAAAAAACTGATTCACTCCGGCGGGATGACCACGTTCTTGTATCATATGTGGGTGCGTCATCATCTTCGTCCCGGAGAGTTCTGGTCTTTGCCACGCGGCGAGCGCTCGTTGTTACTTGCGTTCTCGGAAGAGGAAATGGCAGCATTAACCGCTCAAATGAGTCGTTAAGCGAAACAGGCAGGAGGTGAAACAAATGGCAGAATTAATTATGGGGTTATCTCAATCGAACACACAAATGAAGACCACACTCCGTTATCTCGATCAGATTCAACGCTCTACGGATCGCTTAAACCGGGTTCGTTATCAAGGCCTGATCAAAGTTAATAATGAGTTGAGAATGACCGGGCGCAGACTGGAGAGCATCTATAGCACTGCAGTACGTTTGAGTCGATTGCGAATCACCCCGAGAATTGGATTGGATGATCAGCTAAGTCCGGCTTTGGATCGTGCATTGATCAAACTAAACAGCTTCCGCAATCAGTTAGTGAAGGCTTCTGGAACGGTGTCGGTCGAGGTGAAGCAAAAGGTTGAAGTGGCGATGGGGAAAATGACTCCGGCGAGTGCCTCTTCCATGTCCGTTGTGATTGGGAGTAACAATACCAATACAACGATTAATAATGTGGCTAAAGAAGAGGATAAGAGCTTATTCGACAAGATAGAGTCAAGACTCGATACATGGTTGAATATAGCTAACAATGCTACCGATTTATTCGGTAAGGGTAAGAAAGTGAAAGAATGGTGGGCTGGTCGAAAAGATAAAAAGAACAAAGCTGCTAATCCAAGTGCGAGTACAGAAGCTGCAGAGGGTACAAAACGCAATCGTCGAATTCGTTCCAGCTCCAGTGCAGGGGGAGAAACTTCTCAAAATACAGCTACTCGCAGAGTGGCCGGTGGAAGAGGCCGAAGAGGTGGGAATTCCAGAGCATCGATTCCTGCATCTGTACCAACTCCGAAAGCAACGGAGATCATTACAGATACGTCAGACCGAACATTCCGAGAATCGTTGGATATGGAGAGAAACCGAAACCGGCGAATTGGCGGCGGCAGAAGATCCAATTTAGTTTCTGGACTCATGTCCTCTTCACCCATGGGGATGTCAAACCTTTTCTCAGGTGATGGCATGTTAGGCAAGTTGGGCGGTGGTCTTGCCAAAGGGGCCAAGAGATTGCTGGGCCCAATCAGCATGCTGGCGGATGTGGCGAATATCGCGAGTGCACCTGCCGAGGAAAGAGGCCGGGCAGTCGGTTCTATGATCGGCGGAACGGCGGGTACGGCGATTGGTAGCGCCATTGGCAGTTTCATTTTGCCAGGAATCGGTACTTATATTGGCGGGGCAGTAGGAGGTTGGGCTGGCGGTGAAGTAGGAGGCTGGATTGGAGATAAAGCCAAGGATATCGGCAATTTTGTATCCAACGCATCGGAAGGATTAGGTAGCGCACTATCGGGTGCTGCTGATTTCGTCTCTGAGAAAACCAAGAGTCTCACGGAAGGATTTTCGAATTTCTTCGGTTTTGGCTCGAACAAAGAAAAACAGACCACTCCGGCTGCAACCGTCGCTTCAACCCCTTCCGTACCTGCAGCACCGCAGATGCCGCCATCATACAGGCCGTCAGTTCTATCGATCACCGGGCCAGAAGCCTACATGAACAATCGATTTGGTTCACCGACGAGTGCGGGGCTTACAGGACCAAGCATAATGCAATCTCAGGCAACGGCGCTGAATCAGGCAGGGCAATCCAGTGGAAAAGCATCGCCACTTACGGTGCACATATCCGAAGAACAGATGGGGAGTCTGGCGGGTTATCTTAAGGATTTCAAAACGGAAACGACCAACCAGATCGCTGTGAATATTGCACCAGGCACGGTACAAGTGACCGTTCGGGAGAACGCAATTGATTATGACGCCGTTTCTCATCAGGTAGGGCAACGGATCTCTAATGAACTCCGCCGCGCGATGCAAAATCGCAAAACGATTATGGCCTAAGCAGAAAGGAGGCCGCAGATATGTCAGTACTTGAAGATAAAGTTGGTCCTAACCAGATGTCATTTACGTTAAAGGATGGCAACACTCCGTTTCAATTCCCGGTGAACCCTGAAGAAGTTAACATTTCCAGATCCAAGGGATATGAAACGGTCAATATGTTGGAGTATGGCGAGTTTGATTTTGCACAAGGGGAGAAGGTGAAGGAAATCACCTTCTCTTCTTTTTTTCCGAAACGATATGATCCGACTTATTGTATGGATGAAAAATCTTTCATGGATCCACGTGTGGCGATGAATGTGCTTAACACCTTCCTCATCTCCAAAAAGCCCCTGCGTTTCATCATCTCCGAAACTGGAGTGAACGTTCCTGTATTTCTTGTCTCGCTTAACTCAAGCTTTCGCGGCGGGGAGACGGGAGATATTTATTTCGACCTGACCCTGCGAACCTGGCGGGATTCCAAAGTGGAGAAGGTCGGTTCACGTGCTGCTGCGAGCAAGTCCGGTTCTCGTACCGATCTGAAAAAAAGTAGCAAGACATACACCGTCAAAGCCGGGGATTCCCTGTCCAAAATAGCCAAGCTGGAGCTTGGAAACAGTTCCAAATGGAACGAGATTTACAAGCTCAACGCGAAAATCATCGGCAGTGATCCAAACCGGATCAAGCCGGGACAAAAGCTGGTGATGCCATGACCTACAAGGTCATTGTCGATGACAAACATGACATTACCAAGCTGGTGGAGACGATTACGCTGAAGGACTCGCTTGACCAGATTGCCTATCAGGCAAACATAAGGCTGGCAGTGTCTGCATCTTCCGGTCTTCCTGCGATTGCACCAGGGATGGCGGTGCGGATCAGTGGGGTTCCTTTTGGCGAAAAATCGATGGTACATCTGCTGCATCCAGCAGTCATTTGGGAAGCAGAAAGCTCCAACAGCGGCACCAAGCGTTTGTCCCTCACGGTTTACGACCGAATGATTTATCTCGAAAAATCAGAGGACGAATTCCTGTTTCCCAAGGATCAGACGGCAGTGCAACGGCTCAAAGCGTACGCCAAGGAATGGAAAATTCCTCTGGCTGCTCTCCCGGAGATCAAGACCAAGCTGGGGAAGGCGGTGTATCGGTCGCAGACGATATTTGCGATGATATTTGCCGATCTGAAAGAAACGGCCAAATCCGGGGGGGATATGTATCATCCGCGGATGACGCCTGGTGGGCTGCAATTGTTCAAGATAGGCAGCAATACGAAGGTACATGCGCTGGATCGGCTAATCGATCTGACGCAGATGCGTACACTCGAAGGCGCAGTCACGAAAGTAAAGGTGATGGCAGCGTCTGACTCCGGTGGTAGTGGCAAAGAGGTGCCTTCGAAAGTGCTGGCGATTGAGCAGGGGGATACGGAGCAGTTAGGCACACTGCAAAAACTGATCGAGGACGATCAGGTAAAAACAGCCGCCGCCGCCAAGAAGCTGGCAAAAAGCAAGCTGACAGGTATTCAGGAGACGTTTACGATCTCGACTCCGGATATCAATACGATTCGCGCCGGAGATGCGGTCACGCTGAAAGGTTTGAAGCTGATCGTGATGTCGGTTAGCCGTGATTTGTCAGCCGGACCAGGTACGATGACGCTGGAGCTGGGCACGGCGGAGCTGGTGAAGAGGAGGTTTTACCTTGAATAAAGACGATCCGTACGGGCATTTTGCCGATGTGATGCAGGGAGCGATGAGCACACATTCCCGTCAGGCTGTGAGCGGTCTGGGCGCGGTGCTGGGTACGATCACGGCGTCCGGTGTGAAGCTGGACGACTTCAAGCACGAAGTGCAGGACTATCTCGTGGCCGAGCTGCCTGGGACATTAAATTTACCGGAGCGCGAGATAACTGGCGCGATTTCCGGGATATCTGACGTGGCAAACGGAGGCACGACGGGCACGGGACGGTTTCTTTTGCAAAAAGGGGAAGTGGAAGAAGCGGTCTGGTCGTTGGGCAAAGGCTTGAAAGCTGGGGATCGCGTGCTGGCGATGCGGGTGAATGGCGGGAACGATATTGTGGTGCTGTGTAAGGTGGTGAGTGTGAATGCCTAGTTTGTTTCCGGAAACGGGTATGGTCTGGGGAGATGAAGAGGATCTGTCGGGTACGGCCTCGGAAGAACTGCGTTTTGGGCGAAGCTGGCGCTATGACTATGATGCTGGTGATTTTGTGCTGACACCCAGTGGCAAAGTGGCTACGGCAGATGCGCATGAAGCGTGGGTGCAGTGGTGTATCAAAGCGGTAAAAACTCCGCGGTACAGACATGTGATCTATTCTCGGGACTACGGTTCGGAGCTGGAGGATCTGGTCGGTCAGGGGGATAGCCGCGGTGTGATGGAAAGTGAGATTGCCCGGATGGTGACGGAAACGCTGCTGGCTGATCCGCGTACGGATGCGGTGGACCAGTTTACGTTTGATTGGGACCAGGAGCAGTGTGTATTTACGTGCCGGGTGATGAGTGTGCAGGATGAGATGTTTATTCTGGAAAGTGAGGTGATCTGACGGGATGGCTGAGATTCCACGTTATTTGGAGGACCAGACGGAGGAACAGATTATGCAGCGTATGCTGGATCGTCTGCCCGCGGATCTGGACAAGTCGGAAGGTTCGTTTTTGTGGGATGCGGAAGCTCCGGTAGCTTTTATGCTGTCCGAGGCGGCACTTTGGGCGCAGGAGCTGCTGCGGCGCGGGTTTGCCAGTACTGCGGCGAGCCGTGATCCGAATTTTCGTTCGGAGGAACTGGATTTGCGGGCAGGGGAACATGGCATTACACGCCGGGCAGCAGTGGCAGCACAAGGCACCGTGAAATTCACGGGGATGCCGGGGAAAGTCGTGCCAGCAGGTGCGGTTGTAGCTACGCTCGCAGATGAGGTATCTGGTGAATCATCGCTGGAATATGAAACGGTGGGCCGAGTGGAGCTGGATGAGGATGGTCTGGGGAGTGTAGGTGTACGTGCGCTTGTGGCTGGAAAAGAGAGCAATGTACCCGCAGGCACGTTAACCGTGCTGTCTACACCTGTAAGCGGCGTGACGTCTGTTGTGAACATTGACGTTATCAAGGGCGGTGCGGACATTGAAGCGGATACCGCGCTGCTGGAGCGCTTTTATGCCAAAGTTCGCAACCAGGGAACAAGCGGCAACAAGGCACAGTATGTGCAATGGGCCAGTGAAGTGCCGGGCGTTGGGGCGACGCGTGTAATTCCGCTATGGCAGGGGCCGGGCACAGTTGGACTGTATCTACTCGATACTGACAAGCGTGCGGCGGGCTCCGATCTGGTGGCAGCGGTGCAAAAGTACGTAGATCCAACGCAGGATGGACAGGGCGAAGGTGTTGCCCCGGCTGGACCTGTAGTGACAGTGATGCCGGCAGAGGAAGTGCCGATGAACATCCAGGTGAAGCTGACGCTGGCAAGTGATGCCACGCTGGCGGATGTCCGGGCATTAATCGAACGCGGGGTGACCGCGTATTTGAAGCAGCTCGCTTTTGCTGACCCACTTGTGCGCTACACACGTATTGCCGCGATTCTGCTGGACATCCCGCCGATTATCGACTATTCGGAGCTGACCGTGAACGGTATAAGCGATCAGAATATCGAGATGACCGCCAGCCAGGTGGCTGTGCTGGGGACGGTGGATGTGCATGAGTAGTATTGGACTGACCAGTGAGAAAGGCCGGGAGCTGTTCTCGTATTTGCCTCCGTATTATGAGACTTCACGTGTGATGCAAGCCGATATGCAGGCCAAAGGTGCTGAGATGGATCTGCTGTATCGGACGCTGGACGAGACATTGGAGCAGTTTTTTGTCCGTACAGCGACGTGGGGACTGGACTTCTGGGAGCAGGAGCTTGGCATTGAGACGGATCGTCTCAAACCTGTGGAACAGCGGCGCTCGGTCGTTGAAGCCAAGCTGCGCGGGGCAGGCAAGTTTTCGGGCAGGCAGGTTGCCAATGTTGCTGAGGCGTACGCCGGTGGCAAGGTGGATGTCACGTTTCATCCGGAAGCTTGGCGTTTTACGGTGAGTTTTGTGGATACGATGGGCATTCCACCGAATATCGATGATCTGAAACGAGCCATTGATGAACTAAAACCGGCCCATATGGCCGTGGAATATAAATTCCGTTATCTGGTCTGGGACGATCTGGACAACAAACAGTTGACATGGGATGAACTCGATGCCGCGTCACTGACGTGGAATGAACTGGAGGTGTGGGCGTAATGCCAAAAGAAACAAATCGACTGAAATTGCCTCTTCCTTTGGGGAACGAGAATGTGACCCGAGAGAGTATTAATAGGGTTTTTGAAAAGATTGACGCAGGCGTTGCAACACAAGCGGATTTGGATACGCTTCTCGAAGCCGTGAGCAAGATGGATATCCCCGATGCTTCCTTGACGCAAAAAGGGAAGGTGCAGTTGTCGAACAAGACAGACGGAACATCGGAGACGGTGGCGGCGACGGAGAAGGCGGTTAGGGAAGTCGCACAGGAATTAAATGTTAAGACTAATCATGCGGTGTCCGAAGCAAAAATGTATTCTGACACTCTGATGGGCGCGTTATCGAATCTTCAGACAAATGTAAAAGGAAATATTGTTGGAGCAATTAATGAACTTTTTCAATCTGGCGTTAATGTCAAAGTGGATTTAGTGGCCGCTATTAACGCTATTGGTGGAGCGGTCACGACAAACCAAAGCTTCAAAGATATTATAGCTAATTTAAGAAATAACATGGTGAGTTATAACAGTTACATTCCAACGGAAGCAATAACTCCAGTGTTTTCATGGAACAACGTTCCAAATTGGGGAATGTTGGATTACGGAGATATAACTGAAGATGAATCTTATTATAGTATAGGGTATTTAAACTCCAATTATTATCTAGTTAAATTTTCACTTGTTAGTCTTACAACAGTGTGGCAAGTAGCTGCAAATACTACTGGTGGTAGGTTTTTATGTTGTAGTGCAAATTCAACAGCAAATCTTGTTGCGGCATTATATAATCCTTCCATTACAGATTCTAATTCTAATTTAGATTTACAGATTTATAATGCTACAACAGGTGCCTTATTAAGAACAATAACGTCTTTAGACATTAGTACTGCTATTCGTTACGATGTAAATGATCCATTATATAGATTTGTTAAAATTGATGATAGTGGAAATATTTATATAGGAGGGCTAACGAATCGGGTAGACAATGGTTATAACGTCATCAAGATTGATGGGAACACTGGAAGAGTTAAGTGGACGTATTCCATAACAAATGGTTACAGATCTCCAATAAGTAATATTGAACTAGATATCAAAACAGGCGACATATACATTGCAGAAATGCGAACTGGAAGTAACGGGACTGTGAAAAAACTAGATCCAAACGGAAATCAAGTATGGACCTATGCATCACCTTCAACACTATATTCATTTAATGAGGTCAATTTGAGTACTAACTATAACGGGAAAAAAGTAGTTTTTGCGAATCAGAGAGGAAATTACAATTTTATCTGTGTTATTAATGCAGATACAGGTATATTGATTGAAACACAAAATGCGTACAGTTCAACAACACCTATGCAAATTTCTGGCGACGGTAGAGGGTGTATGACTTCAGACAAGTCCGGGGCATTATATATGTTTGTTGCACGTGCTCAAGGCAACTCTAGCTACGCTATATATACAACTAAATGGTCTCGAAGTAGATCGATAAAAATGTATTTCACAGAAACTGCTTACAATTTCACTGGTATGTACGCATTGTTTGTTAATAAGTGGATCGATACCCCTGCTACACTTGTTTCGCACAACTATTCAAGCAATAAAGTTTGGAATAACCGAACCTACCTTCAAAAACCATAGTAAAAGGAGAAAAGTGATATGTATATCATGGTTAATAAAGAGACTAACGTTGTGATAGTTCAAAACTTTACAGATGCGCAAGTTCCAGAAAATACGGATGATTATATGTTTGTAGAGATGAAAGAAATTCCACAACCCGAAAATTTAGAACGCAAAGTTCCTACTGCAATGTACACAGAAGGGAATGGTTTTTTCTATCAATATGATGAGTTGCCTGAATCTTTAGACTCTCTTAACCCAGAGATAGCTATTTCTAATCTGATGAAACGTGCAGACGAGGCAGATTATAAGAATTCATTGCTTTTGGATGAAATTAATGAATTGAAAATACTAATTATGGATCTGAAAATGAAAAGCGAGGTAGTGTAGGTTTACGATACTGGTTGATTCAATAATAGCACTTAATCAAAATATAGATTGAATCAATAACGGAGCAGGAAGCTATTCAAATTTTATAAAAGCTATTCTTTACCTATCCCTAAAAAAGGAGGTGAACCATGACCACAACTCAACTTACCAACGCCATCGCAACAGCACTATCACACCACCTCCCCAACATCCCCATCCATCCTGTGACAGGCGCAGTTCCTCCAGAAAGCCAAGGTGTAACCTACCGCCTACTAGCTGCCAAACTCACTCGTGAACGCAGTGATCGATTCGTGCAGTCTCACATCTATGAGATTCGGTGGCTGGATGGGAACAACATACCGGAAGACCTTCCAGACAAGCTCTTTGAAGCACTGGAAACGATTGAAGTGGAAGGTACGCCCTATCGAGCAACGGAGCTGCGATGGAAAACGTGGGGCGAGATACCGAAACTATGGGTGTATTACACGATGCGAACCACCAAAGTGTCGGAGTCCTCCGGTCCAATGCAAATGCTGGAACAACGGCCAACTGCGCTGAAGTCAACATAGCAGGATGAACTTAATTAAGGAGGACTTATCATGAAAGGAATAGGAGGCGCGTTTACGATGTTTACCAAGAAAGAAACCGATCGAAAGAACCATGAAAAAACAGAACAACAGCATAACGATACCAAGTACAACAAAGCACAGTTTGCCGAAGCCCGGCAGTTCAGTCGGTTGGAGAAAGATATTTTGGCAGCCGTTCTATCGGAAGAGAAAACGTACACCGTGCAAGACGCACAGCAACATATCCAACAATTTATGAATGGGGAGGCACAATAATGGCTGGAGGAACATGGACAACTCAAAATAAGGTACGCCCTGGCGTATATATGAATTTCGCATCAGAGGGCGCATTGCCCGGTACAGTGGGAGAGCGGGGAACGGTGGCTTTGGCACTTCCAATGTCTTGGGGACAAGCAGGTACAATCTTGACGGTACAGGCAGGTGATGATGTACAGGCGAAACTCGGTTATGACTGGACAGCACCACAACTGCTGCTGATTCGTGAAGCGTTGAAACGTGCACAGACCTTACTTTTATATCGTCTTAATGCAGGAACGAAGGCCAAAGCCACATTGGACACTCTTACGGTAACTGCTCAGCATGGCGGTGTACGAGGGAACGATTTGGCCATTGTCATTTCCGCAAATATGAATGAGCCAGAACAATTTGATGTATCTACTTTGCTCGCTGGCAAAGAAGTGCACAAACAGACGGTATCCACTACGGAGCAGCTACAAGCCAATGCATTTATCACCTTCACTGGCGAAGGCACGCTTACGAATACGGCTGCTCTTCCGCTAACAGGCGGAAATGATGGTACATCTACGAACCAGGAGCATGCCGATTTCCTGAGCAAACTGGAAGTACTTGATTTTAACACGGTTGGTCTGATCTCGGATGATGCAACACTGAAGTCTGTTTACACTGCATATATCAAGCGTCTGCGCGATATTGAGGGCAAGAAGGTACAACTGGTGCTTTCCAACTATCCAGCCGCAGATCATGAAGGTGTCATTAGTGTAAAAAATGGCGTTGTGCTTGCGGACGGTACCGCGCTTACACCGAAACAAACTGTTGCGTGGACTGCCGGTGCTACCGCAGGGGCTAATCTGAACGAATCTCTAACCTTCCGTGCGTATGACGATGCTGTGGATGTAAACGGACGGTTGACCCATACCGAGACAGAGGCAGCATTGCGCAACGGCGAGTTTGTATTCACAGCGAGCAGCAACTGTGCGTTGGTTGAGCAGGATGTAAACACATTCCGTTCGGTGACACCGGACAAGGCACGTCATTTTGCCAAAAACCGTGTGGTTCGTGTTCTGGATGGTATCGCTAATGATATGAAACGTATTTTCGAATCCTATTACATCGGCAAAGTAAACAACAATGAGGATGGACGCAGTCTGTTCCGCTCGCAATGTGTAACGTATTTGAAGCAGCTTCAAGACATTGGAGCAATTCAAAACTTTGATTCCAAAACCGATATTACTGTGCTTCCGGGCAATGAAACCGACAGTATTTTGATCGAAGTGCAGGTACAACCTGTGGATTCCGTTGAAAAAGTATACATGAAAGTGAAGGTGGTTTAAGATGGCATTTTTGAAAGCAAGCGACACGATCTCCGGTCAAGAGGGCCGCGCATACGCAACCATTAATGGACAGACGGAAGAAATGTTTTACGTGAAGACACTCGAAGCAACGGTGGAGAAGCAAAAAGCAGAGGTTAAAACCTTGGGTCGCCGTGGCGTGCAGCACAAAGCTACTGGCTGGTCTGGGTCAGGCTCCATGACGATTTTCTACACCACTTCCCGTTTCCGTGAGCTGATGCTTCAGTACATGCAAAATGGCGTGGACACCTACTTCGACATTGAAGTAACTAACGAAGATCCGTCGTCTACCGTTGGTAAACAGACCGTGACCCTCAAAGGTGTTAATCTGGACAGTGTAATCATGGCATCGCTGGATACCGAGGCGGAGGCGCTGGAAGAAGAAGTGAGCTTTACGTTTGAAGATGTAGATATGTCTGTATCCTTTAATTTTCCGAAGTAAGCGATATATGCGAGTAGCACGTAAACCAAGATAAATAATAAATAATCGAGTATTGGTTTTGTAAAAGAAATCAGTCCAACTTGCCTGTGTTACGGGCTATTTGGCGTGTCCAAATTTTCCAGGCAGTCGCTCCGAACATACCGAGCTTTGCTTGTTAAATAACCCAATATCAATGCTCTTCGCTGCTCTATGCGGCGGGGAGCCCCAACTTAAGAGGAGGAACTAAACATGAGTGGATTGAGTATGTTTTTTGCACAAAATGCGGTAGCAGATACAACGGAGGAATTTATCGTCTCTCCTCGTTTCAAAGATGACAAAGGGGCACCGGTCGCCTGGAAATTGCGCAGCATGACCGAGGACGAGAACCAGGAATGCCGCAAGGCAGCTACCCGCAAAATCAAGGGCAAGAATGGTGTCTACACTCCTGACATTGATGCCAATGATTACATGGCTCGTCTGATGACGGCAAGCGTGGTATACCCGGATTTGAAAAATACCGAACTTCAGCGCTCCTATAATGTGATGGGTGCAGAGTCGCTTTTGCGCAAAATGCTGTTGCCTGGTGAATTTGCCTCGCTCGGTGAACAGGTACAGAAGCTGAACGGCTTCAACCAAGACATGAATGAACTGGTGGATGACGTAAAAAACTAATCAAAGAGGGCGATTCCGAAGCCAATCTGGCTTATTACGCTCTCCATGAATTGAAGATTTTGCCGCATAAGCTCATGGCTTTCTCGATGCGAGAACGGGCAGCGATCTATGCAATGATTCAGGTCCGGGTGGAGGAAGAGAAGAAAGAGCGGGCGAGAAGCCGCACTCGGAAGAAATAATGGAGAAAGGAGGGAAATGAATGTCGGGCACAAGCATAACGGTAATCAATCCTCCGACGATTAATAATCTGATCAATAATTTGAATCTGGTCCAAGTGAAAACAACAGAAATTATCAATAATTTCAACCAGATGAATCAAATTAACTTGAATCAGTTTAATCAAACGAATATTGCCAATCACTTTAATCAAGTGAATCAGCAGATGAATGTAACGATTAACTTGATGGAAAAGTTAGAGGACGCCGCTGAGGATACAACGGATAAACTCGGAGATAACTTAAGTAAGCTCTCCAAGTGGCTGCAGATGATAAAGTCCGCTGGAAGTGTAGTCGTAAAGGCGGCCGCTGAAGAAGAAGACTTTAAATATCGTTATATGGTAGCTGCTCAAGATCCGGAAATGGGTGAAGGAGTTTATCAGAAATTCCGAGATCTGGCTTCTAAAAAGGGTCAAGATGTGAATGATTCGCTTAAGGCATCCCTTGGTTATTTGCCAATGGCACAGAATACAGGACAAGTAGAGCAGCTAAACGACCTTACCGAACGTTTAAGTATGTTGTCACCAGATGGGAAAAATCTGTCGGATGCTTCTGGAGCCATCCAAAGCGCAATGAATGGAGAGAATGGGGATTTGGCAAGTCAGTTCGGTATCTCCGAGAGTGCATTGAGTGGTGCAGGTTTGGAAGGATTTATTCAAACGAAAGATTTGGATGGTTTTATCCAGGGTTTGCAATCGGTTCTTGAAATGCAAGGTTATACTCAAGAAGCATTTGATACGATGCTGGATTCTCCATTGCAAAAATGGACTGCTCTTGTGAACCAGTTCAATAGCATCCTTTCAGAACTTGGTACAAAAGCATTAGAAGTAATTTCTCCGGTACTTGATCGGTTAAACGAAGCGATGAGTTCAGGACAGTTCAGCGGTTTTATTGAATGGATTGGTGGAGCATTTGCAATCATCGCCCAGGTCATCGCTTTTATTGTTGCTGGATTCATCAATTTCGCCACAGCTGTGCAAGCAAACTGGGATATCATTGCGCCTATTTTGACAGCTATTGCTATGGTACTGCTCTACAATATGATTGTTTCTCTTGGTATTGTCATTGGCGAAGTATTCTTGCTTGCTGTAGCATGGCTGGCTGTCAATTGGCCTATCTTACTTATCATTGCCGCAATTGCAATATTAATTATGGTTTTTCAAATGTTTGGGGCAACTGGAACGGATATTCTTGGGGCAATCATTGGGACGTTTATGATGTTTGGGGAAATGATCCGAGTGGTGATTGCTACGGTCTGGAACATATTTGCTTCATTAGCTGACTTCTTGATTAACCTCTTTATTGATCCTGTCTATGCGATTCAAAAGCTGTTCTATGATCTCGGCATGTTTGTATTACAAACTCTCTATAATGTGATGGTAGGTATCGAAGATTTCCTTAAGAGAGCTGTAGGAGCCATCAGCGAGGTTGCTTCCTTCATCAATGATACATTTGGAACTAATCTTAGCGTGATATCTGAATCAGATATTAACATTGGCAGCAAGAACATAAAGGGCTGGATGGACGCTTTAAAATCTGTAGAGCCGCAAAGTGATAAAAATGTATTCAAGTCGATGCGAATGGATGGGGAATACAATACCAATGCATATGGAGAAGGACAAAAATATGCAGAAGATTGGACTGCAAAGTTCACTTCCAAACCGAAGGATAGTTCCGTTAAAGACTTGCCAGGTAAATTCGGTAAAGACTTCATGCCTGAAACTCCCAAAACACCTCCCATGCCACCGATGCCAACGGCAACTGCTCCCGCCAACATGAACAATATGAGTAACCTCAACAAGATTAACAATATCGGACAGGTGGACAAAATCGGTGATGTGGCTGGCACGGTGGACGTAACGAGTGAGGATCTGAAACTGATGCGTGAGCTTGCCGAGATGCAGGCCATTCAGCGCTTCGTTAGTCTGACGCCAACGGTTCAAGTGACAACAGGTGATATCAATAGTGGACATGACGTGGACAGTATCATTAGCAAAATTACCGAAGAAATGAACAGTCAGATCGTCTCCAGTGCCCAGGGGGTGTATGGATAAGTGAGCTATTCGATACAGCTTAGCTTCAACAACCGCGCGGAATATATTTATTTCCCGGTTATACCGGAGAGTATTGAGTTTTCAGATGCGGGAGACGGAAGCACATTCAAAGTTAGTCGTTTAGGAGAGATCAATGTAATCAAGTCCCCCAAACTTCGTGAAGTCAGCTTCAGCGGTATTTTTCCGGCAGATTACAGTCCATATCATTACAAATACGACTCAAGAGATCCTGGAGCGCAGAAAGAGTTTTACCGTGACCCCTATGAGTATGTGAAAAATATTATTCGCTGGATGCAGACAGGGCGGCCCGTCAGGCTGATCTTTTCCAGTGCAAGATACACGGTCAACATGGCTGTCTCCATCGAGAGCTTCGATTGGAAGGAGACAGCGGGTACGGTGGGCGATGTCCAGTATGATATCAAGCTGAAGCAGTACGTTTTCTATGCTGCCAAAAAAGTAGTGCCTGTGAAGAACAGTCAGAACAAGACTGCGGCTTCAACAATGAAAACCAAAGCCTCCCGGCCGGATGAAAAAGTAAAACCGAAAACCGTCACCTTGAAAGCCGGAGATTCCTTATGGTCTGTCTCCAAAGCTCATCTGGGTGATGGGGCACGCTGGAAAGAGTTGCAGAAACTGAATGGCATCAAAGACGCACAGCTCAAGAAGCTGCCCGTTGGACTTGTCATCAAGCTTCCGTGAAAGGAGAGGTGATATGCAGCAGGAGATCCATCTGGACAACAGGCAGATCATTGAGAAGCAGCAGTTATGGCTGGATGACAAGCAAGGAAACATCTGGGACATCAGCGAAATTGTTGGCGATATTACGTACAAGACCTCCCGAATCGGCAAGCCCTCCTCTCTTGAATTCACGTTGATTAAGGGTAGCTTGTTTCAGAATCGAAAGTTTAGTTATGAGAACGGTTATGTGGTGAGGTACACCCATGGGGAACTGGGAATATTTTATGGATATATTTTTTCGGTGGACAGCAGCAAGGACGAAAAAGTAAAGATTAAAGCCTATGACCAGACACGATATCTCACGGCGAATCAAACCTATAAGTTTGTTGGCGCAACAGTGGCGGACGTGATCAAGCGGATTGCAACGGATTTTCAGTTGAAAATAGGGGATTTAAAGCAACCCAAGTACGCCATTCCACACATGCTTTTTGATAACAAAAAGTTGATCGATATGATCTGTGAAGCCTTGGACAGAACGCTGATTTATGGCGGGAAAAACTATATCTTTTACGATGATTTTGGCAAGCTGGCCCTTCGCGATGTCGAAGAGATGCCTTACGGTTTTGTTATTGGAGATCATAGTCTGCTTACAAATTATAGTTACAAACGGTCGATTGATGATCAGACTTACAACAAGATCAAGTTGTACAGGGATAACAAGGATACGGGCAAACGTGACACATTTGTGCATCAGAATACAAGCAGCATCCGTCAATGGGGGCTGCTTTTTTTGTACCAAAAGGCAGATGACGGTTTGAATAAAGGCCAGATCGATGACATGTTGAAAACGCTGATGACTTTGCGTAACCGGGAGACACAGAAGTTGAAGGTGGATGCCCTTGGCGATTTTAAGGTGAGAGCCGGGAGTTTTGTCAATATTCAGATCGATGAATTGAAGATCAATCAATATTTTCTGGTGGATGAGTGTACGCACAAGGTACAGGGGGGTGTGCACACCATGTCGCTGGATTTGAAGGTGGTGTAGCCATTTATGATGCTTGATGTGATTAAAAAAGCGGCAGTAGCCGCCGTAGATGCCAAATCTCCCGTACAGATTATGTACGGAACTGTGACGAGCACACAGCCTTTGGAGGTTACCGTGGAACAGCGGCTTGCGCTGAGTGCCCCTTTTCTCGTACTTACGGAATCGGTGGCACAAAAAAACTGGATGATCGGTGAGTCGGCCTTATTGCTACGCGTGCAGGGCGGGGACAGTTATGTTGTGCTGGATCGGCTGGTGAAACCATGATTCCACAAGGTTCTCAAATTGGAGAAGAAAATCAGGAAGAAGTTTCGGTGCTTCCTAGCCTCACCTATGTGGTGCAAGCCTCGGGACAACGGATCGGCAGACTTCAGTTGGATGGAAAAGAAGCGGTTAAGCAAGCGGTGTACAAAGCTTTGTCCACACGTCGTTATGAACATCTGATCTATTCATCTGATTATGGAATGGAATGGTCTTGGGAAGGCATTTCCGGGAGATCCATGGTGGAATCCGAATTGGAACGCTGGATTCAGGAAGCATTGCTTCCGGACGACCGGATTTCGGAAGTTACCGAATTTCAGTTTGTTCATGAGCCGGATGGCGTCAAGGTTTCTTTTACCGTAGGAACAGATTTCGGTAACTTCAGGCAAGAGACGGAGGTGAACATGAATGTATGAACAGGAGACATTTGAGGTCATTTTGAGCCGGATGCTGGATAAAATTCCGGATGGTGTGGATAAACGGGAAGGTAGTATCATCTATGATGCACTCGCTCCAGCAGCAGTGGAGATGGCTCAGATGTATATTGAGCTCGATATCAATGCGAATCTGAAATTCGCGGATTCCGCTTCAGGTGAATATCTGGATCGTGCGGTAGCATGGTCAGGTATTACTCGCAAGCCGCCTACGAAGGCGCGTTGGTCTGCAAGTTTTCAAGATCAAGAGGGCAAACCTGTGGAGATTCCAATGGAAAGTCGCTTTTCGACAGGAGAACGAGTATATAGAGCTGTGGAGAGAATGACGACAGGGCAGTTTGTACTTGAAAGTGAGGTTGCAGGTGCCGAAGGCAATGAATATACGGGGACACTGTTACCCATTGATTATATTGCAGGCCTGACCACCGCCAGATTAACCAAACTGCTTGTTCCAGGGGAGGACGAGGAAACGGATCAAGCCCTGTATGATCGTTATCAGGACAAAGTTTCCCGCCCCATCACAAGTGCCAACAAGTATCAGTACGAACTGTGGGCGCGGGAGAATTCGGGAGTTGGCAAAGCGAAGGCCTTTCCGCTCTGGAATGGTCCCGGTACAGTCAAGGTGGCTTTGTTAAACAATGATATGCATGCTCCTGCCGAGGGAGTCATTGAGGCGGTGCAGGATTACATCGATCCTTCGCAGGATGGCATGGGGGAAGGGGCAGCACCCATCGGTCCGGTTGTCACCGTCGTAGGGGCAGAAGAAGTCCCTATTCATATCGAAGTGCAGGTTACGCTCGCATCAGGATCAACGTACGAAGGTGTGAAATCCTTGATTGAGACGGGGGTTACTGTGTATCTGAAAGAGCTGGCCTTTGCTGATCCGCTCGTTCGCTGGACACGGATTGCCAATGTCATTCTGGATATTCCGCCCGTAATCGATTACAGCAATCTGTTGGTCAACGGCGGTATGTCCAATCTGGAAATAGCACCCGGAGCTGTAGCTGTGCTTGGGATGGTGAAGGTGACATGAGTAAAGCAGATATATTGATGAATCTATTACCCCCGCTCTATGAAAATGTGCTGGAAATGCAGTTGCTGACACAGACGGAAGGTACTGAACTAGATCAGCTCGCAGCCGGTGTGGAAGACGTATTGCAGCAGTTTTACCCGGAATCCGCAACGTGGGCGTTAGATCGATATGAGCAGGATTTACAGATTCCGACCAACCGTGCCAAACCGGACGACCAACGAAGGTCCGTCATCATTTCCAAAATGCGCGGCAGCGGCAAAGTCTCAGGCTCTATGCTCAAGAACGTTGCTCAGGCATATGAAAGTGGAAGTATCGATGTTTCGGTAGATTCAAGCGAGTATCGCATCTTGATCCGTTTTATAGATACATTGGGTCTGCCGCCCAACCTGGACGATCTTAAAGCAGCTATTGAAGATGTTAAACCAGCGCACATGACCGTGGAGTACCGTCTGCGGTATCTGACCATTGCCGAGGTTGAAAGCATGACACTGACTGAGATTGAACAAACCCGGCAGGATAAATTAGCAGGAGGTGGAGCTTAATGAGTGAACCAAAGACACCTAATTTAGGGTTGAATAAAATTGATCGTTCCTCGCCATCAACAACCTACTTTGATCTGGACAGGTATCTGGATCAGAACTGGGAGAAGGTTGATGACTTTGCCAAGCTGGTGGGAGAAAAGGTAGAAGAAACAGCAACCAAGGTAAGTGACATTGAGGAACGATTGGATGTGGAGAAGAGAAGATCGGTAACGCTCAAGCCCGGATTGCAGATCATTCATGCGGAACGAGCTTCTACCTTTAAGTTGGAGGGGTTGAAGGGGCGCACGCTTGTGAACTTGTTGGGGCGTGATGGTGGTTTTGAAAGTATGAATGGTTGGTTTACAACTGCGGGCGTGGCGTCTGAATTGGATTCGTCACAGAAAACACAAGGTAATCAAAGTATTAAAATTTCATTGAAGGAAGGCAGCACCGGAGGCAGTTTATACAAATTATTAGGGCAAACTCTATCAACGAGTAAAAACTATATTGCGCTTGCAGATTTGAAAAAAGACACTTCGACGAGTGTTTCTCTTTCTTTGTGGAATGGCACGTCTAACGTATCCGGGACAGTGGTCACAACTGATCAGTTCTCGACGGCAGTCTTACTGATTCCTGCTACGAGTCTAGGGACAACGACGAACAATTTACAGATTTCAATTGTAGGAAGTGTAAAAGGACAATTTGGTCATGTGGATGCAGTGCGGTTATATGAGATTACTTCAGATGAATTGAATGCCCTTTCTAACATGCCCGCTAACAAAATTGCAGCGAAATATCCTCATGTGGATAGTGTTCAACCTGTGCATAATCCATTTGTAATTCGATACGGAGAAAATCTTTTGCCACCGTTTTATGAATGGAATTCTTTGGGTCATAGTTTAATGATCGATGCTCCATATTCTGCTAGTGGCAAAATGCTGGCCGATTCTATTGGAACGGATGCGTACGCTGTGACTTATTTGAATATATTAGCTGATCAAGAGTACACGATTAGCAATCCATTAAAAAGCACAGGTAAGCTTCGATTAAGTGTTTATGCTACTTCTGAAAGGGTACAGGGGGTATTCATCAATCCTGGAGAAACTAAAACAATAAGAACAGCGCCCAATGCTGTGTATATCGGAATGCATCTCAGCGGTGTCACACAATACACTGATGAATTTGATGTAAGTAAATGGACGTGGTCTGCTGGGAACAAAGCAACATTTGTGCAACCTGTAATGACTTTAGGTGAAGCGGCTAGATCGTTTAAAGTACGTGAAGATTCAATGCTCGCACTGCAGACGGATTTGTATTCTGATCCAGTGACTGGTGAGGACGCTGATGAAATTTTTTTTAGAGAAGGACATTATTATAAAGTAAGAAAGTGGGGGAAAGTTCAACTTATTCCTGAAAATTTAGATTCTAATAGTCTTGGGGCTACTAAATATACTGGATATAAACAAATTGCTATTTACATGCCAAGAAACGTAGATACTTCGAATTTCAAGGCTTATCTGACCAAATATAACGGGAAAAACCTAACATTAGATCGATCAAGTTCCCCTCTCTTAAGTGCCGATGTTTTTAATGTTGGCAATGATTCATATAAGGGATATCTCTGGATGACCGTTTCTAATGATGAAAGTGGTTGGGGAGATTCATACAATCCGACCGCTGATGATATTAAGGCGTACTTCTTAGGTTGGAGACTATATGATGGAGAAAGTTCATTGTATAACGGAGTTGGCACAAAGTACTGGCATAAACTATCAGATGGTATTTCGACACCGGGACAAGGAACTAAGATTTTGCCAACGACACAGATTCCGGGGTGGACTCCTTATCAGCTCGTGTATCTAGTTTCAAAACCGATCATCGACCCTATTAAAGAGGAAGGACAACTAACATTTTTAGAGGGACATAATCAGCTAGAAGTAGGGTCAGCTCTGGAGATTAGAGAGAGTGTTAATCCAGTATTTACTTCAAACGAATATAAATCCTACAACATTAATAACTTTAATCAATCTTCTAAATTGAAGAAAAAAGTTAAAAAAATAATGTCCATCTATAAAGACGATATGCAGGATTATTGGGACGTAAATCGATTTAGTCCAGAGTCAGAAATTTATGGCAGGGAACTCGCTAGTCTACCAGCTTTCCAATTTGATTCATCAGCGAAATACTCAGTCACCTATCAGAGTTTAGGTGATTTCTTCTCAGTACCACTGACTGGAACTGTTGGAGAGAACGAGAAGTCAGTAATAGATCAATTGATAAACGATTCTTCTGCTATTTCTAAAAAGCTGTCAGTGTTTGAAGGTAAAGATAGGTATGGAGAATTAAAGAATTTTGTAAATGAAAACTATCTTAGTAAGGCAAGTAGTATTAATGAAAGTGAAGACTTGAATAACTATTTAAAAGAAGGGGAATTCTACTGTCAGTTTAATAGTGCTGCTCAGACACTAAAAAATTGCCCCGTTGTAGAAGCCTTCAGTCTAAAAGTAAGTAAAAATGGAGCGAAAAATACAGGGAATATACCTGGAGTGACACAGACCTTAATTACTTTTCTTACGGTAGGATTTACTACGTGGCAACGGAATCTTTATGATACCTGGGGGGCATGGGTCCAGGTTCCTTCTAGAGAGGAATTTGAGAGTTTAAAGTCCTCTGTCAGTGATGGGAAATCGGCTATCGCTGCCGCTATTACTGGCAAAGGTGTTACAGCATCAGGCAGCGATACATTTGCACAGTTGGCAACAAAAGTAGTTCAAGTAAGTGAAGGACGTTATCAAAGTATCGTTCCTTCTATTTCTCCTACTAGTGGGACAGTGAATAAAGGCCAAACGGGTACAGTTACTACTTTAGCAACTTTTCAAAAGGGAACAAAAATAGTTAGTATTGGCTCTATAAATGAAAGTTGGATACCACATATTTTTTCTGGAAGTTCAAATTTAAACGTAGGCTTTGGTTTTAAGGATGGTGCAGGGAAATTGTGGTATCATCCTGATTATGCTGAAGGTGGCGTTAGTGGAAGGACATATTTCAACCTTTTGCATATGGAATGTGACTTTGTTACAGGAATTTTATCTTCTCAGTATTTTAAATCCGACTCACCGATCTCAGCTAAGGAAACTTTATCGTGGAAATTTGCACAAAGCATAATGCCTTCTGATTTTAACATTCAATCTGGTCCTATCAGTTTGGTTGTATGTGTGTCGTATAACAATGTTTTTTCTTCTGGTGGTTATCAATATAGATTTCAAAACTCCCGTATCCTCTCAATATAAAAGGCATAATTCTAGAAGTATATTTATTTAAAGTCAAAGGTGGTGAAACCATGGAACGATGGGATACCCTATGGAAATGGGGAATTGCGCTGATGAGCAGCTCGGCATCCTACTTCTTTGGAGGTTGGTCAGGAGTGCTCGGCGTACTGCTAGTCTTTGTCATTCTCGATTACCTAACAGGTATCGCAGCAGCAGGAATGACAGGCAAGCTTGAAAGTAATGTCGGACTGTTTGGAATCGCACGAAAGGTATTTATATTTGCAATGGTATCGGTGGCTCATCTGGTGGACGGTGTTCTGGGAGATGGACATTTGTTCAGGGATGCGGTCGCCTTTTTTTATATCGCGAATGAATTGCTGTCTATTATTGAAAATGGGGGCAAGCTGGGCGCTCCGATTCCACCAGTCATTCGGCAGGCGATTCAAGTGCTTAAAGGAAAGGCGGGGGAAGATACAGTATCCAATCCCTTGTCATATAATTCACCCTCGCAGGCTGATAACAAAAGTGGAAGTGATCGCCCGTCAGAAAATGAACAGTCCAACGAAAAATCCGCAGATCAAGAGAATTCAGATTTTAAGAAAAGCAGTTAAAGTGTCTCAGCTGGAACGATCTGAATTAGTTCGATTTAATTTAGAACGGCTTAGTTTGCTACTCAAACACTATGTTAAGAACAAACAGGAGACGAAATGGCTAAGCAGCGCAGCAATGAGAAAAGCGCCCGTTATGGGTGCTTTCTTTAATTTTAGGCATCACTCTCATGCATCTTTAAGCCTGGATACGCTGTGATCTCATACCATTTACGCTACATACTAGGGCACAGATTACTTTTTAAGTTTGATAATAAGGTTGTAGTCGTATTTGAGCTGTTCCCAATAAGAGTTTTTTTCAGAAGACTGCTCGATATTCTGAGTCATATAACGGACAACAAGGGATACGCACACAAGCAACTCTTAACCCCTCCGCATTAACTATATACAAAAGGCAATTTGCCGCATAAAGGGTGTGAGAATTTTGCAAAATAGAACCTCGGGCAACACGCAGGGCATTGATGTCTCCAGGTACCAGGGCAACATCGACTGGGCCAAGGTGAAGGCAAGCGGCATGACGTTTGTGTTTATCAAAGCAACCGAAGGGCGGACCTATATCGATCCGAATTTTCAGAAAAATGTAACTGGTGCGCTGGCTGCGGGCATGATGGTCGGAACCTATCATTTCTTCCGCGGAACGTCTGTCGAGATTGCGAAGGCGGAAGCAGCGCATTATGCCAATACGCTGGATAAAATCGGGGGAGCCAAAGCCCTACAGTTGCCACCGGTTATGGATTACGAGAACAATCCTGGCAATCTGAGCAGAGCACAGATGAATACGGTGGCCAAAGCCTTTTTAACAGAAATCCAACGTCTGACAGGTGTGAAACCGATCCTATATACAGGCAACTCGTTTGCTGCCAATTTCGATACTTCTCTGAGTTCCTATGATCTATGGGTCGCGCGATACAGCAATACACGTGTACCTGAGGATCATCCGGCGTGGAAGAACTGGACGTTCTGGCAATATACGGATTCGGGTAAGGTTAATGGCATCAGCGGCAACGTGGATATGAATGAATTCGAGGGAACAGCAGCTCAGCTTAGAGCGAGATATGCAGCGGCTGCTCCCAACCCCAATCCAAATCCTACGAACCCAACAGAGCCAAATAATCCGCCTAATCCCAGCAACCCGTCGAACCCGACCACACCTTCGAACCCATCAAACCCGAATCCACCAACTGTACCACCGAAAGGGGGCGAACCGATGACAGCCGAAGAGAAAGCCGCATTTGATGCGCTCAAAGCACAGGTTGACCGTTTGCAGGCACGTCAGCAGATGGAAGTGCCCGTCTGGGCGAAAGCTGCTGTAGATGCCGCACTGGCCTATGACAGCAAAAATCCGCTGTTTAGTATTGATAACGGAGCGAGCTATGATTTTTATCGTTTTATTACCGTAATGCACCGTAGAGGGTTGTTTAAAAAGTAATTTAATCAGCCGGCTTTAGAATAGAACAGATCTGATTGTGTGGAGAAAAAAAGCAAGGAACATGGGCGATTATTGTCGAGCTGTGTTCCTTTTTTGTATATAATGTCATCATTGCTGACGCGTTTAATAAAGTTGAAGACGTATGTATGTAAATCCCTTGTCTAATTGGTAAATCTGATGTAAAGTGAGTTACACGAAAATGTTTTTCACCACGATTTAATACATAAACCTCCTCATCATGACAAAATCATAACATGGAAAGTTATCGTAGCGTCTTTCTGTTCTATTCTTTCTTTTTCTACTCGTGATTCTACCTGTCAGCCTGACACCTCATGAAAAATACTGAACCAACAACCCATGTCTAATGTGTATGATTCATGCTTTTATTAGTATCTGATATAGCTGCCAGCTCTTCATAGTTATAGTCCAGTCCTTATCACAGATGCATCCGTATGCGGCTATCTCGACATGTCTTTTTAAATGGACATATTTCTTTTACCCCGCCAAGAGTGATTGCTGGTGCTTATTGACCTTGGTTCAAATAAATTGTTCATCCTGTAATGACATGATATAGGCTCCAACGCTGAGAATCCGTGTTGTTCTTTTGTCTGTTCACTACACGATCTCACTCCATTACTAAACCAGTCTCAAAACTTCTCAAAACTCAATGTAGGTATCAGAGGCATATAAAGCCTTTAATAGATGATACAAGAATTTAAAGAATTACAACTAGGGATTATCTGATGACTAGCTATTTGTTGAACGATTCATTTACACAAAAACGGAGAGGACAGAAAAAACTGGAGAAGCGAAGTTAAAAGCTTTCTGCAAGAAAGCTACATCGGAAGAATAAGCTTCGCCTTTATCACCGGATTTCATCTGAGGACAAAGAGAATCAAAGAAATCTGGGGATAACAGCGATTGAAAGTTGTTCTGTCATCGGAGTGCCTGTGTAAATCGATTTTAGTTCAAATGAAGTAGCATCAGCACCACCACCACATCATCGCACACACGGCCAGAGGTACCGTTTTTCGGCGCAAGTATCACACACATTATGAGATAGGGAAGGGTGTTGTACGTATGCGAATGAGAAAAAAATGGATGTCCGGTTTACTAACTTTGGCACTGAGTACCGTGCTTGTGTTATCTGGTTGCTCCAGCAACAAGGAAGGCGGGGAAGGTACGCCGACACCTGCGGAAGGTAATGACCCACCAACAGAGGCAGCTGCCCAGGATACGATGATCATGGGACGCGGCGGAGACTCCGTTGCGCTGGATCCTTCAATTGTGACGGATGGGGAATCGCTCAAGATTGGACATCAGGTATTCGATTCGCTTTTAGATTACAAGGAGGGTGAGACCGAAGTGGTCCCGGCACTGGCTGAGAGCTGGGAAATATCCGCGGACGGGCTGAAGTATGTGTTCAAGCTGAAATCCGGGGTGAAGTTCCATGATGGAACTGACTTTAACGCGGATGCCGTTGTGTTCAATTTCAAACGCTGGAGTGATCCGGCAAGTGAATATAAATTCCAAGGCGATTCCTTCGATTATTACGATTCCATGTTTGGGCCTGAGGACGCGCGTGTGATCAAGGACGTGAAGGCGCTTGATGAAGCGACGGTTGAATTCACCCTGAACCAGCCACAAGCCCCGTTCCTGCAAAATATTGCAATGACCCCGTTTGGCATAGGAAGCCCGGCGGCAATTCAGGAGAAGAAAGAAAACTTCAAGAGTGAGCCTGTAGGTACCGGCCCATTTGTATTCAAAGAGTGGAAGCGGAACGACTCCATCACGCTGGAGAAAAATGCAGCCTATTGGAAGGAAGGTTTACCGAAGCTGAACAAGGTGATCGTGCGCTCCATCCCAGATAACACCGCTCGTTTCAATGCATTGCAAAATGGCGAGATTGATATCATGGAAGACCTGAACCCGGATGATCTGAGCATTCTGGAGAGCAAAAGCGAGCTGCAGAAGATCGAACGTCCACCGTTCAACATCGCGTATATCGGTTTTAATTTTAAGAAAAAGCCATTTGATAACGTGAAAGTCAGACAAGCCCTCAATCATGCCGTGAACAAACAAGCTATCATCGATGCCTTCTTTGCTGGACAGGCGAAGCCTGCGGTGAATCCGATGCCACCAACGCTGTGGGGTTACAATGACGAGATTGAAGATTATGCCTATGATCTGGAAAAGGCAAAAGCGTTACTGGCCGAAGCCGGCTTCCCTGACGGATTGCCTGATCCGGTTACATTTTATGCGATGCCGGTATCCCGTCCGTACATGCCAGATGGCAAGAAGGTAGCAGAGGCGATCCAGGCTGATTTTGAGAAAATTGGTGTCCAAACTACCATCGAATCCCCCGAGTGGGCAACCTATCTGGAAGATTCTAAAGTTGGAGAGAAGGACGATCTCTACATGCTCGGCTGGACAGGAGACAACGGTGATCCGGACAACTTCCTGTATACGCTTTTGGACAAAGACGCCATCCCGAGCAACAATCGTAGTTACTACGTAAACGAGGAACTGCACACATTGCTTACGAAAGCACAGACAGAGACGGTTCAGGACAAACGTGCAGAACTGTACAAACAGGCTCAGGTCATCATCAAGGAAGATGCGCCTTGGATTCCGCTTGTGCACACCACACCGATTCTAGCCGGGAAAGCTAACCTGAAAGGTTTTGTAACGTCTCCGCTGGGAAGCGAGTCGTATGCAAACGTGTATTTTGAATAAATCTTTCGAGTGAATGTAAATTAAACGCAAGTGTTAATACAAAGCTATGCGCTGGCGGACATGCAATGCTTATTAGATTCTACATCCGGGTAGTGACGAGCCAAAGCATACGTGTTCACCAGCGCTATTTCTATTATTTCGCCTAATATGAAATCATGCGGATGAACCCTTTAGGGCAGGTGATCTGGAAGTGAACATTTATATTGTCAAACGTGTACTGGTACTGCTGCCCGTTTTGCTGGGCATGACGTTGATCGTTTTTTCCATCATCCATGCTATACCTGGTGATCCGGCCGAGACGATTCTGGGGCAAAAAGCAACCGAACAATCCAAGCAGGCTCTAAGGGACCAACTTGGACTTGATAAACCTTGGTTTCAGCAATACTTCGCCTATTTGGGCGATTTGTTAAAAGGGGATCTGGGCACATCCATTCGCACGAAGATGCCTATTGCCCAGGAAATTGCTCCTTATCTGACAGCAACGCTTGAACTCACGATGGCAAGTATGTTGTTTGCTGTCAGTATTGGCGTGAATGCAGGGATTGTTAGCGCATGGAAGCACAACTCCTGGTTCGATTACTGTTGTATGGTGGTTGCACTTGTGGGTGTATCGATGCCAATCTTCTGGCTTGGGTTGATGGAACAATGGCTGTTTGCCAACAAACTGCAATGGTTGCCCTCTATTGGGCGCATGAATGCACGTGATCCGGTCGATGCGATTACAGGTTTGTATGTGCTGGACACGATGCTTGCAGGGCGCTGGGATCAGCTATGGACGGTGACAAAACATCTGATTCTGCCAAGTGTGGCGCTGGGCACGATTCCGATGGCTGTTATTGCACGGATGACCCGTTCCAGCATGCTCGAAGTGATGAGTTCAGATTATATTCGTACCGCCAAGGCGAAAGGATTGGGGCCGTTTTTTATCGTATACGGACATGCGCTGAAAAATGCATTTATCCCTGTGTTGACCGTCATCGGGATTCAGACCGGGTCGCTGCTGGGTGGTGCGGTGCTGACCGAAACCATTTTTGCCTGGCCGGGTGTGGGGCGTTATATATATGAGGCTATTAGTTCGCGGGATTATCCTGTGATTCAGAGTGGAATCCTGATCGTGGCTTTCTTTTTCGTGGTCATTAACCTGATTGTAGATCTGCTCTATGCTGTGTTTGATCCGAGGATCAGTTATAAGTAAAGAGTTGAATTTACGGGACGAAGCTCATGTGCAGGCAAACCGCTTGAAGTAAGAAAACGGTACAATACTTAGTTCAACTTATATAAGTTCAGCAAAGGAGAACATTGTATGGCCAAATTGTCGACCAATACCGGACAAACCGTTGACGCTGTGAACGTGAGCAGGTCCGGGCCTTGGCGTGAAGCGTGGAGGACTTTTCGAGGGAATCGGCTTGCTTTGGCAGGTTTGATCATCATTGTTTTTTTCGTCACACTGGCCTTTCTTGCACCTTATGTTGCACCCTATGATTACAAAGAGCAGGTGTTGCAGGATCGGCTTCAATCCCCTTCGGCTGAGCACTGGTTCGGGACGGATGATCTGGGACGGGATATGTTCTCCCGGGTGATTCATGGAGCACGAATCTCGTTGTGGGTTGGTTTTTTCTCGGTCATTGGCTCCATTATTGTTGGAGCGCTGCTGGGACTGGTCGCCGGGTTCTATGGAAAATGGGCTGATATGCTTATATCGCGTCTGTTTGATATTTTGCTGGCGTTTCCGGGCATTCTGCTGGCGATTGCGATTGTTGCCATTCTGGGCCCATCCCTGCAGAATGCGTTGCTCGCCATTGCAATCGTGAATATTCCGACGTATGGACGGCTGGTGCGGTCACGGGTACTTAGCTTACGACAGGAAGAATTTATTACATCGGCTAGGACACTGGGAGCTGGGAACGGGCGCATTTTGTTCCGACACATTTTACCCAATAGTCTTACGCCACTCATTGTACAAGGGACACTCGGGATAGGTACGGCGATCATTGAAGCGGCAGCTCTCGGATTTCTGGGCATGGGTGCACAGCCCCCAGATCCGGAGTGGGGCAAAATGCTGTCGGATTCCCGCCAGTATATTCAAAAAGCGCCGTGGACGCTTATTTTCCCCGGTCTGTCCATCATGCTGACGGTACTCGGTTTCAACCTGATGGGCGATGGGCTGCGTGACACCCTTGATCCAAAGATGGTGAAAAAGTAGAGTAGTTGTTGCGGCACCAACACCAAACGCTCTGCTATTCTGTCGTCTTTCATATCTCATCAGCCGTCCCGAGCTTTCATTCGAGGCGGTTTTTGTTTTTTGTGTTGCTGGAGCGAGTGCGTTACACTGAGATAGGGCAAGGGTTCGACTGACTGCTGTCAAGCAGTGTAGTATCGTGCGCTGGGAACTGGGTGGAGATGAAAGGTTATTCAGACGGAGCTGGAGCATCATTTAGCTAATTTAAATCTATGATTTTGTTAAAATAAGCCTCTTCGTATTGACACCCAATTTTCCCATATGTTATATAAAAAGAAGGGTTTAGCACTCTGGTTATTCGAGTGCTAACAGAGCAACGAATATACACCACTACATATGGAATGGTGCTGTCGAAAATATGGCTATGCTGTGCAACAATTCTTAAACGGAACGTCTATCTTGCAGAGCAGCTTGCCTTTATTTTTCAAACGGATCATTCGATACCCAAATTTGAGAGGAGCATTCCATTCATGGCGATTAAAAAAGAATTTCAGGCGGAATCCAAACGTTTGCTGGATATGATGATTAACTCCATCTACACACAGAAAGAAATTTTCCTCAGAGAGCTGATTTCCAACTCCAGTGACGCCATCGACAAAATATATTACAGAGCATTGACGGACGACACGCTCGTTTTCAACAAAGAGGACTATTATATCAAGCTTACTATTGACAAGGAAAACCGCACACTTACCCTTACCGATACTGGTATTGGTATGACGCAGGAAGAGCTGGAGAACAACCTGGGCGTCATTGCGAAGAGTGGTTCACTGGCGTTCAAAAAAGAAAACGAAGCCAAAGACGGCCATAACATCATCGGCCAATTCGGGGTTGGTTTCTACTCCGCGTTTATGGTGGCGGACAAGCTGACGGTAACGAGTAAAACGCTGGGCAGTAACGAAGCTTGGAAATGGGAATCCGAAGGTGCGGATGGTTATACCATTACACCTGCTGAGAAAGATACGGTGGGTACAGAGATCGTGCTGACGATCAAAGAAAACACCGAAGAAGATTCGTATGATGAGTTTCTGGAAGAGTATCGCCTGAGATCCATCATCAAGAAATACTCCGACTTCATTCGCTACCCGATCAAGATGGATGTGACGAATCACCGTCCGAAGGAAGGTGAGGAGAACGAATTTGAGGAGTACAAGGAAGAACAAACCGTTAACAGCATGGTGCCGATCTGGCGCAAAAATAAAAGTGAATTGACCGAAGAAGACTATACCAACTTCTATATGGAGAAACGGTACGGTTTTGACAAACCGCTCAAACACTTGCACATTAGCGCGGATGGCGCTGTAGTGTACAATGCAATCCTGTTTATCCCGGAGAATACGCCGTTTGACTATTACACCAAAGAGTATGAAAAAGGTCTGGAGCTATACTCCAACGGCGTATTAATCATGGATAAGTGCGGCGATTTGTTGCCGGATTACTTCGGTTTTGTTAAAGGCATGGTGGATTCCGAGGATCTGTCTCTGAACATTTCCCGCGAGATGCTGCAGCATGATCGTCAACTCAGTTTGATTGCGAAGAATATCAAGAACAAAATCAAGAGCCAATTGCAAAGCCTGATGAAAGACGAACGCGAGAACTACGAGAAGTTCTATCAAGCTTTTGGCCGTCAATTGAAATATGGTGTATATAGCGATTATGGTGCTAACAAGGACACGCTACAGGATCTCCTGCTGTTCACATCTTCCAAAGAGAGCAAGCTCGTAAGCCTGGACGAATACGTCTCCAGAATGCCGGAAGATCAGAAGTACATCTATTATGCTGCGGGTGAATCCATCAGCCGGATCGAGAAGCTGCCACAGATCGAGGGGGTATTGGAAAAAGGCTACGAAGTGCTCTACTTCACCGACGATATCGATGAATTCGCGATCAAGATGATCATGAACTACAAGGAAAAAGAATTTAAATCCATCTCCAGCGGTGACCTGGGTATCGAAGATAGTGCCGAAAAAGAAGAAACCGAAGCGCAGGACAATGACAACAAGGAATTGTTCGAAGCGATGCAGGCACAGTTGGAAGGCAAAGTTAAAGCGGTAAAAGCCTCCAAACGTCTTCGCAGCCATCCGGTTTGTTTGTCCACGGAGGGTGAGCTGACGATTGAGATGGAGAAAGTGCTGAAAGCTATGCCGAACAGCGGCGATGTTCAAGCAGATAAAGTGCTGGAAATCAACGTGAACCATGATGTGTTCAAATCATTGAAGGATGCATATGCACAAGATAAAGAAAAATTGAGCTTGTACACCAGCCTGCTGTATCACCAAGCTCTGCTGATTGAAGGTCTGCCGATTCAGGATCCAGTAGAGTTCACGAACGATATTTGCAAAGTGATGGTGTAAGTCTGCTGATATAAGCATAATTTGGAGTTCGACCCGACAGGCCACAATGTGCCTGCCGGGTTTTCTTTTATATGGAGGTTAACATAGCTGTACGGGTAGATCCTATCTATGTGCACATCATGCCCTGCAAAGTAACATACACTTCTGAATTCTATGCACAGATGCTAGTTTTGCAGGGTATAATATATAGAAAGAAGACTGTGCATCATAAGTTGATGTAAGAAGAGGTGACATGACAGACGGATTTTGCTTTTCGAAACCGCAGATGTTGTGTATAATCACTCAAAATAGAGACAGTCGGCTAGGAGTGATCTACATGCAATGGCATGATCTGAGAGAACATAGACAATATCCTGAACTTACAAAGCTGGAGGGCTCTCGTGCAGCATACGAGCGGGACTACTCCAGATTGATTCATTCACCAACCTTCCGGAGACTGCAGGGTAAATCGCAAGTGTTTGGCGCAGGCACGGGGGATTATTATCGGACGCGTCTGACCCATTCCCTTGAAGTGGCACAGATTGCGCGAGAAGCGGCGAGAAGCCTGCTGCGGCATTACCCGGAGGTAGACTGGAGCCAGGCAGAGAATCCGGGCCTGATCATCGACTCGGAAGTCGTAGAATGTGCGGCGATTTCACATGATTTTGGTCATCCTCCTTTTGGACATAAAGGGGAAGAAGTGCTCGATGGCATTTTGGATGATCTGATTAACAGCGAGACTAAGAAAATCATGAAGAAAAGTCGTGCAGCCAAAGTTCCTAAGGCTGAATCCGATGTGCGAGCGGAACTCAAACGGAAATACGAGCATTTTGAAGGGAACGCACATAACTTCCGCCTCATTATGCATCTGGAAAAACGTGAAGATATCGACGGGCTGAACCTGTCGGATGCCGTCTTGCTAGGGATTAACAAGTATCCGTATCCGGGAACGGAAAGCAAGAAAGGCATGTACCAACATGAATGGCAGTACATTCGTGAGATTCGGGAGCGCTGGAACATCCCGGCAGGCAAGAAAACGCTCGAAGCGCAACTGATGGATCTCTGTGATGACATTGCGTATTCCGCACATGATCTGGAGGACGGCATCAAGGCAGGCAAAATCGAAGTGCACGAGCACTTCCTGCAAGACCAGCATGTCAACCGTCTCATCGTGGACAAAGTTACAACACTGGAGGATCTGTTCTGGAAGGGCTGGACAAGAGAGGCGATCTCGGAAAAAGTGGAAGAAGTCCTCGCATCGTTCCTGCGCATCTGGAATGAAAAAATGCCTTTCTGCGAGCATGATTACTCGCGCACTCGTCGTGAAGTGAAGGCCTACTGGGTCAGCCTGTTTGTGGGCAGTCTCGGTGTAATTAATGATGGGGATTGGAAAAAGGTAACCTTCGTCCGTGAAGGCGTAGAAGACCTCGACATGCTGCGCACGGTGAGTGTGCTCAAGAGCTTTGCCTGGGTGACGATGATCCGGGATCTGCGCGTGCAGCGCTTGCAGAAACGTAGTGAGTGGATGATCAAGCGGTTATGGGATGCATTCCTTGATCCGGAAACGTCAAAATCTATTATTCCTTCCGATTGGCTACAGCGTTTTGAGAAGGATCAAGCCAAAGCGCAACCGATCTGGACTTGGGAACATATGGTGATTGATTATATTGCAGGAATGACGGATGCGTTTGCCGAGAAAATTTATAATGAGCTCTACGGCCTGAAGGTTGGTTCGATCTACGATCTCGATTAGAATGTATAGGCAAGAATACGGTGTATCGAAGAGAGAAGCTCTATATCAAACGGAAAGGGCAAGATATCAAAGGAGTTGTGAGGTGTGGCTGCAAACGTAAGTGAAAACTTTGGTGAGAGCGCTGGTGAAGGCACCGAAGTCAGTTCTGGAGAAAATTTCAGTCTGGGTGTGCTGGATCTTGTCCCCAAACTGAATGGTGTAACCGCTGAACAGGCTCTTCAGCAAGCAGTGCTTTTGGCTCAACAAGCTGAAGCATGGGGGTACACACGGTATTGGACGTCGGAGCATCATGATATGGCTGAGCTTGCTTCCGCTTCTCCTGAGGTATTGCTGTCACATATTGGTGCCAAGACGGATACCATTCTGCTTGGGTCGGGAGCCATTTTGCTTCCACATTACAGTCCGCTCAAGGTTGCGGAGTCGTTCCGTCTGTTGGCTACACTCTATCCGGGACGGATCGAGCTGGGATTAGGACGGGCTCCAGGTGGAGGGCCTCATGCCACGATGGCGCTCAGTGGCAATTATTTGCAGCATGTTTCAAATCTTCCGACCAAACTTGCTTCGCTAACCGAGTTGCTGGAAGACCGTTATACGTACGAGGATGTTGCGGTTACAGCTCGTCCAATTCCAGAGACTCCATTATCGCTATGGATGCTGGGCACCAACGTCAAAAGTGCAACGTATGCCGCACAGTATGGAATGGGTTATGTATTCGGTCAATTCATGAGTGATTCGGATGGAGTGGAGGCTGTACAGCGTTATCGGGACGAATTCGTGCCAAGTGCCAGGCTGAAGGAACCTGAAGTGATGGTAGCCGTAAGTGTGATGTGTGCGGCGTCTGACAGGGATGCGTTAATCTGGAGCCAAGAGAAGCAAGAAGGGCGGCATATTATCGGTACACCTGAGAGAGTATGGCAGCAGATTCGGCAGGTAGGACAAAGACTGAATACGAACAGAATACTTGTGGCAACGGCTGGCCCTGATTATGAACGCAGGCTGGAATCCTACCGTTTGCTGGCTGAGACTTCGTTCAAAAGCGCTGAATAGTTTTTTGGAAAAGGGATGGAACTAGAGCAAGTTGAATGTCGAACTTAATTGAACTGAAACTAATTAGTTGTTAGGTGATGTTAGGTTAACTATGAGCTGCCGATCAGAAGGCTTCGGATGATGCAGCTCCTTTTTGGTTCGAAAAATTTCAACAAAAATTTTATGAGTTAAAGCGTTTACTGACAAAAGAATGCTATAATACTTTACGGCTATTATTCAGATATAATAGAGAAGAGTGTACTTTGCAAGGGCCAATAGATAGGTTTAATTGCGAGAAAAGCACTAAATTGTAGATGTGGCGAAAGTTGCCATGAGGGGGAAATCATATGTTCAGCAGATTTAAAATTAAGAGTATCGGTCTGCGTATCAGCATCGCGTTTTACTTGTTAATCCTCTGTTTAATCATTTTAAGCGTGACCATTATTGGCCGAATGAATTCAATTGAGACGAACACCAATGATATTACAGGTAACTGGATGCCTTCCATCCAGAAGATCAACCATCTAAATTATTCAACAGAACATGTATTGTCACTCAGTTATCGTTACTTTGACGCTGAAGCAGCGGACAAGTCCAAACTTAATGAAGCGCGTACGAAATATATTCGTGAAACCGCTCAGACTATTACAATCTACGATAAACAGAACAAGTCAGCAGAAGAGAATGAGCACTGGACATCGTTTAAGAGCAAATGGGAAGCCTATCTCAAATTTAATGCTCAAGCCATTCGAGTCAGTGACGAAGGAGATACCCAGCTTGCCAAAGAAGTAGCTGCCAAAGGCTCAGCTTCCTTTGATCTGATGCAGGTAGATTTGGAGTATCTCGTCAATTACAACCAGAAGCAATCCGATATTTCGGCAGCCCAAACGCTTCGTTCCGTTCAAGATGGCAGGTTGTCTGTGCTTATAGGTGTGCTTGTTATGATTATCATAACTGCTATATTTATTCCGATCATTCGTACACAGGTGGTCAAACCGCTGCTTCGTGTCATCAGTGCTGTTAAATTGATCGCGGAAGGTCAATTGAACGTACAGGATGTACATACCAAGCATGAAGATGAAGTAGGTGCCTTGGCCAAAGCGGTCAATGAGATGAAAGGTAACCTGACTTCCATGGTGGTGAATGTAAGGCGTGTAGCTGAATCGGTGAATCGTCAGAGTAGCGAACTGGCCATCGCTTCGGAAGAAGTCAAGATCGGCAGTCAGCAAATCGCAATCACGATGGAGGAATCGGCTAAGGCAGCTGAGAGTCAGGCTCAGACCGCAGTGGAGTCAGCTCGTACCGTGGAAGAATTGAATGTTCATATTCAACAACATGCGGAGCAGGGGAATCAACTTCGTTCAATGTCCAATCAAGTGCTGGAGCAAGGGCAGAGTGGCCGCAAAGCGATGGAAGAATCCGTGCAACAGATGCAACAGATTGCGAGCGCAGTGTCTTCCTCAATGAGCAAAATGGAGCAGTTGAATCGCAAAAATGAAGACATTTCCAAACTGGTTCTGGTCATTCATGACATCGCTCGTCAAACCAATTTGTTGGCGTTGAATGCTTCGATTGAGGCGGCACGGGCAGGAGAGAGTGGACGCGGTTTTGCCGTTGTTGCATCCGAGGTACGGAAGTTGTCTGAAGCCGTACAGGCATCTGTTGAAGAAATAACGACCATCACGCAAGATATTCAGCAGGATTCTCAGAGAGTAGTTAATGAACTGCGAGTAGGTGTTCAGGAGACAGAGCTTGGGCAGGAGCATGTGCTCACGTCAGGGGAGTTGTTCAGAACCATTAACACATCCGTAGAAAGCATGGTGGAGGTAATCGCCACGATGTCGGAAGGACTTTCAGGGATGGAAGAGAGCAGCGGTTACATGAATGATTTCAGTCAGCAGATTTCTGCAGTGTCTGAACAATCGGCGGCTAGTGTCGAGGAGGTATCTGCTTCTGCAGAGGAACAGGTGAGTTCAATGGAGACCATCAGCAGTAACATTCAAACGTTGAAAGAACTGTCGGACGACCTGCTCATATCGATCGAAAAGTTAAAAGTATGACCCGTTCTTTTTAATGGAAGAAACAGGGTAAAACGATTGTTTGAACCAGAGTGATGTGAATCGTAGAAATTTGGATTTAGGACCTGGTCATAAAGACCGAAAATAAGGGAATCCCAGTGATGGGGTCCCTTATTTTTTAGCTGATTTTTCAATAATGACTGCTTGATTTCCCCACTTGGTTGCCTCTTGGCCTAACTTTGGGTACGATTTAAAGTAGATGTAAGAAATGAGGTGAATTATGGCGGAAACTAAATATGTATACACCTTTGCCTATCATGAAAACGAACGTGAGTTATGTCAGTTAGAACTGAGTACAATGCTTAAGCCAGTTTCAGAGTTACGTAGTGACAGTGGCTCTTATGTCAGGTCTGAGCGATGCATTCCGCCGGGGAGAAGTCCGTTTATTCATGGACGGCTGGATATATTGGGGGAGAGAGACTCAGTTGCCGAACTGCTCCCTATAGCTCGTGAGATTCGTTTGCAGCAAGATGAGACCTTCAAGGTAGTTTGTCTGAAAGCAGGGGATCATGCGCCTGACTATGCTCAGGCACGAAAGTTGGAAAAGGAAATCGGGATGTGTATCCATGGAACGGCACAGATGAAGCAGCCTAAAGTGACTTTCGGACTAATCCAAACCGGACAAAAATGGATCTTCGGTCAGTGGACAGGTTCGGATAAATCGTGGCAAGTGCATCAGCGGAAGCCACAAAACTACTCCACGGGATTTGGCGTCACTTTAGCAAGAGCATTGGTGAATATTGCTGTGCCAGAAGTAGAAAAGCATCGTTTGCTGGATCCTTGTTGCGGAATGGGAACAGTTGTCATTGAAGCTCTATCGATGGGGATTGATACAAAAGGGAATGATCTGAATGCGCTTGCTGTACGCGGGGCACGAGTTAATTTACCCCATTTCGGATATGATGCAAATCGAATTACTTTGGGAGATATGAGGGATTTAGAGGGGGAATATGATTCGACAATATTCGACATGCCTTATAATCTTTGCTCGGTTCTTCCCGATCATGAACAGCGAGCGATGCTCATGAAATTACGCGAGTTATGCAAACGAGCTGTCATTGTTTCCACAGAGTGGGTACAGGAGCACTTACTGGAATCGGGCTGGATGATAGAACATTACATCACTGTGCGTAAAGGCACATTTGTACGCCATGTTTGGGTGTGCAGGTGATCCCTGGGTAGGTATGTAATTATTCGATAGAGTGCATAATAAATACTCCACGAAGGAAGAAGAATTCCTTGTGGAGTATTTTTGTTCTTATTGATTTGGTTCGACAGTTATATGTCATTTTCAATATGTTGCATGGGAACGGGTGTTTGTGTTAGTATTTATGACTATAATCGACAAGGTTGAGCGGAAGTGTTTTTCCGGCAACGTAGGCCTCCAGATTTTTGATGAAAATATCGAGAGCGCGAGTGGTATACTGTTCTGTGCTTCCTGCAATGTGAGGTGTAATCAAGACATTATCCATGCCCCATAACGGGTGGTCTGCCGGAAGAGGTTCCTCTTCGAATACATCCAGAGCAGCGAAGGCGATTTTGCCACTTTGCAGTGCAGCCAGCAACGCCTCTGTGTTGACACTGGGGCCGCGACCTACATTGACAAAACAGGATTCATTTTTGAAATGGTTAAATGCTTCCTGATCATAAATATGACGCGTTTCTTCGGTTAATGGCAAAATATTAATTACATAGTCGCCTTGGCTTAGAGCTTCATGTAGTCCAGACATATCATACATATGGTCGACATTAGGCACGTCTTTTCCAGAACGTCGTACTCCGACCGTGCGCATGCCTAACGCTCTCAGTACACGGGCTGTTTCTGTTCCGATCTCGCCGACTCCAACGATAACCGCAGTTTTTCCATGCAGCTCTGGCAGTGCTTTGCCGGGATTTTTCCATTCTGCCTGCTGCTGGTACAACATGGCTTGTCTTAACCAACGGCTGTGGGATAACATCATACCCAGAATGATCTCTGTAATTGGAATGGCATGAACACCATTGGCGCTGGTAACCTGAATACTTTTATGCTGCAGCTCCGTAAGTGGGAGGTTGTCTACACCAGCTGACCAGACTTGGATCCATTTTAATGGGCTGTCCTGATGCAGAGTGTGTTCGCTTACAAGAGGAGACCAACCCAGTATAATTTCGGCGTCTTTTAATTCAGCCGGATCCAGATCTTTGGCTTTGCCTACTTTGATGGTGTAACCTGGTGCAGCCTGAAGAATCTGTTGCTGCTGTTCTTCGGATAATGATGGAAAACATACGATTTTTCCCATAATGTGTGTGCCTCCTGAGATCGATGAATTAGTCTTGTCAAGTGTATCAGATTCAGTACATGATGTGCATAAATATGGAAAATGCAGGAATGAAGTCTGATATGCAAAATCCATATTGTGTGTCACTCTATATTTACCCAGGTTGAAATGATATGCATAGTTATGGAATAATAGAGCGAACTTTAGAGAGGTGTATGCAATGAATGCCCATAAACTTCAAGAACATGCATCCAGACGGGAACGTCTGTTTATTGCTGTTCGTCTGCCTGAATCTGTCCAGCAGTTTCTTCATATGCAGACACAGCTAATACGAAACAAGCTTGATTTTCGCAAATGGACAGACCATAGGGATTATCACATTACATTGCAATTTTTGGGAGATACGTTGATGAGTGATGTTGGTCATCTTCGCACAGCTCTGCACGCCGTAGCTGCTGATTTCCATTCGTTTGACCTGCAACTTTCTGATTGGGGAACGTTTGGTCTGGAGAAAACACCAAAAGTTCTTTGGAGGGGTGTTAACGGAGATATAGAGCGATTACACCTTTTGCAGAAGCATATTCTAAATGCAACCAAAAGTTTAGGCTTTGAAGCCGAATTAAGACCGTATCACCCACATGTTACTGTAGCCAGAAAATATCTTGGATATCTTCCTGGTATGGATAATTATGGGCTTACACAATTGGTTACAGAACATGTTTCTCATGGGAATTCATGGTCTGTAGAAGGTTTTGTACTTTATGTGACAAGGCTTGGACAAACGCCAATGTATGAGACAGTGAATACGTTCTCATTTTCCTGAAAAACTTTTTAATACCATAAACTCACATTGACATTGTGTTTATCCCTATGTAATATTAGCCAACGTTATTCAATTTCTTTTTTTTTGGTTACTAAGATTAGGGAATTGTTTCGATAGGAGGAATCTTCGAATGGAAATTATAAGCAAGAATCGTTGGGTGGCACCGATGTTATCTGTGCTGCTTGTATGTATAGTGGGGATAAATGTCGTTCAAGCGACGGGGAAGTGGAATGAAGCGAGTGATAGTAAACAGATGACAGAGCTTGCGTCTTCGGCGCATGATAACCCATCTTTGCCGCAAGATCAGAGGCGAATGATGGAAGATGGGACAAGTCTATCTACTGACACGTCTGTGCAATCCGCAACATGGACAAATGCACTGCCGGCCAAAAACTGGCTTTTGACTGCGCAGGAAAAGCAGGAGCAAAAGGAAGCTGCGGCTAAACAAAAAGCGCAGGCTATAGCACAAGCTAAAGCCCAAAAAGAAGCTGCTCTGAAACTGGCTAAATTGCAAAACGCCAAAGCGAGAGCTGCAATGACAACTCCCCCCCAAAAACTTTACTTTACGCGGACAGAACTTCTGAACCAGGAAGATGCGAAACTGGCAACCTGGTCTTACAGTGTGTCCGATAAAGAACTGCATCTGCTGCAAAAAATCGTCATGGCAGAGGCGGAAGGTGAACCGTACAAAGGCAAAGTGGCAGTTGCCAATGTTGTCTTAAACCGGCTGCGGTCAGCCAATTTTCCCGATACCATTTACAAGGTGATCCATCAGAAATCACAGTTTAGCCCTGTGGCGAATGGACGTCTTAAACGGGTAACCCCGAATGAAGACAGCGTCAAAGCAGTCAATGCTGCACTGAACGGACAGAAGGAAGTTTCAGATGATACGTATTATTTCTTATCATTGACACTTGCTGACGATCTGACAGTGGCCCGCACGAAGAAAGAAGTAAAAACGATCGGTCATCATACTTTTTACAAGTAAAAGACCCTAAAATTCTGCAAACAGGCAGGGTAGTTAACTATGTGAGCATCACATGTGCCCTGAAAAGTCTGGAAAGCAGTTTTATTTCGTCGTTTTCAAGTAAATCATTATCTGTAATTTACCCATTTTTTTGGGAGAACATACGACGAAATGCAATAAAAATAAAAAAGGTTCCCCTTCATTTTACGAAGAGGAACCTTTTTTGCATTTTCTTTTCGTTTAACCTTTTAATTGATTGTACAATGTCTATCACGTTCTGAGAACGATTTTAATAAGTCTTAGAGACGTCTTAAAGGTAATCTGGTACCAGACAAAGGTCTGTTAGTAATCCCCGCTGAAAACCGCTCTAGAGACGTAGTTGTAACTTCTGTTGTTGCGGGAAACAGTAAATCATGTACAGCTTGAGCGCAGCAGGCTGGATCATAAGGCAAAGAATGTCCAGATTTGGCCTTCGTGTGCTCAGGGCGATTCGGCTGATTGGACTGAAGTTCAAGTTCAGATAGCTCACGGAATCGATCGGTTATGACATCTGCAGAATGAATGATCTGTCCATATCCGGCTTGTACAAAGTATTCACAGTTCTCCTCTTCCTGTCCTGGATGCGGGGGGATAAATAACATGGGAAGGCCTTTGGCCATAGCCTCCGTGCAAGTCATGCCTCCTGGTTTAGTAATCAGTACATCCGAGACATCCATGAGTTTGCTGACTTCCTTTGTGTATCCCAGAATACGTATATTCGGATGCTGGAAACATGGAATTTCTTTCATTTTGTCAATCATCTTTTGATTGCTTCCAAGACAGAAGATTAGCTGTACTCGATCTGCCCAGGATGCGAGAGCTTTCATATCTTCCTCGTCAAAAGAAAGCCCCCAGCCGCCTCCCATAAGCAGAGCTGTCGGCATATTTTGCAGACCCATCTCTTCTCTGAGCTTGACTTTATCCCCAGCTTCCCAGAAATCAGGATGAACAGGTATGCCTGTAATTTGAATCTGTGAGGCAGGAACGCCTCTAATCTCAAGCAAGGCTTTAACCTGAGGAGTAGAAGCCAGATATTTGTTAACTTCAGGGTTGATCCAGGTTCCGTGCACATCATAATCGGTAATCAACGTATAGAGCGGGGTATTCAGACCTTGACGTTTAAGTCTGGAAATTACCGCATTTGGAAATGGATGAGTGCAGATCACGATGTCCGGCTTCAACTGGGATACAACCTGCGCCGTTTGTGTGTAGAAAATACGGTGCAACGCCAGTTTGGTTAAGCCGTTTAATGATTTGTTGTACTGTGTGCGGTACAACAGGCTGACAAGTTTGGGTTGAACCGATAGTGTCTTTCGATATGCAGAAAAGATCAGCGGAGCTACGGTCGGGTTTAGAAATTTTCCAAGTTCAATAACACGGCTATGAACTTGAGGACTGACTTTTTTGATGCCGTGTGCCAGGGCGTGAGCCGCCTGTGTATGACCAGTACCGAATCCTTCTGATAATAAGAGCACTCTTGGTTTTCGCATGAGTTCACCTTTATTCATAAGTTTAAGTTGAAATTAAAATTTGAATGAGACAGTTTTCTAAGTTTTAAATAGGGCAGTTTTGCTAGGTTCGTTACTACATGAATATACGGCAAAACACAGAATCATGTTTCATCCCCTAATATTTACACTGTATATTCTGTTTTGAGACCTCAAACTTCGGTTATGTGCGGATTGTTTGAGTCATCTTACACTATAGACGAGGATGCTGACAGTTTCCACTGCATTTCGGTTAAAAAATATTAATACATTTTTTATTGTTAGGCTTGCAATCTTATTTTCAAGGTGATATTCTAGTTTTTGACCGAATGACCGTTTTGTATTTTTGGTCATTTTAAAGAGAACGATAGAATCACTTGTCACATTTTCAAAAGAAAGTAAGGAGGGGATAAGATGGCTCCGATCGACAGGAGACAGCAGGTCATTCATGCAGCCGCCCAGTCGTTTGCCATGTTTGGATACAAAGCGACTACGATGGATCAAGTGGCTAAGATCGCCAATGTAGGCAAGGGCACGATCTACACCTTTTTCAGAAACAAAGAAGAGCTGTTTGATCAGATTCTGGTGGAAGTTATTCAGGAAATGAAAAATATTGCGCAGCGTGAAGTTCATCAGGAGAGTGCTTTTTTTGATAACCTGTTTCGCGTGCTGGATGCGCTTCTGGAATTTCGTCGTGATCATGAGTTGCTCGTTAAGTTGTCACAGGAATTGAAGGATTTTGGAACATTGCAGGCCAGGGAGGGTCTGGAAAAAGTGGAGAAAGTCATTTCCGATTTTCTGGCCCGTGAACTGGAGAAGGCAAGGGATGGCGGAGAGATAAGGGATTGTGATCCGCAAGTTGTTGCTTTTATGATGATTCGATTGTATATTGCTTTGACCTCTGACTGGAGCAAACATCATGAACCACTTAGTAAAGAAGCGATCAAGAACTACTTTCGTCTTTTCTTAATGGAAGGGATTGCTGCGATCAGCCCCGTTAAAGGTTTATAACATGATCCATCGTTAAGGTTACGCATTACCCGCTACCTATTTTAATGGTCAGACTTCAACTATACAATGAACATTTTAGTAGTTGGTGAAAGGGAGAAAATGAAACTTGTCGGAGGACAAGTTTGTTTTTTGCTCTCGATTGACCATTTGAGAGAATTGGTCATTACGTATTTCGGTAAAAATTCCAGAGATTTTCAATCTGTTTTCATATTGGATATTCCTGCTGAATAGCAGAGAGATTAAGGGGAGAAAATGACATGAAATCATTAAACGTGTTTTTCAAGGATTTGGGATCAGCCGTGAGAAACCCGAAGGTGTTGATCCCTGTAATTGCGATATTATTTATTCCGATCCTGTATAGCGGTATTTACCTGGCAGCTTACTGGGATCCTTATGGTCAAGTGAATAAACTGCCGGTAGCGGTAGTTAATTTGGATAAAGGAGCCGAACTGGAGGGGAAATCACTTCATGTCGGCAATGATCTCATCGATGAACTGAAGAAAAATGAAGATTTCAAATGGGACTTTGTCAGTGCCGCCCAGGCAAAGGACGGCATGCAAGATGACAAGTATTACATGCAGATTACAATTCCGGAGAACTTCTCTTCTCAAGCGACAACATTGCTTGATGATAAGCCAGCACCAGCAAGCTTGATCTATGAGCCAAACGGTAATTACAACTTTGTGGGTGCCCAGATTGGCAAAACGGCCATGAAGGACTTGAAAGCCAAAGTTTCGGCTAAAGTTACAGAGTCTTATGCAGAGACACTACTTGATAAGTTCTCCGAGGTGTCGACCGGCTTGACTGAAGCGGGCAACGGTGCCGGAGATTTGAAAAGCGGGGCTGGAAAACTCGATGACGGAGCAGTGAAGCTGAAGGATAATCTGGCTAAGCTTGCCTCCGGAACGTTGAAACTTCAGGATGGATTAGCTCCGTTAAGTAATGGAGTTAATGCACTGCATAATGGAGCATCAAAACTTGAAAATGGAACGACAAGTCTGGTTTCGGGTTTGCAACAACTCCATAATGCAGCTACGGGTCAGCTTCAAAGCGGTGCCGACCAGCTGAAAGACGGCAGTAACAAGCTGGCCGTGGGCCTTCAATCTTCATTGGACGGCACCAACAAGCTGCAGACCGGCCTGCAATCGTCAGAACAAGGCAGCGCCAAGTTGTCTAGCGGGCTGCAAACGGCAGTACAAGGCAGTGGAACATTGGCGACTGGCTTGCAATCCGCTGTGGATGGTAGTAGCAAAGTGGCCGATGGAGCACAGGGCGTAGCTGCTGGATTGAAGCAGCTGGCTGCAAGCAACCCGGAACTGGCTGCGAGCGCAGATGTCCAGAAGCTGATTGCCGCGAGTCAGGCTGTTGCTGACGGCAGCACACAGCTGCATGAGAGCGAGCAGAAGCTGGCACAAGGTGCGGATCAGCTTCATCAAGGGAATCAGCAACTGGCAGCCGGTGCAGCCGAATTGCAGGGGGGGCAGCAGCAGCTCCTTGCTGGTGCAACTCAACTGGTAGATGGACAGAAGCAGCTGCTTGCAGGTGCTGGGCAGCTTAGTGAAGGCGGAACAAAACTCTCCGACGGCTTGAAGCAATTCAGTGGCAAGCTCGGTGAGGCGGCTGCAGGTGGCACTCAGCTGGCATCAGGTGCGAAACAGCTAGGTACAGGTACGGCTGCATTACAGACAGGTGTCGGTAAACTTAGCGGCGGTGTTTCATCTCTGGCTGACGGTTCCAAACAGCTGGGTGACGGAGCCGGTAAACTGGCTAATGGTCTTACGGAACTGAAAGACGGTTCTGGTGAACTGGCAACGAAGCTGAAAGATGCAGCTCAGAAAACATCCGAAGTGAAGAAAACAGATGAAGTCGTGAATATGTTTGCAGAACCGGTTAGCTCTTCCGAGAACAAGACGGAGAGCGTGAGCAATTACGGAACAGGCATGACACCATTTTTCCTGTCCATTGGTCTGTTCGTAGGTTCACTGATCTCCACAATTGTTCTGAAAATGCGTGAAACATCCGTATCCGGGGCAACAGGCTGGAATCGTTTCGTAAGCCGCACACTGGTGTTTGGATCAGTGAGCATCTTCCAGTCGGTTATTTTAGCTAGCTTTATGCTTTACGGGCTTGGACTAAAGACACACAGCGCAGGACTATTTTATCTGTTTACCATTATAACGGGGCTGACCTTTATGCTGATCGTTCAGGCCCTCGTGACTTGGCTCGATCTGCCTGGACGTTATGTAATTATCTTGCTTCTGGTCTTCCAACTGGCAGCGAGTGCAGGAACGTTCCCAATTGAACTTATTCCTTCATGGCTCCAGGCGATTAGTCAGTGGCTGCCAATGACACATAGCATTGTGGGTCTCAGAGCTGTCGTATCCAGCGGTAATTTTGATGTCATGTGGCATCAGGCTGAAATACTTAGCATCTATGCAGTTGTATCTGTTCTGCTGACGCTGACGTACTTCCTCCTGAACGGCCGACGTACAAAGAAAGATACTGAAGTAGCAGAAAGCGGTCAGCCTTTGACTGTATAATTAAAGAGACAAAACGAGAATTTTATTATATTTCGCAAAATAAAGTTAAAGCATATGTATCGAAATTATGCAATATAGTAGTCAAATAGTGCAAATGTCCTGCAGCTGGAAAATTAGCTGCAGGCCATTTTGTATTCAATTGTATGAAAATAGAAAACGAAATTGGAAGCTAGAGCATGAAAATTGCGAAAATATGGTCAAACGCAGGCTGGATATGGAACGATTTTCTTTTATCAGCAATTAAAATCAGTTGTGCTCTGTCTTAAAATGTGTATAATTATTCAAAAAAGAGGTGTTTTTAAACGTCATCGCACTAAAGCTGTACTGCAAAACAATTCTTATCAGAGGTATTAAAAAGTTTAAATTGCGCTGATGTTAGGTCGGTGTTAAAATAATAGAACTATATCAAAAAACGTCGCTCCATCATGAGTAGCCGTGCTAACGGCTGCGTGGTTGTTGTATATATGCTGTTACCGGTTCATTCGGTGCCAGTTCTTCGCAATATCCGCGGTCTTTGCCGCAATACCAGGCTTATAACAGATGGCTCAAGCTGTCACCTCTTCATCTCAGCAGGCAGGCTTATCGCAAGCGAAATGCCAGCTCCTCCCGTTACATTGTTGCCTGTTGCTATGTTCTTATTCTTGATCTTTCCGAAATACTTCATTATAGAAAGGTTGCGTTCCATGAGACACATCGGATTACCTCCAAAACAGGGTCTATATGATCCACAATTCGAAAAAGATGCATGCGGAATGGGTTTTGTTGCCAACATCAAAGGAGTACCTTCACATGATATCGTAAGTCAGGCACTGACCATGCTCAGTAATATGGAGCACCGCGGGGGACAGGGAAGTGAACCGAATTCCGGTGACGGAGCAGGGATCCTGATTCAGATTCCACATCGTTATTTTGCAAAAGAAGCAGAGCGTCTTGGTTTCGCCTTGCCTGAACAAGGCTTCTATGGCGTAGGCATGCTGTTCCTGTCTCAGGATCCTGTAGTTCGTACGGCACATGAAGAGAGTCTGAAGAAGATTATTGAAGAAGAAGGACAGACTTTCCTGGGCTTCCGGGATGTACCTACGTATGATGAAATGTTGGGCCGTTCTGCACTGGCAGCGAAGCCTTATGTACGTCAGGTATTTATCGGAAGATCAGATGAAGTGAAGGATGAGCTGGCATTTGAGCGCAAGCTGTATGTCATTCGCAGACGTGCTGAACTGGCGATCCGCTATTCGGCAGACGAAGCCGAAGGAGAATCATTCTACTTGCCAAGCTTGTCCTGCCGGAAAGTGGTATACAAAGGCATGTTGACAACCGAACAGGTAGGCAAATTTTATCTGGATCTGCAGGAAGAACTGGTGGAATCGGCGATTGCACTCGTTCACTCCCGTTTCAGTACGAACACCTTCCCAAGCTGGGAACGTGCTCACCCGTATCGCTTCATGATCCACAACGGTGAGATCAATACGATGCGTGGTAATGTGAACTGGATGCATGCGCGTCAGTCCTTGTTTGAAAGCGAACTGTTCGGTGACGATATTGCCAAAGTAAAACCGGTCATTAATCCGGACGGTTCGGATACTGCGATGTTTGATAACACGCTGGAGTTCCTGTATCTGAGTGGACGTTCCCTGCCACATGTAGCCATGATGATGGTCCCTGAACCGTGGAGCACGGATGAAGGCATGGATCCTGCGAAAAAGGCATTCTATGAATATCACAGCACAATGATGGAACCATGGGATGGTCCTGCTGCAATGGCATTTACAGACGGTTTGCAGATCGGTGCTACTCTTGACCGTAACGGTTTGCGTCCTGCTCGTTATTATGTAACCAAGGATGACCGAATCATCCTTTCTTCCGAAGTCGGTGTTCTGGATATTGCACCAGAAGACATTCTGTATAAAGATCGTCTACGTCCAGGACGGATGTTGCTTGTCGATACTCAAGAGGGCCGTATTATCTCTGATGAAGAAGTCAAAGCACTCATCGCTGCTGAGAATCCTTACGACGAGTGGCTTGAAGAACACTTGATGGATCTGAACGAGTTGCCGGAAGCACCGGAGCTCCCAGACCCTAAACATGATAATGTAACACAGCTTCAGCTGGCTTATGGATATACATTTGAAGAATTGCGCAAAGTGCTGGAGCCAATGGCATCCACAGGAATGGAAGCTACAGGTTCCATGGGTTATGATGCACCTCTGGCAGTTCTGTCGGATCGTCCGCAACGCTTGTATAACTACTTTAAACAGATGTTTGCACAGGTAACCAATCCGCCGATTGATGCAATCCGTGAAGAGATCGTTACCTCTACAGCGACAACGATTGGTCCGGAGCGTAACTTGCTTAACCCTGAACCGGAGAGCTGTCGCCAGATCCGTCTGGATACACCGGTATTGTCTAATGAAGACTTCGCAAAGATTCGCCACGTTCGTCGTCCGGGCTTCCGCTCTATGACAATCCCGATCTTCTTCACTGCTGCGGAGGGAGCGGAAGGGTTGCGTAAAGCGATGGACTTGCTCTTCGAAGCAGCTGACCGTGTCATTGACAAAGGGCATAACATCCTGATCCTGTCTGACCGCGGTGTGGATGCCGAGAATGCAGCAATCCCGGCGTTGTTGGCTGTTGCAGGTCTGCATCACCACCTGATTCGTCAGGGTACAAGAACAAAAGTCAGCATTTTGCTCGAATCAGGGGAACCGCGTGATATTCACCACTACGCGCTGCTTCTGGGTTATGGCGTAAGTGCAGTTAACCCTTATCTGGCATTTGAAACGCTTGATGATATGATTCAGCAAGGATTGCTGCGCGGTATCTCTCATGAGAAAGCCGTTAAAAACTACATTAAAGCTGCAACCAAAGGCGTTATTAAAATATTGTCCAAAATGGGAATCTCGACGATCCAATCGTATCGCGGAGCTCAAATCTTTGAAGCGGTTGGTCTGAAATCGGATTTCGTTGACCGTTACTTTACTTGGACACCTTCCCGGATCGGAGGTATCGGCCTGGAGGAAGTGGCAGCAGAAGCGTTGACACATCACAATCGTGCCTTTACTGATAAAGACGGGAACGACAAAGTACTGGATTCCGGCGGTGAATACCAATGGCGTAATGACGGTGAAGAGCATTTGTTCAACCCGCAAACGATCCACACATTGCAACATGCGGTACGTACGGGCGACTACAAGCTGTACAAAAAGTATTCCAAACTCGTACAGGGTGAGAATGATCAACTGCTCACCATTCGTTCCATGCTGAAACTAAAACCGGTTGGAGCATCTATTCCGCTTGAAGAAGTTGAGTCTGTGGAAAACATCATGCGTCGTTTCAAAACCGGTGCGATGTCCTTCGGTTCGATCAGCAAAGAAGCTCATGAAGATTTGGCGATCGCCATGAACCGTGTAGGTGGTAAATCCAATACAGGTGAAGGCGGAGAAGATCCGGCTCGTTTTGTTAAAGACAGCAATGGTGATTCCCGTCGTAGTGCGATCAAACAGGTGGCATCCGGACGTTTTGGTGTAACATCCAATTATCTGGTCAATGCTGACGAGATTCAGATCAAAATGGCACAAGGGGCTAAACCAGGTGAAGGTGGGCAACTGCCAGGACGTAAAGTTTATCCTTGGGTAGCTGAAGTTCGTGGCTCAACACCGGGCGTAGGTTTGATCTCGCCGCCACCGCATCACGATATCTATTCAATTGAAGACTTGGCCGAGTTGATCTACGATCTGAAAAATGCCAATCCGCGTGCTGAAATTAACGTGAAACTGGTATCGGAAGTAGGTGTCGGAACAATTGCTGCGGGTGTAGCCAAAGGCCGCGCGGACATTATCCTGGTTAGTGGATATGATGGTGGTACGGGTGCATCTCCTCAAGGTTCGATCCGTCATGCGGGTATGCCATGGGAGCTGGGACTTGCAGAGACACATCAAACGTTGATGCTGAACAATCTGCGTGATCGTGTTGTTCTTGAAACAGACGGCAAAATGCTGAACGGGCGCGATCTGGCGATTGCAGCATTGCTTGGAGCGGAAGAGTATGGTTTCTCAACTGCACCACTCGTTGCGCTGGGATGCATCATGATGCGTGTTTGCCAAATGGATACCTGCCCGGTTGGTGTAGCCACACAGAATCCGGAGTTGCGCAAAAATTACATGGGTGACCCTGAACATGTCGTGAACTTCATGCGTTTTGTCGCTGAAGACATGCGTGAGATTATGGCTGATCTTGGTTTCCGTACCATTCAGGAAATGGTTGGACGTACAGATTGCCTCGAAACGGTAGAAGCCGTAGATCACTGGAAGAAAAAAGGTGTGGATCTGTCTGTATTGCTGCATGTGCCTGAAATGCCTGAAGGCGCTGCGCGTTACCGTACACAACACCAGAACCACCAACTGGAAGAGACGCTGGATATGCAGCAACTCGTACCACTGGCACAGCCGGCAATCGAATCCGGTCAACCGGTAGAGGCAGTTCTGCCGATTACCAATGTGAACCGTGCAGTGGGGACCATCTTGGGTAGCGAGATTACACGTAAATATGGTCTTGCTGGTTTGCCTGAAGATACCGTTAAATTCAAATTTGTCGGCTCAGCTGGACAGAGCTTTGGTGCTTTTGTACCAAAAGGCATGACCCTCACCGTTGAAGGAGACTCCAACGACTACGTGGGTAAAGGTTTGTCTGGAGGTAAGCTGATTGTTATGCCTTCACCAAAAGCGACATTTGAGGCGGAGAATAACATCATTATCGGGAACACTGCTTTATATGGAGCAACCAGTGGGGAAGCGTATATCCGCGGTATTGCCGGAGAACGGTTTGCGGTACGTAACTCGGGAGCCAAAGTTGTTGTTGAGGGTGTAGGCGATCATGGTTGTGAATATATGACGGGTGGTCGAGTCGTGGTACTCGGCGATACAGGTCGTAACTTTGCAGCTGGTATGTCCGGAGGTATTGCCTACGTGTACGATCCAAAAGGCACCTTCCTGCAGCGTTGCAATCTGGAAATGGTTCTGTTGGAGCGCATTGAAGATGCTTCTGAAAGCGAAGACCTGCTTGGCATGATTCAACGTCACACAGCACTCACTGGCAGTGCTGCTGGTCAGCGCATTCTGGATACATGGCAGGATTCCTTGAATCAATTTGTGCGTGTCATTCCGAAGGACTTCAAACGTATGACAGAACAGATTGAGCGGATACAAGCGACAGGTTTGACAGGTGAAGCGGCTTTGCTTGCAGCATTTGAAGCGAATATGCGGGAACTTGCACGTACCGGAGGTTAATCATTCGTATGTAAAAGTTCAAAAAAATAAAGGAGCCTCATGACGGCCAGAATGGCATCGTCGTAAGGCTCCTTTTTGCTTTCGACAAAATTAGAACCCACTCAAAAAACGTTATCGCCACAAGACGACAACATCAAGGAACGTTCTAACGTATAATTAGGTTTAGTTTTTGGAGTGCAGAGAAAGTATGAAGATAAGAGAGGTTAGCGGAATGAAGATGAAGCATCCAAACAAGGGCGATTCTAAGCCGGCAGGTAAACCAGTCGAAGCAACCCGGTTGGACATCATGAAAGTTCTACTGCAATGTGGAATCGACCCGGAGCGTTTGAAGCATTTCGTTTCCTCCGACACCAAGCGTTCTTGATCCAGTACACACCAGAAAGTGGAGGGAATTCAAGATACACAAAAAGACCCAGATACCAGAGCAGAAAGTACTCGGAAACTGGGTTTTCTTTTCGGATGTAACCTTAATTAATCCATACTGCGTTCCATACGCACAAAAGCGATAAAACGACGTGCTTCTTCCTCTGTCAATGATTTACCATCAATCATCAGATCAAAACGCTCCAGCACTTCCTTATCTGACAATTCAAGCGTATCTACGAATTCACGCACGTCTTCGTCCATCACCATATCACTTTGCTTCGTACGCCCAATCAAATAATCAATGGACACATCGAAAATGTCAGCAAGCCGTGTTAACACCTCGAAATCCGGTTTGCGCCGGTTTTTCTCGTAGTGGGAGAGAGCCGCTCTGGTAATATGAATGGAGTTCGCAAGTTCTTCTTGAGTAAGTCCCCGCTGTTCTCTTAATTCAGCAATGCGATTTCCGTAGCTCATAAGCTATTTTCCCCCTGAACACCATCATATATATATTGAAACAATCCTGAGCCAAGTTTTTGATCAGGGTAAGTTTTCCTGCAAATGTACTACGCCTCAATGGTCTCATACTCCACTTGTAAATAGGTCTGTCTAAGGACATCTCAAATTGTCGTAAATCAAAAGAACCATGTCCAAATACCGCTTGACATGATACGTTTTGTATCGTAAATTGAACGTATATAGTTACAAAATGTATCATTTGAGTTGTTTCAAGTATTTCCGGATGACCCTCGCACTATACCTGTCATACGGAAGTGAGGGCAATCCATGTAGGCTAATCCATTCTAAAGGAATGAAACCATGAATTCAAAAATTCTTCAGGAATGGGCTGATCTGAAACCAAATGTCCATATGTACATTCAGGAGTTTCATGGGAAAATGGTAGATCGCAAAAGACGTCCCGTCCTGTTACTTGGTATGGATACACAAGCGATCACTTTCCTGAGCGACCTGAACTTACCCGTATTATCAGAAATGCTAATAGGTCTGGATGTAGAAGACAACCGTGTATGCGTCAGACTTCATGCCAAGCTGCAATGGAAACAGCCCTTTGGAGAACTGATAATGTATCATTCAAACTTGCATATTCAGAAAGAACAGACACTATATATAACTGGACAGTTAAACAGAATGCTTGATGAGGTTGAATTTGAGGCAGTTTCCCGTTCTACATACGGGAAGGCAACGGACCCATCTCCTCAGTTAAAGCCTTATCGTTACATTGATTTTATCATATAGGGCTAGGTTAAATCTGAACATTTTCTGAACAAGCATGTACTTAACGCCATTTTACTATATTTCGTAGCGTTATGCATTAGTTCTTTAACACCAAAAGCATTTGCGCAATGAATAAAGGGGCGAGGGGGAGCATACATTGAGGAAGTTTGTATATGGTTGAAATGCACTGCCACATTTTATTCGGTCTGGATGATGGTCCTGTTCAAATGGAGCAGTCCGTTGCGATGGCTGAGAAGGCAGTAGCCTCAGGAATTACCTCCATTATTGCAACTCCGCATCACCTGAACGGACATTACAACAATGAACCAAAGGTAGTCAATCAGGCTGTTCATATGCTTCGTGCAGAGCTTGCCAAACGAAATATCCGTTTGCAGATTGATCCCGGTCAGGAGATCAGAGTGCACGATAGACTGATTGAAGACTTGTATGCAGGAAAGTGCTGCACACTTGCCGGTAGTCGATATATGTTGTTGGAACTGCCCTTTGGTCATATTCCCTCACAGTTCCCCGGAATACTCCATGAACTGCGAATCGCGGGAATTACCCCTATTATTGCTCATCCGGAGCGTAACCTTGTTATTTTGAAAAAGCCGCTGCTGTTGTCCGATTACTTGAGTCAAGGCGGACTATGCCAGCTTACAGCCGAATCATTCACTGGGCTTTTCGGACGAAAAGTTCAGAAATGGTGTTTTCATTTTTGCAAAGAAAACGGGTTTCATTTCATTTCATCAGATGCACATGATACGAATCATCGAACGTTCAAGCTGGATGTAGTGTATCCGTTGCTTGAAAGACGTTTTGGGTATCGCTATATTCAGCGTTTCCAAGAAAATGCACGATCCATATGGAATAATCAGCCTATTTTGGCTGGAATAACGGCGAAGAAAAAGCGTAGATTTTTGCTCTGGTGAACAGTAATCGATGCACTGAATACATGGTCACAATAATATGGCTAACCTGTATGGGAGGAATACAGAATGGAACTGAAAGAGTATATCCACATTTTACGTAAACGTATTTGGATTATCGTTGCCTTCGTAGCTGTGGCTTGCATTGGTGCAGGTATCAAAAACTACTTTTTTACTGTACCGATCTATGAAGCGAATGCCAAACTAATCGTTAATCAGGCATACAATGCCCAAGGTGTTCCGAGTTTGGATATCGGTACCATTCAGACGAACATCAAAGTAATCAATTCCTATATGGAGATTATTAAATCGTCCGCAATCCTCGATAAAGTGGTCGCTACATACCCCGATCTTGGCATGACAGGTAATCAATTAGGACAGAACATTCGAGTTTCCACTGCAAATGAGTCCCAGGTTATGAGTCTAACGGCTACGGGGCTATCATCCGAAAAAGCGGCGAAAACTGTAAACGCAGTTGCGAAAGTGTTTAAATCCCAAATCCCCGTAATTATGAAAGTAGACAACGTAACGATCCTAAGTGAAGCGAAACCTACGGATTCCTCTAATCCTATTAACGTCAACCCCATCATCAATATTTTGATCAGTTTTATTGTTGGACTGCTGCTGGCAGTAGGCTTTGTATTCCTGCTGGAATATTTGGACGACACCTTGAAAACGGAAGAAGAATTGGAAAAAGAATTAAATCTCCCTGCACTTGCTGTTATCTCCAAGATTCGAAAAGAAGAGAGTCGTATCTCCAAACAGTCTTCCATATCTCAAAAACAGGTAGGTGATGGACAGTATGTCACGATTAACCAATGAAAGAGTAGGCTTGGTAACGATGGCTAATCCCAGATCTACTTCCTCGGAAGCCTATCGAAAGCTAAGAACCAATATTCAGTTTTCGTCCATAGATAGTCAGATTCAAACGATCATGATTGCCTCGGCAGCATCAGGTGAAGGGAAAACGACAACGATTGGTAATCTGGCAGTGACTTATGCGCAGGAAGGGAAAAGGGTTCTGCTTATGGATACGGACCTGCGTAAACCGGCAGTACATCTGATGTTTAATGTGCCCAATCATGTAGGACTGACCAGTGTGTTATCGAGTCAATATCAGGTGACAGAAGTACTTCGGGAAACCGGGGTGGAAGGACTGCATGTCTTGTCTTCCGGGCCTATTCCTCCTAATCCTTCGGAGATGATCGGTTCACGTAAGATGACAACTCTGCTTGAGGATTTGAAGGAAAAGTATGATGTTATTTTGTTTGATACACCGCCTGTTCTGACTGTTACAGATGCATTAATTATCAGTTCATTGTGTGATGGTGTCATTCTTGTCGTGAATGCGGGAAAGGTGAAGAAGGACTTGATCAAAAAGGCAAAAGCTCATCTTGAACATGTGAACGCACGTATTCTGGGCGCCGTGCTGAATAATGTACAGATACCCAAAAGTCGCAATAACAGTTACGGGGACAAAGGATAGACAAGGAACCGGAACAGTCCCAATACATTTTTAAATCATCTCCAAAGGTCATGTCTACTATACCTCTATCAAGGTAGGCACTCGGTCACACTGTGGGTAGTGTACCTTAGACGTATATCGTCAGGGGTGTGATGTGAGGAGGGGTTCAATGCCCTATCTATGAATGATTTATTTCATGTTTTCATGGTTTTATGAGTTTAAATAAAAAAAATGGATAGGGTGATTTCTATGACAAAGGTGAGAAAAGCGATTATCCCCGCTGCTGGATTGGGAACCCGATTTTTACCTGCTACAAAGGCAATGCCTAAAGAAATGCTCCCTATTGTGGACAAACCAACTATCCAGTACATCGTTGAAGAGGCGGTCGCTTCTGGTATCGAAGATATTATTATCGTGACGGGCAAGGGAAAACGAGCCATAGAGGATCACTTTGACAGTGCGTTTGAACTGGAGCATAACCTGCTTGAGAAAGGGAAGCTCAGTTTACTGGAAGAAGTCCGGAAGTCCTCCAACGTGGATATTCATTACATAAGACAGAAGGAAGCCCTTGGACTTGGGCATGCGGTCTGGTGTGCCCGGAATTTCATAGGCAATGAACCCTTTGCTGTACTGCTTGGAGATGATATCGTCGTTTCGGAAATGCCATGCCTGAAACAGCTCATTCAGCAGTATGAAAAGGTAGAGCAATCTGTGCTTGGCGTGAAGACGGTAAGTCCAAGTGAAACGTCCCGCTACGGAATCATTGATCCGCTGCATACAGAAGGTCGTTTATCATCTGTTAAGAGTATGGTTGAAAAGCCTCCACTAGGTTCGGCGCCGTCCAATCTGGCCATTATGGGACGATACATTTTGACTCCGAAAATTTTTGAATATCTGGAAGAACAAAATGTAGGTGCAGGAGGCGAAATTCAGCTTACAGATGCGCTGCAAAAGTTGAATCTTGACGAGGGGATCAGTGCCTATGACTTTGAAGGCTCCCGGTTTGATGTAGGGGAGAAGCTGGGATACATTCTCACAACATTGGAGTTTGCGCTCAAAAATAAAGAGTTGCGTGCACCGGTACTGATGGCGATTGAAGAGATTCTAATGAAGGAACAGATGAATCAAATTCTTGTAGCTGGAGGGGATAGTCTGTGAAGCTATCAGGACCGGAATACTTTGGGAGTGGGGAAACTTTGGTTAAAGAAGGGAATGCCGCTGTACTTGAGCAACCATACTCACAACGGGTTGACGGGTATACGGATGTGATGAAGCCATTGGCCGATTTTGTTATCGCTATTCTGTTACTGCTGATCACATTACCGGTCATGCTGCTTTCAGCTATGTTGATTAAACTGGATTCCAAAGGGCCTGTTATCTTTAAGCAGGAACGGTATGGCAAGAACGGAGCCAAATTTAACATCTACAAATTTAGAACGATGCGTACGGATGCACCGATATATGGTCTCTCTCCAACAAACAGTCATGATCCGAGGATTACACGACTCGGCAGAATACTGCGCAAGACGAGTCTGGATGAACTGCCACAGTTGCTTAACATTATCAAAGGGGATATGAGTTTTATCGGCCCAAGACCTGAGATGAAACGAATTGTAGAGGAATCTTATACTGACTTGGAACGCAGACGCTTTCTGGTGAAACCAGGTATTACGGGATTATGGCAGGTAAGTGAGGCTCGCAAGGAGCCTATTCACCATAATTTGCAGTATGACTTCCACTATATTTCCAATGTATCGCTGAAAATGGACATCATTATCATCTTTAAAACAATCGGCGTGATGATTAAAAGCAATACCTTTTGACCATTCTTAATCATGATTTTGGAGTGTGATGTAATGAAACATACGGTAGTGACAGGTGCAGCCGGATTTCTGGGCTCTCATCTCGTGAAATCTTTAATTCATCAGGGGCATAAGGTTACGGGGATAGATAATCTTTCAACAGGCATGATCCACAATCTGGCAGAAGTCATTGAGAATCCTCTCTTTGTATTCCACGAAGCGGATGTTACACGTCCCGCCGCACTGGATATTTTCGTTGATCAGCAGGTACATGAAGTCTATCATCTGGCTTCTCCTGCTTCACCTAAGTTCTATCAAGCGGATGCTATCGGCACCATTTGGGTGAACACGCAAGGAACGTATCATATGCTTGAACTGGCACGGATCAAGGGAGCAAAGTTCTTGTATTCCAGTACAAGTGAAGCCTATGGGGATCCCGAGGTTCATCCACAGCCTGAGAGTTACCGAGGCAATGTAAATACGTGGGGGCCAAGGGCCTGTTATGATGAGGCCAAGCGGCTAGGCGAAGTTTTCTGTTATGAATACTACACGAAACAACGTGTTTCCGTGAAGGTTGCGCGGATTTTTAACACGTATTCCTCAGGACTTCGCAATGATGACGGCCGTGTGATATCTAATTTTGTAACGCAGGCGCTGACGGGTCAGGATATTACGGTATATGGGGATGGGTCGCAGACACGATCATTCTGTTATGTCGATGATAACATTCGGGGATTACAAGCCCTCATGGCGGAAGATCGGGCTGATGGGGAGATTATCAATATCGGCAATCCTAAGGAATACACGATCCTTGAAGTCGCCCATCTGGTGAAACAACTCACACAATCGAACAGTAAGATCGTATTCCTGCCACTACCTGAAGATGATCCGAAGGTTAGGCGTCCAGTAATCGATAAAGCCCGCGAAATATTAAACTGGGAACCGGAGATTGGTCTGGAAGAGGGATTGAAACGTACGATAGAGCATTATCGATGGATGCTGCAGGTCCAGGAAAATTGATTACACTGAACGGATAACACTGAAGCTGAATAAAGCGAGTTGAGACACATGCAAACCATATTGATCGCCCACAGTTTATATGCACCCCATATCATTGGGGGAGCCGAGATATCAACACAGATTCTTGCCCAGACACTGGAGTCCAGTTATGACGTTAAAGTTATTACGGTAGGTGGGCACAAGGAAGGCGGGTTGCAGACGGATACGGTTAACGGGATCGAAATCTCACGGCTGCCGTTTAACAATCGCTACTGGATCGGTGATACGGCAAGGCAGGCCAGCACTTCTGACAAAGTGTTATGGCGTATCCAGGATATTTTTAATGTGAAGCAGTATCGGCATATTAAAGCATATCTTATGTTGAAACGTCCGGCTCTGATCCACACTCAGAATATCCCTGGCCTCAGTCTCGCGATCTGGAAAGCGGCTTTTGAACTGAACATTCCGGTTGTGCATACCCTGCGGGATTTCTCGTTAATGGAGCCGATTGCCATTGCAGCTTATTCCAGGTTTTACCGACAGATTTCCAAACGATACAGTCGCAGGGTTTCAGCGGTAATCGGCATATCCGAGCATGTGCTTAAAAAGCATACGGATCTAGGGTTCTTTGCGCATGCGTCCAAACATGTCATTCATAATATTGTTGAGCGTGATGATCAGGTTCAGCACATTCATACAGGCAAAACGGTTCGTCACCAGCAGCCCTTACACATTGGATATTTTGGACAACTAACTGAAGTAAAAGGTGTTCAGTATCTGATTGAAGCGGTCAAACAGCTGGATCAGCAGATCGTGGGGGAATTGTTCATCCACGGAGATGGCCCACTGCTCCAGGCATTACAAGAGCTTGCTGATTCTGATCCCCGGATTGTATTCGTGGGCAAAATCGATAAAAGGGACATCACCTCTCAGATGAAAAAGATGGATCTCACGATTGTACCTTCCACCTGGGATGAACCTTTTGGCAGAGTGGTGATTGAATCGTATCAAGCAGGTACACCCGTCTATGCTTCAAAAGTTGGTGGCATGCCCGAAATTCTGCTGGATGCGAACACCTTCTCTTTTGCCGCTCATCGTGCCGATGCGATCCATGACGCGATTCTGCATTACTATGAATTATCTGAAGCCGACAAAAATGAATTGATGCTTCAATGCTGTGAACACAGCTTATCTTTTAATGAAGATTATCTTCTCGGTCGACATGAGATCATTTACGAGAAGTTGATTGGAGGTGGAGGTTAATATGTACATGACTTCTCTGAATGTCAGATCTCAATCATTAGTTCAAGCAAGGTCTGATGCTCCTTCCTCCGTAATCCTGAAGTTGATTCATTTTCTGCTTTTCTATTTATCCATCTATGGCCTGATCTCGATCTATGTGGATAATATCGTGATTCGTTCATTGAAGGACGCAGGTATGCTGTTGCTTGCGGTGTATACACTAGCCCGAGTATATCGTCAGCAGATTCATTTCCTGAATCTGTTCCTCTTTATACTGGGCTCGCTTGTTGTGTTGGGATCGTTAAACGTACTTGTTGGTTCCAGTGTGGTCACTTTAATCTATGGAATTAAAATCACTCTTTTACCACTGGTCATGTTGTTTGCAGGCATGTTTATAGCCGAGCATGGAGGGATGTACGCATTTGCCAGAACCAATCTGGTTATTTTTATTATGCTCATTGCAGGATGGTGCGCCCAATATGCGCTGGGTATAGAAAAGTTAATCACTATGGGATTCGTATACGGAGTAAACATCAAAAACTACCTGGAGGGTGTACCGCGTTTATCTTCGATTACCTATTCCCCGGATGGTTATGCGTATGCGCTGTTAATGACAGGCATCATAGCCGAGCAAACCAAAATGGCAGTGAAACATCGAGGTTTTCGCCTCTTGATCCAACTGTTAACGATCGGCTTTCTTCTGTTATCAACGATTCGATCAGCTTTGTTGCTGTGGGCTGTTTATCAGGTAGTTCTTTTTTTATTTAACATCCGGAAGTACAGCAAAAAGAATGTTTTAGTTCTGGCAGTTGTATTCATGGTGCTGCCGGCAGCTGTATTCTTCGGGGGCAGGTTGTTGCAATCCAAAAATCTGCTCTCCAGTTCATCCCTGCTCGATCGATTACAGACATGGGGAAGCAGCCTGACCTCGCCCTTCACGATGAATGGCATGATTGGCAACGGCATCGGTTCGGTGGGTGCTGCAAGCCGTCGCACACATATGATGGGACTGAACTCCAGTAATTTTGCTGTGGATAACCAGTACTTTTCCTTGTACGAACAGACGGGCTGGATCGGGCTTGCCTACTTTTTTATGTTGTTCACGTGGCTTTTGATCACACTGGCTAAACGAATGAATGCCTCACCTGACTCGGCAGGTTCCAAACTTCCTCAGGTAGCCATAGCCCTCGGCGCAGGGGTGGCTGCAGCCAGTATGACGACCAATGTTCTTGAGCTGTTTCCTGCTAACGTTTTTTTCTGGATGTTTGTAGGTATGGCTCTATATCAGCATCGTAATGCAGGCGATATACCATATAAAGCGGGTGAGTGGAAATGAAGATTTTGCACATCGGGGAATATGTGGTGGGTGGTGTAGCCACGTATGTAAACGAGCTGGTTTCCTACCAGCGTGACCGATTCGAAGTTCATGTGTTAATGAGTGATTATAACTCGGCTAAGGATTTTGATCTGGAGCCAGAGCACATCATTCGTTACAGCTACAAACGTCACCCGAAACACTTTTTCTCAGCGATGAGACAGATTCATCAAGCCATTCGGCGGATCGAGCCGGATATTATCCATGTACACAGCTCATTTGCGGGTATGCTCGCAAGGGGCTTATTTTTTTTCACACCGCGCAAAGCGAGTATATTTTATTGCTCACACGGCTGGTCCTTTTTGATGGATACCAAACCTCTGCATAAAAAAGTGTATTTCATGATTGAGAAAATATTGGAGTTCAAAACAGACTATATTGTTAACATTTCCAAATATGAGATGCAGGAGTCCATTCGTATGGGAATGTCGCCTGCGAAATCACGGTTTGTCTATAGTGGCCTACGTGACCGCAAGTCCCACAAGCCCCAAAATCACGCAGAACAGCTGCAAACGATCGTGCAAAAGCATGAAGAGCATGAAAATCAAACCAACATGATCCGGCTCTTGTTTGTAGGCAGATATGATCGGCAGAAAGGACTGGATCTGCTACTGGACGCATTCAGGCAATATCCCGAGCTGCAGCAGCACATCCAGTTATATATCATCGGAGATAGTGTATTGGAGAAAAATGAGTGGAACTTCACGGATAATATGATCCGATTAGGATGGGTCAATCATGCAGAGATCGATCACTATTATGAGCAATGTGATGCGATCATTATGCCTTCCAGATGGGAAGGGCTGCCCTTGGTCGCTTTGGAAGCCATGAAAAACCACAAACCCGTCATTGCAAGCAATCGATCCTCATTGCCAGAGCTGGTGACACATGGCGTGAACGGGTACATCTTTGAACTTGAACAGCTCGAAGGATTGAGAGAGATTCTAATGCAACTCGACAGAGATACGCTGGCAGCTATGGGAGAGACAGGACATCAGCTATATAGAGAGAAGTTCAGCTCAGATCGAATGAATGAAGAGTTCGTAAGTCTCTATTACGAAGCGAGAAATGTAGAGGTGAGTTTCCCGACAGCTCCACCGGCATCCCGTTTGGAAATTTCAAAGAGGAATGGAGATTAACATGAATACAATCTATATTAACGCCCGTTTTCTGACACAGACGGTTACCGGGGTACAGCGCTATGCGATTGAACTTGTGAAGGAAATCGATAACCTGATTGACATTGGAGAAGTAGACGGAACGAAGGTAGAGTTCTGTCTGCTCTCTCCTGCGAATGTGGTTACTCATCTTGAACTGAAACATATTCGTCACCGGGTTGTTGGCAGACTGAAGGGACATGTATGGGAGCAACTTGAATTGCCCTTTTACACGAAAAAAGGTTTGCTGATTAACCTGTGCAACACAGGCCCCGCGTTCAAACGCAATCAGATCGTGACAATCCATGATGCTTCTGTATTCAGTTACCCGAAGGCATTTTCCTTTGCGTTTCGCTCCTGGTATCAGTTCTTAACAGTAAGATTAGGCAAGATTTCGAAGAAGGTTATTACCGTTTCTAACTTTTCCAAGGGTGAACTGATTCAACATTGCAAAATTGCTGCGCAGAAAGTATCGGTTACCCATCTAGGGATAGATCATATTCATCAAAGGCAGACGGCTCAAGGCACACTTGAGAAATATGGGATTAAGTCCCCATACGTGCTCGCCGTCAGCACGATGAATCCTTACAAAAACTTTAAGCTCATCTTGGACATTTTGCCTGAGGTGAAGGCACAGAATTTGAGTGTGGTCATTGTCGGATCAAAGAACAGTAAGGTATTCAGCAATCATGCTGTGAACGATTCGGACGGTGTGAATTGGGTGGGTTATGTAACGGATGAGGAGTTAAAAGCGCTGTATGAACATGCGACTGGTTTTATTTTTCCATCCTTGTACGAAGGATTTGGCTTACCGCCACTGGAGGCAATGGCGCTCGGCTGTCCGGTTATCGTATCCTCTCGTGGCTCAATCCCCGAAGTATGCGGTGAGGCAGGCCTGTACTTTGACCCACATCACCCGCAGGAAGCAGCTTCACGTCTCGTAGAGATGATGTCTGATCCGGAGCTTGGGCAGCGAATGTCCATTCAGGGTAGAGAGCATTCGGCTTTCTTCTCCTGGAACAAATGTGCTAAGGATACAGTAAATATTATTATGAGCACGGTATAAGCAAGCGAATTGTATTCTTATGAGGGAGACAAGTTATGAACAAAGTGTTTGTTGCGATTGATTTCCCGCCTGAAAAGGGAGGGATTCATGATTATGCCTTCGGGCTGATATCACAGATCCCGGCAGAAGAGACAACCGTGCTGACCAATAAAATAAATAATGCCGCGGAATCCGAGCAATTCGACCGGAACAGTGATTTTGAGATTATTCGTAAACGGATATTTTCAGACTCGAATAAAGGGCTGATGATTCTCTCGCAACTGATTCTGGTCATGCAACTGATCCTTTTGAAATGGCGCAAAAAAACAGATGAAATTCATTTTGTGAACATCTTTCCCGTAGGGCTGGCTGGCCCATTCATGAAATTGCTTTTCAGAGTGAAATATTTCCCCTATGTTCATGGGCTGGATGTGATGGGCATGGTCAACAGCCGATTATTCCCGCTTCTGTTATTCATTCTGAAGCGCGCAGACAAGGTGATTGCCAATAGTCAATATACGAAGTTGAAGCTGGTGGAGCTGGGCATTTTGGAGTCTCAGATCGTCATTATTCCACCGGGACTAAACGTGAACAAGCTGAACGGGATCACAGAGCGTCAGGAAGATATCCGGGATACGTATGGATTGCATGACAAAAAAGTGATGATCACCGTCTCGCGGCTTGTCGAACGCAAAGGTCATGATGTTACACTCAAAGCCGTAAGTCAGGTCATTACCCGTATTCCTGATCTGAAGTATGTTATATGCGGAGATGGACCGTATAAGGGAGAACTGGAACGGCTGGTAATCCAGTATGGTCTTGAATCTGTCGTTGTGTTTACAGGGCGTACAACAGATCATGAGCTGCATCAGTTATATGAATGTGCGGATCTGTTCATTATGCCAAGTCGGGATATCAAGGAGAAGGGCGATGTGGAAGGGTTCGGGATTGTATTCCTGGAAGCCAACTATTATCGATTACCTGTCATTGCGGGCAATAGCGGCGGCATACCGGATGCAGTGAAGGATAATATCACCGGTTATCTGGTAGATCCTGTTAATGATCAGGAGATTGCGGCGCGTATCGAACAATTAATGACGGACGAGGGACTGTCCAGAACGATGGGGGATAACGGGTACGACTGGGTGGTCAATCATTGTCTGTGGTCGCATCGCGGACAGTTGTTGAAGCAATTAGCCTAATGGATGGTTGCCACAATCTTCATGTCCTAATGGGGAGGATTAAGGATGAAAATATGTATCGTTACTCACAGGGTTGTCAAAGGAGAGGGTCAGGGCAGAGTTAATTATGAGATTGCAATCGAAACCCTAAGACAAGGCCATGAAGTTGTAATGATCTCCAATGAGGTGGAACCGGAACTTCTTGAATATGAGGGAGCTACATGGATTAAAGTTTTTCCTTCGCTCAAGTTACCTCAGCTGTTACGATACCAGATATTTGCCTTCAACAGTGCCACTCATATTCGCAAATTAAGAAAAACAAAGCAAGTTGATCTTGTGATGGTCAATGGTTTTATCACCTGGGCTAGAGGGGACATCAATGCGGTTCACTTTGTGCACAGTACATGGATAAAATCCCCCGTACATAGCTTCCGTGTACAGCGCTCTTGGAAACGATGGTATTTTGGTCTGTACACGCTGGTGAATGCGTATCTGGAACGATTCGCCTTTCGCAAAAGTGGTAGAATCATTGCGGTTTCCGAGAAAGTAAAGCATGAATTGATTCAATTAGGCATGCATCCCGATAAGGTGCAGGTCATTCATAATGGAGTGGATGTCCATGAATTTTACCCCAGTGATGCTGGAGAGAAGAGTAGAATGGATATTAACTCCGGTCGAGTCGTAGGTTTATTTGCAGGTGATATTAGCAGCCCGAGAAAAAATCTGGATACGGTATTGAAGTCGATGGTGTCTGTACCAGGGTTAGAACTCGTTGTAGCGGGATCTACAAATCGAAGTATTTATCCTCAGATGGCTAAAGAATTAAACATAGAAGATCGGGTCCATTTTCTGGGCTATCGGAAAGATATGGGGGATCTCATGCGCAATGTGGATTTATTTATTTTCCCCTCGCGTTATGAGGCTTGCAGTTTGGTCGTGTTGGAAGCCCTTGCCTCAGGTATTCCTGTTGTTATCACGGAGGAGTCGGGGGTAACTGAAATGATCAAGAACGATCATGAAAGTATCCCTCCCGGTGTTATTTTGCAAGATGCCAATGATGTAGATGGGCTGGCAGTCATTCTTAACACTTTAATGCAGGATAAAGCCTATTTAAACGAGATGGGCAAGGTATCCAGAGAAGTGGCTCTTCGAAATGATTGGAAGAAGATGTCTCTCACCTATTTGGAGAGCTACGAAGACTACTTAAAACTCAGTGAAAGCCATGCTGGAAGAATGAAACGAAAACAAAGCATTGAGGTGGAATTATGAGAGCATCGGTAGTCATTTGTACACATAACAGAGCGAAGGATACCGTTGAAGCTGTCCAAAGTGTGCTGGCTCAAGAGGATCAGGATATTGAATTTGAAGTACTGGTTATCGATAATAACTCCAAAGATAACACCAGAGAGTTATTTCAAAATGCCGATTGGCCTAATCACGTCCGCTACATCTTTGAGAGTAAGCTTGGTCTATCTTATGCTAGGAACCGTGGCATACGAGAAGCGCAAGGAGAATTTATCATGTTTCTTGACGATGATGCGCTGGCCTCTTCTTCCTGGATTCGTGAAGTCATCCATGTGTTCGAACGCGATGAACGGATTGGTTGTGTGGGTGGGAAAATTGATCCGATCTGGGAAGGCGGCAAGCCGGATTGGATTCCAGATGAAATTATTGGTTTGTATACGTTGATGGACTTTTCGGATCAGGTTACCGAGATGAAGCCGCCATATTTCCCTTTTGGAGCAAATGTTTCGTTTCGGAAGAGTGTTTTTGATTCAATTGAGCCGTTTCGGGAAGATTTGGGGCGCGTGGGAAATAATTTGCTTTCAAGCGAAGAAAGTGAGCTTATCAGCAGAATACGAGAGAAATACGACATATTTTACACTCCATATGGATCAGTACAGCACAAAATCTCCAAAAGCAGGTTAAATAAACGTTGGTTGCTGCGGCGAATGTATTGGCAAGGAATTAGTGATGCCACCCGATATAACAAAAGCGGCTGGGGCGTGTTCAAACATATTGTTCGAATTGCACAAGCAGGTCTGATTATGTTGTTATGTATGAATAATATACAGAAGGTTATGAGCCAATTAGTTAAAATATCTTATCGGAATGGCACGATTGTAGGATCTTTCCGAAACGGTAGAGGGCTGAATACCTGATGAGTATGGCGATTGCCCGAAAACCAAGACAGCGAAGCATCATTCAGACTATCGTCATGACCAGTATGGCTAATATCCTTATCATGGCTGTGACCACGCTGACCTCGATTATTACAGCTCGAATGTTCGGAGCAACGGGGAAGGGAGAACTTGCAGCTGTTTTATTCTGGCCTGCTTTCATTTCGGGTTTGGCTGCATTCGGTCTGCCCACCTCGTTAATCTATAATGTCAAAAAGAACAGCCAGCAACTGCCCGCTTATATCAGCATGAGCTTTGCCGTTCAGATTCCCATCAGTATCATCGCTGGGATAATTAGCTGGTTTGGCATTCCTGTCTGGTTGTCGGGTTATTCTGAATCCGTCATTACGATTGCGCGCTGGTACACCGTATCCATGATTCCAGTCATGTTGTTCATGGGTGTGCTCGCTGCAGCGGCACAAGGAACCGATAAGTTCCATATTTATAATCTATCGCGCCTGCTCGTCCCCTTGTTAAATCTTGCGGGACTTGTGCTATTGTGGGTAACACAAGTTTTGACGGTGGAGAGGGCCATCATCGTCAGCTTTGTAAGCACTATACTAGTACTGATCTGTTATATGATTGCGATGCGTCAGCAAATATTCAGTTCAGTCAGCAAGCTGGCAGCGCAGGTTCGAACAGGCATACATTTATTCAGCTACGGCCTTCGCGTATATGGGGTAGAGTTGCTGGGCACGTTGTATAGCCAGTTTGACAAAATTATTATTATGGCTCTACTGACGCCCAAAGATTTCGGATTATATTCGGTTGTGTTTGCTCTGTCACGTATGTTTAATGTGGTGCAGACGGCAATCACCAATGTGATATTCCCAAAGGTCGCTGGCATGGAGCAGCAGCAGGTGTTGTCTCTTGTTGGCAGAGCTTTTCGCATTAGTATGGTACTTATGACGATCATCATCATACCAAGTATGCTGATTGGTCGTTTTTTTATTGGCTTGTTGTTTGGCCCGGAATTTCTGGAGGCCAGCGGTGTGTTTTATCTGTTATCTCTGGAGTGTATTGTTGGCGGAGGATCATGGATTCTGGCTTCGGCTTTTAATGCGCTGGGGAGACCAGGCGTTATCGTGCTTCGGCAGGTCATTGCACTTGCTGTGACGATTACATTGTTTTTTGTGCTTACACCCATGATGGGGTTATACGGTTTAGGGCTGGCGTTGTTACTTGGTTCCTTTGTACGTATGCTGATGTCGTTAATATCTGTATCGATTATTTTCCAAATGCCGATGCTCAAGATGCTGTATAACAAGGAAGACATGGCCTTCCTCAAGCAAAAATGGAGCGAGAAAAATCTATTTAAAGGAGCCAGAAAAGATGTCAAACGTGCAGAGGATTCATCCCATGGATGAGTTGAAGAAACGGCTTGAATCGATCCTCGAGGTGATACCTTCGCATTCTAAGATTTATTATATTGATTATCCAGTATATAGCAACGGTGGCGATATATTGATTATGAAGGGGGCAGAATCCTTTTTCAAGAGCAACAACATTAGGGTCTCTGCAAGATATAGTGTACATGACTTTCATGAGAATATTCTTATCCCGGATGATCATATCATCGTTCTTAGTGGGGGAGGTAATTTCGGAGATTTGTATGATGCTCACCAGAACGTGAGAGAATCAATTGTTAAAAATTATCCTAGGCACAGAGTCGTTATTTTGCCGCAAACTATTTTTTATAAAGAAGAATCTAATATTCAGAAAACCGCTACTCTTTTTAACCAACACAAGGATCTCCACTTGTATGTACGGGATGAGTCATCTCTTCAACTGGCTACGACGTACTTCCAACATTGTCACGTAAAGCTTCTTCCAGATATGGCACATCAGCTTTGGCCTATCGAAGTTAAGCGAACACCAACTAGGGAGGAACTTCTTTTTTTTAGAACCGATATTGAGAAAAATGTAGAGCAAACGCAGTCGAAAACAGATGGAGATTACCTGGATTGGCCCACCTTGTATAACAAATATGAGCGAAAGCTGATCTACTACATCAGTAAAGGTTTGAAGAAACCTGTTTCACGAGCCATTTCCCAATTCATATGGATGAAATATAGTGACTACCTTGTCCATAAGGCTGTTCGCTGCTTCTCGGATTATCGCATGATTCATACTTCCCGATTACATGGTCACATTTTGTCCTGTCTGATGGCCAAACCCAATCTGCTGATCGATAACTCCTATGGCAAGAACTCGGGATATTACCGGATATGGACCCATGAAGTGAACACCGCGAATATGGACTCTTCCTCTAAAGCAAGCTCTCCACCCGTGGCCAAGTACAGGGAATCAACGGCAACATTGTAACAAACGAAAGGGTATCCCTTACCATCTTAAAATATATAGAGTGGAGTGGTTATTTTGAGAATCGTACTTCTTTCTGGTGGATCGGGTAAGCGGTTATGGCCTTTGTCCAATGACACGAGATCCAAGCAATTCCTGAAAGTGCTTGAAGGGGAGGATGGACAGACGGAATCGATGGTACAACGTGTATGGAGGCAATTGAAGCATACAGGGTTAAGTGGTCAAGCCACGATTGCAACGAGTAAACCTCAGGTGGAGATTCTGCGAAGTCAGCTGGGTTATGAAGTTGATTTGGTTGTCGAGCCGGAACGAAGAGATACTTTTCCTGCAATTGCCTTGGCTGCGGTATACCTGTATTCCGTACAGGGGGCTAGTTTAAATGAAACGGTAGTGATGCTTCCAGTTGATCCTTATGTGGAGGAATCTTTTTTTTATAAAGTCACAGAGCTGGAGGGCGTGCTGGATGAGTCTGGTGCGGAGCTTGCATTAATTGGAGTGAAGCCAACGCATCCTTCCGAAAAGTATGGCTACATCATTCCAGAGCAGTCTGGAACGAAACAACAGCAACGTTATGCTAAAGTATCCCGTTTTCAAGAGAAACCCCGTGAAGCTGAGGCGGCAGAGATGATTGAACAATCTGCCCTTTGGAATTGCGGGGTTTTTGCATTCAAGCTGAATTATTTGATCAACCTGCTGATCTCGCTTGAGTTACCCATTCAATATGAAGAAATGCTGAAACAATACAGCAGATTGCAGAAAATCAGCTTTGATTATCAGGTGGTGGAGAAGGCTCGTCATATTGTTGTTACACCCTATGAGGGATATTGGAAAGACCTTGGCACATGGAACACGCTGACAGATGAGATGAGTACAAATATCGTGGGCAAAGGTGTCATGACGAACAGCACCGTAAATACACATCTGATCAACGAGTTAAACATTCCGGTATGTGTGCTGGGTGTATCTAACCTGATTGTAGCGACAAGTCCAGATGGCATTCTGGTCAGTGAGAAAGAGGCCAGTTCACAGATCAAGGAATTGCTTAAAGACAGTGCTGAGCGCCCTATGTATGAGGAACGTCGCTGGGGATGTTACAAGGTTCTGGATTATACACGCAATGCCAAAGGCGAAGAAGTGTTGACCAAACGCATCATCATCGAGCCGAACAAAAACTTTTCTTACCAGTACCATCTCAAACGAAATGAAGTATGGACTGTTGTCTCAGGGCAAGGTAAATTCATTATGGATGGTGACCTGAGAGCGCTTCATCAAGGGGATGTCATTGTGATTCCGGCAGGTGGGAAGCATAGCGTGAAAGCATTGACAGAACTGGAGATTATCGAAGTGCAGATGGGCAGTGAACTGGTGGAAGAGGATATCGTGCGCATTGAGATGGAATGGGACAACATTTTACAAAATTGCGTGAACGGGGGGAAAACGAGATGAATATTGCGGTGATTGGAACAGGGTACGTAGGTCTTGTATCAGGGGTATGCTTTTCGGAGATCGGCAATCAGGTGATCTGTGTAGACAACAATGAGGACAAAGTGGCCATGTTAAATGAGGGCATCGTTCCCATCTACGAGCCTGGCCTTAAAGAGTTGATGATTTCCAATATGGAAGCAGGTAAACTGTCCTTCACTTCAAATATCGGCGAGGCAATACACAAGTCCGACATTATCTTTATTGCCGTAGGTACACCTTCTCTTCCTAACGGCGAGGCCAACCTGAGTTATGTAGAGCAAGTGGCTATGGAGATCGGAACCCATCTCGAAAGCTACAAAATCATCGTGACCAAAAGCACGGTTCCGGTTGGCACTAATGACCGCATCCGTGATCTTGTTAGCAGTATATCTTCCCAGCCGTTTGACGTGGCTTCCGTTCCTGAGTTTTTGCGGGAGGGATCAGCCATCAAGGATACACTTAACCCCGACCGGATTGTCATCGGAACGAGCAGTGACCGAGCAATCCAGACATTAAAGAAACTTCATCGTCCTTTAACAAACAACCTGATCGTTACCGATATTCGCTCAGCCGAAATGATTAAATACGCATCCAACGCATTTCTGGCAACCAAAATATCATTCATCAATGAAATTTCGAATATTTGTGAGAAAGTAGGGGCCGATGTTACACGCGTTGCAGAAGGCATGGGGTACGATAAACGCATTGGGTCTTCATTTTTAAAGGCGGGTATCGGTTATGGAGGCTCTTGTTTTCCTAAGGACACACAGGCGCTGATCCATATTGCAGGCATGGTGGATTATGATTTTAGACTATTGAAATCCGTGGTGCAGGTCAATCAGGATCAACGCATGCAAGTCATCTACAAACTGGAGAAAGCACTTGGGTCATTGGCAGGAAAAACGATTGCTATCTGGGGACTCGCGTTTAAACCGGATACGGACGATGTACGTGATGCTCCGGCCATTGATATCATTCAGCATCTGATTGACGCCGGAGCATCTGTCAGAGCCTATGACCCGATTGCAACAGATAACTTTCGTAAAGAGATCGATATTGCTTCGATCTCGTGGGAGGATAGCCCGCTTCATGCTGCCAAGGGTGCGGATGCACTCTGTGTGCTAACGGAATGGAAGGAATTTGCCCAGATCGATCTGAACGTCTTGGCAAAAATGATGCAGGAGCCCGTGATGATTGACGGCCGTAATGTGTTCAGTGCTGAGCAGATTCAAGCGTCTGCCTTTCAATATTACTCTGTGGGACGCCCAGGTCTGATGAAGATTGAAGGGAAAGCAACAGCGATCATCTAAACTGCCAGTGATTATAAATGAATATGAGTGAGGAAGAGCCCCATGAAAAAGTGGATGAAATGGACAGTGTGCATAGTTTCCATTTTTGTTATTGTTGTATTCGGTTATGCGATCTATCTCTATCAATCCGTGAAATCAACTGCAGATCAGATTTATGAGCCTCGTAATCCGGTGCAGCCTGTTTTGGTTACCGATATTAAAGGTGGACAGCAGGTTGAACTCAACCAGAAAGAGCCTTTTAATGCCTTGATTCTTGGGGTGGATGAGCGCCCGAATGACAGAGGCCGTTCGGATACGATGATTGTGCTGAGTGTGAATCCGGGGAAAAAGAAAGTGCTTATGTTTAACGTTCCGCGGGATACACGAACGGAAATTGTAGGACGCAACACGGAAGACAAGATCAATCATGCCTACGCTTTTGGAGGCGTGGATATGTCACTGGCGACAGTCGAGCAATTTCTAGGAATCCCCATTCACTATTATATGAAAGTGGATATGGAAGGTTTCTCCAAAATAATTGATCTCGTAGGTGGTGTGAATGTAAATAACCCGTTTGCCTTTGAATATGAAGGGAAGCGGTATGAGCAAGGGAATATTCATCTGGATGGTGTAGCGGCACTTGGCTTCTCCAGAATGCGTTATGACGACCCGAAGGGAGACATGGGACGGAACGATCGTCAGCGTGAGGTCCTGAAACAGATGCTGAAAAATACAATGCAATTCTCCAGTGTGATCCACCTTCAGAATATGCTTGATGAATTGGGCACACATGTCAGAACCGATCTGACATTTGATGAGATGAAAGAACTGATCCTTGATTATCGCAGCGATCTGGAAGAGATTGATACGGTAGAAATCAAGGGAAAGGGCAAGAAAATCAACGGTATTTATTATTTTATCGTTGATCAACAGGAGAAGGATCGCATTCACGGAATACTGAAGCAGCATCTGAAGCAGTAAGAGCATCATCCGTCAACCAGCAAGGAAAGTGGTGAAAACATTGCTGAAGGCAGAGGAATGGGAATCAAGGAAACAGAAACATCAACGGAAACACCGCTCGTATAAAATTATTCTATGGCTAATGCTGGCTGGAGTCTGGATTGTTATCATCTGGCTGATGTCTACCCAATCCTATCAGCAGCAGAACATTCAGCCATGGCTTCAACGTTTGACCAAACAGGTGCACATCGGGGCTACGCTGCCCGATGTGCACCTGTTTTATAATGGTCATGAGTATTCACTACAACAGAGACCTTATGCTTTTGTAGAATTTCTCTTTCGCAAGACTGCACATCTATTGGTCTATGCAGTACTCGCGGTGCTAATCTATGGTGGGCTTCGATACAAGAGAGTGAGTGTAGTGACATGTATGACGACGGCGCTGATAATGGTTGTCGTGATTGCTTCCATGGATGAGTATATTCAGCAGTTCAGCCCCAATCGCACAAGTTCGATTGGGGATGTCGGTCTAGACTTGATTGGTGGATGTTGTGGTATTGCGATCTATACAGGAATTCGAGCTTTAATGAGGAGAAAATAATTGATTTCCCAGGAAATGCCGTTGGTAGCTTAACCATAGCTTCTACTTGCTTGTGAACCATCATACATATGGTGTAGGCAGGACAAGGGGGCTTGATTATGCTGCGAAGAAGAAACCGTAATGCACTGTTCAAAAAGATAGGGCTTATTTTGTTTGCACTGATTTTGCTGTGGCTAATCGTCAGGAGTGTACCCGCATTGTTCCGTGCAGATGCGCCTGCTGCGGCTGCGGCTGTGGCAGAAGAGTTTTACAACTACGAGAAAACGGGTGACTTCGGAAGCTCCTGGGAGCTTTTTCATCCTTTAATGAAAGAACGTTTTCCGAAGAGTGCCTATGTGCAGAACAGAGCACACATTTTCATGCAGCATTTTGGTGTGCAGACGTTTGAATTAAAGACGGAACCGCCGGAGCGGGAATTTGATGTAGAGATCATAAAAGGAGTGAAGCCTTTTTCTGAAGCTTACAAAATAAATGTTACACAAACGTATTCCGGAACTTTTGGAAAGTTTGATCTCGTGCAGACTTGTTATCTTGTGCAGGATGGTAAGCAGTGGACGCTGCTGTGGTATTATCCTGATGAGAGGAATAACAACACTGAAACTTCATCATGATGAGTGAGAGGGGCAGTGTCTAAATGAGAAATGTAAAGCTACATATTATGTAATGTATTTGTAGGTTGATCAAACCGATTTGTATCATTAGTCCCTAATTGAGCGCTATAGATGCGAGACTTTTGTCGCATTTATAGCGTTTTTTTTGGTTTTAACTCTACTTTTATGCTTAAAAAGCTTGACAATAGTCCCGGTGTCAAGTAAATTACGAGTTAGGATACAAAATGTATCAAATTTCAGCTCCTAACGACAAATAACAGGGACCAGAGGCTCCCTGTGAGGGGAAGGTATTCCATTGAATGAAACGGGCCGCTTTTACTGTGTCAGTTGTGGGATGGTTGTGTCGGTCACTAGAGACGCTGCCCAGAAGCAAGAGGGCAATGGAGGCAATCACGTATTTCGTACTGGATTTTACCGGAGTGAAATGCCGCTTGGATGCTGTGAAGCGTGTGTAGTTGAGTCAAAACGAGAAGGGCAATCCCAGATTGCAGGACAATATACTAAAGATTATGATACACTATGCTCATATGAGAAACGGGCATGAAATAGGCCCGTCCATGAAGGAGAGGATTGAATGCAGCAGGAGCCGGTTGTCCGACTTCAAGGCGTCAGTAAAATCATTTCCTCCCGATCATTGGTCAGCGACCTGACCCTGGATATTTCTCCGGGGCAGGTTTTTGGTTTTTTAGGACCGAATGGCGCGGGGAAGACAACAACAATTCGAATGATGGTAGGTTTGATGTCCATTAGTAAAGGAGATATTTTCATCTCTGGACACAGTGTGAAGAATGAGTTTGAAAAGGCGATATCCCAAGTAGGGGCAATTGTGGAAAACCCGGAGATGTACAAATTCCTGACTGGATATCAGAATCTGGTGCATTTTGCCCGTATGTCACCTGGTGTTACCAAGGAGCGTATTGCCGAGACCATTGAGCGTGTAGGCCTGACAGCCCGCATTCACGATAAGGTTAAAACCTATTCATTGGGTATGCGTCAGCGTCTTGGTGTTGCACAAGCTATCTTACATAGACCCAAGTTGCTTGTTCTGGATGAACCCACAAACGGTTTGGATCCTCAAGGAATAAGGGAATTGAGGGACTATCTTCGGCTTCTAACCCATGAAGAGGGGATCACCGTCTTTGTCTCAAGCCATCTATTGTCCGAGATGGAATTAATGTGTGATACCGTGGCTATTATTCAGAACGGTAAACTGATTGATGTTCGGAATCTGCGGGATGAACAAGGTTCAGATACCTTAATCGAAGTTGCCTTTGAAGTAGATGATGCAGAACGTGCTGTTCAACTTATGGAGGGAGAGGCAGTTATCCAGGGCAAGGTTATCGTGATGTCTCTCTCGAGGGAACAGATTCCTGATGTCAATGCCAAGCTGGTTCGAGAAGGTGTGCAGGTCTATGGTATTCGTAGTGTGACTCGTACGCTGGAAGATCAATTCTTGCAAATGACTGGAGGTGGCGGCATTGGGTAGTTTCGGCAATCTGCTACTGAATGAAAATATGAAGGTGTTCCGTCGTGCGCGTACTTGGGTGATGCTAGCTATTCTTGCTCTGATCTCATTGTTAATGCCCGTGTTATTACGGGAAGGTATGGGGGCGAGTGAGGCGTATTACTGGCAGCCAGCGGCTACAACAGTTCAGATCGCTTTTTTCCTCAATACGATTTTCTGCGTGGTCATTGCAGCGGAATCGGTGGCGGGTGAATTTACATGGGGAACCATTAAACTGTTGCTGATCCGTCCATGGTCACGCAGTAAAATTCTGGCTTCCAAATATCTGACTGTAGTGGGCTTCAGTCTATTGAGCACACTGATCGTCATTGGTACGGCAATGCTCAGCTCGTATATTTTGTTCTCTCATGATGCTCCGGTGGAGAGTGGGATAATGGCGACCGAGGCGCTAACGAGATGGGGATATCTGTATATTGACCTGTTCATTACCCTGGCGATTGCCTTTATGGTATCTTCTGTATTTCGTTCAGGCGCGCTTGCTATTGGTTTGTCCCTGTTTATTATGTTCACGCAAAATATTTTTTCGCTGATCTTTAATCCGGATCGATATGATTGGGCTAAATATGTACTGTTCAACAATATGAATCTGAGCCAATATATGAACGCTTCATCGGATATAGGTTTAATGAACGGTTCAAGTGCGGGTATGACTCTCGGTTTCTCTTTGGCAGTTCTCGCCGTATATTATGTCATCTTTATGGTGATATCCTGGGTTGTGTTCAACAAAAGAGATGTGGCAGGTTAATTCCTGCCTCTTTTTTTGTTTGTATGTGGCATAGCTGTCTATTCAGGCTACATACTGGTATTGTAATGTTAGAATCATATTATTGACGCAGTCACCTTGTCAGGGCAGCGCATGGAGGGATCACGTTTCTTGATTAACAACAAATTTTATCGCATATGCACGGCAATTATTTTACTTCTGCTGATCGTGTATTTGGGAGATAAAGTAAACTTTATTTTCCGCCCTCTAACTTCGCTGATTCATATCATCATCATCCCGCTCCTGATCGCAGGGTTTTTCTATTACCTTTTGCGTCCGCTCGTGGACTTCATGGAACGGCACAAAATAAAAAGAGCACTGTCTGTCCTGATTATTTATGTTGTTGTTGGACTCTTCATCGCAGGATTCAGCGTTCTCGTGTGGCCTTCCCTGCGGGAGCAGTTATGGAATTTTATCGAAAATGCACCTAAGCTTGTATCTTCCCTTGTGGAGCAGATTAAAGCGCTGGAAAACAATCGTTTTCTTGCCCGTTACCTGCCTGAGGATTCAGACTTGTTCACCAGGCTGTCCGAGTATTTAAGTCAGGGGATTACGCAGGTTACGGATTATGTATCAGGTCTGTTTTCGGTTGTATCCAATCTGGTCATTATTTTGGCAACATTTCCGATTATGCTCTATTACATGCTCAAGGAAGGCCGTAAATTTGGAACCAACTTGACGCTGTTATTGCCGAGACATTATCGAAAAGACGGAGAAGAAACGGTGCATGAAATTGATGAGGCCTTGAGCAATTATATTGTGGGCCGTGTTATCGTTAATGTGGCGCTGGGCATTCTCATGTTTATCGGTTTTCTTCTTATCGGGTTGCCTTATGCGCTGTTATTAACGGTGGTGTCTATTATTCTGAACTTTATTCCTTATGTGGGAGCTTTGCTGGCGGCCATTCCTGTGGTGATCGTTGCTTTTATCGACTCACCTTCCATGGCGCTCTGGTCTCTGATCATTATCGTCATTGCACAGCAAATTCAGGATAATCTCATCTCCCCTTATGTGTATGGCAAACAGCTTGATATTCATCCGTTGACCACAGTCATCCTGTTGCTTGTCGGAGCCGATCTTGGCAACATTCTTGGAATGATTATTATCATTCCGCTGTACATGATTCTCAAGATTATTTTCCGTAAAATCCAAAACCGGATTGTCGAAGATCGAGCAGATGCCCAATGAGTTCGGGCTCAGCATAAAGAAAAGGTCTGTCTCCGTCATAAATGACGGTGGACAGACCTTTATTTGATTAAACGTTTGTTTCTTTCTCATCTTCATCGGTGTAGTCTGACATGTTCAGTGGTTCTTTAGGAACGATGGCGACCTTATAGAAGCGATTTTTATCTTTTTCCAACAGGACAAATGTCAGGTTCTCATATTCATACTCATCCTGTTCGTTCATCTCCGGACGGTGGCTGTAGAGCCATCCACCGATTGTATCCCATTCGTCTGCATCCAGCGAGGCCATGAACATATCGTTGACTTTGGACAGCGAAACTTTGCCATCCATAATGACATAGTGTTCATTCACAATCTGGATTTCTTCTACTTCATCTGCATCGAACTCATCACGAATCTCACCAACAATCTGTTCCAGTACGTCCTCAATCGTTACAATGCCGGAGGTGCCTCCATACTCATCGACCAAGACGGCAATATGCACGCCGTCCTTCTGCATTTTTTTCAGCAGATCCTTAACCGGAGTTGTCTCGTGAACGGCTGACACGGGTTGAATCAGGGAGGACAGGTCCACAGGTTCTTCGTTGCCGTACAGCTCCAGGAAAAATTGTTTCGTATTAATGATACCAATAATATCGTCTTTGCTCTCATTAACGACGGGGAAGCGAGTGTATTGCTCTTCCCGAATGATCTCAAGATTTTCCTCGTTGCTTCTATTTAGATAAAGGCAGACCATGTCGGTCCGGGGAACCATGATTTCTTTGGCCAGCATCTCATCAAAAGCAAAGATTCGACTCACATAACCAAATTCAGCCTGATTGATTTTCCCGCTTTCGAAGCTTTCATTGATAATAATCTGCAACTCTTCTTCGGAGTGTGCATCTTCATGTTCGGAAGCAGGCTTGATGCCAAATAATTTAACCAACTGGTTCGCAGAGCCGTTTAACAGCCAGATAAAAGGATACATTACTCGGTTAAACCAGATGATAAGGCCGGACGTTAGCAGTGCAACAGTCTCAGCTTTGCGGATCGCTATCGTTTTGGGTGCAAGTTCACCCACAACAACATGTAGATACGTGATCGCTACAAAGGCAATGACAAATGACAAGAGTGAAGCGAGTGTATCAGGGATACTCATGCTTTCGAACACCGGGTGGAGAATGTTCTCTACCGTAGGTTCACCGAGCCAGCCCAGTCCGAGAGACGTAATCGTGATCCCGAGCTGACAAGCAGACAGGTATCCGTCCAGATTGGCGACGGCCTGTTTCACAGCAAGCGCCCTTTTGTTCCCTTCCGCAATCATTTGATCGATCCGGCTCATACGTACTCGTACCAGAGCGAACTCCACTGCCACAAAAAATGCCGATAGCCCTATCAAAAGTGCAATTAAAACCAAATTTATCGCATACCTCTCACTGTCCATTCACTACTCTTCTCCTTTTAAGTCATAAGTTTTTAACGAGTATTATATCTAATTTTACGTAAGAAGACCACCTTCTCCTGAAGAATAGAGGAAGAGTCTGGAAGGGGAACGCTGCAAAACAAGGCTTTTTTGATTATTTCAGCCCATATGGCTATGAAGACATAGCTATTTTTTAACAAGCAGCAGTGAAGAAATATGTATTAGAAGTGATGTGATGTTTCTGCTTATGTAAAGTTTTATCTACGTTTTCGTTACGAATGGGGTCGACAATGGGTATCTATGATTAGCTGGAAACAATATCGTCAAAGCTGTTTAGAGTGAAAGAAGATAAAGTTAGTTAGCAAGGGAACGGAACATTAAGAAAGTAAGGTCCTAAGGAGGAAGCCGCATGTTCTGGCTGGTCATTATTTTAATTGTTTTTATTTTTCAGGCGGCTACGATTCTTGTGCTGGAGTTCCGTAACCCGGCCAAAGCAGTGGCTTGGCTTTTCATATTATTTTGCGTACCTCTGATTGGATTTGTTGTGTATTATTTCGTCGCACAAGACTACAGTAAACGCAAAAAACTGCGGAAGGGCGGGTCGCGAATTTTCCGGGAAATGCGTGAAACCATCTGGAAGCAAGCCCACATTGTAGATGAGATTTCTCAAATGCCAGGAGACCGATACAAGCACCAGCACCGTTTATTTAACCTGTTATCCCATCTGTCCGAGAGCCCGATAACGGGTTGCAACCGAAGCAAGGTGCTCACGAATGGGGAAGAAGCTTTCGCAGCTATGCTAAGAGAGATGGAAAAGGCCGAGCATCATCTGCATGTCGAGTTTTATATTTTCAGGGATGATGTGATCGGTACTCGCTTTCAGCAGGTGATGATCCGTAAAGCGCAGGAGGGAGTAAAAGTCAGGTTCATCTGCGATGGGCTTGGCAGTCATAACCTGAGCTGGAGTTTTATCCGCAAGCTTCAGGATGCGGGTGTCGAGTTTCATTTTTTTCTGCCGCCGCTCATTGCTACGATTGATCGCAGGGTCAATTATCGCAACCACCGTAAAATTGTAGTTGTGGATGGCAAGGTTGGTTTTGTTGGTGGTATTAACGTCGGAGATGACTATCTTGGTCAATATCCGGAGGTTGGATTTTGGCGGGATACGCATGTGCAGATTGAAGGAGATGCGGTCTACTTCCTGCAGTGTACGTTTCTTAACGACTGGAAGCTGGCTTCGGGTAAACGGATGACAGAGACGCCGCTCGAAAAATTATTTCCACCTCATATTTGCAGCGGAGGAGAACGGATTCAGATTTTGGGGAGTGGGCCTGATCAGGAATGGGATGCGATTCAGGAGATGTGTTTTGGCGCGATTTCAGTAGCCTGTGAACGGATATATATTACAACGCCTTATTTTATCCCTGATCCAGCTCTTTACGAGGCACTTAAGACCGCTGCGGTCAGCGGGGTGGATGTGCGAATTGTTATTCCTTATCAATCAGACTCGCGGCTGGTACACCTTGCATCGCTCTCTTATGTGGAAGAGTTGCTGCGAGCAGGTGTGAAGTTTTATCAATACCGTAAAGGCTTTGTTCATGCGAAAGTAATGATTGTAGATGATCTGTTGGCAACGGTAGGCACAGCCAATATGGACATGCGAAGTTTCTTTTATAATTTTGAATTAACGGCCGTATTATTTGAAAGCTCAGCTATTCATCGTTTGCTGCATGATTTTGAACGTGATTTGGAGGAATGTAGCCAGATTGAACCACAAGCATTTCAACAACGCTCACGCCTGCAAAAAGGGGGAGAAATACTTTCTCGGATGCTTTCTCCGCTTCTTTAGCCGATTTAGGGCAGATTTCTGAAGATAAATTCACTTTTTTTGAATTTATCTTCTTTTTGCTAAGTATTTTGTTCCAATTTGATCTTTTATGATATAATAGTTATATAAATCATGTCGTGACGAAGGAGGGGGAGTCTGGGGAAACAGGCTCCCTTTTGCTCTCTTTTGGAAGTGTGATCCGGCAAGCAGTACATCTTGAATCTATTTTATATCGCCTTTAGATGCCCGTTTTGATGGTGGGTCAGAGTACATGCAGAATACAGTTTGCTCAATTTCTACATGGAGCTTCCCCGTGGAGTAATTTAATGGATATATAAAATGGATTCACATTCTGATTTTACGGGGGGGATACCATGTCCAATGTAACGGTGAAAGAACTAACGGCCAAGCAAGCCGATCGCGGCGTCAAAAGCTCGGTGTTTACGCTGAAGTTGCTGCAGCGTATTGTAATGATCCTGATCGGTGCTGTGCTCATGGCTGTATCGCTTGAAGTATTCCTTGTGCCAAACGGCGTCATCGACGGTGGTATCACGGGGATCTCGATTATGGTGTCAGAGCTTACACATCTGCCGCTGGGGATATTTCTGACTTTGCTCAACATGCCTTTTTTAATCCTTGGTTACAAGCAGATCGGTAAGACCTTTGCATTATCTACTTTGCTGGGGATTGTAGTCATGTCTATTGGTACATCTCTACTTCACAAAGTTCCAGCACTAACACCGGGTGAACCACTTCTGGGTGCTGTATTCGGCGGATTAATTCTGGGTATGGGAGTAGGTCTGGTCATTCGTTCTGGTGGTTCACTGGACGGTACAGAGATTGTTGCCATTCTGTTTAGTGAGAAATCACCGCTGTCTGTAGGACAGATTGTTTTAATTATTAACGTATTTATTTTCGCGGGTGCTGGATTTGTTTTCGGCTGGCCGAACGCTCTATACTCAATGATTGCCTATTATATTGCGATGAAGGTGATTGATATCGTAAATGAAGGGCTAGATCAGTCCAAGTCGGTCTGGATTATCAGTGAGAAGTATCGCGATATCGGTTCAGCGTTGACGGATCGTCTTGGACGCGGTGTAACGTATCTGGACGGAGAAGGCGGCTTTAGTGGGGATGAGAAAAAGATTATTTTTGTTGTTATTACCCGTTTGGAAGAAGCTAAGCTGAAGTCTATCGTAGAGGATTGGGACCCGCAAGCCTTTATAGCCATCGGCAACATTCATGATGTGAAGGGTGGACGTTTCAAGAAAAAAGGCATCCATTAGTGATTCCTTCTTCTAAAGTTTGAAGCAAAGTTATTAAACTGGAAATATCATCATATATGCAGTATGCAAATAGCCGATACCCTGAGTCACAGGATATCGGCTATTTTTTCTTGAGATGTTTCAGGATCAGCTCCATAGGCTGTGGAGGTACGGCTGCAATCAGGTCGCCTACTGTATTCAGACGTTCAATAATATTCATGAGGTGATAATCCTGAATGGAAACATCACGGCTTACCTCATCCCAAGAGAGCGGTGTGGAGACCGTTCCCCCTGGCTTGGCACGAGGTGTATAGGGAGCTGCCAACGTTTTGCCGCCATAATGCTGGAGGTAATCAAAGTAAATTCGATCGCCACGATCTTTTTTCAGGCGTTCCAGTGTAAATAATTCAGGATGCTTTTGCGTGACATATTTGCCTACAAAGTAACCAATATCCCGGAGTTCGTCGAATGTTATACCCGAGGTGATCGGCACAATGATTTGAACACCTGTAGCGCCAGAAGTTTTGGGAACGGATTGCAATCCAAGTGAAGACAACGTTTCACCTACAATTAAGGCGGCCTGCATGATTCTGGGCTCGTGCTCCATGGAAGGGTCAAGATCAATCATCCATTCACATGGAAGTGTGCTGTTAATCGTATGAAGCGAAGGATGGAATTCAAGTGCTGCGAGATTCCCCAGCCAGAGCAGCTCAGGAAGCCCGTTCATAACAATGTAGCGTATGCCTTCATATTCCTGCGTATACACAAAATCAGGCACCGGTTCTGGCGCGTTTTTTTGATAAAAGAACGTGTCACCAGCGCCATGAGGATACCGTATAGTTGTTAGCAAACGGTTACGGGTGTATGTCAGCAGATATGGAGCCAGCGCGGCCAGCTTTTGCAAATAGATGGCTTTGGTTACACCGGCTTCCGGCCACAATAGCTTGTCAGGATTCGTGACCGTAAGTTCTACACCTTCGATCATAATGGAGCCTTTGATTTTGTGTGGCATAGAGCATCTCCTTTTAATCTTCATGCTGGAGCTGTTTGGCCGAGCAGTCTTCTGATGTCACATCTGCGAAAGTCTGAATGCTGGGATGCCGTAACGTACGATGATGTGTCAGTTCCATATACTGCACCTTAAGTCCAATCTCGGGCTTGACCCAGGTTGTCTCGGCGCTGCGTTCAGGAATGTTGTGAAAGGGTCTCTCCTTGATAAGGAGTGGCTGCACCTGTGAAGTGAGTTCTCTCCAGCGGTTAATGTTCAATTTACCTGTTCCAACATGACCGATATAAATAAAATGAGGCCCGTCATATACGCCGATCGCAACGGCATTCACAATTCCATCACGATATGTGACGCCCCCGATCATGGCATACAGGTCATGCATGATTTTGACCTTTTGCCACCGGGAGTCTTTTCCTCCGATCCCGTAGGTGCTGGAGAGATCCTTGCAGACAATGCCTTCCATCTGGTGTTGTCTCATGACTGTAAGAAGGGCGGCTGCATCTGTGGAGTTGGTAACTTCCTGTACATGATGGCTGGTATGGAGCACCTTATGCAATAGCTGCTGGCGAGCTTCAAGTGTCTGATCGGTGATCCACTTTCCATCATAAAAGAGAATGTCAAAAACCATATAAGTTATCGGTATCTGATGTATGGCCTGAGCGATGTTATCCGGTTTGCTCATCCGATCCCGGCGAAGCACATGATAAAAGGAAGGTCGTCCCGTGTCAGGATCCAGCGCAATAATCTCGCCGTCCAAAATATACGAGGCACCAGCACATAGGTTGCGAGGCTGGACCAGTTCGGGATACTGGGCTGTTCGGTCATGTAACCTGCGATTGATCAATTTCAGCTCCTGTCCGTTCTCATAAGCGAGCATGCGCACACCATCCCACTTGATCTGTGCAATCCATTGCGAGCCTGCAGGCAGGGTGTCCCGGGATACGGGTTCAAACGGTAAGACGGGTTTGAACATGTCATGCTCCTTTCCATCAGCCAGTCCTCCCTATCAGTGTTAAGTAAAAAGGCTGAGAAGGTTAGTGTTTTTGCAACCGACGTTTCAAATGATGAATCAGGATCAGCAGCAGCGGTAGAAAAATGCCACAGGTTAAATCCCAGTCAATCCAGTATGGAATGATCAGTTTCAGATAGAAGGTTTCATTTGGTGCGATCAGGATGGAGCAGACTAAAATGAGAAGTGAGGCTGGTAAGATTAGATTCCGATAGTTGGACAAACGAAACAGATGGGCCAGTCCAAGCACAAAACTGTAGAAAAAGAGCACACTTTTGAAAAATACAGCGATAACCCAGACGGAAGCCATAATTGCTTCAATTCGTTGCAAAAATTTTCCGATGTTAATCAAGCGTGACAGATTAAACGAGGTAAACCAGTAATGCTGTGTCATGAATGGTCCCAAAATAAGCAGACACATACTTATGGTTAGCGTTAACATTAATCCGCCGATCATACCCATGAGCAAAAAATCTCTTTTCAGATGAGGGCGCTGCTCTGTGTAAGGCAATAACATCATGAAAATACATAATTCACAGTACGGGTATGTAAGTACAGCGATAAAGCCTTGGAAAGGATCAAGGAATCCCCTAGCAAGAATGGGTTTTATATTGTTAAGATCGACTTTGGGGAGTAGACATAGCGTGAGAATAATCAGGAACAGGACAACGATAGGCAACAAGATTTCAGCAGTTCTTCCGATGTTAGGGAGCCCCGACCGCAATCCCCAAGCCAGAGCACAGGCGAATGAAAGGTGCAGCACCCATAATGGTGAATTTCTCAGAATGTTCGTCGTCATAAAGTCTCCCATTTCACGGATAAACGTTGATGCACCAACCAGAAAATAAAAAATATAGAATGCACTGACAACAGCGCCCACCCAAGGTCCCAGCACCCGCAGTACATGTTCAATTAAATTCAGACGCGGATCCAAGCGATATACAGCAAACATGATCAGAAGTACACCCATTCCGCCTCCTACGCCAATTAAGGAAGAGATCCAGGCATCTTGCTGAGCATAAGATGTGATCATGGTTGGGAAAAAGAGGATCTGCTCACCGATTGTGCAAAGGAACATCAGCGAAGCAAGCTGCCTGACGGTCAAACGTCCCTTTTCAATCATTCCAATAAATCTCCTTCGTCTGACAATGTCTAAGTCTGGGTTAGGATGTACCAATATTTACGGTTTTATCAGAGGTATAAAAAAAGCCCGAGCTTTTACCTCCTGAGAAAGCTTTGGAGGAACGAGGGTCAGGCTTTTTTGCAGTAACCAGTTTGGTCAAGAGAAGGGATTCAGAGTAAAGTTGGCAGAGTGAGTGGACGGTAACAGCTTGCTTCTAAAATAACACGAATTGCACTTTAGACCTCTGCAATCAGGCGGATTCGGATGTTTTGCGGGTCTGCCGCATACCATGCATCACCATCCGGGCTTACTTCAACGCCTGCCTGGCGCAGACGCTCCACGGCCTGCTCAACTTCATGATTTTGGGCATACACAATGGTGAAATAGTCGATTCCCGTAGCATTAGCAGGATTAATTGGAGCGTTCACTCCAGCCCAGATATTCAGCCCCAGATGGTGATGGTACCCTCCGGCAGACACAAACAGTGCTGACATGTTGGCGAAGTTGCCTACAACATCAAATCCAAGAATACCGGAGTAGAAGCTGCGGGCTTCTTCCAGACTGCGAACGTGGAAGTGAACGTGACCGATAACGGTGCCAGCTGGCAGGCCGTTCCAAGTCTCGCTTGCCGACAGATCAAACAAGCTCTGCACATCCACTGGATCGCTTGCCATAACGTAATTATTGTCAGCATCCCGTTTCCAAGTATCACGAGGGCGGTCGGCATAGATTTCAATCCCGTTCAAATCGGGGTCAGAGATATAAAAGGCTTCACTCACCAGGTGATCTCCTTGACCAATATCGATTCCGGATGCGACAAGATTACGAACGGCAAGTCCAAGCGACTTGCGGTCAGGCAGCAGAATGGCAAAGTGGTACAAGCCAGCATGGGAGCGCTCAGGCAATGTAATGCTGTTGCTCACTTCTTCAAGGCGAAGAAGGACGTTCTTTCCTTCGGCTGTCATGGTGGCGATATGATCTTGGCGTGTCAGCAGTTTGAGGCCAACAACGTCCGTATAAAACTGGATGGATCGATCCAGATTGCTGATTTTAAGACTAACTTCACCCAGATGGGTTGTGGCTGGAATTTGATAAGTAGTATTCATGATTATTTCCTCCTTGATAATAGATGCCTGATGTTCAACTAATTACGATGGATATATCATGCCAATATCAATATGATCTGCGCACTAGGTTTCGGGAATCGATGAAGAAGATGTAAGCAACTTCAAAATGTTGGAAAATGTACAGACGTCACTTTATAAATATAAATAAGTTACTTTTCATAAGTTAATATAAAATATTTACTTAGTTTAGTCAATAAATTTAACCAAATATTTATACCGCCGATAGTGCCAAAGTGGACGTAATTCCGGGGGTACGCGAAGTGATGAGCCGAGGATGTTGATATATAAAATAAAATGATTCTGCCGCTACTAACGAACCGGATAGAAGTCTTTGGCTAATGTGACCAATAACGGTTCGTTAGACAGAAGTAGAAAACCAAACCATGTGAGAAATAAAAACAGAGTCGACAGAACATACAGGCTGCTCTACTTCACCAGCACGCGTAGATTACACTTTTGGTTTGGCAGGGGCTTTTTTACGTTTCGTTACAGCAGGTGTATTGGTTTCACCTCCGGCAGCTGCCTGCACAGTTGTTTTTCGTGGAGCGCGTTTCTTGGGTTTGGCCGTGCTTGTTCCAGGGTCCGCAGTGATTGGCTTCACTGCTTCAATACTTGCTTGAAGGGCAGCCATAAGATCCATCACATTGGCTTCAGGTTTGGCTGGAGCGATTTTGATTTCTTCGCCTGCAACCTTGTGTTGAATGAGATCAAGCAGTTTTGCCCGATAATCATCTGTATATTTACCAGGTTCAAACGGAGTAGATAGTTGGTCAATCAACAGTTTAGCCATCGTAAGTTCCTTTTCGTTCACGTTTTGCATTTCGGGAAGGTTGGGAACTTGAGATACGGGACGAATCTCGTCCGGGTAAAAAATAGTTTCCATCGACAAGCAATCCTCAAGCACCCGGATGGCGGCGAGGCTGCTCTTGGATCGAATCGAGATTTTGGCAATACCGATTTTCCCTGTATCCCGCATAGCGTTCATGAGCAATTGGTAGGCATTCCCGCCAGCTTGGTCGGGAGAGAGGTAATAGGTTTTTTGAAAATAAATCGGGTCAATCTCAGTCAAATCGACAAAATCCAGAATGGTAATGGTTTTGCTGGCGGACTCGTTTAAGGCCTCAAGTTCTTCTTTTTCAAACAGGACAAATTTTCCTTTTTCGTACTCATACCCTTTGGTGATCTCTTCCCATTTGACTTCAATCTCACAGGAAGGGCACTGGCGTACATAAGCAAGCGGACTACCGCAGACGTTGTGAATATAACGCATGGAGATATCCTTGTCCTCGGTGGCCGAGAACATTTTGACAGGCACATGCACCAGACCAAAGCTGATTGCACCTTTCCAGACCGTATGCATAAAGGCAACTCCTTTCGATTCCTTTTTCATAATAGTATGGGCAGCTGTTGAAACGTATAGTCGTGAACCCGTGAATGCCATGGTTTTGTCCGATAATCAGTATGGTTCTGCAAGAGTCGGGGATGATAACAGAAACAAGATGGGGAGGTGCCAGATGAAGAACAGGCGGGATGAGGAAGAGGCGCACAGACATACATTCACACCTTATCCTCTGGAGGATGCTGAGAGCGCAGATGAGTTTTATACGCCAGCAACGGCTGTGAATTGGGAAGCAGTAACTTCGGAGAAGCTGCCGGTGGATCGGGAATCCTTTATGCTCGATATTGATCGCATGGTGAATGAAGGGTTAGGTGGCGGTCAGGTTATGGAGGATAACGGTTATATTGGTGACAGTACGACAGATACGATCGTTGAGGAAAAGCATAACGAAGACCCGGAAGGAGACTACGAATAATATGATGGATGCAAAGCGGGCCAAAGCGATTTATGATGCCAAAGATACCATTGCTGTGACACTTGAAGGGGAACCTGTCTGGATAGAAAATGTAGATGAGGCCAACGGTATGGCGACTGTACAGGTGGGTAGCAGACCGGGGAACACGCAAACGGTGCGTGTGGATCGCTTGGAAGAGTAGAGAGACAGTCGCGAATGAAAAAAGAGATTGTTACGTAATAATTGTTGTGGATAAGACAGAGTGAAGTATCAGGGAATGATAAGTGACGAGATGTTAGATAAGATTAGAGATGCTATTTTGGAAATCAATGAAAGGGACCGGTACCGGTAGGTATCGGTTTTTTATGTTATGATCCTTTTCGCGATCCACTCAAGGGATATGGTTATGAAGCCTAGCCTTTCCAGCATGTTCCTTCAATGTTGCGGGCGAGGAAAGGGACCGATATAATAAGGTTCAAAGTGAACTCAGGCGGGAAACCGTCAAAGGTGGGGCGTATATTGAATCAGACGCATGAGCAGTGGGTGTATCAGTCCCATAGCATTGAAGATACAGAAAGGCTTGCGTCCGCACTTGCGGCGCAGGCGCATGCCGGAATGGTGATTGCACTGGATGGCGATTTGGGCGCGGGCAAAACCGCTTTTTCACAGAAGTTTGCCTGGCATCTGGGCGTGAGGGATGTCGTGAGCAGCCCGACTTTTACACTGATCAAGGAATATGAGGCGCGATTGCCCCTGTATCACATGGATGTGTATCGCATTTCGCTGGAAGAAGCGGACGAGTTGGGACTTGAAGAGTATTTTTACGGTACGGGAGTCAGTCTGGTAGAGTGGGCTAGCATCATTCCCGAGTTGCTGCCGGAGGAGCATCTTCATGTGCAGATGGAGACGACTGGCCTTGAAGATCGAACGATAACCCTGGATGGGTATGGTGAGGTGTATGCCACGATATGCCGACAGTTCAGACAGAATGGAGTTATAGGATGATACAAGGTTTGAGAGAAGAGGATAAGATCAAAGGGTTGAGGAATGAGGGTAAGATCGAAGGTTTAAGAAATGATGGGAAGATCGAAGATTTGCAAGACAAGCCGCGTCAGCGGTTTTTGGTGTTGGATACATCCACTGCGGTGATGGCTGCCGCAGTGATGGAGGGACGTTCGCTGCTGGAAGAGCGCAATGAGCGTGCCGAGCGCAATCACTCGGTGCACGTTGTGCCTGTGATGGAGCAGCTGCTTGCTGCCAGCAGCACAGAGCCAGGCCAGCTGGACGGGATCGCCGTCGGCATTGGCCCAGGCTCGTACACGGGCATCCGCATTGCGGTGACCGCGTCGAAGACGCTGGCCTGGGCATGGGACATCCCCGTTGCCGGGGTGTCCAGCCTTCAGGCCCTCGCCTGGGGCGGCTGGCACAGCGGCCTCGCCGCCAAGGCGCAAGCTGCGGCAGATGATGCCGCAGCCGGGGCTGGCGGAACGCCATCCGCGGACCAGGGCGGCACGAGTGCCGCCCCTGTCCACTGGATCGTTCCGCTCGTGGACGCGCGGCGCGGTCAAGCCTATACCGCGCTGTTCGCCTCAGCCGGCAGCGATACGCCCAGCCGGCTGGCGCCCGATGCCATCCGCCAAATGGACGGATGGCTGGAAGAGCTCGCCGCCCGCTTAGCGGAGGCGGCGCCGGAAGAGCGGCCCGCTGCCGTCTGGATCGTCGGCGAGACGGGCCAGCATGCGGCAGCAGCGGCAGAGCTTCGCTGCCCCGCAGGAACGGCGCTCCAGCTCGTTCCGTATGAGCTGGAAGGCCGCTGGATTGGGCGCCTCGGCGCTGAAGCGCTGCTTGCAGGTCAGCGCGACGACGTACATGCGCTGGTGCCGAACTACACCCAGCTGTCCGAAGCGGAAGCGAACCTGCTGCGCAAAGGCTGAAGGGAGAGGGAGAGCGGATGAACAACGTAGGGAACGAAGGACAGGAAACCGTGTTTCAATTCAGACTCATGACGGTGGCAGATATTCCTGACGTGATGGAGATTGAACATGAGGCATTTACCCTCCCTTGGACGGAAGAGGCTTTTCATAATGAATTGAAGCATAATCATTTTGCTAAATATATGGTCATGGAGTTGGATGGTACGGCTGTTGGATATGCGGGGATGTGGACGATTATGGACGAAGCGCATATTACCAATATCGCAGTGAGAAAAGCATACCAGGGTCGTAAGCTGGGTGAGAGATTGCTGGACGAGTTAATGAAAACGGCAGCTTATCTCGGCATGGAGCGTATGACACTCGAGGTCAGAGTATCGAATATTATAGCTCAGAATTTGTATCAGAAAAAAGGGTTTGAATCGGCAGGTCTGCGCAAAGGGTACTACTCCGATAACGGAGAGGATGCAATGATCATGTGGGCGGTACTTCCGCCTGCAGGCCGGAGCGGCGAAGAGGAAGGAAGCGTAATGGATTCATGAACGATCTTATAGATAATCAGGGCAGAATTCCATCCTATATTCTGGCGGTAGAGACAAGCTGTGACGAAACATCGGTAGCCGTTGTCAAAGACGGATGTGAAGTGCTGTCTAATCTGATCTCCAGTCAGATCGAGACACATAAAGCGTTTGGCGGCGTTGTGCCGGAGGTGGCTTCGCGTAAGCACGTTGAAGTCATCACGCTGATGCTGGAGCAGGCCATTGAAAAGTCCGGCATCCGTGCGCGTGATCTGAGCGCGATTGCAGTCACACAGGGCCCAGGATTGGTTGGTGCATTGCTGGTGGGTATCGTCGCAGCCAAAACGCTGGCGATGGCACTGGGAAAACCACTGATCGGTATCCATCATATTGCCGGTCATATTTATGCGAATCGCCTTGTGCGTGAACTGCAATATCCGGCGATGGCTCTTGTGGTATCGGGCGGGCATACAGAGCTTGTGCATCTGGAGTCCGAGGGCAAGTTCAAGCTGATTGGTCGTACACGGGATGATGCTGTCGGTGAAGCTTATGACAAAGTGGCCCGTGCACTCGGCTGTCCATATCCGGGCGGGCCGCATGTAGACCGGATGGCATTTGAAGCGGAGGACGTTGTTCCATTGCCACGGGTATGGCTTGAAGCAGGATCATATGACTTCAGTCTCAGTGGACTGAAATCGGCTGTGCTCAACGTACTGAATCAGGCCAAGATGCGCGGCGAAACATTGGAGCCGTCTGCAGTAGCGCGCGGTTTTCAAGAAGCTGTCGTTGAAGTGCTGGTGGAAAAAGCGGTACGGGCAGTTCGAGAATATGGCTCACGTCAGTTGCTCCTGTGCGGCGGGGTTGCAGCCAATCGTGGCTTGCGGACGGCTCTGCAGGAACGTTGTGAGAAGGAAGGGTTGGAGCTGATTATTCCACCAATGGAGTATTGCACGGATAATGCAGCCATGATCGGCGCGGCAGCACATCTCAAATGGATCCGCGGCGAAGGGACTGATTTTGACGCGAAGGCGGATCCTGGACTTTCTCTGGAAGCGTGGTCGGTTCAGACCGAAGCGTAGACTATTTGGAATTGAAAGATGCCTAGTTGTTCTGGCAAGAGATTGTTCATTTTGAAATGAATGGTTGACAGTGGATTGTGTAGAATGTATATTAGTTACAAATTAAACAGGAGTTATCTCCTGAACTGAAAAACGCGATGAACAGGAACAGTAAGGTCTTTCCCGGTCATAAGAGAGCTGCGGGATGGTGCAACGCAGCCGAAGGACACCTGAAACTCACCTGGAAGCGGAACGATGGAACACGGCTGTTTAAGATCCAAGCCGAAGGCTGAAGTTGCCGAAAGTATATCGTTACGGGTTGCCTCCGTGAAAGGGCCGTTGTTATCGATTCATGTCAGATTAGAATGGGGTATCACATTGATGTTACCTGAGTCTAACGAAAGATCGATGAACAATACTGAGGGGACTTTCAAGCCGTTGTTTAAACAGGATGAGAGTCAACAAGAGTGGTACCGCGAAGGTGAACAGCCTGTCGTCTCTTGCATTATGCAGGAGAGGGCAGGCTTTTTTGATTTCAATTTTGGAGTAATATTAATATATCAAACAAATGTAATGAACGGGAGCAGTAGAACGACAATGGCGCTCAGAGAGCTGCGGGGGGGTGCGACGCAGTGGCTGGAAACGTTTGAATCTCGCCCGGGAACAGAGCTTTGGAAACATGAGATACGTTTAACCGCTGCCTGCAAGGCGGCAGCTCATGTGTACACAGCAACGGCTAACCCCCGTTACAGGGAGTTTCTCTTGAATGCAATGATTGGTTTTACGCAGACAGCTGTGTAGTTCAATGCATTTCATGAGAACACGAGGTGGATGGTGTCAGCGCAGGCTGGGCTATCAAGCGAGAGTGGTACCGCGGAGGGGAGAATAACCCGCCGTCTCTTTGATGAGATGGCGGGTTATTTGTATTGCTGCCGGCAGCAGGGTGGGCAAAAGCTACAACCATATGGGATGCGCATGGCATCAGTCCGAATCAGAAGCATTTCAGAGTGTAAGTCGACGTACACTTTGAACCAACCAATGAACATAACTTTTCTACAAAACAAACATAGTAGAGCAGAATTGAACTGAGATCGAAAGCATGTTTCGTCTGTTTCCAGAAATGGAAAGTTTATGATGAAACAGGTAACGATATCCTAAAATTATTGGAGGTTGATGAAAATGACAACAAACCCGAACAAACGCATGATTGAAATTTTTGATACAACACTGCGAGATGGAGAGCAAGCACCCGGAGCCAGCCTGCATCCTGAGCAAAAAATAGAACTGGCTCACCAGCTGGCAGCGCTTGGCATTGACGTCATTGAGCCTGGATTCCCGATCTCCAGTCCAGGGGAGTTTGCGGCGGTTCAGGCGATCTCAAGACAATTGCAGCAGGTAGAAATCTGCGGGTTTGCACGTGCAGTCAAAGGAGACATCGATTCTGCGGTGAAGGCTACCGCAGATGCTGCCCGGCGCCGAATCCACCTGTTTATATCCTCGTCGGATATTCATATTGAGCATCAGCTACGCCGTCCTCGCAGTGAAGTGGTGGCTACGGCTCGGGAGATGGTTTCCTACGCACGTCAGTTTACGGATACCGTGGAGTTCACAGCGATGGATGCTGCGCGTACCAAGATGGATGACCTGATTGAAATGGTTGAAGTGGCCATCGAGGCAGGGGCAAGTATTATCAATCTGCCCGACACAGTTGGTTATGCGCTGCCGCACGAGTATGGAGAGATGTTCAGACGAGTGCGTGAGGGAGCAAGGGGCGGCGATAAAGTTCGCTATAGTGCGCACTGCCATAACGATCTGGGGCTAGCTGTGGCGAACAGTTTGGCTGCCATTGCCAATGGTGCTTCACAGATTGAAGTGACGATCAATGGAATTGGAGAACGTACCGGCAATTGTGCGTTGGAGGAGCTGATTATGGCTCTGGAGACGCGGGGAGATGTGATCGGAGCAACGACCAACATCAAGCTGAACCAGCTGTATGAGACTTCTCGTCAGATTAGCCGGGCTATGCATTTCCCGATTGCCTATAACAAACCCGTTGTTGGACGCAATGCTTTCCAACATGAGTCGGGTATCCATCAGGATGGTTTGTTGAAGAACCGCAACACGTATGAGATTATGGACCCGGAAGCACTGGGCATTCCGCGTAGTATGATTATTTTGGGCAAACATTCCGGCCGTCATGCTCTGAAGGATCGGGTACGCAAATACGGATTCGAACCGGATGAACAGCAAATGGAGCAATTGTACGAAGTGTTCAAAGTAACTGCGGATCAGCAAAAAGTGGTGAGTGATGACCAATTGCTGCAAATGGTTAGCCAAACGATGAACATCCCGGCACAGGACTACGAGTTGGTTGAACTGCAGGTGACGGCAGGCAGTATGACAGACCGCATGGCTGCTGTTCGTATTCGTACAAGTGCAGGAGAACATTCTTATTCTGCTGTAGGAAAAGGACCTGTAGATGCGACAATTCAGGCCATTGGGAAGTGTATTTCAGACGATATTACATTTGTAGACATGGAGATGCATGCCTTGAGTGGGGGAGAAGGAGCCAGCGCGGAAGCTGTAATAACGGTAGAGCGAGCCGGACGAGAATTCCGGGGGACGGCAACACATCATGATATCGTGATGGCTGCGGGTTTGGCGTATGTTGCGGCATGTAATGCAGCTGGGCTTAAGGCTGAAACTGCGGAAAGTGAAGAGGTATCTGTACATTAAGATTTTGGTGTAAGATGAACGACAAATTAAACTAGTCCAGAAATTTTTAAAAAGGGTTCCTTTCTCGTCCTTGTTTTGACGGAATGGAATCCTTTTTTGGTTCGTACAATACAAAGCCGAATTTGAATTTGTCAAGGTGTGACTATAGTTATCCACATATCCAGTATAATTTGTGGGTAACTAAGGTAAAGTCCTGAAACCCGTGTTTTCGAAACAAGGGGTTTGCAGGGGATAGAATGCATCTGAGTTACCAACAACACTGTGGATAATGTGGATAAAATGGTGGATAAATATGGTTTTTTCATCAAAAGCTTATTCTACCAATGTTTAATTACGTGAAAAGAGGTGTGGAATACAACTCGTTCTTGTGGATAAAAAGTTGTGTTGCTTCAGGAATTTATTTTACGTAATCCGAGGATATTTGACAAATGTGAGAATACGATTTTCTGATCTCTACCGAGCTGAGAAGAGTTGGGTTTATTTTTTATGAGCGAATCCCACGTCTAGTGGATCGCAGGCTTCCTTTAAACTACAAGAGGCTCCGCGTTACCTTCGTAACGCGGAGCCTCTTGTACATTTTTTGCTATTTGCCGCACATATTATTAAAAATCTATTCCATGGCGAGAGTTTCCCACTCTTCATAAGCGTTTGCAAGCTGTGTTTTGTGTTCCTCCGATGACTGTTGCAATTCCTGCAGCTTCATATAATCTTGATAAACTTCCGGCAAAGCCATCTGTTCTTCCAGCAAGGTAATCTTGGACTCCAGTTCGGCAATCTGCTGCTCCAATGCTTCCTGTCTGCGCTGTCTGTTTCGTTCTTCCCGCTTGGCTTGTTTGTCTGCCTCGAAGGAAGCCGCACCGGATTTCTCCGATGCTGCTGGAGCAGTTGATTTGGAAGATGCCTGACGAGCCTCGGCGGCCTCGCGTGCAATGTCTTCTAATTCCTGCTTTTTCTCCACGTAATCATCATAGTTACCCAGATAGTGCTCTGTGCCGCCAGGGTGAAGCTCAACGATTCGTTCTGCCATTTTGTTCAGGAAATACCGGTCATGAGAGATGAAGAGCAGCGTGCCTTCATAATCCATCAGTGCAGCCTCCAGTACTTCTTTGGCGAAGAGGTCGAGATGGTTCGTAGGCTCATCGAGAATGAGCACATTAGCTTCTTTCAGCATGAGCTTGGACAGAGACACACGAGCCTTCTCCCCGCCACTTAGCGCGGATATTTTTTTGAGTACATCATCACCGCTGAACAAAAAGTTGCCCAGTACGGTTCGAATGCGCGCTTCTTCCATGCCCGGATAGGCACTCCACAGTTCTTCAAGCACCGTATTGGACGGATTCAGCCCAGTCTGCTCCTGGTCATAATAACCAATCTGTACTTTGGTGCCCCACTGAATATCGCCCTGCACAGGACGGAGACTCCCGGTCAGACATTTCAGCATCGTTGATTTCCCGATTCCGTTGGGCCCAATCAGCGCAACCGTTTCGCCGCGCCGCAGATCAAAGGACACATTGCGGAACAGAGGTGAACCCTCATCATACGCAACGGATAGTTGATCTACACGTAACACTTCCTTGCCTGACATGACAGCTGTCTCAAATGAGAAATGAGCTTTCTTGAGATCACCGAGCGGTTTGTCGAGACGATCCATTTTCTCCAGCGCTTTGCGGCGACTCTGGGCACGCTTTGTTGTTGAAGCGCGTACGATGTTTTTTTGTACAAAGTCTTCCATCTTGGAGATTTCATCTTGTTGTTTCTCGTATTGCTTCATCTGAATCTCATACTCGGCTGCCTTCAGCTCCATATAACGACTATAATTGCCCGTATATTTCTTGGAGCGATGACGTTCGATTTCAACGATGTTAGTTACGAGTCTGTCCAGGAAGTACCGGTCATGGGATACGACTAACAGAGCACCTGAGTATCCTCTCAGATAATCCTCAAGCCATGTAAGTGTAGCGATGTCCAGATAGTTCGTTGGCTCGTCCAGCATAAGCAGATCGGGAGCTTGAAGTAGAATGCGAGCTAACGCGAGTCTGGTCTTCTGCCCGCCACTGAGTGTACCTATCGGGGTATCTGGTGCAAATTCACCAAAACCCATTCCGTGCAGCACGCTGCGAATACGCGTTTCCATCTCGTAACCACCATGATCTTTGAACCAATCCGAGCGTCTTGCATAGCGCTCCAGCAGGTCAGCATATTGCTTCTCATCTTCCATTAATGCAGGATCGGCAATATCATGCTCCATCTGTCTCAGTTCGGCTTCGGTCTGGGTGAGATGCGTGAAGACATGCATCATTTCTTCCCAGATGCTGCGATTGGACTGCAAGCCGCTGTTCTGCGCAAGGTAACCCAGCGTGGTTTCTTTGGATTTGAAGATTTGTCCGCCGTCATAGGACATCTCGCCAGCTATAATTTTGAGCAAAGTCGATTTACCTGCACCGTTAACGCCAACCAGGCCAATGCGCTCGCGTTCTAATATTTGTAAGTTTACGCCGTCCAGGATGGGATCGACACCAAAACGTTTAATAATTCCGGATACTTGCAGCAACATAAAATTAAGTTCCTCCATAGGTCTAGTTCTGAAATAACACTTACATCCCAGTTTACATGAAAAACAGAGCAAATGCACCGATGGAGAACGGCTCAGGCTTGTAGTCTTTTTGGTCAATCAATGATAAACTGAAAGAAGACATGTTATTACATGCGTTTTTTGCAGAAAATGAATCATTTGAACCTGATCATCTAGATGACATCTTGTCCTAACATAGAAGTACATTGGCATGAAAATTTTTTTACCTTCCAGATCAACAGGAGGTTCGTCAGCATTATGCAGGATCATGCGGAACAGAAGAAACAACTTCGATCCCGATTGAGACAGCTGCGCGATCGGTTGGACGAGCAGATGCGCCAGCAAGCTATTACGCGGGTTAATGATGGACTGAAGCGTGAGCTGGATCGCCTGCGGCTGAGCAAAAACAGGCACATGCGTGAACCGCTGGTTATTTTCAGTTATCTATCCTATGGGAGTGAGGCGTCCACTGCTTTTCTTTTTGAAGAGGGATGGAAACAGGGGGATGTGTTGCTTGCACCTAAGGTGCAAGCTGATCCGCCACGTATGGAACTGCGGCGAGTGAAGGGCTATCAGGATATTGAACCAGGCATTTGGGGCATACCTGAACCTAAGGCGTCATGTGAAGTGTTGCAGCCCGAAAGCTGGCCGGATCTGGATCTGGTGCTGGTACCCGGACTTGGTTACGACCTCCAGGGAGGGCGCATTGGATATGGCGGCGGTTATTATGACCGGTTTGCAGAGTGTCTTGGGATGCATTGTGCTGAACAAGGCAAAAGACCTCTCATGGCCGCGTTGGTATTACCGGGTCAGCTGGAGCCGAAGATTCCGATGGACCCGCTTGATCTGCGGCTGGATCTGTTGATAACACCCGAAGGTATATTACATATCGAATAAAGGGTTGTGATGTGATTGAACTCAGAAGTAAACCATGGTCAATCTTCCAGTGGGAAGCTGACTCATTTTAACGAGCAGGGACGGGCCCGGATGGTGGATATTTCGGGTAAGGATGTAACAGTGCGCACGGCTGTCGCTGTTACGAAAGTAACAATGAACCCGGAGACACTTGAAGCGATTCGCCAAGGCCGTATTGGTAAGGGTGATGTGTTGGCGGTTGCTCAGATTGCCGGCATTCAGGGGGCGAAGAAAACATCTGACTGGATTCCGATGTGTCACCCGCTTGCACTAAATGGTGTGGATATTCGTTTTCATGATAACGGAGTAGACGAACTCCACATCGAAGTAACTGTCAAGACCGAAGGCAAGACAGGTGTCGAGATGGAGGCACTCACGGCAGCTTCGGCTACGGCACTTACAGTCTATGACATGTGTAAAGCTATGCAAAAAGATATGATCATCGGCCCAACGATGTTGCAGTTCAAAAGTGGTGGTAAAAACGGTGATTTCAATCGTTAACGGATATTTATTTTCATAGAGGAGAAGGGTGATCTTTATGGTGTGGAGAACAGCAATCCTGACAGCCAGTGACAAAGGGGCCCGTGGAGAACGTGAGGATACAAGTGCACAAGTGATACGGGAACTTGTAGAGGAAGAACTGGGTGGTCAGATCGTGGAATATCGGATCGTTCCTGATGAACCCGATGAGATTATTGCGGCTTTAATCGAGATGACCGATTATTTTCACGCGGATCTTGTATTAACAACAGGAGGCACGGAGCTGGCCATTCGGGATATTACTCCTGAAGCGACCAGACGGGTCATTGAACGTGAAGTTCCTGGTATGGCCGAGGCGATGAGGTACAGCGTGATGGGCAAAAATCGCTCGGCGATGTTGTTCCGCGGGGTGTGCGGGATTCGCGGCCGTACGCTGATTGTGAATCTGCCGGGTACACCGAAGGGCGTGCACGAACATCTGGCTGCCATTATGGATCAGCTGCCGGAAGCGCTCTTGATGGTCACGGGTCAATTCAAGCAATAAGGAAAAATAAGCACAGTTATAACATTTTACGGGTTATGTAAGTGGTTACATCTGTGGTATGATGGGCATAAATCCAAATGCAGTTCAGACATCTGATGAACTTGACTTCGGGAGAGTATTTTGAACGCTTGAAACAAGGAGGAAGATCAATGTTAAGTTCGATTGGACCAACAGGATTTATATTGCTGGCCGTGATTGCATTGCTGTTGTTTGGGCCTAACAAGTTGCCGGAATTGGGACGGGCTGTCGGACGTACGTTCCGTGAGTTCAAGGAAGGTGCGCGTGATATTATTTCGGACGATGATACTTCCAGCCGTAAAGAGCAGGAAAAAGCGAAACCGGTAGCAGCAGATACAATGGCCGCTGAGAAACCTGTGGATAAACGCCTGCCCGAATAAGTTTCATGGCTACGAGAGAGATCCCTTCCTGCCGGAAGGGTTTTGTATTTTAAAGCTGAATTCCAGGGGAGGCAGGCATGACGCGGCAAAATGAAGAAATGACGCTTACCGAACATCTGAGTGAGCTGCGCAAGCGGCTGATCTATGTATTGAGTATTTTTATTCTGGGACTGATCGCAGGATTTCTCGTGGCAGATCCGGTCTATCATTATTTGACCAAGGCGGAGACGGCCAAGGGATTTGTATTGCATGCGTTCTCGTTCTGGGACGGTATTGGTATCTATATGAAGATTGCCGGACTCTTTTCCATTATCATTACATTGCCCTTTACGGTGTATCAGATCTGGAAGTTTGTTAGTCCGGGGCTGCGGCCGCAAGAACGTAAAGCATCTTTGAAATATGTACCTTACGTATTTCTGCTGTTTCTAGTGGGTGTCGCCTTTTCGTATTATGTAGTTTTTCCAATGGCGCTTGCGTTCACAACAATGATTACGGAGAAAATGGGGCTTGTCGAGACATACGGTATGAAGCAGTACTTCAGTTTCCTGTTTGGCATTGTGTTGCCGGTGTCACTGTTGTTTGAGCTGCCACTGCTCATTATGTTCCTGACAGGGCTGCGCATTCTGAATCCGATTCGTCTGCGTAAAATGCGCAAAATTTCTTATTTTGTGCTGATTTTTATTGCCGTGGTTATTACACCACCAGACTTCATATCCGATCTGCTGGTCATGATTCCACTGTTGGTCTTGTATGAGATCAGTGTGTTTCTATCCGCAATGGTGTATCGCAAGCAGCTCGCAGCGGATCAGGAGATTGAAGCCCGTTACGTTCGGGCCGATGACAATCAGCACGCAGGGTAGAGCTTGTCCGGAGGAATGTAAGACGATACAAGTGAAAATATGGAATGCGGGTGGAGGAACAATTCACTCGCTAGAAGACCCGGAGAAGATGTTCTGTTCTGCTCCGGGTCTTTTTAGTTCCGATGTAAAGTGAGAGATGAGCGGACATGCAGGCATATTATGCGGGTCAATGGATACAATGGAAAAGGGGAAGCGGGTGAAGTTTGCATCCAAGGGAACGAATCTCGTAAAATAAAGAGCGTGAATGTAACATTCATCCAGCTGTGCCAGGCGTGATTTGGCTCTGATGGTGTAAATTCAACGTAAATTCTCGCAAGAATTCAGCAAAAAGACTTGAAATCATGCTTCAAGTTGAGTATCATAAAGTTGGTTGTTAGCACTGAACACTGTCGAGTGCTAATACATATGGCTGCAACCTACAAATGCAAGGCTATATAATTTTAATAAGGAGGCTATTTTTCATGATCAGACCTTTAGGTGAACGCGTATTGGTAGAACCACTGGAGCAAGAGCAAACAACTTCTTTCGGGATCGTACTCCCGGACTCCGCCAAAGAAAAACCGCAAGAGGGTAGAATCATTGCAGTTGGTGCTGGAGTATTGAAAGACGGCGTACGTGTAGCTCTGGAAGTGAAAGAAGGAGATCGCGTTATTTTCTCCAAATATGCCGGTACAGAAATCAAATTCGAAGGTAAAGAATATTTGATTATGAAAGAGAGCGATATTCACGCGATTCTCGACTAATTCAAATTTAATCGGATAACCGAACCATATAGCACGACCATTTTCCAACAAAAACTAGGGAGGTTTTCTTAACATGGCTAAAGACATTAAATTCAGTGAAGACGCTCGTCGCTCCATGCTTCGTGGTGTGGACGCATTGGCTAATGCAGTAAAAGTAACACTCGGTCCTAAAGGCCGCAACGTGGTTCTGGAGAAAAAATTCGGAAGCCCGCTCATCACTAACGATGGTGTAACCATTGCTAAAGAAATCGAACTGGAAGATGCATTCGAGAACATGGGTGCACAACTGGTTAAAGAAGTAGCAACGAAAACCAACGATGTTGCCGGTGACGGTACTACAACAGCAACTGTATTGGCGCAAGCGCTGATCACAGAAGGTCTGAAAAACGTAACTGCAGGCGCTAGCCCAATCGGTATCCGTAAAGGGATCGACAAAGCGGTTAAAGCTGCGGTTGCTGAATTGCAATCCATCTCCAAACCAATCGATTCCAAACAATCCATCGCACAAGTTGCAGCAATCTCTGCAGCTGACGAAGAAGTAGGCGAACTGATCGCTGAAGCTATGGAAAAAGTAGGTAAAGATGGCGTAATCACAGTAGAAGAATCCAAAGGATTCGCTACAGAGCTTGAAGTGGTTGAAGGTATGCAATTCGACCGTGGATACATCTCTCCTTACATGATCACTGATACGGACAAAATGGAAGCTGTTTTGGACAATCCGTACATCTTGATCACTGACAAAAAAATCTCCAGCACGCAAGATATCTTGCCATTGCTTGAGAAAATCGTTCAACAAGGCAAACCGCTGGTATTGATCGCTGAAGATATCGAAGGCGAAGCACTGGCTATGCTGGTTGTGAACAAATTGCGTGGTACATTCAATGCTGTAGCTGTTAAAGCTCCAGGATTCGGTGACCGTCGTAAAGCAATGCTGCAAGACATCGCTGCCCTCACTGGTGGCCAATTGATCACGGAAGAACTGGGTCTGGACCTGAAATCCGCTGTTGTGGAACAACTGGGTACAGCTCGTCAAATCCGCGTAACCAAAGAAAACACAATCATCGTTGACGGTGCTGGTAACAAATCCGATATCGATGCACGTGTTAGCCAAATCCGTACACAACTGGAAGAAACAACTTCCGAGTTCGACAAAGAGAAACTGCAAGAGCGTCTGGCTAAATTGTCCGGCGGTGTAGCAGTAATCAAAGTTGGTGCGGCTACTGAAACAGAATTGAAAGAACGCAAACTTCGCATCGAAGATGCCCTGAACGCAACTCGCGCTGCGGTTGAAGAAGGTATCGTATCCGGTGGTGGTACAGCGCTCATGAACGTATATAGCGCGGTTGCGGCTGTAGCTCTGTCCGGTGACGAGCAAACAGGCGTAAACATCGTCCTGCGTGCTCTGGAAGCACCAATCCGCACAATCGCAGCTAACGCTGGCGAAGAAGGTTCCGTCATCGTGGAACGTCTGAAAAAAGAACAAACAGGAATCGGCTTCAACGCTGCAACTGGCGAGTGGGTTAACATGATCGAAGCTGGTATCGTTGACCCTGCGAAAGTAACTCGTTATGCATTGCAAAACGCTGCTTCCGTAGCAGCAATGTTCCTGACGACTGAAGCAGTTATCGCTGACAAACCAGAACCTGCAGGTGCTGGTGGCGGAATGCCTGACATGGGCGGTATGGGTGGAATGGGCGGCATGATGTAAGGTCATTGACCTTATCTCATGTGTCTGGCAGAGCAAATTTTCAGTCAATATGATTGGGATTTGTGAAGCAGTCACTGTTACAAATTATAAATGAATCAATGACCACTTCTTAATATCTTATTAAGGAGTGGTTTTTGTGTTATTGAAATTTGCATTTCAGGATTTTTTGGATGATCGTAAGTTTAAAAACACAACGAAAGTGAACATCCGTAATTACCTGACTATACTGGGCGAGTTTGTTGAGTATTGCAATGAGAACCAAGTTGTTAATGTAGAGGATATTACGACTTCAACCATTCGAAGTTATTTATTGAAATGCCAAGACAAAGGTAACAACGCAGGGACAATCAACACAAAACTGACGAGGATAAGAGCATTCTTTAACTATATGGTTGAATGCGAAGTAGTTCAAGCCAGTCCAGCCAAAAAGATTAAGCTACTCAAGGAAGATGTAAAAGTTGAGGTGTTTAGTGACGAGCAGATCAATCAAATGCTGAACTTCTATCGAAGAATTAAGCGGAGAGAGAAAAGCTACTGTGTTTATCGTGACTACATGATTATAGTAACCATACTTGGAACACGGATTAGACGTGGAGAGTTAATTGGATTAAAGTGGTCAGATATTGATTTTGAGAACCAAGCGATATCCGTCTTTGGGAAGACTAGAAGAAGAGAGACGCTGCCGCTCACGAACAAGCTTACAAAGGAGTTCTTAGCGTATAAGACCTATTGTAAACAGCATTGGGGCAGAGAAAGTGAGTACGTCTTCACAAAACGTGACTATACTAAGCTTACAGAGAATGCATTAATGCTTGTGTTTAAATATCTTCGTCAAAGGATGAATTTTCCCAATGTCCGAGTGTCAGCGCATACATTCAGACATACTTACTGTCATAGACTTGCTATGTCAGGGATGAGTGCATTTGCCATTCAAAAGTTAATGAGACATCAAAATATATCCGTAACGATGAAGTATGTGGCTATGTGGGAAATGAGCTTAGGGAACAGAATGATAAGTTTAATCCGCTGAACCATTTGAATGAGTAAGTTTTGGTTAAGTGTGTGATTGTGTTTCAATTATACAGATGGCGGGAGTTCGCAGAGCATGAATTAGTTGCTTCAGAAGTAGAGGATGTGAGCCTGCTTCCATTAAAAAATATATACAGGAACGTCAACGGTAGGTAGTGCGGCTAACAGCACGATAAACTTATTCTTATTATGCTTTTTGACAAGGGAATACGGGTATCAGAACTTTGTTATATCCAAAATGTTGATGTAGCGAAAAGACAAATCTTCATCCATGGCAAAGGCTCTAAACAGCGGTTGGTGTATATTAGCAACATCATGCGGAATTACATGAGGTAGTATGAACTCTTACGAAAAGAGCGATTCATATAAGGTTGGGGAAGAAATGGAAGAATACCATTTCCTTAAATCAATCAGCCGTTAAGCTTTCCCGCTCCTGTATCAACAAGATACTGAAAGAACACTGCCAGAATGCTAGAGTGAGGAAGGAAGTCAGATGTTCCCCTCATGATTGTCGTCATTATTTTGCCCAGAAGCAGCTCTGCAATGGGATGGGATCGATATTTACAGTTTGAATAGTTTTATGGGGCATTTCAATACACAGATAACTTCCAAGTACATGAGGGGCTTAGAGCAAGAGGGCATTATACAGATTTGACGATTGCATAGCCCAATTGAAAATAAAACATGACAAGTGAGACAGATTATACAATGGGTAGACAATCCTATCATGAAGTTTTACGATACACTAGGGTGGGAAAGTAATGAGATAATTCAACTATGCAAGCTGTGGAGGGTCAAGTAATGTGGATTGAACAATATATAGAAATGAAGTATCCGATAAACTCAAAAGAAATAAAGCTTGAAGAAGCCATGGAGTTGAAGCACAATCACATCCCTTCATCACTATATAAATATCGTGGGTATAGCGAATATTCAATTCAAAACTTGAAGAATGATTCAGTTTGATTCAACAGTGCTGATAAATTAAATGATCCGTTCGATTCTGCTTTAGTGATAAAAACGGAACAATACATGAAAAGAAGAATTGCTTTAGCGACTTTTGAAGCTCTTCCTAATATTGTCCATAAGCATGGAATCGAGATTTCGAAAGTAGAGCTTAATACTCTTAAAAGTGAGAGTATTGAAGATATTTTTAGGACGATACTAAGACGTGTTCCCGATTATACAGATAAACAAATAGAACAACTTATATAGTCGGTTTTGGGTGTGATGAAAGACATGGAAGAGTCATACACACTGGAGCAGGTGAAAAAATCAAGGGAAATGACATTTTTAAGTTGTTTCAGTGAAGTTAATGATTCAATGCTTATATGGAGCCACTATGCTGATGGTCACACAGGTTTCTGTCTAGAATACAATTTTAAAAAGCCAGATAGAGAGAGAATCCTAACTGGGGCACTTAATCCAGTGATTTACAGAGAAGATCCATTAGATATTTCTGAGTACTTAATTCATGGCATAAACTACGGTTTGGAATTCAATAATTTAATTAGTACTTACTGGACTATGATAAAGTCTTCAGATTGGGCATATGAGAAAGAGTGGAGAATAATTTTTCCCCTGTTAAAAGGAGAAGGCTTCAATCGTGCGTTGTTTAAGCCAGAAGCAATCTATTTAGGAACCGAGATATCTCAGGAACATAAGCGTGAGTTGATAGGAATAGCAAAGAGTAAGCAGATCCGACTGTTTCAAATGAAAAAGGAAACTAATGGGTTCAAGCTCGTACCAGAGCAGATCCTGTAATTTGTGTACATGGACTGATCTGCGATGCGCCGCCTGTTATCTCTACGATACGATATATTGGAATATAAGCTTTTGTAATTCAAGTCTTCTATCGTAAAGAGCGATGCCATCGTCTTTCTATTTTGTATTTAGAAATTGGATGAGAGTGAATTGACGAAGAATGATGTCAAGTAGAAAGTACATGACGTGCTGAGGTTGGTACGCAGTCATTGATGAAATAAGTAGAGTTACAATGAAGAGCATGTATCGAGGCTTTTTTTGTTTTCATAGTAGTTCATGGTTGTTCAAGGCACTTCGAGGTGAGAGGCGGATTCGAAGCACAGGTTCACGCTCACTTAATAGGTAGAGGTAGGGCGTAAGTAGAGTTTTGGAGTGTGAAACAGCTTATTTTTCAATGAAAAAACATATAGTAGTCTTGTCAATTGTCATGAAAGAAATAAGGATGGTTTAAAACAATTCTTTGATGTATAAAAGTATGCTAAATTGAGCTAAAACTAAAAGTATTAATGAATAAATATGTAAAAGTAGAGTATATCAACTTTTTTAAGTGGTTTTATTCTAATATATGGATATTTTAAAGTTCTAAGTGTCGTCTAATCCATATTAGACAACACTTTTGAGGGATAGGGGAGGGGGAGTTTAGATCAAAAAAACTAATAAATTACATATTTTTACATCTCATACTTCCACCGCGACGGGCTGACCAAATTGATAAAGCGTGCGAATAAAAAAAAGCCTTTCCTTGGCGGAAAGGCATTAACATGACTATTGATAAAACTATCGTTTACTTGTAAAGATAGTTTTCATAACCATCCTGCATTCCGAAATAGCGTAGATAATTCCCAGCTCTATAACGGGCAGTTATTTCGTCAATTAAAGGATCATTTTCGAATTTAATATAGCCTGCTAGATAAAGGGCAATCAAATACTCTTCATAACGAAGATTGCCAAGATACATTTCCGATTTTTCGATACCATCAAATATGTTCAACTCAAGATTGAACAAAAAGGACATCCCGATTACTGTTGAATCAATTACCCAGCTAAATTCTAATGGTTCATGAATGTCTTCAACTTTATTCAACTTTATTAGTTTAAATGTACCTCTGGGGTCACGAATGGTATAGGCTGCCACAGCCTGATCAAAATTAGCCTCAGGGTCATTGCGTAAACTAGAGAAATGTTCTAAATCTACCTTTTCAGCGTAATACTCCTCAGTTAGTCTAGTATGAATTTGTTCCAACGAGAAAGGATTGGGAATGCTCAATGACAGGTATTTATCATGGAGTTTTTGGATATCGATGTGCAATTAGTAGCCCTCCCTTTTCTTGGGGAAAAGTGTTTAACTTTATGATGTCTTATTTTATTTACTTTTGTGAAAGTATTCAATTGAAATAATGAAAGTTAATAACATTTATTTCTTTAATATAGTTTTGGAGAGGGTATGTAAATTAAAGAAACGATAATATTATCTTGCAGGATTAGCTCCTGTTTGGGTAGCTACACCATAAAAAATATGTCCTGTTCTAAGAGTGTTTCCTTTTTTGGCATGGAAATGCCAGTAGTATTTTTCATCGTTTGTCCCTTTTTTGAAATGATTCTCAGGACCTATAACTTCACCACCGACCCATTCAATAGCAATTTTTAGAGCGATACCTCTGGCATCGTTATGTTCTGGCGCCCAAATTTCATTATTTGGACTTTTCTTCAAGAAACTAATAGCTTCTCTTTCAGTTAGAGGTTTGCGGATGTATATTTGTTGTTTATCTTTAAAGATAGTAAAGTATTTAGGCTTCTCTTTTTCTTTGCTCTTTCTAAGCTCAGCAGCAAAATCAGCAACACGTACTACATTTTCACCAAACTTCACAATGGTAACTACAGCAGCAGTACCGCCAGCCAACCAGCCCAATAGTTGACCAATACCCATACCAGCCCATACTACTAGTGGAAGAGCCATAGGACTTACAGTAGGATTGTCATCTGCCACAATTTCCAAATCGCCAACGTTCACGTTTTGGAAATTATCATCTAAAGAAGTTTCTTCATCGTTATTTAGGGTCTCATCATTGGGTGCTTCTTCAATAATATTTGGGGTTTCATTGTTTGTAGGCTCAGGAGAGTTACTTTCAACTGTACTATTTACAGCTTCTTGATCTCTTTGCAGAGTTTCTGCGCCTGCCGCTAATGAATAGGATTGAGCACCAGTTACAGCAAAAATTAAGAAAGCCATAGTCAGAGCAGTGATGCGGAAAAGTGATTTAATTGATGTTTTCTTTAACAAAATGTTTCCCTCCGAGTTTATATTTTTACACCCTCTCCAATAACTTAACATTGATCCTGTATAGTGAGTTCAGAACCAATGTTTACCATATTAATTTAATTTATATCAACAAGCAAGTATGTACATTTTAGTATATTAATATTAATATAAAGTTTTTATTAGGTATAGTTCCATATTCCTACAGTTAAAATCTCTAAAATTTAGGCTTAAAGGTGGAGAGTTTGTTTGGAATGATGATATTTCATCAGCAAAGATACTAGATGGAAATGGTAGAGAGGTGTGTTTGATGAGAGGAACTTGTCTCTGAGTCTTTGTCTTGATAAAATATAATAAGGTGAGCAGTCCTCTGTATACTTTAATTAACGGAGGAATACTATGAATTATATTGAATTGATTATTCTATTTCGATTGTGTCATTATCGATAGGTTTGCTTGGCAACGAGATTAATCTGCAATATAAAAAGGAAACAACTGAGGTTAAAAATGGACGAAAACGAAGTAAAACAGAACACAGGTCCTTTAAAGCGGGCTAAAATACTACTTTGATATATGAGGTTGCTCACCTGTAACTTCCTTCTCAGAGAAGCTACAGGTGAGTAATAAACAAAAATAATACTTGAGAAGATCGCTGATGGTCATATGGCGGTCTTTTTGTCATTTAAGAGGAGTACACAATAGTTTGAAAGAATGATTGTAATATAATAATATACATTAATGTTTACAAATGTAAATAATCATAGTGAAATAAAGTTATAGAGGTGATTTATTTTCATCAAAAATGAAAACGCTTATAAAAAATAATTTATAGAAATAGTAGATAACACATTGACATGTAATAAAAAGAAACGCCATTTTAGTAAAGAGAGACAGCTCATTAAGACGAAGGGACCGTATTGGACGAGGATAAACGAAGTCTTCTGTAAAGAGATGATAGAATCCATCCAATTTCAGCAAGATAAGCTAATCTTAACAACTAATGATTTGATGATAACGCTAGTATTGCTTTTGAATTCGTGCAGAAATTCAATTTCCAGAGTAAAGGATAAGAGCAAAAAACATATTTTGGAAAGGAGCATGCTTTCAATTCCCAGAGAGATTGCAGTGGCTTTGATCGAGAAGGAGAATTTCCTAAAAGAATGGTTTAGATGTTGCGATAATGGCCTAGATTGGTGCGTGAACGCACGCAGCTACACGAATGCGCCGATTATGTGACCAAGCCGTTCAGTCCGGGAGTACTCATTGCCAAGATCAAGTCTCACCTTCGCAGAGTGTCGACGGGCAGAAGTGAACAACTGCTGGAGTTGCCGGGATTAACGTTGGATTTCTATGCACAGTCCGTCATCATGGGGAGTGAAGCGATCTTTTTATCAAAAAAAGGGTTTAGTCTGCTGTCCTATATGGCACAACACATTAATCGTGTCATCAGTGTCGATACATTATTTCAGCTTATCTGGGGAACGGAGAGTCTGGAGGAGACGAGAACGGTCGCTGTACACATCAGTAATATACGCAAAAAATCGAGCCTAACCCTGCTAATCCTGAGAGAATCGTTACCATTGGGGGGGCGGGATATATGCTGGTTGCCAGAAGTGCGTAGGTTACCTTTGTTATGCCGATAGAGGAAGGGGCTGTCCCATAAGTCGTAAAAAAACTTGGGATAGCCCCATTCTCCAAAATTATGCAACAAAAAGAAACCGTTCCTTGGTAAAATGGAAGTGCGACCCACCATTTACAAAAGGAGACGGTTTCTTTGTACATTCAATATACCATGGATCAACTTTTCTTGCCAATGGATCTAGAGACAGATATCCCCGAAAATCACCTCGTGCGTGTCGTAAACGAGGCAGTTCATCGCCTTAGCGACTCCCTTTTCTCCGCCGCATACCCTGGTGGTGGCCGTCATAGCTATCATCCTAAAATGCTTACCAAAATCATCATCTACGCCTACACCCAGCGCATCTATTCTTCCCGGCAAATCGCCAAGGCGGTTCGCGAAAATATCATGTTCATGTGGCTCGCCGGGCGACAGCAACCAGACTTCCGTACCATCAATCGCTTTCGTTCCGAGCGGATGAAAGAGGTCTTGGAAACCGTGTTTACCCGTGTTTTGGAGTTGCTGGTTCAAGAACAATATGTATCATTAGATCACTATTTTCTGGACGGAACCAAGCTTGAAGCGAGTGCGAATCGCTACACCTTTGTATGGAAAAAAGCTGTCGTCAAGCATCAAGCCAAGCTGCAAGAAAAAGTACATACCCTGTTTCAAGCCATCGAAGAGGCAGAACACGAAGAGGATGCCGCCCATACTGGGGCCGACCTGCCTGAACTTGGTGAAGCCTCGGCGCTCACGGCGGAAAAGCTAGAGCAAGCCGTGAAGCACTTAGAAGAAAAACTCAGCGAAAAACCCAAGGACAAAACGCTGAAGAAAGCGGTGTGCCAGTTGCGGAAGGACTTGCTGCCTCGGCTGCAAAAATATGAGCATCAGCTTCAAACTGCGGGTGAGCGGAACAGCTACAGCAAAACTGACCCGGATGCGACGTTTATGCGAATGAAAGAAGATCACATGCAGAATGGTCAATTGAAGCCTGGATACAATGTACAGATCGGAACAGAAAATCAGTTTGTTTTGGGCTACAGCGTACACCAGCGGCCCACGGATACCAAATGCCTGAAACCCCATCTGGATCATCTGGAAAAAACGCTAGGCCGAAGACCGAAGACCGTCATTGCCGATGCAGGGTATGGTAGTGAGGAAAATTACAGTTATCTGGAGGAAAAAAACATTCAGGGTATCGTGAAGTACGGGACATATCACAAGGAAAAAACAAGGGCTTTTCAGCGAGCTATGGATAAAGTAGACAACTGGAGTTACAACGAAACGTCAGATACGTGGACCTGTGCGGCTGGACAGATATTACATTTTCGCGTGGAACGTCGGACAGTGACGGAGAGCGGCTACCCGATTCGCACCCGTCATTACCTGAGCGAAGATTGTAGCCAGTGCCCCATGAAATCGACATGCACCAAGGCGCAAGGAGATCGGGAAATTGCTATAAGCCTGACCTACCTGCGGCAAAAAAATGAGATGCGAGAACGCCTGCGCAGCGAGGAAGGATATCGTCTTTCCGTTCAGCGCATGATCGAGCCTGAAAGCGTGTTTGGACACATGAAAAACAATCGGGGATTCCGAAGATTCCTGCTTCGCGGCTTGCAAAAAGTAAGCTTGGAGGTCGGGTGGCTTTGCCTTGCCCATAATCTGCTCAAAAAAGCGACAATGGCGGAAAAACGTAAACGAGACCAAGCAGGATGAACCCCTGCTTGGTCTCGTTTGGACGTATCGGTGTTCATTCTCTTCACCGATGTTCGTTTTAAAGGCTTTTGAGACAGCCCCTTTTCTTTTTAACGCAACCTCGAATCCTTCTTGAGCGTATGTATGAGGGTACATAGAGTAAGACAGAGTAAGTAATTTCAACCGAGTAAGGAGGGACAAAGATGAGAAAAAATACAAAATGGGTACTATGGATTCTGGGTTTGACGCTGGCGGCAATCTTTGTGAATTTCTATATGAATCTATTTAGTTTTGCTTATGCGTTGATTGCCGTGCTGCTCATGTTTTTTGCCGGCTGGGGATTCTTGGCTAAATTAAAAAATGACGTTCACCAGCATGAAGATTATCACAAAAGAATGCACGACTCGGCGCAGGAGGATATAGATCGTTACACAAGATAAAATAGCAGGGTGTTTCAATTATTCTATCACCACTTCCAATACTGGTTAAATTAATTGTTTACATAGGAGATGAGAGCACAGTCAAAGATTATGTCTATAATATTAAAGGAACAAACATTGAGCGGCAGGGTCGGGCGCTCGCAGAACAACAGACACCGGTTACCGAGTCTGGTACATTGAATCCGGTAGACACTAAAGACCCGGTTACCTTTAACATTAGCTGGAATGACAAAAGTGAGAGTGTAACGTTTGAGTAGTTTTGAATTTTTGTAAAGGTAGGGCTACGGTTCTCTATTATTAAGTAGATTTGCGCTAACGATCACCAGAGACGCTATTTGGATCAATTTGGCTCATTTTCCGATTGAAATGCTGTTTTTTGGGGACATAGCGTTACTGGAGATCGTTAGAATTTAGAAAAGGTGTTTTTGCCTCAAATAAGATTTCTCAGGATCGTTAGCACTTAATGTAATTGAACGTAGAGTAAACAGAGTAGTAGGGAGGGAAATGGATTGTGACAGCAGGTATCATATACCCTCCAGTTGCTGAGTATCGGGCAGCAAAGAGTAAGCACAAACTGCATGCAGTCCACAGACCACAGACCACAGACTGTAGGTCGCAAGGAGCTAAGATCAGTGTACATAGCAAAAATCCCTGTCAGCATTATGCCAACAGGGATTTTTTGTGTTTGTTACGAGGATGGAATCTAAGAAATTAAAGTAAACCGATCCGAAGTAAATTTAATTGAGGAGCAGTAAAGTTAATTGATGCTCAGTAAACGTTGCACTTTACATCATCTTGTAGCCACTCAATCTAACAGTGAAAGCCATCCGTAGGGCTAGAGGGGTACTACCTCGCCTTTACAGCATTTCTTCACACGATCTTGCTCTATACAGGCTTCACCGTAAAGGTGAAGTGATATGGACGGTTGGCTTGAAGTGTATACTCCGGATGTGTACGAGCACTCCAGCTGTCGTCACCGCCGACACCCATCTGCATGTAGTTGATCCGAGCGATGGTATGCGAGCTTACCGGCAATTTGTAGACATGGTCGTTAGCTTCCAGTTCCTCAGGGGACCACGGCAGTGCATTGATTTCAAACGGCGCATTGGCTTCAAAATGAAGACCCCTGCTGCCATTTGCAGAATTCCCGTCAGCTCCATCAATGCCCTTTCCAGCATTTCCGCCTACAGCCGAAGTAATCTCCACAAAACGTACATCCGTTTTGTTACCACACTCCTGCGGTTTTAGGTAAGGCACGAACTGGTCACGCACTGCTCCGGTGTAATAGCCGAGGCGTGCGCTGGTCAGACGGTCAATATAGTTGTCATGCGGCCCTCTGCCGTACCAGGAGATCGTATCCAGACTGTCTTTTAGTTCAAACAACATGCCGAATTCAGGCAACTCAGGCAGGCCAGCACCTGGAACGAGGGTTTGACTGATTTCAAGCTCGCCATTCGGTTGGATGTGATACGTGATGGACAGCGTAGTTCCGGGGCTGACATCCCAAGTGTAATCTGTCGTCACATGACAGCCTTGCTCATTTGTATGATGTTCAAAACGAATCAGCTTGTTCGTCGCGTGAGCATTCCGCCAGAAGGCAGCACGTTCATTCAGTTCGTTACCCAGATCGTTATCTGTCATTGCACGCCAGAAGTTTGCACGAGCAGGGGACAGCAATTGCTCCTGTGAGTTGATCTGATACGAGGTAAGCGCACCAGTTACTGAACTAAAGCTTACGGTAACTTCACCCGCCTTCACTTTCAATCCGCCATCTTGCAGTTCCTCTACTTGAAGCAAACCATTTGCTCCTGCAGACAGTTGCTGTATGGCACGCAGGCGCGGAGACACGACGAATTGCTCCCATCCAATCTCATGTCCCACATCTGCCCACTTGGCTGCCTTCTTGGTTTCCAGAGAGACTGTAAGAACAGCTTCCGTGTACAGGTCAGACGATGGTGTGTAAGGGATATGAACCTCAATGGATTCACCAGGTTGTGCAGCAATGTCCAGATGCCCTTTTTCCACAGGGATACCATTATGGGACAACGTCCAAGCGAGTGCATATTCGTTCAGATCCGTGAACAGGAAATGATTCGTGATGCGAATCAGCCCGGTTTGCAGATTAAGTGCCGTCATGCGAACGTTTTGATAACATTTTTTCACTTCTTCGAGCTTAGGTGTAACCGTTTTATCTGCCAAAATAAGTCCGTTGCCGCAGAAGTTGCCGTCATGTGGTGACTCGCCGAAATCTCCGCCGTAGGAGAGATATTCTACACCGTCGGCCGTTTTGGTGCGGATCGATTGATCCACCCAGTCCCAGATAAATGCCCCTTGTAAAATCTCATACTTATCAAACATTTCCCAGTACAGGTGTAGTCCGCCGCAGGAGTTGCCCATCGCATGGCTGTATTCACAGATGATATAAGGCTTTTTATCACCTTTCATGCGTGCGTACTGCTCGATATCATTCGGGCTGATATACATCGTAGATTCAATATCGCTCGCCGAATCGGAAGGGCGGTAGTGATAGGTACCTTCATAATGAACGAGTCTTGTTGGATCGGCTTGTTTCAAATAATCATACATAGCGATAAAGTTATCGCCACCAAATGATTCATTACCGAGCGACCAGATGATAATGGACGCATGGTTTTTATCCCGCTGGAACATCGAATTACAGCGATCAATAACATTGTCGCGCCATTCCGGCTTGCTCGCCGGGATGTTGTCGTCGTTCATTTCTTTTTGCCCATAGTACCATGTGCCATGTGTCTCCAGATTTGTCTCGTCAATGACATACAGTCCATATTCATCACATAGCTCGTACCAGGTGGTCTGGTTCGGATAGTGCGATGTACGCACGGCATTAACGTTATAGGCTTTCATCAGCTCGATATCACGAATCATATCCTCACGTCCGATGGCCCGTCCTGAATCGGGAGAGAATTCGTGGCGATTGACGCCTTTGAACACGATACGTTTACCGTTGATCTTCATCAAGCCATCCTTGATCTCAAATCTGCGGAAGCCGACACGGGTGCGAACAGCCTCCACTGTTTTGCCTGACACATTTTGAATGGAAAGTACCAGTGTATACAGGTTAGGCGTTTCGGCACTCCATAAGAGCGGGTTCGCAACCGGAGCGGAGAGATGTAACGTCACTTCTTCTTCATTGGTAAAAGTAACCTCTGCCGCCATCGGCTGATCCAGAACAAGCTTTTGCTCCGCATCGTAGAGCTGTGCTTGCACTATTAAGCCGTCCACATGCTGTCCGGCGTTGTGATGGTACAGCTTCACATCCAGTTGCAGCTCTGCATTCTGAAAGGCCTCATCCAGCTCTGTACGAACGAAGAAATCAGCGATCTGAACTGGTGAAGGCGAGTGCAGGTACACTCCGCGGAAAATACCGCTAAGACGCCAGAAATCCTGATTCTCCAGCCAGCTTGCATCACACCAGCGGTAAACTTCGACTGCCAGTTTGTTCTCGCCTTCCGTCAGGTATGCCGTGATATCAAATTCTGCAGGCGTGAAGGTATCCTCACTGTAACCAACAAGCTCTCCATTCACCCATACATAGAAAGCAGATTCAACACCTTCAAAGTGCAGCAGGACCGGACGATCTTTCCAGTCCGCAGGAACGGTAAATGTGCGAATATATGAGCCGACCGGATTATAGGTGGCTGGTGCAAAAGGTGGTTTTAACTCAGGCTCACGCTCAACCCATGGATAGGTCATGTTGGTGTAATGGGGGTAATCATAGCCCTGAAGCTGCCAGTTGGAAGGAACAGGAATGTCATCCCAATTGCTTGCGTCATAGCCAGCTTCGTAAAAAGAGGTAATACGCTGTTCTGGCGTTTCGGCAAAACTGAACTTCCATGAACCATTTAAAGTCTGGTACCAAGGGGAAGAGGTGAATTCATTCGACAGGGCTTCTTCTATCGTTGGGAACGCTACCATGTTGGCATGGGCAGGTAGACGATTGACTTGAAATGTCTCCGGGTTGTTATTCCATTCCGGATATCCGTTAGCCGGAGGGGTGTGCACGAGTTTCTTTCTCATAACAGCAGCTCCTTTGATCATGTTATAATATATTCACAGTATAGAATTGATTAGGTACTTAGAGAATAAAGGATATTGCCCATATATATCACAATATGAAACTAAAGGAGGAGAGCATGGTATCCCGGATGAATACACGAATCTTTTTTGCCAAACTAGATGAAGCCGCGCGTCTGCCGATCTATATGACCACGGTGGGTTACTGGGAACACCAATTCGAAACCGAACGCCCGGAAGGTTTCCCCGATTACCAGATTCATCAGATTATTCAGGGGCAAGGCAGGCTGATCATAGCGGATGAGGAAGAATATATTGTAGGTCCGGGGGATGTTTTTATCACCTATCCAGATATTCCGCATCGATACATGCCAATCACAGACCCTTGGGAACTGGCTTGGGTATCCTTTCAAGGGAGGGAGGCTAGTCAGTTGCTGGCCTACGCTGGAATCACAGGCTCAGGGGTGTACAAGCTCAGAAAGCCTGAACTGCTGCACGCCTTGGAGCAATTGCTTGTGAGGGGAGAAAGTACGGGAGATACGCTGGATGCTGACGATGAACGGAACAGCTCCAAACATCTGTATGCCCTGCTTCTTGATTTGAAGCCACTGCTCATTGTCTCAGACAACGATAATGATGAGATGGAACGCCTGAAACCCGTGCTGCGATATATCGCCGAGTACCTGGATCAGCCGTTGTCGCTGAAGGAACTGGCAGACGTTGCTGTCGTATCCCCTCAATATCTGTGCCGGTTGTTTCAGAAAGCTTTACATGTCAGACCTGTATTTTACGTCAATCAGGAGCGAATCAATCGCAGCAAACAGCTCATGTTCAGTGAGAGGGCACTGCGAATCTATGAAGTAGCTGACAGGGTAGGGTATGAAAATGCGAGTTATTTCTGTACGATGTTCAAACGACATACAGGCATGAGTCCCGAACGATTTCGGAAACTGCATGGTTTAGGTTGAACAAAAGCATATATGTCTACGTATTTATCATCTGTGCTTCGCTCGTTTTTTTTGATCTGTTCTTCATCTGAATTTCAGTTTCTCTTAAGGTTGGGAGCTTAATATTATTCTTGTAAACCCCTTCTCGTGTTAAATAGATGTGTGACTGGCCCTGCTCGGATTGTCCTCCGAGCAGGGCACTTTTTTTATGTTTAGCTGAGTGATCATACTCATGATATGATGAGAAAAGAGAATGACCATAATAATATAATGTGAACCAAGAGATACTGAGAGATACCGATCAGATGAAGCTCTATTTTCACAATAATGATGGGAAAGCAGGGAAGGGCATGGACGCTCGTCTGCACGCACTGTATCGTCCGGTACAGATGAATGGAATGGACCCCCGTACATACTATATAGAGAATAGTCCTTCCCCTGTGCTTACACCTTATGTAGCCTGTTATTGGGAGTCAGGAACGCGGGAACATATGGAAGATGGCAGGTATGGCATAGATGGAATGGACATGGATATTAAAGTAAATGACTTACAGTTGAAATTTCCGGCTTCTGCCCGGGTATTACCAGATGGTTGCACCGACATCCTGATCGATTATAGTCCAGAGCAAGAAAGGTATACGTATAGCTATTGTGGCAATTATATGCAGCCTTTTGCTTTTCCGTTATCGTTGACAGCGCCTCCGGCAGGAGCCTACACGTTTGGGGTTCGCTTTTTTCCCGGAGGAGCACCTTTTGTACATGGTCAGTCACTGGATTTGTTTACAGACCGACGTGTACCCATGGAAGACTGCTGGCCAGTTCGATGGGACGAGCTGCGGTTGAAGATGGAGGAAACGGCGAATTTTGCAGAGCGTGTGCAGGTGATGGAACATTATCTTCTTCAGACGACCCTACGCCACAGCCCGACTCATCATCATGCTGATCAGGATCTGCTTCGCAATGTACTCTACCGGATCTTTAAGGAAAAAGGTCGGTTGAGTGTACAAGACCTTGCCCTGAGTGAAGCCGTCAGTGAACGTCAGCTACATCGCAAAGTGACCGAACAAGTGGGCATCAGTCCGAAGCGGTTCAGCGAAATTGTTCGTTTCCATCAGGTATTACAAGGCATTCATAGGGGGGAATTTACCGACGGGGCAGCGCTGGCTCAGGCCTATGGTTTTTATGATCAGGCGCATCTGATACGTCAATTCCGCAAGTTTTATGGAGACACGCCACTGATTGCTGTTCAGGAGCATCAACGGATGTTGTCCGAAAAGTACAATCATGCGGCAGTACCTTCCGTTATACTTGAATCATAGACCCAAAACAAAGGAGTAATGAATAATGAATGGAACATTGCAAATTCGAGAACATCTATTAACTGAGCTGGAGACGGGCGTGCGGACAGGTGCTTCGTTAATTCGTCTGATTCGTGATGAGGATTGGGCGTATCGTCCACAAGACAATATGCGTTCACTCGTGGAGCTGGTGCATCATTTTATCCAGATTACCGCTTCCGATCTTGTCATTATGCAGGAGAAAGATGAAGCGGAGGTAGGTCTGGTGGAGAACAGTCTATCCGGCAACCAGGATATTGAGCAACTGGAAAAGACATTATGGAGTAATTTCGAGGCGTACAAAGCATATATCACAAGTCTCAGCGAAGAGGACTTTTTGAACCGCTCTACCAAAGCTTTCTACGCAGAGCATGGACACCTGCAGGTGCAATGGCAGATCGAAACGCTCACACATGTGTTCCACCATCGCTCACAGCTCTATAATTACCTCAAACAGCAAGGCCACGAATTGAACTTTTTTATGCTATATGCATAGTTTGTTCTTGGACGAGCAGCTCCGCCGGATCATCCGGTGGGGCTTTTTTTGGTTTATTGCGGGATACGGTATCTATCAAACTTTCATGACAGCTATAAATGTACGTTCTACCACGGTCAATTCACCGTGGCTTTACTAGATTTCAAACATAGAATACCGTATCAAAGCAAAAAGGAGGTGATTCTGATGGCCATCCTTTTACCAATACAGTTTTACAGCCTTGCAGCAGGAGTAGGTAAATCCTTCTATGAAAACCTGTCTGGTGGTGCGAATGCTAGTGTTACTGTTAACAACTTCGGACCAGCCCCGGTATCTCTTGTCATCACTCGTGTGAATGCACCTGTTGTCACTTATGTTATCCCAGCGAACAGCAGCTTGAGCATTACGGCAAGCCTGGTTCTGGTCTTCGCGTTGCTGGCGAACCAGGGAGGTGATGCTTCCGGTACGATTGAAGTTGCTTTGGCGTAATCTATCGGATGATAGTAGAACGAATGAACCTCTGCCGACAGGGTCGGCAGGGGTTATTTTATTTTTGCTTAAATTCCGTTTAGAGAGAAAAGTACATAAAAATGTTGAGGCCCGAGAGTTTACCCTGAACCGTACACGATTAATTTAATAGTATAGATCGCTCAAGTGGGATGGAGTCTAAGATTTCAGGAGGTTAATATATGATGAATAACAGAAGAACAATCGTATTGGAAACGGATCGACTTGTATTTACAACATGGGACGAAGGAGATCGTGCACTTGCTTTTGCCCTCTGGGGTGATCATGAGGTGACCAAATGGACTAGTGGCAGCGAAGTACTGAGTGAAGAGGAAGTAGAGGCGAGGTTAACGCAGGAAATCGAGCGTGAGAAACAGGAGGGCGTGCAGTACTGGGCGATTTTTCAAAAGAATTCAGACGTATTTATCGGTTGCTGCGGTCTCTGCCCTTATAATCCGGAGGAGAAGATCTATGAGCTTGGTTTCCTGCTGACCCGGGATCACTGGGGACAAGGATATGCGCAGGAAGCAGCGCTGGCCGTTGTGAGTTATGCTTTTGACAAGTTAGAGGTAGATACTCTGGTTGCAGAGCATCATCCTGATAATGAAGCGGCATATCATATTTTAATCAAGTTGGGGTTTGAGCAGATGGACGAGCGGCGGGATGAAGCAACAGGTAATATGCAGCCCTTCTATAGGTTGAAGCGAAATAATACGGCTCGATGAGCAATTTTAATGTATCTTTTCACCAGCGGGGATGTATTACGGGAATAGTGTGGAAATAGGTATTCATTGTTCAACAAAGTACGTTGGAGGGACCTGTGCTTTTCATGCTTTTTTTATTTCACTTTCAGCTTCTATTAAGGTAAAAGGGATAAGATAAATCTTGTAAACCCCTTCTCGTGTTAAATAGATGTGTGACTGACCCTGCCGGGCGACGGCGGGGTATTTTTTTGCTTTTTATTTTATTTATAGACTTTTTTATTGCTTTCGAAAGTTTAAATGAAGATAAACAAAAACAAATAAAATAATACAGAAGTTATTTTGACTGAATATCATTGACTAACAAATACAAACAAAGGTATAATGAATGTGAAAAAAGGAACTTACTTTGATCGTGACAGCCTGATTTTTTGACTTGAACATAGGAGAGGATAAACATGAACGTGATCCTTCATACCGAAAGAACACAACCTGTCGGGTTTGAGATTCCTTTTGTACGTGAGATGGCAGAGATTACGCAGCACATGTGGAAGAATGGTTGGGACGAGCGCAATGGTGGCAATGTCAGCTACCTGTTACAAGAGGAAGAGGTTGCACCGTACATCGATATTCATCGGGTCATTCGCACGATTACACCTGCCTTTTCCGTGCAGGAACTGGCGGGACAGTATTTTATCGTTACGGCATCGGGTAAATATTTCAAAAACGTTCTGGCAGACCCGGAAGGCAATCTAGGTGTGTTGCGTGTATCGGCAGATGGGCAGGAGCTAGAGGTATTATGGGGACTGAATGGGGGAGCGAACCCGACAAGTGAACTACCGACCCATTTTATGAGTCATATTGAACGTTTGAAAAAAGATCCGAATCACCGGGTTGTCATGCACAACCATGCGACACATGTACTGGCGATGACCTTCGTCCATGAACTGGATGAGGCCAAGTTTACGAAGACACTCTGGCAGATGTGCACCGAATGTGTTGTGGTCTTTCCTGATGGCGTTGGGATTATTCCCTGGATGATGCCTGGCTCGAATGAGATCGGCCGTGCAACAGCGGAGAAAATGAAGGAATATCACGCAGTCATCTGGCCGCAGCATGGTATTTTCGGAACAGGCACAACCATGGATGAAGCGTTTGGCTTGATTGAAACCATCGAGAAGGCAGCACATGTATATATGCTTGTTGCAGGCCATGATATCCGCCAGCGGATCACAGATGAGCAGCTGCATGCACTTGCACTGCAATTCGGGGTCACCCCGCGTCCCGGTGTAATTGAAAATGAATAGCAAATAACTCATATATGACAATAGTGTTATATGGAACTGGCATAATAAATTGTCAACGATGGCTTTTGGTTCTCTGAACTGAAGGTCTTTTTCTTTTTTCAGGCAAACAATCGCCGTTTTAGCTCAAAAACGTTCAAAAATCTGAATAAGAATGGCTTTGTTATCAAATATTGAATCGTAGAATGCATTATCACGCGCTGGCGATTTTCGGGTGAAATGACGTATTGTCAATGGCTCTGTGATTTTGCATAATAACAATGCTTCACAGATAAGACGAACCGATGTTTTACAGATGAAAAGTAAATATGCTTACAGATGAGAGATGGAAGGAAGTTATGATCATGCTTGGCAAAATGAAGAGAATCTTAATCGGCAGGCCAATGAAATCGGCTGAATTGGATGCAGAAAAATTGGGAAAATGGAAGGCGCTCGCCATCCTGTCCTCCGATGCTTTATCATCCGTTGCCTACGGTACGGAACAGATTTTGCTTGTGCTGGTTGCGGCTGGATTTGCTGCGCTGTGGTACTCGGTTCCTATCTCTATCGCCGTGCTGGGATTGCTCGTCATTTTAATTTTTTCGTATCGCCAGACCATATTTGCATATCCTACAGGGGGCGGCGCGTATATCGTAGCCAAGGATAACCTGGGCACCACATCAAGTCTGATTGCCGGAGGTTCCTTGCTCGTTGATTATATCCTGACCGTGGCGGTAAGTTCATCCGCAGGTACGGATGCGATCACTTCTGCTTTTCCTGCACTGCATGACTATAGTGTCATTATTGCACTTATTATGATTGTGTTTCTGACCGTTATGAACTTGCGGGGGGTTACGGAGTCAGCATCAGTGCTGGCGATCCCTATTTATCTGTTTATCTTTTCCATTGCCATTCTCATTATTTCGGGTGGCATCAAATTTCTGGCAGGTGGTATGCATGCTGCGGCTCCCGAATTCGGAACAAGTTTGTCGCATGTCAGCATCTTCCTACTGCTTAAAGCGTTCAGCTCCGGGTGCTCGGCTCTGACCGGGGTAGAGGCCGTAAGTAACGCAATCCCGAACTTCAAACAACCTGCGGAGAAAAATGCTGCCGGGACGTTGCTCTTGATGGGATGTATCCTTGGCGCCATGTTCATTGGTATCACGCTGTTAGCCTTTGGATACGGGATCCAACCTGATCCCAAAGCAACGGTCATTTCCCAGATTGCCGAAGCTACGTTTGGCAGAGGATGGATGTATTTTATCATCCAGGGTGTGACGGCACTGATTTTGTTCCTCGCGGCAAATACGGCATACTCGGCCTTCCCACTCTTGTCCTTCATGATGGCGAAGGATAAATATATGCCACATATGTTTATGGTGCGAGGAGACCGTCTGGGCTTCTCGAACGGGATTATTTTTCTCAGCGTCATGTCGGCACTTCTGGTGGTTGGATTCAAGGGAGATACAGGCAACCTGATTCCGCTTTATGCGGTGGGTGTATTCATTCCATTTACGCTGTCGCAGCTCGGCATGATGATACGCTGGATCAAAATCAAACCGTCAGGGTGGCAGACAAAACTGCTAGTCAATACAATCGGTATGCTGACTACGCTGTCCATTACACTGATTTTTATTTTCACCAAGTTCACGCAGACATGGGTTATCTTTATCTTCTTGCCCCTGGTCGTTTATGTGTTCATGCGCATTCGCAGCCATTATTGCAACATCGCAGACGAACTGCGTATCGATATTCAGGTGGATAAACCGGCCAAGAAAGGAAATACGATCGTTATTCCGGTAGCAGGCATTACCCGGGTGGTGATGAATACGATCAGTTATGCCCAGACGATGTCGGATCATGTGGTGGCACTGTATATCGGCTTTGATGATGAGGCCATTCGCAAGATGGAGCAGAAGTGGGAAGAATGGAACCCCGGTGTGCGTCTGGTTGTCATCAAATCAAGGTACCGCAGTATTATGGGGCCACTGAAGAAATTCATTGATACCGTCGAATGGAAAACAGCCGAAACCGATCATATCACCATTCTGATTCCGCAATTTATTACGAAGCACTGGTGGCAAAATGTACTGCATAACCAGACCAGCTTCATGATTCGGGCTTATCTGATTAATTATAAAGATGTGATTGTGACGACGGTTCCTTTTCATCTGAATCGTTAATGCCTCAATGTGAATATGCATCGTGGAACGTGATTTACATCTAACCGCAGAATTCTTCCAAATGGGAGAGTTCTTGCGGTTTGTTTGTACTCCATTTTATCTTGTTTTTATAAGCCAGAAAAGATTGACATGCTATCGACTCATATCATATAATCAACACGTTCAATAAATTGATAATGATTATCATTAACGATTAGGAGAGAATATACAGATGAAAAAGAAATGGATTCTGCCGTTCATCGTGCTGATGATGTTTACGATCATTGCCAGTGCATGTGGTAACGGTGCTTCAAACAGTACGTCAGACAATGGAAAACAAGGGGCAGCTACAACAGAAGAGACAAGCAGTAAAGCTGCCAATACGTCCGATACAATCACGTATCAATCCGAAACAGGGCCAATTGAGATTCCGGCCAAACCGCAGCGCATTGTTGCTCTCACGAATGGTCCCAACGTACTTTCTATGGATGTGACCCCAGTGGGCGTAGATAAATGGACAGCAGAAAATCCACTGTTCAAGGATAAATTGAAAGATGTTGCGATCGTAAGTGAGGAAGATCCAGAAAGTGTTTCAGCTTTGAATCCGGACTTGATCATTGCAGGTTCTCATATGAAAAATCTTGAGCAGTTGTCCAAGATCGCTCCAACCATTGTATACACTTGGGGAAAACTCGACTATCTACAACAACAGCTGGAGATCGGTAAGGTGTTAAACAAAGAGTCCGAAGCGCAAGCCTGGGTTGATGATTTCACGAAAAGAGCAGGGGAGATCGGCAACGAAATCAAGGCCAAGTATGGGGATAATGTAACAGTATCCACGATTGAAATTGCTGATAAAGAAGTTTTTGCGATGGGGGATCACTGGGCACGTGGAACAGAAGCACTGTATCAAGCGATGAAGCTGAATATGCCGGAAAAAGTGAAGAATGATACATTAAAAGAAGGTTATCATTCCTTGTCACTTGAAGTTCTTCCGGAATATATGGGTGACTTTGTTGTAGTTAGCAGAGACATGACCCGCGATAATGAAATTATGAAGTCGGGGATCTGGGGGAAAATTCCGGCAGTCCAGAACAAACATATTATTGAGCTGGACACAAAAGCCGTGACGTACAGTGACCCGATCACTTTGGACTATGTATTGAATATTTTCAAAGAAGGATTTCTTGGCACAGGGAAATAATCAAGTGATTAACACCTAAAGGATTGCAGCTAAACCTTTCATCATTAAAATGATATGAGAAGAGACGAAGAAGGCACAAAGCCATCTTCGTCTCTTCTTTAGTTAAACGAAAACCACCTGTCTCGAATGTACGAGACAGGTGGTTTATAGTACAACAAGAACTTTATAAGGACAAAATAAACTTTACTGCATCAAAGAATGGTTGAATAGGAAACGATTTATTTATCCTTTAAGTCTGCAATGGATTTGACATCCATATAAGCAGGCACGACAAGTCCAGTTTTTACACCTGTCATATTGGCACCAAGGTCATCAATCTGATCCTTGTATTTCGTCCAATAATCCGCATGTGTCAGAGGTAACCATGCAGCTGGCGAAGCATCGACATCGCCTGAAGCAACGCCAGTCCACATTGGTCCGGCTTCAACTTGCAATGCATTCACTTTATATCCGAGCTTGTTTTCCATTACATATTTGAGCAGATTGGTGCTGGCAATTTCGGAATCCCAAGCGACATAACCGAGACGAAACGTATCGCCGTTCACGGGTGTCAAGCCTTTTGTCCATTCATCAATCTGATCTTTGTGTTTCTCAGCATAGTCTTTGGCAGCCTGTTCAGGGGATGTACCGTCTTGAATGGCAATCATCATCTCCCCCATTTCATCGGAATTCCACTTGAAGCGCTTCAGGAATTCATAAGCGACCGGGTGATCTTCTTTCAGACCTTTACGAGCGATGGTATGAATTTCTTCGGCATCTCCATAGACTTTATCAGGATCTTCCAAATACTTCAGATCATATTGGTTAAACATCCAGTGAGGAGTCCAGCCTGTAATGATAATGGGTTCTTTATTCTTGTACGCTTTGTCCAGCGTAGCCGTCATGGCTGCGCCGGACCCTTCTACCAAATTCCAGTTGGTCAGGCCATACTTTTCAATGGCACTGGCGGTGGATTTCATAATACCGGCACCTGGATCAATACCGATAATCCGATGGTTGACTTCATCTCCAACGTTGGCATTTGCCGCAGGCTCAGAGGATGAAGTAGAAGTTGAAGCACCCGTTTCCAAATCTTCAATCGAGTTGACGTCTGTCATGTATTTAGGAACCACCAGACCTGTACGTACTCCTGTCATATTGGCTCCAAGGTCCTCAACCTGATCTTTATAACGTTCCCAGTAGTCTGCATGTGTCAATGGCAACCAAGCCGCTGGAGAAGCATCTACGTCACCTGAGGCGACACCAGTCCACATTGGTCCGGCTTCAACTTGAAGTGCGTTGACTTTATATCCGAGCTTGTTCTCCATGACATATTTCAGCAAATTGGTGCTGGCAATCTCAGAATCCCATGCGACATAGCTTAGTTTGAATGCATCACCGCCCACCGGTGTCAGACCTTTCGTCCATTCATCAATCTGATCTGCATGTTTTTCAGCATATTCTTTAGCAGCTTCTTCAGGGGATTGACCACCCTGAATGGCAATCATCATCTCACCCATCTCATCGGAAGTCCATTTAAAGCGCTTCAGGAATTCGTAAGCAACCGGGTGATCTTCTTTCAGACCTTTGCGAGCAATGGTATGGATCTCTTCGGCATCACCAAACGATTTTTTTGGATCTTCCAAATATTTAAGCTCGTACTTGTTGAACATCCAGTGAGGTGTCCAGCCAGTTATGATAATAGGTTGTTTGTTTTTTATAGCTTTGTCGAGTGTGGCAGTCATTGCAGCACCCGAGCCTTCAATCAGATTCCAGTCAGACAACTTGTAATCTTCAATTGCTTTGGCTGCGGACTTCATAATACCGGCACCGGGATCGATACCAATAATCTGATAGTTCACTTCTTTGCCTATAGCATTAGCGGTACCGTTGTTTCCACCAGCAGATGTAGTGTTGCCTGTGAAGTATTGTGAGAATCCGGCGACTAGTACAACGAGTGTTGCTGCCGCAGTGATCCATGCCTTTTGTTTGGTGGAGAGACGTGAAGTTCTTTTGCGTCCAGGCATAAACAGGTTTTGTGTAAAACGGTCAAGTACGATCGCGAGTACAACGACGGCAAGACCAGCTTCAAATCCTTTACCGATCTGTAGCTGAGTTACAGCACGATATACTTCTGCACCAATACCTTGTGCACCGATCATGGATGCAATAACAACCATGGAAAGGGACAACATGATTGTCTGGTTAATACCTGACATCACGGTAGGTAAGGCGAGTGGAAGCTGTACCTTGAACAACTTCTGAGCAGAAGTTGATCCAAACGCATCCGCTGCCTCCACCAGTTCGCTTGAAACCTGTTTAATTCCCAGGTGAGTCAGACGAATGGTAGGTGGAATGGCAAAGATTACCGATGCAATAACGCCCGGAACCACACCTAGACTGAAGAATGTAACGGCTGGCAGCAGATAAACGAATGCAGGCATCGTCTGCATGAAGTCCAGCAGCGGTGTGATAATTCGCGCAGCTGTTTTGCTGTAAGCCAGCCAGATACCGACAGGCACACCGAGCAGTATCGAGATCAATCCTGACGTAATAACAAGACCGAGCGTGTCCATGGATTGGGACCAGTAGCCCAGGTTATCCACGAGCAAGAATCCGATAACTGTAAACAAGGTTAGTGGCAACCTGCCTAGCAGAAAGGCCAGTACACCTAATATGGCAATGAACAGGAGCGGATGAGGCAACATAAACAGCCCCGAGAAAAATCCAACCACTTCCTGAATAACGACAGAGATCACTTTAAACAATCCGGAGAGCGAGGAGCTCATCCAGTCAACGATGGATTCAATCCACGATGCTAGTGGTATTTTGGGTATCATTCAGAGCTTCCTCCTTTTCTGCAACTTCACCGCTTAGTGCACCGAGCAGGGCACCGCGAACGATAACACCTTGCAGACGGCCAGTTTCGCTTACAACGGCGAGAGGCACATGGGCTGAACTTACAATCTCGAACAATTCATGAATCAGGGTCTCGGGCGACACTGTCGGACCATCTGTAATCAGAATGTCGTTTAATACTTTATTTTCGCGCATTGCACGGGTTGCGTCTTCTGCTGTAATGACACCCAGCAGTTTTTTGGAGCGGTCGATGACAAACAGGTTTGATATGCCTCGCTCACGCATTAACTCGAGAGCAACACGAGGACCACGATCGGTTGTGATTGTTTCAGGACGGCGCATAACGTGTGATGCTGTGAGGACCTTGGACAAGTCCACATCTTCGACGAAGCGGGCCACGTATGAGTTGGCCGGTTGAATCATAATTTCCTCCGGTGTACCGATCTGCACAACGGCGCCGTCTTTCATAAGAGCAATCCGATCGCCGATACGCAGCGCTTCGTCCAAGTCATGGGTAATGAAAATAATGGTCTTTTTCATCTTATCCTGAAGCTCAATCAACTCATCTTGCATATCCCGACGAATCAATGGATCAAGTGCACTGAAGGCTTCGTCCATCAACAGTATTTCCGGGTCATTCGCAAGTGCTCGGGCAAGTCCGACACGTTGTTGCATACCGCCGCTGAGCTCATCCGGCATTTTGTCTTCCCAGCCTTTGAGACCAACGAGTTCGAGTGAGGTCTTGGCTTTCTCACGGCGAACTTCCTTATCTACCTTTTGAATTTCCAATCCATATTCCACATTATCAAGAACAGTCCGGTGCGGAAACAAAGCAAATTTCTGGAATACCATGCTGATTGTTTTCCGGCGTACTTCTCGTAGTTGTTCTTTGTTCATTTTTCTCAAATCTTTGCCATGAACCAGAATTTCCCCGGATGTTGGTTCAATCAGACGATTGAACATCCGAACCAGTGTGGACTTACCACTACCGGACAGGCCCATAATAACGAAGATTTCACCTTCTTTAATTTCCATGTTGACCCGATTGACACCAACCGTTATTTGTTTTTCTTTGGCCAACTTTTCCTTGCCCCAACCTTGCTCCAGTAATTCAAGACCTTGCTCGGTTTGGGGGCCAAACAGCTTGCTTACGTTTTTCACTTCAAGTATGGTCATGTTTTCACCCCTTCTGATGTGTTGTGCACTTCGAACGGCTTTCAGCAGCCACAAGCCCATACACTTGTGCGCCCAGCCACGAAATCCGGTAGTTCTTGCTTCGCTTCCCGTCTTTCTGGGTAACGGTTTGTATTCTAACAATAGTTAACCAGTATAGCAACCGAATAAACAGTACATAATGTTTATACAGTAAAAACTGTACAAAGTTTTACTTCTATATGCTCTGTCTATCGCCTTTTTTTGGCTAATCAGGCATCTTTACATTTATTATTGCTTTTCCTACAATAGAAAATAAGCTGAATTAAAGCTTGTTTTTTTGGTTAAAAGATCATCGTAGGCAAATTCAAGCATGGTAAAGTTCCCAATATAATCCATTGGGTGTGAGGTGTTTCTAGTTTATAGAATATCCAGCTGCATGCTTTCCCATGTAAGCAGAGCTTGAACATGCTGATATTTTTTTGCCAAGACTGGAATGTTCAGAATGGAGGTTGCAAGCATGAGCTTGGACCATTTGCAAGAGGATCAGCAGGCTGCCGTGCTGAAGATCCGTAAACGCGTTATCGAAGCCATTGGACGGAATATGGATCTATACGGCGTAACGTTGTCCACGGGACATTTATATGGATTGCTATTTTTTGCTGAAAAACCGATGACCCTTGATGATATGGGCCGGGAAATGGAAATGAGCAAAACAAGCATGAGCACCGGAGTGCGAACTCTGCTGGATCTGAAAATGGTAAATAAGGTGTGGAGCAAGGGCTCCAGAAAAGATCTATATGAAGTGGAGTATGACTGGCATCAGACGTTTACGGATTATTTTGCTATTAAATGGAGAAAAGCAGTGGAGAGTAACCTTCAGATTCTTCGCAAATCCGTTGACGAGATGAACCGGTTGATCAACCAGCTTGACGAACAGGCTGATGCTGAGCTTCTGCGAGTACTACATGAGGACATGCGTAAAGTATTGCAAGCGGAAGCATACTACCGATGGCTCGACAGGCTTATTGATACGATGGAAAATGAAGAGATCTATAAGCTTGTTCCAAAAGAAGAGATCAAAGAAGAAATGAAAGAGCAGTTATAGTATCGAAACAAAGGACCCATTCCGTCAGGAAGGGTCCTTTTTCATTTTATTGACCGATTACGCTTAAACTTGCAAGCTCCATATCTACAGAAGAGTGAGCTGCAATCTGCTCCAATGGATCGGACTTTTGCAAACGTTGTGCAGGAATCCGGAGTTTGGAACCGCTAGTTTGTGATTCGGCACGCTGAATATTAGTTTGATCTGTCCAAGTGACAGGCTTCCGAGCTCGCTGGGCTGCAGATGCAGGGAACGGGGCGGCCTCCAGGCGGCGAAATGCAAGGTCCTTGAGATGCAGTTGCGCTTGTTTCTCACGCCCGGTAAGCTCTGCCAATCGCATATGGGTTTCTCTCCAGTCCTGGGTCACGTGAACAATGACGGTGGGTGCAATATTTTTCAGTTGATCATAGTACGACTGGCAAAAACCGTCAGCAATAATCAGATCCGGTTTCGCCTGGCGAAGTTGATCAAGTTGGTTTGTTAGGTTACGTTCTTGCTCTGTTGCATCTTTCTTCGAATTATGGCCTAAATCCAGTGATTCGACGGGCTGCAGTCCCAAGGAACGTAGATGCTCATCAAAGCCGATGTTGGATACTGTGGCTACACTTAACCGGTATTTCTTCATATATATACTTGGTGCGATCCCAAGCATCTGCTTGAATTTACGACTAAAATAATATTCATTGCCATAACCTACGGATTCGGCAACTTCTTTGAGGACACAGTTCTCTTCAGACAGTTGTTTTTTGGCTTCTTCAATCCGCAAACGGTTTAGATAATCCGTAGGGGACATGCCTTTTGCTTTTTTGAAGCTGCGAGAATAAGAACTCGGTGTCAGTCCAGCGATTTTGGCCAGTTCATCCATGCTGATGCCCTCACTCATGAAACGGCGCATATACGAGATGCTGCGCTCCAATGCGGGATCTACTTTTTCAAAGTTTTCTTCCAGTCGATGCTCCGACAAGAATTGCAGTAACTCATGTAACTGGCTATGTATGCTGACAAAATGATCTGACTGCTCGCCTCGATAGGAAACATACAGCTTGGCCATTCGTTCTGCTGCCTGTTGTTTATTCCTGATTCGCATTTTGCCCGCCTGCCAGTCGAAAGGAAGGGAGGAGGAAGCGGTCATTTTCCATTGTCCTCTTACGCGTTGCACACGTACTTGTTCCATGCTTAGCATGAGAAATTCAGTGATCTCTGAGTGAGCCAATGCGTCGATGATCATGCCGGGTTTGATCATAAACAGATCTCCAGCTTGTGCTTCGTGCACGATGTCGTCCAGAGCCAGCAAACCGTTGCCTTGCAAAATAAGACAAAGTATGGGCCGACTTACCGTCATGCCTTGTATACGGAAATTTTTCCCGCGACGTACTCGGCACATTGAAGAGAGCAGCGGTAAAGAAGAGGTTTCAGTTAAAACGGGAAACGATTCATTCATACGGACCATCCTTTTGTCTTATTTTCTTAATGATAACAATTATCATTCTCAAATGGAAGGCGTTTTTGAAAAATAGTTTCGACAAAAATGAAAACGTGAAAAGAAAAAAGCAAGATGTATATGTCAAATGGAAGCATAAAAAAGATGACACCCAGCACCAAAGCTGTAGTGTCACCCTTAATCTAGCTTGAAATCGAACGAATCTGATGAACTTAATTCGTTGTAACCAAAAGAATGTTGTCCAGGAAAATGTCACTTACTGCTTGTTGTCCTGTTCCGTTTGCTGCTGAATGGTATAAACGGAATTCATCTTTCGCATGGATGTAGAAGATCCCTGGAACATCATCACGCAAGTGGAATGTGTCCCATTCGTCTCCAGCTATTTTGCTAACTTTCAGAGATGAATTGACTGCATAGAGACCATTTTTGCCGGAAATGTAGGTAACCTCCGGTTTATCATTCATCCATTGATTCGTAACGTAGGTTACGTTACTCAAGTTGAGATTAGACGTTTTGCTCACCTTGCTCGCAGTAACCGTTTTGGCGTACGCTTTTTGATCCGCATCAATGATCACAACCTTGTCTGTTCCCACCGCACTGATTTCACGCACACTTTTGGAGTGAAACTGAAATGTTTTACCCGATGTTGTTAGTGCGTAAGCTTTGCCTAGGTTATAGTTGTAATCCTTATTACTGTCGAGCTTAATACCGCTATTGTACACATATAGATTGTTGCTCCAGCCACCGGAATAAACGGCGTTTACATCCAGCTTGGCCTTTGCATTCACGGCCGTACCTTTACCTGTGTTGTAGTTGACCTTGTACAGCACAATAGCTTTCGTGGAGTAATATTTCTCGTCAGGATTGGTGTTGACCATGAGTTGTAATTCATTTTTGGCAGAGTTCACAAAATAACGACTCTCTACAGCACCTTGGGCCAGGTTCTGTACATTTCCTTTACCGTTTGATGCTTTGGAAGCGACCCACGTATTACCGCCAATCAAGGCATTATAGTAGACACGTCCTTTCTTCACAATCAGAAGCGGATAGTCCGTGTTCACCTTGTCTGCGATTTTGGTGACAGATGAGATACCCTGATCGCCATTGGCACGATAGATGCTTCCCTTGGAGTCTATGTAGTAGATAAATCCATTATCCGCATAGTAATTGATGACATCGGAAGCGAATGTTTCGGGTGCATCGCTGGAACCGTCATTTGGAATCCGAAGCAATGTTGTGGAAGTTGCAGGCGGGGTGTAATAGAGATAAGATCCCGCTGCAGTCAAATCTACGCCTTCAAAATCAATCAATACCTCTGCGGGATTACTTCCATCCCCGGATACTTTGTAAAGCACGCCATCAGATTCGTAATAGACTGTCGATTGACTCAGTGAAGCTGCTTGTGCATGCGTTCCCCCGCTTAATGCTCCTGTCACTATAAAGGTCAGAAGCAGTAGTGCGCAGAGGGTACGCTGTAAATAAATAGGCCATATTTTCATTCGTTCATCGTCACCCTTCGTCGATTATGTATGTATTTTCGTAATGTATATCGGTAAACCATGGAAGAATGTTTAGGTGATAAAAGTCAGAATTAGAGAATTATAGTGTAGGAGTGTAAGAGCGTTGCAATGGATACTTCACTAAATGAAATTCAATTTCATGAATGTGAGAGATTAAAATCAATTTTTGCATGAGGCGACCAATCTGGCTCCAAGGTATTCTTTATGCTGCCATTCTCGTGATAACATCAATCTCAATCCCAATCTCCAATTATGACAGACCAGAAACGACAGGAGCGAAACGATATGATGAACATAGCAACCATAGGTACAGGTTCCATCGTAGATGCCATTTTATCCGCGATCAATGAACTGGATGATGTCATCGTCACTGCGATGTACTCCCGCAAGAGAGAGACAGCGCAAGAGCTTGCAGATCAATATGGGATAAGTACAATCTATACAGACCTGGAATCCTTATTTTCAGATCCAAATGTAGACCTTATTTATATTGCTTCACCGAATAGCATGCATTACGAGCAGGCCTATCAGGCACTTCAACATGGTAAACACGTTGTGTGTGAAAAACCGTTCACTTCCACGCTACAGGAAGCGGAAACGTTGATCACACTTGCGAAAGAAAAGAACCTGTTGCTGTTTGAAGCGATCTCTAACATTCATTTGCCAAATATTAAAATCGTCGAGGAGCAACTTCCGAAGCTTGGTGCGATTAAACTGATTCAGTGTAACTACAGTCAATACTCGCGTAAATACAATGATCTTCTCGCCGGACAGACACCAAACGTGTTTAATCCCCAATTCTCTGGTGGGGCACTGATGGATATCAATATTTACAATTTGCATCTGGTCATGAATTTGTTTGGCAATCCGAATACCGTAACATATACGGCGAATCAGCATGCAAACGGGATTGATACGTCAGGAGTTGTAGTTCTCAAGTACCCGGAGTTGATTGCAGAATGTGTGGGGGCAAAAGACACGAGCGGCATGAACTTTGTGCTCATTCAGGGTGAGAAAGGTTATCTTCAAGTTGTAGGGGGAGCGAACGGTTGCCGGGAGATCCAGATTCAGATCGGGAAAGAGCCTGCTGAGGTGTATAATGCCCAGACCAAATCCAATTGGCTCTATTATGAGTGGGAAGCGTTCAGAGACATCTATGCGGCTGGTGATTACAAGCGTTGTTATGAACTTCTGGAACACAGCCGTTCTGTAATGAACGTACTTGCGGAGGCACGCAAGGATGCGGGAATTACGTTTGCAGCGGATAATGGTTAATCTCAGTAGTTGTCGCTGATGCTCGCCATATATAACATATCGAACAGATAAAGTACCGAGACCATCGAAGTCATTTTGGATAGCCTTAATTGATCATTGTATCCATAAGCCAAGAGCGTTTCAACACAATGTTTGGACAGGGTTGAACGGTTGTTGCCTGTGACCGCTATGACGTTCATCTGTTTATTGCACAGTACTCTGGCAGCTTCAATCATGGCTTGATTCTCACCTGTGTGCGAGATAACAAATGACAGGGTCAGGCTGGTGGAATTCATTGTGTTCAAATAATGCATATTGGGACTATTGTGGGCAATTGCAGATATGCCGAGTTCATTCCACTTGGCACAGGCCTGTTGAGCCAGATAATAATTCATATCACTTCCGTAGATATCAATACGCCCGGATTCTTTGACCCACTTCGCGATTCGTAACAAAACAGGAGCGTTTAACATTCGACGGGTATCATTCAGCGCCTGTTGATACAGGTAAGGAACCGAGTCCATGGCTTCCAGCACATTGCCTTGTTCTGTAGGTGCATGATCCAGCGTCTGTAATGCAGAAGACGGGTGTTGGTATTCAAGCGCAAGCTTTAACTGAAAGTCTGGGTACCCTTTGGTACCCAGCTTTTTGCATAGGCGGACAATGGTAGACGAGCTTGTGTAGGTATGCTGAGCCAGTTCATGGGCTGTAGAATCGAATACAACTTCGGGGTTGCTCAGGATATAGTCCACAATATGCTTCTCCTGTGCTGTTAATGGTGAAGCATATTTTAGTTTTTGAAGCAGGTTGTATTCCATGCTGTTTGTTCCATTCCTCTCTCTAATCATCCCAAAGTACATGTCTCCATATCATAACGCGCGATTGTTTATTTCTCAATCTGCACAACGAAGCGAAAGTGTATCTATTGACTCCTTCATACACAGACCGTATAAGCCGATGACATTGACTCAAATTTGGCTTTCAGCGAGCTGTTGACGCCGATTCCAGACTGTTACGAGGCGAAGTAAAATAAAGCTCATGAGCAATAGCACTGCACCAGTACCCAACAGCATCCATGGCCCGATCATTAACATGCCGGTGGCCTGACCAGCAATCAGGGCAACCAGAGGCAGGACAACAAGTCCGCCAAGCTGGTAGGCTTCCTGAAATCCCCGTACTTTAGCCGAGATCAGCACATTGAGCAAGATAACAGCTAAACTGCACGTTGGAACAACCCAGACAATCAGAATGATCCAGTTCCAATTCGGGAACATCAGTGTGCCGAATATCGGGTACATCAAGATGTTGGCAATGAGGCCATAGATCATGAATGTTACCCAGGATAACAACAGTGAAGGGATGAGAGCAGCCAGTACCTTGCCTTTGAAGAGTGTACTCATGCTCATGGGTGTAAACAACAATCCCTCCAGTGTCTTACGTTCCTTCTCGCCAGCGAAACTGTTGGCGGTGAGGATACTCGAAGCCATCACCGGGATGATGAGAAACAAGGGAGCAAACATGTACAATCCAAGAAAATAAACAATACGTTGGTTGTCCGTGGTCATGGCAGCAATAGAGGGCATCTGCCCGCTTTGGATGAGCTTATCTACTGTTTCCATGATTAGATTTAAGTTACTTATTGAATGCAGATCGATTCGTGAGGCTACCCATATCAGAGCGGATGGAACAATGATTCCAATGATTAATGGTACAATCAGCATGGGCAGCCATAGCTGCACGCTGGATGTGACAGAACGAATATCTTTTCGAATGAGTGCACGTATCGCTTGAGAGTTATTCATGTACGTTCGCCTTCCTTATTGCAAAATAGATGCTTTCCAGATCATTGCCTTCAATTCGTGCCTGGTAAACCTGACCACGCTCGGTTAGCTGCCGAAGCAGCAACGGAATATGCTCACGAGAAGAGAGTTGAAACGTTGCTGTATGCGTTGTAACCGTCTCTGGCGAATAAGTTCCTGTCTCCCAGCCAGTTGGCATATGTGCTTCGACCTCTAGCCGAGGTGCAGATTGATAACGTTGAATAATCTCCTGTTCAGTCCCCTTCTCAACAACACGACCCTTTTCCATAAAAATATAGTGATCACAAACGGCGGAAAGCTGAGTAAGCACGTGTGAGGAGACGAGGATCGTCAAGTTCTGCTCCGTATTTAACTGACGAATAATGCGAAGCACCATCTGGATTCCGTCAGGATCAAGACCATTGGTCGGCTCATCGAGAAATAGAATCGAAGGACGGTGCAGCAGCACCCGGGCAAGACCCAGACGTTTTTTCATCCCTGTGCTGTAGGTGCCGACTTTGCGATGCTGGTAATCCTGAATCTCAAGAAGCTCCACCAACTCTTCAATCCGCTTATTTGCTTGCTTTAGGCCAAAGGCATCCGCGAAAAAAAGCAAATTATCTCGCCCACTCATATTTTCGTACAATCCGCTTTGTTCGGTCAGTGTACCGCAGATCGCCAGTACCTTTTCGGTTTCGCGTGACGTATCCATCCCTTGGATGGTAACCTGCCCGCTGTTTGAGCCCAGAACTCCGTTCATGATACGAATGAGGGTCGTTTTACCCGAGCCGTTTGGGCCAATGAGTCCGGTTATGCTGCCTTGTTGAATTGTAAAGCTGACATCCTGCAGTGCTTGCTGCTCCCCGAAATGTTTGTTTATATCCCGTACTTTAATCATGTAGAATCACCGTCCGTTTTCTAAGTTTGATGATTATACGTGCAGCTGTGTCAGATCGTTCAATGTAAGACTAAAGAAATATATCATTGCTTCAATAGTCCCGAGAGCATAGTGCATAATTCCCCGGGAAATTTCAACAAATCGGGTCTAAGGTTTGTTTTTTTGGCAAGCTGTACAAGGTATCCTTAAAAAGAAGGGTATTGTGGCCGTTTCAATGTTATGGAAAATGGAGTAATAGAGTATAGGCCGATATATACATAATGAATTCGTCTAACACATCCGTATATCCAGTTTGAATGCAGTAATGCTTCCTGACGATTGTGCTTAGACCCAGAGGAAAGGTGAAGTGATTCATGAGTGCACCAAACGAATATCGCTTTCAGGTGAACCTGAGCGGAATGATCCAGATTTTATCGAATCATCTATACAGCAGTCCGAAAGTTTTCCTGCGCGAACTTATGCAGAATGCGACAGATGCGATCACGGCACGCAAGGAAGTGGAGCCGGGATATCAGGGAGAAGCACGAATCGAGCTGACAGGAACCGGAGATCAATTGACGATGATGGTGGAGGATAACGGAGTTGGCTTGACTGAAGCGGACATCCATGAGTTTTTGGCTATGATTGGACAATCCTCAAAGCGTGGTCAACAGGAACTGCTCGATGGCGAGACATCATTTATTGGGCGTTTCGGGATTGGTCTATTGAGCTGTTTCATGGTGAGTCATGAGATTGTCATGCTGACTCAATCGGTTAAGGGCGGGCCTTCCATGGAATGGAGAGGTAAGCCGGATGGTACATATACGATTAGACAGCTGGACACGCAATTGTCTCCCGGAACGAAAGTATATCTGCGTTGTACGCCGGAAGCGGCTTACTACTTTGAAGCGGAGTATGTGAAAGAAGCTTTATTTTATTATGGTGCGTTATTGCCTTATCCGGTCACGCTGATTCATGACGGGGTTCAATCTGTCGTCAATCAGGATTCTCCGATCTGGTTAACACGTCCAGAGCTTGCTCGTTCCTGTCGTACGGAAGTGCTTGCTTTTGGTGAACGTCTGCTTGGGGAGAAGTTCCAGGATTTCATCCCGCTTACAACGGCTTCGGGGCGCACGGGAGGTATTGCGTACGTACTGCCACATGCGGTGAATCTGAATGCCAAGCGTTCTCATCGGGTGTACCTGAAGCGTATGCTGATTTCGGAGAAAGCCGAGAACATTTTGCCGGAGTGGGCGTTTTTTGTGAAATGTCTGATCTGGACCGATGAATTGCAGCCGACAGCTTCAAGAGAGCATTTTTATGAAAATGAAAAGCTGGAAGAAGTGCGCTCCGAGCTTGGAGACGCCCTGCGGATGGGATTGGCGGAGATGGCTGAGCAGCAGACCGAACGACTGCAGAAGCTGATTCGTCTGCATGCCCTTTCGATGAAGGCACTGGCTGTACAAGACCAGGAGTTCTACGCGATGATTCACCGCTGGTTGCCCTTCGAGACTACGAGAGGACATCGGGAGCTGGGTGAGCTAATTGATGAAGGAGAGACACTGTACTACACTGGATCCATTGATGAATACCGTCAGATTCACCATGTGGCTTCAGCACAGTCGATGCTGGTCGTCAACGCAGGTTACATTTACGACAAAGAACTGATGGGGATGCTGCCTGTCATAATGAATAATGTAGAAACTGAGCGAATTGAGCCAGATGAAGTATCGATGACATTCACGGATGTTGCACCGGCTGAACGTAACCAGTACTATGATGCGCTACGTCTGGCAGATTCGGCCTTACAACGTTTCCGCTGCCGTGCAGAAGTGAAAGGATTCAAGCCCGCTGACTTGCCAGTGTTGTTTACCCTTTCTCAGGAATCATCCACGCTACGTGCACTGGAAAAAGCCAGCGAAGAGAGCACAGACTTATTTTCCTCTGTTCTCGGTTCGTTGTCGTCAGGGATTAATTCGGCAGGGTACTCGACGTTGTATCTGAATGTGAACAATCCCATCATTAAACGGGTGTTGACTTCTCCGGATAATCAGATGACACCGATTGCTATTGAAATGTTATATGTTAACGCACTAATGATGGGACATTACGCCATGAACAAGCAGGAACTCGAAGTGTTGAACCAGGGAATTGTTCGGTTTATTGATTGGGGTTTACGCGCAAATACGAATCATGAGGGAGATGCCTGATGAAGACAGAGATGGATTTTGAAGATTTGATGGAAGAGGCCTATCAGCTGCCAAATGGTTCCGCAAAGCTCGGTTTTTTGGAGGAAGCAGCGCGGGTGGCTGATGTCAATGGGATGGTTGAGGAGGCGTACGAAGCACGCTCAGAGATTGTGGATGTTGCCACCTTCTGCGGGTATCCGATGAAAGCTTTGATCGCTTTTTCCTGGCAATTAGGCAAGTTTGATCAGCAGCCAGAGCTGTATGATGAAGAAACGTTATTGTGGTCGTACAAATGGATTCTCGGTAAAATGCCCGATTTCCCGGAAATTTCACGTGAGAAGATCATGGAGTTGCTGGAGGATTTCGGAGCACGTTTCAAGTCCTATGGCTACAGTGAGCGTTCTTATTGGTATTACCGTTTCCGCATCTTTATGGATTTTGGAGAATTGGAGGAAGCGGGACTTAGTTATGACAAGTTCAGAATGTTAGACCGCGACTTCATGAGTGACTGTGAGGCATGTGAGCAGGATGAGATTATGCGTTATTTTATGTTAAAAGGAGACGACGAGAAGGTGCTGGAAGCTGCGAAGCCTATTCTCAAAGGCCGCATGAGCTGTGCGGAGATTCCACATCTAACTTTGTCGGAAATTCTGATGCCGCTGTATCGTCTTGGACGGACGGAGGAGGCCGATAAACATCAGGTCAAGGGATACCGATTGATCAAGGGTGAGAACGATTTTGTACAGAGTTTTTCCGAGCAGATGGAGTATCTTACCCTTACGAATCCTGCCAAAGGGATAGATATCCTCGAAGAAACACTGGTACTCGCAGTAGATCATGAAGATGCGTATGCCAAAATGATGTATTATGCGAAGGCTGCTCCGTTATTGCGGCGCTGGACTGAAGAAAAGGACTCGGAAGGCTATCGTCTGCGTCTGCCGGCTTCCTTCCCGTATGAGGGAGATCCAGGAGACCTGCTCAAGCTCGCAGATTATTTTGAAGAGTATGCCAAGGCTACTGCAGCCAAGTTTGATCAGCGCAACGGAAACACACATGTATCCTCGTTAATTGCATAATTTAAAAGGCTTGTTCGTGAAGGAGAATCCCTTTCGAACAAGCCTTTTTGTTGTTTACTTGTATAGCATAATTATTGAACGGATGTTGCTGGAGGAGCAATTTCTGTTGTTGGATTAGGTGCAATCTCAGGTTTGCTCTCTGTTGTCGCAGCTTCTTTAGTGGTTTCCTCAGATGCTGACTGCTCTGATTGCTGTGGTTGCTGTGCAGCCATCAATTCAGCGACGATGCGATTGGTCGGCTGTGTGATTAACGCATACATGATAGCAGCGTGTTCCTGGCGAATGAGAGGTTTGCGTGAGAGGTAATCTGCAGAACCGTCCTCAAGCATTTTGACCTCTGGGCCGAAGATACCCAGTTTCACCATCATTTGCACCGCAGGAACAGCCCAAGCATCTGTATGGCCTGCAAGCTTAACGTCCTTGAACAGTTCGCTTGGATACTGCAGCTGCAAAGCTCGCCACATCATCACTGCTGCTTCCTGCCGAATGATTGCTTGATCCGGATTAAACTGTTTCTCGTCTGCACCTGTGATCATACCCATTTCATAACCAAGCTGGATGTAGCCAGCTGCGGCATGACTGGACCAGTCGGTGTCAGTAGGGGGTGTTGTTTTGCTAGGCTTGAGTCCACTTAATATGAGAATATCCTTGATAAATTCCGCACGAGTTACAGTCGTTTTAGGCATGAAAGACTGGTTAGCGTCATTTTCGAAATATCCAAGCGATTGCAAGCTATGAATCGCTTGAGCATAAGGATTGCTCTTCTGAACATCCCGGAAACCTGCCGCTTTTTGTCCTTTTTTGGCATACCCAAATGGATTGAGATAAGGCTCTCTCATGTAGATCGTTCCATCTTCATAGGTTTTGAATGCCGTGAACTGCCCGGTTAATTCATCCTTGAACAGATTGTCTTCTACCTGAATCAGCTTACGTTCACCCAAGAAAACATCACTAATGCTCAATTGACCGGACGTTTCACCGCCAGCTTGAAGCTTGCTGATGATTGTGCTGATCCGAAGGTCGGCATACATACCGTTGAAACGTTGTAACTCTTCCGCAGATTGTGGTGTGTATTCCTTAAATTGTACGGGTTTAGCATACTGCGGGAAGAAGTCCTGAATAAAGGCTTGGTAGAGCAGATTACGAAGAGCACCATTCTGATTATAAGTCAGGAAGACACCTGTGTTTTGCTCAGGAATAAAAAATAGATAAGAGCTGTAACCTGACAGGTCGCCTCCTTTGGTAATTACTTTGGGACTGCTTCCTGCCCCAGGAAGCTGAAATGGAGCTTCGAATCCGTAAGTGGTATCCGGCAGTAGCGGGTGAATGGAAGAGCGATACTGCTCCATGCTTTTTACGGTCGCAGGTTTCAAAATCTGCTGGTTGTCTTTCTTGCCGTCATTCAGGAAGGCAATCATAAACTTGCCGATGTCGTCGGCTGTTGACAACATGCCACCTTGAGGCATCGGTGTTGGATTAAGGTAATACATGTCAACCGGCTTGTTTGCTGCATCATAACCAGTGGCAAGTTGTTTCTGGAATTTACCATTTAGCATAAAACTGCTGTTGTTCATGCCTAAAGGCTTAAAGATGTGCTCTTGCATGTACGTCTCAAACGGCTCGCCGCTGACATTTTCGACAATCAACCCGAGTAGCAAAAACGAGAAGTTATCATACATGTAGGCGCTACCAGGCTTTCGCACAACAGGAGGCATGTGCTGCTCGGCGTAATCCTCCATCGTTATGTACTTGCCTTGGTCTGTGTGGATGTCTTCTGGCTGTGGATCACGGATTTCAAACCCGGTGGTGTGTGTCAACAGATGTTCTACGGTTACTGGCGCATCGAATGGATTCTCGAAGTGCAAACCCTTCACATAGGCCTGAAAATCAGTCTTCAGGTCGACCTTGCCTTGCTCCACAAGCTGCATGACCGCAGCGGCTGTGAAGGTTTTGGAGACAGATGCGACGCGAAAAGCGGTGTTTTTTGGATCGACAGGTGTTTTTTTGTCCAGATCGGCATAGCCGTATCCTTTTTCAGCGAGAACTTGACCATCCTTCACAACAACGACAGATGCACCAACGTAATGTGGTTTGGTTTCAGATGAGGCGAAGAACTTATCCAGAAAAGCATTGGCCGAATCGGCATTCAGTGTTACAGGCTGTTTCGAACCGTCAGAGTCAGGGGCTGTTGCCCCTGTCTGAGCCTGAACCTGGGGAGCCCAGAGGCTAAGAGAAAGAACAAGTGCCATACATGCGCTGGTCATGGCGCTCCATTTGGACCGGGTATTTCGATTGAATAAATGCACATCATCACTCCTTTAGTCATTTTTGCCAAAACAGGTAGTTCACTGTGTATTACTGCTTCTGAGCACGATAAGTTTCACGAAAATAAACGCCGATGTTGACGATCCAGATGACAGACAGCAGTATGATCGGGAAAGCGGCAAAGCTAAACAGTGCGGAATATAACACCAATGCGGCCATGCCGATGCCAAGCAGGAGGTTCATCATCTGAAACGAGCGATAGGCTGCACGATACACAATCCATTTCTCGCCTTCATCCAGCTTTTCGAAGTGATTTTTCTGCATGTTGCGGGAGTTCAAGTCCAGTGCGCGATCAGGGAAGTAGTGGTTGTAGCGTTTGATCGTCACGCTCTGCAGGACAACGACGATGATTACAGCGATGCAGGCGGCGACCAAATTCCCAAGCGTAAAGAGATTTGTAGACTTGGGTAAGTCTCTGCCCGATGCGTATAACGACAAGGCAAGGGCAACCCATGCAAATGAAGTGATCACACTGAACGTACTGAGCATCATGGCGCTTCCCAGCGAACGTTCAGCCGGAGACATCAGGGAGGGATGGTCACTTATATCATCCGCTTCATCTTCTTCAGGACGGGCAGAGGGGGTACGAGCCAGACTAATGCTGTTCCAAATTGTCATAACAAGCACGACCAGAGCGATAAGAGCAAATAACAGGTCGTAATCGTAATAAACGGATAGGGTCCAGTTCAGATCAGAAGGAAGCTTGGTGAACGCGGCCGAGGAAATAAACCCAACAACAGCACCGCCAGCGGCATAGAGCGGAAGGCGCATTCTTCTTTTTTTGGATGAGGTATTAGCGGTTTGATTCATGTGGTTCTCCACCTTTCAATTCGAATATTTTTTCAACAGGTTCACCGAAGACCTGGGCTATTTTTAATGCCAGAACAACCGAAGGAGAATAATCTCCGCGTTCAATTAAAGCGATCGTTTGGCGGGATGCCCCGATGAGCTTCGCCAGCTCTGCCTGGGACAATCGGTTTCTGGCTCGTAACTCCCGAACGTGATTGTGTAATTCTTCCACGTACTCACCTCCATGAATGGATTGTATATGATAATCGACTAAATGTAAATTATAATATACAAAATGAATATGATTATTTACTTTTTAGGATGATGATTCAACTCCATCACAATAAAAAAAGAGCCTCGAAAGGCTATCTTACCGAGACGAATTTGTTTCTGCGTCCTGCATTTACTCGGTTTAATCCAATGCTTGTCAAACTAGTCCGCATATATCGAACAAGTCCCTCATAACATGTACTAATCAAGTAGGGGTTCTGCTGTATGCACAATCCTGAAGTGAAAACATGTGCTAAAGGGGATGATGTCATGCGCCGAATATCATGGATGCTTGCCATGGTATTGGTCTTATCGGCCTTACTTGCCGCCTGCGGGAAGAAGGATGCGGCAGCTGTGGTCAAAGATCTGAACGAGGTTGTTGGAGAGATGGAAAGTTACCAGGGAGCAGGCGTCATGACGCTGCATACTGGAGAAACACCGCAGCAGTACAAGGTCGAGGTATGGCATCAGAAGCCTTCGTATTATCGCATTGCACTCACCAATGCCAAGAAGGACGTCACGCAAATTGTACTTCGTAATGATGAAGGTGTCTTTGTACTGACGCCGAGTCAGAATAAAAGCTTCCGCTTCCAAAGCGACTGGCCAGATAATCAGGGTCAGGTTTACTTGTATGAAACATTGATTCGAAGTATTACAGGGGATACGACCCGTCAGTTTGCGGATGAAAAAGAAAGCTACGTATTTGATGTTGCTGCCAATTACAATACACACGCACTCGTCAGACAGAAGATATGGCTGAACAAGAGTGACTATGCTCCCAAACAAGTGGAGGTGTCAGACTCCAATGCCAATGTAGTTGTGGATGTGAAGTTTGACAGCTTCAAATTCGGAGCTGAATTTGGAAAAGATGCCTTTGACATGCAGCGGAACATGACGGCTGCAACCGAAGAAGGAAATAAGACTGGTACTGATGCTGGTGCAGCTCCAGCGGAGAAAACGGATGATGCAGGAGCACAGCAACCTGCCAATCCTCAGGCTGCGCCAGGCTCCGAGGGAACCGAGGGAGCTGTTGATGGGCAGACCGGTGTAAGTGAGGGCACGAATCAACAAGGAACACAAGGAACGAAAGGAACAGAAGGAACAGCAAGTGAACAAGGCAACGAGAAACCTACCTTGGCTGAGCCGAAAGAATCAGACAGCTTTGGTGTCATTCAGCCAACATATGCGCCGGAAGGTGTCAAGCTGAAGGATGATCAGATTTTGGAGGAAGCCGGGGATTATTCCGTCCTGCTTCGATATGAGGGAACATACAATTACACCATATTTGAAGCAAGGCCACAGGATCGTGCGGTATCCCTCGCGCCTTCACGTCTGGTTGATCTTGGATTTACAGCAGGTATGATCAGTGGAGATGCTCTGCAGACGTTAACCTGGACCTTTGACGGAGTAGAATACCGGATTACAAGCGCGGATTTGCCTGAGAATGAAATGGTGCGTATTGCGACATCGATGCAGGAAGAGTCAGGCAAATAAAACAGAAACGCATAGCGGTCTTGTCATATGGAATGCTATAAAGCATCGGAGATTGTTTCTCCGGTGCTTTGTTTATTTTTTGATATAGAAGGATCATGCCATGTTCAGTCCAAAAAAAAGCAAAAAACGCTTCTATGCGGAGTGAACCGGGTAATTAGTCGATGTAAGCAGGTTATATCCAGACGAATGATGTGATCCAGACGGCTGGATTATCGCTTATTGATCTTCTTCTATGATTGGTTAAAGTTCTCGGCAGGCTCCCGCATAATGATGTGATCAGAGGTACAAAAATCCCGTACATTTGACAGTGACATGCTGGGGCATTACGATGGAGTCTGACGTGAGCCGGATTAAGAAGATTAGAGAAGGTGACTTAACGTGCAAGGACAATATCGGCCGACCCAGGCTGAGATTAATCTGGACCATCTGCGAAGTAACGTAACCGCTTTTCGTGAGGCTTTGCCTCAGGGTACGAGATTCCTCGCTTGTGTAAAGGCTAATGCCTACGGACATGGTGCAGTAGAGACAGCCAGAGAATTGGAACGACTGGGTGTGGATTATCTAAGTGTAGCGTTTCTTGACGAAGCTCTTGAACTGCGTCTGCAGGGCATTACATGCCCGATTCTGGTATTGGGGTATACGCCGCCTGAAGGAGTCGCTGTTGCGTGGCAGCATGATGTAACGATCACATTATTTAGCAGAGAAGTGCTTGAGGCGATTAGACAGGTGAAGCCGGGCACATTTGTGAATCCGTTGAAAGTGCACATCAAAATTGACAGCGGCATGGGCAGACTGGGTCTGCTACCTGGTAACGAGGCCATTGACTTCATACAAGAGGTGTCCTCACTTGATCAGGTGATGCTGGAAGGTATGTTTACTCACTATGCCAAAGCAGATGAACAAGACAAGACCTACACACTGGAACAGTATCGACGGTTCCAGAGCGTTGCAGAGACGCTCCGGGATCAGGGATGTGTCATCCCGATTATACATACGGCGAACAGTGCGGCTGCCATTGATACACCTGAGTTATCTTATGATATGGTGCGAGTGGGCATCAGTCTGTACGGACTGTATCCTTCAACCGAGGTGAATCATCAGGTAGTGAAGTTGCTCCCGGTATTGACACTGAAGACAAAAGCGGTTCTGGTCAAAACACTGCCATCCCATTGGGGAGTCAGTTATGGAACCCGTTATTTTACGCAGGAAAATGAACGAATAGCGACCTTGCCTATCGGTTATGCAGACGGATTCTCAAGAATGTTGACAGGGAAAGCTCAAGTGCTTGTACGCGGTCGCCGCGTTCCTGTCGTAGGGACGATCTGCATGGATCAGTGTATGGTGTCGCTGCAATCTTTCGCAGAAGAAGCGGAAGAAATTCAAGCCGGCGAAGAGGTTGTTCTCATCGGTCACCAATCCGGCGGTGTGATTACCGCTGGCGAGGTGGCAGACCAGCTTGGTACGATCCACTATGAAGTGATCTGCATGATGGCACATCGCATTCCACGAGTGTATACGCGTGGAGGAACGGTAGTCGCCAGATCAATCCCCTTTTGACAACTTAATTCGCAAATTGGACACGATTACCAGCAAAACTTTTTTCAGAACAGAAGGAAAACTGTCGCAGCATCTCGAAATATGTACGATGTCAGGAATTAAATCCTGAAATGCGATGTTTGCTCTGTACGAATAATGATTCCCGTGTTTATAATGGAGTACAGCATACTTGATATACGCGGGGCATATATATTCCTTTGTATAAAAGTTCTGGAAAAGCGTTATACTGGTTCACAATGGCGAAAGGTTTGTGGGGGTGGAAGAAAGGTGGCCAACTTGCAGAACACCAAGCGGATTATGATCAGTTTGCCTGATTATCTTTTGCAGGAAGTGGATGGCATCGTAGCGCTGGAGAATTCCAACCGCAGCGAATTGATTAGGCAAGCAATGAAGCTGTATCTGACGGAGCGGAAGAAACGTTACATCCGTGAATCAATGCAGCGAGGGTACATGGAGATGGCGAAGATTAACCTGACCATGGCATCCGAAGCCTTTCACGCGGAGGAAGATGCGGACAGCACTCTGGACCGCTTAGTTAGCGGGGTGTAGACAGTGATCGTAAAACGTGGTGACGTTTTTTTTGCGGATCTTTCTCCCGTTGTCGGTTCCGAGCAAGGCGGAGTCAGGCCGGTTCTGGTGATCCAGAACGATATCGGCAACCGGTTTAGTCCAACGTGTATCGTGGCGGCTATTACCGCCCAGATTCAGAAGGCAAAGCTGCCGACGCATGTCGAGATTGATGCGGCGGCGCACGGCTTTGACCGGGACTCGGTGATTTTGCTCGAACAGATCCGGACGATTGATAAGCAAAGGCTGACAGACAAGATTACGCATTTGGACGAGGAGACCATGAAACTGGTCAACGAAGCCTTGCAGATCAGCCTGGGCTTAATCGATTTTTAAGGCAATAGAATGGCGTGTTATGCGCTATCGTGCCTGTTCGTTGACAACGGATGTTCCTGTGAAGGAACACACAATTTCAGAATGTAATCAGAAGAGCGTACGATACCTTTATGGGTGTTGTGCGCTCTTTTGGTTAAGACTTGGTGAAAGCGTAGAACATTGATGATCTTTTCGCTATAATGGAACCTGAGAAACCGTTTACCCGCAAGACCTATATAGATAGATGGAGGAGACATATGAGCATTTATATCAATCAGGAGAAACTTCAGTTTCATCTACAGACCCGCGAGGCGAGTTACGTATTTCAGGTACTGCCTTCGGGATATTTGGTACATTTGTATTATGGTAAAAAATTGCGTGATACCGACCTGAGCTGGCTTCATGTGCGGACAGAGAGAGCATCTTTCAGCCCGAATCCGGTGCCTGAGGATCGCACGATCTCATTCGACACCTTGCCAGTGGAATTGCCGGTCTATGGTACGAGTGATTTCCGTAACCCGGCTATCCAGCTGGAACTGGAGAATGGCTCAACGGTATCCGAGTTTACGTATACAGGCCATCGATTAGTTAAGGGGAAAGAAACGTTAACTGGACTGCCGGCAACATATGTAGAGTCTGACGATGAAGCAGACACACTGGTGATCGAGATGCAAGATAAGGTGTCTGGCGTGAAAGTTGAGTTAACGTATACTGCATTTAATGCTTTTAATGCGATTACACGTTCGATGCGTATCGTGAATGATAGCGCTAACGTAGTGAATGTGATGCGTGCCCTAAGTTCTTCTGTAGATTTGCCGCATGCAGATTACGACATGTTGCAGCTCTCGGGTGCCTGGACACGTGAACGTGATATTGTTCGCCGTCCGCTTGCTTCCGGATTGCAGGGTATTGAGAGCCGCCGCGGCTCAAGCAGCCATCAGCAGAACCCGTTTATTGCTCTGATGACACCGGGAACGGATGAAGATCAAGGGGAAGTATACGGCTTCAGCTTGGTATATAGCGGTAGTTTTACTGCACAGGCAGAGGTAGACCAGTTCTATACAACACGTGTATCGGTCGGTATTAATCCGTTTGAGTTCAACTGGAAGTTGGAACCACAGGAGTCGTTCCAGACACCTGAGACGGTTATGGTCTACTCGGCTGCCGGTCTGGACGGCATGTCTCAATCCTATCATGAGCTGTACCGTGAACGTCTGGCACGCGGTAAATACCGCAATGCGGAGCGTCCTGTACTGGTTAACAACTGGGAAGCGACCTATTTCGGCTTTAATGCGGACAAGATTGAGCAGATTGCTCGTGCAGGGCAGAAGCTGGGTATTGAATTATTTGTACTTGATGATGGCTGGTTCGGTCATCGGGACAGCGACAATTCGTCATTGGGCGACTGGATTGTGGACAAAAACAAGCTGCCGCAGGGATTGGATGACTTGGCTAACCGTGTAACAAGTCTGGACATGCAGTTTGGACTGTGGTTTGAGCCAGAGATGATCTCCCCGGACAGTGAACTGTATCGTGCGCATCCAGACTGGTGTCTGCATGTTCCGGATCGCCGCCGTACCGAAGGAAGACAGCAGCTTGTGCTGGATTTCTCCCGTCAGGATGTGCGTGACGAGATCGTTCGTATGTTGTCCGATGTTCTGAGTTCTGCACCGATCACTTACGTGAAATGGGACATGAACCGAAACATGACAGAGGTTGGATCTGCTTTACTCCCGGCAGACAGACAGCGCGAAACAGCGCACCGTTATATGCTCGGACTGTACGAAGTAATGGAACGTATTGTTACTACCTTCCCGAATATTTTGTTCGAAAGCTGTTCCGGGGGCGGTGGACGTTTTGACCCGGGAATGCTGTATTACATGCCACAGGCATGGACGAGTGATAACACCGATGCAATTTCCCGTTTGCGGATTCAATACGGTTCAAGTCTTGTGTATCCTGTAAGTTCTATGGGGTCACACATTTCAGCTGTTCCAAACCATCAGGTGAACCGGATTACGTCTCTGGAGATCCGGGGGCATGTGGCCATGTCGGGCAACTTTGGATATGAGCTGGATCTGACAAAGTTTACAGACGAAGAGAATGCGATTGTGCAAGCACAGGTCGAACTGTACAAGGAAATTCGTAGCACTGTGCAATACGGTACATTCCGCCGCCTGCTTAGCCCATTCGAAGGCAACGAGACGGCATGGATGTTCATTGCACCGGATGGTAGCGAAGTGATTGTATTCTATTTCCGCGTACTCTCTGAACCGAATGCACCGCTTCAACGTTTGAAGCTCAAAGGGCTTGATCCAAATAGCGATTATCGTCTAAAAGGCGGATCAGAGACGTTTACAGGCGATGCCTTGATGTATGGCGGTATTGCTGTGGGTAGTGAGTCAGGGGACTACCTGAGCGAAATGTTCCGGTTTGAGCGGGTGTAAATAAGTTGAACTAGAGATTTTACACAGTCCACTCCGATGACAGAATAACCTTCTATTCGCTGTTATCCCCAGATTTTTTTGATTCCCTTTTCTAAAGGGAAAAATCCGGTGATAAAGGCGAAGCGTATGCTTCCGATGTAGCTTTCTTGCAGAAAGCTTTTAGCTTCTCTTTTCCAGGTTTTTTCTGTCCTCTCCGTTAACGTGTAAAAGAAACTTTCAACTGATTTAGATGAATTGGTTATTTTTGAAGAAGATCCGAGGATGTCATGATGACGTTCTCGGTCTTTTTTTCGTTCAACGGGGAAGGATGTTTAGGAGTGCAATAACGCAAATGACAGACGTGCCATGGGAATGATAGAAATTTCAACGTGATTTTGTGATAATATAGAATGGAGTGTTATTTTGAAGCATGAAAAGCTTGAGATCAACTTCGGATGATCGACCATACTGTTATTATGCAGCAAAGCTGCCCTGAAATGAGTATCATGAACGATTCAGGAAGGAAAGAGGGATTTATTTGTCTGAACAGGAAACGGTTCTGGAACCCAATGAAGAAACATTAAAGGCGGAACGCCAAGAACGAATCATCAAACAGGTAGCCAAGGAACTGTCACTGTCCTTGAAGCAGATTCGCACAACATCGGAGCTTCTGGACGAAGGCAATACGATTCCATTTATCGCTCGCTACCGTAAAGAAATGACTGGAGAACTGGATGAGAACCAGCTGCGCCAGATTGAAGAGCGTCTTGTGTATTTGCGCAATCTGGAAGACCGTAAACTGGAAGTCATCCGTATTATAGAGGAACAGGGCAAACTGACCAAAGAACTGGAAAAATCTATTACTCAGGCTGTCAAGTTGCAAGAAGTAGAAGATCTATACCGCCCTTATCGTCAGAAACGGAAGACTCGTGCCAGTGTAGCTAAGGAAAAAGGTCTGGAGCCGCTCGCCGTATGGATCTGGGAACAGCCCAAACAGGGTGATGCACTTCAGGAGGCTGCATGTTATATTAATGCAGAACTCGGGGTAGAGGATGCAGAGTCGGCCCTGCAGGGGGCGAAGGATATTCTCGCTGAAAATATTGCCGACGATGCAGCCATCCGTGCCTGGATTCGCAGATATACTCTTGATCACGGCATGTTGACTTCTGAAGCGAAGGATACCGAGCAGGAGTCCGTTTACGAGAATTACTACAGTTATCGTGAGTTGGCCAAAAAAATGCCGCCGCACCGTATTCTTGCGATTAACCGCGGAGAACGAGAGGGTATTCTGAAGGTTGGCCTTGACGTTCAAGCTGAACCGACTCATCGGCATATGGAAGGGCAGATTATTCGGGGAGCTTCTGTGGTGCAGGATATTTTGCGTGCCGTTATTGAAGATGCATACAAACGGCTGATTGCACCGTCTATCGAACGGGAAGTGCGTGCCGAGTTAACGGAAAAAGGGGAGAATCAGGCGATTTCGATATTCTCCGCAAATCTTCGTAACCTGCTGTTGCAACCACCGATTCATGGCAAACGTGTACTGGGTGTCGATCCAGCCTACCGGACAGGCTGTAAACTTGCGGTTGTAGACGATACAGGCAAGCTGCTTGAAGTAGCTGTAACCTACCCAACGCCTCCGCACAATAAGAAGCGCGAAGCAGCTGAAGTATTCCACCGGATGATCAAGCAGTACGATATCGGATTGATTGTTATTGGGAACGGAACCGGATCACGTGAGACAGAGCAGTTTGTAGCCGAGATCATTCAGGAGAATGGTGACGAGAGCCTTGTATACTTGATTGTCAACGAGGCTGGTGCGAGTGTGTACTCTGCTTCCAAGCTCGCTCAAGAGGAGTTCCCGGATCTGGATGTTGCCGAGCGAAGTGCGGCCTCTATTGCTCGTCGGGTGCAAGATCCGCTGGCTGAACTCGTTAAAATCGATCCAAAAGCAATTGGCGTCGGTCAATATCAGCATGACGTATCTCAAAAGGTGTTGGAAGAGAGCTTGAAGGCTGTCGTAGAATCGGCAGTTAACCATGTTGGCGTGGATGTGAACACCGCTTCACCTTCCTTGTTGTCTTATGTAGCCGGCGTTAATGCGACCATAGCCAAAAACATTGTCAAATACCGTGAGGAAAACGGCCGCTTCACGAGCCGCCGTCAGCTGCAGAAGGTGCCACGCTTGGGTGCCAAAACGTATGAACAATGCGTAGGGTTCATGCGCATCTCGGAAGGGGAGAATCCGCTGGATCGTACACCGATTCACCCTGAGTCTTACAAAGTTGTAGACCAGCTGTTCAAGGAGCTTCAGGTCGAGCTGAACAAGCTTGGAAGCAAAGAACTGTCTGTACTGCTGTCTGAACAACAGACAGAACAACTGGCCGTGAAACTGAATGTGGGTGTGCCTACGTTACGCGACATTTTGGACAGCTTGCAGCGTCCTGGCCGTGACCCTCGTGAGGAGATGCCGTTGCCAATCTTCCGTACAGATGTACTCAAGATTGAAGATCTGGTGGAAGGCATGGAATTGCAAGGTACGGTTCGTAACGTGATTGACTTCGGTGCATTCGTTGACATCGGCATCAAGAGTGACGGGCTTGTCCATATATCTCAACTGAGTAACGGATATGTTAAACATCCGATGGATGTTGTCTCCGTTGGTGATAATGTGACTGTCTGGGTTATGAATGTGGATATGAAAAAAGGCCGTGTCGGTCTTACGATGAAAAAACCTGCATCTGCCAATGAATGATCCTGTTGGAAACAGGATGTGATATCCAAGCATACGTCTGTGAAAGTAACGTGTAAACGGATATCCTTGTATAAGTATAAGGGTACAGCCTTCCCGCGTTGGGAAGGCTGTTTGCTATTAAGTGTTATCCTTGCTGTGCAATGGTATGGATTGATTTGGTTTGTTTTCCTAGGAGGATGCGTGAAAATCCTGATATGACGAGCCGGGAGAAAACGTCAGTATCCGTACAATGTTTAGATCTCGTTCTCCACGTTGCGCTGTGAACCGCTGGCGGGTTTGTTGCGATAGAAGTACCAGCATTCGTTCAGCAACTTGATTTGACGACTGTCCTTTTTGTGAAACGCTCGCATGAGTTGGTTGCAGAGCCATTGAGGCAAAGAAATCTCCTCCTTTTGCATAATTCATCTGTACGTTAGCATATGTAGCAATAGCCTGGACTGTGCGAGATAACTCCATGTCTAACGAAAATGGTCAGTATCTGTGGAACCCAAACGATTGTATTTACTTTGGGTGTTGGATCAATTGTTGGTCTTAAGTTTCTAACGATTCAAAATACAAAAAGCGCATCACCCGGCAGTGGGAGGCGCGCTTTTTGTATTGTATTGAATTTTCAGTTAATCCATCTCTTCTTCGTACCATTGTTCCAATTGAGCCTGAAGTGCCCGGATCTCGGTAAGCAGGGAAATCAAAGGATAATTACTTTCACGCAAAGCGGCAAAACGCTCTTCAAGGGCATTGATATAATCCAGGCCACCGATGATTGACAGGTTTTCGTTCAATAGATCGAGATTATCACATTCGGCAATAGCCCAAGGCAGAACGGGTACATCTGTTGCAGTGAGTTTGTCGATCTCTTTGTGCAGACGCAGATTAAGTGCACTGAGTTGATAAGCATAGTCGGCAGGCATTTCGACAAACTGCAATTGCTGCTCCTGTTGCAGGATGACATAGCGCATTGTAGGCATAACGAGTATTAATCTCCCCTCATACATTCTACTTGACAGTGTAGCCTACGAAACGGTTAAAATTCAAGTATTATGCGAGGGAAACAGCGTACTCCAAGGGGGGAGAGAGAGGAGAATGATGGAAAACAAGGAATTGCAACAATGGATTGAGCAAGTTTCGCTGGAACATTTCGGAGTTCCGTTTACACATGAAGCGATATTTAACCGTCGTCTGACAACAACTGGCGGACGATATATGCTCAAAAGCCACAGGATTGAGATTAATCCGCATCAGTTGGAAGTGCACGGGAAGGACGAGGTTGAGAAAATTATCAAACATGAACTATGCCACTATCATCTGCATATTCGTGGCCGGGGATACCAGCATCGTGACCCGGAATTCAAGGCGCTCTTGCAGAAAGTAGGTGGGTCAAGATTCTGTCAGTCTCTTCCCGGAGACAAGGGCAGGAAACCTCTACCGTATCGATACAAGCTGGTATGCAAGAGCTGCGGGATGGAGTATTTGCGTAAACGGAAAATAGACCCGAAGCGTTATCGCTGCGGACGATGTTCTGGAAAACTGACACTTCAAAGCATCTGATGTACACCCTGATCATCTGGCTGCAAAAAGTGGCCAACGGCAGGTTGACTTGAATTATTAATCATGATAGATTAATCTTATTCAAGTTAATTTTCCCTGATAGCTCAGTTGGTAGAGCACTCGACTGTTAATCGAGTTGTCACAGGTTCGAGTCCTGTTCGGGGAGCCATTTCTTGGAGAGATACCCAAGTGGCTATAAGGGGACCCTCTGCTAAGGGGTTAGACTGCGTAAGCGGTGCGAGGGTTCGAATCCCTCTCTCTCCGTACTGATTAAATAGTTAAATCCTCTTTGTGTGAATGAGTTGATCATTCATGCAAAGAGGATTTTTTGGTTTTTTAGCGTGTAAGTCGTTTAAAGGGAAATATCCAACACTTCGTGTAAACCTGACTTTCCAGCCTCGGTTAGTTCAACAGAGCGACTTCCTGTTTTTTGACGAATCCAATTTAATTCAATGAATCGGTGAACGAACTGTTCACCAAGCAAACCGGCCAGGTGGTAACGGCGTTCGCTCCAGTCCAGACATTTACGAGCGATGGCTCGGCGTGATCCGGTTTTTAATTGAAGTTTGATTCCAAATGCGTTAAACCACTGCGATCCTTTCTCCGTAATTAGATAATCCTTACCTTGCTCTTCTTTCGGTTCAACCAGATAACCTTTCTTGAGCAAAGCTTCACAAAGGGAAGTCCCTAGTCTCCCCGCCAGATGATTGTAACAGGTGCGTGCATAACTTAACTGCTGCAGTTGATCGGATTGCTTTAATGAGCGAATCTGTACCGGTGGAGCGATGCTGGCCATTTTCTCGATCAGATCAGCAATCTCTTGGCTTGCGAGACGATAATACCGATGACGACCTTGCTGTTCTACTTCCAATAATCCTCCAGCTACCAATTTAGCGAGGTGATTACTTGCGGTTTGTGGGCTGACACCAGCCATATAGGCGAGTTCTCCGGCGGGTAACGCCCGTCCATCCAGCAAAGCGGAGAGAAATATAGAGCGGCTTGTATCTGCAATAAGTGAAGCAATAATAGTGATATTCGGATATGCATTCATACTTCGATGATATCTGAACTAAGGCTGTATTACAATTGGTTTTGAATTCAATATCGAGCAGGAGAGGTGCAGAATGAGTAACGATATGCAGCAGCGAAATAATACAAAACAAACTTCTAATTGGGCTCAGGGGAATCGGCATGAGACCATTGATCCAAGAATTTTATACTATGGCACACCTGTTATCATCCTGAGCACGTTAAATGAAGAGGGATCTACGAATCTATCCCCGCTATCCTCATCTTGGGCGCTGGGAGACTGTCTGGTGCTGGGTTTAGGCACACAGGGGAAAGCTTATGAGAATCTGTGTCATCATTCGGAATGTGTAATGAATTTGCCAGATGCCTCAATGTGGGCCAAAGTTGAAGCATTGGGACGGACGACAGGAAGTTTACCCGTTCCGGAAGCAAAAAAGCAAATGGGATATACATTTTGTCAGGATAAATTCGCCGCGGCAGGATTGACATCTGAGCGTTCGGTTCAGGTAATGCCTGATAAAATAGCTGAATGTGCACTTCAGATTGAAGCGGTTGTAGAACATATACGCATCCCGGAGCATACGCCGTTTATGGCGATTGTAGAAGTGAAAGCAGTGAAAGTGCATGCCCACACTCGTCTGATCTCGGAGATCAGCAGAATTGATCCAGAGCAATGGAATCCGTTGATTTATAATTTTCGGCAGTATTACGGACTTGGGGAGAAACGAGGTGAGAATTTTCGGGCAGAGAGGATATAAAAAGAGAAGGAAAATCGAGTGAGAATGACACGAATCAACATGTTACAAAATAAAAAAACAGGCACAGGCTCGGTTAACGAGACTCCTGTGCCTGTTTTTTTATTTTACTTTCACTGAGCTTACCTTTTACTGACCTATCACTGACCGTTTACAGGCCTTTTAATATCCTTTTATTGGCCTTCAGAGACAATGGTTTCTTCCGGAGCAATCGGTTTGCCATCTAACAAGCTATGGATCGTATGAGCGACGCCATGTTCAACGTTGGTACGTGTTATCGTTTGAGCCATGGCACGGATTTCAGGTTCGGCATTACCCATAGCGATACCCAGGCCTGCCATCTGCAGCATGGAAACATCATTAAAGTTATCCCCAATAGCCGCGGTGTCTTTCATTGAAATGTTCAAATGTTCCGCCAGTTTGGTCAGGGCATTACCCTTGGATACATCCGGGTGCTGCATTTCGAAGTTATGTTCAAAGGAGACGACCATTGCCACATCCGTTCTGGAGGAGAAGTATTCACGTCCGCGTTGCACTTTTTCGGGATTCATCGAGAAGGCCATGATGTTATAGATGCAAGCTTCTGCCGGAATTTCAAGATGACTGTTCACGCGGTGATAGTCTTTTTTGTCGTAGTGTTTTTTGATCGAATGAATCATGCGCTCGATATCTTCACCGGGTTTTGATCCCAGGACACGTTCCAACTCGGCGAGCATCGTCTCATGAGTACTGATTGCAGCGTATATGCCCATCTGAGTTGAAGCTTCATAATAAATGTGCTCGTCTTCCAGCCATTGCATGACAGAAGCGGCCGTTTCACGTTCTAATGGAAGATGGAATAATCGTTCCCCGTTCTCATCATGAATGGTTGCACCGTTGGAGCCGATAATCGGGGTTTTGATTCCGCCTTGGTGGCTGATCGCCACAACATCTGAGTATACACGCCCAGTCGCGATGGTTACTTTCATACCAGCCTGCTGCGCTCTTTGAATGGCATCTGCATTCTCGCGGCTGATTTGGCTGTCTCGATTCAACAACGTTCCATCTAAATCGGTAGCAAATAACTTCATATCTTTACAACTCCTTATCTTGTGTAGGTTCGGGAATCAGAATTTCAACCTTTTGTTCGCTTAAAAAATCGAGCCACTCTTTAACCGGGCATTGATCTGTAATTAATACATCCACCAGTGACCAGTCTGCAAAACGATAACCGTAACGTTTGTCCATCTTGGAGTGGTCGGCAAGGATAATTACTTTTTTGGCCGATTTCATCATTTGATGTTTAATCTTGCCTTCCTCTTCGGAAGCACTGAATCCATCCATGGTGAGACCGCCGATGCCAATAAAGGCTTTATCCACGTAATAATGGGAAAGGGTCTCGATGACAGGTGCTCCATAGACATAACGCTGTTCCTTATCCAGCCTGCCACCGAGCAGTCGAATCTGAACTGCGGTGTGATTAGATAACAAATCAGCAGAGTGTATTGAATTGGTGATGACGGTGCAGGATTTACCATTCAGATTCTCAGCGCAGGACTGAACGGTTGTGGAGGAATCCAAAATGATGGTTTCTCCTGAACGAACCAGAGCAGCAGCCAGTTTGCCAATAGCCCGTTTTTCCTCAGAAACATACTTCAACCGGTCTTGATATGACTTGAATTCTTGTGGGGGAGAGGGGAGGATTGCACCGCCGCGTGTGCGAATAATGGCTTCCTGCTCTTCGAGTTTAATCAGATCGCGTCGTGCCGTATCTCGTGAGACATCAAACAAAGAAACAATCTCATCTACAGAGATACGATTATGCTTGCGCAGGTGCTCAATAATGAGTTGCATGCGTTCTTCTTGAAACAAACGTAAAGCCTCCTTATGTTTATGGATGACCGTGCGTTGTACTGTAGTTTAATTATAAGTAATTATAATGTGATCTGCAATATTGTAAGTGAAAATAAGTTTTTTTAAGTTTTTTGATCCTTGATTAACAAAATTAAGGTATAGCTATGACATGAGTATGATTTTTAAATTTGAATGAATTTGGTAAGAGAGAGGGATGAAAGAGAAGGAAAGCCGAGGTGGTGTGATATGTAGATGGATTTGTGGATGTGAGGAATAATCTGGCATGAAAAGTTTTTAAAAATAAGTATTGCACTATTCTTTTTGGTTGTGATATACTCATTCTTGTCGCCAAGAAAGACAACTTGTTTATAAGGCCCGTTGGTCAAGGGGTTAAGACACCTCCCTTTCACGGAGGTAACAGGGGTTCGAATCCCCTACGGGTCATAGATATACCTATTTCTTCACCGTCTAGAGATTTACGTTTAATAAGGATTTCTTGGAAGTCACGCTCCGTAATATTTGATATGAAGCATGGCATAACATTGGGTGAAGTTACATCAAGAGCCATTAGCTCAGTTGGTAGAGCACCTGACTTTTAATCAGGGTGTCGAAGGTTCGAGCCCTTCATGGCTCACTTTTATAATTGAATATGCGGTCGTGGTGGAATGGCAGACACGCTATCTTGAGGGGGTAGTGGGTGTATACCCGTGGAGGTTCGAGTCCTCTCGACCGCATCACAGCAAAGACTTTCGTGAGTACTCATGAAAGTCTTTTTTTTTATATGAAAATGTTCCTTTGGTTGTTTGTTTCGATGTTCAGTTTTAAAAGATCAGAAGGGTTCTAAAGTTTTGAACTAAAACTTTTCTTTGTACGCCCTGACTTTTTGGGAAAGTGAATTGAGTGAAAGGCATGTGTTGTTTACATAAAATTGATCAGGATTTACCGCCGAATTAAAGGCTGAGGATTCAGAAATATTGTGCTATAATTCTATCATATGGCATTTGAGTTGATTATTACGGTTGGAAGGCGGTTCTTGCATGCAATCGATCTATGAGCGAATTGAACACCTGATTGCCGAAAGAGGGATGACAAAGAAAGCCTTCTGTCAACAGCTGAAGATCAGCACAGGTAATCTGGGTGACTGGAAACGTGGCAAATCAATCCCGAGTACAAATAAACTGATTGAAATTGCCTCATTTTTTGATGTGAGTCTGGACTGGCTAATGATTGGGCGTTTATCGAAGGAAGCCATTGTACGGGAAAAGCGGGAAGATTATTTTTTTAACGTTTTGCGGCAATTGAATTGCCAAGAGAGTGAATTATCGACTGTGGAACAGTCTTTTATTAGCGAATATCTCGAGTTCACTCGTTATCGCAAATTTAAAGAGAGTAAAGATGCTGGCGGCTATCGCTACCAATCTGAATCGGAAGGCGAGAATAAGTCAGAGCAGGATTGAACGTAAGTGCTCTGGATGATAAAAAAACCTCCAACTGTGCCGAATTCCTTCGGAGACAGCAGGGAGGTTTTTTTTTTTTTTTTTTTTTTTTTGCGTTCGGCAATGATTTAGTTGCGTTTATCGAGAATGTTAGAGTATTTCGGGTACAATCGGCGGATGCATTTAGGGCAGATATCATGTGTAAACTCGGCGGAGGTGTGTTTTTCCAGATAATGTTCAACGGTGTTCCATTCGTCTGAGTCATCCTTGATGTGTTTGCAAACGGCGCAAATAGGCAGCAGGCCGTAGAGGGTGCGTGCTTCAGTCAAGGCTTGTCGCAGCTGCAGTTCTGTCTTCTTCTGCTCCGTGATATCCGTGTGGGCAACTAAAGCGAGATGGCTCTCCAATGCTAGGCCTTCTTGTAACGGAGTGAGTTCTACGCGAAACCATTTCTCCTCGTTATGTGGCGTAGTGATAGAGATGTCGTATGTATGGGTTTTGTTAAAAGGAACAACATGATGCCTCAGATACTGTGCGAATTTGGCTGGATAGAGGTTTTTCTGTTGTGCTGCCCAAGCTTCCATCAGATGCAGGTAATGATTGTCACGGCTGGCTGTGTGTAAGAAGAGTTTATGGAGTCCGTCCTGCCAGGCTCGGTTACAACTTCGAATCATCCAATGATGATCAACAATGATCAGCTGATGACTGGTGGATTGGAAAGACAAGCTTTCGAGGTCGGATGTAATATATCTCATGAAAGAAGTCCTCCTTTGGTGAAAGTGATCTTAACGCAGCTCTTCGGGTATGTTCAAAATTTCAGCGACCTGATGCCTGAATCGGGTTGCTTTGCGTGTGCCGTGGATAAGGTTAGATAGACGGTAAGGTGGAATGCCATGTTGTTCGCAAAAGGTCTTCTGATCGACTTGTAGTTCGGTTAGCCGTCGTTTGATAGCCCATCCGAACGGAGTGACTGGTTTTTTCTTGTTCAAAAGGGTTCACCCCTGAGTGGATTTTTATAGTATGCAGCAGGCTATTCTTCATGTAAGATAGATAGAAATGCGAGCTGTGAATTCCATTATATACGTAAATTCGTCATCTAACAATTAAAAAATACGGAAATAAGTGTATTTTATGAATTATTATGACGTAAATGCGTTTATTTTTGATTAGATAATCGCAAAAAAACACGCCGGCAAGGGGATTTGCGGCGTGTTTTTGGTGTGCTCTGAAGAGTCTGTAAGAGGAATGAGGAACTTATGCTCTGTAAGCGTGGAGGCCTGCTCCGAGCATATGGAAGCTGGGGAACATTGACTTCATAGATAAGGGCGTGGAGTGTGAATGTGTATCTGGAGAAGAAGCGCTAACGGTAGTCCATTCGTTTTCCAGGTCTGCGGCCAGACGAACCAGCAGCTCCCGAGTAGCATTTTCACTTAGTGGTATCACTTTGCAGGCTTCGGATACGCATGCATTCATAGCTGAATGTAAGTAACCGAGAACCGCCTCTTCGACGGGGATGTCGAGGTGGTGGTTGATCCAGGCGTGAACTGTGGGGAGACAGCCGACGGAATTGTACTTGGTGTAGATTTGTTCAAGTGGGCTGAAGTCGATCCAGGGATGCAAAGCACGGGAGAGTTTGATTAAGCGTTTGCCTATGGTTGTTGCTTGATCTCTCAATTCAGCGGGCGTTCGCTGTACGTGCACAAGTTTGTCGATCAGGGCAATACGCCAAGTGTCCTTGTGTTCTGTTGCGGTGTAAATACCTTTGATTGCCATACCTTCGAGACGAACGAGGCTGGGGTGTAACTGACAACGCATGAATGATTCGAGGTCTTCCGCTGTCCGAATAGATCCTTCCTTGATATGGTTATCCATGCCGAAGAAATGGGTGAACCCTCCAACCTGGACAGAGGGATCAAGCAGTTTCGCGTAATCAAGCAGCTTATTCCCGCGGTTCACGATCTCTCGCCTCCTGTGTTTTTGATGTTAAATTTAATTACATTTAATCATTGTTGATTATAACTTGTGTGTAATTCCGAATTATATGATATATATATTCACATAATTATCCGTGTTTTGTCAATAATTTACCTTAAAAAAATAGATTTTATATATTATATGAATATTTTGTGTTAGTTAATATAACATAATGGGTGTAATTCAAGTTATGCTTTCGTTGTGAAGATGAAATCATTTGTTTTCAAATGACAGCTCTTCTTTGGAGGAATCAGATTTAATGATATGTGCTTTCCGGGGAAATATGACTGTATTTTGTGCAGATTATAGGTAAACCAGAAAGGGGAGTGTATAGCTTAAATGTTAAATTGGTCTGAGATAAGAAAAGAGTAATAAGTGCTTTACTTTTTCGGGTGAATCCGGTATAATCAATTCTGTTGCCGATAATTTACGACATGCGGTCGTGGTGGAATGGCAGACACGCTATCTTGAGGGGGTAGTGGGCGTATGCCCGTGGAGGTTCGAGTCCTCTCGACCGCATTATATGAAGAGTTTTGCAAGAAGCTTTCCTTGATGGAGAGCTTCTTTTTCGTTTTATTTGATAACGTTTCTTGTAATTATCGAAATGCAAACAAGCCACCCTTTAGCCTTGAGCAGAGTGCCTGCTCTTGGCTAAAGGGTGGCCTGTTTGTATATTTGTATAGACTTGATTATTTAAGGAGTTTCTGAATATCTTCTTCGATTTTGTCCGGAGTAGTCTGCGGTGCATACCGCTTTACAACTTTACCGTCCTGATCGACAAGGAATTTGGTGAAGTTCCATTTGATGGCTTTGGAGCCAAGCAAGCCTGGTGCTTCTTTTGAAATATGCTGGAAGAGCGGGTGAGCGCTGGAACCATTGACATCAATCTTTTCAAACATAGGGAAGCTTACGCCGTAGTTCATCTGGCAGAACTCGGCAATATCATCAGAAGAGCCCTTTTCCTGCGCGAACTGGTTGCTTGGGAATCCAAGCACTTCGAACGGAGCATCCTGGAATTTGTCTTGCAGCTCCTGTAAGCCCTTGAATTGAGGGGTGAGACCGCATTGACTTGCCGTGTTTACAATTAACAACACTTTACCGCGATATTGGGACATCTCAATCTCTTGCCCGCGGAGGGTATTTACTTTGAAATCATAGACTGACATGGGGATCGCCTCCATATTATTATTCTTGATGTACTTATTATATTTTATGCAATTAAATAATGCAAAATTTATTTTGGTTTCACGTTGTTATAACCATTAACGGAGCCTGAATCCTGAATGAGTAGGAAATGTATTAATCCATTTCTGTGCGGACGAGAAATAACTAGATTAGAAGAGGTGGATAGCGTATAACCCCATTGTAAGCGTTATTCTTGATGGATATTGCGGGAAACCTGACGTTTCGGTGATCTGGATGCACTTTACATGATCATGGCACGGGTGTATGATTCATAGCGTAATTTGAATTTTAATTAAATTGTACATGAAAAACGAAACAAACGATAATATCGATCGGTCTTATACTCAAGATTTACGAACGATGTTTTAATCGCTGAGTTTCCATTCGTAGTGAGTGGAAAACGGGGGAACCAAAAGGACGTGCTGTATTGTATTACAGCAGTGCACGTCCATGGGGTGAATTTTCCGGTGACAGCCGGAAATAGGGCGACTCTCGCGTCCGAATCCGTCAGCTAACCTCGTAAGCGTTAAAGGGAGAGGCAACAAACCGCACGCTGGTTCATGGCGTTTTCGCCATGGATTATTTAAGAAGCGTTTCGGAGGCCTTGGTCCCCACGCTTCTTTTTTGTTGTCTTTTCACGCCAAGGGAGGAACGAATGATGGATACAGAGATGATTTTGGTAACGGCTCCGAATGAAGCTGGACGTAAATTTGTTAAATTGCTGATGTATAAAAAAATGCCTTTTGCCGTTCTGACGAACAGTGCTGGTGAGGAGCGCAAACTTCGCCGGATTGGCGTAGAACACGTCATTCGTATGAATACGGCAGCGGCTGAGAAATGGTTTTTGCCACAGGGAAGTGTAGGGAATGTATTTATTTTTGAAAATAGTCTGAATTTGACCTGCCGTTACCTGCAGATTTGCCGCTCATGGACATCGAAGTCCTTATGTGTAATCACCGAGCAGAGTCACCCTAAAGGGATTTATCGGGGCATGGGTGCAGACAAAATCGTGTATTCATTGAATGGAGAAGTTGGTTTTCTACTTAATAGCTGCAATAAACCGGAAGCTGAGGTCAGCAGCTTGTGATTGATCCGATGTAAGGTGCCTGCTATAATTGCAGGTACAGACTAACGGAATTTGAGGAGACTCATGCTTGTCGTGGGTCTTCTTTTTTTATGGATACAGTATGCAAGCTAGGGGTGACCTGCGGCTTACAAGGAGGAATCGGCGTGCCGGATATTGCCGGATTGAAGTGGTTGTTTTTTGATGTGGGGGATACGCTGGTGGACGAATGGGAGCCTGTAGACGATATTATCGGGCAGTTCGTTCGAGAGGCCGGTGCGTACGGATATCCAGTAAAAATTGAAGCGGTACGCGAACTGTTTGCAACCTGTTACCGCAATTATGAACAGTGGCCTATGAAAGTTGCTATACGCACATACATTCATGATGAAGATCATCGCAATCAGATTCAGGACAAGCTGAAATTCCATAAAGAGCTGGAGCAGCCGTTCCCTTCCGCAACCAAGGTGCTGGAGCAGCTTTCACAGCACTATCGAATTGGCATTATCGCCAATCAGAGTCCTGGAACGGAAGCGAGGCTGGAGAGCTACGGACTTCGGAGGTATGTTGATGTTCTGGCATGTTCGGCAGAAGAAGGGGTGTCTAAGCCCGATCCAGAGTTGTATGCGGTTGCTTTGAAGCAGGCGGGATGCGCTCCTGAAGAAGCAGTGATGGTCGGAGATCGAATCGATAATGATATTATGCCAGCGCGTAGTTTGGGCTTGCGCACGATTCGTATTTTACAAGGGTACGGAAGGTTCCAGCCGGAGCTTTCGGATGACGAGCGCGCAGACTGGACGGTCGAGTCGCTGGATGAACTGCTGCCATTGCTGATACCTGATGGGGATACGAGCAGATCTGTATGAACATGAGGTTAGATCTGGCTCGAGTTAGAGGTAGATACAGCTGGAGCTGGTTACAAAATAAAAACACAAAAAGGCTGATTCGCTGGTATGAGGATACCGTGGCGCATCAGCCTTTTTATATATTATGGCCTTATAAAACTTGAACTAGTTTTTTTACACAATAACGGAGAGGACAGAGAAAATCTGGAAAAGCGAAGCGTTCGCCTTTATCACCGGATTTTTTTCCTTGGAAAAGGAATCAAAAAAATCTGGGGATAACAGCGATTGAAAGATTATTCTGTCATCGGAGTGTAAGTGTAAACATCCTTATTTCAAATTTTATAAAAGTTAGAACTGAATAATGGTCTGGATAATTAAATACACATTCAGCACTACGATGATAGCGGCAATAGCCCAAGAAACAATTTTGAGCCACAATTTGTTGACAAAAGCCCCCATACGTTTTTTGTCACTTGTGAACATAACAAGCGGAATGATGGCAAACGGTAATTGCAGAGATAGAACGACCTGACTTAAGATCAGCAGTTGCTCTGCACCGTGTTCGCCCACAACCGCAGTGACGATGACAGCCGGGATGATGGCGATCAAACGTGTGACCAGTCTGCGCAGCCATGCCGGAATACGAATATTCAGGAAACCCTCCATGACGATCTGCCCCGCGAGAGTGCCTGTCAGGGTGGAGTTCTGACCTGATGCAAGCAAAGCGACACCAAACAGAATACTGGCAACAGTGGTGCCGAGCAACGGAGTCAGTAGGTGATATGCATCTGCAATTTCAGCGACCTGTGTCATGCCCGCGCTGTGAAAAACAGCCGCAGATACGATCAAGATGGCGGCGTTGATGAACAGGGCTAGTGTCAAAGCGATAGTTGAATCCATCGTGGTATAACGGATAGCTTCTCTTTTGCCCTGAGTGGTCTGCTCAATCTGGCGTGTCTGCACAATGGAAGAATGAAGATACAAATTATGGGGCATAACGGTGGCTCCGATGATAGCAATTGCAACGTAGAGCATGGCCGGGTTTTGCAAAATCTCGGTGCTAGGAACGAATCCGTGAAGAACACCGACCATATCGGGTTTCGCCAAAAACAGGTCGATTCCAAAACAGAGAGCAATGGTTGCCATCAGTATGATGACGAGGATCTCCAGCGCACGGAAGCCTTTATTTTGTAGTACAAGAATGAGTAGCACATCCACTGCGGTAATGATCACGCCATACAGCACGGGGATATTAAAAAGCAATTTAAGGGCAATTGCTGAGCCGATCACTTCAGCCAGATCGGTAGCGGCAATCGCAAGCTCACACAAAATCCATAACATCATAACGACAGGAGCACTGAAACGTTCACGACACGCTTGCGCTAAATCTCGTCCAGTGACAATGCCCAGTTTTCCTGCAAGGGCTTGTAGCACCACGGCCATCATATTCGATATAAGAATGACGGATAATAAGGTATATCCAAATTTCGAGCCGCCTGCGATACCGGTAGCCCAGTTCCCTGGGTCCATATAACCGACAGCGACCAGATAACCCGGGCCGACAAAGGCAAGGAATTTTCTCCACCATGCCGCATTCTTTGGGACTTTCATGGAACTGTGTGCCTCACCCAGCGAAGGGGCCATAGCTGCTGCAGGGGAAAACTCGCCGGATGTGGAGTTGAACGGATTTTTTTGACTCATAGATAGATCACCTGACTTTACACTAAGATGTGGTCGGCTTGCAGCCGAAATAAAATTCATTTTTTGGGGTGTGCTCTGGCACGAATACTGCCACAAATGAATGTGATGAAACGGCAGTCCATATATCTAAAATTTTATGTTCGCATTTACATTGTACACCCTCAATAATTTTTGTCTAGTGCAACTTTTGTGTAGTCGGACAAGATATAGGGTGATATTGAGAATTCTATTTTAGAAATGTCTCTTTGTATCGTACCCATTCTGCGAGAGAATACGACTTTTAACAGGGTACGCATGAAATGCGGATAAATGTAAAAGCTGATAAAGGGGACAATCTGGCGTTTCAAATCGAGCCAGAAGTTTAAAATGAATTGTAGGCAAATAAAACTTTAGTAGCGAAGGAGAGATTCTGATGGAAGCTTTATATACAGCAACAGCAACAGCAACGGTAAAAGGTGGACGTACAGGTTCGGTGGCTTCTTCGGACGGTGTATTGCAACATGATCTGAAAATGCCAAAAGAACTGGGCGGTGCTGGTGGAGAAGGCACGAACCCTGAGCAGCTGTTTGCAGCTGGATACGGTGCATGTTACGAAAGCGCCTTGGCTAATGTGGCTCGCAAAGCAGGTGTGAAACTGGAAAATGTCGTTGTGACTAGCAACGTATCGATTGGTAAAGATGCTACAGATGACGGATTCAAGCTGGCGGTGCGCCTGGATGTGAGTATGCCAGGAGTGGATCACAGTCAAGCGGAGGATCTTGCCCGTAAAGCGCATGACTTCTGTCCTTACTCTAAAGCAACACGCGGCAACATCGACGTTGTACTGAACGTAGTTTAATAAATAGGAGAACCCGAGCTCTTTCTTCAAGAGTTACAGGTAAATTAGAGAGCGGGGTATCCAGCGATACCTGATGTTCAAGCACCAAGCCCTGCTGGCGACCCAGCAGGGTTTTATTTTCTATATATGAAAATAGGGGAGGATTTTTCCCGTGTTAGCGCGTACTCTTTTACATAACAGTACAGTCACTTCATGCCACATATTCCATAAGGGGGAACGGTCATGAGTATTGAAGAGATGATCGAGAGGAAATTTGTATGCACCAAATGTCGGGGAACGGATTGCAGTATCAAGGAAGTTTCCATGTCAGGAGCGGGGCTTAGCAAGGTATTTGATATTCAGCATAATCATTATTTGTTTGTGGGCTGCACGGCCTGTGGATATGTGGAAGTCTTTAACCCGGATGTACTAAAAGGAAAAAAACAAGGACAAGTCGGTACGATTCTGGATATTCTGTTCGGTGGATAGACATGCGCGAGTTGACATCGACCTGAAATTTCTTTAATATGATTTAGTACTGAAAGTGTCAGTGTCATTAGCATGAACCAAATTTGAATTCACAGGTGATATCCATGTCTTATAGACCAAGCATTGCACAATTGCAAGTAGCCAGCAAAAACGAAAAAGACGGATTGTACGAATTTACGATGAAACTGGTAGATGGTACACAGTGTCGTGTATTCTACTCCAAATCTCCGGATTGGAAAATGACTGCGATCAGCCGTCTGCAGAAGACACCTTGTCCTGTATGTCGCAAAGACTTCATCTGCAAATGTATGGATCAATGGTCAGGTGACCTGCATCAGCAAATGATTAATGACGAGTGGATGGAAAAAGCACTGGCTGAGTAATTAGCTGACAGATATGAGCGTAGGCACTGAGCCTGCGCTTTTTTTCTATTTTCATAGTGAAGGAATGGAGATATAAAGTTCAGATCCAGTGAGAAAGATGGCTCAAAGTGGGTAAGTATTCTCACAGCACCTTATAGGAGGCCACTATACTATGACAGCAACTCAAAAGGATAAACACGAGGGACACCCGATTGTTCTTGTAGACGGGGTATGTCACTTCTGCCAGGGATTAACGAAATGGATTATTAAACGTGACCCCGCGGGGAAATATCATTTTGCTTCACTTCAGTCGGATGTTGCGAAAGGGCTGATGGAGAAGGGCGGCTTGAAGACAGATAGTATGGATACGTTTGTACTGATCGAGAATGGAAAATATTATACACGCTCAACAGCAGCGTTAAGGTTGGCCAAAGGTCTCAAGTTTCCTTATCCGTTACTCTATATGTTTATTGTTGTGCCCAAATTCATTCGTAATGCAGTATACAACTGGGTTGCACGCAACCGGTATCGCTGGTTCGGGAAGGATGACGCATGTATGTTGCCTACACCTGAGACTAAAGATCGATTTTTATAAGGATATAAGTAGCAGTTTTTCAGGAAAAGCTTCCATAAGAAAGAAGTTTCATGTAAGGTGATTAATATCGGGAATTATTGGGTAATAACAGTAGGCTGTATCATTTTTACATTATTAGGAGGATAACAACTTGAAGAAGTGGACGACATTGATCATTGGGGCGTTATTGGCAGTAAGCTTGGCAGCATGTGGAAACGATACAAACAAATCTGCAACGCCGCCAGCAGGCAACGAAACAACTAATGAAAGTAACAATACAGGGGAACAGAGTGCGGCTGTTCCTACACTGGATGAATTGCTTGCCAAAACAGGTGAAGCAACCAAAGCACTGAAAAGTTTCACTACGGAAGCTAACATTGACCAGAAGATCAAGCTGGATGCTGGTGAGCAATCTCAGGATCAGCAAGTGAAAACGTCTTTGAAAATGGATATTATTAAAGATCCGATGATGATCTATCAAGAGATGGAAATGGATATGTCCGGACAGAAGCAAAATGTAAAACAGTATATTACTTCGGACAAAATCTACTCCCAAGTGGGCGACCAGTGGGTAACTATCCCTGAAGCTCAAACGAAGGCACTCATCGAGCAGATGAAAGCAAGCATGAATCCGGAAAAAGAGCTGGATCAATTCAAAAAAGTAAAAGAAGATGTCAAGATCACCGAAGAGGGCGACAGTTATGTCCTGAATGCCGATGTATCGGGTGACAATGTCAAAGAGTTGGCTAAATCCGTTATGGAACAAAACGGCTCCGATGCCCAAATGCAGGCTATGCTTGATCAAATGAATATTAAGAGCATGAAAATGAAATATCTGATTAACAAAGAGACGTCTCTTCTGGAGAAGATCGATGTAGCGATGGTGATGGAAATGGAGCAAAACAATCAGAAAATGACGATGGACATGAAAATGGACACTTCGTTCTCCAACCATGACAAAGTTGCGGAAATCAAAATTCCACAAGAGGCTCTGGACAGCGCAAAATAAGTAAAGGCTTGAAACACCTTTGATTCTGTCTTCGGAATACCCTTAAGGGTAAGCCGGATGAGGATCGAGGGTGTTTTTTTGATTTTGATTTTGTCCGTTCTTTGGAGTGGTATAATATATCTATATATGATTTATTTATAAATATGGACATTAGCTAACAATGCGCACGGGTGTCCATTGTATCTGAGTAAAATTTATGCATCATTGTTGTACTGGGAGGGGGATACCGAGATGATTAGATATGCACATATTCATCACGTAAGTCTGGCTGTTCGAGATCTGGAGACGGCCAAAAAGTTCTATTCCGGCTTATTAGGTATGCAGGAAATCGAACGCCCGCCGTTTCGTTCTACGGGTACGTGGTACGCGATCGGCAGTCAGCAGCTTCATCTGTTGCAGCATCCAGAGGGGCATACGTTGCGGGAAGCAGGAATCGATACAACCGATGGGCATTTTGCACTTTGGGTGGTGAGTTATTCGGAGACGATTGCCTGGCTGGAAGAGCAAGGCATTGAATATGAAGCGAGACCGAATAGTGTGGCTGGTTTCGCCCAGATTTTTATCCTTGATCCTGATCGGAATATTATCGAGTTTGGGGCACCATATGCTTCCTAGGTCAATGGGATAGAATAAATCTCTTGCTCGTCCATAAATTGTATGTTATAGTGTGCATACATTCATAGCACGTGACGGAAGCACCGTCCATATCCTGCAACTTTATGCGGGTAATGGGCGGTGTTTTTTTGTGCTTTTTTGCAGGGAGGGAAGGAGAAATTGATTGTACTTAAGGCGGTACTGGTATCGAGGGACAAAGACTATATTCATGCCTGGCTTGATTATGTACAGAGTAGCTCATCAGGGGAGCACATGCGATTTACTGCCTTTTCCCAATGGGAGGCATTCAGAGATCATATGACGGAACAGGAAGAGCACGAAATGCCTGATTTGATTATTGCTGAACCTGAGTTTTTGAATCTGTGGCTAATGAATGGAGGGGAGGCCACAGGTGTGTCTTGGCTCATGCTCAGTGAAGAGGCTGACGAAGGACACGAGACAAAGCGGCTCATGAAGTATCAGCCTCTACCCGTTCTGCTGGAAGCCGTGAGGAATGCTGGCCGGCAACCGCGAAGCAAGAGGAACCAACGTCCAGGCCAAGAAACGTTGGCAATCGCAGTATTATCCGCATCAGGCGGGAGTGGTAAAACGGCTGTAGCTATGCATATGGCGAAGCAGCTTGGGCTTGCCGGGTATGCTGTGTTGTATCTCAATCTGGAGACACTGGACAGCTCGTTTCCTTTTCTGGAGAAAGGATTGAGGCAGGGCAGTCAGAGGCAACATACAGACGCAGAGAAGGGTTTATCACGGCTGTTATACGATCTGAAGGCTCATCGAAGGGAAGTAAAGGGAGGGCAGTTACAAGGACATGGATTAAGGAATGAATCAGGCTCTACACAAGAAAGAGGTGCGGGCTTACAAGCAGCAATTGAGTATGTTGTTCCACATGAGGCCTTGAAGTCGGATGTGTTTTGGCCGTTAGCTAACCGCAAGGAAATGTTGCAGATGTCTAAAGCAGACACGACGGATCTAATCTCCTATCTGGTCGACTGTGGACAGTATGAGGTGTTGATTCTGGATGGAGATTCAGGCTGGAATGAACGCAGCAATGGGATACTGGAAGCGGCAGATACCTACGTCTGGCTGGTAGAGGATGACATTGCTGCGATGCATCGCTGGGGGCAATGGCTGCAGCACGCTGAGCGTACCCAGGCGGATGCGCTTGGAATTATGCTTGAGCATACATATTTTGTCATCAACAAATATCGGGAGCAAGTGATGAATCCTTTGCCAAGGCCTGATCTGCGTGTAGATGCGGTATTGCCTTATATCCCTTCATGGAAGCAGCTGAATCAGGAAGAGGTCATGCTGAGCTCGCCTATCTTCCAGCGTGAAGTGAAGAAATTATGTGCACTGCTGATTCAAGGTGAGGGAGAAGAGAGGCGGCAGATGGGACGCATGGTTCAACAGGAGTCTCGGTCGTTATGACGGATCGTTCATGGAGCATCCCGGACCGTGAAGAACAGTTTCAGTTGATACGCAGGGAGGTTCGAGCATCGCTTGATCTGACTGCCTCTGCGGGCGACGAGGAGTTGTGGCGAGGAATTGAGAGGAAAGTCCTAGGTGATCCGAATCTGGAGGATTTGACCTCAGGAGAACGCCATACACTGGTGCAGCGACTGTTTGATTCTTTTCGCGGGTTGGATATATTGCAACCGTTGGTAGATAACCCGGACATTACGGAGATTATGATCAATAGTCATCGAGAGATCTTTGTGGAGCAGGAAGGAGAGGTTAGGCAGATTCCGTTGCAATTTCAGTCCAGAGAGCGGCTGGAGGATATTATTCAGATGATCGTGTCTGGCGTGAACCGGATTGTCAATGAATCTTCTCCAATTGTGGATGCACGCCTGAAGGATGGTTCGCGGGTTAACATTGTACTTCCGCCTATTGCGCTAAAGGGTCCAACGATGACGATCCGGAAGTTTCCAAGTGAGCCAATGAAGATGTCTGATCTGATTGAGAAGAGAGCCTTGCATCAAGAAGCAGCTGTGTTATTACAACAGTTAGTGCGGAGCAAATACAACATTTTTATCGGAGGAGGCACAGGTTCCGGCAAAACGACCTTTCTGAACGCGTTATCCCAATTCATCCCTGCCGATGAGCGGATTATTACGATTGAGGATTCAGCGGAGTTACAGATTGTGACGGTACCCAATCTCGTCTCTCTGGAGACCCGGAATGCCAATACAGAGGGCAAAGGTCTTATCTCCATCCGGGATCTCATCAAATCTTCCTTACGGATGCGTCCAAACCGGATTGTGATTGGGGAAGTTAGAGGAGCGGAAGCGCTGGATATGTTACAGGCAATGAATACTGGACACGATGGAAGCTTGTCGACTGGCCACGCCAATACGATCTCGGACATGATTAGCAGGCTTGAAACGATGGTGCTTAGTGGAGCGGAACTTCCAATTACCGTTGTAAGGCAGCAGATTAGTTCCGCCATTGATATATTTGTGCATCTGTCTCGCCTTCGAGACCGTTCACGCCGCGTGACAGAGATTAGTGAAGTGATAGGTATGCAGGACGGTGAAGTACTCCTGAACCCGCTGTTTCTTTTTCAGGAGCAGGAGGAACAGGAGGGACATATCATCGGTGGACTTGTCAGGGTGGGAAAACTCATGAATGTCGATAAGATTCGGATGGCTGGACTTGGAGAATGGCTTGATGGATACATAGAGCAGATAAATGAACAGGTCGTACAAGAAAACCAGTAGTAGCGTAAGGAATAACATGAGAAATAGGATGAGATTCAAAACATGATTATGGGGAGGGAATGCAATGTGGAGCAAGGCAGGCAGGAGTTAACGGATTACACCGTGTATATGCTCAGTTCAAGGCAACGTTTAATGTGCATGCTGGTCAGTGGTTTATTATTTTTCGGCGTGGGATTGTTATTTTATCATCATTGGTTGGCCGGGATAATGCTGGCTGCAGGTTGCATATGGGTGCCCAGGTTTTGGACAAAGGTACTGCTGGAACGCAAAAGGATGACACTTAGCCTGCATTTCAAGCAAGCTCTCTACGCACTATCCTCGGCATTGGCGGCTGGAAAATCAGTGGAGAATGGTTTTAAGGAGTCTGTTGAAGACCTGCGGATGTTGAACCCTGAAGCAGATACAGACCTGATTCGAGAGTTCACAATATTGCGAATACGTATGGAATACGGACAGCCGATTGAAGAGGCGTTACAAGATTTCTCTGAACGGGCACAGATTGAAGACATTACAAATTTTGCAGACGTGTTTGTTACTTGCAAACGAACGGGTGGTGATCTGATTGAAGTGGTACGCCGCACCTCCGCAGTGATTGGAGAAAAGCTGGATATCCAACAGGATATTATGGTTGCCGTGGCTCAGAAAAGATTTGAATCCAAGGTAATGTTTGCAGCACCCTTCATTTTTCTGTTATTTCTCAACCTGACGGCCAAGGATTTTATGGAACCACTCTACAGCGGGATAGGATATCTCATCTCCACGGGTGCACTTGCTGTATTAGTCTGCTGTTATTTATGGATTCATCGCATTATGGATATCAAAGTGTGAGGAGTTGAGAAGATGCTGCTTCCCCTCATCATTGGAGGAACACTTGGCGCGGGCTGGATTGTGCTTGATCGAGCCCGGGGGCAAACCTACAGACATTTGCGGAAGCTGACTATGGAAGGTTTACGTTTGAAAAAAATGCATGGCCCGTTTCTGTTTATGCTGGACAAGTTCGAGATCGGCCGCAGATTACCTGTACTCATGTTTCGAATGCAGCACGCCATACAGAAGATGTATGGCATACAGCACAGCGGTGAAAAAACGTTGCTCTATTGTGCTGAGATGTTGACGTACTCATGGCTGATGTTGATGGCAGGGTGTTTGTTATCGTTGGTCGGGGATGCAGGAATGGGAGGATTAGCCGGAGGATTTATTCTCGGGATCGCTTTGCCGCTTGCGATGTACAAGGATCTCTATACAAAAGTAAAGCGGAGAGATCAGGAGATCCTCATAGAGCTGCCTGAGCTGCTCAATCGAATTGTGCTCCTGGTTGGGGCAGGAGAAACAGTGCAACGTGCAATCATTCACTGCGTGAATAGCCAGAAGGAGCGAGATCATCCATTGTATAACGAACTGCGGAAAGCGGTAGCAGACTGGAATAACGGCTACTCGTTTCAGCAATCTTTGGAGCAGTTCAGCCGCCGCTCTGGTGTACAGGAAGTGACGATTTTTACAACGACGGTGCTGCTGAATTTCCGGCGTGGGGGAGGTGACTTTGTATTGGCATTGCGAGATCTGTCACATGTTTTGTGGGAGAAACGCAAGGCGGTTAGCCGGGCCAAGGGAGAGCAGGCCTCTTCGAAACTGGTGTTTCCGATGGTGTTAATCTTTTTTACAATCGTGGTTATGATCGGAGCGCCTGCTTTTATGATGATGAATATGTAGGAGGAATTGAGACGATGGAAGTAAGGGAGCAAACGATGGAAGTGAAAAGTCAGATGAGTGAAGTGGTAAAGAACAAGGCAGCTGCATTATGGAAAGAAGAGGACGGGTTGGGTACGCTGGAACTGATTCTAATTATCGGTGTGATTATCATTATTGCGCTGATTTTTAAAGATCAAATTACACGATTGATTACAAGTCTGCTTAGTAAAGTGGATACAAAAAGTAATGAATTTTTCCCGGGTAAATAAGCTGGAAAAGGAAGAAGGGAGCTTCACCGTCGAAGCTTCCCTGATCTTCCCGATCATATTGTTTATCCTTGTGCTTCTGCTTTTCTTCACCATGTACATGTATCAAAAAACATTTTTGAATCAGCATGCCTATGCGGCTTCAGAACGAGCTGCCTATAGCTGGGACAACAGTAGCAAGCAGGCACTGACAGGTGAGTATGCTGCTGGAGATTATGACCACCTGTACTGGCGGTTAACCGATGATCGGCTATTGGGCGCATTGTTTGGATGGGCAGGAGCGGATAATGAGATTAGTGTTTCTGTACCTGGAGGTGAAGATGGTAATCTTTCGGAAAAGAAGTTAATTCAAGCCTCCAGTCATATGCCTTCAGCCATGAAGGGCACAATGATGTATCAAAATACACTGATCCAGCGGAAGGTCATAACCAGGCTTGAGCAAGTCATTTCTCTGCCTCTGCCCTCATTTTTATTCAATTCAGGTAATGGTGTGCTCACACAGGGTTCCTCTGCAGTTGTAGAACCGGTTGAGTTCATCCGGACGGTGGATTTGGCCCGTTATTACGGTGCGAAGTTTAAAGGTAAAGGCGGAAAGGGAGCCGCTTCGGCTGCAGAAGCAGGACAAGTTGTACAGTATTTTGGTAAAAGCAAAAAATAAGCAAAGGAGGAGGGAGCGCTGTTTAGAAAAAAAGATGGTGAATCTGGCGCGGTAACTTTATTTCTCATCTTGATCTTGGCTGGAGTGTATATGTTTGTAGCTATTTTCATTGATTATGCCCGAATTGCGGCTTTCAAAGTTCAAACGGAGCGTATGGCACATGCTGCGATGAGATCGGTTATGTCAGCTTATGACACTTCACTTCGAGAGTATGGATTGTTTGCATATGGGGATAGCAGCGGGGATGCAATCATGGCTAAGGTATTGAATGATAGTGTGAAACCTTCGTCTGTAAAGGACGGTTTCCCGATTCTGGATATTCAATGGGACACGACTTCACTCCGCATGGAACGTGAACTGGGCAGGTATGATATTTTTAATCGTCAAATTCAGGAAGACATGAAGTATAGAGCTCCGGTTGATTTTGCTATTGAAGTGATTAATCGATTCAAGCCCATGTCGGACGAGATGAAGGAAGCGGCGCATACGGTTGACCTATTGAAAAAATTGCAAAAGCTCTATGACAAACGTGAGAAATTGCTGGATGAAGCCATCGCCAATCAGGTGAAATCCGCCGAGAAGCTGATGAAACTTCCGGACCTGATTATGAAACCGCCTGCCCAGGCCATCTATGAAGAAATGCTTGAAGTAACACCAGAGACAGCAGCAGAAGGAGCTGCACGTTATGTCGATTACTTAAGCAAGAAACAGGCAGATGAAGCATTACCTTTGAATGAACAGCAGTACATATTGGAATTGGGGCGTTACCGAACAGGTGTAAATCAAATTGTGACAGGTATCAGCATGATTATACAGCCAGCGCAGCAGGCACATCAGTCCAAGCTTACGGAAGCGCAGGCCAAGATTGAAGAGGCTCAAGAGATTAATGAAGAAATGAAACGAGTGATTGCAGAAGGAGAAAGTCGTTCCGAGAGTGCCAGTTATGAAAACGTAGGAAATTCTGCCCTGCCTGGAACAACTCCTCCATCAGCAGGTTCAGGCGATGAAGCCAAAAGTGCTCGTTCGCTCGCTTCGGAGCTTGTGAGAGAGGATACTCTGTTTGAACGGTTAAAGTCTCGTATTCATTCGCAAAATGCAGACTTCTCCAGTGTGCGAAAAGATAGCCTGGAACTCAATACACAGCTTCGTAATGTGACGGGGATGAGTGGTGTCCCCATTAAACCAGTGGTCAGGCAGGCAAGTCTGACTACAGAACGATATATGGATGCCTACGGGAGATCAGGCCCTTCCAATCTCATTACACAAAGTAAACGGGAACTTGAAAACGGCCGTGGATCGGATGCCCAGCGTAAAGAGAATGACAAGCAGTCTAAAGGGAAATTGAAAGAAATGAAACGAATATTGACCCAAATTGAAAAAGGAAGTTCCGGTTCGAGACATGCATTCAAACAGCTTGAACAGTTTTATGAGTCCAACATTGCGTTGAATGAAAGGACCTCCGAGCAAGCGGAAAAGGTAGGGATTGAAAGTGATCCTTATGACTCCAGTGGAAGCGCGATGAAGGGCATGGATCATCTGTTTGGCGAAATGTCTGGACTACTGGATCGCCTTGGGGATGAGTTGTTTCAGAATGAATATGCGCTTGCTTATTTTAACTCAATGGACTTTGGTCAACTGTTCTCTTGGACGGAAGGCAGTGGAGATGCTAAGGAGGTGTTTAAGCTGGAGAATCAGGAGCTCGAATATATCATATACGGATTCCATAATCCTTCAGGTAACATCGCGTCTGCGTATGCTGAAATCTTCGGCATGCGCCTAGCCATTCGCACAGCTGAAGGACTTGCCGAGAACAGTAAGCTGGGTAATCCGCTCCTTGTTTTGTCTGCAGCGATCCTATACGGAATTACGCACGCTATAGAAGATATGGTGAAGCTGGCGAAAGACGGTAGTGTTGAACTATCCAAATATATCAAGGTGAAACTGACGTACAAGGATCATTTGCGATTGTTCCTGCTTATACACAGCAATAATGACCGCAAGATGTCACGAATGCTTGCATTGATCCGGTTGAATACAGGTGTAAACCCGGATGAGAAGCAGACCTATGCATCCGGACAGATGCGCAGCAGCGTCAAACTATGGTTTTTACCCGGGATCGTGCGAAGTATTGGCGCAGCTATGGGCAGTGAGGATCAAGTACAGGATGGACGGTTTTTCATTGAGCGGAAGGCGGATTATTCCTATTGAACAGGTGGAAACATGTTAATGGAGGTGCGATGGATAAACGGGTTCAGGCTCAGGATGAAAGGACAAGTGTGCAGATGCAACATCGGATCGAACGGATGAGCAGATTGGAGCGCTTGAAGTCATTGAGAAAACAGATGATTGAATCCCAAAAAGAACAGGGCAGTATGGTGTTAGAGGCTTCATTGGTTCTACCTGTTTTTTTATTCTTTATTCTGTTCCTTATCTTTATTGTTCAGATGACGCTGATCTCAACTGCTCTGCAAAGTACAGCGGGTGAAACGGTAAAACAGCTGTCAACAAAGGTATATCCGGTCTCACTAGTATTCACCCCTTCCGATTCTGCAGGAGGCGAGAGCTCGAAGGAGAGTTGGAAGTGGCCTGAGCTTTCCCTGACAGAATGGGCAGATGATTACGCTTCTTCTTTACCAGTACCTCTAAGTGACTGGGTGCGAGCGGCTGCGAAGCATGGTGAAGAACCGTTACAACGAATCAAAACGTCGGCACTGGAAGCGGCACTTGACCCTGTCTTGAAGCCGTTGTTGCAACCTTTTGTTGAAACTACACTGCTGTACATGGAACGAATCCATGTTAACGGAGTGTCCGTTCCTGATCTGAAGAATAAAACAAATCCATATTTCATGCTTGAGCTAAGTTATGAGCTGCCTGTGAAGATTCCTTTTCTTAGTAATCCTCTGCGTATTCAGGCTGCTGCGGCAGAACGGATATGGATTGGTGATACAGGAGAGGGGACTGGTAACGGAGACGGGAAAGGAAATAATGCCGGAGCAGCAACCGTTTTATCGAAGCCGGATCCTGCATTTATAGGGAACAATGCAACGATAAAAGTCCAAGTCGAGCCGGGATCAACGGCTAATCTCACGATTTTTTACAAGTCTGGTGAGAGTTCTGCGAAGCATATTGGCTGGGCTGTTGCTGACGAGAATGGAATCATAGAGTGGACCTGGTTTGTCGGCACGCGAACAACGGAAGGGGTATGGAGTTTTGTTGTAGAGACGGCAGAAGGTGCCACGACGGAAACTTCGTTCACAGTAGCATCCAGAAAATAAGGAGAGATGATGTAGGTGGGATGGTTTTATATGATCTGTTGTGTATATCTTCTGGTCGCCTTCGTAACGGATATACGCTCTATGAAAATTCCAAATCGGCTGACTCTGCCCGTAACGGCAACAGGTGTGGTAACACATCTTGCATGGGGAGGTTGGGATGGTATGGTGTTCTCTTTGGCTGGATTTGCCGCCGGTTTCGGGATGTTGTTTTTGATGTACGCAATTGGTGCAGTCGGAGCAGGAGATGTGAAATTGTTTGGGGGTATAGGTGCGTGGACGGGATTTACATTTGGTGTACATGTGATCATATACTCGATCCTGTACGCTGGTGTGATTGGTTTAGTCATTCTTTTATTTCGCAGAGATGCGGCGAAGCGAATACGTAGCATGGCACTATATCTGATCAGTTTCTTTAAGCTGGGTTCTCTTCAACTGGTAAGTCACGAAAAAACGTTAAAGTTTCCGTTTATGCTTGCTGTGCTGCCGGGTTTCATCAGCTCATGGATTTATATGACTGGATAGTTATTCTGTCACAGAAGTGCTGGAGATAACAGATTTTGGAAGGTTGTTCTATTCGTCGAAGTAACTGTCCTAATCATCATTCGTTCGACTTATTAATAGCAATGGAAAGTGAGGATCGGCATGTATGGATTAACGAGGGATTTTGTGCGTAATGGTGGAGCATTTATGATTTTGGAAAAAGCAGACGGACTGCGTATGGAGGAGCTCAGCAGGGTACAGATCGGTATGTTATTGTCCAATCGAATTCCCCGCTTTCTGTCAGTACATACACGAGAGATTGATCAAAATGTTACGCTGCAATATGACATCTCTGGTTATAAGATGTTGTCCCAGATGTTAAAGTCAGGTCAGATCGGCTTGCCGGTGTTGTACCATCTTTTATTCCAGTTGGCAGATACGCTTGTAGAATGCAGACAGTACATGCTGGAGCCGAAAAATTTATGGATTCAGGAGGATTATATCTTCATTCAAGGATCTATTGAGCAGGGGGAGCTTGGTTTAGTTTACGTACCCATGATGAACACTCAGCAGAAGGATTATACTTCGCAGTTATTCCGTGATCTGGTGATCAGGCTTATGGCACATGTTCAGGAATTACAAGGCGAGGGCATACAACGTGTGTTGCAACTATGTGATGACGAGCGGTGGGATATTCAGCGGTTACGTGAGCTATTACTGGAATTGTGTACAGGCCATTTGGTACGACCAAGAGACTTTCAGCAGCTAGAAAAGGAAAACGAGGTCAACTTTAATTACAATAAGCTTGATACAGAGCAGTCAGAGGTTCCTCTGCGTCGGCAACAGCAGTTTATCCAGCGGGATTTAGATGTCGAAGATATTAAGCTCCGTCCGAATTCTTTTTTACACAGGCGAACAGCGGGGCAGACATCTGTAGTTAACTCAACCCATATTCATCAGAGACAGAACGCTACTCGCATAGAGTCTTCTTCACCTTCATTTGTTTCCATAGAACAAGAAAACGTGGAGATTGAAGAGCAAAGTTCGGCTCCTAACTCATCCCGCACAACCTATATCTGGCTAGGGTGTATGCTCACCATGGCATTAGTATGGAGATTTATCTACATGGAACAGCCAGGGCAGAACGGGATGATTCTCTCTATATCGCTAAGTCTGGGGTTAATTGCGGTGGCAAGCTGGATGTGGAAGAAAACAAACCATTTCCGAAATAAACCTGGAATTCAAAATTCTTTATCTTTATCCATCCTGGGTAGGAAAAAAGATAAGGGACCTCAAGCAGAAGAGGAGATGTTTCAGGAGGGCTGGCGCTGGAATACGGTTGACCAGATCAAAAAAGAAAAGAATCCCTCGATAGATGTTTCACCTGTAGATTCTCTTTATGAAGAGCGTATACCTTCTCGTCCAAATCTGCCTGAAACGTTATATACAGAGGAGCAGAGAGGAGAGAGCAGTACCACTTCTCGGCTCAAATTCACGGCTCCAGCCGTAGAGGCAACAGTCAATCTTCAGCAACTGGCGTCCTCAGCGACGGAAGGTAAAAGTTCTAATGTAGCATCTTATTATCTGGAACGAAACTTAAACAAAGGTGAACGGAGCGAACGTGTTGATGTGAAGGGGGCTTCATTTGTTATTGGAAGGGCTGCGGATATGGTTCAATGTGTAGATAGTTCGACAGGTGTATCCCGTGCTCATGTGGAATTGAGCCGAAGCCAGTCCGGTTATGTAATTAAAGATTTAGGCTCCGTTAACGGTACGATGCTTCAAGGGAATCTGCTGGCTCCCTACAAAGAATATCCACTGACGGACGGGGATACGTTCATCCTGGCCGAATCGGTCTACGTTTATCGAGTGGCAGGATGAACATTACAGTGCACTGTTTTCCCGTTTAATCAGACAAGCCGCGATGCTTCAAGTCCTCCAGAGCCTGGGTCAATGTAGGGAAGGTGAATTTAAACCCGTGATCCAAAGCTTTTTGCGGAATGACTCGCTGCCCTTGAAGCAGGACGACGGATAGTTCACCAACCAATGTTTTGATCAGGAAGCTGGGTACAGGGAACCAATGAGGACGATGGTAGACTTTACCTACGGTACGGCCGAATTCATCATTAGTCACCGGGTTGGGAGATGAGGCATTAACCGGGCCTGAAATTTCCTTGTTGTGAATAGTAAAATCGATCAATCGAACGATATCCATAATGTGAATCCAGCTGGTCCATTGTTTACCACTGCCGATCTTGCCGCCAAATCCCAGCATATACGGCAGTTTCATCAATGGGAATGCCCCTTTTTTGTGACCCAGAACGAGGCTGACACGGATTTTGACCAGTCTTACATCCCGGATGGCATCGGCAGCAACTTCCCACTGTTCCGAGACGCGAGAAGGGAAATTCATCGACCTTTGCGGACTGCTCTCATCAAAGGTTTCATCGGGTGAAGTTCCGTAGATTGCCATGGCCGAAGCCTGAACAACGACTTCCGGCTTTTGTTTTAGCGATTCGACCAGCCTGGCAACCCGGGCAACGGTTGTAACCCTGGATTCTACAATCTCCAGCTTAGCCTTCGTTGTCCAGCGCTGGTTCAATGTTTCACCTGCAAGATTCACCAGAGCGTCAAAACCTTCCAGTTCCTGTGGCGTTTCTTCAAGCTGTTCCCAAGAGATATATGTAAGGTTTTTACTCGGATTATGCATGTCAGGAAGTTTGCGAGTGATTACTTTCACATGATATCCGGCCTGTAGCCAGTAATCCACAAGAGCGCCTCCTACAAATCCGGTTCCCCCGCAAATGGCAATTTTCATATGGAACATCCTCTCTAATGGGGTCAAAAAGCCCCGCAGGGTAAGTTGAAAAGGTGAAGAAGACTTACCGAACGGAGCTAATATGTGTTTAATTTAACCAAATTGGTGCCATATCTAACGATGCTGGCCTGTTTTATTTTTCAACCTGTTCCACTCTGTATATTTACTCCAATGATTATTTCATCAAATGGCGATAGGCTGTATAGTCAATTTTATTTTTCTCAAGAAATTTCACCAGAAATTTGTTGTCCCGCTTTGGTGTCGCAATGATGTAGCCTTTAATGCAATGATCTCTGGACACTTCGGTGGCATGATCTTCCACGGCAATTTTACCAATCTCGGCAGCAATGGAATGTTTGGCGATGTCGCGAAAAGGGCCAGGCACAGGCTCAACGAGCTGATCCAGAAAAGCCTTCGCTTCATCCGTCCACAAGTGCCGGCTTGTTTCCACCCAGTGATTCTGCCAATCGAGCTTCGACTTTCCGTCAGCCTTCGGCAGCACCTTGAGGAACTTGCGCATCATGAAAAATCCACCTATGCACATGCTGCCAAGCAGCAAAAGCGTCCAAAACGCAATCGTATTCATAAACCAGTTACTGGGAGAGCTGTTCGTTAAAAGCTGGGCGTAGGTATTAAAAATCATCGCGGAATCACCTCGGTTTATTGATTTTCACGGCAAGATCAAAATACATCTTATGTTCCGTAATCAGCTGCCAAAAATAGCCTCTCATCTGAATTATATCGCATTTCTAGATTTATTTCGATAATCGCGTTATGATAAGGGATAATTCAGAAAAAGGGGGATCTATTGATGCTGAAAATCGGCTCCCACGTGTCCTTTTCGGACAAGGGATTATTAAGTGCAACGAAGGAAGCGTCCTCGTACGGTTCCAGTTCGTTTATGATATATACGGGTGCACCACAGAATACACGCCGTAAGCCTATTGAATCCATGTTTATTGAGGAAGGCAAGCAGGAGATGGAGGCAGGTGGATTCGAGGAGATTGTTGTTCATGCTCCCTATATCATCAATCTGGGATCGTACAAGGACAGCACATATGGACTGGCTGTGGACTTCCTTCAGGAGGAAATTCGCCGTACTCATGCTATTGGTGTGAAAAACATTGTATTACATCCCGGGGCATTTACGGACAAAGATGCTCATTACGGCATTGAACGCATTGCACAAGGTTTGAATGAAGTGCTGGATGGCATTCAGGAGACGGATGTGAATATTGCGCTGGAGACGATGGCTGGCAAAGGAACCGAGATGGGACGCAGTTTCGAGGAACTCGCACAGATTATTGAGAAAGTGAAACATAACGAACGTCTGACTGTGTGTATGGATACATGTCACATTCATGATGCAGGTTATGACATTGTCAATGATCTGGATGGAGTACTTGATCATTTTGATCGAACGGTTGGACTTGATCGTATTGCTGTAATGCATATTAACGATAGCAAAAATGCTATCGGCGCACACAAAGACCGTCATACACCGATTGGGTCAGGCTGGATTGGTTTTGAAGCCATCAACCGCATTGTAAACCATGAAAAACTGCACAATCGTCCATTCATTCTGGAGACGCCGTGGATTGGTAAAGACGCCAAAACGCAGCGGCCAATGTATGAAATTGAAATCGCATTGTTGCGAGGCGATGTGGAAGGCCGTTTTGGTCAGGAGTTCCTGAGTGAAGTAGAGCAACTGAAGCATTTCTTCAAAGGCAAAGAGCTGGATTCCCGTGCTTATGTGCTTGATGTGTGGACATTGCTCAAAAATGATGCCAAAGCCAAAAAAGCTGATCCGCGTGAACCGCTGGAACGTTTGTATGACATGGTAACGGAGGCATCATTGTTCCCGCATTTGAATGAAGAACAAATCAATCATCGCTTGATTGCTTGGCTTGCAGGGTAATCCCTGCAAGTCTTGCCTGATATAGTTCATGTATGTTTTGTCTAATTAAGGAGGAAGATTAACCCGATGGAGATTCATGCGAAACAAACACGACCTGATGATCAAAACCGCGCCAATCGAGCGCGTATGCTTATTTCCTGTCCGGATGGTCCGGGAATTGTAGCTGCGGTATCACACTTTTTGCACCAGCACGGTGCCAACATTGTACAGTCTGACCAGTATACGATGGACCCGGCAGGCGGCATGTTCTTTATGCGGATCGAATTCGATCTTCCGCAGCTGGAGAGCAATCTCGCGAAGCTGGAGGCGGATTTTGCCGAAGTTGCAGCACGCTTCAAGATGGAATGGTCTCTTTCCGCGGTGAGTCGCAAAAAAAGACTGGCTATTTTTGTATCCAAAGAGGATCACTGTCTGGTAGAGTTGCTCTGGCAATGGCAGGCGGGTGATCTCGACGCTGATATTGCACTTGTAGTCAGCAACCACCTGGACATGAAGGACTATGTGGAATCATTTGGCATCCCGTATCACCACATCCCGGTTACAGCAGATACGAAAAAAGAAGCGGAGCAGCGTCAGCTCGAAGTGATCGGCGATGATGTGGATGTCATTATTCTTGCCCGTTATATGCAGATTATCTCTCCGATGTTCATCGAGCATTACCGCAACCGCATCATCAACATTCATCACTCGTTCTTGCCGGCCTTTGTCGGAGGAAAGCCGTATGCTCAGGCTTATAACCGTGGTGTTAAAATCATTGGCGCAACGGCGCATTATGTAACCGAAGAGCTGGATGGTGGCCCGATCATTGAACAAGACGTACAGCGTGTAAGCCACGGGGATAATGTGCCTGAATTGAAACGCATTGGACGTACCATTGAACGTGTTGTGCTTGCGCGTGCTGTGAAATGGCATGTGGAAGACCGTGTTCTTGTACATGAAAATAAAACAGTTGTATTTTAAATCTAAGTTTACACTTTAATACTGCGCAAGGTTGATCCGTAACCTCGTAAGAGAATGACACGTAATCACTCAGAGAATGAAGCATTATAAGCCAAGCGGCTCCGGTTCAACGATGAACCGGGTGCCGTTTTTTGGCGTGCATGTATTTTCCACACAGACCTAGCAAAGCACCAAAAAGAAGATGGCCAACTACCCAATAGGAAATCGCAACCGCATCATTCAGATCAGGCACACGTGGGGATAACGGAGACAGAGGAAGATACAACAGGGAAGAGGCGGCACCGATAAATATTCCTCTACTGACTGGACGGCCTGAACGTCTGATCCACCATATGTAGAAAATCCCGATGACAACGGATACAGCAAGATGCAGGGAAAATTCGATCCATTCCGGCAAACGCGGAGGGAGCCCAGGCACAAAATCAATGTTCAACAACAAGGTATATACCTTTTCACCAGTTAATGTCTGAACAGCTTTCAGAAACAGTCCCAGAAAAACGCCGCTGACGATTCCGGTTATGATCCCGGATAACAAGGGTAATGATGATTTTAACGAACGAGACGGGTGCTGCACTGCATCTGACATTTCAAGCCCTCCTTGGAATGAAGCATATCTACTATTTGAAAATTAAACCGTTCACCTTGCTCTCGAATCCGGAGATACAGACAAGAACATGCAAATTTCACGTTAACCTCTAAAATGTGTATGGTTTTCGGGTTAAAGGTTATACTTCATCCGATGGATTAGGGCGTATCTTGAAACCGACTGAAGTGCATCTTTTACCGCCTTTTCGCCCCCTGCTGCGTCACTTTCCTTTGACGTGCCCCGGCACGCCTGCGGTAAACTTCCTGGCTTGGAACGAAAATTCGGCAAAATCTGCTTCCTTCAGTGTTTTCAGACACACCCTAGCAAGGTTTCATGATGATCACCTGATTTTTCCGTAACTTTCTAAAAGAAGGTTATGGAAAAGCTTCACGTCAAGTGATACAATACAAAAGTGAATAAGTCAAAATGAAACATTCAAGCGGATTCACTTATTGTTTATGCGGTTTGCTTGTATGATGAGAGGGATTCGCTTGCGCACCCGACTTATCTAAAGACATGAGGAGGACAAACCATGACTGACAAGAACGAAGCGATTCAAAAGGACGAGAACACTACAATCGACAACCTGTCGATTACAACCGTACGTACTTTGGCGATTGATGCAATTGAGAAGGCAAACTCCGGACACCCGGGCATGCCGATGGGCTCCGCTCCAATGGGATACCAGCTTTTTGCAAAAACGATGACTCATAACCCGGACCACCCGACTTGGATTAACCGGGACCGCTTTGTGCTGTCCGCAGGACATGGCTCCATGTTGCTGTACAGCTTGCTGCACCTGAGCGGATACGACCTTCCAATGGAAGAGTTGAAACAATTCCGTCAATGGGGAAGCAAAACTCCGGGTCACCCGGAATTCGGACATACAGCTGGTGTTGATGCGACAACCGGACCACTGGGTCAAGGTATTGCTATGGCTGTTGGTATGGCAATGGCTGAAGCTCAACTGGGCGCAACCTACAATAAAGACAAATTCAACGTTGTTGATCACTACACATATGCAATCTGCGGCGATGGCGACCTGATGGAAGGCGTATCTCATGAATCAGCTTCCCTGGCTGGACGTCTGGGTCTTGGCAAACTGATCATGTTGTTCGACTCCAACGACATCACGCTGGATGGCAAACTGGATCTTTCTTCTTCCGAAAGCATCGCTAAACGCTTTGATGCGTATGGCTGGCAAGTGCTGCGTGTTGAAGACGGTAACGATCTGCCTGCAATTGAAAAAGCAATCAAAGAAGGTCAAGCAGATACAACGCGTCCTACATTGATCGAAGTGAAAACCGTTATTGGTTACGGTAGCCCGAACAAACAAGGTAAAGGTGGCCACGGCGGTACTCATGGATCTCCACTGGGTGCAGAAGAAGCTAAATTGACCAAAGAATATTATAAATGGGTGTACGAAGAAAACTTCCACGTACCAGCTGAAGTTCGCGATCACTTTGCTCAAGTAAAAGAGAACGGTATTGCTGCAAACAAAGCTTGGGACGCGCAATTTGCTGAGTACAAAAAAGCATACCCTGAACTGGCTGCTCAGTTCGAAACAGCGATCAACGGCGACCTTCCAGAAGGCTGGGATCGTGATCTGCCGAAATATGCGGCAACAGACAAAGCATTGTCTACGCGTGTAGCTTCCGGTAACGCTCTGAACGGTCTTGCACACAATGTGCCTCATCTGACAGGTGGTTCCGCTGACTTGGAAAGCTCCACAATGACTCACCTGAACAACCTGACCAACTTTAGCCCGGAAGACTATTCCGGCCGTAACATCTACTTCGGTATCCGTGAATTCGGTATGGCTGGAGCGATGAACGGTATGGCACTGCACAGTGGCGTTAAAGTATTCGGCGGTACGTTCTTCGTATTTACCGACTACCTGCGTCCGGCTGTTCGTCTGGCTGCTCTGATGGGATTGCCTGTAACGTACGTCCTGACTCATGACAGTATCGCTGTTGGTGAAGATGGTCCTACGCATGAACCGATCGAGCAATTGGCTTCCCTGCGTATCATCCCGAATCTGACAGTGATTCGTCCGGCTGACGGTAACGAAACTTCGGCAGCTTGGGCTTACGCGCTTGAGAACAAGAGCAACCCGGTTGCCTTGGTGCTGACTCGTCAAAACTTGCCGATCCTCGAAGGAACGGTAGAGGGTGTACGCGAGAACGTGAAACGTGGTGCTTATGTGGTATCCGATGCTAAAGACGGCAAAGCGGTAGCACAAATTATAGCTACTGGTTCTGAAGTACAGCTGGCTGTTAAAGCTCAAGCTGCACTGGCTGAGCAAGGCATTCAAGTCCGCGTAATCAGCATGCCAAGCTGGGATCTGTTCGAGAAACAAGACAAAGCTTACAAAGAGTCCGTTCTTCTTCCGGATGTTAAAGCTCGTCTGGCAATCGAAATGGCTTACCCAATGGGCTGGGAAAAATATGTTGGAGATCAAGGTGACATTCTCGGAATCAGCACATTCGGTGCTTCCGCGCCTGGCGACCGTGTAATCCAGGAATATGGTTTCACAGTGGATAACGTAGTTAGCCGCGTAAAAGCATTGCTGTAATAGCGTTATTTCCGCAGATCAAGGGCGGCCAAGGCTGCCCTGATCTGTGTTTGCCTTTTGTTTTGATTAACTTCAGGGGAGCGGGTACGCATGTCACAATTCGATCAAGTCAGTGTAGTGAAAAAGGCCAACATTTATTATGATGGTCAGGTAACCAGTAGAACGGTTATTTTGGGGGATGGCAGCAAAGTGACGCTGGGCATCATGCTTCCAGGCAGTTATGAGTTCGGCACAGATTCTCGCGAGATCATGGAGATTCTGTCCGGCGATCTGAAAGTATTGCTTCCTGGTGAAGAAGAGTGGCAAGAGATTCAAGGCCAAGCTACATTCCATGTGCCTGCCGAATCCAAATTCAAACTGGAGATACGCAGCGTTACTGACTACGTCTGCTCGTACCCGGCGGAATAACACAAGAAGGGGAACTCGAACCGCAGTACCGCGGTTTCGTTTTGCCCTTTTTGCATCTTGACTGTTAACAGCGAAGTTCATGAAGTAAGCTTGTCAGCCCGATGGATTTGAAGTATCCTTAGGACAAGTTGTTTAACATGGAAAACGGAAATATTATACCGATATCAGGAGGTTTTTGAGATCATGGCAAAAAAAGTAACATTTGACTATAGCACAGCTCTGCAATTTGTGAACCAGCACGAAGTAGACTATTTCGCTGAACCAATCCGCTTGGCTCACGAGCAGCTTCATAACGGTACTGGAACAGGTGCTGATTATCTGGGATGGATTGACCTGCCAACAGCATATGACAAAGAAGAATTTGCCCGCATTCAAAAAGCGGCTGCAAAAATCCAAAGCGATTCCGAAGTGCTGATCGTTATCGGTATCGGTGGCTCCTACCTGGGTGCCCGCGCAGCGATCGAAATGCTGACACATTCCTTCTACAACAACTTGCCGAAAGACAAACGCAAAACACCTGAGATTTATTTTGCAGGTAACAACATCAGCTCTACGTATGTGACACATTTGCTTGATCTGGTAGAAGGCAAAGACTTCTCCGTGAACGTTATCTCCAAATCCGGTACAACAACTGAACCGGCAATTGCATTCCGTATTTTCCGTGCAGCTTTGGAGAAGAAATACGGTAAAGAGGAAGCTCGCAAACGCATCTATGCAACAACAGACAAAGAGCGCGGAGCACTCAAAAAACTGGCGAATGAAGAAGGTTATGAATCTTTCATCATCCCGGATGATGTAGGTGGACGTTATTCCGTACTTACAGCAGTAGGTTTGCTGCCAATTGCAACAGCGGGTATCAACATCGAAGAAATGATGCAAGGTGCAGCCGACGCATCCAAAGAATACAGCAATCCAAATGTAGCTGAGAACGAAGCATATCAATACGCTGCCGTTCGTAACGCATTGTATCGCAAAGGCAAAGGCACAGAGATCCTTGTAAACTATGAGCCATCATTGCACTTTGTATCCGAGTGGTGGAAACAGCTCTTTGGTGAAAGTGAAGGTAAAGACTACAAAGGGATCTACCCGGCATCCGTAGATTTCTCCACAGACTTGCATTCTATGGGGCAATTCATTCAGGAAGGTAGCCGGAACATTTTTGAAACGGTTATTCAAGTCGCTGAAGTATCCGAGCATATTTCCATTGAAGCTGATGCAGATGACTTGGATGGGCTGAACTTCCTGGAAGGCAAAACGATGGATTTCGTCAACAAAAAAGCATTCCAAGGAACGTTGCTTGCACATACAGATGGTCAAGTTCCAAATCTGATTGTGAACATTCCAGATATGACTCCATATTCGTTCGGATATCTGGTATACTTCTTTGAAAAAGCATGCGGCATCAGCGGATATCTGCTGGGTGTGAATCCATTTGACCAACCGGGTGTGGAAGCATACAAGAAAAACATGTTCGCACTGCTGGGCAAACCGGGCTTTGAAGAAGAGAAAGCAGCGCTTGAAGCGAGACTTTCCGAATAATTCTTGGTTCTGCTCATATAGTTAAATAAGGATTGTTAAGTCCATCCGGGAATGCGCCCCTTTGCAGGGGGGGTTCCGGGATGTAAATTAACCGAGGCAGTTCATCCGCAATATGCGGGGAACTGCTTTCTTGTAAAATGGATGATTTACGGAAAGTTGGATTGGAAATGATAGAACGTTATCGAACGGTTCGGGGATCAGGGCAGCTGGAAATCGTGATCAAAAAATCACGGTTTATCGGTCATATTATGCCGGTCACAACCGAGGAGGAAGCTATTGCTTTTATTGATGATATCAAGAAGAAACATTGGAATGCGACACATAACTGCTCGGCGTACATGATTGGTGAGCGGGATGAGATTCAGAAGCAGTCTGATGACGGGGAACCGAGCGGTACAGCAGGTAAACCCATTCTTGAAGTGATCAAGAATCAGCAATTAAAGAATGTAGCCATTGTGGTAACCCGTTACTTCGGTGGAATTATGCTTGGTGCTGGCGGGTTGATCCGTGCCTATACGGATGGAGCTGTGGCAGCAATTGAGGCAGGAGAAGCAATTACCAAGTTGCTGCATCGAGAAGTGTTTGTAGAGCTGGATTATACGTGGCTTGGAAAAGTGGAAAATGAGTTAAGAAGCCGGGAAGTGCGTACAGGTGAAACTGCTTTCACCGATAAGGTTACGTTAACTTGTCTTCCGCCGGATAGTGAAACCGAGGCATTTATGGCCTGGATCACGGATTTGACGCAAGGGCAATCCCGGATCACGGAGGGACAGCGGCTTTATTTTATTGAAGGGGAATAAAATATATGGCTAGAAGAGCAGTCGAACAGGAGTTGTCGAGGGAGCGGATACTGGAGGCGGCGAGGCACCTTTTTATTACCAAAGGATACCGCGCCATTTCGATGCGAAGCATCGGCCAGCATCTGGGCTATAGTCATGGGTCGCTGTATTATCATTTTAAGGAAAAAGCAGAGTTGTTCTATGCGATTGTGGTGGAGGATTTCAACCACTTGGGGCATTTGCTATTACAAGCCATGGTCAGGCCGGTTGCAGGCGGTGTGAGCAAGGTCGAGCATATCTTAATGGAGTTTATCCGTTTTGGTCTGGAGAATCCGTATCAATACGAGATTATGTTTATGATTCGGGACGAGGAACTATTGTCTTATTGTCGTACCGAGCAAGGACGTTGTTTTGAGCTGTTTGCGTCCATCATCAGGCAGTACATGAAGGATGAAGGCTGTACAGAAGAGGATATACAGCATGTGCCACGTACCTTGTTTCTAGCTATGCATGGATTCATATCTTATTATATTCAAGATCGTTTGACGTTTGGGGAGATTGAATCCTCTGCGCTGTCTCATGTGAAAGTATTGTGCCGTAACTTGGGCCAGCAGCCTGGCGAGCATTAATTGCCGCTTTTGCCTGCGCCCCTACACTTCAGGACGGTGATTGGTCATAACATTAACTCTTTATTACGTTATCATGCGAAAGATATTATTTTCATACGCAGAAGACGAAGACAGGCGATTCCAAACCCAAGTAAAGGGTGGATCGCCTGTTTGTCTTTTTCCGAAAACGAGACCTAACCTTCCATGATCTTGATAAAATACTCCCGGCTACGCGGTCCATCAAATTCGCAAAAATAGATGCCTTGCCAGCGTCCGAGGAGCAGTCTGCCTTCGTGCAGGATAACGGTCTGTGACGGACCGCTAGTTATTGATTTGAGATGAGAGGCTGTATTGCCCTCAGCGTGACGATACTCGGGATGGTCCCAGGGGTATACCTCATCAAGACGTAACAGTACATCATGTTTTACATCGGGGTCTGCATTTTCATTAATGGCAATCCCGGCTGTAGTGTGGGGACAGTAGATAAGCACGGTTCCATTCTGTACACCACTGCTTTGCACAACCTGTTTGATATCCCGTGTGATATCCTTCATTTCATCTCTTGCAGATGTTGATATGCTTTTCGTATATAACATCACAGATCACTCCTTCACGTTGTAATAGCTCCTCCATTTTAACTCTTTCGATTGTAACTTAAGCACGTAAGCGAAACAAACCGCACGGAATAACGTGTGTACATAAAGGATTTATGTATGCGTGCTAACACACAAATGTTTGATCGTATTGAACAAATTTTCGCCAATGAAATGCATTAAATTCACTTAATAAAATAAGGAAGATTTGTTTAATCCAGCATTAAACAGTTCGAATAAAAGCATTGACGATTAGCACTGCAAACTGGTAAAGTATCAGATAAGCAAAAAAACCAAGTAGACTAATGGGAATAATAATAAAGTAAACTTATCCAACTTAGGAAAATGTCGTATGAAGTCAGGTAGACTGCCGACCGGAGCTAAAGCCGGAGGCTGGGAGGGAACACAGTAATGAACACCGTTCTTCGTCACAAAGGATGGACTTGGGGTTTTCGCAGTACCGTATTGTTATATTTCATCGTACTTATTGTACTTCCAATCATCGGTGTGTACGCCAATTCCTTCTCTGAAGGATGGAGCAATTTTGCTGAGAGCATCATGGACCCGATCGCATGGAAGGCCGTGCTGTTAACGGTTCGTTTGGCCGTAGTCGCCGCACTGATTAATGTGATTCTCGGAACCATGATTGCCTGGGTGTTAACCAGATATCGATTTGTTGGCAGATCATTTCTTAACAGCCTGGTTGATCTTCCTTTTGCTCTGCCAACCGCTGTAGGTGGTCTGATGATTATGCTGTTGCTCGGACCGATCAGTGCTGTTGGGAAACTGGCTGAATCGATGGGGTTTGAAATTGTATTTCATCAGCCTGCGATTGTGATCGCAATGACCTTTGTTACCTTTCCTTTTGTCATTCGGGCAGTGCAGCCTTTGCTGGAAGAGATTGATCCGTCTGAGGAAGAGGCTTCCTACACGATGGGCGCTTCCAAGGCTCGTACATTCATGCAAGTCATTCTGCCATCTATGGCTCCTGGCATGATCAGCGGCGGGATGTTAGCTTTTTCCAGAGCGCTCGCTGAATTCGGCGCCGTTGTACTGGTTGCTGGCAATATTCCGGGCAGAACGCTAACGGCTTCTGTTTTTATCTATGGTGAGATTGAAAGTGATAACCCGACAGGGGCGGCCGCGGTATCCGTGTTGCTGCTGACGCTCTCCTTCCTGATCCTCTGGCTGATCAATCTGGTACAGATGCGGGGGAGAAGACGATGAGGAAATGGTTAATCGGACTGACATATGCTGTATTTACTCTGCTGCTGATCATTCCACTTGGTCGTATATTGATCGGAGCATTTGAGGATGGCGCAGGTGGTTTCATTAAAGGTATTATGCGTCCCGAAGCGTTGCACGCACTGATGATGACAGGGCTTGTCGTTCTGGTGGTTACCCTGTTAAATACATTGTTTGGTATCATGATGGCGCTCTATCTGGTTCGCGCAGGCTGGCTGAGTGATCGGTTGAAAGGTCTGTTGAACAGCGTTGTGGATCTGCCCTATGCCGTATCACCGGTTATTGGCGGTTTGATGATTGTTTTGATGCTTGGACCGAACAGCATCATGGGGGGATTTTTTGAAGGCATCGGATTTAATGTGGTATATGCTTTCCCGGGCATGGTAATTGCCACGTTGTTCGTTACGTTCCCGCTGATGGTGAGGGAGGTTATGCCTGTCCTGCAGGAGCTGGGTTCCCAGCAGGAAGAGGCAGCTTCGACGCTTGGAGCCTATGGCTGGCGAACGTTCTGGAGTGTTACCTGGCCTTCAATCCGCTGGGCGGTGGTTTACGGTCTGGTTCTGACGGTAGCACGCTCATTGGGAGAATTCGGGGCGGTATTGGTCGTATCCGGTAACATTATGAACAAAACGCAGACGGCAACAACGCTGGTATATCAGGATGTGGAGAATTTTAACGTGTCGGCTGCAAACGGTGTGGCATTGGTGCTGGTAACCTTCTCCGTAGGACTGCTGCTCCTGATGGAATGGGCCAAGAAGCGAAAGGAAGTGCATTGAGATGCATGTAGAAGTTCGTGATCTGAACAAACATTTCGGTGATTTTCATGCGGTGAAGGATGTCTCGTTTGATATTGCCAAGGGCCATCTGATCGGTCTGCTTGGCCCCAGTGGAGGCGGGAAAACGTCCATTCTGCGTATGCTTGCAGGGCTCGAAAGTCCGGGTTCGGGAGAGATTCGTTTCCACGGACAGGTCGTCAATCATCTGCCGCCACAGGAGCGGGGGATTGGATTTGTATTTCAGAACTATGCGTTGTTCAAACATATGAGTGTTTTTGATAATATTGCGTTTGGCCTGAAGGTGAAAAAAACACCCAAAGCCCAAATTCGTGACCGTGTTATGGAACTCGTTGAGCTGACTGGGCTGAAAGGTTTCGAACAGCGTTATCCGCACCAGTTGTCGGGTGGACAGCGTCAACGTGTAGCCTTTGCCAGAGCGCTCGCGCCTGAGCCGCAACTGCTCTTGCTGGATGAACCGTTTGCCGCCATCGATGCAAAGATTCGACAGGAGCTGCGTTCATGGCTGCGTGAGCTGATCGAACGGGTGGGCATTACATCGATCTTTGTTACCCACGACCAGGATGAAGCGATTGAAGTGGCAGACGAGATCATGATTATTAGCCAGGGAAGACTGGAGCAGAAGGGTACACCTTGGGATATTTATAAAAATCCGCAGACTCCATTCGTGGCGACTTTTATTGGTGAGTCCACGGTGGTAGAGGATGCTGCTCAGCTGAAAGGTTTTGAAGATGCGGTACAAGGTGGCAATACACGTGCGCTGATCCGACCGGAGTACATTGAGATCGGGTTGAAGAATGAATTTACGATGTTGTCTGCAACGGAAAAAGGGATCGTGAAACATCTTCATTTCCGTGGTAGTGAATGGATGGTTGAAGTTGAGGTGGAGGGCCACAAGCTCATCACCTATCGCTCTCTGGAGAAAACGACGCTGGAGATCGGGCAAACGATTCGTGTGCTTGTGCACCGCGCCTATATGTTCAACGACTCGGAGAGCTGGGTTGTTGAGAACCGACTGAAAGAAGATCCGATGCCTGTCATGATCTAGAGCCTTTTATTTTAGAATAAAGTAGAAATGAAAGAAGGAGCAGCCATGCAGACGAGCCAAAACAAAAAGAAATGTATACCTCTATACGTGATCCTGATGCTTGTGCTCGTCTGTGTGACTGCCGGATGCAGCAAACAGGAGCCTGGGCAACCAGCCACAGTATCGAGTGGAGATTCTTCGAACACGCTGGTTATCGGTGCATATAGCGTAGCGAAGGATGCGGTGGGTGAACTATTGCCCAAGTTCCAGGCAGAATGGAAGGCCAAGACGGGACAAACGGTTAACTTCCAGGAGTCCTATGAAGCTTCAGGAACACAAGCCAGAGCCATCGTTGGCGGGTTTGAAGCGGATGTAGCCCTGCTTGCCATGGAAAGCGATATCGATAAACTGGTGAAGGCCAAGCTGGTCACTTCGGATTGGAAACAAACGCCGTATGAGGGCATGATTACTCGTTCAATCGTTGTGCTGGGTACACGAGCAGGCAATCCACTGGGGATTAAAGATTTCCAGGATTTAACCAAGCCTGGCGTGAAGGTGTTGTATCCTAACCCGAAAACATCCGGCGGTGCACAGTGGGATATTAATGCTATTTACGGTGCAGGATTGAAGTTGTCGGAGGAGAAAGAAGGCAAGAAAGACCCTACCGCAGCGAAAGCATTTCTGGAAGAGGTACACCAGAACGTTGAATCGCTGGACAAGAGTGGCCGTTCCTCGATGGCTGCGTTTGAATACGGTGTAGGAGACGTTATCGTAACGTATGAAAATGAGCTGCTTGCCCGAATTGCCAAGGGTGTAGATTATGATATCGTAGTGCCAAAACATACGATACTCATCGAAAATCCTGCAGTGGTGGTGGATAAATACGCCGACAAACACGGCAATCGGGAGTTGGCTGAGGCTTTTATCGCATACTTGCGAACGCCTGAAGCACAGCGAATTTTTGCGAAACATGGCTTCCGCTCCGTAGACCCGGACGTATTTGCCGAAACAAAAGAATCATTCCCCACACCAGCGGGGTTGTTCGATATCAACTATCTGGGTGGATGGGATGAGGTACGTAAGACGCTCTATTCCAAGCGCGGAGTCTGGTATCAGGTGCTGGCGGGACTGTAGCTTATTGAACAATGAACTATATAAGTTGAACTATTTATTTACACAATAACGGAGAGGACAGAAAAAACCTGGAAAAGCGTAGCGCTCGCCTTTATCACCGGATTTTTCCCTTTGGAAAAGGGAATCCAAAAAAATCTGGGGATAACAGCGATTGGAAGGTTATTCTGTCATCGGAGTGTTCCGTGTAAGGGATATTAGTTCAACTTATATAGGAATGTGAACCTTCATTTTGCGGCATACCGTGATGGAGGTTTTTTACTGCAAAAAGGTTATAATAGGAAGTAGACTAATGCACATGTTGGCATAATTGTATTTGCAGAAAGGCGTGACAGCAATGAGTACAGAGATCAAATTATCCCAGAGCACAGCGATTCGACTGGAGCAGGCCCGAGGTAAGGGCATGCCTGAAGTGGGTATTCTAAAAGCGATTCAAGCCAAGGATGTAGCAGCATTTGATGCCGTATCGGAGGAGCATTATCGGTACGATACGTTTTTCTCTTATGCGGACGAGCATGGTGAGAATCTGGAAGCTGCTCTGCAGAACGGGTATCGAATTACGTTTAATACTCGCGGCGGACTTGGCATCTGGCTGGAAAAAGCATTTAATCTGCAAGCAGACAAGGATTTCACGGTGGGTGAGGGCATCATCACCGGTTTGCAGTTGACCGCAGCGCAGGCTGAGGTGCTGGAGCAGCGCCTGGCATGGAACTGGGTCATCACGGATGCCAAAGAAGTTCCTGTTGGCCGTGAACTGACGTTGAAACTGCGTGCGCTGGTATGAGCGGACGCATCCGGCACAATGATGTCTGAACTAGAGTCCTCTCGGGTCAGACGACAGACTTTCCCGGCCAGCAGTGATGAGCTGCAGCGGGAGAGTCTTTTTTTTGCAAAAGCGGAGGTAGGAGATTACAATTTACATAGAATATTTGGACTGAGCTGAATCGGCTTCAGGGATCGAGAGGGGAATGCGGAATGAATCAGCTCACATTTCTGGGAACGGGCGATGCCATGGGAGTTCCACGGGTGTATTGTGATTGCGAGGTGTGTACGGAGGCAAGGCTTACAGGTGAAAATCGCCGGAAACGCTCGTCTGTTCTGATTCACGAGGGCGGTGACGTTCGAGACAGGCATGAAGACAGAATGTTTATGATCGACTGCGGGCCGGACTGGCGTTCTCAGATGGAAGATCAAGGGATGCGGATGGTACACACGCTGCTAATTACACATGCGCATTTTGATCATATTGGTGGTTTGCCAGAATGGGCAGATGCGTGCCGCTGGTTAGGGGTGAAGGGCAGGCTATATGCTCCGCGTGAGGTGATTGTCACGATTCAGGGACAGTTCCCGTGGCTCGCTCGTCATATGGATTTTCGGGAAACGGACAATGGGATTGAACTCGGCGGATGGAAGGTGCGCTCATGGAAGGTGTGCCATGGGCAAAACGGATTTTCGTATGCTTATAGGCTGGATCGTAAGGGGTATGCGTGGGCGTACTGTTCGGATGCTATCGATTTGAAGCAAAATGAGAAGGAACTGTTACATGGACTGGATCTATTGGTACTGGGTACGAGTTTTGTGCATGAGCTGGCGGAGTTTTCGACGCGTTCGGTGTATGATATGCAGGAGGCGCAGGAGCTTTTGCGAGAGTTGAAGCCGGGACACACCTTTTTTACACATATGTCCCATGATATTGATGTACGGCAGGGTTATGATCTGGATCAGGGCATTACGGTAGCACGTACGGGGATGACGGTGAAGCTGGGATAGGATGCGATTGGAAAATGAGTTATTAGAAAATAAAAGAAGAAGAGCGTATCCTTTACGGGAGGTTCTTCGTTTACATAGTGAAAGTCATCTAAAATTACCATCAATCAGGAACCAGCAAAGGGGGGCCCCCGAGATGGCCTTTGTGAAGTCCGTAGAATGCGAAGTCAACAAACTACAGCATGAATGGAGTAACACGCATAGTTACTACACGACAAATTATGTTAAAAATGCAGAAAAAACCAATGGGATTTACGGAACGGTAGCAATGCATGAAACAAATCTAGCTGACAGCACAAATGACGTTGATAAGAAAAGCAGGCCAGACCTTACGTTACATGATGTATTGCCTGATCTGATGGGTTCGCTCTATGCATATTGCATGTCACTGACTAAATCGGTGACGGAGACGGAGGATCTGGTACAGGAAACCTGTCTCAAGGGCTTATCGTCTGCGGCAGTGCAAGCTTCGGAAAGAACGGTAGCGTTTAACTGGGAGGCATATCTGATCCGTATTGCACGCAATACATGGATTGATGGAATTCGTAAGCAAGAGAAGCTACGCTCTATTCTGGCAGATATGAAACTTGTCATGTCCGAATTTACGGAAGAAGAATCATTTGAAGAGCTGGAGTCTGCGGTGCAGCTTCTCGTTCACACCTTGTCACCGTGGCAGCGGACGATCTATATATTACGTGAAATAATGGGATATAAGGCGGCAGAGACGGCTGAGATGTTGAGTACAACGGAAGGTGCGGTAAAAGCGGCATTAAACCGTGCCCGCACAACCCTAAGCAAGGTGAGATATCATTCCGAGCAAGTGGGGATGGATGCTGCGTTGGAACAGGGTGCGATGGAAGGGTGTACTCAGCTGGATCAAGAGCAGCTCCGCAGCTATCTGATGGCGTTTCGCCTGGGAGATACGGCACGTCTTATTGATTTGTGCCTTAATCGCACGGATGATCCGATGGCTGTGGCGGGTACAATCCTGCAGCAAACTCTACCGTCTCTATCCATGCAGCCAGTGATGTACGGAAATGCTACTTCCGGCATGAATTTGAAGCCATATGGAGGCGGGTACACGGTCATCATGGCTGCCTAATGATAAGGAGGCGACACATATGAACGTAGTACCTTACGTTGTGGAACAGACCGCTCGCGGTGAGCGGAGTTATGATATTTATTCACGTTTGTTGAAAGACCGCATCATTATGGTGTCGGGTGAGATTGAGGATCAGATGGCCAATGCCATCGTGGCTCAATTGTTATATCTGACTGCAGAAGACCCGAATAAGGATATTCAGATGTATATTAACAGTCCGGGGGGATCGGTGACAGCAGGATTCTCGATCTATGATACGATGCAGTTAGTGCAGCCGGATATTTCGACGATCTGTACCGGTATGGCGGCGAGTTTCGGTACGATTTTGCTCGTGGGCGGCACCAAGGGGAAACGATTGGCGTTACCGAACAGCGAAATTATGATTCACCAGCCGCATGGCGGCACACGTGGGCAGGCATCGGATATGTTGATACACGCTAACCGTATTATCCAGCACCGCCAGCGTTTGAATCAGTTGCTTGCAGACCATACGGGCCAGTCACTGGAGCGGATAGAAAAAGACTCCGACCGTGATTACTTCCTTACCGCAGCCGAAGCAGTGGAATACGGTCTGGTGGATAAGGTGATTACAGGCGCATAGCATGATTCGAGATGAAAGCGAAAAACTCGACAGATAGAAAAATGAATAAATCGAATACAAGCTGCGAGAGCAACATTTGCTCTGGTTCAGCGTTCCTTAAGGGATGACAGGAGACTGTTGTCCTTTTTTTTTGTGTTATAGAAGAGAAGCGATATGCCGAGTGGTGAAGTGCATGTGAAGCAGCGACTCGGGGTTGTGTCGGATGAATGCTTTTATTATGAACATCTGACGATCCGGGAGATGGCACGTAGGATTGCTCCTTTTTACACTCGTTGGAATAAGGCCTTGTTTGAGAATTACTTGGAGCAGTTCGAATTGTCTCCCAAAAAGAAAATCAAGGATCTGTCTAAAGGCATGAAGATCAAATTTTCGCTGGCTGTGGCCTTGTCACATGAGGCTGATCTGCTTGTGATGGATGAACCGACATCCGGTCTCGATCCGGTATTTCGGCGGGAGTTGCTTGATCTGCTGGCCGACATGATTCAGGACGATACCAAATCTATCATTTTCTCGACCCATATTACAACCGATCTGGAGCGGATCGCGGACTATATCGCTTTTGTTAATCAAGGCAAGCTGATTTTTAATGAGGCTAAGGACGATGTGCTTGAATGGTACACCATTGTTAAAGGGGATATGGAACTGTTGGATGCCGATACCCGGCGTCAGTTCGTTGGCATACGTGAAACAACGGTTGGTTTTGAAGCATTGTCGGATAACAAGGAAGAGGCGCAACGATTGTTTGGAAGTGAGGCTCTTTTGCACAGACCAGCCCTGGAAGACTTGATTTATTTCACGGCAAAAGGAGGACGTCAGCATGCTTAATCTGCTTCGCAAAGACTTTATTGCACTGAGAAGTTCGTTGTGGATTATTGCTCTGTATGTGGTGATTTTCAGCTGGGCGTTTATCCCGAAGATGGAAATGTCCATGTATCTCGTAGGGATTTATACGGCTTTTGGCTCGATTATGATAACTACGATGATTGATATCAAAAACAATAATCATAACTTTTTAGTTACACTTCCAGTCAGTCGCAAACAGATCGTGCAAGCAAAGTACCTGTCTTCCATTCTCTATTCCCTGTTTGGAGTGCTGGTATCCTTCGGCATTCACAAGATTGTTAACCTGAATTATCCTGAACTCAACAAACCTCATTATTCCCTGTTGGATATCCTTATTTCTATGGGGTTGGTATTTATACTGGTATCTATTTATATGCCACTTTTCTATGCACTCAGCAAAAAGGGAGCAGGCATTATTAATACGGTTTTCTTCGTTTGTTTAATTGTTCTTGCTCAACCGACTGCGTTCATTCTTGATGTTGCGGGTAAAGAAGGGCTGATTACAACACCCATTATCGTGGGGATTGCCATAGCCATAGTGGCTTTGCTTTTTGTTTCGTATGTCTTCACGATCCGGTTATTTGAGAGAAAAGATTTGTGAGCGGAATTGACTTTAGCTATCGACTTATATAAATCTAGGTGTGTTCATGGGGAGTCGGGTGCTAACGATCACAGATGAGCCTATTTTCTACAATTCAGGTGATTTGAAAATGTAACGATCTCAGGAGACGCTATTTTAGTTATTTCTATGGAAAATGGGTAAAAATCACATGTTTCCATTGAAATAAGGTCACTGGTGATCGTTACATTTTTTAGGTTGTGAAAAACGTCAAAATAAGGTTTCTGGTGATCGTTAGCATTGGCATGAAGTGGACATCGATGTGCCCACAGAGGAAACAGCCATTTTGATGATAGACAAAAAGTTGTCTAACCTAAGCCTTTGACACATTTCCCCATTTTCGTTGACTCACTGTCAGTGGTACATTTTCAGAATTCTGCACTCTTCTAAGACTTGCCGAGGTTCAATTCACTCCTCAAACTTCCTTATCCGGCCTGGACTCCGCTACTCCTTCGTATCTCTGTTGCTCTTAGGCTCTCAATGTCGATCCCAAACGAAGTTTCGTTTTAACTTCTCGCCGCCAAGGTGATCAGTCTGTCCATACCTTCCCGAATCTGTTGCTCTCGGACGTAGGAGAAGGAGAGGCGGAGCTTGCGGCTGCCCGATGCGTGCGAGGGATCAAACACGGTGCCAGGTACAAAAGCAATGGAGTGCTCCATGCTTTGGTGCAGTAGCCTACCTGTGTCAATCCCCTCGGGAAGCTCGGCCCAGATGTTCAGACCACCCTCGGGGCGTGTCCACGTCCAGTCCGTCTCCAGAAGACACTGCTCCATCACTTCCATTCGCAGCTGAAGCGCGGTTCGCAGTTTGGACAGATGCTGATGCATGCGTTCGGATTGAAAATATCGTAGAAACAGCTTCTGATTGAGTAGCGGTGACCCGTTGTCGGTCAAAGCTTTGATCGCTTGTAGCCCTGGCATGAGATGTGGACGGCACATAATAGCTGCGATACGCAACCCCGGAACTACGTATTTACTGTAGCTGCGAATGTACAACGTATGCCCGGAGGTATCGTAAGTGAAGATGGGTGCTGGCGGTTTCTCTTTAAAATAAATATCATACGTGCTGTCGTCCTCCACCAGATAACAGCCATACTGTTCAGCCAGTTCGGGCAGCTGTTTGCGCTGCTCTACAGAAATGCTGATCCCCGTTGGATTTTGAAACGTCGGTGTCATATAAAAGAGACGTGGCTTCTCTGTTTTCATCAGATGCTCAATCTGCTCCAGATCATACCCCTCGGGATGGATATCGGTAAAAACAAGCCGTGCGCCCTGTTTGCGGAAAATTTCCATGGCAGGCCCGTAAGTTGGTCGCTCAATCAGTACCCGATCTCCGGGCTTGACCAGTGCACGAGAGATGACATCAATCGCTTGTTGTGCACCGGAAGTAATTAGCACTTCGTCAGAGGACAGGTAGAAACGTTCCTTCGCCGTCAGATGACTTGCCAGACTGCTACGCAGTTCCAGATCACCTTGAATGGTTGAATATGTGCCCAATAGACGAGGGTATTGATCCAGCAGGTCGCGCATTAACTCCCCCCAATACCGGTTGGGCAGTAGCGCAGGATCGATCAATGACTTGGAGAACTGATATTCAGCTTCCAGCGATTGCACACGATCCAGTGTATCCCAATGGAGCCATGCCGACACAGACGGATCATCCGCTTGATCCGTAAGCGCTAATGGTTTCGCAGGACTGACGAAATAACCGGACTTGTCTTTGACGTAGACAATCCCGCGTTGCTTTAATTCCTGATACGCTTTGAATACCGTAAGCCGATGTACGCCGAGCAGTTCGGACAGGCTTCGCACCGAAGGCAGTTTTTCCTGTTCAGCCCACTCACCTGCTTCGATCCGCACCATGAGATAATGGATGACTTGCTCGTACCGTTTCATGCTGTTATCTGTCATCATTAACGTTTTGCCCACCCGATCCACGCTCCTTTTGATCTTCATTGTAACAGCTAATGGGAGATAACTGTTCTGTTTTATTCATTCTGTTCTGTAGACCATGAGCTATGATGGAGAACAGATAAAGGAGTGGTTAACATGGTGGGGATTGCATTTACCGTAATGTGTCTTGTTTTTGGCACAACGTTTCTGGCGATCAAAATTGGAGTAGAGGCAGGCATGCCGCCTTTTCTATCCGCTGGACTGCGGTTTCTGATCGCAGGAGCTTTAATGTTTACATGGATGTGGATGAAGGGGAAAGTGAGCTTGTCCCTGTTGTTCCGCAAAGAAATGCTGATTACGGGTACAGGGCTGACATTTGGAACCTTTGCCACGTTATATTGGGCTGAACAGCATGTCAGTTCCGGTGTTGGGGCTATTCTATCGGCGACAGGACCGCTGATGATTATGCTTATGCAAACGGCAGTGTTACGGCAGAAAACATCTTCGCGTATGATTATAGGCTGCCTGATTGGTTTTACAGGTGTGGTACTCGTCGTATTACCAGGAGTATCGCTTGGCGCGGGTTCACTATTTTTATGGGGATGTATCGCTGTGTTAGTGGGGGAAATCTGTTATTCAGCAGGTACCTTATACTCCAAGAAGGTCATTCATCAGTTTAGCGAGATGAGTCCTGTTGCGATCAATGCGGTGCAGATGATGTATGGTGGTGTGTTGTTATTCATCCTGTCGGCGTTGACGGAATCCTGGAATATGTCGGCACTGGATGTACTGCCAGCGGTGTCCTCCGTGATCTATCTGACGGTAGTCGGCTCGATGGTCGGGCACAGTCTGTTCTATTGGATTATGTCACGCACAAATCCGCTGTTCCCGGCAACCTGGTTATACATATCACCACCAATTGCGGTTGGGCTCGGTGCGATCGTGTACGGAGAACATGTCAGCTGGGTGACGTGGGTCGGTGTGGGTCTGGTTATCTCGGGACTGCTGGCAATGAATGAGAAGGTGAGCGGTTGGTTGTGGAAAGGGAAACGTACGAAGGTGATCGTGCAAGGTTCCTAGAATACCAGGTAAATCTCCTCTATAGTATGATAGGAAAAAGTCTTACTTTGAGGAGTCGTGTAAAAATATGAGAAAAGTTTTCTTGAATTTCATCGCCAGCGTTATCATTACTATCTTTGTATTCTTTCTTGTTATATTTTTCGTTCATATCTCAGATTCCACGAATATTATGGTCTCGGTTGGGATTACTGTTTCGTTACAAATTTCTTTCTTAACGGCGGTATTGCTTGCGAAAAATAAGAAAAAATAAAAACAAAGCCCGGAACCACAAATCATGGTGGTATCCGGGCTGTTTTTTGTAACGGACTGTACTTGCTCAGAAATACTCCGTAAATACTATACCTTTACTCTGCGTTCAGTACAAACTTCTCGATCACTTCTTTTACGCCGTCTTCGTTGTTGCTCGCTGTAATATAGTCTGCCAGATCTTTCAGCGCAGGGATGGCGTTGCCCATCGCTACACCCAGTCCAGCCACTTCCAGCATCTCGTGATCGTTCCAGGAGTCACCGATGGCGATACACTCACTAAGCTGATGACCGAAATGGTCAGCCAAGAACGTCAGAGCATGGCCTTTGGTACCTTCTTTGTGCATAATTTCGAGGAAATACGGTTTGGACTTGGTGATGTGTACTTCAGATCCCAGCAGTTCACGAAGCTCAACAGCCACTTGATCCAGATAGTCTGGCTCGTCGATGATGAGCAGCTTTGGTGTTGGTTGTTCAATGACTTTGATGAAATCAGATTCGATGTAATATTGTGTGCCGTTTAACTTGGCATAATCGAGCAGCTTTTGATTTTCTTCACGAGCATAGAGCTTGTCGTCGATGTACGTTTGCAGATGCAGGTTTTTCTCCAGGCAGTAGTCGAACAATTTACGTGAAGCCTCTTGCGGCACATAGCGCTCATAGAGTACTTTTTCGTCAAGCAGGTTTTTCACCAAAGCACCTTGATAGGTGATAATCGGCACGTTCAACTTGGTTTGGCGTGCAAGTGCTTGTGCGGAAGCGTAAGCACGTCCTGTAGCGAGGGTTACCACTACATCGTGTGCCACGGCTTGTTCCAAAGCCGTTTGTGTAGCAGGTGTAACTTCTTTGTTGTCGTTGATGAGGGTGTCGTCGATGTCGATAGCAATGAGTTTGTAAGTCATGTGATGTTTCTCTCCTTTTTTATCTGGTTCTATATTTATTGAACGAAACAGCCTCACACAAAAACTCCGATGACGAATAACCTTTCAATCACTGTTATCCCCAGATTTTTTTGATCTTTATATTCTATAAGGAGAAAATTTGGTGATAAGCATATGCTTCCGATGTAGCTTTCTTGCAGAAAGCTTTTAGGCGAACGCTTTGCTTTTCCAGGTTTCTTCTGTCCTCTTCGTTGCTGTGATTCTATTTCGTTCAAACAATCTATATCCATCTATATTTCGTATTTCCTTTGTTACTCCTCCAGGAAAACAAGGCCGATAAAGTCTTCCAGCTCCAGGTTGCCGAAGTAATGTTTCACATCCAGACCTTCCAGTGCGGAGCGCACTTCAGTCTCGTCATAACGCTTGCCACGTAGCATGTCCTCGATATCTGCCACATCGCCAACCCCGAAGAAATCGCCGAAGATTTTGATATCTTCAATGCGTCCATCCTTGATGTTCATGCGCAGATCGATGATGCCAACCGGGAATTTGCGAGTGTGTTTCACATTGCTTTCCGGTGACAGACCGTAGTTCCAGTCCCAGTTGTTATAACGCTCGGCAGAGATTTCTTTGATTTTGTCCCAGTCTTTCTCGGTCAGCTTGTACTGAGGAACGTCCTGCGGCTCCATGCGGAAGATATGACGTAACAACTCATCGCGGAACTCTTCAATCGTCAGATTGCTGTCAATCAGATCACGAATGTTGGCCACCCGGCTGCGCACCGATTTGGTGCTTTTGGATTTGAACTTCTCCGGATTGACATTCAAGGATGCCTGAACATGCTCCAGATTCAGATCAAACATCAAAGTACCATGACTGAACATGCGACCACGGGTAGCAAATTGGGCGTTGCCCGAAATTTTCTTTTCGCCGACTTGCAAATCATTGCGCCCGGTCAACTCGGCATTAACACCAAGCTCGTGCAGGGCTTCAACCACAGGCTGGGTGAATTTGCGGAAGTTATGGAAGGATTGACCGTCATCCGCCGTAATGAAACTGAAGTTCAGGTTGCCCAGATCGTGATACACCGCGCCGCCCCCGGAAAGACGACGAACCACTTGTACACCGTTATCCTGAACGTACTCGATATTAATTTCTTCAATGGTATTTTGGTGTTTACCGATAATGATCGATGGACGGTTGATGTAAAACAATAGATAGCTATCATCTTCCATCGGCAGATGCTTCAGAATGTACTCCTCAATCGCGAGGTTTACAGAAGGATCTGTAATGCCCTGGTTATCTACAAACAGCATGGTCATTCCTCCATTAATGTATGTGAGAGGCGTGAAGCCCCCTATGTAGTGATGCTTGTACAAAAGAATCAGAAAAATGAAATTCCTGAAATTCCTCTTCTATTGTAAACGAATTGTCGTTGGGACACAAAGAAAACACGTTGATGCCATTTATTTTGATACAACTCTTTACAGGCGGATGAATTCAAAAGCAATCCAGGATTGACCCATCCCTCATATGCCATCCATAATAAAAAGAACAGACAGAGAGGATGACGGAAGAATGACCGGTAATATTGAAGTGTTCGGACATGGCGGAGATGTGGAGACGGCAGCTTCGCGGTTTGGAGGCCATGCGGCAGATTTCCTCGATTACAGTGCCAATATTAACCCGTTAGGACCGCCCCAAGAGGTGCTCGAAGCATTGCAGCAAGGTCTGCATTCGGTGCTTCGTTATCCTGATCCGGGCCATCGGGGATTTAAAGCACTCTTGAGCGAACGTTTGGGAGTAACGCAGGAGCAGATTTCCGTAGGGAATGGTGCGGCTGAAAGTATGGCGCTGATTCTGCTGGCACTTGCTCCGCGTAAGGTTGGAACAGTGGAACCAGGTTTCTCGGAATATCGCGCTCTGGCACAGCAATTTGGTGCAGAGGTCATGCATACTACAGGTCGGGAAGAGTTAAATTGGCAGGCGAGACCCGAAGATATCGAACAGTTGATGGAAAAGGTAGATCTGCTTTTTATCGGACAGCCAAACAATCCAAATGGGGTGCAATATCCGGCGGAGGTGATTCACAGGTTAGCTCGCAAAGCCGAAGCAACGGATACGGTGCTCGTTATGGACGAGGCCTTTATTGATTTTATTCCAGCGGCCCAGCGTCAGTCTCTTGCTCCGCATTTGCATAAATACCCGCATGTGATCATCATCCGTTCAATGACCAAGTTTTATGCGATTCCAGGTCTGCGACTTGGATACGCTATGGGCAGCGCGGAATATATACGGGCGATGACGGAGAAACAGGTCACTTGGAGTGTGAACGGATTGGCACTCATCGCAGGAGAAGCTTGTTTGCGCAGCGGTGAATGTTTCGAACAGGACACGATATCGCAAATTACGCATGAACGGACACGATTAGTTACCTCGCTGGAGGCACAGCGATTTAGCGTGATGCCGGGTGAAGCGAATTTTATTCTGGCGCGTGTGCCAGAACCTTGGACGGCAGCTTCCATGCAGGAAGCTTTGGGGCGACAGGGAATTCTAATTCGCAACTGTTCGATGTATCCGGGCCTTGATGCAGGGCATGTACGCTTCGCAGTCAAAGGGGCAGAAGCCAACGAAAGGTTGATTGAAGTGCTCAGAAGTGTGCTTGAACGAAGAGAGGGAGGGAAGCGGTTGTGACACTCCCGTTTTATAACTATTTTACATATGGAAAAGTAGAAGATAATACCTATGCGTCTTCTTCCTGGCCGGGTCTGCACATATCTGCTCATGAACGGCATATTAAAGCTCAGAGCGCAGATCCAGCTCTTGCGCTGTCCAGCGCGGTTTATGGCGGCGGGATGCTCGAATTGAACCGCGTCTTTAACATCTATGTGGACAAACACTACCGCTGTGATGATCCGCCCCGTGATATCGCGGAGGCGTTGCAGGATTGGCAGGAGCAAGCCGATCAATGTGCCGGATTATTAACTGCGGTCAGGCTGGAGCATACCTCCATTCAGGAATATAGAAGTTCGGAATTTGGGCTGTTGTGCTGTACAACTGCCGGTGTATCGAATGCTGCAAGGGCAGGTTCGGAGAGAACTGTTTTTGATGTGCATGGGAAAAAAGAAAAGCCGCCATATATCCCTGGCACGATTAATATCATGCTCTGGTTTAATGGACAGATGACCCCAGGGGCAATGGTCAATGCGGTTCAGACGGCAGTGGAGGCGAAAGCGGCAGCGCTTGCGGATGCAGGTATTGCTGATTCAGAGAACGGACTTCCTGCCACAGGCACAACAACCGATGCTATGGTGTTAGCTGTAGGTCAGCCTGCAGATCATAGCCAACCACTTCACACCTACGCGGGTACAGCTACAGCTTTGGGTGCGGCTATTGGCAGACTAGTATATGATACGGTGAAAGAAAGCCTTGAAGCTGGACTGCAATGGAAAGAGAGGGTCGGGCAGCAATGATGACATTGGAATTGGAACAGTTATGGGCATCATCGTTCTGGGTTGGCATGGCGGGAGCCTGGATCATCATTCTCGCGTACATATTAGACCGATGCATTGGAGACCCGCGCTGGATTCCGCATCCGGTTATTGGTATGGGGAAAGGCATCTCGGCACTGGAGCGTGTGATCCGGGCACGTGTGAACACAGACGCGGGGTTGAAAAAAGCCGGAGTCCTGTTCCCCTTCTTGATCGCAGGGGGTTCTTTTGCCGTCACTTGGGGGCTTTTGCTTCTGCTTGGTATGATTCATCCGATCTTAGCGATCGCAGCCGAAATCATTCTTATCGCGACGACGACTGCGTCCAAAGGTCTGCGTGATGCAGGCATGGAAGTGTACCGCCACCTGAAACAGCAGGATTGGCCTGCTGCACGGCGTTCACTCGGTATGATTGTTGGACGGGATACAGCACATCTGGACGAGCCTGAGGTCGTTCGGGGGACAGTGGAGACGGTTGCGGAAAATATTGTGGATGCCATTGTATCACCTCTATTCTATGCACTCATTGGTGGTGCTCCGCTGGCTATGGCCTACCGTGCCGTCAACACGCTGGATTCCATGGTTGGTTATAAAAACGACAAATATCTGCATCTCGGTTGGGCCTCTGCCCGGCTAGATGATTGGGCGAACTGGATTCCTGCGCGCGTTACTGCTGCGCTGTTAATTCTAGGTGCGTGGGTGTTGAAGCTGGATCCCAAAGGCGCAGCCCGAATGGTTGCCCGGGACGCGAGATTGCATCCTAGTCCCAATAGCGGTTTTCCCGAATCGGCAGTAGCTGGAGCGCTCGGCATTCGGCTGGGCGGCCATAATGTGTATCATGGTGTTGCTTCGTTTCGTGCTTATATGGGAGAGGTTACACGGCCGATGGAGGCTGAAGATATTGTGCAAACGACACGGCTGATGTTCTGGTCAGCTGGAGCCTTTGTTGTGTTTTGTTTCTTGGTGACCTTGGGTGTGTGGCTGGCAGGAGGGGCACTGTTATGGCAATAAAGGGAGGGCACGAGCAACGAGAGTCAGAACCGGATAAACCACAACAGGATAGATCACAACACTCTGGCCCGCAGCGTAGCATTGTGCTGATTCGTCATGGAACAACCCGGTGGAATGTGGAAAAAAAATATTTGGGGCATACCGACATCGGTCTGCTGCCTGATGCACAAGATGAGCTGGCTTCGCTACGGGAACAGTGCCGCGACATCACTTGGGACGATGTGTATTGCAGTGATCTGCTTCGCTGCCGACAGACGCTGGCACATATTACGCCACAGGTTGCTGCGCAGACGAAGTTTGATGCGCGCCTGCGCGAGAATGATTTTGGACTGTGGGAAGGCATGAACTACGAGCAACTGAAAAACAACCCTCAGTATCGGAACTGGATTGATCATCCACGGGAGGTTACACCACCTGAAGGTGAAACGTGGCAGGTATTTGCGGGACGGATTGATTCTTTTCTTCATGATCATATTTGGTCTGAGGTGACTATTTCACAAAGAATTCCACATAAAACGATACAAAAAACTTCACATCAAACGACACAAAGAATTTCATATGGAAATTCACATAGGACACTGATCGTGACACATGGCGGAGTTATCCGTTATATGTTATCCAGGCTCATGGATAGCGTAGAGTTCTGGGATACACATGTAATCCCCGGACAAGCCATTCAGGTTGACATGGAAAAGCAGGGGGAACACTGGCTTGGCAGACGAGTGAATTTTCCACCTGTCGGGTTGTAAGGTGATGCAATATACCCTATAATCACAACAGAAGTGTGACTCCCGTACGGACATATTTTGTGTGATGGCTTATGATGCCTGAGCTGACGTGATTCGTGCGAAGAACACTGCGACAAGTTTGATCTGAGTTAACCATCTATAACGACCAAGGGTCCCGAGTGCAACGCAGTTGCTCATGATGAGCAAGGACAAGCTCCACTATGCGCACAAGGGTAAAATGGGGAAGCTGGTGCAAATCCGGCACGGTCCCGCCACTGTGAAACAGGAGCAATCCTGTAAGTCAGATTACCAGCCCTGGACGTACAAGCCGATGTTCCTTCGAGGAAAGGACAACGTTTCGGGCTATTTCTATGCGCATGAACAGCTACCTTGCTGCACATGTACAGATGGCCATATGCGAGACGTCATCCCTGATCCCTGAATGAGGATTCAGGGATTTTTCTTGTTGCACACGATGTGATGGAGTCATCTTATACACGTATAACGGAGAGTGCAGAACCAATTTGGAGAAACGAAGTGCTCGCTTGAAAGCTTTCTGCAAGAAAGCTACATCGAAAGCATACGCTTATCACCGGATTTTCCCCTTTGAATAAGGGAATCAAAAAAAATCTGGGGATAACAGCAATCGGAAAATGGTACTGCAATCGGAGTGGCATCGTGTATATAACAAAAGCAACAACAATAGCACAGATAGAGAAGGGGAGAATGAATCAATGATTAAGAACTGGAAATCACTAGCATCCTTGCTGAGCGCAGCGATGCTGGCACTCGCGCTGGCTGGATGTGGTAATGCTGCAACAAAAGAAGGGGCGGGTAGCTCAAAGCAACCTGCACAGGAGCAGTCTCAGGAACAAACGCAAACCGACCTCAAAACCCAATATCCACTGACAATTACGGATGCAACAGGTGAGTCTTTCACTTTTGAAAAGGCACCAACCAAAATTGTTTCGGTATCTCCGGCTGAAACGGAGTCTTTGTTTGCTCTCGGACTGGACAAAGAGATCGTAGGTGTATCTGATTATGACGATTATCCAGAAGCGGCAAAAACAAAAGCGAAAATGGGCGGCATTAACAAACCGAATGAAGAAACGGTTATTGCAGCAGATGCGGATATCGTATTCACAGGTATTTCAATGAGCGAGGATGCAGTGAAAAAGCTGCGTGATCTGGGGATTACCATTTTCAAAACCAACCCTAAATCCATCGACGATGTCATGAACAATATCGAAACATTTGGTAAAATTACCGATCATCAAGAGCAGGCACAGAAGCTGATTACACAGATGAAGCAGGATGTAACAGATGTCACTGAAGCGGTGAAAACCGTAAAACCAGAGGACAAGAAAAAAGTATACATCGAGTTCTCCCCAGGCTGGACAGTAGGTAAAGGTGAGTTCATGGATGAACTGATCAATGTAGCCGGGGGTACCAATATTGCTGCTGACAAAGAGAGCTGGTATGAAATTAACGAAGAAAATGTCATTGCTTCCAACCCGGATGTTATTTTGTACGCAAATGATGTTGTAGACGAGAATTCCAAAACGCTGGATCAGATCATCAAGTCGCGTAGCGGCTGGGATCAAATTACAGCGGTGAAAAACAATGCTGTGATTGGATTGGATGCCAACTTACTGAGCCGTCCAGGACCACGTGTAACCCAAGGTTTGAAAGAAGTAGCCAAAGCGATCTATCCTGACCTGTTCAAATGAGCAGAAAACTGATCCTGTTCGGAACGATGGGCATGGCGCTGCTGGTGCTTACCGTGCTCATCTGCACGGGCATTGGTTCAGTAGCGCTGCCGATCCGGGACATCGCAGGTATTCTCATTCACAAAATGCCATGGGTGGGTGAGTGGATCACACCCGATTGGAGCAAGGCGGCCGAACAGATTATCTGGAAAGTGCGCTTCCCGCGTGTCTTGCTGGCCGTGCTTGTCGGTGCTTCGCTAGCGATTGCAGGTGCAGGTTTTCAAGGTGTGCTGCGCAATCCGCTCGCTGATCCATTTACACTGGGGGTATCCTCAGGCGCTTCAGTGGGAGCGGCGTTCCTGATATTTTTTGGACTGCAGTATGCGCTGATTGGCATTTGGACGCTGCCGCTGGTTGCTTTTTTGACCGGGATCGTTACGTTATGGTTTGTGTTGTCGCTGGCTCGTGAAGGGCGTAAAATACCAACGCATAGCCTGATTCTGGCAGGTGTGGTTATGCAAAGTTTCCTGGGTGCTGTCGTTTCTTTTCTGTCGACGATGTCTAAGCAGACGATTAATGAAATTATATACTGGACGATGGGAAGTCTGGCATTACGCGGGTGGTCGTATACGGCCATCCTTTTCCCGTATTTCCTGCTTGGGCTAATCTTTTTGTGGAGCCGTGCACGTTCACTAAATGTTCTGGCACTGGGTGAACGTCAGGCAGCACATATCGGTGTGGGGGTGGACAGACTCAAGTTATCCGTACTTGCTGTGGGTACTCTGCTCACGGCAGGGGCTGTCTCCGTTTCGGGTGTCATCGGTTTTGTTGGCCTGGTTATTCCCCATATTTTACGGTTAATTGTAGGGCCGGACTACCGACTATTGTTGCCTCTGTCTGCAATAGGTGGGGGGATCTTTATGGTATGGGCAGACACGATTGCCCGCTCCTTGCTCGCGCCAACGGAAATTCCGCTGGGTGTCGTGACCGCTTTTGTTGGCGCTCCGTTTTTCGCCTACTTGCTGCACCGAAACAAAAAGTTGCAGAGGGGGATGATGCCGTGAGTGGTGCAACAGTGCTGGTATCTGTTACAGAGGCTGGAAAAACCTATGGTGATCATTGCGCCTTACAGTCTATCGACTGGCAAGTTAAAGAAGGAGACTGGTGGGGTGTCGTCGGTCCGAATGGAAGTGGTAAATCGACATTGCTCCAGCTTATAGCAGGAACGGAATCGCTAAGTGAAGGTCAGATCAGCATTGAGGGTCGTGATATCGGATCATACAGCCGTAAGGATCTGTCACGTATGATCGCGGTTTTGCAGCAGGATGGTTTGCCTGCGATCTCCTATCCTGTCCGAGATGTTGTCGAAATGGGAAGATACCCGTACCAGAACTGGTTGGGCCGGGAATCGGCGGATGGAGCACGGGTGGTGGACAGAGTGCTTGAAGAGTTGGGACTCACGGAGCTGGCGGATCGGCCGCTCGATTCCCTGAGTGGTGGACAACGGCAGCGTGTAGCTCTTGCCAAGGTGATGGCACAGGAGCCGCGTCTGTTACTGCTGGATGAACCAACGACATTTCTTGATATCAAATATCAATTGCAATTTATGGAGTTACTGGCTGCATGGCAGCAGAAGAGCAACATTACGATTGTAGCGGTGCTGCATGATCTCAATCTGGCTGCATTGTTTTGCGATCATATTTTGGCTTTACGAGAAGGCTGTGTAGCAGGCAAAGGTACACCTCACAGCTTGATGACGAAAGAGCAGATTCATGAGGTTTTTCGTGTCAAACCTGCGATGGTGCCCCATCCGGATCATGCCGTTCCTCAACTGCTACTGCGGCGGGACAAGTATTGAATGAAGCGGGAGAACCCCCTATTTTGAAGAAGGAAGTGCGAGTTGTATGAAGAATGAACAGGTGTTGGGACAATTATTAAACAAGATTACGGCTCCTGACCAAAATATTGCTGCGGAAACGTCTGCTCATGTGGATATATTGACGAAGCCACCCGGCAGTCTCGGTAAATTGGAAGACCTGGTGATTCGACTGGCAGGCATGACAGGCAATGCACGTCCACGCTTTGATCGCAGAGCTGTTATCGTAATGGCTGCTGATCATGGTGTAGTGGCAGAGGGGATAAGTGCTTTTCCAGCCGAGGTTACACCTCAGATGGTCATGAATTTTCTGGCTGGAGGTGCTGCAGTCAATGTACTTGCTCGTCATGCCAGAGCAGAAGTGATCTGTGTTGATATCGGCGTGAATGCTGACCTTGAACATGCAGACCTGCTCTCCCGAAACATCCGTAAAGGCACTGCCAACATGGCCCAAGAAGCAGCGATGACTCGGGATGAGGCAATTCAGGCTATTTTAGTAGGCGTGGACGTAGTTACGGCAGAGGTTGCCAAAGGAACACAATTATTTGTCACCGGAGAGATGGGGATTGGTAACACCACGGCAAGTGCTGCAGTGATGAGTGCGCTCACTGGGGTTGAACCCACGGCTGCGGTTGGACGAGGAACAGGTTTGGATGATGCAGGGGTGCTTCGCAAGGCTGCTGTCATAAGTCAGGCTCTGAGTGTAAACACCCCAGACCCCGAAGATGCGCTGGATGTGCTATGCAAGGTAGGTGGACTGGAGATTGCCGGACTCACCGGTGTTATTCTAGCAGCTGCGGCCCATCGCTGTCCGGTTGTTGTTGATGGCTTCATCTCTACAGCTGCGGCATTGATCGCGAGACAACTGGCCCCGCAAAGTACAGCTTATATGATCGCTTCCCATACTTCACATGAGAATGGCCATGCGGCTCTGTTGCGTGAACTTGATTTGAAACCGATGTTGGATCTGGACATGCGTCTGGGTGAGGGAACAGGTGGAGTGCTCAGTCTGCATCTGATTGATGCGGCATGTTTGATTTTGAATGAGATGGCAACCTTTGCAAGCGCGGGTGTGTCCCGATGAGTGTATTGGTTACTGGCGGGGCGCGTAGTGGTAAAAGTTCATTTGCCGAGCGTCTCTGCATGCAGCGTTCCTCTGAGGCTTGGTATGTCGCAACAGCTCAGGCGTATGATGACGAGATGCGTGAACGCATTGCCAAGCACCAGAAGCAGCGCGAAGAATCGGGTTACCTGTGGCGCACGATGGAGGAACCGCTGGCTCTGCCTGCTCTGATCAACCGAATGGGTGAAGGGCATAGTGGGACTTCCGCCCCTACGATCCTGGTGGACTGTCTGACGCTCTGGCTAACGAATGTTTTGTTGGCCCATGAGCATGACGAAAGTCATGTATTACAAGGTCATTTGGATGCGCTGGTTGAAGCGATTCGAACCTATCCCGGTTTACTTGTGCTGGTTACCAATGAAGTAGGGGATGGCATTGTACCGGAGTATAAGCTTGGCCGCGTTTATCGTGATCTGGCAGGTGTGCTCAATCAGCGGATTGCAGCAATCTGTCGTGAAGTGTTTCTCGTTACAGTGGGCATTGCAATTGAATTAAAAAGCAAGGAGTATCGTTTATGAAAGATAGCACAGCGGGCTCAGCCGTTCCGCAGCCGAAACATGCGGCTGCAGCGGCCTTTCAGTTTCTGTCCCGATTCCCTGTGAAAATGCAACTCGAATTTGTGCCGCCATTGCTGCGTGAAAGCGTGGTGTATTATCCGCTGGTCGGCGCTGCCATCGGTCTATGCGTCTGGCTTGTCGGGGCTCTGAGCGGTGCCCTTCTTCCGGCTTTTCCCGCAGCGGTTCTGACCTTGACCGTATGGGTCTGGCTTACCGGGGGATTGCATCTCGACGGATGGATGGATACAGCGGATGGCCTGCTCAGTCACCGTAGCCGTGAGCGAATGCTGGAGATCATGAAGGACAGCCGCGTGGGAGCCATGGGTGTCATTGCCTGTGTGCTGTTGCTAATGATGAAGGCGTCACTGATCGCGGACTTTATTGCTCGGGGTAACTGGGTGTATGGTGCGCTGCTGGTTCTGCCCATGATCTGGAGCCGGTGGTTTATGGTCTATGCCATGTCAGCTTGGCCTAATGCGCGCGAGGATGATGGACTTGCCGTTTTATTCAAAGGTCTGGGTGAGCGGAAGGAAGTTCAGCGGGCACGCAGCGCTGCCATCGGACTGACGTTGATCGCAGGAGTTGTGACCATTGCTGCCGTGTGGCTGATTAAACCAGATACAGCGATCGCCGATGCTATGGTCAGCGGTTTTGGATCACTGCCGTGGTGGTTGTATCCTGTAACGGCAGTCATCATACTGCCTTTGGCTTGTTATTTTATCGGGCGATTTGTCGCTGCGCGGATTAGTGCACGGCTCGGAGGTCTAACTGGAGATACATATGGTGCCATGAACGAACTGTTGGAGGCGGCTTTATTGATGTTATTAAGCGTGCTTCAAGGGCTGTTTTGGTTGTAGAGATAAGCTGTTGGGAATTTTCGTCTGATAGTTTCGTTACACAGTAAGTTCATCTTACGGAAGACTGGGGTGAGGAAGCGTGGAGGATCAGGTCAAACAACCAGCGGCTGTACTCATGCTGCAAGGAACGGCTTCCGACGTAGGTAAAAGTGTCATTACAACAGCACTGTGCCGGATTTTCAAGCAAGATGGCTTCAAACCTGCTCCGTTCAAGTCACAGAATATGGCGCTGAATTCTTATGTCACGGAAGACGGCAAGGAGATTGGACGGGCGCAGGGTGCGCAGGCCGAAGCCTGCGGAATTGAAGCAACGACTGATATGAATCCGATTCTAATCAAACCCGTGCGAGATATGCATTCACAGATTGTGGTGCATGGTGTACCTTTTGCCCAGATGAGTGCGTCGGATTATCGTCAGCATTTCTTACCTGAAGCGAAGCAGACTGTAATGGACGCATTAAATCGGTTGCGTGACACTTACGACATCGTATTAATGGAGGGTGCAGGCAGTCCGGCTGAGATTAATCTGAAAGATCGGGATATTGTTAACATGAATCTGGCGGGCTGGGCCGATGCACCGGTTATTCTGATCTCGGACATTGACCGCGGCGGTGTATTTGCCTCGATTGTTGGTACACTGGAACTGCTGGAGCCGCATGAAGTAGCACGTGTAAAAGGGTTTATTATCAACAAGTTCAGAGGTGATCTCTCTCTGCTGCAGCCTGGACTGGACTGGCTTGAAGAACGGACAGGCATCCCTGTCCTGGGCGTGCTGCCATACATAAGAGATATTCAGATTGAAGCAGAAGATTCGGTGGTGCTGGACTCCCTGCGACATGGCAAAAAAGAACATACAGAACTGGATATCGCCGTAATCCGTTATCCACGCATTGCTAACTTCACGGACTTTGATACGTTGTCCCGTGAACCGGACGTGAATGTGCGGTACGTGACTTCGCCGGAGGAATTGGGTAGTCCAGACGCCATTATTTTGCCGGGCACAAAAGATACGATCGGTGATCTGTTATTTCTAAGGGAGTCTGGATTGGAACAAGCGATTAATAATCAGACCAGACATGAGCATGTGCAGCTTGTGGGAATATGTGGTGGGTATCAGATGCTGGGGCAACATTTGCTTGATCCATATGCAGTTGAAGCAAATCAGGCTCAAGAAGCCCTAGGGCTTGGCAGACTGCCATTATCGACAACGTTTCTCCAGCATAAACAGACAGTCAGAGCTTCGGGAAGTGTACAACCTGCACATCCCATCCGGCTGCATGGTGGAAAACAAGTTAAACCTTTTGCAGTACCTGTTAACGGTTACGAAATTCATATGGGTGTAACAGCATGTCACGAACCTGAACAGGTAACCGCCTTGTTTGAAATCGCTCATGCTGGTGGATCAGCCTTCCTGGAAGGCTGGGGGACAACAGACGGTAAAGTGTGGGGGACGTATCTGCATGGTCTGTTTGAGAGCGACCAGTTCCGGCGTTCCTGGCTGAACGGTCTACGTGAGGCAAAGGGACTAACACCGCTGGAGGAAACCTACAGTGCACAGGAGCGCAAGGAAATGGAATTTGATCGGGTAGCTGCGTCACTCCGTTCGTCACTGGATATGAAGCGAGTGTATGAGATTGCAGGTGTGAGACAGCCTGAATAATGGATTAGCGGACTTGATACGATAATGATCGAAATAGATTATCTGAAAAGTTAGTATGAGTGAGTCATAAGCGAAAAACACCCCCATGATGGGCAACCCGTTCATTCTGAACGAAATTGCTGTTATGGGGGTGTTTGTTTATTCGAGGATTCACACTGTTTAGTTTAGCTAATGTAGGGTTAAAGATATTTGTTCGTTATGGATGATGCGTAATCGTTTAGTCGATTTTAAATTTCTTCATAGCGGTTTGTAGTTCAACCGCTTGTTCATGCAGATGACGAACCGTATTGGAATGAGAGTCCATCTCACCCAGTTGCATTTCTGCGGTAGCTGCAATCTGCTCCATGTTCTCACGGGACTTGGATGTAATCTGTGCTGTTTCTTCCACCGAAGCGCTGACTTCTTCTGCGCCTGCAGAAACCTGTTGTGTGGAGGAAGAGACGGTTTGAATCGTGAGATTCACATTCTGGATCAATTCATTCAGCTGCTGGAAAGCTGAGCCTGCCTGCTGTACGACGACTGTGCCTGAACCGATCTCTTCCGTTACCCGGTTCATCGCACTCACGGAGCGTTCTGCATCTTCACGGATTGTACCGAGATAATCAGAGATTTCTTCTGTCGCCGTCTTGGATTGTTCCGCCAGCTTACGGACTTCTCCAGCGACAACGGCGAATCCACGTCCGTGTTCACCAGCACGGGCAGCTTCAATGGAAGCGTTAAGGGATAGCATATTAATCTGTCTCGTAATTTCAAAAATGGAACCGAGAATGGTACCGATTGCGATGGAGCGTTCATTCATTGTTTCAATGTAACGCAGCGATTCGCTGGCCGTCTGTCCGACACGTTCCATCTGATCCACTGCATTCTGAGCCAGTTGATTGCCGTTAAGCGCCTCGCTTGCAGCTTCATTGATCTGTTCGGATACTTCTGCAGCAGAAGTAGCGATATGCATAATTCCTTGTGTGATCTCTTCCATGGCTCTGGCGTTCTCAGATGCACTGGAAGCAATGCTGACGCTGCCCTTACCGGCTTCTTCTGCAGCCTGGCTTGAGTTCTGTACCATACCGGACATGGATTCGACACGCTCAAGCAAGTCATTCGAACCCACAACCACTTCATTGGAGGTAGAGAGGGCACGACTGATCATTTCTTTGAGATTATGTGTCATTGTCTGGAAGCTGAAGGCCAGTTGGGCGATCTCATCCTTGCCCTTAAACTGAAGCTCAGCCGTCAGATCACCTTGGGAGATTCGTTTGCTATGTTCTACGAGTGCAATGATCGGTTTCGTTACTCTTTTGATCATACTAGTAGAAATGAGCCAGCCAAGGACAAACACCAATGCTGTAATGCCCAGGCACAACCAGAAAATCTGAGCAATTTTATCCTGGACAAACTTGGCATCCATGCTGACGGCCATAAGCATATTGCTTCCGGCAATCGGTATATAAGCTGCTTTATGTATTCCGTAAGAATCAGAGAAAACAGGGCTGATAACCATTTGTTTTTTCTCGCTTGCTTCCATCATTGCAGGTTCTACATCAATAGGATCCCCGGCTTTAAGCTTGGAGTCGATGTTAGCTACAACAATGCTTGCTTTACCATCCTGCACAGCAACGACGTATGCAGCATCCAGACTATGTTCTTTGGATTGATCTGCCAGATAGGAACCTACCGTCGTAGCTGCACCTTCAGCGCCTGCTCCGCCGCCTTGGATCTGCAATATCTGGGATGAGGATGTATTTTTGTAAATATCCTGAATGGACGTATTCAAAACCTTGTCGAACTGAGGAAGCACGTAACTTTGAATAATATTCATCGATACTGCATAAAAACTGATACTGAACAACAGGGAAGCAACCAGCAACACAAGGAACAGCGTCCCTCTGATCTTGCCGGCAACGGTTCGTTTGCGAAACATAGAATCATCCTTTCACGTCATCTTGATAAAGATTCTCCCTTATTCAGTTATCTTGTGGCCTTTTTACTAACGAATAAAGACCTATTTTTCGTGTTTGTATAACTTTGTAATAAGCGGATATACCTATTTTACAAAATTAACCGAAGGTTGAATAGAAGAATTTTCATAAAACTGCATAAAAATTTTCATGATTTATGAATCCATAACATGTTTATTACATAATATCAATTAATACCTACCAGAATAGTTTGATATGTGTTATATTGTTCATTGTCTCACTTGGAGGCAGCATTTAAATAGAAAAAAAATCGGTTTAACCGGTTATACATGTCTGAGGAGGAACAAAGGTAATGAGTACATTTCAAATCATTGTGAATGTAGTGGTCATGCTGGCGCTGCTGGGTGTCCTCTACTGGATGCAGAAGAAACACATTTCGTTTACAAAACGTGTATTCGCGGGTCTCGGTATGGGGGTTGTGTATGGTGTCATACTGCAACTGATCTATACATCGGGTTCCGATGTCATTGTAAAATCAGTCGATTGGTTCAATCTGGTCGGTTCAGGATATGTTCGTTTATTACAAATGGTCGTGATTCCACTCATCATGGTGTCGATTATCTCGGCAATCATGAACCTGAAGGGCAAACAAAACCTCGGTAAAATGAGTTTTTCGATTATTGCGATTCTGTTGATTACCACAGCAATTGCTGCAGGAGTCAGCATTGTTACAAGTCTCGGTTTCAACTTGACTTCCATTGAGATTCAAGGAGGAGATCGGGAGAACGCTCAGATTCAAAAAGTGGAAGAGCGTCTGGCTGATGTGAAAGATCAGACGATTCCACAGCAGGTGCTGGAGTTTATCCCTTCCAATCCATTTGCGGATATGACAGGTGAACGCCGTACATCTACGCTCGCTGTTGTTATTTTCTCAGCCTTTATCGGAGTTGCTGTACTGGGACTGGATCGTAAAAAACCGCAGCAGGCGGAAACATTCCGCGGTATGGTGAATGCCGTCTATGCGGTTGTGATGCGAATTGTGACGCTGGTGCTGAGGCTTACGCCTTACGGAATTCTCGCACTTATCACGAAGGTCACGGCAACAACCAATGCGGAAGAAATCTTGAAACTCATTAAATTCGTGATTGCGTCTTACGTGGCACTTGCGGTCATGTTTGTCATTCACCTGATTATCATCACCCTGTCCGGCTTCAACCCGGTTACGTACTTGAAAAAGGTACTGCCAACGCTGGTATTTGCTTTTACATCCCGTTCAAGTGCAGCAGCCATTCCACTGAATGTGGAGACACAGACGAAGAAGCTGGGGGTATCGGACGGGATTGCGAACTTGGCTGCAAGCTTTGGGGCGACCATTGGGCAAAACGGCTGCGCCGGGATCTATCCGGCCATGCTGGCGGTGATGATCGCTCCGACGGTGGGGATCGACCCGCTGAGCTGGGACTTCATCGTAACGTTGATCCTCGTGGTCATGATCAGTTCGTTTGGTGTGGCTGGCGTCGGTGGTGGGGCAACTTTCGCTTCCCTGATCGTGCTGTCCACAATGAACCTGCCAGTAGCCTTGGTTGGACTGCTCATCTCTGTTGAGCCGCTGATCGACATGGGTCGTACAGCGCTTAACGTGAATGGTTCCATGACATCCGGACTGCTGACTAGCAAAATCTTGAAAGAAAACGATCGGGATACGTTTAACGATCAAAGCCGTCAATTGGATTCTCCGGCTCACGCGTAAGCTGGACGAAACTCGCGCCGCACAGCTTGTGTGCTTGGTGATGCAGAGTGCGCAGAGCGATCTGCAATAGAAGTTGATGCAAGGCCGTCCTTCGGAGACATTCCGAAGGGCGGCTTTTCCGTTTGAGATTACACGAGAATGTGCAGGATAGGCACGGGTGGTGGAAGTCTTTTTTTATAAGCTGGAGGGATTTAGTGCTGTTCAAGGGGGCAGAAATGTGATAGAGTATTCATGTTTTGGCGCTGCGTCAAACCGCGGTTCGTAACCATCCCGCGTAATCAAAACTAGGAAGGCAGTGTGTAAGTTCATGTTTAATTTGGTTTGGGGAGCGGTATTCGTTCTCGTGACGTACGGATTTTTTCTATTGTGTTATCGCTTGTTTGGCAAAAAAGGCTTATATGCCTGGATTGGTGTAGCAACAGTGATTGCCAATATTCAGGTGACCAAAACGATAGATATTATGGGGATCGTCCTGACGCTGGGGAACACGATGTATGTGAGCATGTATCTGACCAGTGACCTTCTTAATGAGAAGTATGGGGCGGATGAGGCACGGAAAGCGGTGTGGTTTGGGTTTTTCACGCTGATTATGACCACGGTTCTGATGCAGATGGTATTGTTCTTTAATGCGGCACCGACGGACTTTGCACAGGAATCGATGGAGAAATTGTTTGGCCTGCTGCCACGTTTGGCGCTCGGCAGTCTGTCCGCGTATTTTATCAGTCAGTTTCTGGATGTCCGGTTGTTCAGTTGGCTGCGTAAAATAGCACCAGGACGTAATCAGTTATGGATTCGCACCAATGGCAGCTCCATTATCAGTTCTTTTGTGGATACACTAGTTTTCTGTACGGTTGCTTTTGTGTTTATCTATCCATGGGATATTTGGCTGGAAATTTTCCTGACGACATATCTGATCAAGTTTTTGCTGACCGCGGTCGGAACGCCATTTCTGTATGCCGCACGTAACTTTAAGTTTAATGATGAGGCGTAATGCCTTAAATAGGATTAACCATTAACATCCCCCTGCGTAGCCAGTTGCAATTTGGGCTCCGCAGGGGGATAATTTATAGAGAGAACGTTCCTCGGATAGAAGGAACAATCTTTTAAGTTTTTATAAGATATTTTATAAGAAAGCTAGGGCTTATATTATGAATGATTCGTTCGTATGGGCGGTGTACCTAAGCCAGGCGATTACATAAAACAAGGGGGATTGAGCATGTATTCCACACTGCGCTATAAACTGGAGAGTAATGGCACAACCTATGAGAACGAGAGTCTTAATGCCTCGGTATTTGTGGATTTGATCACTGATCTGGAATTGCATGATTTTGTAGTTCTGCAACCGTCAGATCTGGTAGAGGGAAGTATGTATTTGCAGGCAGCTTCGCTTGAGGAACCGGGGCAAATGGTGGTAGAGACCCGTTTGCAGGAAGGAGAGGACGGATTTCGGCATTACAGCTACACGACGGCAGATACAACGAAGGTGATTCAGTGGTTTTTGGATTACTGGGGGAAACAAGAGCTTCCAAAACTGGAGGAGTGGCAGGATATAACTCATGAAATGAACTAACGGATAGTGAGCTTGAGTAACGTGTAATATGTGAAACAAGCCATAAAAAATCCCGCAAACCATGAAAATATGGCTTGCGGGATTTTTTGGATTTTGTTGTCTTTATGTTCGCGTATGTTCTGCGATATTCCGAATACAGCTCAGTCCGTCAGGATTTGCAGTTCTTTTGGATACGTGGTAAGCACTTCTACACCTGTCTCGGTGACAAGTACATCGTCCTCGATCCGCACACCGCCTGCGGCGGTATAAATACCCGGTTCAATGGTAAACACGGTTCCGGCCTGAAGCAGATCCATATTCTCTCCATGCAGGGAAGGATACTCGTGCACATCAATACCGAGTCCATGCCCAACACGGTGCATAAAACGCTCGCCGTATCCCGCATCAATCGTCACCTGACGAGCTGCACGGTCAACAGATGCGCAGGTAATCCCCGGCTTAACTACCTGAATAGCGGCTTGGTTGGCAGCGAGTACTGTATTATAAATGGTGCGCAGTTCCGGCGAAATGTCCCCAAAAGCAAAAGTACGCGTAATGTCTGACGCATATCCACCAGCGTACACACCCATATCAAACATAAGCAGGTCTCCGTGCTGCAGTTTGCGATCCCCAGGCGTACCATGCGGCAGTCCGGTTTTAGGCCCGATAAGTACCATCGTATCAAAGGAAGGGCCGTCCGCACCGAGTTTCTTCATCTGATATTCCATCTCGGCAACCAGCTCAATTTCGGTAACACCTGCACGTACATGTGTAAGACCTTGGCGCAGCGTTTCTTCAATTAAATAGATCGCATGGCGAATACGGGCGACTTCATCCGGCGTTTTGTTCACACGCAGCGCACGCAGCAAAGAGCCAACATCTTCAAAACTTGCATCGCCGAGTGCGGAGCTTAACTGCTCATAACGAGAGACGGTGACGTATTCTTTTTCCAAACCTACACGGTTCAGACGTCCCTGATATCGATCAAACAACGCATAGGGATTATCCGTGTCCGAATGTGTAGCAATGTTGGATACCGACGAAGCTTCAGCAGCAGCATCTGCGTCCAGAGCAGGTACGATCAATAAAGGCTCTTCACCACGAGCCAGCATCAGGCCCATAAAACGTTCATGCGGATTGCTTGCGTACCCGGTCAGGTAATAAATATGTTTGGGATCTGTAATTAACATAGCGTCGAGCCCTTGCCCGGACAGGTCGGCTTCCAGCCTTGATAAAGGAGTTTGATTCATGATAGATATATCCACCTTTCCTATGTACGCTCTTTTAAATACATCGCGTTTTCATAACACTTTAGCGTCTCTTCCCTCTATTATAGAAGAAGTTGAAAGAATTCTAAACTGGCAGTGGCTTGTGAGCCAAGGATACGTGTTTTTACCGTTTAGGTGAAGGGTGGTAAGGGTAATACAGGGCGATACCGCTTACAGATTGTGCATCAGGTGGAGTAAGAGACATAGATATACTAGATAAATAAACAATTGGAACAAAGGCTCGAGCAAAGATACACGCAATACAACACACAAAACACAACACACAAAACACAACACACAAAACACAACACACAAAACACAACATGCTACACATACCCACGACACGGTGACTCCCCTATAAGACGCATCACGACTTCAGGCCATATACGATATGTTGGAGAGAAACTGATCCTTTTTTTTATACCTAATGAAAACAAACTGAAAGGGGATTTTGATTCATCATGAACAATCGATTAACTGTGCCGCTGTATGCCTCTTTGCTTAGCATGGCTCTGTTAACCACATCGTGCGGACCCGACAATCCGATTCCAGATTCGCAACAGTTGTCTCAAGGAGAGGGATCTGGTCAAGGTCAGACCGCAACTGAAGGCAATAATAAAAAGGGTGCTGGAGAGAGTGAGGAGCAGGAGAGTACAGTAGTACCATATCAGGCTTCTGTACTGGTGAAGGGACTGAATGCACCTTGGGAGATCGTGACGGTTGCAGATGGACGGATGTTTGTGACGGAGCGGCCGGGGGTGATTCGAGTCATTACGGATGGAAAGCTGGAGGCCGAGCCGCTGATTGAATTCAAAGCACCTTTTAATGAAGAAGGTGAAGGCGGGTTGCTTGGACTGGAGGCAGATCCGGACTTCGAGAGCAACGGTTATTTGTATGTGTACCACTCGTATCTGGATGGGCAGGATATTGCCAATCGCGTGCTGCGCTTGAAAGTGACGGGTGGAAAAGCGGTGATCGACAAAGAGCTGCTGACGGGCATTCCAGGTGGGGTAAACCATAACGGTGGACGAATCAAAATCGGCCCGGATCAGTTGCTGTATATCACCACAGGTGAGCGTTATGAACCGGAACTGGCACAGAATCAGGATAGCCTTGGTGGAAAAATACTGCGTATAGGTCTCGATGGATCGATCCCTTCAGATAACCCTTGGCCGAATTCCCCTGTATACACTATGGGACATCGAAACGCTCAAGGGCTGGCATGGAACCCGGATAACGGGTATCTCTATGCGACCGAGCACGGTCAGCGCAACCATGACGAGATTAACCGGATTGTGGCCGGGGAGAATTATGGCTGGCCCGAAGTGGAGGGCGACGACGATGATAACGGAACCTATCAAGCGCCGCTGGCGCATAGCGGGAATGATGCCTGGGCACCTTCGGGTGTAGCCTTCATCACAGAAGGGCCGTGGGCAGGTTCATTGGTGGCTGCGAATCTGAGAGGCGAGCAGCTGCTACGAGTTATATTGTCCAAAGACGGTACGAAGGTCGAGCAGGTTGTACCCTTTTTCGAAGAGGAGTGGGGACGTATACGTAATGTTAGTGCCGGTGAAAACGGTAAACTGTATGTATTGACCAACAATCGGGATGGCCGAGGCACGCCGCGTGATGGGGATGACAAGCTGATTGTGCTTACCCCGGAAGAGTAAAGATTTTTTAGGCTGGATTGGTTGGTAGATAGAGGAAGTGAGAGTGCGGGTAGATGGGGATTGTAGGGTACATGAGGAAACGTCGCTAATTAGGAGTTAAGGTGTTAGGCGTCACAAGGGTTACAGGAAAGGATAGTGTTTTGCAAAACTAAAACGCTAGGTTTAAGGGTACTAGTTCCGCCCTGTATTATAACGATCACAGGAGAGCTTAGTTTGAGGTTTTTGGGTGTTTGAAAAATCTAACGATCCTCAGAAACGCTAATGACTCGAAAATACGCATAATGAGGCGAAAACATCAGTAATTCAAGTAAATAAGGTCTCTGGTGATCGTTAGAAAATAAAAGGTGGCGAATCAGGCCAAATAAGGCTTATGGTGATCGTTAGAATTTTGGCGAACTGAATGGATGGCATACGAGGTATATACGTAGCATCGGGTAAGGGGAGGGCTATCCTTGCTCGATATGACCCTGTCAGAACTGGCTGAGGGTCCGTCCATACGTTGAAATTCAGAAAAAGCTGTCCACGCCAGTATTAAGGCTCAGGACAGCTTTTTAATTACAGGAAACGCAGCGATAAAGGAAAGTACACGTCACGCCACAAAGTCTGTGGAAACCTGTAAGGTGTGAAGACGCAATAGTGTAACGCTTAGGTTTCAACTTGCGCATTCAACATGTGCATTCACGGATTATAACTTAAAGCTAAAGCAACTTAAAGCAACACTACACTATGCTGCACAGTACTATGCTGTTCTGTACTCGGGGATGATTTCGCTAAAGCATGTTGTAGAGCAGCCGTTGATGTAACGCTACAGCTCCACTGTGGCATACCCTTGAACTCTAACCTTAACCTTAAGCTGAACACTGTCTCCCCAGCAGATTGAAAGCTTAAGCTAAACTGTGCCGCTTACCCGCAGATGTATCAAAACACCTAGGCTTCCGACTTCTCGCTAAGCTCCGCAATGCGTTTTTCAGGCTCTTGGATAAACTCTCCGCCATGGTAGCAGAGTACTTTGTCCATTTTCAGACTTGTCAGTTTTTTCAGACTGCGCAGTGCTTCCGGCATGTCCGGTGTAGCTGGAGGTGCTGGGCCGACGAGTTCATCGTCTACGACGCGCAGTTCATCGGCAGCAAGCAGGAGCTGCTGCTCACCCAAATAAAGACACAGGTGACCTGGTGTATGTCCTGGTGTATGGATGACTTGTATTCCGCCTTGGAGCGGGAGAATGTCACCGTCCGCGAGTGTTCTGTCGATGTTAATCTCAGGCAGCTGCATCAGAAGCTGATCTGCCAAGGCCAGCACAGGAGCAGGCAGCATTGCGCGGCGTTCCGGTGTGAATTTGATCAGAGGTTTTGCACCGGTCAGATACGGGATTTCATCCGCATGAGCCCAGACCTCAAGCCCTTGAATAGCATCCAGCAGAGCGCCCAGATTGCCAATATGGTCAATATCCTGATGGGTAATAATGACACGTTTGATCTCTGCGAGAGGTACGTTCAACTCTTCGAGTGTCGCTTGTAACTCGGCAAATTGGCCGATCATGCCCGTGTCTACCAGCGTGTACCCGTCTTCGTCATGAAGCAGCACCGGATGAATCGGGCTATTGCCCGTAGGTGTTGGAATGTTAAGGTTTAGTACTTTGATGGATGGTATAAGTTGGCTCATATATTACCCGGATGTGAATCCGGGACACCTCCTTTTAAGGCTTGTATTTTCAAAAAGGGATTGTAAACCCGCGTGTACATCTGTTCATTTACCCATTCTGCATCATGCAACGCGCAAGTAATTACGTACTCTTTATTCTGCATCTGAATGTTCATAGTTTAGATGTTTTCTATATTTTTTTACCGCATGTAAAATCGTTTCAAACGTCTCTTCCTCATTGCTTCCGTCCTTAACGATGGTTACAAACGAGAAGTTTTCGTGAACCAATCGGTTCCTTGTCTGAAACGCCTGATGAAGCGCTAGGCTGCATTGTTCTTTGCCAGCTTTCAAAGCAATATGCTGCTTGCCCAGCTCGGCCTCCAGCATTTCCATATTGGAACGTGCCCGGTAGGCAGGAGTTTTCATCAGTTGAGTCGAATTAAACTTTTTCTGATACGTACGTTTGTAGAGTTGTAATAACATCTGTTCCATGATGGAGCATAACTCGATGGTTAGCGAAGCATATCTCCGGTTTTTGCGTTTGCGGGCAAGCTCGCTTGATTGTTCGTCATCCAGCCATTCGTATTCTTCATATATGGAGGAATCGTCATGGTTCAGAATATCGTGATATTCCTGTTCGAGCCGTTTAATCTCAAGCTTGGCGAGCTTCTTGACGTGTTTGAAATCCTCTTGGGTTAGCATACGACTTGTCCTCCCATGGGTACCGAGATGTGAATGGAACATGATCTAATCATGAATGATGTTGATCAGATGATCACTGTATTATCTCATATTCTGGAACATAATGCCTTAGCGCTTGGTCAAAATAATTCAAGGAACCTCCGGTTCAGAAGGGAAGGACACCATGTCCATTCAGACAGCAATCGTTACAGGAGCCAACTCCGGAATGGGGCTGGCAACCACCATTGAACTTGCAAAACAAGGATATCACGTCATGATGGCCTGCCGTAGTGAGAAGAGAGGACAAGAGGCGCTTCAACAAGCTTTGCAACAGTCCGGTTCTTCCGATATCGAGCTGATGCTGTGTGACCTCGGGTCGCTGGATAGCATACGTCAGTTTGCGCGCCATTATCGCGAGCGCTTCGATCACCTGGACGCACTGGTGAATAATGCGGGCGTAGTGATGGTGAAGCGTAAAGAAACGTCAGATGGTTTTGAGCAAAGCATCGGCATTAACCACCTTGGACACTTCCTGCTCACGTTGCTTCTGATTGAACCACTAAAAGCCGCCAAGCAAGGACGAATTGTGAATGTATCTTCAGGTGCATACAAGGCTGGAAAAATTCATTTTGATGATCCCCATTTAACAAAAGGTTATAATCCGATCAAAAGTTATGCCCAGTCCAAACTGGCAAACGTATTTTTCACCCGTGCCCTTGCCCGTAAGCTCGCTGGGACTTCCGTTACCGCAAACTGTCTACATCCAGGTGCGGTAGGAACCAGCATCGGGGTGGATCGCAACACCGGATTCGGTACCCGCATCATGGCGCTGGCAGCCAAGCTCCCGTTTTTCCTGACACCGGAAGAGGGTGCCCGGACAGCGATTTATCTGGCAACAAGTCCAGATGTCATCGGGGTGACCGGGCGATATTTCTACCAGCAGAAGGAGCAACGACTGAAAGATCATGCCCTGGATGATGCGGCAGCCGAGCGATTATGGACATGGAGCGAAGAGCAGGTTGGTTTGCAGCCTGACGAAAGGTTATAACATGTCATAAGTCTGTATCCCTCAACGTTTACTCTTCACCGCATGCTGAACCATCTCGATAAACGCATCAACAGGTTGAATGCCTTGATCTCCCTCACCGTACGCACGGACAGAGGCGGACGAGGCATTTTTCTCTTGTTCACCAAGCACAAGCGAATAAGGAACTTTCTCCATCTGAGCTTCACGAATCTTGTATCCAAGCTTTTCGCTCCGAAGATCTGTTTCCACACGTATCCCTGCGGCCCGCAGCTGGCTTTGTACCTGAAGTGCATAGTCCGTGTAATGATCTGATACGGGAATCAGCTTTACCTGTACAGGAGCCAGCCAGAGCGGAAACGCACCTGCATAATGCTCTGTCAGAATGCCGATAAAGCGGTCAATGGAGCCGTAGATCGCTCTATGGATCACAACGGGACGATGCCTCAGGGCATCCTCGCCGATGTAAGTGAGATCGAATTTCTCTGGCATTTGAAAATCAAGCTGGATTGTTCCGCACTGCCAGCTGCGTTTCAGCGCATCAAGGATATGAAAGTCAATCTTCGGCCCATAGAAGGCGCCGTCGCCCTCGTTAACGCGGTACTCTACACCGCGAGCGTCTAACACATTGCGTAGTGCCTGCTCCGCCTGATCCCACAATTCCTCCGAGCCCATAGAATCCTCAGGGCGTGTGGACAGCTCGATTTTATAGTCAAAACCAAAAATGTCGTACATCCGTCCAATCAGGGAGATCGCCCGATTAATCTCATCTTCGATCTGTTCAGGCATCACATAGAGATGGGCATCGTCCTGACAGAATGTCCGCACACGCATCATGCCATTCAGGGCACCAGAGAATTCATGCCGATGAACCTGACCGAATTCCATCATGCGAATCGGCAATTCGCGATAGGAATGCAGTGTGTTTTTGAAAATCAGCATATGTCCAGGGCAGTTCATCGGTTTCAAGGCAAATGTAGCATCGTCCACGTCCGCAAAGTACATGTTGTCCTTATAGTGCTCCCAATGACCCGATTGTTCCCACAGACGGTTGTTCATCATTAGCGGAGTACGAACTTCTTGGTACCCTTCTTCCAATTGCAGTTCCCGTGAAAATTGCTCCAGTTCTGTACGAACAGTCATGCCTTTAGGCAGATAGAAAGGCATGCCGGGTGCTTCTTCAGAGAACATAAACAGCTCCAGCTCTTTGCCAAGCTTGCGGTGATCCCGCTTTTTCGCTTCTTCCAGCACGTGAAGATGTTCTTGCAGCTGCGCTTTGTTCGGAAAAGCAGTGCCATAGATGCGCTGCATCATTTTATTGTCCGAATTACCCCGCCAGTAGGCGCCTGCGACATTCAGCAGTTTAAACGCTTTGATCCGCCCAGTGGATGGAAGATGTGGGCCGCGGCACAAGTCGAAAAACTCACCCTGCTCATAGATTGAAAGTTCAGCATCTTCTGGCAGATCGCGGATAAGCTCAAGTTTGTATGGATCATCGTTGGCTTCGAATAGCTCCAAAGCTTGCGCCCGGCTGACTACCTTACGGCAGATTGGCAGATTTTCCTGAATGATCTTGTTCATTTCACGCTCGATGGCTGCAAGGTCACCGATGGAAAGGGATTGCTCCAGATCGACATCATAGTAGAATCCATCTTCAATGACAGGGCCGATCCCCAGCTTCACGTGGTCTGGGCCATACAACCGTTTCAGTGCCTGTGCCAGCACATGAGCTGTGCTATGACGATACCTGTGCACACCTTCCTCGCTGTCTAGTGTAACGATGAATAATTCGCAGTCGTGCTCCAGTTTCTCGCTCAGATCAACATTTCGCTCATTCACGATACCACCGATGGCCTGTTTGCCAAGGCTTGTGCTGATCGAAGAGGCGACTTCGCCGACAGTGATACCTGCCTTGTAAGTACGTACAGCCCCGCCTTGCAACTGGACTTCAATCTTTTCAATCGACGATTCCGCTGCCAACGATTCAGATGCTGCTGCGTGCTGATCCCCCAAGGATGAATGCTCGCTTGCATACTCCCATTTTTTCTCTTGACTCATGTGAACCACTCTCCAATATTTGTGATGGAAGCGCAAAAAACACCCGTCCCGGAAAAGGGACGAGTGCGCTTGGCTCGTGGTTCCACCCTAATTTGGTTATGCTGCATTCCGCTCTCGGCCAGCCGCCGCAAACAGGAACCATCATAACCCTCATTGGAATCCATTATCGGGGATCAGGCGGTGAACTCTACTGACCGTACATGTAACCATCTTGCGAAATCATCGATTGAAAGAATGTATGGAGATGATCTGCGCATTGTCTGTACATCGTCGAAGGTTCGAGGTCACGGCTGCAGAGGGGTAACTTCGCTCCGTTCGCTGAAGAAGGTTTCACCAATCCCTTCTCTCTCTGGGCAGCACGCAATCGAAGTCCTGTCTCTGGTCATCGCCAAATATAAATGGATGCAACGAGCTGAATCACACAGATGAATTTCAGATAAGTTGATCCGTTAATGTGCAAATGTAGTTCAATAGTTGGAACAGGTGTTACTTGAGAGTCGATTATATAGACTGAAAATGGAAAGGTCAAGCGAAATGTTCGAATACAGATTAGCTGCTTTCTTTTGCACTTTGCATCCAGATTAAGCGAATCGTGGTTCCTTCGCCAGGTGTGGATAACACTTCAATTCGACCTTTCATCGCCTCAATTAAACCTCTGGTCACCGCCATGCCGAGTCCTGATCCAACATCACTAGTGCCCGTATCCGTACCGCGATAATATCGTTCGAATAGCTTCCACACCGTCTCCGGGCTCATGCCTTGTCCATTATCAGTAAACTCAATTGTGAATTCGCCTTCTTGTTCCCCGGCATGTACACGAACAACAAGAATAGAGCCCGGCGGGTTGTGAAGCAGAGCGTTAGCCGTGAGATTATCTACGATTCGTTCAAAAGAAGGAATGTGCACAAGCCCGTAGACAGGCATGTGAGCAGGTTGAAACAGAATACGTCCTTCGCCATAAGCCGGGTTACGCTCAGCCCGTTGAACGAGATCATGGAGTAGCGTATTTACGTCAGTTGGTTCTACTTCGGGTTGATACCCACCACTCCGTAGCCGATAGGTCATGGCAAGATCATTCACAAGCCTGTCCATATACATGGATTTGTCCACCATAATTCCTGCGAATTCCCGGACTTCTTCTGTAGACCAGCTATACTTGTCAGCCTCCAGCATATGAGCATATCCCTGGATAGAAGATAAAGGTGTTTTGAGATCATGGGTAATGCCTGCAATCCATTCTTCCCGCAGGGCGTCCGTCTGTTTCCGTTGTTCTTCATCCTGCTTGAGTGTATGGGACAAGGCCTGCATGGAATGAAGCACCTCACCATAGACTTGATATTTCCGTTTCCATTTTCCATTCCGACGCTGGCTCCGGGGAATACCTGAAACCCCTGTAGGCTCCTCGTAATGTCCTTGCTCGAGACGCTGCAACCACTGAAGCATATGTAACATCGGGGAACCGAAGCGATTGGCATACCACAACGCAAGCAAAACGAGTAGCACAACGATGGACAGAATCAAGACGATCAATGCAGGTTCAAGAATGAAAGCGTAGGGATTTACCTTCTCAACGACGGTTGAATCGACCCGTACACTTACGATCCAGGTCGTTTCATTTTGGTTGTCATACCATGTGGCTACCGATATGCCTGAACGATTGGGATAACGAACCTGGAGCACGAGATCTTGAATACTGTACTGAATGGGTACACCCACAGCCGGTTTATTATAAGAGACGATTTCTTTTCCGTAGGCATCCAATATTTGAATATAGGCATCTGCCTTGCGGATGGTCTCCTGTTCAGCAGGTTTTACAGTCAGTTTGCCGTTATCGTACGAAAGCTTTGCACGAATCCCATCCAGTAAGGACTTGGCTATATTCCGTTCTCCGTATAACAAAGTAAAATACTTTCCGTCCTTCTCCCGGATCAGCATGGCGAGCTGATAGGGGAACGGTTTATTGGCCTCCCAGTACGCAATCAATTCTCCGGGTTTGTAATGGTCTGGTACATCGGACGGGGCATGATAATCGTCAATGACATAGCCCTTCTCATCCAGAACCTGAAGCCAGCCATGATTTTTATCCACCTGCTTGAGCAGATCGGGATCGTATCGTATCGTGTTATCCGGCAGGATCTCGGCTGTATTAATAAGCTGATCTAATCCGTTATTGGCAAAGTCATCGACCAGATTCACTTCATTCACTTTCTGCAAAACCCAGAAGGTAGCGAGTGATCCTAGCACAATAATCAGGATCACGGTACCGGTAAGCATGCCGATGAACCGGGTCATTAATTTACGGCGGATGCTCATGTCTGCGACACATTGCCAGGCTGGATCAGTTTGTACCCCAGACCACGCACATTGACGAGAAACGCCGGATTGGAAGGATCGGCTTCAATGCGTTCGCGAATGCGATGGATATGCACCATAACGGTGTTGTCGTCGCTGATGGCTTCAGATCCCCAGACCCGTTCATACAGTTCCGATTTGGTGAAGATTCGGTTCGGATTTTTGCAGAAAAAGAGCAGTAACTGGAACACGAGTGCCGGACAGGTTACAGCCTGTCCCTCAACGCGCAGCTCTCCTGCCAATTCAAGCACCTGAAATCGTCCAAAATCATATATGCCTTGCTTCGTATGAGGAGATGACGTTTTTACGTGTTGTGAAGTGTTTTGTTGAACCGCTGCAGCTTTAGAAGGTAAATAACGATTCAGCAGTGACTTGATCCGTGCGACTACTTCAAGCGGATTGAACGGTTTGGCTACATAATCATCGCCGCCAACGGCAAAGCCGGTCAGCTTGTCATAGTCCGTTGTTTTGGCGGTCAGGAACAGAATAGGTGCATCCGTGACCTGTCGTAGAAAAGGGCAGATTTCCAAGCCACTTTTGCCTGGAAGCATAATGTCGAGCACGATACAATGGTACGTTTTATTGTTGCATGCTTCGAGCGCGGCTTCACCTGTAGTCACCGTATCAATGTCGAGAAACTGCTCTTTGAGCAACACCGTTTTGAGCATATGCAGAATTGCTTGTTCATCATCAACAATCAGTAATGAGACTTGATCCATTGTGTAGAGTTGACCTCCTCGTATTTCCTTTTCCGTATATTGCCCATCATATCATTCTTGTGACCACTTGGGATGCAGGTTGCCTTAACAGTACCTTAATTATGAGCTAAGGAAGCAGTGACGAGTTTAACTGAATGTAAGCAAGGGTTAGACGAAGCATAAGACTCATGATGTAGATTTAACTTAAGGAAGCTAAGATAAACAGAAAGGGTGTTGATTATGAATAAGAAATGGAAACTACTTTTATTAACGTTGGCAGCATTTGCTGTACTATCTGCTTGCACCAGTAACAAGATCACCTCAGATGAAGCAGAGCAGGCCGAGAAGCAAGTTACAGAGCAGGCATCTGGGCAAAAGGATAACCAAAGTGAGTCAGCTGGCAAAGAACAGAATGAAGGTTTGAAGGATAGTAAGGCCGTATCCCCAGACAATCTCATTGATACACTGATGAATGGTTCCAAGGATGCGATCTATGAGCAGTTCACTCCTGAAATGAAACAAGCCGTCTCTTTGGAAGATTTCAAGTCCTCTGCTGACAGCTTTTTGAAGGGAGTGAAGTTGTGGACCCCGAATTATCGTGCCGAGATGAACAATTTGACGGAATATGCATGGATCGACGATACAGGAGCTAAGGGCATCCGTGCTTATTTCACAGAAGATCATCAGATTGGTGGTTTGAGCATCACTCCACTGGAAGCACATCCCGATACAGACAATAAGCTAACCAAGACCGAGTTTCAATACCCGATGAAGGGAGAGATGTTTGTCTTCTGGGGAGGTCATAATGTCATGGCAAATTACCATTACGAGCATGAGACGCAGCGTTATGCATTGGATATTGTTCAGACTAAAGAGGGGGCGAGTTATCAGGGAGACCCCAAAGTCAATGCCAATTATTATGCTTTTGGTAAGCCACTCTATGCGGCTGCAGATGGTACGGTAGTGGAGATTAAAAACGATATTGAGGATAATGTGCCTGGCGTGATGAATCCGGAACAACCGGCGGGGAACTATGTAGTTATCGATCATGGCAACAAGGAATACAGCATTACGGGTCATATCAAAAAAGGCAGTGTAGCTGTGAAAAAAGGGGATAAAGTCAAGCAGGGGGACCTGATTGGTGATCTCGGTAATTCGGGTAACTCCAGCGAAGCTCACCTGCATTTCCAGGTATCGGATGGGCCGGATCTATTCACTTCGCAATCCCTTAATATCCGCTGGGCCGATCAAAGCCATGAGTTAACGCGGGGAAATACGGTTCAGGGATTGCCTGAGTAAGCAGGGCAATACGGTACCATTTTACAGATTCATTTGATGTGTTGATGTCGGGATATTCTACATGCTGTACGCCAGCTTCCGTTTTCCATTATAATAGCTTCTATAATTATAGCCTTGAATTTGGTTTTGAATGATATTAGAGCTATATAAGGTGAATTATTTATTTACACTTTAACGGAGAGGACAGAAAAAACCTGGAAAAGCGAAGCGTTCGCCCTTATCACCGGATTTTTCCCTTTGGAAAAGGGGATCAATAAAATCCGGGGATAACAGCGATTGGAAGGTTATTCTGTCATCGGAGTGGACTGTGTGAAATCTTTAGTTCAACTTATAGAGGTTAATGGAGGATTAGGGATGGCACTGGACAAGGTACAGATCGAGTATGCACGTCAGGAAGATTTACAGAGAATTGTTGAGATTTATAACTCTACGATTGAGAGCCGTATGGCAACGGCAGATTTGGAACCGGTGACGGTAGAACAGCGCTTGCCATGGTTCAACGAGCATACACCGGATCGTCGTCCTCTGTGGGTGATGAAGCGGGATGGGCAGGTTGTTGCATGGGCTAGTCTAAGTTCGTTCTATGGGCGTCCGGCTTACAATGGCACGGTAGAAGTCAGTGTATACGTAGATCAGCAGTGTCGTGGAATTGGGGCCGGTGGACGGATGTTGAATACCGTATTTGAGGCTTGTCCCGCGCTGGGCGTCACGACGATTTTGGGATTTGTATTTGGGCATAACGAGCCGAGTCTCGGTTTATTGCGCAAGCATGGCTTTGAACAGTGGGGATTCTACCCCGAGGTAGCTGTGCTGGATGGTGTGGACCGGGACCTCGTAATTATGGGTAAAAAAATAGAAGCAGGCCGCACGAGTGCGGGACAGAGTTAAATAAGAAAACCTCCGTATCCACCGTGAAGTGGAATGTGGAGGTTTTTTTATTTATTTTACAAACTGTTTCACAAACCGAGCTGCTGCTTGATTTCCCGAATCTGTCCCAGATGGCGTTCCTCGTGGTAACTTGTAAAATCGATCCATTGCGCAAGATCCATCTCACCAAATACCGGATGAGGGAAAGACTTGCTGCGCAGCAGAGCCGTATCATGCTCTTGTGCAAACTGTTCCAGCGCACGATGGGACGATGCCAGGTCGCTGCGCACATCTGCAAGTGACTCAGGTGCAGTTGGTGGCTGAACATGAGGAGGAGCTTCTACGGATCTGCTGCGATCCAGAGACAGCTCGTAAGGTTTTTTATCGATGGACATATGTTGTTCTTTTTCCAAGGCAAGACGTGCTTGATTTGTAATTACATTTTCCATCAGATTCAAGTGCCGTAACACCTGCATGATGCTCCACTGTTCAGGGGAAGGTTTCCGGTTCAATTGCTCCTCTTCAAGTCCCGAGATGGTTTCCCAGATTTGATTTCGAATTTCATCATTGCGTTCAAACATCGTTAACATCCTCTCTCTGCAGATTTATTACAAATATCGTTATAGCCTTTATGTGTCCAATTGAACATATGGAACCCTGTTTAACCAGCATAGAGCATAAAACGAGTAAAAGCGAATATCACCTATGAAATGCCTTGTTAGATGAATAGATGATGAAAATAAAAAACATACCCTTTTATTGGGTATGCTGAGTTATATAAAAGACGAAAAAAAGATTGACGGGCACACCCCGGCAAACTATAATCGGTACAAGTAACTTGATATGTAAGGAGTCCTGACATGATATGTTAGTAATCGACGAGGTGTATCACCATACAGCATTGCAAATATCATCGTCCGATCTATTGTACCTTATCGAACGGTTGAAGGTCAAAAAAGAAAATGAGATCGAAACGCTCAAGCAGAAGATTGAACAGTTTGATCAAAAACGACGAGCTGAGGAAGTGGCATATCAGTCGCTATCGCCTGTCCGCAAATGGTTTGCAGGACGACCGGCTTCCCATCATCAGGCGGTGGAATATATGGTGCAGGTGAAGGAACGGTTTCGCAAGATGGAGCAGATTCGCAGACGCATCCGTGACCTCGATCTGATCATGGAACGCATTCAAATCGCTGATCATAACCAGCAAAAAGAGGTTGAACTATCACCTGAAACGATTCGCGAAATCAGACAGCTAAGTGAAACGGAGGATGTACAAGCATGACTTTGGAGACGTTAAGCTCCGGAATCGACACGGTATGGGTTGTACTCAGCGCAGCGATGATTTTGTTGATGGAGGGCGGATTTGCACTGCTGGAAGCTGGTTTTGTACGTTATAAAAACAGTGTGAATATCATTATGAAGGTATTTGCTGATATTACCATTGGTACGTTATTGTTTTATGCCATTGGTTTTGGCCTGATGTACGGTTCAGATGCGGGTGGGTTCATAGGGGTGACGGGATTTTTCCTGAATGGTGATCTTTCTCATCTGAACGTACCCGTGTCATTGGAGACGTTCTGGCTGTTCCAGGCCGCGTTTACCATTGCCGTCATTTCAATTGTATCCGGTGCAGTAGCTGAACGGATCAATTTCCGTGCATACCTGCTCTATATCATCCTGATGACGGCAATCATCTATCCAATTGGCGGACACTGGGCGTGGGGCGGCGGCTGGCTCGGTCAGCTTGGTATGCAGGACTTTGCCGGTTCGGCGGTAATTCACGCACTGGGAGGTTTCTCCGCACTGGCGGCGGCGCTCATCATCGGGCCACGTAAAGGTAAATACACGCCGCTTGGTGTAAGCGCGATTGCCCTGCCGAGCAATCTGCCGCTGGCCTCGGTAGGGGCGTTTCTGCTGTGGTTCGGCTGGTTTGGTTTTAACGCTGGCAGTACATTGAGCGCTACAGATGTCAGAATCGGTCACATCGCCATTGTAACGATGCTGTCTGCGGCAGCGGGCGGTGCGGCTACGTTGCTGTACACGTTGTTCCGTTTCAATCGTTCCGATGCCCCTTCCGTGATTAACGGTTCACTTGCAGGACTGGTGGGCATCACGGCGGGCTGTGCATTTGTAGGTGATCTGGCAGCCATATTCATCGGTGCTGTCTCCGGTCTGTTAATGATGGCGGCAACCAACTGGCTGGATCGCATGCGGATTGATGATCCGGTGGGCGCTTTCCCGGTTCATGCCGTCTCAGGGATGTGGGGCACGATTGCTGTAGGTCTGTTTGCCACAGATGGTGGTATGTTCATGGGCGGCGGCTGGAGGCTGCTTGGTGTTCAGGCGTTAGGTCTGACGGCTCTGGTCATCTGGGGGTTTGCGATGACCTGGCTCGGACTGAAACTCATTGGGAAAGTGGTACCTGTCCGTTCAACCGAGGAGGAGGAAGACCTCGGATTGGATATCAGCTATCATGGGGTGATGGCTGCGCATCAGTCGCATGAATTTCTGGATGGTGAGGAGCATATGATTGCATATCAAGAGAAGTCTTCTGATTCAAATCGATAACATTTGTATAGGAAGAGATAGGGGCTGACGAAGGTCAGCCTCTTTTTTACACAGAAAGCAGGGAAAGAAGACAAGGCGGAAGAATATACAGGTGTATAGATGAATAAGTCTCAGCATAGGTGTAACGTCAAAAAGGGAGGATCTATATGATTAAGCCGGAACAATGTGAACGTCTGACTAGAAAAGCACGTAAAACCCTCGAAGAAGAATACAATTTAGGTGCTGTTGCCGATCTGGTACTGGATGCTGGGCGCTGGGGTATTCGCCTGGATGTATCCACGCCCGATGAGTATCGCAGAACAGGAAATTCGCGTGTAGGTGGACATCCTGATTTGCCCGATGATCTGGACTGGCCGCTTACGAAGGATGGGGTACCGATGACTTTTCTGGCCCAGCTGAATATGGTGGATCTGTCTCCGTATACGCCGAATGACGGACGCGGAACGTTGCCGGAGCGGGGCATGTTGTACTTCTTTATTGGGGGCGCGGATGCCGGTTATCCAATCGAACATCAAGTGATCTATGAACCATCTACGAATAACCTTGTAAAACGTGAGCCTGACGGGGTTACTGCACTTGGAGGAGAATCTACGGTAGCTCATTCTGTTACGGTTTTACCTAATCTTGAGGTTCCTACATATGCATATGTAGACGCTGCGGCGTTGAATGAACGTGATGATGTTTTAACGACAGAGTCCGAAGAAGGTAGTGCTCCGGAAGGCAGTTTGTTTGACCGCTATCTGGAATTTGAATCGGATTGGAATCATCCCAGTCCGCTCAATTGGGGTGGCATGTTTGGTTACCCGGAGGGGCAGCATTCTGATGTAGAACACCAGGCCTTGAGCTATATTGAGCTGGGTGAGGTATACAACGGCAACGAGCAGGAATGTGTGAAGAAGTTGACGGCTCATTATGACGGAGATGAAGAGCGCACATGGGAAGAATTATCGGACACGTTGCTGCTGTTAAAAATAGATACGCATGATGCCATCGGTTTTAAATGGCATGATAGCGGTGAATTGCAGTTTTTCATTCGAGGCGTAGATTTGGAGAATGAACAATTTGATCATACTTGCTGTTCGATCTATTCCAGTTAAGTTGTTTTTATACACAGTTCCAGTGTCATTCCATAAATTAGGTGAATAATTATTCAATAGTTGTAACAAAATGTCCTGATTTCCGTCTATAAGAGGAGGAGGGACTTTTTTTTGTGCACATATGTTAATCAGAGGCGTCAGTATGTTTAAATAGTTAGAAGAAGTTAATGACTTGAAGTGAGATCATACGTTCTGTATAATGGGATTAAAAGGGAGTGAAGAGGATGATTCAGTCTACATTCAAACATATTGATACAGCGGTTGCGTCTTTAGTTGATATTTGCGGTCAATTAAGTGAAGAAGATTTGGAACTGAAACCAATTGAGGGGAAGCGTTCAATAAGGGAATTGCTCTCGCATCTGGCCTTAGTCTGCCGCGCAGATCTGTACATATCCGAAGGTGCGTCGGAGGAAGAGATGGCTCTATTTTATCAAGAGAACCGCGTGTGCTCCGTGAACCAGATCAAGCTTTCACTTATTGAGAATCGAAACTTTCTGTATCAGCGGTACATGCAGTTTACTACCGAAGAGTTGCTTCATGTAACAACATCCTACTGGGGTGCTTCCTACACTCGTTTGGAATGGTTGCTTGAGATAATGGGGCATATGTACCATCACAGGGGGCAACTCTATACGATGTTAACCTTGACAGGAAGAGAACCGAAAACGGCGATGTTTGCCTAAACGAATACATATAATCCAATCAATACATAGGATATTTAAGGAATAAGGTGCATGAACGGAATAGCAAGGAAGCAATAAGGGAAAGGGGAGTTGGCAAGCAATCGTATGTAGCCCAACTGAGAATATTCTCCTTTTTATAACACAACATATAGATCTTGAGCTATAATAAATATTCTCATATTGTACTAGGAGGATATCATGGATAGTCGATATGGTAAGCAGGATGAAGAAAAAGATATGCATTCGTACAGAAGCGGCACCCGGCCTGAACTGCCAGGTATCTCTGGTCTGGGCGGCTGGTTGATTTTAATCCAGATTAGTCTTTGGGCCTCACTAGTGTTTTTACTTTCGGATATTTCAAGTGTTACTGTAATTATGGATCCGGCACGATGGGAAGGCAGTCGCGGTGTTGATCCGCAGCTATATGCGGAAGTCATCCGACCCCTTTTGTGGTTTGGATTCATCAGCAGCGTTATTCTATTCGTCATGGTTGTTGTGAATCTTGTTCTATTGTACCGCAGAAAGCGGCTGTTCCCACGGTTGATGATTGTACAGTACATCGTCAATGTGATTATTGGTGTGATGACCTGGATTCTCATTGCGCAAAATGAGGTGGGAAGAGAAGAACATGTGCTGGATGCAACACCCGCGTTTAATCTGATCGTTCGCTCATTGCTGACATGCTGTATTTTTATTCCGTATTTCCTCAAGTCGGTACGTGTAAAAAATACGTTTATCAAGTAGGCGAGAATGAGAATGTTCTGATTGTGATCTAATCGGGAAAACGAAAAGACCCATAGGATACAAGATCGGAGCTTCGTCAAGACTCCAGCTTGTAGACCATGGGCTTTTTTTGCGGGATGATTCACTTATGTCAGGAGGATCATTTGGAGGTTGACTTGACGCGAGCTGAACGAGAGAAGCTCTGGATCATTTGGTTTAACACCTCGGATAATACAAGTCCAACGGCGATGGCTCCCGATAACATCAGTGCTTTGGCAGCCATCTCCATGGCACCACTATAGTCATTTTGCACAAAGCTGCGCATCGCATTATACGCCAGTCCTCCCGGCACAAGAGGAATGATGCCTGCCACACTGAAAATAATGACAGGTGCACGAAACATACGAGAGAACAGCTGACTGATCACACCCACAGCAATCGTTGCTGCCAGCGTGGCAGGAACAGCGTCTGCTGCATATTCGAGCACAATATAGATGATCCAGCCAATCATTCCAACAAAGCCACCGTGAAGCAGCATACGCCTTGGTGCATTAAAGATAATGCCAAACGCGGCCGAAGCGACAAAGCTGGTTAAGGCTTGTTCAATAAAATGCAGCATATCCTGCAACCCTCCGTCTTACATCAAAAGTGAAAATACAACGGCAATGCCTGTACCGATGGCAAAAGCAGTCAGAAAAGCCTCAGCGCCCTTGGATAAGCCGGATACAAGATGCCCGGCCATTAAGTCGCGTACAGCATTGGTAATAAGCAGTCCTGGCACGAGTGGCATGACGGAACCAATAATAATTTTATCCCGCTCGAAGCCTGCCCCAAAATCCACCAGGAAAAAGGCAAGCATACCGATGACAAAGGAGGCTGTAAGCTCAGCAAAGAATTTCACACGTACCCAGCGGTGGAAAAGAATGACCGCAGCGTAACCGATCCCGCCGCAGATCAGTGCCGGCAGAAAATCAGCCCAGCCTCCGCCGAACATAATGGTAAAGCATGAACTGGATAAGGCAGCAGCACCTAGCTGCACTGCGTATGAATAACCAGAAGGTTTTCGTTCAATTTCCAGCAGTAAATTATGAGCTTCCTGAACGGTCAACTGCCCTTGCCCGATACGCCGTGAGACGGCGTTAACTTCAGATACTTTATCGAGGTCTGTTGTACGCTCAGAGATACGAATCAACTTGGCTGGTTCGGTGGCATCCACGGAGAAAAATATGCCTGTAGGCACAACGTAACTATGTGAATGTGGGAGACCTAGTGCAGCAGCCATTCGTTTCATCGTATCTTCAACGCGGTACGTTTCACCGCCGCTTTGCAGCATAATTTTGCCGGCAAGCAGACAGATGGCGATGACTTGGGATTGCTCCGATGCTTCAGTAGGAGCGTATTGGCTTGTATTACTCATCTCCGGTTCGGATTCAACAGGAGAATTTGTTTCATGACGTATGTATTCCAACCGGATCAAGCTCCGTTTCATATGAGATAAGGCGTGGTATCGTCACCATTGTATCATATTTCACACGCTCACAAGCAATCCCGGGACAGGTAATAAAAAGCTTCGCCCGATCCCCGAAAGGAAAGAGACGAAGCCTTTAGACTTACATCAACAAGGTGATGACAAGCAATTCATACAGCACCAGCGGCAGAATCGTTGGGCCAAACAAGGCACGCGGTTCGGGGTAACCATGCATTGGCGTCACTTGGAGGTACAGAATACCGCGATCCGCACTAATAATGACACCTTCCCAGACCTGACCGTCAATGTTCTGGACTTGTACTTTCTTGCCGACATGCTGACGAGCCGTATGATGCAGCATATTCCGCACACTTTGCACGGATTGCACCATCGGCTGATTGGCCTGATATACAACACGAGTGGTTGGTGTGGATGGTGATTCAGACATGATGCACAACCCTTCCTCGAAATGAAATCCTTCTTCCTTCAAGGTATGCATCTGCCTACAAAAGGTGATTACACGTATGTCATGTGCAGTTCACCACGACCGCTTTCGTAACTTACCTGACCTAGTGCACCATTAACAAAAGTCATCTGAGGTGGGATGTGACCCAGGTCCACATCATAGAGTACGGGCACGTCCAGATCACCTAGAGCGGAAGACAAAGCATCGGTAAATGTAAAATCGGACGTGTTCGAATAACCGGCAGGCCGCCCAAACAGGAAGCCGTTCGCCCCAGCAAACCAGCCAGCTTGTCTCATCTGCCACAGGCGGCGGTAGATATCTCCTGCGTTCATCTCGCAGCTTTCCAGATACCAGATCGTTCCCTCTTCAGCACAGTACTGCTGCACATAATGTTCTACCGGTGCAAACGGAGTACCGATCAAACAGGTGATTGTGTCCATACATCCTCCGAGTAGTCGTCCCGAAAAGTGGGCAGAGGTATTGGTACCTTCGGCTGCTCCGAGCTGCTCCCAGCGAGAAGGCGTATCCAGATTAAAGCCAGGCAGTTCCATTTTCCATTCGGATTGATAGTGGGTGGAGGATACCTGTAGGATCTCTTCCCCGGCTTTAGTCTGCAGCACATCAAGCCAGCGGGCCGTAACCGGATCTAACTCGCTTGACCGAAGATCTACATAATTGGTGCCATGAGCTGAGGCTGTTCCGGTTAGTAACGTGTAGGTAAACAAAAATGTACTGATATCGGAGTAGCCTAATACCCATTTGGCCGGTGATTTCTTCAAAGCCTTCCAGTCCAGCAATGGCAGAATATCCATCAGAAACTCTCCGCCCCATGGAGGAATAACGGCTTGTATCCCGGGATCAAGCATAAATGCATTTAGTTCTGCTGCACGAGTTTCTTTGGGAGCACTTACACATTTGGAATTGTTACGCAGGGAAAGACTTTCCTGAATGATAAAGCCAAGGTGCTCCAAATGTTGTTTGCTCTGTTCCAAATAACGATACATCGACTCCCCTACACCACTGGACGGTGCTGCTACACCAATGGTATTACCCTTCACAAGTGGCTGTGGATAACGGATAGAACGCGGGCTCATGTTATAACCCACCTTTCCTATCGGACTGACATTGCTCAATAATATATTTCATAATATTTCCATCATTATATAGGAAAGCTTTGTAAAAGACAGCCTGTCAGTCACAATTGAATTAAGGATTAACAGGGATTTCTAGTGAGAAAGGTGACTTTATTTTGGACGGATAGGTAGAAATTTTAATCTGAAGCTCACCCTGTAGTTTCGCACCATTTTCGATGGTGATTGAAACCGTGGTATGATTTTGATTCTTTCCATATCCCGGACTCCAGCTGGCACTAGGGGTTTGATACGTTTTACCTGAACTGTCTTTCACTTTGCTGAAATTAAAGACGTAACTATTTTCCATGTTGTCAGGAACAGAAAAATCAATAATGAGATCTTTACCTTCCACTTTGCTGCCAAGCATCTGAAGCCCGGAAGGGCCGCCCGTGATCTCACGTGTCTTCAGGTTGAGGCTGAAATCCAACTCCTTTTTATCAAGACCTGAGAATCCGGAACCTTGCAAGGTTAGCTTTTTGGGTTTGGCAAAATACATGCTCTCAAAATAGATGGAACGTGTATCTTCCCCGATGGAGGTGTCGGTTCTCCAGGCGCGTCCTTGTTCATCAACCAATTGTAAATCGCTGAGGCCAAAGATTTTCTTGGTGTTGTTTGGATCCATCTGTACATCAAGCACCAAACGGGTTGGATACATGGTGGCTTGTTTCACCTGGATACGTTGTCCGTCAATGACCAAGCTTTCATTCACAGGGATGACCTTTTTCATACCTTTGGTCAGATTTTTATCTACGGGCAGGGTTACTTTCCATACGCCTGGATGGGCATCGTCTCTCGATTTGAAGACCACAGTTAACACATCCGGAGGGGAGGCTTTGTCGGTGAAGACGACATCAATAAAGTTTTCATACACCTGATCATCTGAATCAGAGTTAGGTACGGAATAACCATAAACAACAGGAATATCTTTACCATTTTCATCAAGCAAGTCGATGTCATAGTTGAATTTCTCCGTATCTTTCATGCCTTTCATTTTATAAAAAATAACCATACGTGACTCGTCTGTAATAATGCCTTCTACGGTTACCGAACCACCATCATGCTCATCGGTGATCCCGACTTTCTGTAAGAGGGACTGATCAATCGCCATCATTAATCCTTTATCCTGCCGGATCAGGCTGACGACACCTTCCATGCCAGGCAGTTGTTCGACAAAGGACGCAAAGGCAGGGGATACCCGAATACAGCCAGTGAACAATAAAATCAGGGCGGCTGCCGAGATCGAACTGGTTAGCCAGCGCAGTTTTGATTTTCGTTTATGTGAAGCTTGTTGAATCCCGGCCTGCACAGCTCTGGATGCTGCGGCATGGGGTACATCGATAGCATCATATTCGGCCTTGCGTGCTTGAAGACGTGCCTCCAATGCTTCGAACGGGTTGTGTTCGTCGGTCATGATGATTGTTCTCCTTTCGGTTCAAGTTGATCCCGGAGTTTTCCAAGCACGCGGTGCAGTCGTGATTTTACCGTGCCTGCCGGGATTTCGAGAATGTCGGCGACTTCGGTCAGCGAGAAACCTTCGAAATAACTCAGAATAATAATTTGTTTGTATTCCGGTTCCAGGGCGGCTACTGCAGCGGCCAGATCAGGGTCCTCAGGGCGATCCCAGCGACTGGATTCCCGAATTTCCGTGACGGGGCTGAATCGAAATTTACGTTTGCGTTCATCTGCACAGTAATTCAGAAGAATGCGGATCAACCATGTGCTGAAGTAAGAGGGTTTTTTCAGTTTTTTGAGTTTGCGGAATGCTCGGTAGGTTGCTTCCTGTATCGCTTCCAGTGCATCGCCCTCGTTATGCAGATAGGCATAGGCGATCCGGTACAGGCGGTTGTGATGCATTTCCATTAAGGCTGCAAAAGCAGCAGCATCCCCTTTCTGTGCAGCTCGCGTAAGTTCGGTAGGGGTCACAAGGCTCCTCCTTTGCTGATGTTGTTTCGTATTAGACAGAGAAAGTCCCCGAACGGTTCTTGTGTTTTTTTAAAAAATATGAATGTATTCCATTTCAGAAAAGTTTCTATTGCATTATACAGCAAAAAACCGGTAGATCTCCTATGGGCATTGCTGCTCCAAAACGAGTCTAACGGTTATCCGTGTTGCCTTAAATATAGTTTCAGGCACAGTTTTGATCTCAAGTGTAGATGGAGTTACAGGGTATAGTAGCGTAGATCCATCCACTTATCTCAGGGAAGCTTCGTCACTACTTCTTGCAATCGAGCTGCGACAGAAATGTTCCCACGTTGCTCCGCAATGTCCAGTGCCGTTTCACCTGAAGTATTAGGTGCCATAGGATCGGCTCCATATTCAAGCAACATATCAATAATCACTGTCTGATCGGTATGAAAGGCTGCGGTGTGCAGTGCATGCTGTCCATCACTGTCAGCAATGTTTGTAGATGCGCCATATTGAAGCAATAGACGGATCACTTCTGCAGAACGCTCCCCAGCAAGTGCAGCGTGCAAGGCTGTGTTGCAAGGAATAAAGGAAATCAGGGAGTGGGAGATGCTATTCACATCAGCTCCGTGTTGGATAAGGGTATGTACACTTTCCTTTTGCCCATAGTGTGCGGCATATCCCAGAGGTGTCAATCCATCCTTGTTTTCTGTGTTCGCAAGTTCCGGGTGCACATCAAGCAGGGACTGAAGTGTTGCCATATCGCCATCTTGTGCAGCTTGGAATAGCTGATCGACCTGTTCTGTTTGCCGTTTCGCATCTGTCATATGTACTAACCTCCACGTTCGTATAGATATATTAGGTTGTGTTGCTGCTTCATAAGCTAATCCAAAGCTAACTTCATGATACACAGTTTATATTAGCGGCGCTTATCGATAATCACCTTTTTATCCGATACTGCGAAGGGGAGAGATGGAATCGTCTGGAGAAAAGAGAGCTAAACGAGCCTAAGCTCTCAAAACCGACTCTATAACAGATCTCCGTGACGGGGAGATCTGAGTTTGATAACAGCTGACAGGCAGCTTGAAGTCTGCGTTCTGTCAAAAATTGATGCGGCGAAATGCCAAAAAGCTTCTTATAATTTCGAAGAAAATGATTTACAGACAGATGCGCGGCTGAGGCAGTCTCTGCAAGCGTAATAGGCTGACTATAGTAGGCTGTCATGTACTCATGTGCGATGTAGATTCTGCGATATAATTCGTCCCTGGTAGAAGATCTCACCATATCAAGCTGGTCTATTTCACAGCGAATCTCACGATGTAAGACGAGCATATGTAATGCAAGCTGGTGAAGCTGCTCCTCCAATCCCCAGGCATCTAGGGTCTTAGAAACGTAGGAAGAACGCAGCCGCGCAAGAGCAGCACCCAATGGATCTTCCATCGAATAGGTTCGTTCCACCCAATCCATTGAACAAGCAGAGGACAGAGCATAAGGCTCATCCAGAAGATATCGATCACTGCTTGAGACATTCCGCCCGACCTCTTCAACCATACCAGGAGGAAAGAAGATGCAGAAAGATTCGACGGGCACAGGTGAATCAATATGCAACTGATATTCCTGTCCTTCGTTCAGGAGTAAATATCGATCATGACCTACGGAAAAATGTCCATGACCCGCTTCATATAACGAAGTTCCGTAACGAAAGGTTTTCAATGAAAGAGCCCCTTGACCTCTCCAGTCGAACTGAGTTCTGGATTCGTGCAATATGAAAGGGATGCTGCGTTGCGTTAACGTATTTCCCGTAAAGGTATTCATCGTGAGCTATCGGTGTCGTTTTTCTGTGGGTATTGACGCTTCGCTGCTTCCAATGCCGGGATGGCAAAGCTGGCGAGTGGAGAAGGCAACTCATGAAGCGGGAACCAACCGATCTCACCGATCGCTCCGCCTTCTTCCAGATTACATGCTACCCCGCCGATGACTTGGGTGGAGTAAATCATGGAAATCCAATGTTCCTGTAGCTCTGGACGCATGGTTTCAGCAGTACAGAGCAGACCATCGATAGCGATATTCAGATTGACTTCTTCTTTAATCTCGCGAATCACAGCTGTTTCGAGCGTTTCATACGCATCGACTTTCCCGCCGGGAATGCTCCAGGTATGCTGTTCCGGGGCACGGTTACGCCAAACCAGCAGTACTTCGTTTCGTTCATTAAGGATTACAGCACCTACGCCGATCCGGGGAGTGGCATCCGAGGTAATTCTTACACTCGCAGATTCTACTGAACGGATAGGACGTACAGAATCTGAATTCGACAGAGAATCCATGTGATCGTTAGAAAGCGAATTATGATGAGTACTAGAATCGGCTGGGACAACAGCCGCCGGGCGAAATGAAACCGGATATCCCGTCTGAGCAGACCAATCTGCTGCGAGAATACTCATTGGGATCAGATCATACTGTGTACCGTCCCGTAGCACGGCAGCACGATGTCGACCTTCTTCGCGGAATCCGGCTTTCAGGTACGCTCCCCTTGCGATTTCGTTGTATTCAATGACGTCCAGAGCGATCCGATTCAAGTTCAATTCATGGAATGCATATCTTAAAATCAAGTCCAATGCGTCGCTGCCGTAACCCTTGCCACGATCACGTTCATGACCAATACCAATAGCCAGCTGTGCAGAGCGATTATTCCATTCAATCCGATAGATGGCGACAAATCCGAGAAAGCGGTTATCCTCCAAGGTGCGCAGTGCAAATTCGAAATCTTGACCGTTGCGAACCGAAGACGCTCCTGTTTCATCCGATGTTAGTGGAGTCGCAATATCTGTATCCATGTTACGCATATAATCATAGTTCTCGGTGAAATGTGCGATCTGAACACGATCTTCAGGGCAAGGTGGTGCGAGTCTAACCTTAGAGCCTTGAAAAGCATTGTAATGACGAGCCATGTTGCACCTCTTTTACAGGATATAAATTCCTTCGTTTTTACCATTATACTACAGTTGGAAATATTACCGAACTTACACGTTGATCACCAAGGCTTGGCGACGAAGAGGGGGAGGTTTGTGGCAGATGGAATTAAAAGAAGCTACCGCCTGCGAAATACAGGGTAGTAACTTCTATTAAGGAGTCACAATGTCACTACCTCATACAAAAAAACAGCCACAAGGGCTGCTGGTATAGGCTTTTATTTTAAATCATTCAATAAATTTTTCATTTTTTTGTAATGTCCGCTGACGCGGTCAGCCATGTAGTTATACATGAGTTGGTTCTCGGAAAGCTGCGCCATCTCTCGGTCAATATCTACATTGTTGTTGTTATTGTTCATAGCGGTTTCGTTGTTCTGCATGACTCGGTATTGAACGATGGAGTCATTTGGGTTGCTGACTGGAAAATGTTTCTCGTGTGTCCGCTGCATCCGGAGCTGTCCTGTTTTACCATTCTCGATGATGCGTCTAAGCTCATCTTGAAACTCAACGGTTGTTTTCTTGTAATTGGGTGTGTCGGCGTTAGCAATGTTGTTTGTGATGGCTGCATGTCGTGCGTTTAGGGCTTGCAAAAGGGATTCATTACGTCTGGTTGTATTCGTTTCGATCATACCCTGATCCTCCTTCACCGCATCCGAGTGCAGTTCTCTCTATTTTAAGAAATTCGCCCGCACACTGTCAAGCTGAGGACTTTTAAAATCTAGCATCTGCAACCCGCATCTTATCAATAACTCCATAATAGGCAACGAAAAAAGATAAGCATATGATCGATCTAACTTCTGTCCAAGAAGCCGATCATCATTATTTATCTTTGTCGTCGTTATATTCTTTTCGATAACTACTCAGGAAGAGTGATTCATATTTTTGCCGTAATAAATTTCGTCCATCTCCAGCTTCAGCCACTCGGTGATTTCCTGTTGTTCCGATGTACTGAGCTTGTCCTTGGTGTACCCGAACAGATAATTATCCAGATCAAATTCCTTTAGCTTACATTTGGTGTGGAAAATATTCTCCTGATAGACGTTCACGTCAATCATATCAAAGCCGCTTTTGATCTCGTCCGGAATGTAATTCTGAATCGAACTGATCTCATGATCAATAAACAGCTTGCGACCGCTCGTATCCCTTGTAAAACCGCGCACCCGGTAATCCATAATCATAATGTCCGTATCAAAAGAATGAATCAGGTAATTCAGCGCTTTCAGCGGTGAAATCTCACCACAGGTTGACACGTCGATATCTGCTCGAAAGGTGCTAATGCCCTCGCTCGGATGGAATTCGGGATAAGTGTGGACTGTGATGTGACTTTTATCCAGCTGCATGACTACATTATCGGGCAGGGGTCCAGGCGATTCATCGAAGGATTCTTCGGGAATCTCGACAATGGGGCCTTCCGAGACCAGCATCGTTACACTGGCGCCCTGAGGAACGTAATCCTGCTGTGCGACATTCAGGACGTGTGCTCCGATGATGTCCGATACATTTTTCAAAATATGAGTCAGTCGGTCTGCGTTATATTGTTCATCGATATATTCAATGTAAGCTTCACGTTCTTCTTTGGTCTTGGTGTAACAGATATCGTACATATTGAAACTGAGTGACTTGGTGAGGTTGTTGAAACCGTGCAGCTGAATGCGCTGCTCTGGCGTTAAAGTCATGGTTACAGTTCCCCTTTGTCCCATACGACATAAAAATCGCAGTTTTAATACTACTTATACCCAACCTTGCCCGAAAAAAAACATGAGCCTGCACGTTCCATGGTGAGCGAAGTACTCTCCGTTAGTTCTGTTTATGCACCGAATAAACCAACGTTAAGAAGGATTATGAAGTTTATAGAGTCTTTTCCTTAGCAGTGTGAGTAGGGCAGCACAAAAAAACTGCACAGCATGGGCTGCGCAGCATCTTATGTTATAGGGACAAGTCCTCATCGTAACCAAAATCATTCATACGTTCTTCCTCCGCGACAGACTGAATGTCCTCAGAAGTTACCGTAATGATCGGATAATGTTCGTTCTGTTGTTTTTTCACCGCTTTTTCCTTCACAAAACGGGGGCTGCCTTCTCCGGCATCCTCATCATAGACAAGCAGCAGACCGTCACTTTTGCGCAGCAGCAGATCGTCTCGTGCGGTAAACTGCCATGGCCCGATATACGGCTGTTTGCTGATTGCGCCATAATAATCCACACCGGACAGGATGGAACGGTAGTACTCCTGCTTATCTTCTTTCCATTGTTCCTCCGGGTTCTGAAAAGCGGTGATGATCGACAGCTTCAGATGTGGATAACTCTGTTTCAGCTCCAGCACAACCTCGCAGGCCCACAGGTCAACGCCGTATTGACCGGGGGTAAGCACCCATTCCAGTCCGTCCTCTACAAGCGGAGTGAGGCGGGAGGCGATGGCTTTTTTTATATAGGGAATGCCTTCGTGCTTCTGACCAAAAATCTGTAGTTCATGGGCACGGTAACCGGTAATGAACAGGTTATGCAAACGTGAGAACCTCCTTTCAGACGGACGGAATCACGGTGGGATACAACATTCCAGCATTCCATCCGTCTTCGTATGAGCACGTTATTGTGCAGGCGTAGCTGGTGTAGTTTCTCCGCGGAACGGATACAGGAATGGCTTCGGAATATCCGTCTCAAATGTCATCAGCTTGCCTGTTGTTGGATGGATGAATGACAGTACGCGTGCATGCAATCCCAGACGTCCAAGATCTCTCGTACGTGCACCGTATTTACGATCTCCGGCAATCGGATGCCCCAGATCTTCCATATGCACACGAATCTGATTTTTGCGGCCGGTTTCCAGACGTACCTCCAGAAGGGAGAACTCGCGGTTCGACTTCAGACGTTTATAATGAGTGATGGCATGTTGTCCATCATTTGGACGGGAACTGGAGTACATCTTCAGCGTTTTGGTTTCCTTCAGCCAAGAGGAGATGGTGCCTTCTTCTTGAGCTACCGCGCCTTCAACCAGTGCGACATAAACACGGTCCTGTACATTTTCTTTCCAGTTATTTTGCAGCTGCTGCTGCACTTCTTCACTTTTGGCAAACATCATCACACCCGAGGTGTCCCGGTCCAGACGATGCACGATGAAAATCCGGTTCAGTTCGTTGGTACGACGCACATGTGACATGAGCTGGCGATAGGCGGTCAGATCATCACTTTTGTCTGCTGCGATGGACAATAATCCTGCTTCCTTGCGAATAACAATGATGTCGTCGTCTTCGTGCAAAATGTTGATGCCCGTCAGGGAAGGAGCGGCAACCGCACCATCTTTGCTGATGAATACGACCTGTCCAGGCGTCAGCGGCTCGTTAAACTTGGTCACCACTTTCTCATTCACGGATACTTGCCCACGTCCCAAAATGGATTTTACGGCATTTCGTCCGGACTTCAGATGTTTCAGCAGGAAATTCAGCAGTTCATCCGGCTCTGTTACTTTGTACTGACGTGGCGGTTCGGACTTGCGATAATGTGCATTGCCTGGACGCTTGGATATCTTAGCCGGTTTGGTACCTTTACCACCGCTTTTTGCAGGGGTCACAGGCGAATGGGTGTCTGAAACATTTTTGGCAGCATCTCTTGAGCGAGGGGAATTCGGTTTGGATGATGAAGTATTGGAGCGGCCGGAATGCGGCTTGGAAGAACCTCCGTATGATTTTCCTTTGGCAGATGTACCGCCTGTTGAGCGTTTGCGTTTATTCATGAATAACTATCTCCTTCTGAACAGCCTGTACCCTTTGTGTGCATACGATCCGTTCATTTCGTTATGCAGTTCAATATACCATTATCCGCACGGAATTAAAAATAGGTTCATCAAATCTGCCAACCATCCAATCCGAAGAGTTATCAGATTCATAGGATAAGATATCCCATAACATTGGAGGTGTTACTTCATGGGCGTGTTTCTCGATATGAGAACCTCGGAGAACTCGGGATACGTAGGGGCGCCGGGATTGCCTTTGTCCGAATCTCCTGAACCCTTCGGTGTAATCGGTCTTCAAACCCAAGGGGTCATTAATCCGATCATTACCTTCAACGGCACGGTGGGGGTTACAGGAGAACTGGGCGATACGTTTGTTGTAGAGATTGTGCGTGGTTTTCTGTACGATCCGTTTTTCATCATCTATCGTGCAGAAGGTACAATCGGGCAAAATGGCGGAGCCGAGTTCCATTCGTTTACAGCTCAGGATTTGGCTGCACCACCAGCGCTGGAAAATGTATATACTTCATTTATCTCTGGTGTGTCCACAGCGGTGCGAACTGGCCCGGAGATGTTCTACGGCATTGCTGCGACCGACTAACAAGGTATACACGAATCCGTTGAGGCTCGAAACGCGGAGTGAGGGTACAAGCACCGAATGCTGATTTGATTTTTTTGCGTTACCAGCACCTGTATAACGTTACCGCTTGTTTCGTTACATTAATTTGTTTCATTCGATGTAAATTCAACCCCCCCGGCCATAGCAGGCGGGGGGGTTGAATTCTGGTATATAACTGTGCTGTGCACATTGAGGATGTGCGCCCGCAACAGGAGCCACAAGATAAAGTGAGTGCATGTTAGTTGGCGCGCCCTTTCAAAATCATATTGTTAGCTTTGCCAAAATCGATGCCGACTTTACCTGCAAGTGCTGCTGTGCGTTCTGCAAGAATGACTGCGTTGACGCCACAAGAAAAAAGCGCGACATCGAATTCATCCCGATGGGTTTGAATCCATTGCAAGGTCTCATCCATCTGATCGTAGCTGTCAAAAGGGAGTGTACTTACGATATTTAGATGGTAAGGCTCCTTAACGAGCGCAGCCTGTAACTCATTCAGCTCACGCGTAACAAGCAACACACGTTTGCCAGCAAGGATCTGCCAGAATCGCGGAACTTGCACAAGTTCACGATTCACACAAGCATGACAGGTCAATGCAGGCGTGATTCCATAGTGAGCAAAGATCATATCGGTTAGTGGTCGCTTGAGATAATCCGGAGCTTTGATGGTGCTGTCTCCGCGGGGAAGGACACCGACTATGGTAGCTCGTTTCAAAGAAGCAGCTACTTCGTCCCGCATCTTCAGGTTGGGAAGCCGGAGTCCCTTTTGTCCGAGATTGGCTTTGACCACCCAGCGTTCCTGAAGCACTTGCTCCATAGGCCATACGGTTTCTTGTGACATGACGATATTCTCGCCATCCCCCACACGCACCAGAGAGAATGGACGCTGTTCGCGCAAGGCTGTTTCAAGCTGATCGAGCACGTCCTGCATTTCTAGATACATCGAATTCATTTGAATGCCTGCCCCCTTTGAAAATAACGCTCCTCTATTCTATGTTGCGAGAGAAACCGTGATCTGTGTGTTCGGCCCCCAAGAGATAACTTGGGATGTATATCAATCTATTTATAAGAAATTCAGTACATATGTCGGTGCAGGAATGTTTAAGCGTTCATACGTTATACAGTGCTGACATTTTAAGAGAGTATTCACGTGACAGGAATCAGCGCGAGGAAAGAGTTTTGTAGATGCTAGCTTTCATTTTCGAAAACTATGAAAACGACTGTACTCGGCCAAACGGGCTTACAGCGTTCATGAGGAGGAAGGGTATGTCCAGGAAAGTTGTGATTGAGATTAACTTCAATAACTACGGGTTAGATCCGCAGCGGCTGACCCGCGAATGGCTGGAGCGTCGCATGACGATTTTTCGCACGTTTACATTGCATTGCCTCAAGGCTCAGACGAATCAGGATTTCCTGACGGTAGTGAAGCTTTCGAAGGAATCTGGAGAACTGATGCAGGAGATTCTGGCGGGGCAGGAGCCGCTGCCTTCGAATATTCGTTTTGGAACTCATATTGAGAGTGTGCGAGCCATATTGGAGTTTGCCAAAGATGTAGAGGACATCTACATTGCCCGTCTGGATTCGGATGATCTGTATCACAAAACGTTTGTGCAACAGCTCTATGATGTGCAGCCGCAGCCGGGCACAATGGCGCTGATCAACCAGAATGGTTATCTGTGGGACAGTGTAAACAATGAGATGGCTCCAGCATTTCACCGTTCACCTCAATTTTATGTATATCTCTACAAAACGGCGGAATATGCCGCTGGATATCGTGTCAAACTTCCGGGCCGAGGTACACATGGCAATGTCATCGACTTGCCGCATGAACTGCTTGCACCGCGGAACTACGTCAATATCGTGCATGCGAGCAATACGTCGGTCAAAAAAGTACCGCCTAAAGACCGCTTGAACCCCGAAGAGATGGCGCAGGTTTTACGTGAATTCATGATCTGAACAGGAGGGATTCATCCATGATTCAAGGACAAACAATTCTGATCACCGGAGGAACCGGCTCCTGGGGCCAGAAGCTGACGGAGGTACTGCTTGCGCAGAATCCGGCGGAGATTCGCCTGTTTTCCCGGAACGAGTATGCACAGATTGCGATGCAGCGCGAGTTCAATCATGATCTGCGTCTCCGGTTCATCATCGGAGATATTCGGGATTACCGGGCAGTGGAGGAGGCGTGCCAAGGTGTGGATGTGCTCTTTCATCTGGCAGCGTTGAAGCATGTTCCGGTCTGTGAGGATCAGCCGGATGAAGCGTTCAAAACCAATGTCATCGGAACACAGAATATAATTCGGGCGGCTATTCGCATGCAGATCCCGAAAGTGATCGACGTATCCACCGACAAAGCGGTTGATCCCATTAATGTGTACGGTATGACCAAAGCGCTGGGCGAAAAAATGATGATTCGTGCCAATTGGCTGAGCGAGAAAACGCGTTTTGTATGTATCCGAGGCGGCAATGTGCTGGGTACAAGCGGCAGTGTGGTTCCCTTGTTCCGGCGGCAGATTGATGAAGGCAAAAGCCTGACCATCACGGACGAAGGCATGACCCGTTTTTTCCTGACCCGCACCGAGGCGATTCATTTATTGCTCAAAGCAGCGGAAGCGGCGGTAGGCGGAGAGACGTTTGTTATGAAAATGAAAGCTTGCAACATGACCGATCTGGCTTCCGTCATGCTGGAACAAGCTGGTCGCCCGGCAGGCGATTACAAAGTGACAGGCATCCGTCCCGGAGAAAAGCTGCACGAAGTGCTGATCTCGCCATTTGAAGCACCGCGTACACGCCAGTACGATGCGCAGTATTATGTCATTTTGCCAGAGCATCCCGACGAAGGACTGACGAAGCATTATGATCCGTTGCCACATGTGAAGTTTGACCAGTATCGCTCAGACAGTGAAATGATGAACAAACCGGCGATTGCAGCGTTTCTGCGGGCAGGAGGGTATATCAACTAACGGAAGGGAGGCGGAACGTTTGGAGGTGGAAGAGATGAGTGAAAACAGCCTGAATCCCGAAGAGAAAGGTCAAGAAGAAAAGGAGAAGCAGGCACAGACTTCAGGAGAGCACCGTGGCCGGAAACAGCAGCAATTGAAGCGACTTTATCCGAAACCACTGCAGACCACGCTTCAATGCATTCATGACCGCTCCCTGAAGGCTGTTGTCATTGGTCTTGGTTACGTGGGTCTACCGATGGCCGTTGAGATGGCACAGTCCGGTTACCAGGTGCACGGCATTGATATCGATGCAGGCAAAGTGGCTAAGCTCCGCGCAGGCCATTCATATATTATTGGCATTGAAGATGAGGTGCTTCAAACGTTGCTGGATGCGAATGTATTAACGGCAGGAACAGATTATGCAGCAGTCGCAGGTGCGGATGTCATTGTAATCTGTGTACCGACTCCGTTAACAGATGAACATCAGCCGGATATATCCTATATTTCATCAGCCGTGGAGGGCATGACCCCCTATCTTCAGCCGGGCAGCCTTGTCATTCTGGAGAGCACCACGTATCCAGGGACTACGGAAGAGCATGTAAAACAGCCATTAGAAGTAGCGCGCGGCTGGACCGCGGGTGATCATTTCTATGTCTGTTATTCTCCAGAGCGAGTCGATCCGGGCAGTGTGCATTATGGTGTGAAAAACACCCCGAAAATCATCGGCGGTTCGACTCCCGCCTGTCTGAGTTATGGAACACAATTCTACGGCTCGTTTCTGAACGAAGTCGTGCCTGTTAGCTCAACAACCGTCGCCGAGACAGCGAAACTGTTCGAAAATTCGTTTCGCAGCGTAAACATTGCGCTGGTTAATGAGTTAACCCCGGCTTGTGAGCAGATGGGAGTGGACATCTGGGAAGTGTTACAGGCAGCGGCAACGAAGCCTTTTGGCTACATGCCGTTTTATCCTGGGCCTGGTATTGGCGGGCACTGTATTCCGATTGATCCGATCTATCTGTCTTGGGCAGCCAATCGCCAGGGATCGGAGCTGCGGTTCATTGAGCTTGCAGATGCGACCAATCGGCAGATGCCGGAGCATGTGGTTCAGCGTGCAGTAGCCATGCTGGAGCAACGTGGTACTTCCGTGCGCGGAGCCCGCGTTGTGCTGGCGGGTATGGCGTACAAAAAAGATATTGACGACCTGCGCGAATCCCCTGCGCTTGACGTCTTCCGGCTGCTAAGCGCAGCGGGAGCCGAAGTTGTTTTCACCGATCCGATGGTACCGGTATTCCGTCAAGATGATGGCTCCATGCTCCAGTCCCGGCCTGCTTCGCCCGAATTGTGGACATGGGCCGATCTGGTGATCATCACAACCGACCACTCCGCGTTTGATTACCAGGAGATGGCGGATCATGCACGGCAGATTTTTGACACACGAAATGCTACCGCCGGATGCCGTGGAGACAATATCGTTGTACTCGGTCAGCCAGAGCGACATGCCCATGGGAAAGCACAGAAGGCTGCAAGGACGGATCGAGACTTAAAAAATGTGCACGGAAAAACGGGAGATGGCTATGGCGAATCATGACCGGGTCAACGAACGGTATTACGGGGAGATTAATTCCGAAGATTCTCATGAAGCAACGAGGACTCGCGTGCACTGGATGTGCCGGGAGACAACAGGCAAACGCATTCTGGATGTGGGATGCAGTCAGGGAATTACATCGATTTTGCTGGGGCGCGAGGGGTGTCGTGTGACAGGTGTGGATCTGGAGGAAGAGAGTATTCGCTATGCACAAGAGGAACTCGCCAAAGAATCGAAGCCTGTCCGTAATAACGTAGATTTCCGTATGCTGGACATCACGCAGTGGAAGGCCAGAACGACGTTTGACAGCGTTCTGCTGGGGGAGGTACTGGAGCATTTTGCTCATCCGGAGACACTGCTGTTGCAGATTCATCGTATGCTTGGAGAGGAAGGTACACTCATCGTTACCGTTCCTTATGGCTATCATCCATTCTATGATCATAAGCAGACGTTCTATGCGAGTAATCTGGCGATGTGTTTATTACCGTATTTTGAAGTATGGAAACTGGAAGTGCATCATAAATATCTATGTTGTGTGGCGCGCAAACGGCAGAAAGTACAGCTTGATATCAAACCTACCGTGAAACAAGTGCTGGACTGGATGAAGCTGGATCATACTCATTTTGTAGAGGTCGAGCAGCAGCATCTGCGTTCCATGAAACAGCGCAAAAAAGCGCTGGACAGTGCCGTGGATCAACTGAAACGCATACGCCGTCGGGAGAATGAAGAAGGATAAGCGGTGCAGAGTTGTAACACCAACACCAACACCAACACCAACACCAACACCAACACCACTAGCTTAAGCCTGACATCAGTAAGCATTAGCATGTATGTAGATCATCAACACCAATAGTAAAGTAGTAATACCGCAATCGCACCAACCCGCAATCACACCAACACTCAGGCACTAACACACGAAGAAAACTAACATTAACTCCACAACCGCTAACTGCGCTAACTCAGGTAAACTACCGCTACTGCAAGCTACTGCACAATTAGCATGGGTATCACCGGCACCTACAGTCATCAGCGGTAGCAACACTCCCACTACCAGTAAGTATAATGAAGCAAGTTTTTCTAACGATCACCAGAAGCCTTTATAAGGTCATTTTGAAGCTCACAGAATTCTAACGATCACCAGCGACGTTATTTGCTTTGAAATCAGCGATTTCTCTCAAATTCAGGCCTGAAATGCGAAAATAGGGTCATCTGTGATCGTTAGATTTTCAAAAGCTATGAAATGTGCTAAATAGCGTCATCTGTGATCGTTAGAAGTTTTAGATCTTTCAGAAGTTGCTTAATCTCTTTGGTTGTGGGAATCAGTACGCGTGAGGCAGGAAGGGGCTCAAAACGTGATCACCATCAGCTTGTGTATGATTGTGAAGAACGAAGAACGCACACTGGCGCGTTGTCTTGATTCGGTGGCTGATATTACGGATGAGATTATCATCCTGGATACAGGCTCGTCGGATCGAACGATGGACATCGCTGCAAAGTATACCGACCAGGTCTATACGTATACGTGGAACGAGGACTTTGCTGCAGCGCGGAATGAGTCATTCGCCCGAGCCACGCAGGAGTATATCCTGTGGTTGGATGCGGATGATGTGCTGTTGCCCGCGGAACGGGCAAAACTTGCCGTGTTGAAGGATCAGCTGACGTCCGGAGGCAAGACGGCAGGTGTGATCTTGAACTATACGCTGGCCGAGGGGCCGGAGGGAAGTCCGCTGGTGGCGGACCGCCGGCTTCGCCTGGTCAAGCGGGATGCCGGTTGCCGCTGGCATGGCCGGCTGCACGAGCAGCTGCGCTTCCCGCAAGGCGAGGTCATGACGGCAGATATTGCCGTCACCCATCGCCGCGAGGCGGGCAATCATTCGGCGCGTAACGTGCGCATTCTGCGCAAATGGATCGCCGAAGAGGGCATAGCCCAAGGACGCCTGCTGTTCTATTATGCAGGCGAATGTTATGACCGCCAGCGCTACGCAGCGGCGGCACGCGGTTACGCGAAGCTGCTGGAGCAGCCCAGCGGTTACCGCGAGGACCGGCTCATTGCCTGCACGAGGCTGGCGGAATGCCATGAGCGGCTTGGCGAGCCGGGCCGTAAGCTGGGCGCATTGCTGCAGTCGTTCCAGTACGACCTGCCGCATGCCGATTTCTGCTGCGCCATTGCCGCCTGCTTCCATGAGCGGCAAGAAATTATCACCGCCATCTATTGGTATATGCAGGCGGTGGATGTGAGCAGTCGCGATCCGGGTCTGCGCCCTGTACCGGCGGCCTGCCGAACGTGGCTGCCACATGCGAGGTTATCGCTCTGTTATGCCCATCTGGGCAACTGGGAGCAGGCGTTGTTGCATAACACAAAAGCTCGGAAGTATCTGCCGGATGATCCAGGTCTGATCGGGAATCGGGAGAAGCTCGAAGCCGTAATTCGCAAACAGCGGAAAGAAAGCGAAGGGTAACACATGTAAGAATGGAACCAAAACTGAAAGTGAAGATAAGGTATCCAACAGAATGAAGCTAGCAATCCATTGGTGAAACGGAATCATAATAGTTTTCATATATAGCAATCAACTAATGATCTTACTACAGTGGGCAAATAAAAAACAAACCCCGTTTAGCCGAGAAAGTCGGTAAACGGGGTTTACTTTTGCTTTAGCATGAACAATGTATACCGGGTTTAGAACCACTGAACTTATCTTCCATATCCATTTTTCCAAGCGAAGTTGTCATGACAGAATATTTCATCAGCATCTGTTGATCATAATTCAGGTTCCAAACATCGTACATACTGGTCTTTTGTGCGCAAGCTGCTGCAAGCCCAGCCCCATCCATCATAAATTTCTTCATCTATATTCAAGGTAACCGTCTCGTTACTATACTCGTTCCGGTTTTCGATGCGAAGGGTATTTTCACTTTCCCATTCGAGGTGATTTCCTCCATGAAAATCTGCACGATAGATGCTTTTAGCATTCGAAGCGTTTTTATCCGCTGTTTTCCTTACGTCCACCCAGATCGTGACCCCACCTGCTGCACCGCCATAGGGAACACCATATAGTTCTGCCGTGTATTCTCCATTTCGCGATGGCATGGAATAGCTCAGATCACCCCGGTCGGCACGATCAAATGTGGAAAGATAGGGCCGAAGCGTGAAAAAAAGCGTCAAAGCCACGATGGGCAACACAAACAAGGTGATAAATATCGAAGTGTTTGGATGCCTGAGAATCCAAGATTGGTGTGCGTTTATCGGAGATGAATCCGGGCCAGGAGTTCTATCTTTTGTCATAATCATGCACCTTCCTTTAGAGCGTAACCTGTTTGGCAGGGATATAAATATCCAGTTCTCCGTAATGCTCCTGGGCGAGACTGCCGTCTATTCTTTCAAAATAATAAGCATCACTTTTCATGTATCCGGAATGACTTTGCCAGTATTCATCGATAAACGTCCAGACACTATCCAGATGATCGATATTGATCAGACTCGGATGGAAATCACAGACAAATTTGAACACGGCATATTGATTGGCGGGCACCTCGATGCCGCTCAGTTCCTCCGGGATCTCATCCAAGCTTGTGACTTCGACCGATGGCTGATAGGTACTGTGATGTTCTTTCATCTCATTGGTAAATCCAATATATACGTTATCATGCAGCACGTTAGGGATCAGATGAAAGTACTTTTCATAGAAGAGGTTGCCTGCTGAATTGGATTCATAATTTTCTTCATTGTCCACATATCGAATCCGGGATTGCTGACCGATGAGCTTCATCGCAGGTTTCCGTACATAAATTGGATGAAAAATATATCCATACGGAAGGACCGTAATCATTGATGAAGTCATACGAGCCGTAAACTGTAAATCACCAGAACCCTGTTTGCGATATTGCAGAGGCGTTATGCCAAAGGCCTGTTTGAAAGCCCGAATGTAAGACTGCTCATGTTCAAAAGAATAATGTCCGCTGATATCTATGATTTTCCAGTTCAGATCAACTAATTGTTCCAGACTGCGGGCCAATTTGCGAGCGCGGATATACTCTCCAGGCAACTGACTGCTGGCATGTTTAAACATGCGATGTAAATGGAACTTGGAGATGTGGGTTATCGACGCGAGATGATCGAGTGTCAGCTTCTCATGAATATGGTCTTCTATGTAATCAAACAACGTATCCAATGTCTGCAGTAGATCTGGTTGCATATACAATCTCCTTATTTCGTCCTGATTTATAGGGGATAGCAAGAAATGTTCATTTTTTCCTTATCACTGATGATATCATAACCAGATACTTAATTTTATGACAAGATTGGAGTAATTACATATGTTAGCCGACCAAACCATAACAGACCAAAAAACATATAAGCCCATCCAGATGCTAACAAGGCTATGGACATTAACCGGAAAATATCGCATGTTTATCATCCCGCTGCTCGTCGCGGCTTTGGCTGCCTCACTGGTGGAAGTAGGGTATCTGGAATCGATTCGCAGATTGGTCAAAGGCGCAGCGGAATCACAGTTTTCTCTAATTTATTCAGGGTTGACCATCGGCGTTTCTATTGTTGTGCTGCGTGCCATGGTAAGCCTGTTCACAACATGGTCGGAGACGTTATTTCAACAGAAAACACTGGTGTTTTTACAGTCCAGGCTGCTGCATTCCCTTGGACTAACCGATACACAAGAACTGGCAAGGTATCATTTGGGGGATCTCACATCCAGAGTATGGACTTCAGCTACGGAGGCTCAAAAAGGCATCAATCAACACGGGATCGAACTTGCGAAAAATATGATTCAATTGCTTCTGGCTTTTGCCTATTTCAGCTGGGTTAACCTGCAACTTGCTCTTGCCATTATTGCGTTCACATTAATCTATCCGCTGGTAACGGCAGGACTCGGAAAAAAACTGCAACGAGAACACGACCGATTGAATGCAAGTGCAGCGGAGCGGGATGAATTGCTTACGGATATCATTCAAGCCCCGGTGGAAATCCGCAGCTACGGACTTTCGGGTTATATGCAACAACAGTTTAGCAGACGAATGAATAAGGTATTTAGGCGTACGATGTCCGTTTCGGTATTACAGCGTTTGACGGAGGCTGCTGGACGGGTTTCTACTTACGGGGGCATGATCCTGATCTTGTATCTCGGTGGAATCCAGGTGCTGAACGGACATATGGATGTGGGCGGATTGGCGGCTTTTCTGGTCGCAAGCAGTCAGTTGACACGTCCGATTGAGGCACTGTCAGGTTTATGGAGTGAGGTCATTGGGTCAGCTTCTCATGCGTCCCGTGTGTTTGAGATGTTGGATTTGGAAAAAAAGAAACCGGCTGCAGCTCAGCCGCAGCACAAATTTATGACCGAAGGTGTTCATGTAGACCAGATCTCCTACAGGTATGCAGAGCAAGAAGAAGTGTTATCGAACATTTCTTTTACAGCCGCCAAAGGCAAACTTACGGTAATTACAGGCCCTAGCGGATGCGGAAAAACTACATTACTGAAAGTCATTGCTGGATTACATGCCCCTGCGAGCGGTTCAATCCAGCTGAACAATCCAAATACATCAAATACATCCATGCTTGCCAATAAGGACTCTGTGGGATCGGCAGCCTCTAAGTGCCCAGTTCAGAACATAGCAACGGGTATAAATCACGTTTACGTTCCGCAGCAAGTCTTCATTTTTTCAGGAACCGTAGAAGATAATATTAGATTTGGTGCTGAAGGGGTGTCTGCGGAAGAAATACAACTTGCTGCCCGTATGACTCATGCGCATGATGCCATTATGAACCAGACAGATGGTTATGAGACAGAGCTTCAGCCGCAAGAAGGAACGATGTCTGGCGGAGAACTTCAACGGATCAGTCTCGCCAGAGCGGTGTTAAGAAAATCGGAAATTTTATTGCTGGATGAACCAACCTCCTCACAAGACCCGTGGTATGAGCAACAGTTGAACGAGCTATTTACTGTGTTAGCTGCGGAGTATGACACAACGATCATTGCAGTCACTCATCGGTTATCTTTGATTGAGTGTGCAGATCAGGTGATCTATATGCAGAATGGAGAAGTTGTAGACATCGGCACTCACCGTGAACTGCTGAATCGTGAGAATGGTTACCTTGCTTACCTTGCGGAGCAGGATGCAGAAGAACGAATAGATGAAAAAGCGCCAGAACGGGTGTGAACAGATCGAAAGAGTACCCAAATCAATAGAGAAGTAAGACGTCTGAATAAATAACAGGGCAAAAAAGCAGAAGCACTCTTAAAAGTGAAGGTGAAGAATGAGATTGAGGTAGCCCGCGAAGGTAAAGGTAGAAGTATAAGTAAAACTGGAGGAACAGCATGTCAGATGAATATACAGCATGTCAGATGAATATGAAGATAAGCAGAAAGGGAATGAAACGTGTTCACAAAAAGCCGATACACATTTAAGCAGTGCTGTCGATGGAAAATGAACATGAGCGCATAGAGGTGGAGGGCAGGAGCATAGATGGAAGAGCAATTTAAGAGCAATGAAGTAGAGGGAAATAAGCGCATAGATGTAGAGGAACATAAACGCATAATTGAAGAGGGACCTCATAGCAGTGATGAAAATCAGGATGTGAATAAGGCCAAAGAACCAGCATCTCTGAGAAAGGTATGGCCGGTGGTTGTCCGCTTTATGAAGCCCTATAGATGGGCGGTAATTATTATGTTTCTTTTTATTGCAGCGGACGCGGTGTTCGATTGGGGTCTGGCTTTTGTGCAGGGATTTTTCGTTGATGCAATTCATGACGGTGGACAGGAGAAACTGAATGCCACGGCGGTAACTTTTATCGCTGTGTTGATCGGGTTTATCGTATTACTGGCGATGCATCGTTATGTACTTGTACGGCTCAAAGAATCCATGCATAGGGATATGTCGATGAACCTGCTAAAGCTTCTCAACCGGATGCCTTATCCATGGGTTCGTAGACAGAAGTCCGGGGATGTGATGCTGCGAATCAAGGAAGATACTAAGCATGGTGCAGAAGTCTTGGAGGCGATGGCAGAAGGAGTGACGGTTGTTTTTATTATCGTTCTCTCCCTGGGGTACTTGTATCGCGCAGATGCATGGGTTGCAGTCATTGCACTTGTCAGTGCGGCGGCGATCTGGTTTACGGCCAGGGTATATGACCAGCGCATTATAAGGTTGTCGGATGAAGTGGAGTCTTTGGAGGGTGAGTCACAGCAGCAGATTCAACAGTACATGGAAGGTGTGTCTGTGATCCAGGCCTACAACGCTTCGCCATGGTTTCTCACACGTTTGCGTACACAGCAACAACTACTTAACCGTGTGCAGGCGAAGCTGCAGATGACTTTGAGTGTATCGGATAATGTGGCGATGGCCGTATTTGGTCTGGCTCAATTGGCAGCATTATTTCTGATTGCTTTAGCTGCAGCGAGGGGGGCTTTGTCACCGGGAATGGTTGTGGCAAGCAGCTTGCTGTTTGAACTTGTGGTATGGCCTGTCCTGGGTTTGTCGAGCCAGTGGAGCCAAATGCAGGCGAGTATAGGTGCATTTGCACGAATATCGACATGGCTTAATCTAGCACAGCGAACAGAACTAGACGGTGTAAACCAAAACAGTTCACAACGCGGAGTACTTCTGCAAAATGAACAGCCCATCTTGACACTGGATCAGGTGACGGTGTCGGCTGAAAGCAGCGGTCGAACCCTTCTGGATCGGATCACGCTCAGACTGGTACCCGGTGAACTGGTAGCTGTAGTGGGAAGCAGCGGAGCCGGGAAGTCTACGTTATGTCAAGTGTGCGCGGGATTAATCCATCCGACGTATGGACGTGTGATGCTGGGTAACGAGGATGTAGAGCAGATTATGGCTCGGGATCAGCAATCCCGGCTGACGTATATGCCGCAGTCACCGGCATTTTTTACAGGCACGATCGAAGAGAATATCCGTCTGGGTACGGACGCTACATTAAATGAAGTGAAACTTGCAGCGGGACAGGCTGGTTTGCAGGAATTTATTGAGGCTCAGGAAGGTCAGTATGATGCGATCCTGCAAGAAAAAGGGGCTAATCTGTCTGGAGGTCAACGCCAGCGTCTGTCCCTTGCCCGGCTTATGATGAGATCTTCAGATGTGTATATTTTGGATGAACCCACTTCATCGCTGGATAACCGAACGGAGCAGTTCGTCATGCAACAACTTCGCCGCTTCGTGCAAGGGAAAACGGGGGTGCTGGTAACTCATCGCATGGAGGTCGCCCGTCAGTGTTCACGTATTCTCGTGATGAAGCATGGACAAATTGCGGAGGATGGCACGCATGAGCAGCTGATGGAGCAGAAAGGTTTATACTATGGCATGAATGTCAGGGATGCAGCATCGGGGGAGTAATAAAGATGCTTCCCTAGACAAACAGTCGATTTTTGATATTTGGGCTAAAACGGCAGGAGGTAAGCTGATAAACATTGAAATGCAGCGGTTTAACAGAGTTTGAGGTAAAAGCGCTTAAAAGCTAAAACTGCATGTTACAGCTAAAATAGTTTATTAAAAAAGGAAAGCAGCCGTTTGTCTCCACCCGGGATGAACGGTTGTTTTACGTGTGTCTGCAAAGGTTCAAGCGTTTTACAGTAAAACGCGGTTGCTCATTCGGGGCTAGCCCGTTAAACTAAAGGGAGCGGCGTTTTGCTTGACGGACAAGTCATGAGAACGCCATTTTGTTGTCAAGGATGCGGCGAAGATGCCCCGTCCGGATGTCAGAATCGGATAGAACCAAGCTGGTGTAACAACACCGGTGACAAGTAAGGAGTCTTTACATGAGTGTGCAAGCACCTACATTAGAAGAAGCGCAGGGTCTCCTGCAAAAATATTATGGTTACCCCGATTTTCGTGAGGGTCAAAAAAAGATCGTTTCCAGCCTGCTCGAATACGAGGATACGCTGGGTATTATGCCAACCGGAGGCGGGAAGTCGATCTGTTACCAGATTCCTGCCTTGTTATATCCGGGGCTGACGCTGGTCGTCTCCCCGTTAATATCATTGATGAAAGACCAGGTCGATGCGCTGACGACCGCTGGCATTGCCGCCGCTTATATTAATAGTACGTTAAGCGGCAGAGAAGTAAATGAGCGGATCCGTGCGGCGCAGCGTGGGGAGCTGAAGTTGCTCTACGTCGCGCCGGAGCGACTGGAGCTGGATTGGTTCCGCGAGGAGATGGGGCAGCTGCCAATCTCGTGCGTTGCTGTGGATGAGGCCCACTGTGTGTCACAGTGGGGACATGATTTTCGGACAAGCTACCTGGCGGTAGCGCCGTTTGTGGATAGTTTGTCGGAGCGGCCGGTAGTTGCGGCCTTTACGGCGACAGCGACGCCCGAGGTCATGGGCGATATACTGCGGCTGCTGCGTTTGCAGGACCCGCAGACGTATGTGACCGGACTTGGGCGAGATAATCTCGCGTTTAGCGTGCTGCGCGGCGAGAGTAAAAAGGATTTTGTCTTAAACTACGCGCGCGAACATGCGAGCGAGCCAGGTATTGTATACGCCGCGACCCGTAAGGACGTGGACGATCTGCATCAGCGTTTACTGCAGGCAGGTTTGCCCGCAGGACGTTACCATGCAGGTATGACGGACGATGATCGGGCTCAGAGCCAGGAACAGTTTTTGTATGATGATATCCGCGTGATGGTGGCAACAAATGCATTCGGGATGGGGATCGATAAGTCCAACGTACGTTATGTGCTTCACTACAGCATGCCGAAGAATATGGAGGCGTATGTACAGGAAGCCGGACGTGCAGGACGGGATGGTGAGCCGAGTCAGTGTATTTTGCTATTCGGAGCGCAGGACATCATTACTCAGAAGTTCCTGATTGAGCAGAACCCGATGGAGGGTGACCGCAAAGCCAACGATTACCGCAAGTTGCAACAGATGGTGGATTACTGTTATACCACACGCTGTCTGCGCAGTGCGCAACTGGATTACTTCGGTGAAGTGCACGAGGACAAGCCATGCGGCATCTGCAGTTCCTGTACTGACGAACGTGAGCTGGTGGATATGACCATTGATGCGCAAAAAATATTCAGCTGCATTCACCGCATGCGTGAACGCTACGGGGTATCACTTGTGGCATCGGTGCTTAAAGGCTCTCGTGCCAAAAAGGTGCTGGACTACGGCTTCGATTCCTTGCCGACCTATGGTGTAATGGGCAATCGCACAGAGCGCGAAATTGCAGAGATCATCAACGTCATGGTATCCGAAGGGTATCTGATGTTGTCTGAGGGACAATATCCCGTAGTACGTTTACAGCCGCTGGCGGTGGAAGTGCTGAAAGGTCAACGCGAAGTCATGCAGCGTGTCGTGCGCAAAACAGCCGCTACGGCTTCCGGTACAAACTATGGCGGACGCCGCGGACGTGATGCAATGCCTTCAGCAGTGAACGAAACTGTGTTTGAACAGCTTCGTCTGATCCGTCGTGATCTGGCTGCCAAAGAACATGTGCCATCCTATATTATCTTCAACGATGCAACCTTGCGTGAGATGAGTGTGGTATGTCCGAAGACAGAACGTGACATGCTGACTATTAAAGGGGTCGGTGAAGTTAAGTACCGCAAGTATGGACTGCCGTTCCTGGAATTCTTCCAGAAGCAATCTGGTGAAGAAGTGGACACGGACGATGACGCGTTTTATGAGTATGAGTGATATGTGATATGTAATGAGTGATGAAAGATGAGGATAAATGACAAGAGACAAGTGAGATCTGATCTGTGCTCAGTGACCTGTGCCTGAAGACTAATTCTAGAAAAATTAGAGATTAAAGATAAGACTAAAGTTTAGGAGATAGAAATCGGACACAGACAGAGATATGGACAGAAACAGAAATGGGAACGAGAACAGAACCTAATCAGATGCAGAAAAAGATGCAGAGGTAGAAGCAGAACAAGACAAGAAGCAGAATCAGAAACAGTACCAGAGGCAAGATCAAAAAAGAAACGGAAACAAATCAGGATATGTATCTTAAAATGTGTCCCTGCAGAGTAGACAAAATGAGAGAGATTGTCTTTCAAAGGGTGGACATTGACGTTAAAGGTTGCTAACGAATATTGGCACAGTATATAGTGATTTTGATGGAGTTTAGTCTATATATTGTGTTTTCAGTTGGGTGGAGAGTGGATGTGTTTTTAAAAGAGGTGTCCACTCTTTGAAAGACAAATTGGGGATTTGTTTATGAGATGCGGACGGTTATAACATATGGACTGGTTAATAGATCCTGTGGGTGTGTGCTGGTGCGTGATGCGCGTACTGGTGCAGATATCGGTGTGGAGTTGTGCAAGTGTGGCCAAAGATATGGCTCGGACTTGCGTTGAGGTTTGTCTGAACAGCATCCGGGGCAGGATGGCTGTGGAGCTTTACTTTTCCTAAAAAATATATGGTCTGGGTGTCCAGGCAAAGGTTGTGAACCATGAAGGTAATTTTATCGACTTTGAATGCAAAGTACATCCATACCTCGCTGGCGCTGCGGTGTTTGAAGGCGTACAGTGAGAAGGATTTTGATATTGAGCTGGCGGAGTATACGATCAAAGACCCGGTCATGAATATTGTGTCGGATCTGTACCAGCGCGGGGCGGATGTGATTGGGTTTTCGTGTTACATCTGGAACATTGAAGAGACGATTAAGGTGATTGATAATTTGAAAAAGGTTATGCCTGACGTGAAAATTTTGCTGGGCGGGCCGGAGGTGTCCTACGACACCGAATATTGGATGAACCGGATTCCTAATGTCGATTTTATTGTCATGGGTGAAGGGGAAGAAACACTGCATCAGCTGCTCACGGAGCTGGAGGGTAGTAAGAAGTTCCATTTTGTCTATGGACTGGCGTATCGCAAAGGGGAAGAAGTTATTCTCATGCCAGGACGTCCAAAAGCGGATTTGAATGATCTGCCCTCACCGCATCGATTTGAAGAGGATATCCCGGAACTTGGGAAGCGGGTTGTTTATTTTGAGACCAGCCGGGGTTGTCCGTTTAGTTGTCAGTTCTGTCTTTCCAGCATTGAGGTTGGCGTGCGGTATTACGACATCGAGCGGACGAAGTCGGACATTCTGTACCTGATCGAGAAGGGTGCGAAGCTGATCAAGTTTGTAGACCGGACGTTTAACATTAAACGTGATTATGCGATGGAGATGTTTAAGTTTCTGATCGAGAATCATCAGGGGACGGTGTTTCAGTTTGAAATTACGGCTGACATTATGCGCCCCGAGGTGCTCGACTATTTGGCAGAGAATGCGCCGCCGGGTACGTTCCGCTTTGAAATTGGGGTTCAGTCCACGAATGATCCGACGAATGAATTGGTGAAGCGCCGCCAGAACTTTGCCAAGCTGAGCCGTACGGTGAACAAGGTGAAAGCCAGTGGCAAGATCGATCAGCATTTGGATTTGATCGCAGGACTACCGGAGGAAGATTATAATACGTTCCGCAAGACGTTTAATGATGTATTTGCTTTGGGGCCGGAAGAGTTACAGCTTGGGTTCCTGAAAATGCTTCGCGGTACCGGACTGCGTCTGGATGCAGAAAAATACAACTATACGTACATGGATCACGCGCCGTATGAGATTTTGGGCAGCGACGTGTTGCCGTTCAGCGACATTGTACGTCTGAAGCGGCTTGAAGATGTGCTTGAGAAATACTGGAACGCACATCGGATGGATCATACGCTCAAGTATTTGATGGAGCAGGAGTTTGATTCACCGTTTGATTTCTTCCAGGCGTTTGGCGATTACTGGGAGGGTCAGGGTTGGCAGAAGATCGGACACCAGCTAGAGGATCTGTTTACTCGTCTGCACAGCTTCTTGGAGTCACGCAATACGCCACACATGGATATTGTGCTTGGTCTGATGAAACTGGATTATTTCCTGGGACATAAGTACAAGCCGCGTAAAATCTGGTGGGACGATGTACTCCAGAAAGATCAGTGGGCGGGTTATATGAAAACGTTGGCTGATCGTCCAGAGGACGTTCGATTGCCACGTATTGCCGGTGCCTCTGGCTCGGCATGGCTCGAAAGCAGCGGCGCGAGTAGAGCGGCCGCTGCGGGAACTTCGGCGGCTGCCGGAGAGGACACTGCCGCAGATGCGGCGGGTGTGATCGGCAGCCATGCCGGGGATGCTGCGTCGCTTGCAGTGCGCGACGCAGTAGGGTCCGCCGCAGATGGAGCGGCGGACATGGGGGACGGCAACGCTTCGCGTGCGTTGCCGATGACCTCGGCCATGACCGCACAGACGGTCATGGGTGCCCGTGCTTTCGCCGATCTGAGACTCGGCGAAAAGGAACTGCAGAAGCACGCCGTATTGGACGTGCTTCCGTTCCGGCTTGAGCGTGTGCTAGCTGGCGCCAGCCCGCTTGCCGCGAAAGGCCAAACGCTGCTGGTCGTGGTATACCAGCAGCATGAAGACCAGCAGGCGCAGTATTACACGCTGCCGTTGGGAGAAGAAGCCGCTGCCATGTAAATGCAGTGGCAATAGTTCCAAAAGCATCGGAAGATCATTGTTTCCCCTTACGGGATGAAGATGATCTTCCTTTTTTTATTTTCCAAATTCAATAGAACGTATATATATCCAATTGAGTCGCAAAACGATTAAAGCATACTTTAATCAGGTTGAACGATTTGTAACTTGTCTCTCTCAAAAAGATACAGAAATTAGCACTTCCAGTGTCCAAACATACTGCTTGAGTTTGCTTGAGCGAGGAGTCTCTCATCCCAGTGTAATTCAGACAATTAGTGCGATTCGATAAAAACAAACCAAGTTGCCCATTGTCATGTCCGAAAAAGAAGGTGCCCAATTGACCCAAGCCTTAACTAATCTTAAGTATAAGACAATCCTGTATCTAACCTATTTGGCAGGGCTTCGTGTTGACGAAATTGTTCGTCTACGATATAGCGATCTGGATATTGAGCGCCAGACCATTATCGTAAGGCAGGGAAAAGATCATAAGGATCGGAGAACGCTTCTCTACAATCTTACATGGAACATAGTGCAGAAATACATTGCAGAGTATCGACCCGATCGTTGGTTTTTTCCGGGACAATCTTCAGATCGACATCTTACGGAGCGCAGCGTACAAAAGGTTTTTGAAGAAGCTAGACAACGAGCGGGCATTGTAAAAAAAATGCAACATTTATGCTTTGTGGCACTCTTTCACTACTCATTTGCTGGAAAACGGAACAGATCTGTGCTATATACAAGAGATTCTCGGTCATACGAGTGCACAAACAACGCAACGATATGCACATGTCAGCACGAAAAACATTCAGCGTATTCCAAGCCCGCTGGATCGTAGGGACATGGGAAAGTGACAACTCTAAATATTTCCCTTTTTCGCCAAATTTTTCTTCGCAAATATCACCCCATAGGTTATCATATACATAGTGAATTATGAAGATCATGGACAATTACACTAAAAATGCAGTACCAGAACATGTGAAAAGCCAAATAAGAATCAGTTATAAGATTAGAGGATGATATTTTAATAAATGGAGGTGGGATTATGTTACAGGAAGTGAAAAAATATAAAGTATTTACTGATGATTTTAATCAGGGAAATGCAGCAACTGTTGTCGCCTATAGAGGATGGCATGATGCAGAGATGCTTGAAATAGCGAGGGATTCCGGAACACCTGTAACGGTATTCGTACAATTTAGCAACGAGCAAGCTGAGAATACCGTCTTACGTTATTTTTCCAGCGAAAAGGAAATGGCGTTCTGTGGACATGGAACACTCGCAGCAGGTGCTTTTATATTGCAGCAATACGAACGGAACCCAATACAGGTTGTTTCCGGGTCCGGTACACCTATTGTCATTTCAAAATCCCCGCAGGGCCATTTTTATTTTAAGACCTCACGAGTGAGTCGATTAGATATGAAACCGGACAAGATCGAAGTGGCATACATGTTAGGAGTGAACCCCGAGATTATTTTGGATGATATACCTTTTTGTGTGGCCAGCATCGGATCGCCCAAATTGTTCGTTCCGCTTCGTCATTTAACCGCATTAGATGAAGTAATCCCTAATTTTGAGCAGATCAGAGCGTGGAGCGAAAAATACGGTGTGAACGGGGTATATGTTTATACCTTTCAAGAAACTGTAAAGAGGAATCAGGATGATAAGGCTGTTTATATCAATGCACGCGGCTTCAATCCATTGTTTGGTATCCCGGAGGATGCTGCGACTGGTGTGGCGGCAGGGGCGCTTGGAGACCTTCTGTTTCAGGCGGGAGGGCTGTCTGAATATGTAATCCAGCAAGGTAAACATGTCGGTGCTAAAAGCGAAATCAGTGTAAAAATCAAGACAGGAAGTGTGGAAATCGGTGGTTCCGTGCTGAATTTGATATGATATAAACTCATCATACAATCTGAATGACGAACATAATGTGTTTGACTGCCCAGTATCAAAAATACTGTTATAGAGGGGCTGTCTCAAAATGTAGTGCCCACCGTCAAGTAGACAACACAAAAATAAAAGCTAATTAAGCGGCCTTGATACAGGGGCCGTTTCATTTTGTCTGGAACAGTTAGTAATTGTGAAAGTGTACCTGATCATCAACCATTTATAATAACTTGACCATGGAATCTCTTCCATATAATATCACACAAAAAGCTTCGCTTCTCAAACATTCTGAATAGCTAGATAGATGTTTTCTTTGCGAATGTGACTAAACGCCCAACCCCTTTTTGAAAATATTCTCCACACGTAGCCGCGCCTTCTCGTACTCTAATTTTGCATAGCGAGCTTGTAAATCTGCTTCAGGTGTTTGATACCTCCTCTGTCGTCTCGTAGTACCTGCTCACCGCCTGCTTTGTATTTCTTTTCCCAAGTATATTTTACCTGTCTAGAATATGGGGAGATTGTCGGTTATTGGACAGTCTTTTTTATGTAAAATTTACCTAATATGACTTTAAAAAATATTTTTTTTAAAAAATACAATATTCGACAACATTTTGAATTTTTATTTGATATCTTTTATTTATCTAAAAAGTAAAATTTGACTAAAAACAATTTCAATTATAATTCCCCATCAATATTAAGATTGGAGGAAAGTGATGAATCCGATTCTTCCAACCCAAAACGAAGTGAAAGAAATGTTTAGTCAAGCTGGACGAGCATTAATTTCAAGACCTAGAATCATCGTTTCGCCGCAAATCCAGAGCGTTGCAAAGATGAAACAGGATGCGGATGCAACAAAGAAGCTCTTGGATCTGATTGGTTTAACAATTGATCGATTGTTCGGGGGGGATATGGTGCGTGTAGCCCGCTGGTTGGGTTATTCGGATACTGTGCTGCGCTGGGTTCAGGCCAGTCCGCGTTTGGATAGTCAGAATGTTCTGGTCCGCAGCGACCTTTATGACGATCACGGCCTGCTGAAAATACTGGAATTGAATTTGGGAAGCAGTGTAGGAGGCCTGGTAGAAGCCTCACTTCACGCAGTCGTGCTCAAATTGCCCTCGGTTAGCGGCTTTGTCCGTAAGTGTGAAGCCGAATGGTTGGACGTACTGAAGGAATGGGCCTGGATCACGGCGCGGTCATATCTCTCGCATCACTCCGATCCGCTGCTGGCTTTTGTTGAAAGTGAATTTTCGATGCCTGGTATGCAGTCGACGCTGAACAGAATGGCTGCCAAGTTCCATGAAATAACTGGGATTCGAGTGATGGTATGCACCCCGAGAGAACTTGAGCGCCGAAATGACGGCCTTTATGCAAGCAAAGGGAAAGTGGATGTCATCTATCGGTTATTCGATATAGAGGATTTGCAGAGAGCCCCTTCCGAGTTTGAACATATCCTTGATGCACTGGAGAATCGTCTGGTAGACATGCCTATGGGTATCTCCAGCCGGATCGCTGGAAGTAAGGTGATGTTCGCCCTCTTGTCTGATCCTGCATATCAAGTTGGCTTCTCTGAAGAAGACATGGAATGGATCAGACTACATATTCCCAAAACCCGACTGCTGACAATCGGAAATAAGGACTATGCTTTGTGCAAAAGGGAACAGTTGCTTATTAAGCCGGCGGACGGATACGGGGGCGCGGGTATCATATGCGGCTGGAAGACGTCCGAGGCTGACTGGAGAGTCCAGATTGATTCTTATTTATACTCTTCGTCTTGTGAAGCAAGGGCCGTTGTTCAGGAAAGAGTTAACCCCTCGTCAGGACCCGTTGTTATAGCAAATGAGGAGGGCATGGTCTATGAAGAGCAAGCAAGCTTTTTGTGGGGCTGTTATTTGTTTGGAAATAGGCACATCGGCCACATTTTACGGACGAAAAAAACAAGTGACGATTCCGTAATTAACTATACTAATGGGGCTGCAATGGGTCCGGTCTTTTACAACAAAGGTGGTGAAGGGACGGATGCTCGTGAAATCACTGCTCATTTTATGCCGTGAAGAAACGTCGGATGTCATTGAACTGGCGGATGCATTAATCGAAAGGGGAATTCCAACGATTTACGGTAAACCGTGCGAAATAACGGTTGATATGGATAAATCAGGTATTCGTTTTATTTATAATCATCGTATATTGGATTTATCTTGCGTGCTTGGCTGGGTATCGCTCTCTCAGCGTGAGTATGGGTTGTGGTTGCTAAAAGCGTTTGAAATATGCGGTATTCCGGTGATTAATGATTCTGAAGTTCTAGGTAGTGGCCAAAACAAGTTTTTGAATTCGGTATTGCTTACCCAGCATGAAATTCCGCACATCCCAACTCGGTTTATCGGCACTTGTGAGCAATTGGAGGAAACGGCGGATTTATTAGGCTTTCCCCTCGTACTGAAACCTGTAATTGGAGCGAAAGGCCAGCAGGTAGTACGGGTTGATGATATACACAGTTTGAGAAACCTTGCACCTTATTACTTGCGGGACCACAAGGCACTATACGTCCAAGCCTGCTTAGACAAGCCAGGTAGGGATATTCGGGTCAGGGTTGTGGATTACAAAGCAGATTTCGCTTTTTTTCGATATGCAGAGAATGGAAGCTTTTTGACAAACTTGTCCATCGGAGGAACTTGGGCTGTCTGTCCTCTTACACAAAGGATGATTGAATTGGCCGAGTTGTGCTCCCGCGTATTTCACGCCCCTGTTGCAGGGGTCGATTTACTGGAAGTAGGCGATGATGATTACGCCGTCATTGAAGTGAACACTACCCCCGCCATTACTTGGCCTCATATGGAGACTGTCAGGTATGTGGCTGACTTAATTGAACAGAGGGTGCACCTGTCATTCCAGGAGAAAGTTAGGAATGGTAGTTCATCATAAACTTAATTATGAGGAGTGATTGAAGTGGTACTTAGTCCTGATCAGTTTGTCGAGAAGCTCAAAAATATTGTGGAAGAAAACAAGAAGATTACCCATCCGCTTTACCAGATTATTATGAAAGGTGAAGCAACATCGGAGCTTTTGAAAAATTTTGTCTTGCACCGCTATCATATCAAAAGCTTCTGGACTCGCAATATTTCAGCTATTCATTCGAAAACTCCTGATGTTGAAACTCGCAAAGAATTGGCCGAGAACATTTATGAGGAAGAGACTGGAAAACTTACCGGAACGATGCGGCATCTTGAATTGTTTTTCAAAATCGGTGAGCAATTCGGTCTGACGTGGGAAGATATCGAAAACTGTGACATTTTACCCGAATCCCAGGATGTTATCGATTGGAACAACAAGGTTTGTGGACCGGATCATCATCTGGTAGAGGCTGTAGCAGCATTGATTGTATATATGGAAGGGCAGCCGCCGGTCTCATGGGACGGACGCACAATGAATGAAGCGATGAAGCATTTTTACAACCTGAACAAGGAAGGGGTACAGTACTTCACTATTCACAGTTCGCATGATATGGAGGTGGAGGAGGATCATGCAGAAGCAGGTTACGATATTCTCCGCAAATATGCGATAAATGAAGAACTTCAGGAGAAGGCGATCATGGCCCTTTATAAATCGGTTGAAGTACGCATGAAGCACTTTAGTGCGATCCTTCGTGTGTCAGGAATACAAGTGGAAGCGGAGTCCGTTATGGGTTAGATAGTACCAAACAGATAGAAACACAAATAATAGGGAGCCCTCTTCGGTAGGGCTTTCCTATTAACTAATTTATCTGTGAATCCCTCATACAGTGAAGGAGGATTTTATGGCCCAGCTGATTGATGTAACTTTGCGTGACGGTGGATATGTTAACCGTTTTGATTTTTCTTTAGAGGCAGCAAAACACATTGTAAGCGGGTTGCAAAAGGCTGGTGTAGACTGGATAGAAATCGGTTACAGGAATGGCCCGGCCAAGGGAACGACGGGACTGGGTATGACGGCAGCTACGGATGATGATTATATAGCAGCATTAAAGGAGTTTACGCCGCTCTCCAACCTGGTCGTTATGTTTCATCCTGATAATATTCAAGTCGAAGATCTTCAATCCCTAAAAAGGCTCGGCGTGTCGCTCGTGCGCGTATGCATCAGACAAGACTGTTTGGAGGAGGGACTCGATACCATCCGGGCATGCAAAAGAATAGGGCTGTTTACCTCAGCGAATTTTGTGCGGATCACTTACTTTACGAGTCAGGAGTTACGACAAATGACACAGAAAGCGGAGGAGGCCGGAGCAGACATCGTCTATTTTGCCGATTCCAATGGACATCTAGTTCCTGATCAGGTAAAGTCTATCGCCACGATACTGAAGTCCACGTTGACGATTCCAGTCGGATTCCATGCACACAACAATTTGTCCTTGGGCCTAGCCAACACAGTAGCGGCGTTGGAGTTGGGAGTGGACTGGATCGACAGCTCTTTGCGTGGGATGGGGCGAAGCGGGGGGAATCTGGCTACGGAGGTTTATGCGGCCTATATTGAGCGTTGTTTTGGGGTGAAGAACTTAAAGTTGGTTGAGGTGATGGAGGCCGCAGAATTTGTTCAGGACAAAGTTCTTTTGTCCGAACATTGTACGACGCCAATGATCAAGGATATTTTGTTCGGTCTGATGAATTTTTCAACAGATCTGAAGCAGTCCATTATGGATGCATCTCGTGAGTATAACGTGAACTGGAAGCAACTTGCGTACAGGATCGGTATTAATTCGTCCAACAAAATTACAAGCGAAGGTATTGCTTTTACCGCTTCCCAAATCAGTAAAAACAACATTGAGTTGCAGCATATGTGAGGTGAATTCAGATGCTGAGCCCGTTAAAACACATTATAGTCAGCGGCTCTCCATTTGAGCGGGGAACGCAATACGGAGAGACACTGCGGCATGATATCAGGGATTTTCTGAATGATAACATCGCCAGGATCAACAGTATCAGACGTAATCCGTTTACCTTGGAAGAGGCGTTAGGAATAACCGACAGCCACATTCCGCATATCGAAGCCTGCACTCCTCAACTCGCCGAGGAAATTAAAGGTTTGGCGCAAGGGGCTGGAATCAGTTACCGGGAGGGAATGCTGCTTCAGCTTCGACGAGAGATAATCGCTACAGGCCTTGAATGCACCGCGTTTGCTTGTTTTAGCCAAGAAGGGCGTGCCGTCATTGCACAAAATGTTGATTTGGCTGGTGGGATGACAGACCTGGGAATGATTCTTGAAGTACAGACGCCTGGAGCCGATCCGGATCTATTGATGTATACACATGTAGGTCTGATCGGATATTTGGGCATCAATAGTTACGGACTGGGCATCGGGCTGAATATGGTACTTAGTCCGGGGTGGCGTCCTGGCGTACCCCCCTATTTGTTAATCCGCCATCTGCTGCATCAGCCAACGTTGGAGAAGTGCGAACGCGAAATCGGCAGGGTTCGCCGTGCATCTTCCAGAAATTTGCTGATGACAGATGGCATGCGCCTGGTGAATGTGGAAATGACTGTGGAACACGAACGTTCGATCGAGGATAGCCTTCTGGTGCATACCAACCATTATTTGCATGAGGATTTCATTGGTTGTGATTTGGTGAATCCAAACACGTCTACGTATCCCCGCCTCAAACGGGCGAAGGATAGGTTGCGGCAATATGGAGACAGGCCAGCAGTGTGGCAAATGGAAGAACTGCTGGCCTATCACGAGAGCGGGCCTGGGAACCTCTGCGTTCATCAGGACGAGGATCTGAGCAATGTTGCGACGATTGCATCCGTGATCTTGGAGCCCTCCACGGGCAGGATGAGGATATGCAAAGGCTACCCTTGCACGGAGCCATTTTATGATTATCGAATCGAAAGGAGTAGGATGGTGTGTCGGAATACTTTATTCAATTAAACGACAGAGTCGTTCGTTATAACGAGGCGACCATTCACGTTGGGTCTGCAGCGATGAAATACGGGGCATCTGTGTTTGAAGGAATTCGTGGATATTGGGATGCAAGCCGATATCGAATGCATTTGATGTCCTTGTCCGAACACGTAGATCGGCTTTTCGATTCTATGAAAATCATGGGGATGGAGCATACATGGAGTAAAGAAAGTGTGCTCAAAAATATTCGCAACATCATATTGATCAATAGTTTGCATGAGGATTGTTACGTCCGCGTAGCTGCTTCCATCGAAGCGGATGGTCCTCTAGATTCTAGGGGGCCAGTATTGCTTAGCATCGCGGCATTCCCCATGCAGCGAAAGCCGCATTCGGACCAAGGAATTCACATATCGGTCTCTTCTTGGCAGCGTATATCAGACCATATGATGCCCCCAAGAATTAAATGCATCGCTAATTATCAGAACGGTCGCTTGGCGATGCTGCAAGCCAAGTCTGACGGCTATGATAATACTCTTCTACTAAATCAGAACGGAAAAATCGCGGAAGCTCCGACAGCGGCTTTTTTCATCGTCAAAAACGGCCAGTTGATCACATCCTCCGTTACATCGGGCATTCTGGAGAGCATCACCCGCAGGGATATTCTTAACTGGGCCGAGGAAGTGGGCTTAAATGCCACCCAGCGGGAACTGGACCGGACGGAATGTTATTTGGCGGATGAAGCTTTTCTCTGCGGGACGGGGGCAGAAATTCTACCTGTTGTCAGCATTGACCGCCATATACTAGGTAAGGGAAGCATCGGGCCGATCACGGCACTCCTGATGAGGAAATATTTTAATGCGGCATACGTACGAGAAGAAGGTCTGGAACCAGCCGTGGAGGATATCGTGATTTATCCGAAGGAGGAGATCGAAAATGCAGCGTTTCCTATATGAACAGGATTATAACCGAATGGTAGTCAGTTCAGCTAACCGTCTAGATGAGGAGATCAGGGAACTAGAGGGAAAGTTGGAGAGCAACGGTTTCATTTACCGAAACAAGCCTTTTCAGCTATTTCCAAGAGTTGTTATTCTATCGTCCTCTGACCGCGAAAAAATTCGAAATGATGCCGAGAAACTGTTAGCTATACTGGAGAAGGTCATCCGTATTTATGAGGAAGATGTGGCCACTAGGGAGTTCTTTATGTTGGATGAAGCCGCCTCACGTTTGGTACAGATCGATCCCGGTTACGAACGAAAAATCCGCATCTCTCGGTTTGACACTTACCTTGTGCCAGGCGAAGAGAGTTTTAAGGTGTTGGAAAACAATACGGATTGTCCAGCAGGTACCATTTTTACTGGACGAATCAATACGGTAATCCGGCAAATCCCGTCAATCTCCACTTTTTTGAAAAATATTCCTCCGCTATTCGAAGAAGGCATTCATAAGTCGGACACTTTTATTAATGAATTGATTTCTACCTTTGCGGAATTCTCTTTTGGATCACCGCTTCGCAGCATGGCGATCCTTCAGCTCGACAACCATGTCAGTCTGGAGGTAAAGGAGATGCTCAAGCTCCTTCAACAGCTGGGCATAGAAGCCGTTGTTACTGATCCAAGGCAACTTTCTTACCAAGATGGGAAACTGTATGCAGGAAACCAGCGAATAGAGCTGATCTGGAATAAAATAAACTCTGCGGATTTCATACCTCTTCTCAATGATTCCGATGCATTGTCTGACTTCATTTGTGCTTGCGAAAATCTGTCCGTCTGTCATGTCAATTCTTTTCAGGCACGTTTCATTACAGAGAGCAAGCTTTGCATGGCTTATCTCTCGGATCCGTCCTTCCGCAAGCATTTCACCGAAGAAGAGTGCAAACTACTTGACAAGCATATCCCTTGGGCACGCAAGCTTTCAGATGTACCCAGTGAAAATAACGATGATCAAGCACTGCGTAAGTTATTCAAGCTGAACCGGAAAAATTTAGTGTTGAAAACTGCTTACGATATCAGAGGGGAAGGGGTTGTCATTGGCCTGTCCACCTCTCAGGAGAAATGGGAAGAGTTGGTTGACCAGTGCTGGGACAAGCCATATATCATGCAGGAACTCATTGCTGCACCTGAAATTCCGGTTCCAGCAGGACAGGGGAGTTCACTGACACATAAGAAATTCAGTGCGGACCTGTTCATGTTTGGTGGAAAATTTCAGGGCTTCGGCTCGAAGCTAAGCGATGAACTAAAGGTTAACGTGTTTCAAGGCGGTAGCAAGCAGGCAATCTTTTCTATTGATGATGGTGCTGTTAAAACGTCAGACACCAAGCGTACGGATTGCAAATACTGCGGCAACTGCACAAATGACAGCGAGCGCTGCTCTTAACTGTTATAGAAATTTTCGTTTAAATATCAATAAAATCTTAGGAGGAATTGTTCATGGATATTTTTCAATATACGGACTCTGATGCTTTTAAAGGAATATCTACTGCATGTATTTCCGATGCTTTAGATACCTTCGGTATCAATGGGGGGCTCGAGGGGCTGAAACCCTTAAGTTCTGGCATGGCGCTTGCGGGTCCGGCTTATACGCTACAGTATGAGCCGATTGCCGAAGGAGAGGTGGCTCAAGCAGGCGAATTTATTGATGAGGTACCGGAGGGGTGTGTCGTCGTCATTGCGAACGGCGGCAGGCAGTACTGTACTGTGTGGGGAGATTTGCTCACGCATTTTGCGAAAATCAAAGGGTTAAGAGGAACCGTGATCGATGGCTGCTGCCGAGACGTGACATCGATCCTGCAGACGGGTTATCCGTTGTTTTCACTCAGTAGCTACATGAAATCGGGAAAAAACCGGGTTAAGCTTGTGGCTAAACAAGAGCCGGTGACGATTAATAATATCGTCGTTTGCCCTGGAGATATTGTAGTAGCAGATGACTCAGGCGTTATCGTCATTCCTAAAGATATGGTAGAGCAGGTTTTTCAGAGAGTCAAAGAGATCGAAGCGATGGAGGAGCAGATTCTGCTAGATCTGCAGAACGGCATGTCAATGAAAGAGGCAAGAACCAAACATCGCTATAATCGGTATGCACTGCGTGTAAACGTATAATTTGAGTCGGGGGTGGGGATGCCGCATGGGGCAAATCATTTTTCTAAACCGGAGCAAAGCATTTCCTTACAAAAGCTGGATTCCTGAAATCACCGAAAAACTGACGTTATTTACGCAGCTTGATATTTTAGAAGAAGATGGCTATGATTTTGTTTTCAAAAAAAAAGCTTTGGATGATGATGCACTTACGGAATGGGAACTAATCGAGCTAAGTGAACGGCATTCCGTTAAAGCGATCGTATGCCATTCGGAGTATGACCTCCTCCGTGCTGCAAAATTGCGCGAGTATTTCTGCTTGTCTGGACAGAATGTGGAAAGTGCACTCGCTTACCGTAACAAAGTCATCATGAAAGATTGGGCTAAGAAGGCTGGCATTAAAGTCGCTCACTATCGAGAGATCGTGACTCCTGTTGACATGTTCGCATTTATTCGTGAATATGGCTACCCAGTGGTTATCAAGCCGATCGACGGGGGTGGCTCACGCAATACTACTGTGTTACAGGATAGCAGTGAACTTAGGTTGTTTTTGGAAGAAGGCGTGCCTCAAGGCATGATGATTGAATCGTTCGTTGAAGGAGATATGTACCATGTCGATGGATTAATGTACCAGGGAGAAATGCTGTTTTCCAGTGTTTCTCGGTATGTTAACGGATGTCTTTCCTTTCATTCGGGTATGAGCCTTGGCAGTGTCATATTAAACTCGGATTCCAATCTCGTTCAACGGCTTCAAAGCGAAACGGAGCGTACGCTTCATGCGTTGCCTACTGCTCCGGTGATCGCTTTTCATGCGGAGTTTTTTCTTACGAAAGATCATCATATCCTGTTGTGCGAGATAGCCAGTCGTACAGGCGGTGCTCGTGTGGTTGATGCTATCCAAGCGGCTTTTGGGATCAACTTAAACCGGGAATGGATTCGACTGCAATGCGGGTTGGAACCTGAATTAGTAAATATAGGAAATAATATGAGGCGCACCACAGGCTGGCTTTTCATTCCTCCAGAACAAGGGACTCTTCGCTCAATTCCGACAAGTACGCCTTTTGAATGGGTGATTAGCTATTTACCAGCTTTGCGAGAGGGGGATCGAATGACCGGAGCTGTTTCAAGCGTGGATCACATAGCAAGCTTTGTCCTTGAAGGAACTGATGATCGGGAAGTTGAAGCACGTATAAGGGAATTGGATCAATGGTTCAGGGATCAAATTCGAATTGAAACATAAGGGGGGCGTGTATGAATCAGAATAATACATTGTTCTCCTCGTCATTTGTTATTTATTTGGTGGTTAATACGATGTTTTTCATGGGAATAGGAATTCAGGGGATTGCTATTCCCTGGCTCCTTCTTGAGAAGTCAGGAGGGGCCCTTTCGGTAGGAATTATGCTCTTTATCCGAGCGTTACCCGGCATTTTCCTTGTGGGGATGGCCGGTGACTGGGCGGACCGTTATGACAAGCGGAAGATTTGTTTCTATATGAATTTGCTACAGGCAGTGCCTATGGTGATAATCTCCTTTTTAATCGAACAAAATGTTGCGGGATATGTTTTTGTTTATGCCGTTACATTGTTCTTATCGATCGGGAACACTTTTTTTGTCCCAGCCGCCCGGGCATATATGCAGGAACTGAAGAAATCGTCCAATTTGATGAAAGCAAATTCTCTTCATGAAACTACATCCCAGGTTGGAAATATCATCGGTACTGGACTTGGCGGTGTTCTGGTTGCTGTTGTGAACGCAACAAATACGTTGGCAATCGGAGCATGTGCTTTTTTGTTATCTGCCGTTTTGGTGCGCTACATGAAGCAGCTAACTAATCACAGGAATGCTTCACATGAGCGACTAAGCCGAAGGCATCTTTCGTTGACTGTAAGATATATCGGTGAGCGCAAGAGGCTGCTGACAGCTATTTTGTTTATTTTGATTCCTTCGCTTGTCGTGCAGGTTAATAACATTCTTGTTGGGGCATATGTAAAAGACGTTCTCCAGCTTGGCGCAGACAGTTTCAGTTTGGTCAGTATCATGTACTCAGCAGGAGCTTTGCTGTCAGGGGTGCTGCTGTTATCCGCAAAAAATCTTGGCACGGGACGCAAAACGATTTTTACCGCCTTGTTGTTGTTGTCCGTTGCCCAAGGGTGGTTCGGAAATACATATCATATTACGGCAGCAGCTTCGGCTATTTTTTTGGTGGGTTTCTTTGTGGTAATGTCGCGTAGTTGGATTAATACCAAGATAATGGAGGAAACGGAGGAGGCATTCGGAGGACGAATTCAAAGTGTAGTTAATATGATGAACTCCCTCATGATCTTATCTGTAGGCCTCGTCATCGGCATATCCGCCAGTGTAGTAAGCTACCCCATGATTTATTTTTCGGTTGCGGGGATTGGTGTGGCGGCCGCAGTGTTATCTTGGCATTATTTCAAGGACGTAAACGAAGCCAAGGTGCAAAGTAATGTAGCGAAGGAAGAGAAAAAAATGTAGTCTCTTATTGAAATAAGGCATAAGGGATGAATAAGGAAAAGTCAAAGCTGATCACCCCTTTGGGGAGATCAGCTTTGACTTTATGGGGATGTATCACCAACCGAGACAATATGATCTTGTTTTTATTCCAGGAGGTATAGGGACTAGAAAAATAAAAGAAGATATTGAATTTGTGGATTGGATTCGAACTGCCGAATCAGTAAGGATAGTAACAACCCATGCTAATGTGTATGATTCACTTGAGCCTTACTGCAAAGAAGTAATTAAAACGAGAACTGTTAAAGATGGAAACGTGATAACTGCCGGAGGAGTAGCGACATCGATTGATTTGGGACTATATTTAATTGAATTGTTTGCAGGCCAAGAAGAGGCCAATATAGTAAAGAAACAAATTGATTATCCCTACACTGCAGTAGGAATCATTGAGGCGTAAGTTCTTCGCAGTGAGGGTCGTAGATGCCTTAACGTTATAGTGGAATAGCCAGTAGAAAATGGCAGTAGAACATACAAAACTGTGCAAATCAAAGGATGAAGGATACAAAGAAATTGGTGACAAATTGGTTCCAGAACTTGAGAATGAGATTCATATGGATAAAATGAAAGAAAATGAGCAGCAAAATTGCAAAGCACTTAATTATCCTGAAAACATTGATTATTCTCATGATAAAATTAATAATGAATACATAGCTTATCAAGGAGGCGGTTCAAATGGTAATCATGAATATTCGGACAGAAATTAGAGGGATAGCGCCTACTCGTTCATAAACTGCGTGTTTCTTTCTTGATGAGGGCAACCAGTGCAAGAATATCAAATTATAAAAATGAATGATTTTTCAAATGATCAGATCAATCCAATCAGAATGCTAAAACAGTTGTGCAAGATACACGATAACTCAAGTTTGAGGGTGGGGATCGAGAGCCTTAAAGAGATAGATGGAGATCATGCTTTTCTTTGCCAACAGGAAGATCAGTTAGTCGGTTTTCTAAGTTGGTATTCTTCAGATGGGATCGAAGCCAATATTAATAGTATGGTTCATCCGCAATTTCGTCGTTCTGGTGTTTTTCGGGAATTACTTCAAAGGGCAACGTCGGAGATGCAAATGCAGGGCATCCGTACTTGCCGTTTCAGAATTCCATCAAACTCTGAGTCAGGCATTGAGTGTATAAGACATTTAGAGGCTAGCTTTAGTTCATCTGAATTCTCTATGACCTTCAAGGGCATAGAAGATACAAAATTATGTTTCGGAGACGTTAATCTGCGATTGGCTACTGAACAGGATTTAGAGTTTTTGATTAAGTGCTTATCTCAGGCTTTTGGAGATTCCGAGTCTTGGACTAGGGAGTATCTGAGCCATACTAAAGAATCTTCACGTATAACTTATATTGCCATGGACAGTCTGACACCAGTAGGGATGATTAGAGTTAATTGGCTTCATACGAACACTGCCATTATCCATGATTTTTGTGTGCTTCCTGCATTTCAGGGGAGAGGATATGGCCGTGAAATTCTGTCGAAGGTAGTTAAGTTCTTGCAAAGTCAAGAGTACTCTCCAATCCGCTTGAGTGTAGTTACTCAAAATAGACGTGCATTAAGTCTGTATCAGTCAATAGGATTTGATGTGTCTGCCGAATCTCTTTATTATGTGATCCCTATTGATAACATTTAGTTGATTAAGTTAAGGAAAAGAACGGGCTACAAATTTTAAAAAAATTTGGTATATCAAAGAAAACGCTGAAATCCTATAACATAGTATTCACGCTGCAGGGCTATCTCCCTTGGTTGTCAGATGCTAATCATAGTAGGAAGCTCAGACAACAAATGACCCAGCCTAAGATAAGAGCTATCTAAGGCTGGGTCATTTTATTAATACAGGAACGTTATCTGATATTTTTGCATGAGGTGAATGTATCAAATGATAAAATTGAATATAAAAGTAATGACCTTGATCTTATTTTTAATTTTGACTGCCTGTTCGGCCAGTAATGAAAAAGATCCTTCTAACTCCATCTTTCAGGTTGGGCTAGATGAAATTGAAAATGTTAGGGTCAACGAAACTTTTCAAATCGTTGGGTATTTGAAAAATTCATCAAAAAAGACAGTGGAGATATCTCATGGATCAGGCATGTTCAGTTATGAGATTTATAATGAAGATGGCGAGAGAATCCTTCCAAACGCAACCGTGCTATTAGAAAACGCTATTGGCTATCAGGTTGAGATTCGACCAGGTGAAGAATATAGAAACAATGGACAAGACCAACGAAGTAAGGAATATTATGAATTCGTTATCCCCCAGCCAGGCAATTACAAAGTTAAAACGAATGTCGAATTTATGATGGATAATGATGGCAAGCAAAAGAAAATAAGCTTATCGAGTGAATCCAAAGAATTTAAAGTGCAGGAATGATGCAACGCATAAAGAAACAATAGTAGAGGCATTTCGAGCAAGACAAATTCACCGGACACATAGCTGAAAGAAGTTCTTAGTTTAGGAGGAATTCATATGATATTAGAAAAAGTTATAAATCAAATTAACATACAGAGCGAATATAAGGATTTGGTTGATACGTATGTAGAGTATATCCTGAACGAATTCAAAGATAAAATTCATAGCATTTATATGTGTGGCTCGATTCCTAAAGGAACCGCTCAACCTTTTAAGTCAGATGCAGACTTTACGATTGTATGTGCAAATCCCAAAGATATTGATTACGAAAGATTGTCAATGATGAAAGATAGGCTTTTGGAAGAATATCCATTTGTCACGAAGATGGATACGATCATTTGCTCGATGGATGATGTATTAAGTAGACCGAATGAATGGGGTTTTTGGGTTAAGATCATTTGTGTTTGCATACATGGGGAGGACATTGGTGAAAAAGTACCCCCGATCATCATTTCTCCAGAATTCATTTTAGACTTAAATACAGATACCAAGGAGGAAGTGGAACGTGTACATCGTTCACTTTCTAATGTTAGTGATGACGCGATGAAAACTAGATATACTAAAGGTTACTCGAAGAGATTACTTCGTGCATTATACTCATTGATTATCGAAGATACAGGGGTATGGGAAGACGACATGACTAAGATGAAAAATGCTATATTCAACTATTGCGAGATTGACTCCGCTTTAGTTGAATATCTGTATGCTTGTTACTTGGATAGTCGTCATGTACCTGTTGAAGAGTTTCTGAGAAATGCAGAGGAAGTATATCGCTATTTCGAGAGTGCCTTAAATACAATGGCTGCCTCCAGAAATTCGTTTGGCTAGCACCACTCAAAATGTTAGCTGTATGGTTGAATTTAAGAAATGAATGTGAGGTGGGACAGATGAAGGAGGCTACTCCTAAATACGTTGATAAAGCATCCATGGAAAGTCTTATACAAAAGTTAAATCTGCCGCCACTCACTCCATTTTCACAGGACTGGGAATATACGTCGGCTGATGCATCGAGATTAGATGAGTTCATTACGTATTACGAGAATCATCAATTAAACGACAATGAGAAATTTACACTGATGATCATTATGATCTCTTCATTGGATGACTACCTTTCCGAAGGAAAAGGAACGGATGATAAGAAACTATGGAATAGAATAAAACAAAGTCTACGTAAAGACTATGAGTTACATATCCATACTATTAATTACTGGGCTCAAGATGAGAATGATCTGGAAGATTGTTTTGCAGTCACACCCTATGTCAGAGAGATGCGAACCTAAATCGAAGGTGAATACTACAATGATTGAAAAAGAAGAAATCATGGAGAGGTTATTAATAGCCGTGCCCTCCTATAAGGATAGATACGAACGGTACATCCAAGAGAACGATGAACTTGGAGAAGAGAGATTGATCTATGTAGATATAAGTGACTTCGTCAAACATGTTATTGAGTGTTATCAACGTAAAAAGACGGATGAATTCGATGCATTATTCGAAGTCATTGAAGAGCTTCATACGAATGGAGATTCATATGTTAAAGAATTTGCTACAGTCGGTATTCTTGAATCATTTCAGAACCAATTACCGGATGAGAATATTGAGTATAGTGAATTTGAAATAATATTAAAACCAGAATCAAAACGATGGTGGAATCATTTGATTGATACTTGGAATGGAAAGAATCCATACATTGGAGGACCGATTAAGGAACAATCATAATTTTCTGGATGCTATTCGAGGTTGAACACAATATGTTTTGGCATTCTGTATGGGGTAATCCCGATCCCTTGGGTAGTAGATGGAAAGCTAAGGTTAGAGATAACCAAGAGGTATTATTATAATTTCATGGACGGGTATGTAAAAGAAAATACAATGGATAATACATGGTTGAAATTAATACCTGATTTTATCAATCTTAGACAGTTTGGAGTAGTTTCAGCGATTTATAGAAGTTATGATTTTAATAATTATAACAACTGGAGTGATTGGGACAAGGAAGCATTGAAATTTTATTTGAACAATATCCAGAATGATATTCCTTATATTGAAATGGATTTCTGCAGGTAGTTCAATCGGCATCACATAACATTATATTTATGATGATCTTGGATTTTTGATTACGAAAGAAAAGAGATTGATAAGGTATTTAAGAATATTTCATAGAAATGAATCACTTAATCTTGGAGAGGAATGATTCTATGAAGATGGCTTTCATTTTATTTAATGGAGTAACATTTCTTGATTTTGTTGGTTTCTATGATGTTATTTATCGATTGAACTTATTCGACCAAACCAAAGGTACAACATGGGACATTTGTGGATTGACTGAGGAAGTGACAGATGAGCTTGGGATGAGAGTAAAGGTGAATGTAATAAAACCTGATTTATCTCAATATGATCTTGTTTTTATTCCAGGAGGTATAGGGACTAGAAAAATAAAAGAAGATATTGAATTTGTGGATTGGATTCGAACTGCCGAATCAGTAAGGATAGTAACAACCCATGCTAATGTGTATGATTCACTTGAGCCTTACTGCAAAGAAGTAATTAAAACGAGAACTGTTAAAGATGGAAACGTGATAACTGCCGGAGGAGTAGCGACATCGATTGATTTGGGACTATATTTAATTGAATTGTTTGCAGGCCAAGAAGAGGCCAATATAGTAAAGAAACAAATTGATTATCCCTACACTGCAGTAGGAATCATTGAGGCGTAAGTTCTTCAAGCATTGCTCTCTACGCTCCTTGGTACACGAGAGTCATTTCCAGTAAGAGATTTTAGTTGGACAAAATATATTAATGAGGTGAGAAATTTGAAGTATTTCTTCGGGGTGTTAACCATATTAGGAATAACATTGCCCTACATGACGTTCATCCCTTGGATTGGTGAAAACGGATTCAATTTAACAATGCTATTGAATGAAGCAAGACAGAATCGAATTAGTGAGTTTGCTTGGTTGGATGTATTAATTTCAGCAGTCGTTTTGATTGGATTTATCATATATGAAGGAAAGCGAATCGGTATAAAACATATGTGGGTACCGATCATTGGAACATTAACAGTTGGGGTTTCATTTGGACTGCCATTATTTTTATTATTGCGTGAAATTCATATGGATAAAATGAAGAATAGATAAACTGGGAAATTGGTTATAGGTAAGTGGCGGATTCATGCAGTTTAATTCGATTGATGATTTATTGAAATTATTAATAGAGATGAAGAGTGAATAGAAGAACGTTATATACATCTTTTTGGAATAGTCGTATATTTCATTTGTGGTAAGCAAACCATATGAGAAAACAAGATGAATCATGCCTAAATTTAGTCAGATTTTGCGGAGATATCCCTCATAAACAAGGAGAAGTGAAGATGAGAAAACTCGTTTTATTTCTGCACGCATCGCTTGACGGTTATGTAGAAGGACCCAATGGTGAAATGGACATTAGCTGGGTTTCTTACGATGCGGATTTGGAGAAACACGCGAAAGAAGTTCTGAGCACTGCTGACACGGTTATTTGGGGACGTGGGACGTATCAGATGATGCACGGTTACTGGCCATCTGTACGTTCAGACGCATCAGCCTCTCAGCATGAACGAGAGCATGCCGAGTGGATTGAGAAGACCACCAAAATCGTTTTCTCTACAACGCTGGACGATGTCGAGTGGAACAATTCCCGATTGGTAAAAGAAAATATCGAAGAAGAAATCAAAAATCTCAAACAACAACCAGGCCAGGATATGGTCATACTCGGTAGTCCGCGGTTTGCACATTACCTTATGCAGCTTGATTTAATAGATGAATATAAAATTACGGTATCTCCTGTATTAATCGGAAGTGGATTACCGTTATTCCAAGGTCTCAACCAAAAGATCAATCTTCAACTTATTGAAAATAAAACCTTTGATTCCGGGGCTTTAGGTCTCTTTTATCGAGCGATAAAATGAAGGGATTTTCTTGAAGTAAAATAAAGGGAGAGAATCCCATCACACACGACCCAGTCTAAGATAAAATGATCTAAGGCTGGGTCATTTCGTATAGGCTTAGATGATCAATATCAATTAATTGAACGCGAAATGGTTGATTAACATTAAAGTTAAACAATATAAACTGGAGGTATGGAAGATGAAGATTGAAGATATTTACAATGATTTACCTGTACTTGAGACTTCAAGAACGATACTTAGAAAAATTGAAAAGAATGATGTGCAGGATATCTATTCTTATTGTAGTGACCCGGAAGTGTCAAAATATACAACATGGCATCCGCATATGAAAATAGAGGATACAGAGAATTTTGTTGATTTCATCATAGATAAATATAACAAAAGCCAGATTAGCCCATGGGGGATACAAGATAAAATAACAGGGAAGATCATCGGAACTTGCGACTTTGTAGGTTGGGATATCAATCACCACAAAGCAGAGATTGGATACGCATTGTCAAGAGATTATTGGGGACAAGGTTATATGACGGAGTGTGTGAAAAAAATAATCGAATTTGGTTTTGAACATATGAACTTAGTTCGAATTGAAGCTAGATGTATATCAGCGAATACGGGTTCTTCAAGAGTCATGGAGAAATCAGGAATGGAATTTGAAGGGGTTTTTAGAAAACATGTATTCATTAAAGGGAAGTTCGAAGACCTCAAAATGTATTCCATTATAAATGAGAAGTCAGCGAAAAGAGTGGAAGATAACATTGCCGTTACATTATGAATGGCTTAGACAGAAAAAGAAGGATGGGTCTATCGAGAAGAGAGGCAGGTTATTGAAATCTTCCATGATGGAATAGTAAGAGTGATAAAAAAGAAAGAATGAGGGTAGTAAGAATGAGGATCATAAGAGATAAAGAAGAACTCGAAGGCACTTGTTATATTGAAGTTTTACCAGGAACGTATCTTGAAACGTGTTGGAATGAGTTTGTTTTTTCATGGAGTAATATAATTGAATTTTCAGGAGAATGGATCGAGAGATTAGAAAATCTCCAAAATCTAATGTTATCCCATGAATTAAAATTTCAATGTGATCTTGAAAAGTATAAAAGTATTGTTGAAGAAGTTAAAACGATGAGATGCTGAGTGAGTCTAGGGAATGAGAGAAGAGCAGCCAAAATGGGAATTAATCATGTTATTTTGGAATTTCATGGAAAGAACGAACTACAAGCAAAGTAATCCCTCCAACAGAAGAATTTGGGAGAATACAATATAAACACAAAAAAGAAAGTTATGATGGGAGAAAGAGTGAATTAAATGGATACACTTGAAGTCATTGAGCAAACGAGTGAATATGTCGATGTTAAGCATCCTGTAATTGTTATCAATGGCAATCCACTCGATATCTATCTCGATCAGTACTATCCTGATCACCATTTCCTAGGTTTAGTACCGACAGTGACTGAATGGTCTAGTTTTAAAGAAGAACTAGATTTATTACTGACTCGGTATTATTCTGAACAAGAGAATGCGATTTTGCCTATTTTGATGTGCCCAGATGATACTGATCTGATGTGCACTGTAATTGTGGCTGAAGTTACAAAGAATGATAAAGAAGTGATTTGGAGCAAAATCGGGATGGATATGAGCGAGCTAGGCATACCTTTTAATTATGAACTTATAGGCACCACTGTAAATTGGCTGGATCTCATACCTGAATTACGATTTGATAAATAGATTTATTTTGAAGCTCTCAAAGAAATTTATAAACCGAAGGATGAGCTTCGATAATTGGGGGAGAAGTACCAAAGTGAAATGAAATAAAGAGGAGTCATCCAGGATGATCATAGAAACTGAAATGACAATTGAAACATTAAAAGATCTCGTAGGCGCAGGAACAAAGCATTTTAAAAAAGTCGAAGTAACAGAATATGGAGGTATTCATTATTTTAATTTTGACGAAGTGATTTTTGAAGAATGTATACTGTCATTGGACTTTACTGGCTCATCTTTTAGACATGCAAAGTTTATTCATTCGAACATTAAAGCTTCAATGTTTGATGAAGCTAATTTATCTCATTCAGAGTTTATTGATAATAGTATTGATGCTTGTACGTTTAAGAATGCCCAAATTGATGGAATTGTTTTTCTTAAGAATACTCAATACTCAAGTGAAAATACAATTGAAGATTTAAAAGAAATGGTAGGCAAATAAGAAATTATGTGATAGTAAAACCCAAGTATCTGTCTACAAAGAAAGCTAACAAAGTTATCTGAAACAACGAACGACTTTTGGACGTCTATATAAGAACCAATAAATCGTAAATTATCACAGACAAGAGTATGCATAACGGGTCTGGGGAAGGAATGAATCAAATCATAGCCAACATCTTAACGAATATAGAGTTTTATCTAAGAGCATTATTCGGATACGATGATATTGTTAATTACCATTTTAGATTGTAACTACATTTCTGGGGATACTTATCTGGTTGTTCATAGGTTACCTGTTAGATGTAATGATGCGATCAAAACATAAATCGAAGTTGAATCAATCCAAAGGATGAGTACTAGACAAAGCGTACATAGCAGACTACATACAAAGGAGTTATACATAATGGTAAATCATATGACCACATTGGGATTTCGTGTGCATTCCCCAGAAGATTTTGAAAATATCGCCGAGTATGCAATTTCAACTGGAACCAGAGTCTGCTTGAAGACTGAAGAACTACTCACAAGGATTATCAACGAATGGGACCCGCTTGCACTTCTGGCTGGTGGGGCACCAAGTAATGAATATGATATTGAGGTAAAAGTGATAAGCAAACAAGTAAACCTAGCTACGAACGAAACTCAAATAGCTCAAATCATTTATACAACATTCAGAGACAAGACGGGGATAGAATTAAATCTATTGAGCTGCTTGAAGTGTGCGTTTCAAATGGTCGAGGAGATAAAGGGTTAATCAACAATGAAAATAGAATAAAAAAACTGAACCATGTATGTCGTTTTGTTAAATAGTCACTTCTAGGCTGACATCTCAGCCGTACAACTGTGATGTCAAACATGAGCCCCGCGATTCATTGTCGCGGGGCTTCTCCATAAGGTGCTGCATCCAGCTATAGCAGCACCCCACTCTTACGCGGCTTACCCGTCCACAGCCGCGCCATGCTTCACCTTTTACAAAAATATTGACGCAAGCGTAACTGGACTTTCTGAATTGACAAGATAGAGAAGAAATGTCATGTTTTTAATACGAACTATGATTAGATGCTGGCCCTGAATGATTGATACATATCGAATCTGAGGAGTGATGGTGGTTGGATATTAAAAATCAAAATGGTGATTTTCTTGGTAAAATTCAAATTGAATCGTTGGATAGCGAAGATGGTATGGACCAGATCATAGGCAATCTGAGACCTGGTGATGGGAAAGCTATATATATTGCCGATGCCACAGAGAATCAGTTTACGCAGCAGACGAATTATGCAGCTGTTGCGTGGGAGTATGGTTTGGAACGGTTAAAGCAAACGTTGACTCAATGGCAGCCTGGATTTCCGTCAGATGTTGAAGTACAGTCTATTCAGGTCTACTATGGATTCGATAATCTGACACCGGATGAGATTGAAGCGATGGCGGAAGAAAGCGAAATGACAGGAAAGAATGTGATCGTCCGCGATCTGAAACCGAACAATAAGCTTGTAGGGGTCAGTATCACCTATAAAGGAGAGAACTCGTTTACACTCCAGATTTTCGGAACTACCAAAAGTCGAATTGGGTTGTCTGAATCTGAGTTGGCTCAGGTGAGAACATTACATGTACGAGGTGTAGAGGCCTTTTATTTTACAAACCATGGTACAGACCGCTTGATTTGGATTGAAGAAGGAAGTAGTGGAAAGGCGCTACAATATGAACTATTTGGCAAACCAATGCCTGCCGATATCCTTATTAACATAGCAGAATCAATGACTACGTAGAACGGGAGAATCGAGAGTATGGATGATTTCACGAAAAGACGCATACAAAAAATAATGAACAGCTACACTGAAAATGCTATACCTAAGCAGTTCAAAAATCAGATCAAAATGGGCTACAAGATGCGAGGCAATAATGTGACGCTGTTCCAGGAAAGACAAGCCTTTCGGAGTGATGAATGGGTGAAGTTACCGTACGCACAGTTTAGATTAGTAGAAAACGTATGGAAGGTATACTGGCAAGATAGTAAGGGGAAATGGCATTTTGTGGATGACATTGAACCAAGTGAGGATTTTGAAGCGTTACTTGAGATCGTGGATCAGGGCCATGATGGAATGTTTGTGCGTTAATTTTGATAAGAACAACAAGGGGTGTTATACATGATTACATTCAAAGCAACCCAGCTTACCCTAAAAGATCTCCAAGTCAAACCGGAAACTGTCACAGAGAGTGACACCTTCTTTAGCTGGCACGTCAACTTGTTCACGTTGTATGGTAGAAAACACTATGTGTTTGTGAATGATTTATCTATTCTGAGCTTAACGGTAAGTGGAATCAGAACCAAACAGGCGAATAAGCTGTTAGCCATTTTTAAAAAGAATTTGGAAGCATATATGGCCTTTGAGGGCATTCCCCAGGAATGGGCACAGTATTATCTGGACCAATGTAACGAACGCTTGATTACCAAAACGGACAGTCGAAGTGTAATCGGGAGCATGAACGAAATCATATTTGTGATGAAGGCTCTTGAAGGAAATGACAATGATTTTAGAGATGAGAATGCACGACACAAATTTAACAATCGCGGCATTTACAAGCCAATTGATTATCATGAGCCGATCAAGGTGTTTGTTAAGGAGCTACAGATGAGGTTTGAGGCGAGGTGAAAGGATGGGTGTTGGTCAAAAATATAAACGCAAAATCATGCGATCTAATCGATTATTCTATTGGCATGTAAGCCGGATCTGGACGATGAAGGGATCATTAAGTTACATATCGTTTCTGAGGATAAAAAGCTTATCGTAACCTATGAGGTGGGACCATGCAGTAGAGGCCATAAGGAGTTTCCCATGTTAGTCATCATCGGTAAGGAATTCGAGGGCTGGACAGCAGAGTATGTTGGTCACAGAAGAGCACTAACACTAATATGGAACGATGAAATTGTCGCACCAAGGCTGATTGGACAGATCATCGACTGGTGTTTACTGAAAGATAAAGAGATCAGAGAGATGAAATGGAAAGGTGAAATTATTGCATATGGAAAAGAAACCATCGTTCAACAGGTGATGCCTGGGATGCCGTCTATATGTACACCTCTGGGAACCGTGGAATTCTCACTTTCGGTCTCAAACCAATCCTATCTTGCAACAGATTACGGCAGACTTCCAAGCGGTGGGTGGTTGTATAGGTATTACTACGACTCATGGGACTGTGAACTCGCGATTTGTAAAGTGGATGTAGAACTTGCTTGCGATCAGGCAGTAGAAGAATGCTGGGGAGCTGTATTCAGAATCAAACCGAAGAGTGGGCACCGGATTGATGAGTGCAACTTCACATCCTTGTGGAAAGAGGGATATAACTGGACAAGCTGTGGATCAGATACAGGAGAAGGACTCGAAGCGATTGAATATAAAAATCAAACCGATCAGTTACATATGGGTACACAAGACGGAACGCTGTTAATGATGAGGAGAAACCAAGGGGATCGGATTCCAAAATCCTTCGGTAAAGGTATGGATGTTGAAGCACAGGGGTACATCCTGAACTCAGGAAAAGGGATTAGTGTGCCCATGTCACAGATGGAATCAGATGAAATATGTGAAATTCATTTTGTAATTGCATGGAAGAGGTATGTAGAAGAAAATGTGTCTACCTGGCTCGCTGTGGATCAATTTTCAAAGGATATATTAAGAGGGGCAGGCCTCAGATAAGCAGAACTAATCTCATAGATGAGGGTGATACATATGGAAAGAGGACTCATTATCTTTTTAAATGGAACGTCAAGTTCAGGCAAGACAAGCATTGCGCTGGAAATGAAAAAGCAGGGAGAGATGCCGCTACATCATCTATCTGTAGATCAGTTTTTTCAAAATTATGATCAATTCATTGATACGACATATCCGGATATGAAGCCAACAAGAGAAATGGAACCGGGTGTGATGTCAGATATCCTTTTTGGCCCGATTGGCTCATTGTACTATGCAACCATTAAACTATTTTCGGAGCTGGGCCTCAATGTAATTGTGGATACGGTTATCAGTGATAACGAGTTTTTCAACAAATTTTATGATGTACTTGCAGACTACCCGATACTGTTTGTTGGTGTACACTGCTCCACAGAAGAACTCACCAGAAGAGAGCAGAGCAGGGGGGATCGTGAGATCGGACTTGCTCATTCTCAGTTCGACTACGTATACGCCTATGATGAGTATGATCTGGAAGTGAATACAGAAGAGCTCAGTTCAACGGAGTGTGCGGAAAAGATATTAAGTTATATGAATTCCGGGCAAGAGTACTCGGCATTTAAAAAGTTAAGTCGAAGCTAACTAGAAGATCAGTGAAATAGAAGGGACGACTAATTATAGTTTCATAAGGGTGTTGGACATGTTAAACCTAACGATTCTTCGTTAGGTTTTTTTCTTGTTTCTACAAGATCATCGTTAGATAACGATAATGATCAGGTTTAGTGTAGAAGTCGTCTATATTATCGCGAGTGGGCACTCTCGGTGCTGCTAAGGTGTGGTGTAATCGCACCCATCGAATATTTTATTTATATATAGAATTGTTCTATAAGTAAACCCGTTGACGATGTTCCTGTTGGAATGCTATTTTTAGATCAATTAATTCCTAGTTAACATGTAAGAATTAGTGGTTTAAAATAAAGGCGAACATAATGGGGGAGAAAAACATGAAAAAATGGTCTGTTCTAACACTTACAACTGCAATCGTATTGGCGCTGACAGGATGCAGCACCGGGGGAGACACGAAGACAGCATCGGGCGCTGATGGAGCGAAAGAACCAACCAAGATTATTGTGGGAACAGGCACACAATTTCCGAATGTCGCTTTTATTGACGAAAATAACAAACTGACGGGATATGATGTAGAACTCGTCAGAGAAATTGATAAACGGCTTGATGATTATGAGTTTGATCTGCAGACGATGGAGTTCACGAACTTGCTGCTCAGCCTCGAAACGAACAAAATTGACATGGTCGCACATCAAATGGAGAAAAACCCGGAGCGCGAAGAGAAATATCTATTCAATAAAGAAGCGTATTCCCACTGGAAGAACAAAATCGCGGTTCTCAAAGATGACAATACCATTCATTCCATTGATGATCTGAAAGGCAAAAAAGTGTTAACGACAGCAACCAGTGCCCAGGCCATCTTGCTGGAAAACTACAACAAGCAGAATAACAATGCACTTGATATTGTGTATTCCAGCGGTGTGGCGAACGATTCCATCGCACAGCTCAAGGCTGGACGGGTTGCAGCATTTGTAGCAGCGGACTTTACGCTTCCACTCATTGATCCGAGCGGCGATCTGAAACTGGTGGGTCCACCACTCAGTGAATCGGATACCCTGTTTATGTTCCGTAAGGATGATCCTGAAGAACAGAAACTTGCTGATCGCATCGATGAAGCACTCAAGGAAATCAAGGCAGACGGTACATTGAAAAAACTTAGTGAGCAGTGGCTTGGCTTTGACGCTACGCAATCGGAAACCAAATAACACGTAGAGGAAAGGCAGGTCGCAGCGATGGGTGCACCATTTGAATTCAGTTATGTCATGGACTACTTTGTAAAACTCCTACCCACCATCAGTACTACGCTTCTCATTGTCGTTAGTGCAATGGTGCTTGGTCTAATCATCAGTTCCATCGCGGCACTGCCGCAGATGTACAATATTCCGGTGCTGAAACAGCTGTCTAAGCTGTATGTGTCTTTTTTTCGCGGAACACCGATCTTGATTCAATTGTTTTTGTTCTATTACGGTGTGCCTGAAATTTTAGGTTTGTTCGGTATTCATGCCAACCGTGCACCTGCCATCTACTTTGTGATTATGACTTACTCGCTTAATAGTGGAGCATTTATGGTGGAGATGATTCGGGCTTCAGTCGCTTCCGTGGATCGTGGTCAGGTAGAAGCTGCTTATGCCATGGGCATGTCTGGCCCGCAAGCGTTCTTCCGGATTGTATTGCCCCAGGCGTATGTGACGGCACTACCCATATTCTCCAACATGGTGATCGGTAGTCTGAAGGATACATCCCTTGCGTTCAGTGTGGGTGTCATGGAGATGACGGGCAAATCGTCTACACTGGCAACGATCTCTCGTCATTTTATTGAAGCGTACATCTCACTGGCACTCATTTATTTTGTTTTGAGTTTTGTGCTGGAGAGGGTGTTCCATGTACTTGAGCGGAAAGTGCAGAAGAGGGGGTTTGCTCCGATATGAGCTTTGATGCTTCCTTTGTATGGACCGCGTTTGTGCAACTTCTCGGAGTCATCCCGACTACACTGGCTATCACGGTGGTCTCGGTGGTGCTTGGTTTTATCATCGGCACAGCGGTTGCGCTACTTCGCCAGTTTCGGGTTCCTGTACTAAGCCAGCTTGGGACAGCCTATGTTACGTTTATTCGCGGAACACCGATGATCACACATCTGCTTCTGATCTATTTCGGTCTGCCGATGATCATTGACAGCGTGTCTTCATCACTCGGACTTGGGTTCAACTCGTCGTCCATTCCATTGATTGGCTTTGCTTATCTGGCGTTCTCGATTACGGCTGGAGCCTATGCGTCAGAAATTGTCAGATCCGGCTTGCTCGCGGTGGATCGCGGTCAGATCGAAGCGGCGTATTCTCTGGGCATGACAGCGACGAAGGCACTGCGCAGAATTGTGTTGCCGCAGGCTTTTGCAGCCAGTCTACCCAACATTTCTAACATGCTGATTGGCATGTTGCATGGCTCTACACTGGCATTTGCGGTCTCGGTGGTGGAGATTAACGCCAAGGCACAAATTGTTGCATCGACCAACTGGAAATTTTTCGAGGCGTATGTGGCGGCAGCCCTCATCTTCTGGGGTCTGACCGTCATGATTGAAAGACTGACCGCAGTGGCAGAGAAGCGGTTCAGATCGTACAACCGGGGAGGCGTGTCATGATTGAACTCAAGCAAATACACAAAAGCTTCGGAGACAATAAGGTACTGTCAGGCATTGATCTGAACGTGGCGCGTGGAGAGGTCGTTGCGATTCTGGGACCCAGTGGATCAGGCAAAACGACGCTTCTGCGCTGCATTAACTATTTGGAAAAACCGGATTCCGGGCATATCACACTCGGTGACTTTACCTTGGATTACGGAAAGCACGCCAAAAAGGACATCCATGCCTTACGCCAAAAATCAGCGATGGTATTTCAGCAATATAATCTGTTCCGCCACAAAACAGCGTTGCAAAATGTAATGGAAGGACTTGTCGCTGTTCGCAAAGTGGCTAAAGAGGAAGCGCGAACGCGGAGTGTCGCCTTGCTTGAAAAGGTAGGTCTCGGAAACAAGCTCGACTCATATCCTAGCCAGCTTTCGGGTGGACAGCAGCAACGCGTCGGCATTGCACGGGCGCTGGCGATGAACCCAGAGGTTATTCTTTTTGACGAACCAACCTCCGCGCTGGACCCGGAACTTGTAGGCGAGGTGCTGGCGGTTATTCGCCAGATTGCAGAGGAAGGCATAACGATGATTATCGTGACTCACGAAATGGGTTTTGCACAGGAAGTGGCGAACCATGTTGTATTTATGGATGGTGGAGTCATTGTGGAAGAAGGAGAGCCGAAGCAGTTGTTCCGCTATCCGAAGGAAGAACGGACAAAGCAGTTTCTCAAACGCATTACACCGGATACTGCATATTCCATATAAGAAAACGGGATCAGAAACATGATAAGGAATATCTAAGGGGGAAGAGATATGTCATTTACTTTAGGGATTTTGGATCAGAGCATTGTGTTTCCGAGCCAGTCGGCTACGGAGGCATTGAAAAACACCGTAGAAATGGCGAAGCTTGCAGAATCCCTTGCATATGACCGATTTTGGGTAGCGGAGCACCATGACTCGGAAGGGGTTGCTGGATCATCGCCAGAAGTGCTCGTTTCGTACTTGCTTGCTCAGACTCAAAAGATACGGATCGGCTCCGGTGGTGTTATGCTCCAGCATTATAGTCCATATAAGGTAGCTGAAAGCTTCAATGTGCTCGCGACACTAGCTCCGGGAAGGGTTGAACTTGGGATCGGGCGTGCTCCAGGCGGCTTGCCGCGTTCCACGAAGGCGTTGCAAAAGGGAATTGCCGAGCCGGAGACGCTGGATGACAAACTGGTGGAACTGAGAAACTTTCTGAACGCTCCGGCAAGTGAAACCCATGTGCAGCCAGGACTGACAGCACATCCGTTACCGGGACAGCCGGCACGAATTTATATGCTCGGCACGAGTGTTTCCAGTGCGGAACTGGCAGCCAAGCAGGGGCTGCCTTATGCGTTCGCGCTGTTTATCAACAGTGATCCCGAAACGGCACGCACCGCATTGGATACGTATCGCACGCAGTTCAACACGGAACATGGTGGAGAGCCTGAAGCCATTCTGGCTTTGTCGGTCATAGCTGCAGATACGGAAGAAGAGGCGAATGCGCTGGCGGGACAGCACAAAACGGTGCGTGCAACGCTGGCGAGTGGCAAAACCGTGAATGTGCAGACGTTGGAGCAGGCAGCGGAATTCGCAAGGCAAGCGGGAGAAACATATACGGCGGTTGAGCGCGAAGCGGACATTACACGTGGCACCAAGGAAACCGTGCGGAAGCGACTGCTTGAGCTGTCTGAGGAATATGGCGTAAACAGCTTTGTGTTTACAACCATTATTCCCGATTTTGATAAACGAACCCGCTCGTTCCAATTGCTGAAAGAAGCATTTACAGGGGAATTAGTGTAAGCACAGGAATCCTGAAATCATTATTTTAGTTAAACTTATATAGATCGGAGAGCGGTAATTATGGGGAAAACAACAGTGAAGACAGAATCGATTATATCGGCATATGTACACGCTTATGAAGAGATTGAACAGGAGATTACGGGACTGACCGAGCAGCAGTTGAAGTGGAAGTCTTCTGCATCCTCCTGGAGTGTTACTGAAGTGCTGGCACATCTGGTGGATCATAGCATTGTCGTTTCCTTCCGCATCCGGGAAATATTAGCGGGATCACAGGCGACGCTGCCTGGGTTTAACCAGGAAGCGTGGATCGCCGGACAAAAAGCAAATGAGGAGCAGATCTCTCAGCTGATTACGGTTGCCAATGGTCTGGTTCAGTATAATTCAGGATTACTGGAGCGGTTGAGTGATGAAGAATGGGAGAAAACAGGTGTTAACTTCAGAGGAGAGACGGTATCTCTAGCTGCGATCATTCCGGGTTTTGTCGCTCATGTGCAGAACCATCTCAACCAGATTCGCAGAATCAAGCAAGCAGCAGTTGAAAAGCAGGTGCAGTAATAGGAAATGACCCGGAAGAGTTTAATATGGCTTCACATGAAAGTCAGGGCTGGGGCCAAATCTTTCTTTTAGCATTGTCATGCCCTAATAAGTAGATTTCAGCGATATTCCCATACGTATTAGAGAATGAAATGTTGAAGTCCTTATGACCTCCAATCGGAAGTTTGCTGCCTTTGACTTGAATGAGTAGTGAATGATCATGATGTGAGATGTTGTAACCGTGATATCTGCGGATACTGTCTCCAAATCCACCTTGTATCGTAATAAGTTCAGGAGAAACTTCAGTTTTCGTAATCATAATCTCTTCAGGATCGACAACCTTGTTTAACATATAAGATCCAATGATAATAGGAAAAGCAATAATGGCAACGGTGAAAACGGTAATGATATACTTCCTTTTTAGTCGCATACTCATGATTCACCTCATAGTTAGATGATATGAATCGATGTCTCCGTCATAATGGGGCATCGATTTATTGTTTTAATCACTGTACTTGCCAATAATCTCTTCAAATATTTGTAAGTTAAAAAACCTGACAGTATCCCTATGCCACTCTGAGCCGCGTTTTAATTTGGTCTAATGTCGCCCCACGCTGAGCTTGGTTGTAGATATATTCAATCATGTCATGCTTTTTCTGAATGCGGTAGCCATGTATCCTGTCGATTAAGCTTTCGTGGTTACGACACGTACAACACAGCGCGGAAAACAGGAGCAGGGTCAAGTAACGGTCAATGGCCTGAGCCGAACGAACCTGGTAACGATCCATGGCCAGCTGAACTTTCACCGTACGAAAATAGGTTTCAATGGCCCAACGTTTGCTGTAAAAGTTCAATATTTCTTCATTACTCAGGGAAACATCCGTACTTAGAAAAGCTTTCATTTGCTTGGGATCAAAGCCTTCTCCATCTTTCCAACACAGGAGCAACACAGCGTTCTCTACTAGATTAAGCTTGCCTTCATAACGAACTCGGTAAGCGGAGGAGCCAATGGTCACCAGATCGGTATCCGTTTTCGAGATGTACGAAGCAAAGCTTTGGAGTGATTGACGGATGCCTTGCGGATAGAAAATTCGGTTTGTTTTCAAACCACTAATGACATGAAAGCCGCGCTCTGCGCAGGTCTGAAGTACGGAAGTAGATGGATACCACGAATCCGTCAGGACGTAGGTTCGGCAGGAAGACATCGGGACGGCCTGAATCATATCACCCGCGAGTTCGATTTTACTTTTTCCTTGTGGATCGTAACGCGCTGTGGCAAAAGGAAAGACCTGATCCCCTGAGCGAAGTAGTGTTTGAACCACTGCGTGCCCATAAACATACCGCCGCTTGAGGTGAGAATGTTGAAATGAAGCTCCTTGAATCATGTGTGTGGCCTGTGACGAAGGCTTGGTTTTTTCACACACGGTGTCATCCAGAATAACGAACATGGGGCTACGTTCTCGTTGAGCACACGCTTTAACCTGCTGAAAAGCGACGCGTTGAACGATGCCTCCAGGTAAGAAGCATCCCATTTTCCATGAGTTAAGAAATGACTCAGTGTCCGACGATCTCGTTCCTGCAAGCTTTCCCTTTGAATATCCGTTAACGTTCCCGTAAATCCGGTTGAAAGCATCCCATCCACGAAGTGTTTGATGTGGTGAAGGACAGGTTTGGAGAAAAAGAGTGGAAGATTCCACTCGTCAAACCGATTGTTCCAGTGGTTTTCTTATGATAAAATATACGTATGGGACATGTCTTTTCTCTCCTGCGTAGAGTATTTGGTCGTACTTCTATTTTACGCAGAGAGTCAAGTGTGTCTCTATTTACATTTCATGGAACTAATTTTGGGCAAGTACAGTTATATAGAATAAATTTACAATGTGAATACAGACAGGTTCATAAATGCTCTCGAAGAAGCGTTCCCACCATAGAACATTTCAAACAGTGACTCTTTTTAAGCCTTGGTCTGCTGATGGATATCGGGAGTCATTTCAGCAGACGGTCCCCATGGGCTTATGAATACGCAATCGTTGTGACACCAGTATAAGATTATTACAACCATTAGGAGGGTGATTCTTTGAGGAAATTCATAAGCCATGTTCAAGTACCAACGAATAATCTGGAAGATTCAATTAATTGGTATGTTAAGTGCTTAGGTGGTACACTTGTTGCTAATTTTGGAGAATTCGCAATTATTGATTTAGGTGAAGGTCCAAACATAAATTTGTGGAAAACTACCGATCGTACAACAAGTACATTTACGATTGATGGCAAGCCTTTCCCAACAGTTGGAATAGAAGTGGAAAACATAGATACAATCATTAATTTGGTTATTGAGTCAGGGACAGATTATGAAGGGGATGGAATACCTGCTGTAGACCAAGAAGGACGGAAATTTTTTCGTTTTTTTGATCCAACCGGTAACATGATAGTTGTACATGAAGAACCAAATTCAATGTGATGCCTCAGGACTTATCATATTGATGAGCATAAGGGAGGTAGTGATATTGAATTGAAGCAAGCGGAAGAATTGATCCGCCGCTGGAACGATAGATTTACCAAGCTGGAGGGAATGAGATAGGGAATAACCTATTCAGCTGAAGATCGGGTGATTGGCACATATGGCTTTCATCATTGGTCAAAAGAACATTTCAAGGCCGAGATCGGTTACGAACTTGCTCCTGAACACTGTGAATTACAGAAGCGGCATAGACAATTGGAGCAAGAAAACATAAGGGTAACTTCAATATATGATGAACCTGGCGAAACCAGATACTTTGATTTATGGGCTACGACGGAAGGTATAAGGCTTACTTTACAGGAGGATGTATCTCTTGAGAGCGATGAAATACTACCTTCTTGGGTAAGAGTAGGCGTAAGCCATCTTGAAGAAGCAGTAGAATGGTACCAAAAATATATGGGAATGGAGTTAGTCAGGGATGTAAACAGCACTCATCGTTATGCTTTGATGAAATTAAAGCTGCATCATCGGGAAGCTGCAAGCGTTTTCTTGTACGCCGCTTAAAAATGATGTGATAAATGTTTGAGACGGGATATATCATTTTGCTTGAATTATAACAGAGGAGTGATTACGCATGGATATTAAAAGTCAAAACGGTGATTTTCTTGGGAAAATTCAGATGCAGTCGCTGGAGAGTGATCATGTCGTAGACCAGATCGTTCGTACGTTAAGTCCAGGTGACGGGAAGGCTATCTACATTGCGGATGCCAAAGAAAACCCGTTTACACAGCAGACGAATTACGCAGCCGTTGAATGGGGGCACAGTCTGAATGAATTGAGGGAGTCGTTGAAGGGGTGGCAGCCCAAATTCCCAAGTCCCGATGCTCAGATTGAAAATGTCCAGGTTTATTATGGATTCAATAATCTGACCCCGGATGAGATTGAAGCCATGGCAGAAGAAAGCAGAAGGACAGGTCAGAAGGTAGTGGTCCGCGATCTGAAACCCAATAATACACTTGTAGGTGTCCGGCTAACCTATAGCGGAGAGCGTACATACATACTCCAAACTTTCGGTACAACCAAGAGTCGTATTGAACTGTCCGAACATGAGCTGTCTCAGGTGAAAACTCTTCTTGTGAGGGAGGCGGAGGCATTTTACTTTTCGAATCATGGAGCAGATCGCCTGATCTGGATTGAAGCAGGAAGTGGCGGAAAGGCGCTGCAGTATGAACTTATAGGTCAGCAGATGTCTCAAGCTGCTTTAATACAGATTGCAGAAGCAATGAGCACTGAGGCTTAGCACTGTAAAGTATTTTGCAAGAACAGAGGGGGCTAGAGACTTTATGGATAACAATACGCTTGGGAGATATTTCGGTTGATTAGAAATGCAGTTAGAGAGACAAGAAATCTATTTAGATAGGGATTTTGGGGTCTGAAGAAAACAGTAGTAGCGAGCTTAGAAGGGAGCTATATCTGAGGGGGAGAACAGCGATGAATGAAAAACAAGCACTCGATACGTTTGGACAAGTCGTCATGAGTGATTTAAGAGATCGAAGTATTGATTTTTTTGAATTGTTAGTTGAAGGACATTGGAAATCCCCGAGCCTGGAGAAGCTGCAAGCTGGAATACAGGGATTAAATGAGGAACAAATCAATCTTGTCAGAGCGATACTGATTAGAAGTCTGGACAGAGGGATTCATGATTTCCTGTTTAAGCTCCAGGAGCAGGCTGATTTTGAAAATGATATTGAGATTAAAGTGCAAGACGTAGATATTATACAATCCAGCGATGGGCTACAAGGGGAATTATTCACTGAGAAAGGGTGGATTGCTAAATTTAGCAAGTACGGGGAACTTCAAGAGGAGCATTGACGATAGCATATGCAGATGATAAGATAATCCACAAAAAGCCCAAAAACTTGAAAGCTGTAAAATGGATAAACGCATCACATAGATCGGATGGAGGTGAACCGCTATGGCACTTTCCAAACGCAGATTGCAATTTCTGGACCAACTGGTGGATATGTATCAGCAGAGCCGCTTGCCCGTCCATTATGAAGCGTTAGCCAAGGTTCTCGGGGTTAGTAAATGGACGGCATATGATATGCTAAAGGCTATTGAAAAAGCAGGCTTTGTCACACGCAGTTATGAGACGAATCCGAATGTGACGGGACGCTCGCTGGTTGTTTTTACACCGACAGAGAAAGCTGCTGCTATACTTGGAAAAGGGGAAACGCTGTATCAGGTAGACGAACCAGAGGAGGCACAGGCTGGTCTTCAATTGATCCGGGATATGTTAAGCGGATTACAGAATGCAAGTGCGCAAGAACTGATAACCCAACTGTTAATCGAGATTCCTGAAAAGCGGTCAAACCTTGAAATCTGCGGATACATCTCCGGCATATTGTTGATATATACTAAACAGCTGGAGAGCCGCATACATGTTCTCATCCGTAAGCTGGTGCAAGAGACGGAGGGGGCCCAGCCCCGCCTGCTTATATTCGTAGGCACAGTTGTGGGCACAATTATACAAATGATGAGCAAGGATGTTGGTCAGGAATTAATGGTATTGGTCGGGTCATATACGAATCGAATTCATGCGCTCAGTCAGGCGGAGCAAATGGTACTTGCCGACTTTATTCTTGAAGCCCTTGCGTAGATGAGGGAGCGTACTCTTTCTCTGTACATGTTAAGAAAACGGCAGAGTGAACTTCGCTAAACCTCTCTACCTGCAGGGAAGTTTCTGCACTTTGTTTTTGGGTCTTTTGGGTGATGAGATGAATAATAAAGAGGCGGTGTATGATGAAGAAGTTAGGTTTGGTTCTGGGCGGTGGAGCTGTACGAGGGCTTGCCCATATCGGTATTCTAAAATCTCTGGAAAAACATAACGTTACCGTGGACTGCATTATCGGCACAAGTATGGGCGGTGTTGTTGGTGGATTATTTGCTGCAGGTGTACCTGTTCGGGAGATTGAGAATACCCTGCTTCATACACCCAAGCTTCGTTTCCTCGATCGTGGGAATTGGTTGAAGGGCATTCTGGCTGGAAATGGAATGACGCAGGTGGTCAGCGGTCTGCTGGCTGAGCATGAGTTGCAAGGCGTCTGTATTGAGCAACTGCCGATTTCATTCAAAACCATTGCTGTTGATCTGATGGAAGGCACCCAGGTTACGCTGGATCAAGGCGATCTGGTGACTGCGCTTCGTGCGACATCGGCTTTTCCGGGTGTATTCGCTCCCTTGATGTGGGATGGACGAATGCTGGTGGATGGCGGGGTTCTGAACAATCTGCCGGTAGCCAATATGAAAGGGGAAAGCGTGGATTGTATTCTGGCGGTAGACGTATCGAGAGAGCATGAAAAGAAGCCGCCACGCAACATGATTGAAGTGGTCTATCGCTCGTACAGCTTGATGACCGCCGAACGAAAGCATAGCAGCTTGAATCTGGCGGATATGGTGGTAAGGCCCGATGTAGGACCGTATGCTGCCTTCGATGTCACCAAATCCCTTGAATGTATTGCGGCCGGGGAAGAGGCGATGGATACCATGATCCCGGAACTCCAGCAAACACTAATGTCCGAGGAAATGAGTCTGATTTAAGAAAAAATCAAAGTCCTCACCATTTTTAATCTTTTGTTGGGGAAAAAGGAACGTCCGCCTCCGCTGTATAGTTATTACAGCGGCACACGTGTTAGCATCACAGCCGTGTGTCTGTGACGTCCGTTTGAGCCCCGTGCTCCATGGTCGCGGGGCTACTCTTACAGGGTGCTGCGCCAATGCCAGCGGCACCTCACCCTTACGCGGGTTGCCATTGCATAGCCGCGCCACGCTTCACCTTGTCACAAATCCGCACGCACGTGAACTTTAGATTCCTGATTGGATCAGACTGAGAGAAAATGCTGCAAATTGTTTTGGAGTTAAAGCTGCGCAACCAGTCTCAAGCTATCTAAATAAATCAACAAAGCCTATGACTGAAACAAAATCCCTTTTACAAACAATGAGACACTGTGCTTGTAGAACTCTTCCTCGGTGACGAGTTGGGACTGATATTGCCGGTGAATCAGCTCGCTCATCTGAAATCCGTAGCACATCGAGAGAAAAGACATGGCGGTAAGACGCGCATCCTGTGTGGCTATAATTTTTTTCTTCTGCAAGCGTTCAAAATATTCAGCCAGCAAGGAGTGTAGCTTTACCGGAGGATCGGCCAGCACTCTGTCCAATTCGGGAAGCATTCCTGTGTCGCGGATACCAATCAAAATAATGTCCGCATGTTTATGGAAAAACAAACGGTACTGCTGGCTTACATGCAGCAGATCGATTTCTGGACGCTCGGTCGCGTCCTCTTTTAACAGCTTCTCAAATTGCGGGATATCCGAATGTCTTTCAATGATGGCTTCCAATATGCCTTGCTTGCTTCCAAATTGTCGGAAAATTGTAGATTCATTGACTTTGGCTTCTGTTGCAATGGCTTTGGTGCTTACTCCCCGATAGCCCTTCTTTTTGATGAGCCGTGTTGCGGCTTCAATAATTCTGTCTGAAGTTTGCATGGTATTACTCCTTTTGAATATGTTAAACCTATTCTACTACAAGTTTTGCATATGAAGCAGGGTCAGGGTTCATTTTCATCAACATTTATATAGGGCAAATCGCTTCTTTTTCCCCAGCGGCTTGGTTCCGTAATCTCGACATGATCAGGCACCAGTTGCGTGAGCGTGCCTAATTTATTGAATGTAATCTGGATTCGGTCAGAGGGCAACAGCCACTGTTCAGTCTCGATTGCGCAGCAATCCGGTATCGTCCCCATTCCTATAATTGTGCCTGGGAGCGGAGTGAATACTTTGAGAACCGCCTCCATCACTTCTGCAGGATGTGCAGAATACTCGGATGTGCTTCCCTTCCAATGCAGTCTCTCCCCGATGTGTACATCCACATCGAGTGCCAGCGGATTGTCGATTTCATCCGGTGTAACCAGAAATGGTCCTATTCCTTTGCTTCGATCAAAATCTTTGCAACGCGTCGGTCCAGTCAGCGCTTGGAAATCCGGCCACTGCACATCGCGGACCGTACTGTCGTTAAAAATAACATATCCTGCAATGCAGTTCCCCTCTCCTGTAACAAAGGCCAGTTCAGGCTCGATATCCAGATAGGATGAGTACGAAGGCCAATGAATCGTATCCCCATCGCCAATTAATGCATTATGGTTACACTTGTAATAATTGAAAGTTACTTTATTCGGATCGTGCTGGAATTTTTCTGCGATTTTTTGTTTGAGCTCTTCACTTTCCAGCCCTGTATATTCTCTTTGGAACAGATGTATACCAGCATTTCTCAGATGTCTTGGCGTCAGCCCGAAATCGATAAGTGCAGCCGGATTCGGAACAGGCGGCAGCAGCTTTACCGCTGTAATCGGGCAGATTTCATGTTCATTGAATTGATGGGACTGTCTGATAACATATTGCAATAATTCCTTAGCAGCATCATAGCTAGCCGGCAAATGATGAAGATAGCTGTACATACTTTCAAGACTGTCAAAAAACGTTCCATGTTTTTTCATAACTGCGGCAAAAGACACGACAAATTTCTCATTAATTACAAGCCCAAACAAAGGTTCCTGGGATGTATTGGTTTGAAAGGTTACGAGCTTCATGTTGCATTGCCTCCATCCATATCGTGTGATGTTATTCAGTTACTACCATACAGTATAAACCAAATGCATGCAAGTACATGCTTGCATTTCTGTTTTCCATACTCTATAGTAAAGACATTGTCAGTAGGACTTATCCAAAAAACATCTACGCAAAGGAGAATTTTTATGAAGTATGGGCGTATTATTCAAAAACCTCGCGTCAAATTTTTTGAAGTCGCAGATGGCGTCTTTGCCGGTATTTCCCCGTATCGCGGGATCAGTTGGGCCAATGCCGGGTTCATCAACAAGGGTGAAGGGCTAGTGTATGACACGTTCTTTGATTTGTTCCATGCGCGGGAGATGCGGGAGGCTTTTAAGGAAGTAAGCAACGGTGGCTCTCCTATGTATGTGGTGAACTCGCACTATAACAGCGACCATGCTTGGGGGAACAAAGTGTTTGAAGATGCTTGCATTATTATGCACAAGGAAGCGGACAGAGAGCGTCGCACCGAAAATATCGCCTGGATGGACAGCGTCATCAGAAGAGGGAAGGATTCTCCGAAATCGACCTCGGGAGAGCGGTTTTTTGCTGCGGAATTTGAAGGATTCGACCTGGAAGGCGTAGAATGGGTGCTCCCCAATATTGAAATAAATGACGATATCAATATCCGTCTTGGCGATATGGAAGTCATGATTTACAACGTAGCTCCGGCTCACTCTGACAGTGACTTACTGCTGTGGATGCCAAAAGAAAAAGTGCTGTTTGCCGGGGATGTTGTGTTTAACGGTTGTACGGCATACAGCGAAGAGGGAACCCTCAATTGGGTTAAAGTACTTGATCGCATTATTGACGAAATTAAACCCGAAATCGTTGTTCCAGGGCATGGTGCCATCTGCGGCCTGGATTTCGTGAAGGAGCAGAGAGAATACCTCCTGAACTTGATCAGCGAGTTCAACAAGCATTACAATGACGAAATTGATTCCTTGTCCCTGACCAAGCAAATTGATATTTCCCACTTCCTTCATTGGATTCAGCCAGAGCGTTTGTATGTTACAGTGGACATCCTATTGAAAAGTAAACGAGGGTTACCACCCCTTCCAGTTTGGAACGAAGTGCCTGCTAAGCTGGAAGACATGAAAGCTTTTTTGGCCGGAAAATATGGTAATCAAATCAAGCCATGGGACCCTATGAGCGTCTGGAAAGAATAGCAATTTGAAGCTAACCTACCTGTGATTCCGATGACATTATGGAATGTGAAGAATTAGCTGATTTTATTGATAAGGCAGCTAGATTGGCTGGATTAGACATCCAGGAGCATGAAGATCTTACGGAGGAATGGAGAGAGTGGTAGTCTGATTGAACCAGGAGAAGGAGGCAGTATAGTGGACCAACAGGAATATGGGCGCTATTGTCTAGCGATGGGCGGAAAAGAAAAATGATTTCAATTCAACCTGTTGAATACAAACAAAAACCTATTTGGAGAAACCTTCTTGAACTATATAAATATGATTTCCGTGAGTTTGATCCAGAAGATGATATCAATCCAAACGGACTTTATGAATACCCGTATTTAGATCATTATTTCACAGAAGCAGGGAGATTTGCTTTTTTCATCAAAGTAGAAGAGAAGCTTACGGGTTTTGCACTTGTACGCTGCATTGGAGAAAATGAACAGAATGAAAAAGTGTATGAGATGGCTGAATTCTTTGTCATGAAGAAGTACAGAGGATTAAAATGTGGTCAAACAGCCGCTTATGAACTTTTTAATACATTTAATGGAGTGTGGAAAGTAGCTGAGATGGAAATGAATGTCCCTGCTCAGAAGTTTTGGAGAAAGATAGGACTGGCATATCCGTACACCGCGCTGGCTGGGGGAGTACGGCAATACGCCAGAGGAAGAAGAACTTCTTGCAGACATTTATCGTCTACAGGCTTATATTGCTGAGAAATTAAAAGGTGCATAGTGGATAGGTAAATCATGAATCATCATGTCGCATTAGTCCGACTGAAATGTCGCAAAAGTACATGGTAACACGAACCACAGATCGTTTATACTCTCTTTATGTTTCGATAATGAAAATCATTATCATCAGTATACATAAGGGGGATTTACAAATGAAACAAGGAACAAACGGGCAAGCAGCCGGAAGCAAAGGCTATCTTGCTCACAAATCACGATTACTGATGGGCTTAATGTTGGCCCTGATTCTAGTCCTGACGGCGTGTGGTGCCGGAACGGGTACAGATAGCGGTAAACAATCCGCGGCAACGCCTTCGGATACACCTGCGAGTACAGAGACGAAGACCGACGGCGCTTTTCCAGTAACGATCAAGGGTATGAAGGGTGACATCACTCTAAACGAAAAACCGAAGAAAGTTGCCGTGCTGGATGTTAAGTTTTTGGATCAGATGTTAGCCGTTGGCGAAAAGCCGGCAGGTAGTGTTATCGCTGGAGGCAACACTGATTTTCCAGAATACTTGGGTGATCAGGCAAGTGGCGTTGAAGTTCTGGGTACACGGGACGAGCCTAACCTGGAAGCGATTGTAGCCCTAGATCCAGATTTGATTATCATGACTGATTTTCAAGAGAAACAGTATGAGAGCGTAAGCAAAATTGCACCTACCTTGGTTCTCGATTTCTACGAAGACTGGCGTAATACGTTAGCTACAGTAGCTAAGATTACAGACAAGAAGGACGAGGCAGAAAAAGTACGTACAGCTTATGAAGAGAAAGTGGCAGGAATGAAAACAAAACTGGCGGAGAAGCTGGGTGACGAGACGGTAGCGCTGATTCGTCCGCGTAAAGAAGGTATTCGTGTTCATGGCATTGAGCACCGTACAGGTGGCATTCTGTATAATGATCTGGGCTTGAAAATGCCTGCATTCGTAGAAGGAATCAAGGGAGATACTTCCGTTGAAGTCTCAATGGAAAAAGTGCCTGAGATTGGAGCAAGTCGTTATTTTGTCCTGTCGGATGAACTGTTTGCCGCAGAAGCAGAGGCGATGGTGAATAATCCGGTATGGAAGTCTCTTGATGCTGTGAAAAATAACCGTACTTATGATGTAAACTCCACACTTTGGATTGCATACTACGGACCGCTTGCGATTAATCTGATTGTAGACCAGGCATCGGAAGCCCTGCTGGGATCGAAATAATATGACCCAATATCTCTCGACAGACGCATGGAAAGAGACGGTAGAGGATCATTCGATTTTGCTTGGCGAGCCGCCTCAACATAGTGTCCGTAGCATTGCTTTGAGTGAGCTGCATGACGAAGAGGCGTGCCGAGAGTATATCAGCTGGTTTCAACATTATATCGATGCACCAGACATGAAGGTTGCCGCTTCCATGTTAGCCAAGCGACTTGGCTATCTATGGACGGCTCCGCTCGTGACCGCGATGACGTTTCATCATCAGCATGTAACCTTTCAGCTACAGAACAGCTTTCTCTATCATCCGAAGCTCGGAGAACATGAGGAGGGTACACGCTTTCCTTTTCTAGCGGTGAACGAGGTTCGGGCTGAAGAATTGACGGGAGACCGGGACGTATGGCGGGAAAAGGCGGTCCAGGAGATGTTTGCGGTTCAACTGACACCTCTGTTAAAGACACTTGCTGCGGTTGCGCCTCTTTCGATGAGCATTCTCTGGGAGAATATTATGGTACGGATCGGGCGACTATTCGCTCCAGATGAAGGTGAGACGGAGCAGGAACGTAAGATCATTCGAGAGGACTTCGCCTATCTGACGCAGGTGGCATCCGGGCAAGTGTTTGGTGAGAGAAAGAATCCGTTAACCCGATTCACCGATTGTAAGGACAATGTACATGTTGCCAAAAGTGAGCGCATCACCTGCTGTTTCTATTACCAGATGTCAGGGGAATATTGCCTCAAATGTCCGAAAATTGACAATGAGAAAGAATCTCAATTACAATGACAACAGCAATGATTATACCTATGCAATTGTCAGGAGATGAGAGAAATGCCGCTGCAAGAACAGACAAGTGGTTGGAGTGATACAGCGATCAAGATGCTGGACGGATATAGCGGTACTTTGCAGACAGGCAGCGTTTTACACGAAACAGATGTAACTTCTAATGTGCTGCTGCTGGCATATGGGGGGGAAGGGGAGCTTGCAATGGATGGCGAGGGTTGCCACATTGGAGCTTCTTTTGCCTGTCATGCGGTGAAGGGATCATCCTACACACTGACGGCCAGATCAGAGGACATTCATTATATTGTGATCAAGTACAAGGCTTCTTCCATGGAGGAAGCCTCTATTGTTATGCCTTCGTATCGGAAACACCCGCTACGCAGGTCATTTGTGCAAAGCTCGGCAACCCACGCCGAATGGATCGAAAACGCGGAAAAAGTCGTTGCCAAATGGCGCCGCGGCGAAGGATTGGAACGTTTCTATGCGAACGCCTTGCTTCAGGGAATGATCTACGAGCTGATCATGGCGTATGAACGGGGTCAGGGGGGAGCGGAGTCCGATATGGTGGATGTGGTCGCTTCCTATATTGCGTCGCACTATCGTCAGAACCTGGAGCTGAAAGAGCTGGCTGCCCTTGCGGGTTGTAGCGTAAGACAATTACAGCGCCGTTTCAAACAAGAAAAGCAGCTCGGACCCATGGAGTATGTCATTCAGCTGCGTATGGAAAGTGCATCAAGGATGCTTCGTCATACGGATGCTTCCATAGGAGAAATTGCGGACAAGCTGGGATATCGGGATATGTATTATTTCAGCAGAGCGTTTAAAAAGTATGCTGGCGTCCCACCGCTGCATTATCGGCATGCAGCCGCTTCGAGAACCGATGCAGACTATGCGAATGCTCTGCTGCAAAACCGGACAGCTTCATCCTATGAATCTAGTCAAGGTACGGTCATCTGTCATATGCAAGGGGAGTACACCGTCACTGAAACACCGCAGCGTATTGCTGTCCTTGATGTGCAGTATGCAGATCATTTGCTTGCGCTGGGCTTGTCTCCGGTGGGCAGTGTTGGACTGGGAAGCGCGGTATTAATGTTTCCTCAATCCCTCCAGGCAGGACTCCAGCACACCGAATTACTCGGGACGTATGAATACCCAAATCTGTCTGCGTTAGAAAGACTTGCACCCAATCTGATTATCTGCACTGAGGTGCATGAACAGTATCTTGAACGGTTAAGTGGGATCGCTCCAGTGGTGATGTTCAAACGTAATGAAAACTGGCAGACGATCCTGAGTCTGTTCGGTGAACTGACAGGCAAACGAGCAGAAGCCAAGCAGATTATTGCGGACTATCTTCGCAGAACGGCTTTGTTGTCTGAGGAATTGGCCTCGGCATTGGCAGGTAAAAGTGTGGCACTGATCCGTCCGCTGGACTCTCTCGTGCGCGTGCATTCCGCCGCTCATCGGACAGGTGCGGTGCTGTACCGCGATCTAGGTCTGCCTGTCCCGCTGTTTGTAGCAGATACCTCCGACACAGCCTATCATATTTCGGTTGAGAGATTACCAGCAGTGCAGGCAAGTCACTACTTTTTGCTGAGTAATGAGTTCATGCAGGATGGGATATCGGCGACAGAGCAGCGGGTTTTGGGAATGCTCGGTGGGGGCGAGGAGCAACGAGTGCATTCGGTGGATGCGGCGACATGGATTGGTTGTTATGGGCCGATGGGGATTAATGGGATTGTGGATCAGGTTGAAAAGGTGTTGTTGGGGTGAGGGGAGCTTTTATGATGAAAAGAATACATATAAATCTTGAATAATATTCCATAGGTCTCAAATGACTAGATACAACATTATCATTATGGTTGTAAAACCAAAAGAAACCGTTCCTTGATAGATGTAAGTTCAAGCAAGCATACCAGAGGAGACGGTTTCTTTTACATTAAAGCATCTCTTAAAGACTCATGGAGCCACACGTATTTAAAGATTTATCAATTTGCCTTGAGTGATCACTAAATGTTATAAACATTAATTTAAATTGTACTTCTTCATTACCGAGTCACGGAATATTTGATATTCTGATAATTCTTGAGAAGTGAGGTGTGATAGCTTACTTTGATTGTTAACTTCTAAGCTGAATTTCCCTAAATTATCATTGATTAGTCCATAATCACCAAAAGTGTTCTTCATTAAGAAAATCACACTTTTATCTTCCTTCTGTAGTTCTACATAATGATCAGCTGTATATTTGACATCACCATCAATACTGACTGGTTCAATGATTGTTAATTCTTTTTGATCTGAAGGGAAATCTTCTGGTTTTTTCAATATCTTTTCAATTTTTATGTTGGTATTCGTGTGGAATGATTCCATTGTTCCATCATCAAAAGTAGTTACCACATGTTTTCTATCTATAAATTCATCTGTAGCATACCCAATAACAACTAATTCAGCAAATTCATCTAGTTTATTAATTTCATTGAATGTTATTGAGTTCGTAGAAAGATTGACAACTTTATTAATTTGAGAATTTGATTCTGAATCTCCATTTAAATATGCAATCGTACTAACAGAGATAATCAATAATAACAATACAGGGAATATTATATACTTCTTCTTTGATAGAGACATAGTCTCACCCTTTCAATTATATTTTAATTGCCCCACTTAAGTCTAATCTCTTGTATATCATATGCAGTGGGTCCTATATCCTGAATTCCAGATTTCATTACAGAATTAGAACCAGAGTCAGGGGTATGATCTAACCCTAATACGTGGCCATATTCATGAGTTGCATTAGAAATAATCTGAGAAGTTGTCATATTGAATCTACTCATATTGTTATGATACATTCTTATATTACTAAAGGACCAAGTATCATCATTGCTAGCTTGAACATATCCTCCTGAAATGCCTGGCTTAAAAGGCTCCTGCAAACCGATCCATGTAGGATGGGGAGTCGTACCAATATAATATTTATCGGGAGTTCCAGTTGAAGAGAGAACTCTAGTCAAATTAACTTTTGATGATGTATCATTCCATTTGAAACGAGCTTCATCTATTGCTGAAACATAACCATATGATGATACAGAATCTGAATACCAAACGTTGTATGTGGCACTTGTTCTACCACCTGCAAATCTAATAGCGTCAGCATCTGTTTGAAGCAGACCGAAGCTTATAGGAAGAATGGCAAGACTTAGAATAATATTTTTTTTAGCGTTTTAGATTTTTTCATCAATAATGGCACCTTCCTATAGTAGATCTGTCCCAAAATTGTATGTATAGATTTTCAATCTTCCTTTTATATAATTATTCCAATTTAGGGATCGGATAGATTGTAACCATATATGGAAGCGGATTCAATGTTTTGAATCTCTTAATCAATAACTCCAACATAAATTTAACGTCATCTCAATCCAACAAGCTCATAAATCCTGGATGGTCGCAATATTGTAGAAATGAGGGAGAATTCATAGCAATGGAAAGCTAGTAGAGCAGAGAACATTTGCAGATACATATAAGTTTACGAGATACAGGATGGAACAATTCAAATGCAAATATCGTTTAATGATTAAGGGGGATATAATGAAAAAATATTCACTTTACACCTTAATTTGTACTTCATTGTTGATCTTGATTCTGAGCAGCTGCCAAATTTCTAATCAGTCCGATCAGGTGGAAGTAAGCAAAGAACCAAAAGAATTAGAAACCTTCTATCCAGGGGATATTACAAAGGTTGATTCTATTAGAATGATGAGCAGTGATGGCACTAAAAAACAACTACAGATCAAGCACTAATTAAGGAATGGATTGAAAAGGTTCGCCACTTAAAAATTGTACTTGATCCTGACCAAGAAGAAACAACGGGGGTTTTGTTCTATGTCACTATGTTTGAGCAGGGGGAAAAAATGTTAATTATGACGCCTACCACTATGAATAATCAGCGGATGGAGCCGCAATTGGAATTAGCAGACCAAATGACTGAGCTTTACAATGCTATAAAATAATTGATAATCGCTGGCTAACTTCTAAGCAGAATGTAAAGCAACGCTCGTCTGAAAAGATGGGGCGTTGCTTTCTTTACTCTTCTAAGGTTGACAATTTTCAATTTGTTTTTTTACTTCTAAACACTTTGGAATACTTCTGTGGCCTAAGCAGTATATGAGTTGCTGCCTAGAAAAGGTGAGATTAGACCTTAATGAGACTCGCCTGTCGCCGAGCCGTTGATTATTTTGACTAACCTATATGATAAAATAATAGAAAGTTTTATAAATACGAATAACAGGAGGTATAGCACATGAAATGGCATGAAGTGAGAGAACTATTCCCTGACCAATTTGTTCTGGTTTCTATCCTTCAATACCATGAGGAAGATAACAAAAAAGTTGTGGATGAGGTTGCACCAATTCGTACTGTATCCGAACAAGATGCAAATAAAGAGTTTTTTCGTGTAGACCCTGGTAACGTTGTATATCATACCATTGGACAAATCATAGATGTGAAGAAGGATAGAAATATCATTATCGTTAAAGGGCTGGGGCGAGGTCATCGTAAAATATTAATAAAAGATAGTCATATCCTGAATATGATGCAGCCAAATGAACTGATCGAAATCACAAGATTGAAATATACTAAGATGATAACGAGGAAAGTGTATCAGGATCAGGAGCTGCAACTTTGATCAAGTGATGAAAGAGTTATATTTTTTTACATATGGTTGACAGTTATTTGTTGCAGACACCTCGGATACGGCCTATCATATCTCGGTTGAGAGATTACCCGCAGTGCAGGCGAGTCACTACTTTTTGCTGAGTAATGAGCTTATGCAGGATGGGATATCTGCAACAGAGTAGCGGGTTTTGGGAATGCTCGGTGGGGGAGATAAGCAATGAGTGCATTCGGTGGATGCGGCAATGTGGATTGGTTGTTATGGACCCACAGGCATCCATGGGATTGTGGATCAGATTGAGCAGGCGTTGTTGGGGTGAGGGGAGTCAATAAGGTTAGAACGTTTTACAGCGAAAGATAGTATTTTTTGAGAAAGTTGATATGTTCCAAATGCCTCGGAAGGTCGTCGGATTCCCTATGGGATGAAGAAAGGCCTTTTTGTTTTAAACGAAGATTCGTTTGCTTGCATCTAGTGTCACACTGCGTATATTCAGTATTCAAAGCCCAAAGGATGTATGGACTTGAGAGATTAAGTTTCCTGATTATTTGAAGGAATATCTCTTAACATCATATTCATGTTGCGCGGTCTTGTATTCGCAGGGCTGCATGATAGGAAGGCTAAGAATGTGCAAGAAAAAAAGAATCGGCGAACCGATTCTTAAAAGTAAGTTTCATTCTCATTCTTAAGGAGTTAAAAACAATTTTAACATTATAGCAGAATCTACATCAATTTAACCGAGTAGCTAAGCTTATCTCAATCTTGTACTTCATGATAATTACCAGTCCACGGATCAAAAACGTATGAATTTACTTCTGAATTTTTTTCCACAGAAAACATATAACCTTTTTTAATTTCATTAGATTCGTCTTCAATTAACGTATTCTTCTGCTTATTAACCACATAAGGTTCTTCTAAATTCTGAGTGACCTTATCTACCGCACTTTCATACGTGTATTGAGGAAGTGTAGTGATCGCATAAATTGGAATAAATATTAAAAAGAGTGTTTGTAAAAAAAGTACTATTTCTTTACGTTTTTTTCTTAGTTGAACTTTTAAGAAATAACTCAGCACTATGAAAAAAACTAACACTCCAATGAAAGGGAAAAGATCTAAAATATTATTGTAACGATATTGTAAAAAAAGTGAAAAGGACACTTCTATCAGACAAGCAATAATTATTAGTCTTCTATACATCATATCTCCTTTGAATAAGTAGTTGATGTCAACATTAATGATATCAACTTATCTTAAATATTTATTTTGTGGATTGTTTCGACATATCCTTAGTTAAGAAGCCAAGCATTGTATGCTCCGATTATGCATAGATCAGTAACCCCTGTTACTTGAAACACTTAAATACTAACAATCAGAAGAGAAGAAAAAAAGAAGTGAATAATTCTTCCATACGGATACTACTTTAAATGATATACTTTAAAACGTTTTATATCCAATCATTTCCTAATATAATTACATCATATCATGTAAGGAAAATGATCATCTTTTCACCATGAGCTGTTTTTAAAGAAAGTCCGACCTCCTTCCAAGCGAATTTGGTGTTTAAATTAAGTGAAGGTGTATCGCCTCCGTCTTTATCTCGAATGTAATGTTAGGATACAGGACGATATATGAAGTCAGGTGTATATGTTAAAATGATAGAAAGTTGATCCATTAAGAAAATTAGGAGGTACAACACATGAAATGGCAGGAAGTGAGAGAACTGTTCCCTGACCAATTTGTCCTAGTTTCCATTATTCAATATCATGAGGAAGATAACAAAAAAATCGTAGATGAAGTTGCACCAATTCGTACCGTATCCGAACAAGATGCGAATAAAGAGTTTTTTCGTGTAGAGCCTGGTAACGTTGTATATCATACTTCAAATCCAGACTTTGTGATTCATCTCCGCAAAGATCCATTAATGAGAGTGAGACGTAATACGAATGAAAATTAACTATGATGGACAGCTCATTACAACGTCACTTACCGTTACATTTAGGGGAAGAACATTGAAAATTGATGATGTCATTATTGACACTGGATCTTCACATACGATTATTAGTCCTGATATTTTAGAGGAAATCGGCGTGACTTACGAAACAGGAGATTCAATTTTCGAAGCTTACGGCATCGGAGGAAGTATTCCGTTTTATACCAAAATAATGGACAGGATTGTAATAGGTACAGACAACATTGAGAATATAGAAATCGATGTAGGTATATTGCCTAAAGATCATAAAGGTCTTCTCGGATTGGATATTCTAAAACAACAAAATTTTATTATTGATTTGAAGAGATTAAAATTACACAAGTGAATATTGAATTGAGAAGTACTTGAATGATTATGCTCAAAAGATTTTGAAGGGGAGAGCCTATGAACGAAAGAGCTGAAGGGAAATTAAAAAAGCAATTTGGCTTTATCATAATATTTATTTTTATCATTGGCGTGCAATTAATTGTCAAAATCTACTTCGTGAATCATCCCCCTGTATGGACAACTGGATTATACATTTCTTGTTTTATTATACTTTGTATACTTGGGCTGCTAACCTATCTTGATCTCAAGAACCAAGAGCAATTCGTAACCATTGGACAAATCGTAGATGTGAAGAAGGATACAAATATCATTATCGTTAAAGGGCTGGGGAGAGGTCATCAAAAAATACTAATAAGAGATAGTCATATCCTGAATATGATGCAGCCAGATGAACTGATCGAAATCACGAGATTGAAATATACAAACATGATAACGAGGAAAGTGTATCAGGACCAAGAGCTACAACTTTGATCAATTGATTAAAGAGTTGTAGTTTTTTATATATCGATGACAGTGTAATTAACGAAAGTAGATTTTCCTGAAGCGCGAGGTTGTGAAAAAGATATATGCTCTTGATGAAGCTCAAGCAAGTATTTGAGTAGCAAGATTTGCACCTAAACTCAATTCTACTAAACGTTATGCTTTATTGAGAGATGCCATCGTTAGACTGCATAATGCCGATCTTCGAGTACGAGATGTCAAAGGCGAGCTATTCATAGATCAGAGATAAGGAGATCAGAAAATGGAAACAAAAATGCTGTTTGGCGTAGGTTTGGTCTTCGATACACCTGAATACGGAACCATCGTGATGGGAGCGAATGAAGAGTTGGACGATCTTCTTCCTTCAACCATTCAAGAGATGATTGGTGACCAGATCGTGATTAAAACAGTGGGTGGGGAAGAGCAGGTATACGATGTTGTTTCTTTTCAGATCAATCATTCGATTGCGGGTAAAAAGAATGTTGGGATATGTTTGGGGAAAGAGGTATCGCCAGATGAAGTAGTTGCTGGTTCGATTGTATATTATTATTCATCAGAACCAATTGATTAGTAGTGCAACATGGGAAAGAATTAAGAAGGTATCGGAAGGTCCTCTACTCCTTATGGCATGAAGAAGGGCCTTCCTTTTTGTTTCGACATAACAAATACTCGACGTGTTCAAAGTCCATTGGATTGCATGGATATGAGGGAATGCTAATCAAATATTCTCCCTTTTTCGCCAAATTTTTCTTCGCAAAAAGCATCGCTTCGGTTATCATATACGTAATTCAAATATCAGGTATAATGTGTGGTATTTACGAAGTACATAGATTAGATGTTAAGCGCAACTTCTGGAAGAGCACATTCAAGAACGATTCAAAGGCGAGGAATTACCAAGATCGACGAAGAGGATTCGAACAAGAAGTGTAATCTACAAAGCAAACAACACTGTACAGGATTTAAGCCTGTTAAACGTTAAAGTGGACTCAACGATTTATCTCGGAGGGATTATGTGGAATTCGGAAACGGTGCTAAAGAAAATCGTGAAATAAAGATTTCAAACGATTCAAAGACATTTTTAGAACTAAGAGACATCGTTAACAGATTTGATCCTGTAGATCTAGTTGAAGGCGGTGCTCCTGATGACGAACACGATCGTTTAACTACGGAAATATTAATATTGCTTTTTCAAGATTCGATGGATGAGATTCGGGATCTTTTGATCAATTGTCAGATATGGTATGGATATGATCCAAACGATATTAAAGAAGAGTACAGAGAACGATTTAACAGCAAGGTTGATAAAACGCAAAAAGAGATTTTAAATTGGCATACCAAGAATAAGAACCAAGAAAATTAGATTTATGTAAGTAAAGGATCAATGAAGTCAACTCAGGAAGACAGAAGCAACGCTTAACATAATATTCAAGCCGCGGCTCCTTAGGAGCCTTGGTCTGCGGGAAGGACTTCGGAGAGGCATTTCAGCAGACAACCCCGTTGGGGTTCGTGAATACGGGAACGTTAGATGAAATATTCGCAAATATATAAAATTACAGTAAAGAAGGTAAACCACGGTGCAAAGCAATTTACTTGAACATTGGAAAGAAGAATATCTAAGTAATGATGAGACTTACAGAAACCACGTAACAAAATTTGTTCGTTATATTACATCAATCGGTAAAGGGAATTTGCCAATTACGATTACTAAAGATGATGTTATTAAATGTATAGAACATTATAATCAACAGGGAAAGATCAAAACGATTAGTACGATGGAAAGTCATTTAGAATCAATTAAAGCATTTTATAAATATTTGGTTGGAAGAAAGTATGCAGATGATATCTTTAATAATATTGCGTCATTCCAAGATTTTAAAGATAAGATAGCAAGTCGGTATAATTTAACAAATCCTAAGAACAGGGCTTATTGGGATGAGTCCGAATTGGTGGATATTTTAGAAGCAATTGATGGATATTTTGAAAGGATAACTCTAGCTGAGATTGCTAAAGTTAATGAGAAAAAGAAGTATTTTAAATTCTTAGTACTCAGACTGTTTATTAAGTTGACTTTAATTGCCCCTACAAAGAGATCAGTAATTTGCGCATTGAAGAAATCGGATTTTAGTGCTGATTTTAGATTTATGATAGTAAATGAAGTAATAGTGAGAATTCCATCCGGACTAACTAGGGATATTACGAATTCAATTAAGATTGCTGAATTCACAAAACAAAGAAGTTTTGAAGAGAATGAATCAATTTTGGATTTTGTATATAATGATGAGTTTCGAGTGGGGAGCCTAAATGAATTTTTTTGTACATTTTTAAAGTCTATCAACTTGTTTGAAATTCCGGATCATATAGTGAGTTATCCAGTAGAAGTAATTATGGACTCTGCCTTATATGAAATGGTAAAGAATGGAGCAAATCCTGCACTAATTGCTAAGATTAATGGAACGAAGATTTCGGCACTCGAAAAGAAATTTTATAGTAACGGTATTCCAATTAATGATTCAGATGAACTTATAAATCATGAGATAGCAAAAAACAGGTACTACAATTACATTTAGCCAACTCAATGAAGGCGGATATATCATCTAACATAATATTCACGCAGCGGCTTCGCCTTGGTCAGCAGAGGAAATTCAGGATGTGATCGCTGTCTGACAACTTCCTGCGGAAGTTCGTGAATACCTGAACGTTAGCTGAAATTCGGTAAAACTAAAACAAATTAAAAATCTACTTGGAGTGATCACTGATGGAAAGACTAGGTGGTAAGGAAGTAAATAGTGTCTTGGGGTACATCGGTGGCGAAGGAGGTTACCTTGGTAACTTTACATATGCTTCTCATGCTCAATTTTATCCTATGTATTGTGGTGTAGACATTGACCCCAATGAATACGAAGGTACAACAAGACAAAGATTTATAAGAATATTATCCGAAGCAGAACCGTTTATTCAGTCGAAGATATTACAAGGAGTAGTAGATAAATGTACTTTGGAGTTTTTTGAAGACCGGTTCAATGAAGGATTCTTGACTCAATATGAACTCGAGCAAAAAAAACGAATTTACGATAACATATTGGCTTGGATTTCTGAATTAAAAGGGCAAGGATTACTTGAAGCAAAAGATCTCGTCTACAACTATGAATTCGTACAAGAAACTCTTGATCAGTGTCAAACATTGATTTCTCAACATAATTGTCGGAGCGCTGTTGATAGAGCGCATACTGCTCTACATGGTTACTTAAAAGAAACTTGCAAAAATGCAGGACTGATACTTAAAGAAAACAATCCTAGAATACAAGATTACTGGAGTAAGTTGAAACAGGAACATCCTAGTATACTTATTGATTATTCACAAAGTCATTTACCAATCAATCAAATCATTAGTGCGATTGGTAAGCTGCTTGAGAATTTAAATGAGATAAGAAATAACAAATCTTATACACATCCTAATGAAGAAATAATCGGTGAAGAAGAGGCAAAACTTGTTATAAATTTATTTAGAAGTATTTTGAACTATATTGATTCCAAGATATAGGGAGAGGAAGAGCGTTTGGAAGCTGAACAAAGAATTACCGAACATCAGCTAACATAATATTCATACTACGGCTCTTTCAGAGCCTTGGTCTGCGGATGGAATTCGGGGATGAATTTCAGCAGACAACCTCTTTGGGGTTCATGAATACAGGAACGTTAGCTGAAATTACCTTAAGATATCTAAAAAGTTTATTTGAGTATTCAAAGGGGAAATGTATTCTAATGAAACAGAACTTTAAGAAAATTATGAGAATTTTATTGATTTTTAGTAAGTATGTAATTACAGAGATTTTGGTGAAGTTTATTTTTTGTTATGACGGATTGTAATATGAAGTGCGACACCTGCTGGAAATAAATAAAAAATGGCCCATGGCCGGATTCGTGTAGAATGAAAGTTCTCACACAACCATTCACACAAGGAGAATCCACCATGAGCTACACACATCTTAGCATAGTCGAACGCAGCAAGCTAGAAATCCTCCACCAGCAGGGGAAAAGTACCCGAGCAATTGCCCAAGAACTGGGCAGACATCATGCCACCATTGGCCGTGAACTCCGCCGAAATACAGCAGAACACCCCTACGGCGCGGAGAACGCTCAAGAGGGCTATGTCCAGCGTCGTAAGGCCTCCGTTTCCGTAGGGAAGTGGAATCCAGAACTGGCGAGTCGCATCGAAGAAAAGCTTCAGGCGACCTGGTCTCCGGAACAGATCGTAGAGCGTTTACGTCAGGAAGGTCAAGCGATGGTATGTTTTAAAACGGTCTATCGTTGGCTTTATACAGGCCGCTTGGAGAAAGGCGTGCTTGCCGTCCTCAGACACAAAGGGAAGAGGCAGAAGCCAGCAGAAACACGCGGCAAGTTTGCTGTGGGTAAACCCATCTCTCAGCGCCCGAAAGAGGTTCGTCACCGGGAAACCTTCGGTCATTGGGAACTAGATACGGTCGTCTCGGGCCGTGGGAAAAGCAAGGGCTGCGTAGCGACGTTCATCGAACGGAAAACCCGCTTGTACACAGCGATTCGCATGCTTGATCGTACTGCGTTATCCATGGAGATTGCCTTTGGGGTAGCGGCTTCGCAGTATCCTGCCCGAGCGTTTCAAACCGCTACCGCGGACCGTGGCAAGGAATTCGCCTGTTACACCAGCCTGGAAGCCGTTCATGGAGTGCAGGTGTATTTTGCAGATCCCTATTCCTCCTGGCAACGCGGCTCGAATGAAAATGCCAATGGCCTCCTGCGAGAGTTTTTTCCCAAAGGGACCGATTTTGCCCAAATCACGGATGAGGCTCTAGAAAACGCTCTGGACTTGATCAATAACAGACCACGTAAATGCCTGAGCTGGAGAACCGCTCACGAATCCTTTTCAGAGGAACTGTCGCACTTGGCTTGACAATCCGTCTTATTTAATTGCCGTAGTAGGGGTTGTCTGGGCTTTATCAATGGATGGGGGGAGCTTATTAAGAGGACTGTTAATAAATGTAGCATCTTCATTAGTATCTTTACCATTAGTGTTTGTTTTTTATGATTTATATAAATCTGCGCTTTCATTTAAGTCTACTAAATTGGTTAATGAAGTTATTGAAAAGAATATTAATAATATTTTTTTAAAGTTCACCTTCTTCACTACACATTTTTACAATGAATTCAGTTCTGAAAATAAAATCAATGCATATGATCTAGACGATGAGCTTAAAAAAAATGAGGAAGATATTTTTAAAAATATCTCTTCAAATATACATCATGGTTATTTTATTTTTAGCATATTTGATGATTTTAGTAGAGATATTAATGATGTACTAAATTCTAATAGTAATATTAGATGGATTAATTTACAGGAACTATCTGTACTTCAGCAATTTATTAACGATTATATGAAATTAAAACGGTGCTTCAGTTGGATTACAAAGGATGATTTTATTAAATACGTAGAATTAAAAAATATAACTATTAAAGAGAGTGGATTTGCAAGTTCTACAAATGAAGATGAAATTTACTATGATATTAAGCTGATGATAAAACCGGATAAAACAGTTACTTATTATTCATCTAAATTTAGTCTTTATGAGGATCATGTACTAGCTACTGGATATAAGCTTTCAGGTAATAAAGCCAAAGAAATATCAAAGGTATTATTTCAACTATATCAAAGTATTAATAGATGGAAAAAAATCCGAAATATAGACAAATTAAAATTCGACACTTGTTTTGTATCTGCCAATAGACTCTATGTAGATGATAACATTACATTTAATGAGCATATGGAAAATAATTTTTCATTCCATGGTCAGTTCTAATCAAGTTTCATTAGATTATTTAATGAAACTATAAAATATTAGTCCTGTTGAATAACTGAATTATGTAATTAAAGGAACTTGTTAGGCTTTGGCCAATGGAACGATGTTCTAAATGCTTAAGCACTATTCTGCGGGCAATCGTCCAAGAGAAAAGAATCCTGAAAATTGAGCAAATGAAAGACAGACATGCCCCGGAGAGGCTGACTGTGTCTTATCAAATCATCATTTGAGCAAAACGTGCAATAGCTGACCATATACGACATTCTCGTTGGTACCAAATAAGGTAGGGATGTTCAAATGTTGCTTGATTCAGTTAAAAAACACCTCGATCTGCTAACGTGTTTTATAGAAATGTAAACTTTTGAGCATGTTTTTCTTATCCGATCCGTTCAGTAACCATTGCCCTTCTTTCTGAAGTCAGTAAATATTAAAGAGTTCGTGTAATCGTGATAGTATTTTTTTATGAGATCGTCTCTATTGTAAATCGCTTGGTGGTACAAACGATTTTACAGAAAGATGGTCTTTTTTCTACTATTTCAGGTTATTTAAGAGGTGTGTATTAATAGTTATGTAGTGTATTAAACATTATTTAGAGTAATGGGGGAAAGAAAGTGTTGAATATGACCGTGATTGGACAAATATTTCAACTAATAGGAACTGTTATTATCTTACTTTGGGTTAGATTTAGAATAAAGCTCAATCCATCGAAAAAAGAATTTATGACTAATCAACTTACTGAAAAGTTATCTGAGTGGTTTAATAGAGAATTAAATAGAAAAAGTTGGGTTTTTTTGGATTGGATTTGTTTTAACTGTTTTTGGATATTTAATATGTATTATTGACTCCTATTAAGTAAAATTTAAAAGAAAACATAGAATTATAAATTAAATCATGAATAAAGTGTATCAGCTTATTTTATTTTAATTCTGTATTCGCATTAAAAAGTAAGAAATTCATTATACAATTTTGAAAAGGAACGGCGCAAGCTTAATCAGCTTGGTGAAGCATCCTTGAAGCAAGCGATTCCGTTGTGGGACAATCCTGCGGTTCAGGAACAGAGCCGGAGGGTGGATGAACTGGTGGCACGAGTTAGTGAAACGAAGGCGAGACATAGCCGAGTTTTACGGCAATGAGCGAAGTACATAATGCGTAGGGGAGGAGAAGCTGTGAATTTTCCACCGTGGATGCAGCGAGCGATTCAAGCAAGGCTGGATGAGGTGACTGCCCGGATTGAGCATGATCCTGAATTGAGTCGTGTACGTGGGGAAACCGACGAAGCGTTTGAAGCTTTGTTTGCTGGCAAGAATATCGAGCAGACATCTGAATATGCTGAATGGGAGAATCGTTACATCGTTAGCAAAGGCATAGAAAATGAACGGTTATACATGCAGGGGCTGCGAGATGGTATTCAGCTAACGGCTTCCTTGTTAGGTCAGTCGATGTTGGTGGAGAAGTGGCATGAATCTGACTAAGGCTAGTTGATTTACGAACTTAGCAGTGTGAAAAGCCCATGCATGCTTACATAGCTTAGCTTGGTAAGCATGCCCGGGCTTGAACCACTAACGCGAACCCATATGTCATGGGGGAGCGACCCCGGTCTTTACACTTAAAACCCCGAGCCGAAGCGTGAATCACTCGCTTCGGCTCGGGGTTTAATGCTTTACTTTTCCAAAAAACAAATTCTTACTTTCCGCTTACAGACTTGAACCAATCATTCACCTCTTGGGTGATCTGGTCGCCGCCGTTGGATTTCCAGTTGGTGACGAATTGGTCGAATGCATCGATGGGCAGTTTGCCGTAGATGATTTTGTTGAAGGTTTCGAGTTCGGACTGACGGAGCAGGTTCCACTTGGATACCATGGTTGGAGTGGCTGCGCCTGTGAAATAGTTTTGTTTGCGGATGTCGATCTGGGACATCACGACTTTACCTGCGTACCAGTTTTCCGGTTTACGGAATTCGGCGATTTGTTTCTCGTACGGTGTTTCAGCTTTCTCGCCGTTCGCGAGCTTCACGAGTGTTTTCATGTACAGATCCGGAATACGCGCCGGGCCGGTAAGGAACGGGAATTCATTGGAGAAGTCTTTGATCTTGTCCTTGTCACTGGTCGGTTTACCGTCTACGACATCCCAGTCGTACCCTTTCGCAAAGCCGTACTCATACGGGCTGCCCGCTTTCGGGTTCGCCAGGTTATCCAGCAGGTAGTTGTAGTACAAGAAAATTGCTTCCGGATGCTTCGCATCTTTGTTGATCATGATACTTGCGTTGACGCCAGAGTTCTGCCATTTGGTACCGATCTTGCCGTCTGGACCAGTTGGAACAGGGTAGGCTTTGTATTTCGCGCCCGGTACGTTCTTCAGCAGGTCAGGTGCAGGCCAGTCTGGTACCCAGTTTGCGCCAGGTAGAATGCCGGCTTTGCCAGCAGTCCAGCTCTCAGCAGTTTTGCCTTCGTCCCATAGCGCGGAGTCGGCGTGGATATATCCTTTGTCCATCCATTCAGCCAGCTTGGCAAGGGCTTGCTTCGCACCTGGGTTAACGGAGCCATACTCCAGGTTGCCATTAGCATCTTTGTTCCATTGTTCTTCAATTGTGCCGTATGCACCGAACAACCAGTCGAGCCCACCCATCCAGGTGTTGGTGTTGTTTTTCAGCGAGATTGCCAGCGGGAATACTTTGTCTGGAGACAGACCGTCCGGGTTCTCGTTTTTGAATTTGTCCATGATATTCTCAAGGTCTGCGATGGTTTTTGGAGCTTGCAGGTTCAGCTTCTCCATCCAGTCTTCGCGGAGCCAGAGCAGGGTATCGTCGTTATCTGTGTACTCCATGATCGGCATGTTGTATTTCTTGCCGTCCTTGGTGAACGGGTACCACAGCTCAGGATGTGCTGCTGCGTGATCTTTCAGCGTTTTGCTCGCGTACTTCTCGAACAGATCATCAATGGCGATGAATTGACCGGAATCGATCAGCTGATTGGTGAGTACCGCGTTCGTTGGCACAGTTACGAAATCAGGCAGCTTCTCGCCGGACGCAATCGCCAGCTGTAGCTTCTGTCTGTATTGATCGTCAGTGGCCGGATACCACGTATCTTTGTGCTTCATGCCCAGCGTTTCGAGCATCCAACGGTCATGTACGTTGTTCTCTTTAGTATCGCCATGAGCGTATTTTTTCGGCATCAGCACAGAGCTGAATTCGATGGGTGGGTCGTATTTTCCTTTGGCAAACGCCGCTTCCGCTTCCGCAGAGCCGACAGCCTCTTGTGTATCATTCGTGCCTTTCTCACTGGTTGACCCGCCACTGCCGCATGCGGTGATGGTGATGAGCGCAATAACCGTGAGCAAGGACCACCATGTTTTGAATTTGATCATTGTTCAATCCCCCTACGATGTATGATCTTTACAAATGCGTGTTCAAAAAGGCCGGTTTTCAGTACCGAGAAGATGGGATGAAGCTAGAAATGGAGTAGCGGAGCGTAGATAGAGCTACGTGAGCAACTAAAATGTTTCCAAAAGAAACATACTTCGTAAGCCTCCTGCTTATTTCGGCTGAATCCCATATTCGATGTTGATGATGCCGTGAGGCATTCTTCGTAATCAAAAGCGGACTTTTTGAACAACCTCTACAAGTGTAACTGTACCAAGTAGAGCGGGAGCGCATCTATATGAGTTTGTTAGTTTCGATAGGACTCTCTTAGTGAAAGTGTAAAAACTTTGGTTTAATGCTGGTCACGATACTCTTGCGGTGTCACGCCAAATTGCCGTTTGAACACTTTGATAAAATACGCCGGGTCCATATAGCCGATCTCCATACTGATCTCATATACTTTCTTGGTGGTTGTGACCAGCTTGTGGCAGGCCCGATCCATACGCAGGCGGGCGATATATTCACTAATGCCCTCGCCAGTCTCGATCTTATAAATCTTGGACAGATGCGTTGGATGCAGGTTCACATGATCTGCAAGCACGCGTAAAGAGACATCCAGATGCAGGTTTTTATCCGTAAACTCCTGAATCTTCTTCACGTACTCTGACCGGGTATCTTTGACCTCGTTGGACGTGCCTTCCTTGAGTTTGGCGAGTACGCCGAGCGACCATTTGCGCAGCTTGCCGATGGTGGAGAAGACTTCTCCGCTTTGTAGCTGCTCAATCTCGCTGCCCATTAGACCTGTCAGGGTGAGCTTGTTCCGATGGGCCAGGTTCGTGAAAGCAGCGGTGATGAGAAAACCAGCCTCCATACAGTGTTCCCAGGATTCAGACCATTTCTCGTCCAATTCGGCGCAGACGGCACGTATTTTGTCTTCGGCGGCATCCCATTGGCCGCTTTCCAGCAGCTGAATAAAGGTAGGCGGTGTGTACAGCACATCTAACGGGCCTTGTGCCGCATGTACTTCGACATCCGTCACTCGCATGACGAATTCACGCTCGTCCCCAACGATCTGGCGGAAATAGGCGGAAGCCTGACGGAAGCGATCGTAGATCTGTTCCGGGAAGGTGAACCACTCGGTCATGACAATGGAGAGGGAACCTTTCAGAAACTGTTTTACTTTGGATTGAAGCTGGATGGAGAGCTTCTCCAGAATGGTTTCTTTTCCAATATCGCCGTTCGCCTCTTTCAATTGCAGCAAAAACACGACATACCCGTGCTCTTCCTTCACACCCCACACGTGCATAAACTCACCCATAATCTCCTCCGCCATGTTGATGATGGCATATTCGATCAGGGTCTGATCATGGCTGTCGTAGTGGCCGAACTCATTATCCATGCGGACCAGCATCAGCGCGGCATCCCCAGTGTGGAAGGGCAGGTCATAGTTGTCGAGCTTACGCTCCCATTCGCTGGCGGAGAACCGATGTCCCTGTAAGGCTTCCAAAAGTAGGCGTCCACGCAAATGCGGCAAATTCTCGCGCAACGTAAACTGCGTCCGTGATAGGGAGCTGACAAGCGCCCATTCATTGTTCAGTTGGTCGATGGCTTTCTGCACCGCACCGATGATTTCATCATCTGTCGGCGGTTTGAGCAGGTAGTCCACGGCTCCGTGCTGGATGGCTTTCTTGGCATAATCGAATTCGGAGTAACCGGATAAGAGGATGCATTTTATTTTTTTATCCCGGATGCGGATGCGTTCGATCAGCTCTATGCCTGTCATTTCCGGCATCTGAATGTCCGAGATTACGATATCAATAGGATGGGTTTCAATGAGTTGCAGGGCTTCATGGGCTGAGTATGCCCGGTGAACCTGTTCGATCCCGAGCGTATGCCAGGGTTTGGTCATGGACAGGTTGTCCACCCAGTGTGCTTCGTCGTCTACGATGATCATTTGCATGTTGCTTTGTCTCCTTGCTTGAGGGTTTACACGCTTCTAAGCTGACATGTGTTGCAAGCAGTATATCACACCACAATCCGCTTCTCTATGGAAACCGTTCCGGGCGCATATGCGCTTGAAAAAAAGAATGAATATTGAATATTTAGGAATATAAATCCGATATATAGGGTGAAATTACAATTGCTAAATTCCTCCTTAGAGAAGTAGGATGAATATGTATGAACGGTCACTCAGCATGTGGAAACCTTGAAGCCGATGAGGAAGTACAAGAAATACATAATGACAAAGATGATGACAACGACGAAGAAGAAGAAGAGAAAAAGAAAAAGAAAAAGAAGAGAAAACGTATCATTACGGGGGGATTTTGTGAGTACGGCAAATCATTTTAAGTTTAAATCGGACGAAGGTACACGCATTCATGTCTATAACTGGTTGCCTGCGAGTGACATTCAGGTCAAGGGAGTGGTGCAGATCTGCCACGGCATGGCGGAGACGGCGGCCCGGTACGAGCGTTTTGCGCTGGAACTGAATCGGAATGGATATATCGTGTACATCCACGACCAGCGAGGGCATGGCAAGACGGCAGAGGTTCTGGAGAACGTAGGGTATTTGGCAGATAGCGACGGATTCGAGTGGATGGTGCATGATCTGTATAAACTGACTGGCATCATTAAGAAGAAGTATCCTGAACTCCCTCTATTTCTGATGGGGCATAGCATGGGTTCCTTCGTTACACAGCGGTATCTAATGCTCTATGGCGAAGAGCTGGACGGCGTTATCCTATCGGGTTCTACGCTGCATGTGCGTTTTATTCTTCATGTGGCTTCGCTGTTAACCAAAGAAGAGATTCGGCGCCGTGGCAGACGTGTACCGAGCCATCGGATGAACAAGTTGTCTTTTGGCAGTTATAACGATGCGTTCAAGCCTGTCCGCACCGAGTTTGACTGGCTTAGCCGTGATGCGGAAGAGGTGGATAAATATATACGTGATCCGTTCTGTGGCACGGTGTTTACGACAGGATTTTTCGCAGACTTTTTCAGTGGACTCAAAAAGCTTGGGATCAAAAACAATCTGAATCTGGTGCGCAAAGACCTGCCGATTCATATCTTCGCTGGAGACAAGGACCCGGTAGGCAGCTTTGGCAAAGGCATTCTCCGGCTGTACAATGCTTATAAACAGCAGGGCATCGACAACGTAACCTACAAGCTGTATCCTGGTGGACGGCATGAGATGCTGAATGAAACCAACCGGGACGAGGTCACTGCGGATATTGTGAGTTGGCTGGATGAGCGGATGATCAAGAGGAGTTGAAAGCAGCCAGATAGAAAAAAGATAGAAAAAAGATAACATGAAGATAGCAAAAACGCCTTTACCATCGCCATAATAAGCGGTTGGAAGGCGTTTTTTAGTGCGTACATTAGTGCGTGCAATCGTTACCCAGGGCCGTTGAGCGACAATACGGCGATCCAGGCTAACGGATACTTTGGGCGAGGCTTAAAGGAGAGGCCGTAGATGAGCCGCTGGTGATTCACGTTGAGTCACTGGTGATTAAGGGACCCATCTATCCACTCCTAAAGTACCTACGCTAGGTTAATCTATCTTAATCTATCCGTTGAGTCTCTCCCACGCAGCTTGTCAGCGTCCTCGGTCGGGATTTCCCAGACAATTTCGGTGCGGAAGCCGCCGAGTGGAGATGGGCCGAACAAGAGGTAGGAATGGTTGCCAAAGGTGTGAATCATACGCTGGTACGTATTCCAGAGACCGCAACCGACTTCATCTTGCAATGGCTCCAGCATTTCCTGGTTCAACGCTTCGTATTGCTCCGGCGTAAGGCCGGGGCCGTCGTCATCGATATAGATTTTGCCAAACCCGTTCACACTCTCCCCGGTAATTCGAATCTCTCCTGATGTATACGACTTCCCAATCCCATGGATCACCGAGTTCTCAACCATCGGTTGTAACATTAAACGCGGCACCGATTGGGCAAGCATGTGCTCCGGAATATCGATGTGATATTCAATACGGCCGTTGCGCAGCTTCTGAATATCCAGATAGTTAATGAGCAGCTTGATCTCTTCCTGCAGTGAAGAGGTCTCCCGTTCCATCCGGGTAGTGTAGCGATAGTATGCACTCAGGTTATGCGCCATGGACACGACGGCTTGTTCATCCTTCATCTGTGCCATGTTGATGATATAACCGAGACAGTTATACAGAAAATGCGGATTAATCTGTGCCTGGAGCTGTTTCAGCGTGGCTTCTCTAGCCCTTATTTTTTCCTGAAACACATTTTCGATCAGATCCTGAATCTGGTGGGACATGTCATTAAAGCGGTGGAACAGAAATGAAAACTCATTCTGGTTGTTGCTGTGCAGACGCACGGAATAATCGCCTTGTTGCACGCGGCGCAGACCTTTGATGAGCTTCTGGATCGGATACTGTACATTGCGGTAGAGCAAGATGGACGCGGATGTGCCCACAACGAGCAGCAAAATCATGCAGACATAAAACAGATTCTGGCTCAGCGAGATTGGCTGCAAAATCTGATACAGCGGCACAACATCGACCAGATGCCAGTCCAGATAAGTGGATTTGACGGAGCTGACCAGATATTTCTTGCCATCCAATTCCACCACATCCTGCGTAGTCTTTTCGAGCGAATGATTATCCAGATAATGGATCAGTTCGCCAGATAACTGCTTGTCTGCGGTGCGATTCAGAATAGGAGCGTTGCCTTTATGATAGAAGAACGGATTACCCTGTCCACCTTCCTTATACGTGTCAAGCATATTCTGAATGTTCTCGTAGCTGAAGCTGGCTTCAATGACCAGATTGCTACCGGTAAGCATGCCTGGTTGTGCTAATGAATCCGTAAAGAACCAGTAAAAGGATTGCATGGCGTCTTTCGAGTCGGTGGAATGATCCCCGTAGGTCCATTGTCCACTCATGTTTTTTTTCAAATACGCCCCATCATAACCAGTATCACGGGTGTAGTTCGCAATAACCTCTTTGTTCTGCTGGGAATACACCGCGTAGCGGGTAGGCCAGAGATCGGTTACGCCGGTCTGGAGTGTCATTTTCTCCTGAATGATGTACCTCGTCTGCATCTGATCATATTTATCCTCCCACAGGTTCAGGCCGTTAAAGGCACGCACATTTGGATCACGCGAGAGAATAAGGCTGAAATCCATCATCTGATTGATGCGGGAATCGATCTGACTGGACAGGAACGTGAGCTGCTTGGTGTTGGACACTTGCAGTTCTTTGCTGACGACATCGTAGGTGACGTTGTTCGAATAGGTGTACATGATCAGAATCGGGATGAACAGAATGACAATTAACAGATTGATTTTGGCAAAAAGGCTGAAGCGAGATCGAATCCCTTTTTGATAAGCGTTAAAGCGCTCCCATGTATACATAAAAAGTCTCCCTTATATTCACATACTGACTATATTGATTGCCCTTTTTCTCACACGTTAACGGAGAGGGCAGAAAAAAAACGGAAAAACGAAGTGCTCGCATTTATCACCGAATTTCTCCCTTAAAAAGGGAGATTAAAGAAATACGGGGATAACGGCGATTGGAGGTTTATTCTGCCATCGGAGTGTCTTGTGTGAGGAACGGATGTTCACCAATATAGATCAAACTAACAAAACCCTATCCACCCTAACAATGTTATATAGTCAGACCTCGGAATGGCTTGATACTATTTATATCAGAGAAGCCCAAGACACACAAAAACTTTTTTTGGGAACAGGAGAAGGTTCATATGGAGGCTAAAATAGAGGGTCAACGGCTCCCGCAGGCGAATGTCGGCAACAAGCTGGAAAAAAAGAAGAAAAAACGCTACAAACAGCCGTGGATATTGCACTTCATGGTGCTGCCAGCGGCCATCATGGTCTTTATATTTTCATATATTCCGATGTCAGGTATTCTAATGGCCTTTCAGGATTACAAGCCCGCGTTGGGCTTCAGTGGTTCGGAGTGGGTGGGGCTGAAGCATTTCGAGTATATGTGGAAAAATGATTATTTCCTGCAAATTACGTGGAACACACTGTTCTTTGCCTGCTCGAAGATCATCATGAACCTGATCATTCCGTTTATCTTCGCGCTATTGCTCAATGAGGTGCGGAAGATGGCGCTGAAACGCACGATTCAGACGTTGGTGTATCTGCCACACTTCTTGTCCTGGGTGACGCTGTCCGGTATTCTGATCGACATTCTGGCACAGACGGGAATATTGAATCAGTTTCTGGTGTCGGTCTTTGGCATCAAACCGATCTTCTTCCTCGGGGACGGCAACTGGTTCCGGTTCACTGTCATTCTCAGTGATGTCTGGAAAGAGTTTGGTTTCAATACAATTATCTTCCTTGCTGCTCTCGCAGGCATTAATCCGTCTCTGTACGAAGCGGCTGAAGTGGATGGGGCGGGACGCTGGAAGCAGACAATGTATATCACCATTCCGGCACTCATTCCCATCGGAATTGTTATTGCCACATTGGCGCTGGGGAACGTCCTAAACGCAAACTTTGACCAAATCTTCAACTTGTACAGTCCATTAATCTATCAGCAAGCGGATATCATCGATACATTTGTGTATCGGGAAGGTTTGTTGAGTGGACAGTTCAGCTTTGCTACTGCGGTCAATCTGTTCAAATCGGTCATCAGTCTGGTCCTCATTGTGATCTCTTATCGACTGGCGTACCGTTTTGCCGGATACCGAATTTTCTAAGAAAGGATGATGACGAGCCATGTATCATAAAACGTTACCTTATCGCATTTTCAGCATCTTCAATAATGTGTTTCTGACCATCCTTTCGGTGCTCTGCTTGCTGCCGCTCTATCACTTGCTGATGGTATCACTCAGTTCGTCCGCACCTGCGAATGCCGGGCTCGTGACGTTCTGGCCGATTGGCTTTACGTTTGAAGCATACGCCAAGACATTCGCGAACGCTAACTTTCTCTCTTCCTTGTGGGTGTCCGTAGAGCGGACGGTGCTGGGCACCGGGCTTGCGCTCATCGTAAATACACTTGCGGCCTATGCGCTATCCAAGGAGACACGAGTGTTCCGCGCACGGAATATCTACTTGTGGTATTTTGTCATCACGATGTTGTTCAGCGGGGGTCTCATTCCGGGGTATATCCTCATTCTGAAGCTTGGACTAATGAATACGCTATGGGCACTGGTTCTGCCGGGTCTGGTCGCGGTATTCAACATCATTCTGCTGCTGAATTTCTTCCGCACGGTACCGAAGGATCTGGAAGAGGCCGCATTTATCGATGGCGCAGGTCATTTCCAGTCATTTATCAAAATCTATCTGCCTGTTTCTGTGCCAGTCATTGCTACTGTGTCTCTGTTCATGATGGTGGGGCACTGGAATGCGTACTTTGACGGGATCATCTACATCCGTGATGCAGAAAAACTGCCACTGGCGACGTTTATGCAGACGATCATCGTGCAGGGCGATATGACGAAGATGGACCCGCAAGCCATTGCGAACTTATCCCAACGCACGATTCGGGCATCGCAAATTTTCATCAGCGCACTGCCAATCCTGTTGGTGTATCCGTTCCTGCAACGTTACTTTGTAAGTGGGATTGTAGTTGGGGCTGTGAAGGAATAGGGACGTATCATCGGAGTGTCGGTGTAAATCTTTTTAGTTCAATCTGTATACAAATGTGAAAAGAAAGCTGTCAAACTGGGGAAGGCCAGGGAGGTGGCTTCTTTTTTTGTAGTCTTTAACAGATCATCGCCGCTTGGTGTAATCACGCAGGAGCCGTAATCATCGTGAATTCTAAGCTATGATCTTTGCAGACTTTGATTTGTATTACGTTTCTTAATCCATATCTTTAAGCAACTGTACGCGGTTACTATGATGTTCAACAATAATACACCTAAATATCCATCGGAAAATTTTGTTCGCTCAATCCACTTGTTCACCAGTTCTCCAGAAAGAGCTTGCTTCGCTAAATAGTGACTAATATCGTTCGAATGAATTTCATCGATGTATATAAGTGGGAACTCCATGCTATTGGAAGAAGCTAGTGGCGGATAGAACTCTACCCATTTCTGACCTGTCCAGCGATCATACTTATATTTGAAATCTGCGCTGGATTCAGATTCAAGATGGTCCCATCTCATAAAACCGAATAGCAGTAGAATACACAATGTAAAAATGCTAATGATTATCTTTTTATTTTTCAAATTAATCACATCCTTTTTTTGGCGCTAGCTATAAGTACTTCAATTATTGAAACCCAATTGATACTAATGGCACTGTACCCGCTTTTTATTTTACCAGTACTTCCAGTTCTATGTAAGTAGATTCTAACATGCTGAACTAAATCTCTCTGGTTACCTTTATTTGAATAAAATGGTACGATAGGAAAAATAAAAACGAATATGAGAGGAGGAAAAGCTCAACATGATGGCGGATTCAAACTCCTGGTCTGTGTGTATATCAAGCGATGTTGAGTTGAACTTTCTAGTTTATGTCGCCAGAGCGCATGGCATTTGCAATACGTATTTCCATGAGCAAGGTACATGGCCTGACAGGCAGGTTGTTTTAGCAGATGAGCTACATCTGGAGTTTGAGACACAATGGCAAGATTTCTGGAAGGGCAGCATTCAACAAAAAGCAAAAGCAAAGATCCAGCAAACAGCTGTATCCCATTTTCGATCACAGGCCCAAGAAAAGTTTGCACACCTTAACCATAACTATGTATCTCCTTTTGTACTTAGCCCGCCCCTCTTTGAAGCCATCGAACAACTGGGATTAAGGGATGCTTTGATCGCACTATGGCCGTGCTTCATCCAGTGGTGGAACATGCCCGCAGGCGGACAAGCTGCGATGCATTACTGGGAGGGTAAACCGGATGTTATAAGGTATGTTAGGGAGTTTGAGATGGAAACGGGCAGGACTATTCACCCCTTTCATATGAATGTGGAATTAATCTATAACGGTCCTCATGAGCCGATTGAAGTCGCAAATGACTACTTAATTATGCCGATCAGAACGGAATATCTAATGAAGAAGGACTGGTGGGCCGAACGATTTAGAGAGAAGTACTAAGATGAACATATATAAGCGCATGGATGATGGAGCATCAACAATGCACTCTACGAGCAGGGGGGAAAGAAATGGAATTCAGAAAAATCACTTGGGATAACTTTATTGAATGTATTGAACTCAAGGTGGCTCCGGAACAGCAACAATTCATCTCTTCGAATCAACATGCACTTGCTGAAGCGTACATAGCCTCGGATGAGGGGCAGATCATTATCACATTTGCAGTATACAAGGAAGAACGAATGGTCGGATTTATTTCGATGTATTATGACGATGGTGATGGAAATTTCGAGTACAGCAGCTATGGCATTTTCAAAATGATGATTGACCATCGGTACCAAGGCCAGGGGTACGGCAGAGAAATGGTTGAGAAAGCAATTGCGTATTCACGTTCAGCCCCGCGTGGGAAAGCCAAAGTGGTAGAACTGACGTATAAGCCAGAAAATGTGGCTGCTAAGGCAATCTATGACTCTCTTGGATTTCAACTTACTGGTGATGTACTGGCTTGTGGTGAGGTGCAGGCCGTATTAACGCTATAATTGCCCCATTCCCTCCATTCCTGCTATAATGCCCGTATATCGACTGTATTGGGGGTTATGACGTGGCAATAGGGATGATGCCGGATTGCTCGTTCGCTAGAAAGCCTTACGCAAAGCCTGAATAGGGGCGGACTTTGTGTAGGGCGCGACATCATGAGATCGTGTGCCCTGAAATCAACATCAATATCATGGTTCGACCCGCAGGCTTTGCACCTTATTGCTTGACCACTATAAATAAGGGGCTGAAGGCCATGCACACACCATTCATTCATAATCATCAATATAACACCATTTATAAACAAGCCGAATTTCTATTAAAAACGCTGCGCTCGGTCGTGGACCCCAAAGTATTGGATACGGTCCGATACACCGTCAGTACGAATGCCGTTGGCATCTTCGATCATCTGACGCTGGAACAAAAACAGCTGCTGGAGCAGCTATCCACGTATAATACGCCACATGACGTGCAGCAATATTTGAATCAGCTTGAGGCATATCTGATTCCATATCCACAAGTCACGGCGAAGCAGATTCAGAAGCTGTTTCCGAAGGCCAAAAAGCTCAAGCTGCCTGATCTGGAATCCATCGATTACGCACACACCACCTACCTGAGATGGATCGACATTGCGACAAGCCGATTGTTCATTGTGTACCCGCATGAAGGCAAGTTCCTCGGGGTCGAGGGCCGCCTTGCCGCCACGAACAAGAAGGGATACTGCATGTTCTGTCACCGCCATCAGGAGCTCGGATTCTACAACGTGAAGACCAAGGCACAGTCTGCGGACAACTTTGCGTCGATGGGTCAGTATGTGTGTATGGATGATAAGGCGTGTAACGAGAGCATTACCGACATTAGCATGCTGGAAAGATTCTTGCTGGCAACGATTAAATAAAGCTGGAGAGTCGTGTACAGTGAATATAGCAAAACCCAAGTCGTATCGAAAGCAACACAAAACACAGAAAGGTCGCTCAGTAGAGCGGCCTTTTTGATGTATAATGCCGGATTCTTACTTACCAAAACCGCTCTTGAAAAGCGGAAACGGGTGATCTATTTTTTCCGAGGCGGAGCGACATTTACAGAATTCTATTTCTTATCTTGAATGGTATGCAAGTAATCTGGTTTATGTTGTTAGTTGGTCAGCAGAATTGCTGGCATAGTTAACACCCAACTCGTACGCCTGATTCAGCAGTTCCTCATAGTGTTCCGGTGCAGCATCCACTGTTTCGTACAAAAATTCAACCTTTGAATTAGACACGCCACAGTAATCGGCAATTCCGACATTGAGCAGATTTTGGATGGCTTCACCGTAGTTTCGTTTATTCACCTGTTCTTCCGTCACACCGGCAAGGGCGATCCATAGAATTTGCTGATGATGCAGCTTATTCGAACCATAGGCAAAACTGTTGTTCATCACACGGTCAATGTATCCTTTCAGCATCGCTGGCAGATGCCACCACCATAGAGGGAAGACAAAAGCAATCGCATCGTGTTTCTGGAGTCGCTTCATCTCCGTTTCAATCTGAGGGGAGTAGCGCTGATTATCTTGTGTATAGTCTGGTTCATCTACTGCTCGAAGGATCGGATCAAAACCAATCTCATGTAAATCCACGATTTCGGCTTGATGGCCTGCTTCTGTCAGGCCTTGAACGAAACGATCGGTCACCTGAAAGGTCAGGGAATCTTTGCGCGAATGAGATACCACCACTAATACGTTCATTATCAATCACAACCTTTCTGGAGCTTGGTTTGGTAGCCGTAGCTCCTCTGCTGATGCTATTATAAACAGAGTTGAAAACATCTGGAAGTACGCACTTTGATGTCCTATAGGGAGATGAAAGTACCCTAGGAACATGAAATTTGAACGTAATACTTAAATGCACCTTAATGGAAATGTCATGTTACAAGAACGTATGATATAAAGGCCGTGATGTGAGGGCCAGAAATAACGGAGGGAAGACCAAGATGGAACAAGATCAGACAAAAAGTGAGGTTCCCAAGAAATATAGAGTTGGCGTTGAAGCGGCGCTAGAAGTGATGGGTGGCAAGTGGAAGCCGCTCATTATTTATCATTTGTTTACAGGGTGCAAAAGAACGTCGGAGCTGAAACGCTTAATCCCCGACATTACGCAGAAAATGCTGACAACACAGCTCCGAGCACTGGAAAAGGATGAGATCGTGCAGCGTAAGGTGTACTCTGAGGTACCACCCCGAGTGGAGTATGAGCTGACAGCATATGGATTGGGACTTAAACCCGCGCTGGATCTTCTGTGTTACTGGGGAGAAGAGCATCTGGATAAGGTTTACGGGGATAAGTCGAAGGTGTTGGAGGATTTTTAATTCCAGGGAAACGTGAAGGACAGGAGGCAGAATCGTTGGAACACACAACAAATGCTCAAGGAGTAAGCCAAGTGAACCAAACAGTTCAAACGGGTCTATCTGGCTCCATCCATCCAGCCATTCCAAGCAATCAAGCCGCTCCAACTGATTCACCCAAACAGACCGTGCCGATCCGCTGTGAAGGAGTTGCTGTAGTACTTTTGAAAAAATGTCTGGATGATTACCATGTACTGATGCTTAAGCGGGCTGGTCGTATGCTGCATGGTGAATGGTGTTATATCGGCGGCGGTATTGAACATGGAGAAAAAGCGTGGGAAGCCGCGCTTCGTGAGATTCGTGAAGAAACGGGCATCACGGAAGTTCGTTTATACACGTCGAATCAGTTCGAAAAGTTTTATTCACCGATAGAAGATTATATTTAATGGCTCCCGTATTTGTAGGTTATGTACACGAGGATCAGCAAGTCCAGTTGAATCATGAGCATAGCGATTACCAATGGATGACGTTTGATGAAGCGAAACAGAGCGCAGCACTGCCCGGAATCGATGATGTTCTGGATTTTGTAGAAAAGCATTTTGCCAGAAAGACCCCTTCCAAGTGGCTTCGGATTAATACTCATCAATAGAGAGGTTTGAAAATATGATTAATGAAGAATATTATGTAAAGCTTAATCAGGATGCGGCAGACAATTATTATTTTTACAAACAAGAAGCTGAGGCGCAAGTACATAGAAGAGAATATACCACAAGTAAACGATATGATATTATGCCCTATTGGTTTGAACGTGAGGGACTTATTGTTGGAGAACGTTCGGAAGAAGAGACGGATACGTATTATGAATTGGATGATCAAGGCAGATTGCTGATTTTGGCCTGTGACGATCTCATTGATGGTTATACGTATGTTACATATAGAGACGATTTAATAACGACAAGAACATATGTTGAGGGTGTATTGGACGGCGTTAAGGAATACTGGCTACAAGATAGGCATATTGGTCGATCCGTGGAATATGTCTCTCGATTTAATAAGATTAACGTTGAAGAATATATTTATGAGGGCAACCAACTTGTGCAAGTCTACCAGCCACAATATGAAAATAATGAATATTACACTCATCTTGTCCGCACATATTTTGAATATGATGAACAAGGTGGGCTGTTGCGAGTATTAGATGGTACACAAGGTGTGATTTATGTTGAGATGGCAGATGCAGAAGTTCAGACATTGCGGGAAATGGTGAAAAAGGAACTTATGCTGGCAGTGAAACAAACGATGGATACGATCTGTGAGTCTCCAGCGGAAAGAGCCTATTGTTTCTTATCCATCTACTTACATGATGAAGTTCATGCAGTGTATTCGCCCATGTTCAACCCAGGCTGGGAAGAGGTAAGAGAAGAACAGATAGAAGAAAAAGATGAGCATGACGAGTATTATTATTACAGACTCTGGAGTTCGGGCGAACATCCATTGAATGATCAACAAGAGCTGGAGGATCATGATCTGATTCAGAGGCTTCGGACTTTGATTATATATTGGCGCAGCAGAGGAGATTGGTTTGAGGAAGGCAAGCGTTTGTGGCAGGAAGTTGCTTACGAGCTAAATGTAACGACCAACTGGTCCGAATACTCCAAACTTACAGATTACTTTGTTGTGTTTGTTGAATGGGAAGCGATGGATGTCATGAATGGAGATTTACATGCAAGCATACCTGCAAACAAGTTAGCGTTGTTACAATCAGAAGATCTGGCACCAATCATTTGAGGTGCAATAAATGCATCGTAGATTAGGAGGAATAACCTATCACGTATAAGACGATTTATCCAAGAACTGTATTGAACCTGATATGTATGCTGATCATTGAGATCATTTTATCTAGAAGTGTTTTTATTAGCGGAAATGGTGTATTGAAGTACTTCGGTTTATTCTTGTTTGTCTATGTTTTAGTTTTCATTGTCTTTCTCATTCATCGGTTATTGTTCACCAAACCAAGCATTAAGCTGGAAAGCGACCACATCATCTCTACCAAATTACAGAAATACGATGCCTCTCAGATTGAGTGTATTTATATGAATTACAGACGAATCGGGTTTAAACGCTATGGCAAACGAATTGTGCCGATGGATCTATGCTTTTATTTTCAGAAAGGTCAGGAGACTGAAGGTGTAGAAGCAGTCCGTGAATGGGCCGCGCGGAACGATAAAGATATCAAACACAAATTTTTTCAAACCTTGGTGTAGAACAGCACGTCTGTTGAGTATAAGGGGACGTTGGGACTGGAGAATCATCTGGAGGAGTAGTCATGAAAACGATTGAACAATTGCTAAACAGTGATTGGTATAAAAATCTCACGGCTGAACTCATTCAGCTTAAACCTCAGGTCCAATTGGTGGATCATGCGAGCTATGAAGCATCTTTCTTGATGAATTCATTTAAAGAACGGAAGTATGTTCTGGAGGGCTTTGACGCATCGGAATCGGCCAAATTCGCATCACAGATTAAAAAGCTGTACGCATCGATATAAAATTGGACTAAGTTAAACAATTCCGTTATCGGATTGAACGTGTAAAGATCTACAGTTAACTCATATAGCAGGAGAGGTGCCCATGAAATATCTAACAAAAGAGTGGTACGAAACGTGAGCGAGCGCATATCGAAAAGCTGATTGCCGAGTATGATACCCGTCCTGCATTTGATGCGTGTAAGTGCAAAGCGGATTACCAAGAATCTATGGCGTGGAACTACCGATACCATGCGGAGAAGTTATCCTCGGAAATCTTGGAACAAATAGCGGATATCCGTGTGTTTGCACTGGGATATTGCACGAGAGAAGTCATGCAGAAGCTTAAGGAAGAGAGTGCGAGAAATACAAAAGAGATGGAACGTGTATTAGAAGAGTATAGAGAAACCATGATAAACCAGGATATTTCGAATGAAATTCGCCGCAAGGTGCAGTTTCATGATTGTGAGGTGACAGAGCTACTCACGGGGGACGATCTGGTTATCTGTTTTGACAACCGGGGAGGCTTCACTGAAATGAATAAACTCAAGTTGATTGCACCTGAAATTCTCAAGCAAGAGGGAGAGATTGTCGGTAGATTCTGGCTGTATGAGGAGCTGTATCGAATCGATAACGGATATGAGCTGCATGTTCTTCTGAACGGAGAACCGATGTCTGAATTGATTATTCGCTGTGCCGATATTGTTGCAGAAATACTAGAATGACACCGAGCCAACAGATGCACATCATCCGTTGGCGAGTAGATTCATTCCGTCATCCAGTTGGCCGGAAAGCGAAAGCACATCGTAGAAAATCCATTTGTCGGGATCAATGTGCTGTACCTTGCCTTGACGGACTGCGGTTAACTGTCTCCATATCGGATTACGCTGCAGTTGGTTATACGTTAGCACAGCCTCCGCACCATATACGATGACAAATAAACGATCGGCCTCATATTGCCAGAGCTGTTCAACCGTTACTTGTCTGCCGTACTGGTTAGGGTGCTCTACCAGCAGGTTACGAACAAGTGGAGGTGGCTGCAAACCAAAGGAACCATACATAATTTCACCCACATTTCGATCTCCAAGCACGAATAATTCGTTCCCTTCAATGACTATGAGGCCTACGGTCTCATGGGTATTTATATGAGGTTTAATCCGGTGCTGGGCGTACTCCCGTTTCAACTCATATTCGTTAATCCAGTTCTGTGCCTGCTTCTCCACACCGAGCAGATCGCCGATCGCTTGCAAATGCTCAATCGCATGCAGACCCATCCAGGGAATGGTTACCAGGGGAGCGATACGCTCCAGTTGTTGCTGATGTTCCAGATCAAGCGTATCACAACTGATAATAAGATCAGGTCTAAGCGCATGCATCTTGTCGTAATAGAATGTGGATTTATCTCCGATACTCGTAATGTTACCTGCCAGTTGTTGAGCATAATAACCCAGATGATAGGCAGGTGCCCCAATGGGTTGAATACCTAGAGCGAGCAGCGTGCCTACATAGCTCATGGACATGATTTTGTACTGGCGTGTATTTACATATACGCGCGGCGGGACACCGGTTATCTGTTTGAAGCGCCGATTAAAGTAATAACTGTCTCGATAGCCCACCTGCTCGGCAATTTCAGCAAGTGATTTTCTGGAAACAAGGAGCAGTTCTTTGGCTTTGCGTATACGCAGAGAGGACACGTATTCATGAGGCGTTAAGCCAGTTACTTTTTTGAATAAACGGGTGTAATGCTTGATGCCTAATCCAGCCTGCTCAGCTAACTGCTTCGTGCTGATCTCTTCGTGATAATGATCCATCAAAAAAGAAATGCTCTGTTCCACGGATTGCATGGCGGTGACGGTTGCAGATACATTCCTATTTTGCTTCAGCAGTGCGTACATCAGTTTCTGAAAACGAAAATAATAGGCAACCTGTTCTTCTTCGCTTACAGCAACCTTCATCGTAATCAGCTTCCGCATAGTTGAAATCGTACGACGAAAGGGCTCAATCATCAGTTCCCTATTGTTGAAACGGAGCAGCAGGTCGTGACCCGGATCTGCACCAATGATGTCAAAGGTCATACAGAGGTAGTGCAAGGATTTCTGATCTTCTCCAGCCGAAATAATGACCGGCTTGCTTCCAGGTGCAATGGAGTAGCTGCTTCCAGTCGTGAGCTTATAAGAACGGTCATCGATGTGAATTTTGCCCGATCCCTCAGATACAACGATTAGCCTGTAGCTCAAACTGACATTCAGAGGTATTTCGAGAGGGTGGTCGATCTTCAGGGATACAACATCAATTAATCTGAAAAAGCAGGAATGGAAGGCAGTGGACTGTTTAGAGTCCCTACTCGTAGAGTTAGTCATCATGAAAGGTTCGAATTCCTCCTGCGCAAATGAGAATTATTATCACTATTTTAAAGACAAAAAAGAAGCTAGTCAACCATTCGGCAGACCCGCTTCTTCTAGATCAATTTGCAGCAATAATTGCCTTCTTGACGTCTTCGAGTTTCTTCTCGTATGCGAGAGGACCATTCGTAATCCATACGTCACCGCGAACCTCATAGACATGACCTTGTTGAACAGCCGGGAGTCGTTTCCATAGCTTGCTTTCTTGGAGTTCCTTGGCCTGCTCCGCTCGACCTTCATCTACCGCGAGGAAAATATAATCGGCATCGATCTGTGGAATAGTTTCCATTGAAATGGTCTGAATGTCCTTATCTTCACCCCACGCCAGCTTCCGGACTATAGGTGCAGGCTCTAGTCCGAAATCACCATATAAGGCAGTCCCTACTTGGCCACCAGGACCGCCATATAATCGGATTTCTTTACTAGCATGTATGCGAACCATTGCAGCTGTCTTTCCTTCAGACGCGGCCTGTAATTGCTGCTTGGCAAGCTTTGTTTCCGCTTCGCGTTTCTGAATAACGGCGTCTGCTTGTTCTTTTTTACCGAGTAGGTCAGCAACAAGCAGCAAGTTCTTTTTCCAATTTTGCGGATACTGAATTTCACTGCCGGTGAATACATAGGTTGGTGCAATTTGGGATAACTTTTCATAGGTGCCTCCCTCTGCCCAACCCTGGAAGCCAAGGATAATGAGGTCTGGCTGTGCTGCCATAATGGCCTCAAAATTAAAAGCGGCTGTATCCAGCTTCGGCACATCTTTTAAATAGTTCTCAAGATAAGTCTGGTAATAGGTGCCACTGGAGTATTGCATAATCGGTTTGACGCCAAGCGCACTCATCTCATCTTCAACAAATAATCCAATGACCCTCTGAGGATGCTCCGGGATTTCAATTTTGCCAAGTACATGCTGGGCGGTTCGTGTTCCTGTTGTTTGATTTTCGGTTGAGGAAGTGGCAGGTTCCGGTTGGACCCCACTCGCCTCTGTACCTTCTTTTACTTTTCCCGCGCCGCCGCATGCAACAAGCACCAAGACAAGTACAATCATCATGCTCAATATAGATAAGCCTTTTTTATGATATGCCATCATGTTCACTTCTCCCACTGATATTTATTCTCATTTGTACACTTTGCTTATCATAATTAGCGGAACAGATTAGTTCAATGGACTTTTGAGATTGAAATATCGTTTTTTGAAATATGTCCAATATGTACATGTTACAATGCATTTGAAAATGATAGGCTACTTTAATAAAGAATGTGTTTCGACGAATGAAAGGATGGAGGAAGAACATTTGAAGATTAACAGCATAGAAACCAGATTCTCCACAAGATATGATGAGCTTGATCCTGAATACTTTTGGTATGGCAGGAATACAGTAAGAGTTTGGATCTGATTGAAAATAAATCTACTCAGCATGATGTTTACCTTTCTTGCTTCGGCTGCATGACTTGTAACTCTTGCATATAAAAAAAGAGATCATCCCCTGTTCACACAAAGGTTTGATCTCTTTTCCAATGGAAGACCTTGTATTCTTAATCCCAATTCCATATCTCTACCCGGTTCAGATGCACATGCTGGAATTCCGGATTCTCGGTAATCTTCTGCAATTCACGTACGGGGCCTGTTACAATAGCTCCATATACTTGTACGCCATTCTTTTTCAGATAGGCAAGTCGTCGTTGATCCAAATCAACACCGGTATAACTCAATTTGCTGGTCATCCATCCCAGATCAGACATCATGCCTTGAATTTGTTCCTTCATCGTTCCTTCTGACTGTGCCAGCTTCTGATCTACATGTTCTCTAGGAAAATAATTAAACCATCGACCTCCGCCGTCTTCCATTTCATAGAGCGGCTTAAGAGTCAGATGAGGAACATTATAGTCAAACATTCCTGCTCTCGAATAGGAAAGATTTTTTTCTTGCATTTCTCCTGAATAGATCAGCATCGCTGTTACTCGGACATCATACTTAGAGAGTAGCTGCATAAGTTGCTCAGGCGATTTTAGATTTTTCAATGAGATCGACATCTCGGCAACATGTCCGTCATCTATTTTACGAAGTCGCTTGGAACTGCTGTTTTCCTCCGTGTCCTCATGGGAAGGTTTGCCGTCAACCAAGTCATACGGAAGGTAAAATGGACCGGGTTCGTTCCCATTTAAATAAGCACCTGTGCTATTCATCTTGTAACTGAATTTACCGGTAATACTTCGTTCGGCTTGAACCTCACCAGTGATCACTTCCGATGAACCGACGAGGCGATATACTTTCAGATTAGCCTTCTGTGTTAAAAAGGGAGTGACTTCGAACGTCTGATTTGGATTTTTTTCGACGCGTAATCCGTCACCATGCATCTCCACCACCGAAATAATGGAACGCATGAACTCGTTCCGCACCTTGGATTGATCGAAATACATATGCAGAGCCGTGAGATAGACATGATAGAGTATAAATATTAAAAATAGAACGCCACCTGCGTTCAGGAAAATTTTCCAACGTGTTTTCCACACCATTCGTCTAAATTGCTTATGACTCCATTCCGGGCGTTGAGGTTCAAAATCATCTGCATGGAGTACATGCAGATCATCGGGTTCCGTTGACTTGGACATCATTCATTCTCTCCTTTCATCTGTAACATCTCTTCTTTAAATCGTGCTCTTGCACGAAACAGGGTAACTTTGACTTGGCTCATATTCATATCCAGAACCTCACACAGTTCCTTGTAAGACAGTTCATTCATCTCGCGAAGTAGCAGCACAGTCCGGTACTGTTCAGGCAGTTTTTTCATGACCTGTTGAATGAGCTTTATCCGTTCACGAGCAGCGAGCACTTCCTCAGGAGTACGATATGTATTCTCTACACTTTGTTTCTCCAGTTCTCGGCTCATTTCCATTTCCCCGCGGTTCTTCCGGTACCAATCGATAAACAAATGTCTGGCTACTTTGTATAACCAGGCTCTGGCATAGTCTGCATGTTTCGCTTTCATCGATACCATAGCTCTGTAAAATGTCTCTTGAACTAACTCCTCAGCCGTTTCTTGTGATCCACACATTCGGTAGAGATAGAGATGCAGGGAGGACTGGTACTGTTTGAATAGTTCGGCATATAAATCACTCCTCATTTCAGATTTCATCCTCCTTCATTTAAGACAACGGGCGGAGTTGAAAAATGTTACAATTAAATTGAATATTTATTAATAATATGAATTGAATTATGTTTTGTCAGGCACATAAGTTCATAGACACCAAGGAGATGTACACGACCATGGAGTTATTTACAGCGTTAATTGCCGTTTTTGTATTCATTATTTTCGTGCTCATTATTGCAGCAGTTGTACGTTATGCTGTTGATTCGTCCAAAACATCAAGGAAACTTGATCTACTGATGAAGGAAGTACGTAATCTGCGCGCAGAAGTCAGAGGGCTTCAACATACGAAAGGCCAGGACAGTCAACATATTATCGATGAAAAAGTGTAATAGCTGTGTGAAGCGGTGAGACCTTTAAGTTAGTGAATAGTGGTTAAAACAATAACTTAAATCGGGAATGAACAAACCTTATGACTGCAATTCCAAACGTTCAGGCTGTTTTTATCGACAGAGATGGCAGATCGGAGGTACAGGACATTTTATTCATCCAAGAGACTTTGAGTTATATCCGAATGCGCAGGAAGCGATTACGCTCTTAAAGCAGAACGGAATGAAGGTATTTGCACTCACTAATCAACACCGAATTTCACGCGGACAAGCAACGGTTCAGGAGTTTGAACAGCAGTTTCAGGAATACGGATTTGATCAGGCCTACATCTGCTCACATGAAGAAGAATGCGGCTGCTGAAAGCCTAAACCCGGCATGTTACTTCAGGCTGCGGAGCAGCACGATTTGGCTTTGACCCAATGTATCGTTATTGGAGACGTAGGCGAGACGGACATGCTTGCTGCGCATGTTGTAGGAGCGACCAAGATCATGGTGAGAACAGGCTGGGGCGAATCCTCATTAACGAAGTTCAGAGAGAAGTGGGCTCAGACTGACCCAGATTATATTGCTACAGATATTTTGGAGGCAGTACATTGGATTATTGGCGAATAATCCATTTGAGGATTAAAAGAAAAGTACATAACATTTAGGGGGAAATGAATTTTGAAGGTATTATCCATTATTGCAGTTATAGTATTTACATTGACGTTATTTTTCATATTTATTTTGGGACCCGTAGACGAGACGGCTGCAGTAGGATGGGCACTTTTATCTATGTTTTTTGCCATACCATATTCTATTTTTATGCTTGTAAAGGTCAATAAATTAAAGAAACCCGTAGTTAATGTCCATGAACAGCTTTTACAATTAGGGGAGCTAAAGGAAAAAAATATCATCTCGGAGTATGAATTTGACCAGAAGAAAGAGAAGTTGCTTGCAAAGATTAGATAAAACAGGAGAAAGATATGATGAATATCAACTCAAGCATCCAGGAGATCAACGAGCTATTTCGAAAGCATAGGAATCACGAGCAGATTATGGAAGTAAAGCAGCTGTCAGGAACGACAGCTGGTCGGGTGTTCAGGCTACTTGCGAGCTCGGGCGAACGGTACATTTTGAAATGGGATGATCCTGAGGACATTCGTGTTACATGTCAGTTTCTGAATGCATACAGTGAAGTGATGCTGCTGCCAAAGGTTCTTTTTTCGAGTTCGGACAACACTTATTTTGCATACAGCTTTATGGAAGGTGAGACCCATAACCATCGGGGAGCGAAGAAAGCCTGGTTAACCCGGATTGTGAACGAGCTGTTTAATACATATGTGCGTTTGCCGGGTACAAAGCCATGGGGAAGAATGGAGTATGCACGCGAGACATGGAAGGCATTCAATCAGATTAGTATTGATGAGGCGAGAGAGAATCTTGGTGATGTGCTTACAGCGGAAGACTACGATCTGGTTCAATCTACAGTGAATCGTCTGTTTGAGAAGGATGAGGCAGCGAGGTTTCTTTTACATGGGGATGCAGGTGTTCATAATATTGTGTTTGAGCAAAAGGAACTGATTGGGGTCATTGACCCATCTCCGATGGTTGGCCCCGTGATATATGACTTTCTGTATGCCTTTTGTTCCTCCCCCGATGACCTTGACCCGGTAATGTTATGGGATGTATTCGAGCATCTTGAACAGGTGACTATGAATAAGTCAAGATTGATGGAAGAAGCACTGGTTCATCTGTACTGCCGAATCGGGCTCAGTTGCAAACATCATCCGCAGGATTTGCCTGAGTATCTACAAGCGTGGGATTTGTGGAAACGGCAGTGTGAGAAGCATTGCTGAAATGCAATTGAGTTAAAAAGGGGATTGTGTAATTTTTGGAGATTTCGCCCTTGCCAGTCTTTAAACGTGAACTGAAATTCTAACGATCCCCACGAAGCTTATTTCATCAAAAACCTGAAAAATGTACTATATTGGAGCAAAACTAGCAAAATAGTGTCTCTGTGGATCGTTAGAAAATAAAAAGCAGCGAAACAGGCCATATAAGGCTTCTGGTAATCGTTAGCGTTTAAGTTGAGTAAGGACACAATGAACATCGCTCCATTCAACAACCTAAATTGTAAATGATGTATTACTGAGGAGGAAGTGTAATGGCGAGCACTTATAAGATTCCTGAGCTGTTGCAAGATATGATGAATTGGGAGCAGGAAATCAAGCATGAAGTACCTTATCTGGAGACACCAACGGGTTATTTTCTACAATTCGATCCTTATGATCATGGGGGTTATTTGAGTTCCCCTGCGGATGCGATCGTGTTTGCCAATACGGGCATGGATGGCATTCATTATTCATTTTTGACGGACTTTGGACATGCTCCTGATTTAAGCTTAGCACCTGTAATTCGTGTAGACCCCATGGCTTTTGGACATTATGCGAGGATTGTGGCCAGCAATATCCGGGAATTTTTCGCGCTTGGTTTTTCAGGTCATGAGGGCTTGCTTCTAAATGAATTTGAATCGAAACAAACATACCTGGACTATCTGAAAGAGGAAGAGGGGAACTCAAATAGTAGTGAATACTTTGATAGGAAACGTTGGGATCAACAAAAACATAAGGTTCGGGACTTGGCTATGCAGCGATTTGATCTTCAGCCCATTCCGGACGGTTACTCTTACATTCAGGAAGCCCGGCAGATCAGACGTGGTGAAGTCATTGTCGATACACTTGATGGCCTTGGTGTTGCCCTGGGAGAAGGTTTAGTAAGTGATCAGAAGAGAGCGGAGCCTCATCCGTGGCATGAGAAAGAGATCCCATACAATCAGGAGCAGCAGTTGAAGTCCTATATATCGAATGCAGATCCAATCGGTCTGTTTAGTTTGATCCGGGACAGTCAGGCTCAAGGTTTCGATGATCCAGATGTATACCGAGCCATGAAAGATCGGCTCATTTCATTCGGGCTGAGTATGGAAGCGCAAAAGCTGATGTACTACAGGTAAATTAAATTACGCCTGAAACCTAAGGAGGGAAAGAGAAATGCGAGAAATGCGGGAGACCCGAATTAGTCCTTATTTAAGCTACATTGGTTTTGGGTGTGGTTCTGACAATCATGTTGATATAACTTTCAAATGGGAATAGAACAAGGTTGGGATATGTAATTCTAAATTGGGATGAGATTGATATTTAGGCGGTGACAATTAGCTTGGATACATAACGATGTAGTTTGCCGAAACACCCTAGACTTACTGTTATTATATCTATAAAATGGAATTATAAAACGGAACTGAGTTTCATTAAGTGAAACTCAGTAGGGGGGTTGATGAATAGTATGAATTATAATTTCATCGGTATTGACCATGTGCAGTTGGCTGCTCCTGAAGGCTGTGAGAAGGAAGCTAGAGATTTTTTTAATCAAATTCTGGGCTGGACAGAAATTCCAAAGCCTGTATTGCTGCAGAAACGCGGCGGTGTGTGGTTTCAATGCGGCGATCATCAGGTTCATATCGGTGTGCAGCATGATTTTGTACCTGCTTCCAAAGCCCATCCGGCCTTTCATGTCCAGAATCTGGAGCAGCTGCGTGAACACTTACACATGCACGATATCCAAGTCATAGATGATGAGGCAAGAGCAGATGAGGGAGTAAGGCGCTTTTATCTGAATGATCCCTTTGGGAATCGGTTGGAGTTTCTGGAGTGGATCTCGGTTTAAACAGCCTGCATAGGCTGCAAATTCAAACCCAAAGCCAAACTATAAAACAAGCGTGAATAAATAAAAAACAGGGCGATCCCTTAACGGGAATTGTCCTGCTTTGCCTCATCAAATCGGCACAAGTGTCAGCCAGGCTGCACTAAAATCAATGATGGTGATGTGCGTGCGCGTCGGGTGCATCACCTTTTACGGTGCAAAGCACCGAGGTGTCATGAAGATGCTTTTCCGACTCGACCTGCAAGGTGACGTGTTTGATCTCTTTGTGCTCCAGCAGATGTTCGATCTTCTGTACAAGCACCTCGGATGCATATACATCCATCGTACCATCTACCACGATATGGGCGGTCAGTGCGTTCAGGTTGCTGGTGATTGACCAGACGTGCACATCGTGCACACCTTTGACACCATCGACCTGCTGGATGGTCTGCACCAGATCAGTAACATTCACGTTGGTCGGTGTGCCTTCCATCAGAATGTGTAGCGAGGACTTGGTGACATAAAATCCACTGCGTAATACCAGCACCGCGACAATGACACTTGCGAGTGGATCTGCCCAGCCCCAGCCGAAGAACATCATTAACAAGGCGGCGACAATCGCACCGATAGACCCCAGCATGTCACTGATCACGTGCAGATAAGCGCCGCGCATGTTCAGATTGCCCTCGGTATCGCTGCCACGCATCATAATCCAGGCGACCAGAATGTTCACGAGCAATCCGATTGTACTGATGATCAGCATACCCATGGTTGCGACTTCAGGCGGGTGGATAAAACGGCCAATGGCCTCGTAGAAAATATAAAGCGCAATGGCAATTAACGTAACTCCGTTAAGTGTGGCTGCCAGAATTTCAAAACGTCTGTAACCATAGGTTTTCCCCGTATTGACGGCTTTTGCTCCATATGTGAATGCCAGCAGAGCAATTCCGAGTGCAATAGAGTCCGAGAGCATGTGACCCGCATCGGAGATGAGTGCCAAACTATTGGTGATGAATCCCCCGAAGGCTTCCACGATCATATACAAGGTAATGATAATGAAGGAAAAGAGCAGTACTTTTTTGTTATTCGTACCGTGTGTGTGATTGTGCCCATGGTCGTGCCCTTGATTGTGACTATGTTGGTGTCCTGACATGATAAATCCTCTCCTTAGGAGCTTAGCTCCGTTATGTAAGTTGGATGGTAATGACTTGTGATGGTTATTTATATGAACATATGAGCAATTGCTCATATGTATGTGTTTATTATAATTCGACCTCATTCTAGTGTCAACCAGATTTGAACAAATATAAACATGCATCGACATAGATAGCTATACTGGAACTGTACTGGCTAATGACTTTGTTTTTGTGCTACCATCGGGGCAGGATCACTATAGAAGGGCGGACAACGAGATGAAACATCTGCTGCTGGCAGACGATGATGCTAATATTCGCGCGCTGCTGCGCCATGTCATGACGAAGGAGGGATACCGTGTACATGAAGCACAAGATGGTATGGAGGCGGTCAAAATCATACAGGAGACCTCCATCGATCTCGCGATCCTTGATGTCATGATGCCGGGCATGAACGGACTCGAACTCTGTGATTACATTCGTCAGCATTACGACATTCCTATTATGTTGCTGACGGCGCGGGATCAACTGGCGGACAAGAAAGAAGGATATTTGCGAGGCACGGATGAATACGTGACCAAGCCATTTGAACCCGAGGAACTGGTGTATCGGGTCAAAGCGTTATTTCGCCGATATCATCGGACCTCCAGCGATATGATTCGTATGAATCGAATTGTCATTGACCGCAACAATGTAGAGGTGAGTGACGGGCAATCGATTTTATTTTTACCGATGAAGGAATTCGAACTACTGTCTCAGCTTGCGCAGTTTCCGGGACGTTTGTTCTCGCGGGATGAGCTTATTCGGCTCGTGTGGGGTGTAGATTATGAAGGAGACGACCGAACGGTGGATGTACATATCAAGAGGCTGCGTGACCGATTCGCGGATTATGCAGATGATTTTGTGATTCAGACGGTGCGGGGCATTGGTTATAAGATCGAGGTGAAATCGCGTTGAGAACGTTGTACGTCCGTATATTTCTCATTACGGTAGCGGTGATTATAGTCAGCAGTGTGCTGGGTTTCTTTTTCTCCAACATCTATTATCACGCCAAACTCAAAGAGTTTAATGATGAGAAGCTGGTGGGCATCGCCATGGATATGAAAAAGTTTGCCGAAGAGCAGCCGGACACAGTGGAGAGGTATCTGAATAATGCGGCTTCACTTGGATACGAAATTTATGTCACAGATGGTGAGGGGCATGATCAATTTTACGGTCGTGAATTCCGTGAAAAGGATTTGGATCAACAGGCTATTCGCCTGGTGCTGGGCGGTGAAGTGTATCATGGTGTGGCCGAGTTTCCGAGCCAACCGTTTATTACCGGATTTTTTGACAATCAATTAAGTAATACGGTTGGTGTTCCGCTACAAGTGGGTGATACTCAATATGCCATGTTCATGCGTCCTGATATCATTTTGCAATTTGGGGAACTGCGGATTTTCTTTGCGCTCATTGGGACATTAACGGTTGGCATCAGTGTCCTGATCTTTCTGTTCAGCACGCGTTACCTGGTGAATCCGATTGAACGACTATCCGAAGCGACAAAACGAATTGCGCAAGGCAATTATAATCTGAAATTAAATACAGCAAGACGTGACGAAATCGGGCAACTCGCCCAGCATTTTATGACGATGAGTCGTGAATTGGAACGGGTGGATCAGGCACGGCAGCAGTTTGTGTCCAACGTATCCCATGAGATACAGTCACCGTTAACCTCGATTCAGGGGTTTGCCCAATTGGTGGCGGATCGGGAATTGCCGGAGCAGGAGCGTGAGCATTATGCATCGATTATTGAAGAGGAGAGTCGTCATCTCTCGCTGCTTAGTAAACAATTGCTGCTACTGTCTTCCCTTGAACAGGGAAATGAAGATATGCCCCCGACTCAAACGACCTTCTCGCTTAAAGGTCAATTCCGGCAGGCCGTTCAGGTGTTGCAATGGCAGCTCGAAGACAAAGAGTTGTCGCTTCGCATATCCGTACCTGAATCGATAGAGCTTAAGGGTAATGAAGTGCTGCTCATGCAGGTGTGGATGAATCTTCTGGGTAATGCGGTGCAGCATCTGCCAAAAGGCCGTAGCATTGAGATTCGGGCAGAGCAGACGGATAAAGCATGTATTGTTCATATTCAGGATACCGGAGACGGAATCGCAGCGGAGCATCTGCCGTTCCTGTTTGATCGTTTCTACCGTGTGGATCATGCACGTGAACGTTCTTCTGGTCGGACTGGCCTCGGCCTTGCGATTGTGCAGAAGATTGTCCGCATTCATCACGGCACGATTGAGGTGTCCAGTTCAGCCGAAGGCACGCTCTTTACGGTAACCCTTCCGCAGATGTAATGAGTTATTCATTTTCCGTTCATTTTCACCTCCTATACTTGGGTTATCAAGAGGGAGGTCAGAGCATATGTACTTGGCTTTACGGGAAATGAGATTTGCAAAAGGACGATACGCCTTGATTGCCACAATCATGGTGCTGGTTTCGTTTCTGGTGTTGTTTGTAACCGGACTTGCGCAGGGGCTGTCGTATGATAACGCGGCTTCGATTAAAAATATGGCAGCAACCCACTTTGTTCTCGAACAGGATTCGAATCATCGATTCACTCGTTCACAGGTGGGCCAGCAGGAGCTGGATAAGGCGCGTGCTGTCGTTGGACAGGACAATGCCGAGCCGCTTGGGGTCCGAATGACCACGGTGAGTCCGGCGGACGATACCAAGAAGATCGATGTCGCCCTATTCATGGTGAACCCCGGAAGCTGGCTGGCGCCAACCGTTACTGAAGGCAAAGCGATCAACGACCAGTCTGCGGGACAGGTTGTGGTGGATCAGAAGCTGGCGAAGTCTGGTGTGAAGATAGGCACAATTTTGGTGGATCAAGCCTCGGGAACGGAGTGGACAGTCAGTGGTTTTGTGCAAAATGAATCGTTCAGTCATGCGCCGGTGGTGTTTCTGAATGAGCAGGAATGGCTTGCATTGCAAGCTGGATCAAGGTCTGTACAGGTGTCATCAACAACAGGTGGAGTAGAAGCAAAATCGGGAGCGGGTACGATTGAAGCGAGCGCTGGCACGGACACTGGAAAGAGCGCTGAAGCTGTAACGGGTACTTCGACTCCATCTGGTTCACCGAGCAGACCAGTTTACAATGCCATCGCGGTCAAAGGTGCCGATGATCAGGCGAGCAAGCTGAGTGCAGCACTGTCAAATACGGAGATCATCACCAAATCGGATGCGGTATCTGCCATTCCTGGTTACAAGGAGGAGCAGGGCTCACTGCTGATGATGATTGCATTTCTGTATGTGATCTCGGCATTTGTGCTTGCGGTATTTTTCTACGTCATTACGATTCAGAAGACCAGTCAGTTTGGTATTTTAAAAGCCATCGGCACTCGAAACGCTTATCTGGCGGGCAGTGTCTCGCTGCAAGTGCTGCTGTTATCTGTGGGCAGTCTGGTGATTAGCGTGTTGCTCGTGCGGCTGTTTGAGTCCATTTTGCCTGCATCGATGCCTTTTCAATTAGGATTATCCACCCTTGCATTAACCTGTGTATTATTCATCCTGATGTCGATGGCGGGTTCGATGTTCTCGGTGTGGAAAGTGACCAAAATTGATGCGCTTGATGCGATTGGGAGGACGGCAGCATGAGAAACCGACTGGAATTACAAGGTATTACACAGACATTTGATGACGGCGGAAGCCAGCGCATTATTCTGGATCAGCTTGATCTGCAGGTTGCAGAAGGAGAACTTGTCGCTGTGATGGGCCCTTCGGGTTCAGGCAAAAGTACATTTCTGTCCATTGCAGGGGCACTGCTCGAACCCACGGATGGTGAGGTATTGCTGGACGGTGCTTCGATTATGGGCAAAAGTAAAACAGACATCTCGGATGTGCGGCTGCGGCAGCTCGGATTTATTTTTCAAAGTGCCAATCTGATTCCTTACCTGAAGGTGGAGGAGCAGCTATTCGTGGTTGCGAAGCTTGCAGGTATGGACAAAAGTAAAGCCGAGCGCCGTGCAGGTGAACTGCTGGAGACGGTGGGCCTGTCTCATCGGCGGAAAGCTTACACTGACAAGCTGTCCGGCGGGGAACGCCAGCGCGTTGCCATTGCGCGGGCGCTGATGAATGATCCGGCCGTGCTGCTGGCGGATGAACCAACGGCCAGCCTGGATGCGGAGCGCGGGCTGGATATTGTAGGCACGATTGCACGGCTCGTGAAGGAGCAGGGCAAGAGTGCAGTGATGGTTACGCATGATGAGCGGATTTTGCCGCTCTGTAGCCGGGTACTTTTTTTGGAAAAGGGAAAGCTCGTAGCGCGTTAGAGGAATGTAAATGTGAGGGTCACAACTCCTGCGGGGGAGGTGGCCTTCTTTTTGTGTTTTCGACTATAATTGGAAGGGAATGGAGTGTAGGTCATAGATATGAACGATTGCATAGCAGCTTGAATTACATAGGGGAGGAATGAATGCAGATGAACAGCATAAATGCAGAACAATTTCCGGCACTAAGCACATCGATCCATTGGGGAACTGTGGAGGCGGAGTTTAGGCTGGGCGAGCTTGTGGATGAATCTCTGGTGAGTAATGTGAGCATCATTCCGTTTGTTGGGAATCAGTGTGTCGTGTTTCAACTAGATAACGGTCTGTGGGAGCTGCCTGGAGGAACGTTGGAAGCAGGCGAGTCTTATCTGGATGGATTGAAACGTGAACTGATGGAAGAACTAGGTGCAGAGTTGCGTTCTTATCAGGTTTTTGGACAGTTTCATTGCACTTCCCGTGCCAAGGAGCCGTATCGACCTCACATTCCGCATCCACATTTCATCAGAGTTATTGGTTATGGCGATGTGGAATTGATATGTGACCCGCTCAATCCCGAAGATGGGGAACAGGTAGTGTTGGTTGAGTTGGTCAAGATTGATGAAGCGGTACGGCGTTTCCGGGAACAGAACCGGCATGATATTGCCGAGATGTACCAACTGGCCTATGTGTTGCGAAAAGCAGATAAAGGCTGATGTAGACGCAGAGTATTGTTACAGTTTAGTGGGATTACTTGTTAGATTCAAATGAGGTTGCTGTGTGATAGGTACATACGTATCTCATGCTCGATAAATGTTTTTATAAAGTATCTACAAACGTATCTACATAAAGGGAGGTTTCCCCATGGTTCGGGAAGAGATTAATCGGATGCTGGATGTGCTACCGGAAAGTGAACTCAACGTGGCGTACTCACGAATTGAAATGGTGTACCGCAAATATATGTATGAGAAAATGATCGCAGACAAAGGTGTGCAAGTGACTGAGTTCTGTGAGGAGTCTGAGGAAATGATTCAGCGTTGGGATGAGGTGTTTGCACACAACCTGGATGAACTTCTAAAAGAAACGATTTATTACAGCCAGTACAAATGGCATATGTTCAGTTACGAACAGCAGGAGTGTTTGGAAAGTGAAGCAGCGCGAGCAGCCTTCGATGCGGAGGAGAAAAATGATTTGTATGTGATGTATCAGAACACAGAATTTGTCCAGATCTACGAGAATGCCAGCGCTGTCGTCGCAGCCGATTTTGATGAGCAACAGGATATCTATATCTTTGACAAGGCGTTCACATGGACGTATGTACATACGCATGAATCGATGTGCGGCCCTTATTTTTATAAAATCGAGGCATAGAGGGAGGGAGTTCTGTTGCAGGAGCTGTTTAAAGAGATCATCAAGAACGAAGTAAAACCTCTATTTGCCCGTCACGGTTATGCCAAAAAAGCTCTGAATTTTCAAAGAGTCGAAGGCGGTCTTATTTACGGATTCAACATTCAGAAGTCCCAAGGCAATACAGCCAATCACGTTCGCTTCTATATTAACTGCATGATTCATTCCAAGGAGTTGGCGGAGTTGCAGTCTACGATATCAGGCGGTAAAACGATGGAGGAGCAATCTCATTTCACCTGCCGGATTGAAGAGATTGTCCCATCTGCTCCAGACCGCTACTCGTTGACACCTGACACCGACCTAGTCACCTTTTCAAAAGAACTTCTCTCCCATCTGGAAGAAGCTGTGGAATATATGCGGAACATAACCAGCCCTAGAGATATTGTGGAATACTATATGAAAAGAACAGCACTGCATTTGAGTGAAGAAACCTTTCATTTCCTGCTACAGAATGGTGATACGACGACTGCTCAGAAATATCTACAACTACTGCACGCTAAATATGGAGTCGAAAATCGCTGGGCGATCTTTGAGAAAAAGTCCAAATCCTCCAAAGCATCAGCAGCATGAGCTATAGCGTGTGCCCAACCCTTGGTTTCATCATATCCGCGATAATCCCTTTCTTCTCGTACATTGTGAAAGACAGCGTCTTTGATCTGATGAATGCGCCCACTTGACAGGAAAGGCGATTCTGCGTGTCTGATGAAAAGAAGAGGGATAACCAGCATGGAAAAAGAACGTGTGAATACGGAATCAGCTTGGGCTTCCCCCAGTTGATAAAGCAAATGCTTATGATCTAAAACGGTGGTTAAAATATGTTCTAATTCGTATGTAGTTAGAGTACTGCCAGGAATCCAGTGAGATAAGGTTGTATAGATCAACTCATCACGCAGTTGTGCGTCCAACGTACCAATGTTATGTAACATTTCTTGTACCAACTCGAATGCGTCTGCAGGTGCTTGATATTCGTTTTCTTGTATCAACAGCAGCTTTTCTTTTAAATCCATTAAACACACTCCTGAAAATTAAATTTCATTCTAGTACACTTGTTTATCAAAGGTATTATACAATCCCTGCGGGGGAAAGCCCATATGTCAATGGATAAAGAAGGATGTGCAACATTGAAACTATTTCTAAAATCGAACCCCATGAGACTGGAGATCGGCTATGAATTAGGCTACGGGCCGAACGCCGAAATAGCTGAACTCATCTTAGCCTTCAAGGAAGACGATGAAGAGATATTATTTCATTTTATAGAGTATGGCGAAACAAAAGAGCCGTATAAAGCAATGATTTCGAAAATGAATGTAGAATATTTCCATGCGGGTTTATTATGGGGCCCCGATTACGAAACGACAGCAAGAGTAGCCGATGTATTAAAGCGTAAATCCTACAATAAAGAAGCGAATCTAACCAATGAACAATGGATAGAAGAGTTTCGCAAGCAGGAACTGAACGACATGGATGCTGGATTAATACATGAAATTGAGGAGTTGTTATATGAATATGTTCACGACTTTCATGAATTGAAAGAGTATCCAGAAGCTGTACAGAACTTCATCTATCCACGAGTGAAATTTCAAAATAAGTTGTGGCTGAAGCATGTCGATATACCTCAGCATTTGAAGAATGTAATATGGTATGCATTACAGACAAAAGAAGAGATCATTAATGCTCTAGAATTAACGGATTTCTGGTTTAGTTGTGCTATCGTTAGTAAAGGCACTGCGCCCGAGCAGTTCAATAGTTATCTGTCCTATACCGAAGAACATGGTTTTGAACCGGAAGATCCAGATGGCATGGTGCTATATATCCAGATTAGGAATAAAGAAAGGTTTTTGGAGAAAACTCTCCCCAAATTAAAACGGTTCATGGATATAGAGGTTACAGAGGAGGAAAGTCCAAATGACAACCAATAAAGGAACACGACGAACATGTGAGAAGGGGCATGCTTTTGTTAAAAAGAGTGATTGTTCGACTTGCCCCAAGTGTGAGGCGGAACGGAAACCAAAAGAGGGATTGTCTTTTAAAGCATGATCTTAAGCTTTTTTCTAATCGTTTTCCTCATTCCTCAGCTCATTGGAAGCTACTCTATAACAGATAACAGCTCTTCCATCGTTACTTGATACAGCAAGTTCCCCTCACTCAGCAGCAGGTGATCCTGGCGGAAATCCTGTCGTGCCTGTTGGAAGGGGCGTTTTTTTTCGTTCAACAATGTGAACTTCGTTCCCTTGGAAAGGCTACCAGGCTTCTGCATTTTCTTGAAAATAAATGTTCCATGCTTCCCGTACCCGGCATCAAATAGGAAATGATATCCATCTGTACAGAAACCGGAGGAACCTGATATATTCGGATTCAGGAAGGTTACTTGGGTAGACTTCAATTCGACCCCACCCGTGATACAGCCGAGTTTAAAGTCAGTATAATAGTAGAACCAGATTTCCTTTTCGTTCACCACATTGAGTGCGTAACAGTCGGCAATGTCTGCGCTGTTATTTTTATAGAGGACATTCCCGTATTCGTCCCAGGCTAGCAAGCCACTCTCTCCAACGGGCTGATCCCAGCCATAGTTGCCAAAAATACCTTCATCGAAGTAACTGGTCCAGATCGTTCCACGCTCTGTCACCTGTACACTCTGAATCCCGTCTCCTAGCAAAAATTCACGAATCGTTGTGCCTTCCCTATCACACACTTTGGCATTCAGATCAAATTGATCCTTCCCGTAATAGGTGCAGCGCGCTCCCACCAGCAGTAAATGTTCTTGCAGAGGCTGTACGTAATGATAGTGATATTGTTGTCCCCAGATGACAACTTCCTCCACATGTTGATCCGATACGATCAGCACTTTGTACGTATAACTTTCGTTGAGTTTGGTTTGCACAAACATGCCTTGTTTTCGTTCAGGTACTTTGTTGATGAGTAGTATATATGCAAGGCCGTCGTGTCCCCACTGTACGGAGACGATATCGAAACCTTCGGTGTAACTGGAGATGTCGGTAAAAGGCAGTAACGTTAATTTTGGATCAGGCATGGCTTAAATCCTCCTTCATTATTATAGCAAGCGTAAAGCAGCATCTTCGACTGCTGTTGATATGTTGAATTATGACATGTACAGACTGGACGGAACATGGTGAAAGTATAACGATTCCGAAAAAGGGAGGATGGGAAAAATTGGGTATGCCTCTTTTCTCTCCTGTAGTACAATAAGGGAGATGTGTAAATTTTTATAAGAAATCTATAATGGCTTATGAACAGCATGAGAAAAGGAAAAGGAAGTGTTAGAAGTGCAACAAGAACCTCTGCAAGAATCATTTCAAGAATCAATGAGAGAACACCGCCCACTTGGTGTGTCTGGGCTCGGAGGATGGCTGATCCTTATCCAGATTGGGTTGTGGTTCACAGTAATTATGCTCCTGGTACAGATCAATCAGTCTATTTTACCTATCTTAAACGCAGAGACATGGGAGATTCTAACTGCGAAGGATTCAGGTTATTATCACCCGCTTTGGGCTCCGGTAATTATTTTTGAAGCTGTGTTTAACATATTGTTTCTGGTATTTACGGTGTACGTCATGCTTGCTTTCTATCGAAAAAAAGCAAGGCTTCCACGTCTGATGATTATTTTTTACAGTCTTAGCCTCACCGTTGGAGTTGTGGATTATTTGCTGCTCTATCAGATTCCGATGGCAAGAGAACTCGAAGATGGAAGCTCAATTCGGGACATTGCACGTTCTGTCATTGCTTGTGCGATTTGGATTCCGTATTTTAGGAAATCTGAACGGGTGCAGAATACGTTTGTTCGTTAAATGATGAGACAGCGAAAGGTGACGGTACACAATGAAGATTTTTCTGGTTCGGCATGGTGCAGATGAAGAAGGTTATCGGGGCGGTTGGAGCCAAAGGGGACTTACCGAAGCCGGTGTTATTCAGTCGAGAGCACTAGGAACGTATCTGCATGAGCATGCAGAGCAGTATGATATTCAAACGATGATAAGCAGTGATCTACCCCGTGCGGTGCAGACAAGCAGAGCGATTGAAGAGTCATTAGGTATTCAAGGCATCTATACATCCGACTGGCGTGAGATGAACAATGGTGAATTGGCGGGTATGCTCCATGCGGAAGCAGATGAAAAGTATCCTGGAGTTTATTTTAATACGCTCCAGATGGGTACTGCTTTTCCGGGCGGAGAAAGTCCGATTCATTTTTATACTAGAATAAGAAACACGTTCGAAAATCTATGTACGCAAATTGAGGCGAAGCAGATAAAATCCAATGTTCTTCTCGTTACCCACGGAGGTGTGATTAATATTCTGTATTATGTGCTGGCGAGTAGAGAGTGGAGCAATACGTCAAGCTTCTATCCCATCGACAACACGAGCATTCATACGGTTGAGAAAACGAAGAATGGCTGGAGTATAGTAGACACCAATAGAATTCTGCATTTGAGACCGTAAAGCAGATAAGCTTCTGCATGTTGCTATCGGTGTCTCGATACAAAACTCAAGAAGGAAGGAGGCAGGCAGATGAGCGGTAAACCAGAAGACCTGTTGCATCATTTAAAATCTTTATCTGGACCATTCCCAATTTGGAATATGGAACAACTACCGGATCAGCCGGGAGAGTTATTTCTGGATTGGTTAAGACTGGCTATCGAAAATAATGTAAAAGAGCCCCATGCTATGACGCTCTCTACCGTAGATCAACATGGTTATCCAGATGCGAGGGTGTTAATTTTAAAAAACATGATTCAGGATACCTTCTATTTTGCATCCAGCTTGGACAGTCGAAAAGGCCAGCAGCTGAAGGATAATCCACGGGTGGCACTTACCTTGTACTGGCCTTCTTTAGGAAGACAGATTCGAATCAGGGGGATTGCTCAAGATGAGGGAGATGCAGCAGGGGCAATGGACTTCCGGAAACGCAAACCTGGAGCCAAAGCAGTAGCCATGACGGAGCGCCAAAGTCAGCTATTGGATAGTGAGGAAGAGTTGAATGTTTCCATTGAAGTTCAGAAGAAACGACTTCAGGAGAACCCTGATTTCGCTGCACCTCATTGGCGGTTATATGCTGTACATGCACAGGAAGTAGAGTTTTGGCAGGGGGATACCGAGCGGAAACATATACGTGTTCAATATAAGTGGCAGGAAGGACATTGGCAAAAGAATAGGCTGTGGCCTTGATATTAAAGGCTCAGAGGAGCATCGTTATCAAAACTATCATTCAGTTTGGATTTGAAAAAAAGTGTACTATAGCGCATTCAAGCCAAATGGATGAATTGCAGAAAGGTGGGAAGATTTTGAATAAACGAATGTTATGCTTTGTTTCATTTATATTTTTATTAATACTCTCAGGTAATGATTAAAAGCTGCCTCAACTCAAAGCGCTGTATCTGATCATTTTACTGAGGATGAGTTCCAATTACAGTCTAAATCAAAGGGGATCTCTATTAAACTTGGATCTACACGTGATGAGGTTGAGAAGCAGTTGGGTTATGCAACTAACTATTACGCGCATTCTGAGTTCTATGATTATACTGATATGACAATCCACTATAAGGAAGGTATTGTGGACGCCATAATGATTAGTAGAGATAGTTGGTCTGACTGGTTTAATACTTATAAGACACCTAGTGGAATAGGTTTAGGTAGTAAAGTACATAAGGTTATTGAGCAATATGGCAGGGGGGCATGATGGATCCATCAGGTGAAGGACGGGTGGGAAGTATTACCTATCTCATGCATAAAAATAAACATGGAGAATATCATGTCAAATCTTCATTTAATTATGAAGAAACGAGAAAAATTTATAAAGATATTAACACGATAGCTATGAATTTTGATGATAGAGGGTACGTTCGTTTTATAATGCTGGCAACGTTTGAATATGCCTATGATCCTGATTTTGAATAAATAATCGAGGGAGCACGGAGCAAGTTTCACCAGTGAGATTACTTTTTTATGTTTTTCTGTGCAATCCTCCCTAAACGTACATAATGTCATAGCCCCTGCGGAATATCTTTCGCTATAATTTTCAGGTTATCAGGACGTGGATCTGAAATGCTGAAAAGATATTAGGGGAGGGCATATGACGATTAGAAACAAATACAAAGCACTTGAACTGGAGACTCCCGGCGTCTATGAGCTTGAGGGGTTGGAGGTAGGGGTGACTTCGAATTGCAATTATAAATGCGATTACTGCTGCGCCTACAATCGAGATGATGGCGAGTGTATTAACAGCGCAGAGGTTATCCGAATTATTCGTGAGCTTCCACATCTCAAGCGGGTACGCCTGTCAGGCGGCGAGGTGACGCTGAAATATCAGGATTGTTTGGAGATTGTAACGTACTGTACGGCACATGGTATCGATACACAACTCAATACGAATGCCAGCCTTCTGACGGAGGACAGAATCCTTGCGTTACGAGATGCAGGTTTGTCCAACATCCATATTTCTTTCAATTATACGGATGCAGAGTCGTACGCTGCCTACTACCGTGTGCATCCACGCATGTATGAGAGACTGGAGCAAAACATCCGCCTATGCACGGAACTAGGGTTGGAAACTGTTCTCGAAACCTTGCTGTTTAAAGGCAATCAGGACGATATGCAGGCGATCAGCGATAAAGTCTATGACTTGGGTGTACGCATTCATGAGATCCAGAACAGCATCATGATGCCACATACCGACTGGAGCCAGATTGTCTCCAAGGAGTCGCTGGTTCAATCGGTCACAGCATTAATCGAACATAAAAAGCCGGATACGACACTCTATTTTACATGTATGGATCGGTTTGCCGAACGATTGAATCTGCGTGAACAGCCGGGGGTGTACTTCTCGAACTGTGTAGATGGTACCAAACAATTACACTTGCACGGCAATGGAGACATCCTGATCTGTGAGCTGTGCCATCCGGTGGTGATAGGAAACATCTATAACGGAACATCGCTAAAGGATATCTATGTGAAGCAACCGGCTGCATTGACAGACTTTTTGGAAAAGCGACCGTGTCCGGCCTATGATGCATTATTTATGTAACGTAATGGATTGAATAAAGCTGAGGTCTTCTGAATTCCTTTATTAGGAAACGGAGGGCTTTTTCATATGTGTTTTATTGCAATCTTACCTCACTCTTTCAGATTCATTTAAGTTATCCGGCCTAATATGGCATTAACACTTAAATGAAGAGGTGAACGTTACATGGTAAAGCTATTTGAAAAACTAACTCGGAAAGATCAACATATACATCCAGTTTCGCGAAAAAAACGCAAGTGGCTCACGATAACGATCATTGTAGTATTGGTGATTGGCGGTATCCTTTACAGTCTGGCTGATCGATATCTGATCCAGCATGTACAGGTCGTTGTTGCTGACGGGAACACAGCAGTTGCAAGTACAACTACGAATATAAAATCTTCAGATACAACAACGTCTACACAGCCTTCAACCGATGTGAATGCAACGTCAGATGACTGGAATTATACCAGTGATAATCTGAAGATCCAGATTAAGAAGGTGCAGACAGGCTCCGGCTCGGATCAGATTACGTATTATGTCGCTGATGTAGAGGCTAAGGACGCAAGAAGCTTACGAAGTGCGCTGGCGGACAATAGCTTTGGCACCAATATCACGGAGGACACATCGGAGATTGCCGAGACAAACAACGCGATCTTCGCGGTAAACGGTGACTACTACGGATTCCGTGATGATGGTGTCATTATCCGTAATGGAGTGTTGTATCGGGACAGCCCGACAAGGGATGCGTTAGCACTGTTCAATGACGGGACGATGCAAACCTATAACGAAAATGAAATTTCTTCTGTTAAACTGCTGGCAGAAGGGGTAACCAATACGTTATCTTTTGGGCCGATTCTGGTGCAGAACGGTGACATTACCAGTGATTTCAGCAGTGTGAAAATCGACAATAACTTTGGCAACCGCTCCATTCAGGATGCTAACCCCCGAACAGCTATCGGTATGATTGCCCCGAACCATTATGTGTTTGTTGTAGTTGATGGAAGACAGGATGACAGCCGGGGCATGACGCTGTCCGAGCTTGCCCAGACGCTGAAAGAGCTGGGTGCAACCGAGGCGTATAACCTTGACGGTGGAGGTTCATCAACCATGTATTTTATGGGTAGAGTGGTGAACAATCCGCTGGGACGAAATCAGGAGCGTGGTGTAAGTGACATTCTGTATTTGACGGAGGGGAAATAATATGACGATCCTCATTCCATCCTATGAACCTGACGTTCGTTTGTTGAACCTTGTGATGCAGTTGCAGACGTTCAAGCTTGGCCCTATTATCATCGTGGATGATGGCAGCGGGCCTGGATATCGCGGTATATTTGATACAGCAGAGGCATACGGTTGTATAGTACTGACTCATGAAGTTAACCAGGGCAAAGGGCGGGCACTGAAAACGGGTTTTCAGCATATTAAAGAGCATGGCCCACAGGCTGGGGTCGTGTGTGCAGACAGTGACGGGCAACATCTGCCCCATGATATTCGCAGGATTGTTGAGACGCTACTTACGCAGACCAGCCTTGGAATCGTGCTGGGGAGCCGTCGATTTACAGGCAAGGTGCCAGCTCGCAGCCGTTTGGGCAATGCCGTTACTCGTGCCGTATTTTCGCTAACAACAGGTAGCAAGGTACACGATACACAGACGGGACTTCGGGGATTCCCATATGCCATGCTGGACTGGCTGTGCCAGATTCCGGGGGAACGATTTGAGTATGAGATGAACATGCTGCTTACAGCGCATAAGGAACGATATGAAATTACAGAGCAATTTATTGATACCGTTTATCTGGATCATAATGAGTCATCTCATTTTCGCCCTCTGGCAGACTCATTCCGTATTTACATGCCGATTCTGATGTTCAGTACTTCTTCTCTGTTATCTGCCTTGATTGATTTTGGATTATTATTCATCATGCAGTATTTCACTCATCATTTGTTTCTATCTGTGGCTGCAGCAAGGCTCTGCAGCTCCATGTTCAACTACAGCGTGAATCGCAAATATGTTTTCTCCGCAGGCCGAAGCTCCAAGGTTCGGCAATCGTTACTGAAGTATTTCACGCTAATGCTGCTAGTGCTACTGCTAAACTACGGATTGTTATATTTTTATAATGAGAAATTGATTATCCCGCTGCTGGCAGCCAAGATCCTGACTGAAATCTCAATCTTTGTGTTCAGTTACTGGGCACAGCGCAGGTTCGTATATTAATCTGCCTGAAGATCGCGAACATCTTGTGTAGCTCCCAACCGCGGTGCCTTATTCCGTAAAAACGTGGTCAGCTAAACGGATGAGCAAAGCAAGGAGTGAGCCAATGGGCTCGCTCTTTTTTTGTGTGGAGCGGTTTCCAAATGATTGGGTTATAGGGTACGATGGATAGAGTAGTTAACGTGAATCAATCTAATACAGGAGGTGAAGCATGTATCTTCGAAGTGTTGAATTGATGTCGGACAAGATTGAACAACCCGGTCAATATCCCTTTAGTATTCCATCGATTCAATCCTTGGATCGGCTCTCGTTCAAGAACAACATTACGTTTTTCGTTGGTGAAAATGGATCAGGGAAATCTACGCTGCTGGAAGGCATCGCTCATCAATGTGGATTTAATACCGCCGGGGGCGGACGAAATAATGTATTTGAGACACATGCATCAGAATCTTCACTCGGAGACTACCTGAAACTAGCCTGGCTACCCAAGATAACTAATGGCTTCTTCTTGCGATCTGAATCATTTTACCAGTTTGCATCCCATGTCGATGAGATGCCGGAATCGCTTCGATATTATGGCGGACGTTCACTGCATGAGCAATCCCATGGGGAATCTTTTCTTAACTTATTCATCAACCGTTTTAGTTCGAAGGGCATTTATCTGCTGGATGAGCCAGAGGCTGCCTTGTCTCCAGCCCGGCAGCTCTCGTTGCTTAGAATTCTCCATGATTTGTCCAATAATTCGCAATTTATCATTGCTACACATTCGCCGATTCTGCTTGGATATCCAGGGGCGGAGATTTTAAGTTTTGATGATGGATGTATTCAAGAGATTACGTATGAGGATACAGATCACTATCAGATCACTCGCAGTTTCCTGGAAAATAGGGATCGAATGCTTCATGAGTTATTTCGAGATGATTAGCCTGATCAGGAGAGAAAGAACAACGAGGCAAATCGTTAAAAAGTTGAAGGAGCGATCGGATGAAAACAGGATTATTAATTATCGATATGCAAGAGAGCATCGTGCGTCAAAAGATGGATCAGAAGGCCATAGACCATGCCTGTGAATATATTAATCATGTAGCGAATGTGCTCCGCTCCAATGATCATGTGGTCGTGCATATTCAAGATGTGGAAGGCATGGAAGGAGCAGAACCCGAACAGTATCAGGTCATTCCCGAGATTGATGTGGATGGCGAGGATATCACAATCACCAAAGAGAGTTCCAATGCATTCTGGCAGACCAATCTGGAGCAGACGCTTAGAAATCAGGGCGTTGAGCTGCTTATCGTATCCGGTTTTGCCGCAGAAGAATGTGTCCTGTTCACATACAATGGTGCCATGGAGCGTGGATTCAGACCCGTGATGCTGCAGAACGGCATTCTTAGCACACATCCCGAGGCCATATCCTCCACATATCGGGATCGCAATGTGATCTCGTACCCGGTGGTCGATTATTTGATCGGATAACGGATGTCATAAACGGAGTTTACTGTTTATCCAAACGCTTATTTATTTTCAAAGGGGGAAAAGGAGGATGGATGGATACTACATTGCTTTATTGATCGTCTCCTCTCTTGCACAGGTCTGATCTGGACGATGAAAGGCATAAAGAATAAGTTACGGCTGATGGTGTTTTTCGGAGTCATTCTGACTCTGGCACCTGTACTCATTATTATGGGTTGGATGGCGTGGTTACCACTTGTAAGTTCCGTTGCGCTTGTTGTTTCTTTGTTTGTGCGGAAAGAGGCAAAAGGGCATAAGCAAATGCCCTGCTGATAAGGGAGAGAAGAATCGCATGGAAAAGGCATTCGTTTGGTGCATTATGAAGAACGATATCATCAGGAATTAACCCGGTTTACGCTAAAAATGAACAAGTTCACTTTACGGCATTGCCTGTTGATGTGATCGATGAGGCTATGATGAATTCTGACAAAGATCCGATTATTATTTTACATCAGGATGTGCCTGTGGGGTTCTTTGTTTTACATAAAGGTTCGGAAGAAGTTGTCATGGTGATGCAGACGGAGCCAGGGGAGTATCGATTCAGAATCAAAAAAATAAATCAAGTTCAAATTCAGTTTATGGTGTACGAGATGCATGACAATTTTAGCTCACAGGTGGTCACAGAAGGGACTTTGCTGATGTCAGAGGAATTAACTCTGGTTAAGCTAACGAAATTATTTTACCGGGAATTCAGTAAGATGAGGGACTTAGGGCTAGAGGAATATAAGACTCGATGGAGCTATGAATTCCCTAATGATGCCTATGAACGAATTGGCCGAGTTGTTCAAATTAAGTAAATCCGGAGAAACGTGGCGAACGATGAATGAGTGGGTTCGGCAGCATCAAGACTTGGTTTTAGAGGTTAAGGGAGAGGCATAAAAAAACGAGCTAAAGGTCGTAAAACTACTCTGAAGAGTAGTTTTTTTGTTTTTAAATGCAACATAACAGCAGGTTCATGCAACAAAACGCAATATCGTGGGAAGTGTGCTAGCGGATATGTAATATGAGTGGTGAGAGGAGGACAGCATGTGAAAGTCATATTTGAAGAAAATCAGGAGATGCAGCCTAACGAGGCAAAAGTGATTACTCACCCAGCAGATCGACCAAAGTGGGCTCGTATTCGGGAAGCGATTGGTCAATCCGAGACAGAACTGGTCGTGATTCAGGCGAAAAACAATCGTCAGGTGAAGATTAGACTTAGCAGCGTCATTGCCATTGAATCGGAAGATCGCATGTGCGGGGTACGGGTTATTACAGGAGAGAGGTACTTGCTGAACCAACGTCTGAAATATGTAGAAAAAGAATTTCGAGATACTTCGTTCGTACGAATCAACAATCAGACGATGATTAACACCACATATATCAGCAACTTTTCAGCTGTGGAACATGCCAGAATTCAGGTTAACCTGACCGATGGCTCCAGCTACTCCGTCAGTCGGTTTTATATCCAAAACTTTAGGAGGAAACTATCATGATACAACAGCTTAAACAATCATTTTTTCAAGTATTTACAGTCAAAACACTCTGGGTGACTCTACTGCTGACGTTGTTCTACCGCGACCAATCGATTCAAATGTCGTTTCTGTGGAATGTGGCAGGTATTTCGCTCATTACAGCGGTGTTGTTCGGGGTGATGTACAGGGCACTCTGGAGCCATTTTACATTAAAGCCCATATGGAATATCGTTATCTCTTCTACATGTAACATTGCCGGAGGCATGCTCATCATTTGGTTGTTTTCCAGAGAAATGTTTGAATGGATCGCACCTTGGTTCCCTGGAATGTGGCTACTATCTATTGTGCTACACGTTATTGCATTTTATTTTTATGCTAGAATAGATAGCAGGAAAAAGGCGGAAGAGTTAAACGACATTCTAAAGTAAGCAAGGTGGACAGAGATGAATGAAGATGAGCTTTTGCAAATATACGGACTGGAGCCTGACAAGAAACATCGGGAATCGATTCGTAAGTTGGTGCATCAAGAAATGGAAAATCGGGAAGCAGAGGATCATGAAGTTCTCAAACTACTGTGCATCATGTTGTTTGCTATCGGTAGCGTAGAGGACACAGAGCTGATCTGGCAGGCCAAGCGAAAAAATCAGGACGCAGGCAGTTATATTGATGTGCAGCTACTTTGTGGTGCAGGATTTGAAGAGACAACAGTGTATCTGGCCAAAAAGGGCGGCGAACAAGCGAATGAACAGTTGCTATATCTTAGACAGTGCGAGCCATATGATTTTGTGGAGTTTTCCAAAGATCAATGGTTATCAGGATACAAAGCCTATTACGGTATCTGATGCCAAAGAAGGAGGGATATGGTGAAGCAGGAGAGCGCTATACACGTACAGAAGCAGCTGTGTGAAAAATACAATGCAGATTACGTCCCGAGTGAACCCCATATGAAGGTGGGGATTGCCTGGAACGTGAAGGAGAAGCGTGAACCCATCCATGGGATGCGAATCCAGCCAGAAGGCGATACCACAGGTTGGTACATTTGGGCCGAGGAATATTCGGCAGCCGATGATTTCTTTGTACCGCTACATGTTGCACATATCGATGAGTGGAATGAGAAGATTAATCGATATCTCGGACTTGCTCCGGGATGGAGGTTCTTGATTGCCGAGGATTACGAGGATGTATGGTTTGATGAAGGGCTGCTTAACAGATAGGAAAAAGGTATTGAGTTTTAACACGATGTGAAGGTTTACGAAATGAGGTCAGCTAAGATGGTAATTCAGCATAGGAAAACTAGAACTAGAAGCAGAAGATTACAGATTGGCGTTGCTGTGATGGCTCTGGTGGTTGGAATTTTGGCACTAACGAATCCAAATGAAAAAGATTTTGAGGCATGGCTTGAAAGTGAGTATGGAATTCATGTTTCATATGATGTGATTGATGGTAGAAGGTTTACCGAGCAGACTTCTGATGGTGAGAAGAAGCTTCAGTTTGTTAATGGACATTCACGAAAGTTGGGCATTTTATCAACTTACCAATATCTTTTGAAAGATGAGGATGGGAAGGAGCTTCAAGTTAGGGGTACAGGGATATTGAATAGGTTTGTAAATAAATAATTGAGTTAGCGCGCTTGCATATAGCATGGATATCCATGCAGGCAGCGTGTTTTTTTGTGTCAGGGGGAATGTATTCTGGAAGTAGACTAGTTTCCATTGCATTCGCAAATCCCACATTATGGGTTATGATGTACCTGGGAGAAAATTTGACAGCGACAGGAAGTCATGGGTTGAAAACGAACTGGGGGAGTGAAGTGGAATGATCCGTAAGTTAGCCTTGATTCTTGGTGTTATGATGTTGCTTGTAACGGCTTGTCAGAGTAAAACAGAACCTGAGGACGCACAGAAACCAGGTATCCCGGTAAGTACGAATGATGAATCATCTGTGGATGAAGATGAACCAGCAGTCTCTTTGCCACAAGATGAAGTTGTCCCGCCTGAATATGTGGATGAGAGAAAGTATTCTGGTGATGAGCTGGAAATTGTCAAACTAATGAATGCACGTATGCGTTATTTATATGAACAAGATGAAAAGGGATATATGAGCCTGTTTGCCCCGGAATCTCCAATCTCAGTCATGCCGAATCATACAGTCCGCAAAATTACCTCCATGGGTGACATTATGATTACCGAACAAAAAAAGCTCTATCAAGGTGTTGTAATCATTACGGAATTGAAAGAAGGGGACATCGAGGACAGCCCCATCATGGTATTTTGGAAAAAGAAAGCGGATGGTGATGCTGCAAAGTGGATCATTGCGGACATCGATTAACAAGTACAACATGAAAGAAGGTATAGAACCTGGTGCAGAAGACGTTATTTGAGCTTGTGAATGAGGTGCAGGATGAAGAGAGTTTTATTGTTTTTCTGAGTGCGTTGAGCAAGGATCGGCAAGCCTGTCCCGATGAATGGCAGCATGATTCGATAGAGTCATTTTTGGAAGCTGCGGCAGATTGGAGCCAGGAATCCGTTAACGGATTAACGCATTATGAGAAACCTGATAACTCCTGGAAGCGCTGTGCACAGATCATGTACATGGGCAAATTTTATGAGTAATTGGTAGAACTATGGGCAACTAAGAATGATACATAACGGAGGTTATATAAGATGATGGAAGTTGTAGAGATAGGTTTGATTGTTGTACTGGTAATGTTGTTCGTCCTGGGTGGGATTAGTAAACGTAAATCATTCATCAGGTGGGGGTTCGCAAGCCTCCTTCTACTAGTCGTGTTGTTTATTCCGTCGTTTGTGAGCGGATTCCAGAATGGATTGGTTGAGGGATGGGCGGCTAGATGACTGATGCGTTGAACAGAAATATATCGTATATGCAAGACAACAGCCGGTTTAACTTTCGTGTTGCCGGTATCGTGATGGATGCGGACAGAGTTCTTTTACATCAGGCGAAGCAGGATGATTTCTGGAACTTGCCTGGCGGGCGGGTGGAGATGAATGAATCAACAGAGGATGCGATTCGACGCGAGATGATGGAGGAGCTTGGCGTGTCTATCCAGGTAGAGAGGCTGGCATTTGTTTGCGAAGACTTTTATGAGTACGATGGCAAGGATATGCATGAGATGGGATTCTATTATGTGATCTCTTTGTCCGAAGGGCGTTCCTTTTATAATGAACCACAGTTTAATGGTTTGGAGCGCGATGGCGAATTAACGTTTCGCTGGTTTCCGATCCAAGAGACAGAGCAGATGGAGATTTATCCTGTTTTTTTGCGAAAAGAACTTGTTAATCTTCGTGAGGCGAGTGGCATCAGACACTTCATCCAGAAATAGAGGGGTAGCGAGTGGATATTACATTTATTCGTCATGGTCACGCGGAGCATTTGTTGAATTATCCGAAGGAGCTTAACCGATTACACCCGGGGCTAACTGAACAGGGAAAGAAACAAATCGTAGCCTTACGTAAAAACATCAACATAATTCCTCACGATACTATTGTGGTAAGTCCAACGAAACGCACCCTTGAAACGGCAGCATTATTAACGCCGAGAGAGCGTGGTAGTGCGGTAATCAGCCCCTTGGTTGGTCCAAGAATGTTTCCTCAAGATCCGAAGTTTACTCCTTTAGGCTGTGACCAAATCTATTCAAGGGCAGAACTCAGCGTATTATATCCAGATAAGCAATGCATAGATGTTGGAGTAGAAGCTTGGGAAGAAAGCATAAATCAAATGAATACACAACAGTTCACACGATTAGCAGAGCAATTTCTGGCATGGTGCAGGAAACAGACGGGCCATACGTTCATCGTGTCACATGATGGTACGATTACGAATTACAGAGTGCTGTTAGGTGAGCATGACCTAACCAGAGATGATTTTCTGGGAGAAGCAGGGTACTACACAGTCCGCGATGTTTAGCTTGAGAAGGAGACATGTTTGATGATGCTGTTTCAGCCGATGCAGACACAAAGACTGCATATGAGAGAGTTGACTTTGGCCCATCAATTGATCGGCACAGCAGGTTTTCACTGTTGGAATCCGAACGGCGTACCATCCAGCGCAGAGATCGGGTTCGATCTAGCCCCTTCTTATTGGGGGAAGGGGCTGATGCAACAAGCATTAAAGACCTTGATCCGGATGGGATGGAACGTCATGAAATTGGATTGGATTGAAGCAACTGTGGAGCAGGAAAATATTCAATCACAGCGACTCCTGGAAAAATTAAATTTTGTGAAGTCGGACGAATTGAAGGACGGTCTTTTTTATTACACATTACATAGGAAATAGGCTGTTTATCGTTAGTGACTGATCTTTCGAAATCGAACGGTACATTCTGAATCAATAGGGGGTTCACATGAAGACCATTTCCCTTTCATTTTCGATACTATTAGCCAGTTTTATTTTGGGGATCTCATTTATTATCGGCTCTGTACTGCTCTTGAATCAGGACAAAGATCAAAGTAGTGGAACACTGAATCAGATAGCGGAACAGCAGGCGCTCTTGTCTGACAAGGTTTTGTTGACATTGAAAGAGACGGCCACATATTTGGGCATGAACGAAGATCAGGTAATGAGCATTATTAAGACCGAGCAGAGCAGTTTGAATGCTTTTCACCACTTTGAGGGGAAAATGTTTCCCTTTATCAAAATTCAAGATCAGTTTTATGTAAGCCGGGTTGAACTGGATTTGTGGATACAAGATGCTTCAAGCAACCATCGTAGATATATTAATGGGCAATTGCAATAGCTCCAATATGCAACGCTATTAATAGCTTTTGATTATACTTGCATATCATTATTTTTAGAGAGGAGATATAAAAGGAGAACTAGTTTAGTTTAACTTTTATAAACGATCATGGAAATCATCGGACAAGAGATTAAAATTACGACCATAACCGAGCAGGATATGGATTTTATATGCAAACTGGAATGTGATGCAAGCTTGTGGACTTATGAGGAGAGTGTGGAAACGAAGGAAGAGGATGTGAAGGAGAAGTACCGGAGTCACTTCCCCGTTGAGGGCGAGACACCGTATGCGTATGATTTTGTTATCCGTCGCTTGAATGATGTCAGTGATACACCAGTGGGTATCGTTCAAATGTGGAGTTACGTTGATTTTCGTAAAAGCTGGGAACTTGGTTTCGCGGTTTTGCCTGAATATTCAGGCAAAGGGTACGGAAGCGAGGCGACCCGGTTATTGCTGCAATTCGCTTTTGACGAATTAAAGGCACATAAGGTCGTAGGCATGTGTAATGCCGAGAATATAAGGTCAGCTGCTTTAATGCAGCATGTAGGCATGACAAGAGAAGCCATTTTCAAGGAAGAATTATGGTGGCAGAATAAGTGGACGGACCAGTGTTTTTTCTCCATTTTGGACAGAGAGTTTAAGAAGTAGGAAATGCACGTAATTCGGTAGTAACAAGCTAAGACACGCCTTAATAATAGAGGGGGAGAATCTAATGGTCAGGCGTAAACTGGTTTTGCTTAGCGATCTGTATTTTGAGCCCAATGATGAACTGAATGAGGGAATTCGAAGCTTGTTCCAGCAACAAAAGCCTTCAATCGGTTACATCCCTTCCTGTTCCGACCCGCAGCGAATTTATGTCGAGCACACTCGGCGTTTTTATCGCCAGTTTGGGATTGAAGATGTGCAGTATTATGATCTCGATACCGAGTATGAGGAAAGCATGCTGGACTCTCTTTTCCGAAGTGATGCGATTCATTTATCTGGCGGGAATACGTTTTATTTTCTAAGTTTGCTACAGCAACGAAATATGTTTGAACAGCTACGTTCCTATGTCAGTGACGGTGGGACTTTGATTGGGGTTAGCGCGGGCAGTATTCTGATGACACCTACGATTCGAATAGCTGGATACGGTGAGGATGCAGACGAGAATTCGATCGGTTTGACCGATTTACAAGCCCTTGCCCTTGTAGATTTCGAGTTTGCACCTCACCTGGATCGTTCGGAAGAAATGATGCAATCATTCAGAGAATACGCTCAAAATCATCAAACCAAAGTATATGCGTGCCCGGATGGTGGGGCGGTTGTTGTTGAAAATGAATCACTTGAATTATACGGCGGGGCAATTCCTGCGTTGTGAGAGGATGAAGAGTAGATGCGTGCTATCCAAGTGTACCACTATGAAGCTTTTTCAAGCATTCCAGGCAAGGGCAACCCGGCTGGCGTTGTTTTTGATGCAGATCTTCTGAGTGAAACTGCAATGCAGCAGATTGCTCATGCTGTTGGTTTTAATGAGACGGTATTTGTATTGAAGTCTGAAACGGCCGATGTTCGATTGCGTTATTTCACTCCGGGCCACGAGATTAATCTGTGTGGTCATGCGACTATGGCGGCGATGTATGGGCTTAAGACACATGACTTACTACAAGGAAAAGATTCCATCACGATTGAAACGAACGTAGGTATATTACCAATTCAGTTTGAGCAACAAGGTGACACATGGTTGATGGAGATGAAGCAGGATCAGCCACGTTTTGTTCCCTTTCAAGGCGATGTAGAGAAACTGGCTAAGGCCATTCATCTGACAACGGATGATTTGGATATGACCATGCCCATCGTATATGGAAGTACAGGTACGTGGACGTTATTAATTCCGATTCGTCGTTTAGATGCATTTGTTAAAATGAAATCGGATTCTTCTCAGTTCCCGGACATTTTATCTGAAAATCCCAAGTCATCCTTACATCCATTCTGCTTCGAAACTCGCGATGATGATGCCCTGATGCATGCAAGGCATTTCTCTTCGCCATATTCAGGCACAACGGAAGACCCTGTCACAGGCACCGCATCAGGGGTGATGGGGGCCTATTATTTGACGTATGTGAATCCAGAGATTCATGAGGTTGATTTTACAGTGGAGCAGGGGCATGAGATTGATAGAGATGGCAAGGTTCAGGTGAGCATACGTCGGGAGCAAGAGGGAATAGATGTCCGAATCAGAGGCACGGCTGTTTATGTTCGGGAGATGACTGTGGAGATAGACAGTTGAAGTGATGACAGAAGGAGAGAAAGTCACTATGGATGAAAAGGCCGTATTGAGCAGGCTCGTTGATATATTAAAGGAAGAGTTAACCGACGCGTTAACAGGTGTGTATCTGCATGGTTCTATGGCTTTGGGATGTTTTCATCCGCAGCAGAGTGATATCGACATTTTAGTTGTTTGTAGAGAGAAACGCTCTTCTGAGACTTATCGCAGAATCGCCGATCAACTTATACGAATAGAAGATGAAATGCATCTTGCGAAAGGGTTTGAGATTAGTATCGTGGTAGAGTCAGCTGTAACAAGCGGTCAATACCCTACGCCTTTTGAGTTTCATTATTCTGCTTACCACCGGGAGAAGTATAGAAATGATCCTGCTTATCTCTGTGGTGGTGATGAAGACCCGGATGTTGTTGCACATATGGCGGTTATCTATGATCGAGGTATTGTGCTGTATGGCAAGCCGATCAAGGAACTGTTCCAGCCAGCGAACCGCGAGCATGTCATCCACTCCATTGCATCCGATGCAAGTTCAGCCCTGGAGGAAATCGGAGACAATCCGGTCTATAATGTCTTAACTTTGTCGCGCGTGCTGTTGTATATTCAGGAATCGGTAATCTATTCCAAGCGAGAGGCAGGTCAGCGGGCGCTGTCAGAAGCATTACCTGAACATCAGGAACTTGTCTCGCAATGTTTGGCTAAGTACAACGGGGAACGTGAATCGGTGAATATGGATCATGCACGCCTAAGAGATTATGCCGAATATATGCTCAGACAAATTCATCAAGCTATGCAAGCTTAAAGGAGAACATGACATATGAAAGAATCACAACGAATCAAATGGGAGAAACAATTGAAGCAAGGAAAAAGGCATCATATTCTCGTACGCGGCGTTCTCGGCTGGGGTCTTCCTTTGGCTTTTCTGTATACCTTGGTGATGACGTCATGGAGCGGACAAAATTTAACCCTAGATGGTGAGTTTTATGTAAACTTGCTGACTGCACTCGTTTTGTTCCCAGCCGCTGGTATCTGGTATGGTGCCTGGACGTGGAAAATCTTGAAAATGAAATTAGAGCAAGGCAGAAGGTAGATTCATATCTTGCAAAATAGGACTGATTATATGATTACTGAACTAAATGTATCTGAATTTCATAAAATAAAACATTTAACTGATGCCTACCGTAATATTGAGGTCAAAGCGGTAGCATCCGGCATGAATCCGGGACGGGTCTATGTCGACGATGCCGCTAACCCTGAGGCAGCACTCATATGGGTTCAGGGGCAATCCGGTTATCAGCTTATTGGTAATGCACAGAGTAAAGTTTTCCGAAGCGAACTGCGAATGTATATAGAGAATCATATCTATCCTGAATTGGCAACATTACAAATTTCTGACGTAGAGATTGGGGTTGCTGATCATACTTGGGGAGAGGTGCTTGAGCATATGGCTGGCCCGAGTGAACTCCACCATGATGCACAGCATGTATTCATGCCTAAGTCACTGGACGAAAGAATAGAGAAAATAGAGAGTGCCAAGCTCTCAGCTTCTTCAGGAGTTTTTTCACAACCAGCCGAGGGAACACAGGTACTTAAAATAGACGAAGCTCTAATGAATGACCGTAGACTGCATAACCTTTCATTTGTCACAGATAAAATAAAGCATTTCTGGACAGACGTAGATGCTTTTCAGAAGTATGGTGTGGGCTATGTTGTTACTCGTGAGGAAGAGATCGTTAGCATATGTCTTTCTGCTTTTGTCGAGGGAAACACACATGCCATTGATATTGAAACGTTGGAAGGTCACCGTAAACGAAATTATGCTGCCTTGGCGGCTCAAGCGTATATGAGCGAATGTAACGAAGCAGGCCTCTGTCCTTATTGGGATTGCACTCCTGATAACACAGGCTCTATCCGTTTAGCTCAAAGTGCAGGTTTATCTCTGGATTTTAACTATCAGGTGTATTGGTACAGCATTTCATAATGTATACATTTCAGCAATTGAAGGGGGTAAGAGCGTGGATGAGACACTAGAGTCGCAGATCCAATTTTTAATTGAAATTGACAAACTAAAAACGATTGAACGAAGAACGAGAATTATCCATGGTGAACGATTGGAAAATGATGCAGAACACTCATGGCATTTAGCAATGATGGCTTTAATATTGCATGGTCATTCCAACAAGAAGATCGATATTCTTAAAGTGATCAAGATGGTACTGGTGCATGACCTTGTCGAAATTGATGCCGGTGATACCTTTGCATATGATACCCAAGGAAATACAGATAAATATGAACGAGAGCTTAAGGCTGCTCATCGATTGTTTGGTATGTTGCCTGAAGACCAAGCTCAGGAACTGTTAAGTCTGTGGATGGAGTTTGAGACCAAGGAGACACCGGAAGCTAGGTTTGCTTCATCCATGGATCGGTTACAGCCAATCATTCATAATCATCAGAATGAAGGTGATACTTGGCAAAAATATAACATTACGAGTGATCAGGTATTAAACAGGAATGCAGAGATTGCGGACGGATCTGCAACGTTGTGGAAGTATGCACAACGGATTGTGCAACATTCCGTAGATCAAGGTATTTTGAAACAATCCGGTTCCTAAGTAAACTGGCCCTGTTTTAACTACATTTGGACTCAGGAGGCTAACATGGGGTACATCACGGATTTACGAAAACTGGTGGGTACACGTCCCTTAATTATGGCAGGTTCATGTGTATTGGTGTTTAATGAACAAGGTCACCTGCTGCTCCAGAAACGAACAGATAGTCTCGATTGGGGCACTATCGGCGGTTCGCTTGAACCGGGTGAATCGTTGGAAGAGGCTGCAGCGCGTGAACTCTACGAAGAAGCCGGGCTGCGCGCGGAGGCGTACAAGCTGATCACCGTATTTTCAGGTCAGGATATGTATTACCGTTATCCGCACGGAGATGAGGTCTACAATGTGACGGCGATCTATGAAGCCGGTGGCATAACGGGCAGTCCGACGGTTATGGATGATGAAGGGTTAGAGCTCAGGTACTTTGACTTGACTCAGCCAATTCCCGATATCAATCCATTTACCAAATATATGCTGTCCAAAGCGGGTTATATCAAAAACTAGGAGGAAGAAAAATGGATATGATGTTTGATTCGGGCATTGGTTACGGGTTTGGTATTGGTCCGTTAATCTCTATCGCAGTTGTTCTATTTAATCTATTGTTATATGGCTTGGGTGCCTACGCATTATTTTTATTTATCAAACTTGCCAAGCGAGGGATTCACGCTCTGGACATTTATTTATATGAGAAACGCGGAGGGCGTTATTAATCTCTCCGCACAACATTATCATTTTTCTCTCAGTGATTTACGGATGCCGATTTAGTATGATGAAGGTATCATTTTGCAAAGAGAGAGGGTTAGACATGGATACATTTTTGCAGCAAATCAACGAGTTAAATGAGCTTCAGATCGAGCTGGTCAGCCTGCATCCTTTTTTTGCAGAACATCATCCGGTTGTTGTAGTGCATGAGTCGTTGTTATATATCTATGATTATTCATCTGAATCCGGGCAATACGAATGGGTCAAGACTGTACCGGACGACCTGTATTTTCCCGATGAATGTCTCGCCGCGGTGCCTGTACACCATATGGACAATCGCATGTGCGCGATTGTGACGGCTTCTGTTTTCAAAGATTTAGAGCAGAAAGTTTTTTTGTTCCATGAATATGTTCATTGCTCGGTATATGGGAAATATGAGGAGCGGATCGTTAACCGTCTGCACATTAAACATAAAATGACCCAGTTGAAGCATGTAACCTGGGAAATCGATTATGAATTCCCGTATGAAGATGAGACTGTTGCTTGGCGGATTGAATCTCTTCTATCTGCTTTAAAGAATGAGGATTTTCAGGAAATTCAGGCGGCACGTATCGCATTGTTTCAATCTCTTACAGAAGAGCAAGCGGAATACTGGAGCTGGCTGGAGTGGAATGAAGGAGTAGCAAGGTATATCGAGAATTTGATTCGAGCCAAGTATGAATTGCAGCCTAATCATTATGGCGATACAGCACCATTTAACCGCCTCGTATTTTACGAGTGTGGATCGGAATATATCCGTTTGCTGGTAAAGGAGCAGCCTGCATATCATACGGATCTGGAGAAGTTGTTTGAGCGTATGCAGGACGAGAGAGTGGCAGGTTTGGTGAGCTAACGAGAGATTGAATATATAACCATTCCTTCAATGGAAAAAGGAGATCTGTCTATGCCTCTGCCTATGGTGCATCTAAGTGTAGCCCATCGATTGGCTGATAAGTTGCCTGAGCAGCTGGACCTGAGAGCATTTTATCTCGGAAATATCGCGCCGGATTCCATTCATATGCGTGAGGGAGCGACTCGGGACGATAAGCAGCACACTCATTTTTATCCTGAAAAAGAAGACAATTATACCGGATGTCTCCAAAAGTTATATGGTGATTACATTAGCGAGCATACGAATGAAGGCTGGACTTCCTTTGTCACGGGTTACTTTATGCATGTGATGACGGATTATTACTGGTTTCGAAGTGTATATCCCGAATTCGAAGGACGAGTTCGAGAGCTTGACCGGCGTGAGGGGATCGAACGAACCAAGGAAGAACTTTCCCGTTTATATTATCGGGAGACGGATCAGATTGATTTTAATCTCTATCGAACGGCAAGCTGGAGCCATGAAATATGGTCGCTATTAAACGAATCGTCAAGTTATGAGATGGCAGATCGTTTAACAGCAGATGAGATCATACGCTGGCGGGATCACACGTTTTCTTTCTTTCAAGGAGAAGAGCCGGGCCTTATTCCGTGTTATATTACCGAAGAGGTTGTACAAGCTTTTGTTCAAAAAACAGTTCCGCGCTTAATCGATTTGTTAGCTGAATGGGAGGCTGCTAGGTGAAACGTATCGGAATGCTATTTCTATTCTTCATCGTAATGTTGATTGCAGCGTGCGGGGGTAATAATTCCAGTGAGTTGGGCTCCGAAGAGGTCAAGAGAATAGAAAAGAGTGAAGGGGCTCCTACATTAATTATGCTAACCTGTCATCAAGCTCTTCCCTCGACTCCATGTCGGGATGTTGAATTTGATCGCTCTGACGAGATACGTATCGTGACCGAAGCCATATTCAGTGCAGAACGTATGAAAGGTGATCTTAATTATGCAGCTGAATACAAAATGGACATCACATATGCAAACGGCTCCGTTACTCGTTATGATCTGTCACTGGGTGCAGACCCAAAGATGCAGGGGCTGCTTGTAAACCAGGAGGATACGTCAACAGGCTACTCCATCTCCTTGGAGGACGCGAATCGACTCAGACAAATCATTCAGCGACGTACAGACTAATCTGAACGGACAAATAAACAACATGAATACAGGCGTATACATGAATGGAGATGCAGGCAAGTTGATAACTATCGGAACACTGACGGCAGCAGATGTGGATGAAGCATATCATATTTTTGAGACAACGATTCCAGAAGCGTACCGTCAGGAAGGAATTGGATCACTCCTGGATGAAATTCAGGAAGAGATCGAACATAAAAAGGCCGTAGTACAAGCTGTTTTACAGCATGAATCTGATCTTGAACCAACGACGACGAGTCCCTTTTTCCTTGTTGCTCGGAAAGAAGGTAAGGTCGTGGGTACGATCTCATATGGGCCTTGCGGGAAAGTCGTTCAGGAATGCACGAACCATCGTCTGGATCACGTTGGAACGCTGGGCTCACTGTATATTTTACCTGAACTGCAGGGGCAGGGGATTGGTTCTGCGCTTATTACAGCACTGGTCACCGAACTTCAGGTTCGAGGTATCACCCAATTTTGTCTGGACAGCGGTTATCGGATTGCACAGCAGAAGTGGCGGCGGAAGTTTGGAGATCCCTATGTTGTGACGAAGGACTACTGGGGCGAAGGTAGCGAGAATATGGTATGGTTGTGTGAAGTACAGGACTTTACTGGAAAATAAGCGAAAACAAAAGATGACCCTTGCACGTAAACAGGAGTCATCTTTTTTTATGTATTACATCTTGTTGCATCGATACACACCCTTATTCGTAAAGTATACAGACAAAAAGAGAAGAGCAGGAAGGAGAGACCGTTTAGGATGACAGAAACAATAGAAACAACAGGGGAATCGGGAACAGAAGTATGGAGTACACCGCAACAGAAACTTTCCCCGCATGCCGTAAGTCTGTGGAGAGTCAGCGCCATCATCTATAATGTGATTGGTTTCGTTGTATTGGCCGCGTTACTTATCCTGGATTCGGTCTATGATTGGAGACCGTGGATCGGCTGGATTTTATGGGGAGTCACAGTTTTATCGGTATGTTACGCCGTGTGGGATATATTTTTGCAGCCGGTATGGATGTATCGATATTGGTTCTATGGTGTTAACGCTGAGTTTTTACAGCTCAAGCATGGCGCGTTGAATAAGGTACATCAGGTGATTCCGATGGCCAAGGTGCAATCCGTTTCGACGAATCAGGGGCCTTTAATGCGAAAATACGGACTGTATTCGGTATCCATCGGAACGATGGGTTCGTCTCATCATATACCGGCCTTGCCGGAAGAAGTGGCTTTTGCCCTGCGAAACCAAATCGCGGATTACGCCCAAATCAACGAGGTGGATGAATGACGGGGATGAAACGACATCATGTACTGAGCTTGTTGTGGAGTCTGGGTAGTCTGATCAAAAGCACATTTGCCTTCATTCTATTTTTATTCGTATTCCGTGCAGGATCAGATTCGACATGGGTTTTCTATGCAAGAGTCATTTTTTATATTGGTATTTCCATCGCGCTGGTGTCCATTCTTTGGAAATGGTTTACAACCCGTTATTCCGCAGATGAGAAGGCCTTCCATATCTACACGGGGGCATTCAGTCGAACCCGCAGAACAATACCGTATACGAAAGTGCAAAATGTGAATCGGCATACGAGCTTTTTTCATCGCTTGTTTGGTGTGACCTCTTTACGCTTCGAAACGGGAATTAAGGGTGATGATGCAACATTCAAGTTGCAGGTCGTTTCCATCTCCGAAGCGGAGCAGCTGGAAAATAAGGTAGCCCGTCATTTATCCGAAGATCAAGCACAGGTTGGGAAAGAATTACATGCAAGCGAACAGGCCGCATGGGATGAGCATAACCAGAATACAGAACTTATCGAAACGAGAGCAGAAGCAGACCATGACGTAATTGAAAAGGCCAATACCACAGGCAGTACATCTTCAAACGAAGTGAGCCATACAGGTGATCAAGAACAAGCAAACAGTATCTCTACACCTGTTGGAAAATCTACACTCGACCGCGTCGTTCACTATCGTTCAACGCGCAAAGATGTGTTCAAAGCTTCATTTACCTCGTTCAGTTTTCTGGTGCTGATCCCCATCTTAATCTCCTTGTATTCAACGGTGAAGGATTTTTTCCCGAAGGAAACCGTAACCGAAAGTCTTGTATTATCCTGGCTTGAATCATGGTGGGTGATGAGTCTGATCATCCTTCTGCTGATCATCGTATCCATCGGACTTGGAATTGTTCGTACCTTTGTGAAATATGGAGATTTTCAGATTACGTCTGATGACAAGCAGATTTATATTACGAAGGGCATGCTGGAAAAGACATCGTTCTCGATCCAGAAAGATCGAGTGCAGGCCGTCAAGATCACACAGTCACCGATGAAAAGAATACTGGGTCTTGCTGAAGTAGAACTCACAACCGCAGGTAGTTTGGGTGAAGCCGGACAGGAGATGAATTCGTTATATCCTTTTTTGCCTGTGAAAGAGGCCCATCGCATTATTGAAGAAATTCTGCCTTCCTACCATGTAACGGAGGAGATGAAGATGCTGCCGCGGAGAGCATTGTGGCTGCGTTTGCTTAAACCGAACTGGTTCTGGATCATCGTCACGGGTGTGCTGGCATACTTCAAACCGGTTATGTTCAAGCTTGAACAGGCATGGTGGATGATTTCACTGCTGCTGCTCGTGTGGATCGCAACGTGCAGGGTGGTCAATTTTTATCATACGCGGTATGTACTGAACGATCACTTCATTCAGTTTCGCTCAGGTGCGTTGACTTCGACACTTTTTCTGTCCAAGCGGGAGAAGGTCATCGAAATCAAGATTACACGTCATCCCTTGCAGCGGAAGCTGGGGCTTGCTTCTATTCATACCGTGAATCGTGCCAAACCTGTTATGCACCATCATGTTAACGATATACCGGATGACGTGGCGAGCACATTCCAGATGTGGTACATGGCACGTTCCCAAGAGGTGCTGACTCGGTAGGCAAGCTAAAATAGATGAAAAAATGAGAGCGAGTGGAGATAGACCGTGCACAGAATGAGGTTTATTTTCGCTCGCTTTCGTTCTGATTTTTTCCATTTTAGTAAGGGGCGATAAGGTGAGTAAAACGAAGAAAATTGTATTCTGGACGATTGGCATAACGCTGATTTTATTGATTCTCACACCGTTTATTTATGTAAAAGTCAACAAAATGATCTATGCACATCGTGTCACAACTTATTTAACAGAGCAGAAACATTATTCTCCTGATGAGATTGAGTCGGTAGAAGGGGTCTGGAGCGTAAAACTGCCACCCTTCCTTGTCTTAGTGAAGTTTAAGGATGAGCCAGAGGTGGAATATATTTATTTTGCGCATAATGATGTGATTCAGTTTAACCACCGTATTTCGGAGGAAGCTCAGAAGAGGGGCAAGACAAAATCAGACCTGAAGCATTTCGCACCAATAGATGATTAGCCGTAGAGAGGATGAAGACTCGTGATTAAAGCTGTATTTTTTGATGTGGACGGTACGTTGCTCAGTGAGAAGGATCGCAGTTTATCCCAGCATACCGAAGAGTCGATCCGCACGTTAATCCGAAAAGGCATTCATATCATTCTTGTTACGGGCAGGCCTCATCATCTATGCGAAGAATTCAAACATCTGGGCATCGAAACGATCATTTCAGCGAACGGTGCTTTGATTACTTACCATGGTGAAAGGATTCATCAATCCATTCTTTCTTCATCAATGGTTAGAGAGTTCAGTGATTTTGCTGTTTCTCAAGGCCATGCAGTTTCCTATTTTACCGAGTTATTTAACATGAATGGAGCCTGCCGGACAGATAGCCGTGTGACAGAAGCCCTTCGGCAGACACTTGGAATCATTGAATATCCGCAACAAATGATGACGCTGGATGAGGACACATACTGTATGTGCTTATACGCAAATGAGGCAGAAACGAAAGACTATAGAGAGAAGTTCCCGTCCTTGCGATTTGTAAGATTCCATCCGTATGTGTGCAATGTACTTGAAGCAAATGAAGTAAATAAATCTGCAGCAGCCCGGACTATTCTTACTCACCTTAATGTACACAGAGAGGAAAGCATGGCTTTTGGGGACGGAGAGAACGATATCGATCTGTTAAGGTATGCTGGCATAGGTGTTGCAATGGGGAACGGTGGAGAACGTATTAAGCAAATTGCGGATTATGTCACGCTGAAAGCGAGTGAGGATGGAATAACTCATGCGCTGAGACACTTTAAGCTTATATAAAGGGACTTTAGTTGGAATAAGGGATATCCATATTGTGGATTTTTTATGTAAAATGAAATGAAGTGAAGTGAAGTGAAGTGAAAAACCCCTAAAGCATAGGTCGTGAAAAGAAAGGTGAATTTTAAGATGAAAAAAGGTTTTATTATCATTTTATCGCTGGTTATGCTTGTCGGTGTATCCTCCTCGGCGTATGCACATTCGGGTCGATTGGACAAAAACGGTGGACACAATTGCTCTGCGAAATCCATTAAAAAAGGACTGTGCACAGGTTATCACTATCATAAAAAGAGATCATAACAGCGAATTATTTTCCATAAGTCAAATGCATGTTAAGTTGGCGTGATTTCTTTTTTATACAGCATATTCTGGTATGATGGAAGAACGTGTCGGCACAGAACGATACAACGGGATACAGAGAGATGCAGGAGGATATAGTGAGATGAACAAGTTACAAGAAGAATTGGCGGAGTTGCTGCCGCTTGAACACATTGAAGGAATGTCCGGTGAAGAAATCGTGGGCAGCATTGCGATGGATATGTATAGGGCGGAATTTGCTACGATTATGGAGCATGTGGCGGAACTGCCGGTCGTGCTGAGAGACATCATGCTGATTATTGATCTCGACACGGAACTTTCCATGAACGGATTGACTGGTTATCTGGAGAATGCAAGCGGCCAGCATTTGAGAGAAGCCATCGAAGCTCTGAAGCGAAATGGTAATGAGACAGATGCGATGATTTTGCAAAAGGTGGAACAGCTCCTTGCGGAACAAAGTATCACAACAGGTGAGTTACGTGAGAATGTGGAACGTCTGTCTGTACACGACATCACAACAAGCCGGCAGACACATGGACCACAGATCCATGAGTTATTACAGCAGGTAGAGCAGGAAGGTCAACATTTAAGCTTTCAAGCGGATAATGAAGAAAGTTTCGACTTACTGTACCAGTACGTAGACGATCATAAAGATGAACTAAAGCAGCAACTGGAGCAGTTTCTCGTTCTATAAGAATAAGGGGGAGAAATGAATGCGTCTGAACAAACGTGTGGGGATTGAAACGATGGTCGTTACGTGTATTTTCACCCTTTTGTTGGTGGCTTGGAATGTAGTTCAAGGCATGGTTCTTACATTGGAGCATGTTCCGCAAGTAACAGCACTGCAAACGTCTGGTGCGTCTTCCCAAGTTGACTTTGGACATGTGGCAAGTGGAAGTGGTTTGATGATAGCCCTAAGCGTTGGTGGTATATTCCTTATTGCTATGACGTATTATGTCATTCGTTCTTATGTTGTGGGAAAAAGCAAGAGATAAAGAGAGCAGCCTTTGGCATCAGATGGATGCGTAGCCAAGGGCTGTTCTCTTTATATTGTTGAGTGTTCGCAGTTTAGAGATGTTCTGAAATAACCTCTTCCAAGCCTTGTGCTACAGAACGTACACCACGCTCCAGATGTCTCTCGTGCAGCTGCAGTCGCACATAGGTCTCATCCGTACCCATCGCTTCGGAGAATATTCCGCTAAGTCCACGTGCACGACGGTCAATCTGCAACAACAGCTCTAGTGAATCCCCCATTGGATAAAAAAGAACCTCAAGTTCATCCAAATATCCGCGAAACTTGGTAGTTGGCACAAACTCAAACTCCTGTACAAATGGCAGATTACCACCGAGTTTTGGAGCATAATCATTGGTTACTTCACGAAGTTTGAAACCCAGCATATCAATGGCATCTAGTACGATCTTCATCTCTCTGGAAGGCACAACATGTATAAGATCCCGATCTGAGGGGTCTACTGCGCTAGAGATGTCCAGCCCCGTTTCCACCCATACTTCCGCACGATGCAGTGTAATCGGTAGATTTTGCGGTAAATCGAATTGGAAACCCTTCTCCAGTTTTGCACCCGCCTGCAAGGTGAATCCATCCGTCAGCAGATATTTGGCAACAACAGCTGTCTCCTTCACTTTACGATCATTGCTTTCCCGAATGTAGTGGGTTTTGATCAATAGATAGATCCGATCGACCTGCTGCTCTACATCCCCGCCCTCAATGTACACCTTTCCCGCAAGAGTTCCACCGGGCGTGGCTTCTGTCGTATGTAATTCCGTATTCACTTTCGCTGCGCCTACACCAATACTGGCCAACATTTTTTTGAAAAATGACATGTGAGCAACCTCCAGATTCAATGGGTTATGATGGGGAAAAATAACTTCGAGCATAATACGGATACTGGAATAGCTACGTTTCAATTTTTACAAGAACAGGGAATTAGCTTGGTTTTGTCGAATATTGGATTAGGAGAGAAGATAGATCTAGTGGAGTATCGTTGAAGAAGATTGGAGGATCGGAATGCGCAAAACGAAGGTGTATAGCATGATTGGAATCCTGGTATTGCTCTTCGCGGGTATATTGATATACCGTCAGATGGCATCAAGTATCACTGCTCAGGATGTAACGGTATCAGGTACTATACGTTCATTGGATTCAAAAACCGTTGAAGTTGTATTACATGTTGTTCGGACAAAAGAAGATGAGGGGCAGCATATGATGTTCCCTGTCATCCCGGGTTGGGGAGGACTTTCTTTCACTGGAGAACAGGCAGATGGTCGGTTCAGACCTTCATCTGTGGGAACTTCATATGATAATCAAGTCATTCTAGAGCAGGCTGTCCAGCAGGAGGGCCGTGATGAAGGCCAGTTGAAGCAGGTATTCTCACAAGACCTGATCGGCTTTTCTTTACCCGTGAAGATTGGAACGTATAACATGCGTTTTACGTTGAAAGCCCTGGATGGAACACCTCAGCCGCTTCACGAACCAATGATATATTATGTTCACAATGAACGATTATTAGGCAAAAATTTGAGCTGGGCCATGGGTTACAAACTGGATATCGTAAAAGAGGGATCGAAATGAACAACGTATATCAAACAGAAGAAATAACCGTTCGTTTACTGGAAACCAAGGACGAGACGACTCTCGTCAAATGGTTGTCTGACCCTGAGGTTCTGCAGTATTACGAAGGTCGGGATCAGCCGCATGATCTGGAGCTTGTGAGGGCACATTTTTACAATCAGGATGATGAGGCTGCCCGTTGTATTGTGGAATATGATGGTCGGCCAATCGGATACATTCAGTTCTATGAACTTGAGCCAGAGGAACGTGCGGCGTATGGTTATGTTGACAATGGTGAGATCATCTATGGAACGGATCAGTTTATCGGGGAAACGGATTGCTGGAACATAGGCATTGGCACACGACTGGTGAAGTCTATGACAGCGTATTTGATTGGAGAGAAACATGCCCGCAGAATCGTTATGGACCCGCAAGCCTGGAACGAACGTGCGTTATCTTGTTACGAGAAGTGTGGATTCAGACGGGTTAAACAGCTGCCACAACATGAACTGCATGAAGGGCAGATGCGAGACTGTTTGCTGATGGAGTATACTCCAGAAATAGAATAGAACGAGTAGTGTTAATGTGTAGCAAACAAATCATATGGGGGATTGAAAATGGACTTTAGATATCCAATTGGGCAGTTTACACATGCAGGTGAGATAACGCTGGCTCAGAGGCAGCAATGGATTCAAGATATTGCAGACTTGCCAGAACGTGCGAGAGAAGCGGTAAAAGGACTAAATGAAGAACAGCTAAGTCTGCCATATCGGGAGGGCGGCTGGATGCTGAGACAAGTCATTCACCACATGGCAGATAGTCATATGAACAGTGTGATTCGGTTCAAGCTTGCTCTGACAGAGGACATGCCTGCGATTCGCCCTTATTATGAAGAGCGCTGGGCAGAACTGAGTGACTCAAGGGATCTGAACATTGAGTTTTCACTGCAACTTCTGGATGCATTGCATCGCCGCTGGGCGGCATTGTTAAACTCGTTCTCGGATGATGACTACGCCAAACAGTTCTATCATCCTGTATCGAAAGAAACGATGAGACTTGATCATTGTTTGGGACTATATGCATGGCATGGGAAACATCATGTTGCCCAGATCACTTCGCTTCGAGATCGACTGGGGATCTAAAAAGTACAACAAACTTTCGTCATAGTATAGGTGTTACTTTTACAAAAGGCTGTAATTGAGGGGAGAACATCATGAGTAATGTACATATTCGCCATTTAACGAAGCAGGACGCGCAAGTCATCTCGGAGGCATTTCAAGAACAGGGGTGGCACAAACCGTTAGGATTGTATGAACGGTATTGGGAAGAACAGCAGAATGGGGAACGCGTGACCTTGATTGCCGAATTACACGGACAATTCGCCGGTTATGTCAACGTGATCTGGACTTCGGATTATCCTTCATTTCAGGAACAGGGCATTCCGGAGATCAATGATTTTAATGTGCTGATGAAGTTCCAACGGCAAGGGATTGGTTCCAAGCTGATGGATCATGCCGAGAATGTGGTAAGGGAACGCTCTGCTGTGGCAGGCATTGGTGTAGGTGTATATGCGGATTATGGAAAGGCCCAGGTGTTATACGCGCATCGTGGATATATTCCAGACGGGCGGGGGCTTCACCGAGATGATCATTACCTTCAACCAGGTGAAGAGACGATCATTGATGATGATGTGGTGCTGTATTTGACCAAAAAACTGCTGTAATTCCAGAGCCGTTGAGAGAAGAACAAGATGCGGATTATGAAACGTCCAGATTATGCTTTATGTAGATAACCAGGATGAATCGCTGGCTTTTTGGACAGAAGTAGCCGGATTCCACATCGTGGATGAGGTCATCCTTGATGAAGGTATGAGATGGATTGAAGTCGCGCCTGCGAAAGACTCACAGACAAGCATCATTTTGCATGATAAAGAGGTCGTGGCACGTATGTCGGCCGAGCTAAATTTGGGGACACCTTCGTTGATGTTTTTCACTGATGACCTTGATCGGTTATATGCCGATTTGGTCGCTAAACATGTAACGGTTGGGGAAGTTGTAGAGATGCCAACAGGGCGTGTCTTTAATTTTGCAGATAATGAGAAGAACTACTTTGCTGTGATGGAGCGCAAGGTTAAAAAATAGACGATTAAACAGCGGTACAGCGGTGATTTTATAGCGGGAATATCAAGCGGGTGACATACCATGTCGCTCGCTTTTTTGTGTGGGAAAACAATGAATATTCTACCAAAATTAAACTTGGAAAATAGAGAATGATTGGTTAAAAATGTTATAATAGAGTGTATTGATTGTGCTGGATTTATTGGAAGATGTCTATAATTTGCAGTGAAAACATTCATCCATAGTGTTGAACAGGAGGGAATTAGACTTTGGAAAAAACAATAAAAAGTGTGCAGGATCTCTATGATATGCTCGATGCGGATTTCAGATCGGCCAAGCAATTTTGGGAGCCGTTCTATGAGAATCGGGACAGACCGATTCCATTTTTTCCAAACAAGCCAGATGAGAATCTGGTCGCTGAAGTAGAAGCGGGACGGTTAAGAGGCGGCAGAGCACTGGAGCTGGGATGTGGCCCCGGCCGGAATGCGTTGTATCTAGCTCGCCACGGTTATCAGGTCGATGCTTATGATCTGTCAGAGACAGCGATTGCCTGGGCAAAGGAACGGGCAGTGGAAGAACAGCTGGATGTATACTTTGAATGTCGATCGGTGTTCGAACTGGCACCAGAGCAAGAATATGATTTGGTCTATGATTCGGGTTGCCTGCATCATCTGTTGCCGCATCAGCGTATTCCTTACATCGAGATGATTCATCGTGCGCTGAAGCCGGGAGGTCTGTTTGGCATGACCTGTTTTGCACCGGGATTTGGCGGTCAGGGTGGGCCGGAACATGTGATGGACGATTGGGAAGTTTACCGCGAGAAGTCGATGCGGGGAGGGCTTGCTTTTACAGAGGAGAAACTTCGGTATTTGCTGGAGGAAGAATTTGAGTGTGTGGAATTGCGTCCCATGAAGGCGATGGGGCAGGAAGAGCCGTATTTTGGTCTGCCTATCCTGTGGGTGACGTTGTGGAGAAAAAAACAATAGAGAGGCGGCGAGCACATGGGGAACAGAATCTTTATTATCACAGGTACGTCCAAAGGAATTGGCAGACAGCTTGCAGAACTTTGTTTGGAAAAAGGGGACACAGTCTATGGCATAGCACGCGGAGCATCCGACTTGAACAATACCTACGAACGATACACTCATGTCCAGTTCGATCTTGAAGACACTCATCATATTGACGATTTGATCTCGGGGATATTGGACCAGATCCCGCTCGCTTCTGTGGAATGCATTGGACTTATTAATAATGCAGCCATGCTGGAACCGTTAAAACCCATAGATCAGTGCCTAGCGAGCGACATTAGCATTCATCTGAATATCAGCTTGGCTGCGCCTATGATTCTTACATCATCTTTTATCCGTTACACCAGTCATATGCCGGCACGTCGAAAAATCATCAATGTCAGTTCCGCTTCGGGCAGTTATCCTGCTCCTTCAATGGCAGCCTATTGCACATCAAAGGCAGGAATCAACATGTTCACACAATGTGTAGCGATGGAACAAACTTCACAGTCTAATCCGGCAGAGATCATCGTCTTTGATCCGGGCATGGTGGATACGGAATTGCAGGCCGTGGCGAGAGGAAAGGATGCAGAAGAGTTTGCTCTGTCTGGCGTATTCCAGAATGTGTACGAGTCGGGTCAACTCCGATCTCCGGGTGATGTGGCACAGGCTTTATTGGATTGCTTTGAGGAAAGCGCTACTTCGGACAACATTGTCCCAACCATGGACGAGGAGTGATATGCTATGGCTGGAGTTCAAGATGCCGTCTTCGGAATATAAATGGAATCAATTAGGTGCCCTGAATGCTTCTTTTTACGAAACGTATTCAGAGTATTCGCTGGATGAACTACGTGCTATGTTTCGCGAGACGGAACAACAGTGGCAGCAGTGGCTGGAGACATTAACGTATCAAGAATTATTTGCACAAGGAGCGAGACAGTGGACAGTGACCAAGTCTGGGTGGCCTATGGTGAAGTGGATTCAGATTAACTCGGTAGCCCCGTTCAAAACGTTTCGTACCCAGATTCGAAAATGGAAAAAGGCTTAGGAAATCAATATGTAAATGAACAAGCAGGAGGTGCGCAAAAAATGACTAATCCAAACATTACACCAAGTACCGAAGCAGATTCCGCATATGTCCGCCAGCAATTAATCGCTTATAATGCGGCAAATGTGAGCGAAGCGTTAAAGAATAGATATGAGGAACTTCATTTTCATATTCGAAACGAGGCGGGGCAGATTGTAGCTGGGGTACTGAGCACCTTATGCTGGAACTGGGTTGAGCTAGATATCCTATGGGTAGATGCCAAGGAAAGACACAAGGGTTATGGAACACAGCTACTTCAGGAGATTGAACGTTTAGCCCAGGAAAAGGGCTGTGATTTTATTATGCTGAACACGTTCTCCTACCAGGCCCCCGAATTTTACCAAAAGCACGGGTACGAGCTGATGACGTTGATCGAGAATGCGCCTACGGGACACCAGCATTACTATTTCAAGAAGGATCTTATCACACCAGAAGGAGTAGAGACATCACGATGATTACAATTAAGCAGATTGAAGCGCAGGATTTGTCAGGGTTAAACCAGCTATATCATGAATTGATGGGCACACCTTCCAATGAACAGCAAATGAATGAACAACTGATGCAAAAGACGTTGCAACAAATGAAGAAACAGAGTCACTACTATGTGCTTGGAGCCTATGATCAGGATGAACTTGTTGGATCAGTTATGGGGATCGAGTGTTTGGATCTGCTCGGTTCTTGCGAGCCATTCATGGTCGTGGAAAATGTAATTGTCTCCGAACGGGTGCGCAGGCAGGGCATTGGACAGAAACTGATGCTTAAGATTGAACATATTGCCAAGGATCTGGGGTGTGCATACATCATTCTGGTGTCTGGAGATCAACGCAAAGAAGCACATCGATTTTACGAAAAACTGGGCTTTAGGGATGAGAAGGTTCAGGGATACCGAAAACATTTATAAGTTGCAGTAAGGGCGGAAGGATTACTTAAGAAGCATGACGAATAAGGCATAGTCTTACTGAATGAACAGAATAAGAGGGAGGTACTCTTGTGTTCAAAAAATGGGCTAATGTCTTTATGATTGTGGCACTTGTCTTTGCTGTGTGTTCTCCAACGTCTTACGCTGCAGCCAAATCAGTCAAAGTCACGGTTACGTTGGTCAGTGCGGAACTGGTCGAGAATAACTCGGTCGGTAACGAGTGGGCGATCGGCGCAAGTGTGAACGGGAAAGAGCTGGAAGAAGGTTCATCCGTGACACTGAATATGAAGCCGAGTGGTACGTTGAAGTTGGAGGCTCTTGCGGAAGAACAGGACAAAATTCCGGATTACGGCAGTAAAAGCACCAATGTGAAACTTTCTTCGTTCTCAAAATCAACCACTAAGACAGTGGCGGTTGTGGTGACGGAGAACAGAGGTCGATATTCGGGTAACACGGCGACGTGGGAGTTTAAGTTTAAGATTACAAAGAAGTAGGTTAGGAAAAAGAGAGCGTATCCTTAGCGGACGTTCTCTTTTTTGTTAAACTAAGGGAAAGAATACATAGGAGGTTACCAAAACATGCGTATCGTGGATAACATCAAAGTTTGGGGGGAACCGCTGGAGAATGCTGTCAGTCAGGCGGTGACTTGTTCCAAATATGGGGATGTGATGGGTGTAGCCTTAATGGCCGATCATCACAAGGGATATTCGCAGCCGATTGGCGGAGTGGTTGCTTACCGCAACATGATCAGTCCGTCAGGAGTGGGATACGATATTGCCTGCGGCAACAAAGCTGTGCGCACCAACCTGATGTGGGACGATATTCGTGACCGGATTGCGGTCATTATGGATGATATCAATGCAACAATCTCATTCGGCGTAGGCCGGAACAATCCAACCCCGGTGGAGCATGAGCTGTTCGACGATCCGAACTGGAACCTCTTTGATGCCATTGAAGGCGGATTGCAACAGAAGTTGAAGACATTGGCACGTAATCAACTTGGAACGGTGGGCAGCGGCAATCATTTTGTCGATGTTTTTGTGGAAGAGGAAACGGGAAAGGTATGGATTGCGAATCATTTTGGCAGTCGTGGCTTCGGGCATAAGGTGGCAAGTGGATTCCTTAACTTGGCGGCTGGACGGAAGTTCAGTGGCAAAGCACCGGGCGAATCCATGGATCAGCCGCCGACCCTGTTTGACCTGAATAGTGAAATGGGTGATATGTATTGGGCGGGTATGACACTGGCGGGTCGGTATGCCTATGCCGGAAGGGATTACGTGATCGAGCAGGTGTTGGCTATCCTTGGAGCGAGCGCAGAATATGCCGTACATAATCATCATAACTTTGCTTGGAAAGAACATCATATGGGCGAAGAAGTCGTCGTTGTTCGTAAAGGAGCCACACCGCTGGCGCCGGACCAGCTTGGTTTTGTTGGCGGGAGTATGGGCGATATTTCGGTGATTGTAGAGGGGATCGACAGTCAGGAGAATACCGAGTCTTTCCGTAGCACGGTTCACGGGGCAGGGCGCATTATGAGCCGTACACAGGCGGCAGGCAAAATGAATTACAAACTTCGCACGCGTATGGGCGGCGAAATTAGTGAAGAGCAGATGCAAGCAGCGATTCGTGCTTATGGTGTAGAGCTACGCGGAGCAGGTACAGATGAAAGCCCGTTTGTATATAAAAAATTGCAGGATGTGCTGAATGCACATGCGAATACGCTGAAAATCAATCATGTCCTGCGCCCGGTAGGCGTGGCGATGGCTGGTGGCAATGAGTTTGATCCCTACAAGGATTAATCAAAGATCAATCCAGGACACCTCATCATCTTTTTTAACTAGAATTCAGACACAAGAAGGAGGGCAAACACCCTATGAGGAACTGTGCGATTTACAGCTCCCAGTTTGACTTGGATCAATTATATGAAATCATTCAATCCATTTACCCTGAGTCCACTATCCAGCGGAGAGAAGACCAGACGCACATTCAGGTGACTCAGAAAAAGTGGTTCAGCAAAAAAACAAAAGGTTTCAACATGATGACGAGCCAGACGCATCCGGAAGAGTTCAGCACGATGATTCAAGGTATGCTTGGGTTTCTAAGTCAGATCGAGGGACGTAATGCGGCGCTTCAGGAAAAAGTACTGATTAAATGCTCCACCCTGAATATGGTGGTTGGCATCGAGACCGAGGAAAATATCTCGGAAGAGTTCTTTAACGAGTTATTACAATTGGCTGAAGCGCTGGACGCCGTCATTTTCTGGGGAGGGGGCTCCTTGCTGAATGCTCAAGGTCAGCTGCTTCTGGATGTGAACGGAGAATCCGAGGTAGAGGATTACAAGGTAACTGCGCACACCAGTTATCTGGATGACAGCCGTTCACCTTCAGCGGATGCTGTAGGGCGCAAGGCACGTTCAGAGCAGCAATTAGCTGCACTGGGGATTCCGTATAATGTTAATCTGCCGGCAAGATCGGGAGAGCAAGACACGGAGATCCGAACGAAAGAAGAGGTAGCGCAGCGTGCTGTGGCTCTCTGCTTGGCCGCGCTCAAAGGCGAATGTCTGGGAGCAGGTGAAAGTGACGATGACACTGCAGCGCTTGTGCAGGAAGTGATCGATAAATATGATGCGTCTGCCTTCTTTTCGCCCGATGAAAAGTCGTTTCTGGATCAGCAGGGAGCAGAACAGCAAGAGGTCATTCGTTTCTCTTGGGGATATGAGGCATACCATGTGATGTTGTGGGCACTGGGGTACGTGGAGGAATTGGGTTCACCTGCAGAGCTGTGTAACGTAAGTAAAGATGTTGGTTATTTACAGCAAAAGGACAGCTTCGAGGCGTTTCTGTCGGGTGCTACCCTGCGCACCAAAGGTGAAATCTTGGACGAGGCAGATTTAATCTATCGGTACAACTGGGTATGTGTGGATAGCCGGATCAAGGAGAGCACACCGCCTGCTGGGCTGAATCCTGGTGTAGCTTATGAACGGCATCACGCACTTAACTGGCTCATCTGTTATCTCGATCAAGCGTGGGACGAGGTACGTACGGATACGTAAACGAGATCAAAATGAAAAGAGCCATCGACTAGATTTTTTGAATCTGATCGGTGGCTCTTAACTAATTAATGAAATTGAACCCATTGAAATACTAATTTGCGGAGTGAGATAACATAGCTTGGATCTGAGAAATTAGACTCACACTATTTGTAAATAAAATGTAAGATTGATTTGTGGTGCGAATCAGAATTCGTTCGGTTGTACCACCGACAGGACCAATTCGAATCGCTGAGGGTTCACTCCCTCCATATGTATCATCCAGCGTGACAGATGTGATCTGAGCGAGGGGAAGTTCATATTTGGATAACTGCCAGCGAATGATCAATTGATCCTCTACTTGTTTTGCGCTTACAGCAAACATCGGATGACCTCCTTCTTTTGCACGAATAAAATGATGATTGAACTAACAAAATGAGGAAATAGTTGTACGTATACAATAATTATAGTTTATCATTTTTTTGGTTAAAAATTCCTAATTAATAAGGGAGTCAAATTGATATTACAACATATTAGTCATAGAAAGAGCCAATGCGAGATAAGTCATCTATATACATAGAGAGATCCGCCGGGATCTAATCGGGGAAGTAGAAACAATCCAATGTGTTGATAGGAGATGATCTGTATGGGGCACCTCAATGGCTATCATCATTCCATGGGATGAACTCCCCCCAGAAGTTGTGAGTTTCAAATATGGCGACCTCTTTCCAACGATGCGTTATGCTGACGGAAAACCTTACCGCCAGCAGGTGTACACCAAAGACGATATGGAGCAGATTGTATTGTCAATCCGGAATCACGGTTTCGATCTCCAGCCGTTGAAGATTTTCGATCCATTCAGCCGGGCAAGCGGAGTCGGTAATGACCATGGATATATGCTCAACGGGTGCAATCTTGGCAAACGTGGAGCGTCCAAACTTGGTATGATCCGCCACGAGGATCGCTTCCTCCGCACGTTCCATCATTTTACGCGAGATCAAAGCTTCCTCCAGTACATAATCCGTGATGCCATCCGTGAAGGAAACACCCCCTGCCGAGATGAACGATTTGTTGACTTTGAACTGACTCAGCATTTCGTGTGCGGCAGGTCCGGTGGAGGCTTGAACCGCGGTGTGGATCTCACCTCCGGCAAAAATGATTTTGCCAGCAAAAGATTCCAGAGCAACAGCCAGAATTGGAACTGAATTGGTGATCACCGTCACTTGGGAACGGTGCTGCAATTGACGCATAATTTCGAGTGTGGTTGTGCCATTGTCGAGCATGATAGTCTCACCGTCCTCAATCAAGGAAGCTGCTGCGACAGCAATGGCCTGTTTTTCTTGGAGCTGCAGCTGTGAACGCTTTTGGAAGGGAGCTTCGATCATGCCAGAGCGCACACGTACAGCACCCCCGTAAACTTTACGCAATTCGCCTTCTTTCTCCAGACGATCCAGATCCCGCCGAATGGTTTCTGTGGACACCTGAAAGTGCTGAGCTAGCGTTTGTACCTGAACTTTGCCTTGTGTGGCAAGCTGGGTAAGGATGGTATCTTTTCGTTCCTCGTATGTTAATGACATTCAAATCTGGCCTCCTTACGTTCTACGGTTGGTATTTGTGTGGATTGTTGTTGTTTTTAATAGTGTAATTTTGTGAAAAGCACTTGTCAATTTCATTTGGTAGTTGTGAGTAAACGTATTGACAGACCATTGATGTGAGGATAATATCATATAAAACAACAAAAAACCACATGATAATACAGGGTATAAATAAGTCTATTAGCGCCATAATCAGCAATACATATAGCTATCTATCAAACTGCATGGAATAAGTGAAAGTTCTTGCTCGATTTCATTGCGTATTCATGTGGTATTCGGGAGGACAGTATATTGAAAAGACAACTTGCTTTTCACGAAAATAGCACCTTCACCATCGTACAGTTTACCGATTTGCATTGGAAAGACGGGCGGCCAGAAGATCTCCGAACCCAGCGGATGATGCAAACCACCATCGAGCTGGAGCAGCCGGATCTTGTTGTTTTTACAGGAGATGTAATTTACACCGGGCCTGTGGAACCGGGGAATCAAGCGTGTGAGCATCCAGAGCAGGCTTTTCGTGATGCTGTCTCGGTTGTGGAGGCGTGTGGGATTCCGTGGGCTTTTGTGTTTGGCAATCATGATGCCGAGCAGCGAATTACGCAAGCAGAGCTCATTCATGTTGTTCAGGAGCATCCGCATAGCGTGACGGAAGCAGGGCCGCGTGACATTGCAGGTATGGGCAATTACACGCTGGAGATTGCCGGAGAGGATGGTCTTCCGGCAGCCGTGTTGTACTTATTTGATTCGGGGAGTTATTCGACCGTGGAATCGATCCCCGGTTATGGCTGGATTCAGCAGAGTCAGCTCCGGTGGCTGATGGATGAATCCACACGCGTTAATCCCGACCGCAGCCGCGGGGATAAGCTGCCAGCCTTGGCGTTTTTCCATATCCCGATTCCCGAATATCAGCTGATGTGGAATAGTCAGATTTGTTATGGCAACAAATATGAACCGGTCTGCTGCGCACCAATCAATTCGGGGTTGTTTGCTACGTTGCTGGAGATGGGTGATGTGATGGGCACATTCTGCGGGCATGATCATGTGAATGATTTTCACGGCGATTATCACGGCATACGTCTTTGTTATGGTCGTTCCAGCGGTCACAGTACATACGGAAGAGAAGGTATGTTGCGCGGAGGGCGCGTTATTCAGATGCGTGCAGGTAAGCGGGCATTTGACACCTGGCTTCGTCTGGAGGACGGATCGGTAGTGAAGGAACAGCCGGAGCATCAACCTGAGCAAGAGAAACAGAGAGGAACATAAACATCATGATTTTACCGTTAATTCTGGTACTTGCTTCGGGGATGGCGCATGCCGTCTGGAGTATGTTTACGAAGCGTAGTTTGAACAAAAGTGTTTTTCTATGGTCTATTATGATGATTCCGACCGTATTACTGCTGCCTGTGCTGGTGAAGGAATTGTCTCGTGAATCGTTACCGATATCAGCCTATGCACTGCTGATCGTATCGATGGGGCTGCAGGCATTATATTCCTGGCTATTGTCTCAGACGTATGAGCTTGGTGATCTATCGCAAATTTATCCGATTATGAGAGGCACAAGCACGTTGCTGGTGCCTTTGATCGGGGTTGCTTTTCTGGGGGAGAAGTTGTCGGGATACGGATGGCTAGGCATTGCCTGCATGATTGTTGGTTTCACGGTTCTTAGCGGTGTGGGGAGCAGGAAGGTGAGACCAGGGTCCGGGATGCAAGGGGCGAAGCCGGTTCTGATGGCTCTGTGCGTTGGATTATGTACGACGAGTTATGTGTTTGTGGACAAATTAAATCTGCAGCATATTTCGCCACTGGCATTGCTTGAGATCACGAATATTGGTTTTGTGGCTGGATTAACACCGGCACTACTCGCTTCAGGTGGTTTGCGTCAGGAGTGGAGGGTGAATCGTTCGACCATTCTGCTTGGAGCTTTGCTGAATCCGGGGTCGTATCTGCTCTTTCTGTTTGCACTGGAACAGGCACCAATGTCCAGGTTAGGCCCGCTTCGGGAAGTAGGTACAGTGTTCGCGGCTTTTCTAGGGATATGGTTATTAAAAGAACAGCAAGGCATGAAACGCATCCTCTGTTCCATTGTTATTTTTGGTGGCATCCTGCTGATTGGCATGTGGGGATGATATAAGAGACATAGCGGTGTTTGTCGGGGCGTGAAGTACACACCGCATACCTCATACTGCTACCGGACAGAGATAAGCACAAAATGACAGGCCTCTGTGCGCATCATCTTGTATTATTAGGAGCAAGGAGTGATGAAGCACATGAAATGGGTCGAAGCGATACAGAAGACTATTCAATACATGGAAGAGCATTTACTGGAGCCTTTGACGGTGGATCAGATTGCAGCGCAAGCCCATATGTCGGCGTTTCATTTTCAACGTATCTTCCATTTAATGACCGACGTTACCGTGGCGGAGTACATCAGACGCAGAAGGTTAACATTGGCAGCCCATGAACTGTTACAAGGCGACCGTAAAATTATGGATTTGGCTTTCAAGTATGGCTATGATACGCCTGAATCATTCTCCAAAGCCTTTCGCAGACAACATGGCATAACGCCAAGCGAAACTCGAAAGTCTGGTGCTACAGTCCAGTCGTATAATCGACTCGTTATTCAAGTCCATTTACAAGGAGCAGAGCCAATGAAACATCATATTGTCGAACAAGAGGCATTTTCCATAACAGGTATCAAACAACGGTTTTCGTATGTGGATGGGCAGCACTTGCAGGGGATCGGCAACATGTGGGAAGAAGCCTACAACAGTGGTTTAGAGGATCGAATACTTGCATTAAATGATGGGGTAATTCCAGGTTTGTTAGGTGTGTGTGTGGATCAAGCCGAGATTCAGGACAAACAGATGGAGTACTGGATTGCAACAACGTATAAAGGTGAGCAGCCGGAAGGGTTATCTACGTTAACGTTTCCCGCCAGCAAATGGGTGGTTTTCGAGGTAGAGGAACCGATGCCTCAGGGGATACAACGTTTGTGGAAACGGATAGTCGGCGAGTGGTTCCCTTCCAATTCGTACGAACATGCATGGCTGCCTGAACTGGAAGTCTACCGGGGCATGAATCAGCCGCCTCAAATCTGGATACCAATCAAATAGAATGGGGAGAGCCCATTAGAAATCATCACAACTCCGCTCAGGAACCGTGATTTTCAGGCGTGCATTCGTTTCGGATGTAATTGAAAATGACAGCTTGAGGGGAGTTGTTTATTTTATTCCAAGGTTAAAAACATGTTATATTGAAAGATAATGGATTGTAGTCTACTATAACGAGCGTGTGTGCAAAAGAATTGGCAAACCCACTGGCCCAAGCTAACAATGATCAGGGCATAAGATAAAGATTGTGGGTGACGATGTATGGAAGGGAGTGTTGCTGTACTGATACAGAAATTTTTACGGGAAAAAGGATATATTCTTGATCTGATCCTGCTGGCGTGTCTGGTTTTCTTTTTGATCTTCTGGGGCTGGAACTTTGCCGTCAAGTTTTTTACTCTCCTCGCGGCGACCTTTATCATACTAAGACGAATTGATTATGAGAAACACATCTGGCTGAAACGTGTGGTGTTGGTCGTTTTCGGGATCGGTGCAGTGTCCTTTGTTATTATTGAAGCCCTGGTTTTTACCCAGCTTGGTTCAAAGGATACGGATCGAGCAGATTATGTCATCATTCTTGGATCAGGGATCAAGGGAACGGAATTGTCACTGACCTTGAAACAAAGACTGGATGCCAGTCTGGATTACATTCGCAGCCATCCGCAGACGCCAGTCATTGTATCCGGGGGTCAGGGGCCGGGTGAGTCCATTCCCGAAGCTCTAGCAATGAAGAATTATCTGGTGGATCAGGGCATTGCACCCGATCAAATCATTATGGAGGATCGCTCGACAAACACGCAGGAAAATTTGGCTTTTTCTAAAAATATCATCCTTGCCTCCGGGCTGGAACATCCCAAAATTATGATTGTCACGAGCGACTACCATATGTTCAGATCGAAATATATCGCAGCCAAAAATGGCTACGCCGCAGAATATGGTATATCCGCTCCTTCACCCGGATATTTGAAACCGATCAATATGATTCGTGAATACTTTGGCGCAGTCAAGGCATTTCTATAATAAAACGAGAAACAGGGCGAAGCGGTATGAAGATGCTTCGTCCTGTTTCTCGTTTTAATGGGCGACGTATGCTTACAGGGTGTTCGCGACACATCCTATTTTTCAGCAGGATCACTAACAGCTCTAATTTCAGTAGCTGGGGTTGTAACGGATCTAGAGGTACTAGGAGAAGGGGCAACTTCAGCAACCTCATCCCTAGGGGAAGTAGCCCTGATCTCAGCAGCCGGTACCAAAGTATCTCTGGAAGAGCTAACGGAAGGGGCGACTTCAGCGACCTCATCCTTAGGGACAGTAATGCTCACCTCAGCAGCTTGGGCTGAAGATTTTCCGGAAGTATCAGGTACAGGCACAGCTTCAGTCGCTTTTGATTCTACTTTGGGTGTATGGTTAGACGCCCATACGGCTGTGGACGTACTTGCTACGGCAATCAGACATAAAGCTCCGATCGTTATCATCCGATGCTTTTTGTTCATTTTTTTTACATCCAACATCATCGTTAGTCTCCTTTTGAGTTGTTTTCCTTCCCCGGAAAGGGAGGAGCAAAATTGCACAGGCAGGCTTCGTGCGCCCGCCACCACCTTTAAAATCGTTTCTCCATAACGTCTGCGATCTTCGAGGGACATCTCCCGCACTACCTTTTCATCACAAGAAAACTCGCTCCACGTATGAATCTCCTGACGAAGAAGGTGAACCAGTGGATTGAACCAGTGCAGGGCGCTGACGAATAAAGTGATGGCCTTGACCCATAGATCCTTATGTTTAAGATGAGTTAATTCATGGTGATAAACCAGTCTCATATCCAGGTGGATTGTACCGGATAGAGGTAAATAAATAATAGGTTTAGTCAAACCGACCAGTACAGGACTTCGGAGAATCGGACTATAGGCCAGTTGAACATGCCGCCGAATACGCAGCTTTTTCTTCATGATCGGAAGTAAAAGGGCTGCCTCGCTGTTCTCTTGCACATCCGTTCGTGTACGTTTCAATTCAATGGTGAATTTGCGATAACAGTAGATCTGCCACGTTGAATAAACGAGAACGCCCACTCCCCAAGCACCGAGCAGAACATAGGCCACAGTAGATGGTATAGTCCACTCTGGTGCAGGAATTCCCCCAAACATGCTTCGCCCGCTGTCGGATGGTTTAACGGTTGTGTTTGATGTGTGTTGAAACAAGCTTGCGAAGCAGGGAATACCGAACGAGAGGGGCAGTACATAAAAAACGACAGCCATTTTACTCAGTCCGTAACGCCAGTGAGCCGGGAAAACGTGAACATTCAGAAAGCGCAGTGCAAGGATGCAGGCTGTAGCCATGCTTCCGGCCATCGTCAATGCGACCAACAGCTCTAGAAAGATATTCATGTTTGGCACCTACTTTTCCGACAGCCATTTTTTTAATTCTGCAATGTCATCCTCTGAAAGTTTATCCCCGTCGTACATGGCTGAAACCAGATTTTTAACAGAGCCTTGGTAGAGTCCATCAAGTACCGTTTTTGTTTTCTGGAGTTTGTAGTCTTCGGGCAGCAGAAGAGGTTCGTAATAGTTTGTACGACCTTGTCTTGTTACGGTGAGCGCTCCCTTATCAACGAGTCTGGATAGAAAAGTAGAGATGGTCTGTGCTTTCCACGCTTTTCCTTTTTCATTAAACATGTCTAACAGTTCGGAAGAAGTGACTGGAGGAGTACAAGACCAGATCACCTCCATCAGTTCCAGCTCGGTTTCGGACCATTTTTGAATTTGGTGCACCACAAGCACTCCTTTAAAACGTTATGCGTCCATAACGAAAATTTTAACTACTACACTACGTAGTACATTCAAATTACTACAACATGTAGTAATAGTCAAGCGCGTGTATGAAAGCCTTCTGATTCTTCTTGTGCATCGCAGGCAGCATTGGAGAAAAGCATGTTATACTATAGGTCAATAATAGATGAACGAGTCAGGAGTGAACCATCATTACAGGATTTCAATTAACCGCTCTGGAGGAGCGAAAGGATATTTCAACGAACGAATTGCAAGACATTATACGAATGCTTGCCCATGCGCCCTTATTATACGATGACGGTCAGCATATTCAGGTTCAGGATTATGTGGAAGGTCTTGAGGTGGAGCTGACACATGACATTCGCCGTGCGGCAAATGAAATATTTGAATTGGGTGTCAAGGCTTGTCGCCGTTTCACGGATTTACTGGCCTATGAGCAGCTGCAGGACGTGCTTGGTTTGCAGGCAGAGTTATGGCAGGATGGCGTGCTCACACTGCATGACTGGATGAATTGGCTGAAGCAGATTGGCGAAGGGCAGCGAGCGCTACCCGTGTATAATTTTGAAGCTATATTGGGTGAACTGCCCGAAGGTTATATGATTCATGATTTTCATGATGAACTACAGTATCGACTTGAACAGGATGCTACGAATGTGTGGGCAAACGAAGAGCGAAGCAGGTTATATGAAACGATTGGTGTGCAAGGACGAGTCTGAGTACACGAGTGGAGTAAAATCAAACGAAACGGCCTCTTGTGTTGTTTAATCTGATATAAATGTACTGCATATATGGCATTGACCATCTGGTGGAAATGAGGGATACCATGAAAAAGGTTGTACTTGCTGGTGGAACGGGATTTGTTGGTCAGGATTTTGCACCCCGATTTAAAAAGCTGGGATATGATGTGCTTGTGATCTCACGCCAGTCCGGGCACATCGCCTGGGAAGATCGATCAGCTATCATTGAAGCGCTTGAAGGTGCAGAGATGCTAATCAACCTGGCTGGCAAATCGGTGAATTGCCGCTACACGGAAGAGAACCGCAGAATCATTTTCGACTCCAGGACAGAAACCACACATATTCTTGGAGAAGCGATACTGGCATGTGCACAGCCGCCTGAATTATGGATTAACTCCAGTACAGCAACCATTTACAGACATGCGGAAGATCGACCTATGACGGAAAAAGATGGCGAGATCGGTTCAGGTTTTTCCGTAGAGGTAGCCAAAGCATGGGAGCAGTCATTTTTCGGTTTTAATCTGCCCTCTACGCGACAGATTGCGCTGCGCATTGCAATTGTACTTGGTGAAGGCGGGGTTATGGAACCGTTGACGAATCTGGTTCGATTTGGCCTGGGAGGAGCGCAGGGAGCAGGAACCCAGCAGTTCAGCTGGATTCATATTGAGGATCTGTTCCGCATGGTGAGGTTTGTACAAGAGCATCCAGAGCTGGAAGGTGTCTTTAATGCCTCGTCTCCTCATCCGGTGACCAATCGAGAACTGATGGCAAGTCTTAGGAAACAGATGGGTGTCCGCATTGGATTGCCTTCTCCACGCTGGATGCTTGAACTTGGAGCCATATTCATCCGTACGGAAACGGAACTGGTACTTAAGAGCCGCTGGGTGATTCCTGATCGCATGGAAAAGGCAGGATTCACGTTTACTTATGCTTCGCTGGATGCGGCGCTCGCTGATCTCCTCAAGCGGACCAAGTAACTCGCGACAGTGGACAAGCGGAAGCTCACATTGTGTACACAATGTGCAGAAGATCATTCATATCGTAATGGGGAGGGCAGAGCAATCTGCCCTTCTGTCGATTGCACCCTTATTCAGTTGGAGGCATATGCGTTTAATGATTACTAGCACAAAATTTACATAAGACCTACGAAAGAGAAGAGGTTGGGCAAATGCAACTTAGAAGAGTAAGAATCGCAGGTACAGGGAAATATCTCCCCCATATGAAGGTGACGGATGAGGAATTGGATGAGCGCTTGAATGTACCGGCAGGCTGGGTCAGCAAAGCAACGGGGGTAGGTTTTCGTTATTACGCCTCGGACGAGGAGACTTCTTCCTACATGGGTGCGAGAGCTGCTGAAGCGGCTCTTGCCGATGCAGGTCTGTCCTTTGGAGAGATCGATTGTCTGGTATGCACAAGCGGAACGAAGGAACAGCCGCTGCCAAGTACAGCTGTCTTTATTCAGCAGGCCATGGGAGAGGAAGATTCGGGTGTACCTGCCTTTGATATGGATGCGACCTGTCTGAGTTTTCTGAACGGTCTTGATGTCATTTCTTATATGGTGGATGCTGGACGTTACCAGCGTGTATTACTTGTAGCCACCGAGATTGCCTCAGCCGGATTGAACTGGAAAGACCCGGAAAGTGCTGCCTTATTTGGGGATGGAGCTGCGGCAGTCATCATAGAGCGTACATCTGAAGAGTCAGGCTCACAGATCGTACACGCATCTCTGCGCACCTATAGCCGCGGGGCACGGTTTTCGGAGATTGCAGGCGGGGGAACAAGGCAACATGCAGCCCATTATAATGTGGCGCAGCCAGATTCATTTCTCTTTCATATGGATGGACAAGTTATTTTCCGTATGGCATCCAAGCTGTTACCCGGTTTCATGGACGAGATGCTTCAAGCTTCCGGGAACCAGATGCAGGATTTCGGGCTGGTCATTCCTCATCAGGGAAGTGCAATGGCTATGCGCCTGATTCGCAAGAAGCTGGGTATTCCGGAGGAACGCTTCATGGATATTACACGAGGTCATGGCAATACCATTGCGGCTTCCATTCCGATGGGACTGCACGAAGCGATTCGTCAGCAACGAATACAGCGTGGTGATCGTGTACTGATGATTGGAACGGCGGCGGGTTTATCCTTGGGAGGACTCATCTTTGATTACTAGATTCGGACAACGTGGGCTTCAAGCACAAGCTGGTCATTCATACAAGGTACTCCTTACTGGAGGCCGGGCTCCGGTGACGTTGGACTTGGCTCGTATGCTGCATCGGTCAGGCCAACTTGTATATGTTGCGGAGAGTATGGAACGTCATCTGTGCAGAACATCCAGTGCGGTGGAGCAGTGTGCACTTGTTCCATCGCCACGTCATCATACGGAAGATTACTTGTCAGCATTGGAACAGTGGATCAAAACATGGCAGATTGATCTGCTGATTCCGATGTGTGAGGAAGTATTTTATGTGGCTGGAGGGGTTGGTCGGTTGCGGCAGCATTGTCGTGTTCTGGTTTCCCCTTTGCAGCAGTTACATGTCCTTCATCATAAATACGATTTTATTCAGCTTGCCAAGTCTATGGGACTGCCGGTTCCCGATACACATCTTATTCAAAGTCCACAGGAGTGGCTGAAGACTCAGCATGTCCTGAATGGGTCAGGGGAATGGGTCTGGAAGCCGGTCTATTCCCGTTTTGCTGCCAAAGTGCGTATGCCAATAGCTGAAATGCGTCACGATCCGCCAGGGGAAGAGGTGTTATCTCCTGCTTCTCCTTGGGTTGCACAGCAGTACATCCATGGACGAGGACTGTGCACCTACAGTGTAGTGCATGAAGGCCAGTTGATTGCCCATGCCACCTATGACAGCCGATATCGTACAGGCAATGTAGGTGCGAGTGTTTTTTTTGAACAGGTGCAGCATGAGGGTGTGCGAGCGTGGGTACAGCAATTTGTGCAGGCGGCAGGTTTTAGCGGGCAGATTGGTTTTGATTTTATCGAAGACCTGTCAGGTCAGGTGTACGCTATTGAGTGTAACCCGAGGGCAACCAGTGGCATTCATCTGTTTCATCCTGGTGATGGTTTGGTGCGTGCATTGCTTGAACCCGAGGTGTTGTTAGACCAAAGAACAAAAGTTACACCGCAGTCAGGTAGTGATAAAGCCATGCTTGCCTTACCCATGCTGGGGAGTGGCCTCAGGCAGATCCAAGGCAGCAAAGGTAGCTTGCGCGCATGGAGAACAGCTTGGCGCAGTGCGAGGGATGTCGTGTATACACGGCAAGATTGGCGGCCTTTTTTCGAACAAGTCGCGGTAGTTCTTGCTGCTTGGCGTCTTGCGCGTTCACAGCAGATCTCGCTGACGGAAGCATTGACTCACGACATAGAATGGAATGGTGAACAACGATGAAGAGAGCATTAGTGACCGGGGCTACGGGGTGTTTGGGTAGACATCTGGCGATAAGGCTTTCATCCGAAGGATGGGATGTTACGGGTATGGGGAGACAACCAGAGATCGGTGCCACTCTTGAAACGGCTGGAGTGCGTTTCGTGAAAGGAGATATCCTGGATCAGCAGGCTGTGAATGCAGCATGTGCAGGTCAGGATGTGGTGTTCCACTGTGCGGCGTTATCGTCACCGTGGGGGAAATATCGGGATTTTTACAGCACTAATGTGCAGGGAACGCAGAATTTGGTTGAAAGCTCTGTACGCAGTCAGGTACAGCGGTTTGTGCATGTCTCGACGCCAAGTATATATTTTAATTACATCCCGCGGTATGAGGTTCATGAATATGATCCGTTGCCAGTCAAACCTGCCAATCATTATGCGGCTACCAAACGTCTCGCTGAAGAAATCGTGCTGAGCGCCCATGGAAAAGGACTGCCCTCGATCATCATTCGTCCGCGAGCTATTTTTGGACCCTATGATCAAACGCTTTTCCCACGTATTGTTGCAGCAAATGCCAAACGAGGCGTGCCAATGATCGATGGCGGACAGGCATTGATTGACCTGACGTGCGTGGATAATGTGGTGGATGCCCTGATGCTGTGCAGTGAAACTTCTGACGATGCACTTGGGCGAGCTTACAATATTTCGAATGCAGATCCGAGACCGTTTGCCGAGTTGGTCGAGTCTCTGTTCGGCATGTTAGACATGCAGCTCCGGCGTCGGAATATTCCTTACACGATAGCCTATGGAGTGGCTAGTATGCTGGAGGGGGTTCATCGTTTTATTCCGGCTCTGGGTGAGCCGCCTCTCACCAGATACACGGTTGGATCTTTGGGTGTACCACAGACATTAAGCATAGTGGATGCAAAAGAGCAGCTGGGATATACACCGCGGGTGTCTATTGAAGAGGGCTTGCAGCAATTTGCAGATTGGTGGAGGGCTGAATCATGTTAACAACCAAGCGGGTTAAGCTATATTTGGGCGCAGCAGGTTATTGTACACATCCTGAGTTTCTAACATTGCGAGGAGGGAGCTTACGAGCGGTCCCTTTTCCGGCAGGCTTTGCCTGTATCCTTCATCCAGATCATGGCCCGATTTTGCTGGACACGGGATATAGTTCCCGTTTTTTTGAAGAGACTGCTCGCCTGCCTAATGCCTTGTATCGTCATATCACACCCGTAGTATATCGGGAAGAAGACAGTGCTGTTCATTTTCTGGAGCGGATCGGGCTTAAGGCAACAGACATCCGTTATGTCATTCTTTCGCATTTTCACGGGGATCACATCGCTGGAGTGAGGGACTTCCCGGAGGCCCGGTTTATTTATTTGCCAAGAGCGTATGATGCGGTTCGCTCCCTTGGTTCGATGGCGGCAGTGAAGGCTGGTTTTCTGGCTGGACTGCTCCCGGATGATTTTATCCAGCGATCAATGCCCGTGAACGATCATCCCAAACGTTGGGCGGAAGTGGCGGAGAGTAGAGGCATAACAGCTCCGGATCGTTTCCCATGGGACGAGGTATACGATATTTTTGGAGATGGCAGTCTGCTCGGGGTAGATGTATCGGGTCATGCGGAAGGCATGATGGGATTGTTGCTGCGGACAGAACAGCATGAATATTTTTTATGTGCGGATGCGGTATGGTCAAGTCGGGCTTTTCGTGAACAACGCAGACCTCATGCACTTGCGGGTATCATTATGTCAGATCGGCAGCAGTACAGACAGAACTTTGACAAGTTGATACAGCTGCATCAGCAGTTTCCTGCGCTTCGCATTGTACCGAGCCACTGCCAAGAGGTGCTGAGCGAATGGGGCACAGGAGGAACGGGACGATGAGTAATCCCATTCGAATTGTAACTCATTATGCCTTGGCGCGTGGCTTGCGCAGATGGCGTACACGGACACAGCTTGAACGCTGGCAGGAACGCCGAATCAAGCGACATGTCGAGCAGGTTCGGGCGCAGTCTCCATTTTATCAAAAGTGGTGGGAGGGGCTGAACGCATCTGATTGGAGACAGTTTCCGCAGATTGACAAATCCATAATGATGCAGCATTTTGATACCTTGAACACCGTTGGGATTTCGAAAGAAGAGGCATTGATCCTGGTTGGTGAGAGTGAAGATACTCGTGATTTCAAGCAGTCCTCCATCAAGGGGGTAACGGTAGGACTCTCTTCAGGCACATCCGGTAACCGGGGCTTATTTCTGGTCAGTGATCAAGAGCAGGACGCATGGACGGGTACGGTACTTGCCAAACTGTTACCAGGCGGGCTGTGGAAACCTGCAAAGATCGCTTTTTTCTTGCGCGCGAACAGCAATTTGTATGAATCGGTGAAGCGTGGCAAGCTGCAATTCCAGTATTTCGACTTGCTGGAGCATGTGGATGTCTTGGTTGAGCGCATGGAAGAATATCAACCCACGGTATGGGTGGCTCCGCCCTCTATGCTTCGTATGCTGGCTGATGCTTATCTACAGGGACGTTTAACCCATGTGCCAGACAAAATCATTTCTGTAGCCGAGGTGCTTGATCCACTGGATCGTAACGTGCTGGAGCGTGTTTTTCGGCAGACCGTCCATCAGGTGTACCAGTGTACAGAAGGTTTCTTGGGAGCGACCTGCGAATACGGAACCTTACATCTGAATGAAGACATTGTGTATATTGAAAAAGAATACCTTGATCCGGCCACCCGGCGGTTCGTGCCTGTGATCACGGATTTTTCCAGAACATCACAGCCGATTATCCGGTATCGGCTGAATGATATATTAACCGAGGCGGCAGAGCCGTGCGCCTGTGGCTCATTGTTTACTGCCATTGAGCGGATTGAGGGCCGCTGTGATGATACGCTTTATTTTTCACATCAACATGAGGGTAAGGCTGTTTCGGTTTTTCCGGATTTCATCAGTCGTGCGGTCATTGCGGCCTCGCCAGCCATTGAGCATTATCGCGTGGTGCAGGGTGGCAGTGGAGTATTGGAAGTATCCATGCGGATCAGGGAAGAAGCGGGTCAGGAGCAGGTACAGGCGGCTGTGTTGCATGAAATGGGAAAATTGGCAGATAGGCTGCAATGTGTGCTTCCAGAGGTACACTTTGTGCCGTATACGTATGAACCGGGGATAACGAAGTTGCGGCGGGTGGAGAGACGTGTGAATTAATGAGGCTTGCTTGCCCAATGAACGATATAGATTGAACTATTCTTTTACACTTAAACGGAGGTGATGAAGTGACCGCGTGGGCCTATAAAATAGGAGAGGATTCTCCCAACCCTGTGGATGGCAATGGTACATCGGAATCGGGTAATACAACAGATTCTCCATCAACAGTAAAAACAAGAGAAACAAGATTAGCCGGGCTGGGAGATCAACATCCTTTAGCTTTGATCACAGGAACATCCAGTGGCTTCGGTATGCTGACTGCTATCACACTTGCCAAGCAAGGTTATCGTGTTATTGCGACGATGCGTGATCTGAGCCGTAAGGGAGAACTTTCGAACCGTGCCGAGGAGGCAGGAGTGACCGATCGACTCTACTATGTACAGCTTGATGTAACAGATTCGGAATCAGTGCAGACCGCTGTGGAAACGGTTCTACAGCAATATGGGCGAATTGACATGTTGGTGAATAATGCAGGCTTTGCTGTAGGCGGATTTATTGAGGAAGTGTCGATGGAGGATTGGCGGCGGCAGATAGAAACGAATCTGTTTGGACTTATTGCAGTTACCCGCGCCGTTCTGCCTGTCATGCGTGAACAGAATTGCGGGCTGATTGTTAATCTTTCGAGTGTGAGTGGTTTGTCCGGTTTTCCGGGATATGCACCCTACGCTGCTTCCAAGTTCGCCGTGGAAGGGTTTAGCGAAAGTCTGCGCCATGAGATGTCCTCATTTGGTATCCGGGTGGTGCTGGTGGAACCCGGGGCATATCGTACACCTATCTGGAACAAAGGATTGGGAGAGATTCACCAGAAGGAGAATTCCCCTTATAAACATAAGCTGAATGCGGTTTTGCGGTATTCCAAAAAGGCGAGTGAGACTGCACCTGATCCGCAGGAGGTCGCTGATCTGATCGGGCGGATTGCGCAAATGCGTGCACCGAGGCTACGATATGCGCTGGGCAAAGGCTCTCGGTTACTCATCATCGGGAAGGCACTGCTGCCATGGAAGTGGCTGGAGTGGCTGATTGCCCGTGGCCTTCAATAGTTTAAGAGTGTTTTGATGGTGTGCTTATACGCGAGCAGAAGTCATAACCTTTTCAAAGGGAGGGCTGATTCATGTTTGAGGTCATTGTTATTGTGCTGCTGATTATCATTACAGGTTTGCTATTGCATATCAACAGCAAACTACCAGCGCGTGATCGGGTACATGAAGCGATGGAATTGGATCGTCATCGGAGTGACAACGTTAATCAGGATTGGAAAAAATAGGGGGTTGACGAGGGATGACAACAGATGCTGGACAGGGCAAGTACATTCTGCGTAATGTCCAAAGGGATGAATCTGATCTATATTGGCCTTTACGGCTTGAAGCACTGCGAACACACCCCGAAGCTTTTGGGGCTTCCTATGAGTTATCCAGCCAGTTATCCATGAGTGAAGTGCAAGAACGCATACATAACAAGCCCGATGATTACATTTTGGGTGCGTACACCTTTGACGGCAAACTTGCGGGCATGATGGGGTTTAAAAGGGAATTCGGTCTGAAGCTCAGACATAAGGGATTTATCTGGGGTGTCTATGTATCACCTGCTCATCGGAGGAATGGATTGGCATCCCGATTGTTATCCGAGGTTCTGAAGCGAGGCAGATATCTGGAAAACCTCAAGCAGATTAACCTGAGTGTAGTGACTACCAATGTCTCTGCGAAACGGTTGTATGAAGGGCACGGATTTGAAACCTACGGAATCGAGCGCAACGCGCTTGAAGTAAGCGGGCAAGGGTATGATGAGGCACATATGACGTATTTTTACAGGCGAGAGGAGTTGTCTAATGACAAATCAGATCGTTCATGAAATCGATGGTGTCTCGTTTATGTTAAAAGAAAAACATGCTTTCGACTGGCTAATGCCGCTTGGAACTGTCTTCTGTGTATTTGATCAACAGGACTCTGGCAATATTTCATTTGGTTTAGTACAAAAGGATGGTCAAAAGAAATTTGTGAAGTATGCAGGAGCACGCACTCTTTGTGCCAATGTTATGGCAAGCCCGGTAGAAGCTATACGTCATTTGCGATCCTCTGTCTTGATTTATGAAGATCTGGCACATGACAGTCTGATTCGGTTGAGAGACCATTTTGCCACAGACGACGGTTATGCTTGTGTGTTCGATTGGGTGGAAGGAGAGTGTTTGCATTTGCACTGGTCTTTCCCGCCTCCGGCCAAGTACGAAGATCCGCGCTCACCCTATGTTCAGTTCAGGCAGCTTCCGGTACAGACACGCTTGCCGGCTATGGAACGTATTCTCGACTTTCATATCGAAGCGGAGCGTAGAGGTTATGTAGCTGTAGATTTCTACGATGGCAGTCTGATTTATAATTTTGCGGCGAAGGAAGTTCGCATATGTGATATAGATCTATACCGAAAAGGTGAGTTCACGAATACGATGGGACGCATGTGGGGTTCATCCCGCTTTATGTCACCGGAGGAATTTGAGCTTGGGGCACCGATTGACTCCGTCACGAATGTTTTTAACATGGGGGCTATGGCCTTTGCCCTGCTTGGGGGAGAATTGGATCGTTCCTGGGAACGTTGGGAAGCTGGAGAAGCGTTGTATGATGTTGTCCTATGTGCGGTGAATGCAGATCGTACCCTGAGGTACACCTCTGTAGCTGAATTTGGTCGGGCTTGGAAAGAGGGGATGCGCAATGACGCAATAGGAGATTCGTAACTATGCAGAAAATCCCGTATAATGGAAAATAATGAGGAGGTGATGACGATGTGCCGATATGCGATGTCTGGACCTTATAAAGGGATCTATGCTTGTTTTAACTGTCGCAAGTCTTTTAAACAAGTATCACCTTACGATCTGAGCTCGGAAACCGTGGGAACTCTTGAACATAAGTGCCCACAATGTGCGGAGATTATGGTGAGCATGGGGCATGATTTTCAAGCTCCAAAGCAAAAGGACATCAAACAGTGGACCAAAGTGATGACGCTCTATCGTCATGGTGTTACTTATCATAACTGTGGATGTGGGGCAGGATATCGTCCAGCCGAACTGCGTGAAGTCCCTGAATTTCTGGAGCAGCAGGCTGCTGGACAAAGAAGTGAAGGGGAGAAACTGCTTCATCGCTGGATGGAATAGCAGATCAAACAGTATGATTCGTACATTCATACAAAAAGATTTGCAATATGTCATAGAAGCGCATATCCGTATTTATCGCAACGAGTATAATTATGATGACTGCTTTGCGGCATATATTACCAATGCGGTAGAAAAGCAGAATCTGCGCCAGGAGATATAGCGATGAAAACAGAGCCTGTTTATGCTGAAAATACAATTGTTGGCGTTTGGTTTCAGAGCCGGTGGCGCTGGTACGTCACTGAACGGGAGTATTGGTTTTTAAACGTAGAGATGGAAGAACGTTTTGGTATCCATGTGTTGAATGAGGAGACAGCGGCTGTTTTCTTACAGGCTATTCAGGAGGAGCAGGTAAGCGCGGCTGAATTGAGGAGTGTGCTTCTGCAGTTTCGGGAGATGCATCACGTGGGTGATGAATGGCTGAAGTATGTGCCGTCATTTCTTGTCGATTTTGACAGGCGGCTATTCTTTTCTATGTTTCCGGAGCCTGCCTCCTTTGAGCATTACATGCCGGATGGCTGGACAGGGAGTTACATGGATTTTTTAGAGCAGGTTCCAGAGGATGAACGATACTGGAAGATAGCAGGCAAGTCTTTATTTGAAGAAAACCTTTAAGCTTCACCTCCAGTCAGCATGAGCAGTAATGAGCGGTTCCCCGAACCGAAAGAATACGTTATAGAGGTGACATCTTTGACGAAAAACATTGCTTTTTTTGATTCAGGCATCGGTGGATTAACGGTACTGCATACCGCTTTGCAGCAGTTTCCGGGAGAGTCCTATATCTATTACGCAGATACATTGCACGTTCCGTATGGAACCAAGTCTGCGGACGAAGTTCGTCGTTATATTTTTGCCTGCACGGATGCTATTGTTCGAGAACGAGCAGACGCGATTGTAATCGCATGTAATACAGCAACCAGCCTGACCGTTAATGAGCTTCGTTCCATGTATGACATTCCGATCATCGGTATGGAGCCAGCGGTGAAACCAGCTGTTGAGATGAACCGGGATAACGATAAGCGTGTGCTTGTGTTTGCTACGGCTCTGACACTGAGTCAAACGAAGTATAACGAACTGGTGTCACGCGTGGATGATGAGCACCGGGTTGATTCCTTCGCGCTTCCTGAACTGGTGGAGTGGTGTGAGCAGCTGGAGTTTGATCCGGTCAAAATAACTGCATACTTCCGCTCCAAGCTGGCGGATCTGGATCTGGAACAATACGGAACGGTGGTCATGGGCTGTACGCATTACCCGTTCTACACACCTATCTTGCGCAAGATGCTGCCGAATCATATTCAGATCCTTGATGGTAGCCAAGGGACGGTAAACCACTTGCAGCAACGGCTTGGACTTGTTGTACAACAGCATTCTGAAAGTATTCACCTGGAGCAGGCAGGGAACGTGTCCTTTTTCAGTTCATCAGGCCGAACGGAAGATCAGGATAAAATGCGTATAGCACTTCAATATCTCAAACAAAGATCATTGTAGACCAGACCACCGGAGGTGTTAGCAATGGAGTCCATTGTTCTGATTCGTCACGCAAAAGCCGAAGGACAGGAGGCATACGCAAGTCTGACGGATGAGGGTTACAGACAGGCTGAAAAATTGGCAGGAATGCTATCCGGTCACCCAATCTCCTATATTGTATCCAGTCCATGGAAAAGGGCAGTGCAAACGGCCGTGCCTTTAGGCGCGGCGATACAGCAGCACATTCATACGGATGAACGCTTGCAGGAAAGGGTGCTGAGTACACAGAATCTGCCGAACTGGATGGATGTGCTGAAACGTACATATGAGGATGAAGATTGGGCCGCAGAGGGCGGGGAATCGTCTCGAACCGCAGCTGCCAGAGGTTTGGCATTGCTGGAGGAATGTTGGAACAGACCAGAACCCCATGGAGCAGTTGTCACGCATGGCAATCTGTTATCGTTAATCATTCGTCATTACGATTCTTCTTTTGGTTATTCCGATTGGGCCAAGCTTTCCAATCCGGATGTATATATTTTGAGACGGGCGCAGGACTCGTCAGCAGAGGGAAGTTACCAAGAGGATGGGCATAAGGTCACTATATCCAGACTGTGGATGGAGTGAATGAAAAAGAGTGCTCCAGCATCACGTTCGTTCAGCTGGAACACTCTGTAGGATCGGTGAAAATGACTCTCTTCTTACAGTGCTGCGAACAGCAAGGTAATCCAGCCGGCGAGGAAGGCTACACCACCTATGGGTGTCACAGCTCCCCACTTGCGGACACCTGTAATGCTTAGTGTATAGAGGCTTCCGGAGAACAGAATGATTCCGGCGAACAAGAGCCAACCTGCTGTTATGACAAGGGATGAGGAACTCAGCCGATCTGCGAACAATCCAAGCAGGATGATGCCGAGTCCATGAGCAATATGATACTGAACACCAGTCTCATAGATTTTGATCATGTCGGCGGATAACTTGCGCTTGAGCGCGTGTGCCCCGAAGGCACCCAGTGCAACGGCCAGAAACATCATAATACTGCCGAGAACCACTAGACTTTGCATGTCGTTTTCTCTCCTTTATAAGGGTAATAACCGTTTATCTAACGGGTAATAAGCAGTATGTCCATCACTTGGTGATCGAGGCTGCTTGGTATTTCATTTACAACTTGCGTAATTGGATCTGCTGAATGGAGTGATCGGCTTCTTTTTTCAAAATTAACCTTGCACGTCCTTTGGTTGGCAAAATGTTTTCATGCAGATTTTTCGCGTTAATGTCTTGCCAGATCTGGTTGGCTGTTTCAATGGTTTCCTCTTCGTTAATATTGGCGAAGCGCTGATGGAAGAAGGAATCTTTATTCTGAAAAGCAGTCTGACGAAGCAGCTTGAAACGTTCGACGTACCAGTGTCGGATGTGCTCTTCCTCTGCATCAATGTAGATGGAAAAATCAAAGAAATCACTAACCAGTAAAGGGGTCTCCCGCTTCACTTGCAGCACGTTGATGCCTTCAATAATCAAAATGTCCGGCTGGCAAATCGTTTTCTCTTCACCTTTAATTACATCGTAAGCCAGATGTGAATAAACAGGTGCTTTAACCTCAGGCTTGCCTGATTTCACATCGCCCATGAATTTAATGAGGGATTTGATATCATAGCTTTCGGGAAAACCTTTGCGATTCATGATGCCCTTTTCTTGTAGCACCGCATTCGGATATAAAAAGCCATCTGTGGTGACCAGGTCAACCTTCGGTTTATTCTTGCCTCTGGCAAGTAAAGCCTGGATCAGCCGGGCTGCTGTACTTTTTCCCACGGCAACACTGCCCCCGATCCCGATAATATAGGGGGTGTGAAGTGCTTCCTTTTTCATAAATGAGGCCGTTAGTTGGTCAAGCTCCCGTGAAGCTCTGGCATATAAGTCAATGAAGTGGGTAAGGGGCAGATAAACATCCTCAACTTCCTGAATGGATACTTCTTCGTTCAAGCCCTTTAACTGTTCCAGTTCAGCTTCCGTCAGAGGAAGAGTGATCTGATGTTCTTTGAGTCCAGCCCATTCTTTGCGGTTAAACTCGATGTAAGGTGAGTATAAATTCATGAGATCCCGCTTTCTGTATGTAATGTAATCGAAGACACAATCATTAGTGTACCAAATTTCAGCGAACTGACAACACCTTTACATGCTCTGTTTCAGGATGACCGTTATGTATATAGGATGTAAAGCAGCTAAACGCGGTGTGTATAGTAGCCTATAAGAAAGTGTAACCCAATTTATGTTAAAGTCAACGTATACCATGCGGAAGGGTGACAGCAAATGATCGTATATGAGAGAGAGAATGATTTTGTTTTGACCGCACAGCATGAGCATGGAATTGTCGCTGGAGACATGGCTGCTCATTGGAAGAAGGAGTGGCTTCCCCTTGGATCACATCGGGATGAATTAATTTTTGCTGCGAAGGAGCATGATCGGGGCTGGATTGAGCTGGACGCGGCACCGCTATGGAACGATTATAATCAAATTCCGTACTCCTTTCGTGATTTTCCGTTGCGTCCGCGTTTTGTGTTCTACCGCAAGGGAATTGAAGAAGTTAGACAGCAAAATTCATATGCGGGTTTACTGTGTAGTCTGATGTATACAGAACTGTTTCAGAAAACGCTTGGAGCAAGTCCGGAGGATGATGACGACATCCGGGAATACCTGCTCGAAGAGCAGAAACAGCAGGGGGACTGGAAACAAGAACTTGGCGGTGATGCTGCAGAGCTGGAACAGCGGCTGAAGAACGATGTAGAGATCATGTTGTTCTGCGATCAACTCAGTCTCTTTTTATGTATGGAGGAGCCAGGTACACCTACGGCACGTTATGATTTTTTTGCAGAAGGGCTCGGTTGTGGCTTCGATACCTGTCCAAGTGCAAACATTCAAGTTGAGTGGGCATCAGGCGAGAAGGTAGCTTTATCTTTTTTCCCATTTGATGAGGAGTTCGAAGTCACGATGTCTTATAAAGTGTTGCCCAAGGCCAGCATCCGCAAATTTGGAATGTTACAGGCATATCGCCGGGCTAATTGGAAGAAACGCAGTGTATGGATAACAGAATTATCCTGAGTTGGAGTTAAGCATACCCTATGAAACTCAGGTGAAACGGCATATATACATGATCATTCAAGCGGGCATCTGGTATTACGGGCGTCCGTTTTTGATGTGGAAAAAGTCTAGCAGGAATAATCGGATGACTTCCAGAAATCTTAGTGAAACGAGAGATAAGCACATCTTGGGAGGCTGAGCATGAATCATCAGGTTAAGATTTATACGATGTGTATGGTGTGGAACCCGGTTACCGATCAGGTTTTGCTGATGAACCGTCCGAATCACAAGGGGTTCCCGGGATACATTGCACCTGGAGGGAAAGTGGAATTTCCCGAAAGTATCGTGGACGGAGCCATACGTGAAGTTTGTGAAGAGACAGGGCTTGTTGTGAAGGAAATTATGTACAAAGGGCTCGATGAGTTCTGTGACCCTGAGCAAGGGTTAAGATACATGGTGTTTAACTATTTGGCTACGTCATACGAAGGCGAACTTCTTACCGAACCGCCAGAGGGGGAGTTAATCTGGGTATCCTTGAAGCAGGCAATGGATTTGCCGATGCAGGACTGGTTTGCAGAGCGGTTCCCGCGTTTTTTTAACTCCGGTACATTTGAACGAAGTGTTGTATGGGAGAAGTCAAGCGGACAAACCCTGCAAGAAACCTTCAAGACATACTCGGACCAGATTGTGACGTGACCCATAGAGCATTCATGATGTGTGAATAGGAACGATTAGATCGTATCCATATCTATATATTTAGTTCCAGATATTATGATATAATGGAGTTTGCTTTGTTTTGGAGGTGCAGGTGATGGAAATTGTATTTCGGGATACCCTGGCGGGAATTGACTGTGAGCAATTAAGTGGCGGGTTCTTTGACGGTTGGCCGAACCCGCCATCCACTTCAACGTTTCTCAAATTGTTAGAGCAGTCGTATGCGATTGAACTGGCTGTCGATGAGCAGACAGGGAATGTGGTAGGTTTCATTCAAGCCATATCGGATGGCGTACTCAGCGCATACATTCCTTTACTGGAAGTACTGCCGGAGTATAAAGGTCAAGGGATTGGTAGTACGCTTATGCAACGTATGCTTTATCGTCTCCAGGGACTATATATGATTGATCTTCTGTGTGATCCGGAGATCCAGACATTTTATGAAAAACATTCGATGCAGAGGTCAACGGGCATGTCCGTTCGCCATTATTCCAATCAAGCAGGACACATAGGCAACAAACAGAACGACTAACATAGATTGCAGAACAGCAGAAACATCAGGAATAACAGACACATCAGGCATATCATGTAACTGGGAAGCTTCAGAATGAGTAATTTGTAGATTTGCCATACATAGGCTTCTGCAAAAGGCATGGAAAGAATAATTTGGATGTGAAAAGGTGGGGATTGGCATGAACTTGTCGTTCCGAATATTGGACTGGGATGAAGAAAAACCGTATGAACTTTTGCTGATGGCAGATCCTTCCAAAACCATTGTGGACGAATACCTTAGCAGAGGCGTTTGTTTTATAGCGGAGTATGAAGGAGAAATGGTAGGAGAGTTTGTATTACTCAAAACTCGTCCGGAGACAGCAGAGATTGTGAACATCGCCGTACAAGAGGAACTGCAGGGACAGGGTGTTGGCAAACACATGATTAAGGAAGCCATGGAGGCTGCGAGAAGGCTTGGTTGTCGTATATTGGAGATCGGAACGGGGAATTCCAGTTTTCACCAATTGAAATTGTATCAGCGCTGTGGTTTTCGGATTACGGGTGTGGAACGGGATTATTTTGTAAGACATTATGAGGAAGAGATCATCGAAAACGACATTCGTTGCGTGGATATGATTCGTCTTGCCGTTGATCTAAATGCTGTAACGGATGAGGAGAAGAAGTAGAGGCAGAACCTGATGGGGAAGACTCGCTGGGAGCAGCATGGTTTACAACGGAGCAATTGAAAGAACTGCAACTAACACCTTTGGCAAAATATATGATAAACCTGTCCTAAGAGGAAATTAGGACAGTGCGTAAAGAAGCCGCCGGTAAGTTCTCATTCGAGCGGCTTTATTCTATTTATGTGTTGTCAGGATACTTCCTGAAAAAATCCAATTTTTTGTTGAATAACATGTCAAGTGGTTAATGTTTGAATGCACGGTTTGTTTTTGGACAGAATGGACCACAATTCTTATTAAGGAGGTTTATACGGAAATCAGATCTGGATTTCAAGAAATCCGGCGTTCGTGGCTTGCCCTGAATTGCACCAATTATTCGATTCATCTAATTTATGCATCAATCGAGCTAAAAATAGGAAATGCTCCTGAGCGTAAAAGTTTATAGAATAGATATTAGAACACGAACTTCTCTGAAAACGGAGAGGAACGTATAACCTTCGAACGGATCAGGACATTTTTCGACATCTGTGCGACGGTAGTCTAATCATTGTTTTACTTTGATTTTGAAAACGCAGACAAACCTTTGACGGGAGCGTCGGAACAACGTTATTACCACGAACAGCATGAGAATTGGACTTCATGAAAAATTTCGCTTAAAATGTTGAACGAACGCGAATTACGGCTTATTCAATGATTTCCGTCAAACCCTATGACAAAATCAAGACGGAGGGAACGTCGATGACGATTGAGAAAGGCAACATGAAACCTTGGGAGAGTTACTATGGTCCCAATATGGGATATGTACAAGAACAGTATGAATTATTCACTCAAGATCCGGGTGCAGTGACACCGGCATATCGTGAATTGTTTGAACAATGGGGCGCACCGCCGATGTCTGGTAGAGGTGCAGACGTTCTTTCGAATTCCGATAATGCTCAATCTGCATCCGGAAGCGTAGATATCCAACTTTTGCAGAAAGCGGTTACAGCAGGCAAACTCGTATGGAACATCCGTACGTATGGCCACCTAGCTGCAGATATTGATCCACTTGGAATCAGTGAAGCTACAGATACATCATTGCTGGAACCAAAGCATTTTCAATTAAACGAGGAAGATTTGAAAGCATTACCTGCTTCTCTGATCTGGGAAGGTGCAGATGGTCAGACAACAACGGGCTGGGATGCTATTCAACGTCTTCGTCAGATTTATACAGGACCGATTGCTTACGAATTCAGTCATGTACATGAAGTACAAGAACGTGAGTGGCTGAATCGCCGTGCGGAATCCCGCACCTCCCCGGCTCCCCTTACACAGAAAGAACGTACGGCGTTGTTGGAACGTTTGGTTGAAGCTGAACAATTCGAAGATTTCCTGCACAAAACGTTTGTTGGACAGAAGCGTTTCTCCATCGAGGGAAATGATGTGTTAGTGCCTATGCTGGATGAAGCAGTCCGCCTTATGACAGAAGCAGGCTCCAGTCACATTCTGATGGGTATGGCTCACCGTGGACGTTTGAACGTTCTCGCTCACGTACTGGGCAAGCCGTACAGCAAAATTTTCTCTGAATTCCATCATGCCCCGAACAAAGACTTGGTTCCATCCGAAGGTTCAACAGGAATCAACTATGGATGGACGGGGGATGTCAAATATCATATGGGCGCGAACCGTTTTGTAAAAGACGGGGAGACTGTGCAGGCTCGCCTGACACTTGCAAACAACCCGAGCCATCTGGAATATGTCAATCCGGTTGTGCAAGGTTTCGCACGCGCAGCTCAGGATGACCGCCGTGAACCAGGTTATCCGAAGCAGGATGTAACGAAGGCAGCAACGATTCTGATGCACGGGGATGCGGCTTTCCCAGGTGAAGGCATTGTGGCTGAAACGCTGAATTTCAAAGCATTGCCAGGTTACCAAAATGGCGGAACGATTCATATTATCGTGAACAATCGTCTTGGGTTCACTACCGATAGCAGCGATTCACGTTCGACTTATTATGCAAGTGACCTTGCCAAAGGTTACGAGATTCCGATTGTACATGTGAACGCAGATAACCCTGAAGCTTGTATTGCAGCGATCCGTATGGCAGCAGAGTATCGCAACCGTTTCAAAAAGGACTTCCTGATCGACCTGATCGGATATCGCCGTTATGGTCATAACGAGACGGATGACCCTGAAACTACACAACCGCTCGTGTATGACAAGGTGAAGAATCACCCAACAGTAAGTCATCTGTATCAGGAAATGCTTAAGAAGGAATCTGTCATTGATGATGCATCTATCGCGAGCGTACGTGAAGGTGTAGCAAATCGCTTAAAAGAAGCTTATGACCAGATGAAGAAAAATGAAGTGCATGAGTACTACCAACGCAACATCAGTGAGTCCGAGGCAGTTACAATCACGCCAACAGCGGTGCCTCTGGAGCAATTGCGAAGCATTAATGCCGATCTTTTGAAATGGCCGGAGACCTTCAATGTATATCCCAAATTGCAACGGATTTTGCAACGCCGGAATACAGCTCTGAATGAAGGAGAGAAAGTCGACTGGAGCCTTGCCGAGACGCTGGCATTTGCAACAATTCTGGCAGACGGCAAGCCGATTCGTATCAGTGGTCAGGATGCAGAGCGCGCAACCTTCGCGCACCGTAACCTTGTCCTGCATGACGCGAAAAATGGTGAGAAATTCTGTCCGTTGCATCATCTGCCACAGGCCAAAGCATCGTTTGCCATCTATAACAGCCCGCTGTCTGAAGAATCTGTCGTTGGATTCGAATATGGATACAACGTGTACTCACCAGATACACTCGTGATCTGGGAAGCACAATTCGGTGACTTCGCTAACTGTGCACAGGTCATTTTTGACCAGTTCATATCAGCAGGACGTGCAAAATGGTCTCAAAAATCGAGCCTGGTTATGCTGCTTCCACACGCAAATGAAGGACAAGGGCCAGAACACACAAGCGCACGTCTGGAACGTTTCCTGCAACTGTGTGCGGAAGACAATATGACGGTGGTTAATCTGTCGAGTGCTTCACAATACTTCCACCTGTTGCGTCGTCAAGCTTCGTTAACTGAGACTGAAGATGCCCGTCCACTCGTCATGATGTCTCCTAAGAGTTTGATCCGCAATCCGCGTGTTGCGTCACCAGCTGTGGAATTCAGTGAAGGCAAATTTGAACTTGTACTGGAGCAGCCGGGTCTGGGTACGAAACCGGATCGGGTAGAACGAATTATTTTGTGCAGTGGTAAAGTTGCCATTGATCTGGAAGATGCGATTGAGAAGGATAAGGGAGACTTGTCCTGGCTTCATATCATTCGTGTCGAGCAGCTTTATCCGTTCCCAGCGGAAGAGATCAAACGTGTACTCGCACGTTTCAGTCAATTAAAAGAGCTGGTATGGGTGCAGGAAGAAAACAAAAACATGGGTGCCTGGACGTTTATGGAGCCTCGTCTTCGCGAAATCGCGCCTGAAGGCACTACAGTGAGGTATGAAGGCCGTCCGGAACATGCGAGTCCTTCCAGCGGTTATCAGCTTGTGCATAGCATGGAGCAGCAATTGATTATTACAGCAGCGTTGAAACAAACGGCGAAGAATAATATTCCACTGGGGAGGTAACAGCTGTGAGTGAAATTAAAGTACCTGCAATGGGTGAATCAATAACTGAAGGAACGGTATCCAGATGGATGGTTAAAGAAGGAGACAGCGTTAACCAAGGCGATGTTCTGCTTGAACTGGAGACGGATAAAGTCAACATCGAGATCAGTGCTGAAGAGAGTGGTGTACTCGAAAAGATCATTCGCCAAGAAGGCGAGACGGTAGTTATTGGTGAAACGATCGGTACACTTTCGGCTGGAGCAGGGGGAGGGAGCGCTCCAGCTGCTTCCGAACCGGCAGCGGCTGAATCCAAACCTGCACCTGCACCGGAAGCTCCAGTAGCACCAGCTGCTGTTGCGGCACCACCAGAGTCATCCGACAGTAACAAAACAGCATCTCCTTCTGCACGCAAGCTTGCTCGTGAGCGTGGGATTGAATTGGATCAAGTGCAGAGCAAAGATCCGATTGGCCGAGTGTATCAGGATGATGTGAAAAGCCACGGCAGTCAGCCGTCTGCTCCAGCAGCACCGCCAGCTGCCAAAGCTCCTGCTTCTGCGCCTAGTGCTCCAGCAGCCGGCGGCGCAACGTTTGCCAAGCCGGTAGAGCGTCAGCGCATGTCCCGCCGCCGTGCAACCATTGCTAAACGTTTGGTTGAAGCGCAGCAGACTGCAGCCATGTTAACGACCTTTAATGAGGTTGACATGACAGCGATCATGGACGTTCGTAAACGTCGCAAGGACAAGTTCAAAGAGAAGCATGATATCAACCTGGGTTTCATGTCTTTCTTTACCAAAGCGGTTGTTGGTGCACTGAAAAAGTTCCCAACGATTAACGCAGAGATTGATGGCGAAGATGTTGTACTCAAGAAATTCTATGATATCGGTATTGCGGTATCCGCTAAAGAAGGTCTGGTTGTTCCGGTTGTGCGGGATGCTGACCGTCTGGGCTTTGCCGAAATCGAAAGAAGCATTGCAGACCTTGCGTCCAAAGCACGTTCCAATACGCTGGCATTATCTGATCTGCAAGGTGGTACATTTACCATTACCAATGGCGGAACATTTGGTTCCCTGCTGTCTACGCCAATCCTGAATACTCCACAAGTAGGTATTCTCGGGATGCACAAGATTCAGCTTCGCCCAGTAGCGATTGATGCTGAGCGGATGGAAAACCGTCCAATGATGTATATCGCTTTGTCATACGATCATCGGATTATTGATGGAAGCGAAGCGGTTCGATTCCTGGTAACGGTAAAAGAATTGCTTGAAGATCCAGAATCCTTGCTGATCGAAGGTTAATGAGTTTTAATGTCTGCAATGGACTATTTCATACCTATGAGATTTAAATTTTTGCAATAGAACAAAATCCCCTGATCAAGCACAGTCTTTACTGTGCCGATCAGGGGACTTTTTTGTAATTGGATCAGAAAAAGATTTTCTTCAAAATGATCTCACGGTTCAGCCTGAACTTTGGATGGAGTGGGGTGTATCTTTCCGATCATGGATTTGTTCACCATTTTGATCAGCATGTGGCATGTGACATTTCAACCAGTTCAGGACATCTCGTGCCACTTCTGTACGATTTGTCTCGTGCAGCATCTCATGGCGGCCTCCAGGATAAAGACGATACTGCACGTCTTTCAGTCCAAGCTTCTGATACTGGGAGTAAAGGTTAAGTACACCTTTGCCCCGTAGCCCGACAGGATCGAGTTCACCTGAGAATAGAAAAACCGGTTTGTGTTTGGGGATACGCTCCATATTCTGCGGAAGATGGATTTGGAGTAACAATTTAAAAAAATCCCGAAAAAAACCAGCTGTGCATATCGCTCCACACATCGGGTCCTCAATAAATCGCTGCACCTCCTGATGGTCACGGGACAACCAGTCAAAAGGGGTTGTGGCTGGCCGAAAGGCACGGTTAAATCCGCCAAATACAATGGCATTTAACAGCAGGCTTCGATGATTGTCACCTTGAATGCCGCACTGTAACAAAGCAAGCTTTTCTCCAAATCGGAGTAGTCCTCGTTTGCCGTTGGTACCGGACAACACAAAAGCATGGTACCTTTCATGTCCGGTATACATGAGATACTGTACTAAAAAAGAACCCATGCTGTGTCCCATGAGAAACAGGGGAACTCCCGGATGTTCCGCGGCTGCCACTTCGCCCAAATCAACGATATCACTAGCCATCCAGCGAAATGCGTCCACCCCTGCATCGCCCAGTAACTCGGTGTTCTCTACAGTTTTGCCATGACCTCGATGGTCATTGGCATACACGGCATACCCGTGCTTGGTGAGATAACCCGCAAATTCGGCATAACGCGCTGCCGTCTCGCCCATTCCGTGTGCGATCTGCACAATGCCTTGAATGTGTTCGTCCGAATCGGGAAGCCAGCGGTACACATGAATACGGGTACCTTCATCGGCGATCAACGCAAAGGTAGATTCCTGCATCTCGTGTAATTCCTCCTTCACAGGTTATCGGTAACTAAAGCTTACGGAAGATAGGATCGAAGAACGGTTGTATTTCCGCTCAGTGTATAGGCACCCAGATTAGCAGGCAGGAGATAACATTGACCTGCTTTCAATGTCAGATGCTCGCCCGCTTCAGCTCCATTCCATTCAAGTGTACCTTCACCTTCACATACGACAAGAATGGTAAAGCTGTCCGGTGTAGTAGATAACTCCCAGTGATCGGTTACCACGCCTTTTTCTACAACAAAGTAAGGGCACGAGGCAAGCTGCATCCATTCACCTGGTACTGCATTGCTGGTTTTCATCGTTGTGGCCCCGGCGCCTTCATATGCAGTGACATTCAGGGAATCTTCCACATGCAGTTCACGCGGCTTGCCGTCCAGTCCGGGACGGTTGTAATCATAGATCCGGTACGTTGTATCCGAATTTTGTTGTATTTCGGCCACGACAACGCCTGCGCATAGAGCATGCACTGTTCCGGCAGGGATAAAGAATGTATCCCCGGCCTCCACGGGTACTTGACGGAGGGTGTCCATCACGGTGCCATTTTCCAACGCATGTTTCAACACGTTACGATCTACACCTTCATTAAGGCCGTAGATAATATGAGCGCCGGGCTCTGCATCAAGCACGTACCACATCTCCGTTTTACCCAGTTCACCCGGAGGAAGAGCGGCGTAATCATCTGTAGGATGTACCTGAACGGACAAATCATCGTTACAGTCCAGCAATTTAATCAGCAGAGGAAAACGTCCCCCTTTTTCTGAAACACCTTTGGACCCAAGCCAGGCAGTTCCGAGCTGTTCACGCACCTCGTCAAGTCCTTTGCCAGCGAGTGAGCCGTTCAGTACCTTGGTCGTGCCATTGGCATGATCTGCGATCATCCAGCCTTCACCAATATGTCCTTCGGGGGGGGTCAGACCGAATTGCTCCAGCGCGCGACCTCCCCATACACGTTCTTTGAATTCGGGTTGGAATTGTAATGGGTACGGCGTAGACATGGATATCTCTCCTCTAGTATATGAAATGGTGAATCGATTTAACCAGTTTCGGGCGGCCCAAAACGGCTGGCACATGCAGATGAAGCGTAAAAAGTGTATACGTTTGCATTAGCTTATGTGGAACACTGTGACATGGATGAAGCCATAGAGGCTCGTCCAGTGAATGTGTCCAGTGTATTTCATTTGGGGAACAAAGGAAATTGTTTTTTTATTTTTTCTCAATACCGATTAGATAAGGTGAAGTTTCGCGTTGCATCTGACGGTACATCACAACTTGTGCTTGTTCGACAGGCAAAGCAGCAGCCCACCTGGACACAGCTTCAGCTTCCTGAGCGCCCCCGTCATGACCGGGATACAGAACGACTGTAATAATGCCACGTGGACGCAATAACGTTGTAGCAGCCTCAAGTGCTGTAATAGTACTTGCCGTCTCGGTAATGACAGAAGTGTTCGCACCTTCAGCAGGTAAGTATCCCAGATTAAACATGATGGCTCCGACCCTGCCAATCCAGACGTCAGGTACGGCTTCTGCCATCCGTGCATGGCTCAATTCCAGCATGGATATAGAGCCGAGCTTGCTGCCTTCAGAATGTTTACGAATCCGGGTCTGGGCCAGTGTCAGTGCCTCGCTCTGGATATCAAATCCGATCACCTGACCACGAGGCCCCACCTGTTGAGCCAGAAACAATGTATCAGCACCTGTACCTACCGTAGCGTCGATTGCACAATCTCCTGGCTGGAGCCGGGAACCGACCCATTGATGTGCACAACTTAGAACCGACAGAAAACCCATCTATACTTCCCTCCAATACTTACCCTGCCAAGTATCCCGTTCACGCAGCTCCCGGTCAATGGAATTCAGAACTTCCCATTTGTTCAATGACCACATGGGTCCAATAAGCAGGTCACGCGGGGCGTCTCCTGTAAGACGATGTACAATCATTTCGGGCGGGAGCATCTCGAGGGTATCCACGATCAATTTGATATATTCATCCTGCTCAAGGAATCGAAGCAGACCGGCTTCATATTGCTTCACCATTGGCGTTTTGCGCATTAGATGAAGTAGATGAATTTTAATGCCCTGTACATCCATATTGGCCACCGCACGACCGGTATCCAGCATCATTTCGTGTGTTTCTTGTGGCAAGCCATAGATGATGTGTGTACAGACTCGAATGTTGTGTTTGCGTAGCTTGTCTACTGCTTCTTCATAACACGCCGTATCATGTGCACGGTTGATCAAAAGCGAAGTGGAGTCGTGGATCGTCTGCAGACCCATCTCTACCCATAAATAAGTGCGCTCATTAAGTTCTGCCAAATACTCCACCACATCATCTGGTAAACAGTCAGGGCGAGTAGCAATAGATAAACCGACAACACCAGGTTGTTGCAAAATTTCTTCAAAATATTCGCGCAACTCTTCGACGGGCGCATAGGTGTTGGTATACGCCTGGAAGTAACCGATATAGTGAGCCGAAGGCCACTTCAGATGCTGCCTGTCTCGAATCGTGTTGAACTGGCTCACGAGGTCTTCACGTCTGCTGCCCGCAAAATCGCCTGAACCTCGTGCACTGCAGAAGGTGCAGCCGCCTTTGGCAATGGAGCCATCCCGGTTCGGGCAAGTGAATCCGGCGTCCAGCATCACTTTAAAGACTTTGTTATTAAATTGATCGCGCATTTCGTAATTCCAGGTATGGAATCGTTTATCCCCCCACATCAGGGGAGGCTGTAAAGCGGGTGCATTCATTTTCACGGTGCTCCTTTTAAGGTCTATGTCTTTATATGCATACGTAATTTGTACGGTAATATCATATCTGAGCAGATGTACAAGCGCTGTGCGGTTTTCGTCACTTATTGTATCAAAAATTCGAAAAAAAGGGGAATAAAAACGAAAAAAAAGGCCGTCAAATCAACGTTTTTCACTTGATATAGTTTACACCATATGTTATATTTAAATCAGCGTCAGACACCATCCAGTGAGTAGTTATCATCGTGGCATTTGAATGAATGTCGACGTCATGGATCATACTATACCGTGAGGTGATATGAATGAATTCCCAAGTTAAAGATAATGAATTCCATCATGTGTCCGTTGAACTGACTGCAGAAGAGGCGCTGGCTTTAACAGGCGTTCGTTTTAATGGAAATCCAAAAGTGAAAGCGGCTGCAAGACAAAAAGTTCGTGATGCTTTCGAAAAGACATTTGATTTTTCACACCAAGATAAGGTAGACTATGAACTACTAAAGTAGTTGGACCCCAATTCCAAATAAATCGAAAAGGGAATCTTTGAGATTTGCCCAACGTGGCAGGTCTGGAGATTCCTTTTTCATTGCTCTTTACAATTTGTCAGTTCTTCGGCAAAATAAGTCTAAGACAAGTATAGACAAACGGAGGAATAAAATGCGTTTACGTGGTAGAAAAGGGATTAGAGAAAATCTGGAGCAGCAAGAGGATCTTGTTGTACTGGAGCCAAAGCAATACAAAGGCAAATGGGCCGAGCTGTTTGGCAACGATCATCCGATCTTTGTCGAATTTGGCATGGGTAAAGGACAATTCATCAGTCAAATGAGTTATAAATATCCGGAGTACAATTTTATCGGATTTGATATGTATGATGAGCTCGTCCGTCGTGCCAGTGAGAAAGCACGTAATGCCTGGAGTCAGGCTGAGGTGGAGACACCTCCGAATCTGAAGCTCGCGCTAGCCAACATTGAACAGATTGAAGAGGTATTCGAACCGCAGGAACTGGAGCGCATTTATTTGAATTTCAGTGATCCCTGGCCAAAAGCGAAACATGCACGCCGCCGGTTGACTCATCCACGTTTCTTGAAAAAATATATCGGATTGCTGAATCCGAAAGGACAGATTCATTTTAAAACAGATTCAGAGACGCTGTTTGAGTTCTCCCTGAACTCAATTGCTGACTTCGGCTTGCAGATGACCAATCTTTCTTTGAATTTGCACCGTGACGGTTTGAATGAAGAGCATGTCATGACCGAGTATGAACAAAAATTCATGGGTAAAGGCATGAACATTCATCGGGTCGAAGTGATTGTTGGGGAAGAGGCTTTGCGAGAATATAACGAAATGCGTCTGGATAAGTACAAAGTGCGTGAAGCGGCGGACGAGTCTGTTGAAGATCAGGACGAAGCACAATAAAAAGAGCGATATCTGAAGGCGAATGTTTGGCTTTCGGATACCGCTCTTTTCTTTTAAAGCTCAGTCAGAGATGGTCGGAATGGAGCTTTTTTCGTCGATAATCATTGGGAGTAACCCCGTTTAACTTTTTAAACATTCGATAAAAATAAGAGCTATTCGTAAAGCCGGTTCTCTCAGCAATATCCGCAACAGAATTTTCAGTCTGTACGAGCATGTGTTGCGCTTTAGTAATGCGTGTCTCATTGATCACATCTGTAAGCCCTTTCAACGTGAGCTGTTTGTACAGCCTGCTGACGTAAATGGGAGACATACTTAATTCCTCAGCAATAGAGGTCAGGCACAGATTTGGATCAGCATAGTCCCGTTCAACAATATCGTTGATTCTTTGAATGAGTTCCTCGTGCTTGAGTGTACGTTTTTCTTCCACCTTGGAGCCAAGTTCATCAAACATGCGATAAAAATGTTCATACACCTCGCTGATATCCTCGGCATTTTTTACTGGGAGCATCAAACTTCCTGATACAGAATCCAGTGTAAGTTGATTGTTCTTCTTGAGGGTGTTACGTACGTGATTAAGAGTCATTGTCAGATGTGACAGAGCGAGTTGAAACACGTTGAACGGATATGTTACGGTTTCACTTACAATATCTGCGTAGAGCTGCTTAGCTTCCTCGGTCTTACCTGTCATCAAACAATCTACAAGCTGTCTTTCTTTGCCTGCGGGGAAAGTGTACTCCTTGCTCTGATACGCCATAATATCCGAGGTGTGAATCAGACATCCTGGCCCCATGAACAAGCGGTGAAGTGAAGCTTCAGCGGAGCGCGCATAACCCTCAATACATTCCTCCAGCGAGTTTTCCTCAGACCCTAGTGTGCAAGAGATAGAGCATTTTAAATGCGTCATGACTGCGGCCTGCATCATACGAAGCAATTCTTCAAAGTGATGTGAGTCCTCGTTTCCTATAAGCGAATCATTTCCCGATTTTTCATTAAACAACAGTGTAATCAAGTCACCGCCCATATCCACAGCCTCTGTATTATAATGAAGGTCCGCTGTCTCGGTGCAGATGTTCATCATCGCGTATTTTACGAGTTTCGTATCATCCCGGTAAGTCTCGCAAAATTCCGTATAGTGGTCAATGCGCAGTAAAACCAGTCTGGATGAGCGATGCACATCAACAGGAGAACCATAGAACTTCATTCGTTCTTCAAGCATATTACACCTCACCGTCTCTCGCCCTTGCAGCGCTCCTCGTAGAAAGTCCTGCCTTAGCAGGTGTAGACTACCCCGCCGTTCGGCTTCCATCACACGCATGCGTTCAAGTACATTATTGATCGGGTGATACAACTTCCGGGATACCAGATAAGAGAGAATCAAACCTGCAGCCAGTAGCCCTATGCAGAACAGCAGAGTGTGTGTGCGCATACCGCGAATATCGGCTGTAATGACATCATATGGAGTTATCCGGACATAACGCCATCCCAGGCTATCTGGAGCGGTGTAGGTGATAAGTGAGTTTTCCCCGTCCACATGCTCTGTAAAATAAGCGGAATGCTCCGTATCCTGCATAATTGGACGCATGAATGTTTCGTTAGAGAGATTGCTGAGCAAGGGACGATTCCCTAAATCGGATAACAAGTCTCCTTGTTCATTCACAATAAACGTTTTGCCTGGCTGATCCGCTGCGTTCATGTTGGGACTAAGCCAGTCATCTTTAATGTTTACGATAACTGCATAATTCAGCTTGGCGTTATCATTAATGGTGTCGTAACACAGGTAAGTGTAGCTGTTCACCTCACTTGCCTCGGTTGAGCCGACCTTATACGTACGCGGGATGGGTACAAAGGGTTTATAGTCATGGAAACGATCCAGAATATGCTTGATCCCTTGATCATCTATCTCAGATACAGACTGCTGCCCATTGCGAACTCCGTCGGAACTGATGAAAAATTCATTGCTTTTGGAGTTGTATACATAGATGGATTCAATAAAGGGAAGAGACATGCGGTAATTATCGAGCTGCTCCATGGCAGAGGTAATTTGATAAATACTTGGTTTGGAATAGAGCATCAGGGAAGAAATTGTGTAGTCTTGATAGATCTGATAGGAGAGCGACTTGGCGCTTTCAGTCATTTTAGCGACTTCTCGGCTGGTCTGGGTGAGGCTGTTCACATCTGTACGGTAGACTTGGCGCAGAGCAATCCGATTATAGTTGACGTATAAAATGGCCGATGCCACAAGCAGCGTTGCAGCTGTGCTGATAATGATGCCAATGAGAATCCGCGCGAATACTTTCTGACTGTCTTCTGAACGTTTCCGCATTTTGTTTCCTCCTCGAACCTCCTGAGTTGAGTGAACATATGTATTTTTCATAAGGCATAATCGAACTTCATATGAAACAGAGCAAGAAGAGAAAGGTAACTTGAATTATATATTATGTATGCGTTTACATCAATGCTGCACAAGCATTTTGGTTCGTTTTCCCTAGATAAAGTTCAATTTACGCGGGATTGTTCATCTGACCTTAGCTATGCACGATATCAACTTTTGTGACCGTACATGCGTTCATTTCATGATTAGTGCAAATTGTTCACAGGTCATTTCGCAGTATCGTTCATGAATCAGCAGGAAGCTTCAGTATCCAGAAGTGAAGTGGGCAGTCTACACTAAATTTAGAGATTAACCAATGCATCATATCAAGCATCACCGCTACAATTTGGGAGGGATCGAGCCATGCTCAAAGAATTGAACAAAAACAAAATTATGTTTCTGATGCTGCTGCCCACGCTGATCTTTTTTCTCATTAACTCGTATTTTCCGATGGTTGGTATTTACTACGCATTCACCAGTTATGATTTTGCAGGAGGGTTATTTGGAAGTCCATTTGTCGGACTGGAAAACTTCAAATTCCTCTGGCAATCGGGAATGCTTCTGAAACTGACCACAAACACTGTAGGTTACAATCTGGCTTTCATTATATTAGGGAATGGTCTGGCAATCTTCTGTGCGATCCTGCTCAGCGAAATCCGGGGCAAGTTGTTCAAAAAAATTACCCAGTCCGTCATGTTCCTGCCGTACTTTATCTCTTTTGTTCTATTAAGTGTAATCGCTTACAATATGTTCAACTATGAATCCGGGTTTGTAAACACCGTACTCAAACGTTTTGAGGCCGGGCCAGTTGATATCTACAACACCCCATGGATCTGGGTGTTTCTGATTATTATTTTTTATCTGTGGAAAAATCTCGGGTACAGCATGGTCATCTATCTGGCAGCGATAACGGGAATAAGTGACGAGTATTATGAAGCAGCTCGCATTGACGGGGCGAATATCTTCCAGCGAATCTGGTACATTACGGTGCCGATGCTGAAACCGACATTTGTGATTCTCCTGTTATTTTCACTTGGCAGCATTATGAAAGGACAATTCGATCTGTTCTATCAATTAATCGGAAATAACGGCGTGTTGTACAACGCAACCGATATCATTGATACGTATGTGTACCGTTCCTTGAAGGTCACCTTCGATATCGGTATGGCAACAGCAGCAGGTTTATACCAGTCATTATTCGGTTTCATCCTGATTATGACGGTCAACTATATCATCCGTAAAATTAATGAAGACTATGCTTTGTTTTAGATCAAGCAAGCCCACAGGGCAGAAGGGAGAACATTCATGAGCACACCAATGCAGATTCAAAAACGGATACGAACCCGAACCCGTGCCAAAGATTCGGAATTCAATCTGGCGTTTCAGTTGATCGCTTATAGTGTCATCATTATTTTGTCATTAATGTGCCTGTTGCCATTCCTGCTTATTTTGTCGGGTTCATTCAGCAGCAACGAATCCATTGTCAGGGATGGTTATCATCTCTTTCCTACGCACTTCTCTTTGGAAGGCTACAAGATGGTATTCAAATTCCCAACCCAGGTACTTAAAGCCTATGGGGTAACCGTGTTTACAACTGTAGTCGGCACGACACTAGGTTTGTTTTTTATCACCATGGCTGGATTTGTACTTCAGCGCAAAGATTTTAAATATCGGAACACGTTCTCCTTTTTCATCTACTTTACAACACTGTTTGGCGGGGGGCTTGTGCCTTGGTACATTATGCTGGCGAACTACTTCAACCTGACGGACACGTACACCGTACTGATCTTTCCGGGCCTGATGACACCTTTTCTGATCATTCTGATGAAAAACTTTATTCGCTCGGCTGTGCCGGATGAACTGATTGAATCGGCGAAGATTGATGGCGCCCACGATTTTCGGATCTATTTCAGTATTGTGTTAAAACTGGCGATGCCAGGCATTGCAACCGTTGGACTGTTTCTTGCCCTGGGGTACTGGAATGACTGGTTTACATCCTCTTTGTTTATCAACAACCCGGATATGTACCAGCTGCAGTTTTATCTCTACAACACGATGAATACGATTACTTTTATTGACCAGATGGCGATTGGTACGGGCGTTACGCTTAGCCAGGACGTTCCAACAGAGTCGACTAAGATGGCAATGGCCATTATCGTTACTGGCCCGATCTTGTTCCTGTATCCGTTTGTACAGCGTTATTTTGTCAAAGGACTCACGATTGGTGCGGTGAAAGGTTAGAACGTATACACGCTGGGGACGTCAGGCTGTCAAGAATTATCGAGGGTCTGATGCATAGCGGGGCTGCGCTAACATATATAAGGTTTAACACAAAAAGGGAGGATGCATATGCGTAATAAAAGGATTCGTCATCTGTCTATGGTACTGGCCCTGATGTTGTTTGCTGGAGTGCTTGCTGCCTGTAACGGCGGTTCTGGAGGAAATGCGCAAGGTAGTACTAAGGGAGGTTCATCCGATAATAAAAGCGAGAAAGTGACCCTGCAATTTTACATGCTCGGAGATGCTCCCAAAGACCTGCCTGTCATCGAAGCCGAAATTAACAAGCTGGCTGAGGCAGATTTGAACGCTACTGTAAAATTCAATTTCACTTCCTGGACGGACTGGGATCAAAAATATAAACTGCTGCTGTCTTCTGGACAGCCGATCGACCTGATCTTTACTGCTGACTGGACGAATTACCAGTCCTATGCGAAGAAAGGTGCTTTCCTGCCACTGGATGAACTTTTGGCGAAGACACCGAAGCTGAAATCTCATGTTCCGGATGATATGTGGAATGCGGTTAAGATTAATGACAAAATCTACACAGTCCCATCCACATGGGTTGAATATGTAACCGAGGGCATTGCGTACCGCGAAGACTTGCGTGAGAAGTATAATCTGCCTAAGCCAGAATCGCTGGAAACGCTGGAAGCATACCTGGACGGCATCAAAGCAAACGAACCGGGCATGATTCCAATTGCAGACAGCAATGCTAACCACACGCACGGAGTTCGTCAATTAACGTCCAAGCTGGTAAATACAGCAGGTCAGCTTCCATATGGTCTGGATATTATGTATGATACACCATCTACAGTGACCTCTTATTGGGGTTCACCACAGCATCTGCAGGATCTGAAAACATACAAACGCTGGATGGATAAAGGCTTTTTCCCGAAAAACGTGCTGAACGTTAAGGATACATCCAATTCCCTGCTGCAAAATGGTAAAGCGGCTGTTATTCTCGCAGGAGAGAATCCGAACAAATTTAATTCTGATGTTATCAAAGTCCAGTCCACTCACCCGGATTGGAAGCTGGGTTATTTCCCGTATCCGAATGCGAAAGGGTTTGCACAGCCGGTTCATCCGATCCATAATGGTTTTGCCATTCCGCGCAGCAGCAAAAATCCAGAAAGAGCACTGGCGTTCTACGAGAAACTTGTGACCGACAAACGTTATAACTGGTTGACCGAGTATGGTGTGGAAGGTAAAAACTTTGAAGTGAAAGATGGGTATTACCATATGATCGGGGATGCGCAAAGCAATGGCTTCCCTCGTGAAGGCATGAATGGTTGGGCATGGCGTAATCCTGAGTTTATGCTGTATGATAAGAGCTTTGATGAAGTGCTGACGATGTTCAAAGAGCTTGATAAAATCAAGAAGCCAGATATTTTCACTGGTTTTGCCGAAGATTGGACTCCTTATCAGGCGGAGAAAGCGGCTCTGGAGCAAGTTGAGAAACAATACTTGTATCCGCTTAATGTAGGCCTTGTTGCCGATGTAGAAGGGGGTCTGAACACCTTTATGGAAAAGGCAAAACAAGCAGGTCTTGAGAAGATCCAGTCTGAGTATACCAAGCAATGGCAGGAGTATCTGAAATCTGCAGGTATACAATAGGCAGCGTGGTTAATATGCAGGCTTAAGAAACAGAAAAAAGGTGCCTTCGATTTCGAAGGTACCTTTTTCATTAGCTAAAAGAGTTATGAGAGCGAAATGTTCAGATCTTTAAGTTATACAGGTGTTTCTTCTGAAGATGAAGGGTGCATATCCTGTAACAAATTCATGATACACTGGGCGCTTTCCATGGGATGCACTTTTGCGATTTCGAGCAGATGTCTTTTCCGCTTCTCCACCACATCAGGATAATGATGAAGAAGTTTATTCAGCCAGTTTACAACGACATCAAGTGAGGTAATTCTTTCCCCTAATCCTCTGGCTGTGAAGTAATGTACATTCTCTTCTTCCTGACCCGGGATAGGATTATGAAACAGCATCGGTATGCCTTTGGCTAAACCTTCACTGCAAGTCATCCCGCCTGGTTTGGTAATCAGCAGATCAGAGACTTCCATTAATTTGTCAACTTCATTTGTGTATCCGATGATATGAATGTTTTTTTGTTGGAATAGTGGATCCTGTTCCATGCTGATTCGTATTTTGTCATTCCGTCCAAGGCAGAAGATGATCTGGATATCTTCATGCCAGCGTGCCAACAGCTGATGCACAACCTTATCACTGAGCATGCCCCAGCCACCACCCATTACAAGTACAGTAGGCATATTTTTCAGATTAAATCGCGTGCGAACCTCATCGTGCCCAGGGTGCTCCCAGAAGTTAGGGTGAACCGGTATGCCTGTCACTTTAATTTTATCTACGGATACACCTCGATGCATCAATTTGGACTTTACTTCGTCCGAGGAAACGAGGTACAAGTCAACTTCAGGACTAATCCATGTACCGTGTGCATCGTAATCGGTTAAAACGTTACATAGCGGAACCTTAGTGCCCAGCCGTTTTAACCGCGATATCACAGCACTTGGAATGGGGTGGGTGCAGACAATAGCATTGGGATGCAACTGACGAACGACGCTGCGGGTATGCGTATAGAACAATTTGTGCAATGCAAGGGTCGTCAGACGATTCAATGGTTTTTTATATTGTTGTTTGTACATGTATCCAACGAGTTTCGGCTGATTGGTCACCGTTTTTTTGTACGCATTAAGAATAAGTGGTGCTACTTTGGGATTAAGAAAGCTCCCCAGCTCAAGTACTTTAGTCTGGATACTAGGCGACAGCTTTCGTAAATGGCTTGATAATGCATAAGCGGCTTGGGTGTGGCCTGCACCAAAACCCTCAGATAATAGTAAAATTCTTTTTTTCTCCACGCTTCATTCACCTGTTCCTGCTAGGTTTTCCTGAGTCTAACATTATCGGCTTTAAGTCCAGAATGCAACTGTAGCAAGTGCGACTAAAGTACCGATTGTGGCTCCTGCCAAAACATCGGAAGGATAGTGTAACCCCAGATAGATTCGAGAGAATCCGACAATAAGAGCCACAGGCAGCAATGTTAGCAATAGAAACGGCTCAGTAGCCATGAAGGGTACTGTGACCGAAAAAATAGCGGTCGTATGCCCCGACGGGAATGAATGATCCGACAGAGGATTACGGAACGTTATTGTATCAGGCAAGGCCAGATAGGGCCGGATGCGAGGATACAATTTTTTGGCAATGGCTACAGGGATGTGACTTACTGCCAGCGCGATACAGGCCTGCAGTCCAGTCGTGCTCCATGGAGCCGGGGCTAGTAACCAGATCAGTAAAGATACAGCTATTGAAGAAGTTGCTCCACCGAGATGCGTGAAATAGTACAGCCAGAAGTTCATAAATCGATTATGAAGCCGGCCGTTAATCCACATAAACACATTGCGATCATACTCTTGAAACTTTAAGAAAAAACGGCTCATATTGGCCTCCTGCCAGTCAGGCCGCCCCGAGGGCGGCAGTAATTTTCGGGATGTTACCCGTATCCGGTTTCCACCTGATTAGTATATAACCGTATTTTAAGGTCATGAGGTTATTTCAGGGATATGTTTATCATATTTTTAAATGTTGTCCTTTTCAAGAAGAAGACATGTAAAGAACGTAAAATTCATGTAAAAGAGTGGGTGGAGAACCAATGCTTTTTTTTGACTTGATTCAGATAAAAAAGATACAATGATTCAATGTGGCTGAAATGAGGTAAAAAAATGTGAGTTTTATATTAAACTTTTTGGTGCCTATTTACGTTATATAATGTAGAGGTATGCTTCATCTGCAGTAGGCCTCAGAAAAAAGAAGGGACTTTAGAAATAAAAATCAAGAAAACGGCTGAAAATAAGATATAACAGGCATGAATGCAAGGTTGTGGTATCACTGAGTCTCTATTCAGCGTTTAAAGTTCACATTTCTGCTTCAGACAGTAGAATTGGGGTTTTGACAAATTGCTGAAAAGAATACAGAATCGATAAAGCAGCCAACTGGCCGCAGCCATGATTTGAAACATTGTCTGAATGATTGACGTATTACACAAAAGCACAGGGTCATATTCTGCAATTACAAAAAAATAAAATGCAGAATCAGGAAGAGAAATACTAAAGTAATCTGGGTTTTATAAAAAGGGGGTAACAGAGAACGATGTTGGACGCTATATTTGTCACGCTACAGGTCATTTTGGCACTGCTGGCCGTGTACCAATTCACGTTTTCGCTGTTCGGTCTGTATAAGAAAAAGAAAAAGAAAAATTATCCTGCTACAAAATCATTTGCCGTGCTTGTTGCGGCACACAATGAAGAACAAGTAATCGGTGCGCTGATGGACAATCTGAAGGAACTTGATTACCCGAGAGATCTGTATGATGTATTTGTCATCTGTGACAACTGCACCGACAGTACAGCAGATATCGTTCGTGAGCATGGCTGGAATGCATGTGTCCGTACGAATCCGGACTTGAGAGGTAAAGGGTATGCCATTGAATGGATGCTTAAATACCTTTGGGATTTACCGCGCCAGTATGATGCGGTGGTTATGTTTGACGCTGATAATCTGGTGGAACAGAACTTTTTGCGTGAAATGAACAATGATTTGTGCAATGGAGCACGTGTTATTCAAGGGTACATTGATACGAAGAACCCTGAAGATTCATGGATTACAGCTGCTTATGGTGTGTCGTACTGGTACATCAACCGTTTGTGGCAGCTGTCTCGTCACAACCTGAACATGGCCAACTTCCTCGGTGGTACTGGTATGTGCTTCGAGACCAATTTGCTTAAAGAGATTGGCTGGGGAGCAACAAGCCTGGTAGAAGATCTGGAGTTTACCATGCGCAGTGTACAACGTAATGTGTATCCGGTGTTTAACTACGACGCCAAAGTATTTGATGAGAAACCATTGACATTTAAGGCTTCTGCCAGACAGCGTCTACGCTGGATGCAAGGTCACTTTACGGTAGCTAGAAGATATTTCTTCCCGTTATTGTGGCAGTCAATCAAGGAAAGAAGTCTGGTTAAGTTTGATCTGGCTGTGTATGGTGCCAATGTGTACGTGGTGCTGCTTACCTTCCTGTTGACGGCTGTAATGTCAGTCGATATATATGTTTTGGATGGTCCGCATATCGCTAACATCTATGGATACTTCCCGTTATGGGTTGGATTCGTGGCCGTTGGTATGAACGTGCTGACGTTCTTGTTATCCATGGCTCTGGAGAAAGTTACTTTTGCCAAAGTTTATCTCTATTTAATCCTGTTCCCGATCTATCTGTTGTCCTGGTATCCAATTACGTTCTATGCGTTCTTCACACAGAACAACAAACAGTGGAGCCACACTCAGCATACACGGGTTGTCCGTCTGGATGAGGTGCAAAGCAAACAAGGATAACTTTTGCAAAGATTAATTCGAGAAATGACGCACTGCTATGCGATTGTCACGCTGCTTTCAAAAAAAATGTGTTGTATGTGTTGACAATGATGTATAATCGATGCTATAGTATTTAAGTGCGTTAAACAAACGTTAAACAAATAGCAAAATGGAATCACAAGCAGAAGTCCGACTTCTCACCTGACCAACATAAGTTGGCTGGTCAACGATCCCAATAATTTATGAAGTGTATACTCATGAAGGATTGTGTTGATTACAGGGATGTCGGTAGCTTGACCGGCATCCCTTTTATTTTTGTGTAACTGGATATTCAAAATGACCTGGAGGTGGACGGTTATTAGTAAAGATCACATGATTAATGACGAGATTCGGGCGAAAGAAGTACGCCTTGTAGGAGCTGAAGGAGAACAAATCGGGATTACTCCCATTCGTGAAGCACTTCAAATGGCAATTGACCTGAACTTGGACCTGGTTAATGTGGCCCCACAGGCTAAACCGCCGGTGTGCCGCATCATGGACTATGGCAAATTCCGCTATGAGCAACAAAAGAAAGACAAAGAAGCCCGTAAGAACCAGAAAATTGTTGATATTAAAGAAGTATGGTTCCGTTCCAATATTGAGGAGCACGATTATCAAACGAAGCTTCGTAATGTAGTTAAGTTTTTGAAAGAAGGCGACAAAGTGAAATGCTCCGTTCGTTATCGTGGACGTGAGATTGCACACGCTTCTATTGGTCAACGGATTTTGGAACGCGTTAAGGTGGAAGTTGCAGAACTTTGTACCGTTGAACGTCAACCAAAACTGGAAGGCCGCAGTATGATCATGATTTTGGCTCCTAAAGCCTGATAACATTGGAGGAGGAAACACAACATGCCTAAAATGAAAACACACAGCAGTTTGAAAGGACGCTTCAAAATTACCGGTTCCGGTAAAGTCCTTCGTTACAAAGCTCACAAAAATCACTTGCTTTCTCACAAATCCAAACGTGCGAAGCGCGTCCTGAACGGTAACCCAGTTATGGCTGCCGGAGATGTTAGACGTTTGAAACAAGGCTTGGCTAACCTGAAAGGTTAAATCAAAAAAAGTAGATTCCGTATGGGGGATTGGCTTCGGCCTTACACATACCACGGATACATTTATATTTATTTGGGAGGTTCTTTAATATGGCAAGAGTAAAAGGCGGTTTTGTAGTACGTCGTCGTCATAAAAAGGTTTTGAAACTGGCAAGAGGTTATTTCGGTTCCAAACACCGTATCTTTAAAACAGCTAATGAGCAAGTAATGAAATCCTTGGTATACGCATACCGTGACCGTCGCAACACGAAACGTAACTTCCGCAGACTGTGGATCGTTCGTATCAATGCTGCAGCACGTATGAATGGTTTGTCTTACAACAAACTGATCCACGGATTGAAACTTGCTGGAGTAGATATGAACCGCAAAATGTTGGCTGATCTGGCCGTTAACGACATCAATGCGTTCAACTCTTTGGCTACTGTAGCTAAAGGCAAAATCAACGCTTAAATCTGTATTATGTAAGCCGCCGTACTACGGCGGCTTTTTTTACGGCTAGGGAATAAGAATGGCATAGGAAGAACAACCTAAACATATCGCAAAAGCTGGAAGTGATAGCAAACTGCGAGCGCCGTGGGTGAATAACGCAACATGACATTACATAAAACACGATCGGTGAAAAAGTACAAACACAATGGAGTTTTTTGCTTGATTTTCGAAAGCGGTGTAATAATTATGTTACGCAACATCACATTGCTATAACGTTAGTGTGTTAAAACGTTAAATTATTAAGCGCTTTCAGTAAAAAAAGTACAAAAATAAGTGAACTTTGGTGATTATACATCTGGATTTTAACACTGGTTGATTGTATAATCACCTCTAGTAGCCTAGTCCTAGATTTTTCTTTTCGGGTCGTAATGTTCGGTTTTTCGACAGTTGAGCAGAAGTTGCATGTATAGGAATGCGCTTTTATTGAGCCATTAACGAAACATTTCGCTTATAATCTGCTCTTCCTTCCAGTTGATCCGTGCAATGCAGACAAGATTTGAAAGGGACATATTATTAAGGGGGAAAAAGAGAAATGAAAAAAATGCTCAGCCTGTCTCTAGTGATGTTGCTGGCAGTATCGGTTATGCTCGCAGGATGCGGTAGCAAACCGAAAGAAGAGTCTAATGCCGGAGGAAACAACGGTGGTGCTGCGACTGAAGCTAAATCCGATGTTCAAATCGGTATGGTTACTGACGTAGGCGGCGTTAACGACAAATCCTTTAACCAATCCGCTTGGGAAGCTCTTCAAGCAACTGAAACTGAAACAGGTGCTAAAGTTAAATACCTGCAAAGTAAATCCGATGAAGAATATATTCCAAACCTGAACGAATTCGTTAAAGGTGGATACAGTCTGACTTGGGGTATCGGTTTCCAATTGGCTGATGCGATCAAAACGGTAGCTGGGCAAAACCCTGATGCTAAACTGGCGATCATCGACAGCGTAGTCGATGCACCTAACGTGAAATCCGTAACATTCGCTGAAGAAGAAGGATCTTTCTTGGTTGGTGTCGTTGCTGGTCTGTCAACAAAAACAAACAAAGTTGGTTTCGTAGGTGGTATGGACAGCCCGCTGATCAAAAAGTTTGAAGTTGGTTTCAGAGAAGGGGTTAAAGCAGTAAACCCTAAAGCTGAATTCATTTCAAACTACACAGGTGCTTTTGACAAGCCTGATCTGGGTAAAGCAGCTGCAGCTACACTTTACAACAAAGGCGTAGACATTATTTTCCACGCTTCTGGTGCGACAGGTAATGGTGTGTTCAACGAAGCAAGTGCTCGTAAGAAGCAAGGTCAAGAGGTATGGGTAATCGGTGTAGACAAAGACCAATCTTTGGAATTTGGCGATGAAATTACACTGACTTCCATGATCAAAAAAGTAGACGAAGCGGTTAAACGCGTAAATAAAGAAGTCGTTGATGGTAAATTTGCTGGTGGATCTGAGAATCTGACGCTGAAAGAAAACGGCGTAGGTATTGCAGACACTTCCAGTAAAAATGTAAAACCAGATGTTCTGGCTAAAGTTGACGAATACAAAGAAAAAATCATCAGCGGCGAGATCAAAGTACCTACTGAGTAATACGAATAAGTAGCCATTTTGATATTCGCTGTATCATAATCACTGGGGCCGGTCTTGACCGGCCTTGTGATTGTAAAGACAGGAACATTTGATCAAGCCATAATAACATTTGTACAAGCTAACAACTGTAACAATGCTCCGGGTAGGAGCTTTTCTTTCGTTTGCGGAACACACTATATCAGTTATAAGGGTGATTACATGGGTGCAGCAACCCCCGTCGTTGAGTTGAAACAAATAACGAAGCGTTTCCCAGGCATTGTTGCCAACGACGCCATCAGCCTTCAGCTCCAGAAAGGCGAGATCCATGCTCTACTGGGCGAAAACGGCGCTGGTAAGTCAACATTGATGAACATTGTTTTTGGTCTCTATCAGCCGGATGAAGGTTCCATTGAAGTGAATGGCAAACCTGTCATCATCGACAGCCCGAACCGGGCAATTGATCTTGGCATCGGTATGGTGCATCAGCACTTTAAGCTTGTGCAGCCGTTCACGGTAACAGAGAACATTATTTTGGGATCCGAGCCTATGAAGGGTCTCAATATTAACTATAAAAAAGCCGCTGCAGAAGTACAGCGTTTGTCCGAGCAATATGGACTTAAGGTCAATCCTCACGCCAAAATTCATGATATTTCTGTCGGTATGCAACAACGTGTTGAGATTGTAAAAACATTGTATCGCGGTGCAGACATTTTGATCTTTGATGAACCTACAGCAGTGCTTACGCCGCAAGAGATCAAAGAGTTAATGATTATCATGAAAAAGCTTGTTGCAGAAGGCAAGTCAATCATCCTGATTACACACAAGTTGAAAGAAATCATGGAAATTTCGGATACGGTAACCATTATTCGTCGTGGTAAAGTTATTGACTCGGTCAAAACATCGGAAACGAACCCGAATGAGCTGGCAGAAAAAATGGTTGGTCGCAACGTTACGTTCAAAGTAGACAAGAAGCCTGCTACGCCTGGAGCTAACGTCCTTGAGGTCAGCAAACTGACAGCTAAAAACAAAGATGGTATCGCGGTTCTGAACGAATTGAATCTCAATGTACGTGCCGGAGAAATTGTTGGTATTGCCGGAGTTGATGGGAATGGGCAAAGTGAATTGATTGAAGCCCTCACAGGTCTGCGCAAAGTGGATAGTGGGTCGATCCGTCTGGAAGGAAAAGAGCTCTCTAATCATTCCCCTCGTCATATCTCGGAATCAGGCGTTGCTCATATTCCAGAGGATAGACATAAGCATGGACTTGTACTGGATTTCTCAGTGAGCGAAAATATCGTTCTGGAATCGTATTACAAGGAACCCTACACACGGAAAGGTTTCTTGAACTTTGACGCGATCAAAAAACAGGCTAAGCGGCTTGTTGAAGCATTTGATGTGCGCACACCGAGCATCGAGACAAAAGCACGTTCTCTGTCCGGAGGAAATCAGCAGAAGGCCATTATTGCCCGTGAGGTTGATAAAAACCCTGAATTGCTGATTGCCGCCCAGCCAACACGTGGTTTGGACGTAGGTGCTATCGAGTTTGTACAAAAGCAGTTGATCGCTCAGCGTGACCAAGGCAAAGCCGTTCTGCTCATTTCGTTTGAACTCGATGAGATCATGAACGTCTCGGATCGCATCGCGGTTATCTATGAAGGACAGATCGTTGGCGAGGTGCTGCCGGAAGAAACCAATGACAGGGAGCTCGGCTTGATGATGGCGGGCAGCACCCAAAAGAGAGGTACTGCGCATGAATAAGGTATTAAAATGGTTTACCCGAGATTCATTTATTTTGCCTGTTGTGGCAATTGTAATGGGGCTTATTCTCGGCGGGATTGTGATGATGATTGGTGGATACAACCCGTTTGAAGCTTATGGTGCTTTGTTCAAAAAAGTATTTGGCGACATGTACAACTTCGGTGAAGCTGTAAGGGAAATGACTCCGCTCATCATGACGGGACTAGCCTTCGCTTTTGCTGCCCGTGCCGGTTTGTTCAATATCGGGGGCGAAGGACAGTTTCTCGTAGGTATGACAGCGGCCACCTTCGTTGGTGTAAAGTTCGCAGGTCTGCCTATTTATATTCACGCACCACTGGCGCTGATTGCAGGTGCTGTATTTGGCGGGCTCTGGGCCGCGATTGCTGGTTACCTGAAAGCAGCCCGTGGGGTTAACGAAGTAATTAGCAGTATTATGCTGAATTGGATTGGTCTGTATTTGGCCAATTTGGTTGTTCGTCAATTCTTGCTGTTGCAAGGAGAGAACCGCTCTGTAAATATTAGCGAGTCAGCTTCCATCAGTCTGACTTGGCTTTCTGAGTTGATGGGTAACTCACGTGTTCATATGGGTACGTTGATTGCTCTTGTAATGGCAGTACTCTTTTATATCTACATGTGGAAAACAAAACAGGGTTTTGAAATCCGTGCCGTTGGTTATAACCCGAATGCAGCGGAGTATGCGGGGATGCATGTTAACCGGAATATCGTAAAAGCGATGTTTATCAGTGGTATGCTTGCAGGGCTTGGCGGAGCGTTCCAGGTTCTTGGGGTGTTCCAGTATCAGACGGTAATGTCTGGTTCGCCAGGTACTGGTTTTGACGGTATTGCGGTAGCTCTGATTGGTTTGAATCATCCGTTTGGAGTACTTCTGGGTGCATTGCTCTTTGGTACGCTCACTTACGGTTCTGCAGGTATGAGCTTTGCTGCGGATGTACCACCTGAGATTATTCGGATTGTCATCGGTTCGATTATCTTCTTTATTGCCGCACAAGGCATCGTGCGCTGGGTACTTAAACCGTTCTATTCCAAGCGCAAGAAAGAGAAGGTGTTGTAGATGGACTTCTTGACAATCGGGCAAATTATCAACACGACGCTTGTCTTTGCTACGGCATTGATTTTTGCTTCCCTCGGCGGGATTTTCTCGGAAAAATCCGGGGTAACGAACCTCGGACTTGAAGGTTTTATGGTATTTGGTGCCTTTGCAGCGGGTATTGGTGCTCACTATGCTCAAGAAGCGGGTATGGGCGGAACAACTTCCGCTTGGATGGGTGTACTGCTTGCCATCGTGCTTGGCGTACTTGTTTCGCTTATTCACGCAGTGGCTTCCATTACGTTCAAAGCTGACCAAATTATTAGCGGTATCGTGATCAACTTTTTGGCAGCAGGAAGTACGCTGTACTTGGTCAAACTGTTATTTGAGGGTTCAGGTGATTCACCTTTGGTTCAAGGATTCAGTAAATTCAATGTTCCATTTCTTGAAGACATTCCATTGCTGGGAGAGGCGTTCTTCAAAAATGTGTATCCAACGACTTACTTGGCGATTTTGTTTGTGTTCGTGACATATTACATCATGTTCAAGACGCCATTTGGACTTCGTCTGCGTTCTGTAGGTGAACATCCAAGTGCTGCCGATACGGTTGGTATCAAAGTGCGTCGTTATCGTTACATTGCTGTTATGATCAGTGGTGCTCTTGCAGCTATTGGTGGAGCGGCGATTACACTGACAACAACAGGCACATTCTCACATAATACTGTTTCTGGCCAAGGTTATATTGCGATTGCAGCAATGATCTTTGGTAAATGGAATCCAATTGGTGCCTTTGGTGCAGCTGTATTCTTCGGGTTTTCTCAAGCGATCCGTAACTATGTGCAGTTGTTTGAATGGTCGCAAAGTATTCCCCAGGAAATTATTTTCATGTTGCCTTATCTGCTCACGATCATCGTTCTTGTGGCTGCGGTTGGGCGTTCTTCGGCTCCGTCTGCGCTGGGTGAACCATATGATCCGGGTAAAAGATAATTACAAAGACACCATTTCATTAGTGTCACAGATGTTTATAAAAAAAGATCCGCAACCAAGCGGATCTTTTTTTGTGCAATCCTTTTGAAAGTACCCAACTTTCTCGGTAGGGACAAAGAAACAGGCGAATCTGGTGATGGACGAATACACTGTTTTGAATGATCCGAGGAGGAGGGATAGTATGAGAAAACATGTTACGCGTACTGAAGCGATGAAACTTATAGGCAAAAATATTGTAGCGGTCAAAAAAGACGGTACTCGGGTTACAGGGAAGCTGTTAAAAGTTTCAGGCAATAAACTCGTTCTCAAGCGTTCAGGTGGGAAAAAAGTGCGTACCAAAGCTATTTTGCCTTTGGTATTATTTGATCTGCTCGCCATTGCAACGTTGCCTTACGCTTATGGTTCTGGCCCGGGTTTTGGTCCGGGGTATGGCCCAGGTCCGAAACAAGAATGTTGCCACGGGTATGGCTCTGGTTATGGACCGGGACCGGGATACGGCCCTGGCCCAGGATATGGTCCTTATGGTCCTGGACCGAGACCACCAGGACTTTTCTAGGAGAGATTAAAGTCTCTTTTCCATTTCATAACAACGGCTTATCATAATATATCTCAGCATTTGATATCCATTTTTTTGATAAAATTGAGTTCCTTTTGTATTGCCTTCATCTACCATGACTTTGGATTTTCTACAGCCACGAGATCGTGCAAAATTCTCTGCTTTATCCAGTAAAGTATGTCCGTAACGTTTGCGCTGCTCTTTCGGACTTACGGCCATCATATCCACGTATAGTAATTCTCCGTGCATGAGAAAATGAATGAATGCAACAGCAGCTTTATTCGGCTCCGGCGAGATTACAAAGGTCATGCCCCTGTTCATTCGCAGGGGTATTTCTTTGCGTATTTTATGGATTTCCTTCTCGCTCATATGTGATAAAGGAACAAGCTGTGTGTCAATCAGCTTCATTATTGCGCCGTCATCCAGTTTGGATGAACGCTGACGAATGATCATGCGGAGCCTCCTTTCAAGGCCACTTTTTCGGCCTGTATATCTTATGCCTGAGGCCAGATAAAAGGTGACTGCATGAAGGTCAGGCATTGGGGAAATCATAGAGTGGGGGCAGGTGTGAAAAGAGGTCTGCATATTTTTATCAAAAACAGGTATTGACTTATCGCTTGGAGGAATCATATAATGTTCCTAACATTTAACGAGAATATTTGATCGGCTATGAAGAGGACGAAGTTTTAAGGGCTCTTTTGCTCAGAGAGTGGATGGATTTGCTGAAACCACCACCATTACCCCTTATATACGAGCTCACCTCGGAGCTGTTTTCCTGAAAAGCACTGGATCGTCAAATCCAACGCGTATTAGGGGGAATCGTAAGTCTGCGTTACAGACAACAGGTATGGGAGACGACTTTGTTCGTTTGAACATCGTTTTGTTATACCTGGTAAGGTCCGTTATTGCGAAATTTCGGACAAAGTTGGGTGGTACCACGGAAGCGATAACCTTTCGTCCCTCGCAAGCATGAACTTGTTTGCAGGGATGGAAGGTTTTTTTTGTAACTTTTTATGTCAGAATGGTGTGAATTTCGAGAGGAGGATGACTAATGGGAGCTCAAATTCCAGAAGTACGATCGACAGATGAATTACGTGAAAGATGGATGAAGCCGGAGGTCATTAGCGGTTCCGAGATTTTGCTAAGAAGTTTGCTGCTTGAAGGTGTGGATTGTGTCTTCGGTTATCCGGGCGGCGCGGTATTGTACATTTACGATGCGATGTATGGCTTTGAGGATTTCAAACACGTTCTGACTCGTCACGAACAAGGTGCCATTCACGCGGCTGACGGTTATGCAAGAGCCAGTGGCAAAGTAGGCGTGTGCATTGCGACCTCTGGTCCAGGTGCAACGAACCTTGTTACAGGAATTGCAACGGCATATATGGATTCTGTACCTTTGGTTGTCATTACGGGTAATGTCAATTCCAGTTTGATTGGCTCAGATGCTTTCCAGGAAGCGGATATCACCGGAATTACAATGCCGATTACCAAACACAGTTATCTGGTAAAGGATGTAAAAGACCTGGCAGGTATCATTCATGAGGCATTTCATATCGCCAATACCGGGCGTAAAGGACCTGTACTGATCGATATTCCAAAAGATGTATCGGCGAACAAAACATTGTTTGAACCGAGCACTGAACCTGTTATATTGAGAGGGTACAATCCACGCACGGTGCCGAATAAATTACAAGTAGATCGCTTGGCGCAGGCAATTCAGGAAGCGGAACGGCCAATGATCATTGCAGGTGGAGGCGTGGTATATTCCGGTGGACACGAGGCACTTTTCGAGTTTGTTGAGAAGACAGGCATTCCAATCACGACAACTCTCCTTGGACTCGGTGCTTTCCCTAGTGGTCATGAACTTTGGACAGGGATGCCAGGAATGCACGGAACGTACACTTCGAATCTGGCGATTCAACAATCCGATCTTCTGATTAACATTGGAGCACGCTTCGATGACCGGGTTACTGGTAAGCTGGATGGTTTTGCGCCACATGCCAAAATTGTGCACATCGATATTGATCCTGCGGAGATTGGTAAAAATATTGCAACGGATATTCCAATTGTGGGCGATGTGAAGACGGTACTGGAAATTGCTAACAAAGAAGTTCAGCGTGCTGAGCGTGCAGACGCATGGCGAGATCAGATTAAGCAATGGAAACAAGAGAAACCATATAGTTACACGGATTCAGATGAAGTATTGAAACCGCAGTGGGTTATTGAAATGTTGAACGATACAACCAAAGGGGAAGCGATCGTAACAACAGATGTTGGACAACATCAAATGTGGGCAGCTCAATACTACAAATTCAATCAACCACGCTCTTGGGTTACTTCAGGTGGACTCGGGACAATGGGCTTTGGATTTCCTTCTGCCATCGGTGCACAAATGGCTAATCCGGATCGACTGGTAATTTCCATCAACGGAGATGGCGGGATGCAGATGTGTTCTCAGGAACTTGCCATCTGTGCGATCAACAACATTCCAGTTAAAATTGTAATTATTAACAATGAAGTGCTTGGTATGGTTCGTCAGTGGCAGGAACTGATTTACGAGAATCGTTACAGTCACATTGATTTGGCAGGAAGCCCTGATTTTGTGAAGTTGGCTGAAGCATACGGAGTTAAAGGACTGCGTGCTACGAACAAAGAAGAAGCTGAGCGTGCTTGGCAAGAAGCTTTGGATACACCAGGGCCTGTCGTCGTAGAATTCGTTGTACGGAAGGAAGAAAATGTATATCCGATGGTTCCGCAAGGAGCAACAATCGATCAAATGCTGATGGGAGATGCTGAAGAATGATAAGACATACGATTTCGATATTGGTTAATGACCAGCCAGGTGTCCTTCAGCGTGTATCCGGATTGTTTGGTCGACGTGGGTATAACATTGAGAGTATTACTGTAGGTCAATCCGAAGAGCCCGGACTTTCCCGGATGGTCATTGTTACGATTGGTGACGACAAAACAATTGAGCAAATTGAGAAACAGCTGTATAAAATTATTGATGTTATCAAAGTGGTTGACTTTAGCTTGAAACCGATGGTTGCTCGTGAACTCGCGCTGATCAAGGTGAAGGCAGAGCCTTCCGAGCGTCCGGAAATTTTGGGTGTGGTGGAAACATTCCGCGCATCGGTTGTCGATGTAGGCCCAGCAAGTCTGATGGTACAGGCAGTCGGTGATACAGATAAAATTGATGCAATGATCGAACTGCTCAAGCCATATGGCATTCGTGAATTGTCCCGTACGGGTGTAACGGCATTGGTACGAGGCAACGTATAGAGGTATAATATAATCAGGATGGGCTGATGCATACATGAACACAATGATATACTTGTGAAAATGCACAGTTAGCGTAGAGTGTATAACCGCTATCTGATCGAAATGTGTCAGTCCCATAACTGCTGTAAACTAACATTTTAGTGATGTAACGCTTGAAAAGGGAGCCACACCCCCGCATTAACGAGCGGGTGTCTGAACGGATCGGATGATATGCAGCAACGGGATTAGCATTGATCAGGCAATTTTACCAAGATGTGAAAATTACCGATCCATTGAGACACCCGCTCATTAATGAAGGGTTCTTTACAATACAAAGGAGGACTTATAACATGCCAGTAACTACTTATTATGAACAGGATGCAGAGCTTAGCGTATTGAAAGGAAAAACGATCGCGGTGATCGGATATGGTAGCCAAGGTCATGCTCAGGCACAAAACCTGCGTGATAGCGGATTGAACGTAGTCATCGGACTTCGTGAAGGTAAATCTTTTGACGCTGCTAAAAATGATGGATTTGAAGTATTGTCTCCGGCTGAAGCAACTAGCCGTGCAGATGTTGTTCAAATCTTGCTGCCGGACGAAACACAAGCTTCTGTATACAAAAATGAAATCGAACCAAACCTGAAACAAGGTGCGGCATTGCTCTTCTCTCACGGTTTCAACGTTCATTTCGGTCAAATCGTTGCTCCAAAAAACAGCGATGTATTGCTGGTAGCTCCTAAGTCCCCAGGTCACATGGTACGTCGTACCTATGTGGAAGGATTTGGTGTTCCTGGTCTGATCGCAATCGAGCAGGATGCAACAGGCAAAGCAAAAGAAATCGGCTTGGCTTACGCTAAAGGTATCGGTTGTACTCGCGCAGGAGTTATCGAAACATCCTTCCGTGAAGAAACAGAAACAGACTTGTTCGGTGAGCAAGCGGTTCTGTGCGGTGGTGTAAGTGCCCTCGTTAAAGCTGGATTCGAAACGTTGACAGAAGCAGGTTATGCTCCAGAAATGGCATACTTCGAGTGTCTGCATGAATTGAAACTGATCGTTGACATGATGTATGAAGGCGGACTGGCAAGTATGCGTGATTCGATCAGTAACACAGCCGAGTACGGTGACTATGTAACTGGACCGCGCGTGGTAACTGAAGATACGAAGAAAGCAATGAAAGAAGTACTGACGGATATCCAACAAGGTAAATTCGCACGTGACTTCATCTTGGAAAATCAATCCGGCCGTGCATTCTTGACTGCAACACGCCGTAATGAAGCTGAACACCCAATCGAAGTGGTTGGCGGACAATTGCGTGAAATGATGCACTGGATCAAAAAGTAAGCAACAATTTTTGTTAACTTGTTGAACAAGCATTTCAAAAGATTGAAGCAACTTACTGTGTAATCTGGTAATAGCGGCCGTGCTTATGCGTGAGCCGCTATTCTGGTTTGCAGGAATCTATAATGAAACAGGTGGTGCGAAGCGTGCGTAAAATCTATGTATTTGACACAACGTTGCGTGATGGAGAACAGTCTCCAGGAGTCAATCTGAACACTCGCGAAAAGGTGGAGATTGCGCATCAACTGGAGCGGCTTGGCATTGACCGGATGGAGGCAGGGTTCCCGGCGGCATCTCCAGGTGACCTCGCTGCAGTCAACGCCGTAGCGAAAGCGGTTAAAAACGTTACAGTGATTGGTTTGTCCCGCTCCAGAGAGCAGGATATTGATGCGGTTAAGGAAGCTCTGAAAGGTGCAGAAGACCCGTGTATTCACGTATTTCTGGCTACTTCACCGATTCATCGCCAGCACAAGCTGCGCATGGATAAAGGACAAGTGTTGGATACTGCACGTTCTGCGATCCGTTATGCAAAAAAGACATTTTCGAAAATTGAGTTTTCTCTGGAAGATGCCGGTCGTACCGAGTATGATTTCCTCGTGGAAATGGTGAATATGGCAGTGGAAGAAGGCGCTTCTGTTGTTAATATTCCGGATACAGTTGGTTACCTGAGTCCATACGAATACGGTAATATTTTCAAACATCTGAAAGAAAATGTTCATAACATCGATAAAGTTCAGCTGAGCGCCCACTGTCACAACGATCTGGGTATGGCAACAGCCAATACGCTTGCAGCCATTTTGAACGGGGCCGATCAGATTGAAGGAACAATCAACGGAATTGGAGAACGTGCAGGCAACACAGCGATTGAAGAAATCGCAATGGCGCTGGAAACACGTCAGGAATTTTTCCAGGCGAAAACAACGCTCCAATTGTCCGAAATTGCACGTACCAGCCGTTTGGTTAGCCGTTTGACCGGTATGGTTGTCCCGGGGAACAAAGCGATTGTTGGTGCAAATGCCTTTGCTCATGAATCGGGTATTCACCAGGATGGCATGTTGAAGGAAAAAACAACTTACGAGATCATGACACCAGAAACGATCGGTCTCAAAGAAAGCAAGCTGGTGCTTGGTAAACACTCTGGACGTCATGCATTCCGTGAACGTCTGATTGACCTTGGATATGAGCTGGATGAAGAGGCGTTGAACCGTGCTTTTGCACAGTTTAAAGATCTGGCAGACAAGAAAAAAGAGGTTACTGATGATGATCTGCTTGCTGTGATCGAAGAGAAATTACAGGATGCACCTGAAGTGTACAAACTGGAATCGATCTTTGTTACGTACGGTGATGAATCCGTGCCTACGGCGAAGGTTCGCATTGCAACGTTGGATGGTGAGACTGTAGAGAAGCAGGCTGAGGGTAATGGTTCGGTGGATGCCATCTATAACGCTATTGACCAAGTGAGCCGAGAAGAAGTTACGCTATCCGACTATTCCATCAAATCGGTAACACATGGTAAAGATGCGCTTGGTGAAGTACATGTTGTCCTTACCCAGAATCAAGTTTCTGTTCAAGGACGCGGCGTAAGCACAGATATTCTTGGTGCTAGTGCTCGTGCGTATGTAGACGGCTTGAATCAATTGCTTGAGAAACGCAAAACATACACCAACCGGGTGAACGTCAATTTGTAGAAGAGACTTCATTCTTGGTGCACAATTCTCATTCATGCTGACCAGGCCAATATAATAAAAGCCGAGTAACCTAAAAGGTCTGACCCCTATGAAAATGAACTGCCCGTGTAGTAGAGACGATGTAAGTGGTCTATACTACACGAATAGTTCAGCAGGAGTCAGACTTTTTCTAGTTCATTTACCACGCGTATGCATTAGGAGCATGTCCACCAGGACCAGGGAAGATTTCATCCAAACGTTTGAGCGTAGACTCGTCCAGTACCAGATCAAGACATTTCAATGCGGTTTCGAATTGCTCCAGGGTACGCGGACCGATGATTGGTGCAGTTACAGCCGGATTAGCAGCTACCCAGGCAAGTGCGACCGTATCCTGTGGCTCACCAAGATCACGGCAAAGCGCAGCAAAATCTTCAAGCTGTGTCTCATGTTTCTCAATTCGTTCAGCAATGCCTCCACTGCGGGTTCCTTCCAGTTTCTGCAATGCGTTACGTCCAAGCAAACCGCCATCCAGCGGACTCCATGGAATGACGCCGAGTCCGAGTGCCTTAGCTGCTGGTAATACCTCCAGCTCGGGCAGACGGCAGTTCAGGCTGTATTTATGCTGTTCGGATACAAGACCGAGGAAGTGACGGTTTTTCGCCTCGCTCTGGGCAAGGGCAATTTGCCAAGCAGCAAAATTGCTTGAGCCGACATAACCGATTTTACCCTGATATACTGCATGTTCGAATGCGCCCCACAGCTCATCCCATGTGATGACCGGGTCAACATGATGCATCTGGTACAGTTCAACATGATCGGTTTGCAGACGTTGTAGTGAACCTTCAAGGTGACGTCTGATTTTATATGCGGATAGACCTGCCTCGTTGTTGGGGCCGTCTGTTTCATCATGCATGGAACCATAGACCTTCGTAGCAAGCACGACTTTTTCGCGCCGACCACCGCCTTGTTTGAACCAGCGTCCAATGATTTCTTCTGTCAGACCGGAATTTTCACCCCAGCCATAAATGTTAGCGGTATCAAAAAAGTTCACGCCTGCATCCAGTGCTGCGTCCATAATGCGGAAAGCTTCTTTCTCGTCAGTGGCCGGTCCAAAATTCATCGTACCAAGACAGATCCGGCTGACTTTAAGACCTGATTTTCCTAAATACGAATATTGCATGGCGAACATCCCTCCAACATATCTAATTTGATTTCAGGTATATTTTACCTTACCCTGCACTGACGAACAACTTGGATGGCTGTGAGCTGTCTTCTAGCTTGAATGTCTGTAATTTTCTGCTTATAGGTAAAAACTATTAAAGTCATAGATTGTATATCTTGGTCAAATGACCGTAGAATATGATACAAAGAAGAGAGTTATTTATGAGACGATGTTGAATGAAGATGAGGGAGTGGACAACCTATGGCAGACGTGAAAAAAATTGCAGTAATCGCAGGTGACGGAATTGGTCCTGAAGTTGTGGCCGAGGCAGAGAAAGTTCTGAAGCGTACGGAGGAAGTGTTCGGTTATCGCTTTGAAACTGAACATGCACTGTTTGGTGGTATTGCCATTGATGAGAAAGGCACCCCTCTTCCAGAAGAAACACTGACTGTATGTAAAAATGCAGATGCCGTGTTACTCGGAGCAGTAGGTGGTCCAAAGTGGGACAATAACAGCAAGGAATTACGTCCTGAAACAGGACTGCTCGGCATTCGTAAAGCGCTCGGGTTGTTCTCTAACCTGCGTCCAGCTGTCGTGTTTGACTGTCTGAAAGACGCATCCACACTGAAACCGGAAGTGCTGGAAGGTACAGACCTGATGGTTGTTCGTGAACTGACGGGCGGAATTTATTTTGGAGAAAAATTCAGACGTGAAAGTGCACAAGGTGAAGAGGCAGTAGACACTTGTGCTTACAATGTATCGGAAGTAGAACGTATCGTGCGTCAAGCGTTCGAGATCGCTCAGGGCCGCCGCAAAAAGTTGGCTTCGGTCGATAAAGCAAACGTGCTCGAAACGTCCCGTCTCTGGCGTGAAGTCGTTAACCGGGTAGCACCGGATTATCCTGATGTTGAGCTGGAGCACGTGCTTGTAGACAATTGCGCGATGCAGTTGCTGCGTCGTCCAGCAAGCTTTGACGTCATCGTAACAGAAAATATGTTTGGTGATATTCTGAGTGATGAAGCGGCAATGCTGACAGGTTCCATTGGCATGCTCGCTTCTGCATCATTGGGAGAAGGAAGCTTTGGCCTTTACGAACCGGTACACGGCTCTGCTCCGGATATTGCAGGTCAAGGACTGGCTAACCCGATTGCAACCATCCTGTCACTGGCATTGATGTTCCGTACAACGTTTGGATATGCTGAAGGTGCAGATGCGATTGAAGAGGCAGTAGCGAACGTGCTGAATTCGGGCCACCGTACAAGTGACATCGCTGTTGATAAGAGCAAAGCGATCAGCACAACCGAAATGGGCGACCTGATTGTCGCAGCTATTCAGAAAAAAGCCTAAGTTTCAGTATTAGACTAATCACCTGTTCACACATGAACATATCACAGAATGAATCCTGTGATTCGTATAAGAAACAGCCCTTTGATGCCCAAAGTAGACCTTTCTATTGGTTTCTAAATTGGAAAATACAAAGGCTGTTTTTTTATCATTTTGAGCTTGAATTTGGCACTAAAATTTCTTATTTATAATTATTATAAAAAAATAACGATTATAATCTTGACTTTGAGAAGTACGGATGATAACATTTTATTTGTACTTGAGAACAAGTATCAAGTTAATTAATGACAGGACAAGCGCTTGCGTGTATCCTGATGATGAGCAATCCATATGGATGCTTACATAATCCCAAAGGAGGAATTTTTAGTTATGGCAGAACGTTTGGTAGGTAGACCAGCACCAGATTTCGCAATGGAAACAGTATCAGGAGACGGACAAGATTTTGGTTCCGTTAAACTGTCCGATTACCGTGGCAAATGGCTTGTATTCTTCTTTTATCCTTTGGACTTCACATTTGTGTGCCCAACTGAAATTACAGCTTTGAGCGACGCTTCCGAGCAATTCAAAGCTTTGGATACAGAAATTCTTGGCGTGAGCGTAGACTCCGTACACAGCCACAAAGCATGGATCAACACACCGAAAGACAGCAATGGCCTCGGTCAATTGAACTTCCCGCTCGCTTCCGATATCACAAAGCAAGTGGCTAAAGATTACGGCGTTCTGATCGAAGAAGAAGGCGTAGCATTGCGCGGTCTGTTCATCATCGATCCAGAAGGCGAACTGAAATATCAAGTGGTTAACCACAACGATGTAGGCCGTAGTGTTGAAGAAACACTTCGTGTACTGCAAGCACTTCAATCCGGCGGATTGTGTGCAATGAACTGGAAACCAGGCGACAACAACCTGTAAGCCGGGTTTACTTGAACGATTGATGTTCAAGCCCTCATCCCACTCGGGATTGAGGGCTTTTTGCAACATTTTTCTGCAAAAGAACGTTAACTTCATTAAGGTGTTTGAACAAGCTATCAGGCGTGTTAATAATGTAATAGAAGAATATCTTCTTTTTTATAGGATGAAAGAGGAATTGAAGGCTTGTAAGGCGAATAGGGTATGGAAACCCGGTATTCTTTCCGGTAATCCGCATTTATAATTGTATATGAATGTGATACACTGTTTGAACGATTCCCTTTCGGAAGTTTTTGAAGTGCACGGGTTGTTAATTTATAAAATCCCGGCACCTAATAAGGAGGGTGAACAAAAATGAGTTACTGTTGTGGGGCAAGTATGGTGGGAACGAAGGGCACGCTGAAGCATTACCGCACCCAGGTTCATAATGTTCCCCTGCTGTTCTGTCCGGTATGTCACCGGGTAGAGGTGCATTACAAGGTTGAGAACGAATACGAGATTCTTGCTGAGTATGCGCATGGCGATGGAGCTTCTGAAATTGATTTTCAGGACTATGTGACAGAGGACGAGGATGCTATCTTCGAAAATTGCGTAAACCGTGAAAGTGAAGATGCGATGGTGATTGTTCAACGGCAGATTGATATGTCACTGGATCTGCTACGACTCGCCAAGGAAATGAACGATGAGAAATGGGAGAGCGAATTGAAGCGTCGCCTTGCCGTCATGAGTCAACGTAAACTTAAAATTCAGCATAACAAGACTGGGCTATAGATTGCAGTGAGATGTTACATGGATAGACGTATATCGGAAAAAGCAATATGAAACGAAGCTGATTTGCCTTTAGGGTGAGGAAGCTTCGTTTTTTGTGTATTTTAGATTGATCTTTTGTTATTTTTGCAAAATAATTTCCATTCGACACTTTCTCCGATTGACTCTATTCCCTAAACTTGTCTATGATAAAAACAGACTTGCAAAAGAGGCGGAGCGTTATAAAAGGTTTTTGGTTGGGAATTGGAAAAGGTTGGAAAGGAACAAAACGTATATGATTTCTCCGGATCAACTGTTACTTACCGGATTAGACCAAGCTTATGTTCCGGACATGCCATCCATATTTTCGGCTCAGCCCCCTAATGAAAGGGACCCGGTAATCAACAACAAAATCGGCCCTTCCTGTTTCTGTGATGATATGATGTCCGAACGGCAAAGTTTATCATTTACGTGAAAAGGAGGAACCTGAAGTGATCAGTGAATTTCAGGATACAGTGCCTCGACCAACGGATGTACTCCCTCAGGTGCATCTGGATCACAATAAGTATGAGAATGTGTTGGAACACATGGATAGTGGCATCATGCTGTTTGACAACCAAGGTATCTTGACCTTTATTAACGTTCAGATGGCTAAACTGTTGGAACTTCCCAGAGATCTGTTAAGTGGCTGCACATTGATGCAGATGCTGCGACTAGCACAGATGAGTCGATTCAAGAAAAAGAAAATTTTGCGGATTTATCGGGAAACGATCTTTCATCGTAAGCGCTATCATGAATTGACGGATGAATATGGACGGCACTGGCTGGTTACAGTCACCTATGGGGATCAGATGGATGGCGATTTTCTGTTTAGTGTCAAGGATGTTTCGGATTATAAGCAGATCGAGCAGACCGCCTATCAAAACGATAAACTGGCTATGCTTGGCCGTATCTCTGCATCGATTGCTCATGAAATCCGCAATCCATTGACGGCGATCCGCGGATTCATTCAGCTGCTCCGACCCCATCTGCTGCAGCTTGGCAAAGACGAGTATGCACGAATTATTTTAACGGAGATTGACAGGGCGAACGATATTATTTATGAATTTCTGAATTCCTCCAAACCTTCAGCTCCGCAGAAAACGGTCATGACCGTAGAGTCTTTGCTGAAAGAGGTCGTTCTGCTGACGGAAAGTGAAGGGCTGATGAAAGGGTGCGAGATTCTGCTTGAGGTGGAAGACACACCACTTAATGTATCCATCGATGTTAAACAGATTAAACAGGTCATTCTGAATATGGTCAAAAATGCAATGGACGCGATTGAAGAAGTTGGGGAAGAGCATACGGGCATGATTCGGATTACGACAGCTACGGAAAATAACTTTGTACAAATCACGATAGCTGATAATGGCCATGGCATGGATCACAATACGCTGGTACGTTTATTTGATCCTTTCTTTACAACGAAAGAGAGCGGAACCGGTCTTGGGCTTTCCGTGAGCTACCGCATCATTAAAAATCATGGGGGTACCATCTCTGTAGATAGTCAAAAGGGCGAGGGTACCAGCTTTATGATCAAACTTCCATTGGTGTATTGACACAGACGATATCACAAGGGATCGGTATCTTGCCGATTCCTTTGTTTTTTGTTCGTGCAATTAGGGTTATAGTTAGAAATGAATGCGAATACATATGCATCGCGGAAGGAAGGGATTATGATGAATATTCAGGATATGGAGCGCATGAACGGACAATTAATCGAGCATGCAGGTAAAGTGATTGTGGGGAAAGAGCATACGATGGAACTGATTGTGACAGCGATCATCGCGTCAGGTCATGTACTTCTGGAAGATGTTCCGGGCACAGGCAAAACCATGCTTGCCAAATCAATGGCTTCTTCACTCGATTGTACATTTCAACGGATACAGTTTACGCCTGACTTGCTGCCGTCCGATTTGACAGGTATCCATTTCTATAATCAGAAATCCGGTGAATTTGAATTCAGACCTGGTCCGCTGTTTGCGAATTTTGTGCTAGCAGATGAGATTAATCGGGCGACACCGAGGACACAGTCCAGCTTGCTGGAATGTATGGAAGAACGTCAGATCAGTATCGATGGCTCAACGAGACAGCTCGAACGACCTTTTATTGTTATCGCTACACAGAATCCGATTGATAATCAAGGGACATTTCCTTTACCTGAAGCACAGATGGATCGGTTTATGATGAAGATTCGTATGGGTTATCCCACCGGGAAAGAAAGTGTAGAGATATTGAGAAGAACCGTTAACGGCTGCTCCGTTGAAGACCTGTCTTCCATTATCTCTCGCGAGCAGCTTCTGGAAGCACAGGAAACCTATAAGACGGTTACCGTAAACGAGGATCTCATGCATTATATCGTGCAGCTTACTGAAGCCACCAGAAAACATCCTGAACTGTCGCTTGGCGTTAGTCCACGAGGCGCACAGGCGCTTTTAAAAGCAAGTCAGGCTTGGGCTGCACTACATGGCAGAGACTATGTTGTCCCAGATGACATTAAAAAACTGGCAGAACCTGTACTGGCTCACCGACTGGTGTTTCGTAATCGGATCAGACAGCAGGAAGGGCTTGCGGAACAAATCATTCAACAGATACGGAGTCAGACCGAGGTGCCAACAGAGACGTTTACTACAGGCGGACGTTAGGTTTATGACACTTCTATGGCTTGTCGTTGTTGGAAGTTTGGTCATTGTGTTGCATGGCATATGGTTTGGACGTCCGGTGTTGCATAATCTTAAGTACAGCAGACAGTTCAGCGAAACAAGGTGTTACGCTGGAGATGAACTTGAGATGATTGAGACGATATCCAATGAAAAGCGAGTATCCGTTCCCTGGCTCAGACTTGAGGCTATGATGCCAGCTTCATTTGTTTTTCACTCAGGTTCCGGCATGGATATTAGTCAAGGCAATATTTATCAGAATCATAAAAGTGTTTTTACATTAAAACCCTACAATCGGATAACGCGCACACATCCGTTTGTCTGCTCCAAGAGGGGAGTGTATACGATGGATACAGCCACCATGACGGGTGGAGACCTGTTTGGTGTATGGCGTTACACGAAGCCCATTCCTGTGCAAATGTCGATGATTGTGTATCCTTCGCTCGTGAGCATTGATGATATGCCGGCCATCTATCAGGTGTGGCAAGGAGAGGTGGAGGTTGCCAGGTGGATTGTGGAAGACCCGTTTCTGATCTTGGGGGTACGGCCTTATGGGGCTGGTGATCCAATGAATCGTATTCACTGGAAAGCAAGTGCACGAACAGGAGAACTTCAGGTGTACAAGCAAGGGTGGACCGCAGATCCACAGTCCTGGATTATTGTGAATATTCAAGATTCGGCGGAGATGTGGAGTGTTGTTACCCGGCCTGAGCTGATTGAGCAGGCGCTCCGTTATGCAGCGACTGCAGCTGTGGAGGCTATTGGCAGAGGCTTGCCTGCTGGATTTGCTCATAATGGCTATCGTGCTGGCAGAGGACGTGATGTACTTCGGATCGAACCGGATTATGGCACACCTCATCTGGAATCGTTGCTAGAGGCCATGGCTGAGACCGAGTTAAAGTGTTTGGTGCCGATGGAGCAGTTTTTGCAAGATGAAGTCAGATTAAATGAAGAAGAGCAGCAGGTACGAAGTTATTTGTTGATTACGCCATATGTCTCGGCAGCAATGGAACAGGAGATTGAACGTTTGCATGATCAGGGACATCGGGTAACGATTCTGCCTGTAGAGCAGGTGAAACGTGATGTAGGGGCGGTGGGCGCGTGAGTGAAAATGATGAAATAAAGCGAATATACATCATATCCATTTTGGCTTTTCTTACAATAGGAATATACCTGTTTCCGATCTTCACGGTCACATCACTGTATACCAGCTCTTATTTCCCGTATCTGTTATTCGGTTGGTTTGTTGTGACAGGCTGGTTTGGTCAGTGGATTCGGCATCGATTTATGGACTTTGTTGAGAAAAGCATATTTGTGCGAGGGCTAACAGCTGTTGTTGCAGGTATTTTATTTGCACTGCTTCCGAGTATGATAGTGACACTTTCGCTCCCGGAAGTTATTACGCTTGGAGCAGGGGGATTCTTTTCTGTTTACACAGGTTTGGATGTTGATCCTGATTTTCGTTCTATCTACCTTTGGCGTCTGCAGATCACGGGTACAATCAGTGCCATTGTACTCACCATCGCAGCAACTCAGATCGAATTCGTGCTGCCGATACAGAGCTATACCGTTCCAATCTATGTTGCTGGAGTCATCAGCTTTGGATTGTGGATTGTGGGGCAATACAGGGCACAACTGGATCGCGCGGTGCTTAACGATGGCAGGCGCAGAATAGTATTACGGGAATTCACAAGGGCGAACCACCTTCGGATCACATGGATGTTGATCGTTATCGCAGGGATCGGTGCTTTCCCCAGTCTTGCTGCATGGCTTGCGCCGTTACGGGATCGTCTTCTTACATGGATCAGAGGTTTATTTGGTTCTTCTGCTGCGCAGGAGCTACCACTTACACCTGAGATGCCGAACGAACCGATGAATCTGCCGGATGAATTAAGAACTCCACCTTCGGAGCCTTCTGTATTCTGGGAAATCCTCGGTTGGATTGTTTTTGGAGCAGCAGCGGCTGTAATCCTCTGGCTTCTGATCAAGCTCGGTAGAACAATTATGAATAAACTGGCGGAGCGGTTCAAAGGATTGTTACAGCCTGTGCAGAAAAGGCAAGAACCCAAAACAGAGTATGTGGATATCAGCGAAACGCTGGAAGTGCCGACTAAAGTTCGCAAACGATGGTTTCGTAAAAAAGAGCCTGTTCCAGTTCAGGCTGGAGAACGTATGCGATATTATTATCGAATCTGGGTGAGCAATGCGGTGGAGCGCGGAGCCCAGATTGAAAAGTCTCATACGCCGCTGGAGGCAGCAGAAAGCATTAAGAAGAGTCATTCGAAGCATAAAGAGGGTACGGAGGAAGAGATAGCAAGGAGGCTTCCTGAAGTCTACAATGCTGCGCGCTATGGGGAGAAAGCTGATGATCCCCCCCATATGGCTGAGATGGACCGAATCTGGAAATCTTATAGTAAATAAGCCCGGAATCCCTTTACTTTTCTTGTCTCGTTCAAGTATCATGAGAGGAATACACAAGTTGGTCAGAAAAGGAGCAGACTTTAATGAAGACAAATCATTGCAAAATTGTAGATTGTACCATCCGTGATGGTGGATTGGTGAATAATTGGGATTTTAGCGTCGACTTTGTTCAAAAGCTGTATGCAGGACTGAACGAAGCTGGCGTTGATTATATGGAAATTGGCTACAAAAACTCGCCGAAGTTGCTTAAAGGCTCCGAAGATGCTGGACCTTGGCGCTTCCTGAACGATGATTTTCTTCGTAAAGTGATTCCACAAAAAGGGAATACCAAATTGTCTGCACTTGTTGATGTAGGACGTGTGGATGAAAATGATATTTTGCCGCGCAGTGAGAGCATGCTTGATCTGATTCGTGTCGCTTGTTACAGTAAAGATGTGGACAAGGCACTTGCACTGGTGCAAACGTTCCATGATCGTGGTTACGAAACGACAATAAATATTATGGCGCTCTCCAACGTTATGGAAAATGAATTGCTGGAAGCTTTTGAGTTAATCAGAGAGAGTTCGGTTGATGTGGTATACATCGTAGACTCCTACGGCAGCCTGGATCATAACGATGTGAAATACCTGGTGGAGAAGTTCAAGACGCATCTTCCGAACAAACGTCTTGGCGTTCACACGCATAACAATATGCAGCTTGCGTTCTCCAACACGCTCGTAGCCGCAGAACTTGGTGTTGAATTGCTCGATGCTTCTGTATATGGTATGGGACGTGCGGCAGGAAACTGCCCGACTGAACTGCTGGTAGCTCATTTGAAAGGCACAAAGTATAATCTGCGTCCAGTACTTGAAGTATTGGAACAGCTTATGGTTCCTCTTAGAGAAAAAGAAGAGTGGGGTTACATTCTACCTTACATGATTACAGGTGCATTGGACGAGCATCCACGTTCAGCTATGGCGCTTCGTTCATCGGAGAACAAAGACAACGTCGTTGACTTCTACGATAAGTTGACAACACCTGAAGTGAACTTCGATAAATAAAAAATAGTCTGAAATACAGTTGTAAATTCGAAAAAAACATGGTCTCTAATCTGAGAACCATGTTTTTTTAGTTCTTTATTCCTTGTTTTTACTCACTTTTATGAATAGATATTCCTATGTATAACTATTTTTTAGTTCACGAATACGGATTTAAATGTTATTATGTACCAGATAGAACATGAGGATAATTAAATTAAACAATGGTCAATATATTTTTTTGTCGAAATGTGTAATATACTTGGTGAATTAGAACAACAGAATTCATTTGTACACGTATATCAGGATAGTGATCCCGGGAAGGAAAACATGGCATGAAGTTTAAAATGCAAGGTCAGAGTCACATAGGTTGGGTCGCTATCGGCGGTTTATTGTTTTTCCTCGCAAGTCAATGGTTTCGTTCTTCTTCAGGTTCTGATCTGATTTTTTCGGGTTACCCGGTGATAACGCTTCTGGGTGGATTCGCTGCAACGGCCGCCTGTATTGGGATTTATAATCAAAGCTGGCTATTTCAAACCCAGAAATTAACACTGCGCAGAGTGTTACTGACCACACTCTTTTTAATGATAGGTCTCTTTGAACTGGTGCACATCATTTCATTTGCAGAAGAAGTCCCCAGCAGAGCAATGATGGAATCCGATTTCTCATTAATGATGTTAACGATGGGATCACTGGTTTGTTCAGCAGGACTGCTCTTGATATACACCGTACACGAGAAGCAAGTTGCATTACCGCGCAAATTTCTTCTGTTCAGTGCTACTATAGGTGTCTTCCTGATTTTGTACATCTGTTCTATTCAACAGTGGAGCTTTATGCCTGAGATGCTTGATGGTCCTTTGCTTGGCAAAGTATTCACTCGTATGCATGGGGTTGCTGGGTTGCTGTATTTCACGGGGGCTGTGGTTCTGTATGTGCAGTGGAAAAAGATGAAAAATGACGATTTACCCCCCATCCTCTGTGGCATACTCTGTTTTTTGCTAGGACAGGGCTATTTCGTGACCGCAAGTGCAGTGGACGATCTCAATCTACTGCTTGGTATGCTTAGCAATTGTATGGGTTATTTTTTCATCCAAAAAGGGCTCTATGCGTCTGTGGTTGATACGCCATTCCTGCAGCAACAGGCTGCTGAGGCCAAAATGAATTATATTGCGCATCATGATGATGTTACAGGCCTTCCGAATCGCCGTCGTCTAAGTCAGCGGCTCCAACTTACATTGGATGATGCGGTTAAGGAGGAGAAGCTCGTAGGTGTGCTGGTGCTTAATATTAATCGGTTCAAAACGATTAATGACTCCCTTGGACAACAGGCCGCTAACCGGGTTTTGCGACAAGTCGGACAACGTCTGAGTCGCTCATCTCTTCCGGGAGAAGAAGTGTTTGGGCTGGGTAGAGATGAATTTGCGTTGACCATGACTGATTTTTACAGTACAGATACGGCGTTATGCCGCACAAGGTCCATTCTGCAGCTCTTCGAGAAACCTGTGATGGTGGATGGGAGCGAGTATCACCTTACGCTGGGCATAGGCATGGCGATTTTCCCTTATGACGGGGAGTCTCCGCAAGAGATTATTCAGAATGCTGACACGGCTCTGCATAGTGCGAAGGAACAGGGAATTGAACTCAACCGCTATGCACATGCCATGCAGATGAAAGCACAGGAACGTTTACAACTTGAAAATGATCTGCGTAAAGCACTGGCTCGGGGGCAGTTTTACCTGGTATATCAGCCTCAGGTGAATCTGCAAAGCGGACTGGTCGTAGGCATGGAAGCCCTTGTGCGGTGGCAGCATCCGCAGCGAGGCTCGGTATCCCCGGCGGAGTTTATCCCGCTGGCTGAGGAGAGCGGACTGATTGTCCCGCTTGGAGAATGGGTGCTGCGAGAGGCATGTGCACAGAACAAGCTTTGGCAGGAAGCAGGGTATCGCAAGCTATGCGTATCTGTCAACCTGTCGATGAGACAGTTCAGACATTCCCACCTGCTCGATAGTATCAACAGTATTCTCAGAGAAACGGGACTCGAGCCGGTATGGCTTGAACTGGAGATTACGGAGAGTATGACATTTGACAAGGACCGAGCCTTTGAACAGCTTCATAAAATTAAGGAGATTGGTGTACATATCAGTATTGATGATTTTGGCACGGGATACAGCTCACTACATTATCTCAAAGATTTGCCGATTGACCGGCTCAAGATTGACCGCTCATTTGTGAATGAAATAATGGAAGATAGTAATAACGCTGCTATTGTATCAACCATCACCTCGATGGCACACCATTTGCAATTAAAGGTTACAGCTGAAGGGGTAGAGAACGAGGAACAGATGATGTTTCTGCGTAATCAGCATTGCCATGAGGCACAAGGGTATTTCTTCAGTAAACCGATCGAAGCAGCAGACTTCGAGATGAGGTTTCTGAGGGAAGTAGACAAACCTGCGGGGTAAGCAGCAGGGCCGCGAGAGCGTTCCTGCCTTTTTCGTATACCGTTTTATGGGAAAAATCACCAATATCCCTTGCGCGTTGGTTCGGATCATGGTATATTAGTTTTTGTAAAATTACTGTTAACTTCCATTTGGAATTTAACGGGACGTAGCTCAGCTTGGTAGAGCACCTGGTTTGGGACCAGGGGGTCGCATGTTCAAATCGTGTCGTCCCGATTGTTAATCTTGCGGGTGTAGTTCAATGGTAGAACTTTAGCCTTCCAAGCTAATAGCGTGGGTTCGATTCCCATCACCCGCTTAACAGCAGTACTCGAAAACCCTTAGTTATCAAGGGTTTTTATTTTTTGCCTGGATTTTAGAAAGGGTCCGTGACATCCTCACCTTTGCTTTTTTTCAATGATCTGGTACAATAACGGAGATTGATACTACACATGAATGAGAGGTAACCATACGTCCCATGAAGTAAGACACATGAAATGAACCCCAGTTAACTGCACATTGATTATAACGCAGTCAGCCGAGCGGCTGAGCAATGAGGGGATTCGTGTGTCCAAATTCAGCTATAGGGAATAGTATGGAACAAGCAGTTTTTTTCTGCTTACGTATGCCCTCATTGGGGGTTCTTTGTTCATGCTAGGGTAATCCTCATATCTGTATTTTGAACGCGTTAATCCATTAAGAATTGCTAAACCGCCGGCTGATGCCAGCGGTTTTTTTGATTTTTTTGTTCAGGAAAGGATGAGGACTCATGATGACATTGGTGCGCTTACATGAAGTATCAAAAGAATGGAACGGAAACGAATTATTTGCGGGATTAAACCTTGAAATAAACGAAGGAGAACGACTTGCCATATTGGGCCGTAATGGATGCGGCAAAACCACACTTTTACGGATTATACTCGGAGAAGAGGATGGGGGTGGACGGATTGATCGTCAACTTCCCCTGTCCGAGTGGGGATTCATGCGTCAGCGTTCAGAGGTGCCGAGCGGAATAAATGTTTTGGATGCAGTAAGGCGGGAGAGTGGTCGGATAGAGGAGATCAAACGGAAGCTGGAAGAGCTGGAGCGCCGATTGAGCGATGCTGATGCTGCCGAAGGTACAGCCTTGCTGGGTGAATATGCTCGTTCAATGGAGGAATATGAGCAATTGAACGGGTACATGTGGGAAACAGAGGTGGAGAAGGTGTTGACCCGGCTTGGTTTGACGACAGAACACTGGAGCAGGCCCTATCACTCACTCAGCGGTGGTCAGAAAACGAAGGCACGGCTTGCAGGACTGCTGGTCACCAATCCCAAGTTTCTGATTCTGGATGAACCGACCAACCATCTGGATGAGGAGAGCATGCGCTGGCTGGAGATGTGGTTATCCGCATACGAGGGAACGGTACTGTTTGTATCCCATGACCGGACATTTATTGATCGGGTAGCTACCGGTGTAATAGAATTCAGCCCGGACCAATTGAAAAAATACAAAGGCGGTTACACCGATTACAAAGGGCATAAAGAGCGGGAACTGAAGGAGCAGGAGACGATTTATCGCAAGCAGCAGCTGGAACGTAAAGCACTGGAGGAGACCATTCGTAATTATCAGCAGTGGTTCCATAAAGCTCATAACGCGGCAGGAGGCCAAGAGGTGAAGATTACCCAGAGCTTCTACAAGGCCAGAGCCAACAAAAACATTTCGCGTTATCATGCCAAACAGAAGCAGCTGGAACGGCTCGAAAATGAGCGAGTGGATAAACCTCGGGAAGCCACGAAACTGAATATGGAGCTACAGATGACTTCACTCGGTGCACGTCAACTTCTTGCACTTGAAGGAGTAAGCTTTTCGTACGATCTCAAGCAGTCATTTCTCCATGATTTGCGGATTGCAGTCGAACGTGGGGATCGGCTTGCCGTACGTGGGGCAAACGGGACGGGCAAGAGCACACTCCTGAAATTAATGATTGGAGAGCTGCAGCCTTCTGAGGGTGAAGTGAGCCGTCATCCCCAGCTTAGCATCGGTTATTTCTCACAAGAGCTGGAGGGGTTGCCTGAGAAGGCAACACTGCTGGACAGCTTACTGGTTCTTCCTTCTATGACGCAAAGTGCTGCGAGAACCATCTTGGGATGTTTTTTATTTTCAAGAGAAGATGTGTTCAAACGCATTGGGGACTTAAGCATGGGGGAGAAATGCCGTGTGGCATTTCTACGGTTGTATTTCGGCGGTGCTAACCTGCTTGTACTGGATGAGCCAACGAATTATCTCGACATCGACACCCAGGAAGTGATGGAAAATGTGTTAAAAGAAGCCTCTGGTGCACTGGTTATCGTATCCCATGACCGGATGTTGATTCGATCACTGGCAAACCGCCTGTGTGATTTGAAGCCGGACGGAATAGCATCGCTCTTCGAGGGCGGTGTAGCCGATTGGGAACAATCGGTGCAGTTGAGAGAGTCTGCACTGGATACACGTGATTCGGATGATGAGCGTCTGCGGCTGGAAATGCGGCTGGCTGAATTACTTTCGCCGGTAAGCGCTACTGGAGGAGAGCGACTAACGGCAAAAGATAATGAGACAGAGAGAGAGGCGGAGGCAGCAGAGATCCGCGAAATTCAGCAGCGATTGAAAGAGCTGAGAAATCAGCGTATATCTGCAAATTAGCATCCTGGGCAAGCTTGCTATTTCGCCGTATTTTGCATATAATAATGAACGATCATCGATCATTGGTATCGATAAAGGTTAGTCTAATTGAACAAACGTATTGATGGAGACAAGTAAGCAGTGCCTCTGGACAGGGAGGAAGCGCCGTAGATTGAGAGCGTTTCTGTAGAACCAGGCTGACGAAATTCACTCCGGAGCGGTTCCCTGAACCTGATGATGTGTGCTTACACAGAGGCGACAGTAGGGGTAAACGGTTAACGGTCGTTATTCCGTACAAAGTGAGACAGAACGTGTTGCAGAGCTTGATTTGATGTGGCAACGGGAGTCTAACAAGGGTGGTACCACGGTCTTTTCGTCCCTTTTGGGGAGAAAAGGCCTTTTTTTGTTGCAATTACAGCACATTAAGGAGGCAATTACACATGAAAGAACGTTTAGAAGCATTAAAGATCGAAGCGCTGGAACAGTTGTCCAGTGTGAATGATCCGCAGACGCTTGCTGATCTGCGTGTAAAGTATTTGGGCAAAAAAGGGGCATTGACTGAGATTCTGCGCGGCATGGGTGCGCTTAGTGCGGAAGAGCGTCCAGTCATTGGACAAGTGGGTAACGAGGTTCGGGGAGCGATTGAAGAGGTTATCAACAGCAAGCAGGAGCAATTCCAGAAGGAAGAAACCGCGAAGCGTCTTCAATCCGAGAAGATTGACGTGACCTTACCGGGACGCCGCGGGCGTCAAGGCGGACTGCATCCACTGACGAAAGTGGTGCAGGAGATCGAAGATATTTTCATCGGTATGGGATATCGTGTAGCAGAAGGTCCTGAAGTTGAGATGGACTATTATAACTTTGAAGCATTGAACCTGCCCAAGAATCACCCGGCGCGTGATATGCAGGATTCCTTCTATGTGACAGAGGACCTGCTCATGCGTACGCACACATCACCCGTGCAGGTTCGTACGATGCAGAGCATGAAAGGCGAAGTGCCTGTCAAGGTCATCTGCCCAGGTAAAGTATATCGTCGTGATGATGACGATGCGACACACTCCTTCCAGTTCCATCAGGTCGAAGGTCTGGTGATCAGTGAAAACATTCGTATGAGTGACCTGAAAGGAACGTTGCTGCAATTTGTGCGAGAAATGTTCGGGGCTCACACTGAAATCCGTCTGCGTCCAAGCTTCTTCCCTTTTACCGAGCCAAGTGCGGAAGTGGATGTAACTTGTGTGCAATGTGCGGGCAGCGGCTGCCGTGTCTGCAAACAAACAGGCTGGCTCGAAATTTTGGGCGGCGGTATGGTTCACCCGAAAGTGCTTGAGATGGGCGGATATGATCCGGAGAAATACAGCGGTTTTGCCTTTGGTATGGGGGTAGAGCGAATTGCGATGCTGAAGTACGGTATTGATGACATCCGTCATTTCTATAACAGTGATCAGACTTTCCTCAAACAATTCGGACGGCTGTAATTATATTAAACGTCAATGAATGTCAAACTAATATATAGATTAAGGAAGTGAACGTGCATGAGAGTATCGACAGATTGGCTGTCTGATTATATTGCCCTTGAAGGTGTGACGCCACAGGAGCTGGCAGAGAAAATCACCCGTGCAGGGATCGAGATTGATGTTGTGGAGAACCGTAATCAAGGCGTAAACAAGGTTGTTGTCGGTTACGTGAAGAGCAAAGAGAAACACCCGGATGCGGATAAACTGAATGTATGTATTATTGATGCAGGACAAGAGGAAGAGTTGCAGATTGTATGCGGCGCGAAAAATGTGGATGCGGGACAAAAGGTAGCGGTAGCCCTTGTTGGTGCAAAGCTTCCAGGCGGGCTGGATATCAAAAAAGCGAAGCTGCGCGGCGTAGTATCGCTCGGCATGATCTGTTCCGCCAAAGAGCTTGGCATGAACGACAAATTGCTGCCGAAGGATCAACAGGAAGGCATCCTGGTTCTGCCCGAGCATACCGAGATCGGTACGCCCATCAGCCAAGTGCTCGGTCTCGACGATCATGTGCTGGAACTGGATCTGACACCGAACCGTTCTGACTGCTTGAGCATGCGCGGTGCAGCATACGAAGTGGGCGCGATTCTGGGACGTGAAGTGAAATTGCCGAATCCGAAAGAGCAGTTGGTCGAAGCTGGCGATGAAGCAGCTAATCACATTTCTGTAGAGATCAAAGCTCAGGAACAATGTAGCCACTATGCAGCTCGTTATGTGACGGGAATCAAGCTGTGTGCTTCCCCGCTGTGGATGCAAAACCGTCTGATGGCAGCAGGTGTTCGTCCGATCAACAATATCGTAGATATTACGAATTATGTCATGTTGGAATATGGTCAGCCACTGCACGCGTTTGATGCAGATAAGCTGGATCATGGACGCATTGAAGTGCGTATGGCACATGAAGGCGAAACGATTGTGACGTTGGATGGTCAGGAGCGCAAGTTGGAACCGCATATGCTGCTCATCACCGATGGCGTGAAACCAGTCGCCATCGCTGGGGTAATGGGCGGTGAAAATTCCGAGGTATCGGAAGGCACCGTGAATCTGTTGCTGGAGTCCGCCAAGTTTGACGGCGGAACGGTTCGGAAGACGTCGCGCCAACTGGGGCTGCGTTCCGAAGCAAGCTTGCGTTTTGAAAAAGAAGTAGACCCTGGGGCGGTGATTACGGCTCTGGATCGTGCGGCTGAACTCATTCAGCGTTATGCTTCAGGCCAAGTACATCAGGGGATTGTCCAGGCTGGATTGGAAACTTCCGAGAAACGTGTCATTCAAATGTCACTGGATAGACTCAACCGTTATCTGGGAACAGATTTGTCTTTGCTTGAGGTGAAAACGATCTTCGCTCGGTTGCATTTTGCATGCGGAGATGCGGAGCAAGGCGTTCTGGATGTTGAAGTGCCGACACGCAGAGGAGATATCACGCTTGATGTCGATCTGTTTGAAGAGGTTGCGCGCCTGTACGGATATGACAACATTCCAACAACATGGATTGAAGGCCCAACTACACCGGGAGCATATACCCGTCCTCAAGCCATTCGTCGTACGATCCGTGGTGTAATGTCTGGAACGGGCTGGCAGGAAATGATCAGTTATTCCTTTGTTCATCCGGACAAAGCAGTTCTGTTCCCTGCGCTGACTCAAGGAAGCAAAGCGGTTAAGCTGGCTATGCCGATGAGTGAGGATCGCAGTGTGCTGCGGACGAGCATTTTGCCACAAATGCTGGATGCTGCTGTATACAACATGAACCGGAAGCAGGATTCACTCGCTGTGTTTGAAGTAGGAAGTGTTTTCTTCACGGAGGAAGAGAAGCTGACCAAGCAACCCCATGAAATTCCAGTTTTGGCTATGTTACTTACGGGTAACCGTTCGGCTCAGCAATGGAATGTTGGAGCAGAGAAGGTGGACTTCTTTGACCTGAAAGGTGAACTAGAGAATCTGTTTGCTTACATGGGACTGGAGCAACGTATTCGTTTCGTGGCAAACAGTCCGGAAGGATTCCATCCGGGGCGCTCTGCATCCGTATATCTGGATGGTAAGGATGGCAGTGAAGGCACATTGATTGGTACACTCGGTCAATTGCATCCAGAGTTGCAGCAGCAATATGATCTGAATGATGTTTATGTTGCTGAAATTGCCCTTGAAGCAATTTATAAGGAAGCAGATGCAGATATTAGTTATCGGGAGCTTCCGCGCTTCCCGGCAATTGAGCGTGATATTGCGGTGGTCGTTAGCAAGGATATTGAAGCTGGCGATATGCTGCGTACCATTCGTGAATCTGCAGGTGAATTGTTGCAGACGGTACAGGTATTCGATGTATTCACAGGCAGCAAGCTTGGTGAAGATAAGAAAAGTGTGGCCATGGCTCTGGTCTACCGGAATCGTGAGCGCACGTTGACAGACGAGGAAGTTACCGAAGTTCATGCGCGTGTGGTAACACGTCTGGAAGAGCAATTCGACGCAGAACTGCGCAAATAGGACAGAAGTCAATTTTTTGAACAAAGATTAGCAGGAATTGCTTGAAGTCACATCGAATCCTTAGCAATAGAGGATCGATGTGACTTTTTTGTCATTACAGCTTAGAATCAACATACAGACTTGAAGGAGGGCACAACTGTGACTACACCTGATCGTACACGCGTCACCGTAGAGATCTACGGGACTTCCTATAAACTGGTCGGCAGCAGTGCCGACTATATGAAACAAGTAGCTAATCTGGTAGATGAGCGTATGAGCGCTATCTCCAAAAGTCATTCCCGTTTGGATACGCCGCGTATTGCTGTACTTGCGGCTGTACATATGGCTGAACAGTCACTTCAGACGCAGGAAATCCGAAACGAGCTCAAGATGCTCACAGGGGAACGTACAGAGCTCCGCAATGAATTAAATCGGTTAAACGCCATTCAGAGTGAACACCAACAAGAACTGCAGCAACGGGACCAGTCTCTTGCTGAGGTTCAGCAACAGAAAAATGAAGCCGAACAGGCTTTGAAAAAACGGACAGCGGACAAACAGGCGGAAATCTCCAAGCTGAATGCTTTGCTGGAGCAAGAGCGCAATCAGACCAAAGAGCAGGTTCAGAAGCTACAGACGCAGGCTGCGGCGCAACTGAAAGAGGCAGAAACAAAAGCTAATTCACGGGTAAAGGAAGCAGAGGAAAAAGCGGCCAATCAGCTCAAGCAAGTGCAAGCTCAGTCTGCTTCACAACTCAAAGAAGCTCAAAACCGTGCGGCAGCCGAATTGCAACAGGTACAGGCCAAAGCCGCGGCTCAATATAAAGAGCTGCAGGACAAAACCGCAGCTCAGTTGAAGGAGGCGGAGAGCCGTGCATTAGCAGAACGTCAGAGAGTACAGGCTCAAGCGGCGCAGCAAGTGCAAGCAGCCAAAGAAGAAGCGGAGTCAGCTATTTTGTCCGAGCTGGAACAGGCCGAGGCCAAATTGAAGCAGGTGCAGGAAAAGGCAGCTCTTCAATATAGCGAACTTGAAGAACAAATGAAGCAACGTCTGGAGCAAGCCGAGCAGAATGCACGAAAGCAGGCAGATGAATGGGAAGCGGAAGCGAAACAGGAGCGTGAATCCTTGCTCGCTGAAGCCGAACAGATGCGTCAGGCTGCAGTTGAGAAGCTACAGGCTGAGTTCAAAACTCTTTCCGAGCAGTCCGAACTGGAATGGATGGAAAAAGAGGCTCTGTATGAAGAACAGTTGAAAGAAGAACAGGAGTCGGCGGCTTCTCGCATTACGGAGGCAACAACTGCAGCTGAGGAATTGCTACATCAAGAGCAGCGTAAGCTGGAGCACCAATTGCAGGAAGAACGCGCTCAGGCCAAAACTCGCATAACCGAGATCAATGAGCAGCTTACTGAAGTTCGTAGTCAGCTACAGCATGCACAGGAAGTCATTTCTGAACAGGAACATTTGCTCCAGGCAGAACGCACCCAAGTGGAGTCGCTACGTCATGAGCATGGAGTTCTTGTTCAGGAGCAAGAGACTCAAACACGTCGTATCTCGGAGCTTCAGCAGCAACTGGAGCAATTGAAAGAGCGCAGCACGGAGTTGCAAAATAAACTCCGTGAAACGGAACAGTCGTTGAAACAGGCACGGGACTCACAGAAGCAATGGCAAGATCAGTATAATGAAGCGATTGATCGTGAAACGGCGCTGACAGCCCAGTTACGCAAACTTCAGGAGCAACATGCCCAGCTTGAACAGGATGCGCAGCATCTGTTGGAAGCAGAGACAAAGTCAGAAGAAGAACAGCGTAGACTGCATAAGGTGCTGGAGCAAGCTCATGCTGCTGTGCGTACATTGCAAAATGAAATCACTGCACTTACGGAGAGTGAGCAGTCATGGAAAGAGATCGCCGAACAGCGACTGGCAGATATCGGTGATCTGGAAAATCAGATCCTTGAGGCTGCTGAACAGAATGAAACGCTGGAATCTGGCGTTCAGTCCTTGCATGATGAGCTTTCGGTCGTGAAGGATGAGGCTAGGCTCTACAATGAAGAGGCCGTTCGTTATGAGAAAGAAAACGAGACTCTGCAAGAGAAACTCCAATCATTAAACGAGCAACTATATGTCACTCGTAGTGAGTTAGATGATGTTCACGGGGAATTGCAGAGTGCTCAAGAGGAATTAAGCCGTCTGCAAGAGCAATATAAGCAGATCCGTAACGATTACAGCGACGCTCTTCAACGAGAAGAGAATGTTGGTTCCCGAATGAGTGAATTCGAAGTGGAGAAGCAAGAGCTGGAGGTTGCGCTTAACGAAGCAAGACAGTCCGCTGAACAGCTTGCCAAGCGTTATACGGAGCAGGCGAATCAACTAGCACAGACGGAAGAGGAAGCCCTCGAATGGCAAATCAAACATGAGGATCTGTCTGCTAATCAGGCGGAACTGTCTTCTCGCATTCAGCAATTGACGACACGAGAAGGAGAGCTTCGCTCGCAATTGGAATCAGCAGCTCAGGAAGTTGATCAGAAGGAACAAGTGTGGCAGCAGCGTGCAAATGAATGGGCAACCCAAGAGAAAGCATGGCAGGAGCGCTGGACAGCACTGGAAGATGAATTGACAGCTTGGCAGCGTGAAAGTGCAACAAGTTCGGAAAAGCTGGACGAATTGGCACAAGAACGAGACCAGTTGTTGAAGGAACGAACGGAGCGAGAGCAGCTGCAAGCCGAAATAGATGAAGAGAAACAGATTATGGAGAATGAACTGCGGGAGATCGGTGAACGTTATGAACTGGCAGCCAACCAGTTACGTTTGCTGCAGGTCGAGCGTGAAATGGAACAAGAAAAAGCGGAGCAGTTGAATACAGAGTATCGTCAGTTGCATGATGAATATACGAAATTACAGACGGAATATAACGAATGGATTGAATTGATTGAGCAGGATCAGACGTAGCGGAACATGCTTTCCGTTCAGGCTTTGACCAGCGAACTCGTGCATAATTTGTTATAATACAAAAGAGCTCCCGTCGCTACGGGGGCTCCTTGTATTGAAGTCTTATTCTTCGACAATAATTTTAGAGATCATGCTGCTATGTCCGGAACCACAAAAAACGGAACAGGACATTTCAAATTCTCCGACTTTGTCCGGGACAATAACTTTAGAACTTTTTTGGGTGTCTAACCGAAGATTAAACTCAGGCACAAGCAAACCGTGATTTCCGTTGACGTTTTCATAGACAATCTTCACAGGCACGCCTTTTTTAAGTCGGTATTCGGGTTGATCAAATTTGTAGTTGCTGGCCTTGATCACGAGTTGTTCACTGGCTGTAACCTCCGGTTCGGATGCTTCGGAGTCTTTGGAGCTGCCGCATGCAGCAAGAACGAGGATTAACATACAGGCGACAAGCCATGTTATGCCTTTCTTCATCATGTGCCTCCTTCAACGTGTGAGATGGATAAAATTTAAATGATTTCTCAAGTCATCATACCGTAATCTGACGATGCCTGTACATGTCGGGTATGTCATTTTTTCGAAAATTATTGGAGTTTTATTCTCATGGGGCTTTAAATATGAAAAAAACCTCTTCAGACCTAAGGCCTTCCGAGGTTTATATTCCTTGCGAGCGTAGTCAGCATGAGTAGGATGTTTAGCCTTTGGAGTTACGTCCGGCATCAAACGGTGTGGAGACCGGAATAAAGAGATCGATAATCCCGATGACCAGAGCGGCGAGAATGGCACCGAGCAGGCTGACCTCAACGTGATCAACCACATATTGGCCCAGCCAAATAACCAGTGCACTCACGATAAAGCCGACAATTCCGCGGCCAAAAGGATTAACTCTTTTGCCAAAGATGCCTTCAACGATCCAGCCCAGCAAGGCAATAACCAAGGCAAGCATCAGCGCGCTCCAGAAACCACCAACGGCGAAACCGGGAACAATCCAGCTAACCACCATTAATACAATAGCTGCAATAATAAATCGTACGACATGGCCAAGAAAATTCATGGGGGTACCTCCTTTGTTCAGATTGGACTGAGCATAAGCATGTAGACTCACAGTGAGTTATATGAGTCGCACAATCCTGACACTCGTAGTTTGTGGCGTCGTGCTTCAAGTTATGTGTGGAAGGATTCGTTAAATAGCGCAGCAAAGTTTCTTTCGTTATAATACAGATATAGTTTGGAAGGAGTTGTACACTTGGACACGAAAATATTACACACGCTTGAATATCGCAAAATTTTAAATACATTGCTGGGCTTTGCTCAAACGTCAATGGGCAAGAAAAAGGCAGAACTTCTTGAGCCTGTTGGTGAGTTGGAAGAAGTAAAACGTCTGCTTCAGCAAACAGATGAAGCGTTCACCTTTGATCGTCTGAAAGGTTCACCTTCTTTTGGCGGAATTGTAGACATCACGGCTTCCGTGAAGCGGGCTGAAATTGGCGGTACTCTCAATCCACATGAACTTCTCAGCATTGCTACGACGACGCAAGCAGCCAGACGTTTGAAACGTCAGATTGCATCGCTCCATGAAGATGAGACAATTGAATCACTCTTCTATATCAGTGACCAGTTGTCCGAGCAGAAAGAGCTTGAAGATGCGATTCGTATCTGTATCGACGATAATGCAGAAGTTGCAGATAGTGCGAGTGTGACGTTGGCACAGATTCGCCGTGAATTGCGCGGGGGAGAAGCTCGCATTCGTGAAAAGCTGGATTCGATGATTCGTTCGTCCACCGTATCCAAAATGCTGCAAGATCAGCTTATTACGATCCGTGGAGATCGATTTGTTATTCCCGTCAAAGCGGAGTACCGCTCCTATTTCGGGGGCATTGTCCATGACCAGTCAGGATCAGGAGCAACACTGTTCATTGAGCCGGAATCCATTGTGACTATGAATAATAAATTACGTGAAACCCGGATCCGGGAAGAACGCGAAATTGAAATTATTTTGCAGAAATTGACGGCGCATGTCAGCGAGCAGGGTGAATGGCTGTTATATGATGTCGATTTGCTGGCATCGCTTGATTTTATTTTTGCCAAAGCACGCTTGGCCCGTGAACTGAAAGCAACATTGCCTCGGATGAACGACAGGGGTTTCCTCAAGCTGAAAAAAGGACGTCATCCGCTGATTCCGATTGAACATGTTGTTCCCATCGATGTGGAGCTTGGTAACGATTACACCTCTATTATCGTGACTGGACCGAATACGGGCGGTAAAACGGTAACTTTGAAAACGATCGGTCTATTGAGCTTGATGGCCATGTCTGGATTGTTTGTTCCAGCCGAAGACGGCAGTCAGCTATGTGTATTTGATGCCATTTACGCTGACATTGGTGACGAGCAGAGTATCGAACAGAGTCTGAGTACATTCTCCAGTCATATGACCAACATCATTCGTATTTTGAAAAATATGACGCCGAAAAGTCTTGTCCTGCTGGACGAGCTTGGAGCAGGAACAGACCCGGCGGAAGGATCAGCACTTGCAATCTCCATGCTGGAGCATATGCACCGGACTGGCTGCCGGATGGTGGCAACCACTCACTACAGTGAGCTAAAAGCCTACGCGTATGAGCGCAAAGGTGTTATCAATGCTAGTATGGAATTTGATATCAATACACTGAGTCCGACGTACCGTCTTCTGGTAGGTGTACCTGGACGCAGTAACGCTTTTGCGATTGCAGAGCGCTTGGGACTTCCGGGTTACATCTTGGATTACGCCCGCGGTGAAGTGAAGGAAGAAGATCAGCGGATTGAACATATGATCGCTTCCCTCGAAGAGAACCGTCTTACAGCTGAACAAGAGCGTGAGAAGGCAGAGGCTCTTCGTCAGGATATGGAAAAATTACGCAGCCGCCATCAAGCCGAGCTGGAGAAGCTGGAACAACAGCGTGACCGCAGGATTGAAAAGGCAGAGGATGATGCTCGCAGCATCGTAGACAAGGCACGTGCAGAAGCGGAGAAAATCATTGCGGATCTTCGCCAGCTCGCTTTGGAAGAGGGCGCATCTGTCAAAGAGCATAAATTAATTGCTGCTCGCAAACAGTTGGATGAAGCAGAGCCGGAGAAACGGAGAAAAACCATCAAAAAAGCAGCGGTACCAAAAGCCCGCGCGATCGGACCTGGGGACGAAGTGCTTGTCTACAGTCTTAATCAGAAGGGGCATGTTGTGGAGATGGCTGGCAGCAAGGATGCTGTTGTGCAACTCGGCATTATGAAAATGAAGGTATCACTGGATGATTTGGAATTGCAGCAGGCAGCCCCGGCAGCGAAGCAGCCAAAGCAAAAACCGGTCACAGGCATGAAACGTACTCGGGATGATAATGTGAAGAGCGAGCTGGATCTGCGGGGGACGAATCTGGAAGAGGCGTTGATGGAAACAGATCGTTTCATCGATGAAGCTTTCCTTGCCAACTTGGGTCAAGTGTACATTATTCATGGTAAGGGTACAGGGATTTTGCGTACGGGTATTCAGGATTACCTGCGGAAGCATAAACATATTAAAAGTTATCGTCTGGGCAATTACGGTGAAGGCGGCAATGGTGTGACCGTCGCAGAACTGGAATAACCTGAACAAGAATGAAAAATATCTGCTGTTCAGGCAAATTGGACAGCAGATTCGGAAGGAGAATGGGGAGTGAAAGAAGCGATTGACGGACTACTGTCTCATCCTTTAGGGATGGTCCTCGGTTTCTTCTCGGTTGCAATCATGGAGTTGCTCGTTTTTCTGGCATGCTTTGAACTGGTGACCAAATATAAATGCTGGACGGAAATCAAAAAAGGCAATGTGGCCGTTGCAATGGCTACAGGAGGTAAAATCTTCGGTATATGCAATGTACTCCGTTTTTGCATTCAGGCAAAATCTTCAGTCTATGAAGCGATGACATGGTCTTTTGTCGGGTTTATTTTGCTGCTAATTGCATACTTTTTGTTCGAGTTCCTAACGCCAGTGTTTTCAATTGACCGGGAGATTGAAGCGGATAACCGTGCAGTCGGATTGATATCGATGATCATTTCTATCTCATTGTCCTTTGTTATCGGCGCAAGCATTATCTAGGGGGATCGATGATGAAAATATTGATACGGATTTTGTTTGCGGCATCGATTGTATTTTTTGCCATCGGTGTAATCTATGTGTTGAATACGTGATTATCTGAAAGAGAAAGGTTGATACATGATGGAAACAACAGTATGTCCTTGGTGTCAAACAGAGATCGTTTGGGATGAGGAACTCGGGCCTGAAGAAGAATGCCCTTATTGTCACAATGAATTGAAGGGTTACCGTACTCTGAACATTAACATTGGTGACGAAGAGAGCGATGAAAATGAAGAAGATTTTTCTGTCCAGGACATTGCAAATGATAAAGAGCAAATATCAGATCTTACTTCACTTTGGGGCGATGAAGTTGAACTTAAACTGCCAGAGCTGCGCACATTGAATAAATATGCGGATGAAGGCAACGATCTGATCCAGTATGAACAAGGTGTGGAGAAGCAATTGGATCAACAAGAGGAAGTGCCTGAATGTCCAAATTGCCGGGAATTTATGATTCTTGCCGGATCACAGGCAGCTGGTCAAGATACATTTACGCCGATTGCCAATGCGGCTACAGGTAAAGGCACCGTATTGTCACCTCCATTTACTGTCCTGACCTATGTATGCTCTGGTTGTTTCCAGGTTCAATACAGTTTGTCTGAAGATGATCGTCTACGGTTAATTCAAAATCTGAGTGCACAGTAACTAATCCTATACATTCTGTAAGTTAATTTTATACAAACCTAAAAATTCATCATGTTTTCCTTCTGCTTGGGGTAGGTTAAGCCTAACACCAGCCTGTTCATGTTATTGCTTCAGGTGATCAAGGAGGGGCAGATGAAGAGTACTTTGGGAAGACAATCCATTCTGCTTTTGGGCGTGAATGGATTGTTTGCGTTAGCCGGAGCGTTGTCCGGCACATTTTTGAATGTGTTTCTCTGGAAGAGTCGTCCGGATTATGCCATGCTCGGATGGTTCACTATCAGTCAGCAACTCGCGATCGGCATTACGTTTTGGCTCGCAGGCAAATGGGTCAAAGAGCATAATAAGATGAGTGCGCTCAGGCTGGGGATTGCGTTGTCCGGAATGTTCTATATGCTCGTTCTGTGGACAGGTGCGAGTGCAGTGGATTGGATCTGGCCGCTTGGGTTGCTGTTAGGCTGTGCACTGGGGCTGTTCTGGATTGCCTTTAATGTGGTGTATTTTGAAATTACAGATCGGGAAAACAGAGACTTGTTTAATGGTTGGGTAGGATTGTTGGGCTCCATGACAGGCATTATCGGGCCCTGGTTTTCCGGTCTCCTTATTTCACGTATGGCGGACAATACAGGATATCGGGTTATATTTACCGTTTCTCTTGTCATTTATATCATCGCAATGTTTTCTAGTTTTTTCCTAAAAAAAAGAAAAGTCAGCGGTACATACCGCTGGTCAGAGCCGTTTCGCCAGCTATCGGTAGCAAAGAGTCCTTGGCGGACGCTAGCAATGGGGTTATTTGCCCAAGGGGTTCGGGAAGGTGTTTTTGCTTTTCTGATTGCTTTACTTGTGTATTTGGCGACAACTCAAGAATATAAACTTGGACAGTTCTCCCTTATTACTTCGGCAGTGGCTCTTGCCTGTTATTGGGCTGCAGGAAAATGGTTCAAACCCCAATATCGATCTAAAGGTATGCTGACAGGTTCTGTGTTGCTGCTTTTGGTACTACTTCCATTGCTCTGGAAAATAACTTACGGGACGTTGCTTTTTATGGGGATCGGAAGCGCAATAGCGATGCCGTTATATATTTTGCCGATGATTTCCGCAGGTTTCGACATGATGGGCACGAGCGGCGAAAATGTAGAAAAAAGGGTTGAACTTGTCGTATTAAGAGAGCTGTGCTTGATGACTGGACGACTTTTTGGGTTGACCGTATTTATGATCACTGTAATGAATTCGCCATCCACTTCAATCTTAGTTTGGCTGATGATTATTCTGGGTGCATTTCCGCTCATTGGCTGGATGTTTATGCGGAGGCTTTTGGTCGAGACTGCGCCTCGTGATTCGTAAAGTGAATAATTTGGAAATAAATTTGAAAAGGGTACAGCATAGGGAGGTGTAAACTCTCCCTTCGCCGTACCCTTTTGAAGTTTTAACAGGGTGAATGGTTAGTGAGTGATATTGATTTGTTCTTTATTAGGTTGGTGATGGTTTGCTGGTTCTGGTTAGAGAGAACAGCTTCATATCATCATTTTCTATACCGTTAATGGCATCTTCGATCAGAGAGGCCGCAATCATACTGTATACTGTTCCGTTTCCCCCGTATCCTTCAACAAAATAGGAATGTGGATAATCCGGATGTGTACCGATAAGGGGGAGACCATCATGCGTATTACCGAACACAGCACCCCAGGCATAATCGACCTCAAGCGTATCAGTCGGGAAATAGGACAGAACTTCTTCCAGTAACACATCACCTTGGTTTTTCGCACGTAGCTCACGCTGATCATGCTCAGGTATTTCCTCATCAAGCCCACCCGCAATGATTCGATTGTCCGGTGTGGTACGCATATAAAGATAAGGGCGGGCTGTTTCCCAAATCATAGCTTGCTCATGCCAACGGCTCAGATCAGGCAGAGGTTTGGTGGTAATTGCATACGTTGCTTTCAGATAGGCTCCCTTGTCTTTCTTGATTTCCTGAGTTTCATATCCAGCAGCGTATACAACCTGTTTAGCTCGTATTTTACCATGAGGGGTGTAACACCATACCCCTTCATCATCATAGACACAGTGAATCATTTCCGTTTGTTCATAAATTCGTGCCCCATATTGTGCGGTTGATTCAAACAAGCCTTGAACAAAGCGATACGGATTTACCTCCGCATCACCTTTTGTGTACAGAGCAGCTGGCTTTTCAAATGGAAAATGACTTTTGATCTGATCTGCGTACCACAGCTCTGCATCAAATCCATGCTTTTGCAACGTCTGATACTCTTCCTCCAGCATGGCAACATCTTCTTCAGAGCTGGCGAAGCAGAAGCTGTTTCGAGGAATAAACCAGGCATCGGTCTTCAGACTTTCGGCCATCTCGGTAAGCTGTTGCATGGCTTTGCGGCATAATTCATAAAAGCGAACGCCTTTTTCTTCCCCGAACGTGTTGATACAAGAGGTCAACGTTTTGTCATTGGTATATTGTAGCAGACCAGTATTGGCTGAACTGCTCCCATGAGCGATTTTACGCTTATCAATTACAACGGTGTCCAGACCACGCTCTGCAAGTAATCTTGAAGTCAGTGCACCTCCCATGCCGCCGCCGATAATCAGGCAGTCACAAGAGATTTCGCCATGTAAAGAGGGATAATCAACATCCGAGTTATAAGTAGAAGGCCAGTAAGGTGTGCCATAAACGAGATCCATTAGAACCGCTCCTTTGTCATCACATTGGTATAGTTTTGCAATTCGAGGTAACAATAAAGTCGCATAAACTTTAGCTCAAGGAGGTAAGACGTACATGCAACATTCACAGATGCAAGCACTGAGCCCGAAGGAACTGAACTATATTGCGGATTCCATCTCTAACGAGGAGATGCTGATTAAACAATGCTCCGCTACAGCTTCGATCTCCACGAATCCGGCTATCCAGCAGGCGTTGAATCAATATGTCCGCTCGCATGAGCAGCATATGAATACGCTGATCCAGACCCTGCATCAACATCAGTCACTTGCTCCTTCACAATCGCAATAACTTTCATAGGCAAACGACAGTAATATCAACGTATAGGAGGAAATCACATGTACAATCAAACCGGTAACTTTATGCAGGAACAGGATTTGTTGAAAACGATCCTTGCCGATCTAAGACGAACTTCACGCGAATACACAACAGCGACAACGGAGTCTGCTTGTCCCATGGTTCGCAGCATGTTCAATAATTTGACAAATGATACACTCCGGCTGCAAGGAGAGTTGTTCCACCTTATGCAGCAGAACAATATGTATTCGGCTTCTGCCAAAGCACCACGTCAGGACTTGGACAAGCAGATTCAGTCTGCACACCAGGCACAGCAGAAATGTCAGCAATTTGTGCAGGAGAAAAATGTACTAAATAGCCCTTACAGTCAAGTGCCTAATGTGTCTCCGCGCCAGCCGAATTACAACAACCCTTATTACATGTAACCTGTGGTTAAGGGGTTTGAAGCATATCCTTGAAGACCATACCACCGCTTGCCTGAATTGGAGGCAAGCGGTCTTTTGTCTATGCATTAACGTTAAATTCATGTAATATAAGTATTAATTCATTTTAGGAACCTGGATGACGCTGGAGGGAAAACGATGAAAGATTTGAACGATCTGCAACTCAAAGTTCTGGATCTGTTGAAGGAAGACGCGAGAAGGACTCCCGCACTGCTGTCAACGCTACTGGGGGAGTCGGAAGATAAGATCAAAGATGCTGTAGCAAAGCTTGAACAAGACCACGTTATCGTGAAATATGCAACGGTTGTGAATTGGAGCAAGATCGATGATGAGAAAGTGACAGCCCTGATTGAAGTTCAGATTACACCTGAGCGTGGCCGTGGATTCGAAGGGATTGCTGAACGTATTTATCTCTATCCACAAGTGAAGTCCGTTTATCTCATGTCAGGGGCGTACGATCTGCTTGTTGAAGTAGAAGGCGGCAACCTGCGTGAAGTTGCAAATTTTGTGTCGGAGAAACTGTCTCCGATTGATTCAGTACTGTCAACCAAGACGAATTTTATTCTTAAAAAATATAAGCAGGACGGGATTATTTTTGAAGACCATCAGGAAGACAACCGTCTCATGATCTCGCCGTAAAGGAAGATGTGTCATGATAGTGAATGAACAGACAACCGGAAATAACAAAACGATGTCCTCATATCTGGCTCCGCTCGTGAAGCAGATCCCCCCATCCGGTATTCGCAAGTTTTTTGATCTGGTGGGCGATAACAAGGATATCATTACATTAGGCGTAGGTGAGCCAGATTTCGTAACACCATGGCATATGCGCGAAGCTTGCGTATACTCGCTTGAAAGAGGCATGACAAGTTACACATCGAATGCAGGTATGCCCAAGCTGCGTGAAGCGATCAGCAATTATCTGGATACGCAGTTTGATACTAAGTATGATCCAAAAGACGAAATTATTGTTACTGTAGGTGGAAGTGAAGCAATTGACCTTGCTTTGCGTGCATTGATCGTACCCGGAGACGAAATTCTGATCCCGGAGCCTTCTTATGTAGCCTACTCACCCATAGCATCCATCGGTGGAGGTATCCCTGTTGGTGTGGAGACCTACGCGAAGGATCAGTTCAAGGTGACAGCTGAAGCGCTGGAGGCTAGCATTACACCGAAATCAAAGGTCGTTATTCTATGTTATCCAAGCAATCCTACAGGGGCTATCATGACTTATGAAGAATGGCTTCCTATCGCTGAAGTTATCAAAAAACATGATCTGATCGTGATTGCTGACGAAATTTACGCTGAATTGACGTATAATCAAAAACATGTCAGCTTTGCTTCGATTCCAGATATGAAAGATCGCACGATTCTGGTGAGTGGTTTTTCCAAGGCATTTGCAATGACGGGCTGGCGAATCGGATACATGTGCGGACATCCTGAGCTGATAGGAGCGATGCTCAAAATTCATCAGTATACCGTGATGTGTGCACCAGCCATGGGACAGGTTGCTGCCCTCGAAGCGCTGACGAATGGACTCGGTGAGAAAGACCGGATGGTTGAATCTTATAATCAGCGTCGACGTTTGATTGTGCAGGGATTCCGAGATATCGGGCTTGAATGTCATGAACCTCAAGGAGCATTCTATGCTTTTCCAAGTGTTCAGAATACAGGCCTGAGTTCTGATCTGTTTGCTGAACGATTATTAACAGAGAACAAGGTGGCTGCTGTACCAGGTAACGTATTCGGCCCACAAGGAGAAGGATTTTTACGTTGCTCTTATGCGACCTCGGTTTCCCAGTTGGGTGAAGCGTTGGAGCGAATTGGAAACTTTGTTTACAAAGTTCAAAAAGAGGGTTAATAGTCAGAAAGAATTACATTATAAATAAGGCATTTGGAACTTTTCCAAAAAAGTACTTTCTTTTACAAAATATTATGATATAATTTCAATTTGAAATGGGATTTCATATATTTGGGAAAAATTTTCCGAGGAGGGGTTAGCTTTGTTTTGTGTTGAATATGATTTACCGACAAATCGTGGACAAGTTCTGGCAGAAAGCGATCATGGCGACCGATGGTCGGTGAACCCTGATCACGCATCCTTGCATAACATTTCCTTGGAAGATGAGATCCGTATGCTTCGGAGCAAGATGGAGCAGATTTTCCGGGAAGAAAAATCATTTACGTCCGATATTGTGATTGAGATCAGCAGTCTGCTGGACTTGAAGATTAACGAATACATGAAGGCTAATCCGGTTAAACCGAAGTAAATATCGGGTTGATGGATATACGCTGGGAACATGTAGAATGATATAATTTGTAGCACGGTAGAGAAGGAGGTCCGAAAGGGTCTCCTTTTTGCTATTTACTTTAATATAATTGTTGAATAGACAGGTTATTTTTTTGCGTGGAACAATTGTGATATATTGGAGTTAGGAGACTAAAGGGGGAGCTGGAATGAAAAGATTTTGGGGACTTGCCGCGATAATTTCATTAATCTTTATATTAGCTGGGTGTGGCGGCAAAGATGGGTTTACGGTGTTTATTATTGATAATCAAGGTAATCCATCCGGTATTTCCGAACAGCTGCAAGCAAATTTGCAAAAAAAGCTCGGTGAAGAGCCAAAAGTCGAAATCATTACAAGTGCAATGTACGATGTTCAAAAAATATTGGTTGAATATGCCGCAGGCAGCCATGACATCTTCATTTTGCCGGAAAATGATATGAAACAGTATGGTCAGAACGGATCGAATGTTCCGCTAGATGATACTTTTGAAGTCAAAAAATATGAACGCGGTGTATTTGAGGGATCTGTATTGGTTGAAAAAGGGAAGGGCGACGATGGTTCTGATATGAAAAAGGAAACTCATCTGTATGGTATTCCGCTTGAAGACATGAAAATGTTCAAGGATGTAAACTATGCCCCGAGTAATTTGTTTGCTACCATTCCTTTGTCAGCAGCTAACAAAGAAGAGTCAAAAAAAGTACTTCAAGCGCTGACAGAGTAACATCCATTTAGATCAGGTATGGAAGGAGGGGGCGGATTGCTGATTACGGTCACAGGCGGCATAGGTAGCGGAAAAACGCGCTTTGCGTTGAAATATGCGGCTCAAATGAGCCGGGAAGGTGTATATTTATCTACTGGTGATCATGATCCCGTTATTCCCGAATTGCCATCCGCTCATTATCGTGCCATTCAGACGGGAAACGGCCAGAAGCTTGCTGAAGTGGTGAACCAGATTAACCGGGAATCCAATCTTTTTCTGGCGGATCAACGCATTTTGATTGTGGATAGTCTGACTTCCTGGATGGCAGCGAGTTTCAGGGAAGCAAGCGATCTGGATCAGCAACGTGTGGAAACACAACGGTTACTAGATGCACTGCTATCCTATCAGGGTAAATTACTTGTTATTACAAATGAGATGCATGGCAGCTTACATCCGTCAGAAGAGGAACGTATTTTTGTAGCGAGAATGGCTTCGGTGAATCGGATTTTGCAGTCCAATGCAAAACAGATGTTTATGTTGGTGTCTGGCCTTGCGATTGATTTGAAAGCTCAGCATTTGCCTTATGAAGATTAAGAATAGACGAGCTTTAGGTAATCGGGTAAGATATTTCAGCGTTTGATAAATGATTGATGCCTAATTGGAGGGATTATGATGGGGATATATACACGAACCGGTGATGAAGGCCAAACTTCAGTCATTGGAGGTCGAGTTATCAAAGATGATGATCGGGTAGAGGCTTATGGTACGATTGATGAATTAAATTGCTTTGTGGGTCAAGCCATTAGTCTGATTGACTCTGCTAATGGGGAGTTCGAAGAATTGCGTGAACATTTGCTGGAGGTACAGCAGGAGCTGTTTGACTGCGGGTCGGATCTGGCTTTTGTGCGCATAAGTGAGACAAAGTACAAGGTACACGATGAAATGGTTATACGTCTGGAACAGTGGATCGATCAATACGATGCCGAAAATCCTAAAGTGGAACGTTTTATTATTCCTGGAGGAAGTCTGCTTTCCTCTGCACTGCATGTGTGCCGCACCGTATGCCGCCGTGCAGAGCGCCGTACCGTTACGCTGGGACAGCATACAGATATTAATCCGTCGGTGCGTCGGTACTTGAACCGTTTATCCGATTATTTCTTTGTTGTTGCACGGACAGCCAATGCAAGACAACAAGTTGCGGATATTGAGTATGTGCGGAGTAAAAAAGTATTCCGCCGCAAAGAATGAGCCAGTATTATGCGCCAATTACCTACAGGGTGACCGAAGTGGAGGACGGCTGGCTGCTAAAGACCGTACTTCAGAAGCGACTGCAGGTTTCGCGCAAGCTTTTGTCCAAAATCAAGTTGACTGAGCAAGGGGTTATGCTTAATGGTGAACGGGTATATATCAGTGTCAAGGTGAATGCCGGTGATCTGGTAGAGGTTCGGATGGAGCAGGAGGTATCTGATGATATTTTGCCGGAAGATATCCCGTTTACCGTATTGTATGAAGATGAACATCTGCTGATTGTAAACAAGGATGCAGGGATTATCGTTCATCCAACCCATGGACATTATACAGGTACTCTGGCTAATGGTGTGGTTCATTATTGGCAGAAAAAAGGTGAGAAATTCCGCTTTCGGCCCATCCACCGATTGGATCAGGAAACATCTGGCGTGCTGGCGATTGCCAAAAATCCGTACGTGCATCAGCATGTGTCGGAGCAGATGATCGCAGGAACTGTAGATAAAAGATATATCGCGCTGGTGCACGGTAGCCCTGTTCCAGAACATGGAGCAGTCGACGGACCGATTGACCGCGACCCGGAAGAGCCGCATCGCCGTATTGTTACACCAGATGGATATGCCGCAAGAACGCTTTACACAACGCTCTCACGTTGGTCAGATGGTAGTGCCAGTGCCGTAAGTCTGAAGCTGGAAAGTGGGAGGACCCACCAGATTCGAGTGCATATGACATCGATCGGCTGCCCGTTGATTGGTGATCAGATGTATAAGACTTTACCTGAACATACATTGGACGAACAGACCATGTCCGAGAGACAAGAACGGGATACATGGATTGAACGCCAGGCGTTGCATGCGTGTGAGCTGACGTTTGAACACCCGATTCTCCGCAAACGCATGATCTTTGAAGCTCCATTTCCGGCAGATATGGCCGCTTTGGAGAAACGTTTGGATGATGAGGCGTCGCCTAGGGAAACGGTGTAGAAAGCAGTTTAGCTTACAAATACGGTGAAGGGCGAATGCATCTGAACGTTACCCTGAAGGCTAGAAGGCCGAGATTATAAATTGGACCTGACTCCTGAGGGTTTGGCGGAACTAAGTTGAGGCTGCCGCCGAGCAGCTTTGATTTCAGGATCTGTAAAGGTTCCGTGCTGCTGGCGAAGCCTAAATAAGCTTGTTGAAACGAAAGTACGGTTAAAGTCCTAGTTAATATTCCTATGGGGGTAGTCGTCATTATGACTACCCCTGATCTTACAAAGTTCACGAATAATTATGTGGAAAAAGCAATAGACTGTTCATCGGAACAGCGAATTGCTGGGCTATTTATGTAGTTTAATTGTGAGCCGAGCAATTCGCTGGTTAATTTGCTGGATTACCGTATAGACTATTTATTCGCTATTATTTACTATATTTAGTCCAACATCGATGTCGCATTGTGCCCCCAAAAGATTCAATTCTATTTTTGCTCTCATCTTTCTCTTATTAATCTTCTTAATTAACTCTTCTCGTCCCTTTAACGGACCGGAAGTTACCACTATTTCGTTATCTGTAGCTATTGCTTGTGAATAATCAATAATTCCATCATTTCCAACTAAACCAAGGATGGGCTCAATTTCTTTTTCATCAATCTCAGTATAATATGAATCTATATCAGTGCGGCTATACTTTCCTTTACGTAATATACGGAATATCCTTGGTATTTTATTAATTGATGTATATAAATCAGGATTCATTTGTGCATATACGAATACATACCCAGGGAATAGTGGCTTTACAACTTCTACGAAAGAACCTTCTACTCTTTCAGGAACTTTCCTCATAGGAAAAAAACACCTTAAATCTAATTGTTTGAAATATTTGTTTAAGTAAAGTGATACAAGAGATTCCTTGCTTGTTTCTACATATACTACATACCACTTCATAATTACCTCCATATACAACATTTGTAAGTTATTACCAATATTCCGAATTGAAATGAAAGCACTTACTTAGGATTTTATGGCGGCTTCTCGCATCAATTGTATTATTCCATGTTTGTTTCCTTATGTCAAATAATATTAAATTATATAAAAATTAATATATATTTCTAATTTTCTGGATACGGAATCCTCTAAAATTAGTACTTTCATATATAATTTTATATAAAATATTGATAAAAAACTGTTTGTTATCGCAAGTCGGTCGGGTGATATATACAAAGCATCGGTGTCCTTGCGAAATAACTCGATGTCGGGTGATATATACAAAGCAGTTGTCATAGTCATTTATGCCTTGGCAGAGCATGCTGAGATAACTCTTCATGACATAACTGTTTCCGAGAATGGTATGCTCCGTTCCTTTAATGACCGATCCATTCAAACGTTGCGATAATCGGGTAAGTGAAATGAGATGATTGATATTTATCTTTAGATTTCGACATTAGAAGTGCAATTCCTATAATTACCTCGCATTTAATAAATCATGTATTTTAAGGAAAAAGATATCTTTTTGTCGAAATTCCGGATGAAGGTTCATTCGTTTAAGGTTGATTTCTGTTATCGTTTGAGCATTGTTCTTCAGAAAAGGGATCTGTGCATATCCTAACGATTTCAGTAAATAACCGGTATTGACGTTCCAGTAATACATAGTGTACTATGCAAGTGAGGAAGGGTATTCCTTTTTTCGACATTTTAGGATTTTCTTTAAGAAATTATATGATATGGTGAGAATGTTATTAAGGAGTATTCTAAGGAAAGTTAATCGCTGTTTAGGCACGTTAATGGATCTTAGATGTCATACACACTATTAGTCGACTGTGTAACTAGTCGACCATGGCGAAGCTATGTCCAAATTGCATGAGCAACTCACAATAGCCAAGGGAAAACGAGGGAGCTTTGTTGATGAATATTGTAGATTATACAGAGACTGTTTTTTATCCTTTAACACATCCCCAGAAGAGAATTTGGTATCAAGAAAAGATTTACCCACATACATCTCTATACAATATTGGTGGACCGATTAGAGTCAAAGGTGATGTCAAATTAGATGTACTTAAAAAGTGTATAAATCATTTTATAAAGAAGAATGATGCCCTAAGATTGAGAATAATTGAAGACGAACTCGATGTTAAGCAATATGTTAGTGAATACAATAAGGTTGATTTAGATTTCATTGATTTTTCCGAACATGTTAACCCTGAAGATGAATTCAATAAGTGGATAGATAAAGAAGCAAAAAAACCAATTGTACTAGAGAACAATTGGCTTTTTTATTTTGCATTATTTAAAATATCAGACAATGATATGGGGTATTTAGCGAAATTTCATCATATTATATGCGACGGTTGGTCCATTAATATAATGACGGATGAAATCTCCAGTAATTATATGAGATCGATTTCTGGAGAAGAGCTCGATGATCGTATTAAGTTCTCCTATTTAGAATATATTGACAATGAGAAGAAATATCTTTCATCAGACAGGTTTTTGAAAAACAAGAATTTTTGGATGGAAAAATATAAAAAATTTCCTGAATCATTATTAAATGATAAATCGGAGAGTATAGAAGGCCACCGAAAAACATTTGATCTTGATGTGGAGTTGGGTTTGAAGATCAAGAATTTCGCAGCCGATCGCAAATATTCTCTCAATACATTCTTCGTAACATTATATCTACTATACATACACAAAAAAACTCAGCATGAGGATATTATAATTGGGACTCCCGTGCTGAACAGGTCTGGCAAAAAGGAAAAGAGCATTGTTGGCATGTTCACAAGTACAATGCCATTCAGATTTAAAATAGACGAGGATATAAGTGTAGCGGATATGATGTTTAGAGTAAATGAGGAACTTCAAAGATGCTATTTTAATCAGAAGTATCCTTATAATCTTCTCATACAGGATTTGGAGATGAAAAAAAATGGGTATGATAATCTGTTCAATTTTTGTCTGAATTACTATAATACACAGCTTGCTTCAGAAATGAATGGTTCCCCAGTTGAGAATAAGGAGTTCTATAACGGAAATCAGATCTATGCATTACAAATGGTTGTTAAAGACTGGTCCAGTGAGGGAAGCTTAACATTAGACTTTGACTACAAAATAACAAATTACTCTGCTAACGATATTGAGTGCATGTTTAATCATCTCCTCACTCTAATTAATCAAATCGTAGAGCGTCCATTTGATTGCATAAGAGATTTAAGTTTATTGTCTTACAGTGAGAGAACAAAGCTATTGTTTGAATTTAATGATACGAATACAGATTATCCAAAAGATAAATTGATTTATGAACTTTTTGAAGAGCAGGTACTAAAGACACCTCATAAGATAGCTGTTAGCTATAATAACTCTGAACTAACCTACAAAGGGCTAAATGAGAAAGCCAACCAGCTGGCTAGATTTATTGTTGAAAAGGGAGTAGAAGAAGAAACCATCGTTGGATTATTGATTTCGCATTCTTTTGAAAGCGTAATCAGTATGTTGGCCATAATAAAAGCCGGTGGGGCATATCTCCCCATTGATCCAAGCTATCCTTCTGACAGGGTAAACTATATGCTTGAAGATTCGAATTGCAAAATGTTGCTAACCAACATTGAACTAAGTGAAATGATTAGGTTCAGCGGCGAGATCATCGATGTTAGCAATGTTGAATTGTATGTAGGAGATACAAGGAATCTAGATGTAATCAACAAACCTGGAGACTTGGTTTATGTAATGTATACATCGGGTTCTACTGGGAAGCCGAAAGGAACAATGATTGAACATCAAGGGCTCGTCAATTATACCTGGTGGGCCAAAAAGATGTATGTAAAAAGTGACGATGAAGTATTCCCGCTATATTCGTCCCTGTCCTTTGATTTAACAGTAACATCAGTATTTACTCCACTAATAAGTGGCAGTCGTATTATTGTATATGACGATCATCGTGATGATGAGGAATATGTGCTTTATCGAATTATGAAAGATAATAAGGCTACTATCATTAAGTTGACTCCATCCCATCTGTCTTTACTAAGAGATATGAATAATAAAGGATCATCAGTCCGGAGATTTATTGTAGGTGGGGAAGACTTGAAAGTAAGCCTTGCAAGTGAAATATATGCAAGTTTTGAGGGAGAAATAGAACTATATAATGAATATGGTCCTACTGAAACAGTTGTCGGGTGTATGATTCACAAGTTTGATTGTGAGAACGATACACGAGTTTCGGTGCCAATAGGGGTGCCAGCCGATAACGTACAAATATACATTCTAGATAAAAACCTTCAGGTCATCCCCTCCAAGATGGTTGGAGAATTGTATATATCCGGTGATGGAGTTGCCCGGGGATACATGAACAGACCAGAACTGACTCAGGAAAAGTTTGTTTTAAATGATTCAGTATTTAACGGGAAGAGGCTGTATAAGACAGGAGACTTAGCCAGGTTTCTAGAGAATGGGATCATTGAGTATGTTGGAAGGGAAGATCAACAGACCAAGATTCGTGGGTATCGCATAGAATTGGGTGAAGTAGAGGGATATCTATTAAGACACGAATCTGTGAAAGATGCAATTGTTGTAGATTTAGAGGATAGCGGTGCAAGAAAATATCTGAGTGCTTACTTTGTTCGTAAATTTGAGGCACTAGAGGTTAAGGACAATGAGCTGAAAGACTTTCTCCTAAGTTTTTTACCTAGTTATATGATTCCAGTACATTTTGTTGAGCTCGATCACATTCCTTTGAATAGGAATGGCAAAGTAAACAGAGCACTGTTGCCAAAACCAGACGATTTGAATTTTGCTCATGCAGATTTCATTGAATATAGTAATGAGAAGGAGAGAATTTTAGTAAATGCAATCTGCACTGTATTAAACATGGAAAGCGTTAGCCTTAATCATAATTTTTATCATCTTGGTGGAGACTCGATTAAAGCAATTCAAATGGCCTCCAAACTAAAAGAGCAAGGCTTCAAAATTAAAGTAAAAGATATACTGTCCAATCCTATAATCTTGGATATGGCTTCATACATCGAACAGAGCAACGGAGTGACTATTTCCCAAGAGCCATGCGAAGGGGCAATTAAGCAAACGCCTATACTATCGTGGTTCTTTGCGCAACGCTTCAAGAACCCGAATTATTACAACCAAAGCATCTTCTTGGAAGTACAACAAACAGTAGAGGTCGAAGCACTTGAGATTGTCTTTAATGAATTAATCAGACACCATGATTCATTAAGGATTAGCTGTAGCTTACAAACAGGCGGGTTGTATTATAATAACCAGCATTTGGATAGACATTATACCATTTCAGTACATGACTTAACTGAATGTTCAAATATCGAGCGAGCTAATAGAATGACTGATTTGGCTAATAACTTAAAGTCTAGTTTTAACATTGAAGAAGATATTTTAATTAAAGCATGTATTCTGGAGCTCGGACCAAACGAGAAGAGATTGTTGATAACCGCTCACCATGTAGTGGTTGACGGAGTATCTTGGAGAATCATTATTGAAGATCTTAATACGATGCTTATGCAGCTTAATCGGGGAGAAGTAATTAAACTTCCTCTAAAGACACATTCCTACCAAGAATGGGCAAATGTGCTAGAAAGCCATTGTGAGAATGAAAATATAGAAAACGAAAAGAACTATTGGGAACAAATTCTAGCCAAGGACTTCAGATTCCCCACAGACAATGAATCAGAAGAAGATACGGTTAGCACAAGGATTACACTGACTGAGGAAATAGGAGAAAACGATACAGGGCGTTTGCTTACAAAAGCCGGTAATTCTTATCAGACTGAAGCAAAGGATTTATTAATTGCATCGCTCTTAAGGATAATTAAAAAGTATTCTGAAAGCAACGAAATTGTAATCGAGCTTGAAGGCCATGGCAGGAACGAAATGTTCGAGAACATAGACATCTCAAGAACAGTTGGGTGGTTCACTTGTCTGTACCCATTCTATATCAAGCTGGAAGAGGATGACTTACCCTCTCAGATTAAGGCGATTAAAGAGAGAATTAGGGATATCCCTAACAAGGGAATCGGCTATGGAATACTTGCGAATGGATCAACGGGTTTTAGTAGTAACAGCAATAAAAATAACAATACGAGAAAATATATTAGATTCAATTTCTTGGGTGAATTCACATTTAGAAGAAATGATTTTTTGAATATATTAGATGAGCAGATGGAGGGTGATTACGATCAACGCAACCAACTAACATCTGTGATGGAGATCGATGCGTTCATAATGAATGGAAGGCTGAAAGTGAATTTGTCGTACAGCACGAGTGTGTTATCTAGTGGAAGAATGGAGAAATTTTTAAATGATTACATGACCGATTTAATAGCATTGATTAACCATTGCTGTGAGAAGGAATCAGTCGAGTTTACACCATCTGATTTTGATGCTGCAGATATATCTCAGCATGAATTGGATAGCCTCTTTAACTAATAAAAAAGGCGAGGTATATAATGAGGAAAATTTGTCTTACCCTTCTGTTAACAATCATATTTCTTGGCGTGTTGCCCGTCACTGCGTTAGCAGATACGAACGATAGAGCTGCCCAAAGCTCTGGAAATTCTCTCTTGACAGAGAAGAAAATTGAACAAATTGAGTCGTGGATCAAGGAGAACATGAAAGATGGAAAAATTCCAGGTGCCTCGGTTGTAATAGTCGAGGGAAATAAAACGCTTTATAGTAAAGGATTTGGATACTCAAACTTAAAAGAAAAGAGAGCAGTTAATTCAAAGACATTGTTTGAGCTTGGGTCGGTAAGCAAAGCGTTTACTGCCCTAGGGATACGCAAACTCGAAAAAGATGGTCTAATTCATCTGGATGATCCAGTGAACATGTATATCCCTTGGTTCCAAATGAAATATGTAGGCAATCATAGAGGAGAAACGATTGACGGATATGTAGATATTACATTAAGGCAGTTATTGCACCATACAAGCGGTATTCCATTTAACTCCATTGGAGATATTCCAATTGACGAAAGCGATGATGCCCTAGAAAAGACTGTCAGAACACAGGTAGGCAAAAAGCTTGAATTTTATCCTGGAGAGAAATATCTATATGCAACTATAAATTATGACATCCTTGGTCTTGTTATAAAAAATGTATCGCAGATGCCTTATGAAGACTATATGAAGAAACATGTCATAGAAGCACTAGGGATTAATAATACCTATTTATCAAGAGACGAGGCAGCTAAGTATGATTTAGCGGATGGCTATAAAGTAAAATTTCTAAAGCAGTTCGAATACGCTGCGCCCACATACAGAGGCAATACTCCCGCAGGATATATTATTACGAATGCGGAAGATTTGGCAAAATGGATTAAAATTCAGCTTGGTACGGAAGTACCGATAACATTTGACAAGGACTTAATAGAAATCTCTCATTTGCCTGATCGTACTGTAGATCCAAGTAACGATGGCTCATCGTATGCGAGCGGGTGGTCAGTTTATCAAAGCGGTGGAGGAAAAATAGCCCACGACGGGAGCAATCCTAACTACTCATCTGAAGTAACGTTTAGGCCACAATTTCAATACGGGATCGGCATTCTCACGAACTCTAACTCCGAATACACGAATGCGATAGCTAACGGGATCGATAACATTATTCTGGGGGTGCCGCCGAAGGGTATTAATGCCGACACAAACCTTTCAATTGATAACGCTTCTTTTACTATTGTTATCATAACTTTTCCAATCATCATAATTACGATGATATTGCTTTTGCTGTTAATAGTTCAAGTTATTCAGAGAAAACGTGTATATATTGGCGATTCTAAGAAAGCAGTTTCTAGTTTTGTAATACTTTCAATTTTTATTATAGGTATCGGATATTGTATGTATAGAATACCTGATATTCTATACTGGGGACTCCCATGGAGTTTTATTGAAGTTTGGGCTCCACAGAGCTTAATTATTGGGGTCATTTCGATATTCTCTACAATCGTGGTTTTTTGTATATACTATTTTTGTACGGTGATTTTTCCCAAAAAAAAAGAAAAATCGATTTTTATCATCTCGGTTCTGAGCGTAATTAGTGGCTTTGGAAACGCAATTATTATTTTTATCGTTAATGAAGCATTAAATAGGACGCAAAGCTTTCAAACAGGATTATTATTATTCTTTTTTATGGGAATTGTGTTTTATGTGTTCGGTCAGCGGATTGTTCGAATTAGACTTTTAAAGCTGACCAATGAACTAGTGTATACGAAGCGAATACAGCTAATCAATAAGATACTTAAATCCTCTTATGAGAAAATCGAGAAATTAGAAAATGGGAAAATACATGCCGGATTAAATAATGATACGGAGACGATAAGCCATTTTGCCAATATCGTTATTACTGCGGCAACAAGCCTAGTCACGCTTATTTGTTGTTTTGTCTACTTAGGAATTATTAATTTTTACGGCATGCTAATTTCACTTGGAGTAATCATTGTTGCGACAGGATTTTATTTTTTGGTAGGCACCCGTGCGAACAAACTATGGGAAGAGACAAGGAACATTCAAAATGTATTTTTCAGCTTTATTAGCAGCTTACTAGGCGGCTTTAAAGAATTAAAAATGAATACCAAACGACAAAGCGAATTTCGAGAGGAGATGCAAGCAAGCTGCGAGCAATATAGAGACAAGCGCATTAAGGGCGAATTAGGATTTGCGAATGGTTTTGTTGTCGGAGAACTGCTCTTTACTTTTGTAATCGGTGTTGTCGCCTTCGTATTCCCGATTGTTTTCAACGATATCGAGACGGGTACTTTACGGAATTATATATTTGTCTTTCTTTATATGACGGGGCCGGTTCATGGCGTTCTCGAATCAATTCCAGAGATCATTCGCACCAAAATAAGCTATCAACGATTAATTTCACTTATTGAAGAAATCGATTCCACAGAAAAGTCTAAAATGGAGGAGACTCTTATTGAAGGGGGAAATCTTAGTGAATTAACCAAATTAGAATTACATAATGTAGAGTATCTTTACAAGAATGGCGAAGGTGAGGAGTTTCAAGTAGGTCCTGTCAGTTGTACGTTCCAGCCAGGGGAAATTACATTTATAACTGGAGGCAACGGGAGCGGAAAGTCAACACTTGCTAAACTTATTACAGGGCTTTATCAGCCTGATAAAGGTGAAATAACAGTAAACAACCATAAAGTGACAAGTGAAGTATTGAGTCAGAGTTTCTCGACAGTCATGAGTGATTATTTCCTGTTTGAGAAATTATATGGAATTGATTATACGGTTAAGGCAGAGCGGATTACAGAGCTGCTTAAAAAACTACGATTTGAAGATAAGCTTAGTATTAAGAACGGAGTATTCAGTACCACTAAGCTATCAAGCGGACAAAGGAAAAGACTGGCGCTTATGGTCAGTTATCTGGAAGATAGAAATATATATATCTTTGACGAGTGGGCAGCGGATCAGGATCCCGAGTTTAGAAGCTATTTTTATGAACATTTGCTTCCGGAATTAAGACAAAAAGGAAAGTGCATCATTGCAATCACACATGACGATCGGTATTATTCTATAGCGGATAAGGTTATTAAGATGGAAATGGGCAGGATGGTAGAGTGAATCAGTGTTTAATGGCTATTCATATGAAATCAAATAAAGATTTGAGAGGCGTATCCAATGGGGAATATTAAATTGATATGCATACCGTATGCAGGCGGCAGTAAGCATGCTTATAGAAATTGGAGCAAATATTTAAATGATTCTGTTGAACTTAATGCCGTGGAGCTTGCGGGGCGGGGAAGAAGATTTCTGGAACCAGGATATGAAGATATGAATGCTGCGGTAGATGATGTTTATCATATCGTTAAACCGCTGATCCAAAACTCGGACTATGCCATTTTTGGACATAGTATGGGGAGTATCATCGCGTATGAGTTGATTCATAGATTGAAGGGGGAAGGTTTGCATGATCCCGAACATGCATTTTTTTCGGGACGATATCCTCCTTTTATAAAAAAGGACGATCCTAGCTTTCATGATGCACCATTAGAGGCATTTATAGAGGAGCTATTAGAAATGGGAGGGACGCCAAAGGTACTGCTGGAAAACGAAGAATTTATTGATACTTTTGTTCCGATTATAAGATCCGATTATAGGATAGTAGAAACATATTGCTCACCACAAAGAGACTCAAAATATGAGTTTGACATCTCCATATTAAACGGCAACCAGGATAAGGGGATTGAACCAAACGATTTGGAAATGTGGAAAAGTTGTACTTCTGGTAAATGCAGAATTCACGAGTTTGATGGAGGACATTTCTTCATTAATGAGCAGATCGAGGATGTAACTAAAATTATAAATGATGTATTAACACCCGAGGTGATTTCTTGTGAGTAATGAAATAAAGTGTATTATCTGGGATTTGGACCATACGATATGGGATGGAGTGCTGCTCGAGGACGAGGAAGTTACATTGAAGCCTGGTATTGTAGGTATTATTAAACAACTAGATAATCGAGGAATCCTGCATTCGATCGCAAGCAAAAATAACTTCAATCATGCTATGCGAAAATTAGAAGAATTTGGGCTTTCTGAATTTTTCTTATATCCTGAGATCAATTGGAATCCCAAGTCCGAATCCATATCAAAGATACAAAAAAGCTTAAACATCGGAATTGACTCTTTATTATTTATTGATGATCAGGCATTTGAAAGAGATGAAGTGAAATTTGCGTATCCGGATATTACCTGTATGGATGTATTGGAATATGACTCCTTGCTCAATAACAGCCGTTTAAAGCATAAATATGTGACTGAAGATGCTCAAAGACGGCGTCTTATGTACGTCCAAGACCAGCAGAGAAGGGAGGAAGAGGAAAAATTCATTGGTACGCCCGAGGCATTTCTTGCTTCTCTAAATATGACATTAATCATCTCTCAAGCACAAGAGGAAGACTTAACCAGAGCGATTGAATTGACTGAAAGGACTAACCAGCTGAATACGACCGGTTATACGTACAGCTACGACGAACTCAACTGGTTCAGAACCTCGGATCAACATATCTTGTTCGTGTGCGAGCTTGTCGATTACTATGGTTCATATGGAAAGATCGGTTTAGCTTTAGTAGAAATTAAGGAATCCTGCTATCATCTTAACCTGCTTCTCATGTCTTGCAGGGTAATGTCAAGAGGTGTAGGAACAATCTTATTATCCTATATTATGCAGATGGCAAAGTCGAATAATAAAATCCTGCTTGCCGATTTTAAAAAGACGGATAAAAACAAAATGATGTACGTCACTTATAAGTTTGCGAATTTTAAAGAAGTTTCTACAGGCGCGGATGGGATTACGGTGCTTAGCAATGATTTGTCGAGTATTCAAAAATTTCCGCCATATGTAAAGGTCGAGACTAAATCGTAGTTTGGGCTTAACTTTAACAAGAAAGGATGTCGTTCATGGATATTAAAAAAAGAATTAGAACGTTTATTGAGGATAATTTAATCAGGTATGATGAGGAGATAAGCTTTACAGATGATGACGACATCTTCACGATGGGTTTCGTAAATTCACTTTTTGCAATGAAATTATTAAATTATATCGAAATTGAGTTTAGTATCACTGTTGAGGGCGACGAGATGGAGATGTCCAATTTTTCGTCTATAAATAACATATTTGGCTTCTTGAAAAAGAAGCTGGATCTGCCAATCAGCATTAACTCAGAAGCGTAAGGGATTTTTGAATCATCAATGGATTGTGAAAAATTAACGAGAAGAGTTCGGACAATCGTCCGGGCTCTTTTCCGATTCCTAAATATTACAGAAGGTGAGATAACATGGAATATAAGAAGATCGGTATTGTCGGTGCAGGGACTATGGGGAGAGGCATAGCTGCTGACTTACTCTTTCATGGCATGAGCTGTATACTAGTTGACATTTCTAATGATGTGCTTGAGAGGGCAAAAGCAGAAATCATCCGAATTATCCGCTTTGCACCTCTTGCGAACGCTTCACTTCCTAAATTGAATGCAGAGGATGCAATCAGTAGGATTAAATTTACAACCAATATTGAGGAGATCAGTGATGCGGAGTTCATCATAGAGAATATACCGGAGAAATGGGACATGAAGGAAACCGTCTATCGGGAATTGTCCAAAGTGTGCAAATCAGAGGTCAATTTTGCCGTTAATACCTCGTGTATCTCCGTCACAAAGGTGGCGAGTGTAACCGACCGTCCGGACAAAGTGATAGGTATACATTTTATGAATCCTTCCTATCTGAAAAATTGTGTAGAAGTAATCCGAGGGTATCACACATCAGAAGAGTGTATAGACAACGTAAAGGCATTACTTGGACAATTGAATAAGGATGTTGTTCTTGTGAATGACTATCCGGGATTTGTTACTAATCGAATTTCCCACTTGTTTATGAATGAGGCTGCTTTTGTAGTGCAAGACGGAGTGGCAAAACCCGCTGAGGTAGATGAGATTTTCAAAAAATGTTATGGGCATAAAATGGGGCCTTTGGAAACTGCAGATTTGATTGGACTGGATACAGTCGCCAACTCGCTGGATATTTTGTACGAGAGCTATCAAGACCCCAAGTTTCGCTGCTGCCCTTTGTTGAGGAAGATGGTTGATGCTAACTTGCTTGGAAGAAAAACGGGCAAAGGCTTTTATCAATATTAATCAAAGAATAATTAGGAGGTTAAGTTATGATGGAATATCATGCAGTTGCTGAGAAAGTGAATCAATATGTCCTGAGTAATGTAAACATAGATCGTATTGATTACGACCTGGATATTTTTGAAGAGGGATTGATTAGTTCTCTATTTGCCATAGAATTGATGACATTTCTTGAGAGGAATTTTGATATAAAAATTACTACGGATGATTTAGATATGAATAATTACAAATCTATTCATCGAATTGCTGATTTCGTATGCAATAAGAAAGCAGGTGCGAATTGATATGATGGATTTGCTTTCTACGGAGCACAGAGAAAAACATTTGGAGTTTGCCAAATTTGTCGAATCGAATATACAGCCATTTGCAAGCCAATGGGAAGTAGACGAGGCTATTCCAAGGGAAATTATCGATAAATGCAGAGAAGCAGGTTATTTAGGTGGAATCCTGCCAAAAGAGCTGGGTGGATTAGGTTGGGACCACTTGACATTTGGTTTGTTTATTGAAGCTGTTGCCAAAGAAAGTACCTCATTAAGCGGTCTATTCAATGTCCATACTATGGTGATGAAGTCGATCCAAAAATGGGGGACTGAAGCGCAGGTTCAAAAATGGCTTCCATCTATGACCTGCGGCAAAAGAATAGGAGCTCTTGCATTAACAGAGCCTGAAGCAGGCAGTGATATTAAGGGAATTGGGACTACATTTACAGAGGACGATGACAAGATCATTATAAACGGAACTAAAAGGTGGATAACCTTTGGTGGGCTAGCTGATGTATTCATTGTTTTTGGCAAATTAAACGGAGAAAAAGAAAAAGCTACCGCAGTATTGGTGGAAAGGAATACACCTGGATTAAATGTGAGTCCAATTCATAATATGATTGGCTTTAAAGCCGGTGAATTAGCCACTCTGGAATTCAATAATTGCATTGTAAGTAAGGAAAATATATTAGGAAAACCGGGATTTGCATTCTCGCATATAGCTCCATATGCTCTGGATTACGGACGTGTAAGTGTTGCTTTCACGGCTTTAGGAATCCTGCGGGGGTGTCTTGAATACTGCAGCAGACACGTTCTTAAAAGGAAAGCCTTTGGAGAGAAGTTGATTGTCCAAAGTACAATTAAGGAAATGATGACCCAGATGGGTGTGGATTATGAAGCCGCAAGTTATCTATGTGTACACTCATGTTATGCAAAGGAGGTTCATCTTCCTAACTCCGCAGAGAAGGTGATTATGGCTAAATACTTTGCTACGAAGGCAGCGCGCAAGCATTCGGACAATGCTGTCCAGATTCATGGCGCCATGGGCTGTAATGAGACTCACCCTGTGGCTAGATACTACAGGGACAGTAAAACGTTGGAAATTATTGAGGGAAGTAATCAGATCATCGAGATGATACTAGGAAACAGCATTGTGAGGAAACACAGCAGTTCAGGCAGAAAATACGCTAATGTTTAATTTTATAGTTTTTTGGAGTGTATGAGACGATGAACCATTGTGAAACAAGCGAGATTGAATTGATGTACAGGATGCTCAATGATTCAAGAGCGCCATATCCAGAAGATAAGACGGTTATTCAGCTATTTGAGACACAGGTTGAAAAAACTCCCGATGCCGTAGCAGTTGTTTTTGGTGAAGAGTGTCTTACATTCAGAGAGTTGAACAGAAAGGCAGGGCAAGTAGCATATGCCCTTCGCCAAAGCGGAATTCAGAAAAACGAAATAATCGGCATAATAACAGAGCGATCGTTGGAAATGATCGTAGCTATTTATGGTGTTTTGAAGTACGGAGCAGTCTATATGCCCATTTCGCCAGACTATCCAGACAAGAGGATAGAGTACATCGTTTCGGACAGTAATCCAAGCGGCTTAATAGGGCAGAACAAGACGATGTACAAAACAAGCAGATTTCATAAAACTTATATAAATATGGATGACGAATCCCTGTATGCTCTTCCGGAATACAGCAATGTAACTAACGTTAAGCCTGATGATTTAATGTATGTCATTTATACTTCAGGTTCGACGGGTAATCCTAAAGGAGTAATGGTTGAACAGCGTTCGGTTGTCAACAGATTGAACTGGATGCAAAACAAGTACCCTGTTGCCCCTGGTGACACCATTTTACAAAAAACTCCGTTTGTATTTGACGTATCGGTATGGGAACTGTTTTGGTGGGCAATAACGGGTGCTACTGTAAGTATGCTGAAGCCAGGATTTGAGAAATTTCCACAGGGAATAATTGAAGAGGCAGAGCGAAGCAAAATAACCATAATGCATTTTGTGCCTTCCATGCTGGATTCTTTCCTGAATTATATAAGCAACGAAGATTATAGTAAAAAGCTAATGTCACTGAGGCACATTTTCTGCAGCGGGGAGTCGCTTACGCCCGCTCATGTTAAGAAATTCAATACACAATGGGGACAAAAGACCGGAACAAGATTAACAAATCTGTATGGACCTACCGAAGCGACGGTGGATGTTACCTACTACGAATGTCCTACTAACGGAGATATCGTTAAGGTGCCTATCGGAAAGCCAATACAGAATACAGCATTATACATTTTGGGAGAATCGGGTCTTTGTCCTCCAGGGGAAAAAGGTGAGCTCTGTATTGCTGGTGTCGGACTTGCTAAGGGGTATCTTAATCAACCTGAGCTGACGGAAGACAAGTTTGTTAACAGTCCGGTGTGTAGAGGAGAAAGGATCTACAGAACAGGGGACTATGCATGTCTTCTGCCTGATGGGAATATAGAATACTTGGGCAGAATGGACAATCAGGTGAAAATTAGGGGAATTCGGATAGAACTTGGAGAAATAGAATCAAAGATCTGTGAGCATGAGTCGGTTAGTCAATGTATGGTGATTTTAGTGGATGCAGATCGTATTAATCCAGTATTGAAAGCGTATATACGAACCACAGATCCAAATTTGACGATTCAAAAATTGAAAGAGTTTTCGAAGGTAGTGCTTCCCGATTATATGTTACCTAATGAATACGTAATTATGGAAAGCTTCCCGATCACGATGAATGGGAAGGTTGACCGCAATGCACTCGCATTATTGTAAACGATTTCCTTGAGATGCTTTTAGCTATAAAGCAGAAAATAATATGGAATAGAGGAGCAATATGCACAGGATCGAACCTCAAATTGCTCTGGTTTTCCCGGGCGTTGGTTCTCAACATACGAATATGGCCAAGAGTTTTTACGATAACTCGCCGATAGCTAGAGAAACCTTCGAAGAAGCCAGTGATCGATTAAATATGAATATGGCAGAAATATGTTTCCGTGAGGAGTCTGCCGATAGATTGAATGAAATAGACGTTTCCCAGCTAGCATTGGTGACTGCGAGCATCGCAATATACAGGGTGTACCTGAAGGAAATCGGATTAAAGCCGTCAATCTGTTTGGGGCATAGCTTGGGTGAATACTCTGCATTGTGTGCAAGTGGCGTAATTGAATTCTCAGATGCTCTACAAATTGTGAAGCAAAGAGGAAGGATTATCAAAGAAACCATCCCCTCTTGCGATGGAACGATGATTTGGGTCATAAATATTGATAATAAAGCTGTAGAGGAAGCATGCAAAGCGTATTCAGAGAATGGAGGTGAACTGTATGTTTCAGCATATGATTCTCCCACTCAATGCTCAGTTTCGGGTAAGAACGATGCCATCAAAAATTTGACGAAACTATTGGAAAACAAAGGTGCTATTGTATATCCCTTGAAGATGTCGGGCCCCTTTCATTCTCCTCTCATGTTAAGAGCGAGAAATGAGATGAAAGCTGTCTTACAGGAGTACCGTTATCACCCTTCTAAATACGAGGTGCTTTCCAATTACAGTACACTACCTTATACGGGAGATCAGTCGGTTATAGATAATTTATCCAATCAGCTTATATACCCTGTCAGATGGCAGGAGTCTATTGCTTATCTTGTTAATCATAATATCAAATATGTGATTGAGATGGGCCCGAAGGATGTATTAAAGTTTTTAATTCGAAAAAACACTAAGCTGCTGACCCCTCATTCCTTTAATAAATTCAGTCAGTGTGATGAACTGAAAGATATGCTGTTCCTAAAGAATGATGAATATGTAAAGGTCATAGAAAGATGCTTGAAGGTGGCAACGACTACAAGAAATTATAACTCCAACTTTGAGGAGTACCATATTGGTGCAGTTCGGCCTTATAAAGAAATTGAGGGGATTTATGACAGTATCCTAAAGGAGAATGATACTCCTTCGGAAAATCAAGTCATTCAAGCGATAAATATGGCTATTTCTGTGATGGAAACGAAGAAAATACCCAGACCATTATTTGAGAAAAGGTTGAATCAAATTACTGAAGGAAAGTTGTTACAGCGATATCCTCTAGAGTCATAGAAATTCATAACTATCACTTTGGCATCCTTCCTTTGATTAAAATTGTACTTAACTGCAAGGATGAAGGGATCGTTATTGGGGAGAACGGTTGGTTATAACATTATGATTTATTTTATGCTCAAGTGACCTTGAAAGTGAGGCGGGGAGATTATGAACTACAGCGAAGCTGCAACTATTAGTAGTGAGTTTTTACTTCAAATCGTATCTGAGTTGTATGGGCTTGAAGGATATGAAATTAACCCAGTAGCGCCACATGAAGGAGGGCGTAATGTCATTTATACTTGTGAAAAAGAAGGTGCTGAAGCTAAGATAATTCGAATCGCCTTCTTAAATGACAGAAACCGGGAAGACTTTATAGCCGAAGTTGAATTTGTCAGGTATTTATACGAACATGGTGGAAGTGTAGCGGATGTAATCAGCTCCCGGAAGGGAAGGTTGCTGGAAGAGATCACTCATAATAATCGGACTTTTTACATCAACCTATTTAAAAAAGCCAAGGGAAAAATGCTTGTAGAAAATAATTATCGATACCGGGAAGGAGTACCCCTCACCGAATATTATTATAATTGCGGAAAAGTTCTGGGGAAGCTGCATCAGATCTCAAAAGGGTATGTGCCTGTCCATCGACGGTATAGTTTTTTTGATAAATACAATGCCGGCTTTATCGACAAACTGATACCCGATTCGTTATCTTTGCTGAAAGAGAAACTGTTTAAGCTGTTAAAAACCTTAGAAGGACTAGAAAGAAACCACGAGTCTTTCGGGCTAGTTCATTTCGATTACAGCGATGGAAACTATTCGATCGATTTTGAGACTGGACAAATTACCGTATATGACTTCGACAACTCCTGTTATTGCTGGTATATGTTTGACCTAGCAGGGCTCTGGACACATGGAGTGGGTTGGATACAATTTGAACCTGATGCGGGTAAACGAAAAAAATTCATGGATGAATATTTCGAAACAGTTCTAGCGGGGTACAGATCCGAGACCATGATCGATGATTCGATGCTGGATCACTTGCCCTTATACATCCAAGTGACCCTTATGGAAAACATTGTGGACGCTTTCGAGGTAATGCGGAACAACGGCGATAAGCCAATATGTGATGAGGCACTATCCTATCGAATAAAGTGCATGGAAGACGATATCCCTTTTATGGGATTCTTAGATGACATATACTCGTCAGAAGAACCCTTCGAGTATGAGGAACGATTGATATAACGCATTGCAGGCAGGAATCCAGCTATTCTTTAGCCTACATTTTTATTAAATCAAATAGGAAGAAGGAGATATTATGAAATATAGCGAGGTAGTTTCGATCAGTAATACTTATTTGCTTCCACAAGTAACAGAATTGTATGAGTTGGAGGGCTATGAGATTACGCTAGTAGATACGCATGAAGGGGGCCGCAATGTCATTTATAACTGTGAGAAAGGGGGGGCTGTTGCTAAAATATTCAGAGTCGCTTATCTCAAAGAAAGAACTAAGGAAGAGTTGCTGGCCGAGGTTGAATATGTTCAATATTTATTTGAGCATGGAGGCAGTGTCTCAAATGCTGTCCGTTCCAAGAACGGAGAATTGTTGGAAGCGATAACTCATAAACATCACACTTTCATGGTATGTGTATTTGAAAAGGCCAAGGGGAAAAAGCTGGCGGATAATCATTATCAGTATCGGGAAGGAGTACCCATTACCGAATACTATTATAACTGTGGTAAAGCTATTGGAAAAATACACCAATTATCAAAGGAATATACCCCGGTTCATCGGAGGAATAGTTTTTTTGATAAATACAATTTCAAATATATCGACCATCTGATACCTGATTCTTTATCAATGCTGAAACAGAAGCTGAAGGAGCTCTTTAATACCTTAGAAGGACTAGATCGGGGCCGCGATTCGTTCGGTATGATTCATTTTGATTACAATGATGGAAATTATGTAATTGATTTTGATACCGGGCAAATAACCGTATATGATTTTGATAATTCATGTTTCGGCTGGTATATGTATGACCTAGCAGATCTTTGGAGAAGCGGAATGGGCTGGATACAATTTGAACCAGACGCCGGGAAACGCAAAATATTTATGGAGGATTTCTTCAATACGGCTCTTGAAGGATATAAATCCGAGACTATGATTAGTGATTCAATGTTGGAAAAGTTACCTTTATTCATTCAAGTAACCTTAATGGAACAAATTGTAGATGAATTTGAAAATATGAGGGACAATGGCGAGGAACTGGAGTGCGATGAGGAGCTTTCTTATTGCATAAAATGCCTGGAGGATGACATTCCGTACATTGGTTTTTACCATGATATTTACTCATGTGAAGAACCGTTTGAGTATGAGGAACGAGAAATATAGTCAACTAGTATAAATTACTATTTTGATAAGAGGTAGGTATAAATGAGAAACCTAAATAAGAATAATGTGGACAATATATTGCGGCTCACTCCCGTTCAGGAGGGGCTGCTTTTTCATTATTTGATGGAGCCTGCCTCTCAACTGTACCATGCACAATTGGTTCTTGAGCTGGAAGGCAGTCTCGATCCGGTCACTTTCAACAGAGTTTGGAATAAGCTTGTTGAAAAGCATGAAATGCTGAGAACACTTTTCCGATGGGAGGGTTTGAACAATCCGATCCAAGTCAATCTGAAGAATCATCTGCTCCCCATCCGGTTTTTCGATCTATCTACGGTATCGCCGTCCTATCGAGAGCAGGAGTATGCCGAGATACTGGACCGCGATAGAAACGAAATCTTTTCATTGGACGAGGTCCCGTTCCGGGTAACTCTGTGTACGGTTGATGAGCATAGACATTATATGCTCATCACACATCACCATATTTTGTATGATGGATGGAGTACATATATCCTTTTAAAGGATTTTTTCAGACTATACGGTTCGACGCCTGAAAGCTTTAAAAGTCCAATGAGCAGGGGCACTTACCGAGATTACGTGAAGGTACTGGCCAAAATGGATAAGAAAAAAGAAGAAGCCTATTGGTCCAATTACTTAAAGAGGGGGGACAGCGAATTAAGCTGGTTCATCACCCCTCGTGACAAGAAAACATCTATTTATTTGGAAGAAAAGTTTATCGTGGATAGTAAGCTGCAAAAACAGATTGAAGGTTTTTTAAGAGAAAGGAATGTTCTCGTTTCATCCTTCTTTTATTTTGTGTATGGAGCTATGCTGAAGGCATACCAGAACGTCAGGGAAGTTACCATCGGTTATACGCTTTCTTCAAGGGGGATCGAAGGAAACTCCTTCGAGGATACGATTGGCTTATTTATTAATACGTTGCCATTAAGGATAGATCTGTCAAACAATAAAAAAATACTTGATGTCATTGAAGAGATTACACAGACTCTCGGTGAACAGCGGGAAGTATGCACCACCCCTTTAGTCGATATTAAGAAATACAGCAATACGAGCGGGGAATTATTCAATTCTATTATTGTCATTGAGAATTATCCTGCTGATATGAAAAAGTTGAGCAACAACGAATTGCAGTTGAAGTCCTTTGCATCCTCAGAGCAATCCAATTATCCCTTAACGATAGGGCTTGAATTGTTTGATGCGATGGAAATCTCCCTTTCCTATGACCAGACCGCAGTCGATCCTGTTATTATTCAAAGAATGGGTAGAGACTTCCTACATATGCTGGAGGAGGTTGCAGCAAACCTTAATGGAACTTGCGATGAACTGAGTCTGATTAGCTCCCCGGAGAAGAGAATAATCCTTGAAGAGTTCAATAAATTGGAGCTTTCTTCAGACGCATCCATCCCTTTGTTCAAGCAGTTCGAAAAGGCAGCGCATACTCATCCCTCAAAAATAGCGATTCGTACTGCCGATGGGCAAATCGATTATATGACCCTGAATGCGATGAGTGATTCGATTGCACGGTCATTAAGCGCCAAAGGAATTGTGCCTGGGAGCACCGTACTCATATTCCTGCCCAATTCCATCAAGGCTGTTGCCGCAATGTTAGGAGTTCAAAAAGCAGGACTTGGTTATGTTCCTATCGACATATTCTCGCCGGAAGAGAGAGTACGGTACATACTGAACGACTGCCGAGCTTCCTGTGTCATAACAGGAGGACCGGAAACGAAAAAGATAAAGCAGGTTTACGATGGAACAATCATTGATTTAACCGATATTGGTCATTCCATTGACTTGGATCATAATAAACCTGTTGAAGTCGATATCAATATGGATGACACTTGTTATATTATTTACACCTCCGGAACCTCAGGAAATCCGAAAGGTGTTATGGTGAGCCATAAGAATGTAGCGTCCTATGTCCAATCTTTTTCTAGGGAGTTTGCTGTTCATACACAAGATGTTGTTCTTCAGCAGGCTTCTTTGGCCTTCGATGCAAGTGTCGAGGAAATATTTCCTGCCCTGGTTAATGGTGGAGAAATTTCCATACTAGGTCATGATAAAATCTTTGATATCCATGAAGTTCACCAGTTTATCCGGGATCGTAAAGTATCGATTGTTTCTTGCTCACCGCTGCTGCTGAATGAATTAAACAAGCTGGAATTATTGAAGGATGTCAGATTGTTTATTAGCGGCGGCGATGTGCTCAAGACAGAATATATAGATCGTTTGAAGCAAAACTGTACGGTATACAATAGTTATGGTCCGACGGAAGCCACCGTATGCGCCGCTTATTATAATTGCGCAGAGATGGACGCTGCGAGTATTAGAATTCCGATTGGGAAGCCGATAGACAATGCCCAAATCTATATTGTGGATACCGAAGCAAGGCTTGCACCGATAGGGGTTCCCGGTGAGTTATGTATTGCCGGGCTTGGAGTGGCCAAAGGTTATGTGAACCTACCGAGGCCTACAGCTGAGAAGTTTACGACAGCGGTTATACCCGGTCAAACTCTCTATAAAACTGGTGACCGTGCGAGATGGCTTCCAGGCGGTAATATTGATTTCATGGGTCGAATGGACAATCAGGTCAGTATCCGGGGATATCGGATTGAGCTTGAAGAGGTAGAAGCGACCCTTCGTCGTATTAGGGGCGTGGTGGACGCCATCGCCATTGTTAACGAGTATGATGACAGCAGAAAGCGAATTCTTGCCTTCTATAAAGCCGCCGGTAGCTTGAGCCCTGTACATGTGAGGGAGGAGTTGATTCGCTATTTACCGGACTTTATGGTCCCAGCGGAAATTAAGCAAATCGAAAAGATCCCCTTTACCTTAAATGGCAAGGTCGATTATAAAAAGTTAATGAGTTTGGACGCAATGCAGCCGGAAGAGACACTTGACAAATTCGTTAACGATCGTTTAGAGAAAGAACTTCAGCTTATATGGAAAGAGATCCTAGGGCAGGAGAGCATCGGGTTAGAGGATAATTTCTTTGATGTGGGCGGTAATTCAATCATCCTTATCCAACTGAATAATCGGATCAATCGTACTTTTGGTAAAAATATTAAAATCGGAGATTTATTTCAGTACACGACAATACGACGACAGGCACAACTGATTTCAGGAGACGCCGGAAGCGCTACCACAGGTGAACGATTGCAGTTTAAAGCAGGGGCTTCACCAGACATTGCTGTGATAGGGATGGCTGGTCGTCTTCCCGCAGGTTCTAATATTTATGAGATATGGGATAGCTTGGCCACCGGAGTTAATTCAATCTCTGTTCTTTCCCAGGAGGAGCTTGATAAAGCAAATGTGAATCGAAAGCTGCAAGCACATCCGAACTATGTTAAATCTCAGGGAGTTATGGAGGGGATCGATCTGTTCGATCCTGATTTCTTTGGATATAAACCCAATGAAGCTATGGTCATGGACCCCCAGATAAGAATCTTTCATGAGGTTGCCTGGGAAGCGCTCGAAGATGCAGGCTATGATCCCGGGAAATATCATAAACCTATTGGGATATTTGCCGGAGCTTCTCCAAACTTGTATTGGGAGAAGAGCACCATGTACTCTGAAATGGCCGAAAAGCTCGGTTTATTTACTTCTGAACTCTACAGCAATAAGGATTATATGAGCCAGTTGGTTGCCTATAAGCTTGGTTTAACAGGTCCAGCTGTATCCATATATACCGCATGCTCTACGTCTCTTGTTGCAGTCCATACGGCAGCGCAATCGATATTGCGCGGTGAGTGTTCCATGGCATTAGCCGGAAGTGTCACTACCGTCCCTCTGCCCGATAAGAGCGGCTATCTATATGAAGATGGAATGATACTATCGGAAGACGGACTGTGTAAATCCTTTGATAATAACGCCGATGGTTTCATTCCCGGTAAAGGCTCGGCCGTTGTCGTCCTCAAGCGGTTAGAGGATGCTCTTGCTGATCATGATCATATTTATGCGGTAATTAAAGGTACTGCCATCAATAATGACGGTGCCAGAAAAGTTGGGTACAATGCTCCCAGTGTGGAAGGCATAGCAGAGGTTATCAGGGAGGCGCTAAGGGTAAGCGAAGTACCGGGGACTTCGATCAGCTATATGGAAACCCATGGAGCAGCTACCAAACTGGGCGATTTAATTGAAATTGAAGCGGCCAGTCAGGCCTTTAATACAGAAGAGAAGGGTTTCTGCGCTGTAGGCTCAATCAAAACGAATATTGGCCATCTGGATTGCACTTCCGGCATTGCGGGTCTTGTAAAAACCGTTCTTATGTTAAAGAACAAAACCATTGCACCGTCATTGCATTTCAATGTACCTAATCTAGAGATCGATTTAATTGACGGGCCATTCTATGTAGCGAGTGAAATCGAGGAATTTCCAGATACAGGTCACCCTCTAAGGGCTTCTGTTAACTCTATCGGGCAAGGCGGGACAAATGCTCATGTCATTCTGGAAGAAGCACCGCCTTATGAGCCGAATCCGTCACAGCGGTCCCGCCACCTTATTCTGGTCTCCGCCATGACGGAACAATCGTTGCAAGAACTGTCAGAGAAATATATTCAATTTTTTAAGGCAAACGATGGGCTTTTTCTGGGCGACATCGCTTATACGTTGCAAGTTGGAAGAAAACATTTCAATTATCGCAAATATGTATGCTGTTCTAATCTGTCTGAGGGAACGGAATTGCTGCAAAAGACGCAGCAGGTTTCTTATGTTGATGGAAGTCATGGAGATCGTACGATTTATTTCGTGTTTGGTGACGATTGCGATAGCGTATTCCAGCAAAATATAGATTATTATTGCAGCGAGCCTTTGCTGAAAAAGGAACTGGAACAAAATATCCTTATCGGGGATAGAGCTTCCATGCCTGGACTCAGCGAATATTTTACAGCCCTAATCACCCATGCAGGCGTAACCGCTAATGAACAATATAATGAAATCATTAATTCCATCTTCCTCTATTCTTATGCACGAATGCTAATCTCTCTTGGGGTTAAACCTGCCGGGGTAGTAGGCTGCGGAAATAACGAGTTAATCGCTTTATGTCTGGCCGGGGTATTGAGCTTCGAAAATGTCCTAGAGATGATGAAGGATGAAGGTAGAGGGCTGAAAGACTCGGGAGCCTGGGGGAATCCAGTTATCCCGTATTGGTCTCACACAATCCGAGACTGGTACACTCGGGAAATCGGCGAGACATATGCATCCTTCCAGTTGCAGGCGAGAGGGGAGGCTACGATCGAAGCATTTGTCGAGTGGGCAGACCAGAATAAGAAGGGCTGGACGGGAATTTTGAATTTTTCCCGAGTTTCCTTAGCGCATGAGGAAGTGACATGCATAAACTCTCTTGAAACGGAAAAGGATCCATTGAACAATATTCCCGGTTTTTTATGGTCGGTTGGATATGCGATTGACTGGGAGTACTTTGGCTCACTTGAACATGCCTCAAGGGTTTCTTTACCTACCTATAGTTTCAAGAAAGAGTCTTATTGGCTGGAGAACAAAACGCCTGAGGCGGTCTATGCTCCTGTAGAAAACGATGATAGCCGGAAACCTTTACCCGACTGGTTCTATGTACCAGCCTGGAGGCAGAGCTTAATACTGGAATCTCCGCAAGAGAAGATGGGTTCCAGTGTACTGATTCTATGTGACGAAAGTGAATTCTCTCAAGGGCTAATTGATTATATGAATATATCGGGGTATGAGGTTATTGCTGCATTTCCGGGGAATTCCTTTGCCCTTGTGAAGGGAAATTCGTATCAGCTTAATCTCGGAAGTCGTTCGCAATATAAGGAATTGCTGACAGATATAAGTCGCAAGGGTTACGTAATTCAGTATATCGTAAACGGTTTGGGGCTTTCATCCATTAAAACCTGCGGGCAACCGGTAGCAGAGGATATCATAGAGAACTATTTTCTGAATGTTGTGTACCTTGCTGATGCGGTTCAGGAATGCAATCTTAACAATCATATAAAGCTGATTAGTCTAACCGCCAGTCTTCACCGTATTTCAGGCGGAGAAGTAAGAGTACCTGAGAAATCGTTAATGATCGGCGCCTCGATGGTTGCCGCCCAAGAAATTAGTAATCTATCTTTTCAATGTCTGGAGCTGGATGAGAAGGATCTCACTAACGGTGCATCCTATCCCTATATCGAACAGGAACTCCGGCATTATTCCGAGAATCCAATGACGGCTTATAGAAACAACATCCGCTGGGAACTGGATTATCGTCCGATCAAACTTGAAGAATCCGTTAAGCGGAATGGGGCGATTAAAGAAGGCGGCGTTTATCTTGTGGTAGGCGGTCTTGGAGGAGTCGGGTTCCATCTTTGCCAGTATCTCCTGAAGAACTATAAAGCAAAGCTTATCATCACTGGAAGAACGGCTATCCATTCTGATTCAGGCAGCAGCTCATGGGATGCGGGTATTGCTCACAGAGCAGCGAGATTGAATAAGCTCCAGTCGCTCGGAAGCGAATGTACGTACGTTGCCGCTGGAGTTCATAATCGCGAAGAAATGGAAAAAGTCTTTGAAATGATTGATGAAACCTACAGCTCTCTGAACGGTGTCATATTCGCACCTGCTTCCAGTGACTCATCTCTATTCCGTTCCCTGCATGAGCTTACGAAGGATGATGTGAAGATGCAGTTTCATTCGAAAGTAGAGGGCGTGCAGGTGCTCGCAGAGCTTATAGAAACCCGTAATCCGGATTTCTGCTTATTGATGTCTTCAATTTCCTCGGTGGTCGGTGGCCTGGGTTTTGCAGCTTACAGCTCGGCCAATATTTACTTGGATTATTTTGCTGGATCCAAAAGTAATTCGAGGACGCGATGGATCAGTGTCAACTGGGAAGGCTGGGATATCGAGAATAAAGAAACTCGGTTTGATTATAACAACGCATCCGTCACCAATTATTTTATGAGTGTAGAAGAGGGGATCGAAGCGATGGAGCGGGTACTGGCGTTGCGAAATATTCCCCAGGTTGCCGTTTCATCTGTGCCATTATCAGGAAGGCTAAGCAAATGGGTTTATAAGAAGCATTTTAGTGGAAATGAGTCTGCCTCCGCGAAAGCATTGGCCCTGCATAATATGTCTCTAAGAGAAATTGAGGATTCCTTGGGGGCAATCGTCAAGGACTATTTCGGATTTGACGACATTAAGGAAAATGCTACTTTCTTTGATATGGGCGCTTCTTCGCTTGACGTTATTCAGTTATGTCTGAATATCCGAAAGCAATTTAATATTAGCCTTACGATCGTCGAGCTCTTCAGGTATTCTTCGGTGGTTTCTCTTGCTGAGCATTTGCTTAAACGGAATGAGCCGAAGGCGACTGCCGATGGTAAAAAAGCAATCGACGAGGAAATGAATAAAATTAAGGATCGAAAACAAAGACGTCTGCAAAAAAGCAAAAGGTAGGTGATGATCAGTGAGCCGAGAAATAGATTCAACAGGTTTGGAAATCGCAGTTGTTGGAATGAGCTGCCGATTCCCTGGAGCTGAGTCGATTGAACAGTTATATAACAACTTGAAAAATGGAGTAGAATCCATTGAGTTCTTATCCGAGGAAGAACTTCTCGAGCTGGGGGTTTCACAATCCATAATCGATAGCCCTAATTTTGTAAATGCAAAATCTTCCTTCAAGTCGGTTGAGCAATTTGACTCAGATTTTTTTGGTTATACACCGAAAGAAGCCTTGATAATGGACCCCCAAATCAGGGTTATGCACGAGTGTGTATGGGAAGCAATCGAAAGTGCGGGGTATGGCCCTTCGAAATACGATAAGCCGATTGGCCTGTTTGTTGGAGGAACTTCAAATCAATATTGGGAATATGTCACTTTGTTCAAAAACGTCGAAAAAGACGATATGTATGATCCAGAAAAAATTGTTGATCTATTTTCAAACTCTTTTTTAAACGATATGGATCTAATGTCTACCAGAATTTCGTATAAACTCGACCTTCGTGGACCGAGTATGAATTTATTCTCATCCTGTTCTACATCGTTAGCCGCTGTTCATTATGCATGTCAGTCACTTCTGGATGGAGATTGCGATATGGCAGTCGCTGGCGGCGCCTCGATCATGACTCCCCAACGAAACGGCTATATTCATAAAGAGGGACTGATCTTGTCCAAGGATGGTCATTGCAGAATATTCGACAAGAAGTCCTCCGGGAGTGTATTTGGAGACGGTGTTGGAGTGGTTGTGTTAAAACGATTGGAAGATGCTTTGCATGATAAAGACACGATTCATGCGGTTATTCGGGGATCTGCTATAAATAATGATGGTAACAGAAAAATAGGCTATGCCGCACCTAGTCTTGATGGTCAGGTTGATGTGATCAAGAAAGCCCTCGATTTTGCCGAGCTTAGCTGCGATGATATTGATTTTGTTGAGGTTCATGGCTCAGGGACAAGCATAGGTGATCCTATTGAGTTTAAAGCTTTAACAGAAGTTTATAGTACCGTAAAAGGAAAACAATGCGCCTTGGGCTCCATAAAGACCAATTTCGGTCATTTAAACAGCGCTGCAGGAGTAGCCGGACTTATTAAAGCGGCACTCATAGTAAAGTACGGAGAGCTGTTCCCTACTCTCCATTTTGAAAGTCCGAACGAGAATCTGGACTTTGAGAATAGTCCGTTTTATGTGAACACCGAGTTGGTCGGTTTAAAGAAAAATGAGGATGATAGGATATATGGCGGTGTAAGTTCATTTGGGGTAGGGGGGACGAATGTCCACGTTATACTTGAATCTCCACCCGTAATAGAGAAGGATCTTACCGAGACAGAATATAAAATTATTGGAGTAACTGCCAAGACAAAATCGGCCTTGGATAAACAGACTTCAAATCTATTGGACTACATGAAGCATTCTTTCGGAGCAAGACTGGAGGACATTTCCTGTACGTTGATGACCGGAAGAGAGCATTTCGCATACAGAAGGGCCTTTATATGTAATGACCGTCAGGAGTGTATTGCTCTACTGGAAGATAGCAATGCTCGGCAGGTAGTGCAGAATGAGGCTTCTTTAGGAAGGCATAAAGTTGTATATATGTTTCCCGGTCAGGGAGCGGAATATCAGCAATTGGGCCATAAGCTTTACCGGCTTCAGTCGGTGTTTCGGGAGGAAATGGACCGGTGCTTCGAATATTTTGAAACCTATGCTTCTTTTGATTTGAAATCTTTTATGGAAACGGATACACCTGCCACTTCGGCTGAAAGCAATCGAGGCAAATTGTTCCTCTTGTTCAGCTTCGAATGTGCGCTTGCCAAACTGCTGAAATCCTGGGGGGTCTTTCCGGAAGCGGTCATAGGTTATAGCTTCGGAGAACTGGTTGCCGCATATATCGCCGGTGTATTCGACTTGAAGGATATGATCAAATTTGTTGTTTATCGAAACGAGTTAATGGAGGGCGTACCCAAGGGGGCGATGCTATCTATACCTCTTCCATGTGCTGAAGTGAAGGCTTTGCTTCAACACCATGTAGAAATAGCAATTGATAATGGTGAAAGCTGTATTGTGGGTGGTCTGGAGGAGAACATTCGTCTTTTCGAAAAAGAAATGCGGACTAAAAAAATATTCTGTTTTCCTGTGAACGTTCCTTTTGCCAGCCATACGTATCTAATGAAATCGATTATACCTAAATTGGAAGCATTCCTTACCAACTTGTCGCTTCAAAAGCCTACCGTTCCTATTATATCTGGAATAAGCGGGAAGATGCTATCCAATGAGCTTGCCGTTTCTCCCGTTTATTGGGCCAGCCATATCGGAGAGATGATTAACTTCTGCAAGGCTGCCGAAGGAGTCCTTACCAGGGACCCTGTTGTTTTGCTTGAGCTGGGGCCTGGAATGGATTTGACTAATTTATTAAAGCGGTATCAGGACAAAGCCCCGGATTCCTTGGTTTCTGATTTAGTGAATTCTGGAAGCGATAAAATATCGGAAGAGTATTACTTATATAACCGGTTAATAAGTTTATGGACCCAAGGTGTTCATGTGGACTGGCAAGGTTATTATGCGGGGGGCGATTATTGCCGGATTCCATTACCCGCTTATCCTTTCGAGAGAAAAGTTTATTCTATTAACAAAATGGATGAAGATCTTCCAGTAGTCCCGAAAAGGCGTCTGACTCAAGGCAGTGAGAGCATTGAAAATCCGGATGAATGGTATTACCAGCCTTCGTGGAAGCTGTCTCCGCTGCCGAACGTCAAAGAGCCTATCGACACTTGCATTCTGCTATTCAGTGATTCCTCGGCTAGGGCAGCTGAAATGATAGAGAAGCTCTCTAGTAGCAATACAATGATAACGGTCACTTGCGGAAACGGATTTTCAAAGGTGAATGATCAGGCATATGTCATAGATCCAAGCAATAAGGCAGATTACACAAGGCTCTTTGAGAGCCTTGAATCAATGGGTGCTATTCCTGATACGATCATGCACCTATTCAGTTTCTACGAGCGTAATACTACATTTGATGCAGGGCTTGGATTGGGTTTCTTCAGTTTATTGAATCTATTCCAAGCTTTTGAGTTTACTAAGAAGACTTCTGTTTATGTCATATCCGAAGGAATGTACCGGGTGTACGGCTATGAACAGGTTTATCCCGAGAAGTCTCTCATGCTGGCGCTAATAAAAACGATGTCTCAGGAGAATATTAACACGGATTGTTTCTACATCGACATAGACGAGTCTACTAGAACCGGAGTGTTGCTCACACAATTTAGCCATCATCACGCATTAAGGGAAATCGCCTTACGAAACAACAAGCGTTGGGAACGGACTTATGAGAGAGTGTCTGTGGGAACTGGCGGAGGACGTTTGAAAAAAAATGGAGTCTACCTTATTACCGGGGGACTCGGTAATATCGGTCTGTCAATAGCCGATTATTTGACCAGAACGTATAATGCCAGAGTTATACTCGTAGGTAAATCTAATTTACCGGATGAGAATCAGTGGAACAGCATTCTTCACAATAAGAATGATAAGAACTACAACAGGGTATTGCAGCTAAGTCGGTTTATGGAAAACAAGAGAGAGTATAAAGTATATACGGCCAATGCAGCTGATCATACGGCCATGAAGGAAATTGTGGCTGATTGCGAGGCGGATTGGGGCAGAATTGACGGTGTCATTCATGCAGCAGGAATTACTGGGGCGCACTTGTCCAAGACAATTACGGAGTTAACTCCCCAGGAATGCTACGAGCAGTTCGAACCTAAGATTAACGGCACTCGTGTATTATATGACTTGTTTAAAGACTATGATCTCGATTTTATGCTCTTAATATCGTCACTCTCTCCAATCCTAGGGGGATTAGGGTATACGGCTTATGCTGCAGCTAATTATTATCTCGATGGTTTTTTCGAATCGTTAGATGAAGAAATGCGTGATTTCCTAATTTGTATAAATTGGGAAACATGGGATTTTAAGCATGAACATACAGCGAGTCTGTCGAAGCTGGGCGAAAGCAATTCATTGCTCGCGATCTCGGAAAAGGAGAGCCACCAGGTGCTGGAACGGATTCTGGCTCACCGGGGAAATCACTTTGCTGTTTCCTCGGGGGATCTGGTGCACCGCATCGACAAATGGGTTGGATTATCTTCCGTTAAAACAGCCGATGCGCAAGAAATAACCGTGGCAGCAGGTGAAACGGACTCCTCTAGCAATACCGGCAAGGCGAGACCCAAGCTAATGACACCATACAAAGAAGCAGAAACGGATATAGAGACAAGACTGATTGCGCTCTGGACGGATTTTTTCGGAATAACTGATATCGGCGTGCAGGACAATTTCTTTGAGCTTGGCGCAGATTCTCTAAAAGCGGTCGTCATGATATCCAAAATTTCAACGGAGTTCAACAATGAACTTCCGTTAATGCAATTTTTCAATAATCCTACGATTGCAGTAACCGCCGAGTATATAGAAAAGAATACATCTCGGACTTATCTTTCCGTCTCCAAGGCAGAGCCGAAAGATTCGTATACCATTTCCCCGGCTCAGAAGAGGCTGTACTTCATGCAATCTATTGCGAAGGATAGCTGTCTGTATAATGAAACACAGGCTTTTATCATTGAAGGGGAAGTAGCTTATGCAAAAATGGAGGCAGTTTTTCGAAGTATCATCGACCGACACGAAATTTTTAGAACACTTTACAAGCTGGTAGGGGACAATACGTGTCAAATTGTGCTGGACAAACATAACTTTTGCATCACCGAATTAAACATCGATGCCCAGGGAGCCTTGGAGTCTGTAGTGGATCATTTCCGTCGTCCCTTTGATCTGGATAACGAGCTTCCAATTCGAGTTGGCCTTGGGAAATTCGCGGAGAACCAACATCTGCTCATCATTGATATTCATCACATTGCAACCGATGGCGTTTCTGACAGTAATATTGTAAGAGATTTTGTACGTTATTATAACGGACAATGGCTTCCGGAGTTGAACATTCAATATAAAGATTATGCCGACTGGCTGAATTCCGAAAAGCAGCGCACGGTGAAAGCGCAACAGCGTGAATTCTGGATGAATGAATTTAGGAGCGGCTATGCAGTAGTTGACTTGCCTACAGATTATAAGCGTCCGTCGATTCGTGAGGAATTAGGCGGGCAGGTCACGATTAAATTTAATAGAGAAACGACTCAAATGATGCAGGTAGTAGCAAAACAAGCAAACGTTACGCTCTTCATCCTTCTACTCTCTCTGTTTAATTTGCTCGTTGCCCGCCTGACGGGACAAGATAAAGTTCTGGTCGGAATTCCTGTAGCCGGAAGGAGAAGTCCGGAGCTTGAAGAATTGATAGGCGTGTTTGTAAACATGTTAGCGGTCCAAACCGAGATTGAATCCGAAGTCAGCCTGAAGGAATTTATATCACGGTTTAAAGAGAGAATGATTCAGATTTATGATAACCAGGAATATCCATTCGAGGAGTTAATCGAAGAGCTGAATGTTGACCGTGACCCAAGCCGTAACCCTTTTATTGATATTGTCTTTGTTATGCAGTCGCCTGATGATTTCGCCATCGAACTAGCCGGCTTAAATATTAGTAAGTTGCCGTATCAGCAGAAGTCATCGAAATATGATCTTCAGTGCACGGCCTTTTTACAGGGCGACGAACTAGAGCTTGTTTTTGATTATAATGCTTCTCTTTTTAAAGAATCTACGATTAGCAGGATAAGCAATTGTTTCCTTCGACTGGCCCAGCAGGTTCAAGAGAAATTAGATGAGAAGATATCCTGTCTGGCTTTGATGACCAAAGAGGAAGAGGCGCTCTGTTTAGTCACTGGCGGGAAAGCAGCTGTGGTTGACAACGATGATACGATCATACAGTTATTCGATGAGCAGGCTGACATGTATTCCACAAAAATAGCCGTCCGGTTTGGTGAGGAGCAAATAACTTATGGCGAACTCCTGTGCAGCGCCAATAAGCTGGCCAATAGGATGAGAAAAGACGGTGTCGGTCCAGGTACTATAGTTGCTCTGTACCTTCAGCCGTCTATTGACATGATTGTTGCCATTCTTGCTACGCTGAAGAGCGGAGGAGCATACCTGCCCATCGATCCGGAATATCCTGAGGAGCGGTGCAGGTTTATGTTGCAGGACAGTGGGAGCAGTTGCTTGTTGACGCACCGTGATAGGCAACATGATCATTTATTCCATTCAGGCACCGTCTATTATGTTGACGATAAGAACAGTTATGCCGAAGAATCCGCGATGATCGACAATATCAATCGTGCTACGGATGTGGCTTACATCATTTATACTTCGGGAACGACCGGAACGCCGAAGGGAGTAATGGTCGAGCATCGCAATCTGTATAGCCTATTCGTTAATACCAAATCAATTTTTGGTTTTAATGAGGCGGATGCTTGGACGTTATTTCACTCGTACTGTTTCGATTTTTCGGTTTGGGAAATATGGGGTGCGTTGCTGTTCGGCGGGAAATTGTGCGTATTATCACAGGAAGAAAGAAAAGATACGAGGCAATTATTAAACTTGCTGTCCAGAGAAAATATAACCGTGCTCAACCAGACCCCTTCCGCCTTCTATAACTTGAGCGAGGAAGCGGCCTATGCCGGAAATCTGCCCCTGAACATTCGTTATGCTCTATTTGGGGGGGAAGCGTTAACCCCGGTTAAGCTGAAGAAATGGTCAATGCTCTATCCTGAAACGAAGTTTCTTAATATGTACGGGATTACCGAGACAACGGTACATGTCACGATTAAAGAAATCACTCCAGCCGAAATTGAGAACAATACGAGCAGTATCGGTATCCCTCTACCGGGTATGTGTGCATATGTTCTTGACGGTAACGGTAAGCCTATGCCTCCTGGTGTTTATGGCGAGCTGTATGTTGGCGGTGCGGGGGTGTCCAGGGGATATCTTAACAGGCCAGAATTAACCGAAAAGGTTTTCTGTCAAAATGTTTATATGCCAGATGAAAGGGTATTTAAGACGGGTGACAAAGTCCGGTTGACAGAAAACGGTGAGCTTGAATATGCCGGTCGGATCGATAGGCAGGTACAGCTTCGCGGCTTCCGCATCGAATTGGGTGAAATCGAACATCATCTCTTAAAAATATCCGGGATATCCGATGCAGTGGTCTTGATCCATAATGGCAGCAATCAGGATTCGCATATTATAGCCTATTATGTTTCAGATTCCGAATTCAAAACCGAGGAAATCAAGACGATTCTTAGAAAGGCTTTGCCTGATTATATGATCCCTTCCTTTGTCGTTAAAATAGAGGCAATTCCTTTAACCTCCAACAAGAAAATCAACTATCGTCTTCTGCCAGACACATTAGAAGCGATGGAAACGGAGCAACTGGAATCTCCAGGAAATGAAAAAGAACGAAAAATGCTATCGCTCTGGAGCAATGTACTACAACTGGAGGAAGACAAAATAAGTGTGCTTAAAAATTTCTTCGATCTGGGCGGGAACTCGCTGAAGATTATGCATCTAAACCGTTTAATTCGTGATGAGCTGGAGATCGACATACCTGTGGTCTATATGTTTAAGTATACGACGATCCGCTCTTTGGTCCATTTCATGAATAGTGGCGGTATTGCTACCGGACTCGCTAACCAGGATGCGATCGAGACCTCTCTTGCCGAAGGCAAGAAGCGAATGGAGAATTTGTTAAGGAGGAATGTGAGAAGATGACGCGTTACAAGGAACTTAAATCACAGACCGGCTTTGAGATAGCCATTATCGGTATGGGATGTCGTTTCCCAGATGCTGATAATCCAGATGAGTTTTGGGAAAATCTTCTGGCGGAAAAAGAGTCCATTACTTTTTTTGATAAAAAAGATATTGCTGAGCAAGTACCTGCCGAGTTTCTGGTGGATGATAAAAGTTATATTCCTGCCAGCGGGTATCTGGATAAACCGGATTATTTTGATGGGGCCTTTTTTGACTTTTCCAATAAGGAGGCATTATTATTGGATCCGCAAATCCGCCTTTTTCTTGAATGCTCTTGGGCGGCATTGGAGGAGAGTGGTTATGCCGATAAAGTGGATCAATACCGTGCAGGCGTATTTGGCACAGCCTCCGATAATTTGCTCTGGCAGATGGTTACCTCAAGTACGTCATCAAAGTTGCTATCGGAATATTACCAGGCTTCCATACTGAATAATAAGGATTTCTTGTCCACAATTGCATCGTATAAATTGAATCTTACGGGAGCAAGTCTCAATTTAAGTACGGCTTGTTCGAGCTCACTTGTAGCTGTTCATCTAGCTTGTCAGAGCCTTCTAAGCGGAACGATCGATTTGGGCATTGCGGGTGGGGTATGCATTAATTTCCCCTTCAAACAGGGGTATGTCTATCAGGATGGGATGATTCTGTCAAAGGACGGACATTGTCGGTCCTTTGACATGGATGCTAGCGGTACTGTGGGTGGTAATGGAGGCGGTGTAGTGCTTCTAAAGCGGTTGGATCAGGCTTTGGAAGACAATGACTATATATATGCTGTCATTAAAGGTTCGGCTGTTAACAATGACGGCATTCGGAAGATCGGCTTTACTGCTCCCAGTATCGACGGCCAGGCAGAAGTTATTTCCAACGCTCATTACATGGCAGAGATTGACCCGGAAAGTATCGGCTATGTAGAAGCACATGGATCGGGAACACAAATTGGGGACCAGATTGAGATAGAGGCTTTGAAAAAAGCCTTCGATACCAAAACGAAAAATTATTGTGCGGTCGGGTCGGTAAAAAGCAATATCGGCCATCTGGATACAGCTGCGGGGATTGCGGGATTAATCAAAGCAGCTTTATCTCTGAAGCATAAGAAACTGATACGTAGCTTGAATTATAATAAACCAAACAAGGGTATCAATTTTGAAGAAAGTCCTTTTTATGTAAATGACATTACGCGTGATTTTGTGCCAGTAGGAAACAACCCTCTAAGAGCTGGCATCAGCTCTTTTGGTATTAGCGGTACGAATGCTCATGTGGTTCTCGAAGAACGTCCTGAGGAGTATGATCGTTTTAACCGAGCAGAGGAAGAGGATGTCCAATTGCTATTGCTGTCTGCTAAGACGGTAAATTCCTTAGAGAACATAGCAGGTAGCTACAAGCATTATTTTGAGAATAATGAGTTCGATTTATGTGATGCGGGGCATACGACCCGTGTTGGTCGTAAACATTTTAACCTGCGCCGATGCGTGGTCTGCCGAAACAAGAGTGAAGCAACAGAACGGTTGGAGGCTGCGAGCTTAATCTCCAACAGCCGCGAAATTAAATATGCTGAGAAGGAAAGACGGATTTACCTGCTCTTCTCTACTGAAGGGCAGAATATCGCTGATAACTCTTCGGCGCAAAATCAATATGCTGCACGCCTTGAGGAATATACCGGCGTAGTGTGTGAACATATCGCATCCCATCAATGGGATGCTTTTTTACAGAGGATTCAAGAGGAACAGGATGCAGTGTCTGTCATCGTTGAAGTGGGGAACACGGCTAGTTTTCAACCGGTATTCGACGACTTGTCAAAGCAAAATGACCGTATGGAATACATACATCTTGCTAGCGAGTTGGATGAAGCTATGAATGAACAACCCTTCCTGCTCCAAACGATCGGTTCGCTGTGGGAGGTTGGACTGGAGGTTTTGTGGGAAAAGGTCTATGCTGGCAAGGAACACTATATCATTCCTCTACCAACGTATGCTTTCGATAAAACCCAATACACCTTAAAGCTGGATAGCATTAACTTAGGCGGACAGAAAATTGAAAACGCTTCGTCAGAACATCATCCATTGATGTTTGAACGGACTTGGAATAGCAGCTCGATGGCTTCTGTGGCTGCCACCGGCATTGCCGGCGATACAATCGTGCTATTCGCCGATCAATCGGAACTTAGAGAATCCTTGATGGCGACTATCGGGGAATGGGGCCAAGATCTGATTGTTGTCACAAGAGGAGATTCCTTCTATAAGGTAAGCGATAAAAAGTACGTCATCTGTGAGGACAATTTTGAGGATTATGTTCAATTGTTATACTTGTTGGAGAAGGAAAAGCGGAACGTCTTCACCTACATTCACCTATTCAGCATGACGGAAAAGCCAGCAGCCGGATCGGACGATGACCCGTGCGGCCAATTTGCCTATCGGGGCTATTATGATCTGCTTCATCTGGCGAGGGCTCTAGGATATATTGAAACATCGAATAAGAATAAGAAGAATCTCTTCGTTATCTCCAATAACTTGCTCTCGGTTAGCGGAAGCGAAGAGATCATTGTCGATAAAGCGGGATTAATCGGTCCGATCCGAAATATCTCGGTGGAGTTCCCGTTGATTCAGTTGAAATATATCGATTTTGACCTATTCTCGGCAACACAAAATGATAAGCTAATAGCCCGGCAGATTTCCGAGGAGATCATTAGGCCGGAAGCAGGCTGTCTGATAGCTTACCGTGGAAGAAAACGTTATGTTGAGAGCTTTAAGCAAATTGAATTTCAGCAGGAATTGCCTGACTTCTCTACCGGAGAAAGAGGCTGGAGCATTCTCTTTTGCGAGGATGACACCTTACATGAAAGTGATCTTGCACCTGTCTATTCTTCCATGTCAGGGCTAACAGAAGGAAAGCTGACTCTGGTGAGCAGGCTACCCTTGACGGATATGAGGGCTGTGGAGAAGCTGAAAGGGAACGGAATCGAGGTCGAGTATATTCAGTGTGATTACTACAACCAGAACGAGTTGGACTCCCTCTTAGCAGCTATACCTCGGAATAGTATAGATGGGATCTTCTGTATGGGTCTAGTGAAGGAAGATGAATACCCGCGCTTTATACTTGAAGCCAATGAACAGCAACGCGAGATGGATTATCTTTCTGTAAAGTGGACATTTGTGTTGAATTTGTTCAACGGCATAAAGGATCTGGAGTATAAGTTTGTTATGTTTTGTCTGCCCGGTGTTCTCTATAGCGGAAAAGAAGGCAATAGTCTGGGGGCAGGGTTGGTTCATGCCATCAACGGACTGTGTGTGTATGCAGATTACAGTCATTTAAGGAAATGGTATACGTATTTTTCCTATCCTGTATCAGCAGGGCAGAATCATTCCATCCCCTATCCTCCGTTGTCCTTCTCGGGCAGCTCGACAGAAATGATTTTTGCTCAGCAGCATCCTCGTGAAATCTTGGAGGATAGTCGTAAATCCTATGATGAGCTTTTTCAACTGTTCTTGGATCGGAAGCGTCCCATCGAGGATGTATTTTACAAACCATCTTGGATACAGCGAAAGAATATCAATATAAGACTGGACTTCGAAGAGAAGGTTTGTGTTCTCTTTGCGGGCAGTTCCGATAAAGGACAGATGCTTGAGCAGGCTTTCTCCTCCCGATTTAAAAATTTGATTGTTGTTTGGGAAGGGGAGGCTTTTTCCCGCTCCGATATAAGAACCTATTATATAGATAGCTCCAAGCTGGAGGATTATTACGAGCTTTTTGACAATATTCAGGCTGAAACGGGACTGCCGGATATCATCATACACGGTTATAATTTCAACGACAGCAGTTTATTTGCCACTAAGAGCCTGAATAAGGATTTGGACAGGGGGCTGTATAGCCTCATCAATATCGCCCGGGCGATGGGACGATTTGAAAGCGTAACCAAGACAACCATCTGTTCTATTACGAATAACATCATAAAAATTGATGATGCGGATACAATCAATCCCGGGAAAGCACCATGCCTGGCCGCTGTAAAAGTTATACCTTTCGAATATCCTTCGCTCTCCTGTTTAAACCTGGATATCGATGTGGAGAAAGAAAAGGAGTTAACAGACATTCTCGATTCCATTCTTATTGATATCGCATTGGCGGGAGACTATTTTACTGTTCTTTCCTATCGAAAAGGGCGGCGGTATATCGAGAGGTTTGAACAATGCCATCCTATGCCGGAAAAAAGTTGGAAGCCTCTACTGAAGGACAAGGGGATTTATTTAATAACAGGTGGATTTGGAGGAATGGGATTCTCGATAGCGTCATTCCTGGCGAAAACGTACAGAGCGAGATGCGTGCTGGTAGGCCGTTCTCCATTCCCGCCTGCTGAAAAGTGGGAAAGTTATTCCGGGGAGGATAAGAAGACCGCCAAGTTTATTCAGAAGATATTGGAGCTTGAAGCGCACGGGGCCGAAATCCTTGTCGTCCCAACCGACATTACCGATAAGGAACAGGTTAACGCATTAGCGAATAAGATCGAGGAACGTTGGCAAGCACCTCTTAACGGGATTATCCATACTGCCGGCCTCGTAGATTATAATGGCATTATACAAAACCGTCCTAGGGAAAAGACAGCAGAAGCTGCTGCACCTAAAATTGAAGGAACTTTAAATCTTGACCAGGTATTTAATCATCATCATCTGGATTTCTTTGTTTTATGCTCTTCGATCGGGGATATTATTCCGGCTTCGAAGGTCGGAGAAGTGGGTTACTCAGTAGGCAATGAATTTCTAGATGCGTATACCCACTACAAAGGCGACAAGGGAGAAAAGTTCATCACCATCAACTGGAATGACTGGTCCGAGGTGGGCATGTCTGTTGACTCGCATCATAAAAGGTTCGAGGGTAAAGATTTTGTTCCAGCGTTTGATGAACCTATTGCTACGAAGCCGGAAGAAGGTGTAGCTGCGTTTAACCATGTTCTTCACATGAACCAACGGCGGCTTGTCATCGCTCCCTACGATTTGTCGGCTCTTATACTTAAAGATGTAGAGATGAATTACATTAGGATGACGAAAAATGTTCTTAATTCGGAGGAAGCTGGGAGAATGAAGTCCGGTCATAAAGAACCGGAGCTACTAAGCAAAACAGAAGCAAAAATGCTGGATATTTATCGGGATTTATTTGAAACCGATGATATCAAGATCGAAGATAATTTCTTTGACATCGGCGGGGATTCCTTGATGGCAATGTCCATTCTTTCTTATATTCATGCACACTTTGATGTGAAATTGCCGGTGGATAAATTTTTTAATCAGCCTACAATACGAGAGGTTGCAGGAACGATCGATTCTTTAACCAAGAAGAAGTTTACCACCATCACCAAAGCCGAGCCAAAACCAGTTTACGCTCTATCTCCGGCCCAGGAAAGAATGTTCGTTACAGATCAAATCTATAAAGAGATGGCTCTCACGACATATAACGAGCCTCATATGGTTACGCTGAAAGGCAAGGTTGACATCAACCGAGTAGAGCGGACCTTTAGGAAGATTATTGAGCGTCATGAATCCTTCCGTACCAGTTATCACTTTAATAATAAAGTACCTGTTCAGAAGATTCACGAAACGGTTGATTTTAAGGTTGAAGTTTTGGATGTCGATCGGACTTCTGTCGAATCTGTAATCCGCGGTTTTATTAAACCCTTCGACCTTGCCACACCTCCGTTGGTAAGGGCAGGTTTGATGCGGATCGAAGAGGGAGAATGGATTCTCGTAATTGACAAACATCATATCACTTGCGACGGGCTTTCGAACCAAATCTTATTCCAGAATTTTGCTGAGTTATACGATGGTGCGGACCTCCCCGTGCAAGCTTTGCAATATGTAGATTTTTCCGAGTGGTATAACCATACTTACCGGGAAAGCATGCAGGATGAAAATGAGAAATTTTGGTTGGATCTGTTCAAGGATGGCGTTCCTGAATTAAAGCTTCCGTATGATCATAGGAAAACACCGGCCGCTATGTTCCAAGGAGCACTGTTAGATTTTGAATTCACATCCGAACAATGGGACAAGTGGAGGAGCGTCTTCTCCGGTAAGGACACCACCCAATTTGTTATTATTCTGGCCATCTATTCTCTTATGCTTGCCAAAATAACCGGACAAAAAGATTTCGTTATTGGTTCTCCTGTATCGGGCAGGTGGCACAAAGATGTGAACTCGATCGTAGGAATGTTCGTGAATATGCTCTCTTTCCGCACTCGCCTAGGAGAGGAGAATACTTTTCTTGATTTTCTTAAGATACAGAAAAAGCATTACCTCGGCGTCTTAGAGAATCAATATTATCCTTTCGATCTATTAGTGAAAAAAGTTGTGAAGAAGAGAGATTACCTGGAGAACCCGATCTTTAATGTCAGCCTGGAACAACATGCTTTTAATGACGCCTCCAATGATTCGGAAGATAAGGTTAAAGATTTCACTCTAGGACTTTATCAATTGCCGTCAGAGTATATTACGTCTCGCTTCGATCTATCCTTGTTGTTTGGAGAGAAGGAGGATCGTCTGGCCTTCAGGTTCATTTATGCCAGAGAGTTATTCGACCAATCAACGATTGAGGAGTATCGCAATTGTTTCATGGATATGATAGAGAAAATACTGGAAAACCCGGCTGTTCAGCTCAGCGCGTTGCTCGTTCCGGATGTGCCACGTTTGCCGGGAATTTCGAAGCAGGAGTCAAGGCAGGTGGTTTCCTATGCTGACGCTTCTTCGCACCAAGAAAGGCTGTGGTTTATTGACAGTTTTGAGGCGAATAAGCTTTATGAGGGAAGTCCTGTCTATCATAATATCCCAGCTCTTGTTCCATTAGACTTTGTTCCCGACATTCCGGTACTGCAGAAAGCGGTAGACACTGTATTCAATAAATACGATGCATTATGTACCGCTGTACACATTCGTTCTCATAAACCGATTCAGGTGGTTTCGAAGCCTGCTTTGTTCCCAATAGAGGTTCGAAGTACGCAATTTGAAGAAAGCAATAAGGACGAACTGTTGGCTCTGGCAAACAGGGAGGCTCGGATTCCATTCGTGTTGGAGGAATGGCCCCTGATCAGGGTCATTTTATTAGAGAATTCGCATAATCGTTCCGTGTTGTTAATTGTCGCCCATCATATTATTTGCGATAACTATTCTTTGCAATTATTGCTTCGGGAACTGGTTGATGCGTATCATGCAGGGGGAACTGTGAAGGACGGTACAGTACACCTTCAGTATTCCGATTATTCTCATTGGCAGGCTTCAATCCCTGGCAATGTTAAGAAGCAGCTGTTGACGTTCTGGGAGAATACGCTGCGTGAAGTGAAGCCTCTCGAGCTTTATACCGACTTCCCCCGCAAGGATATTCATGTTTATGAAGCGGGTTTCAGAACGTTTACCTTGCCTGAAGGGATTGTAGAGAAGGTTATCGAATGGAAAGGGCTCAACAACGTGGATACGGCAACCTTATTAATGGCAGGATTTAAAGCCCTACTCTATAGATATTCAGGTGCTGAGAATATCACCATCGGTACAATGAGGGATAATAGGAACAAGGTCCAGGGAGATTCAATTATTGGTCCTCTGGCGGGTTTGGTGACGGTTTCGGCCGATATAACTCCCGGTATGACGTTTGAAGATCTTGTTAAGGCAGTTGCGCACTTTATGGAACGGTGTGAACCTTATACGGATATTCCATTTGAGCCGATCGTCAGCCACATTAATCCTAGGAAGGATATGAGCCGAACAGCCTTGTTTGATATCCTTTTCCGTTATTCCGATCGTTCCGGTTATACCGAAGCATTAAAATTTCTGGACACTAACTTGGGATTGGGCAAGTACGACCTGAATTTATTCATGGAGAAAACAGATTCTTCCTTTGAGGGAACACTTACTTACAACGCACTTTATTATTCTAGTACGACAATTGACCATTTGGTTCAGCATTTTATCGTCTTATTGGATGAGCTTTTTACTGACCCTCAGAAGGATCTTTTAGCTTATCCGATTATTAAAGGCGAGGTTAAGGAAGCAATGCTCAAGCTTCAGCAGTCCAATAAATCTGTCTATCCTGGAGAGCTTACATTATTTGAGGCATTCCAAAGACAAGTGAATAGAACGCCGGATAAAGCAGCATTAACTTATAATGGCCGCTCTATGTCCTACAGGGAGCTGGAGCAGCATTCGATTAATCTGTCGAATTATTTGCTCGAAACGTATAACGTTGAGTCTGGCGAAGTCGTAGCGCTCCTGATGAGTAATTCCGAGTGGATGATTGTTGCTATGCTGGCGGTTCTAAGATCCGGAGCTTGTTATTTGCCTATTAATACTGAAAACCCTGAAGATCGGGTTAAATACTTGATCGGGGATAGCAAGAGTAGATTGCTCATTACGGATCAGAATATTGGCCAAGAAATGGAGTATGACCGGGAATTCAGGGTGCTGCATATTACCGGTTATACGGAGAACCGTCCGGAGGTAGCGTATCGGCCCGCACCGCTCTTGCAGCAGAACACTCCAGCTTATGTCATCTATACCTCCGGTACTACAGGGGAACCCAAAGGGTGTCTTGTAACACATAGCAATGTGATTAGACTGATTTTAAACAGCGACCTGCCCTTTAATTTTGACGAATCGGACAAATGGGTAATGGCTCATGCGTACAGTTTTGACTTCTCGGTTTGGGAAATCTTCGGCTCACTGTTCACAGGCGGAGAGTTAGTCATACCTTCGGTTGAAGAGGTCCGAAATGTCGAACAATTTGTGAATATTGTGAAAAGTAACAAGATCACTGTCTTGAATCAAACTCCTGGTGCTTTCTTGGCATTCATGCTGGTGGAAAAAAAACTAGGAGAGCCCGAATTGCAACGGCATTTGAGATATGTTCTTTTTGGTGGCGCCAAACTTGAGCCATACTTGCTTAAGGATTGGATAGACAGGTATTCCTTGGATGAAATAGTTCTGTGTAATCTATACGGGATTACAGAGACAACTGTTCATACGACCTATTATTTTCTACAGGAAAATGAAATTGTCGAAAGTAAAGCTGTAAGCAATATAGGCGGACCTTTGCCGGAGACAGCGGTTTATATCTTAAATGACAAGCTTGAGCTTGTTCCACGCGGTGTCATCGGCGAAATCTATGTGGGTGGCTCCGGCGTGTCGGCGGGATATTTAAATCGTCCCGAGCTTAACAAGAAGGCATTTATTGTCAACCCGTTTCATCCTGAAGAGATCTTGTACAAGTCCGGAGACTTGGGACGGTGGATCTCAGAGAAGGAAATTCAGTATTTAGGAAGGAAAGACCGGCAGGTTAAAATTAGAGGGTATCGCATTGAGCTGGGAGAGATCGAAAGCCGGCTTCTGGATTATCCGGGTATTAACCAGGTTCATATTGCTCAACACCGGGAAAATGAAAAACTCTGTGCATATATCGAAGCGGATAAGCAGCTTGATGCAGAGGACTTAAAGAATTACTTATCCCGGAGATTACCAGAGTATATGGTTCCCACTTTTTTCATGCAAATTGAGAAAATACCGTTAAATAGGAACAACAAAGTTGATGCCCAAGCTTTGCCATTACCAGAAGAGCACTATGCTTCCAATACAAAAATGGTCTTGCCCAGAAATGAAACGGAAGAAAAAATAATTGCTATTGTCAAAGAGCTGTTGAAAATAGAAAAAATCAGTGTGCTTGATAATTACTTCGATCTGGGAGTGGATTCACTGATGTTGATTCAGATGAATTCCCGTATTCAAGAAGAGTTGGGGATGAGGCTACCCTTGATGGAGCTGTTTAAACATACTTCCATCAGTCAACTGGGTTATTACATTGCGAATCAAGGATCTTCTTATGAGTTTAACGAGGAGAAAGCTAAGCAAATGGCTGGTCATGTATCAAATCTCAGTACGATCAGGAAGAGATTAAAGGATAAGCAAGAGGAACTCTAGTATAGACAGGATAGGAGGGACAACACAAGTGAAAGGTTATGGCATCGCTATAATAGGAATGGCATTAAATTTTCCCAAGGCTTCCTCTCCGGAGGAATTCTGGGAGAATATTCATGGAGGCCGAAACTGTATAGAAAATTTAACAGATGCCGAGTTGCTAGCAGCAGGTGTAAGTGAAGAACAGCTTCAATCTCCCGATTATGTCAAAGTAAAGGGCGGGACAATGGACTCGCCCTATGATTTTGATACGGGATTATTCAACTATACGGAAAGCGAAGCCCGGGCTATGGAGCCGCAAATGCGGATTTTCCATGAGGTTGTCTGGAAAGCACTCGAGAATGCGGGGTATGACCCCCGCCGCGTTCCCGGCTCTGTGGGCGTGTATGCCGGAGCTGCTCCCAATCTCTATTGGCAGTATTTAAATATTGCCGGGGAAGACGATTCGATTTCCTCCCAGGTTACGCTGGACAATCTGGTAAGTACCAATTATCTTCCTACGCGGGTCTCCTACAATTTTGGATTTGAGGGGCCCAGTGTATTTATGTACACAGCCTGCTCCACCTCACTCGTGACGATCCACATGGCTTGCCGTGCGCTGCTAGGAGGGGAATGCGATGTGGCTGTCGCCGGAGGAAGTTCGATCCTTGGTGATACATCGAAGGGTTACACCTATGAGGACGGTATGATCCTTTCTCCCGACGGGCAGTGCCGTGCTTTCGATCAAAAGGCCCAGGGGACCATTCCTGGAGAAGGGGTTGGGGTAATTGTCCTGAAGCCTCTAGCTGCGGCATTAAGTGACGGCGATAACATTCTTGGCGTAATCCGAAGTTCCGCAATAAATAACGATGGGAAGAGAAAGGTAGGGTATTCCGCCCCGAGTATTTATGCCCAAGCTGATGTTATCAGAACAGCGATGGCCATAGGAGATATTGCTCCCGGGGAAATGTCCTATATTGAAACGCACGGAACAGGAACTCTTCTAGGGGATTCTGTGGAGATTGAGGGTTTAAAAATAGCCATGGAATCCATGAACGGTAACAAAAAATGTGTACTGGGATCCTTAAAGCCCAATATCGGACACCTTGATTCGGCTTCTGGGATTGCCGGAATTATCAAGGTTATATTGGCTATGAAGAACAAAACCCTTCCGCCCACCATTAATTGTGATGCTCCAATCTCTGGATTGGCAGATGAAGAAAGTATGTTTACCATTTTAAGCGAGCCTGCTACATGGGAGAATGGCGATTTCCCCTTGGTAGCTGGTGTGAGTTCCTTTGGCATCGGCGGAACCAATGCTCATGTTATTCTTGAAGAACCACCAAAGAGGAATACTGTTGCCCTGCCAGAAGGAGCTTTAGGGGAGGATGTTGTCCTCCTTTCTGAAAGATCTCCGATTGCATTGGATCAGCTGAGCAGAGAGCTTGTCGAGTGTGTCGTTAAGGAATCCGTATCTTTTGAGAGTCTGGTTTATACCTTGAAGACGGGCAGGCATTCTTTTCCCTGGCGCCGACTGCTGCTGGGGAGCGGGCTGAATGATGTTAAAGAGGGATTGCTACATGGCAGCTACAGAGACAATTCCCCAGCAGGAAAAAGAAGCCGTGTAGCTTTTGTTTTTAGCGGATTGGAGACAGAGAGCACGATTCTGGGAAAGGATTTATATACGCACAGCTATCATTTTAAGAACATTCTGGATAAATGCTTCCGCATAATAGAAGAGAAGTCTGGGATTGAACTGAATAGAATCTTCGATAAAAATAGAAATTGTGGTACTGATCTCCATACGACTCTAATACGCTTCTGTGTTGCAATCTCTCTGGCGGATACGTTAAAGGTCTATGGGATCTTGCCGGAGCTCGTGGCTGGAGAGCACTTAGGAGAGCTTGCGGCGGCATACACGGCGGGTATGTTCAGCCTAGAGGATCTAGTGTCTTTGCTTCTTCGATCTTTACTGCCGTCAACACATACAGCGGAGATATCGATTCCTTCAAACATTAAGGCCCCTCAGATTATTGTGATTTCAAGTATGACGGGAGAGCCTATCCATGCAACCCATGGAAGTTACTGGGAAAACAAAGTGGACTGGCGGTCAAGTCCTCTTTTCACGGAGAAAGCGAGACAAAGTCTGTGCGCCCAAAATAATACTACAATTTTAGAATTCGGTCACAAAGGTAATTTAGCATCTCTGATCCAAGAAAGCATAAGGGCGGATTTCGACCAGGAAATGCTTAACCCCTTAATTCCCCAAAAGGAGGGATTGTCTGAAAGGACTGCTCTTAACTATGCGCTCGGCGTATTGTGGCTCAAGGGATGGGACATTGAGTGGGCAAGTTCGTATGCCAGGATTAAGGTTAACAAGGCGGTGTTGCCTGGGATCAAGTTCGACCGCAAAGAGTACTCTATCCATATGGATCAAATCCATCTGAGGCAAGACGCGAACTCCTTCCTGGATAATCAGAAATCCTCAGGTGTATTGAATACACTCTTTTGGAAACAAAAGAATGAAACGGGAATTGATGCTGGAGGCGAAAATGAAGCAGGTTGGCTGATTTTTTGTGACGACTTGGGCATCGGAGAACAATTGGCCGGGAAGCTGGAGAATGGATCCGGCCCACCTATCTTGGTTAAAGATGGGGAGGCCTTTAAAGCTCTAGATGACAACAGCTTTGTAATCAGGCATGGGGTTCTGGATGACTACCAAGCGATGTTTTCCCAACTTGCAGAAAGGAACCAAACACCGTCACGTATTTTACATTGCTTTTCTCTCACTGCACGGAGTGAACAGACCGGGAAAGAATTTGCAGAAGAACAAAACAGGGGAATGTACTCCTTATTGAATATAGCGAAAAGTCTAAAAGCATTTGAGCAATCGAATAAAACGGTAATTAACATTATCACGGAAAATCTGTACCGGTTATGTGACGAAACCCGTACATTCCCCGGCACTGCAACCCTCATGGGTCCAATGAAGGTTATTCCTCAGGAATACCCTTTTTTAGTTTGCCGAAATATCGATATCGATACATTCGGACCATGGAAGAACGCTAAACGGGATACAACGCTTGCGCTGATAGGCCATGAATTGTTGCAAGCGGTGGAAAATCCTGTCGTTGCGATCCGCGGAAGGAGAAAGTGGATTCAGGACTTTCAGGAGTTAAAGCTGCCGGAAGCTGTAAACGAGACTAGCATACGGAAGAAAGGCACCTACATTATTATTGGCGGATTGGGAGACGTAGGCTTTTCCTTTGCTAGTTTGTTGGCTTCCAAGTATGAAGCCAATTTGATTATTGCAGGCAAGAGTAGTTTGGGAGAGTCATATTATACTGGTCCTTTCACGAATGGCCGCTTTGATCCAACCCGGATGGATAGATTAAATAAACTGAAAGAATACGGAACCAACATTCAATACTTATCCCTGGATGTAGCGGATGACAAAGGGGTCTGGAAGTTTTTCGATGAAGTGAAAAGCAAATATGGTAAATATGACGGAATTATTTATGCAGCAGGTACAGTGTCCGGCCCAGGTATCCAGTTTATCGATTCCTTAAAGCAGAACGACTGCGAGAATCAATTTCTAACTAAGGTCTACGGTGTTATGAATGTCACAAGGGCATTGGAGGAACATAAACCCGAGCTTTGTCTGTTTATCTCTTCGATTGCCAGCCTGCTTGGCGGGATGGAGTATGCCGCTTATGCCGGTGCCAATGCCTTTGTTGACTCCTATATTCTGGAACAAAATTATCAGCATAACATGAAATGGAAGGTTATCGATTGGGATGGTATGAGTTCAAGGGAAAGCATGGAGGAGTTCGAACGAATTGCTTCGGTCAAGGGCCTGGAGCAAATCTTTGTTTCTGCCGGGGGCAATTTAAAGGGAAGGCTTTCCCGTTGGATTGATCTTCAAGAGCCAGAAGAGGATGCCCCTGTCCTTCTGGATCACAGCGGCGAGGTCCGAAATCGTTTAAGCTCCGAATATGAGGCGCCTGAGGGAGAGATGGAGAAACGGCTGGTCAAAATTTGGCAAAGGTTCTTCGGGATTGCCGATATTGGGGTTAAAGACAGCTTCTTTGAATTAGGTGGGGATTCGCTGAAAGCATTAACGTTCCTCTCCAGCGTCCATAAAGAACTCCATGTGAAAATATCCATCAAGGACTTTTATAGAAATTTAACCATTAGACAATTGGTGCGTGTGATTGAAGGACATAAAGGCGAAGAATACATTCCAATGAAAAAGGCTGAAGAAAAAGAACTATACAAACTGACACCGGGACAAAAACGGATGTATGTATTATGGAAGCTGAACAAAGGTAGCATAGCCTATAACCAGACCTATATCCTTCAGGTGAAGGGAGCACTTGATGTAGAGCGCCTGCTACAGGCATTGTCCAAGCTGGCTTCCAGGCATGATGCCTTCAGAACCTCCGTGGCAGAGCTGGACGGGAAACCATTTATGAAAGTCATCCCCCACCTGTCGACTGTCTGTAAACAAATAGAGACAGATGAAGTGTCTCTTGATTCAACGATTCAGGGATTGGTGAAACCTTTTAATCTCTTGGAGGCTCCTTTGTACCGGACAAATATATTAAAGGTGAAGGATGATCATTTCGTCCTGGTTTTGGATTTCCACCATATGCTTGTGGATGGGGTTTCGTTCAAAATCATTATTCGTGAATTAATGGATTTATATCAAAATGATGAGCCAGGAAACCAGAAGTTCCAGTATAAGGATTACAGCGAGTGGCTACATGAGCCTGCCCAACAGGAACGAATGAAGAACGATGAAGCATACTGGCTTGAGAAGTTTAAGGAAGAAGTTCCGTTGCTGGATTTGAAATCGGATAAATCCCGTCCTGGAACTCTCAGTTACCGGGGAGAATCCATTTCCTTCTATCTCGATATGGATCAAACCTTGGCCATCAAGACATATACAGGCAAGCAAGGAATCAGTCTTTATGTCTTCTTACTGTCTGCTTACTATATCTTGTTAAATAAGTTAACGGGACAGGACAAGATCGTTGTCGGAACGCCGGTCGCCGGCAGAGAAACCATGGAGCTTGACAACATAGTCGGTTTCTTTGTCAACACTCTAGCCCTAAAAGCGGAGCTTGATGGCGCAGAAACATTCCACTCCCTGATAAGACATGTAAAAGATATGGTGCTCGAGTCTTTCGACCATCAGCTTTACCCCTTCGATGAACTTGTGAAAAAAGTCGAAGCTGCAAAGATCAGCAATAGGAACCCATTATTCGATACGATGTTTGTTTTCCAGAATATGATGAGTGATGCCGAAACTGCCGGTAATATCCCAGGGGTGGAAATCAGTCCTCATCCTTATAAGAACAAGACAGCCCAATTCGATATAACCGTCATAGCCGAGGAACGTAATGACAAAATTTTATTTGAGTTTGAGTATTTTACGGATCTCTTTGATAAAAATACAATGCTGCAGTACAAAGAATATTTTATTCGCATTATCGATGAATGTCTTAAACATAACAACATACTCTTGAAAGATATTAATCTTCTGGCTCCGAATTCAGAGAAAGAACTTCTGAAAGGCTTGTACAATAATTATCCTGCAACTTATGAAAACAGATCGATCCAAGGGGTATTTGAACAAGTGACGGAGAAGTATCCTGCGAACCAGGCAGTGGTATTTGAGGGAGAGTCACTCACCTATCAAGAGCTTAATGAAAGCGCTAACCGTCTTGCACATTTCTTACGGGAGAAAGGGGTAACAAGCAACACGATAGTCGGATTGCTGCTGGAGCCTTCTGCCCAAATTGTCGTTGCTATTCTTGCAATTCTGAAGGCAGGCGGTACCTACCTGCCCATCGATCCTCATTATCCCCGAGTAAGAATCGAACAGATCTTATCGGATTCTAAGGCGAAATATCTTTTACATGAGGACGATGGACTCACCGGCGAGATTGATGGCATGGAGATGTATAACCTGCGTGCAATAGATCTCGTGAAGGAGCCAACTACCAGTCCGGATAATTTCACTAGAAAAGAAGACGGCGCGTATATCATTTACACCTCGGGAACAACAGGCGTGCCTAAGGGAGTTCGAATCAATCACCATAATGTGATCCGATTATTTGCTAACGATTCGCCTGTATTTGATTTTAATGAAGAAGACCGTTGGCTATTGTGCCACTCTTATAGTTTTGATTTCTCAGTTTGGGAAATATTCGGCGCTCTATTGTGGGGCGGTACGATCGTTGTTATTCCAAATGAGGTCAAGAAGGATACTCGGGCTTTGCTATCAGTATTGCATAAGGAACAAATAACGGTATTGAATCAGACCCCTTCAGCCTTTATTCCTTTGCAGGCAGAGATACTTCGCCATCAACTCGATAGGCCCGTAGTTTTGCGGTATGTCATTTTTGGCGGGGAAAACTTGAAGCCATACTATTTAAAAGCTTTTAAGGAGCAGCTTCCTCAGACCAAGCTTGTGAATATGTATGGAATCACCGAAATAACGGTGCATGGCACATTTAAGGTAATCGGGGATAAAGAAATTGAAGGGAATATATCAAACGTGGGCAAACCCTTGCCTACTTTGAACATGTATCTGCTAGATAAATATATGAAGCTTGTGCCTCCCGGGGTACCGGGTGAAATCTATGTTAGTGGGGAAGGGGTTTCCTCCGGTTATTTGAACAATCCTCAACTAACGGCGGAACGGTTCATTCCCAATCCCTACAACAAAGACGAAATTATCTATAAGACGGGAGATCTTGCGTTCATTGATACAAACGGAGAGATCATCTACATCGGACGTAATGATAAGCAAGTCCAAATCAGGGGATTCCGTATTGAGATCGGAGAAATTGAAAGCTGTTTGATGAAATTAGAGGGGATAGAGAACGCTTTTATCATACCCAAAAAGAGCAACAATGGATCCGATCTCTTAACTGCCTACCTGAAGATGAGCAGAGAGCTTGGTTTTGAAGAAATCAGGTCCCGTCTCAAGAAGGAGTTGCCGGAATTTATGGTTCCCGCTCTGTTCTATACCATTGATCATATTCCTTTAACTACTAGCCAAAAGATCGATATTAAGGAATTGGAGCGGATCGGTGAGCGGTTGGAGTCAATTGTTGATTTCGTTAAACCTACCTCGGTTATGGAAAGCAAGCTTACAGAAATTTGGAAGAACATCCTTGATAGGGAAGATGTAGGCATCAGGGATAATTTCTTTGAAATTGGAGGAGATTCTCTTTCTGCGATTCACGCCATTACTAGAATGGAGGAGGAGTTGGGTAGAGAAATTTCTCCTATCGTGATTTTCTCCCATTATACGATTGAATCATTGAGTCGTTATCTGGAAGAAGACTTGCCGACTGAGCCTATCGAGATTGGCCAACAGGATAGAGTTGACAGAGGTCGGCTTAACCGGCAAAAGCGCCTGCATTTGCGCAAAGGGGAATGAGCAAGAATGAAACTAGGAGGATTGAAATGCGCAATGGATTAGAAGTCGCAATAATCGGTATGTCCGTCCGTTTTCCTGGTGCTCGCAATTACCGGGAATTTTGGGACAACCTTAGGAATGGTGTGGAATCGATCGACTTTTTTAGCGAGGAAGAGCTGCGGGAAGCCGGGGTACCGGAAGAAAAAATGAACGCTGCCGACTTTGTTAACGTCAAAGGAGGCAGAGTGAAAAGCAGGGATTCATTCGATTACGACTTTTTTGGTTATACCCTGCATGAGGCCAAGGTAATGAATCCGCAGACGAGGATACTCCACGAGACCGTTTGGGAGGCTCTGGAGGATGCGGGCTACAATCCATTGGAATATGAGAAGTTAATCGGGCTATTCGCGGGAGCCGCTTCCAGCTTTTATTGGGAAGGGATTAATACGCTTGCGGAAGGCGATAAAGAGACGGACGATTTTTCCGAATCTCAATTCATGGATAAAGATTATATTTGTTCAAAGATCTCTTATGCGCTCAATCTTAAAGGTCCGGTTTTCCATCTTCATACAGCTTGTTCTACCAGTCTGGTCGCGGTTCATCTGGCCTGTCAGTCACTGTTAAACGGAGAATGTGATATGGCCTTAGCAGGGGGTGTCTCGCTTAAGTCACACGAAGAATATGGCTATATGTATCAGGAGGGAATGATCCTCTCGCCAGACGGGCATGTCCGCCCCTTCGATAAAGACGCTGGTGGCTTCGTAGGTGGAGAAGGTGCAGGTATTGTCGTATTGAAATTGCTGGATGATGCTATAAGAGATAATGACACTATATATGCAGTAATTAAGGGAAGTGCTATTAATAATGATGGGCGGAGAAAAGACAGCTACACGTCCCCCAGCATTACCGGTCAAAAGGAAGTTATCAAATATGCTCATCAGCTTGCAGGGGTGGAGCCCGAGTCCATCTCGCTCCTAGAAACTCATGGCACAGCCACCAATCTCGGAGATCAAATCGAGATTGGGGCTTTGAAAGGCGCTTTTCAACTAACAGATTATACTTCGAAGAAAAATTTTTGTGCCTTAGGCTCGGTTAAGGCAAACTTCGGACACCTCGACGTAGCTGCGGGGATTGCAGGGTTGACCAAGGTCGTGCTTGCCTTGAAGCACAAAGAAATCCCGAAGATGGTGAATTTTAAGGATTATAACCCCCAGCTGAAATTGGAAGACAGCCCATTCTACATTAATAACGAGACCATTCCCTGGGAGGCACAAGAGAGTCCTCGGCGGGCTGGAGTAAGCTCTTTCGGGATCGGGGGGAGCAATGCCCATGTTCTGTTGGAGGAATATATCTCGCCGGCAGGCACAAGAAAAGAGAATACGGAAGAATTAATATTGCTAAGTTCTCGTAGCCAAGAGGGCTTGGAGAAATCGATTAATAATCTGAGGGACTTCATTGAATCGAATGAAGATATCTCCTTGTCTGACCTCGGTCATACGTTGCAGGTAGGAAGGAGGGGGTTCGAGCACCGCTGTATGTTCCTTGCTTCTAACATCGAGATGGTGGCTTCCACTTTGGCAAATCCATTACCAGGAAAAATTAAATTCTCAAAAGTAACAACCCATAGGCATAACATTGTATTTATGTTTGCTGGACTAGGGTCCCAATACATAAATATGGGTAGACAATTATATGAGCGAGTTCCCTTCTTTTCCGAGACCGTTGACAGTTGTTATAAGATTTTGCAGCAAGAAATGGGGGTAAAGGAGCCTCATTTTTACAATTCCACTGAGCAGATAGGTGAAGAGAAGATTCACGAATTTGTCGGCTCACAATATGTTGTATTCATCTTCGAATATGCGCTGGCCAGACTGTTAATGCATTGGGGACTAAGACCCTCGGGGGTTATCGGCTACAGTCTGGGGGAATATACCGCAGCATGTATTGCCGGAGTAATGACGGTTAGAGAAAGCCTGGAGATCCTAAGAGTAAGAGGAGAGTTGGTTGCCCAGATCGATGACAGTGTGCTGTTATCCATACCGTTATCCAGAGACAAGACAGAAAAGTACCTGAACCCCGATATATCTTTGGCCATAGATAATGGTGAGTCATCTATTCTTGCAGGAAGAGCTGATGTGATGGCAGAGCTGGAGCAACAGCTTAAAAAAGATCGAGTTTTTTCCATCAGAATCGCCAATTCCCGGGCCGTCCATTCTCATCTTGCTCTTCCTGTTGTTGAACAATTCAAAGCGGCAATGGGCACAATAAACTGGAAGAAGCCGCAAATACCCATACTTTCCAATGTCAAAGGAGAGTGGCTGACTGGCTTGGAGATCGCCTGCCCTGCTTATTGGGCCGATCACCTGAGCAAAACGGTTCAATTCCATCAAAGCATGGAGCACTTAGCTCGACTGGATGAACCTGTATTGTTGGAAATTGGCCCTGGTCGGGATTTGTCCAATCTCGTGAGCCGTTACATAGATAAAAAGGGCATTATCCTAAATACGGTCAAGAGCGAAGGTGAGGAGGATGGCGACTATTCCTTCCTGATCAAGCGAGTGGGGTTATTATGGAATAGTGGCATAGAGTGGCAGTGGAATCATATTTATGATTCCCGGGACCGGCGCCGCATTTCTTTACCGACATTCCCGTTTGAGGAGAAGTTGTTGAAGAATGAGCTGACCGAGCAGGGGGCTCTCGGAGCTCTAAGGGAGCTAGTACAGTTGAAAACTGGCGGAGCCCAGAACGAAGAAGTTTATACCATTGGATGGAAGTCCGCCTTTCTTGCGCCTGTTGACAGAGAGGAAAAGAGTAAAGGGGAATCCATACTTGTCTTTACTTCTTCCCATCCCGTATGTTCCGCTTTTCTTAAGCTTATAGAGGGGGAATCCGGCAAAGTCACCCGTGTGGCATGCCAAAATTCCTTTGATAATAGTGTTGAATCCTCCTACGGGATAAACCCTAAACGATTTGCACACTATACGCGCTTGTTTACCGATTTGGTGTATAAGGGGAAGAGACCTAACAAAATTATATATTGCTGGTCAATGGACAATCCCAAGGCAGAATCCGATTCGAAAGCGTTTGCGAGGTTTAAGGCAGCCCAAACTACAGCTCTCTTCGGCCTTATCCTGCTAGCCCGGGCAATAAAAGAAGCAGGAATCATTCACGATATAGAATTAACGATCATCACGAATCATTTATATTCCGTAACGGGGGAAGAACCGCTATTCGCGGAGAACTCCACGATTATGGGACCTTTAAAGGTTTTCCCGCAAGAAATGAGTTTTCTAAAAACAAGGAACATCGACTTTTCCATCTCTCCGTATGGAGATCAGCATGTTCAAGAGCGTGGTGCACGGCAGCTGTTTCAGGCCATACAGGATCCTCCGACAGACAAAATAGTCGCTTTCCGGGGAGAGAAACGCTGGATTGAACAATTTGATGTAATTGAACTATCCGGGAAAATGCCTTTGCTTAAGACGAACGGAGTTTATTTGATCACTGGCGGTATGGGAGAGATTGGATTGCAATTAGCCGAAGCGATCGGCCGTGATTATAAGGCTAAATTAATTTTAACGGGCCGCCGTTTGTCGGTCCCTGGACTTGAGGGAGGGGAAAAGGGAGATTCCATCTTACACGCGTTGCAAAGACTCAGTGCAGCAGGAGCCGAGGCAATGTATTTGCAAGGCGATGTGGGGGATTATGAGCAGCTTGAGGAAGTATTCAGGCTCGGGGAAAATAAGTTTGGCAAGATCGACGGAATCATCCATTGTGCGGGAATTGTTGATGAGAAATTATTCCGAACAGTATTAGAGTCTGATGAGTCCAATGTTGAAGAGCAGTTCCAGGCTAAAGTATATGGGCTAATAAATCTGGAGAAATTGCTGGAAAACAGGGAACCGGATTTCTGCTTGGTTATGTCATCGATATCAACTATTTTGGGGGGGCTTGGCTTTTGCGCCTACACAGCTGCCAATGCTTACATGAATCATAAAGTGTTAAGCAAGCCTTCTGATGCTGCAACGCGATGGATTTCGGTGGACTGGGACAAGTTGCCGCCATCCAAAACGGTATCAACAATTTATAAGATTTTAACGGCAGGCAATCCAAACCGCATGATCGTCTCCAATGTGGGAGGACTGAAAGAACGTATGGCCCGTTGGATCGATCTGCACGAGCTTGACCTGACTGTCCCTGCCGTTATGGATTACAGCGAGGATATTCGGAATCGGTTAGGCTCGGAATATCAAGCGCCTCAAGGAGAGACGGAGAAACAACTGGTTAGTATTTGGCAGAATTTCTTCGGAATTAATGCGATCGGCGTTAAGGACAGCTTCTTCGAGCTGGGGGGAGATTCCTTAAAAGCATTGAGTTTGTTGAACGTAATCAGAAAAACTTTGAAAAAGGAAGTAACTCTCCGAGAACTTATGGATCATTCAAGTATCGACAAGCTGGCAGCCCTGCTGGGCCAAAAAAGCGGAGATTATCAGTCAGTAAGTGAATTCAGGCCTGATCCTAATAATCTGGACAAGCCATTTCCTCTTACTGACGTACAATTTGCCTATTGGATCGGCCGATCTGATGTCTTGGAGCTGGGGAATATCGCTGCTCACGGTTACCAAGAGAATGATCTTGTCGATTTTGATTATGAGCGTTTTAGCCTGGCATTCAACACTATGATCAAACGTCACAGCACATTGAGAATGGTTGTGCTTGACAGCGGAGAACAAATCATATGTCCTTCAAAACCCGTATATGCGATACCTGTGCTGGATCTGCGGGGAAAAAGCACGAGCGAGATTGTTACAAAAATACGAGAGATCCGAAACGAAATGTCTCACCATGTGTTTGACAGCCAAAAATGGCCTCTGTTCGAAATCAGGGCAACAAAAATTAGCGATAGATTAACTAGAATACATTTCAGTTTCGATGGCCTTGTACTTGATGGACCTAGTACACGTATTCTGTACAGCGAGTTATACAGACTATACGTAAATCCAGAAGAGGAACTGCAACCATTAAGCCTGAATTTCAGAGATTACGTGCTTGCTCTGGAGGAACAAAGGAATCTCGTCTCATTCCAAGAGAAGAAAGCCTATTGGGAAGTAAGAATCCCCGATTTTCCACCGGGACCGGAATTGCCAACCCTGCACAGGATATCAGCGTCAGAAGGCCCTATTTTTACCCGATACAATCATATTCTTAAAAAAGAATCCTGGGACAAGCTTAAACAGCTCTGCAGGGATAATGGATTTACCCAAAACTCGCTCTTGCTGGCGGTTTATAATGAGGCACTCCTAGCCTGGAGTAGAAATAAACGGTATGCCTTAAATCTCACCTTTTTTCAGCGTGATCCAAATATTCATCCTCAGGTAAACGAAATTATCGGTGATTTTACTTCGCTCATCTTGCTTGAGATCGATAACACGGAACCGAAGATCTTAGCGGATCGGATCGATAGTATTCAGGAGCAGCTATGGAAGGATATTGATAATAGTGCTTATAGCGGTATAAGAGTAATAAGAGATATTACTCGTTTGAGGAAATCACAAGCTGCAGCCAGGTATCCGGTAGTGTTCACAAGTCTGCTTTCGATGGAGGATATGGAATTGGAACCGCATAATCCGGGAAGCGTTGAAAGCAGACATGCAGACTTGAAAGAGATACCGGCTTGGCAAGACGAACATTCAGAGGAATTGGAAACCTTTGAAATATCTCAGACCCCTCAAGTTACTCTAGACCATCAGGTCTCGGAATCTGGGGGAGAACTCCATATCGCGTGGGATGTTAGGGAGGGAATATTTCCTGCCGGAATGATTAAGGACATGTTCCAAGCATTCTGCGGATTGCTTGACAAGTTGGCGCTTGAGCCAGCAGTTCTTGGAAGCAAAGAACCTCTAGGCGGTATGACATGGCAGAATGCCGTGTCGAAGCTTCCGGAAGAGTCATGGGGTATTGGCGAGATGTTGCGACGGCTCAAGGATGCGGAGGCGCTGCAGACCGAAGAGAAACGGCGTGAGTGGGTAATGGAATCTCTAACAAGACGGCTGCTCGGGGATTCTGAATTTTATGGGGAGCGGCTGCCAGTTAGTGAGGATTTCCGCAAGAGAGAGGGGATCGGGCAATGCCAAGCTCTCCCGTTTCATGAGTTTTCTTCATTGTTGAACTATTTCGCACCCGTACAAAATGATTATGTAACTAACAAATTTCGGTATGCCTCCGCGGGCGGCCTCTATCCGGTAGATATTTACCTTGCCGTCAATAAGGGCGGTATCGAGTCATTGCCAGAAGGTATGTACTATCTGGATAAAGAAAATAGCGTAATTTATAGAGTGAATGAGAGGACTTGGGTTGATATGCCTGAGGACATGAATGTTTCTCTTATGCTTGTCGGCTCCTTTGGTAAAATTCAAGCACTGTACGGGGAAGAAAGCTACGGCTTTATGAACATCGAGGCAGGTATCGTCACGCAAGGAATGAAGACAGAAGTTGATAAGAGAAGCTGGCAATTAAGTCTCCTTTATGGAATGGACATCAAAGACATAGAACAGCAGCTGGGTCTAAACAGTCATCAATTAATTCTTAATGTGTTAGGAATAAGCCTTCCTAACGGTGACCACCGAGAAAGAGAATTGCATCATACTCCTATGGGTAACTTCCCGAATGATTTAATGAGACGACTGAATGTGATCGACTATAATCGCAATCAATTTCCTCTAATTATCGATCCAATTCGGCGTTATCAATTTAAACAGAAACAGGTCGGCAGGGCAGTCATGGAACAGGAGAAGAAGATCGACCTGGCAATTCAAGATGAAGCTGCGGATGAATCATCCTTGTCTGCCATTTCCTCGCGCAGGAGCTACAGGAACTTTGTGGAGGATAAAATACTTTTAGCAAACTTCAGAAGCCTTTTGGAGGATTTGACATGTCTGGCGAAGGATAAGGACAAGAGCTTCCCTTATATTTCGTACTGCAATCTGCATGCTCTAAAGCTCTATTTTATCGTAAAGGAAAACCGTATTGAAGGTGTAAAACCGGGGGTGTACCGATTTGAATCGATCGGAGGACAGTGGACCTTAACCTCGGAGACGGTTTCTGACGCTCAAGTGCAGAAGCTCTACGATAATGAAGTAAATTCGCCTACCTTCAAAGGGGCAGCTTTTGGGATCTATTTGACGGTTGATTTAACGGAGAGTTTGCCGCTTTATGGGGACCGTGCTATGGAATATGCCTATTTTGAAGCTGGCGCGCTGTGTCATTTCCTTGAAACGAATGGACCGGCGCAGCAGATCGGTTTTTGTCAGATCGGCGGACTTGACCAGGAATACTTGCTGAGGCTTCTCCAGGCTGGCGAAGGCGAGCTTTATTTGCATTCCATCCTAGGGGGGAACATCACAGCAGTACAAGCTCATGAATCGGCGAGCCATACGGATCCGATGTATTCCGACAGCTCAATCTGGAAGAAGAGAACGAAGTACAAGGAATCGCTGCTCCATACTCCATACTTAGAACAGGTGCAGAAAAACGGTGACGCCATCGCTCTTACTGCCGGAGATAAGGAGTTCACTTACAAGGAGCTGGACAGCATGTCCGAGGTTCTGGCAACGGAGTTAAGACGGAAGGGAGTTGTCCCAAATTCACTTGTCGCTGTTTTAATGACCAAAGGGTGGGAACAGGTAGTCAGTGTATTGGGAATCTTAAAAGCGGGAGGCGCCTACCTGCCTATAGACGCAGAGCTGCCCCGGGACAGGATCGATTATATTCTGGAATCCGGTGAGGTTAGAATTGTCCTGAGCCAAAAAGAGTTTGCTGGTGAAAGGGACAACATGGTCATAAACAAGGAATTGCTTACCGGTGACCCAGGAAGCGAGCGATTGCCAGATATCATGCTGACTGGGGACGAGCTCGCTTATGTGATCTTTACTTCCGGTTCAACCGGAAACCCGAAGGGGGTTATGATCTCTCATAGTGGTGCACGAAATACGATTCTCGCCATTAATTCATTGTATAGCGTGACAGAGCGTGATCGTGTTATTGCCCTCTCGTCTCTGGATTTTGATTTATCTGTTTACGATATATTCGGAACCCTTGCAGCCGGAGGAACTCTTGTTATACCGGATAAAACTGTGCTTAAAGACCCTGCTTTACTATATCAAGTAATGAAACAGGAGCAAATTACGGTCTGGAATTCCGTGCCCGCGTATCTGAAGATGTTTGTAACTTATATGAAGGAAAACCAGCAGTCCCTTGATTTTGGTCTAAGGCTTGTGTTATTAAGCGGTGACTGGATTCCTATTTCAATGCTTAGGGAAATACGTACCATTAACAAGGAGATTGAGATCATTAGCCTTGGTGGGGCGACGGAAGCTTCCATCTGGTCCATTTATTATCCGATCACTGAGATTGATCCTCAGTGGAGGAGCATTCCGTACGGCACGGCTTTGCCCAATCAGACTGTATATATATTGGACAGTAATCTTAGCAGGGGTAATATTCTGAACCCGGGAGAAATCTGTATCGGAGGAGATGGTCTCGCAAAGGGCTATTGGAAAGACTCCGAGAAGACCAAGGCACACTTTGTTGTACACCCGGTGACAGGGGAGCGGTTATATAAGACTGGCGATATCGGGCAATATTTGCCGGATGGCAATATTGAGATTATGGGCCGCCTGGATTTTCAGGTGAAAATCCAGGGTTTTAGGATTGAGTTAGGCGAAATTGAGCTTAATCTATTAAACCACGATGATGTCCAGGATGCGATCGTGATGCCTCATGGAGAAAGAAACGAAGAGAAGAAACTGGTGGCCTATGTCATTCTGCGGCAGGAGGCAGCTCCCTCCATATCGGAGCTGAAAGCATATTTGGCATCCATGCTTCCCCATTATATGGTACCTGGAATGTTCTTCTTTATGGATGTATTCCCATTAACCTCTAACGGTAAAATTAATAGAGGAGCGTTGCCTAAGCCGTCACTTATCTTGGAAAACGAAATCAGCTATATGAACCCTTCTACAGCTGCACAGAAGAAGCTCCTGGCAATCTGGAAGAACAAATTGAACTTAGAGAAGGTTGGCATTACCAACAATTTCTTCGAAGTGGGTGGAGATTCTTTGATGCTGCTCGAAATTCATCGAGAGATCAAGAAGCAATTCAATATGGATTTTCCCGTAATCGAACTGTTTAGATTCCCGACAATTGAATCCCTGACGGAAAACCTGGACTTTGACAGCGATATGACCGAACAGAAAGATATTGCCAATAAAAACCGGGATAGCGCTAAAGCCAGAGCAGAATTCAGAAAAAATTTAACGAGAAATCGAATATAGGAGGATTGAAGTGGCCGAGACAAACGTTTCTTCAAAAATAGCAATCATCGGTATGGCTTGCCGATTTCCGGGCGCTGACAATGTCGAGGAGTACTGGAATAATCTTATAAACGGCAAAGAATCTATTTCGTTCCTCACCCAGCAGGAGCTGAAACAAGGGAACGTAGAAACTGGTTTGATGAAAGATCCGGCTTATGTTGCAGCCGGATCTTTCATCGATGGAATTGAATGTTTTGATAACGAATTTTTTAACTACACATTAAAAGAGGCCAGTGTTATCGACCCCCAGCACAGGCTGTTTCTTGAATGCTCCTGGCATGCGCTGGAGGATGCTTGCATTAAACCCGGTGCTGCCGACAGGATCGGTGTGTTCGCGGGAAGCCACATGAATTCCTATCTGTTTCATGTCCTTACCAATCCTGAAGTTGCAGAGTTGGTGGGAGACCTTAATGTAGAATTAGGCAATGAGAAGGATTATTTAGCAACAAGGGTCTCGTACAAAATGGATTTGCGCGGCCCCAGTATGAATATTCAGACGGCGTGTTCATCCTCACTGGTAGCTGTTCATATGGCTGTTCAAAGCCTACTGAACGGGGAGTGTGATATTGCCCTTGCCGGAGGAGTAACGATCAATGATCTTGAGAAAAAGGGCTACTTATATCAGCCGGGAGGAATCAAATCTCCGGATGGCCATTGCCGTACTTTTGATAAAGATGCGGAAGGGACGATCTTCGGCAATGGATTGGGTATCGTGGTCTTAAAGCGCCTGGAGGACGCCAGGGATGACGGCAATCAAATCTATGCTTCAATTATCGGGACAGCCGTTAACAATGACGGTGCAGATAAAGTAGGATTGGCGGCTCCTGGCTTCAGCGGACAGCGAGACGTTATCGAAGAGGCGATTCTTATGGCGGGTATCACTCCACACGATCTGTCTTATATTGAATGCCATGGAACCGCGACAAGATTAGGAGATTCAATTGAAGTGAGTGCTCTGAAAGATGTTTTCTCGGGGTATCCCGGGAAAGGTGAAAGATGCGGTCTGGGTTCGGTTAAGACGAATTTGGGGCACTTGAACAAAGCATCGGGGATTGCTGGACTTATTAAAACAGTACTCGCTGTTAAGAACAAAGTAATACCTCCAACCCTTCACTTTAAAGAAGCTAATCCATTGCTGGAGCTACAACATAGTCCATTCTACATCGTGGACAAGTTGACTGACCTTTCAAAGCAAAACAAGGTGATGCGGGCTGGGGTCAGCTCTTTCGGGGTAGGGGGTACTAATGCCCATGTCATTTTGGAAGAAGCAGAGACATCCAAGGGGGAGGATTCGCCCCCCAAATTGTACCTGCTACCTTACTCAGGCAAATCGAAGGCAGCCTTAGAACGCGTTGAACAGAACATGTATGGTCTCGTCAGTAGTCGCGGGGAGAACAATATTAGAGATATTGAAAATTCGTTGCAACGAGGGAGAGTCTTCTTTCCATACAGAAAGTTCATGGTTGTAGATCGGGCAATGACAATAAAACTATCCGCAGATGACGTACAGACAGAGCTTCACGTCGATGGAGACGGAGAATTTCAGTATGCAACCGGAGGAGTTTTATTTGCCGGGATGATGGATGGTGCCTGCGAGCACCTGAAAGATCTGCTTGGATCAGATGCATATCTGAAGAAACTGATGGAGCCTCTGCTCAATGAGGCTAGACGGATGACAGGGTTTGATGTGAGCCAACCGGATCATAGGAATATGTCCATTGAGGTAGCAGATGCCGTAGCCTCCTTTATTCTTCAAGCTGCCGTAGCTAGGTTGTTGGAGGACTTTTCCGTTAAACCGGAATTTATTGCGGGAATAAACAGCGGTGAATTAGCCGCTGCTTGTTCGGCAGGTATTATGAGCTGGAAGGATGGGCTGTTGCTTCTGCTTGTTCGGGGGAAAGTCATAGACTCGTCGGCCCTTGCGTCCTGTAAGCTCTCTTCCACTCATGGGCGGCTCATACTGGGGCGTGACGGGGGTAGTAGGAACAGCTCCACAAGTTTGTTAAATATAGATTATTGGCTGCAGGAAGATGCTGATGGGACCTCAGAGGAGGATTTTGCAAAAAACTATTGCCATACTGGCACATCTTCCGAAGAGACTTTGCTTATCCGAATCGGTATGAAGAAGGAAAAGCTGAAAGATGTTAATGGCGATGAGATTAAGATCATTGACGCAATAGAACTGATCGATCATCGAATCTCTCTATTGCCCCTGATAGGTAAACTCTGGGTTAACCGGCTCGCCTCTGGGTTTGATGCCTATTCCCAAAGTCACCCTGCCCGCTTCGTTTCTCTCCCGGCCTATCCTTTTGAGAAAGCAAAATGCTGGTTGGACTTGCATGACGAAGTCTTCCAAGGGAGGCCAGAAGCTCCATCAACTGAAGATTTCCTGTACGCTCCATCCTGGCAGCAGGTGAGGGAGAAAGCAGCAACACCGACTACGCCCGACAAGTGCTGGCTGTTTCTAATGAATGAGGAACGCTGGACCGAAGCAATTAAGCAGGAGGTCCGCAAGGCGGGACATACGGTCATTTCCATGGATAACGCTGAAGAGGAGCAAGACTGGCAGAACACCTTTACTCGCCTAAAGAATACGGGCGTAAGTCCGGATTATATCGTGTATTCTCTTGTATCGGAGCCGTCGGGTATGAACGCATCACTGTTTACACGGCTGAAGGCTGACTTCTATGCCTTGTTGCGTATGACCTGCGCATTCGAAGCGGTTTTTAATCAAGAGGTCAAAATTCTTATTTTATCTAATAATGTTTACTCTGTACTAGGTGAGAAAGCGGATAACTTTTTTGCTTCCGTTTTCCAAGGTGCGTGTACCGTTGTCCCTCAGGAATTCCCAAAGATTAGTTGTCTTGCTGTTGATGTGGATTCTAACGAGTACGATGGTTCGGCAGAGTTCTTCCGGAAAATCATCAATAAGGTCCTTCAAGCGCGAGGAGGGGAATTGCTTGTCTATCGGAGGGGGTATTTTTGGAGGAGGTCTTATGAAAAGATCGATGACTTCACCGAAGTAGCTAAAGAACCTCTAGCTATAGAACCGGATGGGGTCTATGTGATTACCGGTGGAACCGGAGGGCTGGGACTGGAAGTGATTGAGTATTTAATCAATCGCATTAATCCCAAAATAGCTGTCATATCTCGAAACCCCGCAGGGGGACAACGAATAGATGAGTTGCGGACAAGGGCTGCAGAATTGAAGCTATTCCAAGCAGATGTTACAGATGCCGAAGCTCTGGAACAGGTGTTTCGAGATATACGTTCCACAATGGGAGAGATAAGGGGAGTTTTTCATCTTGCGGGATTGCCGGGTAAAGGTCTAATTCTGAATAAGACAATGGAGGAACTACAAGCGGTCATGGGGCCAAAGCTGGAAGGGACCCTTCTACTGGATTCCATTGTCAAACCATATCATCCGGATTTTATTATTTTGTTTTCCTCCATGATCGCGTTAAAAGGCGGTAACGGTCAGGTCGATTATTGCGGAGCAAATCATTTTCTTGACAACTATGCTCTATATAACACCCAGCGCGGAACACGTGTTGTCTCTATTAACTGGGATGCGTGGCACAATGTAGGAATGACAGCAGATTCTATGGGGTCAGGTCAAGGTCTCACTCAACAGCAGGCTGCGGAATGTCTGGATTACATCCTAAGGAGCCTTGATAACCCGCGGGTTGTTGTCTCTATGAATGATGTCAACAAGCTTATAACCTGTACAACGAAACCTTCTGCCCGAGAGTCGGGACAGGGCAAACCACGATCTGCGGAAGATATCAGCTATGAATTTGTTGTGCAAAAGTTAGAAGGTTTGTTCACTCTTATAGCGGAAGTTGATGAGATCGATCCCAATGCGACACTGGACGATTTAGGTATCGATTCAGTTTTGATTCTTCAGCTGCTCAATGAAATAGATCGTGTTTTTCCAGGGATCTTCTCGATCAGCAAGTTTTATATATACCCGACCTTACATGCAATGGCTGACTATATCTTCAACGAGCTTACGATTTCACTGGCGAAAAAGGACAAAATCAGTGAACCGAATGAGAACGGGATTACCGACTTTATGAAGAAAGTTAAAAACGATGATATTTCTATTGAAGAGGCAGTCAACTATTTGCTCAAGGGAGAGACAGACGATGAATGAAACTAAAGATTTAATCACATACATCTTGTCCCAATTCAAAGATAATAAAATTGAAGAAAAAACAGCTCGAACGATAATGGAGAAGCTTTCCGGGCAAAAAAAGCAGAATCCAGAACAAGCTATCGCTATTGTAGGAATGGACTGCAGGCTACCTGATGCAGAAAATGTTGTGGAGTATTGGAAAAACCTTACAGAAGGTAAGGATAGTATAGCTCATTTTCCTGATAGCAGGCGCAAGGATATCGAACCTTTTGTATCCGATGATATGCTGAAGAAACCGGAAGACCTTTATTCCAGGGGAGGCTTTTTACAAGAGATAGATAAGTTTGACGGAGAATTTTTCCGTATCTCGCCCAGAGAATCCGTTCTTATGGAGCCAAGCCAGCGTTTGGTTCTGGAATCAGCTTATAGAGCTCTGGAGGATGGGAATGTCCTCGAGGCAGAAAGTACGAATAAATCAGTCGGCGTTTATGTTGGACTGGATAGCACAGACATCCTTCAATACTCCCAAATGGTAGAGGCTGTGGGGCTAACGGACATTTTGAGCATAACCGGCTCATTAACGAGTCTTATCGCAGGGAGAATCTCTTATGCCCTCGGCCTCCATGGCCCTGCCCTCGTCATCGATACTTCTTGTTCGTCAGGACTGGTAGCTGTCGTTGAGGCATGCAAGGCTTTGAATAATGATGATTGCTCCGTCGCCCTTGCAGGAGGATGCAATATCATGATTACTCCCCTCAAAGAGAATTCGATTCTTGAGATCGAGTCGATGAGCAATGAGGTAAGGGCGTTTGACCAAGCAGCGGGCGGGACTATATTTAGTGAAGGGGTCTGTTTTGTCGTCCTCAAGAGGCTTGATGATGCAATTCGTAATAAGGATACGATTTATGGCGTTATCCGTTCAGGTGCCATCAATAGCGACGGTGCCTCATCTGGATTAACTGCCCCAAACCCTGACGCACAGGTTATGCTCTATCAGAAGGCTTGGGAGGATGCTGGGATTAACCCCGAAACCATCTCTTATATCGAAGCACACGGCACGGGTACGGTCATCGGTGACTCAATTGAACTGGAAGGCATTATTGCTGCCTTCCGCAAGTACACGGATAAAACGGGCTTTTGTGGAGTAGGTTCGGTGAAGAGCAATATTGGACATACGAAAGGGGCTTCCGGAATCGCGTCCCTAATCAAGGTCGTCACGGCGCTTCAGCGCAGGCAAATACCGGCATCCATTCATTTCGAAACCCCTAATCCACAGGTGAAATGGGATGGCTCTCCGATCTATATCAATAATCAACTGAAAAAATGGGAAGCGGCATATCCACTCAGGGCGGGGGTAAGTTCCTTCGGGTTCAGTGGAACCAATGCCCATCTTGTTGTAGAGGAGTTCAGACACTCTTACGAAACAGAAGCCAACACCGAAGGTATGGAATTGTTTACCTTGACGGCAAAAACCGAGAAATCATTGAAAGCGTTAGCCAGATCTTATATCAATTTTCTGGAAGGCGATTCTAACCAATCGCTCGAACAAATCTGTTATACGGCTAACGTGTGCCGTCCTCATTTTGCTTGCAGAACGATTATGATCGTGTCAAGCATTGCCGAACTCCGCGAGAAGTTGGCTAAGATTGCTGACAATCCGGTAACGATCGAAGAACTTAACATTTTCTACGGTATATGTCCTGAAAAGCCAAAGGAGCATAAAAAAGACGCTATGCTCTCTGAGCGTAACGAGCAGCTGGCAGATATGCTTAAGAATGGGGCAGCAGATTACACGGTGCACTACGAGACGATTAGTAAACGATATATCCAAGGGGATGCCATACCATGGAGAAAACTTTATCCCGAAAAGACACAGAAGGTGCACCTTCCGGGGTATGCTTTTGAGAAGAAGAGAGTCTGGATTGATACGAGAGGCTACAAAAAGCAGAAGGAAATACGGGATCGCCTGTATCCATTGGTAGATGAGTTGTTAATTAATACTCATGATCAGGCCATATATAAAACGAGATTAAGCATCCCTACTCACTGGCCGCTTGCAGAGCACAAGATTTATGATCGTTATGTATTGCCGGGGACTACATTGATTGATATGGCGACATTTGTCGGCGTCTCCCAGTTGGGCAAGAGTAATTTTCACTTCAGAGACTTGTTATTCCTGCAAACGGTAACACTGGACGAACATGAAACCTTGGATCTTTATATCATTGTTACAAAATCAAGGGAGAACCTGGAACTACAAATAATTAGCAAGGAGGACTCCGATAGCCCTGATTTTACGCTTCATATGAAGGGGATGCTTGTGAAAAGCATGAAAAGTGCTGCCGAATTCGAATCAAACGAGAGATTCCGGGAGCTACCGCTTCATTCCAGTAGGAAGGGAGCGCTTTCCTCTTACAGTCTTGAACATACGAAGACGGATGGAGATTTGGTTCTCGGACCCCGTTGGCATGTTAATGGAACGGTATATGAGGGCAAGGAAGAATTGCTGGCTGACATCACAATACTGCCCGAATTCGAAGGTGAAGTGCAATCGTATAACCTGCACCCATCGCTAATGGACATTGCAATGAACTATGTTGTGGGAATTCTCGGTAATGATATCTATGTGCCTTTTTCAATTAAAGAGTTCCATATTTATGGTGAAATGAGTTCTTCTATATCAAGCTATGTTACAAAAGTAGACCGAGATGGAAGCTCCGATGAAATTATTTATGTAGATGTTGCTCTTTTGAATGATACAGGGGAAGTATTTGCTTTCCTGCATCGTTATGCGATTAAGAAGCTGCGATCCGAAAACATGGGTGTTCAGGATGCAGGGTTTTTCAAGAAATTCTTTTATCGTACCCGCTGGATACCTGCTGAATTGTCAGCCGCTGCTGAACGGGAACCATCTACAGATAGAATTTTGTTCATAAGAGGGCATGACTCTTATTCCGTCAGTCTGGTGAAAGCATGCAAAGATACCGGTGTCGTAGTAACAGAGGCGATTATAGGTGATGAGTCTCCCTTGGGAAGCGAGGATCCACTGTTCATAGTCAACGATTCCTTAGCGGATTATAACCGGCTCATCGAACATATCAAAGACGGGAGGATTACAAAAATTGTGCATATGTCCTCCTTAAAGCTTGATAGGGGTGCAGGATTTAGCGATGATACCCAATCTTTTAAGGATGATCTGGATCAGGGATTAATCAGCCTTTGCCGCCTCGTACAGTGTCTGATTCACGCCAGAATCGAGTGGCAGACGGAAATCGTTCTTCTTACAAACAACGCCTCCTGCGTTACTGGTGAAGAGAATCGGGTCTATCCCTTGAATGGTGCATATCAGGCTGTAGCAGGGGTAATAGCAGCAGAGCATAACAGCATCTCGTGCCGCTCTATAGATATTGATCAATCAGTCCAAGTTGAACAAATTATTCATCAAATTTTCGGCGGGAATAACCTCCGGGTAGCTATGCGAGAAAACGATATTTTCGTGCCTGAGGTCACCCATTCATTCGATAATCCGAATGGAAATGACCAAGCGGTATCCCTTAAACATGATGGCATATATTTGGTAACCGGAGGTATGGGGGGAATTGGCAAAGAAATTTTAAGGCATCTGGCCAAGGGAAGCGATGCTACGCTCATCATTATCGGACGAACCATACTTGATGAGTCGGAATTGACGATAAAAACCAAAAAGTATATCGAATTTATAAATCAGCTTCGGTCTGAGGGGAATCGTGTCGAATATTACAGTGTTGATGTTTCCGATTTCGAGCAAATGGAAAGCTGCCTTTTTTCCATAAAAGAAAAGTATGGTACATTGGATGGCATATTCCATTGTGCAGGTGTGCCGGGAGATAAATTACTCTCTAATAAAAGTATAGATGACTTTTTGGAGACCATCGCTCCGAAGGTGCTGGGTACATATAACATTGACCGGATAACACGAGGATGGCAGCTGGATTTTATTTTATTGTTTTCTTCGTTGACCACTATTCTTCTTCCGCCGGGGCAGATGGATTATGTAGCTGCCAACGCATTCCTGAATTCCTATGCCGATCAGGCAGGTCTTGAGGGCCGGAATGTAAAAAATATATTATGGCCTGCCTGGGAAGATACGGGTATGGCTTTCCATGCTAACGGCAAAACGAATGAAGGATTAAACTTCGGATTTTTAAAAGCGATCTCCGCTGAAAACGGCGTAAAAGCAATTGCAAAGGTGCTGAACTCCAACATCCAGAATGCTATCGTTTGCGAGCTGGATTATTCGTATGAATACCATAATCAGCTCACTGAATTTGGCTATTCTTTGGACAAGGAACTGGCCAATCGATTTAACAGAAAACAAGCTGTGGAACTGATAGCGGATGAAGAGGTAACTGCCCTCAGTCTGACAGGGAAAAATGTTTTCACCTCAACAGAGCAGCTTGTTGGAGAGATTTGGGGAAGTGTCCTTGGTTTTACGGAGCTGGATGTTACGGCAGATTTCCATCACTTGGGAGGAGACTCCATTCATAGCATTCAGATCACCAATGAGATCAACAAAGCATTGAACGCTAAACTAGATATTGTTCACATCTTTGATTACCCAACCATTTCAGAACTTTCAGGATATTTGGATTCTTTCGCTGTTACGCCTCAAGATGGCGAGAGGGAGGAGGAAAATGACCAAATCGTCAGCGAGTATAACTTATCTGAGTTCCAGCTTAGAATCTGGTTCATTCAGAAGCTATTGCCAGATATTACGATCTATAATTTGCCTATGACCATAAAGCTAGATTTTCCTATTGAGCCGATCTTTATTGAGAAGACCATCAATACGATTATTCAAAGACATAGCGTGTTTAGAACGGTATTTGTGGAGAAGGATAAGGGAGTCCAGCAAATTATTCTGGATGATTACCGCTTATCTGTTGAGGTCGTTGATTGTACTGATCGTGACTACGATGTCGAAGCAGCAGAGAAGGAGATCTATGCCGAGAATAATAAGCCCTTTGATTTCTCCCAGCCGCTGATAATTACCAAAATATACAGGTTCAAGGAACAATTGCATTATCTATATCTTAATATTCATCATCTAATCTGTGATGGATGGAGTTCCTCCTTGCTCATTAATGAGCTTATGAGTACTTACCAGGATATAACGGCAGGAAAGGCAGTCGATACTTCGGAAAGAGCTCCACGCTACATTGACTGGATTGCTTCCATGGAAGAGTGGAAGGGGAGTGCAAACTATCACGATCAGAAAAAGTACTGGGAGAATGAACTCGGAGGGACGCTACCTATTATCGATTTGCCCTTGGACTATAAGAGGCCGGATCATTTTTCGTATAAAGGTGATACGCATACATTATTCCTGAATCACGAGCTCAAGCAGAAAATAAAACAGCTTTCCGCATCTTTAAATTATTCAGGCCATATTTTGATGCAATCATTGTTCTTCCTCTTCCTGAACAGGATAACGGGAGATGAAGATATCATAGTGGGCATCCCTGTAGCAGGAAGGGATAATGCCAGCTATGAGAAAGTAATCGGCGCATTTATGAATACGCTCTGCATCAGGTTAAAATGGGATGGCTTGAATGGCTTAGCTGACCTGTTGGAGGAAGTGAAGAGTAAAAACCATGGGGCTTTACGCAATGGAAGAATGCCTTTCGCTGATTTGATCGGGTTCTTAAACCCTGAGAGGGAGACGAATAGGAATCCGATATTCTCTGTATTCTTCCAATATTATGATAACATTCCTCCTATCAATGAAGGCACGTCGCAATTTGATTTAAGCTTGTACTGTAAAGATGAGGTAGACGGTATTTATTGTCGGTTTGAATACAATACGGATTTGTTCCGTAAGGAAACGGTTCAAAAGTTCAGTGAATTATTTGAAGGTATCGTTAAGATTGTAACAGATGTAATAATGGCTAAAGAGTCAGAGAAGAATGTCAAGGAAAAGGCTGCAATCTCGCTGGCGGATGTATTCCTTTTACTTGAGAAGGCAGTTCCAGATGAAAGCTTTAAGCATCGGAGCCAAGAGAAGTACTGGATGAACTTATTAGCCGGCGAATGGCCTGCCCTTCATTTGCCCTACGATCATCATTATCCGACTAGCCGTGAGTATAACTGGAATACCGTGCGCTTGGAAGTTGGTGAGAGGCTTCTGCTTCAAGTGAAGACGATGTGTATGCAGGAGAACATTCCATTATCGCAATTTTTGCTGGCTGTATATGTGGTAGTCCTTTCCCAATACGGCAAAGAGGAGGAACTCATCGTAGGAACTCTTTTAAATGAGATTTCTGCCAATATTCTACCACTCAGAATGAATTTGGACAGTCATAGCAGCTTTTCCGATACTTTGCGGGAAGTGAAGCTACATCTTGGCAGAGCCCGCTTCAACGGAGATGTTTCTTTCGAGAGATTAGAGGGAATTGTTGCACAGGGGCATAGCAAACGGTCCTTATTCGATGTTGTTTTTGTATATGCTGAGGATCAGAGGAATGATGTGGAGAACAAGCTGATCTTAAGCGGTGAGCCTTGTCCTGGAAATCCGGAAATCGTTCTTGTTTGCGAAAATGCGGGAAATAAGCTGCTGCTACAAATAAGTTACTGCATGGAGCTGTTCGAAGACATAACGGTCCAACGATTAGGCGGGCATTTCATGCGTGGTTTAAATGAGTTTTCGTTGAACATTGGTCAGATTCCGGCGAACTCCACGTTTACCACTGAAGAGGAAACAGCTTGGATAGAGGATGTCATTAACAATACAGGAGCGGTTTATAACGAAGAACAAACCATCATTGATCGATTTATGGAACAGGTTGATAAGCGTGCGAATAGCACGGCGCTTGTCTTTGCAGACAAGAGGCTGACATACTTCCAGTTAAATGAACGTGCCAATAAGCTGGCACATTACTTGGCGGAGAATGGAGTCGGTCCGGATAAGGTTATAGGGATCATGGTGGAGCGAAGTCTTGAGATGGTTATCGCCATTCTAGGTGTACTAAAGAGCGGTGGGACCTACCTTCCGATCGATGTTGATGCTCCAAGAGACCGAATAGAGTATATTCTTGGCCATGCCAGAGCAGATGTCTTGCTGGTTAGTGAAGAGACTGAAAGCGGCAACGCCGGATCATACAAAGAAATACGTATCGATTCTCCGGCAATTGCCGAAAAGAGTGCAAACGAACTTTCGGTTAGGATCAGTCCAGCAAACCTTGCTTATATTATTTATACCTCCGGTTCAACCGGCAAACCCAAGGGCGTAATGGTCAGTCATGGAAACGTAAATAACTTCCTCAACTGGGCTATTCAGCACTTCTCCCTTAATGAGACAGACAAAATGATGCTAATAACTGCAATCAGTTTTGATATTTCGGTGCTGGAAATATTCGGATCCCTGCTGTCTGGAGCTGAGATGCATATTATGAGCAGGGAGCTACTATATGATCCACCTGCATTCAGGGATTACTGCCGGAATAACCTGATTACCGTATGGCACTCGGTACCATCATTAATGATCCAGTACTTGACTGAATTCGATGGCGAGCATATGGAAGCCTTCGAGATTGGAACCTTGAGGCATATCATGCTGGGTGGGGAAGCGTGGAGCAAAGATCTAGCTCGCAGGATAAGAACAGTCTTCGAAGATGTTCAAATTACTAATGTATATGGCCCTACAGAAGCCACAATTTGGGTGACCAGTCACCTTGTTGGCGAGCAAGACCTGGTGGATAACTCCGTTTTGCCAATTGGTAAACCAATACGAAATAATAAAGTGTATATTCTAGATGATGCAGGGAAACTATGTGGTGTTGGAATCCCTGGGGAAATTTGTATTCATGGGGATAACGTCACACGTGGATACTTGAATAACGAAGAGAAGACAAGAGAAAACTTCTCCCTTCACCCCCAATACGGTAATTTGTACAGAACCGGCGATCTCGGGAAATACACAGGTAGCGGGGCCATTCATTATCTAGGACGCAAGGATAATCAAGTGAAGGTCAGAGGTTACAGAATCGAATTAGGTGAAATTGAAAATGTTCTGGCCGAAAGTCAAGAGATACAGCAATGTGCCGTCGTGGTAATAAAAGACGAAGAAGTGAACAGGTTGGTCTGCTACTATGAAGCAAAGGAGAAGCTGACAGTTGAAACGTTGCGGGGGAGATTGGCTGAGAAACTTCCAGACTATATGCTTCCTTCTCAATTCATAAGCTTAACCAAACTTCCTTTAACCCCAAATGGCAAAGTAGACCGCAAAGCACTAACGGCGTATGAAATAACGGGAAGGCCCGCGTTGGAAAGTGAGTACGTCGAACCTGTGACGGACAATGAGAAGATCCTCGCCCAAATATGGAGCAATGTCCTGGATGTCAAGAAAATAGGAATAAAGGATAATTTCTTCGCAATGGGAGGAAATTCAATTAAACTTGTCCAAGTATTGCTTCAATTAAAGGAGTACAACTTGGAAACAACCATAATGGACTGCTTCAAGTACAGAACAATTGAGGAGTTGAGTGAGCATCTAAACATCCTCCAAGAGATAGAAGATCACCGCTCAGCGTCACAACCAGCACTTGAAACGCAGTCAGAGACCAATAGCAACTCTGAACCAGTAGTCGAGTTAGCGAGTATCGAGCCATTTACAAGCATCTTCTATAAAGAGTGTTTTTATAATGCCTATTTCCCAGTCGTTAATCACTTTAAGGGAAATATAGATTTATTCTTGGCCAATGACGTCGTGTCATACAAAACAGGCGAGCTAGGGAACACTGACTTGGATGTCGAGTTTGCGTCCGTTCGGGATTTTAATGAAATACAACAGATGGCCGGTTTATCGGTGGTGGCTTCAAACTGTACCCATCATGTTGGCTATAAAGTGATTCAATCTTTATCCGAAGGAAGACCCGTAATTATTCCGGTTGATTGCTTCTTCGAGACGATTAGGCCAGATTTGTATAATAAAAATCATTGGCCGCATACTCTCCTAATATACGGTTATGACCTGAATAAGAGAGTATTCCAGGTAATCGAGCATGACGATATTAATAGTCTCGCATATAGAAAACAGGAAATTGATTTTAATGTGTTAGAAGATTGCTATAATGGATTTAACAAGTATTTTGGGGCAAGTGGTGAACATAACTACTATGAATTCTTTGCAAGCGAAGAGAGAAAAGTTGGAACAGCTTCATTAGCCAGAGAGATGTATATGGCTAATCTTGTATCGTCCAGAGAGATGATATATAAGGGTCTGTTAAAATTACAGAATTTCAATTCAGCCTTTGCAGAAGTGTCAAAAGAGGAATTGTCGGTAAAAAGCACTAATTTCGATAGGATTCCTTTCGGCATCAACAATATTATCAATTCAAAGAAATCGGAAATCTATAAATTCGACAGATTCTTTGAAGGAGCAACACAGTTAACCTCTCAGCTTGAAGTTCTTATCGCCGAGTGGCTTCAGATAAGATTGCTGCTGGAGAAGTACAAAATAACAATGCAATACAAGAAGAGCTCTTTCGATAAAATCAATCAAAGTCTTGAAAAAATAACGGTGTTAGAATACAAGTATTATGAAAGTTTATACAAGTATATGGACTCGATCATGGAAGCACAGAATAAGGAGGTAATGTATGAGTGATATCGAGTTGAAACTAAGGTGTATCATAGGTGAAATAACAGAGAACAAAGAGGCGGCTTCCGCGCTGGGATTGGAAGAAAATCTTAATGTTACTGTTTTAAACTCAATCAATTTTGTAAAAGTAGTCGTTGCTATAGAATCCGAGTTTAACATTGAATTTGAAGATGAAGATTTGGATATGAATAATTTTGAAAATTTTCAAAAATTAATAAGCTATATTGAGGAGAAGCTCTAGGATACCTGTTGTGCGTCTATATACTCCAGAAATAGGGATTATAGACGCACTTCAACTTGTGCGGAAGCGGCTGCAGATTCACCGATTAAGCCACTTTCCTTCAATTGGAGGAAGAATATGACAAACAATTGCGAAAAAATTAGACCCTACAATGACATGTGGTTGGATTGTGTATCCAATAATTTAGTAGCAATGCTTATCAACGAAAATGAGTCTTATGCCGATTTATCCTGTTACATGGACTCGATGTACTTGAAGAAGGTGTATCAGCAATCCTATAGTTCTGAAGATATTCAAGGGGAACTATTAGCTGAAGGCTTATACTACCCCAAGATCGAATATTCTTTAGAACTGTTGGGAGAATTAATTGACACCAGAGAAGAAGAGTTTGACAGTCTAGATGATGACGTGCACGGATGCATCAAATCAGCACTTGGAGAAGACTGTTTTGTCTTTGTATCGGTGGACCGCTATTTTTATCCGAGCGGATTAAACGCGAATAAGTCCCATCTATACCATCCTACTTTTATTTACGGATATGATTACGAAAATCAGTGTTATAAAGCATTAGAGGATTGTATGGTAATGGGGAGGATTGACTATTTTCGTATACCGTACGGTTCCATCGATGCATCTTGCAAGTTTTTATTGAACGAGGGAAAAAAGATAAGGCTAGGAATTTGTAAAGTGAAGGACACTGCTAAAGAATTTACTCAGAGACTACAGCTGCCTAAGCTGGCAGAGTCATTAGAAAGGCATCTAGCCGGAGGTCAGGTGTATAACAAGGAGTATGATTTATTCTACGACAGTGGAATGGATGCATTATTGACCTATACGAAAGAGTTTAATTACTTGTTCTCGAACTTAAAAGTCGGTCATTTATTTAGTAATCGGGCACTTTCCTATTGTCAGGTGCATATGCGCAATCAAAAGATTGCACAGATTATTCAAGAAAGCTACTGTCTCGATATGGCGCAGATCAAGCATGGTTATTCGGCTCTTTACGAGATGTGGAGACTATTCAAAAATAAAAGCTATTATCTCCTTGAGAAGCAAAAAAAAGCTCCGGGATTGAAACATAGCGATTACTTAGAGTTGAATTCATTGCTGATGGAAATTACTGAGAGAGAGCGGGATACTGCCGATCTGTTATTGCAAGTATGCAGAAGTGTTGGGGGCTAGAATTTACTTATTCTCATGCAGGGGATTGGGTGGTCTGTGCTTTCGATCAGAAGCCAGTCGGCATTGATATCAAGAATATTGCATCTATAAATCTTGATGTGGCGCAGCGTTTCTACACTGAGGAAGAATATGGATATTTTATGCTTAATTGTGATGAAAGATGACACGTGGAACCTCGTGAATGTATTTCTTGATTTAAACGATTCACTTTGCGTAAGCGCTTTCGATTCAAAATCTAAACCTGTCGAGCTAATTTTGCCAAGTTCGTTTCGCTCTTGCCCCTCGTGACTTCACGGATCTCAGGAGGGTGCTTGCCCGATACTGCTGCAAGAAAATCAATGAGGGGGCATTGCTGCCTTGTTAACCTACTAGGGATTGAATGGGTCATATGACGATTTGGATTGGTTTAATTCAAATTGAACGGTGGGCGATATAAAAAAATGGGATATAATGTATTTAATTTCAGCAATGCATGATATTATGAAGTAAGGTATCGTTTAAGCATCATCCTTGGAGTTTGACGACCTAATGTCTAGCAAAACAGACTTTTCATGCATTATATACAGTGGTGATCGTTGTTTTGTTCAAATGGACCTGACAATCTTGTAATTCCGATTGATTTCTTTTTATATAATTACAAACAAAATAGTTTAGGAGGAATCATGAATCTAACAGACTACGGCTTTTTGCCGCAAATGTATTCAACAGACGCAGAGGGAACCTACGCAAGAGTTATAGCTGTACATAAAGGGCATTATAGTCTTTTTACCGAATATGGCGAATGCTCCGCAAAATTGAAAGCCGGTGTCTACTTCAACAATTGTACCGAGGAATTCCCCACTACTGGCGACTTTGTCGAAATTCAATACAACACAAAAGGGGAAAGCCTTATTATAAAAACGCTAAAGCGCAAATCCAAATTTGCGAGAAATGATTCTTCAGGTCATGGAATTGCGTATGCCAAAACAATTAAAGATCAGACGGTTGCTGCTAATTTTGATTTTGTATTCATCATGCAATCCCTTAACCACGATATGAATCGAAAGCGATTAGAACGCTATTTAGCTCTATCATGGCAGTCCGGGGCATTACCGGTTGTAGTATTGACGAAAACAGATTTAATCGAAGACTATTCTGCGACTCTTGCTTTAGTAAAACAAGTTGCTATTGGCGTAGATGTCCACGCTATCAGCGCTAAAACAGGTTACGGCTTAGAAGGACTTGCTGACTATCTAAAGAAAGGTAAGACCGTTGTTTTCCTCGGTTCATCAGGTGTGGGTAAGTCCAGTCTTGTCAACGCTTTGGCCGGTAAAGTGGTGATGTCTGTCCAAGAAATTAGAGAGAATGATAGTAAAGGAAGACACACCACCACGCATCGTCAACTAGTTAGATTGGAGAGCGGCGTAATGGTTATTGATACGCCTGGTATGCGCGAGCTTGGAATGTGGAATGTTTCCGAAGGTTTGGATGAGAGCTTTTCGGATGTTAAGAGTTTTTTAGGACGATGCAAATTTTCGGACTGTAGGCACGAAAATGAGCCTGGTTGCATCATAAGAATGGAGATCGAGAACGGTGGTATTGCCCTTGAACGATGGGAAAGCTACCTTACATTAAAAAAAGAAGCTGCATTTGTTGATGATAAAGCAGCCTATTTACGAGAGAAAGACCATCAGCACGTAACGATGAAAGTGTGGGAGAGGCAGAAGAAAAAGGACGCTCGTAATAACAATAGACATTGATTTTCTCGAGACGTTAAATTAAATTCTTCGAGCACCTCGAAATCCGTCTTTCGAGATGCTCGAAGATGATAAAAATGAAAAACAATTACATAAAATAAAAAGCTTTGTTTGTATGTTCAATATTTTCATAATTACACTCCAGTAATTTATAATGTTGAATCAGTGACAGTGCTGATTTTTCATCCACCCCCGAGCATCCCGCTACTATCGCCAAGTAATGTCTTAACATCCCAGACTGCCAATAAATGAGTTGTTTTATTATCCCTTATCTGATTAAATATTTTCTGATAGAATAATCTTAATGCATCTACATAATGTGAGTAAACAGACCATGTATGGTCGCATTGGAGAAGCGCCTGGATACAGAGACAGCTCCAAAAGAAACGGTGCAAGGGGCAGAGTAGTAGGCAATATTACTGTTCCGTGAAGCAACCTGAAAGTTACACCGCCAGCATGTATATGTTCAGTTCAGTAAGCAAAGCGTCTGAACACCACGCCGAAGGCTAAGAATGTTTTGCTATATGTCAAGAAGAAATCATGGCTGAATGAGGGCGAGAAGCCCCATTTGCCAAAATAAAAGTGGCAGACCGAGACCGGGGCCTCTCGAAAGGAACGATCCTATGACGAAACTAAAAGTATACCAATATGCCAAATGTGGTACGTGCCGTAAGGCTGTGAAATGGCTAGAAGCGAAAGGGCATGAACTGGATCTGATCCCTATTTTTGACACACCTCCATCCAAAGACGAATTAACCGAGCTGATTCAGAAAAGCGGACTCGAAGTGAAAAAGTTTTTTAACACCAGCGGAGAAGTGTATAAGGAGCAAAAGCTCAAAGATAAGCTGCCAGGCATGTCCGAGGAAGAGCAGATTGCGTTACTGGCTTCCAATGGTCGTCTGATCAAACGTCCGGTCGTAACCGATGGAGTAAAAGTCACCGTGGGTTTCAAAGAAGATACGTATGAGCAGGAATGGAACAACGCCTAAAAATTCGCCAGAGCTAAGCCTTGAATTGTTCACAATTCAGGGCTTTTTTTGGTGGAACGGAGGAGTGGCATAATTATGCTCTAAGGAGGGTTGGCGTAACTATGGTATAATGATAGAATGAGTTTCGACATTTAATATACTATTGAAGTTGGTAGCGAAGTTTGTTTATCCAGCTTTCATAGATCAAGGAGAGAATAAATTCAAGTGAATCAACGTAATGAACCTACTTTGTTACTGGTAGATGGTATGGCAGTGTTGTTCCGGGCATTTTATGCAACATCTGCGAGCGGATATATCAGACGTACAAAGGCAGGGCTTCCGACCAATGCAGTCTATGGGTTTATTCGTTATTTTTGGGATGCGGTTCAGACATTTGGACCAAGCCATGTCATCTGCTGTTGGGATATGGGAGGCAAGACGTTTCGCGGTCAGGAGTACGCAGCGTACAAAGGTAATCGTGCTGAAGCACCAGATGACCTTATTCCCCAGTTTGCTCTGATTCGTGAAGTGATGGACAGTTTGAATATTCCGAATATTGGTGCAGAAGGGTATGAGGCTGACGATTGTATCGGGACACTAGCCAAGTATTACACCGAAGAAACCGATATGAATGTAATGGTACTGACGGGAGACCATGATATGTTACAGCTGATTAATGACCGTACAAGTATCATTATTATGAAAAAGGGTCACGGCAACTACATGGTATACAACCCCGAAACGTTGATGGCTGAGAAACAATTGACACCACGTCAGGTTATTGACATGAAGGGCTTGATGGGAGATGCCAGCGACAATTATCCCGGGGTACGTGGAATTGGTGAGAAAACGGCTTTGAAGCTTGTGCAAGAGTATGGATCGATTGAAGGGATTTTAAGCAATCTGGATCAACTCACCCCTTCGGTACGTAAAAAAATTGAGAGTGATCTCGATATGCTGCATCTGTCTCGCAGACTGGCAGAGATTCACTGTGCAGTTCCTGTGGCTTGTACCCTGGAAGGCTGTGAATTGCGTCTGGACCCGGATACGGTGATGGACAAGTTTGAACAACTTGAGATGAAGAGCCTTGGCTCTTGGATGGGAGTGGCGATAGGGTGAGCAACATGATGATGAAAAAAACGAGTAAAAAGTGGTGGACTGGGGCAATGGCCCTCGTCCTCGCACTTCCGGTAGTGCTGTCGGGGGCGGTAAGTGCACCGCAGACAGCGGATGCCAAAGCAGCCATTAGCGTGAAAGTACAGAAAGTGAAAGCAGCAGGACGTAGTTTTAATGTACAGACCGTTTCTATTCCAAAAGGGACACCAGTAACCGTGGGACTGGCTAAGAAACAGGTTGGTCAAACCGCAACATTACCATCTATTGTAAAAGCGTATGGCGCACAAGCAGCAATTAACGGAGCTTTTTTTGAAGCATATCACGGAGCACCAGATCCTTACGGGATGTTAATAGCAAATGGGAAAGTTATACATATAGGAAGATATGGCACATCTATTGGTTTTAAAGCGGATGGATCAGCGATCATGGATTCACTTCAAGTGAGCTTAACGGGCACGGTCACAGATACGGACGGAAAATCACGCAGCTGGTATGCAACATTTGTTAACCGGACACCTTCAGCAGATGCAAGCATCTCGATGTTGTACACTCCAGAACGCGGAGCCAATGTTGGTTTCAAGGGTGGGACAGCAGTGATTATGGAAAAGGGTGTTGTGATCAAAAAAGTGCCTAACACAAATGTAGCGATTCCTAAAAATGGTTCTGTTCTTGTCTTCACAGGTCGGGAGAAGTCCACAGCAGACCGGTTTACGGTAGGCTCAACCGTAGAGATGAATTACAGATATACGAACGCAGCCGGTCAGGAAATTCCTTGGCAGGATGTAGTGACGGCTGTGGGTGCTGGCCCGCGTCTGGTAAAAGACGGTAAGATATCAGTTAATCCGGCAAGTGAGGGGTTCAGAGATCCGAAAATTTTGAATTCGTCCGGCGCGAGAAGCGGAATTGCGATCATGGCTGATGGTTCGGTGATGCTTGCTACAGTATCTGGTGCTACAATAAAAGAATGGGCAGCTGTGATGCAGAATCTGGGAGCCAAACAAGCGATGAACCTGGACGGCGGCGCGTCCTCTGGTATGTATGCGGGTGGCAAGATGCTGACCTCTCCAGGACGATTGTTAAGTAATACACTCGTGTTTGGTGGTTCTGTTCAATAAAAAGTGATTGCAGGAGGTATGATGCGACATGACATTTATACCCGAATCGATAACTGAAGAGGGCAGCACGGCAGTTCTGGCAATTAATGTAGGGCAGCCTAAGCCACTGCCTGGTCAGAAGCATGAAGTGTTGAGTGGTATCGTGAAACATCCTGTCTCCGCCCCGTTGTTTCTGTCATTCACTGGAATGACTGGAGATGCCCAAGCGGATCTGGTGCATCACGGTGGTCCAGATAAAGCGGTCTGTGTATACGATCATAGTCGCTATTCGTCGATTGAACAGCTTATAAATCGTAAGCTGGAGTGGGGGGCATTCGGAGAGAACCTTACCGTTACAGGCTGCACAGAAGAAGAGGTTCGCATTGGTGATGTATTTGAACTTGGCGATGCGCAGGTGCAAGTCAGTCAGCCGAGACAGCCATGCTTCAAGCTTGGTGTAAGATATGATTACAAGGAGTTGCCTGTCTATTTTCAGGAAAGTGGGCATACCGGCTTTTATTTTCGAGTATTGCAAGAGGGAGAGGTGGGGCCAGCATCGCGTTTCAGAAGAATTCGCACAGATGCTGTATGCATGACGATTCTTGAAGCTAACCGGATTATGCATCAAGGGAAGCAGGATGTAGAAGGAATCCGGGCATTGCTGGCTATTCCGGCTCTTTCAGACAGCTGGAGACAGACGTTGTTACAGAGGCTGAGCAAGCTTGAGAGTAACTGAGCCGTACCGCAGAGACTGAGCTATTTTTATTGAGGCATTCGAGTTTCTTTATTTTAAAACCAACGTAGGAGTGAGATCATCATGACAGTTTTAGGTGCGATTGAAGCAGGTGGAACCAAATTTGTATGTGGCCTTGGCACAGAACATGGGAAGGTTCTGGAACGGGTAAGCTTCCCTACGACTACACCGGAAGAGACGATGGCTCAGGTCATTTCTTTCTTCGAAGGCAGAGGCATTGAAGCGCTGGGTGTCGGTTCATTCGGTCCAATTGATCCTATCGAGGAAAGTCCAACCTATGGTTACATCACAACAACACCGAAGCCGCATTGGGGACAGTACAACATGATTGGCAAACTCAAAGAACACTTTGATGTACCCATGACGTTTGACACCGATGTGAACGGAGCTGCTCTGGGTGAAGCCACTTGGGGAGCCGCACAGGGACTGGATAGCTGTCTGTATATAACGGTAGGTACAGGTATCGGTGCAGGTGCTGTCGTTGGTGGTAAAATGGTGCATGGATTGTCTCATCCAGAGATGGGGCATATCATCGTACGAAGACATCCTGAAGATTCATACGAAGGGTTTTGCCCATATCACGGGGATTGCCTGGAAGGTCTTGCTGCCGGTCCTGCCATCAACAAGCGCTGGGAACAACCTGCTTATGAACTGCCAGCAGATCACAAGGCCTGGGAGATTGAAGCGCATTATCTCGCACACGCGCTGATGAATTATGTGTTGATTTTGTCCCCTCAAAAAATTGTGATGGGTGGCGGAGTGATGAAGCAGGAGCATCTGTTTCCGATGGTTCGCAGCAAATTGCAGGAATTACTCGCTGGTTATGTGCAGCACCCTTCTCTTCATGCTGGAATTGACGCGTATGTTGTTCCACCAGGTCTGGGAGATAATGCTGGCTTGTGTGGTTCACTGGCACTGGCGAAATTAGCCTTGGCGAAATAAATGCTTCAGGGATTGACGAATTTTACCAGTGTGGTATGATATGAGTAACAGCATAGTACGGTTAATGAGGAAGCACCTCTCTTGCAATGATTTTGCAGGAGGGGTGCTTTTTTGTGCTGCCTGGACACAGCGACAGAGAGTACTTTTGTTAATCGGACAGGCTGTAACGCCAAAGGAGGGAACAAACAATGGAAGTCATTTTCATGAACAAATTATCCAGAGTGTCGGAGCAGAATGAGGAAATTGCTCAGTTATGGATTGGTGAGGAGGAGAATATCTGGCATCTGGGATGGAGTCAATATGAGGCAGGCGATCGAGAGGATACGATGTGGTATGAAGGAACTTCGTGGGAGGAATTGCTACATATTTATCGTCATCAGCTTGCGATGCAGATGAGCGAAGGATATCGTCCATTAATGCATGGTTTGTATCATGAGAATGAGGATCTGAAACTGCGCAGTTATGCGGGCCAGCGTCTGCATTGTTTTAGTGAATTGTACGGAAACGAGCAATTGTATGAGGAGCTGTGCACATGGCGCAGACAAAAAGCGGCTTCAGATCGAAAGGCTCCTTATTTTGTAGCGACGAATCGTCTGTTGCGGCTAATCAGTGCTTTTATTCCACATACGATGGACGAGCTGATGCAGCTACCGGGTGTTGGTGAGAGTAAAGCCGCAGAATACGGGCTGGAATGGCTGGAAATGACAAGTGGGATCGAACGTTCAAGACCCTTCCCGCTGGACTGGGTGTATACCGTACTGAACGAGGAAGAATATGAAAGCTGGTTATACAAGCAAAAAGAACAAAAATACAAGCAGGAACTGGATAAATTCATCACACGTAAACATGTGCTGGAAGGAATGAAAGAAGGACAAACCATAGAAGCAATCGTGACACGATCCGGATTATCCCGCCGGGAATTAATCGAACTGCTGGAGACGCTGGATCTGGAAGGCTATGATACGGATTCTTTGCTTGATGTAGAACTTGCTGTAATGCCTGAGATTGAACAAGAGGCAGTATGGAATGCATATGAGGAGTTGGGGGATACGTTTCTGAAGCCTGTGTTACATAAAGTTTATGGAGGAGAGCGTCCCGAAGGAGGAAGCTTGGAGCAGGTGTATGAGCGGTTGCGTATGATTCGTATTCGTTTTCGCAGACATGTTGAAACCGAGCGTAATGCAGGTTAGTTTTGAGAAGGATGCTTAAGTAAAAAGACGAAGCGGTTCCTGTGAAGGAGCGCTTCGTCTTATTCAATGAATGGTATGACCTTGCGGATATATCTGGAATTTCAGATCCAATCTTTTTTGCGGAAAATGAAGAACATAGTCAGACCTAGTGTAACCATCAGGCCAATAACCGCATAATAACTATATTTCCAGTGCAATTCAGGCATGTTATCAAAGTTCATCCCGTATATTCCCGTAATCACGGTCAACGGCATGAACACCGTAGTGATGGCGGTAAACACCCTCATGATCTCATTGGCCCGGTTGGCAATACTGGACTGATAGGCTTCTCGCAAGTTGCCCATCAGATCGCGGTATGTTTCGAACGTTTCCGATATTTTTACGGCGTTCTCATAGATGTCACTGAAGTATTTCTGCAGCTGATCATCAATAAGACGCAGATCTTTTTTGTTCAGTGTGTTGATGACCTCTTTTTGAGGACCCAGCACCTTTTTAAGCCACAAAATTTCGCTTCGCAGACCGATAATCTCATTCAGATGTGACTTTTTGGTATGCATCAGAATGTCTTCCTCAAGTTTCTCAATGCGCGCCTCAATTCGATCTCCAACGGTAAAGTAATTATCTACGATCAAGTCAACCAGCAGATAAAGCAGGCGATCAGGGCTGCTGATCTCCTGTTCCCAGAGAATAGGCTTCAATGTACGTAATTCGCTGATCTTTTGTTTCGTAACCGTGATGATAAAATGTCTGCCGAGAAAGAGATTGAGTGCTCTCAGGAAAATTTCTTCATCATCAAAACGAATGCTATTAATAACGATAAAATAATGGTTCTCATAAATTTCAATCTTCGGACGCTGCTCCTCATCACTCAAGCAGTCCTCCACAGCCAGATCATGCATGGAAAAGAGCGGCTGAAGTACAGCCAGATCGTCCACGTCCGCATCAATCCAGTAAAATCCTTCCGCTGGTGGAGTCAGCGCTTGCTGAATGTCATCCACCGGGATAAATACACCATTGTTAACCAACCGGATTTTCATGTTATCTACTCCTTCTGCACCCGCCATCTTGGCGGATTTCTTCATTAATATGGGCGCAAAAGAACAGATCAGCCGGTCGGCAGCGGAGCCTGGTAATCAGGGCTGTACTGCGTTCATCAATCTATAATCAAACGGAAGAAACGTCCCGTTGCCGACATGCTGATGTCAATTCTCTATGCAGTTGTTCGGAATTCGACTGCCAGTTGGGCCTCGGGTCGCCATCCATTTAATATGTCACCTCTCACATAAGGGTTTATAAACACTTGTATAGTATACCCCTGGTCCAGAGTGCTTTCAAGCGCAAAAATGTGTCTATTTCGCGCTCTGAGGCAGTGTATGAAAACAGAGGATGAACGGTTCCGAGTGCAGACCCAAATCAAACAACTGCATCTTGACGTGAGGGCGGTAATGTTTTAAAGTAAAAGTTAATATATTTGAATTATAATTGAATACAGCGAAATCTTATCAAGAGTAGGTGGAGGGACCAGCCCGATGAAACCCGGCAACCGGCGATATAACGCACGGTGCTAATTCTTGCAGCGACCAAGCACCCTTGTGGTGCTGTTGTAACTGAGAGATGAGAGAGGCGCATATCTGTTTACATATGACCTTTCTCGGAATCCGAGAGAGGTCTTTGTCATATGCCCCAACTTCTCAGAGCGTGATTTTGTACCCAATGCGACCTACGAAAAAGGAGGAGTCCACTTACCATGCCAATTAAAATTCCGGATACACTGCCAGCAAAAGAAGTGCTTGAGGGGGAAAATATTTTCGTCATGGACGAATCATCTGCGTACAAGCAGGATATTCGACCGCTACGTATAGCCATACTTAATCTGATGCCTACGAAGGAAACGACCGAAACGCAATTGCTGCGTCTGGTGGGTAACACACCGATTCAAGTCGACGTTGTGCTGGTGCATCCCAAATCTCACACGTCCAAGAACACGTCCCAGGAATATTTAGATCTATTTTACAAAACGTTTGATGAAATCCGGCACCGTCGTTTTGACGGTATGATCATTACTGGTGCGCCGGTGGAGCAAATGGATTTTGAGGACGTGAACTATTGGGAAGAAATTCAGGAAATTTTTGAATGGACCAAAACCAACGTGACCTCGACGATGCATATATGTTGGGCATCACAGGCAGGTTTATACCACCATTTTGATGTACCCAAAGTTCCTCTGGATGAAAAGTGTTTTGGCGTATTTCCACATACGACGAACAAATCTCATGTTGCATTGATGCGTGGGTTTGATGAAGTTTTTAACGTTCCACACTCCCGCCATACCGAGGTAAGACGCGAGGATATTGAGAAAAACGATAAACTTGAGATCTTGGCTGAGTCTGAGGAAGCAGGAGTATTCCTCGTTGCGACCAAGGACGGGAAGCAAATTTTTGCGACAGGACATGCCGAGTATGATCCATTTTCATTAAAATGGGAATATGATCGTGATATTGCCAAGGGATTGGATATTGCGCTTCCGAAGAATTATTATCCAAACGATGATCCATCCCGTGTACCTCCAGCTACATGGCGTGCACATGCTAACTTATTATTCTCTAACTGGCTCAATTACTATGTGTATCAGGAAACGCCTTACGATATTGGCCCACAAATCTAATCGAGATTACAGGAGGATACAGTAATGGATGATAACAAGTTGAAAATGGAAAGCCGTCTAGCTCAAATTGGGTCCATCAATGAACCGGTAACAGGTGCTGTTAACTTTCCCATCTATCAATCCACTGCGTTTCGTCACCCGAAGCTGGGACAAAGCACGGGGTTTGATTACATTCGTACAACGAATCCAACACGTAAAGTGCTTGAGGAAGCAGCTGCGGCGCTTGAGTCCGGAGATGCAGGTTTTGCCTGTAGCTCAGGTATGGCAGCGCTGCAAACGATCTTTGCTTTATTCAGTCAAGGGGATCACCTGATCGTTTCTCTTGACCTGTACGGTGGTACATATCGTCTGCTTGAACGGATTTTGTCCCGGTTTGGTGTAACAGCAAGTTATGTGGATACCAATGATCTTGCAGCACTGGAGGATATTCGTCAGCCGAATACAAAGGCGGTATTCATCGAGACACCAACGAATCCGCTCATGATGATTACAGATGTGGAAGCCGTTGCTTCTTGGGCTAAAACGCACAACCTGCTGACCATTGTGGACAATACGCTTCTAACCCCGTTCTTCCAACGTCCGATTGAACTCGGAGCCGATATCATCATTCATAGTGCGACCAAATATCTGGGTGGACATAATGATGTACTCGCTGGATTAATTATTACCAAAGGTGAGGCCTTGTCTGCTGAGATGGCATTCCTTCATAACTCCATTGGAGCCGTGTTATCGCCAAGTGATTCCTACCAATTAATGAAAGGCATGAAAACGCTGGCTCTACGCATGGAACGTCATGAGTATAATGCACTCACCATTGCAAAATTCCTGTTGGAACATCCGGCTGTTGCCGAGGTGTTTCATCCGGGGTTGTCCGATCATCCTGGATATGAGATTCAGCAGAAGCAATCCTCCGGGAATACAGGTATTTTCTCTTTCAAAGTGAAGGATGCACGCTATGTAGAACCATTGCTGCGCCATATCGAGTTAATTGCATTTGCTGAAAGTCTCGGGGGTGTAGAATCACTCATGACGTATCCAGCAGTGCAAACTCACGCGGATATTCCACTTGAGATTCGTGACGCAGTTGGAGTGGATGATCGTTTGCTTCGGTTCTCGGTAGGCATCGAACATGCAGAAGATTTGATTGCTGATCTGAATCATGCGCTACTGGCAGCACAGCAGGAAGTTGAAGGGGGCGTAACCTCATGAGCGAATCCAACAACAATAAGCCCAATTCGCCCGAACTGAAGTTTGATACTAAGTTGCTTCATTTTGGGGATGAGATTGATAAAACAACAGGTGCTTCCAGTGTACCGATTTATCAGGCGTCCACTTTCCATCATTTTGATATTTTCAATCCGCCGCAACATGATTACAGCCGTTCAGGTAACCCTACCCGTCAGGCGCTTGAAGATTATATTGCGTTGCTTGAAGGTGGGGTTCGCGGATTTGCATATTCGTCAGGAATGTCTGCAATATCCAGTGTGTTCATGATGTTCTCCGCAGGAGATCACGTGATTGTAACGGAGGATGTTTACGGAGGAACGTATCGCCTGTTGACGACTATACTAAGCCGGATGCAGATTGAGACTACTTTTGTGGATATGACTGACATTGAACAAGTCAAAGCAGCACTTAAACCTAACACCAAGGCCGTGTATATGGAGACACCCTCCAACCCGACCTTAAAGATTACGGATATTGCGGCTGTGACGTCCTGGTCTAAGGAACACGATTTGATTACAATTTTGGATAACACATTTATGACACCGTACTATCAGCGTCCGATTGAGCTTGGCGTAGATATCGTTGTACATAGTGCTACGAAGTTTCTCGGCGGTCACAGTGATGTGCTGGCAGGTTTGGCTGTTGCGCGTACAGATGAACTGGGCAGACAGTTGAAACAGCTGCAAAATGGACTTGGAACTGTTCTGGGAGCTCAGGAATCCTGGCTGCTGATGCGCGGCATGAAGACACTTGGCGCACGGATGGCTCATAGTGAACAGAGTACAGCCAAGCTGGCTGCCTGGCTCAACGAACGTCAGGATATAACAGCTGTGTATTACCCTGGACTTGCGGATCATCCGGGTCGTGAGGCACATGAGCGCCAGTCTACAGGGTACGGAGCGGTTGTATCGTTTGACGTAGGTTCAGGGGATCGTGCAAAGGCCCTTCTGAATCAGGTGAAACTGCCCATTGTTGCAGTAAGTCTGGGAGCAGTCGAAAGTATTCTTTCGTACCCAACGATGATGTCTCATGCGGCTATGCCGGCAGAAGTTCGACATGAGCGCGGAATTACCGATGGGTTACTGCGTTTCTCCGTAGGGCTTGAGGATATTGATGATTTGATTGCCGATCTTGAGCAGGCTTTGCAGGCCACTTTATAAGTTGAACGAAATTTAAATGATTTTACATGTCAAAATTTTAAGTGATTTTTGAAGCACCTTTTCATAAGGTGCTTTTTTTCACATGTAACCTGTGTTACGATATGTGGAGTACAGAAATGCGATGTTGCAGCCAGGACTTGCTTTTACAAACAAGCCGGGACGGATTGTCGTATTATTTTCTCTTTACGAGGGAGGCTTTTTACGATGAGTACGGTAGACCGTATCTTAGATAAAGCCCTTCGGGGCGAACGTTTGGACTTGGAAGACACGATTCAGTTATTTGAGTCGGACGAAGTGGATAAAATCGGGGCAGCTGCCAATGTGATCATGAAACGTATGCACCCTGAACCATACAGAACATTTGTCATTGGGCGTAACGTCAACTACACGAATGTGTGCGACGTATACTGCCGTTTTTGTGCTTTTTACCGCAGACCTGGGTCAGAAGAAGGGTATGTTCTGCCCGATGAAGTGATTTTCCAGAAAATTAAGGAAACGGAAGATGTCAACGGAACCGAGATTCTGATGCAGGGCGGAACGAACCCGAATCTGCCTTTCAGTTATTACACGGACTTGTTGAAGGCAATCAAGGAACGTTTCCCGAATATTACGATGCACTCCTTCTCGCCAGCTGAGATTATGAAAATGGTTGAAGTGTCTGATGGTCTTACGCTGGAAGAGGTTGTACGTGCCATTCATGAGGCTGGACTGGATTCGCTGCCTGGTGGTGGAGCAGAGATTCTTGATGACCGTACACGCCGCAAAATTAGCCGTCTGAAAGGCTCATGGCGCGACTGGATGGATGTTATGCAGACCGCTCACCGGATCGGGATGAATACAACCGCTACAATGGTAATTGGTCTGGGTGAATCCATGGAAGAGCGTGCGCTGCATCTGATGCGTGTGCGTGAAGCACAGGATGAGTGTATTGCTAATAAGTATGACTCCGAAGGCTTCCTTGCCTTTATTCCGTGGACATTCCAGCCGGATAATACCAATCTGAAGCTGGAGCGTCAGACTCCACAGGAGTACCTGAAAACGGTAGCGATTAGCCGTCTGGTACTGGATAATATCAAAAACATTCAATCTTCCTGGGTTACTATGGGACCTGAAATTGGCAAGAAATCGCTCGAATTCGGCTGTAATGACTTCGGCAGCACGATGATTGAAGAGAACGTTGTGTCCTCCGCAGGAGCAACGTACAAAGTAAATATTGAATCCATTCTTCGTCTGATTCGGGAGTCCGGTTACATTCCGGCACAGCGTAATACCCGTTATGATATTCTGCGTATGTTTGATGAAGAAAGCATTGTGCCTAAAGATTTCGTAATGCAGAACTAATATTTACACTTATAGTTATTATGAGTCCGTATCGTATTCGAACACTATAATGTGAAATGAATCGTACTCGTTCCGCAAAAAAAGGGATGAAGCAGGTCAAACCTGCTTTGTCCCTTTTTGTCTTGCGTATTCATTGCAGGTACACGTTATCTTGTTGCGGTGTCAACTGTAGTGAAGTAGTTTGTTGTCTTTTTAGTCAGGAACAGAGATCATCAAAGAGTACATATTACGCATTTAACGATATGTTATATTGATTCTTAACTGATACAATGGAGGGACAGTTGTGTAGTCAAACCTGCTGGGAGGAACGAATCGATGAAAATAAGAAAACTTGGAAAGACAGCACTGGACGTACCTGTTTTAAGTTTTGGCGCATCCTCACTGGGTTCTGTATTTCGTGATATTGATCGGAACGAAGGCATTCGTACCGTTCATGCAGCGATCGATGCAGGCATGAATTATATAGACGTGTCGCCTTACTACGGTTTAACCAAGGCGGAGACAGTACTTGGTGAAGCGATCCGAAGTTTGCCGCGCAGCTCTTATATGTTATCTACCAAAGCCGGACGTTATGGCGAAAATGAGTTTGATTTTTCACGCAAGCGTATTCTGGATAGTGTGCAAGAAAGCTTGGCAAGGCTGCATACGGACTATCTTGATATTTTATTTTTGCATGATATTGAGTTTGTAGCTCCTGGGATTATCATTGAGGAAGCTTTTCCGACGCTGTTAGAACTGAAAGAGCAAGGAGTGATTCGTTATGCCGGAATCTGCGGGCTGCCACTGCCTTTATTTGAAAAGATGCTGCCTCAACTGAATGCGGATGCGATTATCTCCTATTGTCATTATGCCTTGAATGATACGTCGTTGGTGTCGTTATTGCCATTGCTTGAGGAAAAAGGGGTTGGACTTGTAAACGCTTCCCCGCTCTCAATGGGACTTTTAAGTACACGCGGAACGCCAGACTGGCATCCGGCAGGTGTCCGGGTGAAAGAGCTTTGCTTGAAAGCTGCACGTTTCTGTGAGGAACAAGGCAGTAATATTGCCAAGCTGGCTGTGCAATTTTCCACAGCGAATGAACAAATACCGACGACACTCGTAAGCAGTGCAAGTCAGCAGAACATTATTAATAATGCGGCTTGGGTTGAGGAGCCTTTGGATCAGCAGCTATTGGAAGAGGTACTACGTATTCTGGCTCCATTAAATAATGAAACTTGGCCGAGCGGACGAGCCGAATATAACGTGCACAGCAATATAACGTCCAACGCATCTAAGGGGGATCAAGGATGAGAGCTATCGTATGTGAAGAAATGGATCGTCTGGTGCTTCAGGAGTTGCCACAGCCAGTAAGAGCTGAAGGAGAAGCGTTAGTCGCTATTCAGCGAATCGGCATCTGCGGTACGGATTTGCATGCATATAAAGGTAATCAGCCATTTTTTACGTATCCTCGTATACTTGGTCATGAACTTGCAGGCATCATTGAAGAGATTGGTCCTAATGAGGCTGGTTTACAGCCAGGAGATCAAGTTAGCATTATTCCTTATCTGCATTGCGGGCACTGTATTGCTTGTCGTTCAGGTAAGACAAACTGTTGTGCATCCATGCAGGTTATGGGCGTACATGTGGACGGAGGCATGAGAGAACGGATCACAGTACCTGTCTCTCATCTGCTGAAAGCGGAGGGATTAACACTGGACGAGACAGCTATGGTTGAACCGCTTAGCATTGGGGCACATGCCGTTCGCCGAGCTGCACTGCAACCAGGGGAGCGTGTTGTTGTTATTGGCGCTGGCCCCATTGGACTTGGTGTAATGGTCTTTGCCAAAGAAGCAGGAGCATATGTCATTGCGGTGGATCGTAATCTGGACAGGCTGCAACTGAGTCGAACCTGGGCTGGAGTAGATGAGACTGTGCAGGCGGACGAACAGGCTTTACAGCGAGTATCCGAGATCACTGGCGGTGACTATGCAACGGCTGTATTTGATGCGACAGGTAATGTGCATTCTATGAATGGGGCTATTCCGTATGTGGCGCACGGAGGACAGTTGATTTTTGTTGGGCTGGTGAAGGCAGATATTACGTTTCATGATCCCGAATTTCACAAACGTGAGATGAGTATGCTGGGTAGCCGGAATGCAACGCGTGAGGATTTTGAACAGGTACTCTCGACGTTGCGTGACAAAAAACTAAGCATGGATGGTTACATCACACATCGAGCACCATTTGATGAGTTGCCAAACGTGATGGACAAATGGCTGTTACCAGAATCACAAGTGGTCAAAGCCATTGTAGAATTATAATTTTCATAATTTAAGGGATAATTGAAGAAACGCTCTCTTCCGAGGCGATGAGCAAATGGAATCCAATCCATCGGTTCATCGGGGATGAGAGCGTTTTGTATTTGTTTTGCTAGTTATTATTATTTTTCTGGATTCGATACAATACCTGCATGGGGGTCAATATGCCGAACAATGGACTTTAACCAGATCATCTCCAGAAAGTGTACTTCGTAATAAAGGGTCCCGGGAATCTGTCCGATCCAGGCTTCCGTCCCGGCGATTGGGGAAGTCTCAAGTGTAGGATCGAGTCTTCCTGGTTCCCTGCGCAGGCGATTGCGTACAGCTTTTTCAACTTGAGTGCTTTGTGTGGTCAGAATGCATATTTTGCGTTTGGGGGAGAACCCCCGGAATGCAAGGTACACCATTTCATAGGCAATCAGATAAGCGATGACAGAATACATGGCCTGATCCCAGCCAAAAACAACACCAGCAGCTGTGAGGATGATCAAGTTAAGCAGCATGATTATTTTTTCGATAAGCATCCGTTTCCCGCTAAAAACACGTTCAGGTGGCCGGGAGGACGGATCACCGATTTCCAGCGTATCCAGTGTCCCTCCATACCGAACAACTAGCCCGATCCCGAGCCCCAGGCATAACCCGCCAAACATGGCAGCAGCCAAAGGGTGCTCGACGAGCGGCGGCATGGGATGTAGCACGATGGCACCGATCGAAAAGACAACCAGACCCAGAACAGTAACCAATACAAACTTTTTCTTCACGATTTTGTAAGACAGGAATATAAACGGAACATTAAATAAGAACAAGAACAGGCCGATTCGAAGCTCAGTCCAGTGTGCAAAAAGGGACGAAATTCCCGTTATGCCGCCAATAATAATTTTATTGGGGTGTAGAAACAACTCAAGTCCCACGGAGGCCAGTACTCCGCCAATGATGACCAGAAATAGATTCAACCAGGGACGGGATGGCGATATGCTGCTTTTAGCAGTGCGTGGCACCGGATTAGCCGATATCAGAGGTGTTTTCACAGGTCATCCTCCTTCAGTGCGGCCTCGAGCCATTCTCCCTGGGTTCTTCACAGAAAGTTCGGCGTGCAGCCGCTCAGTTGCTACGATCAAAGGTCTGCTCAGCACAGACATCTCACTTATCCTTCTTTCTGCAGAACTTTAGGTTCCTCTTTTTTCTTGCGAGGATCTTTGAACTTGAATATTTTATCCAAAATACGGAATACATGTTTGGACTCTTTGGTGAGCAATGGTCCAAGTATAGCCAGAATCAATACATACAGCGCAGCAAACGGTTGGATTAATGGTAACAGTCCACCAGCCTTACCCATGTTAGCCAAAATAATTGAAAATTCACCACGGGATACAATAGTTAACCCGATATTCGCAGATGCTTTTGGTGAAAGTCCTGCACTTCGTCCAGCTAACATACCCGCAAGGAAATTACCAAACAGTGTGATAACGACAGCGATCAACGCGAGCCAGACTGCCTCACCGCCAAGGGACAACGGATCAATGGACAGACCAAAGCTGAAGAAAAAGATAGCTCCAAAGAAATCACGGAACGGAAGAATCAGGTGTTCAATTCGTTTAGCATGCTCCGTTTCCGCAAGCACAAGGCCGACCAGCAATGCACCAATCGCTTCAGCGACATGAATGGTCTCGGAGAAGCCGGCTACAAGAAACAGTGCCCCGAAAACAACTAATGAGAATAATTCATTGGAACGAATTTTGAGCAGTTTATTCAATAATGGTGTCGCTTTGCGTCCGATAATGATAACAACAAGCATGAAGCCAAGAGCAATGAGTGCGGACATAATCACGCCTCCGATAGAGGAGGAATCACTAAGTACAAGTCCAGAAAGGATAGATATATATACGGCGAGGAATACGTCCTCGAACATAATAATACCCAAAATCATTTCGGTCTCGGGATTGGCTGTTCGTTTCAAATCAACGAGTACCTTGGCTACAATGGCACTGGAGGAAATCGTTGTGATCCCCGCGATGATGAGTGCTTCAGCGGCTGGGAAGTCGGAAGCAAAACCGAACACTAATCCGAGTGTGAAGTTAATCCCGATATAGATCGAACCGCCAACAACGATCGAGCGACCCGATTTGACTAAACGGCCAACTGAAAATTCCAGTCCCAGATAAAACAACAGGAACAGAATACCGATTCGACCCATAAAGCTGATGAAAGGCTGACTTTCAATAAAACGGAAATCCAGATGCCAGATTTGCATGGCATGTGGTCCCACAGCCATCCCGATCAAAATATAGAACGGAACAACTGAAAATCTTAGTTTTGCGGATAAAAGGCCGGCTGCTGCAATCAGCACAAGTGCCAGACCCACTTCAAAAATCAAATGATCCATCAAGTTACCCCCTTCCCGTCAGGAGGAGGGACTTGAAAAGCTTCTGCTGGTTGCGTTCGCCAACGGCAACTACTGTAGATTCTGAGCTAATCACAACCTCCGGACCTGGGCTGATGTGTTTTTTATGATTTTTCTCCACAACGGCAATGACCGTTGCGCCAGAGTTTTGACGTACATTTAACTCACCAATGGATTTGCCAATGCATCCAAAGGATGCTTCGATTTTGTACCATTCGATAATCAGATCGTCAAAAGTGACCTCAATATTTTCAAGCTGTTTCGGTTTGTACGTCAATCCGCCAACGATGGCGGCAATCTGTCTCGCTTCATTGTCATCCAGTGTAATCATGGAGATGCTTTGATCTGGATCATCATATTCAAAATGGTACATTTCACGTCGTCCATCGTCGTGAATAATAATGACGATTTTATCACCGCTGCTCGTTTCAATTTGAAATTTTTTGCCGATTCCCGGCAAGTCTGTTTCGCGTACATCCATGGATAGTATGCCTCCTTAGTGATTGAGGCTGGCCATAGAAGGAAGGGCTTATCTTCCCGTAATCAGATCATCTGTTGCTCAGGGTGGAACATCAAATGGTGCGGGTAAACAGAGCCAGTAATTCCTGACACAGCCGAATATATAAAGTGAAATAGAGTTCAGTTGTAAAAATAAAGCACAACAAAATAAGAATCAAACGTGTTGTCTCAAATCTAACGTTTACATAAAGGGTTATAAGTTATGCATGAGAACACCGTCTTCGAAGAGGTGGCTCCATGCGCAGGCAGCCTAACAAATACGACAAAACAGACTCTTATCGAGCGTAGACGTATTTCGGTGCCTTAGGAGAGAGGGATAAATACATGCTGGTAAACTTAATAGGAAGCAGAAATAATCTGCGTTTGAACAGACAATACCACGGTTTGAAAGACAGACCTGCTGTGGGAATTCGCAGCACGATTAACAATGCGAGGACAAGAAATGCAGGTTTGGATTGCTTGATAGCAGCCAGTTTAGTCATGACTTGCAGGTTTTTGCGAATGACAGGTTTCTGCTTAGACTCGGGTATTTGGGACAGTACTTCAAGCCCTTCTTTATTTGAAGTGGCATCGACGGATACACCAACGGCAGATTCCGTCTGCATTGGGATGGGGAAGCACAGCGCCTGAAAGACACACAAAATGATGATAATCGTGTAACGAAGCAGTCTAGGATGTTGTCTCATTATTGGCTTCCCCCCTTCCGTGAACATACTGTTATAAAAATAATAACACATTTTTGCGTGATCTCCAAACCATTCATTCAGAGTTCACTAAACCTTCATTAGAATTCTCGAAACCGTTCAATGAAGCATTCTCCAAACCTTTGTTTCGAAGTATCTCCAAACCTTTCCTTAAGTGCTGAGAAATCATGACACCCTTTCCATCAAACCGCTTCGTATATCCCTTTGGGCCTTGCCATATACTTTGAAGAGAAGGAAAGGAGTGATTCTTATGGAACTGTTTGCAGTATGGACCGATGTGTCCGGGCAAGAGGAGGCAGATCATTTTCACCAATGCATCAAGGAAAAAATCAAAGGTTTACATATAAGCAAAAGAGGCTTTCGGCTCACCTTCAAATATAACGATGGGAGGGCAGTCTGGATGTGCAGAGGGAATGAGAATCACGAAGATTTCCAGCAATGGCTCCCGCGCATCAGTGATTTGCTTTCCTTTGGTTTAGCTGATTTTATTATGGACACACAAGAACGCAAATTGGTAGAAAATATCATTGCCAAAATGTGTTCTGTGATGGATGAGCACGAGGTTGAAAAAGTTCACCGAATTTGTATGCCGCTTCTGATGAACAGTGATTTGGATCAGCCCGGTCTTCGTAACCGCCGCCGTACAACGTTAGCGAAAGGGTTACAGCAGGATTTGGAGGATATCCATTTTTTTCATCTCGAAGGCATTATGAATTTCCGTATACGTTCTTACAAGCAGGAATTGCAGGAACTCGTGGAATACGCTCTCGATGAATTCTGGATGGATCGTCAGTATGAAGAATTCATGGGCCTGCTGAAGTATTTTGTGTTTTTTCAAGAAGCCAAGGTACCCTTGATACATCTGATTCACAAAGGCAAACATGAATTTCAGGTGCTGGATGCAGGACTTAATCTGCTCCCGGTTCAGAAGGATGAGCAAGTTGTTGTGGAGATGCCAGGGTTGGAACTGGAGATGGATATCGAGGACATGATTGTGAGTACGCTCATTTCGATATCACCGGAGAAAGTAATGCTGCACACCAGCACACCGGGGCTGCCCATCATCTCAACGATATGTCAGATCTTTGAGGATAAGGTGCAGATCTGCCATCAATGTCCTGAATGTGAAGTACTACGTTCAGGATTGCTGACAAGTCTTGACGCAGGCGATCTGGGCAATTATAATAACTGTTGATTGAAACAAAAGCGTTGATAAAGACAAGAGCCACACGTTAGATCGGTGCAGAGAGAGGGAACTGGGCTGAAATTTCCTCCAGATATCACGTATGGTTTACCCCTTTGGAGCTGCAATTTTGAAAATAAAACCATTCCACCATTCTTGATGATGACGGTTTTGTGAGTAAGGATTTGCCGGGTCATGCCCGTTACCGACATGCCAACGAGGGCTGTATTCCTGTCATCAGGAACAATCAGCTGAATTAGGGTGGAACCACGAGTATAACACTCGTCCCTTTACTGGGACGGGTGTTTTTTGCGTTCTTTCCGTTATCCTCCGAGGGCAGCGGAAATACGCAATAGATGATTAGTCCATGCAGAAGAATGAAAATGAATGATGTTTATTTAACAGGAGGAATGAGACAAATGGCAGTGAACATTAAACTACCGGATGGTTCTGTACGAGAGTACGCAGATGGCAGCAGTATTGAGGATGTAGCCGCTTCGATCAGCAGCGGACTTCGCAAAAATGCTGCAGCAGGTAAACTGGATGGCATTGTGGTGGATCTATCTACTGCAATTCATGAAGGAGCTTTGGTGGAGATTGTAACGCTGGATTCCGCTGAAGGTCTTGAAGTAATGCGTCACAGTACAGCTCACTTGCTGGCTCAGGCGGTTAAACGTTTGTACGGAAACAAAGAAGTGCATCTGGGCGTAGGGCCAGTCATCGAAGACGGTTTCTACTATGATATGGATCTGGAACATCCGCTTAATCCGGAAGATCTGCAGAAGATCGAGAAGGAAATGGAACGCATCGTTAACGAAAATCTGCCTATCGTTCGTAAAGAAGTTAGCCGTGAGGAAGCCATCAACATTTTCAATGAAGTTGGCGACCCATACAAGCTGGAGTTGATCAATGCTTTACCGGAAGATAGCGTAATTACAATTTATGAACAGGGCGAATTTTTTGACTTGTGCCGTGGACCACACTTGCCCTCTACAAGCAAAATTAAAGTGTTCAAACTGATGAACGTAGCGGGTGCTTACTGGCGCGGGGACAGCAAAAACAAAATGTTGCAACGGGTATACGGTACAGCGTTTGTGAAAAAAGCACAGCTGGACGAGCACTTGCACTTCCTTGAGGAAGCGCGCAAGCGTGACCACCGTAAGCTGGGTAAAGAACTTGAAATGTTCACGTTCTCTCAACTGGTGGGTCAAGGTCTGCCGATCTGGCTTCCAAACGGTGCGAAGCTGCGTCGTACACTGGAACGTTACATCGTAGATTTGGAAGAAAGTCTTGGTTATCAGCATGTGTACACTCCGGTTCTGGGCAATGTAGAGCTGTACAAAACTTCCGGTCACTGGGAGCACTACCAGGAGGATATGTTCCCGAAAATGATTATGGATAACGAAGAACTGGTTCTTCGTCCGATGAACTGTCCTCACCATATGATGGTGTATAAATCCAATATGCACAGCTACCGTGATCTGCCAATCCGTATTGCCGAACTGGGCATGATGCATCGCTATGAAATGTCAGGAGCTTTGACAGGTTTGCATCGTGTACGTGCGATGACACTGAATGACTCTCATATTTTTGCACGCCCGGATCAGATCAAAGAAGAGTTTGCTCGGGTTATCGAACTGATTCAAACGGTATACAAAGACTTTGGCATCCATGAATATCGTTTCCGTTTGTCTTACCGTGATCCGCAAGATACCGAGAAATACTTCCAGAATGATGAGATGTGGGAAATGTCCCAGCGTATGCTGCGTGAAGTTGTGGAAGAGCTTGATCTCCCGTTTTATGAAGCGGAAGGTGAAGCAGCATTCTACGGTCCGAAACTGGACGTTCAGATTAAAACAGCACTGGGCAAAGAAGAAACATTGTCTACCGTTCAACTGGACTTCCTGTTGCCTGAGCGCTTTGAGCTTGAATATGTTGGTGATGACGGACAGAAGCATCGTCCGGTTGTTATCCACCGCGGCGTAATCAGTACGATGGAACGTTTCACTGCATTTTTGCTGGAGAACTTCGCAGGTGCATTCCCGCTCTGGTTGTCTCCGGTTCAAGCCAAAGTTATTCCGGTATCCGGAAACTACGACGAGTATGCGCGTGAAGTGGAAGCGAAGCTGAAACGTGCAGGCATTTCCGCAGAAGCGGATCTGCGCAACGAGAAATTGGGATACAAGATTCGTGAAGCACAGCTGGAGAAAATGCCTTACATGTTCGTTGTGGGCGAGAACGAGAAAAATGCTGCATCGGTATCCGTACGTAAACGCGGAGAGGGAGATCTGGGCATGAAACTGGTGGATGAAATTGTGGCTCAGTTGAAAGAGGAAATTGCTTCAAGACAAGTTTAATTGAGATGAGTGCTCTGTAAAATAAATGAAACGAAACCGCCTGAGAACATGGATGAATCCATTGTTTTCAGGCGGTTTTTTTCGCTTCTCGCTCTGGCTATGTTCTGCACAGAGGTATAGAATGAAAGCTTTTTGGTAACCCTTTGCAAGTGAGGGGGAGGTTATACCATGAAAAAGCATCTTCTAAAATTCAATGAAAACCACAAGTTCATCATCATGTGCTGCTTCATATTTGCCGGGATTTTGATGAGTTTCAATGAGGCTAAGGCCTATATATTTGAAGAGGAAAGCAATGTACCGCATGTGCAGGAATCAAACAGCCATGACGAAAATAATGTGACCAGCGCCGGAAAAGCAGAGCGGATATACAGATTAAACCTAGCTAAACCCATATACACAGATGAGGCTCAATTGACAACTCTCGTTTATATGGCTTTCATGTGGTCTCCACAGCCGATGGTACTGCCAAAACCTGATATGCCGCAGAAACGGGTGATGGGGCAAGTTGATCCTGCTATACCCGTACTGGCTCCACGTTCTGAACAAATTTTGGAGACACAGAAGGTGACCGCAACCGGATATACAGCCGGGATTGAGTCCACAGGTAAAACACCAAAACATCCGCAATACGGTATTACGTATTCAGGAGTAAAAGTTCGGCGGGATAAAGAGACGGTCTCCACCATTGCAGCTGATCCGAAGTTATTTCCGATGGGTTCCATTTTGTATATTCCTGGTTACGGTTATGGTATCGTAGCGGATACGGGGTCAGCCATCAAAGGCAACAAGATTGATTTATATTTCCCCACGACCAAGCAGGTCTACAAAGAATGGGGTAAAAAGGATGTTGAGGTACAGGTGATCAAGCAGGGTGCAGGAAAATGTACCGAACAGATGCTGGCAGAGTTGTCCAAAGCCATTGATGTCTATAAAACGGTTCCGGATTCCTGGCTGGACAAAGCCATCTGATAATGGAATGTTATGCCTGAATAACAAAAAGGCTCTCTTCACATAATATTGACTGGGGACGAACCCCGCACTGCAACAAGCAGTGTAAATATGAAGAGAGAGGTGATTCGTTGTGGCAAAGAAATCCCAAGGTTATCAAACGCCAAACGAGAAGTACAATGAGGAGTTCGGACAGGAAAATGGAACAGGTAGCGCGGCTTCTAAAGTGAAGCAATCCGCTCAAAACAAAGTACAAGACAATTTCCAAACACCTGATGAAAAATATAATGCCGAGTTTGGAGTAGAAAACACAGGTCAAACCGGCCGTGCAGGGAAATACCAAAAGTAAGTTCGGTGAAGATAAAACGGCACACTATGCAAGATGAAAAAAACGATTGTTGATGTATGCACCCTGGGGCGAGCGCTCCGGGGTGTTTTCATGTTCCCTTTTCATAAACGAAAAAAATTACATAATTATCCTCAAGCCTCAGTCTTGAGACTGAGACAACTTCCACCTGTCGGCGCTGTTAACGTTGGCATGTCTGAGGTACACTGGATATAGAATAAAGACAAAGGAGACATGAGTGATGAAACGATCTACGCGGGACCGTTGGTGGGTTGGCATACCTCTTATCGCTATAGGTGCACTGATCTTGTTCAGACAATTGGGATACGACATTGATATAGGGTATTTGTTCAGAACATACTGGCCGGTCTTTTTGATCTGGTGGGGCGTTAAAGGCTTAACCGAAATTCGACGCAACGATGGATATGCTGCGATTGGGCCCGTTGTTGTACTTGCTATAGGCGGTTTTTTCCTGGCTCGTAATTTGGGTGTGATTGGTTACTCGTTCGGAGAATTCATCCGTTACTTAATTCCAATTCTGCTGATTGGCGGAGGATTATATGTATTAATTGGTTCAGGACATCGGGATCGGAAGCATCATAGCAATAAAACGGAAACACCATCTTCACCGCCTGAGCAGCCGTATCAACCTTTGTCCCCGCAGGATTTAGAGATGCCTTCTTCATTCGACGAAGAGTTCGAGAAGACATTTGGCAAACCCAAGCAGGAGCCAGCCTCCGGTAAACATCAAGCCTTTCATTCTGAAGAGGAACAGCATCAGAACATGAAAAGTAAAATGCATGGTCAGTCTTATAAACAGTACAATCAACATTCGGGTGATCAAAACTCCGAAGGTTACGGTCACTACCACAACTATGGGTATCAAGAAGGCAATGGAAAAACATTTAATAAATCAACATTCATTGGTGACTTTCATATGGGCAAAGAAGTGTTCACCCTTAAACCGATGAACATCTCCTCGTTTATTGGCGATACGGTTATTGATTTGACCAAAGCGCAGATCCCATACGGCGAGACCAAAATTGTCATTTCTCATTTTATTGGCGATGTTAAGGTGTTTGTTCCTGAAGATATGGATCTGGGCATCTCGTTAACCACGAGTTCTTTTCTGGGAGACATGAAGCTTCTGGGCACGAAACGTGGAGGTTTTATGGGAAATGCGCAGGAAGAGACTCCTCATTATCGGGAAGCTGGCAAGAAAGTACGCATTATTGTCAGTGTGTTTATTGGCGACGTCAAAGTGAACAAGGTGGGTTAACACATGATTCGAACAATCTTCAAAGCAAACAAGTGGGAACTGATGATGTATTTTGTGTTAACCGGACTAATAACACTCGGTGGATTCTACCTGTTATATGGGGAAGTACTTACAGGCAGTAATTCCAATCGGGCATGGACGTTCATTGCTGTTGTTATTGTAGGGACCGTTGTCACGGGATATATCGCCGCATTGCGGCTTCAACGCAAAATTGATGTTCTGGATCTCAACATGCTGAAGGTGTCTAAAGGCAATTTGTCGGTTCGAATGCCAGAAGCGGATGATGCATCCTTTGGTCGGGTCTATCAGGAATTCAATGTGATGATGGAGTCCATCGAGAAAAAAATGAGGTTGCTCCAGCGGCTTGGTGAGCAGGAAGTGATCGAGAAAGAACAGGCTTCCGAGCGTGCCGTTATCGAAGAACGTAAACGTATGGCAAGGGATCTGCATGACACGGTAAGTCAGCAATTATTCGCAATGCATATGTCTGCTTCATCCTTGCCACGTTTGCTGGAAATGAATCCTGAGCATGGCCGGAATGTGCTGGATCAGTTAATTCAGATGTCTCATATTGCACAGCGCCAAATGCGTGGACTGATCGCCCAGCTCAGACCCGTAGAATTGGAAGGACGTGACTTGGCTGGCGCACTGGACAGCTGGTTTCCTGATTATTGCCGGCAAAATGGTCTAAAAGGCGTGAAAGAGCTGGAACTGGATGGCGGAGTATCAGACGCCATTGAGCACCAGCTGTTTCTCATTATTCAGGAAGCTGTCGCGAATGTTGTCAAACATGCTGAAGCCGGACTGGTTAGTCTGGCCATTCGTGAATCGGAACATCAGATTAGTATGAGTATTAGTGATGATGGGCAGGGTTTCTTGCAACAAGCGGAACGACCGGGATCATACGGGTTGTCCACGATGCGTGAACGTGCAGAGAAGCTGGGCGGACAAGTGCAGATCATATCCAAGCCTGGAGCGGGTACGACAGTGCGGGTGCTCATCCCGAAATTTCAGAACGTGTCAGAGGGGGAAGCGGAATGAACAGCAAAATAAACGTAATGATTGTGGATGACCACGATATGGTACGAATGGGTTTAAAGACATATCTGATGTTAGAGCCTGCTTTTCATGTGATGGCAGAGGCAGGAAATGGACAGCATGCACTGGATCAACTTCGTCAGATGAAAGGAGCGGATATGCCGGATCTGATTCTAATGGATCTGATGATGCCGGTAATGAACGGGGCTGAGGCAACAAAAGCTATTATGTCTGAATTTCCGAGCATGAAGATTGTAATGCTGACCAGTTTCCTTGAAGATGATCTCGTGGTTCAAGCCATTGAGGCCGGAGCAGTTAGTTATGTGCTGAAAACCGTATCAGCCGAAGAGCTGATCTATGCTTTACAAGGGGCTAACAGAGGTATGCCTGTGATGACAGGAGATGTTTCACAGGCATTGACGCGGGGGATCCGGCAGCGGACGGCAAGAGAGAGTGAGTCTGGACTCACGGAACGGGAGAAGGAAGTACTTTTGCTCATTGCCGAAGGGAAAACCAACAAAGATATCGGAGAAGAATTACATATCAGTATCAAAACCGTTAAAACACATGTAAGCAACCTGCTGATGAAATGTGAAATGGATGATCGAACACAGCTGGCTATTTATGCTCATCGACAGGGCTGGGTAAAGAAGTAGGACTGGAAATGTTGTTATGGCGGGAAAAAACATGAATTATTGCATGCTTTTATCTCCTTTTTAATTGTTTTTAAGGTACGATTAAGGTTCAAAGTACAAAATAAGGACAGTTAAAGAATATCTCTTGCAAATAAGAGATTGGGAGGTAGAGAGGCATGGACGAACGTAATTATAGATCTAATCGACAAGATGAGGAAAAGGAAACCAATCAAACTGAGAATCGCAATCCTGCCGGAAATGAAGACTCCTCGTATTATTATTCTTACGGGCCTTTCCAGTCCGTGAATCAGGAAGATACAGCAAGTCGCAACGGTACACGTCAAGAAGGAAATGTAGAGATTACGAGACCCGATCCATTGAAACCCGTACCGTCTCATTACAATAGTGAAAGTCCTGAACAGGCGGGAAGAGTCTCTGGTGGCAGTGGTCCAGGTCAAGGCGGAGGTCAGGGGAATAACAATGGTAACTGGAATTACAACAGCCGCAGACCCCGTTCTTCTGTAAGATCACTTCTGTTCTCCTTTATTGCCGGTATGCTGGTGATCACGGTGTTGATGTACACAGCAGACAGAACGAATATGTTCACACCGCAGACTGCGCTGACGAATAACGGAACAGAGTCTGCTCAGGGAACTTCGAGCAATACAGGCGGTGGCAACAATGTGACGGCATCCTTGCTGCCAACAGGTAAAGAGGATGTATCATCCGTGGTAAAACAAGCGAGCCCGGCTGTTGTCAAAATTGAAACATTAGCGAAACAGTCCTCCAGTAATGGTGCAGGACAGGGTGGAGCGAATACAAGTGATCCTTTGTACCAATATTTCTTTGGTGGCGGACTGGGTGGACCTAACGGAAATCAAGAACAAGGTCAAGATCCTCAACAACCTCAAGCTAGCAATCAACTCGTACCTATGGGGATCGGTTCCGGTTTTATTTTTGACAAAGAAGGTTACATTCTGACGAACCAGCACGTTGTTCAAGGTGCAGATGTCATTCAGGTAACACTTGAGAACAATAGCAAACCGTATGAAGCTAAATTGCTGGGTAGCAGTTTTGACCTCGACCTTGCCGTATTGAAAATTGAGAAAAACAGCGGAGATAAAGATTTCCCTGTTGCCCCGCTGGGCAATTCAAACAACACACAAGTTGGTGAATGGCTCGTAGCGATTGGTAACCCGGAAGGGTTTGAGCATACAGTAACTGCAGGTGTTCTTAGCGCCAAAGAACGTACAATCAGCATCCCGGATAAAGAAACAGGTAAAACACGTGAATACAGCCATTTGTTGCAAACAGATGCTTCCATTAACCCGGGTAACTCGGGTGGTCCATTGCTTAATTTGAACGGGGAAGTCATCGGTATGAACGTTGCCGTGAGTGCAGATGCGCAAGGTATCGGTTTTGCGATCCCGTCCAGTGTGATCTCTGAAGCGGTGAAATATTTGAAGGAGAACAAAGATGTTCCAAAAGAACCTGTACCTTTTATTGGTGCTTCTCTGATGAATCTCACCCCGGAAGTGGCTAAACAAATGGGAACAGATATTAAAGAAGGTTCAGTTGTTGCGAGTACAGTTTATCAATCACCAGCTTATCTGGCTGATCTAAGAGCATATGACATTATTACTGGTGCAAACGGTACACCATACGCTACAAGTCAGGAACTGATCGACTTTATCAAAACCCAGAAAGTGGGCGGTGAAGTCACGCTCAATGTGGTTCGTGACGGTAAGAAAATCGATGTGAAAGTGAAGGTCGGTAACAAGAATGATTTCAATACGTCACAAACACAACAGCAATAATTGCAGTTAAGAGATGAAGGATAAGAACGGAAGGGTTTGAGACCCTTCCGTTTTTTTTGCACGATATCTCTATTTTGTTTGCACAGCCTCTCTATCATGGATTATGGAGAAGATGCGAATCAGGCCTTGGCCTGTTACAATGGGGATACAACGATAGGGTAAAGGAGAAAGACCATGCGCTCAACGATTTTGATTGTAGATGACGACGAGAAAATTGTGTCTATGCTGCGCCGAGGCCTGGCATTTGAAGGATATGAGGTACAGACAGCTTCTAACGGGGCAGAGGGCCTGAGCAAGCTGATGGATAAGGAGCCGGATATTGTGGTGCTCGATGTGATGATGCCGCAGGTTGACGGCTTTGAGGTCTGTCGCAGATTGCGAGAAGCAGGTAGCAAAGTTCCGGTGCTGATGCTTACTGCGAAAGATGAGGTTCAGAGCAGGGTAACTGGACTGGACACAGGTGCCGACGATTATTTGGTGAAGCCATTTGCGCTGGAGGAATTGCTCGCTCGTGTCCGTGCTTTGCTACGCCGCAAAGCCGATATCTCTAACGTAACGGACAATCGCCTGATGTATGAAGATATCATTTTGGATAACGATTCTCGCGAAGTGCTTCGAGATGGCAAACGTCTTGAACTGACGGCAAAAGAGTTTGAATTGCTTAACCTTTTTATGCAGAATCCGAGACGGGTACTCTCCCGTGATCTGATTATGGATAAAATATGGGGATACGATTATAGTGGAGAATCTAATGTGCTTGAGGTCTATATCGCGATGCTAAGACAAAAAACAGAAGAGCATGGTGGCAAACGTCTGATTCAGACCATCCGGGGAGCCGGCTACATTTTGAGAGGTGACTCGTAATATGTCCATTCGGTTGAGACTAACCGCATGGTATTCGGGGATTCTGGCAGCCGTGCTGATTTTTTGGGGTGTGGTCATTTATGCTTTTGTTTATTTTAATACGTACAACGAAGTAGAGCAGCAGCTAAGGGAAAAGAGTTTGAGGATCACGGAGCAGATCGGCGTTAATCCGTTATCACAGACGCTTGACCTGGAGCCTTTTGCAGAGAGTCAGCTTCAAGAAGCTCAAATCTATATTCAGTTGGTCGATTATCGGAGTGGATCATATAAGCGTTCGGACAATTTAGTTAAATCCGGAATTTCTTTTCCTATTGCCAAGATTCAAAATATACGTGAAGAAATAGGGATTACTAAAATAGTTGTGGAGGGCATTCCTTTTCTTGTTAATCAACAAGCTTTGTCACTTCAGGGTACTAATGAGATCAGAGGACTTCTTCAGGTTGGTGCGAATGTAAGTTCACAGGAGCGTTTGCTGGAGGCATTACGGAATATCCTGGTGTTTGGTTGGCTTGTAGCTATGGCGCTTGCCATTACATCTGGTTTGATTCTGGCCCGCAAATCCATGCGGCCGCTGGTTAATGTGATTGATGCCGCTAATCAGATACAGTCTGGTGATGATCTGAGTGTCCGTATCCAGTATACAGGTCCGAAGGATGAGATTGGTCGTCTGATCGAAACGGTGAATAACATGCTGGAGCGTACCGAATTGTCCTTTCGCGGCCTAGAGGAGACCAATGCGGCACAGCGCCGATTCGTATCCGATGCTTCCCATGAGCTGCGGACACCGCTGACTACGATTCGAGGAAATGTGGATTTCCTGAAGAAGCTGTGGGATCAAGAGAGCAATGATCGGTCCAATCTGGATGAAGAAACGATCAAGCACATGTCTTTGGAAGCCATCGAAGATATGGCTGATGAAGGCAAACGTATGAGCCGTCTAATCAGCGATATGTTATCCCTTGCCAGAGCGGATACAGGACAGAAAATCGAACTTAATCCCATTCCGCTGCAGATTCTAGTGCAGGAAGTCGCACGAAGATCCCAGTTTCTGGATCGTCAGGCCGACTGGCGTCCCGGAGATTTGTCGATCCTCAACGGCATTTACGTGAACGGAAGCAAAGATTATTTGCAGCAGATGTTGTTTATTTTTATCGAGAATGCGTTTAAATACACACCGGGTGGCTCGGTTACGCTGGATGCTTTGTTATACAAAGGGCAGGTTGGGCTGCGTGTCAGCGATACCGGCATTGGCATGGATCGGGACGAAGTACCCTTTATTTTCGACCGTTTCTATCGGGCAGACGAATCCCGCGGAGCAACGCCAGGCATTGGACTGGGGTTATCCATTGCTAAATGGATAATAGAGGAGCATAACGGCTCGGTTGAAGTGGTAACGAGACGAGGAGAAGGAACCACTTTTATCATCTGGTTGCCTGTAGTCTTTGCCCCGCCTATCGAATAAAGGTATAATAGAAGAAGACTGCAATTACATCGGCTTTTACAGCCGAAAAGAAAGCGGGTGGCAACCTAGTGGAAGTACTGCGAATTTCGCCGCGGGGATATTGTTACGGAGTTGTAGATGCCATGGTGCTTGCGCGTCAGGCGGCACGCAACCTGGATTTACCACGGCCAATTTATATATTAGGTATGATTGTGCATAACAAACATGTGACCGATTCTTTTGAAGATGAGGGCATTATTACGCTGGACGGTCCTAATCGGATGGAAATTCTGAATCAGGTGGAAAGTGGCACGATTATTTTCACTGCTCACGGTGTATCACCGGAGGTGCGCAAGCTGGCTAGGGAGAAAGGACTTACTACAGTGGATGCAACATGTCCGGATGTGACGAAGACTCATGATCTGATCCGGGAGAAGACGGCTGAAGGTTATGATATTATCTACATTGGTAAGAAGAATCACCCGGAGCCGGAAGGTGCGATTGGTGTTGCACCAGACCGTGTTCATCTGATTGAGAAGGAAGAAGAGATTGAAGGTCTGAGTGTGCCTGCCGGGAAAATTTTGATTACCAATCAGACGACAATGAGTCAATGGGACATCAAACACATTATGAGCCGGTTGCTGGAGAAATTCCCAGGAGCTGAAATTCATAATGAAATCTGTCTCGCTACACAGGTACGTCAAGAAGCGGTAGCAGAGCAAGCTGGGCAGGCCGACCTTGTTATTGTTGTAGGTGATCCACGCAGCAACAACTCCAATCGTTTGGCACAAGTGTCCGAGGAGATTGCGGGCGTGACGGCATATCGTGTATCAGACGTATCTGAAATTCAACAAGACTGGTTGAAAGGTGTGCAGAAAGTGGCTGTGACATCAGGCGCTTCAACACCAACACCAATCACCAAGGAAGTTATACAGTATCTGGAGCAGTATGAGCATGATCAGCCAGAAACATGGGAAATTAAACGTACCGTGAACATGAGCAAATTGCTGCCTCCGGTTAGAGAGAAGACACGTACCACATAATTTTAAAATTAAAAGGTTTCAATAGAATGATAAGAAACATCCTGTCTGTGCAGATTCTCGTTTGGATATGGCATAGCAGGGTGTCTTTTTATCTATATTTTGCGTATTGAGAGGGGCGGTCGGACATGATATGACTTCTTGACGTAAGGAGAAAACTGTGATATATTTACTTTAGTGATTAAAAGCTTAAAAGCGAACAAGCGTTTAAGTGCGACAGGATTTTAGGATACTGACAAACAGACAACAATCAGATGCACGAAATAAACGAGTGCTCTTATACAAGGAAGGATGGGACAATTTATGATCGTAATTGCAGGCAAAGCTACCTCGGAGGATCAGATTCAGGATATCGTTGGTGTTATTGAAAAGGAAGGGTTACAAGCACATGTATCCCGCGGAGAGGATCGCACTATCATTGGATTGATTGGTAAAGTAGAACCTAAAATGCAAGAACACTTGCGCCAAATGAAGGGCGTCGAGAATGTGGTGAAGATTTCGAAATCTTACAAATTGGCAAGTCGTGACTTCCATCCGGAAGATACGGTTATTTCTATCAAAGGTGTAGATATTGGCGGGAAAGAGCTTGTTGTGATGGGCGGACCTTGTGCAGTTGAATCCGCAGCACAGATTGATGAAATTGCCGGACTTGTTAAAGCGGCTGGTGGTCAAGTGCTTCGTGGAGGTGCCTTCAAGCCACGTACAGGTCCTTACAGCTTCCAGGGAACGGGTGTGGAAGGTCTGATCATGATGGCAGAGGCGGGTCAGAAACATGGCTTGCTGACGATTACAGAGGTTATGACGCCTGAATATGTGGATATCTGTGCGGAGTACGCAGATATTCTGCAAGTGGGTACACGTAACATGCAGAACTTTGATTTGCTGCGCAAGTTAGGTGAGTGTGGTAAACCAGTATTGCTGAAGCGTGGATTCAGCGCGACCTATGATGAATTACTTAACGCAGCCGAGTACATTTTGGCAGGAGGTAACCCGAATGTAATGCTGTGTGAACGCGGTATCCGTACGTTTGAATCGTACACTCGGAATACACTGGATCTGTCAGCGATTCCTGTTTTGCAGTCTCTGAGCCATCTGCCAGTCATCTCTGACCCGAGCCATGGTACGGGACGCCGTGAACTGGTAGAACCAATGACCAAAGCCTCGGTAGCCGCGGGAGCTAACGGCTTGATCATTGAGATGCATACAGATCCGGACAACTCCATGACGGGAGACGGTGTGCAGTCTTTATTCCCTGACCAGTTTGCAAACTTATTACAGGATCTGGAGAAACTAGCTCCGATTGTAGGAAAAACATTTAACACGGCTAAACAGCCGGCTGCATTTTTCCCGGCACGTGTGGGCGTATAATTAACGTAGCCATAAAGATTTGAAAGTAAAAACCGGATTTCTTACTCCGATTGTTTCTTGTGAACAATTAGGGTGGATGTCCGGTTTTTCGTGTATTTTGGACATATGAACATATTTATTATCAAAGGTGATAAGAAACATTTATGATGTCACGTTTTTTCCATCATATAGGTTATTTTAGGGGTCGCTTTACCGCATTAAACCAGTCAAATAATGATGATTAACGTTGTTATATGAAATTTTGTATATTATAAAATGTAAGTATACCTAACATGCTCGCAAAAAATACCTTACATAAGTATTGACGATGTAATGTTTAAGAAATTATAATGACGACAGAAAAAAATTCGAATATATAGACATTTTCTTCGTGGGGTTGTTTAATGTTCGGAATATTTGGGAGGACGAATACATGTCGGTTGAAAACGTATTGAAATCAATTCAAGAGAATAACATCGAGTGGGTAGATTTTCGTTTTGTAGATTTGGCTGGTCGTGCGCATCACATCTCTTTGCCAGCTTCGGCTGTTGATGCAGACACGTTCGTAAATGGAGTAGCGTTTGATGGTTCTTCTATCCAAGGTTTCCGCGGTATTGAAGAGTCCGATATGGTTATGATGCCAGATCCTGAAGCGACTTATGTCGATCCGTTCACTGCACACCCTACATTGAATGTTATGTGTGACATTTTCACACCGGATGGCGAGCGTTATGAGCGTGACCCACGTAGCATCGCAGTTAAAGCTGAAGCTTTCCTGAAAGAAAGTGGCGTAGGTACTGCAGCGTTCTTCGCACCAGAGTCCGAGTTCTTCATCTTTGACGATGTTCGTTATGAGAGCGGAACGAACAGCTCTTCTTATTTCGTAGATTCCGAAGAAGCATCATGGAACACAAACCGCAAAGAAGAAGGCGGTAACCTGGGCTTTAAAGTTCGTACTAAAGGTGGATATGTTCCAGTAGCTCCAGTGGATACTCAACAAGATATCCGCAGCGAAATGTGTCGTTTGTTGGAAGAAGCCGGTTTGTCCATCGAGCGTCATCACCATGAAGTAGCAACTGCCGGTCAAGCTGAAATCAACTTCCGTTTTGATACGTTGAAGAAAACAGCAGATAACCTGCTTGTATACAAATACATCGTGCACAATACGGCACGTCAATATGGCAAAGTAGCAACATTCATGCCAAAACCATTGTTCGGTGACAACGGTAGCGGAATGCACGTTCACCAATCCATTTTTGATGGTGATTCCCCATTGTTCTATGATAAAGGTGGATATGCAAACCTGAGTGAAATGGCTCTGCACTACATCGGAGGTATCTTGTACCACGCTCCGGCTTTGATCGCTTTGACGAACCCAAGCACAAACTCGTTCAAACGACTCGTGCCTGGTTACGAAGCACCGGTTAACTTGGTATATTCCAAAGGTAACCGTTCCGCAGCTGTACGTATCCCGGTAGCTGCTGTAACACCTAAAGGCTGTCGTATCGAATTCCGTACACCGGACTCCACAGCTAACCCATACTTGGCATTCTCCGCAATGCTGATGGCGGGTCTGGATGGAATCAAACGTAAAATCAACCCTACTGAGCTTGGATATGGTCCACTCGACAAAAACATCTATGACCTGTCTGATGCAGATAAAGAAAACATCCGCAGTGTACCAGCTTCTCTTGAAGAGGCACTGGATGCACTCGCAGCTGATAATGAGTTCTTGACTGAAGGTGGCGTGTTCACCAAAGAATTCATCGAGAATTACATCAACCTCAAGCGTGATGAAGCTAAAGCTGTTGCAATCCGCATTCATCCGCATGAGTACAGCCTCTACTTCGACTGCTAATCGGTCGGAGTCGGAACGGAAATTGTTCTAACTCAAAGCCTCCGGGACTCGATCTCGGAGGCTTTTCCTTGAAACAAACCGTGTAGCGCTTTAACTTTTTAGGGTGATAAAGGAATTTGATGGCTTTTAACGGATATTCAGTGCATATTGCCCTTGAAGCGGTCAGGGAATACTGATATCATAGCGATAATATTTACTTCATATGTCAGTTAAGGATGGAAAGGGCGGGGAAGTTTGTGACTAAGCGAGCGTATAACTTTAATGCAGGACCAGCAGCGCTTCCACTAGAAGTGTTGGAACGTGCTCAGGCAGAATTTGTAGATTTTCGTAATACAGGTATGTCGATTATGGAGATGTCCCACCGTGGGGCAGTGTACGAGTCTGTACATAATGAAGCTCAGGAGCGCTTGTTGTCGCTGTTAGGTAATCCCAAAGGATATAAAGTTCTTTTCCTACAAGGCGGCGCAAGCACACAGTTCGCGATGCTGCCGATGAACCTGCTTGGGGCAGGTCAGACAGCTGGTTACATCATGACAGGCAGCTGGGCCAAAAAGGCTCTGTCAGAAGCAAAGTTGATTGGAGAGACACAGATTGTTGCTTCTTCGGAATCCGATAAATTCATGAAATTACCGGATGTTTCGAATCTGAGTTTACCTGAACGTACGGCTTATGTGCATATCACTTCCAACGAAACGATTGAAGGTACACAGTTCAAGGATTTCCCTGATACCGGATCGGTACCGCTGATTGCAGATATGTCCAGTGATATTTTCTGTAAACCGTTTGATTTGAATCAGTTCGGCATGATCTATGCAGGCGCACAGAAAAACCTTGGACCTTCGGGGATTACAGTTGTTATCGCACGGGAGGAACTAGTGAGCGAGTCTCCTAAGACGATTCCAACGATGTTCCGTTACAGCACCCATGTAGATAATAATTCTCTGTATAATACACCACCATCCTTCTCGGTATATATGGTGAATGAAGTGTTGAAATGGATTGAAGAACAAGGCGGCCTGGCGGGTGTGGAACAAAAGAATACTAAAAAAGCAGAGCTTCTCTACAACACGATCGATTCCTCAGGAGACTTCTACCGTGGTTGCGTTGCATCAGCGGACCGTTCCTTGATGAATGTGACGTTCCGACTTGCTTCCGAGGAACTGGAGAAGAAATTTATTAAAGCCTCTGAGCAGGAGGGTTTTGTGGGTCTGAAGGGGCATCGTAGTGTAGGGGGGCTTCGTGCTTCCATCTATAACGCAGCTCCATACGAGAGTGTTAAGGCACTTACCGACTTCATGAAGCACTTCCAGCAAGCAAACGGATAACTTTAAGAATTCATGACCGAGTATAGCAGTAGTAAGCCCTTGACGAGCCCTACTACTGCTGTGGCAAAGCCTTCCACATTGACGTGTGGAGGGCTTTTCTTTAGAATTAGAGGATTGTTGTATACATGAACATGAAATAAAAAGGAGATCAAACACATATGGCATTACACATCGTTCTTGTTGAACCCGAGATCCCCGCTAACACCGGTAATATCTCGCGGACTTGTGCAGCGACAGGTACGCATCTGCATCTCGTGCGTCCTCTGGGATTCCGGACAGATGATGCAACCTTGAAGCGTGCTGGACTGGACTACTGGCATGCAGTTCACATCGAATATCATGATTCTTTTGATGAAGTTCAGGCGAAGTACCCGGACGGACGTTTTTTCTACGCAACAACGAAAGCCAAAAACCGGTATTCAGATTTCGAATTCCAGGATGGAGATTTTCTGGTGTTTGGCAAAGAAACGAAGGGGCTTCCACCGGAATTAATTGCTGCAAATCCGGAAACTTGCATGAAAATGCCAATGAGCGGTGATGTCCGTTCCTTAAACCTTTCCAACTCAGCAGCAATTATCGTATATGAAGCACTCCGCCAGCTGAATTTCCCAGGGTTGGATTAATAAATTACTTCCGAAAAGACGGATAGAATTCGCTAAATAAACATTTTTCAAAAAAAAGGACAAAAAATGTTTATTTCCAGCAGGATTCGACAAAATTTTGGCGAATCTATAGATGTAGTACTAATGTACCTAGAAATTCAGAGTAAGATAGGAGAGGTGTGCCGTAGCTATGAAGCCAGCAGGAGTAGTTCGCAAAGTTGACCAATTGGGTAGGATCGTATTACCTAAATCTTTGCGCAAAAGGTATCAAATGAATGAAGGAGATCCTGTAGAAATTTTAGTTCAAGGGGATCATATTATCTTGGAAAGATACCGTCCGAAATGTATTTTCTGCGGATCAATGGAAGATGTCAATGACTTTAAAGAGCGTTACATATGCGCACAATGCTTGGAAGAAATGACTCAGCTTTCATAAAAAAACAAGTACACAAAAACGTCATGGTGTTCATAAACTCCATGGCGTTTTTGGTTTGTTTATCGTTAAGCAAGTACAGGCAAGATCTGCTCCCAGACCGCGTTCAGAATACCTTGCATGTTCTCTTCTTCACTATTGATGCTGATGACAGCTTTTTTGGAAGGCAGGACAATGCAAAATTGACCAAAAGCTCCATCTGCGCGATAAGCATTATGGGAGCACATCCAAAATTGATAACCATAGCCTTGTCCCCAATCCCCATCTCCGCTTGTTTCAATCTGTTTACGCGTAGCTGCCCTAATCCACTCATTAGGAACCAGTTGTTTGTTGTTCCAACGGCCTTCCTGAAGCAAAAACTGTCCAAACCGGCTTAATTCTTCATTGCTCAGCCAAAGGCCTGCACATCCAAGAGTGATTCCGAGTGGAGAAGTCTCCCATTCTATATCAACCATGCCTAGTGGTTCAAAAAGCCGTGGTATGAGGTAATCTTTAACTGTCTGACCAATAGCTGCTTGCAGCATGGCCGAAATCATGAATGTATCCCCGCTACTATATGTGAAATGATTTCCTGGCATTCGATCCAATGATAAAGACATGTAATGTTTCACCCAGTCCTTTTCCTTTAAGGAGGCTCGTTCGTCCGCCCATAGAGGAGGGGAATCGTGACCCGAAGACATGCAAAGCAGATCTCGCAGTGTAAGCTCTCGTGCAGGCGGCAGTTGTGTGGAGTTTAGCTGTGCTTGATCACATGGGAAGTAATCTCCCAGAGTGTCATCTAACTGAATGAGTCCTTCCTGAACGGCCAGTCCAACCGCCATGGAGGTAAAGGATTTACTTACCGAATGTTGCACACGGCGGCGATCTCCGTCCGAATGCCATTCATCCAGAAGCTGCCCATTGTGTAGAACACGTACAGAGTGTACATGAAGTTTCTCTGCTCTGATTGTATCGATGAATCCTTTGAGATGTTTAGACATGATAACCCTCCGGTTTGAGGCTTTTGCCTGAATGAATTCAATCTGGTGAAACGTTTCCGTAATTGGAACACAAAATTAGAACTCATGTTAGTATAATCTTTGTTTGATGTCAATTCAGGCGGAATAACGATGGCTAAACCTTAATGTACGCACAATAAAAGTGTCTTTTAGATCAAAATTGAAACGTGTAAGTCACTTTTTTAATGAAATAACGCGAAAAATGTAAAAAGGTTATTGACAGGATTTACTCATCGGGATTATGATTTATTCGAAACGATTCGAAGAAATCGCTTCCAAGTAAAACATTGATATTTAATCTTCAAGTAAATCAATGTGGATTGTTTTTGAAACGATTCGAGAGAATCGTTTCGATAACAGAAGCTAGTTATGGGGAGCATGTTGAAAGAAGAAACGGTACACAGAGAAGACAAAACAAGCAATCCGCAGTTAAAAGCAGCAAAGATGAAAGGGGTTACGATCTTGGCGCATATTACGATCGAAACCGGATCACCCACATTATGCATGAACACAAGCATACATGTGGTGTCCAGTGACTCCGGAGAGACTTCAGGCGGTACACTATATCTGCTTCACGGGGCAGGAGACAATGCGAGTACGTGGCAGCGTCTGACCACAATTGAGATGTACGCAGCCCAATACGGCTGTACCGTCATCATGCCGGAAGCCAATCGCAGTTATTACACGGATATGGAATACGGCCTGAATTACTTCCACTACATCACAAAGGAATTACCTGAAATATGTGAAAGGCTGCTACGGTTGAACTCCGATCCAGCTAAAACGTATGTTGCCGGCTTGTCCATGGGCGGATACGGGGCGTTGAAATGTGGGCTGACCTATCCTGAGCAGTACAGCAAAGTGGTGTCTTTATCCGGTGTAACGAACATTCAGACACGTCTCCGTGATCCTCATATGCCAGAAGGTATGATCAAGGAAATGAAAGCGGTTTTTGGTGAACGGTTACAGGTAAAGGCTGATCAGGATATTTACGCATTGTCAGCCAGATTGCTGGAGCAGGGAGGAACCTTGCCGAAGATTCTGAGTTGTTGCGGAGATCATGATCCTTTCGTGGAAATGAACCGGGAGTATGCCGAGTACATGCAGGGAACTGCATTTGATTTTCGGTATGTTGAGACCCCTGGAACACATGAATGGAGATTTTGGGAGCAACATCTGAAAACGATGTTTGATTTTCTTTATAACGACAACACCATAGTAGAGTGAGGAGATGCAAATTGAAACCTGCAGCCGAAGGACCTGACAAAAAGCTGAAGGCAAACATGAGAGGCAAGTCGCTCTGGACTGAAGTCTGGAAGCACCGAATGACGTATACCCTGCTTGTTCCGGGACTAGTCTGGTTGATCTTGTTTGCTTATATGCCGATGGGCGGCCTGTCACTGGCGTTCAAAGATTACAAAGCGAACCTTGGAATCTGGGGAAGTCCGTGGAGCGGATTTGAAAATTTCAAATACGTTTTCCGTGATCCGACCTTTATTGATGCCGTATGGCGGACGCTTTACATTAACATTCTGAAACTGATTATTCAGTTCCCGTTCCCAATTATTCTGGCACTGTTGCTGAATGAACTGCGGATGCGCAGAGGGAAAAAGTGGTTCCAGACCGTCCTGACATTCCCGCACTTCCTATCCTGGATCATCGTATCCGGCGTAGTCATCAACGTGCTTGCCTATGACGGACTAGTGAACAGTGCACTTGGATTACTTGGATTGCCAACGATTAATTTCCTAGGCTCCGAATCCAATTTTGTTCCCATGTTGCTGCTGACTGACATCTGGAAATCGAGCGGTTGGGGCGCAATTATCTTCCTGGCAGCGATCTCCGGTATCGATCAGGATCAATATGAATCTGCACAGATCGATGGTGCATCCCGGTTGCAGCAGATGTTCCGCATTACGCTGCCAAACATTATGCCAACGATCACAGTTATGTTTATTTTGTCGGTGGGCGGATTGATGTCTTCTGGTTTCGACCAGATCTTCAACTTGGCAAATGCCGCAACGAAAAATGTATCTGAAGTACTCGATGTGTATATCTATCGGATTACATTCCAGTCATCAACCGACTTTTCATTCTCGACAGCGGTCAGCTTGTTCCGTTCCCTGGTAAATATGGTGCTGCTGCTTCTGGCTGACAGATTTGCCAAGTGGCTTGGCGGAGACGGTTTGTTCCGATAAGAGAGGAGGAAAATAAGATGAGCAAAAAGACTGGTAGAAAGCCGAAAATTGGCACCGAACGAATGACGATTCTTGATTATTTTATATTTGCTGTTTTGTTAGTGCTTGCGCTGATGATCCTGATTCCGTTCTGGAACGTGATTATGATCTCGTTTGCAACACAAAAAGAATATGCTGAAAATCCGTTCCTGATGTTCCCGAAAGAGTTCACGCTCGATTCCTACAAAGCGCTGTTCGCTGACGGAAGCATTCTGTCGGGTTACAAAAATACATTGATCTTGCTGGTTATTGGTTTACCGCTCAGTTTGTTCCTGACAACAAGTATGGCTTACGGCTTGAGCCGCGGCAATTTCCCGTTCAAAAAGTTTCTCTTTTTCCTGGTACTGTTCACGATGATCTTTAACGGAGGTATTGTTCCTCTGTACCTGATTATGAAATCACTGCATCTGACAGGTACATTATGGTCTGTTATTCTGGCAGGGAGTTTCAGTGCCTTTAACATGATTCTGATGATGAACTATTTCTACACCTTGCCTGAATCACTGATGGAATCCGCACGACTTGATGGTGCTGGAGAGTGGAGAATTTTGTTCTCTGTCGTTCTTCCGCTGGCAACACCAATTATGGCAACCATTACACTCTTCTATGGGGTAGCCTATTGGAACAGCTGGTATGATGCGATGATCTTCCTGCGAAAAGCAGATCAATTACCACTGCAAAACGTGCTAAGGAACATCATTGTAACTTCTACAACGAATGCATCCAATGCATCCAGTGTGGATGCAGTGAAACTGAGCAGCTTCTCTATGGGTATGAAGATGGCTGCAGTATTTGTCACGATGGTACCAATTATGTGTTTCTTCCCAATGCTGCAAAAGCACTTTGCCAAAGGGGTATTAACAGGGGCTATCAAGACCTGATGTACACATAGGATTTCAATGCAAAAGAAATTCGACTAAAAACATGGGGGTAAAAGCATGAAAACGGGTAAAAAGTCGTCAGTCAAAACGTTATTTGCGATCACACTCTGTCTCTTGATGTTGGTAGTATCCGCTTGTTCCAACAGCAGCAAAGGCTCAGATGGTGGTAACGAAAAGGATGCGGAAGGAAATTACAAAGATAACCTGACCATTTCTGTAGCGAATCTGACCGAAGTGAAAAACGGAAATATGGACAATGAGTTCCACAAATTCTGGCAAGACAAATTTAATATCAAATGGGATTACAACTATATTGACTGGGATTCATGGGGTGAGAAGCTTCGCCTGTGGATTAACTCTGGTGACCTGCCGGATGTAGCGGTATGGAACTATGTACACGGCGATGCTATCAATAACATCGATCAAGGCTTGTTCTACAAATTCCCTGATGATTGGAAAGAGCGCTGGCCAAATGTTGCTGCGGCTTACAAACTGACTGGTCTTGGCGACAAGCTGGAAGAACTCACAGGCGGTACGTATGTGCTTCCTAGACCAATTTATTTTGAAAACAAACCGGCTGATCCACTGACGAACCAAATCGGTGTTATCGCTCTTCGTAAAGACTGGGCCAAAGCTGTTGGTTTTGAACTGAAAGATGCATACACCACTTCTGAATTGAACAAGTTCGCTGAACTGGTGAAAGAAAAAGATCCAGGCAAGGTGGGTAATAAACTGGTGCCATTGTCTTACAATGCTGCCGATGCAATGACAAACATGATTATGCCGAACAGCGTTCATGCGATGACAGACGTTCCGTTCTACAAAGGTGAAGATGGGAAGTTCCATTGGGGTCCTGCAGACCCCGAAACACTGACAGGTTTGAAGTTGATGCAAAAAGCCTACAAGGAAGGACTGCTTAACCCGGAGTTCTACACTTGGAAAAACAATGAAGGACAAAATAACTTTAAAGTTACAGGTACTGCGGCTGTAACCAGTCTTGGTGGACTGGCTTCTTACAGACAAGGTCTGGATTCCGATATGCGGAAAAATCTTGGTGTTAACAGTGATGACCTCGTTCACACAGCGATCGTTCTTGGCGATGACGGTAAATACCGTAACATGGAACAAGCGAACTTCTGGTCTGCCTTGATTTTCAATCCGAACATTAGTGATGAGAAATTCGAACGGATCATGGATCTGATCGATTACTCTGCCACGAAAGAAGGACAATTGCTAATCAATATGGGCTTTGAAGGAAAAGACTGGAAATACGATGATAAAAAAGAACTGGTAAACTTGTTGCCTGAGGGAACAGTTTTGGAAGACAAATACCCTGCACGTTTTGAAGGACTTTATCTTCTGGGCGATGACTTCAGTGTGGTAAACCCTGCAATCAAAAAAGATTATCGTGACAGAGCCGTGGAACTGTTCCAAGAGAAAGCGAAATTGGGTACAGAAACTAAATCACTGGCACCATACGATTGGGATGTTAACTTATACGATTCCAAAGCGAAAAGTCAGGCTTCGTTTGATTATCAAAACGAATATGCCAACTTGATCCTTAAAGGTGGCGACTTGGAAGCTAACTGGAAAGAGTGGGTTAACAGCAAAAAGTCTCTGGTTCAGCCTTATCTGGACGAACTGAACGAGAAGTTCAAGTAAACGTAATAAAATTATGAACAGAATGGGGATGGCAGGAGCGTTCTGTCTCCCCGTCCGATTGAACCCGGTGCGCGGTCTCTCCCCGAACGCAGCCGGGTTCTTTCTATCAATAAACATGTAGTGGAGGATGATAACGTGAATAATCAGAAGTTGATGGATTTGTTGAATCAGATGACGCTGGAAGAGAAAGTGGCACAGCTGTTGCAGTTGACTGCCAATTTTTACGAAGGAACAGATACGCAAGGACAGATTACAGGTCCGATGGAAGAGATGGGCATTACGGAGCAATCTGTACGAGCGAGCGGCTCCATTCTTGGTTTATCGGGTGCACAGGCTATTATCGATGTACAGCAGGCCTATTTGAAAAAAAGCCGACTAGGCATTCCGTTGCTGTTTATGGCAGACGTGGTGCATGGCTTCAAGACCATCTTTCCGATTCCGCTGGCAATTGGGTGTTCATGGGATCTGGAGCTGGCAGAGAAAAGTGCCGAGATTTCGGCACGTGAATCCGCTGTATCCGGTTTGCATGTAACCTTTGCACCGATGGTGGATTTGGTTCGTGATCCGCGCTGGGGTCGTGTGATGGAAACAACAGGTGAAGACCCTTATTTAAACAGTTTATTTGCGGCCGCTTTTGTGCGCGGTTACCAAGGCGATAACTTGACAGATGAACTGGATCGTCTTGCTGCCTGTGTAAAACACTTTGCGGCGTATGGTGCAGCAGAGGGTGGCCGTGATTATAACACGGTAGATATGTCAGAACGACAACTGCGTGAATATTATTTGCCAGCATACAAGGCAGCACTGGATGCTGGCGTGGAGATGGTGATGACTTCATTTAATACCGTAGACGGTATTCCGGCCAGCGGGAATGAGAAGTTAATGCGTGGTATTTTGCGCGATGAATGGGGGTTTGACGGCGTGCTGATCTCGGACTGGGCTTCCATCCGTGAGATGATTGCCCATGGTGCAGCCGAGGATGACCGTGAGGCGGCATATCGCGCTATTCGTGCGGGCGTGGATATGGAGATGATGACACCATGTTACGTCAAACATTTGCCTGAACTGGTTCAACAGGGCGAAGTGGAAGAGAAGCTTGTAGATGAAGCAGTTTTGCGTATTTTGCAACTCAAAGACAAGCTTGGACTGTTCGATAACCCATTCCGAGCCGCCGATCCGGTACGTGAGCGTGAGATTGTTTTTTCCAGGGAACATCGTGAGGTATCACGGGAACTTGCTGCGAAGTCTGCCGTGCTGCTCAAAAACGAAGGGCAGGTTCTTCCGCTCCAACCGGATGCGAAGGTGGCATTAATTGGACCGTTTGCTCAAAGCGAGGATATCCTCGGCTGGTGGTCTTGTGAAGGCGTCAAAGCGGATGCGGTGAAGCTGGGAACAGCCTTGCAGGAGCGTCTCCCGCAAGGGAAGGTTATTGTAGCTCAAGGCAGTCATGTGCACACGATAACGGATGAGCAGATTGCCGAAGCACTTGAGGCTGCAAGTCAGTCTGATGTCATCGTACTAGCACTAGGCGAAGATTCCGAGATGAGCGGTGAAGGTGGTTCACGGACAGACATTCGTTTGCCAGCAGCGCAGTTGCAGTTGGTACAGGCGCTCAAGGCAGCAGGTAAACCGATCGCCAGTGTTATTTTCAATGGCCGTCCACTCGATTTGAACGGTGTTATCAGCGAATCTCATGCTGTACTTGAAGCATGGTTCCCCGGAAGTGAAGGCGGAGCAGCGATTGCCGATGTGCTTACAGGCGCAGTCAATCCATCCGCCAGACTCACGATGTCTTTCCCGCAATCGGTTGGACAAGTGCCGGTATATTATAATCACTTCAATACAGGGCGTCCGATCAACCCGAATAATACTGAAAATCGTTATGTTTCCCAATATATTGATAGTCCCAATGAACCGTTATTCCCGTTTGGATATGGTCTTTCCTATACGACATTTGCATATGGAGATATTGAAGTCTCAGGCCACGAGATGACTGCCAATGACACTCTGACGATTCAGGTGTGTGTAACCAATACGGGGGATCGTGTTGGTGTGGAGACCGTACAATTGTATGTTCGAGACGTGAGTGGTGAAGTGGTTCGTCCGATGCGTGAGCTGAAAGATTATGTGAAGCTATCTCTTGCACCAGGTGAGACGGGGAAGGCAACTTTTACATTAAATGAAACGCAGCTGCGTTATCACCATGCTGACCTGAGTTATCACAGTGATGGCGGAGAGTTCCGTGTGATGGTTGGACCAAACAGCAGGGATACACAGAGCCACACATTCAGACTTATTTGAAACAATTGATTCTGTGACAAGCCACACGTTTCTTCAGATCTAATTAACCATCAGGTCTTTCGTAATGAGAGGCCTGATCAACATAACAGAGGAGCAAAGAATATGGTCAGTATCAAGGATATCGCCAAAAAGGCGGGGGTTTCCATCTCGACCGTATCATACGCGCTGAATGGAAGCAACAAAGTGACCGATGAGACCCGTTCGAAAATTCTGGTCATTGCCAAAGAGTTAAACTATGTTCCCAATGCGGCTGCCAGAACATTGAAAAAGAGAGAGTCACGGATTTTGGGTGTATTTCTTACTGATTTCAGTGGTGATGTATACGGAGACTTATTAAGTGGCATGAAAGCGATTTGTAATGCCCAAGGGTATGATCTCATTGTATGCAGCGGCAAACAGTCCCATCGAATGTTGCCGGAAAGAATGATTGACGGCGCTATTATTCTCGATCATACGTTTTCAAGCGAGGAACTTATGCAGTATGCGGATCGAGGACACAAAATTGTAGTGCTTGACCGTGAGTTAAAACATCCCAATATTAATCAGGTTCTGCTCGATAATAAGGCTGGAGCCACACTGGCGATGGAATATTTGATTGAACATGGTCACAAAAAGATCTATGTGGTCACAGGTCCGGAAGGTTCGTTTGATTCTGAGCAGCGATTGAAAGCCGTAAGGCAGGTTGCTGAGCGGGTGGCGGACGTAGAGTGGATAGAAGTCACGGGAGATTTCGAGAAAAGCGGAGGGGAACGAGCCGCAGATCAAATTATTCAAACGTATAATGGACCGGCAGCTGTTTTTAGTCTCAATGATGAGATGGCTATCGGTTTATGTGATCGTCTTGCAGACAGTGAACTCCAGGTGGGCAAGCACATCGATGTAATTGGCTTTGATCATATTGAGCTTAGCAATTACGTCCAGCCCAAACTGGCAAGCATCGATTATTCCAAACGAAAATGGGGAGCGATCGCAGCTGAACAATTAATTAAAATTATTGCTGGAGAACCCGTTGATCACGAGCGAATATATGTCACTTTGGTGGAAGGGAAGTCTGTGACAGGGCCGGATCAGGCTGAGGTTATGCTGTCCCTACCAAATGAACGTGCAGTCAGCTACTAATCACGCCTTAGCATCATTGTTGGCAGGTTACCTTGCATACATCTTTCGTTATAACAAGAGACAAGCTTTGGAAGGATGGGAACGTCCTTTTAAAACTTGTCTTTGCTGTACGCGATAACATGAAAAAAAAGCCTCTCCAGGGAGAGGCTTGGCCTTACAGACCTTTTGTTTTGTCGTGGTTGTAGGATGAAGTGAGAATACCTGTGGTAAATAGCGTTAATACAACTGCAATAATCCAAAATGTCAGTGAAAACGACATACACTTCGCACCTCCTGCACAAGCTCATTTACTTCTATTATAACCATATTAGTTAGAAAAGGAATGCCCCGCCCCATCATTTGTAAAATAAAAAGTGGGTAGGTACAGGTCTCAGACTGCCATCCGAAGGGTGGTTAATCACCCGGTTATTCAGAATCAGCGATGAGGAACCACCGCCATCCAGATTATAGGCGTCCATCACGCCCAGTTTAAGCATTCTGCCTTGCATTTCTTCGAGGGTGGCACCCGAACTCCCACTCTCGTTGTAACCATCGACAACCATGATGAGTAATTGATCATCCTTGTAGTTGCCAATGACAGTTCGTGGAGCACGTTTGGGTGAAACCTTCCATTTGTCTGGAATAATTGTTTTCTGTCCATTTTTCATAAGAACCGGGACAAAAGTCGCTCCAAATTGCGGGCGCAGACGATCCAGAGAGTTTTTATCGAAAAACTTGCCTCCTACCAGCTGACCGGCATCGTTAAGTCCGACAAAGAACAGGTCTTTGAAACTGGCTTGAAAACCATTGATGTACTCACCGTTCATAACGGTTGTACTGAGGGGATAACGTTTGCCGCCACTGTCAGCAAATCCGCCAGCATTAATCCCGGCAATGGCTCCGCTACGTTTCACAGCCTGCATCGTCGTTTCTGATCGTCCAAGCTCGCTATTTAATGCCATTTGCATCGCGCTGTGATCTTTCAGTTTGATCTTCATGGCATATCCCGTGTAAGTACCTGGATTAACTCGATACATCTCGATGGTGATCCGATCACTGTCTACACGTTCAAAAGGAACACCAAGTTTAGCCGTAATTCGTTTGTTGTAGATGGTTTCCGGACGAGAGGCTTGAACGGCAGTCTTTTGTACAATGGTAGACATAGTGCTGGTAGTTTTGTTGTAGAGCTGTGTTGTTCTTTTAATAGAAGAAGAAGTTTGAACAGCGGCCTCCTTTGCTCCTGCAAGCTCTTTACTGATTGCTTGGGTCTGAGAGGTTACACGATCCTCAGGCAAGTTAGAAGGAATTACGGTTCCTGCTTCAAACTCTGGACGAAACAGTAGCATACATATGATTAATCCTATAAAAGGAGCGAGTGCAAGCATAAAAAAACGATTAACCTGTTTCACGGGTGTAATCATTTGAGCAAGTCCATCTTTTTCTGGAGAGCCTCCAGTTGTTTCTTCACTTCGCTCAGTTGCGTATACAATTTATTACTGTTGTCCGTTTTGCTGCTTGCATTATCCTTGGTGAAAGTCAGCAGTTCATTGAAAGACTGAACTTGTCCCTGCAATGCTGTAACTTCCGATGATATCGTTGTTAGCTGCTTTTCGTAGTCGGTTTTCAGTGCGTCAATCTGCTGCTGAGTATGGACCTGAAGCTGGTTGATCATCTGTTGCTGGAGGTGGTTACTATAATAGTAGGTTCCAGTGACTCCTAATGCAATGAGAACGATCCACATGACCAGAAACCATTTAACGGATGATCTGATCTTGCCTTTGGCGCTCCGGGTGTGATGGGTGTCAGAAGACGGGTCGGATAGATTCATAACATCACTCCTGGTTCAATAGAATAAAGATTAAAAATACCAATCCTCATTCTACCATGCTGCATTTATTTACGCAAAAATGAAATTCTTTAAATAATAGATGAAAAAGAGATTGCATCGGAAGGAAGTCCTAGGATACAATTTCTTATAGATGCAATAAGTAGGAACTTTGGATGGGTTTTTCGACTTTTTTAGATAGAAATGCAGGAAATTTATACTAGGTTTTGATCATTTCAGGCATGGAAAGAGGCCCATCTTGCCGTCTTTACAGTGAAATATAGTCAGAAAACAGAGCTTTTGAGCGTCTGAGACCTATATTTGCTCTTTATTCGACACAATCCGACCTTTGCTTCTTCTATACTCGGACTGTCGCATAGACTGTGTAAAGGATATGGATGGAAACAGAAGTCAATTGCCCAATACATAACAGGGGGAACCACAATGAAAAAAGTATGGCAGGTGGTCATCGTTGATATCCACCCCACCAGCATGCTGGGAACAAAATTAATCTTGGAAGAGCAAGAGGATTTGACGGTACGTGGTATGACTTCGACGGGAACAGAAGGCCTTGAACTGGTGAGTGTGCACAAGCCCGATCTGATTCTGATGGATTATCGTCTTCCGGAAGGACAGGCAGATCAATACATCGCCCAAATAAAAGGGCTATCGAATGACACGCACATTATTATTCTGACAGATGAGGATAACGTAAAGTTGTTTCGTCATCTGATGAGCCTTGGGGCTAGCGGCATGTTATCCAAACAGGCTTCACCAAGCCAACTGATTCATCTGATCTCCGGACTAAGGGAGGGCTACGTTTCTATTCCAATGTCCTGGTTGAAAAGTGAGGATTGGGGTCATCCTGCCGATTCACCGGCAGAAGAATGTATAATTGAACTAACCGAAACAGAAACTTTTATTATGGAAAGAATTGTTCAAGGAGTAACCTATGATAAAATAGCGAGTGAGATCAATGTGAGCAGACGCTCAATTGACAATTATTTACGTAAAATTTATGTGAAGCTGGAAGTAAACAGCAGAGCGCAGGCCATCGAACGTTATGCCTTGCATGCAAGGCAGGCCAAGACGCTGTCCTGATTAATACCTTCGCTTGCCCTGTCAGGTTAAGATCAGATGGGTCCAGTCAGGTAATCATTCAGGTATTTGTCCAATTAGTTATATTTGGTGTCCGGCCGGAATAGGTTGTAGGGCGGCTGCGAGAACAGTTTCGGATTAGGGATAAAGGGGGATCTATCCATGAAATATTTCTTTGCTTCCCGTACCAACAGGCTTTTGTCTTCACCGCTGAGGGATATACGTGAGATGTCTGGCAAGGAGTATTTCATTTCTCTCGCTGAAGAATTGCCCGCGGAGGAACTGTTTCCATTTAAACTGTTGGAGGAAGCGGCACTGTCTGTATTCAGTTCAGGGCCTTCTGCTTTGCAATATGGTGAGCCAGGAGGGTATGCCCCATTAAGGGAATGGCTGAACAATGATTGGAATATGCGCAAGGGTATCCGAACCGTATCCGATCAGATTCTGCTGACCACAGGTACCCAACAAGCTATCGATCTTGTAATGCGTCTGTTGCTGGAGCCGGGAGACTCTGTGCTTGTCGAACATCCGACTTCTCCCGGCTGTCTTGAAGTACTGGAAATGCAGGGAGCGGCGATTGTACCCGTTGCTGGAGATCAGGACGGCATTCTGCCGGATTTATTGGAACAGCACATGCAGCAGGTGAGGCCGAAGCTGCTTTTTGCTGCACCCAGCTTTTCCAATCCCACGGGAATCTTGTGGAGCATGGAGCGACGAGAAGCCGTGCTTGATCTGTGCGCGCGATATGGTGTGTTACTTGTGGAGGATGATTCCTATGGCGAGTTGCATTTTGATGGTCTGGAGCCAGCTGCCTTCTACCGCAAGTATCCTTCACTCTTCGCACTGGACACCGCAGATCAGGGTGGACATGTCCTCCACATTGGCTCCTTTAGCAAAACGGTCGCACCAGCACTTCGCACAGGGTGGGCTGCCGGACATCCGGCACTAATAGAGGCGATGACATCTGTTAAACGGATTGCAGATGGACAGTCCAGTCCGATGAACCAGCGTCTGTTGTACCAACTGTTAGCACAGTCTCCCTTCCGATGGAGCGATCACTTGTCTATGCTGAACAAGGAGTACAAAACAAGACTTAAATTGATGCTTGAATTATTGAAAAGACCAGGCTGGAAAGGATGCAGCTATAACATTCCTGAGGGTGGAATGTACCTGTGGGTCCAGCTGCCTGAAGGGCTGAACAGTGAGGCACTGCTCAGGGCAGCTTTATTAAAGGGCGTATCTTTTCTACCCGGAACGTTATGCTCCACAGGCACACTGGATCAACAATACATTCGGTTAAACTTCAGCCGTCCAGGGCGTGATGAGTTGTTACTTGGCATGAATCTGATTAGCGAAGCCATCTCAGAATTTACCGCTCGTAGCTAGAGATAGAACGATTGCATCCACAGAAATTTTAATTTAGTTTATAAATCATAGAGATTACCTTATTGCATCCACTAACATTTTTATATATAATATGAATTAATGAGTTGTTGATTTCTTTATACTAGGCAACAACGGTTGCGAGTTGAGGATATGCACTCATATATTTTAATTATTGGGGGAAATTTCAACATGTCTAATGTTCTTTTTATTAAAGCTAATGACCGTCCTGCAGATCAAGCAGTTAGTGTTCAATTGTACGATGCATTCCTGAGCGCATACAAAGAGTCCCACCCAGGTGATACAATCACTGAGCTGGACCTCTACAATACAGACCTTCCATACTACGGCAACACTGTAATCACTGGTGGTTACAAAGCAGCTAACGGTATCGAAGCAACTCCAGAAGAGCAAAAAGCAGCAACACTGGCTGCACAATTGCAAGATCAATTCCTTGCAGCTGATAAAGTGGTATTTGCGTTCCCACTGTGGAACTTCACTGTTCCAGCACCACTGGTTAACTACATCTCTTACCTGAGCCAAGCGGGCAAAATGTTCAAATACACTGCTGAAGGCCCAGTAGGTCTGGTAGGCGGCAAAAAAGTAGCATTGCTTAACGCACGTGGTAGTGTATATTCCGCAGAGCCTATGGCATCTGCTGAAATGTCCGTTCGTTATGTAACGAACGTACTTGGCTTCTGGGGTATCCAGAACCCTGAGGTTGTAGTTGTGGAAGGTCACAATGCTTCTCCTGATCGTTCCCAAGAAATCGTGGAAGCTGGTTTGAAATTGGCTAAAGAAGTAGCAGCAAGCTTCTAATTCAATTTCGATATCGGTTTAATTAAAACGCCTGTCGTCTCCAAGGAGATGACAGGCGTTTTTTTTCTATTTACGAATGCCGGCACACGGGCTGTACATTCATCTCGGACGAAGGTAAGCCCACAAGGGTTCCGGATCGTTCATCGGATCATTCAATTTTTGCTGATGTTAAGGAGATAACGTTCGGTGACCTCGGCAACCTGAGGTTGTTCATTAGTTGAATCCTGCAACATAAGTTCATGTTCGGTTAATGCCTCCATGCCTTTGATGGTGAGCATATACTTTCCGCGGGAAACACGTTCAAACCAGTTGTAATAGTTTTTTTGCAAAATAGCTGCCGCTGAGCCTACACCGGTCTGCCGGGCAAGAGTCGTTGGTGAAGACTCACCAATGGTTCTTAGCGCAGCTGCGACACGTATAGCTTTTTCCCTATAGGCTGTCATCAGCTGGCGGCCAGTACTTCCGCCTATGTTATAGTCTCCGCTTCGTTCATCAAATTCCTTAAGCAGACGCTGACGGCGTATACCGCTTTTTCGAGCTGCCGGGATGGATCTGCCAGTACCGGATATCACGGAGGGTTCGCATAATACTTCAATCAGAGGTGCTTTGGTTTTGAAAAAGGTGACCGTTAATAGCCCCAGACCAAGCTGACTGCACAGCGTAGTCAGTTCGCCCCAGCGCTGGTTGACGGCTCCACGTTTGCTCCGGTTACGCTCCACCGCCAGATATACGAGTGGGCTGAGTTTTAGGCGCTGCATGCCCTGCAATAACAAGGAGAGGTTAAACGTTTTTTTCATCTCCACAATAAGGGGTTCAGTTTGATCCGCTCTAACTCCGACGAGGTCACAATGTTTAACCTCTGCCTTGACATCAAAGCCGCGCTGTTCAAAAAAAGTTTTGACAGGGGAATATAGTTCCGTTTCATACTGCACAGCCATATATTCTGCTCCTTTCCTGAAGTTGTCTAGCCGTCTGCATTACGTTGTTCCGGTTTCCTTTAATAGAACCACATTATATCATATTCATGCTTTTTTTTCTGAGGTCACGAGATGTCTGAGAGGACTGCATATGCATAAAATTCAGGGTCAAGGTTTGAAAAAAAGAGGTCAACTTATCCAAGTTGCCGCATAGGTATGTAATACACTTTTCACATCCATACAAGATCATTGGAACAAGGGTAGCGGGACTAAGCCGGACCGCAGAAGGGTATTCAAGCAGGAGCTGCAATTCTATTGATTTCTTCATACCATTCGGAATGGTTGACAATCACACTAAAGGAGCCATGGGAGGTACCAAGCATGAATATTTTTGAACGCGTTGCTGAATATCGGGCAGAGAGTGACCGTTTGTCATGGAACGGAACATTTGAAGATTATATTGCACTGCTGAGAGAGGACCCGACTCCGGCAATGACGGCTCACGCGCGAGTGTATCAGATGATTGAATCGTTTGGGGTAGAAGAGGTCGGGGGACACAAGCGGTACAAATTTTTTGAGCAGGAGATCTTCGGACTAGATCGTTCCATTGAAAAACTGGTGGAGGAGTATTTTCATTCGGCTGCACGCCGTCTGGATGTACGCAAACGGATATTGCTGCTGATGGGGCCGGTCAGTGGAGGGAAATCCACGCTGGTGACACTATTGAAACGGGGCCTGGAACAATTTTCACGTACGGAAAAGGGAGCAGTATACGCTATTAAGGGATGTCCGATGCATGAGGAGCCGTTACATCTCATTCCGCTGGAGCTTCGGGCCGATGTGGAGAAAGAGATCGGTGTGCGCATTGAGGGCAATCTGTGCCCTTCCTGCCAAATGAGACTTCGCACCGAATTTGGCGGGGATATCAGCAAGGTTCCGGTGGAACGGGTCATCATCTCTGAAGATAACCGGGTAGGGATAGGTACATTCAGTCCGTCAGACCCGAAATCTCAGGATATCGCTGATCTTACAGGCAGCATCGATTTCTCCACGATTACCGAATTTGGATCAGAATCAGATCCACGGGCGTATCGTTTTGACGGGGAGTTGAATAAGGCTAATCGGGGGTTGATGGAATTCCAGGAGATGTTGAAATGTGATGAAAAATTTCTGTGGAACCTGTTATCTCTGACGCAGGAAGGTAATTTTAAGGCAGGGCGCTTCGCACTGATTAGTGCAGATGAGATGATTGTGGCACATACAAACGAGTCTGAGTATAAGTCTTTTATTTCGAACAAGAAAAACGAGGCTTTGCAGTCACGGATGATTGTCATGCCGATTCCGTATAACCTGAAGGTGTCGGAAGAAGAAAAAATATATGCGAAACTGATTCAACAAAGTGATATGAAACATGTGCACATCGCGCCGCATGCGCTACGTACAGCGGCTATATTTTCTATACTTACCCGATTGAAGGAAACGAAAAAACAAGGCATGGATCTGGTGAAAAAAATGCGGATGTACGACGGCGAAGAGGTTGAAGGTTATAAAGAAGCCGATCTGCGAGAAATGCAAAATGAATATTTGGACGAGGGCATGTCAGGTATTGACCCACGGTACGTCATTAACCGGATATCCAGCGCTTTGATTAAGCAAAATCTTCAGTGCATTAACGCGCTGGATATCTTGCGTGCCATTAAGGATGGGCTCGATCAGCATGCTTCAATTACCAAGGAGGAGCGTGAGCGGTATTTAAACTTTATCGCCCTGGCACGTAAAGAGTATGATGAACTTGCGAAGAAGGAAGTGCAGAAGGCTTTTGTTTATTCGTTCGAAGAATCTGCCAGAACATTGTTTGAAAATTATCTGGATAATATTGAAGCGTTCTGCAACTGGTCCAAAATCCGTGATCCGCTGACAGATGAGGAGATGGATCCGGATGAACGGCTGATGCGTTCCATTGAGGAGCAGATTGGGATCTCCGAAAATGCGAAGAAAGCATTCAGGGAAGAGATTCTCATTCGGATCTCGGCATACTCCCGTAAGGAGCGCAAGTTTGAATACAGCAGCCATGACCGTTTACGGGAAGCGATTGAGAAAAAGTTGTTCGCTGATCTCAAGGATATCGTCAAGATTACGACTTCTACGAAAACACCGGATGCTACACAATTAAAACGGATGAATGAAGTTATCAAACGTCTCATTGAAGAACATGGATATACAGCTGCAAGTGCCAATGAATTGTTAAGATACGTAGGAAGTTTGCTTAACCGTTAACCTGCAGCACCATTCCGAATTAGGTCCTGAAGATTTGTTGTGAGGCTCCTTCGCAACAGGTTCAGGGCCTTTTAATATTAAAATAATCCATTTAATATAAATATTTTACAATTTAATATAATTAATCCCACATTAAATAGTTCTTAGGGTATATGTGTGTTTAGGTATTTTAGTCTATAATCAATTAAAATTGTTTTAATTTTGGTTAAAAAAGTTATTGAGGAGTTGATCCGATCGGATATGAGCAGCATTTCGGCAGAAAGGCAAAAACAACTGGATTATGTGGGGTTAACTGCACAGGATTTGAAACTACTGGCTGATCATCGGCCTGTCTTCAAAAAAGTTGTTGAAGAAGTGGTGGATCACTTCTACAAGCATGTTGGGAAGTATCCTGAATTAATAGAATTGATCGCCCGGTTTTCCAATATTGAACGATTGAAGGAAACACAGCGGATGTATTGGCTATCCATGACAGACGGCATCGTGGATGATGCATATATTGAACAACGTATCACCATTGGATTAGTTCATTCGCGCATTGGACTGACAACCAACTATTATCTCGGTGCTTACATGGCCTATCTGGATATCGCTACCACTATATTTAAACAACTTATCCCTGATTCGTGGCACTACGTCATTCATGCATTAAGCAAAATGTTCAATCTGGATTCGCAGCTCGTTCTGGAAGCTTATGAAAAAAAAGAAAAAGAGCAGCTTCACCAGCTTGCTGCAGATCAGGAAGGTACACTGCAAGCGATCACACAGATTACACAGGAGCTTACCGGTATGATTACGGAGTTGAATGAAAATGCACTATCCATCTCCGCTGTAGCAAAGGAAACGGTTGTTTCCCAGGATCAGGCGCATGTGTTATTGGAAGAATTAACTGGAGGAATGCAGCAGATCGAAAAAATGGGTGAGCTGATTCGTGAAATTTCGGATCAAAGTCACCTTGTCGGTTTGAACGCTGCAATTGAAGCCGCGCATGCCGGAGAGTTCGGACGTGGATTTGAGGTGGTTGCAAGTGAAGTACGCAAGCTGGCGGCAAGCTCCAGAGATGCGCAAAGCAAAATCCAATCCAATCTGAATCAGATCATGGAAATCTTAAAAAGAGTGCAGCAGGAGTCTGATCGTACGTCGAGTGGGGCGCGAAGTCAGGCCTCGCGTTCATCAGAGCTTGCCGTGTTTGCGACAGCTATGGAGAAGCTTGCCACGGATTTGAGTAAATTGTAGAAGTCACAATAACCTCGGGTATGCTCGGAACTTCCATACCGTTTCTGGCTGTAATAAGCTATAATGGATAGACAAACCTGCTGATGTTATAGTTAATATAGCCGGAGACAGGCGATTTATAAAGAGGTCGAGGTGATGAGATGGCTTCTATCCATGATGTGGCCAAAGAAGCGGGAGTATCTGTTGCAACCGTTTCCAAAGTATTGAACGACTATCCGGATGTTAGTGAAAAAACACGTAAAAAAGTGAATATAGCTATCGAACTATTAAAATATCAACCCAACGTGGTTGCTCGTGGACTGGTTAAACGCCGTTCATGGACAGTGGGGGTACTGCTTACCGTTCCGTTTACGAATCCGTTTGTATCCGAGTTGCTTGAAGGTATCAAAACAGCCTTAGAAAATAGCGGTTATGATCTTGTTCGATTATCAACACGATTTGATGACCCTACATATTCATTCATCAAGCACTGCCGCAGCCGAAACGTGGATGGCGTTGTCGTTTTCGGGGAAGGGCGGGAAAATAAAAGCATTCAGGAACTGGTCTCAGCAGAGATTCCAACGATGTTCATTGATACTGATCTGTTTGGTAAACGTGCGGGCTACATTACGACAGACAATGTGAACGGCGTTGCTATGGGGGTTAAGCATCTTTATGAGCTTGGACATCGCAAAATTGCCTACATTTCAGGTACGCTTGGACCTGCTGTAGCTAACCTTCGTTTGGACGGATACAAAGAAGGGCTTCGTCAATGCGGTATTCCTTATGCGACAATTTATCTGGAAGTCTGTGACTATTCATTTGATGGCGGTGCCAAGGCAGCCCGGCGATTGATGGCTCTTCAGGAACAGCCTACAGGCATCATCTGTGCCTCGGACATGTCTGCTTTTGGCGCAATTCATGAGATTGAGAAGCATGGATTCCGTGTACCGGAGGATATTTCCGTGGTCGGATTTGACAATACGTATTATGCTGAAGTGTTCAAGCCGGGTCTAACAACGGTGAATCAGAATATCTTCACCATTGGCATTCGAGCTATAGAATATCTGATTGCAATGATTGAAAATCCATCGTATACTCCTCCTGTCGTGACGGAACCATCCAATTTGATTATCCGCCAGACAACAGCACCAGTTAATGAAATGGATCCAGAAGTACCCGCACAGCCTTAGCTGTGCTTTTTTTAACCGGATTTTTCTGAAACATTGGAACGAAAAGACAGAGATTGTGAACAAAAGTATAAAAAGAGGGGGGAGGACACTAAATTTCCATATTTACAGTAAAAGGCATCATAACATAAATTTGAATATGTAACCGCTTACTTATAATGTAAGGCAGGTTCCCCAGGGTGTAATCAGGCTCACTTAAGGAGGTTAAGGTCCGTGCATTGAATGTTCCTGATCCCATCCGTGCGACATGATTTTGTTGCCAGTTAACAGACCAGCAGAGGATATCCATGCATGCAGAAAGTGCGTTGTGAAATGCCCGATGTTTGACCGCGTTACAGGATGGATGACGAAATTCAAGAAGGAGGAGTTTACGTGCGGGGAAAATGGTTGAGATTATGCTTGGCAGCTGTTATGATCTTAAGTTTGCTGCCAGGTATCGGAGCAGGAGAACAGAAGGCAAGTGCAGCAAATGCGGGTGATATTCTGTTGACTCATTCGTTTGAGGACGGTACGACTCAAGGTTGGACAGCCCGGGGTGGAGTTACGGTTGCAGTGACTGGAGACCAAGCTTACCAGGGGACACATGCACTGAAAACAACGGGCCGTACTGAAAATTGGAACGGACCTTCACTGTCATTGACAGATGTGGTAAATAAGAATGCTGTCGTCGAAATCTCTGGCTATGTGAAACTGGTTGCAGGTTCAGCCCCCGCTAATCTGAAATTCACCGTGGAACGCCGCGATGGCAACGGGGATACGCAGTATGATCAGGTTAACGCAGCCGAGCAAGTAACTGATCAGAAATGGGTGAAGCTGCAAGGTCAATACAGCTATGAACAAGGCAGTGCCCTGCAGTTATATCTGGAAAGCGCGGATGCGACTTCTGCTTATTTGTTAGACGAGTTCCAGATCCGTCTTGTTACACCTGCCCCGGAGAATCCGGGTGTACCAGGAGAACCGGGCAAGAGTTTGTTCAAGGCTGATTTTGAAGATGGAAATATCGGAAAGTGGCGTGCACGTGTTAATGAAAAGCTGGAAGTCGTTAGCGGTATCGGACACAATAGTAACCGCAGTTTAAAAACCTCTTCTCGAACAGAGACATTTCATGGACCGCTGGTAGAGGTGCTTCCTTACTTGCAAAAGGGAAGTACAGTTCATGTCTCCTTCTGGGCGATGTATGATGAAGGGCCTGCAACACAGGTGATCAATGGCTCATTGGAGAAGGAATTTAACGGTGACTCCGCTAAACTTGAATATGCAACCTTTGCTTCCACTACGCTCAATAAAGGCCAGTGGAAGAAGATCGAAGCAGATGTCATTGTGCCGGCAGAAAGCACTGGTGTAAGTGGGTTCCGTATGTATGCCGAGACACCGTGGAAGCAGTCTTCCGAAGTCACAGAGACAGATACTATTCCGTTCTACATCGATGATGTGCAGATTACTGTAACGGAAGCGATCGCGATTGAGAAGGAAATACCGGATTTGGGGAAAAAGCTTGGTACATCCTATGCCCTAGGGGCTGCGATTGATCAGACGGCTCTGAACCCTCAGGACCCGCACTCTGAGCTGCTGAAGAAACATTTTAAAAGTATTACAGCGGGCAACTTCATGAAAATGGATGCAATGCAACCAACAGAAGGTAATTTTGTCTGGTCTGAAGCGGATCGACTGGTTAACTTTGCTGCAGCGAACAATATGGAAGTCAGAGGTCATACGCTGCTCTGGCACAGTCAAGTGCCGGATTGGTTCTTTACCGATCCAAATGATGCATCGAAGCCGGCTACGCGTGAGCAGCTTCTGAAACGCATGAAAACACATATCCAAACGATTGTGAGCCGTTACAAAGGCAAAGTGCATACGTGGGATGTGGTCAACGAAGTCATCTCGGACGGAGGCGGACTGCGTGATCAGGCGAGCAATTCGAAATGGCGGGATATCATTGGCGATGTAGACGGCGACGGAGATGACAGTGACTACATTGAACTGGCTTTCCGTTATGCACGTGAGGCTGATCCTGACGTGGTACTGGTGATCAATGATTACGGAATTGAAGGCAGTGTCAGCAAAATGAATGATATGGTCAAGCTTGTAGAAAAGCTGCTGGCTAAAGGAACACCGATTGATGCTATCGGTTTTCAAATGCATGTGTCGATGTATGGACCGGATGTAAAACAAATTCGTGAAGCATTCAACCGGGCTGTTGCTCTGGGCGTTCACATTCAAGTGACAGAGCTGGATATGTCCATTTACTCCGGAAATTCTGAGCAGGAGAAACCTGTAACGGATGAGATGATGCTGGAGCAGGCTTATCGTTACCGGGCGTTGTTTGATCTGTTCAAAGAGTTTGACGATCGTGGTGTCATGGACAGTGTAACGTTATGGGGACTTGCGGATGATGGCACATGGCTGGACGATTTCCCTGTCAAAGGTAGAAAGGATGCACCACTCTTATTTGATCGTAAGCTGAAAGCCAAACCGGCTTATTGGGCGTTGGTTGATCCGGCATCCCTGCCTGTGTATAGAAATGAATGGACAGCTGCACAATCCAAAGTGTCTTTGCCTGATCGTAAAGGGCAGGAAGATACTCTCTGGGGAGCTGTGAAGGCACAGCCGTTCTCACATGTAATCGAAGGTACGGCGGGCACTACAGGCGAAGTGAAAACAGTATGGGACGGAAAAAAACTGAATCTGCGTATTGAAGCCAAAGATGCCACACGTCTGAAGGGTGACCAGGTAGAGGTTTTTATCAGTCCGGAAGATCAGGCAGCTAGCAAGAAAAATAACACACCGAAAGATGGACAATACGTCTTTCATCGGGATGGCGGCAAAGGCAAAGGCAAAGATCAGAAGTTGTATCAAGTGAAGGAGAATAAAACAGGGTATATTGTTTACGCATCGTTGCCGTTCTCCTCAGCTGATCTGACCGAAGGCAAAGTATTATCTCTGGATTTCCGTATCACGGATAAACAGCCTACTGGTAAAACTTCCATTATTGTCTGGAATGATACAAATAATCAGCAACCACAGAAAAAGGAAAGTCGGGGCAAGCTCAAGCTGGGTCCTGCATTGAAACAAGTCAAAGTGTCGTACGGAACTCCTGTTGTAGATGGTAAGGAAGATAAGGTATGGAAAAAAGCGGTGACCATCACAACGGATGTTAAGGTTGCAGGAAATGCTGGTGCCAAGGCAAAGGCGAAATTGCTGTGGGATGAAAAATATCTTTATGTACTCGCAGATGTCAAAGATCCTTTACTGAGTAAAAAAAGTGCGAATGCACATGAGCAGGACTCCATTGAGCTATTCGTTGATCTGAATAAAAATCAGACCAGCAATTACGAGGATGACGATGCACAGTATCGGGTTAATTTCGACAATGAAGTTTCCTTCGGAGGCAATGCTCGCAAAGAGTTATTCAAGTCGAGTGCACGTCTGACCAAGGATGGATATGTAATTGAGGCAGCCATTCCATTGGAAAATGTTAGCTCCAAGCAAAGTAAATGGATTGGTTTCGATCTACAGGTGAATGATGACGGTGCAGGGGATGGCAAGCGCAGCAGTGTCTTCATGTGGAGTGATCCTTCGGGCAATTCGTACCGCGATACGTCCGGATTCGGCAGCCTGCTGCTGGTGAAAAAATAACGTTGCTGATCAAGCTTATGATCAGTATGTTTAATGAAGTGTGTAAAGGAGCGATTCCGGTATAAACGGACTGTGCTTCTGGAAATAAGTGTTGATTTTAGTGGCTGGGACGTTTAGACTATAGACATTCATCATAAACGGGTTTCAAATGTATGCCATTCGGTTTATGACTAAGTCGTTGGTCGCGAAGTCAAATGATACGGAGGGAGTGCCTGTCATCCAGACAGCGCACTCGCTTCTTTTTTTACATTTACATACATATGAGGATCAGCCCAGCTGAAAGGACAGAGTGAGTGGAGCACATACATGGCACGTACAACCTACAACTTGTTATTTTATCCTATATTATTGCATCGTTAGCTTCTTATGCAGCACTTGATCTTGCAGGCCGTGTATTTCTGACGAGCGGAAGGGCGCGTCACTTGTGGGTTGCTTGCGGGGCAATCTCCATGGGACTGGGTATCTGGTCGATGCACTTTGTCGGCATGATCGCTTTTGTGCTGCCTATGCATGTTTCCTATTCTATGGATAAAGTGATCTTGTCCGTTTTATTAGCAATTGTTGCCTCGGGGGTAGCATTGGAGTTTGCAGGTCGTCGCTCTAACCAGATGAGCAAACTTGTCATTGCTGGATTGCTGCTGACTGCAGGCATCACCTCGATGCATTATGTGGGGATGGCAGCGATGTCGATTCCGATTACATACCAGCCGGCCCTTGTAACGTTATCTGTTCTGATTGCTGCACTTGCTTCCTATGCAGCGCTGTGGCTGATGTTTTTTTTCAATCGCCCTGAATCCAAGCACCATTGGATCTATAAAATTGGTAGTGGACTTATTATGGGTTTAGCGATTACAGGTATGCATTATACCGGGATGGCCGCAGCTCATTTTCATCAAGCTCAAATGATTCCTGAGAGTTTAAGCAGACAGGTGGAGTCCGAAGTTCTTGCTTATCTGATTACAGCGGGTACATTTGTCACAATTGGACTAACGCTATTTGGTAATGTTATCAATCAACGGATGATCCAGAAAGATCAACGGATTCGTGAGAACGAACAGTGGTATCAAGCGTTATACCATAATCATTCGGATGCCATTATTTCCGTGGATCGAGAAGGTATTATTAAAGGTATCAATGCTGTAGTGACCACGATCACCGGATACCCGGAAAAAAAGGTGATTGACCATCCAATTAATCAGATTATTGAGCAGATCAATGTACAATGTGCAATTAATGATACGGTTCACGCATGGGACAATCAGGATCTGGAACAGCGGCATTACATGGCAAAAATGAAAAATACACGAAATGAACTTCTCGACCTGAGTATTGCAGTCATTCCGGTTATTATTGATGCAACCCATGTCGGCAGCCATATTCTGATTAAAGATATTACGGAAGAGAGACAAGCTCAGGAAAACATTCGTCACCAGGCCTTGCATGATCCGCTCACAGGGCTGCCTAATCGACGCAAGTTGGATGAAGTGCTTGCTTCTACTATATATACCTGTGAGGAACAACAGCATAAGTTTGCTGTGATGGTTATGGACATAGACCGCTTCAAAATAATCAATGACTCCCTGGGTCATTCCATCGGGGATGTATTTCTCAAGGAAGTTAGTAACCGGATCGTAGCAACAATCGAAGCTTCACATCCACAGGCGATGTCTAGTGTTACGCTGGCCCGGATGGGCGGCGATGAGTTCACGGTGGTGGTTACGGGGGAACAAGCCAATGAGAAGCATGTCGTTCAACTTGCAGAACAGATTGTTGAAGCAATCCAGCAGCCCTATCGTTTAAAAGAAAATGATTTTTACGTTACAGCCAGCATCGGCATTGCCATGTACCCTGAACATGGGGTTGGAACGGATGCCTTGATTAAACATGCGGACTCCGCCATGTATGAAGTGAAGAAAAATGGCAAGAACGGCTACCGGTTCTATACGGCTCAACTCGACTCTGAGCTCTATGAACGAATTGAACTGGAAGGTTATCTGCGGAAAGCACTGAAGCGGAATGAAATGGTGCTGTACTATCAACCGCAGATTCGTACCCTGGATAGCCGAATGATTGGAGTTGAGGCTCTAATTCGCTGGCAGCATCCGATTAAAGGGCTGCTAGCACCCAATGTGTTTATCCCGCTGGCCGAAGAGACCGGCATGATCTATGAGATCGGCAATTGGACGCTTCGTGAAGCCTGTAGACAGATGAAGCTGTGGCATGGCAGCGGCGGGCCGCTCATCCCGGTATCTGTGAATTTGTCCAGCCAGCAATTTCACCAGCCCGACCTGGTAGAGCAGGTCAAAAATGCTTTGATCGAGTCCGGGCTTGATGCCAAATATCTGGAGCTGGAAATTACGGAGAGTATGATGATGGATGCAACCATATCCACGGCTATTCTAAATGAACTTTCCGCTCTAGGTGTGAAGATCAGTTTGGATGATTTCGGGACGGGATACAGCTCATTAAGCTACCTGAAACATTTCCCGATTCACAAGCTCAAGATCGACCGGTCCTTTGTCACGGATATTACCGAGAGTCACAGCGATCAGGCGATCGTAGCCACGATTATCTCGATGGCCCAGAATCTCAAGATGGAAGTGATCGCGGAAGGCATTGAAACGAAAGGGCAACTCGATATTTTGATGCAAAATGATTGCCGGGAGATTCAGGGTTATTATTTCAGCCGACCTTTACCGGCAAGCGAAGTGGAGAACATTTTCTTTGTGCCGCTGCGTTTGCTTGGAGAAAGTAATACGGTGTTTCATTCTGTGTAAACGGCCAAGCGGCAAGTTCCCTACCTGTATCGGGAACTTGCCGCTTTTTTGATTTTTTTATGATATGACCGAATGCCCACCACTTCCGCCTATAAAAACTTGCGGTGGTGCTTTTTGCCGTCATAGGTGAACCAGATGGGTTTATCCTCCACACGGGTCTCCACATGCACCGTTCGTCCCCAGAGTCGATATAGATAGGGGAGTGTGCGCTCCATGTATTTCAGATCCAGTTCGATGCCCTCGTATTGATGTTTCAACACGAGTTCGCCGGTACGTAAGTAGTCTGCGTCCTGTACAACCAAATACGGGGAGCCACCGTTCACACGGGAGAATACAAGCTGGTCGCGGATGTTTTCCCAAGACTTGTCGGTGATTTTCCAGTCGGGCCCTTTTTTCTCGAACACATAGAGGTCGAGATCCTCGGTTAACTTTTTGGTCATGTAGTTGCGGATAAAGGAGGTGTCCGAATCAAACTCGCGCACCTCGAACATTTTGGCCCGGCCTTGACCAGACTGGCGTCCCCATCGCTCCTGCTCCTCACGGGTGGGGTGATCCCAGCGGCGTTCAATATCTTCAAAGATTTTCAGTCCCAGGTAATATGGATTCAAACTTTGCTTGGACGGCTGTACAACAGAAGAGTTTAGCTTGGCAAATTCGATCGTATCCTCACTGCTTAAGTCGAGTTCTCTTATAATACGTTGATGCCAGTAGGAGGCCCAGCCTTCGTTCATGATTTTGGTTTCCATCTGCGGCCAGAAATAGAGCATCTCTTCCCGCATCATACTCATAATATCCCGCTGCCAGTCGGTGAGGATCTCCGAGAACTCCTGAATGAACCACATAATATCCTTCTCCGGCTCCGGTGGGAAGTGATGCACCTGCAAGCTGTCCGTGGGCTTTTCCTCGGCCTGCAGATTGTCTAGCGACCATAGATCGTCATATTGACCTTCCGGTTTAGGTGGTTTCTCACCACGCTGTTCCCGGATTTTCATCTCCATGTAACGCTGTTTGTCAAGATGACGAGGTTTGATGAGCTGCGGGTCCACATGTTCCTGAATGGCGATCACCGCATCGATGAAGGATTCAACAGCCTCTGTGCCATATTCCATCTCATAGTTGCTGATCCGATCTGCCGTGGCAGCCATACTTTCCACCATATTGCGATTGGATTTGGAGAAGCGGGCGTTGTTTTTGAAAAAGTCGCAGTGTGCGAGCACATGGGCTACGATTAATTTGTTCTGAATCAGAGAGTTGCCATCCAGCAGGAAGGCGTAGCAAGGGTTGGAGTTGATGACGAGTTCATAGATTTTGCTCAGGCCAAAATCATATTGCATTTTCATCTTATGAAAGGTTTTGCCGAAGCTCCAGTGGCTGAACCTCGTTGGCATGCCGTAAGCACCAAAGGTGTAAATGATATCCGACGGGCAGATCTCGTAGCGCATCGGGTAATAGTCGAGGCCGAATCCATCGGCAATCTCCATAATTTCAGCAATCGCGTATTCCAGTTCGCGGATCTCATCGGTCATCCCAGGCTGCCTCCTTCTCTTTTTTGAAAAAAGCTGCGGAGCGCTTTGTATACTTCGCCTTTTTCCTTGATCACGTAATACATAAACTGATCGATCTTAATGTGGCGATAGGCCGACATGAGTGTACTACTGCGGTTGTATTGGTTCACTTCGCCATAACCAAACATGTTGCTACGCTTCATTAGTTCGCCGATTAACTTCACACACCGCTCATTATCCGAGGTCAGATTATCGCCGTCTGAGAAATGAAAAGGGTAGATATTGTAGCTGGCAGGTGGATAACGACTATCAATGATATCCAGTGCCTTCATATATACAGAGGAGCAGATTGTACCGCCGCTTTCGCCGCGAGTGAAAAATTCCTCTTCCGTCACTTCTTTGGCTTCCGTGTGGTGAGCCAGAAACACGATTTCGACTTTCTCATACTGACGGCGCAGGAAACGGGTCATCCAGAAAAAAAAGCTGCGAGCGCAATATTTTTCAAAGGATCCCATGGAGCCGGACGTATCCATCATGGCGATAATAACGGCATTGGACTGGGGAATGATTTTGTCTTCCCACGTCTTGTAACGCAGATCATCGGGACTGATGTGATGAATGCCCGGATTGCCTGTTGTTGCATTGCGGCGCAAATTCTCCAGTATCGTACGTTTCTTGTCAATGTTGGACTGCATGCCTTTTTTGCGAATATCGTTGAAGACCACCGTATGTGTCTCGATCAGATCCTTATCTTTTTGCTTCAAGTCCGGCAATTCAAGCTCTGCAAACAAAATATCTTCCAATTCCTCGATGCTGATCTCGGCTTCCACAATATCGTGACCAGGCTGATCACCAGCTTTTTCACCCTTGCCTGGCTTCTGGGAAGCAGGATCACGGCCAATGACATCACCGACCTGACTGTCGCCGTCCCCTTGACCGACATGTTTTTGCTTTTGGTAGTTATACACAAAACGGTACTCATCCAGACTGCGGATGGGGACCTTGATGATCTGTTTTCCATCGGACATGATAATATTTTCTTCGGTAATCAGATCGGGCAGATTTTGCTTAATGACATCTTTCACCTTTTGCTGATGGCGCTGCTGGTCCTGGTACCCTTTGCGGTGAAGCGACCAATCTTCCCGGGATACGACGAACGAGTAAGGCTGGTGTGAATTTGACATGTAGGCACCCCCCATTGATTACGCGGCACAGTTTGGCCTGTCGGTAATTAAGTATATTCACGGGCGGGGACGATATGTGATTCGATCTCAACTAAAATGAATGAATTGCACTGGATTCGCTTTGTGATAGGCTGGAGCAAGGTACATGTTAAATTTTACAAAGATCATGATCAAATGTGGTATCTTTCCTTTACAATAGAGAACAAAGACTGATTCTGAGCATCGAACTCTGATGCGTGTAAAGGAAGGATTACGTGTGGATAAACGTGCAGTAAAAGCCTGGATTATGTATGATTGGGCCAATTCAGCTTATGCAACAACCGTACTGGCTGCTGTACTGCCAGTCTTCTATGCTTCTGTGGCTGCGGCGACAGTCGATAAGGATACGGCGGCATCCTACCTGGCTTATACACATTCCATAGGAATGTTATGTGTGGCGCTGTTAACGCCGCTGCTGGGAACACTGGCTGATCTATCGGGACGAAAAGGGGACTTCCTACGAGTTTTTGCAATAACAGGCATTGTGGCGACGTTAGGTTTCAGCGTAATTGGGGAAGGCGACTGGCTGCTTGCGTCTGTCCTGCTGGTGTTATCCACGATTGGTTTTGCGGGCGGAAATACGTTCTATGATGCGATGCTACCAGATCTGGTTCCTGCGGAACGAAGAGATATGGTGTCCTCCAAAGGTTATGCGTATGGTTATATTGGCGGGGGACTCCTCCTTGCAACCAATCTGTTAATGATTCAACAGCCAGGCTGGTTTGGCATGCCGAATACCCTCGCAGGTACGCGACTTGCATTTATCTCGGTTTCGCTGTGGTGGCTGTTGTTCTCCCTTCCAATCTTCCGTTATGCTCCTAGACGGCCAGTCTCGCCTGAGTTTCCTGCATCCTGGACCGGTTACACAAAGGTTGGCGTACGCAGATTACGGCAAACCTTCGGGCAGATCCGACGTTTTCCACAGCTGCTTCGGATGCTGGTGGCATTCTGGTTTTTCAATGACGGGATCAACACTATTATTCTGATGGCAACGATTTATGGGACAAGCATTGGCATTGGCACATCAGATTTGATGCTGGCCCTGCTGCTTACGCAATTTATCGGTTTTCCATGTACACTGCTGCTGGGTGCATGGGCGCAACAGTGGGGAGCGAAGCGAGTTTTGCTGGTGAGTTTAAGCGTGTATATTTGTATCGTTATTCTTGGTTACTTTATGACTCAAGCTCTTCATTTTTATATCCTCGCAGGGCTAGTTGGCGTTGTGCAGGGCATAAGTCAATCAACGGCACGTTCTCTGTTTAGTAACCTGATGCCGGCTGGACGAACGGGTGAGTATTTCGGATTTGTTAATATTACGGGGAAATTCGCTTCGATCTTTGGGCCATTTGTATTTGGTTATGTTGGACAAATTACAGGGTCCACGCGTTGGGGCATTCTGTCACTGATCTTTTTCTTTGTAGCAGGCATCGCGGTATTGTTGACAGTACAGGTACAGAAAGGCTTGCAGGATGCTCGGTCAGCGGACCAGGAGGAGCTGGAACGTATTCAAAGTCATGGCACGGCGGGAAAAGGGAACGGAGTCACATTTAGCAGTTAAGTATGGTCTGATTTTATCTTCTTGTCTTACCTGGGCTTTCAGGCACTGTTCACGACTGAACAGATGTCTGGGGGTTTTTTATGTTGTTCCGATTCAGAACTCAGGCAGCAAATAAATTATGAAAAAGTGAAAATAAAAGATTGACACGATACATTTTGTATCATAGAGTAAAAGCATGAATACATATTGTATCTTTGAATGTCGAAATCCCCTGTCATAACCAGGCAAAGATTACACGGTCGATCCGATCCCACCGCATATTCTTATAAATATACAGAGGAGAGGCTGCCATTGATAGATACGCAAGGAAACGGACTGATTTTTTTACTATGCATTCCCCGTAGCGGCAGTTCGTTATCCACCGTTATGTTGCAAAATCATAGTCGCATATTTGCCACTCAGGAGATGTGGTTTCTGATGAATCTCGTAGATTTGTCCAAGGCTGACTCTCGCGCTTACGGTGGCAGTTCCATTATCCGTCAATTTTATCAAGCGATGGTGTCCGAAGATGTTTTCGAAAAGGCATGCAGAGGCTTTGCTCTTGAAATATATAATGGATTCCTGGAAGGGAGCGGAGCAGACTTCATCGTTGATAAATCTCCGCGTTATTATTATATGCTGGAATGGCTGGATCGGTTGTTTCCGCAATCCAGACGCATTCATCTTCAGCGTAACCCCCTTTCTGTAGCGGCATCCTTTAAAAAAGTAAATCGCCATACCGGCGAAAGTTTTGATCTGATTCAGAGTTTAAATCATTCGAAACTGAATATGAAAGCTATAGATCTGACGCTTGGGCTAACTCGATTAAATGAATATTTTGCCGAGCCTCATCCATTGGCCTACGAATTGAAATATGAGCAGTTGGTCATGAAACCACAAGAAGAACTTGAGAAGTTATGTGCTTTTCTAGGTATCACTTATGAACAAGGGATGGAGCGCTATGGACAATTTGTTCATGGTAGCAAAGCTGATATGTTCTACAGCATGGGGGTGGGGGATCCGTTCCTTTCATCACATCAGGAGGCTCATCAAGATTCTGTTAACAACTGGAAAGAAATACTCAACCCACAAGAAGTTGAATTGTATTGCCGTGTGCTCGGAGCCAATCTGTTCCACCGGATGGGGTACAGTGAACAGCTGCAAGCAGCCGAACAATGGACGGGAGTCCGCTTTCAGGCGGAGCCGGATCAGGAGGTGCTAGAGCGGCTTGGGCAGCAACTGGTGGTGGCAACAGAGTGTCGTTGGCAGCCAAATTACCGGATGAAAGCGTTAATGGATAGCACGGAAAATGGGTCTCCATTCCAGATCGACAGTCAGGGACATGAACTGGCGAAGATTGACCCGGCGCTTGCGGCCATGGCCACGATCAGACAGCTACAGGCAGCTCTTCGAGCAGCAGATCAGCGGCTGGAACGTGGATATACGGAACGTGAACGTTTGAAGAAGCAGCTTGACGCTGTCCAAAGTAAACTACAACGAATCAAATCATGGATACCATTTGGTCATCAAATCAGCGCTTGGGCATCCCAGCGCAAGATCGTTCGGGGAGGAAAGTCATGAGTGCCATAGCTGGAATCGTACATACAGATGGTCAGCAAGCGCTATGGGAGGACAGCTGGCGGCTATATGGAAGTCTTGGGCATATTCCGGTAGATACAACGGGAGTATGGAAAGGGGATCAAGTGTTCCTCAGTTGTCATGCCCAGTGGATCACGCTGGAATCTGTGAACGAGAAATTACCTCTCCATGATGAAGATAGTCGATTGACCATCACCGCAGATGCCATTCTGGATAACCGGGAGCAGCTGGCTGATCAGTTGCAGATTTCACGAGCAGAGCTGGCTGGACTGGCGGACAGCGAACTGATTCTGCGAGCGTATCAGCGTTGGGGAGAAGGTGTGGCTGGTCATCTGCTCGGGGACTTTGTATTTACGATCTGGGATGAACAACGCCGCATGTTGTTTGCCGCGAGAGATATTACGGGCATGAGATCATTTTATTACCGTCATGACGGTTCCCGGTTTGCCTTCTGTACATTAATGAAACCCTTGCTTGAGCTTGGAGGTGTACAGAAGTCACTCGACGAAAACTGGTTATCTGAATTTCTTGCCATTCCTGACATGCATGACTCAGCGGATATCCATTCCACAGTGTATCGAGGAGTGAATCAGCTGCCCTCTGCGCACACGTTGACGTTTCGAAACGGGAAGGTTGAACTGAGGCAATATCATCGCTGGGATGATGTCGAACCGCTTCGGCTTAAATCGGATGATGACTATGTGGAAGCTTTTCGCGATGTGTTTAGCCAAGCCGTAGGCTCGCGCTTGCGGACTCATAGACAGGTTGCAGCGGCATTAAGTGGTGGATTGGATTCAGGGGCTGTTGTGGGTTTTGCTTCCGGAACGCTCCGAAGCCAAGGGAAACAGCTTCATGCATACAGCTATGTGCCTGTCCCGGACTTTACGGATTACACGTCGAAAACGTTACTGGCTGACGAGCGACCCTTTATCCGTTCCACCATTAATCATGTAGGCAATATCTCGGAAAACTATCTGGACTTCGAGGGACGAAGTCCACTCAGTGAAGTGGATACGTGGCTGAACATGATGGAGATGCCTTACAAATATTTTGAAAATTCATTCTGGATTCGCGGATTTTATGAAAAAGCGAGTGAACAGGATGCGGGTATTTTGCTGACAGGTGCGCGTGGCAATTTCACGATATCATGGGGACCTGCACTCGACTATTACGCCAGTTTGCTAAAAAGCGGTCGATATTTTCGCTGGTTTCGCGAGATGCAGCAATACAGCGAACGAACAGGCATGGCATTCACACGTATCGCCCGGATTACAGGCCGTAAGGCTTTTCCTGACTGGTTCAAAGGAAATAACAAAGGGACAGCACAGCCAGCAGGTGCTCAATTGATTCATCCCGAGTTTGCCAAAAGAACAGGCGTGCTGGATCGGCTCAAATCCATCCTGGTGTTACAGGGTGGTGCGCGAGCTGATGCACTTCAAGTGCGCGCTGATAAGTTTAACAATTTAGCTATTGCCAATAAAAATGGGGCCGTCGCCACCAAGTGTTCCCTCCGTTACCGGGCTTGGGAACGTGATCCAACGAGTGATCCACGAGTGATCCGATTTTGTCTCTCTGTACCGATTGAGCAATATGTGCGTCAAGGAACGGATCGTTCTCTGATTCGCCGTGCTACATCACCGGAATTGCCGGACAAGGTGAGGCTCAATCAGCGTGTGCGAGGCGTACAGCCTGCGGACTGGCTGCATCGTATTCTGCCTGACTGGCAGGCATTTACTTCGGAGCTGCGAACCATGTGTTCTGACAGTCAAGTTGCCGGCATATTAAACACCGACCGGATTAAATCAGCACTGGATAATTTTCCAAGTCCCAAACCCGAACTGGCGTCTCATCCAGATCTGCGTTTAATGATGCACAGTTTGATTGTATACCGCTTTATTCAGAAGTTTTGATCTACAGTATACAGCTCTTGAGAGGAGGTGAATACAATGCAAAATGAGAAAAAGGAATGGCAAGCACCCGTTCTTGAAGTGCTGGACGTGAATGAAACAATGGCAGGAGTAGGATACAGACAAATTGACTGGATCACTGTTCACGATGCCGACTTGTACGATCCAACGTCTTAATTTAATTGTTTCCCAAGCTATTTCATACTTAAAAGGGCGGAAATGCAATCTATCCTGCTTTTTCGCCTCCGCCCTAATATTGAGCTAATGAATATCAGGGCTTTTTTCATATCTAGAACAAGAAGGAGGTGTCCCTCATTGTTGCCAATGTACTACGAAGCTTATGGACTGCTCTGGTTGAGTCACATTCTGATGCCTGAATTGCAAATAGCACCTCTAGATGTTAAGGAGAAGCCGGATGCTGCTGAAGTGCAGATTGAGTCTCATGATCTGACAGAGTTATGGGAGAAATGGGATGTTGGCAGCGACAACTTTGTGGCGCGGGACGGTTGTCTTTTTTTCAGAATCGAAGATACGGGTCTGTTTTTAATGGAGCACGGCCAAAGGATCGTTGTCTCTCCAGTGTTTGGAGCCGATGAAAAAAAAGTCAGGCTGTTTATCCTGGGGACATGTATGTCCGTGATTATGATGCAACGTGGTATTCTTCCACTGCATGGAAGTGCTGTAGTTATTGATGGTTGGGCTTACGCGTTCGTGGGGCATTCTGGCGCAGGAAAGTCCACATTGTCAGCGGCTCTGGCAGCACAGGGATACCCGCTTCTCACTGATGATGTGGTTGCTTTGAGCTGGGATGCCGGAGGTAGAGCCATTGTGTCGCCCGGATATCCCCAGCAGAAATTATGGCAACCTAGTCTGGAAGGTTTCGGGATGAAGCAGCAGGATTATGCAACGGTGCATGCTGAAATTACGAAGTATGCCATACCGGTTCAACATTACTTTCACCAGAGCGCTGTGCCGCTAGCAGGAATTTATGAACTTGTGCCACAGCCAGATCATGAACCTGGGCCAGTACAGTTGAAAGAGGTTAGTGGGCTGGAACGTCTTCATTTGATCTGCTCTCACACTTTTCGAAGTGGACTGGTGAGACGCCAGGGGCTCGCGCAATGGTTGTTTGAAACAGCTTCGAGACTCTCAGCCAGTGTAGAGTTCAGTAGACTAAGCCGAACGGGCTCAAATTTTACAGCTTTTGAAATGGTAGAACGGATCATCCATCATATACGCAAAGGAGTGCATACAGGAATATGACAGCAATTACACCCATCCATGTGAATGACGTGGTAACCCGGAAGGAAGGACATCTGGTCAGTGATATGGGCGGTGAAAAGGTGATGATGAGTATCAGTTCCGGCAAATATTACAATCTGGGCAGCACAGGCGGACAAATCTGGGAACTCATTGCAGAAGGCCGAACGCTGGACGAACTAATCGAAACTCTTGCTGCAGAATATGACATTGCGCCGGATCAATGCCGCGAACAGGTTGTGCCTTTTTTGGAGCACCTTTTGCGTGAAGGTTTAATCGATATTTCCCGCGGAGAGTAAGCAGATGTTTCGTAAAGTGAAGGCGTACTTCTCACTCTCAAGTACGATGCGACGTTTAATATGGGAGGCTTATCTCTTGCTTGGATGGGCACGTATCCAGAAGGCAAGACCGTTTGCTAAAATAGCTCCGAGGCTAGGTACGGCTATGGTTGAGACACCTGTCACAGGACTCAGCCGCAATCAAGTGATTGAAATCAGGAACATATCAAAAGCCGTTATGCTGGCCAGCAAATATACATTATGGGAGAGTCAATGCCTTGTCATGGCAATAGCTGCAATGAATATGCTGGAACGGCGTAATATCGCAAGTACGTTATACATGGGGACCGCACGGAATAAGCAAGGACAACTGATGGCACACGCCTGGCTGCGAAGTGGCAAGTTGATTGTGACTGGAGCAGATACGATGGACCAATATACGGTTGTCGGCGTGTTTGGCAAACAATGTCCTGAGAAGGGATCTGGAGAGATTGTCTATGACTCATGAAACTGAACTGTATTCCAAAGAGTTTCCGAAGGAACTCAAGCTGATCTTGAGTATGCTTAGAGGTGATCTGACAACTCTAACTTCAGAGGAGATTGTGGGCCGTCTGCGCGATGTCAATTGGTCTCTTTTTGTACAGCTTGTAAACCATCATCGTCTGTATTCCGTCATTTATGTGAATCTGAAAAGGATGAATCTCCCTATTGTTCCTGAGGCAGTGATGGAGAGGCTGAAACAGCAGTATACGATCAATACCTTTCGCATGTTGCAGCTAACGGCTGAAATGGAACAAGTATGTAGAGCGTTTCGAGAACGGGGCATACGTACGATCACATTGAAAGGGCCAGCTTTGGCTCATGATCTTTATGGAGATGTATCCATGCGAACGTCCAAAGACCTGGATATTCTGATTCCAGTTCAAGAGGTCGAGGCAGCTGAACGTATTCTCACCGAGCTTGGGTATCAGCGTAAGGAGGGCGAGAGAGAACTTACCGTTCGCAGCTGGAAGTGGAGGGAACATCACATTTGTTATATTCACCCCAACAAGCGTACTCAAGTGGAGATTCATTGGCGGCTTAATCCCGACTCTGGTCGAGAAACTGATTTTGAGTTGTTGTGGAAACGTAGTCGGTTCAGCTCATATACACAGACTCCTGTACGTATGCTGGAAAGAGAAGATTTGTGGGTCTATCTGGTGACACATGGTGCAAGGCATGGCTGGTTCAGATTGCGGTGGTTACTAGACATTGATCAGATGATTCGCACGATACCTATGGATATGGCAAAGGTTGAGCGGCGTTTAAGAGCAGAGGGGCGATTATCGATTGGCTCCCAGGCATTACATCTCACTTCGGATTTACTGCATACACCTCTGAATGAGTCTTGCACATCAATTATGGCTATACGTGAGCGCACAGGAAAACGACTAGCTCAAGAAGGCACGCTGTTTATGAATGACATGTTGGCAAGTCCAGCAGAGCTTAAACATTATCAATCCTATTTATTTTCCCTCCGCAGCACGAGGCAGAAGTGGTTCTTCTTTGTTGAACGTTTATATCCAAGCATCTGGGACGTGCACCAATTGCCGCTCCCACGTTCTTTGTTTTTTCTGTATTTCCCATTACGTCCGTTTCTCTGGTTCTGGCGACGCTTGAAACGAAGCACGATGACAGAGAGGGGAAAAGTATGATCTCCGAATTAAACTATTTTATGAAAAAACTGCATCAGGTTGCCGGTCCCATTTTATATTGGAATTTGCTCGCTATGATCTGTATCGGTTTAATGGAAGGGATCGGCATATACATGCTTGTTCCCATGCTTAGTCTGATCGGTGTTTTTGAGATGGGGACGTCTGGCATACATATCCCTTGGTTAACCGGAACACTCAACCAGTTTTCAAGTCATAGTCAATTGATTCTTGTTCTATTCTCTTTTGTGCTTATCGTCTCTGGACAGGCGTGGATGCAGCGTCTTCAGACCATCCGCAGTACTCGTATACAGCAGCAATTTATACGAACGCTGCGCATAGAAACCTATAGTGCACTTCTAAGGGCACAGTGGTCTTTTTTTCTCCCCAAACGAAAATCCGATTTTAATCATATATTAACGACAGAGCTCGCACGTGTTAGTCAGGGAACAAGCCTGTTGTTACAGATGGCTGCTTCTCTCATTTTTACGGGGATTCAGATCGGTCTGGCTTTTTGGTTATCCGCCAAGTTGACAACGCTTGTACTCATCAGTGGGTTACTGTTATTTATTCTATTGAGGAAGTTTGTTAAACGTGCCAAACAGATTGGGGATCAGACTTCGGAATTCTCACAGAGCTATTATTACGGGATCACCGAACATTTTAACGGGATAAAAGACATCAAGAGTAATATGCTGGAGAATTCACATATCCGTTGGTTTGACCGTATGTGCAGAAAGATTGAGCATAATGTAGTGCAGTTTAGTCAATTGAACACGGGTACACAGTTGATTCACCGGTTGTCGGCAGCTTTGATTATTGCGGCGTTTATCTACCTATCTCTACAAGTGATGTCTGTGCCTCCGGCCAATCTGTTATTGATTATTTTAATTTTTTCAAGGTTATGGCCCAGGTTTACTGCGATTCAGTCTACTCTGGAGTACATCAGCTCGATGCTACCTGCATTCCGAATGGTGAGAGAACTGCAGGTGCAGACGGAGAACAGTCGTGAGATCAGTGAAACAGATTCAATGGGGGAAAAACAGCCTAATGGTCCTGTGTCCACTGCTGATCAGCCTATCGCTCCAATGGATCTGGTGCAATCTATCGTTTGTGAAGATGTGAATTACCGCTACGAGGGAAGTGACACGTATGCATTGAAGGGCGTGAAAGCCTTTATCCCAGCCCAAGGTATGACTGCTATCGTTGGGAAGTCCGGGGCGGGGAAAAGCACACTGATCGATCTGATCATGGGTCTCGTGAAGCCAGAAAGTGGAGGTATTCTGATTGACGGAGAACCATTGACCGAGGAACAGTTATTGAACTGGCGGAGTTCGATCGGATATGTGTCACAAGATCCTTTTTTGTTCCATACGAGCATTCGTGAAAATTTACGTCTGGTTGATCCGGATGCAAGTGAGGAGCAGATGTGGCGTGCACTTCAATTTTCCTCTTCCGCTTCATTCGTTCGCAGGCTTCCCCAAGGTTTGGATACGATTATAGGTGACCGTGGCATACGCCTGTCGGGCGGTGAGCGTCAACGTCTTGTGCTTGCCCGAACCATGCTACGAAATCCTTCTGTGCTGGTGTTGGATGAAGCAACGAGTGCACTGGACAGTGAAAATGAGCAGCACATTCATGAAGCAATCGAACGATTGAAAGGCCATGTCACCATTATTGTCATTGCACATCGATTATCTACGATTCGAACGGCAGACCGGGTAATCGTTCTGGAGGAAGGACGTGTCATCCAGGAAGGAGCCTATCAGCAATTGTCTATGGATTCTTCGGGCATGTTCAGCAAACTGCTCCATATGCAAGCTGGTGCTGCCGGACAGTAAACCTGGAGTAACATAAATCTGGTCAATAAGGAAGCATGGATATCAAGAAGTGAAAATGAAAAGAGGCGTGCCGTTAAGGGACGCCTTTCCTATTTCGATATTTTCTTTTGCTTGAAATAACTAATAAGTCAGGCTTGATTGGGTCTGTACAGGAAGATGTAAAGCACCGATTTGTTGCAGATGATCTACAATTTCTTGAACGGCTTCTTCAATCGTACAATGTTCGGTATCCATGATGAATGAAGGCGATGTGGGGATATCATAGGGGGCAGAGATGCCGGTGAAATGAGGAATTTCACCTTTGCGAGCTTTTCTGTAAAGTCCCTTGGGGTCACGTCGCTCACACTCTTCAATGGAACAACGGACATAGATTTCGATAAAATCTTCCGGTTCAAATAGCTGCCGAACCATTTCACGGTCCTGCGCGCTCGGGGAGATAAATGCCGAAAGCACAAGTAGTCCTGCGTCAACCATCAGCTTGGATACTTCCCCGATGCGCCGCAGATTTTCCTGCCGATCCGCTGCAGCAAAACCAAGATCCCGATTCAATCCATGCCGTACGTTATCACCGTCAAGTACATAACAACGTACACCTTGTTCATGCAAGTACCTTTCTAGTGCAAAGGCAATGGAGGACTTACCCGCCCCGGATAAACCTGTAAACCATATCGTACGACTGCGGTGTCCGTGGTTGTTCTCCCGATCCTGCCTGGTTAGGCTTGATGCTTGCCAGGTAATATTGCGTTCTTCTTTCGACATGTTATCCCGCCTCTTTTCACTTCATTATATTTATTATATTTTAACATATTTGCTAGATTATAGCTCATGTAAATTCTCTGCAAAATCAGCGTGAACCTTATGTATATCGGGTATAGATGTTATACATAGAGAGCAGGAGGACAATATCATGAGTGACAACATTCAAAATATTCAAGTAGGATTCAAATGCCCTGATTGCGGGCAAGAAGTGAGCACCCATTTTATGCAACAACAAGTCAATATGGTTCGTTGCGAGGGATGCAATCGGGCATATACACTCATGAAACCGACGATTGGAGATGAAATTTTGCTGGATTGGGAGCAGGAAGCACTATATCACAAGCTGCGTGCTGAACGCTCGGAAGAGGACAACCATCATATGTCCGCATTAATCATCAAAGTGATTGAACTCCTAACCTGGCGGGATCAAGGAGATGGTCAGACACGTGCAATTCAGACGGTAAAAGAATGGCTGGCTACCAGTGGTAAACCTCAGACTTTACTTGAGCTTTTTCATCAACCCACTCCGTCCACACGTGATAATAAACGGGTATAATACTAATGATTACATAATATAGGCGCTCCTGCGGCATATTACCTGAAGGTGTTTGTAGAATAGAAACAAACCGAATATTTAGGAACAGGAGCGGATAACATGAAACGAACGGTCCTATATCTGCTGCTTGGCTTGTTAACCATTAGCATGCTGGCATCACAGGCAGAAGCATCTCCGATTAACGGTGCATATCACTTTGGTTTTAAGAAAAGTCAGAACGGACAGCTACCTTCCATTGATCAGGAAGGTTTTAAGTCTATTTTAGAGCATAATCATGCCATTTTTCTGGGAGATACGAAACAAAAAGAATTGTATCTGACTTTTGATAATGGCTACGAGAATGGGTTCACACCTGCAATACTGGATGTGTTGCGCGCGAAGAAGGTGCCTGCCGCTTTCTTTGTTACTGGACATTATCTGAAGGATCAGCCTGATCTTGTCAAACGTATGGCTGCCGAAGGGCACATTGTGGGAAACCATTCCTGGAGTCACCCTGACATGACCCGGATTTCCAACACACAGATTAAAGAGGAACTGGAGAAGGTGAAATCCGAGGTACAACGTCTCACAGGGCAACAGGCTACCTTTTTACGTCCCCCTCGCGGTATTTTCAACAATCGGACACTTGCTGAGAGTTATGCGCAGGGATATGTCAATGTGTTCTGGTCTGTAGCGTATAAGGATTGGGATACCAATGTACAGCGTGGTGCACAATATGCTCATCAGCAAGTGCTGAAGCAGCTTCATCCAGGGGCGGTTATTTTGCTTCATTCTGTGTCTAAGGACAATACAGAGGCACTTGGAGCCATTATTGATGAGGCCCGCAAACAAGGGTATGCATTTAAAAGTCTGGATGATTTAAAAACCAGAACCTACTAAATGACAAGATATTAAGGATGCAGACGAATTTGGATAGGTGAGTGATGAAGGGAATGTTTATCTGATTTGATGAGATGACATCTCTTAATCACCACCAGTAAACTGGCAAGGAATAGGTAAGGGCATGCCTGGCGATTCCGCTGAGCATGCCCTTTTTGAGCTGGTTTTATTCAAACCTAGTGTATGGTGTTATAGATGATACCCGTTGTTTTGGGGCCGCAATGACTGCAGACGACGCAACCCGCAGTTGTTAATTCTACGCGCGCTCCGATCTGTTCTTGCAGCGTCTTTTTCAGGTTCATGGCATCTTCCTCAGCCATGGTATGAACAACAATCATTAAATCCCGATCAATATGTTCCTTGTTGTTAAGCGTATTCTGCAACATTTGTTCCAGTGCCTTTTCGCGTTTGCCGCGTACTTTGTAGGCAGGAGCCATCTTACCATCGGTTACCCGAATGACGGGACGAATTTTAAGGAGGCTGCCGATCAAATTTTGCATGCCGGAGCAGCGTCCACCCTTATACAAGTATTCCAGTGTATCAATAACAAACTCTGTACGCACCGTTGGTTTCATGGTTTCGATCCGTGTTGTAATCTCAGCCAGGCTTTGCCCTTGTTCTGCTGCATGAACAGCTTTCATAACCATCAAGCCAATTCCTGAGGAGAGATTTTTTGAATCCACGACGGAGATGCGTCCCTCCGGAAATTCAGAACTGGCGAGCAGAGCATTCTGATATGTTGAAGAAAGCTCAGAGGATAAGGAGATGTAGAAAATATCATCCCCTTGTTCTATGTAAGGTTGAAATGCGGTCATGAAATCAGCGGGTGAAGGTGCTGCTGTTTTGGGTAGAGAACCATAGCGGCTTACACGTTCGTACAGTTGCTCTGGTTTAATCTCTTCACCGTCCTTTAGTGATTCTTCACCAAACACCACATACAAAGGAATAATTCCGATTTCGTACCGCTGGATCCACTCAGGAGCCAGATCACTGGTGCTGTCCGCAAAAATTTTGATTCGTGACATGTCAATCTCCTTTAGAGTACAAATATTGGTCAGACATAAGTTACGTGTGACGGGGCTAAGTACAGGCCGCCTAAGTTTAATTATAATGAACCTGGACTCTCATGGAAAGCATTACGTCAAGTATATTCCGCCAAGTACAAGCACTACGAATAATAGAATAAAAAATCCATTCAAAATCGTACCTATGATGGCAAAGACCTTCCTGCGATTTTGGAGCACCAATCCAATAATACCGAGAATGATTCCAGCCAGATTAAGGATCAGGCAGACGAGAAAAGCTAATGAACCCAGGACTACTGCTGGATGGGTGGCGAGTTCCTCTCTGCTTATTGATGAGCCAAGGAGTTCAATAGAACTGCTGAGTGCAAGGGTGAGCAACACAAATGTCAAGACATGACCCAGGAGCCCGACCAACCCAACAATGAAACTGGATATTCCTGGGCCTGAATGTTTGAGGTGCTTTTCAGAATTTTTCTCGGAATCTGGGGACGGATAGTCACTATCACTCGTGTTGTAGGGGGTTGAATAATCGGAATGGGATGATGTGTTATTTTCGTTTGAATTTTGAGAATTGTAATGATCCATTAGCACAGGCCGCCTCCTTAAAAAAAATCGTAAGTCAAATAGATATTTCGTTTATTACCCTGTTTCGTGTCCAGCGATTCGGAAGCAGATCTGCATAAGGCATTTCTTTTACTTTAGGGCTTGAATTCGCTACAATAAATGGAGTCCAAAATGAATCAAGGGAGAGAATGGATATGCAGCGAAGATGGATGATGATTGGAGCCATATTAACGATGCTGTCTGTGGCAATTGGTGCATTCGGTGCACATATGCTTAAGGACAAAATTGGTGCAAGTGCAATTGCTACATACGAAACAGGCGTACAGTACCATATGATTCATGCGCTGGCTTTGCTGATTGTTGGATTAACCGCAGGGCAATTGGGAGCGTCAACGAAGCTGAGATGGGCCGCTCGTTTGCTCTTCGCCGGAATCATCATTTTCTCAGGAAGCCTGTACGTACTCAGCATATCGGGTATCAAAATATTGGGAGCTATCACACCCATTGGTGGCGTAGCTTTTATTGCCGGCTGGTTACTACTGGCCATGGATGTTTGGCAACGGAGTAAGAAAGATATGTAACAGTACTTGTTACAAGAAGATAGTTGAAATAAAAGCAACCTGGGTTGGATGTTTGGCATTCCAGTTCAGGTTGCTTTTTGGGTTTGAATTAAGTTCGTGTTAAGTATTAGTTTACATCTAAAGGTTTACAGCAAAAACTCGTCGATTTCGTTAGTTCGGAACGTGTAGACTTGTTTTTCATCCACATGGTAAATGGTTATCACATTGTTATCCCGGTCAAAATTCAGAATACGACAAGGAATGCTTTGGTGTTTGCCATGTTTGTTGTTTACGACAATTCGAGTGAGGCGATTTTCTTTGATTAAGGATTCGATCCAGGCATCGAACGAATTAGAATCTGCAACATGTGAGGTGTCTGCAGAAGGCTTTTTCTTATCGGCCTTAGTAACGGTTTCTTTAGTGACTGATTCTTGATGTGATTCGGACAAAACAGAATGAACTGTTTGGTCTGACTTACTGGAGTTTAACTGCTCAATAGGTACTTGTGGTGACTCCAGATTGGTCTGATCGGAGTCAGGGGAGTTTGTCTCGGCCTGAAGCATAGCTTCAATCATTTTTCCAAGCTCTATTCCGGAGTGAATCCGAAAGTCCGCAATTTGTTCTTCTTTGTTTATGAACTCGATCAGGGACTGCATTGCCAATGCATTTGAGCGGCTCTTAATAAGTATATCGACATTGAATAAATAGCCGACGTCATCTTGATTGGATAAGGTTTGTTTCATTCATCCCAGCCCCGTTAAATAATGTGTAAGCACATATGTACTCCAATATACTATAGCATTAATATGATGGAAATCATAGTACCAAAGGCTTAGAAAAAGGCTAATTGTAAAACTTGGAATTCTCCTTTGCTTTTGCTTATATTCTTCTTTTTTCAGCCTATGAACATCCCTTTTACAGACTTCATTAACCTGAGTCCCAGCTATAATTTAGTAATCAGGTTAGGAAGCAATAGGGGGAATACAATGGACAATTCATATCAGAATCGTTTGAGATACGTATACAAGGTCACCTCTTCACGGATTCAAAAAGCGAATTATCAACTGTCTCTAACCTATCAAGAGGCTTCAATAAACGGAGAATTAGCAGTAATTGGTAACCATCAAGTCTTCCGGTTCATTGATCAGCTTCGTTCACAGAAGAAAATGGAAGAACAGTGGCAGGAGATTCGGCAAGAACTCAAGCGCATCAAAGCGTTGAAGACGACGGTTCAGCATAAACGAACAATTAAAAAGCTGCATGAGAATCAAAATAAACTTAAGTTTGTTGCAGATTATCTACTGGTCATCATCGAAAATAATAAAGATTATGATCGCTTAAACTCATCCAAAGGATTTGAACTGAATGGTAAAAAATACAAGCGCTTGATGGCTACCATCGGTAGTGCCGAGAGTTCAACTGTGATCTACGTGAGTGAGGATATTCACGCGCCACTGGAACGCAGACTGAATAATGGCAGAAATCCAAATATGGAGATGATTCCTGCCCAATTGGAGGCATACAAAGCTCTTGCTTGTAGTACCAGTACTCCAGTATCTCATCCTGAGCTTGTGTTGGTTGTGCCGGACTGTATCACCGAATTTTGTGCCGATATTATTCAAATTGATGATGCCGAGAGCGAATATCCCCAGGTTGAGAAGAAACAAGATCAGTCTATTCAATTGAATAGGAGTGATGGATTCGGTTTGATCTCACCAGCGCTGAGTAACTTATGGGCAAAAGAACTTGGTCATGATTATATCCCTCGTGGTTTTTGTATCCGCAACAGCTTCTGCAAAGGCATGGTGTTCACGTTTGATTATCATGAGTTTGCTGATCGGATCGCGCGTCAATATATGGTCATGGATGCTTGGGGCGAGTCGGTAGATATACGTGAAGTGGATCTGATTATAACGACGTCTATGCTCAAGCTTTGGCAAGCGTACAACGGAATAAACGACTACTTGTTATGTTGTGGTTATCATGGATACACTTTCAGCGTAACCAAAGTAACACCGGAAAAATTAGAGAATGAACCACATCTGAATTATGCCAAATGATTTAACTTTAGCACAAGTAGAAGCCTTGATTAGAGAAGCTATAAAAACGGGTGTATCCAGAGATGATTGGAGTTTGAGCCCCTTTTCTAATTCAAGGGAAAACTCTAAATGTGAAAGGTTATTTTTCTGTAGGGGTAGTCCCTGGAGTCGTTACCATTCAATTCGCTATTAGAACTTAACACAAAGGAGAATGATTAGTATGACACAACCGATTATTTCATGGATGGACGCAACACATAACAAGGAAATAGTAGCTCCGTTTGATTATCAAGTTATTGATGCTGATGATAAAAGTGACATTTTTATTTTCAATGTTTGGAACAACAAAGGGGGTGCTGCGGATGTATCCAAAATGGAGGATTGCACCATTACTACACGAGACCTGGATGGAGGCAATGGGGATACTGAAAAATTCAATATTGAAGCTGTAAGGAACAACTGGTTTCATGTGCAGGTGGACTCCCTTGGAGAAAATGATCTGGATGAAGAGAGCTCGCGTGTAGGTAGAGACTTTTCGAAGCCGATTGGAACGACAGGTAAAACAACACTGGATTATTCGGGTACACCTCATGCCACACCATTGGTGCCAGGAGCAAAAGAAATTTTGGGAGTTAACAATAATGGCAAACCGCAAGATGCCGCAGGTAACTATGTGACACTTTCCATTCAATGTGAAGTTCCTTTGAACGCTCGCAGCGGTAAACAGGAATTCAAGAAACGTATCTCCTATCGTTATGTGTAAGGTTAGTTGATGAAAGAAAGAGACAGGCTATTCGGTCTGTCTCTTTCAATTTTTATACCGTAGTTGAGGAGGCAAAATTGTGATTTTAGGTCAGAAGCAGTATGTTCGTTCACCGGTACCGCAAGCTTATGTATGGATTGCTGATTATTACGATGGAACCTTTTTGAGCGAATATGATCTGCAGACAAAACGTTCAACGAATTTTTATGATATTCAAAAAGATAAGCTCGTATACTTCGGAGTCATTGGGCAAGGTTCGCAGGCGTATTACAACGTTGCCAACGGAGTTTTCCATATAAACATGGATCGTTATTCGATCGCTTATGAATGTGAAGGGCAAGAGTATCCGCTAACGGGAAGAACATTTGTATACAATGATATTATCCAATACAAGAATGGAGCTTCCGAAACAAGCATGAGAGAGTTCACTGGTCGAAATAAATCGGGAGCTTTCAAAAATGCGATTGAGTGTTTTAATTTTGGCTACAAAAAAACAATGGATCTGCACGATGCGATTATCAACTTTCAATGTGTGTGCTCTTTACCAATGAATCAAAGTGCATTCTTTCAAATTAAGATCACTTCGAATATAGATCTGCCCGGTCAATTAATCATTCGTAAAAATGGGTTGATCATAGATCGGGTCGTAGCTTCGTTAAAAGCTAACCATGCGGGAATCATAAACTGGGATCTTCGCTAATGAGATTTCGACAAGATAAGGGTGTGTGGATATGGCGATTCAGGAGATTGATTTGGACATTGATTTGTCCATTGGTACGTTTAACAATACGATTTACCAGGATCAAAAGTTAAGACTTGAAGAACAGGGGAGAGATGCGGATGGAAATGTAATTTATGTATCCTCGGGTTTCTGGGAGTCAGACGCTATTCTAATTCGGGATAAGTTTGCTTCTTTCAATGGAGTATCTGCCCACATTAGTAGCTCGGCTGGTTCAGTATATAAGATCTATTGGAGTACCTCGGATGACGGATTTCAGTGGACTGAATACGAGGATGTGCAGGAGCAAGTTGCTGTTCCCAAAGCTCAGGCAAAATATGCCAAGGTGAGAATTGAGATCACTGCCGAGAAGCAGGAATCGACCTTTTACACAGACAGTTTCATGGAGAAGGGGACGTATAGCAATCCCTACGTAGAGAGTGATTCTGGTGCACTTAGGTTAAGGGCCAAATACTCATTAAAAATGGATCAGACAGCGGTCACTTCATCAGGAGCGTTCTATCAACAAAAGGTTGAGCGTACGAAATTCAAAAAGATAGATCAGATCAGAGTAGGGAAAGGGTGATTCGATGGCAGTTCCAGCAACGACCGGACAGTTGAGAGAACGTGTAGAGGATATGGTGATTGGAGATTATATTGTCTGGAAATACGATAGCACCATTACTGGATATATTTTTGGGGGAAGTACAAGTGCTTATACCGAAATTGCAGTAACAGGACATCCATTAGCTAATATGCCGTCCAAATATTTTTGGTATGCCATTAAGGTGGATAAAGGATTACTTATTTCTGACAGAGTAGTCAGCAATACTGTTTCATGGGATAAATTAAATAGTCTAAAACTTATACAAGGAATAAGTATAACTATAAGTGGGAATTATGGGAAGCTTCGATCTCTTACAGGAGCGATTTCATATACTGATGTAAATGGAAATCCAAGATTAACTAACAATGGTAGCGGATTTTTTCCTGAAAATAGCGAATGGGATAAATATATCATTGGTTTTTTAGACGAAAAAATTCAAGTAGGTAAAACACTGAATGAAGTGTTCCATCACAAAGAAAACGCAGTTACTTGGTGTCAAGATGTACCTATCATTGGGATTAATCATCCAATTCCTGGCGGTGCGCCAAATCCATCTACCAATGTGGCAAGGGTTCATCGTGGCATTATAACATACTCAGGTAGTACAGCAGACTTTAACTTTGCAACATCTAGTTGGGATTTAGTGTGGAACGGTATTACTCAAGGGTTTCGTCCTGTATTTGAATATAAAGAGGTGTAATGATGGCTACAATAGGTCAACAATTAACAGCGCCAGAAAGTGGCTGGAAAAGATATGATGATAGGGATTTTAGAATGAAATTCAATGCACCTACAGCGTTTAGACAGTCGTATACTCAATATGGTACTTACTTGGGAACATTATCATACATTGACAGTAATCATCAAAGTACAACCGACACGATTTCGTTCAAATTTACAGGAAAGAAATTAATTGTAGGTGTTCTATATTTCAATACGAATGAGCATTCAGGTTTTACGATTGAAGTTGATGGAGTGAATTTAGGTAATTATGTAACTGGATTGAAAAGAGCAATCACTTCCAGCACTGTTGGATTTGTAAAAACGGATTTTTCTGAAGGAGAGCATTCTGTTGTTATAAGAAATTTAGATAAAAGTACATCAAATTCAGTAAATAGTACTTTCGCACTTGATTATATTGATATTGATGTTGCAGGAAACCTTAAAGTAGAAGTAGGGGAACCATTAACTTCACCAGATTCAGGTTGGAAACGTATAGACGATACAGACCCAAGATTGGTATATACTCCATCATTCACATATTCAAGCAACTCCAATTGTTACAATGGAGGAGCACATCAAGTAGTGCCAAACGCTAGTGAGCAAACATGTAAGTTTAGATTCTATGGTACGAAGCTTAGATTAATTAGCTTATTCTACGATCCATATCCTTCTTCTGGCGTTTTCATCAAAATTGATGGAAAAGCAGAAGAACCTATTGTGATCAATAAGCCTTTGGCTTATCAAGTTCTTGCATATGAGGTGATAGGTTTAGAGTTGGGATATCATGAAGTTGTTATAGGTCAACATGTAGTAAGCGGATCATCTGGAGGCTTAATTATTGATGCCATTGATATTGATTTTTCTGGACGCCTGTTTCATCCAGATGAAGTAACCAATGTTGCAAATCTTGAGGTTGGCAAGCGTATCAGATGTCATTACCAGTCTTCAATAGCAAATACAATTGGATCATTCAGCGGATTAGGAGAACAAACTTCTGTTTTTCTTCCTCCATCAGGCTCCGCAACTCCAAATGGTGATTTTTACTTCATCATGGTGGAGAATTGGAATGGTCGAAAATTACTGGTAGCTGATCGCAACATTCAGAATGCTATCAGCTGGGATGTTATTAATGCAAATGGTATGGTTGGTGGGTTGTCAGTTTCATTCGCAGGACCTAAAGAGGCAGCAACTTTAATTCGGCTCCTTACAGGTGGTATCAACGCATCAGATAAAGATAATGAATGGGATAAGTACATTGTAAACTCCACTTTGAATGGAAAGGTCAACGCTGGAGATAACCATGTATGGAATTATAATGGTGGTGCTTCTTGGACTTCAACGACCAACGCTGCTGGAACAGGAAACAGAACAGGTCGGGGGGCAAATGGAAACGTAGGGGCAAGCGGATACAATCCATCAGCCTATATAGCGGGGGCAACTGCTACTGGATTCAGACCAGTAATGGAAGTTACTATTCTTCCTGTGTATAGGTCGTTAATTAAGCATGATGAGATTTATAAGAAATATAATAAAACTGTGAAAGTAACTAAAGAAAATGTTATCCCTGCAATGACCTCAAATACTACGCCTAGTGGAGTTGCAAGTGCAAGTAGTGTATATAATACAACTTTTTACGAACCATTTAAATCATTTGATAGAGCAACCAATCAAGGATGGTTATCATCGAATGGACAGAAGACAGGGTGGTTGGCGTATGAATTTCCAGCCACTAAGAATATTACTTTGTACAAGGTCAAATCCACTGGAACACCTGTAAATATAGAGTTTTCAGCTCATCCAAAAAATTGGACATTTGAAGGAAGTAATGATGGTACTAATTGGACAATACTAGATACTCAAAGTAATCATGTTTGGACAACTGCATCCGAGGTAAAGAGTTTTAGTATGGATAATGCCGATGCATACAAAAAATACAGGCTTAACATTTCATTAAATAATGGTCATGCTAATTATGTAGGTTTAGGAGATGTTGAGATGTATGAGCCTATTACTCCTCCGACTCCATCTGCGTGGAGTACAATCTCTACAACATTACCATCAGTAAACACTTTTATTAAAGAAGCAATGAATGATTTATCTGTCCTTGATAGGAAATCAACAGATTTCACTCAGGGAATGAGTGTAGAGGGAGCATTAGGTTCGGGACATTTATTCAAAGCAAGTATTGATTTGAATAAATATTCGAGAATTATGAATTTAATTGTGAAGTGAAGATATCTATGCTTTACTTCATTTATTTGATCATATAAGAAAGGGGTTAGGATCTGATGGCTATAAAGAAAGTAAGACTCATACTACAGAAATCAAGTTATCAATATACCGCTTTCGGTGGAGTGAGGTTTTATAAGAGTGAAAGTGAAATCGTGAGCTCTGGAACACAAATTTCGGCTAACCCAACCAGCGGAGAAACACAGAACTTTTTAACTACCGCGACTGTTGGATACTTATCGAATAATTATTATTACATGCCATTTGCTTTCGATGTAAATAAACTACAACGTGGGACGTACACAGATAATTGTTACTGGCTTACGGATAGCGCTGCTTCTGTTTACACACTGACTGTTGAATTTAAAGTTCCCTTAAGTACATTATATAAAATTGAGTTTGTGGCACGTCCTGATGGTGCATTCACTAATAGGGGAATAGATAAGCCTGTTACAGTTGAACTTGTAGATGAAAATGAGAAAGTTCTAGTCCAAACTATTATCACGCCAACGAGTCAGGTTAATACTGTACAGACACTTTTTGTTCCTGCAATTATTTCAAGCAAGATCTTACTTGTATCTGGTGAAAAGTCTTTTAGGGTAGAAAAGACTTCATACACAGCGAGTTACATTCCTCAGTTGACGAGCAATGTTTCATCTGTTGGGACTGCTAGTGCTTCTCAGGCTAATTCTGGTGGAGAGGTTTACAAAGCATTTGATAGAAGCGACTCTACCTCTTGGTATTCTGGTACAAACACTCCCTGGTGGATTCAATATGCTTTCGTTACTCCCAAAAAAATTAATAGGTATGGGATTAAACAACTATCTTCACAGGAACCCTATTATCCTAAAAGTTGGACTTTTGAAGGCTCTAATGATGGAGTAAGTTGGATTGTGCTAAATGAAGTTAAAAACTTCTCTACATGGAAAGCAGGAGACTACGATTATTTTGATTTTGAAAACGAAACTTCATATGTTATTTATCGTTTGAGTATAACTCTTCCATATCAAAATGCCAGGGGTATGCTAATAAGTGAATTAACAATGCATGAAAAAATCGAACCCTTAATTATACAATTAGATAGGTGTCGAGAAAATGAATTTATTAAGTATGGTATGGAAGATGTAACTAGTGAGATATACTCGAAATTGAAAGACGTAGTTAGCGTCGAACATACGCTAGAATCAGGAAAAACCTTTGAACATACAGTTGATATGTCAAAGCGTAGAGTAGATAAAATTAAACTAGGATAGCTCCAGGACACACCAATTCGGTGTGTTTATTTGGTTGTGAAAGGAGATGCTGATGTGTCAAATTATAATCCTACACATACAACGTATTTAATGAATAGGTATGGAGTTGCATGGTATAAGTTTGATGAAACAGTTGCAACATCTGTAGTGGATAGTAAGGGAACAAGCGTAGCAACAGTAAATGGAACGACGATTATTCCTGGAATTACAGGGAAAGCAAGGTCTTTTAACGGAACAAGTGATTTTATTAAATTTAATGGGAATCCTGTCATACCTATGGGAGCAAAGAGTATTCGTTTAAGAATGCGTTTTCCGACAACACTCCCCTCTAGTAATGCGTACCCATTTATGTCTGTTGAAAGTTATGCTTCTCAGCACGGTCTTGGATGTGGGGTGGAATTCACAACTGGAAGACTATGGTTTAACGCTGGGCAAGCACAAAGCACATTAAGATTTCAAGTTTTTACTCCAAATAATATTTGTGATGGTCAATGGCACGATTATCTATTTACGTGGGATGGAACGACAAATAAAAATGCAGTTAAGTTATATATGGATAATATGAAAACTCCTGTATCCCAAGCAACATCGTTATCTGAAGAGAAGACACCTTATTATACAGGTGGATTGACCATCGGACGGGCGGTATCAGCTTCATTGTATGCAAAATTCGACTTAGATTCTTTCGAAATCTATAATTCTGTAATTGATCCAATTGCTAATAAATTTTTAGTTTCATCAGAAAATACAACATACTCCTTTTACCAAAAGGTTGGCATGCCGCTAATTCCATTGATGGATGGATTTGATAATGAAATTGGCAGTGCTATCGGATCGGCAAGCTATTCAACGGGTTACACATGGAAGGCATTTGATAATGATGAGACTACATATTATGGAACTAACTTCATACCTGATTCATCAAAACCAGTATATATAGGTTATAAATTCAATGAACCTGTGTGTGTGAAAAGATATTCTTTTTTAGCTGGATTGAGAACATTTAAATTTATGGCATCTAATAATGGAACTTCTTGGGACATACTTGATACAAAAACATCATTGATATCAAATACATCTGCAATACAAACCTTCGATGTGCAAAATGAAAAAAATTATAGTTACTATAAATTAAAAGCAACATTGGTGACCAGTGGAAATGCTTGGATTACCATTTATTTCGTTCAATTCTATGGATTAATGCCCCCTATTTTATTAGAAATTCCCTTGAATGAAATTAATTATATTCAAAAGGGAATGGACAAAGGGTTTCAGATTGATATAAATGAAGAATTGAATATTCGAGAATATAACAAACATGACTCAATACAGCTTGAATCAGGTAAAGTCTTCAAACAAAAGATCGACACATCTCAATTACCAATCAAAAGCGTATCAATTACATAAGTTTATGAAATGATTATTTGACAGGTATCATAGAGAGTTAGGAGAGGAGCTGGAGGAATACATGGCTAACACAAGGTACAATATGGATAAGCATGGGGTAGCTTGGTTCAAATTGGATGAGACAATTCCTACGAGTGTCATTGACAGCAGAGGAGCGAACACTACTACTGTTACAGGTACATCAATTGTTTCTGGATTTAAAGGAAATGCTAGATCCTTTGATGGATCAAGTCTTATTCAATTTAATAGTCAAGTTATACCCATAGGAAAAAAGAGCATTAGATTTAAATTGAAACGCAATGGTATTCCATCAGGCAATGAGTTTTTAGTCTCTAATGAGCTTGGAAGTTCGGATAGGCATGGAAACAGGATAGCTATACTTAACACTGGTCAGATTGGTTGGACGAGCTGTAAGGGGACCGCTGGTTCATTTCGATTTGGAGTTTGGTCACCTGATTCAGTATGTGACAATCAATGGCACGATGTCTTATTTACATGGGATGGGACTACATCGGTTAATGCTGTTAAATTATACGTTGATGATATGAAAAATCCAGTAACAAAGACAACGGCTACTGCAACTGAAACTTTGTCTGCAAGTGCCAATCTTGTAATAGGTGCTTCCAGCTTATCAGCGGCAAGATTATTCTATTCTGGTCAAATGGATGAAGTGGAAATATATAATGATGTAATATCTGGAGTGGAGAACAGATTCCTTGTTTATCACGATGGAAACTATAAATATTTAAATAACGAAAAGTGGATAAACATTTCACCGACCATAACAGAGCAAAATTTTGTAAAATATGGCATAGTCGATTTATCTAACATTTCTGAATCTGTATGGTCAAAACTAGAAGGTGAAGTGGATCTATGCTATTACACTGACGAGCAAGAGAGATTGGAAGTATCCTTCAACATCGAAACGGAACCCTTCACCCTCGCGGAAGAGTGGGAAGACAAAGAGATCAAAATCATTGAATATACCGATGACCCAAATCAGACGGAATCAACAATCACAATTGAAACCGAACCATTCACCCTCTACGACGAGTTAGGCGACAGTGTGGACGTGCTTTATTATACCGATGATCCGGCGAAAACATCGGCAGAATTGAATTTTACTGCGAACTACTCCCCATTGGATGAACTTGAGGGAGATTTTGACGTGGTGACATGGACCAATGATGAAGAGGTTATTGCTGGCAATCGAGATATGTCACTAATTTATGATGCGCTACCGTTCGAGCAGATTATTGTACAGCCAACCGATCTGGTATTATACGGGGATCTCAAAAAGCTGGTGGCTACTAAAATCGTTGACAGTCACACCGAGGGGACATTAAGATTCGCTGCTTCGTTTGATTCTGGGCTGACGTGGAAAACGTATCGCTTCGATAGGTGGGTCAGTCTGGACATTCAGAACACGACATTGTTCAAAAGAAAAGGAATGAATGTTGAAACGCTAAACACGATTCCTGAACAAGATCTGGAAGGACTTACTCGGGTTGCGTATTATCTGGATAACAGTGAGCATTATGAGAACAGCTATGCTTTGAATCAGATGAAGATGGTTGTGGATGCTCCCCGTCATACGGTGGAAATTCAGCAGATGGCGTTACAAATACTGAATACAATCGCGACGATAAACCTGAATTTCTCCGGGAATAAACTTCAAGGTGTACTGGAAGATGCGGACAAGGGCAAAGTGAGATATCGTGTGCTTTTGAACGGCCAATCGTATTATCCAGCAGATGGACAGTTTACACGTTTACTGCCTTCGCCGTTTAATATTGAGATTAACATCAATGAACGGAAGTTCCTCTTTGGCAAGGAAAATTCATTAAGAGTTGAATTCCAGGATTATTGGGGTGCGGTAGATTCCAGGGAGTTTAGTTTTATTGGAACTTATTCAGGACTAATGTTTATGGACGAATCAGGAGATTACTTATCGGATACGTTTGGAGGCATTTTGAAGCAGCTTGATTATGAAGTGATTATTGCTGGTCAAACAACATTAACCAAAAAAGTTAAACTGATCAATCAACTTGGATACGCTGTAGATCATGTTTATCTCGAAATGGACAAGAGATTCCAAACGAGTGGAGTTGAAGTTCAATTATCCCGACAGGCGGATCCATTTCTGCCGATGGATTACTTGACTTATGGGCTCATCAAGCCGGAAGAAAGCATTGATTTTTATATTCGGATTGCAACTGATATTCATGCCAAGCCTGATCCGAATGGCATTTTTGAGATGATTGTCAAGGCCGATCGAGTGTAGCTCTCAATACAATGAGACAGGAAGTGAGTGGAATTAACAACGGGGAGACGTCATTAAACAGCTATATACACCTTAAAAGTCCGGATAATCGTTTCCGAGCGAAATACGTTTTATACAATCAGATAGACACAGATTTGCCCTCAACATTGACATCTGCTATAAGGAAAAATAGTGAGAGGTTTTCCCAAGTCTCTGCTCGTGTTAAAAAATTCAAAGAAATGCGAAGTTCGTTATCCGTGGTGTATGCAACGCAATCTGATTTGCATGGCTTCATCCAAGCATCACCCAAAAATGATCTGGAAAGTGCATTTTATGTAAGAGAACATAATCGTGCACAAGGTAAATATGAGCTTCTGGAAGCACCAAGAGTCACGATGAACTTAAAACCTGTGGCAGATGCAACCACTCGTAGTCTGCCCCGCCTACAAACGATCAATTTTGGTGATACACAGCGTATGATGATAGGTCGGGATGAATTGGAGCAATTCGAATCATTCATCGATTTTGGAGACATAGATACACGAATACCTGATCTGATGTATCTGGAAGAAGCCAAGCTAAAATTATATTACACAGGAACGATCTCGCCAGGAGCATCTATTGAACTACATCAGCCGGATACATTGTTGAGTGAGTATGGGATTACTTACGCGAACAAGCCTCATTCGATTCAACGCTTAACATCAAGCTATCGAATCAATACAAGCGAGCGTTATGTTGAATTTGATATGATGGACATATTGAAGATGCTCAGGAACGGTGGACTCCAGAATATTGGCATGATGATTCAATCTAATGGTTTAACTCCAATCTATTTCAACACCCGTGAGTCTGCCAAGCCACCTGTATTACAGATCAAGTATATTACTTCGCAGATTTATTCCATTGGACGTACGGAAAAACAAAGTGAACTTTTTGTCTATGGAGCAGGACGTAAGGAACTCAAAACGACGTTAATTGTGCATAGTGATATCGATTTTGCTTGGCTGCAATCTAATTTATATGTACATCGTTATGAAGATCATATGCATCATGATGCACCTACCATTGTAGCTGTGAATCGTCCAGATCTGAACGCATATATGGGCGTAGGACATCGAACGGAAGCAGATTTAGATTCAATCCTTTGGATCGTTGAAAGCGCGGTGAGTGAGCGAGAGGCATCCATTCGTATCTCCAAGCCTGAAGCTCCAGCCAAGATTACAGTTTCGATAAGCACAGAGTCAGATAGGGATAGCGAATTAGCAGTTAGGCAAAGCACCGATGATGAAAAAGTGGCGGAACTTGCTGTATCTCATCCTGATTTATTTTCAGCCATAACGATTGATCCGAAGATGTCTCTAGTCAGTGAGTTGACCGTATCCAGGCCTTTCGATGCAGATTTATTGAACGTTTTGTACATATCTAAACCTGAATTACCTTCGGTCGTAGAAGTTTCTAATTACACCAAAGCAAGAAAAACACTGGATTCGGTGTTAACGGTTATACGCAGTGATGAAGCTGCAATAACTTCGGAACTTGCGTTGAGTAGACCTGATCTTGGCGGTGTGTTGTGGACGAGAGTAACTGATGAAGATGAAAAGCATAGTATTATAGAGATTCCTTTTGTCGAAGAGATGATTTCGCACTTGATTGTATCCAGACCGGATGTTCTTTCAAGCCTGGAAGTTAAATATTCGAATGATCTGGAAGTACATATTGGCGTCAAGGAAAGAGAATACTTGGAGAGTTTTGTTCAGGTTCGAGAATGGAAAGATCTCCAGTCCGTGGTTGATGTTAGACAAATTGCAGATCTGCACACGGAGATGATCGTTTCTAAACCTGATCTGTATACCTGGGTTCAACCGAGAGTCGTTGCTGATGAGGAATTAAATGTCGTTGCAAGCGTTCGTAAGCGGGCTGCAAGTGATCGAATCACGACATTGATTGTAAAAGAGCGGGGAGATTATGAATATGTCTATATCCTATAAAATGTATTCCAGGGCTAAGTAAGACAATAAAATATATAGATATGGGAGGGCAGCGATGCCCTCTTCTTTGTTTAATTTTCTAATCATATAGTTCATTTTTATAAATATCTAGTTGGGTTACAGGCATTTTTCTTCCATCTGGGAACGTAAACACGTAAGTACTCCCCCACTTTAGCCATTTTCAGTTTTAGTTTTTCTTCGTTCACGGCAGGTGTCCACACGTCGATTCGCCAAGAGGCATACAATTATCGTGATCTGTTGAAGAGGAGGTGGATCGTGAGATTATGGTGACGATGGAGCCGATTGTGGTGGGAGAGCATGTGCTCGTTGGGGTAGAAGTGAAACTTCCCAAAACGACGCTGTTAACGATTAATACATCCAAAGGATATATCATGTGCGGCGCTCTTGATGTGGGTTTACTGAATGATAAGCTGGGCGATCGCAAGATTGTGGCCGCGCGTGCGGTTGGTGTACGAACACTGGAGCAACTGCTTCATGCACCTATGGAATCGGTAACGACTGAGGCAGAAGCCATGGGGATTACGGTAGGTATGACAGGTGTAGAAGCATTGTTAAAAATGATCTAAAACAAGTGCTGGGAACAGCTTTGCACACTACACTACAGAAATAGAAACTGAGAAAAGGGACGAAGTCGGATTTATCCTTCTTGTCCCTTTTCTTTAAAAACCCTCAGCAATGGTTGCTATGTTGGGAGATTTTACATGTTCACCGTCTTTTATTCTGCAAATAAAGCAGCCAGGTTCTCCTGAAAAGGAGCACGAACAATACCTTTTTCCGTAATTATGGCAGTAACGTATTCGTTTGGAGTTACGTCAAAGGCTGGATTAAATACCTTCACACCCTGTGGTGCAGTACGCTTGCCGAATCCTTCGGTAACTTCCTCTGCAGCACGTTCCTCGATGGGAATCAAATCGCCGGACGATGTGGACAAATCGATGGTTGATAATGGGCTGGCTACATAGAACGGAATGTTGTGCGCCTTGGCTAGCACAGCGAGGCTGTACGTACCAATTTTGTTGGCGACATCACCGTTTGCTGCTACCCGATCTGTACCCACGATGACAGCTTGTATCCATCCTTTGGACATGACCATGCCAGCCATGTTATCACATAGCAGAGTGACATCAATTCCTGCTTGTTGCAGCTCAAATGCTGTCAAACGCGCACCTTGGAGGACGGGACGTGTCTCGTCAGCAAAAACCTTGAGATGAATGCCGCGCTCCTGTGCGAGATACATCGGAGCCGTTGCCGTGCCGTATTTGGCTGTAGCCAAACCGCCAGCATTACAATGGGTTAGTACACCCATCCCATCCGCAAAGAGAGGTAAGGCATTTTCGCCGATCATGCGGCACACTTCTTCATCTTCCTTCTGAATCAATAGTGCTTCCGCTTCAAGTTCATCCGTGCTTTTTTCCAGGCTCAATCCAGTTTCTGCCACTTGGTTAGCCTTTTGCATCATGCGATCTAACGCCCAGAACAGATTTACCGCTGTTGGGCGAGATGTCGCCAAGTGTGCACAGACAGACTTCACATGATCGAGCCAGCCTTGGATGGAGATACCATCATAAGCTTTGGCTCCAAGCACAACGCCAAACGCTGCAGCGATACCAATGGCAGGTGCTCCGCGCACTTTCATGGAATGGATGGATTCCCATACTTCCTCAGGGGTATAAAGTTTCACCATCAGAATAGTTTCAGGCAGCAGACGCTGGTCGAGCATTTCAAGCTTGTCCTTTTTCCAGTTTAGCGAAGACAGAGGCTGATGTTCAGGGGTTGTCATAGATAGTTCCTCCGTTCAATAATCTTAGAGTTTAACTGTAGTAAGGGTAGAAGATACCAAATCCAGCACCTCACCGATTGTATTTACATGCCGATTGTTCATGATCAGGGCTTTACCAATTGCCAGTGCCTTGCGCTGTGCGCGTTCACGATCAGCAGCGTCCGTAATGGTGTCTATGTCAGCAACGTGGGCAAGTCCCACGATGCGGCGTACCATTTTCGCTCCACTGAAACCAATCGTATCTCGAAATAACTGCTGTACATACAGGTCCTGATAACCCTGCGTTTTAGCCATTGGATCAATGAGATCAGAAGCCCAGAGTGCGCGGAAACGAGTTTCGAATTCAGTCCATACATCACGTACCATACCCAATAACTCCGTTTCACGTTCATTCCGTGCGGACTGATCCTGAAAACGGCCAGACAGCGAAACATAATGAAGCAGCAGGTTCGCCAGTACGGCGCCTACATCGAAACCCATCGGTCCATAGAAAGCAAATTCAGGATCGATTACTTTGGTCGACTCGCTTGTGACAAAAATACTGCCTGTATGCAAATCAGCGTGAAGCAGTGCCTGGCCGTGGGTCAAAAACTTTTCTCGTAGCAAAGCAATTTCCAAATGCAGTGATTCGTCCGTACGAAGCGTTTCAGCTTCATCCTCGATCGCTGCTTCATAGTTGTTATTTTGTGCAATTCGATACGGTTCATCAAAGATCAGGTCTTCTGTTATTTTACATTGGTCAGGGTTGACGAATCTTCCCTGCTGTTCTTTTTTCTGTTGTTGGTTCATGCCGAGGTCGGAAGTGAAGAAGAGGGTTCTCGCCATAAACTCCCCAATGTGCTGGGCAAAAAGAGGGTAGGAAGCTCCGTCAATCAGACCTTTGCGCATAATGACGTGGTCACTTAAATCCTCCATTACCGTTAATGCAAGATCATCGTCATAATGATACACTTCGGGCACCATTCCTGGGCATAATCGATATTCTTCCTGCAAGATTTCACGTTCAATGCGGGCACGTACAAGGGAAAGCGGCCAGGATTCGCCCACCACTTTCGCATAAGGAAGCGCCTGTTTGATAATGATACTTTTATCGGAGTTCTGATCCGTAATATGAAAAACGAGATTCAGGTTACCGTCACCGATCTCACGACAATCCAGATTCGCATCTGCCGTAAATGGACCCGGTAAAGTTTTGGCTAATTCGATCGCTTCTTGTGGGGTTAAAGGATGATATTGAGTCAAAGGTGCCACCTCCATATATATGAAGAAACAGGAAAACCCACTTCTTTGCTTGGTTTATGACAGTATATCGGATAAAGCGCGGTTTTTGAACTTTTTTTTGAGACAAGTAAGAGTTGTTGTGATTCGAAGAGCGGGCTGAAGGGTAAAAAAGAATAGGCCGGACGGTTGAATAAAACCGCGCCGCACAACACTTTTATGAACCCACCGGGTTCTAACATTTACTCTCTGTCTTGCGTGCAGGGTCACTTGAAAATGACGTTGGACAGACTACATTTTAAATTAAAGGATGGGATAGAATATGGCTACAAAAAACAAAACAGATCAAGCGAAATCCGTGGAACAAGTACTTAATCGTCAGGTGGCTAACCTGAACGTGTTGTATGTCAAAATCCATAATTATCACTGGTATGTAAAAGGCCCGAACTTCTTCACACTGCATGTGAAATTTGAAGAATTTTATAATGAAATCACCGTTCAAATGGATGAGATCGCAGAGCGTCTGCTTACTCTGAAAGGCAGCCCGGCAGCAACAATGAAAGAGTATCTGGAGATGGCCTCGATTCAGGAAGCTTCCGGTAAAGAAGATGCTAATGCTATGGTACAAAACTTGATTGAAGACTTCGCGACACTTTCCAATGAGTATCAAGAAGGAATTGATATGGCCGATGCGGCTGAAGATCAGCCAACTGCAGATATGCTGACAGGATTTAAAGCAGATCTGGAGAAACATATGTGGATGCTTCGTTCATACTTGGGCTAAATGTTATCATCCCTAAAGTGTCCGGTACCGCCTGCTGAAAGTTGTCAGAAGAGTGTTGAACGTCTATACTGCTGTCAAGAGTGACAGGGGAGGGCTAGCACAATGTCAGACACTACAGCGGTACCGGCATTAAAGGAATGGGCTTCTGCCATCAAAGCGCTGGAAAACGGTCGGCAGATCATGGTGATGCGCAAAGGCGGGATTGTAGAGGAAACAAAACATTTTGAGTTGAAAAGTCTGGCATTTTACTTGTATCCGACTTATGAGCATCAGCGTAAAGAACTGATCAAGTCCTCGGATCAATCCTATGTTGAAGAATCGCTGGCCGAATGGGTGCCTGAAGCTTCAACCGTCCGCATTACAGCGTATGCTGAAGTAACGCAGGATTTGGAGATTCGAGATCAGGAGATGCTGGATCGACTTCTGGAATATCATATGTGGACTGCGGATTTTGCCGAATCCCGTTTGAAGTGGAAAAAGAAAGATCCGCTCCACGTTTTGATTTTACGTGTGTACCGTTTGCAGGAACCGATGGAGATTTCCGTATTGCCTGAGTATAATGGCTGCCGTTCTTGGATTTCCATTCCGAATGGTTTGGTGCCGCGCGATATGACGCCGGTGCTGGACGTTGCGGATTTTGCCGAACAGGTACAGAAGATTAACGAGACACTCAGAATGTAATCTGTTTATTTATAAGAACTTAATGATGTTACAGTGGAGGACTTGTCCAGGAATGGATAAGTCCTTTTTCATTCGGCGCAGAAGCTGAACAAATTGTGAAATTTGTGATTTATATCACTGTCTAATGATGGAGAAGATGTTTTCTCATTTGATTCAAATCAGCATTTATTATAGAATCAGAAGGAATGAAGTTTCCTGTGAAGGATAACAATTGATAGGAAATGACTTGATAATCATTGAGAATCAGTTTAGAATTATTCTAAAGTGATTACTGCTTTACAGATGTATGATGAAACAGAGAAAGTCAGGGGAAGCCCTGTTCAGATATAATAGGCGCTTTTTCGTTTTCGACAGCAAACATCAATTTAATCAATGGAGGGAAACAATACACATGACTACGAATTTCGTCATTGAAGGTCTGAAAGCGACCATTGAAGGTAAAGAAATCCTGAAGGGAATTAACCTGGAGATGAAAGGTGGAGAAATCCACGCAATCATGGGACCGAACGGAACAGGTAAATCCACGTTGGCTTCTGCCCTGATGGGACATCCTAAATATGAAGTAACAGATGGTACAGTAACACTTGATGGTGAAGATGTACTGGATATGGCTGTAGATGAGCGTGCACGTGCGGGTCTATTCCTGGCAATGCAATACCCGAGCGAAATTGCGGGCGTAACAAACTCCGACTTCTTGCGTAGTGCAATCAATGCTCGCCGCGGCGAAGGTAACGAAATCTCCCTGATCAAGTTCATTCGTCAAATGGAAGGTAAAATGAAAGAACTCGATATGAACCCTGAGTTTGCGCATCGTTACCTGAACGAAGGATTCTCGGGCGGTGAGAAGAAACGGAATGAAATTCTGCAAATGATGCTGCTTGATCCTAAAATTGTAGTCCTTGACGAGATCGACTCCGGTCTTGACATCGATGCATTGAAAATTGTCGCAGACGGTGTAAATGCAATGAAGAGCGAAGAGCGTGGTTTCTTGATTATTACCCACTACCAACGCTTGCTTAACTACATCACTCCTGACTACGTTCACGTTATGATGCAAGGTCGTATCGTGAAATCTGGCGGACCTGAACTGGCTCAACGTCTGGAAGCAGAAGGTTATGATTGGGTAAAAGCAGAACTGGGAATCACAGATGAAACTGTAGGTCAAGAAGCGTAAAGACAAAACGGAGGAGGATAATAGATGACTACACAAACAATTCTTCCGGTTGAATCTGAAGCGCTTCGCGCCTTGTCGGAAAGCAATAATGAACCCGGCTGGTTGACTGAGCAGCGGCTCGAAGCTTTGAAGCTTGCGGGCGAGCTGGCGCTTCCCAAACTGGAAAAACAAAAAATCGAACGCTGGAATGTCAGCGAGTACGGCACATATAAAGAAGGTGCGAAGATTTCTTCCCTGGAAGAAGTTCCTGCATCGATCAAAGAACTGGTTCAGGACCAGGCAGAAGGCAGTCTGGTGATCCAGCGCAACTCTGGTGCAGTATATTCCAAGTTGTCTGCTGATCTGGCAGCACAAGGTGTTATCTTCACGGATCTGGCAACTGCTGTTCGTGAACATGGCGATCTGGTCAAATCTTACCTGAACACAGCAGTCAAAGCTGATGAACATTCCATTGCCGCATTACATGCAGCTTTGTGGAATGGCGGGGTGTTCCTGTACGTACCGAAAAATGTAAACATTGAAGTTCCACTGCAAGCTGTGTTGCTTACAGACGATGCTTCTGCAACCTTTGCACCTCATGTACTGGTTATTGCTGAAGCGAACAGTTCGGTTACTTACGTAGATAACTATGTATCTGGCGAACTCTCTTCACCGGTATTCCATAACGGCGTTGTGGAAGTTTTCGTAAAATCGGGTGCGAAAGTACGTTTTGCAACGGTACACCAATTGAATGTCAACGTAACGGATGTATCTTTCCGCCGTGCTGTTCTGGAAAATGACAGCTCGATTGAATGGATTGTCGGTGAGATGAACAATGGTGATACAGCAAGCAACACGATGAGTGTCTTGAAAGGCAATGGATCCACTTCAGACTCCAAAGTGATTGCTGTTGGTTCCGGTTCACAGAAGATTAACTATACAACCGAAGCACGTCACTTCGGTAAAAATACGCCAAGTCAGATGATTACACGGGCGGTTATGCGTGAAGAGGCTTCGGCAATCATCAACGGTATCACCAAGATCGAGAAAGGCGCTACAAGAGCCGATGGACAGCAAACCGAGAAAGTATTGATGCTGAGCCCTAAAGCACGCGGAGATGCCAATCCGATCCTGCTGATTGATGAGGATGATGTAACAGCAGGTCACGCAGCTTCTGTAGGCCAGGTGAACGCGGAGCAGATCCATTACTTGATGTCGCGCGGGATTAACCGTACGGATGCGGAACGCCTGATCATTTATGGCTTCCTCGCACCGGTGGTGGCGGATATTCCTTTGGAAGCACTGCGTACCCAATTGCAGTCCCTGATTGAGAAGAAGCTGGGACAATGAACCCATCTATTCGCGAGCAGTTCCCGATCCTCCACCAGGAAATCAATGGACATCCGCTCGTATATCTAGATAGTGCCGCGACTTCGCAAAAGCCTCGTGCTGTGATTGACGCGGTTAAACATTATTATGAGTATGAAAACTCCAACGTACATCGCGGTGTGCATACACTCGGAAGCCGTGCAACGGACGCTTATGAAGGCGCTCGTGAGAAGGTTGCCAAGTTTATCAATGCTCGTCGTACGCAGGAGATCATCTTCACTCGTGGCACAACGACAGCTCTTAATCTGGTGGCTTCGTCTTATGCCCGCGCCAACTGTAAAGAAGGCGATGAAATTGTTCTTACACAGATGGAGCATCATAGCAACCTGATTCCTTGGCAGCAAGTGGCCAAGGAGACAGGTGCCACATTGAAGTACATTCCGCTTCAGCCTGACGGTCATATTGAACTGGCCGATGTGGAGCAGACGATTACGAACAAAACCAAAGTTGTCGCGATTGCATATGTATCCAATGTGATGGGGCTGGTGCATCCCGTTAAACAAATCGCTGAAATCGCCCATCGCAACGGTGCAGTTATCGTTGTGGATGGCGCACAAAGCTCACCGCATATGAAGGTGGATGTGCAAGATCTGGACTGTGATTTCTATGCGCTGTCCGGTCACAAGATGTGCGCTCCGACCGGTATCGGTGCACTCTACGGCAAAAAGGCGCTGCTGGAGTCCATGGAACCGATCGAATTCGGTGGTGAAATGATTAATGACGTGGGACTGTACGACTCCAACTGGAAAGAACTGCCGTGGAAATTCGAAGGTGGAACCCCCATTATTGCAGGAGCAGTAGGGTTGGGCGCTGCCATTGATTTCCTGGAGCAGATCGGTATGGATGAAATTGCTCATCATGAAGGTGTACTGGCCGCATATGCAACGGAACGCCTATCAGAGATTGATGGACTAACGATCTATGGTCCGGCTAAACGTCATGTTGGTGTCGTAACCTTTAATCTGGGAGATGTTCATCCCCATGATGTGGCTACCGTCCTGGATGCCAGTGGTATAGCAATTCGTGCAGGGCACCACTGCTGTCAGCCGCTTATGCGCTGGCTTGAAGTAAGTTCAACGGCTCGTGCGAGCTTTTATCTATACAACAATGAGCAAGATGTAGATCGGCTTGTCAGCGCCTTAATCCAGACAAAGGAGTATTTTGGCGATGCAACTTGATGATCTGTACCGACGTGTTATAATGGACCATTACAAAAATCCGCGTAACCGCGGAACGTTTGAGAATGACGTCGTAACGGTGAATTTAAACAATCCAACGTGCGGCGACCGGATTTCACTGCAGCTGATGCTGAATGACGGAATCGTTCAGGAGGCCAAGTATACGGGGGAAGGTTGTTCTATCAGCATGTCTTCGGCATCGATGATGACGGAGGCTGTCAAAGGCAAGACGATAGAGCAGGCACTCGATCTGGCTAACCGTTTCTCCTCATTGATGCAAGGGGGAGAAGTCGATTTCGACGATTATGAAGATCTCGAAGCCCTATCCGGTGTGAACAAGTTCCCTGCACGCATCAAATGTGCCACTCTGGCCTGGAATGCATTACGCAAAGGAATTGACGAAGAGGACAATGTACAATAACGATAGGGAGGTCGAGCAAGATGGCTAAAAAAGCACCAGAAATGGAAGAGTACAAATATGGTTTTCGCGATGAGCATAAATCCATCTTTCAAACCGGCAAAGGTCTGACAGCGGAAGTTGTAACGGAAATTTCCAAAATCAAGAACGAACCTGAATGGATGCTGGAATTCCGTTTGAAATCCTTGAAACAGTTTGAGAAAATGGCAATGCCTAAATGGGGCGGCGATCTGGACGGACTGGACTTCAACGAAATTCAATACTATGTTCGCCCTTCAGAAAAGCAAGGGAAAACATGGGAAGAGGTTCCTTCCGAAATCAAAGAAACGTTTGATAAACTGGGTATTCCGGAAGCAGAGCAAAAGTTCTTGGCAGGGGTATCGGCTCAGTATGAATCAGAGGTTGTATACCACAATATGCAAAAGGAACTGGAAGACCAAGGCGTAATCTTCATGGATACGGATACGGCTCTCAGAGAGCACCCGGAAATCCTGCGTGAATATTTCGCTACCGTTATTCCGCCAGCAGATAACAAATTTGCTGCCCTGAACAGTGCGGTATGGTCTGGAGGAAGCTTCATCTACGTACCTAAAGGCGTAAAATGTGAAGTGCCTCTGCAAGCGTATTTCCGTATTAACTCCGAAAACATGGGTCAATTCGAGCGTACATTGATCATTGCAGACGAAGACAGCTTTGTTCACTACGTTGAGGGCTGTACAGCTCCGATCTACAGCACGAACTCTCTGCACAGTGCGGTAGTTGAGATCATCTGTAAGAAAAATGCTCGTGTTCGTTACACAACGATCCAAAACTGGGCACCAAACATCTACAACCTCGTTACGAAACGTGCGGTTGCTGAAGAGAACGCAACGATGGAATGGGTCGATGGTAACATCGGTTCCAAACTGACGATGAAATACCCAGCGGTTGTGCTGAAAGGCCGTGGTGCTAAAGGTTCCGTTCTGTCCATCGCTGTTGCAGGTAAAAACCAGCACCAGGATGCAGGCGCGAAAATGATTCACCTCGCACCGGATACAACTTCCACGATCGTATCCAAGTCGATCAGTAAACATGGTGGTAAAGTAACGTACCGTGGTCTGGCTTCCTTTGGACGTCAAGCTGAGGGCGCGAAATCCAACATCAAATGTGATACACTCATTCTCGATAATGAGTCCACATCGGATACGATTCCTTACAACGAAATCATGAATGATAACATCATGCTGGAGCATGAAGCAACGGTGTCCAAAGTGTCTGAGGATCAACTCTTCTACCTGATGAGCCGTGGTCTGACCGAAGCGGAAGCAACACAGATGATCATCATGGGCTTCATTGAGCCGTTCACAAAAGAATTGCCGATGGAGTATGCCGTTGAGATGAATAGATTGATCAAATTCGAGATGGAAGGTTCCATCGGTTAAGATATATGAAATGGGAAAAGACGAACTGTCATGGTTCGTCTTTTTTTTTGCCATAAAGTGAGTAATCTTTGATTTGAATTGTAAAAATAAGACTAATAGCACAGGCCAATTCATAGAGTTAAGCATTAAATGATAGAAAAGGATGTGATGCTATGAATGCAAACCCTTTCGAAGGGTATCGAATTACAAGTTCATTCGGTTATCGAATTCATCCTATACATGGAGGCCAGACGTTTCATCGAGGGGTAGACCTGGTCACCGAACCCTGGAATGGCCCTGTATACGCTTTTCTTGAAGGAAAGGTACGTTTTGCAGCGGAAGGACGCACAGGCTCCGGCTTTGGGGGATACGGGCTCACCGTAGCCTTGGAGGATCATCGTGAATACCTGCATTGTTATGCTCATCTTTCACGTATTGCTGTCCGTGTAGGCCAGCAGGTGAAGCGAGGTCAGCTTATTGGATATCAAGGCAGTACAGGGCAGAGCACAGGTCCCCATGTGCATTATGAGATTCGAAAAACAAGCTCACCTTCGTACGGATACACCGCAAGTGAACATGGAGTCGTTGAACCAACAGCCTATTTGTTAAAAGAACATGGAACGATCTCTCAGGAAGAGGAGGGTTCGCCGATGACAAGTGAGGAAAAGCAATTGGTAACGCTTATGCAGAAGCAACTGGAGCTTCAGGGCAGCTGGATTCAAGAACAGAAGCAATTATCGAATATGAGCTGCCCTGACTGGGCACAAGAGGCACTGGCTTATTATCGTCCCTATATTCAGGATCACACGGGAAGTTATGACTTTTGGAGAACACTTGTGATCATGTATCGGAAGGAAAAAGGAATACAGGTACAACAAGCGGATTAAAGCTGGAAGGTCAGTATAAGAAACATATGTGGGTCTTCTATGGGCTATGAACCAAATCGGGAAGATTGCCGTTTCGCCCGGTTCCTCCAGCAGGGAAGTGTCATATGTTAGGGTATACCTGATAAAGAGGAGGCAATCACATGAGCGAAGTAGGTTATGGCTGTAAAGGTAACGTTGGTGGTGTAGGTGGTGTAGGTGGATACAACCCATGTACATCGGTTGGCGCAATTTTGGTACTGTTCATCCTGTTGGTTATCATCACAAAAGCATTCTGTGTATAACTTAATCCATTGAATATACGTAAGACAGATTAAAGGGAAGCTCGGTCGAGCTTCCCTTTGATTTTATGTTTTTCTGAAAACTCGACTTATTGCACATAAATCTCAACGATTGCGATATCTCTTTCTTTTGCTAAATCGATAAAGGCCGTAGAGGTTTGAACGAGTGGGCGGAAGTAGTCAGCCGGATTATTCATGACAATGACACCCGTCTGTCCTGTTGTGAGGAGTACTTTTTTGCCTATAAAATTCGGAAGCATATGTTTGATCAGTTCCTGAGTAGCTTCGCCATTCAACTGACCGAAACTGAGGCTGTACAGTTCGCACAGAACAGAAATCAGCTCTTGTTTGGTCTGATAGACCCGATTCGTTGTCATCGCACTGTACACGTCAGCTACAGCTGTTATACGAGCATAGGGATGAATTTCATCTCCTCGCAAACCATGCGGATAACCACTCCCATCTTCACGCTCATGATGTTGAAGGGCAACCATGGCAATGATTTCATCCTCTGTGGAAGCTTTAATAATATCGTAACCGTAAAAGGTGTGTTTTTTCATTTCTGCGAATTCTTCTGTGGTTAGTTTGCCTGGTTTATGTAAAATTTCAGAAGGAATTTTGGACTTACCAATATCATGTAGATACCCTGCTTTGGCTACTGTAAGACATTCATCGGCATCGTAGCCCATCCAGCCGGCAATATAAAAAGCAAGCATACCAACTTGCAAGGAGTGATTATAAGTGTAGTCACTGTCTCCATCCAACATTAGGAGCAGGGAGACAACATCTTTTTGTTTTTCGAGCTGTCCCGTTAAGGTGCCCAAAATTTCATCAACCTGCGACTCATCAATAAAGCCTTTTTCTATGGCTTGTTGGAACAGGGATTCTGTACCTTTGATCGTGTCGTTAAACAGATTGGTTAACAGACGGGTCTGATCGGAAGGCAAGTTTTGTTCATCAGAGTGAAGGTTGGATGTATGTTCTACATCTGCGAAATCAATTCCATGATGCAGCAGTTTAGATATATCATCTTCACTGAGAACGGAACCTTTCATCAGCATGTGGAGACCTGAAGTGTTGTAGATATCATTTTTTAGCAGGTCGCCGGGTTTAAGATCTGTAACATGCACTCTCACGTATAAACCACCTTTTCCTCGACTAATATCGACACATATTATTATAATAGCAAGAAAAAAATGGGTTGACAACGACTTATTTACTGTTCATTTAACTCCGTAAACAGCGAATAGACCCACTTTTTCTAATTCATAGGGTTCCACGGTCCTAGTTGATGACCTTTCCATTCCGAACCGTCTTCCCAAATTTCTTTTTTCCAGATCGGTACGGTTTGTTTGAGCCTTTCAATAGCATAACGGCTTGCATCATAACAGTCGCTGCGATGAGGTGAGGATACCGCAATAACGACACTAATCTCTGCCACGTCTACTTTGCCAATTCGATGACTGATCGCACAGCGTACACCAGGCCAGCGTTCAGCAATTTCCGTGCCGATCGCAGCCATATGGGACAGAGCCATGGGTACATAGGCTTCATATTCCAGATGTACCGTGCGTTGTTCGCCGGTCATTTCACGTGTCGTACCTACAAAAGTTAAAGCGGCACCATGATTGGCGGTAATCACCAAATTTGTGGTGTCCTCAACAGACAACGGAGCATGGGTAATCATATACAGGCCATCCTCTGTGCGATGCTCTTGGGTATGTGGCTGTTTATCATCATGAGGTCTAACAGTGCCATCCCCTCCGGATACAGGAGGAATCAAAGCCAGTTCGTCTTCCACCTTAAGTGGTGTATCGGCGGGAGCATAATTCTGGTTTACTGCCAGAAAGGAGGAACGAATCTGTGAGGCAGCTTCAGGATAAGCCTGGCCTAATTGTTCTTTGAGCTTGGAAGCCGTGGGCGCGTCACCGTCATACTCAAATTCTATTTGGGATGTATTTAAACGTTCTGCAATACCTGCAAATAGTTGAATTGTAAATTTCATGGAATGAATCGCTCCTTTTTGATCTCTAAACCCTATAAATATATCATAACGACGTAGAAAATGTTATGCTTGTCCATTAGAAGAATGTACGTTTAATGAACGGCAGGGGAGGCAATGTAATGCGCAGCAGCGAGATGCAAACATTAACCATTCTGCACACCAATGATATTCACAGTCATTTCGGCTCCATGAGCGCGATCGCTGCCATGATTAGTGAGGAACGTGCTCAAGCAGGGCATCTGCTTGTTCTTGATATTGGTGATCATATGGATCGAATGGCTGTTGAAACGGAAGGTACCTTGGGCATGGCTAATGTGGACGTGCTCAATCTCACAGGCTATGACGCCATTACGATTGGTAATAATGAGGGGTTAACCTTTACGCCAGACCAGCTCGCCCAGTCCTATACCGGACTCCTTTGTCCGATTGTATGTGGCAATGTGCTCGAACAGGATACAGGACATCCCCCAGCTTGGATGAAACCTTGGAGTATTATTGAAAAGGGACCATTTCGCATTGGTCTATTGGGAGCAACGGCCCCATTTAATACCTTCTATGAACTCATGGGCTGGCAAGTGACGGATCCTGTAGAGACGTTACAAGATCAGGTGAAGACGCTTCGGGAAGACGTAGATATCATTATTGTTTTGTCCCATCTAGGTCTTTCAACGGATAAAAGACTGGCGGAACAGGTGTCTGGTATTGATATTATCCTGGGTGGACATACCCATCATGTACTGGAAGAGCCTTTGATGATCGGCAAGACTGTGCTGGGAGCCGCCGGGAAATTTGGACAATGGCTTGGGAAGGTTGTGTTGGAAAGAGCAGGCGAAGCAGAGCCTATACAGTTGGTACGCAGCGGTTGTGTGCCGGTACAAAGTAATATGCTCGATGAGCAGGTGTCTTTGGCTATCGCTACAAACGGTGTAGAAGCTGAAAGAATGCTGGATCAAACAGCCGTAATCACAGATCGTACGTTGCCTGTTCATTACGAGCGGGAATCTCCTTTTGCTACCTTGCTTGCACAAGCCGTCCTGCATTTTACGGGAGCAGAACTATCACTTGTGAATGCGGGGCAGTTGCTCGGAAACCTCCCGCAGGGGGACATTACCAAAGGAATGTTACATTCCCTATGTCCATCTCCTATAAATGCTTGTACAATATGCTTGAATGGTTATCAGATTCGTGAAGCTCTGGAGCAGTCACTGCTGGAAGAGTTCATCTCTAGATCCATTGTGGGTTTTGGTTTTCGGGGGCGAATTCTAGGGACGTTATGCGTGGATGGAATGGAAGTTCGTTATGATCCCAGTGCGCCAGCCTATGATAAGATTCAATCCATTCATGTGAACGGTATACCTATAGAAGAGCAACGTAAATATATTGTTGGAACGCTTGACATGTTTACGTTTAATGTAGGATATCCTTCTTTGGCTCAAGGAAGCAACATCCAATATTACCTTCCGGAATTCATACGTGATTTGCTGGAAAGGGAATTAAAACGACCAGGGGCACTGGAGGAGAGCCTGCGTAGCCGCTGGATTCAAAGTTAGAACATGACTGCCTTCTGCTGATGCGGCGGCTAGTGATCATTACATCTACGGAGCGGGAGAGGATAGGCTGTGCGTTTAGTACATATAAACTTATTGCAGCCTGGCATGAAGCTGGGGAAACGAATTTTTAGTGAGGAAGGCCTGGTTTTACTCAGTGAGGATGTAGAACTGACGAGCCGGTTAATCGAGCGGTTGAAAGATCTTGGGATTGGATATGTCTATATTCAGGATGCTGCGACAGAAGACATTATCGTGCCCGACATGTTACAGGAAGATACCAAGCGAAGGGCACTTGTGGAGATCAAACAGCAATTTCAACATATGTCCGGTTTCAAAAGTAAAAACCGAATCACACACTTTGGGAAAGCGCTTAGCGGTGTAATGAACAGCATTCTGGAGGATATCGGCAGTCAAAAAGAAGCGATGATCATGTTAATGGACATGAACTCCAGCGATTTTGACCTCTATAATCACTCACTCAATGTTTGTGTGTATACGCTTGTACTCGGTGTAGCCTCAGGTTATACACGCCAGCAGCTTATGGAGATTGGTCTGGGCGCTCTGCTGCATGATATCGGAAAAACACAGATTTCCTCGGACATTTTACATAAGCCTTCACGTCTTAGTGATGAAGAATACAAGATAATTCAGCAGCATACGACGTATGGGCACCGTATTCTCAAGGATGAACCCGGCATTCCCTTACTTGCAGCACACTGCGCACTGCAGCACCATGAACGAATTGATGGCAGTGGTTATCCTTTTGGTTTGAAAGGCAATGAAATTCATGAATATGCGAAGTGGATTGCTCTTGCCGATTCATATGATGCCATGACGACCAATCGGGTCTATCGTCAAGCGTTGTTACCTCATCAAGCGGTAGAAGTACTGTACACAGGCTCGGGAATCCTTTATGAGCAGCGAATGCTTGAAAAGTTCAGAGACTGTGTGGCGATCTATCCCGTAGGTATTTCCGTAACGCTGAGCACTGGGGAAGTTGGCGTCGTAGCCGCGATTCAACCTCGCGTGCCACAGCGGCCGCTAATTCGTGTTCTCAAGGATGCAGAAGGTCAGGTGCTCAGTGCACCATACGAGATAAACCTTGCAACGAAGCTTTCCGTCATGATTACAGGAGTGGAGGGAGCGGAAAATTCTGCTTCGCTTCTGAAACATGAGCAGTTGAATAGTTAGCCAACGAAATATAGTGCAAGCGCTCAGGTGGTCATATGGGATATATGAAGCTAATTCCCGAAGATGCTGAGCGTTTTTGTCATGTAATGGACAGGGTTTGGCTGTGCAGGGAGATTCGTAATTGTGCTATGATAAAAGATAACTCCCAAAAAAGGTATCTAAGATATGATGTAAATAAAACTTTTTAGGTTAATAAAAGGAATAAGGTGAAGAACTATGACCATGCTAAACTCAGGATCGGTACAACCGATGCCTTTATCGCCAACAAATGATCCGTGGGATCCGATTGGCTCTCTGCGTACATATGGCCGCCATGTGCTGACCAGTGTAGAAATGACAGTGACACATCTGTGCAACATGCGCTGTGAGCACTGTGCCGTAGGGGATATGCTTACGATGCAAGAGGCACCTGCACTTCCGCTCTCACTTATGTTGAAGCGACTGGATGAGGTAGAACATCTTCAGACGATTAGTCTGACGGGCGGCGAACCCAGTTTTAGCCAAAAGACGGTGGATGAAATGATCATTCCACTGCTTAAATATGCCAAAGAACGCGGGATTCGTTCTCAGATTAATTCCAATCTGACGCTGGATATCAGCCGATATGAGAAGCTGCTTCCATACCTGGATGTGATGCACATTTCATTCAATTACCTGAATGCGGATGATTTCCATCAGGTCGGGTTTGCCAACAGTGGCAGATCAGTGAAGCGTGAAGTTGCTGTGAAAATGTATGAAAAGATGATTGAGAACTCCCGTAAGTTGAGTGAAGCCGGCATGTTTATCTCTGCGGAGTCGATGATTAATTATCGTACGCACGATAAGCTGGATGGCATCCATCAATTAATACGGGAGATGGGTTGCGTTCGGCACGAAATACATCCGATGTATAGCTCTAACTTTGCAACCTCTCTGCCAGTACTCTCGCTGGATCATATGAGAGCTGCCATTCACAAGTTGCTTGATGTCCGTGATAAAGACATGTGGATGCTCTTCGGAACGCTGCCGTTCTTCGCATGCAGTGCGGCCGAGCAGGATCGTGAGCTGATTAATCGTTTGTACAGTGAACCTAATGTGACGGTTCGTAATGATCCGGATGGACGCAACCGTGTGAATGTCAACATGTTTACCGGTAACGTATACGTCACTGATTTTGCAGATATCCCTGCATTCGGTAATATTCATGATCGTAAACTGGATGATGTCTTCCACGAATGGTCTGCGGAGCATCCACTCAATCAGACGGTAAACTGCCATTGCGATGCTGCATCGTGTTGCGGGCCGAACCTGCTTGTGGCTGACATGTACTATAAAGGTGTGGACTTCAAATCAAGAAAAGCAATTACACGTTAAATGTTAATTATTCCAGGTGCATTCCTGAAATAGACAGAGAAGGGGAGTTACATCTTGGGCATTCATACCGAATTTCATCTTGGACAACTGGTATATAATCTGGTCTGTGTCTTTTTGCTCGTATTTTTGAATGGCGTATTTGTGGCAGCGGAGTTTTCTCTCGTCAAAGTAAGACAGACACGCCTGACACAATTGCAGAGTGAGGGAAACCGCCTAGCTGGTTATGCATTAAAGGTGAACGGTAAACTGGATGCCTATCTGTCGGCAACGCAGTTCGGGATTACGCTCACATCTCTCGGACTGGGATGGTTAGGTGAACCTGCAATCTCCAAACTGCTTGTGGAACCGCTGATGTTTAAGCTGGGTGTTTCCGATACAAGCCTGATTACAACAGTATCCGTTATTATCGGATTCTGTATCATCACGTTTCTGCACATTGTGCTTGGTGAGCTGGCTCCTAAATCGCTGGCGATTCAAAAAACAGATGGGGTAGCATTGCTTTTATCGGCACCGTTGCTGTTATTTTATAAAATTTTCTTTCCGTTCATCTGGGTTCTTAATGCATCGGCGAATGCTTTATTACGTCTGGCTGGTATTGAACCGGCGAGTGAAAGTGAAGCACATTCCGAGGATGAGCTTCGCATTCTGATGAAGCAGAGTGCCAAAAGTGGTGTTATCGACAAGGATGAGATCAAGCTGATGGATAATATCTTTGATTTCTCTGACATGCTGGCTCGTGAGGTTATGTTGCCTCGTACAGATATGAACTGTTTGTATACCCATCTGTCGCTGGAGGAAAATCTAAAGATCATCAACGCAACGAAGCATTCCCGTTACCCGGTAGCGGTGGAGGATAAGGACGAGATTATCGGGTTTATCCATATCACCGATCTGCTGCTGGCGGAACCGGAGCAGCAACAGGATCTAGCTTCACTTGTGCGTCCAATTCTGAACGTACCCGAGTCGATGGAGATCAGCCATGTGTTACGACTGATGCAGAAAAAACATTCCCAGATGACTCTTGTCGTCGATGAATATGGGGGTACTGCAGGACTGCTGACGGCCGAAGAAATTCTGGAAGAGATCGTTGGAGATCTGTATGATGAGTTCGAGGATGAGCGTCCACATATGGAACGGATTGGTGATGCGTTTTCGATCGACGGACGTTCGCTGATTGAAGAAGTGCATGAATGGACTGGAGCGATCATCGAGGACGAAGAGGTAGATACCATTGGCGGATGGTTGTTCAAAGAGCTGGAAGGTAGTCCAGCCAAGGGCAAAACACGTGAGCGGAACGGTTATGTCTTTGAAGTGGAAGAGTCTGCACGTTTACGAATTAACCGGGTCAAAGTGTACAAGCAAACGAAAGCAGAAGATACAGACCTGGAAGAGGAACAGTGAACTACTATTACTTAGATTGATGATACATGATAAACAATAGAAAACAGACAAGACCTTTGAAGTGGTGCACCGGCACCTTTTGAAGGTCTTTTTGCATAGCAGTAGAAAGTAAGCTTGCTCTGCAAAAAGCAAAATTTAGCTCATAGTTTTGTAAAAAGGGATTATCTTGCCCAGTGCGACATATGGTTATAAGGACAGGAAATGATGGGAATGTACTGCATGCCTTGTGAAGGAATGCAGAATGCATGTCTTTGGATGATAAAGGAGGCGTTTCGATTGAAAGATCCTCAGGTACGGGCTTATGTTCCTTTTGTGGGGCCATTTGATCCGTGTAAACCTCTAGGTGTTCGTACGTATCTGGTTCCACCGCAATTATTTATTCCCTTTCAGCCCATGGGTTGGCCGCAATACAGCCCAGCTGAAGCCTTAAGACTGGGCACGTTGTGGCCAGCACTGTATAGTCCGTATACCTCAAAAAAAATGAAGGAAAGGGCGGTGGAGAATGATGGAGAAGGAACAGCCGAAGCCTTGTGACGCCCAATATTACGAACTGTTGGAGGAGTTGCAGGCGCTGGATTTTGTTCTGGTCGAGCTGAATCTTTATCTGGATACACATCCGGGAGATTTTCAAAGCATTGAGCAGTACAACAAATTTAGTCAGGAACGTATGCGTGTTGCACATGAATTTCAGCAATTATACGGTCCGTTGACGAATTTTGGTCATGCCTTTTCCAAATATCCGTGGGAGTGGTCCCAGACACCTTGGCCTTGGCAAGTATAAAATCAAAGGAGGCGTCCGGTACATGTGGGTTTATGAAAAGAAATTGCAATACCCGGTTCGGGTGAGTAAATGTGATCCTCATATGGCAAAGCTGTTGATGGAACAATATGGTGGTGCGGACGGAGAACTCGCGGCGGCCTTACGCTATCTGAATCAGCGTTATACCATCCCTGACAAAATTATCGGTCTGTTAAATGATATCGCGACGGAGGAATTTTCTCATCTCGAAATGATTGCAACGATGATCTATAAACTCACCAAGGATGCCACGATGGAGCAGCTGGAGCAGGCCGGTTTGGATGCTCACTATGCAGGACATGATCGGGCACTTTTCTATAACAACGCTGCTGGTGTACCCTTCACGGCCTCCTATATTCAAGCGAAGGGCGACCCCATCGCCGATTTGTACGAGGATATCGCAGCTGAAGAGAAAGCTAGGGCTACATATCAATGGTTAATTGATTTAACAGATGACGTGGACTTGCAGGATAGTCTGAAATTTCTGCGGGAACGTGAGATTGTGCACTCGCTACGGTTCAGAGAGGCTGTTGAGATTCTGAAGGATGATCGGGAGACGAAAAAAATATTTTGATATTTAAAACAGGGGATCCAATCTTTGTTTTAGATTGAATCCCTTGTTATATTAGTTGTATTTACAATTTTGAAAATGGATTATCTTATTTTTTTTAAAGTATTTTGATTAATTTGGAACACTGTATCACAAAGAATATCTATGTCCTCCTGCTGATGGCTGGTAAGTAAGATTGTTCTCCCTTCTTCTTTAAAGAGTTTAAGTAGTGTTCTGATTTTCTGGACACTATCAGCATCTAATGCATTGAAAGGCTCGTCAAGAATAAGAATCTGTTGATTCTCCATAATAGCTTGTGCTAAAGCAATTTTTTGCTTCATACCTAAAGAGTAATTTTTCATTTTTTGTTTTAAATTTGGATCAAGTCCAACTTGTTTCATGGAAGAATAAATATCTTGATCAGAGATGCGATTCTGGATCTGTGCCCAGCGTTTAAGGTTCTGATAACCAGTTAAACCAGCAATGTAGCCTGGACGGTCGATTATAATACCAAACTGTTGTGGAAAGTCAGTTCCTTTTCTCATAAATTCAGGATGTATATACACAGCTCCAGAGTCTGGCTTGATAAACTTGCATATAAGTTTAAACAAAACAGATTTACCTGCTCCGTTGGGGCCAGTAATTCCGTAAATCTTACCCTTCTCAAATATTGCATTAACATTTTCAAAAAGTGAGATTCCTTTGTATGATTTACTTACATTTTCAAGTCGAATAACATTCATTTAAACAACCTCTTTCGTAAGGAATAATATTTAAAGTGCAAACATCCAATGTTTTTTTCTGAATAGATAACCAATACATCCTAACATCAAAATGATCCAAGCCGTAAGAACACAGGTTATTTGCAGAGTCTCTTTCCATGACTGAGTTAAATAACCCATTGCATTTAATCCAGCAGGTAGCCACCCATTATTTAAGGTTGGTATTGAGATGGTAATGATAAGTATGACAGCACCGATTCGAACAGAGGGGCGAGAAGAAATCCAGAAAATAACAAAAACCATGAGTTGATAGTTTACAAGCTGCAGCCATCCATTGACAAGCATATGGTAGAGTAAATGTGTAACCGATACTTGTGGGAGGAAAGTAATTGTAGGGAGTGACGATAATCCAGACAGAGTTCCTATCAATATCGTTACAGCAGTAATACTAGATATAAAAATGAAAGTTATACCCCAAGTTCGGATAACATAAGCCAAGAACCAACGCCAGTAGCTCTTATAGCGTATAAGAGAATAATAAAAACGGTTCACAAGAATATTATTGACTAGTAGTGCTTGAATATATGTAAATCCTATAAATACTATAAAGTAGTATAGCATTATGGATAATACTGCTTCTCCGTTTCTGTCAAAACCATAGAACCGTGAATAAACAAGATCCCATATTGTCTGATCATTAGTACTGTTAATCGGGCTTAAGAGGCCAAGCAGTAAAATGAAAGAATAAAGTATATATCCAAAATAACCCTTGAGGTGGCTAATTGTTAATTTTATGGGTGTCTTATTCAAATAAATTGTTCCCACAACAATAATAAAAATAAGAGATAGTAGGAGAATCATTGCGTGATAGACGGAAGGATACAAAAATTTACTTGCAGCAACAGACATATAACGGAATAAAGTTAAAGATGTATCAGGGAAATAACGTAAACTTAATGCCCCATAAAGAAATACCAAAAATCCCATGCCCATCAAGAAATAGATATGAGGAAATAAAACATAGCAACAACTTAAAAAAACATGCAGAAGGATCTGAAATATTAACAATTGGATAACATTGAGCACAAGGAACCAATATGGAGTTAATCCGCTCTCATATCCAATAGAGCTAATCCAATTGAATGAAGTAACTGGCAACATACTGAATGGACTCCATACTGTTTCAAGTTGTGATCCCGTTGTCATTATCCAAGAAGTTACCACAAAGTATGTCAATATGGATAACGAATTAGGTATATTTGAATTGAAGGAAAAAAGGATCCAACGGAACCAACTTCTTGTACGTACTAAAATTGGATAAGTATAGTTATTTTGGATGCTTAATACTGATGAAAGGATTACAACTGGTAAGAAAATATAAATAAGAAAAGTTGCATTCATTTGCTGACTGAGCCATATATCCCAAATATTAATTTTAACTTGATGAGTTACAGAATTTTGTACAACAATCTGTCTATTTATCCAGCCGAAGAGAACGAATGCAGTTATAAGAAAGAGCCATTTCAATGAAAAAAGTTCATTGGCGGAATTTTTAAACATTCTCATTATGACTCATCCCCACGCAAGTATTTTTGCTTAGTTAGATTATTTAGGACGATAAGAATACTTAATAAGATTGTAATATAGAGTAGAGATGTCCAAATTGGCTCCTGTGAATGCCCCAAAGGAAAAACGACTTGATTGGGTTGAAAAGCTTGAAGTTTGAGAGCGCTTAAAGTAAAGCTACCTACAACATATGCTATAAACGGAATTGACAATGCGAGCAAAGTGTTCCGAGTTAATAGAACTAATTGAAAAGTGATAGCTGCATATAAACAGGCATTAATGCCCACCCATGTCGAATAAGTTAGTCCAAATATCAATTTTCCGTATTCAAGAAAATTAGTAAATGTATGACGATTATACGTATCCTGTGTAATATTTTCTTTTGTTAGATTGTAGTACTCAGGATAAAAAACTGTTTTCCCCATCATAGGATCTATATAGAACACATAAATAAATGGAATAAATATCATCAGAAAAAAAACTATGAATGTAATTATGATATTTGCTTGCTGTTTGATTTTTAGTGTTTCAAGTATTGGTCTGCGAGTACGAGTATAAACTAAAAAACGGTGCTTAATTTCTCCAGCGAATGAGGTAACAAAAATCAACACTACTAAAGCAGGAAAGAATAACGGTAATATAGATTCAATGATCAACCCGTAATAATCTAAAGAATCTCGTAGGGTGTAGGACTTGCTTCGATAGATACCAAAGCCCAACATAAATGCTGTAAATATAACTGTTAAGAGTAGGTTTGGGAGACGATATGAATTTGAAATTTCAATCAATCTTTTTCTCATAGAGTTACTCCTTTTCTGTAATGGGGAATTTAAAATTGATTCTGTATAAAAAACCATATTAATTCTTTGAAGATATAATTTAACATATTTTTTCTCGAAAAAAAAAGGATGTATTTTTATAATTAATTATATTATGATTTACATTGTATTCCAATATAAGGAGATGATTTAGAGTGCGTAAGAAGAAAATAATTGTTGGAAGTATGATTGCCAGTATGTTATTTGCAAGTGCCGTTTCTGCGGGAGCAGATTGGGAATCAATAAGCGATGTAGTTCCAGGACTTACATGGAAGTCTTTATTCGAGTTCCCAAACTAAATTAAAGACAGGGGCGTTGGCAGGATTACAAATGCATTCAACAGGTGGGGCGGAACTAGATGCACGAACTGAATCCAGCGGAGGAAATGGTTCTTGGTTAAGAGATGTAAAAGGAGGAAATACATATACTGTAAATAGTCCTCAGGCAAAGTCTCAAAGTGTTCGCATGGAATTAAATACCGATTTCTTCCAAGTGGATGTTCCTGTAAATGCGGATTGGAGAAGTAATTAGTTTTTAATTTTGAAATTATTTTGATTTATACTACATCTTCATATTAAAAATACTCACCCCTGAATTAAAAGTTAACCCAAAAAGGTTGGCTAATGATATTCAGGGGTGAATTTAATTTTATAAGAAGTGAATTCGAATTAAACGCGCTCTTAGTATTCAACGACCATGGCAACATTTTGCCATCCAGCTCCAACGGTCCAGAACAACACTTTGTCACCACGCTGTATCTTGCCGGAGGTTATCGCTCGATGCAGTGCAATAAACGGACTGCTGGTGGAGGTGTAACCGAACTCATCTCCAATATAGACAGCGATGGTATCATCAATGCCGATATTTTTGGATACCGCACGAATGTTGGCAATCGACAGTTGGGAGAAACAGGCAGCTTTGACCTCATCTGGTCTGATTTCATTGCGTGTTAGTAACGTACGAATGGATTCTGAAGCGGCATCGACACAGATCGAGTCGTCAAACGGTGTGAATTTTACATGGAAAGCTCCTGCATCCACACCGGTGCTTCCGAGCTTGGCAAGCCCCTCCGCCGGAAATAGTGAATTTTGATATACGCAGGGATCCGTCTGATAGATTGAATCGATAAATCCAACAGCATGTTCATCCCGTTCGACAATTACGGCTGCTGCTGCATCTCCGAAATTTGCAAAATAAACCGGATCATCCGGACTGGCATGTGGGGCCACATAATCTGAGCCGATGATTAAAGCACGTTTAATCCTTGGATTACCAAGCATCTGCCGACTGACCTGTTCAAAAGCCGCAGTCATACCTGCACAGTTGGCATTGCTATCAATACAAATGGTGTGAGATGCTCCATGGATCAGATGATGAATCATTAAGGAATTCGTAGGGAAAATATATTCAGGTGTCTGGCTTGCATAAGCAATCAAGTCGATATCCTGGCCGGTTAATCCGGTTTTAGCCAGCAGATTTCGGGTCGCTTCGAAGGCCATTGTCAGTGAGTTTTCGTCAGCATGATCAATTTTGTAACGTGATTCACGCCCGAGTGCTTTTAACAAACCACGGATATCCACCCCTCTTGCATCAAAGTGTTCAATATAAAAGTCGTTGTGCACCTTGGTTTCCGGGTGATACATATCGATATCGACAATACGAATTCCAGCCATCGTCATCCTCCTCTTAAGTGGAAAGGCAGAGCTGTGATGAAAACACCAGGCAATCTAAGGAGTTACGCCGAAATAATTTCCAGATTGTTGAGCCCTACGGTCCGACCCAGTCTGGCAAGTTGCATTTTTAAAATGGCGTTGTTCTCCAGGGTTAACACTACTTTTTTGTATTCGTCTTTTTTGAACATGGCCAGGCATCCCTCAAGAAGAGGTACGATCTCAGGGGCGGTAACATTTAGCTTTTTGCAGTCAATGTCCAGGTTGAATTCCTGGGTGTTAATGGAAGAAATCGTATCCTGATACGCCGAGATCGAACGAAGACCATCCTCTTGAGAAAAAGAACCTTCCAATTCAATGTACAACACCTTGTTTGAAGCATCCGTCTTTAGAATAAATTTTCCCATTACGTGTTCTCTCCCCTTTGTAATATGAGTGAAAGCTATCCTCTATGGAATGATGCCGTCCATTAGACCCTAAAGAGAGGGGTACCAGGTTGTTAAGCCGGAAGGATAATTTACCCATATTATAAAGGTAATAATGTAAAAAGATCAATAAAAAGGTCGAATAGTGTATAAAAATGTAGAATGTTGAATTACTGGATTTCCTCAAGAGTGGCAAGTAATACCTTAAAAGCGCTGATAATACGTGGAGCGCCTACGCATGGCGCCAGATGGAGTAATATTCCCTTAAGTTCATCGAAGGTAACTCCTACGCTTAGAGCCATGGCATAATGGACACCGAGTTGCTCGAACTGTCCCTGCGTGATTAACGACGAGATTATAGCGACTTCTTTCCACTGGTCCGTAATCGTTGTCCGCTGAAAAATATCACCATATACTGTTCCCATAATGAACTCGGATAGCTCGGGAAAATGTTCCTTAATCGGTGCAAATGCCTTCGCACCATATTCTCCGGAAAGCTTGCTAAAGCGTTCTAAACCTTGCGTCACCTGTTCACTCATGACTTTGCCTCCTAATTCAAATTGACAACCCGGTGTGCCGTTGGCGGGATTTCGTCCCGATCAGTCAGCAGCTCGATTACAGCGACCTGTTTTAACTTCAAAGCAGCCTCCAGCGCGTCAGAGAACTGCGCCAACGTTTCTGTACGGAAAGCCGTGGCTCCCAGTGACTCGGCAAATTTGACGGCATCCATGGGAATTTCGAAGAGTGTACCATCGATGCGTCCCGTCGTTTTTTCCATACCTTTCAGGGCCATGTCCAGCTGTTTGTTGTTGACAACGATAAAAATGACAGGAATATTTTTGCATACAGCCGTATTGATTTCCGTGCCCAGCATCATAAAACATCCGTCTCCAGTGATACAGATCACCGTCTCTTCGGGTGAAGCAGCTTTGGCGCCAATAGCCATACCGATGGCATTCCCCATACAGGCAAAGTAGGCATCAAATATGAAACTGCCCGGCTTTTTCACTTTATAGCGCTGGACGGCGTGAAAGCCATGGCTGCCATCATCAACGAACAATTTATGATCATAGGGTAGCAGGTCGCTCATTTGATCCAGCACGGAAGCAAGAGACAGATGTGGCAACTCCGGTAAAGGGGACTGATATTGAACTGGCTCAGTGACTGCTTCGGAAACAGATGCTGTAGCAGACGGCAGGGTACTGAGCAGATATTGCAGATTATTCTTGATATCCCCTGTAATATGTAAGGTCTGAGATTGTAGAATTTTGCCTACAAAGGTTGGGTCGGTGTCCATTTGAATCAGTTGTGCCGGATGATGATCTGGTTTGAGATTACACAGCGTCATATCGCTAAGTCTGGAGCCGAGAACAATATACAGATCACTTTGATTCAGCATCTCGTCGCCATGTGAGAAACCGCCTACACCGCAAGGGCCGTGATACAAAGGGTGATTCCATGCTATGGCTCCTTTGCCACCGGGAGTTGTCACAACCGGAATTTTTAACGTTTCAGCTAGTTGCTGCAGTTCCTTATGTGCCCCGGAACGAGTTACGCCTTTACCGGCAATAATCAGTGGACGCTGTGCTTGTTGGATTAAAGGCAGTATTTGATTCAGATTAGAGATGCTGAGCAATGGCTCAGATTCAGGAATAACAATGCGGCAGGATGCAAGCTGTTCGGTTTGCACGTCAAAAGGAAGACAAAGATGCACGGGGCCTTTGTTTGGGCCAAGTGCAATGGAAATGGCATGATTCAGAATAGTTCCGAAGTGATCTCCGCGCTCAACCAGTTTGCTGAACAGTGTAGCAGGCTTGAACATTTCAGCCAGATCGGCCAGATAAGAAGAGGAATCCTGACACTGGGGGATGCCCAGTTCCTGAATGGATTGATGACCGGTAAGGAATAACACAGGAAGATTGTTTGCTTTGGCATGAGCCGCAGCTGTGAGCAGATTGCTTCCTCCAGGGCCTGAGGTGGCAACAGCGACACCCAAGCGGCCTGTCTGCAATGCGTAACCCGATGCGGCGAAGCCTGAACTGGCTTCATGGCGGCCAGGGATAAATTCCAGACCGTAATCTACCATTTTCAGAAGAGCAGGACAGATGGATTTGCCGATAATACCAAATACATGAGTGACACCCAGATTGCGCAACGTTTCTGCTAAATAGTCTGCAACAGTTCTCACGCGTGGACACCTCATTTCGAGTAGTAGGTTTTTAGAACCAGGAGGTTTATCCGATTGTGCATGTTGGTGTTTGTCTAAGGTTGTAAGAAGAAGGATTCCTTGGTATTAGAAATGGTATCTTTTTTTGTGGTTTTTTGTCAATCTTTTTCCTGATCCAAATTTCCTAAGCCTTAAGTTGTGAACGTTTAATTTTTTATGAACCTGTCTTCACATATGCAATTTATGTTATGCAACTTATTACCTAGTCGCATTACCGCAATGATGCAACAGCGTGATAGTTGAACATCGTGTCTATAAGTTGATCGATTCTTTACAAGTTAATGGAGTGGATTGGACAAAATCATGAGTTCAACTTAAATAACCGAGGATTTCTGCTATACTGAAAATGAATTGGAGGGAAGGCAATGACATCATTGAAAATGGCTGTAATCGGCCTGGGTAAGATGGGTTTACATATGATTCATCAAGCGGAGAATACATCAATGGATATACCCGTGGAGATTATTGCAGTGTGTGATGCGAATGAGCATGGGTTACAGGCTTTTGCATCAACCCATCCATCGGTGAAAACATATCTTGACTACAAGCAGCTGCTGGATGAACAGCAGATTGATCTCGTGTATATTGCTGTACCACCTAGATATCATTATCCGGTCGTTATGGAAGTGCTGGAGCGCCGTATTCATGTGTTCTGTGAGAAGCCGCTGGCGAACAGTCTAGACGAAGCACGCAGAATGGTGGAAGCTGCGGAGCAGGCTGGCGTGGTACACGCTGTTCATTTCTCGATGCCGCATGAATCTGCCGTGTTAAAGCTGGGAGAGATGGTTAAACAACATGAAGTGGGTGACATTCGCAAAATCGACCTGATTCTGCAATTCCCGCAGTGGCCACGCTCATGGCAGCAGAATGACTGGATTACAAGCCGTGAACAGGGAGGATTCATCCTCGAAGTTGGCATTCACTGGATTCATATGATCCAGAATGTATTCGGACGCCTCCGTGTACTGAACGCTCAAGTGACTTATCCGGCAGATCAACCGGATGCGTGTGAACAGGAAGTACAGGCTGTGCTTGAAGTGCAGGACGGAACCCGTGTTCATCTACAGGGGATTTCTCATTTTGCCGGTGAAGAGAGAGTATCTATGGTTGTGTACGGCACCGAAGGTACCATTGCGCTGGAAAACTGGGAGGAACTGATGAGTGGGCAGATCGGACAGCCGCTTTCTCCAGTTGAAGTGTTGGAATCCTCCAGTGAGTTGCCTGTCCTGAAACATGTAATCGCAAGGATTCAGGGCAAACCTGGAAGAATTTATACGTTCCACGACGGATATGAGGCACAACAAGTGCTTGAAGCACTTCGGAACAGCCATTAAATCAATCTTACTCCGAAAGGAAGTTACTTGAATATGACTACAAAAAATGCTTTGCGTAAACCGGAAGCAATGATTTTTGACATGGATGGTACGCTGTTTCAGACAGAGACCTTGCTTTTGCCTGCCTACCAGCAGTTATTTGATACCTTGCGTGCTGAGGGACATTTTGAAGGAGAAACCCCGCCAGAAGAGCGGATGCTTGGAAGTCTGGGTATGCTGCTTGAAGATATCTGGAAAGTGGTTATGCCTGAGGCATCCGAAGCGGCTCATCGCCGTGCAGATGAATTATTGCTGCAACTCGAGATTGAAGGACTGGATGGGGGCGATTCCAAACTGTATCCCGGTGTGAAAGAAACGCTGGAAGCACTGAAAGCCCAAGGTATTCGTTTGTTTGTTGCGAGTAATGGTCTGGAGGATTATGTAAAAGGTGTTGCGTTTGCACATGAAATTATGCCGCTGTTCGAAGGGGTTTACAGTGCGGGTCAGTACAAAACACCTTCCAAGATCAATTTGGTGCAGATTCTGCTAGAGAAACACCGGATTCAAGATGCATGGATGGTAGGGGATCGTTCTTCGGACGTCGAAGCGGGCAAAATGAACAACCAGACCGTCATTGGCTGTGCTTATGCCGGATTTGGCCGGGACGAGGAGCTTGCCGGATCAGATGCGCTGATCTCAGATTTCACCGATTTGCTCCGCCTATATGAAGAAGCAGAATAAGTGTTTTAACATAACATGATCATGTCAGCTACTCCTGACAAATACAAAGCTACCTTGCTTCCGCAGGGGATGTCTGATTGTCGGTAAACAGCGCATGAGCAGCAGCTTTATCAACGATTTACAGTTTTCTTCCGCACACCTGTATGGGCTTTTTTTGCGCCTATGCAGGTTTTTTTGCTTTTAGCACGCAGTTACATCCTCCCCTGTAGAAAGTTGATTTCCCTATCCCGCATATGTTGTAAATCCCACTATACTTTCATTCAAAAGCTATAGGGGGTCTGATTCTGATGAAACCATCCAAACTGAACGCCTACATCTTCATCATCCCGAGTCTCTTTCTCACACTGGTATTCGGAATCTATCCGTTGTTATGGGCTCTGCGCTACATGTTCTATGATTATCAGGGCATTGGAAAGCCGATCTTCATCGGACTTGATAACTTTGCACGTATTATGCGTGATGGACAGTTCTGGGACTCGGTCAAAAATACGGGGGTATACGCACTGGGTAAACTCGTCATCACCATTCCGCTATCCCTTATTCTGGCCATTATCCTGAATCGCAAGTGGCGTGGACGCTCCTTGTTCAGGGCCGTTTTTTATCTTCCGACAATCTTCAGTGCATCCGTTATGGCGATTGTTTTTTTTATCATTTTCAATTCATATAACGGCATTTTGAATCAACTGCTGCTCAAATATCACATCATTTCCTCACCGATTGGTTGGCTGGATGCGAATCATGCGATGCTGACTACGATCATAATTGCCATCTGGGGCGCTGTGGGGAACTACATGTTATTGTTCATTGCAGGTCTGCAAAGCATCCCCGAGGAGCTGTACGAGGCGGCATCACTAGACGGAGCGAGTGAGTTTCAGAAATTGCGCAATGTAACGATTCCATTACTTGGACCTGTGATGCAGATGATTATTATGCTTGCGATCACCACAGCACTTAAAGGATACGAGAGCATTATGGTATTAACCGAGGGTGGGCCTTATGGCAAGACAGAGGTCATGTATCTGTACCTGTTCAAACTGTTGTTCCCTGTTTCAGCAGACACACAGTCCCTGCAACAGCTCGGTTACGGAAGTGCAGTCGGCTTCACGACAGCTCTCATTGTAGGGGCGGTTACGCTCATTTACTTCCAAATTTCCAAAAAACTTAATGATGTCTACTAATCACGAACAGGAGGAAACGATGATGACTCAAACCGTGCTTGCACCTGCATCTTCCGATTCAAGTTCATTCCGCTGGACTCGCTGGACGAAGCGAACAATCCTCTTCATCTTTCTGCTGATTATTGCACTTTTGTCCCTGTTCCCGATTATCCTGGTGTTACTAGGCTCGTTCAAAACCAACCAGGAACTTACCGGAGGAGCAACGATCTGGCCGAAGATATGGCAATTTACGAACTACGCTCAGGCTTGGAAGACCGCGAATTTTTCCGGCTTTACGATCAACAGCGTCTTTGTAAGTATTGTTACAACTGTAGGTACACTGCTGATATCTTCGATGGCAGCTTATGCGGTAGATCGGGTTCATTTTAAAGGGAAAAAGGCATACACCCTGCTTATGGCATCCACGTTATTTATTTCGATTGGTGCCGTTGTACTCAGACCGCAATTTGATCTTATGGTCAAACTGGGTCTGAATAATTCGTTATGGGGTGTCATCATCATATTAATCAGTGCACATGCGGCTACGTATTTTATTCTGGTCGGGTTCTTCAAGAGTATTCCCCGTGAACTGGATGAGGCTGCGATGATTGACGGCTGTAATTTCTTCACAACCTATTGGCGGATTATCCTGCCACTTCTGCGTCCCGGTCTGGCCGTTGCTGGTTTGGGTGTGTTCCAGAATTCATGGAATGAATATATTCTTCCGTTCGTATTCACGATGAGCAATCCCAAGCTGCAGACATTGCCGGTTGGTCTGGCGAACCTTCGTTACGGAATCGGGGCTGCAGCTGAGGTTCAATTAATGATGGCTGGCGCATGTCTGTCCATTTTGCCACTGTTAGTTGTATACATTTTTGCGAATAAATCATTCATGCAAGTTACGCTGGGGGCTGTCAAAGGTTAGGGTGGTAAAGCTGAGGCAGAGATATTTGGGGAACGGTATTCCGTGCAGATTCCGCTGTGCTATACTCTTTTTAATTACAGCGGACAGGGCAAGTCCTTGTTCAAGGAGCGACCGCCTATGATGTCTTATTTCTACAAAATGTCTCTGAAAAAACGAATACAACTCATCTATATTTTTCTCGTTGTTTTGTGTATTAGTGTGACGGGCATCTGCTCATATCTTTTTGCTGCAAAAAGCATAGAGCGGAATGCCCTTGAGTTAAAGAAAAGCATTCTGAACAAGTCGGTACAGGTGATGGATGAACATCTGCGTCACATCGTGGTGTCATCCTACTCGTTCATGCTGAGTGACACGTTCACACAGGTGATGCGGGATGTTCGTAATCATAATGATAAACGTTATTATCAGAATCTCTCTCTGCTTCAGACAACGTTTGCTCAGTTGAAGCTGGTAGAGCCGTTGATTGATACGGCTTACTTGAAGACACCGATCGGAAGTTTTTTCTCAACCAAAGACTTCCCGAATCAAAGCACTGCATTTGACAAGGAGTATGGAGAGGTTGTAAAACAAACCGGCTGGAATACGATGTGGTTTGGTTCGCACCCCAGTGAATTGTTCCAATCCCGTGGCAATGTGTTATCTCTATTGCTCAAACCGATTGTGGTTGATAACCACACTTTTACGGAAGTCTACATGGTCGTCAACATGAGGGAAGCCGCGATGCGGGACATTCTGAACCAGGATCTGATGAACAGCCAGGTGCAATTATTTTTATTACACAAAAACGGAAGTGAAGTCATTCGTCCGGAGGCAGGCACATTTGATCTGGTAACGGAGCCTGGATTTGCACAACGTTTAAATCGGGGAGCAGGTGACTTCACCTATACGAACGGACAGGGGCAAGACATGCTGGTGAACTACTCGGCTCTATCCATGAATGAGGACTGGGTCATGGTCAGTGTGCAATCCAAAGCCGATTTGTTATCTCCGCTGAAGAAGATTCGCTGGCTGGTCATTCTGATTATGTTGTTCTGCATCTTGCTTGCGCTCGCGCTGTCCGACTTGTTATCCTCGGCACTCTTGAAACCGCTGAACAAATTGCGGCGTCTCATGGTTGAGGTGGAGTACAATGACCTGGACGTGCGGTTTCGCAGCAAATATGACGATGAAGTCAGTGCCGTAGGCCATCGCTTCAACCGAATGCTGGATCAGATTCAGATTTTGTTTGAAGAGGTGCGCGACACGGAACAGGACAAGCGGCGACTGGAAGTGAAGGCGCTTCAAGCTCAGGTTGATCCTCATTTTCTGTATAACACATTAAATACGATGTTCTGGAAAAGCGAGAGTGGAGAGAAGAAGGATGTCAGCGCCATGATTGTCTCTCTCTCCCTGCTGTTCAGGCTTGGCTTGAATGATGGGAAAGACATGACCACCGTAGAGCAGGAGATCAAACACGTCGAGCAATATATGCAGCTGCAGCAGCAATGCTACGAGGACTTGTTTGAATACCGGATTGAGGCAGAGGAGTCGTGCAGGAGTATCGAAATTTTGAAAATTCTGCTCCAGCCTCTGGTTGAAAATGCGATCCTGCATGGTTTTCATGACAAGGAAGATCTGGGATGCATTCTCATCCGCATTGATCGTCATGAAGACACACTCCGATTGGAGGTCACGGACAATGGATGCGGCATGGATGTGGCGAAAGTTCATGCAGAAGAAATATCTGGAGGTGAACGGAAGGGGTATGCCATATCCAATCTGGTTGACCGATTAAGCCTGCAGTACGGTGAGCAAGCTTCGCTTGTATTTGATAGTGAAATAAACGTGGGGACTACGGTGGTCATCACCATTCCGATTAGCTAGGAGGGAGCGTACGTATGGAGCAATTAACGATGTGTGTTATGGATGATATCCAGGCTGTGGTCAAGGGCATAGCTTCCACCATTCCCTGGGCGGAGCATGAGGTTCGGATTGTCGGCACAGCGAACAATGGAGAACAAGGCTGGTCCCTTCTGGTTGAACAGCAGCCAGACATTGTGATCACGGATATCAAAATGCCTCGGCTCAGCGGACTCGAGCTCATGAAGCGGGCAATGGATGCCGGACTGAGAACCAAATTTATTTTTATCAGTGGATACTCCGATTTTCAATATGCTCAGGAAGCGATCAAACTGGGAGCCTTCGATTATCTGCTCAAACCGTTTACTCCCGAAGAAATACTGGGTGCGGTGCTCAAAGTGAGACAAGTCATTGAGAACGAACAAGCGAAGTCGAAGCAACTTCAGAAGCTGAAACAAAAAGCAGTTAGTAGCAGCGAGTACGAACGTCAAAGTTATCTACTCGGTCTGCTGCGGCATGAGATTGGAGGGTTCCTGAATGAAAGCCGGTGGAATGAGCTAAACATTGAACTGGATTCATCCAATCTGAATGTGATGGTCATCGAGGTGGACGGGTATACACGATACGGCTCCACGATGCATCTGGATGCAGAGATTGTCCCATTTGCAGTGCAAAATATTGTCAGCGAAACATTAAATCGTTATACGAGAAGTATTGTACTTCGTGAAAACCGATATCGGCTGGCAGCTATATTTGATTCATCCGACCAGATTGAGGTATCCGAGCTTATGGAGCAATGTCGTCACAATGTGGAACAATACAGCAAAAAGACGATCTCCATTGGTCTGGGCACCATTGCCCGGAGACCACAGGAAATCTGGATATCCTATGCCAATGCAGATAAGGCGATATCCTATCGCTTTTACAGTGAGGGGAACTGTATTTTCAACTATGCAGACCTGGAGAATCAGGAAGTGAGCGCTCCTGTCTATCCTTTGGAAAAGGAAAAGGAACTGTTTTACGCACTAAAATGCGGTAATGAGAGTTCCTGTCACCGGATCATCGATGAGATTCTGGAAGTATGGCAGAGCTCCAAAGGTTTCCCCGAGCCGCTGACGATGATTCGTCTGTTGTCAGGACTGGCATTTGCCATCTACCGGGCATTCTGTGACGAAATCACAGAAGAAGAGCGTCTTCGTCTGGAAGCAGATCTGACCGTGCTTGAAGCCATGCGCTCGTTGACCTTTGACGGCTGGGGAGCATACATCAAGCATTTTAGCAGCATGGGCTGTGAGATCATGGATAAGAAACGGCTTACAGATGTCAAACAGGCGATCAGCAAATCAAAAGAGTATATCAGTATGAATCTGTCCGAAAATCTTACCCTGCAGACGTGTGCGCAGTCCGTTCACTTAAGCCCGAGTTACTTTGCGAATGCGTTCAAGAAAGAGATGGGCATGACGCTTATCCAATATATTACGAAGTTAAGGATGGAGAAGGCGAAGGAACTACTGGTGGCGGGTGTGCAGGTACAGGAAATATGCCAGATGCTGGGGTATGAGGACAGACCTTATTTCAGTGGACTTTTCAAGAAATACTGTGGGATGACCCCGACACACTTCCGGCAGATGTATGAGAACGGATAAGTCAGAGATCGTCATTTTTCCCACCATGCATAGTCAGAATGTCCCTCACTTCGACTGAAGCGGAACGTTTATCATTACGGTAACGGGGAACCAAACAGGTTGTCCAGACAAGCATAAGGGGGCATTTCAATGGTTAAAAAGTGGATGATGACTACACTAAGTGCTGTGCTTGCATTAACCGTAGCTGGTTGTTCAACAGACAGTGGTACGACAACAGACAGCGGAGCTGCAGCTGGCGGTGGAGATCAGAACAGCGGTAAAACGAAAGTGGTCTATTGGACTCCGGACCGCCACGATGCTGATTTCATGAAATCCAAGATTGAGCAGTTTAATCAGACAAACAAAGATAACATTGAAGTCGAAATGACCGTCATGGGTGACAATTATCCGCAGGCCGTTGATATTGCTTTTGCGAGTAAACAAGCTCCCGATGTGTTTCAAATTGACGATTTCCAAACGTATTTTCAGAAGGGGTATCTTGCTCCAATCGACGGATACATGAGCGATGCGATGAAGGCCACGTTCAAAGACAGCATGATCGAAAACAAAAACACGATTGATGGAAAAGTCTATACACTTCCGAATACAGGCCAGATCTGGAGACTGGTGTACAATAAGGATGTTTTCAAAAAAGCAGGTATTGCTTCTCCGCCTAAAACCATTGCCGAAATGGTAGCGGATGCGAAGAAAATTACGGAAGCAGGCAAAAGCGAAGGAATCTATGGCTTCGCCAGCCCGTTCAAAAGTGGTAGTGGTTTCTGGAGAGCGGCGAACACGATTGCTGGTGCAAGCACGAACGAAGGAATTGACGGCTTTAACTACAAGACAGGTCAGTTTGACTTCAACATGTACAAGTCGATTGCCGAGGCACTTCGTCAAATGAATCAAGATGGCAGCATGCTTCCGGGTGTGGAAAGTTTGGATATCGACCCGCTGAGAGCTCAGTTTGCACAAGGCAAAATCGGTATGTACATCAATCACTCCGGTGAGCCGGGCGTGTATAAAGATCAGTTCCCAACCAAAGAAAATTGGGGTGCTGCTCCTGTACCAACGGATGATGGTACGATTAAAGGTGCTTCACAAGTCATTGGTGGTTCTTATATCGGCATCAATGCTGACTCGAAAAACAAAGAAGCAGCTTGGAAGTTCATGGAGTACGTATACAGCACGGATCTGCAAAGCGAGTATTATGAAAAAGGTTACGGTATCTCTCTGATTCCTGCTGTACTCAGCTCCGATAAAAAACCTAGCATTCCAGGTATCGAAGGTTTCTTACCTAAGAAGTATGACGCGATCTTCCCTGCCAATCCAAGTGTGATTACAGAGAGCTCGCTGGAAGGCATGAAATGGGCCGAAGCCTTCTCCGCTTATGTATTCACTGGTGGTGATCTGGATGGCGTAATTAAGGATCTGAACACACGCTACAATGCAGCACTTGAGAAAAGCAAAGCGGCAGGCCTGACTAAAATTGCAGCTGATCCATCGTTTGATTCATCCAAGCTTCAAGGTAAACTGTCCAAAGAAGAGTAAAACCTAAACATGGCGGCCGTCGTATTTATACTTCGGTCGCTTCACTTTACTGAGACTATTAAATCATTTTACCTGGGAGAGGGGAATATCCAATGATTATTGACACGAATTCCGTAAAACCACATATCATTAACGAAACAAGTTCACGTAAAATTTTGGGAATGGGTGGAACGCTCATGATGGTGGAAGTTACCTTTGCCAAAGGCGGGATCGGCGAAGTCCACTCTCATGATGCACACGAGCAAGTCAGTTATATTGTAAAGGGTAGCTTTGAGGTTCAAGTAGGCGAAGAGACCAAAGTTCTCAAAGCGGGAGACAGTTTCTATGCAGGCTTGAATGTGCCACACGGGGTAAAAGCGCTGGAAGATGCGATTATACTGGATGTGTTTACGCCATTCCGTCAGGATTTTCTTGAGGCAGACCAATGAGTGACTTTTACCTTTCAGCAAACGAACTGCAGCAGGTAGCGCTATACTATCAGGAGCATTTTCCAGAGGAAGCCCGAAATTCAGTGACGATTGCCAACCGTGCCATTCTGAATGAATTTATTGTGCCATATACGAATGATCTAACCAACTGGATTCCACTGGGTACGCCGGTGGACTGGCTTCACAATCCGACCAATGATCTGGAGTTCACGTGGGGCATTAACAGGCACTGGCATATGCTTGATTTGGGCAAAGCTTATCTGATGAAAAGCAACCCGTTATATGTGACTACATTTATAGATCACTATCGCACGTGGAGAGAACAGAATCCGGTGCCTGTTGATCTGGCGTATGACGAGGCTGTTTTTTTTCAGAAACCAGGTCCTTGGCGTTTGCTTGAAACAGGTCTTCGTGTGCAATCCTGGATTGCCGCGTACAAATATATGGAATCCAGTCCGCAACTGGACGATGCCTTTCGGGCCGAATTTCTGCAAGGACTGGAGGAGCATGCGGAATTCCTGACGCATTATCTCGGCAGTACGGAGATCAATCACGCCATTATGCATATGCAGGGTTTGTTTATGATTGCAGCTTTCTACAAGGAGCATCCACGCAGTCCATTCTGGCGTCAAGTGGCTACCGAACGGCTGGAGCTGTGTCTGCTACATCAGTTGAATGAAGAGGGAATCCAGGTCGAATTGAACACCCACTATCATAACGCGAGTATTGAGATGTTTGGTACACCGTATCTGCTGGCAGGTATTTCGGGACATCCGTTCTCGGCGTGGTATGGGGAATGTTTACGGAATATGGCCGCGTTCACCGAAGCCATGATCAGACCCGATCATCAATCGACGGGCATTGGAGATTCGGACTGGCTTAGTGATGGACGACAGCGGTTGACACTGTTAGGTGCGATTCTGGGAGACGAGGATCTCATGGCTCGCGGAACCGACAGTTCAGAATGCCTATGGCTGGTGGGTGTGGCAAAATACGAGCAGTGTGTCAGGCTGCAGGCTGGTGCATCCCGTTCATTGACGAGCCGCATTTTTCCACAGACCGGATACTATGTGATGAGGGATGAGCAACAATACCTGTTTTTTGATGCAGCTTCTATGGGTGGTGCTCACGGTCATGCGGATGCCTTAAACATCGAATGGATGTGGAAAAATCGACTGTTTTTCACGGATACCGGACGTTATACCTACGAAGAAGGGCACTGGCGTCATTATTTCAAAAGCACGCGGGCACATAATACGATTACCATAGACGGGACAGATCAGACACCTTATGTATCCACTCAGCAATGGGGTGAGCCTGAGGCAGAAGCGACAACACATCGCTATGAGAGTCACGACAGCTATCACTTTATGGATGCTTCACAAGATGGATATACACATCTTCCCGATCCAGTTAGCCATCGTCGGTGGGTGCTTGCAGGCAAAAGCGTACCTCTGCTTCTGGTGGTGGACTGGCTGGATGCTGAAAAGACACACACGTTGGAGCAACGGTTCCATTTGCATCCGGATGCACTGCTTGTATTACGCAAGGAAGATCAAGCGAAACAGCGAGCAGGTATTCGATTTGACGATTCCTCCACTAAGCTGTGCATTAAATTTTTGATGGCGGGAGAAGGCAGTGACACATTTGAGGTAACAGAGCAGGTAGGCTGGGTATCGGAAATCTACGGCTCGAAGTCCGAAACAACGGTTATTCAGGGTCAAGCTGAGTTCTCGGGCAAAGCGGGAGTTGTGGCTATATGCCTGCCGGCTGATGAATCAGAAGAGGTTGTGAAAGTTACGGGAGTTACGCTTGAGCCGGATCAGATGAGGTTCACGCTATCTTATGAGTATCTTGGTGAGGAAGCCCGGATTGTTATCGACGAACATCTGGTGAACTGGAGGTAATTAGAACCGGAATGCAAAATTGGATAAGACAGAAAAAGGATTGAAGGGTTCAATATGCAGAACCTTCAATCCTTTTTTTGTTCAGCTTGGAAGTTATACTTTATGATCATCGAGTTGCTTATTTCACCCTGCGGCTACGCTTTACTCTCGCTGCTTTAGAAGTAACGGGTCTGGGAGAAAGAGGTTTTCTGACCACTTCAGCAGGGCGATTTCGGTACACCCACAAGGCATATTCCAGTGGCTGGGTGATCGCTTTATAATAGATGCTACGTTCACCAATTCGGGCAAAGACCTCACGAGCAGGCTTGGGATTCACCTCCAGCAGGTAGATATGCCCGCTCTTGTCTATCGCCAAATCCAGAGCAAGCTCGCACAGATCCCCGTAGGTATCCTCCAAGAACGTGGCCACATCAATGCCAAATTTCTCTGCCGTTAATGTTACTTCTTCCCGGAGGTCTTCCTCAAGAATCCACTGTTTCATCAATCGTTGCATGGCAACGGCCTGACCACCGCCATGAAGGTTTGAAGTTACACTTTTCTCTGCGCCCATACGCCCCGCACAGCCTGTGAGCTCCCACTCGCCTTCTCCATTCTTCTGAACCAGCATGCGGTAGTCATGTACCCTTCCGTTAGGGAGTTGGAGCTGAATTCCTTTTTGCACGAGATATTTATCTTTCATATTCCAGTGCTGGAGCAAGGGGCCGAGCCTTGACAGATGGACTTTGCGCGGTGTAATAATGCGGCGTTTCTGATCCCGCCCCTGTACAAGCACTGTACTGGGTTCCTTGCTACTGCGTTCTACGCGCAGAATGCCGCGGCCGCCCGTACCGTTGATCGGTTTCAGATAGATTAGCGGGGAAGACTTCAGCATACGGTTTACATCGGACATATCCTGAAATAGTATCGTTTCTGGCAAATGTTGCCGAAACGCGGTTTTCTCGGAGAGTGTCTGATGAATCGTCCATTTATTGCGTAAAGGCCTGTTCAGGAAGCGCAGATGTCCATATTTTTCACGAAATGCAAGCAGTTGCTGGAAACGGTGGTTGCGCTGAATGCGACATCGGTCAAAGATCAGATCCGGGAATGCGCGCCATTCCCTGGACCAGCCTTTCTTTTCCTCATATACCATTGCTTCGATCTGCCTGCCGCCAGAATGTACATCAGCAGGTGTGAATACGTAAATATCGAGTCCCCGTTTGCGCCCCTCCAGAATCATTCGGCGGTAAATGCTTCGTTCTTCCAGAGCGCGGTGTTCATTCAGATACAACGTCATAATGCCCAGAACAGGTGAGGACACAAACAATCACCTTCTTTGTATTCAGTATTCCTGTCCGTCATCGTACAGACTGGCGGGCAAGATAAGCGCTGTACTGGAAAATGCGTTCCAGTGAACGCCGTCTGATCTGTGGTTCATCAAATTTCATCGGTTTGGCATTGGCTTCAAAAAACCAGAGCTCGCCCAGATCATCCACGCCGAGATCCATGGACATTTCACCCAGCGTATGTCCCGAGCCACGCTCAACCTGTCTTGCAATCGTCAGTGATGTGGATTTCACCCTCTTCATCAGAGCCGTGGCTACCTCTTCTCCAAACAGTTCGGTGAGCAGCTTCTCCGGGTCTTCTACACTGCCGCCGCGAGGTACATGAGTTGTAATGCTGCGCGAGCCTGCGAGCCTTGCTCCGATTCCAGTCACGCTCCACTGTCCCTTGCCATTCTTCTGCACAAGCACACGAAGGTCAAAAGGGCGCTTGTGAGAGGAAGCCAGCTCAATGCCTTGCTGCATGATATAGGGCGTGTGTCCGGTTTCCTTTCGAATACGTGCCCATAACTTGGATAACGTGGCCGCTTTGTACGTCATACTCTTCCGGGTATTCTGTATTTTAAGCCGGTAAGGCAGTTTTTCTTTTTCCTGAAATTTGAGCATCATAATGCCTTTTCCTGCTTTTCCGCTCTCTGGCTTGAGATAAAGATAAGGGTATGTTTGCAGTACCTTGCCGAGTGAAGAGGCACTGCGCATCCGCCGAGTGTGAGGAATCAGCGGCTGGGTGGACTTGGATTTTTTCAGCCATTCGAACAGATTCCATTTATTGAAAAAAAACGGATTATACAGCTCAATGCCGGATTGCAAACATTCTTCTATTTTTCGCTGAACCGAAGGCTTGCGCTCATCTTCCCGGTTAGGAATACGGTTATACAACACATGAGGGAGGGGGAACGGCTGCGAAGTCCATTTGCCGCTCCCTTTGTTGTACGTATATCCTTTCACGGTAGGTCCAGTCACATTAAAATCCCGAACGGTAACGATATAAACGACATACCCCATGCTTTCACCCGTTTGCAGAATATCCTGAAAATTTTGATGATTCCCTCTAAACATACGCTGTTGATCATGCATGGTGAGCACGGCGATCACAGGTTTGAAATCATCGTGAAGGCTCATCAAATGCCTTCCCTCTTCCGGAATTTGCTCAAATACAGGCAATGCTCCAAAATGTGTTCCACCGACGATTTGCCCTCCACCCGGAGTGAAGGGTGACGGAAGATGGAGCGTCCGGGTTTGGCGTTCGCTTCGAACATCCATACATGTTCCTCCTGATCAATGCCCAGATCAAAGCCAATCTCACCAATCAGATGCTGGTGCTGGGATTCAATCGCCTGGGCCAGTGTAATAGCGACAGATTTCGCCTGCTGCAGAACCTCGCCCGCTCGTTCCCCGAAATTGCGGCTAAGTGCCTGTTCAGGGGTCATTAGAGAGCCGCCATTTTTGATGTGGGTTGTGACACTTCCTCGTCCTGCCTTTTTGGCGCCAATGCCGACAACGACCCACTGATTGTTCCCATTTTTGTGCATATGGAAACGAAAATCAATAGGGCAATCGTCAATTTCGATCAGTCGTATTCCCTGTTGAACGACATAGCCGCGTAACTGTTTGCCATGTCTGCCTTGAAGCATGCGCATCAGACTATTGAAAGAACCGAAGCGCAGCAAGGCGTTACCACCTTTTTTGCGATAACGTGCAAAATATCCACGTTTGGGCGAATAGGTCAAACGGTAGATCCCGTTTCCGAGGCTGCCTGCGGTTGGTTTATAATAAACGAACTGATGCCGCTCAAGCATTTCCTTCATCTGTTCGATCGTAGGGTTGGTGATGGATTCAGGGATGTAACGCCCTGCGGTCGGCTCGTTCTCCAGCAATTTGTAAATATCCGATTTGTTGAAGAAACTCCAGTTGAAGAAGGGAATTTTGCGGCGAATAAAACGTTCCCGAAGCTGATTGATTGCCGGTGAGAAGTCGGAGCGCCGGCTGGGCAAACGGTTGTAAACAACATCGGGCAGCGGAACCGTCCTGCGGATGAAACTTCCGCTCTCATTGAGAAAGTAACCGGAAACCGTCTCGTTCTGCCAGTTGATATCCCGCGGAGTGAAGGCATAGATATAGGATTTGCGGCTTCCTTCACGAAGCAACTGCTTGATGAAACCTGTACGTGAGCCAAAAGGGTTGGAGCTTGATGATGAACCGTCGGATAGCACTCCGATGAGTGGACCCAGCTGCACTTCATCATTCTGGAGGTTACGAAGATAAATGCTACCCCGTTTGGGAACGTTCATTAAATTACGGATGCCTGATGCCAGATACAGATGTTTCCCGGCTTTGCGAATGGGTTTGATGGTGGCTGGCACGCGATCACGCCCGAAACGCAGATGTATCGTCTTTTTGCCGGACAGATTGAGACTTTTCATTAAAGCATTAGATACGTACACCACTTTTTCGGGTTTTTGGGTGAAATGCAGATTACAAAAGGTCAAACTCATGATTTATCCTCCTATCCTGAAAAAGATCCTTGTGCTCCATGGCAAACGGGCATTACAGGCCTTCGCCGCCTGGAATCGGGATGCGTTTCAGGCCAGCTTTGCTGGATGAATTCGGCATTTTCAATGGACGTGAGACGTCCGCGAGAACATGTTGTTGCAACAGATAACGGGCGTAAGCAAGCGGTTGTGTATACGTCAGGGCATGCATGCGTGTGTCATCTGATTTGGCAAATGAGGTGCGGCCTGGTTTTGAATTCACTTCAATCAGCCACAACCTGCCACCTGAATCCGTTCCAAAATCTAGACCAAGTTCTGCAAGTCTGCCGAAACGGCTCTCCAGCAGCGGAGGAATGAGTGCGGCAGAATGCCTGATTTGCTGCAGCAACGAAGCTGCCTGTTTCTTACCATATCGTTCAGTGAGGTATGCATCAGCAGGATAAGCATGACCCCCGCCGTGAAGATTCGAGGTTAGAGAGCCTTCGGCTCCTTCCCGAACCATGCATCCGGTCAGCGTCCAGTGGCCTTGCCCGTTTTTTTGAACCAGCGCCCGGATATCAAATGCTCTTCCAAGGTGGCTAAGCTCCAGATAAGGCTGCACAATCAACTTTTGTACAGCCTGATGTGATTCCAGCCAGGAAGATACGTCCGTCGCTTGATGAAATGTCATATTAAAGTGTTCGTTGCCTGTATTACGGCCTTCCGCGATCCAGACAGATGGCTTATCTCCCATGGATAGACGAAAGGTGTTTTTGCCATGAGTTCCTGCTGCGGGTTTGAAAAAAAGACCTTTGGGCCAGCGGGCAAGCCATATTTCCCAGGGAATAGACGAGCTGACCCGGGAGGTTGGGGCAAGAAGTCCCCGAAGCGTATTTGACTTGGATAACACGCGATGGACTTCCCATTTGCCAGGAAGTGCGGTGGACCATGAACGCTGTCGAAGACTACTGACATGAGGTAAATATTGTTCCAACTGTTGCCTTGTATTTCTGGAGAGCGGTCGCAGGCACCGATTCATCACCAGACCAATCGTTGGAATACGAACAGCTTTCCATTTCTTCTGATGATAGGTATATCCTCTGATAATGCTGCCCTCACCAAATGGGGACGGTATCGGGATGACGATGATTCGCAGTCCATACCTGGGACTTTCCACACAGAGCTGGCGGCAGAAGTGTTCATCTGCAAAGGGAGGTGAGCCTTCTGCTTCACGAACCAGAATAGCGATGGTGAAGTTCTGCGACGATGTAAACATGTTGCTGCACCTCCTTCTTGGGATAAACTTCAGAATCCGGCCAGATATGTGGAGTATTCAAGCATAGCTTTGACCGAAGGGCGAATCTTGCTTTCGCTCAATGGTGTATTATCATTTTTGGATGGTTTTGAATTCACCTCAAGCAGCCACACACGTCCACTCGTGTCTAGTGCCAGATCGATACCGAGTTCGCCAAAATGGGCTGGAATGGCACTCTCAATGCCTTTGGCGATATCCAGCGCAGCTGTGTGCAGTCCTGCATATGCCGAAGCTTTGGCAGCACTGGATAGCTGTGTTTTGGCTACGGCTTCTTTGACGGTGCTGAGGCTTCCGCCTCGCGCCAGATTGGAGACGTAATGACTCCCGCCTGCGATACGAGCGACGATGGAGGTTACGCTCCACTTGCCCGTTTTGTTCTTCTGCACAAGCGCACGGAAATCAACGGGTCTGCCGCTGTTATCAATCAGGGTCAGCCCCTGCTGGATCTGGTAACGCGTTGTTTTCATTTTTCCAGACATACTGGCATACAGTTTATCCAGGGAAGCATACGTTTGTTTGCGAGTACCTCCGACACTTGTCGCCAGCGTCAGATAACCTCCTTCTGGCTGACGGGAAACCCGGATAATGCCTTTGCCAAGTGAACCACGCACCGGCTTCAAAAAGATGACTGGATAACGTTGGCACATGGTCTTAAGGGTCGCTGATGTTTTGAGCAGATGGGACTCGGGCAGCACCCGTTTGAGTGTCGTGATGGACTTAAGTGCGTCAAACACCTCATTTTTGTCCAGAAACTTTTCATTAAAGGTGTGTGTGCCGTAGAGCGATTTTACTTCTTTCATAAAATGCTGTACGCTAGGTTTGTTCTCGAGTTTGCGGGACGTCAGCCGGTTATTGACAACATCTGCAATAGGCAGAATGGTCTTTTTCCAGCCGTCATCATACACCCAGCCTTTCATGTAGCCGGTTACTGCTCCGATGTCCTCCGGTGTGAAAAAGGATACATAGGCGCCCTGCTTTCGGCAGGCATGCACTAATTCCTGGCAGAACATTGTAATCGAGCCAAAGGGCCGATCGGGCTGATCGGGGTAATCCTGGCTGACCATAACGCTGATATAGGGTCCCAGGCGAAGCGTATGACTGGAAGCACGGTAAGATACCCTCAGGACCGAACGGGGGACAAGGCCGGTTTTGCTGGCTACCGTCTGATTGAGTCTTAATCCGTCATACCGGGGAACCGGAATTACAGTAACTTCACGGCGGTACGAACCGAATTGCAGCTGAAGAGGTCTTCCTGAAGGAATCTTAAGTGCTTTGAGAACCCCTTCGCCCAGCATGATGACGTCGTCCTGCAGGATGCCCGAGCCGGTAACCTGTATCGTTACTTTTTTAGTGGACATCACGGATCTCCTTCCGGGCGGCAGCTTGATGTCTGATCTTGAAGTTGAACGGCATCTGAACATGGCATGTGCTTCATCATATGAGGACATATACCCCTTGGTGATTGACCTACCCGGAATTAAATGTGTTTGATTTGGGGCGTTTTTGGGCGGCCTGATCCAGAACCTTTTGTTTAAGAGCATAGAATGCGTGTTCTTGCAGGGATGAACAACCAATTAGAGGAGGAATTATAATGATTATTTATGACAAAGCGAATGATCTGGCAAAAGCACTAAGAGAGAGCAGTGAGGTAGAGGAGATTACCTCTGCAATGAAATTGATTGAAGCTGATCCGGAGGCCAAAGCGATGCTGGACAACTTCCGTAACCAGCAGATGGAATTACAACAACGCATGATGAGCGGAGATATGCCGGCGCCAGACGAGATGGAAAAAATGGAAAAGGTGTTTGAGGTATTAAGTCTGAACCTGAACATCCGCCGCCTGTTTGATGCAGAACGTCGCCTGAGTGTAATCATTGAGGATGTAAATAAAATTATTGCAGACAGCCTTGCTCATCTGTACGGCGGAGCAGAAGCTTAAGGTATTAGCTCAATAAGCATGAGTACTGACTTGTCCTGTTTTTTTCTCTAAACCTCTCATATTACCTCTGAATCGTTCATAGACTAGCTATATATGGAACGAAGGAGCTGTGAATGGTGAAGAGGTTGAAAAAGACAAAACATGTCATCTACCTGTTGATTGCATTGTCGATGCTGGTGATTGCGCTCCCGCGCATTTCCTTTGCTGGCGGAATGGACTGGGTTAATATTTTTGGCATCGTGTGGGTGCTGTTCTCCCTGTTAATTGTAGGTGCTCACCTGCATTTCATTCTGGGTGTGGACGAGGAGAAGAAACGTGCGCTGGAAGCGATACGCCGGGCGAAGCTGCGGCAGTGGGAGATGAAGCTGCTGGACAAGCAGGAGCGGAGCAAATCGGTGTGAACTGGGTAAGACCGGAATCCTTGAATCAAGGGGTTTCGGTCTTATTTGTGTATTTCAGCAGAGCACCCATGATCGGATTCTTCATGATAGAAGTGAGATGTTTTTTTGCCTGACAAGTTCAGGTGCCAGATGGGGTTATTTTCCTTAGGTCGTGTTATAATAGATACAGTATAGTACAGATGCAACCTCGGGGGTGGTACAGATGGACGGACAGGAAGAGAATGTCACGAAGCATGAACAGCTTCTACAGCATATTGAACAATTGAAGGTAGGCAGCAAAATTTCGGTGCGCGGGCTTGCGCGTGAACTGGGAGTAAGTGAGGGAACAGCATATCGTGCTGTCAAAGAGGCGGAGAACTTCGGACTGGTCGTGACGAAAGAGAGAATCGGGACGGTGCGGATCGAGAAAAGACCTCGGGGCATGTCGGAGCAGCTGACCTTTGCAGATGTTGTTACTATAGTAGAAGGACATGTGCTGGGCGGTAATGAAGGACTAGGGAAACCATTGCACAAGTATGTGATCGGGGCGATGAAGGAGCAGGCGATGGCACGTTACATTGATGCCGGAAGTTTACTTATTGTTGGTAACAGGGAAGATGCCCACTCCTTGGCACTGGAACAGGGTGCAGGCGTATTGATTACGGGTGGTTTTGGTACAAGTAGGGATGTGAGGATTATGGCAGATGAACTGGGACTGCCGATTATATCCTCCAGACATGATACCTTTACGGTAGCCTCCATGATTAACCGTGCCATCTTTGACCGGCTGATCAAGAAAAAAATTATGCTGGTGGAGGATATTATCGGTCAGAAACCTCGCCTGCAGGTGCTGAAAGTGACGAGCTCCGCGTCGGATTTTCATATGTTAGTGTCAGAGACGGGGGAGCACCGCTTTCCGGTTGTGGATGAATGGAATCGAGTTATCGGGATTGTGAGTCTAAAGGATGTCAGTGAGTTGCAGGCGGAACAAAGTATTGAAAAGTGTGTTGTTCGTCGCCCGATTACAGCATCGCTGCAGACCTCTCTCGCTTCCGCCGCGCAGATCATGACTTGGGAAGGAATTGACTTCCTGCCGATCGTCGATCGCAACCGCAAGCTTATTGCTTCGGTTACACGCAAGGAAGTGTTGCAGGCTATGCGTGATGCACAGAAGCAACCCCAACTTGGAGAAACATTTGACCATCTGATCTGGAACGGATTTGCGGAGGAACGCGGAGATCAGAATGAACTACTGTTTCATGGCTTCATTATTCCTCAGATGGCGACGGATCTGGGGACGATCTCGGAAGGTGTGCTGCTGAATGTCATGACACAAGCTGCACGTAGAGCAGCATGGGACGTCACGGGCAACGACCATGTGGTCGATAACGTAACGACTTATTTTGTCCGCCCAGTGCAGATTGAGGATCAGATTATGGTGCGCCCCATGATTCTGGAGACAAGCCGCCGGACATGTAAAATGGATATCGTCATTACTCGCGAGGGCAGTGTGGTATGCAAAGCCGTCATGACGCTGCAATCCATAGACCACGCTTAGAATAAATGCGTATATGTTGTGCAAACCGATCGTTTGAAAACCATAGCCACGCACATCAAAAAAAGAGAGCTTATCGCTCTCTTTTTTTGCCAATATGTTGTCCAAATCTGATTTGTAACGAAATCCTTAGGATTGTGCGAAGATTCAGACTAAGCAGGTGAGTCGCTGGAATGTTGTTTAAGCCTTGCATAGTAACTGCGATTACGAAGCCCGGCAAATACGTTATAGGCACCCATGACCAGGAAAAGCGCTTCCACAATGACAGATAACGTAGAACCAGTGAAAACAAACATCAGGATCAGTGCGAGAATGATGAGCATGCAGCCCATCCAGATATTCGTCCAGGAACGATACAAACCCGCAACATGGTTGTCGTGAGCCCGGCGTGAACGAATGCTGTTCAGCGCAGAATAGATCATAGCGATGGCGAAGAAGGCGATCAGTACATACTTGAATACTTCGATCAACACGCAGAAGCAACTCCTTTTCTGAAAAAAGACTCCCCTTATTGTATCATGTGCACATGCAGACAAGGGCAGTTTTTTGCAGTTTTCGGAATTATGCGGGAACATGCATGCGAATCTGCACCCAGACTTGCAAAACGCCTTCCATGACAAGCATCGTTTTGACCTGAACGGAGTACTCTTTTTCTCTGACTTTGTAAATTTTCTGGTTAAGCATAATGCGTGTCATTTTGCTGTATTCGTCGATGTTAAAAACATCTCTGCCTCGCAGGACTTCAAGCTCGTCCCCGAGTTTTTGCAGCATTAACTTCAGCGAAGCCTCGTCTGGGCCTTTGTCCGATTCTTCGGCACGAACTTTGATCTCTTTGATGACCGTTTGGCGTTTACTGTATTTTTTCAGTGTTTTGATATCTTCCTCATTCTGGTGCAGCTGAAGCTGCAGCTCCTGATTATTCAGCCACAGTTTGTTGTAACTAAGATGAAAAACACCGTTATAAACGACACATCCAGCGATCATTCCCAGCACAAATACGGCAGTCATGCGCATCAGCGGGCGGTAACGGGAGAAGGGAGGCAGTCTCATGCGGGGTCATCACGGGTCATCTTCATCTACCCCCGGCCTCCACCGCACACCCATTTCACCAGTTCGGTTCCCATATGTGCACCCATAAAGGCTGAGATCAGATACAGGATTTGTTTGACTGCCGGTGACAGGTTCCCATCCAGAAAATTACTCTCAATCACACGCATCGGGTCGATCGTACCGCCTACAGCGGCAGCGAGTGCCCATATTTTGATCTTGCCGGAAATATCGAGCATCGTTTGGGTGGGAGGCTGGAGAGAGATAACGGCCCCTATACCTCCAATCATCGCGCCGCCCAGCACGATTCCGAATGCAATAAAAAAGTCAAGAATGGCTTTGGATAAAAAAGTGCTCACCCGTAACACCCCTTTCAGACCCAGCAGTTTACCTCCTGTCTTTGCTTAGCAACAGGGGAAGCAGCTTGTACTTCTAATGTATGGGCGAGCCCCCTGACGTTATGATAAAATGTCGATAAAAAAGTGTAGTGAACGAGGGCAACACGTTACGGGTATAACAGGGGGACAGAGCTATGGAGTTTGAAGCGCAATACGGATTGTTATTCAGGGATTGGACGCTGGTGCTGCAACATGCCAAACAGATTCGTTTATTGACAGATGAGCAGTATGCCATAAGAAGTGTGGATACAATCGGTAGACCTACGGAGAACACAGATATACAATTTATTCTTGGTGTTAGCGGTGAAGGGGAAGTTGCTGGCGTGGGAAGAGCGAATTGGACTGGTATGGAAAACAAATGAATATAACCGGGACGAGGATTTTGCTCGCCTTATCGGTCTCAGTTCAGATGAGAGGCTTGCTGGTACGCTACATCTCGGATATCTTCCAGATGACGCAATCTCTCGTTCCGTGAGCAGAAAACCGGCACAGCAACTCATTACCTGGATTCGTCAGGATGACATATAAGAAGTACACCGGACTTGTATTAAGAGATGTGCAGATATTATGATATATCTGTTACCTCTCTTTTTTTTTGTTTTTTGTCAGAAGTCTTGGATTATTATCGTACATCTTTTATGTATACACTTTTAATAGAATGTTTCTAGCGGGAAAGGAAGTAAAAAAACATGAGTTCTTTTGTGCATTTGCATGTTCACAGTGAATATAGTTTGCTGGACGGCGCTGCGCGTATTCCGGATCTCGTGGATAAAGCCGCAGATCTGGGAATGACGACACTTGCGCTGACCGATCATGGCGTGATGTATGGTGCTATTCCATTTTATAAAGCCTGCATAGCACGGGGAATTAAACCGATTATCGGCTGTGAAGCATATATGACGGCGGGTTCTCGTAAAGAACGGGGGAGCCGGAAGGATCAACCGATTCATCATTTGATTTTGCTGGCGAAGAATATGACCGGTTATCGTAACCTGATGAAGCTGTGTTCCATTGGACATCTGGAGGGTTTCCATTACAAACCGCGTATCGACATGGAGAGTCTGGCAGCGCATCATGAAGGGATTATCTGTCTAAGCGCCTGTTTGGGCGGCGAAGTTCCCCAACATCTGTTACATGGACGTGAGGAAGAGGCACGCCGTGCGGCAATGCGTTACAAAAACATCTTTGGCTCCGATTTTTATCTGGAACTGCAGGATCACGGGCTGGCTGAGCAAAAAAGAGTCAACCCCCAACTGATCAAACTCGCAGCTGAACTGGAAATTCCACTTGTGGCAACGAATGATGCCCATTATTTATCGGAAGACGATGCAGAGTTGCAGGACGTGCTGATCTGTATCGGAACAGGTAAAACCGTTGACGACGAGACACGTTTGCAGATCGGAACGAACCAACTGTTCTTGAAGAGCGGAGAGCAAATGGCTCGCCTGTTCCCTCATGTGCCGGAGGCCATCACCAACACGGTGCGTATCGCAGATTCTTGTGAACTGGAACTGGAGTTTGGCAAATCTATTTTGCCGGAATATCGTCCGTTGCCTGAAGGTCTAAGTCCATCGGAATATCTGCGTCAATTGTGTGAGGAAGGCATGAACGCACGTTATGCCAATTCTGATCGCTGGAACGATGAGGTGCTCCGAACAGAGCTGGATCAACGGCTGGACTATGAGCTGCGTGTTATCGACAGTATGGGGTTCTCGGATTATTTCCTGATTGTGTGGGATTTTATCGCTTATGCGCACAAGCAAGGCATTGTTACCGGGCCAGGTCGGGGTTCATCGGCAGGAAGTCTGGTTGCGTATACGCTGCGTATTACGGATGTGGACCCGATGAAATACAACCTGCTCTTCGAACGGTTCCTGAATCCGGAGCGGATATCCATGCCCGATATTGATATCGATTTCAGTGATGAGCGGCGTGATGAGGTTATCGATTATGTGGCAGAAAAGTACGGCAAAGCCCATGTTGCACAAATTATTACATTTGGTACGATGGCCGCTCGGGCAGCTGTTCGTGATGTTGGGCGGGCACTGAATGTACCCTATGGCGAAGTGGACAAGGCTGCGAAGCTGATTCCTGCACAGCTGGGTATCAACATTGAGCGTGCAATGGAAGCTACGCCTGAGCTGAAGATGCTCTATGAAACGAAACCCAAGACACGTGAGCTGCTGGATATGGCGATGAAGGTTGAAGGCATGCCGCGTCATGCTTCCACGCATGCTGCGGGTGTTGTCATTTCCAGGGACCCTCTGACAGATGCTGTACCCCTGCAAGAAGGTAGTGAGGGCACAGCGTTAACGCAGTACTCTATGGAGAATCTAGAGTCCATTGGGCTGCTTAAGATGGATTTTCTCGGTCTGCGCACGCTCTCCATTATTGAACGATGCTTGCGTTGGATTGGGGAGCGAGCAGAAGTCCCCGATTTTACACAGATTGCTGACGACGACCCACTTACGTATGAGATGCTGGGACGCGGTGATACGATGGGGATATTTCAGCTGGAATCTGCCGGAGTACGCCGTGTGTTGAAGGAAATGAAGCCAAGTGTGTTCGAAGATATTATCTCCGTACTGGCGTTGTATCGTCCAGGTCCAATGGAGTTTATCTCCAAATACATTCAGGGTAAGCATGGTCAGATTGAAGTGGAATATCCACATGATGATCTGGAGTCGATTCTGAAAGATACGTACGGCATCATTGTGTATCAGGAGCAGATCATGCAGATTGCATCCCGTATGGCGGGCTTTTCCTTGGGAGAAGCGGATTTGCTTCGCCGAGCTGTTTCCAAGAAAAAACGGGAAGTGCTCGATCTGGAACGAGGCCACTTTGTCCAGGGCAGTCTGAAACAGGGATATAGCGAAGCAGAAGCAGACCTCGTCTACGATATGATCGTCAAGTTTGCGAACTACGGTTTTCCGCGTGCTCACGCAGCCGCATATGGCGTGCTTGCGTTCCAAACGGCATATCTGAAGGCCCATTATCCCATCCATTTCATGGCCTCCATGCTTACTGCTGTTATGGGCAGCCATCGCAAGGTAGCCGAATATGTAGTTGAATGCCGTCACATGCAGATTGATGTGCTTCCGCCAGATGTGAATGAAAGTGGCATTTTGTTTACGCCTGTTTTTACTTCATCTGCTGTGCAGGAGAAGGGTGAAGTGGGGGAATCGGGCAGTATTGAACAAGATAGTCGGAACAAGCTTGGAGAACCAGCAGAGCATCCTGAAACACATGAAGCTAGCCAAACCCGCGATGATGTTTCTCATGATAACTATGGTGAACATGCGGAATACGAGGATGCTCCGTTACCGGATGATCCTGGGCCTCTGCCGGATGATCCAGAAGTTATAACGAAATTCGAGGGGAATGGATACGGGAACGATTGGCAGGCTGTGTCCGTTATGCCTGACTCGGAAGGATCCGGGCATCGGTTAGATCCGGGTCTGGTACGTGTTTCCGCATCGGATTCTGTGCAGGATCAGGAAGAAACACAGGTTCCTGATGGGGTGCATCAGACCGAGTATGCTCAATCTGATGATGAGGTACACAACGAGAAGCGCGATCAGATGCAAGATGATGTGAACGACCAGAAACCTGATCAGGTACATGGAGAGTTTGAGGTAAGGGCATCTGGACATTCCTCAGGTACGGATCAGAATGCAACTTCTGCTCAATTGAAAGCGACTGAATTAAGCGGTAAAGACAGCGAAGCGGTCACCCTATGGTCGTCGGGAGCCATTCGTTTTGGACTGGCTGCGGTGAAAAATGTAGGTACACAGGCCATGGAAAGCATTATGGCTGTTCGGCAGGAAAAACCGTTCGATAGCCTGCTCGATTTTTGTCGCCGTGTTGACCTGAGGGTGTGCAACAAACGTGTCATTGAATCGCTGATTCAGGCGGGGGCGTTTGACAGCTTGCCAGGACACCGTGCTCAATTGCTGGCGATGTTAGATGAGACGGTTGAAGCGGCTCTGAAATGGCGTAAAGAGCGTGAAGACCTGCAGATTCAGTTATTCGACTTTGTGGAGACACCAAACTGGGAGATTGAGTATCCTGAGATTCCCCCGTTTTCGACGAGTCAGCAGTTGGAACTGGAACGTGAGCTGCTCGGTCTGTATCTCTCCGGTCATCCACTGGATGATTACGAAGATGTGCTCGCATCGAGTGGAGCTGACCGGATCATGGAATTAACGGAGGCGGCGGACGATACGATGGCCGTCGCCGCAGGTATGGTGGTGTCTGTGAAGTCGATTACGACGAAACAGGGCAAGGCTATGGCGTTCATGGAGCTGGAAGACCAGGTGGAACGCTGTGAAGTCGTCCTCTTTCCCGAGGTATGGCGGCGGAGCCATCAGCATGTCGGGAAAGGTGAACTTCTCGTCGTGCGTGCCAAGGTGCAGCAGCAGGACGAGGGTTTTAAGCTGCTGGCTGAGGAAGTGTCGCCGCTGACACCGGCGGCACTGGAACAGCAGCTGCGCAGCCGCGACCGCCGCGGTAAGCCCGGCAGCGGCAGCGCTCCGCGCCCGGCGCAGGCGGCTTCGCCGCAGCGGCCGGCGGGCGCGGGAGCCACAGCGCAGCGCAGCAGCGCAGGCGGTGACGCTTCCGCAGCGCGCGCAAGCGGAAGCCGTGCCCCTGCCGCGACGCGCAGCGGGGCAGGCACAGGCGCCGCAGCCAGCGCAAGCGCGGGCAGTGCAGCGCCAGCGGCTAGCGCGGCGGAGCAGGGCCGCGCGCCGCGTGGGGCCGAGCAGCGGGTGTTCGTGAAGCTCACCCCGCAGGCCGAACAGCCCGAACTGCTGGCGCGCCTCAAAGAGCTGCTCCAGCAGCACCCCGGCCCGGTGGCGACCGTGCTTTTCTACGAGCAGCAGCAGAAGCTGCTCGCCCTGAGCGACGCCTACCGGATCAAACCTTCACCGGCACTGTTCTCCGAAATGGAGAAGATGCTTGGTGAAGGCACAGTCAAAATCAAATAAAAGCTGAAGCGGTTATCTCCACCTTCAGCAGGGGATGTTCGCAGTTCACATCATAGAACTGCGGACATCCTTTTTTTCTATATAAAGGCTCTATTTGTAGGATCTTATTCCTGTATCCCTTCTATTCAAGCGTAGACGATCACCAGGCGGTGTATGTTGCGCAAATATACATTTCTTCAATTGGAACGATCGTGAGAACCATTATTACGGTGAAAAACAGCAAAATACGGCAAAAAAACTTATGTTATGAGGGATTATCGTCACATTGGTACGTTAGAATCTGATGATGATTTGGAAGGGAAAAGCATGGCTATGTTTCGTTAGCTATTCTATTCAATTTTGTACAACTGTGTATGTACACACGAACGAAGGGAGTATGGGTACTGGGGGACAAGGCAGCTTGCACTCAACCTGTACATTCGCACAATTTATGAACATTTTGGAAGTTCTCTGCATACACTTGAGAACACCGAAGAACCTTGAGGTTCTCGGGGGATTGATGCGGGAGGTCGAGATATGTCATATGAGATCGCGGAAGCTATGCTGGCCCGGCGGGGTGTACAGATTGATGCTATCGCAGAAATTGTATATCGTTTGCAAAAAGGGTACCATCCGGAATTGACCATGGACGACTGTGTAACCAGCGTGAAATCCGTTTTGCAAAAAAGAGAGGTACAGTATACACTGTACACCGGTATTGCGCTTGACGAACTGGCTGAAAAGAAACTTCTGCCCCAACCGCTGCAAGCCATTATGGAAGCGGATGAGTCCTTATACGGAGTGGACGAGACTCTCGCTTTAGGAATAACACATGTGTATGGCATGATCGGTCTGACCAGTTTTGGATATCTCGACAAAGAAAAAATGGGTGTTATTCATGATCTGAACGAACAAAGGTCGGCGGTTCATGTGTTCCTGGATGATCTGGTCGCAGGTCTTGCGGCTGCTGCCTCCGCTCGGATTGCACACAAAAATATTAAAGCCAAGAAATACACTTCTGACTGATAAAATCCATTATTTCCATGTAGATCGTTCGGTTGTTTCTTCAACCCGTTTCAGAGAATCAGGGGCGGCTATGGCTGCCCTGGAAGGTTTTGTCCTATTTAAAAAGTCTGCGAATTTTATCACATCCCTATGACCTTCTCGCTTGCCAAACAGGGATCAATGTCCCGAATCATCCGATTTTCTCCCCAAAGGTCTTGAACCCTTCCTTGCAGAAAAAAACGGAGGTATGGTATCATTAGTCCAATATACGGGCTCTGAACATTAGCTTAGGGGGCGGACATGGCATGTGGACGGTGATTTACATTGCGCCGACAGCAAAGGTTGCGGACAAGATCAAGACCAAGCTTTCGGAAGAAGGTTTTCTGGTACAGACCCGTCCCATTAGTTTATCCAAGCAGCAATATGAGATTCGCGTCCCTTCTGGGGAATTGGAAGAGGTTCAGGAAGTATTGAATTCCATTCTGCATTCCTGATTCACTCGATATTGAAGTGCCTTGGCAGATAACAAAAAGTACCACCGGTACATAAGGGACTGACCGCGGAAGCGGAAAGAGGAATCGACTTGCATGTGTGTTATGCTGCTGTCCTTCCTTCTTTTTTTGTTAATTGGTTATTGCAGGTAACATCAATCGTGCAGGAGAAACCATTGATTCTTACCTTGTATCGGCGGATTTTTTGTTGTGAATGCTGGTCAAGGTCTAAGGCTTTGCATGAGTTATAAGCGTAAGCGGTTTACCGCAGCATGCAGATCAAGCTGATTGATACAGCGGACTGTGGCCTGCGGCCATCAAATCATTGGCTGGAGAGGTGTAGTTGTGTTCAAAGATATATTCCAAAAGAAACGGAAGTACGCTACCATACCTTCCGAGCGTGCAATTCCAGGTGAACGTCAGGAAATCATTGAGCGCCCAAAACGTGAAATACCTGAAGGGCTCATGAACAAGTGCAGCAAGTGTGGCACCATTCAATATAGCAAGGAACTGGAGAAAAACCTGAAAGTATGTCCGGCCTGCGGTTACCATATGCGTCTTAACGCCATGGAGCGAATTGCAATGGTACTGGATGAAGAAGGTTTTATTGAGTATGATGCCGATATGGTTTCGGTTGATCCGCTCGGATTTCCCGGTTATAGTAGCAAACTGGAGCAGCAGCGTCTGAAATCTGGTTTGAAGGAAGCCGTTATAACAGGAGAAGGCACGATTGAGGGTCTACCTGTTGTGGTTGCTGTAATGAGCTTTGATTTCTTCACAGGCAGTATGGGTTCTGTAGTCGGAGAGAAAATCACCCGTGCGGTTGAACACGCCATTGAGAAGAAGCTGCCTTTAATTGTTTTCTCTACTTCAGGTGGTGCACGGATGCAGGAGAGTATTCTGAGTCTGATGCAGATGGCTAAAACAAGTGCGGCTTTAGCACGTTTGGACGAGCAAGGCGGGCTCTACATTTCCGTGATTACTGATCCGACGACGGGCGGGGTTTCGGCTAGTTTCGCGAGCCTTGGCGATATTATTATCGCTGAACCTGGCGCTGTATTTGGTTTTGCGGGCAGAATTGTTATCGAGCAAACGATCCGTCAGAAGCTGCCGGATGATTTCCAGACCGCCGAATTCAACCTGCAGCATGGCCAACTGGACATGGTCGTTCACCGGAAAGAGCTTCGGTCAACCCTCGGTAAGCTTCTCGATATGCACAGTGAAAAGGGAGGGGTCTAAATGGCGGGTAGTTTGCCATATGAAGCGCCTCTGATTGAGATGCGCAAAAAAATTGAAGAACTCGTTCAATTTGGACAGGAAAAGGGTATTGATTTTACCGAAGAGATTGCCCGTTTGGAAGAACGTTATCATAGACTGGAAGAAGAGATTTATACCGGCATTACAGCGGCTCAGAAGATGCATCTGGCACGTCACCAGCAGCGGCCAACAGCGCTGGATTTGATCCAGCTTATTTTTACCGATTTCACCGAATTGCACGGTGATCGGATGTTTGGTGACGATCTTGCGGTTGTAGGCGGACTGGCCAAGCTGAACGGACAAACGGTAACGGTTCTTGGGCAACAGCGCGGAAAAGACACAAAGGACAACATCGCCCGCTTTTTTGGAAGTGCTCACCCGGAAGGGTTCCGTAAAGGGCTGCGTCTGATGAAGCAGGCTGACAAATTTGGCCGCCCGATTATTACGTTTATAGATACTAAAGGAGCGTATCCGGGTAATACTGCGGAAGAGAGAGGTCAATCGGAAGCGATTGCTCGCAATTTGATGGAAATGGCTAAGTTATCGGTTCCTGTCATTGTCGTTGTCATTGGTGAAGGTGGAAGTGGCGGTGCTCTCGCTATGGCTGTAGGTAACCGGGTACTCATGCTCGAACATGCCATATATTCGGCGATTTCTCCGAATGGTGCGGCTTCAATTCTCTGGAAGGACGCATCCAAGGCAGATCAGGCGGCTGAAGCGATGAAAATTACTGCGAAAGACCTGCTGGAGATGGAAGTGATCGAAGAGATCATCTCTGAACCACGTGGCGGGGCTCACCAGGATTACGATACAGCTGCGGCAGCGATATCAGAAGCTCTCATTCGTCATTTGGATGAGATGAAAGGCTGGAGTGCGGAGAAGCTCAAGCAGGATCGTTACGATAAATTCCGGAAAATTGGCTCAGTAACCTTTGAAGCGCCAGCAGCTGAGGTAGAACCTGCTCGAGAAAGTGAATCTCTAGTTGAATTAGAATCACAATCCGGGTCAGAATCATTCGAGGCAGAAGCATCGGAAGAGCCGTTAAAGGCAGAGCCTGTGAAAAATTTGTCGGGAAATGCAGAATGATGTGACGAATTTCCTATACAAATGATCAAAAGTATAGTAAATTTAATAGTTGGAAAAAGAAAAATAGAGATATAAAGTTAGACCTTAAAATCGGAGGAAACCCAAAATGCGCAAAACGAAAATTGTATGTACGATTGGCCCATCCAGTGAATCCCTGGAGAATACCAAGAAACTGATTATGGCTGGCATGAACGTAGCCCGTCTGAACTTCTCCCACGGTGATTTCGATGAGCACGGCGGACGGATCGTAGCGATTCGCCAAGCATGTGAAGAGCTGAACAAAACCGTAGCAATCCTGCTGGATACCAAAGGACCGGAAATTCGGACAGGTAAACTCGAAGTTGAGCCAATTGAATTGGTTCAGGACGAGTACATCACTTTGACAACAGAAGAAATTCTGGGAACCAAAGATCGTCTTTCCATTACGTATGCAGACCTTCCTAAGGATGTTGAAGCAGGATCTACAATTCTGATCGACGACGGTCTGATCGGACTGACTGTGGTAGAAGTACAAGGTACTGAAATCAAATGCCGTATCGTTAACGGTGGTTCAATCAAAAGTAAAAAAGGTGTTAACGTTCCAGGCGTTGCGATTTCCCTGCCAGGTATCACTGAAAAAGATGCTAACGATATCGTATTTGGTATTGAGCAAGGTGTGGACTTCATCGCAGCTTCTTTCGTTCGTAAAGCAAGTGACGTACTTGAAATTCGTGAATTGCTCGAGAAACATAACGCAGGTCACATCCAAATCATCTCCAAAATCGAAAACCAACAAGGTGTTGACAACCTGGACGAAATCCTTGAAGTGTCTGACGGTCTGATGGTTGCTCGTGGAGACCTGGGTGTAGAGATTCCTGCAGAAGAAGTGCCACTGGTTCAAAAGCGCATGATCGAAAAATGTAATGTTGCAGGTAAACCGGTTATTACAGCTACACAGATGCTGGATTCCATGCAACGTAACCCGCGTCCGACTCGTGCGGAAGCAAGTGACGTAGCCAATGCGATCTTTGACGGTACAGATGCAATCATGTTGTCTGGTGAGACAGCTGCCGGTAAATATCCGGTAGAATCCGTACTGACGATGTCCCGTATTGCAGAAAAAGCAGAATCTGCTCTGCCTTACCAAGAGCTGTATCTGAAACAACGTGTTGCACAACAGACAACCGTTACTGAAGCGATCAGCCAATCCGTTGCTCTGTCCGCTCAAGATTTGAACGCAAAAGCGATCATCACTTCGACGGAATCCGGACACACGGCACGTATGATCTCCAAATATCGTCCAGAAGCTCCAATCATCGCGGTGACTACAGAAGACAGAACTTCCCGTCGTCTGGCACTGGCATGGGGTGTAACTCCAGTCAAAGGCAGATTGGTAGATTCTACGGATGCACTGTTCGAAAATGCTATTGAAGGTGGCGTGAAGTCCGGTCTGGTTAAAGAAGGAGACTTGGTTGTGATTACAGCCGGTGTTCCTCTGGGCCGCTCCGGTTCGACGAACCTGATCAAAGTAAGCCAAATTCCGAACAACGCTTAAATCTAGTGCATAATTCGGAAAGCAACAGGAAAGAAGCAATGGGGCCTTATGTCCCGTTGCTTTTTTTCCATCTTCATGACACGATTCTGCCATTTCATGCGTATGAATGGTAGAGCCAAGGAGGCTGAGTACGTGCAAAAAGAAAGTAATAGTAACTGGTATACAGCCCGTCTTCGTGTACGTTACCAGGAGAGCGATCAGATGGGGGTTGTCTATCATGCGAACTACCTGAACTGGTTCGAGATCGGCCGTACCGAGATGATTCGCCAAATGGGGTATACATATCGTAAAATGGAAGAACAGGCACTGTTGCTTCCTGTAACCGGTCTGGATGTGAAGTATCATAAACCGGCGCGGTACGATGACGAGATCATCATTTTCACTCGAATCACTGCTTTTAGCGGCCTGCGCCTGAATTACGAGTACGACATAAGACGTATGCCTGCGGAACATGATGTTTCACTTGCTATCGGTGAACGGGTTTGGGCACATGATGAATCACTCCCAGGTGAACGATTGGTGACAGGCTCTACCCAGCATGTGTGGGTGAATACAGACTGGAAGCCAGTTAGACTGGATAAGGTCTCCTCGGAGCTATACAGCGCGCTTGAAAAGGTGTGGTTTTCAGGAAAGGAGTAACATATCAATGCGAAAATGGATGTGGGCTTTACTTTTATTAATTCCGGTGATTGAGCTGTTTGGTTTCATTCTGATGAGTGATTGGATCGGGGCCGGAAAAACATTGCTTCTTATGATTCTCACGTCCTTGATTGGTATAGCCATGTTGCAGTTTGAAGGGCGAAAGGTATTGATGGATGCCAAGCAGGAGATGGAGCGCGGTAAGGTGCCTGGGCGGAAAATGGTCGATGGTCTTTTTGTTTTTGTCGGCGGATTCCTGCTGTTGATCCCTGGTTTTGTTACCGATCTCATCGGTTTTACGTTAGTATTTCCATTAACACGTCCAGTATATCGGTTATTCTTCCTGGGCTGGTTGGAGAAAAAGATGAGAAATGGCAGCATTACATTTTATCGCCGTCCGAAATAAGAGAGCATCTATCTCGTTTAAACCAAAAGTCTCCGTTCCTGCAGGCACCTTCTGCTTGGAACGGAGACTTTTTTTGTATTAGTTTAATCCGAACACGATGGCCATTAATGCTCTTCAATCAGACTCATCGGACTCTGCCATTGATGATATATGTCCTCAGATCACGCAGTACATTCGCTCGATTAAAGGCATCGAGGATAACGAGACTGACTGGACCTATAATGAGACCGAGCACGCCAAACAACTTCAAACCAACAAACATGCCTACTAACGTTGCAAGAGGATCCAGCCCCACACTACTCGCAAGAACCTTCGGTTCAATGATCTGCCGGGCAATGAGCAGGATGAGATAGATCACACTAATGCCGATGCCAAGATAGATATCCCCGTTCATGAACAAATAAGCCGCCCATGGCACCATAACGAGACCTACACCGAGATAAGGAAGCAGGTCAACCAGACCAATCAGCAGGGCAATTGTAAAAGCTGACTTGACTTGAAGAATGAGCAGTCCGATCATGACGAAGAGTGCTGTAATCGAGATCATGATAAGCTGTGCGCGTACATAACCGAAGAGTGCTTTTTTGAGATCAAGCCATATGTCGGAGATTGGCTTGCGAACAGAGGAGGGAACCCAGCCAGATACCGTAATGCTGTGGCGCGTCCAGCCTTTGCTAATGAAAAAGGTAGACAGCAACACAACGATAAGAACTGCACCTATATTAGGCAAGGAAGTCAGCAGGTTAAGGATCATATTGAAAAAACCTGTGACAAGATCGGTCACAGCTGTTCCTACTGTCTCTGTGGTTTTACTAATATTACTGTTGATGGTTTCCTGGTAATTCGGGTTTTCCTTATAAAAATCGTTAATCTGCGCAATTAAACTTTGGATCGTATCGTTCTGTGTCCAGCGGACAAATGTTTCCTTGATTTCGTCCACATGCAGATCAAAACTGGTTGTTAGTGATATGACTTCCTTAACCATGCGGGTGACGGCCGCAGACAAGATTACAGCGATTGCACCAAAATACAATATGAGTGACAGGGTTACTGCAAGCCAGCGTGGGAAACGGAGTCTGTTCTGGAGCAACTTCACGAGCGGATTCATGGCGTATGCAATAATCCAGGCGATGACAAAAGGATATAACAGCGGGAACAACAGATATATTGCTATAGCAATCAGAAGGGTAGCTACAATGACCCATAGACCGCGAAGCAGACGTTTGAGAATGATTCGATCCAAGGCTCACCTCTCCTTTGTTCACTCAAGAGCTTATCTTATTAATATAGAGCAATCGTAAGCTTTTGAAACGTAAAAAGAACAGTCTGCAAACGTGTGCCGGAATTCTGCTTTGCACATCGTCTGCCTAAATCATGCCCGAAGTTACCAAATTATAGCAATACATTTTTTGATTATATTTTTGTTAACATTCGCTAATGACTTGAATTGTTTAGCACACATTAAATGTAAACCTTGCTTGTGTAAAGGCTTTCAAAAATGCTTTATCACTCCGATAAATATGTTTGATGTGCGAATGAACTCTCATCATGTTCACATAAACGACAAAATCCAGTATGATGATATAAGTAAATACCGATTGACAGATAATAAAACCGTATTTTGAAAACTTAGGTCATTTTTAAAATGAAACGGTTTACAAAAGAGGTTAAGTGCATTCTGGCACTGATATGACTCTGAATGATTCCTGATTTGCTTATTAAAGGAGAGATGTAATATGACAGCTACCAAAGGTCTGGAAGGCATCGTTGCAACAACCTCTTCGATCAGCTCTATTGTAGACGGTGTGCTTACATACCGTGGATACGATATCGATGACTTGGCTGAACATGCGAGTTTTGAAGAAGTTGCTTATCTGCTCTGGTTTGGCAAATTGCCAACAACAGATGAATTGAAGTCACTTCGTAAAAGTCTTAGCGATTACGCGCCAATTCCGAGCGAATTGATTGCACAAATTAAATTGTATCCAAAAAACATCAGCACGATGGCGGCTCTCCGTTCTGCAGTCTCCGCACTTGCGCTCTATGATGAACAAGCGGATGAGATGACAGAGGCAGCAAACGAAAACAAAGCAGTCAAGTTACAAGCTCAACTGCCAACGATTGTGGCAGCAATCTCACGTATTCGCAAGGGGCAAGAGCCTGTGGCACCAAAAGAAGGCGCTTCCATTGCTGAGAACTTTTTATACATGATGACAGGAGAAGAGCCGTCCGAAACGGCGGTAAAAGCACTTGATCAGGCACTCGTTCTGCATGCAGATCACGAACTGAATGCTTCGACTTTTGCTGCCCGCGTTACTGTGGCAACTCTGTCTGATATTTACTCAGGCGTTACTTCTGCTATTGGTGCACTTAAAGGGCCACTGCACGGTGGTGCAAATGAAGCCGTAATGAAGATGCTGGACGAGATTGGTACACCGGATCGTCTGGAAGCGGCTATTCAGGAGAAACTGAACAACCGCGAGAAAATCATGGGCTTTGGACACCGCGTCTACAAAAACGGTGACCCGCGTGCAAAACATCTGCAGAAGATGTCCAAAGAACTGGGTGAGATGAACAACGATACACGCTTGTATGACATGTCCGTGAAGATTGAAGAAATCGTGACAGGTCAAAAAGGATTGAAGCCGAATGTCGACTTCTACTCCGCTTCAGTTTACACTCAACTGAAAATTGATCAGGAATTGTTCACACCGATCTTTGCAATCAGCCGTGTGTCTGGTTGGACAGCTCACATTCTGGAGCAGCTTGCAGACAACCGCATTATTCGTCCACGTGCCGAGTACACTGGCCCAACAGATCAAAAGTACGTTTCCATTGATCTTCGCTAAACGTTAACAAAAACAGTATAATCATATAGATGAGGTGAGGGGCTTGTGAATATGAGGCTGTATTGCCGAGTAGAGACGGCCCTTCCTTCCTGCAAAAATGTGGTATGCTTCATACTGTGAAACCAAAACTTAGGAGGAATTGTAATTATGAAATTAGAAAAATTTGCACTCCCAACTGAAGGCGAAAAAATTCAAATTGACAACGGTACGCTTCAAGTACCTAATAATCCAATCATTCCATTCATCGAAGGTGACGGTACTGGCCGTGACATCTGGAAAGCTGCTGTACGGGTTTTGGATGCAGCCGTTGAAAAAGCATATGATGGCAAGAAAAAAATCGCTTGGTATGAGGTGTTTGCTGGCGAGAAAGCATTCAATACATACGGAGAGTGGCTGCCGAATGATACGCTTGAAGCAATTCGTGAGTATATTGTAGCAATCAAAGGACCTCTGACTACGCCAATCGGCGGCGGTATCCGTTCCCTGAACGTGGCACTGCGTCAAGAACTGGATCTGTACACTTGCCTGCGTCCTGTTCGTTATTTCGATGGTGTACCTTCCCCGGTTAAACGTCCTGAGCTGGTAGACATGGTTATTTTCCGTGAAAATACAGAGGATATCTATGCAGGGATCGAGTACGCTGAAGGTTCGGATGAAGTGAAAAAAGTGATCCAGTTCCTGCAACAGGAAATGGGCGTTAACAAAATTCGTTTCCCTGAAACTTCCGGTATCGGTATCAAACCTGTATCTGAAGAAGGTTCGAAACGTTTGGTTCGTGCAGCGGTACAATACGCTGTTGATCACAACCGCAAGACCGTTACATTGGTACACAAAGGTAATATTATGAAATTCACTGAAGGTGCCTTCAAAAACTGGGGTTACGAAGTGGCTGAAGCAGAATTTGGCGACAAAGTATTCACATGGGCACAATATGATCTGATCAAAGAAAAAGATGGCACAGATGCGGCAAATGCAGCACAAAAAGCAGCAGAAGATGCTGGCAAAATCATCGTAAAAGATGCTATCGCCGATATCGCTTTGCAACAAGTATTGACTCGTCCGGGTGAGTTTGATGTTATCGCAACATTGAACCTGAACGGTGACTATCTGTCTGATGCTCTTGCAGCACAAGTTGGCGGAATTGGTATCGCACCAGGTGCGAACATCAACTACGTAACTGGACATGCTATCTTCGAAGCAACACATGGTACTGCACCGAAATACGCGGATAAAGATCTCGTGAACCCTGGTTCCGTAATCCTCTCCGGCGTAATGTTGCTTGAGCACCTGGGCTGGCAGGAAGCAGCTAACCTGATCTACAAAGGTATGGAAACATCCATTAACAATAAAACTGTAACGTATGACTTTGCACGTCTGATGGATGGCGCAACTGAAGTGAAATGTTCCGAATTCGCTAACCAAATCATTAAAAACCTGTAAGGGGAGATGTGAATCGTGACTATTCAGCGCAAAAAAATCACAGTTGTTGGTGCCGGTTTTACCGGTGCCACAACTGCACTGATGCTTGCCCAGAAGGAACTTGGAGATGTTGTACTGGTTGATATTCCTCAACTGGAGAATCCGACCAAGGGTAAAGCACTCGATCTGCTGGAGGCCAGTCCTGTGCAAGGGTTCGACAGTCATATCGTGGGGACTTCCAACTATGAGGATACAGCTGGTTCGGAGATTGTGATCATTACAGCCGGAATTGCCCGCAAGCCGGGCATGAGCCGTGACGATCTGGTGAATACGAATGCAGGTATCGTGAAGTCCGTGTGTGAAAATGTGAAAAAATATTGCCCTGATTCCATTGTCATTATTCTGAGCAACCCGGTAGATGCAATGACGTATGCAGCATACCAGACACTCGGTTTTCCGAAAAACCGCGTAATTGGACAGTCGGGGGTTCTCGACACTGCACGTTACTGCACGTTTATTGCACAGGAGTTAAATGTATCGGTAGAGGACGTACGCGGCTTTGTGCTTGGTGGTCACGGTGACGATATGGTACCGCTCGTTCGTTATTCGAGTGTAGGTGGTATTCCAATCGATACTCTGATTCCGGCAGAGCGCATTGAAGCCATCGTGCAGCGCACCCGTGTAGGCGGCGGAGAGATTGTAAACCTGCTGGGCAACGGCAGTGCTTATTATGCTCCGGCAGCTTCACTGGTCCAGATGACCGAGGCTATTTTGAAGGACAAAAAACGTATTATTCCGGTTATCGCCTATCTTGAAGGCGAGTATGGATATCATGATCTGTTCCTGGGTGTGCCAACCGTTCTGGGTGGTAACGGAATCGAGAAGATCTTCGAACTCGAGTTGACTGCGGAAGAAAAATCAGCGCTTGATACGTCCGCAGATTCAGTACGTAATGTCATTTCCATCGTAAATATCTAAGTTTGAAGACTATTCTAACTTGGGAATTGAGAAAAACCTCCGTAAAAGCGGGGGTTTTCTTTTCTTTGGATAAGTTCCCCAGTATAATGAGATGTGATATACAGCACAGCGAAAATGTTGAGGAGGATGAAAATTTTGACAATGATTATGTATCTGCTCCATATCGTCGGAGCACTGGCCATGGGATTTTATCTGATCCTGCCATTCGTGGTTGGAAAAATCCGTACAATGAGCTTGCCAGCACAGGAGGGAGCATTTGCGTCACTTCGTTCATTAAACAAAATTGCGCAGTATGCACTTGTTATCCAGCTTCTTACAGGTGGTTATCTGATGACCAAGGGTAGTTACTCCCATATCTGGATGGCTGTTGTCGTAGTACTGCTTCTGGCTATTGCAGCCATTGGCGGAATTATGGGTAAACCGCTGCGTCTTGCAGCAGAAGGTGTAAAAAATAATAAGGATGTCACAGCATACCAAAGCAAAATTCGTATGTTCAGCTCGCTGCTTGCAGTGTTCTTGCTCATCATGGTGTATCTGATGGTAGAAAGATCCATTTTCTAAATCAACTTATATAGATCCATAGATCCCGAATGGTCTATGATCTTAAGGTGAAGCATTTGCACCTGTTCAGGACAAGCGGTTAGAGCCAAGCTAAGGCGGTGGCTCAGGAAACGAGCTTGCCTTCGAAAGCTGTGGCGTAAGTACCCACGTCATGAACTTAATTGAATAGTTCAAACTGATAAAACTAAACAGACAGCCTCTAGTAGGGGCTGTCTGTTGTTTTGTTTATACCTTTCCCAGGTATTAGAACGTAATACAACGGCATAGACATGCCCGCAATTACAATGCTCAATTAACTAATACTTCCAGCGTGCACGCGCACCGCATTACGACCATTCCGCTTGGACTCATACAGGGCATGATCGGCATTACGGAGTAATGATTCCAGCGTATCCGACTCACTGCCGGATTGGGATACGCCAAAGCTGGATGTGAGATAAACGGACTCGCCTTCTACGTCGAGCGGTTGATTCAACAATGCAATTCGCAACTTTTCCGCGAGATTATAAGCTTGTTGGAGCGTATTGTTTGGCAAGGCAATAACGAATTCTTCTCCTCCATAACGGGCAAATGACATCCCACTGTTCAGATAGCTATTGCACACAGTTACAACGTGAATGAGAGCCTGATCTCCGACATCATGTCCGTAGGTATCGTTGATTCGTTTAAAGTGGTCAACATCAAACAATATAAAGGAGATTGGACGATGGTTAAGCAGGGCTTCCTGCAGCAATGCCCTGCCTTTGTTCAAAAATTGAGTCCGATTGTAAATCTTGGTTAATCCATCGAAATAAGCTAGCTGCTTCAGCTGTTCCTGTAAAAAGCGTTGTTCGGTGATATCAATTAACATAATAAGAATACCTACAACCGCATTACTATTATTAAAGACATAAGACGTTCTGACTTGGTAACAGACCGTTTCACCATTCAACTGCCAGTAAAGGTCGGTTTGCAGTCCTTCTCTGCCGTATTCAACAGGGAATGTTTCTCCTGCGAGACCAAGCCAGATCTCATTCAGGGGTTGTCCAACCATCGTTGTTTGAATATCAGGCAACATAAGCCGGAGCGATCGGTTGAAATCAACGAGACGATATGAACTGTCCAGCACGAGAACCCCTTCACGCATGCTCTCAAAAATGCTATCTTTCGCAATCGGAACAATGGTTAGCAGACGTGAGGATAGAATAGCCCAAATATACATGGCAGATGTGACACACATCAGAACAGGAACAGGGTCTAAACCAGACGGGGTCACGCCGAGCAGGTACACAAATGCAGCAACCATCGGAATAACTTGCGAAACAATCAGCGTAAGCAGTTGACGACGATACATCTTTTTGGTGTGCCGCCATTGTGCGATTAATATAAGGCCAGCACATAATAGACAGGAGAAGGTGAATGCACCGTGCACAACATACCATTGTCCGATATCCATCGCCATGACAGGGATTGTGCTGTCCTCACGCAGCCACACTCTTTTGTAATAAAGGTGGTGCCAATCATTCGTAGAAACGAGAAAAACTGTGATGGAAGGAATGATGAACAGCGCTGTCGTCAGCCATTTGGACAATTTTTTCCCGGTGTATCGAATCATTAAAATCAGACCAAGTGGAGCCGAGACAGGCATGCCAATATACTGAACGATATTCCAGAACTTCATCTGTTCAAGTGTATTACTGGCGAGACCGATTGCGTATCCGAAAGTGTAGACCGAAAGGGAAGCAGTGTACAGTATGAAGATACTGGCATTTGGAAAATGCGCTCTTCTGAGATACGTATACATACACAGAAACAAGTTCAGTACCGCTGAAGTGGTCACAAGTGTAATGTATGAATTAATATGCGATTCCATGTTCAGATCTCCATGTCAATTAAATTATGTTTATACCTGTATATTTTCCATTGTACATCAGCCCCAGCTACTTAGGAATCACTTTGAATCATGAAAAAGGTGGAATCAAAAAAAATAAACATTCCTGACATGCCGATGTTTAGATTCTGCTGATTTATTTTCCATAAAAGTGGTAAATAACGAGTAGAAGCAGCTTATGGAACAAGCGCTGCTCCTGAGCTGCAGAAGAATAATCTGGTCGGTTCATGCCATCCTACAGAGTGAAACTTATGAAGAACGAAAGACAAGGAAACCTGTTGTTGGTGTCCGAGTCTTTTTCATTCCAGCATGTTCATTTTGAAAGGAGAATGTAAAATGTCTAGCACTACCCAGCAAAATCAAAAAACGATGCCTGCACAGCATCAGGATCAGCGTCCAGGGATCGAGTCCGAGATGACCCCAAAACCGGAATTTGAGAAACCCGAGTACAAGGCGGCTGGTAAACTAATGGGTAAGGTGGCTCTGATCACTGGAGGGGACAGCGGCATTGGACGGGCTGTTGCCGTGACATATGCGAAGGAAGGCGTCGATGTGGCGATTGTATATTTGAGCGAGCATGAGGATGCGAAGGAAACGAAACGTCAGGTGGAACAGGAGGGACGCAAGTGTATCCTCATTGCGGGTGACATCGGTGATGTGAATTTCGCGAAGAAAAGTGTTCAGCAGACGGTGAATGAGCTCGGACAACTTGATATTGTGGTTAACAATGCGGCCGAACAGCATCCGCAGCAGAATCTGGAGGACATTACGCCAAAGCAACTGGAGAAAACGTTCCGCACCAACATCTTCGGTATGTTTTATGTTACACAGGCTGCGATGCCACATCTGAAACAAGGAAGTACAATCATTAATACGACATCGATTACTGCTTATCGAGGAAGCCCAACACTGCTGGATTATTCCTCTACCAAGGGGGCCATTACGTCATTTACCCGCTCGTTATCGATGAATCTGATTGAAAAAGGGATTCGTGTGAACGCCGTAGCCCCTGGTCCGATCTGGACACCACTCATTCCTTCGACATTCGATGAGAAGAAAGTAAGTGAATTCGGAGCAACGCAGCCGATGAAACGTCCAGGACAGCCGGATGAATTGGCACCAGCTTATGTGTATCTTGCTTCCGATGACTCCTCTTATGTAAGTGGACAGGTTATACATGTGAACGGCGGCGAGGTTGTTAACGGTTAAGTTATAGTCCGTAGAAATGAAGTTGATGAACGGGCAGATGTATGCAGGTATTTCAGAAACGGGACGCTTACAGGATCGTAGCGTTCCGTTTTTTGCTTTCTATTTTTCTGTAAAGAAGAGGGAAGTTTGGGGAGTGTCAGCTGTATTGTAAGAAACGATTTACAAAAATTTGTATCTGCGCTGATCTATCTATGATATTTTATACAAGGTGTGACCCTGGGTGGATGAAGTGAGGAATAGAAGAAGCTGTGCTCTTTGCTAATTTACAAGGCAAGATATCTGACCATATGTGATATGATAGACCGGATAATATATTCGGGGGTCACTCATATGAAACATGAGCGAATGCCCGCAGGTACGACTTAAACAAGACATTTACATACTTAGAGCCGTCAGTTATTTTTTGTTCTTAGCGGTGAGGCATATATGGAGCTTGATGGAGAAATCGTAATATTGGAAGCACGCGAAGGTATTGGGATTCCACCGGGTGCCCCCATTAGATGCAAAATCGAAATGCGGCAGATATAGAATTTCTTGTCATTTCACAGCCAACTACACCCGGTGACCGCACCGAGCAGTGATTGGAAGGTTATTCGGTCATCGAAGTGGTTATGTAATTTTCTTGTTCAACGGATTAAAATATACCAGAAGGAAGAGATCAATGAGACCGTTTCGCATTCGCCTGGCACTGATTATGATGGTGCTCATTGGCATTTCCGTCATTGTAGCCGGATATACGATGGGCAGAGTTTTCAAGACCACTCACATCGCCGCATTGGAACAAACGATGGTGCGCGAGATTAATTTGCTAAAAGCAACGTTCCCGTTTCATGATGCTTCGAATCCGACATCAGCAGAGACACGGAAGTATTACTCGGATCGGGCGCTGGAACTGGATCGTCTGACAGACTCACGGGTGACCTTTATTAATAAAGACGGAATTGTCATCGGGGATTCGGAGAGCGATCCTGCAACGATGGATAATCACCTGAATCGGGAAGAGATCCGGACGGCTACCCAAGGGACTTTTGGACAGTCGATTCGATATAGTGAGACATTAGGACAAGACATGCTGTATGTGGCACTGCCTGTGAATTCGGAACAAAGTGACATGATTGAGATGCCAAGCGGCAAATTCGACGGTTATATTCGCTTATCGATGAGTTTGCAAGCGGTGGATCAGGGGCTTCAACGCGGATGGATGATTATGTTTGCCGCGCTGGGATTACTCTTTCTGATTGTGGCATTTGTCAGTTATCGTGTAGCCAGAGGGTTAACGTCGCCAATTGAGCATATCACCAAAGTTGCACACCGAATTACAAAGCTGGAGTACGATGCCAGAGTAAAAGTTACACGCAGGGACGAGATTGGCCAGTTGGGTCTTGCGATTAACGGAATGGCGGACAGTTTGCAGTCCCAGCTCAAAACCATTCGAGACAATGAAGCACTGCTTCAAAGTGTCTTGGCGAATATGACGGGCGGGATCGTCATGATTGATGCGACGCAATCGATTGCACTGGTCAATCGGGAAGCAGAGCGTATACTTGGCATCCAGGCCACGAAAGTTACAGGCAAACCTTATACTGAACTGAAGCGTCATTATGAGCTGACACGCACGATTGAAGAGAGTGTGGCTTTACAGGAACGTATGCACGAAGAAGTAAGTGTATTTAACCCGGAAGAACGGCTGATTCGACTTGATGGCGTACCGATGTCGGAAGACAATGGCGGATATCGGGGGATGTTATTCCTTTTGCAGGATGTAACCGCGATTCGTCGCTTGGAATCCATGCGCAGTGAGTTCGTTGCCAATGTCTCTCATGAACTCAAAACACCTGTGGCAGCGGTTAAGGGGTTCGCAGAAACCTTGCTCAGCGGCGGTGTGCAGGATAAGGAAACGGAACGTTCTTTCCTGCAGATTATCTATGATGAAGGTGACAGACTAAATCGGTTAATTGGAGATATTCTGGAGTTATCCAAGATTGAATCCAAACGTGCACCTCTGGAATGCTCTCCTGTACATGTGCACTCCTTCTTCGAGATGGTGCTGGGAACCTTGTCCAAGGTTGCGGAGAAAAAGCAGATTCGTCTGGAAATGAATGTACCTGAGGAATTGTATATCGAAGCGGATGAGGATAAAATGAAGCAGATTTTCATTAATCTTTTATCCAATGGCATTAACTATACGCCTGAGGGTGGAAGAGTGAAACTCCAAGTGAAGATGGATCAGACGAGTGAGGAAGAACAGGTTATTTTCTCGGTGTCTGATACAGGAATCGGCATACCCAAGAAGGATTTGCCGCGAATCTTTGAACGTTTTTACCGTGTGGACAAAGGCAGATCACGTAATTCCGGTGGAACAGGGCTTGGACTCTCAATTGTTAAACACTTGGTGGAGCTGCATCACGGCAAACTGTCGGTTGATAGTGAACTGGGGATGGGGAGCACCTTCCGTGTTATCCTGCCATTGATCCAGGAAGAAGAAGTATAGTTTACTTCAAATGTAAATGTAGGCGTATAGAAGCAAAATGTAAAATGAGTCAGTTGCTTTACACAGCGTTAACAAATTAGTGCTATGATAGAAAAAGTGTTGTGGCAACAGACAACCTATGAAGAGAGAAGGGGTATCATGGCACAGCGTTTGCTGGTTATTGAAGATGAACCGACATTATCGAGATTACTTACGTATAACCTTACACAGGAAGGGTACGACGTAACGGCAGAGGACCATGGATCAGCAGGATATGACCGGGCCTTGTCCCAGGATTTCGATTTGATCTTACTGGACTTGATGCTACCAGGCATGAATGGTCTGGATATTCTGAACAAACTGCGCATTCAAGGGGTAAGTACACCTGTCATTATCCTTACGGCGAAGAATGGTGAAGCCGAGGTTGTGCAAGGCCTGAAATCGGGTGCGGATGATTATATCACGAAACCTTTTGGTGTATCCGAGCTCTTGGCACGGGTAGATGCGGTACTCAGACGTTACTCGAATGGCGATGATCTACCGCAGCTTGAAGATAAAGACGGCTCACGTATTATTCTTGGTGAACTTGAAATTTATCCCTTGAAGTATGAAGTGACTTTAGGTGGACAATCGATCAGCCTGCGTCCGAAGGAGTTCGAAGTCCTGTTATATCTCGCTAAAAAACCCGGAGTTGTGCTGACTCGGGATGACCTGATGAATGCGGTCTGGGGTTTCGATTATATCGGAGGCCAGCGAACCGTAGATGTACACGTCAGTTCATTACGCAAAAAGCTGGAGCTTGATCCTGAATCCGTTCATATCGATTCCATCCGTGGTGTAGGTTATAAATTGGTTGTCAAAAGAAAAACTCCCCATCATTCTAGCTAAATGATCGGGGAGTTTTATTTTTACGTATATTTTACACAAAGGAAGATTTTTCTTCATTTATGGGGAGTAGGATGAATTTATCCAAGTGATACTTTGTACCTATAATCCCACCTTAGGGCGGATCTAACACGTAAAGGAGAATGTGTAAATATGCCCGCTTTGTTAGAAGCTAGACCTGAGAATTTAAATGCTGATTTACAAAAAGAGGAAGAATCATCTGTTATACCTGACTTGGAACCGGATGAATCAGTGAGTGAAATTCAGAATGAGCATGCCGTATCATTGTACGAATATTTCCGTCAGGTGCCCGTAGCAAAGGGAGATACTACCTGCGGAGAAGCAGCAGCTATGCTGAGTGATGGGCTAGAACACCCGTGTGTTGTGCTCTGTGATGACCACATGAAACCGACGGGACTATTGATGCGTGAGACCTTATATCGTTTACTGAACGGAAGGTTCGCCGCGGACTTATTTTATCGTAAACCGGTTGTGAAAGCAGCTAACACGTCACCGGTTATTGTAGATATACATATGGAACCAGCCGCCATTATTGATGTTGCGCTTCGGCGGGATGAGGATCACTTCTATGACTGCCTGCTCGTAACGGAGCAGGAACGCCTGCTTGGTGTGCTCACAATACGTGATGTGATGTCGCTTTCCCGTAAGCTGCAGCAGGCAGCAACCGCAGATCGTATATGCACTGTGACGGAGAGTGGACAGGAAATTTCACGTATTCATGAGGGCGTAACCAAACTGGTTCAAGCGGCGAATCAGACCGTACGGGAAGCAGGGCAAGTTATCCACTTATCTAATGATGGGGAAAGACGTCTGCGTCAAGTTGAGTCTTCCTACCTTCAGGTTCATGAGCATATGGGAGATCAGGGCAAACACGCCAGTCAGATGCTCGAATCTATCAAAACAGGTGCAGGGATGGCACGTTCCATTCGAACGTTGGCGGATCAGAGCGGACTTTTGGCATTAAATGCATCTATTGAGGCAGCTCATGCCGGAGAATACGGTAGAGGGTTCCAGATCGTGGCTGGAGAGATCCGCGCCCTTGCCAAGCAGACACGAGAAGTTGCAGGCAACATGACCATATTGCTTCAGGACATTGAACGTTTAACCCAGCAGACGGTATCTCTCATTCAGGCAAGTGGGAAGGAGATTGATGAGAGTGCGGTGTATGTGAAGGAAGGGGCAGAGGCATTCGGAAAGTTGAATCGTGCAGTAAAAGCCTTGTCATGCATTGTTGAAACCATTGCTACCGAAGGTGGAGAAGCGGGTAGGGTTGCGGAGAATATCCAGTTGAAGCTAAAGGCTATGATTGTAGTTCATCCTGAGCTATGAACGAAAGCACAATCGAGGCACAGTATAACGGAAATTGTGAAAAGAAAAAGAGAGATCTGGGACTTCGATATTACGACCCAGGTCTTCTTCAGGTGTTTTTACATTCCGTTAACATGAAGGTGGTACTGTTTTTACAATGTTACGGTAGGATATTAAAGATGACCGTGCTGATGGGTAGAGAATATTGGCGTTGGTCTCAACGTAAAGGGCAACCGATGATCCCTGCAGCGAAGGAGAAGTGAGCATCCATGAAAGACCTCATTCATATTGATGGACTTAATTTATACTACGATACGCATCATGCGCTTAAAAATATATCGATGGACCTGCCGGAAAAGACGGTTACGGCGTTTATTGGACCATCAGGCTGCGGTAAATCGACATTACTCCGCACATTGAACCGGATGAATGACATGATTCCGGGTGTTCGTGTGGAAGGACAAGTTATGTTGAACGGTTCGGATATTTACAGTAACGAGATTGAAGTGGAGACGTTACGGAAACGGGTAGGTATGGTATTTCAACAACCGAATCCTTTTCCAAAATCCATTTATGATAACGTAGCGTACGGACCGCGTCTGCACGGTGTAAGCCAAAAGGCAGAGCTGGATCAGCTCGTTGAGCAAAGTCTGGTTCACGCGGCACTGTGGGATGAAGTGAAGGATGTACTGAAAAAATCGGCATTAAGTCTGTCTGGCGGACAGCAACAACGTCTATGCATCGCACGTGCACTGGCTGTACAGCCGGATGTGTTGCTGATGGACGAAGCAACCTCGGCACTCGACCCGATCTCTACGCTAAAAATTGAGGAATTGGTCAAAGAGTTGCATCATAAATATACCATCGTCATGGTTACACATAACATGCACCAGGCAGCGCGGGTATCTGGACGCACCGTGTTTTTCCTGAATGGTGAAGTGGTGGAGGCAGCTGATACGGAGACGTTATTCTCCACACCGCAAGATTCCCGGACCGAGGACTATATATCCGGCAGGTTTGGTTAAGGCGAGCTGAATAAGAACGATCCCGGGTTACCCAGAGATGATAGAGAAGGAGGACATGAAACTTATGATTCGCAGAAAAGAGTTTGATCAGGAGCTGGAAGAACTTCGCACCCTACTTAAACAAATGGGGGAACATGTAGGGAATGCCCTGGACGGTGCTATTAAGAGTTTGCAGACATTGGATGTGGAGAAAGCTCAGGTCATTATTAAGAATGATGCGAATCTCAATGCTCTTGAGGACAAAATCATGGAGCTGGGTTCCAAGCTGATTATTACACAGCAGCCCGTAGCCAAGGATTTAAGACGCATTATTGTGGCCTTTAAAATCTCCAGTGACTTGGAGCGTATGGGTGATCTGGCTCTTGATGTGGCTAAGGTGACCATTCGTATGGAAGGACAGGAGCTGATTAAGCCGCTGGTGGATATCCCACGTATGGCGGAAGTGGTGAAATCTATGATTGATGAATCCATTGAGTCCTATCTGAAGGAAAATACGGATCTGGCCTATAAAATGGCACAAACGGATGATCAGGTGGATCAGCTGTATAGCAACATGATCCGAGATCTTTATACGTTAATGACCGATCATCCAGCGAATGCATCACAAGCCATGTTGCTGTTGATGGTTGGACGTTATATTGAACGTATCGGTGACCATGCGACCAACATTGGTGAGAGCACAGTGTATCTGGTTACGGGTCAACGTCCGGACCTGAACCAATAAGTAATCTGGGGCAGGCTCTGCTGCACAAGCGATGAAACATGCACATACAAGATAAGAGTTGATGATCGAAATGAGGAACTTTCTTCCCGCTGGCCTGTGCACAGGCTGACTGGGAAGGAGGTTCTTTTTTTTGCGGAACAAAAGTGGGGAAAAGGGTTATGAAGTTTTTTTGTTGTAGTTGGCAGGTATGGTATCATGAGAGTAGGTATGTAAGTGCAAGTCTGACCATATGATACGCGAGGTGCTGGAATGGACAAGTTTATTCTCATAGATGGAAATAGCATTATTTATCGGGCGTTTTTTGCAATGCCTCCCCTGACCAATTCGAAAGGTCTGCATACAAACGCGGTATACGGCTTTACGACGATGCTGCTGCGCTTGCTGGAAGAACACAAGCCTACACATGTGATGGTAGCATTTGATGCGGGCAAGATCACCTTCCGCCACGAAGGGTATCAAGATTATAAAGGCGGTCGTGAGAAAACACCATCGGAGTTGTCCGAGCAATTTCCGTTGCTCAAAGAACTGTTGCAAGGACTCGGGATTGCGCAATTTGAACTGGCTGGTTATGAGGCAGATGATATTATCGGGACGCTGACCAAACGTGCGGATGAAGCGGGCAGACAGGTGCTGGTGGTATCAGGTGATAAAGATATGCTGCAGCTCGCTTCTGACCACGTACATATTGGCTTGACGCGCAAAGGCGTTACGGAGATCGAGCTGTATGATCCTGCTCAGATTAAGGAACGTTACGGTCTGACGCCGTTACAGATTATTGATCTGAAGGGTCTGATGGGGGATGCTTCCGATAATATTCCGGGTATTCCGGGTGTCGGGGAGAAAACTGCGCTGAAGCTGCTGCATCAGTTCGGATCGGTGGAAGAGGTGCTGAACGGCACGGGTGAACTGAAGGGCAAGATGAAGGAAAAGATTGAAGCTCACGCCGAGGATGCGAGAATGAGTAAACAGCTTGCTACCATTCACCGCGAGGTTCCACTGGAGCAGACGTGGGAAGATATGCAGTTTGACGGGTTGAAGGAAGCGAGTGCGGGACCGGCACTCGCCAAGCTGGAGTTTAAGTCTTTGCTGGAGCGTTTGTCCTTTAGCGGAAGCATTGCTTCCGAGCAAGAGGCTGTTCCGGCTGCAAAAGTGGAATCTGCCATTGCAACAGAAGAAAACCTTGGGGAACTGATTAATGTGCTGGTCTCAATTGACGTGCTTCATGTGGAAACCCATGGTGATAACCCGCATCAGGCGAAGCTAATCGGTGTTGCAGTTGGTTCTGGGGAGAAGTATACGTTCATATCTCCGGAATTGTTACAGTCCGATGCGGCGGCTCCTGTACGAGAATGGCTTGCAAGTGCCGACCAGCCGAAGCGCGGCTATGATCTGCATCGCGTGGATTTGGCTTTGCATGCACATGGTATTGAATTCGCCGGTGCAGCATTTGATGTGCAACTGGCTGCCTATTTGCTTGACCCGACCGAGTCGAATCAGACGATTAGCGGGCTGACGTCCAAGTATGGGCTGCCTTCGCTGGTTGAGGACGATACCGTTCTGGGTAAAGGCGCTAAATATAGAGTGCCTGATGCGGATGTTCTGAGCGATTTTTTGTGCCGGAAAGCCGCTGCGCTGGCCGCGATTATCCCGCTTCAGGAACAAGCGCTGGAGAGCGATGAGATGAATTCGCTGTTCCATGAGCTCGAGATGCCATTATCCCGTATTCTTGCTGACATGGAGAAGCAGGGCATCAAGGCGAACACAGAAGACTTGCAAGCGCTTGGTAGTGAGTTTGAAGGACAGATCGGCAAACTGATGGCAGAAATCTACAAGTTGTCCGGTACGGAGTTTAATCTGAATTCACCAAGACAACTCGGCGAGATATTGTTTGACAAGTTGGGCCTGCCTGTCGTGAAGAAAACAAAAACAGGCTACTCCACCGATGCGGAGGTGCTTGAGAAGCTGGCTCCTTACAACGATGTGGTACAGCATATTTTGCAATATCGCCAGCTTGCCAAGCTGCAATCTACGTATGTGGAAGGTTTGCTTAAAGAGATATCGAGTCGGGATGGTAAGGTGCATACCTTCTATCGTCAAACCATTGCAGCGACAGGACGGTTGAGCAGCCAGTTCCCGAACTTGCAAAACATTCCGATCCGTATGGAGGAAGGACGCAAAATTCGGAAGGTCTTTGTACCGTCCGAGCCGGGCTGGTCTATACTCGCAGCCGACTACTCCCAGATTGAGCTGCGTGTACTGGCACACATTTCAGATGATGAGCGGTTGAAAGAAGCTTTTGTGCAAGATATGGATATCCATACGAAAACAGCATCCGATGTATTTGGTGTCAAGCCTGAGGATGTGGACAGTGATATGCGTCGTTCTGCCAAGGCGGTTAACTTCGGAATCGTATACGGGATCAGTGATTATGGCCTTTCTCAAAATTTGCACATTACACGGAAAGAAGCGGCACAGTTCATTGATCAATACTTCGAAGTATTCCAGGGTGTGCGTCGTTATATGGATGATATCGTGAAGGAAGCACGGCAGGACGGTTATGTGAAAACATTGCTGGAACGACGTCGTTATCTTCCCGAAATCAACGCAAGCAATTTCAATCTGCGTTCCTTCGCGGAACGTACGGCGATGAATACACCCATTCAAGGTACTGCGGCTGATATCATTAAGCTGGCGATGGTACAGATGGATGAGGCGCTGCGGGAACGCAATCTTCAGAGCCGTATGCTGCTTCAGGTACACGATGAGCTCGTGTTTGAAGTGCCGGCAGATGAACTGGAACTGATGAAGGAGCTTGTACCTTCAGTCATGGAAAAGGCGCTTTCGCTGTCGGTGCCGCTAAAAGCTGAAGTTAGCTTTGGTGAGAACTGGTATGAAGCAAAATAGATAAGAAAGGGTCCCGCTGAGTGTCATCTTCCGTTATAATATAAGGGAGGTGAGAACATCATGCCGGAACTACCGGAAGTCGAAACAGTCAAAAGAACATTGAATCAACTTATTGTAGGCAAAACCATTGATTATGTTACCGTTAATTTGCCGCGGATTATTCAGCGGCCTGATGATATAGAAGCATTTGCACTGGAACTGGCAGGACATACCGTGATTGGTGTTGAGCGCCGGGGCAAGTTTTTACGTATTTTGCTGGACGGGCTTGTGCTGGTCTCCCATCTGCGGATGGAGGGACGTTACGGGGTGTACCATCAGAATGAAGAGGTAGAGAAACATACTCATGTCATCTTCCACTTCAATGATGGTACGGAATTGCGATACAAGGATGTTCGCCAGTTTGGAACGATGCATCTGTTCAGTGCAGGCGAAGAACTGGTTTCGAAACCGCTCATGAAGCTTGGATTGGAACCGCTGGATGAAGCTTTTACCGTGAATGCGTTCGCTGAAGCAGTGGGGAAACGTACCACCAAAATCAAAGCCGTTTTGCTCAATCAGGCATATGTGGTCGGGATCGGGAATATTTATGTGGACGAGGCACTCTTCCGTGCAGGTATACATCCCGAGACGATAGCCAAGACGCTGACTGAGGCACAGCTGGAGGTGCTGCATGAAGCCATTGTGGCTACGTTGCAGGATGCGGTGAATGCTGGAGGTTCCTCGATCAAGTCATATGTCAATGGACAAGGCGAGATGGGCATGTTCCAGCATCAGCTGAAAATTTATGGCCGTAAAGCGGAGCCGTGCCATACATGTGGCACATTGATTGAAAAAAGTGTCGTTGGCGGACGCGGGACGCATTTTTGCCCGAATTGTCAGCGACTTGATCTCTCTAACCTGAACTGAATTAATGAAATGATGAAATCATAGCACCCTTGGATTCCTCCCTCCATATACTGATATGGCAGAAATAAGCGGGCATATACCCATACTGGCATCATCAGTTGGCACGTACCGCACAGGGGAGGAATACGGGGTGCTGCATCATTTTATTTCATTACTGGCGCTTGCTTTTGCAGTGAGTTTAGATGGTTTCGGAGTTGGAATTACATATGGACTTCGGAGGACCAAGATTCCGCTCTTATCCATTGCTATTATTTCACTTTGTTCGGGATTGGTTATCGCATTGTCTATGCAGGTTGGGGTGTTGTTATCTCATGTCGTGTCGCCAGGTGTGGCTTCGATAGTGGGAGCTGTCATTCTGATTGTGATTGGTGCGTGGTCGCTCTTGCAACTGATTCTAGGGCGGGGTAAAGAACGTGAGGAAGCAGAGAGTGGAGTGTCGCAGGAAAAGCTGGTAGAAGGAAGAAGGACCACAGATCCGAGTCCGACATCTGGAGGCAGGAATCAATTTATGGTCCTGGAAGTGCAACCTTCACCAACGGATGGATCGGTGGAGCGCATGGTATTTACACTTGAACTGCGCAAGCTTGGCGTGGTCATTCAAATTCTGCGTAGTCCGTCCAAAGCGGACATGGATAATTCAGGCAGTATCTCGGCTCAAGAGGCGATGTGGCTGGGGATTGCATTGTCACTCGACGCTTTCGGAGCAGGGCTGGGTGCGGCGTTGCTTGGCTTCCCTACGCTGTGGACGGCATTGGTGATTGCATTGTTCAGCGGAGCCTTTCTGTCCGTTGGTATGAAGGTTGGATTACGGTTTGCAGCACAGCGCTGGATGCAGAAACTTTCGATTCTGCCAGCTCTGATGTTAATGATTATGGGGATATTCAAGTTGTTTTGAGGAGTAATTAAGTGTTATGAGGTGAGACGATGAATATAGGCTTAACGGGCGGAATCGCAACAGGCAAAAGCAGTGTTTCCGCCTATCTGGCCAGTAAGGGAGCGCTGCTCATCGATGCAGATGTTATTGCCCGGGAAGTCATGTTGCCTGGGCATCCCGTTTTGGCTGCTGCTGTTCAGCGGTTTGGACAAGCGATACTGAATGAGGACGGAACGCTGGATCGGAAAAAGTTGGGAAGTATTGTTTTTCACCATCCAGAGGAACGTAAAGCGCTTGAGGCCATCACTCATCCGGCCATACGTAAGGAGATGCGTGACAGGGCAACTGCATATGAATTAAACCATCCGGACAAGCTGGTGGTATCGGATATTCCATTGTTGTACGAGTCGGGCCTTGAGGATGGTTTTGCGGAAATTATGGTTGTGTATGTCCCGAGAGCAGTACAACTGGAACGGCTGATGAGTCGGGATCAGATGAACCGGGCTGATGCGGAAGCGCGCATCGCGGCACAGATGGATATCGAACGCAAAAAAGAGCGGGCAGATATCGTCATTGATAACAGCGGTTCATGGACGCAGACGGAGCAGCAATTGCAATCTTTTTTAACGCATAAGGGCTTGTTATGAAAATATTGCGTAAAAAGCGTGTATTGTTGATTATGTTTGTTTCCTTTGTACTTGTGTTATTTCTAAACAGCAACTGGATGACATGGTTTTACCCAATTGAATATAAGGAAGAAATTCGGGCCCAATCTCAGAGCTATGAGGTTGATCCGTTTCTAATCGCTTCGATTATCAGGGTAGAGACTAATTTCAAGACGAGCAAGGAATCCAAGCGTGGTGCGATCGGACTCATGCAACTCATGCCAGATACGGCAAATTGGATTTTGGAGCAAGCCAAGATTCCTGATACTTCCCTGGAGGAATTGAAACATGAACCAGGGCGAAATATTCAATTGGGAACATGGTATTTACGGAATCTGTCGGATCAGTTCGGCGGCAACGAAATTGTGATGATTGCCGCGTATAATGCAGGACCGGGGAAGGTCAGCAGCTGGTTGAAAAATGGTGTATGGGATGGCACACTTGAAACGGTAAAGGATATTCCTTTTGGTGAAACACGCCACTATGTACAACGGGTTATTTACTATTATAATCAGTATGTGAAGATCTACGATAACTTCTAGAGCGATGGCCGGGAAAGAGATAAGAAAAGCACGGAGCAGACCGGTAGTGTACCGGCCGCCCCATGCTCCTCTGTGTAACGTAATACGATGCAGATAATTATTGGTATTGACCTGCCAATTGCTGTTCTGCAATTGTTACCAGACGCTTCGTGATGTATCCACCGATCGAACCGTTCTCGTAAGAAGTCATGTTACCTTGGTATCCATCTTGTGGAATGCTGATTCCGAGTTCTTGAGCGACTTCATATTTCATTTGCTCCAGAGCTGCGGAAGCTTTAGTTACGACCAAGTTGTTGCTGCTGTTGGTTTGAGCCATTGCTGTTCACCTCCTCGCGGTTGGTAAAAGTATTATGTGTCGCCAATACGATTTTCATTACAAGATATGCTCAGGGAATATATGGTAAAAAGTAAAAGTGGGAAGTGATCTTAGTTGAAATGTCCTTATTGTGGTTATTTAGGTACCAAAGTGTTGGACTCCAGACCAGCCAATGAATCCAAATCCATCCGCCGCCGCCGCGAATGCGAGCAGTGCGCGAGAAGGTTCACAACCTTTGAAATGATTGAAGAAACACCGTTGATCGTCATTAAGAAAGACGGCAGCCGGGAAGAATTCAGTCGTGACAAAATTCTCCGTGGTTTGATTCGTGCCTGTGAGAAACGTCCTGTCTCCGTAGAAACGCTGGAGATGATGGTATCTGAAGTGGAGAAGTCACTGCGTAACACAGCCGAAGCGGAGGTAGAGAGCCGTCAGATTGGTGAATTGTTAATGGAGCAGCTGTTTCCGGTGGATGAGGTGGCGTACGTACGTTTTGCTTCTGTATATCGCCAGTTCAAAGACATCAATATGTTCATGAAAGAGCTGAAATCGCTGCTGTCCAAAGAAGATCTGGAGGAGTAGTATAGTGGGGGAAAAGGAGAAGAGCAATCCGGAGCTGCATCTGGTATGTGCCGTATGTGCCCGTAACATGAATGTTCTTCTCCATAGATTTCGGCGTTGCAAAAGGGTATTGACAGTCCAGAAGGGATTTTATATGATATAGAAGTCGCCTGTAAAAATGGATCTTTTAACAGTGCTGGACAAAATATAACTTCATATCCTGGGGCCTTAGCTCAGCTGGGAGAGCGCATCGCTGGCAGCGATGAGGTCAGGGGTTCGATCCCCCTAGGCTCCACCAAATAACTACGATGAAACGGCAGAGATGCCGTTTTTTTATATGGAAGAGCAGGAAAAAAATAAATTATGTAGAAAATGATAATGCAACTTGTTTGTTGTGTGGAGTTACAAACCATAAGTCAAGAAATTTTGAAAATACGTGTTACACTAAGGAGTATTGATATGATTCATTCATTTTCTGTTGATAAATATAAAAATCTGAATATTGATAAAACAGAATTTAGTCGTGTGAATATCATTATTGGGCCTAACAATGCTGGTAAGAGCAATTTTATTGATGCTATTCATTTTATCTCTAACACGATTTCTAATCGGAAAACCTCAAGTGCAGCTCAGAAATCAGCATTTTTAAATGAGTTACAGAATCGTGGATGGGGGGCTATATACGATCGTAGACAAGATAGACCAGGTGAGATTAAAATGTCTTGGCAAATTAGCGTTGACGAGTCTACAAAACCTTTTGTTTATCGTATGCATTTCTTGATTCCTGAATCTGATCAGCATGCGCCGGATGGATTCCGAATTTCTTTTGAACAGCTCCAACATGCAGAAGCGAAGGCTGGAAAAGCTCTGCCTTATAATTTTGTCACATTTCATGAACAAACTCCAGGTCAAGGCTGGGTATCTGCTCGTGAGCGTGATCTTTCCAACAAAGCTAAAAGAATCAAGATAGAAATTAGTAATCAGGATACTTTTCTTAATCAAATTGAAGAGCTGTTAGCAGACAAGGTGTTCTATAAAGAGTATTATGCTAATTTTAGAAAGCCAGCTGAGCAGGTTCGGCATTTTTTTGGGAATTTTTTTTCATATTCAAGTACAGATTTTGACCTTAGAAAAGTTAAAATGCCTGTCATATTAGGCGGAGCGCGTTTTTTAGATGGTGACGCAAGTAATTTTGTTAATGTTCTTTATCATTTAGAAGAGGAATTTGGCTTCTTGAAAGACTACATGGAGCGAATATATGAGGTTGTTGACCATCTGGAATCAATTGAATTCGAAACTGTGGGTCAATATCTTCAACTCTGGCTGACCATAGACGGAGCGAGGTATCGGCTTTCTGAGATGTCGGATGGTACAATTAAAATAATGATTTTTGCATTATTACTGTGGACGCCTGAGCGATATAAGTTGCTTAGTTTAGACGAGCCAGAATTGAATTTGCATCCAGCTTGGCTTAAGCCATTGTCTACATGGATTAGTCGTGCTGAATCAACAGAGCAATTGTTCGTAAGTACTCATTCATCTGAATTATTAGACGGGTTATCTCCTGCTTTTGAGTCTAGCCGATTGAGTTTGTTTGTTTTTCAACAGAATGTAGATAACAGCTTGAGTAAGGTACTACCAGAACAAATTCAAGATCAGTTGAGTGAAGGTTGGCAGTTGGGAGACCTTTATAGAATTGGTGAACCTCGGCTAGGGGGATGGCCTTGGTGAAAACGGTTCGTTACTTTTGTAATCCAGGCAAAACTGAAATTAGGGGTATGTCCCTTTTTTTAAAACAAATCAATTCAAATGTTGTTTGGCAACGGGACTATCCTGCAAGAGATGCTAGAAAACCAAGAAAACCCCGCCCAAAAAGATCTGACGAAATTGAAGTTAATAATGAACCGCAACGTCAATCAATATCCGGCACCACAGGCAAGCGTTTACGCGAAGATATGCTCGATATTCTTGAGAATTTTCCACATAGTTTCAGTAAAGATACCTGTGATGCGATTTTGCTCATTGATGATGCTGATTGCGAATTTGAGACTGTAGAAACATGGGAGAAGAAAACAACGGAGCTTTCTAAAAAAATTGAGAAGAGATTGGGAAGGGCAGTCCCTTTTTATTATTTATTGGAGTCACCAGAGGTGGAAGCGTGGTTTTTAGCTGATTGGGAGCATTCATTTGGCTCTGAGCCAGTTTTTCGAAAATTACCTGGGTTCCTACACCAAATACGAAAGCATTTGAAAGAAGACTTACTACAAATCCCTGATTGGTGTGAAGTGGAGTGGTTTGGAGGTCCGCGAAGCGGTGACTCCTGTTCACAGAAAATAAGTTCTATAATTCAACATGCATTTGAGTTACATCCCGATGGGGGATTACGGGAACTAGTTGAAAAACATCAAGATTTAATTTTAACACTTGCGAGTATGGGAAGTCCGAGAGATCGGTTAGCTTACTATAAAGATTCTCATGGTGGAGCAATGCTTGGCCGTATTAAACCAGAAGTGGTTGCTCGGAGTTGTCGGTATTTTTTTGAACCGGTATATAGACAACTATCTGGCTTGTAGATTGGCTAACCAATCTCCCTTCTTTGACTGAGATGATTCAGGTGGTGCTGGCATAGCACATCACTGGCAGCAATGAGGTCAAGGGTTCAATCTCCCTTGGCTCCATTCAAAGAGAAACGCCGTAGCGTAAATGTGATGGCGTTTTTCAATGAAATGCTTCGTAGATCAGCAACTTTGAAGTGAGCGAGTATAATACAGCCCAATAGACCGCGTTAATATTATTTACTTAAGTTACAATTGTGGTGTAGCTCTCCACTGGTAGCGATAAGGTCAGGGGTTCGATCCCCCTAGGCTCCATAAGAGTTTAACGAAAAACGGCAGAGATGCCGTTTTTTTGTTGGAATCCATTGTTTCTGATGTCACAGAAGGAAAATTTGTTTCTCTGTGGCTACTAACGAATGTAAGCAATTGACGCATGTGGAATTTCTATTATGATGATATGGGGAGGGTTGTTTTATGCCAAAAAATGATAATATGTTAACCATTCTATGGATGTTGAATTCGGGAGAGAAGTTAACTGCAAAACAAATATCCGAAAAGTTAGAAGTCAATATAAGAACCGTTTATCGGTACATTGATGCACTATGTTCTAGTGGAGTGCCTATCATATCCGACGCAGGTCATCATGGTGGATATAGCCTGTTGCATCATTTTATCAGAGCGCCTCTGCTATTTGATATGGAAGAAAAAAAGACACTGCTGCATGCTGCTGTTTTTGCAAAAGAAGCTGGATATCCATCGAGTGAGACATTAGAGAATGCGACAGCCAAGTTGAAAATGTATTCGAATGAGCAGCAGGAGAGAACACTAAACCAACATGTAGCTGGAATTGAAGTGATAAACCGCATGGTCAGCCCTTCGAGTCAGCTCGTATTAGCGGAATTAGAGCATGCTGTAGAAAAGGAATTATCTGTAGAGATTGATTATCGCACAAGCCATGAAGAGAAGCCAAAGAACAGGAGGATAGATCCTTACGGAATCGTTTATTGGAACAATAAATGGTATACGGTTGCATTTTGCCACCTAAGGAATGAAATACGAAGTTTTCGGGTAGATCGAATTTTACTAATCAAGCGTACTCAACTCATTTTTAAGCGTCCTGAAGCTTTTTCTAGCCGTGATTTTTTTATGAAAAACCTGTTACCAGATCTTGTGGATAAGGAAGGGTTAATTTCTTTAACGATCGAAGGCAGGCCGGAGGCGTTGGATGAACTAAGCATGCATTGGTTTTTCGGCCATCATCTGAAAGAGCGGACATCTAATCAAGCTATCTTTTTATTTGAGGAAAAATCGATTCATAGATCTGTCCCTTATTTTCTCCTATCCTATGGTAAATCCATTCGAATAATCGAGCCCCAGAGTGTGAAAGACAGACTTGTTGCTATTGCATCAGAGTTAATGGAATATTATCAACTTTAATAGCTTCACTGACAGCGGATGTCAGTGAAGCTATTTTATAATGAGATAGTCAGTGATTACCGATGGATTGTAGTCCTGGATAGATAAAAAAAAGGGGAGAAATTCAAAATGAAAAACACAGTATATCTTTATGTTTTTGACAGCATGTCCGATTGGGAAATAGGTTATTTAACAGCCGAGTTGAACTCAGGAAGATACTTTAGAAAGGGGCTAGCTCCAGCACGAATCGTTACTGTTGGGATCGAAAAGACTCCAGTAACTACAATGGGTGGATTGAACATAACACCTGATATTAAAGTAGATGAGTGCAACATTAAAAGCATAGATGCACTCATTTTACCTGGTGGGAATACCTGGACGGAGGCTATACATAAGCCCATATTAAAAATTGCCGAGAGGTGCCTACAGGAGGGGATTGTAGTTGGAGGCATTTGCGGTGCTACCATAGGACTTGCTCAAGCAGGGTTGTTAGATTCCCGCTCGCATACAAGCAATGATCTGGCTTACCTTAAAATGATTTGTCCTTCTTACACAGGCGAGGAATATTACCAATTGGAATCTGCTGTTACGGATGGCAAACTGATCACCGCTTCCGGAGTAGCTCCACTTGAATTTTCTGTTCATGTTTTAAGAGAGCTAGATGTATTTTCTCCAGAAACATTAGAAGCATGGTATCACCTTAATAAAACTCAGGAACCTCAATATTTCTACGAATTAATGAATTCAATTCAATGACAGCTCTACTCAAAGAGAAACGCCACCACTTAAATGTGATGGCGTTTTTTTGATTAGATTGCTTAGTGGTTAAGTCTGCTTACTTGAAGTTAAAGTAAGGACTTTTTCTAAAATGGTCCTTTAGGGGGGGCACTTTAGGTTAGATATTGTTCAGTTCAGTTGGAAGGGTCCGCTTTATCCTGTACGCGCTTTCAATTATTCAGGTATTCGACAAATCTTACAAAGATAGTGGCTACTTCGGCGCGGGTAGCGGTGGCTATAGGAGCAAATAAATTATCCGGATTGCCTAATACAATACCGGTGCCCCGTAGCGCCTTAACGGCCTCTAACGCCCATGAGCTGATCTCACTCTCATCTGTGAAGGGTTTAGATTGGCTTTCAGGTATTTCATAGCCCTTGTACTCCATATAGTTGGTAAGTACCACTAACATCTGCTCACGCGTCATCGGTGAATCCGGGTCAAACTGATCTTCACTTAAACCATTAACTATGCCTTTTTCTGCCGCCCACTCGACTGCCGCCGTGTACCACTGTCCGTCCGTCACGTCCCTAAAGCGGGAATTCGTATATTCAGCATGTTTTACGTTCTCCAGATTGGCCAGTAGCTGCACGAACATTGCACGCGTCATAGCGCTGCCCGGTGCGAATGTCTCAGACGTCGTGCCATTGAAAAGGTTGTACGTGTAGACGGAGTTTACGTAACTGTAGAACCAGTCATCCATGTTGGTATCCCTAAAAGGATTGCCCGATACCACGAGGAAGCCCAGTGAAGTAGCATCATTGAATGCAAGCTCCGTAACCTCACGGATGTTCAGCGACATGCCGTTGTTTAAGTCGATTCTTGCTCCTTCTGGTCCTACTACAACCGTACCGTCGCTCCGTATTTTCGATCCGTCATGGATATGCATTTGATTGCCATTTGGCAAGTTCACGTGCGCTCCTTTGCCGCCTACTGTGATCGTACCGTCGCTCGCGATCGTCGAACCGCCCGGAATGGTCACTGTGCTGTTGCTGTTAGAGAGTGTCACTTGGGCGCTCTTGTCCGCCGGAATGGTCACCTTACCGTATGAGTCTATCGATGTGCCTTCAGGTACCTTGATCTCCGACCCGCCCTTGGTCGTAATCTTGCCGCCGCCTGGGAGGGTGGTGTTTCCATTTTTGTCTGTGATTGCGGGCTTATCCTTCGGAGTATTCACTGTGTAGGTCGATTTCGACATTCCAGTGTCTGTCCCGGTGCCCATGTTGTTGGTGTTGTGTGTATTACCACTGTTGCTTGTATTTCCGGTGTTGCCCGTAGTACCACCAGAATCAGGTACGGTAGGAGTCGTCGTCTTTGTCGGCGTCGCCGTCACACTGATCCCCGCGCTGTCTCCCTTCGCGTTCACCGCAACAATCTTGAAGCTGTAGCTTTCGCCGTTTGTCAGGTTATTGAAGGTATACTTGGTCTCCACCGCATCCAATACGATCGGTGTTACATTGCCATACCACACCTTGTAGCCCAATATCACGCTGCCACCGTTGTCAGTAGGAGCAGTCCAGTTCAATGTGACCCGTCCGTCAGCCACTGTCGCCTTAAATCCGCTGGGCGCACCGGGCACGACCGGTTTTCTCTGCGCGAACATCCAATCCAAGACATCTGTGTAATCGTTGTTCCAAGCCGGCAAGTTAGAGGACTGTGCTGTGGGAGCTATTGTCCAAGTTCCCATAGTTATCTGGTTATAAAGAACCGCCGCTTCAACTTCATGCGCTATATAATCAGCCAGAACAGGTGTGTTGGCAGGATTCGGCCTCAGATTTGGCTGATCAAACTGATTGTAGGGCCACGTAAGAGCCTCATTACTCTGAAAGCGCGAAGCCCTCGCGTTGACCATTTTTGGCATATTGGTATTGATGAAGTTATTAAGGTTAGTCTGGTAGCCTCCAACATTATGAGCATTTAAAAACATCCAATAGGCCAGGTTGTTGTGAGCGTTATTGTCCTTAGCGTTCGGTGAACCGCTTACCGGGGCCATAGGTGCAGCGGCAGCGAAGAAGCCAGGATAGCTGTTAACTAAGTTGTTTGTATACTGACCGCCCCAGGAGAAGCCCGCCGCGTAAACACGATTAGGGTCTACTTCGCCGCTGGCAATCAGGGCATCTATGACCTTCTTAACATTCTCTGTTGAAGGAACAGATACACCGTTATAGGAAATATTCAGTACATGGCTGGCGTATTTTTCGGGATTCACTTCCATTTTTTTCATTAGAGCGACCGAGCCGTTGGCGGATTTCATGGCCGCTTTTTGGTCTGTCGCAGCGTTTGTTCCGCCGCGTGACATGCCATGGGTATACACATACAGCGGCAACCCTTTCATCACGTTACCGTCTTCACCCTTGTGAAGGTAGAGCGAACGATTGACCGAATTGTCCGTGAAAGTAGCGAACTTATCGAGGATAGGATTCACAACTTTTTCCTGTTCAAAAACTACGTTGGAAAGCGGATTCCCTTCTGTCAGTACGATCTCACCCTTTGGGATAACGGTGTAAACCTGCTTTGTCGAGTTACTGCTACCATCCAGCGTTGTGTTGCCGCCGCTCTCTGAATAAAACTCAGATTCAACGACGATGTAACGGCCACTCGCCAGTCCGTCCTGATAATCTGGTGAATTGTTCACCTGCCCCACATAGCCGCGTACCTTCGGTTCGTCATTAGCGTATACCCTTGTGATCTTGCGTGGTCCTTCAAAGGTCACTGCTTCACCGTTCAGGGTCGTATTCCTAGCCGATAAGGTAAACAAGTCCGGATTAAGCGCGGAGCCTAACGCCGCCTTCCCTTCGCCTAAATTAATGATAACAGCCGTAGTGTACTCGCCACTGGCGAAGTTGTCATTCCATACGATAAAGGGAAGTATGCCTGCGTCTGGATCATTTTTGAATGTCACATGAATGGTATGATTAGCCTCAATATTCGAAAAGGTATAAGTGCCAGCAGATGGTGGCACGGTCTCGCCATCTACCGTTACAGTATCCACAACTTTACCGGAATCGGGGGTAAACGTAATTTCTTTGTTAGAGCCCCGATCTACTCTCAGCACATCGCCGGGTGGGTTCGACATGATTGAGCCGCCCGGTCCGGTAGTGGCGGTAATTGATAATCTAGTGTCCACTTCATTGGCCGAGATGAGCTGCAGGCTGTCTGTAAATGAATCAGAGCTGGTATAAGCTGCGTCTGGAATTCCAAAAGAGGAAACGACTTCATAGCGGTCAGCACCGTTTTCTGTCGAGTTATTGATATAAACCTCAAAGGTAAGCATTCCCTCCTGTAAGGTCAAATTTCTTTTGGGTATTCTCATTTCCACAATGTATCCTGTTTCTGTAATCTGGGTCCATGCAGCCCTGCCAGGAGCGGCCTGCCCTGAAAACACACCCGTCGAGCTGACGCGCCATTGGTTTGAGCCTCCGGTTCCGGTACCCACATAAAACTCCAGGCTGTCGTACCGGTGATCACCCCCAGCTCCCTGATATAGATTACTGTCATTCACAACTACGCGGGCATACAGGTAGTCATGATCCCAAAGGATTCTGGCTGTACCCGTGGCATGGGGTCTGGGGTCGGTGGGTACCGTGCTTTTGTTGATGTGATGCTCCATGGTTTGGCTCCAGAGGGGGTCGTTTGACCCGAGTTCGGGAGTTCCAAAAATGGCAGTCGATGTTTCATTCGCTTCTGCTGAGCTCTCGATGTTGTCATTGTCGGCAGCATAGCTCGTAGGCATTAGTGAGGCCACCATTACCAAGCAACAAAGGAACGCGAGCATTTTTCTAAATCGTTTTGGCATAGATGCAATCCTCCTTATTTTTTGATCCGGTGCGCTCATGGTTTATTCGCATCCGTATTTGGGAGCGTTATCAAGTTGGCAAGCGCCCAACTATATATATTATGTTTATCTGGGGTTGAATCCTTTAATTTCAATGTAGAGTATATTTTGGAATAAAAACGAGTGCTTCGAAGTATAGGGACAACGCTTCAGTCCACATCAAATTTCAAATTGCAATAAAAAAGTCCACGTTATTAACATGATAGTACATTGAATTGAAATCGTAGAGAACGTAATATGAGAATAAATGTAAGCGTATTCATTTTTAAAGTAGTCTTCTAGCTCCTTGAGTGAGGTGGGCTTGTTTTAAAGATAAGCTAAGGTTTGTATGCTTCTGAATATTAAATGAGGGGAAGAATGCTATGCGAAAGCGAATGACAAACATAACTTTGGTTTTACTTTTGACCTTCAGCAGCTGTTTTAGTTTGGGTATGCCGTTTAACAATCAAGCTTCAGCGGACACATTAACACCAACGATGTTGGCGCATTATCCATTACTTGAAGATGTATTGGATACATCAGGTAATGGCAAGCATGGGGCGGCTGTAGGCAACATTACGTATGACGATGGTCTTACTCTACCGGGAGGGACCGATAGTAATACGAACTATGTACAACTTCCTACCGGTTTGTTTGATCATCAAGAAAACACAACGATCTCTGTATGGATGAAGAGTAACACTGGACGCGGGAACTACGCAGCATTATTCTATGGTACGCCAGCAGCTGAAAATAAATTACCAACGAATTACTGGCTGTTTAATCCATCGAATCCAAGTGGTGATTTTAAGTCCGTATTTACAGATCGCAATAATGTTGATCAGCCTTGGACGACTGAGGTAGGCATATTAGGCACTTCTACGTCACAATATGAAGGTCAATGGGTTCACTATACAACGGTTATTACAGAACGCTCTATTACAGGTTACATTAACGGAGTAAGTATAGGCACCGTCGCCAAAGAGAAAACAACAGCAAGCTTTGGTACGGATTTGCAAGCTTATATCGGTCGCTCCAATTATTTAGCGGATGCTACTTTTGCCGGTAGCTTTCAAGATTTAAGAATTTACGGAGAGGCACTAAGTGGTGAAGATATCGCTGGAGTATTTCAACAATCGCTCGATGAAAAGCAAGTACAACAAAGTAAAAAAGAGCTATCGTTAGGTGACATATCTTCCGTTACAGAATCTCTTGAACTTCCTTCTACCAATAAATATGGCGCATGGATATCATGGACTTCCAGTGATGAAAGTACGATTAGTTCAACGGGAGAAGTGTTTTTACGAGAAATGGAGCAACAAGTGACGTTAACTGCAATCATTTCTTTAGGTGGGAGCCAAGCAACGAAGGAGTTTATCGTTACCTTATTGCCTAAGGATGACTCTATTGAGCAGATTGCCGTTAAAGGTGTTTCGCTTAATGAATCTACGCTTCGTTTATCAGTGGGAGACAGTGAGACATTAGTGGCTACGATTTCACCTTCTAATGCAACCAATAAAAGAGTTACCTGGACATCTAGTGACTCGGGTGTAGCGACTGTCAATTCAGCGGGTAACGTTACAGCGGTTAGGGAAGGTACAGCAACCATTACGCTACAAACGGAGGATGGAAATTATGTGGCTCTAACAGCTATTACCGTTCAAGAAAAGTTGCTAAAAGATGATCTGCTTCTTCATTACAACATGAAAACGACGGCAGAAGTAAACGGTGAACTCGTACTGAAGGATGTTGCCAACAAGAAAGTCACATTTGATGGAATATTTAAAAATCCAAACCATGGACAATTCATTTCAAATCGTGAAGTTGGCTTTATTTCCTTCAATGGTGGAAGCTCTACATCGAATAGTGGATATGTGGAGATTCCTAAGGGCTCCAATGGACTGGATCTATTACAAGGTCTGAATGAGATTACCGTATCTTCCATCGTGAACTGGACGAATGATGGTACGAATCGCTGGATTTTCGGTTTGGGTACGGTGTTAACACCGGAAACGAACAAATATTTTTTCGTAACCCCACGTCACGGTAGTGGATCAGGTAATATGATTGCAACAGGTATATCTAAAAATGGCTGGCCGAACGAAGCATTAGTTACAGGTGGCGCAAACTCCAACCTGATCGGTGGACAGTGGAAGCATGTAACAGTTTCCTTCTCCGAAGCTAGCAACAGGATGACATTATTCGTGGATGGAGCTAAGGTTGCCTCTGCTAATACGAAGGGACTAAAGCTGTCAGACATCATTAATCCGGATTCTACATTCTCTGGTTTTATCGGTAAATCAATCTTCTCGAACGATCCGTATCTTCAAGGTAGCGTGGCTGATTTCAGAGTATATGACCGTGCGTTGACGGAGCAAGAAATGGGCGAGTTATATCAACAAGAAGCAGTAACTCACATCTCCCAAATACGTCAGCTCACTGTTGATGATGCAGCGAATCAACTGAGTATAGATCGTTACTTAGACGAAGCAGATCAGAGCGCAGATAAGATAACGAAAAACCTTACCTTGCCGACAATCGGTAAAAACGGCGTAACCATCACTTGGAGTTCCAATAAGCCTACAGTCATCTCTAACGGTGGCACTGTGCTACGTCCAAATGCTCAAGCCAGTGATGTTCAAGCAGAGCTTACGGCTACTTTAACGTATCAAGGAGTATCTAAAGCGGCTGTATTTCCTGTTACGATCTTGAAGCAATTTGATGATCAGCAGAAGGTTGATCTGGATGCTGAACAATTAGAGATCTACAATGCAGACAACGTTAAAGGCAATTTACGTCTTGTGACTACGGGGGAACAAGGCTCCACTATTACGTGGACGTCTAGCAAATCTACTGTTGTTAAAGGAACAGACGAAGCGGCTGGAAACGCTACGCAGCTGGGCTGGGTAAGCCGTCAAGCTACGGATATACCCGTTAGGTTAACAGCTACAATTACGAATGGATCAGCTTCTAAAGAGCGTACGTTTGACCTTACCGTTAAAAAAGCAGCTGCGCCAGTTCAGCTTGATGCGTACTTCTTTGCGTACTTTACAGGTGAATATGAGGGTGGGGAAGAGATAGCCTTCGCTACAGCTGAAGACCCATTGTTCTGGAAAGCACTGAATAATGGGAAGTCGATCCTTCAATCGAATATGGGTGAAAAGGGACTTCGCGATCCATTTATTATTCGTTCAGCAGAAGGTGATAAATTCTATATGTTGGCTACCGATTTGAAAATGGGCGAAAGTACAAATTTCGACCAGGCTCAAATTACGGGTAGTCATTACATGATGATTTGGGAGTCGGAGGATCTCGTTAACTGGAGCGAGCAGCGCATGATCAAAGTTGCTCCCAGGACGGGAGGAAATACGTGGGCACCAGAAGCGATCTATGATCCGGTAACTGGTGAGTATATCGTATTTTGGGCATCATCGATGAAAAACAAAGAGACATACGGTGATTATAACGGAAGACCAGCAGGGCAGTACAATGTGATGTACTACGCAACAACACGAGATTTCTACAACTTTTCAGAGCCAAAGGTCATGATTGATGAGTCACTTCCGACCATTGATACAACGTTTATTGAGCACAATGATATGTTGTACCGATTCACCAAATCAGAAGTGAATACGAAAGTGTATGTAGAGAAAGCACCCAATTTCTATTATGACAAGGATGGGATTGCAGCAAATGGGCTTCAATACGACGCTGTTCCTGGAACACGTGATAATAAACTTGGCTTGATCGGAAAAAATGGAAATAACGAAGGACAAACGATTTTCAAAGATATTACTAAAGACAAATGGTATCTATTCCTTGATTCATGGCCATATCATGTACGATATACAACGGATCTGGATAGTAGCACGCAATATATGAACAATGTGTTAAGTAGTGATCAATATGCACTTCCGCCAGGACCAAGGCACGGAACGGTCATTCCAATCTCACGTGCGGAGTATAATGCTTTGCAAGAGAAGTATGCATGGAAAGGTCCTACACCATCAACAGACCCGGTTGTACATTACTCTTTTGATGCAGATACAGTGAATGGTACCACGTTAAACGACATTTCGGGTAATGGGCATCACGCAATACTCGTAGGTGGAGCAACGATTAATGCAGAGGATCGTATCGGTAAAACGGGTGCTTCGCTAGAGCTTAATGGGTCAACAGGATATGTGAAGCTGCCGGATAACTTGATTCAATCTTTGAATCTTCAGAAGGCTACATTCTCTACATGGGTTCAAATGGATAGAAATCAGGCAAATCAGAGAATATTTGATTTTGCTTCCGAAACAGGTAGACAGGTAAACCGCAATACCATGTATCTGAGTACACAAGGGGATTCAGGTAGTTTAGAGTTCGCTGTTGTAACACCTTTTACAGAGAAATTTGGCAATGACAGCACGAAACTAGGGTCGGATTATAAATATGCAGTGAGAAAAGCTGGACTATTACCAACGAAAACTTGGCAACATGTTGCCATTACTATGGATGAATTTGAGGCAGTATTGTATGTGAATGGTCAAGAGGTTAAACGTAGCTCGGCATTTAACGTTGAGCCGAGAATGTTACTGGAAACAACGATGAATTATATTGGTAAATCGAGAAATAGCTCTGATCAGCTATTTGATGGTAAATTGGATGATTTCCGCATTTATAATCGTGCTTTATCCAGTCAAGAGATTGCAACATTAGCGGATGAAGACATTATGCCTCCAGTAGAGCAGCCATCAAAGGCTGAGCTCATTCTGCACTACGACATGAATGATATCGATCGTGCGACTGCGACGGTTAGTGACCAAACCGGAAATTTCAACGGGAAATGGATGAATCCGTCTAAAGCAGAATGGATTCGTACAGAAGATGCTGGTGTGCTGAGCTTTAACGGGGGCAGGGTGGACTCCTATGTGGAGCTACCATCAGGAATTCTCGATGGATTAACGGATATCACCGTTTCATCTATTGTGAACTGGAACGGCAAAAACGCTGCGGAGTGGTTGTATGCACTAGGAAGACCAAATAATAACACGCACTATACGTATTTCACACCACGTTATAACGCTAACGGTCTAGCCCGTTTAGGCATCGCAACGAATGCCTGGAACAATGAGGCTTCAACGTTTACCACAGGCTTGAAAAATAATGAGTGGAAAGTAGTTACGACTGTAGTTTCAGGCACAGAGGGGACATTAACGCTTTATATTGATGGTGTTGCTGTTGCAGTAGGATCAACCAATGGAATGACACTAGAACAAATAAAAAATATCTCAGGCAGTAGTGGATACATCGGGAAGTCATTTTATCCGGCTGATCCATACTTCGGTGGGTTGATTGCAGACTTCCAAATCTATGATGGTGCTATGACGGCTTCAGATATTACAACACTTAAGGCTCGTGCTGATCAGAAGATTGCTTCAATGAAGGGCATGCTTGTATCGGCTGCGACAGAGAAATTAACGATGGATGATCTCCTTGCTTCAAATACATCCAAAGATGCAATTACAAGCAATGTAACCTTGCCAACATCAGGTGCCTATGGCACAACAGTAAGCTGGACTTCAGATAAGGGCAATGTAATCTCAACTACAGGTGTCGTAACTAGACCCGCTAACGCAACTGGCGATCAAGTTGTAACGTTAACAGCGGTATTTACAGATGGTTCAGAAACAACTAACAAAACCTTTACGTTGATAGTTAAGGCATTGCCGAGCGATAGCACTGCTGTAGATGAAGCAAAAACAGCACTAGTTGTTCATAACATTCATGATGTAAGAGCTCATCTCTCATTACCGACATCTGGACGATATGGAACAACGATTACTTGGGCTTCTGTTCAACCAAGCATTGTTTCAGTGACTGGTGAAGTACAACGTCCGGCGCATGGTAGTGGAAATGTAGACGTGAAGCTTACAGCTACGATTACATTAAATTCAGCATCCACTACGAAGGAATTTATCGCGAAGGTGAAGGAACGGCCTGCTGATGAAAAATATGCAGGATACTTCTTCACATATTTCACTGGCGAAGGTACTTCAACAGGGGAGCAAGTTTATTTTGCACTAAGTAACGGTAATGATCCGTTGAACTGGCGAGAATTGAATGATGGTAAACCTGTATTGACCTCGACCTTAGGGGAGAAGGGGGTACGTGATCCATTTATTATTCGTTCGCCTGAAGGTGACAAGTTTTACATGATCGCTACCGATCTGAAAATTAACGGCAATGGTGACTGGGGCAAAGCACAGACATGGGGCAGCCGTTCCATTATGGTTTGGGAATCGAATGATCTGGTCAACTGGACAGATCAACGCATGGTAGAGGTTGCGCCGGAAGAAGCGGGTAATACCTGGGCACCGGAAATAATGTACGACAAGACTACAGGTGAATATATCGTATTTTGGGCATCACGAATGTTTGATGATGCATCCCATACAGGCAACGCCTATCAAAAAATGATGTATAGCAAGACAAGAGATTTTTATGCGTTTACTGAACCGAAAGTATATTTGGATTATGGATATTCTATCATTGACACCACGATGATTGAGCATGATGGAAAAGTATATCGTTTTACGAAGGATGAGCAAGACAACGGAGCTGCTACTCCATTTGGCAAGATGGTTTTCCAAGAGCTGGGTGGCTCGATCCTGGACCCAACCTTCAAGATGATTAATCAAGGTGTAGGTAACATGAAATGGGTTGAGGGTCCAACTATCTTCAAATCGAATACAGAAGAAAAGTGGTATTTATTCGTAGATGAGTTTGGTGGAAGAGGTTATATTCCATTGGAGACAACCAACCTTGCATCAGGTGTGTGGACAGTATCTTCTAACTCCAATTTACCAGCTAGTCCGCGTCACGGAACGGTCATTCCCATTACACAAAGTGAGTATGATGCACTCAGCGGGAAGAAGGTACCCGTTAGCGGAGTTAGCTTGGACAAAACAACATTGACCATCGCAGAAGGTCAATCAGGGCAATTGACAGCTACGATCGCACCGGCAAATGCAACGAAAAAAGCAGTAACCTGGAGCTCAAGTAATCCAGCTGTAGCTACTGTAAGTGCGACAGGTCGAGTAACAGCGGTTGCACCAGGAACAGCAAGCATTACAGTCACTACAGTAGATGGTAATTTATCATTCAGTGCTATGGTAACAGTGACACCGCAAGCACCAAACAGTGGTAACGGAAATGGTGGCGGTGGCGGTAACATCCCTACACCTACAGTACCACCAGCTAGAGGTGGAAGTGAGCCAGTGGTAATGGACAACGGCCAAATCAATATTAAGCCAGTTGTCAATGAGAGCGGTACTTCTGACGTGAAGTTAAGTGCAGATACGGTGAAGCGTGCGCTTGATCAAACGACGGGCGGTAAGCTACAGGTGCGAGTTGAAGGCAATCCAAGCATGAACGGGCTAACAATTGACCTAGCCGTAGATCCGCGTTTAACAAGTGGAACGTCTACAATAAATAGCATTGAGATCAACACAGGCTCAGCGGTCGTAACCGTGGCAACCGAACGGCTTGGAACAGGAACAAGCGCAGGGAAAACGTTAGGATTGTCTATCAAGAAAATAGCAGCTGACCAACTGCCAGCTAGTGCACAAGCTCGGCTAAACGATGAGACCGTATACGATATCAAGCTAACGCTTGATGGTAAGGAGTTTGCGGAGTTGGATGGCCGAGATGATCTCGTGATTGCACTGCCATACACACTAAAGGCTGCGGAAAATCCAAACAATGTCATCGTATACGATGTGAAGGACAACGGAGAGCTAAGAGTCGTGACGAATGGTAAATATAATGCAGCGACAGGTAAAGTAGAGTTCAAGCCAACGGGTCTAAGCAAGTTTACGATAGCATATGTTGCAACGAGCTTTCAGGATGTGACCCAAGGCTGGGCGACGGATGCGATCTCGGCATTGGGAGCAAGAGGTATTGTGAAGGGTGTAGGTGACGGAGATTTTAATCCGAAGGGTCAAGTGACAAGAGCAGAATTCATCACTATGCTGATGAATATGTTGGAGTTATCGGATGAGAGCGCAACGACAAGTTTTAGTGATGTGAAGCAAGGAGAATGGTACCATGGAAATATCGCAACCGCGCAGAAGCTTGGGATTGTGAACGGGAAACCAAATGGAAGATTTGGAGTTCATGAGAACGTTACACGAGAAGATATGGCCGTTATGGTATACAAGGCGATCCACATGAAGCAGCTAGCGTTGGTAAGTGGTGAAGCTATAGCCTTCAAGGATGAAGCAAACATCGCAAACTATGCGAAGCAAGCGGTAGAGGCAATCCAGGGAGCAGGCCTCATAAACGGTGTAGGTAACGATGAGTTTGCACCGAAGAAAAATGCTAACCGTGCAGAAGCAGCAGTGATGATCTATAATTTATTGAGTTTGATGTAGACACGTTAAGTATAGAGAAAGGAGCTGTCCCAAAAGGGTACCGACGGATAAGCCAGTCCCAAACGTTGAACGGAAAAGCCTTCAAAACCACCGCTAAAGTGGGTTTGAAGGCTTCTCTCTTGCTTGAACTCCTGTCTAAAGTGGGGGCTGAAAAATCATAACATGACTTTTGGGACAGCCCCTTTTTATTTGGAACACTGGGGAACTTAGCGTACAAGAACGAGTTTTCGTTGCCTATACAGAGGTACGCGCTTTTTGTCTTGTTTCAATTAATTTGAACACGGCATCCACATCGAGTGAGAACATAATACTCTCGCTAGTTACATCTCCTCCATAGCCCGGATGGCACTGTCCCGATCAGTCCGATCATCGGCGAACGGAATCGTCAGCGTACGCTCGTCCGAACTTAACACGATATCGACGCCCCTTGGTTTGTCGATTTAGATAATTTCACACTGGATTTAGTGAGATTCCGACAGTTGACCGTTAAAGTAATGGATGATATCTCCCTCGTCTTCTCTCCAATCAATCCAGATTAACGACTCGTACTCGAAAAACTGTTTCATGACGTCATCAGACGAATGTTGCAAGACATGGATAATCGGCTGAAGCGTACTCATTGTCATCCCATCCCTTATATAAAGTTGATATATACTCTATATTATCTTATAGGATGGTTAGTTCTGAATAGGGCAACGGACACACTGCCTTTCGGAAATGGAACTATTCTCATCATTCAATTCGATGTTCAACCTTTAGCCTGATATCGTTTGGATTCTTCCTTGCAGATTGTCGGTATAGGCCAGTTCACCATCTGTAGTGATGACGGCAGCCTCGATATGTTTCATTTGATTCACTTTATGAATAAGGGAGACCGCGTCTAACCCGAATAATTCTGTTGTATAGATATCACAGTCCAGGGATCTATCCGCAATAATCGTTAACGAAGCGATGTTATTTTCGATGGGATATCCTGTTTTGCTGCTGAATATATGATGGTACTGCTGGCCTTGCTTTTCTAAAACACGCTCGTATATGCCAGAGGTAACAACGGATTGCTCCCTGATGCTAACGAGTGCGGCTGGATTGCCTCTGGGCAAAAAGGGATTCTGTATACCAACGTTCCAGTGACTGAAACCGGACGGGGATTCACCATGAACAAGAACATTTCCGCCCATATCAACCATAGCTGAGTCAACTCCATTTCCTTCGAAAAAAGCCATTACTTGATCGGCGAAATAACCTTTGGCGATAGCTCCAAGGTCAATCTCCATGCCTTTTCTTAGTAAATGCACGGTTTGCTGCTCATCATCGAGCTGTATATATTCGGGGTTCAAGAGCTCCAGAACCTTCTTAATCTCTGTATCTTCTGGTACTTGTGCCTCGCGGAACCCAATTCTCCACAATTTAATCAAAGGGCCTATCGCAATATTTAAAAAAGAATCTTCGTTCATACTGTGTTCTTTGCCAATTTTGATGAGATCATACAGTTCGCTGTCTACTTTGAGCGGGTGAGATGCAGCTTCTTTTTTCAACCTGGCAAGCTGTGAGTGATCACTATTGGCACTGAAGACTTTCTCATAATGAAACAACCTGTTTTCTGCTTCCCGAGCAAGTTCTTCAGCATCTGTCCCCTTGATATAGAGGGATATTTGAGTTCCCATGAGAGGGAATGTTTTCGTAAAAGTGTTCATGACAGCCTCCTATACCGCACATGGTTGGCCATGATTCAGAAAAGTATGGATAAGGTCATGGTCAATGCTAGTCAGTTTTCTTTCTCCATGGTGAGCTATAAAATAATCCAGACTGATCTTATCGATCGGAATGGGATAGATGTTGTACTCCGAGGCACACTCCTCGATATGTACACTTTCAGGTACAATGGCCACGCCCACATTATGCTTTGCAAGTTTTAATACGGTGCGGATTTCGTTGCTTTCCATTACGATGTTGGGTTGTATCTTGTACACACTAAGTAGTTGATCGATCTGTTTTCGGATCGCAGAGCCTTTGGACGTTAGAATAAGCCTTTGATTCAAAATGGTGCTGATATCAAAAGTTCCCTCCGGAATCACCGCAACATCCTTCTGGTATAATTCACAGCTACGTGGAATAACAGCTCGGTAACTGTGTCTGCCCCAGCTAACGGAATTCAAGTTTGGGGATATACTACTTGAATTTTGACCAATCCAGAAGTCCAGCTCATTGTTTTGGAGGCGTTTCTCGTTTTTTTCAGGTAGATCCTCGACAAGGTTTATTGTACAAGCAGGATGAAGATCCAAAAAAGCGGGTAAAAAAAGAGGCGTTAAATAAGAACCAAGGCTGGCAAGAATCCCGATCCGTAACACCTTGTTGCCGACATCCGATACATATGAGATTTCCCTCACAAGTTTGGCATAACTATGTTCGAGTGAAGTTAAATACTGATAATATATTTTGCCCTGCTCGGTTAATCGGTACGGCAGCTTGCTGCGAGTGATGAGTTCACAGTTCAACTGACTTTCGACTTTTTTAATCACCTTCGTGAGGTAGGGCTGAGAAATATAAAGTGACTGGGCAGCTTTGCTATAATTACTATATTTCAAGAGGCTGTCGATATAACATAAGATGTCCTGAGATTCTAATTTAGACATGTTCCTCATCCTTTGTGAAAAAAGTAACAAACTTTGAATTTGAGCTGATTATAACAAATTGGTTATCAAACTGCAATGAATAACTATTAGATCAATCTTCCATTCCTATGTTAGAGTTATGCCGAAAGAACAAGTCTGACATGTACGAATATCATTTCGAATGACAGAAAGGGGATTACGATGAACTATTTAGCTATTGTGGGCACGAATTCGGATGTATCAACGAACCGCATGCTGCTTCAATTTATGCAAAAGCATTTCTCGAGCGAGGCGAAGATTGATCTATATGAAATCAAGGATTTGCCTGCTTTTATTGAAAAAGAGGACATAGAGGATGCCGAGGTTGATATTCCTGAAAAGGTAAAAGACCTATCGGATCGAATTGCCGAAGCTCAAGGCGTGATTATCGCCACCCCGGAATATGATCATGCCATCCCTGCTGTTCTGAAAAGTGCACTGGAATGGATCAGCTACACCACTCAAACCTTGAAGGACAAACCTGTTCTCATCGTGGGTGCTTCACACGGCTCACTTGGCTCTTCCAGAGCGCAAGCACATCTTAAACAAATTCTGGATTCGCCAGAGCTTGGTGCGAGAATGATGCCTAGCAGCGAGTTTCTTTTGGGTAAATCACAGAGTGCATTTGATAACAGTGGCAGTCTCATTAATGCTGAGAAAGTAGCGGAACTGGAAGAAATCTTCAGAGAGTTTGTTTTGTTTACGGAGATCACCACTGAACTGCTGTCAAACAGGACGTTGAAGAGAAAAACGAAAAAATTTTCCTGGCAAGAGTAGGGGGCTAATCATAATGAAAATCATAGCGATCGTTGGTACTAATGCTAAGAAATCGTATAATCGCAAGCTGCTTCAGTTCATGAAAGAACATTTCGAATCCAGAGCAGCTATTGAAATCCTTGAAATTACAGATGTTCCAATGTTTAATCAATCCGATAACCAAACGAACAGTGCAATTATACAATCGTTTAACGAAAAAATTATAGCAAGTGATGGCGTTATTATTGCAACTCCTGAATATAACCATTCCATCCCTTCATCTCTTAAAAGCCTGCTTGAATGGTTGAGCTATGAAATCCATCCGCTTGCAGGGAAACCCGTGATGATCATTGGTGCGTCACAGGGAACACAAGGCTCTTCGCGTGCACAGCTACATCTTCGTCAGATCCTTGATGCACCAGGTGTTGAAGCTAATGTGATGCCAGGATATGAGTTTTTGCTTGGGAGCGCACATAAAGCATTTGATGAATCAGGTAAGCTGAACCATGAAGGAACAATTGATTTCCTGGAGGTATGTTTCCTGCGGTTCCTTCGCTTCGCCAAAATTTCAAATCAGTTGAATGAAGAAGAAGAGTTTACCTATAAACCGGGTGTATATGAGGTCAACGCCATAGGTCATAGTGGAAATCTTCCGATGAAAGTTTCCTTTAGTGAAAATCGAATCGAGAGTATCGATATCGATGCGAAGGGGGAAACCGAGGGCATCGCCGATGTTGTTTTTGTAAGAATTCCGAATAAAATTATCGAGGGGCAGACGCTCAATGTGGATGCACTCTCAGGGGCTTCTGAAACCAGTAACGCTGTCATCAACGGGGTAGCCAAGGCGGTTAAGCTGGCCGGAGTGAATCCGGACATTCTGAAAAGACGTGCAAAACCTGTGAGCAGCCAGATGAAGGACGACGAAGAGTACACTTGTGATGTGGTCGTTGTAGGTGGAGGTGGTGCCGGACTAAGTGCTGCTGCTACCGCTTTACAACAGGGAGCAAGTGCAATCGTTCTTGAAAAATACCCTGCCGTTGGGGGGAACACGATCCGTTCAGGTGGTCCTGTCAATGCAGCAGATCCTTTATGGCAACAACAGTTTAGTGAGAACCCAGGAGAAAGACAGACGATTGAGAATTTATTAAGTACCGATGAGAGCTTGATTCATCCAGAATATATCGATGATTTCCATGCACTAAAAGAAGAGTTTGCAGCGTATCAGGACAAATTCGGAACAGAAAAAGCTTATCTATTCGACTCATCACTGCTGCACAGAATGCAAACGTATTTCGGGGGTAAACGTACGGATCTGAATGGCAACATGATCTATGGACAATACGATCTGGTCAAAGTACTTACAGACCGTGCCCTGGAAAGTGTGACGTGGCTTGAGGAGATCGGTGTCGAATATGATAAGAGCATCGTATTTGCTCCGGTTGGCGCCCTATGGCGCCGTGGTCATAAACCTGTCAAAAGTTATGGATCTGCCTTTATCATCGCACTTAGCAAGTATGTAGAAGAAAATGGCGGACAAATTATTACAGATAGTCCGGTCAAACAGCTAATTATTGAAGATGGAAAAATCGCAGGTGTTATCGCAACGGGTGTCAATGGTCAGAAAATTACCGTGCATGCCAAAGCCGTTGTGCTTGCTAGCGGCGGTTTTGGTGCAAATACACAGATGCTCAAGGAATATAACACGTACTGGAGCCATATTGACGATGATATCAAAACAACGAATTCTTACGCGATGACGGGTGATGGAATATCGCTTGGTAAGAGCGCAGGAGCTGCACTGACTGGCATGGGTTTCACTCAAATGATGCCTGTAGCAGACCCCGATACGGGCGAACTCTTCAGTGGACTGCAAGTTCCTCCTGAAAACTTTGTGATTGTAAACAAAAAGGGAGAACGGTTCGTTAATGAATTCTCTGGCCGGGATGTATTAACCAAAGCAGCTATAGAGCAAGGAAGTTTATTTTATCTGATTGCGGACGATGAGATCAAGAAAACCGCAGCGAACACGAGCCAGGAAAAGATAGATCGTCAAGTCGAAGCAGGTACTCTGTTCAGAGCGGATACGATTGAAGAACTGGCAGTGAAAGTGAATATGGACCCACAGGTTCTCAGAACGACGATTGATAAATATAACTCTTACGTGGATGCGGGCTTTGATCCGGAGTTCCATAAGGATACGTTTAGTTTAAAAGTCGAAAAAGCACCATTTTACGCTACGCCTAGAAAACCTGCGGTTCACCATACGATGGGTGGCATCAAGATTGATACCCAAACTCGTGTATTGGATGAAAACGGTCAACCAATCGCCCATCTCTATGCCGCTGGAGAAGTGGCAGGAGGCATACATGCGGGCAACCGTTTGGGTGGTAATGCCTTGACGGACATCTTTACTTTTGGACGTATCGCTGGTAAAACAGCTGTTGATGAAATGATGTTGAGAGAGGGTAAAAAGAAGTAGAACTCTCATCGGATATAATATGATACTAATTTTATATCTTAATAAACCGCTATACACAAGGAATTCCGAGTGTATAGCGGTTTTTTTGTGAGAATAAAATAGCCGATTCGGGAAAATATATCCTTGACTGGAATAATAAAAGTTGAACTGTTAATTCACAGAAACGTAGAGGACAGAAAAAACCTGGAGATAACCACGATTGGATGGTTATTCTGTTCCTATTTAAGGAGCGTTCAGATGGTCGACGTTTTAGATTACAGAGATATGCCCTTCAGTACTGAACTGACGGTGAATGTGGATATTGTTAAAACGATATATAACCATTCAACCGACATCAAAACCAGAACGTTTCCGCTTGCAGGTAGCGGAGATGCATCTCTGCTGTTTATTGACGGCATGGTGAATGAATCGTTACTTGATGTGCATGTTTTGGCCCCGCTCTTGCATGCTCGTACGGATAAACCTCAGATTGACTTCGCATACATATGTTCCATTGTCACTACAAGCCAGCTTACCATCGTGACAAGCTTTGAAGATTTGTTAAAGTCGCCTTCCCTTTAGTGAAAAAAATATAAGCACGCTCACGCGGCTCCGGATCTCGCATCAGGAAGTCCATGTCATCCTTTAAGCCACGCTCCACCTTTTCTGCACCAAACAAGTAGACTTCGGAATGACCCCAGAAAATTTTGCGTGAAAACTTCATTTGCAATTGGGCTAGCGCATCCGCTATATTGACACCCTGGGCAGATTGCACAAATGTCGTGCCACTCCCGCCCGTTGCTTCTCCACCTGCCTGACGACTTTGCGTTGAACCTTGAGGGATCAAGATCTGAACACTCACTTCAATGGAGAGGTACTAGAGAAACATTCTATTCTGGAACGGAATACATCCGTTACGTGAGATGGCTGTCAACAAAACGAGTATCAATTCATCGATGGCCCATTTAATGGAGATGCTGGAGGATGAAAGTAAAGCGGCGCTGCTCGGCCCTCTAATCTTGCTCGGCATTATGGTGCCTCTGCTCCTCAATATTTCCCAAATCCAATTAAACAATCTGCAGCCAATTATTATGGACAACACCTTGTCTGTGTTGTTGCAGGGAGCTTTGCCGACTGCTTCATTTCTAGGAGACAATATACTGCTCATGATGATTCTGTCTTTCGTTGCTGATCCACGAAAAGGTGTAAAGGGCGCTATTCTAGGTTCCGTCATAGCAGGGCTCTTCACACTTCTTTCCGCGATGCAATGCATCGCCATTTTTCTTTATTCAACAGCATCCAGACAAACGTATCCGTTTCTTAATCTGGTACGTTTTATTTCCTTCGGTTTTTTGCAAAATCTTGACGCGGTCGTAGTCGCCATCTGGATTATGGGTATTTTCATCAAGGTGTCGTTATATTTGTTCGCAGCATCTTATGGGACTGCCAAGTGGCTTGGGATCAAGCGATGGCGCAGCTTTATTTTTATCGCAGCTCCCATAGCTATTATATTATCCATGCTGCCACGGAACTTTGTGGATAGTTCTATTCTTTTCCGAAAATTGTAGCCGTACCCTTTAATCTGCCCGTTATTTTTATTTTAGTGCCACTGTTGTTATGGGTTGCGGGATCCATTCGTAACAGAAAGAAGAGGAGTCAGAAGCAGCAACCGAAGACAACAAGTTGAGCATGATGAGATAGGAATGGTGGCAATATGAATTGGGAGCTGATTGTGTGCCCCCTGAAATAAACATCGGGATAACGCTGTAGTTTATCCGATATTTATTTCAGGGGGTATTTTGATTTTAAAGATAAATTTATGGTGAAGCCTGTTCAGCAGCTGCAGGTGTCATTGTTTTGCGAACAAGCCCCGGAAGTGATCTTAAGTAGAAGAAACTAACGGCGATTGTGCATATAGCCAGTGTGAGATGAAGCCATGTCACGTTGATCCATGCAGGGAAAGCCAAACTAATCGTCCCCAGTGCGATTGAATGACCGAGCATCATAACGGGTTCGATGAGTGAATTCACACGTCCCATATTCTGAGGCGGAACAAGCTCCGGAAGCCAGCTTCCAAGCGCAATGTTAATGGGTGCAATCGCGATGCCCGCGGCGAGAATAATAACGAAATAGAACTCTACACGAGTTGTGAGACCTAATGCCGTCAAAAGCAGGCTTGCCATAAATAGACAAGTGATAAGAATTGGCATCCTTGTGTAACGGCGGATCAGAATTGGACCAAATATGCTGCCAATCAAAAAGCCAATCCCCATAAAGACGGTGACAAGTGATGAATGGAAAACATACTGATCCGGGCTAAGTTTGTACTTCATTGAAAAGATCGGCAGGACGGAAAACACACCGTTAACTACTCCAAAAAACATGAATCCACTAATTAAAACAAGCAGGAGCCGGTTATGTATTATATATTGAAGCCCCTGCCAGAAGTCTTTAATGACAATAGAAAATCGAAGGTCACGTACACGATTCTTTCCATTCGGCATACGTGCGTGTTCGGGGAAATTGGCCCAGGCGAGCAGTGAACCAGACAACAGGAAACTGAACAAATCCACCATAATGGCACCCTCGATACCAATGAAATGGTAAGCCGTTGCTCCCAAACTCAGTCCAAAAAGCATGAATACTCCTGAAATGATCTGAATTAGTCCGGAAGCGTGAACGTACTGATCTTGACCAATGCTGCCTTGGAGAAGCCCCATTTCGGCTGGGCCGAAAAACTTGGAGACGGAACTACGCAGAAACAGGATCAGAAAACACATAAACAGCACGTCGTAGTGAACAAAAAGTAACAATAACAAGGTTAACAGCGCTCTGATCCAGTCACTGTATGTGGCGATATGTTTACGATCAAAACGGTCAGCAATCACACCAACAATCCAGAATACAGCCAGGGTTGGAAGTGAATACATAAGCTCTGCCATACTGGCTAACGACGGCTGGTTACTGAAGCGATCCACCATATAATAAGCGAATGCCATATTTCCAACGACATTTCCCAGTTGTGAAGTGAAGGTCGCCAGAAAGAGCTTCAAAAAAGTAGGGTTACGGAAAAGTTCCTTCATTTAATTTCCCTCCAGATGGTCAGGTTCGTGAACTGTCACTGGGTGAAGTAGCGTTTTTAGATACGCGATCAACGCTTCAAACTGCATGCTGGTTTTTGCCTTCTTCGTACCTACAGTGATGGAGTGTGTCATGATACCTTCCTGGTACGATGCAGCGAGTCTGGAGATGTCCATAGCTTCCATGTCAGGTGAGAACTCACCCCGCTCTATGCCGATCCGAATTAAGGTTGCAAAGTGGGCGATACCCGAATCGTAGCGCTCAATCAGCAAGCCCCGGCGTTCCTCATCCCGTGAGCCAATCAGGGAGTACTCATAGAAAGCGGACTGCAGTCCGGCATTGGGAAATCGGAGCAGATCCTCCAATTGCTGTGCATAGAGATGCTGAATGATTTTCCAGATGGATAACGACGAATGGATTAATGTTTCGATATAATCTTTGTGCCGCATATCTTGCCAATGAAGCAGTGCCTCAAAGATTTCTTCTTTACTTTGATAATACAGATAGATCCAGCCTCTGCTCATACCGGCTTCTTCGACAATATCTTTTAGTGTTGTTGCCCCATAGCCCTTTAGTTCAAATGCACGCTTGGCTGCTTCAAGAATTTGCAGATTCCGCTGTTCCTTTTGATCGTCGGATAACTTCGGAGACATCAGGTCAGTTCCCCCCTATTTTAAAATGAATCGTGATTTATTATAATATAAATGACACTGGATTCATTTTGCAATGGGCAATGGGGTAAAAATAAAAATTGATCTGTTTGAGGAATTGCTGATATAATATACTCTAATATGAGATATTTTCATTAAAATCCTTAAATTTCAATAAAAGAAACATAGAAATCATTTAACAACGAATATTTAATATGCAATAACGTCGAATATATGATTCTGAGGGGGATGTTATGCACACGGCACTGCTGTTTCCGGGTCAGGGATCGCAATACATAGGTATGGGACAGGAGCTGTTTACCAGTTCCGTATTGGCTAGAAGAACGTTTGAAGAGGCCTCAGAGATATTGGGATACAGCGTATCTAAACTTTGTTTTCAAGGGAGCCTGGCAGAGTTAACCCGTACAGACTACGCACAGCCGTGTATTTTGACGGTTGGCATCGCTGCCTTTCGTGCCTTAATGGAGAGTAGGGAACTTGATCCATGTTATTTGGCGGGCCACAGTCTTGGAGAAATTACGGCGCTAACAGCCTCCGGAGCATTACATTTTGCAGACGCCATTCGCCTTGTGCGTTTTAGAGGCATGTTGATGCGGGAGGCCCAGAAGCAGAAAGCAGGTTCAATGATGGCCGTTCATGGACTTAGCCCTCAAGTTATTGAAGAGGAATGCCGCGAGCCTGACTTCCGGGGGAAAGTGGTCATATCTAATCTGAACTCCAGCCATCAAACTGTCGTTTCAGGTTATATGAATACGCTTACATTAATTCGGAAACGATTTGTCGAATTGGGAGGTCATGTTACATCTCTTCAGGTCGACGGTGCTTTCCACAGCCCGTTCATGAAGGATGCAGCAATGCAATTGTATGATGAACTTTGTCGTATACCTCTTCATTCCATGCGTTATTCCGTGCTTTCTAATGTTACAGCGCTTCCTTATCCTTCCGAAACTTGCATCCCCTCTTTTTTATCGGAACAAATGGTAGAGAAGGTTCACTGGCAAGGTTGTGTTCAATTCCTTATAGAGAGGCAGGTTCACAACCTGATCGAGGTTGGACCAGGGAGAGTGTTAAGTAACATGCTGCGAAGGGAAAAGCTTGATTCTTGTATGATCCATTCTATAGACAAGAAGGACGATATACAGAAGCTAATGAAAGCATGGGCACCGAAGGGGAGTACAGCAGGTTCATATGCCCGTTATTTAAAAGCTGCACTCTGTGCCAAAAACTACAACATTCACGGTGAAACTTCAGATTATCTGGAAGAGATTTCGGAGCCTTTTCGGGAATTGCAGTGGCTTGCCAAGGCGGAGGAGTTTGCAGGCGGCAATGCTAAAGCTTTCGAAGCGTTAAAACACATTTTGGATTGCAAGATGACTCCTGCTTCACAACGGGGAGATATTCTCAGTCATATAGCTGAAGAAGGAGTGGTTCAGCATGTTTAGTACACTCAATGAGGCACTTTATCATCACACGGTATTGAAAGAGCGAGGTATCACCTTTGTTGAGGGGGAATTCCAAAGTGAATTTTGCAACTTTGATGAGCTGTATCGGTCCTCGATGTCTGCCCTGCATCTTCTAAGGAAGAATGGCGTAAGTGAACGATGTGAAGTGATTTTGCAGTTGGATAACACCCGTGAATTTCTGGTTGTTTTCTGGGCTTGCCTGCTTGGTGGTATCATCCCTGTTCCATTGACGGTGAGTAAAAATGAAGAATCACTCGCCAAAACGTTGCGTGTAACCGGTGTTTTGAACCGTCCTTTTATTGTAGCGGAATCGCGTCATATTGCCGAACTTCGGGAGCATCTGTCCAGCTTTCCAGATCGGAATTGTATTCTGCTGGATGTCCAGGACCTGATGAACCAGACCGTGGAACATCATGAGGAACCCGTTCTTGCTCACCCTGACGATATTGCCTTTATTCAGTTTTCTTCAGGGACAACGGGAGAGCCCAAGGGCGTCAAACTGACACATCGTAAGCTTCTCGCGAACATTTATGATCTGGAAGAACGTTTGGGAGCTACTACAGAGGATGCTTTTCTAAATTGGATGCCGCTGACTCATGACCTTGGCATGATTATGTTCCACTTGCTCCCGCTGGTCGCCGGGTTGAATCAGTATCAAATGCCAACCTGGCTTTTCATAAGGCGACCTGTACTCTGGTTGCAATCAGCCAGCCAGTTTAAGGCAACGATGCTCGCTTCGCCCAACTTCGGAATCAAGTATTTTTTAAATGCGTATCACAAAGCTGCGAACCAGCGTTCTTTTGATTGGGATTTAAGCCGAATCAAGGCGATCGTGAACGGTGCGGAACCTATCGATGTGGAGGCATGTCGGCAATTTTTAGATGAGATGGCTGTTTTCGGATTAGATGGGAAAACGATGAAAATGGGATATGGCATGGCTGAAGCTTGTGTGGCGGTATGTATTCAGGAGCAGCACGAAGCGTTTACGACCTACTATGTCCGCAGGGATACTCTCAGTGTCGGGGATCAGGCTCTATTTCTATCAAGCGAGGATGAAGCAGGGCTGGCACTCTCTGGAACGGGAACCCCGTTACGGAGCAGTCAGGTGAGAATCTGTGACGATTCTGGTCGTACTCTCCCCAAGGGTTTTGTAGGATTCATTCAGATCAAGGGAGCGAATATTACCGATGGATACTATAACAATGAAGAAGCGACCAACAATCTGTTTACTCCGGACGGATGGGCCCATACAGGTGATCTTGGCTTTCTTATCAACAATCACCTGGTGTTTACGGGGAGAACCAAGGATATCATCATCATTAACGGCTCCAATTATTACCCCTATGATATTGAACGAATTGCAGAGGGATGCACGGATCTGAAGATCAAGCGAATGATTGCTTGTGGGGTATACAACGAAGCGACAGGGACGGAAGAAGCAGCATTGTTTGTTTTGTATAGGGACAAGTTGGAAGAGTTCGGACGTCACGCGGATCAGATTCGCAGACATGTGAACCATGTGATGGGTATCCATTTGACCATCATTCTACCGATTTCCAAAATACATCAAACGACCAGTGGCAAACTGCAGCGTTACAAATATATCGATAAATACAGAGAAGGAGCATTTCAGAAGGTCGAAGACGAATTAAGCAAATGGCAGGAACTGCGAGAACAGGAAACACAGGTGCAAAGACCCAATGACACGACGCAGCAAGCGTTGTTTGAAATATGGTGCAAGGTGCTTGGCAAGAAATATTTCGGAGTCCATGACAGCTTTTTTGAAATAGGTGGAACGTCTATTCTTGTTATGCAGATGCTTGAGGAAGTGGAACTTCTATATCCAGATGTCATCACGCTGACCGATATTTTTGCATATCCTTCTGTGGCAAAGCTTGCAGAGCTGATTTCTGCCTCTCAGGGATTGTCAAGAAAGGAACTACAGTTACAAGCCGTGCAGTTGGAAGCGAACTACTTCGAAGCGGAGTGGAGCGGAGCAGAGAATCAGTATCGTATGATGATGGTCCCGTCGCAACGCGATCGGTTCAAAACATTTTGCCATGAGATGCAGGTTGCGGAAGAAGCGGTATGGCTTGCCCTTTTTTCGAACGCTATTTATGAAATATCGACGGGCTCTAAAGTGACTGTGCATACAATGATGGACGGCAAAGGTTGGATTGTACCTTTTCATGTGGATTTTGCGGAAGTGGAGAGGATAGAAGATCTGCTCATCTTGGCGGGTGTGAAGAAAAAAGTGGGCGAAGCAGAAGTATACCACACGAGAGATATTGAGAGATATGTGACTCGCATTGAACCGGGATATGCCCGCTGCTTGTTCGTACAAAAAGGCTGGCTGCATACAGAAGATGCCCTTCATGATGTATTTGACATGATCATGGAGTGGAAGGACACAACAGATGCAGCAGAGCTCTTTTTCCGATACAACCCTTTTCGAATGAGCGCGGTTCTTATGAAAGAATTGTTCCAGACCATTGCGGACTCAATAGAGTCTTTACTGAGTGTTGATATTATTTCCAATATATCGGTATCACAGTGAGTGAGAAGGGGAGAGCCGATGAAAAAAAGTTTGTTGCCTAGCCGTACAAAGGAAGAACATACTCCAGCTGCAATAATTGAGGAGCAGTCCGGCAAGGATATCGCCGTGATCGGCATGTCCCTTAAAGTCCCTGGTGCGGATTCGCTGGATCAATTCTGGAGCAATCTGTGTCGCGGCGAAGAGTGGGTGCGTGAAGCTCCTCGGGTCAGAATGTCAGCGGGTGGGCCAAAGGCTCCACGACGTGGTTATTTGTCTGCGATCGACACGTTTGATGAATTCTTCTTTCGTATCCCTCCTAAAGAGGCAGTACTGATGGATCCCTATCAAAGGTTGTTTCTTGAAATTGCATGGAGTGCAATTGAGGATGCAGGCTACGGCGGGGATCGGATAAAAGGAAGTCGAACCGGTGTTTATGTCGGATCAGGACATGAAAATGAGTATAAACAAATGATCACCTCATGCAATGCAGATTTGTTGTCGGCAGCCGCAGTCGGAAACATGTCCTCAGCTATAGCGAGCAGAATCAGTTACTTGCTTGATCTTAGAGGTCCAAGTTTGGTCATTGATACAGCCTGCTCTTCATCGTTAATTGCCGTTCATCTGGCTTGCCAGGCGCTATTGGCAAGGGAGTGTGATATGGCCATTGCTGGAGGCATTCAATTAATTCTTGACCCACAAGCCGAACAGCCTCAAATCGGCATAGAGTCTCCTTCGTATAGGGTACGGGCATTTGATGAAGGAGCTGACGGGACGGTAAGAGGAGAGGGCATGGGGGCAATTCTGCTCAAGCCCTTGTCCAGAGCGATTGCAGACAATGACCCTGTATACGCCGTGATTAAAGGGAGTGTATCCAATCAGGATGGCAAATCGATCGGCATTACATCACCTAACCGGGCGGCTCAAGAACAGCTTCTTATTCGTGCATGGGAGCGTGCAGGCATCCATCCGGCTTCACTGTCGTATATTGAAACGCATGGCACAGGAACACCAATAGGCGATCCGATTGAGGTTCGTGCTATTCATAATGCGTTCCGCATGTATACCGATAAAGTCCAGTTCTGTGCGATCGGATCACTTAAGCCCAATATCGGACATTTGTATCATGCCGCTGGCATTATTAGTTTTATTAAATCAGCGTTGGCGCTTCATCATGAACAGCTTCCTCCGTCCCTCCATTTCGAGAAACCCAACCCGCAAATCGACTTTGCGAAGTCTCCTGTATATGTCAATGCTCACTTATCGGATTGGAAAAGGGGCCCTGATGTACGCCGGTGCGGAGTAAGTTCTTTCGGTATGAGTGGCACCAATTGCCACGTTGTTTTGGAAGAGGCAAGCGACAGAAAAGAATTTCTTTCGCCCAATACAAAGTGTGGACCTGCCTTGCTCACTTTATCTGCAAGAACGCCGACCTCTTTGCGGTCTCTGGTCAATAAATATCGTCTTTTTCTTCTTACAGCTGATCCACAATCTTTTGAAAACATTTGTTATACCTCGAATATCGGTAGGGGCATTTACGAGTACAGGCTGGCAGTAATAGCACAACACTCACAAGAGTTAAGAGGCAAGCTGGCATTGTTGCAATATGAGACTTTCGCCGGGCAATATGGTGAATTGGCGGAGGGAATCTGGTTTGGTGGACCTGAACAGGAGGAAGCCTCAAGTTCTTCTAACTTGAACGCAACGATGCCAAGTCCAGGAAACGTTAATGTCTGGAGACAGACAGCTAGCCGGTATGTTTGTGGCCAATCCATTGACTGGAAAGCTCTGCATGCTGGTGGCAGTAAGCGTGTCATTTCAGTGCCGACGTACGCATTTGATCAGCACAAGCACTGGATTGCGCCTGCGATGGTTGCAGAGAGTATCAGGAGAGTACCCAACAAAACGGAGGGTGAAAAGGAGAAGTCAACGATGGAAAATCGTGTTGTCCAGGACACAAACATTCATTTCATCACAAGCGCGGTGCAGGAAATGATGTCGAATATTTCAGGATATTCTCCAGAAGATATCGGAGTAAACCGAAATTTCATGGAACTTGGAATGGATTCTATTTTGCTGGTCAATGCCAAACATGCAATCAAGAATCATTTTGGAGTGGATATTCCGATGCATATGTTCTTTGAAGAAATGTCTACTATCGCTGAAGTAGGGAAATATATAGCCAGTCAATCTCCGGAATTGCCACAGTCGTCGATTCTAACCGGGCAAACCACGGATAAGGGGGCGCAGGATGCAGCACTTAAGCAAAGTGTATATGTACATCCGTCTACAGCGGCTTCAGGGGAGGAGAGCGAACCGAGCAATCTACTCGTGACAGATACAGGTTTGGAGGGAATCGTTCAGAAGCAGCTGGACTTGATGGCTCTCCAACTCTCCATGCTGCAAGGAGTCTCTACGCGATCGGAAGCTTCTGTTAATCGCTTGTCGGCAGCGACGGCAGTGCATGCGAATAATTCAGTAGAAAAAGGTCATCACCACGATTTGGCGGACAGCTACAGTGAGCCCCCCATACTCACGGAAGTACGACTAAAGACAGATCGGCCCTACGTCCCGTTCCATACGCTTGAAACGCATTCGAAGACAGGATTTACCTCTGTGCAAGAGCAATTTATAGACCAATTTATATTGAGATACACTACAAGAACAGTTCAATCCCAGCTGCATACACAAGCTTTTCGTAAAATGGTCGCCAATAATCGTAATGTGGCAGGTTATCGCCCCCACTGGAAAGATATGGTCTATCAGATCGTTGTGGATCAGGCACAGGGTTCTACCATTACCGACATCGATGGTAACAACTATATTGATTTGACGATGGGCTTCGGTGTGAATCTGTTCGGCCATCAGGTATCTTTTATTAACGAAGCGGTGCAAGAGGCTATGCGCAAGGGGATGTGTGTTGGTCCGATTAATGCAACGGCTGGTCAGGTTGCATCTGCCTTGCATCAATTGACTGGTATAGAGCGTGCTGCGTTTTTTAATTCCGGGACAGAAGCGATCATGGTTGCCATGCGTTTGGCCCGTGCAGCCACGAACAGAAGAAAAATAGTCATCTTTTCGGGTTCTTATCATGGTACTTTCGATGGTGTTCTGGCCATGAGTGCGGGACTCGGAGGCACAAGCACGCCAATCGCTCCAGGGATTTTGCAAGGCATGGTTGATGATCTCATGGTTCTGAATTACGATCATCCCGAATCGTTACGGATTATTGAACAACATGCTGGAGAGCTGGCAGCAATATTGGTAGAGCCGGTACAGAGCCGTAGGCCGGATATTCAGCCGACCGCTTTTCTGAAGGAGCTACGCTCATTGACCGCTGCACATGGCATCGCCCTGATTTTTGATGAAGTCATCACCGGGTTCCGGATTCATCCTGGAGGTGCGCAGGCATGGTTCGGCATTGAAGCTGATATCGTGGTGTATGGCAAGGTGGTCGGTGGAGGTTTGCCGATTGGCATCGTCGCTGGAAAAGAACGATATTTGGACGGTATAGACGGAGGTATGTGGTCTTTTGGGGATGCCTCGTTCCCACCACATGAAGAGCGGAGAACTTTTGTAGCCGGAACGTTTTGTCAGCATCCGTTGGCTATGAATGCTGCGCTAGCAGTACTGCAGCGGTTGCAGGAGGAAGGGCCTGCTCTTCAGGAACAGTTGAACAGGAAAACGGCGGTTTTGGCAGACAGACTGAACCGTTATTTTACAGAAGAGTTGGTGCCGCTGGAGATTGTTCATTTTGGTTCCCTGTTCCGCTTTGTTCAAAAGTCTGATCTGGAGCTCCTGTACTACTTGTTAATCGAGAAAGGAATCTATATTTGGGAGGGGCGGAACTGCTTTTTATCAACAGCCCATACGGAGGCAGATCTCGATCGTATAGTGGATGCGGTACAGTCCAGTATAGAGGAATTGCGAAGTGCCGGCTTCCTGCCCCAGAATTCTCCTCCCTCGCCGGGAGGCGGGAGAAAGCAAGCTGGGGAATTATGGACAGTAGAGGCCGTTGAACAGGCTGAGGTTCATCCGCTAACGTCGGAGCAGACACAACTGTGGTTCGCATCTCTGGCAAATAACGATATGAGCCATGCTTACGTGGAATCTGTCGTACTTCGTTTGCAAGGAACAGTGGATACCGAAAGATTGCGGGGAGCCATTCGCTATGTGGTGCAAAGACACGGGATGTTGCGGACTCGCTTCTCTAACGATGAAGGTTTGTATTACACGGAGCCGTTTGAGAACGTAGCTTCGAAAATCATTTTTGAAGAGGCAGAAGGTTTCGAAGAAGCAGGAGGTTTGCCGGATTCCATTAAACAGGAATGGAACGGAGGTTTTGATCTGTCAGACAGCCCTTTAATCAGGTTTTGTCTGCTGCATATGGGGGATCAGCATTACAGACTCATCATGCAAGCTCATCATCTTGCGGCTGATGGCTGGTCGATTATTCAGATTTTACAGGAGATGGCTGGTTATTATACGATGCAAAATCGGTTTCAGTCGCCTGATTCTGTATTATTTTCTGCATTTGCACAGTGGCAGCTGAATCTGCCGCTTGAGGAGAAGCAGCTTGCTCGAGAGTTTTGGACAAGACGACTGTCCACTCCACTGCCGGAGTTGGTTATTCCGGCTGGGCTTTCCCGCGAATCGGATAAACCCTATCCAGGAATGCGTCTGTCTAGGAGCTTGAATACTGCATTTGCGGGAGAATTGAGGGCATTTGGCAAAAAAAAGGGTGTTTCTTTGTTTATGCTGATGCTTGCTGCATACAACATGCTGCTATCCCAAATTTCAGGTCTCCGGCAGATTACCGTCGGCATTCCTGTAGCCGGTCAGCTTCAGATGGGGTTCCCTCAATTGGTCGGTCAATGTGTAAATTTATTGCCCTTTTCAAGTCGTCTGTCGGCTGAGGAAGAACTATCCGAATACGCGACACAAATAAGAGGTGAAATGCTTGAGCTACTAGAGCACCAGCGCTGCTCCTACGTAGATATCGTTACGGCGCTAGTCACGGAAGGACAGCCTGTTTATCCTCCTGTCATAAATACCATATTTAATTTTGACAAAACGCCTGAGTTCCAATTCGAGGGCCTGACAGTTCAGCTTGAGTCTGTTCCACCAGCGGCTTTCAAATATCCGATCAGCATGAATGTTCTCCAACTGGATCAAGAATTGGTTCTGGAACTGGATGTTGGTCATGGGGTATGTAGACAGGAAGCGGCCGAAGGCTGGCTTGAAGCATACACCTTGTTACTTGATACTGTTGTGTCTAAAGTCCGGAAGGAAGGGGAGGCAGAATCAAGTTCTCGGTTTAGTTCCATACATACTTCATTATCGACACCATCGTTTGTTTCATCCGAGCATCTTGCTGTTTCCCTTAATTCGTACAGAAATGATATCACTGCCGAGCATAATCGGATCGATTTAAACGATATGTATCCAAGGTTTCACCCTCCGGTTACGGAAATGCAGATCAGGATTCATAGAATATGGCTTGAAATTATAAAGCTGGATAACGCCGGCATTCATGATCATTTTCTGACCGTAGGTGGCAATTCGCTTGCAGCCACAGTGATTACGGCTAGACTTCAAAAGGAATTAGGGATCAAGGTTCCTCTGAGTCTGTTGTTCCGCTATCCAACGATTGCCGAACTGGCACAGGTGTTAAGCGAGCTTCCCGCGGCTGATTTCATGCATATTCCGAAGGCGAGTTCAGCCAAGTTCTATCCACAGTCCAGTTCGCAGCGTTCGATCTTTACTGTAGAGAAACTGGGTAGAGCAGGTACGGCATACAACGTTACCGGACTAATCACTGTGGAAGGCCCACTTGATCTGCGACGCTTGAAATTGGCGGCCAACTTGCTGGTGAAGAGACATGAATGCTTGCGAACCTCCTTCGATCTGGATGAAGATGAGCCGGTGCAGCGTGTGTTCAGTGAGGCATTCATGGAAATTCCGATGCATGTGCTGGATAGAGAAGCAACGGAGGAAAGCCTTCTGGGCACCATTCGGCCGTTTGATTTGGAACAAGTACCGCTGATGCGGATTGAATACTGGACTGAACAGGAGGAGTCTGGACGGCAGTATCTGTTGATGGATATGCACCATCTGATTGCAGATGGACTTTCAGCTAATCTGTTGTTTGAAGAGCTGATTCGGTTGTATGATGGCCAAAACTTGCCGGTAGTCACGCGGCATATGAAGGACTTCACCCAATGGCAGTTGGGCCGGTTTGGCGCAGGGGATATGAGGGAGAGTAAAAAATACTGGAGTCAGCAGTTCAAAGACGGAATTCCGCGGCTGGACTGGGGAATACATCATCAGCGACCTGCTATCCGCAGTTTCGAAGGAGAAAGATACGGGTTCAAGTTGCCTGACGAAATCTTGGCACGCATTAAGGCCTATGCCGCGGCGGAGAAGGTTACTTTATACAGCTATTTCTTAGCCGCTTATTATGTGTTGTTATCTAAATATTCTGCCCAAGAGCATATCATGGTTGGTACAACGGCATCGGGCCGGATGTATTCGGATCTCGAACGAATTCCTGGTATGTTCGTCAACACCATTCCGTTGCGAACCCATCTCGCAACAGACCAATGTTTCTCCAAACTGATCCATGAAGTACAGATGAATGCGGTGGATGCATTTGAGCATCAGGAATATCCTTTGGAACGGTGGAGCGCTCTTGAGAACGAGGAGCGTGATCCGGGTCGGAATTCATTATTTGACGCGGTCTATGTTTATCAACATAAGGCACTTTCGAACGAGCCACTAATTGGCGGTGGTGTCAGATTCACGGTATCCGAGTATAAAAACAGAATTGCCAAGTTTGACTTGACGCTGGAAGTTGTAGAGGGACATGGTGAACTGCATCTGGATCTCGAATATTGTACAGCAGTATTTCACCCTGAAGCCATAAGAACGATGGCTGGACACTTGAGCACCATTTTGGAAGCTGTATCTAATCATCCTGACGTTTCAATCTCGGAAATCAGCTTGCTTAATGCTTCGGAAACGGTGCAGCTTTTACATGAATTTAATGAAACGGATAACTGGCATCAGCCTGATCAACCAATGTTTGCACTGTTTGAGGAACAGGTACAACGTACACCTGATGCCATTGCGATATCCTGTGCAGGAGTGCAACTAACCTACCTGGAGCTTAACAAGAGAGCCGATCAATTTGCTCACGTTCTGAAGGAGCAGGGAGTGCTTCGCGAGATGGCGGTTGGACTAGTTATGAAGCGAACTCCCGATCTGCTGGCAGCCATCCTGGGAATTTGGAAAGCGGGTGCCTGTTATGTACCTATCGATCCGTCTTACCCGAAGGACCGTATCCGTTATATATTAGCCGACTGCAAGGCACAGTGGGTCATTGCCGATGTAGCCTATGAGGAGCTGTCCCATTTTTCGGGTTCTCTGATCATGGTTGAGGAAGTATACGAGATTGTACCCTTAACACCAGTGAACCTCGAACGGGTTGCCGGGCCTGACGATCTGGCCTACATTATCTATACATCAGGTTCTACGGGCAAGCCGAAGGGCGTTATGGTGGAACATCGGGGCTTGAGCAACTACATCCGTTGGGCAGATCAAACCTATGTGCGCGGGGATCGGGTTCGTTTTCCGCTGTATTCATCCATTTCTTTCGATTTGACGGTAACGTCGATGTTTACACCGCTATTATCAGGGAACCAAATTATTATATATCCCGAAGATGTGGAGTTTGCGCTTGAACGGATTTGTGAAGATGATGAAGTGGATATCATTAAATTAACGCCTTCTCATCTGAAGCTGCTGTCTCTTTATAAAACGGAAGGATCAAGCTTGAAGCGTTTTATCGTGGGGGGTGAAGCATTCGAGACCTTCGCTGCAGCAGACATTACTTCGCTGTTCGGTCCGCATGTTGAAGTATATAACGAGTACGGCCCTACTGAGACTGTAGTCGGCTGTATGATCCATAAATATGATCCAGATGAAACATACAGTCAGGTGCCTATTGGCTGGCCGATTGACAATATGAGGTTATATATTTCCGATGAAAAAGGGGATTTGCAGGCGAAACATCTGCCTGGTGAACTGTGTATTGCCGGTATTGGCGTAGCCAGAGGATATGCGAACCAGCCGGAGCTGACCAAGGAAAGATTCGTCTCGGACTGGTTTCATGAACCCGGCAAGATTTACCGTACCGGGGATCTGGTGCGTTGGTTGCCAGCTGGTGGAATGGAGTATTTAGGAAGAATCGATGAACAAGTTAAAATTCGGGGTCATCGAATTGAAATAGGAGAAATTCGCAATTTGCTGCTGGAATATTCATCGATTCGCGAAGCAACGGTGATCGTGAAGGAGACTGAAAGCAGCGGAAAGTGTTTGTGTGCCTTCTATGTCTCGGCAGAAAACCTGGATACTGCGGAGCTGGAGAGTTATCTCTCGACATATCTGCCTCCATATATGTTGCCGGCTGAGTATATCCGTTTGGATCGACTCCCGCTTTCTGCCAACGGCAAGGTAGATATCAAAAAGCTGCCCGTTATCTCGGCAGAGCCGACGCAGTCCAAGCTTCCACTGCAGGTGGACATCCCTGGTGAGGCAGAGCTGTTGCATGCATGGCGTGAAATTCTAAGAAGGCCTGATGCCAGCAGAGATGATCACTTTATGCGACTTGGTGGGGATTCGATCAAGGCGATCCAGATTGCGGCTCGTATGAAAAAGTGTGGGTATCGGCTGGAGTCGGCTGAAATTTTACGTTTGAAAACGGTGAGCAGCATTGCCCCGATGCTTATGCCGATGGAGGAGGTAACGCCTTATAGAGCTTCAGAGCTTCTAGAAGGTGATGTGCCCCTCTCGCCTATACAGCATTGGTTTTTCAAGCAAAACTTTGCCGAAATGAATTATTGGAATAACAGTGTGACGCTGATTAGTGTTACGAGGTTCAAAGAAGAACTTGTCAGAGAATCGCTCAGGTTGCTTACGGTTCATCATGATGCACTACGAATGAGGTTTAAGCGAGAAGGCAACCACATCAAGCAATTGTGTGAAAATGCAGATCGGCAGGCTTTTGCCTTTCATGTTGCCAAGTCATTGGAGTGGACGAATACCGAGAAATTTAACGCTATCACGGAACGAATGACGGAAGATATGCACCGGGCAATGGATATGGAGCATGGACCATTAGTACAGGTGGGCCTCATCAAGGGACAAGATCGGGATGAATTGATACTTACGATTCACCATTTAGTCATTGATGTCATATCTTGGCGCATTTTACTGGATGACTTTTATGATATCTACCTTGCTCTTGAACAAGACATCAAGCCGGTTTTACCTTCCTTATCCGATTCTTACCGGGATTATGCACAGAGAATGCGTACGTATGTTACCGTCGGGGAATGGAAGCAGGAGGCGCGTTATTGGAAGAATGAATCGGCTCGGCAAGTTTCGTCGCTCCATGGGGATGGGATAAACGTGAAGGGTCAGGTTCGTGATAGTGAAGTGGCAAGTCTTCATTTTACACAAAAAGCTACTGCGGCCCTCATGCAATCAGCGACCGAGCGATACGAGGCGGCAACATCGTCTTTGTTACTTGCTGCACTAGGCACTGCATTGGAGGCTATCGGTATTTCGGAGGGTCTCTGGGTCAATATGGAAGGGCACGGTCGGGAAAATTTCGGTGAAGGTGCGGATTATTCGCGGACGGTTGGCTGGTTTACATCACACTACCCATTTTATCTGGATACCTTCGCAGCCAGAACGCCACACCTTTATGTTGCACAGCTTCATCGTGAGTTGCAACGTGTCCCTCATCGGGGGGCCGGGTTCAACGTAATTAAGTACATGCTTCCAGAAGCAGAGACCAGATCATTCAATGCATTTGATATCGAGCCGCAAATCTGTTTTAACTATCTCGGTGAAATGGATGACCGTCGTTATCAGAATCTGTTTCGACTGTCGCAGCTTCCAATGCACGGAACGGAAAGTCCAAATGCGGATCGCCCATTTGTGATTACTTGCAATGTGCTCTTATCTGACGGGCGGATGCTGGTAGAGTTTGATTACAATAAACATCAGTTCAGAGCAGAAACCATCCAGAGACTGTTGCGAGGTTTCCTGAGTGGTTGTGAAACCATCGTGTATGCCAGTGAAAGTTCGACGTTTACAGACGAGGAACATGATGGATTTCAGCTTGTGCCTTCTACAGAATGGGATATCCTTCAGCAAACAGCACATTTGCCAATACTCAAGGCCTATCCACTATCGCCTATGCAGGAAAGTATGTTGTTTTATTATCTTCGCTTCCCGGATTCCACGGCTTATGAAGAGCAATGTGTCATTTATTTGCAGGGGAATGTCGATCCGGAGCGGCTAAGAAATTGCTTTCAACAGGTGGTAAATCGACATGATATTCTTCGTACATTTTTTGCCTTACGTGGCCTTGAACGGCCGCTGCAGGCAGTGGCGAAGTCATGGATGCTTCCGTTTGAATTCATGGATTGGACAGAGGAACATGGCGGAAGTGAATCAGAGAAGCTTGAAAAGTACCTTCAACAAAACCGTGAACGGCGCTTTAATCTATTCAGCGAGATTCCTCTGAGAGTAGCTCTCATTCGAACAGATGCGAACGCTTATTGTCTGGTTTGGAGTTTTCATCATATTTTGCTTGATGGATGGAGTGTAGGGTTGCTTCTCAGTAGTATCTTCGATCTGTATGCTGATCCGTCTGGTACGCAACCACATGTCCAAGCTCCGCACTACGGGGAGTATATCCAGTGGCTTGAACAACGAGATCCGTCTGTGGCTGAAGCGTACTGGGAGACTTATTTAGCTGGATACCGAAGTAAAAATACCCTGCCACGCATAAAGGGAACAAGTGGTGAGTATATTCGGAAGGAATTAAAACGTAATGTACCTGAAGCGCTGCAGGAAGCACTTAACCAATTATCCGTTGAATACGGTTTGACACTAAATATATTGTTTCAGGCTGCATGGGCGACGGTACTGCAGAATCTGAACGAAACCGAAGATATGATCTTTGGAGCAGTAGTATCGGGCAGAAGTATTGAGGTAAAAGAGATCGACATCATGATGGGTCTGTTCATTAATACGATTCCCGTTCGGGTAAAGTCCGCATCCGTTACCTTTTTGGAACTTGCATTACAGCTTCAAAGCGAGCAGATGGAGAAAGAACCCTATTCTCATATTCCCTTGTCAGCGATCCAGAAGTCTGGCGGCGGAGCAGTTCTGGATCATATCTTTGTGTTTGAAAATTATCCGCTGGAACTGCAGCTTCCTTCCGGGCTGGAAATGGTAGAGTACGATTTGCAAGAGTATACAAGCTATGATTTTAACCTGATCGTAGAGCCACATGAGAACTTCCTCGTTCGTTTTGTTTATAATCTTGTCGCACATCGAGCGGAAGAACTGGAAGAGTGCATGAATTGCCTGTTCTTTGTCCTCAATCAAATTAGCGAAAATCCGAATGTGTTGTTGAGTGAGCTTTTCCCGGATGAAATTACTACGAATTCAGATGAAGGAGAAAGTCTGATTAAATTCCATTTCTAGACAACCAGGGGGATGAACTTGCATGGATCAAATGTCACACAAAGAGGCAGTTTCCGTACAGGAACTAAGATTGCAAAAGAAGTATTGGGTAAAAAAAATGCTGGCACTCAAAGCAGAGGAAACGTTGTTCACATTATCCGTTACACCTCAGCATGAGAAGTCGGCTGTTCGGAGCTATCCGTTTGAGTTGGGTCAGGGTGTAAGTGAGCGATTGCGCTCCATGAGTGGGGAGTCTAATGAAGCTTTATTTTTGATTTTGCTGACGGCTCTGAAGACGATTCTGCACAAGCATACCAGCAGTGATTCAATTACGGTGGCTTACCCGGTGAACAGACTACAAGACACGAGCGAGCGTTCGCCGGAGCCAAACTGGATTCCAATTATCGATAAATCGCCGAGCGGCTGTACTTTCCGAGAATGGCTGTATAAACTCAAGACGACATATATCGAGACTGTCAAAAATAGTGATTATTCTATGGATCGTCTGGTAGACGATATGAAGGTCGTACATGACCGGGATTACGCTTTTCTTCATCATGTTCGGTTTTCCCTTCAGGAGATGTACAGCGCAACAGATCTAGAGAGCGAGACATTGGGTATGCGGCTTCATATGTATTGGAGCGAGGGCAATCTATGCGGTGTGTTAGCCGGAAATACCCGCTTCTTTTCCGCTCCTGATCTGGAGCGGTTTGCGGGACAGTATGGGGTTATCATTGAAGAATTAATTGGGAACCCCGATCGTCCGGTGGAGGCCAGTGGGGGGCTTGCTGGATCGGAGCGCCACCGATTGCTGGATGAGTATGCAGCCGGTCCGAACCGAACCTACGGTTCCAGTGTAATGGGTTTGTTTGCGGAGCAGGTTCGGCAGACACCGGAGGCCATAGCCATCGTGACATCAGAGGGTTCCATGCATTATGCAGAGCTGGAGGCGAGGGCAGAACGCTGGGCTGCCGCATTGGTCCAAGACGGAACCAAGCAAGGCGATATCGTAGGACTTTATCTTGACCGAAGCCTGGAGACGGCCGTCGCGATTTTAGCAGTGTGGAGAGCAGGGGCATGTATTTTGCCAATGGATGTTCAGACTCCCGCAGAGCGCGTTCGATTCATACTGAAAGATGCCGGGGTAACCCGTCTACTCACACAGACCCGTTATATTAATCTTCCATTGTTTGCGAATGTGGAACGATTGCTTGCTTGTGAAGACCTGGATACTACCAATGATAATGGTGAGACACTTGCTCCCATAACGGCTGAACTGCCAGCGTACATCATTTATACTTCGGGAACTACGGGCAATCCCAAAGGTGTAGTCGTAGATCATCGTGGGCTGGTCAATTCAATCTCATGGAGAAAAGAAGAATACTCACTGGGAATACAGGACAATACGATCCAGCTCTTTTCCTATTCATTTGATGGTTTCCTGACAGGTTTCCTGACACCGCTCGTGTCGGGAGCAAGTCTCTTTATTGCTACTGAAATTCAGGTTAAGGACCCGCTACGTCTGAAACAGTTGCTTATCGTATATCATATCACTCATTTTATATGTGTGCCCTCATTGTATCGTCTGCTTCTGCAGCAGATTAAACCGGAGGACAAACTGTCTGTGCGCATTATTACCTTGGCTGGAGAGAGCGTCTCACCTGCACTCATTCGGGAAAGCAAGGAACGGCTTCCGGGTGTGGAGTTGTACAATGAGTACGGTCCTACTGAATCCAGTATCGTCGCACTTTGCAAAAGAGATGTAGAACAGGAAGAAAAGGTGACCATTGGCCGTCCCATATCAAACATGAATGCCTACATTCTCGACAACTGGAACGAGCCTGTTCCGCCGGGAATCGTTGGAGAACTTTGCCTATCGGGACCGGGGCTGGCTCGGGGATATCTTAACCAGTCTGAGCTTACAGATCAAGCCTTTGTACCCAATCCGTTTATTGCGGGTGAGCGGCTGTATCGGACTGGCGATCTGGCGAAATGGACGGAAGAGGGGGAAATCTGTTGTCTCGGGCGAAAGGATGCTCAGGTTAAGTTAAGAGGATATCGGATTGAGCTTCCTGAGATCGAGCAACGTCTTCAGAGTTATCCAGGTGTTCAGGCAGCAGCAGTTGTATGTGAGGAAGAAGAGGGTATTCCGATCCGTCTGATTGCTTATCTTCAAACCGACGACATAAAGGCTGTTGAATTGCGAGATTACATGGCGAGAGAGCTGCCGTTCTATATGCTTCCAGCTCGCTATTATCGACTGCATCAGCTTCCGCTTTCCGAGAACGGAAAGCTGGACAAGAAGCTAATTTCTTCCATGGAATATATCAATCTAGATGTTCAATTTCGGGAGCCAGAGAATGAAACTGAACAGAAGTTATGCGAGATATTTGCCGATGTTCTTCAATTAAAGAGGGTATCTGCGGATGAGAACTTTTTTGCCGCGGGAGGACACTCACTTAAGGCAACGATGCTGATGTCCAGAATTCAGAAAGAATTTAGCGTAGAGATCAGTGTAGATCATATCTTCGAGAAACAAACCGTCAAGGAGTTAGCGGAATTGATTGCTGAAAAAGAAACCCGTGCCTATCTCGCGATTACACCTGCAAGGCCAGCAGCAAGTTATCCTTTATCTTTTACGCAAAAACAGATGTACACGTTGTTTTGTAATGATCCGCATTCAACCGCCTATAACATGCCCGAGGCGCTTATTATAGACGGGGATTTCGATCATCAACGATTTCGGTTTGCGCTTGAGGAACTGACGAAGAGGCACGAGATTCTTCGAACCACTTTCTATGCCATCAACGGTGAACCGGTGCAGGAAGTGCATACGGATCATGTTGTTTCACTTGAATACTCGGAGCGAGCCTCAACGGATCTTGAAGAGACGATCAGACGATTTATCCGGCCATTTGACCTGGCAAGCCTGCCGTTATTCCGTGCAGGAATAACCCGAATCGGCCCGAGAAAACATTTGCTTCTAATCGATCTTCATCATATCACAGCTGATGGTGCTTCGATTGGCATATTCATTTCAGAACTGGCGAGCATCTACAATGGAGATTCATTGCCGGAAATCAGACTTCATTACAAAGATTTCGCGGTATGGCAGCATAAACAGAAAGAGGATCATCGATTCCAGCCTCAAGCACAATATTGGATGGATCAGTTCAGAAACGGAGTTCCCGTTTTGAGTCTGCCGTATGATTATCCCAGACCCAAACTTAAAAGCTTGGAGGGCGGCAGGATTAATTTTACCGTTGATGCAGCTCGCACGTCGTCTCTGAAGAAGTTGGCTGCCGAAAATGGCGTTACTCTATTCATGTTGCTGCTGGCAGTGTATCAGACCATGCTTTCCAAGCTGTCCGGACAGATAGAACTGGTCGTTGGATCACCGGTCTCTGGCAGAACACAGGCAGATCTGGAACAGACCATGGGCATGTTTGTAAATGTGGTTCCCATCCGCGCAGAGGTATTACCGCAATTGCGCTTCACTGAGCTCCTGACTCAAGTGAAAAATACGACGCTGGGTGCGTTTGAGAATCAGGCGATTCAATATCAGGACTTGACGCGGAACTTGGGATATACTCCAGACCCTAGCCGTAATCCCATATTTGATACGATGTTTGTACTTCAAAACATGGCGGAGAATCGCTTTGATTTCAGAGGACTGCATTTCTCGCATGTTGGCTTCGAGCAAACCGTATCCAAATTTGATCTTACTTTAGCCGGTTTTGAGGGCGGAGATGGTGTGATGTATTTCGATTTGGAGTACTGCACACATCTTTTCCAGAGGGAAAGCGTACTGCGTTTTGTGGATTATTTCATGCATATTTTGCAGACTGTTATTGATCAACCGCAGACGCTTGTATCGCAGATGACGCTCCTTCCCCAAGAGAGATTGCATGAACAATGGAAGGAACTCAACACCAAGAACCCATGCGATCCACCGAAGCTGACTTTACTGGAGCAGTTTGCCCTGCACGCCAAAAAATCTCCGGACAAGGAAGCCCTGTTGTTTGGTGAGTCGCAAATGACTTATGAGCAGTTGGACACACAGTCAGAACAGTGGGCTAACTGGTTACGCTCAAAAGGAGTGGGTCTGGAAGATGTCATAGCCGTCAGACTGGAACGTTCCTTCGAACTCGTTATTGCGTTTCTGGCGGTGCTTAAGACAGGTGCGACATATCTGCCGATCGACCCGGAGTTTCCGGCAGATCGTACGTCGTATATGCTTCAGGACAGCGGAGCAGTGCTAATGATTACGGATAAGGAAGATGCACAGGATATCGCAGGCCATATACCTGTTTATCTGCCCCGGGAAATCGATATTACTGATCTGAAAATAAAAATAAACACCTCATTGCTCGCATCGCAAAGCAACAATCTGGCTTATATTATCTATACTTCGGGTACTACGGGCAGACCCAAAGGTGTGGCGTTAGAGCATGCAGGTCTAGCTAATCTTTCGGCTCTCTTTCTCTCCTCATTGGGAGTACAACCTGAAGACCGCATTCTTCAATTTGCTTCATGCTCTTTTGATGCTTCCATATGGGAGCTTGCCATGGCATTTACCGCCGGAGGAACTCTGTGTTTAGTATCGGCAGAGACGATCGCAGATCCGCTCCACTTTGAGCGGTATGTAGAAAAGACGAATGTTACTGTTATGACGCTACCTCCACCCTATATGGCCCGATTGCAACCTGAGCGTTTGCCTGGTCTTCGTCTTATAATCACGGCTGGCTCCGAGCCATCGCCGGCCATGTTGTCTACATGGAGTCAGCATATGCGCTGTGTGAATGCTTATGGACCGACCGAAGCATCCATATGTGCAGCGATATGGGAATATGAAGAAGAGACTGATCTGTTATCGGTACCTATCGGATTTCCTATCCCTCATAGCAGACTTTGCGTTGTGGATGCGGATATGAACCCACTGCCTGTCGGGATATCGGGAGAACTATGCATTGCAGGTACCGGACTCGCCCGGAGTTATCTAAACCTGCCAGAAATAACTGCCAGACATTTCATCTCCTCAGATATGCCAGGGTTTGAGCGCATGTATCGAACGGGTGACCTGGCCAAACTGCTGCCGGATGGCAGAATGATATACCAAGGCAGAATCGACAACCAGCTTAAGATTAGAGGTTATCGCATCGAACCAAGTGAGATTGAGGCACGACTGCTACAGATAACTGGCGTTCGTGAAGCAGTTGTATTGCCTAGGATGCAGGAAAGTGGAAATTCTCTAGTGGCCTATTACACCGGTGACAGTGCACCTGCATCGCGTGAACTGAAGATCGAGCTTACTGCCGTTCTTCCTCATTATATGCTTCCATCCTTCTTGGTGAAGCTGGAGGCGCTGCCTGTGACGTTAAATGGCAAGGTGGATCACTCGGCACTCCAACGTGTGGATTGGATACAAGAAACAAGGGAATGTGTCCGCATGCCAGAGAATGAACTGGAGGCAAAGATCCTTCGTGTGTTCGAACAAGTGTTGAACGTTCACGGGATTGGAACAGATGATTCCTTCCATGAATTGGGTGGAGATTCCATCTCGGCAATGAAAGCCAGCTTTTTGTTGAAAGAGCAGGGGGTAAGCCTGGATGTAAGAGACTTGCTTGTTCATCAATCACCTGTTGCTCTGGGGAAACTTCTACTTCAAATTACATCTGAAGGTTCGCGGCAACGTACATCGGAAGGCTCACAGAAACTTAAATCCAATGGAACAGAGGCATCCGATTTACAGCAGAAGCAAGTGCAGAAGGCTTTGGATGAAACGGAACTGAAGCAACTGATAGCTGCCCGTGCAACGTTTGCGGATCAACAAGAGGTTTACAGAAGACAACTGGCCGCAGAGGTGGAATTGGCGATATTGCCACTTACGGCTTCCCAGTCTACTCATCTTGGGCGTGCAGAGAATGTTGGTGTTGTTCTGCACTTCCCTTCCGACAAGACAAATGAGGAGATCCATAATGCCGTTCTTGGATTGGTGCAGGAGCAGGAGATGTTGAGATGTTTGTATAAGGGCAGACAGACAAATAACTGGAGCCTGCGAGAGCACCCTTCCCGAATTAATTTGCCACTCATCAAGGTTGATGCAGCCTGTTCCGAAGCACTGATGGAACAACTGGTCTCTGAATTGTACTATGGCGAATTCGAAGAGGACGGACCGGACAATTTATTGTACCGAATGGTGTTAATTGAGAATAGCAGTACCGGAGCCAAAGTTTTTGTGTACTCTTCCCATCATGCTTTATCAGACGGGCTGAGCTGCAGTTTAATTGCCGGGGTACTAACGGGGGCGCTATCCGTGGTTCACGGGAGCAAGCATCCTACCCAATATCGCGACTATCTTCGACTGACGGAGGATGGGGCAGTCGGAATTAGCTTTATGGAACTGGAGCGTCGCTTTGAACTGGGAACGTATCGTCAGCTTCTCATAGGGCTGAACAACAAGTTGGGGGAGTTCCGGGCTCAGAAGAGTACAGCAATCACATTAGAATGGGAACTTACAGAAGGGAAACCGGAAGAAGGCTGGATGAAGGTACTGGGATTGCTGGCGGTCTTTGGACGGGAATATCTTGAGCTGCAGCAATTGCCTGTACAATTGGTCAGCAGTGGAAGGCGGTATGGGGAGCAGACCTACTACCATCTTGTCGGGAATTTTACGGACTATATTCCTTTGGTGCTGGATACCCATTCGCAGCCGGAGCAACTTTTGCAGCAGATTCGAACATTGAGTCATACGACTTCCACTCACCATATCCGGTTCACCGATATGGAAGATCATGGAGCAGGCAAGGGGATTATGCTCAATTATTTTGGAGCTGTACAAGCGGAAGCAGAAGATAACGCAATACCAGCCGGAGGTCCTTCTTTTGCAGAAGCGGCTGATCATTATGGAATTTATTTCTACGTTAGACATGTTGGCAACAGTTTGCAAGTGCATATCGCACTTCCGTTCGAAGCGAGTGCTGAAGAACTGAAGAAGAAAATGACAGAAGGAATGGTCAAGGTGTTGTAGCTCAAATCAATAGAATTGCTTGAAATCTCCGGGCATGTTGCGATGTCCGGGGGCATTCAGGCTTTATGTACGAAAGGGACGTGAAGCGATGGGTACAACCGTTGTGTTCAGTTTTCCGTATTTTGGTCATGTCAATCCTACAGTGGGGCTGGTTCGAGAACTGGCGAACAGAGGTGAACAGGTCTATTACTATACAACAGATGCGTATATGAAATATGTAGAAATGGAAGGTGTGGTATGTCGAAGTTACGGGGACGTGCTTCCACTACTGGATGAAGAAATTCCTATTCATACGACCGATCCACTGAAGGTGCTGGAGCAGCTTGTTCCGCACAAATTGAATAAGCATCAGCAGATGGTTCGTCTTCTTCTCGAACAGGTGATGGCGGATGATCCGGATTACATTATCCGGGATTGCGAGTCTTACTGGGGAAAAATGATTGGCAAGATGCTTGAGATTCCAGTGATTTGTTACATCACTACAATTGCTTTAAATGAAACGATGATGGATCTTCATCGTGAATATTTTGTTGCCAATGTATTTGGAAATACCACGGGAGGTATGGTATGGCTTTCGGAGGCTGGTACTTTCAGTGAATATTTGAATGAATATACGAGGCAGCTCTCTGTTCCTTATTCCGTTGAGTTTAAGGCAATTGATGCCTTCTCCGGCGCGGACGAGCTAAATCTTGTTTTTACTTCACGGGCTTTCCAGCCCTTTATAGAGTCGTTTGGTCCAGACTATCTGTTCCTTGGTCCGATGATTCGTGAGGAGGAGAAAGAAGGTGGAGACCTGCCGCATTTTGAACCGGATTTACCCGTAATCTACATATCTATGGGGACTGTATACAATGACTGTCTTCCTTTTTATCGAAAATGTATTGAAGCATTCCAGGAACGTCGTTGGAACGTGATCATGTCTGTCGGAGAGCGAATCTTTCCTGAAGAACTGGGTGAGTTGCCTGAACATATCACCGTTCGACCCCATGTGCCTCAGCGAAGACTGCTCAAATACGTTGATGTCTTCATCACGCATGGAGGCCATAACAGTACCAATGAAGCGTTATACCATGAAGTGCCTATGTTGCTGTTCCCACAAGCAGCCGATCAGTTTGCTGTTTCCAGCCGGATTGAGGCACTCGGTGCAGGAAGCATTGGCGATAGCCATCATTGTGCACCTTCGGACATTACTTTTATGACAGAACGTATCCTTCATGATTCGTCTTATGCTGAGTCTTGCAAGAGGGTTGGGGGAGCGATACGTAGCGAAGGCGGAATAAAGCTGGGTGTTGATGGGATATTTACGTATCTTAATGATGGAACCCTGATAAGCGCTACCAATGATTGATACTTGTGTATCACATGACGAAGGGAGTTCGCTATGGCTACTGTAATGATATTCAGCCTTCCATTTTTCAGCCATGTTAAACCAACATTGCCTCTTGTTGCAGAGTTGCTGGCACGAGGAGAGACCGTGATTTATTATTCGGATGAACAATATAGAGAATTACTTGCCGATTATAATGTGACGTTCCGGAGCTATGGGAATATGAGAGAGCTGTTTGTTGACGAGAATGATCCGGGCCTGTACCTGAGTAACCCGCAAACGATGTTGGAGTATTTAGTTCCTGGAGTTATCCAGAAAAGCAGGTTGGTTCTCAATGCGATATTGGCTGATGTTATGGCTGAGCAACCCGACTATATTGTCAGGGACAGCGACGCCCATTGGGGCAAACTGATTGGAGAGCTGCTTGAGGTGCCAGTGGCCTGTTATGTCCTGACGTTTGCGATCAATCAGGCACTTCTGGAGAAAGACCAACATTTTCTCATGCACAAAGTGTTCAGAATCCAAGAAGGCTACACGTTTGCAGAAACGACAGCAAGCGAATTAAATCTTTTTGCAGCAGCTCTGGCAGAGCAGCATCATATTCAAGGCTTCGGCCTGGTCGATGCTTTTAGTGGGAATGAAGAATTGAATCTTGTGTATACGTCAAAAGTATTCCAGCCACATTCGGATGTGTTTGATCACCGCTTTGTGTTTATAGGACCGCAGTTCCCCAATGTCAGCTCTCAAATGCTGCAATCCATGAGGCAAAGAACGAAACAGGATCATGAGCTTCCCTTGATTTATATTTCGTTCGGCTCTATCTATACAGATCGCCTTGATTTCTATCGTAAATGCATTGAAGCTTTCAGGGATAGCGAAGCCCAAATTATTATGTCTGTAGGGAAAAGCATTGATCCATCATGCTTGGGAGACATTCCGGAAAATATGACCGTTCATGCATTTGTCCCTCAGTTGGAGATTTTAAGCAAAGCAGATGTATTTATATCTCATGCCGGTTATAACAGTGTGTCTGAAGCACTTGTATTTGGCGTGCCGTTGATTCTGTTTCCTCAAGGGGCGGATCAATTCGCTATCGCTTCGAGACTGGAAGAATTGGGGGTCGGCGCGTATGTCCGAGACATAAGCATCTCTGCTGCAGATCTGAGAGATATGACGTTTGAAACGATGAGAAACGAGAAGATGAGAGCTGAAGCGGTGAGATTAGGGAGTAGCTTTTTTGAAACGGGAGGTATGGTAGAAGGGGTGAGCAGAATTCTGGAGTACGTCGACCAATCATAATGTAGATACTCTTCATCAAAAGGGTTATTAAGCTAGAATTAATTTACAGTTAAGTTGATTAAGAGACTTGTATCACATACACTCGATTTGGGCGGACACTTTCGACATTTAATGGGAATTAAATGGAAGAGGCGTGTCAATTCAGGACGAGGGGAAATTAATACATGAGATCGTTTTCCGGGGGAGTACAGAAAGTGTTCATCTGCCTGATGGTTTTGGCCGTGAGCATGGGCGTAAGTTGGATTACATCAGGAATTCAGACAGTCAGTACAGCAACATCAGGGGACTGGGTGTATTCCGTAAATGGGAATGGAACAGCAACGATTACAGGGTATACGGGGAGTGCTCAGGATGTTGATATTCCCGGTACACTGGATACGCATGAAGTGACCCATATTGGGAAAGAAGTTTTTTTGAGAAAGAATTTAACCGGTGTGACCATTCCAGACAGCGTAATCAGCATAGGGAAAGAAGCCTTTAGGCAAAACCGTCTAGGGAGTGTTGTCATCCCGAATAGTGTGACTTCGATTGGAGATTATGCATTTTTCAAAAATCAATTAACCAGCGTGTCTCTTCCGGAGGGCATAACCAAGCCAACTCTACAAGATCGGAATCACTGATTATGATTATGCGCATGTTAAATGCGAGTCTTGGATTTACGCTTGATATAGAGTAGTGATTCGGGAGGATGAAAGACAGGTGCTGCTCACACAGTATCTGTCTTTTTCCCATAAAACCAAATTGTAAACGCTTTAAAAATGCGTAGACAAATGCTTCGGAAGGGTGATATATTGTTTCTGTAAGAAACAATATTATGTATAACGGACATGAAAATACGAATAAAGGATGGGATGTACGATGAACAGTATCGAAACAACGATGAAATCCTTTGACGGAACACAGCTTTATTTCAGCAAAAATTCAGTTGAGGATGCGAAGGCAGCCGTAGTCATTGTACATGGATTGGCAGAGCATGCCAGCCGCTATGATTATTTGACCGAGAAGCTGAACCATCGTGGATTCAACGTATATCGTTTTGACCATCGGGGTCATGCGAGATCAGAAGGAAAGCGCACATTTTACAGTGATTTTCATCATTTGATCGATGATGTCAACGCTGTAGTAGAGGTGGCCTTGCAAGAAAGTGGAGATACCCCACTGTATATCATTGGACATAGTATGGGTGGTTTTGCTTCATCATCATTTGCAACGAAATATCCGGGGAAAGTAAAAGGTATCGTTTTATCGGGAGCACTTACTCGTTATAACACCAAGGTTGCTGGAGAATTGCCGATGGATCTGCCTGCAGGCACGTATTTCCCGAATGAACTCGGCAGTGGCGTATGTAGTGTTCCTGAAGTTGTATCCGCTTACGCCAATGACCCGCTGGTAGAGAAGCAGATTTCTGTAGATTTGTTTAACAGTTTGGGGTACGGAATAGAATGGTTGAAAGAACATGCGAAGCAATTTGTTGATCCTGTGCTTGTGCTGCATGGAGCCAATGATGGACTGGTTAGTGAAAAGGATTCTCGTGACTTTTACGGAGATATCGCTTCGACAGATAAAACACTGAAAATCTATGCAAATCTCATGCATGAAATTTTCAACGAAACGGCGCGGGATGAAGTGATTGAAGAAGCGATCTCATGGATTGAAAAACGAATCTGATTTCAGTAGAGTGAATGCTCAGTAGAGTAATAGAGAGAATTTGAAGACGAAAGGGATTGCGCATGAAATTAGATTGGATGGGTGACCATCGGGATCTTGTCGAGAAGATCATCAAGTACGGTAATGCCTACTCTAACACATACAAGCTGCAACGAAGCTATGGAACAGATATGACGTTCTCTGCTTCTCAGATTCAGACACTCGAATATATTCTGGAGGCAGAGGATCAGGAAGAGAAGATGTCCGAGATGGCCGCACGTTTGGGTGTTAGCCGAAGTGCATTTTCTAAAAATGTGAAAAATTTGACCGAAAAAGGACTACTGGAAAAATATCATCTAAGCGGTAACCGCAAAGATATTTATGTCAAACCTTCTGCTAAAGGTCGTGAGGTGTACACGAAGTACACTGCATTTGTCCGAGAACTTTGTTTTGATGATATTTTTAAGCTGGCAGACCAGATTACGGAAGACGACAAAAAAAGCTTTATTCGTATCATGGATCTGTTTGCCGATGTACTCGTCTGGTACGGTGAAAAAGAACAGGAACCACGTAAGCTCATCAAAATTGAGCCGGATGGTGAGTAGTTCACAATGTTAGTGAAACGGACAAGGGTATGCTCAAATATGACTTGAATATGTGAACGATAAACAATTCCTCTTAAGGCTAACTATAAGCCTTGCGGGGAATTTTTTTGCGTATAGGACAGTCTACAGCCCATTCCCTCCGCGTATGTCGGTCATACAGTATAAAATGCCTAATGCAGAAATGCTGCATAACGATCAAAAAGCAGGGAGTGGAATGTTTGAAAACAAACATGAAAACCAAAACAAAACTGACTGGACGCGTCATCTTTAAAGGAGACCCAGGTTATGAGGCCGCACGTAAGAACTGGGACCCGCATACAGACCGGTTCCCTAGAGTGTTCGTTTTTGCCCAAAAAACGAAAGATGTCTCCAACGCGATCAAATGGGCTCGTGAAAATGACGTACCGATTCGGCCACGAAGCGGAAGGCATGCCCTTGAGGTCAACCTTTCTCAGGTGAACGGCGGGATTGTCATTGATGTCAGTGACCTGAATACCATCAAGCTGGACAAAAAAAGTGGAACGGTTGTTGTCGGAACAGGTAATCGAGTGGGACGAATTGCAAATACGCTCGCCAAGCAAGGATTCATCGCTCCTTTTGGTGACAGCCCTACTGTAGGGATCGGTGGAATTACATTAGGAGGGGGAATTGGGCCTCTCCAGCGTACCATCGGTCTTATCAGTGATAACCTGCTTGAGGTAGAGATGGTGGACGCCAAAGGAAAAGTGATTCGGGCCAATAAAAATCGTAATTCGGATCTCTTTTGGGCCTCGCGGGGAGGGGGCGGTGGTAACTTCGGAGTATACACTCGCTACAAATTCAAAGTGCGCCGTGCTCCAGCGAAAGCAACTGTATTTAAGATTACCTGGCCATGGGCTCAATTCGAAAAGGTGCTCAAAGTATGGCAGAGGTGGGCTCCTTCTGTTGATACGAGATTGGGTAGCGAGTTGTCCATCGGACCGAAAAAGGGCGGCAATGTCGTCATGGAGGGGCTTTTCCTAGGGTCAAAAACAGAGGCTCTCCGTCTATTGCAGCCGATTACGAGTGTCGGCACACCGACGAGTTCCATTGTTCGTTTGTTACCTTACACGGAGGTTGTGAAGTTCTTATTGCTTCCTGATCCGATCGAAACTCAAAGGTACAGTAACCAGTTCTCGTCCGGTTTTGGACAAAAACCATTCCCTGAGAAAGCCATCAAATCGATGCGCGCATTTTTGGAAAACTTGGAAGAGGGGCCAGGCGGGTTCTATTTCCTCAACTGGGGCGGAGCGGTAAGTCGCAAATCACCTAGATCAACCGCATTCTTCTGGCGTAAAGAGAAGTTTTACGTGGAATGGAACAGTACATGGATCAAGCCATCCCATGCCGCCAAAAATATTGCCCTGGTTCGTCAAACCCGCAAAAAATTGCAACCATACATCGTGGGTTCCTATATCAACGTTCCAGACCAAGGGATCAAAAATTCCGGTCCAGTGTACTATGGAGCCAACTATGCCAGACTGCGGAGAGTCAAAGCCAAGTATGACCCTCAAAATGTGTTCAATAATCCGCAAAGTATTACTCCCGCTCGCGTAGTGTAAAGGTTAAGTAATTTTTTTCTGCCGCCATCTGTGAAAGTTGAATGAGTCTTCCCACACCAAAAGGAATTTCCCTAAGGCTATCCAATGGCCTGAAGGAAAATTCCTTTTTTATATGATGGGAGAGGGAATGTATAGGTTCCATATTTGTCACACTAATTACTAAACTCTCCGAGAACGCGTCTGGATTCGGACAAAACCTTTCTTCTATGCGATTACAGGATTTGTTAGCTTTCTGTTTGTGAACGACAGGCAAGACATGAGAGTACGTATCCAGCGTTACTAGTATGTCTGAGTGTTGTTCGTGCTATCAACGTTGGATATTCTAGATGGAAAGGTCCGAGAGGGTTTCTTTCAACAGCAACGTCTACATGCTAGAGGCCCGTTCACTTGTTACGATATTCCTGCGGCGTGCAGCCGTAATGTTTTTTGAAGATTTTAATGAAGTGGGGGGGAGCCAAAAATCCGAGCAGCCCGCTGACTTCCGCGATCTTGAGATCGGTGCTCCGCAACAGATGAATGGCCCGTTCCATCCGGGTACGGTACAAATAATCACCGATTGTTTCGCCAGACACGGTCTTATACACTTTAGATAAATATACAGGATGCAGTTTCACGTGGTCCGCGATCGTCTGAAGGGAAATCCCCTCGGCAAGATGTTCTTGAATGAACGATCGAACCTTAGAGGCGATCCGCTGGTGAGAATCCTCCACTTGACGGGAGGACTTTACACGCAAGGTTCCGATTAGATTCTCAGCCCACTGAAAGATACGCTGTCTTGAAAGCTGGCTTTTCTTCCGCAGGAGCAGGTAAAACTCTTCACCGAGCTGACTTTCGGCATTTTCTTCCACAGAGGAGAACGATACGGCGAAGGAGGAAGAGAGATAAAGCAGCGTTGTAAATAACTGATCATGTGTCGGTTCGTTGTCATGCTCGTTGATGGACAAGATCCGGCCGATCTTGGCAAGGGCTTCCTCCCAGTTTCCTGATTCTAATAATGAAGGAAGAAGCGGAGGGATATGCAAATGGACCAGATTTCGCCCCTGCGATTGTGTTTCGGCTTCGTTGACCGTAATAAAGTAGCTTTTATTTTTTCCTACATTTCGTATAAGTGACGACACAGAAGCACGGTATGTTTCCGATATGTTCTCGGGAAACGTTTGCAGACTGCTCAGACAAATTGAAAGGGAGCCGGACAGAAACTTTTGCACGTTGTTTTGCACCTTGATTGCATAAGAATCAATCAGCGAAAGCTTAAGCGCATCGTTACTTTTTATCAGGAATACCATGTATCCCTGTTCGGTATTACAATGCCAAAGCTCGAAGAGTTCTTGAAACACCTCTTCGATGATGTTGCTGACAGCGAACTCCAGCAGCGACAGCGATTGAAGGTTGTACCTGGAGAAATCCTCCTCCATCCGAACAAGCATCAACATATAGGTATCGCCCGAGCGGAACGATACATCAAGCATGGTAAGGCGCTCCTCCAATACGTCGGCCTGGATCGACTTGTCCTGGAGCAAGTCTGTTAGCAACTGACTACGCAGCAGTGGCTTGTTGGCGTGCAGCGTGTGTTTAATTCGTTGGATGGAACTGATTTCGGCCCATTCCTGCTCAATATCGGTTATCGCCTGCTCAACGGAATGTGTTAAGGCAGATATGTCAACCGGCTTTAGAAAATAACTATGTGCTCCATAATGAATTGCCTTCTGGGCGTATTCGAATTCGTCATGTCCGGACAAGATGATGCATCTGATCTTACGGGAGAAATGCCGGATGCGTTCGATTAGCTCAAGACCGTCCATCTCCGGCATTCGGATATCGGTAATGATAATATCTATAGCTTGTTTCGTCGCTGTATGGAGCGCTTCTTGTGCTGAGTAGGCCCGGTGTACCTCTTCAATACCATACTCTTCCCATGGAATAGTTAGCGCTAAGCTATCGACAACCGATGTTTCGTCATCAACAATAAGTAATTGATACATACGGGGTCATTCCTCCTAATGTTTCCTCTTGGGCCAATGTAAAATAACGCATAATCCACCTAAAGCGCTGGGTTCGATCTCCATGCGGGAGGGTGCATCGAAATAAATCTGCATGCGCTGTCCGATATTCCACAATGCGCAGCCCATTTCATCTTCGAGCGGCTGCTTAATGCGATTCAATAATTGTTGCATGCTTTCGACAGTCATCCCAATGCCGTCGTCTTCAACGATGATCCGGTAGTGGTCGATCTCTTCGATTCCGCTTATCCGGATAAGCCCTATGCCGTTCTTCTTCTCAATCCCGTGAATGACACTATTCTCCACCAGAGGCTGTATAAGCAGTTTCGGCACAGACAGTCGTTTCATCGCATCAGGAACGTTAATTTCGTAATTCAATCTTTCCATGCGTAGACACAAAATGTTTAAGTAGTTCTCCACGACCCCCAACTCTTTCTCCAATGTCGTTGTCGGGTTGTCCAACCGGGTCGTGTACCTGAAATATTCAGCGAGATTTTTCGTCATCGCCGTGACGGCCTCTTCATTACCCAGGCGTGTCATATTGTCGATGAAGAACAAGCAGTTATATAGGAAATGCGGATTAATTTGCGCTTGCAGCTGTTTTACCAAAGCCTCCCGCGACATAATTTTCTCCTTATACACTTTCTCGATCAAGTCCTCAATCTGCGCGGCCATTTCATTGAAGTTTTTATAGAGGAGATCGAATTCGTTTTGGCTTTGTCTCTCAATCCGGTGTGAAAAGTCTCCGTGCTTCAGCAACCTCACACCCTTTAGCAACTGGATAATCGGAATTTGCACCTTCCTGTACAGGAACAGAGCTGTTATTATTCCCCCCATAAAGAGCATGACACAGGCGGTATAGAAGTAATTCCGGGTTTTCTCAATCGGCCGCAGTGCTTCATCCATCGGTATATAATCGACCATGTACCAGCCCAGTTTTTCGGATTGCAGAAAATTAACCATATAATCGATCCCGTCGGCCGTTATGATTTCAGAGCCCTCCATTCGATCGGACAGAAGAGGCAGCAACTGCGGCAAGATTTCGTTCACCTTACCTTTGCTTGAGTAGTCGTTCAGGATAACGGGCGCGCTACTGTGGTAGAAGAACGAATTATTATTGCCATTATTAGCCCTGTTAAGCATCTCGCGCAGATTGTCCCGGGGGAATGTAACGCGAATGGAATACGACTTATGGATTCGATAAGCAACGAACTGCCCGGATAAAGCATCCAGAGCCCATTGATTATCTGGTGTATCTACTGCAGGTACACTTGTAGAGGATGGGGAGCCAATCCACCGGTGCAGCAGCGAAGAATAGATCGAAATCTGATTGTTCCATCCTTCAGAAAAGCTTTGCAGCTTCATTTTGTCCGCCAGATTCTGAATCAACATAATTTGATCATATTTTTCCATTAAATCGACAGAGGGCAGCAGCCCGACGTTGGAATCAGTCTCCAGCGCGGTAGCTATCATCGTCAGCTGCTCTACATTATGATCCAGGTTCGTTACCAGAAAGCGCATCCGGTTCAGATTGTTTACTTTAATATCCTCTTTCACCGTGGCAAGACTGGTATTAATGGTAATAGTGTACATAACCATGATGATGACCGTGGATAGAAGAATGAGCAAGAGGATGGTATGGAATGTCCGGTACTGCTTGAACATGGGGCATCGTTCCTTTATAAGATAGACTGGTGTAGTACTCTCATTGTAGGATTCCACTGCGCTTTTTACAATGTTCCCAGAGCGGATATTAAGAATGCGTTATTCACCTTTGGATAGCGCTATATCTGTAAGGAGTTTAGGAGTTTTACAATATAGGAGACATAGAAATTCATTTTACAGGGGGAGCTTATGGAAACCTATAGTAAGACATCATCGAAGAAAGCGGTGCGCCAGAAAAAGATGTATAGAAATGACAACTGGCTGCTTTATTTAATGCTTCTTCCGGCCGTTGTACTAACCGTTTTATTTGTCTATGTACCCATGGGGGGCATTGTCATGGCGTTCCAGGACTATAAGCCTTATCTGGGTATCACTGGTTCCAAATGGGTCGGACTCGATCAATTTAAGTTTCTATTCGAGTATCCGGATAGCGTTCAGGTAATTTGGAATACGCTTCGGATCTCGGTACTTAAGCTGCTCTTCGGATTGCTCTCAACGTTAACCTTTGCCTTGCTTATTAATGAGGTTCGCGTAAAATTTGTTCGCAGTGCTGTACAAACCTTGGTATTTCTTCCTCACTTCCTGTCATGGGTCGTGCTCGGAGGCGTCTTCATCGAATTGCTGAACCCGGAATACGGACTGGTCAACCGTCTAATTCAGGTGTTGGGCTTCCAGCCCATCTTCTTCCTAGGTGATAATAACTGGTTTTTGTTTACTCTGGTTTCGAGTGAGGTTTGGAAAGAGTTCGGATATGGATCAATTATTTTCATTGCAGCCTTGGCAGGAATTAACCCATCTCTCTACGAAGCCGCGCAACTAGACGGTGCGGGGAAGTGGAGACAAATGTGGAGTATCACACTTCCATCGCTTGTTCCTACGATTTGTGTCGTATTTACGTTGTCACTGAGCCAGGTGCTCAATGCCGGATTCGATCAAGTATTTAACCTGTATAACTCTCTGGTGTATGAAAAAGGGGATATTATCGACACGTTCGTTTATCGAATTGGTTTAATTGGAGGCAACTTCAGCTTCGGTACAGCGATTGGGTTGTTCAAGTCTGTCGTCGGCCTGTTCTTGATCGTCGGAGGCTACAAGCTGGCGTACAAAGTGGCAGGATACAAAATATTTTAAGGAGCGTATCATATGAATGCAACTACAACGAAAGAACGATGGTTTTATTTCATAAATAATATCTTCATGCTGTTTCTGGCAGTGATTTGTATTCTGCCCCTCATTCATGTCGTATCCATTTCATTGAGTTCAAGCGCTGCTGTCCTGTCGAACCAAGTGACGTTTTGGCCCATTGGTCTCAACTTTAACGCTTTTGAGAAAACGCTGGGAGACCCCCGTTTGCTGCACTCCCTCTGGGTATCCGTTCAGCGGGTCTCTCTAAGCTTGATATTGGGTCTGCTCGTCAATTGTTTGGCGGCATATGTCTTATCAAAAGAAGGGGGAAGGAACGGAATTGCAGGTTATAAAGCATTTGTGGCTTTTTTCGTCATCGCTATGCTCTTTAATGGAGGGATGATTCCCACGTACCTAGTAATTACCAAGATGGGACTATACAACACCATTTGGGCGCTTGTCCTTCCAACTGTAGTTAATGTCTTTTATTTAATTCTGATCATGAACTTTTTTAAAGCGTTGCCGAAGGAACTGGAAGAAGCGGTCTTCATGGATGGTGCCAATCATTGGCAGGCATTCTCGAAGCTGTTCTTGCCGCTTTCTCTTCCAGTGCTTGCGACGGTAAGTTTGTTCACGGTGGTTCATGATTGGAATGAGTGGCTCTCTGGCTCAATCTATATGAAGGCAGATAATCTTCCGCTCAGTTCGTTCCTAAAAACGATTATCGCCGTTCCGATGGTTGATGGAAACAATGCCGCGGACATGGCCCAATTAAACAGCCGTTCGATCAGTTCTGCGCAAATTTTGATCGGGGCGCTACCCATCCTGCTCATTTATCCGGTGCTGCAAAAGTTCTTTACAAAGGGACTGGTGATTGGGGCGGTAAAAGAGTAAGTACGAAATTATGGATATATGGAGGGAACAGGAATGATAGGGACATGGCATGCGATTGTGGCAACGAAGATTGCCAAGTTGAAAATTACATTCAACATAGAAGCTACAAAAGGAGAGTATTCTTTATCAGCAGGAGTGGAATCCTTTCCAGTCACGTTGCAATTCGATCATGTTGCAGTGGAAGGCACTTGTCTACGGGCATCTGGAAAAGCGAAGTCCCTGCAGGAGGGAAATACCTCACTTGAACTGATATTTTCAAAAAATGCGTTTACAGGAACCCTTAGTCTCCCAACGTTCGGAACGCTGGTCTTGGTGGGGGAACAAGGCGCGGGGGCATCCTTGGCTGATTTGTTGGAGCAAAAATTGGTCAAGTATCGGAAGACTGAGGTCACGGAACGGACAGAGGAGAATATTGCGGCAGCTGTGGAGCATTTGCTCGGCCGGTTGTCCTTGCAAGAGAAAGTTGGGCAGATGAGCCAATGCTTGGCGTCGGACTTCTCGTTTGGGGAAGCGGTTGAGTCCGAAGTTCCAGAGAAGCTCGTTGCGGAGGGGAAGGCGGGTTCCATTCTCGGCGCTTTCGATATCAACCGTGTATTCGAACTACAGCGTATTGCTGTTGAGGAATCACCACATAACATTCCGTTATTCTTTAACGCCGATGTCATTCACGGCCATCAGACTATTTTTCCGGTTCCTCTCGCCTGGTCCTGCAGCTGGGACATCGAAGGAATCCGGCAAGCGTGTGCGATTGCGGCGAAAGAAGCTTCCGCCGCAGGCATCACCTATAATCATGGTCCTATGGTAGACATTACGCGTGATCCGAGATGGGGACGTGTTGTCGAAGGAGCAGGAGAAGACCCCTATTTGGGCGCCCGGATTGCAGAAGCACAAGTTAGAGGCTTTCAAGGCAACTCCTTGTTGGATCAAGAGACGATGATTGCTTGCTTAAAGCATTTTATCGCTTATGGAGCTGCGGAAGGCGGTCGCGATTATAATACAGTCGATATCTCGGAAGGGACACTAAGGAATGTTCATTTGCCACCATTCCAAGCGGGAATCCAGGCCGGAGCTGGCTCGGTCATGAATGCATTCAATATTTATCAAGGAGTTCCGGCAGCTGGAAGTAAGTTTCTAATGAAGGATTTGCTCCGGGGCGAGCTCAGCTTCGATGGCATCCTGCTTTCCGATTATGGAGCTATCGAAGAAATCTCGATTCATGGCTGCGCCGAAGATGACGCTGAAGCCGCCCGCATGGCGCTTGATGCAACGATGGATATCGAGATGGTGACCCGCGCATTTGCTAATCAATTACCGAAATTGATCGAGGATGGCATCGTGAAAGAAGAGCAGTTGGATGAGGCAGTTCGGCGTATTCTTACCTACAAATATAAAATCGGCATTATGGATGATCCATTCCGGTATATCCAGCCGAAGAAAGCGCTAGAGTGTCAATTCTCGGAGGAGCATCTGCTGGAGAGCAGAGCGCTTGCACGGAAATCGATCGTGCTGCTCAAGAACGACGGGGCTCTTCCATTTAATGCTAATTCTGGTACGGTTGCGTTGATCGGTCCGTTCGCAAGAAGCAAGGATCTGCTGGGCACGTGGCAATTCTCGAGACATGGGAATGCAACGGTCACGCTGGAACAAGGTGTAACAGAAGCCGTTAGCGGAAGACGGGTGCTAATTGCTGACGGATGCGCAGTTGACCAGCCCATTGACGGCGGTTATGAGGCTGCGCTGCGTGTTGCCGAAGAAGCGGATGTAGTCGTATTGGCGTTGGGGGAATCCAGCCGAATGAGCGGAGAAGCCGCTTCCCGTATGGATATTGGACTTCCGGAAGTTCAATTGAAGCTGGCGGAAGAGATTTCGAAGCTCGGCAAGCCTACTGTGCTCGTCTTAACGAACGGGCGACCTTTGATACTGGACTGGTTCGAACGTCATGCCAATGCGATCGTAGAGACCTGGTTTCTAGGTTCCCAAGCTGGACATGCCATCGCCGATGTTTTATTCGGAAAGTATAATCCTTCGGGGAAACTGACAATGAGTTTCCCGGTGAATGCAGGTCAAATTCCAGTCTACTATAATCATTTCAATACGGGAAGGCCAGCTTCGCAAGATAAGCACTTCAGTTCCAAATATTTGGACGGTTCCAACGATCCACTGTATCCGTTCGGTTTCGGGCTAAGCTATACGACCTTCGGTTATTCGGAGATTGAACTGGACAGGCATGTAATGAAGCGAACAGACTGCCTGACAGTAAAAGTAACAGTTGCAAATACGGGGCAGGTTCAGGGGGAAGAAATCGTTCAGTTGTACATTCAGGATCTCTACGGCAGCGTCGTCCGTCCGGTCAAGGAGCTGAAGGGCTTCGAAAAGGTACGCTTATCCCCAGGCGAAAGCAGAGAAATTCAATTTTTAATTACGGAAGAGGATCTGAAGTATTATGCCGCCGATTTGACCTTCAAAGCGGAAGCTGGCGATTTCAAGATCTATGTGGGTTCGAATTCCAGGGATGTTCAAGAGGCGAGTTTTCGGCTGGAATAGGTGACACCAATGTTTGGATTATGCTATCTAGAGTTAAGAATGCGTTATATCGATATAATGAAAGCGGTTTTATAATTGGAATATAAAGAAGAAAACAACTACGGGGGGATCGGTATGAAACACACAAGAAAGAAGTTGTCAGTATTACTAGTAGCAGTGCTCATGTTGGGTATGTTGGCGGCTTGCTCTGGACAAGACAATAATTCGGGAGCAGCAGGTTCGGAGAGCACGGGCGGCGCGGAGTTAAAGATTGTAAACGGCAAGATCGAGCCTCCTGTCACCATAAAAACCATCAGAGCAGAAGATCCAACCGGTAGCTTCAGAGAAGGAGAGAGTTGGTCTGATAATGTACACACACGTTGGGCGAGAGACACACTTGGAGTCAACATTGAAACCTCATGGGGATCTTCCATGGCAGATGGATCATACAACACGAAGTTAAAGCTCATGCTTTCTTCTAATGATACGTTACCGGATGTATTCGTTGTCCATGATAAAAACGTTGCTAACATGTTTATAGAATCCGGCAAGGTGTTAGATGCGGGGGCTGCTTTTGAGAAGTATGCCTCTCCTGTCTGGAAAGCAGCGATGGCTGAGAATGAAGCGGCATGGCTGCCGTTTACCAGAGACGGACAAAAATTCGGCATTCCGATCATCAGCAATTCGATGGGCAGCCAATCTGCGATGTGGATTCGTCAAGATTGGTTGGACAAATTGAATTTGAAGGCTCCCACGACTGTTGAGGAATTGGAACAAGTCATGGATGCATTCGCGAATCAAGACCCTGACGGCAATGGTCAGAAGGATTCAGTTGCGTTGGCGTTTGGGATGAAGGATAAAATTACCGCTTATCCCATCGGAGATGCGTCCTGGCTATATGGATTATTCGGTGCGATTCCTGAGAGATGGTATCCGGGAGAAGACGGCAAGCTTCAATATGGATCTGTTCAACCCGGTGTGAAGACAGCCCTTGTGAAGCTGAAGGAATGGAAAGACAAAGGTTATATTGCAAACGATGTTGCGCTTCATGATATGAATAAAATGGTGGAAATGGTTGCATCAGGGAAAGTAGGGATCGTTGGCGGTCAAAGCTGGTTTATGACTTATCCGGGAGCACTGGGGCTTTCCTCAAATCCGAACGCAATGTTCACCTCGTTCCCGATCCCTAAAGGGGTCGATGGTACGAATATGAGAGCTGTCAGTGATCCTTATAACGGTGTTATCTTGATTAGTAAGGATATTTCGGATGAAGCTCTTCAAGCATTGTTCCATTATCAGAATAAGATGTTTTCCGCTTATGAAAGCGATGATCCGTTTATCTTCAAAGGTTATCAAGAGGGTTATGACTATGTAATCAAAGATGGAAAGGCTATCTCCGATACTAAGGAAATTCCCGGTGGCAAGATCGGGACAGACAAGTATACGCTGACCGGCGGATATGCCATGTATCCTTCTAAAATGTTAGCGGTTGATCTTAAATTGGCAAAAGGTGAAACGCTGACCAATAATGACCTTGCAGTTATGGCAAATGTCGGGATCGTGTCGGGTGATATTAGTCCATTGGACAGGACTACAAGAAAGGCATTACTTGTGATTTCTGAACAAACATCCGCGGATGTACCGGATTATTTCCAGGGTCCAACTACAGACACGATGTTATCCAGAAACGAGCTGCTTAAGAAGCTTCAGATGGACGTATATACGGAAATTCTGTATGGGAAGAAGCCGATTGAAGCGTTCGATGAATTCGTGAATAAGTGGAAATCCTCCGGTGGGGATGAAATCACGAAGGAAGTTAACGAATGGTACGATTCAGTTAAGTAATGCGGTACAACGGCCTTGGTTAAGAATTCCAAGGCCGTTTGAATTGCATTGAGCCAACATATTAAGATTGGACTAATCTACGTTACGATCCCAAAAAATTGAAAAGGAGCAAAATGGAATGGAGAGAGAAATTCCTGCTGTCATAACACAAAGTGATGTTTTCTTTGATATAGATGAGGTTGATGGACAAATTTCCATGTTCGACCGGAGCTTTGCGGGAAGCATAGTGCTTCCGCTCAGCAAGAAAATGGATGATACCATAAAGGGTAAAGTCACTGTGAACGATATCGAGCTGGGCAGGGTCTGGTTGCGGACGTTCACACAATTCAAAAACACACAAGTGCTCGGGTTGCCTGTACGCCACATCATGCGGGAGTATGGGCGGGCGTATAAGGTTCTAGTTGAGGGATTCGTTGACATGTCAGGAGTCATGATGGAACCGCAAGAGATCACCGTTACGACTCTGCCCCGTAAAGAACCCGTGTCTGGATATGAAGAGCATGATCAAGTGGCGTTGGAAGCCGCCAGAGAGGGCATTGTGCTACTGAAGAACGAAGGCAATATTCTTCCACTGAGCAAAGGTGAGCAGCTGAATGTGTTCGGCACAGGCTTGTTTGATTTTCGCACGGGTGCTGTAGGCGCGGGCAAAATTAACCCTCGATACCTGATCAACATGATTCGGGCTATTGAGGAGCACAGCGAGTTCACCTTAAACTCCGAGGTTCAAGCATTATATATGAACGGAACGGAAACGGTACCATCTCAGGAGATGCTGGAAGCTGCCTGTCGCAAATCTAAAACTGCTTTGATCGTGATCTCCAGGAGATCCGGAGAAAATCTGGACAACAGTGCCATCCAGGGCGAGTATTACTTGTCTTCCGAGGAGGAGGCAATGATTAGCGCTGTTTCCAGCACCTTTGAACAAACCGTTGCCATTGTGAATTCAGGATATCCGATGGATATGACCTGGGTGGAGAAATATAACATCAAGGCGCTGATCAACTGCGGGTTTGCCGGGATGTTCGGCGGGCTGGCTCTGGTGGAAATTCTTGATGGAAGAGTCAACCCTTCGGCCAAGCTACCGGATACGTGGAGCTATGACTATTATGACCATCCGGCAAGCCGAAATTTCTATGATACCGTAGATGGGAAGCCGTTTCTGAACAGCAGCTCGCCTCAATTTGTTGACACGTATTATGAGGAGGATATTTACGTAGGATACCGCTATTTCGAGACGTTCCAGAAAGCAGTAGCCTATCCCTTCGGATTTGGGCTGAGTTATACGACCTTCGGCCTGAATATTACCAGCTTTGAGCATGATGATGAGGGGACGACACTGAATCTTCAGGTTAAGAATACAGGAAATACTGCAGGTAAAGAGGTTGTCCAGGTATACGCCGAGGAGCCGGACGGGGAGCTGGAGAAGCCGTCCCGAAAGCTGGTTGCTTTTGCCAAGACGGAGACCTTGCAGCCGGGCGAAACGCAGGAGATCACTTGTACTATTCCTACTCTGCGTTATGCTTCGTACGACTCGGATGCGGCTTCCTGGCTGATGGAGCAAGGCCGCTATATAATCTGGGCGGGTACTTCGGTGAAGCATGTGCAAAGAGCCGGGGATTTCCAGCTTTCTGAAGACCGTACGCTGAAGAAAGTCGTTAATCGCATGGTCCCGCCCGTTCCTATTCAGACGCTTTCCAAGCTTGATCCCGAAGCGACCTATCCCCAAGGGGCCCTCTCCGGGTTCAAGCCGGAAGCGACAGAGCTTGCGCCGAAGGCGAATCGCCCGAAATATCAAGATAAGTCATCCATTTCCGCGGAAACACCGGACACCATTGTTAAATTTACGGATGTGATGGAGCAACCGGAACGGCTGTACAGCTTTGTGAAGCAGCTTTCCGTCGAGGAGTTGGCACGATTGTCCGTGTGCGGATCTAGCGGCTGGGGTATGCATGAGAAGGGCGAAGCGGGAAGAGTATTCCTGCTCGACCGCTACGATATGAAGCCTTTTGTCGTAGCTGACGGCAACAGCGGGGTGAACCTGAAAAAACCGAATATCGGGATGCCGACCAGTACCGTTGTATGCTCTTCTTGGAATACGAAATTGTCCTATGAAGTAGCCAGAGTTATTGCCGAGGAAGCCACGGAAAATAACATTCATATGATTCTCGCTCCGGGGATGAATATTCACCGTAATCCGCTCAACGGCCGTCACCCAGAGTATTTCTCCGAAGATCCGTACCTTACGGGCATAATGGCCGGTTATTTCAGCAAGGGTCTGGAGGAGAACGGGGTATCCAGTTGTTTGAAGCATATTGTTGCGAACAACTGCGAGACGGTCCGCAACCGCAATCACAGCTTGATGACGGAGCGCGCACTAAGAGAAATCTATCTGAAAGCATTCGAGGTGGCACTCGAAGTGCATCAGCCGGATTCCATCATGACCGGTTATAACGCTGTGAACGGCGTGTTTGCAGCGGCCGACGAAGAGATGATTCAAGGCATCTTCCGGGAAGAACTCGGATTTGACGGGTATGTCATGACAGATTGGGGTTCATACGAAACCGCAGATATTGTCGAAGCTGTGCAGGCGGGGAATTGCTGGATGACTCCGGGAACAAACGACGACACGTATGTTCTCCCTATTGTGAATGGCGTGAAAGAAGGAAGAATTGATCGGACCCGTCTGGAGAAGAATGTGTGGTATCTTCTCAAAGTCGTTCTGAAGAGAGCGCAAGACTAAGGAATAAAACAACTTATCAGAAAAGAGGAGAAGAATATGGGGAGAAATATCCGTGAAATCGTGGCACAGCTGACGCTTGAAGAGAAGGCGGGACTGTGCTCAGGCGAGACGTTCTGGACAACGAAGGCCGTCGAGCGTCTTGGCATTCCTTCAATTATGATGACGGACGGGCCGCATGGTATTCGGAAGCAGGCAGGCGCGGTCGATCATCTCGGACTGAACAAAAGCGTGCCGGCGACCTGCTACCCTTCGGCGGTCGGATTAGCAAGCTCATGGAACCGGGATTTGATTCGGAGCGTTGGCGAAGCGTTGGGGAAGGAAGCTCAGGCAGAAGGTGTCTCGATTCTGCTGGGTCCGGGCGCGAATATCAAGCGTTCGCCGCTGTGTGGTCGGAATTTTGAGTACTTCTCCGAAGATCCACATCTGACCGGCGAACTGGCGGCTGCGCATATTGAAGGCGTACAAAGTCAGGGAATCGGGTCGTCGATCAAACATTTCGCCGTGAACAACCAAGAGCACCGCCGCATGACGACGGATGCGACCGTCGACGAACGGACACTTCGGGAAATTTATTTGACCGGATTTGAGATCGCTGTGAAGAAAGCTCAGCCCTGGACCGTCATGTCTGCATACAACCGTTTGAATGGAAGCTATTGCTCCGAGAATGAGACATTATTGACGTCTATCTTGAAGGAAGAATGGGGTCACGAAGGCATCGTGGTATCGGATTGGGGCGCTGTGAACGAAGCGGCTGCGAGCGTAGCAGCCGGTATGGAGCTGGAGATGCCGTCGAGCCATGGAATTGGTCAGAAGAAGATCGTATCGGCAGTGGAAAACGGGCAACTCTCTGAAGAAGTTTTGAATCGGTCGGTGGAGCGGTTGTTGACTGTCATTTTCAAGGCTGTGGATCAGAAGCAATCTGATGCAGCATACGATAAAGAGGATCACCACCAGCTTGCGCGTGAAGTCGCGCGGGAGACGATGGTGCTGCTGAAGAATGAGGAGCAGTTGCTGCCTCTGGCGAAGACGGGCAAGATTGCGCTGATTGGCGCATTGTCGGAGCGAGTGCGTTATCAGGGAGGCGGAAGCTCTCATGTGAATCCGACCAAGCTTGATTCTATTCAGGAGGAGATTCGGAAGGCAGCGGGCGAGGAAGCCGAAATCATTTACGCACAAGGCTACGATCTGGATGGCGACGAGAACGACATAGCTTTGTTAAACGAAGCAATGCGGATCGCAAGCGAAGCGCATACCGTTGTTTTGTTCGTAGGATTGCCCGACCGATATGAATCGGAGGGTTACGACCGGACGCACCTGGATTTGCCGGCGAATCAATGCCACCTGATTGAACAAATCGCTTCTGTTCAGCCCAACATTGTGGTGGTGCTGAGCAATGGAGCCCCGGTGGTCATGCCGTGGCTCGGTTGTGTAAAGGCTGTACTGGAAGCATACTTGGGCGGACAAGCACTGGGCGGCGCAATCGCTGACCTGTTGTTCGGAGATACGAATCCGAGCGGAAAGCTGGCGGAGACGTTCCCGAAACATGTGAAGCATAACCCGTCCCATCCTTTCTTTCCTGGGGAAAGGGATCGCGTGGAGTATCGAGAAGGACTGTTCGTCGGATATCGGTATTATGAAGCGAAGGAGATCGAGCCACTCTTCCCGTTCGGTTACGGCTTGAGCTATACAACGTTCGAATATAGCAATCTGGAGCTGGACTCACCAGAGATCACGGACCGGGATACGCTGCAAGTCAGCCTGGACGTGAAGAATACGGGCAGCCGCCCCGGCAAGGAAACCGTTCAGCTGTACGTGCGTGATGTGGCATCCAGCGTTATTCGTCCGGAGAAAGAGCTGAAGGGCTTCGAGAAGGTTGAACTGGCGCCGGGTGAGACGATAACGGTAACATTCACGCTGGACAAACGCAGCTTCGCATATTACAACGTCGACCTGAGCGATTGGCACGTAGAATCGGGCGAGTTCGAGCTGTTAATCGGCAGTTCCTCTCAGGATATAACACTCCGGGCTTCGGTGACGGTTCGGTCGACGCAAGAAATTGTCACGGCAATCCACCGGAACACGACGATTGGCGAGCTGATGGCGAATCCGAAGACTGCCCCGATTCTGCAACAGCTGAGAGACAAGCGGCCTGAACTTGCACCGTCCGACGCCGTTTCGTCCGAGATGATGGCTGCCATGATCCGGGATCTGCCGCTGCGTACGTTCCTGTCCCTTGTCGGAGGAGCGATGACCGAGGATAAGTTGCCCAAGTTGCTTGACCAACTTAATCAGGCAGTAGGCTTTGAACAATAGGTTATTTGCGTCTCGCTATAGATAGATTTAACAAAAAAACAATGAAATAGCCCATTCCCTCCGCGTATGTCCGTCATACAGTATAGAATGCCTAATACAGAAGCGCTGTATAACGATCTATTACGTAGGGAGTGGGATGCGTGAAAACAAACACCAAAACAAAATTAACAGGATGTGGAATGGAACAGTACATGGATCAAGCCATCTCATGCTGCTAAAAATATCGCACTCGTTCGTCAAACGCGCAAAAAATTACAGCCGTACATCGTAGGTTCATACATTAACGTTCCAGACCAGGGCATCCAAAATTCAGGGCCGGTATACTATGGGGCCAACTACGCGAGATTACGCCGGGTGAAGGCCAAATATGACCCGAAAAATGTGTTCAACAATCCGCAAAGCATCCCTCCGGCACGTGGCCTGAAGTGATGTGATTTGCTGAGAAGATATGCGTGATCCATGAAAAAGGAGCCGCTTCTGCGGCTCCCTGCGCATTGATTCAGGGTTCTCTTAGATATCTGCTTGCAGGTCTTGTGAAACTGAAAGCGGATATCGCTTAAGATCGACAGTTGTTGATCGTTACTTCTTTTGACTTGCCAGCCACTCCATAAGGGCTACGGCTTTGCCTTTGATTTTAACAGGTTTGCCGTCGAAGTCCTTGGAGATGTCATTGTTCAACACAGGTATCCAGGACCAATGTCCATTGTATTCATATGGAGCGTTATCACCATTCCCTTTGGTATACAATCCACTCATATCCAGCACCTTATCAAAGTAGGAATAATGAACATGCTTGGCTCCTGCCGCAATCAATCGTTTGTAGGTAGCCGTTGAAGTCTTGGATGTATCGACGGTCTGGTCCGCGCCTGCAGCGGTAAACCAGATCGGAATGTTTTTCAGTTTGGCGATATCCTGTTTGGTTAACAAGGAATCATCATATGCTTCTGCCGAAGGATAAGCTGCTGCGAAATAATCCGGGTTGGCAAGTAGCATATTCAAGGTCATAAATCCGCCGTTGGAACAGCCGCCAAGGTAGATGCGATCTGTATCAATGTCTGCTGCGTGCTGCTTGACATATTGTTTAATCAGAGCTGTTAATGATCCGGTGTACATACTCTTTCCGTCTTTCGTATATTGTCCTGTGCCGTCATTCATCCAGAATGTAGGCGTCTGCGGCACCAATACAGCGGCATCGCCAAAATATTTCTGGATCGATTCATCAGCTAGTGCGGTTACTTTGTTACCGAGCAAGGCAATTCTTGGATCGGTTCCACCTTCACCCGCACCGTGCAGCCAGATGATCAATGGTTTTTTGTTGTTTGTTTCCGGCATATATGAAGCATAGGTCAGATTAATCTGACCGTACTTGGAGTCTTTGTAACTGAATTTTCCCGATAAATCAAACACGTCAACACCTTGTTCAATCATCGTATGTGGTGTATCTTTTCTTGTGGTTAAATGCTCGACGGCATTACCCATGGTATCCTGAAGGGATTTTTGCTGAATAATGGTATATTGAAGGTCTGCATATCGATTGGTAAACGTCTGAAGGTCGAATGTAAATGGGCTGGCTGTCATCAGATCTGGATGAACCTTCATCTCAATCGTAATATATTGTCCACTGGACATGGAGGTTTTATTGCCATCTTTGTCGGAAAGGTAGGCTCGTTCTATCGTTCTGCTACTGCTATCGGAGCCATCGTATTTTTGCTGTGTTTGAAAATTAATCATTGGATAACTTCGTTCTGCAAGAACTTTGAACGTGTCTGTGGTAAGTGTATTTCCTTGAATGGTTACGCCTGTATCCAGAATGATCTTGTACACACCCGGGCCCCAATCATAACCTTTGGTGACGAGGGAGTAGGAGAGAGGAGAACGTGATTCAGTAGTATTGTTTGCGCTTACATTAGTTGAGACGAGAAGAGTGGAAGTTAGAGCGAGAGCCAGGAAACCGGAGAGCAGTCCTTTTTTCATATTCATTAGCATATACCTCCAAAAGTGTTATGTATGTAGCCTTAATTATTGTACCATTTCAGGAGGAACATGGAAATGCTGTTGCCTTCTCCTGCTTTTTTGCAAGCAATTAAAGGCAGGTTATGAACAAAATGAAGAAGAACCGCCCGAAAGTCATCGTTAGATGATTTTCAAGGCGGTTCTTCTTACTAATATGATTATTGTTTAACAGCTTCTCCAGCAAAAACTTCAACGTTCATTGGTGCAGCCATGAATGCCGCAGCTTGTTGAACAAATGCCTGGAAGTGAGCACTTGAGTTGTGAGCAGCCGTTGCTGGCTCATCTTTCCACAGCTCAATCATGGTATAGCTTTGCTCACGTTCTGTGCTTTTAACCAGATCATAGCTGATGTTGCCTTCTTCTTGACGTGTTGCAGCGATCAGTTCTTTGGCAGCAGCCAGGAAAGCTTGTTCTTGAGCGGCTTGTACTTGCAAATGTGCGTGAATGATAATCATCGTTGTAACCTCCAGATCGTATTTTGCAAATTTGTCTAAAACGATTAGCGGTGCTGTATATCCTTTTGTAGAGAAAGTTAGAGCGTCTTAATTACAGAAGCAGTTAGAATCTGCTTATGCCCAAGTTGTGATTGTATCTACAGGCAGACGGTATGAAGGGTGTCCTTCTTTCGCAGATTTACCAATAGAGATCAGCATAACCGGTTGATAACGATCTTTGTCCATGCCAAATGTTTCTGCGATTTGGTCTTTCTCGTAACCACCAATTGGATTCGTATCATATCCATGTGCACGTGCAGCCAGCATCAATTGCATGGAAACGAGGCCAGCATCGATCAGGTTAACATCGCGCAAAGAGGAAGCAGGCATGTTATCATAATAAGGTTTAACGATTTTTACTTGTTGCTCTGCAATGTCTTTTGGCATAAATCCATGCTCAACAGCTTTGCCGAAAATTTCTTCCAAGTACTCGCCATTTTTCATATCGATGAACACACCGATCACAGCAGCGGAAGTAAGCACTTGATTTTGGTTGAATTTTGCAAGCGGTGCGAGCTTTTCTTTGCCTTCAGGTGTATCTACAACCAGGAAGCGCCAAGGCTGCATGTTTACAGAAGATGGAGCACGGGAAGCTTCTGCCAAAATTTCAGTCATTTCTTCACGGCTGATTTTCACTTCAGGGTCATACAATTTGACGGAACGACGGCCGTAGGTAATTTCGTTAAAATCATTGGTTTTTTGGAATTTGCTTTGTGTTGTAGTCATGGAAATCTCTCCTCTATATATGGTTATTAAAAATAAGGTTTAAAAATTGTTTTGCATTCGTTCCAAGAAATCGGCAAGTGCATGAATCTCGTCTTCACTGAAACCATCCAGAATCTGATGGATATAACTCGTTTTCTCTGTTTTATATCCTTCAATCTGTTTGCGGCCATGATCCGTCAGACGAACAAAGGTTACCCGATTATCCTCAGGGTTTTTGCGTCTTGTGACCATCTGGTCGGCTTCAAGTTGTTTCAGATGGCGAGTAATTGCAGCACTGTCGATGTTAATGATTTTCTGGAGCATGGACTGGTTAATCTCGTCAACCTGATCAAGCTCATGCAGAATTTCAAAGCGAGAGGAACTGATCCCGGTGCAGCGTTCAAATTTAGGACTGATTCTATTCCCCAGCACATTCAGCAGATTAATGATCTGCTCTTCTTTGGAAACCATACGTGTCATGACTAGACCTCCCGGGTGAATCCGAATCAACAACGGCGTATGTTAACAAATATTAAAGTTGCCAGTATACAATGCCATTGCTTCATGATTCTGTGGCTGCTCTCAATCGTTGATAGATCAATAGTTGATACCTCAATCATTGATGGCTCAATTAATATAACATGTCATTTTGGATAATGCAACAGGTTGGGGGAACATTAAAATAGATTTTTTTTGCTTCCCCAATCATGAGATATTCATACGAACCGAGTTTTTGTTTCTATAGGTTATCCCTAGATGTATGATTTAACTCTGTATGTATTTCATTGAGAATTATTATCATTTAATTTATAATTATAAGGGAAAAGTGAGCCTGCCGGATCAGTGAACATTCACCCACCGGAATGAGTTGTTTATGAAGTCGCAGTATGGAGTTGGAAGGGGGGAACTGAAGGAAATATGAATTTGGATGATCATCTTCTGCTCTGGAATCATGTATTTATTAAAATATTGGATGTACGTGCACATGCGTTAAGGCCTGGTGAAAGGCTATGCAACTATGCTTTGCCAGCCAGTACATATCTATATTTCGTTGAAGGAAGTGCGCAGGTCAGCATGGATGGGCAAAGCTATATTATGGATGGATTTCATGTTGTTCACGGAGGAAAGTTGGCGTGTTTGGATATAGAGACCAAGTTCGGTGTGCAGTACTTTATCATTTTGTACAAAGCTATCCTCGCTTTACCTTGTCGTACAGAAATTCAGCTATTAATGGAACATCAGCGACCATTTCAGGATCAGTATGCACTGATTCCCTCGAAGCCGCTTGATCTGTACCGATGGATAGATAGAATGCAATCCGAGTGGCAACAATCCAGTAAACTCGCAAGGATTCAAGTCCGAACTTTGTTTTATCAATGGGTGTGTACCCTTCTTGAAGACCTGTACCAGCAATCCATTCTGCCACATAAGCAGGACGTGGTCACAAGGGCAATGGATTATATGAATACGCATTTACATGAGTCCGTAGCGCTTGACGTTATGGCAGAAGAGATGGAATGCAGTGCAGGACACTTGTCACGTCTGTTCAAACAAAAACTAAACGTCAGCCCTATTCAATATTTAACGCAAAAGCGTGTAGAGAGAGCCGCTCATCTACTGATTCATACGGATGTGACGTTACAGCAAATTGCAGAAGAAGTCGGATATCCAGACGCACATTCCCTTAGTCGTAGCTTTAAGAAAATCAATGGTATTTCACCCATTCGTTATAAAAAGGGACTAAAAGAGAAACATAAGCAAGATTTGCCACGTTTCATGCGAGAAAATGCCCTTCTAGCGTTATATTTCCATGGATATAATGATATTGATTATCAATATCAGAGAGATCATGGAGGGGAATTAGTTATGCAAGTAAAATTCAAAGTGACAGCATTGTCAATGTTGCTGTGTCTAACGCTGTTTCTCACAGCCTGTTCCAGTAATGTACCAACAGCCAACGGAGGACAATCCAAAAGCAGCCCGGCCGCTGCCCAGACGGATAAACCGACATCGTCGGAATCAGGGAAATCGGCAGGACAAGCAGAGACACGCACGGTATCTACATTGAAAGGTGATGTCGTGATTCCAGCGAATCCGCAACGTGTTGCTTCGGATCAATATATGGGGTATCTATTGAAGCTCGGAATCGTACCAGCAGGTGTCAGAACATTTATGCTGAATGAGTCGTGGATTGATAAGTCGGGCATATCACCCGATATCATCGCCGGTATTCAAGACCTCGGCGGAGAGTTCCCGATGAATCTGGAGAAGCTGGTGGCACTGGAGCCGGATCTGATTATTGGTTCCATTGATAAAAATGTGGAGGATTACGAGAAAATTGCAACGACAGTCTTTTTACCGTATTGGGAGGGGGAGACTACTTCAGGGCCGCTGGAGAAATTACGCCGGATTGCAGGTGTTTTCGGGAAAGAGGAAGAAGCGGAACAATGGATTACAGATTACTATGCCAAGGTGGATGAGGCTAAGAAACAGATTGACGGCGTTATTAAAGAAGGAGAAACCGTGTCCATCGTACAGATTGGGAATAAGTCTATGTACGTTATGGCTGCAGAAGGCGGTAACTATGGCAGTTCAACGATCTATGAGATGCTGAAGCTGCCACCAACGAAGCAGGCTAAGGAGATGAAAGAAGGATTCGAGAATATTTCTTTGGAAGTGCTGTCTGAATACATGGGTGATCATATTTTTGTATATGGTTCCAAGGATGACGGGGCAAGTGACGTATTAAACAGTGAGGTGTGGAAACATCTGCCGGCTGTGAAGAACGGACAGGTCTATGCATATGGTTCCTTTGGGGATAAGGGCGATGAGTTTGTAATGGAAGACCCATATTCGCTGGAATTACAGCTGGGAACGATCACAAATCTGCTAGTACAGGGCAAAAAATAAAGTTTATATCTGGTGAGAAGCAAGGTTTTATCATAAGGAAAGGGGGCTATCATGGAAACTAATGATTGGATTAGAAGAATGAAGCAACAATATCTCTCTTCTGTACACATCTGTCGTTATGCTGGCATTCCAGGGCAAATACAACACAGGGTATGGGAAAGGTTCGCCGTGTGTAGAGTAACTGATGGCAGAGGGACTTTGATGATCGATAATGTGATGTATACCGTTTCTCGTGACGATTGGTTTATATTGAGTCCAGGAATGCATGTGGAATTACAGACGGATATGGAAGCCATTCTTCGATATCAGATGATCTTATTTTCCGGTGTAGGACTTGTTCGAACACAGAATGTTTGGCGCACACAGGAATTCGATTTTCCTTTTACGGGCAAGCTTCAACTTTCTCCCAACAGGCGAGATATTCAGGAAATGATGGATCGATTAATCTATAAAAACCACACTGTATCCAGGTTGGAGAACACAGCCAAGAAACATCTTTTACACCAGTTGTTGATTCGGTTATTGACTTGTGTGGAAGTAATCGCTAAACCTCAGGCAGGAATGGATCTGGCAATGGATTATATGACTCGCCATTATATGAAGGAGATCCGAATGGATGAGATGGCGCGCATGGCGGGACTTAGTGTGAATCATTTTATAAGAACATTCAAACGTCAATTTAGGCTGACACCGATGGATTATATCCTGAAACAACGGATGGCGAAGGCCAAACAGCTATTGTTTTCAACAGACAAAATCAAGGAAATCGCGGAGCAAGTTGGATATAGAGATGAGCACTATTTCAGCAGGGTATTTAAGAAAAATGAAGGTATTGCACCAACATTTTATATGAAAAACAAAGTTAGTCGTATTGCCACCTTGTACTATGGTCTGGATGATGTTGTATTTACGCTCGGGTTAAAGCCTGTGTCTGCATTGTCCTATGATCAGAGAGTGACTCGTTCTGTGCAAATGCCTACACGCCAAGTAGATTCTCCCCAAGGACTTATTCTGGATAGTTCCGGTCAGCATTATGATCAATTGAGGGAATTACAGCCGGATCTGATTATCACGAGTGATCGTATGGAGCCGAATGAATCTCTGCAACACATCGCGCCAACGGCTATTCTTAAACACACGAATCAAGTTGGGGAAAGTCTGCTGTATGTGGCGGACATCATGGGACGCAATGAACATGCTATTCACTGGATAGAACAGCATGCGGAATTAAGCCGTGTTCTTCAAGCACGTATTCATTCCCAATGGGGGAAACAGACGGCGATGTTTATCCGAGTGTGCTCCGAATTTTCTCGAATGTATGGTCTCCATAACCAGACGGGTGCCCTATTATATGAAGATTTGGGGTTCCGGATCCCTGGGCATTACCCGAACGAGCAATGGGCAGTGGAGATGAATATCCACGATGTGCAGCTATACAATGCGGATCATCTTTTTGTTATGGTGGATCCTACGAAAGAAGCGCATGCTCAATTACAACAGTTGCAGATGTCTGGTGGATGGTTGGCATCCAAGGCGGTGCAGGAAGGGCATGTTTATGATGCGGGCGATATTTTTTTCAAAACGTTGGGTCCAACCGGACGTTTAGGCGCGATGCGGTATGTAGCCGAGAAACTTGGTGTTACCGTAGGGTGATATTTTACAAATGAAGAGAGTGGAATAATCCATGGAAAGCTACTTCGCTTTTCCCTACCATAATGATAATGATTATTATTATTAAGTGGAGAAGGGGAATGACAATAAATGATAAGACAGAGAACATTTCATATGATCCTGTTGTCCCTGTTCGTGCTCGTTCTAGCAGCATGTGGCAAGATAACAACGGAACCAACAAATGGAGCGTCTCCGAAACAGGACACAACGCTTGAAGAGAAGGGCACACAAACGGTTAAACATCTGAAGGGGACTTCGGTTGTACCGCAGAAAATAGAGCGTATGGTTGTATTATCCGCTGCGTACATTGATCACATGCTCACCATTGGTGAGAAACCTGCGGGCGTTAATGTGGAAGTTCGCTATGGTGGAGATTACTTGCCTTATCTGGCAGATCAGCTTCAGGGTGTTCCGACGGTAGGCTCAGCAGATAACCCCAACCTTGAAGCCATTGTTCAGATTGATCCGGATGTCATTGTGATTGAGAGTCGTACTGCCGAAAATGCATATGATCAGTTGGAAAAAATTGCGCCTACGATTGTATTAGGTGACGACTGGATGAACTATAAGGACGATACAACGTATTGGACTCAGGATCTACTGACCATTGCTGGAATGTACAACAAGGTTGAACTGGCCAAAGAAAAGATTGCCGATGTACAGGAGCAAGCAGATCAGCTCAAAGCTAAAATTGAACAACTGGATCAGAAGAAACTGGCTTATCTGCGAGTAAGGGAGAAGAATCTGCAGATCTATGCGGCAAAAGGTCATCCGACCAATATACTTTTGTATCATGATCTTGGATTTGTACCGACTGCGGTGACACCTGCCGAACAACGTGAGGATCTGTCCATGGAGAAAATATCGGATATCGACGCAGATTTTGTTGTACTGGAAGTTGATCCAAATGCCCAGGATTATTTAGGCAAGATGAAAGAAAGCTCACTTTGGAAGAACGTTCCGGCGGTTGGAGCTAATCGAGTGTATCAAACCGACTCTTTCTGGCTGTTTAAAGGTTGGGGAGCTATTGGACGAAGCGAAATAATAAATGAAATTAAAGATATGATTCAATAAATGGTACATTATTCAGGGCATGACCGATCAGAGATGTTGGGAGTGTTGGAAACTTCTTTTGTGACGAGCATTCGTGAGGCAAATGAAGTCTCCAAGTATGCGTTTATGGTCAGAGATCTTTTGCTTGAAGAGAAGAGAGACCAGATATTGTGCGAACAAGCCGTACAACAAGGACTGGAGCTCGGCGGTGCAGGAAGTGTAGCGGTCGGAACACTTTTTGCCAAGCGGTATTCCGTATGGGTAATGGCTGTCATCTCAGCTTGCAGTTTATACGATACTATCCTGAACATTGAGGAAGATATCGTCCGATTTGAATTAAATGGAACAGGCAGAATGCGCTATGAGACCCAGCTGGAGATAGGGCAAGCACTGGTCAACAAGAGGATACAGGGGCCTGAAATGACCCCGTCAAGTGAAGTTCTGGTTCAGCGAAAGACGGAAATCAGTTTGCTTCGGGACCGTTTGCAGCTTCATTTGAAACGTGTGTTTCAATCAGTTGCTACGGCAACGGGAGCAAATATCAGAGTAATGAATGCACTGGTTGCCCATAATGTGCAACAATTGATTGCACGAATAATCAATGATAGTGAGATATGGAAAACGGATAAGCGACTTGATCTCATTAAAGATGATGCGATTATATGGCTAGAGGAGTCAAAGGATAATCCATTTTACACTCGTTTGCAGCGTTTTGAACATCCAGAGTTGCAGGGGCCGCCGTTTCTAATTCGTCGGTATTGCTGTCTGGCTTATCAAGTGGGTAGTGGAAGTTCCGCCCATGGCTATTGCAACAGTTGTCCAAAATTAGATTCAGAAACACGACAGCGGATGCTTTTCGTATGAATGAACAAGTGAATTTGTTATTTTTATGCTGAATGACAATAAAGCAGCCTCGAACTTCCAATGCTTGATCTGAACTCATATAATAACGCTAATTACGTTCGGGTACTGTAGGAGAGTGCCTGGACGATCATGTACGATGCAACGAATCCTGTTTCTGAAAAGATACGAAAGGGTTGATGAAGCATGGGCCTGGAAGCTTTGAATGAACAGGTGAAGCGTGATTTAGCGTATTTAAGCTTTGGCGGAACCAACTGGGTTCGTACACAAGAGCATCTGGAAGGGCATGTATATGATGTTGTTATTGTAGGCGGAGGACAGAGCGGGCTAGGGGCTGCATTTGGACTTCTGCGCGAACGAATCTCAAATATTCTAATTATCGACGAAAATGCGGCCGGGAAAGAAGGGCCTTGGGATACTTATGCACGAATGGTTACACTGCGGACGCCCAAACATCTGACTTCAATAGACTTAGGTATACCATCTCTGACCTTCCGCTCATGGTGGGAGGCTCAGGCAGGTGTTGAGGGATGGGAAAAGATCGACAAAATCCCGCGCAGGGATTGGATGAATTATTTGCGTTGGTACCGGGAAGTGCTGGATCTGCCTGTGCAAAACGAAGTGAAGTTGCAACTGATTGAACCTACGCTGGAAGGAATTCATCGGCTGCATGTGAGCGGAAAAGGGATACCCCCAAAGATTATTCTTGCCCGGAAAGTTGTGCTTGCGACCGGTATACAAGGCGGCGGAGAGTGGTATGTTCCATCACTAATCGCAGATCATCTGCCGAGAGAATGTTATGCACATACTTCGGAAGAGATTGATTTCGAACGGTTAAAAGGGAAAAAGGTTGCTGTCCTGGGCGGTGGGGCCTCGGCCTTTGATAATGCGAATCACGCCCTTGCGTCCGGTGTAGCCGAAGCTCATGTTTTTGTCAGGCGTGCACAGCTGTCGCAAGTGAATCCGATTCGCCAAATGGAACAATCCGGCATGATCGAGCGGTTTCACGCATTGTCTGTTCCTGACAAGTATCGGGTGATATCTCACTTTTTCCAATTTAATCAGCCACCCACCAATGATACATTTAATCGCGCAGCCTCCTGGCCTGGATTCGAGCTGCATCTGAACTCTCCATGGCTCGGCACTGAAGTGAAAGAGCAAGGAGCCCAAGTACAAACCGCGCACGGCACGTATACGTTTGATTTTCTAATTATAAGTACGGGTCTGCTCAGCGATCCCGCACTTCGCCCTGAACTTCGACTTGTGGAGCAGCATATTGCTCGCTGGCATGACTGTTATGAAGCCCCGCCGGAATTTCGTAATGTGTTGCTCGATGCACACCCCTTTCTAAGTCCCGGATTTGCAATGACCAGTAAAAGTGAACAGGGAAAGTCGTTATTGCATGGACTGTTTGTATTCAATTATTCTGCACTAGCCAGCTGTGGTTTATCGGCTTCAGCGATTTCCGGAACAAGGAGCGCCATCCCCAAGCTGGTTTCAGGCATAGCAGATCAGTTGTTCCTTGATGACCGGGAGGTAACGCTGCAAGAGTTTTACAAGTATAATGAACCGGAATTCACAGAGACATGGGTGAAACGTCATGTGCTTGGTTAAGAGATAACTTTATAAGAGACATGCACAGTAGTCATAACGTGCAATCTTAATATGAATTTCGTGCAGCATTCGATGCTGCGCGTTTTTGCTTTTTTTACGATGTGACTTACGCTCGGTGCACATTTGTTGTAAAATGTCGTTTGGAACATGTTTAAAGGTAGGGATAAAGAAATGGAACCTAAGAAACAATTAAAACAAATGAATTATGAGCAGTTTAGAACCCATGTGAAAAAAGTGTCACGTTTACGCAAGGTACCCCTGATCAAAATTGTGGCTTTTCAAGAGAAATATATGAGGATAGAGGAATTGCAGTTTTATGACGTGGAACATAATTATATGAGCGTTCAGGCCTGTAATACGTTGTGGATGAACCTGGAGAACAAATCATTTCGTAACATGGTATCTCAGCCATTGCAGACTTATCAGCAGATGCCCAATCTTGGGCGGCTTTCTTTCGAGAATCTGATCCGGGAATTATATGATACCGCTGTACCCATTCTGATGAATTACGATCCTGCTGAATATTACACCTTAGAACAGCTAGTTGAGATACTGGCAACGGATGAGGAGAAGTTGATTGAGCAACTGGAGATGGGCAGATTCAAAGATGCTTTCATTAATGAAGAAGGTAAATGGCTTAAACCTAAACCGGAAGTAGGAAGTATTGAGTCGCTGTAGTAGGAAGCATCGATTCATTATCGTAGGAGTACCATAGCTTATAACGCCAAAATCCTGCAACATCGCCGCCAAAATCGTCGGTAGTTGCGGGATTTTTAATGAGGTAGTTAGCGAACACGCCGAATAACCAATCCAGCTCTGAAGGAAGTGGGAGTATTCGGGGGCGATATGATACGCTGGCTCTTGATCATGAATGCTTTTATCTTCTGTGGAACCGCCTACGAAGGAAGCTTCAACGATTCATAAGTCGAATGGTGAATTTTTTTGAAGGTTTTTTAAATTATTTTGAATGAAAATGATTGTTTTTTACGGAATTTATGATACTATAGAAGCAGTTGGAGGAATGCATATGCTGACTGAAGAACGATATGCTGCAATTGTAGAGCGCTTACATTTACAGGGAATTGTGAAGTTGCAAGAGCTTGTTGATGTGCTGGGTGTTTCTGAATCCACGATTAGAAGAGATTTGATTGATCTGGAAAGCCGTCAGATGCTCAAACGTATTCATGGTGGTGCCTCACTGGTGAATGAAAAATCTTTAGAGCCAGGTATGGAGGAAAAAACGTTCAAAAACATTCAACAGAAAACAGTGATTGCCCGGTTGGCAGCACAGGAAATCCAGAATGGTGAGTGTATTTACCTGGATGCTGGCACAACAACACTGGCTATGATCCCTTTCATTGAAGCCAGGGATGTAACGGTGGTCACCAATGGACTCTCCCATGTGGAGGCACTGGTAAGCAAACAAATTCGGAGTTACTTGCTGGGCGGCATGATGAAAACTCATACCAAAGCAGTGATCGGCAGCATCGCGCTGCAAAACATGGACAATTTCCGGTTTGACAAGTGTTTTCTGGGAAGTAACGGAGTGGACCCTGAAATGGGGTATACAACACCTGATCCGGAGGAAGCCTTGATTAAGAGGCGAGCACATCAATTGTCGGGAAAATCTTATGTGCTGGCTGATTCCAGCAAAATGGGGGATATTACTTTTGCCAAATTGTTTGATTTGGAGGAGGCAGATCTGATTACGGAGCGAATGCCAGAACATTGGCGGACGGTAATCACCCAGAAAACTAAAATAATTGAGGGATAGCGATGATATATACGATAACACTCAACCCGTCCATTGATTACATCGTCGAAGTGGACGATCTAAAACTTGGCGGACTAAACCGCATGAATCGGGATTTGAAACTACCTGGCGGCAAAGGTATTAACGTTTCACGGATTCTGAATCAGCTCGGAGCGGCCAATACGGCTATCGGATTTTTGGGCGGCTTCACGGGACGTTTCATTAACGACAAGTTGCAGGAAGACAAGATTCAAACGGACTTTGTTACCATTGCAGATGATACTCGCATTAACATTAAGCTGAAGCATGGGGATGAAACCGAAATTAACGGTCTCGGACCAGCGATTCGTGCAGAAGAGGCAGAGCAACTGCTGAATAAACTGTCTTCTCTGAAAAAAGGAGATATTGTCATTCTCTCTGGCAGTGTTCCGCCATCACTCGGTTCTGATTTTTATGATCGTCTCATTCAAGTATGCAAGCAGACAGAAGCCGAGTTTGTCATTGATACAACAGGACCCGCACTGATGGAAGCGCTCGTTCATCAGCCATTGCTGGTGAAACCGAACCATCATGAGTTGGCCGAATTGTTTGGCGTAACCATTGAGACACGCGAGGAACTCGTATCTTACGGACGTAAATTGCTCGAAGCGGGTGCCAAACATGTACTGATCTCTATGGCTGGAGAAGGAGCATTGTTCATCACAGAGACGAATGTTTATCACGCAACCGTACCTAAGGGCACGGTGAAAAATTCAGTTGGTGCCGGCGATTCCATGATCGGTGGATTTGTAGGTACATACGTGCTGCAGGCAGACTTGCTGGAGGCATTCCGCACCGGGGTAGCTTCCGGCAGTGCGACTGCTTTCTCCGATGACCTTGCTACTCGTGAGTTTATAGAAGAATTGCGTAATCAGGTTACGATTACAACGCTTTAAATGGCAAGAATATAGTAAAGTGAAGAACTGATGTAAGGCCTGCCATGTGCAGGCCGACGAACTCAAGGGAGTGTTTCAAGATGAAAATCACTGACTTAATGATCCAGGAAACGATGATCATGGATCTGCAAGCAACAACAAAAGACGAGGCCATTGACGAGTTGATTGCCAGCCTTAACCAAAGTGGACGGATTAATGATCCGGCACTGTTTAAGGAAATGATTTACAAAAGAGAAGCGGAGTCCAGCACAGGCATCGGTGGCGGAATTGCCATGCCACATGCCAAAACCAAAGCGGTGAATGAACCGACAGTTATTTTTGCGAAAAGTAAACAAGGTTTGGACTTTGAAGCACTGGATGACCAGCCTGCTCAACTCTTTTTCATGATTGCAGCTCCAGAAGGTGCAGGTAATACACATCTCCGCACATTAGCGGCTCTTTCAAGGTTGTTGGTTGACAGCGATTTCATTGCTGAGCTGATGAACACCAATACGCCACAAGAAGTGAGCGCTTTGTTTGATGCAAAACAGGCGGAAGCTGCGGAGAAGGAAGCGGCGAAAGAGAAAGCAAAAGCGGAGAAAGCAGCACAAGCCTCTTCGACTAAAAATATTACTAACAACGTAAAAAACAACTCGGGTGTCATTGTTGGCAATGCGAATACCGAAGACTTTGTTGTCGCTGTTACAGCTTGTCCGACAGGTATTGCTCATACGTTTATGGCCGAGGATGCCTTGAAGAAAAAAGCGCAGGAAATGGGCATCAACATCCGTGTTGAAACCAATGGTTCCGAAGGAGCACAGAATGTGCTTACTAAGGATGAGATTGCTCGTGCTAAAGGGGTTATCATTGCTGCTGACAAAAATGTCGAGATGGCTCGATTTGATGGCAAACCGGTTCTGCAAAGACCAGTAAGTGATGGAATCCGCAAATCCGAAGAACTGATCCGCAAAGCGGTTAATGGAGATGCACCAATCTATCGCAGTCAAGGTGGGAATGCGAAGGATGAAGGTGCAAGCGATAGCAAGATGAGCGTGGGAAGCAAAATTTACAAAGATTTGATGAACGGGATTTCACACATGCTGCCATTTGTTGTCGGCGGTGGTATCCTGCTCGCGATCTCATTCTTGTTTGAACAACTTGCAAGTCCTCAAAATCCGATCGTACAATTGCTGCAAACCATTGGTGGAGGAACAGGTGCGTTTCATTTCCTGATTCCTATACTTGCCGGATTTATTGCAATGAGTATCGGTGATCGTCCGGCCCTGATGCCTGGTATGGTTGGTGGTTTGATGGCTGTAAACTCCAATGCAGGTTTCCTTGGTGGTTTAGCTGCCGGTTTCCTTGCGGGTTATGTTGTTATTGGTCTGCGTAAAGTGTTGAAAGGTCTGCCAAAAGCGATTGACGGCTTGAAACCAATCCTGATCTATCCGGTACTTGGTTTGCTGATCGTTGGTACGATTGCTTATTACATTTTTGATCCGGTTTTCGGTGCTCTGAATACATGGCTTGTAGATGCACTCGGTAATCTGGGTACAGGTAACAAAGTATTGCTTGGTTTGCTGCTCGGCGGTATGATGGCGATTGATATGGGCGGTCCGTTTAACAAAGCGGCTTATACTTTTGCTATTGGTGTATTTACATCCAGCGGAAACACAGACGGTGCTTGGATGGCAGCAGTTATGGCAGGCGGTATGGCTCCTCCCCTGGCGATTGCCCTGGCAACAACGTTCTTCAAGTCCAAATTTACGGAACAAGAACGCAAATCCGGTTTGACAAACTATGTGCTTGGTCTGTCATTTATTACAGAAGGTGCAATTCCATTTGCAGCGGCTGACCCGCTTCGTGTATTGACCTCCTGTATTATTGGTTCTGCGGTAGCAGGTGGACTTACTCAGCTGTGGAGCATTAATGTTCCCGCTCCGCACGGTGGTGTCTTTGTAGCACTTCTCGCTAACCACACTCTGCTGTTCCTGCTCGCAGTTGTTATTGGCTCTGTGATCTCAGGTCTAATTCTGGGATTGTGGAAGAAGTCACCTACGCTCGTTAAATAATAAAACAGGTTAATGTTAGTTCGAGTTATCGTATTACACTAATGTGTTACGATGGTCGATCCAAAGCATCTCTCCAATGAATAAATTCATGGAGGGATGCTTTTTTTATGTTCGTTGTTTGTTTCGTTTGTATAGAGGAGTATGTTATGATGAATCAAGGTAAATGAAACATAGTTTCATCAGATGGAACATAAAGTTTGTTTTTTGAGTTTTGATGCAAAGTATCGAAGATAGAGGTCCTAAATGGTTTCAAAAGAAAGAGGAGGAGTCATCATGGAGAACGATCAGATCAAAAGTCAGGTACAGAAGCAATTTTCTCACAATGCGGAGCATTATGTCACAAGTGAGATTCATGCACAAGGCGAGGATCTTGCTCTTCTCGTTGCATCATCTCAGGCGGCTGAACATATGAGTGTGCTGGATATTGCAACCGGAGGAGGGCATGTTGCGAATGCGCTTGCTCCGCTCGTCGGAAGCGTGACAGCCCTCGATCTGACGGAGGGAATGTTAGAGGTGGCCGCACGTTTTATTCGAGGCAATGGTCATGAAAATGTAGACTTTGTAACGGGAGATGCGGAGCATATTCCTTTTCCGGACAATAGCTTTGATCTGGTGACCTGCCGAATCGCAGCGCACCATTTTCCAGCTGTGTCCTCTTTTGCTTCCGAGGCCTACCGCGTGACCAAACCAGGTGGCTGCTTATTGTTTATTGACAATGTAGCCCCTGAGAAGGATGAGCTTGATCGCTTCTATAACGGAATAGAGAAACAGCGGGACCCTAGTCATGTTCGGGCATGGGGCAAAACGGAATGGATCGGACTATTGGAGCAAACCGGTTACCGGGTCGAGACACTGGTCTCTTTTGCGAAAAAATTTAATTTTGATGATTGGTGCAGGCGTGCGTCCCTCTGTGGAGAGGCTCGTCTTGAGCTTGAAGCCAAGTTGTTGCATGCAAAGGAAGAAGCGCGACATTATTTTAAAGTGGCTGAGACAGAGCAGGGAGGGCTTCTAAGCTTTGAAGGAGAAAGTGTTTATATTCAGGCACTGAAGCGGTAAGAGTGAATTGAGTCTGTGAGTCACTGTGCGATTAAACGAATATATTAATAAAGGCAGACGTACCTTTTCGAAGGTAAGCCTGCCTTATTTTCATAATATGAAGGTCGTATTCCTGTTGTAAAACGAGTTACTCAGGTGGGAAAGATACAGGTTTAGGCTAATTTACACGACAGGCCACTTCACTTTACGCAATGCATCCAGCAACTCGGGTGGAGCATTCAGGTTGTCTCGTACCAGATCACGCGGCGTTAGAGCCATCCACTGATTAAGAGAGACGTCCTCAAAACGGTCACTTCGGAAGATTTCCAAAAACCATAACGTGTCTTTACCGGTATTTTGTATATAATGTCCCATGGCTACGGGAACATACCCCACATCTCCAGCCCGGTAATCAAAGGTGCGTGCGTTACCATTGCCACCAAAAACGGTCATCCTGCCTTTACCCGTCAAATAGTATTGCCATTCGTCTGCATTCGGGTGCCAGTGCAGTTCTCGCATCGCTCCGGGTTTGATCTCAACAAGGGCTGCAGCGACAGTGGTGGAGATGGGAAAGTTGGTGGAATCTACGATGCGTACACTGCCTCCGGGTGTAATCAAGGGCTCCTGTGCAAGCAAACGATAGGTAAACGGGAGAGGGACCGTTCCGTAGGGAGACTGGATCTTCTGGCTCTCCAGTGAACCAGGCACATTGTCCTGAAAAATATAAACCTGCTCCTTGGGCATCGACTGAAAGGCCGATTCAGGAACGCCAAAATTCAGGGATAATACCTCAGGCGGGGTATGAGCAAACCAGTCAGAGATTGATAATGTGTTCAGGTCAGAGAAACTGCCATCATCAAATATTAATAAAAATTCGCACCCGTTCTCCAGACCTTGGATCGAATGAGGTAGTCCTTTTGGGAAAAACCAAAGATCACCCGGTCCAACATTTGCGATGAAATTTCGCCCGTTCTGATCAACAGAGGTGATCCGGGCCGTTCCCCAGATCATATAGGCCCATTCGGATTGCTGATGCCAATGCAGTTCACGGACGCCGCCTGGGGTCAGGCTCATATTCACTCCCGCAAGCGTAGTGGCGACAGGCAGATCACGTACCGTAATCTCCCGTGACCAACCACCGTGGTTAAGTTGCATATGGGTGTCCGAGAATGACATTCTGAGGTTAGGTAACAAGCCGTTATCCGTCTTAGGGGGAACGAGCATATCAGGATTCTGTCTATCTCTCAGCACATCCCGTGGTCCATAATCGGGCCCTCCTGCACCGTCACTGCGAATGGGCTGTGGGATGATGAATGGTTGAGCACTGGGTTGTTTTTCTTTACTCATCACGATGTCTCCTTCCGATCCGCCGCGTTACAAGTCATACGGCTTTCTCACCATGCTTACACCTATGAAAGCAGGCTTGGAAAATATGAAGGACAAAGATAAAAAAGAATCAAAAAAACAAAAGACTCGACCACATTCGGTCAAGTCTGGAATAAGACCTCTTCAGGATCAAGATCGGTAAATTTCAAGAATGATATTAGGTACTCAGATAATTATGCTCGTAGATTTCATGTACCCGTTGAAGTACAGCAGCGCCCTGCTCCTTAAAACGAAGGCGAGTTGCCTTATTGTTAACAAGAAACGTACCGGATTCATGTCGCACTTTCCCGATGGCTGCGTTATGAAGCAGGGATGCGCCACGACTCGGATGAGCAAAAAAAAGTTTCATCACGGGTCTGATATAGAAGGGCAAACCGGATGCCTTATCCCTTTTCAGCGTATTGTTACCGCCCGGATCTACACTAAGAAGCCGAATACCATCTGCCATGGCAGTGGGAGCAGCCTCTTGAGTCCACAATGAGAGGGCGAGCTTGGATGCTGCGTACGGGCCAAACAGCTTCTTAAACGAGGCGGGTCGTTCCAGCATGTTGAGATCGAACGTTCTCATCATGCCAAAAGCAGTTGTGGAGGTGTTCACCACCGTTTTCAACCGCCCGTGGCGAATCAGATCATATAGCTCCTGGTAAATGATATAAGGAACCACAGTTTGAAGCTCAAAGTGCAACTCATGCCCCTGATCCGAATATTGAAGGGTGGATGCGCTGCCTCCCGCATTGTTGAACAGGACGTCGATTGCATTCGTCTGTAAACGAACCTGCTCAAGTGCAGAACGAAGGCTGGCATAATTCGTCAGATTAGCCTGAACAGATATTAACTGACCCGAGCGTAACGCAGCCTGGATTTCGGCATCATCTACAGGAAAGGGGGAGCGATTAAGGCCGATGATCTGCCATTGTTCCGTTAGAAGTTTTCGTGTAAGCTCCAGACCAATTCCTGAGGTAGAGCCTGTAATTAAGGCTGTGCGAAGCGAGTTAGTGTGATTCATCATCATAACCTCCAAATGGTTTCATGTATTGTCAGAATCAATCGGTATGCCTGAATAGATCAGTTGATTTTGCCGATTAACCTGCAGGAGAGGTCATTCTACAATTTGGAGCTGGCTCCAAGTCAAGGGGGAGATTTTTGGCTTGACTTGGAGCCAGCTCCAAGTTATATGATAGAGAGAGCTATATATACGGGAGGGATAAGGATGAGTGTTCAAACCATGTTCTCCATTCACGAGACATCAGAACGGTCGGGATTATCCAAAGATACCATTCGTTATTATGAGAAGATTGGTTTGCTTCCCCGCGCGGAGCGTAAAGCCAGTAGCCATCGGGTCTATTCCGAGCAGGATATTCAGACGATGAGTCTGATCACATGTATGAAGAAAACAGGTATGTCTCTGGAGGAAATGAAGCCATTTCTGAGGATGTCACTGGAATCGGATTTGAACGATTTCCCGGAGGAACGGGAGATGCTGATTAATTATCAGAAAAAGGTAGAGGAACAGATTGCCTCCATGCAACAGGTCGTGGATTTTATTCAGGAGAAGCTTGAAAAGCGCAGCATGTTTCCTGAAGATTTTCCGATTACAGGAGAGCATTTGCTGACGGGACTAACCAAAAGGAATACATTTTCATGAGGGAATGTGACCTGTGCGGTTTACCATGGATGAGAAAAAAGGGGATACGTCATGACATTACAACAGCTTAAATACGTTATAGAGGTTGCCACGCACGGCTCGATGAACGAAGCTGCCAAACGGCTTTTTATCTCTCAGCCCAGCTTATCTAACGCGATTCGTGATCTGGAGAAGACGCTTCGCATTACCATTTTTGAACGTACAAATAAAGGAATTACCCTCTCTAAAGAAGGGGTGGAGTTCCTAAGTTATGCACGTCAGGTCGTGGAGCAGGCTGAACTGTTGGAGAATCGGTATCTGAATGCCAAGCCGTCTCCGCAGCATTTTTCGGTATCCACCCAGCACTACGCATTTGCAGTGAATGCATTCGTACGGCTTGTTCAGCAGTATGGTCAGGATGAATATGAACTGGCCCTGCGCGAGACCAAAACGTATGAGATCATTCAGGATGTGAAAAGTCTTCGCAGTGAGATTGGCATTCTCTATCTGAATGAGTTCAACGCCAAAGTCATCAACAAATTGTTGAAGGATGCGGGTCTTGTGTTTACAAGCCTGTTTACAGCGAAACCCCATATCTTCATCAGTGTAAACAATCCGCTCGCCAAGCAGGAGTCTGTGGCCATCGAGCAGCTTCAAGATTATCCATACCTGTCCTTTGACCAAGGAGAGTATAATTCGTTTCATTTTTCCGAAGAGATTCTAAGTACACTATCACATCCCAAAAGCATTCAGGTAAACGACCGGGCAACGTTATTTAATCTACTTATTGGTCTGAACGGGTATACCATCTCGACAGGGGTGCTTAGCGCCGATCTGAACGGCAACGAGATCATACCGGTTCCGCTCGAATGTGAGGAATCGATTAATGTAGGGTGGATTAGTCATAAAAGTACGTCACTTTCCAATCTCGGCGTTGCTTATGTACAGGCATTACACGAGGCCATTGGCCTGTAAAAATGATTTTACAGGTTCAATGTACTTATCCGAAGGGAGCAGGAAGTTGAGAGTATTATACCGGAATAAAAGTGAACAGCATGAGTTGACTGTATATGAGACCAAGAGGCTTTATGGGGAGAAGGGGCACTTCCGTGTGTTACAGTTTTCGAATGATGCGGTTCAAGGTGCAATGGATCTGGAAGAGCCTTCTAGAATTGTACTGGAGTACCCGCGGGCTATGTTACATCTGATGGAACAAAATGATCCGCATTTCAATCGTGCATTCGTGGTGGGGCAGGGCATTGGTACAATTCCTTCTTATCTGTCAGATCGACAAGTCAAGGTGGCAGAACTGGACGCGGAGGTTGTGGAAATAAGCCAGCACTTTTTCGGATATAAAAGCTCATCGGTGTTGGTTGGTGATGGCCGAGAGCTGCTTGAACGGGAGCAGGCTGGAACATATGATTATATCGTTATTGATGCATTTACAGCAACGGGAACCCCGGAACAGTTTACGAACCGTTCTTTTTTCAGCATGGTGAAAGACAAGCTGGATGAAAATGGGGCTGTGCTGCTTAATGTGTTCGGACGCTCAGGCAACGACAAACTTGTGAATGCAATCTATACAACGCTTGGAACAGCGTTTCCTTATATACGTGCTTTTGCGCTCCCGGCAGAGCCAAATGTTGTCCAGAATCGTATTCTGATGGGCAGCCATCGTCCGATTGATGTTCAGGTACGGCTTATGGCAGGCTTTGTAGAAGAAAATCTGGAAGAAGGCCATATCATTGAAGGGTAAGCAAACGAAGAGGGATTAGCATCTTTTCCAGAGGCATTAATTTTGTCATGAATTCGTCAATCCCATAAATAAATGTTAAGATACTTCGTTCTCTTCATTGTTTCTTAACAACTTTATTATATGATGGTACAGGTATGCCTTTTTATGAAAATCCGGGGGAAAAAACATGATTGCAAATAAAAGATGTTCCAGATTATGCAGAAAAGTCAAGAAATTCAAAAAGGTCAGTCTTACTGCATTACTTGGTGGGTTCGTTACGATTTCTGTCCTGATGACACTTACAATTATGGTGATTACTTCGTATACCACCCAGAAACAATCTCTTATTAACAATACACTTACCGTTAACTATGCAAGTGCGGTACAGATGAGTCAAACGCTAAACTCATTATTTGAATCGATGCAAAAAAGTTTAAAGTACGGTGCGGCGTATTTTAAAGATGTCGATTACAAGGACAAGGAGAAACTTAATACTACGCTGGATTTGATCCATAATAGCAGCGATTATTTTAATTCCGTAGTTTTGGCTGAGAAGACAGGGCTTGTACTGTCGATGTCACCTTATTCTCAGGTCAGTGTTGGTAAACACGTTAGCTCTGAGGCGGCCAAAGCAGCGATTAAATCAAGAACCTCATACATATCGGATGCCTATTTGACTCCGCGAACGAAGCGCAGAATTGTTTTTCTCAGTGAACCAATTGTTGATTCAGAGGGGAAATTCAAAGGCATGATTAGTGGAAGTATATATTTGCAGCAAAATAATATACTCGATTTGTTGTTTGGAAGTCAACTGAAGACCAGCAATGGTACGTACTTTTTTATTGTTGACCATAAGGGTACTTTGCTTTTTCATCCCAATGTCAGCCGGATCGGAAAAGATGTAAGTGAAAACACAGTGGTTCAGAAACTGTTAAAAAATCAGACAGGACAAGAGCAATATACGAATCTGGATGGGGTTAATACGCTTGCAGGGTATTATAAAGTTCCAGCAACCAACTGGGGAGTTGTTATCGTATCTCCGACCCAAGTTGTATATGATCAGTTAAATCGTCAGATTGGTCTGTTGCTGCTTTATATAGCGGTGCCGTTTATATTGTTAACCTTGATTGTACTAAGAGTTTCTCGCAAGCTTGTGCAGCCGTTTGTATTCTTGGCAGATCTCGTGCAACAAGTGGACAAAGGACGGGTAGAGCTACCTGTTGTGAAACCGCATTGGAACAGGGAAGCAGATCTGCTTACCCGAACGATGCTTGGAGCAATGGCAAGTTTTAGAAACAAGACAGATCAGCTGGTATATGATGCAAGAACCGACATGTTGACTGGTTTGAATAACCGCAGAACCTTTGAAGAGGTGATCCAGGAATGGATTAAGGATGAGAATCTGTTTGCGATCATTGTTCTCGATATAGATCGTTTTAAGTTAATTAATGATACCTACGGTCATTCTGCTGGAGACGAGGTGTTAAGACAGATTGCCAAGCTAATTCAGATGTCTGTAAGGACTGAGGATATTTGTTTCCGGTTTGGCGGGGAAGAGTTTGTTGTGTTGTTGCGGAATTACGATTCGAAGATGGCATATGAGACAGCCGAGCGCATTCGAATTTCCGTTGAAGAAAGTGTTCTGGCTGTGGATCGTTCTGTTACGATATCAGCAGGTATCGCAGAGTTTCCGATGCATTCCCGGTCGGAATCCGAATTGTTCCATCTGGCGGATAATGCGTTATATCTGGCAAAAGAAGAAGGACGCAATCGGACCGTTGTTATTCAGACGGTGGAAAAAGCAGAAGAGTAGCACAGAAGAACAGAAACAGACCTTTATGAACAGGGTCTGTTTCTGTTTGTTTCAAATGAAAGATGACAAGATTCGGTCACATAAAGCCATGGTGCCAACATTATCGCGGGCACTGGAGAGCGGAACGGTACCGGTATGACAACAGGCCATAAAGTGTTTCATTTCGCCTACGAAACCGCGCAAATAAAGATCCCTGTATGCACCGGACGTTGGAGTGCCGGAAGGCGTATATACCGCATCGTGTTCCTCAAGAGACTTCCATGGAAGTTGATCTCCTTGGCGGGACTCATGAACCGTAAGTTTAAGAATTTCATCCGCTAGTGCAAATCCGCGTTCAAAGGTAACCAACACGCTCTCGCTCTCTCGTGACCATGCACTCATACCTGTAAAATAAGCACTGCCCGTCACACCATGATCGAAAATGAGGGATATACTCTGGTTGATATACTTTCCATCTCGTACGGTGGTTCCGGTTACTTGTATGGCTTCCCCAAACAGATAACGCATCAGATCAACCATATGTATGGCGGCCAGCTTCATAAACTGTTCTTCATTTTCGCAAAAAGGAGTGCTGTCTACGGCGAATTTCATCTGGAACGAACATACTTTACCGAGTGTTCCTTCATCAATGATTGCTTTGAGTTTCTGATAGATCGGAGCATAGCGTTTCATAAAACCGACCATGACTATAACACCGGCCTGATCTGCTGCTTCCGCTACCTTTGTGGCTTCCTCTGCACTCCACCGAGTGGTTTGTCCACATAGACGTTGTGACCGGCCTCAATGGCGTCCAGGACAAGTCTGGTTTGATCCGCAGGCTGGGCAACCACGACGACTCCATCGCATGCTTCCTGCTTCAACATCTGACGGGCATGGTCGTAGGCTTGGCCTGAACTGCCGAATTGCAGCAGAGCAGCCTGAGAACGTTCGAGATTCCGTGTGGCTACCGCCTGGATGCTTGCACCTGCCTCGATCGCTGCAGGGTAAATATTCGTGGAGGCATGGAATCCGGCTCCAATAAAGCATAGTTTTGAATTCAGCAAATGAAAGGCTCCTTCCTGTCCCTGGTTACGTTATTCATTATCATTGTGAGGATTTCTATTCTATAACATAGGTGGTTGGGGGCTGGGAAAAAAGGACATATGTCCTTAAAGGCGGGATGGAAAAAGTTGTTGCATTATAAATTTGAAACATGTATACTCTGAATTACGGAAAAACAAGGAATTGTTTCACCGGTTATGCTTTTCATTGATGATGAGAAGATACATATTATGCGGTCGTGGCGGAATTGGCAGACGCGCACGGTTCAGGTCCGTGTGGGCTAACCCCCCGTGGAGGTTCGAGTCCTCTCGACCGCATCAAAGAGAAAAAGGTTTGTACTTGCCTTGTGGGCACTGTACAAGCCTTTTTTCATTTCTCTTTTCTTTGAGCCAGAGTGGGATGAGAAGAACATGGCGGCTTTTCGTTACCTGTAACATAGGGACTTTACAGGACGGCTTTACATAATATTAACCCTCCTGAACACGACTGTTCCAAATGGTGATGGTCAGCAAACCGCACAGTATACCAGCCAAACCGCACATGGTGACGCAGAGCATCAACGGAAGGGGTTCAAAACGGAATAGAAAAGCGATCCCGCTGCCAAAGGTTGTTCCTGCAAGAAATCCGAGGGAAATCCCCAGATGTTTCGATGACTTCATTTCGTTCACCTGCTTCCAAGATGAATGTGACTCGGTTCGATTTTTCCTCACTCGCTGTACGGTTTCATTTTGTGGTATTTGCAGGTAAAATATGCATAAACCAAACGTATGCAACTAAAAAAGGCTCTGGCCCCGATCAGGGAGCGCAGAGCCTTTTGGCTGTTCGCTATGTTAGTGATTACGACGATCTTTAAGAATGACATCTGCGAACAGAATGGTCTTCGGGATGCGGAAAAATTGTTCCGCTTGTTCCTGAAACGCGGCAGAAGGCAGCGTTCCCTGATGCAGCCATTTGCGGAAAGTGCCGGGATGAACCCCGATCCAGTGGCTGACATCTGTCACCGACAAATCATGGACCATACATAAGCCAGTCAAAATACGGTTACTCACCGGAGAGCGGGTTACCGTCCGCTTCATGAAGCGGGATGGCTCAGGCTGACAGATCACAGGACTATTACGCACAACCTCTTCATTAAAAAGAATATGTCGCGGGTAGCCAAGCAACTGACAAGTCTTGTCCAGATTGGTACTGCCGGGTATTCGCCCTTCATACACCCACGCGCTTACACTGCGTGAGGAGATCGAGAGGTCTTCAGCGAGCTGAGACAATTTAATATCATTGGCCATCAGCACGGCAAGAAGAACGCGATTGCGGATTTGACAGCGTGTCGGTTTGCGGAACCGTTTAACACGGACACCTTTTCCCAAATATTTACGGTTGATCAGAGACCACGCCTGGATGGAATGTTGTTCTGGTTGATTAGGCATATTTCCTCCGATTTTTTTAACCAAATACTACAATAAATAAAGGGGTACTTTCAAGTGCCGCATTTACTGGTTTCAAAACCGCATGTGCGTCATTCTACATTAAAGAGGGAAATACGAACTAGACCTCTTGTTATTCGCATCCTAGTATATTCCTAGATTACAATGATTCACTAAAAAAGATGGAATGAATTGTACAGGATCACAAATTATTTGGTTCTAAAGACCTACAAGTGGGTCTTTAGAACTTTTGTGTTATTTTTGCTGATATTATGCTGTTTTTTCCTCGGAATCTCCGATATATTTACTTTTCTATCCGTGGCAGGCCGACGTAAAAGTGCACAAATCTGAAATAATAAATCCGCTTGTTCAGCAAGGCAGTTGAACTGTCACAATCTCTCATTATTACATATATTGTAGGGTACTCAAACCAGGTTAACAAGGGAGAGGTGAGGAACGTGAGTCCAGCGGTGAGTTCGGTTACTGCTATTTCGGGAGCGGTTGTAACGTTCGCTTTTGGTGGGTGGGATCAGCTGCTTAGTTTGCTTGCTATCGCTATGGCTATTGATTATATTACAGGTTTGGCGGCCGCCGTGAGAACGGGAACGGGATTGAACAGCAATATTGGCTTCTGGGGACTTGCGCGTAAAGGGCTAATGCTAACCGTTGTTCTGCTGGCTCACCGCATTGATCTGATCATGGGAACCGATATTATCAAGGGAGGGGCTATTTATTTTTACTTGGTGAATGAATTAATCTCGATAACGGAGAACTATGCCAAAATCGGACTGCCATTACCCGACAAGCTCAGACAGGCTATCATGGTGCTCAAGAAACAGGAGGAACAGAACATTCTGCTTGATAAGGAGTGGACTATACCTCAGCAGACTTCCGACAGCGAGGTTTCCGTAAAAGAAGATAGTCAAACGAATGAAGATGTTCAAACTGTTCAGGACGAGGAGAAGAAGGCAGAGAATGGGGAAGTCTCCTCTGACCGGCAGTCGGAACCAACGAAGGGTTAGTCCGTTTCATTACTATTGTTCAGGAAACGCATACAAGCATCCTTTCGTAATAGACGGCGATATGATATATTTTGGATACACGAAACATAGCAAAGGGTTCTAATCATTAATTCAAACGAGGTGTTTATCCAGATGATTAAGCATATTGTCCTGTTCAAAATGAAAGATCGTTCCACAGAAAGTATCGAGGCTGCTGCCCAGGTTCTGCGTAATCTGGAAGGCAAAATTGATGTCCTGATTTCACTTGAGGTAGGTATCGATGTAGTGCGTTCGGACAGGTCGTTCGACATTTCACTGACGGCGGAGTTTGCTTCGCTGGAAGATCTTCAGGCGTATCAGGTTCACCCGCTCCATCAAGACGTTATCAAGTACATGAACGAAGTCAGAGAACAATCCATTGCTGTAGATTATGTGATCTGAGGATTTAATCATTCTATTCTGGATTTGAAGGGGAATCTTCATGAGCGATTTAAGAGACGTTATGGAATTTCTATATATTTTTGTTGTGTTTCTGATCGCTTGCCCTGTCATGATCTTCTGGCTTAAGCACAGAGGAAAACGAGATCGATAACTCACTGAACGGGAAGTGAATGAATGTATTATGTGAACAGGGAACAGATCGCTCGCCGGCTTGACGCGGTACCTGAAGTAGCCGAAGGGCTCAGGCAAGCTGTACAGGCTTGGGATGGTGGTCTGGTGTTAGGGATGGTGCAGGAACGTTGCTTGCATCTTGCCATCGAGATTGTGACCGATGTGGGGAGTTATCTCATTGACGGCTTCATTATGAGAGATGCAAGTAGTTATGATGATATTATTCAAATTAACTATGAAGAGAACGTGTTTGATGAGTCTACTTATGAGGTATTGCGTCAACTCGTCACTTTGCGAAAACCTCTTGTGCAAGATTATTACAGCTGGCAGCGGCCTGTATTACATCCATTAAGCGTTACCTTGCCGGATATTTTGGAAAAGTTCTCCGGCCTGGTAAGCGTTTATGTGGAAAAAGAACTTGGGCCTTTTCAGGGAAATGAAGGCCAAGGGACAGTGTAAGGAATGAGGGAAGCCGTATGGAGAAAGATTCAAAAGGGATAGATCAAGGAAACCGTGAAAGTGGTGAGACATCTTCTGGTTTTCACCCTGTGTATATGGTGGAGTTCTTGTTCAATGAACAGCCGGATGTGAATCGTCATGTATTACAGGAGGCGCTCATCAACCGAACGGGACAAGGACGGCTTGATGTAAAGCAGGGAGAGAAGGAACAAGGGGTAAAGGATATGTTGGTGTTCTACCATATGGAGCACAAGGTTGCCTTCCAGGAAGGCAGTATTCCGGCTCAGACTTGTTTTCTCCCTGTACATGAGATTGTGGAACGGACACGTTTTGCAGGGGCTTTGCAGCAGGCCTGGCATTGGCCTGAAGCGGGACAAGCTGTTGAATCGGCTCGTTACTCCATTCGTATTCATGACATGTTTACTGCGGCTATGCCGCGTAAGCAACGTCTGAATTTGTTTCAGGAAACCGTGTTAGCTGTATTGGATGCACTGAATTGTGATGCGCTTTACTGGTACGGCAGTGATAAGCTGGTTGAACCTGCTGCTTATATTCAATCCCAGGAACGGGAAGAGCATCTGTACGCAGCGATGAATGTGCGAATGTATCAAGCGGGGGGGACGGAGGAACAGCCAGAACTGGTCATGGATACCGTAGGTTTATCCGCGCTTGGCGTGCCTGATGTACAATGTCACTTTACTGGACTTGACCCTGATACGGTGGCCCAGACACTGCTGGGTGCCGCTTATTACATATTTGATCAGGGAGATGTGCTGCAGGATGGTCAGACTTTGGGTTCGTCCGGTGGACGACGTTGGCGCTGTGAGCATCAGGCTGCTCTGATAGCACCAGGACGTTATGTCGTAGATCTGAATCCAGGGGAAGAGCACACGGTGTCTAAGCCGCAGACGGTTCAGTAAAACAGAATGACAATGGGCACCTTACACCAGAGCAGTCTTTGTTCAGATATTTTCAATCTGGAGTGTCAGGTCAAGCCCATCATGCTTATAATGCATCAACAGAGTAGGCATTGGCCCAGATGAGCAACCTAAACGGTTGATTCATAAACCGATGTCTAATCCAAACAAAGGGAGAGATGAGTCATGAAAGATTCGAACAAAAGCTTGTTGTGGGGTGCTTTAATCGGCTCAGTTGTTGGTTCGGTTACGGCATTGCTGCTTGCGCCAAAATCAGGACGTGAACTGCGTCAGGATATCTCCGATGGTGCTCGCCAGGTATCGGACAAAGGTCAGGAATTGGCCGTGAAAGTTGGGGAGCAAAGCTCACAGATCGTTTCCAAAGTGAAGGAAACGGCGGATGTGGTCATTAAGGATATTCAGTCTTGGCGTTGTTCATCGGATGGCAAGGAAATTCGGATTTCCGCTGCAATCGCGGAAACAGACAAAGCAGAAGAAGTGCAGATTCAAGTCCAGCCTGAGATCGAGGTTCAGGATCAAGTGCAGGATGTAGTACAAAATCAAGGCCTGAAATTGGAAGCAACAGAGCAAGGTTCGGAAAACATTGCAAAGCTTTCTGTCGATGAATCCAAAGACGAAAAGTAAGAAGTTGTTGTACCAGCAGGCTTTCCCCGTTCGGGTGGAAAGCCTGCTTTGTTGTGTGCCTATACGTTGCACGATAACAGGGTTTATGTACTTGAATTTGAACACGGCGATGAAATCGGGTAAGATGTAGGTACCTTTTTGCCTTAAATTTCATAGGGTAGGTAGAAAGCTTTTTGATATATGGTTATCAGAATGAATTTAATGAAGAAGGAAGCGGTGTGTTCGTGCAGCAAGCTATTGCTATATTAGACTCCGGTGTAGGGGGATTGACCGTTGCGAAGGAAGTAATGCGTCAGCTCCCGCGGGAAAAGATCATTTATTTTGGGGACACTGCCCGGACACCGTACGGACCCCGTTCGTCCGAACAAGTGAAACAATTTACGGAGCAAATCGTTGATTTTTTGATCCAGTTTAATCCGAAAGTTATCGTTATCGCCTGCAATACAGCGACAGCCGCCGCACTGGAGTATATCCGGGCTAAGGTGAATGTGCCTGTCATCGGTGTTATCCATCCTGGAGCAAGGGCAGCCATCATGGCGACCCGTACCGGTCGGATCGGTGTAATTGGCACTGTAGGCACGATTGGAAGTGGTGCTTACACGTCGGCGCTCAAGCAACTGTCACCATACGTAGATGTGGTCAGTCAGGCCTGTCCCACTCTGGTGCCACTGGTGGAGCAAGGTGAATTTCGTTCCGAACATACAACGCATACGGTGGATCAAGCGCTGGGAGATATTAAAGGACAGCCTATTGACTGTCTGATTCTCGGCTGCACTCATTATCCGTTTCTGATGGATACGATTCAGGATGTCATGGGGCAAGAAGTGAAGCTCATCAGCTCAGCCGATGAAACAGCGAGAGAAATCAGTACGATCTTATATGATAAACGCAAGTTGGCAAGCGGGGATGAGACGCCTGTGCATCAATTTTTCTGTACAGGTGATCCGCGTATGTTCCAGAATATCACCAAGCTGTGGCTGGGAGAACAAATTTCCAAGACTCCTGTCGTTTGGCAAGTCACACAGCTGTCGGAATAATCGTAATTTTTATATTGGTCCAAAGGATGAAGCTGCATTCTTGTTTTGAATTTTGCTCTGGTACCCGAACCTGTACAGGTTCGGGTTTTTCATATTTCTCTGCGTACGGTGTAACTGTGCTCAGCTCGGGTAGCCAGGTTGATCTACATGTAGAAGTCTGCGAACGATGTCACATGACGGACAACCGGGTTTGCATACGATAAGACAGACGCATCTAGGCGATAACCAAGCACGGGAAGAATTTGATCCTGTGGAAGGGAGAGACAACATGGAACTACAGTGGATTATCGTGAAAACAGGAGACACACTGCCGAGGATAGCTTCGGCATACCGAATGACCAAAGAGTTGTTATGTGCGTTGAATCCTGAAACTACGTCGCAGCCTTATCTGCTTGCAGGTCAGATGCTGCGTGTGTTGCCTGGGACTGGACGCAGATATGTTGTGCCCCCGGGAGAAACGGTACAGGAAACGTCGCGGCGTTTCGGAATAACGGAAGACCAGCTTCGTCTAAGTAATCCGGAGATCGCCAAGGTGAAGGATTGGGGCGGCTGTTGTATTCATATTCCGCTGAATGTTGGAGAATCTATCGTGAACATTGAAGGTGAATATGGGTATCGTGAATTGATAAGAGACATACAGCGATTGGAATCGCGTTATTCCTGTGTTGAATCGGGGGTAATCGGTATAAGTGTGATGGGAAAAAAACTGCCTTATGTGCGGATTGGGCAAGGGCCGCGACATATTCATGTCAACGCATCGGTTCATGCCAATGAGTGGCTGACCTCTCCTGTTCTGATGAGGTTTATCGAGGAGTATGCTGAGGCATATAACTCACATTCACTTTGGCATACCTTTGATCCGCAGCGATGGATGCAAGAGACAACCTTATGGACCGTGCCTATGGTGAACCCGGATGGTGTAGAATTAGTTCAGGAAGGTGTGGTAAATCATCATGCCTATGCTTCGGAATTACTGGCTTGGAATGGTGGGCGACCGCACTTTACACACTGGAAAGCTAACATTAGGGGTGTAGATCTCAACGATCAGTTTCCTGCACATTGGGATGAGGAGGTTGCGCGCAGAGGCGTTCATTCTCCTGGCCCACGGGACTACGCCGGTAAGGCTCCGCTGACTGAACCTGAGGCGCAAGCACTTGCGGAGTGGACGCAGGAGCATACTTTTGCTGCGGTTGTATCTCTCCATAGTCAAGGTCAAGAGATTTATTGGAATTACCGGGATCTGGAGCCGAGAGAGAGTGCGCCACTGTCGCGCAAACTTGCTAAAGCATCGGGGTATAAAGCTGTAAAGCTGGGTGGTAGTGATGCTGGATATAAGGATTGGTTCATTCAAACGTTTGGCAGACCGGGATTTACGGTAGAGGTGGGTTCGGGAGTGAATCCGTTACCTGTGGAGCAATTTGATGACATTTGTGTGGAAGTGGGTATGCTACTGGCAGAACTGTTATCCCATGGGGAACGGGAAGGTGGAGTCCTGGGTCAGGCGTGAAACGAATCTGAAATTCAAACGTATAACTGGAACGGACGCTGGAGCGGCGTTCGTTTTTTGTTTTTTTTTTGATCATAGTGCAGTCATAAAAGGGGGTTCATACGATGAAGTGGAGAAAATTGCTGTCGTTTCAGCGGTGGGTTCATGTGTTCAAGAGACTTCCACGTCTGCTCAAGGCCCCGCAGATTCCTTTGGGTGAAAAGCTGTTGTTTATTATTCCGGCGCTTCTTTACTGGGTGCTTCCTGATGTGATGCCATTCATGCCGATTGATGATATCGGGGTAACCCTGATACTGATGAACTGGTTTGTCGGCCGAGCTGAACGTAAATATCCTGTGTTGGTGGAAAGCGCAACATCTTAAGGTCGTGTCTAAAATATGACTTCACGGTGTTTTCGCATCAATGTTATTGCGATTAGTTGTAACTTTCTTTACAATAGATGCTGGAGTTTAAAACGTATGCTGAAATTGTTGGAACCAGCAATGATAATATAGGAGATGAATCGAATGAACTGCAAAATCACTCGTAACGCAGCAAAAGTGTTGAAGCTTGAACTGGACAAGCCGGAGAACGAAGGTAAACTATTGCGTGTTGTGATTACACATGCACACGGAGACCACGCTCATTACGGACTTGATCTGGACACGCCGGGAGATAATGACACCGTGGTATCTACGGACAAAGGCATTGACGTTATTTTGGAAAACGGACAACCTATGCTGGATGGCGTAAAAATTGATTACCTCTACTTGCCGCAAGAAGGATTTGTCATTACAAATCCGTCCAAAGGCAACCACGGCGACCATTAAGGGAGCGAAGAAGGGGAACTCATGGCTAACGATATCCGCGTATGCGAAAAATGTAATCATATCCGATTGAAGTCGATTGTGCCCAAGTTGGAGAAGATGGCGCCAGGCACAGAGATTAAGATCGGTTGTAAATCTTATTGCGGGCCGTGTGCAAAGCGCGCCTTTGTTTTCATCAATGGCCGATATATCAGTGCGCCTACAGAAGAAGAGGTACTGACAAAAGTTTCGAAGTTCATTAAGTAACTTTTGAAAAAAGAATAAGGGCGGCTTGTTTAACCGAAGCTAACCGGGTAACAGGAATATGATTCCGAGGAGGAATAACTCATGCCCAAGCGTTATGATTCCAGTTTGCAAGCAGGTACAACTGTATCTCAGGCGCAAAATGCGGTGAACAAGCTTCATTATGCTGTTTCTCAAGCCATGTCCCACCCGAATCTGCAGACGATTGTGCAGGCAGAGCAACGGCTCGCACATACCGAGCAGGCCATGAGGCAAGCAGAGTTGTCTCTAGGAGGACAAGGCTTCGAATTGGCACAGGACATGTTCATTGAGGAGAAGAAGAGATTAAATTCGATCCAGAATCAGCACATGCAAGAGGGAAATTAAACGGTTTCTGTTACATCTGAACCTGTAGGCAATCATTGCCTGCAGGTTTTTTTGTTTATTCTAGAGCGCTTAAAATTCTGTCAGAAGGTTAATAGACCAAGAGCAGGCAAAAATCAATACGGGAGGTACAGGATGACCAAACATATCACAGGTTGCACAATTCTGAACAACGGAGTGACAATGCCATGGCTTGGAATCGGGACTTTTAAGGCTAAGGGAAAAGAAGTGCAACAGGCGGTAGAGACCGCTTTGGAAGTGGGGTATCGAAGTATCGATACCGCATCGATTTATGGTAATGAGGAAGAAGTGGGACAAGCCATTGCGAGCAGCGGCGTAGCCCGTAACGAGTTATTTGTAACGACCAAGCTTTGGAACGATGATCAGGGTTATGATTCGACACTTAGAGCTTTTGAAGCCAGCCAGAAGGCACTTGGATTAAATATCATTGATTTATATTTAATTCATTGGCCTGGCCGTGACCAGTATAAAGAGACGTGGAGAGCATTTGAGCGTCTCTATAGCGAAGGAAGTGTGCGCGCGATCGGTGTGAGTAACTTTCAGGTGCATCATCTGCGCGATCTTATAGATGAAGGTGGTACTGTGCCTGCGGTGAATCAGGTGGAATTACATCCCGGTCTGATCCAGCAGGAACTGCAGGATTTCTGCGGAGCACAGGGGATTCAACTGGAGGCATGGAGTCCGATTATGAAAGGAAAATTAAATCAGGAGTCTACCTTGAAGGGACTGGCTCAGAAGTATGGCAAAACACCGGCCCAGATTATTCTGCGCTGGGATATCCAGAATCAGATTGTGACGATTCCCAAATCGGTGACACCTGAGCGGATTCGTGAGAACGCGGATATCTTTGATTTTGAACTGACCCCTGATGAGCTGAGACAGATTGATGCACTTGATGCGGACAAACGGACGGGACCGCACCCGGATCAACTATTTTGGGATTAGGCGCGAAGCTGATTTTCCAGTTAAACAAGTATAGACGTTGGAGGAGGCTTCAAGGACGAATCGTTCTTTCGATCGCTGTTGTTTTGGAATTTCCTTGATTGAAGTTTTTAAAGGTTTGAAATTCGAAACCAAAGGCGAACGCTCCGCTTTTACAGAATCGATTTCGTCCTTTTCGCAGCAGCGTTTGATAGGAGAGTCACTTGGAAAAGGAGCTTCTTAAGGCGAGGGCAGTGACAAAACGGAGGGCTTCGCTTCTCCGTTTTGTTCTGATTTGTAACTTTGCTAATGTTATAGGGAAGAATGCATATTGTGAATGATAACAAAGAAAGAAAAAGAGTTAAAAACGGCTAAAAAGCGGTTTGAAAAGCATTATAAATGTAGTCACAGTAAACTGAAAAAAAGCAGCAGATCATGGGAATATCCCATAATCCTGCTGCTTTTTTATGTTAGTTAGAAGGTTTGTTTTGCGGAACCTCGCAGCCTTCGTCTGTACAAACTCCACTACCATCTGCGGCATCATTAGATTCAACAATGGTGAAAGGGGAGCGTTCGTCCCATGCTTTTTGCAGCGCATCCAGGAATACATCGTCAGGTTGTGCACCCGAAACGGCAAATTTGCGATCCAGCACGAAGAATGGAACACCACGAATGCCGAGCTGTGCACCCTCTGCCTGATCGGCGCGTACGTTCTCTGTAAATTGGTCGCTGGACAGAACAGCAGTCGCAGCTTCACGATCCAAGCCAACTTCCTGGGCAAGATCAGCCAACACTTGATGGTCACCCGTATGTTTGCCTTCAATAAAAATGGCTTGGAACAAGCGTTCACTCAGTTCAAGTGCTTTGCCCTGAGTATCAGCCCAGTGAGTCAAACGGTGAGCGGAAAAGGAGTTCGTTATAATCATTGCATCAATATTGTATTCGAGACCTGCTGTACGAGCGTTGGCATTCATCTGCGCATTCATGCCCCGAGCTTGCTCTTCACTGATATTGTACTTGGAAGAAAGATATTCCGTGTTCGTTTTGCCGCTGTTCACTTCTGCATTAGGATCCAGCTCAAAGCTTTTGAACTGCAATTTTACCTCATCCCGGTGAGGGAATTTCTCTAGTACATTTTCAAGACGGCGTTTACCAATATAACAGAAAGGGCACATGAAATCTGACCATATTTCAATATTCATTGCTTTAAAACCTCCATTTAATTCTCAATTGAAACTTTTATAGTTACAATTATAAAGAAACTTTCGAAAATTCGCAAGTTAATCGTGTTTATTTTGATAAGCCTTTGACCAATGATTGGGTTGAAGCTCATTTAATGTTTTGAAAATAAGCTGTCCAGATGGATCGTATACTGCTGCTTTGACTTCCTCGCCCCAGTAAAAGAGGCGTTCCTGACAGATTCCACATGGCGTTAGCACTTTAAATGCTGTAGTTTCGTCATCGCGGGCGATACAGAGAGAGTGGGTTACGCGCTCATTTAATTTGTGGGCTTCCAGATAAGCTCCGGTTTCCATGCATAGATGTACAGCATCATTGATCACCTCAGGAGCTACACTAATGAGGAGAGAGCCAGCGTCCGTGTATACGGCGCCTGCCCCGCCCCATCCTTGAGGATAACGCTGTTTAACAAACTTGGCGGCTGCATCAAACAGTTTTTGTTCGATATCGTGTGAATGGGTGCTGGATGACATGTGATGATATTCCCCTTTTTGTATGGAATTCTGATCTCCATTCATTGAAATCTTCTATTTCTAATCATGGAGTCGAGAGTTGTTCAGTTGCACTTGCTGTATTTTCCTCGCGGAATTGGCGAATCAGATCGTAGGTAATCAGTGTATCGGAAATATGCAGACGCTTGGATGCTGTCTCAAAACCGGCTTTGCAGACATTGATGTCGGTCTTTTCGTGAGTAGACAGGTCATAACAGGCTCCATTTGCGTATATGTGATCATCCGACGGGATATAAAACACCTTGCCATCCGTAAAAGTGCCGTTACGTAGCGCTACTAAACGTTCTGAGCCGTCATACACATTGTTTCCCATGTGATAATAGGATTCATCGGATATCCCGAGTAAATGCAGCACAGAGGGTGTAATATCCAGCTGCCCCGAAGGTTTTTCCAATGTACCTGCTTCAGCTCCATCCGGCAAGTGAACCAGCAGTGGCACTTTGTTCATAATCTGTTCCATATCGAGGTCGTTCAGTGGACGTTTCAAAAACTTCTCATATTGATCTTTATCCTTAATGGAACTGTCATGGTCCCCGTAGAACATAAAGATTGTATTTTCCCATAAGCCCCGATTTTTCAGATCCTCCACCATACCGCCTAGCGCAGCATCCACATAATGAACCGATTGCAGGTAGTTTCCGAACATTGTACCTTCGAATTCACCCACATCCAGCTGCTGTTTATCTTTAGGAATGGAGGAGTATGGGTGGTGGCTGCTAAGTGTGATGAGGAATGAATAAAATGGCTCCTTCACATCACTGTTCATTTTCTCTACGGACTGCCGGAAAAAAGAAACATCAGACAAAGACCACCCCAGCGGGTCATCTTCCACAAAATCATTTTTGCTGTAGAACTTGTCATATTTCATATTCTGATACATCGTATATCGGTTCCAGAAACCGCTCTCGTAGGCGTGAAACACGTTGGTGCTATAACCTTGATCCTTCAAAATGGAAGGCAGTGAGTCATACGTATGATCCGCATAACGCACAAACGCCGATCCTACAGGAAGGGGGTGTAAAGAAATGTTGGCGCCAAAATCAGCATCCGACGTTCTGCCTTGCCCGGTCTGGTGATAGAAGTGACTGTAATACTGGCTTTCTTTCATTAATTCATTAAAATGTGGTGTGATTTCTTGTCCGCCAATGCTTTGTCCGATCATAAAATTCATAAAGGCTTCGCCCTGCACGATAATAACGTTGCTGTCTTTGTATTTTCCAAATAAGGCCTGATTGTGCTGCGCTGCATTCGACTGCTGCCGTTCTGCAAAATAAGCTTTAACCAGCTTGATATCGGCTGCATCGGCCTCAGGGCCGGATCCAATAGTATCTTTGACATAGGAGTACACATCATAGCCGTGAAAAGCGAGTAAACCGGTTACGTTGTACATGGATACATTCCACCAATTGTTTTCAAACAGCCCTTTGGCCCAGGTTTTGCTGTAATAATAGATCGGGCCAGCGCCAAGGCCGAGTCCCAGCACAAGAACTGTAAAACCTGCAAACAGGCGGCGAAGATGTTTTTTACGAGCACTCAAAGAATTAAAGGAAGTGGAGGAGTAACCCCCATAACCTCTGTCATAACTGCTTGTGTACATACCTGAGAATTGACCTGAGCGATAACGTTTGCTGAACAGCAACATCACTGCAAATGGAATCACAATGAGTACATCGGCAAAAAACCAGAAATCACTCGCATAGATCAAAGTAGCGATGCTATCCCCAAGTGCGTCTACCTGTCGTGCCTGTAGAAGCACTGGTACAGTCAGGAAGTCCTGAAAGTAACGGTAATAGACCATATCAGCATAGATGAGTGCAGTAAGAAACAAGTGAAGAATGGCAAGTGCAGCAATCATGCCTCTACGTGGTAGCCACCAGACCCAGAAGGACAGAAGTAGCAGGGAGCCGATAGCAATGACTTTGTCGAGCAGTCCCATCGTAATGTTATAGGCGTGCAAGTTGTGATGCAATAGCATCAGTTTAAGTAGAATAAGTAGGGTGAAAATAACATATAACGTCATTGGATGACGCAGAAGCCAGCGCGTTTTGGAACTTCGCATAGGCGGTGTAACAACCATAGTGTGTTCCCCCTTGTTATTAAGTAGGTGTTCATGCCAGAGATTTGATTACATTACATATCTTTATATGTTTTTGTTTTTGTTTTTTTTTGTTAACGGAATGTAAAACAGGGCTTCATATATTATAGCGTGACCGCTTGGTATTTCAACCATGCTCGTCTTATCGGTCTGTCGTATACTACTGAGCGTTCCAGAGAGGCAAAGTGACGTTGGTTAATTGGTGGTATCAGGCAGACAAAAAAACACAAAAAACGCCCTAACCATAAAGGTCAGAGCGCTCCTATCCAATAAGTATCTTTAAACTTGCGGTGTCTTGTTACGCGGTGGCAATGGCCCCAAGTACTGATAATATTGGGTTTCAATCCGTCCGTTGAACAGCTTGCGGCGCTTGTCCGCTTTGTGTCCGAAATATTCTTCGAATGTCTTGGTGGAGGTGATTGCAAAAAACGACCATGTTGGCATCTCCAGATAACTACGGCCGAGGGAACGAAGCAGCTTCTGTACTTCTTTTTCTTCACTCAGACGTTCCCCATAAGGCGGGTTGGTAATAATAACTCCATACTCCCCTTGAGGTCTGGCCCGGTGGGCTGGCAATACGCTGACTTCGATATCTTTGGCAAAACCTGCACTTTTGATCGCCGCTTGTGCAACTTCAATTGCTTCAGGATCAATGTCGCTGCCTGAAATTTGCAAAGGCACATCGTCACGCACAGCATCAAATGCTTCCTCGCGCGCTTGTTCCCACAGTTCAGCAGGAATCACATCCCAATTCTCAGAATTAAACGTGCGGCGAAGCCCTGGTGCGATGTTCCAGCCGATCATTGCAGCTTCGATCAGCATGGTGCCAGAACCGCAGCAAGGATCATAGAACGGGCGGGAAACATTCCAGCGGCTGAGCTGAATCAGTGCAGCTGCCAGTGTTTCTTTTAGCGGTGCTTCTGTAACCAGTTTGCGGTATCCACGTTTGTGAAGTCCAGGCCCTGTTGTGTCCAGTGTAATAAGGGCGCGGTCATTCAGCAGAATGACTTCAACGACATAACGTGCTCCATTTTCGGGGAACCATTCGGTATGATGTGTCAGCTTCAGCTTTTCAACAATCGCCTTTTTGACAATACCTTGTGATGCTGGCACGCTGCTTAGTTGAGATTTCTGTGATCGACCTTCCACTGGAAATTCACCGTCTGCCGGAATCCATTCTTCCCAAGGTAGTGCTTTGGTGCCCTCAAACAATTCGTCAAATGTGGTTGCGGGGAATTCCCCCATGTTGACCAGCACACGGTCCGAACTTCTCAGCCACAGGTTACAGCGACAAATATCAATATAATCTCCTGTGAAAAATACTCGGCCATTATCGACCCTGGCATCTTCATATCCCAGCTGTTTCAGTTCCCGAGCAACAACAGCCTCGAGTCCCATTGCTGAGGTTGCAATCAATTGCAATCGAGCCATATAAATTCATTCAACTCCATTTCGAGCCGCAGAGGGCGTACCCTTCTGGCAGCGATATAGTAACGGTGCGGCCTTGCCGCTTTCCGCGAAAAAACTTACAATGAGTAATGCGGCTTAACCGCAAAACTTCAATGCAGGTAATGCAGCGTTCAATTGTCTGTGTTGGATAACAAACATTCATTATAAAACATTGGCATCCATATGAAAAGCAGTCCAAGTGACCAAGGAGGAACTTCGTGGTGAATATGACCCCTGACGAATATGTAAATCAATTATTTCAAGAGGATGAGCTCTTGTTAAAAGTAAAAGAAGCCATTCGGGTGAATGGCATGCCGGAGGTTTCGGTGGCGGCGGCTTATGGTCGTCTGCTCACCTTCCTGGCAAAAACTTCAAAGGCTGAAGCTGTGCTCGAAATCGGTGTGCTCGGCGGTTACAGCGGTATCTGCCTGGCTCGTGGTTTAAGCGAAGGGGGGAGTTTGACTTCGCTTGAACTAAAAGAAGAGTACGCAGCAATGGCTCGTGCACATCTGGAGGAAGGTGGATTTGGTGGGCGAGTCGAATACCGGGTCGGACCAGCGGCAGACAGTCTGGAGCAATTGGTACAAGAAGAGCGTACCTTTGACTTTTTCTTTATTGACGCAGATAAGGAAAATTATCCGGTTTATCTCGATTATGCGATTCGTCTTGCTCGTCCCGGTGCGGTTATCGTAGGTGACAACTGTTTCCTGCGCGGTCGCACACTTAATCCAGACAAGCAAGGGCCTGCTGTGCTTGCCGTGCGTCGCTTCAATGAACAGATGGCAAATGACCCGCGTCTCGTCACGACCATGCTGCCAGACTATGATGGTTTAGCGCTGGCTTGGGTGAAATAGATCCATTGAACTCCGTTGAAAGCTTGGTTGTGAAAGCCAAGTTAAATGTAAAATTATATCGCGGTGACATGCAGTTTTAATTTATGCTTCTTGCATGTTTTCGTACAGTTCGCTTGAGATGATCGGTTTCAATGTGATAACGTGTGCGAGCTTAAAGAAATGGTGCCCGTCAATTTTGTCCGCATCGAGTACGAGTTTGGAAAACACTTTGACAGGCTTGCGCGGTGGCTGATGTACGGAGGCAGCGATGACCGTTTTGCGTCCGTACTCTGAACGTTCGTAATCGAAGCCATCCACTGGAATCGGCAGATGGGCGATCCAGTATGTCTTTTCAACCGGTCGTGTGTCATGATAACACACGGTGGCGGGTATGAACTGCACGTTTGATTGGAATTGTTCCAACAGCGTTTTGAAAGCGTCCGAGACAACCCTTGTTCCTGTAATGGTTTCGAAATAGTCCACTTTCAAGCTGCGCACCGACGACAAAAGCTCCACCTCGGCCTTTGTGTGATCCGGAACTGGATAGTCTACAGCCAAATAATTCGTATCTAATTCAGGAGTAAAAGTGGTGCCACCACTGATAAATCCGCTGCGGGGATACTGAGATTCGAGAAAATAGTAGTCCATATGTGTTAACGTTCCTTTCCCACTGTAGTCTATTATTCATTATAAAGGTTGAGAGAACAGTAAAAAAGCCGAAGCAGGATGAACCTCTGCTTCGGCCTTTTTACGAACATCTGGTCATTATTCTTCGCTAACTTATACCTCTGGTGTGCCGTATGTTTCAAACCACTTTTTAATCGTATCAAAATCATCACTGAAGGAAAGTCCAAGCATCAACAGAATCCGTGCTTGCTGTGGGCTGAGATTATCCCCGGCAATAATGCCTTTACTGCCACCATATACGCTGCCCGATCCTGTTCGGGTTGTGGTTACGAAAATAACCCCTTCTTCAATCGCCTTTGTACGGGCTTGACCCATTGCTCTGGAGATGCCGCCCGCCCCTGTACCGGAAGTAACAATTCCCTTCACTCCGCTTTTTACAAAGCCTTCAATCGCACCGCCACCTGCTTCTTGATAGGAGATGGCAATTTCTACTTTGGCAAGATCAGCTTTGGCGATTTTACTAAGATCAAATGCTGGCTTCGCTGTACCTTCGGGTTTCATGGCTCTCGCAGGTGCGCGGTAAATTCGGATGTTCTCTTCATCAATATAACCAACAGCGCCGAGCATTGGCGTTTCAAAAGTGTCTGTCCGATAATCATTGGTCTTGGTTACACCGCGAGCAAGCTGAATAGTATCGTTGAGCATCAATACAGTGCCAAACGATTTGGTTCGGCCGCTGCCGGCCAGTTTGATGGCATTGTAGAGGTTCGCCTGAGCGTCGGAGCCGATCACGGTCCATGGTCTCATGGAGCCTGTGATGACAACGGGTTTATCGCTTTGAACCGTCATATCAAGGAAGTAGGCTATTTCCTCCATCGTATCTGTGCCTGTAGTAACCACTACGCTATCATATTGAGCTAATGCTTTATCTACCGTTTGAGATAAGTCATACAGATCAGCCATCGAATAGGAGCCGGAACCGGAATTGCCGAATTGCAGCGTGCTTACATCCGCAATTTTCTGTTTGTCCGGCAAATCTTTGACCATGTCAGCGATGAGCAGTGTGCCTGCCTTGTAATTTTGGAAGCTGGTTGCGTCCTGTGATTGTCCCGCAATCGTTCCGCCTGTTCCGATCACAAGCACATTAGAGAGTGGAGATTGTTTGGAGGATTCCGGCACAACCGGGATAGTGGTGTTACGTGCTGGCGTGGTCGGAGCACTCTGAACAGTACCTGTTGTGCCTTTTACCTCTACCGTAGCTGCTTGAGCAGCGTGAGTTCCCATAGGGGAGAGAGAAAGGGTTAGTGCGGTTAGTGCGGCAGTACTCCAAACGGCCCAAGGGCGAAGGTTAGATTGTTTTTTCATGCTGATACGCTCCTTCAAGTGAGTTTTGTGTGAGGAATATTATTTTTTTGTGTATGTAGATTAAAATTATTTTATTTTATGTTAGTTAATATGACAAATGTGGATTTTGGTAGGGATAACGATTACATTCATAGAATTATAGAGTTAAATGGCTTTTTTATAAGTAAAATGACTAAATTTAAAGTCCTATTATCTTAGTTGATAAATAATAATAGTGAGTTTTATGTATTCGGTTGAAATATTAATGTTACTAAATATAACATAAAACCTATTCGACAAAGATAAGGTAGTTAGGAGCAGGAGATGGGCCGTGAGGCTTATTTACGCTGTTTTTATTGGAATCTCCATCCAGTTGTGTGTATAATGAATAAGATCTTATATGTAAATAAATATATATTATTGATTGGAGGAAACACGATGAAACAAGCGCCCCGAAAATATGCCAATTATATTCCTATTCGGGAATTGCACAGCAAGGAGCAACAACTATCTCCCTTCCAGGTGTATGCAGAACTTCGTGAGAACACTCCAGTCCGATATGATGAGCATCGTGAATGCTGGGATGTGTTTCGATATGAAGACGTGCATTATATTTTGAAAAATCCAAAACTGTTTTCTTCGGAGCGCAATCGTGCGAGCTCCAGCATGTTAACGACAGATCCTCCGAAGCACAAGCAGCTGCGTGATCTGGTCAACCAAGCTTTTACCCCCAAGGCAATTGAAGCTCTGGCGCCACGTATTCAGGAGATCACGGATGAGCTGCTGGCTCCGCATTTACCTGATGGAAAGATGAACCTGATTGATGACCTCGCAACACCGCTGCCCGTCATCGTTATTGCTGAACTGATTGGGGTTCCGGCTTCAGATCGCCATGAGTTCAAGCATTGGTCAGATGTGCTCGTGAAAGGCGCGCGCGATGACAGTGAAGAAGCGTTTCAGGAGTTGGCAAAAGAGAAACAGCAGAACATGCAGGAGTTATATGCCTATTTCACAGACATTATGGAACAGCGCCGTGTAGAGCCGCAGGACGATCTGATCTCCTTGCTACTCGCTGCGGAGATTGAGGGTCAGAAGCTGACGGAGGAAGAAGTGGTTAATTTCTGTATTCTTTTGCTGGCCGCAGGGAATGAGACAACAACCAATCTGATCGCCAATGCAGTGCGTATTCTCTCGGAGCAACCCGAATTGCAGGATGAATTACGCGAGCATCCGGATAGAGTTGCAAGTGCCATAGAAGAGACGTTGCGTTATTATCCGCCGATTGTGGCGATTGGACGTGTTGCGAGGGAGACAGTGGAACTAAGAGGCAAGACCATCAAGGCAGGTGAACAGGTGATCTCCTGGGTAGGGGCCGCCAATCGCGACAGTGAGCAGTTCGAACGGGCAGATGAGTTTGTGTCTGATCGTAAGCCGAACCGGCATCTGGGATTTGGATTTGGTATTCATTTCTGTCTGGGTGCACCGTTGGCACGATTGGAAGCCAGGGTTGTGCTGTACACATTGCTTCAGCGTATGGAACAGATACAGTTAGTACCTGATCCCGAAAGCTCGTTAGAGCCAATCCAAAGCGCTTTTGTCTTTGGTGTGAACGAATATCCGATTCAATTCCACGAACGACACATATAAAAGAAAGCCGCTTTCAGGCCAGAAATGGCGCTGAAGCGGCTTTTTGTTGTGTGTTATACCTACACATGGAAGTGTAAACATAACTGCTAGTTCCATTCTTACCTGTTAACATACTTCGTACTTCCCTGCAAAGAATATCTTTTCAGGATCAGGATTCATTTAGACGAACAGGTTTTTTGTACAATTTAAACCGCACCCAAACCATATTGAGCAGTAGCAGGCCACCGGATACGATAAAGAGGCCCTCAATGCCGATGAAGCCAGCCATAAATCCACCGATGATTGCACCGAGCATGTTGCCTAGAGCCAATGTACTTGTGTTAAAGCTGAATGCCCGGCTGATCATGTTGTCGGGTGAGTACCCGCGAATCAATGCATTTACACTCGGGAGCAGTCCGCCCATAAATATGCCCATGACAAAACGGACAAGGATGAGTTGCCATACCGTTTGAACAAAAGCTTGAGGTATAAGCATAATTCCGGTTCCGATCAGCGAAAAGGTGAGCACCCGGTGTGAACCGATCCGGTCACTGAGTTTTCCAAGCACAGGTGACATCGCCATATTGGATAGACCCGTAACAGCGCCGACCATGCCCGCCCAGAATGCAACATTCACTTGAGTTCCATGCAGTTTCTCTACATAAATAGGCAAAAGTGACATCGGACTGATCATCGCAAATTGCAGCAGGAACGTCACAGCGAATAGTGCAGGTAGCTGAGGTGATTTAGTGAGCTCTTTCAAACCGGATAATACGGATTGATCGGGTAGCTTTGCGGCTTCTTGACGGTCGAATTTCTCCCGTACCAGGAACATCGCCAGCATGGAAGCTGTGAAGATAAGTCCACCTGTAATATAGAAAATGGGACGGAAGCCCACCGCATCTGCAAGCAATCCACCAATGAGTGGGCCCAGAATTGTACCCGCTACCTGACCGGACTGGCTGATACCCATGGCAAAACCCATGCGATCCTTCGGTGTTGTGCCTGAGATCAGGGCAACAGCCGCCGGATTGAAGCCGGAGATCGTTCCGTTAAGCAGGCGCAAGAAGAGGAGCTGCCAAGGGTTTTGCACAAGACCCATCAAGGCTATGACAATAGCCATTCCAAATCCGGAGCGAAGCAACATAATTTTTCGTCCGTATTTGTCCGACAGCTTGCCCCAGAGCGGCTGAAATAAAAATGAGGTGAGAAAATTGGCGGCAAAAATAAATCCGGCCCAAATACCAATTTCGTGCTCTCCTACCACGCCTAAATCTCTGGCAAGAAATAAAGATAAAAAAGGCGTAATCATCGTCATTCCTGCATTGACGAGGAATTGTCCGAACCAAAGCACAATGAGATTGACTTTCCACATTTTCAAAGTGCTTTCACTTCCTTTCAAAGATTTTTCTGTAATTCTCAAAAAAACCGATTCTTTCATTATATCATAAATGGCATATGGGGAGGGGCTTAACGAATGGAATAGATTAGGGTGTAACGAATGTCATAGTATTGTCACTTGGAACACATCCCCATATGGTTGTTACAGCTGTTTAAAAAGGGCATAATGGTAGTTATGAGTCCAAAAACTATTGGAGGCTTCTTACATGAGCTATAATGATCGACTTATTCGGGCCAGTTTCAAACAGCAGGTAGACCGTGTGCCAGTATGGTACATGCGCCAGGCTGGACGTTACGATCCTGAATATCGCAAAATTAAAGAAAAGTACTCCTTGCTTGAAATATGTCAACAGCCTGAGTTGGCGGCAGAAGTTACACTCATGCCTGTGCGTAAATTGGGTGTGGATGCGGCTATTTTGTATTCCGATATTATGAATCCGGTTGCTTCACTTGGCATTGATTTTGACATTGTCAAAAATATTGGGCCGGTGATCGATAATCCCATTCGTTCGGCTGCAGATGTAGAGCGTCTGCGTCCCATTGATGTGGAAGGGGATCTGTCTCATATCCTTGAAACGATCCGTATTCTGGACAAGGAACTTGACGTTCCGCTGATTACGTTTGCCGGGGCTCCGTTTACGATAGCCAGTTATCTGATCGAAGGGCAGCCTTCGAAAGGATATATCCGAACCAAATCGATGATGTACAGTGAACCGGAAGTGTGGCACAAACTGATGCAGAAGCTTGGTGATATGGTCATTACATATATCCGTGCCCATATCGCAAATGGCGGTAAGGCATTTCAGTTATTTGACAGCTGGGTAGGCGCACTCTCTCCCAAAGACTTCAAAACGTATGTGTTGCCAACGATTACTCGTATCTTTACCGAATTATCCGATTTGAATGTACCGAAAATCTATTTCCCTGGTGTGGCCTCAGGTGAACTGTTGCCAACTCTGCAAGATCTGAATGCAAATGTCATCGGGCTGGACTGGAGAGTCTCCATTTCCGAAGGACGCAGACGTCTAGGTGGCAAATTCGCCGTGCAGGGTAACCTTGATCCGTATATCCTGACTGCGCCAATGGAATTAATCAAAGAACAGGCGAAAGTGATTATTGATGAGGGGATTAAGGATCCGGGTTATATTTTCAATCTGGGACATGGCTTATTCCCTGAAGCTTCGCTTGATAAATTAAAAGAACTAACTGCATACATTCATCAATATTCAGCAGAAGCTTTAAAGACGGGAGTGACGGTAAGCAATGACTAATACAGTAGGCGTACTGGTGATGTCTTATGGCACACCTGAAAATATGGAAAGTGTTGAAGCGTATTATACACATATTCGCAGAGGGCGTCCGCCTGAGCCGGAACAATTGAAAGAGCTGACAGATCGGTATGAAGCCATTGTTGGCGGTGTTTTTCCGCTGCGTGAGAACACGGATAACCAGGTGAGAAGTCTTCAAAAGGCGTTACAGCAAGATGAGCGCCGCGGTGAAGTTGAATTCCGCTGTTACCAAGGACTGAAGCATGCATATCCTTTTATTGAGGATGGCGTAGAGCAGATGGCAAAAGACGGTATTCAGACCGCCATTGGCATTGTGCTTGCGCCCCATTTCTCAACGATGAGTGTGGGTAGTTACATCAAACGTGCACGGGAAAAAGCCGAAGAACTTGGCATCCGGATGTCCTTTATTGAAAGTTATCATTTGCATCCGAAGCTGATTCAGGCTCTTTCCACGCGAGTGAGCGCGAAGCTGGACGCATTTGAAGAAGCAGGGGCTAAACGCGGGGATGTGAAGGTTCTGTTCAGCGCGCACAGCTTGCCAGCACGAATTGTTGACATGGGTGATCCGTATCCGAATCAATTGCTGGAGACTTCCGAAGCCATTGCTTCCCAGGTGGGGATTAGCAACTGGCAGTTTACCTGGCAAAGTGCCGGACGAACAGCCGAGCCATGGCTCGGTCCGGACATTCTGGACACCCTCCAGGAGCTTTCACGTGAACAGGTGGAAGATGTGCTTGTGGCTCCCATCGGCTTTGTCTCGGATCATCTGGAAGTCTTATATGATCTCGACATTGAAGCCAAAGCGATCGCTAAAGAGATGGATATGCGGTTAATGCGTATTGACTCCCTTAACAGTGATCCTCTGTATATGGAGACATTGAGTGACTCTATCATAAGCCAGTGGCAGCAAGGGTCTGATAACTAATGGAAGACAAGAAACGGCGTGTTGTTATTATCGGCGGGGGTCTTACAGGCCTCAGCGCAGCATTTTATATCCGCAAGCATTACAGGGAAGCTGGCTTTGAACCTGCGATTACCTTGCTTGAGAAAAGCTCGTCCATGGGCGGTATGATTGAAACGCTGCATCGGGATGGATTTGTAATCGAGAAAGGGCCTGATTCTTTCCTGGCTCGCAAAACAGCGATGATTGATCTGGCGAAGGAACTGGAGATGGATCATGAACTGGTCAGCCAGAATCCGGAATCCAAGAAAACATACATTATGCAACGTGGCAAACTTCATCCGATGCCGGCAGGTCTAGTGCTCGGCATTCCAACAGAATTGAAATCTTTTCTTAGAAGTGGACTTGTTTCTCCGGGAGGGAAATTGCGGGCGCTAATGGACTTTATTATTCCGCCCAAGCGCACAACAGAGGATGAATCTCTTGGTTACATGATTGAGCGCAGGCTCGGCCCAGAGGTGCTGGAAAACCTGACTGAACCGCTTCTGGCGGGGATTTATGCGGGAGATATGCGAAAGCTGAGCCTGCAAGCGACCTTTCCGCAGTTTGGAGAGGTGGAGCGGGATTATGGCAGCTTGATCCGAGGCATGATGACAGGGCGTAAACCTGCTGAGACACATACGGGCACCAAACGGAGTGTGTTTCTGAACTTCCGCCAAGGGCTGCAGAGTCTCGTGCATGCGCTTGTTCATGAGTTGAATGATGTGGATCAGCGTCTGAATACATCTGCCAAGTCCTTGCAACGACTGGAGGGTCAAAACACCGGATATCGTGTTGAACTTGATAACGGTCAATTTTTGGAGGCAGATGATGTTGTGATCACCGTGCCAACCTATGTGGCTTCTGACTTGCTGAAACCTCATGTGGATACATCGGCGCTGGATGCAATCAATTATGTATCCGTTGCTAACGTTGTTCTGGCCTTTGAGAAAAAAGAAGTGGAACATGTCTTTGACGGTTCAGGATTCCTTGTGCCTAGAAAAGAAGGGCGTAATATTACGGCCTGCACATGGACCTCGACAAAATGGCTGCATACCAGTCCGGATGACAAGGTCCTGCTTCGTTGTTATGTTGGCCGTTCCGGAGATGAACAAAATGTGGAGCTTCCCGACGAGGCGCTTACGGAGCTTGTGATGAAAGATCTTAGAGAAACGATGGGCATTGAGGCCACACCGATTTTCTCGGAGATTACAAGATTGCGTAAATCGATGCCGCAGTATCCTGTAGGTCATCTTGAGCATCTGGCTAACCTTCGCAAGGAGCTTGGAGGTAAGCTTCCGGGTGTTTACATTGCCGGAGCTGGTTATGAGGGTGTGGGACTGCCAGACTGTATCCGACAAGCCAAAGAAATGTCCGTAAAGGCGGCAACACAGCTTACTGCAACGAAGTAAAAGCATGAACTTTATATCTGCCGCCTCCAATGTAGCAGCATCTACAGAAGGGGCGGCTTCTTTTATGGGATGTACATCCAGAATATGCTTGATATAATGGTATGCATATGGATCTTTTGTTAAGAAGAGGAGTTGCTTATGTATCCCCCAAGATCACAGAAAAGCTCAGAAAAGAAAAAAGTAAGACGAAGCCGTAAAACAAAAATCAGGATCGTAAATGTAATCTTAATTGCAGCGATTGGTCTTATCGGTTTATATTACATGCTGAACACACGTGAAGAGCAACCGTCCCAGCCTGTGAATTCAGAGGTCTTGAAGCAGGATCCTCCTTCCGAAACGGAAGACAAGGGTGGAGGTGCACTGCATCAGTCAGATACTGAACCCGTTGATACACCGGATGAAAATTCTGCCGCGGTTGATGAGAAGCCAGAGGCAGAGCCGGGCAAAACTGGAGACAGCTCTGAATCGGGCACGGGTAAAACATCGGAGGCAGGCACTGAGAAGCCCGCAACTGGAACGAGGCCTTCAAGTACTGGAAAAGGAACTTCGGGTAAAACGGATGGAAACAAAGGAAATCCTTCTACCTCTGATGCATCCAAGGATGTCACCATTCATTTTGTCGGGGATATTCAATTTTCCGGAAAAGTTGCAGAACTGCTGGAGAAGAATGGATATAACTATCCATTTGCAAAGCTTGGCACAATGTTTAAGGATGACGATTTAACCATCGGTAATCTAGAGACTCCGGTGACCCATGGTGGCACAGGTGCTGCAGACAAAACATATGTGTATAAATCTTCGCCTAAAGCTTTGCAAGCGATGGCTGCAGCAGGATTTGACGCAGTTAATCTGGCGAACAACCACATCTTGGATCAAGGTGTGGAAGGTTTAGTGGATACATTGACTTATCTTAATGATTACGGTATTGCGCATGCTGGCGCGGGCATGAATGGCACGGAGGCTTACGAGCCTACCTATTTCGAACGTAAGGGCATGAAGATTGCCTTGCTTGGTTTCAGTCGGGTTGTTCCCGTAGCCAGCTGGAAAGCAGACGGGAATCGAGCTGGTGTGGCGGAAGCGTATGACTCTACAAGAGCAGTCGCAGCGATCCAGTCGGCGCGTAAGAAAGCGGATCTGGTTATCGTGGTAGCCCATTGGGGAGAGGAACGTGTGAGTACCCCGAATGCGGATCAAACGAGGCTTGCGCATGACTTTGTAGATGCTGGTGCTGATTTGATTATCGGTGGTCATCCTCATGTTTTGCAAGGGCTTGAGTACTACAAAGGCAAGTGGATTGCATATAGTACGGGGAATTTTATTTTTACGAGATCAACGAACGAAGAAACATGGAAAACAGCTGTCTTTCAGGCACGTTGCAGCCGTGATGCTGTATGCAGCATGAAAGTGATCCCGTATGAAGCTGCTCTTGGGCAGGCTGTGCCAATGCTTGATGATGCAAACCGGCTTCTGCTGGAACAGATGGCTAAGATGTCACCGGGTATTAGGGTTAATGCGGATGGAGCTGTTATGCCTAACTAAGGAGCATACTGCTGAGGAGAGATGATCATGAACAATCTGTGTGTGGCGCATCGTGGGTTTTCTTCCATTGCACCGGAGAACACGATGGCCGCTTTTAATATGGCGATGGAAAGACCGGAAGTTCAATGGATGGAACTGGATGTACAGTTATCCCGCGACGGCATACCTGTAGTGATCCACGATTTCACATTGGAGCGTACGACGAATCGCAAGGGTCGAGTGAAGGATATGGATTGGTCGGCGTTGAAACAACTGGATGCAGGATCATGGAAAGGCAAAAACTACACAGGCGAGCGCATTCCTTCCCTGAGTGAACTTCTGGATCGTTCATGCGGCAAAGTTCGTTTAAATATTGAACTGAAGACACAGGGGGACATGTATCCCGGCCTGCCCGCTGCCGTAATTCATGAAATTAGAAAAAGACATATGCAACATGATGTCGTTATCACTTCTTTCGAACCTGCCGCATTGGTTGAAGTGAAAAAGCTTGCGCCGGAATTAGAAACGGGTCTCATCATTGACGCCAAACCAGGGGATTTGCTTACAGCGTTGAAACAAATGCACTGCACGTTCCTCTCACTCGGACATACCAATGTGGATAAAGCGTTGATGAACCAGATGCACGCAGCAGGCATTCGGGTGATGGCATGGACAGTAGATGACAAGGCAAGTATGAAAAAGCTGGCTGCTATCGATCCAGACGTCATGATATGTACGAATCGCCCTGATGTTTGGGAAGACACGTTTCAGGAGACGAGCAGCCGGTTTTTTAGACCTTAGTTATCGTACCGTAGTTGAACTAACAAACGAAGCATTGAATCCAGCAAAGGTGGTTACGACTCTATGTTGACTGATATTCGCAATGTGTATTGTGTAGGACGAAACTATAAACTTCATGCCGAGGAACTCGGGAATGCGGTTCCGGATGAACCGATGATTTTTATGAAACCTTCCCATGCTGTTGTGCCTCTGAATGGAGAACTACTTGATCTGCCATTCGAGAAAGGCGAAGTTCACTATGAGGCTGAATTGATCATTCGTATTGGTCAGGATTACAAGCGCGGAGTGCGTGTCGATGAACTGGTCGATGCCTATGCGTTTGGGATTGATTTTACCCTCCGTGACGTGCAGACGGTAATCAAGAAAAAGGGACACCCGTGGATGGCTGCGAAAGGCTTCAAAAACTCCGCACCGATCACGGCGTTCCAGACATTCCCTGGAGCGGCTGCACTGCTCGAGAAGGATTTTACTTTGACCAAGAACGGGGTTCAGGTTCAGCGTGGTAATATCGGTAACATGATCTTTAGCCTGCAGGATATTGTGGATTATGTAGGTCATCATTATGGCCTGGGGCCGGGAGATATTATTTTCACGGGAACACCAGAGGGTGTAGGTGCTGCACAGGCAGGAGATGTGCTTGAACTGGTATGGGACGGTGAACCCATGGGGGCATGTACAATCAAGGCAGCGGACTAAACGATCAACAAAGTGATCCGCAAGATGTATGGCAATACAGCACAAATCAACATAGATTTGTGGTAGCGGGGGGCGTGCGTAATTGCGCTCCTTTTTGCGTTGCGCTGCCTTGAATCATTTTAGATCGAAGCGAAAGATGAACTAGATATATGCTCTGTTGGCACTCGCTGTGATCAGCTCTGCAACTTCCGTGGATTGAAGCGCGTGTTGCCGGGAGCTGATACTTCCGCTGGCAAGGCGCTCATCCAGCTGAGTCTGAAGCTGTTTGATCTGAATGGCGATGGCTTTGGCATAATTACCGCCGCTACTCTCTGCAATCGTTCGCAGTGAGTGTCCTTCATACAGCCTCTCTGCCAGTTCCTCTTCGGAAGCCTGGTTCAGCGCACTGAGCAGTTCATCGTCATCTTTCTCACTGCTGTTATCCAGGTCAACAATAGACCATTTCGGTTCAGGAATGGGAGAAATCGTAGATTTGCTCCATGCAGATCCGGCGAAAGACATCGTAACAATCATCGTACCTAGTATGAAAACTCTTTTCATATTCATAGTCGTGCTCCTCGTTTCTATCGTTGTGTACGAAATGAATCGCAGCTGTTCTCGTTGTTTGATCTGAATGTATTGTACCTCAGGAACCTGAAGCAAAACTTAAAATTAAATAAGGTTTTGTTTAGCTGCATGTTCGGTTTCGGCATTGGTCTTAAACCGTGGTATAATTAACTTTCAAAAATAAATAAACGTCATGTGGACGGTATAGTGATCACATGGAGGAGAGTTTATGGATTGGATGATTGGTGCTGTATGCGCTTCTCTGGTAGCAGGGGCTGCCTATGCAAAAAAATCGCTAACCCTGTCTGGATGCCTTGCAGCAATCCTGATGGGAACGATATATTACGGGGCAGGCAATCTGTTCTGGTTCGGCACACTGCTATTATTTTTCATCACGTCTACGCTTCTTTCGAGATTTCGTAAAGACCGAAAGCGGGAGATGGAGAAGTCTTATGCCAAGACGGGCAATCGGGATGTCGGGCAAGTGATGGCTAATGGCGGGATAGGCATGCTGTTATGTCTGGCAAACTGGTTCATTCCACATCCGGCGTGGATGTATGCTTTTATCGGGGTCATGGCGACGGTCACTTCGGACACATGGGCAACGGAAATCGGAAGTCTCAGCCGCAAGCCGCCTCGTTCTGTACTCACCTGGAAGGTGTTAACAGCGGGGGCTTCGGGTGGAGTTTCATTATTGGGTAGTTTCGCTGCGGCTTTGGGCGGGGCTGTTATTGGTGCAGGAGCTTTTGTTTTTGCATCGATTAGTAGTATAGATCAAACAGGATGGCTTAACTGGACATTAGTTGGACTGATCGGTGGGTTGGCGGGAGCGTTCGCGGATTCCTATCTGGGTGCAACGCTACAAAAGATGTATCGCTGTGCGGTATGCGGCCGTGAGGTTGAAGTTCATGAGCACTGTGGTCAACCAACGGTACGTGCTGGGGGCTGGTCATGGATGAGTAATGATCTGGTCAACGTACTAAGTTCGGTGATAGGCGCATGTGTAGCCATAGGGTTAGGTAGTATTTTGGCGTTATAGGGAGGGAATGCATCTTGAATACGGTGCAGGGAGATAAATCGGAAGCTATTTTGGATGCGGCCTACGGTATTTTTGGGTCGAAGGGGTTCTATGAAACCAAGATGTCCGATATTGCCGATGAGGCAGGCATTGCCAAAGGCACGATTTATTTATACTTTAAAAGCAAGGAACAATTGTTTGTCGCTGTATCCAAACGGGATTGTGACAGCTTTATCAGCCGTTTGGATTATGCACTGCAAGCATATGAGAATACGGGTGACAAACTCGGCGCCATAGCAAAGACACATCTGACGTATTATTATGAACGTCGCAATCATACCAAGTTATTTTTTATGGCACCGAATAATGATCCGGATTTGATGAAATTTATGAAAGCATTTATGAACGAATATATGAGTATGGTATGTAAGGTTCTTGAGAGTGCTGGTGTGCCTGAGCCTGTGCTGCTGGCTGAAGCCTATATCGGCATTTTGGATCGATTGAAGATGGATATCATGCTGAATCCCGAATTTAATGAGCAAGATCTGAACAAACGAATCGCTTTTGCGGCTGCATTGTTTTTAGACGGTTGTCGTTCCTTTCTGCGAGTATAAGCTGCTTTGGTCGATTGCGTAGTAAAGGTTAGCTTTATAGAAATAAAGCATTTCAAATTATAGAGAAGTGTGGGTAACGGGCAATGAATATAATGACGGTAGAACAAATTGCAAAAAGTTATGGCGAGAAAGTTCTGTTCAAAGATGCTTCATTTGGTATGGCGGATCAGGATAAAATCGGCGTTGTTGGTGTGAATGGTACGGGGAAATCCACGTTTTTGCGGGTCATTGCAGGTCTGGAGCCAGCGGATGAGGGACTGATCTCCATCGGTAATGACGTGCGAGTGCAGTTTCTGGCGCAGAATCCGGAATTTAATCCGAACAATACGGTTTTACAGCAGGTGTTCGAAGGTGATAGTGCTGAAATGAGAACGGTGCGCGAGTACACAGAAACGATGGAATTGCTTGAACTAAATCCATCGGATACTGCCCTGAATGAACGTCTGATGCGTCTGAATCAACAGATGGAGCAGCTCCAGCTTTGGCAGATGGAGAGTGAAGCAAAGAGCATTCTGTCCAAGCTCGGCATACAGCAATTCGATGCGCTTATGGGCGCATTGTCGGGCGGACAGCGAAAAAGGGTTGCCCTTGCTTCGGCGTTAATTCACCCTTGTGAACTGCTTATTCTGGATGAGCCGACGAACCATATTGATAATGATTCCGTTGTTTGGCTGGAACAGTATTTGCAGAAGCGCCGCGGCGCGCTGCTAATGATTACGCATGACCGGTACTTCCTGGATCGTGTAGCGAATGTCATGCTGGAGCTGGATCATGGACGTTTATTCCGTTATGAGGCAAATTATACGCGGTTTCTGGAATTGAAAGCTGAACGGGAAGAGCGGGAGTCGGCCACGGAGCAAAAGCGAAAAAATCTGCTGCGAACCGAGCTGGCCTGGATTCGCCGGGGAGCAAAAGCACGCACGACGAAACAAAAAGCAAGAATTGATCGCTTTGAACAACTCAAGGATCAGCAGGGAGTTCAACGTTCCGGCTCTCTGGAGGTGTCTGTTGGCTCTACACGTTTAGGTAAAAAGATATTGGAGATTGAACATCTCTCCAAATCAGTTGATGGTCGCAAGTTGATTGAAGATCTTAACTACATTGCTGTCCCTGGAGACCGGGTAGGTATTGTGGGTCCTAACGGTAGTGGTAAATCGACCTTGCTGCAGATGATTTCAGGTAGATTACAGCCGGGCGCTGGAGAGGTTGTTCTGGGACCAACCGTGAATCTGGGCTACTTTACACAAGAGCATCAGGAAATGGATGAAACGCTACGAGTCATCGAATACATCAAGGAAGTGGCCGAAAATGTGAAAACAGCAGACGGTTCACTGATTACCGCATCCCAGATGCTCGAACGTTTTTTGTTTAACCCGACAGCTCAATGGACACCGATTGCCCGGTTGTCTGGCGGAGAGAAACGCCGTTTGTATCTGCTTCGCATTTTGATGGCAGCTCCGAATGTGCTGTTACTGGATGAGCCGACCAATGACTTGGATATTCAAACACTTGCTGTGCTTGAAGACTACCTGGATGAGTTTCCGGGTGTTGTGTTTGTTGTATCCCATGATCGCTATTTCCTTGATCGTACAGTGGATAAAGTGCTGTCGTTTGAGGGGAATGGAGCGGTACGTGTGCATGTTGGTGATTACAGTGAATATGCGGAATGGATGCTGAAAAATGCTCCTGGAAATCAGGAAAGCAGTGCTGGAGCAGCCAGGAAACAGGTAATCGAGAAAAGTTCAGAGACTTCCGCTGCAACGCAGGCAAAACCTAAACTGAAATTCAGTTTCAAAGAACAGCGTGAATATGATGAGATCGATGAAAACATCGAGAAGGCCGAAGCGAATCTGGCCCGGATTAACAAGGAGATGGAAGAATCCTTCAGCGATTCAGCTCGTCTGCAGGAGTTAATGGCGGAGCAGGCCGAGGCAGAGCGTCATCTGGATGAATTGATGGAGCGCTGGACTGTACTGAACCAGCTCGCGGAGCAGATTCAGCAGAGCAAATCCTAATCTGCATCATGCATGCAAAACAGATCATTGCCTTTCTTCGTAAGTTGGCTGAATGCCGCTTTGAAGAGGGCATTTTTTATAGAAATATGGAAAACGTATTAAACATGGGTAATAAATATGAAACGGAAGTGCTGTTTATCGCGTTGTATTAGTAAACAATTCCATAGAAGGGAGCGAACACTATATTGATGAACACAGAAATTAATGAACAGCTCGCCGTACTTAAGGAAAAAGGCAGAATCTATGAGAAATGGACGAAACGTCTCCATAAACTCCAAGCTGAGGAGGAACAATGGCAAACGAAGGTGGAGCATTGCACGTCAGTGCTTCAGAAGGAACAGAGAGATGTTGATCGACTGAATGGTACGAGCTTGGCCTCTTTTTTCTATGATCTGATCGGCAAGAAGACTGAACGGCTGGAGAGAGAAGAGTTGGAATTGCTTGAGAGCAAGGCGGCATATGATACGGCATGTCGGATGTTACAGGATGTACAAGAACAGCGTTTACAAGTTGAGCAAGAAATCCAGAGACAACAGCAATATCAGTACTGGGAGAGTGACTATCAGATATTGTGGGGCAAGAAAGAGGACCGCTTACTCAAACAGGATGAAGAACTGCAACATCTAGCCGAAGAACGGGAACATCTGGCGAGTGAGCTACAGGAACTTAATGAGGCTCTCAGAGAAGGTGAGTATCTGGTATATGCGCTTGAACGTGCCGAGAAAGCCCTGGAATCAGCGGGGAATTGGGGCATCTATGACATGATGGGTGGAGGTGTGCTCTCCACGCATATCAAGCGTAGCCGTATGGATGATGCGCAAGTAGCTATTATAGATGCGAGCAAACGCCTGCGGCGTTTTCAGAAGGAGTTAGAAGATGTAGAGATGGCAGTCCGTGCTGATTTGAATCTGGGAGGTTTGTTATCTTTTGCAGACTATTTCTTTGATAATTTCTTTGTGGATTGGATGGTTCAGGACAAAATTCGTAGCGCCGAAAAACAGGTCAGACATGGATTTAATATGGTGCGCCAGACAATACAGGTATTACAGGGTGAAATTAAGGATCACGAAGCACAGCTCCAGTTTAAGGAACGTCAATATCACGAATATGTTGAGCAGGCCTGACTTATGGTCGTGTTAAACATTGCAGCTAGTTCCAAATAAAGGACGCCTCCCCTCCATGCATGCTGGTCATGTGCGGAGAAGAGGTGTCCTTGTGTCATTTGAGGCGGATTATGTGAACTAAAAAAACAGAGGAAAGTTACTTCTTCCTACTTGGTAGTAATGTATGCGGCAAGTAGTCGTGCTGTATTTATCACCGCGTTTTTATGAGTGCGTTCCATGGAGTGCGAAGCGTGGACTCCAGGGCCGATTAAGGCTGCACGAATGTTGTTACCGCCACGTAGAGCAGCACTTCCGTCTGAACCATATTGGGGATAAATGTCTACCACATAATCCATGCCATCCTGTTGAGCAAGTTGAATAAGACGGCTTGTCATATCATAGTCATAAGGACCGGAAGAGTCCTTTGCACATATAGATACATCGGTTTCTTTACAACTCAGATCATCACCCATCGCGCCCATATCAACAGCGATCATTTCGCTAATTTCTGGCGGGATATAAGCAGCACCGTGTCCCACTTCTTCATAGTTTGAGATCAATAAGGAAACATTATGTACGGGTTTCCAGCCTTCACGATGTGCAGATTCAAGGATGCCGAACAGGGCGGCAACGCTGGCTTTATCATCCAGATGGCGAGATTTGATATAACCGCTTGGTGTAATGACAGCACGCGCATCAAAGGATATAAAGTCGCCTACACCAACGCCTAGCTTTAAGACATCTTCTTTGGATGATACAACTTCATCGATGCGGACTTCCATATGATTTTCCGAGCGCTCAAACGTACGGGCATCAGGATATACGTGTACGGATGGATGCAGAGAAAGAATGGTTCCGGTGTAAACCTTGCCATCCCTTGTGTGAATGGAACAATACTCGTTCTCGATACTATGCATCGTAAAACCGCCTACGGAGGTCAATTTCAACGTGCCATAAGGGGTGATAGACCGAACCATTGCACCAAGCGTATCTACATGCGCACTTAGAGCAATGGTTCTGGAAGGATCTTCACCAGGTAACGTAAGCATAGCCCCACCTTTGTTATTCAGTTCACAGGAGATATTGAGAGATTGGGCTTCCTTGTGGATCATCTCTATAATGTGATGAGTGTATCCGCTGGGACTTGGTGTATCAAGTAACTTTTTTAAAAAAGATAAAACGTATGATTCATTAATGGTAAAACTCATCGTTATATTCCTCCTTAATCATGCAGGCGTTGATTCAATAGAACCAAACAGAATACAGCCTGTCTGGCGAAGAATGATGTGCATTCCAGTTCCGCCGGCAGGCTGTCTCTTATTTCTACAACGTACCTGGATTATTTCCTTTGTGTTGACTCTGGATGGAGTCATTGTGTAACTGGCTGTCATGTTCAGGTTCGTTTGAACCTGTGGAATTCAAGTTATCATACGAAACAGGTACAGCCTCGCTGACTGCAGAAGCTTCCAGTTCAGCCACACGCAGATGAAGACGTTTGTTCTCCCGTTGAAGACGATACTGGCGGTATATTCCGTATGAACCTACAATAATACCGCCAATTAGTGTACAGCCCAAAATAAGCAAAATTAACGGAATCCGAACGGTGTTAAACAGAAGATTAACTTGAACAGAATCTACATTAATGACTGCGAAAATACCTGTAAGCAGGGCAAAAACAAGACCCGCTATAAGCGCCCATTGCATTTTCATGATGTTGCCTCCTTGTTGTTGACCAATTGTGAACTAAACTGCATTACCCTTTTTCAAGCAGACTGCATCTTGCTTGATTATAAAATCCCTTGCCCGCCTGGGGCAAGGGATATAGATTACAGGGATGTACCCCCTTATTTGGTCAACTGTTCCATCTGCTCGATCAATTCCTTGAATACACTCATCGCTTCACGAATAGGCTGTGGCGACGACATATCGACACCTGCTTTTTTCAAAATATTGATGGAGTAGTCGCTGCCGCCACTCTTCAGGAAACCGAGATAACGTTCCACTGCAGGTTGACCTTCTTCCAGGATTTGCTTGGAGAAGCTGGTGGCTGCCGAGAATCCGGTAGCATATTTATAAACATAGAAGCTGTTATAGAAGTGGGGAATACGTGCCCATTCCATCTCGATATCTTTGTCAACGACCATATCTTTACCATGATATTGTACATTCAGATCATAGTAAATTTCGGATAGAAGCTGTGGTGTAAGTGCTTCGCCCTGTTCTGCACGTTCATGAATAATTTTCTCGAACTCAGCGAACATGGTCTGACGGAATACAGTCGTTCTGAACTGATCTGCATAATAGGTAAGCAAATACAGTTTTTCCTTCGGATCGGTGGATTTGTTCAGCATATAATCCATGAGAAGTGCTTCGTTTGTGGTTGAAGCTACTTCTGCCAGGAAAATGGTATACTGCGCATCACGATACGAAAGGGTTGTGTCGGAATAATGCGAGTGCAGGGCATGACCCATCTCATGCGCCAATGTGAACATACTGTTCAGATTGTCCTTATGATTAAGCAGTACATACGGGTGAGTACCGTAAGCTCCCCAGGCATATGCGCCAGAGCGTTTGTTTTCATTTTCGTAAACATCAATCCATCGGTTGTCATATCCGGACTGAAGAGCGTCTGCATATTCTTTGCCAAGCGGCGCCAGACCTTCCTTCACAGTCTTTTTAGCTTCCTCATAGGTAATGCCCATTTTGTATTCATCCACAAGTGGAGCGAACAGATCATACATATGCAGCTGGTCTACACCAAGCAGCTTTTTACGCAGATCCATATAACGGTGCAAGAGCGGAAGACTTTCATGGATCGTGTCCACCAAGTTGGTATACACATCCGTTGGGATATTGTCACCATACAGATTCATTTCCATTACAGAAGGATATTTGCGTACGTTGGCATAAAACATATTTTTGGTCACATTGGCATTTAACGCTGCGGCAATAGTATTTTTCTGCTTTGCGTAGGTCTCATATACCGCTTTGAAAGCACGTTCCCGAACTTCACGGTTTGGATTTTCCAGAAATTGAATGTAGCTGCCGTGAGTCAATTCAACTTCTTTGCCATTCTCATCCTTAATACGTGGAAACTTAAGATCTGCATTGTTCAACATGCTGAAAATGGTTTGGGGAGCCTGAGACAGGTTACCGACCTGTGCAAGCAGTGCTTCTTCAGCCTGACTTAATACATGGGCCTTTTCCCGTTTCATCTCTTCCAGAGTGAAGGAGTAAGCAGATAGTTGTTCATTTTTAATAAGAGCGTCAAGTTCCGAATCTGGCAAAGAAAGAATCTCAGGTGTAACAAAAGAAAGTGCTTCTCCTACCCGTACACCGAGTTTCTGAGCTTTTTGGGAGAGGTTTTGATATGTAGGGTTAGCTGTGTCTTCATCTTGATGCATGCGAGCATATACGAAAAGCCGTTCAAGCTTGAGCCCGATTTCGTCTTCGAATTCAAAGCTGGCTTTAAGGACGTCCGGCTGATTTAATTTGCCTTGGAATTCGGAGGCTTTTTTCATCATAGAAGATACTTCTTCATATTCCTGATCCCAAGCCTTCTGATCGGCAAATAAATCTTCCAGTTTCCAAGTATGCTCGGCTGGTACTTCGGAACGTTTCAATAGTTTACTCATGGGAATCCTCCTTTGATTATGTGCTTTATGTGCTGAAAATATCGGCATAGCCGCCTTCGTCTCCTGTGCATATGCGTCAGGAGATGAAGGAATCAGACTAAGAGCCAGAAGAACAGATAACGATTTCTGATATTTCAACAGCCTTCCTCCTTACCATACGAATAACTTAGAAAAATTAAATCCAAATAACTTCGTATAGTATGACCTGGGCACAGCTGAAATATTTGAGCGCCTTGAACCGGGTGTAATCACATTGAGTATCTTGAATCAGGCTCCCATGTTAACGAGGTAATATACGATGAGGAAAAAGGCAAAGCAAACGAGCAACGTAGCGATTAGCGCCATTCCTCTTCTTAGACGATCCGGGACGGAATTACGTCCCAGGATCAGAGCAAACCCGAGTACAAAGGCAAGGATGATAAAGATAACGACATTGCCTGAATCCAGCTGCATCGATTAAACTCCCTTGAAGGCTGCCATTAGCGCACGCCATTCATCTTCGCGATTTTCGAAATCCTCCTTCGGAAAACGACGCTCAGCCCAATGCATCAATGCCGGACGGCTGAGGAAGGTATGGCATTCTTCGCCCCACTCTTCGGAAATTTCCCGTAGAACGAGATATTTGCCTTGGACTTCTACAGTCATCATATTCCACTTGTCTGTTTTGTATATTTCGTGTTTTTTTATCATAGGTAGTCTCCAAACTAACGGTTTTGGTAAAATGATACCGTACCCTACGATGCAAAGCAAATTTTTTCATCATTTATGGAAAAGAAAAATTGCAAATTGGAAGCCCATACAGTATAATGAGGGTATTCGCCATAGATGGCGATATTTTTAGGAGGTTGTTCATTTGAAAGGTACAGTTAAATGGTTTAACGCAGAAAAAGGCTATGGCTTTATTTCAGTTGAAGGCGGCGAGGACGTATTCGTACATTTCTCCGCAATCCAAGGCGACGGCTTTAAAACATTGGAAGAAGGTCAAGCGGTAGAATTTGAAATCACTGATGGAAACCGTGGTCCTCAAGCAGCTAACGTAACTAAATTGTAAGATTCTTCCGTTTACCGGACTTCTTATAAATCTATTATAGCTGAACATAACAAACACAAGCACAGTCCCCAATTGGAGGCTGTGCTTTTTTTGATTTTGCAAAACTTATGATGAACGATTGGTTAACGTACGCAATAATTGGATACCAAAACCAACCAGAGCAGCCAGGGCAAAGGCCATTGCCGTAAGATAAAATGTCTGTCGTCCAGTATGCTCAAGCAGCAAGCCGCCTAAGGTTCCGCTAAAAAGTCCAGATGCACTCGACCAGACGATAGTAAAGAGAGCCATGCCTGTTGCGCGGAAATCATCTGGAACCAGTCGGGTTATATAACGAACGGCAGTGACATAGAAGATACCAAAGGTAACACTGTGCATGGTCTGAATGAGAACAACGGCAGCAGGTGTATGAGAAACAGACATGAACAGTAATCGAATGGTATACATTAAGGCCGCCAAGGTGAGGAGCGGGAGTTCTTTATACTTATTTCCATATTTGCTCAGTAGCAAAAATATCGGGATTTCACTCACCGAAGAGATGAGTAATGACCAGCCAATCAATCCTTCACTCGCACCCAAATCTTTGAGTGTTATTGTCAGAAAGGCTTCGTTCATTCGATGTCCCATAGCGAGCAGGAACACGCACCCGAAAAAGATAAGAACTTCTCTGCGCTTCAGGATAGCCCACAGACCCGATAATTCCATTTTGCTACCGCCACCGGAGGGTTGATCACGTAGTTGAAAGCTGATCAGTAATGTCACAGCCGCAAGGCTGATGCAAATTCCCATCGTCCATTCGGCACCAAAGGAGCCCAAAAGATAACCGATGCTAAGGGCGAAAAAAGCGTATCCAATGGAGCCGAAAACCCGAATGGACGTAAAGTTACGACCGTATTTGCTCGCCGTTGTAATGGCCATCGTATCCGAAAGAGGGTAGACCGGATAATAGAAAAAGTAAAATAAAGTTACGAGTATAAACACTTCTCCAAAGCTCGATGCATTGGCCAGCAGGACACCAGTGATTAATTGCCCGCCAAGCAATAGGATCATTACTTTCCGTACCGTCTTGTATTTGTCGCTCGCCATACTCCAAAACATATTGGAGAATACAGAGATGAGCGGACCGATGCCATACAGGTAACCAATCTCGGCCGGACTGAAGCCAAGGTGACTGAAGTAAAGCTGGAAGTAGGATACCACCAGTGCGGTAGAACCAAAGATGGTGAACATTAGTGCCCGAAGCCAGTTCTGATCTGGCCGGGCAGTGTGGCTTAATTTCATGACGAGAAACTCCATTCTTGAATGCGATTCAGCTTTTCATTTATTTTGATTATCGTGTTTCAAAGATTCGATTAGCTTTTGATGGATGAAGAGCCGCGAGATGGCGGTACAGACATCGTTGGTTCCTTTTGCGTGCGTCGGATTACCAACCAGACTATAACTAGTTCTGCAAGCAAACCGATGGATTGAGCGGCTGCCCCGATCATGCCATTCCAAGCGGGAAAGATGCTGACCAGAATAAGTAATACTATGATGGTGCAGATGGCATTGGCGCTCTGCGAACGAAACATCGTTTTGGTCTGTCCGCGAAGCAGGATAAGGCCGTTACTGAAATCCAAAAATGGGGAAATCAGTGGGAAGAGCACAAAAGCGCGCAGTGTCCATAGACTTTGTTCAAGCAGCTGTCCCTGAACGCTCATAATATTTTCTAATACCCATGGTCCCAGAGGGGTATATGCAATGGAGACGGTCATAGCGAACGGAATAAAACCTGTAATGAGCGCAAATTTCCTAACGAGCTTGGCATCAATCATATAGAAGTTGAGCACGATCTGATGAATATAGGTGAAAAAGCTCAGCATGAGCTGCATCAGACTGCTCGCTACAGCAAACGAAGAGATAGCCAGCGCGATTCCAGTTGTTTTGCCAAGCACGATGTTAATCACGGGACCTATAAAAAGAGCTACAAAGCTGGAAAGAAGCAATGGTTTGTAGAAACGATACACATCACCCTTACTTTCTACAGGATGCTCTTCGAGCTTCGCTGGCATTTTTCGCATAATACTTCTGCCCTCCAAGTAGCTGACAAGGGCTTCAATCATCATACCTGCAGCAAATATGATAGCGCCTACACGTCCACTGTTAATGGAGTCTGTGTAGATGAAATACAGAGATAATCCATACATACCTGCTAATCGAAATATCATGCCAATGGTGAGCCATTTGGTTCGGTTGTTCGTGATGATAATGCCCTGATAGATATTACGGATGACAGAAAAAATACTCACATACATCAGGATTTCGTAAACGTCGATCACTTTGTCCAGCAGATCGGGGCTTACGCCGAATAGATATTTGAACACCCCGGTACCTAAGGGGGAGTATACGATAAGAAACCCAATCAGTAACACGCAGGCCAGAAATATTTTGGTTACAAACGTAAGAGCCTGAAAAGAGAGGCGGTCACGAACCAGCGCAGAACAGGTTTGGCGCAGTAAAGTGGAGGGGCGCTCCGTGAGGGTCAGCAAACTTCCGGCAATGGCATAACTTGCAATTACAGTCTCTGGATGAGCAGAACGTGCTAGTGTGCTGTTAATAATTACATGCGATATGGTAACAAGAGAGGCCGAGATGCCAAGCGGCACAAAAAAAGAAAATAACCGTCTCCACGAAAGTGGTTCATCTGACGACATGTCAACGACTCCTTTGATGGATAGAAATATGCATAGTATATCATAAAGCTTTGGGTGGGGATGCGAATTTTTACGCGGTTTATGCGCCAGATCATTTGTACAATTAAGGGGTTCATATTATAATAGGAATGGTTAAAAATCGCTCTAATACGTATTCAACCAAAGTGGAGGCACATTTATTTTGAGCCAATCAAATCGAAAACGTCATCAGTACCCGCGAGGACCGCTGGCATTGATGAGAGGGGTGTACAAATACACCATTCCGGAAACGCGTAAGGCATTGGATGGATGGCGTGCTCAAGCTGAAACGATTCCAGATGAGGAATTACGTACGCAAGCACTTGCCAGTCTGAGGGATAAGCAATTTCACTGTGAAGGTGGAACCGTCTATGCTTTGGCAGATATGCCTAACAGACACATACTCATTCCTTTGATCGTTTCATATCAAACCATAAGTGATTATTTGGACAATCTGTGTGATCGCAGCACCTCGATGGACGCAGATGATTTTCGTTTGCTCCATCAATCCATGCTTGATGCGGTAGATCCCGAGGCAACACCCGTCAATTATTATGCACTCCGTGAGGAGCAGGATGACGGTGGATACCTGCGGAATCTGGTGACCACATGTCAGGAGTTGACCCGTCAGCTGCCCGGATATGCATCAGCCAAGCCCCAAATACAGGATCTGGCAGGCCTATACACGGACCTGCAGGTATATAAGCACATCAAACCGGAACTGAGAGAAACGGCTTTGCTCGAATGGTGGTCGGAGCATCGCCACCGCACACCTCAGTTTCGCTGGAACGAATTTGCCGCCGCTACTGGCTCTACTCTGGGTGTATTTATGCTGTTCCTCGCTGCAAGCGACGATCAGCTGACCGAAGAGCAGGCGGTTTCAATCCACACTGCCTATTTCCCGCACGTATGCGCATTACACATCATGCTCGATTATTTAATCGATCAGGATGAGGATCGTGCCGGTGGGGATCTCAACTTCTGCAATTATTACGAGAATGTAGAGATGATGCTGGACCGAATTGCTTTTATTGTGGAGATGGCTCGCAGTGATGTGCAGAAGATTCCGGGAAGTTCTTTTCACCGAATGATTATTGAAGGACTGATAGCCATCTACCTGTCTGATCCCAAAGTCAGCGAACAACAGGAAGTTCGCGTTGTGTCCAAACGTCTGATGAAGAATAGTCCGATTACACGCGTGTTTTTCTTCATTTTCAGTCGCTGGATACGAAAGCATATGTAAGTCAGGTGTATTGTTGCGGAGCCTGAAGTGAAACTAGAGGAGGAAAAAACATCATGACAGCAGTAAAGAAAATCGCAGTGCTAACGAGCGGTGGTGATTCACAGGGGATGAACGCGGCTGTTCGTGCGGTTGTTCGCAGCGGACTATTTCACGGATTGGAAGTGTTTGGTGTTCAACGCGGATATCAAGGGCTTTTGAACAATGACATTTTCCCGATGGATCTGCGGAGTGTGGGAGATATTATTCAGCGCGGGGGAACCGTTCTGCAATCTGCACGTTGTAAAGAGTTTTATACTGCTGAAGGGCAGCAAAAAGGGGCAGATATTTTACGTGCACGCGGCATTGACGGTCTCATTGTAATCGGCGGGGACGGTTCATATCATGGCGCGAACAAACTGAGCAAGCTAGGTATTAACACGATGGGCTTGCCAGGTACGATTGATAATGACATCTCATTCACGGATTACACAATCGGATTTGATACATCCGTAAGTGTTGTGGTTGATGCGGTGAACAAATTGCGTGACACGATGTCTTCGCATGAACGTTCTTCCATCGTTGAGGTTATGGGTCGTCACTGCGGAGATATTGCGCTGCACGCCGGACTTGCTTCGGGAGCAGAAACCATCCTGGTGCCAGAAGTACCCTTTGACATGGACGAAGTTGCTGAGCGTATGAAAGCTAACTTTGCACATGGCAAGCGTCACAGTATCATCATTGTGGCTGAAGGTGTAGGTAAAGGCGAAGACGTTGCCAAGGAACTGATGGAACGCTGCCCAACGTATGAGCCGCGTGTTACCGTTCTTGGACACATCCAGCGCGGTGGTACACCAACGCCATTTGACCGCAACCTCGCTAGCCGTCTTGGTGATTTCGCCGTTCGTAGTTTGATTGCGGGCGAGACGGATAAAGGTTGTGGACTTGTCAAAGGTGAGCTCGTTCTGACCGACATCGATAAAGTAGTAAACACCAAAAAAGAGTTCGATATGGAAACGTATGAGCTTGCACAGCGCTTGTCTCAATAATCGATTTCAATAAAAAAAAGAGCACAGCTCCGAATCATGCGGACTGTGCTCTTTTTTTATTTATTTGTTTTTCACACTGTCCTCTACGAATAAAAGTATTAGGATATAAGGGGTTACCTTATGTGCGAAGTGGAGCTTGTTTTTGTACGCGGAAAAGTCTCCATAGAAGTGCAGTGGCCCCCACTGCAAGTCCTGCAATAAGACCAATCCAGTATCCAAATGCTCCAAGCGAAGTGTAAGTTGCTGTAAAATAACCAACCGGCAAACCGATAATCCAATAAGCGACAAAGGTAATCATCAATGCCGGATTGACATCTTTGTACCCTCGTAACGCTCCTTGTGTTGGTGTTGCAATGGCATCCGAGATTTGGAAAAAGATTGCATAGATCAGGAAATGCTGGGTTAGCGTAATGACTTCCTGTTCATTAGAGTAAATTCTTGCAATCGACTCTCCAAAAACCACCAATATGATCGCTGTAATCAAAGAGAGCCCGATTGCTCCCCCGATGCCAAGCAGGCTATACTGTTTGGCATCTTTCAGTCGTCCAGCACCATTTTCGAAACCTACCAGGATGGTGAGCGCCATACAGATGCTCACAGGCAACATATAGAGCGTGGAAGCGAAGTTCAGTGCCGCTTGATGCGCGGCTATGGTGACCGTATCGAATCGGCTCATCAGCAAGGTAACTGCGGCGAAGATGGACGTTTCAAAAAAGGTAGCGAATCCAATTGGAATACCAATAGCCAAAAGTTCCTTCCATTTACTCAGAGAGATCCGTGACCATTGACGGAATATACGATACTGGGCAAAAGGCTCCATGCGATGGGCAAAAAACAGGCTGATCAGGAAAATAAGCCAATAGGTACAAGCCGTGGCTACGCCTGCGCCCACACCGCCCAATTGAGGGAAACCAAAGCGCCCGAAGATGAGCAGATAGTTCAGCACAATATTGACGGGCAAGGAAACCAGTGTGATGAGCATGGTGACACGTGTCTGTCCAAGTGCGTCCATGAAACTGCGCAGCACCGTGTACCCGAACAGAGGCATGATGCCAAAGGCAAGCGCACATAAAAAATAAAATGCTACATTCGCAACATGTGGCTCCAGCGGCATTCCGTTTAGGATGGGACTCAGCAGAAGAGCACCTGCACCAAGTACAATCAAGCTTACAGCGATGCCAAGGTAAAGGGCCTGGATAACGCTATGTCCAATTTGATCGTGTCGCCGCGAGCCTAGCAGATGAGAGACCACAGGTGTTATGCCCATCAGTATCCCGCTAAGTCCCGTTTGTACCGGCATCCAAAGGCTTGTACCTATGGCAACTCCTGCGAGATCGGCGGGGGAGAACTTTCCGGACATATTGGTATCAAAAAACGACATGGCCGATAAGGCGATCTGAGTGGTGAAGATAGGTAAAAATATAATCAGGAACTGTTTGATTTTTTGTGAAAAATTCGATGTATTCATATTCACTTAGAATGCCTCGCGATCCTGTAAAGTTATCATGCTGATGTCACATCAGACAGCTATTTATTGTAGAGGATTTTTAAGGATTTGAATAGTGCATGAAGCAGGAGAAAAGAGTCTTGAGCATCAACATAGTAACTTATTATCAAGATAACCAGAATATTAAAATATAAAAAAACCTCGCTCCCGTTATAAACGGGATGAGGCTCGGAATTATGGAGTTTGTGATCTGATCTTCGGTTACATGGCTCAAACGAAGAAGGGGTTATAAGTGCACGGTATTATTTGTATTGCACGCCGGTCGTGTAGCGATTGGATGCATTCCACAGCAAATATTCATCGACATTCATTTCTTTCATCGCTCTGATCTGATCTTCTACCTGTTTCTTGCCGTACTTCATATAATGTCCGCTGCCCAGCCAACTTGCTGTGAAGTCTTGGATCCATGGACGAATGACCGGTTTGAGTTCTTTTGTGGGATCCAGCTTCTTATGCGTGTCCTTCATAGAACCTCTAATGGTAGTATAAGGGTCTCTGTCAGGGTCCTTCACACCATACCAGCCCGTTGAATAATGACTCGGGTATACCATGGGCGAGATGACGTCCACATTTTCTGATATTTTCACAAAATCCTGACCAATTCCTTCGGCTGCCGGCACCGAGGCTGCATAACCAAAAATATCTACCGAGACTCGAACGCCAAGTGGTGCAAGTTCTTTGCGTGCATATTGCACAAATCCTGCGACAACATCTACGCGGGATTGATCTGTCTGGATGTACTTCAGTTTATCTGCGCGTGTTTCGAAACCTTCAGGAAAACGAACGTAGTCGAACTGAATTTCCTTGAAACCAAGCTTCGCAGCTTCTTTGGCAATTTCAATGTTATAATCCCAGACCTCCTTGCTGTAGGGATTCACGAAACTGTCTCCTTTGCCGTTGGCCCACACAGAGCCGTCTTGATTACGGAAGGAAAGCTCGGGGTTCTTTTTGGCAAGAATGGTGTCTTTGAATACAACGATACGTGCAATGGGATACACCTTATGTTTTTCTAATCGTTTCATCAAGGCATCGATATCCCGAATGAAGGACTTTGCTTCGCCCATTTTGTTCACTGTTTTGTTTTTCGTGGGGTAGGTAATATATCCGAGATCATCTTTGACATCAATGACCATAGCGTTCAGTTCGGTTTGATCTGTCAGTTCCAGCAATTGTGCCATTCGGGCACCACCTGCACTGTATGCGGTGACATAAATGCCTTTGACAATAGGGGCATCGGGTTGAGGGTCTACCTTGGCAGGAGGGCTGTTAGCGTCGATGACGACTTGATCCTTTTGTGATTGAATGATAGCGCTGTTTAAACTGCTGTTAAGTGAGGGTACTGACATATGGTTGCCATGATCCTGCGCTGGGGACGAACCTCCAAAGCTTCCAAATGCCAATGCGAACAAGGCCCACAGTATGTTCATATTTTCCACTCCCTTTATGTACATTCCATAATTGTATTATACAGCAAAGCCTTTGTGCTTTTAACCATATTCATCCTTTTATGAAACATGTGGAAAAATTGAAAACCGCCTCCTGACTGAGGGATACCTCGTCAAGAAGCGGCATAAACGGTCTAAAAATTATTGAATATATACATCATTCTGATGCTCGCAAATACTGTACTGAATGATTTCCATTGCATCTCCCTGTTCCAGGATGCCCAGCCCATCCCGGAGAACAATCAGTGAGTCGAGTTCATTCGGTTTCAAGAAAGGGAGCATTTCAGGGCACCATTTGTTGACAATTTCAAACAGTTTTACCGTTTCCGTATCCACAATCATCACCCTTTCCTACTCGAATTCCAAAATGGTAAGTCATTCGGCGCGAATCGGGAAAGCATATGGCTTTGTGAAAAGTAAAGGTTAGAACCTGCTTACAACATATTTAAGAGCGGTGCACCATTATTATACCACAAACTTATGAATTGTTAACGGGCGTATGTCTAGCTGCGGCGGAATGAGCCCATGACACCTACCGTTTCTACAATGTTAACAAAAGCTTTCGGATCGGTTTCTTTGATAATCCGTTTGATCTCAACCAATTCGTAACGGGTCGTCACTGTCATTAACATATCCTTTTCAATGTCCGTGTATGCCCCTTGCGTTTTAATTTTTGTAACTCCGCGCGGTCTGCTCAGCAGTTTTTTTAACATTGCTTCGGTTTCGTTCGTGATGATGTACAACGTTACTTTGATATGACTGATATGAATGAGATCCAGCACTTTACCGGTAACATAGATCGACACCATGGAGGCAAGAGCGCTATTCCAGTTATTGTTCAGGTAACCGGCTAGTAGAATGATAGCTCCGTTCATACCTGCCATGACGGTTCCGATTGGGAAATCACGATTTCTTGTGAATATAGAGCCTACAATATCCAGACCTCCTGTAGATCCGCCAACTCGGAAGGAAACCCCTGTGCCGAGTCCAACAAGCACTCCGCCAAACACACAGCTTAATAGTGGATCGGAGGAGACAGCAGAAACAGGCAGCAGTCCAATGAACCAGGAGGTGGCTGCTACCGACACAATGCTCAATATAATGAAACGTCGTCCAAGAATAAACCAACCTGCTATGAGCAGGGGAATGTTAAGAACAAAATACATTATACTAAGATTCAGATTCGTAAAATAACCTAAAAGCATGGAAATACCGGATACTCCACCGCTGAGAAGCTGATGGGGTACCAGAAACCAGTTGAAGCCGCAAGCAATCGCCGCAGCACCCAAAATGATCACTAAAGAGTGCCAAATTATTTTGGGCAATTTAATCACCTCATTTTTATTTAAAACCAGATTGCTGGTAATCTTGAATAGTTTTATGATATAATGATTTGTGGATATTCTTGAGTAGGAAACTTTTCCCAAATCGATAGCTAAAATTTGAAATGTTTCAAACCCATGATTGTAGTTTTAGTCTTATCTTGGGGACCCATTCATGGAATTATGTTCGTTCATGAAAATAATTCGTCCCGTTGGGATACCCTATAAATATTAACGCTACTTAAGAATACAGACAACAAAGTGGATTGTCCACCATGTCCACCATATAAAAGGAGTATGAATAATTTTGACAAATTTAAATTTCACAGATTTCAATCTTGAACCACTGGTGCTGCAAGCCATCACTGAGCTCGGGTTTGAAGAAGCAACGCCGATTCAATCCAAAGCGATTCCTTTGGCACTCGAAGGCAGAGACTTGATTGGTCAAGCTCAAACAGGTACGGGTAAAACAGCTGCATTCGGTATTCCGTTGATCAGCAAAATCTCCAAAACGGATGATAAAATCCGCGCCCTCATTATGGCACCTACACGTGAACTTGCGATCCAAGTCGCTGAAGAGATCGAAAAACTTACTCGTTTCAAAGGTCTGCGCTCCCTGCCAATCTACGGCGGACAAGATATCGTACGTCAGATTCGTGCATTGAAAAGAAAACCACAGATTATCATCGGTACACCGGGACGTCTCCTTGACCACATCAACCGCAAAACAATCAAACTTGATGATGTACAAACTGTTGTATTGGACGAAGCAGATGAAATGCTTGATATGGGATTCATGGAGGATATCCAATCCATCCTGAAACAAGTTCCAGACGAGCGTCAAACGATGCTGTTCTCAGCAACAATGCCTCCTAACATTCAAAAATTGGCACAACAATTCTTGAACAATCCTGAGCACATTTCTGTGATTCCGAAACATGTTAGTGCACCGTTGATTGACCAATCCTATATTGAAGTACCTGAGCGTCAAAAATTCGAAGCGTTGAGCCGTTTGCTGGATATGGAATCTCCAGAACTAGCTATCGTATTCGGACGTACAAAACGTCGTGTTGACGAATTGGCTGAAGCTTTGCAAAAACGTGGATATTCGGCTGACGGTCTTCATGGTGACTTGTCTCAAAACCAACGTGATACAGTAATGCGTAAGTTCCGTGATGGCAGCATTGATGTGCTCGTTGCTACAGACGTAGCCGCTCGTGGTCTCGATGTATCCGGCGTAACACATGTAGTTAACTTTGACCTTCCGCAAGACCCTGAAAGCTATGTTCACCGTATTGGCCGTACAGGTCGTGCGGGTAAAGAGGGTGCAGCATGGTCCTTCGTAACACCGCGTGAGATCGATCACCTGCACTTCATCGAGCGTGTAACACGTCACCGTATTCCGCGTAAACCGTTGCCAACAATGGCAGAAGCAGTTGAAGGAAAACAACGTGTAACGGCTGAACGTCTTCTTGAGATTGTTCAATCCGGTGAGCTCAATGAATACAAAGGTATTGCTATTCAAATGCTGGAGCAGTACGATTCCGTACAATTGCTGTCCGCAGCTTTGAAACTCCTGACAGGTGATAAAAAAGATGCTCAGGTGGATCTGACTCCTGAAGATCCGATCCGTGCAAAACGTCGCAGACCGGATGTACGTTCGGGCGGACGTAAACCATCAGGTTACAGCGGTAACCGTAGCAGCAGCGGAAGCAGCAGCGGCGGCGGTTACAACCGTGATCGTAACAGCAGTGGTGGTGGACGTGGCGGTTATAATCGTGACCGTAACACTGGTGGAAGTGGAAGCAGCGGCGGAAGCGGAAGCTACAACCGCGATCGCAAACCGCGTCCAAGCAACAACGAAGGACGTCGTCCTGCTAGAGACAACTCTTTCGAATAAGTGTAATATTAATGAGGATGGGGCAGGATGCTGCTCCATCCTTTTTACTTTGTAAATGTTCGTAAAATTTCCATTTTTTAGAGTTGTGAGGTTGGATTAGGGGGATCTTCTTTCGGGAAGTGCTGGCTTTTCCTATATATAATAAGGTATATTAATATTAGAATTCAGGTTACACGCAAGGTGCGGAGGAGGAGAAATGTTTGGAATTTAAAGGAGCTATGGGCGGGCTTTACCGGCTGACAGAATGGATTACGAGACTGGCCGCAAGCAATCTTTTGTGGGCGATCTGTTCGTCACCGTTTTTGTTTTTCATGGTTATGAAACTGCTCGTGATGCAGCAGAATCTCGCTAACGAATCATTGCAAATGAACTGGGCTATTGCCATTGTGGCACCGCTTACACTATTTCCTGCGACATCCGCGTTGTTTACGGTTGTTCGTAAATGGAATATGGGGGATACGGATGTACCGATCTTCCGTACATTCTTCACAGGTTACAAGGAAAACTACAAACAAAGTTTAATCGGGGGTATTTTCTACACACTGCTGTTCGCTATTATGTATCTGGACTATACGGTATATATGACGCAGTTCCGTAATATGCAGCTTGTCGGAATTATTATGCTCGTGCTGTTGTTACTGTTGTTTGTGTCTCTGTTTAACTTCTTCTCGATGGTTGTTCACTACCACATGTCGATTGGGCTGATTATCAAAAATGCAGTTCTGCTAACGCTGATTCGACCTTTCCGTGTGTTCTCCACATTGCTGGGTAGTGGGTTACTGTTCTATTTCGGATTGCGTTATCCGGTGCTGTTTATCTTTTTCATTATGAGTATTGTAGCTTGGTTTGCGTTCTTTAACTTCTATGCGACCTACAACAAGATGCAGGAACAGATGCAAAAGCTTCAATTGAAGAAAGAGGAAGAAGAGGCAGCTGCGCTGGCTGAAAAACCAGCTGAACAGGATGATCCGCAACCTTCCGAGCCTACAGACCCGAAAGACTTTACACAGCAAAAATAAAACATGAATGTATGGCATTTACTTTTTACTCAGTTAGGGATATAATAATTGTACATCCTGCGATGTACGTTTCGGTTATTCGTTGTTTTGAACCAATGATGATGTCTTCGGGAGATTAACACAGAATGTTGCTGAAAAGCCCTGTCTATACGACATGGGGACTTCAAATGCATTTTTGCAGTCACCCACCTGCCAAGCAGGTTCATAAGACAATGTAGCCGGACGGCATAGGCGGGTTTCTAAATTTTTATGATGTACAGCACCCTGACTTTTCCTTTTGCGAGGAAGTTGGGGTGTTTTTATGTTGGTTTATTGTTTGATCTGAATGATGCATTGAATCTGGGGGAGCATTGTCCGTGTATTTTTGTTAAATATGACGCTTACCCTTTTGTTACTACTTGAACAATGTTACACTAGAATACATAACTGGAACGGTTACACTCAAAGGAGGAAGGGTCTTGACCTTAAAGAGAACGCTCGTCGGTATCATCCGAAGTATGGAGGGGACCAGCGATCGAGCCAAGGATCCCAAATTAAAAACACGGTATTACAATTTATCCAAAGAAAAAGCCTGGGAAGAGGTATCTTCGACACTTAAGAAAATTCCGGGTTATAAAGTATTACATGAAGTACATTCAGTGGGTGAGATTATACTGGAGAAACGTACGACGTTTGGACGCACGATGGATATTACGGTTTCCATTATTTCGGTAAGCCCTGTCCGGAGTGCGGTGGATATGTACTCTGCTTCTCGCGGTTCAATGGGGGATCTTGGTTCAAACTATCGTACGATTATGCACTTGTTCTCTGTACTGGATAAAAAGCTGAGTAAGTATAAGGCGAACGAGTGAAATAAATGATGAGATAACAAAAAGCGAGAGAAGGCTGGCCTTCCTCGCTTTTATTCTGCACATATGAAACCTGTTTTACAGCAAGGCTTTTACTGCAGCAATAGCTTGCTCGAAGTTAGGGGAGTCTGTCATTTCAGGCAGGTACTCCACATATGTAATTTTGTCTTCGGCATCCAGGACGAAAATAGAGCGCATATCAAGTTGGAATTCTTTGATCAGAACGCCAAAGTTCTCGCCGAAAGAGCGTGATTTGTAATCGGAAAGAGTAACCACGCGGTCAACTCCAGCTGCACCGCACCAACGTTCCTGTGCGAATGGAAGGTCAACGCTGATAGTCAATACAACAACGTTCTCTCCGAGATCAGCAGCTTCAACATTGAAGCGGCGAGTCTGCGCATCACATACGCCGGTATCCAGAGAAGGAACAACGCTGATCAATTTGATCTTGCCTGTGAAATCTTTCAGAGATGCATCTTCAATCAAGTTTTTGCTCACAGTGAAGTCAGGTGCCTGGTCGCCCACTTTCAATTCGGGTCCGATCAATGTGATAGGGTTGCCTTTAAATGTGGCTGCGCCTTTACGTTCTTGTGTCATAAATAATGTTCCTCCTTATAAATTGGTGATCCGTGCCAAAATCCATTATAATCTTTTATGAAAGACATTGTCCAATCTGGGCATGTATCCTTAGGGTGGATTTAAAAGATAGGTCTGATTTTAACAGGGTGGAGTGAACGTAAAAATCTATGATATTTATTCGTTATGAAAATTGGAAAGATTATTTGAAGTACTTTCCTTTGACATCGATTCTTTTAATTGCAAATGTCGTTATGTTTATCGTGTTAACGTTTAATGGCGGATCAACGAACAATATGGTATTGCTCAAGTTTGGCGCACTGACGAATTATGAATTGTTTGCTCAGGATTGGTGGCGTTATGTGACTTCGATCTTTTTACATGCGGGTTTCGGTCACCTTTTATTTAACAGTTTTGCACTGATTGTGTTTGCACCACCGATGGAACGTTTGCTCGGATCATTGAGATACGGTGTGTTGTATCTTGGAGGAGGCGTGGTGGGGAATATTCTTGCTGTTGCGTGGTACAATTCGGTCGGCGAAATTACCATTTCGGTAGGGGCTTCTGGTGCAATCTATGCTGTCTATGGGGCATTTCTCTATGTGGCATTGTTCCAGCGTAACATTATGGATGAAACCTCACGCAAAACGATGTATACGTTGCTGTTGTTCGGGATTATTTTCTCCTTTGCGATGTCAGGGATCAATTGGATGGCGCATTTAGGTGGTTTGCTCGGCGGATTCTTTATTTATGGTTTGATTATTCGTTTGTGGAAACCTCGTATTTTTAAGAAGTAGTCGGAACGTTCTCAAGATGGAATGTGATCAAAGATATAGTAGGGTAAAACAGATTGGAGCGATCAGGCAAGTGGAATTAAGACAGTTGCATTATTTTCTAAAAGTGGCACAGAAGGAACATGTTACACAGGCGGCTGAAGAGCTGCATGTGGCACAGTCCGCAGTCAGTAGGCAGATTCATCAGCTTGAGGAAGAGCTTGGTGTTGATCTTTTTATGCAAAAAGGACGGAATCTGCAGTTGACTGCGGTAGGGCAGCTTTTTTGCAAACGAGTAGAAGGTATCTTGAAGGATCTCGACAAAGCCGTTGGTGAGGTGCATGAGTTTCTTGACCCGGAACACGGGGAGATTCGGATTGGTTTTCCGCATAGCCTTGGAATTCATCTGATTCCTTCTGTAGTAGCGGCTTTTCGTCAGAAGTACCCGAATGTGAAATTCAGATTTAAGCAGGGTATGTATCCGACATTGATAAGGGATGTGTTATCAGCAGAAGTGGACTTGGCGTTTATTTCACCATTTCCGGAAAAACATGACCAGGTTTCTGGAGATATTGTGCTGACCGAGGAGTTACATGCGATTTTGCCGCCCAATCATCCGTTTGCAGGAGAAGAGACCATTGCGCTGGAGCAGCTGAAGGATGAGAAGTTTGTGTTGTTCAGCAAAGGGTATTCCTTACGGCCGATTGTATGGCATGCCTGTCTGGAAGCTGGATTCACACCGAAAATAGCCTTTGAAGGTGAGGAAACGGATACGATTCGCGGTTTGGTAGCTGCGGGTATGGGTGTCAGTCTCCTTCCCGAGATGGCATTATTTCAGACGAACCCCCTGCAACCTGCGCATGTGGCGATCTCTCATCCGAAGGTAACCAGAACGATAGGATTGATTCATCGTGCAGATGATAAGCTGCCACTGGTTGCTCAATCTTTTCGCTCGTTTTTGCTTCATTATTTCGGTTTACAGCAAAACAATACCCCATCCGAATAACGGTGGGGTATTGTTTTTGTTTATTTCACTGAATTGGATAGCTGTGGTAATTAGTCGCGGCTGTTAAAGATCCCGATGTAACGAATCAGTTCAAGCAGGGAGATCAAAGCAGCGGCAACATAAGTCAAAGCAGCGGCGTTCAACACTTTGGCTACGCCTTTTTCTTCTTCATTGCGGATATAACCTTCAGATACCATGATCTCACGTGCTCGATTGCTGGCATTAAACTCGACCGGCAATGTGATCAATTGGAAGGCGACGGTAACGGAGAAGAAGATAATACCGATTCCAACCAGGTTCATGGCATTAAAGAGGAAACCTGCGATCAATAGGAATGGTGCAAGTCCGGATGCGAAGTTTACAATCGGGAAAATCCGGTGACGTAATGCCAACATAGGGTAACTTTCTTTATGTTGAATGGCATGACCTACTTCGTGACAGGCAACGGATAAGGCCGAGATGGACTTTTCGTAATACACAGGTTCTGACAAACGTACAACCCGGTTAATCGGATCGTAGTGGTCGGAGAGTGCGCCGCGAACGGGTTCAATCGGTACATCGTGCAGGCCGTTGGCGTCAAGCATGTGACGGGCTGCATCATAACCAGTCATTCCGTTCTGGTTGGGTACTTCTGACCAGCGTCTAAAGGTGCCTTTAACGCGAAATTGCGCCCATAATGAGAGCAAAAAGGCGATGATAATCAATACGAACATACCGTTATTAAAACTCATATCCATTCCTCCGCTTTCTTAATAAGCTACATCATGGTGTGCTCAAGCAAGATTTTCAATGCTTCCATTGTACCGGCGCTTTTGGTGAGTAGTCCTGCCATCATCTTGCGAGCTTGTACAGGTTTCATCTCTCCAAGCAGTGGTTTTAGTTCATTGACCTCTCGCTCAAGCTGTTGCACATGAAGTTCAAGTGTTGTTAGTTTGCTTGCTACTTGTTCTTCTGTACTGACCAGACGCCACTTTTCAAGAGAATGCTTGATCTCTTCGAGACTATACTTCTCTTGTTTCATCTGTACAATACGTTCGAGTCTGGTTAAGGTTTCATGACTATAGAGACGATAATTTTTTTGTGTGCGCTCTTCAGGAGCGATTAACCCGAGCTTTGTGTAATAGTCGATTGTCCGTTCACTTACACCAGCCGTTTTGGCGAGTTCGCCAATTCGAAAAAGTTTCATATCCCCAATGATATTCACCTCGCTTGCAAGTTCAAAATGTAGGGAAATGTAGTTTCCACAAGCGCTTCAATTGAATACGCCCAATTCTTCTTACTAATAAGTATGATACATGAATATGAACCGTACAGTCAAACGTTATGCTTTGATCGATAGCTTGCTTCATTCCTATATCTATGTACTTAAGTGCAAGAAAAAGACGTAAGACTTTATTCCCATAAAATATTTTTGAAATTGATGAAAATACTCTTGTCAACTTTCCTCACTTCTGCTTATAATGGCATTAAGAGTTTCACGATATGTAAACAAACATAACATATGAGGGAGTGGGGTACATGAGAAAGAAATGGTTAGTTTCAATGTTAGTAATGCTTACTTTGTTGGCATTTCCGATGAGTGCATTCGCAGCAGCTGCAGAGGGTCCAACGAATATCGAACTTCAAAGTGGTCTGAACTCGGCATTTACGTTTTTGGCTGTAGTGCTAGTGTTCTTTATGCAAGGGGGATTTGCACTCCTTGAAGCAGGCTCGACACGAATGAAAAATGCAGGACATATTGCGGGTAAGACAATCCTGACATTGGGCATTTCAGTTATTGCATTCTGGGGACTTGGCTTTGGCCTCGGGTTTGGTAACGGTAACGGATTCTTTGGAACAACTGGTTTCTTCATGAGTGGAGACAACATGGCAGCTTCCTTTGAATCACTGGCTTTCTCGGATGTTCCATTAACGATTAAATTTGTATTCCACCTTGCGTTTGCTGCTGTCTCCCTGGCGATTGCCTGCGGTGGTATGGCAGAACGTGCAAAGATGAGTGTATATATCGTATTTGGTACACTGTATACCATTATTATGTATCCGGTTGTTGCTCACTGGGTATGGGGCGGCGGCTGGCTTGCAGAGCTGGGTATGCAAGATTTCGCGGGTTCAACAGTCGTTCACTTGACTGGTGCAACTGCGGCGCTGGTAGCTACTATTTTGCTAAAACCACGTATCGGTAAATACAATAAAGATGGAAAACCTAACATCATTCCAGGTCATAATCAAGTATATTCCGTACTCGGGGTCATTATCCTCTGGATCGGTTGGTTCGGTTTTAACCCGGGTAGTACGTTGTCCGCGATGGGTGAAGGATTCTTCGGTTATGTGGCATTGACTACAAACGTAGCTGCAGCTGCCGGTGGTGTTGCTGCACTGTTGATCTCCTGGGCAGTTCTAGGGAAATCAGATATTCCTAGCATGTTAAACGGTGTGCTTGCGGCACTCGTAGCTATCACAGGTGCTTGTGCTTTCGTAGAACCTTGGGCAGCTCTGGTAATCGGTGCGCTTGCAGGCATCATTACATTCTTCACAGCTCAATACTTCGAGCGCAAAGGTATTGATGATCCAATCTATGCCTTCTCCGTACACGGTATCGCTGGTATGTGGGGTGCAATCTCCACAGGGCTGTTCGCTACACCTGAACTTGCTGAGAAAGTGGGCGTAGGTCAAGCAGGTCTGTTCTATGGCGGTGGGTTCCACCAACTAGGCGTACAGTTATTAGGTCTTGTCGGTGCATTTGCCTTCGTACTCGTGATGTCCTTCATCATTCTCGGTGGTATGAAAGCTTTGATGGGTATCCGCGTTACTGAAGAAGAAGAAACCATGGGTCTCGATCTGAGTGAACACGGTACGTATGGATATCCTGAGCAAATGAAACATGCAGAATCTAAACCGGGCGGTACGTTCAGCTCCTGAGGTAGATGATGATTGAAATTGCTTCAAGGAGGCTGGATATGATGGAACCCATCTCAACAACGAATCTTTCCTGGTCTTATCAAGGGATCGATGGTGCGGTTTCTGCAGATGAACTACGCCAGGCACGCGTCATTTTACAGAGAGAGCTCCAGAAATCACTGTCCGCTTCCTTGTCGCTGGTAGAATGGTACGAGACGGTAAATGAACTGCATGACCGCATTGCACGGAAAGCAGTAGAGTTATGCATTCAGGGGATGGTAGAGGAGGGCTTAGGCCAGCCTCCCGTCCCCTATGCCTTTATCGTATTCGGGAGCTCCGGCAGGGAAGAAGCGACATTATGGAGTGATCAGGATAATGGCATGATTATCAGCGATGCTCCGCATGCAGGAAAAGAAGAGTATTTTACGGAACTGGGAATACGTATTGCCAATCTATTGGAACAGTTGGGTTATGCCAAATGTGAGGGTAAGGTGATGTGCTCGGAGCCACTATGGCGTAAAACGCTGGAATCCTGGAAGGAGCAGCTCTTCGAATGGAGTTCTGACCTGAACTGGGAGCCTATCCGCAACCTGATTATTGCTTCTGATATGCGTTTTGTTGCGGGTGAGGTTAGTCTGGCAGATGCTTGGCTTGCGAGTTTTTACGAACAGTTTCGCCGAGTGCCTGAACTCTCGGACGCCGTGCTGCGTAATACAGTGAAGCATAAGGCGACGTTAAATATTCTGGGCCGTGTGGTTACAGAGCGATTTGGTGAACACGCAGGCGGTTTCGACGTCAAATACGGTGTGTATATTCCGCTGGTCAACAGTGCCAGATTTTTGGCTTTGCAGCATGGGATACAGGAATCATCGACGTTTAAACGTATGGAGAGACTCACTTTACTTGAAGCGGTGCCGTTTCCGTTGATGGATGCTTGCCAGCGTGCTTTTGCCGCGGCTTTGAAGCTGCGCCGAAGTACACCTGTTGTTATTCAGGGGGAACTGCAGCAGAGTAGCGGTTTTCTGGATGAAAAGCAGATGAAACAAAAGCAAATCCATTATGATCTGAGAGAGACACTGGGGCTCGTTAAGCGAGTGCATCGTGCTTTGCAAAGACAGTTGCGATTTGAAGAAAGGAGACGTCTATGAGAGAGCCGGCAAGGGGCAGTACAGGATTTTGGAATTCGCTGCGTCAGGGAGGGGTTCCTTCCGCCATCGCTTCCATTATGGGAGCCCCTACGGCGCAACATATGGCGTTCATCCGTTCCATGATGAGGGATCAGCGCAGGCCTGAAGTTTTGCACACACCGCTAAATGAACTGGATGCAGTTGTGTTTGATCTGGAAACAACAGGGTTTTCTCCCCAGCATGGAGACGAAATTCTTTCCTTTGGTGCAGTGCGCATTCGAGGCGGTGTTGTACTGGAAGAAGAACAGTTCTATACGGTGGTACAGTCAAAAACGGCAGTGCCAAAGCATATTACCGAACTTACCGGCATTACGCAACAGATGACGGAAGAGGCTCCTACGTTGCTGAAGGGACTGCATGATTTCATGTCCTTTGTTGGCGGGAACGTATTGGTTGCTCATGCGAGTGCGCATGACCGGGCTTTCCTCAATGCGGCGTTGTGGCGAACCTCTAAGGTTAGACTGACCCATCGTTTAATTGATACGATGATGCTCGCCCGCTGGCTTGAACCTACAAGAGAGGGATATGGACTGGATGAATTGCTTGAATCCAGGGGCATTCCCATCTATGGGCGGCACCATGCGCTTGAGGATGCCAGAATGACAGCACAGTTATGGTCTTGTTATCTGGAGGATATGAAACGTGAAAACATTGAGACATTAGGTGATCTCTACACCCGGTTAAGTCATGCATAGTGCCAACGGTACTAGGCTATAGGTAGGTGGAATAGGCGATGGTTCACTTCGTCGCTGTTCTTCATCCGCTATAATCTGATACGAGTTCAGAAGCATGGGTGATGCCATTTCTCTTGAAGCTGGAGTCGAAAGATCAGGTGCACCGATCAGATAGGCTTGTAACATTCCTGCGAAGTGCGGAAGGGATTGTAGATCCTCTTGCGAAGGAATGGGCCATGTGTACGGGTGAGAGTGAAAGATGCCAACGATGGTACATTCGGAGTAAAAACATTGAATCCATTCCGTTTGATCCAGTGAAAAGTGATGCAGCGGGTCAGGCGCTACGTTACGAATGGGCTGAAACCGACTGATTCGTATGCCGCCCGCTGCGGATTCACCCAGCACAACCCCGCAGGCTTCCTGCGGCAGCGAAAGATGCATGTGCCTGGACATTTCCTGTTCCACCGAGCGGGGAAGGATTAAGGTATTTTGCTGCCCGTGAAGTGCTGCCATTTGTATTCACCCCTCTCTCTTTGGCTCCTGCTTTATGCAGGAGTCCTTTTTTATTTTATTTTGTTCTAACCGGATTGTAAAATTTTAAGGGAAAAGGGTACAATATGATAAAGAATTGATTTAACAGCATTTGAGACACTTTGATTGAACAAGAGGGTGGCGAGGGATGAAACGTAACATATACATATTGCTTGGTGTTGTCCTGCTTGTTGGCATAGCCTTGGCTCAAAATACAGACAGTGGCATAGCTGCTGTTTTTAAGCAGGATCAGCCTATGCCTACAGAGACAGGACCGAAGGCAGGTTTGCTGGCACCACCATTCTCTCTGACAGGGCTGGATGGCAAAACATACAGTGTGGGCGGGGCGAAAGAAAAAGCAACCTTTGTTAGCTTCTGGGCGTCCTGGTGTGATCCGTGTAAACAAGAAGCACCGGAATTAAACCATTTCGCGGAAAAATACAAGGATAAGCTGGATCTATATGGTGTGAATGTCACTTCATACGATAAACTGAAGGATGCGAAAGCTTTTGCGGACGAGTATAAGCTTTCATTCCCGATTCCGCTGGATGAAAAAGGAACGGTATATGCCCAATATAACGGCGTTGCATTTCCGACCAATGTGTTGATTGATTCCCGCGGCGTGATTCAGGAGATCATTCTTGGTATATTACCGGAAAAAGAGCTGGAGAAAAAAATAAAAAAGTTGATTGCAAACTAGGGTTTGTCTGCTCACATGTTTTGCATCTAAAGAAGCTTCTGCTACCATCATGAATGGTTGCAGAAGCTTCTTTTATTTTCCGGGAAATATAAAATGGGCTTGAGCTTTAGTGATTAATTAGCCCAGGGGTTGGAATCGAAAGTGAATCCGGCTCATTGAGAATTTTTTCCTGAAGCAGAGCATATCTGAAGCTATGCACAAGCGCTTCCCAGCTAGCTTCGATGACGTTCTCGGATACACCAACCGTGTTCCAGGTATTCTCTGTATTTTTGGATTCGATCAATACACGAACTTTGGCCGCGGTGGCATCCTTCTCATCCAATACACGAACTTTGTAGTCAGACAAGTGCATATGGGCAAGAGAAGGGAAGTACTGTACAAGTGCTTTCCGAAGTGCGTTATCTAGCGCGTTGACTGGACCGTTGCCTTCTGCTGCGGTGTACACACTTGTTCCTGCGACATTCAGTTTGACAAAAGCTTCGGATACAACGGATTTACCGGCCGTTTTCTCCACAAGCATTTTGAACGATTCGAATGTGAACAGTTCTTTCATATCTCCGTTGGCTTCACGAATTAATAATTCCAGTGAAGCATCAGCACCTTCAAATTGGTAACCTTGATGTTCCAAATCCTTAATTTTTTCAATGATCTGGCGTGAGTTCGCACTGCTTGGGTCAAACTCCAAACCGAGTTCCTGCGCTTTGGACACGATATTGCTCTGTCCGGCCAGTTCAGAGACAAGCACGCGCTGCTTGTTACCCACCAGTTCAGGCACGATATGCTCGTATGTCCGGGAATCCCGCAAGATGGCAGATACGTGGATACCGCCTTTGTGAGCAAATGCAGCATTACCAACATAAGGTTGATTAATGGGCATATTCACATTCGCGATCTCGCTGATGTAACGGGCAACATTAGTGAGCTGTCTCATGGAATCTTCTGATACACACTCGTAACCCAGTTTCAACTGCAAGTTCGGGATAATAGAAGCGAGATTAGCGTTACCACATCGCTCACCATATCCGTTCATTGTACCTTGAACCTGGCGGGCACCGGCTTGTACAGCGCTAAGGGTATTAGCGACAGCCAGTTCACAGTCATTATGGGTATGAATGCCAAGATGTGCATGAGGCAGTGTCCGATGCAGGTTGGATACGATCTCATGAACTTCGTGTGGCATCGTTCCACCGTTGGTATCACACATCACTAGCCAGTCCGCACCGGCTTCATGAGCTTTGGTCAAGACGGCTTGTGCATACTCGGGGTTGTTTTTGAATCCGTCGAAAAAGTGCTCGGCATCAAAAATCACTTCCATTCCGCTTTGCTTCAAATATGCGATTGAATCGTAGATCATGGACAGATTTTCTTCCAGAGTTGTCTGCAAGGCGGTATGCACATGGAAGTCCCATGATTTTCCGACCAGCGTCGCTGCTTGTGCCCCGGATTCAATCATACGCTTCAAGTTGGCATCTTCGCTGGCAATGCTGCCTTTGCGGCGTGTGCTTCCGAATGCAACGACTTTGGCGTTCAGTTTCAGTTCCTTGACTCTTTTGAAAAACTCAATGTCCTTGGTGTTGCTGCCTGGAATCCCGCCTTCAATATAATGAGCACCGAGGTCATCCAGCTTTTTGGCAATTTTGAGTTTGTCATCTGCCGATAAGCTGACACCCTCTCCTTGTGTGCCGTCACGTAAAGTCGTATCGAAGATGGAGATGGCCTTTGACATGAAGATCCTCCTTTTAGGTAAAGCGCTTTTTATAAGTTTTGGTCGTGTGGTTGAAAAGCAGGTAAAAATGTTAAGGGATAAATCCTTCGATGTAGCAACGCTACACTGTGTTAAACTAGTTTGATAGATTTGTCCCAAACGTGTGAATTTGTATAATTAATTATTATAGCATCATTATAGCCAAATGCTACATAGAATTCGCAGGTTAACGTAAACATTTGCCGATTTAATTCTGAAAAAGCGTCTGGGGATATTAAACAGACATCTATGTTATAATTTGGTTTAATGGAAGAGAGGGGATAACGGTGACTATAGTATGGGAGAATGTAATAATTACAGTAATTCCTCTGATTATTATCGGTCTGGTTGTCTGGGCTGTAATCAAAAACAATAAAACTATATAAGTTGAACAAATCATTTACACGTTAACGGAGAGGGACAGAAAAAACCTGGAAAAGCGAAGCGTTCGCCTAAAAGCTTTCTGAAAGAAAGCTACATCGGAAGCATAAGCTTATCAACGGATTTTCTCCTTTGGAAAAGGGAATCAAAAAATCTGGGGATAACAGCGATTGGAAGGTTATTCTGTCATCGGAGTGAGCCGTGTAAAATCTTTAGTTCAACTTATATAGATGAAAATAAAGTGAACTCCCGGGCTGGGAGGATAGAAAGGATGGGGGGCGTGAAGTCTTCAGACAGCAATCCTCCAATCGATGTAAGTGAGTATTATCCAGCAGCAGGCAGAGTGATTCTTCATGTGGACATGAATGCCTTCTATTGTTCTGTACATGAAGCAGAAGAGCCGGAGTTATATAGTGGAAAGGCAACTGCCGTTGCGGGAAGTAGTGAATTGCGCAAGGGTGTAATTGTTACTTGTTCATACACAGCCCGAGGCAGAGGGATCTCCACTGGCATGGTTGTACATCAAGCGATGAAAAAATGTCCTGATCTGATAGTAATTCGTCCTGACTTTCACCTGTATCGTCAATACTCCAGAGCTTTTATGAAGATTGCATATAGTTATACCCCGCTGCTGGAAGCGACTTCGATTGATGAGTGTTATCTGGATATTACGGGTTCCAAACAATTCGGTACACCTGTCGAAATTGCTGAACAGATTCAGAATAGAATCAGGGATGAGCTTGGTCTGCCTTGTTCCATCGGTATTGCGCCGAACAAACTGCTCGCCAAAATGGCTTCTGATCTTAAAAAGCCAAACGGTATATCGATTTTGCGGATGAGGGACGTGCCGCGCATTTTATGGAACAGACCGTGTAACGAGATGTTTGGCATCGGTAAAAAGACAGCTGAGAAACTTAAAAAGCTGGGGATTGATACGATAGGTCAACTGGCTAAATCCGATGAAAAAATGCTGACAGACCTGTTTGGGGTGAATGGAACATGGCTCAAAAATTCGGCAAATGGTATTCATCATTCTCCGGTCGTTGCTGAACGGGAAGCTAACAAATCGATTGGACACACGACGACACTGCCAGCCGACGTCTCTGAAATAAGTGATATTCAGCGGGTATTTCTAAACATCAGTGATCAGGTCGCCCGAAGATTACGCAAACATGAAATGTTTAGTCAAGGCATTCAGATCACCATTCGTACCCCTGATATGAAAACGATCACGAGGTCACGCATGATTGATATCCCTACAGAGGACGCAGCAGTCATTTACCGAGAGGCTTGCCAGCTCTTTGCAAAACATTGGGGAAGCGGAAAGCCTGTCCGAATGCTTGGCATCACGCTGCAGAATTTGATTCCGCGGGAGGAATCCGCTGTGCAGATGGATTTGTTCGAATATGAGCAGAAGCCAAAAAAGGAAAGTTTAATTCGTATTATGGATCAGTTACGGGATAAGTTTGGTGAGAATGCAGTTGTTACTGCAGGTATGTTGGGTGATGATCCTTCCACATTGCTTCGCAACCATAAGGTAAGGGGAACATCACTGCAAAAAGATAACTTGCAAAGTCTGGACTAAATAGGGATAATATAAAGTTGTGTTTGTTACAAATTGATTTGTAATTATTCTAACTTTGGTTTAATATGTTTTTAGATAAAAACACGGTTCGTGGTGAATCCTAGGAGGAGAGATTGTATAATGAGTAAATATACTTGGGTTGAAAAAGATACATGCATCGCATGTGGCGCTTGCGGAGCAACAGCTCCAGATATCTATGATTATGATGATGAAGGTTTGGCAGAAGTTATTTTTGATGGTGATGCCAACCATGGAATCAAGGCTATTCCTGAAGATTTGTTCGATGATATGCAGGATGCATGCGATGGCTGCCCTACAGATTCCATTAAAGTAGCAGACGAGCCTTTTAATAAAGAAGGTTAATTTTTTTTCTTCATATTGTACATCAAGGCACATGTTTTGTCCCAGTGACAGAAGGTGTGCTTTTTTGTATGTTTACATGGTTAGTACCAAGTACTGAAGTCCTATGCACATTTTGCCTCTGGCTGCCGATATATAACTCTATAAGCTCAAGGCGGAATAGTGGAGGATTAGATGCAAAACACGGATCTAAGGTCATATGTCAAGAAACATCCAGATAATAAAATGGCATGGTATTTGCTTGGCAAAGAGTATCTGGGCGAAGGACAGGAAGCGAAGGCGAATTATTGTTTCCAACAAGCGGGCGAAGTATACGAAGCTTTTGAACGCAGTAAAGCTCCTGCCGACATATGGATGGATTACCAGGAGAAGCTGGTAGAGGTGTCTGAGCAAAAGGAGAAAAAGAGACGCAAACGCAAAATGTGGCTGACGCTGCTCATGTTTTTGCTGTTAGCGGGACTTCCGCCTGCAGATGCTCCGGGTGGTAAACATGAGGTGGCTGACGCGCTATCCGCAGCTCTGGAGACTGAGGATGATGCATCAGATGCACAGCCTGTGAAAGAAGAACGAGGAGCGAGTAAAGCACCTGTGGAACAGAGCAATGTGTTCACTGCGGCTGCGTTTGGCGGCAAAAATGATGGAGGGGCTGCCCTTGCTGCAGTCTGGTCAATATCGGGTACTGGAGTTCATACTACAGCTGTACTCGGTATGCAGGCATCAGATAAATGGTTGGTTTGGAAGCGGGATATGCCTGTAAAATACATTGTGCAGACCAATTCAAAAGGCAAACTTACGGCTCAGAGTTATGATGCAAAACAATGTAACTGTAAACCGCCTGAAGCATCCTCCAAGATCAAACGGTTAGGTCTCGCTTGGACGAGCAAACAGGAGACAGCTGCCGTTTTATCCAGTGCCATCATATCCTATCATAAGCAGCATAAAACTTGGCCGAAGAGTGTCACAGCCCTGGCACAGCCGTTCCCTAACAATATTTTGGGTGAAACTTCAGCTGAAATGAGCGAGATGTTTCCAGCGCTGTTAGCGATGTCTCAAGCGAAGGTTCAAGCTGGGGAGGGGAGTTCTACTGGTGACGGGAAAACGCAGGTTGTTGAAACGTCCGAAGCGAAAAAGGCCCCGTTTGCGGATACATTGGGTGGACAGCCATTTTTAGAGAAACCGCTTGAGATTATCATCGACAAAAGTAACCACAGGCTGGCACTCATAAGCGGGAGTACGATCGTTCGGATGTATGAAGTGGGTCTGGGCGGGAAGCGGACGCCAGAGGGCTCATATGTCATTGCAGATAAAGTCGTTAATCCGAATGGTCACGCGAATGGAGAGTTTGGAAGTAGAGGCATGCAGCTCTCGAATACGAATTATGCCATCCACGGGACTAATGAGCCTGATAGCATCGGACTGGACGAGTCCCTTGGATGTGTGAGAATGAGCAAAGCGGATGTGGAGGAGTTGTTCGCCCTTGCTCCGCAAGGAACTCCGGTGCGCATCGGTAAAGATCTGCTGCCAGAGCTTACGCCTGCTCCGCAAGCCGAACAGCGGTATAAGTACAAACTTGTTCCGCAGCAGAACAATCCAAACAAAACATATCACTGGCTTAATTGATCCTGCGTATCTCTGATATATCGGTAATGTTCCCGTTCATCTCAAAGATCTTCATATGTATGTTCGGCTGGCTTGCTGAATCATCTACATATTGGCAATAATGATCAGTGCGCCAATGATAAGGATTAAACCGCCAACACTGGCTGCTGTCCATATAATGGCTTTGCGGTTAACCTCTTCTTTTTTTTGCTGTAATGCAGGTGGTTTGCGTTTTTGAGCCATGTCTTCTTTGTCCTCCTTAATAGGTATCGAACTGGTTTAGAGTAACCATGCTTTCATTGTAAAGAATTTGGCCCGCTATTTCCAGTAGTTGGGTTGATTTCTTGTGCATAGTTCATCTGAATTGAATTTTGTTTGTCTATGCGCAAATGACTTTCTTTTTGAAGGAGAAACGGCTAGACTTGTGTGTAGAGTTTTTTTAGATATGAGGACGGGGAGCGGCCAAATGGCGTACCGAACCAGAACGGAGTGAGTGATTTGTTATACAAAAGTCTTGCTAAACCTTTATTGTTTAAAATGGATCCTGAGCAGGCCCATCATCTGATCATTGGTGGTCTTAGCGGTGTAGGCAGAGTTCGTCCAGTTCCGTCGGGGCTACGTGTCATGTACGGCGTACGTGAAACACCGGATCTGGCAGTGGACATGTTCGGTTGTCATTTTCCTACACCGGTTGGTCTAGCCGCAGGTCTGGATAAAAACGGACAGGCCGTAACCGGTTTTTCCTCTATCGGTTTCGGATTTATGGAAGTGGGAACGGTGACTCCGCTGGCTCAGTCCGGCAATGATCAGCCTCGTTTGTTTCGTTTACCGCCAGATGAGGCGTTGGTGAATCGGATGGGTTTCAACAATCTGGGTGCAGAAGCGATGGCAGGCGAGCTTGCCCGTCTTCAGGAACGACGTATCCCCGTAGCGGTCAATATCGGTAAAAATAAAGCAACTCCAAATGAGGAAGCTCATCTGGATTATGCGAAATGTATACAGGCTTTATATACTTATGCAGATCTGTTTGTGGTCAATATCAGTTCACCAAATACACCGGATTTGCGTAATCTGCAACATGGGAATGAATTAAAAGAATTGCTGGCTGCGGTCATGACGGAGATGAACCATCAACAGGCTAAAGCTGGCGGAGCAGCCAAATCTGTGCTTGTCAAAATAGCGCCTGACGTGAATGATCAGGAACTTGAATATATGGTTAGTACGATTGCGGCGAGTGGAGTATCGGGTATCATTGCCACAAATACAACAATTAGCCGTGAGGGTCTTTCGCATCAGCATGCGAAGGAAACGGGCGGGCTCAGTGGCAAGCCGCTACGTGAACGTTCAACGGAAATCATTCGTCAGGTCTATAGACAGACGGAAGGCAAGCTTCCGATTATCGGCTCGGGTGGTATTTTTACAAGTGAGGATGCGTACGAGAAAATTAAAGCCGGGGCAAGTCTGGTGGAGATCTATACTGCGTTGATCTATGAAGGGCCGGAAGTGAATCGCCGGATCCATGCCGGATTGCGCGAATTGCTGCGTAAGGACGGTTATCATCATATTTCAGAGGCGGTTGGTGCAGACCACCGTTAAGGAGCAAGTTATAAACCCCAGACACGAATTATAGAAGCATGGAAGAGTAGATAATGGATCGGGACTCTTCCCCCCGGCAAACATCATGTATAATGGATAAGAACAGGGGATGCTATAGAGACAGGAGGCTTAACCATGGACGGTAGAGACTGGGGTACATTTTTACTTCCTTATGAACAAGCGGTAGAGGAATTAAAGGTCAAATTCAAGACGATGAGGGCCGAATTGAAAAAACGGGAAGAATATGCCCCGATTGAATTTGTTACTGGCCGTGTCAAAAAAATCTCCAGCATTCTGGAAAAATCAAGACGTCTGAATGTCGCACTGGACGATGTGGAGACAGGGATAGAGGATATTGCAGGCATTCGAATCATGTGCCAGTTCGTGGATGATATTCGCCGGGTTGCCGAGTACATCAGAGCACGGAAAGACTTAACGGTGTTAATTGAAAAAGATTATATAACCAACTTCAAAGAAAGTGGTTATCGAAGTTTCCATATGATTATTGAGTATCCTGTACAGACGGCTTTGGGGCAGAAAAAAGTGCTTGCCGAAATTCAGATCCGGACGCTTGCGATGAATTTCTGGGCAACGATCGAACATTCCCTGAGCTATAAATTTCGGGAAAGTCTGCCGGATGATATGAGAGCGAGACTGAAGAAAACGGCAGAAGCTGCCTTCGTACTGGATAACGAGATGTCAGCGATTCGTCTACAGATCCTTGAAGCGCAGAAAGCGTTTGAGGATGACTCCAATATTGTGTCAAGAACGCTAAGCATCATTCAGCAACTGTATTTCTATCATCTGGTTCATGAGGCGATTGAAGCACAGAGAAGATTTAATGATTGCTGGGAACGAAATGATATGGAGGGACTCAAAGTGCTGCTGGATGATGTGAAGGGACTCCTGAACAACGCCAGAAAGGGCGAAAATCCCGATGAACAGCTATGAACCGCTTTACATTGATTATCTGATTTATTTTAATCGGGATCAGGATTACTTTGAGTGTCACGAGGTGCTTGAGGAACTGTGGTTGGAGCGGAACCGTGATCCACTGTACAAAGGACTGTTACAGATCGCGGTGGGATTGTATCATTACCGGAACTGTAATATTCGTGGAGGACTTATGATGCTCCAAAGTTCACTGGAGTTGCTGGAATCGTATCCGGACAGTAGTATCGGAATCCGTCTTGGAGATTTGATTACGGATGTTCGTGAACTTGTAAAGGATTTACAGGGAAATGAACCTGAAACACTCCAGTATCGTGATCTGTCTATCACCATTGAAGACAGGGCACTTATCGAGCTGATTCAGATCAGATCTTTGGAGCTTACGCCCAATGTTCCACAGCGGCGAAGTCCAACACGAGGACGAATTTACGAAGAGAAAATGAAGGCAATGCAGCAGACTCAACTGCACGAGCACCAGGAGAAACGCTCATAATCATGCAAATAATTAGGATGAAACATCCTATGTCTTGAATACAAAACACCCCGATGATTCCGGTAAAGGAATCATCGGGGTGTTTTTGCTTGTTGAATATAGTCTTTTACCTGGAGTTCATTCAAGTTAGCTTTTACTTGGAGCTGTTGCGCTGCCTTTGTACTTTTCGAAAAATTGCTTGTAGTCATCCAGCGAATAACCGTTGTCGCTTCCGTTTTCTTTCAGGCCGCCAACCATGCGATCTTTCTCAACGCCATCTTGATAATAGACCAGTGTGGGTGTGAATTCAATGTTGTAATCGGTCCAACCCGCTTCGAACTCACGCAGATTAAATTGTGGAAGCTTGATTCCTTCACTGTCCACGAGCGGCATTAATTGTGGTGTCGTTGCACGGCAGTGTGAGCAGTCGGAAGCAAAGAAATAAACAAAGAAGCTGTCCTTCTTATCGATTCTGGCTTTCAGATCAGCGGGCAGGATAATCTGTTGATAGTTAGGATCATCGAGCAATTCCCGTGTTGCTGGATTAAGCTTGGAAGCTGCGATTCCATACGCGTTTTCTACAGTATCCATCTGTTTCTTGGACTCTTTGTTCACAAGAACCAGCGCAGCAATCATGACAACCAGTATACCGAGGAATATAAGGATTGTGGCACTCTTCTTTTTCTTCTTGGAATTCATTGTTCATCCCCCATTGTTCATATCGAGATATCATTGCGGCAAAAATAAAGGTTGGGATAATATACATAAACAACCGAATTTTTGCTTATAAAACAATCTATTAGCATTATACTACATTACACGCTGTAGTGGAATACACATGATAGGATAGGCAAGTAAAATCAGGATATGATAACATAGAGCAATATGTCATTTTAACAGGATAGGATGAGTGGAATTATGGCTGTACAGCTGCCTTTCATCTTTGCGGAGCGAATGCAACATTTGCTTGGCGAAGAATTTGAATCTTTTATGAAATCATATGAACAATCTCCGCATGCCGGACTTCGAGTTAATACACTTAAAATATCAGTGGAACAATTCGAAAAGATGGCCCCGTTTGACTTGAGACCCATTCCGTGGTGTGGAACTGGTTTTTATGTGCCTCATGGGGTGAAGCCCGGTCTGCATCCGTATTATCACGCGGGCCTGTATTATATTCAGGAACCAAGTGCAATGGCTCCGGTGGAGCAATTGAATGTAAAGCCGGGTGACCGCGTGTTAGACTTGTGTGCTGCGCCAGGGGGGAAATCCACTCAGATTGCTGCCAAGCTGCAAGGTAAGGGTGTGCTGGTCACGAATGATATTCATGCGGAGCGAACCAAAGCACTTGCCAAAAACGTGGAACTGTACGGCGTACGAAATGCCGTTGTGCTCAATGAGTCACCGGAGCGCATCGCGGATGCATTTCCTCATTATTTTGATAAAGTGCTGATTGATGCACCTTGCTCAGGCGAAGGCATGTTCCGCAAGGATGAAGACATGGTGAAATCCTGGGAACATCATTCTGTGGAGAAATGTGTGCTGATGCAGCGCGACATTCTGGAAACGGCAGCGCGGTTACTGGCTCCGGGAGGTACGATTGTTTATTCGACCTGTACCTTTGCACCGGAGGAAAACGAAGCGATGATCGCCGAGTTTTTGAAGATGAATCGTGACTTTGCAGTGGTAAATATTGCGGATAACGCTGGATTTGCCCCAGGACGCCCGGAGTGGGTGCGTCAGATGCTGCCAGTGCAGGCAGCTGAGACAGAAGAAGTGCTGGATCAAACGCGCGGCACAGCCCGATTGTGGCCTCATCTGTTAGAAGGGGAAGGACACTATGTTGCTGTGTTAAAACACATTGAGAGCATTGAGAGTGGCACGAGACGTTCAGAAGAACTTATTGATGAGTTTAATGGAAAGTCAGGTAAAGAGCTGTATGAAGAAAGACAAAGTATCGGACAACGTGTACAGGAGTCCGAATTGTTGCATGATCCAAGTGAGGATCGTTCCTTTTTACGATCGGCTTCGCTTCCTATGACCAAAGCCGATCGTAAAAAGGAACGTTTGTTACGGGTTGAATCCAGAGAAAGCAGTGACCGAAGTGCGCGAGGCGGCAAACACGCTTCTAAACCAGGTAAGAAAGGGAAAGAGGCTGGGGGTCGCAAGTCTGAACGAGGGCAAGGACGAGGTGCCGATTCAGGCTCGTTTGATCCTTTAGTGGTGTATACTCAATTTGTAAATGAAAATCTGGATATGACGTTCGCCGGGGAGACAGTATGTTACGGAGATCGTATATATCAGTCAGCGGTAGGTGCCTCCCGTCTGGAGGGACTTAAAGTGATTCGTCCGGGATGGTTTATGGGCACGATCAAGAATGGCCGCTTTGTACCCTCCCATCCACTGGCTTGCGCTTTGCGTTCATCGGAGGCGCGGCGTAGTGTGAATCTGTCCTCTACGGATGGGGAAGCGGTGAGGTACCTGAAAGGGGAAACGCTGAACATAGAGCAGGAACGGGTTAATTTCCAGGGAGGAACATCACCCAAGGGTTACGTGCTTGTATGTGTGGATGGATATGCTGCTGGTTGGGGCAAATGGCTGGATGGTGTGTTGAAAAATGAATACCCGGCAGGCTGGAGGTGGACATCGGTATGAGTGGGAAAGGAAAACAAACGCAGCGCTTGGACAAAATCTTGAGCCATATGGGTGTAGGAACACGCAGTGAGCTTAAAAAAATGGTGAAGCAGGGACGTATTCATGTGGACGGCAAAGCAGTGAAGGACAGCGGCATTCAGGTGGACCCGGAGATTAACGTTATTGAAGCGGATGGCGAGCGGCTTGTGTACCGGGAAATGATCTATCTGATGCTGCACAAACCGCCAGGCGTAGTATCTGCGACGGAGGATGCTCGGGATAAAACGGTGCTGGATCTGTTGCGCAAGGAAGATCGAATCTTTCAACCGTTTCCTATAGGGAGGCTGGATAAGGATACGGAGGGACTTCTTATTTTGACGAATGATGGCCCCCTCGCCCATGATCTGTTATCCCCTCGCAAACATGTGCCCAAAACGTATGAAGCACGGGTACGAGGAAAAGTAGACGTAGCGGATATTCAGCGTTTTGCAGCCGGGGTGCGGCTTGATGACGGGTACGAGACCATGCCCGCTGAACTGACCGTGCTGGGATACGAAGAAACAGACGAAGGCATTGTATCACTTATTTCGCTGATCATCCATGAAGGGAAATTTCATCAGGTTAAACGCATGTTCCAGGCTGTGGGCAAACGTGTTATCTACCTGAAACGTGTAGCGATGGGAGAACTGAAGCTGGCTTCCGATCTGGCGATCGGGAGTTACCGCGAATTAACAGCAGATGAATTGACCTATTTACGAAATAATGATGCAGCCAACTAAACAAAGATGAGGATGAAAATCATATGACGTATAAATTGATTGCGCTGGATGTTGACGGAACCTTGTTGAATGATCTTCATGAACTGACTGAATGGACTCAAGAAACGTTGATTCAGGCCTCGCGTCATGGGGCAGAGATTGTGCTCTGTTCAGGGCGCGGTCCGGCCAACACGATTCCTTTTATGAAACAGATGGGGCTGGATGGTTATGTTATTACGCATAACGGCGCTGTGACTGCACAGGTGGATACCCGGGAAGTCGTTCATCAGTTTGCTTTGGACACTCAGGGGCTTGAACCTATTATGACGTACTGCCGAGAAAATGATGTACATTTTGACATCAATACAGCCTTTGGTCTGTATGTGGATCAACCTGAAGGTCTGGAGCTGCAGGTAAGGCAGATGTATTACAATTTTCTGGCTGAGCCGCTTAAGCTACCCCGGTGGGCAGATATGACTGAACCTCTTGCTAAGTTTACAGCGTTTGGCCCTATCGAGCAGATGGACGCTGTCCAGCGCGAATGGACGTCCTGGAATTTGTCTTATTACATGACACGCAGCGGAGACTTTTTCATTGATCTGATGCATCCGGAAGCTTCCAAAGGAGCTGCGCTCAAAAGACTGGCTGATTCCAAAGGCATCGCGTCTTCTGAGATTATGGCCATCGGCAACTATTTCAATGACATTACGATGCTGACTTTCGCCGGGAAAGGGATTGCGATGGATAATTCTCCTGAAGAGGTGAAAGCAGCATCCGATGAGGTGACCTTGTCCAACAATGATGAGGGAGTTGCGCACGCCATTCACAAGTATATTTTATCCGTATAATTCTGTGTTTACTTGTTACCAGATCTGCGAAAATGGTCTCACTCGACCTGCGAAAATGTACAGTGCCTCATAAACTACTGTCTCCGGGGACATCCTAAGAGAATACGTTAGGAATGAGGAGGACTGGCAATGATACAGATCGATTTAACGACAGATCTGCGAACAGCAAGTGGTGAAGTGCAGGATATTATGGTGGATGACCGATATACAGGGTCGCTTTTACTGATTTACAGGGAAGGGGAGCGTCTGTCAGGCAGCCTTCAACTGGAACAGGAATCTATAGAAGAGGCAGTGGAACAGCTCATTATAGATAAGGTGCATGCTTATGTCCGTGCGCTTGCGGATGCGGTGGCGGTATCTTCCTATGAAGTTTTGGTGAGCTGTGGCACGTTGCATTCCGTCCTGCGACCAGTGGACATGCCTGAGGAGGAAGGATGGTCTTCCTCTGGAATAACAGCAACAGAGGATTACCTTGAGTATGACGAGAGCCGTTATGATGATGTATTACCTGACGAAGAGGTGAATCTCATTCCTGCATCTCGGGATGATTCTTTTACATACGAAGACCGGGAACATCTGCTGGAAATGGAGATGGTCAGTGCCGGTCGTAACTTATCAAGTTATGTGTTCAACGATGTCGAAGGAGAAGAGATGGCAGAAGCTACGCTGAAACAGTATGGAGCCGATGCACATGGAGAGATTCTTTGGTATGACGAACCTGATGAAACAGTACAGGAAGCTGCAGCGGAACTGCTTGTAAGGGAACTGGACGAGGAGATCATCGATACAATTACGATTCGGATGTGGCATCAGGGGAACGAACTGCAGACACTCGAGTGGGTGCACCGTGATTTTTCCGATGAACTGGAGGAAGACGAAGATCAAGAAGAATCATTGGATTCCATCGATGATTGGATCGAGCCGGAAGAAGTAGAAGAAGCAGGTTATGTCATGCTCAGGAACAGGGATCGGGAGTTCAGAATCTATGATCTATTTGTTCAGGAGCGCGGAGGCCTCCCGGTGGGTACGGCAACTATTGATACGTCCCATTCGGATCTGACGGGTTATATGGATTATGATGTGCCTGGCACGAGTGTGCAGCGGAGAACATTGGTGGAAGTGCTGATGCAAGAGCTGAATAAAGAGATCGAATTTGACTCCTTACATCTCACGATGTTGTATCGTAATCAGATTATTGATGAAGCCAAAATGGGAGGGTAAGAGGCGAACGCCTTTTATCCTTTTTTTTTTGAGTTTCTTGAATTGATTTTGACGAAAAAATCTTTTCCCGGTATAGTACGGTTAGTTATTTATTGCTCAGTTTTGAGAGCGATGGTATCGAATGGGAGCGATGTTTGGTTTTGGACGTAGTCCAAACCAAGGGAAGCAAGCAGTCGAAACCGGAGCATATGAGTTTGGAAAATGGAGGGGCATGATGACGGAATTATTTACAATTCGTAACCAATACATCAATGATGATTTTCAAGCGGTTCAGGCACAGCCAGAGGACACGGAAAAAGTCTTATCCTTGCTTGTGGAGACGGCTTCTTGGCTGAAAAGTAAAGGATCTTCCCAATGGAATGCATTGCTTCATGGGGAGGATTCTCATGATACACCTTCCGCTATTCGGCGAGGCGATGTCTTTGTTTTCAAAAAAGAGGAAGAGATCGCTGGAATGGTCATTCTCATGCAGAAGCCAAGTCCGTGGGATCTCAAGTTATGGGGAGATCAGGCCCATGCGAAAGATAAAGCACTCTATCTGCATCGACTTGCGATTCGAAGAAAATATGCTCGAATGGGTCTGGGGAAATCCATATTACAATGGTCAACCAGCGGCATACAATTTAAAGAAAAATCTCTCGTACGACTTGATTGCGGCGCTGACAATGTTAGGTTAAATGCTTTTTATGCAGGAAATGGATTCAGTTATGCAGGGGCTCACGAAGGATTCAGCATTTATGAGAAGCCGGTTGAGTTGTAGAGAAACTTGTTGAGATATACTGGTGAGAAAATGATAAAAAGAAGCCGGAAGCGGATAAGCTTATCCGGCTATATTTATGTGAACAGCTGAAAGGATCGATGAAGCCAAGAAATGTGAATATAAGCTTCTGTATGGAGCGTTGATTGAATACGTTGTATATACGACTTGATATTTTAGTTGTCAAAATGGTGGATGTTCAAGCTTTTTTATGTCATAATTAACATTGATGGTATGCAATAAAATGCATGAAAATACATTTTGGTGTAAAGAACGAAGTGCATGGCTCTAGAGCCGCTTTACTGAACATATGTTCTAATATAGAATAAATGAATGTGGAAGAAGAGAAATGAAGCTGGGAAAGGGGGATAATGACGTTGAAATTGCTACAGGCCCTATTTTTTCCTCCGGAGCAGCCCGGAGGTGTATCATCTATGATTCCTTACATGCAGGAGAGATTTGCGAGTCCAAGATGGGAGATGGACCTGTTCTCCTTGCCCAAACGAATTCGGAACAAAGGGCGAGAGGAAGTCCAGTTTGAAACGTTTGATTGGACCATCTATCAGGATAGCCCTGTGGTGCAAAAATATATTCAGACCTATCGCGACTATCTATGGTGGACCCGGCTTCGGATTCAAAAGTCCTATGATCTGATCCATGCTCATCACCCTATTGCAGGGCTTGCGATGAAAACGGTATTTCCTGAGGTTCCGCTCATTCAGACGATTCACTCCAGTTACGAAAGAGAACTTATCCTTAATGGACGTATTGAGCCAAATGGATTAGAGCATCAGTTCCTGCAAGCCATTTATGGAGAACTTGAGCATCGTGCAGAGCGATTGTTAACGGTATCCGATTCGTTCCGTCGATATTTGAGCCCGTATGTGAAACATCCAGAACGCATTGGAATTATTCCGAATGGTTTTGATGAAAAACGGTTTAAGCCGATTCCACATGAGAATGCAGTTCCGCAATTGGTCACGGTCTGCCGTCTTGTTCCGGCTAAAGGACTTGATATTTTGTTTAAAGCCTGTGCCGAACTGAAGGATAGAGGGCATGATTATGTGCTCCATATTATTGGAGATGGACCGATTCGACCTGATCTTGAAGAGTTGGCACAGCGTTTGGGAATCTATAATGAGACCATATTCTATGGATATACGCTGCATCCTGAAGAGTTTATGCCGTTCTTTGATGTGTTTGTACTGCCATCACGTGCAGAAGCCTTTGGTTCGGTGTTCGCTGAAGCGGCGTTAAGCTGTCTGGCTCTTGTTGGCACGGACGTAGGAGGAATACCTGAACAGATTGAAGATGGAATAAACGGCCTGCTTGTGCCACCTGAAAATCCATCTGCTCTGGCTGATGCTCTGGAAAAGGTCATGCTGGACCCGGCGTATCGTTATGAACTGGCTCGTTCCGCTTGTGAAAAAGCTAAAACCTTCTATTCGCTGGGAAGATCGGTGAATGATTTGAAAAAGATGTATCTGCAATTTCAGACGCAAGTCGGAGGATAGCAACATTCATGGAAAAAGCCGCTGTAGGTATACAGCGGCTTTTGCTTTTGGTATTTAACAGATTTTAAAATAGCCAATCCTTTGGATTACTTGCTAATTCCTGAACAGCATTCATGAACAATCCGGCGTGGTAACCATCACAAACCGAGTGATGAACCTGTAGTGATAATGGCAAAAATATTGAATGCTCTTTATGAATGAATCTCCCTGCCGTAATAATGGGTAGGAGGTAACGGCTATTGTTATTAATATTTAAGTTGAATCCAGTAAAAGATGTCCATGGAATCATAGAAAGAGAGAAAATATTTTCAGGTATAGGTGTCTTGGGAAACAACTTGCCTGAACGTTTATATTTTTCTATATCGGAAATATAGTCGTCTTGAAACGTATTGAAATCATTTGTAACACGAGTCCAAATGGCGGAGAATGACTCAGATGGTTGATCAAAGATGGTATAAAGTGGATCCAGCGTATCCCAATAACCTAGATCTCCATCACTATTGAAACTCGTTCTAAAAGAGGCATGTGAATTGATTACACTCGTGATCAAAAAGATAAACGCAGGATAGAATCGATATTCTTTTTGTTTGATGAGTTGATATACAGCACTGATATCAATTTCATTGGTTAGGCTGAATGAAGTATTTTGATTCATATAGTGATGAAATATGTCTGTTCTCTTCCAAGTGCTAAAATCAATTTTATTAAAATTCATTAGATGAGCCTCCTAAATTTTATCTGAAGCGGATTTAGGAGGCGAAGTTGTCTGCTTTCTTCATAAAGAACCCATCCTTAATTAAGATTTACTTTGAATTGTACCATAACATGATCTAACTTAATAACGGTTTAACTCCCATATCTGTGCATTCAATTCGTGTTGTTCCGACCACGAAATGTGCCCCAGCGATCCATAATGAGTTTACCAGCCCAAAAGAGTGCCATACATCCAAAGATGGGGTAAAGAATGGATAAGAGGGAGCTGAAGCCAAATTGGCTGAGCGAGTAACACAACATCATGATGACTAGTGTAATCAATCGGGGATGAACCTGGACATGTTGCCTGAGCTGCAAGGTCATGCCGTAGATGTCGGCAACAAACGTCGTGAAGATTTCCATGAAAATGAGTGTGACATATACGGACTGCACAACCCATCCCAGCTGAAAAGCGATACTGCCCATCGGGATTTCGAATTGTATGATGCCTGGCATCTGGGCCGACATGGCAAAATGGGCTGCCATTAGCATAAAACCAACGCCGATTCCCCCTGTAATTCCGCCCCATTTTAACGTATTACGATGACGAATCTGGTTGCCAACAGGTACAAGTACCGCTTGAGCCAGCGCGAGATTAAAGGCAGTGTAGAGCAGTGGGGATAACCATACTTGAATAGGATTGCTATCTGTTGTTAGTGTGACAAAACGAAAAACACCTGGATGATGGAGTGTACTGAAAATCATAAGCAGGGAGAGCAGGAGCATCATGGGCACAACAATGCTGTTCATTTGCAAAATAGCCTGCATTCCGCGACCCAGAAGAAGATATGTACCAATCAAAGTAATGATCAGGCCCGTCTGGTAATGCAAACCCAGATGTTCCATAAAAACAGAACCTGCCCCGGCGAGCATGACGCTGTTAACGCCGATGAGAACGATAAGAGTTACCCATGTGATCCATTTACCAGTCTTATGGCCGAATAGATGTTTGTTAAGATCCTCATAGGAACGAGAGCGGGTATCATGAGCAATAAGCATCATTTTGGTTCCGAGCCAGACAAAAAGCATGGTGGACAAAGCGATGGTGATTGTGGCCCACTTGCCATACTGGGTGAAAAACTGCAATATTTCCTGCCCTGTGGCGAAGCCGGCTCCTACGACGGTTCCGATGTATGTGAATGCAATCTGTAGCACCCGGAATACCTGTTTCAATGCGTTACCCCTTTCAGGTCCCGGGATTGGTTAGCCATGCGGGTACCATAGTACAAGTTATGCTTGACCCATAAAACTCATGACAGCAGGATGAGGAGCGAATGAATGATGGTGTGATCCAATCTTATGATGGATTTCGCTTGAACTTGTAGCTCGATATATGATACTTTAAACCTCATAGGATAGGCTTGGGAGGTCAAATCATGGATGTATTAAAACAAAGAATTTTACAAGAAGGTGTCGTCATTTCGGATCAGGTCTTGAAGCTGGATGGTCTTCTGAACCATCAGATTGATCCTGCATTAACGATGGAGATGGGACGTGAGTTTGCTGCGCGTTTCCGAGAGAGTGGAGTGACACGGGTGATTACGGTTGAATCTTCGGGTATTCCGGTGGCTTTTGCCGCAGCTCATGAACTGGGGGTGCCCTTGGTATTTGCCCGCCGTAAAAAAACGCTTCTGGCTGATCCTGATGCTTACTGCGAACGTGTGCCATCCTTTACGAAAGGAATCGTAACGGACATTATGGTATCTCGCGAATACATTCATGAGCATGACCGCATTTTATTCATTGATGATATTATAGCGAACGGAGATGCTGCTCGCGGTGTCATCAAAATTATCGAGCGTTCTGGCGCAGAGCTGGTAGGATTCGGTGTGGTGGTGGAGAAGTGCTTCCAGGCTGGTGCACGCACGATCCGGGAGCAAGGCATTCCAGTGGAAGCCCTTGTACGCATTCGTTCACTGAATAATGGCACCGTGCAATTCGACGATAATGAAATCTAACTTTTTGAAGGAAATAGGGCCTAATTTTTTAACTATGGCTTTGCATGGCCGTCGATTTCCTTTATAATGGGGTTATGTTAGGGAGAGGAGGCAACAACATGGGGAACCAACCGGCAACAGACCAATTTTTTATTGATAAGCTGGCGAAATCGAAAGTTCATTTTGAACGTGCCCTGGATTGTAAACATACGGAATTTGATGACCTTTATCCCTATATGATTGAACATCCTCAATTTTTCTGGTACAAACGCTATGTTGCCTGGTCAGAATTGCTGACGATTGTAGGCTTGTGTGAAGAGTTGTCCTTCTCTTGGAAAGAACAATTTACACCGCACCAAGTGGAGTACCTTGAAGAACGTGTGATGTCCGCCAAAGTGCTTGATTTTTGGTTCGAGAAGAACGACAGCAAAGAGCACGCGCAGCGGTAACTCTCAGTCGGGACATTATTTTTCGAATGACATAACAGTCCAATACAGTCACGTGAGACCTAAATGGCTTTTCATTTAGGTCTCTTTTTGTAAACGAATTTGAGTATAGGAGTTAGGGACATGATTAGTGATACAGAGTTGGATGCCCTGCGTTTGTCAGGCGAGAAAGTAAGAGTAGTGCGGGATGAGCTGGAGTCTAACGACGTAACGGGCATCGTGGTAGCCTGGGATGATAAACAAGTACTTATTCGCAGGCAGAATCGCCGTGTTGTGAAGCTGGATCGGTCTTACCGGTATCAGTTGTTCAGTGAGCCTCGTCAAAGTGTTTTAAGTGAATAAATAATGGATTCACGTTACCGGAAATCTTTTCCAAATAGAATGTCTGCAACACCAAATGTTTGGAATTACCATCAAGGCTGGGCATAATTGCGACACAGACGAGGGAAGATAGGTACAGTGGAACAAATCGCTGTATTTACAGCCGAGAGGGTGTGCTGCAAGTCATGACATTGATGAATGATAAAGTTCACGCTTATAAGGATCAGATTGGCGCATTAAGTGATGTTCTCCCTGATGTGGTGAAATCATATCATGAGTTTACGGGTGAGTGCTTCCAGCCTGGTGTGCTTGATGCCAAAACCAAACAGTTAATTGCGCTAGGTATCGGTTTGTTTGCTAATAATGAAGTGTGCACGTTCTATCATGTAGAAGAGGCACGTTCCAAGGGCGCGACTGATCAGGAGATCATGGAGACCGTAGCTGTCGCTGGAGCCGTTGGCGGCGGGCATGCTCTGTCACAAGGAGCAATGAGGGTGCAGAAGGCGCTGCATTAATAAGAGGTCAAAGTAAAAGGTCATACGGCTCTTCTATTGAGCCGTATGACCTTTTTTTGAAGTTCATCCTTACTTTCTTTACTGTTTGATTTCTTGTTGTACTTGTCTACATCTGCAAATTGCTCCATGATGGAGTATTTTGCAGTATACATAATTCTGGATCTTCCCGTGTCATATTCGATGTTTGAGCGATCATTTTCCCAAAGATAAATAAGGGAGTTAGCAAAGGTTTCGCTCTTCGGCTCACCATATTTCTGAGTAAGTTCTGCGAGGATTTCATCGGATTCTTGGCTGCTTAACGTGTCAAAATGATAAAATGCCTGTCGCAGTAAGAAGTCATCCAGTGGATATGCACTTGCTGCATTTTTCATTTATTCTATGCGCTGATCCATAAGCTTGTAAATTTCTTCTTTCCTTGATTCTGTCGTTTCTGGATTTTCTAATTCCTTAAGCAATGTATTACTTTCGTTCATTAGATCCCAGCGGCTTGTATTATCTAAAAGATCAATAAAAACGTATGTAGCGTCAGCTTTTTTACCAAGAACAATTAGATTAGAGTATTTAATGCTTTTCTCATGATCATAAACTTTGTCCTCTTCATAAGTAGTGTTCCCATTCTTTTTTTCAGTTCCAATGACCTTGTCGATCTTGGTGCCCCAAGAAAGATCTCGAAAATCGTTCGCACTCCCGTTACTACAACCTAGGATTGTGAATATTAAAGCAGCAAAACTTAAAACGAACATAATTTTCTTTATTTTTTGTCTGATCTCCTGTCATGTCCATAAATATTTTACAGGGTTTAGGGAAGCACTTGAAGACAAAAAATGGATAAAAAAAGAGAAGCACCATTGTGGCTACTTCTCTCTTTATCGTTTAGCATTAGATTTTACCTAGCATTTTGTTATACATAAATTGACCTGTAACGCGTCTTGCTGTCACATAACGATCGCTGAAGTAAGGGTTAGACAACTTGGTGATGCTGATCCCTTTGCTAGTGGAAGCATGTGCGAATTGACCTCCGCCAATGTATACTCCTGTATGTGAGATGCCTCTGCCAGTTGTATTGAAAAATACTAGGTCTCCTGTGCGAATGCTCGCTTTGGATATCGGAGTCCCTGTTTTGGCTTGTTGTTGCGACGTGCGTGGCAATTCAATGCTGTATTTGTTAAAAAGATATCTCATAAACCCGGAACAATCGAAGCCAGCCATAGTTGTGCCGCCCCACTTGTACGGGATGCCTGTCATATTGTTAACCATTGTATTAATTGTGCTTGCCTCTGTGTTTGTTGCTCCGGATGTAAATAGTACAGCAGCTCCAAAAATGGAAATAATCAGTTTTTTCAAAATCAATGTTCTCCCTTCGATGCCTACGGAGTTAGCTAAGGGTTCGGTAGAAGGTTCCCTATATTTCCTATGTATAAGAATAATTCACCCAAAATGGTTCCCCCGTTTTCAATCCTGAAACTCGGCAAATGAATAATTAAGTTTTTGTAACTATTTGAAACTATATTGCATAAATACGTAATTGTCAAACCTATTTAAAGCACTTCTTTTAGCGTCAATGTTAGCGGAATTATCGTTTTTAGTCATAATTATGTTTAAAAAGGGCGGAAAAGATTACAAAAAAGTCATTACTGGTTCATTGGGGACAAGTATGGATAATAAACAAGCTTGTCAAGAGCTAAAAGGGTGCTCCTTTATGTTAAATTAAAGAAAATATATATATGATGTTGCATATATTGACAAATGTTTGTTTATTGCATATCATACAATTATTAAATACAAAATTTGTATTTAAATTGTTTTCATTGGAATTATTATGAAGGAGTAATCAAATTTGTGAATTGGGGAGTGTGTTGTCTTGTGAAGGCAAAAAAATTAGTAACATTTGTACTGGCATGTTCAATGGTGTTTTCCGTCGCGGGAATGACCGTTCTTCCTGCACTAACCGTATCGGCGGCAGATGCCTCTGGTACAACAGCGAGTTTATCCGATATTTTGAAAAATCAGCGCCCGGATGGTGGCTGGAGAAAAGATTATAGTCAGACGTCAGGTGAATGGGCCAAGTCAACAATTGATAATAAAGCTACATATTCAGAAATTAGAAGACTTGCAAGTGAATTCAAGAAAACAAATGATCAGCGATACTCGGCTGCTGCAATCAAAGGCATCCATTTTTTACTTAACATGCAATACTCCAATGGCGGCTGGCCACAAGTCTATCAAAGTTCCGGTTATCATAAACATATTACCTATAATGATGATGCGATGATTAATGTGATGTACATGCTCGATGAAGTCGCAGCACGTAAGGGGAACTTTTCCTTTATCGACAGTTCACTCGCAAATCGTAGTAAAAATGCGGTTTCTAAAGGGGTGGACGCCATCCTGAATACCCAGGTGGTATCCGGTGGGAAGTTAACGGCTTGGGGACAGCAGCATGATTCCAGTTCACTGAGACCTGCAGGAGCCAGAATCTATGAAGTGCCGTCACTAACGTCAGGTGAAAGTGTAAATATTGTGAAGTTTCTGAAAACGAGACCGGCTAATTCGAGAATTACTGCATCAATCAAAGGTGCTGAAGCTTGGTTTAACAAAGTGAAAATTACAGGATATCGGTATGAGCGTGCGAATGGGGACAGCCGAATCATTGCTGATTCCAGTGCATCCCCAATCTGGGCGCGTTTCTATGAACTCGGTACGGATAAACCTATCTTTGTTGGACGTGATGGCGTCGTGAAATATAAGCTGAGTGATATTGAAAAGGAAAGAAGAGGCGGTTATGCATGGTACGGCAACTGGCCGTCCAAGCTGTAGAAGATCTTTTTCGACTGTAGTGTATAACACCACCAGCAGCTGTTATGTATAACTTCATCATAGGCAAGCCCAATATGTGCGAACCGGATACGTATTCGGTTCGCACATATTCATATATTCTTATATATTGACAGGTTAAACCACACATGATATATTATTTCTTGTCGCCGATAATAATTGGTGAGACACATGATATGCGGTCGTGGCGGAATTGGCAGACGCGCACGGTTCAGGTCCGTGTGGGCTAACCCCCCGTGGAGGTTCGAGTCCTCTCGACCGCATCGAATAAAAAGGTTCCTCAGATTAACTTCTGAAGGAGCCTTTTTTATTTATAATTGATTTCGGAATACCTCTCTTGAAAAAAAGCCCCCAATTCCTGACGTGCCACATGAGCATGTAAGGAATGGAGGGCTTGGTTTGTATTTTACTGATTCACGGGTTCGACCGCAGGCATAACGTCAGCTTCAACGTCTGTTACGACGTCAGTCAACGGAAGTTCAATTTCGAACTCGGAGGCAATATCCTCTTCTGAAATACGGTTTGTACCTGAGAGGTTAGCTACGAAAGTTGTTACGCTGCGCGCTGGAAGCTGTGCAGTAAAGGCACGGTTGGAGACATTGATTGCAGGTTGACTTGCCAAGTTCCGACTGGCGTCTGTCACCCAAGAAGACACCGTGGAGGCATTACCATTCTGCAGTACGAATTTTTGGCTAACCGCAGAGGTACCGCGGTTAATAGCTACGATAACCACGCGGTTGTTGCCTTTGTATGCAGATACGAAAGTGTTTGTGTCCGGATTTTTGGAAGCATCAACTCTGACATAGCCTGGGCGTATGAATTTGGAGAAGTGTGCCATGTTATAACCACGTTTACTGATCGTACCATCTTCCTTCATTGGTCCATATGATCTGCGGATATACCACCATACATAGGCTTGGAAATCGCCTTCAACCATTGCATTGTGCATGTGGTAGGAGATGTCCAAAGCTTCTGGCCAGCGATCAGCGGAATTGTTGTCACTGTTTGGATAATATACTTCAGTCATCCAGAGCTCTTTGCCGGCCCCCTTTTGTTTGAAAAGAGGATAGGCAAAATTGCTGAACTGTGTTCCATACAAATGTGCTCCCAGAATGTCCATGTTAGCAAGTGCTTGTGGATCATTCAGAATGGGGTCAGATATGTTTTTCAGGTATTGGAAGGATTCTGGAGCCATGACTTTGGCACCTTGAATGCTACCTGCATTTTCTTTCATGAAACGAAGAATCTCTTGCGGTGTCCACCAAGTCCAGTCATGAGCATAATCCGGCTCGTTTTGAACGGAAATGGAATACAGGTTTACGCCGTTATTTTTCATATAAGTTACAAAATCATTCAGATGTTGCGCGTAAGCAGCGTATTTGTCATACCGTAGTCGCTTTGCATTGGTATCACCGTTTCGATTAAACGTTTCAACCATACTGCTTGGAGGGTTCCAAGGTGATGCAAAGACGATAGCTCCCTTTTCAATCGCACGTTTGGCTGTAGCCAATTCACGAGACCAGTTATTTCGATCCGGATCAACCCAGATTCGGAGCACGGAGAATCCCAGTTGGTTCTGATCATTCCCGAAAGCGGTTTCACGTTGTGCTGCAGTTAAGTCGCCGATCCAAGCGGGATGATTAATGCCGCCGAAGCCACGAATTACTTGTTTCTGTGAGGATAAGTTGATGTTGGCGTCACTTGCTGCGGATACGTTCGTTGGAGTTAACATCAGTGGCAGAGCAGTTAAGCAGGCTAACAAAATGTTGACTGATTTTTTAAATTTGAGATTCATCTTCAATGTGTACACTCTCCTCGATATAAGTGACTTGCGAAAGCATGGACAAGAAAAATAAATTCCTCGGCATAACTTCGAAAAGGGCGGGCATCACATCCTCTCAGATCAAGACTCATCTAATAGATGATTTGATAACGAAAAAAAAGTTTTGTTTTGTAAATTCTACTATATTATTCCTGTTAAAAATACCTGATATATTGCAGATGTTTGTAATTTTTTATATTTGTATGACATGATTACTATTTTCATAGGGAAATAAAGCTTCAGTAAATTTTATGTCAACCGGTTGACATTCCAAAATTTCGCCATTATGATAAAGCTGTATTCGAAATGTATGCGCATTCATAACGAACATCAGGGGGGAAGTTGAGAAATGAAAAAGACATGGGTACCGTTTGTTAGCGTATTGTTACTGATGTTGATCATCACCGCCTGTTCCTCAGGCAAAACAACGAATTCTTCATCGCAGGGTTCTGACAATAAGGACGGCGAGGCTGCAAAAGAGGTTAAGTTGACCTTTTTTAACACATCTGCGGAAGTAAACGGCGTTTTTGAAAAGTTGTTCAAAACGTATCATGAGCTACATCCGGAGGTAACCATTGAGCTAATCCCTACCCCGATTGGTGGAGCGCAGCTGGAGAAATTCCAATCTCTGCTTGCGTCTGGCAATCCGGCAACGATTGCGAATCTGGATGCAGGTACGATTCTGCAATATAAAGACAAATTCCTCAATATGGATTCCGAGAAGGCAACGTATGAAGGCTTAACAAAACCCGGTGCGGTAGACGGAGCCCTGCTGGATGGTCAATTTTTGGGTATCCCTTGGACAGCACAAGGATACGGTCTTTTATACAACAAAAGGGTTGTAGAAGAGGCGATGGGTGGCTCCTTTGATCCGAACAGCATTAAAACTCGTGATGATTTGGAAGCTGTTTTCAAAAAAGTAGAGGCTGCTGGCAAAGCACCTGTCATGCTTCATGGTGCAGACTGGTCACTTGGAGCGCATTATCTGGGACTGACCTATTCTCTTCAATCCAAGAACGTGGAAGACAATCGTAAGTTCGTGAAGGACTTGGAAAATGGAACTGCGAAGCTCACGGACAATGCAGCATTTAACGGATTGATTGATACCTTCGATCTGCTGAAAAAATATAATGCACGCAGCAAAGATCCACTGGTGGCAGATTACACCAAAGACAGTACAGATTTTGCTAAAGGAGATGCTGCTTTTTATTTCATGGGTGACTGGACCTGGGCTGTTATTGGCAGTCTGGAGGGTCGCGACAAAGAGTTCGGCATTATCCCTGTTCCGGTCAGCAACAATCCCGAAGATTACGGAAATACACAGGTGGCGTACAGTGAGCCCAAACTCATTGCAATCGATAATTCTGGTTCCACAGAAGCGCAGCAGGCTGCAGCCAAAGCATTTATTCAGTGGATGGTAACGAGTGACGAAGGGCAGGAGGCCATTGTCGGACAGATGGGTCTTGCGCTGCCATACAAAGATGTCAAAGTGAAAAGCAGTAACATTTTATCCGAAGCGGTGAACCAGTACGTAGACCAAGGAAAAGTGTTGAATATCAGTGTGATTAACTATTTACCACAGGATTATTGGGCAAAGACTGGTGCATCTATGCAAAAATATTTGGCAGGTGTGATTGATCGAAAAGGACTGGCAGATGAAGTCCAAGCTTACTGGGCTAGCCAGGCGGGAAAATAGAATTATAAACATTTGAAAGAGGATGTGCATCCATACAGGGGGCGCATCCTCCATTCTTCGAATCGTTCATCAAATCATTCATCAAGCCGTTACCAAGGGACACACAGGAGGTCAACATGGATAGAAAAATACGGATGAGAAACGCGGGAACCTTCTTACTCTTTGGAGCTCCTTCCGTCATCGCTTTTCTCGCAGTGGTTGTGATCCCGTTTATCGTTGGATTGTATCTTACGTTCACCAATTGGGATGTTCGTACCGGGGATAACACATTTATTGGTATATCCAATTATATCGCGGTTTGGCAGGATAGTGTGTTCTGGACTCAATTATGGTTCACCCTGAAATATGTATTCTTCACTGTCATTATCGCTAACACTGCAGCTTTTTTTGTCGCTCTTGCTCTGACCGGCGGGGGGAGAGGTGAGCAATGGCTTCGTACAGGTTTTTTCACACCTAATCTGATTGGCGGTATTATTCTTGGATATCTGTGGCAGACATTATTTTCGCAGGTACTGCCTTATTTGGGGCAAAAGTATGGTTGGACTTGGTTTGAGACATCCTGGTTAACCAACACCGATACTGCCTTCTGGGCACTCGTCATTACTACGTCATGGCAACTGATTGGTTATTTGATGATCATCTATATTGCCGGCTTTGCCGGGGTTCCGAATGATGTACTCGAGGCTGCCAGCATCGATGGAGCAAACCGTATGGCAACGATTCGCCGTATTATGCTGCCGCTCACGATTCCGGCCATTGTAATCTGTGTATTTATTTCTATTTCCCGTTCATTTTTGACCTATGATATCAACCTCGCGTTGACCAAAGGGGGGCCGTTTAACTCCACGGAGCTGGCGACCTACCATATCGTGCAAAAGGCGTTTTTGTCCAACCAATATGGGGTCGGTCAGGCGGAGGCTGTAGTGCTCTTTGCTGTAGTCGCTATCATTGCGCTGACACAATCGTATCTGCTCAAGAGATTGGAGGTTGAATCCTGATGTCGAGCCGCCAATATCTTCCTTCGTTGAAAAAAATACTGCTGTACGTTCTGCTGTTCCTGTTTTTAACACCGTTTTTGCTGATTATTATGAACTCATTCAAGTCGACCCAGCAGTTCGTAGAGAATCCTTTATCACTGCCAACGGGTATTCAACTGGATAACTACGTCAGTGCATTTGACAATATGAATTTTCTGGATGGATTTTTGAACTCGCTGCTGATTACCGTCGGTTCGGTGATCCTGATTCTTTTTTTCTCATCCATGACGGGTTATTTGTTTGTTCGCTTCAAATGGCGCGTGAACGGCATCCTCTTTTATGCAATGCTGGCTTCACTTGCTCTACCATTTCAGGTGTTAATGATCCCGCTGGTGATGTTATACGGCAATATGAGTCTGCTTGACTCCAAAATAACTTTGCTGTTTATGTACCTGGGTTTTGGTGTGCCTTTTGGCGTATTTACGTTTCACGGATTTATCAAGGGCATCCCGTATGAACTCGAAGAATCTGCTTTTATTGAGGGCAGCTCTCGTATGAGAACGTTTTTCCAGATTGTGCTTCCGTTATTAAGACCGGTATTTGTTACTCTGATTGTGCTGGATGTGTTGTGGATCTGGAACGACTATTTACTGCCAAGCCTGGTACTGTTATCACCGGAGCACAAAACGTTGCCGCTCTCGACGTATAATTTCTTCTCATCGTATTCGGTGGATTATGCTCCGCTGATGGCTGGGTTGATCATGACGATTATCCCGGTATTGATTATGTATCTGGTTCTACAGAAGCAGATTATCAAGGGAATTACAGAGGGTGCATTGAAGTAGAAACGGGACGGCTGGAGTGAAATGGAAAACAATTAAGTTTATAATGGATTAAAAAAGAGCAAGGTGGTTAACGGTTATGCCCAAGATTGATGATGTTGCCAAAAAAGCGGGAGTATCTGTCACAACGGTGTCCCGTGTGCTGAATAATAGGGGCTATATTAGCGAGGGAACTCGTGAAAAGGTCTATCGCGTAATGAAAGAGCTCGATTATCAACCCAATGAGATGGCAAGAGCATTGTTTCGCAAAAAATCCAATATGATTGGTCTGATTATTCCAGATGTATCCCATCCTTTTTTCAGTGAGATGACATATCATCTGGAGTACTATGCGGATAAGTCCGGATACAAGCTTTTATTGTGTAATTCGAATCGGGATGTTGGCAAAGAGAGTAAATATATTGATATGTTGAAAAAAAACAAGGTGGACGCCATCATCACAGGCAGTTCTCTGCTTGAAGTGGAGCATTATCTTAATCTCAATCTGCCGATTGTTTCACTGGATCGCGAAGTGGCTAAGGATATTCCGGTCGTTTCTTCGGATAATGCGATGGGGGGCAGGCTGGCTACACAACTTCTGCTCGACAAGAATTGTAAACAACCGGCTTTTCTCTATCGAGGGATTGGTGGGCCGCACCATGTCGCTTTGCTTGCAAACGGGAGGGCACAGGGGTATGAAGAAGTGATGCGTAACGCGGGTCTCGATCCGATTCATCTGCAGCTGGACGCATCCGCTCGGGATGAGCAGGAAATTCAACAGGAAATCATACAGTTTCTGCATCAACATTCCGCAGTGGATGGCATATTTGCAAGTAGTGATGTCATTGCGGCTGAAGCGTTGCAGGCCTCTCGTCATGCGGGAAGACATGTGCCTGAGGATATGAAAATTGTCGGTTATGATGATGTGAAGATTGCTTCGTTACTCAGTCCACGTTTAAGTAGTGTCCGACAGCCAGTAAATCAGATGGCTGAACGCATTATTGAGCTGGTTGTGCAACAGATCAAGGGAGAAGAAATTCCGAGTACAAACCTGTTTCCAGTCCAACTGATTGAGCGGGAAACGACATAAAAGAGGTGCTTTGAAAGAAGCACAATTCTTATGTTTTTTGTATGTCAACCGGTTGATATATAGGCACACAAAGTTAGTTACGATATGAATTCGTTTAATAGACAGGGGGATACGGAATGGATTTTATGAGTAGGGTGACACCGGAGCTGCGGGCGGGTCTACTGGGACTTGAGGTCATACAGTTGCCAGAGGACTTGATGAAAGCACGTACGAATGCAGTTCAAGTTGTTCAAACTTCGACAGCTGTTGAGATTGTAAACGTGTACATTCACGGAGTGGATGGAAACGAACTGCAGCTTCGTATCTATACACCTGCGAATACAGATACAACGGATACACCGGCCCTGTTATGGATTCATGGGGGTGGACTGATTCTGGGAAGTCCCGAGGGAGATGATCAGCTGTGTACAGATTTTGCGATCCATGCCGAATGCATTGTCGTCTCTCCAAATTATCGTCTGGCACCGGAACATCCTTATCCTGCAGGGCTTGAAGACTGTTATAGCGCACTCCAATGGATATCTGGGGAGGCCGTGACACGAGGAATAGATCTGGAGCGTATTGCCGTTGGGGGAGCCAGTGCAGGAGGCGGGCTTGCAGCAGCGCTTACTCTTTTGACAAGAGATCGCAAAGGGCCTGAACTATGCTTTCAGCTGCCGCTGTATCCGATGCTGGATTATCGGAATAGTACACCGTCCAGCTATGAGATCACACATCCTTCGGTATGGAACCGAGCACATAATGTGGCGGCCTGGCAGATGTATCTCGGACAGAAGTTGAACGGTGATATTCCTGAATATGCTTCTCCAAGCCTTGCTGCCGATCTTACAGGTCTGCCACCTGCTTATATTTGTGTAGGTGAGCTGGATCTGTTCCGGGATGAGATCGTGGATTATGTTATCCGTCTGACGAGAGCAGGAGTGAAGGTTGAATTTCATCTGTATCCGGGTTGTTATCATGCCTCAGAGCATGTTGCTCCCGAAGCGGAGAGCAGTCAACGTATTCGAACCGAATATATTGAGCGTTTAGCTCAGGTTTTACACCCGGGAACCGGAGATCGAAATCTCTGAGTTTTGTAAAAAGTGATCGTTTTACTAAATGTTAGGGAACTCCGTATATGCAATTGGTGAAGGGTTCACATGATAAAGCTTGCTCTGATGCAGGCTTTTTTGTGTTTCAATTATTCTAGAATGAATTGGGAAAGTGAACTTACATATAACTGCAGCTGGAATCAAACAATGAGAACACCAAGTACAGAGGAGGCTGCAGGATATGATGCGAAATAAATGGAGTAAAGGCTACTCAGGGGGACTGAGGTTTCAATTTTGGATCTTCCTGTTTGTCGTAAGTGTTGTCATTGCCTCAGGAGGAACCGAAGTTTCTGCCAAACCGGCAGAGACAAAGTCATCATCATCTTCTCAGCTCAATCGAATAGCCATCATTATTGATGATGTCGGCAATGATATGAGGGGCACCAAGGAGGTTCTGGATATGCCTGTGAAGCTGACTGTAGCCGTAATGCCTTTTTTGCAAACAACGAAAAAAGATGCGATTGCTGCGCATGAAAAAGGGATGGATGTGATCGTTCACATGCCGATGGAACCTAAGAAGGGCAAGCCAGAATGGCTAGGCCCAGGGGCGATCACATCCAATCTGACGGATGAGCAGGTTCGGGAACGAGTGGAAAAGGCTATTGAAGATGTTCCCTATGCCATCGGTATGAACAATCATATGGGCTCCAAAATCACTTCTGATAAACGCATTATGTCGATTGTACTGGACGTTTGTCGGGAGCATGGGCTATTTTTCGTGGACAGTCGTACCAATTTTCGCTCCGTAGTCGGAGAGCTTGCAGTAGCCAAAAATATGCCACCTGTGGGCAATGACATTTTTCTGGATGATCATAATTCAAAGGCACACATCCGCAAACAGCTTGATCTGGCTGCTCAGCGTGCGGTTGACAAGAAAAGCTGTGTTGTCATTGGTCATGTAGGTCACACCGGAATGAACACTTCTGCAGTAATTCGGGAGTCGATATCCCGCTTGCAGAACCAGGTTCAATTCGTAGGTATCGGCGATATAATAAGGGATGTATGGCACTGGCAAGCAGCGCCTACACTACCGACAGATAATAAATAATACCGTCTGCAATCGACTGGGCAATGCGTTTTTGTTCTGCCGGATTATTGATTCTGGCCCGGTCGGCTGCATTACTCAAAAAACCGGTTTCCACAATAACTGCTGGCTGTTTCACGTAATTCAGCATATAAAACGGCTTGCCCCATACCACTTCACGATGGGTACCGCATAAGCGATTCATGGCATCCTGAATGGATTGCGCCAGCAAATAGCTTCTACCCTCTCTCTGGTGCAGTACTATAGGGCCGTGCGTAGCTGAGCGCGAACTCCAGTTGGCGTGAATACTAACGACGATATCGGTGCTAACTTCTTCACTGAGGCTTTTGCGCTGTGCGAGATCCCTGACGTGACGTGAGCGGCTGTTTAACCAGCGATTCTCATCACTAAGAGCATAATCGCCGAGGCGGTTAATGATGACCGCGTAACCTTTGCTGCGAAGCAGCAAATATAACTTTTGACTGATTTCTAAATTAATGTCTTTCTCCAAAACATCTGCTTCGGATGTGCCACCGTCTATACCTCCATGTCCAACATCCAGCAGAATAGTCGGGGCTGCAAAAGCGTGATGGCTGGAGCGATAGGCATCCCCCTCGGTGATTGGCATGATGGATGGCTGATCGGCAGATGGATCAGAATGATCCAAACGGTAAGCTGAGGACAGACCAGAAAGAGAATGAAAACTAATCAGCAAGGCTGCAGAAGCGGCCAATAGCAGCTTGAACATGCAAATACACACTCCTATTACGATATTTATGGTTCAGAAGCACAAGGGAAGCGGGATGGATACCTTTGGCATTAGACTGTGCATTTTGCATCATTTCATACGCTGCTGCACAAAAAAATGTTTAGTTCCATCACGTTCTGCACACAATAGGAATACGGTTACGTTACGGATATGCGGAAAAGGAGGGTGTATGATGGCTAAAAGTGATGAGTTGGTTAAATACATTACACAGCGTGTGGTGCATTATATCGACACCCCGAAGGATGAACGGAAAGAACGGAGAGAGCAAAGCAGGAGGAAAGAGCCGTGGTCGATGAAATGGTTTGGCATGATTCCTTTCGCGGTATCGTTATGGATGGGAAAAAAGAAAAAAGGGTCTGAGTGAAGTGTTGTCATATACGTGTATAAACTAAACAAAAAAGACGCAGTCCGAGAAGGGAGGCGTCTTTTTATCATGCGATTGGAGTTTGTAGAAAGGAAATGTTATCAACCAAATTTCGAGTGAGACAGGAGTGAAGCTGATTTGTGCTCAGAGGGTATGATGAATTCGTGTGCCGTTTATATGCTTGTCTTCTTCTAGAGATTGATCATGTAAAAATGCCCGTCAAGCAAAAGCGTATTCAGGGGTACAAACCGTTGTGTGGAGTTAAAACCACCGATCCCTACATAAAGAACAGATGCTGATTCTTTCCCTGTCCCAGTAGCTATACCTGAGCTATTCTTGTTACCCGTTTGGATTTGGGGTGTTACTTCGGGTTGCGTATGCCACAACTGATATGCACTTACTGGCAAGGGGCCGCCGTAAAACAGATTGCGTTCTCCTGCTGAAAAGACGAGGGCGCCGAGTTGACTATTCTGAATCCGTTGCTTGACTTGAGAAAGCTGAATTGGTTCAGATGTTAGCCAGGTTAGTTGTAATGATGGGTCAAAAGCTGGCCGCAAACGGACTGGATTTGTGATCCACGTTGTGGCGGCAGGTATAAACTGCAATTCTTGTACCTCTGCTGAGTCGGAAGATTGCGTTCCAGGACTTTTCTCTAATCGTTCCAACACATTATTCGGTAACAAATCTCCATTAGATGCATCAATATACAATGCAGGAGAACTTACACGTTCCACTTTCCAATACGCCAGCAGAGGAGCAGCATAACGGCGCGTAAGCTCTCCGCCTGCGGTTTGTAATGTGTTCAGATTTAATTGCTGTCGTTCCAGAGCTTGTCCTAGCAATTCGCTATTGTACAGGACGTCTTCCCCCTGACCATACTCGCTAAGGCTGAGCTTTCCTTGTGCAGTTATGGAAATAATCATATACCCGATTGGTTTGTCCTGAACGTTGGCGTAAACAAGCCAGCCGTGGGTACCCGGCCCCAAAGGATAATATTCAAGCTGGGCAGTAAGCCAGTCTGGATTAGACGTGCCAAGCGTATTGGCTTGTTGCTGGGCATATTGCTCTACAGCAGCGGGTGCCAGCCTGTCGGTTGGTGCAGATGCTTGAGCTGGTAACCCGAATGACGAAAGGGCTAGAACAATCATTACGCTCAGGAAGACGTATATGGGCTTCCATAGATTTTCTCGTTCTATCTTGGCGTGTATCTTCAACTTGAACACCTTCTTCCTGATTTCATTGTAGAGTAGAGACGATGCAAAGAGTGCTGCAAGGTGTCGGTTCAGTGATCATGAATAAACACTACTTTTGCCAGCATTTGCAGGAAAAGTAGTGTCTTCGTCTTATCTTAAGTGAAACATGCCGCTGCTAATGGCAGTGACCTTCACCTTCGGCTCATATTGCCAGATCATTTCGGTTCGTCGTGTCTCATATTGCTGTTTCATCGCTTCACGATCCATGACCGCCTGTTTTGCTTTTTCTTGCTCCGGGTCGCCCTGATCCTGAGTGTGCACAACGGCTGGTTCGGCAGCCAATTCCACGTCATCTGTGACCGGCTCCAGTACGCCACGAACCCGATTATGGAAAGACGCAGCGGGTGATGTAGGGGAAATCGCCTGAACATCAGCTGGAGTCTGCACATTTGAAACGGGTGCTGAGGGTTTAGATTGAGCAGGAACTGTGTCTCCTTCAGTAACCTCAGGCATATCTTCCCGTAACACAGCTTCATAGTATGCATCGACAACATCCAGTTCCAGTTGCAGGCGTTCTTTGGCTTTTTCTGCCCAGCTATAGTCCAGCGTGCTCAGGTGATTGGTGAGATGCAGTTCGAGAGCAGCCCCAGCATCAGCGAGTGAAATTTTGGGTGACTGAGCGTGCATATTTTCTGCCAGCCTTGGACTGAGATCACGCCGGTTCAGCTTGCTGCCGAATTTCTCGATAATTTCACCCGAGCGCAATGAAATGCCGAGGAAATGTAATTCCTCCCGTTTCAGATCACAGGCAAACTCTACTTTAAAACAAACGCCTAACCAAGGTTCATACACAGCTGGAACTGTGGCCCGAATCTGCCGTTTGGCAGCTTGTTCAAACAGGTTAACAAAAGCACCACCTTCTCGTGCCGCCTCAAAAATCTGTTGTAACCTGCGGCTGCCATACACGACATCCTCCCGCAAAATACGTCCAGGGCCGAGCTGTGGCATTGAGGGTGTGATGCCAAAATAACGTCCGAGAATCGTATCTTTCGGTGCATCAGAGTTTGCCTCTGGAGAGACTTGAGCAGGCTCTGTAGCTTTGATTTTGGCTTCTGCCGCTTCCGTTATTTGCTGGTAGGCCTCCGGGTCAAAAACAAATGTAAAGGACATAGTTTCTGGCTCCACCCCGACACGTTCCACAAATCCCCAGTAATATGGACGGTTCGTTAGTGCCTTGTCTGCTTCAGGTGACAGCTTAACGGTTACATGAGCAGGGGATCGTTCCATGATCTTACAATCTAGGGCTTCCAGATAGGTCAGGACATAAGCCTGGATCTCATGTGGTGACATCGTCATGGATCAGTTACCTCCTTTGTGAAGATCAAGTTTGGTTATCAATGGCACCTCATCCGCGACTTCACGTTGAATCGTGTTCAGCGATTGACCGAGCGAGTCCATTTTGCGGCGAATATCTTCTTCGTTCTGAGATTCCAGCATAATTTTGTACAGACTTTTTTCAATGGATTCATTTTTCTCGAGCCGCTCCAGAATGACGTCCAATCCGCCGATGACCATCTCAAACATATTAATTTTCTCATGCAGCAGATTTAAAATATGTTCTTCAATCGTGCCTTTGGTAGACAGGTTGAAAATGTTAACGTCATTCCGCTGCCCTAGCCGATGAACCCTGCCAATCCGCTGCTCTACCCGCATCGGGTTCCACGGCAGATCAAAGTTTATCATGTGATGACAGAATTGCAGGTTGATGCCCTCACCCCCAGCTTCGGTGGCAATCATTGCCTGCACGCGTCCGCGGAAGAGATCCATCATCCAGTCCTTTTTGCCCCGATTCATACCGCCCCGATAGGGAACAGCTGTAAGGCCGTTATTGCGAAAATAGTTCAGCAGATATTCCTGCGTCGCTCGGTATTCCGTGAAAATAATGACCTTTTCATTCATATCACGAATCAGTTCCATCGTTTTTTCGGCTTTTGTATTTTCTTTAATCGCCTTGATATGGGCTACCAGCTCCCAGATTTTATCTCGCAGCGGGGAATCGAGCGGAAGTTTCTTAGACAGATTCACAAGGGTTACAAATACGGCATCCCGGCTGCTACAGACTTCCCGTTGTAACGTGACAAGCGAAAGCATGCTGCTGAGATTACCGCCTGCCTCCTGGTATTGGTCTTTGACAAACGAGGTCACTCCGTCATAGAGCGTCTGCTCTTCAGGGGAGAGCTGCAGATCCACGTTAGAAACGTTACGCTTCGTAAATTGCACGGGGCCTTCGCCTCGTCTGTTACGGATCATCACTTTGGACAGCTCGTCTTTGAGCTGTGCCTGATTTTTGGGAACACGTTTATCCACAACAAAGTTGGCTGCAAAATCGCCCTGACGACCCAGCTGACCAGGTTTTAGCAAGTTGATCAGATTGAATAGTTCACTCATGTCGTTCTGCACAGGCGTAGCCGTGAGCAAGAGGCAGTATTTTTTGCGTAATTGCAGCATGAATTGATAGTTGGTTGTTTTTTTATTTTTCAGTTTATGTGCCTCATCAATGATGATCATGTCATAGTCCGTGCCCAGCAGCATATCTTTGTGAGGGTCGCGCTTGGCCGTATCCATGGAAGCAACAACGACTTCATTTTGCCAGGAGTAGGCTTTCTTCTGAGCAATTGCAGGGATACCAAATTTGGAATTCAGCTCACGTACCCATTGCAATACAAGAGATGCAGGTACGAGAATTAACACTTTAGATACCAGACCACGAACCATATATTCTTTCAGAATAAGACCGGCTTCTATCGTTTTGCCCAGACCCACCTCATCGGCAAGAATGGCCCGGCCGGACATTTCAAATAATACTTTGCGTGCCGTATCCATCTGGTGGGGAAGCGGGGTCAAGCCCTGCAAATGCTTCAGACACTGGATTTCGTCAAAATTCGGGATCAGATTGGTTTCTTCCGCTTGAATGCCAAGTTGAAATAGACGGTAATCCCCCCAAGGGCCGCCTTTGTCCAAACGTGATTCAAGCTGGCTAAGCCAGTTCCGATCAAACTCAAGAGGCACAGGTAACTCAGCTACAGGTTGATTCAGATGATGCGGATGTTTCCGGTTCATGATGCGACCTCCTCTGCCATTCTATTTATGTTGAACATGATTTACACGGATCTCTCCGATGACAGAACAAACTTCCGAGCGTTGTATCCCGGATTATAGATCATTCAAAATATAGATGACGTTTTATTCGTAGGTAATAGTATGGACGAAGGAAAGGGAGTTCATAACCTGTTCCGCATCTTAACCGGTGAGATTATGAGAGGATTTGTCTAGAAAATCAATATATAGTGTATTATATTAGTTATATATAACTATATGTAGTGTGTTAACGTCATTTATTCGAAGTAAAAGCAGTTTGTCTGATGAATTGAATTGTCTATTCGGGGAGGTTGATTGCAATGGTGGCATCCAACAATACACAAACGAGTCATCCAGAGGATCAGCAAGAAAACAAACACAAACTGCAAGGACTCAGCGAGAAAATATTTCTGGATCGTTATGCTTGGAAAGACGCGGATCCGAATCATGCAAAAGTCGGAGATATCGTACTTGTTCTAACGAAGGATGATCCCAAGTTTCCGATGAAGGAAGTGGGGCAGATTGTAGAGCGGCAGGGACAGCATGTTAAAGTGCGGACGCGAAGCGATGTGATTATAGAGACCGATGTGGAGAAATTGACGCTCACGATAGAGAAGACACCAGAAGAGATGTGGGATCGTCTTGCGAAAGCGATGGCATCTGTTGAATCGATACCTGAACAACAGGTATTGTGGGAGAAGAAATTTCGTTCCGTGCTGGATGACTGGAAGTTGGTTCCTGGGGGACGCATTGCTGCTGGTGCCGGAGCCAGTGATGAGTTGACGCTGTTTAACTGTTATGTCATTCCTTCTCCGCAAGACAGCCGGGGCGGTATCATGAAGACGTTGACGGAAATGACTGAAATTATGGCTCGCGGTGGTGGGGTAGGCATCAATTTGTCTTCGCTTCGTCCGCGGCGCGCTATGGTAAAAGGCGTGAACGGTTCATCCAGTGGATCGGTATCCTGGGGCGGTTTGTTCAGTTATACGACGGGCCTTATCGAACAAGGCGGCAGCCGTCGTGGTGCGTTGATGCTGATGATGAATGATTGGCACCCGGATGTGCTGGATTTTATTACGGTAAAACAGACAATGGGACAGGTGACTAATGCGAATCTTTCGGTTTGCGTGAGCAATGCGTTCATGGAGGCCGTCAAGCAAGATGGTGAGTGGGAGCTTGTTTTTCCCGATACCAATGACCCCGATTATGATATCAAATGGGAGGGCGATATGAGCCGGTGGAAGGCAGAAGGCCATAAGGTCATTCTATATCGAACAGTGAAAGCGCGAGAAATATGGCATACGATTATTGAATCTGCGTGGAAATCAGCGGAGCCTGGCGTTGTATTTATGGAGTACTATAACCAGATGTCTAACAGCTGGTATTTTAATTCGATCATATGCACTAATCCTTGTGGAGAACAGGGCCTTCCCGGCTGGGGGGTATGTAATCTGTCGGCGATTAATCTGTCCAAATTCTATGATGAAACCAATCACGATGTGGCATGGGAAGAACTCGCGGAAACAACGCGCATCTCGGCCAGATTTTTGGATAATGTGATTGACGCGACGCCGTATCATTTTGAAGAAAATCGATTAAATCAGCAGCGTGAACGCCGGGTGGGGTTGGGCACCATGGGGCTTGCGGAGCTGATGATCAAACTGCGTATCCGTTATGGCAGTCCAGAGTCACTTGATTTTCTCGATAAACTGTACGGATTCATGGCAAAGGAGGCCTATCTGGCTTCAGCCGAGATTGCTGCGGAGAAAGGTGCGTTCCCCGCGTTTGAGCTAGAACCTTACTTACAGAGTGGATTTATGAAACAGATGACAGCAACGTATCCAGAGGTTGGAGAAGCCATCCGTGAAAATGGGGTTCGTAACGTGACGCTGATTACTCAAGCGCCTACGGGAAGTACAGGAACGATGGTGGGGACGTCCACCGGCATTGAGCCGTATTTTGCGTTTAAATATTTTCGCCAGAGTCGTCTTGGGTATGATGAACAATTTGTGCCGATTGCTCAAGATTGGTTGGAGCAACATCCCGGCGAACCTTTACCCGAATATTACGTGACTGCAATGGATCTTTCGGCCGAGAATCATATTCGGGTTCAAGCCAGGATTCAGAAATGGGTGGATAGTTCCATTTCCAAAACGGCAAATTGTCCAGCTGATTTTACAGTGGAGGATACGGCAGAGCTGTATGAGTTGGCCTTTGATCTGGGCTGCAAAGGGGTAACCATCTATCGGGATGGCAGCAGGGATGTGCAGGTGCTCTCCACCTCGAAGAAAGAAGACACCTTGGAGAAAGAGAACCGGAATACGGAGGTCACGGCAGGTTTGCCAGCGACGGCCGAACAAGTAACAGATGTAGTGGATAAGCATTACAAACGCCGTCCGCAAGTGCTACGCGGTGCAACGTATAAGATCAATACGCCGTTTGGCATGGCCTATATTACGATTAATGATCTGGATGGAACACCGGGCGAGATTTTCCTCAATGTTGGCAAGGCAGGCTCGGATGTGTTTGCGATGGCTGAGGCACTAGGCCGGGTCTGCTCTCTATTCCTGCGATATGGTGACCATGGTCATAAGGTGGAGCTGCTCATCAAACATTTGAAAGGTATCGGCGGTTCAGGGGCGATTGGCTTCGGAGCCAACCGGGTGGAATCCATTGCCGATGCCGTGGCCAAAGCACTGGAAAGTCATGTGCAGATGGATGAGGACAATGGAGAGAACAACGCGGGAGGTGAGGGGCAAAAGGCTTTTATCCAATCAATAGACCTATGTCCTTCATGCGGTTCGGCATCGCTGATCAATGTGGAAGGCTGTAAAACATGTAGTAGCTGCGGTTACAGCAAGTGTAATTAAGAAGTTTCGGATCAAACAACGTATTGTTCTAATGAACCTGAACAGGAATCTTTTACCGATAAAAGTTTACAGGCGAAGTGTTGGCATATGATAGTTTCATAAGACGCCTTGTCCACATAATAATAGGAGGCATCCGGTTGATCTTGTGCCAGTGCTATTAAGTCCTCAATGAATTTTGTGTTTAACAGACCTTTTTGAAAATATATGATTTCCATTATAATGAAAATGGAGTTAAAGATGGAGGAAAAGAGAGGAGCGAGCTGAGTACATGCATAAACCCGTTAATGAACCTGTTTTTTATTCTTATCCCGGCATGGTTGCTGTGGTGACTTCGCGTCATGGAGATGTGCAGAATGTGATGGCTTCTGGTTGGCATACGTATATCGGGTCTTCTCCGAGCGTGTATGGCATTTCGTTGCGCAAAGAAACCTATTCTTACCAACTCATCGAGCAGAGCGGTGTATTCGGAGTTCATTTTCTACCTGCCCATCGGTCAGAGTGGATTCAGGCCGCAGGAACGTTTAGCGGGAAAGACACAGATAAGTTCTCTGAGTTTGGCATCACCTACAGTGAGGGAATGCGAGTCAACGTACCTATTCTGGATGATGCTTATTTTGCTTATGAATGCAAGGTAGTTGATATTACAACCTATGGTGACCATGAGTGGATTGCAGGCGAGGTACAGCAGCGTTATCGGGATGATGATTACTTTATGGAGGATGGGATGGTCAATCTTGAAAAGCTGCAAATCCCAATGTACACAGGTCGTTCCAGCTACCGTATTCTGGATGCAGGCGCCACAGAAAAGATTCACCCGTTCCACCTCCTAGAGTCCTAGGAAGGAAGGAGCAATTATGAGCAAAACTTTCAATCCACTCGGAGATCGGTTTATAATGAATAGTGGCTGCTGAGCAAGTCGGCAGCTTTTTTCTATTTGAACAGGCTCAGGCTCAGGTAATTATGTCCAGTCCATGTAAAGCACTATATAAAACGTTAGATATAGAGTATGATTTTACAGCTGGTTGTACGGGTAGGAAAGGTTACATCGGTTAAACGGGTTTGTAACTATTCTTGTAAATTATATAGATGGTTTTAGAAGTATAATGCTAATCGTAATCGTGAACTCACGAAATTATATAAGATTCATAATCTATACAACTAAATCTATAGGCAGTTCGTCTTTGTTATGTTGTAAATGAAAGATGGAAGGTGCAATACGTATGTTAATAACAACCAGAATGACCGAACGTTTCAGGATGCCCCGATCTCGATGGATGCGGACTCGCAGTAACAAGGAGGGGCGCGTATGTCACAATCTGTGAAAAAAAAGAGGCATATGAACGGACTGGATGGCTTGCGAGCCATCGCGGTACTTGGCGTAATTGCTTATCATCTCAATTTGGATTTTATTCCGGGCGGGTTGCTCGGTGTAGGTATATTTTTTGTTCTGTCGGGTTACCTGATTACAGATATTTTGTTATCCCAGTGGCGAGAACATGGACGCATTGCTCTTGGTGATTTTTGGTTAAGACGTTTTAGACGCTTGCTGCCGGGCATGGTGACTGTGACAGCCGTTGTAATGCTCTGGCTGTTATGCACAGACTCATCCCGGCTTGCTTCACTGCGAGGGGATATTTTATCCGGTGTTACGTACATAAGCAATTGGTGGTATATCTTTCACCATGTTTCGTATTTTGAAAGTTTTGGCCCACCATCGCCTTTTGGACATTTCTGGTCACTGGCTGTTGAGGAACAGTTCTATCTGATCTGGCCTCTTCTGTTGATCGCATCGATTATGTTGTTCAAAAGAAAAGGATGGCTCGTTGTGTTCATTGTTGTTGCAGCTGAACTATCGGCTGGTGCAATGGCCATCATGTATAACCCGGATTTGGATCCAAGCCGTGTATATTATGGAACAGATACCCGTGCGTTTGCCCTGCTTGCAGGGGCTGCGTTAGCTGTAGTCTGGCCGAGCCGCAAGTTGTCCAGCACACTACCTGCGATGAATCGGCTTGTATTGGATGCATCAGGAGTTACTGCCCTGGCGGTGCTGATCTATATGATGCTGAATACCAGTGAATACGACTCGTTCCTGTATCAGGGAGGGATGGTGCTGCAAGCAATTGCCGCGACAATACTGGTGGCTGTACTTGCTCATCCTTCATCATTCCTGGGACGGATCATTGGGGCAAAACCACTACGCTGGATCGGTGAACGTTCATATGGGCTGTATCTGTGGCATTATCCAATCATTGTCCTGACGAGTCCCGTTGTAGATACAGGTGGTGCTCATCCTGTACGAATGATGCTACAGGTAGCTGCAACGGTTGTCCTGGCATCCATGTCATTAAAATATATTGAGAACCCGATCCGATATAACGGATTTCGTGACTCGTTGTCCAAACTGTGGGGAAAAGGGTGGACCTCCCTCGTTCCCAGGCATGTATGGTGGAAACGGTCAGGTCTGCTGATGACATTGCTGTTATTATGTTATACGGTGTCACAGATGGTGCTGCCTGTCTCAGCTAATTCAGATTCCCATTCGGTATCCATGTCTACCGTGTTTAATGGAGAGAAATCTGCTGAAGAAAAGGGTCAGGATGTTGTACCAGCTGCAACAAAACCTTCGGATTCCGGGAAAAAGAATCAAACGGCTCAGTCAGGTCCTGAATCAGGGTCTGATGGGAAAACGGATGGAAATAACCAGCCTGAAGCCGGATCTTCAGAAGGGTCGAAACAGGGCAAGCCGGACGATTCATCCAGCGTTAGCGGGGATCAGGACAAGACGTCCGAGAATCAACCTGATTCCAATTCGTCCGCTTCTGGCAACGAAGAAACAGATCCATCGAGTTCGAAACCAGATGGTGGTGCAACCGATGCAACGGATTCAGACAAAAAAGATACACCTCCGGCACCTGTTATAAAGGATGGGAAAATCCAATATACCGTTATCGGAGACTCGGTTATTCTGGATGCCAAGCCTTATCTGGAGCAGAGTATATCCGGTGTGTACGTCGATGGTCATGTCGGCCGTCAGATGTGGCAAGCCGGGGATGTGCTGAAGGATCTGAAGCGTAACAAGCAAATGGGCAGCCAAGTGGTGCTGGAGCTTGGAACGAATGGTGCATTTAACTCCAAAAATTTAAAAGCTGTGCTGGATGGGTTGAAGGATAGAACCCAAGTATACCTTGTCACGGTACGTGTGCCGCGTCCTTGGGAGCGAACGGTCAATAAGGCTCTGACAGATGCAGCCTCCAGTTATAGTAATGTTTCTCTTATTGACTGGAATCAGGCGAGTGAAGGTCATGACGAATATTTTGAAAAAGACGGTGTGCATCTGACGGCTGAAGGTTCTGAAGCTTTTGCAGCTCTGGTGAAAAGCAGTCTTCAATAACAAGTTGATATAAACTGTAGGTACTTCTAATTCGAACTTATCTATGTATTATAATCAGTAGTGTTACGCTATACGTTCATCAAGTAGAGTCTATATGCATCGTTAAAGTCTCTCCCTGAGAGCAATGTGTTGAAGTGATTTTTGACTTCTTGACATTGTCTTGGGGAGGGCTTTTTTTTGATAAATGAACGGGGAACCGATATTATTCACCCCTGCATCCGTGGATCGTCACCTTATGTTATGGTAGCGTTACCATTTACAATACAAGTATCAAATGCTCAAGGGGGAGTATAACGATGTGGAAAAAGTGGTTTTCAGGCATGCTGGCATTAAGCTTATTTGCCGTTATTCTGGCGGGGTGCACAAGCGGTGATTCATCCGAAACAGGCAGTGGGAAAGACAAAGTCTCCGTGACCATCTGGCATAACTGGACGGGGCAGGATGCTAAAGCAGTGGCGATGCGGAAGATTATCGAGGATTTCCGCACGGCACATCCAGAGATTGAAGTGGTGGATGAAGGCTTGCCAACGGACGGTCTCAAAACAAGACTGCGCACGGTTGCGGCAGCCAACGAGATGCCGGATCTATTCGTTATGTGGCCAGATGCGATGACAAAGGAGTTTGTGAAAGGGGATCTGTTACAGCCGATTAACGCAGAACTGGATGCAAAGCCGGAATGGAAAGACAATTTTATTCCGAATGCGCTGGATGGATACACGGTAGATGGTAATATTTATTCTGTGCCGATGAATCTGGCACCCAGCTCTTTTATTTATTACAACGAGGCGCTTTTCAAAGAGAATAACGTAAAGATTCCTGAGACTTGGAATGAATTAGAGCAGGCAGTGACTACGTTTAACGAAAAAGGGATCATCCCGATGGCGCTAGGTAACAAAACGAATTGGGTGGCGCAGTCGACCATTTTCAGTACACTGGCTGACCGGGTGACGGGTACAGACTGGTTTTTGAAAGCGGCAGCCCAGGATGGAGCAAGCTTCACCGATCCAGAATTTATTGAAGCGTTGAAGAAAATGCAGGAGCTTGGCAACATCAAAGCTTTCCAGGATGGATTCAACAGTATCGATGAAACACAGATGATGCAGCTTTATTTTCAAGGGAAAACGGCTATGGTCATGAACGGCGGGTGGGCGCTTGGAAACCTCGTCAACAATGCACCGAAAGAGGTGTTAAGCAATACACATATTACGATTCTGCCCCCTGTAGAGGGAGGCAAGGGTGAACCAAGAACAACATCAGGTGTCGTTGGAACAGGTCTTGGTGTCAGCAAAAAGCTGAGCGGTGCTCAAAAAGAAGCCGCGATGGAGTTGTTCTACGCACTGGCTGGGCCGGATGGCCAGAAAGCTACGCTGGATAGCAGCACTCTGGTGAGCTACAAGATTGATCTGGATAAGTCCAAAGCGCATCCATTGTTCGTGGAGCTGTACGATCTGATGCAGGAAGTGAAAATTACGCCTGTATACGATTCCAAGCTGGGATCGGCTACGGTTGAGGTGATTAATAACGGGTTGCAAGAGCTGCTGATGGGTGGCAAAGCAGAGGACATTGCGGGCCGAATTCAGGCAGCGCAGGCAAATGCAATGAATCAATAGGCTGCTATTCGCTGCTGATTAACCAAAGCACTGTTTATTGCCCTTCCCGGCAGGGGAGGGGTTTTTAGATAAGAGGTAAAGTCCGGTGCCGGACAGAACAGAAGGCATTAACGAGGGGAAGTGAATCGATTGAACCTATTGCAAAGTCGGCGTTTCATTATGCTGGGGCTTGCTCCGGCTGTCATTATCTATGCATTGTTTGTGTTTGTTCCGGTTGTATGGTCAGCGTATTATGGCTTTTTGAACTGGTCGGGCATTGGAGCATCGAAGTACATTGGTTTAAACAATTACGTGGAAATCTGGAATGACGCGATCTTTTGGCGGGCTTTGAAAAATAACGTCATTTTTGTGCTGGCTTCGGTATTTGGCCAGATTCCATTAGCACTCATGCTGGCCGTTATGCTGCATAAAAGTAATCCACTCCAGCGGTTTCTACGCTCAGCTGTATTTCTGCCGATGGTGTTGTCCACCGTGGTTATCGGGATGATCTGGCAGTACATTTATCATCCGCAGATCGGTATTCTCAACTTCCTGCTGGATGCACTCGGGCTGGAGAACTGGAAGCTGCAGTGGCTTTCGGATGCGAAGATCGCCATATTTTCACTTGTGCCGCCGTTGCTCTGGAGCTTTGTTGGACTATATCTGATTATTTTTATCTCAGCCTTGCAGAACATTCCGGGCGAAATCCATGACGCAGCCAAAATCGATGGAGCTTCGGGCGGCCGCAAACTGGTGTCGATCTCTCTACCGATGATTTGGGGCACGGTTCAGGTTGCGATTATCCTGTGTATTTCAGGCAGTCTGAAGTCCTTTGATCTCGTCTACATTATGACCAAAGGTGGGCCAGCTCACGCTACGGAGTTACTTGCTACCTATATGTATAACTCGACATTTACAACGTATCGATACGGTTTCGGTAGTGCCATCTCAACAACCATTGTTCTGATTTCTTTGCTGCTCATTGGAACAAGCCAGTGGGTGACTAGCCGGAAACGCAAAGAAAACCGATAGAAAGGAGGCATGTTCATGCAAGTAACACCTGTGTCTATGACAACGCGACGAGGCCGTGCAGGACATCCCGTTCGCCGGATGCGCAGCGGAATCGTTTGGACGCTGCTGACGGTCTATGGTATTTTAACATTGTATCCGTTTTATTGGCTCGTGATCAGTGCGTTCAAAACCAATGAAGATTTCTACAGTAGGCCCTTTGGTCTGCCAGCTCACTGGAATATGGCTAATTTCACCAATGCTTGGGAAAGTTCGAAGCTTGGAACTGCCTTCGGCAATTCGCTAACGGTATCGATTGGATCACTGATCCTGACGCTGTTTATAGCGGCGCTGGCTTCGTTCATTTTGGCACGATTTCAGTTTCGCTGGAAAGGGCTCATCATGACGTTTTTTGTTGTAGGCATGCTCATTCCGATTCATAGTACACTTGTTCCGTTATTTATTCTGATGAAACAGATGTCTTTGCTGAATACGTATTGGGCATTGATTCTGCCGTATACAGCGTTTGCATTACCTACAGCGATCTTTGTGCTTACGGCGTATCTTGTCAGCATTCCGCGTGACATTGAGGAAGCGGCATTTATGGATGGAACAGGACTGTGGGGGCTTTTCACCCGAATTATGCTTCCGATGTCACTGCCTGCCCTCTCCACCGTGACTATTTTGAGTTTTCTACATGCGTGGAATGATTTTTCTTTTGCCCTTGTATTTATTAATAAAACCGGATTGAAAACGTTACCACTCGCCATTGCGAACTTTGCAGACGGATATCAGACTGATTATGGTCTAACGCTTGCTGCCATGACCCTGTCGGTTATTCCTACCATTATTGTTTATCTGATTTTCCAGGAACAAGTCATGAAGGGCATGACAGCAGGCGCAGTCAAAGGGTAAACGTAAGCGTATCCAAAGGAGGAACAGAGTTGGTTCGCTGGCTTACATCTTCACTGCAGCGAAAGTTGTCCGTGGTGGTTACAGCTTCGATGATTGTGCCGCTGCTAGCGCTTGGGCTGTTTGCTTTCCTGTTTGCTTCACGCATCACAGAGGAAAAAACGAAGCTGTCGGGCATGGACACGCTGAAACAAGTGGAAGCGAATCTTCGTTATATGCTTCAGGATGCTGAGAATCTATCCATTTTCCTGATTGGAGAACGGGATATTCAGCAGTATCTAAGTCGTAATGAAGATGATGATCTGGATCGCATTGATATTTTAGGCCGAATGACCAACCTGGCTGCCTCCAAAAAGTACATTGCCAACATAGCGATATATCCTGGAAGGTTCAACGCTGCGCTGTCAACAGCCACGTGGTATGAGGCAGATGGGGAACGGATTTTTAATCCCACACTTCCAAGTCGACATGCGGATAAGAGGTGGACGGGGGTGTATCCGGTACGAAACTATGCCGGAATTCAGAATGTCATAACCTTAATTCGGCCTATTCGCAGCATTCACGACTATCGCCCAATCGGCTGGCTCGCGATCAGCCTGGATGAAAAGATGATCTCCAAAGGATGGCCTGCACTTGGATTAGGCCAAGGAGAAGGCAGACTAGAGCTGATTGGTAACACCGGGGATATCCTGTCTTCCATGGATAAATCCCGACTGGGGCTACATGTATCTGATCTGGAACCAGGACTCATCACGCGTATTCAGAAGGGGCACAGTGGAACGACAACTTATGGTGAGGAAGAACACAAGCGCACTGTGCTTTATTATCCTGAGGAAATGACGGGCTGGAAGCTGGTTGGAACGGTTCCTTATGAACAATATAAGTCTGAAAATAGTTACATTTTAATTTTAACTGCGGTTGCAGTTGCCCTGTCTGCGTTAATCAGTGGCGGTTTGGTTTGGTTCACGGTTCGCAGGGTCACAAGGCCACTGCTTTTATTAAACAGGCATCTGTCGCGAATTGACCCGAAGCGTCCATTGCCCTTATTTCGAGCGGAGAGCGATGACGAGATTGGTAAACTGGGTGAGAGTTATAATCTGCTTGGTACACATATCGAGTTGCTGAAGGAAGAGATTATCCGCGGTGAAGCTCGTAAAAAAGAAGCAGATCTGCGTGTGCTCCAGGCACAGATTAATCCTCATTTTCTATATAACACACTCTCCTCCATTCACTGGATTGCGTTGATGTCCAAAGAAAATCGAATTGCGGATATGGTGGAGGGACTGAGTGATTTTCTACGCATTAGTTTGAATAAAGGGCAGGATTATTGCCCGGTTGCTCAAGAAATTGCGCATATCCAGCATTATGTGCGAGTACAGTCGATTCGTTTCCCGGATCAGTTCGTGCTGCATTATATTGTTGATCCTGCATTGGAGCAGCGAATGATGCTGAAGCTTCTGCTACAGCCACTAGTGGAGAATGCCATGATTCACGGAATTCAAAAGGCGGGAAGACAAGGGACCATCACGATCATGATTCAGAAGGATACGGTGGTTGAACGAATGAATATCCTGGTGCTCGATGATGGTGCAGGGATGGCTGCGGATAAGCTACAACAATTGCAGGCAAGCCTTGTACCCGCAGATGAAAGTAGCATGCTGCCATCCGGCAGTCATTCAGAAGGGAAGCAAAGTGCGAAGCAACTGGAGCATTCATTGTCTGATGGAGGTTATGGTCTCCGTAATGTAAATGAAAGACTGCTGCTCTATTATGGGACGGATGCGTTGCTTGAAGTGAACAGCAGAGAGGACGGGGGTACCCGGATTTCGTTTTCCATTCCAATCCTGGAGGAATCGCCATGAGATTATTAATTGTTGATGACGAAGTCATTATTCGTACAGGTCTCGCTAGTGTCATTGCCTGGCATGAACTCGGTATTGATCTTCTTCAGCCTGCTGCTTCGGCGGAAGAAGCATTGACCCGTCTAGCCGAGGAACGTCCACATATCTTAATGACGGATATTCGGATGAATGGAAAGTCGGGGCTGGAGCTGGCGGAAGAAGCATTGCATCTGCTTCCAGAGCTTGAGGTCATTATTTTATCGGGTTATGATGATTTCTCTTACGCCCAGCAGGCTATTCGCAACGGAGTCACGGACTATCTGCTCAAAACGAGCAAACCGGAAGAGATCATCAAAACGGTATTGCAAGCCAAGGCAAGAATTGCCGAACGGTGGACAGAGAAGTCTCGCGAAGGACAATGGTTACGTGAGAACCGGGAAAGGCAGTTTGCTGGGTGGGTGATCGAAGGTAATACCGATTCGGTGAATTGTCCAGCCTTTTTGATGTTTGGTGAGCAAAAAGAGTTGCCCAATCAACCCATGCGTCACGGTAGTGATGGTGACCTGTCTATGAGTAGACAAGTTGTTTTGATACATGCCGAGGGCTGGGGGCGTTCTTCGGATGCGTTGCTCCGGTTCGCTGTGCAAAATATGCTGGAAGATGTGCTACCAGGAGCAATAGCTCAGATTGAGAAGCAGCATATTGTGTGCATTCTACCTTACTCTTCTGAGATGGGTGTAAGTATATATAGACTGGAAGATGGGTTATACCGGGTGGAACAATGGTTGAAATGTACACTTCGGGCAGCCGCGGGTGAGCCTGTTCACCGCGCCTCTGAACTGCACCATAGCTATCAAACGGCACTGGCAGCTTTTCGCTACCGTGGGCTAATTGAAGCTAAAGTGTGGAGGTATGAAGAAATCAGCGCCCGGCAAGGCGGCAAAACGGTTCTGACACATGAGGAGGAAACCACACTCGGCACGTTGCTGCTCGATCATGATCCGGTCGCATTAACGACGTGGATTCGTGAGCTGATTACGAGAATGATTGCTGAACCGGGCGTCACACCTGGATCATATGCAGCTTGTCTACATTCGGCAGTTATTGCAGGACATCGCTGGCTTGCGCGCACACTACAGGCGATTGGAAGAGAACAACCGGCCCGGCTCGAACCTTGGACTCAGGAGGCGGATAAGACACCTGCAGAGATCGGGGATGAACTGTTTCATCATCTGTACGATCTGATGCATGCATATCACAGCCGTATGGGCCAGGGCCAGGCCGCACATGTGCAAAAAGCGATCGGTTATATTGAAACCTCACTGACACAGGATGTCAGCTTGCAGCAGGTGGCCGGGCAAGTTCATTTGCATCCAGGGCATCTCAGTGAGTTGTTTAAAAAAGAAATGGGCGTAACCTTTGGCGACTTTGTTACGGATATGCGAATTAGACGGGCGATGAACATGCTCGCAGTATCGCCGGCAAAAGTGAGTGAAATCGCTGCAATGAGTGGTTACGAGGATGTGAAGTATTTTAGCAGACTGTTCAAAAAGCATACAGGCAAGACTCCGAGTGAATACCGGGAGCAGGCACTTGTTTACAAATCTTCAGGCAGCTAGACGGAAGGAGCGGGAGTACAATGGTAAACGTTTGTCGTTCCACTCAGGATCTATCAGGACAGTGGAGAATACAGCATTATGAGATTGGAGAGAAGCGAGCAATGGATGTCGCCGCTGCAGCACTGGATGACCGATTCTGGATTGGCGCGGCGGTGCCAGGTGACGTTCATGGGGCACTTGCAGAGCACGGTATTATTGATCCTCCATATTTTGGACATAACGATGCCAAGAGTCGCTGGATTGAGCAGAAGGAGTGGTGGTATCGCACAACCTTTAATCTGGAATTGGATGCATCCTCCGAGGAGTATATTGAATTGGTGTTTGAAGGGTTGGACACGTTTGCAACGGTTTATGTCAATGGGCACGAGGCTGGAAAAACCACCAATATGCTGATGTCTCACACCTTGGATGTGACTCGCCTGGTGCGAAGCGGCTGGAATGCCATTGCCGTAAAGTTTGATCCGCTTCATCTTCATCATCGTGACAAAGAGACATTTGACTGGTCTTCCTACACGAAAGAGCGCCCTTGGCTGCGTAAAGCAGCAATGAATTTTGGATGGGACTGGGGGCCACGTATCGTTACAGTGGGCATCTGGGGAGCTGTACGATTGGAGCGCTACACGGTTGCCAAGCTGCATAGTGTGTACGCCCGAACCAAGTTTGTGAGTAAGACAGAGGCTCAAGTTCAAGTCAAGGCAGATGTACAATCGGTTCTTTCTTTCCGTAGCAGATATAAACGGACACAGCCTGTCGTCACCACGTGTGATATTCGCCTTCTAAACGACACTGGGGATGTGGTGGCAAGTTCTGACTCATTATCTGTGACTGAGGGGAACGCAGAGACGGTGTTAGACGTGCTTCATCCCCGCTTATGGTGGACTCATGATCTGGGTGAACCCTATCTGTACAACCTGGAGGTTAGGTTGTATGCGGATGGTATAGCTGTAGATCGTTATTACCAGCCTTATGGCATACGGACGATTGAGCTGGCGCTGCATAATGAGCAGGGAGAGGGGCGCTTTGCTTTTATTCTGAACGGGCTCAAAATCTACGCCAAGGGAGCAAACTGGATACCAGCCGATCAACTGATTGGAACGATCCCGAACTCACGATACCGTGAACTTGTGGAGCTGTCTGTAGAAGCACATATGAATATGCTGCGGGTGTGGGCAGGGGGCATCTATGAGAAAGATGTCTTTTATGATGAGTGTGATCGGCAAGGGGTGCTCGTATGGCAGGATTTTGCGTTTGCCAATGCGCTGTTCCCGGATTTCAATCGTGACTTCATGCAGAATGTACAGCAGGAGATTGAGAATAACGTCCTTCGTTTACGTAACCGTGCTTCGCTGGCGATCTGGTGTGGTAACAACGAAATCGATTGGTTGTACGACATGAAGACGGCGAGCGGTGATATCACAAGTCCATTCTATGGCGAACATATCTATCATGAGCTGATCCCTGAGACTTTGGAGCGGCTTGATCCGTCTCGTCCATATTGGCCTTCTTCACCTTATGGCGGGAACCATGGACAGGATGCGAATGATCCGGATACCGGAGATCGACATAACTGGCAGGTGTGGCACGGTTCTGTATATCCGAGAAAAGAAGGAGAAGTACCGGTGCTGGATTACAGCATTGAAGGGGTTACGTTTAAAAATTATAAAAAGGATCATGCGCTGTTCAGCAGTGAATTTGGCATGCATGCTTCGGCTAATCGGTACACGCTGGAGAAAAATATGCCTGTTGGCCAGTTTTACTGGGGTAGTCCCGAAATGGCCTATCGCAACAAGGATACCAATCATCAGAAAGGCATTCTGTTGATGGAAGGGTACACAGGCATACCTCAGAATATAGAGGAATACATGAACTTTTCCATGCTGACACAGGCGGAGGGGCTGCGCTATGGTATTGAACATTTTAGACGAATCAACGATCGTAACAGTGGCGCTCTGGTATGGCAACTAAACGACAGCTGGCCGGGTACAAGCTGGTCGATGATTGATTATGAACTGCTGCCAAAGGCATCCTTTTATTATGCGAAAAGGTTCTTTCATCCTGTATTACTTTCTTTGGAACATGAACCTGAGAAGCCGCTTGCTTTATGGGTAGTTAACGATACACGGGATGAAGTGGCTGGTGAACTTAGGCTGAATGTCTATGACCTGCATGGAGAGCAACTGTATTCTACTGCATATGAAGTGAAGGTGCAGGCTCAGTCATCGATGCGGATCGAAACATTGGAGGAAGTTGAAGTGCTTGGAACAAGACAGGCGGACGAAGTGATGGTGGAACTGCGGGCCGAAGGGTTTAATGCGCCTATAAATCGTTACTTTTTACGTGATCCTAAGGATATCGTGTTGCCACAGTCCCAGCTCAGCGTTCATGTAAACGAAGAGGAACAATCGGTTACGGTTACTGCAAGTGGTGCCATTGCACGTATGGTGAAGATGGAGCTGCCTGTAGGACGAATTCGATGCAATGATAACTATTTTGATCTGCTACCGGGAGAGAGTAGGACGGTAACGCTTCGGCATCCGGAGAACAGAGCTTTGCCACTCGCAGAGCTACGCGTAAGTGCTATAAATGGTATTGAGGTTTGAAACCGGTGTAGACATACTACGTGAAGTAGTATACTGTACATTCCAACAAACTTGAAATGATAAGTCAGAAGCCATGGTTCCCCGTAAGGGAATGACATGGCTTCTTCACTTGGTTTGGATATATGCTGTGTATCCCGGTCTCTACCTAGCGAAAGGATTCATAACGTTGCTGAAAAGAGGACTCCATTTGCAGTTGCCGTGCCAACTGCTGTTGAACTTTGGAGCCGCGAATGGCTTGCAGCTGCTGCAGCACATCGGTAGATCTGTAATCATCCTCTGCCATCTGCATGAGCAGTTCAGAGAGGACATCGGCATCTTCGAGTGCAGCATTCAAACCAAACGCTCCTGTTGGCGTCATCGTATGAGCAGCATCACCAATAAGAACGACATTGTCATTCGCCCATCGGGAGCTATAACTGCTTTCCACGGACAGCAGCACAAAGTCGCTCCAGTCCTTAATATGTGCAGCGACAGAATCGGCAAGACAAGGGAAGGCGGATACAAGCTTGCCTACAAAAGGAGCAAAGGGCTGTTCACGCAGCTGGGCATAGCCTCGCTCGGGAATGTTCCATCCAATCTGTACGTAACCGCCGTATTGTGAAAAAAGTGCGAGCTGCTGACCGTCCATGCTTGCCATGCGAACCGCAGGTTCCCATCCTGGAGGCGCAGGGATACGTGCCCATAACAGATCGTACCCGTGCTTGCGTATCTCGGGTACAAGGCCGGCATGTTTGCGTACCGCCGAATATCTACCGTCAGCACCAATAACGACTGATGCTCGAATGGAGTGAGGGATCCCATGTTGCCGCACGTTAATGCCAGCAACAAGGCCACTTTTGTCCCGAAGCAAACCGGTCATGATTGTATTGAAGCGAACCTGATGCAACGGGCTTAACGCTTCGGTCTGGTCTGTGATCGCTTGGAGTAGATGATCTTGTGGTACGTGCACGCCCACATGATGCTCCCCTTTGTCTGCATCGGGGTTAATGGTGTGCAGGATGTTGCCTTCTTCCCAATATTGGATCTCTTCAAGTGGTAAAACACCCTGTTCTTGAATGTGCGAATATAACCCGTGTTTGTTCAAAATGGCTTCGCCGTCTGCGTTCAGAAGTTCCCCGCGGAATGATTTATGCAGATGTGGCTGTCGCTCAATGAGTAATGTAGAGATGCCTTTCCGATTGAGCAGATACGAGAGCAGAGCTCCTCCCGGCCCTGCTCCGACGATACAGACATCTGTATGAGTGATATCACTAATTTGAGGTTTCATCGAGTTCATGTACATTATTCCCTTGCTATATAATGGTGATGACATTTGTTTACTTTATGATAACAAATTTATTTAAATTATTAAGTAACTAAAAGTAACTTAAGGCTATTATAAACAAAGTATTCCTTATATACAAGAGGCCTAATCTTATTTTTATCACTTAGAAGAGAGGGATACTGCTGCTCATAGGAAACCTCGTTTTTTTCACAACCAACGGAGTGTAAATATGTTACAATATAAGGCAGGTTATGATGAAAGGCAGGAGGAACGGATATGAGCCCGAATACGGAGCGAAACTCGCAATTGGCAAACGTTGATCAATTGATGGAGGCCTTCTTCAGATATAAAAATAAAGTATTGGATCAGCAGCAAAAGTCGGAAACGAACTGCAGACTGAATCCAACGAAAATCCATATATTAGGTATGATTTTGCGTGAAAAACGCTGCATGGCTGTTGATGTAGCACGTCAGCTCAGTCTGTCATCCGGAGCAACAACCATTGTGCTAAATCAACTGGAAAGTGAGAACCTCATTCAACGGGAACGCAGCGAGGAAGATCGCAGAATTGTGTGGTTATCCTTAACCGAAGAGGGAGAACAATTAACCAGAACATTGAATGCCAACCGCGGCCGTATGACTTGGGAATTGTTACAAGCACTTACAGAGGAGGAACAGCAGTTAATGCTGGGCATGCTCAAGAAAATAGAAATGAAGCTGCTGGAAGATATGAAATCTTTCGAGCAGACGTATCGTTAATGCATATGACACCTGAAGACGTCAGTCCTCATCTATTCGTCCCCACTACCGGGCATGAATTTGTGAAGACTGGCGTTTTACGTGTTACAGCAGTGCTTATAGATGAAAGCGGGATACATGATCGGTCAGGCCTTCCTGGATAAGAATATCTTTCTGTCTGCTGCCCATTAAGTCGAAATGGGGGAAGGGCTGTCTCCGATGAATGTAACGGGGGTCTAAACCGTGTTCGTCGCACCATTGTTCCAGGCGATTCAGGTCGGCACAGCCTACTTTGGTAACACTGGTGATGCCAGGAAATCTGGAGTCGATCCAGAAATGAGTGAGATAGGCGATTTCACCGCGCTCGACACGTTCTTTCCATGCTGCAAGTTCTTGCCGTTTAATGCCAAAAGCCATAGTTGAACGTTCCTTTCTAACAGAGTATGTCCTTCACATATTGTACATCTTATATATGACCTCGATCAAAAATGTTTCAGTACCGTGCGTATCAGCTCCATTGAAATGGGTAAATGAATATGAAAACTTTGTTATAAAGGCCTATGCTTTTGTTAAAATAAAGGCATTACGAACGATTCATGACTTATGCAGCGGAAAGGGTTGTCATCATGGAACTATTCATTGCGGTACTTGTATTGCTGGGACTGATCGGTTTATCTAACGTGCTGAACCGGTTCGTACCTTTTATCCCCGTTCCGCTTATTCAGATTGCACTGGGGGTAGGTGTGGCTTTACTGCCAGCGGGTGTGCATCTGCCGCTGAATCCAGAATTGTTTTTTGTGCTTTTTATCGCTCCTTTATTGTATAACGATGGGAAAAGAACACCAAGGAACGAACTGTGGAACCTTCGTGCGCCGATTCTTTTACTTGCGCTAGGACTGGTGTTCGTTACGGTTGCGGTTGCCGGATATGCCATACACTGGCTGATTCCGACGATCCCACTGCCTGCTGCATTTGCGCTTGCGGCCATTCTGTCTCCGACAGATGCGGTGGCTGTAGGAGCTATGGCCGGACGTGTGCATCTACCCAAGAGTATTCATAGACTTCTTGAAGGCGAAGCATTGATGAATGATGCTTCGGGTCTGGTTGCTTTCAAATTTGCAATCGCAGCAACGGTGACCGGTTTCTTTTCACTGGCTCAAGCAACGGTTAGTTTCATTGCTATTGCTGCAGGAGGTCTGCTCGCCGGTGCGTTAATGTCCTTCCTGTTCATCCGAGTGGGCATGTGGATTCGCAGACTGGGTATGGAAGATGTAACGATACATATGTTGCTCCAGATTTTGACTCCATTTGTAATCTATCTGGTGAGCGAAGAGATCGGGGTATCCGGCATTCTGGCGGTCGTTGCAGGCGGGATCATTCATGCAATTGAACGTGACCGGGCCGAATCGGTTCAGATTAAAATGCAGGTGGTATCTGCGAGCACATGGTCTGTTATTTTATTTATTTTGAACGGCCTGGTATTTGTCATTCTTGGTGTACAGGTTCCGGATGTGCTTAGTAAGATCTTTGTGAACGTGTCATTTAATAACTTCGAAGTGTTAGGGTATGTATTGCTGATCTCAGTACTACTTGTCCTGCTTCGTTTCCTGTGGATTTATTTGTTCTGGCAAGTTAATGAATGGCTGCATGCCAAGTCCGCTATTGGAAAACCTCGCTTCAAGGAAATTACAATCCTCTCCTTATCGGGAGTCAGAGGTGCGGTAACGTTGGCTGGAGCATTTTCAATTCCATTTGTCCTACAGGATGGTTCACCGTTTCCTGAGCGAGATTTGATTATTTTTCTGGCGGCTGGTGTCATTCTGTTCTCTCTGATTGCTGCGAGTGTGTTCTTACCTGTGTTAGCCAAAGACGAGGGGAAATCCTCTGATGAAAAAACACCACATAAGTCTGAACGGAAAGCACAAGACATTATGCTGAATGCCGCCATCCGAGCAGTCAAATCCGAGATGAATGATGAAAATAAAGCTGCTGCATTGGCTGTGGTATCTGACTTGTCCAAATATATTAAACAGGTGGCGGGTCAGTTTGCAGCAGATAATGGCAAAGCATTGCAAAAGCAGGAAACGGCAATTAATCTAATCGCTACACGGGCAGAGCGCAGAGAGATCGAAGTGATGAGGAATGAAAATGCCCTCGGGCCTGAAGCAGCCTTCAAATGTGACAACTGGTTGGATCGCAAAGAGATGATGCTCTCCAATCGTACCAATACACAGCTGCTGGTGTCGCTTAACGAGATTGGCCGGATGCTGAGCCAACTGTTCACAAGCCGCTCCAGCAAACAAGACCAGCCCTTTATGCTTCAAAATGCCGAACTGTTCCGCAAGGTAAAGCTGCGTACATCTCAGGCAGCGATTAAGGCCATCCGGGCACAGATGAATGACACGAATCGTGCGGCTGCCCTCTCGGTCATTTCCAAATATGAACGGGTCATCGCGAAGTTACGTGCGTGGAATCAGGATAAGACGACCGAAGATCCATTTAATCAGGATAAACTGGAACTTCAGATGGTAGCCATTCAGGAGCAGCGTAATACGGTGCAGCAATTATATGAGAACGGGGAGATTACCAGGGATGTTGCAGCAAGGTTACGTCGTTATATCAATGATGTAGAAGCAACAGCTCTGAAAAACGATTAATCATCAACCGATCATTAATGAGTTCACATGAATCGGGCAATGCTAACAGAGAGTTTGACGTATGAAAATCAAAGTGAGGATACGACATGAACCTGAAAGCAACCCGATTCATCGCATTGATCATGCTGGCTGTAATAATGCTTGTCAGTTCAACAAGTTCGGCTTATGCCAAGCCAGTGCAGAAGAATCGTCAGTATTATGAAGAACGGGGAGAGATCGTATGGGAAGTCCCCACACAGGATAAACTGATTGCCCTGACTTTTGATGATGGGCCAGACCCTGTCCAAACACCGCAGATCTTAGCTCTGCTGAAGCAGTATCACGCAAAGGGGACTTTTTTTGTACTCGGAAAATGGGTGGAGAAATTTCCTGACATTGTCAGACAGGAACAGCTTGAAGGGCATGAGATTGCGAATCATACATTTGCTCATACGTATGCCGTTCGCTCAACAGCAGCGGACAAATACTTGAAAGATATGGAGGCGGCCGAGGTTTCCATTGTAAATGCAGGTGCGCATCGCCCGTTGCTGTTCAGACCTCCTGGAGGTTATTACAACGATATGGTTATTAAGGCAGCTAAGCAAAAGGGGTACACCATCGTATTATGGTCTTGGCATCAGGATACCCGGGATTGGGCTTTACCTGGTGTATCAGCCATTACGAACAAAGTGCTGAATAATGCACGTAATGGAGATATCGTTCTGTTTCATGACAAAGTAGAAAGCAAATCCCATACGATTGATGCACTGCGAACGATCCTGCCCAAACTACAAGAGCAAGGGTTTCAATTTGTTACCGTATCTGAACTTCTTGCTGTGAAGGCCCGTGAAGCCGCCAAGGAGGGGGCATCGTCCTCACTATCGCGGAGCCAGCCTTAATGCAGTAAATAAGGGGTCCGTGAGGCATCCTTGGCAACTGGTCGCAAACAGAGTGCTGCAAGCAAGCGCACATCTATTTTGTTGTTGTACCGACGCCAATCTCAACCGCACGCCTAGAAGCACTCATGGCTGCGGTTGTTTGGCATGAAAGATTTTTTATGAGATTAGTGTACTAGGGCGTTTTCAGACACACCCTAGTTATGCCTGTAAGCTGTTCATAGATAAGTCACACGCTTTTGTTTTGCAGTCGAAACGTCTACAATAGATAAAGTCTTTTGTATAAGACTAAATTATGTTATTTGAGAAGGTGAACAAGTTGAATGGACAAAAGAGAGCTGATATCAGACCTGGTCTAGAGGTTGATATCGTACTGAAGCAGGATCAATCCTCCGGCAAACTGACGAGAGGAATCGTCAAGGATCTGCTAACCAAATCTCCTTCTCATCCCCATGGGATCAAGGTGAGATTGACGAGTGGTCAAGTGGGGCGAGTGAAACAAGTGATCTCCGCAGGTAATCATCCGTAATGAGCATGAACGGAATGATGGATACAGCCGAAAATGTGATGAAACACCTGTCGGTTGGCAATCAACGTCAACAAGATGCTTACCGTGTTTTTCAGGATAGCGGACTGTTAGCCAAGCTAGCTGCCTATTCTTCGTACCCTACGGGAACTGTACCCATTGACATCGATCTTCCTGACAGTGATCTTGATGTGTTGTGTTATGCCGATGACCTGAAGACTTTTCAAGCGGAGCAGAGTGGGCAACTGGAGGGTATTGCGCTAAACGGCAGGACACAGTGGACATACGGTATTAGCGTTTCAGATCAGAAAGCATATGTCACATGTGAACTGAAATTGGGGTCATGGCCTGTCGAAATATTTGTACAGGCTGTGCCTGTTGAGCAGCAAAATGCTTACCTGCATATGCAGGTTGAATGGAGTTTGTTGCAATTATGGGGAGAGGCGGGACACCGTGAGATTCGCAGATTAAAACAGGCAGGGTGGAAAACAGAGCCAGCCTTCGCCCATGTACTTGGGTTAGAAGGTAATCCTTATATAGAGATGCGTGATCTGGCCGAATTGAAGGAGCAGGAGCTATGGGAGTTTGCCCGATCACGCGTTACATTTTAGATGAGAAAGATAGCCACAAGGGTAGTTACCGTTAATCCAAGAATCACCGGTTTCAGATTACGCCGTGCAAGCTCAAACGGGTTGAGCCCGCAGATGGCTGCCGCCGGAATTAACGCCCACGGAATCAACGTTCCGCCGCCAACCCAGATTGCAGCTACTTGGCCCAGCGCGGTAAGTACTGGCGCCGAATCTGCTGTACCTGCAAACATGGTAGCAATGGAGCCCACGAGGGAAATTCCCGAAAATCCTGAGCCATCCAGACCTGTCACAGCTCCAGTAACGGTCATGGTAATCGCCCCCACGGTTCCATTCATAGGAACAATCCTCGCAAGTGCAACGCCAAGATCATTGACGATCCCGTGTGAACCTTCAGGAAGCGGGTTCATAAATAACTCTGTAATGGCAGCATCCCCGAGATAAAAGAATGCCGCAATCGGAATAACCGGACCAAATACTTTGAATCCAAACTGGAATCCTTCAATGAGATAAGTAGTCGTTTCTTCTGATCCATTATGGCGGTGTACGGTAAGGGAAATGGCAATCAGAATAACGACGGCAGTTCCGCCTATTAATGCTGTCGCATCCCCGCCTTGAAGGTTCAGCACAAACATCAGTACAACATCCAGTGCAAATAACAACGGAATGAGTATAGCGAATGTTTTTCTCCAACGAAGAGGCATCGCTTGGACTGGTACAGACTCATGTGGTTCTGGCTGTGACTCAGACGCCGAATGTTGCTGTTGCGCAAGCTCCTGTTCCTTCCATTGGGTGGATTTCATCTCTTTGCGAAGCATCCAGAAGGCGGTAAGGGTAGATACCGTGCCCATGACGATAACGAGAGGTACACTGGCAGCCATCACCGACGTAACAGGAAGACCTGCTGCATCTGCTGTAAGTTTGGGAGCACCTTGAATAATGTAGTCCCCTGACAAGGCAATGCCATGCCCAAACAGGTTCATCGCGATGGCAGCTCCAATCGGAGGTAATCCTACACGAACGGCTACGGGTAGAAGCACAGCTCCAATCAAGGCGACTGCAGGAGATGGCCAGAAAAATAAAGATACAACCATCATAATAAGTCCAATACCCCAGTATGCAGCTTGAGGCGTACGAATAAATCGGGTGAGCGGTGTGACCATGACTTCATTAATACCTGTTCGGATCAGAACACGGCTCATCGCAACGATAATAGAAATGATAAAAATTGTACTTAACAGTTCCTTCGTTGCGTAGATAAAGCTGTTGAAAATCCCGCTGACGGAGCCGCTTAACGTTTCTGTTGCCAGCAGTCCGATGGTCATAATGCCTGCGACACAGATGATCGTTGTATCTTTGCGCCGAACCATGACGGCGATAATCAGGACAATAAATGCCAAATAGACATAATGCAACGGGATGAGTTGAATATTCATCATCATAACAGCCTCCCTGTATGCCTGGTCATCGATCCTGTGAGTGCTATATCCTATGCATGTCAAGCCCGGATGTTCAAGGAGGTTGTGAGAGTCAAAGGATATATCCTGCTTCTTATATTGAACTATTCATTTACACTTTAACGGAGAGGACAGAAAAAACCTGGAAAAGCGGAGCGCTCGCCTTTATCACCGGATTTTCCCTTTTATTAAAGGGAATCAAAAAAATCTGGGGATAACAGCGATTGGAAGGTTATTCTGTCATTGGAGTGCTCGGTGTAAACGTCTTTAGTTCAGCTTATAGAGCAGGATTTTTTTTACATTCAGAGAATTATATGAGTGACACGAAGCATACACACGACAGGGGCATATGACTATACCAAGTCACGATAACACACATCCGTGAGTCACCGAACCTGATAGACAACGTTAAACCGAGGTGATTACAATATACATGCCATCTGAAGGAAGAAATTAGAAAAATTCAGCTCAGCCTGAATCAAAAGGACGGTAATGTATGAACTTGATCCGTTCATTGCGCTTTAAGTTTATTGTGGGACTTACACTAATCATGTTGCCACTTTTTATGTTGTTGTACTACAACAACGTATATGCCATGAAGGTTGTGCGTGATAAGGTATCCCTCACCAATATGAATCATCTGGCCAAAAACGTGGAGCAGAATGAGCGCGTATTACAGGAGACGAATCGATATCTATATAGTTTGGGTGAGCGTGACCCTGATATTATCTCCCTGTTTTTTCTTGAATACGGAAGTGGAGACTATACCATTGCCAAGCAGCGTATTATGAACAAATTTATGACCGATATCGGTTTTTACAATCTCATTGATTCTTTTTATTTGTATGATGCGGTGAATGATGACCTGTTGCTGGCGACCGCAGGCAATTATGATATTAAAAAATCGGTGGTACAGCGCAACATGCCTGCCCAGATGCGCCAGTTGGAGGGTGACATTCAGAGGCCAGAATGGAGCATTGTCCGCGGAGGAACATTTAATGCGCTTGTGAAAACGGTACGGATTAATCAGCAGTTCTATGCCGGGGCACTGGTTGATATGAATGCACTGAATGACCCACAACAGTTTTCTGAATCGGGGGACAGAGGCGGTGCGGTTATCGTTACACCTGATGGCAGAGCTTTATCCGATTCTATGTTAAATACTGGACAAATCAAGTTGGTCGCGGATCATTTGACCGGTTTGAAAAGTCCATATCAGGTGATCTCTGAAACGGGTAGCGGGGCTCGTCAATATTTGATGGTGGGTATTTCATCCGCTATGTCGGATATGAACTATGTCGTGTTATTACCAGAGGAAGATATGATGCGCAATCTGCCGTTTTTCCAGCAGATCATCAGGCTGCTTCCGATTGGGGCGGCCGTTATTTTGATTACGGCGCTTTTCTTCCTGCGGCAGCTTCTGTTCCGTCCGATGAATGCGCTAATTCGGGGCATGAGAAGAGTCAGTCGTGGTGAATTGGATGTGACGCTGGAGGCACCGTCTTCGTCTGAATTAGAGTTTGTGACACGCAGCTTCAATCAGATGATTCAGGAAATTCAGCATTTGAAGATTGATGTGTATGAGGAGCAACTGCGTACGCGAGAGGCGGAATTCAAGCAATTACAGATGCAGATTAATCCTCACTTTTATCTGAACTCCTTGAATATTATTCATAGCCTGGCATCCCTTCAAAAGCATGAACTGGTGCAACAGATGGCTGGTCATCTGGCTGATTATTTCAGATCCAGCTTAAGGGCTGGCAAACGTGTGATCACACTGCATGAAGAGATAGAGCATATTCGGCATTATCTTGAGATTCAGAAGCTGAGATTCCCGAGCAAGCTCGATTTTGAACTGGATATTGGCCCTGATGTGGGGCATTATGTACTGCCGCCGCTGACGATTCAGCCTTTTGTAGAAAATGCAATTATACATGGATTTCAGCGCAGAATGCAGTCGTTTGTGATTCGTATTACCGTTCGCCTGACAGAAGCATCCAGCAGTCAAGCCGGCGAAGGTGTACTCCAGCTTCAGATTATAGACAACGGCGTCGGATTTCCAACAGAGCTCCTGGGACACCTGCAACAGGGACAATATGCGAAAGATCCCGGAGGGCAGCACATCGGCATATGGAATGTCGCCCATCGGTTGCTGGTGAAGTATGGCCCGGAAGCAGGGTTAACGTTTGAAAATAGGACAGACGGAGGCGCAGCAGTAAGCATATATTTGCCTGCTCAGACCGAAGAGCAAGAAGGAGGAACTCATGCGGAACCTGTTGATCGTGGATGATGAAGTGTATGCCCTGCAGGCTATGCTGGAGGGAGTTGACTGGAAGGCAGCCGGGATGGACCAGGTGTTTGGGGCATGTGATGTCGAGGAAGCAAGACAAGTCATCCGAACCCATGCCATCGACATTCTGATCTGTGATATCGAGATGCCTGGAGAAACCGGACTCGATCTGCAAAGCTGGGTATTGAAGCATGATCCTGGCATCCTGACCATTTTTCTGACAGGTCATGCATTGTTTGATTATGCCCAGACCGCCATCAAACTGAATAGCTTTGATTATCTGTTGAAACCTGCTCCCGTAGACCAACTGCTTAAAGTGGTTACACGGGCTCTGGATAAAATCAGGGATGGAGAGCAACGCACCCGAACGAACGAAGTTTACGAAACCGTATACAAACGGTGGAAAACCCATAAACCTTTACTGACTGAACGATTTTGGAAGGATGTGGTGTCCCAGCGCAGTACACTTACGCCACAAAGGCTGCAGCAACTTGCAGAATTGTACGGTGCGGAGATTGATCCTGCGGTGCGTGTATTGCCCATCGTGATTTCAGTTGAAGAGTGGGTGCGTGAATTTAATCTGCGAGATGAAGAGGTGCTGGAATACGCTCTGCGCAATGCAGCCAGAGAAATGTTGCTTGGAGATAAGCCAGGTGAAGTGTTTCAGGATCACAGCGGGTTAAATATTGTGCTTGCCTACGAGCAAGATGACGTCATCCTTGCTGCAAGTGAGGCGGAACAGCGCTGCCAGCGTTATATTCAGGAGTGTGGCACATACTTCTATTGCCGTTTGTCCTGTTATGTAGGTGCACCCGTATCTGTAATCGAACTTCAAGGGATGTTAAATGAACTCATGGATATGGAGCGGCGTAACATTAAAGAGCTGGAAGAGGTTTTTGTTTACGACGAGCGTGATCGGGATCAGGAAGACCGTTTTTTGCCTATCCCATGGTTCTCCGAGCTGTCTATCCTTTTTGAAACAGGTAAAGTAGAAGATTTGCGGGAACGCGTGGATGAAATCTTCGAGTTGCTTGCTGCCCAGGAGGGCTTATCTCCAGAGATACTGCGCCTCTACTTTCATGCCATGCTGCATGTTGTCTACCCGCTGTTGCATCAGAAAAATGTGTCCATCCGCAGCTTGTACCCCGGCGAACGGGAGCCGGAAGAAACGGTGGTCACAAGGTCATTGCCGCAGCTGAAGCAGTGGACCCTTGATCTCATTGAACGTGTCATTCCGATTTTATACCCGGATGATCAGAACCCGATGTCGATTGTGGATCAGTTATGTATCTACATTGAGAACCACATCGGTGAAGAACTGATGCGCGAGGAACTGGCTGCTTTTGCTGGATTTAACCCGGCTTATCTGTCCCGGTTGTTCCGTAAAGAGAAGGGGATGTCACTGTCCGAATTCATTCTTCAGCGCAGAGTAGCCATGGCGAAAACGCTGTTGTCTCAATCCACCGTCAAGGTGACAGATATTGCAGGTAAAGTGGGGTACTATAACTACTCTCATTTTACGAAAATGTTCAAAAAATGCACCGGAATTACGCCGCAAGAGTTTCGCAAACAATCCAGAACCGTGTAATCAGGCGCAGCATGCTGCGCTCTTTGTTTGTTTTTTATGGTATGAAAGTCATAATTTGATAACTGAATAGGTCACCACAGCAGATAGAGGACCTGATCGACCCGCCGTATACTTGAACCACAGGAGGCGCACGGAGCTTTATCCTGAGGAAGAATTCAAGAGGAGTGAGGGAGAACACGTTATGAAGACACAACCCCAGGCGGGTAAGGGCGTACGAATATCGGAGATACCGGAAGGCACGGTTCGGAAACGCAAGTCCGTGTTATTCAATCTTGGTAAGTACAAAGTGCTTTACCTGATGTTTTTGCCAGGCATTCTGTTTCTGCTGGTAAACAATTATATGCCGATGTTCGGCGTTCTGATCGCATTCAAAAATGTAAACTACGCGGATGGAATATGGGGAAGCCCGTGGAGCGGGTGGGATAACTTTAAATACCTGTTCTCCACCAGCGATGCATGGGAGATTACGCGAAACACCCTTGCATACAACACCGTGTTTATTGCACTCAATCTTACGGTCGGTGTAGGCCTGGCCATTTTGCTTAACGAGGTTAAAAACAAAGCGATGTCCAAACTGTATCAGTCGCTGATGTTGCTGCCTTATTTTTTATCGATGATCGTAGTTAGTTATCTCGTTTTGGCTTTCCTCGGCAAGGACTCGGGATTTATGAACTCCACCATACTGCAAATGTTTGGAGGGCAGCCGATTGACTGGTACTCTGAACCGAAGTATTGGCCGTACATCTTGCCGCTTGTGAATACATGGAAAAATATCGGTTATTATGCTGTCATTTATCTGGCCGCTGTAGTCGGCATTGATGAAGAATATTATGAAGCGGCTGTGCTGGATGGTGCATCCAAGTGGCATCAGATTCGTTTTATCACCATTCCTTTTCTGATTCCGCTGATCGTTATAATGACACTGCTTCAGATTGGTCGTATCTTTTATGCAGATTTCAGCTTGTTTTATCAGGTTCCGCTGGAATCAGGCGCGCTGTTCCCTGTAACCAACGTACTGGATACGTATGTATATCGGACATTCCTCATAGGTGGAGACATCGGGATGTCATCTGCAGCAGGTTTGTATCAAGCAATTGTCGGTTTTGTCCTGGTGCTAGTGTCCAATACCATCGTTAGACGGATCGACAAAGATAACGCATTATTTTGAGAGGAGGCAAGTCAGTTTTGAAAACACGTGATCCATTAGCTGTATCCAAGCGTTCCGCAGCCGTCATTCATTTCATGTTTCTATTCTATGCCGTTGCCTGTATCGTGCCGATCATACTGGTCTTCGCCATCTCTTTCTCGGACGAGACAACCGTTATCGCCAATGGTTACAAGCTTATACCGGAGCAATTCAGCCTAACGGCCTATGAATTCCTGTTTAAAGATATGGATCAGATTCTCCACTCGTATGGCATATCCATCATAGTTACAGTCGTAGGTACGATCACGAGTGTTGCTTTGACCGCTCTATATGCTTATCCGCTCTCGCGGAGAGATTTGCCATACCGCGGCTGGTTCGCCTTTTTCATCTTCTTCACGATGTTGTTTAATGGTGGACTTGTTCCTTGGTATCTGGTTTACGTCAACGTGCTGGATCTGAAAAATTCTATTTTAGCCTTGATCATGCCACTGCTGTTATCACCGTTTTTTGTACTCGTGATGCGCACATTCTTTGCGAACTCCATTCCGGTATCCATTCTGGAATCAGCACGCATTGATGGAGCAGGTGAATTGAAAACGTTTTTGCGCATTGTCCTGCCGCTCTCGCTGCCCGTTATGGCAACCGTTGCGCTCTTCAGTACGCTGAACTACTGGAATGATTGGTATCTTAGTATGATTTTTATTTCGGATAACCGGACGATCAGCCTTCAGTATCTTATGTACCGGACGCTGCTCGATATTCAATATTTAACAACCAACTCCAACGTTTCTTCACAGATTTCGTCTCAGGGCGGACTTCTCAATCTGCCAAACAAAACGCTGCAAATGGCAATGGCTGTCGTTGGTATTGGTCCAATTGTACTGGCATATCCATTCTTCCAGCGTTACTTCATCAAAGGTCTGACAGTGGGTGCTGTGAAAGGATAACTCCGGCCGGTTAGGGAGTGAGTAGGATCAACCGAAGATAGACGAAAGGGCATATACAGAAAGCTTGCCGTTTATTAGGAATTGGGGCTAAACGGTGAAAGGTCCATCATATGAACAGGAGGGGTTCAATTGGTTCAAACATTAAAAGGTTGGTCACGTATGACGGCGGCGGCCATGGCGCTGGCACTGGTGCTTGCTGGCTGCTCGTCCGACAAGGGGAACACAGCAACACCGGGTGCTGAAGGCAATACGCCGAACACAAACAATGAAAAGCCTTATGAGGTTTCCTTGTTCTATCCGGGAACACCTCAGAAAGATGTTGCTCTTGTGGAAGCCGAAATCAATAAAAAGATGGAGCCGAAGATTGGAGCTACGATTAAAATCAATGCGGTGGACTGGGGACAGTGGGATAACAAGCTGAACCTGATGATCTCCTCGGGGGAAAAGGCAGATATTATTTTCACCGCTGCTTGGCAGAACTACACGGTAAACGTGGCAAAGGGCGCATTCCTGCCGCTGAATGATCTGCTGGATGCACACGGTCAGGATATCAAGAAAAATCTGGACCCAGCTTTCCTCGAAGGTTCTCAGGTGGATGGCGTGAACTATGGTGTACCAACGAACAAGGAACTTGCAGCCACTCGTGGTGTACTGGTGCGCAAGGATTTGGCTGACAAATACAAATTGGATCTGACAACCGTAAAAACATGGGCTGATCTCGAGCCTTTACTCAAAACGATCAAGGAAAATGAGCCTGCAGTAACACCGTTCTACATGTCCAATACGAATGGTAACGGACTATTGGAAAATCTGGATTGGGATTACCTCGGTGATGCTTCTGTACCGGGTGTGATTTCCAAGACAGCTGGCGGTACAACGGTACTAAACGAGGTGGAAACACCGGAGTTCAAAGAAGCAGCCGAGCTTGCACGTAAATGGTACCAAGCGGGTTACATCAACAGTGATGCAGCAACGTCCAATGTATTCCCGAAAGATCAGGCCAAAGCCGGAAAAGCCTTTATGTGGACGGATGGCATGAAGCCAGGTAAAGACAAGGAAGAAGAAGGGTATGTAGGACATCCGCTCACGCAAATTGAGATGACAAGTCCAACGATCACAACTGGTGATGCCTCTGGAGCGATGCTTGCGATCTCCCGTTCTTCTGAACAGCCGGAGAAAGCAATGCAAGTAATTAACTTACTTCACTCCGACAAAGAAATTAACAACTTGCTCAACTTCGGTATTGAAGGCAAACACTATGTAAAAGTAGAAGGTCAAGAGAACATCATTAAGTTGCCTGACGGCGTAGATGCAAACAGCCGTACCTACAATCCAGGTGCACAATGGCAACTGGGTAACCAGTTCCTGAACTATCTGTGGGATAACGAAGATCCGCAGAAATGGGAGAAGTTCAAGGAGTTCAATGCCAAAGGTGTAAAATCTCCTGCCCTCGGGTTCACCTTTAACAGCCAATCGGTTAAAAACGAAATTGCGGCTGTAAATAACGTCAATAAACAATTTAAGCCGGGCATGACTTCGGGTGCTGTTGACCCGAACGAGATGATTCCGAAGTACTTGGAAAAATTGAAAGCAGCAGGCATCGATAAAATTATCGCGGCCAAACAGGAGCAATTAGATGCATTCCTGGCTAAAAAGTAAAAAAATATTCTGACGAAGTAGTCCATCAAATTTACTTCATCTGGCAGGACGCAAAAGGGGATGTTATCGGTGAAAATCGGTAACTCCTTTTTGTGTTTGGATTGTTAATCAAAAATAGGAAAATTATGATATAATCAGGGGGTTGATTAGGAGGTGTTTGCATGTCGAGAACCAGGCTTGTGTTCTCAGTGGCTTTATTGCTGTTTGCTGTCATCTTTACCTTTAAACATCATCTCGGTTTTTCAGTAGGTGATTCATTATTGTTATTCGTCGGTATTTCCCCCTACACGACATCTTATTTAAGTGGTGTACATATCACGATGTATTTTGGACTTGGCATGTTGGCTTGTGGATATTACCTTACACGCAAGGAGATCATGTGCAAGTTTCCACTCTTGGCAAAAACGTTGTGGATGGGTGTTCTGATCATCATATTCAGCTATTCATATATGACGGACAAGCTAATGTATGTCGTGAAATGGGAAGCCACGGGTGTGAATAGCTTATCTTATATGCAGAATGATAGCTCGTGCACCTATGATGTGTCGTCGAATGGGCAAGCTTTTGCCACTTGCAAATTGACGCTGAAAAATTATAGCAGTTCAGCGGTCGCGGCTATGATTAAGCCTGATCTGGCTGAAAGTTATCACAATCAGGATGACCCGCTGTCCAATTCCTTAAAGTCGGTTCAGTTACAGGCGGAATCCATTCAGATCAAGCCCAGGACAACTTTTACAGGGAAACTTGAATTCTCAGGTGTGGCGAAATGCCCGCTGGAAGTGAGTGGAAACTTGAAGGGTATCGTACTAGATGTGGCGGTGGATGGGACAGATACAATTTTTGATTACGACATTCCTTAATATGTGTTAAACAGACTTTAGATCCAAGTACATAAAATATAATGCATCACATGCAAAAGAAAAAGTAAAAGGGAGTCTTTGCGTACGAACAGAACCGGCTATTGCCGGTTTTTTCGTATGGAGAAGTTGAATTTAGTGCTGAAAAATTGCTTTTATCTCCTTTCCCGTCGAGTTCATAACGCTTACGATGAATAGTGGCACACTCTATTTATTTTCATGTGCAAGAAATAGATTGTATTTACAGCAGACTTGACTACAATTAATGTCACTATATAAGTTGATTTTTTTACACGTAAACGGAGAGGACGGAAAAAAACTGAAAAAGCGAAGCGCTCGCCTAAAAGCTTTCTGCAAGAAAGCTGCATCGGAAGCATACGCTTATCCCCGGATTTTCCCCCTTTGGAAAAGGGAATCCAAAAAATCCGGGGATAACAGCGATTGGAAGGTTATTCTGTCATCGGAGTGGACTGTGTAAAATCGTTAGTTCAACTTCTATAGAAATTAGAAAATCAAGAGAAGCGAGATGAAACTTCTATGTCATACCGGACAAATTTGTTTTCCAAGATGGTCATTTTAATTCTGATCATGCTTATTCCCGTTGTGCTCCTGTATTGGTATTCTAATCATAAAACAACGGCCGTACTAAGGGCTGAACTGAATCGTTCAAACAGCAATCAACTTGAATTTTTCCAGAACCAGGTCAACACCAATATTGAGTTATTATCTTCTTGGCCTAACCTGCTGATTCATGACCCGGATATTACGAGCTTTCGGCGTATATTTGCAGAGAGTCGTTATTTTGATCTGGATGCAATCAATCTCGTCAAGCGCATTCAGAACAAGCTGAGCATTCAGGAAAGCTCGTCTAATTGGGAGACCAAATTATATCTGTATTCTCCATCGCTAGGCAGGGTGATCTCGGAACGGGATGCTCGTACTTACGACAAGCAGGCTTTAAAAGAAAGTCTCATTTCTGGCTGGGATGTGCACAAAATTAAGGATGGGCAAAATGATCGCTTCAAGTTCAGCTGGATCACCGTATCTCCTTATGGGATCGAGAATCCTGCCGAGAATGCAGAAACGATCATCAAGCTCGAATTTGACAGTGATAATATTCGGGATATGCTGGATAAATTCAAAGGCGACGGCAGACATGACCCGTTCTATTTTCGTGAAGAAACAGGGGTAATCTATAATCGGACATCAGATCACACGTTGACCAATCAGTTGATCAAGGAATTATCTAGCCGTGCACTGCAAGACGTGGAAAATCGCACGATCGTCATTGGGAATGAGCCGTATATGGTCAATTCTGTGAAATCAAGTACAACCGGCTGGTATCTGGTGGATTATATGCCGCTATCGGATATTTTGAAACCGATTCACCAGTCAAACCTCCTGTTTTATTCTGCGATGATTTGTCTGTTGCTGATGAGCTGCATTGCTGCGTATCTGTTATATGTTCAGGTTCAAGTGCCGGTGAAACAACTGATCCGTGGTTTCCAGCGCTTGAAGCAAGAAGATTACTCGGTTCGTATTGAGCCAAAAGGCCGTAATGAATTCAGCTTTCTGTCCGAACGTTTTAATTCAATGGTGGAAAAGATTCAGCAATTGTTTGAGCATGTATATCTCGAACAGATCCATGTTCGGGAAGCGCGCTTAAAGCAGCTGCAGTCACAGATTAACCCGCATTTCTTCTATAACTGTTTCTCGTTTATTACGAGTATGGCGAAGCTGAAACGGGTGGATGCCGTTGTAGCCATGTCTCACAATCTGTCAAGATATTACAGGTATACAACAAGACAGGAACGGGATGTTGTTCCGTTGTCGGAAGAGATTGAATTTGTAACCAATTATCTGGAAATTCAACGTATGCGTATGGAACGTATTCATTACACCTTGGATCTACCGGAAGAGATGCTGCGAATTGAAGTGCCGCCGCTGATCGTACAGCCTTTGGTCGAAAATGCAGTTATCCATGGGATTGAAGCAGACGCCGAAGCGGGTGAGATCCGAGTCTCCGGTGAACAACGGGACGGCACCATGTTTTTGATGGTTGAAGATGATGGGAAAGGCATGACACAGGAAGAACGTGAAGCGCTCCTGATCAAACTTGCAGGGGCGATGGATCAGGAGATGGGCTGTGGATTATGGAACGTGAATCAGAGGCTTCAACTCAGGTATGGAGGGAAGGGCGGCATTCAAATCACAGCATCGGAGCTTGGTGGAGTATGTGTGATCTTGTCATGGCCAGTGGAACAACAACCTCTGCTGAATAACGAAGAGTGAATAGTGAATAGAAGTGGACTAGGGAGTGACTCAATTGATCGATATATTACTTGTTGATGATGAAACGTATGTAACGGAAAGTTTGGAGTTAACGATTCCTTGGGGGGAGCTTGGAGTCTCGACGGTGCTGCGTGCAGCATCGGGCAAGGAAGCACTGGAAATCATCGAGGAAAATGCTGTGGACATCGTTGTTACAGACATTCGGATGCCCGGTATGACAGGTCTTGAGCTGATTGCGGAAGTGAACCTGCGCTGGCCTCATGTACGCTGTATTCTGCTGACAGGTCACAGTGACTTTGAGTACGCCAAAAAAGCGATTCAATTGCAGGCTTCTGATTACATTTTGAAGCCAGTTAATGATGATGAGTTGATGCATTCGGTTTCAGCGGCGATTACCTCACTGCGGGATGAGTGGGATGAGTTCGACAAGTATCATCGTCTGCTATACAGTCGTAAATCGGATTACAAAATTTTAAGAGAGAATCTTATGCATGATTTGTTGCTTGGTCGAGAGATTTCATCGAAAGCTGTGCGGGAGCAGTTAGAACAATATGAGCTTCATATGGAGCCGGAGCAGCCTGCGGTGATGATGTTGATTCGGCTTACCGGACGTTTTACGACTATGGATGATCAATCGCTTGATCTGATGGATTTTGCTGTGGGGAATATCGCTGAGGAAGTGCTAGGAGAGACATACCATGTCTGGTTCAGCCGCGGGCCTCATGATTGTTTGGTTATGTTTTTGCAGAACCGGGATATGGAAGGGGTATCTCCGGTAGGGAATAACACCATGCGAGATGCGGCTCAGACTTTCCGGGAGCATGTAGTGCGTTACCTTCAAGGGGATTTGTCCGTCGTTGTGACCCCGCCATTTCCTTTTCATGAACTCACGAACATGTATCGAAAAAGTCTGGGATCTCTTATTCTCTCGGGACCGGAAGAGCATAAAATCATCTATATCGATATGGAAAATACGATAAACAAGCGTCCTGACAATGATGCTGCTCAGGCTCTTGACGAGTTATACAAACCACCGGTATTGCCTCAGCTGCTGGAGACCAAACAATGGGAGGCAGCAGCCGCAAAGTTGAATGCTGTATTTGATGCGGCGGAGCGGGTTTGTTTATCCAGAGAACATGTGTACGAGATGTACTTGTCGGTTACCAATGCTTTTATGTACATCGCCCACAAACAGGGTCACTTGGTTCATGAGATTGATCATGCGGGGTTTGACCTGTTACTGGCTCATCAGTTAATCCAATCTCCAGAGAAGTTGCGGCGCTGGGCGATGGACATGCTGGCGAAGCTGCAGGAGGAACTGTCAGACCAGGAAGGTGCACAAAGCCGCAGACATGTCATTAAACAAGTACAGGAACTGGTAACCAGAGACACCGGGCAGGATCTCTCCGTGAAGATGATCGCGGATAAAGTCTACTTACATCCGGTATACCTTTCGAAGATATACAAAGCCGAGACAGGCGAGGGGCTGGGAGATTATATGATTCGTATGCGTATGGAACGTGCGTTGTATCTGCTCAAAAACACAAATAAAAAAATATATGAGATTACGAGTGAACTGGGGTATCAAAATCCGCAATATTTCAGCAAAATGTTCAAAAAACATTATGGGTTAACACCAAATGAATTCCGCGATCAGACATAAATACAACATGATTCGAGCATATAGGTTGGTAAAGGTGCAGAAATCTTGATTTCGTATCATAGGCTGATGTACCTGACCCGTCCTATAATGAAAGGGTAACCAAAACGATTTAAGGGGGAACAACATGAGAGCGCAATCAACGAAAAAGAGATTCTTGTCGCTTCTCGCTACAACGCTGTGTCTGACTGTCGTGCTTGCAGGATGTTCGGGCGGCAATGAAAGCAAAGAGAGTGCAACACCAAGCTCCACGGGAGCTCAAAATGAATACAAGGAAAAGTATGACCCGGCAGTGACGATCACAACCGCATGGGGAATTGACCCGGAACTGAAATTCAAAAATGGCGAATCGATGGAAAATAACGTCGCTACCAAATGGGCGAAGGACAAATTCGGTATTGATATTAAATCCCTTTGGTCTGTAACCGATACAAACAGTGCATTTGCAACCAAACTTCGTTTGGCGATGTCCTCTGGTCAGGAAATGCCTGATATCGTTACGATTGGACAACCGGACAATCTGGTTGCTCAAGATTTGATTGACTCTGGTATGTATCAGGAAGTTGGACCGTTGTTTGATAAATATGCTTCAGACACATGGAAAAAAGCAATGGAGCAAGATCCAAACGTATGGAATCAATACAGCCGTGACGGTAAAAAAATGGGTATTCCCGTACTGGATTACGCGTACAACAACGATTACTTGCTCTGGATTCGTCAAGACTGGCTGGACAAGCTGAATATGAAAGCGCCAAAAACCATTGACGAGCTGGAAGCCGTAATGGAAGCGTTCAAAAATAAAAATCCGGATGGATTGGCTCCAGACAAAGTAACACCGCTCAGCATTGGTTTCAAGAAGTCCATGAACACCTGGATGGGCGATCCATCCTGGATCTTCGGCGCATATGGTACATTACCGCAACAATGGAATGTAGGTGCAGATGGCAAGCTGGAGTATGGTTCTATTAATCCAGGTATGAAACAAGGTTTGACGAAGCTGAATGAATGGCTGACAAAAGGTTATATTCCTCAGGAAGCAGCGCTGTGGGATGAAAACAAAACGGCAGAACCGGCAGTTGCAGGTACGGCCGGCATTATTCCAGGTCCTTACTGGATGAGCGGATGGCCACTGAACGATACGGTGAAAAATGTCCCAGGTGCAGTTTGGAAACCAATTGAGATTCCAAGTGGTCCTGATGGCAAAGCGATGCGTCATGGTACAGCATTTGTCAATGGTGTTACTTTGATCAAGAAAGATATGGCTCACCCAGAAGCCTTCTTTACGTATCAAAACTATCTGTTTGATAATTATGCAGATCCGAAACCAGGAAGTGAATATGACAACGGTCTTTTTGCAGGCTATGACTATCAATTAGATGCAAACGGAAAACAAAAACGCTATGAAGACATTGATGGCGGACATGTCAACGTCGTACGTTATTTGCTCGTGCGTGATGGTGCCCGTATTCCAGACGCACAGATGAAAGCTTTGATGAATTTGGCCAATGGCAAAGAGCCGGAAACCAAGCTGGAAAAAGATGTTGCTGCGAACTATGGTAAAGAGACACCTGCAGCGGCAAAAGTGTTGCTGGAACAGAAAGATATCTCGTTCAAAAACATGTTCACAGGCCCTACAACAAAAACAATGAAATCCAAACTCGACTACCTTAACAAAATCGAGAACCAAACGTTTAATGAAATTATCTATGGCAAGAGCCCGGTAGACTCGTTTGATACTTTTATTCAAACTTGGAAATCCGGTGGCGGCGATCAAATCACGCAAGAAGTTAACACGTGGTATGACGGCGTGAAAAAATAATCCGATTTACGCAAGTGAAAAGAGAAAAGTAAGAGAGGGGGCTGTCTCAAAAGCCTTTAAAAAAGAACATCGGTGAAGAGAAGGAACACCGATACGTCCAAACGAGACCAAGCAGAGGTTCATCCTGATTGGTCTCGTTTACGTTTTTCCGCCATTGTCGCTTTTTTGAGCAGATTATGGGCAAGGCAAAGCCACCCGACCTCCAGGCTTACTTTTTGCAAGCCGCGAAGCAGGAATCTTCGGAATCCCCGATTGTTTTTCATTTGTCCAAACACACTTTCAGGCTCGATCATGCGCCGAACGGAAAGACGATATCCTTCCTCGCTGCGCAGGCGTTCTCGCATCTCGTTTTTTTGCCGCAGGTAGGTCAGGCTTATGGCAATTTCCCGATCTCCTTGGGCCCTGGTGCATATCGATTTCATGGGGCACTGGCTACAATCTTCGCTCAGGTAATGACGGGTGCGAATCGGGTAGCCGCTCTCTGTCACTGTCTGACGTTCCACGCGAAAATGTAATGTTTGTCCAGCCGCACAGGTCCACGTATCTGACGTTTCGTTGTAACTCCAGTTGTCTACTTTACCCATAGCTCGCTGAAAAGTCCTTGTTTTTTCCTTATGGTATGTCCCGTACTTCACGATACCCTGAATGTTTTTTCCTCCAGATAACTGTAATTTTCCTCACTACCATACCCCGCATCGGCAATGACGGTCTTGGGTTTCTGGCCTAGCATTTTTTCCAGATGATCCAGATGGGGCTTCAGACATTTGGTATCCGTAGGCCGCTGGTGGACGCTGTAGCCTAAAACAAACTGATTTTCTGTTCCGATCTGTACATTGTATCCAGGCTTCAATTGACCATTTCGCATGTGATCTTCTTTCATTCGCATGAACGTCGCATCCGAGTCGGTTTTGCTGTAGCTGTTTCGCTCGCCAACAGTTTGAAGCTGATGCTCATATTTTTGCAACCGGGGCAGCAAGTCCTTCCGCAACTGGCGCACCGCTTTTTTGAGGGTTTTGTCCTTGGGTTTTTCGCTGAGTTTTTCTTCTAAGTGCTTCACGGCTTGCTCCAGCTTTTCCGCCGTGAGCGCCGAGGTTTCACCAAGTTCAGGCAGGTCGGCCCCGGTATGGACGGCATCCTCTTCGTTTTCTGCCTCTTCGATGGCTTGAAACAAGGTATGTACTTTTTCTTGCAGCTTGGCCTGGTGCTTGACGACGGCTTTTTTCCACACAAAGGTATAGCGATTCGCATTCGCTTCGAGCTTGGTTCCGTCCAAAAAATAGTGATCCAAGGATACGTATTGCTCCTGAACCAACAGCTCCAGCACATGGGTAAACACGGTTTCGAGCACTGCTTTCATCCGCTCGGAACGAAAGCGATTGATGGTACGGAAATCTGGTTTTTGGCGTGCGGCGAGCCACATGAACATGATATTTTCGCGAACCGCCTTGGCGATTTGCCGGGAAGAATAGATGCGCTGGGTGTAGGCGTAGATGATGATTTTAGTGAGCATTTTGGGATGATAGCTGTGGCGGCCACCACCAGGATATGCGGCGTTGAAAATGGAGTCGCTCAGGCGGTTAACTGCGTCATTCACGACACGCACAAGATGATTTTCGGGGATATCTGTCTCCAAATCCATTGGCAAGAACAGTTGATCCATGGTATATTGAATGTACAAAAGAAGCCCTCCTTAAAGTGGTTGCTCGACACTTCCATTTTACCAAGGAAAGGCTTCTTTTTGTTGTGTAAATTTGAAAACTGGGGCTATCCCGAGTCTTTTTATGACTTATGGGACAGCCCCTTTTTTATTTTTAACGTTGCTGAATGCGTAAAAAAACCTGTAAATCCGTGGCCAAACTGCGTCAGGAGTCCCTCCTCCCGGTACATGTCCAAAGTAGTTGCTTTTGTGCCATTTATATTGCTTTTATGCGCTGTTTGGGGGTGCTGGAAGGTTGATATAATTTGCCTATAGAGCCACTCAGGAGTACTTGAGTAGGAAGAATTACAGGGGGAGCAATCATGAGAACTTTAAAACGAACTTGGCCATTCCACGTAATGCTGCTGCCAGCCATCATCTTTCTGATTATTTTCAGTTATGTGCCTATGGGCGGAATTGTTATGGCATTCCAGGACTACAAACCATGGATGGGCATCAGCGGCTCGGATTGGGTCGGGCTTGATAACTTTAGATATTTATTTGAACGTGATGATAGTTTGCAGGTTATCTGGAACACCCTGATCATCGCGGTACTCAAGCTGATTTTTAATTTGTTTGTCCCGTTTGTGTTCGCTATTTTGTTGAATGAGGTTCGCAAGATGGCCATTCAGCGTACGATCCAGACGTTGGTATATCTGCCTCACTTCTTGTCCTGGGTTATCCTGGGCGGGATTCTGCTTGATCTGTTGTCAACGGGAGGGCTTGTGAACCGAGTGCTCGGCACATTTGGCCTTGGACCATACTTCTTCCTTGGAGATAACGGCTTGTTCCGACCAACGATCATTGTGACGGATGTGTGGAAGGAATTCGGTTATAACATGATTGTTTTCCTGGCTGCCCTAGCCGGCATTAACCCGGCGCTGTATGAAGCGGCAGAGATCGACGGAGCAAACCGCTGGAAGCAAACACTTCACATTACGATTCCGTCACTTGTACCGATGTTGATGGTCGTTGGAACATTGGCTTTGGGTAACGTACTCAACGCTGGATTCGATCAGATTTTCAACTTGTACAATCCGCTCGTATATCAATCAGGAGACATCATCGATACATTCGTATATCGCTCGGCGCTGGAAAATGGAGAGATGGGTTTTGCAACTGCGATCGGATTGTTCAAATCCGTGATCAGTATGGTTCTAATTCTCGTATCCTACAGCCTGGCTAAGAAATACGCCGGATACCGCATATTCTAATCGAATGAACAGAGAAGGAAGGGACTACGATGTATCATAAATCACCATCATATCGCATTTTCAATGTCATCAATATCAGTTTTCTTATTCTGATTGCTATCATGTGTATTGTGCCAATGATTCACGTACTAGCTGTATCGTTCAGTAACAAGGCTGCAGCAGATGCAAATCTGGTCAGTCTCTGGCCGGTAGGGTTTTCCCTCGAAGCCTATAAAAAAACAATGAATAATCCGATTTTCCTGAACTCACTCTGGATTTCACTACTCCGTACCGTCATTGGTACAGGCATTACACTCCTGATTACTTTCCTCGCGGCATATCCGCTGTCCAAGGAAAATAGTGAGTTCAAAGGCAGAACGGTATACTCCTGGATTTTTGTATTCAGCATGATTTTCAACGGCGGTTTGGTACCGTTCTACATGGTTATTCAAAAGATTGGTCTGATGGATTCCTTCTGGGTGCTTGTACTTCCGGGTGCAGTCAATACGTTCCTGGTCATCCTGATGCTTAATTTCTTCCGCGGCATTCCGAAAGAACTGGAAGAGGCGGCGCTGATCGATGGAGCTAATCATTTCAGAACCTTGTTCAGCATCTTCCTGCCGATATCCATGCCGTCCATTGCAACGATTGCACTGTTCAGCATGGTGTTTCACTGGAACTCCTGGTTTGACGGTCTCTTGTACATGAACAATGCGAAAGATTATCCCTTGGCCACCTTCATGCAGACGGTCATTATCAAACGTGATATGAGTACAATGGCGATGAATCCGCAGGAAATGGCAACGATTTCGCAAACGACGGTGCGTGCAGCTCAAATCTTCATCGGAAGTGCGCCAATTCTAATTGTGTATCCATTCCTTCAACGTTTCTTTGTAAAAGGTATGACACTGGGCTCAGTAAAAGGCTGAGCCCCAATCCCTAATCACTGGAGGCTGATATTTTGAATCAATCAACCAATCAACCATTCATTCTTGGCATGGATGTATCATTTATGGACGAGATTGAACAGCATGGGGGCACATATCAGGATGAGCACGGCAAAGAGGAAGATTTGCTGACCATTCTCAAGATGAATGATACAAATGCGATAAGGCTTCGCATCTGGAATGATCCTGTCGGTGGATTCTGTAATCTGGAGCGCACTTTAGAAGTAGCCAAACGAATCAAGGCACAGGGATTACAGTTCCTGCTTGATTTTCATTATTCGGACCGCTGGGCTGATCCAGCCAATCAGTGGAAACCGAAAGCGTGGGAGCACTTGCCCTACGAGCAACTCAAACTAGCTGTGTGCACGTATACAGCGGATGTGCTTCGCACTTTGAAGGAACACGACGCTTTGCCGGATATGGTTCAGATTGGTAATGAGATTACACCAGGCATGTTGTGGGATGATGGGCGTGTCAGCGGTGAAGAGCATGATACCGACGAGCAGTGGCAACGTTTTGCAGGGCTTGTGAAGTATGGTATTGCAGCGGTAAAATCAGTGGATCCTTCGATTCAGATTATGATTCATATTGACCGTGGTGGTGACAACGCCGAAAGCCGCAAATTCTATGATCGTTTTGAAGCGTTAGGCGTAGAATTTGACGTTATCGGTCTATCTTATTACCCTTGGTGGCATGGAACACTGGAAGCCTTGCGTGACAACCTGAATGATCTGGCCAAGCGCTATGGCAAACCAATCAACGTAGTTGAAACCGCATATCCGTGGACGCTTGAACAGCCAGGAGGCATCGAGTGGATCATGAATCAGGAGGACATGTTGCTGCCTGGTTATCCGGCAAGTATTGAAGGACAGACCCAATACTTGCAGGATATGTTACAGATTATCCGTGAAGTTCCTGGTGGTTTGGGACATGGATTCTATTATTGGGAGCCTGCGTGGATTCCGAGTAAAGAAGAGTGGTCTGTAGGACACCCGAATAACTGGGGAAATCTGACGATGTTTGATTTTAAAGGACGCAAGCTCGAATCATTCAAGGCGTTAACGGCAGGGCAAGAGCTGAATGCCACATCCCTCGTTTAAGAAGGCATGCAAAAGCAAAATAATCGTAATACAACAGCAAGGGAGTTTTCATAATGACATACAAATTTCCACCTGTAAGTTCCAAAGCCCCACACATGTTACATGGTGCTGACTATAATCCGGAGCAATGGCTTCGTTATCCAGAGGTGCTTGAAGAAGACATTCGGTTGATGAAACTGGCGAAGTGTAATGTGATGTCCATCGGTATTTTCTCATGGGTATCGCTTGAGCCGGAGGAAGGTGTCTATACGTTTGAATGGCTGGATCAGGTGTTGGATCGTTTCGCGGCGAACGGAATTTATGCCTTTCTGGCAACGCCAAGCGGCGCCAGACCTGCCTGGATGTCGGCAAAGTATCCTGAAGTGCTGCGGGTCTCCGAGAAGCGGGTTCGTAACCTGCATGGCTTCCGCCATAACCATTGTTACACCTCTCCGGTTTACCGGGAAAAAGTAACTGCGATAAACAGCAAGCTGGCAGAGCGTTACTCGGATCACCCGGCTGTCATTGGATGGCATATCTCCAATGAGTTTGGTGGAGACTGTCACTGCGATTACTGCCAGGAAGCCTTCCGAAGCTGGGTTCAGAACAAGTACAAAACATTGGATGAGCTGAATCACTCATGGTGGACAACGTTCTGGAGTCATACGGTGACGGATTGGAGTCAAGTGGAGTCTCCGGCACCACATGGTGAAACTCAGGTTCATGCCATGAATCTGGACTGGCGCCGTTTCGTGACGGATCAGACCGCTGATTTTATCGTACATGAGACAAAACCACTCAAGGCCAAAAATCCCAATTTGCCGGTAACGACGAATTTGATGGAGTTTTATGGAGGCTTGAACTATTGGAAGTTCGCGGATATTCTTGATTTCCTCTCCTGGGACAGCTATCCGACATGGCATGATGCAGAGGACGATGCAAAACAGGCGTCCCGGATTGCGATGATGCATGATATTGTGCGTTCGATCAAAGGTGGACAGCCATTCTTGCTGATGGAGAGCACACCAAGCTCTACAAACTGGCAGGATGTAAGTAAATTAAAGCGTCCTGGTATGCACTTGTTGTCTTCTTTGCAGGCGGTAGCTCATGGATCAGATAGTGTACAGTATTTCCAATGGAGAAAAAGCCGCGGTTCAAGCGAGAAGCTGCACGGTGCGGTAGTAGACCATGTGGGAACTGAGTATACCCGTGTGTTCCAGGATGTGACGGATGTAGGTCATGCACTGCAAAGCATGGAGGATATTGTGGGGACTACCGTTCCGGCTGAAGTTGCGATTATCTTTGATTGGGAGAACCGCTGGGCCGTGAACGACTCACAGGGACCGCGTAACATCGGGGTGAGATATGAGCAGACTGTGGAAGCTCACTATGAAGCGTTCTGGAAAAAAGGGGTAGCTGTAGATGTCATCGACATGGAAGCTGATCTTTCCAAATACAAAGTGCTGGTGGCACCCATGCTGTACCTCGTTCGTGAAGGTGTGGGAGAGCGTATTGAAAAATTCGTGGAACAGGGCGGCACATTTGTTGCCACCTACTGGTCCGGCATTGTGAACGAGAACGATCTGTGTTTCCTGGGTGGATTCCCTGGTCCTCTGCGTAAAACGCTCGGCATCTGGTCTGAGGAAATCGACGGACTGCATGACCGCGAATTGAACGGAATTATTCCAGCGCAGGGCAACGAACTTGGACTTGCTATGGAGTATGATGCAATTGAGCTTTGTGATCTGATTCATCTTGAAGGTGCAAAATCTCTTGCCGTGTATCGTTCTGATTTCTATGCAGGACGTCCAGCGTTGACTGTGAACGAGATTGGTTCCGGTAAAGCTTATTATATGGCTGCACGGATGAAAGCACCGTTCTATGATGACTTCTACGGCAAACTGATTGCAGAACTGGATCTGGAGCGTGGACTTAAGTCAGACCTTGCTGCAGGAACGACAGCACATGTACGTACAGACGGTGATTCCGATTATGTATTCGTTCAGAACTATACGGAGAACGAGAAACAGATTCAACTGGATCGTCATGCTTACACAGATGTGCTTAGCGGCGAATCGGTTGAAGCGAGCTTGAGCTTGCAACCGTACGATATTCGTGTACTGCGCAGAACAGCAAATCGCAAGTAGGTTCAGAATATACATCCAATGATCCGCAGAACGAACGAATCTTGCACATAGAGAAATATTAAAAAAGATTGTCTAGGGCCTTCAAATAGGCATTAAGGCAATCTTTTTTATTTTGTCTTATATGGGGCTTATGGGCTTTTTTTGGACAATATAAAGGATAATCGTGTCCACGTAGCGAAGACAAACACGTAACTTGTCAACTTAAGACTTTCATTGTCTGGGAGGAATTGAAATGAATCAGAGAAATCTGGACGGCAACAGCATTATTATTCGGCTGGAAATGACAACGAAAGATATCAAGTTTGGCGAAGTGGCTTCGGCCATCTCGGAAGCTGGGGGAGACATCATTGCCATTGACGTCATTTCGACCAATCAGGATGTCAGTGTGCGTGACTTGACTGTCGCGGTCACCGATTCGCAGGATAACAGCAAAATTATAGAAGCGGTACGCCAGCTTAAAGGCGTGTCTATCATTAACGTATCGGATCGTACTTTTTTGCTGCATCTGGGCGGCAAAATTGAAGTCACACCGAAGACGCCGATTCATAACCGGGAAGACCTTTCCCGTGTGTACACACCGGACGTAGCTAGAGTATGTTCCGCCATATCGGAGGAACCGGGCAAAGCTTTTTCATTAACGATCAAACGGAATACCGTGGCAGTGGTTTCTGATGGTAGTGCAGTGTTGGGACTTGGCAATATTGGTCCGCGTGCGGCCATGCCGGTCATGGAAGGTAAAGCGATGCTGTTCAAACAGTTTGCGGGTGTAGATGCGTTCCCGATCTGCCTGGATACACAGGATACAGAAGAGATCATTCGCACAGTGAAAGCGATATCACCTGCGTTTGGCGGCATTAATCTGGAGGATATCTCTTCACCGCGCTGTTTTGAGATCGAACGCCGGTTAAATGAAGAGCTCGATATTCCGGTATTTCACGATGACCAGCATGGTACAGCCGTTGTACTGTATGCAGGTCTGATCAATGCGCTCAAACTCGTTGGCAAGTCTATCGATGAGGTGAAAATTGTCGTGTGTGGTATCGGTGCAGCCGGTGTAGCTTGCAGTAATATACTTTTATCTGCAGGTGCGAAGCGGTTGATCGGTGTGGATCGGGACGGAGCGATCGTACGCACGAATTCGTATGATAGTGATGTCTGGACGGAATATGCCGCTCGAACCAATCCCGATCTGGAGACGGGTTCCTTGCAAGAAGTTATTCGGGATGCCGATGTATTCATTGGTTTATCGCGAGGCAATTTGTTGACTCGCGAGGATGTGCAGACGATGGCGGACAATCCAATCGTATTTGCGATGGCTAATCCCGTACCTGAGATTATGCCTGCACTTGTCGAAGATATCGTTGCCGTGATGGCGACAGGACGTTCGGATTATCCGAATCAGATTAATAACGTGCTTTGTTTCCCAGGTATGTTCAGAGCTGTATTGGATTGCCGGGCAACGGAAATTAATGAAGAGATGAAACTGGCTGCTGCTCAGGCGATCGCCTCGTCCATCTCGGATGAAGAGCGTACACGTTATTACATTATCCCAAGTGTATTTAATGATAAGATTGTCAAATCGATGCGCAGTCGTGTTATTGAAGCGGCAATCAAGACAGGTGTGGCAAGACGTGTACCGCGTGAACAAGCTCGTGAAGGCGGAGAATCCTGATGACATTAGATTCATCCACTAATGAAACCATTCTGCGTGCGGCTTGTGCTTTTGTGAAGGAAGAAGCATCCAGACATTCCGACGGGCATGACTGGTCACATATTGAGCGTGTCACTGCCTTGGCGGTCACACTGGCTCAGCACATGGGAGCGGACCCATTCGTATGTGAGCTGGCTGCGTTGCTGCATGACGTACCGGATGAGAAGTTGAATGACAGTCTGGAGGCCGGTATGGCGAAGCTGCATGCTTGGCTGGATACTCAGCCCCTGAAGTCGGCCACTCGTGAGTCAGTAGTGAACATCATCAGCACGATATCGTATGCGGGTGGTCAAAGAGATTCGGTTGGCTCGCTGGAAGCCCAGGTCGTGCAGGATGCAGACCGGCTTGATGCACTTGGAGCGATCGGCATTGCCCGTACGTTTGCATTCTCGGGAGCCCGAGGCCGTGAAATGTACGACCCTTCCTTACCGCCGAGGGAACAGATGACTCGGGAGGAATATCGGAATGGGCGCAGCACAACGATCAATCATTTTTACGAGAAGTTATTCAAGCTTAAGGATCTGATGAACACGTCCTATGGCAAGGAACTGGCCCAGCAGCGGCATGATTATATGGTGCAGTTTGTGGAGCAGTTCAAGCAGGAATGGGCAGGTACGGATCGTTAGAATCGGTTTGGGGATCACTCGCTAAGTGACTAGGGCCAGACGCTGAAAAGTTTGTTTTCATATTTGTTGAATCCGCTTCATCCTTTTGCCTGTTTTGGGTTAAGTTATGCTCAGAAGGTGCTGAAAGGATGAAGTTTTTTCATTGTGTTCTGTTGTGCATTTTGAAACTGGGAATAGCAAAGGCGCGAGTGCTCATGGTACAATAAATCGTTCTCCTGAACTTATTCGGGCCAAAATAGAAATATGGGGTAATAATGAACATGATTATCATCAAATGTAAACGAACATGTCGGGTAGTAGGAGGGGGATGCCATGTCATTTGGGGCACGTGTACTTAAGACAGGTATAGCGGTCACGCTGGCTTTATTTCTGAGCAGTTTGTTCCTGAACCCGCAATCTCCTGTGCCTGCCGCCATCGCAGCGATATTTGCCATGCAGCCTTCCATCTATCGTTCGTGGAAGTATTTCCTCGATCAGTTGCAGACGACAACGCTGGGTGCGATTGTAGCTTTGCTAGGGGGCATGGTGCTGTCCAATGAACCTATCGCCGTAGGGTTAATTATTGTGCTGGTTATTATGATTTGTCTTAAATTAAATATGGGTGAAACGGTAGGGCTGACACTGGTTACGGTGGTATCCATTATGGAAGCCTCGGGAGATTGGCATTTTGCACTGAATCGCTTCTTGTTAACGCTTGTGGGCATTATATCGGCCTTCCTGATTAACATCTCGGTGTTTCCTCCTAAACCAAAGGTACAATTTGTAAAGCAGATCCAAAGTGTGTTTAACGGGATGTCATTGCTGCTTCGAACATCGATCTCGGATGAGATTAAAGAGGTTATTTTTCGGGAAGAGAAAAGCAATCTTGGCGGGTCAATCAAATCTTTATCAGACAAATATCATCTGTTCGAAGAAGAGCAGAAAAAGATGAAGCGTGCCAAATTCAGTGAAACCCGTCAGATGGTCGTATACAAACAAATGCTGTTAAGTCTGCAAAAGGGATACGATGTACTGGATTCTGTAGAACGTCACTACTTTCAGGCACAGCGAACACCGGAAATGGATCTGTTTTTTGATTCCCATCTCGAACGGGTCATTAAATTCCATGAACATGCCTTGCTCAAATTCGAAGACAAATTAAAACCGAACGGTGAAGAGGCTGCACAGTTTGTAACGGAAAACGATCATTTTATGGAACAGGCCATTTCCCAGTTCGATGTTGATAAGGACGGCATGTTAAGGTTATCGATTGTGGCCGCGGCTATATATGATTACGGATATCAGCTGGAACGGCTGAACCGGCTCGCAGACCATGTACACACTTCAACTGAAGACAAAGAGTCACATGATAGTATGCTGAACTGGCTGAAATGGCCTTAGTTGCAAAAATCAGATACAATAAAGAAACAACCAAACCCGGACTGAAGCGTCCGGGTTGTTTGGTCTATCAATTCAACATATAAGATGAGAAGAATGACAACGATTATGAACGAACTGGGGGGGAGAAGAGATGGAGCTAAAGCAGTTGGACGTAGAACTCATGGAATGGTTTAACGGAAGCAATCTGGAGAGCAAGCAGCATGAGGCATTGCAATTGCTGACCGTAACTGACACGCAGTGGCCACATCTGGCTATGATCAGCATGGGGGAAGTCATTGCTATAAGCCCAGACTGTCTTCGTTTGGCTCTCTGGCAAGGCACGCAGACGAGTATGAATATGATGGAAACAGGTAAGGCTACGTTAATTGCAGTGCAAGGACAGCGTTTATTGCATATACGACTTAAAGTTCGTTTGCTACCGGAACTAGCGGAAGCTGTTCACCCGCGAGATCGATATGAGTGTACGATCCTTCAACTTCGTATAGATCAGGCACCTTATGCGGAAATTACGTCTGGCATCACGTTTCAATTAAAAGATCAAATCGGGGCTTTGGTTCGCTGGACGGCAACAATTGAAGACTTAAAGAAGTAGCGTTAAAACAACAAATAACGTCTCCGCTTGCATCGGGACGCTGTCACTGGTAGAATATAAAATGGTTTTCAGGAATTAGAATTAATTAACATAAATTTAAAATGTTTACTTTCTAATAATTATACCATTGCCTTTTCGGGCTTGTCAAATGGATATTCGAAGACACAATCCGGGGAAAGAGAGGCGCACAACTTATGAGTACAGAGCAACAGTGGGATAAAGAACAGGAGCGGGTAAACACCGTTACCGATCAGATTGAGCGCAAAATCGCTACATTGGAAGAAGAGGTGGGCTCCTTTCGGGACGAAGTAGTTGGGATGCGTAAAGACTTCTGGGATGAAGTGACGATGAACTTCAGTGAAGCCGATGATGTCGGGGAGACATCAACGAGCATGAGGCAACAATCACAGGTCTTGTCAGACCGTGAACGAAGTCATCTGAATACAGCAGCTGCACTGGATAAAATGAAACGTCTACATCATTCACCTTATTTTGGCCGGATAGATTTTAAGGAGGACGGATACCTGGATGCGGAACGCATCTATTTGGGTATTGCATCCCTGCTGGATGAGAAGGAAGAATCCTTCCTGATCTATGACTGGCGTGCACCCATTTCTAATTTGTATTATGATGGGGCACCGGGGCCGATCTCGTATCGTACGCCAAGTGGCGAGATTAGCGGAGAGATTGAGATGAAGCGGCAATTCGTAATTCGAGATGGACGTATCCGCTTTATGTTTGATACAGGGGTAACGATTGGAGATCAGCTGCTTCAGGCTGTGCTCAGCCGAACGTCCGATGCGCAGATGAAGAGTATTGTTGCAACGATCCAGAAGGAACAAAACCGGATCATTCGTAATGACAGGACGCGCATGTTGATTGTACAGGGCGCAGCAGGTAGTGGCAAAACCTCTGCCGCTCTCCAGCGAGTCGCTTATCTTCTCTATAAATACCGCGAGCATCTGCAAGCGGATCAGATGGTTCTTTTTTCACCGAACCCTATGTTTAACAGCTACGTATCTACGGTATTGCCAGAGCTTGGCGAGGAGAACATGTTGCAGACGACGTTTCAAGAATATCTGGAACGCCGTTTAGGCCGCGAATATCAGCTTGAAGACCCATTTATCCAGCTCGAATATGTGCTTACGGAGACCGAGGAGCCTGGTTATGATGCACGAATGTCCAGCATACGTTTCAAGTCTTCTGCGTCATTCCTGAATGTGATCACCCGGTACAAGGAAAGCATGCTTTCAGGCGGAATGAGATTCAAGCCTGTACGATTTCAGGGCAAAGCTATTGTGGATGCGGAAGCGATGGCTGAGAAATTCTACAGCTTCGGTTCTTCTGTCAAGCTGGTGAGCCGGCTGGAGTTGTTGCGGGATTGGTTGCTTAAGGAACTGTCGGCATTTGGTAAAAGCGAACTGGATGCGCCATGGGTGGATCAGCAGCTCGATTTGATGGAGCCCGAAGATTTGCAACGCGCGTACCGACGGTTAAAACGTAAACAAAAAGGCAAATCACATACGTTTGATGATTTTCAGCAGGAAAGAGAGATTTTAGCCAGAATGGTGGTTAGTGATCGACTTAAGCCTTTACGCAAATGGATTAAATCACTTCGCTTTGTCGATATACGCCATTTGTATGCGAACCTGTTCCAGGATCAGACACAGATGGTTCATTTACTGGATCGAGAGCCCTTGCCGCTTCACTGGGAAGAAATCTCAACTATGACGCTGCGTAGATTAAAGGTGCAGGAACTGGCCTATGAGGACATCACGCCGTATTTGTATTTGCGCGAACTGTTGCTCGGTTTCCATATTAACTCGAACATTCGCCATGTCATTATTGATGAAGCACAGGATTATTCTGCATTTCAGCTGGCTTTTATGAAAAGACTTTTTCCTCATGCGAAGATGACGGCTCTTGGTGACTTCAATCAGGCTATTTATGCACATTCTTCTGTACTTAGCGGTACCGGGCCATTAAGTGATTTATACGGACCAGAGAATACAGAGGTTATTGTGCTGACGCGCAGTTATCGCTCCACGATGGAAATTGTTGAGTTTACGCGGGGCATGGTTCCGGGCGGGGAAGAGATTATCCCGTTTAACCGCAACGGTGAGAAGCCCAAAGTCATCGTGACCTCGGATGTGGAACAACATATTGAACAAATCACAGCAGATCTGAATCATCTGATGCAGGAGGGTTACGAATCTGTAGCGGTGATCTGTAAGACGGCTGAGGAAAGCAAGGAAGTTCATGAAATGCTAAGTCACAAGCTGAACAAGGCTCCCAAGCTGATCAAAAAAACGACACTGGCTTTTGAGCAGGGGGTTCATGTCATTCCGGCTTATCTGGCGAAAGGTGTGGAGTTTGACGCGGTGTTAATCTATAATGGCTCCGCTAGTGCCTATTCTCGTGAACAGGAACGTAAACTGTTTTATACTGCCTGTACCCGGGCGATGCATCTACTGCATGTGTACTCATTAGGGAAACCGAGTCCATTTATCACCTCACAGTCTGAAGTGTGGTACGAAATGACTGATATACCTGCAACTCGCGTGGAGTAGTATCCGTTACATGCTTCGGTAAATCTCAAGATCAGGTCAGCCAGAGTGTCTGGTTGGCCTTTTTTGAGTATGCTAAGACGAGAAGCATGCCTAAGATGATGATCTAGACAGACATATCTTGGTTCATATTGATAAATAAAGTGAATCTCCTTGTGTACATATACAATCGATGTAATTTTTCTTTACACATGAAGCTCAGGCTCATATAATCGTAACAATCTATTTTTTTGAGCGTTGCACGACGATGGGTAAAAAAATAATTCATTGTATGGGTAACACATCCTTCATTTGAGGGAACAGGCAACGGAACAGGTAAATTTCATGAAGGAGGCAGGCACATTGAATAAAACAGCTTTTGAGCGGCCACTGATGGCCGATTGTGTACCGGATCTGGTCGCTACAGCCCGGGGAGATATGAAGGCAACATTGGTGATTCGGGGCGGCACGCTGGTGAACGTGATATCGGGAGAAATCCTGCCGGACATGTCAGTTGCCGTACAGGGGGCGCGAATTGCGTATGTTGGAAGGGATGTAAGCCATACGATCGGAGAACATACCCGCATTATTGAAGCCAATGGGAAATATATGGCTCCTGGATTGTTGGATGGTCATTGTCATATCGAGAGCACACAGATGAAAGTATCCGAGTTCGCAAGAGCTGTCCTGCCATCCGGTACGACAGGTGGTTTCTTTGATCCGCATGAAATCTCCAATGTGCTGGGGCTTAAAGGACTGCGACTCATGCTGGATGAAGCACGTACTACACCTATGGCAGCCTATATGCAAGTGGCATCATGTGTGCCTTCGACTCATCCAGGTCTGGAGACGACAGGTGCTTATATTGGTCCGGAAGAAGTAGCGGAGGCACTTTCATGGGGACCGGACATGATTGGTCTTGGCGAAGTGATGAACTTCCCGGGAGTTGTGTATGGAGATGACACGATGATCGGGGAGATTCAAGCAACTTTGCGTGCAGGCAAAGTTGCAGATGGACATTTTACGTGGGCTTCGGACGACTGGCGTCTGCCTGCTTATGCGGCAAGTGGTGTCACAGGCGATCATGAGTGTGTTACAAAAGAAGATGTGGTGGAGCGGTTGCGGCTGGGCATGTATGCGAAGATGCGCCAGGGTTCTGCATGGCATGATGTCGCCGAGACCATCAAAGCATGTACGGAGCTTGGACTGGATACCCGGCGAATGATGTTGGTGACAGATGATCGTAGTTCTGAATCCTTGCTGAAAGAGGGCCATATGGACTTTGTCGTTCGACTGGCGATCTCTCAGGGTGTAAAACCCGTCACAGCGTTCCAGATGGCTACGATCAATACGGCAGAACGATTCGGTGTGGCGCGTGATATCGGAGCGTTGATTCCGGGTAACATTGCCGATATTATTTTGTTAGACGGGCGCCTTGCGGATGTTCGTGTAGGCATGACGATTGCGGCCGGGCAAGTCGTAGCCGAAAGTGGTAAAATGACAGCCGTTTGGGACACTTTCACTTATCCTGAGGAAGCGCTCAATACGGTGAAGCTCGAAGCGAACATTCGGCCGCAGGATCTGGAACTGGCTGCACCGATTGTGGAGGGTACGATAGGCGCGCGTATTATCCATGTGACAGAGAATCATGTAGAAACGAAGGAAAAGCATGTGCAAGTGAATGTGCAAGCTGGCAAGGTGGTTCTGCCTGTCTCAGGTGAGGTATGCAAAATCGCGGTGCTGGAACGCCATAAACAAACCGGTAATCGCGCAGTAGCACTGGTCGGCGGGATCGGGTTCACTTCGCCAGCCGCCATTGCAATGACGGTAGCCCACGACAGTCATAATTTGCTGATCATCGGAAACGATGATGCACTTATGGCGGAAGCTGGTAACCGTGTCATCCGCATGCAGGGTGGTGTAGCTGTTGTCACTCATGCAGGAGTGACCGAGTTTCCGCTTCGTATCGCCGGACTGATGTCGGTAGAATCCTTCGAAGTGGTTGCAGAGCAGTCAGCAGCAGTCAGCGAAGCACTGCAAACGGCTGGTTGCACGTTAAACAATGCTTTTATGACACTATCCCTGCTGGCACTGGTTGTTATTCCAGAACTGCGATTGTCCGACATTGGACTGGTGCGGATCTCTGCAGAGGGCATTGAGCGGGTATCCCTGTTTGATGAACCGAATACGGATGAAGCTGGAACATCACAGAATTGAATGATGAGATGAAAAGTGAAATCGCTGACCGCCTTCGGGCGGTTTTTGTTTTTGAAAAGATGAGCGACCTTGTGAATAATTCAATTCATTTAAATAGGTCTACAGAATCTAAGTGTTAAAAGAGAATATAGACTGAAGTCGTGACTTAGATTATGGATTTTACATAGAATATTAAAATTTGTGACTTTTGAACTATTTATTCAGAACTATGAATTCCCGAAATAAGTTATATGATTCTTTCGTCGTGAGTCTTATAGGTGATATTGCGTATAGAAGAAGTTTAGATTCATCGTACTTCCATAATAGTGCAAAAAATGAATAATAAACGACATCCGTTCCTTCGGATTTATACGTAAGAGCTGCCATAACTTCAAGGGAGTGTACAAATATGAAAACTAAAAAAGAACTTCGTTTTATTCTGCTGATGAGTTGCCTGGTGATGTGTTTAAGCACAGCCTGTTCTACCCGAGTCGATGCTGTAGGTTCCATTGAACCGGTGGACAGTTATGCCACGATTCATGGTAAGCTGGATCGTTCTGTACGAGCTACATGGGTGTGGGATACGATCCAGATTCGAAATAATGCTCAAGATATATTGAAGTTTGCTGCGGAAAACAAAATTAATACGATCTATTTGCAAATGAACCGGGATGTGAAATTTCCTGAATACAAAAACTTTATCCGGCTCGCGCGGGCTCAACGTATCGCTGTTGACGTGATGGATGGACGTTCCGCTTGGGGATTGAGCGAAAGCCGGGAACAGATTGCCTCCTTTATGGACTGGATTGAAACTTATCAGGCACAGGCACTGGCTAATGAGAAATTTGCAGGCATTCATCTGGACATTGAACCCCATGTGCATCCGCAGTGGAAGATTAATCAAGCCAGCGTTATTACGCAGTGGCAGGGAAATGTGAATTACATAGTAGAACGTGCTGCCCGCATGAAGATGCCGGTGGCGGCCGATCTGCCGTTCTGGCTGGATAATTACAAAATTCCGGGTTCAACGATGGCGGTAAGCAGTTGGATGATCCGTAAATTTGATTCGATTACAATTATGGCTTACCGTGATACAGTTGCCGCGATATACAATGTTGCGAAGGATGAACTAATCGATGCCGCTTCAGTAGGCAAGAAGATATCCATCGCGGTGGAAACCAAGCAGAGCAAGGAAGGCAACTTTATTACCTTCTACGAAGAGGGGGATGCCTACATGGAGGAACAGTTGAAGCTGGTGGAGAAAATGGCAAGTGTGCACGCTTCTTTTAATGGTTTTTCGGTCCATGAGTACTCCTCCTGGAAGACGTTAAGAAAGTAGAACAAGATTCGTATTCGTAGGGGGAACGTAAATAAAAGGTGCTTGCAGCGTACTTGCTGAAGGCACCCTTTTATTGATCTTTTATAAATATATTCTAGCAAAATACTTATCGATATAAAGGTGGATGTGATTGATTGCTTATTAGATCATCTGTGCCTCTGTATACGCAGCAGGCGCAAGTGTCATGTTTTTGGAGAATATTTTGCGATAATGAGATGGCGTTGTATTCTTGTGTTTCTTAAACGTGGTAATAAAATAACTCAGGTGCTCGAACCCAACATCCATGGCGATATCAACAATTTTATGATCCGTATTCTCAAGCTGCGCGCAGGCCTGCTGTACCCGATAATAATTAATGTAATCGACAGGAGTCTTCTGCACCATCTGTTTGAAAAAACGACAGAAATGCCCCTCGCTCATATTCGCTTCACCCGCCAGGTCTTTCAATTTGAGCGATTCAGGATAACGTTTATGAATATAACTGAGCACTGATTTTAGACGCTCCATCTTATCCTGTGTTCCACCGTTAACTTCACCTTTGAGCGGGAGTACTTTCCGCTGTTCAAACATGCGAGCAAGCATGAGGTAGAGATAGGCTTTTGTGGATATCTCACAGGTATATGTCCCGCTCGCGTGATCTGCGAAGATACGCTTCAGGTAGGCCAGAACTTCTGAACCCCAAGTTTCATCAGCCGTGATGTGATAGGGGAGCTGTATACTTTTTCGCAAAATAGGTCCGATAAATTTCTCCTGCACCGCATCAAACGTATGACTGCCGAGCAGATCGGAATGAAACACAATGGAGGAAAAGATACAAGGCTCATCACCTACCAGATATCCTGCATGGATCTCACCCCGATGAATAAAAACAGCCTCTCCGGCCTTCACCTCAACTCGGTTCATGTCAATTTGAAACATAGCAGAGCCTTGCGTCACCATGGTGAACTCCATCTCATCATGCCAGTGGCAATCCAGAATGCTGTCCCCGTTTAATTGCTGAATGTCCGGGTATACACTAACCGGGTACATGGCGTTGCCGTGAATTCGATCTTCCCGTAAACGTTCACGTTCCATCGTGGAACCTCCTTATGTATATGAATGGATGTAATCGTTTGCAATTTATTCTATAATCCGTCCTGAACATGCTTGGAATATCAAAATACTGATATAATCGGTCAAAATAGAAGAAGAAATTCATCATTTATATCAATATCATTATAGTATAACCGAAGGAGGTAATCCAAGATGAAATTTACCGATGGCTACTGGCAGATCCGTGACGGATATCATGTTCAAAATCCGGCGGATATTCGAGATATTGTACAAAAGGGTGATTCCTTTACTGTATATGCAGCAACGAAACGCATTGAGCGCAAAGGTGATACACTGAACGGAACGTTGCTCAAAGCAACCTACAGTTCCCCCATGCCTGATGTCATTCGTGTGCAATTGAACCACCATAAGGGCAAAGTTAATCCAGGCCCCGAGTTTGCCCTGAACACGCTGAATACCGATGTGCAAATTGTCCAGGATGAAAACGGTGCTGAGCTGAAGAGCGGAAATCTTCGTGTAACCGTGAACAAAACAAAAGGCTGGGATATTGGCTTTCACTATAATGAAAAACGTCTGACAGGCAGCGGCTGGAGAGGCCCGGCGTACATTGAATCAGCGACAGAAGGTGTGTTTTTCCGGGAGCAGTTGGAACTTGGCGTGGGCGAATATGTCTATGGCCTTGGTGAACGTTTCACCCCGTTTGTGAAAAACGGTCAGGTTGTTGATGTCTGGAATGAGGATGGCGGTACAAGCAGTGAACAGGCCTATAAGAACATTCCTTTTTATCTGTCGAACAAAGGATACGGCGTATTTGTCAACCATCCCGAGAAGGTATCCTACGAGATCGCTTCCGAGAATGTATCCAAAGTGCAGTTCAGTGTACAGGGCGAAACGCTGGAGTACTTCATTATCGGCGGTGCTAATCCGAAAGAGGTGCTGGATAACTACACCAAGTTGACAGGCAAACCGGCTTTGCCACCAGCATGGACATTTGGTCTGTGGCTGACGACTTCGTTTACAACGGATTATGACGAAGCAACGGTAAATCATTTTGTCGATGGCATGGCTGAACGTGATTTGCCTCTTTCCGTTTTTCACTTCGACTGTTTCTGGATGAAGGAGTATCAATGGTGTGACTTTGAATGGGACAAAGACATGTTTCCTGATCCAGAAGGCATGTTGAGACGTTTGAAGGACAAGGGACTCAAAATCTGCGCCTGGATTAACCCGTACATTGCCGAGAAATCGATACTGTTCGATGAAGGGATGGAAAAAGGGTATCTCGTCAAGACAGCGGATGGCAGTGTATGGCAATGGGATAAATGGCAAGCGGGCATGGCGCTCGTGGATTTCACGAATCCAGAAGCAACGGCATGGTACAAAGGCAAGTTGAAAACCTTGATTGATCAAGGTGTGGATTGCTTCAAAACGGATTTCGGCGAAAGAATTCCGACCGATGTTGTATACTATGACGGTTCCGACCCGGTAAAAATGCACAACTATTACACCTTCCTGTACAACAAAGCAGTATTCGATGTACTCGAAGAAAACCTGGGTAAAAACGAAGCGGCCTTGTTTGCACGCTCCGCAACCGTAGGGGGTCAACAATTCCCTGTACATTGGGGCGGCGATTGCTCATCCAACTATTCTTCCATGGCAGAATCACTACGTGGCGGATTGTCTCTCGGTCTTTCCGGGTTTGGCTTCTGGAGCCATGACATCAGCGGATTCGAAGCGACAGCCGAGCCAGACGTATATAAACGCTGGGTACAGTTTGGGTTACTTTCTTCCCACAGCCGTCTCCACGGCAATGAATCATATCGTGTACCTTGGTTATTCGATGAAGAAGCTGTCGATGTCGTGCGTGATTTTACAAAATTAAAACTCAGTTTGATGCCATACCTGTTCAATTCAGCGGTAGAGTCCTCTGTACAAGGTTTGCCGATGATGCGGGCGATGGTACTGGAATATCCAGAGGACCCGACTTGTGCGACACTTGACCTACAGTACATGTTTGGAGATTCTATCCTGGTTGCACCGATCTTCAACAAAGAAGGTGACGTGCGTTATTACCTGCCTGAAGGAACATGGACCAATTATCTGACAGGGGAAAGAGTTCAGGGTGCACGCTGGATCAGTGAGAATCATGACTTCAAAACATTGCCGATGATGATCAAACCGAACAGTCTGATCGCAGTAGGTGCAGTTGACAGTAAACCAGATTATGATTTTGCGGACAATGTATCTCTGCATTTGTTTGAACTTGCGGATGGTCAGACTGCTCAAACGGTAGTTGTTAACCAAGGTGCTGAACGTGAATTGCAAGTAACAGTCACTCGCAGTGGATCGAAGCTTGAAGTTCATGCCGAAGGTGCAGGCAAGCCGTGGAATATCGTACTTCGCGGTGTGCATTCCGTATCCAGCGTGGATGGCGGGTCACAGGAAGCTGGTGCACAAGGCATAATCGTAGCTGCAGAAGAAGGAGCCAACAAGCTTACAATCAAGCTCTAACATGTTGAAATAGGACAAGGAAGGACGGTGCCTGAAGGCGCCGTCTGTTTGTTTATCTGGACAGGAGAGAATAAGAAATGAGAGGGCAGTGGGACGTTAGCCCTTTTTGATCAAATTAAGCAACCTGTGCTTGTCCATAATGATCTATGGGCAGCAAATGTGCTTGTGCACGGTGAACCAGGGAAGATGAGCATTGCAGCTGTGATTGATGGAGACCGCTCCATGTATGCCGATCGGGAATATGAGGCCATCCTTAATACGGATTCCGCTACGTTTCATACAGGTTACGGACGTCTTATTGATCCATTAGCGGAAGGACAAACACGCCGTCTTGCGTATCGTCTATTGCCGTCTTATTTTAACGCGTACGTTCATCAGCATCAGGTGGACCAGCCAGAGGATGGCCGAATATTTGAAGAGCATACGACGGCACTACTATCGCAATGGAAGCAGCTTGGTTTACGCTAAACCATCTCAATCACGATCCATTTCGACATATGCTGAATAATCAACCTCAGATAAACCGACAATAACGCTGTTGTGTGTAGAATCTGAGAAGGTGGTTAGGGTATGTCTGATAAAAAGTGGGACCTTGTCGCACTTGCTTCCATCCCTGTTATTATGACACTGGGGAACTCCATGCTTATACCGATTTTGCCACAGATTGAACGGGAATTGAAGGTATCTTCATTCAAGGTCAGTATGCTAATTACGGTATATGCTGTAGTGGCCATTCTGCTGATTCCGCTAGCAGGATATTTATCGGATCGATTCGGCAGGAAAGTCGTTATTATTCCCAGTCTTGTCATTACGGCCGTTGGAGGAGCTATTGCAGGGGTTGCTGCATGGATATTGAACGGTGATGTCGCTTACTGGACGATTCTTGGGGGAAGGTTTTTGCAGGGAGTGGGGGCAGCAGGCGCATTTCCGATTGTCATTCCTCTTGTGGGGGACATGTTCAAGAATGAGGATGAGGTGAGTAAGAGCCTGGGCATCATTGAAACCTCAAATACCTTTGGCAAAGTGCTTAGTCCAATTTTAGGTGCGGCGCTTGCAGTATGGCTATGGTATTCCCCATTCCTGGCGATTCCGGTGCTTTGTATTATTTCGCTAATCCTTGTTATATTCCTGGTGAAAACACCAAAGAGGAAGGAAAAACCGCCTACCTTTTCGGAATTTGTAGCCTCCATTCGAGACGTTTTGAAAGAAAAGGGACGCTGGTTGTATGCGCTGTTTGCAATCGGCGGAATTTGCATGTTTCTTATTTTTGGTGTCCTTTATTATCTTTCCGAAACGCTGGAGAGTGAATTTGCGCTCGAAGGTGTAGTCAAAGGACTTGTTTTGGCGATCCCCCTGGCTTCGTTATGTCTTGCTTCATTTATGGCAGGGAAGTGGATTGGTAAAAATAAATCCCGCATGAAATGGCTGGGTTTTGCTGGACTTGCTTTAGTAACCGTATCACTGGGAATCATCGGTATGTTCGATAATATATACGTTGTGGTAGGGCTGTTCACCCTGGGAAGTGCCGGTATTGGCGCAGCACTGCCATGTCTGGATACACTGATTACAGAAGGTGTGGATAAGAAGCAACGGGGCACGATTACGGCTTTGTTCAGCAGTATGCGATTTATCGGGGTATCCTTGGGCCCACCTGTGGTTTCTTTGCTGATCGGTTCCCACCACTTTTTGCTTTTTGGCATTCTGGCTGCGTCGGGTGCCGTTGGAGGTGTGCTCACATTACTCGCAGTGAAACCTGAGAAGGGTGGCAAGCCGTCATCGGGTCAGGGGTCGAAGCATGAAAATCAAGAGGAGCGGGACGTGCAGAATAATCAACAGAAGCAAGATGGCCAAGACAAGCTGCGCAAAAGGCGTGTGCAAGAGAGTGAAACCGATCAAGGTTATTTACCCGCACCCCTGCGCCGAAAAAAAAGTCCGTTTTAACTTGGGCATCTGAATGATGCCTTACATAAAAGCTAAATCACAAAAACGCGTTTACGCCCCAGCAAGCAGCACAACTGCTTGTCTGTCAGATGTAAACGCGTTTTTATAAGGCTGTATAAGCCTTTATAGGGATCTCTGCGCATTTATTTGTTATGGTTTTAGCTTGCCGTTACTTTATTAGTTACTTGAATAGCTTATACCAATATAACGTGGTTCCGATATCGGAATTAGAAGACTGTTTTAATGTGTCGACCCCACCTAGTATGAATCCTTGCTTCACATAAAATCTGCATGCGCCGAGATTGTCATCTTGTGCTTCCAGGGACATTCCAACAAGCTGTCGTTGGGTAGCCCACTCTTCTGCTTGGTTTAAGAGCAATTTACCGACGCCACTGCCTCTGTAATCTTTTTTGATAGCAATGTTTTCAATATAACAGAAGTGATTCCAATCCTTGATAATTCTAATTTGTCCTATGCAAGTATGATTGATATACGCTAAAAACAACGTTTTATCCTCTTGGTTTATATATTGGTTCCAATCAAGCTTGTCATCTGGGAAACGGATTTCTCTTGGTTCATCCAAAAGAACTTCTTCGTAAGACCACTTTCCGGATTGTAAAGAGGGGACAACTCTACCATACAACTTAAAAGAATCATTGGTCTTATTAATGTCCTCTATTAAGTCAGCATTTAGTGGAGAAATAATGAGTTTGCTTGCACTATTCAATATTACTCACTTCCTTATAGTTAACTGAATACACCTCTCTATATAGTACCATAAAAAGTGAATTGTCCCTTGTTATAACTTTTCTAATAACACGTATGTTTCAGTGGATACACATTTGAAAGTGAGATAACTGCTCGTTATTGTCTTTTCTCCGGTTCTGCTTGCAATTCATTCGAGCTGTTTGATGCAACGCTATCCGTGGCCGCAATATGTGTATGAGATAACAGTGGATGTGTTACGATCTGGAAACTGCCGCTCCGTTTTCCTTGAATCAGATAGATCAGCAGGAATATGACCATGAATAAGACAGAGTACCGATACATTTCCGTATAACTGGTCAGAGAAGCGATGGAGCCGAGCAGAAGAGCACCTGTGGCGATTCCAAGATCGAGTGTATTTAAAAACATACCGTTGGCCATCCCCCGCTGAGCAGGGGAAACGACCTGAATCATCCAGGTCTGCAATGAGGATTGCATGGAGCCATAGCCAATACCGTAGATAAAAGCAGCTACAAACAGGATTGGCATCGTTGTTGCCCAAGAAAGCGTCACAAGTCCGAGTGCAATACATACAGCCCCCGGGATTAATAGAGCTTTAGGTCCTCTGCTATCGTAGATGCGACCCGCAAACGGTCTGACGAGTAAAACGGCGAGTGCATTGAACAGGAAAAACAGTGCCGGATTCGCGAGATGGGCCTCTTTGCCATACAAAACGATAAAACCAACCAGTCCGCCGTAGGTAATCGACAGCAAACCGTTCAGTACACTTGGCAGAATCAGCTTGCGGTTAAACGGTACTTTCTCCCTGGAACCCGGTTTGGTTGCCGAAACGGAAACTACAGGACGGACAGCTTGTTCTTGTTGAGATGGTTGCGTTGAAGTAGCCTCCTGGGAAGCCTCTGTCTTTGCCGCTTTTTTACGTGTCAGGCTATAACTGAGCGGATAGATCACGGCGATCACACCGGCGGTACATAACATAAGTGTAACAAACCCGGCTCCTTGGAGCAGTGTGACCCCAATGATTGGACCCATAGACATGGCCAGGCTCGTAGACAATCCAAAATACCCCATGCCTTCGCCCATTCGTTTGACGGGTACAATGTCGGATGCCATCGTTGGAAATGCTGTACTGCTCAATCCGAATCCAACGCCGAATACCATGCGAAGAAATAACAGAACGGCGATCCCGGCAGCAAAATAATAACCAAGCGTGGCGAGTAGGGCTACAGACAAGCCGATAAAAATCATCGCATTACGCAAACCCTTCTCTAGCGCTTTCGCAGAGTATAGTCTGGCGGCTATGGCACTTAACGCAAACAGACACGTGAACAGACTCACTTGAAAAGCATTGGCCTGGAATTGATCCTGTACATAGGAGGGCAGGGGCGAAACGATCATGTGCAGTTGCAGAAATAACAGAAAATTACATAACATGAGCAAAATAAAATCCGTTGTCCATAATCGGACAGGTGCAGATTGTTCTTTCATGGTGAACCATTCCCCCTGAGTTGTGATAGTTACAGATTGTGATTAATGAGGGAAAGAGTATGCTTAAATGCTTCCATCTGGTCTTTCGGTATACCTTCAGCAAGTTTTTTATTCATTTCTCTTTCGATGGAAACAAGGATATCCATTAACGCTTTACCTTCTTTGGTAGGGTATAACAGATAGGCTCTTCGATCCTGGTCGCTCGTTCGGCGTTCGACCCAACCTTTTTTCTCCAGCAAATCGATAATCCGTGCCGTAGTAGGCTGGTCTTTGAAAACAAACCCTGCCATTTCCTTCTGGTTAACGCCTTCCGTACGCACCACATTAAAAAGCACAGAGAATTGCTCTGTGGTAATATCGTAGGGTTTGAATTGTGCGGCCAACAGAGCAGCCGTTTTGCGGTGGGTGAGCCCGAGCATGAATCCAACGGATTGCTCAAGAGAATAATCCATGTGTCGGTGAACCTCGCTTTCCGTAGAAAAATATCTCTAAAATTCATATAATTGTTATGACAACTATATGTGAAACAAGTATCTTTGTCAAAGGCAATGGATATCGCACATGTGCATTTCATAACAATGCAAAGCGTAAACAATCCTGATAGAATAGGAATGAAACGGCTTCCAAAATAATAAAATGAGTTATGAAGGAGCGTTTAAAGATGCTGAAAAATATTCCTCCGATTCTACCGCCAGAGCTGCTCAAACTGATGTCCGAAATGGGGCATGGTGATGAACTCGTGCTCACCGATGCGAATTTTCCGGCAGCCAGCCATGCCCGAAATTTAGTACGTTGTGATGGAGTAGGCACTGTTCAACTGCTGGAAGCTATATTACAGCTGTTTCCGCTGGACACCTATGTAGAACGGCCCGCCGCCGTGATGCAGGTGGTTAAAGGAGATCCGGCCATTCCGATCATCTGGGAAGATTACCGCCGTTTAATCGAAACGTATGAGGACATGAGCGATGCCATGGAATACGAAGAACGTTTTGATTTTTATGAGCGCGCTGCGAAGGCCTATGTCATTGTTGCAACGGGGGAACGGGCACAATATGCAAACCTGATTTTGAAAAAAGGAGTTATCTTTCCTGAATCCAGCTCCGCTCAAACCCAGCTGAACTCAGAATGCAATTAAAAATATATCATTATGGCGACGGAGCAGGTGAAGCTTTCGTCGCTTTTTAACGTTTGCCTGAACGCAGGATTGGATCACAAGTCGTAGGCAGCTGTTTGGACGAAATATACTTTAAGGATGGTACGCTTGGGTAAGGTGTAGGTTTACTGCAAACTTTATTCTAATTGATGAATGGGTGAAAGGGATCATTTCTTTTACAATGAACTTAGAAGAGATATGCTTACTGAATTGAATTGAACTGAACTGAAGGGAATGAAGGAAATGGAAATTGGAATCAGACAAGCCAAGTTAGATGATATTTCTGAAGTATCCAGGCTTTTTAATGATTATCGAATGTTCTATGGTCAGGATTCGGATCTGGAAGGAGCATCGCGCTTCATACATGAAAGAATGAGTAATCACGATTCGATTATTTTCATTGCTGAATGGAGTAAAGAGATAGAAGAAGAGTCAGATGCAGCCATGTATGAGAAGTGTGATGAAATCCAGGAGAGGGGCGCCGGTTTGGTGCAGATTTATCCTAGCTATAGTTCCGTTTCTATGGGGCCGATCTGGATCCTGAACGATTTGTATGTGGATTCAAAAGATCGAAAACAAGGTATAGCCAGAAAGCTGATGCAGGCTGTTATGAAGCAGGCACAGAAGCATAAAATCATTCGTATTTCACTATCTACGGCGATAAGCAATCAGAAGGCACAAGCGTTGTATGAATCTGAAGGATATACGCGGGATCAAAGCTTCATGTATTATGAGTGTAGTATACAGCGTGAAGATGAATCCTGAATGAATTACACTTCGAATCATCTGTTTACACGGGGAAAAGGAGGGAGGAACGAGTATGATGCAGTGGATTGCCATGATTACGATGCTGATTGATCATATAGGCGCTGTTTTTTTTCCACATGTGGTTGAACTGAGAATGATCGGTCGTATCGCTTTTCCAATCTATGCCTTTGCCGTATTTATCGGCTACAAGCATACACGCAATGCACAAAAATACATATGGCGCTTATTTTGGATCGCTTTAATTTCTCAAGTCCCGTTTATGGCTGCCTTTAATCATTTTTCGCTGAATGTGGTCTGGACTCTCTGGTCTGCATTACTTGTTCTGCTCGCGCTGGATAAACTTCCTTCGAAGTGCCTAGGTATCCCGATTGTAATCGGGGCAGGATTTGTGATGGAATGGACACACATGGACTATGGCATGTATGGGTTGTTGTTGGTACTTCTGTTTCGTTACTTTAAAGGGCCAGTTCTGGTTATGGCACATGTTGTGTTAAATATACTTTATCTGATGTTACATCATAGCTTTCTGCAGATGTATAGTGTGCTCGCAACAACCGGTATTGCCTTTGCACAGTACTATCAGGCCGGTTTTCGAATGAAAGGGCCACGATGGATCTGGCGTTATTTCTATCCGGCTCATCTAGCTATCATCGCGGTGATCCGCTGGATATAGAGATGAGATGTGGCTGACAGTCAAGTGTGTTGGCTATGAAAAAAACCACTTTTTCGCCGTGTTTGACGAGAAAGTGGTTTTTTTTACTTTATCTAGCTGTTTGTAAGCATTTATGCAAATAGGTTTAATCTGCAACCGTCGTTGTACCGTAATTCGGACGAATCGGTGCCGGAAAATAACCGATCTGAACAGCATAGTCCAGCATGGTATGAATGAAACGGTCATCGGTCTTGGCACAGAAGATTCCTGCTGGTTCGACGTAGGCTGTCGTTACTGGCGATGCATAGGCATATGCTGAATCCTTCGCTCCGTCGCCTTCCAATTGAGCAATAGCAAGCTGCAAAGCTTCCGGCTCTTTTGTGATGGTTGCATCGAATAACCAGCGGGTATAGTCCTCAAACGGCATGGTATCGACATCATAACCAGCACGTTTCACGGCTTCAACTAATTCGTCATACCGAATCGGCTCCGGATTACAGATATGGAACACACGTCCAGCTGTATCCTGACGCAAAGCGAGGTGTACAATCGCTTCGCTGGCATAATTAATAGGGGTAAAGTCCATCAGCCAGTCCGCGGCAGGGGCTTTGCCAAGCAACAACATCGCTTTAATCATGCGGTAGATGGCATTGCTGTCGATATTCGTTTGAAAACGACCGGTATGAGAATCACATGTCAAGTTTCCTGCACGGTAGATGCTGACAGGCACACCTTCTCCTGCAGCAGTCATGAGTACTTTCTCCGCTTCGAGCTTACTGTCGGAGTAAACGTTGTCTACATGCAACTCTGCCGGGAAACAGTCATATTGCAATGAAGATTCCCATTGTCCACTGAGAGCCAGATCTTCGGGTATACCCATCGTGGATACATGATGGAACGAAGCCCCTTTTTTGTTACGTATCAAGTTCAGCAAGGCAACCGTACCTTCGACATTGGTTTTGGCGAATTGCGTCGCCTCTCCGAAATGACGGACATCAGCCGCGCAGTGAATGATCCGGTCGATTTGTACCTCAAGCAAAGCTTGCTGCTCGGCGGAAAGCCCCAGATTCTTTTCCTCCAAATTGCCTTCCACAATCACAACACGATCTGTAAGTTGGTCAGCAAGTTGTTTGCCGAAATAACCATGCATCACTTTGCTCAAACGTTCCATTGCTGTCGTACCATCGCTTGGACGGCGCACAAGAGCGTAGATGTGTGTAGAAGACTTCACAATCAACTGTTGCAGTACATGTGAACCCAGATAACCGGTTGCGCCAGTCAGCAGCACATGTTCAGGCTGAAGAATGTTCGGGTAACCAAGCTGAGATGAGAGTTCCACTGGATGTTCAGCAAGTTGAGTGATCATGCCATTCGTATTGGAAGCTCCTTTAACAGCATCTTGTTGCTCGGATAGAAGCTCTACTCGGTGAGCAAGCGCACGAATTGTTTTTTCAGCAAAGAAATCGGCAATTTTTAGCTGCGGATAATGTGGCTTCAGAAGAACCAGTACATGGATGACCCGCAGGGAGTCGCCACCAATGCTGAAGAAACTGTCTTCAACTCCAAACTCATCATGTTGCAGAATTTCCTTCCATGCATGGAAGAGAACAGATTCCGTTTCTGTCTCAGGCATCACTCGATCAATCTGATCGGTATGACGTTCAACATGTGGCATGGATACCATAGCTTTCCGATTGATTTTTCCTGTTGGAGCAACGGGCATCTCATCCAGCTGACAGATCCATTTCGGAACGAAATACGATGGAAGCTTCTCGGAGAGAGCTGCTTTGATATCGGCTACGGAGAGGGTGCTCCCATCTTTGGATGTGAAGTAACCCACGAGCATATTTTGACCGTCCGCTTCCTTTTTAGGAATAACGGCAACGTTCTGGATCTGCTCAAGCCGAGCCAGATGATCTTCAATTTCCCCGATCTCAATCCGATGACCACGAATTTTGAGCTGCGAGTCACTACGTCCCACGTATTCCAGCAAACCGGTATCCAGCAATTTGGCAATATCCCCGGACTTGTAAATTTTCTCACCAATAGCAAACGGACTACTAATGAAGGACTGCTCTGTTCGCTCAGTCTGGTTCAAGTAACCTTTGGCGAGTGCGGGAGTGGCGATATACACTTCACCTGGTACACCTACAGGGCAGAGCTGCTCTTCTTCATTGACAATGTATACTTTGTAATTATGAATGGGTCTACCGATTGGAATGTTAACGACGTGGCCTGGAACCTGTTCACTGATCCGGTGTGTGGTGGTAGCGACAGTGCATTCAGTTGGACCATACACGTTAACGATATCAATCTGGTTTCCAAATTTGCGTTGGAAAGCCCGAACCTGCTCCCCATATAGGGCTTCTCCGGCTACGGTGATGATACGCACTTTTGCCAGCTTATGAAACCCTTCATCCGACAGATAGGAAGCCAGCTGATTGAAGAAAATCGTGGGCAAAATCGTAATGATGGTGGTGCCTGTTCGCTCAATCGCACTTGCAAACTCTTCAATAGACACCCGTTCTTCCGCCGACAACAGATAAAGCTCAGCACCATAGAACAGAGCACCGATCGTATCCCATACCGATGCATCGAAGCTGTATGTGGCAAACTGAGTTAATACATCCCCGGGCTGAATGTCGCAGTCCCGCTGTACAACACTGCCCAGATTGGTGACACCCCGGTGGGCGATCAGTGCGCCCTTCGGTTTGCCGGTAGAGCCTGAAGTATAGATCACATAAGCGAGATCATCCGGTTTGATATCCAGATTGGGATTGCTGGCTGCGAATCCTGCAAGTCGTCCGTCAACGGATAGAATTTGGCGTACCGTAGAAATGCTGGAGAATAACTCTTTGGCCTGATCATACGAAGCTTCTGTTGTCAGTACAAATGGTGAAGCTGTATCTTCGACAATATAGCTGTTCCGTTCTTGCGGATGTTCAGGATCAATCGGTACATAGGCACCGCCTGCTTTAAGAATACCGAGCAGTGAAATAATGGTGTCCAGACTTCGATCCATAAAAATGCTGACGAATTCACCTTGCTGCAGTCCGTTCGATATTAATACACGGGCAACCTGATTCGCGCGTTCATTTAATTCCCGGTACGTATAACCTGCTGAGAGTGAGGTGATCGCAGGGGAATTTGGATACGCTGCGGCAGTTGCTTCGAACCAGCTATGGATTGTTGAATGAACGGGTTCAAGTACAGCCGTATCATTCATCTCCCGATAGATCAGACGGTCAGAAGCAGATAGAATGTCTACAGCGCCAATTGCTTTGCAATCATCACACAAGAGAGCGAGAAGTAATGTCTGAAAATATTCTGCATAACGCAAAACAGTTGACTCTTGTAGTAACGAACGGTCATAGAACAGATCTAGAATCATCTCGTTCTGATCATAACGAACGTTCCAATTCATCACCTGAGGAGCCTGAGGTAATTGTACGCTGTTCAGCATAAACAGTGTCTCGGGATATCCTCCGGTTTGTTGTGTATAGGGAATCTGAAGCTGCTGTGTAATCTGTTCAAACAGTTCACAGAACGTTGTCTTGCCTTGAAGCTGTAATGAAAGATAGGAAGCTGCCTGATCTGGAGCAAGTACTCCGATAGCCAGCTCCTGTTCAGCAGACAATCGGAATAATAAGGCTGCGTAAGCTGAAAGGAATGCAGGGTACACCATCTGTTCCCCAAACTTCTGTTTAAGTTCACGACTCAATGACGCTTTCAATGTAATATGAGTAGACTCATAAGAGAATGTTTGCTGGCGACGTCCATAATCCAATGGAATCTGAAGAACAGGTAAGCCAGATTCCACGGAGTGGGATAATGATTGGTTTTCAATCACTTCAGGTATCCTCCTTGGTTGAAACCTAGTTTATTATTGTTGCTTGCTTACATTAAAATGAGAAATCAGTTCCTGAAGCTCTTCAGACATATCCGTGAGTCGAGTGGAGGAGTCTACCAGCGTAATCAGGGATGCCTTTTGTTCGTCTACAGACACAGAAATTTTCTCACTGCTGTCAGCGGTCTTGCTTACACTTGCAGACAAGTCATCAGCTGTTGCAGTCATTTCCTCTGTACCCGCTGAAATTTCCTGCGTGGCACTGGATACTTCCTGAATTTGGTGGGATACCTTCTTAGCTGCTTCAAGAATTTCATCAAACAATTGACCGGTTTGATCGGCTACAGAGAGTCCTGTATCTACTTCAGAAGTACCTTGTTCCATGGCTTGAACGGCTTGTTTGATACCCGACTGGATCTCTTGAATCAATACGCCAACCTGACTGGTTGCCTGCTCGGACTGTTCGGCGAGCTTACGTACTTCACCAGCAACTACTGCAAAACCTCTTCCTTCTTCACCGACACGAGCGGCTTCAATGGATGCATTAAGGGCAAGCAGATTAGTTTGGCTTGATATCCCTGAGATTATGTTCAAAATATCACCGATTTCCTGTGAACGGCTCTCCAGCACTTCGATCGCTGAAGCCGTATTTTTTACAGATTGAGTGATCAGGTTCATTTGTTCGGATACCTGACGAACGACACTGTTACCTTGCTGCGAACGACGCTCCATCTCATACGCTTCGTCCGCAACACTTGCGGAGCTGCTCGCGATGGTCTGGATCACGGTAGCCATCTCGGACATTGCGCGGGCGCTGTCACGGGTGGCCTGTTCCTGTGAACGGATGTTGGAAGTAATATGGGTCACGTTACTGTTAATGGAGTCTGCGTTGTCACTGTTGCGTTCAGAGACTTCGTAGAGTTCCTTCGCAGATTGATTCACTTCCTGGGATGTCATTTGCACTTTTACGATAGTGTCGTTAATTCTGCGTACCATGACGTTGAATTTCTCGTTAACGAGTCCCAAATCATCTTTTCCTGTCGGAATGGTGACATCCAAATTACCTCTGCTGACTTCATCAATGCCTTTGATCAGATGACGAATCGGAGAGAGGGTGTTTTTTACGACAATGTATTGAATAATGAGGAACAAAAGCAAGAACGCTACGAGAATAATAACTCCATTTAATAACAACGAGTTCAGACCTGCCGGAACTGCTTTGGCATCCGCATCTACAGCGAAGTAAGCGAAGATCTTGCCGTTGCTGTCTTTAATTGGATAAGCAATGGTTGTCCAGGTTCCGAAGTCATCGGAGTAAAAGGTTGTGAACGTTGGACGATCGGTATTCAGCATTTCTTTCAGGGCATTGGCTACAACAACCGGTTGTTCGTACATATCACCAATGTTTACGTTGTCGCTCTGAAAAGCCTCTCTCAGGTTCGTTGGCATCGCAACAAGGGAAGTTAACCGTTTGTTGTCGCCGCCAAGCTCCACACCAAAGATATAGGCTTGTGCAATGTTAGGATAATATTTTTGCATTTCATCAAAATAAGCTCTTAGTTTCGTCTGTGCAGCACCTTCGTAACTGCGCTCTGTAATTGCGGTTTGAACATCTACAGGATTAATATCTTGTGCCCACTTTTTCGTGATCTGTTCTACTTGTCCATGTAGCTGATCGACCAGAACCGTTTTTTGGAAGTAATAACTGCTTGCAATCAAAGCCACACCAATAATGATAATGTTGGTAAATGAGAGCAATAGATTTTTGGAGAAAAACGACATGTTTTTCCAGCTCAATGATTTCACTAATTTCCACTCCTGATCTTCTGTAAATTAAGAAACTGTAGGTATGCTTCTGGTACAAAAAGCTACTGCATTTCGTCATCTCCTTCAAAGGGAAGTATGCGACAATGGTCTTGGTTTCTTAGTCATCATTCGAGACTTATGTACCTTATGAAACCATACGTGTCTAATTATTAAAACACATCTATATCTATTATGTCGTGTAAAATGTCGTTAAATTGAATAGCTTTGTTAAAACTTTTTTAATTTTTTACGTATTTATGGACATAACCCTTCGTTTATAGGTAATTAGTACTGTTTATTATTAAAAATTGCCATTTTTTAGTTTCATTCTGTATTCTATAACATAGTGGGAAAAAATACACCATTAATCATCAGAGAATGGTCTCAATCTGGCTTGGAAGCATGGATATACATCGGATGAGGTTTTATCTATAATAACTACATATGGTTTTATACAAATTATGAGCAGACGGGGGATAAGAATGAATCTGAAACAGATTGCGGCAGAACATGCAGCAGCGTTCGTTGAAGATGGAATGAAAGTTGGTTTGGGCACGGGCTCAACCGCGTATTATGCGATATGTCGAATTGGGGAGCGGGTTCGGGAAGGCCTGAATATTCAGGCAGTAGCTACCTCAGAGGCTTCAGACAAACTGGCCCGGGAATGGGGCATCCCCATTATTCCTTTTGACCAGATCGGACGTTTGGATCTGACGATTGACGGGGCGGATGAAGTCGATCCGGATTTTAATCTGATCAAGGGCGGTGGCGGAGCTCTTCTGCGTGAAAAAATAGTGGCTGCGAACAGTGATAAACTGATCATTGTTGCTGACGGCAGCAAGGCTGTGAACAAACTGGGGAAATTCCCTTTACCGGTTGAGGTCGTGCCTTTTGCATCGGAATGGACCTTTCAGGCACTTGAAAAAATGGGATGCCAGCCGAAGTGGAGAATGGACAAGCAGGAACCATACCACACGGATAACGGTAACTTGATTGCAGACTGCCATCTGGGAGCGATTGCGAATGCAGCAGAACTTAACCTGCAACTGAATATGCTGCCAGGTGTCGTGGACAATGGATTATTCGTGAATATGGCCAACGTAGTGATCATCGCCAAAGAGGATGGCACTATAGACGAGCTTCACCGTACGTAATGAATATATCGGAGAGTGGGTGTCATGATTTAATATGAAAGAACTGCCCCTTAGAGATGATGAGCTTGTTCTTCGCGCAGTGGAACAAGACGACATTATTAAACTATATGAGTTGATCTACAGTGATGACGATCCTGATTGGAAGAAATGGGATGCACCTTACTATCCTCTGGAGCCTGTTCATTACGATCAATACGAGCGCAATACGCACGCACGGTTGAAAGCAGATCAAAAAGCAGGACGTCCGGAATCCATCCGGGTCATTGAAGCAGACGGAGAAATCGTGGGAATGATTAGTTATTATATCGAAGATCCGCTATCCATGTGGCTGGAGATGGGAATTGTAATCTACAAACCTGCCAGATGGGGGCGGGGGATTGGTACACGATCACTACATATGTGGTCAAGTCATTTGTTTGAACACATGCCTATTGTGAGAGTTGGACTGACTACTTGGTCTGGCAATGAACGAATGATTGGGGCTGCTGCAAAGCTAGGACTGCAGATCGAGGGGCGGTTGCGGAAGTGCCGGATTGTTCTTGGAGAATATGTTGATTCAATTCGGATGGGCATGCTGCGTGAGGAATGGGAACAGAAGCTATCCGGCGAAACGGACGGAAATGTATAGAACTGATGGAGGATTATAGAAATGCTGAACAAGGAGGATAACCGGGAGCTGTCATTGCAGTTATTTGTGGTTCTTATTCGCGCTTACAACTCGGTGACATCACGTTCCAATCGGGACATCCAGAACCATGGACTCAATTCCACAGAATTTGGTGTACTTGACTTGTTATATCATAAAGGACCACAGGCCTTGCAAAAGATTGGTGAAAAAGTATTGATGTCCAGTGGCAATATTACGTATGTTGTTGATAAGTTACAAAACAAGAATTTACTGTTTCGCCGTCCTTCCAAGGAAGATCGCCGGGTGATATATGCTGAGTTGACGGAGGAAGGAAAACAGTTATTCACGCAAATATTTCCACAGCATCATCAAGTCATTATCGACATTTTGGAGGGACTTGAGCCTTCCGAAAAGATGGATGCGATACGTCTGCTGAAGAAGCTTGGACTTGCTGCAGAAGGCAAAACGGACCTACGTTTATAACGTAGATCCGTTTTTTTTGTGTCTGCTACATGCCTCGAATAGTGGCTATATGGCTTGCGTACAGCTGCATAATATAGGAAGATTGTTTTATAGCGTCGAAAGTTTATACACTGGCTTCAGGTATACTAGATTAGTATAGTTGCCTTGAACGGAATCATATAGAAGAAGCAGATTTATGCGGTAGCAGGTGTATACAAAGGAGGAATGCGTCGATGAGTCATCGGGAGGCCGGAGAACGTTTACTTCAAGATGCAGGGATCTTGGCCGAAAAAATCACCGAAATGCAGTATCGGTTGCAGCCCGACTTAATGGAACGTTTCGGTCCGATTGGAAAAATAAGAACCAAGCAGGACTCACAGTACAGTCTGAGCTACCTGGCAGAAAGTGTGCTTGTGAAAAGTCCCAGTTTGTTCACTCACTATATATCGTGGTTAAAAGTGCTGCTTGCCGGTTATCAGGTATCGGCGGAGGATCTGGGAATGAACCTTAAGTTGATCAAAGGGACATTAAATGAAGAATTCGAAGAACCTCATCGTACCTTTCTATTAGAATATTTGGAGATGGGGATCGATGTAACGAAGGAACTGGAAACCCAGACCAGTTTTATTCATGCATCAATGCCCTACGGTCTGGAAGCAGAAGCTTACTTGCAGTATTTGCTTGATGATCAACGGAAGGAAGCTTTTGAAATTATCGAGTCTGAAATGGATGATGGAGCGTCGATCCGAGATATATATCGGTACATTTTTCAGCCTGTTCAATACGAAATCGGTCGGTTGTGGCAACAAGGCCAGATCAGTGTAGGTCAAGAGCATTTTTGCACAGCAGCAACGCAATCGTTTATTTCACGGTTGTATTCCAGATGGATGATCGGGCCGAATCAGGGTAAAAAACTGGTCGCAGCCTGTGTGGGAAGTGAACAGCACGAGGTTGGGCTGCGAATGCTCACGGATGTTTTCGAAATGGAGGGCTGGGATACGTATTATCTTGGTGCTAATGTTCCGAATGGAAGCATTGTCGAAGCGATCAAGCATCATGAGAGTGATGTGGTGGCGATCTCCGTGACGATGACTTATCATCTTCATCTGGCAAGAGAATTGATCGAACGCATTCGCGAGCATGCAGAGATAGCCCATGTCAAAGTGATGGTAGGCGGTTATCCGTTCAATATAGACAAAAATTTATGGAGAACAGTTGGTGCTGATGGGTATGCACCCAGTGCGGAAGATGCGCTTGCTATGGCAGAGCGTCTGCTTATTCATCCGGTGTCGCTTGATAGTGCAAGTATGGTAATTGAATAGGAAAGGGCTGAAGTGATGCCTAATGACAATGAAGAGATGAAGAGACTGCGCAGAACGATCGAGCAATTATCGGATCAACTGATTCGAAGCAAGGAGCAAGAGGAGCGTACGCTGTCGGCATTTTCGGACATGAACAATGAACTGGTTACGCTCCAGCGGCAGCTCAGTAAGAACAATGCTGGTCTTGAGAGGGCACGCCAGCAGGCAGTGGCATCTGACGAATCTAAAAGTGCCTTTATGGCAGTCATCAGTCACGATTTTCGCACACCGCTGAACGGAATATTGGGGATGGCAGAATTGTTAGCGTTATCGCCTCTATCTGCGGAGCAGAAGGAATCAGTAACCGTTATCCAGGAGGCGGCTAAACTCCTGCTCAAATTAATTCAAGATCTGCTGGATCTTTCCAAGCTCGAGGCAGGCCAAGTGCGTCTTGAACAGGGAGAAGTGAATATTCAGGAAATTCTGGATCACATCTTCCGTTTGCTTAATCCGCAGATCGATAAGAAAAGAAACCAGTTTTTGATTGATTGTGATTCGGAAGTCGCCGCTGTACTTGAAGGGGATTCCACACGAATTACACAAATTCTGATCAACCTGATTCAGAACGCAAATAAATTTACTACCGATGGTTCAGTTAAGGTACGGGTTGAACTTGTGAAACAACATACAAGTAGACAGCTTGTTCGGTTCGAGGTGCATGATACTGGGATTGGCATTTCAGAGGAAGACCAGGCTCGTCTCTTCCAGCCCTATATGCAGACAGAACAGGGACGTTCGAAAGAGTATGAAGGTACAGGTCTTGGTTTATCGATCTGCAAGTCACTCGTTACTCTGATGAATGGACAGATTGGCATCGAGAGTAAAGAAAGAGAAGGATCAACTTTCTGGTTTGAGCTTGAACTTGGACTACAGATGGCTGGAAGCGGAGAGATTGCCCAGCAAACGGGTGGAGATGAGACTTCGGTGAATCCAGATCAGTCTGCGGAAGATCCTCGTACCTTGCCGATTTTGCTGGCTGATGATAATGCCATTAACCGTCAGCTTGTCCAGCTGCAACTTAAAAAACTTGGTTTTTTAGAGCTTGAATGTGTAATCAATGGGGAAGAGGCTGTAGATGCATTTCGTCATAAGAAATACAGTCTGATTCTGATGGATAGTATGATGCCGGTTATGGATGGAGTCGAAGCCGCTCGTCAGATTCGTACAATAGAGCGGGATGAGATGCGCCAACCGACGCCGATGATTGCAATGACTGGCAATGTCATGCAAAGTGAAAAAGATAAGTGTTATGAGGCTGGAATGAATGATTTTATCGGCAAGCCGTTTACCTTAGAGGTGCTGAACTCAATCATTCGGAAGTGGCACTCCGCATCGAAACCCGTGCAGATTCTGAATATGAACGTGGTTCGTGAAATTGCTGAATTAAACACGGATGGCAGTCAAACGTTGCTCAGTATGCTACTGGAGATGTACCGTGCGGAAACGCCGGGAAAAATCGAGGACTTGCGCAGACATGTAGTTTCAGCCGATCATGCGGCCGCAGCCGAGACAGCACATGATTTAAAATCTGGAAGTTTGAGTCTCGGCATCAGTTACCTTTCAACCTTGTTCAGTCAGATTGAGAAACACGCTAAGCAAGAGCAAACTCATCAGGCAGAGCCTTTGCTCGATAAGCTTCTTCCCGCGTATCAGGCTGCGTGTAGTGCGCTTCAGCAGGCTAATAAGAGTTGAAATATGCCATGATATGGTTGTATTATTTTACCGAGTCGCTGTACCTTATTGGCAGCAAGGGAGGATCTTTTTCATGATATTTTACGGCCTAGCGGCTCTCATTATAATAATAACGTCTCTGATGTGGGCCGGGGGACTTTATTTCTTCAAGACAGCCATTCGTCGTACGCCGAAAACATTTTTGGTCAATAATCCGAATCTGAAAACGGAAGCAGACAATGAACTGATCAGCAGTGCTGGGGATCTACACTGGCTTGATGCTCAGGATAGCAAGACCGTTACCATTCAGTCACAGGATGGACTCAAACTTTCTGGCATCTGGCTTCCATCCAGAAACAAATCTGCAAGAACGGTTATTCTGGCCCATGGCTACTCTGGAAAAGGTAGAGAAATGGCGGGATTCGCCAGATTTTACGCCGAGACGCTGGGTTATCACGTATTAATGCCCGATGATCGGGGACATGGTCAGAGTGAAGGAGAAATCATCGGGTTTGGCTGGTTAGACCGGAAGGATTATGTTCAATGGGTCGGTTGGGTGCTGGAACATGTAGGTATGAATACAGATATCGTTCTGCACGGCATATCGATGGGGGGCGCCACTGTACTGATGACAGGTGGGGAAAACCTGCCAGATCAGGTTAGAGCCATCGTATCGGATTGTGCCTATACCTCGGTGGAGGAGGAATTGACGTTTCAGTTGAAGCAGTTGTACAAACTGCCCGCCTTTCCATTCATTCCGGTTACCAGTTTGATCACAAAGTGGAAAGCAGGATACTCTTTTAGAGAAGCCTCTGCATTGAAGCAACTTGCCAAAGTAGGAGTTCCGGTGCTGTTCATTCATGGTGAAGCGGACACCTTTGTACCCAAGGATATGGTATATCGCTTGTATGAAGCTTGCCCCACCGATAAGGAACTGCTGACGATTCCTCGTGCAGGCCATGCCACAGCCTTTCGGGTGGATCGCGAGAAATATAAATCGGTGCTGAACACTTTTTTGCAGAAACATATGCCATATCGAGAGGGAGCGGTTCACTGATCCCCTAATTATTGTTGAGTTCTCAGTTATGGATTGCCTAACAAACCTGGATTTCACTTGGAGGTAGACAGACATGCCACGATTTTCAAGGGAATGCTCGTATTGTCATAAACCTATGGGAGCGGATGAATTCAAATGTAAGTCCTGCGGCAACATGGTCACGACCAAAACGGCCAAGCCGGAACAGTCTCACATGATGGAGTACGAAGAATCTGCACTGGATCAGTACTCGACGGGGTTGCTTGTGATTATGACGTTGTTTTTTGCCCCTATTGCCATGACCGTTGGTGGAGTGTTGTTGTTTAATGAATATGCCAGCAAACGGGATGCGGGGAAAATTCTTGTGACTGCCAGTTTAATAATGATGATTATCTATCTGATTCTTTTCTTCGTTTTTGTGTGAAGGTTACTGTAAAGGTCTAAATCCATTGCAGGAGGTACCGGAATGCGAGAAGAACAATTGGAGGCTGCTCGTCAAGCTGAAGCGGGATATCATTCTAACTTTTATCAAAACAATGAATTGTTTGAAGACGGAACATGGATGTCCAGACCCATGCCTATGGTGATGGAGATGTTGGAACGTTTGCTTGTTCATAAACAGGAATTACGTGTGCTTGACCTGGGATGTAGTGTGGGCAGACACACGATTCCGATTGCGCAACGTCTGGCAGATACAAACAGCGAGGTTATTGGCGTCGATCTACTGGATGAAGCGGTAGAGGGTCTTCGCAAATATGCGAAGCAATATCAGGTGGATCACATCGTACAGGCTGAAAAAGCAGACGTCGAGCATTATCAGGTTCAACCGAATGCTTTTGATTTTATTGCGGCGTGTTCCTGTCTGGAACACACATCCAGCAAAGAGGCCTTTCTTGAAACAGTAGAGCGGTTACAGGCGGGAACCCGGACCGGGGGCATCCACTGTATTACGATGAGCACCAGTGTCGAGGAAAAAGAAATCCAAACCGGCCGTCAGATTGAGCCGTTGATTGAGTTGAATCTGTCCACATCCGAGGCTATTGCACTGCTGGAGCAAGCCTACGATGGGTGGAACATCCTTTTTCAGGAGCATGTGACCCAGACGATCCAGGAAGAGAAGTATGATGAACCAACAGAGTTCCGTTGTGAACTGCTTCGGTTTGCTGTGCAGAAAGATTAATGGACTTGTCTTGAACTTTGCCAAATTACAGTCTACAATACGATAACGGGTTGAGAATGCCTATACAATCGATGGCTGAATAAGTTTTAAATGTTCTCGGCAGAGAAGTACGTATATTGGAGGAATTGTTTTGTTGAAAAATTTGAAGCCACGTCTGCAGGAGCCGGATGTGCAGGAGTTATTATCCTATGCTGTCTTTCCAGACCCGGATCAGGTCAATCGGACGGTACAGCAGTATGTGACACAGAGTAATCTGTTTCTGACCGGATATGAGGACGAAGAACAGCTGGTCGGTCTGATTGGTTACGAACATACGGGAGCGAGCGAAATTACCATTCGCCATATTGCCGTGCTGCCGGAGAACCGATTCAAAAATTATGGCCGGGGCATGATTTCACAGCTTCTTGCAGAGTACAATCCAGATACGTTGATCGCAGAGACGGATCAGGAGGCGGTAGAGTTTTACCGAAATACGGGATTTGTCGTTTATAGTCTTGGTGAATTGTATCCAGGGGTGGAGAGTTTCCGTTGTGTCCTTGAAAAAGAAGAGGATGAGGACGACGTATAACAGAGTATGCGCGTGACGCATCTAGCATATAATTGGATATAAAGAAATCAGATAGGATATTTGGCTTGGCATATGTGCTGAGCCGGATGTCCTGTTTTTTGTTTTAAATATAAGAAATAAGTATTGCTTTCGGACATAGTTTCATTATAGAATAGTTTTGCTGATGAATAGTTCGTTAGGTGAACTAGTTTTGAGAGGAGGAACTTACATGAACACGCCAGATGCCAAAAGTTTGGTGAATCGTTATCTGGACGCGTCTTTTCTGGTTACCAAGCGGTTCGATACCCAGATACGGGAAAAGGTAGGCCAGACGATCACGACGGATCAATTTTGTGCACTACGTCTCATACATGAAAAGCCCGCCTGCACCCCATCGGATCTGGCAGAGCTTCTATGTGTGGGCAAAAGTAGCATCACGGCTCTGGTCAACAAGCTGGCTGACCGGAATTTGGTTCATCGTACAGGAGATGAGCGTGACCGCCGTGTTATCTATCTGACTCTGACAGATGAAGGCCTTCAGATTTACAGGGAAACAGAGCTGGAGATTCAGAAGATTCTGGAGCCTTACCTGAAACATTTTACACCGGAAGCGGTTCAAAACTTTATTGATTCATTTGAGAAGCTGGCAGAGCTGCTAACACAAGAAGAAGGGCTGGAGAAGCAATGAGAGCGATATTAAAAGGGCGCTGGTGGATCATGGGGCTGTGGATTGTCGCCGCCGCTGTATTGATGTTTACCGCGCCAAACATGAGCGAGTTGATTCGTGAAAAGGGACAGTTTTCTGTTCCGGAAGGGTACTCTTCCACAAAAGCGGCAGCGATTCTGGATGAAGCGGCGGCCCAAAATGGGGAACAAAAAGGGACCTCCATAGCACTGGTGTTTTATAATCCGGATGGTCTTGGAACAACAGGCAAACAAGAGGCGGAAAAGGCAGTTAAACTGCTCGAAGCCGATAAGCAAAAACTCGGCATTTTGTCTGTGCTGAATCCTTTCTCCCAGCCGGAACTGTCGGACAAAATGATTTCGAAGGATGGCAAAACCATTCTGACCTCGCTCTCGATTGAGATGGGTGATCGCACGGTCAAGGAAATGCGAAATGACCTGAATGGCGCGCTGAAATCAGTGAATGTTGAACATTATATTACAGGTAAAGGTTTGATTGATGAGGATACGATTGAGAGTTCTCAGGAAGGACTCAAGAAATCAGAGTACATTACTGTGGTCTTTATTCTGCTTATTCTTTTCCTGGTATTCCGTTCGTTTGTAGCTCCATTTGTACCGCTGCTGACGGTGGGTATCAGTTATATCGTGTCTCAGCAGATTGTTGCGTTCCTGGTCGATGGGTTTAACTTTCCCCTCTCCACGTTCACACAGATCTTTATGGTTGCAGTCATGTTCGGGATTGGAACGGACTACTGTATCCTGTTGATCAGTAGGTTTAAGGAAGAGCTTGTACATCATGAGAACACATGGGATGCCATTATTGCTACATATCGCACGGCAGGTAAAACAGTGTTTTTCTCGGCTTTGGCAGTATTGGTTGGATTCGTGGCGATCGGTTTTGCACAGTTCATGCTGTATCGCTCTGCGGTAGCCGTTGCTGTGGGTATCGCTGTAATGATGCTGGCCCTGGTAACCATTGTGCCATTCTTTATGGCTGTGCTGGGCAGAAAGCTATTCTGGCCATCCAAAGGTTCACTGGAACATGCCGAAAGCAAAATTTACGGAGCAGCAGGGAAATTTTCTCTTAAACGTCCGTGGGCAGCCCTGCTGATTGTTGCAGCAGTCACCGTGCCTCTTCTCATGACATATGACGGGAAGTTGTCATTTAACAGTCTTGACGAGATCGGTGACAAATACGATTCGGTTAAAGCATTTAACATTATTTCGGACAGCTTTGGCCCAGGTGAATCCTTGCCGGGTCAGATCGTCATTCAGAACGACGAAACGATGGACAACGCAAAATATATGGCTGTAGCAGAGAAGATCAGCCGCGAAGTAGAGAAGGTTCCCGGGGTTGCAGGCGTTCGTAGTATGACACGTCCAACAGGGGATGAGATTAAAGATTTTGAAGTAACAAAACAAGTAGGTACATTATCTGATGGTCTGGGCGAGGGCAAGACAGGTCTGGACAAAATAAGCGATGGTCTTAGCAAAGCTAGCAATGAACTTAGTAAAAATGAGCCTCAGCTTAAACAAGCGGCGAGTGGAGCTGGTGAGCTGACTAAGGGCACAACTCAGCTGCAATCGGGTATTACGCAGCTCAGCGATGGACTGAAGCGCATTGAAAAAGGCATTCGGGACGGTTCATCTGGCGCAGGGGATCTGAAAGCTGGGCTTCAACAAGCCAAAACCAGTGCAGACCAGCTTGCCAAAGCGAATAACCAGTTGTTGCAGGCCTATCGTCAAGCTGGAGCAGGGGTTGCTGCATTGGGCGATGGAACGAAGGAACTGGAACAGCAATTGACAGGTATTTCAACAGCCTTGACGAGTCTGACCGCATCGTTCTCTGCTCTGGAAGAGCGTTTCCCGGAGTTGCAGCAAGATGCTGACTATCAACGCATCAAAGGCACAATTGGTCAAACGGGTTCAGGTACAGCGCAGCTTGCGCAGGGACTGAACCAGATTCAGACGAATCTGAGTACAGCTGCAGCCGGCATTAATCAGGCGAATGAAGGTTTTGCTGCTGCAGCATCCGGACAGAAGGCGCTGGCTGATGGTCTGGGTCAGATTGTAGCAGGTATTGGTCAACTGGAGACAGGATTGAAACAGGCTGCCGATGGTCAAGGTAAAGTGATCAAGGAGATCCCTTCCATCCAGAACGGTCTGGGTCAACTTCAGGGAGGACAGGAGAAGATCCAGAAGGGCTTCTCGGATCTCAGTGGACAATTATCGCAACTGACAGATGGCTTGAATCAAAGTGTGGACGGAATCAAGAAGGTGTCTGGCGGTCTCGATTCCGCTCAGGATTATCTGACACAGCTTCAAAATTCACCGGATTCCGATCTGGCAGGCTGGTACGTTCCTGAAGAAGCCTTGAATAACAAGGACTTCAAAAAGGTATTTGATACGTATCTGTCCAAGGATCGCAAGACGATGACGCTGGATGTTATTTTTGCAGAGAATCCGTACGGTAAAGAGGCGATTGACCGTGTGCCGGATATCGAGGCAGCAGTGAAACGTGCAGTTCAGGGCAGTGCGCTTGAAAAAGCCGACGTTGCCGTGGGCGGTGTAACCAGTACGTTTGCAGATTTGCAGTCGATCTCGAACAAAGACTACACACGTACCGTTATGCTGATGCTGGCAGGAACCTTTATCATTTTGGTTATCCTGCTTCGTTCCATCATCATGCCGATCTATCTGATTATTTCATTGCTGCTTGCATACTTCACATCGATGGCACTGACTGAAGTGGTCTTTGTGAATATTATGGGCTATGCCGGAATCAGCTGGGTTACTCCATTCTTTGGTTTCGTTATGCTGATTGCGCTTGGTGTAGATTACAGCATCTTCCTTATGGATCGTTTCAACGAAAACAAAGGGTTGAGAGTACAGGATGCGATATTATACGCGATGAAAAACATGGGGACCGTTATTTTGTCTGCAGCGGTTATTCTCAGTGGAACTTTCGCTGCGATGTACCCTTCAGGGGTGCTCTCGATGATGCAAATTGCAACCGTTGTGCTAAGTGGTCTGATTCTGTATTCCCTGTTATTCCTGCCATTCTTCGTGCCTGTAATGGTGAAGACGTTTGGTCGGGCCAACTGGTGGCCGTTCCGCAATAAGGAACAGTCGGAATCAGCTGATTCCCATCATAACGTGGGCATGTAATCATAATTGATAATTTAATATGAATCGTAGGGAGGCTCTGCCGCATGATGCGGTGGGGCTTCTTTTTCATATTGTATATTATGGACACAAAGACAGGTGTCTGCCTAAGGACACTATCCCGCGCTTAGCCAGAGTGATCTTCATATGATATAGGGCAGTTCATTATTGATCAGGGAGATCAGCAGAGAGAGGGGCGGCGGGATGGTATATCGTTATGTGGCAGTAGGAGATTCGTTGACGGTAGGTACAGGAGCGTTGCTCGGAACCGGATTTGTTCCAATCTATCGCCGTATGGCTGAAATGAACCTTCGTACGTTCGTATCTATGGAGAATTTAGGGGTGAACGGGTTAACATCGGGAGAACTGCAGCAGATGATTAACGGACATCCTCGGGTGCGCCAGGCACTACGTGAAGCAGATATTATCACGATATCCATTGGTGGAAACGACCTGATCCGTACATTCAAAGCCAGCGGAGGTATGCCAAGCGCAGAGAAGATGACGCAGGTGCTGGGTGAAACGCGTAATCACGTATCCCAGGTCATGAAACAAATTCGTCAGTTAAAAGGGGATAACAAATACATTGTCCGTTCTATCGGTTTGTACAACCCATATCCACAATCGACCGAAGCAGCATACTGGGTGCGGCAGTACAACACCTATCTGAATGGTGCAGGATCAGGTAACTATGCATGTGCACAGGTTTACGATAAGTTTGAGGGACGGGAACGGGAATTGTTGTTCTGGGACAGAGTGCATCCGAATGCAAGGGGATATCGGGTTATCGCAGACCAGTTGAATCGAACAGGTTATGTTCCTCTTGCTTGAAGGCTGAAGAGGGCTAGACCTGTCATGCGACTTTCGATATGATGGAAGGGTTCATTTAAATCATCGTAACAGAGGGGTTAAATCCGGTGTCTAACAAGCAGCAACAATCTCTTCTTCCAGCTGAACAGCAACTGATCTCTGAGGTGTTAGCCTTATACGCCTTCACATCGGAGTGGCAAGGTGAGCGTAACCAGGGCGGTATGAATAACTCTACCTTTGTGCTGCACACAAGGGATGCAAATTATGTTTTGAGACAATACGAAACACATAATGATCAAGCGAAAATAGCCTTTGAACATGGCGTGCTTATGGCCCTGTCCAAGACAGATTTTGAACTGGATTCGCCGAAACCTGTCAGCTCATTCTCTAATGAGACTTATCAAATCATCCGGGATCATATCACAGGAGCTTCTAAAATCGTGACTCTGTTTCGTTACCTGGAAGGTGTCAATCCCGTATGGGATTCTCCGGGCCAGTTGCTCCCGTTGGGGCAGGCAGCAGGTCAGTTGTCATCAGCGCTAGCCAGACTTGAATTGGAACTTGAGCCCGTTTATCCGGCGTATTACCGGATTGAAGACGCTTATCCGCTCTGTACTCCAGCCCGTTTGCTAGAGTTCTGTGCTTCTCCGCCAGAGACCCTTGCAGCCTGTGCCGAGGAGTTAAGGCAGCTGCAACATGAACTGCCAGGTTTGTTCGAAGCACTGCGCGGAATGGAGCAGCTTCCGCATCAGCTCGTGCATGGCGATGTGAACGCATCCAATGTACTGGTGGATCAGGAAGGCAATGTGAGTGCGATTCTTGATTTTGAGTTTGTAACCTGGGATTTGCGGGTGATGGAGCTGGCTGTTCCAATGTCTGACATGCTGACGATGGACAAGAGCGAAGAGTGGATGTGGCAAGCGCAAGCTAATCTGATTCGGGGATTTAGGGAAAATGTTGAACTGAACGCTGACGAGCTAAAAGCGATCCCGCAGTTGATCTTGCTGCGGAGTCTGGACGTGGTAATGCATTTTATCAGCCGAATGCTGGAAGGAACAGATGAGCCGGAAGTGGCTGTAGAGCAGATTGTGAAGCTGAAGCAGCGAATCGATTGGATGCGTATGAACGAGGAGTTATTACGCAGACTGTTAACGGAATAACATGTATATTGTAAATAAAGTGCACGAGTCTCTGCTTTGGATTCAGGAGCAGAGACTCGTGCACTTTATTTGTTTTTATAGGATAGAAAAATAGTATCAGGATTTAATCTTATAGGGCCCGTTTGCGGAACCAGCTGCGGACAGCCCAACGTCGTTCCTGACGTTTTTTATACTTTGGCAAGGAACGATACACATTCAGGGATTGATCATAAGCCTGTTTGGCATCGTCATTACGCCCTAATGAACGATATACCGAGCCAAGCAGATAAAAGGCCTCACTGGAGGAGGAATGAATCTCTTGGAACTGTTGTACATAATGAAGTGCTTTGTCGCGATCCGTGTCCTTGAAGGCTGTAGCAAGATTCAGATAAGGCTGTCCATACTTGACTCTCGGATTAATCTCAAGCGCATGTAAAATATGACGTTCACCATCCGGGATTTTGCCTAGATACAATTCGGTTGTGCCTAAAGCTTCCCAGTAATCCGCAGATTGTTCATAAGGGCGTTCCAGTTCAAGCAAATAGGCGTATGCCTCAGTGTAACGTTTGCGTTCGATGAGCAGTCTGGCCAGCTCCAGCTTGGAAGATACTTCGTTAGGGTTCAGCGCCAGCTGCTGTTTCAGCCGGGACATGTTACGCATACGTTTGAGGGGTTTGGTGAAGCTGGGAAATACACCAACAAAGCGACGATCCAGAAAGTACAGAATGACGAGCAAAATTAGAATGGCAAGGAATGGATTGCCGATAATCTGCCAAAGCAGACCAAAAATAAGAAATTTGATAATCACAGATTCAACTCCAGTTACATTTTAATCGCGTATGCACGCCTTGAATATCATACCATATCCCCCTTTGGAAGAATATGTTTGTGTATATTATAGGTAGAATATGTGTGTGCATATGATTGAAGAGTATGTGCCTGCATAGGAAATAGAACATATTCACCGACACAAGATAACACGTTGATCATAGTGATGTGGAGAGTGAATCCTCCTGAATATTCATCTTAACCATTACGCACCATCGTTCTACGGTAAGCAGCTGGTGTAGTGCCTGTCAGTTTCTTGAACTGTCTGTAAAAATGGGGAAGACTATCGAAGCCGCAAGCGTCTGCGACAGCAGCCATCGTTTCATCCCCTTGAACGAGATGTTCTTTCGCCATAATAACTCTGCGAGCCAAAACATAATCCGTTAAAGTCATCCCCGTGTAACGCTTGAAAGCCCGGCTAAAATGTGCAGGAGACACGGCAGCTTGTTGTGCGAGGTCAGGTAAAGATAACCCGCTTCGCAGTTTATGATCAATGTCAGACAGGATGGAGGATAACCATGATGGAGCAGGTAGTGACGTTGTTGTATGAGCTGGTCCGGCAGCTGATTCCAGTCGTTCCAGAAATATAAGCAAGAGCTGCAGGCGGAGCAGCGCGGCGTGAGAACCCAGATGATGATCGGAACGGAACTCCGCATGAATATCGTCGATCATGGCTGATACTTGTGCCCGCTCTGTCTGGTCCAGATGTCTTTTGTATACTCGCCGTTTGCGGCAGCGTTCGAATGGGTGTAGCAAGGATGAGGATACGCCTCCAGCCGTAGAAGCCAGCAGCCCGGGACTGAAGAACAGTGCTGACGAGGTAACCGGATTGCCCGCATCCGGCAATGCACGGTGCACAGTACTGCCAGGAATAAGAAATAAATCTCCCTCCTGCATATCTTCGAGACCTGTATCGATAAAAATACTACCCTGTCCCCGATAGACATAGATAATTTCATGCCAGTCATGCAGATGATCGGGCAATTCATTTTGCGGAGATTTCGTATCACTATAGACAAGACGAAACGGTATGCCCGACACAGTCTGGATGGTGGTGCGTACTGGGAAATGTTCCATATGGACTCCTTTGGAGACAAATGTCTCTGGTAAGATGACAATTCTGATCATAAAACAGTATATTTAACGCAATATAAGCAATTTTATTTCCTTTTATTGATGATACAATGAATTTAAAGCGTTTACAATAAAAGGATGCCAGCTTTTTGATGTTCGCATTCTGAGTTCGCAAATAATCGGTGAGGTGAGTGTCCATGTCTGCAAGCACAAAGCGGCCAAGATTGAAGATGCATCTGCTTGGCAATGATAGTCAGCGCAAATGCAAAGAAATGATTGAACGTCCCGTCAAAGTTCTGCAGATCGGGGAAGGCAATTTTTTACGAGGATTCGCAGACTGGATGCTCCATGAGAGTGCTCGGCAAGGCAAGTTCCATGGTTCAGTAGCTGTGACGCAGCCTCGGCCTGGGGGGAAGGCCAAGCTGGAGCAGATTCGTGATCAGGACGGACTATATACGATGATTACGCGTGGGCTGTCTGAAGGCAAACGTGTGGAACGTACAGAAATGGTCTCGGTTTTCTCTCAATTTATTAATCCGTACGAGGAGTGGCAGACGTTTCTGGAGCTTGCGGAACTGCCATCACTTGAATTTGTAATCTCGAATACGACAGAATCCGGATTGAAATATATACAATCAGACTATATTCCAGGGGAACCGGTTCAATCTTTTCCAGGCAAACTGACCGTGTTCCTGCACCAGCGGTATGTACGTTTTGGTGGGGATCCGTCCAGAGGGCTCATTCATCTGCCATGTGAGCTGCTGGAGGGTAATGGTGATGTTCTGCGAGAATGCGTGCTCCGTCATAGTGAAGATTTCGGATTCTCCGACAGCTTCCGATCCTGGATCGAACATCATAATCTGTTCCTGAACAATCTGGTGGATCGGATTGTGACGGGGGCGCCTACACAGGAAGAGGCAGATGCACTTACAGAGCGCTGGGGTTACGAGGATCAGCTGATCAATACGGCAGAGCCTTATCACTTCTGGGCGATTCAAGGCGAGGAGTCGCTGGACAAGCGCCTTCCACTGAAACAAGCAGGACTCAATGTGCACTGGGTAAAAGATTTGAAACCCTATCAGCTGCGGAAGGTGCGAATCCTGAACGGTTCACACACACTGATGTCTTCTCTGGGTTTGCTTCGCGGTAAACAACATGTAAGAGAAACGATGGAGGACCCGCAGTTTAGTTCATGGATCAGGCAAGCGGTGCTTGAAGAGATTGTGCCTGCACTGGATATGCCTGAGCTTGGACTGGAGCAATATGCGGAAGAAGTGTTCGAGCGTTTCCTGAATCCATATATTGATCACAAGCTACAGGATATTGCACTGAATACAGCTGGCAAATTCAAGGTCCGTGTACTGCCGACCCTCCTGGCCTATGAACAAAGTCAGGGTAGCTGGCCTGAGCGGTTAATTCAAGGTTTTGCAGGATTTCTATATTTGTATCGTCCAGTGCAGACGCAGGAGGGTTATACGGCAGAACTTCTAAACGGGGAATCTATTTCATTAAGAGATGATCCTGATGTACTCGCAGCTTTGGGGGATCATTGGGATGGCTACGATCACTTGACTAGTGGAACAGATGAATTGGAGAAAAGAGTTGCTGCGGTGCTCTCCAATGAAGTGATCTGGGGAGAAAACCTGAATGCAAAAGAAGGATTGCGAGAAGTACTCGTACATGAAATCGGTAGACTGGAAGGTGAAAGAAAATGAGTACAACAAAAACAGTGAGTGACTGGATTGCGATCCAGCCTCAGGATGATGTCATCATAGCACTTCGAGATTATGTCAAGGGAGAGCGTATTGATCTGCCGGACGGGGCATCGTTCACACTGGTGGATGATGTACCTAAAGGACATAAAATAGCGATGCATGATCTTGCGCAGGGAACGGATGTAATGAAATACGGCTTTTCCATCGGTATCGCGCAAGAACCTATTGCACAAGGAAGCTGGATACACAGTCATAACTTGAAGACAGGTCTGCATGGACTGCTGGAATATGAATATCAGCCTGGAAGCCCCTTGCCTGTAGACATGCCGCCTGAACATCTGCGTTCTTTTGATGGTTATTTGCGTCCGAATGGGGAAGCGGGAATCCGGAATGAAATCTGGATTGTCAATACAGTCGGATGCATTAACAAGGTGTGTGAAGCCCTTGCTCGTATGGGACAGTCGCAGTTTGGCAGCCGTGTTGACGGGGTGTATCATTTCCCGCATCCTTTCGGTTGTTCACAACTCGGGGATGATCTGAAGTATACACAGCAGCTGCTCGCTTCGCTCGTGGAGCATCCAAACGCCGGTGGTGTACTGGTGATTGGTCTGGGCTGTGAGAATAACCAGGTGGATCAGTTCCGTGAGTGCATCGCACCGGAATATCGGGAGAAGGTACGTTTTCTCAAAGCGCAGGAGACCGACGACGAGTTGGAAGAGGGAATGCGTTTAATGGAAGAACTAGTTGAGATTGCCGAGCAAGAGAAACGTCAGCCGCTGCCACTGAGCAAACTGAAAATTGGATTGAAATGTGGGGGGTCAGATGGCTTGTCTGGCATTACAGCGAATCCGCTCGTAGGGGCTGTTGCCGATCTGCTCGTTGCTGCGGGTGGAACAGCGATTCTGACAGAGGTTCCAGAGATGTTTGGTGCGGAAACAATCTTGATGAACCGGGCTGCAGATGAGAAGGTATTTAACGATCTGGTGGACCTGGTGAATGGCTTCAAGCAATATTTCGTAAATCATGGTCAAAATATCTATGAAAATCCTTCACCGGGCAATAAAGCTGGCGGTATTACAACACTTGAAGAGAAATCACTCGGATGTACCCAAAAGGGAGGACGTTCATCCGTTGTCGATGTGTTGCGCTATGGTAAACGAGTAACCAAGACGGGTCTGAACATTGTAGAGGCACCGGGTAATGATCTGGTTTCCGTTTCGGCCTTATCTGCGGCGGGAGCACATATCGTATTATTTACAACCGGACGTGGTACACCGTTTGGGGGTCCGGTTCCTACAGTCAAAATTGCTACACAATCCGATCTGGCGAATCGTAAAAAGCACTGGATTGACTTTAACGCAGGTCAGCTGCTTGAGGGACAAACGATGGATCAGGTTAAAGAGCAATTATTCAGTCAGATCATTGATATTGCTTCAGGACGTGCGCAGACACTTAGTGAGCAGCATGGTTTCCGTGAGATCGCCATTTTCAAAGACGGAGTAATTCTCTAAGCAGACTTTGCAAAAGTAAAACTAGACAACGATGCTTCTGTCTATAGCAGACAGAAGCATTGTTGTCTTATTCAGGCTTTAAGCCTTACGCAAGAATATGTGCTGCGGAGAGGATACACGCTACGTGGTGCACGCAAAGATCTGAACTCCGCGAGCTTCAATCTTAATATGTCCTGTAACTTCCTGACCTGTTAACAACTCACGTAATGCTGTATCACCCAAATCATAAGTTTGTGTGGAAGCATTGTGATTCATAACGAACAGATAGGTTACCCCGTCCTTGGTTCGCGCACTTACTTCCACACCCTGCGGGGTTTCCAGCAACGGTTTTATATTTTTGGACGAGGCAAGCTCTGCAAGTAAACCGTCCAGGAAAATGTCATCCGGATCGGTGGCGACGTACCAGGCTTCTCCTTGACCAAAGGTATTACGTGTAAGTGCAGGCATGCCTTGATAGAAATCTTCGCCATACTCTGCAATCACTTCGGCACCTTCGCTGTGCAAGAGGTCACATAACATACCGCACTCGTATACGCCTTCGAGTGTGCCAAGTGTGTCCTTTAGAACGATACTGTTTTTCTGTTCAGGCAGCAGGGCATCCAGCTCTTCCACCCAGATACCAAGCAGATTGCGAAGCTCACCCGGATAACCGCCAGTGGTCACGAGATCATGCTCGTTGACGATTCCGCTGAAGAAAGTGGTCAGGAATGTGCCGCCAGCCGCCACAAACTGTTCCAGTTTCGTCGCAAAGCCCGGTTTGACCATGTAAAGAACAGGGGCAAGAACCAGATCGTATGCGCTGATGTCGGTATCTACACTGACGATGTCCACTTGGATGTTGCGGTGGAAGAAAGCTGCATAATATTTATGAATTTGATCGACATATTTCAGAGCCACGGTCGGTCCGCTTGATTTTTCGATAGCCCACCAGTTATCCCAGTCGAATACAATCGCTACTTTGGACTGCACTCTGGCATCAAGTGTGGTGTCACCCAAACGTTGCAACTCCTGACCAAGCTGCGCTACCTCTCGGAACACCCGTGTATGTTCGTGTCCCGCATGTTCGATGACGGCACCGTGATATTTCTCGCATGCACCAATTGAACGGCGGAGCTGGAAGAACATCACGGTATCCGCGCCATGTGCGATGGACTGATAACTCCACAACCGCATGACACCAGGGCGTTTGAGTGAGTTATAAGGCTGCCAGTTCTGCTGACTTGGAGTTTGCTCCATCAGCATAAACGGTTGACCGTCTTTGAGCCCACGCATAAGATCATGAGCCATGGCTGTATAGCTGATCGGAGTGGCAAGACCGGGATAGCTGTCCCAGGAGACGATATCCATGTACTTAGCCCATTTGAAATAGTCAATTTGTTTGAAAAAGCCCATTAGATTGGTTGTGACGACTGAATCGGGAATATGTTTTTTGATCGCATCATATTCAAGCAGATAACATTCTAACATGCTATCCGAGTTAAAGCGGGAATAGTCAAGCGAGATCCCTTGAAAAGACGAACTGTTGTGGCCCCAATGTTCACTCAGGTTACTTGGAAGCACAATTTCGTCCCAATCATAGAATGTATGACCCCAAAAATTCGTGTTCCAGGCTTTGTTGACCTGTTCAATGGTTTTATACCGTTTCTTCAGATATACACGGAATGCTTTCTCGCAGTTTTCACAATAACATTCGCCCCCGTACTCATTGGAAATATGCCAGACAAGGACGGCGGGATGATCTTTGTATCGCTCTGCGAGTTTGTCTGCGATGATCTCGGAGTACTTGCGGTAGGTCGGACTGTTCGGGCAAGAGTTATGTCGTCCGCCGAATTTCCGTTTGCGTCCGTCTGCATCCACGCGCAGGACATCAGGGTAATTTTTGGCCATCCAGGCTGGATGAGCAGCGGTACTTGTGGCAAGGCAGATATACACTCCGTTTTCATACAAACGATCAATCAATTGATCCAGATATTCAAAGTTATACGTCACCTCGTCAGGCTGAATTAGTGCCCAGGAAAAAACGTTAATGGTGGCCATATCAATGCCGGACAGCTTAAACATACGCAGGTCTTCCAGGTGGGTCTCATGATCCCATTGTTCAGGGTTGTAATCGCCTCCATAGAACATTTTGGGTAGTTTGCTACTGATCAATGTGCTCACCTCTTGTATAAGAATAATCCTATACTATATGATACATAAGACTTTTGAAATATAATAAAAGTAATGATCTATATAAGAATATGGAACTCCATTTAACTGGATTTGAGGAGGATATCATGCTCATCTCACCCGGACATCAACGTTTTTTTATGACATCTCGGGACCAGCCACTTCCACTATATATTGAGAGCATTGGATATAACGGCAATCAGGAAAAGGTCTTTCGACCAGCGGGTTATCCTTGTTATCACTGGCTGCAAACGGTCAAAGGGGCGGGAGAGTTCAAGCTGTCAGGAACCTCGGCCATTCTGGGTGAAACTTCTGGCATTTTGCTTCCGCCAAACCTGCCGCATGAATATGCTCGTGTTCAAAGGGAGTGGGAGACGATCTATATTACATTTGGTGGTTCACAGTGTGCTGCCATTGTAGATTCGCTCGGTTTAAGCGAGCCAGATTTTCACCAGTGGGACTCCGATAGTCCACTAAACGATTATGCTCAGCATGTGTTAGATTCGATGGGGAGTGACCAGGATTTATCCGGCCTGGAAGCATCAGCGGACATGTACCGTTTTTTGATTTTGCTCAAAAAACACGGAATGACCGGCAATCGCTCCTCCATATCACATGCCGTAACAAGACTTGCTCCGCTTCTTGCGTTTATGGAGCAACATTACGGTGATCCGGATATTGGGCTAGAGCGGATGGCTTCGATTACTGATATTTCATCCAGACATCTGAACACGCTGTTTAAACAATCCTTCGGCATAACAGCCTACAGTTATTTCATTTTGCTTCGCATACGCAAGGCTAAAGAAATGCTGACAGGAAGTATAGATCTTACGATCAAGGAGACTTCGGCACGGGCTGGATTTCGGGATGTTAGTCATTTTGTTGCCACCTTTCGACGGATTGAAGGGGTTACCCCTGAACAGTTTCGTAACTTGTACTAGGGTGTGTCTTGAAACCCACTGAAGTGCATCTTTTACCGCCTTTTCGCCCCCTGCTGCGTCACTTTCCCTTGACGTGCTCCGGCACGCTTGCGGTAAACTTCCTAGCTTGGAACGAAAATTCAGCAAAATCTGCTTCCTTCAGCGTTTTCAGACACACCCTAAACGGGATCAGGTTGAACAAAAAGATATGCAGAAGGGTATTGATGCTTACTCCTGTTGCCGTTATGATGGTATCGAATCCCTGAATCGAAAACGATTATACAGAACGATTCCGTACTGATGAGAGAGGATGAGCTATATCATGAGTTCGATTATTCCTTTGTGGGAAAAGACCGCTCCTTATGGGGCTGCAGGACATGAAGACGAAATGCCACATCTGATTCCTTTCATTCAACCTGGTTCCGAGAGCGCTATCATTGTATGTCCAGGGGGCGGGTACGGCCATCTCGCTGACCACGAGGGAGTACCCGTTGCTGAATGGTTAAACCGGGCTGGCATCAGTGCTTTTGTGCTCAAATATCGTGTAGCGCCGCATCGTCATCCGGCGCCCCAAGCAGATGGGCAGCGCGCAATCCGTTATGTACGAGCTCATGCGGAACAATACGGGATTAACCCGTCCAAAATTGCAGTGCTTGGTTTTTCGGCAGGCGGTCATCTCACAGCCACTTTGGGTACGCAGTATGACGAGGGACAACCGGAACATGAGGATTGGATCGAACGGGAAAGTTCCCGTCCAGACCGTGTCATTCTTTGTTACCCCGTGATCACGATGGAGTCATATGGACATGAAGGATCTCGTATCAATTTGCTGGGCGAGGATGCAATGCAAGCGCATATTCAGGCTTTTAGTGCAGAGCAGCAGGTGAAGGTAGACGCTCCGGAAGCTTTCATTTGGCATACGAGTGATGATCAGGCTGTACCCGTGGAGAACAGTTTGCGATATGCTCTGGCATTGGGTGCACATGGGATTCCATATGACCTTCACATCTTTGAGAAAGGTTCACACGGGCTGGGACTGGCGGAGAACGGTGATACGGTGCGAGTATGGTCTGATTTGTGCCTCACATGGCTGAAAAATCAAGGCTGGTAACGTGAGCACGGATACTGCACTGGGAATAACCTTATGTCTACAATAAACAGCAAAGGAGAACAAAGCCATGAAATTGCAAAAGAATGACAGACTTCTTTTTATCGGAGATTCCATTACCGATTGCGGTCGAACTCATCCTGTAGGTGAAGGAAGTTCAGGGCTGGGTCATGGGTATGTCGCACAGGTGTATGCACTTTTACGTTCCATTTATCCTGAACTGATGCTGAGAGTGCAGAATGTGGGTAATAGTGGGAATACCGTTCGTGATCTGAAGCAACGCTGGCAGCAGGATGTACTTGACTTGAAACCGGACTGGCTCACGATCATGATTGGTATTAACGATGTGTGGCGTCAGTTTGATCATCCGCTGGCTGATTCACAGGTGTTCCTGGAGGAGTACGAGGCAACATTACGTGAGTTGGTTGCATCCGTGCGCCCAAATCTGAAAGGGCTTGTGCTCATGACACCATATTATCTGGAAGCGAGCCCGGAAGATCCGATGCGGGCGACGATGGACATCTACGGAGATGCGGTTCGCAGGGTAGCATCGGATTATGATGCGCTGTTTGTTGATACGCAGGCAGCATTTACGCCGCTGTGGGATCATTTTTATACATCGGTGCTCACACATGATCGCGTACATCCGGATGCTACAGGTCACATGGTACTGAGCAAAGCTTTTCTGGATGCGATTGGATTTGAATGGTCTAGAAATAAGAAATCCTAAGGAGGAGCGATGATATGAGTAATGTAACTGTAGTTGTGGATGCGCCAGCACAATTGGGAGAAGGTCCAAGCTGGGATGCGAAAAATAACCGTTTGTTATGGGTGGATATTGAAGGCTTCAAGGTACATGCGTACGATCCGGTGACTGGTGAGGATCAGGTATATGACGTAGGTGAACATGTCGGAGCTGTGGTTCCCTATCGCGGGGATGAAGTGATCGTTGCACTTCGTAGCGGTTTCTATACATATCATCTGCTTACGGGTGAGAAGCAGGTTATTGCAGACCCCGAGCAAGACAAATCCACCAATCGGTTCAACGATGGAAAATGTGATGCATATGGACGTTTTTGGGCTGGCACGATGAGTCTTAACAACGAGGAGAAGGCAGGATCGCTATACTGCCTGGAGGACGGAAAGAATGTACGCACTATGGTACAGCAAGTATCCACATCCAACGGTCTCGGCTGGAGTCCGAATCGTAAGTTCATGTATTATATCGATACGCCGACACGTTCCGTTGATCGTTTTGATTTTGATCTGGCTTCCGGCACGATCTCTAATCGGACAAGTATCATTTCGATCCCGGAAGACATGGGATTCCCGGATGGCATGACTGTAGATGCTGAAGGTATGCTGTGGGTTGCTCACTGGGGCGGAGGAAGAATTACCCGTTGGAACCCGGAGACAGCGGAATTGTTGCAGCAGATTGAAGTGCCGGCAGATCAGGTCACTTCCTGTTGTTTTGGCGGCCCGGACCTTGAAGACCTCTATATCACGACCGCACGTATCGGAATTAAGGAAGAACGTCTGCAGGAAACACCGCAAGCCGGTTCACTATTTGTTGTTAAACCGGGTGTTCAAGGGCAGGAAACACATGTCTATGGGCAAAAAGCTTAGGCAGATTGGACAGATAAAATAGGGTTGAATCCAAGGTGCTGTGAGAACAGCATCTTTTTGTTATGTCTAACTAGGAACCACAAATTTTTTTGAAAAGAGTCTCTTCCGACAAAGGGGAAAAACGTTTTCTATCGAATGTTATTTATTGTAGGAATGATGCGTTTTATGTTATTCCCTCACGATCGTTTGTAAGCGCTTAACATAAATGAAGGGAGGTGAGTTTCCTCATAAAGGACAGGTAAGGATACGTCTGAAACGCCATCATCAGCATGATGAGTCAGCGGGGATAGACCGAATTGCCAAAAATGTTCAAACGCGAAACGGAGGAGTTGTTGAGATGAGAACGTGGATAAGCAAGCTGCGAATGATGAGTTTGAGTGTGGCTATTGTTACAGCTTCACTGGGTGGTCTGGGGATGGCTGGAACTTCCGCGGCTGCGCCGAGTGTGGCCTACGAATGGAAAAACGTCGTTACTGGCGGAGGCGGAGGTTTTATTCCAGGTATTATCTTTAATGAATCCGAAAAGGATCTGATCTACGCGCGAACCGATATTGGAGGAGCTTATCGCTGGAATCCGGTAGACAGCAGCTGGACTCCGCTCACTGACTTTGTAGGATGGGATGACTGGAACAATAACGGGGTAGATGCACTCGCATCCGATCCGGTTGATCCAGACCGGGTGTATATGGCGGTAGGAACGTATACGAATTCGTGGGTAAAAGATAATGGGTATATTTTCCGTTCTACAGATCGGGGAGATACGTGGGAGAAAACGGAGTTACCCTTCAAGGTAGGTGGGAACATGCCTGGACGTTCCATGGGAGAACGTCTGGTTGTTGACCCGAATGATAACAGCATATTGTATTTCGGAGCTCGCAGTGGTAACGGATTATGGAAAAGTACGGATTATGGAGTAACCTGGAGTGAAGTAACGAGTTTTCCGAATCCGGGTGACTATGTTGAGAATCCTGCCACGGAGTATACCAGTGACATTGTAGGTCTGGCCTGGATCACCTTCGATGAAACGAGTGGTTCTGTTGGACAAGCGTCACAGACGATTTACGTTGGGGTAGCCGACAAAAGTGAAAGCATCTATCGCAGTACAAACGGAGGATTAACCTGGACTGCGGTTGCTGGACAACCTACGGGGTATCTGCCACATCATGGGAAAATGGATGTAGATGGAAGTTTGTATATCACATACAGTAATGGTGCTGGGCCCTATGACGGAACCAAGGGCGACGTCTGGAAGCTGAATACGGCCACTGGCGTATGGAAAAACATTAGTCCTCTACCAAGCAGCAATTCAGAAAACTATTATGGTTATGGCGGCTTGGCTATTGATGCTCAGGAGCCTGGCACAATCATGGTGGCAACGTTAAACTCCTGGTGGCCAGATGCTATTTTGTTCCGAAGCAAGGACGGTGGAGATACCTGGACACGTATATGGGATTTTAATGGATATCCTGACCGTAAATTCAGATATACGCAGGACATTTCCGCAGCACCTTGGTTAACCTTCGGTGTAAATCCTGCACCTCCTGAAATTTCACCGAAGCTGGGCTGGATGATTGCTGCGCTGGAGATTGATCCGTTTGATTCCGATCGGTTGATGTATGGAACGGGGGCAACGATCTACGGTACCAACAATCTGACTGACTGGGATGAGGATAAAAAAATTAACATCTCCGTCATGGCAAAAGGCATTGAAGAAACCAATGTCATTGATCTGATTAGCCCGCCAAGTGGGGCACATTTAGTGAGCGGATTGGGTGACATTGCCGGCTTCCGTCATGACGATCTGACTCAGGCTCCAGCCACCATGTTCACCAATCCAAACTACCCTTCCACTGAAAGCCTTGATTTTGCCGAGCTTAGTCCAAACACGATGGTACGTGTGGGCAAAGCGGATTACACCGTTGATCCCAATGCGAGATCGATTGGTTTATCCAGTGATGGAGGGAAAACGTGGTACAAAGCAAGTGCAGAGCCGTCAGGTACTACAGGAGGCGGAACAGTTGCTATCTCGGCGACTGGAAACCGTCTATTATGGAGCACATCGGATCGCGGCGTATTCTATTCTGCCGGGGGGAATTCATGGACGGCAAGTACAGGTATACCTGCGGGGGCCAAAGTGATTTCCGACCGGGTCAATCCTGACAAGTTTTATGGATTTGCCGCAGGGAAGATCTACGTTAGTGTTAATGGTGGAGCAACATTCACAGTATCTCCGGCTTCCGGGCTTCCGGCTGAAGGCAATTCGGATCTCGATGCTGTGCCAGGTGTAGAAGGTGAACTGTGGTTTGCAGGAGGAAGTGAGGAGCAGGGGCCATATGGCTTGTGGCACTCAACAGACTCTGGATCTACCTTTACGAAACTTGCCAATGTAGAGGAAGCTGACAGCGTTGGTTTTGGTAAAGCAGCTCCAGGACAAAGTGTTGTCGCCGTATATATCGTTGCGCAAATCGATGGAACCCGCGGATTTTTCAGATCGGATGACGGAGGGGCGAACTGGGTGCGGATTAACGATGATCAGCATCAATACGCGCGCGTGACTACAATTACAGGTGACCCTCGCATTTATGGCAGAGCATATCTCGGTACCAACGGACGCGGAATATTTTATGCGGATCCGGTTAACGGTAATGGCGGCACACCAACGGTACCGAATTCGACAATCACCCCGGTTACGGCTCAATTTGATCTGAATCCGGTTCATCAGGCTAACCTTCCTGTCACGTTAACCCTCAATGGCAATACGCTGACTTCCATTCGTAATGGAAACACGATACTTGCGGCGGGTACCGATTATACTGTAGCAGGTGGTCAGGTTGTGCTTCAGAAAAGTTATTTGGCTACATTGCCTAAAGGATCTGCCGTGTTGACATTCCAGTTCAGTGCAGGCAATCCAGCAGCACTGAATCTGACAATCAAGGATACCACAGTGGTCACCCCAAGTGGGGACATTCGTATCGAGATGTACAATGGTACAACGGCAGCTACAGGCAGTTCGATCAATCCTAAATTCAAACTGACCAATACAGGTACAGCTCCACTGAATTTGTCTGACGTGAAAATTCGATATTACTACACGGTGAATGGTAATCAACCTCAAAATTTCTTCTGTGATTGGGCGGCTGTGGGAAATGCCAACATTACCGGTACGTTTAGTTCAATCACTCCGGCGTTGCCAGGTGCAGATCATATGTTAGAAGTTGGATTCAAGGCAGCTGCGGGAACCCTGGGTGCAGGACAGAGCACGGAAATCCAGATTCGCTTTTCCAAAGACAATTGGTCCAGTTACACACAAACGGATGATTATTCCTTTGCAGCTACCCATACGGCTTATGCCAACTGGTCCAAAGTAACCGGATATGTTGCTGATCAGCTTCAATGGGGAATAGAGCCGTAATATCAGAAGGTTCCGCGAATTTGATGTAGGAAATAGAGAATGAACAAGAAGAAGTCTCAAGACGCCTGAGTAGGTAGTGGCGTTTTGGGACTTCTTGTTTTGTCGAAATTTAGTGTAAACTATAGGTAGTTACTATTGCTTAAACGTAGGATTTAAGATATAACAATATGTACGATTATTATAAATTTCATGTAACCGCTAACAAGAACAACTTCAATAACCAACATATAGAGGGCTAAACTATATAGATATAGAGTGATAGATGAGACAGGGGGGTCGCGATCATGAACCGGTTGTGCAAGGTGCTGATTGTTGACGATGAATTTCTGGTTAGACAGGGTATTAAGCACCACATGAACTGGGAAGCAGAAGGATTTAATATTGTAGGGGAGGCATCCAATGGCGAAGAAGGTTTGCAGCAGGTAGATCTGTTAAAACCGGATATTGTCATTACCGATATTGTGATGCCCGTTATGGATGGTGAGACATTTGTCCGCACACTCAAAGCCCGTTATCCTCATATTGAGGTCATTGTTCTGAGCAGTTTCAGTGAATTTGAATATGTTCGTTCTACATTACAGCACGGAGCGGCAGATTATATTTTGAAACCCAAGCTGGATACCAATGAACTTTTGGAAGTGCTGAGACGTACCGCTGGCAAAATACCTGAGCTTCAATATGAGCCTTCACATGATGGCTGGCGGCTTGGTCAACTGATGGAGAAGATGTTGTCCGGATTTACGCTGGATGAAGACACTGAAATGCCAATCATTCTGGACAGATTTCCATTCGGAGCTTTCCGTTTACTCGCATTTCAGCCTGCGGATCACAGTTCTAAAAATCAAGATCATGAACAGATTGAAGCTGAGGTTCGAAAGCGGATGCCAGAGATCGAATGTGCCATTTTGCCAGCGGATAGCCAACTACCTGTAATCCTGCTGAACGTGAAACCGGATCAAGATGAAGACATGGTTGAACAAATCAGACTATGGGCTAATAAAGCAGGAGATTCACAGAACGCTCCAGTGTGGGTACTTAGCGAAAGATTCAGCTCCTTTGAGAAGATGGGGGAGATGTATCGTGAACGTCTAATTAAGTTAATTGAGTTTTGCTTCTACTATACAGATCGTGCGATTCTGATTGATGGTGAGCTTCCACCCATGCGTCCGGCTGGATATCAGTTCAATGTTAATATGTTTTTGCAGCATGTGAAACGGAATCGGGTGGAGGCGGCCAGAGAATATTTGCGTGATCATGCAGCAACGCTGGGACGAGATTATATTGCGGATGTATTTGAGATCAAATCCTTTCTTGGCAATTTGATCTTCAATGTTACGATTACGTTAGCAGATATGGATGTTCAATCGTCCGGACTTGAGGAGAGTAAATATACGTATTTCAAAAACGTTGACGGAGCTTCAACCCTTACCGAAGTAATGCTGGTTCTGGATCAATTCATGACAGAGGTTCAGGAATGTGCTTCAGGTTCAGGCGGCAAACGAAGTGATCCGAATATGACTATGCTGCTGGATTACATGCATGCGCACTATGATCAGCCCTTGGGACTGTCCGAAGTAGCCAAGCATTTTCATTTTAACCCGTCGTATTTATCCAGCTACTTCTCGTCACATAAGAAAGAAGGGTTTAATGAATACCTGAACAAGATTCGCATTGAAAAAGCGGAGGAATTGCTGCGATCAGATGATGTCACGATATCGGAAATTAGCAGCATGGTGGGGTATTCAGATCACAGTTACTTCTGTAAGGTGTTCAAAAAGTTCACAGGATTATCTCCAAGTCGCTATCGGCGTAAATTTTGGGCTTAAATAGAAATGGATGAGATTACTTCATGAAAAAGTGGAAAAATGGCTTGTCGCGCCTCGGATTATTCCCCAAGCTAATATCGGTTATGGTTGTCAGCATTGTCCTGGTTTCGGTACTTATATTGTGGACAACGATTCATATGTCAACCAACCTGTTTACAGAAACGTTCAGTATCACCAATTCGAAGGTGCTCAGCCAGATCAAAACGAATTTTGATGCGTTTAACGACTCCATCGCTGCGGTAACCAACAATGTGGCCCAAAGTGGAGCGATTCGAGGGTTTCTATCGGATGGAGATGGCAATTCGGTTACCATGTCCAGATCGTACTACAGTATGCGTGAAACGATGAAGCGGGTTCAATCCATCATTGAGTTTTATGAAGTAGGTATTACCATTGCGGGTGTAAATGGACGAAGTTTTTCAACCAATCCTTCATACATTAAGAAAACAGCAGAAGAATTAAAAAAGGATCAGATCACGAAGGCAGCGACCGAGTCGCCGAGCCGTCTGATCTTTGATGACTATCAGGCCCAAACCAAAGAGGGTACATTGCAGATGATCTCTGCGACCAAAGCGCTGACAGATCGAGCGAGAAACCGGATTTACGGTACAGTTTATATCACGATGAGAGAAGAGTCATTTCGTCAGTTTTATGCCAATTTTACAAGTCGAGGCAATGATGTCGTCATTATGAACGAAAAAGGGGAGATCGTCTCCTCTAACCGGGAAGATTGGATCGGTACGACGCAACCTGAACTGTTATCTTATGCCGAAACGATGAAGGAAACGACACCCAAAAATATTACAGCACGAGTCATGGGGCAGGAAAGTATCATCGTATCTGAATATTTACCTTTTTACCGTTTGTATATGGTAAATATTGTGGATAAGGAATCCGCGATGGGACAGCTGATTGATATGAAAACGGTCGCCTTGATCTGCGCTGCGATTGTATTTGTGGCTCTGTTGCTGGTGTTCCTGATTACAAGCCAAATGACAAAATCACTACGCAGACTGGTCAAGCAGATGTCGAACATCACGAAAAGTGACCTTGATAACTACATTCCGGTCAGTGGCAGTTATGAGAGCAGACAACTGGGGCATGCGTACAATTATATGCTGGATGAACTGCATGATTATGTGGATCAGCTTGTACAGACGCAGCAGGAGCAACGTAATGCTGAGCTTGCGGCGTTGCAGAGCCAGATTAATCCTCACTTTCTATACAACACCCTGGCTTCTGTCAAAGTATTGGTGCAGCAAGGTAACAAAGATCGAGCTGCGGAGACGATTAATGCATTAATTGGTTTGTTGCAAAATACGATTAGCGATGTCAGGCAGACCGTAACGGTAGAGCAAGAGGTTGAAAACCTGAAAAATTATGTCTTCATTAATCATGTGCGCTATGGTGGGCGGATTAAAGCGGCTTTTTATGTAGCTCCGGATTGCACACACTATCATGTTCCCAAGCTGGTGATCCAGCCCTTTATCGAAAATGCCTTCTTCCATGGTTTTATCAAAAAGGAAACAGGCACGATTCATGTGATGGTTTCGCGCGCAGGGGAATCACTCGTCTGTGAGATCATGGATAATGGGGATGGGATTGAAGGACTAAACATGGAGGGGGCATTGCCCAATCCGAAAAACAATCGTCAGCTGTTCAGCGGTATAGGTATACGAAACGTACATGATCGAATTGAGCTTTTGTATGGCTCACCTTATGGTGTGACGATTATGAGCACCGTTGGAGAGGGAACGAGAGTTACGGTAACGTTGCCACTGATCACTAGTTAATCAAGTGAATATGAGCTCCAAAATTCACGGACCCTTCATTTCTGATACCCAGAGATGAGGGGTTTTTCATATTCCAAATCATAAACGACTTGCATAGTTGTAAAATGTTCAGCTCAAAATAGTACAAAATCAAAAGAAAGTACAAAAAACCAAATTAAGTGCAACCGTTTTCTGTAAAGGTTTTCATTGTGGCAATAAGAAGACAAATCTGCACAAAATTTTTACTAACGAATGGAGAAATGGGAATGATAAGATGAATACATCGAAAGCAACCGCTTTCAGAAAACGCAAACAAATTTACAAACAAAGAGGTCGAAGGGGAGTTGAATGGTTTGAAAAAAATGTGGGTATTGATGCTCGTAACGGTATTGCTGTTGTCCGCATGTTCATCCGGCGGTGGAGGTAAAGAAGCTGCTAGCGGTGGTGGCGGCGAGAAAGCAAAAGAAATTACGATCTGGGCTTGGGATAAAGCATTTAACGTAGGTGCTCTGGAGCAAGCTAAAGCAATTTACCAAAAAGAAAACCCTGATCTGAAAATCAACATCATTGAAAATGCTCAAGATGCGATCATTCAGAAGCTGAACACTGGCTTGAACTCCGGAACAAGCAGCGGTCTGCCAAACGTAGTTCTGATTGAAGACTACCGTGCACAAAGCTTCCTGAGTGCTTACCCTGATGCTTTCAAAGATTTGTCTTCGACAATCAAAGCTTCCGATTTTGCAGAGTATAAAATTGGGCCAACTTCTTATGAAGGCAAACAATATGGTATTCCGTTTGACTCTGGCGTAGCTGGTTTGTACTACAGAACAGACTTGCTTGAGCAAGCAGGCTACAAATCTGCTGACCTGCAAGACATCACTTGGGATGATTACATCAAAATCGGTGAAGCTGTAAAAGCAAAAACAGGTAAAGAGCTTCTATCTCTTGACCCTAACGACCTGGGTATCATCCGTATGATGATCCAGACTGCAGGCAAATGGTACACAGCTGAAGATGGTAAAACACCTGATCTGAACAACAACCCTGCATTGAAAGAAGCGTTCGAAACATACAAAAAAATGATGGATGCTAATGTTGTTAAATTGCACTCCGACTGGAGCCAATTCGTTGCCAACGCCAATAACGGTGCCGTAGCAACAATTCCTACAGGTAACTGGTTCTCACCATCCGTTCGTCAAGAAGCTTCCCAATCTGGTAAATGGGCTGTAGCTCCAATACCGAAAATGGCTGGTCAAGCAAACTCTGTACACGCATCCAACTTGGGTGGTAGCTCATGGTATATCATGAACGATGTTCCTGGTGCAGATCAAGCGGCTGACTTCATGGCTAAAACTTTTGGTTCTGACAAAGAGTTGTATCAAGAATTGTTGACTAAAATCGGTGCAATCGGTACGTACACACCGGCTGTTGATGGTGATGCATACAACAAACCAGACGAGTTCTTCGGTGGTCAAAAAATCTTCGCTGATTTCGCTAACTGGACAAAAGAAATTCCAAAAGTAAACTATGGTAGCAACACTTATGCGATCGAAGATATCTTGGTTGTTGAAATGCAAGCATACCTGAATGGTAAATCAATCGATGACGTTCTGAATGATGCACAAAAACAAGCTGAGGCACAATTAAACTAATATCCCAAGGTAACTTATAGAACCTAGGAAACAACGGAGCCGTCTCCCTTGTCTGGCGCAAGTCGAGCTGGACATGGCGAGGGGCTCTGTAGGTTCTAACCATGTTGCATGGAGAGAGAGGAGCCATACTGTGAAAGCCATAAATACAGGAGACAGTCTCCAAAAGAAAAATAATTTGACTGGATGGGCTTTTGTTTTGCTGGCTGTTGTCGGAATTGTAGCATTCTACTTCTATCCGATGATTCAAGCGCTGCTCTTATCATTCAAGTCAGGCAAAGGTGCCAACCTTGAGTTTTCGGGCCTCGCGAACTACAAAAGATTGCTCGTGGATACAACATTCCGGACGGCTTTATCGAACACATTCATTTACTTAATCATTCAAGTACCTTTAATGATCATTCTCGGTTTGTTCATTTCCGTATTGCTGAATGACAGCACACTGCGTTTCCGCAGCTTTTTCCGTACTGCAATCTTCTTGCCATGTGTAACTTCACTTGTTGCTTACTCGGTTGTATTCAAATATTTGTTTGCACCGGATGGTATGGTGAACCAGGCATTGCTGGGTATGCATATTATCGGCACTCCAATTCAATGGATTACTGACCCGTTCTGGGCTAAAATTACGATCATAATCGCCGTTACTTGGCGTTGGACCGGATATAATATGATTTTCTATCTGTCATCCTTGCAGAACATCGATCAATCGATCTATGAAGCAGCGAAGATTGACGGAGCGAATGCTTTCACTCAATTTTTCAAAATCACTGTACCATTGCTTAAACCGATCATTCTCTTCACATCCATTACATCAACGATTGGTACATTGCAAATCTTCGATGAAATTATGAACATTACCAAAGGTGGTCCGGGTAACGCGACCATGTCGATCTCACAATACATCTACAACCTTTCGTTCAAATATTCACCGGACTTCGGTTATGCAGCAACCGTTTCGTATTCTATCGTAATTCTGATCATTATATTGTCCATTATCCAGTTTAAAGTGGCAGGTGATAATAAAAATGGCTAAATCAAGAGCAAAACGCATTTTCACATATGTTTTCCTGTCCATCGTCGCTTTTATTTCCATCTTCCCATTTTTCTGGATGATCGTCAGCGCTACAAACCAGTCGGTAGCCGTGACTAAAGGTACTTTGCTGCCTGGCTCTGCTCTAATCGAGAACCTTAACAAACTGCTTGATTCCACAAATCTGTTGCAAGCTTTGGGGAATTCAGCGATTATCTCGATCGTTTCCACGATTCTCGCTCTGTTGATTGGTTCTTTGGCAGGGTATGGATTTGAGGTTTACCGTACAAAATCCCGTGATATCGTGTTTAACATCTTGCTCATGTCGATGATGATTCCGTTTGCAGCGATTATGATTCCGCTCTATCGTATGTTTGCAACCATTTCGAGTGCAGTACCCGTAATTGGTATTAATACGATGGCATCCGTTATTCTACCGACCATCACAACAGCGTTCCTGATCTTCTTCTTCCGTCAGAACACCAAAATGTTCCCGAAAGACTTGCTGGAAGCTGGACGTATTGACGGTTTGAGTGAACTGGGTATTTTCTTGAAAATCTATATGCCTACGATGAAAACAACGTATGCAGCAGCAGCGATCATTACATTCATGAGCAGCTGGAACAACTACCTGTGGCCGCTCATCGTATTACAAACTCCGGATCAGCAAACGATTCCGCTCCTGATCTCCAACCTCGGTGCAGGTTATGCTCCGGATTACGGGGTTATCATGACCGCAGTTGTTATTGCAACACTGCCAACAGCAATTGTGTTCTTCATCATGCAAAAACACTTTGTTGCAGGTATGGTTGGTTCTGTAAAATAAGCATTAACCGCGTATCACGTCCAGCTGGACGAATGCAGGAAAGAAGAGAGGACGCCTGTACAGGCGTACCTCTATCTTTTTTGTATAGATGAAAAAATATAGACACTTTCAGCAGAGGGAGAGAGAGCCGATGAAAGCAACAAAGGCAGATATCAACTGGTTAGGTGACGTAAGTGTATTTGAGGTCAACCGTCTTCATGCGTATTCCGATCACCGTTATTACAGCACGATGGAGGAAGCAAAGGCTTCGGCTACAATGTCAATGCGTTACGATCTGAATGGAACATGGAAATTCAACTATGCGATTCGTCCGGATTGCCGCCCAGAACTATTTTATTCTTCCGAGTACTCCAGCGAAGGCTGGGATGATATTGAAGTGCCAGGACATATTCAGCTGCAAGGATACGGACAGATTCAATATGTGAACACACAATATCCGTGGGATGGATTGAATGAACTTCGTCCGCCGGCTCTGCCACAGGATAAAAACGCGGTGGGTAGTTACATTCGTACATTCCATCTGCCAACAGGCTGGGAAGCAAACCCGGTATACATTTCATTCCAAGGTGTGGAATCCGCATTTTATGTGTGGCTTAACGGACAATTTGTGGGATATGGGGAAGACAGCTTCACGCCATCTGACTTTGATCTGACACCATTCCTTCAGGATGGAGAGAACAAATTAGCGGTTGAGGTGTATCAACGCAGCACGGGCAGCTGGTTAGAAGATCAGGACTTCTGGCGTTTCTCCGGTATTTTCAGAGATGTCTATCTGTATACCGTGCCAGTTGCGCATGTTCGTGACGTTCATGTTCGTACGGATTTGGATGCTTCGTATACAAACGGCACGTTGGAACTGGATTTGAAACTGGAAGGAAAAGCGGCAGCCGGTGCACGGATCGAAGCTGAACTTGTGGACAAGGACGGAAATACGGTCAAAAGTTTTGGCAGTACTGTAGTTGATAAAGAACTGGTACAACTTCGCGAAGAAATCGGTAAAGTAAATCTCTGGAGTGCAGAGATTCCGTATCTGTATCGTTTATACATCCGTGTATATGATGCAGCAGGCAACCTTGTGGAAGTTGTTCCTCAATCGGTTGGTTTCCGTAAATTCGAAATGATCGATAAAGTGATGCATATCAATGGTAAGCGTATTGTATTCAAAGGGGTAAACCGGCATGAGTTCAATCCGCGCCGTGGTCGTGCTGTAACGAAGGAAGACATGCTGTGGGATGTACGTACGATCAAACAAAACAATATGAATGCGGTTCGTACATCACATTATCCAAACCAAAGCTTGTGGTATGAGCTGTGTGATGAGTACGGACTCTATGTGATTGATGAGATGAACCTGGAAACTCACGGCTCCTGGCAGAAGCTTGGCGCAGTTGAGCCTTCTTGGGTAATCCCTGGCGATAAGCCGGAGTGGCATGACATTGTTATGGATCGTGCAATTTCCATGGTGGAGCGTGATAAAAACCATCCGTCCATTCTGATCTGGTCTTGTGGTAACGAATCCCATGGCGGTGAAGTCATCTACAAGGTGTCACAATACTTCAAATCGGCAGATCCAACACGTATGGTTCATTACGAAGGTGTGTTCCACGACCGCCGTTTCAATGACACAAGTGATATGGAATCCCGGATGTATGCCAAACCGGCTGACATCGAGGAGTTCCTGAACGATAACCCGACCAAACCATATATTAGCTGTGAGTATATGCACGCGATGGGTAACTCCATTGGTGGTATGCATAAATACACCGAACTGGAAGACAAGTACCCGATGTATCAAGGTGGCTTTATCTGGGATTACATCGACCAATCCATCTATAAAAAAGATCGGTATGGCAAAGAGTATCTGGCGTATGGCGGAGACTTTGGGGATCGTCCATCGGATTATTCGTTCTGCGGCAACGGGATTGTTCACGCAGATCGTAAAGTGACTGCTAAAATGCAGGAGGTTAAATTCCTGTATCAGAACATTAAACTGTTCCCAAGCCGTGACGACGTTAAAATTGTGAACCAGAACCTGTTCGCAGATACTTCTGCGTTTGAACTGGTGTACAGTCTGGAGCGTGAAGGACATGAAGTATTGCGCGGCACACTGGATGTAAATGTTGCTGCGGAGAGTGAAACCGTGGTAGAACTTCCTCTGGATGCAAAGGCTCTTGAAGGTGGCGAATACGCTGTTAACGTGGCATTTGTGTTGAAACAGGCAACGTTGTGGGCTGACAAAGGTGAAGAAGTGGCATTTGGTCAATTCATTTTCACACAAGAAGGTAACCAAACAGCTGTTGCGACGGACAAAAACCTTGTGAGCGATATTCAGGTCGTTGAAGGTGACGTAAACATCGGCGTTCGTGTGGGTCAAACGCATGCGTTGTTCTCCAAGCAGTTTGGAACACTGGTTTCCCTGAAATTCTCCGGACGTGAAACCATTGCGATTCCGCCTGCACCACTGTTCTGGCGTGCAGCGACAGACAATGACAAGGGTACAGCGATGGGCTTCGAGCTTGGTGCATGGTATGCTGCCAGCCTGTTGCCACGTTCTGTAGAATGGAAACATGAACAAAAATCGGATCAATACCGGATTGAGTTCACGTACCAACTGAACATCTCATCAGATGTACAGGTGAAAGTGATCTATACTGTGCTTGCGGATGGAAGTGTACATGTGCATAACACGTACAAAGGAACCGAAGGATTGCCAAACCTGCCAATTCACGCGCTGTCGTTCAGAACGTCTCCGGATTATGAGAACGTGGAATGGCTGGCGATGGGTCCAGAGGAAAACTATTCGGATCGCGCATTTGGCGCTCGTCTGGGCATCCATGGTAGCAAGGTAGCCGACACCATGGCTCCATATCTTGTACCACAGGAGTCGGGTAACCGTACAGGTGTACGCTGGGTCAAGCTGACGGACAATGCAGGACGTGGTTTCAAAATTGAAGCTTCCGGTGCGCCAGTTGAATTGAATGTGTCACCATATACGGCGTTTGAACTGGAGAATGCTCAGCATGTGTATGAGCTTCCACCAGTGCACTACACGGTAGTTACCGTAGCCGGTAAACAAATGGGTGTTGGTGGTGACGATAGCTGGGGCGCTCCGGTACATCCGGAATATCAGATTCCTTCCAATGGTGAGCTGAACTTCGAATTTGTTATTCGTTCACTGTAAAGAAGAAATTGTATGGCAAGAACAATAAATACTGTTGCCATTGGTATCCGTGTAGCAGTAACTTGACTAAAATTTTATAAAATCAAAGGCAGAGGTCCCTTGAAAGGGGCCTCTGTTTTTTTGTTTTAGGATACAAGACCAATTATTGACCAGCCTAAAATTTCTCTGATTGAAACCGTTCTCGCTCCGTTCTCGTAGAATACAGAACAAAGAGACCAAGGAGGGAACAGGATGAGCAGAAAAGCAAAAACAGGGGTATGGGTCACGGTGCTGGCTGTTCTAGGCATCATTGTTGGATCATTTATATGGTATTTTAATACAGCTTCCGGTGAACGTGCGCTTAAAACGATGAGATCGAATAATGCTGGCGGGCTGGAACGTGTAGTAAAGGTGTACAGTAATTCAGGTGAGTTGATTCAGACTTACGAAGGCAAGATTGATGTGCAGGATACCGAGTATGGCAACAAAGTACTGTTTGACCTGAACGGGAAACGGGTTGTGATCTATAATGCAACGATTGTGACGGAAGAGAAGTGAAGAGGGCTGGGCGATCAGAAGTGTGGAAACAAGAATTAAAAAGACAATATTATTTATTTATAGTAAAATGAAGAAAAAAATAAGGGTTGAATAATATGCAAACGATGGTAGTGCTCGTTTTACTTGCTATATTGGGTATGGTTGCTTTCTATAGTTTAATTGCTTACGTTTTGATTCGCTTAATCTCAAAAAAAGCTTTTAAAGTGACGTTAACGAAGTTGGAAATCATGGAAATGATAACTTGGCTTGCACTGATTTTTGTTGCTTTCTCTGCGATCAGGTCGGGATCATCTTCCATGTTCTTGCCATCTGTCTTACTTCTCGTACCATTGATCAATATGCGCATTTCGAATCGAAAACAAAGAGAACGTGTTAAACAAGAATGTACTTGAGTTGTCGAGACAAGGAGGGGGTTCGCTTTGATTCTGGGCAAAACAACCGATACGTCAGGGCTGACCAAAGTTGCCGAGTTATCCGATGAGTTACAGCCTGTTTTCGATAAGGCCGCTGAAAAGTACGCATCATGTGATATTGAACTATACTTTGTGTTCCGCTGCCTTCCCGATGAATACGGGCGCAAATCAAACGTCAGACATGTGAAGGCAGAAAAGGTGATCTATTTCGATATGACGGTCAGCGAAGACCGTTATAAGGCCTGGAGCAAAAGCAAGCAGCGATATGCATTAAGCCATGCGTTTTATACATTGCTGAGTGAAAAGATAAGGAAGTATAAGATAGATCATTTTGAAACGGATGCATTTATTGCTGATATTGGCGTGTGGCTTAAAGAAATTGGATGGATGCAGACGGAAGAGGAAGCTGCGTTGGGTGAGATGGAAGAGAAGTACGCATAGTGAACAGGTGAGTTTAAACATGTACACAAATATCACCACATGAGAAAATAAAACACTTGCCGTGTTAACAGGCTGCCGACTAATTAGTCGGTTTTCTTTTCGTTCATAGACAAATTAGAGCATTTCTAAACAAGAAGATACTTAAGCGTTCTTTTACACTGTAGAAGAAAGGAGATGAGAGATCCTGGAAATATTTAAACTGCTTCACCAATCGATTGATTATGTGGAACGACATCTACATTTGCCGATTGAGATTGAAGACATTGCTAGGGCAGGCATGAGTTCGAAATTCCATTTTCAGCGAATGTTTCATGCAGTAACCGGCGTAACGGTTACCCAGTACGTAAGAAATAGAAGGCTTACACTTGCGGCTCAGGAGTTAGCGGGAACCAATTGTAAAGTCATTGATGTTGCACTTAAGTACGGTTATGATAGTCCAGCAGCATTTACGAAAGCATTTCAAAGGATGCATGGGGTAACACCTCTTGAGGCAAAGAAAATGAATGTGAAACTTAAAGCTTTCCCTCGAATCTCCTTTCAAATTCAGGTTAAAGGGGAATCAGAGATGGATTATCGAATGGTCGAGGAAAAAGGCTCTATAGTATTTGGAAAAAGCGTTATCATCCATGAAGATGCGTATAAAGAGATACCCGTATTTGTGGAGGAAATTTGGAAAGATGGCTCTCATGGTCAGATACTCAAGTTGTTAGAGAAACCAGATGGAACATTGCTATATGGTTATCATTTTGATTTTGATGAGGATGGTTCGAAGCGGTATTTGATGGGAGCAGAAGCGCCAGAGGGTATTCAGGTACCGGATGAATTTACCGTTGTTCATATTCCTGATCAAACTTATGCTGTTTTTGATAGTCGAGGGACGATGCCAGATGATGTCGAGATTGATATAAGTATTCAGGATATTTGGAAACGGATCTACACCGAGTGGTTCCCGTCAACGAACTTTGAACAAGTGGAAGGACCCTGTATAGAGAAATATTACTGGGTGGATGATAAGCATCAACATTTCATCACCGAGGTATGGATTCCGGTTCGTAATAAAGCAAATGGCATTAAATCATTCTAAGCAATGATTAATAGTCAACGTTCCTACAACAAAAAGAAGCCCTCTTTCGAGAGCTTCTTTTTCATGGGAGAGGAGAAACCGGACGAAGAGCTTATGGGGAAACGTAAGTCTTCTCCGCGGTTGTCTACGACACTTGTGATGTCGATAATTATAGAATGTCCTAAAGGTTTCCTTTTTATACATATCCGTCAACAATCCGTCAACAATTTTTTGTATAGGCAGAAGCAGTGTTTTTCAAACAGAACCGGAGTGTGGTACGATAGCTTTATCAATAAACTTACATAGAGAGAAAAGGTGACACATTCGTGAGAGTGGTATCTGGAAGTGCGAAGGGCAGGCCGCTGAAGGCTGTTCCCGGCACAGGTACGCGACCGACCACTGATAAGGTGAAGGAAGCGTTGTTTAGTATGATTGGCCCTTATTTTGAGGGCGGAGCAGCATTGGATCTGTTTGCAGGCAGTGGAGGTCTCGGTATTGAGGCGCTGAGCCGCGGCATGGACAAGGCTGTTTTTGTTGATCTGGAACCGAAAAGTATTGAAGTGATCCGCGCAAATCTGAAGGCTACCAAGCTGGAGGATCAGGCGGCTGTATATCGGAATGATGCGGGTCGAGCGCTCAAAGCGCTGGCCAAACGGAGCACAACGTTTGATCTGGTCTTTCTCGATCCGCCCTATCGCATGAAGGACGGACACGAGTTAATGTTAACGATGCACGAACTGGAACTGCTTGGGCAGGGGGCAACCATCGTGCTGGAATATGAATCCAAACATGAGTACCCTGAACAATTTGGCCCGTTTGAACAAACGCGTAAAGCGGTGTACGGGGAGACCGCTGTATCCATTTACGATTATGTACCCGGTGCGGCAGAGGATGAAGAAAACAGCATCACAGAAGAGGAGGTTCCTCATGACTGAAATGATTCAGCGGAAGGAACGCATTGCCGTATACCCAGGAAGCTTTGATCCCGTAACGATGGGACATCTTGATATTATTGCAAGAGCATCGAAACAGTTCGACCGTGTTATTGTTGCTGTATTGAATAATATGAGTAAAAATCCGCTTTTCACGGTAGAGGAACGTAAGGACCTAATCCTTACTGTAACCAGCCACCTGCCTAACGTGGAAGTGGATAGCTTCCGTGATCTGACGGCGAATTATGTGCGGCAAAAGGAAGCGCAGGTTATCGTTCGTGGCATCCGTTCGGTAACCGATTTTGAGTACGAGCTGCAGCTCGCTTCCACGAATAGTAAGTTGAATCCAGATGCAGAAACGATTTTTATGATGACCAACCCGAAATATTCCTACCTCAGTTCCAGTATCGTCAAAGAGATTGCTCATTATCACGGTGAGGTAACAGATCTGGTATCTCCTGAGGTCGAAGCTGCGCTTCGTCAGAAGATCAGCGAGAAAAATGGCGGTTAATCCATAAGGTCACACCTGAAAGACTAATCATCACCCCGAGAAGTATAACGAGGCTTACAACTGCGGCAGGGAAGGTGCTCCATATGACTTGTAATGTACTCGTGGTGTCTGAAAAATACCGAAAGGGCCACGAGAATAAAGAGTCTGAGTTCTTTACTGCAACAGTCTGCCATGTGGCCGAGACTTCTGTTGTTGCTCGACTGAATGGTTCCCACAACCACAGGGTAAGGACGAAGGCGGTCCATCCATGCCCCAATCGAACGATCACAAAAAAAAGCATCGATTGTATACCGGGGATCGCTGTTCTCAGCATCGATGAGACTTGTAAATGCGAGCATAGTCCTCCCCAGCCAAGCGCGCCTGCCAGAAACGCCATGAGAATGGCGGGAGCCAGTAACGTCTTGCTGATGTGATATGTACCTAGATGAACCTCGAGCACGGATGGCCATAATGCGGCTGGAAAGCCAGGGGTCAGATAAATGGAGAGTAACCGGATCAATACGGCAAAAACGATAATATAACCTCCGGTTAACATTAGTGTTTGCACTGCCTGGGACACGGTATCACCCAGCAATTTACCAAAACCTCGTGCATCCCGGCTATGTGCTTCTCTGGCTGCAAGCAACATACGAGAACCGATACTGATTTTTCGAGGTGCTGGAGGTGGAGGGAACGGTTGGTTTTTGGCTGCCAGTGTTTCGTTATGGGCTAATGATGGTGAAACGAAGGTCTTGTCGGATGATGACGAGCCTAACAAAAGATCTTTTTTGCGAGATGGTGGGAGAAGACGTATGCCAACCGCAGCTGCGATCCAGCCACTAATCCAGTGTATCATCAGTAGAAAATATCCGGCGGCAGGCTGCTGAAGAAAAGCACCTCCAACAACGAGAAGAATCATCATAGGATTGGCAAAATGAGCTGCTGCCGCAATAATAACCGCCTGTCTGGCGGTCATTTGTTGATCCTTGACTAATCGGGATACCGCATCAGCGGCGGCTGGAAAACCTCCACACATGCCTACGGCGAGAGCGAAGCCGGAATGGCCGGGCAGTTTGAACAAACGACGCATTAAGGGCTCCAGCAGAACACCTAAGGCGTGGGTAAAACCAAACGCGGTCAGCATTTGCGATAACATCAGGAATGGCAGTAGAGCTGGAAAGACAATTTTCCACCAGATGTCCAGACCTTGAATCGAGGCGTCGAATGCTTCCTTCGGAGATGCAACGATTGCAATAACCAGCATGAATGCACTACTGCTCAGGAATATAGTTCTCAATAAACCCGGATTTCGAACCTCACTTGATACGGACATCGTTTCACCTCATATCGATTAACGCCTTTCAGGCATCAGGATTGTAGTGGACGGCCGAATGACGTCCGTAAACGGTTCGGCCTTGACCGGACAGACAGCCGGTGATGCAGCGGCCTATCCGGCCTGTACCATTGTATGCAGGAATGGTAAGGTGTTAGACTTGCATTAAACATAATATAAAATAAGATGAGCTAAATATTTACACGAAAGCAACCCTTGTGGAGTTGTTCATGAAACGATTTTCCAATCAGGGTGCTGCTAGAGCGGCAGTGCAGTGTAGAGCTTGGGTTCAGCTTGTATAGAGATACAAAGAACGGAGGCTCAAGAGATGAATCGGTTCCGGAAATCGGGTGCTTTCAGAGCTTCGATCTATGTGATCGCGGTGGCTCTGATCGTCTATCTTACGGTGTACATGCCAACGCCATATATTATATATAAACCTGGCAGCGCAGATGAAGTTAAACCCATGGTTACCGTGAAAGACGGTGACCATGATGAAAAAGGCGTATTCATGATGACCACGGTGTCGGCGACGTATGCCAACTTATTTTTGCTAGGTACATCGTATTTTGATAAAAATGCGCAAGTGGATAAAAAAGAAGATCGTCTGCGTGGCAAAAGCGAGGCGGAATACTCGGCTGAACAGGTCTGGTTCATGAGTGACTCGCAATCATCTGCCATGGAGGCAGCGTACGAAAAAGCAGGTGTCGCGTACTCTATTGTACCTGAGCATATCTTTGTATTTGGTCTCTCGGATAATCCGAAGCCGGACGGAGATATTGAGCCCGGAGACATTATTATGGGTGTAAACGGGAAAGCAACGCCGGATAATAACTTACTTGCCGAGCAGCTGAAGGATAAGAAAGCGGGAGATACCGTGGAAATGCAGCTGGAACGCGGCGGTGAGACGATCAGTCGGGATGTGACGCTGGTTGAGGTCAAAGACAGCAAGACAGGCAAGACACGAACGGGCCTCGGGGTGATGATCGGTGCGGTTCAGAAGGTGAAGCCGGAAGATCCGAATAAACAGATCACTTTTTCAAGTACTCAGGTGGGCGGGCCATCTGCGGGGCTGATGTTTACGTTGGAGATTTACAATCAGTTAACTCCCGGTGATCTGACCAAAGGACATCGCATTGCTGGCACAGGCACGATTACAAAAGATGGGGTCGTAGGTGCCATAGGTGGTGTTCAACATAAAATTGTCGCTGCTGATCGTAAAAATGCTGAGATTTTCTTTGTGCCAAAAGACAATTACAAGGAAGCCGAGGCTAAAGCAAAAGAAATCCATACGGGTATGAAGCTTGTACCTGTTAGTACGCTTGATGATGCTTTGACTTATCTGAATACCTTGTCTGTGAAATCTTAATGGAACGGGAATATTGGGCAGAGGAAACAGGCTCAAAAAAAACTTTTGAAAAAAATGACAAAATCCCTTGTGATGACAGCCGGATTGGCTGCGCACAAGGGATTTTTTGGCTGGATGTTATGGCAAGTGTGATATTGCACCTATGTATCTAATGAGGCGTTATTCACGCAGATGTTCAATCACATTCTCACAGGTGAATCGTAGAAGTCGCTATACATGACGCGTGATATGCTGCATGCATCGTGCTGGTCATGTGCAAGTGAGTAGGCGGCTTGGGCGTGAATGTCCAGCTCCAGTTGAGTGTGATCAAACGTGGATGGCTTCGTGACAATGGGCAGAGAAGCTGTTTTTTTCATCTGTTTGAGCAGGCTCTGGCCTTTCGAAGTAAAGCCGAGGACACGCAGATATCCGGGGCCGCTCGCTAACTGCTCCGGTGAACACTCATCTTTGGTGTGATTCAAGAGCAGGTGGGTGAGCATGCGCTGCAGTTTGGTGCGCGTGTATCGCCGGGTTTTGAGTGCATTCAGGAGAGCTTCGACTGAAGGCTCCGGGAGCTGGGCGAGTGAACGAATGAGCCGATGCTCAAGTCCTTCCGTGACTTCGGCGATGCGCTCCAGCTCGCAGGCACGCCGGGTAGCCGCGATGTGCAGCAGCGGCTGTGCAAAGCGCTCCCAGTGCATGGGAGCGCGCCCTTCCTGCCATTCGCGTTGCAGAATGGCAAGGGTTGCCGCCGGCACGTATGGTGCGGCGGCGTTAGGCCCGTCCGCCAGCAGCAGGCGGCGGACGGCAGTGGCACTGGCGATCGCCCCCGGGCCGGGCGTCGCCTGGTGATAGGCGGCACCGGTACGCGCCGCCGTCAAGGGCTGGATCGCGCTGCCAAGCCGTTGCAGCGCGATGAGGTAGTGCAGCCCAAGCGAATTGTTGGGCTGCTCCAGCAGTGCCGCGGCGTCGTGAGCATCGACGCCGCCGGGCGCCAGCGCTGCCGCCGCGCCTGCGTACGCGGCGGGGTAGCTGGCGCCTTCCCGCAGGCGGCGCGCGATATCCTCGCGCAGCCCTGCGGGCTCCACAGCCAGCACGCGCGCAATGCGCTGCAGGCTGTCCATGTCGCCGGACTCGCTGCCAAAGCAGAGCGAGTCCACAACCCCGGTGCGGTGCAGCAGCGATACCGCACCAAAGGCAAACCACTCCGCCGGTTGAACCGCATACGCAACCGGCAGTTCAAGCACGAGATCGGCGCCAGCATGGAGCGCCATCTCGGTGCGTGCCCTTTTACCAACGATGGCGGGTTCGCCACGCTGGAGAAAAGGGCCGCTCATCACGGCCACAACGGCGTCTGCTCCGCTAAGCCGCCGGGATTCATTCAGATGATGCACATGTCCGTTGTGCAATGGATTATACTCCACAATAACGCCTACAGCTTTCATGAGCGTTACTCCTTTCTTATTGTAAATATTGCAGCCTTCTTTTCAGAAAACGTATAGGTCAACACTTCGCTTCTTCAGTTTGTTTCTGTGTTCTTCGTTTCTATGTAATGATTCATTCAATAATAGTCATGTGCCTCTTCCATCATAGAGGAGAGCTTGAGTTAGAGCAAATCGTGAAAAAAAGGTACAGGATCAGCATCCGCAGATGCGCCTGTACCTTAAATCGAGTTATTATTCCTTTTGAAAAACTCTAATTTAACGCTTTTTCGGTAGTCGTTTTACTCAAACATTCTCCGTTGCAGGAGCAAGACTGGCTTTTGGTCCGAAAAATTCATAGTGAATACGATCTGCTGCAACACCAATCGAAGTGAGTTCTGCATAAACAGAGCGCATAAACGCTACCGAACCGCACAGATAATAATTCGCATCCGGTTCCTGTATGACTTGACGAAGCCATGCCGCATCCATGTATCCCTGCTTGTAAACCAGTTCGTTCTCCAGATCCGAATCAACAGGAGCCGTGTAACAATAGTAAGCTTTCAGATGAGAATGCTCTTGAGACAAATGGTTTACATGATCGCGGAACGCATGAGATATTCCGTTCGGGCTAGCGTGTAAAAAGGTGATCGGACGCTGATTATTGGACTCTATCAGAGCGTTAAGCATACTGATCATTGGCGTTAAGCCTACACCGCCACTCACCAGTACAACAGGACGCTGATCTTCCATATCTAATGTGAAATCACCAGCTGGAGCAGAGATTTCCACCAGACTGCCTTCTGTAATGTGATCGTGAAGGTAATTAGAGATCACTCCGTCGGGATGATCGGGTCCGCCTAATTCGCGTTTTACGGATATACGATAATAGGGTTTGCCAGGTGCGTCGGAAAGGGTATACTGACGAATCTGAGTGAATTTCTGTCCATGAGGCTGGATTCTGATGCTGATATATTGCCCCGGTTGATATGAAGCAATAGACTGGTCATCTTCCGGCATCAAATAAAACGAAGTGATGACTTCGCTCTCTTGCACTTTCTTCGCAACTTTGAAGTTTCTGAAACCGTCCCATCCGCCAGTCTGATTGGCGGCTTCGCTATACATATCCTGTTCAATGCCAATAAAGGCATCTGCAATGACTTGGTATGCATCGCCCCATGCCGTTAAGATTTCATCCGTTGCGTTATCACCTAATACATCCTTGATGGCTTGAAGCAGATAAGTACCAACAATCGAGTATTGCTCAGGCACAATGCCAAGACTGCGATGTTTGTGAGCAACCTGACGAACAGCTGGCAAGATGGCAGCAAGGTTATCGATGTGCAGGGCCGCTGTATATACCATGTTGGCGAGAGCGGCTTGCTGACGGCCCTGTTTCTGGTTAGCATGGTTGAAAATGTTCAATAACTCCGGGTGAGCCGCAAACATCGTTTGGTAGAAATGGCGTGTAATGGCCTCACCGTGAACTTCAAGTACAGGTACAGTAGATTTGATTACATCAATCGTTTGTTGGCTTAACATGTAATTTCCCTCCCGATTATCGTTGATATATGGTCTGCAAAGGTTGCTTATGAAAATGCTCATGTATGTTAATTGTGCTTTCGATTTATAGCAAGTATAGACAGCAGGTAAAATGGCCTGTGTGACATAGATCACACCATTCGTTAACGATTAGTGACCATATAAAGAGGGAAGCGCATCGGGTGCAAGTCGAGAATAGTTTCACAGGTATACTTCTGGAGATGACTTGTAGTTATTCCGGAGTAGGTCTATAATAGATCAGATGTGACGGTTTCATCGGAGCTACTGTTTTTCAAAAAGGGTGTAAAGTTAAAAGTGTTGACAAACCTCTTGAAAAATCGGTATAATGATTTTTGTTTGTTAAGTCAGTTTCATAAATCTTTTACGGGTGACAGCCATCATACATACAGTCAGGGATGAACGCACATATTAGGATCGTCTTGAACTGTATACTGCCGCCATTCGTAGGGCAACTATTTATGAAATTGATTTCGTTTGGAGTGATGAACATGTTAATGCCATTTCGCAAAGTGGCGACCAGTGATCGTCCCGTGAAGTTTAATGAACAATGGGATATTCAACATCTGGTTTCTAACCGACAAGATATCACAGCCGTTACCCCGATGACTGCAGATTTATATGCTGAGATCAGAGAGGGGAACGTTGTGGATGTTCATGGCAAACTGACAGTAGGGATGGACATGTTGTGCTCCCGTTGTCTTAAGCCGCTTAGTGAACATTTTCATATTGATTTTCATGAGCAATTCAAGCAGGGAAAACAACCGGAGGAATTATCTGAGGATGACGATACACTCTATGTGGATGGGGATAGCGTTGATCTGAAGGTGTATGCCGAGGGAACTTTTCTGCTGGATCTTCCGTTTGTACCGCTCTGCAGCGATACATGCAAGGGACTCTGTCCCAAGTGTGGCCACGAGCTGAACGAAGGTGACTGCGGTTGTGATACCCAGGTTATCGATCCGCGGCTTGCAGGACTCAAGGATTTTTTTAAATGAGCATGATTGAAAATCGAACGTAACAACTACCTGTAAAGGTTGATTTTGATAAGGAGGTGGGAATAATGGCAGTACCTCAACGGAGAACGTCCAAGACGCGTCGCGACAAACGTCGCACTCACTTTAAATTGGCTGTACCGGGCATGGTGAAATGTGAACAATGTGGCGAACTTAAACTGAGTCACCACGTGTGCAAAGTGTGCGGAACGTACAAAGCAAGAGAGATCATCTCTCAATAATAGCTAGACATGAAGCAACACTTCATCTTTGATGAGGTGTTGCTTTTTTGTATGAGGAAAAAATCAACGGACGTCTGGCTTCAGCCGAGGTTTGGATACGCTATCTATCAACGCACAACGCTTTGCTGAAGTGGTGTGAAATTGTTATACCAGCCTTTCTTTTTGACACAGGATGAGATATACTATAGTTTAGTACCAGGTTCTAAGATTTGACGTTACATACAGATCATCATAAACTTTTAGGAGAAGCTCCCTTGGGTGAGCGGGGGTTACAGTATATAGAGAAGTAAAGACTTGAATGACTGAACCTGACCGAAGGGCGGTTCCAGAAACGATACAGCGGGGGGTGTCAGGCATCGAGCGTTTACCGAAGAGACAGAGGCAGCAGCAGTTAACTAAAATGATAGATGAGAATCCGTTTGTGACCGACCAGGAGCTTACACGTCAATTGAAGGTGAGTATTCAGACGATCCGTCTTGACAGGTTGGAACTTGGAATACCGGAGCTTCGGGAACGGATGAAACTGATGGCGGAGCGCTCGTATGATCAGGTGCGCTCACTGCCCCTGCATGAAATTATCGGTGATATCGTGGACTTGCAGCTGGACAAGAGCGGAATATCTCTGTTTGAGATCAAAGAGGAGCATGTTTTCTCAAGAACAGGCATTGCCCGTGGTCATTATGTTTTTGCACAAGCCAACTCGCTGGCAGTCGCTGTCATTAATGATGAGATTGCGTTAACAGCTTCGGCAGACATACGTTTTGTTCGTTCGGTTCGTTTGGGAGAGAAATGCATCGCCAAGGCTTATGTCAAATCTATCCCCGGTCAGAAAGGCAAAGCAAAAGTTGAAGTGTTCACCTATGTGGGTGAAGAAATGGTGTTTCAAGGGAATTTTGTGATCTATCATTCAGGTGGAGAAGACAGCAAAGAAGGAGGTCATTTGGAATGAGAATCGTCATTGATGCCATGGGTGGCGATCATGCCCCTGCGTCAACCGTAGAAGGGGCTGTTGCCGCGGCTACGGAATGGGCGGATACACAGATCGTCCTGGTAGGCGATGAAGCCAAGCTTGAACCTCTTTTAAGTCAGTCAGGAGCAAGACCGGCCAACTTGAGCGTTCGGCACGCTTCCGAAGTGATTGGTTCAGATGATGAGCCGGTAAAAGCGGTACGACGCAAAAAAGATTCCTCAATGGTTGTAGCTGGACGCATGGTCAAAGAGAAGGAAGCCGATGCAATGATCTCGGCAGGTAATACCGGAGCGTTAATGACGGCGGGTTTACTCGTTGTAGGCCGGATGGACGGGATTGAACGTCCGGCGCTTGCTCCCATGATTCCTACGATGGATGATTTGGGCGTGCTTGCTCTTGATTTGGGCGCGAATATGGATGCTAAACCGGAACACCTCGCACAATATGCGTTGATGGGCAGCCTATATCGGCAAAAAGTACAAGGTATTGCATCCCCGAGAGTGGGGTTGCTCAATGTTGGAACAGAACCGGGCAAAGGCAATGAGCTGACTAAGCATGCCTATCCGTTGCTGGAACAACTCCCTATTCGTTTTGTGGGGAATGTAGAAGCACGGGATGTACTTACTGGCGCCTGTGATGTGCTCGTGTGTGACGGGTTTGCCGGCAACATTTTGCTCAAATCGCTGGAAGGCGCGGCAGGAGCCATTTTTGGTCTGCTCAAAGAAAAGTTTACTTCGTCCTTCAAAAATAAACTGGCTGCGGCGGTGCTCCTGCCAGAATTACGGGGACTAAAGAGCAAGCTTGATTATACGGAGCACGGTGGTGCCCCTTTGTTAGGTTTAAGTGGACTGGTCGTGAAAAGTCATGGTTCGGCGGATGGCAATGCGATCAAAAATGCCGTGCGTCAGGCACGGATTGCAGTGCAAAATCAGTTGGTGGACAGCATATCTAAGGAAATTAGCGGGAAGTGAGTGACGATATGAATAATTTGCGCCCAGTAGGGATCATTGGTACAGGTAAATACGTGCCAGAGAAAATTTTGACAAACAGTGATTTGGAAAAAATGGTCGATACGAATGATGAGTGGATTGTCAGCCGTACAGGCATCAAGGAGCGGCATATTGCTGCACCGGATCAAGCCACTTCTGATTTGGCCTATGAAGCTGCATTGAAGGCTCTTGAATCGGCTGGTATGACTGGTAGCGATCTGGATCTGATCATTGTTGCAACGATTACACCGGACTCTTCTTTCCCGTCAACAGCTTGCATTCTGCAGGACAAACTGGGAGCCAAGGGAGCTGCCGCATTTGATTTGTCCGCTGCTTGTTCCGGGTTCGTATATGGTCTTGCTACAGCAACCAGCTTCATTAAAAGTGGAATGTATAACAATGCACTTGTGATCGGTGCGGACTGCCTGTCACGCATTACAGACTACACAGACCGCAACACTTGTGTTCTTTTCGGTGATGGAGCGGGTGCTGTCGTTGTTGGTGAAGTTCCGGAAGGTCGTGGATTCAAAGCATTTGATCTCGGTGCAGAAGGGGCAGGAGGCAGTCTTCTTAACATTGAAGGCGGTGGTTCACGTCTGCCAGCAAGTGCGGAAACGATTGAGAACAAAAAACATTATATCTATATGAACGGCCGTGAAGTGTTTAAATTTGCCGTTCGTGTAATGGGTACAGCAACGATTGAAGTTCTTCGCAAAGCTGGCATGGATCGTACCGATGTAGATTTGTTCGTTCCGCATCAGGCGAATGTACGAATTATTCAATCAGCAATGCAGCGGCTGGAGCTTCCAGAGGAGAAAGTGGTTGTTAACGTAGACAAATACGCGAATACGTCGGCAGCATCTATACCGCTTGCACTGGTCGAAGCGGCAGAAGAAGGCCGTATGAAAGCTGGAGACACCGTTTTGATGGTCGGGTTTGGTGGCGGTTTGACATGGGGAGCATCCGTACTCGTATGGTAAACTAGACAGCTGGAGGATGAATGAAATGGGTAAAATCGCTTTTGTATTTCCTGGGCAGGGATCACAGACTGTAGGTATGGCTAAGGATGCATATGAGTCTGTGCCAGCAGCCACTGAAGTTTTTCGCACAGCAGATGAAGCTCTGGGCTTCTCCCTAAGTAACCTGATCTTTGAAGGGCCAGAGGCCGAGTTGAAACAAACATCCAATACACAACCGGCTCTGCTCACAGCAAGTATCGCGCTGTTAGAGGCTTTCAAAGAAAAAGGAATTGAAGCGGACTATGTTGCAGGACACAGCCTGGGAGAGTATAGTGCTTTAGTGGCCGCGGGTGTTCTGTCCTTTGAGGATGCTTTGCAAATTGTCCGCGCTCGTGGGCAATATATGGAAGAGGCTGTTCCAGGTGGGCAGGGAGCTATGGCCGCTGTACTAGGTGCAGATCGGGAAGCGCTGGGGGTGCTTTGCCGTGAAGTGTCAGAGAGTGGTCATGCAGTTGAACTTGCCAACATCAATTGTCCGGGACAAATTGTCATTTCGGGTGTAAAAGAAGGCGTTGCAGCCGTGTCAGAGCGGGTAAAGGAAGCTGGCGGCAAACGTGCGATTGCAATCGAAGTGAGTGGTCCGTTCCACTCTTCCCTGATGAGAGGCGCTGCGGAGAAACTTGCGGATAAGCTGAGTACAGCTACATTCTCACCTGCTAAGGTTCCTGTGGTAGCTAACGTTACGGCGAGACCTGCTGAAGATGGAAAATTTCCTGACTTGCTAACGGCTCAGGTCTATTCTCCGGTTTTATGGGAAGACAGTGTGACATGGCTGATTGAGCAAGGTGTGGATACGTTTATTGAGATTGGTTCGGGTAGAGTATTAACCGGTTTGATTAAAAAAACAGATAAAACCGTAAAATCATACAATGTGAACAGTCTTGAAACATTGGAAACTACTGCATCTGGTCTTAAAAATAATTAAATCACATAAGTAGAACTATTTATTTACACTTTAACGGAGAGGACAGAAAAAACCTGGAAAAGCGAAGCTAAAAGCTTTCTGAAAGAAAGCTGCATCGGAAGAATAGGCTTCGCCTTTATCACCGGATTTTCCCCTTTGCAGAAGGGGATCAAAAAATCTGGGGATAACAGCGATTGTAAGGTTATTCTGTCACCTTAGTGCTTATGTAAATAACTTAAGTTTAACTTATGTAGATTCAGGGAGAGGAGGAATGGTTATGTCTAAACCGTTAGAAGGTAAAAATGCATTGGTAACCGGAGCGTCACGCGGGATCGGCCGTAGCATTGCGCTAGCCCTGGCAGAAGCTGGAGCGAATGTGGCTGTAAACTACGCTGGCAGTCAGGCTGCTGCAGAAGCAGTAGCCGATGAGATTCGAGCAAAGGGTGTTGAAGCTATTACTGTTCAGGCGAATGTAGGTCTGATGGGTGAAGCGGAACAAATGGTTAAAACAACGCTTGAAGCGTGGGGCAATGTGGATATTCTGGTGAACAATGCGGGGATTACCCGGGACAACCTCATCATGCGTATGAAAGAAGAAGAGTTCGATCAGGTAATCGAAACAAATCTCAAAGGGGTATTTAACTGTCTAAAAGCAGTAACACGTCCTATGATGAAGCAGCGTTCAGGTAGAATTATTAACATTTCCTCTGTCGTAGGTGTACTGGGTAATCCAGGACAAGCAAACTACGTTGCAGCGAAAGCTGGAGTTATTGGTTTAACGAAGGCCTCTGCTCGTGAACTTGCTTCTCGCGGAATTACGGTGAACTGTGTTGCACCAGGTTTCATTGAAACCGATATGACAAAGGAATTGTCTCAAGAGCTGGTCGATGGTATGCTTAGTGGCATTCCGTTGTCCCGTTTGGGGCAGCCGGATGAAATTGCGGAAGTGGTTACATTCCTGGCATCAGAAGCTTCATCTTATATGACAGGTCAAACACTGCATGTCGATGGCGGCATGTACATGTAAATTTCCTGGACTTGAACTACAGTCGGGGAACGGGCGCTGGATGATCCGAAATGCCGGAAAAAGGCCGGGTTCCCCGGCCGGGAGCCGCATATGTCTTCTATGGCATTTTGCCTGCGATTCTCGTATAATATCTAGGAGGAGGTGAACCGGATGTCCGATGTATTGGAGCGTGTAAAACGCATCGTCGTTGACCGCTTAGGCGCAGACGAAGCTGAAGTTACACTTGAAGCATCTTTCAAAGAAGATTTGGGTGCTGATTCTTTGGATGTAGTGGAATTGGTCATGGAATTGGAAGATGAATTTGATTTGGAAATCTCTGATGAAGATGCAGAAAAAATTACGACCGTAGGTGAAGTTGTTAATTACATACAATCTCATACCTAAAGTCAATTAAGTCCCGCTCCTGTTTTCGAACAGGCGGGACTTCTCATCATTCATTGGTTTTTCACATCCCGCAGACGGGTTGCTTCGCTGATCTTTAGTAAAGGCGTTCCGTATCCGAGTCTGCGGATATTCCCACAAAATACTTGCGAAATGCAGTCGATATAGAGGTGAGTCGGTTGAAACAAAGAGTTGTAATTACCGGAATGGGCGTAATGACATCGCTCGGAAAAGATTTAGAGACGTTCTGGGGCAGTTTAATGGCAGGAAAGTCCGGAATTTCTCAGATTGAGGCGTTTGATGTTAGTGAATACACGACACAGATTGCAGCCGAGATCAAAGATTTCAACCCGGAAGAATATATGGATCGAAAAGATGCACGGAAGATGGATCGTTTTGTACAGTTCGCTGTGGCAGCTGGTTTCAAAGCGGTTGAAGATAGCGGTCTGAAAATCAATGAGAACATTGATGCAGAGCGTTTTGGCGTATCGATCGGTTCTGGTATCGGTGGATTGGGAACTTGGGAAGATCAGCACAATGCGCTCTTGCAAAAAGGTCCTAAACGTGTCAGTCCATTCTTTATCCCGATGATGATTTCAAATATGGCGTCTGGACAGATGTCCATCTCACTTGGTGCCAAAGGTCCGAACATCAATGTCGTTACCGCTTGTGCAACAGGAACACACTCCATTGGAGATTCCTTTAAATTGATTGCAAATGGTGATGCAGATGCGATGATTTGCGGCGGTGCTGAAGCAACCATCCGCCCAACAGGACTGGCTGGTTTCTGTGCGATGCGTGCCATGTCTACACGTAATGATGATCCTGCTAAGGCAAGTCGTCCTTTTGATACAGGTCGTGACGGATTTGTTATGGGTGAAGGTGCTGGTGTTCTGATTCTGGAATCCCTTGAACATGCTCAGGCTCGTGGCGCACGCATCTATGGTGAAGTAATCGGTTATGGTCTGACGGGTGATGCTCATCACATGACAGAACCAGATCCGGATGGAGCAGCGCGTTGTATGACGATGGCACTTCGTAATGCGGGTATTAAGCCAGAAGAAGTGGATTACATCAATGCACACGGCACTTCAACGCCAGTAGGTGACCGTTCCGAAACGCTCGCAATCAAAAAAGCGTTTGGCGATCATGCGTACAAGCTTGCAGTCAGTTCAACGAAATCCATGACAGGTCATATGCTTGGCGCTGCGGGTGGTGTAGAGGCTGTAATCTGCGGATTGTCGCTAACACATCAGACACTGGCTCCAACGATTAACCTGGAGGATCAGGACCCTGAATGTGATCTGGATTACGTGCCTAACGTTCCGCGTCAAACTGAAGTGAATATAGCAATGTCCAATTCATTTGGATTCGGCGGTCACAATGCCACCATTATTCTCAAAAAATTTGAAGCATAAGGGGCTAGTTCGTTTGAGTGAAGATCTGAAGCAGTTACAACAAAAACTTCAAATCAAATTTGACAACAGGCAGCTTCTAAAACAAGCGTTTACCCATGCTTCTTATGTAAACGAACATCGATTCAGTCAACATCAGGATAATGAGCGTCTGGAGTTTCTGGGCGATGCTGTGCTGGAGCTGACTGTATCGGAGTACTTGTATCATCTGTATCCTAACCGTCCGGAAGGAGAACTAACAAAGATGCGGGCATCTATTGTCTGTGAACCTTCCCTCGTCAAATTTGCTGAAGCGCTCAGTTTTGGACAATATGTACTTCTTGGAAAAGGTGAGGAATTAACTGGAGGACGTACACGTCCGGCTCTTCTGGCGGATGTGTTCGAGTCATTTATTGGTGCATTATATCTTGATCAGGGTCTTGAGCCTGTACGAACCTTTCTGGAGCAGCATGTTTTTCCGTTAATCGTTGTTGGCAGCAAGCTGCAAATGAGTGACTACAAAACAGAGTTGCAAGAACTCACACAGCATCACAATATGGGAGCTCTGGAATACCGGATTGTAGAAGAAAGGGGACCAGCCCATGAACGTGAGTTTGTCTCAGAGGTCCATATGGGTCAAGAACGGCTTGGCCGAGGTACAGGACGTTCCAAAAAAGAGGCGGAACAACAGGCTGCATCTGCCGCGCTTGAACGATTGAAGCTTCCGGAAGCCTGAACTGTACCAGACAGTGCTTAGACAAACGAAGAGCAAAGAGCAGCCCGCGGGCCCGCCCCGGCGGAAGTATCGGCCGGACTGCTTTTTGCTCTTTTTTTTGTAAAGAGACTCGGGATAATCTTCGGATCTTTAACTAGGTGCTGAAAGCATTATTTGAAATTTGCAAGAGGAGGTGACGAGAAGCCCTATGTTTCTTAAACGAATTGAATTGGGTGGATTCAAGTCATTCGCCGACAAAACGGAAATGGAATTTGTTCGTGGTATTACAGCGGTTGTAGGTCCGAACGGAAGCGGTAAAAGTAATATATCCGATGGGATTCGCTGGGTATTGGGGGAGCAAAGTGCAAAGTCACTGCGTGGCGGTAAAATGGAAGATGTTATTTTTGCAGGCAGTGATGCACGTAAAGCGGTCAACTATGGAGAGGTTTCACTTACGCTCGACAATGAGGATCATGCATTAGCTCTGGATTTCGGTGAAGTGACCGTGACTCGTCGTGTTCATCGCAGCGGGGACAGTGAGTATTTTATCAATAAACAATCTTGTCGTCTGAAGGATATTACCGAGCTATTCATGGATACGGGGATTGGTAAAGAGGCTTACTCGATTATTGGTCAAGGACGAATTGAGGAGATTCTGAGTACTCGTTCCGAGGATCGCCGTGGGATCTTTGAAGAGGCTTCAGGTATTGTTAAATATAAATCCCGCAAACGGGATGCCACACGTAAGCTGGATGAAACGGAGCAGAATTTGCTGCGTATTCACGATCTTGTGACCGAATTGGAAGATCAGATTGGTCCGCTTAAGGAACAATCCGAGAAAGCAATGCATTATAAGCAGCTTCGTTCCGAACTGAAATCGAAGGAAATCTCGATGTATGTGTATCAGATTGAACAGATTCATGCTTCCTGGAGCAAAGCAAGTGAACGGCTGAAATCGCTCAAACAGGAAGAGGTAGGTCTCGCTGCGATTGTTTCAACACATGATGCAAAGCTTGAAAATGATCGTAATGCACTGCGTTTGCTGGAAGCAGAGACAGAGGAACTTCAATCTGCCCTGCTGCAGTTCAGTGAAGCAACTGAGAAAAGCGAAGGTCTCGGTGAATTGCTTCGGGAACGTACACGTCATCTGCAAGCGAACCAGGAGCAATTGAGGGAAACACTGGCGGTGAGTAAGGAAAAACATCGCGAGCGTGAAGCCGAACTACTTGCCTTGCGTGAAAAGTTCGGCAAGCTTGAAATGGAGCTTGCGGATGTGAAAAATCGTTTGGCTGAAGAAGAAGCCAAGCTGGTCGGTGTTACCGGCGGAATAAGTCAGCAGCAGGAGGAGAGTCTGAAAGGAAACCTGCTGGAACTGATGAATCAAATGGCACAGGCTCGAAACGAAATTCGTTACGTAGACCAGCAGAAAGAAACGATAGAGCGCAGGATGAACCGTGCATCAGAGGAATCCGGCAAATGGGAAGAACAGAAACAAACGCTGGAAAGCCGGAAAGCTGAAATTCAAAAAAAGGTTGTCCAACTAGGTAAGGAAATCAGTGAACTGCGCGGGGGATATATTTCGGAAAGTGAGCGACTGCAGTCTCTGCAAAAGCTTCTAGAAGAAAGCCGGAGCACTGTGCGAAAATGGGAGCAAAAACGTGAGGCGCAGGTGTCCCGCCGGGATACGATGAAAGAAATGCAGGATGATTTTGACGGCTTTATGCTGGGTGTAAAAGAAGTGCTTAAGGCGTCGCGTAAAGGTACCTTGAACGGGGTACATGGCGCTGTGGCAGAACTCGTCAAAGTTCCCGAGAAGATTGAGCTTGCTGTAGAGACGGCAATGGGTGCTGCGTTGCAGCATATTGTAATGGAGAACGAAGCGGTATCACGGCAGGCGATTGCTTTCCTTAAGCAGCGTCAATTGGGACGTGCGACCTTCCTGCCACTGGACGTTATTCGCCCCCGGGCAATCGGTGCTGGTGAGCGTTCAATGGTGGAGGGCATGGACGGTTTTGTGGGCATCGGTGCAGAACTTGTGGAGTATGATTCCAGATATGCCTCTATTATCGGCAGCTTGCTTGGCAATGTCATCATTGCAGAGACGCTGGAGTTTGCGAATAAAATTGCGGCACGTTGTCAGTATCGTTTCCGTGTTGTGACCCTGGAGGGGGATGTCGTTAATGCTGGCGGTTCCATGACAGGCGGAAGTCAGCACAAAAAAAATGGCAGTTTGCTCAGTCGCAAGCGGCAGCTGGATCAGCTAGATCAGGATATAGTGGATACCGAGCAGCAGATTGTGAAGTTGCATCTCAGTGTGGATGATGTGAAGGAGCAGTTAGAGCAGTGCCAGAACAAGCTGGATCAGCTCCGTCAGTCTGGTGACGATACCCGGAATGCGGAACAGCAGGCCTCTATGGAAATGAAGCAAATTGAACATGAACTGCGCCATGTACTGGAGCAAGTTGCTGTGGCGGGGCAGGAAAAGAGTGGCTTCACGGAAGAGATCAAGGAACTGGAACAATCCCGGGTTGAAGCAGAGAAAAAGCTCGTGCAGCTTGAGGAAGAGGAGAAAGCGACACACCGTGCGATTCACGCGGCAGAGTTTGCCCGGAAGGCGAATGAGTCTGCAAAAGAAGAATTGCAAAGCCAGCTGACCGAACTGAAAGTGCGGGAAGGCAAGCTGGATCAGGAGCGCTTTTCTAATGAGGAGCAACTGCGGAGATTGGAACGTGAGGTCGATTCTCTTGTAAAAGATCTTCGCCAGAATCGTACGTTGCTAGCTTCGATGGAAGCTGATTTCAAGAAAACGCAGACTGAGAGTGTAAGACAGATTGAAGATTTGAACGAATACAAGTTGAAAAAGGCAAAGGCATCTCAGGAGCTGGACTTCAAACGAGCTGCCCGGAGTGAATTGTCGAAGAAACTGGAGCTGGCCGAAAGTGAAACGAAGGAGCAGCGCACACAGCTCAAAGCGGTAGAAGAGCAGATGCGTCAGACTGAAATTTCCGTAAACCGGTTGGATGTTGAACTGGAAAACATTTTGCGTAAGCTGACCGATGAATATGAATTAGGTTATGAGCTTGCTAAAGAGCGATATCCTGTACCTGAGGATGTAGAAAGTACCCAGGCAGAGGTTCAGAAGCTGAAACGTGCCATCTCGGCTCTTGGCGAGGTGAACCTCGGTGCGATTGAAGAGTTCCAACGGGTGAATGAGCGGTATGAGTTCCTGAACGAACAGAAGAATGATCTGGTGGAAGCCAAAACGACATTGTATCAGGTCATCAAGGAAATGGAAGATGAAATGGCGAAGCGCTTCAAATTTACGTTTGATGCCATCCGCCGTGAGTTCGGTACCGTATTTACGAAGTTGTTTGGCGGAGGACGTGCCGATCTTGTTCTGATGGATCCTGAGCGACTTCTTGATACAGGGATTGATATCGTAGCACAGCCGCCAGGCAAGAAACTGCAAAATCTGCAGCTGTTGTCAGGTGGAGAACGGGCCTTAACGGCTATGGCTCTACTGTTTGCTATTCTGCATGTAAAACCTGTACCATTCTGCGTACTGGACGAAGTTGAGGCTGCACTGGATGAGGCCAATGTTGTTCGTTTTGCCCAGTACTTGCGCGAGTTCTCTGAACAAACACAATTTATTGTGGTCACCCACCGAAAGGGCACGATGGAAGAAGCAGATGTCCTGTACGGGGTTACGATGGAAGAGGGCGGAGTATCCAAGCTCGTTTCGGTTAAACTGGAAGATGAGGAAGCTGAGATTGCCTGATTGGATATGCACACAGCCGCAGAGCATGACTCATTTTATTTCTTACAAAAATCATTATGATTTGATTATGTACACGACGGAGGGGCTTTATGAGTTTCTTTAAAAAGCTGAGAGACAGCATTGCAAGTAAAACGGAGTCGGTAACCAAACAATTCAAGGATGGACTCGAAAAGACCCGTAAAGGGCTTGTGGAGAAAGTAACCGATCTGGTCATTCGCCGCAAAAAAATAGATGAGGAGTTCTACGAGGAACTCGAAGAAATTTTGATTGGAGCGGACGTAGGCGTTAATACGGTCATGAATCTGATTGAAGACCTGCGAGCGGAAGTAAAAAAACGTAAAATCGAGGATGCGGCTGAATTGCAGCCTGTATTGTCTGAGAAGCTGACGGATCTGCTTCGCGGTGAGCAAAACAATGAGCTGAAAATGAATCCAGACGGTATCACGGTTATCTTGTTTGTCGGCGTGAATGGAGTTGGTAAAACAACAACAATTGGCAAACTGGCGCATCGTTTCAAGCAACAGGGCAAAAAAGTGATCATGGCTGCAGGGGATACGTTCCGTGCCGGAGCGATTGAGCAGCTTGAAGTATGGGGACAGCGCGCAGGTGTGGACGTGATCAAGCAACAATCTGGTTCTGATCCTGCGGCTGTCATGTATGATGCGGTACAAGCTGCAAAACAACGCGGAGCCGACGTGCTGTTGTGTGATACTGCAGGACGTTTGCAAAATAAAAGCAATTTGATGGACGAGTTAAACAAAATCTATCGTGTCATTCAACGTGAGATTCCAAGTGCGCCGCATGAAGTGTTGATGGTGCTGGATGCAACGACAGGACAGAATGCTTTGAACCAGGCTAAACTTTTCGGAGAGAAAAGTGGGGTGACAGGTCTTGTTCTGACTAAACTGGATGGAACAGCCAAAGGTGGAATCGTCGTTGCTATTCGACAGGAGCTAGACTTGCCTGTGAAGCTGGTTGGTCTTGGAGAGAAGATTGATGATCTGCAGGAGTTTGACTCCGAGCAGTTCGTACATGCGCTATTCGCAGGATTAATTCAGGAGCAGCCGGCAGAGGACGGTGAAGACGAGAATACACAGGCCTGATCGGGGCCTGAACGAATAACCATGTACGTGTATTGCCGTTGCATCATGTGAGAGCTCACGTGTAATGCATCGGCAATACGTGTATAATGGAATGTAACCGAAATGTAATCGTAATGGGTTAGAAAGGAAGGTTGATATGGCCAATACCTATACCTATTCCCGTCGTGAAGAGGTCGCCAATGCCGTGACACATGGAATTGGTGCTGCGCTCAGTGTAGCTGCGTTAGTGCTGTTAATTGTATTTTCCAGTATGAAAGGCACGGCTTGGCATGTTGTCAGTTTTACGATTTATGGCATTACGATGTTAATGCTGTATACCAATTCAACACTTGTGCATGCGCTCAAAGAGGGAAAAGCCAAAGATTTGTTTGAGTTTTTTGACCACTCTTCTATATACCTGTTTATTGCAGGCACATACACGCCATTTTTGTTCGTCGCTGTTCGAGGAACACTGGGCTGGACGTTGTTCGGTATCATCTGGGGCATTGCTCTGGCGGGAGTAATCTTCAAAGCATTTTTCACGAAGAAGTTCCTGTTTATGTCTACGATCTTCTACATCGCGATGGGCTGGCTGATTGTTACTGCCTGGCAGCCTCTTGTGACGGCCATACCGACAGGTGGAATTGTGCTGCTGGTTGCCGGAGGTCTGATGTATACACTAGGTACGTTATTCTATGTATGGAGAGGTTTTCCATTTCATCATGCGATCTGGCATCTGTTTGTGCTGGCAGGAAGCATTCTTCACTTCTTTGCCGTAATTATTTATCTGACCCCGCTTCGTTAGACGACTAAACGAAGTGTCTCTTTACTGGAGACGCTTCGTTTTTTTATTTTAATTCTGGTGTATAGAATCTTATAAATGAGTCAAAGCATAGCTATGAAAATAAGCTTGCAGAGCACCTTCAGGTGGTGTTTTTGTACCCTCGTCGCCGGGCTTTGTCTCTCTTTTTCTTGTGACAAGTATTTTTGCTTGACATCCTGATTTGTTTTAGGTATTATTAGGAACGTTGCAAGAGTGTAAAGTGTTTTTCCTTGACGAAGGGAGTGCCCCGATATGAGTCAAGAAAACCGGCTTGAGAAGACAAACCGGATTAACTTGCTTTTTGCTTTTTATGAATCACTGCTTACAGAGAAACAGCAAACGTTTCTGAAATATTACTTTCATGATGATTTTTCACTTGGTGAAATTGCAGCCGAGTTTGAGATCAGCCGCCAGGCGGTATACGAACATATTAAGCGTGCTGAGCAAGTGCTCGAAAACTACGAAAGCAAGCTGGGCTTGCTGGAGAAGTATGAGAGACGCAGCCGCTGCCTTGAAGATTTACAACATGCATTGGAACGCGCTGGCGTTACCATGGATAACAACAAACCAATACACGATCTCGTCGCACAGCTGACCGAATAGTTACTGTTACAGACAGGTGGGACGAATCGGTCTGAAAAACGTATTTAAGCTTAAGGAGGTGGGATCATGGCATTTGAAGGATTAACGACCCGATTGCAGAATGTGTTCAGCAAGCTGCGCGGCAAAGGCAAGGTGTCTGATGAAGACGTAGCCGAAGCGATGCGTGAAGTACGTCTGGCATTGCTTGAAGCGGATGTAAACTTCAAAGTGGTCAAGGAATTCATCGCCAAAGTGAAAGAGAAGGCTGTCGGCAAAGAAGTGATGGATAGCTTCACACCCGGAATGGTCATCATTGACATCGTTAACAAAGAGTTAACGGATCTGATGGGTGGAAGTCAAGCCAAGCTGGCTAAGGCAAACAAACCACCTACGGTGATCATGATGGTTGGTTTACAGGGTGCAGGTAAAACGACTACATCCGGTAAACTGGCGAAAATGTTGCAAAAGCAAAACAGCAGACCCTTACTGGTTGCGGGTGACATTTATCGTCCGGCTGCGATCAAACAGCTGCAAGTGCTGGGAGAACAGATTAAGGCGCCTGTGTTCACACTTGGTGATCAGACAAGCCCGGTAGAGATTGCACGTCAAGGTCTGCAGCACGCAAAAGACAACGGAAACGATTATGTTATCGTTGATACAGCAGGACGATTGCATGTCGATGAAGAATTGATGGAAGAACTGCGTCAGATTCACAGCGTAGTGAATCCCGATGAAGTCTTGCTTGTTGTCGACAGCATGACGGGTCAGGATGCGGTTAACGTGGCGGAACACTTTAATCAGCAACTTGATTTGACAGGAGTTGTCCTGACCAAACTGGACGGCGATACACGTGGTGGTGCGGCACTTTCGGTCAAAGCAGTCACAGGCTGCCCGATCAAGTTTGCCTCTCTCGGAGAGAAACTTGATGCACTCGAGCCATTCCATCCGGAACGTATGGCATCACGGATTCTCGGTATGGGTGACATGTTGTCACTGATTGAGAAGGCACAGTCTAACATCGATACCGAAAAAGCCAAGGAAATGGAACGTAAGATGCGTAATGCAGAATTCACGTTCGAGGATTTCCTGGAGCAGATGGATCAGGTGAAGAAGCTTGGACCGATTGACCAGATCATGGATATGATTCCGGGCATGGGCAAGATGAAACAGGCCAAAGACCTGAAGGTGGATGACAAACAGATGGGCCGGATCGAAGCGATTGTCTATTCGATGACAACCGAAGAGAAACGTAACCCGGATATGATTAACCATAACCGCCGGAAGCGTATTGCAACTGGAAGTGGAACATCGCTCGCAGAGGTGAATCGTCTGATCAAGCAGTTTGACGAGATGCGCCGTATGATGAAGCAGTTCTCGGACATGATGGGTCCTAAAGGCGGTAAGAACAAAGCGATGAAACAGCTGAAAGGTCTTGGCAAAGGAATGAAGTTTCCTTTCCGTTGATTGAATCTAAGGCTGAATGAGATATAGATTTCATTGAAGGAGGTGAATTTTCAAATGGCAGTTCGTATTCGTCTGAAACGTATGGGTGCTCACAAAGCTCCTTTCTACCGCATCGTGGTATCGGATTCCCGTTCCCCACGTGATGGTCGTTTTATCGAGGAGATCGGTTACTACAACCCGGTTGAACAACCGGCTGTTGTTAAGATCGATGAAGATAAAGCATTGCAATGGCTTCAAAACGGTGCACAAGCATCTGACACTGTCCGCAACTTGCTGAGCAAAGCGGGCGTGATGAAGAAATTCCACGAGTCTAAATTATCTAAATAAGGTGCTGATTCGGAGGGTCATCTATGGAAGAATTAGTAAGCATAATTGCTAAGGCTTTGGTCGATCATCCGGATGATGTGACGGTTCGGACGGTTGAGAAAGACCGGATTGTCGTTTATGAGTTAACGGTGCATCCTGACGATGTCGGGAAAGTGATCGGAAAACAGGGACGAATCGCAAAATCTCTTCGTACGGTCGTCACATCAGCAGCAGTTAAGATGGATAAACGGGTTACCGTTGATATCATATCTTAAAGATATACGAAAGGGGGTTAGGATGCATGTCCTAGCCCCTTTTCGTGCATGCTGAACTTAATATGTTGGATTAGATATTGAATTAAAATATTTTTAGGTATGCATGACTTCGGGAGCAGTGTAGGGGATGGAATCGATTCTGGAGAAGCGTTAGCGTTCGCCTTTATCACCTCATTTTCACCTTTTAGAGATTGATCTAAAAATGAGGGGGTAACAGCGATCGTAAGAACGAACCATTGCCGGAACGGCTGTACGAGAGTCGAGTTACCTGTTATTTTGATTGAATTTCGTAGGAGGATTGTATGGCAGAGTTTATGAATGTAGGTAAAATTGTGAATACTCACGGTATTCGGGGCGAGTTAAGAATCATGCCTTTGACTGATTTTCCGGAAGTTCGTTTCGCCAAAAATGCAGAACTGTATTTGTTTACCCCGGATAATCATCCAGTACTCGTTACGGTGGAATCTTCGCGTTTGCATAAAAATATGTATATTGTTCGTCTGAAAGAATATGGAAACATTAACGAAGTAGAAAAATTCAAGGGCAGCATTGCAAAAGTATCCAAGGAAAACCTTGCTGAACTGGAGGAGGGCGAGTATTATTTTCACCAGATCGTAGGATGTACCGTTCTTACGGAAGAGGGGGAGACACTCGGAACGATCTCGGAGATCCTTACACCGGGCGCAAATGATGTATGGGTGGTCAAAACTCCAGCTGGAAAAGAAGTGCTGATCCCTGTTATAGATGATGTCGTTCTGGATGTTGATGTGGAACAAAAGCAGGTCAAGATTCACCTGATGGAAGGACTGCTGTAACATGAAGGTTGATGTATTGACGTTATTCCCGGAAATGTTCGATGGTGTGTTTGGAACGAGCATTCTCGGTAAAGCGCAGGCAAAGGGGCTTGTCTCGCTGGGGGCGACCAATTTCCGGAATTACGCAACCAATAAACATAACACTGTGGATGATGCTCCATATGGCGGGGGCGGGGGCATGGTGCTTAAACCTGATCCGATCTTTGCTGCGGTAGAAGATGTCCTGGAGCAGCGCGGAGAGGCTGCCGCCATGATGAAAGCTCCGCGGATTATTCTGATGTGTCCGCAGGGTGAGACATTCACACAGAAAAAAGCAGAAGAACTGGTTCAGGAAGATCATCTGATTTTTATATGCGGTCATTATGAGGGGTATGATGAACGTATTCGTGAATTCCTGGTGACGGATGAACTATCCATTGGTGACTATGTTCTGACGGGCGGCGAGCTTCCTGCCATGGTGGCCATTGATAGTATTGTGCGATTGATCCCAGGTGTTCTTGGCAATGAGACAAGTGCGGTGACGGATTCATTCAGTACAGGATTGCTTGAATACCCTCATTACACCCGCCCACCTGAATTTAGAGGTATGAAGGTGCCTGATATGCTTTTGTCTGGGCATCATTTGAATATCGAGGCTTGGCGTAGAGAGCAGTCCCTGATTCGTACGTTGGAGCGCAGACCGGAACTGCTTGAGACGGCTGATCTGACTGAGAAAGAACGGAAATGGCTGGAGAAGTACCGCTCTGAACAAGATAAGAAATAGTAAATAAAAGCCGAAAGTACAGCAGAGACTGTACTAATCGGCTTTTTATTTTGGTAGCATAAGATGGATTCATTTAGAGTGTTGACTATATACCCTTCCCGTGCGTATTGGTACCCGTTCGTAGCAAGGTAGGTAGATCGGTGTCATTCGTAACCGTCAGGCGCGGCAGAAGCATGGGCGAATCACCTGGACGAACAAAACCGGGAATAACGGTGAAACCCATACGATATCCGTGTTGTTGCAGCTTATAGATCATCTGTGCACTGAAATAACCGTATGGATAAGCGATATATGGAGTATCAATACCCATATGTTTGATCTGTTCAATATCCTGATCCAGTAGACTGGTATCGAGGGTAACCGGCAGATCGTCTCCACATACCATATACCCTTTGTGATGCAGGTTGAATGTGTGGCTATTATATTCAAATACGTCGCTTCCAGCCTGCATCTCTTGCTTTGAGATATCACTTTTTTTGTTGGGATCAAACGCCACTGGTGTAGACTGAATTCGGCTTCCTATTACAAAAAGTGAAGCATGGAAATGATATTTTTTAAGTACGGGATAGGCCAGCGTATAATTGTTTTGATATCCGTCATCAAAAGTGATGACAAATGATTTTTCAGGTAGCGAAATTTCACCATTAACATACTGTTCAAGTTGGGCGAGCGTGACGGTTCGGTATCCGTTATCGTGTAAATACTTCATATTTTGCTCGAAGACTTCCAAGTCAATGATGGATTTATTGTTAGGTTCATGATTGTCCTGCTTTGGCGTAACATAATGGTACATGAGTACAGGAACTTCTGCAGCTGTGCCTTGTTTGATAACAAAGTTAGAGCGATCCAGCTTGGAGTGCATGGAAAAGTCAGAGTGAGACAACGTAAAGATTTTACGTTGTACGAGATTCCAAGACGAGCAGGCTTTGTGAGATAACGCGTTGGTGGGATGGTTAACAGCATAAGCATATAATGTGACGGTACATGTGAGCAAGGCAAGTGCGAGTAGTATAATTTTTTTTGAGTACTTCATGTCTCTCCTGGTTCTCCTTTAATGTTCATCTATTTCTGTATATTATGAGTTGCTCATGATCATGAGCTTTAAACTACATGATAGACGATCTTCTATTAAGGAAAGTTACAGTATTTTATCTTTTACAGAGATTGATTTCTTAAACCCTTCATCTGCAATCTTCAACTCTTGTTTAGGGGATGAACAAGTGGTTGCGGGTTAGCTCCTTCAGTATGCTCTGGTAATGAAGCTTTTACGAGTGCATACTGCTCAAGTACAATAGTTGTTTATTTTTGCTTGTGTTTTGATATGCTGCGTGATACAATAAGTCTGTTATGTGGAATACGGCGGTCCTCTATGGATAATGAAGGAGACAAGGTGATCTCTGGAAGAAGTATGAACGCCTGTACGGAAGGAGGGAGTCATAGATGAATATCGTTCAAGCGATTACACAAGAACAACTTCGTAAAGATATTCCGAGTTTTCGTCCTGGTGACACTTTGAAAGTGCACGTTAAGGTAATCGAGGGAACTCGTGAGCGTATCCAATTGTTCGAAGGTGTTGTGATTAAACGCCGTGGTGGTGGAATCAGTGAGACTTTTACAGTTCGTAAAATTTCTTACGGTGTAGGTGTGGAAAGAGCTTTCCCGCTTCATTCCCCTAAAATCGATAGAATCGAAGTGGCTCGCCGTGGTAAAGTGCGTCGTGCGAAGCTTTATTATCTTCGTGAACTACGCGGTAAAGCAGCGAGAATTAAAGAAATTCGTTAATATAACGGATACCGGGAAGGGCTTGGAGACAAGCCCTTTTCGTTTTTGTCCGGGAAAAGTTGAACCGGAGGTACACTTCCGAGTAAAATGGTATGGCGGATATGCGGCGTAAAGTCCGGGAGGATTGTGACATCAGTTATTCAAGGCATTTGAATTGTGGTTCAATGTACTGTTGTAATGCTTGGCTGCAAGAATTACATAACTGGGTTAAGTATTTGCTTTCCCTAAACATGGGTTAGGGATGATGCAAATAAGCTGGATGTATACTGCTATAATCATGTACTGTGAAGAGAGGAAGATCTTGAATGGAACAAGAAGTTCAACAGGACCAGGGCACACCTGCCGTAGAAAAAAATAATCGATCCAAAAAAGCTAAAAACGAAATTGTAGAGTGGCTGAAGGCTATTGTCATTGCACTTGTGCTGGTCATTCTCATTCGCTGGCTGCTCTTTAAACCCTTCGTTGTGGACGGGCCGTCCATGCAACCGAATTTCTCCACAGGAGAACGGGTCATTGTTAATGAAATTCTGTATGATATCCGTGAGCCAAAACGTGGTGAAGTTATCGTCTTCCATGTACCTTCCGAAGGGCGAGATTTCATCAAACGTGTTATTGCAGTTGAGGGAGATACAGTGCAGGTTCAAGGGGATACGGTAACCGTTAACGGACAAAAGGTTAATGAAACCTATATCCAGGGTGCTATTGATGCAGCGGAAGCCACTGGTGGCACCTATAACGTGAAGGATTTCCCGAACGAACAATTCCCTGATGGTAAAGTGCCGCCCGGTCATGTATTTGTCATGGGAGACAATCGACCGAACAGTACCGACAGCCGGATGATCGGTTATGTATCGCTTAAAGATATTATTGGTCGTGCGGATGTTATTTTCTGGCCAATTGGAGAAATTAAGTGGATTAACCACTAAGATTCAAATTATGTATTAAATGAGGTGAAGACAAGGTGACGATACAATGGTTTCCAGGTCATATGACCCGAGCCAGACGACAGATTCAGGACAAGTTGAAGCTCATTGACGTGGTCATCGAACTATTGGATGCCCGTCTGCCTGTCTCCAGCCGTAATCCGATGATCGACGAGATTTTGATGGATAAACCCCGCATGATTTTGCTGAATAAGTCGGATTTGGCAGATGCCAAAGTGACGCAAGAGTGGATTGAGTATTTTAAAAAAGAAGGCATTACGGCTTTCCCTGTGGATGCTTCGACAGGTACAAATGTCAAAGATATTCCTACTCAGGCAAGGCTTCTTCTGAAGGAAAAAATTGATCGTCAACTGGCAAAAGGCATTAACCCCCGTGCTGTACGGGGATTGATTGTTGGTATTCCGAACGTCGGCAAATCCACATTGATCAACCGGCTGGCTGGACGAAGCATTGCTGCGACCGGAGATCGTCCGGGTGTAACCAAAGGGCAACAGTGGATTAAAGTGGGTAAGGAAATGGAGCTGCTGGATACGCCAGGTATTTTGTGGCCGAAGTTTGAAGATCAAAATGTCGGTTATCGCCTTGCTGTAACGGGTGCGATCAAAGAAGAAATCCTGAATGCAGAAGATATTGCGTTCTTTGGAATCAGTTATCTGATGCGTTATTATTGGGACGCCCTGGAAGAGAGATATGGTCTTCAGGAGTTCTCTAAAGATGCAGACGATCCGGACAACGTTATTGCTATTATGGAGAAGGTCGGCCGAATCCGCGGGTGTGTGATTAGCGGTGGGCGTATTGATTTGGAGAAGGCATCTCGTGCGTTTCTACGGGAATTACGTGCAGGCAAGATGGGACGTTTCTCAATGGAAGCTCCTTATTAATAAAAAAGCAACACAAGAGCCGAAAGAAGCGGCCGTTACCGGGTTACCGGGAACGGTCTTTTTTTGTGTTTGCGCGCCTAGCCAAGCTAGACACAACTAGCCGGTGAAAGTCCGGTCGAGGTAAGAGCCAAGTCGCCTCGTAGCTGACGGGCAACTGGTGGAGAAATCCTAAGGTTGAAGCTCCGTGACAAAGTAACTTCGTAAGGAAGTGCGAGCAAATCCACAGGCTGTAACATGAAGTGAATCCTGCCGCATCGTTAAAAAGAACCTTTTTTTTAGGACAAGAGGGAGCCGAGTCCTGAGACATTGGGCGAAGGCCATGGAACGCGTGAAGCCCTTGGAAGTGCAGCGCGGAAGAACCCTCCGGTGTAAGGGGAGCGGCATGTGGAGAAAGTTGGGTCTGGAACTAGGGAGACCCTCCCCCGCACGAAGTTTTTTTTCGTAAAGAGCTGACCTATAAGCTGGAAAGGCGAAATGGGAAGCTGCGGGAAGGGAGTCGGAGGGGGACATAGTACCGTGGAAATGAGGACAACACAACCTCATGAAGGGAAGGACCCCTGCTTTTGTTCATGTACTGAAGGAGGTAAGAGTCAGTGAATGCCCAAAAGGCTAACTACACCAAAGTCAAAGCTCGACAACTTCAAAACGTACTATACCTGGCGGCCAAGGAGCATCCGAGGCGCCGGTTTCATGCATTATATGACAAGGTTTATCGAGAGGATGTTCTTTGGGAAGCATGGAAACAGGTCAAAGCGAGTGGGGGGAGTGGTGGTGTCGATGGAGTGACACTGGACACCATCGTTCAGACATATGGAGCCGGGCGCTTTGTGGAGGAACTGAGAAATAAGCTGAAAACGGGAACCTACCAGCCCCAGCCTGCAAGACGGAAAGAGATTCCAAAGCCAGATGGGAAGACTCGCCCGCTGGGTATCCCCGTGATTGCGGATCAAGTCGTGCAGATGGCAGCCAAAATGGTGTTGGAGCCCCTATTCGAAGCAGACTTCAAGGCGTTCTCCTATGGATTTCGTCCGAAGCGAAGTGCGCATGATGCGATTCGCCATATCCGGCGAGCGGTAAGGAAAGGTGTGTACTGGGTGGTAGACATCGATATTCGAGGATACTTTGACAACATCCCTCATGAAAAGCTGATGCAATTGGTACAGCAGCGCGTCAGCGACAAGCGGATGTTAAAGCTGATTCGTCAATGGCTAAAAGCAGGATTCATGAAAGATGGACAGTGGTACCCTACCGAGATTGGATCGCCACAGGGCGGGGTCATTAGCCCGCTGTTGGCGAACATCTACCTGAACTACCTGGATGCGATCTGGGAAAAGAAGTGTACAGAAATCGGAACCCTGGTGCGCTACGCCGATGACCTGGTGATCCTGTGCAAAACCAAAGAACAAGCCATGCAGGCCATCCACGTGTTGAAGGCCGTGTTCGGAAAACTCGAGCTGGAGATGAACAAGGAGAAGTCAAAGGTGCTGAACCTGTGGGGAGACCAGGAAGGGTTCGACTTTCTGGGGATGCATCACCGGAAAATACCGAAGAAGCTGAAAGGGAACAAAGAAGCCTATGTCTTGCGCAGCTATCCAACAAGAAAAGCGATGAAGACCATGAGGCAAAGAGTCAAAGAAATCACCGAGCCGAGGAATCGTCTGTATTGGACGATGAACCAGATATCCTAGAACTCAACCCGAAAATACAGGGCTGGAAGAACTACTATGGACTGGATGTCTTTGCGACCAAGTTTCTGAATAAAATCGACTGGTATATCCGAAGACGACTAACCCTGTTCTGGAACAAAAAACGAAACCGACGCCATAAGCACAGCAAGTCCCGGCAGGCAGCAACAACGGCTGAACTGGCAGGACTAAAGAAACTGGCTGGATGAAAAAAAAAAAAAAAAAAATCCGTAATGCCACAGGAAGAAGAGCATCGGAAAGCCGTATGAGGGAAAACCTCACGTACGGTTTGATGAGGGGGAGCTGGAAAAGTAAAAAGAGGGTCTACGCCCTCCGATGAAATTTCAGTTTCCTACTCTACTGAAGGTTAATCGGGACTTGAAAATGCTTATCTGGCTGGTAAATATTCGAAGGAAAGTGTGCTTGGTGGAATTGTTTGTTCAGTATATGAGGTGTCCTGGAATCATGATATGATAAATGATGGTGCAAATTTGCAGAACATGAGTTTGTATGTATTCAATTTAGGCTGACGATGACCGATAAATGAAGACATCAAGATCTTTTTTATATAATACTTTTAATATGAAACAGTGTGTAAGATTGTGGTTAAACAGAACAAAGATGTGTTGTCTACGTCTAATTATTATACATTACTTGGGATTACACAGATGCATGAAACGTGTGAGGGAGATGAACAGAATGACAGCAAACCAGGAAACAGCGGAGCTTGCACTGCCAGATCAGCAGAGTAAGCCGAAGAAAAAGAAAAAAGAAACCAGCGAACCTAAAGATCTGTTATTGTATGAGCGAGAGTATTGGGGAAGCGGGTTTGAATATATCGCAGGAATCGATGAAGTGGGGCGTGGATGTTTGTTTGGTGATGTTGTTGCAGCGGCTGTGATCCTGCCCCAAGGGCTTATTTTGGAAGGCGTTAATGATTCTAAAAAGCTGTCAGAAAAAAAACGGGAAGCGCTGTATGACATCATTATGGAAAATGTGACGGCCGTTGGCGTGGGATATGCAGACGCTGAAACGGTGGATCGTCTAAATATTAAACAGGCGGCCAGACTAGCGATGAAACGTGCGGTAGAGGCACTTGATGTAACACCTCATTACATGCTAGTGGATGCAGAAAAGGTAGATATGAATATACCACAATTGTCTATCATTAAAGGGGATGCAAACAGTCAATCTATTGCAGCTGCTTCGATCATAGCGAAGGTAACAAGAGATCGGCTATGCAAGGAAGAATGGGATACGTTATACCCTGAATACGGTCTGTCGGTACATAAAGGCTACGCCACACAATTTCATCGGGAACAGATTATGGCGCGAGGGGCAACACCGATGCATCGGCGCAGCTTTCTCGGTAATTTACTCGGCGAGCAGCAAACGTTGTTTTAACTGAAAGGGAACGGAAAGGAGGGAGAGCGCGTTGAATATCAGCTCCATGATTCGTGGTTTAATGGGAGATAGTAAACCTGGAAATCCCAAGGCGCTTGAATTAAAGGAAGGTCAGGTCGTTCGTGGCTCTGTTGTCAGCGTGTCAGATGATGGAGGAGACGCTGTTCTCCAGATTCAAGGTGTGCAGGTGCGTGCCAAACTGGAGACTCCGCTCCGCCCAGGTGAGACGACACTACTGCAGGTTCAGCCACCAGGAGAAAATGGGATAACCGTGATGAAACCCGTTGCGGGTTCACTTACAGAATTACCGCAGGCTTCACTGAATAATCTGTTACAAGAGGTAGGCTTAACTGATACAAAAGACAACCGTGAACTGCTGCTTGCCATGCAACGCAGTGGGCTGCCGCTGACCAAGGATAATGTATCTATGGTGCAAAACATGATGGCAGCCAAACCTGCACAAGTGCCTGTGGAGGAATGGGTACAGGCGGCAGGAATTGCTTTTCAACGTGGCCTGCCTGTTACAGCAGAAACGGTGAAAGGATTACATCAGACTGTATTTGGGCCTCCTTTGCATCAGTTGTTAAGTGGTTTGGCAGATCAGCTAGAGTCATTGTTGTCCCAAATGTCAGGAAAATTGGCAACCGGCGGAGAAGCAGCGCCAGGCTCTAAAGCTGGGACCGTTCCAGGACAATCAGGAGCGTCTGTTACTCTTCCTAATGTTGCTGTTCAACCAGAGGAGGGCACAGCGGTGGTACATGTGAGCCGTCCGGGGGCAGGAGCAGCAGTCGCAACTCCTTTGTCGTCACAGCAGAATCAGGTTCAGACCACACAGGTAGCTGGCGCGGAAGATTCAGCGGAAAGCACGCAGCAGCAGGTTAAAGGTAACCTACCGCTGCATGCGGGCCAGGTGAATGGTGGACAGGCTGGTGCTGAGGCTGCTGCGAAGGGTGTTGCCAGCCAGGCTGAGACGGCTGGCAAAGGGAATGCAGGTATTCCGGCGGGCACCGGAATACCTGGAGAAGGCCCGCGCGCTGCTGAGGCGGGCCAAGCTGTGAGCCGTCCAGGTACAACCGGGACGGCAGAAGCTGCGGCCGTGCGTGCAGACGGCCGCTCAGACACGCCTGCTGCGGCGACGCCGTCCGCAGCAGGCCAGGCAGCGCCAGCGGCGCCTACGCCAGCACAGCTGGCGCCGAAGCTGCTGGCGCTGCTGGACGCGCTGCGCAGCGCGTCCGCTGCCGCACCGGCACAGCCGGGCGCGGCAGCACAGGCCGCCCCTGCTGCGCAGCAGGGCGGCCAAGCGGCTGCCACAGGCTCGCCGCAGCCCGTGCCAGCCGGCGCTGATGCGCTGCCGGCTGGCGGTGTTGCCGCCGCACCTGTGGGAGCGGCGGCAGCGCACGCGCCTGTCACCCACGGGGGGGACCCGTGGGTGGGGCGCGTGCTGAAGCTGCTCGGTGCGGAGCACGAGCAGCAGGCCGTTCACGGCGCGGCGATGCAGCCGCGCGTGGGTGAAGTGGCGAGTCCGGCGAATGCGGACACGCTCAAGGGCTTGCTGCTACAGCTTGCCAGCAGCGACAGTGCCCCGGCGGCGCTGAAAGATGCCGCCACTCAAGCTGTACAATACCTGACAGGTCAGCAGTTATTGCTTACAACGGATCGCGGTGCAGCCTTTGCGCAGATGCATTGGTTTATCCCGATTACCGGTCCGGACGGAGAACAGACGGCCTCTGTGCAGATTCAGTCACGCCGTGGTCAGCGCGGGGAACTGGACGCGTCCAATTGCCGTTTGCTGTTTGATCTGGACATGAGGAGTTTGGGACATACCCTTGTCGATGTACATGTAGTAAATAATATTGTCAGCTTGCGAGTCCTTAATGATCGTGAGGAAATGGGTGCTCTTTTGGAGAGTGGACGCGAAGTAATCCATCAATCGCTCGACAAGCTCGGGTATCAGTTATTGACCTTCAGGGCAGAACCTTGGCCTGCAGGACAAGAGCCTGGAGCAGAGCGTAAAATGACCGCAGCAGATTATAGCCCTGAGCGATACAAAGGGGTGGATTTCAAGGTATGAAAGAGGAATCACCACAACCGGAGCTGTTATCCAAAAAAGCAGTTGCACTGAAATATGTTCCAGGAGAGAGTGAGGCACCGGTCGTTGTTGCTAAGGGACGGGGCAAAGTGGCTGAAGCCATTCTGGACAAAGCAAAGGAAAATGGCGTACCTGTGCAGGAGGATGCCGCACTTGTGGAAGTACTCTCCAAGCTGGATCTGGATGAACAGATCCCGGCAGAGTTGTATCAACTGGTGGCAGAGGTGTTAAGCTATGTTTATCGAGCCGATCGACTTGCCTCAGGTGGTGATGGCGAAACATGGTAGAACCGGGATCTGGACAGAAGCCGAATGGCAGACTGACTCGTCAGCAAAAGGGAAGAATAGGCGAAGATGAGGCGTGCCGCTGGTTAAAGGAACAGGACTATTGTATCGTTCAGCGAAACTGGCGTTGTCGTAGTGGTGAGGTGGACATTATCGCATCTCGTGGAGAGTTGTTAATCTTTGTTGAGGTTCGAAGCCGAAGTTCTTATTCGCGATTTGGAACCCCGCAAGAGTCGGTCGATCAGCGAAAAATACAACAAGTGCGTTCGACGGCTGCGATTTACATTCAAATGAACGAAGAGCATGCTCGTCAGATTCGATTTGATGTTATTGCGGTCATGATTAACCATGTCGGGGAGATTAGTTCCGTAAATCATGTAGAGAATGCGTTTTAACTTTTAGCCGAACGTTTCAAAAGATGAGCTTGCAGACAACGATAATGTCTACAGCCCATCTTTTTTGGTTTCAACAGCAGAGCAAATCAGTGAATGTCTCTCTATATACTAAATCTCAAATTTCATATCTCATATGTAACAACAAGTTCCACAGAATTTTGTTTTTTCTTAACCTGCTCGTTCTTTTGAATCTGTTCAGCAGAAGGGTGTATAATGAATGATGTAAACTGGCGTGTACTATTTGGAGAGGGAGGCATGACCCATGAGTAAAACGAATAACCCAAGCAACGAAGTACGCCATGCGATTGAGAATCGGCGTACAGTCAAAAAGTTTAAAAAAGATGCTGTTCCAACGGAGCAGATCATCGATTTGCTGGATACAGCCGTGTGGGCGCCTAACCATAAATTGCGTGAGCCGTGGAGATTTGTATTGTTCAATGGCAAAGGACGCAAAAAGCTCGCAGAGGCCATTGAAGCCGAGATGGGCGAGGATAACAAGTTTTCGTCGAGTGTGCAGCAGGTGCCTGCCATCTTGCTTGTCGTTCTGGAAGAAGATCCGAGACAAGCGATTTGGGATGAGGACTTTGCCGCAGTCAGCGCCATGGTTCAGAACTTTATGCTTGCAGCATGGAGTGAGAAGATCGGTACATTTTGGGTAACCAAACCCTTTTTATATGCGCCTAAATTTCGGAAGCCGCTTGGCATCGAGCCTGGAGAAAAAATTATTGGTATGATCTATATTGGATATCCCGACGTTATTCCGTCTGCTAAAGAGCGTATTCCTGCCAAGGACAAGCTAACGTTATTTGAATAAAAACTTCATTTGAGACCACATACATGTGGTCTTTTTTTATTTTGCAATAGAGATTTGGTCTCAGCTCCTTCCTGTAATTCCGGGCAATCGATCGGAACAGCTTTTTCTGAATACCTCCTCAAGCATGCTTACATATCCCCTTCGATAAGCTCTGTATGAAAAGAGATAACCATATAACATATGATCACGTTTACCTGCCGGATCAGGTTTGAATCTGCTTGTCATGCTAACCAAGCCGTATAGATATTCTTCATTACACATGTAAAGAGAGATATATACGGCTTTTTATTAGCAACTGAATATCCGTATTAAAATAAACTCAAATCTAACTGGCGATACTGGATCGCTTCGGCCACATGAGCTGTCAAAATCTCACCATCATGATCCAGATCAGCGATCGTCTGTGCCATTTTCATAATTCGGTCATGGGCACGCATGCTCAGATTCAGTGTCTGCAAAGTTTGATCCAACAACTGCTCTGCTTCGCGTGGGAGATGAATGGTTTTACGTAAAAATGTGCCGGAAAGTTGGCTGTTCCAGCGGACGGAACACTTTGCATAACGTTTGGCCTGAATGGAATGGGCAGCGATCACCTTGGCCTGCATCTCGGCGGAAGTAGGAGAAGCTCCTGAATTACGCCAATCTCCTGGCGGCGGGACTTCGACCTGCAGATCGATTCGATCCAGCAGGGGGCCGGAGATTTTCGCCCGGTATGCTGCGACGCGTGCCGGACTACAAATACAGCGCTGTTCCTCTGACTGCGCGGACAAATATCCGCAAGGGCATGGGTTCATTGAGCATGCCAGCATGAATTGTGCAGGGAATGTGAACGCAGCTCTTGCCCGACTGATCGTAACCGTCTGGTCTTCAAGCGGCTGCCGCAGCACTTCAAGAACCTGACGCTGGAACTCTGGCAACTCATCCAGAAACAAAATACCGCGATGAGCAAGACTGACCTCACCCGGTTTGGGAATACCGCCGCCACCGATCAGGCCGGAGGTTGATATCGTATGATGTGGAGAGCGAAAAGGTCTGTCTGCGATTAGTCCTGGCGGAGCTTCTTTTAAATGACCAGCTGCACTTAAAACTTTGGTTACTTCAAGCGCTTCTTCTTCCGATAAAGGAGGCAAAATCGTCGGCAGCCGTTTGATCAGCATCGTTTTACCTGTACCAGGCGGCCCAACCAGCATAATATTATGCATTCCGGCAGCGGCAATCATCAGCGCTCGTTTGACATGATGCTGCCCCAGAACATCGCTGTAATCTTCAGAAGAATAGGATATATTTTTCTTTCCCTGAATCCTCTGCTCACTGGACGGCTCGGAGACCCGCAGATGACTGTAATCCTTCAAGGTAATCGGCCCGGCATTTGCAGCTGTACTAGCTGAGAAACTTTGGGGAGTGTTTGGTGTGTTGGTCATATCAGGAGCCAGATCCTTTAGATGGCGAAGGCCATAAATCCCAATGCCTCGAATCAGACGAGCCTCTTCCACATTTTCATAAGGAAGCAGAACAGAAGTGAAGCCCTGCCTTTTCGCTAAATCTACCATTGATAAAATGCCTGGAACAGCCCGGATTGAACCATCCAGTGCCAGCTCCCCGAGAACTAAAGTGCGTTCCTGAGGAGGTAGAACAACCTGGCCGCTGGTTGTAAGTAGAGCAATAGCAATAGCAAGATCAAAGGAGGAACCTTCCTTGCGCAGATCGGCTGGAGCCAGATTAATCGTAATACGCTGCAAAGGATACTGATAACCACAGTTTTTAATCGCCGCTCGAACCCGTTCCACGGCTTCTCTGATTGCTGAATCTGGCAGTCCGATAATTGAAGTCAGAGGTAGACCGTTGGATAAATCGGTTTCCACTTCAATTAATACACCGTCAATTCCGTAAAGACATGAGCTATACAATTTTCCATACATAACAAAGAAACACCTCACTCGGGTAGTCAGCTCCGCACAGGGCGGGCCAGTCTCGAATTAAGGTGCTTCCTCAGCTTCTACTAGCATTTTATATAAAAGGAATCAGAGCGTCAACCCGGGTATGAATGATGCCGCAATACACTTTCTCAATTCCTGTATTTCCACTTTCAGGTTTACATCCCTAAAAGTATTAATAAATCAGATATGAATTATCTGTAATTATATTTTATGCAACTTAATTTAACGTGATTAAATGTAAAAGTGAAATAATTTGCTCAATTATTCTTTTTTTAATCTATTTTGTGATAAGATAGTAATGGGGGATGTTCCATTCACCGCAAATATATGATGAGGTAATAAGGTTATTCCCTGAAATAAGCAATCTAATGTACATTAGGCAGGTGAGACAGACAATATGCAGACAGACCGTTTAAAGCTGGATAATCAATTATGCTTCGCTATATACGCTTGTTCACGTGAAATTACCAAGTTGTACCAACCCTACCTGGAGGTGCTTGGTGTGACATACTCCCAGTACCTGGTTTTGATGGTATTGTGGGAACGAGAGGAATGCACAGTGAAAGAGATCGGTGAGGCTTTATACCTCGATTCAGGTACGCTTACTCCTCTTCTAAAACGTTTGCAAGCAGCAGGATTCATCCATCGTGAGCGCTCGGCACAAGACGAGCGTAAAGTGCTGATTACACTGACCGATTCGGGACGTGAGCTGAAGAATAAAGCGTTATCCATACCTGAGGCCATTCAGGGAGATGCTTGTCTCAACAGCACGGAATTTGAAGCACTGCTCGGTCAGTTTAAGGGCTTGCTCGAGAAAGTTCACGAAACGAATATAAGTACCGCTAAAAAATAATAATCAAAGCTTCTATTTCACGAAAAACCTTAGTCCATTCGACTTGGGTTTTTCCATTTATATCCAAGCATTCACAAAAAGGGATCATATCCATATCAAAAAGCTGTCTATTAACCATTAATTTTTTAAGGAAAGCGTTTTAAAAACATGTTACAATGAATTGGGTTTAAGTGAAAATAGTCAACATATGTCTTTTGTTCGTCTACCAGCCCGCCTTGTTGCAGTCATGTTGATAGGAGGATTCGAGAATGAATATCCATGAATATCAAGGAAAAGAAGTACTGAAACAGTATGGAGTTACCGTTCCAAACGGAAAGGTTGCTTATACAGTCGATGAAGCGGTTGCGGCCGCAGAGGCACTTGGCAGTCCGGTGACTGTTGTTAAAGCGCAAATTCACGCAGGGGGTCGGGGTAAAGCCGGCGGCGTGAAAGTAGCAAAAAGCACAGAGGAAGTTCGTGCCTATGCATCCGAAATTTTGGGCAAAGTATTAGTAACCCATCAAACAGGACCAGAAGGTAAAGAAGTGAAACGTCTTCTGATTGAAGAAGGATGCGATATCCGCAAAGAGTATTATGTGGGTGTTGTTGTCGATCGTGCTACAGGACGTGTAGTCATGATGGCTTCCGAAGAAGGCGGTACAGAGATCGAAGAAGTCGCTGAAGCTACACCTGAGAAAATTTTCAAAGAGGTAGTTGACCCTGCAATCGGGTTGCAAGTGTTCCAGGCACGCAAACTGGCTTACAGCATTAACATTCCGAATGAACTCGTGAATAAAGCTGTGAAGTTCATGCTTGCGTTGTACAAGGCTTTTGTCGAAAAAGATTGCTCTATTGCCGAGATCAACCCGCTGGTTGTTACCGGAGATGGAAACGTTATCGCGCTGGATGCGAAGCTGAACTTCGACTCCAACGCACTCTTCCGTCACAAGGACATTCAAGAACTGCGTGACCTGGATGAGGAAGACGAAAAAGAAATCGAAGCTTCCAAATACGACCTCAGCTACATAGCGCTTGACGGCAACATTGGCTGTATGGTTAACGGTGCGGGACTTGCGATGGCTACGATGGACATCATTAAATATTATGGTGGAGACCCGGCCAACTTCCTTGATGTTGGGGGCGGTGCAACAACAGAGAAAGTTACAGAAGCATTCAAGATCATTCTGTCTGATGCCAAAGTAGCCGGAATCTTTGTTAACATCTTCGGTGGTATCATGCGTTGTGATGTCATTGCCAACGGGGTTGTTGAAGCAGCGAAGCAGCTTGGCCTGACCAAACCGCTGGTTGTTCGTCTTGAAGGAACTAACGTGGAACTGGGCAAACGCATTTTGGGTGAATCCGGCCTGAATATCGTTCCTGCTGATTCCATGGCCGATGGAGCACAGAAAATTGTTGCCCTCGTGAAATAGGTTCATTCCTTCGTACCGGAGCTGTCCGGGAATTGAAAAATAACCGTAAGGATGTGAAGCAACGTGAGTATTTTGATCGATAAAAATACAAAAGTCATTACGCAAGGCATTACGGGTTCAACGGGAATGTTCCACACGAAGGGCGCATTGGACTACGGAACCCAGATGGTAGGCGGTGTTACGCCAGGTAAAGGCGGAACCAATGTTGACATCACGCTGGAAGACGGTTCAGTAGTCAGCCTGCCGGTATTCAACACGGTGCAGGAAGCGAAGGAAGCTACTGGCGCAACAGCGAGCGTCATCTATGTTCCTCCTGCATTCGCAGCAGATTCCATCATGGAAGCTGTTGACGCAGAGCTGGATCTTGTTATCTGTATTACAGAAGGTATCCCTGTTCTTGATATGGTCAAAGTAGACCGTTTCATGGATGGTAAAAATACGGTATTGATCGGTCCTAACTGCCCAGGTGTTATTACACCAGGTGAGTGTAAGATCGGGATTATGCCTGGATACATTCACATGCCAGGACATGTCGGTGTTGTTTCCCGTAGTGGAACACTGACATACGAGGCGGTTCATCAGCTGACAACTCGTGGTATTGGTCAATCTTCTGCTGTAGGTATCGGGGGAGACCCGGTTAAAGGATCGGAGTTCATCGATATCCTGAAACGCTTTAACGAAGATCCACAGACACACGCTGTCATCATGATTGGTGAGATCGGTGGTACTGCGGAAGAGGATGCAGCAGATTGGGTGGCTGCTAACATGACCAAACCGGTGGTAGGTTTCATCGGCGGTGTTACAGCGCCTCCAGGCAAACGTATGGGTCATGCTGGTGCGATTATCTCCGGTGGTAAAGGTACAGCCAAAGAGAAAATTGCGAAGCTGGAATCCTGCGGTATCAAAGTTGCTCCAACGCCAGCCGAAATGGGCTCTACGTTGGTAAGTGTGCTTGAGGAACGCGGTATTTTGAATTTGTGCACGACACATTAATCCTGTTCCGTTATAATAGAAGAAACAGCTCGGAAATGACTTGTTTCCGTAGATGTCGATTCAGGAGACGGTAAAGGTAAGCAACCTTTTGTCCTTAAAACAGGGCGAAGGGTTGCTTTTTTGCGTTTTTTTAAGAAAATGCAGACGAGCTTTAAGGTGCAATTAGTGCAACCGCTTGCAATTTATCGTTGCTTATCACACAATATGAGGGGAGTTTTTCTCTCCTTAACGGGAGGTCGAAACATGGAAGAACGTTGGATTTTGTTTGGGCTTTATGAAATGGAGGGCATCGGGAAGAAAAGTATTGCAAAATTGATGACAGGCCGGCACTCGCTTCAGGAACTGCTTTATTATGAAGAAGGAGACTGGATTGCGGCTGGACTGAGAAAAGATCAGGCAGCTCGTTTGACGAGAGTTTTTAATGCCAGCTGGATTGAAAGCAGAAGAGAACAGGTTTATGATCGTGGGATAGAGGTTATTACTTATCTGGATTCGAATTATCCTATATTAATGAAGGAAACCGCCCAGCCTCCCTGGATTATGTACGCTCGGGGAGATAGTGGGTTGCTGAATACACCTTCAATAGCTATGGTTGGGACACGCATGCCGACAGTTTATGGGCGTAAGGTGGGTGAAAAGCTTGCAGAGCAATTGTCTCATGCGGGCTTAACCATTGTAAGTGGACTTGCCAGAGGCATTGATCGCGTGTGTCATGAAGCTGTATTGCGAGCTGGTGGTAAAACCATTGCCGTTTTTGGTACGGGAGTAGATACGGTTTATCCACCGGAAAATACAAGTCTTGCTGAACAAATTGCCGCAACGGGTCTACTGCTGTCTGAATACCCACTCGGAACCAGAGCTCGTCAGGGACTTTTTCCCGAGCGCAATCGGATTATTGCGGGATTAACGCTGGGTACGCTTGTCGTAGAAGCTGATATACGAAGTGGTTCACTTATTACCGCTGATGCAGCACTGGAGGCGGGCAGGGATGTATTTGCTGTTCCAGGGCCGATTACTTCTCCGAAGAGTCGAGGGGCACATAATTTAATAAGGCAGGGAGCCAAATTAGTCACTTGTGTGGCTGATTTATTGGAAGAGTATCGTTTAGACTTGCCAAATGCAGAACAACTTCCTTACAATAGAGGACGTTCGGCAGAAACACCGAGACCTGCAGAGCAGAGTTTGTTTCCAGATGTGAAGCTTTCTACCGATGAACAATGTATCATCGTTTTACTTGAGCAGGAAGAGCAATCTTTGGATCAATTGATTGATCAGTTAGGTTGGGATTTTGGACATTTACATTCAGTTCTGTTATCTTTAATCATAAAAAAGCAGATTAGCCAATTACCAGGAACCAAATATGCGAGGGTATGAGGATGCTGCAACCTGTGCAGTATGTGGAATATATAAAATACGAACGAAATGAAGTACATGAACAGTTTCATGACTGAGAGGAGGATGAACCTATGGCGGATGCACTCGTAATCGTGGAGTCGCCCTCAAAGGCGAAGACGATCGGCAAATATTTAGGCAGCAAGTACATCGTGAAAGCTTCGATGGGACATGTACGCGATTTGCCAAAGAGTCAGATCGGCGTTGAGGTAGAGAATGATTTTAATCCGAAATATATTACGATCCGCGGTAAAGGTTCAGTATTGAAAGAACTTAAGGATGCACGCAAGAAAGTGAAAAAAGTGTATCTCGCAGCTGACCCGGATCGTGAGGGTGAAGCCATTGCCTGGCATTTGGCACATGCGCTTGAACTGGATGACACGGCTGATTGCCGGGTCGTATTTAATGAAATCACCAAACAGGCGGTTAAGGACGCTTTCAAAACACCGCGTAAAATTAATATGGATTTGGTCAATGCTCAGCAAGCCAGGCGGATTCTGGATCGGCTCGTTGGATATAAGATTAGTCCATTATTATGGAAGAAAGTGAAAAAGGGTCTGTCCGCAGGCCGGGTTCAGTCGGTTGCAGTCAAAATTATTTTAGATCGTGAAAATGAAATTGATGAATTCGAACCGGAAGAGTACTGGAGCATTACTGCTAAACTGAGCGCAGATGGCAATCCGTTTGAAGCGAAGTTTCACAAGTTAAACGGAACCAAAACCGAGCTAGGCAGTGAAGAGGAAGTACAGGCGATTCTGAAACAGATCGAAGGCGCTGACTTTACGATCAAGGAAGTGAAAGAGAAGGAGCGGACACGCAATCCTTCTGCGCCATTTACGACAAGTTCACTTCAGCAGGAAGCGGCACGCAAACTTAACTTCCGGGCTTCCAAGACGATGTCGGTTGCACAGCAACTCTATGAAGGTGTGGATCTTGGAAAAGAAGGCACAGTGGGTCTGATCACGTATATGCGTACAGACTCAACTCGTATCGCGGTTTCCGCACAGGAAGAAGCCAAAGAATACATCATGGGTAAGTATGGCGAGACATTTGCACCAGAGAGCCCACGGAATTATTCCAAAAAGGCGTCCAATGCTCAGGATGCACACGAAGCGATTCGTCCGACTTCAATATTACGTGATCCAGATTCGATTAAATCGTTCATGAGTCGTGATCAGTTTCGTTTGTATAAGCTGATTTGGGAACGTTTTGTAGCAAGTCAGATGTCTTCAGCTATTCTGGACACTCTCTCGGTTGACATTGCTGCAGGAGATACGATCTTCCGTGCAGCAGGTTCCAAGGTGCGCTTCCAAGGGTTTATGAAAGTATATGTCGAAGGCAATGACGATGGCACCACGGATGAAGATCGTTTACTGCCCCCTCTCAAGAGTGGAGATGTGTTGAAGAAGCAGGAGATTGAGCCTAAACAGCACTTTACGCAGCCGCCACCGCGTTATACCGAAGCACGGCTTGTTAAAACGTTGGAAGAGTTGGGCATAGGTAGACCGAGTACATATGCGCCTACTCTGGAGACCATCCAGAAGCGCGGATATGTTGCGATCGAAGAGAAAAAGTTTATGCCAACAGAGCTGGGAGAGCTGGTCATCGAGCAGATGGAAGAGTTCTTCCCGGAAATTCTGAATGTTGAGTTTACCGCTAACATGGAAGGGGATCTCGACCATGTGGAAGAGGGCTCCGAAGACTGGGTTAAAGTATTGGCAGAATTCTATGAATCTTTCGAGAAACGACTGGAGTTTGCCGAGGAAGAAATGAAAGAGATCGAGATCGAAGACGAGGTATCGGATGAAATCTGTGAGAAGTGCGGCAAACCGCTTGTATACAAACTGGGACGTTTTGGGAAATTCCTCGCATGTTCAGGGTTTCCTGACTGCCGCAATACGAAACCAATCATTAAAGATATCGGTGTAACTTGTCCGAAGTGTAAGGAAGGGCATGTCGTAGAACGGCGAAGTAAAAAAGGTCGTATATTCTATGGCTGTGACAAATATCCGGAATGTGATTTTGTATCATGGGATAGACCTTCAGCTAAACCTTGTCCAAGCTGCGGATCGTTAATGATTGAGAAAAGAAACAAAAAAGGGACAAGATTACAATGTACTTCATGTGATCATCAGGAGCCGGTAGAAGAGCCGGATGACGAATCAACGGATTAGCATATTATGGGGGTAAATGATTTTGACAAGTGAACAACAAGTAACGGTTATCGGTGCGGGACTGGCTGGATCAGAAGCGGCGTGGCAGATTGCCAGTCGCGGTGTGCGTGTAAAATTGTATGAGATGAGACCGGTTGTCAAAACGCCGGCTCATCATACGGATAAATTTGCAGAACTTGTCTGCAGTAACTCTCTGCGTGCCAATGGACTGGCTAATGCAGTTGGCGTGTTGAAAGAAGAAATGAGAATGCTGAATTCGCTCGTGCTGGGTGCAGCTGATCGACATGCTGTTCCGGCAGGCGGAGCCTTGGCTGTAGACCGGGATGGCTTCTCGGGTGAGATTACATCAACTCTGCATCAACATCCGCTTATTGAAGTGGTAAACGAAGAGCTTACTTCATTGCCAGAGGACGGGATTGTTGTTGTAGCGACCGGCCCACTGACTTCACCGGCATTGTCCGAGCAGATCAAGTCATTGATGGGTGAGGAATACTTCTATTTTTATGATGCTGCTGCACCGATCATTGAAAAAGATTCAATTGATATGAACAAGGTCTATCTTGCTTCTCGGTATGACAAAGGAGAAGCGGCTTATCTGAACTGTCCAATGACAGAAGAGGAGTTTGACGTTTTCTACGAAGCGCTTATTACTGCAGAGGTTGCTCAGCTCAAAGAGTTCGAAAAAGAAATCTATTTCGAAGGCTGCATGCCCATTGAAGTGATGATGAAGCGGGGGAAACAAACGGCTTTGTTCGGTCCAATGAAACCTGTAGGTTTGGTTAACCCTCATACGGGTGAACTGCCTCATGCTGTAGTGCAGCTCAGACAGGACAATGCAGCCGGAACATTGTATAACTTGGTTGGTTTCCAGACGCATCTGAAATGGGGAGAACAAAAACGTGTCTTCTCTTTGATTCCGGGTCTTGAGAATGCAGAGTTTGTGCGTTACGGTGTTATGCACCGAAATACATTTATTAACTCGCCCAAACTGCTTCGCCCGACGTACCAGTTCAAAGAGCGTCCTAATTTGTTCTTTGCCGGTCAGATGACAGGTGTCGAAGGGTATGTTGAATCAGCCGCATCGGGTCTAATCGCAGGTATCAATGCAGCCAAGGCAGCGCTAGGACAGGAACTTGTCGTACTTCCTGTAGAGACTACATTAGGCAGCATGGCTCAATATATAACTACTGCAGACTTCAAACACTTCCAGCCAATGAATGCTAACTTTGGTCTGCTTCCGAAGTTGGAAACTAAAATTCGCAACAAAAAAGAAAAAAACGAAGCACTTGCTAACCGTGCGCTGGATGGAGTCGCCAGATTTGCTGCATCAGAAGGTCTAACCGTTCCGGAACGCGTATAAATTATTCGTGGGGGGGGCTGATAACATGGATATGTCATTTCATGCTACAACGATCTGTGCTGTTCGTCATAACGGCAAGGCTGCAATTGCAGGCGATGGTCAGGTAACTATGGGCCAGAGTGTCGTAATGAAGAATACAGCCAAAAAAGTAAGACGTTTATATCGTGGACAGGTTGTTGCAGGATTTGCCGGTTCTGTGGCCGATGCAATTACACTGTTTGAAAAATTCGAAGGTAAACTTGAAGAACATCATGGGAATCTGCAGCGGGCTGCGGTGGAGCTTGCAAAAGACTGGCGGCAAGATCGGATTCTGCGGAAACTTGAAGCTTTACTGATTGTGATGGACAAAACAGGTATGCTGCTTATCTCAGGTGGTGGCGAGATTATTGAGCCGGATGATGATATCATTGCGATCGGCTCAGGCGGTAATTTTGCTTTGTCAGCCGCGCGGGCTCTAAAACGTCATGCTGGGCAGCTGGAAGCAAAAGATATCGCTCGTGAATCTCTTCAGGTGGCCTCTGAGCTTTGTGTATACACAAATAGTAATATTATTGTCGAAGAATTGTAAGAAGCAAGAAATCTCCCGTACAGGAACATGATGCTGCATCTGCTCCGGTTTACGTTAAGGAGATTCTTTGTTCTTGCGGCTGAACTGACGTCAACATATTAGCAGGAGGGAAGCATAATGAATACTCAAGCCTTAACGCCAAGACAGATTGTTACGGAACTTGATAAATACATCGTAGGTCAAAAACAGGCGAAAAAATCTGTAGCAGTAGCGCTTCGTAATCGTTATCGACGCAGTCTTTTGCCAGAACATACACAGGATGATATCGTACCTAAAAATATACTGATGATTGGACCTACAGGTGTCGGTAAAACGGAGATTGCACGTCGTCTTGCCAAGCTGGTAGGGGCGCCTTTTGTCAAAGTCGAAGCGACCAAATTTACCGAAGTGGGATATGTCGGACGTGATGTGGAATCCATGGTTCGTGATTTGATTGAAACATCATTGCGCATGGTCAAACTTGAGCGTACTGAAAAAGTGAAGGACAAGGCAGAAGAAGCAGCGAACGAGCGCATTGTACATATTTTGGCTCCTTCTCAGTCCAAGTCCAAAAACCAGCGTAATCCGTTTGAAATGATCTTTGGTAATAACGCGAACGGAAATGCCGGCCAGGAGCAGGAAGAGCCTGAACCGGATACTGGTGTGACGGAACGTCGTCGTAAAATCAGATTTGATCTGTTGTCTGGTAAACTGGAGGATGACATCATTGAAATTGATGTAGAAGACAGCACACCGAATATGATGGATATGTTTGCTGGCCAGGGCAATGATCAGATGGGCATGAATATGCAGGAGATGTTTGGTAGCTTGTTGCCACGTCGTACGAAGAAACGTAAACTGGCTATTAAGGAAGCGCGTAAAGTGCTTATTCAAGAAGAAGCGAGTAAATTAATTGATATGGATGATGTGACCCAGGAATCGATAAGACGAGCAGAGCAGACGGGCATTATTTTCATCGATGAGATTGACAAGGTTGCCAGTCAAGGCCGGGGGAGTGGCCCGGATGTTTCTCGTGAAGGCGTTCAGCGTGATATTTTGCCGATAGTAGAAGGTTCAACGGTGATGACCAAGTATGGACCTGTCAAAACGGACTATATTTTGTTTATGGCGGCTGGTGCATTTCATGTGGCGAAACCTTCGGATTTGATTCCGGAGCTTCAGGGACGCTTCCCGATTCGTGTAGAGCTGAACAGCCTTACCTTGGAGGAGTTTGTTTCTATTCTAACGGAACCTCAGAATGCGTTAACGAAGCAATATGTTGATTTGCTCCGCACAGAGAATATTGAGATTGAGTTCTCGGAAGATGCTATACGAGAGATTGCCAAGCTCGCGGAATCTGTTAACCAAAACACAGAGAACATTGGCGCTCGCCGTTTGCACACCATCCTGGAAAAACTTTTGGAGGACTTGTCCTTTGAGGCTCCTGAGCTTACGTTAGAGCGCATGGTAATTACACCGGAGTATGTACGTGAAAAATTAAATGATATTGCGACTGATCGGGATTTAAGCCAATATATCCTGTAGTCAATAACTAGGTACGATTAAGCGTATGTTGCAGTATTACAGGAAAAGATAGTGTTGCTAGTGAAGCAAGGGGTATGGATCGAAAAACAGTGAACATTCATCAACATGTTCTGTATTCTATTACAGATCATGCTGCATGGGATGTCATGTTTAACGGTACATACCTTTTATTTTTATTATGGCTAACAGTTTTTGATCCATAGGCCGATAAAAGAAAGGTAGCGATAGTATGTCAGGATCTAGGACTTGTGCCGCATGTATATTGGAAATAAAGGGTAGCGGATTAGTTGGTGTTCTCATTTTAACGAACCATGTATTTCCATTAAAAGAATTTTAACTATTTAAATGATATCTCTTAGCAAGCTTAAGCTCTGTAAAAACTTACGCAAATGCGCAAAACGTCGTTTTGTGGAAAAGTGAGAGTACATCAATTGTTTTCCATTTATAAAATAGTAGGTACCCATACAATTGTTAAGAAAGTGTTGCGTAATGAATTATGTACTCCATGATTTCCTGTACATAAAATGTTTAAATAAACAGTAACGACTTTGGATAAGTATTGATAAATATAAGCTAGAAACCTTAATATGGCGGTAAAAAATACTAAACATAACAAACGTGTATATCCGTGTAGCAACGTCCGTTTCCGCATATTCAGACCGAAACACATGTGGGAAAGATAATATTTATTTTAAGAATGTGTAAGGTTGCGTCACAAGATTGTTAACACATTTTTGATTTGGGACTGAATATTTACGAAAAAAAACGAAATTTGCAGAAAATACACAAAAAGCCCTCTCTTGAAGAAAAGATAGGGCTTTTTTCTTATTGTAATATATCCCAAACTCGAAGAAACTTATGATATACGACAACATCAGAGTTAATTCTACTTAAGTCCTAGAAAACCGTGTAAACACGAATGTTTTTGTCGAAAAACATAAGCAGTTTCGCGTAAAAAGGTTCAATCTTTTTCCATATATACTAAAGAGAGGAGGGCTATCGTGAATCTATTAAATGATATCAGCTTCAAAAGACTACAAGGTGCACTCGATGCGTCGAATATGAGACAACGAACCATTTCTGACAATATTGCAAATGCTGACACCCCGTATTTCAAGCGCTCAAACGTTTCTTTTGAAGAAATGCTTCAGGAACAGATGAACGGTGATATGCCTGTTTTGAAAGGGAAAGTAACGGATCAAAGGCATTTTGTCATAGGACCTTCCTCTTCTGTGCCAACACCAGTAGTTAATATGGACCAGTCCACGTCCATGAATAACAACCAGAATAATGTGGATATTGATAGCGAGATGAGCTTTCTTGCGGACAATCAATTGCGTTACAGTGCTTATATCCAGCAAGTAAATGAACAAATTAAAATGATGCGAGTAGGCGTAGAAGGGAGATAACAGCGTTGAATATTAGTAACAGTTTTGGAATCAGTGCCTCGGCTCTTACGGCTCAACGTTTGCGTATGGATGTCATTTCTTCCAATATTGCGAATGCAGAAACAACACGCGCGAGCATGTCGAATGGGGTTGCAGTTCCCTACAAACGGAAAATGGTAGTTCTTGAACCGAATAAACCATCCTTCAGTACGATGTTGCAAAATCAAATGCGTGGTGGAGGTTCAGGTGACGGTGTCAGAGTAACCGAAATTCGAGAAGATCAGTCACCACTCAAACCGGTTTATGATCCGACTCATCCGGATGCAAACGCTGAGGGTTATGTGTTCATGCCTAATGTGGATATTGCTAAAGAAATGGTCGATATGATCTCCGCTTCACGTGCCTATGAGGCAAACGTTACTGCACTGAATTCAACCAAAGCGATGATTTCCAAAGCCATGGAAATTGGAAAAGGTTAACTGTTGCATCGTTCGACAATCACTAAAAACAAGAGACAAGGGGAGGGATATTCATGATTCAGAATAATATGTTCAATGTTCAGGGAGTTCAGCAATTGCAAATGAAGAGTGCAGCTGAAAATAAAACTTCCACACCAGCCGAAAGCATTCAGAGCTTCGGTACATACTTACAAAATGCATTGGGATCTGTCGCCGCACAGGAGACTCAGGCACATGAAATGTCTAATCAATTTTTGTTAGGCAAGGCGAATGTGGATCAGGTGTTGATAGCTTCAGAACAAGCTCTGCTGAGTCTGCAACTTACGAGTCAGGTTCGAAACAAAGTTGTTGAGGCATATCAGGAGATTATGCGCACGCAGATGTAAGATATCGTTTGCGCAATAGTAGCGCTGATCATTACGACAAGTAGCTGCGATGCTGCTCCTGTGAAAAGCTAACGGAACGCTAAGGCTTTTATCAGGACAGACTAAGCAAAGTTTCGGATGGGGTGACAGAGTGAATGAGAGAATTGCCCAGTACAGGGATAAGATTTCACAGTACTGGAATAGCTTTAGCAAGAAGCAGAAAACATTATTTATTTCAACTTTCCTATTTCTGATTTTGGCAGCAGTGGTTCTCACGATGCAGTTATCCAAGACAGAATACGAAGTTGCGTTCACAGATTTAAATGCAAGTGATTCAGCTGGTGTAATTAATTATCTGAACTCTTCAAATATCCCATATAAACTTAGCGCGGACGGAAAAAGTATTTCTGTGCCCAGCACGGATGTGGCGCTGACCAAAGTGAATATCGGTTCCCAAGGTATCATTCAAAATGGTTCGCTGGGTTATAAAGCATTTGAAAGCTCATCATCGCCAATCGGCATGACAGATAAAGAGTTTGATGTGAAGTATAACAATGCGTTAAATGGAGAAGTCGAAAAGCTGCTCCAGCGTATGCAAGGGATTCAGGATGCGAAAGTCCTTGTTAACATGCCAAAAGATAATATCTTTGCCGGCCTGGAAGAAAAGGATAAAGCTTCGGCTTCCGTAGCATTGCAATTTAAACCGGGGTATCATCCTAATCAGGCAGCTGTGGACGGGTACTTTAATTTGGTTAAAACAGCCGTTCCGAACTTGCCGATCGAGAATATTACGATCACGAACACAGATGAAGCTGAACTTATTCCAACAGCTCGCGGTGGTAGTGGCGGCTTGTCATCCGAAGTGCAGGAAAACATGGCGTTACAGAAAAAGTTCGAGAGTGATGTCCGAAACAACGTTAAGCAATTTCTTTCTCAAATTGTAGGTGAGGACAAAGTCAACGTACTGGTTGCCTCTAAACTGAACTTTGATAAAGTGACCAGTAAAGAAAACATAGTTACACCCGTTGATCAAGAGAACATGAAGGGCATCGAGATCAGTGTGCAGCAAATTCAGAAGAGTTATACCGGTGGAGGAACTCCAACAGGTGGCGTAGCAGGAACCGGACAACAGGACGTTCCGGGTTATCCGTCTTCTGATTCCAATAGCAATGCAAATTCTGAAGAGTCATCTAGCACTATCAATTATGAAGTGAATCGAATCGCCAAAGACATCATTTCAAGCCCATATACTGTAAAAGATTTAACCATCAACGTGGCGGTTGAACCACCTACAGGACAGACTGATTTACAGCAGCCGGTTCGAGATGCAATCGAAAATATTTTGGTTAACATCGTTCGTGCTTCGCTGGCAGATTCAGGAACAACAATAACTGACGCAGACCTCACCAAAAAAGTCTCAGTTATGTCACAAGGTTTTGCAGCAGCGGCAGATGCGAATACAGGCTTCCAATTAACACCTGCGATGATGTGGGGTGGCGGAGCACTGATTGCGGTCCTGATCGCTGCGGTGGTTATTTTGTTAGTGCGTCGTCGTCGTAAACAAAATGAGATTCAAGAAGAGGAAGAAATTCCGCTCCCGGTAGCAACAGAATTCCCGTCCATAACATTGGACAGTGTGACGAACGAAAGTCAGGTGCGCAAACAATTGGAGAGTTTGGCCAAGAAAAAGCCAGACGAATTCGTCAATCTGCTGCGTACGTGGCTGGCTGACGAATAGAGGTGAACATATTGGCAAAGGCAGGCAATGCAGGATTAACTGGTAGACAAAAAGCAGCAATATTGTTGATTACACTAGGTCCGGAAGTATCTGCTCAAATCTTCAAACATTTGCGTGATGAGGAGATTGAACAGCTTACGTTGGAAATTGCCAACGTGCGGAAGGTGGATGCATCCGAAAAGGACCTGATTATGTCCGAGTTCCATCAGATTTGTTTGGCACAGGAGTACATCTCTCAAGGAGGGATCAACTACGCCAAAGAAATTTTGGAGAAAGCACTTGGCTCTTCGAAAGCACTTGAAGTTATCAATCGTTTAACAGCTACGCTGCAAGTTAGACCTTTTGACTTCGCACGCAAAGCTGATCCGAATCAAATTCTGAACTTTATTCAGAATGAAAGTCCGCAAACGATTGCGCTTGTACTGTCTTACCTGCAATTCGAACAAGCAGCGGCAATTCTGTCTTCTCTCCCTCAGGAGAAACAAGCAGATGTTGCTCGCAGAGTAGCTGTGATGGACAGCACTTCACCAGAAGTTATTTCACAAGTGGAACGTGTGCTGGAACATAAATTGTCTTCAACAGTAACCCAGGATTACACAAATGCAGGCGGTATCGAATCTATCGTTCAGATTTTGAATGGTGTCGATCGAGGGACGGAACGTACAATTTTGGACTCCCTCGAGATTCAGGATCCGGAACTTGCAGAAGAGATCAAAAAACGGATGTTTGTTTTCGAAGACATCGTCAATGTGGACGATCGTTCCATTCAACGTATTATTCGGGATATCGACAATGCGGATCTGCAGCTTGCGCTCAAAGTCGCAAGCGAAGAAGTGCGTGAAGCTGTATTCCGTAATATGTCGAAACGGATGTCCGAAACATTCAAGGAAGAAATGGAATTCATGGGCCCTGTAAGGCTGCGTGATGTGGAAGAAGCTCAGACACGTATCGTAGGTACGATCCGCAGACTGGAAGAATCTGGTGAGATCATTATCGCACGTGGTGGAGGAGATGATATCATTGTCTAATTTGATTAAATCTTTCCAGTATGTACCGATCGAAGATCATAAAAGGCTCGAAAATCATCACTATTATGGCGGTGAAGGTGAGACGGAATTCGATGAGGGCGGCGGGGCAGTTTCTGAATCGGAAGTGCTTCGGGCACGGGTAGATGAAGAGACAGAACGTCTTACTGCTGAAATGCTGGAAGATGCCAAGGAGTTTGCGGAAAAGCAGGTGCGTGATGCTTCGGAAGAAGCGGAGCGAATGCTTCAGGAAGCCCGAGAACAGATCGATCGCTGGTGGCAGGAACAACGAGAGCAGGATGAACATCTGACCGAAGCTCTCCGCGCCCAAGGTTTTCAGCAAGGGTTTGAAGAGGGAAGAGCACAAGCTGAACTGGATCTCCAGGTGAAGATCGAAGAGATGATGAACGAAGCACAAGGCGTGCTTCAGGAAGCGTATGTTGCCAAAGAGCAGATTATTCAGGAAGCGGAGCCATTTTTAGTTGAACTTGCATGTGGCATTGCGGAGAAAGTGATAGATAAACAGCTTACCGTAGAGCCTGAACACATGATTGAATTGATACGTCAGAGTTTGTCGAGGAAAAGGGAGCAGGGACAGATTGCACTTTGTGTAGCGCCAGAGCAGTTTTCTTTTGTACAAGCTGCCCGGGAGGAACTTGCTCTTTCGATTGATTCGCAAGCGGAGTTGCAAATTTTGCCTGATGCTACAGTTAAAGATAAAGGCTGTGTTATTCGTTCTTCATTTGGAAGTGTTGACGCAAGAATTGATACACAGCTTACCGAGATCAAAAAAGAACTGATCCGCATAGCACTTGAGGATGAGGAGCGAAAACATCAACATGAAGGTTCTTAGTTCACAGCGTTATATGGAGCATCTGCAGCAATTCGATCCTGTACGTATAAACGGAAAAGTAACTCAGGTTATTGGCTTGATGGTTGAATCAGAGGGGCCGGATGCCAGCATTGGCGATGTATGTTACATCTACCCCGGTAAATCTGCCAAGCCTTTGCAGGCCGAGGTTGTCGGGTTTCGTGATAACAAGGTGCTACTTATGCCGCTGGGGGAACTTCAATCGATCGGTCCCGGTTGTGATGTAGTCGGAACAGGTAAACCGTTAGGTGTACAAGTAGGATCTGAATTGCTCGGTAAAGTGCTGGATGGACTTGGTCAGCCACTTGACGGTTCATTGTTGCCATCCAGAATGCCGATGTATTCAACTTCAAACACACCTGTGAATCCTATGGACAGACCTCGTGTGCTTGAAACGATGAGTGTCGGCGTGAGAGCAATCGACGGTTTACTCACCGTAGGTAAAGGTCAGCGGGTTGGTATTTTTGCCGGTTCGGGTGTAGGTAAGAGTACATTGATGGGTATGATTGCCCGGAATACCGCAGCAGATGTAAATGTAATTGCACTGGTGGGTGAACGTGGACGTGAGGTTCGTGACTTTATCGAGCGGGATCTTGGCCCCGAAGGGTTGGAACGATCTGTTGTCATTGTGGCAACATCAGATCAGCCTGCTCTGATTCGGATTAAGGGCGCTGTAATAGCAACGACGATTGCGGAGTATTTCCGAGATCGGGGCATGAATGTCATGTTAATGATGGATTCGGTTACCCGTTATGCCATGGCTCAGAGGGAAGTCGGGCTGGCCGTTGGGGAACCACCTGCGATGAGAGGGTATACGCCTTCCGTTTTTGCGAGTTTGCCAAAACTGCTGGAACGGGCAGGGACAGGGCCAACAGGCTCAATTACCGCCTTCTATACCGTACTCGTTGATGGGGACGACATGAATGAACCAATCGCAGACGCAGTCCGGGGCATATTGGATGGTCACATTGTGTTGAACCGTTCGATAGCCAATAAAGGTCATTTTCCAGCGATTGATGTACTTGCAAGTATCAGTAGGGTCATGAAGGACATCGCTCCTGAAGACCAGATTGATGCGGTTAACAATATGAAACGTCTGATGGCTGTGTACAAGGAGTCCGAAGATCTAATCAACATCGGTGCTTATCAACGTGGATCAAATGCAGCTATAGATGAAGCAATGGATCAGATTGATCATATCTGGAATTTCACAAAGCAAAAAGTCGATGAGAAAGTAACGTTAAGTGAAGTGCAGGAGCGTTTAATTCTCGAATTCGCAAGGAGATGAAGGGGTAAACGATGAAATTTCGATATCATTTCCAGAAGGTTGTTGACCTGAAAAGCAATGAGAAGACACAGGCAGAATGGATGTTATCCACAGCAATCGGTAAACTTCAGACAGAAGAAGAACATTTGATGCAATTGATCAATGATCGAAATAATCTGATGAACATCATTCAATCGGCAATTGAAAATTGTGCTTCCATATCCAGTTTGCAAGAAATGCAGCGATATGTATATCACCTTGACGAATGCATATCGCGGAAGAACAGTGATGTTGAGCATGCACAGGTCAACGTGCAACGGAATCAGAGCTTTCTGAATGGAAAAGTGATTGACGAAAAAGTGTGGCTTGGAGCGAAAGATAAGGCTAAAGGCAGATTTCAGCAGGAGATGCTCCTCCGGGAACAGAACGATCTGGACGAGATGGCTACTGTACGCTTCGCCGCCAAAGCCCGTGCGAACTGATGTGAGCCGGATGCGAAGTTGTCTCGTGAAGGAGGAATGAACGGTGGCTGTTAAAGACACTGATATCGAAAAAGAATCCGGGAGTGGATGGGAAAAGTTTCTCATGATCTCGATCCCGATTGTATTTACAGTGGTTTTACTGGGTGTATTGCTTACTCTATTTAATGTAGATATTCGGAATAACGCGCTTGAACTTGCCAAAAAAATTCCTGTAGTCAAAAATTGGGTGCCTGATCCAGTGCTCGACCCTGAGAAAGAAAAGCTGGAGAAGAGTGAAAAGCAGGTTGAAAGCGCCGAAGCAACGATTGAAAAACTGAAATCCCAAGTAACAGCAAAAGAAGCAGAAGCAAAAGCGGCTAAAGAAGCTGCTACTGCGGAGACGCAGAAAACGGCTGATTTGCAAAAGAAACTCGATGACGCCAAAAAGGCTTCTGAAACAGCTGCAACTACAGAACCTGAAGCAGAAAGTGATTATCAAAAACAAATTAAAGGATTAGCCAAAATGTACGCGGATATGAGTCCAAGCAAGGCGGCGCCGATTTTGCAAAATATGACGAATGAAGAAATGGTTCTCATGTTAAGTGCAATGCAGTCGACTGCCCGGACGAAGGTGCTGGAGAAGATGGATCCGAAGACTGCAGCGGATGTAACCATGCTGATGAAGGATGCCAAGCCTTCAGGCGATCTTGCCTTGGATGCACTGCAATCCCGTTTGAAAAAGGAAACAGCAGCGGCAACTACGACAACAACCACCACCAGCAAGAACTTGGATAAAAATCAGTTGAGTCAGACCTTCGCTTCCATGTCTGCTTCCAGCGGAGCCAAACTCTTGCTGGAAACGTATAAAATAAGCCCGGATAAAACACTGACTATACTGAATTCTGTCAACGATGCAACTCGATCTCAACTGCTTGAGAACATGTCAAAAGAAGATTCGGTTGAAACGGCCAAGGTGTTGAATCGGCTGATGGGCAATAAGTAACAGTTTTGATCTTAACGCCTGGAGGGGAGGTGAAAAAAATGTCACTTATTTATCAAATGAATACTGCAGCTTCTTCCAAAACATCTGGTGCAACTCAGTCATCTACAGGACAGTCGAAAGGTTCGATTACTGAAACTGGCGGTGGGTTTCTGCAGACCTTGGCACAGTCATTGACTGGAGGCGGGGGAAACAGTCAAGGTGCTGAAGCAACAAATGGTGTAGCAACAACCAAGTCTGCTAATTCGCTAATGTTTACGTTTGCTTCAGAGAATGAAGGCAAGAACACGTCGATCACGGATACGTTAAGTTCATTATTTGCTGATACTGATTCTTCGGATTTAAGTGGAAAGCTTGAGAAATTATTTGGTGATTTGGATCGTTTAGATGAAGCTTTGGACAATGATCCAGCCTTGCTTGCAGGTCTTCAAACATTGATCCAGCAATTGAACGCTTTATTAAGTAAACAAGACAGCAATGAGCAAACTTCTTTAGATTCAATCACCGGTAATCAGGAGCTTGACGCGAAATCTGGATCTGCTATTGAATTATCTCAGCATCCGGCTGCAATGCGTTTTGTATTACAGGACGTGTTAACACAGCTGGCAGCAAAAGTTCTTAAAACGGATAGTGCTGTAGTAAAACATGCTCCCGAATTCCAACAACTTCTTCAGGATTTGCAAAATCAGTTGAGACAAGCTGGAATTGAGACGGATAGCAAAAAGGGTTGGTCAGAACTCAAATCGACACTGGATACGTTCTCCATGATAAAGGGTTCAACTGCTCAAACGGCTAATGTAGCTTCGGCTGCAGCATCTAAAACAGCATCAAATGTATCTGAAACCAATGGAATAGCAGCAACGCAGTTGGAATCAAAAGCTACAACCATTGATTCAAAATCTGTTTCAAATGAAGATGCATTGATTCAGCATCACACGATTGTCACTGCTGGAGAGTTGTCTTTACGAAGCTCAGGTACAGCGATGGGGAAGCCGGCTGAGCCGGTGATGCAGGTATCGCATTTCGCTAAGGAAATGACACAATTCATGGTGAGCAAACTGGATATTGTGAATCAAAAAGGTTTTTCCGAAGCAACAATCTCACTCCGACCTGAGCATCTGGGAAGATTGGATGTGCAGATTACGTTACAAAACGGACAATTGGTTGCCAAGTTTATGACAGAACATGTTATGGCGAAAGATATGCTTGAACAACAGATGATGCAGCTTCGTTCCTCATTACAGTCACAAGGCATTCAAGTGGAGCGGCTCGAAGTAACTCAGAACAGTTCGCTTGGATCCGAAATGTATCAGGATGGCGGTCGGCAACAGGGAAATCAGTCTCAGCAGCAACGGCGTTCCCGTGAACGTGGGGAGCATAATGATGAAGCTGTAACAGCAGCCGGACTGCAGGAAGAGTTGCGCAACTGGCGGAGTGAACAGGTGGAAGGCCACGAAATTAAGCGCGATTCATTTAGTGCAGAGGCTTAAACAGGAATGAGGTGAATACATGGCGAACGAAATTTTTTCTACGAATAATACGTGGCCCAATTACTCAGCTGCGAATAGAGCAACAACAAGTACTGCGACAAAAGAGCTGGGTAAAGATCAATTTCTCAAAATTTTGATTACACAGTTACAGAATCAGGATCCGTTACAGCCGATGGAAGACAAAGAGTTTATCGCTCAAATGGCTCAATTCACCTCGGTGGAGCAACTGGTAAATATCTCAACACAACTCAAAACGTTGAATCAGTCACTCGGAGCTGTATCTGGCATGATAGGCATGGAGATCAGTTGGCTTTCTTCTGATAAAACGGACACTGGCACATCTCGTCAAGGTATAGTGGATTCCATTATTGTGCGGGACGGGGTTCAGTACGCGAAGGTGGGCAACGACGAAATCAAGCTGGACGAGATCATTCAGGTAAATCGTGCAAAACAAACGGAAGAGAGCAAGACTCCTGTAGAGAATGCTCAGAGTCGTGTTACAAATTCTACTGCTAGTGAGTCATCTGACGTTGATGCCGAGAAGAGTGAGTCCGAAGAACGTGAGCAGAGCTTATGAGTGACCGTATAATAGTTGGACAACTGTACACAGGACCTGTTACTCCGAACATGCTTCGCAAACCTCAAGCAGGAGAAACATCTAGTGCGCCGGTTAAACCTTTTGCACAAGTACTGGGGGATAATCTGCTAAAACTCAGTAACCATGCAGCGAAGCGATTAGAACAGCGTGGAATTGAATTGAAAACGGAGCAGATGAAACAGATTGGGTCTGCACTGGATAAAGCTGCGGCCAAGGGGGCCAAAGAGTCACTAATCCTGATGCAGGATATGGCTTTTATCGTTAATGTCAAGAATCGAACTGTCGTTACAGCAATGGATAGTGCTAGCATGAAAGATAATGTCTTTACTCAGATTGATAGTGCTGTAATTATTTCTTAACCGGCTGGCCCTTCTCGGGAGCCGGAATGCCGCTGACTGACTGACGCGGCAACCAAATTAAGGCTGGGAGGATTTTTTGAAATGTTGAAATCGATGTACTCAGGCGTTTCCGGTATGAGGGGTTTTCAAACCAAACTCGATGTCATTGGTAATAATATTGCGAACGTTAATACGGTTGGATTTAAGGGAAGCCGAGTGATGTTCAAAGACATTATGAGTCAAACGACTTCAGGTGTAACAGCTCCAACAGCTACACCAACGGGTGGTGTCAATGCACAACAGATTGGTCTAGGTGTGTCGGTAGGTTCCATTGACACCATGCACTTGGCGGGAAGTCCAATGACTACGAATAGTCCTACTGATCTTCGGATTAACGGTGATGGATTTTTCCTCGTACGTCTGAGTGATGCTCAAGCTACGCCATATCTGACTCGTGCAGGCAACTTTACGGTTGATGCGGATCGTAATCTGGTAACTTCTGACGGATTATTTGTTCTCGACAACGGTGGGGCAAATATTACGCTAGATGATGATGTCGTTTCGTTTACGATTGGCCAGGATGGAATGATTAACCAGACGATGGCTGATGGAACAATCCAGACAGGATCACAACTTGGTATTGGTAAAGTAGTAAACCCGTCAGGTTTGGAGAAAATCGGTGGCAACTTGTACCGTATGACGGCCAACGCAAACCCGGGTGGAACGCTTGATCCAGTGACTGCCAACAGTGCAGCGGACGGTACAGGGTCTATCATTGCTGGTCAACTCGAAATGTCAAATGTGGATTTGACCAATGAGTTTACGGAAATGATTGTTGCACAACGTGGATTCCAAGCGAACTCCAAGATTATTACAACATCAGACGATGTGCTTCAAGAGGTCATTAACCTGAAACGTTAATAACTGATTAGTAATTTTGAAATGGTGGGGGAGCTTGCTCCTCCACTCTGATTGAGGGGGCTTAGCATGATTTCAGTTACGCGGTTAAATGGTTCTCCCATGTGGTTAAATGCGCTGATGGTCGAGATCGTGGAAGAGACGCCGGACACGTATATCACTCTGGTAACGGGAAAAAGGCTAATCGTTCTTGAGAAGGCCGATGTGGTGATTTCCAAGATCAAAGAATACAATCGTGAAATTGGAGTTCAGGCAGCCACGATTAAAGTGCAGCAAACGGAGGAGTCCTGATGAAAAAAATGATGCCCTGGATTGCAACGGTGTTACTTGCAATCACACTTATTGTGGTCGTAGTTATTGTAATGATTGGGCCAGGCAAGAACGACAATACACATACAGCGGCAGCTGCTGAAGAAAAAAAGCTGACTGCAGATGAAATTGTAGAGGTTTCGTCCGAGCTGGCACAGATTAAGACTAATTTGGCTGGTGCAGACCGTATTATTATTGTTAGCTTCTCTTTCGAGTTATCGGATAAGAAAGCTAAAGAAGATTTTGAGAAAATCAAGAATATTACAGTAAAACCAATTGTCATTCAGGCGCTCGCAGACACCAAGGCTGAGGAACTGAGTTCGGCTAAAGGTATGAAACAATTCAATGAGCGACTGACAGGGCTAATTAATGAGGCGCTGCCTGAGCCGAAATTGAAAAGCACTAGCGTTTCAGACATTGTTATAGCACCAATATAGTGAATAGAACAAGCTGTAGACCTGTAAGGGGGTGAGAACATGGTGGATGTATTATCACAAAACGAGATTGACGCCCTATTAGCAGCCCTTTCTTCAGGCGAAATGGACGCCGAGGAATTGAAAAAGGAAGAAAATCAGAAGAAAATCAGGTCTTACGATTTTAAACGGGCAGTTCGTTTCTCCAAGGATCACATTCGAAGCTTGACCCGTATTCACGAAAACTTTGCTCGTTTTCTCACCACTTATTTTTCGGCCCAGCTGCGGACGTTTGTTCAGATCAATGTTGTGCAGGTAGAACAGTTGCCGTATGACGAGTTTATCCGTTCTATTCCCAAGATGACGATTTTGAACATTTTCGAAGCAGAGCCATTACAGGGACGAATGGTCATGGAGGTTCACCCGAACGTGGGATATGCGATGTTGGATCGCCTGCTTGGAGGTACGGGCAGTGCTCCGACCAAAATTGCAAGCATGACGGAAATTGAAACGACAATAATGGAACGGATATTCAGCCGAGCCTTCGAAAGTTTGCAGGAAGCTTGGAAGACGGTACTGGATATCTCGCCTCGAATGGAAGCGTTGGAGACGAATCCTCAGTTTATGCAGATTGTATCTCCCAATGAGACCATTGCCTTGATCTCGCTAAGTACCAAAATCGGCGATACCACAGGCATGATCAATTTGTGTATACCGCATGTCGTTCTTGAGCCTATTATGTCCCGGTTATCAACACATCAGTGGTTTGTTTCGGAGAAGAAAACGAGAGCTCCGGAAGAATACGAAGCGCTGAGATCACGTGTAAACAAAGCCAAATTACCTGTTGTAGCCGAACTTGGTGAATCCAGAATTTCGATAGCCGAGTTTTTAGGATTATCGGTTGGCGATGTCATCACGCTGAATAAACCGGTGGAAGAGGGGCTTTCCATTAAAGTTGGTGACAGGCTGAAGTATATCGGCAGCCCGGGAACGATTAAGGACCGTGTGGCTGTGCAAATAGATCAAATTGTCACCGAAGGAGTTGAAGAATTTGACGAGTAAGGATTATTTATCCCAGGAAGAGATCGACGCGTTGCTCCGGCAATCGGAATCCATCTCGAGTTCTGAACCCGCTGAGAAAACGGTTGATGATTTTCTGACGGAGCTGGAACAGGATGCCTTGGGGGAGATTGGTAACATCACATTTGGCAGTGCTGCGACAGCATTGTCCACGCTACTGGGACTTAAAGTAGATATTACAACACCTAAAGTATCGATCATCAGTCGAACACAGTTTGAAGAGGCTTTCCCGAAACCACATGTTGCTGTTCATGTGAATTATGTGGATGGATTTGAGGGCATTAACTCACTGGTTATCAAAAAGAGAGATGCGCAAATTATCGCTGATTTAATGCTGGGCGGTGAAGGAAATCCGGCCGACGAAGAACTGAACGAAATTCACATTAGTGCGGTACAGGAAGCGATGAACCAAATGATGGGGTCTTCTGCCACATCTATGTCGACCATCTTCAACCGGTTTGTTAATATTTCTCCTCCAGGAATTGATATTCTCAACTTGGAGAGCGGCGAGGGTGTGACCAATCTACCACCAGATGAAACACTTATTCAAGTTTCGTTCCGTCTGTTAGTGGGGGATTTGATTGATTCGAATCTGATGCAGTTGCTTCCTGTACATTTTGCAAAAAACATGGTGGATATGTTAATCGGAGGAGCTCAAGAGTCGACATCCAGTGCTCCTGTCGCTTCAACACCCGAGCCTGCTCCGGCGCCAGTGGCACCACCAACGCCGCCACCGGTTATGGAACAGCCGGTGGCCCAGCAACAGATGCCTCCACATGTTCCACAGCAGCCTGCTCAGGACTATAGTGGATATGGTCAAGCTCCGATGGGGATGCCTCAAGGTATGCCACCACAGCAACCATACGGCATGCCACCGCAGCAGCCATACAACATGCCACCACAGCCAGCTTACGGTGAGCCTCAACACTATGGTGGTGCACCAAATAGGAATGTGAATGTACAGCCTGTTCAATTCGCTAATTTGCAAAATGGGGCTTTTGCTAATGTAGACGAAAACAATTTGAATTTATTGATGGACATTCCCCTTAAAGTCACCGTAGAATTAGGAAGGACCCAAAAGCAAATTAAAGATATATTGGAATTATCACAAGGTTCGATTGTCGAACTGGATAAGTTGGCTGGTGAACCTGTCGATATTTTGGTCAATAACAAACTGATCGCCAAGGGAGAAGTTGTCGTCATTGACGAAAACTTTGGTGTTCGTGTTATAGATATTCTAAGCCAATGGGACCGTATTCAGAAATTACAATAAGCACAATTCAGGGAGGATTTGAATCAAGATGGCAAACCGAATTTTAGTCGTAGACGACGCTGCATTTATGAGAATGATGATCCGGGACATTTTGTCCAAAAATGGGTACGAAGTCGTAGGAGAAGCACCGGATGGTGCACAAGCAGTTGAGAAGTTTAAAGAACTTCGTCCTGATCTGATCACAATGGATATCACAATGCCTGAGATGGATGGTATTGCTGCATTGAAAGAAATCAAAAAAATCGATGCAAATGCAAAAGTAATTATGTGTTCTGCGATGGGACAACAAGCGATGGTTATTGACGCTATTCAAGCTGGTGCTAAAGATTTCATCGTTAAACCTTTCCAATCTGATCGGGTTATCGAAGCGATTAGCAAAACACTGGGAGCTTAAGAAACATGTTGATGGCTCAGGGTGGTACTCCAGAACCAGCTGGCGCGGGAATCAATTATTATCTACAGCTAGTATGGGTGATTGTTGTCCTGGCCGTCATTCTGGTTCTTATTGTCTACCTGATCCGATTCTTGAACAAACGCAATCAGCAATGGTTTCGAAGCGGAACCATTCGCATTTTGGGCGGAGTCGGACTAGGACAGAATAAGTCACTGCAAATTCTGGAGATCGGCGGAAACGTTTATTTGATTGGTGTTGGCGAGAACATACAGCTGCTGGATAAAGTTTCGGATCTGGAGGAAGCGCAGAAAATTGTAGATTCCTTTGAACGGGATGCTGCTTCACAGCAAGGGAGTCTCTCGCCGATCATTGCCAAGCTTGCTAAACGTCTTCGTAAAGAAGAACCGCCTCGAGATATAGAAATTGAGGACACCACTTCTTTTCACGAGATGTTTGAATCCAAACTTCGGCAGAGGCCAAACCGTAAAGAAAAGATGGAGAAGATCCTGGATCAAGACAATACTACAGATCGGTCGAGTGATTCATGAAGAAAAAGATTTGGTTAGCGTGTTGTTTCATAGGACTTATCAGCCTGGCTTCCGTTACGGTGGCTTTTGCCGAGCCGATTCCTAACATTGATATTCAGATTGGGAACGGTGACGGTAGCACGCCGAGTACGAGTTCATTATCTATTATTCTATTAATTACGGTGCTGAGCATAGCACCGGCATTGCTGGTATTGATGACCAGTTTTACGAGGATTGTTATTGTACTTGGGTTTGTCCGAACCTCACTCGGAACACAGCAAATGCCTCCGAATCAGGTATTGGTTGGTCTGGCACTTTTTTTAACACTTTTCATTATGTCTCCAACGTTGTCTTCCATTAACCAGGTTGCATTGCAACCTTATCTCAAGGGAGATTTGACACAAACAGAGGCACTTGAAAAGGCAGCCGATCCGATTAAGAAATTTATGTTTACTCACACGCGTGAGAAGGATATCTTGTTGTTTATGAAATACACTCAGGCGGATCAGCCTAAGTCGTATCAGGATATTCCAATCACTGTAATGGTACCTGCGTATGCAATCAGTGAGCTCAAGACAGCCTTCCAGATGGGATTCATGATATTTATCCCGTTCCTGGTAATCGACATCGTTGTGGCGAGTACACTCATGGCTATGGGTATGATGATGCTTCCCCCGGTCATGATCTCATTACCTTTTAAAATACTGCTCTTTGTTCTGGTAGACGGGTGGTATCTGGTAGTCAAGTCACTGTTGCTGAGTTTCAATACTTGAACCGGAACGTTAAAGGAGGACGGTCATGACTTCGGAGTTTATTATCGGTCTGGCCGGAAAAGCAGTATACACGTCATTGCTGGCCAGTGCACCTATGCTTATACTAGCTCTGGTTGTAGGACTTATTATTAGTATTTTTCAAGCTACGACTCAAATTCAGGAGCAAACGCTCGCCTTTGTACCCAAAATTGTTGCAGTACTGCTTGCAGTACTTATGTTTGGGCCTTGGATCTTGAATATATTAATGGATTTCACGTTTAACATACTCGATAATCTGTACAGATACGTAGGGTAGGCTTTTGCCGATGGAGACATTGTTGCAAAGTTTCCCTGTTGCTCTGCTTATGTTTTGTCGAATAGCCTCATTTTTTGTAACAGCACCGGTTTTTTCAGCACGAAATGTACCTACTTCTTTTAAGGTGGGAATATCTGCTTTTGTTACGTTGACAGTTTACATGACCTTTGGCATCCATCAAACCGTTCCGACTGACTTAAGTTACATCCTGCTGGTTATCAGAGAAATCTTTGTTGGCCTGCTATTAGGATTTACAGCCTACCTTCTTATGACTGCAGTCCAGACAGCGGGTACATTTATCGATCTTCAGATCGGTTTTGCTATGGCTAATGTTTACGACCCTATGACTGGTGCATCTGCACCGCTTACAGGTAACCTGAAATATGCTTTTGCCATGCTGCTCTTTTTGACAATGAATGGTCATCATTATTTACTGGATGGAGTGGTTTATAGTTACCGCTGGATTCCATTATCAAATCAATTTTATATCAGACTGGCAGATGGAAGTATAGCAGAATTTTTGGTGCAAACGTTGGGGCAATCCTTTATGTTAGCCTTTCAAATGGCAGCTCCTATTGTAGTAGCGTTATTTTTGACAGATGTAGGCTTGGGGTTTCTGGCCAAAACGGCTCCACAATTCAATGTTTTTGCTGTCGGAATGCCACTTAAACTTCTTGTTGGCTTGGCCATTTTGCTTTTGCTCGTTCCCAGCTTTGGATTTATATTTAGTCAATTATTTGAAGTGATGTTTAAATCCATGGAGAAATTGCTTGGGACGATTGGGCAAAGGCCGGGATGAGGGAGATGGAGATGGAGGGTAAGACTCACATGAAACTTCAACTCGACCTTCAGTTATTTTCCGGAGAGAAAACGGAAAAAGCCACTCCAAAGAAGAGGCAGGATGCTCGTAAAAAGGGACAAGTTGTTAAGAGCGCAGAAATATCAGGAGCATCTATTCTGCTTTTTACATTTTTAATCCTTATGACTTTTAGTGATTTTTACAAGGTGCGCATCGTTCGATTGTTCACGGATATTTTCATGAACAGGCTGAGCATGGAAGTGAATAGTGAGAATGTGATGGCTCTGATGATGCGGTATGGGATAGAAGTTATGTTATTACTTGCGCCTGTTTTGATTGTTGCTTATCTTGTAGCCTTACTTGTGAACTATATGCAGGTTGGATTTCTCCTCGTAGGTGAGGGATTGAAGCCGAAGCTTGAGAAGCTGGATCCGATCAAGGGCTTCAAAAATATATTCTCGCTGCGTTCATTGGTAGAATTCGCCAAGACAGTTTTTAAAATGACAATTATTGGCTATATGGTATACAGCACCTTTATCAATTACAAGGCAGACATAGCAGCACTTTCCCATTTCTCACTTGATGCAATTTTACACTTTGCTGCTTCAGTAACCTTGAGTCTCGGAGTTAAGATTGCTGCCGCTCTTATGGTTTTGGCTATATTTGATTACATCTATCAAAAGTATGATAACGAAAAAAAACTTCGCATGTCCAAGCAAGATATCAAGGATGAGTATAAGAAAATGGAAGGCGATCCGTTGATCAAAGGCAAAATTCGTGAGCGTCAGCGTCGTATGGCTATGCAGCGTATGATGCAGGAAGTACCGAATGCAGATGTAATCATCACAAACCCGACACACTTTGCTGTAGCATTGAAGTATGAAGGATCTGAGATGGAAGCTCCGCAAATTATCGCTAAAGGGCAGGATTATGTGGCTCTGCGCATTAAAGAAATTGCCAAAGAACACGGTGTGATAACAATGGAAAACAAACCACTGGCACGGGCATTGTTCCAGAGAGCTGAGATTGGTGACGCTATACCAGCCGATTTGTTCCAAGCTGTAGCCGAAGTGCTGGCTTATGTATATAAACTTAAGGGCAGAACGAAATAACAGGGATCGGAGGCCGTACATTCATTGAAAACAAAAGATTTAGCTATCCTTGCGGGGATTATCGGCATTGTGTTAATGATGATTCTCCCGATCCCGATCTGGCTGCTCGATATGCTGCTTGTTGTTAACATCTCTATAGCTTTGATGATCCTGCTTGTTGCCATGAACAGCAAAGAAGCGTTGCAGTTTTCCATATTTCCAGCTTTGCTGCTCATTACTACATTGTTCCGTCTGGCACTAAACATCTCAACCACGAAGCTCATCCTTGGTAAAGGTGATGCGGGAGCCGTTGTTGCTACTTTCGGTAGTTGGATAGCTGGCGGTCAGATAGCCATTGGATTTGTCGTGTTTTTGATCCTCGTGGTGGTACAGTTTATCGTTATTACCAAAGGATCTGAGCGTGTAGCTGAAGTAGCAGCAAGGTTCACCCTTGATGCAATGCCCGGTAAACAAATGAGTATCGACGCTGACTTGAATGCAGGATTAATAAACGAACAGCAGGCCCGTGAACGTCGTTCCAAAATTGAACGTGAAGCTGACTTTTATGGGGCGATGGATGGTGCCAGCAAATTCGTAAAAGGGGATGCCATTGCAAGTATTATCATTCTCCTGATTAACCTGATCGGTGGCTTTATCATCGGTATGACGGTACATGGTTACGATTTTTCAACATCACTCTCCACTTACTCGGTTTTGACGATAGGTGATGGATTGGTTAGTCAGATTCCTGCACTTCTTATTTCGACAGCAGCGGGGCTGATCGTTACCAGAGCCTCATCGGAAGGGAACTTGGCAGATGACATTACTGGCCAGTTGTTTACATATCCGATACTCATTTATATCGTAGCTTTTGTTATAGCAATGCTGGGATTCTTTACTCCAATTCATGTGATGACAACGCTCCCTCTGGCAGGTGTTCTTGCTTATGCTGCCTGGCGAATGCAGAATAATCTGAATTTGAAACAGGAAGCAGAAGAACAAATGGAAGAAGAACAGCAGATTGAAGAAGTCAGAAGTCCTGAAAGTGTTATTAATTTGCTCCAGGTGGATCCGATCGAATTCGAGTTTGGTTACGGACTGATTCCACTGGCTGATAATCAACAAGGTGGAGACTTGCTGGATCGAATCATTATGATCCGAAGACAATGTGCTCTTGAACTGGGTCTGGTGGTACCTGTCATCCGAATTCGGGACAACATTCAGCTAAGGCCTAATGAGTATGTGATCAAAATTAAGGGGAATCTGGTTGGGGGCGGGGAACTGCTCTTGAATCATTATCTTGCGATGAGTCCTGGATACGACGAAGAGTCTGTAACAGGAATAGAAACAATAGAGCCAGCCTTTGGACTGCCTGCACTTTGGATTGATGAAGTAACTAAAGATCGGGCAGAACTCGCTGGGTATACTGTTGTCGATCCGCCTTCTGTCGTTGCAACTCATCTGACAGAACTCATCAAGAAACATGCACACGAACTGCTTGGAAGACAAGAGACGAAGGCACTAGTGGATAATCTTAGAGAGAACTATGGCGCACTTGTGGATGAGCTCATTCCTTCCGTCCTTTCGATTGGTGATATACAAAAGGTACTTGCCAAGTTGTTGCGTGAAAAGGTGTCGATTCGTGATATGGTAACGATCTTTGAAACGCTTGCAGATTACGGAACATATACGAAGGATCCTGATGTGTTGACCGAGTATGTCAGACAATCATTATCACGCCAGATTACGCAACAATTCTCACAAAAAGGCGAAACCCTTCAAGTGATTACCGTTGGACCAGGACTTGAGAAGAAAATTGCTGAAAGTGTACAACAGTCGGAGCAAGGCAGTTACCTGGCACTGGATCCAGTTTCTACTCAAAGTGTGTATCAAAAACTGAGTGAACAAGTTAATCGTTTAATTCAATCGGGCCAACAGCCCATCGTCTTAACTTCTCCAACCATTCGAATGTATCTGCGTCAGGTTATTGAACGAACGATGCAGGATATTCCGGTGCTTTCCTATAGCGAGTTGGAGCCGAATGTTGAAATTCAAAGTATCGGGGTGGTGAACTTATGAGAGTAAAACAATACGTTGTTGAGACCATGCCCGAAGCTATGCTTCAAATTCGCAAAGACCTGGGAAGCGACGCCGTCATTCTGTCCACCAAAGAAATCAAGGTGGGCGGAGTGCTCGGGATGTTCCGCAAGAAACGGATCGAAGTGGTTGCAGCAGTAGATAAAGAACAATCCAATCAGACGAAGGGGCCTTCTGTAAAGAAGACTCAAAATCCATTTACGCCTGTGCCCCGTGCGTTTGTACCTGAAGCTTATGCTCAAACCGCTCGTTCTTTTGCGGCTGGTTTTGAAGAAGGGGGAGCTGCAACTGCAGCTGACCAAAAAGGGCAGGAGAAAACGGTTGTTGTTCCATCTGTATCCAATTCAAGTGATATAGATGCAAAGATGAATTACGGCTCAGATTCACTGAGCAGTGAGCATAAACCGCGACCGCAAGGGGCGGATTTTTCGGGTTCAACATCTAGTATTAATGATCCGGGTTTAGATCAGCATCAGGATAAACTGTTTAATGAGTTACAAGATTTGAAGCAGATGATGACCAAGCTTGCCAAACAAGGTACAACCGCTGAGACGCTTCCTGATGAATTAATGAAGTGCCAGGAGCGACTGATGGAACAAGAAATTTGGCCAGAAGTATGGGAATCTTGGTTTGAACCCATTCAGCGGGGGTTAGTCGAGGGTGAATTGCACGAATCGGATATCGAAAAGGCGCTGAGTTCTGAGGTTGCGGATTTCCTGAAAGACCGTATTCAAGAGGGAATATTGCCGAGCACTCGGATTGTGTACGTAGCTGGACCAACGGGAGTTGGCAAAACAACGACGATTGCCAAGTTGGCTGCTGAACAGATGTTTAAAAATCAGCGTAAAGTGGGTTTCATTACTTCGGATACGTACCGAATCTCTGCGGTTGAACAGCTTAGAACATATGCATCGATTCTGAATGTGCCACTGGAAGTTGTGCAATCTCCAGGGGATACGCAGCGTGCCATATCCAGATTAGAACACTGTGATCTGATCTTTATGGATACGGCAGGCAGAAACTATAGAAATGAATTGCTTGTCTCAGAACTGCAAAGTTTGCTTGCTCCCGTAGAGAATAGTGAAACCTTTCTGGTGATGAGTATGACCGCGAAAAGCATGGATATGGTTCAGATTACCGAACATTTCAGTAAATATGGATTGGATAAAGTGATCTTTACCAAAATGGATGAAACAGGAACCTGCGGTCCACTGTTTAATTTGCTTCATCGTTTCCCGCTGAAACTTGCTTATGTAGCAAATGGACAGAATGTGCCTGATGATCTGCTGAAGCCCGATGTGGAATGGTTATCCCATGCGTTATTGGGAGACGGGACACAATGAAGGATCAGGCAGCATCACTCCGAAGTTTGGTCTCTGCGCCACTGGAGAGCGATGAAAGTAAAGGGAGTAACCGTTCCTCCAAAATTATTACGGTAGCTAGTGGTAAAGGCGGGGTAGGCAAGTCCAACTTTACACTAAACTTTGCACTGACACTGCACTCCATGGGAAAAAAGGTACTGGTATTTGATGCAGATATCGGCATGGCAAATATCGATGTTTTAATGGGAACTTCTTCTTCCTATAATCTGTATCATCTTTTATACCGACATAAAACTATAAGGGAAATCATACAACTCGGTGCTGATGGCTTGCCATATATAGCAGGTGGGTCGGGAATGAAAGAATTGTTCTCCTTGTCGGATCGTGATCTGGAGTTTTTCGCCAGTCAGGTGGAGGACATTGCGCAAGAGATGGATTACGTCATTTTCGATACCGGGGCTGGCCTCTCCAGAGAAAATATGAGATTCATCAGCGCTGCTGATGAATGCCTGATAGTAACTACACCTGAACCGACTTCAATAACGGATGCTTATGCCTTAGTGAAAGTAATGCATGGTCAGGAGCATGCAACTCCTTTTCGAATGATTGTAAACCGGGCTGAAGACGAAAGGGAGGCGGAGCGTGTAGCGGATAAAATCGCTGGAGTGGCAAGGAGGTTTTTGCAAACAGATATCCCGCTTTTGGGGTATATCTCAGAGGATGCTCAGGTCGTTACAGCGGTGAAGAAACAGACGCCCTATCGTTTGGCCTATCCCCACTGCAAAGCTTCTAAAGATATACAGAAACTTGCCCTTCGATATCTGGCTGTACCTGCAGCTTCGGAATCCGGAACCTTGTCAGGAATCAGGGGATTTATGAAAAAGTGGCTTAAACGAACAACATGATTTCTGAATAAAGGAACAGGGGTGACACAATATGGCGGTCTATCAAGTATTGGTTGTCGATGATTCCGCTTTTATGCGCAAAATTGTGACGGATTTAATTGAAGCGGACTCGGAGTTTAAGGTTACGGCAACAGCATCAAACGGCAAAGAAGCCATCCAAAAAACGTTAGAACTTAAACCTGATATTATCACGATGGATGTTGAAATGCCGGAGATGAATGGACTAGATGCGCTAAAATCAATAATGGAAGATTCTTTCATTCCTGTGATTATGCTCTCTGGTATTAATGAACAAGGCATGAAAGAGACAATTATGGCGCTAGAAGCTGGTGCATTTGACTTTATTCGTAAGCCCTCTGTCGTGCATGATCAGGATATTGCGCAGGTTGGCAAAGCACTGGTTGAACGAATGCGTGCAGCCATGCAAGAAGTGAAGCGAAAAGCTGAACGTAAAGAATCGATCAAAAAAATGGAGGCCGCGCGCAATACCGTTGTCCCTCCAGAGCAATTCGTGAAGAAGGAGGAGCCGACGAAGGACAAGGTTGAATCGTCCCGTAAAGCGGTTCCGCCGGTACTCCCGAAAAGTGGGCGTTCATTCGAAGAACGTGCTGAAGTGGTGCAGGCTAAAAAGCAATCAAACGTCCCGCCGATTCAACCGAAACCGGATCGTACGACCGCTAAAAAGGAAATCATACCTAAGCCTGATCAACCCGTTCGCGCGACGAATACGGATAAAGCGGGCAAACCGCCTGTAAGTCCATTGCAGGCTCGCAAAGAGGTTAGACCGCCAGATGCACCTAGGCTCACGACAAAGCAGCCAGCAGCCAGTTCTGTGCCTGTACCCGCGAAAGAGTCGATCAAGCTTAACACGGCTTATAAAGCTTCGGGGGGAATGGAAGGATCTTTCAACAAAATTGTTGCGATCGGTTCTTCAACCGGTGGACCAAGAGCTCTCAAGACTTTACTGGAACAGATACCTGCAGATTTGCCGGCGCCAGTAATTATTGTGCAGCACATGCCACCTAATTTCACCCGTTCGCTGGCTCAACGGTTGAATACATTCAGCCCGCTACAGGTAGTTGAGGCAGAAGACGGAATGATGCTAAAAAAAGGGACGGCTTATATTGCCCCAGGTGGTTTCCATTTGAGAGTTCACAAGGCAGCAGACGGAAGATTCATCTTGAAGCTGAGTGAGGATCAACAAGTGAATGGTCATAGACCTTCAGTGGATACAATGTTTGAGTCACTTCTGCCGTTTACATCTTTACAACGACACCTTGTACTTCTGACAGGTATGGGAAGTGACGGGGCGCGTATGATGAAAAAATTATACGAGACCGGAGTCACTTCAACTTTTGCCGAAAATGAAGAAACATGTGTTGTCTATGGTATGCCGCGTTCAGCTGTAGAGCTGCAATGCGTGCGTCATCTTCTGCCCCTGCAGGAGATTGCGCCAAGACTTGTTCAAGCAGTGAAATAACGGAGTGTAACTTATGGAGGAGGTGCCTCATAATGGACATGAACCAATATCTATCCATGTTTATTGATGAGTCTAATGATCATCTGCAATCCCTTAACGAAAACATGCTACAACTTGAAGCGAATCCGGAAGATCTGGGCATAGTGCAGGTCATCTTCCGTTCTGCTCATACTCTCAAAGGTATGGCGGCAACTATGGGCTTCGAAGATCTGGCTTCACTGACACACAAAATGGAAAATGTACTGGATATGGTGCGTAATGAGAAACTGAAAATGCAGGATTATATCTTTGATACTATGTTCAAAAGTTTAGATGCTTTGGAGACTATGGTTCAGGATATTACCGGAGGCGGTGAAGGTAAAGCGGATGTCACCTCTATTGTTGCTTCGCTCCAGGCTATTGAAAGTGGCGAATGGACAGGAGGCAGTGCTCCTGCTGTACAAGCAGACAAGCAAACCAATTCTTCGATGACCAATGCTGTAGAACTGGATGAATTCCAATATTCAGTACTTGATCAGTCTATAGCCGAGGGTCACCGTGTATTCTACGTTGAAGTCCTTGTAAGTGAGCATAGCCAGTTAAAAGGCGTTCGAGCATATATGGTGTTTGACATGCTTGAGCGTTCGGGTGAGGTTGTTAAAGCCTATCCTTCTGTTCAGGATATCGAGCAAGAAAAGTTTGAGCGCAGTTTCTCGTTGTATTACATAACGACCAAAGAGGCGCAAGAACTGGAAAAGGGCATTATGAGCATCTCGGAGATTGAGAGTGCCAAGTTGATTCAACTGGATCAAGAAACGTTGCAGCAGATGACCAATCAGGTAGCCGCTGCGGCAGCGGTAGAAGATAGACCAGAGACTGTTGCTGTTAAAGATGCACCGGCTCTAGATTCTGCGCCTCTAGAAGAAGTGAAAGCAGCTTCCGTGAAAGCGACAGCGCCGAAACAGGCGGCTGCACCTTCACGAACCATCCGTGTTGACATTGAGCGTCTCGATGTACTGATGAACTTATTCAGCGAATTATTGATTGACCGTTCACGCCTTGAACAATTGGCAAGTGAGACAGGTAACAATGATCTGTCTGATACTGTAGCGCACTTGAGTCGTGTGAGCACGGACTTGCAGAACATCGTACTGAAATTGCGGATGGTACCTGTAGATACAGTGTTTAATCGCTTCCCACGTATGATTCGTGACTTGGCCAAAACATTGGATAAAAAGATTGATCTTGTCATTACTGGTGCTGAAACAGAACTCGACAGAACGGTGATTGACGAAATCGGTGATCCGCTTGTGCATTTGCTGCGTAACGCGGTAGACCATGGCGTAGAATCTATTTCGGAGCGTGTTGCTGCTGGTAAACCGGAGATGGGTACCGTTAATCTGCGGGCTTTCCATAGCGGTAACCATGTGTTTATTGAGATTGAGGATGATGGTAAAGGGATTTATCGTGACAAGCTCCTTCAAACTGCGATCAAACGTGGGGTTGTAACGGAAGAACAGGGTGCAAAAATGACGGATGATGAAGTTAATCAATTGTTGTTCGCTCCTGGATTCAGTACAGCTGATAAAATCTCGGATATTTCTGGGCGCGGTGTAGGTCTGGACGTTGTAAAATCAAAAATCACTTCGCTTGGCGGTAATGTAACCATTACTTCTACGCCAGGCAAAGGCACGAACTTCTCTGTACAGCTTCCGTTGACTTTGTCCATCATTGCAGCGATGCTTGTGCGGCTTGGTTCAGAGAAGTATGCTGTTCCATTGTCTTCGATCGTTGAGACAGCCATCGTACAGCGTGAACAAGTGCGTAATATCCATGGAAATAAAATGATTACGTTCCGTGAGTCTTTGATACCGTACCTGTCATTGAGCGAAGTTTTCGGAGTGCCGGACTTCAACGACGCGGATGAGAAAGAAACTGAGATCGTTGTTATTCGAAAAGGAGACCGTCTGGCAGCTGTCGCTGTTGAAGAATTCATTGGCCAAAGTGAGATCGTTCTTAAATCGATGGGAACGTATCTTCCTGCTATTGAAGGAATCTCCGGTGCAACGATACTTGGAGATGGACAAGTAGCTCTGATTCTTGATCCAAATGCGTTTATTAAATAAGTATGAAGATGGAGTTTTACATTGAATAGGGAGGTTTTTTACATGGAAGAAGAGTTGAAAGTCATCGTCTTTAAATTAGGGTCCGAAGAGTACGGTATTGAGGTGGACAAGGTTCAGACTATTGAGCGCATGATGCCGATTACCCGCGTTCCTAAAACACTTTCCTTCGTAAAAGGAGTTATCAACCTGCGCGGTGTTGTTATTCCGGTGATTGATCTCCGCGGACGCTTCTCCCTTGCAGAAACGGAATATACAGATCAAACACGTATCGTTATTGTAGGCGTGGACGATATGCAGGTTGGTTTTATCGTTGACTCTGCCAATGACGTTATTGACATTAAAAGCAGTTCCATCGATACTCCACCAGAAGTTGTCGGTGGTGTTAAGGCGAGATATCTACGTGGTGTTGCCAAATTGGAAGATGGCCGCTTGTTGATTATGCTTAACCTTAACGAAGTATTAAATAAAAGCGAGATTGTGCAGCTGGAAAGTGTTGAGGGCTAGCACTGTGGAGATGTTTAGCCGATTTGAGGGTTTCCAAATGGATGTGCTCAAAGAGGTCGGTAATATTGGAGCAGGCAACGCCGCTACGGCGTTGTCTCAACTCCTTAATAGACCGATTGATATGGGCGTACCCACTGTTCAGATGCTCCCTTTCGAGGAAATTGCTGAAAAAGTGGGTGGCGATGAGAGGATTGTAGTCACAATTTTTCTTCGTGTAGAAGGTGAAGCACCTGGTAATCTCTTTTTTATGATGACCCCGGAGGCTGCAAAAATGTTATTGAATCGTCTTGCTGGCTTTGAGTTAAAAGAAGGCTTGGCGTTCACAGATATGGAGTACTCTGCCCTGTCTGAGATTGGAAACATTCTGGCTGGATCGTATCTGTCTTCTCTGGCGGACTTCACAAAGCTGTCGATGTATCCTACGGTTCCAGGGCTGTCCATCGACATGGCAGGAGCAATCTTAAGTTATGGGCTACTGCAATTTGGAGAGATGGGCGATGCAGCATTATTAATTGATACTTCTTTCTTTGAGGGTGAAGACCAGGTAGAGGGGCAGTTTTTCCTGATTCCAGACCCGCCTTCTTTTGCAAAGATTTTTGAATCGCTAGGGGTGCCACTGAACAATGATTGAGGACAAGAGCGTCGTTAAAGTCGGTATGGCGGATCTGAATATCGCTCAACTCCCTGGCGTAATCCGTACCACTGGCTTAGGGTCGTGTGTGGGACTAACGATGTATGACCCACAGCTAAAACTGGCTGGAATGGCGCATGTCATGCTTCCAAGCTCAGAGATTGCCCGGGAGGGGAAGCTGAACACGGCTAAATACGCGGACACGGCATTACCAGAATTGCTTGAAAAGATGCTAAAGTTGGGCGCGTCTCAATCACGGATTGTATCCAAGATGGCTGGAGGCTCACAGATGTTTGCTTTCTCAGGGGCAGGAGATACGATGCGAATTGGACCACGGAATGCAGATTCCTGTCGGGAAATGTTGGAACAGCTCAAAATTCCTCTACTTGGCGAAGATACAGGAGGAAATTACGGGCGCACTATCGAAATGAATTGCGAGACAGGACTTTTAACTATTCGTAGCGTACAAATGGGTGTAAAGGAATTATAATATAATGATAGGAAACTACCGCATTAATCTTGGAGCAGGCATAGTCGGATTCGTTCTGACTTTTTTTGTAGCATTCAGCAGCAATGTGTTGATGACCAGTTTAATACGCGGATTAATAGGATTCGCAGCCTGGTATGTCTTAGCATATGGTCTGCGTTGGGGATTGGGAGTATTGTTTAGCCCTCGTGTAGAAAATGGATATGGTTATGATTCAGAGGGTGCTCAAGATCTAAAAGGTTCACAGGTGGACATTAAACTCGAAGACGATGGACAAGAGCTGAATGACTTGCTCAAGAATGGACAGAGCGACTCCGCCGGGGCTGATCATCCACCATCTGAGACGAAAGCTCCAACGGGATTTGCTCCTTTGGATCCGCCTAAACTCGTCCGGACCAAAGACCCGGAGGAATTGGCGCAGGCCGTTCGTCACCTGACAGACAAATAAGGAGGGTGAAAGCAATTGAACGAGCGTAAAGCTTCACATTTGAACCATTCTGATCTGTGGGAAAAATGGAAAGAACACGGAGATATTGAAGCAAAAAAAATGTTGATCGAAAAATATCTTCATATTGTTAACTATGTGTCAGGCCGATTGGCAGTGGGGTTACCCAAGAACGTCCCGAAAGACGATCTGGAAAGCAATGGAGTAATGGGTCTCATTGATGCATTGGAAAAATTTGATTATGAACGAGGCTTGCAATTTGAGACCTACGCTTCATGGAGGGTTCGCGGAGCTATACTGGATGGATTACGTCAAGGAGACTGGGTTCCCAGATCTGTACGTGAGAAAGCGAAGCGAATTGAAGATGCTTACCAGCAACTGGAGCAGACCTATTTGCGTTCGGTCAGTGATGAAGAAATGAGTCAGTATCTGGACGTGTCAACTAAGGATTTCCAACATATGCTTCAGGAGGTGGCAGTTATGTCACTCTGCTCACTGGAAGATCCGATCCGGGAAGAAGAGTCAGAGACACGTCTCTCTTTAATGGTAGATGAAAAAGCCAAAAATCCAGATTATAAGGTTAATGAGTTTTATTTAAAAGATGCGCTGATACAAGGGCTTGAAAAGCTGACAGTTAAAGAACGAACGGTGGTTTCTCTTTTGTATTACGAAGACCTTTCTCTAAGTGAAATTGCTGAGGTTATGTCTCTTTCGCCGTCTCGTATCTCCCAACTACATTCCAAAGCCATCTTACGGCTTCGCGGCACACTGGATAAACAAAAAGATTTGCTGATGCGTAAAGACTAGAGAGCAGAAGTTAAGATATGTTTAGGGAGTGGACAGGCTAATAAGGAGGAAGATCCGCGTTGACACAAGGGACTGTTATGGAAAAATCACTAAACGTTGTTTTATCCGATGATAAATGTACCGCTTATCTTGAATATTACAATGAAGAAGAAGGCTTTTCCTGTACCACGGAAGAGCTTGAACAATTTGTGGAGAGCAAGGGCATCAAACATGGTCTATTGCGAGAAAAATTATTAGTTTTTGTGAATAACCCGTCTGCCTACCTGAAAGATAAATGCAAGATAGCTGAAGGCGTTTCTCCTGTACAAGGAATCGATGGATATATTCAAGTTTTGATTGGCAAAGAAGATGACAACGAACAGCGGCCATTGGAAGCAGAAGATGGAAAAGTGGATTACAAAGAGCTGATCCGGTTAGACAATGTACGCAGCGGTCAGATCATCGCCAAGCGTATTGATCCTGTTGATGGTGTACCCGGCAAAGCAGTGACTGGTGAGGAAATTCCTTTTCGTCCCGGAAAAGAAGCTCGATTTAAAATTGGGAAAAATGTTGTTGTCAGTCCTGATGGCTCTGCGATGTATGCTGCAATTGATGGCCTAGTGAGCAGAACAGATGGAAACAAACTGAATGTATTTCCTGTATACGAAGTTAATGGTGATGTCGATTATAAACATGGGAATATCGACTTTGTGGGTAACGTGGTTATCCGAGGTAATGTACTCACTGGCTTTAAGGTAAAAGCGGCAGGTGACATTCGTGTCGTCGGAGGTGTCGAAGGAGCAGAACTGGAGGCAGGTGGCTCTATCGAAATTACCGGCGGGATCATCGGTTACAACAAAGGTTTAATTCATGCCGGACATCATGTGAAATGCACATTCATTCAAGATGGCAATGTTGATGCAGGTGAAGATGTACTTGTATCCCAAAGTATTATGCACTCCAATGTTCGTGCGGGTCATGCTGTAATCTGTGCAGGAACCAAAGGGCTTATCGTTGGAGGTTCAACACAGGCCGGAGAGCATGTGTCTGCGCGTGTTGTAGGCAACACGATGTCTACAGTTACCTCAATTGAGGTTGGCGTGCTACCAAGACTCCGAAACGAAATGAATGAGCTGCGTAAGGAAATTAGAGAACAAATGGACTCCTTGGACAAAACCAAGAAGGCGCTGACTTTACTTGATCAGCTGGCTGCAGCAGGACAACTAACGCCAGACAAAATGGCTATGAGAATCAAATTAAACTCGACTCAAAAATCAGCTCTTCATCAGAGTGGAGAAATGAAAACTCGTATCTTGGAGATTGAAAAGGTACTTGAAGATACAAGTAGAGCTCGTGTTGATATTCTGAAGATGATCTATGGAGGCTCTAAAATAGTTATCGGCAGATATACGAAATTTATTAAAGATCCAGTCAGTCGAATGTCATTTTTTTATCAAGATGGAGATATCACGATGACGCCGTACGTTTAAAACAAGCAACAGGCTTATGAGGAAATCCATTCGAAACCGTGAGGTGAGCGTATGAGTTTCAAAGCAGTGGAGTTGCAGATTGCGGTGCCGCGAACCAGTGAAGCAGGACGATATCAAAGTGAAACTCAGCAGAGGCCGGTTACCGATCAGAATCTACTTGCGGAACAGACGGCAAAAGAAGCGAACGAGGCAAGGCAGCGCAGTGAGGCCATGGCTGAAACATCGCATACTTCGGTGCGTGATGGTCATGCGGGTGGCGGGGAGTACCATAGTGGGGCTGATGGACAGGATGGAGCCGTTGAGCAGGAGAATGTAAAACTCGCAGAGCATCCCTACAAAGGTAAACATGTTGACCTGTCTATGTGAAAGAGTACAACCAGGCTGGAAGCTTGCGCCCCGGTGGTCGTAACAAAAGGAGAGAAGCAATTTGTCACCATGGATCATTATTGTTGTATTAGGAGCTTGTGCAATTGCTTATGCATTCATCATGCCTCGAAGAGACAAGGAACAGCAGCCATCACATCAACTGGTGCAGGAGATGGAGTCAACGCTCGAACATTATATGACAGAGATTGAAGAAGACAATGACGCCCTTATTCAACGTGTGGCTGAACTTAAAGGTGAAGCCACAGCAGCGGATCAGCGGATGCAGTTGCAACTTCATGAATTACAGCAGCGGCTTGATCAACTGGAGCAGCAAAAAGTAACGACTGCTGAGGCTATCTCGTCACCGCCTGTTGAGAGTATAACGGGTAAAGCTTCTGAGGGACTGCAGGCACAAAAACTGTTGGACAGTGTAAGAGCTGAGAAGAATCAACACTTTGTATCAGTAGCAGAGTCTCAAGTCAAGGCAGGATTCTTAGAGCCGCAGCGTGAATCTATTAAAGATCGTTACAAAGAACTTTTTAGACTACATGATGAAGGAAAGTCTATGGACTCCATTTCTAGACAAACAGGCATACAGCTTGGTGAGGTGCAATTAATATTGCAGCTGGCAGAGCGGGAGGAGAGCTAACCATGGACAAGCGATCTTTGTGGATCGGAATAGGAAGCGGTATGATTATTGGAGCTGTGTTACTTCAACTGGCTACGGTTGGACAAAAAGCTCTGTCTGACAGCAATCTGGAACCGGTGCAACCTGAAAATTGGACGAAAGAACAACTGGAGACAGCAGCAAAGAGTCTGGATCTGAAGTTGGTTGGTGCCCAAGACGAGTTGTATACGGAAACAGAATGGGTGGCTAAGAAAAAACAGGAAAGCAGCAAAATGCAGGGGGAAACAGCAGTAACACCTAACCAAGGCACTTCTGCTACGAATCCAACGCAACCAAAACAGCCACAGCAGCCAGAGTCCAGTAATGTCAAAGATCAAACACAGATTAATCAGCCGCAAACAAACAAACCTGCCACACCAAGTAAACCTAAGGGAGCTGCTGTAACGTTCAAGGTGCGTTCTGGCAACAGTTTGGTTATGGTGGCTGAAAACCTGAAGGACGTCGGTATCGTAGATGATGCGCAAGCATTTATCAAGGCAGGCAATGCTGAAGGGATTAATAGAAAAATTCAAGTGGGCACTTATTCTCTTGAAAAGGGCGAAAGTTTCAAGTCGATTATTGCTAAAATCACCAAAGAACCGTCAAGCTGAGTATGAATGCTCAGACTAGACGGTTCTTTTTGATAACCTGAAGTCATGAAAATTTAGATTCAGAAAATGTTGCAACAGGTTGTCACTTATGATATATTAGATAACGGTGTTAAAACACACGCTGTGCTAATTTTGTTGAGGGTGCTTTCCTATTGGAGAGTCTTAGCGAAAAATGATGCTGGCGGAGGGACACAATAAAAAAACCATATTAGGAGGTGTGTGAAGATGGCAGTAATCTCCATGAAGCAGCTTCTCGAAGCTGGGGTACACTTCGGTCACCAGACTCGTCGTTGGAACCCAAAAATGGATCGTTATATCTTCACTGAAAGAAACGGAATTTATATCATCGATTTGCAAAAAACGGTGAAAAAAGTCGAAGAGGCTTACAACTTCGTTAAAGGAATCGCAGGCGAGAATGGTACTCTTCTTTTCGTAGGTACTAAAAAACAAGCTCAAGACTCCGTTAAAGAAGAAGCTGAACGCGCTGGTCAGTTCTACATCAACCAACGCTGGCTCGGCGGTACCCTGACTAACTTCTCTACTATTCAAAAACGTATTGATCGTTTGAAACAGTTGGAAGGTTGGGAAGAAGACGGTACTTTCGCTGTTCTGCCTAAAAAAGAAGTTATCTTGCTTCGCAAAGAAAAAGATCGTCTTGAGAAATTCTTGGGCGGTATTAAAAATATGAAAGGCCTGCCTAGCGCCCTGTTCATCATCGATCCACGCAAAGAGCGTATCGCTGTTGCTGAAGCTCGCAAATTGGGTATCCCAATTGTTGGTATCGTTGATACAAACTGCGATCCGGACGAGATCGATTATGTTATTCCAGGTAATGATGACGCGATCCGCGCTGTTAAATTGCTGACAGGTAAAATGGCTGACGCTGTTATCGAAGCTAACCAAGGCGAAGAAACTTCCGCTTAATAGTTTCGAACATATCATTCATAAATTAAATGAAAAGGGTGGTTGGTAGGTGGATAACCTCTCACTGCCCTTTTTTTAGAGTGTACGTACAATACTTAATCTGGAGGGAATTTATAATGGCAGTTAATGCGAGTGCGGTAAAAGAACTTCGCGAAAAAACGGGCGCAGGTATGCTCGATTGCAAAAAAGCACTGGAAGAAGCAAACGGTGATGTAACGAAAGCTGCTGAATTGTTGCGTGAAAAAGGTCTTTCCGCAGCAGCAAGTAAAGCTGGACGTACAGCAACTGAAGGTGTTGTAGAATCCTACATTCACGCTGGTGGCCGTATTGGTGTTCTGGTTGAAGTTAACTGCGAAACTGACTTCGTTGGTAAAACGGATCAATTTAAAGATTTCGTTAAAGACGTAGCAATGCAAATTGCTGCAGCTAATCCGAAATTTGTTACACGCGAAGAAGTTCCTACTGAAGAGCTGGAGAAAGAGAAAGAAATCTTGAAAGCTCAAGCATTGAACGAAGGCAAACCAGAAAAAATCATTGAAAAAATGGTTGAAGGCCGTATCGGTAAATACTACGAAGAATACTGCTTGATGGAGCAAACTTTCGTTAAAGATCCAGACAAAACAATTTCCCAATTGCTGAATGAAAAAATCAGCCAAATCGGTGAAAATATCTCCATCCGTCGTTTCGTTCGTTATGAACTGGGTGAAGGTCTTGAGAAAAAAGTAGATAACTTCGTAGAAGAAGTTATGTCCCAAGTAAACAAATAAGACGTTTTTTAAACCGACAAGCAGTATAAATTTTCGAAGATATAAGAACGATGAAACTTCGAAGCGTAAACTCCCTTATATCTCAGGAAAACAGTACCTTATCGGTTAATCGTTTTTCCTAAAAGAGTGGAACACTTCTGTGTTCCTTTCTTTTTAAGCAGGAGGCTGTACGCGAAAAGTTTTGTTGGTTGAACACCAGGCGTGTTCAATTCAAAGTGGAGGGTGAACAATTGGAACAGCCAGTATTTAAACGTGTTGTCTTAAAGGTCAGCGGAGAGTCCCTTTCCGGTCAGAACGGCTATGGTATTGATGCAGAGACGATCTCTTCCATTGCGCAGCAGGTAAAAGATGTTGTTGCACTCGGTGTACAGGTTGCTGTCGTATGTGGCGGAGGAAACATCTGGCGCGGGATTGCCGGTAGTGAAAACGGGATTGACCGTGCAACTGCGGACTATATGGGCATGCTGGCGACGGTTATGAACTCGCTCGCACTGCAAGATGCACTTGAACAGATTGAAGTGCCAACGCGTGTGCAAACATCCATTGCCATGCAACAAATCGCAGAGCCGTATATTCGTCGTAAAGCTATTCGTCATCTGGAGAAAGGCCGTGTTGTTATTTTTGCAGCAGGTACAGGTAACCCATTCTTCTCCACCGATACAACAGCAGCACTTCGTGCAGCGGAGATTGAAGCGGAAGTTATCTTGATGGCAAAGAATAAAGTGGATGGTGTTTATTCAGCAGATCCATTTAAAGATAGCACAGCCGAGAAGTTTGAGCAGTTGACATACCTGGATGTATTGAACAAAAACCTTGGTGTAATGGATTCAACGGCATCCTCGCTCTGCATGGATAATAACATTCCGTTAATCGTATTTAACATTACAGAACAAGGTAACATCAAACGTGTTGTTCTGGGCGAGCGTATCGGAACAATCGTTAAAGGGAGTGTAGATTAATGCCACAAGCAGTTAAACAACATGCTGAAGAGCGTATGGAAAAAGCGATTCAGGCACTGCGCCGTGACCTGGCTACCTTGCGTGCAGGCCGTGCAACGCCGGCTCTTCTGGATCGTGTTCAAGTCGAGTATTACGGTGCAATGACGCCTTTGAATCAACTCGCTAATATCAGTACGCCAGATTCCCGTACGCTGATGATTCAGCCGTGGGACAAATCGGCAATGAGTGATATTGAACGTGCGATTATGAAATCAGATCTGGGACTCACTCCAGCTAATGATGGAAGTATGATTCGTCTGTCTATTCCTCCGCTGACGGAAGAGCGCAGAGCTGAACTTGTCAAGCTGACTAAAAAGTTCGGCGAAGAAGGTAAAGTCGCGATTCGTAACATTCGCCGTGATGCGAATGATGATATTAAGAAAATGGAAAAGTCCGAGATTTCCGAAGATGAATCGCGGAGACATCAGGACGACATTCAAAAGTCGACTGATAAATTTATCGCTGAAGTCGATAAGGTACTTGCTGCCAAAGAAAAAGAAATCATGGAAGTGTAAGACAAGCGCAGCCCCTCCAATACGGTGGGGTTTTGTCTCTTTTTTCAAAGCTTCAGATGAAGAAACTTCAGGGATTTTGGAGGAACAGGAATGATCAAACGGGTTCGGTCGTGGTGGAATGGGGCTGACAAGCAGGAAACGCTGACTATATCCGAGGATAATATCCCGCAGCACGTAGCCATCATCATGGACGGCAATGGACGATGGGCCAAACGTTTGGGTCTCCCGCGTATAGCCGGACACCAGAACGGCATGAAGGCAGTTAAACGTGCAACCATCGCGGCGGATGAACTGGGCATCAAATATCTGACGATGTACGCTTTTTCGACAGAAAACTGGACGCGTCCAAAAGAAGAAGTGGATTTTCTGATGAGACTTCCGCAAGAATTTTTGGCTATTGAATTGGAAGAATTGATCGAAAAAAATGTACGTATCCGTATGATGGGACATGAAGAGCATTTGCCTTCGCATACGGTAAATGCTTTGCGGGAAGCCATTCGTCTTACTGAACATAATACAGGTCTGGTGTTGAACTTTGCGATGAACTATGGAAGCCGCCGGGAAATGACGGAGTGTGTGAAAGAAATTGCTCTGCAGGTAAAGTCGGGGGAATTGGCTGCAGAAGATATCACACCGGAACTTATTGACCAACATATGCTGACTGCAGATCTACCTGATCCCGATTTGTTGATCCGAACGAGCGGGGAACTGCGGCTGAGTAATTTTATGTTATGGCAGCTTGCATATAGTGAATTATGGTTTACGGATATATACTGGCCCGAATTTGGCAAACAGCATCTGCTTGAAGCAGTAGCCGAATATCAGCGCAGAACAAGGCGTTACGGCGGTTTGAAATAGATGGAGGATGAAGCCGTTGAAACAGCGATTAACGACAGGAATAATAGCAGGTGTGTTGTTTTTGGGATTTTGCATACTTGGCGGCCTATGGTATCACGGGTTAGTCTTGCTTATGGCTCTCATCGGTTATTATGAGTTTGTAAAAATGACCGGGGTGAAGCCTTTTTCAGGTGTAGCCCTGATTGGATATGCGGGAATGATCTCCATTGTATTCCCTTGGGAACTGGTATGGGATTCCAGACCGTTATCCTTGTTTCAAACTTTATGGATTGTCATGTTAATTCTGATGACCGCTTCGGTTGTCACTAAGAACAGAGTGCCGATTAATACAGTGGCTATGCTTTTTATCGGCGTGCTGTACATTGGTACAGGGTTTTATTATATTGCAGAGTCCAGACATTTACCTCATGGCTTGTTCTGGACATTCCTCCTACTGGGTTCCATCTGGGCAAGTGATGCCGGAGCTTACTTTGTAGGCAAGTGGATTGGCAAAAATAAACTTTGGCCTTCGATCAGCCCGAACAAAACCGTAGAAGGGGCGCTCGGTGGCATTGTCATTGCTATTGTCACCTCGGTGGTGTTTGCGCTGGTGTCGGATGGGTTGCTCTCTTGGCAGAGAGCGATTGTGATCGGGATAGCCTGTGCAGTAGTAGGTCAGATGGGGGATTTGATCCAGTCAGCCTACAAACGCGTATACAACATTAAGGATTCAGGCAATCTTCTTCCTGGGCATGGTGGTATTCTGGATCGGTGCGACAGCTGGATTGTAGTGTTTCCATTTGTACATATACTGATGCTATTGCCTTATTAAGAGGAAACAGGTGCAAAATGACGTGTTGACCGCCTGCAAGTATCGGATTGATTAGAGGTGAGGTGCAGGAATGAAAAAAATAGCGATTCTTGGCTCGACGGGGTCGATCGGAACACAGACACTGGATGTTGTTGATATGCATCCAGAGCACTTTCAAGTGGAAGCACTGGCTGCTGGGAGTAATACAGATTTGCTGATTGAACAGGCAAGACGTTACCAGCCGAAAAAGATTTCTGTAGGTTCCAAGGAACTGGCTGACAAGGTTGCTCCACATGTGCCAGCAGGCACAAAAGTGTATTATGGTTCGGAAGGTCTCATTGAGATTGCTGCAGGAACCGATGCAGACACAGTTGTTACGGCAGTCGTAGGAAGTGTTGGACTAGAGTCTACGCTTGCTGCGATAGATTCAGGTAAACAGATTGGACTTGCGAATAAGGAAACTCTGGTTACGGCTGGTCATATCGTGACAGCAAGAGCTGCGGCAAAAGGGGTAGCTATTTTACCTGTAGACAGTGAGCACTCCGCCATCTTCCAGTGTTTGAACGGAGAGAACCGCTCAAGTGTGGCCGGAATTACATTGACTGCGTCAGGTGGTTCGTTCCGAGCTCTTACACGTGAGCAGCTCCAGCAAGTGACCGTAGAAGATGCGCTTAAACATCCAAATTGGTCAATGGGTTCCAAAATCACGATTGACTCTGCAACGATGGTTAACAAAGGGCTTGAGGTCATTGAGGCACATTGGTTGTTTGGTCTTGATTATGATCAAATTACAGTACTTCTTCATCCAGAGAGCATTATTCATTCTTATGTAGAATTTGAAGACACAAGCATTATTGCCCAACTAGGCACTCCGGATATGCGTGTCCCTATTCAATACGCGCTAACCTATCCTGATCGTATGCCTTCTCCGGCAAAACGTTTGTCTCTTGCTCAAATTGGACAACTTCATTTTCGGGAGATGGACATGGATCGCTTCCCGTGTTTAAGAATGGCATATGAATGTGGTAAAATGGGAGGAACTGCAACGACGGCCTTTAATGCAGCCAACGAGGTTGCTGTAGCCCGTTTCTTGCGGAAGGAGATTTCATTCCTTAAAATAGAAGATATCATTGCTTCTGTGCTTGAAGCGCACCGGAATGTGGACAAACCTGATCTGGAGCAGATCGCTGCCTGTGATCAGGATAGTCGCAAGCTTGCTTCCTTGCTGTAATCTCTTTTTTTCGAGACAAACTGGAAGAAGGGATTCTCTTGTGCGGCATTAGAGAATAATGATAGTCTAGAGGGACAGACTGCGGTACGTGCCGTGAAGGAGGATGAATAGGGATTGGAAACCATACAAGTGGTATTTCTAACGGTGCTGATGTTCTTTGTCATCGTGACGGTGCATGAATGGGGGCATTATTACTTTGCGAAGCGTGCCGGCATTCTTGTGCGGGAATTTGCGATCGGTTTTGGTCCCAAATTATTCTCATATAAAAGAAATGAGACGCAGTTCACACTGCGCTTGCTGCCTTTTGGCGGATATGCACGAATGGCAGGAGAAGACCCGGAACTGATTGAAATCCAGGAAGGACAGACCATAGCGGTACGGGCTGTAGAGGATCAGGTCAAAATGATCTATCTGGATCAATTGGATAACCGTAAAAATGTAATTCGCGGAGAAGTGATCTCCATTGATATGGAGAATACACTTAAGCTTCAACTGGATGTGGATGGTGAAATACAACACTATCAAATTCATCCGCAAGCAATGCTCGTAAGTCGCGGCAAACAGACACAGATTGCTCCTAAAGATCGGCAGTTTGGCAGCAAAACGGTGGCTCAACGCGCCTTGGCTATTTTTGCAGGCCCACTCATGAACTTTATTCTTGCTTTTGTTCTGTTCGCTGTTTATGCATTGATGGCAGGCGTGCCGGTTGAAAATCCGAAGAATTTGCAAATTGGCGAAGTGTTCAAAGGCGGGGCAGCGGATCAGGCCAATTTGCAAAAAGGGGATATTATTGAAACCATTAATGGTACTGTGATCGGTACAGATTCGAAAAAAATGGTGACGATGATTGCCGAATCCAAAGACAAGCCGATGGAATGGACACTGCGCAGGGGGAATGAGACGTTTAATATCATTATTACCCCTCGAGCGGTAGAAGGTCAGGAAGGTGGTAAGGTAGGAATTGCACCTGTTCTGCCTACACGTTCTGTAGGATTTGTGGAAATGTTCAAGTTTTCAGGAATAGCTATGGTGGATACTACCAAGGTGATTTTTGAAGGATTCAGACATCTGATCAATCAGTTTAGCATGGATGATATTGGTGGACCTGTGCGTACGTTTGAGGTTACTGGACAGATTGCAAAGCAGGGTATCGAGCAATTAACAAGATGGGCAGCGATTCTAAGCCTCTATCTGGGCATATTCAATCTGCTTCCAATCCCTGCGCTTGATGGCAGTCGTCTCGTTTTCCTTGGAATTGAAGCGTTGCGGGGTCGACCGGTTGATCCTAATCGGGAAGGCATGGTTCATTTTGTCGGGTTCGCGATGCTCTTTGTGCTGATGCTGGCGGTAACATATAATGATATACTACGTTTAATTAACGGATAATTACGGTTTGACTACGTGCTGAGTAGTATTCAGTGCTAGTCGTTATGGGAGGACGCTGGAGTCTTATGTCAAAGGAAAACGATAAACAGTTCGTGACTGAAATTACACCTCAGGGTGAGGATTTCTCTCGCTGGTACATTGATGTTATTAAAAAAGCAGATCTTATGGACTATTCACCGGTACGTGGCTGTATTGTATTCAAACCGGACGGATTTGAAATCTGGGAGCACATTAAAGATGAGATGGATCGCCGCTTCCGCGAAACGGGCCATCGCAACGCGTACTTCCCTATGTTCATCCCGGAGAGTTTTTTCCAAAAAGAAAAAGAGCATGTGGAGGGTTTTAACCCTGAGTTGCCTTGGGTAACCGAAGCAGGTGGGGAAAAGCTGGAAGAGCGTTTGGCCATCCGCCCAACGTCTGAAACAATTATCGGACACATGTATTCCAAATGGATTCAGTCCTATCGCGACCTGCCGGTTTTGATTAACCAATGGGCTAACGTTGTCCGCTGGGAAAAAAGAACGCTGCCGTTCCTGCGCACGAGTGAATTCCTGTGGCAAGAGGGACATACAGCGCATGAGACGGAAGAAGAAGCACGCGAAGAAACGATGAAAATGCTCGACATCTACCGTGAAGTTGTTGAAGAATACCTCGCTATTCCAGTCATTACAGGCCAGAAAACGAAATCGGAAAAGTTTGCCGGTGCGGTAGATACCTTTTCCATTGAAGCTATGATGAAAGATGGACGTGCGGTGCAGGCAGGTACTTCTCACTATATGGGTACGAACTTTGCCAAAGCATTCGAGATTCAATATTTGAGCCGCAACAATGTTCTGGAGCTTGCTCATACCACTTCATGGGGAACGAGCACACGTTTGATCGGAGCTTTGATTATGGTTCACGGGGATGACCGTGGTCTCGTACTGCCGCCAAAAGTGGCACCAACGCAAGTGGTGATGATTCCGATTGGACCGCCAAAAACACGTGACGCCGTTGTAGGTCGTGCGGATGAACTGTTCGCAGAACTGAAAAAGGCTGGTATTCGTGTGAAAATGGATGATCGCAGTGACGTTCGTCCAGGCTGGAAGTTTAACGAATACGAGATGCGCGGTGTACCAATTCGTTTAGAGATTGGCCCTCGTGATATGGAAAACGGTGTATGTGTGCTTGTATCTCGGATTACCGGAGAGAAGAAAGTGGTAGAACAGGCAAACCTGGTTGAAGAAATTCAAACCTTGTTGACCCAAATTCAGACTGACATGCTTGATCGTGCACGTACGTTTATGTCAGACAATTTCTACTCGGTGGATACATTGGATGAGATGAAAGAATTGATGGAAAACAAACGCGGATTTACACTGGCTGGCTGGTGTGGATCAGAAGTATGTGAAGATAAAGTAAGAGAAGTCACGGGTGCAACTAGCCGTAACATTCCGTTCCAGCCTGCGGAAGAGAAGCACACATGTCTGGCTTGTGGTGAAAAAGCGCAGCACACGGTTGTGTTTGCAAGAGCATACTAGTCAAAATAGCTTGATAATGAGAGCTTATTCACCAGTTTAGTAATGAATGAAGAGCTTCTGTCGGATAAAATGGATCGGTGCGGGTTCGGATCGAGGGACATTTTTGAATACAGAGGCTTTTCATGTTTTAAGGGGGCACAGGAGGAACACGATGAGTGGATTTGAGGAGAAGAGAAAACGGTTTGAGTTGTTGATGAAACAGGCAGAACTTCCGGCAGGATTGACTGACCCTTATTTCCTGGATGGGTGGATTGAACTGGTAGAGACCAATCGTGCAAATCGCGAATGGCATATCCAGATTGGGAAGGATACACTGGTACCTGCACCGATCTATCGAACGTTTAGTCTGCATATTCAGGAGAAGATGAATCATATTGCCAAAATCACTTTTGCCTTTAAATATACGGACAAGGTTCTGTCTGGTGATATCGTCAAAGAATATTGGAACCTGTTCCTGGAGTGGGTTACACGCGAAATTCCGTCTGTAAATGGCTGGATGAATCGTGCGACAGTGGAATGTGAAGCCGATCTGCTTCAACTGACGATGAGTGACTCGACGTCAATGGAACTGGCACGTAAGAAACAGATTGACCAAGCCATCACCACGTTCTACGAAAAATATTTCCACTTGCCTTTACGCGTCAAGATGCAGGTAGGTGAAGCGGGAAGTAATAAAGAGGCGATGGAGCAATTCCAGGCCCAGAAGAAGGTAGAAGAACGTCAAGTTATTGAAAAGATGATGAGCGAAGTCATGGAGACCGAACTGCCAGAGGATGAAGAACAAGGCGATGTGCGTTTGCAGATGGGTTATGAGATCAAAGAGCCCGCTGTGCCTATGCAGGAAGTTCAGGATGAAGAGAAAAAGATTACACTTCAGGGAACAATCTTTGGTCTGGACCGCAAGGAACTGCGGAATGGAAATACGTTATTTACCTTCTATCTGACAGACTTTACGGATTCGATGCAAATGAAGATGTTTGCCAAAACCAAAGAGGATGTCAAAATTCTCAGTTTGCTTGCAAATGGGAAATGGGTAAAAGTCCGTGGACGTGTAGAATACGACCGGTTTATGCAAATTCCTGAACTCGCCATGATTCCTTCGGATCTGACTGAAGTTAAGGCGCCGCCATCCCGGAAGGATTCAGCGGAGGAGAAGCGTGTAGAATTTCACTTGCACTCCACAATGAGTACGATGGATGCGGTAACGTCCATTGATAAATATGTGAAAACAGCTGCTGAATGGGGACACAAAGCGATTGCGGTCACAGATCACGGCGGCGTGCAGGTTTATCCTGAGGCTGCCAAAGCGGCAAAGAAAAATGGAATCAAAATGATCTATGGCCTGGAGGCTAATGTGGTGAATGACTCGGTCGCTGTAGTTTTGGCGCCGCAGCCGCTGGATCTGAAAACAGCCACGTATATCGTATTTGATATCGAGACAACCGGTCTCTCGGTTACGCAAAGCAAAATTATCGAGATCGCCGCAGTTAAAGTTCAAGAGGGGAAAGAGGTAGATCGGTTTGCTACCTTTGTTAATCCGCATGAACGGATTCCTTATAACATTCAGCAGTTGACCAACATCACAGATGAGATGGTTAAAGATGCGCCTGAACTTGAACCGGTTATTCGTGACTTTGTTGCCTTTGCAGGTGATGATGTGTTAGTCGCGCACAATGCGCGATTTGATATGGGTTTCATCCAGGCCTCACTCAAAAAATTGGACATGCCCGAGATGCCGAACCCGGTGCTCGACACATTGGAGCTAGCTCGTCTTTTGTATCCAAAAATGAAAAATCACAGGCTGAATACGCTGGCTGACAAGTATAAAGTCGCGCTGGAAAGTCATCACCGAGCAATTGATGATACGATTGCACTCGCGGGAGTTTTGAATGGTCTTATCCATGATGCAGCACAATTAAAAGGCCTGACGATGCTTGATCGCCTGAATGATTTTGTGGGTGTAGACTTGTCGAATACACGTCCTTTCCACTGTGGAATTTACGCATTGAATGATGTTGGCAAGAAAAACTTGTACAAGCTGGTTTCCCTCTCTCATACAGAGCACTTCAAACGTGTTGCGTGTATACCGAAGTCCAAGCTGGTAAATTTGCGTGAGGGACTGGTTGTCATATCCGGCTGTGAAAAAGGAGAGTTCTTTGAGGCTGTCCTGAATAAATCGGTGGAAGAAGCTGAGGAGATCGCCGAGTTTTACGACATCTTGGAGATTCAGCCTTTGACCATGTACATGCATCTGGTGGACAAAGGGCTTGTCGCTACACCAGAAGAACTGAAACTTGCGGTTCGTAAAGTTATAGACATTGGAGCTAAATTGAATAAACCAGTCATCGCTACAGGTAATGTGCATTATCTGGAGCCGAGAGATAAAATTTATCGGGATATTACGATTCATGGCATAACGGGCTTCAGTCCGCTTAAAGACCAGCGCAAACCCGATGCTCACTTTAGAACGACAGCCGAAATGCTGGAGGAGTTCCAGTATCTCGGACAAGATAAAGCATATGAGGTTGTAGTCACCAACACGATTGAACTTGCAGACCGTTTTGAAGAAATCAAGCTCTTCCCAGACAAGCTCTTTACCCCGATTCTGGAGGGTGCAGATGAGGAAATCCGGAATACGTGTTACAACACAGCTAAGTCTATCTATGGTGAAGACCTGCCGGAAGTTATTGTTGCTCGTTTGGAGAAAGAATTACAGCCGATCATCAAATACGGATTCTCTGCCAACTATCTGATCTCGGAGCGTCTGGTGAAAAAATCAAATCAGGATGGATATCTGGTAGGTTCCCGGGGATCGGTTGGTTCATCCGTTGTTGCAACTTTCCTCGGGATTTCAGAAGTTAATCCGCTTCCTGCACATTATATCTGTGTGAATCCCGAGTGCAAGCACAGTGAGTGGTTCTTGGACGGAAGTGTGCCGAGTGGGTTTGACCTGCCAGAGAAGCCTTGTCCAAATTGCGGTGGTAGGTTAAAAGGGGAAGGACAGGATATTCCGTTTGAGACCTTCCTAGGTTTCAAAGGAGATAAAGTTCCCGATATCGACTTGAACTTCTCGGGTGATTATCAACCCCATGCCCACAACTACACGAAAATACTGTTTAGTGAAAAAAGTGTATTCCGTGCGGGTACGATTGGTACGGTCGCCGAGAAAACTGCCTTTGGTTTTGCCAAGAAATATGAAGAAGAGCATCATAAAAAATGGCGTGGGGCAGAACTGAATCGTCTGGCTTCCGGCTGCACGGGTGTGAAGCGAAGCACGGGACAGCATCCCGGCGGAATTGTCGTAGTTCCGGATTATATTGAAGTGGAAGATGTCACACCTGTTCAGTATCCTGCAGATGATGTTACAGCCGAGTGGAAAACCACTCATTTTGACTATCATGCTTTTGAAGAAAATTTGCTTAAACTTGATATTCTGGGGCACGATGATCCAACCATGATGCGTATGCTGCAGGATCTTACAGGGGTTGATCCAACGACAATTCCGATGAATGATCCCAAAGTGATGAGCATGTTTAACTCCACGGAGGCTCTTGGCGTAACTCCAGAGTTAATTCGCTCCCCTGTTGCAACCTTCGGTGTGCCGGAGATGGGAACCAAATTCGTGCGTCAGATGCTTGTCGAATCCCAGCCGTCGTCTTTTGCCGATTTACTCCAGATTTCGGGGCTTTCTCACGGTACGGGCGTATGGCTTGGCAATGCACAGGATTTGATCAAGAACGGTACATGTAACATCAAAACAGTAATTGGTTGCCGGGATGACATCATGTTGTTCCTGATTTACAAAGCAGGAATGGATGCAAGTCTTGCTTTTAAAATCACGGAAAGTGTACGTAAAGGACGCGGGCTTCCTCAGGAGTGGATTGACGAGATGAAAAAATGCAAGGTGCCGCAATGGTACATTGACTCCTGTCTCAAAATCCAGTATATGTTTCCGAAGGCCCACGCAGCTGCTTACGTAATTTCCGCGGTGCGGACGGCATTTTTCAAACTGTATCATCCGATTGAATACTATGCGACTTATTTTACCGTTCGTGCAGATGAGTTGGATATCGAACTGGTGTGTCAGGGTTATGATGCCATTTACCGCAAAATTGTAGAGATTGAACAACTCGGTTTTCAGGCGCCTCCTAAAGAGAAAAACATGCTTCCTGTTCTGGAAATGGCACTGGAAATGGCAGCCCGCGGTTTCTCGCTTAAACCGATAGATCTATACCGCTCGGAAGCGACAAAATTCATTGTGGACGGAAAGTCATTGATTCCTCCATTCTCTGCATTGGCAGGTATTGGCGATAATGCGGCTCGTAACATTGCTGCAGCCCGCGAGCATGGCGAGTTCCTGTCGATCGAGGACTTCCAGCAGAAATCCAAAGCAACCAAAACGATTGTGGAGTTACTGACCAATATGGGATGTTTCCGTGGTTTGCCTGAGAGCAACCAGCTTTCCTTGTTCTAAAAGGTCGAATCAACACATTCTCACGTCTGAAGCCATGCGATCTGATTTTTTCCTTCATTAGTGCGGTTGCTATGCAATGGATCGCTTACTTGTCACTATTACCAGACTATGTTATAATTTTTGAAGTGAACGAGATAGTACGAATTTCTGGAGAGTGGGGAAACCCACTCTTTAGTCTTTGGTATACAAGAATCTTGGGTATTTAATCATCTGCCAGCGATTTTAGCTGGTGTAACCTAAGTTGGAGGTTATCGGTTTTGAGCACAACGAATATTAAATCTACCGTGGAAGAAATGATCCAACCCTACTTGAATGAACAAGGCTTCGAGCTGGTTGACATTGAATACGTCAAAGAAGGCAGCAACTGGTTTTTACGGGTGTATGTCGACAAAGAAGGTGGAATCGACATCGACGATTGTGTCTTGATCAGCGAAAAGTTGAGCGTCAAGCTGGATGAAAACGATCCAATTCCATCTGTCTATTTCCTTGAAGTGTCTTCTCCCGGTGCGGAACGTCCACTGAAAAAAGCAGAGGATGTTGCCAAAGCCGTAGGCAAGAATGTGTTCATTACAACCTACGAGCCGGTGAATGGAATGAAGGAATTCGAAGGCAAGTTGCTTTCCTTTGATAACGAGGAACTTGTGATCGAAGCAGGCAAGAAGCAGCATACCGTTTCTTATGAAAAGGTTGCCAGTGCGCGCTTGGCTATTTTGTTTTAAAGTGCCTTGTTCACTTGATTAATGAAAAAGACACATCTCACGATAACGGCAAGGTGCTCACAAGTTTCGAGCCTTTCGCCGTTTTACGTATGGGATGCCATGTTTGAAAGGGGGATCAACATTCATGAGTATGGATTTTATTGAAGCAATGAATGAATTGGAACGGGAAAAAGGGATCAGCAAGGATGTGCTGTTTGAAGCGATCGAGGCTGCACTTATCTCCAGTTACAAGCGTAATTTTAACACGGCGCAGAACGTACGTGTTGACATGAACCGTAATACGGGGGTTATTCGTGTATATGCCCGCAAACTGATCGTGGAAGAAGTCCTGGATTCGCGCACTGAAATTTCGTTACCTGCTGCACGGGAAATTAACCCTCACTTCCAGCTGGAAGATATTGCGGAGATTGAAGTTACGCCGCGCGACTTTGGACGTATTGCCGCACAGACGGCCAAACAGGTTGTTACCCAGCGGATTCGTGAAGCCGAACGCGGCCTGATCTACAATGCTTTCGTGGATAAGGAAGAAGATATCGTTACGGGAGTAGTGCAGCGTCAGGATTTGCGCAATATCTACATCGATCTGGGCAAAATCGAAGCGGCACTGCCGCTCACCGAATTAATGCCAAATGAGAAGTTTGTGCACGGTGACCGTATCAAGGCGTATATCACGAAGGTTGAAAATACGACCAAAGGGCCGCAAATCATTTTGTCCCGTACTCACCCGGGTCTTTTGAAACGTCTCTTTGAACTGGAAGTGCCTGAGATTTTTGACGGCGTAGTTGAAATTCGCTCCGTTGCCCGTGAAGCAGGCTTCCGTTCCAAAATTGCAGTTCATTCCCGTAACGAGGAAGTTGATCCGGTCGGATCTTGCGTAGGTCCAAAAGGAGTGCGCGTGCAGACCATTGTGGGTGAGCTGCGCGGTGAGAAAATTGACATTGTTCGTTATTCCGAACAAGTCGATGAATATGTGGCTAATGCACTGAGTCCTTCCAAGGTCTTGGAAGTTCATGTGTTTGAGGAAGAAAAGATGGCTCGGGTGATTGTTCCTGACTATCAACTGTCCCTTGCCATTGGCATCAAAGGCCAAAATGCCAGATTGGCAGCCAAATTAACGGGCTGGAAAATCGACATTAAGAGCGAGAGCCAGGCGGAGCAGGAATTCGGCAGAGAAAAAGATTCTTCTTCGGAAATGCATCAGGATTCCGTCTCCGTCGATTAAAGGAAAGCACGGGGGGCGCTGACGTATGAAACCTAAAAAAGTGCCGCTGCGCAAATGTGTGGCATGCCAGGAAATGATGCCCAAAAAGCAGCTGATTCGCATTGTTAAAACGCCTGAGGACGAAGTACTAATCGATTTGACTGGTAAAAAGTCTGGACGCGGCGCATATCTGTGCGGCAAAGAGTCTTGTTTCAAGCTTGCACTTAAAAATCGAGCGCTGGATCGAGCACTGAAAAGCAAAGTTTCACCAGAAATTTATGAGCAGCTGGCTGCAGATTTCGTCGCAGTTGAGGATGAATTCATAGCTGCACAGGAGGGTGAAGAGGATGAGTGATACGAAAGTACTGTCTTACCTCGGGCTCTCCATGCGCGCTGGTAAACTTCTTACTGGTGATGAGATAGTGCATAAAGCGGTTCGCTCGGGTGAAGCCAAGATGGTTATTGTTGCAGGTGACGCTTCAGCGAATACACAAAAGAAATTTCGCGACAAATGTGCTACTTACAAGGTTCCGCTTCTTATCGGGCTAGATCGTGACCGTATAGGGTCAAGTATCGGTAAAGACACGCGGGTGGTTCTTGCAGTAACAGACCTTGGGTTTGCAAAAATGATCTCCAAGCAAGTCGGTATAATGTCGGAGGTGGAGTATATTGAGTAAACAGGAAAACAAGGAAAAATTGCGAGTTTATGAATATGCGAAGTCCCTTAACATGAGCAGTAAAGAAATTATTACCATTCTTAAAAAACTGGATATTCCGGTTAACAATCATATGAGTGTGATGGAGAATGGTTCAGTGGGTAAGGTGGAACAATTTTTTAAAGATATTAAATCCACTGCCGCATCGAAACAAGGTAACGAAGCCAAGTCGGTTACGACTTCGGCTGTGCGCAGTGACAAACCAGTGGACAGCAACAAGCCGGGCGGCGGAGTGAACACGCCGAATGACAGCAACACAATCGGCAGTCCCGTACAAACAAAAATACAACAGGAAAAGCAGGTAGGTATGAACAATAGACCAAATTCCAACAATAACAATGGCACTCAAAGACCAAGCGGCCAAGATAGCCGTAACAGAACAACAACTTCCCAAGGCTCAGGCCAAGGAGGACAAACAGGAAACCGTCCAAGACCAGCTTCAAGTGGTCAAGGCAGCACAGCTTCACGTCCGCAAGGTTCCGGTCAACGTCCGAACAATAGTGGCGGTCCTAACAGAACAGCAGGATCAAACACCAGTGGTCCTAACAGAACAACAGGACCGAACAGCGGTGGTAACTCCAGCAATAGCGCTAACCGTACTGGTGGCCAAGGGCAGGGGCAAGGACAAGGTGGCCAACGAAGAGGTGGTCAAGGAAGTACCGGTAATAATAGCGGCAACCGTTCCAATGGTGGAGGCACAGGCGGTGGTGGACGTCGCTTTGACGACAATCGTGGTGGTAACTTCCGTAATAACCGCGGCGGCAAGAACAACCGCAACAGAAATCAGCAACAGTATGTGCAACGTGAAAAAATCGATAACACACCGAAGAAAATCATCGTTCGTGGTGACATGACGGTTGGTGAAACTGCGAAACTCCTTCACAAGGATGCTTCTGAAGTGATCAAAAAGCTCATCGGTATGGGTGTAATGGCAACCATTAACCAAGAGCTGGACATTGATACTATTCTCCTGCTTGCAGGTGAATTCGGTGTTGAAGTTGAAGTGAAGATCGTGCTTGAAGATGACCGTTTTGAAACTGTGGAAGAGAATGATGATGCTGCTGATCTTCAATCCCGTCCTCCGGTTGTAACGATCATGGGTCACGTTGACCATGGTAAAACAACATTGCTGGATGCCATTCGTTCCACGAATGTAACTGGCGGTGAAGCGGGCGGGATTACGCAGCATATCGGGGCTTATCAGGTTGAGATTAACAACAAGAAAATCACGTTCCTTGATACTCCAGGTCACGAAGCATTTACAGCGATGCGTGCACGTGGAGCACAAGTTACGGACATGACGATTATTGTTGTTGCTGCGGATGATGGCGTTATGCCACAAACCGTTGAGGCGATTAACCATGCCAAAGCTGCTGGTCTGCCGATTATCGTTGCAGTCAACAAAATCGACAAACCTGGCGCTGATCCGGACAAAGTAAAACAAGAACTGACTAGCTATGAACTCGTTCCGGAAGAGTGGGGCGGAGATACAATCTTTGTCAATGTATCCGCGAAACAAAGAATGGGTCTGGAAGGTTTGCTTGAAATGATTCTGCTCGTTGCAGAAGTGAATGAATACAAAGCGAATCCGAATAAACGTGCTCGTGGTACGGTGATTGAAGCCGAGCTGGATAAAGGTCGTGGTCCAGTTGCGCGTATCCTTGTACAGCATGGTACATTAAAAGTCGGGGATGCGTTTGTGGCAGGTAACTGCTTCGGTCGTGTACGTGCAATGGTCAATGATAAAGGCCGTCGTTTGAAAGAGGCAGGACCGTCTACTCCGGTGGAAATCACAGGTCTGACTGAAGTTCCAGGTGCGGGAGATCCGTTCATGGTCTTCGAAGATGAGCGTAAAGCTCGTTCCATCGCTGACAAACGTGCGATAACACAACGTGAATCCGATCTGGGTACGCACACACGTGTAACTCTTGATGATCTGTTCCAACACATCAAAGATGGCGAGATCAAAGATTTGAATGTGATCATTAAAGGTGACGTGCAAGGTTCGGTTGAGGCATTGAAAGGTTCCCTTGCCAAGATCGAAGTTGAAGGCGTACGCGTGAAGATCATTCACAGCGGTGCTGGTGCGATCACAGAATCCGACATCATTTTGGCTGCCGCTTCGAATGCCATCGTGATTGGTTTCAACGTTCGTCCTGAAAATCAGGCGAAAATTACTGCGGATCAAGAGCAAGTAGACATTCGACTACACCGCGTGATCTACAGTGTTATCGAAGAGATTGAACAAGCAATGAAAGGTATGCTTGATCCAATCTACAAAGAAAAAGTTATTGGTCATGCTGAAGTTCGTAATACCTTCTCCATTAGCAAAGTAGGTACCATTGCAGGTTGTATGGTTACCTCGGGCAAAATCACTCGTTCTGCGGAAGCACGCCTGATTCGTGATGGTATCGTCCTTTACGAAGGTAAGCTGGATTCCCTGAAACGATTCAAAGATGATGCCAAAGAAGTGGCTCAAGGTTACGAGTGTGGTATCACATTGGATAAATACAACGATCTCAAGGAAGGCGATGTTATTGAAGCCTTCATCATGGAGACCGTACAACGATAAGCAAGGAAGTATGAGGTGAACAACAATGGCTAAGGTTCGTACAGGTAGAGTGAGCGAGCAGATCAAGAAAGAACTGAGTCTGCTCATCCAGTCAGAACTAAAAGATCCACGTATCGGTTTTATCACTGTAACGGGAGTTGAAGTGACTGGCGACTTGTCGCAAGCCAAAGTTTATCTGAGTGTCTTCGGTGAACAGGAGCAGAAGGATAACTCGCTTAAGGCACTTGCCAAAGCAAACGGCTTTTTGCGCACGGAACTCGGCAAACGTATCCGTTTCCGTCATGTTCCCGAATTGATATTCAAGATTGACGAATCAATCGCTTACGGCAGCCGGATTGAAAAGCTGCTTGGCGATATTGGTTCCGACAAAAACGAATCCCAGTAACAGAATAGAGGAGACGGCAATGCACACTTATGAACAGGCGCTTCAGGCAGGAAAACAATTCCTGCTGGAGCATGACGATTACCTGGTCGTGTCGCATGTACAGCCGGACGGTGACGCAGTCAGCTCGACGGTAACGGTGGGCTGGCTGCTGTCATGTCTGGGAAAGACATTCACAATGATCAATGAAGGTGAAATTCCGCAACGTATGCGTTTTTTGTGGCAGGCGGATGCCATTGTGAACATGACCGAACACCCCCCGGAACGTAAATATAAAGCGATCATCTGTGTAGATTGTGCTGATTTTGCGAGAGTCGGGCTTACCCGTCATTATTTTGAAGAAGATGCAATGATTCTAAATATCGATCATCATCCCACAAATAACGGATATGGAGCAGTAAACATCATTAAATCCGATGCAGCAGCAACGGCTGAGATTTTGTTTGAACTGCTGGAACTTTTCAACATTACATGGGATAAGGATATAGCTACAGCGGTATACACGGGGCTGCTTACAGACACCGGTGGTTTCCGTTATGCCAATACCAGTCCTAATGTGATGGCTACGGCTTCCCGTTTGCTGGAACATGGTGTGGATGGGCCTTATCTCGCACAATCACTGCTGGAAGAGATGACTTTCCCGCAAGTCCGTATTTTGAACAAAGCGCTCTCATCTTTGCAAATGTCAGAAGACGGTAAAGTTGCATGGGTCGTTATTACACCCGAGGATATGCAGGCATGTGAAGCGGTCAACGAAGATCTGGAAGGGATCGTTAACTACACTCGTAACATTCGAGGGGTAGAGGTGGGTATCTTTTTCAAAGTGATCAACGAGAATGCTACTAAAGTCTCCATGCGCTCCGCTGGCAAAGTAGATGTAGCGGCACTGGCACAAACCTTTGGCGGCGGTGGGCATGTTCTCGCAGCTGGATGCCGAATGGAAGGTAAGCTGGACGAGATCGTGGAAAAAGTGTTGAAGCAGGTGAATTCTCAATGGTAAAACCGTTTGAAGGAATTCTCCCGGTTTATAAACCGGCCGGCTTCACTTCCCATGATGTCGTAGCCAAAATGCGCCGAATACTGAAAATGAAGCGAATTGGTCATACGGGTACACTCGATCCGCAGGTAACCGGGGTTCTCCCGCTCTGTCTTGGGAGAGCGACACGGGTAGTCGAGTACATGCAGGAACTTCCAAAGGAATATCTGGCGACACTTAGATTGGGACTCGCTACAGACACAGAGGATCTTACGGGTGAAGTGATTGAACGTTCAGAGTCCGCTGTAGAAGTCAGCCAGGAACAGGTTCAGCAGGTATTGGAACGGTTTGTGGGCACCATATCGCAGGTTCCGCCGATGTATTCTGCAGTAAAAGTAGATGGGAAACGGTTATATGAACTGGCGCGTGAAGGTAAAACGGTTGAGCGTAAGAGTCGTGAGGTCACGATCTATGAGCTGGAGCTTACCGGAATTGAAATCAGTGATGGAGTAACCGATATATCATTTCGCGCTTTATGTTCAAAGGGAACCTATATTCGAACTTTGTGTGTAGATATCGGCCGTGAGCTTGGTTATCCTTCCACTATGGTTAAACTGGAGCGCACCATCTCAGCTGGAATATCCGCAGATCACTGTCTTCGCATCGAAGAAGTGGAACATCGCATGGCCGAAGGTACGCTGGCCGAGGCTCTGATCCCTGTAGATGAAGCGATTTCTTCTATTCCAGCCCACAAGGTTGGAGAGGAACAGACGAAGGGTGCTCTTCAAGGCCAGAAGCTGTCAGCGCGTTTACTGGATCCGCCAGTGGAGAAGCCAGGAGTGCTGCGTCTGTATGCTCAGGATGGAACGTTTCTGGGGATATTTGAGCGGGATGAATTGAAACCAACCGTGAGGGCTGTTAAAGTCTTCTTACCGGAATAAAGAGGTACCGGGCTTGGAGTGATCACGAGGTTCAAGCTTGGCCCATCAAGTGAAATGCAGGTGAATGATTGTGAAAACCGTAATGCTAACCTATCCGCAAACCCTACAATCGGCGGAACTGACTACGCATCCCCAAGTGCTGGCAATCGGTCAATTTGACGGGCTGCATCTCGGACATGCAAGTGTCATTCTATCCGCGGTTCGCATTGCAAGGGAATCGGGCATGAAAGCGGCTGTCATGACTTTCCATCCACACCCGAAGGAAGTAATGCGTAAAGGGGATTACGAGGGTTATTTGACTCCTCTCAGGGACAAAGAAGAGATTCTGGCTGGCATGGGAGTTGATATACTCTACGTAGTCGAGTTCAATGAATCATTTTCACAGCTCTCGCCAGAGCAATTTGTTCATGAACTCTTACTTCCTCTTCAGACACGTACAGCTGTTGTTGGATTTGATTTCCGTTTTGGTCACAAAGGTGCAGGAGACGAGCAGATGCTTCGTACGCTGGGTGATGGAGAAATGACGGTAGAGACGGTTTCTCCGTTTCTGCTTGGCGGGGAGAAAGTAAGCAGTTCCTTGATTCGTGCTTTATTGAAACGTGGGGAGATGGATGAGGCAAGTCAGTGGCTTGGACGCCCCTATAGTGTCAGAGGTACTGTTATTCACGGAGAGAAACGGGGACGAACCATCGGTTTTCCTACCGCCAATCTCGAACTTGTCGACCACTATGTTACACCAGCCAAAGGTGTGTACGCCGTGCGAGTAAATGTTGGGGATCAAGAACTGGCAGGTGTGATGAACCTGGGTGTCAAACCAACTTTTCACGAGAATGGAATGAGACCGACATACGAAGTGCATCTGCTTGATTTTGATGGTCAAATCTATGATCAGGAACTAAAAGTAGAACTGGTGCACTATATTCGAAACGAGCGGAAATTCGATTCCATTGATGCTTTGATTGCTCAGATTCGTGAAGATGCACTCACCGCTGCTCGCTTGCTTTCCTAAAAATCTTTAATAAAATCCATGTTTACATTTACTTTGTTCAGGCAACCATGGTATAATGTACTACGTTGTCGAATGAGATGACATTAACCTTAGCTTGGTTACACGCTCTCACCGGCGGTGACGAGGCTAACGGCGATTATAATGAAGGAGGTGAATAGGATGGCATTGACTCAAGAACGTAAACAACAACTGATCGACGAGCACAAAACTCATGAGTCCGATACTGGATCACCTGAGGTGCAAGTTGCTATCCTTACGGAAAACATCAGAAGTTTGACAGACCACTTGCGTACGCATAAGAAAGACCACCACTCACGTCGTGGACTTTTGAAAATGGTAGGTCAACGTCGTAAGCTTTTGGCTTACGTGAAAAACAAAGATGTTAAACGTTACAGCGCACTGATCGAAAAACTCGGATTGCGTCGTTAATTATCGTACATGTTTTCAAAATCAACCTGGCTGTTATCCGCCGTTCTTTTGTCTAAAAGGACAAGCGGAGCTTACAGCCGGGTTGTTTTGTAGATGAACATGTTGCCATATATTTGTAGCTGAGGGCTCCGCGAGGAGCTTTTGTTTTGCAAGTCAGCCTGCACTCCGTCCGACTCAAGCTAATGAATGCTGGACAAGCAGGAAATACTGTAAATATGCAGAATCCATTGTGATAGGAACGAATTAAAGGAGGGATTTCATGGAACAACGTGTTGAAATGCAGCTTGGTGGAAGAAAGCTTACGTTTGAAACCGGGCGTTTGGCCAAGCAGGCAAATGCTGCTGTTAAAGTAACATACGGAGATACGGTAGTATTGTGTACTGTGACAGCATCCAGTGAGCCGAAAGATTTGGACTTTTTCCCACTGACAGTAAACTATGAAGAAAGATTGTACGCTGTAGGTAAAATCCCGGGTGGATTTATCAAGCGTGAAGGCAGACCATCCGAGAAAGCGATTCTGGCAAGCCGTCTGACGGACCGCCCGATTCGTCCATTGTTCCCGGAAGGTTTCCGTAATGATGTGCAAGTTCTGAATATTGTTATGAGTGTGGATCAGGACTGTGAACCACAAATTGCAGCAATGATTGGTACTTCAGCAGCACTTAGCATTTCAGATGTACCTTTTAGCGGACCAATTGGTGGCGTAAAAGTGGGTCGTATTGATGGCGAGTTCATTATTAACCCAACAATTGCGCAGCTTGAAGTTAGTGAACTTGAACTCGTGGTTGCAGGAACTAAAGATGCGATCATGATGGTTGAAGCTGAAGCGAATGAATTGCCAGAAGAAGTGATGCTTGAAGCAATCATGTTTGGTCACGACGAAATCAAGAACATTGTGGCTGTTATCGAGCAACTCGTTCAAGTTGCTGGCAAAGAAAAGATGGCTGTGAAGCTGCATGCAGTTAATGCTGAAGTGAACAGCAGTGTACGTGATTTTGCAAGTGCACGATTGGTGGAAGCTGTTAAAATTGCTGAGAAACATGCACGTCAGGATGCGATTGATGTCGTGAATGACGAAACGGTTGCTCACTTTGAAGAGAAATACATCGAATCACCTGAATTGCTTAAAGACGTGAAAGAAGTGTTGCACGATATCGTCAAAGAAGAAGTGCGCCGTCTGATCACTCACGATAAAGTTCGTCCAGATGGACGTGGCCTGGCCGAGATTCGTGCAATCGAATGTGATACTTCCCTGCTTCCGCGTACACATGGTTCAGGTCTGTTCACACGTGGACAAACACAAGCACTGAGCATCTGTACACTAGGTGCACTGGGTGATGTTCAAATTCTGGATGGCATCAGTCTGGAAGAAACAAAACGTTTCATGCATCACTATAATTTCCCGCCGTTCAGCGTAGGTGAAGCTCGTCCGCTTCGCGCGCCAGGACGCCGTGAAATTGGACATGGTGCGCTTGGTGAGCGTGCGCTGTCCAAAGTCATTCCTTCTGAAACGGACTTCCCATACACGATTCGTTTGGTGTCCGAAGTGTTAGAATCTAACGGTTCTACGTCCCAAGCAAGTATCTGTGCGAGTACACTTGCTATGATGGACGCAGGCGTACCAATCAAAGCCCCAGTAGCTGGTGTGGCGATGGGTCTGATCAAAGATGGAGAGCATGTGTCTATTCTGAGTGATATTCAAGGTATGGAAGATCACCTGGGTGACATGGACTTCAAAGTTGCGGGAACACCTGAAGGCGTAACTGCTATCCAAATGGATATCAAAATTGATGGAATCGACCGTCAAATTTTGGCTGAAGCACTGGCTCAAGCAAAAGAAGGTCGTATGCACATTTTGGGTAAAATGACCGAAGTGATGCAAACACCTCGTGAGCAATTGTCCCAGTATGCACCTAAAATTACGACTATGCATATCAATCCGGATAAAATCCGTGATGTTATTGGTGCTGGTGGTAAAATCATCAATAAAATCATCGAAGAAACTGGTGTTAAAATTGATATCGAGCAGGATGGACGTGTGTTTATCGCTTCTTCCAACCAGGAGATGAATGATAAAGCCAAAGCGATCATCGAAGGCATTGTACGCGAAGTGCTGGTTGGCGAAATCTACGTCGGCAAAGTAAAACGTGTTGAGAAATTCGGTGCATTCGTTGAAGTGCTGCCAAACAAAGAAGGTCTGGTTCACATCTCTCAATTGTCTACTGAGCGTGTAGCAAAAGTAGAAGATGTTGTGGCGATCGGTGATTCCATTACAGTAAAAGTAACCGAGATTGACCCGCAAGGCCGGATCAACTTGTCCCGTAAAGCTGTATTAACAGCGGAAGCACCTGCGCAATCCTAGGCAGCTGACGATTGAATAACATATGTATGATTGAATGAAGAGACAGAATGCGAATTTCTGGCTCTTTTTTTAACGTTAAAATTAGAATGTGATTATCCATAGATCGGGGCTTTTAATCATATTCCTGTTCTTGTCCTCATATGATGGGGACAAAGACGGCAGGAGGATGGAGCTGTGAGAAACCAATCCAAAAAACTGGCGGTTGTTCTCGCGGGTGTGACATCGGTCATGCTAATCGGACAAGTCGACAGTGTACGTACATACATTACGGAGATCCGTGATGGTCCTGGCACACAGAATGCATTTGATATGTTTAAGGAAGCGACCGGAGAAGAATCGTTGTTATCCGCGATTAAGGATAAGGCAGCCGAGACGCGAATTGCACCGGTGAATGCGAGAGTTGATCGAGTGTGGAAAGCAATCCCGGGGTATAATGGACTGGAGATTGATGTGGAAGCAACCTACCGAAAGGCACTAGGTGGGACGCTGAACACCAAGATTCCGTATGTTTATCGTCAGATTGAACCTGAGATTCAGTTAAAAGATCTGGGGGCACATCCGATTTATCGAGGCAATGCGAGTAAACCGATGGTTTCTTTTATGATCAATGTGGCCTGGGGGAATGAATTTCTCATTCCAATGCTGGACACGCTTGATGCCGAGAAGGTGAAAGCTACTTTTTTTCTGGATGGTAGCTGGCTGAGCAAAAACGCCGAACTCGCCAAGGAAATTCAAAAGCGTGGACATGAGCTGTCTAATCATGCGTATTCACACCCGAATATGAGTCGTTTGAGTACGGAGCGGGCAAGACTGGAGATGAGCAAAACCCAGGAATTGCTGCAGCAAACGCTTGGTGTAGAAAATCGCTGGTTTGCACCGCCTTCGGGTGATTTTAATCAGAAAACGGTGGATATCGCGACATCGATGGGTCTTCAAACCGTCCTGTGGACAGTAGATACAGTGGATTGGCGCAAACCAAGTCCAGACTCCATCATTGCCAAAATTGCGAATAAAACCGAAGCAGGTTCATTAATTCTGATGCATCCTACAGCTTCTTCTGTGGGTGCGCTGAAGGGCATGATTAATTCCATTCACGCCAAGGGATGGTCGCTTGGAACGGTAAGTGAGACGTTGTCTTCCGAACGGGTGGATGGGCATGCGGTTGAGTGAACGGCGTTTTTTTGTTAATATCAAAAAGTTGGAACCAATGTCTATTTCAATCTTCGAAGATTGGGATTAGGGCAATTATAGAGATGTAGGAGGGCCAACCGTGAAAAAAATTCAGCTGGGCAATGGCCTCAGGGTAGTGATGGAACAAATTCCGACCTGTCGTTCCGTATCGTTCGGAATATGGGTCAAAACAGGTTCACGTAATGAGCAGGTCGAAAATAACGGGGTATCCCATTTTATTGAACATATGCTTTTTAAGGGAACAGATCGTTTCGATGCCAAAGCCATTGCGGAGCAGTTTGATGCTATTGGCGGTAATGTGAATGCATTTACCTCCAAGGAATATACCTGTTATTATGCGAAAGTGCTGGATGAACATCTGCCAATCGCAGTCGATGTTTTGTCCGATATGTTTTTCCGTTCGAAAATGGACGATGGTGAACTGGCTAAAGAAAAAAACGTGATTCTGGAAGAAATCTCAATGTACGAGGATACGCCTGATGATATGGTTCATGATTTGATGGCTTTGGCTGCATATGGGGAACACCCGCTTGCCTATCCAATCCTTGGCACAGAGGAACGTCTTAAAGCGATGGATTCCAGCCATTTGCGTGCATACATGAAGGAACATTACACGATTGAGAACACGGTGATCAGCATTGCGGGCAACATTGATGACAGTGTAATTGATCTGATGGAGAAACACTTTGGTGCGTTTGACGTCAGAGGGGTAACGGAAGAAGTGAACATGCCAGCATTCCAAAGCGGACAACTCTTCCATAAAAAGAAAACGGAGCAGAATCACATTTGTATATCGTTCCCAGGTTGCAAAATTGGAGATCCGCTTCAATTTGCCATGGTTGTTCTTAACAATGCGATTGGTGGGGGGATGAGCTCCAGACTATTCCAGGAGATTCGTGAAAAGCGTGGACTCGCCTATTCCGTATATTCCTATCATAGTTCGCATGCCGACAGCGGTCTATTTACAATCTATGCGGGTACAGCTCCGAAACAGACGAAGGAAGTATTGGATCTGACCAAAGAAGTACTGCGCGATCTGGCTGTAAATGGTTTATCTGAGGATGAACTGCGCAAAGGCAAGGAACAGCTGAAAGGCAGTTTAATTCTGAGTCTGGAGAGCACGGGCAGCCGAATGAACCGACTTGGGAAAAACGAATTGATGCTTGGCAGACATCATACACTTGATGAGATGATTGTCAAAATTGAGCAAGTAACGATGCATGATATTAATGCTGTGCTTGATCTGATGTTTGCAGAGCCATTTGCACTTGCTATGGTAGGTGCTTCAGACAAGACGATTGCTGGACTGAGAAGGGATGATTTAGTTGCATTACGTTCAGATAAAGAAACTACCAGGTAACGAAGATATTAAACTGCCGCAAAAAATGTCCGAGCTGGCTGCTGGTTTTGATGTTGTGGCCGCATTGGAAGAAGAAGTTGTACTGCAGCCGGGTCAGCGTACTTTAATCCCGACTGGGCTTGCAATGGCAATGCCGGCTGGGCTGGAAGCTCAAATTCGACCACGTAGCGGGCTGGCATTCAAACATGGTATTACTTGTCTGAACACTCCGGGCACGATTGATGCCGATTATCGCGGAGAGGTGAAAGTGCTGCTCATTAATTTGGGACAAGAACCGTTCACGATTGTGCGCGGAGAACGTATCGCCCAGATCGTGTTCCAGACAGTTCCTGTCATCGAATTGACTGAAGTGGAAGAACTTTCAGAGACTGTACGAGGCAATGGTGGATTTGGTCATACGGGTAAGTAACGTGTGTTATATCTTCTTTGTCCAGAAGTATTTAGTTTCATTTACATCTGGATACATCGTGCATCATAGCCGTCCTTCACAGGGCGGCTTTTTTGTGTTGAACATGAGTTCATTCATTTATTGTTTTCACCCCCCTGTGGGCTGCTGCATACGATAAGGCATACATGTGGTGAAAGGAGTGACGTCCCGATGCTGACCGGAGTCCGGATTGTTGTTCTGGGCGGAGATGCGAGGCAGATTGAAGTCATTCAAAAGTGCGCCGAGCTGGATGCAGCGGTAAGTGTGGTAGGCTTCGATCAACTGGAGCAAGTTATTCCGGGTATTGAACACCGCGAACTTGAGGATGATGTGTTTGCTTCTGCAGATGTGCTGGTACTGCCAGTAGTGAGTTGTGATGATCAAGGGAAGGTTGGATCTTCGTTTAGTAGTGATGTTATTGTTTTGAAAAAGGAACATATGGCTGCCTTGCCCGAGCACTGCACCGTGTTTACGGGCATGGCTAAGCCATTTTTGCGTGAACTTTGTCAGGAGAACGGCCTACGGCTTGTTGAAGTACTTGATCGTGATGATATTGCACTATACAACTCGATTCCGACAGCTGAGGGAGCCATCGCCATTGCAATTAAAGAGACGGATTTTACGATTCACGGGTCAGAATGCATCGTGCTTGGCATCGGCCGAACAGGGTTTACGCTAGCTAAAACTCTGCAGGGGCTTGGAGCCAATGTACGGGTGGGAATCCGTAGAAATGAAGATGTTGCCCGCGCAACAATCATGGGCTGGAAGCCTTTCATGACAACGGATTTAGCCGCTCAAACCGGGGAAGTTGACTTGCTTTTTAATACGATACCGACTATGATAATCACAGCACAAATCCTGTCCAGAATGCCTCAGAAAGCAGTCATTATCGACCTTGCATCTGCTCCTGGCGGCTGTGATTTCAGATATGCCGACAAACGTGGCATTAAGGCACTGCTCGCACCAGGCCTCCCCGGCATTGTTGCTCCCAAAACGGCTGGCGGCATTATTGCCGACGCGTTAATCCGTTTGCTTTTGGAAGAACAGAACGCACGGGAGGTTAAATCATGAACTGGCAGGGTAAAACGGTAGGATACGCAATTACGGGGTCTCATTGTACGTTTGAAGAGGTTATGCCGGTCATTAGCCGCTTTGTGTCGGAAGGCGCGAACGTCATTCCGATTATTTCGAACTCGGTACTCACGACAGATACTCGTTTCGGCACGGCTCAGAATTGGCAAAAACAATTGAAAGATATAACGGGTAACGATATTATCTCTACAATTGTTGAGGCAGAGCCTTTAGGACCCTCCAAGCTGCTTGACGTGCTGGTTATTGCACCATGCACGGGAAATACAACGAGCAAGCTGGCTAATGCAATGACCGACAGTCCGGTGCTAATGGCTGCGAAAGCGCAGATGCGTAATCAGCGCCCGCTTGTGCTGGCGATTTCGACAAATGACGGTCTTGGTTTGAATGCAGCAAATATTGCAAAATTACTTGTGGCCAAATATTTATATTTTGTACCGTTTGGTCAAGATGATCCAATGAAAAAACCAAATTCGTTAGTTGCCAAAATGGAACTGATTCCGGAAGCTTGCTGGAGTGCACTCGAAGGCAAACAGCTGCAGCCGATGATTGTGGAGCGAACTCCACAGACATAAGAATCAGAGCCAGGGCAATAACGTATATACGCTTGGAGAAATGAAGAAGGGTTCGAGAGACAAAGAAAATCATGGGGGACGATAGCTGAATTGTATGGCTACCTCTACCACGTTCCTGTTCATAAGGGCATTCCTGCTTGCAAAGGATCAACATGCAGCAAGCAGGAGAGGTGTATTTGAAATACATGTCTCATCATGCCGTATACATTGCTGAGATTATCGCATCGGAACGCTCCCAAGGGTTATGCATTTGTTGATTTGACCCGTGTCCAGTCTTCTTGCGTACACACAAATGGAGGAATAAAGATGCGTATTATGGTACAAAAATTCGGAGGTACGTCGCTCTCCACCGTTCAAGCGAGAGAGCATGTACTCCGGCATGTTAAACGTGAGCTTGAAGCGGGTTTTAACCTCGTTATTGTGGTGTCAGCCATGGGTCGCCGCGGTGAACCTTATGCAACGGATACGCTCTTGGACTGGGCTGCGCAGAACGGAAATGCATTATCTGCTCGCGAGAAGGATTTACTGCTGTGCTGTGGTGAAATCATCTCTGCAACAACGCTCAGCAGTTTGCTTGAACATGAAGGCATTCCAACTTCAGTGCTGACCGGCGCACAAGCGGGTTTTGTGACGGACGACAATTTCGGGAATGCCCGGATATTGGATGTCCGTCCTGTTCGTGTGCTGGAACAGCTTCAGTTGGGGCGTGTCGTTATCGTAACCGGATTCCAGGGACAGACGGAAAAAGGTGATTTCACTACACTCGGCCGCGGCGGCAGTGATACATCTGCAACAGCGCTGGGTGCAGCATTGCGCGCAGAGATGGTGGATATCTATACGGACGTAAACGGTATTTTGACGGCTGATCCTCGTATCGTTGAAGATGCGCGTCCACTGACCGTAGTAAGCTATGCAGAAATCTGTAACATGGCTCATCACGGGGCCAAGGTTATTCATCCGCGTGCTGTCGAGATTGCGATGCAATCGCAAATTCCCGTGCGGGTAAGATCTACTTTTGCCGATACAGAAGGTACGCTTGTTACCCATCCGGAAGGGTTTCAGGATGTACAGACAGGCATTATTGACCGTTACGTAACCGGTATTGCTTATGTTAGCAATGTTACGCAAATTACGGTGGATGTTCCCGGCGGAACGGATCGTCTGCAATTGAAAGTGTTTAAAACGATGGCTGAAAACTCAATCAGCGTTGATTTTATTAATGTTACCCCCTCAGGAGTAGTCTATACGGTGTTTGATAGTGATTCCGAGAAGGCTATACGTGTATTGCAGGAGATTGGTCTCAAGCCTCAAAGCTTGTCTGGCTGTGCCAAAGTATCCGTCATTGGCGGGGGAATTAACGGTGTGCCCGGAATTATGGCTCGCATTGTAGAGTCTTTGACCCTCGCAGACATTCAGATCCTGCAATCGGCAGATTCTAATACAACGATCTGGGTGCTTGTCAAAAAAGAAGATATGGTTCAGGCTCTGAGGGCGCTTCATGCCTCATTTGAACTTCACTTGTAAATACCGAAGTTAACGGAGCCATACCTGTTTTGAGGGAGGAAATCGAAGTGGACTTTGGAAGATTGATTACAGCAATGGTGACTCCGTTCAATGCACAGGGAGAGATTCATTGGGAGGAAACCGCACGTCTCATCGATTATCTGATCGTTGATCAAAAGTCCGAGACTCTCTTGGTCTCTGGAACAACAGGGGAGTCGCCGACACTTAGTGATACGGAGAAAGTTCAATTATTCGAATTTGCAGTGAAACATGCGGCTGGGCGGTGCAAGATTATTGCCGGAACAGGTAGCAACAACACGGCGCATTCCATCCATCTGACTCAAGAAGCTGAGCGCGTCGGGGCGGACGGTGTATTACTGGTAGTTCCGTATTACAATAAGCCTAGCCAGCAAGGTATGTATAAACACTTTGAAGCCATCGCTGCAGCTACTACGCTGCCAGTGATGCTTTACAACGTGCCTGGGCGTACTGTCGCGAATCTGTCTGCTGCAACCACGTTAAAGCTTGCACAAATTCCGAATATCGTGGCTACCAAAGAGTGTGCTTCTATGGAGCAGGTTACCTTAATTGCTGCGGGTGCACCGGAACATTTCAGAGTTTATTCCGGGGATGATGCAGCGGGTCTGCCGGCTATTGCTGTTGGTGCTCATGGCATCGTGAGTGTGGCGAGTCATGTGGTGGGCGCGGAAATGAAAAAAATGATCGATGCCTTTTACGGTGGTGACCCTCTTCAGGCTACACGAATCCATCAGAAGCTCTTCCCGCTCTTCAAAGGGTTGTTTGAGTGTCCGGAGCCTTTGCCAAACCCGGTAGCGGTAAAATATGCGCTGACCTTGCGTGGGTTGAACGTAGGCTCGGTGCGTCTGCCTCTGATTCCGCCAACGTTAGACGAGCAGGATTACATTGAAAATTTGCTTCAACTGTAAATAACAGTTAGATTCTGTAATGGTTTATTAATGATAAGCATGAACGCTTTGTTTAAGGAAAGAACTGCACCTCAACGGTTGAGGATGCGGTTCTTTTTTTTGCTAGTGTTGTAAGGTTTCTTTTTTGATAGGTAGGGGAAACCTACAGGTTAACGAGAGAGTGACTTGTTTTTTCTGTTTTTAATCATGTATAATGATGTCAAGTGACTGGGTGCGGTATTTTTTTGAAATTGAAAGCGACATCGTTTCGATGGTGTGGCTTTGGTGTGAAAAAGGAAGGAACGGCTAAGAGGCACAATTCAGATCCAACCTGTTGGTGATGGGAATAACTTCGAAGAACTTCTTCCAAATATCGTGAATAAAGGTGTTCTTTTACATTCATTCCTGATTCATAGGTGTGTAATGTTTGAACTACTTTTCTTAACTTACAATAAATAATAAGGTACGACGTCCAACTACCATAGGAGGTTCAGATTCATTTGTCTAAGAAAAATAATAATAACGAAAAGCTGATGATTTTTGCATTGGGCGGCGTAGGCGAGATTGGTAAAAATATGTATGTTATCCAATACGCGAACGACATTGTTGTCGTAGACGCTGGTCTTAAATTCCCGGAAGAAGACATGCTAGGTATTGATATTGTCATCCCTGACATTTCGTACTTGACTGAGAACCGTGATAAAGTAAGAGGCATTATTTTGACTCACGGACACGAGGATCATATCGGTGGTTTACCATATGTTCTCAAGCACTTGAACGTACCTGTATACGGAACTAGGCTTACACTTGGTCTAGTAGAGAACAAGCTGAAGGAAGCTAATTTGCTGGGTGATACCAAACGTATTCTCATCAATGCAGATTCGGAGATCGAACTGGGTTCGACGCTGAAAGCATCATTCTTTGCTACTAACCATAGTATTCCGGATTCCGTTGGGGTATGTGTTGAAACACCGGAAGGTGCAGTTGTACACACGGGTGACTTCAAATTTGATCATACGCCAGTGAATGGTCAATATGCAGATCTTCAACGTATGGCACAGATCGGAACGAACGGCGTACTTGCGTTGTTGTCTGACAGTACTAATGCGGAGAAGCCTGGATTCACACCATCAGAGAAAAATGTAGGTATAGTACTGGAAGACATTTTCCGCAAAGCAAGTCAACGTGTCGTTGTCGCAACGTTTGCTTCCAACGTACACCGCATTCAACAGGTTATCAATGCAGCAGATGTCACTGGACGTAAAGTTGCAGTTATCGGACGCAGCATGGTAAACGTGGTAGGTATTGCTTCGGAACTGGGTTACCTGGAAATTCCGGACGGTATGATCATTGAACCGGAAGAAGTAGGCAAAATGGCAGCAGATCGTGTGGTCATTCTGTGCACAGGTAGCCAAGGCGAGCCAATGTCAGCATTGACACGTATGGCACGTTCTACACACCGTAAAGTGGACATCCTTCCTGGAGATACGGTTATCATTGCAGCAACACCTGTACCAGGTAATGAGAAGTATGTAGGCCGTACAATTGATGAACTGTTCCGTTTGGGAGCCAATGTGCATTACAGTGGCGCTAACAGCGGTGTTCACGTATCTGGTCACGGTAGTCAGGAAGAATTGAAACTCATGCTAAACCTGATGAAACCGAAATACTTCCTGCCAATTCACGGTGAATTCCGGATGCAACGTCGTCACGCGGTTCTTGCTGAATCCGTAGGCATCGACCCGGACAACATCTTCATCACAGATATCGGTGAAGTTGTGGAGATTCAAGGTGGAGCAGCACGTAAAGCAGGTAAAGTTACTGCCGGTAATGTGTTGATTGACGGCCTGGGTGTAGGTGACGTAGGTAACATTGTACTGCGTGATCGTAAGCTTTTGTCACAGGATGGTATTCTTGTTGTTGTGGTAACACTCAGCAAGCAGGATGGTAAAATTGTTTCTGGTCCGGATATCATCTCCCGCGGATTCGTGTATGTACGTGAATCGGAAGGACTTCTCGATGAGGCTAACCGTATCGTTAGTAGCACATTGCAGAAGCTGATGAGCGAAAATGTGAATGAGTGGGCTTCACTCAAAACAAATGTTAAAGATGCATTAGGACGTTTCCTGTATGAGCAAACTCGTCGCAGACCGATGATTTTGCCAATCATTATGGAAGTTTAAAATAAAGTTAGTGAAAAACATATAACAGGCACACAGTCGCCTCTTCTCTACGAGTAATATTGGACGGTTCCTCGTAGAGAAGGGGCTTTTTTTGTTTTTTTCAAGGGGAATAGTATTCTTAATGCTGAATGATGGAAAGATTGTTCAGGAAAGTATAAGCTTGTTGGCAGATTCCCCATACTAAGGAAAGGCCAAACCATTATATCTTTCAGGAGAAGGGGACAGCATTAATGAATGAGCAGATGAATGACAAGCAAATACCAAGGTCCAATCAGCCGGAGACAGAGGCTCCCGAGATTCCAATCCAGGAGGAAAAGCACATTTCTCCAGTTACGGAGTCGATTCAGCAGTTCGGACAAACACAGTCACCAGCCAGTGAATCCAACATTTTTTGTATGACCATTATCGGTCAGGTGGAGGGACATTTGATTTTACCCCCGCAAAATAAAACAACGAAGTATGAACATATTATCCCGCAACTGGTGGCCGCAGAACAAAATCCGAGGATTGAAGGGATTTTGATTATTCTCAATACGGTAGGCGGTGATGTGGAAGCTGGACTCGCAATCGCTGAGATGATTGCATCCTTAAGTAAACCAACGGTGACTGTTGTTATTGGAGGAGGTCACAGTATTGGTGTGCCTATCGCGGTAGCTTCAACCTATTCCCTTATTGCGGGAAGTGCAACAATGACTATCCACCCGATTCGGATGAACGGGCTTGTTATTGGCGTACCGCAGACGTTCGAATACATGGAAAAGATGCAGGAACGAGTTGTGCGTTTTGTAACATCCCACTCTAACATTTCCGAAGACATGTTCAAAGAACTGATGTTCAAGACAGGTGAGTTGAACAGAGACATCGGCACAGCTGTAGGAAGTGCAGACGCGGTGAAGTATGGCCTTATGGACGCCGTTGGTGGAATTGGCCAAGCGATCGCACAACTGAACAAACTTATGGGGGATAAGAGACAGACGATGCAGGCGGGAGGATACACACAATGACAACAATGTATACTGTAATGCCTCCGGAACAGTTATGGTCAGGAATGTGGGCAGAGGTCGGGGATACGAAAGAGCTTCGAATGAATGGTTTGTTAATGCAGGTCAGACCGGTAAATGACACGGAAGCCGTTATTGTACGTTTACTCGACTGCCCCCTTGAAGCATATCTGGATCCGGCCAATCTGCCAGGTTCAACGGTTCCGCTTTCGTGTAACACAAGTCCAACATAACGCGACGAATTCAGACAAATGGTGCAGAAAAAGAACATATGTACGGATTATATTTGTATGGTATAATATTCTTCTGGGGGTGACCGGATTTTGGCCAGAAGAAAAAAGAGGAAAAAAAAGGGTGCCGGATTTAGCGGTGTCTTAAAATATGAAATATATGGAATTGTGCTTATAACGCTGGCAGTCATAGCGCTGTCAGGTGAGGCCACCGTGGGACGTTCTCTTTCCAAGATGTTTGGACTCATGCTTGGCAAGTTTTATTTTGCGATTCCACTGGTGGGTATTTATTACGGTCTGATGGTAATGATCCACCGGAAGTGGCCGAGCGGCTGGACCACTCGCAAGACCGGATTGGTGCTGCTTGTTTTTGCTTTAACTCTGATGAGTACGATATCCGCCATGCATCAGAAGCTGATTCCGGTTGGTGCACTTGAACCGGGTGCGGTTCTGACTCAGGTACATAATGATATGCAAACTGAATTATTGACGCCTGCTGCGCCAGGGGAACGCGATTCTATGCTGGGTAAGGATATTAGTGGCGGGTACATCGGTGCGGGACAGTTTGCTTTATTCCTGTGGTTGTTTGGAAGTCTAGGTGCAAGGCTTATCATGATTGTCATGTTTGTAATAAGTTTTATGCTCATTACGGGCCTTTCCTATGTGGAACTGATACGCATATTCAGAACAAAGATGTGGGACGCTGGCAGCTCAATGTACAAAAAGTTTGAGTCCAGACCAGCGAAACGTTCAGCTTCTGCAATAGGTGCTAAGAAAGGCAATGCACGTAAATTAGCGCCTGTACCCGTTGATGAAGAAGAGGATGATGAAGAGCACGAACTGCACGATTCCCATGAAGGGCAGCTCCCTAAACGTAAGGCTCCAATATTCTTCCAATTGTTTGGGAAATGGGGAGCAGATCGTCAGTCGTCGAAACAGTCTGATGAATCACAAGAGATGGATGCCCAAGACTCGGAACAGGTCGTTTATCGCGCTGGACAGGAATTTCCATCCGATACAAGGTATGGCGATCCTGAATCTGTGACCAAAGGAACTGGAGCAGCCGCAATCATTGCAGCGGCACCAGTAGCACAACCTAAGGTTGATTCGGCACCAATCATCCGTGACTTTTTTGAGCATGTCAGAGCAGAAGAGCCGGACAAAGATGATGATCTGGATGACGCTTATCCATTCCCGGATGATCTTGGTGGTAACAACAGTACTATAGATCAGACGGACAGAGCTGATATTAAAATTACAGATGAACTAGTTGAGACAGAGTGGTCTGATGCACATGGTGCATCAGATATGCTTGGAGCTAGTGTTGATGGAGAACCCATGCCGGGCGAAGCAGTAGACTCCGGAACGGAGCAACCCGCTCAGGGAGGAGGAGATGTTATGCAGCCAGCTGCGCCGCCACCTCCACCGCCGAAGCCGTACAAGCTACCCTCATTCCGTCTTCTTTCCAAGCCTAACAATAGCGGGAAAGGCGCAGATCAGAAGGATTATATGCAGACTGCACGTAAGCTGGAGGCGACGCTGGAAAGCTTCGGTGTGCGTGCGAAAGTTCTGGAGGTTGTCCGTGGTCCAGCGGTGACAAGGTATGAAATTCAGCCGGATATCGGGGTCAAGGTTAGCCGTATTGTCAGTCTGACGGACGATATCGCTCTTGCCCTGGCTGCCAAGGATATTCGGATGGAAGCACCGATTCCGGGTAAATCAGCAATTGGTATTGAAGTGCCCAATGGTGAGGTATCCGTTGTCACGATGCGTGAAGTTATGGAGACAGCGACGTTTCAGGATGCAGAATCCAAAGTAACCATCGCGTTTGGCCGTGATATATCAGGCCAGACCATCATTGGCAACCTTGCTCGTATGCCCCATTTGCTGGTGGCCGGTGCTACTGGATCAGGGAAATCGGTATGTATTAACGGTATCATCACCAGCATTTTGTACAAAGCGAAGCCGGATGAGGTCAAGTTTCTAATGGTTGATCCCAAAATGGTCGAACTGAATGTATATAATGGAATTCCGCATCTGATGGCCCCGGTTGTGACCGATCCGAAGAGGGCGTCGCTTGCACTCAAAAAGATTGTGGTCGAGATGGAGAAAAGATATGAGCTGTTCTCCAAATCGGGTACACGTAATGTTGAAGGATATAATAACTTGATGAAGGATAACCCGGCGGCGGTACTGCCTTATATTGTAGTTATTGTGGACGAGCTGGCTGATCTGATGATGGTAGCTGCCGGCGATGTAGAGGATGCGATTGCTCGTCTTGCACAGATGGCACGTGCAGCGGGTATTCATCTCATTATTGCTACACAGCGTCCTTCTGTCGATGTTATTACTGGAGTAATCAAAGCCAATATTCCTTCACGGATCGCGTTTGGTGTATCCTCTCAAGTCGATTCACGTACCATTCTGGACATGGGTGGGGCGGAGAAGCTGTTGGGACGTGGGGATATGTTATTCATGCCAATGGGTGCTTCCAAGCCAATTCGGGTTCAGGGTGCATTTATGAGTGATGAAGAGGTTGAAAATATTGTGAATTACGTTCGCGGTCAAGGTGAAGCACAATACGATGAAACCCTTGTTCCTGAAATCGACGATTCGAATCAGGCAGCAGAAGAAGTACAAGATGAGCTTTATGAGCAGGCTGTACAGATCATTCTTGAGGCCAAACAGGCGTCGGTATCACTCTTGCAGCGGAGAATGCGGGTAGGATACACACGCGCAGCGCGTTTGATTGATTCGATGGAAGCAAGAGGTGTGATTGGACCGTACGAAGGCAGTAAGCCTCGTGAAGTCCTTGTTTCGCTGGAACAGTATCAACAGAGCAAAATAAGTTCATAGTCAAGCTTCGGAAAGCCTTCAACTATTATGGTTGGAGGTTTTTTTGCTTTATAACACCGTTTGAGGTTCTGCCATTTGCTCCAGAGTTCGGATAGTTTGGTGCATAGGAAACAAGTTCACTTGTCATAATATCAGTAGCGGTTCTGTTAAATCCCACAAGAGAAAGGTAGAGCATAGTCGATGCGAAAAATGAACCTATGGCTTTTCACTGCTATTTTGCTGATATCTGCGCTGGGAATCCGTTATCTGCTTCCTGAGCATACAGCACCACAAAGTAATGCCCAGAACAACATTCCGGCTGAGGAGAAAGCGATGCCGACCTTCAGCAACAATACCGTGAAATATGGCAGTTACGGTCAGGATGTATACGAACTTCAGGGACGCTTGAAGTATCTCGGTTTCTACAATGGCAAAATCGATAGTAATTTTGGCAGCAGCACGCTCAAATCGGTGAAATGGTTTCAATCGGAATTTGGTATGAAGGCCGACGGTGTGGTTGGGGCGAAAACGAAGCTGAAACTGTATAATGCCAGCACCAAGTGGTCACCTAAAGAACCACCATTACACAAAGGAGGGGCTGGAGAAGTTAAAGGTGATGGTGGAAGTACCGCAAGCAATGAGAAAGAGAAAGAGGATATGGGTTCAGCCAATGCGCTGGGGCTTACCGAGAACGAACTCAAAATTATGGCGAATGCCGTATATGGTGAAGCACGCGGAGAACCGTTTGAAGGTCAGGTAGCCGTAGCCGCTGTTATTCTGAACCGGGTAAACTCAACAAGTTTTCCATCTACCCCTTCAGGGGTCATCTTTCAGCCGGGAGCCTTTACAGCTGTAGCCGATGGACAGATCTATCTGGAACCGAATGCACAGGCGAAAAAAGCGGTAGAACAGGCGTTAAACGGATGGGATCCTTCCGGTGGATGTCTGTATTATTTTAACCCGAAGACAGCCACATCCAAATGGATATGGACTCGTCCGCAGGTGAAAACGATCGGGCAGCATATATTCTGCATGTAATCAGGCAGGGAAGCAACCAGAAGGCATGACTTCGGTTGCTTCTTGGCTTTTGGATGGTTTAAAATGGTTGTTACGTTTAAGGTTGATCATGACTGGTTATCTAAATGAGGCCGCAAAGGGGTTTTGACATTTGAATACCGCAGAATTTGAACGGGGCAGCCGGAAACAGCTACGTATCCATGTGCTTCCAACCAAACGTTTCAAAACGTTCGCGATTTCCCTGTATGCCGGCGTTCCTTTACGCGAGAACACGGTTACACATGTTGGGCTAACACCGTTTGTTCTAAGACGAGGGACGGAATCCTATCCGGAAACAACGCAGTTTCGAGAGCAGTTGGAGCATCTGTACGGAGCAGGATTTGGTTTTGACGTCTATAAACGCGGTGATTATCAGATTGTGCAGTTCCGTATGGACACGATTAATGATTCTTTTGTTGGAGATGGGGAGCAGCAACTACTGGATCGTTCGTTTGCATTTCTTGGCGAAGTGTTAACGAAGCCTGCACGAGAAAATGGACACTTCAAAACATCGTACGTGCATGCAGAACGTGAGACGGTCCGTAAAAAGCTGGAGTCTATCGTGAACGACAAAATGCGTTATGCGGCTGAGCGTTGTATCGAAGAAATGTGCAAGCATGAGCCGTACAGGCTCCACCCGCTAGGTGAACGCAAAGCATTGGCAAGTATAGAACCTCCAGAACTGACATCTGCTTATGAGAATTGGCTAAATGACGCGAGCATGGATCTGTATGTGGTGGGGGATACGTCACTTGAAGAGGTAGAGGGATTGGTGCAGCGTCATTTTAATCTGGAACGTACGATTTCCTCTGATTATCAGGCTCAGACAGCAGTTCGCGGGGATGAGGAAGCAAATACAGTCATCGAGCGTCTGAACATTGGTCAGGGCAAGCTGAATATGGGTCTTCGTACTTCCATAACGTATGCAGACGATAAATACGCGGCAGCGCTGATGTATAACGGCATTCTTGGCGGTTACCCGCATTCGAAGCTGTTTGTCAACGTTCGTGAAAAAGAAAGCCTAGCCTATTATGCTTCTTCCAGATATGACGGGCACAAAGGTATTGCCACCATTCAATCCGGGATTGAAATCCCTAATTATGAAAAAGCGGTGAGCATTATCAAGCAGCAGCTTGATGAGATGAAGCATGGTAATATTACAGATCTGGAGATGTCTCAGACTAAAGCGATGATTCGTAATTTGCTGAAGGAAATGCAGGATTCTGCCTTTGAGATGATTGCCTATGATTTTAATCGTCAGTTGTCTGGTAAGGAGAGAACACCTGAAGAGTTGCTTGCGCAAATAGAGCAGATTAGCAAGCAAGATGTTCGTGAAGCCGCAGAGCAGTTCCGTCTGGATACGATTTATTTCTTGCGGGACGAGAAGGGGGAATAGTCGTGGAGAGCATTCGGTATGAACATCTGCAGGAAACATTATATTACGAAGTAATGGACAACGGGCTGCATGTTTATGTTTTGCCCAAACCAGGTTTTCAGAAAACCTATGCTACGTTTGCGACCAAATATGGGTCAGTCGATAATCACTTTCAAGTGAAAGGACAGCCCGAAGTGAAGGTGCCTGACGGTATTGCTCATTTTCTGGAGCATAAAATGTTTGAGGAGCCTACAGGTGATATTTTTGCAACTTTTGCTTCTCATGGCGCTTCTGCGAACGCATTCACCAGTTTTGATCAGACCGTATATTTGTTCTCGGCGACCGAAAATATTAACGAAAATATACAAACATTAGTTGATTTTGTGCAAAATCCATACTTCACAGACCAGAATGTCAACAAGGAAAAAGGCATCATTGAACAAGAAATTAATATGTATGCCGATAATCCGGATTGGCGGGTCTATTTTGGATTGATTGAAGCGATGTATCAAAAACATCCGGTGCATATAGACATTGCAGGTACAGTCGACTCCATTAATACGATTACAAAAGAAACGTTGTATACCTGTTATAACGCTTTTTATCATCCAAGTAACATGCTTTTGTTTGTTGTGGGCGGCGTTGACCCTGAGCAAGTGATCAGCATGGTTCGATCCAATCAGGCGCAAAAGAATTACGAGCCGCAGGGCCACATTGAACGCTTTTTCGAGCCTGAGCCCAAGCAGGTTGGAGAGGCGAGACGCGAAGTCAAATTATCGGTTTCTCTGCCCAAATGTTTGTTTGGATTTAAAGAGACCGATGTTGGACTAACGGGAGAATCGCTTTTGCGCCGGGATACAGTTACCCAGTTGATGATGGATCTATTATTTGGTTCCAGCACACGTCTATTTCAGACACTCTATGATGAAGATCTGATCTCGGATAGCTTTGGACATGAGTATATCAGTTCACCGGAATATGCCTTCTCCGCGGTTGGAGGGGATACCAAAGACCCTGATCAATTGTTGAAACGAATACGTGAAGAAGTGGATGCTATTGTTCAAAAAGGGTTTGATGCTTCCAATTTTGAACGTGCACGCAAAAAGAAAATCGGTGGTTATTTGCGCATGCTAAATTCACCAGAAAACATTGCGAATGAGTTCACGCGTCAGCAATTCCGCGGAGGTGACTTTTTCAATATGCTTTCGTTGTATGAAGCGGTTACACTGCAAGATGTGAATCAACGATTGAAAGAGCATATTTGCTGGGAACAGCTGGTTGTTTCGCTGGTTGTGAGTCCGTGATTTGGAGAGGAAACAGGGCGGTTTAAAGGTTTTGAAGAAGCAAGAGTGAAGGTTATGGGGGGAACGACAATTGAAAGCGATAGGGGAAATGACCGTTCTGGTTACTGGAGCAAGCGGGGGCATAGGAGCCGCAATTGCAGAGCGTTTTGCCAGTGTAGGTATGAATGTTGTGCTGCACTATATGAAATCACATGAAGCGGCCAATGAAGCGGCAAGACGTTGTATGGAGCAGGGGAGCGGACGCATTATGACGGTTTCGGCCGATCTCCGCAGCAGGGAACAGATTCAGCGTATGCGGGAGAAGCTGGCGTCCCATGAGCTGCTGCCGGATATTCTTGTAAACAATGCGGGCATATCTCATTATGGACTGCTTGCCGATGTGACAGAGGAAATCTGGGATGAAGTGATGGCGATTAATCTGAAAGGTACTTTTCTGTGTACACAGGAGATGATGCCACACATGATCTCTCAGCGATACGGTCGTATTATTAATGTGTCATCTATCTGGGGGCTGTCTGGTGCCTCTTGTGAGGTGCTTTATTCCACAACGAAGGGAGGGGTGAATGCATTCACGAAGGCACTTGCGAAAGAGCTTGCTCCCTCCGGTGTTACGGTGAATGCCGTTGCCCCTGGTGCGGTTCAGACGACGATGTTAGACCACTTGGATCAGAGTGAACTGAAGATGCTGGAAGAGGAAATTCCCGCAGGACGTCTGGCGCAGCCGGACGAGATTTCGTCACTGGTTTATTTTCTCGCGCTGCCCGAGTCGGGTTACATCAATGGACAGATTATTAGCCCCAATGGAGGCTGGCTGACATAGTGCTGCGTAGCGATTTTCAAGCCTATAAGTGCAATAGGTGAACCCGTTGTTCATTCTTGAACCATGAAGTTTTATTTATTTCGAAAGCTCGTATATAAAATGTTCCGGAAGCACATATTACAACTGTTGATTTTAAATCTCATGCGTCAGCCAAGGAGGATTTATCATGTCAACAGACAAAACAGTGGTTTCTAACTTCGACACATGGAAGAAGTTCCTGGGTGATCGCGTAATGCAAGCTGAGAGGATGGGGATGAGTGAGGAAACCATCAACAAACTGGCGTACGAAATCGGTGACTTTCTTGATGAGAAGGTTGATCCAGCGAATCATTCCAACCGTGCATTGAAGGAACTATGGGATGTCGGCGATGCGGATGAGCGTCGTACGATTGCGTGCCTGATGGTCAAATTGGCCAAACAAAACGCATAAGGCAAGAGATGAAGAGCTCCCGTAAGGGGGCTTTTCTCTAATGATTACAAACGGATTACAGAGCTGTTCTTGTAATTCATTTTCATTTTATATATCATTAACGTGACCCATTTTTAGAAGATGACCTGGAATTACGTCTAGTGGACGCGTTCTGATGTTGTCGAATAATGTGGAATAATGCATTACGGGGTGTATATATGGAAACTAAACAATGGTATATGGAATATAAAATACATAAGAACAGACCTGGTCTTCTGGGGGATATCGCCTCGATGCTGGGTATGCTTGAAGTCAATATACTAACGATCAACGGAGTGGAAGGCAAAACACGGGGGATGCTGCTCGAATCAGATGATGACGAGAAAATTCGTCTGCTTGGAGAGATGCTTGGTAAAGTAAACAGCATTACCGTATCCGCACTGCGTCAACCTAAATTGGTGGATATTCTGGCCGTACGTCACGGCAGATATATCGACCGGGATTCAGATGATCGCAAAACATTTCGTTTTACTCGCGATGAACTTGGGTTACTCGTGGACTTTTTGGGTGAAGTATTTAAAAGAGAAGGCAATCAGGTTATCGGCTTGCGTGGAATGCCCCGGGTTGGCAAAACAGAGTCAATCATCGCGGGCAGTGTATGTGCCATGAAACGCTGGACTTTTGTATCCTCTACACTTCTTCGTCAAACGATTCGGAGCCAGATGTCCGAGGATGAGTTGAATCCGAATAATGTATTTATCATTGATGGCATTGTCAGTACGATACGCTCCAGTGAAAGGCATTACAATCTACTCCAGGATATTATGTCAATGCCTAGCACCAAAGTCATTGAACACCCGGATATTTTTGTACAAGAATCCGAATATGATTATAATAATTTTGATATTATTATTGAATTGCGTAATAATCCTAACGAAGAAATTATTTATGATACGTTTACGGCAAGCTATACCGACGAACTGTAAAGCTCCGTACGGAATCATGGAATAGATCAGCAACAACTGAAGAGATAAACATAAGGAGATGATGGCATGTCTGAACTGGGTCAGCAGTTAAGAGAGGCCCGGCTGCAAAAAGGGATGAGTCTTGACGATGTACAGGAAATGACCAAAATTCGCAAGAGGTATCTGGAGGCCATAGAAGCAGGGGACTATAAAGTACTACCGGGTAGTTTCTATGTGCGTGCATTTATAAAAACCTATGCGGAAACAGTGGGACTGAATCCCGATGAGCTGCTGGAAGGCCATAAAAAAGACGTACCTGCAGAGACTGCGGAAGCGACGATGGAGCCTGTGATTCAGAAGCGCTCCAACCGACCCGCAGAGCGGAGCAATCGATGGATGTCAATCGCACTGATGTGGACATTCCCTATTCTGATTTTTGTTCTTTTGTATGTGTATATGGCATACAACAAAGGTGATGACACCAATCCACAAGGTCTAGATGATACAAAAATTACGGACAGTCAAAAGCCTGCTAATGACAAACCTGATCCATCGTCCGATAACGGCCAAGCGGTGACTCCGCCTACAACCGATTCGGGCTCGGAGAACAACGGTAAAGGTGAAGCTGGCGGCAACGGTGGCGGTAATGAAGCGAACGGACAGACTGATGGACAAAATAGTGGTCAGACTGACGGCCAAAATAATGGTCAAACTGATGGACAGACGGATGGTCAGACAGGTGAGAATCAAGAGGGGAACACACCAAGCACACCTGGCTCAGTCACTGTTTCTGAAGATGGAAAATCGGGCAATATTACAAACTTCAAAGTTAGCGGAAGCGCAGGTCAGCCTGTAACCGTGACGATCAAGGCGACTGGGAATAGCTGGCTCGAAGTATATAAAGGCGAGAATTCCAGTGGTGAGAAACTGAAGTATGGCAATACAGCGGACGGTGACTCGTTTACATTCACTTTGGATAGTACAGGCATGTACATTAAGTCTGGTTATGCGGCAGCAACGACAATCGATGTTGGGGGTCAAGTTGTAACGGACGGCAAGGCGACCAACCGGATTCGTCTTAAATTGGATACCGACAGTGCAGCTTCATCTGCGGGAACTGAAGGCGTAACGGGGACAACTACCAGTGATTCCTCGGAAGGCGGAAGCTCCAGCAACGAATAACCTGGCTAATTGCAGGAGACAATAATTTTGTCTTCAATTGCAGTTAACTTATGGTGAAGTGAGGTGGACGGGCATGACAGTCAGCTGGATCGTAACTGGTTTAGGGATCATTGTCAGCCTCCTGGGGTATTACCTGACGCCAAATGCCTGGGGTTACGGAATATTGGGTTTTGGACTTGCGCACATCGTTTTGGGTGTGCTCGACATGTTCAGACAGCCTGACCGTAGCCGGTATTAGAGGCAGCTAATCAGCAAGCATTTTTGGTGACCGAATGGTGCGCCAAAAATGCTTTTTTCTATGATTAAACATAGTTAAAATTAGACTTTTGCTTGAAGTTTACTCTATAATGTTACAGAATATATGATTAGCTGAAAGGGTGACTCGCTTTGAGTTCAGAGAATTCATTTGATATTGTGTCCAAAATGGACTTGCAGGAACTGACAAATGCCGTTACACAAACGGAGAAGGAAATTGGCGCTCGTTATGATTTCAAAGGCAGCAAGAGCAGCTTGAAACTTGACAAGGATGCTTTAACGATTGTGTCTGATGATGAGACTAAATTAAAGGCGGTTATCGAAGTCCTGCAATCCAAGATGGCGAAGCGCGGTCTGCCGCTGAAAAACATTGAGTATGCGAAGGTGGAGCCTGCTTCTTCGGGTACGGTTCGTCAGCGCTTGAATTTTAAACAGGGCATTGATCAGGATGTTGCCAAAAAAATCAATATCCTCATCCGTGATTCAAAAATGAAGGTAAAGAGTCAAATTCAGGGAGACCAGCTTCGGGTGACAGGGAAAAGCAAAAATGATCTGCAAGCCGTTATGCAAATGCTTAATGGAGCTAACTTGCCGCTGGATCTGCAATATACCAACTTCAAATAAGAATTGTTGTGTAACAATGTCTTTTTGACACTGTATTGGTGCGTATATTATACTGAATGTGCATTGCAGGCAGTCATGCATCAAGTCCAGTCTTCATCGTTTGCTGACTTTGTGAAAATCAATACACTTCTGGAAGTCACCGGAGCGTTTAAAAGCGGTTTTGCGTTTGAGCGGTAGACTTTATTTTTTGCGTTTCTACATAGGGTTTCATGTGAATATAAGTCGACGTTTCAAACGTTCATTTCTTGCTTCAGATGATGAATACGGGATTAAGATGAATGTTTGAAGTAATGGAGGATATAAAGGGAGGGCGTCTTGTGAATTTACCCAACCGGATTACGCTTGCACGAATTTGCTTAATCCCTTTTTTGATGGTGTTTCTGCTTGTGGATTTTCCGTTTTATCCAGAGCCGTTGCATCTTGGGAGCTTTACGCTTCCGTATAATCAGTTAATTGCTGCTTTTATTTTTATCGTTGCTGCAAGCACGGATGGAATAGACGGCTATCTTGCAAGAAAAAACAATATGGTCACCAATTTGGGCAAACTGCTGGACCCTCTGGCAGACAAACTGCTGGTTACCGCTGTTCTGATTTCACTGGTCCAAATGGGCAAGCTTGATTCATGGATTGCAGTCGTTATTATTAGCCGTGAATTTGCCGTGACCGGTCTGCGTCAGATTGCCTTGCTGGATGGTTCGGTTGTTGCTGCAAGTGCGTGGGGCAAACTGAAGACAGTGGTTCAGATCATAGCGATTGTTTTGATGCTGCTGAACAATTTTCCGTTCTCATATACGGGCATTCATGTCGATGAAATTGCGGTATGGATTGCAGCCGTTATCACGATCTGGTCGGGAATTGACTACTTTATCAAAAACAAAAACTTGCTTCATTTATCAGAAGCGTAATGATTTATGCTGAAACGGGTAATGATGAAAGACTCATCGGGTCAAAGGGCAATAGGAACTTATCCTATTGCCCTTTGACTACTCAACATGTGCACAGGAGGAAGCTGAAATGAAGGCAGAGATTATCGCAGTTGGGACAGAACTGCTACTGGGGCAGATCGTAAATACGAATGCCAGATACCTTTCCAGGGAACTTGCTGCAATGGGGATCGACGTATATTTTCAGACGGTAGTTGGGGATAATCTGAATCGGCTTAGTGAAGCAATACGTATCGCACAGGGACGTGCAGACATTATTTTATTTTCAGGTGGCATCGGCCCGACCCAGGATGATCTGACCAAAGATGCGCTTGCTGCTGTATTGAACCGGGAGCTTCATATCGACCGTATGGCCATGGATAAAATTGAAGGATTTTTCCGGGATCGAAATGTGGAAATGACCGAAAACAATCGGCGCCAAGCCATTGTTCTTGAGGGTGGAACCCCCCTGGCCAATGAAACCGGTCTTGCTGCAGGCAACGCGATTGCGGATAACGAAAAATATTATGTTGTTATGCCTGGCCCGCCTAAGGAACTGATTCCAATGTTTGAGCAGGAAGTAAAGCCATGGTTACTCCAGCATGCTCTTACTGAAGAAATGCCGATTTATTCGCGGATGCTGAAATTCGCAGGCATTGGTGAATCGGCGCTGGAAGATCGATTGCTTGACCTCATTGACGGGCAGACAGACCCAACTATTGCTCCGTACGCGAGTGAGGGAGAAGTAACCGTGCGTGTGTCAACCAAGGCTCGAAGCGAAGGGGACGCCAAGCTGAAACTGGATGCGATGGAGGTGCAGATCCGGGAACGCCTGTCTGAACATCTCTACGCTAACGAGGATGTGCCTATAGAGTACACGATTGTTACAATGATGTCTGATATGGGATTGACTCTGAGTGCCGCTGAAAGCTGTACAGGAGGTCTTGTGATGCAGAGCCTCACTTCGGTGCCTGGAAGTGCATCGATGTTAAAGGGCGGCATTGTATGTTACTCCAATGAGATCAAAGAAAAACTGCTGAATGTGCCACACAGCTATCTGGAGGGTGAAGATGCACCAGGCGCAGTTAGTCCAGAGGTGGCAAAAGTGCTTGCGGAGCAGATCCGTATGATCGGGGATGCTGATTTCGGATTGGCTATAACCGGAGTAGCCGGCCCAGGTTATTCAGAACGTAAACCACCAGGCCTCGTTTTTATTGCTTTGGCTGAGCGTGGTAAGGAAACTGAAATTCATGAACTTCGGATTAATGGTAACCGGGAGACGGTTCGCATTCGCTCGGCAAAAGCGATTCTGTATCGATTATGGCAAAAATTAGTTGCCATTGATTGATTATCGGACAACAGATTGCATTTGCTGCATTGACCCAGTATAATAATCGAAGACGGAAGAACCGTAAATTTGGCTTAACAGCCTTGTTTACGGTTCTTTTTCTATTTTTTTATCGATTTTCATGAGGAAGAGGCGCCTCGGCCTAAACAAAAAAAACGAATGTATGTTCGAAAAAAAGCTTGGCAAACGAGTAAAAACAAGGTATCATTATATTATAAACAGTAAAGGGTGTGAGTTTATTGTCAGACCGTCGTGCTGCGCTTGATATGGCGCTCCGTCAAATAGAGAAGCAATTTGGTAAAGGTTCCATCATGAAATTGGGTGAGTCAACTCACATGAATGTGGAAATAATTCCCAGCGGATCTTTGGCTTTGGATATTGCATTAGGAACAGGCGGCTTGCCAAAAGGCCGTATTGTTGAAATATATGGACCTGAATCTTCAGGTAAAACAACTGTCGCATTGCATGCAATTGCTGAAGTACAACGTGTGGGTGGACAAGCTGCATTTATCGATGCAGAGCATGCACTCGACCCAAGCTATGCAAGCAAATTGGGTGTTAACATTGATGAATTGCTTTTGTCTCAACCGGATACAGGTGAGCAAGGCTTGGAAATTGCAGAAGCTCTTGTACGCAGTGGGGCTGTAGACATCGTTGTTATTGACTCTGTAGCTGCATTGGTACCAAAAGCAGAGATTGAAGGGGAGATGGGTGATTCCCACGTAGGTTTGCAGGCACGTCTGATGTCTCAAGCATTGCGTAAATTGTCTGGTGCAATCAGCAAATCCAAAACAATTGCCATCTTTATCAATCAGCTTCGTGAGAAAGTCGGCGTAATGTTTGGTAACCCGGAAACTACACCAGGTGGTCGTGCATTGAAGTTCTATTCTACGGTTCGTCTCGATGTACGTCGGATTGAGAGTATTAAGTCAGGCAATGACATTACTGGTAACCGTACCCGTATTAAAGTGGTGAAAAACAAAGTAGCTCCGCCGTTCAAACAAGCAGAAGTCGATATCATGTACGGTGAAGGTATTTCCAGAGAAGGAAGTATCATTGATATTGGTACGGAACTGGATATCGTGAACAAAAGTGGTGCTTGGTATTCATATGAAGGTGAGCGTTTAGGTCAAGGTCGTGAGAACGCGAAGCAGTTTATGAAAGAACATAAAGAGATTGCGAATACGATTGAGCAGAGAATACGTGAGGCCAGCAATCTAACAACTGCTGTTCCGGCACCAACTAGTGAAGAGCAAGATAAAGAAGCGGCTGAAGAACAGGAATTATTCGAAATTAATGAGTAATTTTTCTTAACGGGATCAGGTTCCGGTCTTCTAATATGTCCTGAACTTGTATTGAACGAGTGCTAATGCTTACCTAGCTAAATAGGATTGGTTTCTCGCGATGCTAACAGCCTCTGTCCATTCCGGACAGAGGCTGTTAGCATCTATGCCGTATACGAGGTGAGCTAGATCAAGATCGTAAGGGTAAATAGAAGGGAAGTCTATTTTGAACGAATATACAAGCGATGGGAGCGTGAAGATCGAAGTGAAGTATCACCAAAATCAGCATGAATATGATGCAGATGACGAAAAACTGCATGAAGAAGCAGAATTAACCGGCATCTCCCAATTTCCAGACGATGAAGAACTTATCATTACTCTGGTAGAGCGAACAAAGAGCCGTGAAGCGCGTTACCGTATTTCATTTGGTAACTATTCCATTACGGTTCTGGAAGATGTGATGATCAAGTACAGAATGACACGTGGCAATGCCTTTATGAAAAAAGATCTGGAGGAGATTGTCGTTGCGGATGAGCGTCAGCGAACGTATGTACAGTCACTTCGTTTTCTGGAATTTAAGCAGCGGTCACGTCATGAATTGAGGCAAAAGCTAAAACAAAAGGAGTTCGCGACATCTCTCATTGAAGAAGTTCTGGATCGGCTTGAGCAAGAGAAACTTGTCGATGATGAATTGTTTGCTAAGGAATGGACTAGACAGCGTATGGAGGGCCAGCGGAAGGGAAAACTGTGGATACGGCAAGAATTGCGTCAAAAAGGCATTGCTAATGAACTCATTGCTGAGGTAATGGATAATGTGAGTGCAGATGCAGAGTTGGATATGGCCTTAACAGCTGGACGTAAAAAGTGGAAACAGGTCCGAGGAGACGTGCAGGAGAAGAAACGTAAAACGTTCCCTTTCTTGATGCGGCGCGGTTTTAGCATGGATTTGGTGCGTCGTGTTGTACATCGTTTAATTGAAGAAGATGGTGCGGAAGATGCAGAAGATGACGAAGCGTTGTTATGGGACTAGATAAGATGACTAACAATACTGCATTCTCTTGACAATTTCTTTCGTCAAATACTAAAATGGACATGAGTCTGTAAGAAAAGGACAACCCTTTTTCCTTCCAAAAAAGCGGTTTCGGTTTCTACAGATTTATACCATTCTTAATTATGGGTTCACTGGAGACGGTGAATAGTACATGTATTCATGTACATGTGAAATGAAAATCGGCGGGGGATCGCCGTGAGTATTCGTTATTCCCAAACATATGTAAGGTATGAAAACAGAAAAGTTGACCCAAGGAGTGCCTTGGAGGAACCAACGAGGAGGTGAACAGTATGGGCGAAATCGCTATCACGATCGTTCTCGTTGTGGCCGCGCTCGTTATTGGGTTCGGAGTCGGATATTTTATTCGCAAATCTCTTGCAGAGGCTAAAATCTCTAGTGCGGAACAAGCTGCCGTACAAATCGTGGAGAACGCGAAGAAAGAGGCAGAGGCACTGAAGAAAGAAACGGTGCTGGAAGCGAAAGATGAGATCCATCGCATTCGCGCCGAAGCTGAAAAAGACACTCGTGAACGTCGGAACGAAATTCAACGACAAGAGAGACGATTGTTGCAAAAAGAAGAGTCGCTGGATAAAAAATTGGAATCACTCGAACGTAAAGAAGAGCAAGTGGCAAACAAAGAGAAACGGATTGACGAAACACAGCAGCAGATCGAAATGATCTACAAAAACCAGGTGACGGAGCTTGAACGTATCTCCAATCTCACAATGGAAGATGCACGTAGTATCATACTGTCCAACGTAGAACAGGAAGTCCGTCATGAGACGGCTCAAATGATCAAGGACATTGAACAGCAAGCGAAGGAAGAAGCGGACAAAAAGTCCCGCGAGATTATTACACTCGCCATCCAGCGCTGTGCGGCTGACCATGTAGCAGAGACAACGGTATCTGTTGTAACGCTGCCTAATGAAGAAATGAAAGGCCGGATTATCGGTCGTGAAGGACGTAACATCCGTGCGCTTGAAACCCTTACGGGGATTGACCTCATTATCGATGATACGCCAGAAGCTGTTATTCTGTCGGGCTTTGACCCGATTCGCCGTGAAATTGCCCGCACTGCACTGGAGAAACTGGTAGCTGACGGACGAATTCACCCGGCTCGTATTGAAGAGATGGTGGAGAAATCCCGTAAAGAAGTAGATGAGCGCATCCGTGAATACGGTGAACAAGCTACCTTTGAAGTGGGCGTGCATGGTCTGCACCCGGATCTCATCAAGATTCTGGGCCGCCTGAAGTTCCGTACAAGTTATGGTCAGAACGTCCTGAAACATTCGATGGAAGTCGCTTATTTGGCAGGACTGATGGCTGGAGAACTTGGAGAAGACGTAACTTTGGCGAGACGTGCAGGTTTATTGCATGACATCGGTAAAGCGCTGGATCACGAAGTGGAAGGATCACACGTCGAAATTGGCGTGGAGCTGGCGAAGAAATACAAGGAACACCCAGTGGTTATCAACAGTATCGCTTCCCACCACGGGGACTGCGAAGCAACTTCAGTTATTGCGATGCTGGTTGGTGCAGCTGATGCGCTGTCCGCAGCACGTCCAGGTGCACGCCGCGAAACGCTGGAGACGTATATCAAGCGACTGGAGAAGCTGGAAGAAATCTCGGAATCTTTCGAAGGCGTCGAGAAATCATACGCCATTCAGGCTGGACGCGAAGTTCGTGTCATGGTACAGCCTGAGAAGATTGATGACGCTGAAGCCTTCCGCCTCGCGCGTGACATCACGAAGATGATCGAGAATGAACTCGATTATCCAGGTCATATCAAAGTCACCGTCATCCGGGAGACCCGGGCGGTTGAATACGCAAAATAGAGTCTTTAGGAAAAGTGGCCGCTTACTGGGCCACTTTTCCTGTTGATAAGCAATGTAGGAATTGAGGAGGCAGCAATCAATGAAAGTTTTATTTATAGGTGATATTGTAGGCAACGTGGGACGTAAAGCACTTAAAGAAAATTTGCCATACCTGAAATCGAAGTATAAACCACATGTCATTATTGTAAATGGTGAAAATGCTGCAGCAGGACGAGGCATCACGGGTGCGATCGCTAATGAATTTTTTAACTGGGGCGTCCAGGGTATTACGCTGGGCAACCATACTTGGGACAATAAGGATATTTTTGATTTTATAGATGATGAACCACGTATGATTAGACCGGCCAATTTTCCGCCAGGCACACCTGGGCGTGGTTATACCGTGGTTAAAGGCGAAGGCAAGGAACTTGCCATCGTAAATCTGCAAGGCAGAACATTTTTGCCTGCCATTGATTGTCCTTTTCGTGCAGCCGATGAAATTGTGGATGAGCTTCGCAAGGACTATAAATGTATTCTGGTGGATATGCATGCGGAAGCGACGTCCGAGAAAATTGCCATGGGTTGGCATTTGGATGGGCGTGCATCATTCGTTGTAGGTACTCATACGCATGTGCAAAGCAACGATGAACGTATTCTGCCAGGAGGTACGGCCTATTTGACCGATGCGGGCATGGTTGGCCCACGTGACGGTATCCTGGGTATGGAGCGTGAAGCGGTGCTTCGCAAATTTTATACCCAGCTTCCGGTTCGTTTTGTCGTAGACGAGGGCAAATGGCATTTCCATGGCGTGATCGTGGACATTGACGAAGCAACTGGAGCAGCTACGCGCATTGAAAAAATTCGTTTAATGGAAGACGAGTGGCGCATGGAATAGGGGGTTGACCCCATTTTGACGAGAATCCCTGTTAAAAAGAAGGAATTTTTTTGCCTCCCGCGAATAACATCTAGTAAAGTGGAAACAAACTTTCAACATTCCCAGGGAGGTACTTACCATGGATGTATTAAAAGTTTCAGCAAAGTCCAACCCAAACTCTGTAGCCGGCGCTCTTGCAGGAGTTCTTCGTGAACGTGGAAATGCTGAACTGCAGGCAATTGGAGCGGGGGCACTGAACCAAGCCATTAAAGCGGTAGCGATTGCCCGGGGATTTGTAGCACCAAGCGGAGTTGACCTGATTTGTATTCCAGCTTTTACAGACATTGTGATTGACGGTGAGGACCGAACGGCCATTAAGCTGATTGTGGAGCCCAGATAATACATGAATTAAGTTATGCATGAGCCTGTTTACGAATGAAGTAGACAGGTTTTTTTGCGTTATTTTTGAACGGTTTTGAAGAATAGATGGGTTATTTAACTGTAACAGGAGGGTCAGAGATGTTGATAAGAGACTGGTCTGTAGCTGATTTCCATTGTGATGCACTGAGTAAACTTTTGATGAAGCCCGAGCTTTCATTTGAGGATGCTCTCGAACTGGATGTCAATCTGAGACGTATGCATGAAGGTGGAATTGCTCTACAGGCATTCGCGGTCTATCTTCCGGAAGTGTTGGGCCGAGGGAAGTTTGAACATGTGATGGGGCAACTGGAACTGTACCGTAAAAAGGTAGAGCATAGCGCAGAGCGCTCCAGTGGGGTCAAGACACTGCTCTGGCGTGAACAGGCAGTACAGTTACAAAAAAAGACGCAAACCTCTCCGTGGGGGCTCATCACGCTCGAAGGCGTGGACGGGCTGGAAGCAAATCTGTTTTATCTGGAACTGTGTTTTCAGATGGGGGTACGCGTAATTGGTCTCACTTGGAATCATGCAAATTGGGCTGCGGACGGTATTATGGAAAAGCGCGGAGCAGGTTTGACTGAGAAAGGCAAGGAACTGGTGTCTCTCTGCAATCAGATCGGCATGCTGCTGGATGTATCTCATCTGTCCGAAAAAGGGTTCTGGGAACTGGCCGATCGGAGCGAGCGACCTTTTATTGCTTCACATTCCAACAGCTACAGTATTTGTCCACATGTGCGTAACCTGCGTGATGACCAGATTCAGGCCATTGTTGCCAGGGATGGACGTATTGGGTTGACCTTTGTGCCCTGGTTTGTCAAAGAAGAGGATGAAGTACAAATGGAAGATCTGCTGCCACACATTGAGCAAATTTGTTCGCTTGGCGGAGCTCATCATCTGATGATGGGATCTGATTTTGACGGGATCGCAACGAAAGTTCAAGGTCTGGAGCATGCCGGATGTTACCCTAAGCTGACAGAGATTTTGCTCAAACACTACGATGAGGTTTTGGTGCGAGGCTGGTTATGGGGGAATGTGATACGTTATCTCGGGGAACACTTGCCAGAGGGGAAGCTGGGGGTTGCGAGTAAATTCAATTCATGAGTGCAGAAGAAAAGTTAAATAAGGCAGGAAGAAAGATGTAACAAAGATGACTTTGTTAAGATAAGCACCGTGAAATGCACAACAATTAACTAAAATAAGTGTATTTCATGAATTTTCAATAGTTTGTTTTCATTTCACGGTAAAAAGGAGTATAATACCACTTGGATTGTTAAGAGCCTGTCTACAGGCCATAGATAAACAAGGAGTGAATTTACGATGAGTAAAACAGTACCTGTGGGCGTATCAGCCCGTCACATTCATGTATCCCAAGAGCACGTTGACATCTTGTTCGGCAAAGGTTATGAACTGACTGAATTTAAACCTCTGTCCCAGCCCGGACAATATGCTGCGAACGAAACTGTAGCGGTCATTGGTTCCAAAGGACAGTTTGATAAAGTACGTATTCTGGGACCGGTTCGTCCTGAAACACAATTGGAGATCTCTATGACGGATTCTTTTGCCATCGGGGTAAAAGCACCTGTTCGTGAATCTGGAAGCATTGAAGGCACACCAGGCATTACCATTAAAGGTCCAGCTGGCGAAGTAACGATTGATAAAGGAGTCATTGTTGCGGCTCGTCACATTCACTTCCATACGTCCGATGCAGCAAAATGGGGCATTGAAGACAAACAAATGTTGAAAGTCCGTCTGGGTGGAGATCGTGGTCTGGTATTGGAAAATGTATTGGCTCGTGTATCCGATTCTTTTGCTCTGGACATGCACATTGATACAGATGAAGCAAATGCAGCAGGTGCTCGGAATGGAGATACCGCTGAAATCATCGATTAAATCCTAACAGATCTTCCGGCGTAGCATCTGCTATACGGAGGCTGTATGTAAGTATCAAGCACCTGGGTACACTGGCATAGTCAGTCCATTTGGACTGTAAGTCAGCGTGCTCAGGTTTTTTTGTATTTAGAACAGATTTGAGGGGCAGAAGCGATTCGGAAGGGACACGTTTGCTTGTGGAACTATAGCCCAATTCATGTTATAATTTGCTGTAATGCTCTTTTGAAGCATGAGGAATGAAATATATGTATACAGTGATGAAATGAACGCTTTTTTATGAATAGAGGCTGTAAGGAGTGACCGAAGGAAATGGCTAAAGACTCAAAAAAGGATTACTCCCAATATTTTGATTTCTCCGATGCCAAAGTAATTTCGCAAGATGAATTCAGCAAAAAAATTAGAATTCGCGGCCGCGAGATTAATATCAAAGCGGAACCGAATCATCGTCAGGAGAAACAAAGGGGCAAACAAGATATTCAGGTTCTATATGAGACAGCTGTTCCCGATGAACTAAAAGCGATAGGGAAAGGCAAGCATTATATCGTATATACCTACGGATGTCAGATGAACGAGCATGACTCTGAGACCATTAAGGGTCTGCTCGAGAGCATGGGTTATGAAGCAACAGAAGATCGTAAAGTTGCAGATATTATTTTGCTTAACACGTGTGCGATCCGTGAAAATGCGGAAGACAAGGTATTTGGCGAACTGGGTCATCTGAAAACGCTGAAGCTGGAAAATCCGGGTTTATTGCTTGGTGTATGCGGATGTATGTCTCAAGAAGAGGGTGTCGTTAACCGGATCATGCAGAAGCATGGTTTTGTCGACATGATCTTTGGTACTCACAATGTACACCGTCTACCACACCTGATTCAGGAAGCGCTCTTCAGTAAAGAGATGGTTGTTGAGGTATGGTCCAAGGAAGGCGATATCATTGAGAACCTGCCGAAGAAACGTGAAGGCATGCGCGGCTGGGTAAACATTATGTATGGCTGCGACAAGTTCTGTACATATTGCATCGTACCGTTTACCCGAGGTAAGGAACGTAGCCGTCGTCCAGAGGACGTCATTGCGGAAGTAAGGGATCTGGCTAGGCAGGGATTTAAGGAAATTACATTGCTTGGTCAGAATGTGAATGCGTACGGCAAGGACTTTACAGATCTGAAGTATACCTTTGGTGATCTGATGGACGATATTCGAAAAGTAGATATACCGCGTGTGCGTTTTACAACAAGCCATCCACGTGACTTCGATGATCATCTGATTGAGGTACTCGCCAAAGGCGGCAATCTGGTGGAGCACATTCACCTGCCGGTACAATCGGGCAGCACAGAAGTGCTCAAACGTATGAGTCGCAAGTATACGCGGGAACACTATCTGAATCTGGCGGCGAAGATCAAAGCGGCCATTCCAGACGTAGTTTTGACAACTGATTTCATCGTGGGATTCCCTGGTGAAACGGATGAGCAGTTCGAAGATACACTTTCACTCGTTCGTGAAGTCGGTTATGATTTTGCTTATACGTACATTTACTCTCCGCGTGAAGGTACGCCTGCAGCGGTGATGGAAGATAACGTACCGATGGAAGTAAAAAAAGAACGCCTGAAACGTCTGAATGAAACGGTCAACGAGTACAGTCATCGCAGCAATGAGCAGCAACGTGGCAAGATTGTTGAAGTGCTTGTAGAAGGTGAGAGTAAGCGAAATTCAACCGTTCTGGCTGGACGTACACGCAGCAACAAGCTGGTGCATTTTGAAGGGTCTAAGGAACTGATCGGTACGTTTGTACAAGTGGAAATTACCGATCCGATGACGTTTTATATTCGTGGCAACTTGCTTACCGAACCTGTAGCCGCGAATCAGTAATATCCCGATAAACACCTAACAAGATGAGAGTTTCAGGTTCATTATCAGGTTTGGATTTCTGCTCAAGTAGCGGAGGGGACGGAATCGATTCTGAAGAAACGAAGTGTTCGCCTTTATCACTGGATTTTCCCCTTTTCGAAAAGGGATCAAAAAAATCCGGGGATAACAGCGATCGAAAGAACGAGCCGTCCCCGAAGCGGCCACTCGAGCAGAGGTTTCACCAGTTATTGAACCGCATTCTCATCTTATATCATCTCATACGAATGGAGCGATCACAGTGGCGCAGGAAGAAGTGCAGTACAACCATTATGGAATGCCTACCTACGATACGCGCAATCTGATCATACGCGACGACATTATGGGAAAGGCCAAAGAACTGGCAGATATGCTCGGAACGAGCGAAGAAGTGAAACAGTTTCAACAGGCAGAAGCCAAGATTCGAGATCATGAGCGCATTCAGCAATTGATCACAACGATTAAGAAGAAACAGAAGGAAATCGTTGCATTTGAAAGTTTTAATAACAGTGCAATGGTCAGCAAAATCGAACAGGAAATTGATGATTTACAAAATGAACTGGACAGTATTCCGCTAGTGACGGAGTTCCAGCAGAGTCAAAGTGACATCAATTATCTGCTTCAACTGGTCATCTCTGTTATTCGGGATACAGTATCCGACAAAGTCAATGTCGAAGCTGGAACGGATTCACCTCCAACCAGCTGCGGTTAAATGAACGGAAGGGTGCGGACGCAGTCCGCGCCTTTTTTGACATCATGGAGACACAACGAATGGAGCAGTAATCGCCTGCACACATGGGAAACGTTTAAAGGCCATGCTCCACGATGTGGGGTTATTTGATTTGGGTACGTTAAATAAGTGTGCAAGCATACAAGGATATGCGTGAAGATTAGATATTTCAATAAGGATAAACGACATCAAGAGTGGATTAAACAACATGTGGAATAGAAGGAGAAATGAAACATGAGTATTTTGGACAAAATGGTGGAAGACGGCGATGGCCGATTCTGGGGATTTCTTGGATGCCGTTATATCCAGGGCAGCAAACAAGAAGTTCAAATTGCGCTGACAGCGGGGGAACACCATACCAACTCGATGGGTATTATACATGGCGGGGTACTCACTTCATTGATGGATCAGGCGATGGGTATGGTGGCGACAGCCGCGATGGAAGTCGATGGTTGTGTCACAACCAACCTGAATGTGCATTTTCTTGCGCCAATGAGGAAAGGTGAATTAATTGTTACGTCTACTGTGCTGCATCAGGCGGGACGTAGTGTCACAACCCGGTCCGAGGTTCGCGATGCAGCGGGAACGTTGGGATGTATGGCTACAGCCACATTCCGCGTGGCGAAATCGAGAGCATAAAGACAAAGACCGGAATCGAAGGTTGACAAAAATTATTATTATGTCATAATGAGATTATCAAAACGAAAATAGTCGGTGGTGCCCATGAGCGAAAATAACAAACACGTCAACAATGAACCAGCGAACGAAGAATTGGAAGCACAACATTATAGTTCCAAGAAATATCGCACTCCAGACGGGGTTCCAGCAGATATCGTTATGTTCACCCTGACGAAGCGGGAACGCAAGACAGTCACGAAAACCCTCCCGATTCGGGAGTTAAAGGTCATGTTAATCAAACGCAAAGGTTGGCCATTTGCAGGAAGATGGGCTTTGCCTGGCGGATTTTGCCAAGAGAATGAGTCTATTTACGGCGCTGCGAAGCGCGAATTGATGGAGGAGACCGGTGTAGATGGTGGGCACCTGGAGTATCTGAACGTTTACAGTCAACCCGGACGTGACCCGAGGGGATGGATTATCTCTCACGCTTTCTTCGCACTAGTGGAGGAGTGGATGTTGGAACACCGGCAAGCAGCGGATGATGCTGAGGATGTAGGCTTGTTTACGATCCAGGAAGCACTGCAAGAGTTGGAACTGGCCTTCGATCACAGAACGATCATTGAAGATGCGTACAGACGAATTCAGCAACAGATGCTGGAGACAACCATTGCCAGGCAGTTTTTGCCGCGTGATTTCACCTTAAGTGAATTATACCAGGTCATCCAGAGTGTTGTACCGGATTTTGAAGAGCCCAATTTTATTCGTAAAATAACATCTACACGCAGCCGTAAGGGCATTGTCGAGGAAGTGCGTGATGATGAAGGCAATCTGGTTAGCTCTAACCAGTATTCACAACGTCCGGCACAGCTGTATCGATTCACGGAACTGGTGCCGCGTCTGTCAATCTATACGTAAATGTCAATTCAGTTTATCCAAACCTGATATGTGTGAGTTTCGTTTGGGTGTAAGCCATTTGGTGATCGAGGAGTGTGGACGATGAAAGCATTGATTGTTATCGATTTTACACGGGATTTTGTTACAGGGGCTTTGCCTGTAGGGCAGCCAGCGGTGGAGATTCAAGAGACGGTAGCGGCGATTACCGAGGCATATCTCAATAACAAAGATGAAGTGATCATGGCGGTAGATCTGCATGAAGAAAATGATCCTTACCATCCGGAAACGGTACTTTTTCCACCTCATAACATTCGTGACACTGAAGGAAGACAGCTATACGGTCGCCTGGCTGAAGTGATGGAGAAACGTAAGAACGAGATTCGGTGGATGGATAAAACCAGATACAGTGCGTTCTGCGGAACAGACCTGGAACTGAAGCTGCATGAACGAGGCATAACGGATATCGCGTTGATTGGAGTATGCACAGATATATGTGTATTGCATACTGCTGTGGACGCCTATAACAAAGGATTCCATATTACGATCTATGAGGATGCTGTAGCAAGCTTTAACCCCGCAGGCCATGATTGGGCGCTTGGACATTTCCGTTCCAGCATGGGAGCTCAGGTGCTTAAGGCAAGTGAAACGATTTTGGCCTGATTCGTCACGGAGTATTGCGGTGAATCAGCTTTAAGCCCGTTGTTCAGGTATGATTCTGAGAAACGAGCGGAAGTCAGAGAGGATGAGACAAATGCAGACAACAAGCCTGGCTTTACATACGGATAAATATCAGATCAACATGATGTATGCGCACTGGGTGAATGGTACACACAAGCGGAAGGCGGTGTTTGAAGCCTACTTCCGGAAGCTTCCTTTTGGCAACGGTTATGCCGTATTTGCTGGATTGGAGCGCATTGTGAATTATATCAGCCAGCTTCGCTTCACGATGGAAGACATCGAGTTTTTATCCAAACAACCAGAGAATTATGATCCGGTCTTTCTGGAGGAATTGCTTCAGTTCTCTTTCCAGGGAACAATTCATTCCATGAAGGAGGGTGCAATTGTTTTTCCTGATGAACCGCTAATTCGGGTTGAGGGCTGTATACTGGAAACACAGCTGGTGGAAACGGCAATCCTTAACTTTATGAATTATCAAACGCTGATCGCAACGAAGGCTTCCCGTATTAAACAGGTGGCGCAGCAGGACACACTGCTTGAGTTCGGAACACGCCGTGCACAAGAAGCGGATGCTGCAATCTGGGGGGCGCGTGCTTCGTATGTTGCCGGTTTTCATGCCACATCTAATATGCTGGCTGGTGAACAGTTCGGTATTCCTACAGCAGGTACACACGCGCATTCCTGGGTGCAGAGCTTCATGAGTGAGCAGGAGGCGTTTGATGCCTACGCAAGAGTGCTGCCAGATCAGGTGACACTGCTCGTGGATACGTTCGATACACTGAATAGTGGTGTTCCGCATGCGATCAAAACAGCCAAATGGCTGGAGAGTCAGGGGAAAAAAATGAATGCCATTCGTCTCGATAGCGGTGACCTTGCCTATCTTTCCATTCAGGCCCGTCAGATGTTGGATGAAGCTGGATTGCATTATGTGAAAATTGTAGCTTCGAATGATCTCGATGAAAATACGATCTTTAACTTGAAAGCTCAAGGCGCACGGATCGACACATGGGGTGTCGGTACGCAGTTAATCACGGCGTCGGATCAGCCTTCACTAGGTGGCGTATACAAATTGGTAGAGCGTGAAGTGAACGGAGAAATGCTGCCAACGCTTAAAATATCGGCTAATCCCGAGAAAGTATCCACACCCGGTAAAAAAGAAGTCTTCCGGATCATTGATCCGAAACATGGCAAGGCAATTGCAGATTACATCTGCTATCCGGATGAGGAGCAGCCTCTTCAGGGAGGGCCGCTCAAACTGTTCAACCCGCTCCATCCTTATCTGAAAAAGACGGTGACTGGCTATGAAGCAGTGAATATGCTGGAGCCGATTTTTGTGAATGGACGTAAGGTGTATGATCTGCCTACCCTGGATGAAATACGTGCGTATCATAAGGAACAGCTGAATCTGTTCTGGCCCGAGTACCAGCGGAAGCTGAATCCGGAGATTTACCGCGTGAACATCAGCCCGGCGGCATGGAATATGAAGCAGAAGCTTATTGCTGCGCATGTAAAATCAACGGAAGAGTAACTCTTATAACGTGTTCCTGAGAATCTAAGAGGCATAACCGGTAGAGAATACCGGCTTATGTCTTTTTTTGATAGAACGAAACCATTCATATCCGCATTAATATGTGTGTAGCTTCATAGAAGTCAGCCGGAGGAAGGTATACACTCATTAGATAAGCCATATAGGTCAAACAACTCTTACACGTGCAATAGCATACATGTCCTACGTCAAACCTTACTCCAAGCAGCAATAGAGGGATTATTTCTCGGGAAAGCGCAGGAATCGCCAAATCCAGTCATGTTTTTAAAACTGGCTCGATAGAAGGAAAGGTAGTCTAAACGTTCACCGGAGAAGAGTTGTTTCAATTCCCTGCGAGCAGGGGATGAAAGGTAGAGGAGGGTTGCGTATATGAGATATCTGCTTGGATTGATATGGGTTGCGTTTATAGCTTACGCGCTGTTTATGGCACCGGGGAATTCCCCTGGGAATGATCCTATATTTAAAGAATTGCTTACATTACAAAGCGAGGAGCCATGGCTGCTTTCGGTTTTTACGTGGCTGGGTATATTCCCGGCAGTATATGCCTGCATTTTACTACGGAGATCAGTGAAAGTACGTGAGGATCGGGGTGTGCCTGCATGGCCGTTCGTCTTGTTTTCGTTTGGGCTGGGGGCATTTGCTTTATTGCCCTATTTTGCGTGGAGTTCCCCTTTTCGAAAAAAGGTAACATATGATCCGTTGCCGTCTGCCGAACGTTCAAGAACTGGCATTTCACGAGTGGCTTCGCATAAGCTGACCCATCTGATCTTGTTAATTTTAACACTAGGAACAGCATGTTATGCAGTGATGCAGGGGAATCCAGAACATTTTGCAGAAGCATTCAATCAATCCTCGTTTGTACATATCATGACCATTGATTTTGGTGTGCTGACGTTACTGTCCGCTTACGCCCTCTTCCGGGATGCCAGAACGAATGGACGAACAACAAACTGGGCTTGGGGAGGACTGCTGCCGCTTGTGGGACCATTATTATATCTGCTGACGGAACGAAAATAAGGAGATGATACCGATGAAAGAACAGTTTAAAGCTTATGTGATACGTAGCGATGCTTCAAAGAGAGTAACCGCCAGTATAGAACAATTGAAAAAGGAAGACCTTCCAAATGGTGATGTGACGGTACAAGTACACTATTCCAGTGTGAATTATAAAGATGGGCTGGCGTCAAAAGAGAACGGTGGCGTTGTTCGGAATTATCCGATGGTGCCTGGTATTGATCTGGCTGGGACAGTAGAGGAGTCCGTAAGCGGGCGCTTCGCACCCGGAGATCGGGTAATCAGTACGGGATTTGAACCCGGCGTTTCTCATTACGGAGGATATAGCGAGTATGCTCGTTTGCGGAGTGAGTGGTTAGTGCCTTTGCCGCAAGGACTAAGTGAAAAAGAAGCGATGGCGATTGGTACAGCCGGATTCACGGCGGCGCTTTCGGTGGACGCATTATTACACGCTGGTGTGAACCCGGACATGGGCAAAATTCTGGTTACAGGTGCCACTGGAGGTGTTGGCAGCATGGCAATCACCATCCTTGCCAAACTTGGTTTTGAAGTGACAGCGAGTACCGGGAAAAAGCAGCAAGAAGAGGCACTGCTCCGCAGCTTGGGAGCCACCGAAGTGATTTCTCGCGAAGAGGCGGACGCGTCGATCAAGGGAGCCATGGGTAAACAGCAATGGGCAGGAATTGTGGATCCAACAGCAGGGCCGGCACTGGCCGAGCGGTTGAAGCAGATACAGTATGGCGGAGCAGTCGCCGTATCCGGGTTAACTGGAGGCAATGGTTTTGAATCGTCGGTATATCCATTTATTTTGCGTGGTATCCAGCTGATTGGTATTGATTCCGTGTATTGTCCCATGGAACATCGAGAGCGCATCTGGAACAAGCTGGGCGGTGAATGGAAACCGGAGCGTGCACTTACGCTGGGGATTCAGGAAAATACGCTGGAGCAGCTGCCACACACGTTGGAAAAGATATTGCAGGGTGGTGCAGTCGGGCGCACCGTTGTACGTATTCTGTCTGAATAATATTTGGGATAAAATGTTTATCTCTTTGACATGCTAATTCTACCTGAGAGAGTTACCATGCGGTGGCTCATGGAAAGGAAGGATAGACATGTCGTTGAATGAGAAGAGATGGAACCCTATGGACCGGAAAGTCAAGCGAAATTTGCTGGTAAGTGGCGTGTTACTGCTGAGTATGGTGTCTTTGGCGGCTTGTACGTCTTCATCGATTGAACAGGAAAGAAAAGTCTACACACGCGAAGCCACAACGGAAGGCAATTTCAGAGCCAAGCAGCAAGGCCATGGATTAAATGGTACGTTAGCTAAGAAACTAACAGACGGTTTTACTACCAAACACATGAAGCTGATGAATAATATGTTCGAGGATGATGGTGATGGCGGCATGTCTTATATGTACTTATTGAATGGTAGCGCAAGGCATATCGTCAAAGTGCACATCTATCGTGATGCGAACATCCGGGCCGCACGAATGGAAGAAATGTATGGCGAGCGCAAAGAAAATGCAGTTCTGGAGAATGTACTGGGCAGAACGACCATTCGCAGTAAAGGGCATGTATCATTTGTCTATACAGCTTCTGGTGGAGAGAAGGATGTATATGAGCAGGAGGTTATGCAGGTATTCCAGGAAGTGCTTCATCAAATAAGAGATTATTAACCTCCTGTACAATCGCATGAATTAATTGGTTTAAGTCAAGTCAAGCTAAGTTAAATTAAGTCCAATTAAGTCGAATCCCAAGTCTTATGTGAGCAACATAAAGGTAAAACACAAACCCGTCTGATCATTCAGACGGGTTTGTATACTTCGCGCATGACATGGCGAAGCTCAGGCAGAATAATACGTTCCATGGCTAGTTTAACGGCTCCGCGAGAGCCTGGCATGGAAAATACGGCTGTACGCCCGATCGTTCCGGCAACCGCTCGGCTTAGAATAGCCGCCGAACCAATATCCTCCGTATAGCTGAGGTAACGGAATATTTCGCCAAAGCCCGGCAGTTCTTTGTCTAATAGAGAAGATACAGCTTCGTACGTAGTATCCCGTGGAGCGATGCCGGTACCCCCGCTTAACAGCACAGCTTCGATATCATCTCGTACAACGGCATCTTGCAGAATGCTTTGAATGCGTTCTGTCTCATCTGGAGTAATGATATACTCCACGACCTGATAACCCGATTGGTGCAACAACTCGTGCATCAACTGACCGCTGGTATCCGTCTCTTTGGTGCGTGTGTCCGAGACCGTGACAATCATGCAGGCTACCTTTTGTGGAGCCTCCTGCCGGTGCTGTTCAACTGAATTAGTCATTGCAAATCCTCCTTGAATCAACATGTCTTCATAGCATAGACCATCCATGTAATTCAAGCAATGAAGTTTTCATTAGAGTGGCTATATAGAACGGCACAAGGGTGGCCCATATTGCACAACAATTGAAGGATAGTGTACACTCGCTTAATAGAGTAAGACTAGGGCGTGTCTTGAAACCTACTGAAGTGCATCTTTTACCGCCTTTTCGCCCCCTGCTGCGTCACTTTCCCTTGACGTGCCCCGGCACGCCTGCGGAAAACTTCCTAGCTTGGAACGAAAATTCAGCAAAATCTGCTTCTTTCAGCGTTTTCAGACACACCCTAGGTTACATGATTGGCAGAGAGGTGTGTAGATAATGAATAACATCAATGAACAAGGAAAAAACATTCCTGTATATATCCTGTCCGGTTTTTTGGGCAGCGGCAAAACAACATTGCTCGTAAAACTCATCGAATACTGGAAGCAACAGAATCTGCGTCCAGCTGTTGTGATGAATGAGCTGGGTGAAGTGAATCTGGATGGTCAGATCGTGGATGAGGAAGTGCCCATGACAGAAATGTTGGGCGGATGTATCTGCTGTACCGTACGCGGTGATCTTGGTCTTCAACTTGCTGAACTTATTCAGGAAGAGTCACCGGATGTTATCGTAATCGAGGCAACAGGTGCGGCGAATCCAATGGAGATTTTGGATGCGGTAACGGAAACTTCGTTATATATGCGTTTGGAGCTGAAAAGTTTGATCACCGTGGTGGATGCGGCTCATTTGTCCGGTCTGTATAATGAGCAAAAAGGTAAAACCTTCAAACTGATGCAGGAGCAGATTCGCTGTGCTTCCGTGCTTCTTTTAAATAAAACAGATCGGGTTCAAGCAGAGCAGCTTCAGGAATTGGAACAGCTTTTGAACAAATGGAATGGCTTTGCCCCTGTAATTCCTACGGTAAAATGCGACGTACCAATGGAACATTTGCTCCACAGCGGTGTTGACGTACACATCCAGCGGTCAGGGACAGCGGGTGACGAGTCAAACCTTGTGGTAGAGCCTCATGTGCATACAGAGGCATGTCGTACGCACGGATGCAATCATGCCCATGATCACACGGGTCATCGTGACGGTGACCAACACGAGCATTCATCCAAGCCTCACACCTCACATGAACATGTTATGGTATATACCCATTATTTCAACAAGCCTGTGAACAGCGAAGCGTTCGAACAGTTCGTGGCTGCTTTGCCGCGTGATGTATACCGCGCGAAGGGGATCCTTTCATTTAGTGATACCGCAAGCCGATTCTGGTTTCAATATGCCTATCGTGAATCGGATTACATGAAGATCACACCCCAAGGTGATGTGCCTAATGTAGCTGTATTTATTGGTGAGCATTTTGATCAAACTACCATTCGTGAACAACTACTGGAAATGGAAGCGGTAAAACAAGACTAGGCTAATGGTTCAAAGTTCCTCCCTGATGGGTATTAAGAAGCATAGCAAACTTTGCCTGGGAGGTAACTTTAAATGACACAACAACAATACCAACAATGTATCGATGCTTGCCTGGAATGTATGAATGCTTGCAACGTATGTTACATATCGAGCCTGAAAGAATATGATTTGGCGATGCTGCGTGATTGTATCCGCTTGAACCGGGAATGTGCTGACATATGTGCATTTGCTGCACAAGCCATGACTCGTGGAAGTGACTTTATTAGTGAAATTTGTGAACTGTGTGTCAAAGCCTGTGAAACCTGTGCAGCCGAATGTGGAAATCACGGGCATGCTCACTGCCAAGCCTGCGCGGAAGCTTGCCGCAAATGTGCAGAAGCTTGCCGTTTAATGGCAGTGGTTGCTTAATCAATCTGTACAATTAGACGAAATAACAGGCTTGCTAATCCTTACCAGGATAAGTATAATGATCTGAAATGATTGAAACAGAAATATCCGTGATCGGGAGAGTAACCCAGATTCAGGCCATGACAGCGAGCCGGGGCAGGTGTAAGCCGGTATGTGTTAATCTGCGTGAAGCGCACCCGTGAGATGGTTATCCGAAGCCATATAGCACTCCAATTGGAGCATGTCTGATGGATTTGAGGGTAATCCGGGATGCAACCGTTACTTGCACCGAGCGGAACAGTTCTATCTGACTATGCAGTTTGATGCATTTCAGTTGAATGTTCACTTAGAGTGGTACCGCGGGAACTGTGAACACAGCTCTCGTCTCTTATTGTTGAAGAGACGAGAGTTTTTTTGCGTTTATTTTAGATGATATACCATTTGGAGAAGGGGTGTTGGATGTGTTAATGAAACAGGCTGCAGTTCAGATTGCCCCGTTGACGGGACTAACAGAGGAAGAAGTATTGAGATTGTTGGAGGTTCCGCCGCAAGAGGAGATGGGAGATGCCGCATTTCCTTGCTTTACGTTAGCCAAGACGCTAAGGAAAGCACCGGCCGCTATTGCCAGTGAGATTGCAGCTGCACTTCAGGATGCTGGTATGCTTGCTGCGGCTGCGGGGCCTTATGTGAATATCCATTTTGACCGGGATGCTCTGGCATTACCATTGCTTGAGGAGATCGGTAGCGAAACATTTGGTAAACTACAGCTGGGACAAGGCTCACGTGTTGTGATAGATATGTCTTCGCCTAACATCGCCAAACCTTTTGGCATTGGACATTTGCGGTCCACTGTCATTGGTGCTGCATTGTATCGTCTTTATAACGAAGCGGGTTACACCTCCATCAGTGTGAATCACCTGGGGGACTGGGGGACTCAGTTTGGCAAACAAATCGCGGCATATAAACGGTGGGGAAATGAAGAAGCGCTGCAAGCAGATCCCATCCGTAATTCTCTTGAGCTATATGTTCGTTTCCATGATGAAGCAGAGCAAGATCCGTCTCTGGAGATCGAGGCAAGGGACTGGTTCCGCAAGCTGGAGCAGGGAGATGAGGAAGCACAGCAGTTATGGGCTTTCTTTGTAAATGTGAGTATGCAGGAGTTCAACCGGATGTATGAACGTTTGAATGTAGATTTTGATCATACGCTGGGTGAGAGCTTTTATAATGACAAAATGGGCGCAGTTGTCGAGGAGCTTCAAGCCAAAAGGCTGCTGGAGGAAAGTGAGGGTGCGCTCGTTGTACGGTTGGATGAGGAGAACATGCCGCCATGTCTGATCATCAAAAAGGATGGAACTACAATCTACCCAACCCGGGATTTAGCAACAGCGCTCTATCGTCATGATGTGATGCGGGCAGAACGGTTGCTATACGTCGTTGGTGGGGAGCAAAAGCTACATTTCCATCAGGTGTTTACGGTATTGTCCAAGATGGGCTATGACTGGGCAGCGAATTGTGAGCACATTCCGTTTGGTTTGATGCGTTTCGAGGGAAGGAAGATGTCCACACGTCGAGGGAAGGTTGTCTTTTTGCAGGAAGTATTAGATGAAGCAGTCGCTCGTGCCTTACAGATTATACAGGAAAAAAATCCGAATCTGGAACAAGCAGAGCAAGTCGCTGAAGCCGTTGGTGTGGGGGCTATTGTCTTTGGTGATCTACGTAACAACCGGATGAACGATATCGATTTTTCGCTGGAAGATGCGGTGAGTTTCGAAGGAGAGACCGGGCCTTATGTGCAATATACCCATGCCCGGATTCAAAGTGTGCTGGCCAAAGCCGCCAATGTGTTGAGTGAGGAACAGGAAAGTATGAATAACCATCCAGCGGCTGTTGTCGGAAATACGTCGTGGGCATTGTTGAAGTTACTTAGTGACTATCCGTCCTATCTGGAAAAAGCAGTGCTTCGCAACGAACCTTCGGTCATTGCAAAGTACACGATTGACGTTGCACAGGCTTTTAACCGCTTCTATCACGCCGAACGGATTGCGGACGCACCAGCTGACATCAAAGCTTTTCGGGTGAAGCTGGCAAAATACACCGCCGAACGTCTGGCTTATAACTTGTCCTTACTGGGTGTGCATGCTCCAGAACGGATGTAATCGATTGCTTAGTATTATTGCCGAGTGTTCGTTTGGGTATGATACACCCTAAGAAAATCCGAAGTTAGACGCCGCCCTTTCCGGCAACTTGAATGTTGTTTGCGGTTTGGTTACGATAGAGGCATAATAAACAGTCAAGGTGCACGGATGGAAAGGAGCGCTCGCATATGCATAACACGGATTTCCAGAATGATTTCATGCTGGACAGCGAACACTCCAAGGAACTGTTTGCCTATTACGGCTTGGCCGTATATTATGGACAGGCGCTGGAACAGCAACTTGTTAATCTAATTTTGTTAACTAAAATATCGCAGGGCAAGGTCGTATCCGAAGAAGATCTGGAGGAATTGTATGAGCGGAAAATGAGCAGTTCACTGGGACAACTCATTCATGAAGCACGCCATCATTTTCCGTTTTCGGAAGAAGAAACAAACCAATTGAATGAATTATGGCAGCAACGGAATCGGATCGTGCATCATTATTTCAAGGAACGCATTCATGAAACCTTCAGTCCGGAAGGTCGGACACGTATGATCAAGGAATTGGATGATTTCAAAGAACGTGCACAGGAACTGGAGATGACGCTCCAGCATTATATAACTGCCTGGATCGCAGCATTGGGATTAAATGATGAGTCTGCAGCGGCAAGGGCTGCTTTGGAACGAATGCATGCGGGAAGTCTACAAGAACGGAAACTGGATGAGGACGCATGAGAACCAGTCATCCCGTCCAACGTATATATAAATGTTGAACTGAGAGGCTGAAATTAAACTTTAAAGAGGAGTCCGTAGATTATAATAAAACCCGCTTTGACAGTAACCGGAAGGCTGCTGCACAGAGCGGGTTTTATGTGTTGGATATGTGGCTGAAAATAATATATCTGTTGCGTAACATTTGTTGAATCAAATTAGATTCAAACAGGGTTAAGCATTTCCGCCTGCGAGCGATGAAGTAGCTGCGCTGAAGGATTCTGTTGAACGGGCGGAATCATCGTTAGATGTTTCTCCTTGAGCCCCCTGTTGTAACTGATACATCTGATAGTAACGACCTTTCAGTGCCATCAGCTCCTCATGTGCGCCCTGCTCCACAATTCTTCCACGATGCAGAACGAGAATTTGATCTGCGGAGCGAATCGTTGACAGACGGTGAGCAATGATAAAGGTGGTGCGTCCTTTTTTGAGGACCTCCAGTGCGTTTTGAATCAGTGCTTCCGTTTCGGTATCAATATTGGCGGTCGCTTCGTCCAGAATGAGGATCGCTGGATCAAAGGCGAGTGCTCGGGCAAAAGAAATTAACTGCCGCTGTCCGGCAGATAACGTGCTACCTTTCTCAACAACCGGCTCGTCAAAGCCTTGTGGCAGATGGGCCAGAATACGCTCTGCCCCAACATCACGCAAGGCTTGCTCAATGCGTTCCCGGGAGATTTTTTCATCACCCAGACTGACGTTGGAAGCAATCGTACCTGTGAAGAGATAAGGGTCTTGCAACACAATGCCCATATGCTCCCGAATCCACTGTTTAGGTAGCTCTGTGACATGTTGTCCGTCAATTGTAATTTTACCTTTTTGCGGATCATAGAACCGGAACAGCAAGTTAATGATCGAGCTTTTACCTGAACCAGTGTGACCGACCAGGGCTACTGTCTGACCTTGTGATGCTTTGAACGAAATATTGTTCAGCACATAATCTTTTTTATAAGCAAACGACACATCGTCAAACACTACATTTCCTTTGTATCTCGGCATCGATCCGTCTGTAACCGGTTCTCCTTTCTCATCCATTAGCTCAAATACACGGCCAGCGGAGACAAGAGAGGAATCCAGGTTTGCGAGCTGGTTCACCATACCGATAATGGGTTGGAACAAACGTCCCAGAACATCAACAAAGGCATATAACACACCAAGTGAAATAATACTTGTGCCGGTTATTGTACCTGACCCAAAGTACCACAGAACAACGGCAAAGGCGATATTCCGCAGCACATTCACCAGGTTATGTGAGGTGAATGCGTTCAGATTCAGCATCTTGTTCTGATGTTTCATATAGTCTTCATTCAGCTCTTCGAATTCTTGCCGGGTTTGTTTCTGACGGCGGAACACTCGAATGATGGACATGCCCTGAATGGATTCATTAATGATCGCATTAATCTCACTCAGCCGCGAGCGGATGATCGTGTTGTAACGAGTAGCGAACTTGCGATACAGCACAATCCATGCAATGAGCATTGGCACAACGAACAGGGAAATCAGACCCAGGCGAATATCGAGGATGAATAGAGCAACGTATACCCCTGTAATCGTAATAATGCCAGAGAAAAAGTTGGACAGCACGGCAACAAACAGATCTTTAACCGCCTCGGTATCATTGGTGACCCGGGATACGACTTTACCTGCGGGCAGGTTATCAAAAAAGTTCACTGGTAGCCGCTGAATGTGCGCATACACATCATTGCGAAGCCACTGGATAACCTTGTTGGCAGAAGATTGCAGCCAGAAGGTTTTACCGAACTCCATAATAACGGAGATCACAAGAAAGATCAGATAATACACAATCAATTGATAGATGCTTGGCATCTCAGGTTTGTAAAAGGCAAAGAGTTCGCCGGCAGACAGCGGTACAGCCGCGTATTGCCCAGTGACTTCACCCGCGCGAGTTACCGTCAAGGTTCCGTTTGTATACGAACGGTCACCTTCTGGAGCACTGACCGGCTCGTTAACGAAATAAAAGCTTTTGCCAGCTTGCAATACCCGGACCTCGGCTCCTTTTGTTTCATCTGGTGCAAACAATCCTTCGCGTTTATAGTTTTTTCCTTGGTAGACCGCTGCTTCATTCGAAGTGGCTGTCTCATAAAACGGCTGCTCAATGGCGAGCAAATGATTATCAATCATGGATTTGGCGATAAAGGGCCCGGCGAGTTCAGCCGCAACACCAATCGTCAACATGATCAAGGCAGCGATGAATGTACCTTTGGCTTTCAAGGCATATTCCAGCAGCCTTTTACCTGTATTGGACTTCAATGAGTTAACCTCCTACGTGGACAGATTGGACTCCACCTGCTGCCGTTCATATTGTTCACGGTACCAGCCGTTCTTGGCGAGTAGTTCCTGGTGAGTGCCTTCTTCCGTAATTTTACCGTGCTCCAGCACGATGATCCGATCTGCGTGTTCAATGGCGGACAGGCGATGCGTCGAGATCAATGTTGTTTTACCTGAGCGTTTGTTGCGGATATTTTCGATGATTTTGGCTTCTGTACGAGCGTCAACGGCGGATAAGGCATCATCCAGAATGAGGATATCCGGATCAGCGATAAAGGCCCGAGCCAGGGATACCCGCTGTTTCTGTCCACCGGACAGGGCGATACCCTTCTCACCTACGAGTGTATCGAGGCCGTCAGACAATGTTCCGAGATCACCGTCAAATGCGGCCGTTCGAATGGCTTCCATAATGACATCATCAGACGCATCCGGCTTACCGTATTGAATGTTCTGACGAACCGATTTGGAGAACAACACTTGCTCCTGCGGCACATATCCAATCCAGCTGTGCAAGTCATCCTTCGCAATATCTTCGATCGAATGTCCCGAAATACTCAGTGTACCTGAACCAGCAGGATATTCATGAAGTAGCTGTTTCAGCAGTGTAGATTTTCCGCTTCCCGTACGTCCTACAATGCCAAGTGTCTGCCCACGCTGTAGTGTAACGTTGATATGACTGAGATTATCTACAGTGGAGCTCGGATACCGGAAAGTCACATCTTTCATTGAAATTTCGTCTGGCTGCGTAATGTGAACAGGGTTTTCTTTATCCTGAACAGCGGGTTCAACCGATAACGTTTCGTTCACCCGATCCAGGGAGGCGCTACCACGCTGCATCAGATTAATTAATTCGCCGATGGCAAACATCGGCCAGATCATCATCCCCAGATACATGTTAAACGATACGAGGTCTCCCAGGGTGATTTCATTGTGGAATACAAGATAAATACCATAGGCCAGTGCAATGACATAACTTAGGCCTACGAATAGTCGAATGGTTGGTTCGAACAAGGCATCCATCCGGGCAACTGCGAGGTTTTTGCGATATACATCTTCTGTAACGTCGGCAAATCGTTTCTCGTCCAGACGCTCCTGAACGTATGCGCGTACAACTCGGATGCCTGCAATGGACTCTAACACCTGATCATTCATATCACCGAATGCATCCTGTGCCAATGTATAACGTTGATGCACAGCTTTACCATAGATCATCATGGCGATGGCGATAAAAGGCAGGGGCAGAATCGCAGCCAAGGTTAGCTTCCAACTGACGAGGAAACCCATGGCGAACAGTACAGTTAAGAGAAATGCTGTTGAGTCTGTTAAGGTGAGCATGCCGAAACCGGCAGTCGTAGCAATGGAACGAAGATCATTGGTGGCACGAGCCATGAGATCACCGGTTCTGTTTTTTTCAAAAAAGGGCGGTGTCATCCGCAGCAAATGATCCATGAAGCGGGAGCGCAACAAGCGTTCTACAAGATTGGCTCCGCCGAATAATCTGTGCATCCATATGTACGTTGTCAGATAGATAATGATGACCGTGCCAAGAATAAGTGCAATGTAAAGCGTTAATGAAGCGCTTGTAATGGAGCCGCGCACGATCTCATCGATGGCGTTCCCCAAAAGGCGTGGGGGCAGCAGTTCAGCAATGCCCACAAGGATGAGCAAAATGACACCAATGAGGTATCTTTTGCGTTCCAGCCTGAAGAACCAGGCCAGGTTTTTAAGTACAGAGAACAAGTGTTATCCCTTCCTTTCAATGTCCAAGAAATGCAGATTTTCGCTCAGTTTGGCTATAAATGCTCACAAAAAAAGACACACCGCACGCAGGCGGTATGTCTTGGTTCTTCATACGGCAGCATGGACTCCGAGAGCAGAGCCGCCGCCGTACATAAGATATTGTGTGCAAACTAGGCAGGGGTCTGATAAAAAAGAGACACCTGAAGTGCTGTCTTATGAACGGAAAAATGATTTCGGGGATACTCCGGTATTTAATTGTGTATGAATGTGAACCAACTTATGTCTTTTAAACACCGTAATCACCCTTTCTTGTTAATGGAAATAAATGCAATGTAAACCTCGCATGTTTGCATCTTACCACCGGATTTTACAATCTGTCAAACATTTTTCACAATATCATAAGCGTATGTATGATTAGCATGGTTTGTGTTTAAGACGCTCTAGCGATATGATGTAACATATATATACAAAAGGAGCTGACATCATATGAGTACCATACATGTATCCGATCAAGCTGCTCGCTGGTACAAAGAAGAATTGAACCTGAATGAGGGAGACAGCATCCGCTTTTTTGCCCGTTACAGTTCTGGTGGAGGTCTTCATCCGGGTTTTTCATTGGGAATCGCCGTTGAAAAACCTAGACATCCTGCGGATCAAACGGAAGTATCCGGTATCCAGTTCTTTATGGAAGATCACGACTACTGGTATCTGAAAGGGCATCAGCTACATGTTGATGTCGTCGATGAAGGCCAGGATATTGAATATCGTTACACTGAAGTGTAGTTAACACTAGCTAATATTCAAACTTCATACACTTGAAACAACGAACATGCAGATGAGTGCGCAACTGAATATACCGTTCAATACACAGATCAACAAACCGATTAACAAACCGATTAATACACACCACTAGATGGCGAATCCATCATTGTCTATGCGCTGCTCATTACATTCTAACGATCACAGGAAGCGCTATTTGCTCGTTTTTCAGCTATTCTGCATTCTAACGATCCGTACAGACCTTATTTCCTGTGAAAGTGATGTTTTGTTTTTTCCTCGGTTTGAGCGTAAATAAGCTCTCTGGTGATCGTTAGCAGCTGGAATCATAAAGTCAGGCTTGGTTAGGGAGCATCGTGACTGGAGCTAGTTAGGGTTCGTAGCACCATCTTTTTGAAGAGGGAGGGATGAGGAGTGGATCTGCCAGCGCGGGATATAGGCCAATATATTGCCAAACGTGCGAATATAATGGTGAAAGCGGCCGTGATGGCCGCGAACGAACAGGGTAAGCTACTACTCATCCAACATGCCGAACAGGGGCATTGGCGATTGCCTGTTGGAGAGATGCGCCCTGGTGAGACCATCGAAGAGGCAGCGCATCGTGAACTTTGGGAAGAGACCGGGTGGACAACAGAGCTGATGAGTTTTGAAGCGTTGTACTCTGGCCCGGAATTGCGGAAAGTGCATGCGAACGGGGATGAGGAATACTATGTCATCGCCTTGTTCAAAGCCCGAATTATTCAGGATAATCTTGTGGAAGCGCGTGTAAACAGCGATGCTGGTTTGAAGTTTTTTGATTCGAACGCACTGCCTCCAATGAATAACATTAGCCAAACGCTACTGGAACAGTCCGGCTTGAAGTAATTTTGTGATATTTGTAAATAAACGCTCGATATACTTCTCCTCGGAGCAGCACGAACGAATACTGAAGTGACAGGATGGAACTTCAGTTCATATTTTGGTGAACGCATTGTGAAACTACGGTGTGTACAATATGCAACTGAATCGTGTAAACCCAAAAAAAGACCTCAACTGCCACTACATAGTGGAAGTCGAGGTCTTTTGATATTTTTGCGTATATGTGTTCCAAGGATTATACCTGATCCAGTGGCTCATCGTCCATGGCAAAATCGAAATCATCAATATCAAACACCTGTACGGGTGATTCTGACTCAATGATTCGGGCAATGAGTTCCACTTGATCGGTCAGGATCGGAATACCCAGACGCTGTGATGTGAGGATCAGCTCTGTCTCGATCGGGTCAAAATACTCTCCATATTGGGCGGTATCCATCGCGTTAACAATTGTAATGGAGGCTTGATCTCCAAACAGGATAGAAGGGCTTTTTGCCCACGGGACAGCCAAGGCACGTTCAATCTTTTTCTTATTCAACGGCTCCTCAAAGTAGGAGATCAATTCATTGATTTTGGTTTTAACGTGCTGGTCATCTGTGGGATTATCCATCATGGGATCAGCACTGCTCTGAAATTCGTATAGTTCAAGGATGGTGGTGTAAGGAACAATATATTCTACTGGCGCCGGCGGCGAAAGTAATTGACCGTAGATGGCCACCATCACGGCTTCGGTAACAAAGGGACGTGACATGGTTCCTGAATCCTCCTGAGGACGATAAACGTCGTGAAGTGCTGAATGAATTCATCTGACAATAAAAGAAAGATGCTCATTGCCTGTTGCAGATGCATGTACCGGATTGCATGAATAGAAGTATAGCACACAACAGTGGGGAATACAGCCAATTTGCAAAGGCATACATACTTCCTGTGCAGATCAGGATTTGCCTAAAAGCAGGGACAGGATACCCGCCGCAATCAAAGGGCCAACAGGAACACCTTTGAACAAGGCAACACCAAGAACGGTACCGATCAAGAGGCCTGCTACAACCGTTGGCTGTGTAGTCATCAGTGAAGCCCCGCGTCCACCTAGATAAGCGACAAGCAGACCAACTCCGATCGCGAGCAGTGACTTCCAGTGCAGGAACGATTCACCGATGGTCTGCAGACTCATCTTACCGCTGGCGAGAGGAGCCATTACGCCAATCGTCAGAATGATGATGCCAAGTGTGAGCCCATATTTTTCAAGCCACGGAAAGGCTTGATTCACATTCAGCACACGAAGCAGCAACAGAAATACCATCGCGACAGTTACCGGTGTATTACTGCTAATGATGCCAAGCGCCGCAAACACAAGCAACAGGAGGGAGGTCATGTCCATCGACTTCATTGCTCCTCAGACTTAGCGTAATTTTTGCCGTTCAGATCTTCTGTTTTGCTAACAATATGTTCGGCAATGTATCGTCCATGCCAGCGGCCTGACTCGATAAATACTTCATTGGCATTACGCCCGGAAGCGATAACACCGCCCACGTAGATGCCAGGCACACTGCTTTCCATTGTCTGTGGATTGTATAATGGCTTATCCATATCTTCAGACATCTGTGCACCAATGGAAGTTAATAACTGACGGTCTGGTCTGAAGCCGGTCATGGCGAGCACAAAGTCATTCTCCAGTTCAGTCTCAGAGCCGTCTGTATGAACAATACGGATCGAATCATCCAGAATTTCGTTGACACGGGAGCCAAGATGCAACGTAATGTGATTTTTCTGAACCATACTTTCGAATAACGGACGAACCCAAGGTTTGATATGCTCCGACAGACCCGTGCCGCGGTAGACCATATCAATATGAGCACCTACCCGAACAAGCTCCATAGCGGCATCGACAGCTGAATTACTTCCGCCGATGATGGCTACACGTGTGCGGGTGTACGGATGAGCTTCGCGGAAATAATGAGTCACTTTATCCTTGTCTTCACCAGGGATGCCAAGGTAATTCGGGTGATCAAAGTAGCCAGTAGCTACGACGACATGGCGGCCTTTATGAATAATGACTTCACCACGCCGATTCACCGTATGTACCTCGAAAGTGTTGTCTTCTTTACGCTGGATCTCACGGGCTTCCTCATAATTATGAACACGCAGGCCGAAATGTTCGGCTACTTTGCGATAATAGGCTAATGCTTCATAACGAAACGGCTTTTCGTTCGGGGAGCTGAACGGCACGTTTCCAATCTCAAGCAGCTCAGCAGTACTGAAAAACTGCATGTGCGTTGGATACAGATAGATGGATTGTACGATATTGTGTTTCTCAATAATGACAGCGGACAATCCTACCCGCTCACATTCAATGGCTGCAGATAGACCGCATGGGCCTCCGCCAATAATAATGACATCTTCCATGTTCTTAATCCTCCTTCATACAAGCAATATAATCCTACCGTAAATAACACTTCAATGCCAGTTCTGACGCGGACTGCAATGTGATAAAAATTCAAACTTTTAATTTGATTGACTTCCCAAAGAGGAAAGGCTAATATCTAATTAGATGATCATCTAATATTGATTGAGGTGTATAACGATGCAACTGGAGAAAATTGTGGCCTATCACAAAGCTTTGGCCGATCCAACCCGGCTTCGGATGTTGTTGCTGCTCTCGGAAGGAGAACTGAATGGACAAGGGCTGGCGGAACGACTCAATCTGTCGCAGCCGACGGTGACACATCATGCTGCGAAGCTGAGAGAAGCTGCACTCATTCAGGAGCGGCGAGAGAAAAATACGGTTTATTTTACATTGAACCCTTATTTTATTCGTGAACATGCCCAGGCTTCGGTTGATTTTATATTCAAAAGAAAGGAGAAGCCTGAGATGACAGATGTGAATGAGACCCTTAAAACGTCCATCATGAGAAACTTTTTCTCCAAAGATGGCCGGCTGCGTCAGATTCCTGCACAGTATAAGAAAAAGCTGGTTGTGCTTGAATATTTGGTGGAGCAATTAGAGTTTGGACGCAAATACAGCGAGAAAGAAATCAATACGTTTATTCAGAACTATCATGAGGACTTCGCAACCCTTCGTCGGGAGTTTGTTATGCATCAGTTTATGTATCGGGAAGACGGAGTGTATGAATTGAATCCTCGAGAAATGTGGGCGAGATGGGATCAGGTCAAATAAAGAGAGTACAGCAGCAAAAAAAGAATGGGCTTGACAAACGCGAAGCAGACTGTGTAACATGATGGCATATTCTACAAGGGAGGCGATGTTAATGACAAATCTAACGGCAGTATACGTGGAATTGAATAGGAACAGCGTCTCCGGAACGGATCAAGGTTTATCAATTTTGCTATAGCTGGATAGAGATATCCAGTCTTGGCGAATGATGAGTATACCTTCAGACAACGCCACGGGTGACGTTTCCCGTGGCTTTTTTGTATGCCTGTAAGGGGAAGATTCAGGACATTTGCATAACGGATGGGTAAATAATCGTTATTCAACTTGCTCTGAAAACTTTCTTTTATTCGTGTAACTACGTATTTCCACGGGTGTAAACAACCTTGTGGTTTTTTTGTTTAGATCTGTAATCGGAGATGTTGGAAGAAGTCGTAGACGCAAGAATGAAACGAAAAAAGTGAGATAACCATCTGGGAGGAATATTTATTTTAAATCAACGAATTGAAAAGAAGAGTATCGAAAACTATGGCTGGTCTGCGTCCTGGGAGAAGCGGTGGTCTGAGGAACAATGGGGATCGGAATCCAGACAACCTGCCCGAATTATTGCGGATCACGGGCATATGCTGCGTCTAATTACAGTTGACGGAGAATGCTGGGGCAAAGTGTCAGGAAAACTTCGGCATGATAGTTTGGAGACTGGACTGGCACCAGCTGTAGGCGATTGGGTAGTCGTGACACGTGAGTCAGGTGGGGAAGTGATCATTCATCATCTGTTGCCACGTCAAAGTCGTGTGTCCAGACAGGCGGCTGGACCTGTAACGAAAGAACAGCTCATTGCTGCGAACGTAGATACACTTCTGATCGTTACAGCGCTTAATTATGATTTTAACCTTAGAAGACTTGAAAGATATGTGTTGATGGCTTGGAATGGGGGCGTTAGACCCGTCATTGTTCTGAGTAAAAGAGATCTCTGTGACGAAGTGCAGGAACGAATCAGTGAGGTAGAGGGTATAGCACCAGGCGTGGAGGTACTGGCAATCTCGGCGGTGGAAGGACAAGGGAAAGAACTTCTGGAAACTTATTTGAAACCTGGGGTAACCGTAGCGCTCACGGGTTCTTCCGGAAGTGGTAAGTCTACACTGGTTAACTGGATGATGGGTAAGGATGTGCAGGCTACACAATCCGTTCGTGAAGGAGACAGCCGCGGAAGACACACAACGACACACCGGGAAATGTTTGTATTACCGCAGGGAGCTGTCTTGATCGATACGCCGGGTATGCGCGAACTTCATCTCTGGGACGAGGGAGAAGAAGGCCTTTCCCAAGCTTTTGGAGAAATTGAAGAGTTGTCTGGTGCGTGCAGATTTATGGACTGCAGTCATACGAAGGAAGATGGCTGTGCAGTTAAAGAGGCTATTGAAAACGGTGAACTGGATGAGAAAAGGTTGAATAATTTCCTCAAGATGCAGAAGGAATTGCAATATCAGCGGCGCAAGGAAGAGGTGGCTTCGAGAAAACGTACAGCTTCAAGCAAACCGGTCAAATCACGTAAGCTGAAGCATGCAAAGCGGGGCAAGGATTGGGAACAGGACTGAGTTGAGGCGGGGCATCCGCAATTGTCTTGCATAGGATAAGGCAGGAGGGATGTCGTGATGCCGAATTACAGAATAATCGTGGATTTGTCTGACCATATGTTATATCTACTGGATGGAGATCAAGTCGTGAAGGGGTATCCCGTAGCCATAGGCAAGATGCTTACCGGTACTCCAAACGGTGAATTTACTATTATCAACAAACAAGAGAATCCAGGAGGACCTTTTGGTGTGCTCTGGATGGGTTTGTCCAAACCGCATTACGGTATTCATGGAACCAATGAACCATGGTCAATCGGCAAATCCGTATCGCATGGCTGTATACGCATGTACAATTCGGATGTGCTGAATTTGTCCTCCAAAGTATCTGTGGGAACACGAGTTACAATCCGGCCTTAGGTCGGATTGTGCTTCTTTAATAGTGATAGTGAAAGTGAATCCAAAAAAATCTGGGGATACCAGCTACCCTCAAGGTTATTCTGTCATCGGAGTGGACTGTGTAAAATCTTTAGTTCAACTTATATAGACTATTTAATGTGAAAAGAATTCAGCTCAAAAGAAAGGGAGTAGAAAATGATGCGAATTAGACTGGCGCGTGAAGGGGACGCACAAGGGATCGCATATGTACATACAGAGAGCTGGAAAACAACATACCGGGGAATCGTGCCAGATGATGTTTTGGATCATTTGACTACAGAATCCCGATTATCCCAGTGGGAGCAGCAGTTACAATCTAGCGAAAAAGATCAGATTTTGATCGTCGCTGAGGATCAGGATGGGAAGATTGTCGGTTTTGCCTGCGGAGGTAAGGAACGCGAAGCGTTACCCTATGATGGCGAGCTGTACGCCATTTATTTGTTGCATTCTTATCAGAAGTCTGGAATTGGCAGACAACTCGTCAAACAGGTAGTTCATCACCTCAAGACATGCCAGATGCGGAGTATGATCATTTGGGCTCTGGAGCAAAATCCGGCGTGCCGTTTTTATGAAAAATTGGGGGGCATTCCTGTCGATACAAAGTGGGTTCGTGTTGGAAATATAGATCTGGCAGAGGTCGCCTATGGTTGGTCTGACCTGACTTCTTTTCATCATAGTTTAGTCCAAATGATTGGCATATTGTCCAAATCTGAGCCGCATTGAGGTTGCGCTAACCGTTTGTCTAACTTCGAACCAGGTTAATGAATGAGACATTCTTTATATATGTACATTCGAATCTTAAGATCGGAGGCGTACGTAATGACTTTAGCAGAGAACCAACATAGTGAGGCTCATGTCATGTTTGGTGGAGAGAAATCATCTGGCATCGGTCGTTTTGGCGGAGACTGGGCGATTGATAAGTTTACACGTACACGCTGGATTAGTTTACAACATTAATTTCGGGATTATCCGGGCGTGAAATAAGTCGAATATGCATGAATGGAGAGATGTAGTCATTTGCTAATCCGAGTCAGTTCGGAATGAAGCGACAGGTGGTGCGTGAAGTTCGTCTCAACACTGTGAGGAGAGGTTTTTGCATCATTTTACAACGGATGAAAATACGGCTCACAATCGAATGAAAAACTGTTTGGGCAAGTCTTCTTCTGGTTATTTATGGATACACGGAATGAAATTCTCCGTAAATATCATGGCAAAGGGGCTTGGAACTCATGTCCATTGACCGCTTTATTTTGAGGAAATTAAATACCTGTCAGGAAGAACATACACGTGCCAATCTGGTTAGATTGTTTGTCATTCGTATTCGCAAAGCCGAGATTGCGGAAGAGCATGATGCGTCCTATGTGCTGGAGAAGTTGCAGTAATGCAGAATTCGTAAAGCAATCAGTCACATGAGGGGAGCTATGGCGAAGGTAGTTCTCCTCTAATGATAACTGGGTGTAAAAGAACATGAAAAAGGAAGCTTGTCCCAGGAGGGAAGCTTCCTTTTTCATGGTAACGCATAAACGCTGGAAAATGGGCTCTTCTTCAATATAACGATAGAGCAAGAGAGTCATTTTCACTGCGGCTGTGAAGAATAGCTTCGCCGCCAACAATTTCAATACTAATCAAAGAGCGCAGACATTTTTGCAAAGCGCGTTTACCGTTACTGATCTTATGCTCAAGAGCACTGCTAAGCAATCTTAATGTTTTTTGCACAGGCTGTTTGTTTTCTTGATTGAAATATACAGGAATTGATTTGTCTTGAAAAGTTATTAGAGTTCTCACTTGAAATCACCTCACGGGAGTTATTTCATACAGGTAATATTAAATACCAATGCTTAAAATTACCTTAAAATCAGCTTATGAAAACATAAAGGTGGATAAAGTTTGAAAAGTGTTCACAATTCAATTGTGGACGAAGCAATAAAAGTCCCGAATTATCCGTTTTATTTTTCTATTAAATGGGAAATGGAATGAAATTTTCGCATCGTGGCAAATTTTAAATTGAATTATGACACGAAAGTTCTGAGTCTAATGGACGATATTTTGATGTATACGTGGGTCATATGTAACAAAATTACAGCGAATGCGTTGCAAACAAGGGTTTTATATAAGAAAATAGGATGGAATACCGTTTCACTCGCATTTTTTTGATTTAATCTGACATTAGGACAATTTACATATGAGACCTTGGGAGGGATTCACATGATTCTAACCGTGTATTCCGGCAGGGAGGAAGACGAATGGTTCGACATTGAGGTTCCGGATGAATGCACCGTTGAACATCTAAAGACATTACTCGGTGTGCGAATATTCGGACAGGCACCTGGAGATGGCATTCAGTATATATTGGAGGCTAAATTTCCGGAGGGACTGTGGTTTACTCCTCATAACGCTCAGCAGTTAATGGAGACAGGGCTTCGCCAGGGAAGCTGTGTGCGTGTACAACGCGCATTTTCAACGACTTCTGAAGAGGCGCCGATCTACGGAAGACGTTCGTTATTTCAGCAGGAGAGCAACGAATAAGGTTATACAGCGTATCATTAATTGAACAATTAAAAGGAGGTCTTTTCTTCGTGAATGTGTTATATCAGCGTTCTCCGAGAATGACACCGGTTTTGAAGGAAGAAAGCCTCGAAATCCTCAGGCCACCTGCAGAACCGAACAAACCTACGTTTTCCATGATTTCAATTGTTGTTCCCGTTATGATGACGATGGTCAGCATCGGTTTCTACGTATACATCAATATGACTGGCAAAATGAATAACAGCAATTATATGATGTTCCAGATGATGACGGTTATGATGATGCTTACATCATATACCATCCCGTTCTTTGTATATCTAAGCAATAAGAAATCGTATCGCAAAAAGATTGAGGAACGCAAAGCGATGTATCTCGCACAGCTGGATAAACATCGTGAGGAGCTGAAGGAAGCACAGGCTGAGCAGGTGAAAAGCCTGCATGAGATTCATGGTGATCCGTCTGTATGCCTGCAGGTTGTAAAGAACCGGCATAGCTCCCTCTGGGAGCGTTCTCCGGAAGATGAAGATTTTTTACAGGTGCGTGTGGGGACAGGAGAAATTCCGTTTCGTATCAAACTCCAGGTTCCACGCATTGATGGCTATGAGAAGGATGAATTGATTGAGGCTGCTCATGGACTTGCTGCTGAATTTCAGACGGTCCCCGATGCTACGATAACCCTGCCTCTGTTCGAATCCAAGGTAATGGGACTTGTGGGTGAGCGGGAAGAAGTGATGGCTTCCCTACGAGTTATTGTCTCTCAACTCACGGTAAGACACTCACCGGATGAACTGAAGCTTGCTGCATTTTATGAAGAAAAGGATACCAAGGAGTGGGAATGGCTCCGCTGGTTGCCTCATATCTGGGATGAGGATCAGGGACAGCGTTATATGGCCGACAGGCACAGCAGTGCGCATCAATTGGCGGACAGCTTGTTTTCCGTGTTGAACCGCCGTCGTAATAATAAGGAAGAGCGCTACAAAAAAGCGGTGCAAACTCCTTGTTATGTTGTTATTCTTTCGGACACTCAGCTAATTGAAGAAGAACCTTTACTTCCTTTGCTACTGGAGGCTGCGCAAGAGATTGATGTATGCACGATTGTACTGGCGAATCGTAAGCAATCACTGCCCATGCACTGTCAATTAATTATGGAGGCGTCCAAAGACAAAGGAGTCTACATTAAAAAGACGGAAGATGCGGATGTCATCTCACAAACGTATAAGCCGGATGTGATCTCCAAGGAGATGGCAGAAGCTCTATCCCGTTATATGTCACCGATTCGCCTGAAACGTTCCTCCGCTTCAGAGATTCCGCAAGTGCTCCCGTTATTCGATATGCTCAGCACTTCACATGTGGAGGATCTGGACGTGGTATCTCGCTGGGGACAAACCAGATATCCGGATACATTGCCTGTACCCATGGGGGTAAGAGCTGGTGGTAAAAAAATCTCCATTAATTTGCACGACAAAATTGAACGGCAAGGGCATGGGCCGCATGGTCTGATTGCGGGTACAACCGGTTCGGGTAAAAGTGAGGTCATCCAGTCTATCGTTGCTTCACTGGCTGCCGAGTTCCATCCGCATGATCTGGCTTTCATGCTGATCGATTACAAGGGCGGGGGCATGTCCAACACCTTTGTTGATCTGCCACATGTCGTAGGTACCATTACGAATCTGGATGGCAATTTGATTGAGCGGGCCAATGTTTCGCTTCGAGCAGAACTGGTCAGAAGACAGAAAATTCTAAATGATGCAGGCAACCTGCAGCATATTGATGAGTATTATAAAATTTTGCGTTCCAGACATGAACAACCACTGCCACATCTCGTTATTATCATTGATGAGTTCGCTCAACTGAAACGCGACCAACCGGAATTTATGGATGAGTTGATCAGCATCGCAGCGATCGGCCGAACGCTCGGCGTTCACCTTATTCTGGCAACACAAAAGCCTGCGGGCGTCGTCGATGATAAAATATGGAGTAACTCCCGTTTCCGCATCTGTCTTCGTGTACAGAGTGAGGGAGACAGCAGAGATATGATTAAAATTCCGAATGCTGCCTGGATCACCAAGCCGGGTCGAGGTTATTTTCAGGTCGGAAGTGACGAAGTTTTTGAAGAAATGCAATTTGCCTGGAGTGGTGCACCTTATAACCAGCAGGAGGATTCAACAACGGTGCTGCCTGTGATGGAAGTGCGCCTGAACGGGAAACGTGAGCCTCTGCTGACGGGAGAGCGAAGAGCTGTTCTCAAGGGAGAGGATGTGCCGAAGCAGCTGCAAGTGTTTATTGATTATGTTGCCAAAGCAGCTACAGATGCAGGAATAGAACGTTTACCTGGACCATGGCTGCCTCCGTTGCCTGAGACGCTGGAACTGGATAGTCTTCAGGAGTGGCAGGAAAAGGAGAAAAGGGAACCTCTGCTTGATGGTGGCGCTAATGGTCTCAAACCTTTGGTGGGTATGCTGGACGATCTGCCGAATCAGCGTCAGTTGCCCCTGGCACTGCCTGTGGATCAGGGTCATCTTGTCGTGTACGGCATGCCGGGCCTTGGCAAAACGACCTTTGTTCAGACGTTATTAATGTCTCTTGCATGTACGGAGCGCACAGAGCCATGGAACGGATACATTATTGATATGGGCCGTATGATGAAAGATTTTGCGGGTCTGCCGCAGATCGGCGGAGTGATGATGGCTGAGGAGGAAGATCGAATCAAGCGGTTGTTCCGTTATATTCTGAAAATTTCGGCACAGCGCAAAGATATGATCTCGGAAGCTGGGGTAAAAACGATCTCGGCTTATCGCCGGACGGCTCATGCAGCAGTACCACAGATCGTGGTGGTTATTGATGGATACATGTCCTTCCGCAATGCTTATCCCGATGAAAATGAATCGCTTGAGACCATCCTGCGAGAAGGTGGAAGTTTAGGTATTACCTTTGTGCTGACCGCTAATCGGGTCACGGATATCTTTGAGAAATTCAGAAGTAATATTCAGAACGCTATTTCATTTGAGTTGTCTGATCCGAGTGATTACTATTATGCTGTGGGACGTCCTTCCAAGGCTCCTAGCCAGCTGCCTCCTGGCCGAGGTCTTGTGAAGGGGCAAGTCCCTCCACTGATGTTCCAGGCTGCGCTGCCTTCTTCCGGAGCGGATGAGGGTGAACGCTCATCCGCATTGCGGCGGACAATTGCAGCAATTCGTCAAGGATGGACAGGGGAAGAGGCGCCGCAAATAGCACCGCTACCGGAAGAAATCATGCTCAAAGACCTGCTTGTTCGTACAGGTTCATTCGGTAAAGTATGGGAGACTTCAACGGTGAATGTACCTGTAGGTCTGCTTACGGATGATTTGGAGCCGTTTGAGCTTAATTTGCGTGAAGGGCCGCACTTTATGGTGACAAGTCCAATGGAGGGCGGTAAGACGACTTTCTTGCAAACCTGGATGTTGTCACTGGCCTATCATGCTTCACCTGAGGATGTGCATATATACACGGTAGATATGAGGTATGGCTCAGGTGGTTTGGGTGAAATCAGCAGTTTGCCCCATGTCCGCGGACATGTATCGAGGGAAGAACAGCTTGCGCCTGTCATTCAGGAGTTGTACGATGAAGTTCTAAAACGAGGTGAAATTACGGGTGGGCCGGAAATCGTGCTGGTTATAGATGATGCGGACACCTTATCCAAACAGCTCACTGATTTTATTGTAAAAGATCAGCTCGGAGTTGTTGTTCGTCAAGGCAGGGATCGGGGGATTCATGTTATACTCTCCGGAGTTCCGGCAGACTTCCCAACGTTCGGTTCCGATTGGGTAAGTGATGTAAAAGCGTCTCAAAGCGGATTGCTCTTAGGGACTTTAGACCCTAATGATCTCTCGTTCTTCCGTATACCTTATTCGGAATCCGGGGGGACCACAGGTGGGCTGAAGGTACTGCCACCGGGTCAAGGTTATTATATAAAACGCAAATATTCCAGGGTTAAAGGTGCAGTTCCGTGCGATAGCGGCTGGAATATGAATAATTGGATTACAGAAATTCGTGACCGATGGCATGTTGTAGTTTGAGGGGAGGTGGCTCATAATGTTGACGGTTCGTGATTCTATGCAAAAGGTAGTCACGCTTCAGATTAAGGAACTATTTTTCCTTGCTGGCATCCTCGGTTCAGATCGATTGCTCGGCGTGGAAGATCCGTTCCGCGGTTATATGGCAGAAGATATTGCCATGGAATGGGAGCGTGTCAAAACCTCCTTGCTGGACAAAGGTTACTTGATTCAGGATCAAGATACCAATGAGCTGATCATGACACCAACCGTTTTTTCCAGAGTAGCCATTGCCGGATTGTCCGACAGAGCATGCTGGCTCCGCTATACGATTAGCGGCAAGTCGTATGAAAGTTATATACACTGCACGGATGAACGGGTTGTTGAAGTAGCCCGCGCTTTGGATGTCCCTGATTCGTTCCGTCTAAGTGATCTGGGGAATGTTCGTGAAGCTATTGATGTTCTGATTGAACGCATGAAGTGGAGTGGTCATTCTCCAGTGGAGAAACCGGCATTGATGTGTTCCAAGAAGAAGTTTTATGATGTCATGAATGGACTGAAAGGCTGTGAAGTACAGACCGTGGCTGAGGAATTGTCACAGGAGACAAATGATCCGGAAGGTTCTTTAGCATTAGCACGTTGTCTGGTTGGCAAGCAATCTGACGGAGAGCTTAGATTACTTGTATGGGGGCAGGAGGGTTGGCAGTCACAATCGGCGGCATTTACCGCCAGTGCAGCCTCCAACTGGTTATTCCGGATGAGTACAAAGGCTTCGGATGACTGGCTTGTTGCAGCGCTGACAACAAAAGAACAGTTTCACGAAATGCTGCTGGACTGGCTTAAACAGCCTGCAGGGGAAGAGGAAAGGTGATGGTAAATGCGCATTCGTGTGGAACCGGATGTGCTTCGGGCACTGAGCAGGCAGATTCAGTATGCAGCGGAGCAAATACAGCAAAAAATGACAGTGTTGGATCAAGCGATACATTCGCTGGATTGGGATATTGAGTCCCGTGCAGCGGTGATGAGCGAATGGAATCGCAGCAAACGACTGGGGGAGGAAGCCCTTCGTCGTTTGATGGACTTAAGTGTACAGCTTGGACGCAAGGCAGTGTTATTCCAACAAGCAGACATGGAATATCGTTCCGTGCTGAGTCATGTTAATGTGGCCTATGGTAATGCGGTCAATATGCTGAATGTTCTACAGAACAGCCAAAGCGGGGAGATCCTGCCTGCTCACGCTGCTGATTTGGCTGTTGTATCTGACCCTCTCTCCGCTATGGCGGCTGTCTATCGGATACAGGACAGTGCTCCACCTGATGGTTCTCCAGCTACACTTGTTCAGGCTATGCAGCCTGAGCCTGTTGCCTGGAGATTCAGAGACCCTTCTTTTCGAGAGAGAAGAGGCACTGAACCTGTAGTTTCATAGATTACCTGACAGATGTAGTGCAGCTGAACAAAAAATAAATTGTAAATAGTCTGTTAGTTGAAGTTTCACAGGCTAAAAATGGGGTAATTAGGATTAGGTCCTTCGGCTTTTGTCCGAGTGATCCTTGTATAGTACAATTTGGACAAACAAAATAATTGCACACATCAAGGAGGAATTTAACAATGGCAGGACGTATTTTAGTTACCCCAGAACAACTAGATCAGGTTTCCAACCAATTTAAACAAAGTGGAGAACAAAGTCAGCAGATCGTATCTTCATTGACTCAATCCATCACAAGCATGGAAGGACAATGGGAAGGTATGACGAAGCAACGTTTCTTCCAGGAGTTCCAAGAAGCAAGTAAACAAATGCAATCTTTTGTTCAAACATTGAACAGCATTAGCGTAGAGCTTTCAGCAATCGCGAACAAATTCCGTACAGCAGACCAATCTCGTTAATCTGCTTTACATAGGTCAGGACGATGCGGCGTTTGATATCGCCCTGAATGTATGCGGGCAAGAAGCTGAAGATTGTACAATTACGGCAAAAACCGGGTGGATTAACACCCGGTTTTTGCCGCAACTATGACATAAAGAATGAGAGGGATGAGCATGTCTTTTCAACCGAATCCCGGGGATGAAGTGGTAATTAATGATATTGTCTATACAATTGGTCAGCATCCGGCTGCGCCGGGTCTTGCTTATGCCCAAGCCGGAAGGCAAGGAATTGTCTATCAATTAATTCCCCGCCGTGGTTCCATTCATGGGGCAAAAGCACTAAAAGTATTTTTTCCAAAATTTCGTATCCCGGCGATGGTCTATCAGTCCGAGCATATGGAGCCATATAGTGAACTGCCAGGCCTGCAGGTATGCAAGCGTGAAGTGCTCACTCCGGAAAGAAACGGAGCGCTTATTGGAGAACATCCTGATCTGTTGTATGCGGTACTGATGCCATGGGTGCAGGGTTTGACCTGGTTCGATGTGATCAGTGATCAAAAGCAACTGACGGCGGAGGAAAGCCTGAAGCTTGCCAGAGCACTTGCAGGTACAGGTTCTGCAATGGAGCAGCGCGGACTCGCACATTGTGATATGTCCGCACCCAATGTAATGATTCCGTTTTTTTCCGAAGTGCAGAACTCAGCATTGACTTCTGCGGTTGAACTTGTGGATGTGGAGCAGATGTATAGTTCCAAAATGGATCGTCCGGATGCATTGCTTGCAGGTTCGCCTGGATATGCAGCCCATCGAACGGTGCATAGTGGTCTGTGGAGTTCTTATGCAGATCGATTTGCCGGTGCTGTTATTATCGCAGAAATGCTGTGCTGGTCTGACCCCGTCATTGTAGAAAAAGCCTGGGGAGAAAGCTATTTTGATCAACATGAGATGCAAACTTCGAGTGAGCGTTATTTTGCGATGAGCAGTTCCCTTGAGCAACGCTGGGGTTCCAAATTATCGGATCTGTTTATTCGGGCGTGGGAAAGTCATGATCTGAGCAGCTGCCCAACATTTGGGGAATGGTACATTGCCCTTGCAGCTACAAATACTCAGCAGGCAGATGCTCACATGGCTGCTCTGGCAGAGGCGGAAGCAGATATGGCGGCTTCGTCAGAAGCGGATGAGCTGGCAGTTCAAGCGAATGAAGAAGCATCAAAGGACGTAAAACAAGATGCTGTGGCAGGCAATACATTAAGCGCAAAACAAGCCAAGGATCAGGAAGCGGTTGTGAACCGTCTGTTTTTGCAAGCGAGAGCGCTGGAGGATGAAGACAAACCTGCCGCTGCGCTGGAGGTTTACCGTTCTTTATATCACTTTATTCCGGATAACAGTGCGATGCAGACGGAAGTGGACGCAGCGATCAAGGAACTGGATGCGAAAATGAACGCGAAAAACGAAAGCGCAGAACCAGTGCCGATTCCTTTTTACCGATCCAGAAAATTTATGATCTCCTCGGCGGTACTTATTGTTCTGCTTGCTGGGGGCGTACCTACAGTTAAAATTCTTGCCGACCAGTCTGAGGTGAAACAGCAGGAAGCTGCGCGTCTGGCTGAAGCAAAAGCGATAAAGGATGCAGCAGACGCCAAGATCAAGCAGGAAGAGGCGGAAAAGCAAAAGGCGGCGGAAGCGGCGAAGCTTGAGGCCGAGGAAAAGAAAAAGCTTGCGGAAAAGAAGAAACAAGAGGAAGCAAGCAAAGCTTTGAAGGCTAAATACGACAAGCAGGCTAAGTACGAGGCCTATCTGGCAAAGCAAGAGCAACAGAAAAAGGAATCCGCGCGAAAAGCACTGCAGTCCAAGTATGAACAGCAAGCCAAGTACGAAGCTTATCTGGCCTGGAAGAAAGAAAATGATGCCAAGATTGCCAAGCAGAAGGCTGCCGCCGAAGCGCAGCGGAAACAGCAGTTGGCACAGAAGGAAGCTCTTAAGAAAAAGCGTGCTCAAAACGTCGTGACACTGATTGCAAGTTATAACAAGGCTTATAATGCACAAAAAGGCAGAAAAACAAGCAATGCTCTCGCGTATGCCCGCGATTTCAAAAACCTCTATAATACGGATGCTTCGTATTTCAAAGGTGTAGGAAAAGTGGCTGCACGGATGAGTGCAATCAACAAATTTTTAGGCAATTCGAAGTATTCGCTGCCTGACCTATAAACCAAATCTATATTGAATAATAGAGGTGACATACTCTAGATGAATTACACAATTCAAGCATCACAGCGAACACCTGCACTTATTATTTATTTAATTGATATTAGCGCCTCCATGAATATGGTTCTGGAGAATCGTCGCCGGATTGACATCGTGTATGATGCATTATCTTTGGCGATTCGCCAAATGGTGTTTCGTTCCACCAAAGGAAATCGGCTGACGCCGCGTTACCGTATTGCCATTTTGGCTTATAGTGATGATGTGTATGATGTATTAAACGGAATTAAAGGGATTGATGAAGTTGCAGCTGTAGGTTCGTTGCCGGATCTGACACCGAGACGTTTTTCGGATTCGGCAAAGGCGTTTTTGCAGGCAGAGAAAATTTTGCAGGCAGAAATACCGAATATGCAGGACTGTCCTGCTCCGCTCGTCTGTCATATGACTGATGGTGTAGCGACTGGAGAAGACCCGGAGCCGATTGCCAAACGCATTATGGGCATGAGTGTACCGGATGGTAACGTACTGGTTGAAAATATTTTTATAAGTGATCACCTGCTTGAAGCTCCTATTGCGGAGCCTAGACGCTGGAAAGGGATTTCTCCAGAAACCAATCTACAGGATGAACATGGGGAGAAATTGCGCAATATGTCATCCGTGCTGCCTGAAAGCTATCGGGAAATGTTGGTGGAGGCGGATTATTTGCTTGCGCCGGGGGCACTTATGATGCTACCTGGTACTTGCGCAGAACTGGTTTCTATCGGATTCCAGATGTCTGCTGCGACACCTGTAAGATAGGAGGGGAATCATGCGAGTGATGCGTATGGCGACATTGTCTACCAGTGATCGAGGAGGTCATGCCGAACAACGGCATGACAATTTTCGCTATGTAAGCGTGCAGACCGGAGAACAACCGTTAACTCGTTACCAAGGCAAGCTGAAATGCAGATATGGGTATGGACGTGCAGCGGAAACCGTAAATCAAGGTGATGCAGGGCAAGACTTTGTTGCAATCCGCATGCAAGGCAATGTCTGTCATTTTGTATTGTGTGATGGAGTCGGCATGAGTTATCTGGGTGATTTTGCTGCACGTTTTCTCGGTAGTGCCCTGCTGGAATGGCTGGAAACGACGTCATCCTTGACAGCAGAAGGAGTCGAACGGTTCCTGCAACAATTAACGGGGTCTGCATCCGAACAGCTGGAACAATTGCAGCCGCTCGATAACTCGCCGCTTTTGCTGCGGGAGGTACTGATGGAGAAGCGAAGTCAGGGAAGCCAGGCCATGTATGTATGCGGACGCATTGAACTTACTTCTGGAGGACGCAAGAGCCGAGTCTGGCTGGCTTGGCAAGGAGATTCCAGGATCCGGCTTTGGCGTAATGGTCAGGAGCAGTCGGAGCAATTCCAAAAGCATTGCAAGACCAATGAACGCTGGTCTACACGAGAAGGTTCCGTCGGTGGCAACCCGCATGTGTTTGAAATGAAAGGTTCAGGAAGTGAATCCTTTCGCCTTCAGCTCTATACGGATGGACTGAATGATCTCGATGCTGTCGGTACATATATTCCAGACGAGCATATTCAGGTGCTGCTGGACGCTGCCCACACGGGTGGACTTGAGGATGATGCCGCTTTTATCGAATTGGAGTGGTAAATGCAGTTGTGTGACAGGATCGTTCACTCTAATGAGTCGCTGTATGTGACTGTCGGGAAATGAAAAAAGTTGCGAGTGTTGATTTAAAAGCTGCTCGTTTTGGGTAATCTTGTGAAGAAATGATTGAACTCAAGTTGGATCGAATCTTCTTACATAATTTCCAAATCGAAGGAGTGAATGGGCGATGACACAACACAGCAGCAGGTCACAGTTTCAGGGCAAGGTGGCTATCATTACGGGAGCAGGTTCGGGAATCGGTAAAGCAACGGCACTCAAGCTGGCGAGTGAAGGGGCGCATGTTGCCCTGTTTGATCTGGTGAATGATCGGATTTCACAGACGGAAGCGGAGATTAATGCGATCCATGAAGGAGCTGCGCGAGCATTTGATGTGGATATTTCCGATCCGGCGCGGGTTGAGAAGGCTGTGCTGGAAACGGTGGAACTGTTCGGTGGGCTGGATATTGTTTTTGCCAATGCAGGTATTAACGGGGTGTCTGCTCCAATCGAGGAGATTCAGGTGCAAGACTGGCAGCAGATTATTACGACGAACCTTGACGGAACGTTCTTCACAGTAAAATACGCACTGCCTCACTTGAAAAAGCGCGGTGGAGGCAGCATTATTATTACGAGTTCCATCAATGGTAATCAGCGTTTCTCCAGCTTTGGCATGTCGGCTTACAGTACGTCAAAGGCAGGACAGGTTGCTTTTGCCAAAATGGCGGCTTTGGAGCTGGCGAAGTTCAAAATCAGAGTAAATGTGATCTGTCCAGGTGCGATTGCCACGAATATTGATCAAAGTACGGTCAAGACGGACGATCTGCAGAATATTATCATCCCGATAGAATTCCCCGAAGGACAGCAACCACTTGCTGACGGGCCAGGACAGCCCGAGCATGTTGCCGATCTGGTCAGTTTCCTCGCTTCCGGTTCATCGAAACATATTACTGGGGCAGAGATCGTGATTGATGGTGCGGAGTCTCTGCTCAGTTGATCTGGAAGATGATGAGACAGTAATCGGATGAGACACCGATTGTTTATAAATAGATGACTGGCTCATGAGCTGAATGTTAAGTGACTCGATGAGTGTAGGTAAACCTATAAAAGTTATCGATGTTGTACAGTCGTTCCTTCGGGACGGCTTTTTTTGTTATAATGCTAACATTCGAATATTGAACTTATAGCTTTATTAAAGTGCCAGGACATCCAATAGGAGCGATGATATGTACACTGATTTACCAATACAAGCGGTTATTCCGGAATTGCAGCAATGGTTCCGTGATCAGGACACAGGTGTTTTGATTGCAGAGCCGGGAGCAGGAAAGACAACGGTTGTACCCCTCGCGATGCTGAGGGAGCCTTGGCTGGATGGCAAAAAAATCATAATGCTGGAGCCGCGCAGGCTCGCAGCCCGTTCCGCTGCGTCGAGAATGGCAGCAACGCTGGGTGAAAAGACAGGACAGACGATTGGATACCGCGTACGGATGGACACCCGGGTAAGTCCAGCTACACGTATCGAAGTGGTCACTGAAGGTGTGTTAACACGTATGTTGCAGCAGGATCAGGGACTTGAGGATACGGCGATGATTATTTTTGACGAGTTCCATGAACGGCATCTGCATGGGGATCTGGGACTGGCTCTGGCGCTGGAATCCCGAGCGATGCTGCGCCCTGATCTGAAACTGCTTGTGATGTCGGCTACGCTTGATCCGGTTCCGGTCTGCAGTTTACTGGGAGAAGAAACCCGAGTGGTGAACTGTGCCGGGCGCACATTTCCGGTGGAGACACGATATGTTCCCAAACCTGCGGCAGTTGAACTGGAGAGTTGGACAGCTCGCACGATCATACGTGCATTGAACGAAGAAGAGGGAGATGTCTTGGTTTTTCTTCCGGGTGCACGGGAAATTCATCGCACCGAACGGGAACTGTTACAAGTATTGCAAGCTGCACTTCCTGCACAGGTGAGCATACATACGTTATATGGCAGTATGTTTGCGGAGAAGCAGGATGAGGCGATCCGGCCTGCTGTAGATGGCTGGCGCAAGGTCGTGCTGTCCACCTCCATAGCGGAGTCGAGTCTTACCCTGCCGGGGGTAAAAGTAGTGGTGGATGCCGGTCTTAGCCGGGCGTCGGCTTTCTCGCCAAGGACAGGTATGAGCCGGCTTGTGACACTGCCGGTATCCAAGGCGTCCGCCGATCAGCGTCGCGGACGTGCGGGGCGTATTGCCCCGGGGGTGTGTTACCGGCTATGGAGCGAGGAGGCTCATGGAGCGCTGCCTGAAGCAGCACGCCCGGAGATTACCTCCGCGGATCTTGCGCCGCTGGCGCTGGAGCTTGCCGCTTGGGGTGTCCAGTCCCCGGCCGAGCTGCGCTGGCTGGACACACCGCCTGATGCGGCTTACGCTCAGGCACAGGCGCTGCTGCGCCAGCTGGGCGGCTTGGATGACGCAGGCCGCATCACGCCCTTTGGGCGGCGGATGAACACGCTTGGCGTTCATCCACGGCTGGCCAGCATGCTGCTCCGCGCGGCGGAGCTTGGGCTGGCCAGCTACGCCAGCACGCTGGCGGCACTGCTGCAGGAGCCGGTTGGCTCCCGCAGCAGCAGCGCAAGTGCTGGCGGCGCGGGCACGGACTTGCGCCCGCGCGTGGAAGCGCTGCTGGCCGCAGGCCGCAGCAGCGCCATGCCGCAAGCGGCAGCAGCTGGCGCAGACGGCGCTGCCGTGCGGCGCATGCTGCAGGAGAGCCGCCAGCTATGCTCGGCGCTCGGCAGCCCGGCGGCCGATCCGGTGCGGCCGGATGAGGACAGCTGCGGATTGCTGCTGTCCTTTGCGTATCCGGACCGGATCGGGCAACGCCGGGAGGACGGCCGCTATCTGCTGAGCAGCGGCCGAGGGGTTCGGCTCGCGGCAACAGAGTCGCTGAGCCGTTCGGCCTATCTGGTCGCAGCCGAGGCAGACGACCAGGGCGCAGATGCGCGCATCCTGCTGGCTGCGCCGGTGCAGGAGCAGACGATGCTGCGTTCCGCACAGCATCTCCTGCATGAAGAGGTGCTGGTGGCTTGGGATCGCACAACGAAAAGTGTACGGGCACACAAGCGGCAGCGTATCGGAGCGCTGATCATCAAGGAAAGTACGATTGTGAAGCCACCAGAAGATCAGGTGCTGGAAGCCCTTTTATCGGGAATACGTCAGGAGGGATCGGACATCCTGCCATGGAGCAAAACATCCCGCCAACTTGCGGATCGCATGCGTTTTCTGCATCTGCACTTGCCGGACTGGCCTGATCTGATTGAGGATCACTTGACGGATGAGCTGTCCGAACAGCTTGCACCTTATTTAACAGGCATGCGCTCCGCGACTGATCTGAAGAGGCTGTCGATGCATGACGTGCTTCTAGGCGGACTCAGCTGGACGCAGCGACAGCAGCTCGATGAAGAGGCTCCCACACATATTCAGGTTCCAAGTGCTTCACGTATTCCAGTAGATTACAGTAATCCGGAAGATCCCATCCTGGCTGTTCGATTACAGGAGATGTTTGGTCAACATGAGACACCACGCATCGGGGGCGGTCGTGTTCCGGTCACACTTCATTTGTTATCCCCAGCGCAGCGTCCTGTTCAGGTTACACGGGATTTAGCCAATTTCTGGCGCGAGACCTATTTTGAAGTGAAAAAAGATTTGAAAGGACGTTATCCGAAGCATTATTGGCCGGATAATCCACTTGAAGCCGTTGCAACGAATCGGGCAAAACCGCGGTAAAAGATACACTTCCGCCTCTTCATTTTCCGTCCTTATGGCAGCTCGTTCTTTTGACCCAAATTAGTATTTATGCATATCATTATCGGCCTGGGAACGTTTGAAAGAAGGAGTGACGGGTAATAACATAGCGAAGCGAACCACTCAAAATCATGAGGAGGTATTCACTATGAAGAAGAAAATCGTAGGTGTGTTTAATACAGAGCGTGAGGCATCACAGGCTATCGAAAGTTTGAAAGCAGAAGGTTTTACGTCCGATGAAATATCTGTTGTTACGCAGGATAGAGATGAGCTGAAGGCCATCCGGGAAGAGACCGGTACGAAAGCGCCAGAGGGGGTAGCGGCAGGAGCGGCCACTGGCGGCGTGCTTGGAGGCGTAGCGGGATTACTCGCTGGAATAGGTGCGCTCGCGATTCCGGGGATCGGCCCGATTCTGGCTGCAGGACCCATTGCAGCGGCCTTTACGGGTGCAGCTGTAGGTGCAGGAGCCGGTGGACTCGTTGGTGGACTTGTCGGGCTGGGCATTCCAGAAGAAGATGCGAGAGAGTATGAGGAGTATGTGCAGAACGGTAAAATTCTGTTGCTGGTTGACTCGTCCGACCGGGATAGTACGGTATACGATGTGTTCAACATGAAGCGTCAAACTCATTCGAACATCGACCCCGTACACGGTGAAGATGTGAACGTGGCTGAGGTTCGTTCCGATCTGGATATGGAAGAGCGCCGGTTGGATGCGCAGGCCAAAGCCGCTCGTTTCGGCAACAACACCTTTTTATAAAACCGATTGACTACAGCCGGTCTCCTCTGAGGAGGCCGGTTTTTGACCCATCAAATACATACAACAGCACGGCAAGCACGATTGCAATTGCCAGGATAAACAAGAAGGGTAGGTTGAGTGATTTGCCTCGCAAAGAACGGATTACTGAAATTGAAACACTAAGAGGAATCGCTTTTGCAGCCGTGGTGCTGCAGCATTCCATTGCCCATTACTCCCTGGTTCCGCAAGCGGGACTTCAGGATGGCATCGTGCTGGCTTTGTTACTGATGCTCGCCAAGTTTGCGGTACCGCTGTTTATATTTATAACCGGGATGGTGCTGTTCTACAACACACGAGATCAGTTGCATTATGGCCAGTTTATGCGCAAAAGAGTAATGGACGTGATTTTACCCTACGTCGTCTGGTCTCTCATTTATTTTATACTTGCTCCGCGTAACTGGACAGAATTCGGCTGGCAGGACATTCCTGACCTCGCTCTGAAACTGGTGACAGGTAAAACGGCTTCGCATTTCTGGTATATTATTATGCTGATTCAGTTTTACGCGTTATTTCCGTTATTTCTGCGCGGTATCCGGTATGTATACCATCGTTACCAAGCCAAGGGGCGAATGATCGCATTGCTGGTCTCAGGCGTCTTGTTTCTGGTTCTATCCGATCAATTAAGGAACATTGCCGGATGGATGGAACAGCTGCAAATCCCCGTGTTAACCGATGCTTTTACAACCTATGCAGACCGTAATTTTATCTACTTTTTCTTTTATTTTGTACTTGGTGCTGCAGCCGGCCTGTCCGTACAACGCTGGAATGAATGGATTATTCGTTTGCGCTGGGTGTACTGGCTGGTGTTTATCACCCTGGGCCTACGGTTTATTTATCTATTAATGCTGGAGTTTCAGCAACCCGAAGGACTTCAAATCCGTTTTTATACCGTCAGCCTGATCAGGCCCGATATGATTCTGTTCCTGGTTGCTTCGATTATGGTTATGTACCAACTCGCTGGCAAGCTTCATCAACATCAAGTTCTCCATTGGTTGGGATGGATCGGTGGCATGTCGTATGGAGGTTATCTGATGCATATGCTGGTGCTCCGTTACAGTTACATTCCAGACGAATGGTTATACGTGGCGTGGGGATGGAACCCATCGGTACGCATGATCGTCACTTGGCTTGTGGCACTTGGGGTGTCTTGTATGCTGACCTGGCTGATCTCGCGTCTGAAATGGGGGAAATGGATCGTGGGCGTTGTGCCCAAGCACACGCAAGTCAGTAAAACAACTGTTTCGACCCGAAAGTGAATATATCATCATATGAAAAATTCACAATAATAAACGTCTTTGCTTTCTTACTCCAGCCGTTTTAATCCGTCTTTCATCTTGCTCATTCTCTATAGCATCCCGTCACAAGGGCAAGATCAGGAGCAAGATGGCAGGATCAGAACATATGTTTTATAATGAGAGATAGACAGGTTCTGACAGGAGGGAACGAGCATGGCTTTTATGATTGCACAGCGGGCATTTATCAAGGTTTATCTTATAACGATGGTGGAGCAGCACAGAGGCTATGGCTACGAGATGCTGGAAGCAATGAAGCAGGAATTCAAAGATTATGGGTATGTGCCGCCTCAAAGTGAGGTATATCGTGCTTTGCATGAGCTAGTCCAACAGGGAATCTTCTATCGAACCAAAAAATTAAAGGGCAATGATCCCAAAGTGGATTTTCAGGAGATCGTTCTCTATCACTTCACGGATGATGGTGCCGCCAAAGCAGAATTATACAAGAAACAGGTGAAAACCGATCTGGATCGTTGTCTCGGCATTTTGCACAAGGCAGAAGAGGATAATTACGGTACGAAAGGAAGATGAGCATGAACAGACCTCTGCAGTGGGGTGTACTGGGAACTTCAACGATTGCCAGAAATGCAGTCATTCCTGCGATTCAGCAGTCCGAACGCGGTGAAGTGCTGGCGATTGCCAGCCGCTCGAAGGAAAAAGCGGAAACGCTGGCTGAAGAGATGAATATCGCCAGATCCTATGGCAGTTACGAAGAACTTATTGCTGATCCGGATATCCAGGCCGTGTATATCCCTTTGCCGAACCATATGCATAGGGAATGGACCATTAAAGCTGCTGAGGCGGGAAAACATGTGCTATGTGAAAAACCTGCGGCTCTGAATGCCAAGGAATCCATGGAGATGATTGAGGTATGTGAACGTCATGGAGTTTTGTTCTCTGAAGCTATTATGTATCGTTATCATCCGAAGCATAGACGTGTGCAGGAGATTATCGAGAGTGGCGAGATTGGAACGGTCAGAGCCATTCATGGCAATTTTACGTGTAATACCGCAGATGACAGGGGAAATGTGAGGTTCAAAAAACATATGGGCGGCGGCTCCATCTTTGACCTCGGTGTATATCCAATCTCTGCTGCCCGGATGTATCTGGGACAGGAGCCAGAGGCCGTTACCGTTCATGCGCTATTCTCGGAGGAACATGATGGCGTCGATATGATGGCATCGGGATTGATCGAGTTTCCGGACTCGGTTGCCCTGACCTTTGACTGTGGCATGTGGGCTTCCGGACGGGCCGAGATGGAGATTCTCGGAACCGAAGGACGCATTGAGCTGCCCAAAGTATTCGGTTGGGAGAATAGTGATATTCCGCCCCAGATTATCATTCATACCGATTCGGTGAGCCGGGAGGAACGGGTTTCGGTATCCAACTCGTATGTGCTTCAGGTGGAGACGTTTGCGACGGCAGCCCTTGGGGGAGAACCGTTGCCATTCGGTCCGGACAACACCATTCGGAACATGCGTGTCATTGATGCCTGTCTGGAATCTGCTCGCATGCGTCAACGGGTGCTGGTGGATCAGAGTCCGTTCTGAATAACTACTGAAGCTGGTTGTAACGATACGACATTGGACTTAAGGCTGATACATGGAAGGCTAATCCATAAAATACATGACTTTTAGAGGACTCCATCACTATTATAACTATTGATGAGAGTCTTTTTTGTATGCTTAGATCAGCTGGACAACGCAGCCTAGCCTATTTTCAATCCAACGTTAAAAATATTTTCACGTTTGTATTGATTTTTGCGCAAACTACGTTAAAATAATATTAACATGAAAAATATTTTAACGTTGAGGAGTGGAGAGATATGAACGAAGGTGCTGTGGTTGGGAAACAAGGATTGGGTGAATTAATTCGAATTAAACCGTACATGCAGTTTATGTTGAGCAGAATGGTGTCCCGTTTGGGTGATTCCATCGATTCGATTGCGTATAGCTGGATGGTATACATTCTGACAGGTTCGAAGGTGCTGATGGGCACACTGCTAGCCGTTAATTTTCTGCCGAATATCCTGTTTGGTCTGTTCGCTGGTGCACTGGTTGACCGGTTATCTCCGAAGAAAGTCATCGTGATGACCAACACCGGACGTGGCGTCTTGGTTGGCATTACAGCTCTTTTATTCGCCCTTGGTCAGCTCGAAGTCTGGCATCTATTCCTAATCACGATCCTTAACTCCTTGCTGGAATGTTTTACGTCACCCGCTGAGGTGTCCAGTGTTCCGAGGTTGCTGCCTCAGTCGATGCTGCTCTCCGGTAACGCGATTACCTCATCGGCTGCCCGGCTGGCTGAACTGGCGGGGCTTGCTGCCGCAGGTCTCTTGATTGCAACCGTGGGTATTGCCTGGACGATCTGGATTGACGCGGCATTGTTCGCGCTGAGTGCACTCTTTATGAGCCGGGTAGTCTATCCAGAATGGATGTCACCACGAGCAACGTCTTCTGCCGCCAAAAGTCTAATCTCCGAGATGGCGGAAGCTTTTCATTTTCTGCGTAAACATGCTTTGTTACTGGTCTCCTCGGTGCTCTTCGCTTGGGTTAACTTCTGTCTAATGCCATATAATGTGCTACGTACACCTTACGTTATGGAAATACTGCAAGCGGGTGCGTGGGGATTAAGTGTGCTTAGTGGACTTTTGGTTGGGGGGATCATACTTGGGGGTCTATGGATGTCACAACGAGGAGCCCATTATCGGAAAAGCGTGCTGGTCATCACCGGTATTGTGATGCTTGGTTTCGGTTACGCAATGACAGCACTTCCGGCTTACATGACGGCATTCCAGCTTCCAGTTGCAGGGCTGTTCTGTCTGCTTATGGGTTTTGGTGTTCCGCTTGCGACAACGCCACTGATTTCTTACCTGATGGAGGTCACACCTTCCCATATGCTCGGCAGAGTATCTGCGTTGCAAAGTATGCTGGTATTAAGTGTTTCCCCACTCGGCAGTATTCTTTCAGGCTTTCTAGCAGACTGGTTTTCGATGCCTGTTCTCTTCATTCTCTTTGGTGTTTTGCTCGGTTTGTCAGCGATTTTGCTACTTGCCAGCAGAAGTTTTCGTCAGGAGATGTGAGTATATACTTTTGACCGGAGTCCTGTCCGAACGGTATAATAAAGGGAACGAAGGGCAGGCAGGTACCCCGGAAATGAGGAACCAGATATGCAGCAGTATAAAGTGCTTTCAACGATTGAAGAGATCAAAATTTATTCTGATCCGTACCGGATACAGATTATGAATATGTTTCACCGGCAGGGCAGACCTTCCACCGTCAAGGAAATCGCGGATCTGATGGGAGAGGTGCCTGCGAAGGTGCATTACCATGTGAAAAAGCTGGAGAAGATCGGCCTCCTCAGCATGGTATCGACTCGTGAAATCAACGGCATTATCGCCAAATATTATGAACCCTTCTCGGGTGAAATCCATCTGCGGCACAAGGATGAAGCGGATGAGAATTCACCGCTAAAACAGGTTTTTCGCTCCGAGACATTAAAGCTGCTGAACGAGATGTTTGAGCAGAGTCGCCAGCGCTTCATGAATCATGCAGAGCATGATAAGGATGATAAGCGTTTTATATCCGATATGAGGTTATATGCAACAGCGGATGAAGTAGAGGAGTTATATCAGAACATTGTGGAGCTTTGCAAGCCCTATTTAACCAAAGAGGGGCAGAAATCCGATCATCAAGTTTTCCAGTTATTCACGGCAATGTCCAAAGAGGAGCAAGCTGAACCGCAGGCTGGTTCCGGGTCTAAGAAGAAGAAGGCAACGGTACAGAAAAAGGACAAAGAGTCTGCTTCCAAGGCGCCTGCAAAGGCATCCACAACATCAGACATAGCGCCCGGTACAACCGAGTAGGGCGAAGAGATCTAAACGTTTTGGAAGCCGCAAGGCTTCGGATTCTTCAGATGAATAGCTGGAATAGCTGTATCAAACTTATACAGATTAGTTCTTTCTAATCCAGGATATAAGCGACCGAGTGAGAAGTAGGAACAGTAAATTCATTAATAATGTAGGAAGATCGTTGAACATAGGGCAGCATGTGATAGCAAAAAAGCCGCCATTGGCGGCTTTTTGTTATTAAATTGCGAGAGTCTATTTTATGGCAGCGTGTATCATCAAGTTTCTCCAGACCATTGGATGTCCCAGCACACGGGGAACAGTCTAAGCAATCTGAACAATCTTAAATAACATGTTTACAATAATCACTCTGCTTAGCAACCTCGGTGACCCAATAATTTGCACAATCTGGTTTAGGCAGAATTACTTGCTACTTTACATGTTCTCGTCGTAGTTCTTGACATCACGTTTGGCGGCCATCGCAGGGGAATTGGATGTACCATACTCCTCGACCGCTTCCCATGCCTCAGCTTGGTCAAACTTGCCAGCATTACGCTGTCTCCCTTCACCGGCGCCACTTGGCGGCATCGTCATGACTTCTTCCTCAACAGGACGATCATTGCTTACGTCCCGATTAGGAGTATCATCGATGCAATAGGCTGTATAAGGTATGGCTTGCAGACGTTCAAAAGGAATCTCCTTGCCACACGTAACACAGGTTCCATATGTGCCTTCTTCCATACGTTCGAGGGCATCATTGACCTGATTAAACTCATTGGTTAATGTATCGTCGATAGCAAGGTCACGGCTTCGTTCAAATGTCTCTGTTCCTGCGTCTGCCGGATGATTATCATAAGAGGACAGCTCACCTGTGGAATCTTTGAACGACTCTGCTGGTGCACCGTCCTCCATGCTGGATTCGAAATGACGTTGCAGATCCTCACGCTGTTCCAGTAACGCTTGCTGCAATTCTTTACGTTGATCCTGGGTTAATGTACTCATAAGGACATGCTCCTTTCCCACTTGAGGGGTTTGTAGTGACTTCTTACCCGAAAAGCAAGTGAAGCAATCATTTTGAACGGGATCGGGCTGTTTCGTTTTATATCTGATGAATTATGTGTTATAAAAAATAGAGAGAGAAATTGCCGTGTGTTCTCTTCCAAGGAATAGAACCGCTGCTCGGCTATAATGGAGGGGTGTCAAGATGGATGAACATATGAAACGAAGATTGGACAAACAGAGACAATTGTTCAAACAACTGGGTATACAGCTGGATGCTCTATCTATTCATGAGAAACAGTTCAATTATAAACTTCGTGGTTATGACCCGGACGAGGTAGATGCGTACCTGGATCTGGTGATTAAGGATTACGAGCGCTTTTATGCCAATATTGCGGATTTAATGGATAAATGGCAGGAACAGCAGCTGACCATTCGCGATCTGAAGAATTCGGTCAAGCCTGTCGAGGATCCCAACAAGATTGATCGTAAACAACTGGATGAGATTGTGAAGCAACTGGAATATACAGTGCGGCAGCTCAAAGTCAGAGCACGTCCTGAACAGGATCTGTTTAGAGAATAACGCTGGCATATCCGGGATTATATTAAATAAAGGTGGTTAACCATGAGTACTCATTTTTCGGTCAGTGTGCATTGTTTGTTGTTATTGTCTATCAGCGCGCCTGAACGAATTACGTCTGCTGAAATTGCGGGCAGCGTAAATACCAATCCTGTCGTTGTCAGACGTATACTGGGAGGAATGAAAAAGGCAGGCTTGGTCAACTCTTCACCAGGCACAAGAGGATTTTATCTGGCGAAGCCATCCAGTGAAATTACACTTGACATGATCTATCAGGCTGCCAAGGATGAGGGGCCGTTGTTCCCGATTCACGGAAGCTGCAATCCCAATTGCGAAGTGGGCATTCAGATGGATGGTCTACTGACGAATTTGTATCAGATCGCAGAGTCCAAAGTGGAGCAGTTTTTTGCAACGATTACACTTAAAGATATGGAGCGTACTTGCTCACAGCAGATGCAAGCTGCACAATTAGAGGCGAATCAGGAGTCTAACTAGGAAGGTGGTTTTCACATGAAAATCATAGTCATCTCCGACACACATCTACCCAAAAGAGCACGGACTTTGCCAGCACCCTTGGTTGACGCATTGTCAGGTGCGGATCTTATTCTTCATGCGGGGGACTGGTCAGATTGGAGCGTGTATGAGCTGCTAAGCCAATATGCTCCGGTTGAGGGCGTCGCAGGTAACACAGATCCATCCGAGATCGGGGAGAAACTTGGCTTTTCCCGTATTGTTGAGGCAGAAGGGCTGAGGCTGGGACTTGTGCATGGTCACCGTGGGTCAGATGGTACAGAGCAGAACGCCATTCAGACCTTTGATGGAGAGCGTCTGGATGCGGTGATTTACGGACATTCACATATTCCGGTAATGCATACCGTAGATGACCTGCTTGTATTTAATCCGGGTTCACCTACAGATCGCCGATTCCAGAAGCGGTTTTCGTTCGGAATTATGACGGCAGAAAATGGGAAACTACAGGCCGAGCATGTGTTTTTTGACCGGGAATAGATCGTGTTTTTATGGATAAACTGCTTAAACAACACTTGAATATCGTTCATATGAAGAGCGTCTCTGATCAGAATGGATTTCTGATTTGGAGATGCTTTTTTTAATTGGGCAACATGATTGGGATGTTCAGGGTTATCTCTGAATGGGGAATATGTGCGGATTGTTATCTGTCATTCATCTGTTTGCATTCTGCTCTATGGCAGTGTCTAAGAGAGTGATACAATGCGTTTACGACATAAAATGAATGCGTTTACATAAAGGGGAGGTTCAAGAACATGAAACTGTCCATATTCACCGTTGCTGTCCCTGATCTGGATGCAAACGAGCTGGCTTCCGCAGCGGCGGCAGCGGGAATCGATGGTATGGAGTGGAGATATCGCGGAATACCGGAGGATGCGTTGTCTGAACAGCCTTCGTTCTGGAGAAACAATCGTTGCTCTATTGATCCGGACAAGTGGCAGGAGCAGGTTCCGGTTTTTCGGGAAGCAGCCTTGGCTCAAGGTAGACAGTCAATTGCCCTTGTGCCGTATCTGAATTGTGGGGACATGGCTGCAACCGAGCAAGCATTCCAGGCCGCTTCTCAACTTGGTGCTTCCATGATGCGTGTCGGAGTTCCCGGTTATGACCGGAAAACAGCCTATCCAGAGTTGTATGCAAAGGCCGTTCGTTATCTAAACGAAGTTCAGGATATGGCAAAACAGTACAACATCAAAGCGATCATTGAAACACATCATCAAACCATTGCGCCCACCGCATCCCTTGCGTACCGCCTTGTACAATCTCTGAATCCCGAACATGTTGGCGTGCTCTATGATCCAGGTAATATGGTGCATGAAGGATACGAGAACCATCGGATGGGACTTGAACTGCTTGGACCGTATCTCGCCCATGTGCATGTGAAAAATGCAGGATGGTACAAGGAGAACTCCGGGAACACATCAGATCAGAGGGCGTTGGCTGCAAGCAATGACTCTGAACAATCCTTGAGCACATCTTGGCAATGCCACTGGGCTCCGCTTACGGAAGGCATGGTGGACTGGGTGCAGATGGTACGTGATCTGAGAGCGGTTGGATATGACGGTTATTATGGCATTGAAGATTTTAGCGGAGCTTTGGATTCCAAAGCAATGTTGCAGCATTTTGCCGACGTTTTTGCTGAAATTGAGCGTCGCGTACACGAGGAGGAACAAGCATGAGTATCGTTCGAGTAGCGGTCATTGGTATTGGAAATATGGGAGCGTCACATGCCAGAACATTGGTGGCTGGAGAAGTGCCGGGCGCCGAGCTGGTGGCCGTCTGTGATGTGAGAGAAGAGATGGAGAGCTGGGTAACGAGTAATCTTCCGTCCACCGTAACCTATTGGCAGGATGCAGAGCAGATGATGAGTTCGGGAACGATTGATGCTGTTATTGTGGCTACACCGCACTATGATCATCCTGAACAAGCGATTCAGGCATTCCGGCATGGTTTACATGTGATGATCGAAAAGCCAGCGGGTGTCTATACAAAGCAGGTACGGGAAATGAACGAAGCCGCAGCCGCAAGTGGTAAAGTGTTCTCCATCATGTACAACCAGCGGACGAATCCGCTGTATATCAAGCTGCGAGACCTGATTTCATCAGGTGAGCTTGGTGAAGTGAGGCGTACCAACTGGATTATTACCAACTGGTATCGTTCTCAAAGCTATTATGATTCCGGCGGCTGGCGTGCAACATGGGCAGGCGAGGGCGGCGGGGTACTGATTAACCAAGACCCGCACCAGCTGGACTTGTGGCAATGGACGATTGGTATGATGCCTGTGCGTATGCGTGCCTTCTGCTCCTTCGGCAAATACCGGAACATTGAAGTGGAAGATGATGTGACTGCCTATGTGGAATATGAAAATGGAGCGACCGGTGTGTTTGTAACCACCACGGGTGAAGCACCAGGAACGAACCGCTTTGAGGTCAGCGGCGACCGTGGCAAAATCGTCATCGAAGACGGACGGCTCACCTTCTGGCGGCTACGCGAATCGGAGCCGGAGTTCAATCAACGTTTTACCGGAGGCTTCGGACAACCCGAATGCTGGAAATGTGACGTGCCTATTACGGGCATAGAGACAGGTCATCCGGGATTAATCCGTAACTGGGTTGATGCCATTCGCACAGGTGCACCGCTGATCGCTCCCGGGCAGGATGGCATTCATGGTTTAACGTTATCCAACGCGATGCTGCTGTCCACATGGACGGATAACTGGGTCGATCTGCCGATTAATGAGGAGTTGTTCTATGAGAATCTGCAGGAGCGCATTGCCAATTCAACAACGAAGAAAGACAAGGCATATGCGGGTGGTCAGCCTGCTGATTTGAGCAAGACATTTAAATGATGATGTAGATAAGTTCAACTAGAGATTTACACGGAACACTCCGATGACAGAATAATCTGGAGAGTAGCGGTTATCCCCAGATTTTTTCTTTCCACTCCGTTTCCGTGTAAATGAAAAGACATACTTATTGATGGGTTCTGGGATATCAAAAGGCTTGATCAAAATACATTAAATACAATAAAAAAGAGGATGGGATAACATGGCGAAAGACGGAATGTTCTATGCACCTAAAAGTGCTACAAAAGAGGTTGTATGCGAACCAGGTGAATTTACTATCGCAGCTGTGGCTTTGGATCACGGACATATCTATGGGATGGTAGGCGCATTGCTGGATGCTGGAGCTACGCTCAAATGGGTGTACGATCCAGACCAGGCTAAAGTGGATGCATTCCGTAAACAGTTCCCTCAGGCACAAGTCGCCACATCGGAAGCGGAAGTGCTCGCGGATGATGAGGTGCTGCTTGTAGCAAGTGCGGCTATTACGTCAGATCGTGCACCACTTGGCATGAGAGTCATGGCGGCAGGTAAGGATTATTTTACAGACAAAGCCCCGTTCACCACGATGGAACAATTAGAACTGGCGCGTGAAGAAGTGAAGCGCACTGGCAAAAAATACATGGTGTATTACAGTGAGCGTTTGCATGTAGAAAGCGCGATCTATGCAGGGCAGCTCATCGAACAAGGTGCTATCGGCAAAGTAGTTCAAGTCATGGGCACAGGGCCACATCGCTTGAATGCCGGAGGACGACCGGACTGGTTCTTCAACCATGAGCAATATGGCGGCATTCTCTGCGATATCGGCAGTCACCAGATTGAGCAGTTCCTGACTTTTGCGTCGTGCAGTGATGCACAGGTAGCCTTCAGCCGGGTCAACAACTTCAATCATCCACAGTACCCGGAGTTGGAGGATTTCGGTGAAGCTTCCCTGATCGGTGATAACGGCGCATCCGGTTACTTCCGCGTAGACTGGTTCACACCGGATGGCCTTGGCACATGGGGTGATGGTCGTACCGTGATTCTAGGCACCGACGGTTACATCGAGCTGCGCAAGTACATCGATATTGCCCGCGAGTCGGAAGGAGATCAGGTATACTTGGTCAACCATGAAGGCGAGTTCAGATATAACGTCAAAGGCAAAGTCGGTTATCCATTCTTCGGTCAGCTCATCCGCGACTGTATAGATCGTACCGAGAACGCAATGACACAAGAGCACGCGTTCAAGGCAGCAGAGCTCTGCCTGATCGCCCAGCATAAAGCCATGAGCGAACGCGTGGTATGGAGTGTTGGTGGCAAGTAAGGTTTAGGAGTAGGGAGTAAGATGTTAGGTATTAGGCAGTAAGGCTTTAAAATAAGTCAGAGCAGTCCCGTTGTAACTGTATATTCGCTTGATAGTAAGACTAACAAGCGAAGCAGTTGTGGGACTGCTTTTCTCTATTTGTCACTTCGCAGATGGAACAAATTGGGTTATATTAGATGTAGTTCGGATATGAGTTTGAGATGAGCGGTATATACGAAGTTCGTAGATATGATGTTATAAGAAATTGGCGCAAGATATTAAGAACCGGGGTGATACCTATGAAGTTCATATTGATATTTGGCCCACAGGCCGTTGGAAAGATGACGGTTGGTCATGAATTAACGAAAATAACGGAATTGAAATTGTTTCACAATCATATGTCGATCGAGCTATTTCATCCCTTTTTTGGTTTTGGTAGTGAAACTTGGAGGTTATCAAGTATTGTAAGAAGAGAGCTTTTTGAATCGTTTGCAAGCAGCAACCAGTATGGACTTATTTTTACTTACCTTTGGGGGTTTGATCTTCAGAAGGACTGGGAATTCGTCAAGCAAACATGTAACTTGTTTGAATCGAAAGGGGCAGGAATTTATTTTGTTGAATTAGAGTCAGATATAGAAGAACGATTAAAACGAAATACAACGGCGTTTAGACTCGATCAAAAACCAACAAAAAGAAATATTGAACATTCAAAAATGGACTTAATCAAAACGATGGAAGAACATCGACTCAATTCAAAAGAGGGAGAAATTACTAGAGAGAACTATTTGAGAATCAATAATACAAATTTAAGTGCAGATGAAGTCGCAAGATTAATTAAAGATGAATTTAATTTATAGTACGTGTGAGTAATTTAAGAAGGCGCCAACATCTTATAACATAATATTCACGCTGCGGGCATACGCCCTTGGTCCGGCAGGAGCCGGACACCCAGCATACGCTGGGTCGTGAATACAGGAACGTTATAGGAAATCATCAGATATACAAATCTCATGAAAAGAATGTCAAATTATTAAGGAGGATATATGAAGATAACTATTGAAATGAGCGAAGCAGCTTATGAAGTAGCAAAGAAGGTGTATTCCCAGCAAATTACAAGAACTGAAGGAAAGATAGAAATTAATAAGGTCACAGGCATGAATGAAGGATCAGCACAAGCATTTATTACTATATTTTTGGCGATGATGAATGGAGAAGTTTATAAAAGAGCATTCAATAACGACACCAATAAATTATTATTTGAAAGTATAAAAAGAGATTATGGAAAAGAATATTTTATAAAGGCTTTAGATGCTTCTCAAAAGCATGTGGACTATTATTCAACACTAGGTAAAGGAACTCTATCAGGCCTTCAAAGCATAATAAATGAAATGCGATCTTAAAGCAGGAAGTGAATGCGCAGAAGTCGTTGACATCCTATAACATAATATTCACGCTGCGGGCATACGCCGTTGATCCGGCATTTGCCGGATACTCGACATGCGTCGAGTCGTGAATGCAACAACGTTATACGAAAGACTGCAAATTTGATAATACAGAGGAGATTACCATGAAGCTAGAAAGATGGATTGAAAATAAATTAAAGAGTAATAAGATTAAGATCTCGAAAACTTTACGACGTACTTTTGAAGAATATGAATTAGTTGAAAAGAAAAACGGACTCAATGTAGGAAGTGCATCTCTAGCGAATGGGTTTGAAACACTTAACACTGAGCTTATAGATTTAATCACACAATTTGGGAAGTTGAAGTTAATTAGAAAAAAGGAAATTATAAATCTAGAGCAAACTTTGAAAAAATATATTGACGAAAGCTCAAAAGACATTAAAAACTTTATTGATAATAAGACGCATTACGTGGTCGGGATTTCACCGTTGGAAGAAAAAATTAAAGATTCCTATGGAATAATTGAGATTAATTGCGAAATCATAAACCAGGAGAGAAAATATAAACTAATAAGTTTCTGGTGGAATACTTCAAAAATCTTGATTACTGCAATTGTGGCTGGTTTTATTGGAGCATACATTAAAGGGGTTTTTGAGTAACGCTAAGAAAAACAGTTCTTCGTATAACACAGCATTCCTACTGCAGGCATTCGCCCTTGATCGTCAAGAGGGATTTCAAAGAAGTTAATTCAGGCGATACATTCAACCAGCTAAGTCTGACGACCCGTTCCCTACGGTCATTTAAGCCGCTTGAATGTCAGGAATGCCAAACGTTATACGACAGAATCAAATGAAAAGAGAGCCGTTTGGCTCTCAATTAGAAGTTATATTTAATTCATTATGTAATTGAAGAGCATCTTTAAAACTTTGCAAGTAGATTTCACGTTCTAGGATTGTTTGAACTGAGAGGTCTGCATCATCGTAAAGAAACAGAGTTTTATGCATATCTTGAGGTAGAAGTTCATGTAGCTGTTTGAAGTAAAGATTTCGATCAGATGAGAATTGATTATAGCTGGTGTTGTTCTTGAGAAGATCACTATATAAGGCTTCAATCTGATTACGTATCAACGAATCAAGTAAGACTTCTAAGGAATTGTACATCAATGATCACTGTCCGCCATGTTTTATTTTACGGATAAAAGTTTAACTTATTAAATATTATTTTATCATAACGAAAATCATGGTCAATATATATCAAAGATATTTTTGATTAAGAAAATATATTTTCATATAATTAAAGAAAAATTCAAATCTGCTACGAAGGGATACCATATGATAAGTTATAAACCATTTCAAAAATTATTGATTGACAGGGAGATTAAGAAGCAGGATTTATTGAAAATGACGGGAATTTCATCGGCAACGATGGCAAAGCTCAACACGAATGAGTATGTATCTTTAGAAGTCATTGATAAATTATGTACGGCATTGGAATGCCAACCTGGAGATCTTTTGGAACATATAACAGACTAATGAAAGAATAGAATATATGAGGATGTTGGTTAACTCGAAGATGTGATTCCGTCGTATAACATAAAATTCAAGCTGCGGTTCCTTTAGAGCCTTGGTCTGCGGGATGGATTTTCGGAGAGGAATTACAGCTGACAACCCCTCCAGGGTTCATGAATACAGGGACGTTATCGGAAATCAGCAAACACCAGGAAAGCCCTTAAAATTCCGTTGATTATCTATAGTGCCTAGAAGATATTCACCTAACGGGCAGGATAATTCAAACTTCAGTACAAAACAAATTAAATAAAATATACTCTTGTTTTAGTTCACTCGCCGCCCTAATATGGTAATGAATGGACGGTATTCTTAGAAAGTCAATTTCATAGGGGGACATTATGAATAATCTAACAATCGAATTGTGCGAACGTAAAAACAAATTTATCATCAATAACCTGTACCCGCTGTACTTACACGATTTAGCCGAAATTCGGAATGAACTGCCCAATAAATATGGTGTTTTCGAGGATGATGACAAATATCATACACTTGAACAACAAATACCTGTATTTGATATATGGTGGGAAAAAGAGGGGGTTCTGTTTCCTTATCTAATAAAAGTCAATGGATTACCAGCAGGATTTATCTTGGTTGCGACGCCACCATATTTGTTTGATAATTGTGACTTTATGATAAACGAAATATTTATTCTAAGACCTTATAGAGGTAAAGGAATAGGCGAAAAGGGAGTAAGAGAAGTCTTCAATTTACATCGAGGAAAATGGATGCTCTTTACTACACCAACGGACAAGAACTTGAACACTATAAGTTTCTGGAGAAAAACATTATCTGGGTACACAAATAATCAATTTACCGAAGAAGATAAAGAACTGAATGAAGTCGGATTCTCCAAAGTTTTTAAATTCAATAATTAAGTTGGATACATTGGGGAATAGAGGCTCGAAAAAGATACTGGATAGATAGAAATTATCTACTATTTGTGATATTAGCGAATGTAAGAAATCGATATAATACTCAACAATCTCACTGCCAAAGGGACTGCCTCCGTTGAACTAACGGGACACGATAGTTAAAGATAACTAAAGTTGAGGAATATTTCAAAGAAGACGCTGACATCCGATAACAAAGCATTCCTACATCGTCGTATTCGCTCCTCGGCCGCCAAGGGGAATTTTCAGAGAAGTGGTTCAGGCGACACATTCAACCAGCTAAGTCTGACGACCCGTTCCCTACGGTCACTTAAGCTGTTTGAACGTCAGGAATGCACAAACATTAGACGAAACAACCTACAAACGAATAAGGGAGAATTATGAAATGGAAGAAAAAAATAAGTTTCACTCTTGGTTAACAGATAATACTAAGCTATCCGAAAGCACTAAAGTTAAGTATACGGCGGCTATTAATACAATTTCAGAGGGATTAAAACAATATAATTTAATAGAAAGTAACCTTTACTACATAAAATCATCTACTGGACTAATAGCGGCACAAAAACAATATTTTAAGATAAATGAATTCAGCAATAAAGATGAGAAAGGTAATCGAATGTATAGTAATGCTTTCAAATACTTTATTGAGTATAGAAGAGATTTATAAAGGAAGATAAAAAGTTAAGAATCTGAAAGTTTTTTCAAGATGAAGGTTGAATCGCATAACATCATATTCAAGGAGCGGCTCCTACAGGAGCCTTGGTCTGCTGGATGGATTTCGAGGAGGGATTTCAGCAGACAACCCCTTCGGGGTTCATGAATACAACAACGTTATCCGATACTCCCAATTAAGACACAAAAGATAGGAGCAATATTATGACAATCATGTTCAAAGAAATAAAAGACATTGATAAACAAGCAATTCAAGAACTGTTCCACTCGGTGGACTGGAAATCAGGAGATTTCCCAGAAGATCTTAGACAAGCAATAAAAAACTCGCATACGGTTATTACTGCATGGGATGATACCAAATTAATCGGCTTAATAAATGCACTGTCTGACGGAGTGATGACAGTATATTTTCATTACATGTTAGTACATAAAGAATATCAATCATTAGGAATTGGAAAGAGAATGATGGAAAAAATGCTTAGTCGATATTCTAATATCAAAACAAAAGTGCTTATATCGTATGATAGTGCAGAACAATTCTATGGAATATTTGGATTTAAGCCAGAAGAAGGAACTAAAGCCATGTTTATTTCAGATATGGTATAGCATTTTGTGAGTTTATCAAAGAAGTTGGGAGCATCAGATAACAAAATGTTCATGTGTCGGGTGATCGCCCCCTTGGTCCGAAAGAAGTTAGAAGTTAAATCGAAGGGGAATTTCAGTAGCGAGGAAGCATAGTCATCGGACACATCCGCACCCACCTAACCGCGTCGCGGCCAGTCGCATACGCTCCTTTAAGGTGGTGGGGCGTCATGAACACAACAACGTTATACGAAATTTCATATAGTGCGGAGGAATATATGAAAGAAGACAAACATTCAAAGAGTCTTCAGAACTATAAAGATTTTATTGATGAATTAGTTGAAATTCGGCCTGGAGTATTATCAAGATGGGTATTGACTAATGGGTGGCCAAAGACAGAAGAGAATATAAAAGTTAATGAATTCATTGGTTCGCTGTCTGAAGAACAAAAACAAATACTTGCACAAATCATTCAACAATCACGAGATGGTGGTATACATGACGTTTTGGTCTTCTTAAATGATGAAATAAACCTTAATGGAATGAAATTGATGAAAAATGACATTGAAATAGTGAAGTTTCGTATAACATTATATTCACACTTCGGAGCCTAGCGGCACCCTCGGTCCGCGGGAAGCAAAAGGAAAGGATGCATTTTCAGCAGATACATCTGCGCCGACTAACCGCATCGCGGCCAACTGGTGGTGCAGCCATAAGTCAGTGAGGCGTCGTGAATACAGGAACATTAGCCGAAAGAACCGTGAATCGTAAGAAATGAGTGTAAGAAATGAGGGGATAAATGAAAATTATTGAAGAAAAGTTCAATCGATATGGTGAACAAGATTACGACAAAGAATATATCAAATGGGGTTTTGATGACCTTGAAACCCAGATCGTTATGGCTGAAAAACTGAAAAGGCTATTTGCCGAGAATTCAAACCATATTCTGGACATTGCATGTGGAATATCTAGGTATCATCAAGTGTGGTTGAAATCAGGTTATGAGGTTACAGGTATAGACATCTCAGATACTTTCATTGAATATTCAAGGGATTACAACAGGGATTTTGAAAAGGCAAGTTACTTTGTTTGTGATTTTAATGAATTAAGTTTTGACAACAAATTTGATGTAGCGATTTGGACTGATCCAGTTGGATTAACAGGGGTATCTACGAATCGAGTGTTCAACGCTTTAAAGCCAACCGGTATCTTTATCTATGAGATGTGGAATGAAAATTATTTTAAATTCCATACTGATGAACGACACAATGACTGCTGTACTTGGACATATCGCGATGGAATTTATCGCTTGGTACGACACGAATATAATAGAGCGACATGTGTTTCGGAACACGAAGAGATAATATTTGATATACCCAATGATACGATGATTCATAAGACAGGATTGGGTGCAAAGAATGTAAACAGTTATTCTCATGTCCAAATTATGGAGGCTGCAGGTTTTAAGAAGGTGCGGTTCGTAGATTATAAGGGGCAACCATTTAATTCGGAAAACCAACAGATTAAACAGTTTTTTATGATTGGTGAGAAGTAAGCAGGAAGGATTTCGAAGAGACATTACAGTAGACAACTCTGTTGGGTTCGTGAATACAGAAATGTTATACGAAATCTGAGAAGTCATTAGTGAATAGACTTGAAAACATACCAGTTAATTCTCTTTCGCATTGCTAAATACTAGAAAAAGGCATAACTTATAAATATATTTACTTGTGTTTTTAGCTCTGTCTATATGACCATGGGTACTTTACCCGAATTCTCGTCCACAAGTACGAACGCCCAACATATTTTTATTTCCTTTCTTACCTTTGTAATTATTATGGAGGTGTTGCGTATGCAATTAAGTAACACTGTAATACAATCCATTATGACGGTTTGTGTATCTATATTTTGTGGCGTCCTAGAGAATAGAGTGTATGGGGCTTATGCAAGCCTCCATAGCTAAGAACACAAGGGTTGTCTATCATACTGATAGACAGCTTTTTTTAAATCAGCTATTTTTTTGGGGAATGTAATGAGCCTTAGTGAACAGATTATCAAGAAGTAGATCAAGATATCCCCGATATCGACTAACATCATATCCATCTATAGGAGCCTGGCGGCTCCTTGGTCCGCTAGCACGTTGGAAGTACATTGGTACCGAATCTTGCAGCCAAGCGGATCATTGATATTGATGTAGTAATCGAATCTATGGAGTACCTACCATGGGTAATCAAGAACCTAGACGAACTAGGATATGTACACGAAGGTGATTTAGGAATTAAGAACAGAGAGGCATTTGCAAGAAAGACGTTTATCTACCTTACAGTAGTACGGCTATGTAAAGCACGAAGATCATCTATACGTACGCAATAGAGAAAGTGACGAACTACACAGACATATAATGTTTCGAGACCTATTAAGGAAGCATCCCTTATTCGTATCTGAGTACTCAAATTTGAAGATCCAACTGTCATCTGAATTCAGAAACCATCGCAAAGCCTATACTGAAGGAAAGACCGAATTTGTTACGAGGATAATGAATGAGTACAAAGATGTTTTGTAGAGTATTTCAGGAAAACGAAGAGATCTGATAAACAATTATGTAAGGACGGGGATTCCAATGAGTAGCTTGTTACTAACCTCTTGTGGATTTAATACGGAAGATATTAAAAATCAATTTCTGGATTTTATAGATAGAGATATTTCTCAATTAAAGGTCGCTATTATTACAACAGGATCCCCTATGAAAGAAAATAATAGATATGCTCAAAGGGCAATGCAAGATTTCAAGGACATGGGGTTTCAGCATATTACGTTTGTAGATATCGAATTGGATGACCCGCAAATTCTCATACAAAGAGATGTTATATATATCAATGGTGGAAATCCATTTACATTATTGTATTACGCTAAGAAAAGCGGTGCTGATGAAATTATTAAAACATTGGCTTCACAGAAGAATGTAATTATAGTTGGAGTAAGTGCTGGAGCGTTAATACTGGGGCCGAATATTAACATTGTCGATTTGTTTACTCCACAGATGAATACAATGGAGCTAACGGATTTTGAGGCATTAGGTGTAACCGACAAGTTTATTTTTCCTCACTATGATCGAGAGGACCTATTTAAAGATAGTACGAATAAAACAATTGAAGAGAGAATAGTTGAATTTGAATCCATTGAGAACTGTAAGGTGACAAGACTTAAAGATGAAGATTATATTTCAATCTTATCTTAATGAACCAAGCACATCGAGGTCGAAAGTTCATTGAAAGTAGATTGAGAAGATATAAGAGAATGGAAGTGTAGAAAAGGAAGTGCAGTAATAGATGATTTTTATGAGGTATTCACATATGTAAACGAGAATTTTTATAAGCCAAATAACTTGATCGTCAAGGATATCCAGGAAGAAATCCAAAATGAAAAATATGGTTCAGGCAGATTTCGAATGAATTCCAAAACGGTTAGATTTAGGGTTGCGAGGAAAACACCCAAAAAGATAGGTCAATTTGTTGTCTGTTGGGAAAAAGGCAGTGACAACAAAAATCAAGCATATTCATATGAAGATGCTACTGATTTGTTAGTCATTAATACTTTCGGAAGTCATAACAAGTTTGGGCAATTCATTTTTCCAAAAGATATATTGTTAGAACATAATATTCTCAGAACAGATACTTCAAATGGGAAAATGGCCATAAGAGTGTATCCTAGCTGGGATACACCTACGAGTAAACACGCTATAGCAACACAAAGATGGCAATTACCCTATTTTATAAACATGGATCATGCTTCTTCTTTACAAGAATTTGGTAAGTATTTTGTAGATGATGCTGACTCTGGGTCTCACTTACCCGGATGATGCTGTGAGCAAGCCGAGCACAAGATATTTTATCTATATTAATTATCAATAATATGGATGCTGAGCACAATGCAGATATATTTATTGACGGATTGTCAAGCCAAGTGCGACAGTTCCTCTGAAAAGGATTCGTGAGCGGTTCTCCAGCTCAGGCATTTACGTGGTCTGTTATTGATCAAGTCCAGAGCGTTTTCTAGAGCCTCATCCGTGATTTGGGCAAAATCGGTCCCTTTGGGAAAAAACTCTCGCAGGAGGCCATTGGCATTTTCATTCGAGCCGCGTTGCCAGGAGGAATAGGGATCTGCAAAATACACCTGCACTCCATGAACGGCTTCCAGGCTGGTGTAACAGGCGAATTCCTTGCCACGGTCCGCGGTAGCGGTTTGAAACGCTCGGGCAGGATACTGCGAAGCCGCTACCCCAAAGGCAATCTCCATGGATAACGCAGTACGATCAAGCATGCGAATCGCTGTGTACAAGCGGGTTTTCCGTTCGATGAACGTCGCTACGCAGCCCTTGCTTTTCCCACGGCCCGAGACGACCGTATCTAGTTCCCAATGACCGAAGGTTTCCCGGTGACGAACCTCTTTCGGGCGCTGAGAGATGGGTTTACCCACAGCAAACTTGCCGCGTGTTTCTGCTGGCTTCTGCCTCTTCCCTTTGTGTCTGAGGACGGCAAGCACGCCTTTCTCCAAGCGGCCTGTATAAAGCCAACGATAGACCGTTTTAAAACATACCATCGCTTGACCTTCCTGACGTAAACGCTCTACGATCTGTTCCGGAGACCAGGTCGCCTGAAGCTTTTCTTCGATGCGACTCGCCAGTTCTGGATTCCACTTCCCTACGGAAACGGAGGCCTTACGACGCTGGACATAGCCCTCTTGAGCGTTCTCCGCGCCGTAGGGGTGTTCTGCTGTATTTCGGCGGAGTTCACGGCCAATGGTGGCATGATGTCTGCCCAGTTCTTGGGCAATTGCTCGGGTACTTTTCCCCTGCTGGTGGAGGATTTCTAGCTTGCTGCGTTCGACTATGCTAAGATGTGTGTAGCTCATGGTGGATTCTCCTTGTGTGAATGGTTGTGTGAGAACTTTCATTCTACACGAATCCGGCCATGGGCCATTTTTTATTTATTTCCAGCAGGTGTCGCACTTCATATTACAATCCGTCTTATTAATAAAAATATATTATACCCGACAGTCTTTCATGAAGAGATTAAAATAACAAAAGCGGTTGTTGATAAGAGTACATTTGATAACGAATTTTTCAATGAAACGACTTTGAAAATCAAAGAAGAGTATGTTGGCGATGATGAAAAATTACAGTCCTGGAACAGAGATTATATTTTCAAACCTAATGAGAATGACGAATGGGAATTTAGTGGGTTTTCTGGAACATTGAATTTCTCGGGAGAAGATTACAACCTGAATTATTTAGAATTAAAAAGATAAACTAGAAAGAATACATTGGATTACAGCATATTTACGCTACGGGGATAGGCTCTGTGTCTGGCATACGCCGGGCACCCAAAATACGTCTGAGCGTGTCTCACTGAATCAATGGGCAAGCAATTTGTTTGTCCTTTTTATCTTACTCCCATCTGTCAACTTTCGGATATAGCAACTATATCATATATTCTACGCTTCATTTCTGTTATGGCAATATCCTAACCCATACCAATGACTACTTTTCAATACAGGCTGAAAGGGTTCGACATGATCAAAGAAAAATTGACGAAATACTACGTTACTATGAAAATAAGGGAGTAAGATTATTGGTTTAAATGATCTAAATATCTGAGTGTAATTTTATATAAGGAGCTGATCTTAATGAATATCGAATTAGCTATATCAATTGCGTTGCAAGCTCATAAAGGACAGATCGATAAAGGCGGACACCCGTATATTTTACATCCGCTAGCTGTTATGAACAGGGTTGAAACCATGGAAGAGAAGATTGTGGCTGTTCTCCATGATGTTATTGAAGATACAGACGTCACGATTGAAGCGTTAAGAGAATACGGGTTTTCGGAAGAAATCTTAACTGCAATCCGTTTATTAACAAGATCGAAAGAGGATACGTACGAACAATTTATCGAAAAGACATTAATGAATCCAATCGCAAGAAATGTGAAGATCGCTGATATTAAAGAAAATATGAATATATCCAGAATAAAAAATCCCACGGAGCATGATTACAATCGATTAGAGAAATATAAAAAGGCTGTGGAAAGATTAGAGGAGCATACGACTGAGCCAGTGCAGTTTTTTCATGTAAATGATCCTTATAGGGGCTTGGTCATCTGAGGCATTTTTTTATGATGCATTTGAAGATACACAATTAGAATTTCATGGGGATGGCACAGGGTGTCATGCTTTTTTAAGGCCTTATGGTCAGGATATTACTTTATTCAGATGGAAGTTAATGAAGGATCGGATCGAATTTGAAGAGTATTTCCAAGTATCCATTGAAGTGAACGAGAATACAAATGAAGAGCAATACTCCACGGAATCATTGGAGAATAATTATTCAGTAAAGTTTTTCAAAGCCAGGGGCGTAAATGTTGCTAATCAAGAAATTGACGTAATCGCGTTCTATTCTCCTTTGATTGATGGGGTCAACTCACAGTCATTTGGAATGATCTCTAAAACATGGGATAAGTCATTTATCGATGTGGCAAGGAGATATGAGCAGGATATATTATAGATATTGGAAACTGCGCTGCTTAGAGCAACAAATACAAATACTCAATCTTTGGAGTTCATTATGAATAAACTGATCGCTTTATTAATAGGTGTTCTTCTACTTATAACAGGTTGTAGTACTACACATAAGGTCAATACCGATTCAACCAAAGAATTAACAAAAGAATTGAAGGAACTTTCTCCGTCCATCGAAAAAGTTCAATTTACATTTACCCGTCCAAACTTGACTTACCGAATAGACATGAGCGAAGAACCGAGTAAAGAAGAACTAGATTCGATTCTTACGGAAATTAAGAAATTTACAACAGTCGATAACATGAATGAAATTGCTCGCAGCGTTAAATGGGGACTGGAAATATCCGAAATTTATCTTGATCTGAATACGGATGAGAATACAGAAACCATTGAACATACCTATTACGCGAGGTATTTCAAAACATCTGATGCTAGTGATTACTCTGATACGAATATTGAGGGTTATAACATTTGGTATGAAATAAATGAAAAATAGAAACTTCCAGGATATCAATTTAACGTTACCCTTAACCTAAAGAACAGGAGTACAGTCAGATGGTTACTTTTAAAGAAATTTTAGATCGTGTTACTTTTGAAGCCGTTTGGGATAACTTAATTAATTACTATCCTGATATGTCTCAAATAGAGGAAAAATACTTCATAGTATGTGAGTCCCATTCGTTCACAAAGCCCCGCAAACAATGTGGAGGAAATGATTATTCATATAGATTCAATTGATTCTGATGATAAGGATAAAAACAACATCGAATATCGAGTACATGGAAAAAATAACTCTCCTGAGTGGAAGGGATATTGGGATATTTCCGCAAGTAAGTGGGGAGAATGGTTAGGTTTTTATATGGATCAACAGGTATTTGAGAAATTCACGGTTGAACAAATTGTGGCACTTTGTTTGGTTGAAATGACTTGGTTTGGTTTTTCTGAGGAACGAATCAAGGATCGGATTGATCATCTTGAAGATGAATAACAATCCGAGTAAGGAAATGCAATAATACCTACAATTCTAGAAAACTTGATATTTACCATCGGCTGCGAAAATTATGATGTGACCGGAGGGCAATCATGGAAGTAATGTTTAATGACGCGATAATTCAATTGGTTCAAGGAGATATAACCAAAATCGAAGTGGATGCAATAGTCAATGCTGCAAACACGAGTTTAATGGGGGGGGCCGAGTAGATGGTGCCATCCATAAAGCTGGAGGAAGAGCAATATTAAATGAAGAAGAAGCAACCTTAGAACAAGGATGCTTCTTTTTTCAATATTACACTTCGCAAATGGAACATTGTGGGTTATATTGGTTATGATTTGGTTGTCTGGTAGAGAAATGGTGGGAGAGCGCCCTGATTGTGAATTGAATATATACTCATCAAATTTCTAGGGGGGAATAGGAGTGCTTAACCAGGAAGGGATTTACCCGCATTGTCCCGTGGAAATAAGAGTCCTAGAAGTTGGGGGACTAAGCAAAGCGCAGCTTAAACATAAATTGCAGCAGTGTTCAATTCGAATGAATGAATACGGACATAAACTATTTGATGACGAGAAGTTTATTGTTTCTCATATAAAGAGGAGTCTAGAAACGGTCGAATTATCCGTTAAAAATCTGGGGTTTTTGAATGGAGCTACAACCTTGCAACTCTTTCAAGCAGCAGATGCTCATGGTTTGCAATTATGTCCGGTCGATTTGGGTCCCTTTTTTAGAATACAGCATTTGGATCAACCTGAGACATATACATCAAGCTCTGACAAAGGAAACCAAGCACCATCGGGTTCACTTACGATAGCGTCTGAACCACTTAGTGAAGATGATTTCTTTCCAAAAGGTTTTTATCTCAGACGTATAAATGATGAGTTATGGTTACGGGGATACACTGCGGATAATCTGCATGTGTGGAATCCCGATGACCGCTTTATCTTTTGCAGAACGGGGAGTATCCAATAGAAGACTTGGTTTAACCTGAAATCGTTAGAGAACTTCAAAACAATTCGAGGTTCATATTGGAAAGGAGATGGTTCGAGTTGAAGCCAATCCCCATGATTTTTTCGTTCATTTTCATTATTTTAGGGATCAGTATATTGTCACTTACCAAAACGATTGAAGAGGTCGTTCCCAAACTGGGATATGCCGCATTTCAGGCAGCAGGAGCAGGAAGTTATAGTCCAGGTAGCTATGAGATGAACTTGGGGCTGAATTACTGGATTGCAGGCATCTGCATCCTGATTGGAACGATCACCTTCATTCGTCCGTTTTTCTCGTCTTCAATTACCGAAATGAAAAAGAGAGACGAAGAGTTTGAAGAGAAATATAAGTGACAAGCTTTCTATAGGGAAATTTTGAGATAAAAAGTGAGGTGTAACGATGAGTTATAAAGCAATCCTTTTAGACCAGTTAAATGCGTGTTACGACGATCCGAGCTGGTTTACGCCGCTTCATGATATATTGGTTGATCTCACGGTTGAGGAGGCTGCTTATGTACAAAGCGAACAGGGTCACTCCATATGGGGTATCGTAAACCACCTTATTTTTTGGAATCAAAAATGGCTGGAGAGATATATATCCGAACATATAGAAGGAAATTATTCAGCCCAAAATGATGCTACCTTTGTTGTTGATCCGTCTGAAATCAATGATCTACAGTGGAGGGAAACCCTACATAAGCTGGAAACGGTCTTTCGTGATTGGAACAAAGCGCTTGAGGAAAGTGACGAAAACAAACTGATCCAACCCATTCCTTCTTTTTTTAATGCTCCTTGGTGGAGAGTTGTTTCAAATCTATGTACTCATAATGCGTATCATATTGGTCAGATTATGTTGCTCAAAAAAACAATGAGACAGACGTAGTACGTTGTGAAATATTTTTATAATAATACTTTAGCAAGGGAAGATAACATAATGGATAAAGGTAAAATTATATTTTTAAATGGGGTAACGAGTTCGGGGAAAACGTCTATTGTAGAGGCGATGCAGTCTTATGATGATCCGTTTTTCTATGTTGTGGCGAATGATTTATTTGAAAATACAATCGGAGATAAGCATCTCCAGACCGATTACTGGAAGTACCTGAGTGAAGCCATCATTATGATGTATCACACAGCAAAGGTATTCTCAGACCATGGCAAACATGTGCTGATCGATGGGATTCTGGTTGAAAGGCCGGAGCTTGCGCCGCATTATGAACAAGTGAAAGCCATTTTTGAAGGATATCCGCTGGAGATTGTGGAGCTTTACTGTCCTCTCGATATCTGTTGTCAGCGTAACATTGAGCGTGGTGATCGGAGAGAAGATCAATCGGAAGAGCAGCATCAAATAATGGCTTCCGACATTCAATATACGTACTCGGTGGATACGAGTCTGCATGCTCCGGAAGAATGTGCGAAGAAGATCATTAATACCTTGTTTGAAAGTGAATAATGGTTCTTTCATCATTTGAATTGAACAGAATGAATTGCCAAGCAGAATCGTCCTTATTCTCCAGCGATTGCCCTCGAATTGTAATGAAGAGAACATTGAGATATAGAAAAGTGAAACATCTTCTTAAAAGAGAGAAGGGGGACGTAGATTATGAACAAAGAATTGGAACAATTGCTTCAGGCTTTTGAAGAATGGACGTTGTTTGCCAAAACGTTGACTCATCTTGAGGAGAAAGTCTGGAATTCCAGCTTGAAGAAAGGAAAGTGGACGATAAAATCGATCGTAAGTCATATGATGTTATGGGATCGATATTTTTATAAGGAAGCGATTGAGAAGATTGCCCTGAATCAACAGATTACGTTGAGGCATCTGGATTTTGATGATTTTAATCGCAAAGCTGTGGAGTACGGAAACCGCACAGAGACGTCCGAAATCGTACATAAGGCGATCACGTACCGCCATAAAATTATGAACGATATCCGAGGGTTATCGGAGAAACAGCTTTATCAACGATATGTGGATCCAGAGAACAAGGACAATGTATTTTATATTCCCCAATACCTCAAAGATTTTATATGGCATGACCAGCATCATATGGAGCCGTTAAAACAATATCTGGCCAGGGAGGGATTGTTATGAGTATGCATACGATTACATTAGCTCAGGAACATCTGATTGGTTCATTTACCAATGAGGTATCACCCGTTTTGAACGTAAAATCAGGTGATTCCATTCGTTTTCAGACGCTGGATGCGGGCTGGGGCACGGGAGAAAGTTATGCGGAACGGATCAAACCTTTTCCACGGCAAGGTGAAAAAGATGGGGGTCACGCCTTAATTGGTCCGATTTATATCGAAGAGGCAAAGCAAGGAAAGGTACTCGAAATTATTTTCAATGAGATCGTACCCGGGAGTTACGGTTTCACTTCCGCTGGCGGATATCCGAACTGGCAGAACCAAAAGTTACATCTAACAGAGGTAGAAGAACTGTCTCTGAACTGGACACTTGATCGGCACACGATGAGCGGCTCCTGTGAGGTGGGGGGCAAGTCTTACAGCGTATCCTTAAATCCGTTCATGGGTATCGTGGGCATGCCGCCAGAATCAGGAGGAATTCATACAACATGGCCGCCCCGCTATTGTGGAGGAAACATCGACTGTAAGGAACTGGTTCAGGGGAGTAAGTTATATTTACCTGTTCCTGTGGACGGCGGTTATCTTGCGGTTGGTGATGGTCATGCACGGCAAGGCGATGGGGAAGTCAGTTGTCAGGCGATTGAATGTGCCATGGAGCTTGTAGACATCACAGTGAATGTGATAGATGATGTACAATTGACCAATCCTCGTGCGTATACGCCATCCGGCTGGATTACCTTTGGGTTCGATGAGGATCTGAATGAGGCAACCGTTCAAGCGTTGGACGGTATGTTAAACCTGATGGGTGAGCTGTATGGCTTACAACGGGTAGAAGCGATTGCGCTTGGAAGTGCGGTGATTGATCTGCGTATCACGCAAATTGTGAATGGTGTAAAAGGTGTGCACGCATGTTTGCCCCATGATGCTTTTAAGTGACGGAATTAATAGGTTAAGTAACTCATCTGGCAGGTGAAGTAGCGGTTTTATAATATCTTATACGAAACCCTCCAACGTGGCATTTAGATTGACGTTAGAGGGTTTTGGTGATTTATCCCCTTTAAGTGTTTTATTTTCCTGAAATTGTGCGGAATGAAATGGGGACGATCAAAATATTCTAAATAATAACAGAATATGTATTGACCCAAGGCTTTTTCTGATACTATAATGAAATGGGTTTCATGAAATCCGTTTCATTAACTCCGAACAACTTAGTAAGCGCTTTCTATTGAAGGGGTGATCACAGGTTTTCAAGTTCCCATCTATGGCAGCCTTGTGGTGAGTTAAGTCATTCGAGGAAGTCATCCAAGCGTTCTGCAAGCTTGATTCATCTTTATCTAACTTTGAGGGGGAGCGTGTGTAAGATGAAGTTTGTGCGAAGGAAAAGGTTTAGTCCACTAGTGATGTTTACCTTATTGGTAACCATTATGGCTGGCTGCAGCGGTGGAGGTACACCAGCTGATACAGCGAATAAGCCGCCTGCGAACGAAAACAAAGAAGCGGCGGTTGAACCTGCACAAGAGAAACAGGAGCCAGCCGTGGATCTGAAAGGCAGAGCTGTCCGAATATCGAACTGGTGGGATGCGGCTCCCAAAGGAGACTCGGAAGCAGATGAACGGGCTCGGGAACGGATCAAAAATGTTGAGAAGAAATACAACGTTAAAATTTCTTATTTAAATACGGATTACGGATCAACGTCCGAGAAAATTTCTTCATCGGTGATGGCCAACGAACCTTTTGCAGAGATTGTGCGTGTGCCTGACGGATATATCTGGGGGCTAATGCAGGGCGGATTCCTTACACCACTGGATGATTATCTGAAAGATACGCAGATTAAGCCGGATGTTATCGACTCCATGCGATTTGGCAGTGATAAAGTATATGGTCTGACAGGGTGGTATACCCCGAATGACAGCGGAATGTTTTACAACAAACGAATATTTAAGGAAGCTGGTTTGAAAGACCCACAGCAGCTGCTGGAGGAAGATAAGTGGAACTGGGATACGATGCTGGATGCAGCCAAGAAGCTGACCGTGGATAAGAACGGTGATGGCAAGATGGATCAGTATGGTCTGTCTGGTGCGTATTACGTACTTCATGAAACGCTGATCGGAAGCAACGGCGGTAAAATGTATGACGAGGCAACGCAAAAGGCAGCGTTTGATTCACCTGAATCTTTGGAAGCGCTTAACTTCCTGTATAGTCTCTACAACGACCATAAAGTCGTGAAGGCTAACGCGGGCAATGACTGGGAAGACCCTTCCAAATTTTTCTCGGAAGGCAACATTGCGATGTACCCTGGAGGATTATGGGAAGTAGAAGGTCGTATTCTGGATAAGTTAAAAGACGACTGGGGTTATGTTTACATGCCTAAAGGTCCCAAAGCCAAAACCTATCTGGATACAGTCAACAGTACCGAAAGTTTTGTTATTCCCAAGGGTGTAAAGGACGCCGATGTTATCGTCAAAATCTGGGAAGAGCTTCAGGACTTTGACAACTGGCAGGATAACCACCGTCTGTGGCTGGAGAACATTTTACCAGACGAAACTTCTATAGCTAACGCCATGAATGACAACGGACAGGTTGAACGGGTATACGGAGCACGGGCTGGTGGGTTAGGTGTCAAGGAAGCACTTGGCAGTGTGACTGAAAAGTTTGTGAAAGGTGAAGTGACCCCATCTACAGGTGTTGCTCAGATCATTGGACCTGCCCAGGCAGGAATCCAGAAAGTATTGAAGGGCGAAAAAGCAAGTAAGTAAAGTCATTTATTTGAGGGAGGCAGCCCATGTTGAAAAAAATGATGTCTAACAAAGTGATGTTATTTGTTTTATTTTCTGCATTGATCATGCTTTTGTCTGCATGCAGCGGTTCTGACAAACCGGCCGAGCCTGTTGCTAAACCAGCTGAAACAGAGACTAACACAGCACCCGCGAAGGAAGAAGTGAAGGAAGAGGCTACGCCAGCTCCTGATCTGAACGGACGGGTCATTCGAATATCGCACTGGTGGGATGCCACACCAAAAGGGGATTCGGAGTCGGATGAACTAGCACGTGAACGGATCAAAATGGTGGAAGAAAAGTATAACGTGAAGATTAAGTATCTGAACACCGAATACTGGTCTACTTCTGAAAAACTGTCTTCTTCTGTGCTCGCCAACGAGCCTTTTGCGGAAATTGTGCGTATTCCCGATGGTTTCATCTGGGGACTAATGCAGGGCGGATTTCTGACACCGCTGGATGATTATCTCAAAGACACTCGGGTGGAAAAAGATGTTGTTGATTCGATGCGCTTTGGAGGCGACAAGGTGTATGGCCTGGAAAGCTGGTATACACCGAATGAAAGTGGCATGTTCTATAACAAACGGATCTTCAAGGAAGCAGGTTTGAAAGACCCGCAGCAGTTAATGGATGAGGATAAATGGAACTGGAATACGATGTTGGATGCGGCTAAAAAGTTAACGGTTGACGGCAACGGTGACGGAAAAATGGATCAATATGGCCTGGCTGGTGCACATTACGTGCTTTCGGAGATGCTGATCGCGAGTAATGGCGGCAAATTGTACGATGAGCAGACCGGCAAAGTCACGTTTAATTCACCCGAAGCAATGGAAGCGCTTAACTTCCTGCATAGCCTATACAATGAGCATAAAGTGATCAAAGCGAACGGAGGAAACGACTGGGAAGATCCAGCCAAATACTTCGGAGAAGGTACCATTGCAATGTATCCGGGGGGACTATGGGAGATTGAAGGTCGGATCGTAGATAAGCTGAAGGATGAGTGGGGTTATGTCTATATGCCGAAGGGACCTCAAGCGAAGACATATCATGAACCATTCGGTCAGACGGCAGCTTACGTGATTCCTAAGGGAGTTAAGGATGCCGATGTAATCGTGAAGATCTGGGAAGAGCTGCAAGACTTTGATAACTGGCAAGATAATCGCCGGCTCTCCCTTGAGAATATTTTGCCGGATGAAACATCGATTGCAAATGCGATGAATGATGATGGTAAGGTACAGCGCTTGTTTGGTGGACGCTTCGGTGGTCTCGGCATCAAGGAGCAGCTAGACAGCGTAACGGAGAAGTTTGTCAAAGGTGAAGTTACACCTTCTACAGGTGTTGCACAAGTTATTGCACCTGCGCAGGCTGCGGTGAAAAAAGTATTGAGTGGAGAGCAGGACAAGAAAAAATGATTTATATAAGTTGAACTATTTATTTAGAAAAGGGAATCAAAAAAATCCGGGGATAACAGCGATGGGAGGTCATTCTGTCATCGGAGTGCTCCGTGTAAACTATCTTTAATTCAACTTATACAGCAATTTTTCGATTGATGCGATAGGAGAAGTAACGGCCTCATGTCTGTTCCCGTTAGCCGGAAAACAGTATGCGGGGCCGTCCATCTGATTAGGTTCACGAGAGTCAGTTAAAGGAGGGGCATTGGGTGAAATTCACATTATCCCGAGTGACGATTGTTGTCGTCATGTTAATGCTCGTCGTGGTGTATGCGATATTCAGTTCCGGTGCAAGCGGCAATTCGAAAACCGGAAATCGAACATCAGATCCGAGCCGTGTGATGCCGATATCGGAGTCTGCTGCTGAGGGTAGCTATGATTATTATCTGCAGCAATTCCAGAACGAAAAAAGGCCTTCCAGGGAAATTGTCATTCAGGGAGCAGATTACACAGCTGCTGAAGGAATGAAACCCGAGATGATCATGGAGCTCGGCGGCGAAACGGGCAAGTTTATACGAACAGAGGAAAGTGGTTCAGTGCAATGGGACGTGGATGTGCCGGAATCCGGGATGTATCACATGACCTTGCGCTATTATCCGATTCAAGGAAAGAGCTCTGCCATTGAACGCGAATTATGGATTGATGGGGAACTCCCTTTTAATAGTGCACGTAATATGAGCTTTCACCGTGTTTGGGTCAACGAGAAGTCTGAAATCGAGCAGGACAACAGAGGCAATGACTTGCGTCCGCGTCAGATTGAAGCACCGATGTGGCAGGAGTCCATCCTGAGAGATAAAGAAGGCTATTATGAAGAGCCGTACCAGTTTTATTTTTCAGCAGGGAAACACTCCATAAAGCTTGTATCAACACGGGAGCCGATGGTCATTGATTCGATCAAACTGCATCATTACGAAGAACCGCCATCCTACGCCGAACTGAAGCAGGAGTACGAATCGAAGGGATACGCGGCAACAAGTGGACACTTGATCAAAGTTCAAGGGGAACAAGCCGCAACCAAGTCATCACCGACATTGTATCCCATTACAGATCGATCCAGCACATCGACGGAGCCTTATGATGTTTCTAAAATCAGAATGAACACCATTGGCGGAAACAACTGGCGTGTGCCGGGGCAATGGATTGCATGGGAAATGGATGTACCGGAGGATGGATTATATAAGATTGCGATCAAAGGCAGACAGGAATTGCTGAGGGGCATATACTCCACCCGTTCGCTGCAGATTGATAACAAAATACCATTCAAAGAGATGACACAGATACCATTCTTCTATGATTCCGATTGGCAGATGAACGTCTTGGGGAATGAAGATGAGCCGTATTTATTTTATTTGACCAAAGGAAAACATAATTTGCAACTTGAGGTCAGTCTGGGAGCCATCGCGCCTCTGATCCGTCAGGTTGAAGCCAGTGTGCTTGAGATCAATGCAATGTATCGGAAAATTCTGATGATCACAGGTAATGTACCTGACCCGTATCGTGATTATCAATTAGAGAAACAGATTCCGGACATGGTGAAAGTGTTTCGTGAGCAAGGTGATATTTTGAATGCAGTATCTGAAGAGTTGATTCGTCTAACAGGAGAAAAGAGTGATAAAACGGCGATTTTGAATAAAACCGCATATCAGCTGGCCGATCTGGCCGATAAACCGGAAACCGTTCAGAAACGGTTGTCCCAATTCAAAATCAACGTCGGTAGTGTCGGTTCTTGGCTCTTGGAAGTGCGTGAGCAACCACTGGAGATTGATTATCTGCTCTTGGCCTCACCTGATGAGAAGTTGCCAAAAGCAACTGATTCGGCTTTCCGCAAAGTCGGACATGAGGTGTCGTCTTTCTTCCATTCCTTCTTCGAAGATTATGACACGATTGGTAGCACAGCCGATGAAGATAAATCCGTTACCGTCTGGATTGGTACAGGCCGCGACCAGGCGCAGGTATTAAAAGCGATGATTGATGATACATTTACGCCGCTGACTGGCATCAGTGTTAATCTCAAGCTGGTCAATGCAGATGTGTTGCTTCGTGCCTCGCTCGCAGGAGAAGGTCCGGATGTGGCTATGCAAGTAGGTAATGATGTGCCGGTTAACTTCGGCATGCGGCACGCAGCAGAGGATTTGTCCACGTATCCGGGTTATCACGAATTAATTAAACAGTTCAGAGACAGTGCAATGGTTCCTTATCAATTTGAGGATGAAGTATTTGCGCTGCCGGAACAGCAAATCTTCAACATGTTATTTTACCGAAAAGATATTCTGGAGCAGCTTGATCTGAAGCCACCGCAAACGTGGGAAGACGTGTATGCCATGATCCCGGTGCTACAGAAGCACAATATGGAAATGGCACTGCCGCTTGCTCAAACGACAGGTGTACCGGTACTCGAAGTGAACCGGGCATATGCAATGTTGCTGTACCAGATGGGCGGTTCATTTTATTTGGACCATGGTGCCAAGAGTGGCATGGATACGGAGATAGGGCTTGAGGCGTTCAAAGAGTGGACGAATTTCTATACCAGTTATAAGCTTCCGCTCACTTTTGATTTTCCGATGCGTTTTAGAACAGGAGAAATGCCGGTCGGTATTATGGATTACACGTTCTACAACTATCTGTCCGTCTCTGCTCCAGAGATCAAGGGATTATGGGAATTCGTTCCGGTTCCAGGCCTCAAGCAGAAGGATGGAAGCATCAAACGGGATGTGGCGAGTGGAGGTACGGCAACTGTAATGCTCAAGCAATCCAAGCATAAGGATGCGGCATGGGAATTCATGAAATGGTGGGTCAGCAAGGATGCACAAGTTCGATTCGGACGGGAAATGGAAGGTCTGATGGGAGCTGCTGCGCGCTATCCAACCGCCAACATTGAAGCATTACAAGAGTTACCGTGGCCAATTCGCGATTACCGCAGTTTGGAAGAACAGTGGGAGTGGGTGCAGGGGGTTCCGGAGGTTCCTGGAGGTTACTTTACAGGTCGTCATCTGGACAATGCATTGCGTGAGGTCGTCAATAACGGTACGAATTCCACTGACGCCATCTATGATTATGTGCAGGAAATTAACTATGAAATTCAGCAGAAACGAAAAGAGTTTAAATTGGACGGAATGCGCTAGGGAGGGACTCTTTTGCAAAAGGCAAACATGGTGACTAAAACCGGTTCTCAGCCCAAGCGCACGCCTGCCGGCATGCCGGGCAAATGGGAACTCTTTGTCAGAGATATGAAGCGGGATAAACATTTGTATGTCCTGCTATCACCGTATATGTTGTTATTTTTACTATTTACTGTGTTTCCCGTCATCATCTCCATCTTCTTCAGCTTCACCAATTTTAATATGTTGGAGTTTCCGCAATGGGTCGGCTGGGAGAACTACTCCAAGCTGCTCTGGAATGATGATGTTTTCTTGATCGGTCTCAAAAATACGATTATCTTCTCGGTGGTTACCGGACCGATCAGTTACATCGCCTGTTTTGTTTTTGCATGGCTGATCAATGAGCTGAATCCCAAGGTGAGAGCCTTCATGACACTGATCTTTTTTGCGCCTTCGATTTCGGGCAATGTGTTTTTCATTTGGCAAATTATTTTCTCCGGGGATTCGTACGGCATTATGAACGGATTCTTAATGAAAATAGGGGTCCTGTATGAGCCCATCCTGTGGCTTCAAGATCCTAAGTATATGCTGGCGATCATCATGCTTGTGCAACTGTGGCTCAGCTTGGGAACCAGTTTCCTGGCATTCATCGCCGGTTTGCAGACCGTGGATCGTACGCTGTATGAAGCGGGTGCTATCGATGGAGTTCAGAATCGTTGGCAGGAACTATGGTACATTACGCTACCTTCGATGCGGCCTCAGCTGATGTTTGGTGCAGTCATTCAGATTACGGCATCTCTAGCAGTTGCCGAAGTGGCTACGGCACTTGCCGGTTTCCCAAGTGTGCAGTATGGTGCGCATACGATTGTCACTCACTTGATGGATTATGGAACGATCCGCTTTGAAATGGGTTATGCGTCTGCCATTGCAACGGTGTTATTCGGTCTGATGCTGGGTTCCAACCTGCTTGTACAAAAGCTTCTGAAGAGAGTGGGGGAATAGCGGATGAAGATAGCCTTGCGTATGAAACGGAAAATCAACAGATCTTGGCAGGTCGATATCCTGCTGTTCCTTGTACTTGGCGGATTTGGCGCGTTTATGGCGGTTCCGCTCATCTACGTGATCAACAATGCGTTTAAACCGCTGGATGAGCTGTTCATTTTCCCGCCAACCTTGTTTGTTCGGAATCCAACGCTCGAAAATTATTCGGATCTGTTTCAGGTCATGAAAAATTCATGGGTTCCCTTTTCCAGATACATTTTTAATACCGTATTTATTACCGCAGCGGGTACGTTCGGTCATATCATTCTGGCCTCTGCGGCGGCATATCCACTGGCAAAACACAAGTTTCGCGGACATAAGATTTTGTTCACGGTGATTGTCTTGTCACTGATGTTCTCGCCGCATGTCACGGCCATTCCGAACTATATGATCATGTCGACACTCGGCTGGCTTGACTCGTATCAAGCGATCATTATTCCGGCTTTTGCTTATCCACTCGGCTTGTATCTGATGAAGCAGTTTATGGAGCAGATCCCGGATGCCTTGCTGGAGGCAGCTAAAATGGACGGTGCGAGCGAGTATCGGATTTTCTTACAGGTGGTTATGCCGCTAGTAAAACCGGCATGGTTAACCTTGCTCATCCTGATGATGCAGATGCTGTGGGGAACCGATGGTGGAAGCTTCATCTACAGTGAGCAGCTCAAAACGATGCATTACGCTATGGGACAGATTGTACAAGGGGGGATTGCTCGTGCGGGGGTAGGCGCTGCCGTTGCTGTCATCATGATGACAGTACCAATCGTAACGTTTGTATTGTCGCAGAGCAATGTCATTCAAACGATGGCTTCATCCGGCATGAAGGATTAAGAGAGGGTGTTAGAGATGAGAGTGAAATCATGGCTGATCGTTCTGGCAGCTTCCCTGCTGATTGCCGGACTCGGACATAACCAGGCTCATGCGGCACCGTATGAGGGATATACCTACAACTACTGGGGAGATGCGGTTAAGTCACCCATCGCGTTTCTTCCCTCCAGAGTAATCACAGGTGAAGAGGCCGGAACAGGAGCGTGGCAGTCTCCACTGGATTTATATGCTGCAAAAGATGGCTTGCTCTATGTTCTGGATTCAGGGAATGGACGGATCGTTGTCTTGAACGAAAAATGGGAAACGGTTCGTGTCATCCAGGGTTTTAAGCATGACGGTAAACAGGACAATTTTAACAATCCTGAAGGTCTCTTCGTTACGGAGGCGGGTCAAATCTACGTAGCGGATACGGAAAACAGACGAATCGTAGAGTTGAATCAGGACGGCACGTTTGTGCGTGCCATCGGTGCGCCGGAGTCGGATGTGCTGAGTGATACGTTTGAGTACTTTCCTCGAAAGGTCATCGTGGACAAAGCAGGACGGATCTATGTGGTTGGCCGCGGGGTCTTCGAAGGCTTGATTGAGTTTGATAGTGACGGACGTTTTACAGGATTTATGGGTACGAATCGCGTGCAGTTTGATCCGGTTGATCTGTTCTGGAAAACAGTATCGACCAAGGAGCAACGAGAAAAAATGATTCGTTTTATCCCGCTGGAGTTCAACAATGCTGATATCGATGACGGCGGTTTTATCTATACAACGACAGCGGACAAAAACACAGCCTCCGCGGTCAAAAGATTGAATCCGTCCGGCATAGACGTGCTTCGGGTCAACGGAGAATTTGCACCGGTCGGTGACTTGAGCATCAATCGATCCTCCTTCAGTGATATCAAAGTGTCCAGTAACGGTGTCTACCGTGCACTGGATTCAACGAGAGGACGGGTGTTCACGTATAACGAGGATGGCAATCTGCTCTATGTCATCGGTCAGCTGGGCAATCAGATCGGTACATTCAAAAATCCGGTAGCCATTGAAAGCCACGGGGATGCTATCTATGTACTGGATCGGGATCTCGGCCGGATTACAGAATTCAAGTCCACAACCTTTGGAAGCTTGGTCAATGAGGCCAATCGGTTGTACAGCTCCGGCAAACATACCGAGGCGGCAAAGTTGTGGCAGGAGGTACTGCGCCTGGATGCCAACTATGAAATGGCTTATGTCGGTATCGGCAAATCGATGCTGAGAGAAGGAAAGTACAAGGAAGCCATGACCAATCTGAAGCTGGGGAATGACCGCGAATATTATTCCAAAGCTTTAGCGAAATATCGCAGAGAATACATGCGGGAATATTTCGGCATTTATATGACGGTGGCGATTGCATTGCTAATCAGCATCATCGTCTGGCGCCGAGTCGTCAGATCAAGGAATGAGAGGGGGGTCAGAGATGTCGCTAATTAAGGAGCTCAAATACTCTCTGCATGTAGCGGTACGCCCTTTTGATGGATACTGGGATTTGAAGTATGAAAATAAAGGCAGACTGCGTGTGGCATTGCTGGTGCTGCTTGCCGTGACAGTAACGATGATCTTGAAGCGACAGTTTGCCGGATATGTTGTGAATAACAACTATCCACTTTCGCTCAACAGTATTAATGAGTTTAAGTATATTGTGCTTCCTTTTCTCCTCTGGTGTATCTCCAATTGGTCGCTGACTACACTGATGGACGGAGAAGGCAAGTTCAAAGACATTCTGATGGCAACAGGGTATGCGATGCTTCCGCTTATTCTGGTCAACATCCCTAATATTTTGCTGAGTAATGTGATTACGCTGCGCGAATCTTCTTTTTATTACTTGCTTGATTCGTTCGGTGTCATCTGGTTTGTATGGTTGCTTTTTATTGGAACCAAGACGGTACATCAGTATTCAGTCATGAAAACGATTACGACCATGCTGCTTACCCTGGTTGTCATGGGCGTTGTAATCTTCCTGGGTTTACTTTTCTTTAGTCTGATCCAACAGATCATCAGTTTTGGTTACACCCTCTTTCAAGAGATCACACTGCGCGAATAGGAGAAGAAAGGAGGTGCCTGATATGAGAAAAAAGCGTACCGCATTAGCAGCGGCCATCCTCATTGCAAGCTTGTTCATGGCTCAAAATGTCAACTATGCGGAGTCCGTATCGGAACGTGTGGTAACCACATCTGGCAATTCACAAGAGACGGATAAGAGTACGTCTGCTGAGTCGTTTGAAACACAACAAGCTTCATCATTAAAAGAGTCTACAGAAACGGTCGGTAAAAGTGAGGGAACGAAACCATCCGCTGCGACCAGCTCAGAACCGAAGGCAGCATCTGCAAATCAAGAGAATGATAAAGCCGTAGCTGTCCCGGAGGGAATGGAAGCCGTTGCAGAGAAGGATGGCTTGACTCTATATCTAAAGCCGGAAACGACAGAGATTGCAGTCAAGGATAAGCAGAACGGTGCTATGTGGTTTTCTAACCCGCAGGATCGTGAAGCGGATGCCATTGCGACCGGTTATAACAAATCCCAGCTGAATGTGCAGTTTGAATTGACGTATTACGATAATACGGGCAATGCACTCAAATACGATAATTTTACGCACAGTGTAGAGAGTGGTCAGTTCGAAGTTGAAAAAGTAGAGGACGGCCTCAACATCGTATACACGCTGGGTGAAGTCAAAAGTGATATTGAAGCTATCCCTAAATATATTAGCGAGGAACGCTTTAACACGTTGATTCTCGCGAAACTGAAAGAAAGAGACCAGAAAGAGATCGAGAAGCGCTTTAAGTACGATGAGAAGAACAAACGTTTTGAGAGACGGGACTCTTCTCTGAAAGGTGTAGGTTTGTCCAAAGTAACCCGGATTTTTGAGTCCGTTGGTTATGATGAGGCACAGATCGCGATTGATAAAGCGGCCTATGGTGAAGAAGAAAACGGACTTGCGAGTGTTGTTGTTCCTGTACATTATCGACTTGAAGACGGACGTTTGCGAGTATCGATTCCAGAGAACGGAATCCAGTATCCAGATACGATGAAGATTCAATCGTTGTCCCTGTTGCCATTTTTCGGAGCCAGTGGGCCGAAGGATAAAGGATATAGTCTGGTGCCGGACGGATCGGGATCACTGATTTATTTTAATAACAAAAAAACGTTGGTATCCCCTTATAGTACGGCTCTGTACGGGGGCGATGATGCTGTGAACCAGCTCTCCCAGATTCAGAAGGAACAGAAGGCGAGAATGCCAGTGTTCGGCATGAGTTACGGAGACAAAGGATACCTTGCTGTTATTGATAAAGGTGATGCAGTTGCATCCGTCGAGGCGGATGTTAGCGGCAGATTGAATCAGTATAATACCGTACACTCAAGCTTTACGCTGAGCAGTATGGAAGAGGTTACCCTTACGAATGGCTGGCGTTCCAGCACAGTCAAACGTTTTCAGGCGCAGCCTTTTCATAACGAGATGGCTGTTGTTTATGAATTCCTGGGTGCAGACGATGCAAGCTATTCCGGCATGGCCTCTACCTATCGGGATTATCTGACCCAGCAAAAGAAACTCATCCGTTTGGCTGATGATACCGAACTGCCTTTTTACGTCGAACTGATTGGCGGCATCCCGAAGAAAAAGTTCTTTCTTGGCATCCCGTACAACGCCTACGAACCGCTGACGACGTTTGAAGAGGCACAGGATATTTTAAAAGAGATGCAGAGCCTGGGTGTGAAGGACATCCAGCTTCGATACTCGGGATGGTTCAACGGAGGAATCCATCACGACATGCCGAAGTCCATCGACGTTGACAAGAAGCTTGGAGGCGTTAAAGGTTTCCAAAGCCTGCAAGCTTATGCACAACAGAATGGTTTTGGATTATACCCGGACGTATCATTCCTGGAGGCGTTCCCGGAAGCAAAAGGTTTCAAGAAATCGTATGCTTCACGGCAAATTACGGGCAAACTCGCTCAGTTGTTCCCGTACCGAATCTCCACCTTTATACGCGATGATGAGGTTCCTCCGGGGTATGTTATCAGTCCTGAAGCGGTGCCGGGTATCGTGAGCGGATTTTTGCGAGATTACAAAGAGATGGGACTTTCAGGGCTGTCTCTTCGTGACCTGGGTGATCAGCTGAATTCGGATTTCAACCGCGCTAAGGTGATCAATCGAGAGCAGGCCAAAGAGGTGATTATGCAGCAGCTTGAGCAGGTGCGCAGTTCAGAAGCATCACTTCTCGTGGAAGGCGGCAATAGTTATGCAAGTCCGTATGCCAGACATATCGTGGATGCACCTGTGAGCAACAGCGGGTTTAACATCACCGATGAAGCGGTGCCTTTCTTCCAGCTGGTATATCATGGCTACGTGCAGTATACAGGTATGGCCTGGAATATGGCGGATGATCAGGATTCCCATATGCAGATGCTGCGGGCGATTGAAACGGGATCGGCACCATATTATACGTGGTTCTATGCAGATCCATCTGCGATCAAACTGACGAGTTTTGACGCGTTGTACTCAGCCGATTATCGGCGCTGGATTCAGGAATCCGCTGAGCGGTATAAGGAACTGAGTAACGTACTGCAGGACGTACAGAATCAAACCATCGTTAAACATGAGAAGCTAAGCAAGGGTGTTTATCAAACGACTTTTGAAAAAGGCAAAACGGTCATTGTGAATTACAACGATGCTGCTGTGAATATAAAAGGCATAAGTGTTGCAGCGAAGAGCTACCAGGTAGGAGGTGACATGCCGGAATGAAACTCAAAAAATTATCACTAGAACAAAAAAACAGATATTACGGTTTGTATTTCATCCTACCCTGGTTCATCGGTTTCCTGCTGCTGTTCATGGTGCCGCTGATCTCTTCGTTCCGATACAGTCTGAGCAATCTTCAGGTGTCTAATGAAGGATTTACGCTGGAGTTTATTGGTTTGGCGAATTTCCGCGAAGCGCTATTCTCTCATGAATCCTATGTAAGGATGTTGACGGAATCTGTGATCAATATTGCCGTGAACACACCGTTAATTATTATCTTCAGCCTGTTTTTTGCCGTGATTCTGAATCAGAAGTTTCATGGAAGGGTGTTGGCGAGAGCCATCTTTTTCCTTCCGGTTATTCTGGCCTCAGGAATTATTGCGAGTATTGAAAACGGGGACTTGATGCAATCTGTTGTCCGTAGTGCGAACGATATGACGGGCGGTGGACTGTCCGTGATGAAAAATCTGAATCTGACCATTATGCTGCTTGAATCTGGGATGAGTCCTATTATTGTTGAATACCTGACAGGTGCGGTCAGCCGAATTTACGAGATTGTCAGTCAATCCGGCGTTCAGATTCTGATTTTCCTGGCAGGTCTGCAGTCGATCTCTCCATCGCTATATGAAGCGGCCAAAATTGAAGGATCTACAGGTTATGAAGCCTTTTGGAAAATTACGTTCCCTATGCTGAGCCCGTTGATTCTGACGAACCTGGTGTATACCATCGTGGACAGTTTCATCAGTGACCAGACAAGTCGGCTTGTGGTAGATACGGCCTTCAAGAGCTTTAATTTTGGACTCAGTGCGGCGATGTCATGGATGTACTTTGCCGTTATCGCACTGATCCTGTGGGTAACGACCGTCCTGGTATCCCGCAAGGTCTTTTATCAAAACTAGTAATCCTGAAGGAGGCCTGACATGAAGACAGAAACCGCAGCAGGGCAGCCACCAGTGAAAAAGGAATGGCTGCAGCGCCTGGGTTCCACAGCCTACTGGTTTGAAGCAATCAAGAAATGGGCGTGGATTTTGGTCAGATTTGTCCTGATCTTTGGTATCTCATTTGTCATTCTTTATCCGATTTTATTAAAAATATCGATTTCCTTTAAAAGCATGTCCGATCTGTATGATCCAACGGTGATCTGGATTCCGCGTACGTTTACGCTGGAAAACTTTAAACTGGTCTTCACGGCGATGAACTATCCCGGCGTGCTGATGAACACCCTATGGTTGTCTTCTGCGGTGATGTTACTTCAGACGATAACGTGTGTTCTGGCAGGTTACGGCTTCGCAAGAATCAAGTTCAGAGGCAGTGGTTTTCTATTTGCAGCTGTGATTTTCACCATTTTGGTGCCTTCACAGACAATCATGATTCCGCTCTATCTCAACTTTAAAAACTTTGATGTGATGGGTCTGATCGAACTATTCAGAGGCAGTCCTGCCAATCTGATTAACACGTACTGGCCATTTCTAATCTCGGCTGCGCTGGGGATGGGTGTGAAGACAGGGCTGTATGTCTACATTTTCCGCCAGTTCTTCAGAGGCATTCCACGTGAGATTGAAGAGGCGGCATACGTGGATGGTGCAGGATATTTCAAAACGTTTTGGCGTATTATTCTGCCCAATGCGATACCTTCGATGGTTACAGTCATGCTGTTTTCGTTCGTATGGCAGTGGAATGACTCATTTTTCACCAATATGTACCTGAACGAACCCAAAGTCATGTCGTCGATGATGTCTTCCTCGGGCTTTACGATTGCCACGTATCTGACGGGCGGAGGGCAAGCTGCGGCATCTTATACACAAGATCCATTTTTTATGTCCATGATGATGAATACGAGTGTGCTGATGGGGATTCTACCGCTGATTATCATTTATCTGTTCGTTCAACGTCATTTTGTCGAGAGTGTGGAACGTTCCGGTCTTGTAGGATAAGAGCAGTTAACTCATAGGAGGCTGTCTAAACAATGGCAGTCTCTTATCCATAGCAAAGCAATGGCTCGTTGGTACAGATGTCTAAAAAATAGTTCAGGAAGAGGAGGATAAGGGATGCAACGAGATGAGCCTAAAACAAAAAATAAGCCGGATGCACAAGTCACGATTGATGGGAAGACAGGTTATCAGAGCATTGACAATTTTGGTGCTTCGGATGCCTGGTCGATGGAACCGCTCGGGAAACATTGGACTGCGGAAAATAAGATCCGGATCGCCGACCTGTTATTTTGCAGAGATAAAGGAATCGGTTTGTCCGCGTGGCGTTTCAACATAGGCGCAGGCTCAACAGAATCAGATCAGGATCGCATTCCTGACCCGTGGCGACGAGCGGAAGCCTTCAAAATATCCGAGCAAGATGAATATGACTGGAGTAGACAGTCTGGCCAACAATGGTTTCTTCAGGCTGCTCATGATCGGGGCGTTGAGACCCTGATCGCGTTTGTAAACAGCCCTCCGGTGTGGATGACCCAAAATGGTCATGCTCAGCCTGATCTTGAAGTAGGTTCAACAAATCTGAAGTCAGGCTATGAGGGGAAGTTTGCGGCCTATTTAATTGATGTTTTAACGTATTTCAAGCAAAAAGGACTTGCTTTCGATTATATTAGTCCGATCAACGAGCCGACTTGGGACTGGAATCAGGCTTGGCAGGAAGCTAATCGTTATAATAATGATGACCTGAAACAAGTGATTCTGGAAATATACCGCCAGCTGCAGCAGACGGATCTACAGGCACGGATTAGTGCACCGGATGGAGTGGAAATCACGTCGCTGCTGGACGATGAATATTATCGTCAGTTTGCGGGAAGTGGCACGTATTCCAGCGGCGCTAACAAGCTGGGGACAGGGAAGTATCGGGAATACATAAAGGACATGATCGGTGATCCTCAGGTGAAAGAAGCCATAGGTAACAAAATCGCTTCTCACTCTTACTGGTCTGACTACAGCAATCCCGGAGACGATCGGTTGGTCAGATTAAGGCAGTTACTGCACAACAACATGAAACATTATGATCCGGACAGCAAGTATTGGGTCACGGAATATTGCATTTTGGGGGATTATGGCCCTGGACGGGATTTAGGCATCGAACCTGCGCTTCATGTTGCAAGAACGATTCATTTTGACCTTGTAGAAGCAAGTGCGGCTGCATGGCAATGGTGGACAGCGGTGTCCAAAGTGGATTACAAAGATGGGTTAATCTATACGGATTTTAATGAGGCTGGCGACGAGCAAAATATTCTAACCTCCAAAATGCTATGGGTACTCGGCAACTACAGCAGATTCATTCGGCCTGGTGCGAAGCGAATCGACCTGACCGGGCTTGGTGAGGAAGCCGACAGTGGTTTGCTTGGTTCTGCCTATGTCCATGCGGGAGAGCAAACGGTGACGGCCGTTTTTGTGAATCATGGTGAACAGGACAAAAGCGTTCAGGTCCACCTTCATGAGTTAGGTTTGAAGGGAACGGTCAATACAATGGAGTCTTATGTAACCAATGCGGAACTGGATCTGGTTTGTCAGGAGAAAGTTACAGCTACGGAAGAGGAGCAGTCTTTTATCGTAAACATTCCGGGGAAATCGGTTGTGACCCTCACTGGCGGTGTATAGAAAGCAAGAAGTAAAGAGTAAGTGCTTAACTCGATATCGCCCATGGCATATTGGAGCTTGGTATATGCAGAGATGTATTATTAGGTTTCAATTTTGCCATGGGCTTTTTTTGGTTGGTGCGGTATGTCCGAGCGTGGTTAAACCCCAAATTGCTTTAGATGATGATCTAAATGTTTATAGATTCCTTTTCCCCATTGTTCAGCTGTCAGTTTTCCGAAGAAAGGATGGGGATGTTGGGAGCATTGATCCGGGCCGTTGACTTGAAAAGTGTTGATCTGTTGTTTCAGCTTTTCTTTCTCAGCTATGAACACTCGATCATCATCAATAACGATTGTTGGAATAGTCGACATATTATGTGGTAAGGGCTTTTCATTATAAAACATCGGTTTGGCAAACCGTCCAACAAGTCTTCCGAGCAACCCTCTTGGTGGAAAAGTATTACCCAGGGGAATATCGTGAAAAGCCGAACAGTGAGCTAACATTTGAGAAACCCGCATCGTTCCCCACAGAGGTGTGAAATCTTCTCTGAGTTGATCAATGCGCTCTGTAATTTCAGCACCATGCCTTGGTTCAAAGATACTTTTCATCCGAACACCCCGATCCATTTTAATAACTTAAGCACCAGAAACAGTATCATTCCATTATTGAGAGGTTTGTTCTCTTATGTTCAAGAATAATAAAATATGGTAAGTTTAGTCAATGTTTCATAAAAGAATTCAGATAGAAATGGGAGGCTTTTGATGGAAAACGATGTGCAGGCGGAACGATAGAGAAACATCACAAGGTTGCTCTTTTTTTAGGCAGGAAAAAAGTGTAGGTATTTAGATTTACAATTTCAATGAAGAGCAGGAGGAGAATAAGATGGATTCGCGTTCAACTTACAGTATCCAAAGCGCAGTGTTAAGTTTTCAAGATGAACTAGAGAGGTTAAGGATACAAGCCGTTATGGGATGGACCAAAGAATTCCGTAATCTGGCGTGGTATGGGCTCAAAAATGGAATGCGTGTATTGGAGGTCGGAAGCGGACCTGGTTACATAACAGAGCAATTATTGAACAGCTTGCCAGACAGCGAGATAACCTCGCTTGAGATTGATCATACGTTACAAGCACAAGCTAAAGAACGGCTGAAAGACATTTCTTCTGAGCGACTGCAATTTGTGCAATCATCCATTTATCAGATGGATTTGCCGGATGATACGTTTGATTTTGTGGTAGCTAGACTCATCTTTCTTCACCTGGATAATCCGATCGAAGCAGCGCAACAGATTTATCGTGTGCTCAAGCCCGGTGGTCGCCTTGCTATTATTGATGTTGATGATGGTGTTTTTGGGGCAGTGAATCCGGATATACCGGCTTTGCACAACGTATTAATGAAAATTGCGGACTATGTTGCACAACATGGTGGTAATCGGTTAATTGGCAGAAGTTTGCCGCGACTGCTTTCTGAGAGCGGATACATTCATATTGACATGGATGCTGTTCTTCAACATAGCGATTTATTGGGGATAGAAGGCTTTAAACAGCAATTTAATCTGCAGCGCTTTGTACATTTTGTTGAAAAGGGGATCATTAGCCCGGAGGAGTTTGACCAGTTACAGCGAGCTTTCGAAGCCATAAATCATTCGCCAGAAGCCTATGCCATGATGAACTTTATTACCGCTTGTGGTACAAAGCCGTTGTCATAGCAGTATGAGAAAACAGTTGAATATGTGTATAGGAAAAGCAAGAAAACCATTAGGAGGAATTTTAAATGACTATTCAGGTGAGGCCTGTTACGACGGATGATTGGTTTGCTTGTACCCGTCTGGAGGTAAGTGAAGAACAGAAAAAAACGTTTCCCGCACCGGTTGTTTATTGGTTGGCTGAGTCCAGGTTTGTAACAGATTTTCAACCCATGGCAATTTATAATGATTCAGATTTGGTTGGTTTTGCAGTGTACTCCGATCAAGTTCATGACGCGGGTGACTATTGGCTTCCTGCTCTTATGATTGATAGCAAATATCAAGGCAGAGGATATGGAAAAGATGCACTTCTTGCCTTGGTTCAATGGATGCAAAAGGCATTAGACTGCAAACGCATCCTGATTGGACATAGACCTGAGAATCTGGTTGCAAATGCGCTATATGAATCAAGTGGTTTTCAACGGATCAGTGAGGAACTTATTGATGGTGAGATTGTCCAAGCTTTGGAGTGCAACTGATGGGCGATAACCGCGACAATTTATTCAAATAGGAGTTAGATTATGGATTCAATTGAATTTAAACTTGAATACTCAGAAGAACAAGAAGCTTCCGTTATTACTATTTATGTTAATAATGAATCTTTAGTTGAGCGCATGAAGCGTTACGAAGCTCAATTCGAGTCTGAAATTGCTGGTTTATATGAAGGGCTTAATATTGAGATGGTGGATCATATTGAAGCACACTTTACAGGCAGGCTACAAGAGGATGATATTTTTAATTAGGAAGGAAAAACCTTAGTCCTGGGCTGTAACTGCGGACTGCCAGGTTGCTGGCCGCTGTTGGTGAAAATCACAGAAATAGATGACTCCATAATATGGAGTCAATCTGAACAACCACATCGAACGGAAGACCCCGCAGGAGGATATTGGGATTATTCAAAGTTTCCATCTTTCCATTTTCACAAAAAAGATTATTTTGAACAGCTCAATAACATCTCTAGGCCTGAGTAAACGGATCGGGTATGTTTTTTAGAGAGGAGGTACAAACGAAAGATGAACATATTCAAAAAGCTGACCTTCTGGTTAGTCCTTTTCTCATTGCTTGTGTGTTTCAACAACCTATCTGGTAATGATGACAAAAACATTTTGATTTATTTAACAAATCCATTCAATCCATTATTAAATCCTTGGCTGACAGACATCAATATGAACCCGGAGACAACATATTTGTTTAAGCCTCTTATTTGTGGATTACATCTGCTTTTTTGGACAGGATTGGGTCTGATTATTGATCATTTAATAAAAAAGGGTAAGAACAAGAAGTGAACCGGAGGGAAACCGTTATGAGTATTGTTTACCGCATGATAGCATCTAAGCTGTCATGCGGTTTTTTGGTTTCCAGTATTTAGTGTGTGTGAAATGCTTTCTAATCATTTGCAACAATTGTGATCAACAATACAGCAATATTGTTCTGATTATGTCGAAATAACTGTGATACAATTTATTGTAAAGCGCTATCATTTTATTTTATTACACTATATTGCTTTTTTATATTCTGAGAAGGGAGATCTTTATTGATGTTAACTATACACACCCCGACGAATATAGCTTTGCAGGAAAATGAAGTTTATGTGAGATCAGAAGCGGATAATTTTCAAGATGAATGGCCTATTCATACACATAATGGATATGAGATTCATTATTTTATCCAAGGGGATGCAACCTTCTTAATCGGTGATCGAATTTATAAGCCGAAGCCCGGGGATATGTTTATATTCAGAGGTGGAGTCCCTCATCGGATTAATCCTTCGAGAGAGATTGTATACAAGAGAAGTTTTGTCAATTTTACGGAATTATTGTTATTGGACATGCTTGAACTTAGTCAATTGGAATATCTCATGTCCATATTCCGCCACCCCAACGGTTGTTGGTACATTGGTCCCCGGAGGAGCGTGAATACATTACAAGTACATTTAAGGGGATTAAAGAGGAAATGCACGCCCGAAGTGCGGGATGTAAAACGATGGTTAGAGGCAATGCAAGGTATACGGCAGGGGTTATGGATTTTTTGAATATCGTGCCCATGGAGGATGGCCTGAAGGGTTATCTCCTGGATACAGCGACTGCTCAGATCAAAGCACTGAGCAAACTGCAGCATGAGGATGGCATGTGGCACACGGTACTGGATGATTCAGACTCGTACAAAGAAACTTCCGCAACGGCAGCGTTTGGATACGGCATTCTTAAGGGAATCCGATACGGCTACCTGGACGACTCCTATCGTCATATCGGCATGAAGGCGTTTGCATCCGTGTTACACCAATTGATAAAGACGGAGTTGTACAGCAGGTGTCCTATGGAACGCCTGTGGGGCTCGATGCCCAGTTTTATAAAGGCATACCGATTAGTCCAATGGGGTATGGGCAAGCCCTTACGTTGTTTATTCTGATTGAGGGCTTGCGGGTTCAGGACGATGATATAAGATGATCCCCAGACTGAAATGATCAAATCACACCCCATAGAGCAGACCCTATAAAAGAGTCTCTCTGTGGGGTGTTTTTGATTCCTTTCAAACCATATCCTAATTTAATTCAGTGATCCCCGTATCTCTAAATTCTTCAACAGAAAGTCCCTCACTGGCACGGAGCAGTGTTTCAACAATTTTCGTTCCCCACGCGCGTTCATTTTGCGAAATGACAGCGGATAGCTGGCCATTCAGCAGTCCCTTTTCACTGATCGAGCTGTCACCAAAAGCAATGAGGTGACGGTTTAAGCCTTTGGCTTTCCAGACGAGGGCAGAGGCAGAGACAGAAACAAAATCCAGCCCAACGACTGCATTAAAATGGGGGTGGGCATCAATCATGGATTCAATATCCGCAACGGCTCGATTTTCATTGCCTTGATTGTATTTGACCTCCAGAATTTCGATGTCTGTTTCATTACGAATATAGTCAATAAATCCGTTTAGCCGCTGTTGCAAACCATACATTTCTTGCAAACCACTTTCGACTAAAATCATACCTTCGTTGTGAAGCAGCCTCGCTGTGGTTCTGGCAAACTGTTGGCCCGTCTGGTAGTTATCAGCTCCGACATAAGCAGCCCGCTTGCTGGAGGGAGCATCGGATTCGAACGTGACTACGGGAATTCCGGCTTCCTTGGCTTTATTCATTACAGGTGTGAGTGCGTCAGCATCCACAGGTGAAATGGCAATGCCATCAACGCGCTGTTTAATCATGTTCTCCACAATGCGGATTTGTTGTTCGGTGTTAGCCTCATCCGGTGCATTGACGGTTAAGGTGATATTATGCTTTTCAGCTGATTGTGCAGCATCCATCGTAATCATCTCATAAGTCGGATAGGTCATCGGGTAGATGATTCCGAAAGTTTTGTTCTCCGCAGAAGGTTCCACAGCTTTAGCGGCATACTGTATTCCTTCCTGACGTTTGGAAGATAGATCGTCTGAACTGGAAATGTTCATTGAACTCGAAGTTAGGCTCGAACATGAAGTTACAGCTAATGGCAGCAACATGATAAGCAAGATCCAGTCAGCCCATTGGAGTTTATTCATACATCGGCTCTTTTCTCATGTCCACTGACGATTCATCGAATGCCCCAATCCCTTGCGTGCGATATTCTTTGGGTGTGCTTCCCGTCGTTTTTTTGAATATATTCGAAAAATAGTGAGGATCGTTATACCCCACCTTAAACGCAATCTCAAAGGTCTTGTTGCTCGTTGTTTTCAGCAGTTCCTTGGCTTTGCCGATTCTCACTTGGGTTAAGTACTCCGTTATGGTTTGGCCGGTTTCCTGGCTGAAAATTTTGCTGAGATGACTTGGGCTGATACGGACATGTGCAGAGATCGTCTTCAATGAAACCTGCTCGTTATTATATTGCTCTGACACATACGCTTTGACCTGATCAATCACATCACTATATTTGCCAGAGGACGCTGCTCTTCGCTGCCATAAAAGATTCAACAGAGAGCAGAGGTATTGAGTACAGGCTTCCCAGCTTGTAATTCCCTGGATTTTCTGCTGCAGGCTCCTTATGTTTTCATCCGGGTCGGCCCCCATACGAAAGAGCTGATTCGCCAGTCGAAAGGATTCAAGCGTAAGATCATTTAACAAATAGAACCCATACGATGAAGACTTCCAGTCAATCGACTCTAATGGAGCAGCGAATTCCTGTACAAATCTGTCACGCAGATGTGGGTCACCAATTTTGAGAAATTCAAGAAACCGGCTACGATCCAGCAAAATATTCATTTTATCGTCCAGATGAGTCTCGCGCAGTGCAGCTTTGTTTTGTTGGGTCAAACGAGTGATATATTTGTCTTCATCCGCCTCCAGATAGGAGATATGAATGCCCTGCAGACGCTCCTGGCGGCTACCAATGCCAAGTGTAACACTGCAGTTGAACAGTTGCTCCAGTTCCAGGCGAATCGGTCCTCGAAGCTGTTCCAGATAAGCGGTAATCCTGTCTTCGGAACTGGATTTAAGCAGCATCACCAGCTCGGTTCGGCTCCGAATGTAGGGGAGAAGTTCGACATGTATGCTACAGTTTTCCTCCAAAAAATGAAGTGTATTATTGAATAACAGTTCTGAGTGCAGAGCCTCATCTTGCGACCGGATGTCAACAATGACGATGGTGTAAAATTTGGCGGAAAGAGGGAGCGAAAGTTTTTTGGCTGAATCAAGGGCATCTGTTGTACCGATGAGACCGCCGCATAGATCGGCAAGCAGTTTTTCCCGGGTCATCGTGCGGTTTGTCATTCGCTGTTCTTCTTCATCGATTTTCTGACGGACTTGATGCAATGTCTGAAGAAGCTCCGCCGCGCTCACGGGTTTAAGACAGTACTCCGTAACACCAAGCCGGATAGCCTCCTGGGCATAACTGAACTCATCATGACCGCTCATAATAATGATCTTGATCTCTGGTTTTTGCGCACGGACGATGGAGGCCAGCTCCAAACCGTTCATAAACGGCATTTTAATGTCAGTAATGAGAATATCAGGTGCCCATTCTTCAATTAGAGGTAAGGCAATTTCTCCATCCGGCGCATCTCCGCAGTAGTGAAAACCTTCCTTTTCCCAATTTACGCTACTCCGTATGTTTTCCCGAATACCGATCTCGTCATCAACAATCATCACCTTCTTCAATGCTGAACCTCCTTGCTTTTTGGAATGCGTATTTTAAAAGTACTTCCTTCCATATAGGTGCTTTCCATCTCAACGCCATAGGACGGGCCAAAATAGAGACGTATTCGATCATGCACATTCAGCAGACCAAACCCGCCTTCTTGCTCCTTTTCTTGAATGGTACGGGAGCCAGCCGGCTGTTCGAGCTCTTCTCTCAACTGAGTTAGTTTTTCAGGTGTCATGCCAATGCCGTTGTCTTGTACGGTGAGTACGATGCTCGTATCATCCACGTAACCCTGAATCGAGATGAGTCCTTGACCACGCTTGTTTTTAATGCCATGGTAGATGGCGTTTTCAATCAGGGGCTGCAGGGTCATTTTTAGAATCGGATAATCTTGAAGCTCGCGGTTCACCTTGATTTCGTATGTCAAAATATCGTGATATCTCATCTGCTGAACAACCAGATAATTGCGTGCATGCTCAAGCTCCGTTTGGATCGATACCCAGTCAAAGCCTTTGTTTAGACTCAAACGAAAAAACTTGGAGAGGGCCTGAACCAGCTTGATGACATTTTCTTTCTTTTCGGCTTCGGCCATCCAGATAATAGACTCCAGCGTATTATACAGAAAATGCGGATTAATCTGAGCTTGCAGTGTGCGTAATTCAGCGATTTTGACTTGTTCATTTTCCTGGATGCTTTTGTCGATCAAGGTTTTGATTTTCTCCAGCATGATGTTAAAGCTTTGGCCGAGATCCGCTATTTCGTCTGAGCCGGTAGGGGAGACCTTGACCTCCAGATAACCGCTCGCCGCTTTTCGCATCTTGTTCATTAGAATTTGTATCGGATGAATGAGTCTGTTATTCAGGAAAAAATATAGAGAAATAGCAAAGAAAGCGCTTAATGAAACACTGATGATAATTAACTGACGAATGCTGTTGGCTTCCGCAATGATTTCTTGAAAAGGCGCGGCACCGATGATTTTCCACCCAGTCTGCTTGGACGTACTGTATACGACAAACTGAGGTTTGGAGCCTGCCGACAGGTTAAAGCTGTCTTGCTGTGCATGGAGAGGAACGGAGTTAATCTGGTTGATAATGGCAAGAGATGCCTGGTCCGCAGGTGGTTTGAAAAGTGTTTTTCCATATTGATCATTAATATAAAAGAAACCGGAATCTTTAATTTTCGTTATTGTCAAAAAATCATCGATGAACGAATCATTCAGATCAATCACTATAAAACCGATGACTTCATGTGTAATACGCTCCTTGACCGTTGTCATGATTGAAAGCGCATTCTGTTTGGGATAAACGAATCCGTCCAAACGGTTATGCTCAGCATAGGGTGCTGTATGAGGAACTCGCAAAATGGCGTTTGGGTACTGAACCAGATATTGAAAATAGGGATTGCGAAGCGGGTTGCGTTCCAGCTTGAAGACTCCTTTTCGTTCACTAATGCCTTTGCCATAAAAGTTAACAAACGAAATATTGAGAACCTTATCGTATTTGTAGGTTTCCCGGTAGAGATTGTACGTCTGCAAAATGCCTTTGGCTTCCGTATATGACTCGGATTGAGCGTACAAATACTGTAGTACTTGCGGATTCTTGCCCAGTTCCAGCAATCGTTCGGTATCTTCAAACATGATGTCGATGTTTCTGGCGAGCTGATCAGCGGCCAGTTGTGTGGAGGCTTTGTTATGATTCGATACAACCGTATAGGACTTGTGGTAAGAAATCAATCCAACGATGATCAACGGTACAGAGCTGAGGATGATGAACATACTGAGCAATTTAAGCCTGAGGCTTGAAGTTATCCATTGGACAAGTTTCAACGTATTCCACTCCATCTGAAGGGATCATGATCAAAAGGTAGCATTATTATAACATGAATTTGAACTATGGGAGGTCATCGCAAAATAGTGCACGATAAACCAAAAAAATTACACGTTTTTATAAGATCCTCTCCACAATTACTAAATTATTACATAAAATGCACATGACATTCCATATTAGTGAGCGATGTAAGCGTTTTATAATGTGATCACACCACACAAGGTGAACTTACAAGGGAGGATCATATGATGCGAAGCAAAAAAAAGTGGGGACTTACCATCACACTGGCGATGGTTATGCTTGTCAGTACAGCTTGTAACAGCGGCAACGGGGCATCGGGTACAAATCAAGCAGGTTCGGGAGGAGAGAACGGCAGCGCACCTGCCACTTCCAAAACGATTACACTTGGTTTTTCCCAAGTTGGCGCGGAAAGCGGCTGGCGCTCAGCCAATACCAAATCGATTCAGGATTCAGCGAAAGAAGCAGGTTATGATCTGAAATTCTCCGATGCACAGCAGAAACAAGAGAATCAGATTAAAGCGTTACGCTCCTTTATCCAGCAGAAGGTAACCGTTATTGCCTTTTCTCCAGTAGTGGAGTCTGGCTGGGATACCGTTCTGAAAGAAGCGAAGGATGCAGGCATCCCTGTCATTCTGACGGACCGTGCCGTCGATTCAGCGGATAAATCGTTGTACAAGACGTTTATCGGTTCCGATTTTGTTGAAGAAGGACGCAAAGCAGGTCAATGGCTGAGCGACAAATATAAAGATACCCAAGAAGAGATCAATATCGTTGAATTGCAGGGTACAACGGGTTCTGCACCAGCAAACGATCGCAAAGAAGGTTTCATGGAGGTCATTGGTTCCAACGCCAAACTGAAGGTCATTGCGTCACAAACGGGCGACTTTACTCGTGCAAAAGGTAAAGAGGTTATGCAGGCCTTCCTCAAAGCTCACAAAAAGATTGATGTTCTCTATGCCCACAATGACGATATGGCACTGGGCGCGATTCAAGCGATCGAAGCTGCAGGTCTGAAACCAGGCGTAGATATCACGATTATCTCTGTCGATGCGGTGAAAGATGGTATGCAGGCAGCAGCCGACGGCAAGATCAATTTTATCGTGGAATGTAACCCGCTGCTCGGCCCTCAGTTAATGGAGGCAGTTCAGGCTGTGGTGGACGGGAAAGAGATTGAAGCCCGCATCGTCACGGATGAAACGACCTTCACATCGGAACAAGCCAAAGAAGCGTTACCAACACGCGAATATTAATAGTAGACGCGGTTAACACCGGAAAGTCATTTTTCGACTTGACTGTCGCTAAATGACTTTTTTCTATCTGCCGATTGTGGGTAACGGCTTCTACAATAAAGGAGAGATTTGATATGGATGATAATCACGCACCCATCCTGCAAATGACGGGCATCACCAAGCGTTTTCCGGGCGTAAAAGCACTCTCTAACGTCAGCTTTCGTCTGTTTCCGGGTGAAATTCATGCATTGATGGGTGAGAATGGGGCAGGAAAGTCCACGCTAATTAAAGTCTTGACCGGAGTTTACTCGATTGACGAAGGTACGGTCACGATGGACAATCGCACGCTTTCGATATCGGGACCACTTGAAGCCCAAAGAGCGGGGATCAGCACGGTGTACCAGGAAGTGAATCTTTGCCCGAATTTAACCGTGGCAGAGAACATTTATATCGGTCGGGAGCCGATGAAGTTTGGTCGTATTCACTGGAAACAAATGAACCGGGACGCAGAGAAGCTTTTGCGTGAACGATTGAATCTGGTGATTGACGTGAAAGCACCTTTGCAAACCTATTCAGTAGCGGTACAACAGCTTATCGCGATTGCCAGAGCACTGAGCATTTCGGCCAAAGTACTTATTCTGGATGAACCAACATCGAGTCTGGATAAAAATGAAGTGCAGCAGTTGTTTCAGATTATGCGCAAGCTGAAGAGTGAAGGGCTGGCGATTCTGTTCGTGACGCATTTTCTCGATCAAGTGTATGAAATGTCAGATCGTCTGACTGTGCTCCGCAATGGCGAACTGGAAGGGGAGTATATTGCAGCAACTCTTCCGCGTATGGAGCTTGTGCTTAAGATGATCGGTAAAGAGCTTGAAATTTTGGAGGAACTTCCAAAACAATCGGGCGAAGTGAACTCTGAGACAGGGGTGGACGCAAACGCAGGGGATATCATGATTACGGCGACGGGACTGGGACGAAAAGGTGCCATTGAGCCGTTTGACTTGACGATTCGTAAGGGTGAGGTGGTTGGTCTGGCTGGTTTGCTCGGATCGGGCCGTACCGAGATCGCTCGTCTCATCTTTGGTGCAGATCGCGCCGACGAAGGCAAATTGACTGTTGCGGATACTGGAAACACAGTGAAGTCGCCGCGACATGCGATAGATCAGCATATTGCATTCTGCTCGGAGAATCGGAAAACCGAAGGTATTATTGACGATCTGACCATCAGGGAGAACATTATTCTTGCCTATCAGGCGACACGAGGATGGTCTAAACCGATTTCTCGTAAAAAGCAGGATGAGCTCGCTGAAAAATATATCAATCTGCTGCAGATCCATCCTAAAAATCCGGAGCAGCTAATCAAAAACCTGAGTGGTGGCAACCAGCAAAAGGTATTGCTTGCACGCTGGTTATTGATGAACCCGGATCTGCTCATTCTCGATGAGCCTACACGTGGCATTGATATTGGAGCAAAAGCGGAAATACAAAAACTTGTACTTTCGTTGTCGAAGCAAGGCACGGGTGTTCTGTTCATTTCTTCAGAGCTGGAAGAAGTGATTCGGGTCAGCGACCGGGTAGCTGTGCTGCGAGACCGCAAGAAAGTCAAAGAACTTACTGGAGATCAGATCAATCAGCAGCAAATCATGAAAGCCATGGCAGGAGGTTGACGTAATGATTAGCAGGATGCGAAAACATCATTTGTTTTGGCCGCTATGTATGCTCGGATTACTTTTGTTATTTAACTTGCTCTATTCGCCCGATTTTTTCTCGCTTGTGATGCGTGAAGGCAATCTATACGGCAGCTTGATCGATATTCTCAATTTTGGAGCACCGCTGATCCTGGTATCCATCGGTATGACCTTGGTGATTGCAACCGGCGGCATTGATCTGTCCGTAGGTTCCATTGTTGCGATATCGGGGGCGATGGCATGTATGACGATCAGTAAAGGAACAGATCAAAGTTCGCTCTGGCTTGTTCTGAGTGCACTTGCATTATCCATCGGTCTTGCTCTGGTGTTGGGCGTGTGGAACGGGGCACTGGTATCAGTTGCGCGGATTCAGCCTATTATCGCAACGCTGATTCTGATGGTGGCTGGACGTGGTATTGCACAGTTGATTACCGATGGACAGATTATTACAGTGTCTAACGCGCAGTATCAGTACATTGGCGCGGGTTCACTTGCGGCTTTACCGTTTTCGATTTTTATCGTACTGGCGGTGCTACTTATTGCTGTTCTGCTCACGAGAAAAACAGCCCTTGGACTGTTCATTGAATCGGTTGGAAATAACGCTCGTGCCAGCCAGCTGGCAGGAATTCGCTCCAAAACCGTCATTCTTGCCGTGTATGTGTTCTGCGGTCTCTGTGCTGGCATTGCAGGACTGATTCTTAGTTCCAATGTCTCCAGTGCGGACGGGAACAATGCAGGGCTCTGGTATGAATTGGACGCCATTCTGGCTGTCGTGATCGGCGGGACGTCACTCAATGGCGGTCGTTTCTTTTTGATGGGTACGGTGGTTGGCGCACTGATCATTCAAACCTTAACAACTACGATCTATATGATCGGTGTACCCCCAGAAGTTACGCTGGTTGTCAAAGCCTTTGTAGTGCTCGCCGTATGTTTAATCCAATCCGAAGCTTTCCGCAAGTCTATGACAGACCGCCTGAAAAAGCGGAAGTTTCCAGCTGAACAAGGGGTGAATCGCCATGTATCTTAATCGAAAGCTTCTCCCGGTTCTGGTTACCTTCGGCTTACTGGCTGTCATGATTGCCATTGGCTCGTTCCGTTACACGGGTTTCTTTTCCACACAAGTCTTGTTTAATCTGTTGATTGATAACGCCTTTTTGATCATTACGGCGATTGGCATGACCTTTGTGATCGTATCCGGGGGTATTGATCTGTCAGTTGGGTCGGTCATCGCTCTGACCACGATTATTAGCGCGAGCCTGGTTGAAAAGCAAGGCTGGCCGCCTACCGTTGTCATCCCCATGGTGCTTGTTATGGGCGCGGTGTTTGGCACCGTGATGGGAGCCATCATTTATTATTTTAAAATCCAGCCTTTTATTGTCACATTGGCAGGGATGTTTCTGGCAAGAGGGCTCTGTTATGTCATCAGTACTGACACTATTACGATTACGAACTCGTTCTATACCGATGTAGCACAGGCCAAAATTCCGCTTCCTGGTGGCAGCTTCGTTTCGATCAATGTGATCATTGCCCTGATCGTTTTATTGCTTGCTATCTTTCTTGCACACTACACTCGTTTCGGGCGCAATGTGTATGCAATCGGTGGAAGTGAGCAATCCGCCATGCTGATGGGACTACCCGTAGCTCGGACGAAAATCTTAGTTTATACGTTCAGTGGTTTTTGTTCTGCACTGGCGGGTGTGGTTTTCACATTCTACATGTTATCCGGTTACGGATTACACGCGATGGGTCTGGAGCTGGATACGATCGCGGCGGTTGTCATTGGTGGAACACTGCTGACCGGCGGTGTGGGTTACGTGGCAGGCACGTTCCTTGGTGTATTGATCCAGGGGATTATCCAAACTATAATTAGTTTCGAAGGCACGCTCAGCTCATGGTGGACGAAGATTGTTATCGGTTTGATGCTGTTTGTCTTTATTTTGTTCCAGCGTCTTCTGAGCGAACGACGAGTATCTGCCAAGTCTCTGCATTGACCTTATTTGAACGTAACAAGTTAGAGGAGGGGGAAGGATCTGGTGAACAAAGTTGTAAGCTGGTTGTGCCTGTTGCTTCTACTGTGTCTTACCGGCTGCACTGCAGATGAGTCTGAATCAAAACCCCTTCCTGTTCCATCTAACATTGAATCCCTGCCATCTATGGAAGAATGGATGCAGTCGCTCGAATACAGCACGCCTTCCAGGGAGCCGATTATATTGGGTTTTTCGCAGCTGGGTACCGAGAGTGCCTGGCGTATGGCGAATTCGACATCGATTCAGGATGCTGCCAAGGAATCCGGAATTACACTCATTCTGAAAAATGCAGAGCAGTCTCAGACGAAACAATTTGAGGCTGTTCGTTCTTTTATCCGGCAAAAGGTGGATGTGATCGCTATTGCACCGGTGGTGGAATCGGGCTGGGATACCATTCTTCAGGAGGCGAAGCAAGCGGGCATCCCCGTAATCATTGTAGACCGATCCGTAGACGCCAAGGATACCTCGCTTTTTGTAACCACGATTGGGTCGGACTTCTATGAAGAGGGTGTGAAAGCGGGGAAGTACATTCAGGATCGGCTGCGGAATGTGCCAGGAACGATTCGAATTGCGGAACTGCAGGGCACGAGTGGATCAACACCTTCTATCCAGCGTGGGGAGGGTTTTAGAAGCATCCTGGGTGATCAAGAGCATATCTTGTTCTCACAAAGTGCTCCTGCTGATTTTACAGAGGACAAGGGCAGGCAGGTCATGAACGATTTTCTTCAAGTCCCGAAAGAGGAGAGACCGCAGGTTCTTTTTGCTCATAATGATGAAATGGCTTTTGGTGCGATCCAGGCGATTCAGGAGGCGGGCTTGAAACCCGGAGAGGACATCGTAATTGTGTCGGTAGACGGTTCGCGAAAAGCACTGGGTATCCTGGCAGACGGGCAGATTAACGCAGTGGTCGAATGCAATCCGTTGCTCGGCCCTCAACTCATGCAGGCGACCAAAGAAATAATGGCAGGACGTACGCTGCCCAAACGCATGGTGCCCCGAGAGGATATTTTTACACAAGAAAGTGCGAAGCGTGAGATGCTTAATCGAAAGTTTTAACATAATCCTGTTGGACAATTCCGACAGGATTTTGCATTTTTATGGAAGATGATTTATAGTATTTACCCGATATGATTCCATGTGAAGGAGTGATTCTTTGATCATTATGATTAATGGCGAATTTGGTTCTGGTAAGACTTCAGCAGCGAAGGCGTTACAGCATATGGACGTCTTGCTAAACGTGGAGATGAATTCGGCGGATGGCAGTATCAACAAGCACCGAAGTGTGTGGAAACATTCAAGGCAGATGTATTTGAAACCCGTATTCACACGGATCATCTGGAGACGAATGAAGTAATTGATTTTATTCTTTAGAAAGTGAAAAGGTAAAATTTCGAGGAGGTAATATGAAAAGAGGCATACAATTTCAAATTCCAAATGAATATGGGAGCTTTTTGGGAGAAATCTTGAAACCGATTAAGATCGCGGATTATGACTGGTTTGTTGGAGGGGAGGAGTCCTATTTTGTTGTTGAGGATACCTTGGGAGATAGTCTTTTCCCAGATCGGGTTATGGGCATGGCGGGAGAAGAGTTGCGGCAGATTATCGAAGATAACAAGTATTATTTGATCTTTGCCAATCTGAAGGCCTATCCGAGAGGTACTACAATCATGGATATAGAGACATATGAAGACTATGCGGAGGGTGAGTGCCAGCTCGCACTGCTTGTCATAGATAGCAGTTACGTTGCAGTATACATTAAAGATGCTGAGAAACGAGAAGAAATGTTCAAGCATATTAAGAGACTGGGATACGAAGCGCTGGATTATATTACGGATGATAATGACGTAAGAGACAGACTTTCTGTTTGGTGATAACTGCTGGCAGTTCGGGATCAGATCATCCTGAGGTTGGATAGACCGTGACATATTTTAGGAGTAAAATGGGATGTGAGGTATTGTAAGGGAAGTTTAAGGAAGTCCTTTAGATGTGTGAATGCGTTTACATGGTGGGGGGGATATCCATTGGCCGAATATTATTGGGATAACCAAATAGAGTATCTGAGAAATACACGCTGGCTTTACTATAACGATGATTATCTTGAATTTCTAGTGGAACGAGTATGGAGAATTAAGCAAGCTGTACATATGATCGATTATGGATGTGGTTTTGGTTACATGGGGCTAAAGCTGCTCCCGCTGCTACCGGTTGGTTCAAGGTACACGGGTTTAGATCAAGGATCAGAACTGATTAAACATGCGAAAGAACTCTTCGCACATACGTCGTATCAGGCCGAATTTATAGAATGTGATATTGAAACAGTGCAGGTTGAACGAGCCTATGACATTGCGATTAGCCATGCATTTTTATTACATATGTCAGAACCACGTATGATATTGGAAAAGATGATCGGCAGTGTGGTGGACGGAGGCAGGGTTATTTGTTTCGAGCCACACTGGATCGCAAATATGTCGAGTTATGTACTGAGTGGGATTGAGCAGTCCAGCTTCATGCAGCTTGGTGTGCTCCAGAAGTTGTATGAACAGGATGCCAGCCGGAGTGGCAAAGATGGAAATATAGGCATGAAAATTCCGGCTATGTTAAGCCAGTTAGGTGTAAGAGGTGTGGAATGCCGAGTAAGCGATAGGGTTAACTTTCTAGATCAGCATATGGCTGAACAGGACAAGCATACGTTGTATAACGCGTTCATAGAGGAAGGGTTAGGAGCTATGCCTGATAATCGAAACGAGATCAATGCCCAGCTGATGGAGCGAGGGTTAACTGCCGAGGAAGCCAATAATCAGTACGAGGCAGAAGTGAGTTTTGCAAAGACATTTAATGAAAACGAGTATATGACGTATGCCCCGAATATGAAAATTACAAGTGGAATTGTCAATCGATGAGTGGAATCAACTATTGAGATGGAGGCTACATCCATGATTTTATCGGAGGAAAACGTATGTTGTTGCTTCTTCTTTTGTAGCAATTACAGGAGCGTTACGATCAGCTTGGAAGACATCGCTACGCCGAAGTGTTCCAGAAGGGTATCGACATCGTTGGGAAACAAGTTGCCGTATTTTCAATCGAGGTGTAGTGGAATTTGAAAATTCGCATTATTGGTGCTTGCGGAAGCGGTAAATCGACTTTAGCTAGAGAACTGTCTCAAAAATATAACATTGCCTTCTATGAAATGGATAATCTTATTTGGGATCGAAGCGCAGAAAATAGGAGATACCCTGAAGAGGTTAGGGACAGTTCTCTGCAATGTATTGTTAGTTCAGATGCCTGGATCATTGAAGGAGCACAGCTTAAACCATGGACTTCTCCATCTATTCTCGAAGCAGATTTGATTTTTGTGCTGCATCCCCATGTGTTGGTTCGAGATTATCGGATTATTAAAAGGTTTGTGCTGTCGCGAACAGGGTTGCAGGCGTGGAATTACAAACAATCCTTTAGTAATTTGTGCAAGATGATGGTGGAATGGAACCATCAGTATCACGTTCAGGATGTCATAGAGAAGACGAGTAAACATGGCAAGGATGTAGTTGTCATTAAGAATAAGAAACAGGCTGTAGAAAAAATCAATTCTATGTATAAACTTGCAACAAAAATATTTTAAACGTTGAATGAGGAGGTTACATGAGAACACACAGCATCCAGATTCATCCCGTTACCCGAGATAATTGGGAACAGGCACTACAAATTTCGCTACATGAACATCAGGCACATCTCGTTCCAAGTGTTACAGAGGGACTCGCTTACGCCTATATCAAACCGTGGGATGAAGCACTTGATCCTTACGTTTTGCAGATAGAAGGTCACCTATTCGGATTCTTTTATTTAAGCTACACACCTGAGAGTACAGATAACTACTGGATTGGCGGCCTCCAGATTGACAAGTCGTTTCAAGGTCAAGGGATGGGGAAACGGGCTTTGAGTGCCGTGATCGACTATATCATGCAAAAACATCCGTTATGCCGCATCATTTCACTGACCGTTGAACGAGACAACTATATTGCCCAGCGCTTATATACAGGTCTGTCATTTGTAAGCGAGAATCAGACCAATTCAGATGATGAGGTTATTTACCGACTGGAAGTAAAGTGAAGTACTACATAGTTGAACTGTTCTTTTACACATCGTTTAAAGGGAGGCATGCATATGAGAACAATCGATTATAGCCAGTATTACTGGCAAGATGACAAGGTAAGGCTGAGAGCCTTTGAAGAAGCGGACTGGGAGAGCTGTTATACTGAGGGCTTTGACTCTCCTGCGCGTATTTTGCTTGAATGTGCTGTTGAACTTCCGCCAACGATCACTGGAGCCAAACGATTTGTAGAACAGAACGTAGCGTTCTCATCAACCAATGGTCGTATCATGTTTACCATTGAAAATCTTGAGGGGCATAACATAGGTGGAATCAATCTGAACAGCATTGATGAGCGGAACGGAACGTTCAGTATTGGCATTGTCATCAATCAACCTTATCGTGGCCAGGGATATGGCACAAGCGCGATGAATATTTTGCTTAGGTATGCTTTTTTGGAGCGCAGACTTCATAAGTTCAACGATTATGTGCTGGAAGGTAACGAAGGATCGGCTAGAATGATGCAGAAACTGGGGTGTGTGCAAGAGGGGATTCGTCGTCAAGTTGTTTATATTAATGGGAAACACATGGATTTTATTATGTTCGGATTAACGAAGGATGAGTATCTTGCAAATCGAGATGCAAAGCAGGGAGACTAATATGAATACCATTACATTGCAAAACATTACACTCGACAATCGGCGCGCCATATTTAATTTGGAGGTCGCGGAGGAACAGCGTCAATTCGTAGCCTCAAATCTTTCGAGTGTGGCTTCCTGTTATGTACTTTCCCAGAACGGAGGTCATCCCTTTCCTTTTGCAATCTATGCGGATGACAAACCGGTTGGTTTTGTAATGATCACCTATGGAATTACAGGGTACGACCTGCCATCAATCGCAGAAGGTAGTTACTGTATTCTGAGGCTGATGATTGACGAACAATTCCAGAATCGTGGATTCGGGCGCCAAGCGATGGAAAAGATTTTAGATTGGATTCGTACCTGTCCTGCAGGCCCTGCTCAATATTGTTGGATGTCGTACAGTGCAGAAAATGTACATGCTAAAAGGTTGTATGAAAGCTTTGGTTTCCGTGATAACGGTGAGATCTGCCATGATGAGTATATTACCGTTTTGGAGCTCTGATTATAGAGAAAGGGTTACCTGAGCAGAATCAGTACCTGAACCTTGAGGCTTAGAGGATTTAAAAAGGAGACGAAAAGAATGATTACATACCAAATCTTGAAACTGGATCATGTAAAACAGTTACATGAAGTTGACCGCTCTGAGTATATTGATCTCATCTATGAGGTAACTGAACAGGGCCTAGTTGAGCACAAACAAGATCATGAGTGCGCGAATTGGGATCAAGAGCAGCTGCAGGAAATCCAGGATCGTTACATTTATGAATTGCAGCAAGGCGGCATGGCTTATGGTGCTTTTGATGGCGTGAGATTGGTAGGATTCGGTGTGCTTGCCCATCAATTTAGGGGGAAAGAGCAGAACCAGTTGCAACTGGATCTTATGTATGTCTCCAAAGCGTACAGACGACAAGGAATTGGAAAGGAGATTCTAGTGTTTCTAAGTGAAGAGGCGAGAAAGCGCGGAGCCAAATCCTTGTATATCTCGTCTACAGAAACGAGATCAGCGGTATCTTTTTACCAAAGTCAGGGCAGTGAAATGGCGGGAGAGCTGGACGAAGAATTGTACACCAAAGAGCCCAATGATATTCATATGATAAAGGAGCTTAACGAATGACTATGGCTTGGCTGGTTGAACATTTCAGATTGGATTAAAAAGTGTAATAACCTGTCAAAATGGACAAGAAAATGAACTTTATTTACCATAATTGTGTTATTATGTTCGTGCGAACCGTTTTTTCGCTCACTCAATTCATAGAGAAGGGAGGAATATATTTTCTTATTTCTTCAATCTAATCAATTAATTTCTTTAACCATCCAGATGAATCACTAGAATAACTGCACTGCTTGTTCCAAAATAAAATAATCGGAGGTACCGTTATGTCGAAAACGTTTAAAAAATTTGGCATTGCCAGTTTAGCACTACTCTTCATGGCGACAGCAGCGTTTGCGGGTTGGAGTTCCAAAGCATCGGCCGCGGACTTGAGATCATTAACGGCTGCGCAGATTACAGCGGAGATGGGGGCAGGCTGGAATCTGGGTAACCAGCTGGAAGCTACTGTGAATGGAACACCAAATGAAACGTCATGGGGTAATCCAACGATCACACCTGAGCTGATCAAAAAGGTAAAAGCGGCAGGTTTCAAAACGATTCGTATTCCGGTCTCTTATCTCAACTATATTGGAAGCGCTCCCAATTATACAGTGAATGCATCTTGGCTTAATCGTATACAACAAGTGGTGGACTATGCGTATAACGAAGGTTTATATGTAGTCATCAATATGCATGGAGACGGATTTCACTCGATTCCGGGCTCGTGGTTACATGTGAACAGCGGCAATCAGAACGTTATTCGTGAGAAGTATCAAAAGGTGTGGCAACAAGTTGCCACAAAGTTCAGCAATTATAATGAACGTCTTATTTTTGAATCCATGAACGAAGTATTCGATGGCAATTACAACAATCCGAATACGTCTTATTATGGTAACTTGAATGCGTACAATCAGATTTTTGTGGATACCGTTCGCAAAACAGGTGGCAACAACAATGCAAGATGGTTGCTTGTTCCAGGCTGGAACACAAACATTGATTATACGGTCGGCAACTATGGTTTTGTTGTTCCAAGTGATAATTTCAGATCTTCCGCCATTCCAAGCTCTCAGAAAAGAATTATGATCTCCGCACACTACTATTCTCCATGGGATTTTGCTGGTGAAGAGAACGGAAACATTACGCAATGGGGAGCAACTGCGACGAATCCTTCCAAAAGATCAACATGGGGGCAAGAGGATTACTTGGAATCCCAGTTCAAGTCTATGCACGATAAATTTGTAACACAAGGTTATCCAGTCGTGAAGGGTGAGTTTGGTTCCATTGATAAATCTTCTTATGATTCCAGCAGCAATACGTATCGTGCAGTTTATGCCAAAGCGGTGACCGCCAAAGCGAAAAAATACAAAATGGTTCCGGTTTATTGGGACAACGGCTTTAACGGTCAGCATGGATTTGCGCTCTTCAATCGATTTAACAATACCGTAACACAGCAAAATATTATTAACGCCATCATGCAAGGCATGCAATAATTGATGCTGTCAGTAGTAAGTGTTTAGCGGCATGTTTCTTAAATTAGAAACATGCCGTTTTAGTGTGTTTTTCCACAACGATCTCCGGTGCAGCTCTCTCGATATTCCCATGAATTTTACACAAGCCGCAAGCAGAATTCATTGAATGCCACACATCCATGGTTATACTTAATTTTGCTTTGATCTAGCGAACTTGAAGGATTGGGTGGTAGACAGAATGTTGAAGAAGCGTGAGCTGCATGAATGTCAATCTCTGCACAACTTGATGATGGATCCAGCAGTTTCCCCTTATGTTCGTTATGCATGTCAGTCGCAAGAGGAATTTATGTTTTTAACGAGGCAGTTGATCGCTGAAGAAGAACAGGGAACGGCCATAACGCGTACGATTTTGAATGAGATTGGAACCGCAATCGGCACCATTGATCTCTATCACATCATCAACCACACTGGATTTCTGGCGACCTGGATCGGTACTCCCTATTTCGGACAAGGATACAGTCAGCGCGCAAAGTCCGCTTTTTTGACAGAACTATTTCTTGAACACGATATTCAGACGGTTTTTATGAAAATACGCAAGCAAAATGTTCGCTCCCGCAAAGCGGTAGAGAAACTACCTTACGTTAACCTCTCCAATGACCTGTATCCAGAGGTCACTCAGGCCATTAATGCGGAGCAGTCATTATATGATTTGTACCATGTCGAGCGTTCAGCTTTTCTCGAAAGTCATATGGCGTTGCATCACATTTTAGCTACGTAAGACAACTCGGGATTAGTAAAAGAGTATACCAGGCGCCGTCAGAGATGACGGTGTTATTTGATATACAAAGAATGCCGACCTCATGAAACTAGGTATAGCTTCATTCGTAGATGCATATGTGAAAACTCCGGGATAAAGAGCTACTAGATACCTCGTTAAAAGGGTTATGAAATTCCTTAATGGAAGAACATGGATTATAATTGAAGTGAAGTAAATTGAAGGAGGTCGTTGTTGTGGCAACGGAGGTATGGATTCCAATGGATGAGATTCAGGATCAGGAGCCGATCTGGGCAGGTACCAAAATTCGAATATATCAAGGACAGCCTATGGAATACTTGCTCTCATTCAACGCTAAAGACCTTTTTGACTGGAGTGTACAGTGAGATTCTTTTTGAATAAAGAGGGGGATTCAAGTTGTCCGACCAACCGGAGGAGAAGTTAACAGGTGGGAATGTGAATGAAGTTGTGCGCGTTGGGGATACGGTTCGCCGGAGTACCAATCTGAATCGTTATGTACATGAGTTGCTGTTGCATTTGGAAAAAGAGGGATTCCATCAGGCACCGCGGTATCTCGGCACGGATGAAACGGGCAGGGAAATACTCTCTTACCTGGACGGGCTCGTCTCAGGTAATGATTATCCAGAGATCGAGAGTTATATGTGGTCAGACGAATCCCTTATAGCAGTCGCCCGTTTATTACGAGCCTATCACGATGCAACCGTTAACTTTATCACGGTAGAACAGCCGGGCAACGATTATCCAGGGATAGCTATAGAAGAACAGTCACATGAATTAGTAGAGATATCACCAGAGGAAGCTGAAGTCGTGTGCCATAACGATTTTGCTTTATACAATATCGTTTTCAGGCATAGTTTGCCACAGGGCATTATTGATTTTGATCTGGCATGCCCGGGGCCACGGCTGTGGGATATCGCCTACACATTATATACTTGTATTCCACTAGCGAATTTCTCGCCTCCGCCTAAAGGCCAAGGTAAATCGGTTATTTCATACGATGCAGTTATGCACGCGGGGGTTCGAAAGAAACGTATTGAAATGTTTATGAAAGCTTACGGGTTACATGCTCCACCTGATCTGAAGAATTGGGTAGTGTCCCGCATTCGCTTTATGTGCCAAACATTAGAGGAACGTGCCGCAGCAGGAGAAGCTGCCTTTGTGAAGATGGTTGAAGAAGGTCATCTGGTCCACTATGAGAGAGAAGTGACTTTTCTGGAGCAACATTGGCAAGAGTGGTCATAGTTTTGTTGTATAATTCTGGGGAAAATGGTACGTAAAAATGGATTGTATTCTTTTCGTACATTGGGGGAGAAGAAAATGGAAACGAAGATCGTTACATTGGCTGCATTTCACGTTGTAGGTTATCGCATTGAAGCTACGGTGGAAGAGTTTGAAGCCGGATTGCGGCAGAGCCATTATGATAAGTTAATAGAGAAGAAGAACGAGATCAAGCACCGGAAAAACGACCAGGTTCTCTTGATGCAGCTTTATCCCTCCCATGAAGACTTTGATGCTAAAGTGGATCCATTCACGCATTTATTATGTTATGAAGTAAACAATACGGAGGGCGTGCCACCTGATATGATCATTCATCATATGCCAGCCCGTTCATACGTTACTTGTACGCATAGAGGAATAGAAACCGAAATTGGGGATACGTATGACGACATCTATGGACAGTGGTTAGATGATGCTGGACACGTACCTGAGTGTTATGATTTTGAAATCTTGGATGAACGTTACCAGCCAGAAAGTGTCGATAATGAGATTGAAGTTTATGTGGCTTTGCAATCTTAACCTCGATCAAAGTATGTGATTAGCATTAAAAATGTGGAGTAATTGGGGGACTCACCACCTTTCTCAATACAACCTGACTGACTTCGTATATAATGAGAGGTGACTCTACAAAACTACTAACTACATACTATTGCGAGGTGCAATTCGACTTATGCCAACCATTTATGATTTCACTGTGACGAGAACGAGTGGAGAGCGGTTTCCGCTCTTTCAATATGAAGGAAAGCCTGTACTGATTGTGAACACGGCAAGCAAATGCAAATATACACATCAATTTGATGACATTCAGAAGTTATATGACGAGTACAAGGATCAGGGCCTGCAAATTATCGGGTTCCCGTGCAACCAGTTTGCAGAGCAGGAGCCGGGTAGCAGTGCGGAAGCCGAGTCTTTCTGTCAGATCAACTACGGGGTGAAATTCCCGATGTTTGCGAAACTGGATGTGAATGGAGAGGCAGCGCATCCGCTCTACGACTTTTTGAAAAAGTCAGGTCCGTTTGCCGGCTTTGATGAGAGCGACATTCAGGCCAAACTGCTCAAGCTGATGGTGGCAGACAAAGCACCTGAGTGGCTGCACGGCGATGCGATCAAATGGAATTTCACTAAATTCCTCATCAATGCAGAAGGTCAAGTCGTTCGGCGCTTTGAGCCAGTTGATTCCATGGATGAGATTAAAGCGAGTATCCGGGAACTCTTATAAAATTTAACTTAACATTAGCGGGGCAACCAAGCATAAAGGGGTATCCCGCTTTCTTTTTGCACAGGAGGTGATGACGTGCCCAGCATGATGCAGTTTAATGCTCCACTGGCGTATACCTACAGAGCTACGAGTCAGTTTGATCCGGGTAATTCGGACGGATTCCATTCGCATCCGCACTATGAAATTTATTATTTTCATGATGGGGAATGTACCTATATTATCGGAGATCGTGTGTACAAACTGGAACCGGGGGATCTGGTGTTAATGCATGGGCTGACACTGCACCGGCCGCATCCTCAAGTCGGCAAACCTTACGTTCGTACGACACTTCATTTCGATCCTTCTGCCATTCGTGAAAGCTTGAACCCGGAGCGTATCCATGAAGTGCTGAAACCGTTCGATGAACTGGGCAATTGCCGGGTTAACCTCACGGGTGAGATCCGCACCGAGTTTGAAGTACTGCTGCATGATCTGCACCAGTTATCCTCTCACTCGTCCAGATTCAGGCAGGAGCGTATGAATATCCGCGTTTGTGATCTGTTATATTGTGTGGCAGAGATCTGTCAGGGGCATGTACAAGAACAGCGCTCTTCATCAGAAAAAGAAAGACATGTCCAGCATATCATTCGCTATGTCGATACTCATTATATGCATGACATCGGTCTGGATGATCTTGCTCAGGAGCTACATCTGTCCAAGCCCTATTTGGCAGGCATGTTCAAAGAGATGACTGGACTGACCATATTTAAGTATCTATATGACAGACGTATTAATCAGGCAAAACTGCTGTTTCAGTTTCAACCCCAGATGAGTGTGACCGAGGCCAGCCGATTGTCCGGCTTTAAACGTCTGTCTCATTTCAGCCGTATTTTTAAACAAAGCGTGGGCTGCTCACCTGATCTGTATCGGAGTCAGTTGCATCGGCAGCTATAGGGCCGGGGGATGAAGTTAACCTGAGCTTATCGCTTATTAGTATTAACGTAGAATAAGAGATGTCATCCAGAAGTCGACCAGTAGATTTACATGGTCGGCTTTTTTCGTTTTATTTTAAAACAAATGAACAATAGCGACCAGGAATCGGCACTCTTCACGTATCTACAGATGTTTAGACTTCCAGTGGAACAGGTAAAGAAAGGTAAGAATAGATACCAATGAACGAGGCAAGAACCGTCATATTAACCATAAACATCTTAAATAACGAGGAATGTTATTACAGGAGGCGAATAGGTATGGAAAAGCAAACACCGGCCCAGCAACAGAAAAATGACAAACGAGATCAGATGCATGATCATCCAGAGCAATATAAAACAGAACACGAAAGCATGCTGGATCAATATGAGCAAGAACAAACCGTTGACCCGATTCCGATGCAAGATCTGAATATGGAAGCACAAGAAGAGAAAAATAAGGATCAGACAAAAAGTAATTCGTCTACGGAAGAGAAGTACCGGGCAGACTATCACAAGAGAAAATAATTCAATGAAAATAAAATAGTTTATTGACTAATGTATGTTACTATATTATAGTTACCTTGTTAGCAATGAACAAACAAATGACTTAGGAGGCGTATACGAATGTCTACTTTTTTTGATGCGTTGAAGAACAGAAGATCTTATTATGGAATCAGCAAGGAATCCACAATCTCGGATGCGAAAATTCAGGAAATCGTCGAAGAAGCAGTAAAGTATACACCAACTGCATTTAACTCACAGACATCACGGGCAGTTGTATTGCTTGGTGAACAGCATGATAAACTATGGAATCACACGGAAGAGATTTTGCGTGAAATTGTGGGTAACGAAGAAACTTTCCAATCCACAGCGGAGAAAATGGCAAGTTTCCGTAGCGGCTACGGTACCGTTCTCTTTTTCGAAGACAACAATGTGGTAGCACAGCTTCAACAAAACTTTGCTGCCTATGCTGACAACTTCCCAATCTGGTCTAACCAATCCAACGGTATGTTGCAACTGGTCATCTGGACAGCACTGGAACAAGAAGGACTGGGTGCATCACTGCAACACTACAATCCATTAATTGATGAGAAAGTGAAGCAAGAATGGAACATTCCGGAGAACTGGAGACTGATTGCTCAGATGCCATTTGGTAAACCAACGGCAACACCAGGTGAGAAAGAGTTCCAGCCGATTGAAGAACGCGTGAAAGTACACAAGTAATTCTCGTCATTACCAATATTTAACCACATACGGCCTCGCTTCAATTTGATACGATGATATAGATCGTAATCTATTGAAGTGAGGCTTTTTACTGTGAAAATAATAGATGCCAATAGAGCATTTCAAGTTTTTCATCCGATGTGGAAGATGATCTTAAGTGGCGCCATTTTATTTGGTTCAGTGGCTGGCAATGGAAGCGCCGTTAACGCAGCGGGGGCTCAGCAGCCAACCTTTCAAGATACACGTACAAGCTATGCAAGAGAGGCCATTACACGTTTGGTACAAAAAGGTATTGTTACAGGAACGACGGAGTACTCGTTTGAACCCAAAAGAGCGGTCACACGAGCTGAATTCGCATCGTTTGCGGTACGTTTACTCGGACTAAAGCCCGTTTCAAACAACATTAAACCTTTTGCAGATATTTCTGTGAATGCCTGGTATTACGGTAATGTGGCCGCGATGACTAATCTATTCATTCTTGAGGGCAAGGGCCAGAGTCAGTTTCAACCGAATGCTTCCATCACAAGGGAAGAGGCATCTGCATTGCTCGTTCGTATGCTGAAACAGCGTCCTGAGGCAAACGATCTTATATCTAATACATATTCGGACGCAGCGGACATCTCAAGCTGGGCTCGTCTGTATGTACAGAAGGTGCATCTGCTTGGATTGATGCGAGGAAACAACGGGATGTTCAGACCAAGTGACCAAGTCACACGTGAAGAGGCTGCGGTTATGTTGGATGCCATTTTACAGAACAGCACATGGGCCGCACAGATCCAGCGGAAGCAGGATCATGGGATTCAACTGGGATGGCAGTATAATTCATCGGCAGCAGAATTCATAAGACAAGTTGAGCAGTCGCCTGTGAATACGGTTGTTCCACGCTGGTTTTTCTTGAATAAAGATATGAACGTTTCGGATCACGCCAATGCGACAATAATCTCTTGGGCATCTGCTTCGGGCAGAGCACTTTGGCCGATGCTTGGTAACCGTTCCAATAAGGAGATGACACATCAGATGTTGTCCAGCTCGGTGAACCGGGAAGCGGTTGTCAGCCAAGTGAGTGCTTTTGTGAAAAAATATAAACTCGGCGGCATTAATGTGGATTTTGAAAATGTGGATCCTGTCGATCGCGAAGGCTTTACTGCGTTTGTGACTTCATTAACGAAATCCCTGCACGCTCTCGGTGCTGTCGTATCCATCGATGTATCACCCAATTTGGGTTCGGATTGGACGGAAGCTTTTGACTACGTTAAGCTGGGTGTGATATCTGACTACATGGTGCTCATGAGTTATGAGGAGCATTGGGACGGCGATCTCAAGCCAGGTTCTGTAGCTTCGCTTCCGTGGGTGGAAAGAGCGCTGACCAAGATGCTGTCCGAGGTAGAGGGTGCCAAGGCGATTCTTGGACTTCCGTTATATACGCGAGATTGGTCCACCGTGAATCCGGCAGGTGCTTCCTGGGACATTACGCTTAGAGAACAAGGGATTCGAGCAGCCGCATCAGGCTCTCTAAGACACTGGGATTCACGTTTGAATCAGTATATTATCAACTATACGTCGAGTTCTGTGGCAAGAGAGATTTGGGCGGAAGAAAGTCGCTCTTTGTCAGCGAAAGTGCTGATGAGTGGTCAACAGAACATTGCAGGGCTGGCCTACTGGTATATGGGCGGAGAAACTGCGGATGTATGGAATGCGATTACCAATGCGATGCGATTCGAATCGTATCGGTTCTAACACGTTAAGACCTAAACCTGTCGTTTGATGAAACGGAGGTTTGGGTCTTTTATTTTTGGTTTAAGCTATGGAATAGGTCAGGCCGTTTAAGCCTATTTGTACGGTTTAATGTATAGAAGGACAAGAATTGTCCTGTAATTATACCATCGAAAAAGAGAAGTTATTGGATATACAGGAGGAGAATACACATGCGAGAGTTTGATTGCATTATTGTGGGCGGAGGGATCGCAGGACTTCAGGCGGCCATCCAGCTAGGACGTTATTTATCGCATCGAGTACTGGTTGTGGATGCCGGAGAGGGCAGATCAACGCTGTGCCGAACGTATCATAACATTCTCGGTTACCCGGATGGGGTGTCCGGTAAAGAGCTGCGAGCACTTGGCAGGATGCAGGCGGAGCAAACGGGAGTTTCTTTTGAAAAGGATCGAATTATAGAAGCCATACGTGTGCATGAGGAAAAGGTCAGGCTTAAAGGCTCCTCTGGAACCGTTTATGAGACCAAAACCGTGCTGCTGGCAACCGGGTTGTCGGATCGAGTACCGGATATTCCCGGTCTGAAACCTACACTTGGCAGAACTGTGTATGTATGCCCGGATTGTGATGGGTATGAAATTCAGGGGAAACGAACGATTCTGCTGGGTGCAGGTGAAGCCGGAGCTAATATGGCGATGACTTTAATTAAACGTACAGACGATCTCTTATATATCAATCATGAACAGACTGCGATTTCTGCTGACCTTCATCGTCAAATGAAGCAAGCAGGAGTCCGTTATCTCGAAGCGGCGGTTCAGGAAGTACAGCAGATGCAAGACGGTCATATTACAGGAGTATTAACAGAGGATGGGCAGATTTTCGAATCGGAACGTGGATTTATCGCGTTTGGTGGTAACCGGGTGCACTACGAGCTGGCTGAACAGCTGGGAGCTGTCATCGCGGACAATAAACATGTGGAGGCTAATCCTCGCAGTATGCAGGCGGCACCACAGGTGTGGATTGCCGGAGATCTTGGTCTTCATGCCGAGCAGGCCACCGTTGCGATGGGTGAAGGTGCTTTAGCGGCAATCTGGATTCATAAAGCGTTGCAGAAGCTGGTCAAAGGTTAAGTGGCGAGCTTATAAAATAAAACGCAGCAAAACAAGTCTTCCTACGCCATTTGGCAGAACGGAAGACTTGTTTTGCTGCGTTTTCTGAGTGTTAACGTTTATTTATCTGGTTTATCCGCTGCATTTTTGTCCGAGGAAAGATCATGTTTTTTATGAGAAAAATCTTTGCGAATGTTGTCTACGATATCGCCGACGACACCTTCGATCATATCCGTTGGCCCCGGATTTCTTTTGTCCGGTTCAATTACGGTATTCACGCCTGGTTCGAGTTCATCGTTGATTTTGTCATGTTTAGGTTTGTTATTCATGATTTTTCCTCCTTCAAATCCGTAGTCATCGATGTCTACTAAAATAACCAAACACCGACATGTATATGTAAAACGATTAACCCAACTAGCATTTTTGAAACGTATGATTAAACTTGAGCAGAACGTTTATATTATAAATGACACATGCTTGTGAAGCTTATTACAGGCTCAACATAAGCCAAAGAATAAGAAATATGCAATTAAACTGAAGGAGGTAATACGTATGAATGAACAAAATCATGTGATCCATAAAGACGGACAGGTTTCCACAGATCAGGTAGATAACGCAATTCAAAAGATTGCACCGGAGGAAAGAGATCAGATTTTACAAAATTTTGATGCATTCAAAGAATACCTCGGCAAACGGATTGCTATGGGTGAATCCATCGGTTTAAGTGAAGAACAAATGGCCAAGATTGCACAAAAAGTCGCGGATCATCTGGCGGCAAACGAAGAACCTCGTAACCGGGAAGAGAAGCTCCTGCAGGAACTTTGGAACGTCGGTAAAGAAGAAGAGCGTCATATGCTTGCTCACATGCTGGTTCGTTTGGCGCAAGACACCAGAACAAGTCATTAACAGAGTTCAGGCATAAACAGCCTGTACAAGCATAGATTAATATAGATGCAGCAGAAACCCCGAATGCAGCTGATTTGGGGTTTCTCTATGTTCATACGATGGACAAGCCTAGAAGTAGTGACGTACATTGTAACTATTTTTAATCTGGCTGATACTTTTCAGAAAGCGGTATGTCGTATGATGAGTACAACATAAACGAACCGTAAATGTATAACGTGTCCGTTTGAGAAGAAAAGCTTTCGTTTAATAATTTGGAAGAGCAAAGTTCTGTGTAAAGATATAGTGAAATAAGGAGAGATGGGCATGAAAAACGCGGCGAAAAAATGGAGATTTCAGATTATTGGTGCAGCAGTGGCTTTACTTGGCATCATCGTGCTGACTACATATTTGCTTAGCCCTGCGAATGCGGAGGAGCGTACCAATGTTCAGTCACCTTCTGCTAATAAGGCCCAGTTGGCCAATTCCGAAGTATATACGGCTTATATTGATGGAATGCGTGTGGAAGACGGTAAATTAATGCTGAATGTAGATAAAATTGGCTGGTATCAGGGCGAGGAAGCCAATACGATTTTCAAACAACGTAATCCGGATGCAGGTATAGACGAAGCACCTGACGGTTATTATATCGTTAATGATAACAAAGAGCAGGAGCAGGTTGAGGTCAAAGCTGACGCCAACGTTCTAATGCAACTGTATGATCGGGATGGAACGGTTCAAGGTGCAGAGATCCAGTGGAATGAGCCAGTAAGTTTGTCCAAGTTTGAGTCACTTTATGGGGATAAACGGATTATGGATCTGTCGGTGTTCCCTTACCACCTCACAATTCAAGATGGCAAAGTGATCAAAATTGTACAACAGTACATTCCTTAAAAAGAGATCACTCAGGATGAGATCATAAAAATCCAAAAAGCATTCTTTCCGTTCGATTAGGCGGAGGAGGATGCTTTTTGTTATGACAAATGCATGAAAGCGATTGTAATTCATTGGTGGTACATGTATCATTATAGGAATGGCGTTTTTACATCATTCAGGAGGCTTCTGATGCTTAAAGACATGATTGCTTTAACCAAGCCCGGACTGTTAAGGTTGAATGTATTTGCGGTTGCCGTCGGTTTCTGGGTTGCTTCACAATGGGATATCGCGTGGTTATCTCTGCTTATGGTCGTTATTGGGTCAACGCTCGTGATTGCTTCGGCTTGTGTCATCAATAACTATTGGGATCGTGAACTGGATCAAAAGATGGAACGAACGAAAAAAAGAATGGATTACATTAACCATCTGAAGCCTGGATTTGTTCTTGGTTACGGTTTGGTTCTCGGAGTCGCAGGTTTAGCTCTATTGTTTCTACTGGTGAATCCGCTATCCGGCTGGATGGCTTTGCTTGGCTGGTTTGCGTATATCGTGATCTACACGATGTGGCTGAAACGCACTTCGACGTGGAGCACGTCGCTGGGTGGAATTGCAGGGGCGATGCCTCCAGTGATTGGTTATACCGCTGTAACCAATGAGATTGATGCAGGAGCCTGGTTGTTGTTTGCACTGTTATTCCTGTGGCAGCCTCCACACTTCTGGTCACTGGGTATTCGCCGTGTGGAAGAGTATCGTGCTGCGGGGTTCCCACTGTTACCGGTGGTCAAAGGGGTCAAACGTACGAAATGGCAGATGATTCCTTACGTTTTTCTGCTAATTCCTGCCGTGTTCCTGCTGTATTATTTTGATTACGTTGGTCTGGTATTTCTGATTGTATCTCTGATTAGCAGCATCATCTGGTTTGTACATACGCTTAGTGGGTTGAAAACACAGGATGATGAGAAGTGGGCGAAGGTTAACTTTTTGATCTCGGTCAATTATCTCATGCTCATATTTATTGTGATGGTTGCGAACACAACGTGGTCTTAAACAGAATCGAATGAAAAGCACGAAATCGAAATACTCTTCATAGAGCACATTTTGAATGAAAGGGCGGGCAACTCTGGTAGTTCCCGTCTATCAAAATGTGCTTTTTGTTATAATTTGGTATGGGATGTGACAACAACATGAATGATTTGCAGCAAGCAATACGGTGGCGGCAAGAAGGCAAAGTGCTGGAGGCTATTGAGCTTCTGCACCGAATTACGAAGTTAGAGCCGCAACATGGGGAAGGATGGTATCAACTCGCATGGGCACATGACTCACTAGGCCTGGAACGCGAAGCTGTACCTTATTATGAAAAAGCTCTGCAACTTGAACTGTCTGCAGAAGACCGGGCGGGTGCTATTCTCGGACTTGGAAGCACCTATCGTACGCTGGGACAATACGAGCAGGCAAGGACATGGCTACTTACCGGAATGTCGGAATTCCCGGAGCACCGGGAATTCGAAGTGTTCTATGCTATGGTGCTCTATAATCTCGGTGAACACGCTGAGGCGATGCGACGGCTGCTCGTTCAGCTCGCGGATACTTCTGGAGATCAGCGAATAACGGATTACAGCCGGGCGATACGCTACTATGCAGACCAGCTAGATCGGGTCTGGGAATAAGTCAGAAGCGTGGTTAACGCGTTAGTTGAGGATGAGAAACGTTAAACTAAACTTTTCGACTAGAAATTTTCTCGGCCAGAAATGAGCCATTGCTGGACTTCTTCGATGAAACGCCGTGCCGCGGGCGACAGATTCCGAAGAGAAGCACAGGCTAAACCAATCATTCGGTAAGGGTCGCCTTCAAGCGGTATGAGCGCGAGCGATTCCGTATGATTTTGCAGCACCATCTCGGGAAGTAGACTGATACCAAGTCCGTTACGCACCATGGCCATAATGGCTTGATCCTCGGCAACTTCGTACACAACGTTTAGTTTGGCGGCATGCTGCCGAATCAAACGTTCTATTTCGTTGTCACCACCCCATTTGGGTAGGATAAAAGGCTGTTCCAACAAAAGTTCAAAGGAAACCGATTTCTTTGAAGCAAACACATGATCCCGAGGCAGGATGCACATCATCCTGTCTTTTTGCAATGTGATGGTTTCGAATGGTGAGGAGTCACCAAGGGACAGAAAGCCAAGGTCGATGGCACCACTGGCCAGCCAGTTCTCGATTTCGGCATAATCCCCTTCCCACAGCTTAATCTCAATCCCCGGATGCCGTAGTCTGAACTGTTTGAGAATGCCGGGAAGCCACTGGGTGGAGACACTGGCAAAAGTACCAATCCGCACCGTACCAATCTCGGCTCCGCGGATTAGGGAGATTTCCTGATTCATGAGTTCCGCCCAGCGGATAATCTCGCGTGTATAACCTAGAATCCGTTCACCCTCTGCGGTGAGCCGGACGCCAGAACGACTGCGATGCAACAAGGAGAAACCACATTCGCTCTCCAGACTCGCTATGGCGTGACTTACGGCAGATTGTGTAATGTTCAAGGCTTCGGATGCTTTGGTCAAACTGTCGTATTCCACAACCGTATTTAGAATTTCGTATTTAATCAGTGACATTGGATAATAACATCCTTCCAAGTTAAGCATAAATTCCTATACATGAGTTTATTTCATAATAACTATTATAAATATTCATTTTTATAATGCAAAGAGATCGTTTATACTTGCCAAGGCGAGTTAGTTTAGTACATATATACAACGTAGCTCAGACTATTATAGAAGAATGAAGGTAGAAGTTAGATGAATGGCTTACAGGGAAATCAGATTCAGGCATCGCGAAGAGCGGATGTACAGATGTTGCTTGCAACCGTTATTTGGGGTTCTTCTTATCTGTTTATGAAATCGGGACTAGCTTCAATGCAAGAACTAAATTTAATTGCTTTGCGATTTGGAATCGCCTTTGTAGCGGCAGGGCTGCTCTTTCACCGCCGTTTGGGAAGTTTAGATCGTGGTACGTTGCTTGCTGGAGGCGTGCTGGGTACAGCGTTGTTTGCTGCGTTTGTATTCATTACCTATGGGGTACAGCGAACGACAGCGTCTCAGGCGGGATTTTTAATCAGTTTGGCCGTCATTTTTGTGCCAATATTAACGACAGTCTTGCGCCGGCGATTGCCGGACAAACGTCTAAGTGTCAGTATTGTGGTCGCAGTAGCAGGGCTCGGATTATTAACGCTTCAACATGAAATGAGCCTGCATCTCGGGGATCTGTTATGTATTCTGGCGGCATTGGTTTATGCCGTTTATATTATGATCGCAGGTAAATATACACCGAATCATGATCCGCTTACACTCGGAACCATTCAACTGGGTGTAGCGGCTTTGTGGGGAATCGCAGCCACATTTCTATTTGAAACGCCACAGTTGCCGGATACACCTGAGTCATGGGCATCGATTCTCGGACTCGGGGTATTATGCAGTGGGCTTGGTTATATTTTGCAAACGTTGGCCCAGCGTCATGCTTCTCCAACGAGAACCAGTTTGATCTTTTCGTTGGAGCCGCTGTTTGCCGCTGCGTTTGCTTTTATCTTTCAGGGAGAGTCCCTTACGCTGCAAGGATACTGCGGAGCAGCATTGATGCTGGCTGGCGTATTGATTACGGAGATCAAACTGCCGCTGCATGTGTTCAGACGCAGAAAGCGCCCGGCATTATAGTGTTAAGTGATTCTGTTTGTCCAACTAAACATGTTTAGTTGAAGATATTCGCCCATAGATAAACGTTAGATAAACGAAGTTACAGGTTATTCCGTCTAACTCCGTTCTAACCTAACAAACCCCGAATGAACAAAACATGTTTTGTTCATTCGGGGTTTTATGCTACACTGGATGAAAAATCAGGAAAATCGGGTGAGCAAGATGGGCAAAAGAGTGACCATGCAGCAGATCGCAGATGCTGCAGGAGTATCCAAGTTTGCAGTTTCCCGTGCACTCACGGGTAAGCCGGGGGTTAGTGAGCATACGCGCGAGATGATTGTCAGAACCGCAGGGCAACTGGGTTATTTTAAAACAGAGCCCAAATATAATGCAATGGAGTCTCCTATTTCATCCGGCAGCACAGCGGGGAAGAAACACGAAGGTACCATATTGATTTTGTTTCCGAATATACGCTCGCAAAATCGTTCTTCCTTGTACTGGGGGCCTGTATTCGACGGGATTTCAGCGCGCTTGAATGAGAAAGGTATGGACATTTTGACACTGACAGAGCCTTCTTCGGATCATATGTTTTCGGTTCTTAATCCTGACGCCATTCGGGGTATCATTACGGTGGGTACGATCTCAACGCCGGTATTGCTCGAAATCTACCGCTTGCGTATTCCGCTTGTCATGGTGGATCATGAGGATTCGGCAATTCATACGGATACGGTATTTACTGACAACGTGAAAGGCATGAAGGAGTTAGTTCTTATGCTCGCAGCGAAGGGATACAAACGCTTCCAGTTTGCCGGACAGCTGCCTGATGCCGTCAGCTTCAGGGAACGTTGGCTGGGGTATCGGATGGGACTTGAAGAAATGCAGTTACAGTCAGATCAGCATGCAGGGCTGTTGGTGCAGGAGTATACAGAGATGCAGCAAGCAATCATAGACATGAAGCTGGAAGATATACCAGAGGTGATCGTCTGTGCGAATGATCATACCGCATTTATTATGATTGAGGCTTTACGAAGTCGCGGCGTTCAGGTGCCGGAACGGTGTGCAGTGACAGGGTTTGATAATACACGGACAGATGATCCTATCATGGCTACGGCACATATTCACAAAGAACATCTCGGAGCGCGAGCCGTGGATCAGCTATTATGGCGGATTAATACTCCCGAAGCTCCCCATGAACGCAAGCTGATTCACGCGGAACTTATTATGCGGAACGAATATCATTCGTTGTTAGCGCAATAGAATATCGTCTTTTGGTCTTTGCCGGAGTTCGGGAACAAAACACATCGAAGAGACATGGAGAAATAACTCTCTATGTCTTTTTAGTGATGAAAGAGATAATCAGATGGATTTAATTCACCAAATGCATTGACTGTTGTGTAGCTAACATGTTAATTTTGTTTTGTTGATTGTTTGCTAATATAATAACAAAACCTAACAAAATGCTTTTATCACGAACCACATGGGAGGCTGTCATGAGCATAAACCAATCGCAACTGTTTGAAAACTGGACGTTCAAGGCGTGTGAAGATCAGGAGTGGATGCCGGCTCAGGTGCCTGGATGCGTGCATACCGATCTGCTGAGATTAGGCAAAATTCCCGACCCGTTCTATGGGACGAATGAGAGGGAAGTACAGTGGATTGACAAGAAGGACTGGGAGTATCGTACAACATTTGATATTGAGGCCTCAATTTATGCGCAGGAGCGTTTGGAACTTGTTTTTGACGGACTGGATACGTATGCGGATGTATATGTGAATGACACTCATGTGTTGTCTGCGGATAATATGTTCCGGGTGTGGAAGGCAGAGGTAAAAGCATTCGTGAAGGAAAAGAATAACATACTTCGCATTCATTTTCGCTCTCCCATTCAGGAGGATATGCCGAAGCTGGATAAGCTGGGGTATGCCTTGCCTGCATCCAATGACCAATCCGATGTGGGCGGTCTGGGGGATAAACGAGTAAGTATTTTCGCTCGCAAAGCGCCATATCACTATGGCTGGGATTGGGGTCCGCGTTTTGTCACTAGTGGCATCTGGCGGGAAGTGAGGCTTGAAGGATGGACAGATGTAACAATTAATGATCTATTTATCCGGCAAAATGAAGTAAATGCCACATCGGCACAAGTAACTGCCGTGGTAGAAGTGGAAACTTCGCAGCCTCTAGATACCGTGATTCGCATAGGTGCAGATGGTCAGCGCTGGGAGAAGGCGGTATCTTTGCAACCTGGTTACCATATGGTAGAGGTTCCCGTCTTGATTGAAAATCCGAAACTCTGGTGGAGCCGTGGATTGGGCGAGGCGTATCGATATACGTTTGCTGCTGAAGTGCTTCAGGGTGAGCGTGCTGTCGCAGCGTACGAGGTTCAAACAGGACTTCGTTCCATCCGTCTTGTGCGTGATCCGGACGAAGCCGGGGCTTCCTTTTATTTTGAACTGAACGGAGTTGCGGTGTTTGCTAAAGGAGCCAACCACATTCCAAATGACAGCTTCATTACCGAAGTGACGCGGGAACGATACATGCATGAGATCATATCGGCAGCTGAGTCCAACATGAACATGCTACGTGTATGGGGCGGTGGTTTCTACGAAGAGGATGTGTTCTACGACCTTTGTGATGAATACGGTATCATGGTGTGGCAGGACTTTATGTTCGCGTGCAGTATGTATCCGGGTGATGAAGCGTTCCTGAACAATGTCCGACATGAAGCGATTGATAACGTGAAACGTCTGCGTAACCATCCGAGTATTGTACTGTGGTGTGGAAACAATGAGATTGATTCGGCTTGGGCGCATTATATTGAGAATGGTGGCTGGGGCTGGAAAAAAGATTACAATGCCGAACAGCGCGAACGCATCTGGGCAGATTACGAAGCCATTTTCCATGACCTTTTGCCAGAAGTGGTCGAAGCGTATGCACCTGGTGTGGACTACTGGCCTTCTTCCCCTATTGTATCGCTGACAGGAGATGAAAAGCAGCATGCCCATCCGTCTACATCGGAAGGGGATATCCATTATTGGGGTGTATGGCACAATGTCGAGCCTTTTGAGAATTACAATACTTATGTAGGCCGTTTTATGAGTGAGTATGGATTCCAGTCGTTTCCGGAATACAAGTCGGTACGCACGTATGCGGAGGAAGAAGACTTGGCACTGGAGTCGGAGGTCATGCTCGCACATCAGAAGAACGGTGCGGGGAATCGACTGATCAAGCAGTATATGGACATGTATTTGCATGAACCGAAGGATTTCCCATCCTTCCTATATATGAGTCAGATACTTCAAGCGGAAGCGATGAAAACGGCAATTGAAGCCCACCGCCGCCGTAAACCTTACTGTATGGGCACGCTCTACTGGCAGATGAATGATTGCTGGCCTGTCGCTTCGTGGGCGGGTATGGACTATCTTGGTCGCTGGAAGGCATTGCAATATTATGCGAAGCGTAGTTTCAATGATGTATTGGTCTCCGTGGATGGTACTCAAGAGGATGTCACAGATATCTATGTGATTTCCGATCAACTGCAACCGGTGGAGGGGCGATTACACATTCGTTTGGTTGGATTCGATGGAACGGTTCATCGGGAGGAAACATGTGAAATAAGCGTAGCACCAAATTCAGGTGAGAAGTTGTTATCTTTGCGCAATGCAGAGTGGCTCGCAGGGCATGATGCTGCCAAGACCTTGCTGCGGTTGGAGCTGCATCAAGAGGGCGTAACGGATATTGTGCAGGAGCACTATTTTGTGCCTGCCAAAGAACTTGCATTACAGCCTGCGAACATCAAAGTCAGCGGAGGAACCGATGAGGACGGTGTTCATTTGGTACTGGAAAGTGACGTGCTTGCCAAGCAAGTATGGTTATCTTCGGAAGCCGAAGGTGTATTTTCGGATAACTTCTTTGATCTGATTCCTGGCCTTCCGGTTAAGTTGAAGTTCACCTCCAGACAAGGGTTGCAGCAAGCAGATGTCATCTCTAATCCGGGATCGGTTGAAGTTCGATCTATGGCTGATTTTATTCGTGTGAACTAAATGTAGGCAAGCGGAAAATAAGACGTAGCAAACGAACGACACGGTTGAAGTCTCTCGCGAAGAGGGATTTCAACCGTTTTTTATTACAGGGGGATACAAATATTTACATCGTAATGCTTTCGTAATATTTTGCTTAGAGAATCGTAAGTTATTTTCTTTATTGTAGTCCATGCAAGCAACTAAACCATGGAGAGTGATAACAATGATGAAAACAAGAAAAAGCAAAAAAGCGATGGTAGCAGCAGTTTTGATGATGTCTTTAACTTTTTCAGGATTAGCAAGTGCAGGCGCTGCAGAGATGAAGATGATTAAAAAGGACGGCATGGAACTTGTTCAATTGAGACAGGCGGCCAAAATGTATGGTTACAGCATTATGTGGGACAGCAAAGACCGCTCGGTAACTCTGATGCATATGGACAACATGCACGATAAGATGATGAAAGATGACATGGCGATGGACGACATGATGATGGATGATGAAAAGATGATGAAGGACGGCACAATGGTGGACGATGACATGATGATGAAGGATGACAAGATGAAGGACGATATGATGATGGAAGAAACGATGATGCCTGCGGCTAAAACTATAAAATTGTGGGTTGGTTCTAAAAAAATAATGGTAGACGGCATGCAGGTTAGTCTGAAGTCGATGCCTTCTATACATGAAGGAAATACGTATGTGAGTGATATGGTCGTTTCCAAGTATATGATGCCTATGAAGGCGATGAAGTAACAAAGCTCGGGATAATAAAGAAGAAAACATAATGAAGCGTGACCATCGCCCTGTGATATGATTATGCCAATGAGTGTTTTGGAGTAGGGGGTGGGTTGATTGAACGAACGTATATTGGTTGCCGATGATGATAGCAATATTACAGACGTTTGCCGCAGGTATCTGGAACGGGAAGGTTATACGGTTGTGACAGCTAAGGATGGCGCGGAGGCGATTGAGCAGTGGCGCAATCAGACTCCAGATCTGATTGTGCTGGACCTGATGATGCCATATAAAAATGGCTTGGAAGTCTGTAATGAAATTCGGCAAACCGAGGATGTGCCGATTGTGATGCTGACCGCTCGCGGGGAGGAGCAGGACCGATTGATGGGGCTAACCATGGGAGCGGATGATTATCTGACCAAACCCTTCAGTCCGAGAGAACTGGTTCTGCGTGTCAAAGCCATAATGCGTAGAATGCGAACAGTACAGGTATCAACGGCTAATGACTCCTCACATACAATTAGTTATGAAGGGCTGACCATTAATTTTGTGAAACGAGAGGTAGAGATTGACGGAAAGCTGATTGAGTTAACGGTTACAGAGTTTGAGATGTTATATTTGCTCGCAAGTCATCCGGGGCAAGTGTTTTCACGCAGCCAGATGTTGAGCAAAATTTGGGATTTGAGCTACGAAGGAGATACGACCACGGTAACCGTGCATATTCGGAGATTACGAGAGAAGATCGAGCAAAATGCTTCCGATCCGAAATATATTAAAACCGTTTGGGGCATAGGTTATAAGTTTGCAGGTGGATCATCATGAAATTACGCACGTATTTGGTATTGTCCAGTCTATTGGGTATTGGTGTATTGTTGATCTGTTTGTTCGTCAGTTATTCTAAAATGCTGCTTACTATCGAACAGTTTTATTGGTTGTCGGGGATAACGACAGGCGTGGGTTTACTTTCGTTTGTTCTTCAGTATGTATTGACCAAGCCGTTGGAAAAATCGATATCACGTATTACCGAACACACAATACGAGTGGCCGAAGGGGATTTCCGCACGGAAGTCCCTCTCATCGGTCCGCGGGAATTCAAACTGCTGGCACAGCAATTTAATGAGATGAGCTGTAGGCTGCAGCAAAGCTTTGACCATCTGCACCACTCGGAATCGGCCAGACGAGAACTGATTGCGAATGTGTCTCATGACTTGCGTACACCACTGGCCTCCATTCAGGCCTTTGTCGAAGCGCTGGAGGACGATGTGATCAAGGATGAAGCTACGTTTCAACGTTATCTGAATACGATTCGCCTTGAAACGAAAAGGCTGGGAGGGCTTATACAGGACTTGTTTGATCTATCCAGTCTGGAGGCTCAGGGGGAGCCATTTGATCCGCAGCCCAGCCATGTTGATGAGTTGCTGCTTGGCACGCTCGAAAGTTTTTCGTTCCATCTTGCCGAGAAACAGCTGAACGTTGAGATTGAGCTGCCTGATCGATTGCCAGCTGCCATGATGGTACCTGCACAGATGAAGCGGGTTCTCTCCAATTTACTGCAAAATGCCATTCAATACTCTTCTATAGAAGGCACAATTACCCTTACTGCAACTGAGCAGGGAGCGTTTTTGCGAATTGCGGTAAGGGATGAAGGTGAGGGGATTGAAGCGGAAGAGACCACACGTATATTTGAACGTTTTTATCGTATTGACAAATCTCGCAGTAAAAATAATGGAGGAGCGGGACTCGGGCTGGCTATAGCTCAATCCATTGTGGAACGACATGGAGGTGAAATCGGGGTGAAGAGCACAAAGGGAGCAGGAAGCTGCTTCTGGTTTACACTTCCGATTTATGTCAGTCGTTAGCCTTTGGGATTGAATCGGCAGTATGAATTCAGGTGGTGAACGACATGGTGGGTGAGTGGGTATTTCTTTTCGGAGTTTTTGGTGCGGGGGTGTTATCGTTTTTTTCACCGTGCATCCTTCCGTTGCTTCCGGTATATGTGTCTTATCTGTCAGGTAGCATGGTGGGCGGAAGGAATCAGGGGCATGAAGGCACTCGCTCCGTTCAACCGCGATCTGCGTTTGTGGTAAGAACACTTTTGTTTGTATTTGGACTGTCGGTTGTCTTTGTTTTACTCGGTTTTGGTTCCGGTATTCTAGGCAATGTCATCTCAAGTCCTGGTTTTATCGTAGTATGTGGGGCGATTGTTGTGCTGTTCGGCATATACCAGACCGGGCTAATCCGATTATCCTGGCTGGAGCGAGAGCGAAAGTTATCAAGTAATCATGCCAGACGGGGCGGGTATATTGGAGCGTTCTTGCTTGGCTTGACGTTTAGCTTCGGCTGGACACCCTGTATTGGTCCTGTATTGGCCGCCATTCTAGGTATTGCTGCGGGAGAAGGTTCTCCGGCATATGGCGGTTTTCTGATGTTGTTATATACACTGGGCCTTGCGATTCCATTTCTGCTCTTATCCGTTTTCTCGGATTTTGCTATAAAGCGAATACGTCGTGTAAACAAATACATGGGCGTAATCAAAATAGGGTCCGGCTGTATCTTGATTGTGATGGGACTATTACTCATGACAGATCGGCTAAACAACTTGGTAAGCTGGTTTCAATAAGGTTTGGAGGAGTTGGACATGAAGAACGTACGAAAATACATGATGTATGTATTCCTGTTAGGTGCAGTCCTGTCAATCATGACGGCATGCGGGTCACAGGAACAGGGATCTGTAGCAACTCCAGTGTCTTCATCGGGCATGGATTCGTCCGCCAAGATGAACAAAGGGGAAGCGGCACCGCAATTTGCGCTGCATGATCTGGCAGGTAACTCGGTTGGACTCGCGGATGTTCAGGGCAAGAAGGTATATATAAAATATTGGGCTTCATGGTGTTCCATCTGTCTTGCAGGTTTGGAGGATTTGAATACGTTAGCAGGTCAAAATAATGATTTTCAAGTGATTACAATTGTAACACCGGATTATAAAGGAGAGAAATCTTCTGAAGCGTTTACCGAATGGTTTAACAGGCAGCCCTATAAAAATGTAATGGTTCTTTTGGATGAAAAGGGAGTATGGGCTAAAGAGTTCGGCGTGCGTGCATATCCTAGCTCGTTCTATATTAATTCAGAAGGCATGTTAGTGAAATCTGTGCCTGGCCACGCTTCCAATGAACAGATTACAGAGACGGTACAGGAGATGATGTGAGAAAGGAGGAACCATCATGAAAGGTCCATTATTAGGCCTGTGTCTCCTTACGATAGCTTTGATCGTGTCAGCTTGCGGTTCCAAGATGGAGTCACGTTCAGCATCTGCACCAGCTCAAGCTGTTCAAATATCCAATATTCCAGAAGAAGAGCTGCACGACCTGTATCTGGCTGGTGGCTGTTTCTGGGGTGTCGAGGCTTATATGGCCCGTATCCTGGGAGTTCAGGACGTAACTTCCGGTTATGCCAACGGTGAAGGAGAGAATCCAACGTATGAAGATGTGATCCGCGGTGATGGGGGGTTTGCAGAGACGGTGCATGTGAAGTATGATCCACGGCAGGTTTCTTTGCAGAAGCTGCTTGAAGCTTATTTTCGCGTCATCGACCCAACGAGCTTGAATAAACAGGGCAACGATCAGGGCATTCAATATCGTACAGGAATATATTATTCGGCACCTGGGGATAAGGCAGTTATTCAGCAGGCTGTGACTAAGGAGCAGACCCATTATAAGCAGCCTATCGTAACTGAAGTAATACCACTTCAGAACTATTACTTGGCAGAAGAGTATCATCAGGATTATCTGGAAAAAAACCCAAATGGCTACTGCCACATTGACATGAGTGTGCTTGATGAGCAAGAGATTGTTATAGATCCCGATCAATATCCGCGTCCAACAGACGAACAGCTCCAGAGGCAGCTAACAGATGAACAGTATGCGGTTGCGGTTAACAACGATACAGAGCATGCATTCAGCAACGAATATTGGGACAACGAGCAGCCAGGTCTGTATGTGGATATCGCAACAGGAGAACCGCTGTTTAGCAGCGGGGATAAATATGATTCAGGCTGTGGGTGGCCGAGTTTTACGAAGCCCCTTTTACCTGAGGTCGTGAACTACATGAGTGATACGAGTTACGGGATGGAACGTACAGAAGTACGAAGCCGGGCGGGAGACATTCATCTTGGTCATGTATTTGAAGATGGCCCTTCAGACCGTGGTGGAAAGCGTTATTGTATTAATAGTGCCTCCATCCGTTTCATTCCGTTGGATCGTATGGAAGGGGAGAGATACGGTTATCTGTTATCGTTAATCGAATAAACAGTATTTAGATACAATCAGAGCAATAATAAAAAAACGTGCTACCCGGTTTTCCGAGCGGCACGTTCTTTTATTATATGTAGAGTAACATGTTGGAACGGAACATGAAGCAAGAAAATCAGTTAGTGAATAAACAAGGATGTAAGTCAGCGTTATGGATGTGACTGTTCGTTTTTAATTTGTTGCAGTTCGCTCAGGCTGGGCGTCAGATTATTCTCTGGATTTGCACTGACAATCACCTCAGACTGGCTCTGCTCACTTGCCTGATTTGCTTTCGGAGTGGGTTTGACCACGTAGAGACTCTGAACGCTGTTCAGCAGGCTTGCAGGTGTATCCACATACGTTTCAAGAAAAAGCACGTAGTCTTTGGCTGGCATAAGCTTGAGGCGATCATCATTGATAATCTCAGTGTTACCCAACTGGCCGCCAAGCTGTTTGACTTCAAGCTGATCCCCGGCTGTGTAAACGCCCTTGTAGGATTCAGTCACCTGAATCGTATAGATCGTATAAATTTTGTCAAAAGAAGCCTGTTCATTTGCCGTGCTTCCGGCTGTATTAATAGTATTCTGATCTTGGGAGTCCGCCTGGGTCAAATCATTCAGAGCTTCGACGCGGGTCTGAATAACATTACCTTTCACGATCGTATCAGCCCGATCAGACAAGGCGTCCACACTGCCATAACTGGGATAATCCTCGGAAGCGATGATGGTGACTGGTGCATTGGAGGGTGCAGCTGCAGGTGTTACAGAAGAGCAGCCAATGGCAGACAGGATAAAGATAGACGAGACGAGCAGTGTGATTACTCGATTCTTTTTCATAGATTGGAATCCTCCTTGAAAATAGGCTGTAGAACATATGAACTCATTACAGGAAATTAATATCGGGATTTCACATTATTGATATCGAAAGTTTGCGGTTTGGTCATGGAATTACGATTGCGCGTGTAGGACATAATGGAAGGGCTGCTTGTTGTCGGGTTGTCACCAAGCCAGACGGAGTGACCCAGTTCATGGACAAACACGCTTTGAATAAAGTTGGATAAGTTGGATGCATCAGCAGTAATCGTGGAGACGTTGAGTTCGATGCGGAAGTTGACAACCTGATTGCCGGAGACGGAGGCGTAGTTGACACCATAAGCGGTATTGTTGAAGTTGCCAGCGGTAATCGTGTTCGGAGCATTATTTGTTTTGACGAATTTCACTTTAGCTCCGGCATTGTTCCAGTTGGCAAGAGAAGTATCCATCGGACTCTGCCATGCAGAAGCGTAGTTGTAGGTGCGGATCGGGATGGTGGAGCTCGGGTAGCCGTAATTCAAAAAGGTTGCTGCGTAGATCGTGCTGCCAAACATCGCAAGCGCTGAGAACAACATCAGGCTCATCAAAATCTTCCTTTTCATACTTAAAACCTCCAATAAATGTATATTTTCTCTATTATAGTAACAAGGAAAAGCGAACCTGAAATGAGTCTCAAGTCATTGTTTTTGTCGTGGGAAAAAGGAAAAAGCTTGTGCCACAGGAGAATGATTGTCACAACAAGTCGCTTTCTGTCCGGGGAGTATGCATAAATTTCCTTGACTTACAAACAATACACTCAACCTTACCCGAAAAAAGGAGTGTATGATGATGTGCGAACGTTTTTCACTCGCGGCCGATCTGGACGAAGTTCGAGATCATTTCAAGGTACAACGTGTCATGTATTACTACAAAAATCGGTATAACATTAGCCCAACTCAGCATACACCCATAATTCTTCATCAGGATGGAGAGCGTGTAATGGATGAGTTCCGATGGGGTTTCATACCATTCTGGGGACGAGATGCAGTGAACGCCAATTTGATGACTGTTCATGAAAATCCTGCGTATTACAAACTGGTGGAAACCAAACGCTGTGTTATTCCTTGCAATGGGCTGTATTACTGGAGGCAGGAAGGTAAGAAGCGGTATGCGGTGCGTGTTGTGATGCCGGATCGCGGTCTCTTTGGCATTGCGGGACTGTACGAGATCTGGAAAGACACACGGAAGCAGCCACTCCGCACCTGTACAATGCTCATGGCTGGCGCGAATCTGGCAACTCGTGAGTTTGGCAGCAAGATGCCGGCGATTCTGATGGATGAAGAGATTAACAGCTGGCTTGATCCGGCGAATACAAGAGTGACACAACTGCTGCCGCTGCTTAAAACATACAATCGCACAGAGATGAACCTGTACCCGGTTACGCCAATGGTGGCGAATGATGAACATGATTGTTATGAATGTGTGGAAGAGATGGAACAGAAGCTTGCTTACGTTCGGAGTTACTGAGCATTCAAGAAGGATTTCAGAGTCTGAAAGTGGATCTGTACTTCTGGGTTTCTGAACTCTCGGAATGGTTAAAAGAACAGGATGGGGCGTCCGAGGACACTCTGTCCTTTTATACAATTTTCATCGTTTTCATACAGGTTGACAAGGATTGGAAAAAGGAAAGGTTGCAATTGAAAACAAACGTAACTATAATAATTACAGTAATAAGGAATTATATATCCATATATCTATTTAAAGAGATATAATATCAGGAGGGAACCACGAATGAATCCAAAGTATTCGAAAATGTTTGAACAAGTTTCACTGCCAAGCGGCATTACACTGAAAAACCGGATCGTGCTTGCTCCTATGACTCATATGTCCTCTAATTCAGATGGCACAGTATCTGATGCTGAGCTTGCATACTATGCACGTCGTACAGGCGGAGCGGGTATGTCCGTTACGGCGGTTACGCATGTTACACCAAACGGTATTGGATTCCCAGCCCAATTTGGTTCGTACGATGACAGTTTTGTCCCAGGACTGAAACGTTTGGCTGAAACGATTAAACAGCAAGGCTCTGTTGCTGTACTGCAAATGTTCCATGCGGGCCGTCTAACCCCGGAACAAGCGGTTCCTGCTGGCCAAGTTGTCGCACCTAGTGCAGTCGCAAGTGAACGTCCAGGTTCACCGGAGCCGAGAGAAATGACAGACGAAGAGATCACATCGGTCATCCGTGATTTTGGTGAAGCGACTCGTCGTGCGATAGAAGCTGGTTTTGACGGTATTGAGATTCATGGCGCTAATGGTTATCTTATCCAGCAATTTTTCTCCCCACATTCCAATCGCCGTGAAGACCGTTGGGGTGGCAGTGTAGAGAAACGGTTGGCGTTCCCGCTCGCTGTGGTAGACGAAGTGCAGCGTGTCGTTGCCGAGCATACGAAGCTTCCATTCATTGTGGGTTACCGATTCTCGCCGGAAGAGCCGGAAACACCGGGACTGACGATGGAGGATACGTATGCACTGATTGATGCTTTGAAAGACAAAAATCTCGACTATCTGCATGTTTCCTTGAGTGAGTTCTGGTCGAAGCCAAGACGTGGTGAAGAGGATACACGTGCCAGAATCGAATATATTCTGGATCGTGTCGGTGGTAAAGTGCCTGTGATCGGTGTAGGAGCAATCCATACCGCAGATGAGGCCGCGGAAGCGCTGGAATCTGGTGTTCCACTGCTGGCGATTGGACGTGAACTGATTATCGAGCCGGATTGGGTCGAAAAGATCGAAAGCGGACGGGAAGAGGACATTGAGACCATTCTGACGAAATCGGATCAGGAACGTCTGGTGATCCCTGACGGATTGTGGAGTGCGATTATCCACACACCGGGCTGGTTCCCTATGGCAGACGATAAATAATTCATCGGAATGACTGGACAGAGGGGGCGAAAGCCTCCTTTTTGCATATAAGCCTGAATGTTTATTGAGAGTCATTTCTTGCCAAGGCCTGAAATTCTCCTTCTGACCGCTCTATGATATGATGGGATGACAGGATTCATTGGTATAATAACGGTTTGGAGTGGATGAAGGATGCTCGTTGCAGAACGATATGAGAAAATTGTGGAATGGGTAGATGCGCAGGGAAGCATGCGTGTTACCGAGCTTAGTGAGCGCTGCGGGGTGACAGAGGAGACGATTCGCCGTGACCTGGACAAGCTGGAGCAGGCGGGCAGGCTCAGACGCTCACATGGCGGAGCGGTAAGTGTGAAATACAAGGATGAACTGCAATCCGAGATTCCTTATCCTGAGCGAGCTGTTGCTCATGCAGATGAGAAACGCCGTATTGCTGGTGAAGCGGTGAAGCTGGTGGAACCGGGCGACCGGATTGCTCTGGATGCGAGTACGACGGCGTGGTATATGGCAGCTGGACTGCCCAATATTCCACTTACGGTGCTAACCAACTCGATCAAGGTCGCGGCGGAGCTCAGCACGAAGGAACAGATTCGTGTTATTGCCACAGGTGGGCAGCTTGCTTCCAAATCCTTGTCTTTTGTCGGGCCGCTCGCAGAGCGCTCGCTGGATGCGTATCATGTGGATAAGGTGTTTTTGTCCTGCAAAGGTGTACATCTGACTAAGGGCATCAGCGAGTCGAATGAATTACAAGCTTTGGTGAAGCAGAAGATGATCCAGATTGCGGACGAAGTTATTTTGCTCGCCGATTCGAGCAAGTTTAATATTCAGGCTTTTACAAGAGTGGCCGGCATGGAGGGTGTCGGGAAGGTGATTACGGATCAGGGTGTGCAGGACGAACATGTTGACGCACTGAACGAGCTACAAATTACGTGTATACGTGTGTAACTCCAAATTAAGGTTATGAATTTAGATAAGCAGAATGGGTCTTTTACACGTTAACGGAGAGGATAGAAAAAACCTGGAAAAGCGAAGCCAATAGCTTTCTGAAAGAAAGCTAACATCGGAAGCATATGCTTCGCCTTTATCACCGGATGTTTCCCTTTGGAAAAAGGAATCCAAAAAAATCTGGGGATAACCGCTACTCTCCAGGTTATTCTGTCATCGGAGTGTCTGTGTAAATGTATTTAGTTCAACTTATCATAGAAAGGATCGATGGCAATGAAACATCCGTTTCACTTAAAAGCGGTTTGGAATGGCGGACGTAACAGTGAGGGTACGATTGATGCAGGCGGTTTAAAAACAGTGATTTCGATTCCGCAGGAGATGGGCGGACCGGGAACAGGAACTAACCCGGATGAGATGCTGCTGGGGGCAGCAGCAACCTGTTACCTGATCACTCTGGCCGCGATGTTGGAGCGTTCAGATATCACACCGGATGAGTTGACGCTGGAATCGGAGGCAACGGTAGATGTGACAAATAACGTCTTTACGTATGAACGAATCGTGCATCGACCACGAATTGTGCTTCCACACGATGCGTCCGAGTCCGATCTGAGCAAAGCCGAGAAGCTCGCACATAAAGCGGAAGCTTCCTGTATGATATCTCGTGCGGTAGCAGGAAACGTGGTGATGGAAACCCGTCCCGTAATTGTAACCACTGGAGCTGACGCAGTGTGATATAATCGGACAATAGACGACTTTATCCGTCATTTGTGCAAAATAAGGAGAAATTCAGGATGAACAACCGGAAGCGCAAATCTAATCGAATGGCACGTTTGACTCGTGCGATGAAACTGAATTTTCTCAAACTTTTACGTGCTCCGGGTGGTGCTCATAAGGTATCTACCGGATTTGCCATAGGGTTCGGACTTGAAATGATCGTAATCTCGACCGCATCCCTGATTTATCTTGTATTTTATCCGATTGTACGTCTGGCTGGAGGTTCCATGCCAGCAGCCATTGTAGGTAATGTCGTCGGCAAGCTTACGTTTCTGCCCATTATTCTGATGCCACTTGCGAAGCAGATTGGTTCATGGATTTTGCCATCTCATAGTATGGGGCAGGGACCTATGCATGAGAGTGCATGGAGGGAACTGTTTCATGGAAACTGGTCGGCGGTAAGTGAATTGCTGCTTGGCGGTCTTGATATTTTGGCAGGGATGAGTGTGCTTGGTTTAATTCTGGGCTTCATTTCGTATTTTGTTGTGAAATATTTCTATGTCAGAGCCCTTCATCGGCGGCATGAACGCCGGCAGGAGAAGCGTCGCCAAGCGGCAAACGCCTCTGGTGCCAGTACAGCATCTGTGCTAATCAGGAAGACATCACAATCATAATCGGGAGGATGACCATCGATGCAGCCGTGGTCCACAGAATGCAACGGGATACAAATTGCGGAGATGCACCGAACTGTTCAGCCAAAATAACGGCGTTCACTGCGGTTGGCATCGATGCAAGGATGAACAACACCGGGAATAACGTTCCCTCGACTTGCAGTGCTTTCAGAATGAGCCAAGCCAAGACGGGGGCTGCAGCAAGTCGCACGATAAGCCCTGCCCAGAATGCCTTGCGGACATTAGACTGCCAAGGTGCCTTATCTCCTTTGGATCTGAGCATCTGTGCGCCCAGGATCGCCAGAACTATGGGAGAGTAACCGGCAGCCATCATGGAGATGCCTCCATCCAGTGCTTCAGGCAGATCTATGCCGGAGCTCCGCAAGATGATAGCGATAACAGCTGCATAGATGGTGGGCATGCGGAAAACGGAAAGTAGCGCGTTTTTTACAGTGAATTCTGATCTTGCTGCAAAGAAAATACCCACTGTATTGACAATAATCATCTGTCCAATAACATAAACCGAAGCCTTGTCCAGTCCCAGCTGACCGAAGGCAAGCAGTACAAGCGGGAGCCCGTAGTTCACACAGTTCGTGAATGTGGAGACGAGGGTTAGACCTGCTTTTTCCGGTGCACCCAGACCAAAAATCCGGCTCAGTAACTCGGCAAGGGCCCAGAGGGCAACCAGATTGAGGATGGAGAACCAAAAGGTGCTTGTGACATCAGTCCAGGTAATCTCTGCATGCAGCAAGGTATGGAAGATGAGCGCAGGACTTAAAATATAGAGTGAGAACGTTGATAGTGGCCGAGTATCCCAGTCTCTGAAATGTTTTAACAACACTCCGCCAATTACTGGCAGGGATATGGGCAGAAACACATGGTAGAGCGTCATGAAAAACGAGGTAAACAATCTGTTCAGTCCTTTCTGGATGAAAAACCTATCTTATCATAGCAGGAAATGCTCGACAGTTGAATGTATAAAGACATCATTGTTGTTCGGATGCGCATTACTTTGCGTTAAACATGGCAGGGCTCTCTCGGGAGTGAGCAGGGGCCAGATTGCTATTTTGATATGGCAGATTTATTATAGAAGAGGTGCAACAAGATTACATACACATAGAGGAGGAAACTGTAATGAGTGAATCAAAACGCTTGCTCGTACTAGTCGGCTCTTATGCCGAAGCGGAAAATGAGGGCATTTATGCATACGAATTAAATGAGGATACAGGCAGTCTGGCCAAGCTGGACGGCATTGCGGGTGTGAAAAATCCAACGTTTGTTAATGTGGATGCACAAGCTAACAAACTGTATGCCATTGGTGAAACGGCATCTGCCGAAGGCAATAAAATGTCGGAAGCAGTGGCGCTGAGTGTAGATCCTTCCACAGGTAAATTGACTTTGCTGAATCGCGAGGACTCCATCTCTGCTCCGCCATGTCATATCCAACGTGACTCTTCTGGTAAATATTTGATCTTGTCCAGCTATCACGGTGGATTGGTGGGACTTCAGGCTCTCACAGATCATGGTGAGGTTGGAGCGCTTCTGGACGAGAAGAAACATGAAGGTCACGGGGCACATCCTGAACGTCAGGACAAGCCACATGTGCACTCGGCATTCTTCAGCCCAGATGGTAAATATATGATGGTACAGGATTTGGGCGCAGATAAAATTGCGATCTATTCCATTAACGCAGACACCAATGAACTGGTGCTTCACAGTGAAACGAAAACACATCCGGGCGCTGGCCCACGCCACTTGACGTTCCATCCGAATGGTCAGTTTGCATATGTGATCAATGAAGTGGATTCTTCCATCACCTCTTACAAATATGATGCAGCTGCGGGCACGCTGACTGAAATCTCCAATATTTCAACGCTGCCTGATGGTTATGACGGTGCTGAGAATACCACTGCCGAGATTACGGTTTCCAGCGATGGCCGTTTTGTGTATGGTTCCAACCGTGGACATGACAGTATCGTCGTATACGCTGTAGATGCAGACAAAGGTCATCTGACACTTGTAGAGCATGTCTCCGCAGAAGGACAGCACCCACGTCATTTCGCATTGACACCGAACGGTAAAATGCTGATTGCAGCTAACCGTGATACCAACAACATGGTTACTTTTACAGTTGATCAGGAGAGCGGCCGTTTGAAATACACAGGTCACAGCACAGGTGTATCCAAGCCGGTATGTGTGAAACCTGTATATCTGTAACAGGACTATATAAAAGAAGACAGCAACATACAGCTTACGCTGGTATGAAGATGGAAAGGACCCTGCCTGGGAAGGCGGGGTTTTTCTATTTATAAAGCCAGAAAAGGTATTAAAAAGTATAATTCAAAATTGGGTTCGGATAACAACCATATAGTATCATTAGTTTCTCCGAAGTAACTACCTCACTTGAAAGTGCGTACTTCCTGAATGGACAGTCAGGATCTACAATGAACTAGCAGCCACCGTAAGAGATACTGACAACAGCAACATGAATCGTTGGTGGTAGAAATCATAGCATGTTGATCTAAAACACTTACTTATCTTTCAATAACAAAGGAGACATATAAGATGAAATTACAACTCGCACTTGATTTGGTTAACATCCCGGAAGGTATCGCACTGGTTAAAGAGGTTGAACAATATATTGATATCGTAGAGATCGGCACACCGATTATCATTAACGAAGGTTTGCATGCTGTAAAAGCAATGAAAGAAGCTTACCCTAACCTGCAAGTACTCGCTGACTTGAAAATTATGGACGCTGGCGGTTATGAAATTATGAAAGCGGCAGAAGCTGGCGCGGATCTTATTACCGTTCTGGGTGCAAGCAACGATATGACGATCAAAGGCGCAGTAGAAGAAGCGAAAAAACAAAACAAAGAAGTTCTCGTGGACATGATCAACGTACCTAACCTGGAACAACGTGCGCGTGAAGTGGACGCTTTGGGCGTAGACTACATCTGTGTTCACACTGGTTATGATCTGCAAGCCGTTGGACAAAGTCCGTTCGAAGACCTGCAAACGATCAAAGGTGCAGTGAAAAATGCCAAAACTGCAGTCGCTGGTGGGATCAAGTTGGACACATTGCCAGAAGTAATCAAAGCACAACCTGACCTGGTTATTGTTGGCGGCGGAATCACAGGACAAGCGGATAAAGCAGCTGTGGCATCCGAGATGCAACGTCTTGTAAAACAAGGGTAAGCTCATGAGTAGCAGACAATACACCGCAGAAATCCTGAAGGAATTGGAGCGCACGTTAAGTCAGATTAACGATGCCGAGATGCAGGCGATGGCAGAGAAACTGCTGGCTGCAGAGCATATTTTTGTAGCCGGGGCAGGTCGTTCGGGTCTGATGGGAAAAGCTTTTGCGATGCGATTGATGCAGATGGGACTTACCGTTTACGTGGTGGGTGAGACCGTGACACCAGGGATTAGCTCAGCAGATTTCCTGCTGTTATGTTCTGGTTCTGGAGAGACAGGCAGTCTGGCCACGATGGCACGGAAAGCGAATCAAGCGGGCGCACCTGTAGGCTTAATCACGATTAAGCCGGAGTCCACGATTGCGCAGATGGCCCAAGCGGTTGTGCGTCTGCCTGCCTCTGCGAAAGAGGATACAGCAACAGCTGGAGTGGATGTCACCATCCAGCCTATGGGCTCATTGTTTGAACAAAGTCTGTTGTTGAGTATGGATGCGCTGATCCTCACCATGATGGAGATGAAAGGCATGACCGGTTCAGATATGTTTAGCCGACATGCGAACTTGGAGTAGCTCCATCGAAGTGCATTCGTTCGAATAGGTAAAAAAAGAAGTAGACCGGAGTCCTGTGCTGTTGCATGGATTTCGGTCTTTTCTGCGAAGAAGATGATCGAACTTTGCATTCCTTCTATGCTGTAGTAGAATGAGGCATTAGGGTTGGACCACGTACACGCGTAGGCCAATGTGGAAGCAGGTTTAATATAAAGATGAACTATATAAGTTGAACTGTTTTTACACTTTAACGGAGTGGACTGTGTAAAATCTTTTTGTTCAACTTATATAGTTACGAGATAAAGGGGGCTTGGAGCCATGGCGTCTGAAGTCAAGGAACGTATTAATCTGAAAGAAATTAACTGCGAAAAAGAATTAACGCTGGCGGTGATCGGGGGCAAGTGGAAGCTTATTATATTGTGGCATCTGGGTCTGGAGGGCACCAAACGTTTCAGTGAGTTGAAACGTTTGATCCCGCACATTACGCAAAAGATGCTGACGAACCAGTTGCGTGAGTTGGAGGAAGACAAACTGGTGGAGCGCAAGGTGTATGCCGAGGTTCCGCCCCGAGTTGAATACTCGATGACGGATCATGGTCAGAGTTTAATGCCAGTACTGCATGCGATGTATAACTGGGGTAAAAACTACGGTGAAAATGTTATCTGGAAAGCGGACTGAACGCTGTCTAAATGGACTATTTTATAAGTAACAGAAATGAACATTTGTAACAAACATAAAACTTTAATAAACATAAATAAGATAAAGAAACGTCAAGGGAACTGGATACGTCCGGAGCTTGGCGTTTTTTACTTTTCAAGCCGGATTGATTTTTGCGGAGTTAAACCAAAAGTCTCATAAATAGGACATGTCATGTATGCATTGGCAGATTATGATACGATGAGAGATATTGGAAATGCAAGGAGGAGGACAAACCAGATGGAAAAGATACGTACACGCGCCGAGGTCATGGTGGAAGCGACCTGGGATCTGAGTGATCTGTTTGCAACCGATGCGGAATGGGAACAGGAGCTTACATCCCTGCCAGACGCCGCTGCTGATATCGAAAATTTTAGAGGTACACTGGGTCAACATGCAGAGCAATTGCTCGCTTGTCTGGATGCCCGGGAAGTTTTGCAGGAACGGATTGGCAAGGCGGCGGCTTATGCGCGTTTAAAACAGTCGGAAGACAGCACAAACCCGGTAAATATGGAGAACGCAGCGAAAGCTGGTGATATTCTATCCAACCTGTCGTCAAGCCTCTCCTTTGTTAACTCCGAAATTGTTTCCCTGCCGGAAGGTACGATTGAGCAGTATTTGAATAAGCTTCCGGGTCTGGCACCATACAAGCGTAGCCTGGAAAGGCTGATGGAGGAAAAAGCTCATCGGCTCTCGCCTGAGACGGAGAAAGTACTGGCCTCACTCGGCGAAGTGTTGGATTCACCCTATCGAATCTACCAGCGTGGCAAGCTGACGGATATGACTTTTAATGAAGCATGGGATGGTGATGAACAATCCCGTCCATTATCATGGTCTTTTTACGAAAATAATTACGAGATGTCACCCGATACTGAGCTGCGCCGCTCCGCTTATGCCTCCTTTAATGCAACGTTGAATAATTACAAAAATACGTTTGCTGAAGGATATGCTGCCGAGGTGAAGAAACAGGTGGTGTTATCCCGTCTGCGCGGATATGATGATGTGACGGACATGCTGCTGGCGCCGCAGCAAGTGAGCAAGGAGATGTACACTAACGTCCTGGATATTATTCAAATGGAACTTGCTCCGCACATGCGCAGACTGGCTGCGCTGAAAAAACGGGAGCTTGGACTCGACAAACTGATGTTCTGTGATCTTAAGGCTCCGCTTGATCCGGAATTCAGTCCAGCTATTACATATGATGAAGCTTGTACGCTGATTCGTGAGGCGCTGGATGTACTGGGGCCTGAATACGGGGAGATTGTTGAACGAGCCTTTAATGACCGCTGGGTTGATTATGCGGATAATGCAGGTAAATCCACGGGAGCATTCTGTTCCCCCATCTATGGCGCGCACTCTTATATCTTAATCTCGTGGGCGAATAACATGCGTGGGGCGTTTACGCTGGCTCATGAGGTGGGACATGCAGGTCACTTTATGTTGGCTGGCAAATATCAGCGGATTACCAATACGAAGCCTTCTCTCTATTTTATTGAAGCGCCCTCTACAATGAACGAAATGTTGCTGGCAGATCATCTGCTGAACCGTTCTGAAAATCCGAGAATGCGGCGTTGGGTCATTTTGCAATTACTTAATACGTATTATCACAACTTCGTTACTCATCTGCTGGAGGGAGAATTACAGCGCAGGGTATATACGCTCGGAGCGAACGACAAGCCGATCACCGCAAAAACGTTAAGTGAGCTGAAAGGCGCGATTCTTTCCGAGTTCTGGGGACCTGAGCTGGTGGTGGACGAAGGCGCCAAGCTGACGTGGATGAGACAGCCGCATTATTATATGGGCTTATATCCGTACACGTATGCAGCAGGTTTAACAGCGTCAACAGCAGCTGCGCAGCAGATCAGGGAGGAAGGACGGCCTGCAGTGGATCGCTGGCTTGAAGCGCTTAAATCCGGCGGAAGTCTCCCGCCACAGGAACTGATGAAACTTGCAGGTGTAGACATGTCTGGCCCTGAGCCGATTCGCACGGCAGTTGCTTATGTCGGCAGTCTTGTTGATGAACTTGAACGTCTGTATTCCTAATCTCGCTCATATAGTAGTATGGACAAGGCAGAAGGGGTGTCTGCCAATACACCATTTCCTGAACAGGAAGCGGTGAGGTGTTATTTTGCTTGGGGAAAGGAACGATGTGTTATGGCGGTTACGGGCATATTCTCGTCAGTGGGCCAGTTAAGTGTAGATGGCTTCGGGGGATTCGATGATATGAGCGGCGTGCCGGGGTTTGAGGGCAATCAGAGTGGTTTTTTTTCCGGGTTCAATGAGCTTGGAGTGATGGGTACAATTGTCCCTATTCTAATCGGTATCGTGTTTCTGGTTGTGGCAGGCGGCATCGTATATGCTATCTTCTCAGGTGTACGAACATGGTCTTCCAACAATGCTGCAGCTGTACTCACCTTACATTCCAGAGTCGTTACAAAACGAACGGAGGTTAGTGGTGGAAGTGGGGACAGCAGTGCTACAACGAGTTATTACGCAACCTTTGAGTTTGACAATGGAGAACGCCTGGAACTGAATGTGGGCGGTCAAATGTACGGTATGCTGGTGGAGCAGGATCGAGGCATGTTGACCTATCAGGGTACACGCTTTAAACATTTTGAACGAGATATCCAACCTCAGTCAGGGCAATCTGGCACGAAGAATGAACCTTTTTATATGTAAAAAGGAAGCAGCGGCTCCTCCCGAAAGGGAGTGAGTCGTTTTTGTTGTGGGGTGAGGAAAGCGGATTCATGGGTATTCAAACGCTTACAATGATGATATACTCGTTAAATAAAACTAAACAGTATAAAACAAAAACAAACAAAGAGTGTTCGGGCAGAAAGTAAAGATGAAAGCGCAGCAGAGGGAAAAGAGTTAAGTGAAGATTACGGTATAAGTCATGGTGGTCGGCCAGTGTGATTTGACTTCAGGTTCCAAGATAGATATGAAGGTTGGAAGACGATAACTTGCTGGAAGGTGGGAAAGCAGTGGGTGTACTGGCTTATGATTTGGGTGCGGGAAGCGGCAGAGCTATACTTGGGCAGCTGAATGATCGAGGGATCGAAACCCGGGAAATTCATCGCTTCAAAAATGAACCTGTGAAAGCCGGAGAACGGATGCACTGGGACATTCTAAGACTGCATCATGAAGTGCTTCAGGGGTTAACGCTTGTAAAACAACAAGCTGAAGTACCGGAGAGTCTGGGGATTGACTCCTGGGGTGTGGATTTTGGTTTGCTGGGCAGCAACGGTGAACTGCTCGGTAATCCCTATCATTATCGTGACACACAGTTCAACGGCTTGATGGATATGGTCTGTCAGGAGTTAACGGCAAAGCAGGTTTTCGAACGGACAGGCATCCAGTTTCTTCCGTTTAACACATTGTACCAGCTTGCAGCACTTAAGCGCAGTGCTTCTCCATTGCTGCGTGAAGCTGAGCGTTTTCTGATGATTCCTGATCTGTTACGTTATTTCCTCACTGGAGAAGCGGTGAATGAGTTCACGAATGCGACGACGACACAGTTATACAATCCGGTTCTGAGACAATGGGATCGGGAATTGCTCGCCCATATCGGTGTTTCAGATCAATGGTTCGGAGATGTGGTGTTGCCGGGGACCCCTGTTGGGCAGCTGCGCAATAGCATACGTAATGATATCGGCCTTGCATCCATTCCCGTTCTGGCTGTAGCAGAGCATGATACCGGATCTGCTGTGGTGGCGGTTCCAGCGACGGAACGAAGCTTTGTTTATCTAAGCTGCGGGACATGGTCCCTGATGGGCACCGAGCTGGACCAGCCGGTCATCAGTGCCGAGAGTCTGGCGTTGAACTTTACGAATGAAGGGGGCGCAGGCGGCACATATCGTCTCCTCAAAAACATTATGGGTCTCTGGATTTTGCAAGAATGCATGCGACAGTGGGAACGCGAAGGGCAAGGAATTAGTTATGCATCCTTGCTGGCGAAGGCAGAGACGGCTCCGGCGTTTACCAGCCTGTTCGACCCGGATGATGAACTGTTTCTGCCTGCGGGCAATATGACAGAGCGGATTCGCCAATACTGCCGCAAGACAGGACAGCTTGTTCCAGAGGATCAGGGAAGCATAGCTCGGGCCATTCTGGAGAGTCTTGCTTTGAAATATCGCAGAGTTCTGCAGTGGACAGAGCAGCTGTCAGGTCAGTCATTCGGCGGATTGCATATGGTGGGCGGTGGCATTCAGAATGAGTTGTTGTGCCAGTGGACAGCGAATTCCATCGGCAAGCCCGTCTGGGCGGGGCCAGCGGAGGGAAGTGCGATTGGAAATATGGCTGTGCAATGGATAGCGAGCGGAGCGTTTAAGGATATCTGGGAAGCACGCCGTGTCATTCGAGATTCATTCCCGGTAAAAGAATATGAGCCGGAGGATAACAGGAAGGCATGGGAAGAAGCGTATGAGCTGTTTGTACGAATAACGGCTATAACACCAGAGACAGAAACCGGGAGTGAGGTGTAGACATGCTCGCTGCAGAACGGTACGACCGGATTGTGGAGTTAGTGAACATCAAGGGCAGCATGCGAGTATCCGAGCTTAGTGAACGATGCCGAGTAACCGAAGAAACAATTCGCCGTGATCTGGATCGGCTGGAACAGGCCGGCCGGTTGCGCAGATCACACGGCGGAGCGGTTAGTGTGAAGGAAGATCAGCCGGAGATACCTTACCGAATTCGGGAAACGACACAGACGATAGAGAAAAAACGGATTGCCGATGCGGCTTTGGCTCTGATTCAAGCTGGAGATCGTATTTTGCTGGATGCCAGTACCACTGCTGGGTATATGGCGGCGAATATGCCAGATATGCCCCTGACGGTGTTAACCAACTCGATTCAAGTTGCTACTGAGCTGAGCAATCGAGACAAAATCGAGGTAATCTCCACGGGAGGACAGCTGGCTGCTCGTTCCTTATCCTTTGTTGGACCCCTTGCAGAGCGTTCGCTCGAAACTTATCATGTGGACAAACTTTTTTTATCCTGCAAAGGTGTACATCTGGAAAGCGGCAGCATCAGTGAATCGAATGAACTTCAAGCCAGATTAAAACAGAAGATGGTGGGGATCGCGGATCAGGTGATCCTGCTGGCTGATGCGAGCAAGTTTGGCATTCGGGCTTTTGCTCGTGTGACCGAATTGGATACTGTACACACCATCATTACGGATCAACCCTTGAGTGAAGAGCAGACTTCCCTGTGCAGTGCGTATCATTTACGGGTGCTTACAGTATAACGATGCCTGAATGCTGGCCTTGAAATAAATTGTTAATTGGAGCGTGTAATGATGAAGGTCTCCTTGTTTATAACCTGCCTCAGTGATGCCATCTATCCCCGAGTGGGGGAGGCAATGGTCCGATTGCTTGCCGCTCATGGCATTCGTCTTGAATTTCCGCAAGTGCAGACGTGTTGTGGTCAGCCCTCTTATAACAGCGGATACTGGGATGAGACTCGGGTTGCTGCCAAAACAATATTAGAAGCGTTTGATGACAGCGACTTTGTCGTGTGTCCATCAGGCTCATGTACCTATATGATTCATCATTACCCTGAGCTATTTGCAGATGAGCCGGAATGGTTGGAAAAAGCGAAAAGACTTGAGGCCAAGGCTTACGAGTTCACGCAATTTCTCGTACAGGTGCTGGGTGTGACGGATGTTGGCGCACATTTCCCACATAAGGTAACGTACCACCCTTCCTGTCACGGTAGTCGCCTGCTTGGGGTGAAGGATGAACCGCTGGCTTTACTTTCCAAAGTCAAAGGACTTGAACTGGTTCCACTGCCTCATGCAGAAGATTGCTGCGGGTTCGGGGGTACATTTGCCATTAAAATGTCGGATATCTCCGGGGCGATGGTGAGCGAGAAGGTGGACCATGTGAAAGAAACACAAGCCGAAGTACTTGTTGGGCTGGACATGGCTTGTCTGATGAATATTGCGGGCAACCTTCGGTACAGAAACGAACCTGTACGTGTGATGCATCTGGCAGAACTGTTATATGAGGGGGTGCAGACCGGATGAGCCAACCTGGTGTTATGAATGAAACGGTCAAATCCCGTGCGGGTTTGGCACTGAATGATGATTTTCTTCGCAAAGCCGTGAAGTTTACGACAGAACGTTTGCGTAATGGCAAGAAGGCAGCCTCGGAAGAGCATGGTAACTGGGAAGAATGGCGAGAGCGTGGACGTCAGATCCGTCTGCATACGATTGCGCATCTCGATTATTACTTGAATGAATTCGTGAACAACGCTCGTGCGAACGGTGTGCATATCCATTTTGCAGACACTTCTGCGGAAGCAGCGTCAATCGCACTGGACATTGCGGTTCATAAACAAGCTGTAAGTGTAGTGAAATCCAAATCCATGGTGTCGGAAGAAGTGCATCTGAATCATGTGCTGGAAACGGCAGGGATTGAAGCCATTGAAACCGATCTTGGCGAATACATCATACAGCTTGCGGGTGAGGCGCCATCTCATATCGTCATTCCGGCGATTCACAAAAACAGATACCAAATTGCCGAGCTGCTGTCCAAGGAAGCAGGAGAGGTGCTGGAGCCCGATACGACAGTGCTAGCAGGGTTTGTGCGCAAGAAGCTGCGTGAAAAATTTCTGGAAGCCGACATTGGTTTGACAGGCTGCAATTTTGCTATTGCCGAGACAGGTTCGATGGTGTTATTTGAAAATGAAGGCAATGCTCGCATGGTATCTACCGTTCCAAAAACACAGATTACACTGATGGGTATGGAACGCATCATACCATCTTGGGAAGACCTGGAGGTTATGGCGACCTTGCTGCCTCGTTCTGCCACTGGGCAGAAACTCACGATGTACATGTCGGGTATTACAGGCCCGCGTCGCTCGGCAGATGCTGATGGCCCGGATGAAATGCACATCATTATTGTGGATAATGGCCGATCTCTGCAACTTGGTGATCCTGAGTTCCAGGAATTGCTCAACTGTATTCGCTGCGGAGCATGTCTCAATGCTTGTCCGGTATATCGGCACATTGGCGGTCATGCTTATGGCGGAACCTACAGTGGCCCGATTGGAGCGGTGCTGACTCCTGCATTAAACGGTAACATTGAGGAGTGGAACGATATTGCAAGTGCATCGAGTCTGTGCGGTGCTTGTTATGAAGCTTGCCCCGTCAAGATTCCATTGCATGATATGCTCGTTTATTTACGGAGACGTAAGGTTGAAAACGGACATGGAGATAAGCTGGAGAGCATGGGAATGAGAGGGTTTGCAGCTGTTGTAGCGAATTCCAAACGTTTTGCTGTCGCTATTCGGCTTGGGCAGATCGGGCAGAAGGCTGTTGTTCGTAATGATGGCATCTCGTTAAAGCTTGGTCCGCTTAAAGGTTGGAACTCCTATAGAGTGGCTCCCAGTCTAGCGAAAAAATCCTTCCGGCAGCAATGGGACAATCTGGAGCAAGAGTTGGATCAGCAGCATACTGTTATGGATTCGTCTGTACATGAGCGTATGCAGCAGCTTATTCGTGATCGCGGGGAGGGAGGGTTGAAGCATGGGAAGTGAACATCAGCAATGGCTTGCAGCTATGGAGGAAAAGTCGCGGCGCAGACAGGAGAAATTCATGGACGATATCGCGGCCAAGTTAAAAAGGCCTAGACAGCGCCATGCTCCGACCCATGCTTTTCGAGGTGCCCCGGACTTTTGGAATGAGCTGGAATGGGATGAGGAGCAGCGAATTCAGGCGTTTACGGATAACTTTGTCAGTGTCGGTGCTCATATCGCCCGAATGCAGAATATGGAAGAAGCTGCGGTGTTTATTACCAATAAAGCTCATGAATTAAATGCTAAATATCTCATTCGTCAGAATGAGCAGGCGCTTACGGATCTGGGACTGGAGGAACAGCTTCCAGATAGACAAGTTTCCGTGTGGAACAGTGCTCCGGATGTGGATTGGAAAGCCCGAGCAGCCGAAGCGGATATCGGTGTCGTGATGGCGGATTATGCGACTGCTTATACAGGTTCGGTTACCGTGCTGTCTTCCCCGGAGAAGGGACGCTCCGTCAGTCTTCTGCCAACCGTGCTGATCCTGATTATTCCGGTTGAGCGACTGTATACAAGACTTGGTGAGACACTGAACCGTTTCGACGAAGCAGGAAGAGAGCAGCTGCCGGCAGGCATTCATTTTATTTCGGGTCCCAGCCGTTCATCCGATATTGAGAATGATTTGACCATCGGAGTTCATGGCCCAGGAATTGTATATGGTTTAATTGTTGGTTAGCTCGTTTCCGCGCTTGTCCGTATGAAACTGGGGAGCGACTGTGAATATAACTGTCCTGCTGGTGGGATTTTCTGCCGAGGGCAGTTTTTGTTTTTTTTAGAGATATGAGAATACGGATGTGAGAAACTAAGACTTTAGGACAGTTGAAGATTAGAACTGGAAATGATATGGTAAAGATAGACAAAGAGAAACACCCATTTTTTTTACTTCGAATTGACCATATTACGATTGTGGTCAGTTAGTTTTGGGTATGACATATTCACACACACATGGTCGAAACAGGGGTTCAATTGAAGCCTGATTCAACAGAATTCATCATTTACATTTTAAGAAAAAGAAGGAGTGAGAGCTATGCCACCCATTTCAGTGCCTCAGCCCAAAACGTACGGCCCATTAGGTAACCTGCCGCAGTTGAATTTTGACGAGCCAACACAGTCTTTGGTTAAGCTGGCAGATTCGTACGGCCCTATTTTTCGCATGGATTACCCTGGAAGAAGTGAGCTTTATATTTCGAGTGAGAAATACGTAGCCGAGGTTACGGATGAATCCAAATTTGATAAAAGAGTATGGGCTCCGCTCGCCAAGGTGCGTGCTTTTGCCGGGGATGGACTCTTTACAAGCTGGACGGACGAGCCTAACTGGAAAAAGGCACATAATGTGCTGCTCCCAAGCTTCAGCCAGCGTGCGATGCAAGGGTACCATAACAAAATGGTGGATCTCGCCGTACAGCTGGTTCAGAAATGGTCGAGGCTTAATCCCGATGAAACGGTGAATGTACCGGATGATATGACTCGTCTGACGCTAGACACCATAGGCCTGTGCGGATTTAACTACCGTTTTAACAGCTTCTATCGAGAAGAACCACATCCATTCATTACAAGCATGGTACGTGCATTGGATGAATCTATGAGTTCGTTGCAGCGTCTGCGTTTGCAGGATAAATTGATGATTACCAAAAAGAAACAATTCGAACAGGACATCCGTTCCATGTTCTCGCTGGTGGATCACATCATTGCAGAGCGCAAGGCACAGCCGCAGGAAGGGGCAGATGATCTGCTGTCTCACATGCTTAGCGGTAAAGACCCGGAGACAGGCGAAACACTGGATGATGAGAATATCCGTTATCAGATTATCACATTCCTGATTGCTGGACATGAGACAACAAGCGGTTTGTTATCTTTTGCGGTGTATTATTTGATGAAAAATCCAGATAAACTTGCGAAAGCTCAGGCAGAAGCAGATGAAATTCTGAAAGATCCGGTGCCGACGTATAATCAGGTTCGTCAATTGAAATATATACGTATGGTGCTGAGTGAAGCATTGCGCTTGTGGCCAACCGCGCCAGCATTTTCTTTGTATGCAAAAGAAGATACAGTGCTTGGCGGACGATATCCGCTGCAAAAAGGAGACAGTGTCAGCGTGCTCATACCCAAGTTGCATCGGGACCGTGAGGCGTGGGGAGACGACGTAGAAGAGTTTCGGCCTGAGCGGTTCGAAGATCCAAGCAAAGTGCCTCATAACGCGTACAAACCGTTTGGTAACGGTCAACGCGCCTGTATCGGTCAGCAGTTTGCTCTTCAGGAAGCCACACTCGTGCTCAGCATGGTTTTGAAGCATTTTGACTTCATCGATCATACGAATTATCAGTTAAAGGTCAAGGAAACCCTGACACTTAAACCCGATCATCTCATCATTCGAGTACGTCCACGCGGAGGTCAACCTGTGATGGCGATACCTGGTTTGACTGTGCAAGAGCCTGCTACTGCTGTGAAAAAGAATGAGCAAGATGTCGTGGATGCACATGATACCCCTATGCTTGTCCTGTACGGCTCCAACCTGGGGACGGCGGAAGGCATCGCGCGTGAAATCGCGGATACTGCCAGACACCAAGGTTTTCGCAGTGAAGTCGCTGCGCTGGATGATCGCGTCGGCAATCTCCCTAAAGAAGGAGCTGTCATTATTGTCAGTGCATCCTATAATGGTCAGCCGCCAAGCAACGCCAAAAAGTTCATAGAGTGGATTGAGCAGGCAGATGCAGACGAGTTCAAGGGTGTGAACTATACTGTGCTAGGCTGTGGTGATCACAACTGGACTAGCACATATCAACGCATTCCACGTTTGATTGATGAGCAGTTGTGCTCACGCGGTGCAAAGCGTCTGTCATCTCTTGGTGAGTCGGATGCCAGTGGTGATTTTGAGAAACAGGTGGAGGATTGGACAGAACAACTATGGCCTGACTTGGCGCGGACACTGGAATTGAAGCTGAATACGGACTCCAAGAGTGAGCGAAGCTCACTGTCTGTACAGTTTGTCAGTGGAATGGCGGTTACTCCGCTGGTGGAAACTTATGACGCACATGCTGCTGCCGTACTCGAGAATCGGGAACTTCATGATGCAGGTAGTGAGCGGAGTACAAGACATCTGGAGATTAAACTGCCCGAGGGAATCGCATATAAGGAAGGCGATCATCTGGGCATTCTGCCACAAAATCCGCCGGAGCTGGTAGAGCGAGTTCTTCGTCGCTATGGATTTACCGGAGCCGAGCATCTGGTACTGGATGCATCGGGTCGAAGCGCAGCTCATCTTCCGTTGCAACAGCCAGTGAACTTGTACGACTTGCTCCGCCATAGTGTGGAACTGCAGGAGGCTGCAACACGTGCACAGCTGAGAGAGCTTGCTGCACATACGGTCTGCCCGCCACATAAGAAGGAGCTTGAGGCGTTACTTGATGAGTCGTTATATATGAAGGAAGTGCGTGGCAAACGAGTATCGATGCTGGACTATCTGGAGAAATATGAAGCATGTGAACTGCCGTTTGACCGTTTCCTTGAGTTGCTGCCTTCGTTAAAGGCCAGATATTATTCCATCTCCAGCTCGCCGCGAGTGCAAGCAGCTCAAGCGAGCATTACGGTAAGTGTGGTGGAGGCACCCGCTTGGAGTGGACAAGGGGTATACAAAGGTATTGCTTCCAATTATCTGGCTGGGCTTAAGCCTGGGGATGAGGTTGTGATGTTTGTCCGTACCCCGGAATCTGGATTCCAGCTGCCTGAGCGTCCAGAGGTGCCTGTCATTATGGTTGGGCCGGGAACGGGTGTAGCACCATTCCGTGGTTTCTTGCAGGCGAGACATGTGATGAAGCAGCAAGGTGAGCAAGTTGGTGAAGCCCATCTGTACTTTGGCTGCCGCAATCCCGAGCAAGATTATCTGTATAAAAACGAACTTGAAACCGCACAGCAAGAGGGGCTGGTGCAGCTTCATACGGCATTCTCCCGGATTCAGGGGGAAGCGAAGTGTTATGTTCAGCACCGGATGAAAGAGGATGCACATCTGTTGATTCCTTTGCTGGAAAATGGTGCACATCTGTACATTTGCGGAGATGGCAGTAAAATGGCTCCGGATGTGGAGGCGACGCTGAAACAGGCTTATGTAGACATTCTGGATAAAACGGAACAAGAGGCAGAAACCTGGCTTAATCAGCTTGAAGAGCAAGGCCGTTATGCCAAGGATGTCTGGACAGGCATTTGATTGAATTCGGCTAGAGCGTTTCAGAGATAAAAGGATGCACAGATCATCTGTGTCGTCGATAGGTATCAAACCTCGCGGTGAGAAGCGGAGATAACCGATTCTCACCGCTTTTTCGTTTAAGGAGCTGCTACACAGGGATATAGAATGGGCAGCTCCTTCCGGTTTACCTGCGGCGGATACAGCCACGTTTCCGTTTATAGGTTCGTTTGTGAGGCCGATAGATCGACTCCACGCTGGAAAGCGGAAACAGAATACGCGAAGGGACTCTGCCCCTACCTTGCAGTTCAATATAATTGAGTCCAACGCCAACCAGTCTGATGTTCCTGAATGCGTTGCGCGAAGGAAATGTTGTACGAATGCCAACCCGGATTCCTCGCTGTGTCCGAGGAATGTTGAATACACGAATGGAATTCAGGCTGAGCGGAATAAATAATTGATGATTTATTTTGACAAAATTACGAGGGAATACCCGGCGGATGCGTCCGGGTTCTAAACCGGTACGCGGGGTGTTAAGCTCAGCAAGATGTCCCTGGAATTGGGCCAACCGCTGCTGGAGTGTTTTACCTGTGCGAAGATGCTGCCAGCTCATAAGTCATCCTCCGTTCATTGTTTATACCTAGTATATGAACGGAGCAAGGAGGATGGTGAATACTTGGCAGCCCATGTTCATGCCGGGTGATACGTACTGAGATGTGATGTGCTTGTGGAATGAAAAACAGAAAGGCAAAAGATCAGAGATTCCAGGTCTCTGATCTTTTGCCTTTTCAAGAACAATAGGCCGAATTTAGAATTGAACCAAGGTATCAACCTTAACAGGCAGGCCAGTTGCAATAGCACGATTGGCTGCAATACCTGTCAGAATTGAGCGGGCGCCATCTACATGATTAGCTGCACGGTGGAAAGGATCTTCTGACGGCGCGCCGAACAGATCGTTCAACAGCACAGGGTCGCCGCCACCGTGACCGCCTTCTTTTTCTTCCACTTCCACTTCATAAGGTGCGTCGAACAATGGAACCACACGTAGCGTTTTGCCAATCAAAGCGCCTTCCTTGCTCTTATCGCCCAGTGAATTGACATAGGATTGCTCTGTAATATTCATCTCAATACGACCTTTTGTACCATTGATGGCGATACGATAACCTTCCCACGGTTGATAAGCAACCAGGGAATAGGTCAGAATTGCTTTGTTCCGATATTGGACAAGCACACCCATCGTATCCTCGATATTGATCCCTTCACCAAACACACTTTGGTCGCGTTGGTATCCATCCTCAGTCTCGGCATCGAGATACATTGATTTTAGGTGATCGTCCGAATCCAGATGCAGGGCAAATGGATCATCCTGAGCGAGCGGATTGCCAGTAGCACGGTTGTAAAATTGAGTAACCCCGCGATCCTCGGCATTTTCCCTGCCGTAAAACATCAGATCTCCAAATGCAAATACGGTATCTGGCTGTGAGCCAATCCAGAAGTTCACCAGATCGAAGTGATGCGTCGATTTGTGTACCAGCAATCCGCCGCTATTGCGCTTGTCCCGGTGCCAACGACGGAAATAATCTGCGCCGTGACGGGTATTCAGCAGCCATTCGAAGTGAACGGAAGTCACTTTGCCAATGACATCGTCCAGAATAAGCTCCCGTATTTTCGTATGATGCGGTGCATAACGATAATTGAATGTTACACGTACGTTCTGTCCGGTACGTTTTACAGCATCCAGAATATCCTGACATTTCTCTTCATTGATCGTCATCGGTTTCTCGGTAACGACATCACAGCCAAGCTCCATGGCCCGAATGATGTATTTATCGTGAGTCCGATCCACGCTGGTGACAATAACGTAGTCTGGCTTCTCATTCTCAATCATCTGGTCAAACTGATCTGCCAGGTAAGTGGGCACCTCAGCATAGTTATATTTTTCTCGCAGCAGCTTATTTGCATAATTTAAACGAACCTGATTGATATCACAAAAACCAACAAGCTCGGAAGTTTCACTGAAATCCCGGGTCAAGGCACCATAGAAAAATTCGGCACGACCGCCGGTCCCGACCAATACATAACGTTTTTTGTTGCCCATGCATATCGCCTCCTTGAATGTAAGTTTAGCCTATAACAAAGGAGCACTTCTTTCGCCGCATTTTATGCGTAACCGCTTTCAAACGCCGCGTATTTTGCTATAATTGTGAAAAGGGGAGAACGCTATGACCGAAGCCAATCGTGCGGATTACCATGATGCAACGAATTTACTACATATGGAATATGATCGTCGTATTGGGTATTACTCTATGCCAGACGATCATTTTCACGACCATTATGAGCTGTATTATTTACTTTCTGGTGAGCGTATTTATTTTATCAAGGATCGGTCGTATCGAATCAAAGCAGGGGACTTGGTATTTGTGAACCGCAACACGGTGCATAAAACACTGGAAAGCGGAATGCAAGGCCATGAGCGAATTGTGTTATACCTGCAGCCGGAACTTTTTGCCGCTATGGCGGTCTCAAGTGAGCTTGAAGAGGGGTTAACCGAGCCCTTTCGCTGGGACATACCCATTGTGAGATTCCCTGCTCCTATCGCCAAGGTGACGGAGGGAATCGCGGCAGAGATGGTGAAGGAAATGCGTAAGTCCGACGAGGGAAGTGGAATATTGCTGCGTCACCGGACGCTGGAACTGCTGCTGCATACGTACCGTCACCGTGAGCTAGGACGTATACAAGCGGATGATCATGACCCTGTTCTTCACCCCAAGATTCAAGTGGTTGTTCGTTATCTGAATGAAAATTATCAGAATCCACTGATGCTGCCTGAGGTGGCAGGCAAGTTTCGGATCAGTCCACATTACCTAAGCCGGCTATTCAAACAAACGACGGGTTTTGCCTTTAGCGATTATCTGAATTTATTGCGGGTGAAGGAGGCACAGCGTCTGTTGCGTGAAAGTGAAGAGTCAGTAACGGATATTGCCCTACTGGCGGGATTTGGTAATTTTTCGCATTTTGGCAAGATGTTTAAGCGCGCGGTACAGATGTCGCCAAGAACATACAGGCAGGAGTACAATGGACGGGATGGGATTAAGAAAGCATAAAACACAAAAACATAATCACATTCAGAAGCATTTCATTTTATTATAAAATGAGAGAGGTGTCCTGGTTATGAGCATGATCGAAGCCAGACTGCAAGAAATGGGAATCAAGCTTCCACAATCCAGTGCGCCTGCTGGGAAATATGCAAACGCCGTAATTGTAAATGGCATCATGTATGTATCAGGAAAAGGCCCGGCTACGTATAAGCGCGGCAAGCTTGGTGTGGAATTCACGACCGAACAGGGGTATGACTTTGCCCGTAACGCCGGACTAGAGGTACTTGCTGTTGTTCGGGATGTGCTCGGATCGCTGGATCGCGTCAAACAAGTCGTGAAGGTGCAAGGTTTTATCAATGCCTCGGCTTCCTATCAAGAACATCACAAAGTGCTGAATGGATTTTCGGATCTGATGGTAGAGGTTTTTGAAGAACAGGGAGTGCACGCAAGATCCGTCTTCGGAGCCGTTTCCGTCAGAGATAATCTGCCACTGATTATTGATTCCATTTTTCAAGTGGAGGGATAAGTGCATGAAGCTGATGGGACAAGGAAGAACATCGGAAATCTACCATTATACAGATGGTCTTATTTTAAAATTATACCGGACAGGGTTCTCAGGGGAAGCGGTACAGAATGAATATCATATCAGTCAGTTGGTGTACGATAAGGGGCTGCCGGTTCCTCGTGCTGTAAAACAAATGGATCACGCGACGCGCACGGGCATCGTATTTGAACGCTTCGAGGGTACAACGCTGTTATCGCTGATGATTCAGCAGCCGGAATTGCTGGAACAGCTATCATCCACAATGGCAGAAATTCAGTATAAACTGCATCAGGTACATGATGAGGGCAATACAATGCCTTTTCAAAAAAAGATTCTGGAGCATGCGATTCAGCGAGTATCCAGCTTTTCAGCTATTGAACAGAAGGGCCTGCTGGAGTATTTGTTCGCATTGCCTGAACAGCGGGCGCTCTGCCACGGTGACTATCATCCCGATAATGTAATGTTAGGCAAGGACGAGGGACAACATTGTGTCATCGACTGGATGACAGGAATGACGGGAGATCCTGCGGGTGATGTGGCTCGGACGTGGGTAATATTAATGAGCGGCAAACTGCCAGATGATGCAGAGCCTGCGATTCGGGAAGGATTTGAGCAGGCTCGAAGTTTGATTTTGCAGCGGTATATAGAGCATTATATAGCTTTGTCGGGGATCACTCGTGAACAGATTGAAGCCTGGATGCTGCCTGTAGCTGCAGCACGTCTGGATGAAAGTTTGCCACCCTCGGAGGCGGAATATTTGCTTCAATTTGTGCGGGACAGACTCCGCTTGGTAGATGAAACAGTTCATACAACATCATGAGATAAAGAGGGTGAAGGATCATGCTGCACGCGCTGGAAGCGATCCAACGTTATAAATCAGGAAAGTCACAACAACAACATTTGCAACATGAGCCGGAATGGCTGCAATGGTTAGTAGCAGCGGAGAAGCCGCGTATTAATCTGGAGCGTATTCACTCGATTGCTGAGCTTCAGAAGATCAATGCGGTATTGGATTACACGGAGCATACACTTCAGGTGCTGGACAGACTCCAGCTTTCGTTCTGGATGAAGGAGCTGCTGGAGGAAGTGCTGGCCTGGTCGGAGACGGCAAAAGGAGGTTCGCTGGATCAACGCAGAACGTGGCAGCAGCAGGGGATTAACCTGTTTGTACATAATATTGGCTCAGCTCAGCTCTATAGTTTATATGCAACCGACGGATCGAATGGGCTGGAGCCGGCAACTTCTCCGAAACAGGAGATCATTCGCATTTTAATATCCACGCACGGATTGATTGGGCAATACACAAGGGGTGAAATTCCGTTTGCGGAGAATATACCGTTGCGTTCTTTGATGACCGAAGGCTGGGTTACCGACAGTGAACTGCGTACCCTGCTGATGGCTTTGAACCAATGTATTATTGCAGCCGTTGATCCCGATCTTTGGAATCAGGTTCAGGGTGAAGTAGAGCAGATCGTGAACTGGATCGTAACAGGCACGGAACATACGGACTGGAGCGTGAAAGAACGATTATCCCGCCTGAGAAGTAACTCCATCCGGCAAGGTGAAGCCATCGATGAAACATATGCCAAGCTTGAACAGCAGTTTCCTGTGGAGCAGCAACTGGCTCCGATGGCTTCACGTACATTGTGGTATGTGGAGTCAGCTATGCGGGATTTTTCGCTGGAAGAGATGGTGAAAGTATTTTTGCTGGCGCTCCACAGCGAAGAATGGAACCAGGAAAAAACGAGTCCTTCTAACGCTTCTTCTGTGACCTCTATTCGTCATATCAGCTTTGAACCGTTAATGAACACGATGTATTACGACTACAAAGGTGCCAAAAAGCTGAATATCTACAAGAAACGTATGATTGAAAAATATCTGGAGCAGTATTCATGGGAGCAGATCATTGCTGGAGAGCAATTACCTTATCCGCATCTTGGACATCGGGTCGAACGATATCCTGATCTGCCAGATACGCTATTCGTGACCTTTGAATTCTCGCCTGCGGCCGAGAAACTGATTGCATTTTGCATTGAAGCAGAGAAATCTCCATTGTACGAACAGGCGGTGCTGTTATTATTTGATTTGTTTGGGCTGCGCCGGGATGCGTATGATCGGTTTCACAATGAAGAGACGTACCTTTCGGACATGAACAGTTCGGGGGATTACAAAAAAGTGCTGCTGGACTACATGGTTGGCAAGCGTGTGCTTGACATCGGTCCGGGCGGCGGCGTTCTGCTCGATCTGATTGAGCAGGAGAAGCCGGAGATTGAGGCGATTGGCATTGATATTTCGGCCAACGTGATCGAAGCGCTGGAGCATAAAAAGCAGCGAGAGTCCCGTCACTGGCATGTGATGAAAGGGGATGCATTGCAGCTTGCTCAGTATGTGGAGTCTGGCACAGTGGATACGGTTATCTTTTCCTCCATTCTGCATGAGTTGTATTCCTATATTGAGCGTGACGGACGCAGATTCAATACAGATACGGTGGCGGCGGCGCTGCAAAGTGCTTTTCAGGTGCTCTCCGCAGGCGGAAGAATCCTTATCCGAGACGGTATTATGAGCGAGCCTGAGTCGCAGAAACGACGAATTCGATTCCTGGAGCCAGACGGGTTGCGCTGGCTGGAGCGTTATGCAGCAGATTTCAAGGGGCGCGAGATCATTTTTGAACGTATATCGGATGATGAAGTAATGATGCCGATTAATGATGCGATGGAGTTCCTGTACACCTATACTTGGGGCGAGGAAGCTTATGTACACGAAATTCAGGAGCAGTTTGGCGTATTTACACCCCAAGCCTATGAGAAATGCATACGTGAAACGTTGGGTGAGCAGGCGGAGATCATCAAGCTGCATCATTTCCTGCAAGAGGGTTATACCGAAGCGCTGGCAGAACGAATTGTTTTTATGGATGAAAAGGGGAACCCTGCATCTTTGCCTGACAGCACTTGTCTGATTGTGATCGAGAAGAAGGGGAGTGAACATTGCGAAAATTACATTTGAGCCAGGTATGTACACGGTGGAGGAATTAAACGTGACGTCGCTGCTGGATAGAACATATTGCATATCTGATCTGGAAGGAACAGGCATTGATACGACTGTGGAGAGTATCACTCAGTTTGGCGCAGTGCCTTATAAAAGGGGAGAGGGCCTTGGCGAACCTAGTTTCTCTTCTCTAGTTCAGGCATCCAAACCGATTCCAGCAGCGGTAGAGAAACTTACCGGTATTACAAATGAAGAAATGTTAAAGGCTTCGCGTTTTAATGAGGTATATGAGCAATTCTGTAGCTTTATCGGGAACCAGGTACTTGTCACCCATGCAGGATATGAATATGATCTGCCTATGTTAGAGCGTCATTGTCAAGAATTCGGGTTATCCATTTTTACCAATAAGGTGCTGGATACCAAGGCGATGTTCACATATATTCATCCCGAGGTAACGGACGTTGTCTCTACGGACTTTCTTATCCGGTACTACGACCTGAATACAGAAGGCATTCACAGACATGATGCACTGGCAGATTGCGGTATCATTGCCCGGATCTTCGAATGTGTGCTCGATGAGTACGAGAAACGGGGATTGGATCATTTTACAGCAGATGTTAGCAAGCACATGAAACGTTTTGTTATACCTGAGATGTATTTGAAGAAGGAGAAGAAGGAGTGACAGAATGAGCAAAGGCGATGTAAACACATTGTTGCACGATTTGAAAGAAGGACGCTTGCTAAACGAACGAAATTTCGAAGGGCTTGATGTAGAGGCGTAATTGGATGAACGGGACGAAGCCCCATTTGCAGATGAGTGGATGCAGGCCTATGAACGCTATGCCGGGGACTCCGCCGTTGCCGAAGATGAAGTGCTGCGACAGATCAGGGAGATTGCCTTTAAACGAACGATAAGCTTAACGGGTGAACCGGAGTTAGCCGGTTATGTCAGCGATGATTTTGGGTTGATCGGCAGTTATTGGCTACAGGATGGCGAGCAGGATGCGTTTGTGAATCGGTTGTATGAGGGTTACGCCCAAGAAAAATTGCCCCTGCGCTCTTAGCAGGGTATCCATTTTTAAAAAGAGTTTCCCAATACAAGCGGAAGCTTAAGATCCAAATTATTTTAAGGCTAATTTATATGGTTCTGAACACATTAGATAAAAATTCATCTGTCCTATTAGTGTAGAATTTTGGAAATTTGCATGCTATATTTATCCTAATATTATGTAACTAGATCGAAAGAATCATAGATAATTTATTTAAGGTCAAATTTTCATCCCAATCAAAGAAATAGCGAAAATTAACTGGTAATTTAGTACAAGAGATATTACTTATTTATTCTATAAATCTAATTAATACATACTAAAAAGGGGAAATTTACTTTGAAGGGTTTGAATGTAGAAAATGCAGTGTTATTTAAGCAGCTCTTGTTGGTCGAAGATAGTTCACAAAAATTATCACAATCAGTTTTGAAAATTGTTAGTCATGTAACACCGCTATTGGCTCGTATCCCTGAGAATATGCGTGAATATACACTTCACGATGAGACACATAGTTTAAAAATAATTCGTATAATGGGACGTATTATTCCTCCTGAGACTTTAGTACAACTAAATGATATTGAACTTACTTTTTTAATTTTAGCAGCTTTCTTACATGATATAGGAATGACGTGTTCATTATCAGAAAAAGAGAGAATTATTTTAGGCTCGTCTGAATACCAAAATTTAATGAAAATTGATCCTATATACGAAGATTATTTAGAATTTAAAAAAACTAATAACCATAGAGCAGTTACGAGAATTGAAGATAAGATTTTTACAGAGTATTTAAGAAGAAATCATGTGAAGAGGTCAGCAGAATTTATTGAAACTACGTTGTTGGAAGGTGAATTTAAGCTTGCTATTAACGATATTTTGCTTTTTAAGTACTTAATAAACATATGCGATAGTCATGGAGAACCTGTATCTTGCTTGAAAGATAATCGTAGATACCCCAGAAATACTCTGATTGGAGAAAAATATGTAAATATTCAATATGTATCTTTAATTCTTCGTATGGCTGATATATTGGATCTAGACCCTGAAAGAACTCCTAAAGTTATTTATGATTTTGTTTCTCCTGAAGATCCAACAAGTGTAATAGAGTGGAAAAAGCACAGGTCGATCATCGGTTGGGACATCTCTTCTAATAGAGTGGTATTTGAGGCTGAGTGTACCTCCCCAGAGGTAGAGAGAGCTTTGAGAATTTTTATGGAATGGATTGAGATAGAAAGAAAAGAGAGTATTGATTTGTTGAAAAACTATCACGATGAAATTTCTTCTAAATATCTACTTTTGTTACAAGAACCCATTAATATGGAACGTATAGGATCTGATGGATCTTACATCTATAGTGATGTTAAATTTCATCTACATTACGAGAAAATAATAGAATTATTAATGGGACAACGTCTTTATCGTAGTCCAATTACAGCTCTTAGGGAGCTCCTGCAAAATGCAATTGATGCTATAAAGGCAAGGATGTTTCTTGGTAGTGACAAATTAGAAAGATTCGAACCTAAAGTAACTATCGAGTATAAGAATGATACTCTTATCATTGAAGATAATGGAATTGGTATGGATGATGATGTATTTAATGAATTTTTTTTACAAGTCGGAACGAGTTATTATAAACACCCAAGATTTTTTGATACTGATCTTGATGTAGTAAGTGAATTTGGTATAGGTGTGCTTTCTGCATTTATGGTGGCTGATTCTATGGTAATTGAAAGTAGAATGGAACCTGAAAATCCATTAGTACCTCCTTTACCTATTTATTATGAAATTCCAACAGCTCATAGTTATTGTGTAAAAAGACATTCGGAACGAGTACATGTAGGAACGAAGATATCTCTTAAATTAAAGAAAGGCCATCCTTTTTCTGAATATTCAATTGTACAAGTTATTGAGGAAATAATTCCACATCCAGATTTTCCGATTTTTATCAAAACAACAGATCAAGAGTTTAAACATAGTGGAGTATCAATAGTGGAGAACTCTTTATTCAATGAGCATTTAGATAAAGAGAGTTTTAGTATAGATAGACGCAGAAATTTGGAGTTAACGGATGAATCATTTACGCATTATTTATTTGATGTTGATTTAGGTAATCTGGGCGATATTGAGATTGAAGGTAAATTGCAAGTTGTAAATGGATCAAACGTACGATTAGATGGTGAAGTATCTGGTTGTATAACGCAGAGGTCTTTTAATCTTGGAATTCCACATACATCTGAAGGGAACTTTAAGTTAGAGATTTCAAAATCTTTAACTCAAATGTTTCCTTATTGGTTGAATATATTTGCTGATATTAACATTGTCGGACGTGGGAGTCTAGCCATAACTCCAGACAGAACAGAGGTTATCCAAGACGAAAGGTTTAAAAAAATTAAAATGGCCCTGGAACATGCAATTATATCTGGTTTTCAGAAACATCTTGATGAGTATAAGGAGAATCATTCATTAAACGAGTATCATAACTATGTAGATCTATTATTTGAAGCGGGTTTTATAGAAGTGCGTTCTCATTATAATGAAGCTATTACAGAAGAAGCACAAATTTTCTTTCAAAAATATTTATCATTCCCAGTTATTACTGAGAAAGGTACTTTAGTCAGAAAGTTTGGTGCGGAGTTACTTTCTTATGAGAGGTTGGGTATAATTGAAAGTTATAATGTGGAAGAATTCACTAACGAAATGAATGATTTTGTTACTAAACATAAGGAAATACCAATAATAATCTTAAACGGATTCAATATAAGGCAGTTCTACAATATGGATAATCTAGTATATTCAGTGTTTCTCGATTCTCAAATCAATAATAAACTTAGCATGTGCAGATATTTATTGTCTCCTATACCTGGTATAGAAATTGAAATATTGTGTAAATATGACTTGAAAAAGAAAGATTCTGGAGGGCCAAACAGATTTGAAGTTGCAGAAGAAATACTATTTGATATTGAAAATAAATCTTCACAAGTAATTTGTATTCCTGTTGATTCAGGAGCGTACGAACATATTTTTAACAAATCGCATCCAATTATAACGCCTCTGCTTCAGGGATCTCGTTATAAAAATATTATAGCTGAGCGGATTTTCCATAAACTTAAAAATAGTTTTAAAAATATAATGGTTGAATATATAGATTCAATTGATGATCCTGAAAACGCAAAGCTTCAGTACGCTTTGAGGAATTCATCTCATGCTCTATTATCGACAGGACTGTTTAGTAAGGATTCTGGGGTTTATACAAAAATGAAAGAGGCTATCGATTTACATTGGACAGAAATGACTATGCAAGGTTTTGTTAAGGAACTTGATTATCCAGAAATAGGGTTTTCAGACTTTCCGTGGTATTGGGGTGCTGAGAAATTTTAAGTTTATTTTAACTCACTATACAAAACTATAAAGAGAAGTTATTTCATTTCACCAAATTTTACAGAATGATAGATTTATTACAAAAGCTCCTTCAGCTCATGCTGAGGGGGCTTTTGCTTTGAAAGTGATTCGAATTTAACCAAAAAACAGAATAACGTTTACAAAATGCTGAACGTGTAGTCTTTGATGATGCTCTTGCAACATAACATTAGAGTGAAGGCAGCACGGATTAAGAACGCTGCTCATTCGATCACAGCCATGGACGGCAGATGGGAGTGTTGCAAATGACAAAACGGGTATTGCTATTGGAGGAAGGTACTGCACAGATGAAGGGGCTGACGCATAGTATCGGTGCTGCCCTTGCAGAACTGATGCAAGCTGGATGGTCTGTTCCAGTGGGAATGATCGTCACGACGGAAGGCAGCCGCGCATGTTGTACCCGTCTAGGTCATCTTTCCGATGAGATAAAGGAAGAGTTGGACGGTGCCGTCTGGTGTCTGGAGCAACAAACGGGTGCAGCTTTTGGTGACCCCATCCGTCCACTTCTGCTTAACGTGCAGCCAGATCAGGCTGTTGCATCTTCGTCGGTTGAACAATGCATCATACCATACGTGGGCCTGAATGATCGTACCGTCGAAGGTTTTGCTCGCCAGACTGGTAATCGTTTATATGCACTTCAATGTTATCTGGTAAGCCTGCAGCATTATGGGCGTATGGTGCATGGTATCCCTAATATCACTACTGCACAGCCAGTGGATTCAGAGTCTTATTTTTCGGGAGAGGCGGAGCTTGAAGCGTTAATTGCGGAATGCAAAGCCTCGATTCAGGCGATCGACGGAAGTCCTTTTCCACAGGATGTGTATCTCGAGCTTCAAGCAGCGGTGCGAGCGGTGTTCTGTTCTGCTGAGCAGATGAATAATAGAGATGATGTGCCAGAAGATAGCATAAAAGAACAATCAAAAGTGGAAGAGCCTGTGCTTATACAGGCCGTGGTACAAGGTAATTGTGCTGATTACAAAGGGACAGGGAAAGTATACACCCGTAACCCGGTAACAGGGGAAAAAGGTCTTATGGGGGATTATCTTCCGGCGAGAAGCAAGTCTGGCATGGTGCATGCGCTCTCATATTTAAAAAGAAATAATCCTGTACGCTATACAGAGCTTGAGATGATGTGTACGGAGTTAGAGAAGCGCACAGGAGTTGTGCAGAAACTCACCTATGTGGTGAACCCGTCTTCCATCTGTATACAATTTGTGCAGCCTGCGAGATTAAGTTCAATTGCTGCCATCAGGAGCGCAGTAGATTACGTACATGAGGGGTTGATTTCAAAAGAGGAAGCCATTCTTCGATTGAGATCAGAAGATTTAACGGCGTGTATGCAACAGGAGTCGCCAGAGCTGAAACGTTTGCTGGAATGGGCTGATGAAATAAAAGAGTTATCTATTCTGGCAAAGGTGGAACAGACGGCTGAGGTTAGGCAGGCACGAGCTTGGGGTGCAGAAGGAATTGGGTTATGTAAAACCGAGACCATGTTGTTGGTTCCGTCCAGAAAACCTTATGTGCAGAAGATGGTTATGGCGGGTACGGAAGCAGAGCGCAGGCGTGGATTGGAACGATTGTTGCCGATGCAGCAGTCTGATATCGAATATCTGTTTGAAGTGATGGACGGACGTCCAGTGACCATTCAATTATTTGATTTTCCACTACAGGAGCTATGGCCGGATTCAAATACGGTGGAGCAGCAGGGCATTCATCTGGCTATCGTTTTATCCGAGATCCATGAAATGCAGCTGGAGGCTATCTTTCGGGCAGCGGTCAAGAGTATTCGAGAGGGGTTGTGGGTGCGTCCTGAAATTATGATCCCGCATGTAGAGCATGTTCAAGAAATGCAACAGATGAGGGACTTGGCAGATCATGTGGCAGAACAGGTGCTCGGTGAAGAGCGCCGCCATTGTGTTTATAAGGTGGGAGCCTCGATTACAACACCAAAAGCTGCAATGACCGCGGTACAGCTTGCGAGTTATGCGGACTTTGTCTCGTTTGATGCGGATGAGCTGACACAATCCACATTTGGTTGTACGCGTGAGGAAGTAGCGGAGCGAGAACGGGTGGTTGGTCATGCTTTTCAGCTTGGAAATAATCCTGTTCACATCCGTGATATAGAAAACGTAGGGTGCTTAATAGGGACGGCTGCTGCTCAAGGGCAAATTCGAAAACCATATCTGAAAACGTCGATAACCAGTGAATACATCCAAGATACAGCATCGATTGCGTTTATTCATGATATTAAAATAGGGGCTGTATGTTGCAGACCTGAGCAGATTCCATGGGTTCGGGTTGCGGCAGCACAGGCAGTCATTCGAGCATCACGTGACAAGCAGAGTGTCCAAAATGAAGATATCTCGACTATTGCCTGAGTTATGTCTTTGGAGTGCCCGTGTAAATCATTTTAGTTCTGCTTATATAGCATATCCTCAATGGAACAGTAACACGAAAACTGTTATACTGAAATATGCGTTTTGTAAAACGAACGTAAAAATTTCAGATAAGGGTTGAAAAAGACCATGTTTAGATCAATGAATAGAAGCAGGCAGACATCATCACGGGCCTTATTTGTTGTCTTGTTTATTTTAATGTTGCTGAAGTTGTCCCTTCTACGATATTTCTTTTTCAATGGGTTGTCGGGTGTTGGGCTGTTAACCGATGCACTCGCTGCGCTCACCATAGTGTGCGTGCTGGATCTCATTGTGCCGCTGAGCTGGAAGCGAACGGTATACGGGGCATTTAATGTCCTGTTCTCACTTGTTCTGTTTGCGGCTACGCTGTATAACGCACACTTTAGTTCGGTTCCTACCTACACCGCGTTAAGCGAGCTAGGGCAGGTTGCCCAAGTGAGAGGAAGTATAGGGCCACTGGTTAAGCCACAGCACTTTTTGTTTTTTGCCGATATTATTCTGGGTGTGCCAATCAGGTTTATAGGGCGCAGACGCAGCAGGGGGGCATATCACAGCAATTACCAGGAGAGTAGCCTGACATTTGGCAGAAATCGTAGACGCTATTGGGGCAAACTTGGCGTGGCACTTACAGCGGCGTTCTGCATTGTTTTGTCCGGCAGTTTTATTGTCAAAGGGGAAACGATTGATAACGAACTGGTGCGGGCCGAAAATCTCGGTTTCCTGAACTATCAAGTGTCCTCTGCAATTCTGACGAGCAAGGAGAATGAAGCGATTGCCAATGGCAACATTAATGAAACGATTGCCAAGATCAATGCTTTGGTTAGCCAGTATCCGTACCAGAACAAAGGGGCAGACGGTACGGCGGTGAAGGCAAAATATTTTGGTCAGGCAAAAGGCAGCAACTTGATTGTGCTTCAACTGGAATCCTTTCAAAATTTCCCGATTAACGCTTCGTTGAACGGGCAAGAATTAACACCGGTTTTGAATAATCTTGCAAAAGAAAGCTATTATTTCTCTCATTTCTTCCAACAGATCGGTCAAGGAAATACGTCGGATGCGGAGTTTATGTCGAATACATCCATATATCCTACAGGGGTAGTGCCGATGTCAGCCGGGTATAGTGACCGTGACCTTCCGAGTCTACCCAAACTACTGTCCCAAAATGGATATGAGTCGGAGACATATCACGTTAACGACGTAACGTTCTGGAACCGCAACAAGATGTATCCTGCCCTCGGGTTCACGCGATACTTTGATAAACCGAGCTTCACGAATGACAAATTCAACGATTTTGGGCCATCGGACGAAGAATTGTATCGGGTGGGTGTGGAAAAAATGACTGCGCATCAGGCTGCGAATCAGCCGTTCTATGCTCAGTTCATCACAGCATCGAGCCATTCGCCGTTTACTGTCCCGGCTGATCGTGCACGAATTGAAATTCCCGCAACGATCACAAATAAATTGCTGCATGATTATTTGCAGGCGATCAATTATACCGATTACGCGGTAGGTCAGCTGATTAACGAGTTGAAGGCAAATGGTTTATGGGATAACACCACGCTTGTGCTCTATGGAGATCATTTCGGATTACCAGAGGAAGAGGAAATTACGGAGCAGATTCAGGCAAACCTCGGTATTCCTTACGATGGAAAAGTGAGCCGATTCAATATCCCGCTGATGATTCATACGCCGAAACAAACGAGAGGGCAAGTGGTTGAGCAGCCTGGAGGTCAACTGGACATCCTGCCTACCGTCATGAACCTCATGGGCGTATCGCTGCAGCAGGAGAAGTTCACGGCATTCGGGCATGACTTGCTGAACATGGATCGCAACGCGTTTGGCATTCGTTATTACTTGCCAACAGGTTCATTTGTAAACAATGACATCATGTTCATTCCGGGCGCAGGCTTTGACGACGGAACGGCATACTCGCTCAAAACCTATGAACCGGTGACAAATCTGGAACCGTATCGTTCCGATTATGAACATGTGCTCAGTCTGATGAAATTGTCTGATGAGTACGTGAAGTTATTACCGAAAAGAGCACCTTAATTTAATCGTGTACTGTAATGTTACGTAGTGATATATAAGGTAAGGTTCTGTAACGCAGCCGGCATAGAAGCCGGCTGCGTTTTTTAATATTCTTTTTCCAATGTCAGAAGTAAAAAAGGAAGAAGTAAGGATAAAGTTTAAAACTGTAATTTTTAATGTTACAATGTACAAGTAAGCCAGATAAAATAAAGACAGATCATTACTTCATTAATGAGAGGAATGAACATATATGAAACTGAGTGTACTGGAGCATGGACACATTAGTGAGGGTCGTAATGTCAATAATGCCCTGCAGGAGGCTGTAATATTAGCGAAGCATGCCGAGCAATTAGGGTATTCCCGGTTTTGGATGTCCGAACATCACGGCGGGGGTGCACTGTCCTTTTCAAGCCCAGAGATCATGATTGGCCATGTGGCTGCTCATACGGAACGTATTCGGGTAGGATCGGGAGGGGTTATGTTACCGCATTACAGCGCGTACAAAGTGGCAGAGAACTTCCGACTACTGGAGGCCTTACACCCTGGACGAATCGATCTCGGTATCGGACGTGCGCCAGGAGGCATGCCGATTGCGAGTAGAGCGCTCAACGAGGGCAAATCATCGAATGTACAGTTTTTTCCGCAGCAGATTGCCGATCTTGGGGGATACTTCCACGAGCAGTTGCCCGAAGACCATCGTTTTGCTTCACTTGTAGCTGGCCCCTCCGTTCCAACGGTTCCTGAAGTGTGGTTGCTGGGTTCTAGCTCGGAAGGGGCAAGAATTGCCGCAGCGCAAGGTACAGCGTATGCATTTGCCCAGTTTTTCGGTACGCCAGGCGGTGAGGAAGCGATGAAACATTACCGCCACCACTTCAAACCTTCGATTCTGAACGACAAGCCCCATTCCATGATAGCGGTATCCGCTTTCTGTGCAGATACGGAAGAAGAAGCAGCTGAACTGGCTCGCAGTAACGAATTATTTTTCCTGCGGCTCGGTCGTGGACTCGAACAGAAGTCCTTCCCTTCTCTTGAAACGGTGAATAACTATCCGTATACAGCGATGGAGTTGGAACAGATTCGTCAGCGCCGCTCCTTCTCGATCATCGGCACGCCAGATCAGGTGAAAGACAAAATTATCGCGATGGCTGAACGTCATGAAGCTGATGAAGTGATCATTGCGTCTGCCATCCATTCGTTCGAGGCACGCCTGCGCTCTTTCTCTCTGATTGCAGAAGCTTTTGGCCTGCATCAGGACATTAATTCGCTGTAAAGGGATTGGAATTAAGACGTATAAGCGCTATAATCAGTAGGTATGATTCAAACAAGGCTAGGAATCAACTTAAAACTCGAATTGACGGAGGGCTATGAATATGGAAAAAGCACTAATTTTCGGCCACAAAAACCCGGATACAGACACAATCTGTTCAGCAATCGCTTATGCAGACCTGAAAAGCAAATTAGGCCATGAAGTTGAAGCGGTACGCTTGGGCGAAGTGAATGGCGAAACACAGTTTGCACTGGACCAATTCAAGGTTGCAGCACCACGTTTGATCAAAACAGCGGCGAACGAAGTAAACAAAGTCATACTGGTCGATCACAACGAGCGTCAGCAAAGCGTAAGCGATATTGAAGACGTAACGGTTATTGAAGTTATTGATCATCACCGTATTGCTAATTTTGAGACAAGCCAGCCTTTATATTTCCGTGCGGAGCCTGTTGGCTGTACGGCAACAATTTTGAATAAAATGTACAAAGAAAACGGTATTGAAATCAGCGCACCAATCGCGGGTCTGATGTTATCAGCTATTATCTCGGATTCCTTGTTGTTCAAATCTCCAACTTGCACAGAGCAGGATGTCGCTGCAGCACGTGAGCTGGCTGCCATTGCTGGTGTGGATGCAGACAGCTACGGCCTGGACATGCTGAAAGCTGGTGCGGATTTGAGTCAGAAAACTATTGCTGAGTTGATCTCCCTCGATGCGAAGGAATTTGCAATGGGTACAGCAAAAGTTGAAATCGCACAAGTGAATGCGGTTGACGTGAATGATGTGCTGGTGAAACAGCCTGAGCTTGAAGCGGCGATCGAAGCGATTATTTCCAGCAAAGGCCTCGACCTGTTCTTGTTTGTCGTAACAGACATCCTGAACAATGACTCCGTCGGACTGGCTTATGGTGCATCTACCAAAGCGGTTGAAAAAGCATACAACGTCGCGCTGGTAGACAACAAAGCGCTGCTTAAAGGCGTAGTATCCCGTAAATCACAGATTGTACCCGTACTTACAGAAGCGTTTAACACATTGTAATTTGAGGACACGACTCGATATTGTGAGAACTCATCTGCAATGACAAGTCGTTAATCTTAACGCAACGTATGAATCGTTTGTACCGCCACACATAATGTAATCCATTATTCAAGCCTGCTCTGATCTTCTAGTGATCAGGACAGGCTTTTCATGTCAAGGAGGAAGATAAATGGCTCAGATGATTAAAAATGAAAAAATCAAAGCAGCCGAAGTACAACTCACGGGTCTGAATGGAGAAGATCTAGGGATTATGTCTACACGCGAAGCACTGGCGCTGGCCAAACAGCATAAAGTAGACCTGGTATGTTTGTCCCTGATGACCAGCCCGCCCCCATGCAAATTGATCGGTGCGGGTGCAGTACGCGAGGAAGTACAGCAGACAAAGAAAAAAGCAGGCAAATCCCCGGAGAAACGTAAAGTGAAGGAAATTCGGCTTCACCTGCAAATGGAGGATCATGACCGGGATGTGAAAAAGTCGCAAGCCGAGCGGATACTGAAAAAAGGTGATTCCGTGAAGTTTGTTATCCAGGTACATGGTGCCAAAGAGGGAGACGCGGGTAAAGTGTGGGCAGAAGAACTGTGCAAAGCGTTGAAAGAACACGGTAACAAAACGACGGGAGTACAGGTTAGCGGTAAGCAGGTCGTTGTTCAACTTGATCCGTTAAACGGATGATTGAAAGATTATAAATAGTCACTGTATGCTTAATGAATGATAGCTGGGGTATTGCTAGTTGGAAGACACAAGCGATGATGTTTACAACGAATAACGAAGATAGCCCAAAGTAAAGACAGCCTGACGGCTGCTTTCTATTGGGCTTTTTCAGCGTGTAAAATCCATTTTTCCAAAGACCCGTTAATGACTGTAAGACCGGTATTCAAGTACGCAGATAACGGCTTCCTCCCACTCGAACATACATTTGACCAGGCAATACAGGTGTGGATGCGTCCGGGTTACCATTGGAAGCATTCTTGGCATAACGGGATAAGTAAAGAAAGTCTGGATAAATGACCATATCCATTAAATAGGCTGAGGTTCGGCTGCCGGGAAACCGAAACTGGTTTAAGGTCTGGATAATCTCCGGGCCGCTTGCAATGCCAATGCCGTGTCCGTAGTACCAGTTTTCCCGCAACATAATGGTGTTTTCGCCTTGCCATTCAGGGGTTTTGGGAGAGACATCCGGATTTTTGAAATAGAGCACGTCTCCCGGAAGTGCGGTTTCCTTGCCGTTTTTTTCTGTCAAACGCAGATCGCTGTCATAATGCCAGTCAAATAACAGCAGATTACGAAATAACGAATTAAAGGCATCTTCACGTATGCTCCCAAGCACACCTCCATAAAGCACGATGACGGTAGCGGTTGCGCACTCGAATGCGTATAAACGCCCGTTTCTCCATATATCTCTGATGCCGTCAGCTGGTGTAACATCCGGTCTTAGCTCAAACCCGCCTTGTGCATTCCGATTCCAGAAGGCGGGGTTACACCTTGAATCTTCAAATGAGGCAAAGCTGACCCCACTTCGATTCAATCCTTCGGCTGCGTCCACGAGAGATTCTCTTAAGTTCCATTCAAAGTGCAGATGGTCCATGGATTGATACACATATCGGATTGGGCGGTTCTGAAGCTGCTGTAACCAGTACCATTCAAAAGCAGACCACTCGGAGGGAAATAGTTGAACCGGTTGATTCGCAACAATAATCATGGGGCAATAACCTCCGTTCTTCAATAACGTTGAATATGCTGAGACGCCGAAAATTTGATCATGTCGATTTTTGTCTGAGATTTTTCTTGTGTTTCGTTTAACAATCGTGTCATTTGGGGTACAACACTATAAGATAAAGTTATGTTCAGGTTCATGTGTTCATACGAAGAACATTACATTCTCATTAAAACAACATTCAATTTAGATTAAAGCAACATTTACATTTAAGGTAAGGGAGGATATGTAGTGTCGAACTCCATCACACAGAGCCGGTCTCTGTTCGAACAATTATACACACACGCGCCAATCGGAATTGCGGTCGCTTCTCATGTTAATGGACTATGGGTGCAATTAAATCCCGCTTTTTGCGAGATGCTTGGATCAACGGAGGAAGAACTATTACATACTTCCGTTGTACATATGATTTATGAAGAAGACCTCAGGTACGAAGAGTTTCGGAAAAATTTCTGGGAAATGACCAACGGTGAACAGCCGATGTACGAAACGGAGGTGCGTTTGAAACGAAAAGATGGTACGTTGCTGTGGGCAACGATTAGAGCATGCATTGTCCGGGACGAGGAAACGGAAGAGTCATTGTATTTACTGGTACAAGCTGCAGATATTACGAACCAAAAAGAGGCGGAAGAACGACTCCTTGAACAGCGCAAACAGCTGGAAGAGAGTAGTCGTATTTCACGTATACTGGCTGAATCCTCATTGGATTTGATTGCAATTCATGAGGCGGACGCTGAGCGTACATTTAAATATGTATCTGATGCGAGCAGAAGCATGCTCGGTTACGAGCCCGAGGAAATGATCGGACGATCCGGAATGTTCTGCATTCACCCGGACGATATTCCGGGCGTACAGGCCTATATCCGTGGTCAGATGAATGGACTTGCACCGGAGCGCATTAGTTATCGGCTGCAGCACAAGGACGGATCCATTATATGGGCAGATACACTGACCCATTATGTGTGCGATGAGTCAGGCAAGCTGCAGGAGATGGTGGCAGTCACTCGAGACATTACAGAAAGTAAACAGCAGCAGTTGAATTTACAAGAGTATACGTCTTTGTTTGACTGTAATCCGCTTGGAGTAGCTTCTCTGGATCTGGATGGGAATTTGCTGAAAGCCAACGCGGGGCAGGAGCAATTGACAGGCCATACAAGAGAGGAACTGTTAAGCCGACCTTTCGATCATCTGATTGATCCGGTAGATCTGGATAAGACACGTTATCACTTTGAAGAATCGGTGAAGGGCATAGCGCAGAGCTACGAGATTGGCTTGATTCACAAGAACGGGCAGCGAATTGAGACAAGTGTCATCAATGTTCCTATTTTACTGGAAGACAAAGTCGTTGGTGTCTATGGCATTACGAGTGATGTTACATCTGCCAAACGTTACGTCGAAGAGATTGAAAATTTAAGTTACGAAAGAGCACTGATCTTGAATGGAATGTCCGAAGGGGTCATTGGGCTGGATCTGGATGGGAATGTGAATTTTGCCAATCCTGCAGCGGCGGAGATGATGAGCATCTGTCCAAATGAGATGAATGGCAAACCTCTGGAGAAAATGATGATACAGATGCAGAGTGAAGGCATTCCTTATCCAGCGAAAGGTACGCCTATTTTGCAGGCTGTACGTGAAGGAAGGGCATTGCCGCGGACAGAATCGGTATTCTGGCGACAGGACGGATCGAGCTTTCTCGCGGAGTTCCAACTCAAGCCGATTATGGATCAAGGGAAAACACGTGGTGCCGTGCTGGTGTTCCGTGATATGACATCGGTGAAAGAAATCATTCGTGCGAAGGAAGCGGCAGAGCACGCCGATCGTGCCAAATCCGAGTTTCTCGCTATTATGAGCCACGAGCTTCGTACGCCGCTCAACGGGATTATGGGAATGGCACATCTGTTGATGGAAACAGAGCTGGACGAAGAGCAGCGAGGATTTGCGGAGATTATGATTGATAGCGGGAAGTCGCTGCTGTACATTTTGAATGAAATATTGGACTTCAGTAAAATTGAAGCAGGTAAAATGGATCTGGAACAAGGGCCAGTAGATATTCGGGATATGCTGAACAGTGTAATGGAGCTTTTTTCCATCAAAGCCGCTGAGAAGAAGATTGAACTATATAGTGAGATCTCTTCACAGATTCCTGAACGTGTAAGAGGAGATGAGACAAGGATTCGCCAGATTCTTATTAATTTGGTGGGCAATGCGGTTAAATTTACCGAAAAGGGAAGTGTTACGGTTATTGCGGAGATGGATCACTCGCCAGAATATGGCCCGCATCATCTGCTGCTTTCGTTCAAGATAAAGGATACGGGCATCGGCATTGCACTGGATAAGCAGCATCAATTATTTCAATCCTTCTCCCAACTGGATCCGGCGATTAATCGCAAATTTGGAGGAACGGGCTTGGGCCTTGCGATTAGCAAGAAACTGGTGGAACTCATGGGCGGAGCCATTGGTGTGCAAAGTGAGATTGGTCAGGGGGCAGAATTCCAGTTCACCATTGTATTAGAGAAGTGGAGAGAAGAAATTGTATATGTAGAAGATCACCTTGCAGCAAGGCTGGAACTGCCGGATCGAAACAGTCTTGCCAGCGGTATTCGCATATTAATCGCCGAGGATCAGGCCGTGAACAGCCATCTGCTTGAAGAGATGTTGCGCAAATTCGGCGGTGTATGCGATGTGGTGGGCAATGGAGCGCAGGCTGTGGATCTACTTGCGAAAACGCAGTATGATCTGATCTTCATGGATATTCAAATGCCAGTGATGGATGGAATTGAAGCGACTTGTGAAATTAGGAAAACTCATCCGGGAATCCCCGTGATCGCGGCGATTACAGCCTTTGCAGGAGAACGTGACCGGGAAGCTTGTTTGCAATGCGGAATGCAGGACTTTATAAGCAAGCCTTTCCACTCGGCAGAAATTATCCGGGTTCTCAACACATGGGTGCCCTATATTCATTCACAGAAGGTAAATTGATGGGCAATTGGTGAGCGAGACAAGAGAGGTTCAACCCATGATGAATATAACACACGATGAATACAAAAAAACCTGTATCTCCAATGGAGTGCAGGTTTTTTCATGTTTAAAGTTACATTTTTTTGATGTTTGGAGTTGGTACTCAGGACCATCCGCCGATCAATCCTGAGAGGGTTACACATTCATCATCTTCCAATTCTGCAATCAGCGTGAGTTCTTCATCATCTTGTGGATTTACCGAAAATAATTCACGGCGTCCGTCCTCATGCTTGATGATGACTAACTGATTACCGCCTTTTGTATGAAACTGGTACTTCACCCCGATACCAGGCAGGGCGCATTCCCGGATATTCATGAAACTTGTTCACCTCTTTAGTTTTGCTTAAATCATCTTGTTAACCATTCGTACAGTACGGATGTATTCTACTATCCATAACACCGTTTGGCAAGTCACAAATCCAATAGCCGGGTGAGTGTCATGAATTTCCACGATGTTCCGTCGGATTTTGCTGCAGTCTTACCCGTCTGCGCCGGATAAAGAACCAGATAAGCAGTGACAGGATCAGCACAAGGCCAGTGATGGAGACGAAAAGGATATTCCGAATGTTCGGAATTTGTACGGTCAGATCCAGCGTATTCTTTTGCAGGGGGGAAATGTTCCAGATCAGCGTTTTACCACCATCCTGCACCTGATCTGCATTGGAATCCTCGGCTTGGATCGGGAGAGACAGTTTGAAATCAAATTTCACATCTTTTAACAAAAGTCGTTTGAGAAAACCTGGAACGTTGTTGATCTTGTCTTTAATATCCCCATCTGGCATAGATTCCATAAGGTCAGCTTCGGCAGTAATATGCATTTTTGAAGTAAAGAAACCTGGGGTCGTTGATTTTTCGATCTGAATACCTGGTGGCAGCTTGGAGGAATCGAACCCGGTCATATTACTTTTTTCATAATGGGTCGTTGCTTTTAACACACTTTGATCTGCCTGTTTGGTCACTTCTGCCTTAAAGTTATTACGTTCCAATGCTTCGGCTAGCAAGGGCATCATATTGTCTTGTCCAATTTTGCCAAGAGCTGAGTCCGACACACTTAGATTCAGATCCAGATCTGCCGTTCCGTTTGTATTTACAGTCACATGGGCTTCTCCATCCGCACAGGCGGATAACATGATCAGCATGAAAGCGAGCATAAAAGCAAGTGATAATGAATGTAAAGAAATGCGAGTTGACATGAAGCTCCTGCCTTTCTGTGAAAATAAATTGAGGTTATGTCCATATCCATCCAATCCAGAAGTATAGTATACAACGGAACGTTTGCAGATGCTAACAAGTTGTATAAGACAGGACTTACGGTGAGATAACAAGGATGGGGTTTGGAGGAAAGAATAACAAAAGTGATGTTTTGGGTTGATTAAAATTAAAGATTTCGTATTTTTGTCAATGTTCGGTTAATTCAAACCGTCATTCCGCGTGTACACTAGTATAGAGATGAATATACGGGCAAGGGGGGTACATTCATGACTTATATTATTATTCTGGCTGTGATTATGGTTGTGGGTATGATTGGAATGGGCTGGTTCTATAAGATTGTTGACGAAGATAAACACTAAATTGCGAATCATCTGTAACATTTGAAAAAGACAAGCCTATAAGCTTGCTTCGCTGATGCGGGGCGGGCTTATTTGTATTGATGCGATTCTAGTATCATGAAACATACTTAAACTGAGCTTACAGGTAACTCCCGTAATGATGTAACTGTTCCATTCTTTGCTTGGATAACATTTGACCGATGGATAAATATTTTTCATAAAGTTGGGATTTTTATGCTTCACTTTTGTATAATAGGGGATAGCTCTCGGGTTTTTCCCGAAATTTGCCAAACAGGAAAGGGTGTACATAAATGAAGTTTAGCGAGTATACGTATACACGTCCCGATCTGGAACACATCAAGACTTCTTTCGGTGAACTACTGGAGGGATTTGAAGCGGCGTCTTCAGTGGAAGAGCAAAGTGAATTCATGGACAAGATCAATGCCTTGCGCAGTGATTTCGAAACCCAGGCACAGCTTGTCTATATCAGACATTCCATTGATACCAATGATGAGTTTTATAAGGCAGAGAATGAGTTCGTGGATGAAAGTCAGCCAGTTGTTCAGGAGTATATTACGGATTACTACCGTGCGCTGGTGAATTCCAGGTTCCGTGCGGAACTGGAGCAAAAGTGGGGAACTCAACTGTTTCTGCTCGCCGATCAGGCTTTGAAAACATTCAGCCCGGAGATCATTGAAGATCTCCAGAAGGAAAACAAACTTTCTACGGAATACGATCAGCTGATTGCTTCGGCTAAAATTCCGTTTGAAGGGGAAGAGCGCACACTGCCTCAGTTGCATCCGTTTGAGCTGTCTACAGATCGTTCCATGCGGGAACGTGCATCAGAAGCCCGGTATACGTTTATGGCGGAGAATGAAGCGGAATTCGACCGCATTTATGATGAACTGGTGAAGGTACGTACACAGATTGCGAAAAAGCTGGGTTATCCAAGCTACGTGGAGCTTGGTTATGTCCGTATGAACCGTACGGATTATAACGCGGAGATGGTCGCGAATTTCCGTGCACAAGTTCGAGATTACATCGTACCTGTTGCAACCAAGCTCAGAGAACGTCAGCGCAGCCGGATTGATGTAGATACGCTTTATTTTTACGATCAGGGCTTTAGCTTCAAGACGGGTAATCCAACCCCAAAAGGTGATCCAGATTGGATTGTGGAGAACGGCAAACGGATGTACACGGAACTTTCACCAGAGACCGATAAGTTCTTCCAGATGATGACCGAGAATGAATTAATGGATCTGGTTAGTAAAAAAGGAAAACAGGGCGGAGGATATTGTACGTTCCTGAATGATTACAAAGTACCGTTTATTTTCTCCAACTTCAATGGTACGTCAGGTGACATTGATGTACTGACACATGAAGCGGGACATGCGTTCCAAGTGTACGAAAGCCGTAACTTTGCTGTGCCTGAATATAATTGGCCGACCTATGAGTCTGCAGAGATTCATTCCATGAGCATGGAGTTCTTCACTTGGCCGTGGATGGAGCTGTTCTTCAAGGAAGATACGGACAAGTACAAGTTTGATCATCTGTCCTCAGCACTTCTGTTTATTCCATACGGTGTAGCTGTAGATGAATTCCAGCATTTTGTCTATGCGAACCCAAATGCAACACCGGCTGAACGCAAGCAGGCTTGGCGCGATATCGAGAAGATTTACTTGCCACATATCAATTACAAAGACAACGCGTATTTGGAGCAAGGTGGATTTTGGCATAAACAAGGCCATATCTTCTCATCGCCATTTTATTATATCGACTACACGCTGGCTCAAATCTGTGCATTCCAGTTCTGGAAACGCAGCAATGAAGATATGAAATCGGCATGGGCGGATTATCTGACATTGTGCAAAGCAGGTGGTAGCCTGTCCTTCACTGGTCTGGTAGACCTTGCTGGTTTGAAATCACCGTTTGAAGACGGTTGTGTGTCCTCTGTCATTGGTGATATTGAAGCATGGCTTGATGGTGTGAACGACAAAGCACTGTAAGTTGCTAACGATCCGTAGGAACGCTATTTGCTGGAATATGCCCGTTTAAGCTTCAATTTTGCTCAAAATAGGCTAAATAGCGTCTCTGAGGATCGTAAGGATTTTTATGCGAGAATGAGGGGAAATAAGGCTTCTGGTGATCGTTAGAACTTAGCCGGTGTGTAGCGACTTTCTATGGTTGTACAATTTGCTAGGTGATATATACGCTATGGCTATGCAGCAAGATAAGGTGACTTAGACTCTTTAGGGGTGTAAGTCACCTTTTTTGCGTAAAAATATCATGAAACACAGTATGGGATACATAACATCGAAGAATTAAACAAATAGATACAAAACAAATAGATACAAAAAATTTGAACATCCTTGTAACAAGAAGGGGCAATGTAACATTTATTAAGTGATTGTGATTTATTTCACTATAGCTGGAAACGGATTCAGTTACAATAAAGGTAGTAAATCAGGGTTACAGGAGGCTGATTCAGATGGCAACGCATGCATATTATGTTCCACCCGTGAATTTGATGGGTAGAGGGTGTTTGCAGGATGCAGCTCCAATGATTGGACAGATGGGTATACGCAAAGCTCTGATTGTTACAGATCAGGCACTGGTTACGTCAGGTATCGCTGAGCGTGTATTGTCTACACTGCGGCAAGCAGGGTTAGACTATGTCGTATATGATGAGGTACAGCCCAATCCAACATGCCATCAAGTGTATGAAGGATTACGAGTATTCCAGAACCATGGCTGTGACGCCATTATATCGATAGGCGGAGGTTCACCGCAGGATGCTGCCAAAGCAATTGGTATCGTTGCTGCAAATGGTGGACACATCCGTCAATATGAAGGACTGCATCAATCCAAAACTAAATCAGTTCCGCTTGTAGCTGTGAATACAACAGCTGGCACATCAAGCGAAGTAACAATGAACTATGTGATTACAGATGAGGAGCGAAAAGTGAAAATGGTGATGGTGGATCGAAACTGTCTAGTTGATCTGTCGGTGAATGACCCCGAGCTCATGCTGAATAAACCTGCCAGTCTGACGGCAGCTACGGGAATGGATGCCTTAACCCATGCGGTAGAAGCGATGGTTACACCTGGGGGTTTTACGGTTACAAGTGCAACGGCTGCAGCGGCAGTCAAGTTGATCTTTGAATATTTGCCAAGGGCGGTGAAGGATGGGACTGATCTGGAAGCAAGGGAGTATATGACATACGCGTGTTTCTTGGGAGGCATAGCATTTAATAATGCGGGTCTTGGATATGTGCACGCTATGGCACATCAATTGGGCGGGGTGTATGATCTGCCGCATGGAGTATGCAATGCAATGCTGCTGCCTTATGTCGAGGAGATGAATGCCAAACATGTACCGGACAAATTCCGTCATATCGCCAAGGCAATTGGTATGGACGTGAAGGAGCGTAGCGACGAGGAATGTGCGAACTATGTGATTGCAGCAATTCGAGAACTGGCAAAAGAAGTGGGCATTCCTGAGAAGTTATCCGAACTCGGCGTACAGAACCCGGATGTAGAACTGCTTGCAAGTAATGCGATGAAAGATGCCTGTGCACCAGGCAACCCGTATCAACCATCCAAGGATGAGGTTATCGACCTGTTTCGAAAGATTATTTAACCCCGAATAATGATAAATATAATCTAAGATATATACTCTCAAATATAGACTACAGAGAAAAAAATAATGTTACAATTGAAGTCGCTGAGATCGGCGGCTTTTTTGGCCTGAACAGATATGAACCAGGGGATACCTATACATATGCTGTTGTGAAAAAGTTGAAGAGGGCGGCGTTACATACATGTTAAATCAGGTTTATTGAAATCGTTAATGGAGGCCATGATGAAAGAAGATCAACTACATGTAAAAGCACCAGGTAACTGGATGAATGACCCGAACGGATTTATTTACTACAAGGGAGAATATCACTTATTTTATCAGTATTTCCCGTATGGGCTGCAGTGGGGCACGATGCATTGGGGGCATGCAACCAGTCCGGATCTGGTCACATGGACGCACCATCCTATCGCTCTGTTTCCAAGCAAAGGGTATGACCAGAATGGTTGTTTTTCAGGCACTGCATTAGAGGTTCAGGGACAACTGTTTTTATTTTATACCGCTGTGAAATATGATGTGATAAATGAGGAGAACGTTCATGTGATTGTGGATGATCGATTCGAGTCGAGTCAGGCTGTGATGATCTCGGAGGATGGCTATACGTTTGATAACCTGACCTCTAAGCAGCAGATCATACCGCCGATCATTGATTCTGCTCTGGGGGATCGTACACATACACGTGATCCAAAAGTATGGATGTTTCAGGATCGGTATTACATGATTTTAGGTACAAAGACGAGAGATCAGCAGGGAAAGCTTTTGTTCTATACAAGTGAGGATGTGTTCCATTGGTCGGTCGTTAATAGTTATACCAAGCCAGGGTTGGGTTATATGTGGGAGTGCCCGGATATGTTCAGCTTGCCTGATTCTCTTACTGATGCGCAGCAAACGGTCTTGTTGATGTCTCCAGAAGGTATTCATGATGGGCCGCTGTATACGAGTCATGCCATGTGCAGTCTGGTTTCCTTTCAAGAGGAAAGCTGTGATATTGTCATACCAGATCACCTGTTAATGGTGGATTATGGTCGGGATCTTTATGCCCCTCAGACCAATCTGGATGCCTCCGGGCGCCGGGTCATGGTAGCCTGGATGCGAATGCCATTACCTGTGGAGAAACCGGGGGAGAAGCCGTGGATTGGCATGATGGCATTACCGCGAGTGATTGAGGTGAAAAATGGACATATTTATTTCCGTGTACATCCTGAGGTGGAGGCGTATTTTAAGACCAATATCCCCATCGAGCATATTGATTATACTAAACCATTCCAACTGAAAACCGTGTTGCAGGAACATGAAGTTCTGGACATTGGCGGTTATCGAGTGTGGCTGGAAGGTGGCAGGTTGCATACGGATCGTGCAGGGGTATTTAGAGGCTTGGATCAATACGATCTTCAGTTTCAGACTCCCGTGCTGCAAGGAAAATGTGAACTTAATATCTTTGTGGAGCCTAATTTGATTGAGATTTTTGTGAATCAGGGGCAATATGTGCTGAGCAATGTCGTATATGATCTCAAAGCTTATGTGAGCTATACAGGTGAAATAGAGTGTAAAATAGCTGATGTATAGAGCCGGAGAAATCCGGCTTTTTTTGTCGTGTAATATTGAAGTATGTCTGAAGGCATCTTCACAAATAAAGTCTAATGCGTAATAATGTAGGTCGGACTATTGGCAGCATATGACATGCACATCAGGAGGCATCATGAAACTCAGCATAATTGATTTAAACCATTATTTGAGACAGTATGAGATCTATTTAAGTGTGGAACGCAATCTGTCCCATAAATCCATCAAAGCTTATTTCTCTGATCTAAATAGACTTGTGCAATGGCTGGATTCCAACGGAATAAACGAAGTAACCAGGGAGAATTTGCGCAGGTATCTTGAACAATTAACGAGTGAACAGATACTAAAAGACTCTACGATTAAGAGAAAATACATATGTTTTAAAGCGTTTTTTAATTACCTCGTACAAAACGGAGATCTTAAGGAATCACCCATCGATGGTTACGGGAAGAAATTCAAAACGGCAAGGCGTATTCCCAAGACACTGTCCGTGAATGAGATTGAAAAACTGTTGAATGCCCCGCAAGAGCATATGAAACAGTTACACACGATTTTTCGAAAAAGAATAAACCTGCGAAATGCTGCAATTATTGAGTTGTTGTACGTCATTGGGATTCGAATTGGTGAATTGGTGAGCATAGACCTTGAACATATCGATCTTGAAGAGCGAACGGTGCTGATCTTTGGAAAAGGCCGTAAGGAACGACTGTTATATATATCGAGTGAAGAGGTGATTCAAAAGATCAAGAGCTGGCTTCAAGCTCGTGAACACTTTGAACCTCAGAGTAACGCTCTTTTTCTGAATAAATATGGTCATAGACTCTCTATATATTCCATTGAAGACATTTTTTATAAATTTAGAGATATGTCTAACGTAAGTAAACATTCAACGCCTCATTATCTTCGCCACAGCTTTGCAACACATCTTTTGAACAATGGTGCAGACCTTCGATCTGTCCAAGAAATTCTTGGACATACCAATGTGAGTACAACACAAATATATACTGAAGTATCTGTAGAAAGAAAGAAGGATGTCCTGTCGAGATTTAATCCACGAAATAACTTGAAAGTGTAGAAAAAAACCTCCAAATAACTATAAATTATTTGGAGGTCTATATGTTTACAAGCAGTTTATGGAATTTGGGGTCTTGGGCAAATGCTTTTACAATAATTGGGGTCTGTATCCCCTTAATCACAGCTATAATTGGAGTATCTAAATATATAAAAAAAACAAAGAGGAAAACTATATTTTCTGATTCAAAACCTGACATTGCATACTTTACTGATAGAATAGAAATCACGAAAGATATTTTTGAGGAGTTACAAAGCTCTAATGGGAGACAAATGTTTCAAATTTTTGGTCCTCCAGGCGTAGGGAGAACGGAATTCGCCAAATTAATAAACATGGCAGTCAATTATAATTGTCAGACGCAAGATGAGGAAAATTTTATTAACTCAACCGGATATAAAAAAGAATTAAATGTGCAAGCTTTTTTCATAACATGTGAAGATGAAAGTTCATACCAGATGGCAGTTAAACAAATATTTGAACTCCTACTAATTGATAGGGAACCGGGCCTTAGTTACGCATTGACTGCCCATTTGATTGCTAAAAAAATTCGAAATAAAAAGAGAACCGTCTTTATTTTTGATGATATCAAAAACTATGACGAAAAAGATAAATTCTATAAACTTTGTAATGAAATAATTGGTAAACTGAAAAAAATGAATTTGAACAGTCAATGTATCTTTATGCTATTCTATTCTGGTGCAGTGGAGAGAAAAGAAATAAATAATAGTAATATAAGAACTTCTGATATACTCAATTTTGAGAAGGATTATATGATTGAATATTTGGATAAGAAAAATATTTCACTGAATGATACGGACAATGATAAACTGTTTTCTCTAACAAATGGTAACATTCATACACTTAGTTTGATCGCTGACAAGTATAATGCAGATATTAATAATGAGAAGATGAACTCTATAAATTGGGAACATGTCACTGATATTTTCTACCAAGATATAAATGATGATGAGAAAAGATTGTTTAGATGTATATTATCTTTGTCAATATCTAAAAATGAGGTTTCTAGAAAAATGCTGGAATCACTCAATGATTCTGCCCCAGATACAATAAGAAAGCAACTTGATAAATTAGTAATAGAAGGTTTATTGAGAAAAAACAAAAACTTTTCTTATTCAGTTACAGAAGCTTTGCTATTACCATCAATTAATAAAGAGATTGAATACATTCAATATTTCCAAAATAAAATACTGGATTTAGTTCAGCAGCAAAAACTGTTCGTGGAACATAAAATTGTTCATGAATTCATCCAAAGTATTGAAACAGATGTTAAAGCGAAGCATATAATAAATACACTAAAAATTAATAATGACGCTAAAGATTATACAGCTACTCTGAGAATTCGTTATTTATTTAAAAATGTTTTTGTACTAAAAGAACAGATTGAACATCATAATGAAGTTGATTCTGTTTTGTTCTTTGAAAAATTGAGTTACTATATTGCAGAAGCGTTAACGGGTTACGGCGCATATCAGGATGCAATTGAAGAGATTGAAATGAATACCAATCACAGTATAGTACGACCGGATACTGTTTCGTCGGATAACTTCGATATAGTTTTTCTGTTAGGCAATTTATATCATTTACAAAATGAATATGCAAAAGCTATAGAACATTTTAAAAAGATGATAGATTCGACACATGTAAGGCAATCCTTGAAATATAAATCTAAATGTTATTGGGCGGTAGCCCACTGTTATCGTCATATGGGTCTTTTGGATCTAGCTATAGATTTTTATAAAGAGTCTATAGAGATTTGTAAGATCGACACTGTGCAAACAAGAGACATATACATTAAATGCATGAACGAAATGAATAATATTTTCTTTTATCGGAACGAAAAACAGCCTTTTAGCTTTAACACAATTGATTCTTTTATCAAAGAAGAAAATTCGGTGGCTGATCTTTCAACCAATAAATACAAAGCTATTGAGCATGGTATACAAGGAAACTTTGATAAAGGAATACATTTATTAGAAAAAACGATAAAAATATATGAGAAGAAAAGTGAACGCTTGCAATTCAATTTGTATTTTGAAATGGGAGAGTTGTTAAGACGCAAGAAAGACTTCAAACAATCCATAGATTACTTCAAAAAAAGTTTGGATGCCTCGCTTCTGAATGGAGATAAAAATATTGAACTTTACAGTAGTTTGGGTATACTTTCCGTTGAATTAGAAACCAAGCAACATCACTTTACAAATTCAAAAGATGAACAATATCAATTACTTGAACACTGTTTAGGACTTTGTAAAGATAAAGATGAGAATGTTTGTTTTGAACTTGGTAAACAGCATGTAGGGACAATTCTCAATATCCTAAATAATAAAGAACCTAGCTTGTACGATAAAATGCTACCTTTATTTTAACCATTTGAATTTTTTGTAAAAATAGGAGAATAGTACAACCCATACCACATTAATGAATAATATGGTATGGGTTGTTTTTCATAATTTCATTCAAGAAACACTGAAAGTGAAATTCAAATCTTCCGGTACTTTCAAGTCTTTAATTTGTTTCATTGTATTTTGGTTAGAATATTGCAAACTCTTTACTACTCGTGCTATCTGCACTATAGGATTTTCTTTCCATGCAAGTCTTGCTATCTCTTGAGTCCCTAGCCTTATACCATAATCATTAAACAACTTTTTGTTCTTCTTATTGAGTGTAACATTATTTCTGAAAGCATTACTGAACATAGTATTCATAGTATCTTGGCTCGTTCTTATAAATATTTGATGTGTAAACGTAGGTGTGTTGTTGAAAAAAGGGATATCAAAATCATACTCTTTAAGTGCCATCCCTAAATCTCTTGAGTACTCTATCGTTTTTCTTGCATAATCTACTCCGAATTTTTCCATCTCAAACAAAGTATAAAGTAAACTTACGACTTGATGCATTTGGGTATTCCTAAGATATTTAGGGCTTATGTTTTCGTCCAATTCTTTTGCTATTTCTTCATTATTAGTCATGATTAGACCATTGGCTGGTCCCGGAAGTGTTTTGTGTGTCCCACCAAATAACACGCAGTTTATTGGAGTTTCCAGTGGATTAGCTACTTGTTTCCCTGCAATTAACCCTAGCGTTTGGCTAGCATCATATAAAAATAACGTTTGGGAAGGAAGGTTCAATTTATTGTAATCTGGAGTCTTTATAATATCCGATGGTGCATATAACAAATATTTTATATCTTCTTCAACTAAGGTTTCGTAGATTTTTTCATAATCTAAATCGAATTCTTCATAGTCATAAGGCATGTCAATGATTTCTAAACCTAACCTTTTACATACATGTTCCATTGAAGGGTGTCCGCCTGACGAACTAGTGGAAAGCATGATTTTATCTCCAATATTAGTAAGAGACATTAACAACGATGTAACACAGTTCATACCTGATAATGTTCTAGCATCAGCATACTTTGCGGAAAATAGTTTTAAACATTGTGAATTAATTAGTTTATAAACTTCATATAAATGTTCACTCCCAATAAAGTTATCCTCAATACTAAATGAATTAATTCCATTCATTATGTATCTCTCTTGATAATCTTTTAGTAAAGGTAATTTAGAAAAATCTGACATTCTATTCTCGGCGGCACATAGAGGTAAGGTGAGCCTTTTTTTTGCTAAATAGTCTTCTTCGTTTTTTTTGAAATTTAAATAACCTAAAACTGTTTCCAACACTACAAAACCTCCAAATAATTTATAGTTATTAGTATGTAATTCTCAATCCAATGTTAGATGCAACTTGATCTTACTTTCATACTACTTTTATCATTCGACACAATTCTATTATATTCCTCTAAAAATTTACAAATCAACTGCCTTTTTCTGATTCATAAGACCCTCTTTGTTAGTACCATAGGATAAAAGGTTCAGATTGTCTGCTGTTTACCATATTATTACCAAAAGGATTTTAATTCGTGTTTATCGAATAGATTAAAATAACAGCGGCAGGGCAGGAGCATGTACGGTTCAAACCATCGATGCCCTGAATATTTTTTTATGTCGTTGTTGCTGCAAGATTCCCCGTTCAAATTCCTGTTTAATGGGTAGTAGGTACTTATTTTCTTCATGATTAACACGCGCAACCAAATCTACACCATTTTTGTTGATCGAGACACGGTCTACGTCATCTGCACTAGAAAACCATCGACACCATCATCACTATGTTTGACCACACGATCAGAATCAATTTCAGGTTATCTCAAACGAAAGACGTCCGGTTACATATGAACGATGTCTTATTCCGTTTACACATCTGTACAGCATGCTCTTAATCAAGACAACCGTGTTCTCACAACAGAATATCGATTATGGGCTCTGAAATGAATCAGAATGAATGCACGTGGAGGAGGCTGTAATGATGGCAAAAAAAGAGGTTGTAGCGATGCTGCTCGCCGGAGGGCAGGGCAAACGGTTAAAAGGGTTGACGAAATCACTGGCTAAACCTGCTGTTTATTTTGGAGGAACCTACCGCATTATTGATTTTCCACTGAGCAATTGCTCGAATTCGGGCATTGATACGGTTGGTGTTTTGACACAATACGAACCACTTGTATTGCATTCCTACATTGGTATTGGCAGTGACTGGGATTTGGATCGCAAAAATGGCGGGGTCTATGTGCTTCCTCCCCATGAGCGTGAAGACGGAAGTAACTGGTACCGTGGGACAGCTGACGCGATATACCGTAACCTGAACTTCATTGAACAATTCGATCCCGAACATGTGCTGATTCTATCCGGTGATCATATTTATAAGATGGACTATGACAAGATGATGCAGTACCACAAAGAAAAAAATGCCGATTGCACGATTTCCGTGATTAACGTATCGCTGGAAGAGGCGAGCCGTTTTGGGATTTTGAATACGAATGAAGACTATAGCATCTATGAATTTGAAGAAAAACCTTCCAAGCCCCGAAGTACACTTGCTTCCATGGGCATCTATCTTTTCAAATGGGATGTGCTGAAACGTTTCCTGATCCAGGACGAACAACAGGCATCCACCTCCTACGATTTTGGTAAAGACATCATCCCTTTGTTGCTTGAAAATGAAAAATCTTTATATGCTTACCCGTTCGAAGGGTACTGGAAAGACGTTGGAACGATTCGCAGTCTGTGGGAATCCAATATGGATCTGCTGGACGAAGAGACGCCGCTTAACCTGAATGATCCGAACTGGCGTATTTTTACCCGCAACCCTAATCAGCCTGCTCAATATATATCACCTGCTGCGAAGGTGCGTAACTGCATCATCAGTGAGGGCAGCATTGTGCACGGCGAGGTGAATCATTCCGTCTTGTTCTATGGAACAGAGGTGGGAGAGAACAGTGCAGTCATTGATTCCGTTGTGATGCCGCGGGTCAAAATTGGTCGGAATGTGTCCATTCACAAGGCCATTATTTCTGAAGGTTTAGTGATCCCGGATGGAACTCGGATAGCCCCTGCACCGGGGGATGAGAGTGATATTTTACTGGTGGATCAAGAGGAACTGGAACGACAGTTACGTCAGAGAATCACGAAATAATTCTTTTGTGTGAATGCGAGACTTCATGATTTACCAATATGTTACCTAAGGACGGTGCGCGCGATGAAATCATTGATCGGAGTCATTAACCTTGATCATGAGCTTGAAGAGTTGAAGGAGTTGACGTATTTTCGCTGCGGTGCCGCGGTGCCTTATGCCGGGCGTTATCGTCTGATTGATTTTGTACTGTCCAACATGATGAATGCGGGCATTGAAAGCATTGGCGTGTTTGTTCGCCGCAAATACCGTTCGCTGATGGATCATCTGGGAGATGGTAAACCATGGGATCTGGATCGCAAACATGGTGGTATGTTCATCCTTCCCCCGGACTGGAACGATCCGACAGATACCTCGCAGGGGGACTTGCAACATTTTCACAACAATCTGGATTTCTTCCACAGAGGCGCCGGACAATACGTTGTGCACGCAGGCAGCCGGCATGTGACCAAAGCTGATCTTCAGGACGTCTATCAGTACCATATCCGTAAAGGAGCAGACGTCACGCTTGTTTGTAAAAAGGTAGATCAGCTGTTACCTGAGCATGAATCCTGCGTGAAAGTTGATCATGATGAAGATGGCAATGTGGTGGACATTCACCAATGTGCTGACCATACGAATATATATACGGAGATTTTTATCATGGAAAAAGAACTGTTCCTCAAACAGGTGCAGCGCTGTATTGATCATGGTGAGACTCATTTCTTCCGTGACGCTATCTTGAAAAATCCGAGCGGATTGAAGATTGCAGCTTATGCCTATGAAGGATATCATGCCGTAATTAACTCCATTGACAGCTACTACCGTAATAGCATGGATCTGCTGAATACAGGACAGTATGAACAGTTGTTCAAAGAAGACCCCGTGCAAACCAAGATCAAATACGAAGCACCCGCCAAATATCTGGAATCTGCTGATGTTAAACACTCCCTTCTTGCCAATGGCTGCATCGTGGGCGGTGAAGTGCAGGACAGCATCTTGTTCCGGGGTGTACATGTTGCGAAGGGTGCGAAGATTAAGGGTTCAATCATTATGCAGAAATGTTATATTGGCGAAGGCACCGTGCTGGAGAATGTCATTCTGGATAAAGATGTGAAGTTGACTGGCGGGCAGACGTTGATCGGTGCCCCGTCGAATCCGTATATTTTGGCAAAAAGTACTATTATTTAAAGCTAAGATCTGTCCGTATCATCAATAACTATATAAAAAAATAAAATCCTGCAGGTTGGTTTTCAGGTTCGTGTCTTTTTGAAAGCTTGAAGTGCCGCCGTTTAAAGCTGCTGTATTGGTGCAGGCGCAGTGGAGGGCACGAAATCGATTCTGAAGAAGCGAAGCGCTCGCCTTTGTCTCTCCATTTCAACCATTCAAAAAGTAATTGAAGAAATGGAGAGACAACAGCGATCGAAAGAACGATTCGTGACCAAAACGGGTGCTCGGCTCCAACGTCCAGCATTTAGGCTGCCGCCTCATGTCTGATAAACAAGCCATGAACCGACCTCAACTCGCAGGATTTCACCGGGAGGAACCTACTTTTGTTTGACAACAAAGAAACGTTCAAATCGATCTTTCAACGGAATCTCGTCAGCAAACTGGGCAAACCAATTGAAGAAGCGACAAAGGAAGACGTGTACCATGTGCTGGGGAGTATGATTCGGGAATATGTAGGTCAGGACTGGGCAGCTTCGAATCAGGGATTCAAGCAGCGTCAGGATAAACAGGTGTATTACTTCTCGCTAGAGTTTCTGATTGGGCGTCTGCTTGGCAATAACCTGCTCAATGTAAATGAACTGGAACTGGTTCGTGATAGTTTGGCAGAACTCGGTTTTTCGCTGGAGTGTATTGAGGAACAGGAAGCGGATGCAGGGTTAGGCAATGGAGGGTTAGGAAGACTGGCTGCCTGCTTTCTGGATTCCTTGGCCTCACTCGGTTATGCGGGACATGGATGCGGTATCCGTTACAAATACGGTTTGTTTGAGCAAAAGATTATTAATGGCAATCAGGTCGAGCTGCCTGACAATTGGCTGGATAAGGGCAATGAATGGGAAGTGCGGCGTACCGACAAAAAGGTTGAGGTTCAGTTCTGGGGCCGGGTTGAGGCCTATGAGCAGGATGGACATTACCAATTCGTGACGAAGGATGCTGAAGCGGTGGTGGCTATACCGTATGACGTGCCTGTTATCGGTTATGGTCAGCCACATGTCAACACATTACGGTTATGGAGTGCAGAGCCCAAACGGGAAACATCGATGGATACCCCTTCGAACTATTACGGATACCTGGATTACAGTCGTTCGGTGGAATCCATCTCCGAATTCCTTTACCCGGATGATTCCCAGTATGAAGGTAAGTTGTTACGTTTGAAACAGCAGTACTTTATGTGCTCGGCTGGTGTACAAAGCGCATTGCGCACATTCAGCAAGCTGGGATTGTCTTATGACCGTTTACCAGATAAAGTGGCGTTTCATATCAATGATACCCATCCTACACTGGTAATCCCCGAGCTGATGCGAATACTGATGGATGATAAGGGGTATGGATGGGATGAAGCGTGGGACATTACAACGCGCACCGTATCTTACACGAATCACACGACACTGAGCGAGGCACTGGAAAAGTGGCCTGTGGCCATGATTAGCAAACTGCTTCCGCGTGTTTACATGATCATTGAAGAGATCAACAAACGCTTCTGCGGGTTGCTGCTGGATCGTTATCCGGGTGATAACGATCGCATCGAGCATATGGCGATTATTGCGAACGATCAGGTGCGTATGGCACACCTTGCCATCGCAGGCAGTCACAGCGTAAATGGTGTCGCTGCACTGCATACCGAGATTTTGAAAGAACGGGAGATGGCACCGTTTTACGCCTTGTATCCAGAACGTTTTAACAATAAAACCAATGGCATTACACACCGTCGCTGGTTAATGCATGCCAATCCGAAGCTGTCGAATCTGATTACAGAAACGATCGGCAATACATGGATTACAGAGCCGGGCAAGCTGGAGCAGCTGGCTGATTACGCCAATCAGTCTGCGTTTCAGGAACAGTTCCGTGCGATCAAACGGGATAATAAAAATCGTCTTGCCTCGTACATTTTGGATCATACCGGCACGCCTGTTGATCCGGATTCCGTGTTTGATGTACAGGTGAAGAGATTGCACGGGTACAAAAGACAGCTGCTGAACATTCTGCATGTAATGCATCTGTATAATAGATTGAAAAGCGATGCTTCGTTCGATATGGTGCCACGCACATTCATTTTTGGAGCGAAGGCAGCGCCAAGTTATTATTTTGCCAAGAAAATTATCAAGCTGATCAATACGGTGTCAGACACCGTGAATCGGGATGCAGCGGTAAATGACCGGTTGAAAGTCTTTTTCCTGGAGAACTACTCCGTTTCGCTTGCCGAGAAAATTATCCCTGCGGCAGATGTGAGTGAACAAATCTCAACAGCGGGAAAAGAAGCTTCTGGCACAGGTAATATGAAATTTATGATGAATGGCGCACTGACGATTGGTACGATGGACGGGGCAAACGTGGAGATGGCAGAGCAGGTCGGTGAAGAAAACATGTTCATCTATGGCCTTCGCGCGGACGAAGTGATGGAATATTATCGGAATGGCAATTACCGTCCAAACGAAATCGTGGATCAGGATGAGCGTATCCGCGAAGTCGTGGAGCAACTAGTGCATCCGGGGCCATTCTGTTACCGAGATGGAGAGTTCTGGGATATTTATGACTCGTTGCTCGCGCATGGAGATGAGTATTTTGTATTACGTGATTTTGCAGCGTATGCTGATGCTCATACGGCGATTGATCAAGCGTATTGTGATGTTTCCGGCTGGACTCGCAAGGCTGTCCTGAACACAGCACATTCAGGCATTTTCTCCAGTGACCGTACAATAAGTGAGTATGCCACTGATATCTGGGGCATTCATCCTGTATCGGGACACTGGAATGGGTAACATAGAGAAAAAGTAAGTGTGGAAAGTAGTTCTTATAGATTCGTATTGAAAAAGAAAAAGGAAGTCTAACTTCTCTTGTTCGATGTCTGCGCCCTGCAGTGAGATAAGTCTTTCGCAGGGCTGCGGCTGAGAACAAGAGATTTTTTGTTATTTAAGTTCGCACACAGAATCAAAAAAAGCCCCAGCATTTCCGTCATACTAAGTGAAGAAACAGACTCGTAAAATACATATTTTAATCATGAACAGGAGACGGAATAAATGGATCATTACTCACGTATTCAGCTTGCCATCGAATATCTGGAGCAGCATCTGCAAGAGCCTTTTAACATCAGGGACGCGTCGGCGGCTGCAAGTTTTTCGGCATTTCATTTTCAGCGCTTGTTCCAGGCTATTACTGGTTTTACCGTTCTGGAGTACGTGCGTAGACGTAGACTAACGGAGGCGGCAGCGACCTTACGAAACACAGCTCATGGTGTACTGGAGATAGCACTCAGCTATGGTTATCAATCGCAGGAAGCCTTTACCCGAGCCTTTGATGCTCACTTTGGAATTACACCGGCCCGGTTTCGCAAGCTGGAGAAGGAAGCTTTGAGGGAGAACCGAATGCAGCAGAGCATCGATTTTAACGAATATCGTGCGCAGCTCGGAACAGCCTTTCATATGAACCCGCCGCGTCTTGTGACGCTGGAGCCGATTCAGATCATTGGATATGAATATCAGACGAATCTGAATAATGAGCAGCATTACGCAGAAATTCCCGGGTTCTATCATGATTTCGGACGTCAGCAGAAGTTCATGAACATTCCAGACCGGATTCGCCCCGATATGGCGTACGGCGTTGCCGCTCATTTTCAGGAGGATGGAGCCTTTTCATTTATGGTTGGGGAGGAAAGCGCAGGAATTGGAGGTTCTCTGGAAGCGGGGTATACCTGTCTGGAGATTCCCGGCGGACTGTATGCAGAATTTACGACCGAAGGCTCTGAGCAGGACGTGCGCAAAATGATCTACGGCAGCTGGCTGCTTGCATCCAAGTACGAGCGGCGGGAAGGACCGGACTTTGAAGTGACCGATGTATGGAAGTCAACGCCCGAGCGGCTGGACATGAAGATCTATATCCCGCTAAAATAGACCTTACCGCGCGCTTGGCGGAAAACGAGGTTGGGGGATCAGGCATGAGCAGAAGAGAGTGGCTGTACTCCAAGCGGGTGCGTGCAATCATTACATTTCTAGCGGTGATATATACGTTGATCATGTGCAGTCTACTTTTTTTCAAGGGAAGGACACAGGGGTTGAATTATCAGTATAATTTTATGCCCTTGGAAACGATTCGGCCGCTGCTTTTGGAGAGAGAAAACTACACGACGGATGCCTGGGTCAAAAATCTGTTTGGTAATATCGTTTTATTTATTCCGCTGGGAATCTGGATTCCGTGGCTGTTTCATCGCTATCGTTCTTGGTCTAAATTGACTTTAATTGTTGTTCTCATCCTTTTGCTGGTTGAAACCATTCAGCTTATTACACGTCTAGGATCATTTGATGTCGATGATATTATTCTTAATACGGTTGGCGCCTGGATAGGGTTTGCCGGTTTCCGAATGTTTATAGGTTCACCGAGAAAGATTCGAAGCTGATCGCGTGGGGCGATTGAAATTTCGGGTCTTTTTGTCTTTTGGTATAAAACCCAAGTTCAGGTGTTTATAAGGGTTTCTTTTCGGATAAAACATATTAACGGGTGAATTGCTTCACAAGAGAAGAAAGCGAGGTGGGTGTTATCGTTTGGTGGAAGGAAAGCGTGGTATACCAGATTTATCCGAGTAGCTTCAAGGACAGCGATGGAGACGGATATGGTGATTTGCAGGGAATATATGAAAAGCTTGATTATTTGCAAAAGCTCGGTGTGGATGTTATCTGGCTGTGTCCCATCTATGATTCACCAGGTCATGATAACGGATATGATATCCGTAATTACTACGCGATTTTACGAAAATATGGCACGATGGAGGACTTTGACCGGCTACTTGCTGAAGCACATAATCGTGGACTCAAGATCATGATGGATCTTGTACTGAATCATACTTCGGATGAACATGCCTGGTTTGCGGAATCCCGTTCTTCCAAAACCAATGCAAGGCGTGACTATTACATCTGGCGTTCTGGTAAAAACGGGCAGATGCCGAACAACTGGGAGTCCTATTTTGGCGGCTCGGTGTGGAAGCATGACCCGGAAACGAACGAATATTACATGCATCTATACTCAGAACATCAGCCCGATCTGAACTGGAATAATCCGGAGATGGCGGAGGAAATGTATGAAATGGTGCATTGGTGGCTGGAAAAAGGGGTGGATGGCTTCCGCTTTGACGCAGTAGCCCACATTGCCAAAGCCGATGGATTGCCAAATGCACATAACCCGAACAACCTGCCTGTGGTGCAGGCGTATGAACTGTTTTCCAATCTGGAGCAGGTGCACTCCATCCTCCGTAAGTTAAATCATATGATTTTGAAGCCATACGGCCCGATGACGGTTGGAGAAACCTCGGGGCTTGGTCCCGAGCAAGCTTTAGCCTATGTAGGTACGGAGCGGGATGAATTAAATATGGTCTTTCAGTTTGAGCATATGTTTGTGGATGCCGAGTCCTCCGGTATAGGCAAGTGGAATTATAAACCGTGGAAGCTGACGGAGCTGAAAGAAATTATGAGCCGCTGGCAGACAGTCCTGCATGACCGGGGCTGGAATGCCAATTATATGGGCAATCATGATCAGCCGCGCCCGGTGTCGCGTTTTGGAGATGATGGGAAACACCGTGTGCGCTCAGCTCAGATGCTGGCGACATGGATGTTAACACTGGAAGGTACACCGTACATCTATCAGGGGGAAGAGATTGGCATGACCAATGTGGCATTCCCCAACATAGAGCAATACCGGGATATTGAAACGAAAAATTATTATAATCATTATATCGGGCAAGGGAAATCCAAGCATGAGGTGATGGAGGCAATCTGGCGGAAAAGCCGGGATAATGCACGTACACCGATGCAATGGGATGAATCCGAGCATGCCGGTTTTACGGTAGGTGAACCTTGGATCGAAGTGAACGGCAATTATCCCGATATCAATGTGGCAGATGCGGAGAGCGACCCGAGTTCCATTCTGCATTATTACCGTAAATTAATCACATTGCGCAAGCAAAATCGGGCGTTGATTTATGGAGCATATGAATTGCTTTTGCCAGATGACCCGGAAATTTATGCATATACACGTACACTGGATGATGAGCAGTGGTTAATCGTGATGAATTTTAGTGCAAACGAGCCGGAGATGGCATGGCCAGAAGGCTGGAATGCAGAAGACTGCAAATTAATGATTGGCAACGTGAGCAGACGTTATTCAACCGATGAAGGAGCTATTTTATTGCAACCCTATGAAGCGAGAGTGTATTGCAAAAAGCGCAAGAGCGGCGAGTAAGCAATGCGCAAGCAACGTGTGGAAGTGATTATTCTGTATTGCTGGCTGACGAACGTCGTAACAAGGAATGCAGTTTTGCGCTCACAGATCGTTCTGAATTATAATTAATTAAGAAAATATATTCTTAATATAAGTTGAAATTTTTTGTTCACACAGTCACGGAGAGGACAGAAAAAACCTGAAAAAGCGAAGCTAAAAACTTTCTGGAAGAAAGCTGCATCGGAAGCATAGGCCTCGCCTTTATCACCGGATTTTAACCTTGACTAAAAGGTAATCAAAAAATCTGGGGATAACCGCTACTCTCCAGGTTATTCTGTAATCGTAGTGGAAGTGTGAACAACGTTAATTCAACATATATTAATGTCAGGAGGAATCTGAATTGTTGAATATTACGTACCACGGACACTCCAGTGTACAACTGGGCACAGAAAATAAATCCCTCATGATTGATCCATTTTTGCGTGGCAATGAGTTAGCGGTAACGAAACCAGAGGACATCAAGACGGATGTTATCCTGTTGACACATGCACATATGGATCACATTCTGGATGCTGAACCGATCGCCAAAGCGAATAATGCCAAAGTGGTGGCGATTGTGGAATTGGCTACATATATGTCGTGGAAGGGGCTGGATACCCTCGGCATGAATATGGGCGGTACGGTGGATCTGGAGTTTGCCAAAGCGAAAATGATTCAGGCGTTCCATACGTCCGGTATTGTGCTGGAAGAAGAGCAGCGGATTATGTATGCAGGTTTGCCTGCCGGATTTATAATAGATATTGGTGGCAAAACGGTTCTGCATGCCGGAGACACAAGCCTGTTCGGCGATATGAAGATGATTGGGGATCGGCATCAAATCGATGTTGCCTTCTTGCCTATTGGTGGACATTATACGATGGGGCCCGAAGATGCATTACAGGCAGCGGAATGGTTTAATGCCAAACTGACGATTCCCGTTCATTATGATACCTTCCCTGCGATTCGTCAGGATGCAGAGCATTTTGTACAGCAATTGGCTTCCAAAGGGTTAGAGGGTCGTGTGCTGGCACCTGGTGAGTCCATTTCACTGTAAAAAGGAAGCTGATTTGAGGTCAGATTCATAATCCTAAAAATTATAAAAGGCGAATGATGCGTCAAGAAAGATGATGCGTCATTCGCTTTTTTTGTGCTGAGCATTCAATTTTGAGGGCAATTATTGGTCACCATCACAAAATGAACGAAATGGCATTGTAGCTTGAAAGTCAGCAATGATATAAAAAGTTACACGGAAACCAACCGGATATCCGAAACGATTGCAAACGGGGGAGCGTTCATGACATTTGTGAAATCTTTATTTTTTCAGATCATTGCAGCAGTAATCATCGGTATTGGAGTAGGTATTCTGTGGCCCGATCTAGGAAGTCTGTTGCAACCCTTGGGTACAGGTTTTATCAAATTAATCAAGATGCTGATTGCACCGTTAATTTTTATGGTCATTGTTACAGGTATCGCTAAAATGGGCGATCTGAAGTCTGTTGGTCGAATCGGGCTTAAAGCAATTTTGTGGTTCGAGCTTGCCACAACGGTTGCACTTGTGCTTGGTTTATGTACAGCCAATCTGCTTCGTCCAGGGGCGGGAATGAATGTAGATCCTGCCAGCATTGACGCCAGCGGAATTGAGGCAAAAACAAAGGGGTCCGAGCTTCCGCACACGGTTGATTTTATGTTGAACATTATTCCAACAAGTGTCGTGGATGCCTTTGCCCAGAATGCCCTGCTGCAAGTGCTGCTTGTTGCCTGTCTGTTCGGGGTTGCCTTGGCAGCCACGGAGAGCAAGGCTAAGGAAAATGTACTGAACCTGGTGGAACAGCTGCTTGGGATCGTGTTCCGAATGATCGGTTACATTATGAAGCTGGCTCCGATAGGCGCTTTGGGTGCAATGGCCTACACCATAGGGGCGTACGGCGCTTCCACCCTTTCGTCCTTTGGATTATTAATATTGGCTTGTTACGGCGCTGCTCTGTTATTCCTGTTGCTGTTAGCGCTGGCTGCCTGGTGGATTACAGGGCTGAACTTTATACAGTTTGTTCGATACACTCGTTCGGAAGTGATGCTTGCGATTGGAACAGGCTCTTCAGAAGTTGTGATGCCGCGTATGATGGACAAGCTGACGAAGGCGGGGTGTGATCGAGCAGTGGTTGGACTGGTGGTGCCTACGGGATACTCATTTAATCTGGACGGGGCTTCCATCTATCTATCATTAGCAACGGTTTTTGTTGCTCAGGCTGTCGGTATTGACCTGACCTTGGGTCAAGAGATTACCATTCTGCTGGTGCTGATGCTAAGCTCGAAAGGCATGGCGGGTGTTCCCGGTTCGGCGTTTCTTGCTCTGTCAGCTACGGCGGCGGCAGTGAATGCTTTTCCGGTAGCAGCAGTGGCTCTGCTGCTTGGTGCAGACCGCTTTATGGATACGATGCGTGTTTTCACGAACCTGATGGGGAACTGTGTAGCGGCATTTGTAGTTGCCAGATGGGAAGGATTGCTGGATCAGAAACGGATGCGTGCTGTGCTCTCCGGTGAGATTAGTGCCGCTGAACTGGAAGCAGAAGAAAAGGCTGCGCGATCTGCTTTGAAGCTGAATCTCCGAGAGAATCAGAGCCAATCTCTAGCAACACCTGAGGTACTTTAATTGTAAAATAGTTTGAAGCTATTGAAAAAGTAGTAAAACCCAAAACAATAAAATAAAGAATGAATATCTTTCAACCGTCTGAAAAACCGGGATAAATCCAGGGGAACAGGCGGTTTTTCGTATTATCAGGTTAGCCAGTAATTACTGGTTGGCCTTTTTTTGTGGTCGTTTTACGATGGGGGAAGCCGGGAGAACGTGGCGGTTTTAGGGGCTAGGACCTCGTAACAAAAACAGTTCTCCCACGACCTCCAAAAGACCATGTTTGGGCTGGTAGGGGCAGTTGACCCCGTATAACAAGCGAAGCTATGGGTTTGGAACCATCGTGGAAAGGACCGGCGAAACGAAAGACAAGGAGTGAGGACATGGAACCTGTTGTTGGTGTAGATGTCGCTAAAGGTTCAAGTGTGATACAGGCATTTCAAAAACGAAATGAGCCCGTTGGTAAAGCTATCGTCATTGAGCATGTTGCGAGTGGGTTCGAACGATTCACGGAGATATTAGGCGCCCTTCAAGCCGAAACGGGAGTTGAGCCAGTGGTTGTTTTGGAGGCGACTGGACATTACCATCGTGCCTTAGTGTCCTGTCTGAATCGGAGCGGCTACACCTACTACATTGTGAATCCCTTGCAATCCAAGCGAGCCAAGGGAACACAGTTGCGCAAAGTTAAAACAGATGCTGCAGATGCTTGGCATCTGGCAGAGATGTACTATCGCGGCGACGTGAAACCACATCGAAATTGGGATGAGATGTTTACAGAACTACAGCATTTGACTCGGCAGCATGAGTTTGTCACGGGAATCTTTGTGCAGGCGAAGCTGAACAGCAGAGCCTTGCTGGAGCAAGTCTTTCCGGCGTATGAGCAGATATTTTACAATGTGTTTTCAACAACATCATTGACCGTGCTGTCTCATTGTTTGGAGGGAAGTGTGACGAATTGGAATGAAGTCATTCAGGGTAATTCGGGACGATCCCATTCCAAGCGATGGGCCCATGAAAAAGCGAGAAAACTGGAGGAAGTACTGAATGAATGGAGAGAAATTCGGCGTAGCCCTGCTCAAAGCAAGGCACTGCTTGGAATGGTCTCTTTATTGCTCGCGATGATTCGGCAACTGGAGGAACTCGAAAAACAAATGGAGGAACTCGCAGAAAATCTGCCTGAAGTGGAACTAATGAGAAGTATTCCGGGAATTGGAACGAAACTGGCCGCAGCCATTGTAGCTGAACTAGGTGATGTGAAACAGTTTAGAGATGCGAAGCAACTTGTAGCGTTTGCGGGCCTTGACCCCGGGATTTTCAGTTCAGGAAAGTTCACAGCGACAAGTACACGAATCACGAAACGAGGCTCTAAAAGGCTCAGACGTTCGCTATATTTAGCGGTTCAATGTGGAATGCGAAAGAATGCGAATGCAAGAATCCGCTCGTACTACGAGAAAAAAAGAAACGAGGGCAAGCCCTACAAGGTGGCCGTGATCGCCTGCGCAAACAAGCTGTTGCATCACATTTTCGCCATCTTGCAGAAGGGCCAGCCCTACCAAGTATAATCCATATTTAACCAAAACCTCCATTGCAGTGGAGGTTATTTGCATTGGTCGAAAAAAGTATAACATGAAAAGAAAACTCATCCAAGCTGAAATGCTTGACAAACATTAGCTGGTTTTTGCGATGTAATACACATATCATGGAGTTTGCGAGACGAATTCCTCAAATAAATGTTACAGCCAAAACATTAATGGGGAATGAGTAGGAGAGAAGAAGAATAACCATATTTACGTTTCAACTTGTATATACATGTTTACTTATGTAATATAAATGAAGAAGTTAACAGGTGGGTTAGATAAGAGCAATACAACATATTGGAGGCGTTAACATGAGTTCAAAACATAAGGAGCCGTCCACATGGTGGAAGAAGTCAACGGTATACCAGGTATATCCGAAGAGTTTCAATGATACAACAGGATCGGGCACAGGTGACATTCGTGGCTTAACCGAGAAGCTGGATTACTTGCAGCATTTGGGGATCGACATTGTCTGGTTGCAGCCGGTTTACGTATCTCCACAGCGGGATAACGGGTATGATGTAGCGGATTATTACCGGATTAATCCGGACTTTGGCACGATGGAGGATTTCGATGAATTGCTTGCCGAATTGAAAGCACGTGATATGAAGCTGATGATTGATATCGTGGTGAATCATTCTTCCATCGATCACGAATGGTTCAAGCAGTCTCGTTCATCCAAGGATAATCCATATCGGGATTATTACATCTGGAGAGACCCTGCCCCGGATGGCGGTGTACCGAACAACTGGCAATCCAAATTTGGCGGGCCAGCTTGGCAGTATGATGAGCAGACCGGACAGCATTTTCTAACGTTATTTGATCAAACTCAGGCAGACCTGAACTGGGAGAATGAAGAGGTTCGTCAAGCCGTATGCGATATGATCAAGTTCTGGGCGGAAAAAGGGGTGGATGGCTTCCGTATGGATGTTATTAACCTTATCTCCAAAGACCAACGTTTCCCAAACGATGATGGCAGCGTGTCACCAGGCGATGGACGCAAGTATTACACCGATGGGCCGCGCGTGCACGAGTATATTACGGAAATGTATGATGAAGTATTTGGCCCCTATAACATGGTGACGGTAGGCGAGATGTCCTCGACGACGCTTGCGCACTGTATTCGTTATTCCAATCCGGCTTCAAGAGAATTCTCGATGACCTTTAACTTCCATCACTTGAAGGTAGATTATCCGAATGGACAGAAGTGGGAGTTAATTCCATACGATTTTGAAGCGTTGAAGCAGCTGTTCAGTGAATGGCAGACTGGAATGCAGGCTGGCGGGGGATGGAATGCACTGTTTTTGAACAACCATGATCAGCCACGTGCGTTGTCCCGTTTCGCAGATGATGGAGAATACCGAGCGGAGAGTGCTAAAATGCTGGCGACGACCCTGCATGGATTACAAGGTACGCCTTATGTCTATCAGGGGGAAGAGATTGGTATGCCTAATCCGGTATGGAAGGACATCAGCGAGTTCCGCGATATCGAGTCCACCAATATGTATCGTTTGCTGCAGGAAGAGCGGGGCAAGACGGCCGAGGAAGCTTTCCAGATTGTGAAGGAGCGTTCCCGCGATAATTCTCGGACACCGATGCAGTGGGATGGTACGGCTAACGCCGGATTTACAACCGGAATACCTTGGCTCAAGGTGGATGAGAGATATCCGTCCATTCATGTGCAAGAGCAAATGGCTGATTCTGGTTCCATCTATCACCATTACCGGAAGCTGATTGCTTTGCGTAAAGAGGTGGATGTGTTGACCGACGGATTGTACGAACGATTGGATGATGCACACCCAGAAGTATTTGCATACGCACGTACCAATGGGAACGAGACATTAATTGTAGTGTCCAACTTCCGCAAACAGGATACAGCATTCGAACTGCCGGAAGTAGTCTGGAACCATCATATTGAAGGTAAATCACCTGAACTGCTTCTCAGCAATACCGATGCAACCCCTGAGCTGAAACAGGAAATTTCGCTTAGTCCGTTTGCTTCTTATATGTGGTTGATCAAGCAATAACAGAGAATGAATTCCATTTTATAAATAGGAAGTGACACTATGGCAATCGATAAAAAACAGGTCGAAGAGATCATCCGGGCCGTCGGCGGTAAAGAGAATATTGAAGCGGCGACACATTGTGTAACTAGGCTGCGGTTTGCATTGTATGACGAAGACAAAGTCGACACAGAGTTGCTCGATCAGAATGATCTGGTTAAAGGACAGTTTTCTTCCCAAGGCCAATACCAGGTGGTCATCGGGCCAGGTCTGGTCGATAAAGTATATGAAGAGATGATTCAGATCACGGGAGGCGAACGTGCTTCCAAAGATGAAGTGAAGGCAGCCGCGGGCAAAAAGCAAAATCCGCTGCAGCGTGCGATCAAAACACTCTCGGACATTTTCATTCCCATCTTGCCAGCAATCATTACCGCAGGTTTGTTACTTGGGATCAACAATATTTTGACAGGCCCTGGTATCTTCTTTGATGGAAAATCATTGGTGGATGTATATCCGGCTTGGAAAGACCTCGCGTCCATCATTAATACAATAGCAAGCACTGCGTTTACCTTCCTGCCAGCCCTGATAGGTTGGTCAGCGGTGACACGATTCGGCGGCAGTCCGCTGCTCGGGATTGTGCTGGGTCTGATCCTTGTACATCCCGATCTGCTGAGTGCATATGGATACGCTGATGCGGTGAACAAAGGAACCGTTCCGACCTGGAATCTGTTTGGCTGGGAGATCGAGAAGATTGGTTATCAGGGTCAGGTTCTGCCTGTACTGGTATCGGCGTATCTGCTTGCCAAGATGGAAATTTTCCTGAATAAAAGGGTGCATGATTCTATTAAATTGCTGGTGGTAGCCCCTGTGACATTGCTGGTTACCGGGTTCCTGGCATTTACTATCATCGGACCGGTTACGTTTGCGATTGCAAACGCCATTACCTCTGGACTGATCTATATCTATGATTCATATGCGGCTTTGGGTGGTTTGATCTATGGTGGTTTGTATGCACTGCTCGTTATTACAGGTATGCACCATACATTCCTTGCCGTGGACGTACAGCTGATTGGTAGTCAAGGGGGTACATTCCTGTGGCCGATGCTGGCACTGTCCAATATTGCGCAGGGTTCGGCGGCCCTTGCGATGATGCTGGTGTTGCGTGAGAAGAAAATGAGAGGACTTGCGGCAACCTCATCCGTATCTGCTTTTCTCGGGGTTACCGAGCCAGCGATCTTTGGTGTGAATATCCGTTACCGTTATCCGTTTATCTTCGGTATGGTCGGTTCCGCCATCGGTGGTGTACTGCTTACAATGAATAACGTTCAGGCCACGTCCATTGGTGTAGGCGGGGTGCCTGGATTCCTGTCCATTTTCCCGGATAAATGGGGTGTCTTCTTCATCGGTATGGCGATTGTTCTGGTTGTACCATTCCTGCTGACGGTTGTTTTTGGACGGACAAAGCTGAGAAAAGAAGACCGGCTTGCGGCAACTGGCGAGTCTGGCGAGGTACAAATAAACCGTGCTGCATCGACTGACGCTCATTCCAAGGGCATGGTTACAGGCAGTTCTACCAACAAAAAGTCATCTGCTTCAACACTCGAACTTATGGCGCCATTAACGGGTAAAGCGGTGCTGCTGGAGCAAGTACCTGACCCGGCGTTTGCGGAGAAACAGATGGGTGAAGGCATTGCGATTGAACCTTCGGGTAATCAGGTTGTTGCGCCGTTTGATGCCAAGGTAGCACATGTCATTAAGAGTAAACATGCGGTTATTCTGGAACATGCGAGCGGACTTCAAGTTTTGATTCATGTCGGTATTAATACAGTATCACTCAAAGGTGAAGGTTTCTCTATGTATGTAGAGACGGGGGATCGTGTTAGAGCGGGACAGAAGCTGCTTGAATTTGACCGTAACGTGATTCAGGATGCAGGTTATCCGCTCATCACCCCTGTCATTATTCCGGATGGTCAGGATATGGTTGAACGGGTTGAGCCAGTGACGGGAGATGTGACTTCAAGTCAAAATAGCGTTCTGAGGATTCATCTGAAAGGATAACTTCATATCAGGTTGTAGTCAAAAGAAGCTGTGAAATCTGCAGCTTCTTTTGACATTTACAGGTATTATTTTCCATAAGTTTCATGGTAAAATAGTTATGTTATCAAGTAATTACAATTTTCATAATAATTTAAAATAGGCACGATTAGTGTATAAGTTAATCATCTGCCAAGCGTAAATAAAGTGGTTCATACAGTGGGTGTAAACGGACGTTCCTAGTCAATTAATAAGGGGGAGAGCCATGACACGGGTAGCGGTGATGGTCATTCATGGACTGGGTATGCAAAAGGAAGATTATGCTGACAAGTTGATTGCTTGTTTAAGCAAAGAATTGGATCGTGTCATGGTGCTGCCAGGCGCCGCGCAACAGATGCTGGACATTGAACCCGTCTTCTGGGCCGACGTGTTTGAGGAAAGGGAAGAGGTTTTGTTTCAACAGCTTGTTCGCTCACCCGGATTAAACTATCAGGCATTACGCCGTTTTGTCATTCACTATCTGGCCGATGCCGTTGCCTATCAACCCGTGGAAAACCAGGGACATCACTATGATGCCGTGCATCGAACACTGAACCTGGCAATGCATGCCCTCGCACAGCGTAATGGTACTGAAGCTCCGCTCTGTGTGGTTGCTCATAGTCTGGGTGCGGTCATTGCCAGTAACTTTTTCTATGACTTGCAATACCCCTCATCCAGCCGCATACCCGACATTGTGGATGTGAACTCGGCATTAGAGCGTGGAGATACGCTTACTAATTTCTACTCCTTTGGCACAACGCTGCCGCTATGGAGCTTGCGTTATGACAATTTTAGCCGTCCCATTCAGGTGCCTGCGCCGCAGGTCGCGCATCACTTTCCGAAGCTGGAAGGGGAGTGGGTTAATTTTTATGAAAGCCATGATATTCTGGGTTATCCGCTGCGTCCCATCGACCCGGCCTATGCGGCTGCAGTGAAGGAAGATGTTGAGGTGCATGTCGGCGGTCCAGCCACAAGCTGGAATCCACTGAGTCATGGGGGGTACTTTACGAGTGAAAGCATGAACCGCAGAATTGCACAGGGACTGGCACGAACCTGGACATGGGTAAACCGTTCGATGTAAGTATTTATAGACAGAGGCGGATATCATGGAATACAGGACTGGATGTGCCGCAGGGTGGCAGTGGATTGCAGGCTGAGGAAGAAATGTGCGGCTTTACCGATCAAGCAGTGTTGGGTATGTTGACACAGTTGGAGCGGCAAACCACACGAGGACAAAAGAAAGATGGCTTGTTAGATAGCGGAAGGTTAATTATACTTAATATGGAAGGATATCGGTAAAGGAGGGGAACTTAATAATGGATTGGATAAAACGTCTGGTGAAGGTTGTCGGTCATATGATGAGCGATCTGTGGATGGGGTCTTATCGCCGCAACTCCGATCATTATGATGAACAGGCTCCAAGTCCGGAACATAAACCGAGATATTACACTTTTGTTGTTCTCGCAACGGTAGTCACAGTGGGTATTGTCGTTCTTATTTATAATCCAAAATATTGGTAGGTAATCAAGGGGAAACAATCAAAAAAGAGAGTATCCGGTGAATGCTACGGCATGAGGATACTCTTTTTAAGTTGTTTATTATTATGATCCGTCTGTAAGGACAGCGACAGAGGGCTTAGGCTCTTTGAACATAAAGTAATACATCAGGGAAGAAATTACATAGAGACTCCCTGTAATGCTGAATGTGACAGCATATCCCCAATAGGTTCCATATGTCGTGACCAAATAAGATTGTACTGGCCCCATCGTCGCCCAACCAATCATAAATGAGGTTTGCATCATGGAGTTGGCAATCCCGCGGCGTTTATCCGAGATCCGATCTACTAATATCGCGGAATGAATCGGATTAGCAGCATTCATCAGAGCTTGTCTGAACAAAAAGCTGACGGATGCAATGAAAAGCAGATTCGTAAAGCCTGTGAATAACAGGAAGGGCAGCGATAATACCTGGAAAATAACTACAGCCCGTACACTGCCAACTTTGGCGGCTAACGAGGGGCCAATCAGCATGGATACAATGGTCATAATCTGACCGAGTGCAATAAGGATGCTCATGCCGCTTAAAGATACGGCGAAGCGATTCGTAAAATACAAATTCAGATAAGGCACAACGAGCCCCGATCCTAATCCGATGAGCAACTGCGTCACAATAAACTGACCAATCAGCTTGGTATCTCTTTTTTTAATAAGTGTGTCATCATCTGCGGGTGATGGTGTACTCGCAGCACGAGTATGCTCTGCCTCATCTCCCTTAACAGGTTGTTGTACGGGCTGAGGTTGTTTCGTATTTACAGCTGTCCGTGACTCCTGATTTTCGGTTACAAAAAGCAACGGGATAAATGCAGAAAGAGTCGCCGCTCCGCCCATAAAAAGCACGGTTTGCAGACCAGTCACTTTGGCAAGTCCGGCTGAATGAAGCACATCTGCAAGTACGCCGCCGCCAAGGCTTCCTAGAACCTGTGAAGCTAATACCATAGATGAATAATAACTGAACATTTTAAGGCGCTGGCTTTTTTTGACGTTCTCCGCGAGATAAGGAATGGCGAGTACCTGAAAAATCCCAGCGAACAGGCCGGAAAATACGGCAAACCAGATTAATCCGCTCGCGGCATAATCGAAGGAACGCCCGATTAGAAAAACACCGCTGAATAACGCGCCAATAATTAATAATTTTTTACGGCTGAACTTGTCACCGCTGAATCCAATAGGAATGAACATGATTGCTGTAGCGAGAGATTGGATACTGACAATCTGACCATTCATCGTGTCATTGTAACCGAGACCTTGAATGTAGAGATTGTAAAGAACCGAGAACATCCCGTTTCCGATCTGATACAGCAGACTTGCTAGAAAGAAGAGTTGAATATTGCGAGACCACCCGCGAATTTCAACATGGATCTGTCGTAAAGCTCTCAAGTGACTCCCTCCAGTCAGCCTATGCAGTCATACCAGTGTAACAGGAAAGGCAGATTTTCGGAAGAATTGACCACTGTTTATTTTGTTGCAGGGGCATCTGTGACACGAGCAATCACAAATCCATCGTATCCTTTACTGCCTACGGTTTGCAGGGCCGTGGCTTCAAGATGGGGGTGATTTCCGATGCATTCGAGAAAGGTTCGAACCCCTTGAACTCTTGCGTCTATACTGTCAGAACGAATGACTTCTCCATTCCTGACAATATTATCTCCGATAATCAAGCTTCCTGGTCGTGTCAGACGTAAAGCCCATCTCAGATAATCCGGATTACTCGGTTTATCAGCATCAATGAAAATCAGATCAAAGGGTTCAGGGTACTCTTCCTTTATATCGGGGAGAGAGGTTAGTGCCGGACCTACTCGAAGATCTACTTTGTGCATTAGTCCAGCTCGGGTCAGATTGGATTGTGCAATTTTCGCATGTTTGGGTTCTGACTCCAGCGAAACAATTCGTCCATGATCTGGCAGAGCTCTGGCCATCCAGATGGTGCTGTAAGCACCTAGTGTTCCGATCTCCAGTACGCGCGAAGCACCCTGTATTTTCAGCAATAGCTGAAGGAACTTTCCTTGATTCGGTGTGACATCATGTGACGGTAGCCCTGCTTCTGCATTGGCTTCAAGTGCAGCTTCCAAGTCTTGGTCGGTTGGAACGAGAAGGCTGTTTATATAATGATCGACCTGATTCCAACTGGCGGGCTGGTTAACTTTGCTATTGTTCAAATCATACTTACTCATTACACATCTTCCTCTCTATTTTGCTGAATTAATATTTCTTATAATTCAACTATAGAGGTGATTGAGGTATAAATAAAATATATATTTTGTATGTTAATATATAATTAAGTTATGCAATAGGATGACTAAAATGCTGGATCAATACGTCAGTAAGCAAGGAAGAGGCGAAAATGTATGAACTTACATGGATTACGATTGTTTCACGCCATTGTGAGGTACGGCGGAGTTACCCTGGCTGCGGAAAAATTGAGTATCAGTCAACCTGCGGTATCTTCTCAGGTAAAACGGTTTGAGCGTGAATTAGGCATAGGGCTGTTTGGTTCCGAAGGACGAAAGCTTGTGCTCACAGATGCAGGGAAACATTTAATGGAATATGCCGAGCGTTTGTTCATGCTGGAACAGGAAGTGGAACAATTTGTAGAAGACATGAGGGAGGGAAAAAAAGGACTGATTCGTCTTACCGCGACTTACTTGCCGTCCAATTTTTTGCTGCCGCGTTGGATTGCCACGTTCAAGCAGAGACATGAGGATGTCGAGCTTGTCGTAAGCACAAGCAATACACAGATGGCTTTTGACCAGTTACTGCGTCATGAAGCGGAGATTTCCATATATGGAGGTAGTGGAGTCAGTCATCCGGGTGTGCATTGGGATAAGTTATTCGAGGATGAAATGTGGTTTGTGGTACATCCAGAACATCCGTATGCAGGTCAAAACGTTACACTGCATGAGATGATGGCTGAGCCATTCATTATGCGTGAGAAAGGCAGTGCAACACGAGAACGACTGGCTGCTTTGTGTACGACCAATAACCTGCCCTCCCCACGTATAACACTTCAGTTCAACGGATTGAACGAAACGATTAGTGCAGTAAAGGCAGGATATGGTGCTAATTTCATCTCTTCCCTTGTTGTAAGAGAGGACGTTAATCAAGGCAAACTTGCCCGTGTATATGTGCAGACCGTACAGTTACAGAATACGATTGCCATCTGTACACGGGCAGGAGAACAGCTGTCGCCAGCAGCAAAACAATTGGTTCAATGGATCAGGCAAGAAGCACTTGCGATGCAATTTTAAATAAATCGTTCAGCATTTTGAAAGTGTTTCATTCGCACATATTCGCAAGATGTTCCTCACTCCGGATTACGATGTAGCTCTAGCTCTTTGCTCCAAAACGCGAATCTTGCCTGGAGCGTTACGCCAGCAATGACCAGTACAGGAACCCAGACCGCTACTAGGGGTACATGATGGAAAAGCAGTGCAGCCAAGATGACTCCGCTGAGATATATCACAACTGCCCCTGCCCGCAGATAGGCGTCTGAGGACAGCGATTTAACCAGAGAGCGAATATTTGCGTGCTTTAACCGGTGAAGGATACTTACAGCATCTTCAATGACTGCTGCCAGGTTATTCGTTAGCACCGTGGTCGAAATTCCCGCAATACCGATTCGCCGTGCCGCCGTAGTCTGCATTCCCATGGCAACTGCAAGCAGTACAATTAACAGATAGGATAATGACTCGGAAATAGGGCTGTTCATCAGGAGCGCAAACAGCAGAAGCAGTATGCTTTCGACGGTGAACACAGCGGTGACCCGGGGTGACCAGCCACTTTTGGTTTTGATCTGTCCAATCATGTGTGCTGCTAAGGCATTCCCCGCAATAAAACCGATGAGTGCTATCAAAGCTCGCAGTACGACAAATTCCTGAGCACGGGCAATCGCAATTCCGAGCAGCACGATGTTTCCTGTCATATTGGCTGTGAGTACATGTCCTAGTCCAAGATACCCGATGACATCGACCATACCGGCAGACATGCAGAGCAGTAGCATAGCGTATTTTTGAAGATGGTTCTGTCTCATATTTTCTCGTCCTTTCCATAAACATAACTCTTCCAGTATACAGCGATTTGACTGCCCTCATCAAAATGAAATCTTAAACAGGACGGTATGCTGACATGTCCAAAATTCGTTTATTCGTGTCAGATGTTTTATAATGGGATAGAAGACATGGGGTAACACCGATGTCCTCGCAGATCGATACGTGTTAATTAACAAACCTAAGAGGTGTCAGAAGAAAGGAAGAAACTGATGATGAATGCTCCGCATCCAATAGACCAATTTAAGAAATTCAAATATGAAATTACACGCTTTATGATGATCTATAAATTTGCTCTGGATCAGATGGAAACCAAAATCGAAGTGTTGAAGGAGGAGTTTCAGTCCCTTCATGACTACAGTCCGATTGAACATACCAAGTCGAGATTGAAGTCTCCCGAGAGCATTATGAACAAAATGTTCCGTAAAAACCATGAGCTCACGTTTGAAAGCATCAAGGAGAATATTAAAGATATTGCCGGTGTGCGTATTACATGTTCGTTCATCTCAGATATTTACCGGATTAAAGATATGCTGTGTAATCAAAGTGATTTGCGTGTGCTGGAAGTGAAGGATTACATTCAAAATCCGAAGCCAAACGGCTATCAAAGTTTGCACTTGCTCGTTGAAGTTCCGGTATACATGTCTAATGGCGAGGAACGCGCCTGTGTGGAAATTCAGATTCGTACCATTGCCATGGATTTCTGGGCTAGTCTGGAGCATAAAATCTTTTATAAATACAACAAAGACGTCCCTGAACATCTAACGAGAGAACTGAAAAATGCAGCAGACTCGGCCAACGCACTGGATCATCAGATGGAACGGTTGCACCACGAGATTCAGGAGATCAAAGACGCCGAGAACGAGCGGGATGAAGAGGAACTACGTCGCATTATTATTAATAATCAACAGTTTACTTTACCGAACAACTTGCTAAGATTGCTTGGAGGCGGAGAGGACTAAGGATGGGCACTACAGCACAATCTGAAGGCAAAGGAAACGTTTTGGATGAAAAGTAAACCCGCTTCATTACACATCCCTGCTACGCCGCGAGTGAGAATGGCGCTAATCCTCGGGACGTTATCTGCCTTCGGACCGCTGTCTCTGGATATGTATCTGCCAGCCCTGCCAACGCTGGCGGAAGAATTCGGTTCGTCCACGTCGTATGCTCAACTTAGTCTGACGGCATGTATGATCGGGCTTGCGCTTGGACAGTTACTTGCCGGACCTTTAAGTGACGTGCGAGGTCGCAGAATACCGCTGATTGTTGGACTTGTACTCTATACCATTGCATCCGTATTATGTCTTGTTAGCCCAACGATGGGCTCCTTTGTTGCGTTGCGCTTCATTCAGGGGCTGGCTGGAGCCGCCGGCATTGTCATCTCGCGTGCGGTGGTCAGGGACGTATATGAAGGTCCGGAACTGACCCGTTTTTTCTCTCTGCTGATGCTTGTTAACGGAGTGGCTCCCATCGCAGCACCGATTATAGGCGGACAAATACTGACATATACCTCGTGGAGGGGTGTATTCATTTTGCTCAGTCTGATCGGTGTACTAGCGCTGCTGGCGGTCATTTTTGGCCTGGGCGAGACACTTCCTGCGCAAAAAAGATCAAGTGGAGGACTCAGACAAACATTGCTGACGTTTGGCAGAATAGCCAGGAATCGTCAGTTTATGGGTTACGCTCTAACCCAAGGTTTCGCAGCGGCGGGGATGTTTGCCTACATATCGGGATCCCCATTTGTGCTTCAGAAAATATATGGGGTGTCACCTCAACTTTTCAGTATATGTTTTGCCATCAATGGAGCTGGCATTATTCTCGCTAGCCAGATTGCAGGCCGGCTTGCTGGTAAAGTATCGGAGACTCGTCTGTTAATTGCTGGATTACTTACGGCAGCTGCGGGAGGAACATCCTTGCTTATCGCGATCCTGGCTGGAGGCGGACTAATTACCGTGTTAATTCCATTATTTTTGGTCGTGTCGAGTGTAGGATTAATTAATACGGCATCGTTTGCGCTGGCTATGGCGGATCAGGCAAAATCCGCTGGAAGTGCATCAGCACTAATTGGTGTCATGACCTTTTTATTAGGCGGGCTCGTTGCTCCACTGGTTGGACTTGGAGGAGAACATACAGCTGTGCCAATGGGGATTGTGATCGCATGTGCTGATCTAGCGGCTGTAGTCCTGTATTTCGTCATGATTGGCAAAAAAAATCCGAAGCAAAACGCGTATACATCTGCGTGAGCTTTTGGCATAAAACGTGAAAACTGCCCGCATGGAAGCATAGTCTTCCACTGCGGGCAGTTTTCATTAGGACAGAAAAATCTGGAAAGTGAAACATTTGACCTAGCAAAGAGCAAATAAAATTTGGGTATTCAACAGAATGCCTGGAGTCTGGAATGGATAGAAGTAGCCCACGACAAAGCCAAACAGGTTAATGGCAGGCCACATCAGATAAACATCATTATACGTAAACACCAGGGACCAGCGGTTATAACAGAAGTTTGGAAGTACACGCTGCTCTTGGTCACGCGGTGCGGCTGCACCCGTCTGGGCAAATTGAACGGCTTGTGTCAGGCTTTGCGGTTGTTGCTGAAGAAAGAGTGGCAGAAGACCGGGGCTGCTTTTGATGAGATTGTATAAAAATAACATCTCGGCAGGCGGCTGACCCACCGGGCGAGGATACGCACTGAGCAAGGAAGGCAGATTCCCTTGTGCTAGCTGAGCAGGTACGCCTGGAGCTGAACCCGGGCCGGGTCCAGGGATACCGCCCGGGAAATAGGGGCCTGGAGGTGTTCCTCCGCCGGGAATGAATGGAGGATAGGAGCCCGGGCTTCCAGGAATGCCTGGTGGAGTCTGCCCTCCTGGAAGACTGCCTCCACCCGGGAAGAACGGAGGGAATTGAATCGATCGATCTTCTCCATAACCTGTGTAACGACCATCTCCATAACCTGCATAAGTGCTATAAATATCATTCATGTTCAGAAACATCCTTCCTGCATCTTATTCTGAGAACAGCATATGACGGCTTTTGCCCATGTGTGATTCTGTGAAAATATGTCTTGCTGCTGAACGAAAGCAGCGAAAGTGAAAAATGGAATGTTGAACAAGATTCATGGCTGACATGTTCGCCTAATCATTTTTTGTTTTTATGGACGGTATGCATATATAATAACGATGAAGCAAGTTAAGGGGATGAGGATAAGCCTCATGCAAGCAGGAAGGGGACTTTACATATGTATTCATTAAATCCGGAAGAACTTACGGCTAAAGATAACTATAAACTCATGAGTGGTTCGATCGTGCCACGTCCAATTGCCTTTGTGACTACGCTCTCCGATCATGATGGTGTTATTAACGCAGCACCGTTCAGCTTTTTCAATGTGGTGAGCTCTGATCCGCCTCTGTTATCCATTGCGGTGGGACGTAAAAATGGGGTCATGAAGGATACGGCACGTAATGTACTTGCCCATAAGGAGCTGGTAGTACACATTTGTGATGAGAATATTATTGAAGATGTGAATGAAACTGCAGCTATATTGGAACCCCATGAAAGTGAGCTGGAACGAACCCGTCTCACAACAACTTCGAGTTCGGTCGTTACAGTACCGGGGATTCAGGAAGCGCTTATTCGGATGGAGTGCAAGCTATACCAGCATATTCCGATCTCGAATGATGAAGGCGTACCTGTAAGTGATTTGCTTCTGGTTCGTATCGTGCACTATCACTTCAGCGAACAGGTCTATCTTGCAGACAAAGGGTATATCCTGATGGATCAGTTAAAACCGGTCAGTCGTCTGGCAGGTAACGATTATGCCAAACTTGGTGATCGATTCACCGTCATTAGGCCCGAATAATTGATGTGAAATGAAACAGGAAGGACAAATAACCTCATGCATCACATGCATGAGGTTATTTGTCTTTGTTTCATTACAAACATAATCATGTTTGGTCATGAATAGACTTGTACTACTAAGAGCACATCTTATGGTGTTGGTCATAATTAAGAAATTCAATTTATATGCAGAGGAGCTTGGGTATGGGATATCGGAGCCTGGCTGCCTTCATCAGCCGATATCCGCGGTTTATAATACTTTGTTGGCTGTTTATCATCGGGATGTCAGCCGTATGGGCCTGGAAGCTGCCTGACATGGTTCAGGATCACGGGTTGAAGCTGGTTAAGGGACAAGCTCAAGCCGTGGAACGGATATTGGAGCAGGAGTTTGGCTCCCCGCCTGATCCGGTTGTATTGCTTTTTAATAAACATCCGAATACTTCTGAGATGGCGTTCAGGGCGTGGATACAAGAACGTCTGGCAGTTGTTCGTACCTTGCCAGCCATATCCTCTGTTATCTCTCCTCTGGATACGAGCACACAAGGGAGAATGCTGCGTGAAGATCAGGCTTATGCGCTGCTCCATATGGATATTGCACCTCATCGGATGAAGCTTCCATTGGAGCATCTGCGTGAGCTCCTTGAAGTGAATCAAGAGACTCGTCTCCCCGGAACGGTGCAATTGACAGGGAAAACAGTCGTGCAACAGGATGTCAATCGATTGAGTTTTAGGGATTTGGAACGGGCAGAGATCGTGGGGCTACCGATTGCTCTAATCGTTCTTTGTTTTGCATTCCGGGGGCTATATGCGGCATGTATTGCCGTGATGATGGGGATCAGTGCCGTCATTACAGCGATGGGAATAACGTCTCTGCTCGGTCATTATCTGGAGCTGTCCAACTTTATTATCAACGTGATTCCAATGGTGGGCATGGCGCTTAGCATAGATTTTGCACTTATTATATTGAGCAGGTATAGGGAAGAATTACAACATGTTTATGCAAGTAGAGGCGAGTTTGACTTTGAACGCGGCAGTGTGGTGCAACGTGAGCTTTTACAACGGACATTACGCACAGCGGGGCGTGCTGTTCTGTTCTCGGCAGCATGTGTGTGCTTGGGTTTGCTGGGTCTGCTCTGGATCAGACTGCCTATGTTTTTAAGTGTATCACTAGGGGCTATGATTGTTCTGGTGCTGTCGTTTCTGTTGAACGTAACGTTGTTGCCTGCTATTCTTTCGCTGAATACGAAACGCGTATTTGCACGTCGTTTGGTATCCCAATCCGGTATTTCAGGTCAGAGAGTCAAGGATAAGAGGGTTGATCGCAGTTTCTGGCACCGCTGGTCAACGATGATTATGAAGCGCCCTGTATGGATGGGCCTCGCAGGCACAACACTTCTGTTATGGTGTGTGTTCCCCGTTACACGGATGGATTTGTCTGTTCCCGATGTTTCTTCACTACCTGCACGAATGGAATCCCGTCAAGCGTCAGAACAAATCCAGCGTAATTTTGGTCAGGAACATATTTCGGTGGTTGATATCATGATTGGGGAAAAGGGATCTCCGTTAACAGCCTCTCATTGGGAGATGGTTAACCATAAAGTAACCAAGCTCAAAGAGGATACAAGCGTGATGAGTATCAACTCTTCAAAGGACATGTCGGATTCATTTATCCGGTTAACGGTGGGGGTATACGGAGCATCAGGATCAGATGAGATGGAAGACTGGCTACAGAAGGCAAGAGTGGATGACCTAACGATCGTGTTAGACGACATTCCGATTCGTTATGGCGGCGAAGTGGTTTATGAGGATGAGATTATGCATGAAATTGTTCAGCAGTTGCCCAAAGTGTTGGTATTTGTGGTTGTAAGCAATTATTTGGTGTTGCTCATGGCATTTCGTTCCCTGCTTATCCCCCTGAAAGCTATTCTGATGAACTTACTCAGTCTGGCCTCTTCCTTTGGTATATTGGTATGGGTATTTAACGAGGGACATCTGGGGTTGGAACCGTCAGCCGTCGCGATTATGATCCCTGTGTTCATCGCTGGGCTGGTATTCGGCATATCGATGGACTACGGTGTTTTTATGTTAAGCCGGATACAGGAAGTGTACAGACAAACAGGAGACAGTGACACAGCGGTTCAACAAGGTTTGGCTTCAACAGGTCGTTTAATTACGTCTGCAGCAGGTATTTTGCTGGCTGTAACGGTTCCTTTTGCTTTTGCCGAAGTTGAAGGGGTGAGGCAGCTTGGGATTGGGATAACGGCAGCCGTTTTGATTGATGTTACCGTGATTCGCCTGGTGCTTGTCCCGTCTCTGATGAAACTGATGGGAAAATGGAATTGGTGGCTGCCGGGTCGGATGTAATTCTAACAGGCATCTTCCCTGAGACGATCAGGCTTCGAACACTTGCAAAATAGAAGGGGGTATTTTCTAACCTGATTACAGGTTTGGAATATCCCTTTTGAGATGGATGACTCTATCTGTTTTAAAGTTGAAAAAGTGGTCTGAAGCTGTAAACTAAAGGTAGCGACGATGTTACTTCTAGTACTATAATAGTTAAGGGTTACCAAATATTTCAATTCAACACTAGCATCATTCCAGCACACATAGGAGGTACACTGAATCATGTCCGAAATCGAAGCCTATCTGCAGCAACAAACCAATCTTAGCGGTCGTTCTGCTTATGATGTAGATCAACCCTTGGAGTTATGGCAAACTCAACTGCGTACACGTGTCCAGGAACGGCTGGGGGATTTTCCAACGGTGCCCGTTGCATTGAACCCTGTGGTACTGGAACGTGTTCCATGTGATGGTTACATCCGGGAGCGGATTGAGATCACAACCTACACCGGGTTACGGATGCCCATCTATCTTTTGATTCCTGAACATGTAAGCGCTACCGATATGAAGAGACCTGCTATTGTTGCCTGCCATGGTCATGGGTACGGGAGTCGGGAAATCTGTGGTATGGAACCGGATGGTTCACCGCGGGTAGGGGAGCCGGGATTACACAAAGACTTTGCAGTCGCTCTTGTGAAGCGTGGATATGTTGTTGCTGCTCCAGAGCTGCTTGGGTTTGGGGACAGAAGGCTGGATGAGGATCGAGAGGCACCACCGGGCGTAAGTTCTTGTACCAAGATTGCTGCACATCTGCTTATGGTAGGCCAAACGCTTGCGGGACACCGAGTATATGAAACAATACGTGTACTGGATTATGTATCAACTCGCCCAGAAGTGGATTCAGGGCGAATCGGCAGCATGGGCATCTCCGGCGGGGGACTGGTTACTGCCTTTACGGCAGCACTGGACGAACGTTGTAAAGCGGTCGTGGTCAGTGGTTATGCAAGTACGTTTCATGGCAGTATTCTGGATCGGAATCATTGTCTCGACAACTACATTCCGGGGATTCTGCAGGAAGCAGAGCTGCCGGATATCATCGGTCTGATTGCTCCGCGCCCTCTCTTTTTGGAGATTGGAAGTGAAGATCTGGTTTTTCCGCTTCATTCGGCGCGGGAGGCTCACGAACGATTGAAAATAATCTATGAGCATGCTGGTGCGAAGCCAGCACTGGATGCAGATTATTTCGACGGGGGACATGAGATTAGCGGTGCGAAAGCCTATGATTGGCTTGAACAGGTATTGTAATTGTCATTGTAATATTTCATCATGATCTGCATTCGGATGGATACAAACGGTATCATTTTAAATTCGGGAGGAGCATGGATTGTATGATGAAATGGTCAACTTCTATACGGATGATGTTATGTACTGTACTTGCTACAAGTATGATTGCAGTTGGGCTTGGCAGTAGTGGAGGAGAGGTTGCCGAGGCTGCATCCGATCATTACAAATTTGATTTTGGTTCTGGTGCAGTGGAGAATGGGTATACTGGAGTTTCTGCATCAACCGCCTATACAGCTGCAAGGGGCTACGGGTTTAACACACCTGTTAATATGAAGAATGTCTCCGCATCAGGCAGCGGTGTTCGAAGTGATGCTGTTCAGTTTCTGAAATTTGGTACGAAAAGTGATAATACCTTTAATGTCGATCTTTCGAATGGTCTGTACGAGGTCAAAGTGACTCTGGGTAACACTGCCAGAGCCAGTGTAGCAGCAGAAGGGGTATACCAGATCATGAATATGACAGGTAACGGCGCCACCGATCAATTCCAGATTCCAGTGACGGATGGTCAGCTGAATCTGCTGGTGACAGAAGGCAAGGCAGGTACCACATTCACGCTAAGTGCCCTTGAAATTCGAAAACTGTCCAATCAGCCGGTCACGAATCGGACGATCTATATTGGTGGAGACTCAACGGTATGTAACTATTACCCGCTCGGCAGCAGCGTGCAGGGAGGCTGGGGGCAACTGTTCCCGTCCTATGTAAACAATGCTACCTTCCAGGTTCGTAATATGGCTACTAGCGGGCAGATTGCCAGAGGTTTCCGTGATGATGGTCAGATGGAAGCGATTCTGAAATATATTAAGCCGGGTGATTATTTCATCCTACAGCTCGGAATTAACGATACCAATGCCAAAAACAATACAACCGAGGCACAGTTCAAAGAAATTATGCGAAATATGGTGCAACAGGCGAAAAGTAAAGGGGCGACAGTAATTCTCTCCACACCACAGGGCCGGGCAACGGACTTTAATTCGGCGAATGTGCATCAAGCAGAAAACCGTTGGTATAATGCGTCTACGCGAGCGTTGGCTCAGGAAGAGGGGGTTACTCTCGTCGATCTGAACAAGCTCAGCTCCGCTTACTTCACTTCTATTAGGCAAGCAGCTACACTGGCGCTGTACATGAATGGCGATAGCTTGCATCCGAACCGACAAGGCGCAGCGCAGCTTGCTCGTATCGTAGCTGCGGATCTGAAACGCCAAGGTTTAAACGGCTTTTGATAAGAGAGTAGTTTGATAGGTAAGTTCTATCCGTATAGAAATATCCAAACAATATTTAGGTTCTATCAGAAATCCCCCGGAGGAAAGCCGCTAACAAAGCGACTCATCCACCGGGGGATTTTATTTACTGTATATTCGTTATTCGCCACTATATAAGTTGAATTATTCGCGGAGAGGACAGAAAAAACCTGAATAAGCGAAGCTAAAAGCTTTCTGAAAGAAAGCTAACATCGGAAGCATACGCTTCGCCTTTATCACCGGATTTTCCCCTTTGGAAAAGGGAATCAAAAAAATCCGGGGATAACAGCGATCGGAAGGTTATTCTGTCATCGGAGTGTTCCGTGTAAACCTCTTGATTCAGCTTATATAAGCTACTCCATCATGTCCTTCTCTTCGTGATTCATCTTTTTGCCTTTCAGCAACGGTTCCAGTTCGTCCTGTACACTTTGCTCCCATAGAGGCACATCGGTACGATAGGCGGCACGGCCGTTCAGATGTCCCGCAACAGGAGCGGTGATGAACACAAACAGTATACCCAGTAACAGGCGAGCGCTAATATAGTTGTCGAAATACCAAAAGAAGAAAAAGGCACCGCTTAGCACACAAAACACGCCAAGTGTCATGCTTTTGGTAGCAGCATGGGCTCTTAGATATACATCGGGCAGGCGAAGAAGTCCGAAGGCACTGAGCGCACTGAGCAGGGCACCAAGCAGCACGAGTAGTCCAATCGCCGTTTCAGCGGTGCCGCTAACGATCTCCTTCATTTTTGAACACCGCCCCTCGTTCAATATATCGTGCAAATGCCACCGTGCTTAGAAAAGCAAGGATGCCGATTAACAAAATGATATCCAGATAAGCTTGCGTCTGCAGCATCATGGAGAGTACAGCTACGATGGCGATGACATTGATTCCGATGGTATCAAGTGCCGTAATTCGGTCAGCCATGGAAGGCCCGCGAAGAACGCGGTACAGACAGGTCAGAATTGCCAGTGACAGAATGAGCAGGGAAATAAATAACAGTGAGGATAACATTAACGTGTCACCTCCATGATTGCTTTTTCAAACGTATTCTGGATATCATTTCGCAGTTTCTCTTCATCCTTGATATCCAGTGCATGAATAAAAAGCTTGCGCTGATTGCCCGAGATTTCGAGCGGCAGTGACCCCGGCGTTAAGGAGATCATCAGACAGAGCAGGGTAACTTCCCAATCCGAAGATAGTTGTGTGCGATACGTGAAAATCCCAGGGCGAATATCAAGTCGTGGTTTAACAATCTCACGAATAACCTCGATGCTCGCTCGAACAAGTTCTTTGAACAGCAGCCCAATCAGCTTGAGGATGGCCCAGACCCGAACGATGTAGAAGCGCTGCGGGAAGAAACGCCGCATACCTCCGATCAAGAGCAGTCCGAGCATATATCCAACGAGAAAACCAACACCATTCCAGGTATTATTCAGAAACATCCAGACAAAGGTAATGATAAGATTGAGTACAATTTGAAAGGCCATAGACATCTACTCCTTCAATACGGCATCAATATAAATATGGGGGTGAAGCAGAATATCGCCTGCGCGGGAAGTTAGCTGGAACATGCCTTCAGCACCCAGACCCATGACGATGATGAAAGCAAACAGAATTCCGGCAGGAATCAGTAGTCCGTTCACCGCGTAAGGACGTCTTGCCATCCCCGCAGGAGGTTCACCCCAGAACGCCTGAATGAAGATGCGAAGCACCGAATACAGCATGAGCAGACTAGAGAGCACGGCGATCCCGGTCAGACCATATAATCCGGCCTCCAGGCCGCCCTCAAAGAGCATTAGTTTTCCAGGGAATCCACTGAATGGAGGCAGACCTGCAAGCGCGAGTGCACTGATGAAGAACATCCATCCCAGCATGGGATAACGTTGGATCAATCCACCCATGTTGTCGAGTCTGGATGTGCCAGCCACAGCAATAAGAGCACCGCCGAGCAGGAAAAGCAGTGTTTTGATCAACATGTCATGTAGCATATAAAATAGCAGCCCTTCCAGAGCAGTGCGGCTGGCAGCCGCCATCCCGAAGGCAACGAAACCTACTCCGGCTACAACGTTATAGATCAGAATTTTGTTCACATCACGATACGAGATCGCACCGACAACACCCAGAATCATCGTTGCACCAGCCATCCAGCCAATTAAGGCATTGAAGAAGTCCGGGTCATGATAGAAGATCAACGTGAATGTCCGCACAATGGCATACAAACCAACCTTGGTGAGCAAACCTGCGAACAGTGCCGTAACAATAGCAGGTGGTGCTGCATACGAGCCGGATAACCAGAAGAACAGGAACAAACCGGCCTTAATACTGAATACGATCAGGAAAAGAACCGCAATCAACGTGACTACTCCGCTCTGTCCAATCTCGGCAATACGAACCGACAAGTCGGCCATATTCAGCGTACCCGTAATGGAATACAAGAAACCGATGGAAGCTACAAATAAGGCGGAGGACACAATATTAATGAGTACATATTTGATTGTCTCACGCAATTGTCTTTCTGTGCCTCCAAGCACAATGAGCGCGTATGAAGAGATCAGCATTAATTCAAAGCTGACAAACAGATTAAACAAGTCACCGGTCAGGAAAGAGGCGTTCACGCCTGCGATCAAAAAATGAAAGAAGGGATAAAAGTGATGCTGCTCCCGTTCTTTGTTGATGCTTCGAAAAGCATAGAGCAGACAAGCTAGCGCGATAATTGAAGCCGCTACAACGAGCAGGGCTGCGACCATATCGGCCACAAGCACAATTCCGTAAGGAGCTTTCCATCCACCCATATTAAGGGTTAAGACACCGGAGTGCGCTACATGTGTAATAAGGAACGTAGAGGCCGTAGCTGATGCCAAAAGACCAATAACACTTACAACACGCTGTAAGTTTATGTTACGGAAAAACAACAGCGCGATAACACCTGTGATCAGTGGAAGCAAGATCGGCAGAACGACCAGATTATTCATATGGACGCCTCCTTACTTCTTCCATATCGTCCGTTTTGAGCTTGAGATAAGATCGATACGAAAGCACAAAGAAGAAGGCGGTCAGTCCAAAATTGATAACAATAGACGTTAGAATCAAGGCTTGGGGAAGAGGATCGACGTATTTTTCGGCCATTTCTCCAAGCAGTGGGGGTGCGCCTGTTTTGAGACGTGACATCGTAATTAATAGCAGATGCACCCCATGTGTCAGAATCGACATGCCAAGTACGATACGGAGCAGGCTCCGTGACAAGATTAAAAAGACGGCAACCGCAAACAAAATACCTACGGCCACACACATCAATATTTCCATATCAACGATCCTCCCCGATCTGTAAAATGATAGTCATGGTGACGCCTAGCACAGCGAGGTACACGCCTAGATCAAACAGCATGGCTGTAGCCAGCTCCGTTTCACCCAGCAGTGGCAGTTCGAAATATCCGAACGTCTGGCTGAGGAAGGGTACACCGAACAGGAATGAACCTGCACCGGTGAGCAAGGCTATACCCAAACCGATGGCGGTTAAAGTCCGAAAATCGATCGGCAGTGCTTTACGTATCGTATCGGTGCTGAAGGCCAGAGCGATAAGCACCAGGGCAGCTGCTGTGACGAGGCCACCGATGAAACCACCACCTGGATTATGATGTCCGGCAAAGAACAGATGCATCGAGAAGGTCAGAATGATAAATACAACCACTTTCGTCGTGGTTTGCAGCAAAACGTCATTACTTTGCAAAGGAACCGTGTCCCAGGACAATGTACTACGCTCGCGATTACCATATTTTTTGGTGTTATCCGCCTCATCATCAAGCTCGGGTTCTTCGTCCTGTTTCTCTTCTTTTTTGCGGAATTTCAGTCGGGCTCCGAGATCCTTCGCTTCGAGGTTCAGATTAATCATGGAGTAGATGGACAGAGATGCCACACTAAGAACCATAATCTCTAATAAAGTATCATAGCCACGGAAATCCACCAGCAGCACGTTCACAACATTTTTACCACCCGCTGAACTGTAAGCTTCCTGAAGGAAGTATGTGGAGATGCTGTCCAAGGATGCTGTTCCGCTTGCAGCAAGAGCGACGAATGTCATGACAACCCCTACCGAAATGGCGACAATCATATTGACCGTGAGATAACGGGGACTTGACTTGCCGCGTTGTAACTCAGGCAGATGATAGAAGCAGAGCAGGAACAGTGCAACGGAGACCGTCTCCACAATCATCTGCGTCAGGGCCAGATCCGGTGCCCGGAACAGAACAAACAGCAAGGTAACCAGATAACCGACAGCTCCGGTCATAATGACCGCAGATAAGCGATTTTTGGCAAAAGGTATGGAAACGGCAGCTGCAATCAGAGTCACCAGCAATACAACTTCGTAGAATGAGTAGGGTGCATTATCCTGCACATTCCACGTAATATTTTCTCCGGAGCGGAAGAAAGCGTAGACAAGCAAGGCAACGGTGAATGAGAAAATATAGACCAGATAATTACGGACAGAGCCATTCATATAGGCTTCTGTCCATTTACGTGCAAAGTGCTGTACGTTGTCCAGAACTACATGATACATGTTGTTAATTGTCAGCCCTTGCGGGTAGTGTTCATAAATATTCCTCCATCGTGGCAGCAACTTGTAGAGCATGACCCCGAGAATAACAACACCGATGGTCATGAACAATTCGGGAGTCCAGCCATGCCATAGTGAGAAATGTACATCAAAGCGTTCATTCCCATGGAGTAGGGAAGGGAGAACGGCAGCCATGGCGGGTTCGATTAGTGACCCGGATAATAGATCCGGAAAGAGTCCAAAACCGATGACCAGCACACCCAGAACAAGCGGTGGGATGAGCAACCCGACTGGCGCTTCATGTAATTTCTCGGCAGGCAGCTCACTTCGGCTACGACCGAGGAATGTTTTGAACACGAAAATGAGAGCATAGATCAATGTGAAAACGCTGGCAAGCCATGCGATGACAGGCAGCAGAATACTCCATGAGCCTAATCCAAAGACACGGAGATCGGTAATTTGTACCATCGCTTGAAAGAATAATTCCTTACTGAGGAACCCATTAAACGGCGGGATGCCGGCCATAGCTAGTGAACCGATGAGCGCCAGGCTGAATGTGATGGGCATGAATGCGGCCAGCCCGCCCAGCTTGCGAATATCCCGTGTACCTGTCTCGTGATCGATAATGCCGGCTACCATAAATAGTGCGGCTTTGAACGTACCGTGGTTGAATAGATGGAGCAGTGCAGCGGTAATGGCTACGGTGTACATTGTAGAAGATTCGCCATATCCGAAATAGAGAGCAGCAGATCCAATCCCGAAGAGGGACATAATCAGACCGAGTTGTGAGATTGTCGAATAGGCGAGAATGGCCTTGAGATCATTTTTCTTAACGGCTAGAAATGATCCGTAACCCAAAGTGAGTAATCCTACACCTGTTACAAGCCAGAACCAGAGTCCCTGTCCACCGAAAATCGGTGTGAAACGGGCAACAACATACAATCCGGCTTTGACCATGGTGGCGGAGTGCAGATACGCACTCACTGGTGTTGGAGCTTCCATAGCATCAGGTAGCCAGATGTGGAACGGGAATTGTGCTGATTTCGTGAACGCTCCAATCAGGATCAGAACCAGAGCTGGCAGAAACAATGGACTATCCTGAATATGACCCCAATTGGTAATGGTTGTACGGATGCTGAACGTGCCTGTCATCAGGTACATAAGCATGAATCCGGCAAGCATGGCGAATCCGCCAAAAACCGTAATCAGGAACGATTTTTGTGCGCCAGATGTCGAAGCTTTGCGTTTGTAATGGAAGGCGATCAACAGGAATGATGTAATGCTGGTCAGTTCCCAGAATGCATACAGGACGATCATGTTGTCTGACAATACAACACCAAGCATAGCTCCCATAAACATTAACAGATAGAGATAGAAGCGGTTTAACGCCTCTGTTTTGCTCATATAAAAAATAGAGTAGAAGACAACAAGTACACCAATTCCGCTAATCAACAGTGTTAACAGTAAACTGAGTCCGTCCAAAAATAGATTAAATCCGATATCGAGGGACGGAATCCAGGGAATATGACCGGATACCGGTTGACGCTGAGACACAGCAGAGATCTTGCTTGCAAAATAAACGAATAACGACGTCGGTACAAGCAGTACCGCCCATCCTAAGTGAATTTTACGAAAGAGTCTGTGTAACAAGGCAAGAAGAATGCCAGCTGCAAAAGGCAAAATAACAGCAACGTGAAGCAGGCTCAAATAATTACACCCCCAATGTTTATTTTCTAGTCATTCTCTATGTGGACATACAGGCGCAATCCTCTAAGGATTTGCTTGCTCTCTCTATTACATAACCCAAGTTTGTATATACAGAATCGTGACTATTCTTTGAATAGAAGAAACTCGGTCGGTTTTTGGGTAAATTTTGTATGGACACATATATAAAAAAAGCAATGAATTATGCCGATATAGTTCAAAATAAGTGAGAGCTATTTCTTATCATTAATGCAGCATGGAGCTGTAGACGGGTGAGATTGTATGAGCGGTTCACCGTATGTGCAGGAGGAATGATGTCATTTAAACTTAGAACGGTGCTCACCGTCATTTTTGCTGTGTTATCTCTGTTTGTTATCTTAACCATTGGCTATATTTTCAGCCAAAAATCATTTGATGAGGTGGAAACCGAGATTGGTCATTCCCTTGAAGGGACGGCTGTACAAACCGTGGACAAGTTGGATCGTTTCATGTACTCACGTTCTGGTGAAATGAATCTTTTAGGCAACATGGCATCCATGAATGATCAATTTAACCCCGCAGATATCCAATTGCTGCTGGATCAGTTGCAAAATAGCTTTCCCTCATTTTCCTGGGTTGGATTCATGGATCCACAAGGAGAAGTGTTAGCTGCGACAGACGGAATTCTTATGGGCAAAAATTTATCGGAAAGACCTGTGTTTCAGGAGGGATTGAAGGGCAAGTTTATCGGAGATGTACATAATGCTGTGCTGTTGGCGAAACTGCTACCTAATCCATCGGGAGAGCCATTGCAATTTGTGGATATCAGCTTCCCGCTTAAGGACAGTCAAGGACAGATTCGAGGTGTATTAGCAGCACATCTCAGTTGGGCGTGGGCCAAGGAAATGGAGGCTTCCGTGCTCGTTCCCTTACAACGTGAGGAGAAGGATATTGAATTCTTTATCATTAGCAAAAAAGAGCATACCGTGCTTCTTGGCCCCAAAGATTTGGTGGGTAAGCCACTTGCACTGGAGGGAATAGGAGAACGCCGAAACAGCAAGAGCGGCTGGTCCACTGAAAAGTGGCCGGATGGTAAGGAATATGTCACCGGGCTGGCCTATAGTCAGGGATATAAAGATTATCCAGGGTTGGGCTGGACAATCATCATTCGTCAGGGTAAAGCGGAGGCCTATTCATCTGTTGTTGATCTAAAGTGGTTTAACATATGCGCTGGCATCGTTGTGATGCTGTTGTTTGCACCGATTGGCTGGCTTCTTTCCAGAGTAATCTCGGCTCCTCTCGTTCGACTAACCCGTGTAGCAGATCGTCTTAGTGCAGGAGAGAATATTGACATTCCTGAGACCAAAGGGTTAAAGGAAATTGAGGCATTGTCACGATCACTGCGCAATATGGTATCATCAATTATGAATAAAGACTCTGAACTGGTTGTCATGCAGAATCTGGCACAATATGACCAGCTGACCGGATTGAAAAATCGAACAGCGCTTGAACAATATCTTGAGGAGTCGCTGGAGATGGAAAGTGAAGATCATACGTTGACTTTTCTCTATCTGGATCTGGACGGGTTCAAAAGTGTTAACGATTCGCTGGGACATCAGACGGGTGATATTTTGCTGCAAAAGGTTGCTCAGCGTCTTACAGCACTAAGTCATGAGGACGGTATAACGGTACGGCTTGGCGGTGACGAATTCCTCATTGTACTTCGGTCTATCGGAGATGATCCGAGGCAGGAAGCGATCCAGTATGCGCAAGATATTATTCAAAGTTTGAACAAACCATTTATTATTGAGTATGAGCGAGTTCATATTGGCTGCAGTATTGGCGGAGCGGAATATCCGACGAATAGCAACAATCCAAGTGATATTATTCGAATGGCCGATGAAGCACTGTACCGTTCCAAACGTTCGGGCAAGAACAGAGTGACATTTTATTCCGAGTTGGATGAGAAGGAATAGCATATAATAAATATATGATGGTATGAAGTTATTAAGCATTCAGATGTGGATTGATGATGACAGAAACAGAGAGGAGGGGAGAGTATGTCTGGAAAATACGCTAACGTGCCCTTTGGTTATGAGCCTGTTACACCCAGCCGCAAGGGAACACTGATCTTTTACGACTCGTTCCAGAATGTGACGGACGAACAGCTAGAACGGGCAGCAGGCATTATGAATACGCGAGCCTTTAAACAGCTGGTGCTCTATCCATTACATGAGAGCACGGTGAGGCGAATGAGCCGAGATACGGTTCAGCCGTATCACAAAAGAGCCGACCGCCTTCATGAATGGAGACACGATCACTCGTCTTTACCGATACGGGTAGAGGGACTGGAGGGGAAACGAAAAAAGTATACCCCTATAGACACAGTCCTGCGACATATTCAAGCTGAATATCCAGCTCCTCTTTTTCTGTACATGACCACCGAGATGGCTAATCAGTGGGCATCTTTTGACTCTTTTACAGACTGGATCAAGGAATTGCGGCTAATCATTGACGGTCAGCCCGGAGAAATGCATCCAAGGCTGGAGCAGTATCGCCATCGCTGGGAATGGGCAGAAGCATAGCGAATGAAAGAATGACGTTCGAAAAACAGGCGGGTTCGTATTAAAAAAAGTTGTGTTGTACGCCGGGTTATCGGCGTATAAAACACAACTTTTTTGTATTACTGGCTCGTGAATAGTCAGGCGAGAACCAGTGACGTTACCGTTTTGTTTTTACCCGTACGTTTCGCAGCATACAAGCAAGCATCCACGTCTTCAAACAATTTGTCTTTGCTCACATCAAGGTTGTATCCCTTCAGACCAATGCTTACGGTAATGGATGACCCTTCGAGTTCAAGGTGGCCCATCAGTGAAATTTTTTGCCGGATAAGTTCAACCAGATCATACGCCTGCTCGAAAGATTGTTCAAACATTAACAAAGCAAATTCCTCGCCGCCATACCTTGCAGCAATATCACTTGCCGTAATGCTCTCCTGAATGATTAAAGATACCTTTTCCAAAATAATATCGCCTACACGGTGACCATACGTATCATTGACAACTTTAAAATCATCGATGTCAATTAGCGCCAATTGCAGACTCATTCCTAAATTAGCGTACTCAAATGCCTTTTCGTAATAATCTTTAAACGAACTTTGATTATAAAGGTTGGTTAAGCCGTCTGTTTTGGACTGTTTGGCGATAATGGCATTTCGTACGATAAGGTCTTTCTTGGCGTTCATGCTTGTCTGCAAATCGTCCAGTACTTCGACCCCGCTGGTTACAATAATTTGTGCCACATAGGTGGCCAGGATCAGGAATACCGGAATAGAAACCATGTCGAACGAGCTAAGATATGCGCGATAAGCCGGATCGATTAGAAGCAGACCATAGCCTGCCATTTGTAATGAATAAATGAACCAAACACGCCTGCTGTCAAAAAACAAAACAGAGGCAAAGATCGGCAATAGACATATGGCTGGCATAATCCGAATGTCATAATTTACATGAATGATGGTCCAGGCGATCACTGTACTGGTAACGGACATCGTATAGAACGAACAGGAAGGAAATTTTCGATCCATGTAACTGGTGAGTAAAATGCAAAAAGCAGCTAGAGCTGTGGGCCAAAACAAAACGTTTACGATGAAATCCAGGGGGGCGCGATCATATTTCAAAAAAAGATAACAAGCAATTTGAACAAAGAAATGTACGATAACAACGACCCAATAAGCATGAAGCATTTTACGTAACCAATTGGAATGCTTGATCTCATACTCTCTTGGAATATGGCTGCTATGCTCTGAAGGACTGTTCATATATCACCGCTGACTGCATCAAAATGATACGACAGATTACTCTCGTATATGTTGATTATAAGATACAATCGGCAAAACGCAAGAGATAAAATTTTAAACATGATAATAAACCTTACATAATAATCCAGAGGATATCCAAACTTTCGGAAGTGGACATACAAATTTCCTGATTCTGCCTCATAGACTGATAACAGGCTCTATTAGCGGATTCTTATTTTGCTGAAGGGGAGGTGAAATCCATTCCTCTTGTCGTTCGTTCAACCGTCAACGCTACAGGAGCAATTACGTTTACGGGTAATACTCTGGGACTAAGTCGTTCCGAAACGGCAGGGGTGCCGGGAACACAAGACAGTATCGGAGGATTTACAACGATCAATACAGCTTCTACTTTCGGGACGTATCCTGCAGGGACAACCAGCCTGTTCCAGAGCAGCAGCTCAGCAGCGATTCTGGTGCTGCCAGCAGGAAGTACGGTTCTTTATGCGGAGTTGATCTGGGGCGGAAGTTATATCAATGGTACGGTCAATCTGAGTTCCGCAATCAATAATCCGGTTTCGTTTACCACCCCTGCGGGCACGTTCAGTGTTACGCCAGACCCGGCCACATATAATCAGTTTGACCTTGGCAACAATGCAGCGGGGTATGTTCGCTCGGCTAACGTCACCGCTCTTGTGCAAAATGGGGGAGCAGGTACATATGTCACCGGTGGGGTCGTGGGCACGATTGTGATCACCAATGATGCTACAGCCAACCATGCGGGTTGGACACTGGGCGTCATATTTCAAAATGGCAATTTGCCTTTCCGAAACATGTCCCTACGTGCGGGAGGGGTACTGGTTCAAGCCTCTTCAGCGCCAGTTGTTACCACTCTTACCGGCTTTGCAACGCCAGTTTCTGGAGCCTTAGGAGGTAGGGCGCTGTTCAGTGCGCAGGAGGGGGATGCAAACCGGACAGGAGATCAGGCGTTATTCGGAGCGACTTCCGCAACTTCAGTTGCATTGTCTGGGCCAAACAATCTGGCGGCCAATTTTTTTGCGTCACAGATTAACGGTGATACAGGGGCACTGAATACAACAGGAACGTTTGGAACCCGTAATCAGATCAATGGAGCACCAGGGACGAATATTGTCGGTGGGCGTCAGGGCTGGGATATCACGAATGTGGATGTTTCCGCAAGGCTGATTAACAATCAGTCTTCGGCCGTCTTAACACTAACCACCTCTGGTGATGCGTACATCGTGAATGGAAATGCCATACAAGTCGATATTAACGCACCGCGGATTACCGTCGCGAAGTCATTTACAGCAACGGGGGCCGTAGCAGGGGATACTGTCACGTATACAGCTACCATTACGAATGGTGGATCAGCTAGTGCAGCCAGTGTGGTTCTGTCGGATACGCTACCTGCCGGTTTAACCTTTGTACCTGGTAGCATCACGGTAGGTGGTGTGTCAAGGCCGACACTGGATGTGATATCAGGGATACCTTTAGGATCTTTGGCCCTGAACAGCAGTGTTGTCGTCACTTACCGTGCTCAGATTACAAACGATACAAGCACTTTGCAACTCGTCAATTCCGCGAATGCCGCATTTACTTTTCAGAGTGTTGCCGGAGGTCCCATCATTAGTGGTGTCATACCTTCTAATAATTCAACTCTTCCTGTCTATTCGCCGAACCTGTCGATCGTGAAATCTGCTAATTCAACCAATGCCACGGTGGGCGATCAAGTGACTTACACGTTACAGGTAACCAACGGAGGAAATGTAGGAGCAAATGTTACGATTGCTGATAATATTCCAGCGGGTAGTACTTATGTAGCTGGCAGTTTCCGTGTGAATGGAACGGTTGTTGCAGGAGCGAATCCAGCTGCAGGCGTAAATTTAGGTACACTGGCTGCAGGAAGTGTGACCACGATTACGTTCCAAGTACTGGTGACCAACTTGCCTACACCGCCTACTCTGGTTGACCAGGCAACAGCGACATATTCGTTTAACTCACCAGACGGACGGACCATCACAGGGACGGCTGCATCCAATACTCTCTCCATCCCGGTAACTCTGCCGAATGTTAACGTGTTCAAAACAGCAACGGTCACGGATGTTGCAGTGGGAGAAACGTTCACGTATTCGGTGGTAACAACGAACGGGGGCATACAGCCGATCAGCAATGTGATCCTGGCGGATAGTCTTCCGTCGGGATTGAGTTTTGTTCCCGGAAGTGTGACAGTTCGGGGCACGAGTGTACCGTCGGCTAATCCGGGAAGTGGGATCGCTCTGGGAACATTAAATGCTGCGACTTCCGCAACGGTGACTTTTCAGGTGATTGTGCAATCCGTGCCTACGGGCGGATCACTGCTTAACCGGGCTTCTGTTTCTTACAGTTCAGGTGCATTTACTGGTATTTCGAATTCAAATTCCATAACAACCCCTGTGTATCAACCTGTGATTAACATCATCAAATCGGCCAGTCAAACGAATGCAACGCTGGGGGATCAGCTTGCTTACACACTCGTTGTCAGCAACACAGGAAATATTGCCGCACAAGTTAATGTAACAGATACCATTCCGGCTGGGCTGACATATGTACCCGATTCGGTAACGGTTAACGGCACCGCAAGACCTGGAACAAGTCCGCTGACTGGCATTACATTAGGAACGCTTGCACCTTCAGGAACTGCGACTGTGGTATTTCGTGCCACACTTGTATCATTACCTTCACCGCCTGTTCTGGAGAACCAGGGCACAGCTTCCTATACGTACCATCTGCCAAGCGGGCGTAATCTGTCTGGCAGCTCACTCTCGAATATTGTACGTGTAGCTGCTTCAGCACCCAATATCAGCATATCCAAAACCGTGAATACGACAGATGCTACCGTTGGAGATGCTCTAACCTATACGGTTGTCCTTACGAATACAGGAACAAATGCTGTGCAGAATCTGATCCTTTCGGATACGCCGTCTACAGGTTCAGAATTCATACCAGGCAGTGTCACAGTCAACGGAGCGGTGCAACGTAATGCAAGTCCAGTTGCCGGAATCGCTATTGGAACACTGAATAGTTCCACGAGTGTAACGGTGACGTATCAAACGAGGGTTACTGCTGTTCCTGCATCGGGTGTAGTAACCAACAGAGCAAGTGCTGCTTTTACATCGGGTAGCTTCAATGGTGTGTCTTCATCAGTAACGGTGAACACTCCGATCTATCAACCGGTCATTCAAGTGGTGAAGTCGGCAAGTACAACGAGTCTGACCGTGGGAGACACCTTCAATTACAATGTCCAGATTACGAACACTGGTAACATCCCGGCACTGGTTACACTAACCGATCCGGTTCCTGCCGGAGCAATATTTGTTACAAATAGCGTATTGATTAACGGGAATCCAACTCCAGGTGTTAGCCCTAATACAGGAATCAATCTGGGAACATTGGCTGCCGGAGCATCTGTGACGTTGTCTTTCCTTGCAACTGTCACAAGTCTGCCTGATCCAAGACAGTTGATTAACCAAGCTGTGGCCTCATACAGCTACACCCTACCAAGTGGAAGAGTCATTGCAGGTTTTGTTTCATCCAATACGGTCACCATCCCGGTGTCCTTGCCTAATGTCAGCGTTGTTAAAAGTGACAACGCTGATTACGCGGTGTCAGGGGATGTCATCCGTTATACTTCTGTGATTCGAAATAATGGAACAACTGGTATCAACAATGTTGTGTTTATCGATCCGCTGCCTTCGAACACCCCATTTATACCCGGAAGTGTCCTGGTGAACGGCGTTGCATCACCGCTCTCCAATCCGACCGCCGGCATTCCAATCGGTACTTTGGCTCCAGGAGCTGAAGTAACCGTAACTTTTGAGGTGAGGATAACTATGCCGATCCCTTCGCAGATTAACAATCAGTCGACGGTCAGCTTTACTTCTGGCTCCTTTTCGGGTTCATCATCTTCGAATACAACGCAGACTCCTGTGATACAGCCGCAGATTGCTCTTGTTAAAACGGCAAACACGATAAATGCTACCGTGGGAGATACCGTTGTTTATACCGTCACGGTGAGTAACACGGGTAACCTTCAGGCGAATGTTACTGTCACGGACACCATCCCGGCAGCGACGACCATTGTGCCCAACAGTGTGGTTGTCTCAGGTGTTCCACAGCCGGGAGTTACCCCTGGCACTGGCATTCCAGTAGGTGTTGTAGCGGCGGGTGCAACCGCAATTGTCACATTTGCGGTTGTTGTGGATTCCTTGCCATCCCCGCAGCAACTTAGTAATTTTGCATCATCAACGTTTACTTTTACACCACCCGACGGACGAACGTTGACAGGAACAGCAACGTCCAACACACTTGCTTTCCCTGTCTCATCCCCTAATGTAAGTGTGGTTAAAAGCACGACATCTACAGCCGCTACTGTGGGTGACACGGTCGTTTATTCCGTATTGGTGACGAACAGTGGTATTGCACCCGTGAACAGTGTGCAGTTTTCAGACCCTATTCCATCGGGAGGTTCATTTGTTACGGGCAGTGTAACAGTAAACGGTGTATCAGAACCGGCGGCAAGTCCATCAGGGGGAATACCGCTGGGCACCCTCGCGCCGGGCGCAACAGCAACCGTTACGTTTAGTATTCGTGTGAATGATATTCCTCCAAACAATCAGCTGAGTAATCGATCAACCATCACCTTCACCTCCGGAACATTCTCAGGTACAACGTTTTCGAATACGGTGTTAACACCCGTATTTCAACCTGTATTAACAGCACAGAAAACGGCCAGCACACAGAATGCGACTGTAGGAGATACGGTTAGCTATACCATCAGTGTGAATAATCAAGGGAATTACGGAGCGCAGATTAATCTGACAGACAATTTGCCAGCGGGCACCGTGTTTGTGCCGAATAGTGTTATTGTCAACGGGCAGCCACTGCCAGCCGCCACTCCGGCAACAGGCATTCCAGCAGGGAATGTAGCTGCAGGAGCAACTACAACCATTACATTTTCCGTTGTGGTTGAGACGCTCCCAAGTCCGCAACAACTCGTGAACCAGGCTTCAGTTGTATTGTCATTCACATTGCCAGATGGAAGAAGTATTACCCGAGGAGTGTTGTCTAATGTTCTGATGATTCCGGTGTCTGCACCCGACGTGGCTGTTGTTAAATCAACAACGTCCACAGCCGCATCTGTAGGCGATATCGTAACGTACAGCATTACAGTGACTAACAATGGTATTGCCAATGTCAGCAATGTCATATTTACGGATGCTTTGCCAGCGAGTACAGTCTTCGCGCCAAGTGGTGTCTTTGTGGATGGAGTGTTACGTCCGAATGCAAATCCCTCCACGGGCATTTCCTTGGGTTCCATTGCACCTGGAGTCACCGTAACCGTTGTATTTAGTGTGAGTGTTACAAGTCTGCCGGCGACGGCTGTTTTGAACAATCAATCAACAGTAAGTTTTACGTCAGGAGCTTTTTCTGCTACAACGTTCTCCAATATAGTCTCAACCCCGGTATACCAGCCGATCCTGGCTGCGGTTAAAACGGGAGATCAAGCCATTGCCACGGTAGGTGACACCGTCATCTACAGCATTGCTGTCACGAATACGGGAAACTATGGTGCTACGGTAACACTGACAGATACCATTCCTGCCGGTACAGAATTTGTACCGAATAGTGTCATTATTAACGGAACCTCGGCGCCTGGTGCTGACCCTGCTTCAGGTATTTCTCTTGGTGTGGTATCAACCACGACCATCGTCACCTTTTCAATTGTTATTACAACACTGCCCGTGAGCCAGTCCATCACGAATCAAGCGTCAGCTACCTTTACTTACACGCTACCGGATGGAAGAACGCTTGGCGGAAGCCTTACATCGAACACACTAATTATTCAAGTATCAGCACCCAATGTCACCGTCGTGAAAACAACAACATCAACAGATGCCGTCGTAGGCGACACGATTGTGTATGAGATGGTTGTCACCAACAGCGGCATTGACCCGGTTAACAACATCGTTCTAACGGATCCCATTGACCCGGCGACCACTTTTGTTGCAGGGAGTGTCTTGGTTAATGGTACACCTCGTCCTTTAGCGAACCCTGCACTCGGGATTGCACTAGGTACCTTGGCTCCTGGAGAATCGATTGCGGTATCTTATGCTGTTCGTGTCAACTCACTTCCGACACCGCCGCAAGTCAGCAGTGAATCCTCTGTAAGCTTTACATCAGGTGTGTTCTCTGGAGCGGCGTATTCCAATATCATTGTTACTCCGATCTATCAGCCGATTATCACAGTTTCCAAAACAGCAAGCACCTCGAATGCTACGATTGGTGACGACATCGTGTATTCATTAACAATTAACAACAGCGGTAATCTGGTTGCGAATCTTACATTAACCGATAACATCCCGACGGGGACCGTGCTGCTACCGAACAGTGTTCTGATCGACGGTGTGCCGCAGCCAGGTGCCAACCCTGAAACAGGTATCCTTGTAGGCAACATTCCTCCTGGCGGCTCTGTGAATGTAACGGTCACCCTAGGGGTTACGGTCGATTCACTGCCGCAAAATCAGCAACTGAGCAACCAAGCTGTCGCGAGTTATACATTCAGTCCACCAGACGGACGTGTATTGACTGGAACGGTATCGTCTAATGTACTTATTATTCCTGTATCGGCTCCGAATGTCGTTGTTGTCAAAAGCACCAGTGCTATTGATGCTGTCGTCGGTGATGTAATCACGTATACAGTAGTGGTAACCAATAGCGGTATAGAGACAGTGAACAATGTTGTCATGGTTGACCCTGTACCCGCCGGAACTGTCTTTGTGCCGGGAAGTGTGGTAGTGAATGGGGTGGCGAGACCGACAGGTAATCCGAATACAGGTATCACACTGGGTTCCATTGCTGCCGGAGCGTCTACTACAGTTACATTTAATGTAGAGGTTGTGGTGATATGAGCGAAATTCCAGGTACGTTGTCCCACTGGTTAAAGAATCAGTCCCTGGTTCGATTCAGCTCGGGTATGACTGAACTGGAACAGGTGGCTTATTCCAACACGGTAGTTACGCCATGGATTGGCCCCCGAATCAAAGTAAGCAAAAGTTGCAATGTAACAACAGCTGTTCTGGGCCAGTCGCTGACTTATCAGATTGAAATCATGAATACGGGAAACCGCACGGCAATTGTCCGTGTGGTGGACCCGCTTTCTCCTGAGACTTCACTTCTGCCCAACAGTGTGCTGCGTGATGGCATCCCATTGCCTGGGGTTTCTCTTACGCAAGGACTGCCTCCCGCGGAGGTTGCACCGGGTGCAGTACTGAATTATCACTTTCAGGTAGTCATTGTGCGAGTGCCCCCGGCTCTCCAGTTGCTGAATCAGGCAGAAGTGAACTACGAGTTTGTTACTACAGAAGGAAGAACAGTTGACGGTACGGAGAAGTCTAACGTTGTTGAAATTGGAATTGAAACATCACGGCTCGAAGTGAGTTTGCAAGTCGAACGAAGCCACACCTTTGCTGGAGATATTCTGATGTACACAGTTTTGGTAAATAACCCGGGCTTTGCTGTGGCCACGGATGCTGAATTAACGGTGACGTTGCCGCAAGGTGTCATCTTTATCCCGGCGAGTGTGACGATTAACGATATGTTCGCACCACAGGTCACACCAGATACGGGAATTGATCTTGGGGAGATTGGGCCAGGAAGTGTTATACGTGTGCAATATCGTGTACAGGTAACAGGTGGCCAAGGAGTGAGCCACTTATCGAGTGAAGCCGTTTTGAAATACATCGTTGCAGGCAGACGAGAAACCGTTTATTCCAATGTGGTCACCATCCTGATCGTCGAACCCCAGATATCCATCGTCAAAAGTGTATCACCTGCTACAGCAATACCCGGGGATCGGGTGCGCTATCATATTAAGGTGTCTAACAAGAGCAATTATGCAGTGGATGCCAAACTGCAGGATGTTTTACCAGAAGCGCTGCCCTTTGTTGAAGGAAGTCTCAGTTGGAATGGAGTCAAGCGCCCAGGCACAAACCCTAATAAAGGGGTGGATTTGGGTACATTAACTGCCCGTTCTGAGCTACATATTCAATTTGAAGCTCAAGTTGAAGGGGCAGTGGGAACAACAGATACAGTGATTACAGATCAGCGAAGTTTTGTAAATCGGGCAGTTTTGCTCTACACATTCCGTTTGCCGGATTCTCGTATGGTTCAGCGAAAACTTCTTTCTAATGAAGCTGTTCTGGAGCGCAGGGCACCTGTGATCCAGGTTCATGTCGAGACTTTCCCTGCCATTGTAGAACAAGGAGGTACAGTAACTTTCAAAGTGAGGGTCATGAATACAGGATCGTTGTCTGCTCGTGTACAATTGGGTAATATTCTGCCTCAAGGTGCCAAATGGTTGAGCCAGGAGACCAGTCCGATGCAGGTAAATATATCGGAATATTCAGCACCGAGATATCTCCATATCGGTGAGCTGGGGCCTGACTCCGCAAAAGAATTATCTTACCTTATACAGCTGGCGCCTGAACAAACGGGTATACAGCAGGGGTATTTAACGGCCCTCTACACATATGAGTGGAACGGACAAAAGCGTTCAGGAGAGGTTAGATCAACTGAATACAACATTCTGGTAGAGAATCGGGATGAGTAGTCGGGATGAGTTGGAGAGGGGGAACACAAGTCGAAATATACGGAGTATTTTGCCGGAAAAAAGGTGTCATGACATTACACAAACGTAAATGAATGGTATACTAATTGAATATGCACTCGGCAAACAACCGTGGAATCGGGACGTCGGAGTAGAGGAGGCAGCAGCATTGGCGAAAGCAAAAGTCGCAAAAAGACCCACACGGGATGAGTTTGAACTGGAGGAGTTGGGGAATCAACTCGTGGAGGCTTTTCATGAACGCTCAGAAGTGTTATTGACAGTCTGGGGCAAGGAAGTACAGGTGCAAGGTATTATTGTGAAAATGGATTCCCGCACGCGCCTTGTTCATGTGGAGCATACGGAAGAAGAATTTACGGCGAAAGTACCATTTTTGGATATCATGCAAATACAGTCGCCGCGTTACTGATTTAAAAATAAGAAAACAGCATTTGAGCAATAGGGCATTCGCCCTGTCAAAGTTTCGTTCTCTGCATAAGATAACCCATACCTGTTGCAGAGGAGGTACAATCAATGAGCGAAGTTTTAGGTGGAGAAACAAGAGGTTACGGCTATGGTGGTTTCACTTCTGTAGGCGCAATTCTGGTTCTGTTCATTCTGTTGGTCATCATCTCCAAAGCGTTCTTGGTATAATCATTTTCTTCAAAATGATAAAGGAAGCTCTGTCGTCACGACAGAGCTTCCTTTATTTCGACTCGTATAAATCCACCATTGACGAATAATGTAGAAAAATGGTGTAAGTCGTTTTCGTGTTATGTTAAAATATAATTATTCCACAGCAAGAGAGAGGTGCTTATAATGAGCCAAGAACTGACGGCGTCTTTGAACGAGCAGATGAACTTTGAGTTTTACTCCGCTCATGTATACATGGCGATGGCCGCATATTGTTCCAGCAAGAGTCTGGATGGATTTGCCAACTTCTTTATCGTACAAGCGGAAGAGGAACGTTTCCACGGCATGAAAATTTATAAATTTTTGAATGATCGTGGACACCGGGCTATATTGGCAGCAATGCCTGAGCCGAAGAACGAATACAGCTCTATGCTGGACGTGTTTGAGCACGGTTATGCGCATGAGCAGCAAAATACGAAGAAATTCTATGCTCTAGCGGATATTGCGCTGAACGAGCGTGAACACGCTACAATGTATTTCTTGAAGTGGTTCATTGATGAGCAAGTTGAAGAGGAAGCTTTGTTTGATAACATCATTCAGAAGCTGCGCCGCATTGAAAATGACAGCAATGCTTTCTACATGCTGGATGCAGAGTTCGCTAAACGTTCGTTTACGGCTCCTGCGGAGTAAACGGTAGAACCTCTGAACAAAAATGGAACAAGTACATACCGTACACCATGTTGCAGCATCTTTGCAGGACGGCTTGGCCATGTTATGAAATGATCCATTCCTCCCCAAGTTGTAACATTTACGGAAGAAAGCTTGCATACGTGCAAGCTTTTTTGCTGTCTCCGGATTTATATAATAAAAGAAGCCTATCAAAATACTAAAATAGGGTAATAAAGGTTATGTCAACATTGATCTACCCTTACGGGCATTTATTCAAGGCCAAATCTATCAAAATCGTTTTCATTTTTAAGTTTATCTGACAAAAGTGTAACTCTACCGTAGCCTTTGAAGCGAGAAGAGAGAGTAGTGTCTCTGATACTATTAAAATTAATCGCCATGGGATACGAGTAGAAATGATTTACACACCCGGGGAAAAACACACATAAGGGAGACTTTTATTATGCTAAACATTCGTAAATCATTCGTCGCTACATTTGCTATTTTACTTCTGTTACCACTGATATTCATGCCGCACTCTGCTTCGGCTGCAGCATCATCTACTGAGAAAGCAGCCAGCAAGGCCAGTGCCAAAATTGTATATCTGACATTTGATGATGGTCCCACTGCGCATACCGGTAAACTTCTCGATATTCTGGATCAATACCAAGTCAAAGCTACTTTCTTCATGCTTGGGCCTCATATGGAACAATATCAGAAAGCTACGCAACGTATTGTAAAAGAAGGTCACGGGCTCGGATTACATGGTGTAACCCATGTACCAAGCAAGTTTTATAAATCGGCTTATAGCGGATTAAAAGAAATGCAACAAGCGAATGAAAGTTTGAATAAAGTTGCCGGAGTTAAAACGAGCCTTGTTCGTACGCCATATGGTAGTAAACCTTATATGAAACCAGCTTTCCGCAACGTGCTTCTTGCTCAAGGAGGATTTCATCTGTGGGATTGGAATGTCGATTCACTGGATTGGAAATACAAGAAAGATCATCAGAAAGTGTACAATAATATTATGCAGCAGGTTCACAATGTGAATAAAAATGGCACCAATCCTGTTGTGCTCATGCATGATCAGGAAGCCACTTTGAAAGTACTGCCTCAAGTGTTGAAAACGCTGAAGGCTGAAGGATATCAATTTGAAGTTATAACCAAAAACGTACAACCGTTGAATTTCTGGAATGACAAGCGTTAATTGCAGGGATCCGGAAACGAGTCGGTTTGATCTTTAGGAGGTACACATCATGAAAAAACAAACGTTATGGATGACGATTCCGGTGACGACAGCTGTTCTGCTTGCTCTAACAGGGTGTGGAGGAACCAACTCGAATCAGTCCTCGACGGGTAGCTCATCTTCAACAACCGCGGGAGAACAGACTCAGGCAGGAAGTGGAAACGCCGTATCTAGTGATTCCGGGAATCAAGGCGGATCAGCGAATACAGATTCAGGCAATGCAGGTAGCAGCACAGCGGGAAAAGAAGGCACAGACGCATCAAATACCAAAGGAAGTATTTCGCATTCGAAATTGTCCGATACAAATGAGGTTGTGAAGGCGGTTCGCGGTGAGTTGAAGATGCAAAGTACGGTTCTTCCAACGTCATTCCCATTGTCTAAAGACCAATATTTGGGCGCAGTTATTACATGTGAACTTCTACACAGTGGGTAAAACAGTTGCATTAAATGACTCTTTGTTAACAAGTTCGAATAATAAAGTACCTTTTCTAGCCAGCTACGAAGTAAAAACGTACAAGAATCCGAACCAAACCGATATTTTTCCGGAAACGGATCTGAAGAACATCCCTAAGGATATGATGGTTGATCTTGGGCATGGAATCCAAGGTATGATGGAAGGCGCTGCCGGAAGTCAGTACCTGACCTGGAAGGAAGGTCGATGGACGATGCAGATTCGCTCCATCTCTGAGGATCAGATGAACAACACAGGGATTGCGAAGAAGATGGTCGAATATCTGGAGAAACACATGCTGCCCGCTCCCAAAGACAAAGGATTTGTGAACGTGGAATATGCAAGTGGAGGGAAAACGGTTCGTGTGACCATTACATGGCAGGATGGTAAACAAATTCATCAGTTGAAAACAGAGCAGGTACCGCTCGATGCTCTCGGCATGGTAGTATCGGTAAAATAATATATTTTTTTCTGGAATACAGGCATGGTTAAAAGGAATCAGTCAATTCATAAGTAAAATACAAAAAAAAGCTTGGCTCATGAAGAAATTCTTGAGACAAGCTTTTTGCTATTTGAATTGTATTCAAGGCAAGGGCCACTGTTTTTCCTCAGCGTCCATAACGGTTCTTTCACTTGAACCATCCTTTCTCTTTGGAACGGGTGATTGCCTCAATGCGGTTACTAGCATTTAATTTATTGAGAATAATAGAGATGTAATTCCGAACGGTTCCGGTCGTGATGAACAAATGTCCGGCAATTTCCTTGGTGTTTTTCCCATCAGCCATGAGGCCAAGTACAGCATGTTCACGTTCAGTTAACGGGTTTTCCTCCACATAAGCTTCATCGACCAGATCGGGTGCAAATATACGTCTTCCACTCATGACTTGACGAATGGCTTCGGCTAACTCTTCAATCGGGCTGTCCTTGAGGAGATAGCCGCGTACTCCGCCTTTGAGTGCACGTTCGAAATATCCGGTTCTTGCAAATGTCGTAAGGATAATGACTTTGCAGTTCATGCCTTTAAGTTCCTCGGCAGCTTCCAGCCCGCTCTTCACAGGCATTTCGATGTCCATCAAGCAGATGTCTGGTGCATGTTGCTGCACAAGGGAAAGGGCTTCTTGACCATTGCTGGCTTGTCCAACAACCTCCATATCTTCTTCCAGATTAAGCAGAGAAGATAAGGCGCCAAGCATCATCCGCTGATCTTCAGCAATGACGATTCTAATCATTCTTCATCCTCCTTCATAGGTTTGCGTACCAGCTTGGGCACATGGATGACAAGTACCGTGCCTTCCATTTCCGTGCCTGTTCGAATGTCCATGTAGCCGTTCACAAATTCCAGACGTTCTTTCATACCAAGAATCCCGGTTCCTCGCAGGTTTTGCTTACGTGTACGTTCGATGCCTATCCCGTTATCATGCACAGTTAAAAGATTGTGGGAGGGGGTTTCCTCAATACTAATCGTACATGTGGTTGCCTGACTGTGCTTAACCACATTGGTCACCGCTTCTTTCAAACACATTCCCAGTACATTTTCATTCAATTGAGATGTATCCTGCAGCTTAGGATTTCCGTGTAAAATAAACTCAATGGAGGCGGCTTTTAAAATTTGTTCCGCACGGAATAGTTCATCAACTAGCTGTGTTCCACGCATAGTCGTGACCATCTCACGAACTTCCTTCAGGGCTGTACTTGCCGTCTGTCTGAGCTCATTCAGTTCAACGAGCGCTTGATCAGGATTTTTGCGGAGCAAGCGCTTGGCCAGATCGGTTTTGAGTCCGATCAGAGAAAGCTTCTGACCGAGCGTATCGTGCAAGTCGCGTGCAATCCGCTGCCGTTCTTCCATTTTCACCAGATCATCCAGTCGTTTGTTTGCATTCTCCAGTTCACCTTCCAGTTGTTCACGTTTGTTTTTGTTGTACGTGCTGATCGGAAGGAGGATAGAGGCCATCAGACTAATAAAGATAAATGGGAATTGGCTGAGCAGCATTGAGTTTTGATTGATGAAGCTGTAATTAACCGTCAGGAAGCTTGCACCGAGATTCACCGAGTAGAGGGTGAAAAAGCCGGCTTTATTTTTAATATTGCCAATAAAAAAAGCTAAAAACAATGAGAAATAGGCATAATCATACGCAATGGTCATCGTAATAGATATGGCAATCAGTAATCCCATCCACATATAAATCTGCCAGCCTTTGGTGATGAAGGCCAAGAAGTAACATACAAAAAATACCAGAATAATAATAATGCCAGTTACCAGTGTCCACAATTGCGAATATTGAGAGATGTAATAGAAGGGCAGAATGAAAAAGACGAGCCATACGTACGGATTCAAGCCTGTATTTTTATAAAAAAGCTGCGACCACTTCTGAATAAGATTCTCCTCCTTGAAAAGGTGTTACTCCACTTTAGCCTGACTGTAGCATGACTATCGTCTGAATACAAGAAAACGAATCCGACAGAGCCTAAGGCTTCTCTGTCAGACCCGCTTGATTGGTAACCCGGATCGGGTTCGGAACGTAATTTTTGCGTGATGATTGTCTCAGCTCTCTGAAACTGATAAATTCTTTGTTTTGCTCATCCCACAGACGGAAGCGAAGCGCAACCAGGCTGGAACGTAGCGTAATGGTTGTTGCCTTCTGCAAAGGCGGCGTTGAATTATGTGCTTCTTCCAGATAGTAGTTTGGTACACGTGGGCTTAGATGATGCACATGATGGAATCCGATATTTCCGCTAATCCATTGCAGTAGCTTAGGCAGTTTGTAATAAGAGCTTCCTTCTACGGCTGCTTTGACATAACTCCATTCATCTTCATGTTCAAAATACGTCTCTTCAAACTGGTGCTGTACATAGAACAACCAGATGCCGAAGAAACCGGAGAAGAAAAATACAGGTGCCTGCACCATGACAAAAGCTTGCCATCCAATCAGCCAGCACATAAAGCCATACAGTGCAATGATTAAAACTGTTGTTAAATGGGTATTAATTCTTTCCTTGCGTCTTGCTGCTTTGCGGTTAAAACGATAAGCAATCAAAAATACATAAATGGGTCCAATACAAAACAGGACGACCGGATTGCGATATACACGGTAAAAGAGACGCATCCATGGAGTAGCAGACTTGTATTCATCTACAGTCATCACCCAAATATCACCTACACCGCGTTTGTCGAGGTTACCACTTGTTGCGTGGTGAATGGAATGCTCTGCTTTCCATTGCTGGTAGGGAGTGAGGGTTAATACACCGGTGATGGTGCCCAGAATATCGTTGGCCCGTTTGCTTTTGAAGAATGAACCATGGCAACAGTCATGGAAAATAATAAACGTTCGCAGAACAAATCCCGAAGCTACCAGTGCGATGGGAAATGTGAGCCAGTAGGAGATCGATAAGCTGTAATATGCAGCTGCCCATAATACGAAGAGCGGGAGCAATGTATTGATTAATTGACGAATGCTAAGTTTGAGATCATTTTTTTCATAAGGCGTAACTTCTTTCTTAAGCGCCATTTCTTTGCTTCTACTCATTCTATGTTCCTCCTCAATTGGTACAGCTATGATCGGCTGTAACCTGGCGATTCCCGGTAGGACTTTCCTTATGGGAAGCGTTTTTATCATTGTAAAAGAATACGTGCGTGACCGTAAGTCATAAATGTCAGCCTGTTGTAATGACAAATATCAATAATGAACCATGACATTTGTCATGGTTCATGTTCAGTGACGGGGATAAAAAGTAGCTAAAAAGTGACGTTTTAATGTTCCTTTGCACAAATAGCGCAACAATTTGTATTATGTATACAAATTTTATGAAGAGCGTGGTAAAATCTATCCTGAAGCGTATATGACAGGTTATTAGATAAGTTGAGATTATTTTGGATGGATTGGGTGGAGCGCTGAATGAAAAGAAGAATCACAGATATTTTATTTATTATGGCTGGTGCCTTTCTGTTTGCGCTGGCGGTGAATTTGTTTGTCATCCCTAACGATCTGGCAGAGGGCGGCGTGACAGGTATCACGATTATTTTGTATTATTTGTTTCACTGGTCCCCGGGGCTGATGAACCTGATTCTTAACGGTATTCTATTAATTGCAGGTTATAAGTTCCTGGATCGAACAACGACGGTGTACACCATTATTGCGGTTATCTTTAACTCGCTTTTTCTGCATCTGACGAAAAGTTGGAGCATTGCTTCGGATGAGTTATGGGTTAATACCATTTTTGCAGGTGTGTTTGCCGGTCTCGGGATTGGTTTGATCGTCAAAGTTGGAGGCACAACAGCAGGCACGGTTATTCTTGCGCGATTGGCTAACAAATATTTAGATTGGAATATCAGCTACGGATTGCTGTTCTTTGATCTGATTGTAGCGTTTTCGTCCTACTTTATCATTGGGCCACAGGGTCTGATGTGTACAATCGTACTGTTGTTTGTTGGAACTAAAACGATGGAGTTTATTATTGAAGGACTGAATCCGAAAAAGGCTGTCATGATTATCTCTTCGAAACAGGATGAGATTGCGAAGCAGGTTATTGAAAAAATGGATCGTGGTGTCACCGTCCTGTCGGGTCATGGCTACTATACAAAGAATCCGAAAGAGATTCTGTATATTGTGATCAGCAAGCAAGAGGTTCCGATGCTTAAGAAAATTGTACGGGCTGAGGATGAGATTGCATTTATCACCATTCATGATGTGCGGGACGTATTCGGGGAAGGTTTTATCGAACTTTCGAAGTCATAATATTTTATAGAGCCAAGCTTAAAAGGACGAAGCGGAGAAGTTTTCTGTTTCGTCCTTTTGGCCGTTGTTAGGTGATATCAAATCTGATAAACAATTGAAGTCATTGTTGACTATTGTCTACCCTGCAAATCAGGATTGTGCGGATGTCATTTGGATGACAACTATTAGCGGAAAATATGCTGTACACCGCGCTATATTGGATGCTATATTGAATTTAATTCGTTAAGAAACCTAACTAACTATAAAATGGAGGTGATAAAATGACTGGCACACCGCAATATATCCGGAACCTGAATGAAAACCTGATTATGGATGCCCTGATTAACCAAGGCTCCATGTCCAGAGCAGATATCAGCCGTCACACAGGACTTAGCAAACCAACAGTGTCATCAGCAGTGGAGCATCTGATCGAGCGTAATCTGGTGAAGGAGACAGGCAGGGCTGATAATGCTCAAGGGCGCAAAGCTACACTAATCCAATTTAATGAAACGGCGTATTATGTCTGCGGTGTTGATATTGGAGCTACACAAATTCGGATTGCCTTATCTGATTTGAGTGGGCAGATCATTGCCTATGCTACCTATCCCCCAATGGATCAAGGCATGAAAGGAATGCCAGAGCGGGAACCCGTGCAATCCTATGGAGATACAGAAACCGAGAGTGGGATTGAGACATCAGACTCGTCTGAAATGCCTGTACTACATAAGCTGTACAGTTATGTCGATCAGTTGCTTCAGAAAAACCGACTTCAGTGGAAAGATATTCGTTGTATCGGATTTGGGATTCCCGGTGTTGTCTTGCCCGGATCAGGAAAGATTAGCCGGATTGTAGACCCGCTTGCGGGCATGGAGCAGCAATTCTCTCGCGATGCCTTAGCCAATGCTTTTCCATGTGATGTCCTTCTGGATAATGATGTGAATCTCGCTGCGCTCGGTGAATACAGAAGGGGTGCTGCGATGGAGTCGCCGTTGTTCGTATTTTTCTCGATTGGGGCGGGAACGGGTGCAGGCATCATGGTACATGGGCATTTGCTTCATGGTCTGGGCGGATTAACCGGTGAAGTAGCTGAGATGCTCATGGAAGATGGCCAACGTCTGGAGGATGTGTTGTCGGCTGAGGGGCTGATGCAACTGACGAAGAGACATCATCAGAAGAATGGTGAAGTATCAGGCTTGCATACTAGAACTCTTGATTCTCATACTGCTAATCACTCGCCTAAGACGATCTTTGAGGCAGCACGTAGTGGAGAGGTTTGGGCTATCGATATCATGAAAGAGTACAGTAAGATGATCGCTTCGGCACTTCGGCAGATTAGTACGTTGCTGGCCCCGGAATTAATTGTACTGGGAGGAGGCATAGGTGGGAACGGTGATGTATTGTTACCTTTACTCAGGAAAGCTGCTGCCGAGCAATTCCCGGTGCAGCCACAGCTGACATGTTCGGATCTCGGAGAGCAAGCCGTCGTTACAGGGGCTGTGCAAGTGGCACTGCAACAGACGTTGTTGAACCTCCAACAAGAGGCACTTGAAGAATAGAATCCATAGAAGACAAAATGATTCAGAAGCTTTTTGATAATAAATTATACAGGAATATACCTGCCAAGGAGGAAGTGGAATGACAGAAAGAATGGAAGAGAATGCTTCATGGGTTGCCGGTGTAGACATTGGAGGCACCAAAACGCTGATGATATTATCCACCCGGAAGGATGAGGGGGAAGTTCACGAGCGCAGATTGCCAACGCAAGCAGCTGATCAACCGGAACTGTTTTTCCAGTGGCTGTTTGCCGAATTAAAAACGTTCTGTGAGGAAGTTGGTTGTCCATGGGATCAGCTGGCTGGTGTGGGATTGGGATTCCCAGGCGTCGTGCTGCAAGATGAAGGTGTACTTCGTAACGCTCCTGCGTTTCAGTGGCCTGAAGAAGACATCCGGCCTATAATCTCCAAGTTTTACAACGGAAAGATCGTTTTGGATAACGATGTGAACATGGCAGCGATGGGAGAAGTGGATCAGGGTGCGGCCAAAGGGCATCGTCATAGTGTGATGGTAACTGTGGGCACAGGTATTGGGGCTGCCCTCGTCCTGAATGGAGAGTTATACAGTGGACAGCACGGGGCTGCTGGCGAGATAGGACATTTTATCACAGGTGACGAGGGACTGACTTCCGAATATGTAGCTGATGGCGATGCATTCGGGATATTTGAACAAATTACGTCTGGCACGGGAATTACGGAGCGGGCGAGGCATTATTTTACAGCTGGTAAAGGAAGTGAACTATCCCTGATCTGGAGTCTGGCCGGGGGCGAAGTACAGCAGATTGAAGCAAGGCATGTGTTCAAGGCAGCAGAATCAGGCGATGTAGCTGCACTTGAAATTCTGGAACTGCCTATGCGTTATATGGCAAGAGGACTCGCTAATATTACAGCGTTATTAAATCCCTCCATTATTGTGCTCGGCGGAGGAGTCGCTGCATCCAATCCAACGTATTATCTGAATGAAGTTCAGGCTCGGCTGAAACGTTATGTTGTGCTTCCGATCCAAGTGGTCATTGCAGAGCTTGGCAATAAAGCCGGGGCAATCGGAGCGCTTGCTTCCATTAGACGTTACCTTCTTAAGTAGCGGCCAGTAACAGGAGTAGACCATACACCGAGACTACAGAAATAAAAGGATGGAGATCCGGATGAGAGATAGACATATGACGGCTAATACAAAAAAAACAAAAGCCGAATTGAATGAAGAAAAAGCTGTATTAATTAAATTGCAGGGTTTATATCTGTTTATGGGACTTGCTGGTGGAATATTTAATCCTTACATCAATCCGATTTTGGTTGCACAGGGCTTTTCGAGTAAAGAGACCGGATTTATAATGGCTTTCGGAACATTAATATCCATCATTCTCCAGCCCATCTGGGGGATTATGGTGGATAAATTCAAGAAGACACGCCTTGTACTTGTGATTAGCCTGCTTGTTCCGGCGGCTTTAGCGTACTTTTATAATATTCAGATATACATTATATTAATTTTGATTTATACTTTATGCACTATATTTCAAGTGACACAGATACCTGTAGCTGATTCCTATGCGGTAACGGCAGCAAGAGCGGCGAATACCTCTTACGGTATGATTCGACTGTTCGGAAGCCTGGGGACAGGGCTTGGCGGATTCGCTGCAGGGATGTATCTCTCCCAGTTTTCCATTCATATGTTATGGCTCCCCTTTCTATTTTTTAACATCTTGAGCGCGATACTGGCGGGCACACTCCCCAAGCAGACGAGCATCTCCTCGTCCTCGGTAACCTTCTCCGTAGGTTTGGCAAGATTGCTTCGAAATCGTACATTCCTTCTCTTTCTCACCGGTTGTTTTCTGGTGAATCAGACGCTGACGGCGTTTAACTCCTTTTTTGTTATTTCATTTCAGATGGCTGGCGGATCGGTTGCGTTAACGGGCACAGCTCTTTTGATCGCATCCATCACCAATGTTCCATCCATGCTGGCAGCCGCATATGTACTTCGGAAGTGGGGGCATGAGCGCACCATGCTGCTGGCGGCAGGGGCTTATATGCTACGCTGGGGAATTCAGTGGTTATGGCCCAGTCCGGAAGTGATGATTGGTGTTCAAGTGTTGCACGGATTATCCTTTGGATTCTTTTATATCGCGGCCGTGGAATATGTAGCTTCCGTTACTGGACGTGAGATGCAGGCTACTGGCCAAAGCTTGTTCAACATGGTGTTTGCTGGACTTGGCGGTATTGTGGGTAACATGCTCAACGGTTATTTACTGGATACAGGCGGACCGTCGATGATGTATCTGGCTTGTACAATCAGCGCCGCGATGGGTGCAGTTATTCTGTATATCGTCAGCAGGAAGGCCAAAGAGCAGAGAAGGGCTTACCCGCTAGATTAGTAATGGAAGGAACGTGAGGCCTATGAAGGTGAATCTGAAGCGGAATTGGCACAGCAAGTTAATCTATTCGTATTTCCCCCTATTTCTGCTTACGATTTCCATTCTGATCTTTCTCTCCTTCCTGATTGTTAACGAACTATCACGAAATGAAACCAGAAAAGCGGATTTGATCTCTACACGTTACATTGTGAACACACTGGAGCGTTCTCTAGGCGACATTGAGATGAGACTGCTGGATGATATCGTCTCGAGCAAAATGTACAGCCGATTTCTGGAAGAGGGAGAGGGACAGTTATCCAGTCAGTTTATCTATGATGCAGCGAGCGGTCTGGGCCGGATGATTGATCAACAGGGTATGGTGCAGTCGATTTATCTATATCGGATGTCGGATTCAAGCATCATTACCCCTAGAGGTATGGTGAGTTTGAATGATTTTGAAGATCGAGCTTACATCGAACAGGCTTTAAAAAATAAACTGAATCTGGGCTGGAATCAGCCCAGATCTTATAAAGAACGTTCATTTGATATGCCTACACAAGTTATAAGCATGAATAAGTTGCTGCCACTGCCATGGGGTGGGGAAGGGCTGCTTGTTATTACGGTTCGGTTGTACGCCTTGGAGAGCCAGATTGATACCATGACGGATAAGAATCTCTCATTTTTGCAGGTGAAGGACAACAAGGATCAGCTCGTCTACTCGGCTCATCAGATTGCCCCTACGGAGGGGAATATTTTGAATCGGGTACAGTCTGAGAAGCTGGGGCTTTCCTTTGAAAGCGGGATTCAGACAGGGCATTTGTATTCATGGGTATCACTGGTGTCCTATGTATGGATTGGGATTGGTATTTTAACAATCGTTGGGGCAGTTGCGTGCCTCATCTACATTACTCGGAGAAATGTGAAGCCTATGCAACTGATGATGAATCGTATTCAAGCCTTGCAGCCCCACGTGCATGAAGAGGATGCTGCACCGTCTGTCAAAGACGAACTTGCATTGATAGACCGGGCACTGGAGCATCTCATTGCTCAGACAGTCGATTATGAGAAGCAGCATCATGAGAACCTGCTGATTCATCGCAGGCAGCTGCTCGTGGACTTGATGGAAGGCGAACGCATGGATTCATTCCGTCAGCGCCTTCGTCACCTGCAGCCGCTCGAAGAAAGGTTCCTTGAACCGCAGTGTGCAGCTGTACTCGTGGCGGAGATGAATGGGACAGACCTGTCGGGCCATCAAAATATTATGAAAATGGCGCTGATGAATGTGTTTAAGGAACTGGTACAGAAGGAGAGCAAGTTTGGCGCGTGGGCCGAATGGTTTGGTAAACGTCGTCTGATCGTTGTGGTGGTCTCGAATGAAAAAGAGGGCCTGACCCGTGAGTTGCTAACGGAGTTAGCTAAACAGCTTCACATGTGGATTGCCGAGCATTTCCGCATCCGTTTTACCTTTGGAATCGGACAAACCGTTAGCGGGTGGGAAGAGATTACTCGATCATATACCAGTGCAGACGCGGGTCTTCAGCACCGACTCACACTTGGCCAGGATGCAATCGTGCTCAGTGAACAACTAACCGATCAGACGGAACTGTATTCCTATAAATATTTGCAGATGCTTGCGGACATTATTCGAGAATTCAGATTGACCGGGGATGCATGGCGAACACAGCTTGACCAGATGTTTATTTCGTTCAACGAAGACCAGATGAATGACAAAGATATTCGAATGCTTGTACAATCGCTGATCCAGATGTTAGCACGTGAGTTTGGAGAGCTGTCCGAACGTTTACAACACCAATTTGACGAGCTGGTTTTGGCACGGGTTCGCTTGCAGATTCAGGAAGCTGATACACTCGAAGGTATTCGGGAGGTTTTGCTCGAATGGCTGAAAGAGGTCTATCGCAATTATGTAGCGGTGAATGAAACGAAAAGCCACCGCGCCATGATTAACGAACTGCGCGTTTATATTGAGGAGCATTTCGGTGATCCGGATCTGTCGTTAAAACATCTGAGTGACCGCTTCCAGATCTCTGGAAAATATGCGAGTTATCTGTTCAAGGAAGAGTTTGATATGAAGTTTGTTGACTTTCTGGTGAAACTGAGGGTGGAACAGGCGTGTAAATTGCTTGCCTCATCGGATACGGCCATTCAGAATATCGCCCAGCAAGTAGGTTATGCCAATGCCATTTCTTTTGGTAGAGTGTTTAAGCGTGTTATGGGTGAGACTCCTGGGGATTATCGCAAACGATATGGCAAGCAAGTAGAATAAACTGAAATGGTGAACGTCTTTATAGCTTGTTTATCAATCGACCGCTGATCAGGCGGTCTTTTTTTATTTTCACCAATAGAATGGATCTGGAAAATGGATTAGTTTCGTCGTTTTTTTTGTCGATTTAGAGAGAATTACCACCTGAAAAGAGTGTGAATAGAATGATATTGTGTTAGATTATATAACATTAAAGATATGAAAATGGTTTATTGTCAGGAAAAAGGTTTATAAGTTAGTTTTTTTGACACTTAATTGATGTTTTAATCCTTTTGAAAATAGTTTATTGTCTGTTTTCAGAAAACAATGTAATAATTAGTGACATTCACAGGTGCAGCACAGGGATAACCATAACGGAGTGGCAATCATGTGAATCATTCAGGGTGTAAGCGAAAGGGGAAAGGTCAAATGAGATTATTTCAAAGACGCAAGGCAGGAAAGGCAAGTTCAATTCTCGCAGTGGTAACAGCTTTCACTCTATTATTATCAGCGTGTTCATCCGGGAGTGAATCGGCACCTTCATCATCCGGGGAAGCAGGAGCAGGGAACAGGACAACTTTAAAAGTAGAAATTTTTGACCGGGGAAATACACCGGCAGGTTACACCATCTCGGATAGTTATCTGACTCGCTTCATTCAAAAGGAGTTTGGTGATCCGAACAACATTGATGTTCAATTTGTCCCGGTTCCACGCTCGGAAGAAGTCCAGAAGCTTAACGTTCTTATGGCGAGTGGTTCAGAAGTGCCTGACATTGTGTTTACCTATGATTCGGGTACATTTAATCGTTATGCTTCACAAGGCGGCTTGACAGAATTGACCGATCTGCTGAACAAAGAAGGAACCAATCTGAAAACATTTCTGGGTGATGACACGCTGGCATACGGTCAGTATGACGGGCAACAATTCGCAGTTCCGGGTAAACGTCTGGTGTTAGGGAAGTATGCTTCTTATGTTCGGCAGGACTGGCTGGATTTACTTGGATTGCCTACGCCTCAAACGGCGGAGGAATTGCACACAACCCTGAAAGCATTTAAGGAAAAGGACCCAGGCAAAGTAGGAACAGCACTTATTCCAATGGGAATGTCGATTGCTTCTGCACAGTATGAGCCATTGCTCTGGTCGTTCATTCAGCCATTGACGGAAGAACAAAAATACACGCTGACTCAACAGCTGGGTTCAAATGATTATCCAACGTTGTTGCCAGGCTTCAAAGACGCACTGAAATATATGAACACCTTATATAACGAGGGATTGATGAGTGCAGACTTCGGACTAGATAAAGACAAGAAAAAACTGTGGGAAGATGTATCCAACGGAAAAGTGGGTTTTTATAGCGAAGATGCGGGAGAAATTTACATCTCGGGTACGTATAAGAACTTGCAAACCAATAAATCTGATGCGGTAATGACACCGATTGATGCATTCAAAAACTCGGAAGGTAAGTTTGCAAAGCCAGCATACGCACCCAATGCGATGTATGTCATGATTCCAAAAACAAGTCAAAATGCAGAAGCTGCGATGAAATACCTGGACTGGATGGCTTCCGGCAACAATTTGTTTGACCTCCAATTCGGCGTGAAAGACGAGAACTATGAGTTCGTGGACGATGTACCACAGATTAAAGAAGACGCTTCTCCTGAAATTGCTGGCCGGATCTACAACTCTGGTGACATTGCCATCATTGTAAACGGAAAATATGTTGGTGATGAAAAGAAAAACGAGGAGGCTTATGTCGTTCAGGTTGATTCCAAATATCGGGATGATATGCGCAAATCGGTAGCTATATCCAATACGGATATGATTCAACCCGTGCGTTTCTCCAAACCCATTGAAGCAGAATCTCGTTATGGTAACGGCTTAAAAGACAAGTTCTCGGAGTTTATTGTAAAAGCAACGATCTCCAAACCGGCTGATTTTGAAGCCGTATATAACAGCATGATGAGTGATTATATGGAAAGTGGAGGCCAAGCCATTCTTGATGAGCGTACAGAGGCTTACAAAGCGATGAAGTAATCATCGCAAAGCACAGGTTGGCTGAGCCGGGCAACATAGAACAGGGCACTCATGGGGGGCGATACAACATTCGCCTTCCTTGAGGAATCCTGAATGACTTGGGGGGTATTTTATGAAGACAGGCACTTATTTTCGTAGAAACTGGCAAATGTACGCATTACTTGTCTTGCCTATGTTATACTTCATCATTTTCAAATATGGTCCAATGTATGGCGTACAGATCGCGTTCAAGGATTTTAACTTCTTCCAAGGGATCGGTGGCAGTGAGTGGATTGGATGGGGTGGGTTTAAGGAAGTGTTTCAAAATCAGGGGTTCTACACCGCCCTGCGTAATACAATTGTTCTTAACTTGCTCGACTTGCTTGTCTCCTTTCCAGCACCACTGATTCTCGCTATCCTGCTATTTGAATTACGAGTCGCCTGGTTCAAAAAGATAGCACAAACATTGCTTTACATCCCGCACTTTATTTCCTGGGTCATCATTGGCGGTATCGTATTGCAGGTTTTTGGCACACAATCTGGCTTCATTAACAACATGTTAATGAGCATGGGGCTTGATCCGCTTCCATTCCTATCGAATAAAAACTATTGGATCTTTACGTATCTCGCTGTAGGTGTGTGGCAGAGTGCAGGATGGGGAACGATTTTGTATCTTGCATCCCTTACAGGAATTAACCGTGAGTTATATGAAGCAGCTGAAGTGGATGGAGCCAGCCGTTTGCGCAGAATCTGGCATATCTCACTACCTGGTATCAAAACAACGATTGTTACCTTGCTGATCATCAATGTCGGCAACATGATCTCCATTAGCTTCGACCGTCCGTTCATTATTGGAAATATGGCTGTACGCGAATACTCGGATGTGCTCAGTACATTTGTATATCGTTTGGGTCTGCAATCCGGTCAGGTCACACTGGCAACAGCAGTAGGACTGTTCCAGGCGGTTGTTGGTCTGATTTTCATTCTGGGGGCAAACTATGCATCTAAAAAATTGACAGATGAGAGCATTATGTAACGTGACGGATGGAATGCTGTATCAACCTGGGGTTCATCTACGATCTGTAAGGAGTGAATGAGATGTCGGAAAACAACGCGAATCGAATATTTAATACAGTAAATGTCATTCTGATTGTCATTGCGATGGTGTTATGCCTTGCACCATTTATTCATATTATTGCGATCTCTCTTAGCTCGAACCGAGCAATTGGTTCGGGAGAGGTATCCTTTTTCCCGAAAGAGTTGTCCTGGGAGGCCTATGGCAAAGTGTTTGGTGATGGTTCGATGATTCGATCCCTGATCTATACGATCTGGCTGACCGTTCTGAGTACGGTGCTTAGTATGCTTATGACGATTGCGGCGGCGTATCCTCTTGCCAAAAGCAGTCTGAGAGGGCGCAAGTGGTTCATGCTGGTTATTGTCGTTACGATGTTTTTCAGTGGCGGCATTATTCCCGAGTATATATTGATCAAAAATCTGCACCTGCTTGACAGCACATGGGGATTGATCCTACCTGGACTGATCAGCCCGTTTTATATGATCATTCTGATTACCTTTTTCCGAGGAATTCCGGAGAGTCTGGAGGAAGCCGCCGATATTGATGGGAGTACACAGATTGGAACGTTAATTCGCATCATTTTACCACTGTCTCTCCCGGTTATGGCGACGCTCAGCCTGTTCTATGCCGTAGGCCGCTGGAATGGATTCCAGGATGCGTTAATGTATATAACCAAACCGGAATTATATCCGTTACAATTGAAGTTATATCAGATGATACAGCAAAATCAGATCACCGAACTGATGCAAAATGAAGGCATTGGCGCAGTACAGGTTTTGCCGGAAAGTCTGAAAGCAGCTAGTGTTATATTCTCGACGTTGCCGATCCTGCTTGTATATCCGTGGTTGCAGCGCTTCTTCATCAGCGGTGTTATGGTAGGTGCTGTTAAAGGTTAACGTCTCAGGAGGTCATAGGACATGACACAACCAATGGTAAACATGATGTCAAACCAACAGCAACATTTGGTCAGGCAATCTATGGTGATGATGGATCGTTTTTATGACGATGAAGTCGCACTGCTTCGCAGCTTTGAAGATGATTCATCGCAGTACGGCACACGGGGGAGTGCACATTATGCGCTGGGCTTGCTGATTCGTCAGGAGTCCGGCGATGTGGAAAAGGCTATTCGTGTGCTCCATAAGGTGCTCGACTATCAATATGATGCGCCGGAAGAAATCTATCACGGAACCTTCGCAACCCAGATGAATGACGAGCATCCACCTATGGGGCATTATGCATGGAAATCATTTGCGCCAGGCACAGCTTATTTCCTGGAACGCACCTTTGAGAAGGTGTCTGCGCAGTTTATTCATAATCTGCAGCAAGAGAATGATTTGTTAAAGGAAGGCGCGGACAGCAAACGATTGAGAGAACTGTTTGATGCGTCAGTGAACGCCGTGTTGCCTCCGGTATGGATCAGCTATGATCCAAATTGGCGGGAATTTATCGCATGTGTATGTGCGATAGCCACATCCGAGTTTGCGGAACTTCTGCCATATGAGCTGATACGGCGGATGGATGAAGCGATGGAACGCGCTGTTCAGGGTTCTGTGGAACGCAGATTGTCGGACGTGATTCCGATGAACACCAACATTGAGTTGATGCATATATTTATCACCCATTATTATGGACATCGGTTCCAGCGGACAGACTGGATTCAGCATGCAGATGAACAGGCTGAAGGTCTGTTGCAGGAATTTGACCAGTATGGTGGAACGTTTGCCGAGTTCAATACTACGACTTATTATGGGGTGGATCTCGCCGTACTTGGTATGTTCAGAAAGTATGCCGTAACTGAACGTATGACTGAAATTGCACATCGGATTGAATATGGATTATGGAACAATATTGCGCTGTTTTATAATGCGAATCTTGAAAATCTGTCAGGCCCGTTTGCACGAGCGTATGATATGGAGATGCGTGAGCACAGCTCGATCGGCGTGTTTCTCTATCTTCTACTAGGAGAAGGGTATGAGTATTTAACGGGGATGAATTGTGAATCGGGTCATGATCCAATGATTGCGCTATTGGGTATTGATGTGCCTGCTCAGGCTGTGCCTTATTTCCAAGTGCATCAAGGGGATCGGCTCGTGCGAAAACAGTTCATGGAGCTGTGTGAACGTAATGATCCGAAAGCGAATCGTAATTTGTGTACAGCTTCGGCCTGGATTGGTGAGAAACGTATGATGGGAGCCATGTCCGGTAGCCGCAATACGAATGGCCAGATGCATCCAGTGACGATTCATTGGCAGACAGAGATGGGAGAGCGCTATTACTTGCGTCTCATCCGGCGTGAACTAGGTGGAAACTGGAATAGCCATCTGCGAGGCATTACATTTGAAGCGGAGGTAACCCCGGAATCATTGAATGTGGATGTGCAGCTGGATACTTCGGAAGAGATCGAGGTGTATTTTGAAATCAAAGGGCCGAACCTTCGTTCTCAGGATTTACAGCCAGAGCAGTGGAAGCTTCCGGGGCTAACCTGTACCGTACAGGCGGAGGCACCAGAACCGACGGTGTTGATGTATACCGATTATGCTGAAATAATCTATCGCTATGTCCCTGGAGTGACAGAAAACCGGATGAGGTTTGAACTCGGAATTAATGAATAGATAAATGAGTGAGATTGTTACCAAAAGGCTAGGTGAAAGCTATGATTGGGCATTTTAGATGGCTATGACAGGGTAACAGAACGGAAGGAGGCATACAGAGTGAAGTATATAGACAAGAAAGAATACTCATTCTCGACATGCTGGAATATCAAGCGGCATAAGACGGGACAGGGTATGATCGAAGAGATTCTGTCGCTTGGTTTCAGACAAGTGGAGTTGAACTATAATGTGACAGATGAGTTATTACAGACGATTGAACCGATGATTGAACGTGGGCAAGTTGGTGTATCGAGTGTGCATAACACATTTCCGCATGTAGCCGATCCGGATTATGGAACGGATTCGGTGCTGCTTGGATTCGAGGATGAACCGCGGCGCAAACGGGCCATTGAACTGCTACTGCGTTCTGCCGAATATGCTCATCGCTATGGTGCGAAGGCGGTTGTTGTACATCCAGGCGAAGTACCGTTCGAGTATAACATCGATGAAGCTTTGAAAAAAAACTATCACGACGAAGGCAGAGATTCTCCGGCCTATCAATCGTTGTGGCAGGAGATGCTGGAGAAACGGGAAGCTGGCAGTGAACATTATCTGAGACGTATCCAGGAAAGCCTGGAAGAGGTATGTAATCTGTCAGAGCAACGTGGGTATGGTGTGAACTTCGGAATTGAGACCCGTTCTCGCTGTTACCAGATGCCTACACTACAGGAAGCCGGAAACATTATCGGTCAGATGAAGGGTGCTCCGCTTGGATTATGGTACGATATCGGCCATGGAATGATGATGGATCGGATGGGGCTTTACGATAACGTGCGTGAAGCGAACGCACTGATCGAGCATATCGTTGGTGTTCATATCCATGAGACGGTAGGGTTGTCCGATCATTGGTGTCCTTATATTCATAGTAAAGATATGACTTTTTTTGATTCGTTTCTGGATATAATTGATCGCTCTCCAGTGAAAGTGTATGAACTGAAAGCGGCCTGCACACCTGAGGAGATTGACGAGAGTCATAAAATTATTACGGCTCGTATCGCTGAACGTCGGGAGAAAAAGAAGCAGCCGAATGAAGTGTGATGCAGCAGTGAATATGAGGAAGAGTGGAATGAGAGTAAGTACGCAATGTTAACATAATCAGTAATGTACAAAAGGATCAGTTTCATTAGCCTACACGGTCTAGGTGAAACTGGTCTTTTTTTATATCAGATGTATCCCTCTTCCATATCGATTGAGCGGAACGGTAATAGGAAAAAGTCAACGTATGAGATCATAATAACAAAAGCGAGTTCTCATCCTCACTCCTAAAGTTTTAATGATCACCAGGAACCTTATTTCCTCCATATAGACTGATATGATAACCTAACGATCGCCAGAGAGCTTATTTTGTTATTTCAGAAACTTTTGGGGTGTATTGAGGCCTTTTTTCGGAAAATAGCGTCACCTGAGATCGTTAGAATTTTATAATGACCAAAAGCGGTTCAAACAAGCTCTCTCAGGATCGTTAGAATTGGAGTCGATTTGTACCTGCCTCCCGGCCTTCCCGAATCTCACAATCCTTGCTCCTCAGCATTATTTCACTTATACATCCGTCGTTCCAATTCGGCAAAAGCAATAGCAGGATCATCACTGGAGTTGTCGATATATGCAACAGATTCGGTTGAAAGCGGCCAGGCCACTTGTTTTCGATCAAGAGAAGCACGGAACGTATCCCAGTTAGCTAGTTTCCATTCATCTAATGCAGATTGTCTAGCTGTGATTCGTTGACGGTACAACGCTTCGTTCTGCAAATAAACGTAAGCGACTCGAACGTCTGTGTTATCAAGGGAACGGCCAATGCGTGCGAGTTCCTGCTCAATCCAATTGGGTATCTCCGTTTCTTTGGTAAAAGGCCCAACCACGAGAGTATCTACACCAAGCTGCACGTTGTCCAGAGCGGCGTCCATCGTGATTCGATAACCCAAATCACGGCACAGCCGTTTGTATTCCGGTGAATCCCGATCTGATGGATCAAGCCCTTGTAACGTCATGATTGCCTCAGCTGCTGGACGAAGCAGGATATCCATATCCAGAAAGGCTGCTTTATATTTACGCGAGAGCGCCTTGGCAAGCGTAGTTTTGCCACTTCCGGCTCCGCCGAGAAAGAAAATAAGTTTACTTTTGCTCATGCGAGAATGTCTCCTTTAATTCTTGATATCGGTCTGTCTAAATCTGTGAAGATGGAAAAAATCTATTCATAATTCAAGGCTAGATAGAGGTATTTTAACATAAATAGATTAATTGGGTGCTGGACATATAAGGAATAATAAGGTAATACGACACCTAGATTAACTATGCATAGAATTCCGATGTATTAAGCAATGTACTTAGGAGGGAGAGTTTTGTTTGCAGATCAATAAGCAAATGATCAAAGGAAGTACAGAAACTTTAATTTTAACTTTACTTCATGGACAACCCATGTATGGCTATGAGTTGATTAAGGAACTGCATCGTCAATCGGAGGGAGTGTTTGGTCTCAAAGAAGGCACATTGTATCCTATTCTACATGCCATGGAAATCGAAGGATGGGTTGAGGCTTATTGGGCAGAGGTGGAGGGTAGAAAACGGAAATATTATTCCATTCGAGAACAAGGCATACAGGCATTACAGGAAAAAAAAGCAGAATGGTCCTTATTCCGCGGTGCTGTAGATCGTGTACTTGGTGAAGGAGGTTTAACCTGATGAATCTGAAGGATGCAAAAGAGCAGGGGAAGCAGAAAGAAAAAAAGGATCAGATTCAGATGTATCTGGATCAAATCTGTGGTCAGGTTAAGGCGAGTGAAGTACATAATGATCTTCGTGAAGAACTCGGGAATCATCTCGAAGAGATGATCTATGACAAGGAGCAGGAAGGGTTTACATCGGAGGAAGCTGCCACATATGCTATTGAACAAATGGGTGATCCGGCTGATCTAGGCAAAAGAATGCACAAAATTCATCGTCACCGGATGCACTGGGGATTATTGGCGGGAGTCGTGGGGATGGCTCTTATTGGTATGGTTTTGACCTGGATTTATACGAATAGTTTGTTAGGCTTGGGATATGAATACTCATCTATTGCATTAGTAGCTTTGCCTATGGTACTTATCTATCAAATCTCGGATTGGGTCCGATTATTGTTATTTGGATGCGTATCTTTACTACTGTTCGGATGGATTACAAGAAAGTGGTTGTATACGCTGATTACTGCCTGTTTTTGCGGAGCGGCTGCAAGTTTGTTATTACTTATAACAGATAAATATAGTCGATTCGAAAGGTTGTCTGCTGTATTTAATCTGGATCAAGACTCTAAGGGTATGGGATTTATGAATAACGCTATTATCGATATCGTCAAAACAGCAGGATGGTGGGGGAATGGTACGAGCATCCCGATAGGTTCAACTTTAAAATATCTTTATCTGAGTTATCCAGGAGTTATGCTTATAGATGTGTTCGGGTGGTCTGCCTGTGCGCTGTTTTTTGTTGGCATTGTGTGGTTTGTAAGTACATTATTTAAAATACTGCCGCGTATACAAGACAAGTTTGGTTCGTTCGTTGTACTTTCTGTAACGGTTACACTTGCACTTCAATTGAGTTATTCAGTTGCTATCATCACGGGAATGGTACCCATCATGAGTATCAAATTTCCCTTTATCGGATATGGTTCCCATGTGATACTTGAATACGCGATGATCGGATTGCTTATCGGTGTTTATCGCCGGAAGGATACGGTTTCCTTAAACCGTAACTACAATCGTACCCACACGGGGCAGAGTTTGACTTTACCAGAAAGATGATAAACTGCGTCCAAGGTTCCCCAGACAGGCAATATGAATACTGCCTATCTGGGGATACATCAAGTTCGGCTAGAATTGTCCAAATAAAGAACGGAATAGACCCGAGTTTGGATTTTGTCAGCAGTTCCTTTATGCAAACGTCATATGTAAGTGCTATAATGTAAAAATAAACGTATGAAGGGGGTGAATCTCTTGTTTGAATTACATGAGCTATTGCCGTATATATTCTCCATTGGCCTGATTTTTACGGTGAGTTATGCTTATATTGCACATCTTCATTGTGGCCTGACGGAGTACTGGATGGAAGGCGGCGCCGGGGGCGGAATTGAACCCGTATTTCCGGCGTTAGGCTTAAACAGACAGCACAGAGTGGAAAACTGGAGCCGCATGGTCAGACGAAAAGAAGCACCGGATGAAGATGAACCAGACTGTCATTCCTCGTTGAGAATGGAATCAACCAATCAACGAGGAGGATATATATGGAAAATAACGCAAACAAGAGGTTCACTCTTACATCTGGCAAGGGACGGATCTATGGCCTGATTGCGATTTTGTTCGCGGTCATGCTGCTTGCCGGATGCAGTAATAATGTATCGGAGATTAATTCATCAACACCAGGCTTCTTTAACCATTACATCGTGTTTCCACTCTCGTATCTGATTCAGCATATTGCCAGTGTATTTAATGGGAGTTACGGTGTAGCGATTATCATCATTACACTGGTCATTCGTCTCGCTTTATTACCACTGATGATGCGCCAAGCCAAGTCCCAGCAGGGGACACGTGTAATTATGAATGCGATGAAACCTGAACTGGATGCGCTCAAGAAAAAATATGAAGGTAAGAGTGATGCGGCTGACCGGCAGAAGCAATCTGAAGAGACGATGGCGTTATACAAAAAGCATAAGTTCAATCCGCTTAATATCGGCTGTCTTCCATTGCTTATCCAACTTCCGATTTTATCGGGTATTTACACAGCGATTCGGTTGACGCCTGAACTTTCGTCACATTCGTTTCTGTGGTTTAAGCTTGGAGCACCTGACTATGTACTGGCTGTAGTTGTAGCGGTCATCTATCTGATTCAGGCGAAGGTATCTCAAGCGAATATGGCTCCTGAGCAGCGTAAACAATTTGCGATTATGGGATACATCTCCCCGCTGATGATGGCGTTTTTCTCGTTATCGGCACCAGCGGCTATGCCTCTTTATTGGACCGTTGGGGGTTCGTTCCTGGTATTACAGACCCTTCTGTTCCGCAAATGCTACCCGGTAGAGCATCCGCAGGAGGCTTCAATGACGGAAGAAATAACTACGCAAAAGACGAATCATACTAAAGGCTCTAATAGCAAGAGCGCGAAGAATACAAAAAATTCAGGCGCTGCCAAACGTTCTGCTAAACCAGCCAAGTCGTAGATAAGATAAGAGATCATTGGAATTGCAAGGTATGTGAAGCCGTGATGATCTTCGTTGTGTTTTTAAATCATTAAATGATTCATAATGTTTAAATACACAAAAAAGAAGCGCGTCCATAGGGACACGCTTCTTTTTTTTGTGTGTACATAACTTAACTTATGCCCCTGGTCCTGATATCTCTGGCTCCACCGATAACTGAAAACGGGAAACGAAATGCCAGATTAACTCACGGCGGGAAGAAACTTTTGTTTTGGCAAAGATGGACTTCAGATGATCCTGAACGGTATAGGTTGAAATATGCATGGCTGCTGCAATCTCCTTGGAAGAAAAGCTGCGTAGTACATAGGCGAGTAATTCACGTTCCCTGGCAGATAAGGCATAACTCTCGGACAGGAGCGGAAGTAAATCCTGAGGCATAGCCTGCTCCAGCCAAACGGCGATTTGAAACGGTTTTCCAGCATGCTCGATCAATGCCGAGTACTCTATCTGTTCCATCACACTGGCTTGAAGCATAACATAACGGCCGTCCGTCAATTGCACACATACTTTCGACAGAGGACCTTCCGATGCAGACATTTCTGATGCTGTTTTCATTTGTATGGATTGCAGTAGATGAGAGCTTACAGCGCGAACAGGTCTTGGGAGGACAACAGCTTCAACTTGCTCCAAGCGGCGTAACTCGGATAACCAGTAACGTGCGGCTGTATTTTGCATGACGGGTTCCAGCGAAGTTTGTAAAATAACCATGCCAGGCTCCCGCGGACTTCCACCTTTAAGCTCCTCCATCAGCATCAGACGGGTTGTTCGCAGCATGAATGCAATTGAAGATGTCCAGTGCTGCATAAGCAGTCGTTCTTCTTCTGAAAATGCAGGTTTGTCTTGTTTGCGATATAACGTGAGATAACCCCAGCAAGCATTATTATTCACAAACACTGTCCGAAGCTCATCCCCAAAACCTGCAGGCAGCAGAATATTCGTATAACGCGAACTTATATCAGGTCTGGATTGAATAGCAGCATGCAAAATTGCAGCATACTGACCGGATTGGATCAAATCAGCATATTTATGTAGATCCTCTTCCATATATTCATTGAGAAATAACCGGTCATGAATGGCCTCTATGCCATCTTCGGTCACAGCGCCTGTAGAAAGAAGAGTGGCAGGATCTACGGTAGTGAAACAGTAGGCATCATATGCAATGACCGTTTGAATCTGATTTAAAACAGCCTCCCGATAGGTGCGAGAAGTCCAGCTTTCTTTTTCAAGAGAAGTAATCCGGCGTAAATTCTGTGGAGTGATCAAGCTTGCCAAGTGGATTCGCTCCTTCCTGTGTTTTGCAATATCCCATACTTATGGGATGGTGGTCTGTATGTATCCTTTTATAATGAAAGTAGACGAATACAGAGTCAAGTCTAACTTCAAATTCAGAGGAGTGCAGCAGCGATGACAGATCATATATATGGTACATGCAATGAAAAATGCAATGAAAGCACTGATTATAAACAGTCAGTTGACCGTTCTCCTATGAGCTGGGATACTGCGGACATCCATCGATATGAACAATCTATAACTCTCAAAATTCCGGGTTACGCTCATATGCATGATCTGATGGATAAGCTTCTTACAGCATCGATAGCAGATAACAACGATATTAGTGTGCTAATTACTGGGGCTGGAGGAGGAAAAGAGATCACTTTGCTGGGGAAGGCACATCCCGATTGGCAGTTGACAGGTATGGATACCTCTCAGCGTATGTTGAAGTTGGCAGAAAAAAGAGCAGAGGAAGTCGGTGTGATGAATCAGGTCAAACTTCTGCCTGTGACGATCGAACAATTGCCAGAGGGCCAAGTATATGACGGGGCGACGAGCATGTTGATGCTGCATTTTATTCAGGGACTGGAAGCAAAAAAGTCTTTTCTGATGCATCTTGCCAAAAAGCTCAAACCCGGCGCGCCTCTAATCATCGCGGCTGTCAATGCAGACCTGCATTCCCCGGCTTATCCGGTCATGATGAGGGCGTGGAAGAAACATATGTTGCAAGCGGGTGTACTTGCCGAGGAATGGGAGCGGTTTGCCACATCTCTCAGTCAAACATCCGATCCTGTATCAGCAGAAACCTTGGTGAGTTTACTCACAGAGTGTGGTTTTTCCCGGATAACACGTTATTTCGGAGCATTCTGGGTGGAGGGATATTATGCAATTAGAGACTGATATGCAACAAGGCAACATGAAAGATCAAATCTGGGTTGTTGGTGGATATGGTCAGGTTGGACAGATGATCTGCACTCAGCTCGCGTGTGTATTTCCCGGCAAAGTGTGGGCGGCAGGTACACGCCGGGAACGAGCCGAACAATTCAGCCGTGAGACAGGTGGAACAGTTAAGCCGCTGCAACTGGATATTATGAAGCCCGTAGACCCTGCTGCGTTGCAGCACGTTAAACTTGTCATCATGTGTGTAGATCAGAACGATACCCGTTTCGTTGAAAGTTGTGCCAAGGCCAGAGTGGATTATATCGATATCTCTGCCAAGGTTGATTATTTGAAACAGGTCGAACGGCTCGATTCTGTTATAAAATCTGCTGGTTCGACCGCAATTCTCAGTGTCGGATTGTCGCCCGGCATAACCAATCTGCTTGTTTGTGAAGCGGCGACTGAGCTGCATGAAGTGCTTGAGGTGAATATCACGGTAATGCTCGGTCTTGGGGAGAAACATGGCAAGGCGGCTGTGGAATGGACAGTGGATCAGATGAATACCGCTTACGAAGTCATGCAGCAAGGACAGCTAGCTAGTGTACAGAGTCTGAGCGGTGGTGAATGGATTGATTTTGGTGAGCGACTGGGACGGCGCATTGCGTATCGATTTCCTTTTTCAGACCAACAGGCTGTAGCTCGAACGCTTCGCATCCCCACTGTGTCAACCCGGCTCTGTTTAGATTCCCGTTGGATCACCAGAGTACTTTCGATGTCCAGACGAGCAGGACTATTAAAGCTGTTGCGACTCGGCTGGATTCGTGAGATGGCGGTAAAAGCATTTGCTTTGATCCCGGGTGGCAAACCGATGTTTGCTGTGAAGGTAGATGCGGCAGGGTGGAAAAACGGAGAATGGATCAGTATGCAACAACTTGTTGTTGGCGAGAAGGAAGCTGATGTAACAGCCGATGTTGCTGTCGCTGTGGCAAAAAAAGTGTACACGAAACCTCAACAGCCGGGTGTATATCATGTCGAGCAGTGTTTCTCGCTACACGATATCAGGGAAGAACTTGCCCAGCCGTTGAAGGTAGTAACAAAGATCGTATAAAACGATGTGTATGGCATTTTTGTCCGCCGGCTCCAATCTGCTATGATGGAATTATGGATCTAGTACGATTGGAGGGAAAACATGGACTGTATTGCCGTATTACCATATTACAGAGTACAGCGAGAGGTAACCGCCATTTCGCAGGAGATTGAGATGAATGCCCGTACCATGACCCTCTATCCGGATCGAATCGTGACCAAGTACAGGGAGTTTCTGATTACAGAAGTGTTCGATATGTCTTTTCGCCGAATGGGGGAGGAAGGCGGATTCTTCTATCTGCATACCAGCACGGGTGTGTATCCTTATATGGTGGAGATTGATCCCAAGCCATTTATTCAAACGTTCCACCAAGTGGCGATTGCCCGATTAAATGATTGACCTTGCCGTTGCGTCAAGCCTTACGCTGGATTTGGAGTAGATACGATCCAATCCAGAGGAGATGTGAATACGATGAGTATTTTAATTCAGCAAGCAATGATTCTAACGATGCAAGAAGGCGAAGTCCCTTTTACGGGGGATATTCGAATGGAAGGAAATCAGATTGTGCAGATCGCCAGCCATATCGTGCCTCAACCCGGGGATGATATAATGGATGGCCGAAACAAATTGGCTATGCCTGGGCTTGTAAATGCCCATCAGCATTCGCCGATGAGCTTGCTTCGAGGTTTTTCTGATGATCTGAAGCTGATGGACTGGCTGGAACGTAAGATGTTGCCTGCCGAAGCCCGAATGACACCCGAAGATATTTATTGGGGAGCCCAATTGTCTATCGCGGAGATGATTCGTTCAGGAACGACGGCTTTTGCCGATATGTATATTCATATGAATGAGATTGCGGAAGCGGTCACGGAGACAGGCATACGTGCATCGCTAACACGCGGTATGGTTTTTATGGAGGATGATGGAGGACACAGACTGCAGGAAGCGATTGATTTGGTGCAGCGCTGGTCCGGCAAAGCGAACGGACGAATCACAACGATGTACGGACCACACTCCCCCTATACTTGTCCGATGGAACCACTGCGTGAAGTGGTTGCAATGGCCGTTCAGGATGATATTCCATTGCACATCCATCTGGCGGAAACGAAGGAGGAAGTTGAGAAGATTCGTAGCGGTTATGGTATGACTCCAACCGAATATTTGGAGGAAGCTGGGATGTTTGAGCGGGCGCATGTGCTGCTGGCTCACGCTGTTCATTTAACTCCAAGAGACATTAGCAGATTGAAGGGCATGCGCGGTGGTGTAGCTCATAATCCGGTCAGTAACTTGAAACTGGGATGTGGGATTGCTCCGGTTGAGGCGATGATCGCTGAGGGGATCACAATAGGAATCGGCACGGATGGGGCAGGGAGTGCAACAACGGTGGATATGTTTGAGGAGATTAAGGCCGCATGTTGGCTGCAAAAGCTGGACTACGGCGATCCGACCCGTCTAGCCGCGCATCAGGCACTCCATATGGCATCCCGTGGAAGTGCAAAACTACTGTCGCTACAGAATGAAGTGGGGATGCTTGCACCTGGGTACAAAGCTGATCTCATTCTGATTGACCTTGCAAAACCACACCTCCAGCCCATTCATAATGTAGAGTCGCTTATGGCCTATAGCGTAAATGGAGCGGATGTGCACACCACAATCGTGGATGGACAAGTTCTGATGCGGGATCGGAAACTGCTCACGATAGATGAGGATATGTTATATCGTGAAGTGAGTACTCGCGCGAAGCGGATTGTGGAAGGAATTTAAATCGTAGGACTGTCTTGATTGAATCGATAATTTAAGGGGAAGTTTACAGAGCGGGCATCCGGTAAATGGTTGAGTCATTCATCGGAGGCCTGTTCATATAAATACATTTTACTTGCGAAAGAGGAAAGTTTCTGTAAAATGCTGTTACTTTTTTATTTCAAGTAATCCTGTATTTCACTCGAAACTTGATTAGCAGATGAAGAGTTATTTGCTGGTGCGTAATAGCGAGTGTTATTTTTAGCATGAATCAAATATAATTTTTTGAATTTTGCATCAGTCCATGGAATGATATAAAAATCATCAGATTCAGTTCGGTTTTTATTTGCGACAATTGGAAAGGAAATGTCTCCAATCCATTTTTTCTTGATCTTTGTTAGTATACTGTCTGTTCTGTTAGGTTCAAAAACATCGTACACCTGATTATTGATAAACATATTCCCTATAAAATGGGTAGGTGTGAAAAGATGACGATAACCTTTCAATTTAACTTGAATCTCGATTTTTTCTCCATCTAATGTACTAGCTGTGTATTTTTGCTGAACTTCATAAGGTAATTTATAAAATATGAACAGCGCAAGAAAACTAACGAAGAAAATGATTAATGCAATTCGTTTTCTAATAAGATGACCGCCTTTCTATAAGTCATTAACTTAAAAGACCTATCACAAAAAACAATTTTGTTGATTTCGCTCATAGAAGGAAGTATATCCGGAACTTGAGGTATTCGCTGGAAGTGCAATTTAGTGTATTGAACTGAAGTATAACATGTAATATATTGGATTGAATATTCTGTTGTTGGTATATAAGAGTGGGTACATGTATGTTTATGATGAGCTACATATGGAAACCCGTGGAGCTTTGAAAAATATTTTTTTTCAGAAATCAATAGGAAATGGAAATGATTTGATAGTTGAAACGCTATGGGAGCTTATCCCGTGGCTTTTTTTGTCGATTTTTAACTGGAAATAGTTCAATAGACCTGTTCAGAATCGGTTCAGAATAGGTCGTTATACTTGGTATGTAGCTATACGAAATTACAGATAAACACGAGGAGGAACATGAATTGAAGGGGAAAAATAAACACAACAAATTAAAGCCAATCATGAAAAAAAGCATGTTGGCCGCACTAGGGTTAGGTATTGCTTTACCTTTAGCCGGCTCGCTTCCTCACGCGAATGCAACATTACCAGAATCCAATCTTGTAATTTCAGAACCAGTACTTAACAGCGGCATCTCTTGGTTAAGTATTTCATCCAAGAACCCTATGGAGAATTCTGTACCAATCTTGGTTGGATTAGATAATAGAATAACGATTGATTTGAGCACTCATTTTCCTTGGAGTCACTATGGTAGCATTAGTGCCATTTCGAGTAATGAAAATATCGCTACTGTGGACGTGATTAATGATGATAATGCTAGTTATAAATTGGTCGTTACTCCGCATGCCAGAGGCCTTGTCAATATTGAATTAAAAGCTCATTACAAGTTATCGGAAGAATCAAATTTGGAATCAGAAATCATTACAGACACTATCGAGCTTCACATCAGTAAAAAAGGGGATTTAACTAATGACGGTAAAGTTGATTCTACCGATGCAGTTGAATTACTCAAGTACCTTCGTAACATGCAGTTTGGCAAAGGTTTTTCCAATGTGGATATGAATAAGGCCGATATAGACCGAAATGGTGTGCCTGATAAGAAAAACGACATGGAGGCTTTTCTGGATGGCTATGTCAGGGGGAAACTTGGTGTGAAGGATAACAGCCATGTGCTAACATTCCAACAAGTGGATGATGCTCCATATGCGTTAAATGGAAAGTTAATTGGTACTATGAAAACCCAAGAGACCATTACTGGAACATATACCCACCTGGATGTCGATGGATATCAATCTAAAGTTAAATATCAGTGGTACACAGCAGCGGATCCCGATGGCACTGGAGAAGAATTAATTGAGGGAGAGACTTCCGAGCAATACAAGATTAGAGATATAGATGCAGGTCAGTTTCTCGTTCTCAAAATAACTCCAGTTAACTACTACAATGATCAACTTGAAGGGAAACCATTAGTGATACGTGGAACGGAAGCTATTAAGCCTATGACTCCACCATGATCGAATTTATAACTGTTAATTATATTATTAAATGAATTTGTCAAACAACTGAATTTGAATGTGGAGGTTATTACATGTTTCAACCGAAAAGGAAACGTCCAAGATTGAGAAAGACAATGTCAGGTCTGATTATGTTGACATTATTATCTTCGCTTGTTTTACCAGGCGTGGTAGGGGCTGAACCTGCCCATCCACCACAGATTCAATTCGCTAATGAAAGTGTACAGGCGGGTCAAACGGTTGATGTGCCTGTTGTGCTGAAAGAGACTGATTTGCCAATTAAGGGCTATAACATGCAGATTGACTATGACAATACTGCTTTGGAGATCGTAGGGATCACGCCTAGAGCGATCGACACTAACACTAACACTAACACTAACACTAACACTAACACTAACACCCCATTATCTACCCAAGAAAATAGTTTAGCAGGCTTCCAATCGTACGTTAAAAACGACGAAGGTTGGGTACGAATTATCTGGACAGATCTTTCAGAGATGCAGCAATTGATTGATGGAGAACAGACCTTATTCACAATCAAATTCAAAGCTAAAGCCAATGCAACTTTAGGACAAAAACAGCTTAAAGTAAGTCAGGATGATTCAGAACATTGGCATTTTGTAAACTCAAGCTTTGGAATGCCAGGCCTGTTAACAGGCGGAACAATCACTATTACAGCAGCTAGCTCAGGTGGCAACTCCAGTTCACCTTCAACGGGTTCATCAGGTGGTGGATCGGCAGCACCATCTCCTGCACCTTCCACACCGTCTACTCCAGCAGCGACTAAAGGTGTAGACATTTATGTAAACGGTCAAAAGCAAGAGCAGTCGGCAACGGCCGCTACTTCCACGATTGATAACAAGGTGACCACAACGATTCAAGTGGATAACAACAAAGTGATTAATCAAGTGGGGAACGGACTTCGTACTCTGTTGCTTCCAGTTACAGGCACGGGGACCAACGCAGTTGTCGGTGAATTGAACGGTAGACTCGTGAAGACGATGGAAGGCAGTAATGCACAGGTTGTTATCCAAACGGATACAGGAACGTATACCCTTCCAGCCAGTCAAATCAAGGTAGATCAGGTCGTAAAACAGCTTGGCGGCTCAGCGACTTTGGAAGATGTCAAGTTCCAAATCGCGATTACACCAAGCAATGATACAAAAAAAGCAGCGATTGAGGCGGCAGCAAGCAAAATGAACAATACTACCGTGATTGCCGCTCCGGTAGATTTCGAGGTCAAAGCCGTTTACCAAGGACAACAGGTGGATGTGAATCGCTTCAATTCTTATGTAGAGCGTACGATTGCATTGCCTAAAGACACAGATGGCTCCAAGATTACAACGGGCGTTGTACTTCAAGCGGATGGTACAATGCTGCATGTGCCAACCAAAGTGATCAAAGGAACAACCAATGATGCCGCAGTCATTAACAGTTTGACAAACAGCACGTATGCGTTGATCTATCACCCGGCTACTTTCACTGACATTTCCAGTCACTGGAGTCGCACGGATGTTGAGGATCTGGCTTCCCGTCTGGTGGTAGAGGGTGCAGGAGATAACACATTTGCGCCGGATCGCAGCATCACACGTGCAGAGTTCACTGCTGTGTTGCTCAGAGGCCTGGGTCTGCATTCTCCTGAAAGTACAGTAACGACGACATTTACAGATGTGAACTCAGACAGCTGGTATGAAAATGAAGTTCAAACCGCAGTTTCGTACGGACTGATCTCCGGTTACACGGATAACAGCTTCCGTCCAAACAGCGAAATATCTCGCGCCGAAGCGATGACGATCGTTTCCCGTGCCATGAAACTGGTAGACTTGGCCAAAGCAGATGCATCTGAAACAGCAAATCTACTTGGTTCATACAGTGATGGCAGTACAGTGAAAACGTGGGCTGCAGAGCCGGTAGCATCAGCGATTAAGCAAGGTCTGGTACAAGGTACTGACGGAAAACTGATGACTGACGCAGACATTAGCCGCGCACAGACGGCAGCCATCGTGAAACGTTTGCTGGCGAAAGCCGGATTAATCTAACCTGCTTTTCAATCGTTATTCATTATATTTTACTCATTAAGTAGATGGAGCACCTGCCTTTCGTTTAACGTCATCGTTGAACAGAGGGTGGGTGGTTTTTACATTTTAGAACAACAAGTTGCTGCTTATAATTTGAATTTTAACGAAAGCTTTGTTTAGCAGCAGATCATTTGATAAGATAGAAGGGACGCCCCAGCAAACTTTTTAGTAGAAAAAACGGGTGACACATTTCTGTACCCTTTCTGCGAGTTTTGTCGGACGTCTATGTGAATAGTTGAACATAATCTAGCGATTTTATTATACACAGAATGGAGCCATCCGATGAAATACCGCAATATGGAAGATTGTATTCACGATCTGGAGCAGCACGGTCATCTGATCAGGGTTAAGGAAGAGGTTGATCCGAATCTGGAGATGGCCGCAATTCACATGAAAGTGCATGAGGCCAAGGGCCCGGCGCTGTTATTTGAGAATGTAAAAGGTTCCAGGTTCAAAGCCGTATCGAATCTATTCGGCACCGTTGAACGCAGCAAGTTCATGTTCCGTGAAACACTGGAAGGTGTACAGCGGGTTATGGACGTTCGAGACGACCCGATGAAGGCGCTCAAGACACCACTAAAGCATATCCACACAGGGCTTGCCGCATGGCAGGCATTGCCTAAGCAAAAATCCATCAGTCTACCGGTGACGGCACAGGAGATTCAGATTTCTGATCTGCCACTTATCAAACACTGGCCAATGGATGGAGGCGCTTTTGTAACCTTGCCGCAAGTGTACTCGGAAGATCCGGATAAACCGGGCATTATGAATTCCAATCTCGGTATGTATCGTGTGCAGCTTAGCGGTAACAACTATGAGATGAATAAGGAGATTGGTTTGCACTACCAGATTCATCGCGGAATTGGAATTCATCAGGCCAAAGCGGTGAAAAAAGGAGAACCGCTAAAAGTCAGCATTTTCATTGGCGGTCCTCCAGCACATACGTTATCTGCAGTGATGCCGCTGCCGGAAGGATTAAGTGAGATGACCTTTGCCGGCCTGCTTGCTGGACGTCGTGTCAGATATAGCTACAAGGATGGGTACTGTATCAGCAATGATGCGGATTTTGTCATTACAGGTGAGATCTATCCTGGCGAGACCAAGCCGGAAGGTCCGTTCGGCGACCATTTGGGTTATTACAGTCTGACTCACGAATTCCCGCTCATGCGTGTGCATAAAGTGTATGCCAAACCTAACGCCATCTGGCCGTTTACAGTGGTAGGGCGACCGCCGCAAGAGGACACCGCTTTTGGTGATCTAATTCATGAAATTACGGGTGATGCCATCAAACAGGAGATTCCTGGTGTAAAAGAAGTGCACGCTGTGGATGCTGCCGGGGTTCATCCTTTGTTGTTTGCCATTGGCAGTGAGCGTTACACACCTTACACAGATGTGAAACAACCAACCGAGCTATTGACCATTGCCAATCGTATTTTGGGTACCGGACAACTCAGCTTGGCGAAATACCTGTTCATTACAGCCGAAGATCAGCAGCCACTGGATACACATCAAGAAGTTGAATTTCTGACCTATATTCTGGAGCGTATGGATCTGCAACGGGATATTCATTTTTATACACATACCACCATTGATACACTCGACTACTCTGGTACGGGGCTGAACAGTGGCAGTAAGGTAGTCATGGCAGCATATGGTGACAAGATTCGTGAACTGTGTAAGGAAGTGCCGGAATCGTTGAAGAATATTCGTGGTTATGAGAATCCGCAACTGATCATGCCGGGTATGGTTTCTATTCAGACATCTCCTTTCAACAGTTATGCAGATACAGCAAGCGAGATGAAAGATTTTACGGATGCTCTACAACAGCGCGGGGGGCTTGAAGCTTGTCCGATGATAATTGTGTGTGACGACAGCTCCTTCCTGAGTGCAAATCTCAGCAACTTCTTATGGGCTACGTTTACGCGTAGCAACCCGTCGCATGACATGTACGGAGTGAACAGCAGTTATACTCACAAGCACTGGGGCTGTGATCAGATCATTATCGATGCACGGGTGAAACCGCATCAGGCTCCGCCATTGATCCCTGATGCGTCTGTGGAGAAGGGCATTGAACGTTTTTTCGTTAAGGGTGCAAGTCTGGAATCCATTAAGCTCTAGTTAAAAAATTCTGAGTAAAAGAAAATTATCTGAATATATTAGGATGTATTGAAAGAAGATATTCATGAAGAGTGAGGAGGTCCAGACGTATGTCAGGGCTTCCTTTTTGAATTGAAACCAGGAGGACTTGCGTCTTTTATATGAGGATAAAGTCTTAGATGTTCATTTTTGTCTATACGATTAAGGTCGTTTGGACTATACAAAAAATGTGAGATCCAAACGATATAAGAAGTATAGGTATGTCTTGGCCCCGATTGTCCGGGTGCTGTTAACTATAAACATTTGTTCAGGGGGAGTTCCGATTGAGAATCCATATTATGAACCTGCACGAAGGGGACCGCCTGACAGCGGACACGTTTAGTGATGCAGGACTGCACATTCTCGGAAAGGGGACTGTCATTCGAAGCGAGGATATAACCTTGCTTATGCAGCATCGGGTAGATTACGTAGATATTGAATTGCGTGATGAAGGAATTACCGAAGCAGAATTTTTTGCAGCGTCAATGAAACGTGCTTCGGAGTCGAGTAGCATTAGCAGCACAAACAGTATTGAACAACCTCCTGAAGAAGAAATGAAGTCTCAATTCCTTCAGACTGTACATAATTATCAAAATGCATTTCTGGAAGCACTTACTGTAGGCAAGTTTAATGCTACGATGGTGGATGATGCTTTGCAGCCCATGGTGGATGGACTTGATGAGCAAAAGGATGTTGTACATCTTCTGATGATGCTGGAACGGGATGACGTTAACAACTACACCCATTCGATTCAGGTAGGTCTGTTATCTTTTTATATCGCGAGCTGGCTGGGGTATTCTCAGGAAGAATGTTACAAGATTAGCCGCGGGGGCTACCTGCACGATATCGGAAAATGTAAAGTTCCGCTCCGGATTCGGAACAAAACAGAGCCTTTGACCGCGCAAGAACAGCTCGAACTGCAGCGTCATACCATCTACGGACATGAGATCATTAAAAACTCGATGACAGATGAGGCAACTGCTCTGGTAGCATTACAGCATCATGAACGGGAAGATGGCTCGGGGTATCCAATGCAGCTGGGAAAAGGTGAAATTCATCCATATACTCAAATTGTATCCGTAGCTGACATATACATCGGCATGCGATCCGGAGATCATGGAGTCAGCAACCCGAACCTTATCAACAATCTTAGAGATATCTATGGCATGGGATTTGGTAAATTAAGTGAGAAACCAGTTCAGGCGTTAATGCAGCATCTTTTGCCTAACTTTATTGGAAAACAAGTACTTCTTAGCAATGGTGAAAAGGGTGTTATTGTCATGAACAATACGTCCGATATTTTCAAACCGCTGATTAAAGTGGAATCGGAAGAATACCGCGATCTGTCGAAAGAGCGCACACTCTCCATTCATGAATTGCTAATTTGAGTTACGAAAAAGTAGACAGTTGAAACGAGCCTCTTGTCCTTGGACGAGAAGCTCGTTTTTTTAGTAGGAAATTTGCCAAGAAGTTAAGCTTCGCGCTTGGATGCAGCCAACCGAACAGACAGACGATCCACGACCCATACCAGCAATGCTGTGGTACTGACACCTGCCCCTAAGCAGCATACTCCCTTCCAGCCGGACCAGGCATATACTTGTGTAGAAGTAATAGAACCAACGGCACTGCCAATGGAATAGAAGACCATATATGACGCAGTTAATCGGCTTTGCGCTTCCGGGCGGACGTGATAAATCAAACTTTGGTTGGTCACATGTACAGCCTGCACCGCAAGATCGAGCAGAATTACACCTACAACCAGAAACCATAAAGAAGTATGTAACAATGCAATCGGAATCCAGGATAACACTAAAATACTAAGGGAAATACCGGTTGTTTTCTGTCCAAAACCACGATCGGCTTGTTTACCCGCTTTGGTGGCAGCGAGTGCTCCGGCAATGCCTGCAAAACCAAAGGCGCCAATTAAAGAATGAGATAACGATATTGGGGACGCACTGAGTGGTAATACTACGGCCGTCCACAGAATGCTGAACGCCATAAATATCAACATGGCAAGGATTCCGCGAATTCGAAGCACACGTAACTCTCCATATAGTCGCAGGGTGGAGCCAATCAATTGGAGATAGTTCAGATTTGTTTTTGTGAATGATCGTTGAGGAAGCATACGAATCAAAACAAATACACTTATCAATGTGAGACCGGCAGATAACAAATATACTGACCTCCAACCAAGCCAGTCGTTCATTACACCGGCTACCGTTCGTGCAAGTAAAATGCCAATTACGATACCGCTGGTTACCCGGCCTACGATGCTGCCTCGTTCGGATTCGACGGACAAATGAGCTGCATAAGCAACGAAGGTTTGTGTGATAACAGCTAATAAGCCAACCATCGCAATAGCGAAGAACAGAATCGGTTGGGTAGTAGAATTACCTACAACGATTAATGCCAGTGCCGAAAATAACATCTGAATTATGATCAGTTTTCGGCGGTTGACAAGGTCTCCAAGTGGAACAAGTAGTAACAGACCAAGTGCATAACAAATCTGAGTAACTGTAATCACTAAACCAATAGTTGCATTAGATAGATCAAACTCGAGAGCGATGGAATCCAGCAAAGGCTGCGCATAATAGATGTTCGCTACGGATAGACCGCTACAAATCGCAAACACCCAAGCCAGTGCACTGGTCATGCTCTGGTTTGTTGAAGTGTATACTTTTGGATTTTGTAAAGAACTTTGCATTCATATCGTATTCCTTTCGTATTAGAATTTATTTGTACTGATCAGTATATTATTATCGGAATTAAAGATATATTTTTTTGGCATGAATGTCAATGGGGATTGCAGCTTTAAAAAATGGATCTAAGGTTTATCGGGGAATAGGATATGAGAAATTAGATAATTCAGCTTTAACACGGTTTTCTTCCGGAGAAGAGGAGAGTGATATGAGTTACACTTATTTTGACTTTTTAATCGGTTGAGTTAAAATATTATTGTACTGTTCGATAAATAAAGGGGCGGTGTTATGGTTAGGAAGCGAGAGTTCAATACAGACCAGGCGCTTGATGCGGCCATGCATGTATTCTGGGTTAAAGGGTTCGAGGCGACGTCACTAACGGATTTAACGACAGCAATGGGGATTCAGCGGCCCAGCTTGTATGCGGCTTTTGGAGATAAAAGGGAGTTATTTGAACATGTTCTTCGTAGATATACGACCGCTCATGCTGCACAGATTAGAGCAATGCTTGGTCAGGGAGAGTCCGTTAAAGAAGCTTTTCGCGCTGTTTTTGAGCGTATAGCAACAGAGGGGGGCACAGGTAATGCCAGTCACGGGTGTTTCTGTATTAACACGATGGTTGAACTGGCTCCTCATGATCCGAAATTTGCCGTGTTATCACGAGAGCATCAGATGTATTTAGCGGTTATTTTCAGAGAGGCACTCGAAAAAGGCCAACAAAGTGGAGAAATAAGGGGAGGTATACATACTGGACTTGTAGCACAATCTTTGCTTGTTTCTATGATTGGAATAACGGTGTTAATGAAGTCTGGACCCGAACGTTCGTTTATTGAGCAAAGTATCCAGGCATCGCTAGCTGTGTTGCAATAAATTCCAATAGGACGGAGAGAAGCTGATGATCGAGGTAACCACATTAACCATCATACATGCTCCGATTGAGCGTTGCTTTGATATGGCCCGTGATATTGATATCCATACACAGACGGTGTGGAAACATACGCGAGAACGAGCCATTGCTGGAGTAACCACTGGCCGAATTGGATCTGATGATACGGTAACTTTTGAGGCCACACATTTTGGAATAAGACAAAGGTTGACGTCACGCATCACAGCTTATGAGCGACCTTACTTGTTTGTCGATCAGATGGAGAGAGGTGCATTCAAGAGCATGCGACATGAGCATCATTTCAGCGTGTGTGGAGAACATGAGACTTGCATGAGAGATACACTGCGCTTTGAAGCTCCAATGAGATTTCTCGGATGGGCGGTAGAACGGCTTATTCTACAAAGATACATGCAGGCATTCCTGGAAAGCCGTAATGCTAAACTGAAAGCACTGTTAGAACAAGTAGAAACCTGAAAAGAGAAGTATGTTTTCCTGAAAACTCAAAAAGAGGAATTAATTACAACCCCCCCGTGTTTAGAACGTATGTATTATAAAAGGGGGAGGTTATATGCGGCGGGCTTTTTATCGAATCCAATTGGTAGCATTTTTTTTACTTAGTGTTCTTCTGATGGCAACAGGCAAGCTTCATATTTTTGTATATTTCCTCATCTGTGCTGCAACGGTTACGTTAATTGCGATAGGTGAGTCTCTATTTAGTGTGAACCATTCCAGATTAGACTTATTTGTGAAGAAACTTCGAGCGATTAGCAAGGTGATGGTCATTGCAGTTTTAACGGTTTTCCTGATTAAAGGCATTGTATTTCTGTTCCCCTGAAGTATGGAACGGGCTCCAGAATGAGATCCAAAAAAACGAATGAATGAAATCATTAAACGCAAAAAAAGGTGCCGGCACAGGAGATTAAAGAGTCCTGTTACAGCACCTTTTGCAATGATGAACTATGGAGTGGAGTGCCCTCGTACCGATGAAACATTTAGTATCACTTCGGAATCATGGTGTGTAGTGTGACTTCCCTAGTGTGGTGAAGATCGGATCATAGTTACACTAGACTCGCGAACAATCAAGCGTGGTTCAAACTGGATATGCTCATAATCCGATGTGCTCATCTCACGAATTCGTTTAAGCAGCAGCTCCGTAGCGAGCCGAGCAACCTCCTCACCCATGATGGAAACGGAACTGATCTGAGGTGAAGACACCGTCGTCCATTGATTGTTATCAACGCCTACTACAGCAACATCTTCAGGCACCCGTACACCCAATTCTTTAAAGCGGTTCACAAGTCCAATCGCGACCATATCATTGATTGCATAGACCGCATCCGGCATATGTGTCAACCCGTAGAAATAATCTGCGGCACTGGCCCCCGTACTTAGTGAAAAGTCTTCCCCAAAATAAACAAGGGAAATATCCACATGACCGACAGCTTGCTCGTAAGCACGGTAGCGCTCTTCAATAATATCTTTGGGGGCTCCAGCATAAGCAATTCGGGTTCTTCCGATCTTGAACAGATGATCCATGACGAGCTTTCCCTCAGGTTGTGACAAAGAGACGATATCTGCCTGAATGCCAGGCTCAAGTTTTTTTCCGTAATTAATGATCGAGATTGGAAGAGGAGCCTTGTCGATCAATCCTGGTAGCGTTTTTGGATAGGCCAGTGGCATGAAAATGAGACCATCGACGTGTAACTTTTTAACATTCCGTATGGTTTCGATCTCTGTCCGGGCATTGCCTGCAGTATTAATCTGTACAACATGGTATCCGTGCTGTTTGGCAGTCTGTTCTACCGACCAGGAGATTTCAGGAATGATGGCGTTACGGATGTCAGGAACGACAAGTGCAATCTGATGTGTTTGCCGGATTTTGAGGCTCTGTGCAGAGGTATTTGGCACAAAACCCAGCTCTTCAATCGCGCGCATAACTTTATCCCGCGTTGCACTGCTGATTCCATCCGAATTGTTAATAGCTCGTGATACGGTTGCAATTCCTACACCGGCGTGCTCAGCGACATCTTTAATCGTGATTTTCTGTTCTTTACTCACTATATATTTGACCTCACTTTATCGGAAACGATTCCGAATTTTCGTTTTATGTATGTTTTATATGAGTTACATATAACTTGATTATATCATTAGAGCATCACAGTAGCCTGCCAATAAACTAAAGTAGATGTGATTTTATGCATTTTATGTTTATTTTTCTAATTTATGTTCAGAAATAAACGAAACCTTGAAAGTGGAAGGTAGTTTCTTCTTCATATCCGTACAAAATAGCAGAACAATCGACGGCTTTACTCACGAGATCGACATATTTATGAAGAGATAGGTTTGACAGCGTATCTCAAATGTGACATATTTAATTTACGGAAACGTTTCCGAAATTATACTGAATAATCTTTTGGGAGATGAATGAAATGAAAGCATTGCGTTGGCATGGTGTCAAAGATCTTCGCCTAGAGCATATTTCTGAACCTCAGCCTGAACAAGGCAAAGTGAAAATAAAAGTGGAATGGTGCGGAATTTGCGGCAGCGATCTGCACGAATACACAGCAGGGCCTATTTTTATCCCTTCCCAAGATCCACATCCGTTAACAGGGGAACAAGCACCTGTTGTGATGGGGCATGAATTTTCTGGACAAGTCGTTGAAGTGGGTGAAGGGGTGACTCGTTTTCAGGCGGGCGATCGTGTGGTTGTAGAGCCGATTTATGCATGTGGTCATTGCGAAGCTTGTAAACAGGGGAGATATAATCTGTGTGACAAGATGGGATTTTTGGGTCTGGCCGGAGGCGGGGGCGGTTTTTCCGAGTATGTTACAGCAGCCGAGAACATGGTTCATAGGATTCCGGATTCAATCTCCTATGAGCAGGGCGCCCTGGTTGAACCATCTGCCGTAGCTCTTCATGCTGTACGCCAGAGTAAGCTGAACGTTGGGGATACCGCAGCTGTATTCGGCGCCGGACCGATCGGACTCCTCGTCATTGAGGCGCTCAAGGCATCCGGAGCTTCTGATATTTATGTTGTGGAGCTGTCACCTGAACGTAAGGCAAAAGCAGAAGAGTTGGGTGCCATTGTGATTGACCCAACCGAGGTTCATGTGGTTGAGGAGATTCACGAGCGTACGCAAGGCGGGGTGGATGTGGCCTACGAAGTAACGGGTGTTCCGCGTGTGCTGCAACAAGCCATTGACTCAACACGTATTGGTGGCGAACTGATGATTGTGAGCATTTTTGAACAAGAAGCCCCGATTCAGCCGAACTCTATTGTGATGAAAGAACGTACGGTGAACGGGATCATCGGTTATCGCGATGTGTTCCCGGCTGTCATCCGTTTGATGGAAAAAGGGTTTTTCCCTGCCGATAAGCTGGTGACCAAACGTATTGTACTGGATGAGGTTGTAGAACATGGCTTTGAAGCACTGCTGAAAGAAAAAAATCAGGTGAAAATTTTGGTTAAGGCAGAATAGTCTTTAAATTTCTATAGTAGACCTCATATCTTCGGATATGAAAGTCTACTTTTTTTGTTGAAAAGGGCGAAATTTGTTGCAGTGTAAGCACCATTTACATACTATAAAAGGATACATTTTGTATCGTTTTTGGATGATTGAAAAGTGATCAAGTTGAAGGAGGAAGCGGACATGCAGAGGAAAGTAACATGGACAGCGATCGTGCTGGCTCTTGTAGCCGGAGCAGGCTGGGTGCTTATGGGGAACTCCAAGCCCAAGCCGAACCCCCCGTCAACAAGGCCCGCGGCAACAGAACGAGGGAGTGTTCAGGTGTCAAATGTCCCGATTCAGTCGGTTGACGTGACAAACAAACTCGACTTGCTCGGGAAACCTTTTAAGAAAGCACCTTACGCCAACAATGTCTGGGACATGCAGCTGTACAACGGTAAGATTTATCTGGGTCATGGAAACAGCAGTAATACGGGACCAGCACAAAATGCAGGGCCAATACCTGTCGTATATTATGATGCAGCGAATGCCAAGTTTGAGACGCAGGCCGTGACAAACAATAATCCGAGCGTTGTACCTTCAACGAAAATGTATGTGGATGAAGAGCAAATTGATATCTATAAGGTTTTAAATGGCAAATTGTATATCCCAGGCAATGATTCCGATGGTGAAAGCTGGGACTGGGGTAACTTTTACCGCCTGAATGGAGAGGTATGGACCAAATATCGTAATTTGCCAAAAGGTGTGCATGTTTACGATCTCGCTTATTATAAAGGTAAACTGTTCGCCGCACTTGGTACGGAAACCAAACCAACGGTTTTAATCTCGCACAATGAAGGGGAGAGCTGGCAGCATTTTGCTACAATTAATTCGCTTGGCTTCAGAGCTTATACGCTGTTCGAGATCAAAGGGAAATTGTATGCTGCAGCGATGATGTACCCTGCCAATAAAATCTGGAATGACAAGACGAATATCTTGGAGATTAATGAGCGTTTGGAAAAGAGAGAGGTGGCCATCTATGGCAGTAAAATGCTGCCTGGATTAACCTATCAGCAAGGCACGATTCCGTATAACAAAATCGGAAAAAATATTAATTTTAACAACAAGCTGGTGTATATTGCTGGAGGGGTGTTTAATGACGGTCAGTTGTTGCCCAAATCATTAAATGTGATGACAGATATCAATCAGGTGAGACGTGTCGATCTGCCTGATCCCAATGCGTTGCCTACAGATCTGCTCGTGCGTAATGATAAGGTGTACGTGCTAACGTATACCCGGAAACAGGCGAATCTCTACTTGAGCAGGGTCTATCAATCAACTGATTTGACAACCTGGAGTGAAATTTTGCGATTTACCCAGGATACCTATGCCAAGTCATTTGAAGAGCATGATGGTGATTTTTATTTTGGCTTGGGGACGGATCCGGATGTCATGTCTACTTCTTCTGGAAAGCTGTTGCGAGTGAACCGAGATGATATTCCTGTGAACTCAAATTAAAGAAGAAGGAAGATTATGGATTATATACTATGCCGCATCCACATTATTGGTGACCGGGAAAGGTGCTGATGATGTTCCTTTGTGCGGGACAGTCTGCAGCACTTGAGCTCACTGGACAGCGGGACTTACAAGGCTGTTCTTTTTTTTGCCTAAACTTTATGTGAGAAATTTGTTTGAAAATAAAAATAATAATCTATAAAATGGATAAAGAGAACTATTCATGACAGTCCACAGGCGTATGACCACTGCTTGGTTTATCGAAAGCATGTCACATCTCAAGGTAAGTGCGAAATGTATACTTCCCATTGTAAAGGAGACTAAATCATGAACGTACCTTCATCTTTGTTTGAACCGTTCACGTCCGACAAGCTTACCTTGCGGAACCGAATTGTTATGGCACCCATGACGCGTGGATTCTCACCGAATGGTGTGCCGGGCCCCGATGTGGCTGAATATTACCGTCGCAGAGCAGCTGGCGGCGTAGGACTTATCATTACTGAAGGCACAGGCATAAACCATCCGTCCTCGGTAAGTGGAGAGAACATTCCACTTTTTTATGGTGAGGAAGCGTTGCAAGGATGGGCGAATGTAGTCAAGGCCGTCCATGATGCGGGTGGGAAAATTATGCCTCAGCTCTGGCATGTTGGTACCGCACGGCGCTCTGGAGATTTGCCTAATGCAGATGCTCAGCCGGTAAGTCCATCCGGGATCAGTATGGCTGGTGAAGCAGCTTACGAACCGTTGACTGAAAAAGAGATTCAAGAGCTTGTCCAGGCTTATGCCCAAGCGGCGGCTGATGCGAAACAGATCGGATTTGATGGTATTGAGTTACACGGAGCGCATGGATATTTAATCGACCAATTTTTCTGGGCGCAGACGAATCGCAGATCAGATAAGTACGGCGGAGATCTGGTAAGCAGAACACAGTTTGCGGTAGAAGTGATTGAAGCTTGTCGTGTCGCAGTGGGACCTGATTTTCCGATTATTCTTCGATTTTCGCAGTGGAAAATGGGCAGTTATGAGGCGAGGCTGGTCGAATCGCCAGAGGAGTTGAAACAGTTCCTGGAGCCTCTCAGTGCAGCCGGTGTAGATCTATTTCATTGTTCCACACGTCGCTTCTGGCTGCCGGAATTTGAAGGCTCTGATCTCAACCTTGCTGGCTGGACCCAAAAAATAACGGGCAAACCTGCGATTTCGGTTGGCTCGGTAGGTTTAGAGGCAGAGTTTGTTGAGCGTGGAAGTGAAAAACAAGAAACAGGTGACGCACATCTCGACTTGCTGAACGATAAGATGGAGCGAGGGGAATTCGATCTGATCGCTCTCGGACGTGTACTCTTGAGTGATCCAGAATGGCCGCTCAAAGTGCAGGAGGGTCGTAACTCCGATATTATTCCTTTTACGAGTGAAGTGTTATCTAATTTATACTAAAATTTCATTGTATGAAAAATTCATAATAGTTAATGCGTGAAATCTATGAACATCCATAAGAAAGAAGAGCAATAAGAAAGAAAAACAAAAATCAAAATTGAAGCCGCCGCAAGGCGGTTTTTGTTTTTGAAATAACCAATTGAAATAATAACTTGAAATAAACATTTTAAAATCCCCATCTTCTAAAATAGTTCAAAACGTAACAATTTAATATTCAAAAATCATTTAAAGAGAATATTTCAACATATGAAAAATTCACAATAATTAAAAACAACACTCCGCAGTCACCTTCAGCAAATTCGTTTCGTTCACACTCGCCCTTGGTTAAAAAGGCCATTAGTGCCATATCTCGATACAAAAAGAAAGGAAAAAAATCGCATTGAAGCCCATTTTGAAAATCCTTCATCATATGGTAAGGTTAGCCCTAAACAAACCTCAACATTCTCATAACGAACAAGACATAAGGAGGGTGAACAACCTTGAACAGGAATAGAAAAATGGGCTCAAACCGGTGTTTGAAAATCTTACATATGTTTTCTCTGCTTGCGGTGACCATCTTGTTATTAGCGGCATGTGGACAGGCACCAAAGCCCTCTACCGCCTCAGGCAATAGTGGTGGGGCATCAACTAGTTTGGATAAAAACAATATGCCTTCCAGCAATAATGGAGGTTCCTCACAAGATGAAATGCAAGAAGAGACTGACCCGATCAAAGAACAGCTTCAACAACTAACGCTGGAAGAAAAAGTGGGGCAGATGATCCTGGCTGGTGTGCAAGGAACAACGTTGGATGATCTCGCGAAAAAGATGATTGCGGACCAGAAGGTCGGTGGCATTATTTTTTATGCCAACAATGTGACAACGCTTCAGGGAACGGCCAGTTTTGTGCAATCGATCAAACAGGCGAATCAGAAAAACCCGGTTCCCATCCTGATGAGTGTCGATCAGGAGGGTGGCAAGGTGAGCCGGATGCCAGACGCGGTTGAGTCCATTCCTTCCAGTCGGAAAGTAGGCAAAACGAACGACACTGCGCTTGCAGAGCAGATGGGCGCATTGCTGGCCAGACAGATTAAACTTGCCGGTTTTAATGTTGATTTTGCTCCAGTGCTGGATGTTAACAGTAATCCGAAAAATCCGGTCATTGGGGATCGATCCTTCGGCACTACTGCTGACCTTGTTACACGTATGGGGATCGCCGAGATGAAAGGGCTGCGTAGTGAAGGGGTTATCCCGGTGGTCAAACATTTTCCTGGTCACGGCGATACTTCTGTGGACTCTCACCTGGATTTGCCGGTGGTGAACAAATCGGAGAAACAGCTTGCAGAGCTGGAGTGGATCCCATTTCAGGCTGCTGTGAAAGAACAGGCCGAGGCGGTCATGGTTGCCCATATTTTGTTTCCCAAGCTGGACCCGAATTATCCGGCATCCCTGTCGAAAGTAATCATTGGGGATCATCTGCGCGGAAAGTTCAAGTATGACGGTGTGGTGATCACAGATGATTTGAGTATGGGAGCCATTTCGAAGAACTATCCGTTACACGAAGCTACTATCGCTACCGTTCAGGCAGGAAGTGACATTTTGCTGGTGGCTCATAGTTATGAGAGTGCAAAAACGATTTTTGATACATTAATTAGTGCAGTGAAATCAGGCAAAATCAAGGAATCCCGTATTGATGAAAGTGTGTATCGTATTCTGGCATTGAAGCAGCATTATAAGTTATCAGACAAACAACAGGCCACAGGAGATGTGAAACAGCTAAACGCAGATATTCGGAGCTGGCGCAAGCAAGTCGATGCCCGCTGATCTATCCTGTGTTATGATTTGGCTATGTATAGAGGGAAGTATGCCATCATAACAGGTTAGAGGAGAGGCTTTTCATGTATACCATTATGATTATCGAAGATGATCCCAAGATTGCGGGACTGTTAAAATCACATATCGAGCGTTATGGTGACCTAGCTGTATTGGTTGAGGACTTTGAGCAGGTGACGGAACAGTTCAAGCGGATACAACCCCATGTTGTATTACTGGATATCAACTTGCCGAGCTACGACGGGTTCTACTGGTGCAGACAGATTCGTACGATATCGACTTGTCCGATTTTGTTTATTTCTGCGAGAAGCGGCAAAATGGATCAGGTTATGGCACTGGAGAATGGAGCCGATGATTATATCACCAAACCGTTTGAACACGAGATTGTTATAGCCAAAATACGCAGTCAGCTCCGCAGGGTGTATGGGGACTACGCTGCCCGGGAAGAAGAACGCAAAGTGGAGCTGAACGGACTCGTGGTTTACTTGGAAAGGCTGGAGATTGAACTCGGCGATCTGAAAGTACAGCTCACCAAGAAGGAAACGATTTTACTGGAAACGTTAATGCGTCGTAGTCCAAAGCTGGTCAGTCGGGAAACGATTTTGGAAAAGCTCTGGGATGATTCGTTTGTAGATGATAACACGCTTAGTGTAAATATTACGCGCGTACGTAAACGTCTTGCAGAACTCGGCATTACAGATGCACTGGAAACGGTGAGGGGATCTGGTTACAGGCTAATTAATAACTGGAAAGCGGCATCAGCGTTATGAAGCTGTTTATCCGTGAACATCTTGCTCTGACGTGCTGGGTGATAGCAATGATGCTGACCGTGGTGGCGGTGTTCTGGTACGATGGATACGATCATTGGAAGACGGCTCTCTACGCTGTGGGACTGGGCTTGTTCCTGTATACGGGCTATCTGGTATATCGTTACATGTCACACCGAGCCTTTTATAGTCGCATGACCCGGCCTGTGAATTCATTAAATGAATTGGTGGCTCTTCATGAAACCACACCGCTCTCAATCGCACTGGAGAAGCTGCTGGATTCGCAATATGCGCAGTATCACACTCACCTGAGCCGCCTGGAACAAAAGCAGCAGGAATATCTGACGTTTATGAACCAGTGGGTACATCAGATGAAGACACCGTTATCAGTCATTGAGCTGACGGTGGAAGAGCAGGAGGACGATGATGCTCGTTTTCGCAGCATCCGTGAGGAAGCAGATCAGATGCGCCGGGGATTGGAAACCGTGCTTTATGTAGCTCGGCTGGATACCTTCGAACAGGATTTCATTGTCGAACCGGTTGGGCTCAGAGGGGTAGGAGAAGAAGCAATTCATGAATTGAAACGATTTTTCATTCAGAATCATGTCTATCCTGAAATGCAGATCGATGATTCCCTGGTTGTGCAATCCGATGCGAAGTGGATTCGATTTGTACTGGTACAGCTGTTATCCAATGCGATCAAATATGCAGTAGGCAGCGGACAGAAAGTGCATCTTCGCGCCTATGAAGCGGAGCGTCAGGTTATACTGGAAGTTCAGGATCATGGGATCGGCATACCCAAATCAGACCTGAACCGGGTGTTCAGACCATTTTTCACCGGGGAAAACGGAAGGCATTTCAAGGAATCTACAGGCATGGGGCTTTACATCGCTAAAGAAGTGCTGACACGCATGAATCATCAGATTGAGCTTGAATCGGTATATGGGGAAGGAACCACCGTGCGAATTACATTTCCGGTTTGAATGGTAACAAATCACGAATTAAAGTTGGGATATTACAGAACTAAACATGAATTAAACACAAATTATAATGACGCCCTTTGCCATGCTGTGAGGAAGGCGTCTTTTTTGCGATTTATGAATTGGAACATAACGTGACGGAACCTTACAATATTGTCATGTTGGTGAAAGGTTAACCCATAGGAGAATGAGTGAAGTTTCGGGTAGACTGATATCATAAGTTAGCCTGGATAAAAAGTTAAAATACAAATGAAGAGATAAAGGAGTTGTACGTATGGAGATATGCTCCGTTAAACAAATCAGCAAAATTTATAAAGGTGTTGTTTCATACGAGGCCTTGTCAGGTATTGACCTTAGTATTCATGAAGGAGAGTTTGTGGGTATCATGGGGCCGTCCGGTAGTGGAAAAACAACGCTGCTGAACATGATTTCAACGATTGATCATCCCACATCAGGGGAATTGCAAATCTCAGGTCAGAATCCATTTGAGCTGGATTCGGATAAGCTGGCTTTATTCCGGCGGAGAGAATTGGGCTTTGTCTTCCAATCGTTCAACCTGCTCAACACCTTGACAGTGAAAGAGAATATCGTACTTCCATTAACTCTGGATGGTGTTTCCGTTCAGGAGATGAATGCAAGAGTAGCAGAACTGGCAAGCAAACTTGGTATTGAAGACATTTTGAACAAACGAACGTATGAAATTTCGGGCGGGCAGGCGCAGCGTACAGCTATAGCCAGAGCCTTAATCCATTCTCCCAAACTGATTCTGGCGGATGAGCCGACAGGTAATCTGGATTCCAAGGCAGCCAAGGATGTGATGGAGATTCTTGAAAGGCGTAATCGAGAAGACCAGGCAACCATGCTGTTGGTTACTCATGATGCTGTTGCAGCCAGTTACTGTAGCCGAGTCGTCTTCATTAAGGATGGTCAGTTATATAACGAGATTCATTACGGTGATAATCGGGCGGCCTTCTATCAGAAGATTATTAATGTATTATCACTGATGGGAGGCTCTGGACATGAATTTTCGCCAGTTCGCCATTAATAACGTTGTTCGAAACAAACGGATTTATTTAGCTCATTTTCTGAGCAGCACATTCTCGGTTATGATCTTTTTTATCTATGCATTGTTGCTGTTTCACCCGGATTTAAAAGATGGTTTGAAAGGTTCATCACAGACGGTTACGGTGCTTGCTAACCAGGGTCTGATGATTGCCGAAGTCATTATTTTCATATTCTCCTTCCTGTTTCTGCTGTATTCGGTCGGTTCATTTCTGAAGACTCGGAAGAAGGAATTTGGTATCTTCCTGATCATCGGAATGACGAACAAGCAGATGAACCGGCTTCTGTTTATGGAAAATATGTGTATCGGTATAGCTTCCATTGTGGCTGGTATTGGACTTGGACTGATCTTTGGTAAATTAGTTTTGCTTATTTGTGGTTCCATGCTTGCTGTGGAGAACAGTCTGAGATTTTATTTTCCACTCAAAGGAATTCTGTTAACAGCTGGAGCATTTCTGTTGCTTTTTGTGGTCATTGCTCTATCGTCGTCATTGTTGATCCGTAAGGGAACGCTGATTGATCTCGTGAAATCGGAGGAGAAACCGAAGCCGGAACCTAAGGCATCACGTATGCTTGCACTACTCTCGGTTGTATTGATTGTTGGAGGATATACTGGCGTATTTATCTTTGCGTGGGGGTTGCTTCTGTTCCCGTTACTGTTTGGCAGTGTGCTCAGTGTCATTGCAGGCACATATCTATTGTTTACGCAGCTTAGCGTGTATGTTATTCGGGCACTGAAAAAGAATGAACGGTTATTTTTACGTAAAACCAATCTGCTCTTTCTGTCCGAGCTTACCTATCGTATGAAAGATAACGCCGTGATGTTTTTTATGGTCAGTGTCATCTCTGCTTCCGCATTTACAGGTATTGGAAGCATGCTGACGATAGGTGATCCAAGGCTGTCTTCCATGACGAATCCATATGCTTTTACTTATACGAATTCAGGCTTTACGGATTCAGCGGTCGTTGATCGTCATATCCGAAAAATTGAAGAGACCCTGGTTAATCAAGAAGTTCCTTATGTGAAAGGTAGTTACCGCGTACTCTATGAGAATAATAACAACTACCTCATAAAACTGAGTGAATATAACCGTCTTGCCAAAGCACTTGGTTATGAAGAACGGGTGCTGGATCGCAATGATCTGGCGTTTAATACCGCACCCAATATTACAGCTCGCAATAAGCTATTAGATACGACAAAGGAAAGTTATCCATACTCCGCTGACTTGTATGTTGGTGAAAAGCAGCATGTACAAGTGCAGATGTTGCCGCCGGCAACCGATATCGTGATTCCGATGGAGGGTGAGGCTGGCATCTACATTGTTTCTGATGACCTATATTCCAAAATTCGAGAAACATATATTGCTGAGATCCAGATGGAAGTTGATTTTTACTCCGATCAGACCACATTTTTTGTGGTAAAAGACTGGATGGCAACGCGCAGCTTTGCTCCGGAATTGCTGGATTCGATTCAGGAAGACCGCCCGGAGAAGGGATATATCAACTTCAGTTCTCTTGTCGTAGACTGGTTAAATAATAAACAAACCAACGGAATTATTCTTATTGTAAGTGGCTTGATTGGTATTGTGTTCTTCACCTTTGCGGCGAGCTTCACGTATTTCAGGTTGTATGCAGATTTAGAGCGGGATGAAGCACAATATCGCATGATTGGTAAAATGGGTCTTAGTCGCCCGGAGCTTCGCAAAATTGTAACAAGACAGCTCGTGTTGATGTTTTTCCTACCACTTCTGGTGGCTTTGATTCACAGCTCGGTGGCATTTGCGGCACTCTATCAGCTGGTTCAGTTTTCTGTTCTGGAACACAGCCTTCAAATCTTCATGGTATTTGTTTCGATGCAGGTCGTATTCTTTGCACTCGTACGCTGGCGTTATCTGCGTCATATGTATTCGAAGCTGGTGTGAATTAGAAGTGCACCTTATACATTTCACTCCTTTTTATCAGCCTTGGCCGGATTGCAGGAGCCTTAATTTTGGTTAATATCTAATTATTATCACAGTGTATATGATTGTGAAAATATTGCTGGTTCGAATCTATCAGATGTTCTTCAGAGAGAAGTGGCAGAATGGCTGACCGCTTTCACTGACCTGCTCAGAGAGCAGAAATGTAACTGTTCGCAAACCATGGTAGAATAGAAGGGACAACACCCATACTTAGAACATCAAAAAAAAGATCATAAGGAGAGGAACTTATGTCTGAAATGATTGAAAACAATGTACCGGAAGCGGAATATATTGCACCTCCAGCGATTCAGTTAGGGACGATCCATATTTCCAATGATGTTGTATCCAAAATTGTAGGCATGGCTGCACAAACAACACCAGGTGTGTCGTCCATGTCGGTCGGGCTGACGGAAGGGCTTGCCAAAAGCATCAGCGGCAAAAGTCTGCAAAAAGGAATCGACGTTCATATTCAAAATGATGAAGCATCGATTCAATTGCGCATTAATGTGCAGTATGGGCGCAAGATGCATGAGGTTTGCCAGGATCTGCAACATAATGTTCAACAAGCGGTGGAGCAGATGGCAGGCGTAATTGTGAAAGAAGTTAAAGTGCAAGTTATTGGCATTGCCATGCCTGAAAACGTACAGGGCTAATTTACTGCAAGTAGCAACATTCCTGTAGAGGGTTTCAGGGCAAGCAGTCATTTATATTTCATCTAAGCAGCACCTTGGTGTAGATCGTTACATCGAAGGTGCTGTTTTTTGTCTGCGATAATAAGTGGGGGCTTCGCCCATCACTTTTTTGAACATCTTGGAGAACAGAAGTTGATCATTATATCCGACAGAACGGGCAATATCACCGATGCTCAGGTTAAGGTTAAGCGTCAGCTCGGCTGCTCTGCGCATACGATAATGGACAAGGTAAGATTGGATGCTGCTTCCGATTTGATCTTTGAAGAGTGAGCATAGATAACTTCGCTGTAAGCCGATATGGGAGGCAATAGACTGTACCGTGATGGCGTTGGCATAGTTCATCTCAATAAAATCGATCACCTGTGACACATAAGTTTCTTTGCCAAAATCAGCGGAAGGCTCCAAGTTCTCGTTGTGGGCATGATCAATGAGGATCGCAAAAAACTGATACAGCCATCCTGTCATGCTAATCTCCCAGCCTTTGTGTGTTGTACGAGAATGAATGATTCGGTGCAGACAGGAGCGCATCTCATCGTCTTCATTACCGAGATCGAAGATAGGGTGTTGCTCTGATAAACAGGCTTGTTGTAGAAAGGAAGAACTCTGCGAGCCTTGGAACGCCACCCAGCTATACTCCCATGGATCATCCAAGTCAGCCTTATAATGCACTACGGAGTGAGGCACGATGAGGAAGCCCTGACCTTTGTGCAGATGATACGTCTTTCCCGAAACTTCAAACGTGCCCTTGCCATTCAATATATAGTGAATTTTATAGTAGTCTCTCATCGCTGGGCCAAAATGGTGTCCAGGTGTACAGGCTTCCGTACCATAATGAAGGAGCTGTAGCTCCTGGAAATGACTGTTTTTAAACATATACGTAATCACAGCGTTCACTCCTGTTGTGAGTCGGTTTGTTCTTGCATTTTAACATATTCAACGAATTTTTTCTCATTTGAAATAAAGCAATTATAGTTAGATACCGATCATTTTTCTATATCAATGTAGTGATAAGCCATATCGTTCCTGTTGGGAAATGACTAAGATAAAGGGGTAGCAACGACCTTGACCAACCTTACAGAAAAGAGTGAATAACGATGCCTTATATTGCAAATGAACAACGATATGACGAGATGAACTATGTGCGCTCTGGTAAATCGGGCATTAAACTGCCGCAGATTGCACTTGGATTATGGAAAAATTTTGGCAGTAATCGCACGCTGGATGTTCAGGAAGAAATGATTTTGCGTGCATTTGACCTCGGGATTAACCATTTTGATCTCGCAAATAACTATGGCCCGCCTCCGGGATCAGCTGAAGAGAATTTTGGCTTGATCTATCATAAACATCTGCGTCCGTACAGAGATGAACTGCTGATCTCGTCAAAGGCAGGATATCACATGTGGAGCGGCCCTTACGGTGAATGGGGTTCCCGTAAAAATCTGATTGCCAGTCTCGACCAGAGCTTGCGCCGTATGGGACTGGATTATGTGGATATTTTCTATCATCATCGCCCAGATCCGGAAACACCACTGGAAGAAACGATGACAGCGCTTGATCACATCGTAAGGCAAGGAAAGGCGCTTTATGTGGGCTTGTCCAACTATAATGCACAGCAGACACAAGAAGCAGTAACGATTCTGCGCCGTCTCGGAACATCTTGCCTCGTTCATCAGCCGAATTACTCGATGTTAAACCGCTGGATTGAAGACGTTTTGCAAGATGTGCTGGATGAGCAAGGTGTAGGTTCCATCGCCTTTTGCCCGCTCGGTCGCGGTCAGTTAACGAACAAATACGTGGACAAGATCAAGGAAGAACGAGCGAATCCAACCGGAACGTTAAAAAAAGAATCGTATACGGACGAACGTATTGCAAAATTTGAAGCATTGCAGGCGGTGGCAGAGCGGAGAGGCCAGACAATCTCCCAGCTTGCACTCAACTGGGTATTACGTGGTAATCGCGTTACGTCTGCATTAATCGGAGCCAGCCGGGTATCCCAGATTGAAGAGAATGTTGCTGCGCTCAAAGCTCCTGAACTCACAGATGCAGAGCTGAGTGAGGTGGAGTCCATTTTGGAGGGAATCGGCAATTACCCTTGGTAAATGCTTGAATGCGGAATCTGTTACAATGAGTACCTTTTCTCTAATAGAGGAGAGGTGCTTTTTGTGTTGCAGGAAAGGAGAAAACTGGTATATCGGATGGTATAAGGTTTATACTGGAATGATTCGTTATTAGGTTTTTAGATGAGCGAGTTGAACTTTAAATAATCAAGTAGGAATAAGACGGTCACTGGTTATTATAAAAAGGTTGCTGTTCATAGTACCTGGTCTTAGGATTTAATGTATAATATAAAGAAGCTATATATTTGAATGATAAAGGAGAGGCTCCATTTGAATTTTGAACAGTGGATTTCGCCTGAAACCTATAACCTGACATCCGAGATGGAGAATCACCCGCCAGACCGGATTGCACTTAGATGGCTCAGCGATCAACAAGAAGTAGAAGAGATTACGTATGGTGACTTGTTAAAGCAGGCTAACCGTCTGGCCGGAGGTCTACGTGAGCTTGGTTTGGAGAAAGGGGATCGGGTGCTGGTCATGGTACCACGCCGGATTATTGCCTATGTAATCTACATTGCATGTCTGAAACTCGGTATTGCCGTCATTCCATCTTCCGAGATGTTACGAGCAAAAGATCTGGAATATCGTCTGCGGCATTCATCGGCGCGAGCAGTAATTGTATGGTCTGAAACAACATCGGAAGTGGAAAAAATGGATTCTGATCTGCCGACACTTGCCCACCGCATCGTTGCATCACCTAATGGTGATCATGCTGTTCCTGGAGAAGGCTGGGTTAACGTACACCAGTTGATGCAGAATCAGCCGGATGATATGGCTGCTGTTCAGACGCACCGTGATGATATGGCGATTCTGGCATATACCTCCGGTACAACGGGGAATCCGAAAGGGGTTATGCATAGCCACGGCTGGGGTTACGCGCATCTGCGAATCGCATCGTCGTTATGGCTGGATATTCAACCATCGGATACCGTGTGGGCAACAGCTGCACCTGGATGGCAAAAATGGATCTGGAGTCCGTTCCTGTCGGTACTCGGAAGAGGAGCAACAGGTTTGGTATACAACGGCTCATTCAAGCCGAGACGTTATCTGGAATTGATGCAGGAGCATCAGATTAACGTGCTCTGCTGTACGCCAACCGAATACCGCCTGATGGCGAAAACGGATGATCTGGGACATTATGACTTATCCCATCTGCGCAGTGCTGTATCAGCGGGCGAACCACTCAATCAGGAAGTGATTGAAATCTTCCAGCGCCATTTCGATCTCACGATTCGGGATGGTTACGGCCAGACGGAAAGCACGCTGTTAATTGGCAGTCTGAAGGATGCACCCGTGCGGATCGGTTCCATGGGTCAGTCGATTACCCCTGGATTGATTGAAATCATCGGTGAAGATGGTCAACCTCTGCCAGCGGGCGAGGTGGGAGATATTGCTGTGCACAAGGACATGCCGGCGCTATTCCGTGCTTATTATCAGGACGAGGGTCGCAAGGAAGCGAACCAGCGCGGAGAATATTTTGTTACAGGTGACCGGGCGAGCAAAGATGAAGAAGGTTACTTCTGGTTTGAGGGCCGAAGTGATGATATCATCATCAGTTCGGGATACACGATTGGTCCGTTTGAGGTAGAGGAAGCGCTCATGAAACATGCAAGCGTGAAAGAATGTGCTGTCGTTGCAAGTCCGGATGAAATTCGCGGCAATGTCGTCAAAGCATTTGTTGTGCTGAGAGATGAAGCACTGGCTTCAACGGAACTCGCGCACGAGCTGCAAAGACATGTGAAGGAATGGACGGCACCTTATAAATATCCACGCAAAATTGAGTTTGTGACAGATCTGCCGAAGACTAACTCCGGTAAAATTCGCCGGATTGAACTACGTGAGCAGGAAAAACGTAACGGTTAGTTTGCAGAATATGTATAGCGTAATGTAGAGGCCAAAAGATGAAACGGCATCTTTGATGATATGTAATAGAATACCGGAATTTGAATCTTAACCGAAGCAGGAGTGAATTTAACATGAGTTCGTTTGATCAGTCTTTTGCAACATTATTGGAACAATATGCTGAGCTGGTGGTCAGGGTTGGTGTGAACATTCAGAAGGGACAGGATCTGCTGGTGACGGCACCGATTGAAACATTGGAATTCACCCGTCTTATCGTTGAAAAAGCATACGCAGCCGGAGCCAATTATGTACAAGTTGATTTCGAGGACGACAAAATTACACGCAGCCGTTTTGAGCAAGGTTCGGACGACAGCTTTGACTATTATCCGGCGTGGAAAGGCGATATGATGGAACGATTCGCTGAAGCCGGAGGAGCGACGCTGACGATCAAAGTACCTGATCCGGATCTGTACAACGGAATTGAAGCGAGTAAAGTATCCCGTGCAACAAAGGCAGCAGCGAAAGCGCGCAAAGGATACTCCAAATATACACGTAACCATGAGATCAGCTGGTGTCTGATCAAAGCGCCTACCAAAGCTTGGGCGAATAAAGTGTTTGCCGACATTCCTGAGCAAGATCGCATCAACGTGATGTGGGATACGATCTTCAAGATGAATCGTGTGGACGGCGGAGATGCCGTACAGAACTGGAGAGAGCATCTCCAGACGTTGAGCAAGATGAGTGATTTGCTGAATGAGAAAAATTACAAGAGCCTGCACTATCGTGCACCAGGTACAGATCTGAAGATTGAGCTGGTCAAAAACCATATCTGGGGCGGGGGCGGCAATGAAAACAAACAAGGTATCTACACTGTACCAAACATGCCAACAGAAGAGGTATTTACAATGCCAAAGCGCAGTGGGGTTAACGGTTATGTTAGCAGCACGATGCCGCTGAACCTGAACGGACAGTTGGTGGATCAGATACGAATTACATTTAAAGATGGTCAGGTTGTTGCTTATACAGCAGCTTCTGGCGAAGAACACTTGAAGAATCTTTTTGCTACAGACGAAGGTGCTCGTTATTTGGGAGAAGTCGCGCTTGTACCGCATAATTCCCCAATTTCGAATCTGAACCGTATTTTCTACAATACGGGTATTGATGAGAACGCATCCTGCCATCTGGCTGTTGGAAGTGCATATCCGTTCAATATGAAGGACGGCACAACGATGTCGAATGAAGAACTGCTGAAACATGAATGTAATGTAAGTCTCACACATGTTGATTTCATGATTGGTTCTGCGGAGCTGGACATCGACGGTGAGCTGCAGGATGGCACAATTGAGCCGGTATTCCGCAAAGGAAACTGGGCATTTTAAAGATGTTGTATGTGTAAGGACATTCTTTGGTGTACAGGTTGTTAAACCGATTGTCAAAGAAGATTAGTGAAGTTAAGGTCAGCCAGATATCTGGTTGGCCTTTCTTTATATTCTGATGGAGAAAAGAAGGTGCTGCATGGACTGAACTGGAATAAAAGGTAAAATAATATGATGACGTAACATAGCTATAATGTTAATTTTAGCATCATGCCACCAAGGGGTATCAAGAAAGTAATCCGGTGTTAAAACGTCAAGCATGGGAGAACATCGTTCAATTAAAGGTAGAGAACTACCTGCCACCAGATGATGTAATGGTTTCAATAATCAATCAATTATTAACTAAACTTACTGCTCTGCCCAAGTCCAAAGATCATTACGGCTTAACACATACTGATTTTCATCAAAGCAACTTTTATTTGCATAACGGTGAGATTCAGTTGTTTGATTTTGATGACGCCAGTTATACATATTTCATAAACGATATTGGGACTACACTGTACTTTGCGCTTTTTTATCCGTTTAAGGAATTTGAGAATAAAACGGAATATCAGAGATTGTTTTTCCATCATTTTATCAAAGGATATCTGAAAGAAAATACCATCGAAGAAGAAGATATCGTCTATTTACAAAATTCGATTAAACTTCGTCATGCATTGTTATATGTATATTTTCAAATACTTATTAGTGAATTTTTGTGATCAACGAGGTTATATTCATGCACAAGATGTAAGTGGAATCGAAACATTAGAGCTTCCCAAAGTCGGTATGAAAAACCTTCAAGGGATAGAATATTTTACGGAGCTTAAGCTGCTCGATTGCTCATATAATGCGTTGACCAGTCTCAATGTTGAACATAATCTTAAATTGGAAACATTGTTATGCAGAGAAAATCAAATGGTTGAGTTGTTTCTTCACTCCAATACAGAGCTGGAAACATTGGATTGCAGCTTTAATCGATTACGTAAACTGGATTTGTCGCGGAATCAGAAACTTAGGTCAGTGGAGTGTCATTGGAACCTGCTTTCTGAGCTGAAAGTAAGTCATCTTATACAATTGGAGAGACTGGCTTGCAGCTACAATACACTTTTCTCACTGGATACCACAAATAACGATCAGCTAATACATCTGGATTGTGCGAACAATGATCTCACCGAGCTTGATGTTACAGGATGTCCCGCTTTAATTGAGCTTCGCTGTCATCATAACCATCTCAAAAATTTGAACCTCCGTTCCAATCATCGGCTTGAAAGTGTGCGGTGTTTCCATAATCATATCCGTGAGTTGGAACTGATTCATAATTTGGAGTTAGTAGAACTATATTGTTCTGAAAATAAACTGAAATCGCTCGATATAAGCCATAACTCCAAGCTGGAGCACATCCAATATGGCGATAATCTGATCGTTGAACCGGATCATGAAGTTCCGGGTATGGGTACATTTCAATATGATAATGAAACGACCGTTTATTATTTGAATATGCAAGACGAAGGAAGAGAACTGCGAGTGACCGCACAAATTTTAACGAAGGCCGGTATGGATGCGTTGTCTGCTTCCTTCGAAGCTGCATGGGGAGAATGGGCTGTTCTGCGGGAACGGGCGTTGCATATCATTGGCAAAGCTCATCCCGACGAGGACATAAGCACCCTGGTGCTGGCGGATGCAGAATTTCAAGCAGACGGTAGCTTAAAACTGGGATTTGATGCCGGGGATACGCCAGCCGGACAGCTCTACATCTATGCCGAATTTGATAGCGGTCTTCAAATCTCGAATGAGTTGATTTACGAAACGTATTGAAGTGAATAGAATGTTATAAGTTACAAAAATAAAAAGCCACGATTTCGTGGCTTTTTAAATACCTTTTTACAGAAAAGATGGCTATGGAGAAATATTGCATGATAAGTCTTAAATCAAAAGATAAACCGGATAAATTATAGCTGATAGAATAATTATCATGTTGCCGTATAGTCTAATTGATAGTTAATGAGTTGATGTAGATGCGGATTATGTTTATTCAGCGTTCATTTTATTAAAGCTGACATATTCATGGATCGGCTTGCGATATCCACGAGGGCGCTGTTTAGATTCGTTCTTTTTGCCAATCGTGATCATCATTGCAGGTACGTAGTGATCTGGAATGCCGAGGCTCTGCTGCAGTTCCTCGGCATCAAAGCCAATCATCGGACAAGTGTCCCAGCCGCGATCCTGAGCGATCAGCATGAATTGCATCGCTGACAAGCTGGCATTACGGATTGCATCCTCACGTTGAAAGAATCTGCCACGAGTTTCATAAAATTCAATAACACTTTGGGATTCCTGTTCGTATTGAAACTGCGTCAGTGCCCCCAGATTAAGTAGTCCTTCGTTAATCGTACGAATATGATGATGAGCGTTAACATCACCTAATACCACGATGACCGCAGAAGCTGTTTTCACTTTATATTGCTGAGAAGCCTCATAGACTTTTTCTTTCTGAGCTTCATGGGTCAATACAAGATAGTGAGTGTGTTGCAGGTTAAATGCGGATGGTGCGAATTTGTTCAAAGCAAATATTTCCTGTAGTTCCGATTCCGAAATTGCAATTCCTTCTTCGAAAATAACAGCTGATCTGCGGTTTTTAATTAATTCGTTCAATTCGCTCATGTTGTTTACCTCGCTTATGTATAATTTGCTTGCTTTTAAAGTGAATATAACACACTTAATTACTTTATGTAAGTATTATTTTTGAATAAGACAAGATGTACTCGCCATACGCTAATAGAAAACAGCAGAGGTGAGTCATGATATCGATTATCCACAGATTAAAATCAGCACGGCTGCACCACCATGAGTTCCGGGTGTATGTCGTCAAATCCTCTACCCTTAAAAAGTTTGTGGTGGTGGAGCTCATACTGGGTTATCTGGTGTACAATGTAGCCCTGTATCTGTGCCATAATGATTTGCTGGCAGGTGCAAGCACATGGGCGGGAACGGAAGGCGTGAAACGGTTACCACCGTTGTTCAGGCGTATTGTCGGAGTTTGAACCGTTTTAAAGTTTGGTTTCTAGAGCCTACACTCTAATGGGAGAAGGGGCACCTTTGCCCCGTTCTCTGGGTTTATTTCGTCTGTCCCAGATATTGTTCAAGTGTAAGTTTTTGGCTAGTAATCTCGCCAGCAATATAAACTCCGACATAACGGATATGCCACGGTTCATAAGAGTACCCGGTCAGTTTCTCTTGATCCTTGCCGTAACGGATGATAAAACCGTATTTGTGGGCATTGGCTTTGAGCCACTTGCCTTCTTTGGTGTTGCCAAAACTTTGTTGCAGATCATAACCTGCGGAAGCGCTGGAAATATCCATGGCTAATCCAGTTTGATGCTCGCTCTGTCCTGGGCGGGCGCTAGTTTTGTTGGCGACAGCTTCGCCTTTAACGCTGACATTGCGGTCAAAGATTGATTTTTGTGTGGCGTAAGAACGATAACCGGAAACGGCTTTGATATCGATACCGTCTTTTTTGGCTGCAGCAAATAATTTCTCAATGGCCGTTGCAGCGACTTTGCGCATTTGTTTTTTCGGACTGGAGCCGGAGAAGCTGAATGGAATATTAGGAACAACCAGATCCTTCGGTTCATAGGTGGATGGCAGGTTTCTTTTTTTATTCACAAGCACAACGGTGCTAGAAAGATTCGTCACGGTGGCAATACCTTTGCTACTGGTCGTAATGGTGCGGCTTGGCGCGTTCTCATGCAAGAATTGGGAAAAGCTGGAGCTTGCGGCTGAAGCAGACGGATTAAACATTTGGTTGATTGGAAGTGTAGTAAAAGCCGTGCCTGCAAGTACTGAGCCAATTAGAAGTGTCGATATGATGGATTTGCGAGTAAATGATGACATGATGGGAGTTCCTCCTTGAAATATATTAATCTATAAACCAAGTATACTGGAGGATTATATCCAGAGGTTCTCCAAATGTTTCCGACTTGTAAACAAAGTTTGCTAGAATCTATTTTTTTATCACGATGTGCTGTTCAAAGGGGAGGCGACAGGAGCGAAAAAAGTGTAGATGTGAAAGAAGATGAAATAGAAGTATAACTAGTAGTAGAAATAGAACACAGAAGTAGAAGTAGAAGTAGAAGTAGAAGTGAGGAATAAAGTGAGGATCAGAGTGAGTTGGAAAGTGAGAATAAGAAACTGGAGAGCAGAGTTTAGTTCGGGATAATAGACAGAGAAGATGATGATGAATGGGCAGCGAGTGTGAGTGGTGAAAACAGTAGTACGGACATATCCAAAAAAATCTAACGATCATCAGAGACGTTATTTGCCGCTTTTTTCGAGTTTTGGAATTGTAACGATCACCAGAGAGCTTATTTTGGGAAAATAGTCCGTTTTTCTGCCTCATAGGCTGTTTTTTGAACAAATAACGTTACTGGTGATCGTTAGATTTCCAATCCATCGATTTTGGGCGAAATAAGGTTCCTCATGATCGTTAGAAATCGAGTCAAGTATGAAGTTTTTCTACTTACCTGCTGTTCATCACAGCGTACATGCATTAACAGCAGCAGGGGTCCCCACAGCGGCAGCGCGTGCATCACGAAGGCGAAGATTACTGCTGATTACACCAGAGTCACTGCTGAGCGTAAAGGCAGGATAGTTTTCTTGTGCATTCAGTTTCATACTGGATTCCAGATTAAGCTGGTGTTTGGGATCGACATAAAATGGCACCAGATTCGTTTCAATCTGCTCATCCAGTGCAGCTGGTTCATCCACAATTAGCATAACAACAACGCCATTACATCCGCAGCCTTCCATGTCATAAAATACTTTGAAATATCCGGGCTGGTCATTCAGGCTTTCGGTTAAACGTTTTGCTGCCAGATCTGTAATTTGAATATGCATGGTCATTGCACTCCTTATTATATAACATCGTTCTAAATGAAAAAAGATTCACTGTGCTCCTTATGCCATTATACCACCTTGTCGAAAAATAAATCACACGAGGTAAATTTACAGGAGATGTCGAATAGGAAATAAACGAAATATAAATTCATTATTGAAGAAAGGATGAAATTGACGATGTCATCGAACTTTGTTCAGATTAACGAAGGCAAATGGACAACCGAGCCTGCTCATACTCAACATGACGGGGAGAGATTGATTGTACAGGCGCAGGAGGGCAGTGATTTTTGGGAAGAGACATTCTATGGCTTCTGCCATCGGAATGGACATGCATTGCTTGCACCGTGGGATGGTGTGGAGGCTGTTGAAGTTTCGTTTGATCTAAGTTCCTTTACAGAATTATATGATCAGGCGGGACTCATGTTGTGGCACGGAGAGCATCAGTGGATTAAAGCCGGGGTGGAAGTCAACGATGGTATTGTACATGTGGGTGCTGTTGTCACAGATCAATTCTCGGATTGGTCGCTGTCACCCGTGCCTGAGTGGGGTGGTCGAGTCGTTACTATTCGTGCATCATACCATCAGGAATCCGTTGTCATTCGTGCGCGTACAGACGAACATCCATGGCGCACCATCCGGGTAGCCAGATTTGCTTACCCTGCGGACAAGCAGGCAGGGCCGTTCCTTTGCTCGCCCAAACGGGCAGGGTTTGAGGTTGCTTTTACAAGATGGGCCTACACAGCACCAGACGAAGACTTGCATACCAATCCACCAATTAACGATTAAACGCGTGAGATTTACTGGAATACACTCCTTAGAGGGAAGCCGTGCATATAAAATGAAAGAAGGATATGAGTCGCAGGCTGAACAATAGATCCTATTGCATTCAAAATATCTATAGATCAAAAGAAGCAGGTATCCTCTACAGGAAACCTGCTTTTTATAATTGCTTGATCGTGTTGCACTCAATTCGTGTTGAATTCAATGAATGCTCCGGTTCGTTCATACGATGTCTGAATGAGTGTGTACAGTTGGCGTATTACTTTTTAGAAAAACTTTTGCCTAGATGTTGGTTGGGTCACTTCTTTTCGATTTCCTGAGTGGGCTCAACCTCTTGTTCTTCCTTGTCCTGCATTTCACGCATGCGTTCTTCGTAATCATCCAGGAACCATAGCGGGTCCATATTGTCTTCCTCACCGTTATAGTTAATGAGGATTTCCTCGCCAGCTTTGATGTCTTTATAGGCGTAGAAATCAAAGGTGTGATTTTCGAAGTTAATATCATACGTGGCGTTCGGTTCGTAGGAGTGATTAATCAGACTGCCGTATCCAAGCAGAATCGCGGTATGATTAGCTCCATATTCGAAGACGTAATCTTCGAGAATCGTTTTTTCAATATGTTCGTGATCTTCATTTGGATAAGGCACAACGGGTGCCTGATGGATCAATTGACCTTTGGCGATATCCACTGTAGCAAATACCCCGCGATTAAACTCGCCGCCTTCACCCAATCTGGACTGTTTTACTTCAATCATGACATTCACCTGATGCTCTCGCTGAGAGCTCCGTTCTATAATATGGTTGTAGTTCGTTTAAGGCAAAATTTTACCGCATACGCTGGGATAAGGCAAATGGAACATCATTTTAGGACCAATTTTTAAATAGGGCGTTGAGTTGTGCGGGAGATAACGCTTATAATATACAAAGAATTAAGTCTATATAGAAAAGGTGTCATGAATGAGCATATTAAATGTAGAAAAATTAAGTCACGGTTTTGGTGACCGTGCTATCTTTAACAACGTTTCATTCCGCCTGCTTAAGGGTGAGCACATTGGGCTGATCGGGGCGAATGGAGAAGGTAAATCAACCTTCATGAATATCATTACAGGTAAACTTCAGCCGGATGAGGGCAAAGTGGAATGGTCAAAGCGTATGCGTGTAGGTTATCTAGACCAACATGCGGTGCTGAGCAAAGGACAGTCGATTCGCGATGTGCTGCGCAGTGCATTCCAGTACCTGTTTGACATGGAACAGGAAATGAACGAGATGTACGGCAAGATGGGTGACGTTACACCTGAGGAACTGGAGCAGTTATTGGAGGATGTAGGTACAATTCAGGATACACTGACGAACCAGGACTTTTACATGATCGATGCCAAAGTGGACGAAACCGCGCGTGGTCTGGGTTTGACCGATATCGGTCTGGACAAAGACGTTAACGACCTGAGCGGGGGACAACGGACCAAAGTGCTGTTAGCCAAACTGTTGCTGGAAAAACCGGATATTCTGCTACTCGATGAGCCGACAAACTATCTGGACGAACAGCATATTGAATGGCTGAAACGTTATCTGCAGGAATATGAGAATGCATTTATTCTCATCTCGCATGATATTCCGTTCCTGAACAGCGTAATCAACCTTATTTACCACATGGAAAATCAGGATCTGACTCGTTATGTGGGCGATTACAACCACTTCCAGGAAGTCTACGAGATGAAGAAGCAGCAACTGGAGTCGGCGTACAAGCGTCAGCAGCAAGAGATTGCCGATCTGAAAGACTTTGTAGCACGTAACAAAGCCAGCGTGGCAACACGTAACATGGCGATGTCCAGACAGAAAAAGCTCGACAAGATGGACGTGATTGAACTCGCTAAGGACAAACCGAAACCACAGTTCAACTTCCGTGATGCAAGAACGTCTGGCAAGCTTATTTTTGAAACGAAAGGCCTGGTTATTGGATATAACGAACCATTGTCCAGACCGCTTGATCTTCGTATGGAGCGTGGACAGAAAATTGCTCTGGTAGGTGCGAACGGTATTGGTAAAACAACACTGATGCGCAGCATCTTGGGTGAAATTCAGCCTCTGGAAGGTACTGTCCAGCGGGGAGAGCACTTGGAAATTGGATACTTCCAGCAAGAAATGAAGGAAGCCAACTATAACACGTGTATCGAAGAGATCTGGCAGGAGTTCCCTTCCTACACTCAGTTTGAAGTGCGTGCCGCACTTGCCAAATGCGGACTGACAACCAAACACATTGAGAGCAAGGTCGCAGTTCTCAGCGGTGGAGAGAAAGCGAAAGTACGTCTCTGCAAGCTGATCAACAATGAAACCAACCTGCTGGTGCTCGATGAGCCGACGAACCACTTGGACGTGGATGCGAAGGAAGAGTTGAAACGTGCGCTTCAAGCGTACAAAGGCAGCATTTTGCTAATCTCGCATGAACCGGAATTTTACCGTGATGTCGTGACAGATACATGGAACTGTGAATCCTGGACGACAAAAGTATTCTAAAAGGGCAGGCTGTTTTGAACAAACGGTAAGAATAGCCCGATTCGTGATAAAGGTGAAGACGCGTATTTTACTTGCATACTGCGGGTGGAATGCGCGTTTTTTGTCATATCAGCGGGAAGGCGGAAATAGGACAAAAGGATGGTTGACAGTAGGAAATGCAAACGATATTCTAGTTTTAGAAAGCGGTTACATAATAGGGCTGGGGAAACCTGTTTTATGGCATGGCAAGAAAGATACGTTACTGCTTTGTAACGTTCGATATTGCACTTGGCAGAGGAAACGGGTCTTTTTTTTGCGCTTGAATGAAACCGGTTTCATCAGCTTGTGTTTTCTAATGCAAAGGAGCGAATCGATATTGGATAAACTCAGAAAACCGATTGTAATTATGTTATCTGCAGCAATGGTATTATCTTCAGGGCCTTTGATGTACCCGAACAAGGTTCATGCAGATGAACCTCTTATTCCTGGATTGTGGGTACAAGACGATTTTTCCGATGGAGACTATACCTCTTCACCTGAATGGCAGGTCATCTCTGGCAACTGGCAAGTAACATCAGATCCCCAGTATGCATCTAACCAGGTTCTTTTTCAAAACGGTACCGATGAAGGCTTCATTATGACTGGAGATTCCATAGCGGATAAGACGGTGTCGATGCGTTTTTATACTGGAGCACGTGAGGGTTTTCCCGGCATTTTGCCACGGTTCCAAGACAAGAACAACTACTACTATTTTCAAATGCATGAGCCCAGTAATAAACTGGTTTTTAGCAAAAAAGTAAACGGTACAGATACCACGCTCAAGTCAGTAGATTATACGTTCAGTAAAAATACGTGGTACACACTTAAAGTGGTGCTTTCAGGCACCTCAATACGCGGTTACATTGTCGAAAATGGAATGGATCGTGTGGTCTTTGATCTGAACGATACGTCGATTACAACAGGCACAGTTGGCATTCGAAACAAGTGGCAGACCGTACATATTGATGATGTAATGATTGCGGAGCCACCACGAGTGAACGAAACGGTGCTGACAAGTGATAGAGAGACGGCATCATCAGTTTCATTACATTGGTCTGAGATTGAAGGGGCATCAGGATATCGTTTGTATCGCTCGAACACGCAGGATGGCGGCTACTCCCTTGTAAATCAGGTGACATCAACAAGTTATGTCGACGAAGGGTTAAGCTCGGACACGCCTTATTACTACAGACTTGCTTATGACTATGGAGGGTTAACCGAGTCGCAGTGGTCTTCTCCACTTGAAGTTAAAACGGCTGCTGAGGCTCCGCAGTCTCCCGGTGATCTCAAGGCATCTGCATTGTCAGCGACAGGCATCCAATTGACCTGGAGTGCTGTGAATAAGGCAAGTGGTTATCGTATCGTTCGCGCCGAGCAAGGAACACCGTTATATGAACAGGTATACGACGGTAAGGCATTAACGTTCACCGATCAGGGGCTAGAGGCTGGCAAAGGCTACATTTATCGTGTGACCGCGTATAATGCTGCTGGCGAATCGGCTTATCGTGAGATAGAATCCCAAACGTATGCAACAGACTCTCCTTCAGGATTTACCATTGCTGCTGTAACGGCTACGTCGGTCTCTTTGCAGTGGAATGCACCGCCTGGATCAGATGCATCTGACGTTTCTTACACCGTATCGAGGGCAACGAGTGCTGCGGGCACATACCAGCCAGTCTATACAGGGAGTGCAACTACGTTGAATGATGAAGGTTTAACGATGGGCACCGGTTACTTCTACACAATCCAAGCCAAAGTAGATGGGAAGGTTACACCTGTGTCTGCACCGCTGGGTGTATCCACGGTTCGCACCAGTTTTACGCCAGGCCAGTTATGGCCGGATCAGAACGGGAAGCCGATTGATGCCCATGGCGCGGGGTTCTTTTACGATGAAAAGACAGAAAAGTATTATTGGTACGGAGAGTACCATACGGGCGGCTGGCCCGCTGTGGGGGTGCGTGTGTACGCCTCCAAAGATCTGTTGAACTGGACGGATGAAGGCATGGCACTAACGATGCTGCAATCGATGGATGATTTTGATACGAACCCGCTCATTAAACAATTGTATGCTGGACGCGAGGATCGTGTGGACATCTGGGCAGATATTCGCAAAGGACGGATCATCGAGCGCCCGAAGGTGATTTACAATGATAAAACGAAGAAATATGTGATGTGGGCACATATGGACGGAGATAAAGATCCCTATAACGACAATGCGAATTACGGTAAAGCAAAGGCTGGATATGCCATCAGTGACTCCCCGACAGGACCTTTTGTATATCAGAAAAGTTACCGCATGGATTTGGCCCCTGAAGGGGAGAAAGATTACTTCCCGAATGATCGGGGTATGGCTCGTGATATGACGTTGTTCAAAGATGATGATGGCACCGGTTATCTCATTTATTCCAGTGAGGAAAATCTGACATTGTACATCTCCAAACTGACTGAGGATTACAGTGACGTCACAGGCTGGCATAAGGAAGGGCGCAAAGATGATAAAGGCAATCCGGTTCGGGATACGACGTATCAGGCCGAATACGGTGTAGACTATGTCCGGGTATTCCCGGGTGGACAACGAGAGGCACCAGCGATGTTCAAGTACCAAGGGAAGTATTATATATTAACCTCAGGTGCTTCGGGCTGGGCTCCCAACGAAAATAAAGTCACGGTTGCAGATCATATCTTTGGACCTTGGTCGGCGATGACGAATCCGTTTGTGCGCACGTTGCCGAGTGATCCTGATCCTGGAAAGGCATTTGGCACACAGACGACTTCAGTCATCCCGGTTGACCCGGAAAAGGGCAAGTTTATTTATGTGGGAGACACCTGGAACGGAGGAAACTTTGCGAATGATGGAGCCAAGTATGTATTTTTGCCAATTGAGTTTGGCATAGGTTCAGACATTTCCATCAAGTGGTATAACAGTTGGACACCTGGTTTACTTGATTCGATGGGTAAGGTAGATATCGCAGACAATTTGCCAGAAACCGTGAAGCTTGGAGAGATACCAGTCCTGCCGTCCACAGTGAAGGTGCGTGATGGTAGTAATCTGGTGTCAACGCCAGCCGTGTGGACGATTAATCATCGGGCGATGACAAAAGAAGATTTTGCCAAGCCAGGGCCTCTTACGTTACAGATCACGACACCGGAATTTAACAATAAAACACAGGTGGTTCGTGTATATGTCATTCCCGAAAATACGTTATATTTTGTGAACGGCGGAGGTTATGAGACGTCAGATTACAAGCTGATGAGTAATTATATGAAAGACACGCTTTTGCATCCGGGAATTGTAGATCAGATGTATGCTCCGGGCGAAGGACATTCATGGGGATATGTCAGTGCCGATGCATTAGCTTCCGGTTCGAACGGTGGAGATATATTCTCGACGGTGCGCTATCTGAATGGCGGTAATGTCAGCAACTCTCCCAAAGGCAAGGATCTGACCTATAGCTTTGATGTGCTGAACGGTAAATATGACGTCTATGCGGGATTCAATGATCCGTGGACAAATACTTCACGCCGGGCAGATTTCCTTATTAACGGTACAAATACCGGTGCAGTCACGTTTACACCTGCGAGTGTTCGAGCTCATAAAAGTATAGAAGTGTCCAATGGTAAGCTGGATCTCACGGTGCGTAATACGGCATCGCAGGATCCGATGATCAGCTGGATCATGATTGTAAAGCCTGTTGAAACACCTGATCCAGGTGGTAATTCCGGCGGAGAGCCAGGGAACAGCTCAGGCGGGAATAACGGAAATGGTTCAAACTCAGGCAGCAGCGGAGGTCAAGCAGGCAACAGCAATAGTAACTCAGGAACAGAACCATCGCAGTCTTCGGCTCAACCTCAAACGGAAAAGGACCGCGCTGTTGTGGAACTGCAGACTTCGTCAGATTCCAAGGGGAATGCACAGTCCAAGGCAGACGCTTCCGTGGTTGAAGCTGCAGTGAAAGCTGCACCAATTACGGAGAAAGATCAACGTCTGGTTGAATTTCGGTTGAAATCCGTTCCAGAGGCGACTGCTTATGAACTTACGTTGCCAGTTTCTTCGTTGCTGAAGCAGAAGTCTTCCGATGTGTTCCGTATCGTGTCGCCGTTTGGAACCGTTGAACTTCCTGTTAACTCGCTCGTTACGGATGGAGCCAAAGAAGGTACAACAGCCGTACGTATAACTCGCACACAGCTTCCACAAGATACGGCAGATCGTTTAGGTGCAGCACACGGTGTTCAGCTTGAATTCAGCCTGAATGGTCAAACCTTCATACCTGTTAGCCGGATTTCAGTACAATTACCGTATGTTGCCTCAAAAGATATCATGGCAGAGAAAGTCGTGGGCGTGCAGATCAGGCCAAGTGGGGAGATTACTCCCCTGGCGCAAAGTTATTACGACAAGGAACACGGTGAGCTTCTATTTTCTGCAAAATCGCCATCTTTAACGGATCCATATGCTGTCGTATCTATGGAAGATCGTTTTACTGATCTTGGTGATGTACCGTGGGCGCAGAAAGCGATGGAAGCACTCGCGATCCGGGGCGTGGTGGATGTGGCAGAGATTGAAGATACCAAGCAATTACATCCAAAACAGGAGATGACACGCGGGCATTATATACAGTGGCTTGTAGCTTCGCTGGGACTAAATGCTGCACCCGTTGACCCATTTAAGGATGTGGATGAACAATCTTCCTATTATGAGGCCGTTAACATAGCCCGATCGCTTGGCATTACGGATGGAACCGGAGATGGGCATTTTTTGCCTGAATCAACGATAACTCGTCAGGAGATGATGACCTTAACGGTGAGGGCACTCGCTGCGGGAGGCCTCATGGATGATGAAGTACAGCAAGCTTCTGAAATGGATCTTGCTGGTTTCAAAGACGCAGGTAAAATCAGCTCATATGCAAGAGATAGTGTGGCTGTACTTGCGAAACTACGCATCGTAGGTGGTTATCATGGAGAAGTGAAGCCTGCAGCTAAAGCCAGCCGGGCCGAATCCGCCGCGCTGATTTATGCAATGATGAGCAAGCTTGTCTGGAAAAAGTGATGAATCATTCGTCTGTTCTTTTTCATATGAAAGCTTATCGTTCATACTGCTGTCTTCCTAGTTATTCGTGTATTTCATAAAATAGAAGAAAGCTTGCTTTAACCTGAGATTCAGGTTGGAGCAAGCTTTTTTGCTGAATTTTGTTGATTTTTGCTAACGTATTTACAAACAGGAGATTCGCACGTTTTGTTCCTTTATCAGAGAAACTGATAAATGGTATAAAATCATTGAAATTGACCCTCAACACCCGGTGTGTTAGGTTCTAGAGAGAAGAAATTAATATGATCATTTTAGTAGGAATTAAAATTGAAGCAATGCGTGAGGTGGCAGATGGTGGAACTTCAAGTGACAAATAGTCCTTTTAATCAAGAGCAAGTAGAATTGCTCAATCGACTTATTCCTACATTGACGGACGGACAAAGACTTTGGCTTGGTGGATATATTGCAGCTTTTCAAGCCGGTGCGGCAACATCACAGATAAATCTGGTTGGGCAAGCTGAACCAAGTACGACAGCTGCACCGATTAGTGCTCCAGCCCTTTCCCGTGAGGTTACGGTACTTTACGGTTCGCAGACAGGAAATTCAATAGGACTGTCGAAAAAACTCGGGAAGAAGCTGGAAGAGCAAGGACTTCAGGTGACATTGTCATCCATGGGTGATTTCAAACCGAACGGACTGAAGAAAATTGAAAATCTCCTGATTGTAGTCAGCACACATGGAGAAGGCGAACCGCCGGATAATGCGATTCCGTTTCATGAATTTTTAAATAGCAAACGTGCTCCAAAGCTGGACGGACTTCGTTATTCCGTACTGGCACTGGGAGATACCTCTTATGAATTCTTTTGCCAAACTGGCAAAGATTTTGACAAACGACTGCAGGAACTGGGCGGCACAACGCTGGTTCCACGCGTGGACTGTGATGTTGATTTTGATGAGCCAGCAGCAGCGTGGATGAATGATGTAATTGCTTCGCTCAGCAGCACACCAGCAGTTGCCGGTACGGTAACTAGCGAAGCGATTACAGCTGCGGTAAGCAGTGGTGAATCTGAATTTAATCGCACGAATCCGTTCAAGGCAGAGGTACTTGAAAATCTTAACCTGAATGGCCGAGGATCGGATCGTGAGACACGCCATATTGAGCTGTCCTTGGAAGGCTCCAATCTGGATTATGAGCCGGGCGACAGTCTCGGTGTTTTCCCGGAGAATCACCCGCGTCTCGTAGATGAATTGATTGCAGCTATGGGGTGGAATGCAGACGAACGTGTTACGGTGAACAAGAACGGAGATCAGGTATCTGTCCATGAAGCATTACTGCGTCATTATGAAATTACATCTGTAACCAAGCCGGTGGCGGAGCAACTTGCCAAGCTGAGTCCAGAAAGCGAGTTAGCGGCACTGCTAGCCAATGACTCCGAATTCCGTAAAGTCATGAACACCTGTGATCTGCTCGATGTGGTTCAGGATTATGCGCTGAAAGGTATTCCAGCCGGACAATTTCTGGCGGTTCTTCGTAAAATACCGGCGCGCCTGTACTCCATTGCGAGCAGCTCAAAGTCCTTCCCGGACGAGGTTCATCTGACGGTTCGCACTGTAAGGTATGAATCACGTGGAAGAGAACGTTACGGCGTATGCTCGGTACATCTCGCTGAACGAATCGAGGCAGGTGATACCTTGCCGGTATATATTCAGCATAATCCAAACTTCAAATTACCTGAAAACCCGGACACACCAATCATTATGGTTGGACCTGGGACAGGGGTGGCCCCATTCCGATCTTTCCTTGGCGAACGGGAAGAAACGGGTGCCGAAGGCAAAACATGGCTCTTCTATGGGGATCAGCATTTCTCTACAGACTTCCTTTACCAGACCGAGTGGCAGCGTTGGCTCAGAGATGGAGTGCTTACCAAGATGGATGTTGCCTTCTCCCGTGATACGGCACAGAAAGTATATGTACAGCACCGTATGCTGGAACATAGTAAGGAATTGTACCAATGGCTCCAGGAGGGAGGGAGCGTCTACATCTGTGGTGATGAGAAAAAAATGGCTCATGATGTTCATGCGGCGCTGATTACCATTCTACAGCAGGAAGGCGGCTTGTCGCCTGAGCAGGCTGCGGAATACATGACACGGTTGCAACAGGAGAAACGTTATCAGCGGGATGTGTATTAATCTGAGGCTGAGCCGAAGGGTTATATTCCGCAGAGACGAGAGGAGAAAGCGGCATGGCTTATAATAACTTACTTAATCCGCAGCGTACCAACAGCGATGTGGAAGATATAAAGATCAAGAGCAATTATTTGCGCGGAAGTCTCACGGAGACACTGGCTGACCGCATTACTGGCGCGATTCCTGAAGACGACAACCGTCTGATGAAACATCATGGTAGCTACATGCAGGATGACCGTGATCTGCGCAACGAGCGCAACAAATCCAAGCTGGAGCCTGCATACCAGTTCATGCTGCGCGTTCGTGCTTCCGGTGGTATCGTAACGCCGGAGCAGTGGCTGATGATGGATCGTGTTGCTCATAAATATGCGAATCAGACGATCCGTCTGACCACTCGCCAATCGTTTCAACTGCACGGGGTATTGAAATGGGACCTTAAAAATACGATTCGTGAGGTCAACGACTCTTTGCTCAGTACCCTGGCTGCATGTGGAGACGTTAACCGTAACGTGATGTGCAACCCGAATCCGAATCAGTCTGATGTTCATGCTGAAGTGTATGAGTGGGCATGTCAGGTGAGTAATCATCTGGACCCACGCACTCGTGCTTATCATGAGCTGTGGCTTGATGGGGAGAAAGTGATTGACTCCCAAGATTCGGATGAAGAAGTAGAACCGATCTATGGCAAGGTGTACTTGCCACGTAAGTTCAAAATTGGTATCGCGGTACCTCCATCCAACGATGTAGATGTATTTTCACAGGATCTCGGTTTAATTGCGATTGTAGAGAACGGTAAATTGCAAGGTTTCAACGTGTCTGTTGGTGGAGGTATGGGGATGTCTCACGGGGATTCGAAGACGTACCCTCAGGTGTCCAAGGTCATTGGCTTCTGCACGCCGGAGCAGATGATTGATGTTGCAGAGAAGACGGTTATGATTCAGCGTGACTACGGAGATCGTGCGGTTCGTAAACATGCACGTTTCAAATATACAATTGATGATCGCGGGTTGGAATGGTTTGTTGATGAGTTAACGAGCCGTCTTGGCTGGAGTCTGGAAGCAGCGCGGCCATATCATTTTGACCATAATGGAGATCGTTATGGCTGGGTGAAGGGCAGTAATGGCAAATGGCACTACACGCTGTTTATTCAGAATGGACGTGTAAAAGATGTAGATGGTTATCCGCTCATGACGGGGTTACGTGAAATTGCTAAAGTACACACTGGAGATTTCCGTCTGACGGCAAACCAAAATCTGATTATCGGTAACATCAGCAGTCAGAAAAAGAAAAAGATAGAATCGTTAATGCAGCAATATAATCTGACGGAAGGTGCTCATTATTCAGCACTCCGCAGAAGTTCCATGGCTTGTGTTGCACTCCCCACCTGTGGTCTTGCTATGGCTGAATCCGAGCGTTATCTGCCATCCTTAATTGATAAACTCGAGCCTGTGCTGGATGAAGCGGGTCTGAGGGATGAGGAGATTGTCATTCGTATGACAGGTTGTCCGAATGGGTGCGCGAGACCGATGTTGGCAGAGATTGCTTTTATCGGCAAAGCACCAGGCAAGTATAATTTCTATCTTGGCGGCAGCTTTACAGGCCATCGTCTGAACAAACTTTATCGCGAAAATATCGGAGAAAATGAGATTCTGGATATACTGACACCGATGATTAATCAATATGCCAAAGAGCGCAATGAGGGCGAACATTTCGGAGATTTCGTGATCCGTGCGGGTTATGTACCTGAAGTGTTGGACGGAAGACAGTTCCACGCTTAACTTGCGGCTTATCCAAGAAGCATTCCTTGACGGAGTGCTTTTTGTTTCTTGGGTGCAGATCAGATTGAGGCGATGAACTTGTTGAACTAGACGCAACAAGATATAATGACAAAGTAGAAAGCAGATTACATGTTGAAAGTGAGCGGAAACGATATGGGTCGTAAGTGGAATAATATTAAGGAAAAGAAAGCTTCAAAAGACGCAAACACAAGTCGGGTCTACGCCAAATTCGGCGTTGAGATCTATGTAGCAGCTAAGAAGGGCGAACCAGACCCAGAAGCGAACCGTGCCCTCAAGGTCGTTCTGGAACGTGCCAAAACGTATAATGTACCTAAAGCGATCATTGACCGTGCAATGGAAAAAGCAAAAGGTAGCGGCGATGAGAACTATGAAGAGCTACGTTACGAAGGCTTCGGACCAAACGGGGCAATGGTTATCGTGGATGCGCTCACGAATAATGTAAACCGGACAGCGCCTGAAGTGCGCTCGGCGTTTAACAAAAACGGGGGCAACATGGGTGTGAGTGGTTCCGTGGCTTACATGTTTGATCCTACAGCAGTGATCGGCGTTGAAGGCAAAAATGCTGATGAAGTGCTGGAGATTATGCTGGAAGCGGATGTAGACGTACGTGATATTGTAGATGAAGATGAAGCGGTTATCGTATACGCAGAACCGGATCAATTCCACGCGGTACAAGAAGCATTCAAAGCTGCGGGTGTTACTGAGTTCACGGTAGCCGAGCTGACGATGCTGGCGCAAAACCACATTGAACTGCCTGCGGATGCCCAAGTTCAGTTCGAGAAGTTGATCGATGCGCTTGAAGACCTGGAAGATGTGCAACAGGTGTATCATAACGTGGAGTTTGTGTGAGCGGGCAAGCGACTGCGGTGATAGTGGCGGTTTAGAGTCTTTCTAACCCAGTTAAGGATTTGAAAATGTTCTGGAATCATCCATTTTGTCACTCAGCGAGGGTATACATGCTAACTCCAAGTGATCCTTGTGATGATGTACGTTTTCCTAATTTGTATTGTATTTAACTCACTTTTTGTATGGGAAATATCCATATGAGGAGTGAGTTTTTTATGTTGTTTGAAGATGTTTACAAAGAGTTCTTTTTGATTTGGAGATCAAGAACTACAGTATTCGCACTATAAAAGGATATCGTAACAACAATAGGGCATTTCTAAATTACTTATGTAATGAATTTTCAGTTGTTGAAATAAAAGAAATCAACACCGAGGGAACATGGGCGCAGCGAAAAGGTTGCCCCAAAAATGCTTTTCTTGGTTTGTGTGAAGAGGGGCTGGTTCATAACATTGTTAGTGGTAGATACACTGAGAGAAGCGGGTCACAGAAGAACAAGAACTATGCTGTTAAAGCAGTTCGAATATGGATAGAAAAGCTTGATTTGGAAGTTAATAAGCTTGGGTTATGGAAAAACGGTTATGAATGGTGAACAGATGTCACATAACTCCCAAATGGATGTTGTGTTATCACTATGGAACAACAATTTGATTGTATCAGAGTATGTGGTAAAAGAAAGAATACGACAAAACTGAGTCAGATTTGACATCATTTTGTGTAATAATACTGAAAAATGAGTCAAATTTAACTGGATTCTGAAAATGAAATCTCAAAATGAAGTGAAATTTGACTCGTTATTGCTAAGTATAAACATAAAAACAGATAAAAAGAAAAACTTACTAAACAGAAAAGTAGTAAGTGGGTAGCTCTCGCTTAGCTCTAAAAGTTCAAGAACTATTAAAGCACCAACGCTCTATGGTTAGCTAATCTTCTCAAACCTCATATCTACTACATCGAAATCTTCTCCATCCCACTCACGAAGTTCTTTCCATATGTATATTCCGTCTTGGCAGATTACATATTTGTCTTTGGGTATCTCATCACTAACCTCCGCCCACCAGTTGATATCTTTACCAGTAGCGAGTCTCACATCCTCCTGTAGAAGTGGTAGTATGTCTTTTTCATCAAAAGTAATGATAAGTAAACGACCAACAACAGTTTTTTCACCTTGTTATATCGAGCGTGTTGAGCCTTCATAAGCATATGCTGATACTGAGTTGTTGTGGTTAAGAGTTTCAATGGTTTTCATGTATTAGTTCCCCCTAGTAGTGAGTAAAGCTTAGTTTCGAGACAAAATCGTGTTGTTAACACTGTATATATCTAAATACATGAGTTGTAAACATATTTTATGTGATTTTATTGTGTTGACTACATTTTTTTGTGTTGTGATGTTGATTCATCATATGAAGTCTCAAAATAAAAAAAGGTGGGATGAAACTTTGCATAACAGAATAAAAGCTATTCGAAAATACTTTGGTCTATCGCAAAGTACTTTTGGTGAAAAGTTAGGTGTGAGTAGAGATGTAATAAGCAATTTAGAATACAATCGTGTTCAGCCCAAAGAACCTCTTATAAAACATATATGTGAGCGTTACTCTGTTGATGAAAAGTGGCTGTTATCAGGTGAAGGTGAAATGATATCAAAAGGAAAATCTAGCAATAAGCTTATTGAAGAAGTTATCACGTTATTTAATCAGTTAGAGCCTGATTTTCAAGAATATTTCTTGGAATATATGAAGGGATTATCAGAGTTACAGTCCAAAGTAAGAAACTAACTGAAATTTCTTTCATAAGAGCTCTCCTTTGTTATTTACAGTGATAATCTAGAGTAATTTCAAAAATTTAAAATAACATTAAAAATAAGAAGGTGTTTTATGAAATATCCAAAGTTTGTTACTAACGTCGATTGCGAATTTGAGTCTTTTGCAAATCAAATTGATGCCAGATATAGCTTGACTGTGACTATAAATAAAAATCATGAAAATATAATGACTTATATCATGATGAATCCAAGTAAAGCGGATAAGACTGATGCGGACACAACAGTTAATAAAGTACTCTGCCTTGAAGCTGAAAATTTGCAAAAAAAATTGGAAAGGTAATTATAGTGAATTTATACTGCTTATATGAACCTAACTCAACGAAATTGAGTAACCTTTTAAGTGAAATTAGCGATAATGAGAGAGAGCAGAGTTCTAAAAGAAATAAAACGAGCATTGATGAGGCAATTTCAAATTCAAATTATATTGTTTTTGCTTGGGGAAATGTCCCTAAAGGAATAGCAGCGGCTGCTCACAATGGGGAAGTAAGTTTTGTCTATGAATGTATAAAGAAGAACAAGATGTTAAAGTCTGTTTACATATTGAAATCAAAAAAACACAATAACATATTGACTGTTGCAAAGCGCCCAAGACATCCAGGTCGAATGAAAATTAAAAAATATGTAAGATGCTTAAACTTGTCGATGAAAGGTTCATTTCTTGTAATTGAATAGAACGAATAGATTTCCATTTGAAATTATACTTTCAGTGTACAATAGATCGCAAAGTCTTTTGAAACTACGTTTAACTAATTTAAGGATAATCTTAGCATTTTACTTATAAGTATTAAGGCGTATACCTGTCAGTAGATTAGGCTAATTACTTGTCGGTTTTCCGCGTTAATGCTTTATTTGTGGTTACCAAATGAAATCTAGATTTCATTTGAGTGGGGGGATAGTTACAACTTTTCATGTGATGTCTGAGCTGTCTGGAGTACGGGGCACACCAACAGATCGATCTTAAAGGTAACATGACTATTCTCCAAACATAAAACAGAGCTGAGGTTATCCTGCGGCTCTGTTTTATGTTAATTATTAGATTCATATTCCATTTCAACCATACGTATAAGTTCTGAAGGCTTGATTTGAAATAAACAAAAAACAAGTATATAATTGAAAGATTTTTATTTATTAACTGTAATGTAAGTATATTTTTTCTATTTTACTATATTTTCCAAGTTGAGTATTCAAGGATTATATGTATTGACAGATATATAAAGCACGTCTTCGTTTTGTTGAGATATAAAGTAAAATAGAATATCTATATCTTTATATTTTATTATATGGTAAAATATACAATATTATGTAAATAGGAGGTGGAAAAACGCTTTCATTGTTAGTCATCAATGTAAATTGAATGAAGGAGCCATAATAATATGAAAAAGTTCAAAAATTATCTATTAAGTTTTCTCACTGCAACACTAGTTGCAACGTTACTGCCTTTATCCGTTAATGCTGAACAGGATTTAAACAATGAAGTTGTAGTGTTAGACGTACAGGGGAATAATGAAATTTCTTTTGTGGAACCAGCCGTTGTCAATAATGTCCAAAGTGAAAATCCGAATGAGATTGAAGAGGTTCAATACTTATTGAGCTATGACAAAGTTACAGGAGCACAGTCCACTCGTATGCTTGAGCCAAACGAAACCATTGAATCACTTAATCGAGTAACCCCTATGGCTCAAGGTGGTGTAGTATATGGTGTCTTGCTGACTCCAATCGAAGGTGCATCAGAAGCTGATCTCTTATTTCGCATCAATGGATTTATAGGTTCAAAGCCAAATAGGATTGATTTAACCTACACTCTCTATCGGGGCATCCAGCGTGGAACAACTGGAACAAGTGTTGGGGCATGTACTGCAATAATACAAGGCATCTTAAATGTTAAGGAAGGTAAAACGGTTACTTGCACGAAGAAGTTATCCCAAACAGGATTTTATTTTGGTGAAGCTAAATTAACCATAAAAAATATTCTTGGTGTCGTCATGGGGACAGATAGCGCACAAACAAGACAAATTCTAACCAACAAACACGCTGCTGTTTATCCTTTCCACTATGATCCTTACTCTAACAGAACTATGGAAGAGCCAGCAAGAGCAGATTGGGCAAGAACAACTTCAGTTCCTTGGACTTCTGATGATCGTTATAAATATATTAAAGAATATAGCGAAAAATTTCCAAATAACGGATGGAACTGGAGCGGAAATGTTACACATACACACCATGTAAGGCCACGTAATCTTGGTGGCACTAATGCATTTGGTAATATTATCCCTATTCCAGCAAGAGTCCATGAATCAATTGTAAGTCCTTGGTTCGTAGGGTATTAATATGATAAACTGGCTTTATAGGGACAATACCTATAAAGCCAGTTTTTTAAGAAGGAGTGATGAAATGTCAGTAATCAAAGCATTCAGAGAAATGTCTATTCAGAATGATGGGCGAATTGATATAATTACATATTCTGGGAAAATTACTGTTATTAACAAATTTAAACCAAGTGCTACTGAAGATAAAATTAAAGAGCTTACCAATTATTTTTCAACTTCACTACCTTCAGATTACATAAGTTTCTTACGCGAAAGCAACGGAGCGTCCTTATTTGAACATCTTGAATATGGTGGGGAAAACTTTTTATATTCCGTACAAGATGTCATGTATTATAATGAAGCTTCAGATAGGAGAATTGTCATAGCGAACATCTTAGAAGATCGTATTTTAATTGACTTAGACCGCTGGAGCACTCAGAATCAAGAATATTTACTGCTTTGCGAAAGTTCAAATCCTGTAGAGTACTCTGGCGATTTTCATAGCAACTTTGAAACATGGCTAGAGCGGTTTATCATCGCTCAAGGATCAAAGTTTTGGTACTGGAGAACGGATCGTATATGAATTAAACAAACTATAAGAACACCAGTCGTTATGAAAAAAAGACTGGTGTTTTTTTATAAGTATTTAACGAAATTGTCAAACCAATGACAGGCAACAATGTTACACCGATAGTGGAATTATTCTTTGGATTTGATCGTGTTCGTAGACTGGAAAAGGAAATATTAAAATTGAAAGAGGCATTAGAACAATATCTATTCATCAAGCTTGATGCTGATGGGTCCTTATTAATTAATGAAAAAGTATCAATTATACTACTAATCAAGTGACTATTGCTGAAGATTTAACCTATTGGGTAAATTGTAACAACCCTGATGTGTACAAAGATCCTAACTCAGAACAAGTAGTGAACCAGATTACTGGAATAAGAAAAATAGCAGTGTTGAAGGTCGACAAAGACTGGATTTTAATCAAATTCAAATTGAATGATAATGATGTTTCTTTTGGATGGATGAAAAAGGATGTTTTAACAAGAAACAAATTTAATTAAGAATTACGATGAAAACTAAGTACATTAAATTGAAGATTTTGTATGGAAATGCTTTAGTAGTATCTAAGTTTAGTTTTTAATTTGTCCACTTTTGTTTCACTTTTGTCATTTAATCCCAACTCTCAAACAATCGTTTAAATAATAAAGATGGATATACATACTAACTATGATGGTAAAATCATTCATAATTGGGTGTGATAAACGTATTAAATTCCATACAAAAAGTGAGCGTAACAAACTATAGATCGTAAACGCAGAACCGGATCAATTCCACGCGGTACAAGAAGCATTCAAAGCTGCGGGTGTTACTGAGTTCACAGTAGCCGAGCTAACGATGCTTGCGCAAAACCACATTGAACTGCCTGCGGATGCCCAAGTTCAGTTCGAGAAGTTGATCGATGCGCTTGAAGACCTAGAAGATGTGCAGCAGGTGTATCATAACGTGGAGTTTGTGTGAGCGGGCAAGCGACTGCGATTAACTCCTTCAGATATTTTGATTGGGTTACCCATTTTTTCGAGCAATATACTTAACTTATTTATTTATGCTCTACAATGTATGAATTGAAAAAGAGTGTCTATCCAATCCAGTCCGATTGGGAGACACTCTTTTTCGCTATATTTAAGACTTGCTTGCTACAGGGTGAGCTGACTTATCCGATGAATCGGATGTTTCTTTGTGTAGTCCGCCAAACTTGAATAGTACAATGCCACCTACAATAACAAGTACACCAATGAGTTGATTCCATGAGAACGGAATTTTCTCCAGGCCGAGCCAGCCCATAGCATCAAAAAGTAAAGCAAAGCTTAACTGAGAGGTTAACACGATGGAAATCGCATAGGTTGGACCGAGCAACTTCATGCCTTGAACGAGACAGAAGACTACCCCAACGCCAATTACACCGCTCAGCCAGTACCATGATTGCATATGCTGAAAGCTAAATGTATTTTTACCTTCAACAAGTAAAGAAATCAGAAAAGAAGCGATAAATCCAGTAAACAGCACCAGTGTTGTAGTAGACCATGAACCAGTGCGTTCATTGACTTTACTATTAAATATCGTTTGCAGACTGACCAGTGAACCGGCCAGCAGTGCAAGCAAAATACCTGTGATGATCATGCGTATCCTAACTCCTTATTCATAAATGTTATGCCCGGCGATGTTCCGCAGGCCTGCCCGATTTTTGATTCGGATTAATCCCTGATGCCGTTCAATATAACCGTCCGCACATAACTTCTGGATAACCCGATTCAAATGGCGATAACTGGTGCCGATCAGGTTGGCGATATCCGTCAGGTTGAAGGCGTCAAGTTCCTCGTGTAATACAGTGTTGCCTTCATCGGTCGAGATGGAAAGCAAATAACTGGCTAAACGAATCTCCACCGGATACATCAGATTAAAATTGGAAAAGTTTGAATCTATGTAAAACTTGTGCGAGATGATTTTTAGCAAAAATTGTAATAAAGGTGCGTAATCACTGGCAAGCTCAGTGAGCCACCGATAATGAATACGCAGCATCACAACAGGGGACACCGCCTGAACGGTGTTCACGATGTTACTTTCACGCACATATTCGATGTCACCGACGACTTCAAGCGGGGTTTTGAAACAGAGCACCAGTGTTTTGTCTTGCGGAGAGGTGGTGAAAATTTTAATTTTCCCCTCAACCAGTACATATAAGTATTCGGAAGCCTCGCCTTCACGGCAGATCAGCTCACATGTTTCAAAATGACATAAGGTCATATGTGCACGCAGGTGCTCGTGAAAAACCGCCTCCAATTGATACTGCTTCAAATATTGCATCATTTGCTGCGGATGTTGAATCTCTTCCATGCGGTTCACACCTCTGCGTTCATTCGGATTTTGGGAAAAGCTATTATATCTAGGTGTCTATCTTAGCTTATGTGCCATATAGTCAGTACAGGTTACAGCTTCATAATGATGACACCGGCGATCATTAGAGCAATGCCCAAAAATTGTGGCAGCTTCATTTTTTGTTTGATCACGCCAAACCAACCGTTACTGTCGATTAAAAAGGTCAGAAACAATTGTGCAATCAGCAGAGCCGAGATCGTAAAGGTCACACCCATCTGCTGAATCGCGGTGACCTCGCTGAATATAATAACGGCACCAAATGCGCCTCCGGCAAGATACATCGGTTTAACTTGTTTAATTCCCTGAAGATTGGCGTCACGCGTAAACATCAGAATGATCGCCGCGAGTATAAATCCCGTCAATTGGGTAATCGTGGCGGCTTGCCATGTGCCCATATCTGTACTGATTCGGGTGTTAGCAACCCCTTGCAGCGTAATGCAGGCTCCGCCCAGAAGGGCAAAAATAATTCCTCTCATCTTTCTTCGTACGCTCCTTCAATACATGTCTTTGACCTCTATTAAATGATAAATGAGTTACACTCGCCAAGGACAAATGTCCTGAGCCTGAAATTTACAGCATTTAGCGTACACTAAAGCCTTGGTAAAATCCAGGAAGGGTGAGAATTATGAGGATGCAACAGCTGAAAAAAAATGAGTTAGTTGAGGAGGTGCCGCAAGAAAGGTGCGGTTAGGTGACAGATGCGAATAGGGGAGATTGAAGCAAATGAGCAAACAGGCACGAAGGCAGAAGGGATAACATTCATATGTGGGGTAACGATCACCAGGGATGCTATTCTACCGAAAATGGGTTCAAAACCTTGGTTCTGCGGCAAAATCGAAGAAATAAGTTCTCTGATGATCGTTAGCAGTAAAAACCTATAACACCTTAAACACAGGCTCTTCCTTCACAAAAGTAACTTTGACCCCTGGGATAGACTTATCCAGACTTTCTGCCAAAATTCTCATTCCGGGTGCCTCACTTTCGGCATGTCCAACCATAATGAGCGCCTTCGATTTACCTTGCTGCACAGCATCACGAATATACTCTGGCGTTTCCCATTCAAACCCCTCGCCTGCGATAATCAAATCCACTTGTTCGTTCTGAAACAGGGGGATTGTGACGTGTCCGTTTCCGCGAAAGCCGACCAGAACCGCAGCGCGTCTGCAAACGATTTCAGGATTACCCGCAATGCGAACATAGTCGATCCCTAAACAATTCTTCAATTGCTGGGCAATTGCATGCACTGTAATCCCCTCTGTAAATGTTACGAGATCCGATTCAGTTGTGCGCTGGCTCAGGTAAGTAGTCCACCCGAGTTCCTGGATGAGTCCATCGGTAATGCCATCCGGCTCGAAACAGTGAATAATATCATGACAGCGAAAGATGGCAATGCCTGCTTGATCAATTAAGTTTCTTTTATACGTATAAACGGAGTCGTTCTTCAGCCAATCAGTAGCGCTGTGATGATTATAAAACGGGGATTCATGGGCGATAATCAGATTGGCTCCTAGCTGAATAGCTTGTTCAATGACATGTTGTGTGGGCATAAAAGCAACAACTATTCCTGATACAACTTGATCCGGTGAACCCGTGATCAGTTGATCCACAGTATTGTCCGGCAAAGTGATCCCCTCTGTGAGGTGGAGCATGATCTCTTGCACCGTAAGTTCCTTTGGTTCCGTCATATCTTTCATTTTCATCAGATTCATTCCTCCAAAATAAGGATATAGTGTTAGTGTATCATCTTTAATACTAAAAACCAGCTATACAGACGATACTTCTTTACCCTGAAAATGATGGGTCTTTTTCGGCAGTGATGATGGCTTATGAATGACTAACTCATGCCGAAGCTAACAACGAGTACAGAACAAATACAAACCTTCAATAAAATGAGCGAATGCCCCTAAGTTACCCTAACAACGAAGGCGTACACTTACCTGATAAGCCATTGAATTCATGTAGTTTTCTAGTACGAGAAAAAGTATACTTACATAGAGTCTTTTTGAATCAATTTAATTTTCTATAATTAATATAGATTTGGACATTACTCTGCTACTGGATTTACGTCACTATACGAAAGGGGACAACTACATGACGTCCTTAAATATTATGGAACGTTTGAAGACTGAGACAGCACATTACCATAGACAAGTAGAGCAGAACCCGTATGCAAAAGCGATTATGGATTCGACTATAACGATTGAACAATATAGAGCGTATTTGGAGAAATTCTACGGTTTCCTGAAACCGCTGGAGGATCAAGCGGTAACGCTGCCTTTTTGGGCAGAAACAGGATTGGATATCGGTATAAGAGGAAAGGCTGGTTTATTAGAGCAGGATCTAATGAATCTTGGCGCAAGTGAGGAGCAAATCAAGCAAATTCCACGGTGCAACGACAACAATTTACCCGATATTTCCACACCTGAAGGACTTTTCGGATATCTGTACGTTATCGAAGGTTCGACCAATGGGGGTCAGATTATGACCAAACGTTTGTCGCAATTTTTGCCTATAGAAGCAGATCATGGACTACAATATTTCAACGCATACGGAGTGGAGACGCGCACCAGATGGAGCGAGTTTATACAACTATTACAACAGTCCATTCATACACCCGAAGAACAAGACATCACCGTGTTCACGGCTTCGGAGACATTCCGGCTGCTGGATCAGTGGATTAATACGTAAAACGATTAGCGAATAAGCCTTGCCGATCAATAAAGCTTTTGACGCACAACAGGCGTTGTACCGGGCAAAGGATGAAGGCAAAAATCGTACGCGAGTTGTTTGAGTGTAGTTGATAAGTCCGCACGGAATATCAAAAATAATGGTTAGATGGTATGCAAAATAAAGGGCAAATACTTGATGGAAAAGAGGGCAGTCATGCCTTCTTTTTTGTGTTACAAAAATGTGTGAGTTTGCCACCCGCAAAAGCTGGACAAGTGTTATAATGATGCGTATGGATACACGTGTTCGTATTTTGTGGTGAAAGAGGTGAATTTCATTTTGATGAGGGATCATTCGGAACAGCTGGAATTTATGGAGATTGATCTGAGTGAAGAAGCAGAAACGGCCTCGATTCGGATACCGGATCGTTCATCTCTAGTGAACCAGAGTCGTCAACCACACAGGCCGCAGGGAGCTATATTGTCTTCGGAGAAGCGATTTGTGGAGGAGGCCAGTCGGCTTGAGGAAGTTACGGGTGAAGAAACTGCATCTGTTCCGTTTATGAGCTACTGGCCAACGTATGGGGTGATGAATGATGCACAGCTGAAGTGGTATTTGTATTGGAGAACAGAGGTGCGCCAGGGAATATACCTGGATGTCGACCTCTCATATCTGTTTGTTCATGTTTATGAGTTGATTAATGGGATCGGCTGGTTGCAACCAGAGGATGGTTATCATCAATTAAAACGATTATGGTTGAATTACCGAGAGCGGCTTCCTCAGTTTCATGTTTATATGCAGGAGTGGGTGGTTGACTACGTTTTGGTTCACGATCTACATGCATTTCTTCGTGATGTGATGATGCTTTCGGATGGTTATTTGCCATCACCATTGATGGACAAGGAATTACAACAGGTGTTACAGGAGAATGTCGCTGAGGTAACGCTGGATATGTTGAAATGGTATTATGACTATGATGTCACGCTAAATACCTTTTATCGGGATGGCGGCAAAGAATGGATGGAACGATATGTGCCCAAAGTGATGGCTGTGATGGATTCGTATTTGAAGCGGACGCAACAAAGAGGGCTGTTGCCTGAGCTTGAACCGAAAGCCGAGCAGACGGTAAAGCGTACGCTGTTTCAGAAAGCGGTGTATGACGAGTCCATTTACGGCAGAATAGTTACGTTCACTCATTTTCCTCTCATATTGGAACGAGAATTTGTGGAGAGGTTAACCCGGATATACCGCTGTACGGAAAATAAGATACGTGAAATGAGAGGCTTTCGGGGCCGTCTGCGAGGTAAAACGCTGGAACCTGAGCTTGCCGGTGTAATTGAACGTTATCTGGATAGAGCTTTGGCGATGGAACAAGCGGAAACCGTAACTGCGCCGGTTATTCAGATTGATACGGCAAAACTGGCTTCTTTGCAGGAGGATAGCGAATATGTGCGTAAGGCGCTGACCATCGAAGAGAATGAAGCTCCTGCATCAGTTGATGTTGAACTGAAGCCGACTGAGGTTCCAGATGAAGCTGAATCTCCTCATCCAAGGCAAATGACTCATGCTGAGTCACTATCCTCAGAACAGCTAGAAGGTTCACGGGTGATAAGGGACAACACAGTTATGCCATCTGAGAATTCAGCTCCAAGAAATGAGCTGCTTCTATGGGACGAAACTGCAGAACTAGATATACCGGAAGAATGGCAAGAGTTTGCCGAACGACTGGAGTCCCGGCATGTGAGAGCCATCCACGTCTTGCTTGGTGATCATCCGGATCACGATGTGATGCGACTTGCAGAAGAACTGGGAACGATGCCTGCGCTTTTGCTGGATGAAATTAATGATGTGGCGATGGAAACCATCGGAGATTTGCTGGTTGATGGTGACCGAATCGTCCCTGATTATATCGAACTATTTGAACATGTGAAGAGGTGATTGATATGACCGAGCATAAATCAACCGAAACTAGGCCCAATCAGCTTAAAATCCCGAAGCGTTTGACCACCGCACTTGTGAATTCATTAACGGCAGGTGTTGTGCCGCGTATTGGTCTCGAACAGATTGCTGTAGGACGAAAGCCGGAAGTGGAGGCGATCCTACACGATTTGGATAACATTGCTGAAGGCGGTGCGGCGTTTAAGCTGATTACAGGCCGGTATGGCAGCGGTAAAAGCTTTCTTTTGCAGATGATTCGCAACTATGCGATGGATCGGGAATTTGTGGTTGCGGACGCGGATCTATCTCCAGAGCGCAGACTTGTCGGCACGAAGGGTCAGGGCCTTGCAACGTATCGTGAGCTGATGACACGATTGTCTACACGCACACGGCCGGATGGCGGGGCGTTAGAGCCTATTTTGCAAAAATGGATCGCAGGTTTGCAGCAGGCAACGATGAACAATTTTAATTTACGCCCGGATGATCCTGCGCTGCCGCTGGAGGTAGAGAAGCAGATTTACCTGGTGACGGGGGAGATGCAGAACCTGGTTCACGGTTTTGATTTTGCCAAGGTGCTGGCGTCTTATTGGAACGGGTACAAGCTTGCTGATGATGACCAGAAACAGTCGGCATTGCGCTGGCTTCGAGGTGAATATGCAACGAAAACGGAGGCAAAGAAAGAGCTGTCCGTGGGCGTTATTATTGATGATGACAACTGGTATGACTATTTTAAATTGTGGTCTGAATTTACGGCACGTATCGGTTACAAAGGACTGTTGCTTTTTATTGATGAAGCGGTGAACCTGTATAAAATTACAAATAGCGTCTCACGCCAAAGCAATTACGAGAAGCTATTAACGATGTTTAATGATACGATGCAGGGTAAGGCGGAGCATCTGGGTATTTTTGTCGGGGGAACCCCTCAGTTTGTGGAGGATGAGCGTCGTGGTTTGTACAGTTATGAAGCACTTCGCTCCAGACTTATTGATGGTCGTTATGCAACAAGTGCGTATGCGAATTATACGGGGCCTATCATTAAGCTGGCCATGCTGTCGCATGAAGAGATTTTGATTTTACTGCAGAAACTGCGCCAGATTCATGCACTTCATTTTGCCTACACGGCAAGTTTGAGTGACGAACAATTAATTGATTTTATGCAAATAGCTGTGAACCGTTTGGGTGCAGATGAACTTCTGACAACACGAGAAGTGGTACGCGACTTTATGGATGTGCTGCATACGCTGCATCAGAATCCCGAAGTTACTTACGAGCAGTTGCTTGGTGAGCGTGTAGCACAGACAAACAGTTCGGGTCGGGGAACGTCCGGTTCGGCGCATGAGTCGGATGAGCTGGATGATTTTCTGGCGGAGTTTGAGTTATGAGTGAAAACCCAAATCCATTCTATAGATTGGCTCCGTTTGTGCAGGAATTTATTTATAAAAAAAGATGGGAATCCTTGCGACCTGCCCAGATTGAGGCATGTAACATTTGTTTTCATACTCCGCATCACATGCTTATTGCAGCGGGTACAGCTTCCGGCAAGACGGAGGCTGCGTTTTTCCCTGCATTAACTGAACTGTATGACGAGCCCTCCAAGTCGGTGGGTATTCTGTATATTGGGCCGTTGAAAGCACTGATTAATGACCAGTTCGAACGACTGAAAGATTTGCTCACTGAAGGTAATATTCCTGTCTGGCATTGGCATGGAGATGTGTCCCAGGCAGAGAAAACCAAACTGATGAAGAATCCATCAGGGGTACTGCAGATTACGCCTGAATCGCTGGAAGGACTGCTGATGAATCGTCCCAATGCGATTCCTGCGCTTTTTCACGATCTGCGCTATGTCATTATTGATGAGGTACATGCGTTCATGGGGGCGGATCGGGGCATTCAGGTATTAAGCCAACTGGCTCGAATCGAACGTATGGCTGGTTGTGTTCCTCGAAGAGTCGGACTGTCGGCTACGCTCAGCGATTATGATGCAGCGACAGCTTGGCTTGCGGCAGGAACACGGCAAGGAGTGAATGTGGTATCTTCCCCGGGCGGGCGCAAGCTGAGGCTGCGGGTAGAGCATTTTTCCTTCCCGGATGCACAGAACGAGGAGCAGGCAGAGCAGCTTCATCATGCGCGTAAATCCTACTACGACTTTATTTATGAGAGTACACATCGTAAAAAAGCACTCATCTTCACCAACAGTCGCACAGATGCGGAAGTTACGATTCTGGAGATGCGGCGCGTTGCGGCACGCAGAGAAGAACGGGATGTGTTCCATGTGCATCATGGAAGCATTTCGGCCATGCTGAGAGAAGAGACGGAAGCCGCATTGCGGACAGGTGCTGGCCCGGCTGTAGCTGCCGCGACCGTTACGCTCGAACTGGGCATTGACCTGGGTGAACTGGAGCGGGTTGTGCAACTCGGTGCACCCTACAGTGCTTCAAGTTTCGTTCAGCGTCTTGGTCGTTCGGGCAGGCGTGATGCCATGGCTTCGGAGATGCTTTTTGTATGCCCGGAGGAAGAGGATGAGGAAGCGCAGATACCTGCCCGGATGCCATGGACACTTATGCGCGCCATCGCCGTTATTGAGCTGTATGTTAAAACCAAATGGGTAGAGCCGCTAGAGGCTCGTAAAATGCCCATTGGAGTCCTCTATCACCAGACAATGAGCATGCTGAAAAGTATGGGGGAGGCCGAGCCAAGAGAGCTTGCAGTCGCGATCCTCTCCCTGGCGCCTTTTTCAGAGATTACACCGGATCACTATCAAACCTTCCTGAATTATCTGATCGACACAGATCATCTGCAATGGACGGAGGAACAGACGTTAATTATCGGACTCACGGGTGAAAAGATCGTGAATAACTATCGCTTCTACGCCGTGTTTAAGGACGATGAAGAGCATAAAGTACTGAACGGATCGGAAGAGATTGGATCGATCACGACCGTGCCTCCGCCGGGTTATTGTTTCTCGCTTGCAGGTAAACTGTGGAAGGTGGAAGAGGTGGATCACAAGCATAAGGCCGTGTACGTGAAGTCTGCGAAAGGAAAAGTGGATACACTTTGGCTTGGTGCAGGTGGGGATATTCATACTGAGGTTGTACAAAAAATGCGTGAGGTGCTGTCCGATTCGGTGATTTATCCGTATTTGTCACCACAAGCCGTCAACCGGCTGGAGCGTGCACGTCGCCTTGCTCGAGAGAGTGGGCTGCTCAAGCAGGTTGTCATTCCGGCAGGCGGTGATGCAATGTATGTGTTGCCTTGGGTGGGCAGCAAAGCATTTCGTACGCTGGAGCGGTTGATGAAACATAATTTGTCTGGAAGGCTGGCTTTGCGTTCCGTCGTGCCGATGGAGCCATATTATTTTGTGGTATCAGGCAAAGTGGACGAACGAACCTTGTTAGCCGAGATGATGAGCGAGTGTCGAATGGCTCAGGACGCATCTGACCTGCTTGCTGAGGATGAAGCGCCTTATCTTGGCAAATACGATGAGTTTATCGCACCGCCTTTGATTCGGGAAGCTTTTGCAATCGATGGATTGGATCTGGAAGGATTAAAATCGGGGTTGCAGAAAACACTGGAATGGGAAAGTTAGAGCAGACGTGGAACGGGAAAATTAGAATGGAAAGTTTGAATTTTTAAAGTTTAATTTGTAAATAAATTAGAAATGGGTTGACACCACCTTACCCCCCCATGTAATATATGAAAAGTCGTCACACATGAGCGATATTTAAATTGCATACTTCATTTCGTATAACCTCGCAGGCCGAAAGTGTACACAGGGCGAGGGTCTCTACGGGAAGCCTATACTTCCTAACTACGATGCCAAGGAATCAATACATTCCTTGCTCGGAGTTAGGATTTTTTGCATTTTAATACGTGGTTGTGACCTTACATGGACCCGAATCAGGGGCGTATTTTTCATCAGGAGGTTTATTGAACATGAAATATTATTTGTCTGTCCTGGCAGGAGCAATGAGTTATGGTATTCTGTCGACGATTGTTGTGCTGGCGTATGGTCAAGGATATCAACTTGGGGAGGTTGTGGGAACACAGCTGATTACCGGTTTTATCCTGTCATGGATGCTGGCCTTATACACGCGGTTCAGAGCTAAACGCAAAACACAGAAGAGTGGAAATGCAAAGGTAAATTCTGCGAGCCCAGCTAAGGTCTTTACACGTCTAACCTGGAAGCAGCGTTTGATGCTGATGGCGGCTGGAACACCCACCGTTATTACGGGTCTTGTCTATTATCAATCGTTACGATACATTCCGGCATCGCTTGCCATTATCCTGCTCTTTCAATTTACTTGGATCAGTGTATTGATTCAGGCGATAAGCAAACGTCAGCGTCCAGATAAAGTTACGTTCCTGACCTTGCTCATCCTCTTTGGAGGTACCTTGCTGGCTGCGGGTTTCTTGGAACAGGGCATTAGTAATTTAAGTGGGATCGGTATTGCTCTCGGTTTAATGGCAGCGGTAAGTTATTCCTTGTTTGTATTGTTCAGCGGTAAAGCGGTTCCTTCCGCACATCCGGCATTTCGCAGTGCGTGGATGGTTACAGGCGGATTGATTCTGCTCTGCATTCTGTTCCCGCCGACGTTTCTCTTTAACGGTCTGATCTGGAGTCAATTGCTCGTGTTTGGACTGTTACTTGGATTCTTTGGAGCGTTTATCCCACCAGTTCTGTTTGCGATCGGAGTACCTCATATCGGTGGAGATATGGCAGGTATCTTGGGTGCGATTGAGCTTCCAGTTGCGGTGCTGTTATCTGCAATTGTCCTGCACGAACATGTCAGTTTGTTACAATGGTTTGGTGTCGTCATTGTGCTGATCGGTGTAGCCTTGCCTGAATTGTACAAACTGCGAGTGCGGCGAAGTCAGAACACGCCTGTGTATTCCGGATAGCCCAGAGGGGTCATTTTCATTAATCTGAGAATCGGGTATGCTTGTAGAGTACATCCATCCACTCACAAATGAAGATGGGACAACGGAATAAGGAGTGTTCACATGAATAGCTGGTTTAAAAAAGTCTGGCCTTTCTTAACTCTAGGTGTGGCTGTGGTCGCACTACTTGGAGGATTTTTTGTATATTTCATGGGTAAAGACGTATCCCCGGGATCGGGCAAGGCAGTAACTGCCCAAGCAGAAACACCTGAGGATTTGAAAGGATACGAAGTCATTGACGTGAACGTGAGCAACGATGGATTTGAGCCCAATGTCATTGAGGTGAAATCCGGAGTGCCTACGAAAATCAATTTTATCTTGACCCGAAGTGTGACACACGTTAAATCTGTCGCAGCAGAGAAGTTAGGCATGGATCTGTATATGCAAAAGGGAGACAACTACTACACGGTGGATAAGAATGTTGCCCCGGGTGAATATGAGCTTCACTGCGGGATGTACATGATCTACGGTACGATTAAGGTTATCTAATGGTTTGACCAAGTATACGGTTAATATGTTTAGTTCAACTTATACGGAGGAGCAAGGTTCGGTAAAACGAACTTTGCTCCTTTTTCGGCTGCGTGATATCATGAACGGGATAGCATAATCGATCTGGAGGTGCAGCAATGAAAGCGCTATTTATCGGAGGGACAGGCACAATAAGTACTGCAATCACCGAGATGCTTGCCAAGCAAGGTTGTGAATTGTACTTGATCAATCGAGGTAACCATAACGATGATTTACCTGTAGAAGTTCGAGTTCTTCAAGCCGACATCAATGACGAAAAGCGGGTAGCCGAGTTAATTGCCGATTTGCAATTTGATGTGGTGGCAGACTTTATTGCTTTTGTGCCGGCTCAACTGGAGAGAGATTATCGTCTGTTCAAAGGCAAAACCAAACAGTTCATTTTTATAAGCTCGGCATCAGCATATCAGACGCCACTGGCGGATTACAGGATCACCGAAGGAACACCTTTATCGAATCCATTCTGGGAATACTCCCGTAACAAAATTGCGTGTGAAGACTACCTTATGAAATTATATCGGGACGAAGGTTTTCCTGTGACCATTGTTCGTCCAAGCCATACTTATGGCGATAAATCCGTACCACTGGGTGTGCATGGTGAACAAGGAAGTTGGCAAGTTCTTAAGCGTATGATTGAAAATAAACCGGTAATCATTCACGGTGACGGCACCTCGTTATGGACGATTACACACAACACCGATTTTGCCAAAGGTTTTATCGGCTTAATGGGTAATATTCACGCCATCGGTGAGGCCGTTCATATCACCTCGGATGAGTCTGTCACATGGAACCAGATTCATGAAATCATTGCTGATGTGCTTGGGGTCAAGTTACATGCAGTTCATGTGCCCTCAGACTTTTTGGCGGCCAGTAGTGATCTGGATCTGCGGTGCGGTTTGCTTGGAGATAAAGCGAATACGGTTGTTTTTGACAACAGCAAGTTGAAACGGCTGGTTCCGGATTTTGTCGCAACGACAAGAGCGGATCAGGGAATTCGTAGCACGATTGAGCACATTTTGGAGCATCCCGAATTACAGACAGCCGATCCTGAATTTGATCAATGGTGCGACAGAGTCGTACGCTCATTGGATGCAGCGTTAATCAAAATCAGAGACGGGAAGTAAGTCGCGGAAAAGGATTGTATTTTATAAGCCTTCTCATTCCAGGTATTTACATTCGGTATCCGAATCGTTATAATCATTTAAAATAAAACACTTTAGGGGAGGCACCCTAACTCAGGACATTGTTCCTTGGTTGGGGTGCCTCCTTTTTTTGTGCCAATACAGTAATGGTGGCAGATGTAGAAAATATCGGTGTAGTGTCTGATACATCCACATTAAAAGCGGTACAATCCTCCAAAGTAAAAGTCGAGATGAATAGTGATGGAAGATACCGAATAGTATTGTTACCGAGTAAGAATGTTTTCTACGGGGGAGATACGGGCAACGTATCTACGATTATTGACCATCACGGAACCGCTATAAATTTCAAATCATTGCCGCTGAATTATTACCGTGTCAACAACAATGTGATCGAAATGTCCAGACAAAAGGATAATGTGGAGTACATTTTGCGAGTATCTATTGTGAATGCAACATCCCAAGGTGGTTACATGAAGGTGGAACTGGAGACGATCAATCGAAGTGGATCAGCACAGCAGCTGAGCATGATGTTGTACAAGGCATGGGGAACGGAAAATTTGCTCCACATGCTCCGGTAACACGTGAGCAGGCATGCAAAATTATTGCCAATGTGGTTCGTCAGATCAGAAGTGAGCCGATGACCTCACACAATACATTTACCGACCAAGTCGATGTATCTGACTGGGGCAAAGAGGAGGTCGAGGAACTTGCGGGAATCTACATGATTAACGGATACGAGGACGGCAGCTTCCGCCCACTTCAAGCTTTGAGCAGAGCTGAAGCTGCTGCGTTAATTTTTCGTTTGAATAAAATGATGCAGGTCATTGCCAGCAGTTCAGATTCCCTTTGAATTAGTTTTAATGTTATAATAAGTTGCCAATAAGACAAAAAAGGGTAATGAACTATGGTGATGAAAAATGAATAATAAATTTATCCGAATATATGAAGATATTGCTGAGCGTATTCGGAGTGGAGACATTGAGGCGGGCACACTGCTTCAATCAGAACTGGATTTGTCGGAACGGTATCAAACATCCAGAGAAACCATACGTAAAGCACTGAAAATGCTGTATGAAGAAGGGTACATCCAGAAGATTCAGGGCAAGGGCTCCATTGTGCTGGACATACGCAAAATAGATTTTCCCGTCTCAGGTCTGGTTAGCTTCAAGGAACTGGCCCAAAAGATGGGACAGCGTGCACAAACTGTTGTGAAGCTGTTTGAGAAACAAGTGGTGGATCAGGCGTTAAGTCAAAAGACCAGCTTTGCTCTGAATGAACAAGTCTGGCAGATCAATCGTGTTCGCAAAGTGGATGGAGAACATGTCATTCTGGATAAGGATTACATCAGTCAGAGGTTTATTCCGGGGCTGAATAAAGACATCTGTAGTGACTCCATCTATGAGTACATTGAGCAGAAACTTGGGCTCACCATATCGTATGCCAAGAAGGAAATTCTGGTGGAGGAGCCTACAGCTGAGGATCGCGAACTGTTAGATCTGGAAGGGTTCCACAATGTTGTTGTTGTGAGAAGCCAAGTATACCTGGAAGATACAAGCCAGTTTGAGTTTACTGAATCACGGCATCGACCGGACAAGTTTGTATTTGTTGATTTTGCCAGACGCAAATAAGCGGAGTATAAGGTCAGTCAATAAGTAATGAGCAAGGTGTAACAAAGTGAATACATGCTGAATATCAACAAGAAAAGAGTATCAGGTCACTGTAATCAGAGGTGATCGGGTACTCTTTTTGTCATGCGGTATCCTGTTCACAAACCGAACGAGGCAAGGAGTGAACGAATTTGGCATTGAAACAGTCCGCCAAAGCTTTCATAAATGGAATGCAGTAAAAGTTGAAGTTGAAGTCAGTTTCATTCTTTGTATGTTTTTGTTTTATTTGATTAAGTTTTTGTTTTCAAAACAAAACAAAGGTGGTAAACTCGAATAAGGAAGAAAACAAACATTATCGGAGGGGAACAAATGGTACAGAGTATATGGAATGCGGCGCAGGCATCAGAGAAAACAACAGGGCTTGAACAATTAGTTTACCGCTCCAATCTGATCGGGACGGATCGTCGGGTCTGCAATATTTATGGCGGAAATACTTCTGCGAAAACAACGATAAAGGATTTCCGTGGTCGTGACGTCGAAGTGATGTATGTGAAGGGGAGCGGTTCGGATCTCGGCTCCATGGAAGCGAAGCATTTTACCGGACTGGCACTTGAAGATATCGGTCCACTTATGGAACGTGAGTCCATGTCAGATGAAGAGATGGTGGAGTACCTTGGCCACTGTATGATTGATGCGAAACATCCGCGTGCGTCGATTGAAACTCTGCTACATGCGTTCCTTCCGTACAAACATGTCGATCATACTCACCCCGATGCAATCATCAGTCTCTGTTGTGCGGATAACGGGAAAGAGCTGGCACGTGAAATATATGGGGATCGTTTTGTGTGGGTTCCTTATGTGCGTCCAGGTTTTACACTATCCAAAATGATTGCTGAAAGCGTATTCGCTAATCCGAATGCCGAACTTGTGCTTATGGAGAAACATGGTCTGGTGACTTGGGGAGAAACCTCGGAGGAATGTTACGCTCAGACGATCAAAATTATTAATGAAGCGGAAGCATTCATCGAGGCACGTGTAAACGAAGCTGATCTGTTTGGCGGCGTAAAACATCCTGCACTCCCTGCTGAAATTCGTGGTCAGATTGCGGCTAGGGTGATGCCTGTTATTCGCGGAGCAGTGTCGGATAGCCAAAAAATGATTTTGTCTTTTGACGATCAGGATGATGTACTTGCTTTTGCAGGTGGAGCGGATTCTCCTCAGTTGTCTCAGGTTGGCGCGGCATGTCCAGATCATCTGGTACATACCAAAGTGGTGCCGCTGTTCATTGACTGGATGCCGAATGCGGATGATATTGACGGGTTGAAGGCGAAGCTAGCAGAAGGCGTTGCTGCGTACAAAGAGCAATACAAGCAGTATTTCGAGGACAACAAAAATGAAGGCGACGTGATGTTCGAAGCGGCACCTCGCGTTATTCTTATTCCGGGCGTTGGCATGATTAATACCGGCAAAAGCTGGGCGCTGTCACAGGTAAGCGGTGCACTGTATCATCGTGCGATTGCAGTTATGCGCGGAGCGACAAGCCTCGGTAAGTTTGTTTCACTCAGTGCCAATGAATCTTATAATGTGGAATACTGGCCGCTGGAATTGTACAAATTGTCGCTGGCTCCTGCAGAAACAGAGTTTTCTCGCAAAGTGGCGTTTATAACTGGTGGTGCAGGCGGAATCGGCAGCGAGACGGCGCGCAGACTGGTGTCAGAGGGCGCACATGTTGTGCTTGCAGATCTGAACTTGGAAGGTGCACAGAAGGTTGCACAGGAAATTAATGATCAATATGGTACCAATCGTGCATACGCGCTCAAGATGGATGTGACGGACGAGGAAGCCGTGCAGTCGGCATATGCTGAAACAGCTCTGCAATATGGCGGAGTGGATATCATCGTTAACAATGCGGGTCTGGCGACATCCAGCCCATTTGACGAAACATCATTGAAGGAATGGAATCTGAATATCAGCGTGCTGGGCACCGGTTATTTCCTGGTCGCTCGCGAAGCATTCAAATTAATGAAAGAACAGAGCATCGGTGGAAGTATGGTCTTCATCGGATCGAAAAACTCGGTATACGCGGGTAAAAGTGCTACTGCTTACAGCTCGGCGAAGGCACTCGAAGCCCATCTGGCTCGCTGCATAGCAGCGGAAGGTGGCGAATATGGTATTCGTGTCAACACCATTTTGCCTGATGCTATTCTGCAAGGTTCAGCCATTTGGAACGGGTCATGGAGAAACGAACGTGCGGCAGCATATGGTATTGAGCCGGATCAGCTGGAGGAATATTACCGTAAACGTACAACACTGCTTGTGAATATCTATCCGAGAGATATCGCGGAAGGCATCGCCTTCTTTGCTTCATCCAAATCAGAGAAAACGACAGGTTGTATGCTAACCATCGATGGCGGTATACCGGCAGCATTCACACGTTAAAGGAGGTTTGACGGATGCAAAATCAGATAGAACAAGCATATGAAGCGGCGAAGGCTTTATATGCACAACATGGCATCAATACAGATGATGTGCTGAGCAAGCTGGCGAACATTAAAGTATCCGTGCATTGCTGGCAAGGAGACGATGTCAAAGGATTTTTGAATCAGGAAGGTGAGCTGACGGGCGGCATATCTGTTACGGGTCAATATCCTGGAGCAGCAACGACTCCTGCCGAGCTTCGGGCCGACTTGGAGCAGGCTTTTGCACTTATTCCCGGTAAACATAAAGTCAACCTGCACGCGATCTATGCTGACACTGACGAACAGGTGGAGCTGGATCAGATCGAACCGAGGCATTACGAGAATTGGGTGACTTGGGCGAAAGAGCACGGACTGGGGCTGGACTTTAATCCGACTTGTTTTTCTCATGAAAAATCAAGCGACGGTTTCACACTCAGTCATTCAGATCCGGAGATACGCAAATTCTGGATCAATCACTGTAAAGCTTCACGGCGAATCGGCGCTTACTTTGGCGAGCAGCTGGGGCAGACCTGTGTAACTAATGTATGGGTACCCGACGGATTTAAGGATAACCCTGTAGACCGGATGTCTCCCCGTAAACGTCTGAAGGAATCACTGGACGAAGTGTTTGCGGAACCGCTGAATCCAAAGCATAATCTGGATGCAGTCGAGAGTAAGCTGTTTGGCCTTGGCTCAGAAGCATACGTTGTAGGCTCACATGAGTTTTATATGGGATATGGTTTGCAAAATGATACTTTAATTTGCCTGGATGCCGGCCATTTTCATCCAACTGAAGTGATTTCGGGCAAACTGTCCTCCCTGGCATTATTCACAAGCGGTATTCTGCTTCACGTCAGCCGTCCGATGCGCTGGGACAGCGACCATGTCGTTATTATGGACGATGAGTTGCTTGAAATCGCTCGTGAATTGGTGCGGCATGAGCTGCTGGACACGACACACATCGGGCTGGACTTCTTTGACGCCAGTATTAACCGTGTAGCGGCATGGGTTGTTGGTACTCGCAATACAATCAAAGCCCTGCTGCGAGCTATGCTTGAACCAGTGGATACGTTAAAGCAAGCGGAGTTGGAGGGAGATTATACAACACGTCTGGCATTGACGGAAGAGTTCAAATCCTATCCGTTTGGGGCAATATGGGACTACTATTGTGCCCAGCAGGGTGTGCCTGTTCGTGAACAGTGGATCAAGGCAGTTAAATCCTATGAGAAGAATATAATTCAATCAAGATAAAATATTGCGAAAACCCTGTTATTAGAGGGTTTTCGTTTGCTTTATAATAGTGGAAAATCACAAAGCATACTATATTTATATTACAAATAAAGGGAAGGGGTTTTGGAAATTACTGATATTGATAATACAGTGATATTTGGTATATCGCTTGGGGTCCTTTTGTTAATTGTGGTAGTAGGTCTTATAACGAGAGTAATTTTAAAAAGCAAAAGAAATGACGATAAACGAATTTAGAATGTTTATGTAGAAGCCTTTTATTCCTCCAAAGGCTTTTTTCTTATAGGGTATAACCATGTTGATTGATTACCAGAGTGAACTTTTTCGGATCTTATAATAATGTATATCCGCCCTTATGCATAACCAAGGGGATTCCTTCCATACTAGGGATACACAAGAAATACAGAGAATCGCTATGTAAAGGAGGATGAAGGCATTTTGAAGTTTGCTCATAACAGACTATATATTGCTGCACTTGGCGGCGTGAATGAAATCGGCAAAAACATGTATTTGATTCAGTACAATCAAGACATCATTGTGATTGACTGTGGTTCTAAGTTTCCTGATGAAACGATGCCAGGAATTGATCTTATCGTGCCGGATGTAACATATCTGCTCGAAAATCTGGATAAAGTGAAGGCACTTGTTGTCACTCATGGACATGAAGATCATATTGGCGGAATTCCGTATCTTCTAAAACAAATTAACATTCCCGTCTACGCATCCAGGCTGACTCGTGGTCTGATCGAGCTAAAATTGAGAGAGCATAACTTGCTGCGCCAGTCAGATCTGCATACGATTGACGCAAACTCTCAGATCACGCTGGGAAGTATAGACGTTTCTTTTTTTGCAACGAGTCACAGCATCCCGGACTGTCTGGGTATTTTCTTTCAAACGCCGGCAGGCAATGTGGTGCATACGGGAGACTTTAAATTTGACATGTCCCCTGTAAATGGCCCTTTCCCTGACTTACATCGCATGGCCGAAATCGGAAAACAGGGGGTGCATGTGCTGCTTTCGGAAAGTACGAATGCTGAAAGACCAGGGTTCACACCTTCGGAACGTGTTGTCGGGGATCATATTCTGGACGCATTTATTCGTGCCAAGCAAAAAGTGTTTATCTCTACTTTCGCATCCAATATCAGCAGAGTACAACAGATCGTAAACGCAGCTTTTCAGACCGGACGTAAGCTTGCACTGCTTGGAAGAAGCATGATTAACGTTGTGAATGTGGCAAGTGAACTCGGATATCTCGACGTGCCCGATGGGCTATTGATCGAGGCAGCAGATTCGGGTCAGTTTCCACGCGAGCAGGTCGTTGTGTTATGTACCGGAAGTCAGGGGGAGGCAATGGCTGCCTTGTCCCGCCTAGCTGCAGGCAAACATCCTCAAGTTAGTATTGAATCTGGAGATACAGTCATTATTGCAGCAGGAGCCATACCCGGTAACGAAAGAAACCTTGCCCATGTCATCGACAACCTGTATGTTCTGGGTGCGCGGGTCATCTATGGCTCCAGCGGTGCAGCAGGTATGCACGTATCGGGGCACGGCAGTCAGGAAGAACTGAAACTGATGCTTACCCTCATGAAGCCGGATTATCTCGTTCCGATTCATGGTGAATTCCGGATGTTGTATCAGCATAGACAACTTGCCGAATCGGTCGGAATTGAGCCAAGTCATGTGTTTATCGTTAATAACGGGGATATGGTGGAGTACAAAGAAGGCGTCGCTTCACTAGGCCCCAAAATCGCTTCGGGCAACAGCTTGGTTGACGGATTGATTATCGGTGACGTAGGCAATATTGTTCTTCGGGATCGCAGACAGCTGTCGTCGGATGGTATGCTGGTCATTGTAACAACGCTTAGCAAAACTGAAAAACAAATGGTCGCCTCCCCGGAGATTATTTCCAGAGGTTTTGTCTTTGTGAAGGATTCGGAACAATTCATGAAAGAAATTCATGAGCGGGTAGTAAATCGGATGGATGAGTTAACGGGTGCGGGTGTCAATCAGTGGAATGTGATGAAGCGTAAACTGAGGGATGAAATCGGTCATTATATTTATGCGCAAACTAAGCGCAGACCGATGATTTTGCCGATTATTATTGAGGTTTGAGTTAGATACTTGAGGGCAATGATGGATCATTTGTACCTATTGCTTCAAGATTTATCTGTTGAAAAATAACTTTGCCAAGCTCGGTTCGTAGGGAGCACACTTCGTGTGAGCTTCTGTGTGAATCGGGCTTCTCTGGTGTGTGACTTTTTCCGTATTCGCTGAGCTTTACGATTCGAGTTATAATACATAAATGAACGATTTTATCGATACCAGAGGAGTTTCTTATGAACAAAAACATTTCAGATATCGCTCAAATGGCAGGCGTGGCGAAGAGTACCGTGTCCCGTTATCTGAATGGCGGCTCGGTTAGCGAGGATACCCGTCAGAAGATTGAGCGTATTATTAAACAATATAATTATGTTCCAAATACCTTTGCACAGAGTCTCAAAGCGAAAAAGACGAGCATTATTGGCACGGTTGTTCCACGGCTGGATTCTTATGCGACATCCCAAACGTTGATCGGTATTGACGAGGAGTTACGAGGGCTTCAATATCAGATGCTCATTGCAAATACGAGCCAGGATATGCAACGTGAGATCGATGCGATTTATGATTTTGCCAGACAAAAGGTGTCCGGAATCATTCTGCTCGCTGCTGAAATCACGGAGGCACACTTGAAAGCTATTGAGGACATCCGGATTCCGGTATTACTGGTGGGACAGCAACATGAGTCGCTGCATTGTCTGATTCATAATGACGATCAGGCTGGTTATATCATGGGGAAATATGTGGTTGAACAGGGGCACCGAGATATCGTGTTCATGGGTGTGGGCGAGAAGGATCAGGCTGTAGGTATTCATCGTAAACAAGGGTTTAAACGCGCGATTGACGAGTGTAGCGATTGTAATGTCAGATACTACGAAACAAGCTTCAAAATGTCTGAAGCCGTGATCACAGCCGAGAAGATTCTGCAAGAAAACAGACCAACCCTGATTGTTGCAGCGACAGATAATATTGCGATGGGTGTGATGAAAACAGCTTCCTCCCAAAAAATTCGAATTCCTAAGCAATTATCAGTGACAGGGTTTGGCGGGTACGATATTACGGAGATGATTCATCCAACGTTGACCACGGTAAAATATGATTATTTACAGGCAGGCAAGCTTGCGGCGAGCCACATTAGCCAGCTGGTAGAAGGGGAGAGTGTAAGGAAACAGACCATCCTCGATGTTGAACTTATTCTCCGAGAAAGCGTTGACAAAATATAAATTGATCCCTTATGATAATTCCATCGAACCGGTTCCATAGATCTGGCTACTTCAGACACGAGAATGAGGGCGAGCAACAGTAGTTGCATGGAATTATTTTTTTTGTTTGATTTGGAACCGGTTCCTCTACCATAAGACTTCTGATTTTTGCATCATGATTGGAGATTGATATGACGTATGAAAATGACAAGAGAGCAGCTCTACCGACGGATTGAGCAAGCTGAGCCTGGAGAGATTGCCAAGCTGGAAGCTCAGATCGCTACATGCTCCTGGAGACAAAGTTATCATATTCAGCCTGTAACCGGTCTGCTTAACGATCCTAACGGCTTTTCCTATTATCAAGGTTATTATCATCTGTTCTATCAGTGGTTTCCTCTTGGAACAGAGCATGGCATGAAATACTGGTATCATACCCGCTCGAACAATTTGGTGAACTGGGAGAATGTTGGCATCGCCATTGAACCGGGAGGTCCTCATGATTCCCATGGAGCGTATTCGGGAAGTGCGATTGAAAAAGACGGTAAATTAAACCTGATCTACACAGGAAATACACGGGATGAGAACTGGATCAGACATCCCTATCAGTGCTTGGCGATCATGGATGAGGAGAATGTAGTCACAAAATTCATACATCCTGTTATTTCTGATGTACCGGACGGATATACCGAGCATTTCCGAGATCCCAAGGTGTGGCAGCACGATGATGTTTGTTATTGTGTCATTGGAGCACAGCGAACGGATGAGACAGGATGCACGGTGCTGTATCGCTCGGCAGATCTGAAACATTGGAAGTTTCTTGGTGAGATCATTACAACACTGCCTTCATTCGGTTACATGTGGGAATGCCCAGACTATCTGGAGATGGAGGGTCAGGGTGTATTGATCTTCTCACCACAAGGCATTCAGGCGGAAGCAGAACGATACCACAACATTTATCAGTCCGGTTATCTCATCGGCGAGCCTCTGAATCTGGAGACGAGAGAATTCAAACACGGCGAGTTTCACGAATTGGATCGGGGTTTTGATTTTTATGCGCCGCAGACGATGCATTCACCGGACGGAAGACGCATTTTAGTTGCGTGGATGGGACTTCCTGATCTGGCGTACCCCACAGATGACAGCGGATGGGCTCATTGTTTAACGATTCCGCGTCAATTGTCGATTCAAGGTGACAAGCTTGTTCAGCAGCCGGTTCCGGAAATGGCACAGCTGCGCGGGGAGCAACAAGGTATCCAGGCTCAGAGTACGATTAACAATGAAAGCCGATCCTTTGCAGGATTTTATGGTATCGCTTACGAACTCGAATGTGAGATAAGCCAGAACGATGCCAACCTTGTGGGCATTGAGTTTCGGGCGAGTGATACGGAGAAAACGATCATTCAGTATGATCGACTGGAGCGCAAATTAATACTGGATCGCAGTAAGTCTGGTGCAGCACTTTCCGAAGTTAATGGTACGATTCGCTCCTGTACGTTGGATGTAGATTCAGAAGTGCACAATGTAATCCAACTGCGTATGTTCGTGGATTCATCCTCGGTTGAGATATTTATCAACGATGGGCAGGAAGTCTTCACCAGCCGGATCTTCCCAAGCAGGGAAAGTGCAGATATTCGATTTTTTGCACACGGGGGCAAGGCGGACTTCAAAATGGTCATGTGGAAGTATGAGATTGAATAAGAGAGGAATGAGACAACATGTCGGATAATCAACGTATCGCCCAAGAAGTCATCCAGGCCGTTGGGGGAAAAGACAATATCGCCTCCTTTGCACACTGTGCAACACGGCTTCGCATAATGGTGAAGGATAAGCAGCAGATTGATCAGAAGCAAGTCGAAAACATCGACAAGGTGAAAGGTGCCTTTTTTAACTCGGGTCAGTATCAGATCATCTTCGGCACAGGTACGGTCAACCGAATCTTTGAAGAAGTTGAGAAGTTAGGGATTGAAGGATCATCGAAGGAAGACGTGAAGAGTAAGGGGAAAAAGGAAGGCAACGCATTCCAGCGAGCGGTTCGTACATTTGGTGATGTCTTTGTTCCGATCATTCCTGTGCTCGTGGCAACAGGTTTGTTTATGGGTCTGCGTGGCCTGCTTACTCAAAATGAAATTCTGGCATGGTTCGGTGCAACGCCTGATGATATTTCACCAAACTTCTTGTTGTTCACACAGATTCTAACGGATACGGCTTTTGCATTCCTGCCTGCGCTTGTTGCCTGGTCTGCATTCCGCGTATTTGGCGGAAGTCCGGTTCTCGGAATTGTGCTCGGCCTGATGCTGGTGAATCCAGCGCTGCCGAATGCTTATGCAGTAGCCGATGGTTCGGCGCAACCCTTGTATATGTTCGGATTTATCCCCGTTGTAGGGTATCAGGGCTCGGTATTACCTGCGTTTTTTGTAGGTTTACTCGGTGCCAAGTTTGAAAAGGTATTGCGGAGACGTGTGCCTGAGGCACTGGATCTGATTCTGACTCCATTCATTACGTTAACGGTTATGATTACGCTAGGACTGTTCGCCATTGGCCCTGTATTTCACTCACTTGAAGAGTGGGTACTGCATGGCACAACGGCTGTGCTCGATCTGCCTTATGGAATCGCAGGTATTATTATTGGTTTCTTCCATCAGATCATCGTTGTTACGGGTGTACATCATATTTTCAACTTTCTGGAGATTCAATTACTGGAGAAAACCGGATTTAATCCGTTTAACGCAATCATTACGTGTGCTATGGCTGCACAGGGAGCGGCATGTCTTGCCGTTGGTTTGAAAACCAAAAATAAGAAGCTCAAAGCACTCGCGCTTCCTTCATCTTTATCCGCATTCCTTGGGATCACGGAACCAGCGATCTTTGGTGTGAATCTGCGTTATATGAAACCGTTTGTGATGGGTCTGGTTGGGGGTGCAGTTGGTGGTTTCATCGCATCGCTCTTCCATTTGCAAGGTACGGGTATGGCTGTTACGGTCATTCCGGGAACACTTCTGTATCTGAATAGTCAATTGCCTTTGTACATCTTGTCAAACGTCACGGCTATGGCCATTGCCTTCGCACTGACCTGGTTCTTCGGATATAAAGATCAACCTGTTGAACCAGCTTCCGACAGCGCTTCATCTACTGATACAACGATCGTGTCATCAGCATCGGGAGCAGCATCGACACAGGCAACAGCGGTATCGGTTATCACGACATCTCGCTCGAAAGTGAAAATGCTGGAGATTGCTTCTCCGATCCATGGTAGAGTCGTTGAACTGGAGCAGGTACCTGATCCGGCATTTTCAGAAAAACATATGGGCGAAGGTATTGCGATTGAACCTTCCGAAGGAAAAGTATTTGCTCCATTCGATGGCGTCGTTGCGCATGTGATGGATAAGAGCAAACATGCTGTCATTTTGGAGCATGAAACAGGAGTTCAACTTCTAGTTCATATTGGTATCAATACGGTTGGATTGAAAGGCAAAGGTTTTGTAACCCATGTGAAAAGCGGGGATGCTGTAGTTGCCGGGCAACTACTCATTGAATTTGATATGAATACCATCGAGGAGGCCGGACTACCGCTGATTACTCCTGTACTAATCCCAAGCGGTAACGAAGCGATTGCTTCTGTGAGAACGATATCAAATGGTATTGTACAAGCAAACGGGAAAAAAGTGCTGACGGTAGAGTTTACAGAGTCACAATAAGTAAATGCCCGTAAAACAATGTAACCGTTACATCAGCATGAGAACAATCTCAGCTGAATATAAAATAACAATTTCAATCTGTTCAATATAAGAAAAAATAAGATGAAAACTACAAAAACAAGGGGAACCCGGTGGAGGCATACGCCACGGGTTTCCCTTTTTCTTTGACTATTATAGTCCAGCGTTTCGTTTAAGCCTTTCTGCAATCTGTAGAAAGTCCTCTGGGGATATACCTGGAGCGAATTCCTCTGGCAGGTCGGGAAGTTCGGGAATAGGCCCTCCATATCCCGGCAAGCCCGCAAAAGCCTCCAGTTTGCCGCCATCGGGGTGTACACCTTTCCAAATCTGGGCAATCTGCTGATAATCCTTGTCACTGAACGTGTACAATCGGCGTTGCTCACCCATCGCTTCCCATTTGCGTGTGGTCTCAAACGCTTTGTTATCCAGAGAGGGGATCGGGATCAGCTTGGTTACATCTACACCTGTTGCAATCTCCAGTGCTTTGGCATAAGCCAGAATATGCACACCGCCCCGTACAAGCAGGTAACCTGTCATCTCACGAGCCGTATTGTTGTCGGTCATTTCATACACTCTCATCTTATGTGTTCTTGCTCCACATTCCAGAAAGAAGTTATGCAGCAAATCCAAAATCAAGTTACCGCTGCTAAAGACATATGAGCCGTTCCAAGGTCTTCCCATGGAATCATAGGGCAGTGCTGTCTGCGCGGATTCAATAAAATGTGAAGTCATACGTGCATCCTTGCCTATACGGAGGGGAGTGGAGTCTGGAGCGCCAGGAGAGGTCGAGCCTTCAAGCATCAGATTAATCGTGTTCGCGACAAGTTCGACATGACCGAACTCCTCTGCCGTAATACTGGCGACAATGTCATAGAAGGGACGTAGCTTGGATCTGCCTCTGAAGTTAAATGACTGATACATGTAATTGTTCAGCGTTGACATCTCGCCATATTTTCCACCAAGCAATTCCTGTACGGCACTGGCTCCGTTGGGGTCGGGATTATTCGATATAGGCAGTTCAATAGCAAGACGATCTACACGTTTAAACATGTCAATTCCTCCTCAATCCTCATTACCGTAAAGGTATGAAGGTTGACTTGTACGTTATGCAATCTTTTGTCGTATCTAAGAGACTGAGAAGAAAGACAAATAAAAAAACGTTCTGTCAGAGCACAGGCACTGGACAGAACGTTGTGGGATAAAGGGCAGATCAGGAAGAGCTACCTGTAACCTGAGTTCCATTCTTTGTAATGGTATAGTCAATCACATCACCACTCCAGAAGTGGAACTTGAGATGGATTTTGCCATCCTGCGTATCGTTGAAAAAGTTAGGCTTCAGCTCAATAACGTTGCGTTCATAATCCGGGCTGAACGTATAAGCGAATTCCTTAAAAGATGTCCAGTTCTGAGGGCCGGCGTTTTCTCCATTCGCATAGGTTGCTTCCATAGTCGCGAGTTGATCGCCGCCAAATGTGGCAGGAATAGCAAAAGCACTGGTTTCACCCTTGGTATCATTCAACACAGGTGTGTTGTATTGAATAATATTCAGCTTCCAGTCTGCACCTTCACTGAAGCTGGCTGTCAGTGTAGCATTTACGCCAAGCTTATCTTGGACAGTTAACCGGGAGAGAAGACCGGATTTTAACGTTAGTACACCTTTTCGAATCGTGTAATCTTTCCCTCTAACAAGGGGAGTCGTGCCGTTTTTCAACGAATAGAACCGATTTCCATTATAATGGAGAGCAATTTTTACATCCTGAACGGGATCATGTTGTTTCAAATAAATCTGATCGGTTTCTGCCGTGGAGGAACGACCGCTCCAGCTAGCCCGGATCATATCAAACAGCTGTTGATCCGACCAGGTAAAGCTGGTACGTCCAAAGTGTTGTCCATTGTCCCAGAGCATGGTTGTCATTTCTTTTTGACGAGAATAATATCCAACGAATTCAAAAAACTTCAATTTTTCACCTTGTTCAATCACACCTGTATGTTGGTCAAACCCGAGCAAACCATACTCACCGATGAGGACTGGAATGCCTTTGGCTGTGAAGGCGTTATATACGCGGTCGAACGTATCGCTAACATCCTTTTGCACTTCGGCGTTGAATTTGGTGAATCCCGCGATGTTCACGCTGAAAGGCCAGAAGCCGTAATAATGTACGGTAGCAATGAGATTGGGATCATCTAGTTTCTGGATCGTCTGATTCAACGCATCCAGGTCGGGTTGAGCTGATGAAGTATGCATGGTAGGCAGTACAAGTGGGCGAGTCTCGTTGTTTCCGCCAGACGATCTTACGATATGATGAAAAGAAGTGTTTAATGTATCCAACATGCGGTATCCAGTAGCTGCATTGGTTGTGCCGCCTTCGGTGAAGCGGGGTTCATTGACACTCTCAAACATAAGCTTATCGGGAGCATCTTTGAACTTGTTTGCAATCTGAGTCCATATGGCATTGTAGCGTGCAAGAACATGATCATAGTCCTTCTCCATGGTGCTGATCCAGCGCCAGGAATCATGATGCAGATTGATCATGACATAGAGATCGGCATCAAGTGCCCAGCCGACCACTTCTTGAACCCGATTTATGTAAGCGGTATCAATGGTGTACTCAGGTTTGTCACCAATGTGTGCTTCCCAAGTAACAGGTATACGAATGCTTTTGTACCCTTGATCGGCAATGGATTGTATCAGTTCTTTCGTAATGCGTGGGTTACCCCAAGCGGTCTCATCATCCCCGACAGCATCCAGCGAGTTGCCCAAGTTCCATCCAGGTTGCATCGCGTTAACATAGGTTTGCATTGCACTTACAGGGGCTTCTTTACTGGCGGAGTCGAGGTTGTCTGTGGCTGCAGAAGCCATAGCGGCGGAGAACAATGACAGAACCAAGGCGGCCGCCACGGTGAATGAGAGGATGGACTTTCGTTTTTTTCGCATCAATAACATCTCCTTTTGAATTGGATTCGTTGTGCTCAAATACTGAAAGCGTTTTCTGAACAGTAAATATATCACAGTTAACAGGAAGGAAATACCGTCACAATTAGAATGAAATTCATTCGGAAATTAGTGCTTATCTGCTGTATTTGATTTATATTTAATTGAATGGTATTACACTTGAATTAACGTGGACAACATAGGAGGGCACATCACATGAAACTCGATGCACATCAACATTTCTGGAATTATAACATCCGTGATTATGGATGGATCGGTGAAGAGATGAGCGTGATTCAGCGTTCTTTTCTGCCAGAAGACTTGCAGCCAATCCTCACGGACTCCGGCGTATCAGGCTGTGTAGCTGTGCAGGCCCGGCAAAGTCTTGAAGAAACCAATTGGCTACTCGAACTTGCGGACAAGCACGAATTTATTAAAGGCGTTGTGGGCTGGGTGGATCTGCGCTCTGAGGAAGCTTCATCTCAACTGCAAAAGTTTGCGGCTAACCCGTGGCTGAAGGGAGTACGTCATGTCATACAAGATGAGCCGGATGTAAAGTTTGTGTTACGTAAAGACTTCCAACAAGGCATTGCCCTGCTGGAACAGTATAATCTGGCTTATGATTTGCTTGTATCGAAGGAGCAGCTACCTTATGCCGTGGAGTTGGTTCAAAAGTTTCCACAGCAGCGTTTTGTCATTGATCATCTGGCTAAACCTGATATTAAGGCGGGTGTTGTATCTCCTTGGAAGGAAGCAATGGAAGCGATGGCATCCTGTTCTAATGTCTACTGTAAATTGTCTGGTATGGTCACTGAAGCGGATTGGAACAGTTGGACACAGGATGATTTTACCCCTTATCTGGATACAGTACTTCGAGCGTTTGGATCAGAGCGAGTGATGTATGGCTCGGACTGGCCTGTATGCACCGTAGCGGGTACATATGCTGAGGTGTTTAATCTGTTGCAAACGCATGTTCAGAGCTTGCCAGAAGCAGAGCAGCAGCTGATTTTTGGAGATAACTGTGCCGCATTTTATAACTTGTGATGATCTGTGAATTAGTGTTTGTATAATTTAAGAAATGACCTGTAAAATGCCCGTAAATGAACCATAAAGCATATGTTAATGACTCGTGTTCGTTGACATATTTCCTGTTTCTTGGTAATGTTTTACCTAATCCGCATAATGTTTTCTGGGAATGTTACCGAATAAGGGCATAACCTGAGCTGGCTTGTGACACACACTAGGTGTGTACAGGCTGGTTCGGGTTTTTTCTATTTTCTTAGGGGCAAGCCTGGAAGGCAGTATAGGGGCGGATCATTTGAACTACATATTTGAAAGGAGAATACAAATGACAACATTTAAATTTCCTGAAAACTTTCTGTGGGGTGGAGCGATTGCAGCCAATCAGGCAGAGGGAGCATACCTTGAAGGTGGCAAAGGCCTGAGCATTGTTGACCTGCTACCAACAGGAGAAAACCGGAGGAGCATTATGAAAGGGAACGTTCCGGCGTTCACACCACTAGCCAGTGAGTTTTATCCATCACATGAAGCAATTGACTTCTATCATAGATACCCGCAAGATATCGCTCTTTTTGCCGAAATGGGGTTCAAAGCATTACGTGTGTCCATCGCTTGGGCACGTATTTTCCCGACAGGTGAGGACGCAGAGCCGAATGAAGCGGGCTTACAATTTTACGATGACCTGTTCGATGAACTCTTGAAACATGGCATCGAGCCGGTGGTTACGCTGGCTCACTTTGATGTACCTGTACATCTGATCGAGCAATATGGCAGCTGGAGAAGCCGCAAGTTGGTGGATTTGTTTGAGACATACGCCAAAACGGTATTTACGCGTTACCAAGACAAGGTGAAATACTGGATGACGTTCAACGAGATTAATATGCTTCTTCATCTACCTTTCCTTGGAGCCGGACTGGCGTTTAACGAAGGCGACAATATCAAAGAAATTCAATATCAAGCGGCACACCACCAGCTCGTTGCAAGTGCACTTGCCGTTAAAGCTTGTCATAAAATCATTCCTGATGCGATGATTGGCTGTATGCTTGCAGCAGGCAGTTTCTACCCGTACACATGTAATCCGGAAGATGTATTCCAGGGCATGGAGAAGGACAGAGAATCCTACTTCTTCATCGATGTACAGTCACGCGGCGAGTATCCAGGTTACGCTAAACGTTTCTTCAAGGACCACAACCTGAACATTGTGATGGAGCCGCAGGATGCAGACATTTTGCGTAACCATACAGTGGATTACATCGGCTTCAGTTATTATTCCAGTCGGACAACCAGTACAGACCCTGAAGTGAACAAAAATATGACAAGCGGCAACGTGTTCGGCTCCATAGCCAATCCATACCTGGCCAAATCGGAGTGGGGATGGACGGTTGATCCCAAAGGTTTCCGGATTACGGCGAACCAGCTACATGACCGTTATCAGAAACCGCTGTTTGTGGTGGAAAATGGCTTTGGTGCACATGATGAGGTTACTCCTGAGGGTGAAGTTGATGATTCGTACCGAATTGATTATCTGAAACGCCATGTGGCGGAGATGGGCGAAGCCATTCAGGATGGTTGCAACATCATTGGTTATACCAGCTGGGGGCCGATCGACATCGTTAGTGCATCTTCGGGCGAGATGAGAAAGCGTTACGGTTATATCTATGTGGATCGTGACAATGAAGGTAAGGGTGAATTGACTCGTATCAAAAAGAAAAGCTTCGAATGGTATAAAAATGTGATCGCATCCGGCGGAACAGATCTGGGAGACAAGTAGTTTCAGGAGTTATTGGAAAACACTTGCTTCCAAACATCGGAAGTTGCATGAATTCATGTAACTTCCTGATGTCTGCTCCTTGAAAGCGTTGACATCTAACGCAGTTCACGCTATACTTGACGCAAATATATCATTTCTGGGATTGTTACTACATCACAAGTAGGCAAAACCTGAGCACTCAAAAAGCAGACTGCCACGTCTCGTTTATTTTGTGATGCTCCAGGTTTTTTTTGTATGCCCATAATTGGATATATCACTGCGACTAGAGAGTGGAACGTGACGGGGGGATTGAAGTGAAAATAGCAAAGGTTATCAACAATAACGTCATTAGCATCTATCAGGCCGACGGAGCAGAGCTTGTGGTGATGGGACGTGGGATTGCCTTTAAGAAAAAGCCGGGAGATAAAGTAGACGAGACCCGGATTCAGAAAGTGTTTGCTTTGAAAAACAAACAGACCTCCGATAATTTCAAAACATTGCTGCGTGAAGTTCCGATGGAACTTGTTGAAATTGTGGAGGAAATGATCACCCATGCCCGCGATAATCTGGGGCGTAAATTGAACGAGAACATTTATGTTTCGCTTACAGATCATATTCATTTTGCCATCGAGCGTTACCATGAGGGGATTGAGATTAAAAACGCATTGATGTGGGAGATCAAGCAACTATACAAAGTTGAATTCGGGCTTGGGCTACGTACGCTGGAGCAGATCAACAGCCGGATGAACATTGAGCTTCCACCGGATGAAGCGGCGTTTATTGCGCTACATATCGTGAATGCCGAGATGAACGAAGAAGTCATTACAACGATGAATATTACGAAGTTTATCCAGCAGATTATTAATATCGCCAAGTATCATTTTAAAATGGAGTTTGACGAAGAGTCTCTCAGCTACTTCCGTTTTATCACACATCTCAAGTTTTTCTCCCAGCGAGTGCTTAGCGGGACGCATTACGATAATAATTATGATCATTTTTACGACATGATTAAGGAGAAACATCCTGAAGCGGCGGCGTGTGTAGAGAAGATTGCATTGTTTGTCAAAAAAGAATACGATCATGAGCTAACAAACGAGGAAAAGTTATATCTTACGGTGCACATTGAACGAGTTGTTAACCGTTAAAATTAAATGATTGACATAAATGGTTAAATTATAATATTATGTTTGTAACAGGAATTGAATACGATTTAACTGGGATTGTTACTGGTTATGCAGGCAAAACCTAAGTCATGAGAAGTGGAACCCGTGTGTTCACTTACTCAAGGCTTAGGTTTTTTGTGTGCAAAAAAATCGGTAAAAAGCCTGTTAGACAACACGTAGGAGGGGCATATCATGAGTCAAGAGAAATTGGCTAGAGAGATTGTTGAACGGGTTGGCGGTGAGAAAAACGTACAATCACTGGTACACTGTGCAACTCGGTTGCGGTTTGTTTTGAAGGATGATTCCAAGGCCGACAAAGCAGGTTTGGAGAAAACGGAAGGTGTCATTGCCGTTAAGGAAAACGGTGGCCAATTCCAGGTTGTCGTGGGTAATAAGGTTCCCGAGGTCTATCAAGCGATTGGTCAGATCAGCAATATTCTGGATGATTCATCCGGTAAAGAAAAAAGCAGCAAAAAGGTCAAAGGGCTAGGCGGCATTATAGACGTCATCTCCAGTATTTTCGCGCCACTACTTGGTGTTATGGCAGGAGCCGGTATTTTAAAAGGGTTGTTGCTGATTGCCAACAATGTCGGTTGGTTGGAGAAGACAGACACGACCTATATCATTCTGTATGCAGCAGCAGATAGTTTGTTCCACTTCTTGCCGTTGCTGTTAGCGGTTACAACAGCACGTAAGTTCCAAGGAAATGCATTTGTCGCATTGACCATAGCAGGAGCACTGATCTATCCAACGATTATTCAGTTGAAAACGGAAGGAACGCCAACAGACTTTTTCGGTATTCCTGTAGTCCTGATGAGTTATGCTTCGACCGTCATTCCAATCATTCTTGCCGTTATTGTGATGAGCAAGCTGGAGAAATTCTTCAATAAGGTACTTCACGATAGTATTAAAAACTTTGTTACACCGCTATTTTTGCTTGTTATTATGGTTCCGCTCACATTACTTGTCTTTGGACCATTTGGTGTATATGTTGGTGACGGCATTGCATCGGCGATGGTGGCTGCATTTGGATTCAGCCCGTTGCTTGCTGGTGCAGTGATGGGTGCAAGCTGGCAGTTGCTCGTTATCTTCGGTGTACACTGGGGTCTGGTGCCTGTATTCATTAATAACATTGCCGTACACGGTCAGGATGGTGTAAAACCGGCAGCGACAGCTTCGGTTTTTGCTCAAACGGGTGCAGCGTTCGGAGTCATGCTCAAAACGAAAAATAAAAAATTAAAAACACTCGCTGGATCATCAACACTTACAGCGCTGTTCGGAATTACTGAGCCAGCCATTTACGGTGTAACGTTGCCGCTGAAACGTCCATTTATTGCAGGGGTTATCGGGGGTGCGGTCGGTGGTGCTATTATCGGTCAGGCAGGTACGCAAGCTTTTGCTTCCGGTGCACCTGGATTGCTGACTTTGCCGATCTTCTACGGACCGGGTGGTCAAGGTTTCCCAGGCTTGATTATCGGTATCACCGCTTCTTTCATTGTGTCCGCAGTATTAACGTATATCATGGGCTTCAAAGACCCTGTCGATGATGAAGAAACAAAGGCAGAATCGGGACAGTCTGCTGGTAATGGTGCTGGACATAGCCAAAATACTTCTTCGAAGTCTTCTGTTCAGGTCAAGACTACTTCGGATCAAGCAGTATTAAGCCCGATCCAAGGCAGAATTGTTGATTTATCCGAGGTTCCTGATCCAGCATTTGCTTCAGGCGCGATGGGTAAAGGGATCGCGATTGAGCCATCAACAGGCCGGGTTGTTGCTCCTTTTGACGGTACAGTAACTGTGGCTTTCAAAAAGAAACATGCACTGGCTGTCGTTTCGGATTCAGGCGCTGAGATCTTGGTACATGTGGGTGTGGATACCGTTAAACTTGATGGACAGCATTTTATCTCTTACATCGAAGAAGGCGACAGAGTGAAGGCAGGTGATCTGCTGTTGGAATTTGATATTGAACAAATTAAAGCGGCTGGTTATCATACTGTAACACCAATTATTGTAACGAATTCAGCAGATTACAGTGACGTAGTTCCGCAAGCTACAGGCCAGGTAAACAACAAGGATATGCTCTTAAAAATTGTTGGTACAGAGGCTGGGTGAGCTTAAGTAGATTGCTGGCATAATGTATGGCTCCAAATGAAGTGGATAGAACTGAATAGAACAAGATAGGACAAGATAGAACAAACAACCGCCAAGAAAGATTTGGCGGTTGTTTGTCATGAGATCATAATGATTTAGTTATTTGAAGTGGTTTACGATTAATTCGCTTTTATTACACCGGAATGTATATGGTTTGTCAGACGCTGAGGCGGATAGACCGTGCGCACAGGGGCGATGATGATGGTGGCAAATACAGCCTTGATCAGATCACCGATAATATAAGGATAGAAGCCCTGGATCATCGCATTGGATAGTGTCATATTGTATCGATAAGCCAGCCAAGGAACACCTGTGACATAGATTAACAAGGACCCGAACAGTTCAATGATGATAAACGCAAGAAAATAACCTGTAAAGCCCCGAATCTGGACTTTGGAGAGTAGCAAACCAATCAGCAATGCGGCAAATGGCCATATGACTACGTATCCCCCTGTAGGGCCAAGCAGAACGGCAAGTCCTCCTGTACCGTGCAGAAGAGGAAAACCAAGGGCGGTAAGCACAACGACAAGAGCAATACTTAGAAAGCCATAGAGTGGGCCAAGTAACCCGCCAGCTAACATAATCGCTAATGTTTGCAACGTAATGGGCACTGGGGAGAAGCCAATGGGAATGCTTATGTATCCGAAAAGAACAAGAATGGCAGCCATTAGTGCGCTGAATACGATGCCTCGCAAAGATAATTTCATGTTTGTACAATCCTTTCGATTTTGGTAAAATAATTGTTAACCATATTTGTTTATTTGGTTGACGATTAGCATATTATCATATAAAAGCAGAATACGAAAGGACTAATTTTGAAATGCAAGACAAGTTACCTATCATTTCATTGCAAGATGTACGTGTGCACTATGCTGCTGAAGGCGGAGAAGTAAAAAAGGCGCTGGATGGCGTCACGCTTACGCTCAAATCCGGGGAATGGTTGAGTATCGTAGGGGCGAATGGCAGTGGGAAAAGCACGCTTGCCGGATTACTGCTCGGTTATATTCCTTTATCTGGTGGCGAACGAGAAGTCCCGGACAATCTCATCATTCGCGGTGTATTACAGCAGCCCGATGCGCAGGTACTGGGAGATACCATTGAAGAGGAGTTTCATTTTGCGTTATCGCATTTACATATATCGGATGTTGAGAAAATGATGCGCAGACAGGATGCTTTGCAGACCGTGGGACTCCATCTCTCAGCAGATGCAACGATTGCTCCACTGTCAGGCGGACAAAAGCAGTTGCTAAACATCGCAACAGCTCTTGCAGCCAAGCCGGATGTATTCATTATGGATGAGCCTACGGCCATGCTTGATCCGGATGCTAGAGATCGAATAGAACATATTGTTCAGACCATGACAAGTCAAGGTACAGCGGTGATCTGGATTACTCATCATCTGGAGGAAGCGACCTTATGTGACCGTATTATTGCGATGCATAAGGGGGAGTGTGTGTATGACGGTGTACCGGAATCTTTTTTCTATCCGGCGGCATCAGCAATGGAGTCTGTAGCAGGTACGAAGCCGTGTGAAGAGGTTCAATCGCCTTGTGAGAAGTTGGGACTGGAACCGCCTTTTACAGTCAAGACTTCTCTAATATTGAAAAAGAAGGGAGAATTGCCAGATTCCATGCCACTTAGGCCCGAGCAACTTGCCAAGGAGGTTGCACGCTGATGATTGAATTACAAGATGTTTGCATTCGTGCCTCAGATGTGAGTAAACGGGTTTTGCTGGATCAGGTTAATATGACACTGCAACCTGGTGAGATTACGTTGCTACTCGGCTGCACCGGATCTGGTAAAACAACGCTACTGCAGAGCATTGCGGGTCTTAAACCGCCGGATTCTGGTGATGTGAAGCTTGCAGGAGAGTCGATGTGGGTGCAAGGTAAAGTTCCTGGATCTATGCTACTGCAAACAGGACTGGTATTTCAGTTTCCGGAACAGCAATTGTTTGCGCGGAATATCAAACGGGAGTTCCTGTATTCATTACGCCCTTATCATCTGAATAAAGCCGAGCAGGAGTTGCAGGTTGAAGAAACGCTGGCACATTGGGACCCTCCTCAAGGGGACAACAGTGAGCGGCGTTTTCAGTTGCACAAATCTCCTTTTGCCCTAAGCGGTGGAGAAAAACGAAGGCTAGGGCTTGCACTTGGTCAAGTGACAAAACCAGACTGGCTTTTGCTGGATGAGCCTAGCGCAGGTCTTGAGAAACAGAGTGTAGCGCTGCTTCTGAAATCACTGCATGGGCATCGTGTGGCAGGGGGAGGAGCCGTGATCGCTACTCATGATCTGGATACGTTTTTACCACACGCAGACCGTGTGCTTTTATTGAAGCAAGGTCGTCTTGTTGCAGATATGACCCCGCTCGAATTACATAACGAGCCAGAGCGGCTGGTGCAGGCCGGGATTGGTCTACCGCCATCGATGCGACTAGCAGAACAGTTGCGGGCAGCAGGAGTGCAGATCAATTCTCCAACGATAACGCCGGAAGAGATGGCGGAATCAATTATGCGAGCAGCAAAGGAGAGGACATCGACTTCGTCCAACGGCGAGTGCGATAAAGGGACAGTAGCATTAGCGAAAGGAACATCTTCAGGATTATCAACAGCAGTTAATTCAAAAGCAGATGCCCATGTATCCCTGGAACCAGCTCCAGCGTTTAATGATGTAGACATAACGTCACCTACTCTGAGTTCTCCCAGCGATTTGAAGAGCATGATGGACCCTCGCTTAAAATGGACTTTGTATGTTTTGCTCGTTACAGCAGCAATGCTTCAGCATCAGTGGGGCGGATTGACCTTAACTTTGATGCCTGTGGTCGGTGCGCTAGCTTTACTGCCGCGTCAGATGCTGATGGGCTGTATCAAGCTGATGAAGCCGCTATTGATCTTTTTTCTCCTGTCTACAGCGTTATCAGGCAGTACTCTGACTACGGGAGAAGGCGGGTTTCAATGGGGGTTTTCTCTAACACAGGCTGAGGGAACATTATTGAATCTTTACCGCTTATTCATCGTAACGCTTGCAAGCTTGTGGTTCTCGCTAACAACGCCGTACGGGCGAATGGTTGAAGGACTGAACTGGGTACTGGCTTATGGTCGAAAGATAAGGCTGCCTGTAGCCTCGTTTGCACTTGCAGTATCACTCATCTTTCGGTTTATTCCGCTACTCTGGGGTGAGTGGCAACGGTTCTCCCTGATCGTACGGGCGCGGGGAAAAGTGGCACTGAAACCCAACTCGGTACGCATACGGGATCTGGGACCCATGGTTATTCCGCTGCTCATGGCGCTGTTCCAGCGTGCAGAGGATATGACGATTGCAATGGAGATGCGTAAGGTGAGAGAGAACAATGCGTTTGGCGCTCGTTCCTCACTGTTGTCGTGGAGCAGGCGGGATACCCGAATTGGTATCCTTGGGTTGCTCGTATTTGCCGTGCTGGTATCGTTGCGGCACTTGTAATGGCGCGGATGGAAGTGCTGATTCGCTTGCGGCATCAGCAGCTGAAACGCAGTGTTTTCCAAGAAAAATGCATAAAATCTTCCCGCTTCGCCCACCTTAAAGGTGCGTTGATCATCTCAAGACGATCAGGAGGCACGAGTGATGGATGAGAAGTTTTTGCAAGAAGACAGACATGAATATACCGATGTGTCCACCGTAGAATCACAGCGGAATGACATTACGCTTGAGGAGTTTCCAGAGGGCCCTTACGGTTCATCCTTGCTGTCTGAATCGCTTGGGAAGAGCTCCCCATGGCGGGTGGATCAGAGGACTGCACACCGTTTTGATTACGAGAATCATGAGCTTCATGAGGGAGAGGTTCGGGATTATCCGGGTCAGGATGTTTTTGATGAAACGGTACCGGATGATGTGCATGAACCTCAATATCCAGGCAAGATGTAAGGATGTTCTGTTAGCTTAGATTAAGCTTCACTCACTTTAACCAAGCCTCCGACAGGATCATCCTGTATGGGGGCTATTTTGGTTTTATCTTTTTGGTTATAATTGGATGAGTTATTTTGAAACGTATGTTGAAGAGTATGCGAACCGGATGGGGGATTGGAACATGAGAGAAATCAACTACAGCAGTTATTATTGGCAGGATGAGAAGATTCGTTTGCGTGCTTTGCGTGAGGAAGATTGGGAGACGCATTTTTACAACCGTTTTGACACGCCAGCACGCAGGCTTCTGGAATGTGCAGTAGAACTGCCACCAACACATGAAGAATCCAAAAGATTTGCTGATTCCTTCTCAGGATTTACAATGGCTCATGGTCGTTTGATGTTTACAATTGAGGACATGCACGGTAGCAATGTTGGCGCAGTGAACCTAAACAGTATTGACGAGAGAAATGGCACGTTCAGTATTGGCATCCAGATTGACAGGGATCATCGGGGCCAAGGATATGGAACAAGAACCATTCGTATTTTGTTAAAATACGCCTTCTTTGAACGCAGGCTGAATAAGTTTAATGACGCTGTTCTCGAAGGGAATGAAGCTTCTGCTGCGCTGATGAGAAAACTTGGATGTGTACAGGAAGGGGTGCGTCGTCAAGTTGTGTATACGGATGGCAAGTATCATGACCTGCTTTTATTTGGTTTAACCAAAGAGGAGTTTGTGTTAAAAGAGGGACTTAAATCGGTTTAAGAGGTAAATAATGAAATAATGAGTGAACTGGAACATCAATTATAAAAAAAATGTGTTTACTTCCGTACTGGAATTTTGATATTATAATCGCAATATCAAATGCAACGACGAGACGAGTAGATAAAAATCATTCTTTCATCAGAGAGCTCCGGCAGCTGAAAAGGAGTAAAGAAACTTTTATCGAATAAAGACTCTGAGCAGCACATCGGAATCAGCTCAAGCTGAAGGATGGTGTGACAGGTGCTCCTGTTATAGAGCTAAAGTATAAACGGATGAGGACAGCATCTCAATTAGTTGAACTTTTATTTTACACAACAACGGAGAGTTTCGTGTAAATGATAATTATCTCAACTTATATTAGGTAGCTTGGTCATCTTTCACATACTTGAAGAGGTGAATATGGCGACATATTTTCGAATCTGGGTGGTACCACGAGTGTTCAATCTCGTCCCTGAGACAATGTCTTGGGGATGGGATTTTTTGGTTTTTTCGGAGCCGTGATTACACGCTTTGAATTGGCCTGAATAGTGTGAATGATAGGGGAAATGAAAGCTTCCAATCCCATGTACAATGAGAATAACAAATGATCTCATTCAAATCGAAAGGAAATGATGATTCCATGTCAGCAAAATTAAAAGTCGGTATTGTCGGAGGAACAGGAATGGTAGGTCAGCGTTTTGTAGACCTGCTGGATCAACATCCGTGGTTTGAAGTAACAGCGATTTCTGCAAGTGCCAACTCGGCAGGCAAAACATATGAAGAGTCCGTTCAGGGAAGATGGAAGCTTGCGGTTCCGATTCCTGAGCCGGTGAAAAACATTGTGGTACAAGATGCATCCCAAGTGGAAGCTTTTGCGAGCCAGGTAGATTTTATTTTCTGCGCGGTAGATATGAAAAAAAATGAAATTCAGGCACTGGAAGAGGCTTATGCCAAAACGGGTACTCCTGTGGTGTCCAACAACTCCGCTCATCGTTGGACCGCTGATGTGCCGATGGTTGTGCCTGAGATTAACCCGGGTCATTTGGCTGTTATTGAAGCACAGAGAAAACGTTTGGGTACAACAACAGGTTTCATTGCTGTAAAACCAAACTGCTCCATCCAGAGTTATGTGCCAGCGTTACATGCGTTGCGTGAATTTAATCCAACACAGGTTGTTGCTTCAACATATCAGGCAATCTCTGGTGCAGGAAAAAACTTCACGGACTGGCCTGACATGTTAGATAACGTTATTCCTTACATTGGTGGCGAAGAAGAAAAAAGTGAGCAGGAGCCACTTCGCATCTGGGGTAGTGTTGAGAACAACCAGATCGTCAAAGCATCCGCACCACTCATTACGACACAATGTATTCGCGTGCCGGTAACTGACGGACATCTGGCTACTGTGTTCGTGAACTTTGAGAAAAAACCGAGCAAAGATGAAATTTTGGAGCGTTGGTTGCAGTTCAAAGGCCGTCCACAAGAGTTGGCTCTGCCAAGCGCACCGAAACAGTTCATTACGTATTTTGAAGAAGAGAACAGACCACAGACCAAGCTGGATCGTGATATCGAGCGGGGGATGGGCGTATCTACAGGTCGTTTGCGTGAAGACTCCCTGTATGATTACAAATTCGTGGGATTATCCCATAACACGCTTCGCGGAGCAGCAGGCGGTGCTGTACTGATTGCAGAACTGCTCAAAGCGGAAGGATACATTCAACCGAAATAAGTGATTTTCTTATATAATGTGAAAAGGCTCTTGAATCTGTCATCTCCAAGTGACAGTTCAGGAGCTTTTTTCATTCTATTTTGTGCAAGTGAAATCGAAGTCAAGCCGCTGAAGTTTTGTCCGAGTTGCGCAATAGCTCGGAACGCCTGCCGAGCAAGTACCCTGAAAGGGAAGCGAGCATCTGCTGGAATACCATGCCTAACACGACAGGAACGGCAACAGGCGGCGGGAAATAAGTAACTGCAAGAACGGCGCCAGCGCTAATATTACGCATCCCGCCGTTAAAGACAAGAGCCACTTGATCTGCTTCATTCCAGCCCAGCCACTTCGCTATAAAATAACTAAGCGCATAGCCGAAGGAAGCGAGGAAAACAATGATCACTGCAAGCCCGGCCAAGCGCCAGTTGAAGTTAGCCAGATATGGTGCAACCACGGAGCCATTAATAGCAACGACCGAAGCCATAAACAACTTGGATAATGGATTAAGCCGAGGGCCCCATACAGGTACGATGCGTCCTTTAGTCCATTCATTGAGGAGCATGCCCAGCAGAGACGGAAACACAATCATCCAGAAGAGGCTGCTCATCATGGCTGCCGTATCGAGGGTAACACTTGTGCTAACAAGCAGAGATAACACACCAGGCACAACAAACGGAGCTAGCAAGGTATCGATGAGTATAATGGAAAGCGTAAGCGCAATATTTCCCCGGTAGATACTCACCCATATAAAGCTGCTAATCCCTGTCGGAATAACAGCAGCGAGAACAAGTCCTGTGATGGTATAAGCATCTGTTGGAAACACCAGATGACCCATGCCCAGCGCGATAAGTGGCATAGCCAAATGCAAGATTAGCAGACAAACAAACAGGGGAAAGGGCTTTTTCAGCACATTCACAAAATCTCGTACGCTTAGACTAATGCTACCTGCAAACGTCATGAAGGCAAAAAGCCAAGGTGACAAGTACGTGTAAGAAGATAAAAAACTGCCGCACAATACACCAATGATAATACTGCTGGGGGTAATCAGTGGCATGATGCGGTTCAAGCGTTGATTCAAGACCTGAAGCATAATGATGACATCCCTTTATTGTATGATTCTCCTATTATACATCGTAATGCAAAGGCACGCAGACTCATTTGAATATAGCATTGCGAACAAGTATCATTAGAAGTGGAACCATCATTTGAGATGAAGAAAGGGAGATGATCATGCCCAGGCAAAAAAGAACACGCAAGATTATGATGACTGCTATTATCGTATCCAGTATGCTTCTGATGTCCGCTTGTTCTATCGTGGAGCAAGCGAATCAAAGTTTGAATTATGTAAGCGGTGCGACAGATTATATAGAACAGGTATCAAGTGCTGGAACGGAGCTGCAACAACTTGCAGCGGATGCCGTTAACAATCCGGGGGTAACGGGTCAGATTCAAGAGAAGATCGATCTGATTCAAGCGGAAGCGGCAGAATTTTCCCAGTTGAGTGCGCCCGCAATTGGAGAGAATATTCATGAAAATCTCGTTAGTTATAATAATCAACTGACAGAGGTTGTTAATCAATTCGAGACAACGATCGCCGAGCAGGGGGTTACTGCAGAGAATTGGGAAAAAACAGGAATTCCGGAATTGATTAATAACATCAACAGTCTGAAAGATCCGCTTAGCGGTTTGCAAAATGAATAATTTGTTTAATGAATAGATAAGTGAAATTTTTCCTTCTCGTTGAGGGGTATGAAAACAGGATGGAACCAAAAGACGGGTAATCTCGAAGACTACTCGTTTTTTTTTGCATATTTAATTCGTAAAAAGAAAAACTACATACAGTCCAGATCAATTTTGATTATTTGACAAAAGAATTGTAGATTAGTATTATAGGTTAATATACATTTATATAGTAACTAACTTTTTTTAACTAACATCAAATATACTTAGCAAAGGGGATCTATGTTATGTCCGAACATACAGGAAAAGTCATTATTATCACAGGCGGAGCAAGCGGAATCGGAAAAGAAACAGCATTACAGTTAGCTGCGCAGGGAGCGACAATCGTTGTCGCGGACTTTAACGAAGATGGTGCCAAACAGGTTGCGACTGAAATTGAGGCAGCTGGTGGCAAGGCCGGAGCTTACAAAGTGGATGTATCCAAAGGTGAAGAGATTAAAGCATTAATGGATTGGACTGTCGAAAAATATGGAACATTGAACGGTATTTTCAACAATGCGGGTATTGGTCTTGTAAAACCGTTTCTGGAGATGGACCCGGAATCCTATCACAAAGTCATTGATGTAGATCAGCATAGCGTATACTACGGCATGTATTATGGCGCGAAGAAAATGGTTGAATTAAACGTGCAAGGTACGATTGTAAATACGGCTTCGATCTATGGAAGTGTGGCAGCGGTAGGTAGCTTTAACTATAACGCGGCGAAAGCGGCAGTGGTTATGATGTCCAAATCTGGTGCACTCGAACTGGCGGAGCATGGAATTCGTGTTCTCGGAGTTGCCCCTGGTTTCATTGAAACTCCAATTTTGGGAGAAAACAAAGCAGTGAAGGATGCACTGGCAACTCAGCACATGCGCGGGGAGTTGATTCAACCCGAGAAAGTAGCGAGTGTAGTGACTTTTCTGTTCAGTGATGCAGCAAGTGCGATGAACGGAACAACAGTCGCGGTTGATGATGGTTTCCTGAGTTTCAAAACAAAATAACGGGTTGAACCTGCTTCGAAATCACACGGCGCTTGAAACAAATAAAATGGCACAGGATGTTTTATCCTGTGCCATTTTATTTGTTCACTTTTGCAATAGATCGTATGAAATGTCGAATCTCCCCGAAGTATGGGAGTTCGTGATACAATAAAATCACTGACTCGTTTTATCCATTTGTGGTGTCGTAAACAATACGGACGCCCAGTGAGCCATAACTTTCTTCTTTATAATGACAATGAGTGCAGGTTTTGACGGAGCATAATGCATCGTGATGTGCTTGTAATTTTTCGTTACAGCGAGGACAGGTGTTCACAAAAAGTGTCTTCAACACGTTGAACATGCTTAATCACTCATTTCTGATTAATTTACTTGGTTTTAAAGTATTATAACCGAAACGAAGTGTCATGTATACGTTTTTTGAAATATAAATATAGTCCTTATTTCGGTCTTTAATCTTCAAACTATTCTCTGAAAGGAAGCGTATAACCGATGGATCTTCTGCTCTTTTTCATCATGTTTATACTGGGTCTAATCGGTTCATTTTTCTCCGGCCTGCTTGGCATTGGTGGAGCAATTATTAATTTTCCCTTGTTGCTGTATGTCCCGGCAATGGCAGGTCTCACACCGTTTAACGCGCATCAGGTGTCAGCCATCAGCATGTTTCAGGTTTTCTTTGCATCGCTTGCAGGTGTAGTTGCCTTTCGCAGAAAAGCAAAAGCAGGCAAAACAGGTGGTGCTGTCATCGATTCCGAACTGGTGCTGTATATGGGAAGCAGCATTTTAGTCGGCAGTTTGATGGGTGGTTTTATCTCGGGCATGCTGGACGAAGGTATGATTCATCTGATTTATGGGATTCTTGCCATCATTGCAATTGTCTTAATGCTCATCCCGAGCAAGGGACGATTGGATACAGACGAACCGTTAACGTTTAATAAAATCATTGCTTCAAGCACATCGCTTGCCGTTGGCATCGTGTCAGGTATCGTAGGGGCTGGTGGAGCTTTTGTACTCATTCCTGTTATGCTGACGGTTCTGAAGATTCCTGTTCGAACAACGATTGCTTCTTCCCTCGCGATTGTGTTCATCTCTGCGATTGGGGGTGTCATTGGCAAGCTATCTGCCGGAGATGTCCCGGTGGAGCCGATCATCTACACTGTGTTTGGCAGTTTGATTGGTGCGTCACTTGGCTCCAGAGTAAGTTCTATGATCAATGTGCGTTTGCTGCGGTATGCGTTGCTGCTTCTCATTGCCATTACAGCGGTTAAAGTCTGGTCTTCCATGTTCTAGATCGAATCAACGGTTCGTACTATCTTATACATGAGCGATTACGTAACCAAATGTCTCAATCGCCGTATATAGGATATAAACATGAACGGAACATGTTTAATTTTAACTGAAGTTGAGGTATCAACCGATGAATAACTTACTTATGGATCAGACCAAGGCCGAAGAAAATGCAGATGAAGCTTACCATGTGGCGGAGCAGAAAGCATCTCAATATTTTGCAAAGCTCTCTCAGCAGCTATTGAATCATACACATATACATGCACTTATAGAAGATTTCAGAATTTGGCAGAAAAAACATATACATCGATTCGACTGGCTATCCTGGTTTGCTGGCAAAAGAAAACCGGATTCCAAAGATATTCAGAAATATATCCATTGGCTGAATGTGACGGGCAAGATGGATGATTATCTCGACCGCAGTATCTCTTATATCTACATGCGTGATCTGGGGCAGGCACTGGATACTCCGCAAACAAAAGATAACATTCAGCGTGTAGCCAAAGATACCAAAAACTACTTTATGCGTTCTGGGAGCGAGCAACAACATCAGGCTGATTACATTAGCCCTGCAGCATTATACCGATGGGGTCAACGTGAGCAGATCGAAGAAGCCGTCATCTGGGTGATGGATAAATTGAAACATGTTGCAGCAAACCTCCCGCCAGAACTTGATGCGGCACAGGCGCAGCGAAAACTGATCAAAATTATTCTGGGCGTCGTGCTTCATGTCCATGACGAGCTGACAGAGGAGACCCCGCGCGAGGAACGGATTGCAAGACTGGATGCAGCCATTCGACTAGGTTATTCCTACGGATTAACCTACCCTTTTGTGGATGATCTTCTGGATTCTCAGGCGCTTACCGCAGAGGAGAAGGAACAATACTCTGCGATGATACAACAAGCCCTTCTTACAGGTATTGTGCCTGATCTTGGCGAGTGGAAGGGGCCGCAGCTTGAAGTAATTCGATATGTTCACTCCGAGCTTCGAGAGGCCTTTGAATATATTCGGAATTATCAGCGTGAGGAGATGCGGCGCACTTTTTTTGAACAATCGTATGTGTTCTTTCACTCCCAGGAGATGGATCGCAGCAAGAAATTATCCAATGCACATTATACTAATGAGGAACTGTACATTCCGATTATTATCAAATCGGCATCGTCCCGGTTAATCGTGCGTTCTGTTCTCAGCGCTCCGGAAGACGAAGGGTTTGATCTACGCACGTTTTATTACGGGATATATAATCAGCTCGCGGATGATTTTGCAGATATGTTCGATGATATGCAAGATGAGGCAGTGACACCATACACGTATTATTTAAAATATCGAGACCTTCGTCCGGATCTTATGAATCCCTATGAATTGTATTGGACGGTTATCTCCTATCTAATCCATGATGTCTATGATAATAACGCCAAGGCACGGGAGGTTATACTGGATCGTGCGATTAACGGACTGAAGCGTTGCAGAGAACGATTAGGACAGGTGAAGTATGATGAAGTCATGAACATCTTTGCCTCAGGGCAGCCTGAACTTAATCATGTGGTACAGCAAATGGTGCGAAAAGCGGATGATGTAGATTTTCTGGACAAATTGTTACGGGATCAGGTTGTACTGCAGCTCAGCAATGATAAACAGGAGAGGGAAGCATTCCAGCAGACGATTCGAACGGTGCGTGAACAGATCAATGTAGAGTTGCAAATCAACAAGCCCGTTGAAGAACTCGAAATGAAAGGCAAACTGATGGATGCAGCGAATTACAGCCTGCAAGGGGATGGCAAACGCTTGCGTCCAATTCTGACTTGGGTGATGGGCGTACAGGAGTATGGACTCGCGGAGTCGGCGATTATGCCGTTGTTAAGATCCATGGAATATATGCATACGGCTTCGCTCATCTTTGATGATCTGCCCACTCAGGATAATGCGGAGACTAGGCGTGGGCGTTCTACGCTTCATCAGCTGCACAACAGCGCTACAGCAGAGCTAACCGGCCTGTTTCTGATTCAACGGGCTATCCGCGAACAGTCCTCACTGCATCGGTTTGATGCGCAAACGGTATTGAAGCTGATTAAATATTCGGCTGTGAAAGCAGAAGATATGTGTATGGGTCAGGCGATGGATCTGGGTTCAAAAGGAAAAGCGCTGTCCCTGGAGGAACTGAATACGATCTGTTTTTACAAAACAGGCATTGCCTTTGAGGCAGCGCTGGTTATGCCAGCTATTTTGGCAGCAGTGAAAGAAGAGGAGATCGACGCATTAAAAACGTTTGCGTATCATGCTGGCATAGCCTTTCAGATTCGGGACGACCTGCTGGACTATGGAGGAGATCACCGGGTGCTTGGTAAACCTGCCGGTCAGGATGAGCGTAATAACAACTCTACCTTTGTATCCGTACTAGGGGAGCTTGGCGCTCAGAAAGCGATGTGGGAGCATTACTGTCTCGCCACCGATGCATTACGTCTAATGCCCAAACCGATACCTTTTCTGAAACATTTGCTGGATTATCTGGTCGGTCGTGAACGTTAACAGTAGTGCTGAGATGAGGATGGTGTTGTATATCCATTCATTTGCGCCATATAAAAACAACGAATCGACCGAATTTAGGTTTATAAGAAAAACCCTCGCCCGTATTGAATCGGAGCTGAGGGTTCTTTCTTTTGCGTTCCTTTTTCCGGTGCAATGGGCAAGAATGGTCACGGATTTTTGATCCATAACTTTGAAATATCCAAAAAGCCAAACTCGGAAGTCTGCATGCCATAGATACTCTGGTGCAGTTCAGCTTTTTTGTTCATATGACAGCCGTACAACATCCAGCCGTTTTCTCGTAGCAAGCCTTCAGCCTGTTCCAGAAGCTCAGTTCGCGCTGAATGTGGAAGCCGCGGGAATTCGTCCAATACGTCGTCGAATATGGATTGTATCTCAGGTGTTATATACTCATGTAAGGTGTTGCTTTGGTTTTTGAAAAAATGAATCATGCCATACTGCCAATCGTCCTCCAGTATTTCTTCTCTCAAAATCAAAGGTGCGTCTGAGGTCTTCACAACATCGAGATAATCATCAAAAGGCTCCAGTTCAATCTTTAGCCCAATTTGACATGCGCGTTGTTGCAGCCACTCGGCGACGTCCGAATCTTTATTTTTTTTATAAGATAACAAGTAGGGCTCGCCTTGATAACCAGATTGTTCAAGCAATGTTTGGGCATCATCTAGTGATGCAGACCTCCAGTGTCGGGCAGCGCTTTTCCATGGCAGAAAACTGCTCGCGGGTGTAATTCGATTTTTACCCAGTTCATTCACCAGTGTGACCGGATCATAAATGATGCGCATTGCCTGGCGGAAGGACAACCGATGATGACAGCCCGGAGTATGAAAATTGAAAAGCATATACTGACAGCCCAGTGCAGGATAGTCAATATAATGTGGTGTCTCATGGCTGCTCTCAGGCAGGCTAAGCCGATCAGTGCCAGGCAAATCATAGTACCCATCATGCGAAGCTGGCTCGGGAAGGAACCAGATATGAACCTGATCCAGATGAGGACGGATGCCATAATAAGCATCAAATGCCGTAAGTTTAATCACTTCTTCACTCATCTCGGTGATCTGAAATGGGCCTGTGCCAATCAATGTCTGATTTGAATCATGATCTGCAGGCAGTATTGTCATGCGGATGCAACTGAACAGATGCAGAAAAAAACGGTTGGCACGGTACAGTACAAATCTGATACAGTGATCACTGATCACATCCGTCTGCTTAATGTCGCGGTACAGCCACAGAGATGAACAGTTCGTCTCGAATAAGCGCTGCAAGGAAGCTTGAACATCTTGCGAGGTCATCACGCGCCCGTCATGGAAACGAACCCCTTTTCGCAAATAAAATACCCATTCCCGATGATCGCTGTTGCACTCCCATGTATGCGCAAGTGCAGGCAGAAAGGTATCGGTATCAGCATCGTATGTAATCAGCGTGCTGCATACCTGTCCCAGCAAATAGGTTTCAAAGGCCGTGTATACAGAAGCGGGATCCAGATCGCCAAGTTGACGTGATCTCAATATTCGAAGCGTATCCTGTCCGGAGGCGGTTTCGGTATAACTGCGGAATCCCATCTGTTGATGAAGGGTGGCCATAAGCTTTTCCCGCATGAGATCATCGATTTTAACGCTTCCAATCAGTTCGATGGCTTCTTTCAACTTGCCTTTGGATAAAAGTGCGGTGAAGTTAAATTCCAATGCATCATTCAGACTCCGCAGCAGTGTAAGCTCTGAATGGTGGCCTCGTCCACGTCCCGGCTTCCACTGGATAAAATGTTGTTCTTCCAGTTTCCGTAGAATAAATTTGACGTTCCGTGGAGTACAGCAAAGGACGGAAGAAAGATTTTCGATTGTTATGCGTACTGGTTCACCGGGTTTCAATGAGAGCGGCTCTGATGCAGCCAGTCGTAGAAAGTGGGTGTATATCATGTCCATGCAAGATGCTCCTCCATAAAGGTGAAAAGTGCTGCCGAACTATTACACTTTTATTTCCCCCTTTTATCTATACAATTATACATATCAGGATGACAGAATTCATCCATTTTCGAAGCAACATGATAGATAGAGAGAAGCAGCAAGATAGGAGAATGAAAGATGAAGCAAGTTTTAAAGCAAATACATCCGCTGGCCTGGACGATTATTATCGGAACGATGTTCGGACGCCTCGTGACGTCGATGAGCATTCCGTTCCTGTCTATCTATCTGACACGAGTGCTTGAAGCTACTCCGACTCAAACCGGAATCACGGTTGCAGTAAGCTCGCTGGCAGGAGTCATGGTCAGCTTTTACGGGGGATATATCTCAGATCGGATCGGACGCAAGATCGTCATGCTGGTGTCGGTGTTTAGTTGGGCCGCTGTGTTTTTTATTTTTTCAGCAGCAGAGCATTTGTGGGTGTTCTTTGTTGCCAATACGTTAAACGGTTTATGCCGGGCTGTGTTTGAGCCAACGTCAAGAGCGTTGTTATCCGATATTACTTCACCACAGAACAAACTACTGGTGTTTAATCTGCGATATGCTGCGATTAACCTGGGGGTTGTGTTTGGACCGATTATTGGATTCCAGTTGGGATCATCGGAATCGACATTTCCTTTTATCATCTCGGGACTTGTTTATATCGCTTACGGTCTGATCCTGGTTCTGCAATTCAAGGTGCATCATGCCAATCTGCCGGAACGTCTGGATGTTGCTGCACCTCGCCTTCGTGAAGCACTTATGACAACCGGGCGTGACCGGGTATTTCTGCCGGTGCTGATCGGTACAACATTTTGTGTGCTGGGTTACGGCCACTTTAGTTCCACATTAGCGCAGTATTTGGCGAGAAGTCCTATTTTTGAAAATGGGAGTCAGATGTTCTCGTACATGCTCTCACTCAATGCGGTCACTGTGCTGGTTATTCAATATCCGCTCGTCCGTACCTTCCGTAAAGCGCCGCCGCTTGTGCCGCTTATTTTGGGTAATCTTCTCGTTGCTGCAAGTCTGTTGTTATTTGGTTTAGCTGACGGAATTGTGCTGATGATGTGCAGTGTTATTCTGTTCACAGTAGGGGAAGTACTGCTCTTTACGATGATGGATATGCTGATTGATCGAATTTCCAAGCCGGAATGGAAAGGAACATACTTTGGTACAATCGGTTTCAACAATATAGGTAGTGTAGCTGCTCCGGTCATTGGAGGGCTGCTCCTAAGCCAGTTTGGTGCAGGGAACGGACCTGCAGTGTTTATCCCTATTGCATTGACGACGGCACTTGGAGTTCCATTTCTACTCATCGCACACAAGCGACTTGTTCGTAGAGAAAAGGAGCAACCTGAACCTGTACAAGTGGGGTTGTAAGGGATGAATTTAATAACAATTCAGTTAATAATTATGTTGACGTATAAACAATGAGCGAATACAATAAACAACAAATATGTGAAACGGGTGGGATATACGATGATTGATCAGCCAGCGCAGAACCTTCAACCAATAATTGAATATGCATGAGCATAGTGACATCATATTCTGGTAGAATATTGACCATGTTTGGACAGTCCAGCTTACTGCAATCCTGTCTGGACGCTCATTCATACTGCGATGTTAGAGAAGAAGCTGAAATGAAACATTTTCTGGCTGGCTTTTCAATCCAATCAAGCTGTAGATGAACTTCATTCATCTATGGCTTTTTTTATTCCATCAGACTGTTTACATGGAAAGGAGTAGGAGCAAGGATAGTGTTAGTTTGAAGTAGTTATAATTCAGATCTATGAATATGGATCACACTAAGAAAGGAAGAATGAACTATGGTTAACCGTCCTGAACAACGTGTTTCTTATGGAGGCAATGCTGACTACACTAAGCTACTACATGATTCATCATAGCGTAAGAATTGCAGAAGAGATACGAAAGATTAAGTTCGAATAGATCACAATTAATTTAACATTAAAGAGGTGGGGCTCATGCCCAAAACAGAGAAACGCTCCATGTCATGGCTACTGCGATATTTAAAGCCGGTCAAAGGGAAATTGGCTGTGCTTATGGTCATGTTGTTAACGTCAACAGGGCTACAGCTTCTCAATCCACAGATTATTCAACGATTCATTGATACAGCTGCAAGTGGTGGTATTCTTGGTGATCTGATGCAACTTGCGGGACTGTTCCTGCTCATCGCTGTGACCAATCAACTTATCACGATAGCTGTAAGTTATCTGGGGAATGACGTGGCCTGGCGGGCAACCAATCGGATGCGCGGAGATCTGCTGAAGCATTGCTTGCGGCTGGATATGCGTTTTCATAACGTGAAAACACCAGGAGAGATGATTGAACGTGTCGATGGCGATGTGACTAGCATTTCGAACTTCTTTGCGATGTTTATCGTGCAGGTTATCGGAAGTTTTGTCCTGCTTGCAGGCATACTGGGATTCATGTTTACGATTAATGTACCGATTGCACTGGTTATGACGGTATTCACGCTTTTATCTATTCTGTTCATGGTGGTTATTCGTAACCTGGGGGTCGAATCTTCCAAAAATGAGCGGGCTGCCAGCGCTTCGCTGTTCAGCTTGATCGAGGAACGAATTGCTGGAATTGAGGATGTGCAGGCGAATGGACACGTACCTTATGTAATGAATCGCTTTTATCGTACGATGCGCACTGTTTTTCTCAAAGGTCGAAAAGCATGGATGTTACGGGTGATTCCGTGGAACACCACGGTTGTCCTGTTTATTATATCCGTGACGGTTGTTTTGCTGCTGGGCGTGCACTATTACATCGAGGGTGAGATCAGCATCGGAACCTTGTTCCTGATCTATCAATATAGCCAGATGTTAAATGAACCTATTGAGTTGTTAGGTGATCAGGTACAGGAGTTCCAAAAGGCAAAATCAGGTATGCTTCGTTCGCGCGAGTTATTGTCATTGCGAAGCGAGATTCAAAACGGAAGTGAAGAAAAGTTGCCTGATGGTCCGCTTGGCCTGGAATTTAATCAGGTGCACTTTAGCTACAACGAAGATAAACCTGTGCTTCAGGACATTACATTTGTAGTGAAACCGGGAGAACGTCTGGGGATCATCGGTCGGACGGGAAGCGGGAAGTCAAGTCTTAGCCGTGTGCTCCTGCGTTTGTACAATTTGGATCAGGGGACGATTCGCATTGGTGGAACCGATATTACGAAGTTGTCCATGCAGGCTCTTTATCGCAGAGTAGGTATGGTTACACAGGATGTGCAGTTATTTGATGGCACACTGCGTGACAATCTGACTTTGTTCAATTCGGAAGTGTCGGATGTAATGATCAGGCAAACAACCGAGCGGCTGGGACTTAGTCAGTGGATCGATACTCAGCCTGAGGGACTGGATACACATTTGAGTGCAGGGGGTGCCTCGTTATCTGCGGGGGAAGCTCAACTATTTGCTTTAACCCGAGTATTTCTAACGGAGCCTAGTCTGGTGATATTGGATGAGCCTTCTTCGCGACTTGATGCAGCGACCGAGAGTCTGCTTCAATCGGCGATTGATGAGTTGATGAAGCGCTCTACAGGCATTATTATCGCACACAGACTCGCCACACTGGAGAAGGTAGATAAAATGTTGGTTTTGGGCGGGGGAAGATTGCTGGAATTCGGATCAAGAGAAGAGTTAGCCAATGATCCGGCCTCCCATTATGCAAGGCTTCTCGTTACGGGCCGAGAGGAGGAACTGGCATGAATGTCACGGGATTTATAGGGCGTCTATTTCGCTTCAAGCCTTACCTGTTTCTAATTAACGGCTTGTTATGGTGTATATTTCATTCGCTTCCGCTTGCAATGGGGCTTGGTATGCAGTGGTTCTTTGACCGGACAGCGACGGGAAGTACAGATTACATGTGGCTTGCTGTACCATTGATTGTGATTGGGCTGTTCCGGTTGACACGGGTGGGAACTTTTTTTGTAGCTTTCCATGCCTGGGTTACGTATATGTATCATATTCAAGCTATTTTGCGGACGAATATGCTGGCTGGTATTATGCGCTGGCCGGGACGAAATCTCCCTGCATCACCGGGTGAGGCTATGAGCCGTTTTCGGGATGACGTGGATGAAGTGGTTGAATATATTGAATCCTGGGTGGATTTCTGGGGACGATTGGTTTTTGCGGTAGTTTCAATTATCATCATGGCCAACATTAACTGGAAGATTACACTTGTCGCCGTTTTACCGCTCCTGGTCGTGACATTGCTGAATAATTTGTCGGGTAATCGCGCGAGAAAGTATGCACAGGTTAACCGGGAAGCAACAGGTCGCATTACGAGTTTTATTGCAGAGACGTTTGGGGCAGTGCAGGCACTAAAGCTTGGTCAGGCGGAAGAACATGTCTCCACACGATTCAATCAGCTCAATGAAGAACGACGTCAGGCTGCTCTGCGAGATAATCTGTTCAAACAATGGATGAAATCGCTTAATCAGCACGTACTGAGTATATGTACAGGGCTTATTCTGTTGATGTGTGCTGCTGAGATGAAGGCTGGTCACTTCACAGTGGGTGATTTTGCCTTGTTCACCAGTTATCTCGTCAATATCGGGTTCAGCATTTCTTTGTTCGGATACATGGTGTTTCAGCATAAAAGACTCAAGGTGTCTTATGACCGTATGCGTACACTCTTTCGTCCAGGTGAAGAGGATCAGATTATGGATAAACGGGAAATCTATCTGAATGAAGATCCTCCAGAGCCAGTAAGTAAACGAAGAGACCCCAATGAGAAATTGCGTAAACTTGAAGTTAGCGGACTCAGCTATCAGTATGCGCAGTCTTCAAACGGTATAAAGGATGTTCATTTCAAATTAAGACAGGGTCAATTTCTTGTCATTACGGGTCGAATCGGTTCGGGTAAATCCACTTTGGTTCGTACACTGCTGGGGCTGTTGCCCAAGCAGCAGGGTGAGATTCTCTGGAATGGAGAGAAGGTAGATCCTGCAACATTTCTTATGCCGCCCAGAGCTGCATATACTCCTCAGGTTCCAAGGCTGTTCAGTGACACGCTGAGAGAAAATATCGTTCAGGGGAAGCGGGAGAATGCAGACGAAGCGTTGGAAAAAGCCATTCGACTGGCTGTATTGGATAAGGACATCAAGCATTTAGATCAAGGACTGGAAACACCTGTAGGACCAAGAGGTGTCATGTTATCTGGTGGCCAGATCCAGCGATCGGCAACAGCACGAATGTTAATGACCGAGGCAGATTTGTTTATCTTTGATGATCTGTCCAGTGCGCTGGATGTGGAGACGGAGCAGCAGGTGTGGGATGGACTGTTTCAGGAGAAAGAAGTTACCTGTATTGCGGTATCTCACCGAAAGGCAGCCCTCACCAAAGCTGATCACATTATCGTCATGAAGGATGGACGCATTGAAGCCGAAGGAACACTCGCGGATCTGCTTGAAACCAATGAAGAGATGCAGCTGTTATGGCAGGGAGAGCAGGTGCCCGTGATGGTGGGATGATACAGGTTATGATCGGAATAGAAGCATTCGCTTAATAAGGATATTTAAACTAAAAAAAACTAAAAGACAGACAAAAAACCGTACAGAACATGCCTGAATGCAGGCGTTGCATCTGTACGGTTTCTTATTTCTTTTAGAATCATTCAATGGTGTATCCATATCGTTACTTAAGCAATCAAGGAATACGCGATGATAACTAAGAAGATGATTGTAATATGATTAATGGAGAAAATAAACATGCGCTGTGACCATTTTTTTGTTTCTTTTTTGTCAAAAGTAGCCACACTAAGAATGAGCCAGGCCAAGCTTACAAGAAAGGCTACTATGGCGACAAATGGACTCATTGGCCAGAACAGGAAGCTGGAAAGCAACAGTAATACCAGATAAACATTCGTTTGTACATAAGTGCGCCCAATGCCTTTGACAACAGGTAACATCGGAACACCAGCCGCCTTGTATTCATCGAAGCGACGAATGGCTATCCCATAGAAGTGAGGCATTTGCCATAACAGCATTGTTACGACCAGTGCCCAAATTTCGAAATGTCCCAGTTCTGGAGAGATGGCTGCCCAGCCGATCAGCGGTGGAACAGCACCAGACAGGCTTCCTACCTCCGTATTATAGATCGTTGTACGTTTGGTCCACATCGTATATGGAATGACGTAAAGGAACAAACCAAGAAGGCCAAAAAAAGCGGCCGATGGAGATGCGATGTACAGCATGATCGCACCAATCAACGTAATCGTAAACCCAAGAATCAGACCTGCCTTGGTATCGACCCGTCCTGTAACGGTAGGACGTTTCTTCGTACGCTCCATAATCGCATCAATGTCCCGGTCATACAGATTGTTGAACACCCCAGCTGCTCCGATGATTAATGAAGAACCGAGAAATGAAAGTAAAATCGGAACAATATTAGCTGCAATAGATGCATCAAACACATATAAAGCTAGACTTAAACCTGCAAACATGGCGATCAAGTTGGACTTGATGATTCCAATTTTGATCGTATCTAAAAATACTTTAGGAATCGAGCTGTACTCCAGGCTGATATTGGCTTGTGATTCATTATTTAATGTTTTCAAATACTCACTTCCTATTGTTTATACTTAATATAATATGTGTCCATTATATCATCCAATTCATGTTGTGATTTATGTAACACTCTAGTATTTATAATAATGTCATTTGATTGTGAACAATTTAAAAACAAGAACTTTTTTAATTGTTAAAACAACAGTTCTGTGCTACGCGCGTATTTTCATTAGATTGTCATGTTTCCATTGTAGAAATGAAATAAATATATTGCAAATAAGATATAATGTCTATATTATAGATATAAGATGTCTCTAATAGATGTATTTGTATGGCATAAACGATGTAGCCTCATGACTCTGTAAAGGCCTGCTATTAAATATCTCACAGGTGTACACCTTGCAATTAGCTAGTGAGGGAGTACGAAGAGAGCAATTTTTCGTTCTAATTAGAGATATTAAATATCTGGAAAGGGTGATTTCGATGGATAAAGCTCATAATAAATACGATGTTGTAATTGTGGGAGGAGGACCCGCTGGGCTGAATGCTGCGTTGGTACTTGGTAGAGCTAGAAAAAACGTACTTGTCATTGATGATCAAAAACCTCGTAATTGGGTGACTCGGGAGACACATGGTTTTTTAACCAGAGATGGGGTAAGCCCTCGTGAATTCCGCAGAATCGCAAAAGAAGAGATCGCTGCATATCCTTCGGTGCAATTTACATCAGATACGGTTACAGAGCTTACTGGACATGATGGTGAGTTTGTTGTTAAGACAGTCGAGGGAGGGACATATCGTGCGAAAAAGATTTTATTTGCTGTAGGTAAAAAAGATTTGCCTTTGAATATTACGGGTTTATCTGAAGTCTACGGGAAAAGTGCTTTTGTCTGTCCTTATTGTGATGGATGGGAACTAAGGGATCAGCAGCTTGTCATCATTACAAGCGTGGACAAAGCGTTACATATGGCTAAATTAATATCTGGATGGACAAGCCGTTACACCCTTTGCACAAACGGTGATGATTCTATGTCAGAAGAGCATTTGGAGGATCTCTCACGCCATGGTGCTAAAGTATACGAAACACCTATTCAATCGATCATATCCCAAGAGGGCATGATTAGTGGAATTGAACTGAGCGATGGAACGGTGATTTCTTGTACAGGAGTTTTCTTTCAGCCCAAACTTCACACAGGTTCGGAACTGCCAGAGACGATGGGATGTGAGATGACAGAAACAGGTACGATCATCGTAGATGCACAAGGCAAAACGTCTGTTCCTGGCGTGTTTAGTGCCGGAGATGCAGCGTCTGAACTGTATCAGGCAATCACGGCAGCTTCATTCGGGGCGTTAACTGCGGTGAGCATTAACCATGAATTAAATGTTGAAACATGGAACTAGGTCGATAATACGTAGTTCATATAAAAGCGTAACAAAACAAAGTGAAACCGCCAGCGTATTATCGATGTATATCGACGGTGCTGACGGTTTCTGTTTTTCGTTGTTTTTATCTTGAATCCTGAATGGTTGCTGAACTGTTGTTGGCACTGAGGTCGGTTAATGGGTCAAAGGGAGGACCTGTTATGGTTCCTACGAGCAGCGCAATATCTACTGCATTCACAGGGCTTCCCCAGGAATTGCCGGAGAAGACCATAATGGCCTGATCATTGACAAATCCTCTTGTGTTATAGACCACATTGTTAACGATCTCGCCCGTTGTATTCGGGTTAAAATAAGCCGGCTGACGCAACGAGTAGAAAATATTATTCCTGACAATAAGTCCGGTCATGTTACCAATCTGGGTTACAAGACCGCGATTAACAACCCAGCCACTAGAAGGGCCTGCCTGTGGAGGACCGAATATCGTATTGTTTTTCACCGTATGATTTGTGCCACCCAATTGAATAAACTCGACTGCATAAGGATTGTCACTTGTCAGGGTCAAGCCGTCTACCGTGACTCCGCTTCCGATGATGGTGAGTGGGACGACTGCAGCCTGTAAAAGAATAATGGTATTCGGATAACCCTGGAGTGTTATTCCGGCCTTGTTAATCGTGATGTTCGACGTAATCGGATAAGTTCCCCCAAGGATATGAACTGTACCTGTCGGGGAAACTGCGGTTACACCCTGCTGAATCGTTCCAAATGGGCTGGCTTGCGTTCCATTCCCTCCGACTGCTCCCTGCAAGACATATACGTCAAATGGATTAGGCTCAAATGTACCAGTAGCACCTGTTACCCCCGTGGCACCAGTTGCACCAGTACTTCCCGTCGCGCCGATGGCTCCAGTAGTGCCCGTTATGCCAGTTGCACCAGTTGCCCCGGTTGGTCCTTCAGGGCCTCCTGACGGCCCTGTATCTCCAGTAGCGCCAGTCACGCCTGTCGCACCGGTGGTCCCGGTAGCGCCGGTCACGCCCGTGTCTCCAGTAACACCGGTAGGTCCGGATAAGCCTGTGCTGCCCGTCGCGCCAGTTAAGCCTGTCGCACCGGTAGTCCCGGTAGTGCCCGTCGCGCCCGTGTCTCCAGTAACACCGGTAGGTCCGGATAAGCCTGTGCTGCCCGTCGCGCCAGTCACTCCTGTAGCACCGGTGGTCCCGGTAGCACCAGTCGCCCCCGACACTCCTGGGGAGCCTGTCGTGCCAGTGGCTCCAGTGGCTCCGGTTACGCCCGTAACCCCGGCCGTATTATCGCTACCCGTCCACTCCGAGTTTACGAGCCGATGGGCAGCGATTAGTGCTCCAGCACTGTTTTTGCCCCATAATGACAACAGGATATCATCCGGGGTTGAACCTGTTACCGTAATAACATACTCGAAACTGTCCAGATCAGCGTAATAATTACGTGTCACTACTGCGTTGGGCAAAAGAGAAATCTGTTCACTAACATACAACGAGCGTGTCGCACTCAGTACATAGCCCTGTATGAGTACGATAGCTGTAGTTACAGAATTCACATTATCAATCTTGATGGAGACGGTTTGTGTAGGTCTAACACCGTTAACGGGACTATTATCGATTGGGCCTGTAAGCAAAACAGCCAAAGATTCCTCCTCCTTTTTTAAAGAAAAATACAAAAAAATATCATGAAGCATGCTTATGTATGTATATTCCATAACATCTGTGAAATATGCAGGTACGTTACAGAAAACGAGAAATTCGCAGTATCCGGCTTCATTGCTAAGTTTTGAAAAAAAGGATGTTATTTTTCTGCAAAATTTTAATTAAATACATTGACTTGTCTTATGTGAGCGGGTTTAATTATATAGACCGATTGTTATAATTTATTGAAGGAAGTGGCTTTCTTTGAGTGAAAAGTCAAATGCCAGAGATCTTATTGTTGGCACAGCAGCGAGACTTTTTTTTTCACAAGGGTATCATGCGACCGGTCTGAGCCAGATCATTAAGGAGAGTAACACGCCGAAAGGCTCGTTATATCATTATTTTCCGCAGGGAAAAGAAGAGCTTGCTCTCGAATGTATTCAATCCGCCAATGCACATATCATGCAAAAGTTTGAGGAAACCTTTGCGGCCCATGAGACGACTGCAGAAGGTATTCGGCAATTCATCTATGATACTGCCCATGAAGCCGAAGCCTCTAACTATACCGGGTTTTTGCCATTCAGCTTCTGGGCTGCTGTGGAGACCTCCTGTATCAGTCAACAGTTACGTATGGCTTCACAGAACGTATTTGCAGGTTGGCAGGGTATCATTGCAAAGCATCTCATGTTGGACGGAATTGATGAAGGGAAGGCTCGTGAGACAGCACTACTGGTTATTTCCCTGATAGAAGGCGCATTGATCATTACGTTGACCAATCAGGATAAACAGCCCATGCTTACGGCTGCTGATTATTTGTCAGTGGTAGCGAAGAATGTTAACAAGAATCAATAGGTTGTACCAAGAGAAAGAGAGAAAAAAGAAATCGTTGGATACGTTTGAGGAGGATGGGATCGTGGAAGCTTCCATGAAGGCTGATACAGCAAAGGATCAGCAAGAAACACAGCAGTACAAGGTTTTCCCGATTTTGTTTGCCATGTTGCTGAGCGGGTTTATTGGTTTATTTGGAGAAACGGCGCTGAATGTCGCTTTGACACCACTAATGGGTTTACTTGAGGTTGGACCAACAACCATTCAATGGTTAACCACAGGATATTTGCTTGTACTCGGTATCCTTGTACCCGTCTCGGGTTTGTTGTTGCAATGGTTTACGACGAGGCAGCTGTTTACAACATCTTTAATATTCTCTATTGCAGGAACATTGGTTGCTGCGATTGCACCTAGCTTTGAGATTTTGTTGGTAGCTCGGGTGTTACAAGCGGTGGGAACCGCACTATTGCTACCATTGATGTTTAACACGATATTGGTGATTTTCCCGATTGAAAAACGTGGAGCAGCCATGGGCTTGATTGGTCTGGTTATCATGTTTGCACCAGCAAGCGGCCCAAGCATTTCGGGTCTGATTCTGGCGAACTTGAGCTGGCACTGGATTTTCTGGATTTCCTTGCCGTTTTTCCTGATCTCCTTAGTGTGCGGATTGTTATTCCTGCCGAACATCTCCAAGTTGACCAAGCCCAAGATTGATGTGTTGTCGATTGTCTTGTCTACGCTAGGGTTTGGCGGTATCGTTTATGGTTTCAGCAGCGCAGGAGGACATGGTGAATCTGGCGGAGGCTGGACCAGCCCGGTTGTTATCGCTACGTTAGCCATTGGTATTGTGGCATTGCTCTTGTTCAGCATCCGTCAATTGAGTATGAAAGAACCCGTGATGAATCTAAGAGCGTTTAGATATCCGATGTTTACGATTGGCTTGCTCTTGGTGTTTATCTGTATGATGATGATTCTGTCATCCATGCTGATTCTGCCGATGTATCTGCAGCAGGGGATGGCTGTTACAGCACTTACCGCTGGATTGGTTTTATTGCCTGGTAGTCTGTTGAATGGATTTTTGTCTCCTGTCATGGGAAGATTGTTTGACAAGTTTGGTCCAAAATGGCTTGTAATTATCGGTATGGCCACCGTTGCTATTGTCCTGTACTTGTACACAGGCATTGAAGCCACAACGCCACTGATTAAGATTATTCTGCTGCATGTCTTCATGATGGTAGGAATTTCGATGGTGATGATGCCGGCGCAGACCAACGGATTGAATCAGTTGCCGCGTGAGTTTTATCCTCACGGTACTGCAATTATGAATACACTTCAGCAGGTATCCGGCGCTATTGGTACAGCTGTTGCCGTAAGTATTTTGAGTGCCGGACAGACTCGGTTCCTGAGCAATGTAGATAACCCGCAAAATCCAGAGAATATTCTTGCAGGATTCACATCAGGTGTACAGAATGCCTTTGTTTTTGCACTTGTTCTGGCCCTTGTTGGTTTTGTTATCGCACTGTTTATAAAAAGAGTGAAGGTCGGCTCGGCTGATAAACAGCAGAGTCCAATGCACTAAACCAATAGATAGAATAAGAGCGATGTTCCCTTCATATGCAAGGGAACATCGCTCTTTCTGTCTTTCTGGAAACGATCTTTTTGGATCGATACGGCTGTTCGTTTATCTCCATTATTTCTGAACAAGTTCCAGGATTTCATCTGCCACCATATCCGGGTGGTATTGATGAATGTAATGCTCCGTATCCTTGACAGTTACTTGTTTGGATGAAGTTGACCAGGATTTGAATTCAGCTTGTGTTTTGATCCAATCCGGTTCCGATTTACCAAAGTAATCTGCGGTCAGAATCGTAAGCGGGAATGGAAAAGGCTGTTTATTAGCTACAACAACTTTGGCATTGGCTTGCATCTCGCGTAACTCATCAACCGTGTTGGCGTTCCCGTAGTTCAGCAAAAGCGCCGTTTTATCCGCTTTTTTCAGATCTTCTGGTACCAGCTTCAACTCATTTCGATTGGCATTCGAAGTATCTACGACTTGCTGAGCTTGCATACTGAGTCGGAAGAGACCGGTTTTGATACGGAATTGATTCGCGAAACCACCAATGGTGTCCGCCGGGTTATCTTGATCCGTTGCGTAGTATTCAGGACTTCCACCGTCAATCATCACGATACCTTTGACCAGATCAGGATAATTCTGTGCGAATCGAAGTGTCTCCAATGAGCCAAGGGAATGAGCTACAAGTACGTAAGGTGGTTTTTGTCCAGAAACCTGGAGCAATTCATGCAATTCGTCAGCTACCGTGTCTACATCCCGCTTTTTATCGGTTCGATCACTGTATCCATAGCCAAAGCGGTCATATACCGCAAATTTCGTGTTAGGAGCAAGCTTTTCATATAATGGATAGTAGTCTACATAAGGATTGGCCGTTCCCCAGCCTGAGGCAAGAACGACAGTGACATCGCCTTCTCCACCTGTATACAGGTGCATCTTATCTCCATGTACTTCATATAGCTTGCCTGGTGGTGTAAATGTTTTTTCATCCTGTGAAGAACTAACCTGCTGATAGATCAATCCGGAACTTAACAGAATAATGATTAACGAAAGGTCGACAATCAGAAATTTAACAAGTCTTTTACGCCATTTTTTGCTCATGGTTGCTCACACTCTCTCTTGTTTTTCTATATCATATATGCCAAGTCTTATACGTGTGGAAACAGTATCTTAATTCTAGCTTAACGCAACCATGGGTCTCTCATTCACACAACATTGAATATCGGTATTCGATGAATTAATATGAAATAAGATTATAATTTCTCCATAAGACAAACTAAGGAATACGGGGAACAGAAGGGTGAACGATGACGAAATACGAAAATCAGATTCCAACAACCGCTGGAATGAACATAAAGTCTCTGACAAGTATATTGAGGGATTCCATGCGCAGACATGTGGAGCGAAGACCGACAGTGAATATACCCGTGGAGCACTATCAAGCTGCTTCAACGTTGGTTGCGTCTGATCACACACAGGTGACGTGGTTTGGACACTCGGCATTTCTACTTGAAATGGAGGGACACAGATTGCTCTTTGACCCCATGCTGGGTGATCGACCGTCACCCGTGTCCTGGGTGGGTACGAAGCGTTTCAGCAAGGAGCTGCCCATACAGCCAGAAGACTTTCCTGCTTTGGACGCCATCGTGATCTCTCATGATCATTATGATCATCTTGATGCTTCTTCTATTCGCAAATTAAAAAGCAAAACCAATCGTTTTATCGTTCCACTTGGGGTACGCAAACGGTTGATTAAATGGGGCGTACCTGCTGACCGGATTACGGAGCATCAGTGGGGAGATGAATTTTCCTTCAAGGGCCTGACCATTGCTTGTACGCCTGCTCGTCACTTCTCAGGAAGAGGACTGTTTGATCGAGATTCCACATTATGGTGCTCATGGGTCATTGCCGGGCGGGAAACAAAAGTGTTTTTTAGTGGTGACAGCGGTTATGGTCCTCATTTCAAGGAGATTGGAAGCAAGTATGGGCCATTTGATCTTACCTTGATGGAATGTGGACAATATGATGAACGCTGGTCCAACATTCATATGATGCCTGAGGAAACGGTACAAGCCCATCTGGATGTGGGCGGAAATGTATTGATCCCTGTTCATTGGGGAGCGTTCACGCTCGCCTATCATGCATGGAATGAACCGGCAGAGCGGGTTACCCTCGCCGCACGAACCTTGAATGTACCGATCGTTACACCGGTTATAGGTGAAACGGTTGTGTTCAATGGTGAAGCTCATGAGATGCGTTCCTGGTGGAGAAGAAAACAGGAGTAATTATTACAAACTAGCGTTCCACTCAACAGATGAGTGGACGCTTTTGTTTTATTTGATAAATGAAATCGCGGTAAAGATCAATATAAGACCCATGATGATATTAAAAGGTCGTTCATATTTTAACAGGAACTGTTGAAATAAACGTCCACCCAATGCCCAGGTGAGATTCGCACTGATCCCAATCAGGGTGAGCAGTAGCGAGTATAGTATGAGTTGGGCATGTGACTGTGTATAGGGCAGGACAAACACCGACAGGGCTGTAAGCCCGTATAAGATGACCTTGGGATTGATCATTTGAAGAGTGAATCCAAACGAAAAGGAATAATGAATCTTTGACTTGTCCTCAGCCTCGCTCTTAGCAGACGTGCTCTTCATTATTTTGAAGGCCAGATAGAGCATGTAAATACACCCAAATACATTTAAGGCCGGGGTAATGACCGGGATGTACTGATAAAGAATAAGGTTGAAATAACTGGACAGCATCATGATAAGAAGACATCCGGCAGCGACTCCGCTAATAAAAGGAAATGTACATTTGAAACCTTGTTCCTTTGCATGAGACATGGCGATGATGTTGTTGGGTCCTGGCGTAAAAGAAGCAATCATTGCGTAAGTGACTAAAGATAAAATATCCATGTGTTCTCCTTGTAAGATTAGATTGTATGTTATAATGCACTATAAGGTCGTTATAACGTATGTATGTTATGATTGTACATTATGTGCTGTATATTGCACAAGAGGACTATGAAGAAGTGAGGTGTATTTTTCGTGGAAAATATTAATTTGATTTTGGCTCGGAACCTCAAGCAAATCAGGGAACAAAGAAAGCTGAGCCTGGACAAGGTCGCAGAAATGTCAGGCATTAGCAAGACGATGCTTGGTCAGATTGAACGAGGGGAATCCAATCCGTCGATTGCAACGGTCTGGAAGATTGCAAACGGGTTAAAAATATCATTCACTGCACTTATTCATGAACCGCAGTCTGACGCAACTGTTCTCATGAAGGAGGACATCAAAGTTTTGCGGGAAGATGGGGGAAGAGTCCGGATCTATCCTCATTTTTCTTTTGAAGAAGGGCGTCGTTTTGAAATGTATATGATGGAGATGGACGAGAAGTCATCGTTGAGTGCTGAACCACACATTGAAGGGGCTGAGGAATTCATAACCGTGTATGAAGGGGAAGTCACGATCCGAGTAGGGGAAGTGGAACACAAGTTAAGGCAGGGAGATTCGATTCGTTTCAAGGCAGATCTGCCACATGGTTACGATCATTCGGGAGCAGGCAGTAACAAACTAAGCATGGTCATACACTATTCCAAGTAGTAAGGAATATGATGCACTCACCGATGTGAGGCACCATATTACGTCTGTATTCATCTGCTTCAATGTTTGAATCAAAGCTACGTGGTTCATGATTACTGCGTTCTTATTTGTTCGTGGAGTGCTGTTTGTTTGGTAACTTGTCTCCGGGTGTTCCTTTACCATTGTTTTTGTTGTGGCGCGCTTTCTCCGCATTTTCATTAACCTTTTTCACAAATTCTTGTGTACTTTCCATCCGGGTTCATGCTCCTTTCCAAAACAGGGAATGGGTAATTCAAGCTTAATATAACCAGCAGCAGTTCATTTTATTTGAACAGTCACCAGGAAACTGGACAGGTACTGAACAGGTATTTAAACTAGATATGAGTTGAACTTTTTTTCGAGTGTTTCGTGTAAACATTTGTAGTCCAACACAATAAGAATGGAAGGGATGTCTTAAACTACATATGTTACAAAAATTCGGGTTTACCCAATATGAAAGTCAGGTCTATGAGGCTATACTTGCGCAGGATGAGCCGCTTGATGCGACAACGATTGTAGGCACCTCGAACGTACCTAAGGCCAAGATTTATGAAGTACTCAACCGTTTGATTGATAAGGGGATCGTGCTGACAACGATGGATGGCAAGAAAAAACTGTACATGGCAGTGGATCTGCAAACGGTCATTCACAAAATCAAACTTGATTTTGATAAGGATATCGAAACCTTGAAACAATACAAAATCAAGCGAACCTTCACCGACGAGCATATCTGGACGTTAAAGGATGAGTCATCTATTGCTTCGAACATTGAGCAGTTGATTGAAGAGGCGGATTCGTCGATTCTTTTTCTGGCCTGGAATGAGAGGATGGAGAGTTACCGCAGTTTGTTGGAGCAGAAGGAGAAGCAAGGCGTGTATGTAGAAGTGCTAGCGGTTGGTGGTTTGGAAAGTTCTCTGACTCGCAAATACTCACTTATCCCGCTACTTGATGCGCCGGAACCTTCACAACTGCTTATTGTGGATCACGCCTATCTGCTGTTCGCCGGATTGGAAAATGAATCGTGGAAAGCAATCAAGACGATGTCCAAACCCATTGTTAAAGCAATGACGGATTATTTCTATCACGACGTGGCTCTGACACAGATTACCAAAAAATACGGAGATCAACTATTGCAGGACGAAGAAATTGAACGTTTGCTTACGAGATTGATCTACTAGGAAACTATTCTTTCGGAGAATAGTTTTTGTTTTTTATATTTTTGAAAATGAGATGAAAGCAAACTGAAATAATTCGAAATTATTCATTGAACTTTCCTCTTTAATGGGTTACTATCGTAGTTGTAACTTGTTAGGGGGATTTGGAACATGAATAAAAAAGTATATGTTTTGGCGATTGCTGCCTTTGTGGTTGGAACGGTTGAACTGATTTTGGGTGGCATTCTGGATCTGATTGCAACCGATCTTCATCTGTCTTTGGCGAAAGCCGGATATCTGATCTCGATCTTTTCACTTGTATATGCGCTGTCTGCGCCGATCTTGTTAAATGTAACGGCCCGATTTGAGCGTAAAAATGTATATATGGTTACGTTGCTTGTATTTCTAATCAGTAATCTGATCTCTGCATTCAGCGTTAACTTTTACATGTTAATGGCAGGACGCATGCTTGGAGCTGCAGCAGGTTCTCTTATTTTTGTATTATCTCTGACGTTAGCTTCACGCATCGTTGAACCTGAGTACAAAGGGCGCGCGGTTGGCACGATTACGATGGGGGGAAGTGCATCACTGGTTCTGGGCGTACCGATAGGTATCTATGTAGGCAATGCATTTGGATGGCGTGAGGTGTTCATGCTAATTGCCATATTGACTGTACTCGTGATGGTGTCTATTGGCCTCGCGATGGATCGTGTGCAGCCTGCTCCTGCCGTGAGTCTGAAAAATCAGCTTAAAGCACTATGGAATCCGAAAATGCTGGCGATTCACACCACGACACTGCTCGTTCTCGCGGGACATTTGACGTTATATGCGTACTTTACACCGTTTCTGCAGGAAACCATTGGAGCTAGTGCAACGGCGATTACCTTGATCTACATGATGTTTGGGCTCGCCGCAGTTGCAGGCGGGGGTATTGGCGGTATGTTATCCGATCGTCTTCATCCGGCGAAAGCCATTTTGATCGTGCTGGTTCCGTTTATGATCAGTATGGCGGTTATACCGTTTACCACGGGACTGCCTTTGATCGCTTTTCTGCTGCTGTTAAGTGTCTGGGGGGCTCTAAGCTGGACGGTTACACCGGTGCAAAATAGTCTGATTATCAAGACCTCACCTGAAACATCTGAAATATTGATTAGTACTAACTCAGGTATAGCCCATGCGGGTATCGCGCTCGGAACCTATATTGGCGGCCTTGTTATTGACCATTCATCCATTATGAACACGGGATGGGTTGGCTCGATCCTTGTATGTGCCGGACTTGTTACAGCCGTTCTCGCAATTAGTATGAAAGAAAAGCATGCTCATGTGATGGCTTGAGAATAGGAAGCATGCCTCATTTCAGATAAAATAAAACCTTTGTATTTCCGAAATTGCGGAAGTGCAGAGGTTTTTTTTTGTGATTTAATGAGCAGTGTTATTGGGAATAACGTGGTTATTGCATCGGGATAAAAAAAAGACCTCTCTCGGCATACGGATCAAGCTGAAAAGCCGCACTGTGGCGAATTTCTTGATCTCGTGTTGCCGAAGAGAGGTCTCCTTTTATATCATGAAGCTTAGCGCTTCAGACTTTTTCCGTTGCTGCTAATAATCTCTTTGTACCAGTGGAATGATTTTTTGCGATAACGCTCCAATGTGCCTGAACCATCATCGTGACGGTCAACATAGATGAAGCCATAACGTTTTTTCAGCTGAGCGGTGGATGCACTCACAACATCGATACAGCCCCATGAGGTGTATCCCATAATGTCTACTCCATCTTCCAGTGCTTCGCCAACCTGAACCAGATGGTCATTCAAATATTGGATGCGGTAGTCATCTTCCACGGTTTTCTCGCCATCCGGACCTGTAATTAACTCGTCTACTGCACCAAGACCATTTTCAACGATAAACAGCGGTTTCTGGTAACGGTCATAGAACATGTTCAACACATAGCGCAGTCCTTGCGGGTCAATCTGCCAGCCCCACTCACTCGCAGGCAAATACGGGTTAGGGATTCCACCGATCAGATTTCCTTCACCAGCCACTTGTTTGGCAGGATCAGCCGTCTGACATGTGCTCATGTAATAACTGAAGGAGATGAAATCCACGGTGTTAAGCAGTATCTCTTGATCGCCGTCTTCCATATGAATTTCAATACCTTTTTCACGGAAGTAACGTTTCATGTACCCAGGGTAGCGTCCACGGACGTGCATATCACCGAAGAAATAGTTGCTGTGTTCATACTCCATCACTTTGATGACATCATCCGGGTTCGGAGTTAACGGGTACGTCGGCATACTCAAAATCATACATCCAATCTGAGCATCAGGGATGATCTCATGACACAGCTTCACTGCGGACGCACTTGCCACGAGTTCGTGGTGGATGGCTTGATACAGATCCTGTTTGCTCAGCTTCTCCTTAGGTGTGAAGATTCCTCCACTCATGAATGGGAATTCAAGAATGGAGTTAATCTCGTTGAAGGTAAGCCAGTATTTGACTTTGTTTTTGTATCGATTAAAGACCGTTGTTGCATAGCGCTCATAAAAGCCGATCATCTTCCGGTTAACCCAACCGTCGTATTCTTTGGCAAGGTGCAGTGGTGTCTCATAGTGAGATAACGTGACTAAAGGTTCAATACCGTATTTGCGGCATTCGTCAAACAGATTGTCATAAAATTGCAAACCTTCTTCATTCGGCTCAAGCTCGTCCCCTTTAGGGAAAATGCGAGACCACGCGATGGAGGTGCGGAATACTTTGAACCCCATCTCGGCAAACAGCTTTACATCTTCCTTATAACGGTGGTACAGATCGATACCGATCAGCTTCATGTTATCTGCGGTAGGCTCTTCTGTGATCGGACCCATGACACCTTGAGGAGCTACGTCTTGTGTGGACAAACCTTTGCCACCCTGATTATATGCACCCTCAGCCTGGTTCGCGGCAATGGCACCACCCCATAGAAAGTTTTCGGGAAATGAATACGTTTGATTCGAAGATTTGCTCATATATATCGCTCCATTCGTATAATTCATGGTGAACCTGTGTGAAGTTCACTTTATTCTCTCCAAAAAAGCTTAAACGTTGTAACGGGTTACACGTCAAGTTTTACTTTTGCAGAGGAGATGAGGCATACTATATTTGGTGTTTGTTCGCAGGAAAGGAGCATCGGAATGTCCAAATTTGATGAAATCATGAAACGCTCCGGTTATTCGAGAGCCACAGTATCCCGGGTGATCAACCGTTCGCCTCATGTCAGCGATGAAGCCAGAAGGGTGATTACCGAAATTATGAAAGAGCTGGATTACATACCGAACCGAAATGCGGTATCTTTGTCTACAGGACAGACGAAACAGATCGGGATCGTAACGGCCATGATTGATGAGCTTAGTTTGACCTTTATTAACCAATTTATGGATACCGCGATGGATTACGGATTTCAGACGATTGTTTATACGTCGCGAAGTGATAAACATATTGAGTTACAGGCATTCGAGGATTTACGGAGTAAACGTGTGGACGCTGTGCTGATTGTGACTTGCGTCAATGATCCGGGCGAATTGAAAGCTTATATGCAATATGGACCGATAGTGTCCTGGCAACGCATGGGGAATGATGAGATTCCTTCCATTGCCATGGATCAGGCTCAAGGGTACAGGTTGGCACTGGAGCATCTGGTGTCGAAGGGTTACACACGTATTGCCAATGTGTTTGGCCGTAGGGGCAGTTTGAATACACAGAGCCGGCGCGAAGCATATGAGACATACATGACAAGTAAAGGTTTACCTGTCTGGCGTGAAGCTTATCAATATTCAGTATTTACTTCATCCGACGGGGAAACAGCCTTGCGACGAATGGTCGAAGGGGGCGAACTACCGCAAGCGGTGCTCTGTTCCAATGACTATGCTGCGATAGGCATCATGAGTGAGGCGCGCAGACAGAACATACGGGTTCCTGATCAACTTGCCATTGTGGGATTTGATGATATTGAATTGTCGCGTGTGCTCGAACTAACAACGATTCATAATCCAATTGCTGAGCAAGCAAAGCAGGCTTTCTATCATTTGTGGGCCGTATTGGGAAAAGAGGAGCATAAGGCGGCATCACTCGCATATCGGTTGATCGAACGATCAACGACTTGAGTGTGAAGCAATTCTATTCAATAATTTTTCAAATTTAAAGTAAATTCGACTCGTGTTCATGCTTTATACTGAGAAAGAGCTTACATCCGTTGTCTGAGAATGGAGATACAGCGTTGTAAAGCGTCATGTTGTAAGTTACATATTTCACTAACAATCTTGCGGAAAGGTGAGAACACAGGAATGAACACGGTAACAGGTCGATTCAGAATTGCTGGTATTTGGGAGGGTATATCCTTTCTGCTGCTTGTATTTATTGCAATGCCGTTAAAGTACTTTGCCGATATCTCTATAGCTGTAGCTGTAATGGGGATGATTCATGGTATTTTATTTCCTCTATATCTGATTGCACTAGCACATTTAGGTTTGGTCAAAAGGTGGAAGGTGTCACTTTGGATCATGGGCTTATTGGCGGGGGTGCTTCCTTTTGGAACATTTGTATTCGAGTCGTATCTTCGAAAAAGAGACTGGCAATAACATATAACACATCACGCAAAATGCAAAGTAACGTGAACAACCTCCTGAACAGAAATAGGAGGTTGTTTTTGTATAAGCTTTTGCACATATATGCGAACCTCCTTTCTGCAAGTACGAGTCAAACATCCATTTTAATCCATAATTGAAACTTGTGGGAATTTTTTTTGAGGCGAATTTTCAAGTTTGGGCGATCACAGTCATTTGTTTGCGATATTCTGTCGGATTCAATCCGGTGTGTTTCTTGAACTGTCTGGAAAAATAATATGAATCGCTGAATCCGAGATTGTCGGCAATTTGGGTCATCGTCAGAGAGGTGCAACTAAGCATCTCTTTGGCCTTGTCTATTTTTCGGCTGGTTATGTAGTGAATAGGGGGCATACCCATCTGCTGTTTGAAAAAACGAATGAAATAATTCGGATGCATATGCAGCATCTGAGCCAAATCCTGAACGGACATGTTCTCTTCGATATGTGCATCGATATAGGTGAGTAGGGTGGACAATTTTTCAACAACGGGCACGTTTAAATAGCTAATCTGATCCAGTTCCAGGTTCATGATGTAATGGGACAGCAATTCGGTCAGTTTACTTTTGGCCATCATATGTGCGTAAACTTCATTGGAATTCGCATAGGTAAGCACACTATCAAAGATGTTCTGAAATCGTTCGGGCTGACTTACGTTAACCACGTGCGGAAATTGCAGAATCTGAAATAGATTGATCCCCCCGACTTTGGCGGAAAAATGACACCAATATTTGAGGAAAGGCTTGTCACTAATTGAGGAATACGATTGCTTTACCCCTTCTGGCATCAAAAAGAGCTGTCCTGGCTTGGGGTAATATTCCTCATCCCCGATTTTAAGCCAACCTTCACCCTCGCAAATCCAGTACAACTTGCTATAGTCCGGTGTATAGTCCAGATCTCTCCAATGAGGGCCGCAGCGGTTATAGTTCACCATAAACAGATCCACTTGCAGATTGGACAAATAGTTGGTCAGTAGTGTGTGATGATCCATGAGCATATCTCCCTGAAAGTTATTATCGTCCATCTAATCGTTAATGTTCTGCATGTGCAACGGTACCCTGCCAAACTACAATACAAATGTAGTCAATTAGGGAAGGGTGGGAATTGCACATGAACAAAAACGAATATTTGAAGCAGATCGATGCAACAATTGCCGGTGGGAAATTCAAGGATAACTGGACTTCACTTCGTGAATCCAGCGTTCCCGATTGGTATCAACAGGCAAAATTTGGTATTTTCATCCATTGGGGCGTTTATTCTGTTCCGGCTTATGATAGTGAGTGGTACTCACGTAATATGTACATTCAAGGCTCCAAGGCCTATGAACACCACCTTGAAGTGTATGGGAATCATAAGGAATTCGGATATAAGGATTTCATCCCGATGTTTAAAGCAGAGAAGTTCGATGCAGATGAATGGGCAGCTTTATTCAAACAAGCAGGTGCAAGATACGTTATGCCAGTTGCAGAGCATCATGACGGTTTCCAGATGTACAAGAGTTCTATCTCTCACTATAACACATATGAAATGGGTCCCAAACGTGATGTGCTTGGCGAGATGAAAGCCGCCTATGAGAAGCAGGGGTTAACCTTCTGTGTATCATCCCACCGTGCCGAACACTGGTTTTTCATGTCACATGGAAAAGAATTTGATTCTGATATCCAAGAGCCGATGCGGTGCGGGGATTTTTATTGGCCTGCCATGCCGGAGCCAGATCATCAAGATCTCTACGGCTCCCCACCTTCAGATGAATATATGGAAGATTGGCTCATTCGATGCTGTGAACTGGTGGATGAATATCAACCAAGAGTATTTTATTTTGACTGGTGGATTCAAACAGCAGCATTCAAGCCATATCTCAAAAAGTTTGCAGCCTATTATTACAATAAAGGTGAGGACTGGGGCATTCCGGTTGCTATTAATTACAAGCATGAAGCATTCATGTTTGGCACGGCAGTTCCTGATGTGGAGCGTGGACAATTTGCGGAGCTGAAGCCTTATTTTTGGCAAACAGATACGGCTGTTGCAAGAAATTCCTGGTGTTATACGGAAAACAACGATTATAAAACGGCAGAAGAGATCATCCGGGATCTCGTGGACATCGTCAGCAAAAATGGGAGTCTCTTGCTGAATATCGGGCCGAGAGCAGACGGTACGATTCCAGACGAGGATCGGGATATCCTGCTCCTCATCGGGAAGTGGCTGGAGGTCAATGGGGAGGCGATCTACGATACCTCGTTCTGGCGCACGTACGGGGAAGGACCCACAGAGGTGAAGGAAGGGCAATTCACGGATGGGGATACGAAGGTTTTTACAAGTGAAGATATACGCTTTACGGTGAAAGGCAGCAGTCTGTATGCCACGGTTATGGTATACCCGGATAATGGAATCGTGCACATTAAATCGCTGAGCGAAGGATCTTCGCATTTTCATGGCATTATTAAGAATGTTCAAATTCTGGGATATGAGGAGCAGCCGATGTGGGAGCGTAATGAAGATGCTTTGACGATAACTACAACGGGTGTGAAGAGCATTGTACCTGTCGTATTTAAAATTGACCTGGATTAAGTATAATTACAAGGGAGAATCTGATTGTGGAGAGAACCGGCGAGCAGGCTGGTTCTTTTTTTGTGTTTTATAAAAAGAGGGTGACTGTTAAAGTGATAGGGGGTATAAAGACCTTGATGTTGAAATTGAACAACTTATATAGTGCACGATTGCGAAAGTTGTAGGAGGTAAGGTTAGAGACAAAAGACTTATAAAAGCATGATATAGACTTATTTTCTAATATTTTCAAATAAAGGTCTTGTATGTATCGCACTTTGAATCTATACTATACCAATAAAATCCAATTTAAGCCTAAATTTAACTTATATATGTAATTTAAGATGTATTCTTCCATCCAACCCGCATGTATCACCCGGATTCACTTACCCACTTCATGGCAAGCGTTCTGCTAACGCTTCTGAATATCCTCCACACGAATGCTTATTGACATTCAATCACACAATGATGCCACCAACACCAATGGTGGATTACTTCAACTATGCGCTTTGCACCCAACCATATCTCTTCGCGTATATTTTGACCTATGGCCAATTTATCCGGATATAAACCCTGTATTTACCTAACCAGACCTGTAAAGGAGGTGAGGCTATATGTGAAATGAAAAGCAAAGTTAGACAGAGCATCTTATGATTCTTATTTAACCGCCACAGAATTAACGATTGGCTTCTTTCACAGAGAAGGGTATTTGAACTAGACCAAACTATAAAGCCGGGTAAAAGGAGTGGAAAAGTTTGATTAAATTAAAAACGTTACGCAAGCCCGTCTCCATGGGGCTCTCGCTTCTCCTTGCATTTTCAATGGTACTTCCGGTTTCTGCACAGAACTCATCTTCCTCCAAAATCGATATGAAGTCCAGCCTGGCTGAGATTTCAACATCCAAAGTGAATGCCAAACTGACCAAAGCATTTGAAGGCAGCGAATATGTAACCTATCTTGTCAAAATGAAGGAACAGGTGGACACCGCAGCTGTCTCCAAACAAGCGATGGAAAAAGCAACGATTGCCAAAGAAACACCTTCGGCAACCAAGTTGTCTGTACGTAACTCGGTGGTTAGTTCCCTTCGGGAAACCGCCTCACGGACACAATATTCTATTGAACATTATCTTGAAAAGGAAATTGACCTCGGCAAGGTCAAAGAATATAAAAGTTATTTTATCGTGAACTCTCTCGCTGTCACCAGTACCAAAGAAGTGATGGAGCAAATTGCTTTGCTGCCAGAGGTAGAGAAAATTCTGCCGAATGAAACGCGATATCTGGATAAGGCAGAAGTAAGCAAACAGCCAGCAGTGAAAGACTCCGCTTCCCAAGGGACAGCTACCAAGGAAGTGGATTCGAGCGTAAAAAAGCAGACGGAGAATGTGGAATGGAACCTTGATTACATCAATGTACCTGCAGTCTGGGAGCGAGGCATTGACGGCACGGGCATCGTGGTTGCCAATCTGGACAGTGGCGTGGATTACACGCATCCGGCGCTTCGCAGTAAATGGCGTGGTCTGGACGCTTCAGGCAACGTCGTTGATCCAGAGCTAAGCTGGTACGATCCGCATAGCCATGCATCTCTTCCTGCTGATGCAGACGGACATGGTACCCACACCATGGGAACGATGGTGGGTTCTGAAGCAAACGGCACCAATCGGATTGGCGTTGCACCTGGTGCAAAGTGGATCGGCGTCCGCATTTTTAATCCGGAAACAACGGATGCCATTATTCTGGATGGTGGACAATGGCTCATTGCTCCAGTGGATGCCGAGGGCAACCTGCATCCAGAGCTCGCACCGGATGTTGTAAATAATTCATGGGGCGGAGGAGCAGGGCTCGACGAATGGTTTAGACCGATGGTTCAGGCATGGCGTGATGCTCAGATTTTCCCTGAGTTTTCTGCGGGAAATGTAACCTTGACCAATCCGGGAGGCCCAGCTTCAGTTGCGAATCCAGCCAACTATCCTGAGAGTTTTGCTACAGGAGCAACCGACATTAACGGTAACTTGGCTTCCTTCTCATTGTTAGGACCGTCCCCGTATAGTGAAGTCAAACCGGAAGTATCCGCCCCTGGTGTGAACATTCGTTCATCCGTGCCTGGAGGTACATATGAAGGTGGATGGAACGGGACATCCATGGCAGGTCCGCATACGACAGCACTTGCCGCACTGTTGCTTCAAGCCAACCACTCTCTTAACGTGGATCAGCTGGAGCAGATCATTATGGACACAGCAACACCGCGAACGGATAACAAGTATCCAATTTCCCCGAATAACGGTTATGGGCACGGGATCATTAACGCGCTGGATGCGGTTGGATCGGTTCTGGAAGGCATCGGAACCGTCTCCGGAAGAGTGGTCACAGCCGGAGATGATCTGGAAGAGCCGGTATTACAGCATACCCCGGTCAATACAGCTTTTAAAGGTTTGGACATTCCTTTGACGGCACGTGTGACAGATAATGTTGCGGTGGTTTCCGTTGAAACATATGCCAGAACCAAAGGTTCGAAGCAGTACACATACCTGCCAATGAACCGGATTGAAGGAGACACGAAAGCAGGTACTTACACAGCGACAATTCCAGCTTTCCTGATTGAGCCAGAGGGCGTTGAATATTATATTCGTGTCAATGATTATGGCAACAATGGTTTCGAAAGCACGGTATACAACATTGCTGTATCCAATGGAGTGAAGCCAGGGTATTTCCAGGATTTTGAAGCGGATCAGCTTGGTTTTACTACGGGCGGTGCAGGAAGCACCTGGGCTTGGGGAGCACCTGTGAGCGGACCGAAGGCTGCTTATTCAGGTGACAAAGTCATCGCTACGAATCTGCAAGGCACATATTTGCCTAACAGCAATGCCTACTTGCTTGCTCCGCCTATTGATTTGACAGAAAGTCCTGAAGGGGCATTGCTAACCTTTAAGCATTGGTATGACATAGAGAATAATCTCGATTTTGGCAAGGTATACATTGCTTCTGAGGATAGTGACTATGTATTTGAGGAACTGCTCAGTTACACAGGAACTAGCGGAGGATGGAAAACGCAGTATATTGATCTTCGCGAATATGCCGGACAGCAGGTGTTCATCCAGTTCAATCTGACCAGTGATGCTACAGTTCAGAAAGCTGGCTGGTATATCGATGACTTCGCGGTGCAGGAACTGGACGATATTGCTCCAGAAGCGCCTTCAGCGTTGTCCGCAACAGCAGATATTCTGGGTAACGTTACCCTGAACTGGACGGGTTCAGATGATGAGGATCTTAAATCTTATGTTGTCTACCGTTCCGAAACGGCCGGTTCCGGTTATGAGTCTCTCGGTACGGTGAAGAAAACCTCATTTACGGATACGGCTACGGAGTCGAACACTACGTATTATTACACCGTGGCGGCGCTGGATTACAGTGGCAATGAAAGTGAGAAATCCAATGAGGTTTCCATCACCATACAAGTACCGGAAGATATTTATATCGATTCGTTTGATGGAAACGATGATAATGGCTGGACGCACGCCGGAACCAAGGACGAGTGGGAGCGAGGTATCCCGTTAACCGGCCCTTCAAGTGCGGTATCTCCGCCTAACGTTTGGGCCACCGACCTCGACAACACGTACGAAAATGGTTCGAATTATTCACTGATCTCTCCGGTAATTGATCTAAAGGATGTGTCCGAAGCGACGCTTGCGTTTAATCACTGGTACGAGATCGAAAGTGGATATGATTTTGGATATGTTGAAGCAACCAAAGACGGAGGAACAACATGGACGGAACTCGGCAAATTCTCGCATAGTACGAACGGGAAACAGTGGACGCCAGTGTTCTACGATCTGAACGCACTGACTGGCAATGACGTTCAATTGCGCTTCAGATTAACCTCGGATAACAGTGTAGTGAAAACAGGTTGGTTTATTGATGATTTCCGTGTGCTGGGTGTTGCTGCAGAAACGGTAACAAAGGATGAAGCCGTTGTACTTTCGAGTGACAAACCTAAACCGAACTATGATAATCCATGGTATAAAGTGACCAGAACAGACAAGGCAGAGTTTAATAAAACCAAACAACAAGAGCCTGCTATCGACAAACCGGGAACAGGTTCGGTTCAGCCGCAGAGTCTGCCAGCCAGTGCAACGGTAACGGTACTTGAAACTGGACGCTCTGTGAAAACAGATTCATCAACAGGTAAGTACAGCTTCACACATGTTGCAGGAGAGTATACGTTAAAAGCGGAGGCTTACGGTTATTATCCGCAAAGCAAAACGGTAACCATCACGGATGGTAGTGAAGCCAAAGCCAATTTCAATCTGGAGACGATCCCTTATGGACAGATTAAAGGGATAGTGAAGGATGAACGCACAGGTCAACCGCTAGCCGATGCCTCGGTGCTCGTCGTGGAGGATGCCAAGGTAGCAGAGGTTCGTACAGGAGCAGACGGAAGCTTTACTCTTCAGGTGTTGGAAGGAAGTTATACGTTGTCCGTGCAGGCAGCGGATTATTACAACAAAAAAGTTACGGTGACTGTACCGGGCGACGGTACGGTAGAGAGTAGCATCGCATTGAAACCATTTATCGGTTTCCCTGGTGAGATTGCTTATGACGATGGTACAGCCGAGAATGCCAGAGCTTTTAATGCTGCTGATAACGCGTGGGCCGTTCGAATGACTCCGGAGCTTGAAACAGCACAAGTCACGGGTGCTTCGTTCCGGTTCTGGAATACGGAGTGGCCTGTACCTGGAGGAACATCTTTCCAATACGCGGTTTATGATGCATCTGGCGCTGGTGGAGCACCAGGTAAACAGCTTGCCGGGCCGTTCGATGGTACGGCACTGCGAAATAATCAGTGGACTTCTGTAGAATTCCCTGAGCCCATTATTGTGACAGGTGATTTCTACATCGTTTATATCCAAAGTTTGGCGGGTACAGCTGCTCCTGGGCTGGCTACCGACGAGGACGGGACTTATGCGGCCCGGAGCTGGCAGCGTGTGAGTGGGGCATGGAGCGCATCGCCTGCTGGAGAGGGAAATTACATGATCCGTGCGGTTGTGAAATATCCGGTTAATGCGCCGTTGCTTACAACGCTAGCAAATACCTATACCAATCAGTCCACCTTTACGATATCCGGAACATCGCCTGCTTCCGGAGCGCAGATCAAGTTTTACAATGGCAAGGATGCTGCAGGATCAACAACCGTAAATAACGGGAAATTCTCACATGGCGTGAAGCTGCGGGCGGGTGTTAATGTGATTACCGCAGAAGCCGTCATTAATGGTAAAACGACAGATCGTTCGCTTCCAGTCATTATCATTCTGGACCAGACCAAACCTCAGGTGAACCTTGTCAGCCCGGCGGAAGGAGGCCGGATCAACACTGAAGTAGTTCATGTGACGGGCAGTGTAGTGGAACAATTCCTTAACAAAGTCACCGTCAATGGGCAGACCGTGCAAGTTGACAGGGACAGAAAATTCAGTCAACGTGTACTGGTGAACGAAGGTGAAAACATCATTACCATTGTGGCAACCGATCTTGCCGGTAATAAAACGACGGTAACACGTAAAGTATACGTTGAAACCGGAGTACCGGAACTTACTGATATCACCCCGGCGGAAGATGTAAACATTATATCGGGTGAGCCTGTCAGCGTCTCCTTTACAAGCAAACCTGGCTTGCAAGCTTCTTTCCGAATTCAACTGCCTCTGAATCTGAACGCAAGTGGTGCGGGAGAAGTGCCTCTGGTGGAGACAGAACCGGGTGTATACACAGGCACATATACTACACCTGCTTCTCTTGTGCTTGAAGGTGGAGTCATTGTGATTCAGGCACAGGATGCAGCGGGCAATAAGGCCGAGGCTCAAGCGGCCGGAAGATTGTTTGTCCGTGCCGCACAAGAAGAAGTGGAGAAGCAGCCGGCTCCGGAGAAAGAAGCTGAGGCAGGGAGTGACCTGAAATCGGATCAAACCGGCGCAGGTTCTAATCCCGCAGAAAGTCTTGAACCATAAACTGATCAGCAAGAGGGTATCACCTACCGACGCTTTGAGATGATCTAAATGGAAGTTCTGTAAGGTATAATCAGCGTATGATAAAAACGGTAAGCCTGAAATTAGGGCTTGCCGTTTTTTGGTTTAATCTATGCATACGTACAATAATTCTCATCTTTCCTTCACTTTAATGATATATCATGATATATTAGGGTATAAGACTGATGAAGTGAAGTGTTTATGGAGGTGCTTGTATTGGGGAAAGACTCGGCTTCCAAGCCGATGTATGAACAGATATTTGAGTCGTTGAGAGAACGAATACAGCAGCAGCAATATAAAATTGGTGATCGTGTTCCATCGGAAAAAGAACTATGTGACGAATTCGGCGTGAGCCGGATTACAACGAAGAAAGCGCTGGAAATGCTGGCAAATGAACAGTTAATTGTTCGACAGCCGGGACGTGGTTCTTTTGTGGCTGATACTGCCTTGGATGAGTTAGGACGTGAAGCTGCGTCAGCAGCAACCAAAGGACTTAGGCAGGAGCGTAAACTGCTCATTGGTCTGGTCATTACCAACTTCAGTGATATGTATGGAACGGAACTTTTATATGGCATGGAGGAAGCTTCACGAAAACATGACAGTTTTCTTGTACTTAGACGCTCTTTCGGTATTCCCGAGCAGGAGGAACAGTGTATTCGTGAGTTGCTGGAGCTTGGGGTAGACGGTTTGATTATTTTTCCTGCACAGGGGGAATATTTTAGTGACGAAATTTTAAAACTCGTTGTTGGAAAGTTCCCGTTTGTGATGATTGACCGTTATTTAAAAGGCATTCCCGCTTCTTCGGTCAGCACAGACAATGTCAGAGCAGCAAGAGAAGGGACAAAGTATTTGTTTGATCTGGGGCATCAGCACATTGCCTTTCTGACGCAACCTCCAGTGAATACAACGACCATTGAGGAACGAATTGAAGGTTTTATTGAGGCACATAACGAACAGGGTATACTTGTGAATCGAGAAATGTGGGTGGAGTCGATCCTTTCGTCCTTGCCGAATGAGTTCGATCCTGAAGCCAAGCATCGTGACGTGCAGAAGCTCGTTGCCCATTATCAAAAACACCCGCAGATTACAGCGGTTTTTGCCGCTGAATATGACATTGCTCTGCTTGCGTTAGCGGCCGCAGAACAACTGGATATGCGCGTACCCGAAGAACTGTCCATCCTCTGTTTTGACAGTCCGCATACCGAAAGGCACTCGCGAATCACCCACCTCAAGCAGAACCAGTTTGATATGGGGGAAAAGGCGTTTGAGATGGTGTTGCAGCATATGCACGCTCAAGAACCCAGCGGGGTCAAGCGTGTTGTACTGCCTGCATCCTTGGTGAAGGGGACATCGACAAGTCAGGTAAGAGAGCATGCGGTTTCTCAACCCAAATAAGTGGGTGAGGTTCAGAAGTTTGATGGACATGATGGAGAAGAGTATACGAATATAATGGAGGCTTCGGTGACGGAGTCTCTTTTTGTTGTGCAAATGCAAGCCAGGAAACATCCCGGTTCCAATATAAAATTGTGACGGGTTGAATACAAGGCCTATTGTGCATATGATCTTATTGCCTTTAATGACAAAAGTTAACATATCATTTGAATGATTTTATTCAAATAACATGATGATATAAAATTAAATATATTGACATAACATTTAATTCGTTTTAGGATGATGAAAGCGGTTAAACTTTTGATGTTTAAGGAGGACTCATGCACACAACGAGAAAAGATCAGAACATTTCTCCTTCCATTCAGCAGATGATCAGCAAAGTGAAGGCTGGCTTGCCAGACCATCCCAAGCTTGTGGAGATGTTTGAAAACTGCTTTACCAATACATTAACAACGACGATTCAGCGTAAGGAAGACGGAACAACATTTGTCATCACCGGGGATATTCCCGCAATGTGGCTCAGGGATTCCGCAGCTCAGGTCAGACCGTATCTCATTCTTGCTTCCGAAGATCAGGAACTGTCGGATATGATCGCCGGGCTGGTTGAAAGGCAACTGAGATACATTCTGTTAGACCCTTATGCAAACGCTTTTAACGAAACAGAGAGTGGTAATGGCCATCAATCGGACCTAACGGATATGAATGCATGGATCTGGGAGCGGAAATACGAGATCGATTCACTGGCGTATCCGATTCAGCTTAGTTACCTGTTATGGAAAAACACAGGCCGAACCGATCAGTTTAATGCCACGTTCCGTGACGCCGTCAACGAGATCATCTCTTTATGGCAAGTGGAGCAGCATCATGAGAGCCGTTCCCCATATACATTTCAGCGTCTGGACGCCCCCGAGACGGATACACTCGGAAGAGAAGGCCGAGGCACGGAGACAGCTTATACGGGCATGACCTGGTCCGGTTTCCGTCCGAGTGATGACAGGTGTGAGTACGGATATCTGATTCCATCCAATATGTTCGCGGTGGTAGCCCTCCGATATGTAGAGGAGATTGCATTTGCGCTACTGGATGAACCTGTGCTGGCTGAGGCAGCTCGGAAACTAGCGGAACAGATCGATGAAGGGATTCGGAAATACGGAATTGTGGAACATCCTGACTACGGGACAATCTATGCGTATGAAACGGATGGAAAAGGCAATCACAACCTGATGGATGATGCCAACGTACCAAGCCTCCTGTCTTTACCTTATCTCGGTTATGTTTCGGAAGATGACGAGATCTATCAGAACACCCGCCGATTCATTTTGTCCGCACAGAACCCTTATTTTTACGAAGGTTCTGCGGCTTCCGGAATGGGTAGTCCGCACACACCGGAAGGATATATCTGGCATATCGCTTTATCGATGCAGGGACTGACCTCCGTGGATCTGAAAGAAAAAATGAACATGCTTCAGCTGATCCAGCGGACGGATGCGGATACAGGTCTGACGCATGAAGGTTTCTCGGCGAATGATCCACATGAGTATACCCGTCCATGGTTTTCCTGGTCCAACATGTTATATAGCGAACTAGTTATGGATTATTGCGGATTCCGCATACAGAAATAGGACAAAAAAAGGAGACCCCGACATGAGAAAATTTTCGATGAAACTGCCAGTGGCAGCTGTGATGACTTCTTTGCTTATTCTGACGACTGCTTGCTCAAGCGGCAGTACTTCCACAGGTACGACTAGCGATGGAAAAAAAGAAGTAACTGTATCGTTCCGTTCCTCCGGTTCAGAGGATACTCTAACGAAGTTTTTTAAATCCGGATTGGTCGAGCAGTTTGAGAAGGAGCATCCTGATATCCAGATCAACATAGCCCCTGTGCTTGCAAGTGAAGGCGATTACACCTCCAAAATGGTGTTACAGATGAAGTCGCCGGATACTGCCCCTGACGTCATTGCCGAGGATACCTCCATCATTAAATCGGACGCGGCAGCAGGTTATCTGCAACCTTTGGACGAGCAGGTGAAAGGCTGGGCGGATTGGAACGACAAAATTATCGATAACCTGAAAGCCGGAGTAACCGGCGAGGATGGCAAAATATATGGTATACCAGCCACTTCAGATACACGCGGCATCTGGTATAACAAAGAGCTGTTCCAGCAAGCTGGACTGCCTGTTCCGTTCAAACCGGCAAGCTGGAATGAAGTTCTTGAAGCAGCGCGTATGATCAAGCAGAAGCTGCCCGGCGTAACGCCGCTGAATCTCATTGTGGGTAAAGCCAACGGTGAAGGTGTAACGATGCAGACGTTGGAGATGTTGTTGTATGGTACAACGGATACGCTCTACGACGATGCAACGAAGAAATGGGTTGTGAACAGCCCGGGGTTGCTGGACTCCTTCAAATTCATTGATCAGGTGTTCAACCAGGACAAAACTGGACCAACCATGCAAGTAGCACTCAACGGACAAGCAGGAAGCATTGCGTTCCAGCAGCAATTTCCACAAGGCAAGCTGGCAATGGCGGTTGATGGAAGCTGGGCTGGTTCCACATGGGCAGCAAATGGGGCTGCTCCGATTCCGAATGTAGAAGAAAAAATCGGTTTTGCACCGTTCCCGACACAAAATGGGCAGGAACCAGGTGCGACCACGATGTCTGGAGGCTGGGCATGGTCCGTTCCCGCTCAGGCGAAGAATAAAGAAGCGGGCTGGACATTTATTGAGTTTCTGATGAACAAAGACAATGCAACAGCGCGTGTTGTTGCCGAAGGCAGTCTCAGTCCACGCAGCGATTCAACAGAAGTGGAAGGATACACGGATCGCCCTTATACGAAGGAAGCGCAAGAGCTGTTGAATGTGGCTCACTTCCGTCCGGCCAATGATCAATATGCAGCGGTATCTGCTCAATTGCAAAGCATTGTGGAGAGCATTGCCTCTGGCAAACTCACACCGGAAGATGCCATCAAGCAATTCAAGGATAATGTCTCCCGATCGGTGGGAGCGGAGCATATCGAAGAAAAATAACATCGATAGATTCGGAGGGGGAGCGAAAAACTCCCCTTTTTCCGGTTCGAATGGAGAGTGACGTATGAAAAGAAAAGCCCCGGGCTCATTTCTGTTTCTGATGCCTTCCGTAACGCTGTTACTGGTGTTTTTTATTGTGCCGATTGTGCTGACGATCTGCTTCGCCTTTACCAATATGGCATTGACAGGTGCCGCAGCCAAAAGCCTGGAATTCGTAGGATTCCAAAACTTTATCAACATGTTTCAAGACCCAGACTTTCGAATCAGTGTATGGCGTACGCTGGTATTTCTGATCTTCTCCGCAGTGATTGGTCAGGTGGTGCTCGGATTTATTCTTGCATTACTTATGAAAGAAAAAAATGTTACCTTCCGCCGAATCATCGGCATTATTGTTATCGCTGGTTGGGTCACGCCGGAAATTGTTGTGGCGTTCTGTATGGTAGCCTTTTTCAGTGACAATGGTTCACTGAATCAGATTCTGGGCTGGTTCGGCGTGAGTCCAATCTCGTGGCTGTTCAGTTTTCCCATGGTGAGTGTCATTATCGCCAACATCTGGCACGGAACGGCTTTTTCCATGATGGTTTATCAGTCTGCACTGGATGATATTCCGAAGGAAGTCGAAGAGGCAGCCATTATTGACGGTTCCACCGGATTCCAGATCATTCGCCATATCACCATTCCAATGGTGAAAGGCTCTATCGTTACCAATATGATGCTGGTTACTTTGCAGACGCTGGGTGTGTTTACCCTGATTTATACAATGACGGGTGGTGGCCCGGGTACATCTACACAGACCTTGCCTATATTTATGTATAATCAGGCATTTGTGAATTACCAATTCGGATATGGTACAGCCATTTCTCTTGTGCTACTGTTCATTGGCATTATCGCCAGCCTGTTCTACATCCGTTCAATGAAAGTAAAAGTGTAACGATGAAGGAGGTGTCATGTTCTTATGATGGTCAAACACGGTATTCAACGCAAAATCCAGTACGGTATTCTGGTTTTCCTCGGCCTATGTTTTTTATTGCCGTTACTTTGGATTATTCTGGCATCCTTTGATCCGAACGCACAGCAAGGCATCAAGATGCCTGCAACGTGGACACTGCAAAATTTCAAGGATGTACTTGGGGATGAAAGTAATCTGCGCTCGTTCGGGGTAGGTCTGATTCTGTCAGGAGGGCAGGCGGCACTTGTTGTCGCTGTATCTGTGCTGGCGGCCTATCCATTATCACGCTACGAAATGCGGTTTAAGAAAAGCTTTTTATTATCCATTCTGTTTATGACTGCTTTGCCGATTACAGCTGTAATGGTGCCGGTGTTCCAGATGTTCCTGTTCTTCAAAATGCAAAATTCCATTATTGCCACAATGCTTTTCCTGACGGCTTCATCTCTTCCATACGGAATCTGGATGATGAAAAACTTCATGGATTCTGTTCCGATTGATCTGGAAGAATCCGCCTGGATTGATGGTGCATCGGTCTGGAGAGGCTTGCGAAGCATTGTTGCTCCGCTGATGCTGCCAGGCATTGCAACCATTGCGATCTTTACCTTTTCAGGCAGCTGGGGCAACTTTTTTGTACCTTACATCTTGCTTCAGACTCCGGAGAAATTGCCGGCATCAGTCACGATTTATCAATTTTTCGGTAGTCATGGCATGGTGGAATACGGCAGATTGGCCGCATTTTCGATGTTATACACGATGCCTTCGGTAGTACTCTATATTTTCTCTCAGCGTTATATGTCCAAAGGATTCAGCATGGGCGGAGCGACAAAAGGATAGGAGGATACACATATGACGAACCAAAAAACAGCGCATCTGATCTCGCACACGCACTGGGATCGGGAATGGTATATGCCATACGAGCATCATCATGTGTTACTGGTTGAACTGATGGACAAGCTGCTGGGTACGCTCGACCGGGACCCGGAATATCGGTACTTCCATCTCGACGGACAGACCATCATTCGGGAAGATTATTTACAAGTTCGGCCAGACCAGCAAGAGCGTTTGGATCGTTACATTCGTGAGGGACGCATTCAATTTGGCCCGTGGTATGTGCTTCAGGACGAGTTTCTGACGAGTAGTGAGGCTAACTTGCGCAATCTGCTCATTGGGCATCGAGATGCCAAACCTTTTGGAATCATCTCCAAAACCGGGTATTTCCCGGATTCGTTTGGCAATATGGGACAGGCTCCGCAGATTTTGCAGCAGGCCGACATCCAGAATGCGGTCTTTGGGCGCGGGGTAAAACCTACCGGCTTCAACAACGCTGTTGTGGATGCAGAAGCGTATGAATCTCCCTATTCAGAGATGATCTGGCGTTCCCCGGACGGTTCGGAAGTGCTCGGTATTCTGTTTGCCAATTGGTATTGTAACGGGATGGAAGTGCCTGTAAATCCGGAGAAAGCACGAGAATACTGGGATAAAAATCTGCAGGATGCCGAGAAATTCGCATCAACATCACATCTACTCTTCATGAACGGATGTGATCATCAACCTATTCAGACGGATCTGCCTGAGGCACTTCGTACCGCTTCCGAGCTGTACCCTGAAGTGAAATTTGTACACTCCAATTTTGAAGATTATATCGAGGCGGTATCGCAGCAGGTTCCTGATCATCTGACAACGATTGAAGGGGAGCTTCGCAGTCAACATACGGATGGATGGGGAACGCTGGTCAATACGGCCTCTGCGCGTGTGTATCTGAAACAGTTAAACCAGCGAGGTCAGACGTTGTTGGAAAAAGTAGCAGAACCCCTGGCAGCCATGGCCCATATAGCCGGGGTTAAGGAATACCCGCATCATCTGCTCACGCATGCCTGGAAGATGCTTATGCAGAATCATCCACATGACAGCATCTGTGGCTGTAGTGTAGATGAAGTGCATCGCGAGATGGTAACCCGGTTTGCCAAGAGCCGGCAACTCGCCGAGAAGCTGGTATGCCAGACCTCGCAAGCAATAGCGGAATGCATTGATGTGCAGAATGCAGAAGCTTGGGCAGAGGATGCCGTTTTGTTCACCGTGTTTAATACGGCTGGCTGGACGAGAAGCGGCATCATTGAGAAAGAACTGATCATAGCTAAGTCCTTTTTCCCGGAAGGTCCGAATCCGCAGGCTCTTGCACGCAGACTGGAAGAAATCGTGCTGCAGACATATCAGGTGACTGATGCAGAAGGCAATGTATACGCAGCCGAAATCCTTGACCTCGGTGTCCACTTTGGGTATGAGCTTCCGAAAGACCGCTTCCGTCAGCCGTACATGGCACGGAAAGTTAAGGTGATTTTTCAGGCAAATCATGTTCCGGCACTTGGATATCAGACGTATGGTCTGGTTCCTGTCGGGGAACGCGTAGAAAGGCTGACGTCTGACGTTGAAGTTAACGTTGATATTGAAGCGAACGTGATGGAGAATGAATATCTGCGAGTAAGTGTGGGGGAGAACGGAACGATCACACTGACCGATAAACGCTCTGGAACAGAATATAGCGGACTGAACGTTTACGAAAATACAGGGGATATCGGTAACGAATATGTGTATCGTCAGCCGGAAGGTGAGCAAGCGTTAACCACCGAACATCTCAAGGCTGAGCTGCGTCTTGTGGAGCATTCTCCCTATCGTGCTGTAATGGAAAGTATGCTGCATTGGAACATTCCAGCTGGGGCAGATGAGTTGTTTGAACGGGAGAAGCGTTACATGGTTCCTTTCACGGAGCGTAAGGCTCAGCGTGTTCAGGATACTGTTCCTCTCACGATCACAACAACATATACACTGGAAGCAGGCAGTGATATGGTCAAGGTAAAGACTGAATTTAACAATCAGGCCAAGGATCATCGTCTGCGTGCACTGTTCCCTTCCGGGCTGATGACGGACAATCATTATGCCGATTCCATCTTTGAAGTTGCCAAACGGCCGAACACGCCGGCGAAGGAGTGGGTGAACCCGAGCAATGCGCAGCATCAGCAGGCATTTGTTCATGTAACCGATGGTAACGCTGGGCTGATGATCGCGAACAAAGGACTCAATGAATACGAGATTAGGCAGGAAACCGTAGGAAGTACGATTGCTGTTACCCTTCTGCGAGCTTCATCCGAGTTGGGAGACTGGGGTGTTTTCGAGACACCGGAAGCTCAATGTCTAGGGTCTCAGTCGGTGGAGTATGCTATCCTTCCGTTTGCAGGCGATGCAGCGAAATCAGGTGCTTGTGCAAGTGCGTATACGTATCCTATCCCGTGGACGACAGTGCAACTCGGAACACGGGCTTATACGTATGAGCAGGAAGCACAGCCAGTAAAGGGAACGAATAGAGGGGAACTGAAATTACCACTGAGCAAACAGTGGCTTAACTGGCAAGCCGAGAATTCAACGCTGGCATTTTCTACATTGAAGATTGCGGAAGAAACAGGAGATGTCATTGCGCGTTGGTTCAACTTGAGTGCTGATTCGGCTGATTTACATGTGCAGACTGGTTTTGAGTGTGCCTCCACTTATGAGAGCGATGTGCTTGAACGGGTGAAGGGTGCGATTGAAAATCATCAGACGGTGGCGGGGCATAAAATCGTTACTCAAGGTTACCGGCATGTGTGATACAGAACGAATAACAGAGTTAGCTGAAGTTTAGAGTTAAAATGTTGGATCAGAAGCCGCCTTCGAGCGGCTTTTTCATGTTTAGGGAGATTGCAGGCGGCTTATCTTATGAGCTTAGCCAACACGCAGTGGAGAATATCTAAGAGAATGAAAAGTTGGATGTACATAGAGTTTTATAGATACCATGTCGTAATATTATATATGAATTGTCGTGAGTTTCGATTAAAAATAGATGGATCATGTGATACCTTATAGATACATTGTCAGAATATTATATACTACGGAGGGAAGACACTCGTGACCATTCGAATCGGCAAAATCAGTTTATGGCATGTTCATGCATGGGACTACATTAAGCAAGCACAGGAACACGAGGATACAGTGATGGCAGGTGTATGGGATGAAGATCCAGAGCGTGGGCAGGAAGCCGCTGATCGCTTGAACGTGCCTTTCTATGCATCGCTTGCGGATATGTTAGCTCAAGACAACATTGATGCGGTAATTGTGGATGCACCCACACGTCTACATGAAGAGGTGATTACGGCTGCTGCCAAGGCAGGCAAACATATTTTCACTGAAAAAGTCATTGCTGCGACACAAGTGGAATCTAATGCTATCCTGAGAGTAGTTCAGGCAAACCGGGTCAAAATGACCGTTTCTCTTCCACGTCTATATGCAGGGTATACAGCCACTATTCAAGATGTCCTTGAGCGAGGATTACTAGGCCAGGTTACATACGTGAGGGCACGATTATCTCATGATGGAGCCATCACTGACTGGTTGCCGCCGCATTTTTATAGCCTCCAGGACTGTCAGGGCGGTGCATTGATTGATCTGGGCTGTCACCCGATGTATTTAACCCGGTTGTTTCTGAATCAGGAAGTGACAGACGTACACGCACACTTTGGTTATATCACAGGCAAAGAAGTTGAAGATAACGCAGTGGCAACACTCTCCACATCATCAGGAGCCATCGGGGTAGTGGAAGCGGGATTCGTGAATAGTCACTCGCCGTTTGCCATTGAAATACATGGCACCGAGGGCACGTTGTTATATGGTACGCCTGAGCCAAAATTGTTGATGCGTACGAAAGCAGCGGAAGGGCAGTATACCGATTGGACCGAAATTCCTGTTGCTGAAAATGTGGAAAGCGCATTCAATCAATGGATATCCCATATCCAGCAGGATACAGAAGACAGCGCCAACATCAACATGGCGATGGAATTAACTCGTCTGATGGAAGCAGCCAATCGCTCAGCGAAGGAAGCAAGACGGATTTCGCTGACTGAGTTGTGAAGTTTTTGATAAGAGGGCCATACAGGATTAGATTGGATTATATAAGTTGAATGATTTATTTGCACTGCGTTCGCCTAAAAGCTTTCTGAAAGAAAGCTACATCGGAAGCATACGCTTATCAACGGATTTTCCCTTTGGAAAAGGGAATCAAAAAAATCTGGGGATAACAGCGATTGTAAGGTTATCCTGTCATCGGAGTGGACTGTGTAAAACCCTTAGTTCAACTTATATAGATTCGTCCTGTAAGGCGTTAAGGAGGAAGGCATCTTGAGTCTGTATCCGTATGAGAAAATGCTTGATCGGCAGGATCTCCTGGAGCGGCTTGATATTACCGTGGTATGGGGGCATTACGAGATTCGTGTGCTGCGATTTCATCTGACGACGTTTCCCGCGGGACGTATTGTCGATTTTCATAACCATGCGGAGTATGAGTTTCATCTGATCCCTAGAGGTAGAGGCAGGGTTATCATTGATGAGCAATCCCATGCGCTATCGGAAGGCATGCTCTATCTCACTGGGCCGGGGGTTGTTCATTACCAGGAGGCTGATGCCGAGCAGGATATGGATGAGCTGTGTCTTCATGTGGATATCGTGCACGAACCAAGAGAGCACGTCGACCCATGGGAAGCTGCGGAATCGGAAGAAACGATGGAGAAACTGAAGACACTTCCACATGTTCCGGTTCAGGATTATCACCGGGCGATGCTCTGTTTTCTCGAAGCCTATGAAGCCTGTGATCACAAGATGGTCGGATATTATACCTCGATCAAACAGCTGGTCGTTAGCATTTTACTAAAAACGGTTCGCGCTTATGATACAGGCGGGATTCGAGCCGAAGCACCCGTAAGGGATATGGCGGTGTACCGATATGATTATGCCGTTCAGTACATGGAGGCCAATCACACATCTGCAGTTACGCTGGAGCAAGTTGCCGAGAAGCTGAATATTAGTAGCCGCCAGTTGCAACGAATCTTTAATCAGATCCAGCCAGGTATGCCGTTCAGTCGTGTGCTGGAGGACATTCGCCTGCGTGAGGTGTGTCGTAATCTACAGGAGAGCAACGAGTCCATCGAGCAGATTGCGCTTGCTTCCGGTTTCAACAACGCGAATTATTTACATGCTGTGTTTCGTAAACGACTCGGGATAACCCCGTCGGCTTTTCGCAAAATGAAACAACCAATACTAAAGTGAGGGTGACTTATGATGAATAAAGTGTATCGCATTGGAATTATCGGTTGTGGCGGGATCGCAAACGGCAAACATCTGCCAAGTCTGAGTAAATTGAATAACGTGGAGCTGGTTGCTTTCTGTGACATTGTGGAAGCGAGCGCTATTGAGGCGAAGAAACAATATGGTTCAGTGGATGCAAAGGTATACACGAATTACCAGGAGTTGCTGAAGGATGCGTCGCTGGATATTGTACATGTGCTTACACCGAATATTTCCCACGCAGAGATTTCGATTGCTGCGCTGGAGGCAGGCAAACATGTCATGTGTGAAAAACCGATGGCGAAGACAGCGGCAGAAGCACAGCTTATGTTGGAAGCCGCAGAACGTACGGGGAAAAAACTGACCATCGGATACAACAACCGTTTCCGTCAGGACAGTATGGTTCTGAAGCAGCTGTGCGAGGCTGGGGAGCTGGGATCGATTTATTTTGCCAAAGCCCATGCCATTCGCAGAAGAGCCGTTCCAACTTGGGGTGTCTTTCTGGATGAAGAGAAACAAGGTGGCGGGCCATTAATTGATATTGCAACACATGCACTGGATCTGACGTTATGGATGATGGACAATTATCAGCCGAAAGTTGTGCTTGGTACGACGCATCACGAGCTCTCCCAGAGAGAAAATGCAGCGAATGCGTGGGGACCGTGGGACCCTAAGAAGTTCTCGGTGGAGGATTCAGCCTTTGGTATGATTGTTATGGAAAACGGGGCAACCATCATGCTGGAATCCAGCTGGGCGCTGAACTCACTTGATGTGGATGAGGCTAAATGCAGTCTGAGTGGCACCGAGGCAGGGGCTGACATGAAAAATGGACTGCGTATTAACGGCGAGAAGTTCAGCCGCTTGTATACCAGTGAAATAGAACTCAGCTCGGGCGGCGTGGACTTCTATGAAGGACAGTCCGAAAATGCGCCGGATGTAGAGATGCGCAAATGGATTGAAGCGATTGATCAGGATTTGGAGCCTGTAGTTACACCGAAGCAGGCACTGGTCGTATCGCAAATTTTGGAAGCTGTTTATGAGTCGGCACGAACAGGTAAAGCTATTTATTTTAATAATAACGCAGAAGGTAAAATCAATTTTACTTTTTGATGCCATTGCCCTCGTTGTGCTACAAAGCAATGAGTAATAAGTAATATGGAAAAGTTGTTCTCCGAAACCTTTGTCCGTTTATCCGGGCAGAGGTTTTTGTGTTATTTTTCAGGACTAGGGGGGAGCAGTCTATACCTGGTATGAATCAAGCACATAGGATGACAGAAAATGAGCTGAAAAGAGGGGGATGTTTTGACCAGACGTCATACTTCTCTGGGAGTATCCATCGTTGTTTGCACCAATCGTCCGCAATTTCTTGATAACATCCTGCAAAATTACAATCGTCAGCGTTACAAAGGAAAGGAACTGATCATCATTCTGAATCTGGACAGGATGAACCTGCGTTTGATTCGGAAAAAAGTACAGAAATACGCCAATGTCCACGTATACCGGGTACCTGAGAGGGTATCACTGGGGCAGTGTCTGAATGCCGGAATAACGAGAGCCCGCTTTTCACTCCTTGCGAAGATGGATGATGATGACTACTACTCTCCTTACTATCTGGAAGAACAAGTACATGCACTCCGGCGAACTGGAAGTGATATTGTGGGCAAACACTCCTGTTTGGTTTATCTGGAAGCATCCCGAACATTGTTGGTAAGGTCACCGGGCGAGAGTAATAAACCTGTGGAATTTATTCAGGGAGGCACGTTGCTATTCAGGAAAAAGGTGTTAAAAAGAGTTCGCTTCACCGATCGTTCTGTTGGAGAAGATGTCACATTTCTTAGACAATGCAGAAAGAGAGGGTACAAAACGCATGCAACCTCACCTTACAACTATGTATATCTTCGCAGGCAAAACAAGGCAAGTCATACCTGGAGAGCGGAGGATCAGTTCTATCTCGAAGGAAGCGAGCGTCTGGCTGTAACCCGAAATTTCAAACCTTTTGCCAATAAAGAGCTATAGAAGATCGACAAATAGGGGATAAGGGTGTCCTATTCGTTCTCGTTTGCAAAAAAAATGATAGGTGCATATTCTCAATTTAAAGAGGTTCTGACCCGTGGCAGAGCGTCTTTTTTCTGTTGGTCAAGTTAATCTTCATCTAATAGATTGTAATTTTGAGATGATTAATAAAATAAATATTGGATTTTATCAAAAAAGTATTGCATATAAGTTTAGTCGGAATTATATTAATGGTATAAGGTCTAGACCATATACAGATCGGAGTGTTTAGATGTCTAATCCATTCTCCTTTCATTTCGAAAAAGTATCGACTAAAAAGGTTAGTGAGTTTATTCGGGAGCAGCTGGAGGAAGCCATTATTTTAAAAGAGTTGATGAGTGAGGAGCAGCTTCCGGCTGAACGGGATTTAGCCGAGATGTTCAATGTAAGCCGCATTACGGTTCGCGAAGCGCTCTCCGCACTGGAAGATAAAGGACTGATTGAAAAAAGAGTTGGAGCCAAAGGTGGAACCTTCGTCCTTCCACTGACAGCCAACTCGCATAAACGTACAAGAGAAGAGATCAAACGCGGCTGGGCTCAGATGCTCAAAGTGTTTGAATATCGGACGATTATTGAGCCGGAAGCGGCTTTTCTGGCTGCCGAGCGGATCACCGCAGGTGAGCTGGAGCTTCTTCATAACTATGTGGAGCAGAGCATCGAGCCGGATTGTACGAGGGAGTGGTTCAGAGCATTGGATGTGAAATTCCATCTGACCATAGCCAAAGCGTCGGGTAATCCGTACTGTGAGAGAGCTGTCAGACAGATTCGAACCAAGATTAACCCGGCGCTGGATCTGATGCCTTACGATGAACGAATCCGTTCCGTGAACTACGAGGTACATATGGAGATTCTTGAAGCGCTGAGGTCACGAGAAAGCATAAAATCCAGAGATACGATGAAAAGACATATTGAGTTCTCGGCTGATGCCATCTATGCACGGCTGGTGTCTGAATCAAAAGTACACGAAAGGAATGACAGCCAATGAAACAATCGGATTTAATACAGCTGGCTCAGCCATTGCAAGCCAAGTTAAGTGCCTGGCGCAGAGACTTACATCGCCATCCGGAGATCGGTTATGAGGAACATCGTACTTCTGCTATTGTAGCTGATCATCTGGAAAGCCTTGGACTTGAGGTTACCCGTCATGTTGGACAGACCGGAGTAACCGGCCTGCTTCGTGGAGAGACAGATGGCCCTACCTTTGCACTTCGGGCTGACATGGATGCCTTGCCTATTGAGGATCAGAAAACGGTGGAATATCGTTCGACTATGAAAGGTAAGGCTCATCTCTGTGGTCATGACGCGCACACATCCATCTTGATGGGGGCAGCTGAACTGCTCACAGGGCTTGGCAAACCCAAGTCTGGCAATATCAAGTTCATCTTTCAACCTGCGGAAGAAGGACTTGCCGGTGCAAGATCCATGATTCAAGATGGGGTACTCGAAAATCCAAAGGTGGATGCGATTGCGGGTCTTCACATGACGCCCGGTCAGGACACGGGAACAGTGGGTGTGAGTCAGGGGGTTGCCTTTGCATCAGCTGATCCGCTTGTCATCAAGATTCATGGTCAGGGAGGTCACGCAGCTCGACCGCATGAAGGCATTGATGCCATTGCCGTATCGGCTCAGGTAATTACTGCATTGCAAAACGTAGCCAGCCGGATGGTTGACCCGCTTGAACCTGTCGTTGTCACGATTGGTAAAATTACCGGAGGTTATATGGGAACCGCTATTGCACCTGAAGTAGAGATGATCGGAACGGTTCGCACCTTGTCTCCTGCTGTGCGCGAACGGATGCCAGCCCTGATCCAGCAAGTAGTGAGCGGGGTGTGCAGTTCATTCGGAGCTGAATGTGAGGTTGTCTATGGGGACGGTTATCCGGTTGTGGTGAATGACCTTGGTATGGTTGATCTGCTGACCGATATCTGTGACGAGGTTAATGCGCAGAAGGGGTGGAGTTATATCAAACCGTCGACAGGCGGGGAAGATTTTGCTTTTTATTGCGAACATGTACCTGGTGTGTTCTTCCGACTGGGATCAGGCAATGAAGAGGCACGTACACGGTATCCGCTTCATCATCCGAAGTTTGATCTTGACGAAACGGTTATGCCATATGGCGTAGGCCTGTTGTCAGCAATTGCGCTTGAATTTTTGGCTAGAAATACAACTTCCAAGGGGGAAGAATCACAATGAAAAAGAGACAATGGACAGGCTTGTGGATTACCTTGCTGGCAATCGTGATGGTACTGAGTGCATGCGGCGGAGGCAACAAAGGTGCGACGAACAATACAGCATCTGAGGGAAGCGGGAGCAAAGGTGCAGCTGCCAGTAACACGTTAACGATTGCGGCAGCAACGGATATTGAAAGCTTTGATCCACACAACAATAACAATACCGCTAGTGAAGCTGTGCTTGTAAACGTGTTTGATTATTTGATCAAAAATGACAGTCAGCAGAAAAAGGTATCTGCGCTCGCCACTTCATGGGAGCAAGTGAACGATACAACATGGAGATTCAAGCTGCGTGAAGGCGTAACATTTCACAATGGTGATCCGTTCACATCCGCTGATGTAAAGTTTACGCTGGAACGTGTAGCTAAAGATAATACGCTGAAACAAAATAGTTACTTCAAAAATATCGTTGAAGTTAAAGCAGTGGACGAGCATACAGTAGATATCATTACCGATGGACCAGACCCGTTGCTACTTAATCGTTTGTCCAAAATGGGTGCTGGCATCCTGCCAGCAAAATATATTGCAGACAAGGGTATGGATGCGTTCCTGAAAGAGCCAGTAGGCACCGGACCATACAAATTCAGCAAATGGACGAAGGACGACCGTGTTGAGCTTGTGAAAAATGATAAGTATTTTGGTGGTGAGCCGAAGTGGAATGAAGTGGTGTTCCGGGTGATCCCTGAAGCTTCCACGCGTGTCTCCGAATTGCTTGCTGGCGGAGTTGATGTTGCTGCAGCGATCCCGCCTACGGACATTGCACGTGTCGAAGGCGAAGCAGACAAAAAGATAGTCAAAGCACCAATTCAGCGTGTTCTCCAATTGATCTTCCGTCAGACTGAGGGCAGCATCACAGCTAATCCAAAGGTGCGTGAGGCGATTGATCTGGCGATCGACAAACAAGGTATTGTAGACAGCATCGCCGGCGGAGCGGGCATTGTTACACGCACATCTGTTACACCAGGCAACTTCGGTGCAGACCCGTCACTGTACAAAACATCGTTGTACGACTTGGAGAAAGCAAAACAACTGCTGAAAGAAGCTGGCTACGCTGAGGGGAAAGCAGAGATGACTATCTCAGTCTCTTCCCAGTACAAGGAACAGGCTGAAGTTGTTGCAGCGATGCTGGATCAGGCCGGATTCAAAATCAATCTGGACGTACTGGAGCCAAGTGCATTTAGCGAGCGATACAGCTCCAAATCATTCAAAGAAATTTTCATGATTGGTATTGGTAATTCCCTGTTTGATGCTTCGAACAACTATAACCGTTATATGGTGGAAGAAGCCAAAGGGGAGTCCGATTACAACAATCCGGAAGTGGAGAAGCTGCTGCAATCTGCACTTGTGAACATGAACCCTGAGTCTCGTGAAAAAGAATACCAGCAAGTACAGCAGATTTTTGCTGAAGAACGCCCGGCCGTGTATTTGTATCAGATGGAAGGCGTGTATGGAACCAATGACAAAGTGAACTTTGCACCACGCAGTGATGAGATGTTCTACGCGGACGAGATTACATCTGCTGCAAAGTAAAATCAGGTTTATAACCACCTGTCATTGCATCAGTAAGTCAGAACGGCAGGGACTGAATGAACAAGTTCCTGCCGTTCTTTTTTTGGAATAGGAGGTGAGCCGGGAGTGGGCAAATACGTATTTAAATCCTTACTGCAGGTCATTCCGGTCCTGTTTATTGTGTCATTAATCGTATTTATTCTTGTTCGGGTAACGGGTGATCCTGTTGCTTTGATGTTACCTGAAACGGCTACGGCAGAAGACCGGGCTGTGTTAACGCAGGCATTGGGGCTGGATCAGCCTCTGTACACACAGTATGTGAAATTTTTGGGCAATGCGATACAGGGGGATTTCGGTCAATCCTTCCGTTACGGGCAACCTGCACTGGAGCTCGTGCTGGAGCGATTACCTGCCAGTTTTGAACTGGCCGTAGCTGCGATGTTGTTTGCAGTATTGATGGCAGTGCCTCTGGGAGTGATCTCGGCGGTGAAAAGGAATACGTTTACCGATCTGCTCATTTCAGGCATTTCGGTGATTGGGAAGGCGATGCCGAACTTCTGGATGGGCATTATGCTGATCCTGCTGTTCTCCGTTATGCTGGGTGTTTTGCCCGTTTCGGGTCGGGGAGGGTTATCACATCTGATTCTGCCTGCATTTACGCTGGGCGTAGGACTTGCTGCACAGATGACAAGGCTGATCCGGTCAAGCATGTTGGAGATTCTGAATCAAGATTATATTCGCACGGCTCGCAGCAAAGGTCTCGGACGAATGACGGTGATTGCAAGACATGCGTTCCGCAACGGATTAATTCCGGTGGTGACGATCATGAGTCTTCAGTTCACCAGTCTGATCGGGGGTACCTTGATTACAGAAACGGTATTCTCTTGGCCCGGTTTGGGGCAACTGCTGGTTGTGGCTGTAAATACACATGATATGGCAATTGTACAAGCAGCTGTGTTTGTCATTGCATTTATTGTGGTGGTTGTAAATATTCTAACGGACGTGTCTTACAGACTGTTGGACCCACGTATCAAATATGACTAGAAGGAGGTGCGATCGATGAGAGACGGCGATGAAACATCCGTTCTGGTTACAGAACAGGATCACAACAGACAGCGCACGATTGCCGGAATTCAGTCCATCTGGCAACAGCTAATCATCAGCAAGACCGGTTTATTCGGTGCAGTGCTTGTATTGGTTGTTGTCCTGATTGCTATAGCCGCACCTCTGTTAACGAGTCATGATCCGGCAGCAGTGAATCCGCTGAATCGTCTCAAACCCCCTGCATGGCTTGAAGGTGGAACGGCTGAGTACTGGCTGGGAACCGACAACCTCGGTAGAGATATGTGGAGCCGTATCGTGTATGGGGCACGCGTATCTTTGATTGTGGGTATGGGGGCGGTCATTGTCTCGGGTATTCTTGGAGCAATTCTGGGACTGATATCGGGATTCTACGGAAAATGGCTGGATGCCGTTATTATGCGTGTGGGCGATGCGTTTATGGCTATTCCGACGATACTTTTCATGCTTGTTGTGATGGCTATTGTTGGTCCGGGTATGACTACACTGATCTTTGTGATCGGTTTAACGAACTGGGTTCCATTCACCCGTGTAGTTCGAAGTGAAGTGCTCAGCATCAAAGAACGTGATTTCGTGTTTGCAGCCAGGTCTATCGGTGCCAAAAACGGACGTCTGATTATCAAACATATTTTGCCTAACGTAATATCGTCGTTTATTGTCATCTGCGGTATGAATGTAGGCACAACGATCATCATGGAAGCTTCGCTGAGTTTCCTGGGACTAGGGATCAAACCGCCGGATGTATCGTGGGGAGGCATGTTGAGCGATGGACGTCAGTATATAGCCACGAGCTGGTGGGTTGCGACATTTCCGGGTCTTGCTATTACGTTTACCGTGCTTGGTGTTATTTTCCTTGGTGATTGGTTACGGGATGTACTTGATCCTCGCACAGAGTCAACTCAAAAATCATGACGGAAGGGAGATATGGATATGAAAAAAAGCCAGATTACACCGGAGGATCTTGTTCACTATCGCTGGATCAGTCAGCCGGTGGTCAGTGCAACCGGACAAGTTGCATACGTTGAACAGACCGTGGATCAGATGAAGAACGAATATAAAACACAGATCCGAAGAATTTCGCTTGATGGTACAGAAGATGTAGCGCTGACGGATGGTACGAAAGATACCTCGCCAGCATGGTCACCAGACGGCAGCAAGTTGACGTTTATTCGCCAGGCTCAGGCTGGTAAAGGACTATGGTTCGTTCGGGCGGAAGGGGCGCAACCGGACATGCTCATATCTCCTGAACGTAAAATCGTGAGTTACGTCTGGTCACCCGATGGGAAATATATAGCGTTTACCAGTAAAGTTGAACCTGATCCCACTCCGTTGAATGCTGTTCCATCCGGGACTGATGAGCCGGCGAAAGCTCTAAACGTTGAAACAGCTGCTCAGCAGGCGCCTTTATTACGCGGTAAAGTCTATGAGCGTACTACGCCAAAAGCCGAAGGTGCAGGGTGGTGGGATGGTCAGTACAGTCATCTGTTTCTATACGAGATCAAGAGTGGACACATACAAAAGTTAACGTCCGGACTGTGGAACATTACTACACCAGTCTGGTCACCGGACAGCCTGAATCTTGCATTTATTTCTAAACAAATACAGCAGGAAGGAGTCGATCCAGATTTACTTCATCACACGGATGTCTATATGGTCAGCGTTGAGTCGGGGACAGGAGAAGTTCAAGAACCCTTCAAAGTAACGGACTCCACTCTCCAGATCAGCCAGTTTTCTTTTACAGCCGATGGAAAGCAACTGATCCTGATAGCCAGTGATCGTGAATATGGGAGTGGGAGTCATCATCAACTCTTTACACTTCCAGTGCAGCGGGGGATACCCAGGCTATTCGCACCTGAATTAGATATGCAGATCGGCAATGCTGCGCTGGGAGATATGAAGTCGGCAAGTGCCTCTCCTTCGCCAATCATAAGTCTCTCGTTTCCACACCAGGCGGTATATGTTCTGGGAACGCATCATGGAAATGTCGATGTCTACCGGATTCAGACGGACGGAAGTTACGAAGTTATCACCCCTGCAGGCGAGAAAGATGTCTATCAATATACGATCTCAGCGGATGAGCAAACGTTGGTTGTAGCTGCTTTGACGGATAATCATCCGGGAGAGCTGTACACCGTAGAAATGAGAAGCGGTAAAATGACTAGACTTACTCATCGCAATGATGAATTTATGGCTAAACGCATTGTAAACGTGCCGACAAGAGTTGAATTCACTTCATCGGACGGCTGGTTGATTCAAGGGTGGCTAGCGATTCCCGATGTAATGCAAGACACATATGCGGCTGAAACTAAGGTTACTACATCCGCGGGGTCACCATCTGCATCTACAAGCCAAAGTTTAGATGCATTACAAGCTCACCGTAAATTGCCGTTAATACTACAGATTCATGGTGGTCCTCATGCGATGTATACCGGATCATTCAGTCATGAGATGCAGACACTTCTTGCCGAAGGTTATGCAGTATTATGGGTTAATCCCCGTGGCAGCATGGGTTATGGACAGGCGTTCGCCAAGGCTTGTCGTGGAGACTTCGCTGGCGGTGATTATCGGGATCTGATGGAAGCTGTGGATTATGCGTTGTCAACGTATTCGACTCTGGATGCATCCCGCATGGGGGTTGCAGGTGGCAGTTACGGGGGTGTCATGACGAACTGGATTGTCGCTCACAACAATCGTTTCAAAGCTGCTGTGACGCAGCGCTGTATCTCCAACTGGCTATCCATGTATGGCACAAGTGACATCGGTATTTCTTATGTGGAGGGCGTGATTGGAGGCAATCCGGCGGAGCATGCTGCATACCTGTGGTCCCGTTCTCCGCTCGCTCATGCGCACAACATCGAAACACCGCTGCTCATCATGCATGGCGAACAGGATTATCGAACACCCATTGCTCAGGCTGAGGAGTTATATACGACGCTGAAGCGTTATGGTAAAACAACCAGGCTGATCCGTTATCCGGGTTCTAATCATTCACTGCTCAAGAGTGGCAAACCTTCTCTTCGGGTAGACAGCTTTGAACAGGTGAATGCCTGGTTTAAGGAGTATTTATAACTCATAAGACGTAGAACAAATTAGGGAGACAATCTCTAATATAAACTTCTAACATAGAAGAAAAACCTCATATGAAAGAAACGAAAAACCGCGATTCATGCGGTTTTTTCGTATTATCAGGTTAGCCAGTAATTACTGGTTGGCCTTTTTTTGTGGTCGTTTTACGATGGGGGAAGCCGGGAGAACGTGGCGGTTTTAGGGGCTAGGACCTCGTAACAAAAACAGTTCTCCCACGACCTCCAAAAGACCATGTTTGGGCTGGTAGGGGCAGTTGACCCCGTATAACAAGCGAAGCTATGGGTTTGGAACCATCGTGGAAAGGACCGGCGAAACGAAAGACAAGGAGTGAGGACATGGAACCTGTTGTTGGTGTAGATGTCGCTAAAGGTTCAAGTGTGATACAGGCATTTCAAAAACGAAATGAGCCCGTTGGTAAAGCTATCGTCATTGAGCATGTTGCGAGTGGGTTCGAACGATTCACGGAGATATTAGGCGCCCTTCAAGCCGAAACGGGAGTTGAGCCAGTGGTTGTTTTGGAGGCGACTGGACATTACCATCGTGCCTTAGTGTCCTGTCTGAATCGGAGCGGCTACACCTACTACATTGTGAATCCCTTGCAATCCAAGCGAGCCAAGGGAACACAGTTGCGCAAAGTTAAAACAGATGCTGCAGATGCTTGGCATCTGGCAGAGATGTACTATCGCGGCGACGTGAAACCACATCGAAATTGGGATGAGATGTTTACAGAACTACAGCATTTGACTCGGCAGCATGAGTTTGTCACGGGAATCTTTGTGCAGGCGAAGCTGAACAGCAGAGCCTTGCTGGAGCAAGTTTTCCGGCGTATGAGCAGATATTTTACAATGTGTTTTCAACAACATCATTGACCGTGCTGTCTCATTGTTTGGAGGGAAGTGTGACGAATTGGAATGAAGTCATTCAGGGTAATTCGGGACGATCCCATTCCAAGCGATGGGCCCATGAAAAAGCGAGAAAACTGGAGGAAGTACTGAATGAATGGAGAGAAATTCGGCGTAGCCCTGCTCAAAGCAAGGCACTGCTTGGAATGGTCTCTTTATTGCTCGCGATGATTCGGCAACTGGAGGAACTCGAAAAACAAATGGAGGAACTCGCAGAAAATCTGCCTGAAGTGGAACTAATGAGAAGTATTCCGGGAATTGGAACGAAACTGGCCGCAGCCATTGTAGCTGAACTAGGTGATGTGAAACAGTTTAGAGATGCGAAGCAACTTGTAGCGTTTGCGGGCCTTGACCCCGGGATTTTCAGTTCAGGAAAGTTCACAGCGACAAGTACACGAATCACGAAACGAGGCTCTAAAAGGCTCAGACGTTCGCTATATTTAGCGGTTCAATGTGGAATGCGAAAGAATGCGAATGCAAGAATCCGCTCGTACTACGAGAAAAAAAGAAACGAGGGCAAGCCCTACAAGGTGGCCGTGATCGCCTGCGCAAACAAGCTGTTGCATCACATTTTCGCCATCTTGCAGAAGGGCCAGCCCTACCAAGTATAATCCATATTTAACCAAAACCTCCATTGCAGTGGAGGTTATTTGCATTGGTCGAAAAAAGTATAACATGAAAAGAAAACTCATCCAAGCTGAAATGCTTGACAAACATTAGCTGGTTTTTGTTTTATACAGTAAAAGTTGAATTCGGCTTTCGGATGATATACAATTTAATTAAATGATAGTATTTTCTATCAAAAATATCGGAGGTGATCATATGATGATCAAACAAACAATAGGCCATGTCCAAATATCCGATGAAGTCATCTCCAAATTGGTCGGTAAAATAACGGGGGCTACTCGTGAGATTTCTTCCATGTCGGCTGGATTGGTTGAGAGTATTAGCAAAATATGGAGTGGTCGTAGCCTGCAAAACGGCATTACGATTCGCAGAGTAGACAATAGCGTGGAGATCAACGTCAAAATTATCGTTCTTTACGGTAGTAAAGTACACGAGGTTTGCAGAGAGCTGCAACATAAGGTCATTGATCAGGTTGAACATCTTACAGGATTATCGATTCAAGCAGTTAACGTTTTCGTGGATGGCATTACATCCGAACCGCATTCGTCCAAAGTTTAGAGCGAGCGGCTATAACAAGTGACCATAACAAGCGAACATAATACACAAACATTAGGAGTGAAAGTTATGAGCCAAATATCCATTGTAAAAGCAAATCCTCAAACCGCTGTTGGAGGAAAATTAACAGAGATGGCGCTGGACTATATGAAGTATTCTTTGGCTGGTTCCAGAGAACCCGCAGTTATAGATAACACATTTCAGAGGCTGTGGAAGGCACGAAATAATCGCTTTAGTCACGAGTACGCTTATGAAGCGGTGCGGGAGGGGAAAACACTTGGTATGATTATGTGTTATCCGACGACGCTGATGAACAAGCTGGCATGGACGACGTTCTCTCAGCTGTTTCATATACATAAATGGAAGCTGATCGGATACAACTTGCGGAACTGGAAAGAGTTCTATACCATGGTGACGTTAAAAGAGGCAGAGAATGATGAATATCATATCGGGACCATTGCGGCTTTACCCGAAAGCAGGGGGCTTGGGATCGGAACAGAGTTGATCGGACATGTGGAGAAGCAGGCCGTCCGGCAAGGATATTTCAAATCTTCGTTAACGGTCAAACAGGAGAATGTGGGTGCGATCAAGCTTTATGAACGTCTGGGATACAACAAGGTAGGAAAGATCGATAAACCAGCTGTATCCATGTACAGGATGTCAAAAGTACTTGTCTAATTCAGTCGTATCCGTATGGTATAGTAGAAATAGGTAGTTATTAAAATATATTAATAGTCCAAAATGACTGCGACGTTAGACGATACCAAACGAGGTGTAAGGAATGTATCAATATAAGGATCAGGAGTATGAGGCCGTTCACTTTGAGGGACGTGATCTGCGTTACGGCGAGTTAATTCGTTGTGTGTTCAAGCGCTGCACGTTCATGAACGCTTCCATGGAAGAGATCGAAACGAGCCATTGCCGTTTCATTGAATGTGATTTCAAGGGTGCATTGATGAATGGGTCCATGCATACGGAGTCTGCGTTCGAAAACTGCCTGTTTGGTGGTGCGAACTTGTTTGCCTCGAAGTTTACGGCTTGCAAAATGACAGGATCGGATTTCTCCGGTGCCCAGATGGATGGCATTACCCTTGTAAAAGGAGACTGGTCTTATACCAATCTGAGACATACGCGTCTCGGAAGACAGGATTTGCGTGGTATTCGATTTTTTGAAGCCGATCTAGCTGAGTGTGATTTATCCAAAGCTGATCTGCGTGATTGTGACCTGACGAGAGTGTCAATGAGCAAGGTGAAGCTACAGGGAGCTGATCTGCGGGGTGCCATTTTAGACGGAATTGATCTGAAATCTTTGGATTTAAAAGGGGTACGTATGGATCGTGAACAGGCCGTTCTGATTGCACGCTCCTTCGGAGCCAAGGTGGATTAGTCCGCTCGAATAATTTACATTCTATTGGATGGAATATAATTTTGGTTCCGAGGTGTCGTTTATGATGAAAAATGAGAAGTTAACGTTCAAGCAAAATCGAATGTTTACCATTCTGGACGAAGCAACGAAGCTCCTTATAGAGAAGCCAAATGCGTCGATGAACGACATTGCTGAAGCTGCAAATATCGGAATTGCAACGTTACATCGCTATGTGGAGAGTCGTGAGCAACTGATGATTCATCTGGCTTTGCGTGCGATTGAGGTTGTTAACGAGACATTGCAGCATGTGAAGCTTGATGAGGAGCGGGTCGAACGGTATATCCCCGAGCTGATTGAAGCACTGATTCCACTGGGTGATAAGATATACTTTCTGGCTCATGATGCAACCGTCAATTATAATGCCGAGATTGAAGGGGCAGATCAGAAGCTGAGAGAACCGGTGTTACATGCTATTGGTGTACTACAGGAGAAAGGTTTTTTTCGTTCGGATGTGGACAAAACATGGATTGTGGAGGTGCTGTATTCCATCGTCTTTCTGACTTGGCAGCAAGTGATCAGTGGAAATATCGCCAGAAATGCGGCACCTGCGCTTGTAGTGGACACGTTCTATCACGGTTTTGTTGCGAGATGAGCTGAAAAGACAACATGAACTTCATCCAATTCAACGTTGTTGCTAAGATGGAGTGTTAAACAAGTGCACAACAAAAGCCGCAGAAGAAGCTGCGGCTTTTTATATTTCGACCTATTGCTATGTTCTATATAAGTTGAACTATTTATTTACACTTTAACGGAGAGGGAAGAAAAAACCTGAAAAGCGAAGCTAAAAGCTTTCTGAAGGAAAGCTACATCGGAAGCATAGGCTACACCTTTATCACCGGATTTTTCCCTTTGGAAAAGGGAAATCCATAAAATCTGGGGATAACAGCGATTGGAAGGTTATTCTGTCATCGAAGTGTTCCGTGTAAAAACCTTTAGTTCAACTTATATAGGTATTTACAGTGCGATTTTTGCTTTTAACTGTTCGGATGCTGGCATCAAAGGCAAACGCAGCTGAGCAGAAGCGATAATACCTTGCTGAGCAAGCAGATGTTTCAGCATAGCGGGAGCTGGCTCCTCAAATAGATTTTTAATAAACGGAACCAACTGTGTGTAGAGACGGTGAGATTCTTCTTTTTCACCCGCAACAAAACGGTTATATACTTCCAGGAAACGCTCTGGATTGATACTTGCCGATGCCATCATACCACCAGCTGCACCTTTCGTTAACATATCGTAGAAGAATGTATCATCTCCGCACAAAATGGGCTTGGAGCCGCAACGTACAAGTTCGGTCATGAGGTCGAGGTTATTTGTACTATCTTTAAGGCCAATAACGCCATCGATGTTCATAATTTTCTTCATCATCTCTATGGAAACTCTAACCCCTGTACGGGCTGGAATTTCGTATACCATTACCGGGATGCCTACCCCAGCTGCCATGCGGAAGTGCTCATAAATGCCCTCTTCCGTTGGTCTGTTATAGTATGGAGTAACAACAAGAACAGCGTCAGCGCCGAGTGCTGCTGCTTTCTTCGTTCTCGCTACCGTTGAAGCGGTGTCATTGGTTCCAGTTCCAACCATAATGGGTACGGACGAGTTAATACTGCTCAGTGTTTCCTTTGCGGCTTTCACAAGCTGTTCCACTTCATCCCATGTCACGGTTGGTGATTCTCCTGTTGTACCATTAATCACCAAGCCATGAATACCGCTGCCTGCCATAACTTTGATGTAATTTTGGAACGAAGGAAGATCAAGCTCGCGCTCCTGGGTAAAAGGTGTGATTACAGGTATATAAATACCTTGAATCTGTTGTTCGGTTAACATCGTATAACCCCCAAATGTATGTTGGAATTCCATTTCATCCACTTTACCATGGGAAAAGGTATCATAGTTAGCTATAATAGATGATGGGTGTTATCAATAATATTGATGATGTGAGGGAGTACATGATGGATTTAAATTATTTTCAAACCTTTCGCGAGGTTGCTTTGCGACAAAGCTTTACGAAAGCGGCCGAAGAACTTGGCTACGCGCAGTCCAGTGTCACAACCCAGATTCAAAAGCTGGAAAAAATCTATCAGGTCAAGCTGTTTGAACGATTTAATAACAATAAAATTCGGCTGACTTCGGCTGGAGAAGAACTGTTCAAGCTTTCGGGACAGTTGCTAGAGATATTTGAACATTCGCAAGAGAAGCTGACCAAGCAGGGCGGGGGTTCACTTACCATTGCTACGATGGATTCGCTTGCGTCCTACTATCTGCCTGTGCCCATTCAGACCACACGGAAACAATATCCCGAGCTTGGGATTCGGCTGCAGACGGATCGAGAAGATCTGATTTTGCAAAAAGTAAGAGAAGGCGAAGCGGATGTCGGTCTTATTCTTGCGAATGCTTCACCCGAGTCGGGATTGCAGTGGATCACCATTCGGGAGGAGCCGCTGGTGCTCATCGTGAATTCGGATCACCCACTTACGACTAAGTCCGAGGTTGCACTCAGCGATCTGGCGGACGAGGAGTGGATCATGCCGGAGGATTCGTGCAATTACAGACAGCTTCTGGAGAAGGTGCTCAGAACCAATGGAATCCCCTATAAAGTGGGATTGGAGCTTGGGAGCCCTGAAGCGATTAAACGTAGTATTATGGCTGGGCCAGGTATCTCGCTTTTGCCACGTATGATTGCCATGGATGAGATCCAGAGACAGCAGCTCACAGTGTTACCATTAGTTCATACGGACTTTACACTCGAAATTCAACTTGTTATTCATGCCCGGAAGTGGATCTCTCATGCGCTTCAGCAATTCATTACAAATCTTGGTGCGAAAGAATCGGATTGGTTGCCTGCGAGAGCGGAAAGCTAATCTAGGAAAAGAATAGATATTACGGAGCAACTCTTGATAGGTCTGCCGCATGTGATGTGGAGCCCAATCGAGAGTTTTTTTGATTTATTTCAAGATTCAGATATTGATAGTGTTCAGAATTTAAGATTTAAAACTTCCAATAAATGATATAAATTTCTATTATATTCAAATCATCACCGAATTAAGACCAACTTTTTGGATGAAGGAGGCTAAAGGGGAAGCATTCGTTATATGACTGCATATGTCTATGTTCTGTACGTTTTCATCTCATGATTATGCACTTCATTAGGAGGGATCACATGCTCTACACGATTATTGTACCTGTCAATCAAGACTATAACATTCTGAACCTGTTTACTGATTCACTGCTTCGGACCGTTAGTCCGTCAACTCAGATTATTTTCATCAACGATGGTTCCGGATCAGCTGTCTTCCAGCATCTGGACAGACTGAAACAAGATATTAGAGAAGATGTAACGATTGAGATTCTTCAGCATGATTTTCCACTTGGCTGTGCTGTATCCATTAATAGTGCTCTGGGTCGTGCTGAGGGAGAATATATCTTCTTCCTGGATTCTGACACTATTCTACAGCCGAATTGGCAATCCATGATGAAAGAAACGCTGGACACTGACATTACGATTGGCATGATCGGTGGGGTCCTGTTATATCCGCAGACTGGTGGTGTGCAGCATTGTGGTATCGCGTTTGCTGACACGATTGGACGACATTTGTTCCTGAATGCCTCCCCGGATGATATCCCGAAGCAAACCTTCTCGGTGCAGCTTGTTGTGTTTGCAATGTTTGGTATGAAGCGGGAAGTGTATGAGACGATTGGCAATCTCGATGAGAAATTTTTCAACGGATATGAAGATTTTGATTATCAGATGCGTGCCAGAGCAGCGGGGTATGATACGGTCATTAACCCGAACATACAGGCATATCACTGGGAACGAAGCAGTGGCATTCATCGCAACTTCAACCGTAAGAACAATCTGGCACGATTCTGGAAAAAGTGGGGGAGTCAGATCGAAGCTGACGTATGGCCTTTCGTATTCGGTCATCTAAAAGAACAGTTGGAACATCAACGCGAATATGAGCATCTGCCCATGATCGGAATCGATCTTGCTGAAGTGCGTAGTGACGCGGATACATTCTGGGCCAGGCTCGAAGAGAAGGGAATTGCTCCACTTGCCGAAGTGCGTGATTACTCCAACCGCTTTAACTCCAATGGAGCGATCTGGTTGCCTCAAGTGTTAGGCAAGGAGCTGATTCATAGCGAAAACAGGTTGCTTTTCCTGGTGGACAACTTCGCCCGTTTGCTAGAGAACCGTTATTGGATTGAGATGAGACATGCCCACCGGGACAAGGATCTAATCATTGACCTATATGGCAATGTGATTACGATGGATCGAATCTATGATGGATGCTGGCCGGGAACTAAAGTGCGATGAGTTAAGCGGCGAGATACCATAATCAAGCAAAAGGGAGGGAACCTCAAAATGAGCGATCAAAAGAGCACGTTGGACCGTGCCGTAAGGTTTACCCAGAATCTGGAGTGGTTGGAGAAAGTCAAAAAGGTGATTCCAAGTGGATGCAGCACATTAGCCAAAGCTCCAGAGCGTTTGTTCCCTGGGCACACCCCCGTCTGTTGTGCGGAGGCACATCATTCCCGATTTACGGATATTGACGGTAATGAATGGCTGGATTGTGAGATGGCGATGGGTTCGGTTCCTTGGGGTCATGCCAGACGTGAAATTCAGCTTACCGTGATTCATCAGTTGAAAAAAGGAACAGGCTTTTCGCTTCCAGCGGATATTGAACTGGAATGTGCCGAGTTAATTGTGGAACGGTTTGAGGGGCGTTATCCGTCCCTTCGTTTCACCAAGAGCGGCGCAGATGCGGTAAGCGGCGCGGTGCGGCTGGCCCGTGCGGGAAGCGGTAAAAGTAAGGTGATTGCAACGGCTTATCATGGATGGCACGACTGGTCTGCGTACGGTTATTACGGTAGTCAGACGAAAGAACGTGGTATTCCGGTTGATATTGAGCGTTCCACGGTCTGGATCAACAAGCCTTCCTATACACATATCCAGGAACAGATTTCTGCTCTGGAGGATATCGCTTGTATCGTCTTGTGCCCGAACGAGTGGAAGAAGGACGAACTTGAGAAGGTGGTAACGTTATGTCGTTCCTTGGAGATCATTATTATATTCGACGAGGTCACTTCGGGAATACGAATGGGCAAGCAAGCAACTGCGGGCGAATATGATATCTGGCCAGACTTGCTCTGCATTTCGAAGGGGATGGCCAATGGGCTTCCACTTGCAGCAGTATTGGGGCCAGAGCACCTCATGTCTCTTGCTGGACAAGTTCGGTTTAGCAATGCTCATTCCAGTGAGACAACAGCTCTCGCGGCCGCTATTGCTTGTGAAAGGTTGATGAAAAAGACAAAAGTGTGGCCGACATGGCGAGAACCTGCAACTCGGATCATGAAACAACTGGAATCCGAACTTGTGCTGTTAGGTCTTACCGAGCAGTTAGCTCTAAGAGGTACCTATGCAAGTTTTTACATTCACTCCATTGAAGAGGAAAACTTTCAGACCGACCCGTTCCGTGAATTTGTTGTGAAAAGAATGGCTCACTATGGCATCTTCACCAAAGGTTACTTTATCTTCTCCGATACCCACACACGGGAGGAATTGATCTGGGTGGAGGAGGCGCTACTTCAGATTTTGTCTGATTGGAAAGAGAACCAGAAGCATCTGAAATATGCCAATCTGGAATTGTCTGAACAATAAATTATAAATTACCTAATAAATCAGGAGGTTTTTCTATGAAAGCACTCGTATATCAGGATTTAAAACAGGTGGAACTGCAAGAGATTGAGGAGCCTGGCATTCAGAAAGCAAATCAGGTCAAAGTGAAAATCTATGGATCAGGTATCTGCGGCACGGATCTGAACATTGTAAAAGGTAAAGTACCTGCAAACAAAGGAACGGTTATCGGTCATGAAGGCGTTGGAACCGTTGTTGAGGTGGGGGAGGAAGTACGTGGCGTTCGGGTAGGAGACCGGGTTCTCGTTGACCCAACCCAATCCTGCGGTTACTGCTCTTATTGTCGTGAAGGTTTGTTCATTTACTGCGAGAATTTCGATGATTATCAGGTAGGGATGACCACACATGGGACTTTTGCCGAATATTTTGTCGGGGACGAAAAATATATCTATCCCATCCCGGATTCCATGAGCTGGGAAACGGCAATGATGATTGAACCTCTGGGGTGTGTGCTGCAAACCTTCATGAAAGCAGGCGTGAAGCCCAGTGACTCTGTGCTCGTACTTGGTTCAGGTGCCATTGGTTCACTGTGCCAGCTTGTGAGTAAACGATTGGCAAGACTCACGGTGGGTACGGAAATTGACCCTTATCGCAAACAATTTGCAGAAGGTATCGCGGATCATGTGTACTACCCGCAGGATCTAACACTGGAGAAGGTATACGAGATCAACAATAACAAAAAGTTTGACATTATCGTGGATGCTGTAGGGAATCAGCTTCATGTCGGACTTGAGCTGATTGCCAAAGGCGGACGGATTATCCCCATGGGATATGACGACAGCTACGAAGTAACTTTTAAATCAACCCATGTCATTAACGATGGAATCAGTATCATTGGTGCAGTAGCTGTACACTCCATGATTAGCACAGCGTTGAAATTCGCACAAAGCATTCCTGAACTGGAGCAGATGGTAACGGCCAAAGAATATTTGACGGATTATGAGCAGGCATTCAATGGCACGATCGGTTATGACCTGCGTAGTGGTGAAAAGCTGCCAATGAATTCGGTGAAAACGGCTCTGATCCTGTAAGGTTGTGGAGATTCGCAGAGAGAAAGAAGGGATATGGAGTGAAGCTGCTTCGGGATTTGCCGAGAAATCCGCGGTATTCCATTTTACTTGAGCCGGTATGGGCCATTCCGGGAACGATTGTGTTGTTCTACGCCCCTTTATATATGAAAGAAGCCGGCCTGGCCGACATTGAGATTGGTATCATTAATTCGGTGAATCTTTATTTTGCCTTCATATTTCAGCTGTTTGCAGGGTCTGTGACCAACAAGCTGGGACGTAAACGAACGACGCTGATCTTTGACTTGCTCGCCTGGAGTGTGCCGATGTTGATCTGGGCGTTTTCACAAAATTTCTGGCTGTTCCTTATTGCGTATTTGCTCAATGCGACATCAAAGTTTGTCACGGTGTCTTTCAATTGCCTGATCATCGAGGACGTGGAGGAACATAAACGATCCAAGGTGTTTGCCATTTTGAATATGATCATTACGGGTGCGGGAGTACTTACGCCAATTGCAGGTGTTGTGATTGCAGATTTTGGCATTGTGCCAACACTGGCCAGCATTTATTTTGTGGGCGGCCTGTTGATGACAGCGATGTTTTTCATTCGTAATCGCTACACGGACGAGACTGAAGTTGGCAAAGAGCTCATGGGTATACACAGCAAGACCCGTGTACTTCGCAGCCTTGGCGATAGCCTGCGTCTGTTTGCAGGATCGTTCTACAAGCGCAGATTATTTCCTATTATTTTAATTACAGTGCTATCCAATCTCGTGCTGCAATTGAATTTCTTTCAGGTTATTTATTTCAAAGAGCAGTTGCGCTTTGATGATCGTATTATTTCATTTATTCCGGTCGTGACCGCTGTTACAGTCATGTTGTTATATCTGGTTATTCTTCCACGCCTGAAGCGGAGGTCGGAAGAGAAGTATGTGAGCTTTTCCATTGTGCTCAGTACCGCGGGCGCCGTGTTATTTCTTCTGATACCGGCCGGGAATATGCTGATGCTGTTTTTCACCCTTACTGTGCTTGCAGCGGGAAACTTCATTCTGCAAACGTATCGTGATTCGTTACTGATGAACCGACTGGGTACACATGAGAAGGCGGACATGTTCTCAGCTGTACAGACAGTGATGACGTTGACGGCAATCCCTTCCGGCTATTTGACCGGGCTGTTGTATCATCATAATCCGGTTCTTCTATTCGGCGTCATTCTCGCATTATACATCGTGTTGATAATTATCATGTTGTTCTTACATGATCCGCAGCAGCACTCCCAAGTGATCGAACCCTACAAAAATATGTAGAAGAAGGGCTTTTCTGTATATTAGCCGAATATATAAAACGGTGAAAATACAGTTGAATGCAGATATCCTTGGGAGGTTTGAATGATGAATGTAATGACAACGGAAGCAAGAGAGCATCTGAGCTGGATGAATGAGCCGCACAATTGGTCATATACGGATCAAGGTGGGCTGATCGTAGAGGCGCAGGCAGACTCTGACTTTTTCCAAGACCCGGCAGGCAAGCATATTCGGGCGACAGCCCCGTTCCTGTCCTTGCCCGTATCCGGTGATTTCGAGATGACCACACAGCTGACGGTGGATATGAAACATCAATATGATTCAGGTTGCCTGATGGTCATGGTCGATGAGCGAAACTGGTGCAAACTATGTTTTGAATATGATGGTAAAGCAGCAACGATTGTGTCTGTAGTCACGCGTGATGGGTCATCCGATGATTGTAACTCTACTGAGGTTCCTGTATCTGATCCTTACCTGCGTATACGAAAAGTGGAGGGATGCCTGTCCTTCTTTTACTCCCCGAATGGGGAAGAATGGAAGTTAATTCGTTATTTCGGTATGCCGATGGATGGGGAGATTCGAGCCGGAGTTGTTGCACAGTCTCCAACGGGAACAGGTTGTACGTGCCACTTTTTATCCGTAAACATGACCCAGCCGGACTTGACTGCCCGCTTCTGACTCGTCTCTTCACCATTGGTGAGGGAGGCATAGGGATGGTAAAAGCACTCATTTTTGATTTTGACGGATTAATTGTCGATACAGAGACGCCTTGGTACTATGCATTTCGCGACATCTATGCAGAACACGGGGTTGAACTGCAGCTGGACCTTTGGTCGAAAAACGTGGGGACGTCCTTCGAAGAATTTCATCCCTATCAATATCTGGAGCAGGCACTGCAACGAAAAATCGATCACGAGCGTATGCAATTGCTCTCTGAACAGAAATACGAAGCATATTTGGGACAAGCTGTTATTCTTCCTGGGGTGCTTGAACTGCTTCAATTGGCCAGAGACCATGGCATTCAGCTGGCCGTTGCATCCAGTTCAACACGGGAGTGGGTACACGGATATTTGCTGAAACTGGACTTGTTGCACTATTTTGATATCATTCATACGTCAGAGGATGTAAAAAGAGTGAAGCCAGACCCTGAACTGTATGTTCTGACCTTGCAAAGTCTTGGCGTCAAAACCAGCGAAGCAATTGTATTTGAAGACTCGCCGAACGGATTGAAGGCGGCAAATGCCGCAGGTATCCGTTGTTATATCGTGCCAAACGAGGTTACGCGCAAGCTGCAATTTCCCAAGCATGAACGCCGGTTAACCTCGCTGGCTGAGATAAGTATGGAGCTCCTCTATTCTTGAAATTGCTTGCGTAGCTCGATAGGTGAGATTCCTTCATATTTTTTAAATACAGAACCAAAGTAACTTGCACTGTTAAAACCGACAGCTCTGGCAATCTCATGTGCCGTTACATCTTTCTGCTGCACCAGCATTTCTTTGGCCTTGAGCAAGCGATAACGAACCAGGTATTCAAGCGGTGTCATATGAAACTCCTTCTTGAATATCCGGTTCAAATGCTGCTCGGTCACGTTCATCTTCTCGGCCAATATAGAGAGGGAAAGGTCTTGCTGATAGTATTGTTTCATAAAAGCAACGAGTTCTGCCAGTCGCAATCGTGCTTCTGTGCGCTCATAAGTGCTATAACGTTCAGCCTCAATGGTTAACCTGACTAAAAATGTATAGAGCAGCATAGAGCCATGCCAGATATAATCCTTGTGACGGGACTGGAGTGCCAGTGTGATCTCACGCAACAGGAGGCCAAGCATGCCATCCGGTTTGAAGGCGCGCAGCTCCCCGATCTGCAAGGAGTGCAGAAAACGCGGCAAAATATAGCCATTAAATGACAAACAATCGAACTGTAATGTAGTGTCAGAATTGTTATAACGATAGGGTACCTCTGGAAACATGATAAGTGCTGTTCCTTTGCGTACAGACAACTCAAGATCCTTTGCTGCAATTCTCCCTGTTCCTCCGATGCACTGTACAATGGTGTAATCCCGTGAATGGTCGCTCCAATCCATTAATTCATTAACGGTCAACCGGTTTTGCCCTGTAATCACGAGAGGCATATCGGGCTCCAGCAGATTTCCCATGTTAGGTTTCGGCATCGTTGAATTATTCCTCTTTTCGTTAAAGGTCTTGTGCGCAGGTAACATGATTAGAGCATGAAAGAAACCTAGAAAGAATTATATTACATATTTGGGATTGTTTTAAATTTGTTAACGTCTTGAATGTTGTTTTTCGAAAACGGTATCCGTGTGACTCAGCTTGCCAACAGAATGTGAAAAAGGTTACGCTATGTGAATGAATGGACGAAGGAAAGGGATACTTGCATGAATAAAATCATCGTAGTCGGAGCGGGAATATTAGGTTCATCTACGGCTTATCATTTAGCAAAATCAGGAGCGGAAGTGCTGCTTATTGATCGGAAAGATGCAGGGCAGGCCACGGATGCGGCTGCTGGTATCATCTGTCCATGGTTGTCACAACGCCGGAATCAGGACTGGTATCAGCTTGCCAAGGCGGGCGCGCGTTATTACCCTCAGCTTATTGCTGAGTTAGAGCGGGATGGAGAAACCGAGACCGGATATGCGCAGACAGGTGCACTCAGCATTCATACAGATCTGGACAAGATTAACAAGATGGTGGAACGGGCCAAACTGCGGAGGGAAGATGCGCCCGAGATTGGAGCGATTACATGTCTGAATGAAAAAGAAACCCGTGAACGTTTTCCTTTACTTGGGGAAGGTTATTCATCTGTACATATCAGCGGCGCTGCCCGGGTGGATGGGAGAGCGCTACGTGATGCGTTGATCCGCTCTGCACAGCGGCACGGGGCTTGTGTGATTGAGGGCGAAGCGGAGCTTCTCTCTGAGGGCGAACATGTAACTGGTGTTAAGGTGCAAACGGAGCAATATGTAGCGGATCAGGTTGTGGTGTGTGCTGGTGCATGGGCGAATGAATTGCTGAAACCGCTGGGGATTCATTTTAAAGTCCATTATCAGAAGGCTCAGATTGTACATTTACGTGCTGCTGATCAACAAAACACAGGGAGTTGGCCTGTAATTATGCCGCCTTCAGATCAATACTTACTAGCGTTTGCAGATCAGAAGATGGTTATTGGCGCTACACATGAAAATGATGTCGAGGGATACGACACACGAATTACTGCCGGAGGTATGCAGGAAGTATTAAACAAAGGACTGGAGTTAGCACCTGATCTTGCAAACTGTACAATGGATGAGGTTCGTGTTGGTTTTCGCCCGTTCACGCCGGGTTTTCTACCGGTCATGGGACAGGTTCCGGGATGGTCAGGTCTGATCACAGCCAACGGACTCGGTGCTTCGGGTCTGACCATGGGGCCTTATATTGGCAGTCAACTTGCGAGGTTGTCACTCGATATGGAACCGGAGATCAACATCGAAGCGTATGATGTAAGTAAAGCCATTGAGATAAGTGTGGAATAAATAGCTGCCTAAAGAGGTGAGAACTTGACATATTCACAGCGTTTATCAGGTGGAGCAAGTCTGTCCGATATGTTGCATTTGGAACAGCAGATCGATCTAGTAAAAGAGGAGCGACAAGTTGCTTCTGACAAGTTAAGGCGATATGAGCAAGAATGGAATAAGATTAAATCTGAATCGCAGGAGGAAGAAGCAATCTTAGAGAACGAGGAAGCAGAAGCTCTGACAAAAAAGTTTGTAGACGCACGAACTCATGTGAATTCGCTGACAGCACAGCTTGAAGAACTCGAGACCGTTTTGGATGAGATGGTGGATTAGAGAGTCTGAATAAAAGGTAAGGAATGATTGAATATGAAATATGAGGCGGAACGAATTTATATCCGAGCTTGGACGATAGAAGACGCTTCGCTGCTTCAGGAATTTCAGGCAGGCAACCGAGAAGAAATTGAGAGCATAACGGCCAGTGAACGAGATGAAGCATTTTATAGTCTGGACGGACAGACTCAGTTGATTGAGAAATGGGTAGAGCAAGCAAAAGAAGGAACCCGATATTCTTTCGGCATTTTTCTTCAAGATACAGATGAACTAGCGGGTGAAACTTCACTGTTTCGAATTGAACTGAATGGTGCAGAAAAATGGGTAATCGGTTACGCAACGGATCGGCTCCATCAAGGTAAAGGTTATATGAGCGAAGCGTTGAAACGTGTGCTTCTTTTTGCCAAACATGAGACGGGAATTACGCAAGTGGAGGCTGGGGCTGTTCCAGACAACACGGGTTCCATTCGTGTGCTTCTAAAAGCGGGCTTTCAGGAGAGCGGCACACACGATGTACCTATTCGGGGAGTGATGAAAAAACATAGGATGTTTACAATATCCCTGAAGGACATGGAGTAAGCGAAGGGCACCCGAATGAAATGACGAAGGAACTAAATTAATGAACTGTCGTTATCAATGGATAACGACAAGTTTATCCCCAGAAGGAGAAACATATGGCTACTATATTAGTTGCAGACGATGATGCGAATATTCGTGAGCTTGTCTGTTTGTTTTTGCGAAATGACGGATTCGAAACCGTAGAGGCTGTGGACGGCCATCAGGCGCTCACGTTATACAAGGAACGCTCCATTGATCTGGTGGTACTGGATATCATGATGCCGATTATGGACGGCTGGACCTTGTGCAGAGAATTGAGACAAATGAACGCAGATCTCCCCTTACTTATGTTAACAGCAAGAGGTGAGACTTGGGAAAAGGTGAAAGGTTTCGAGCTGGGAACGGATGATTATTTAACGAAACCGTTTGACCCTCTGGAGTTAACTGTACGTGTGAAAGCTTTGCTGAAACGTTACAAGATTGGCTCCACACACATGATACAGTTTGGGGACGTTACACTGGATCGTCAGAGTTACAAAGTTATTCTGGGTACAGAGTCGTTAACTTTACCACTCAAGGAATTTGAATTGTTGTACAAGCTGGCCGGAACGCCGGGACAAGTCTATACGCGGGAGCAATTGATCGATCAGATCTGGGGGCTGGATTACACAGGGGATGATCGGACGGTTGATGTACATATCAAACGTTTGCGCGAACGTTTTGCGACGACTTCAGATTTTCAGATTGAAACCGTGCGTGGCCTGGGATATCGGTTAGAGGTCAAGCATGATTAAGTCTTTGTACATCCGGGTCGTTGTGACTTTTCTGGTTTCTGTAATTGCAGGGACCGTATTTGCTTTCCTCTTGTCCACCTGGATTTTTGAAGATCAGCTCAATGAAAATTCACATATCAATATACGTAACTTTGGTCAGGATGTTGTACAGATATACAAAACGCTGCCGTTATCCGAAGCGGATGCATTCGTCAACAAAATGAAGCAACTCGATTTATACTATATTCGGATGTATGAGCCGTCAGGACAGTTCCAAACGTACGGGAAGGCTATTGATCATAACCCGATTTCAGTGACGAAAGAGCAGCTTCAGAAGGTACTCGAAGGAGCAGTAGTCGAGGCGACACCGAATGGTCTGGGCACAGTTCTGCTGGGATTGCCAGTCCGGACGAGCAATGGAACTCGAGCCATGTTTCTGGAAACCTTGTCGCCGCCCGCTGCTGCAGCCGTGATCCAATGGGGTACGATCTTTGCCACCTCATCTCTGGCCGCCGGTAGTCTGATCATTTTGATTGCTTCCATGTATCTGGTAAGACCGATCAAAACATTGACTCAGGCAACCAAACGTATCGCAGCAGGTGATTTCAATGTAAAGCTGAACATCAAGCAATCTAGTGAACTAGGCACACTCGCTCGCAGTTTCGAAGATATGATGAAGGATCTGCAGCAGCTGGAGCAGATGAGAAGAGATTTTGTAGCCAACGTCTCACACGAGGTACAATCACCGCTCACTTCCATATCAGGATATGCTCAAGCGTTGAAGAAGGTAGAGTTACCGGATCAGGAACGAGGACGGTATCTCGACATTATTATCTCAGAGGCGAAACGGTTGTCTAAAATGAGTGATAGTCTGCTCAAACTCAGTATGCTTGAGTCACAATCCCATCAGCTGCAACTCGCAACTCGTGATCTCGGTGAGCAGATCAGGCGGGTTATTGTTGCATTACAGCCTCAATGGTCTGCCCGGAATATCCGGTTTGAGCTTGATTTACAGAAGGTTCAAGTCAAGGCGGATCATGATCAATTGAATCAGGTATGGACCAACATTATCAGCAATGGGATTAAGTTTTCAGAAGATAACGGTTTAATTCACGTCAGGATGGAACGGGATATCAGGAATGTAACCGTGCGGATATCGGATAATGGCATTGGTATTCCTGTCGAGGATCAAAAGCGTATATTTGAGCGCTTCTTTAAGGCTGATCGTTCACATAGCCGTAAATATGACGGCAGCGGAATGGGGCTTGCGATCACCAAACAAATTGTTTCGTTACATCAAGGGGATATTAAGGTGGCAAGTAAGGTAGACCAAGGAACAACATTTATAATCACCTTGCCAATCAGTCCACCAATGGCAGAATAGCCGTCTTGCCATGTCATGTTTGTTGATTACTTATAATGTTAGGCAATGCTCCAATTCTAATTTGCTACGTTCATGTACAAGTTCGCTTGTATGTGAAACGTAGCATTTTTAGTTTGTTCATGTTCTGTTCATATAACCTTCACGGACAGTACATGTTCATTAATTAATATTTGGTTAAGCCAGGTCAATACATGTACATGGATCTAACACTCGATGAAGTGGGGCTATTAAAAAAGAGGGGGATCTAAATGAGATTATTTGAAATACTTTTAACGTTATCCTGTTTCACTCTGTTTATTGATTTATGGTTTATTAAAAGAAATGCACAGAAAATAGGTGTGGCTCTTGGCGTGGTTACTGGCATTTTGTTCGTAGTTCAATTGTTGGCTGAGGGATACAGATGGCAGATGCTGTTGATCTATATCCTGACGGTCCTGCTTATACTCATCGTTCTATTCAAGCGCGTGAAGAAGAGTATGACTATCAAAACAGGGAAGCTGTTGAAATACAGTACAGCCTCGTTAATCATTATTCTAATGGCATTATCTGTCTGTTTGATGGTGTACTTGCCTGTCTTTCATTTGTCTAAACCGGATGGACCAGAGAAAGTGGGCACTCAAACCTTTCATTTGACGGATTCAAGCAGAGATGAGGTCCTCACTGAGGAGCAGGGTGATAAAAGGGAACTCATGATTCAGATTTGGTATCCTACTGAAAATAAAGATAACAACAAGCGTGAATTTCTTTTCCCTGAAGATAAGGAAATGTTCAAGAAGTATGTTCAGACATACTCTAATTCTTTAAACCTGCCTGACTTTGTGTTTGATTACTGGAAGTATAGTAAAACGAACTCATATAAAGATGTAGAAATATTGCCCTCAACAAGTCCTTATCCTGTAGTACTGTTATCCCATGGCATGGGAACCAGCAGGGTTTTACATGCATCACAGGCCGAGAATCTGGCCAGTCATGGTTATATTGTGGTAACCATCGATCATACGTATAACACCTTTGCTACTATTTTTCCAGATGGACGTGTAACGGATTATAGAACCAAGATGAAAACCATTGACGACCGTAGAAAAATCGGGGAAATATGGACACAAGACGTGGAGTTTGTAATGGATCAGATTGAAAAGCTGAATTCAGGCGCAATCGAGAGTCAATTCCAAGGAAAGATAGATTTAAATCATATGGGCGCAATGGGTCATTCGTTTGGGGGTGCTACAGCGTTTAACACCACTTATTTAGATAACAGAATTAAGGCCGGAATTAATATGGATGGCTCACTATACGAAGTGGAGAATCGAGACGTTATTAATAAGCCGTTTATGTTCATCAGATCAGGAGTTTTCAAGGCATGGTTGGAAGAGTTTAAAAACAATACAGATTCAGATAACGAAGTGATTAAACAACTTACAGATGAGCTGAACATTATGAAAAATGTAATCCATCATCAAGGAAATGTGATTTATGTAGAAGGAACCCAACATTTCAATTTCACGGATCTTCAATTCTATTCACCGTTGATTAAACTGACGGGCATCACGGGAGATATCGATGGCAAAAGAGGCTCGTGGATCGTTAATCAGTATGTACTTGATTTTTTCAATAAACATTTGAAAGAAACGGGTGGAAAACTGCTCGAAGGACCAAATGACAGTTATCCTGAAGTGAAATTTATAGAGTCGGAGGTGTTATGAAATGAAAACAGAAGAAAAAAGGAACAAAGGCAAGAGTTTGCTCCAGAAAGTAGTCCAAAGACGGACTTCAATTGCTATGTTGAGTCTGGTGATGCTGTTGACTCCATGGACTGTTATGGCTGCACCAGATGTCAATAAGAGCAGTGACCTGACGTATGAATCAACCAAGAAAACGGTGATGGAAAAGGCCCAGTTATTAACCGAAACATACGGGACAACAAGTGTGCAGTTCGCTCTTATCGATCAGGGAGAGATTATAGTCTCTGGACAGACAGGCAAGAATGACCAGCATGGGAAAGTACCTCTAACATCGGATACGATCTACGGCATAGGATCAACAAGTAAAATGTTTCTTGCAGCTTCTGTTATGAAGCTTGTGGATGAAGGTAAGGTGAATCTGGACCTGCCCGTGACGAACTATATTCCAGAATTTAAGATGAAAGATCTTCGCTACAAACAAATCACACCACGCATGTTGTTGAATCATTCGGCTGGTCTTCTTGGTACTTCAAGCCACAATGCAACAATGTATGGGGATAATGATACATTTGCACATGATACTTTCTTGGATCAACTAGCGACACAGAATTTGAAGGCAGAGCCAGGAGCGTATTCGGTATATTCTAACGATGCATTTACATTGGCTGAACTTCTGGTTGAGAGAGTCAGTGGGTTGAGCTTTACAGCATATATACACAAATATTTTACAGAGCCTCTGAACATGAATCACACCAAAACACCACAGGATGTAGTCAACTCGGCAGAAATGGCGGCAATTTATTCTCCTTTGTATGAGGGTCAGCTTCCACAAGAGAATTATAATATCATCGCTACCGGAGGTATATATTCCACCGCTAAGGATCTGGTGAAATTTTCACAAATCTTCACAGGTGAGGTTCAAGGGATTCTTTCCAACAAGTCGGTAGAAGCGATGGAGCAAAAAGAATACCAAAGAGGCATGTGGCCAGAAGAGAGTGATACTTCTATATCTTACGGATTAGGGTGGGATAGTGTGGACTTGTTCCCATTCAGTGACTACGGTATCAAGGCTGTTACGAAGGGTGGGGATACCGTATCCTATCATTCATCCCTGGTCGTACTTCCAGAGCATAATTTGGCTGCAGCCGTTACTTCTTCAGGAGGTTCGAGCGCACTCGATCAATTCATAGCGAGCGAACTGTTACTTAGCGCACTCGAGAACAAAGGTATAATTCAAGAACGCAAGCCGGTTAAATCGTTCGGCGTACCTGTGAAAGCTGATATGCCAAAAGCGATGTCTGAGTATGCAGGATTTTATGGAGGAAATAACTCCGTATCGAAAGTGGATGTGAACACTGCCGGAGAACTGTTGATTACTCCCCAAATCGTTCCGAATAGTCCTTCGAGTCAGTACTTCTACACGTCGGATGGAACATTTGTGAATAAGGAAGGCACAGAAAAATTAAAATTTGTTGAAGAGTCGAACGGTCATGTTTACTTGTGGTCTCGATCCTATCTTTCTGTACCTGGGTTAGGACAACTTGCTTTCTCGGAATATACGGCACAAAAGCTCGAAAACAATCCATTGCCCAAAGATATTCAGGCGGCATGGGATCAGCGTGAAGGGAAAAAGTATTATTTGATGAATGAAAAATATAGCTCCACGGTATATCTGCATGCTTCAACCATTATTCCATTGTATACAGTGAATGGGGTTCCGGGGTATATGATCAACCACAAAATTGTTGGAGCCGACCATGCAGTGAATCAACTTCAGATTCCCGGTATGGCTGGCAGGGATGCGAGGGATATCTACTTTTCCAGGAAAAATGGTATGGAGTATATTAATTTAACAGGCTATGAATACGCAAGTGAAGAGATTGTTAAAGTACTTTATGCAGGCAAGCAATCCAAGATAACCATTCAGCCAGATGCTAATGCCAGATGGTTCTCGGTACCCGCAGCAGCCAAAGGTAAGATCATGACGGTGAAGATGCCTGCAAAAGGAGCTTTTGCAGTATATGACCAGACAGGTGTTTGTATTAATCACACTGTAATTAGTAGTAAGAATGAGGTAGTCTTACCCGAAAACGGCCGTATTGTATTTGCGGGTGAGGCTGGCTCTCTATTTGAAGTTTCATTGAAAAAGTAAAAAACGAAGTAAATCATTCGATCATCTCCATCGTTCGATCGTATTCGCAGAAATAACATACAAAAAGTCTTCTCTATGATATGGAGAAGGCTTTTAGTTATAGATAAACGAGAATAGGTTTACATGTTTTGGAAGACTGTATAGAATGGTATACACTGTATAGACCGAATATGAATATGGAGAGTGAGTGTGAATCGAAATGCTTCGTCGTTTTTTTTCGTATTATCGACCGTATAAAAAACTGTTTTTGATCGATTTTGGCTGTGCTGTATTCGCGGGGTTGCTGGAGTTGGCATTTCCGCTTGCTGTTAGTAAATTCATTAATGAGCTGCTACCAGGACAGGACTGGCCACTTATTTTACTTGCTTGTATCGTATTATTATCCATCTACGCACTGAATACGGTATTGAACTATGTCGTTACATACTGGGGGCATATGCTGGGGATTAACATTGAAACAAGTATGCGGGAGAAAATGTTCGCTCACCTGCAGAAGCTTTCTTTCCGGTTCTTTGATAATCGCAAAACTGGGCATCTGATCGGTCATCTCACGAATGACCTTAACGATATTGGCGAAGTAGCTCACCATGGACCAGAGGATGTATTTATCGCCGTGATGACGCTGATTGGTTCGTTCTGGCTGATGGCCAATATTAATCTGGAACTGGCTTTGTTGACGTTTATCATTATCCCGATTATGGCGTGGGTTATTATCATATTCGGTGGACGGATGACCAAGACGTACCGGAGACTCTTCGGTGATGTAGGTAACTTCAATGCACGGATTGAAGATAACGTAGGTGGGATGCGTGTGGTTCAGTCTTTTGCCAATGAAGAGCATGAGAAAAAGCTGTTCGCTGAAGATAACGCTAATTTTCGTCTAACCAAACTGCTCGCGTATAAAACGATGGCAAAAAGCATCTCGGTCAGTTATATGATGATGCGTCTTGTTACCGTGTTTGTGATGATCAGCGGAGCGTGGTTTTACATTGACGGCAGAATCAACATGGGCGATTTTATGGCATTCCTGCTCTTGTCGAATATTTTCTTCCGCCCGATTGAGAAGATTAATGCCGTAATTGAGAGCTACCCAAAAGGGATTGCAGGTTTCAAACGTTATCTGGAGATCATTGACACCGAGCCTGAGATTGCAGATCGCAACGATGCGGTTGAACTGCGTGAGGTGAAGGGCGATATTCGCTTCGAAAATGTGTCGTTTGGTTATGAGTCCAGCCGGCGTATTCTGAATCAAATTAGTTTGTCGGTTCGTCCGGGGGAAACGGTAGCATTTGTAGGGCCTTCGGGTGCAGGGAAAACGACGATTTGCAGCTTGCTTCCGCGCTTTTATGAGGTAGAGGAAGGCCGAATCACAGTAGATGGCGTCGACATTCGTGATATTAAGCTGCAATCGCTACGCAAACATATTGGGATTGTACAACAGGATGTATTTCTTTTCTCAGGCACGATTAAAGAAAACATTGCTTACGGCGACCTGACGGCGACCGAGGATCAGATCTGGGAGGCGGCCCGCCGTGCTTCATTGGAAGATTTGATTCTGAGCCTGCCGGACGGCATGGATACAATCATTGGAGAACGTGGAGTCAAGCTCTCTGGAGGGCAAAAGCAACGTTTGTCCATCGCCCGTATGTTCCTCAAAAATCCGCCCATTCTGATTCTGGATGAAGCGACATCTGCTCTGGATACGGAAACGGAAGCACTCATCCAGCAATCTCTTGCCGAATTGTCTGTTGGCAGAACAACACTGGTGATTGCTCACCGACTGACTACGATTAAAAATGCGGATCGCATTATTGTGGTGAATACCGATGGTATCGCTGAACAAGGCAATCATGAAGAGTTGGTTGCTGCCGGAGGCATCTATAGCCGATTGCATCAAGTTCAACATAATCACTCGTAGGATGCTTCGCCAAGTTCGTTGAGTAATTTGAGTAATAGAGCCGCGCATTGCGCGGCTTTTTTGCGCCTAATCAAGTACAAAGTGTATAGAAATACCCTTTGTACTAAGGTGAATGATTCACTGGGAGGTGTGAATGAACTTGACCAGTTCTGTGCTACGCCACATACAGTTGTATTGCATTGCTGACAGGTATGTTCTAAATGTAATATGGAAAAATAATGTTGACACTGTCCACAAACTTGATTATTATAATGTTGACATTGTCCACTAACAGGGAGGCTTCGCGATGAACTCTCAGCATATTCTACCGGAAGTTTTGGCGGATATACGACGGTTTAACCGTTTCTATACGAATATACTCGGGGTGCTTGATAAGCATATTCTCGGGACAGGGTATTCTTTTGCCGAAGTACGGGTCATCATCGAGATTGGCATGCGGGGCGAAAGCATTGCAAACAATCTGGTCGATACACTCTCGATTGATCGCAGCTACATGAGCCGCATTGTGAACAAGCTGGCCAAGGAAGGGCTGCTCATTAAGGTGGATTCTACTGAAGACAGCAGGGTTAGTCTGATTCGTCTGACGGACAAAGGGCAGGTGCTGTTTGATGAACTGAATGACCGATCCGATCAGCAGATTTTGAAATTAATGCAGAACCTGAGTGAAGAAGAGATTCAAGAGGTCTATACCTCCATGATGAACATCCAAGAGAAGTTGAACAAGAAGGCAGGAGAGAGGGCACGATGATACGATTTGAATGTGATTATAACGAAGGTGCACATGAACGCATTCTTCAGCGATTGATAGAGACTAATATGGAGCAAACGAGTGGTTATGGCACAGATGCTCACTGTGAGCGTGCTCGTTTGTTGATTCGGCAGGCATGCGGAAACGACGATGCAGATGTACATTTTCTCGTCGGAGGTACGCAGACCAATACAACGGTGATTGCTTCTATTCTCCGTCCACATCAAGGTGTCATTGCAGCGGTGTCCGGTCATATTGCTGTTCATGAGACAGGTGCGATTGAGGCGACAGGACATAAAGTTCTCACGGCTCCGAGTCTGGATGGCAAAATCACCGCTGCACAAGTTCAAGCGATCTATGATGCTCACAAGCAGGAATCGTCACCGGAGCACAGCGTACAGCCTGGCATGGTATACATATCTCAACCGACCGAATATGGCACGATGTACAGCAAAGCTGAACTTGAAGAGTTGTATGCGGTGAGCCGAGTGTGTGGTCTGCCATTTTTTATCGATGGAGCGCGTCTGGGTTACGCTCTTGCATCCAGAGATTGTGATATGACGTTGGCAGATCTTGCGAGCTTGTGCGATGTGTTTTACATTGGCGGAACCAAGATTGGTGCATTGATGGGCGAGGCGGTGGTCATTTTGAATGACACGTTGAAGCGGGACTTCCGTTATATTATGAAGCAAAAAGGCGGCCTGCTAGCTAAGGGCAGATTGCTTGGTATACAGTTTGAAACGTTGTTTGAAGACGGTTTGTATCTGGATATTTCGCGTCATGCGGTAGATATGGCTTTGAGAATTCATGATACGCTTGTGTTGCACGGGGTGGAATTCCTGTATGCTTCTCCAACGAATCAGCAGTTCCCGATTCTGCCAGATTCTTTATTGGAACAGCTTCGTCAGCACTATACGTTTACATTCTGGGAAAAGGTAGATCACTCTCGCAGCGCGGTTCGCTTTTGCACCAGTTGGGCGACTCGCCAAGAAAACGTGGATGCGCTGACGCGTGATATTGTAAAACTGTTACAAGGGAAACAGCTTCAAGTTCAAACTGAAACAACTGCTGAGTCGGTTGCCGAGTTACAGACAGTGGCGCTGGTATAAGTGCTGGTGTAAGCGTGCTGGTGGAAATGCAAGTGCAAGCCCGAGGGAAAGCTAACGTGCAAGTGCTAGTGCAAGTGAAGCACGGATCTTGAGATACAGGCTTAATGGTGAGAATAGGATGAGGGCTTAAACGCTAACGATCATGACAGAGCTTATTTGGGGCGTATAAGCGCCAATCTTCTCCAAACTTATTGCAGGAGATTAAGCCAGCTTTTGCCATGGATTCTGCCTAAAATAGAATGGGGGGTGTCTTGCAGGTGATATGCAACCTGAGGGCACGCCTTTTTTTATTTTTGCGTAAAATTATCTGAAGAACGTTTCATCTTAGAATTTGATCAGACTAGACTAGATTAAACTATGATTGGATTAAATAAGATTACATACGTTATTAAATAATCGATTGACATCACTCTCAGATTGATTTAAGTTATTAAAGATACTTTATGTCTCTAATATAAAGGAGAGATGTTATGAATACCGAAGAGCAAGAGCAACTTTTTTTAATAAAAGGCTCACAGGATAAGAATCAGTTCAACGAATCGGACCATTCTATACACCCTCTAAAATCAATCCAATCCATACTCTCGATGCAATCGAAGCTCCCTATACAGTCTGAATCACTATTATCGATGTTGCAGCCATCTCCAGGAGAATGCATTCTGGATGTGGGATGTGGGAATGGCGCACTAACGGCTAAGATTGCGGCAACCGGAGCGATCACCACCGGGATTGATTTTTCGGAAGAGAGCATTGCACAGGCAATGGAGAAATATCCCGAACTGGATTTTCAGACAGCAGATGCTGGTCATTATCAGACGCCGGAGCGTTATGATGCTGTTTTTTCTCATGCCGCATTACATTGGATGTCCGATGCCCCGGCAGTTGTGCAAACCATACAATTGGCGCTGAAGGAAGGCGGGCGTCTGGTCACTGAGTTTGCAGGAAGCGGTAATACGGCGATCCTTCTTCATGCGGTTCGGGACGAGTTACTTGCAAGAGGATACAGTTGGGAAGGGCGTAACCCGTGGTATCACCCTACCGTGGGAGAGTTTTCAAGTTTGCTTGAACAGCAAGGATTCCGGGTGTTATTTATCCAACATATGGATACGATCAGACCTTTGAAACAGGGAGTCCGCCAATGGTTGAGCAGCTTTGCTTCGTATCTTTTCCGGGATATTGAACCAGATGAACAGGAAATGATTATGGAGAATGTCGAAAAGAAAGTAGAAGCGCAGCTTTGCCATGAAGGGCAATGGAATCTGGATATTTCCAGGCTGCGAGTTGTTGCGATCAAAGGAGGCTAGTATGAAAATAGAGAAACCCAAGCTACAGGAACATTTGCTTGAACCTGAGCCGATGTATACATTTGAATCAAAAACAGAATACAGAGACAGGTTGATAGAGAATATAACGCTGGATTTGCAGGAAGTGAGCAAGGCAGCATTTGAGAACGTTATCTTCCGGCATGTAACCATTCTGGAATCCTCACTTGAACACTGTGAATTTACAGATGTGCGGTTTGAACACTGTGATTTTTCCAATGTGAATCTGCAAAATACATTTATGCATCGCACGGAGTGGGTGAATTGCAAGCTGGTTGGTACGGACTTTTCCGGCAGCAGGTGGCAAAATGTGAGCGTTTTGCAGAGTGTATGTGACTATAGTAATTTCCGGTTTGCGCATCTCAAACAGGTTGAATATTCCGAGTGTAGCTTGATCGGTGCTGACTTTGCCTATTTGAAATTACAGAAGATCACATTTGGCGCATGCAAGCTGAATCAGGTAACGTTTACCGGAACAGCAATGAAGGGTATGGATCTGAGTGATTGTGAATTGGATGCTCTGGTTCTTACAATTGAAGATTTAGCTGGGTGTGTCATTGCACCGCATCAAGCGGCTATCTTTGCAGGGTTAATGGGGCTTATCATTAAATAAATATCAAAAAAGTATACAGAATCCTTTTTAAATGTTATCCTTAACTGTTACGTGTGACATAAAGATTCGTTTTATGTAGAGATTTGCGTAAATGAAGGAGATAACATGACATTTCAGGAATTAAACATTATCCCTCCGATTTTGGAAGGGTTGAAAAGAGCTAATTACACCAAACCTACTCCGATTCAGGAGCAGTCCATACCAGCAGTGCTTGCAGGCCGAGATTTACTCGGTTGTGCCCAGACGGGAACAGGCAAGACTGCAGCATTTTCGGTGCCCATTATTCAGTTATTGAGTGAAAGCAGCCAAGGGAAACAAGGGGCTTCAGGAAAGCCGGCAGATAAAAAGGCAAAGTCCGTTCGTGCGATTCGCTCGCTCATTTTGTCCCCGACCCGAGAGCTTGCCATCCAGATATCTGATAACATTAAAGTCTACAGCAGATACACCGACATTCGTTCGGTTGCAATTGTGGGTGGAGTATCTCAAAAGGTGCAAGAGCGTGCATTGCAGCAAGGGGCAGATATTGTCATTGCTACACCTGGACGTCTGATGGATCTTGTGAATCAGAAGCAGATTGATCTGAAAATGGTGGAGATTCTCGTACTGGATGAAGCTGACCGTATGCTGGATATGGGCTTTATCCACGATGTGAAACGTATCATTGCCAAGATGCCAAACAAAAAACAGACTTTATTTTTCTCAGCAACGATGCCGCCAGAGATTGTGAAGATGGTGCAAACCTTGCTGGTGAATCCTGTGAAAGTAGAGATTACTCCGGTTTCTTCAACCGTAGATCGCATCAAACAATCTGTATATTTGCTGGAGCATGGCAAGAAACAGAACATGTTGAATCATATTTTGCAGGATGAATCCATAGCTACCGCACTGGTATTTACTCGCACGAAACGTGGGGCTGATCGGGTTACGCGGGATTTGGCTAAAATTAATGTGACGGCACAGGCCATTCATGGCAACAAGTCGCAGAACGAACGCCAGCGGGCACTGAACAATTTTAAAAGTGGTGTAACGCGTGTGCTCGTAGCAACCGATATTGCAGCAAGAGGAATTGATGTAGAGGAATTAACTCATGTCATCAACTTCAATCTGCCCAACATTCCAGAGACGTATGTTCACCGTATTGGACGGACGGGTCGAGCTGGTAAAAGCGGGATGGCTATTTCGTTCTGTGAGAAGGATGAGCTTCCTTTCCTGAAAGATATCGAGAAAGTGATCAAAAAATCGATTCCCGAGGTGAAGGATCATCCTTATCCGATGACAAACATGCCTGCATTTGCACAAATGAGCTCAACGAAACCGGCTTCCAAAGCTTACGGCGGCAAGCCTGCTAAAAACAAAACAAATCCGGCTCGCAAGCCGAAGTCCGAATGGTTTACCAAGCGGGATAAAATGGCATCCGGCAGCAGAGCCGAGGATCGCCATACGAGTGGTTCACGTCCTGCACGTAGTGAGCAGTCGAATCCCTACAAAGGTGGAGAGACATCTCGCACAACCCCTAAAGGGGAGCACAGCAAAACAAAAAGCCGTGCCTCCTATCAGGGCCAACAGCGCCGGGGCAAAACGCGCAGTGACCAAGCCACATAACTGAACGACAATATATTGAGCCTTCTCCGATTTTGGAGGAGGTTTTGTTTTGTTATTTGTATTGTTAAATGTTGAACTGCATTTACAGCCAAACATACATTCGGTAAAATGGAAGACAGATGAATGAAGTGTATAGGGGGCAATGGGATGGAAACCATGATGAATTATTGTCTTGCCAAAAAAGGAGCCGTTAAAGAATTTTCATTCGGGCCTGAAACAGCCGTAATTAAGGTAGCGGACAAAATGTTTGCTCTTCTGTTTGAAGGGAGTGGAGAGCACAGCCGTTTGAATCTGAAATGTGATCCGATTATTGCAGAGAACCTGAGAGAGCAGCATAAGGCCGTTAAGCCCGGTTACCATATGAATAAAAAACACTGGAATACCGTGATGCTCGACGGCTCCCTGCCGGACGAAGACATATATGCCATGATTGATCACTCCTATGACCTGATCGTGCAGAAGCTACCAAAGAGGATTCAGGAGACGCTGAGCGAATAGAATGAATGATGCCACATGGAGTGGTGTCAGTATCCCCGTTTGGAACAAAGACGAAGGAGTGAATGGGAATGGATCAACAGCAGCAGATTGCCATGGTTCAACAAATGCGTCAGCATAGCTCGGGAAATGATCAAGGACTCCAACCAAGTATTACATATGATGTTACAGTAAAAGAATACATGATCCCCACTTCGGCTGGAGACACGCGAGTACTGGTATATGTGCCCAATCGGCAGAACGAACCAGCTTTAACTTTGCCCGTGTTCTTTAACATGCATGGCGGAGGATTTGTGCTGGGGCAAGCGGACGGGGATGATCCCTGGTGCCGTTTAATTGCAGATCGTGCAGGATGTATGGTTGTGAACATTGATTATAAGCTAGCACCTGAACACAAATTTCCAACAGCGGTTTATGAGTGTTACGATGTGGTGAAATGGGTCCATACTCACGCAGATGAGTTCTCTGCTAATGTATCGATGTTCGCTATTGGCGGTCACAGTGCCGGAGGGAATCTGGCTACGGCGGTATGTTTGCTTAATCGGGAACGTGGGAATGAGTTCCCGATCTTGCTGCAGATTATCGATTATGCTGTATTGGATCTGGCAACAGACCCGGCGGAGAAACCTGGTTTTCCAGAAGCGATTCCAGCCGATGTGGCTAGGACTTTTAATACGATGTATCTGATGAAACCAGAGGATGCTTCGAATCCGCTAGTTTCTCCTATACTCGCCGATTCGCTCTCTAATTTGCCTGAAGCGCTGATCATTACTGCTGAGAGAGATTCTCTAGCCCAGGAAGCACGTGCATACGCAGCGAAGTTGGAAGCAAGTGGCGTGAGCGTGACTCTTAAGGAATACCAGGGAGCAGTCCACGGCTTTACACATCATGGCGATCTTCAGATGGCTGAAGATGCGTGGTATTTGATGAGTGACAAGTTGAAGGGTGTTTTTAACCAAGCTAGCGTTTAAAAAACGTTAACTTTAGGGGGAGCCGTCGGTAGGCGGCTTTTCGTAGTGACAAAGGCAGGAATTTTCCTAATGTAGGGCTTTATTCACAAGATAAACTGGATTGTTGATCCTGGTAAGCTTATATCTCTCAGTTTTATAATAGTACTGAAAGTTTTTACACTACTTTTAGACAGGAGATTAAGATGAAAAAACGTCATTTTACAGTATTCTTACTATTTTTGTTATTTTTTTGGGGTTACATCTTTCCAGGAAAAGTAGCAATGGCTAGTGAGGAAGAAGCTGGAGCAAAGCAAAAAATATATTTTCAATGGATGTATCATACTTATTCGCAGAACGAAACGAAAGAGCCTATCGTTCGAAAGACGATTGTAGATTATTCGACAGGTCTGTTTACTCATGAAGATACGGTAATTGATTTTATAGACAAATCAAAGGACTATTCTTTTAGTGAAGCAGATGGATCGAATACAAAGAGCCCTTGGATTAGGTACAGCACGTTATACACTGGATCTACTCAGCAAATTTTGAAATTCGATAGTCGCTCTAACAAGGTATCCATAATAGGAAATGTAAATAAATCTACGGGTACAATTGATGCAATTTATCCAGATGCGAACATGTATGTTGTCGAAAAAGGAACACGTGAGTATCTCGTATATTCATTAACAACGAATAAGTTAATACATAGAACTAAAGAAAGACCTTCCGAACACACGAGTCTTTATGTAACAAATTTGTTATTTCATAATGATTTCGATCCAGAACCAACTAAAGGTTCGTTATATGTTACGCCAGGGAAATATTACGTTTCTGGCCGAGGTTATGTCGACAATCCCGGTGAATATTCTTACGAGATCAGGCCAGATGGGAGCAAGCGCAGACTAGGTTCCTATAGAAAAAAAAACACGGATGACTACGTCTACAAGAAAATGTTAACTTCATCTACAATGTATAAGCAAACGAAGCAAAAAAGAATGTTCAAACACGAATTGATTATTAACGGCAAGGCACATACATTACTCGAATCCAATTCAGCTAAGGCGAATTACATATTCGGTGTTGCGCAGTTTAGTCCTAACGGGAAATATGTTGTACTCTGGGTTAACTATACGGAGAATGGCCGTCGCGTTCCTGGAAAGGAAGAATACCGTATATTTGACACCTCATCCGCGAAACTAATCCAAACGATCCCTATTAATACGACAGGTGGATCTTCTGCGATTGACTTCGGACTGGGTTGGGTGAATAATAATAATACGGATCACATTATGCAATCTGGATTGTTAAATAAAGGTGCATTACGAGTCATTGGCTCTAATCTGATGACACCTTCCAGAAGCGGAAATGTCATTAACGCTTCAAGTCAGAGAGAGTACTTTTATACATTTGACCTGGCCAATTATTTAACCATTAATGATCCTGTGCCAGTTAAATACCAAGGGGAATATATGCAATTCCAGGGTCAAGGAACATTCAGAGCGATGGACTCTACAATCTATACTCCTGTAGATGAGTTAGTGAAACTGATCGATGGCAGTGTAGATCGCAGTAAGAATGAAATCATCGTGAAGTATCAAGACAAGTCTTTCACTCTAAATCCGGATAAACAAATCAGGTGGAAGAATAGGATCTATTATCCTTTGAGAGAGATCCTGACCGGGGTATCGTTAAAATTACTGGTCGAATCCAATTCGAAAGCAGCTGAAGATTGGAAAGAATTAAGGATCATCGATTAATCTAATGTTGGAATGAGGAAACATACAAGTAGTCAACGAGATATAAATAGAATAAAAATAGATATAGCGCCTTCTAAAGATGATCACAGCCGCATGCAATCTGCATCGGAATGATTCATCTTGGAAGGTGTTTTTTATGAAATTTTAAAGTTCCCTAAACAGGGCTTCTGAGTAAGCAGGCATCTTAATAAAATATACAGTCATAGCTAAGAACTCGTCATTGAGAAACAGTGATGTTACGTTACGGTTTAATCATCTGTGCTGTTATTTTATATGCATCAATACCATTTTGGGGGTTACAACCTTTTCATAAAGGGTAAGAGGTGTTAATTACAGGAAATCATAACCAAAATCAGGAGGTTATTATGAATCCAAACAACTCGAGTGATATCGCCATCCTTGGTATGGGGACAGCTCTCCCTGCGCACATGGTAGCTCAGCCGGAAATCGCGGAGCTTATCGCTTCTTCACTACATGATCGACCGGATCTGGCCCGCTTTGCCAAGCGCATTTTCAGATCATGCGGTGTAGAGACACGGTTTACCGTGGAACCGAGTTATCTTGGCTCTCTGGATGAATGTCGTTATATCTCTTCGGGTGAACAGCCTGAGATTCCGACGACACGGGAACGAATGGATACATACCAGCGGGAAGCACTCCCTCTGGCGATCAAGGCAGCGGAAGAAGCGATGGAGGACGCGCGGATCTCTCCCGAAACGATAACTCACATGATAACGGTCAGCTGCACCGGGCAGTATTTACCGGGACTCGACGTGCAGCTCATCCAACACTTTGGACTTTCTGCTCGTGTGAATCGATTACCGCTCATTTTTCAAGGCTGTGCAGCAGGATTAAAAGCCTTACAGATGGCACGTGACGTTGTGCAGGGTGCACCAGGCTCTCAAGTGTTGATTGTTTGCGTGGAGCTGTGCACACTTCATTTCCAGCCGGTAAAGGATCGGGAAGCACTGTTTGCGGCATCGTTCTTTGGGGACGCAGCTTCCGCATCCATCGTGGGCACGCCTGAAGAGAGGCATAGAGACTACTTAAGTTTGGGAACCGGATATTCGGTGCTTTTGCCAGATTCGACGGAGGACATGACTTGGGAAGTGGCTGATTACGGATATGATCTACATCTGTCGCCCCGAATTCCGAAGTTGCTGGGAAACCATCTCCAAGAAGAGTTAGGTCTTTTGCTGCAGAGCGAGCAGCTTCCTGAACTGTGGGCGATCCATCCTGGCGGACGAGGAATCGTAGATTCTGTACAGGAAGTCATGAGTCTAAGACCGGAACAGACGAAGTACAGTCGGGATATTTTGAGAGATTACGGTAATTTGTCCTCGAATACAATTCTGTTTGTGCTTCAGGCGATGCGTATGGATATGAAAAAGCTGGAACAGTTGTCTACGGAAGGCGTAGCGATGGCTTTTGGGCCTGGACTTACGGCAGAACTAATGAAATTCACCTATGTTCCAGCTATAACATCGGTAATGGAGGAGCAGGCTCATGTCCTTCTTTAGAAGATTGGGCAGTCGTGCCAAGGAAGAAGAATTGATGGATGACTTCTCCGTGGGCGGAGAAGAATTGCGTGAAGCGCTTCGGCATCTGCGGCGGTTGAACAAAATATTTGCTGCGCCCGGCCCTACAGTATCAGGCATCGATAAATTGTGGAACTCCATGGGCAGACCGGATGAGCTGACAATTCTGGATGTGGGCGCTGGTTCAGGAGATGTGAATCTGAAGTTGCTACAATGGGCGAAGGATCGAGGTATCGATATGCATATTACGTTGGTGGATCTGACGGAAGAGGCCTGTGAAGAGGCCAGAGAGCTATTCCATCACGAGCCGCGTGTTCGAGTAAAGCGTGCTGATCTAACTACGCTGCCAGATGCTGCAGCCGATATTGTGACAGGATCGCAGTTTATTCACCATTTTGAGGGAGAACAGCTTGTAGATATGGTATCTCATATGCTGCGAGCTTCCAGATATGGCGTGGTTATCAATGATATCCATCGTCATACGGTGTCTTATAAGGCGGTATGGATTACAACAAGGCTTATTTCGCGTAATCGTTATATCCGTCATGATGGGCCGCTGTCGGTAGCGAAGGGATTCACAGACCAAGATTGGCGGGAACTTAAGCAACGGTTGAACCATGACACAATGACCTATGAGTGGAAACCGTTGTTCCGATATTCTGTGGTGATTCCTCAAAAGGGAGGTGCACTAACATGACGAGATCAAAGGATGTGATCATTATCGGGGCGGGTATTGCGGGCAGTAGCTGTGCCATTGAACTGGCTCGGCAAGGATACCGAACGCTGCTGCTGGATCGTCAGCAGTTTCCACGCCATAAAACATGTGGAGAATTCATGTCTCCCGAAACGAGGGAGATGCTGGAGCATCTGGGCATCCATCTGCTGGAGCAGCAGAAGACCCCCAGCAGCATGGATCATGCCCGAATTACGATGCCGGATGGTGGCGAGATTGAAGCACCTTTGCCTGGATTTGCATACGGGATAAGCCGATATGAGCTGGATCAGCAGCTGCACCAGCAGGCACATGCTGCCGGAGCTGAAATTTTGACCAAAGTGAACATCACTTCTATTCAGCAACTTGAGGATCATCGTTATGAAGTGGAGGTTAAACAGGGTAACGAACGAATATGTTATCAAGCCAAGGCTGTCATCGGGGCATACGGTAGTAAAAAACTGCGAGGATCAAACAGCGCAGAAGGACTCCGAGACGAGACGATCTATGTCGGTGTCAAATCTCATTACAGAGGCATCGACATACCAGCGAGAGTGGAACTCTATTTTTGCGATGGCGGCTACGTTGGAATCTCTCCCATTGAAAATGATACGGTAAACGTTGCAGCACTCCTGACGTTGGATTCCGTGCAGGGGAGCGGCAAATCAGTGCCGGAAATCTTGCAGGCAGCAGCCAAGACGAATTCAAGTCTTGCAGCCCGTTTAACAGAAGGTGAAACCGTTCAGGGAACCCAAGTATCTGTTGCACCATTGCAGCTATCCAACGTACCGGAGCCATGGTCTGATTATCCACATATTGGAGATGCAATGATGGTGATTCCACCCTTGTGTGGAGATGGCATGTCCATCGCCCTTCGTTCTTCGATCCTCTGTTCGCGGTGGACAGATGCATATCTTAAGGACGAAATTGACTATACCGAGTGGCAAAGCGAGTACACACTCGAAGCCAAGCGTGAGTTTGCTCCATTGCTTCGAAGGGCGAGAACCATTCAGAATCTTGCTTTTGCGAAAACCAATCGCTTTTATCCGACCCTGGTTCGACTTTTCCCTGGATTGGCAAGCTATGTTGTCAAAGCTACGAGACTATCCGAGATGAAATAAAGCTGCCGCTGGCGGCTTTTTGTCGTTGTTCAAGGACATCTAGGGCATAAATTAGAATAATTAACATGTAACTTGGCGGCGGACGCTTTGGCAAATCGAGAAATGCTCGTATAATAGAGTCTAATGTATCATTCGAGACAGAAGTCAGATCAGATGCCGAGAGGATGTTATTGAAGATGAATTATACCTTTTCCAACCGGATTGCATCTTTGCAGCCGTCCATTATTCGTGAAATTTTAAAAGCTTCTTCAGGTCAAAACGTAATTCCATTCTCCGCGGGCAATCCCGCACCGGAGACGTTCCCCATTGAAGCGATTCGTACCTTCACTCAATCGATTCTGGAACAAGACCCGGTTACAGCGCTGCAATATGGTATCACGGAAGGTTATGTACCGTTGCGCGAAGCACTACAGCAGCATTTGGGTCAGAATTTTAATACAGGCAAGCCATCTGACCAGCTCTTCATCGTGTCTGGAGCACAACAAGGGATTGAGCTTGCATGTAAAGTCCTATGTAATGAAGGCGATACGATTATTTGTGAAAGTCCCAGCTTTATCGGCTCCTTGAATTCCTTCCGTGCTTCCGGTGCAAAACTTGCGGGTGTTCCGATGGAAATGGATGGCATGGATATGGATAAGTTAGAACAAGCGCTACAAAATGAGCCGAATGTGAAAATGATCTATGTCATTCCAAGCTTTCAGAACCCAACAGGGGTGACGACGAGTCTGGAAAAACGCAAAGCGATCTATGCATTGGCGAAAAAATATGGCGTGATGATTTTGGAAGATAATCCGTACGGGGAGCTTCGATTCAATGGCGAGGACGTGCCAACCATTAAATCGATGGACGAGGATGGCTTGGTGATCTATGTAGGCTCGTTCTCCAAAATTTTGTCGGCCGGACTTCGGGTTGGCTTTGTACAGGCTCCGTATGAAGTTGTGGAGAAGATGGTTGTAGCCAAGCAGGGAGAAGATGTACATACTGCGATGCTTCCGCAGATTTTGGCTCATCGTTTCATGACCGAGTATGATTATGCCGGACATATTAACCACATTCGCCAAGTCTATCGGAGAAAGGCTACATTAATGATGGACAAGCTGCAGGAGCATCTGGGTGACGCTGTGAACTATACCCGTCCGGATGGCGGACTGTTCCTCTGGTGTGATCTGCCTGCTCATATTCCGATGGTGGATTATGCCAAAACGGCGGCTGCCCAAGGTGTAGCTGTTGTACCAGGGAATGCGTTCCTTGTTAATGAGCAAGATCCTTGCAATGCAATTCGATTGAATTTCTCGACACCATCTGATGAACAAATTGCCAAAGGTGTGGAGATCCTTGGACATGTGTTAAGAAACTCGTTTTCGTAAAACCATTGAATGATCACACAAAAAGCCGCCCTCGGGCGGCTTTTTGTGTGATCATTTTAGCCAGTAAATATCGTTGACAGAAATGATTTGGATGTATATATTGTATTTACCGACTATGTAGTCGGTAAATACAATAAGAGATGGATGTGTGTCATGGAAAGAAATTATGGCCTTCAGCCGCCAATACCATTGGGTTTAAAATCCGCAGCAGGCTTCTTACTTATTTTTATAATTTGGCAAGGCGGTACTTTATTATGGTTCAATCTACTTCACATTCTGATTCCCGCTACTCGTTCTGGATTACCCCAATTGATCACACTTTATTTGTCTTTTTCTTTCCTAATTCTCGGCGTCTACATGATAACCAGGTATTTCTTTAAAATCCCTTTTAGAATATTTTTGTTTGAAGGTAAAAGACCTGATTTCCGCAAGTTTGCTATTTATTTTGTATGGTACTTCACTGCGCTTATCCTGTATGTATTTGTCGATATCGCCATGCATCCTCAAGCTTTTACGCTTAATTTTGATCCACTTCCGTGGTTAGGGGTACTCATAGTTACTGCTCCTTTGATTTTGTTTCAAAGTGCTGCTGAAGAGATTTTATTTAGAGGTTATATGTACCGTATGTTCAGATCATTAAGAGGTGGTGTATTCTGGTCTATCTTGGTTACTTCGCTAATCTTTACTCTTCTTCATGGTTTTAACCCCGAAATGCTGCATTACGGGATTTTTGGACCCCTGTATTATTTGCTGGTAGCGCTCTTTTTGGGAACTGTAGCTTGCCACACGAATGGTCTGGCTGCTCCCATCGGTATTCATTTTGCTACGAATATTTTTAATACATCCATATGGGGATATGGAACATCGACTTTGGAAAACATGGGTTTGCAAAATATTGTATACCGCCACACATTAGATATGCCATTTGCATTCTTTGGGATTTTTGTTATCGTTATCTCATATGTTGCTTTTCAAGTATTCAAGCATAAAAGGAACCGTTCATAAGGTTCCGGGAGGAGCTTATGACCAGAAGACGATTGCCAGCAGAAGAAGCTAAAACGATTATTTTAAACCATGCTAAACAGTTATTTATTGAAAAAGGCTATGATCGAGCTACTATGGATGACTTATGTGCGTTGACACAGATGAGCAAAGGAAACTTATACCACCACTTCAAAAACAAAGAGGTATTATTTCTCCAACTGCTTACTCAGCATACCGAACAAATGTCACAAAAATGGCTTTATTTGATGGAGCAATCTTCGTCTCCCAGCGAACAGTTGCTTGAAATGGCTGATTTATTCGGAAGAGACTGTGAGAATCCATTAATCCACGCACTTGGAGAATATTCCAGAACACTTTCTAGCGAATCCGAGTCATTGACTACATTAAAGGAGATCACCGAAGTAGCCTATTCTGCAATTAGGCAGGTGTTAAAGACGGGGATTAACCAAGGCATTTTTATTAATGAAGACATCGAAACATTGAGCTTTGGAGTCATGTCAACATTGGCTGGAGCGACACAGCTCTGCCTAACCATGCCAAATTTAAGCGGGGACGAATATGCAGCTCTGCATGTCAAAGCGATTAAGTTGCTTTTAAAGGGAATTACTATGGATGATCTAAGCTGAAATAAGCGAATAGTCTTGCCAACTGCTTAGGGCAATTTTTCCTGATATGGGGTTCGATTTAAGGATAGAAGGGATTGTTATAGGCTTGTCCAGGGAGTCGTCACTATTCGGTTGTTTGTAGGGTACAAACATTCCACTGAGTAGACGACTCATTTTTTTATTATTTTTGTAGTTAACCAACAAGAAACCATGTCGGTAATTTTTCTTCTCAGTTATTACGACAATACATAATGAGCCTCCCCTTTTAATTATCCACCAGCGCACTCAGCTCCGCCCGAAATACATTCTGACCTTTTTGGTTAAAAGTACTGAGCAGCACCGTCACCGTGCCATTCCCGGTTCGTCTCGGACGAAGTTCGGTGACTTCAGCGGTAACGTGAAGTTCATCCCCTGGATAGACAGGTTTCAAAAATTGAATCTGGTTCATACTTGTTCCAGCGATAATATGCTCACCATACACGCCAACATCGATCCATAGATGGAACGTGACGTTCAGGGTCTGCATGCCCGATGCAATCAGACCTCCAAAGCGTCCTTTTTTCGCTTTGTCCTCATCCAGATGCATATATTGCGGATCGTAAAGTTCGGCAAAACGAATGATGTCCTCCTTCGTTAAGTGAACCGACTCGGTTTCATAACGCTGTCCTATTTTAAAATCGCTGAATTTCATGTTTGACCACTCCGATTTCTTTGAATTTCCTTAGCATATATTAACATGCTTATGTTCAATCTCCCTAACCGTTGAGATCGGAAAATTTGGATGTTTGGTCCTATTTTAGATAGAATATGAGAAACGGGGAAGTACATTCAGGCATAAGTATAGAAACATGAGGCAGATGTGTATGGAAAAAAGAGGAGGCAAATGGCATGGGCGTACCTACTTTTCTGGAAACAGGTCACATGGCCGACGGGTTTCCCATTCGGTTAATTTATACAGGAGCAGAATTCAATTACGCCGCACATTGGCATGATGAAGTGGAACTTGTCGTTGTGAGTGGAAAGCATGCGCGAATTGGTGTAAATGAGCAAATGTTCGAACTGAACCAAGGAGATACGATTCTGATCAAGCCGGGGGATGTGCATTATTTTATGCCAGGCACCGGACGGCTGACGATTCTGTTGTTTCGGCTTGAATTGTTAACCGGGAGCTTCACGAGTGAAGCGGAGATGCAGGAGCTAGGGACACTTTTTAATCAAACGTCCATCATTCCGTGCAACAGTCAGTTCCACCCGAGTCCTTATATTGATGCAATTGCAACGGAGATAAAAAATCAGAAACCCGGTTACCGCTGGCTTATGGTATCTCGGTTATATGATCTGATCGTCCTGCTACTGCGTACTGCGCCACCGGCTCCACATAAGGCTACGTCATCATGCTGGCCTTGTGTGTCTTCCAAAAAGTTCGAGTTTCTTGAAGCGGTCTGCGAGTACCTGGAAGAACACTACGCCGAACCGATTAAGCTGGAACAGGTGGCGGAACACATGAAGTTCAGTAAATTCCATATCTGCAAACTATTCAAAGAGATCAAGGGAATAACGCTAATGGAATATTTAAATCATTTTCGCATTATTAAGTCGGAGTGGGCGCTTTTGTTTCGTCAGGAATCCATTTTGGAGATTGCGATCAGCCATGGATTTAACAATGTGAATTCTTATAATCGTCTGTTTAAAAAATATAATAACTGCACGCCGTCCGAATTTCGCAAACGTCATCGTTCCAATATCACAAAATATCAAGGATGATTGACAATATTTGTAGAGAAAGCTACCGCTCAAATTCTTATACTCAAATAAAATGTAAGCGTTTCCTTTTTAGGGAGGGTACTTTATGAAGAAATGGTTCAAGCGATGTGCTGTACCAGTCATGGTGCTTGCAGGCACAATCATGCTGTTAACAGGTTGCCAGACAGGAACGTCCAATGGTTCCAAGCAACAGGAGATCACGGTCTGGAGTTTCACAGATGAAGCAGGCTACGCCATTGAGAAATTCGAAGAGAAGTATCCAGATATCAAAGTGAATTTCGTTAATATTCCAGGCAACTTTTACCTGACCAAGCTCAAATCAGCACTTCAGACCAGTTCCAAAGCACCCGATGTGTTTATGATTGAGAATGGAAATATTCGGGAACTCATTGATGTACCTTATTTGGAAAACTTGTCAGCTGCACCATACAACGCAAACGAGTTAATTAAGGAGCAGTACCCTTTTGTGCAGGCTAATGAGCAGGATAGTGAGGGAAACGTCAGGGCGATTGGATATCAAGGCACGCCTGGTGGCATCTATTATCGCCGTGATCTGGCGAAAGAATATTTGGGTACCGACGATCCAGAGAAAGTCAGCGCTCAGATTGATACATGGGAAAAGATTTTTGCTATCGGAGAAAAAGTACAAGAACAAAGTGGCAACAAGGTGCATGCACTGGCGAACTGGAACGGGATAGCCAACTCCTACGATGGCATTCCTTGGGTGAAGGAAGGGAAGCTGGTCATTGATCCCACATACTTGAAGGTGCTTGATCTGGTACGTGAGGCACGGGAACGGCGTGTACTTGCTGAGTATGAGGATGGAAGCGCAGGTTATGCAGCCTCGATGCAAAAAGGAGAGGTCATGTTCTACCCGGCAGCGACTTGGGGACTTCAGTTTACGTTTAAAGCCAATGCACCCGATACCGAAGGCTTATGGGGGCTGGCACACGGGCCTTCGTCCTTCAGTTCAGGAGGGACTTACATTGCGATGTATAACAAGAGTGACCAGAAGGATGCCGCCTGGAAATTCATTCAATTTTACAACTTTGACCATGAATTTTTGAAGGGGCTTGCCAAAGAGCAGGATTACTTTACGAGTAACATGGTTGTGAATGACCAGCTTGCGGACTCGCTCACCTCGGCCTACCTAGGTGGACAAAAACATTTTGAATTTTTCTCGGAGGCCGCCAAGCAAGTTCCGGTGTATGAGCGAACCAAATATGACGGCATTATCAACACTGATATCTATCGAAATCTGCTGCAGCTGTATCTGAATGGTGATATCCAGACCAAGGAGGACGTGATCAAACGCATCAAGCGCGATGTACGCTTAAGGTTCCCGGAACTAGAGGTAGAGTAAGTTTACTACTCCAGAACCTATGAAGTTAGCTAAGCGTTTACACAAATAACGGAGAGGACAGAAGAAAGCTGGAAAAGCGAAGCGGTCGCCTTTATAACCGGATTTTCCATTTTAGTAAAGGAATCAAAAAAATCCGGGGATAACAGCGATTGAAAGACTCTTCTGTCATCGGAGTGCTTGTGTAACCATCGTAGTTCGCTTTAGGTCAATTAATGATTGGGGGACAGCGTATGTTTGCCAAAACAATTCGCAAAGACCATTACGGGTACTACTTTATTGCTCCTTTTTTTATTGTGTTTGCCATCTTTGGGCTGTATCCGATTCTGTACTCGTTATATATCAGTTTCACGAACTTCGACGGAATCACCACGCCTGAGTTCGTCGGGATCGGTAACTATGTCGCCGTGCTTCAGGACCCGCTTTTCTACAAAACGTTATTTAATACGCTCTTTATTTGGGGGGTGTCGGTAGTACCGCAATTGACGGTATCCCTCGTGCTGGCATTTATTTTAAACGATAAGTTGTTAAAGGGTCGGGATATTTTCCGGGCCGTGTACTTTTTCCCCAACATCGTCACCGCGGCTTCGCTCGGTTTGCTTGTCAGTCTGATTTTTGATTGGCAGTCAGGCGGACTAAATCATTTCCTTATGCAAGTAGGTTTGATTCAAGATCCGATCAATTGGAAAAATGACCCTTGGTTTATGAGGCTAATCGTGTCGTCGATCCTGTTTTTTCAGTATTTCGGCTACTCGATGGTCATCTATCTGGCCGGTCTGCAGGGGATTGACCCGGCGTTGCAGGAAGCCGCCCAGATTGATGGAGCCAAGAAAAAACATATCTTCATGCATATCGTCGTGCCGATGCTTAAACCGATTATTCTGTTCCAGATCATTACATCGATCATTGGTGGCATTCAGATTTTCGATCAGCCGTTTACCTTGACGAATGGTAATGGCGGTCCGGACCGCGCGGCAATGACCAGCATTATGTACCTCTATAATGTGGCGTTCCAGAGTACACGTTTTGGTTATGGAGCTGCCATTGCATTTTGTCTGTTCGTCATTATCATTCTGTTATCGGTTGCATCCTTCATCATGACCAAACGGAAGAGCCGTTCATAGGGAGGGAGAGATTGTATGCAAACTGCTAAGGTTGCCGCGCAACGAGAGGCCGTAGTTCAGCATCATGCGCTTCGTCAGCGGCTGACATTGGGGAAAATCCTCATTTATCTGTTTCTGATCGCCCTCGCTGTCTTGTGTGTGATTCCGTTTTACCTGATGCTGATTTATTCCACACATAACAATGCGTCGATTGCTTCGACTTTTACGTTTCTTCCGGGTACATTTCTGGTGGACAATTATGTGAATATGGCTTCGAAAATTAACATTTGGCGTGGCTTCGCCAACAGTTTTTTCATCGCTGGCAGCTCTACAGTGCTGTCACTGTATATCGGTGCTTTAACGGCCTATGGTTTTGCCAAGTTTAACTTCAAAGGACGCACGGGATTGTTTCTGTTTCTGCTCGCGACGATGATGGTTCCGGGTCAACTGGCGCTAATCGGGGTATACCGGCTGTTCAGTACGCTTGGCCTGCTGGACAGTTATGCAGCGATTATTTTACCTGCGGCGGCGAATGCCTTTAACGTATTTTTCATCAAACAGTTTATGGAGAGCAGTATTCCAGATGAGATCATTGAATCATCCCGCGTGGACGGTGCGAATGAGTTCAGAACATTTAATCAGATTGTACTGCCTATCCTTGGGCCAGCGATCTCAGCTCTGGGGATTTTCACCTTTATCGGGTCATGGAATAACTTCCTGACACCACTCGTACTCTTTTTCTCCCTTGATAAGTATCCGCTGCCCGTGTTGGTGGCACTAGTTCAGGGATACTACGGTATGGATTACGGATTGTTGTATTTGGGAGTAGCGATTTCCATTTTGCCAATTATTGTTGTGTTCGCCGTATTTTCGAAACAGATTATCGGAAGTGTCGCTTTGGGTGCTGTTAAAGGATAGTTACATGCACACAATCTGCACAGTGTAAGTTAATATTAGCTTAGAAGAGAGTCGCTCGCGGAGCGGCTCTTTTCGTCGTTTGCACTGCATATTTCTGGTGAAGGAAGCAAATGATATCTTTTACTGAGAATACTTGGACTTATCGGAGGAAAGGGGGTGGAGCCCATGAGTCAAAACAGTCAAAATACAAATACCAACTCAAGCACAAACTCAAATACGAATACGAACTCAAGTACAAATACCAACTCAAGCACAAATAATAATACAGACACCAATTCAAATTCAAGCACCGCAGAACAACAGGATTCGAAGCAAGATACAGATCAGTCTACCGAGCAAAATATGAAACAGGATACAAAAGAAGAACAGAAAGAACAAGAACAAGATCAGCAAGAAAAAGAAAAAGAAAACGGCGAAAAATCAACACAGAATACCGATCAAAACGCGGAGAAAAATACGGATCAGGATTCAAACGAGAAAGAGAAGAAGAAAGAGAAAAAAGGCAAGGATCAATCGGATCAAGAACAAGAAGAAACGCATCAGGACTTGCCCTTAACAGGGGATCTGGCTATTGATGAAGAAACATTGCGCGCCGTTTTTACGGACTGTTCTGATGTGATATTTCATTCTTTCGAGACTGCGGGCTTCACCTCGGCGCTATGTGTATATTGTGTGGGTTTATGTGATACTGAACGGCTTGAGCGTCAGGTGTTAGCGCCTGTTCAGGAGATTGGCATGGAGTCTGCTCAGGTTCCTCTGTCTTCCGTAAAAACCGTGGAAACGTCTAAACAGGCCGCAGAAGCGATATTGGAAGGAGAAGCACTGCTATTGCTGGAAGGTTCCAACGTAGCAACTGCGTATCCGCTCTACAAAGCCGCGAATCGTTCGACGGAAGAGCCACTAGCTGAATCGACAGTTCGTGGTGCAAGGGATGGCTTCACCGAGTCACTCACAACAAATCTTTCTTTGGTTCGTAAACGGCTCAAAACACCTGCACTAAAATTCCGAACACGCACCGTTGGAGAAAGCTCCAATACCAGCATTGCACTTGCTTACGTAGAGGGTATTATAGATGCCTCTTTGGTGAAAGAGGTAGAGCAGCGACTGGATCGGTTAAGAGTCCGCGACATTCTGGAAAGTCAGTATATTGAAGAAGATATCATCGATCAGCGATTCTCACCTTTTCCTCAAATGATTGCTACTGAACGTCCGGACGTTGTGGCCTCCAATCTGATGGAAGGGCGGTTTGCGATACTGGTGGATGGAACACCGTTCACACTGGTGGCTCCTGTAACCCTATTTTCCATGCTTCAGTCACCTGAAGATTATTATCAATATGTGTTTATGAGCGTATTTCTCCGCTGGCTGCGATACGTATTTTATGTTCTGTCACTGCTACTGCCCTCGGCTTATGTCGCGATCACGACCTATCACCAGGAGATGATTCCTACAGTGTTACTACTCAGTATCGCTAGAGCCAGAGAGGAGATTCCTTTTCCCGCACTTGTAGAGGCACTTATTATGGAAATTGCCTTTGAAGCACTCCGGGAAGCTGGTGTTCGCCTGCCCAAACAGGTAGGTTCCGCGGTCAGCATCGTCGGCGCGCTCATTATTGGACAGGCTGCAACAACGGCTGGTATCGTCTCCGCTCCGATGATTATCATCGTTGCGATTACAGGGATTGCATCCTTTATGATTCCACGCTACTCCGCTAGCATTTCGACACGATTGCTTCGTTTTCCCATTATGCTTTTGGCTGGAACGCTGGGTTTAATCGGGGTTATGTTGGGTATCATTTTGATCGTCATTCATTTGAGCAGTCTTCGCTCATTTGGGGCGCCGTATCTGTCTCCAGTTGCACCGACGAATGCCAAAGGGTTGAAGGATTTATGGTGGCGTCCAGCGCCTTGGAACAAGCCGCGTTAGTGAATTAGATTTATAATCATGGAAAGGTGGGGGAGGACTTATGTTAACTGACCAAGGAAAAATATCCGATACACAGCTGGCGTTTATGATCTTCCCAGCTGTTATTGCAACAGCCATCTTGTCTGTACCTGGAATAACGATGCATTATGCCGGACATGACATGTGGTTATCCCCCATCATTGGATCTATTTTTGGACTCGCAACGATCGGTATATCACTTGGACTGGGTCGTATGTACCCTGGGAAATCTCTCATTCAATCCAGCGTACTTATTGCAGGCCGCATTCCCGGCAAAATTCTGGGCCTTGTCTACCTTTTGTTTATGCCCCATTTAACCGGGCTGATTATTAGGGAGTATGGTGAGTTCATTGCGAACAATGCACTTCCGCGCACACCGATGTTTGTCATCATGGGCACAATGCTTTTGGTGTGTGCGATTAACGTCAGACTTGGTATTGAAGTGGTTGGTAGAACGGCTCAGGTTTTTGTGACACTCGTGATGGTTATGCTCGGCCTCGTCTTTGTACTGCTCATTGGAGAATTGCATCCGGCTGAATTGTTTCCTTTTATGGAAAATGGACCATTACCTGCTGTCAAAGGAGCACTGGCTCCTGCCGCATGGTTCAGTGAATATATCGTGATTGCCTTTCTGCTGCCCTATGTGAATCGCCAAAAACGAACTACGCGTGTCCTGCTCGGCTCTTTATTGACAACAACGGTGGTGATGACCGTGATTAATGTGGTTTGTCTATTTTTAATTGGAGATTTGACGGACACATTTGTTTTTCCGGTGATGATCGCTGCCAGGTATATTACGATTGCGGATTTTTTACAGCACATTGAATCGATTATTATTGCCGTCTGGATCTTTGGGATTTATGTGAAAATCTCGGTGTTTCTGTATATATTCGTGACATCGACCGCGGAATGGTTTGGGCTGAAGGATTACAAACCTTTGGTGAGTTCGCTTTCCTTTCTGTGTATCATATTTTCGTTTTGGATAGCATCAAGCGGGTCGGGATTATCCAGTTTGGTGAGTCCTTCTGCCAACTTTTATACGATCACTATATTGTTGATACTTCCGGGGCTTACCTACGGTATTGCTTGGGTGAAGAAGGGGTGGGCGTATGTGCGAAAAAAACGAACGAATGCCTGATCTCATGAAAAGCAGAATGATATCAGTATGCAGGACACTGCTATGGAGCTGGTTATGCTGTACATTGCTCACGGGATGCTGGGATCGCATTGAGATTAATGATCTTGCCATTGTACTGGCAACCGGAGTGGATTACAAAAATGATCAGGTCGAACTGACATCACAGATATTTGTACCCCGCAAAGCGGGAGGAGGAGACAGCAGTGGCAGTGGAGGCAGTCCTAGCGGAGTGACACTGACAAGATCTGCTGAAGGGCATACCATTGCAGAGGCTCTGAATCGCTTGCAAAGGAAAATGCCGAGGAATATGTTTTGGGGGCACTGTGAAGTAATTATTATTAGTGAAGACGCCGGTAAAAAAGGCATACGCGAATATATCGATTTTTTCCTCCGATACCCTCAGATCAGGGAACATGCCTACATTTTTTCGACACCTGAACCTGCCAAAAATATTCTCGCCTTGCTCGATCCGTTGGAAAGAAGCTCTGCTGAGTCATTACGTGAGATGGCCAATATGAAACTGGGTACACGGACAACCATTCTGGAACTTGCTCAATCTATTGAAGGACCTAACCAGTCTGTGATTCTATCCCGTATGTTGTCACTTCCGCCTGAAGAGGGGCAAGATAAATTAATAACGACACCGTATATCAAAGGGCTAAGCCTCTATAAGGGCGACACATATATTCGGAGTGCGCATGAACCGTTAACTGTTGGCATTCTAACGCTGGCCAATGAGTTAAACAACATCATCATGCCCGTGAATGTGGAACCGGAAAAAGGATCTTATTCCATTCAACCGCTGGAGGTGAAGACAATTCTGAAGCCGAACATTTCAGCTGGACATTGGAGTATGAAGGTGGATGTGCAGACGCGGGGAGAAGTCGTGTTAAATACAACAGATGGTGATCTTACAGATCCTGTTGTCATGAAAAAACTGGAGGAGACCTGGGCATCACAGCTGAAGGAAATGGCAAAATCAGCACTACGTTTAACGCAACAGGAGATGCGAACGGATCTGTTTAAGTTCGGGGTGGAGTTTCGCAGATATTATCCTAAACAGTGGAAGGAACAGGAAGCAGATTGGGAGCGGTTGTACTCCGATCTCGATGTAGACATACAGGTACATGCGCGAGTTGTACGTACAGGGAAATCTGCCGGGCCTCAGGGAATCCCGGATGAGCATGGGAGTTGAAGGGTCAGCGCAGGCAGTAGCGGTTTTGCTCAAGGTGATATAGTTCTCATGGACAGAAGGTGATGAATAATGAAAGTAGCATCCATGCTAGGTATTCTATTGCTAGCCGTAACGATCGTCTATATAGAATGGAAACGCAGCGAAGAGAAAAAGGCCCGAATGATATCAGCAGGAGTAAGCGCAGTGAGTGCGATCATTGGTATCATCCTGCTGTTTGATCCCCGATTGCCGGGGCCGGGTGTAATCATCAAACTTTTGTTTGGTGGTTTAGATAAAGTGATGAAGTAAATAGGAGGGCAGGTGAGCCAGAATAAGAGTTGGAGGGCAAAAAGAGAGTGAAGAGAAGAGCAGAATAGAAAACATAAGAGAGTTAGAAACAAAAGAAACAAAAGAAACAAAAGAAACAAAAGAAACAAAAGATAAAAAGGCACGCTCCTATTTATATTAAGGGAACGTGCTTTTTTTTGGAAATTACATATTTATTATTCAATCATACATCAGACAAGTTACTCTGTTATTCCTTGATTACCGCTGCATGCACAGCTGATACCATTTCAGCGTTGTACGTACGGAACAGCCCCAGCCGCCAGAAGGCTGCGCCCTTCAGATCGTAGCGTTTTGCAAGCCCCAGCTTGTCCCCTACAGATGCAGGTGTCTCGCTATTGATGCTGATGCCAAGTAACAGCTTTTCCTTAGGCACACCCGCTTGGAGCGCGAGTGTGATAGCCTGATCGACCAGACTGTTTGGCTCTGCAACCTGGGCTTTGGTTCCTGCCGGATTATACTGGTAGGCCATAATGATAAGATCATCCGCTATCGTAGCCAGCGTTGTGTACTCATATCCCTTGTACGCACTATTAAGCGGAGGAACAACCAGAGAGATGGCAATCTCTTGAGGCAGCGATTCTCTGAGCTGTTTCACATACTGATTCAGCAATTGCTGCTGCTGTACCGCATCCAGCTTAAATCCCAATCCCTCAAAATCAAGCACAACCCCGCCGAAGCCATACTCCTGAACGGCGTTTTTAATGCCGTCAATGGACTTTTGGCGTAAACTGCTATCACTCAATACTTTGGTTAACTCACCATTTCCATCCAGGGCATAAACCATCAGGCTTGGCTGGATTTGCTGACGAGCTGCATCAGCCACAATCGATTGGGGTGTCACTTCGCCAGCGGCAGCTGGAATCTGGTACTCTTTTCCTTCAAGTGTAAATTGACCATCCCGATCAATCCGACTCCAGCCAAAAGCAACCGAATTCATCGATGGTAAGAGATCAATCTCGTTGTACGCTTTGATGGCATAGAATGCTCTGAGATGCATCTCACGCTGAGGTGATATCATAGAGACGGTTCGTGTAGCCTGATCCCAGCCTGTACGGACGCCGAACTGACTGCTGAATGAACTAAGAGGTATGAGTACACGTCCTTCGCGCTGCACAGGTGCAGCAGTGAGCTTGATTTGGGTACCATTTACAGTGGCTGTCTTGCTCCCCACCTGAAGCACCACTTTTGTTGTTTTATCTTTGGATGTGTTCACCGCGGTTATGGTCTGTGTTTTGTTGTTCCAGCTAATCCCAATGCCGAGTGCTTCTCCGACCGTACGGAAAGGAACATAAGTGACCCCCTGATCAATTCGTGGTGCTGCATCAAACTTTAAGGGCACATGATCCAGTTGCACAGAGATGGCAGGAGCTGCATCAAGTTTATGGGCTTGGGTTGCAGGCAAGCTGCTCATCATGGATAGGATCATGACGGCAGCGACAGTGATTTTTCCAGTACGTCGAATGAACATAAATAGGTGTACCTCCAGGCGTTGTGGTTTTTTCATACAATCTGAAAGTCTATTAAATATATGAAGTAAGATTACCAAAGCATAAAATTTGGCAAATCTATCATAACAAAATTTTCATATTGTTCCAATACGAGAGATGTATAAGGGGCATAACACAAGCTTGATAGAAAATATAGTGGAGTATATGGTGTGAAAGGTGTGACTCTTTCCCGAACTCTACAGGATTTATCTACAATCCCACAGCGGGTGCAACACAATCTACGCAGCTGATTGTAACGTGTATTAATGATTCGCTGAATGCTCCTGTCAGTGTTGAATTGAAAGTATTCAGGTGGGATACGACTCAATTGACTCGGATTCCGATAGGTCATGATTTAGTTGAAATCTTGCCGCAAGCAACAAGGACTTTCATCTATCCACTGATTAATGCAGCATTTTTTTGAAGTGCAAAGTGATTATTTCAGCGCGACAAGCACCATTATTCATGTCTATGGCACGGATTCTACTGGACAGACTATACTGCGCGTTCTTCAATCCGAAATGACGTTAATTGATCGATTCACCAATATCCCTTAACAGAAAAGAGGTGAAGAGATGGCCGTTGTGAATATTACCGGTGCTTTGGCAGGGCATCAGTTTGAACCTTCCATTGCAGTTAACATATTAAATCCTAATATTATGTGTGTTGTTGCTGTGGATACGAATTGACGGGTTTCTGCTCGGTGTGTTTGTTGCCGAGTCTTTCGATGGAGGAGCGACTTTCAGCAACCGTCGTCTAACAACGACGTCCTTTAATCCCGATGGTATCTCTCCAGTACCTACCGTTCTAATCGGAGATTATATTACAGCGGCTACATATGCCCCGGATAATCTGGCTGCGGTGTGGATGGCGACCACACTGCCAACGGGCAAGCTGGATGTTTATTTCGGCAATTAACGTTATGCGTAGATAACCCCATGCCTGTTTGTTCCGCTCTGTGGTTCTACAGGTATGGAGTAACAGGCAGTACATACTAAGCTTAATCTAAAACTTAATCCGAAACGATAAATCCGTCGAAATTTTCAGGACCTACCCGGACAGTACCCAGCAAATTGGTGCTGATAAATGCTGTATAGGTAATCTGTGGGGTTACAGGCGGGTTATAGTCATTTGCAGAAAACATGATGACCTCCGGCGCAAGCAATCCGCCCAGACCATACGTGTGATTCGCTGAATAAATGAGAGGATCTGTTGCAACCGTGCCACGTACAATCGTAATTCGGACTCGAAAAAGAGCGAGTGGAAGTTTTACAGTAATCGTTCCTTTGAGAGAAACTCTGGGATTAGGACCTGCCCCTGCTGTCAGTAACCCGATCTGTGCAAATAATGTAGGTGTGTTAATGACAGGAATAGGAATGGCGATAGAATTAAACGTGGTCGCATTTAAGGATATTCTGGCATCAAGTAATTGGGTCAAGGGATGTCCCTCCTTCGCATTCAGATAGAATACCATATTCAATGAAGTCACATCCGCATGGACGAGCGCTCAGGACTAGCCAAATTAGGAAAGTTGGATTGAGTATTAAACCAGTTTTGAACGTATCTTTTGACACATCAAGAGTGAAATGAGAAAATACGTTTCTATGATATAAAGTAAAAATAAATAATTTGAAGTTGGAGGCATAACAAAATGAATCAGCGCTTTAAAATAACGAGATCCATGCAGCAAAACAGTTCGGAACAACGTATTTCGTTGGAGGAATGCAAAGCGTATTTTGCTACCAAGCCGGAGTTTACCTACTCCACAGTGCTTAATATCGTCGGGGCGGAGAGTACGATGACCATTGAAGGTGACTTTTTTATGTGGGAGCATGAAGGACAACAATACCCATTCCGATTGTATATAGGGGAGTTGTACGTAGCTATTTCGAATGAAGCGATCGTTCAGGTTATGATGGAAGCAGCGTCGCATCTGCATGCGGATATTGTAGAGGGATAGTAGTGCTCCGAGGCGTACGAAGAGGCAAGCTGAAAGAGGAGAGCACCTGTATTTCGACAAAAAAATAAGCAGTGAATATCATACTTTATTGGTTGAATGAGACTAAAATACCATTTTATTTGCATTTTATAAATTGTAAAATGTGGATATCTCATTTCACAGGAGGATGATCTGATTGAGAAGGTTAAGACTACTGCTAATTGTTTTGATGAGTGCGATTTTTGCTTTTGCTTTACCCGGAATTGGGCAGAGTACGACCGCTTCTGCTGCCACTGCGCGGACACCTATTGTCTTTGTTCATGGATTGACAGGGTCGGATAGTAATTTTGCTTTAATTGAGAGATACCTGCGGGGTGAAGGATGGTCAAGTGATGAATTATTTGCCATGGATCTCCCGAGCAAAGCAGGGAATCAGCTGTTGAACTCTGCGGCGATCAGTCGATTTGTGGATGATGTGCTTCGCCAGACGGGACATACCAAAGTACATATCGTAGCTCATAGCATGGGCGGTGCCAACAGCCTGTATTACATATTGAACCGTGGAGGCATAGATAAGGTGGATAAACTGATCACGCTGGGTGGTGCGAATCGGTTGACAACGAACAGAGCACCAAGCGGCGTTAAGGTGACCTCAATCTATTCAACGAGTGATACGATTGTATCACCTGCCTTATCCCGACTGGACGGGGCAAACAATATTTCCATTAATCTGGTATCGCATATCGGATTGCTTTATAACTCTAGGGTCAATGCATTAATCAAGGCTGCTCTTATAGAATAGCTGTGGTTAAAGCGCTTATATGCCTATCATATATTACCTCTTATAACAAGGCTGACCATTTCTGGTCAGTCGTTTTTCTGTTCAGGAGTAAAGTGGTGCTTACAACCCTGGAAGTTGAAAGATAGATAAACAAACGAAGGATAGGACAAGGCAAAGTCATCGCTGTGTTGTTCTTTTTGCATTTGAATGCATTTCAGGGTGCTGTAAGTGCATTTTAACCCATTCCTGCACTTCTGAGCGTCATAAAATAGTATATTAAAATAATAAGTAAAATTGCTTGCGTTCGGGAAAGGCGGGATGGCATGTATCATATAGCTATATGTGATGATGACGGGCAACAGCGGGAGCTGGTGAGGCATATGGTAATTGCGTTTTCGCTCAAAACTCATATTGAGTTTCATATCACGATGTTTAGTTCGGGAGAACAACTTTTGGCTCATTACGCGGATCAGAAAGAGACGTTTCACCTGCTTATTCTGGATGTAGAGATGGGCGGGTTGAATGGTATACAGACGGCAAATGAAATTAGAAAATTGAAGATCATGGATGTGCAGATTATGTTCCTAACCAGTTACCCCGAGTATATGGTCCAAAGTTTTGATGTCATGACGTTCCAATATTTAATTAAGCCGATTCAGGCAAGTGTTCTGGAGGAGAAGTTGATCAAACTTCACCAGTACTTTCTAGCTATGGATAAAAAGTACGTTGTAATTAAATCGGATTACGATGATTTGATGTTGAAATATGAAGATATTTTATGGATTGAGGTCATCAAAAGCCTCACGGTCAAAAACAAGCTTAAGGTTATCACTAGTGATAACGCTTATGAAACGAAAGGTATTTTATCGGCTTATGCTGCCACGCTGAAAGAGCACGGTTTTATGCAGATTCACCGATCCGTCCTTATTAATCTAATGCATGTACACAAGTTCACGGGTGCACAGGTCACGATGCTGGATGGAACCTCTTTGCCCATAGGTCGTTCCAAAATCAAAGAAGTCAAGGACACCTACACCAAATACATGATCATGAGGGTTCAGTAGATGAATATTCTACATCTGGTGCCCGTTATTTTGTTGACCTTGCTCATGACCTTTCAAGCTAATTATTATTTTGATTCTGTGCTGGGCAAGTCCAGACGTAAACCTCGCAGAACGATTTATTTCGTTGTGTTTATCCTGTTGAATTTCTTTTATTTGGCTACGCGATTACCTTCTGTTCTATCGACTGTTCTTGCATTGATTTATATCTTCACTCTGGCACAATCCTACCGGGTAGAATTAAAACTGAAGATTATGTTTACGGTAATGTATGCAGCACTGTTAACGACAGTGAATATCATTTCAGTTTATGTTTTTAGTGTAATTGACGACATCGACTACCTGAAAGAGGCTGTCTATGGCTCGGAAGCGATATGGTTGTTTTCCAAAGTACTAGTGTTAGGGTGCAGTATCATGTTTGTTGTCATTCCCATTGTTCATCTGATTGCCAAACGCAGGAGCTTCAGGGTGCACCATCGGTCTTATCTTTTATTTTTAATCGTAACTGCGATTACGGTGTACCAGATTAATTTCATTTCGATATACAGCGAAAAAAATATTTATTATATTTTTTCCGTCATGGGTTCGCTTTTTCTCAATGTATTTATCGTATATGTATTTGATAATATCGTGGAGAAAGCGCAGCTTGCACATGAGAATGAACAATTGCAACGGCAGATGGATTATCAGGATGCCAATTATGAGAAGACCGTACACAATTTCAAGAGCATTAAAAGTATAATCCACGATATCAATCAGCAGTTCTTATACATTGAAGAATGTGTGAAACGTAATGAATTGGCAGCAGCGACAGAGCATATGCATGTAACCTTGAACACCATTGAGCATGCTTACCAACGTGTAAATAGCGGTAATCTGGTCATTGATGCACTGGTTACCAATACGTTGACGGTTGGACAGGCAAACGGCATTCGGATCGATACGCGCGTTCACCTGCACTCCCAGCATGTAGGCATTGAAAGGTACGACCTGTGTGTGGTGCTTGGAAATGTTCTGGATAACGCTGTTGAGGCATCCAAAAAAGTACGAATTGCCGAAGATCGCTATATGTTAGTATCTATCCATTCTACGGCGTCAGCTCTGGTGATTCAGGTGATGAATCATGCGATACAACCGGCAGCGGGCCTGAAGAGTGACAAATCGGATTCAGAATTTCATGGTTTTGGCCTGACCAATATATCGAGAATATGCAGCAAATATGGAGGACATATGACGATTGAACAGGGACAGGGGTCGTTTAACAATATGGTTGTTCTTCCATACAACACAAACAACGTCTGAATTGTCGTTCAGGGGTTGTTTTTTTCCATTCAGGTTTCTTTTTCGCAGGCGGCGCCTTTACCGGATATGATGAATGCAATCAAGTATATCCATCACAAGGAGGAAGTCTGAATGAAAAGAATAATCACCGTTTTGTGTGCCTTCATGCTTGTTATTATGCCTGTAACAGGTGTTAAAGCTCAGGCAAATGAGAAGCAGACAATCCAAGGAAAAGCCACACAATTAGCTGAAATGCTGGTTCAAAATTATGGTGTCACGAGTGTGCAATATGCCATTATGGACAAAGGAAAAGTCATTGTATCGGACGGTGCAGGATTCCATGACAAAGCGAGCCAGAAAGCAGTGGATAAAGACACGATGTATGGCATAGGCTCCGTAAGCAAAATGGTGGTGACATCAGCGGTCATGATGCTGGTGGATGCGGGTCAGGTTGACCTTGACAAGCCGCTTACAACGTATATTACCGATTTCAGAATGGCTGATCCCCGCTATAAAGAAATCACGCCGCGTATGTTAATGAATCATTCATCCGGGTTATATGGCTCGCATTATGGAAATAGTATGCTGTTTGATGATAACGACACACGTAATCAGGATGAATTACTGGTCAAACTCCAGTCCGAACGTCTTAAGTCTAAGCCTGGTGAATACTCCGTTTATTGTAATGATGGATTTCAATTGCTGGAGATTTTGGTGGAACGCATGAGTGGACAAAGTTACAGCAAATATGTGGAACAGTCTATCAGCAAGCCGCTGCAGCTGAATTCAACGAAGACGCCACTGGATTCATTTAATAGAGACAGGTTGGCTGAGACCTATTGGCCAACATTCGAATCTAAGATGCCTGTTGAAAATGCAAACATCATCGGTACCGGCGGTATTTATTCGACGGCTGAGGAGTTGACAAAATTTGCTGAGGTACTGATGGGCAACCGCCCGGAACTTCTGTCAGAATCTTCAGTCAAAGCGATGCAAAGCGCTGAGTATCGCAAAGGCATATGGGTATCTGATGAAATCAATTCGTTTAACTACGGACTTGGCTGGGATGCCGTTGAGCTTGCTCCGTTCAGTGAGTACGGTGTCAAGGCACTGACCAAGGGTGGGGATACGATGATGTATCACGCTTCCTTAATTACCATCCCGGAGCACGACATCTCCATGGCTGTGTTATCTTCAGGCGGCTCTTCTATTTTTGACCAGATGTTTGCCACTAAAGTGTTGCTGGAGGTACTGAAGGAACAGGGCATCATTGACAACATCAAACCGGATCGTACTTTCTCTGCGCCAGTCCAGACGAAGATGCCTGCTGAGCTGAAAAATTACTCCGGATTGTATGGGACCGTTGGTGCTACTACGGAAATCGATATTCAGAATGGAGCATTTACATTACCAGCTATGCTGGGCGGACTGGTTGCTGAACAAACCTATGTGTATACAGGTGACGGGTACTTTACCAGCAAAGACGGAAGTGTGAACGTGAGCTTTGTGAAGGAACGCAACGCCAAGACCTATGTGAAAGTCCAAGGATATCTTAGCTTGCCAGGGCTGGGACAGATGGGCATGAGTACGTTTGATTATCAGAAGCTGGAGCCTAACAAACTGGACGCAGTTACCCAAGAGAAGTGGGCTGCACGGAACGGTTTGAACTATTTTGCACTGGACGAAAAAATTACATCGATCTTCTATCTGGTTCCATCACAGCTGATTAAAAACGTTAAGGTCAACGCAGAGCATGGCTATGTGAATGGGACTCAAATTAGGGATGTGAATCATTCCGTTAATGTTGCGGAGATCCCTGTTATGAACGGCCGAGATGCATTCGACTTGGAATTAATGATGAAAAAAGATACTGAAATTCTCACACAGAACGGACAACAATACATCTCGGAAAAGGCTATACGGCCGATTTTTAGTGGGAAATCAGGAATTGCGAGCATTCCAGCGAGCGGTCAAGCACGATGGTATGCCATTGGCGGGAAGTCTGCTGAAAAGACGATAACGGTGGATTCTCCTGAGCACGGCGGTTATGCAGTTTATGATGATCAAGGTCAGGTGCTTCATTTCTCCATCGCGACGGGTAAACAGACAACCAAGCTTCCGAAGAAAGGTTTTATCGTATTTGGCGGTAACGCCGGTGACGTTTTCCAGATTCGTCTGAAATAAAGAAAAACGGTTTGCATACAACGTTCATCGCAAAGGGCTGCCATATGGCGGCTTTTTGCCGTATGACACAAAGTGAAATGGAAACATTTTGCTCACCCGCTGCGTTATATATGTGATGGCTTACATATATTTTTCAGGAGGTAAAGTGACCATGTTATCAAAAAAGAACCATCGCATCTCAGGAACTCGCAAGACTGGTAAACTGAAATCCGTTGCTGCTGGGCTGACTGCTGGAGTATTGATGCTGCAATGCGCTGTCGTGGTTTTACCATCACAGGTTTATGCCGAGCAAGCAGATATCTCTGCGCGTAATTGGTATGCCGGACAAAACATGCAACTACCTGAATTGAAACCTTCCTGGACGGCAAAGGTCGATAATTATCTGAATATGAGCGAACGGTTTATGGCGAGTAACGCGGTCGCAGAAGATGGAAAAATATATACGTTTCGAGATTCAAAGCTAATCGCGCTGGATGCAAAGACAGGCAAGGTATTATGGACTTATGGCAGTAAATTAAACCCAACGATCGCTTACCTTGATGGTGTTCTCTACGGACTTAGCGGTAGTCACAAGCCCTATGCTTTGAATGCCAAAACGGGCAAAGTGAAGTGGCAATCCAGTATAACGACTTCTAGCGATACTGATCCATATACCCAAGCAGTAGTCCCAACCAAAAATAGGTTATACGTCATATACGGCAGTCAAACCTATGCATTAAATATCGAGTCAGGCAAGCTTCGGTGGAAAGCCAATGAAGCGGCAGGAGAAGGAAATGGAACAGAGTATCTGGTAGAATCCGGAGACGTTGTACTTCGAAGTTTTATGGTGCAAGGTGCACTGACATCTATTCAGCTTAATGCTTATGATCAAAAGACGGGCAAGAAACTGTGGGATAAATTTGGTCAGGGAGAAGCCATTCAGATCAAAAATGGACTTGTTTATTCGGTGGACTATCACTCACCCGCGCTCCAAGATGATGAGTCTTCACCTATTCGAAAATGGACGATCAACGTTTATAACTTGAAGACAGGGGTGTTAAAAGGAAGTCAAGAATACAGCTGGAAGCTATCTGGACAAGCACCATATGCAAATGGCCGTGGAGGAATTATGGCCTTCGAAGGCAAGCTGTATATGGAACAGGACGGCATAATTGCAGAGTATGCGCTTGATCAATATAAGTCTGGAGCTGCTCCTTTGCGCACGTTTTTGAAACCTTATGGTGATAATATGGAAATGCTTGGTGTTGCACAACAACGTTTGATATTCAGAAACCCTGCGAATGGAGAACTTGCTGGTGTAAAGCTGGCCAATGGACAAAATGTATCATGGAACGGGGATGCTCCTGTTTCTCAGCTTGATGTATATGGAAAAGGGATGTACCGGGCGCAACGCAATGGCACACTGATCGCGATGAATATGGTCACAGGCCAACCTGTTTTTCGTATAAAAACCGGTGGGGATAGGTATAATCAAACGTTGAAAACTGGAGATATGATCATCATCCAGTCGGAGGGTAAACTAACTGGAGTCAGACTGCCAGCATCATTGAAATAAAGATTAGTGTACGGCTATCATCATTATTTGAAAGAATGTTTTAACGGGCATGATTTGACTTCGAGTTCACTCTAAGGTGTAGACTGATTATAGAAGTCCCAACAGGGATAAATACTATAAGCAGTTACAGTCAGAGTATAAGGAGCTGAGTCGAATGAATATAAATAAAGACACAAGAACAGTGCAGAAGAACATAAATTCAGGTTTTGACAAGAGCAGCACAGCGGATGAGGTCTTACATGGCCTGGATCTGTCAGGGCGCCTTGCTGTCGTGACAGGTGGATATTCCGGTCTGGGACTGGAGACAACACGCGCACTGGTCCGAGCGGGAGCACATGTTGCTGTGGCTGCACGCAGACCTGATGCTGCACGTGAAGCTTTGGCAGATCTTGAGAACGTCGAAGTGCACGAGCTTGATCTGGCTGACCTGTCCAGTGTTGCTGCATTCGCAGAACGTTTTCTGGCAAGTGAACGCAGCATCGACATGTTAATTCTGAACGCAGGTATTATGGCCTGCCCGGAGACACGTATTGGACCAGGGTGGGAAGCGCAGTTTGCAACGAACCATCTGGGACACTTTGCGTTAACGACTCAATTATGGCCTGCTTTGGTTAGTGAAGGGGGCGCTCGGGTTGTTTCGCTTTCCTCTGCAGGGCATCATTTCTCGCCGATTCGCTGGCATGATATTCATTTTGAACAGGGATACGAAAAGTTTCCGGCATACGGTCAGTCCAAAACGGCGATCAGCTTATTCACGGTCGAACTTGATAGAATTGGCAAGCAGCATGGAGTTCGTGCTTTTGCTGTACACCCGGGCGGGATTATGACTCCGTTACAACGTTATATGCCCAAAGATGAGATGATTGCACTTGGCTGGATTGATGAGTCCGGCAATGTGGCTAATCCGGGGTTTAAATCACCCGAGCAGGGTGCAGCAACCCAAGTTTGGGCTGCAACTGCTCCTCAGCTTGAAGGCATGGGCGGTGTTTACTGTGAAGATTGTAATATCAGTGAGATGGCTCCCGAAGACGGCGGTTTTTACGGCGTGAAGCCATATGCGATTGATGCAGAGCAGGCGGAGCGTTTATGGGCGTTATCTGCTGAATTGACAAAGACGGATATACCCGTTGACGGACGGTTATGAACTGGACTTCTATTCAAATGATAGAGGGATTCAAGAATGTGTGGTAGAATGTTCAAGCGCTGCGGGTAATAAAACCGCAGCGCTATTGCTTTTTTTTATGCCGGACGATCTGAAAATTGTAGTTCATTTATAATTTAACGTGTACTTGAGTACCAATTCAGCAAACAGGCGAATATCATTATAGTATACGGTTGAATTTCATCGGTCTGTACAGGGAATTATGAGGATAGATTGTCATCGGAGTGTGTTTCGATTTACAATGTAGGAATCATGTTCTTTTTGAAGAACGCAGGGAGAGAAAATCATGAATATTTTTGAGAATCACATACCTAACGAAAAAGTGAAATGTAATGAACCACTAAAAAACCATACGTTTATCCAAATTGGGGGCAAGGCTGATATCCTCGTGCATCCAACCACGGTGGAGGAGATCACCAAAGTTGTGGAAATTGCGAACAGTCATCAGCTGCCGTTGACCGTCATTGGCAAAGGCTCTAACGTTATTATTAAGGATGGAGGCATCCGGGGCGTCACCATTTCGCTCAGCCGTTTCGACCAGATCGAAGTCCATGGTACACGCATGTTGGCGCAAAGCGGCTCCGATATTATAGACGTATCCAGAGCTGCTCTGGAACATAGCCTGACCGGTATGGAGTTCGCTTGTGGCATTCCTGGCAGTACAGGAGGCGCTTTATATATGAATGCCGGTGCTTACGGTGGTCAGATTGCAGATGTGATTGAAAAGGCGACGGTCATTACCCGTGAAGGCAAGGTTATCGTGATCCGGCGGGAAGAGATGAAGCTGAGTTACCGCAACAGTCTTTTCAAGATGGATCATTATATTATTCTGGACGCCGAGTTCATGCTTAGCGAAGGGAATAAAGAAGAAATCTCCAGCAAGATGAAGGAATTAACGTTCCTGAGAGAATCGAAGCAGCCTCTGGAATACCCTTCATGCGGAAGTGTGTTCAAACGTCCGGAAGGACATTTTGCCGGTAAACTGATTCAAGATTGCCAATTGCAAGGCACACGCATCGGAGGAGCTGAAATCTCGACCAAACATGCAGGATTTATCGTGAATGTGGATCACGCTACCGCCAAGGATTATGAGGATCTGATTCAGTTTATTCAGAAAAAGGTGTGGGATACGTTTCAGGTGGAATTGGAAACCGAAGTGATCTTCCTTGGAGAATATTAAGTGAGGATACGACATATGAAGAATGGAGCACTAGGGCATGCGTAAGGCATGACTAGACTATGCGCCGTTAATAAGATAAAGCCGCCGTTTGGCGGCTTTTTTTGTCTTTCATTATAGAAATGAAAGAGTGATTATGATAATTATGGTAATATTAGATAGGTTTATGTTTTATATTATTAATTTATCTATTTTAAGAAGGAGGCTTGAACATGAGTAAAGGAAAAGGAAACATCCTCAAGATTATAGCCGTAACGATCATGCTCTTAGCACTCTCTGTGATATCGGTATACACCTATATGTATATCAAAGAAAAGCCAGGTGGTCTGGCGGATCGGACCTTGTCCAAAGCTATGGGGCTGGACAAAACCATGTCGATTCCGATCGGCAGTACGCCTGAGGATGCAGTTCAACAATTAAGGAATTCAACCTCTAATGTCCATTTAGTTCATAAGGAGCCTGTGGACGATGGGATGATTTTGTTTACGCAGAGAACCAACAGTGAGGCATCAAGTAATTTGCAGCTGGAGTACGTGCGAAAAAATAGTTTTGGGTGGAAGTGGGTATGGGGCGGAGGTTATGGAATCGGAGATATAGATCCGTCTGAGTATGCATTGTATTATATGAACTTACCGATGCTTGACGGGATAGACACTCCTTTTCCGATGGTATTTGGTACAATCGAGCATCCGGGTATCCAGCGTGTAACTGCTGAAACAGAACAGAACGGCTCCATGTCCATAACGGAAGCCAAGTTGATCAGAACAGATATGGAGGAGTACGTCTGGTTTGTGATGTTACCTTCATCGGAAGGTACACCCTATACCATTAAAGTATATGATGAAGAGGGGAAACAAGTTGGCAGCAAGCAAAATGAAATGGTAAACGATAGCGGATCACTGAAGTTGGGTGAAAAGTCAGCTTCGATGTGATCCGCACATGGTCTTCTTGAAGTTATTTTGCTGTGCGATTGGCTTTCACGTGTTTGAGCTGTGCAACGATGATTACACTGATAATGACCAGCAGAAACCATGAACTGATCTTGCTGAAGCTCACCAGTTGCCAACTCTCATGTTGATCCGGATATTTCCAGCCGTTGAAGAAGGTAGCGATATTTTCTGCCAGCCAGATAAAGAAACCTACAATAATGAAAGCAAGAGACAATGGCATACGGTAGGTTGTCAGGCGTACCCGGTAGATAATCCACGTTTTCCAGAAGACTACAAATACAAGTGCTGTCAACCACCAGCGAAAATCCGGGATAAAGTGATGGGTGAAAAAATTAAGATAGATGGCTCCACCAAGCAGCATGGAGGGAATCACACCCGGCCAGCTGGTCATATCCATACGCAGTCTTCGCCAGATTTGACACATGAAGCTGGCTACACTGGCGTACATGAATCCGCTGTACAGCGGAACGCCAAATATTTTGCTATACGCAGGTTCCGGATAAGACCATGATCCCATATGTACTTTGTAAATCTCCAGCAGGAGACCGATCAAGTGGAATACACATATGACCTTGATTTCGTCCAATGTCTCTAACCCACTGCGAAACATCAAATATTGAACAGCAAGCAGAATAAGCAGGATTGCATCATAGCGGTGGATATAAGGAAATGGAATGACCGTTGAAAGAGCCAGTGTACCAAAAATAGCTACAGGAAAAATGCAGCTCATGGCTTGATGATAGCCAAAATGTAATAACTGTATGATCGATTTCATGGGGAGCAGCTCCTTTTGATGCTTCTGATCTTGAATAAATGTGAGAGATATAATGGTACATATACTAATCTAATCGATTTTGTACCATTTGAAAAATAAAGATTGCAGAAGAAAGTTCATGTTTTCGAGGACAAAGCCTTGTCATTTTATGCTTCTGAGCAGCTTTAAATGTATATTCCTTGTTGCATATGATAAAATGGAGTTCACACTTAACATGAAACAGGGAGGCCGTCATGCAACTGATACAACCACAAGATATTCAGCTTCGGCTAGATCGCCTTGTTAATCAGGATGTATATATGCATCTTGAAATGACAACAGGCGCTTACGCTCAACATTACGATAGTTCACGGCATCCAGCTTCGGCCTTTATTACCAATGCGGCTATTCGATATACACAGGGCTCCATCTCAGGTGAGGGACCTTATCGTGTCGGCTTGAAGACGACAGATGGCTGGGTTTATGCCGAAGGACTTACACATATTGATGAGCAGGAACAAGAAAGATTGATTATGGCCGGCCATGACAGCCAAGGCAAACTGGTTGTCGCATTACAGCTGAGCCGGGAGAAGTTCTAATGGGAGCGGAGGAACAACATATGGCAAAGAATTCACATGATGAGCACCAACGCATCCTGGTGGTTTATCCCCATCCAGACGACGAAGCATTCTCGGTATCGGGCACGCTAGCTAAATATATTGATCGTGGAGCACACGTTACATATGCTTGTCTGACTTTGGGCGAGATGGGACGTAACATGGGCATTCCGCCGTTTGCGAACCGCGTGACCCTGCCAGCCATCCGCAAAGATGAGCTTATTGAAGCAGCTAGTGCGATTGGTATTCAAGATTTAAGGATGCTTGGTTTTCACGATAAAATGGTAGAGTTCGAAGACCCTCAATTGCTGGATGGCAGCATTATGGCTCTGCTTGAGGAGATCAAACCTACACTGATCTTTACTTTTTATCCTGGATTCAGTGTACACCCCGATCATGATGCGACAGGAGCCGCAGTGATCCGAGTGGTTAGCCGTTTACCACTGGAGCATCGTCCAGTCGTTCACTGTGTAGCTTTCTCTAATAATCACGAGCAGCATATTGGTAAACCAGATGTAACCGTAGATGTCTCCAAATTTCTGGAGCAAAAGCTGGCCTCGATTCGTGCCCACCGCTCGCAGTTTCAAGCAGCAGAGTTGCTTGGTAATCGCAAGCTGAACGATGAAGAACTTCAAGCACGTTTTGGGCGTGAACGCTTCTGGACCTATCCATTTGCATAAACTGAACATGTCATGTCTAAAGTCGCCAATCTGGCGACTTTTTTCATTCAATCACAATTTGGACACAAAAGGAAGCAGACTATAGCCTAATGGGGCTATATGGGAAATTTATCATTTTCGATACACTGTGTGAAGGACTGGGATAACGCTTTACTGTAACACTATAGACTAGGAATGGAGGGAAGTGGTGATGAAATGCATGAAAAATGCAGAGGAATTGGGGGTTTACACATTCTGAACGTGAATGATCGATGTAAAAACAAAAATAAGCTTAAAAAGAAAAATACAATTAAAAATAGGAATACAAATAAACGATTCCAATTCAGTAAACTAGCACTGGTTGCTCTCATTTTGATCGGATTTGGACTGCTTCCCGCATTTCAAAGAGACGTGGCTGCAACTGGAGTAAATGAAGAAAAGCAATCTGTTCCACTTCAGCCAATCATAGATCAAGCGGATGCTGGAGCAGAAATCCATCTGGAAACCGGTCGATACTCTGGGCCCGTTGTCATTACTAAGCCGCTTACTCTAATTGGGAATACGGCGGTTACCGTACACAATGAACAGGAACAAGCAGCTATATCCATTCAAGCAAGCGATGTAAAGTTGGAAGGGTTCAGGGTTGAGCATAACGGTCGTCAGCCAGCCGCCGCCGTGCAAATTACGGGCAGCAATAGCGAAGTCGCTGAACTTACGATTCGCTCCAAAGGGGCTGGCTTGCTTCTGCGTGATGCAGCTTCTGCCGTAATACAAGACAATACGATTGAATGGGCAGGGACAAGCACCACCCCCAGCAGTCAAAAAGGCAATGGTATCGATCTCTACAATTCCGCTAACAGCCGGATCGAAGGCAATAAGATTCACGGAATGCTCGACGGAATCTATCTGGAGAATAGCCGGAATACTGTGGTGAACGATAACCGTTTAATTCGAACCAGATACGGCATTCATTGTATGTATATCGATGGGTCATCGGTCACGAATAATACTGGAGAAGAAAACATGACAGGCGCGATGATTATGGGTGTGAAAAATACGGTTGTGTCAGGTAATACCTTTCGGAAACAGAGCACGAATGTTCATTCCCAAGGCATTTTACTCTATGACGTACATCGTTCCAAGGTTCAGAATAATACGATTGAAGGCAACCGTGTGGGCATGAATATCGCGGAATCTTCAGGTAATGAAATCCAAGACAACGGCTTAATCCGTAATTTCGTTGGAATCCAGATGGTGCTTGCTGAAGGAAATCAGTTTATGCAAAATCGATTTATTTCCAACGTTATTGATGCATCGGCAATGGACAGCAAGGATAATATTTTGAAGGAAAACTATTGGGATTCGTTTCAGGGACTGGATCTGAATCAGGATGGGATCAGCGAACTTTCATATGCAATTAACCCGTTCTATGAACAACTGGTGAGCCGGAATGCTGCATATCAACTGTTTTTTCAATCACCCGGTATGGTCTTTCTGAGTGAGTTGCATTCGGAAGGGAAAAACAAATGGACATCAGACGAATCACCACAGATGAGCATCGAGAACACAGAATTATCTGGAACACCCGGGACAGATGGAACAAATGTGAAAACCCGCTCAAGTCTCGTATGGGTGATTGGTTTACTTCTGCTCGGCTTGTCTACAAGTACGATGATTTATATGGGGGTATGGAGAAAATGAATAAACGATGGATTATAGCGATAATGTTGCTCTTAGGTACGGTGATGTTAACGGCATGTGGGCAGAAGTATGCGGCAGTGCCGATTAACGAGGACGTGGATATCTGTGTGATCTGTAACATGCAGGTGAAAGATGATGCATTTGCCACACAACTCACAACAAAGGACGGTAAAAATCTGAAATTTGATGATCTCGGCTGCATGAATCAATGGAAAAAGGAAAATGGAACAGACAATATTGGCATGGATTATGTGCGTGATTACAACGACAAAAAATGGATTGAATTCAATAAAGCGACTTATGTTTATGATGCTTCGCTTAGAACACCTATGGCTTACGGGATTGTCAACTTTAAGGATAAAGCTTCTGCTGAAGCATTCGTAGAGGAACAAGGTGTAGGCAAGATCATGACTGCAGAAGATCTCGCCTCTCATGACTGGACTCAGAACATGGATAAAATGAATATGGACGGGGAAGGGCATGGACACGACGAAGGTGAATCGAAAGAAGGATCAGGCAGCCACTGATGCTGACAAGGAATGGTGAATTCAATGTCTGACATGATACAAATTGCCAAGAGAGAGTTAAAAACAGGATTTCGCAATCCCTGGGCATATTCGTTTTTAGTTCTTTTTTGTACATTTAGCTTAAGTTTATTACTTCTCAATGCACAGAATCCGGTACAAGGATACTCGGGTACAACAGGTTCGATGCTGAATTTGATTCTTTATCTATTACCGCTGATGACATTGTTCCTGGGTTCTTTCTCGTTGACCGCTGAAAAGGAGGACGGCAGTTGGCAACTGTTATCGACCTATCCTATCGGAACGCTATCCTTCATTACAGGTAAATATGTTGGACTAGCAGCCGTTTTACTGACGATTGTGACCTTTGGATATGGACTGATGGGAGTTGTCAGCGGCTTGCTTGGCAATCCGATTGATCTGTTGACCTATCTTCTGTTTCTGGCATTCTCTTGCGGACTTGTACTGTTATTTCTGAGCATTGCTCTCTGGATTGGGTCTTTGTCGCGTAATCGCTGGCAAGCATTGACGATTTCTGTATCGGTCTGGTTTTTCGCCGTTATTGGCTGGCCAACATTATTGCTTGCGATATTGGGGCTAATGCCGTACCTCTGGATCAAACCGATGCTAGTGGTGTTAACTTTTCTGAATCCGGCTGAATTGGTACGTCTATTTATCGTGATCAAGCTGGGCGGCGGTTCTATACTGGGACCTGAGTATTATCAATGGGTGACGTGGGTGCAACAGCCATGGGGAAGTACGATATTTATCGGGATCTGCCTGTTATGGGTAAGCTTTTCTATCCTCATGGTCTACGCCATCTGGGAAAGGGGGCGCTCGCGTGCTTGAATCGGAAGTTATGGTAAACGGACTAGTTAAACAAATCAAAAAACAAACCATCGTCCAAGATATCTCCTTTCATCTCGGTTCCGGTCAGGTGCTCGCCGTATGCGGTGGAAACGGTGCAGGCAAAAGTACCTTACTGCGTATGCTTGCAGGCATTCTGCGTCCAACGTCAGGGGAGATTATGGTAAATAACGTACGCTGGTCACAGGATCGCAAGCGGTATGCGAATCAGATTGGGTATATGCCGGATGACTATCAGTTCAGCCAGGGACTTACAGCCGAGGAAGTTTTGTCATTCTGGGCTTCTCTGCGTAAACTTCCCCGAAAGAGAGTGGAGGAAGTATTAGTGATGGTTGGACTTGGCGAGCAAAAACATAAACGGGTGACCACCTTTTCCAAAGGGATGCGGCAACGTGTATTGTTTGCCCAGGCGATGCTTGCAAAGCCCGCTCTTCTGATCATGGACGAACCTACCAATGGATTAGATCCCTTTTGGATGCAGGAGTTTATACATTTGCTGAGAGGGGTCAAACAGGAAGGACACATGGTTGTATTCTCCACACATCAGCTTGAAGTGGCGAATGACATTGCAGATCAGGTGATGTTTATGAATCAGGGATGTAACGTCGGGGAAGGTACCGTAGAAGATATTCGGAATCAGTATGGTTCACTTCATGCTGCTTTTCATCAGAGTCTGGGATTAAAGTGAAGGTGATGTGATCATGCAAAACAAGCCGCAAAGCATGGGTACGAGCAGTGCGCAACAGGACGTACAAAAGAAAGTGGCGAAAATAAGACGTATCGTTACGATGTTTATTGCACTGACAGCATTGGTTACAGGGGTATGGGCTGTGCTGGCGAATTTATCGAACTCTGATTCAAAAAGCAACAATCCTATTCAGGCAGGGGAAGAGGCTCCTGATTTTACAGCTTTTAATTCCAAAGGCGAGCAAGTCCAATTGTCTAATTACCGGGGCAAAGCCGTGATGATTAACTTCTGGGCATCCTGGTGTACGCCTTGTGTAAGGGAAATGCCCTTGGTTCACGAGCTTGCTCAGCAAAATGAAAACAGCGTGGAGACACTGTTTGTCAACGTGGGGGAGAGCAAAGGTACAATTAACGAGTTTATGAACAGCCATCAGTTTGATTTTCCGGTGATCGTTGATGCGACAGGTAAGGTATCCAAGCTGTACCGTATCACGGGCATGCCAGCCACAATGGTTATTGATCGAGCCGGGCAGTTCAGCCATATCTTGCTTGGTGAACTGACAGAGGATATTCCCTTACAGCAATGGCTGGAGGAGAGTATGTGAATGTTGACGATTATCAATCGGAAAATAGTTACAAGAAAGGACAACGATTAGTTATCGTTGTCTTTTTTTCTTTCATAGTTCTATAGCTTAGGACACTTCTTCGTACATCATAGGCTTCACAAACAATCACTTTTCAGTAACAACATTTCAATGAAAGAAAATACAATTCACTCTAAAATCAGCCATTGATTTTAAAGTGAGTTGTATGCTATTCCAACATGATTTTCTCGTTAACCATTTGATAGTAATACTCATCCATCTGTTCTGCCGTAACATCTTCTTCAAGATGATATATCCACCACGTAACAAGTAAACGTATGACCCCTGAATGATATTCGGCTAAAAGCTCTATGGGAGGTGAAAATGGTTTACCTCTTCTTTTAAGTTCCAGAAAATCTCTTCTGGATATATCCCCGATATAATTTCTGAAAAATTCAGTAAATCCCTTGTCATTCTTCTGATTTTGAACAATCGGCTCCAGTAAATTCTCCAACATGATTCTAGATAGGCTTTGTAAAGGTTGCCGTAACCGATCTTCTATATTCATGTGTAAATAATCATGTAACACCCAAGTCAGGGTCGAGTGTAACAGCGCAAATTTATCCTCAAAATGCTTGTAAAAGGTAGTACGGTGAACCATGGCTTTGTCACATATTTCTTTAATCGTGATATTGCTGAATAATTTTCCTTGCTCGGATAACAGGTCTTTAAAGGCAGTAGTTAACAACTTTTGAGTTCGGGCAACTCTTAAATCAACCTTTTTCTCTATAATTTCATCTACACCTCTTCCATATCGTAGTTTAACTATACAGCATGTCTATATTGATTCTTACCAGAAGAGAGATTTTCATTATATATTGGTATTATAAGTAATATTTTTAATGAACAACAAGCGTAGAATAAATAATTTGGAAGAAAGGATGAAGTCATAATGTCTGACATGAAAAAAGCGGTAGTCATTGGGGCTGGGATAGCGGGGTTGATTACAGCCAGAATGTTATCTGATTTTTATGAAGACGTATATATCATCGAAAGAGATGAATTCCCTACGGAGCCATCGAACCGGCAGGGGGTACCTCAATCTTTTCATCCACATCGTGTACAACCGCGCGGCGCGCTGATTTTGGAACATTATTTCCCAGGATACAATGAAGAATTGATAGATTTGGGGGCAATCTCTTCACATGATGAGAGGATTGTCGTTAGCAATCGGTACGGTACATTGGCTAATAAGGAGGATACCTCCTCATTTAAAATTGCATCGTGCAGCAGAGCTTTGCTGGAATGGGTGCTGCGCAAACGAATCCAGGATATTTCTCATATAAGCTTCTTAACCAGCATGGAAGTTACCGGGCTAATGGTCTCTGAAGATCAGCGCTCCATTACAGGCATTTACACCAAAGAGAGAAACGGGGAAAAGCGAGAAGAACAACTTCCAGCGGATATGGTTATTGATGCCTCAGGTCGTTCCTCCAAATTGATCAGATGGCTTGATCAGATTGGATTGTCTGTGCCGGAAGCGGAAGTGCTGAAGGTATCTCTTGGTTACAGCACCCGTTATTACAAAATAAAATCCCCTATTCCAAATGAATTGGTGATGTCTGATTCAGATCCTAGACAAGGTATTCGTGCAAGCATATTTATGCGCACCGAGGGTGATATCGCTGGACTCATTCTTTTCAATGCTGGAGGAGAGGAGTATCCGTCCACTCAGCCGGAGGAGTTTCAAGAACAAATCAAACATCTGTTTGCTTCAGATAAAATTGTAAAGTTAATGGAGCAGTTAGAGCCATTGCATGGGCCTAGGGGGTACCGTATTTCCGAGTCAATTCGCCAGCATTTTGAACTCATGGAAGATTGGCCTTCTGGATTACTCGTTCTTGGCGATGCATTTTGCAGCTTTGATCCCATTCATGGACAAGGTATCACCGTTGCTGCGATCGAAGCGGAAACGATAGGAAAATGTTTGGAATCACAGCGGGTGCATCCTGATCCTCAGTTTGAGCGAGAGGTATTGCTGCGGATGCAGAAGGCCATCGAACCAGCTTGGTGGCTTAGTTCTGTGGCTGACATGCGTTGGAAAGGAGTGGAACATGGTGGGTCTTTCGAACTGAAAGGAGTTAATTTTGCTCAGAAATATATCAACTTATTTACGAAGCAAGCGATGAAAAAAGCGGATCAGGAAAATGATATCCATCTCTTTTTTATGCAATTCCTGATAAATGCGCTGATCCTTCCTCCAAGTGAATATTTTAATAGTGACGTGCTGAACATGATTCTGAACGACAATGGTTCAGAAGAGGAAATGGAATTAAGGGCTGAGATTGGTGTACAAGATCCTGATCTGTTCCAGCAAAGATTGGATGAGATTCTTCCATCATTTGAACTGGAGTATGATGAGCAGATTAAAAAACTGCTGGAATCACTTCAGCCTGCGATGAGCTAATAAAATAACCTGATATCCCTGTGTGGGAATGAACATCATCACCAGACCAAATTGAGAGGGTGATCCCTTTTTAATAGATTGGTGCGCTTGCCATTGTGATTGGCGTTGTAACAACGGTGCTTGATCATTCCCTATCTAAAAGAAAACAAACTAAACACTCTTTGCAATGACAACTGTTAAATGTTACAACGCCGATTTTAAACGTGCATAACTATAAAGAACCGTAATCCTGCATGATACAGGATTGCGGCTCTTTAAGTATTTTTGTTTAGTGTATTACAGCGACTCTACAGGTTATTTTGTTATTACAACGTACGTATGAATCATCTGTTGCACAACTGTCCTAATTCAGGACAGGAGTAGTATTGTACTTTGTCCGTGCAATCCGGGTAGCATCTACCATGTTTTTCAGGGAAGCTACGGTTTCTTCCTGTCCGCGTGTTTTCAAACCGCAGTCTGGATTGATCCAGAACAGCTTCGGATCAAGCACACGCAAAGCACGATCAATCATGTTGCTCATTTCTTCCACGCTTGGTACACGCGGGCTATGGATGTCATATACACCAAGTCCGATACCTAACTCATACGTATTCTCTTCAAAGCTGTGAATCAGCTCACCATGACTGCGTGAAGTCTCAATGGAGATCACATCCGCATCCATTGCTTCGATAGAATCAATCATATCGTGGAATTCGCAATAGCACATATGGGTATGAATTTGGGTTGTTTCCTGTACGGTGCATGTCGTAATGCGGAATGCTTTGACTGCCCAATCCAGATAATTGGCTTGTTTATTTTCCTTGAGCGGCAGACCTTCACGGACGGCAGGTTCATCCACTTGAATCATGCCGATGCCTGCTTTTTCGAGCGCTTCAACCTCTTGTCTGAGTGCGTATGCCAATTGATAGGCTATCGTTTCCCGTTCAATATCATCCCGTACAAAGGACCAGTTCATAATCGTGATCGGGCCTGTCAACATGCCTTTAACAGGGCGGTCTGTTTTCGACTGTGCGTACTTTGTTTCCTCAACCGTCATTTCACCTACAAATTCAACATCTCCGAAAATAACAGGTGGTTTCACGCAACGTGATCCGTAGGACTGTACCCATCCGTATTGTGTAAAGGCAAATCCAGCTAGCTTCTCACCGAAAAATTCAACCATGTCCGTGCGTTCAAACTCACCATGAACGAGTACATCAATGCCGATCTCTTCTTGAATGTTAATCCAGCTGTCAATCTGATCGCGGATAAAGGAAGCGTATTGTTCGTTGCTTAGTTCGTTTTTACGCCATTGTTGTCGAGCTTTTCTAACCTCCGTGGATTGCGGGAAACTGCCAATTGTTGTTGTGGGGAACAACGGCAATTGCCATTTCTGTTGCTGGGCAACATGACGTTCTGCAAATGGACGTGAGCGGTTGGGCTCTTGTACACGGATGGAAGCTACGGCTTCCTGCACGGCTTTGCGGTTACGATCCCCGGAGCTTTGTAATGCCTGTAGTTTCTGCTCGGCGTCTTTAATTTTAGCGGTGATGTCCGCATCGGTGCTGCTGAGTGCTTGGGTCAAAATAACGATCTCATCCAGTTTTTCATCCGCAAATGCAAGTGCATCTTTGAGTTCAGCAGCAAGTTTTGCTTCACGTGCTGTTGTCACAGGCACATGCAGCAAGCTGCAGGAGGATTGCACAACTAACCTTTCAGTTGTTACGAGAGAAGTAAGGGTGCCCAGCAATGTCAGCTTGTCCTGAAGGGATGCTTTCCAGATGCCGCGTCCATCAATGATACCTGCACCCAGCACTTTGTCTGCCGGAAAACCGCTCGTTTGAATGGATTGCAGGTTACCTTCAAGTCCATGCACGAAGTCAAGACCGATGCCTTGAACGGGCAAGTTGATGATTTCGTTGTAGTTTTCAACGGATTCAAAGTACGTTTGCAGCAAGATGTTTAAACCCGGAACAGCGGATGCAAAAGCAGTATAGATTTTGTTCAAGCGCTGCAGATCCGCGTCATTCAATTTGGTTACGAGAACCGGCTCATCAATCTGTACCCACTGCACGCCAGCATCCGCAAGTTCTTGCAGCACCTGAGTGTAGAGAGGAAGTAGCTGATCGATCCATGCATCCGTTTCGGATGCATCATAGCCTTTGGATAGCTTCAGGAAGGTCAGCGGTCCAACGATAACCGGTTTGCCTTCAATGCCCAGTTTCTCTTTGGCTTCCAGGTATGCGATTAGTGGTTTGTTCTCGGTCAATTCCGGCGAAGCATCGTTCAGTTCAGGTACAATATAGTGATAGTTCGTATTGAACCATTTGGTCATTTCACTGGCTGCGGCATCTTTCGTTCCTCGGGCGATGCCGTAATAGACGGAGAGAGGCACAGCGCCTCCGGTATAAGCGAATCGTTTTGGCACAATACCAAACATTACGGCTGTATCCAGAATATGATCATAATAGCTGAAGTCGTTCACTGGAATCAGATCAATGCCTTTCGCTTGTTGCTTGCGCAAATGATCGAGCCGAATCTCCTGCAACCTTGCGTGCAGCTCATTCTCTTCCAACTTTCCTGACCAGAATGCCTCAAGTGCTTTTTTCCATTCCCGATCGGCTCCGATTCGTGGATATCCCAATACGCTGCTTTTTGTCATTTGAACTAACCCCTCTGCAATGTGTTAACAAAAATTTATCACAAATACACGGCTATAACGTAATTCCCTTATATTATATCTAGTTATAGCCTTAGGATATAACAAAAAAAGGTTGGTATGAGTTTAAGAATGTGTAAGTTTGAAAGAGACACCGCTGATGTTACAATGACTAATTATGTTCATATGAATGAGTGAAAGGAAGGAACACCAATGAATCTGTATTACATTCAAACTATATTGCAAGGCTTCAACAGGACAACATCATTTCTGGAAGATAACTTCATTGGCATCCCTTGGTCTGGTCTAGGGGACCTTGAGCTTACACCACCGGAGCAATGGAAAGAACAACTGGCTCAACGTTATAGCCTGGGGGAGACGGAATTAACTCATACACTTGCAACACTACATATGTTTGCTAACCTGATGCAGGATGGGGACTACGTCTTAATAAGGGATGAGGAATGGACCTATGTAGGGGATATCGGAGACTATTATTACGACGACTCCTTAGGTGCTGAAGATGAATTGATCTGTCACCGTCGGGGAGTCACTTGGTTAGGACGTATTCCATACGCAGAATTGAACGATAAAGTCCAGGCTTTGTGGAACACACCATCCATCCTCGTGAAATTTGAGCATCCTGTATCAGAAGCTCAGCTGGATCGCGCGCTTGCAGTCAGCGTAGCAGCCGAAACAAGCAACACTCTCACAGCAAATGTGGATGAAGCTTTGATTCAAGCGGCACTTCAAGTACTGAAAGAAGCCCTGCAAAGCGAAGAAGAAGTGCTGCGAGTGCGAGCGGCGACAGCCATTTTACAGTATGCCAAACCTTAATATATGAAAATAGAAACTGGAATCTGCATTTTTAATTCTAAATCAGCCGTGAGATCTGTTCCTTTATATGCCTATCACTGAGACCACCGTGATAACAAATTACGGATGAAATGTCTAGTGCCAGATACTTTTTCAAGGAGAAGCGCGCTGCCTCTATATCCAGTGTAGTCGGACCATGGATACCTTCAAGCTGGCCGTTAACACTGTACATGGAATCTCCGGCGATGAGCGTTTTGCTACGCATTAAATAAAGACTGATATGACCAGGAGTATGCCCGGGCGTGTGAATAACGCGAATTCCACCACAAAACGGAAGTTCCTGACCATCCGTTACAGTTTCATCAATCTTGCCTTTTGGGGGATGTTCTAGGTGGTCGTCTTTGATAAGCGGGAGATGTCCCTCAATATGCGGCTTGTCCAGTTCGTGTGCATATATCCTGACCCCAGTACCACACTCCTTCAAAATCTCGGGAAGACAGCCTATATGGTCCACATCCTGATGCGTCAAAATCACTACTTTTAGTTGGCTAATCGGCACGCCTATTTTCTCTAATGCAAGACATAAATCGTCATATTGTCCCGGAAAACCGGAATCAATTAACACGGCTGTTTGTTCATCCCATATCAGAACAGGATGAATTATAACCCCTTCAAAAACGAGTTCAAGCATCTTGATTCCTTTTGAAATTAACATCAATATCAAACCTCCCTCCTAATAACAAGTTTCAATACACACCTGATCTTTACATTTCTTAAGTAAACGAATAGGGATTGCGAAAAGATACGGTTGTCCTGAATCCTGTGTATGTGGAATTCAGATTATTACATGGAATCTAATAAAAGAGGGACAACCGTCGTGGTTGTCCCTTGCAGTGTCTAGAGAATCTGTTTACAAAAAGATAAGTAACAATGTTCCTGCCGCGAAGCAGTAGTATGAAAAATACTTCAGATTGCCTCGGGCCATAATGCCCATAAACCATCTCATCGAGAAATAGGTAACGACCAGCGTGGTGATAAACGCGATCAGGTAAGGAATAGCGAGCTGAGCACGATTAGGATCATGCGCTATATCTGAAGCTCCCAGAATCACACCGCCGATACTGATCGGGATGTAAAGCATAAAGGAGAACTTTAACGCCGTCTCCTGTTTCATGCCTACTGCAATGGACGAAATAACGGTAGCACCCGAACGGCTGATACCCGGAATAAGTGCAACGGCCTGAGCGAGTCCAACCAGCACAGCATCCTTCATCTTTAAATCTCCGTCCTGTTTGCGGCCGCGCAGATTACGAATAAGCCAGAGCGCTACACCGGTAATTAGCAGGGCCACTGCAACCGTATAAACAGATGAGAAGATGCTCTCAATCTGATCTTTGAACAGTACAGCAGCAACGGCAGCAGGGATCGTACCGATCACGATATATAAGCAAAACATAAAGTCTGCCCGATATTCCGGTTTGCGGGTTCGAAGATAACCCCATCCACCCGTAATCAGCTTCATGATGTCTTCCCGAAAAATAAAAACAATCGCAATTAATGAAGCAGTGTTCGTCAAAATTTCAAATGAGAGGCCATTCTGCTTCAGCCCCATTAGCCGCTGGGCAATAATTAAATGACCGCTGGAGGAGACCGGAATCGGCTCCGTTGCTCCTTGAACAATGCCCAAAAAAAAGTACTTTAACCACAGTATAATCTGATCCATCTTGTCCTCCTTGAAACTTTTGTTTACATTTTCTAAAGTTCATTCTCTGAATTGAATCTCTCTATCCACTCTAATGATGATAGCCTTTTAACTCACAAGCTGGCAAGTTTGGAATGAAATTGTCAGGAAAATGTAATGTGAAACCTACTTATGGAGTTGATAGACGAAGTTCAGAATGAATATATTAAACTTGTATTGTAAAAAGGCTAGAGTCGTGATATCGTTGATAACGATTATCAATATCATTTAAACGATAGAATCCAATACATTAAAGGTGGGGTTATTTTGCGTAGTACAAAAAGAAGTTCAATATGGATGATGATGGCGCTGGTGTTCATGCTCGTCCTGAGTGCATGTGGTCAGTCTGCATCGAATCAAGCGACGGATGGAGCAGCTCAGACAAATGCATCTTCAGATGCAGGAAGCAAGACGAGTAACAATACAGAGGGTTCAACAGACACCGGAGCAGGTTCAGAGGAAGAGATGGTTTCATTCCAGTCTGACGCTGGTGAAGTACAAGTGCCGAAAAATCCGAAGCGGATTGTGGATCTGACAGCCTTCTCTACAGGATACTTTGTAGCACTGGATACTCCTGTCGTTGGAGCAAATTCAGGGGCGATGAATAACAAATATATCAAAGAGCAGCTTGCTGCACAAGGAACAACAGATTTAGGTGAACAGGCGCCTACGCCAGAGCAGCTGCTTGCTCTAAAGCCTGATCTGATTTTTGTGTACACGGGTACAGAAGGCATCGACAAGCTGACACAGATTGCACCTGTTGTGCAGATCGAATACGGTAAGCGCAATTTCAAAGATTTGATGCTGGAGATGGGCAAACTCACGAACAGAGAAGATGCGGCCAAAGCGTGGGTTACCCAATGGAATGCTCAGATTAACGAGCTGAAACCAAAAGTCGTAGCTGCTGTAGGCAGTCGTACCGTATCCATTTTGAATCCATATGAAAAAGGGTTATATGTGTTCGGTCATAACTATGGTCGCGGGGGAGAGATCATCTACGGCGAGTTTGGACTTAAAGCCCCAACCAAGGCCCAAGCGGAAGCGATTGATAGCGGAACAGGCTGGGCTTCGATTTCCATGGAAGTGCTGTCGGAGTATGCAGGGGACATTATTTTCACCAGCCCGTGGTCTGGAGATCAAAGTGATGCCAAGAAGGTGTATGAAAATACGTTGTGGAAGAACCTTCCTGCTGTAAAAGCAAATCATGTATATCAGCTTGATCCATCGTCTGACACTTATAACGATCCGGTGTCTTTGGAAGGACAGCTTAAATTTATTACAGACAGTTTGCTCTCGGCTTCCAAGTAAGGTATGCAGCCAGATTTCATATAGAAGAGTATGAAGTGAGCGGAAAAAGAGGCTCTCACCGTCTAAGGTGGAGCCTCTTTGCGTGGGCCGGGATATTTTTAATGAGAGGGAATTAGTATTCATTCCCTCCGAGTCGTTGAATATCTTTCATTGGAGGACAACCGAACAAGCGAGAATACTCACGGCTGAATTGCGATGGGCTCTCGTATCCAACCTGGTAAGCAGCCTCTGAGGCGTCCATAGCTTGAGACATTAACAGACGGCGAGCTTCTTGTAAACGCAGTTGTTTGATGAACTGAAGAGGGCTTATCGCAGTGACTGCTTTAAAATGTCGATGGAAGGAAGCCTGGCTCATATTCGCCAGCTCTGCCAGTTCTTCAATCCGGACTGGCTGACTAATATGTGTCACCATGTGTTCGATCACGTTACGAATACGATACGTGTGTGATCCTTCTTGTGTCATCTGCTTCAGTGCACTGCCCTGAGGTCCTTTGAGTACTCTGTACAAAATCTCCTTTTTATACAACGGGAAGAGCATGAAGATATCCTCCGCGTCCCCTTCAAGCAACTGAGCTAATCGGATCACGGCATTCAGCAGTTCTGAGGAGGTTTTGCTCACATACATGGCTCGTCTGGTAGCATCGTTCGACATAGGGGAGAGACGGGTATGCTGAATTACCTCCAGAATTTCACTGCATGCGAATTCAAGCTTTAATGCGAGATAAGGAGCGACAGGCGAAGCCTCTATTACTTGGCCGCTTACAGGCAAATCCATCGTAGCTACAATATAGCTGCCAGGTCCGTACTGAAAACGTTCTTGTCCGAGCAGCATTTCCTTTTGACCCTGGACGACGATACAAAAAGAAGCTTCGTTCAACCTGAAGATCGGCTCAGTGATGTCAGATTCACGAATCAAAGAAAGGGAAGGAAGTTCGGTTGAATGGACACCCTCATTCACCGTGTACTGAAGAATAAGTCCGGCAAGTTCATCTAGCTGCTGCTGATATGGCTTAGACATAGGATGAGATCCTTTCTTTTGCTCTAGGTGCTTGCTACGTGCTCACGATTAGGAGCCAGTGCGGTTTTATGAATGTTCTCCGTTCCAGCTTCAATGGCCTGCTGATAATAGCTGCGCTTATGTTCAATAACCTCCATAGTTCTCCGGAGTTCTTCCATCTGAGCCTCAACGCTGGCTTTGCGCTCGGTAAACATGTCATACCTCTGACGCAAGGTTGCATCACCTTCAGAGCACCAGGCAATGAATTCTCTGATATCCTTGATGGGCATTCCGGTAGCTTTCAGGCATTGGATTATTTTTAGAAAATCGATATCGGAGTCCTTGAATCGTCTCGTTCCGGTTGAATTGCGTTCAACGAAGGGCATGAGACCTTCTTTATCATAGTAGCGCAATGTATAAACAGTCAGATCCAATTTTTTAGCGACTTCACTAATGGAATATGTCATATAGGGTTTGTTCCTTTCAGTTCTAGATCAGATCGAGAGCAAAGTCGGTATGGTACAGGGAATTCGTTGATGCGAGTGAATTCTATCATGCGGTCAGGAGTGATGTCAAAATGATCACTTTTTTTAAAAAAAGTAGAGCAAAACATTTGACCTAGAGTTAACTATAGGGCGTAAGATAAAGAGGATTCCAAAATCATGAGGAGGTTATACATTGATTACAGCTAAAGCCAGAGCCGTGGACGGACCCGATCAAGCTTTTCGTTCCGCAGAGATTAACCGCCGTGATCTGGATACCACGGATGTATTAATTGAGATTAAATTTGCAGGCATCTGCCACTCGGATATTCACACAGCGCATGGAGAGTGGGGACCTGTAAACTATCCACTCGTACCAGGTCACGAAATTGCCGGGATTGTTACTGAAGTAGGCAGTGGTGTATCAAAATATAAAGTAGGCGACCGAGTAGGTGTTGGATGTATGGTCGACTCTTGCGGCGAATGTGAGAATTGCCGTAAAGGAGAAGAGCAGTACTGCCTGAAAGGTAACATTCCGACGTATGCAGGAGTAGACAAATACGGTGAACCAACTCAAGGTGGATATTCCACTCATATCGTGGTAACCGAAGATTTTGTAGTGCGCATTCCTGACAATATTGAGCTGGATGCTGCTGCACCGCTGTTATGTGCCGGAATTACCACGTATTCTCCGTTGCATCACTGGGGCGCTGGCCCGGGTAAGAAGGTTGCCGTCGTAGGGATGGGTGGCCTTGGTCATATGGCGGTTAAAATTGCACATGCGATGGGAGCTGAAGTTACCGTTCTCTCTCAATCCCTGAGTAAAAAGCAAGATGGCTTGCAGTTTGGCGCAGATCACTACTACGCAACGAGTGAACCGGAAACATTCGAAAAGCTGGCAGGATCATTCGATCTGATTATTAATACGGTTAGTGCCAGCATTGATATTAATGCCTATTTCTCGCTGCTCATGTTGGACGGTACACTCGTCAATGTAGGGGCTCCGCCAGAGCCACTCGCTGTAAATGCATTCGCATTGATTGGTCACCGCCGTTCATTCGCCGGTTCTATGATTGGCGGCATACGGGAAACACAAGAAATGCTCGATTTCTGTGCTGAACATAATATTGCCCCTAGCATTGAGGTTATTTCGGCAGATCAGATCGACGAAGCATATAAACGTGTACTTGCTTCAGATGTAAAATATCGTTTCGTTATTGACACTAGCACGATTTAAGAGGGTAGAGTTAATAGATAATTTTGACCTTGGTCAATGCTTTAGTGCAAAATAATAAAGTAGATGCATCAGCAAATAGCCCCTATTTCCGCATAAGGAAAGAAGGGGCTATTTTGTTTTGTTACATATATGATGTTTATTGTGCACCCACGACAGGATGAGGAATATAAGGCTCTTCCAGATAAGCAACATCCTCTGAATTAAGCTTTACGGACAAAGCAGCCGTGGCGACATCCAGGTGTGAATGTTTGGTTGCACCAATAATTGGAGCAGACACCGTATCTTTTTGTAAAAGCCATGCTAGTGCAATATGCGTACGAGGTACATCATACTTCTCGGCAATAGCTGCCACCCGTTCAACAATAACACGATCCGCGTCACTTGTAGCATTGTACTTTGATTTTTGTATCATATCCGTCTCTGACCGATGTGTAGTCACGGACCAATCTCGTGTTAATCTGCCGGAAGCGAGTGGGCTGTACGGTGTGACGCCGATTTTTTCCTCTTTGCATAAAGGCAACATCTCACGTTCCTCTTCACGGTAAATCAAGTTCAAATGGTTCTGCATAGAAACAAATTTGGTCCAGCCATTTTTTTCGGCGGTATACAGCGCTTTCTGGAACTGCCATGCAAACATCGCGGAAGCACCAATATATCTCGCTTTGCCAGACTTCACCACATCATGGAGTGCTTCCATCGTTTCTTCAATAGGGGTGTTGTAGTCCCAGCGATGGATGATATACAGATCAACATAATCGGTTTCAAGTCGTTTGAGACTTTTGTCAATTTCACTCATAATAGCTTTTCTGGACAACCCGGAACCGTTTGGTCCTTCATGCATTTTGCCATGAACTTTGGTCGCGATCACGACCTCATCACGGTTTGCGTAGTCTTTCAAAGCCCGTCCCAGATATTCCTCGCTTGTACCAAGAGAGTATATATTGGCTGTATCGAAGAAATTAATACCAAGATCCAGAGCCTTTCGAATTACAGACCGGGAGTCTTCTTCGTTCAACACCCACTCGTGAACCCATTTGCTTGCGTCCCCAAAGCCCATACATCCGAGACAGAAGCGCGAGACATCAAGTCCTGTATTGCCAAGTTTAACGTAATCCATCGTAATCACATTCCCTTCATTTAAAAATGTTAAGTGTAGGATAGGAAGGTTGCTCGTATTTTATTATGTCATAATCCAGGAATAAAGCTTTAGTTAAATTCAATCAAAAGTTTGCCTAATCCGATCAAAATGGAAAGCAGCAATCCTTCATCCAAGAAAGACTGAAACATTGAAAAGCCCCTTGAAAACAAGGGGCTCAAGCATAAGTGGAGTTGAGTTTTGAAATGTTAATTGAAATGTTAGTAGTACATCAATATAAATAAGAAAAAGAAAAAGATTGAACGCAAAAATACGCTGTGATATAATCATGAGCGCAGTTGTGATTTCGTTGAGTATTCAATTGATGTATCATTATTTCTCCTAATTTAATAATACATCGTATTCTTCGATTTGTCAACGCACTTTTTTGTTCCAATAATTGGGTTGAGGAGTGGTTGTGACTATGACAGAAACAAGCGAATGGTTGTTGGAAAAAGAAAGATTGAATCAGGTGCGAAATGAACTGCAGGTGAGACTTGATGAACTGGAACCTCAGATGAAGGGTCTCGCGGAGCAAGCTACCGAAATTCGCAAACGTTTCTGGGAAGACGTTACGATCAATACCGGTTCCTACACGGATTTTGAAGATGCCTTTTATACGATTAATCAGCAAGCGAGAGTTCTGGCTGAACGGGAGCGTGGACATAAGCTGTTAGTGCAGCAGTGGAAAAACGTGAATCGTTTGCTGCCTGTACCTTACTTCGGTCGTATTGATTTTAAGGAAAAGGGTCTTGGTTTTACGGAGCAAATTTATATCGGTGTGTCTTCTTTTACAGATAAAGAAGGTTTAAATTTTCTGATCTATGATTGGCGTACACCCATAGCCAGTCTGTACTATGACCATGGTTCCGGTTCGGCAAATTACGAAACACCCATGGGGGAAATCGAAGGAACGGTGGAACTGAAACGCCAGTTTCAAATTCAGGAGGGGCAGCTGCTGGGCATGTTTGATGCGAATGAAACGATTGGAGATGCTTTGCTTCAGGAGGTGCTCTCCAAAGGTGCGAATTCTCAGATGAAAAGCATCGTGGCCACGATTCAAAAGGAACAGAATGCGATTATCCGTGATGACCGCAGCCGGATGCTGATCGTACAGGGAGCAGCAGGTAGTGGTAAAACATCCGCTGCGCTCCAGCGAGTGGCCTATCTTTTATATAAGCACCGCCAGACAATTAAGGCAGATCAGATGGTTCTTTTTTCGCCAAATCCGATGTTTGCGAGTTATATCTCGACCGTTTTGCCTGAGCTGGGTGAAGAGAATATTCAACAGACAACGTTCCAGGAATACTTGAATTATTGGCTGGGGTCTAGCTTAAGCCCTGAAGATCCGCTTGATCAGATGGAATATGTGCTTACTGCTGGTGAGGAACAAGGTTATGCGGCTCGTATGGAAGGAATTCGATATAAAGCATCCGCGGAATTCCTGCAAGCTTTGAAAAACTATGGGGAATGGCTCGGACGTGAGGGATTACATTTTATCGGCATCCGGTTCCGTGAACGTGAGTTTATTACTTCAGCTCAAATGAAGGCACAATTTGCTACGTATAATATCCATCTTTCGTTACCAAGTCGTATATTGTTATTACAGGAATGGTTAATGAAACAACTGACAGTTCTAGAGCAACAGGAACGGCAAGCAGACTGGGTGGAGGAAGAGCTGAATTATCTCGATACAGACGACTATGCGGATGCATACGGTAAGCTACACAAGGAAAAGGCTGTGTTTGAAGTGGCGGAGCAGTACGCAGCTCGGAAGAATGCTGGCAAACATCCTGACCTGGATGAAGGCGCATTTGATTTTGTAGAGCGGGAGGAAGATTTGCTGCGACGTAATATCGTGAAGCAGATGTTCAAGCCACTAAGGCAGCGTGTACGGAAGTTCAGATTCGTGAATGTCCAGGCAGCATATGAACAGCTGTTTGTTGACGCGGCAGCCTACCAGGAGCGTACTAATGCAATGGTTGTTCCGTCACTTTGGACTGAAATCTGCGAACAAACCAAAGACATGTTGCGTCAGAACAAGCTATTTCCTGAAGATGCGACCCCTTATTTATATGTAAAAGAACTCATTGAAGGTGTACGAATTAACACCGATATCCGTCATGTGTTTGTGGACGAAGGTCAGGATTATTCAGCATTCCAATATGAATATCTCAAAAAGTTGTTCCCCCGTGCCCGCATGACGGTACTGGGTGATTTCGGGCAAGCGATTTACATGCAGGCCACAGAACTGGCTGCTGCCGATTCTCCTTTAACGGAGCTATACGGTGCGAAAGAGACCACTCTTATTCGGCTGGTGCAGAGCTATCGCTCGACTCGTGAAATTGTTGAGTTCACTAGGGCGATGTTACCGGGCGGTGATGAGATTGTTGCTTTTGACAGAAGGGATCAGAAACCGGCTTTAATCCAGTCAGAGGCAGGAGAGAATCAGCTGCATGAGTTCATCCGATCTGACGTTGAGGCGCTTCAAACCGAGGGTTTTCGTTCGATTGCCATTATAACCAAAACGGCAGCGGAAGGTCGTCTTGCGTATGAAAGTTTACAAGAGATCGGTGTAGAAGGACTGGCACTGATTACGAAAGATACGGAGCAGTTTGAAAAAGGTGTGATGGTGATTCCGGTTTACCTTGCCAAAGGTGTGGAATTCGATGCAGTGCTTGTATATGATGCCTCAGCATCTCGATATAGGGAAGAATATGACCGCAAACTGCTCTATACAGCTTGTACTCGCGCTATGCATCGGTTACATCTATATACATCGAAGGACTGGGCCCCTTTTGTGCAGGCATTGCCTGAAAATCTGTATCATTTAAGACGTGTATAAAACTGCCTTTATATCGTATAAATCTCTGCTTCAACGGGGCAGTTATGCAAAACGGCTGATCATATGTAACAGCTGGTTTAACGATTTTCGCTTTAATAATGTCAAAAGAGAGTCGCTGCGATAGCGGCTTTTTTGGCGTTGCTCTTGACTTTTCTCATGCTCACAAAGGATGTAAAAGGTGGGGGGATGCAAGGTTTTGTGCATGTTTAAGCACTGTAAAAGGATAAAGAGAGCAACAATCTATGAAGTTTTCTATAGAGGTTGACAATCTGTAAAATTTAAAACAAAATATATGCTATAGCATGTATATCTATATGCAAAAATAATGAAAGAAGGATCGCTATGTTCATTTTTATTATGGTTTTACAGGTGATATTAGGTCTCTTTTTCCTATTTACCGGAAGTAAAATTATTTCGGGTAAGATGGCCGATGAATTCAAACGTTTTGGTTTGCCCTCATTTTTTAATGTTTTGACCGGATCGTTTGAGATTGTTGGAGCTATGGGTATGATTGTTGGTTTATGGATACCTGGTTTTGCATTTTGGGCAGGTTTGTTACTTGGTGGCACAATGCTTGCTGGAGCATTCACTTTGATTGTTTTAGCCAAAGATCCAATACAAAAGGCTATTCCTGCAACCGTTCTGTTTGTTCTTAGCTTGGTTGTATCAATGTATTATTTCTTCTAGGAATTGAATAAGGAGGATACGTAAGATGGGACTACAATCGCAACAAATTTTAATTGTTGAAGATGAGCTGAGAATTCGAAATCTTCTGCGGTTGTATTTAGAGAAAGAAGGTTTTCTTGTAGAAGAAGCTACGACAGGAGAGAGTGGTCTGGAAAAAGCACTACATTTTGACTACGATCTATTGATTCTTGATGTCATGTTACCAAGCATGGATGGTTTTTTTGTAACCTCACGAATACGTCAATATAAAACAACGCCCATCCTTATTTTAACTGCAAAAGATAGTGAAATGGATGTCATTCGAGGCTTTGAGGCAGGAGCGGATGATTATGTCACCAAACCTTTTAGTCCTCGTGAAGTGGTTCATCGTATTAAAAGTGTCGTTCGGAGAAAACAAGACGTGAATCATCAAAACCTTACTTCTCTTCGAAGATTGAAATTGCGTGATTTCATTGTGGAAGAGGATCACAAATTGTCTTTTAACGGGAGAGAGATTCATTTGACTCCTAAAGAATACGACTTGTTATTTTATTTAGCAACGTCGCCAGATAAATTATTTTCTAGAAAGCATTTACTTCAAAATGTATGGAATTACGATTATAGTGTGGATTATCGTACCGTAGATACGCACATCAAACGAATCCGGGAAAAGCTGGATGACATTTCGCCGGGCTCCTCCTCTATGATTAAGACCATATGGGGATTAGGATATAAATTTGAGACCCATTTGCTAAAGCATCTGATAACAATCGTTTTAGCCGCCTCATTCCTCGATACGTGTCGTTTGTAACAATCGTTCAGATCACCTATAATTGGTGTAAGAAAATGATGAATGAGGGTACAACAATGGACTTATACAATGTGACTGGTTTTTTAATTCACCGGACGGATCTCAAACTTACGAATTATTTTATCAAACAGTTGAAACCTTACGAAGTCACTCCTGAACAATGGAGCGTTATTTCTTATATGGATATCGATAAAGCTACGACTCAAAAAGAGCTGGCAGAGGCTATCGATCGGGATCAAACGACAGTCGTACGAATGATTCATTCATTAGAACGTAAGGGAATGGTTCGACGTATTGTTAATGATCAAGATAAACGTTCACATCATTTATACTTGTCTCCCAAAGGAGAAGAAGTAAAACAAAAGTTGTTGTTAACGGTCCAAGACGCTCATAATTATGTTACCCGAGGTATAGAGCCAGAGGAACTGGAACAGCTAAAAGTAATATTAGAAAAGCTGTACCTGAATGTGCGAGAGGATTAAGTGAGATCAAGAATGAAATTAAAGTCCATCCAATACATGCTATAGCATGTATATAAGATCATTGGTTAAGTATAAGAATAAAGATAATGTAAAGACCTCCTCATGAACTGAGGAGGTCTTTTGTTGAAGATATATTATGACTTGGAATCCGACATCGGTTTAACTTTGTCGTTGTGGGTACTTAGGGTAGCCATTAGTTTCTCGCCTTCAACATCCAGGTTTGGCAGAATGCGATCCAGCCATTTTGGAAGTGACCAGGCCTTATCGCCAAACATCGCCATAACAGCAGGCACGAGTGCCATGCGGATAATGAAAGCATCAATTAGAATGCCGACAGCAAGTGTGAATCCAATCTGTTTGATCATAACATCATCGGTGAAGATAAAACCGGCGAATACAGAAACCATGATAACCGCTGCGGCAACGACGACGCGGCTAACCTGATTATAACCATGCACAACGGACTCGGTTCCACGGTGACCATGGACATATGATTCACGCATCGAACTGACTAGGAACACCTGATAATCCATGGCAAGACCATAGAGAATCCCGGTTACGATAATAGGCATGAAGCTAAGCAGCGGGCCGCCAGTATCGAAACCAAAGAGGGAATGTAGCCAGCCCCATTGGAACACAGCCGTTGTAATACCGAACGTGGCCAGGATGCTAAGCAGGAAACCAATGGTTGCTTTAATTGGAACGATGATCGAACGGAATACAAGCAGCAAGATAATCAATGAAAGTAGAATGATAATGCCTACATAGATCGGGAATACCTGAGACAGCTTGGCTGACATATCAATATTTACGGCGGTAAGTCCGGTTACGCCAAGTTTGACGTCAAATGTTCTGGCCATACTGGAGTCTGTTGACCGTAGATCGTTGACCAGCGTTTTCGTCGCAGCATCATTAGGGCCTGTCTTGGGGATCAGACTGAAGATAGCCAAGTCTTCCGTCATTCCTAGTGGTGAGACTTGAGTCACGTTATTCTGACCTTGTAGCTCCATGGCGAGTCCGCCCAGAAGTTCTGGTGTCATTTTTGCAGACGCATTACGTGGTTCAGCTACCAGGATCAGTGGTCCGTTAAAGCCTTCTCCAAAACCTTCCGAAATGGCATCATAACTCTGTCTTGCGTTCGTATCCAGATTTGCTGAGGAAGCACCCGGGATACCCATTTCCATTTTGGTGATCGGAGTGGCAGCAAAACCAAGAATGAGGATGATCGCAATAACGGTCGCCCAGCGATTTTTGATAACGAATTTGACCCATTTGTCAGCCACACCATGACTTGACGTTCCCGATGACTTAACGTTCTTCTCGCGAGCTTTTTTCGAGCAGATTCGTTCACCAACAAGACCAAGCAAAGCGGGCAGCAGGGTTAACGCAACGAATACGTTAATCAGAACTGTTGCAGCTGCGACTAACGCCATCGTGGACAAGAAGGTCAATCCAATGACGAGCATACCGCAGAGAGCGATAATAACCGTTAATCCGGCAAAAAATACCGCACTGCCCGATGTACCGATCGCCCGTGCTGTAGCTTCCTGTGCACTCAGGCGCTGATCAATAATTAGTCGGCGCTGACGGTTGACGATAAAGAGTGCATAATCGATGCCGACAGCCAAACCAACCATGAGAGCCAGCACGGATGTAACACTTGGCATGTCAACAAATTTGGAGATTGAGAATGCTCCCCCAACCCCAATGGCAACACCGAGAAGGGCTGTGATCAGTGGCAGGCCAGCTGCAACTACGGAGCCAAGGGTAATCAGCAGTACAATTACCGCGATAACCAACCCGACAATCTCAGCAGAGCCAACACCGATGGACACCGATTTGAGCGTTTCACCTGGCAGCACCTTGATCTGTGTGCCTTGTTCAACCTTCATGACCGATTGAATGACGGAATCAAACACATCTTGTGTAATCGCTGATTGTTCAATCGTGAATTGGAACTGAAACAGTGCCGTGCTTCTATCGGAAGAGATCAATACACCAGGAACGGGAGCATTGTTCACTATTAATGGGCCGTATGGAGGGGGCGATGCCGTGGCTGACTGAGCCATGTTCATGGATTGTGCCGCATCCGCGGACGAGCCTAAACTGCTCGCCTGTGCAGCTGCATAATCCGCTGGATTAATGACTTTGTCCAGCCCGTACACTTCGCTGACACCTTTCATGATGGCAGCTACACGTTCGGGTGTATCCAGCCGTTCGTTGTCTGGCGCTTTAAATACCACGCTTCCTTGACCGCCAGAGGCGGCAGGCAGTTCTTTGGCTAGCTGATCCAGAACCTTCTGTGATTCTGTGCCCTCAATTTTCATCTCGGAACTGATATGAATGCCATTGATGCTGATCATGGAGATGACGATCCCTAGAATGATAACCCAGCCGATAATGAAATAAACGGGTTTGCGAAAAGCGGTTTTGCCTATTTTATATAATAAGGTAGACATTAATTAATTATACACTCCTTCTATTATAAGTATGTCGATTACCGTGGTGGATGATAATAATGCTTGGAAGGATGAGGTTTAAAACCCTTTTCGCAAATGTTCAAACACCTTTTCCATAAACTGTTCAAAAGGGACTGTGTCTGGATGAGTATCGGTATTGACGGTCTGTCCAGGAAGCAGTACTTGAAGTCTCCCTTCAATCAGAGGCAGTACGGTGCCATAAATGGCACTAATGAGCAGATACGTATAAATCTCGTCGTATTGTCCATTCGACAAGTCGAGCAGGGTCTCCTGAGCCTGAGTCTGTAGCCGATGCATCGCAGCCAAGTAGTGAGGTTCAAGCACCGGATAGGTTCGGGACAAGATAACGAGTTGATGGAGTCTGCCAATCAGTTCTGATGTGAGTTGCATTTTCACCAGTTCGTACATAATCTCAAGCAAAGAGGCGTAGTCAGAGAGCTGGGTAATCAGGTGTTCAAGCTCAGCTGTATTCGGCACAGAGAGGGCTCCAAGGGCAACAGCTTCTTCCTTACAAGTGAAGTAGTTGGCAAATGTTCTGCGTGAACATCCTACCTGCTGCACGATATCTTCGACCGTGAATCCGTCGAGTCCATGGTTCAGTGTAAGGTCAAAAGCGACTCCGGCGAGAGCTTTTTCGGTGGCTTCTTTTTTCAAATGTCGCAACGTTCGTTTCATAATGTTATACCGCCTATGCGTTCACCTCCTTGTGATGATCAAAAGAAACACTTAAGAATATCAGTTGTGAAGGGATCATATCAAAAACTTGCACTTTGTGCAAATTTACTCATTGTGCAAATTTTTAGGGTGGATGAATATCCATTAAAAGTTTATGAATATACACTGTGATCAAATGGAGATTCCAACGGATTAACATATTTTATAAATAGTGACTCTATGGATTACTTGTCCGAGAGTGCTTGGAATTATTCTCAAATCAACATTTGGGAATAAATAGGGAGAGAGAATGAACATTTTTTCGAATAAATATGGCTGGAATGAAAAAGAGTATCGATTAAATCAATATAGATAAATAGAAAATTCTTCGAATGTACATTGTTGTGAGTTTATTTTCAATTATATATAGAGTCGCGTTAATCAACCGAGAGAGCATATTTATGCAGATGGACGATAAATCTAATTCTCGTGGGGGGATTTGCTACGAAGCGTTTCAAGGCACTTTTGGTACCGAGCATAAAAAGTATGTTGAAGATTTTCAAGTACATGAGAAGCTTGCTTTATTTCCAATCAAATTTGATTAAAAAATAAATTTTGAAATATCCCTTGATTTTTAGGGGAACGTCTGATAGTGTAATACCTGTGATTTTGGAAAGTTGATTTATCAATATGAATTAGAGCTTTCCAGCAGATAATTTTTGACCACTTCTACCAAGGAGTTAAGGCCATACGGACAGCCGGGTCAAATGCCGATTGGCAACTTCTGTTGCCTTATTGATTGAGTTCAAAGCTCAAATTTTATAAGTTGGTTACTTTACAACCAGTGCATCTGCACATCAACTTGTGAAACGGTCAATAAGAGTGGTAAAGGCGAATTATTTGCTATATAGACTCTGATCCAATATTGATATACATGAAGAAGCTTTCCGCTGAAGGGGTTCTTACGGACTTTTTTGGTCAAGGAGTCTTCACGTCTTTTTTATGATGTATATCGACAAGCAAGTGTGATGGTGTGCGCAAAAGTGCGACATTTTTCACCTTGCTTTTTTTATTGTATCAGGAGCGGGTGGACGTTGCATAATGAAACAATACAACTGCGAACATCTTGGAATTTTACGAAAAAAAACAAAAAAATCCTAATTATGGGGATAGGAGAATGAGGAAATGGGAAAAGCACTAATCATCGGCGCCGGCGGCGTGGCTTCTGTAGCAGTACACAAATGCGTTCAAAACAGCGAGGTTTTTGAAGAAATCTGTATCGCAAGCCGTACCAAATCCAAATGTGATGATTTGAAAGCAAAATTGGATGGTGGCAAAACAAAAATTACAACAGCTCAAGTGGACGCGGACAATGTTGAAGAACTGATTGCATTGATCAATGAGTTCCAACCAGATATCGTAATGAACTTGGCATTGCCATACCAGGATCTGACGATTATGGACGCTTGCCTGGCAACGAAAACAAACTACATGGATACAGCAAACTATGAGCCGGAAGATACGGCAAAATTTGAATATAGCTGGCAATGGGATTACAAAGAGCGTTTCGAAAAAGCAGGCATCACTGCACTGTTGGGCAGCGGATTTGACCCGGGTGTAACAGGCGTATTCTCTGCATACGCATTGAAACACTATTTTGACGAAATCGAATATATCGATATCCTCGACTGCAATGGCGGCGACCATGGTTACCCATTCGCTACCAACTTCAACCCTGAGATCAACATCCGTGAAGTTTCTGCGAACGGCAGATACTGGGAGAATGGTGAATGGATCGAAACCAAACCGATGGAAATCAAACGTGTGTACGACTTCAAAGAAGTTGGCGAAAAAGATATGTACCTGTTGTACCATGAAGAGCTGGAGTCCCTGGCGAAAAACATGCCTGGTTTGAAACGTATCCGTTTCTTCATGACATTTGGTCAAAGCTATCTGACTCACCTGAAAGCTCTGGAAAACGTAGGCATGACTTCCATCGAGCCGATCGAGTTCGAAGGAAAACAAATCATTCCTTTGCAATTCCTGAAAGCTGTTCTGCCTGATCCGGCGTCCCTCGGACCTCGTACAGTAGGTAAAACGAACATCGGTTGTATCTTCAAAGGTAAAAAAGACGGTCAGGACAAAACATATTATGTATACAACATCTGTGACCACCAAGAGTGCTATAAAGAAGTAGGTTCCCAAGCGATCTCTTACACAACTGGTGTTCCGGCAATGATCGGTGCAGCTATGGTAATGACAGGCAAATGGAACAAACCAGGCGTATACAACGTGGAAGAGTTCAACCCGGATCCATTCATGGAAGAATTGAACAAATGGGGACTTCCTTGGGTTGAAGACTTCAATCCGGTTCTCGTGGATGAGCTGCCAGAAGAGTCCAAAGCCAAAGAATCGGAGCTTGTTCGCTAACATGCGATTCGAGCAATTACCGACACCCTGTTTTGTTGTTGACGAAGGTCTGATTGAGAAAAACTTGAAAATCCTGAACGGTGTAATGCAACGTACAGGAGCAAAGATCGTGCTTGCGCAGAAGGCATTCTCTATGACGGCGATGTATCCACTCATTGGAGAATACCTCAGCGGTGCAACTGCGAGCGGTTTGTATGAAGCACGTCTCGGTCATGAAGAGATGGGCAAAGAGAATCATGTCTTTGCTCCGGCTTTTCGTGAGGAAGAGATCGATGAGATTGTTTCCATCTGCGACCACATTATTTTTAATTCCTTCTCGCAGCTGGCAAAATTCAAGGAAAAAGCACTGCAAGCTGGCTGTAAGGTTGGCTTGCGTGTCAATCCGGAATGCTCGACGCAGGAAGGGCACGAGATCTATGATCCGTGTTCTCCGGGTTCGCGCTTTGGCGCAAAGCAGGAGGATTTCCGTGCAGAGTTGCTTGAAGGGGTATCTGGATTGCATTTCCACACACTGTGCCAGCAAAACTCGGACGATCTGGAAACAACGCTGAATGCAGTTGTTGAGAAGTTCGGACAGTGGCTGCCACAGATGGAATGGATCAACTTCGGCGGGGGACATCATATTACCCGTGAAGATTACGATATTCCAAGACTGGAAGCCTGCATTAAACGGATGCAAAATGATTACGATCTCGAAGTATATCTGGAGCCGGGAGAAGCGGTTGCTCTCAACGCAGGTTACCTGGTAACTTCCGTACTGGACTTCCACAAGAACGGCATGGATATTGCCATTTTGGATACTTCAGCAACGTGTCATATGCCAGATGTGCTGGAGATGCCATATCGCCCGCCATTGATCGGATCAGGAGAAGTGGGTGAGAAAGCGCACCTGTATCGTCTGGGTGGCCAAACATGTCTGTCTGGTGATGTGATTGGCGACTACTCATTCGATGATCCTCTAAAAGAAGGCGACCGTCTTGTTTTCGAAGACATGGCGATCTACTCCATGGTTAAAACCAATACGTTTAACGGCATGCCGCTGCCTGCCATTGCGGTTAAACGCAAAGATGGCGATTGCGAAGTTGTACGTGAATTCGGATATCAGGATTTCAAAATGCGTTTGGCTTAATACTATATTATATTTCCTAAGAATATAGAGATATTACAATACGATAATAATATTGCAGTACAACGTAAAAAGGCTGTCCAAGGTCACAACTTCGTGTGACCAGGGGACAGCCTTTTTACGCTACTCATATTATTCGTTTGAATCGACAGGTTTGCTTGCAGCTCTCGCGGCATAGGGGAAGATTGGATCTTTCAGTTCGAACTCATAGGTTAGTCCGTTAACAATACCTACGACATTGTGGCTGTCATACAGATCAAGTAAAAATCCTGCCATCTGTTCGGCTGTATGGAACTTGGGCACACGGCCTTCATATTGGAACTGATCCAGATCAAAGGCACGTTCAGCAAACTCGGTCTCTGTGGCAGCAGGTGCCAGCACTTTAGCTTGCATTGGAGCGCCTTTGCTTTGGAGTTCTTGTGCCATGCCTTCAGTAAAGGCGCTGACATAAAACTTGGTCGCGCAATACGTCACAGCATCCGGTACGATCGTATAGCCGCCTCCTGAAGAGATGTTGATGATCTGCGTGCCCGGAGTATTGGCATAATCCCGAACATAGAGAGTGGAGAGAATCGTAAGTGCTTCAATATTCAGATGAAGCATTTGTTCGATTTTAGGCAAATTTTGCTCACCGACCGAAGCGAAGTTGCCAAAGCCTGCATTGTTGATCCATGTTTCGATGGAGTAACCATTCAGGCTTTCATAGAAAGCATGTACATCCGCGGCAATGGACAGATCCACTGTACGAATAACAACATCCAGTTCCGGGCTCAGTTCGGCAATCTTATTTTTTAACATATCCAAAGCTTCTGTTCTGCGAGCAGCTAAAATGAGATGTTTGCCTCTGGCTGCAAAAGCCAAAGCGGCTTCATAACCGATACCTGAGCTGGCACCTGTAATAACGGTATATTTCATGTGAATTCCTCCTGGGATCAATTCTAAGCTTTATTGTGGGATGACCACGAATTGATTATACTGATTAGAGTTTACTCTAAGTCAAGCACTCAGGTGGAGGAGGTGAAAACAACAATGCATACCATCGGAGAAGTGGCCGAGATGCTGAGCATTAGCGCATACACACTACGATATTATGAGAAAGAACAGATCATAATACCTTTACGGGATTCCAGTGGGGACAGACGCTACAATGAGTCTCATCTCAAATGGCTTCAGTTTGTCATCAAGTTAAAAGAAACACAAATGCCAATCGCAAAGATCAAGCAGTATGCTTCTTTATTCCAGGAAGGGGAGCACACGGCTACAGAACGTTTGAAGCTGCTGGAGGATCATAAGAGATCCGTTGAACAGCAGATGAACAATCTGCATGCAGCGAATGAAATGTTGGAACTTAAAATTACGGCATACCGATCATTTATCGGGAAATAATGTAATGAGGTCGAATAGGTCAGGCAGCTTATAATGCATGTTGATCATGACCTTCTATTGCCAAATGTGTGAATTTTGTTATAGACTATTTTTTATGTTTGTTTATTTTCATGTTCTTTATCGTTCACCAAGGGGGAAATGGAATGCATCAACACAAAGCACACAAGTCCAACCAGCTCAAAATCCTCTCCAAAGTACTACTGATCATTATTGGAGGATTCATCACGGCATATGGCCTGGAAGCCATCTTGATTCCAAACAAAGTATCGGACGGTGGGGTTACCGGTCTAAGTATCGTTGGCTCGAATTTGTTCGGCTTGCCGCTCGGCGTATTAATCGGACTGTTGAACATTCCGTTTGTATGGCTTGGTTACAAGCAGATTGGTAAAAGCTTTGCGTTGTACTCGGTCATCGGTATTGCTTCACTGGCGATAAGCGCTAGTCTCATGCATCATGTACCAACGATTATTAAAGGGGATACGCTACTGGTAACAGTTGTGGGCGGTATCATCATCGGTTTTGGTATGGGTCTTGCACTACGTAACGGTGGAGCACTGGATGGGATCGATATGCTAGCCGTGTTGTTATCACGTAAACTGCCGTTCGGAACGAGTGATCTGATTTTGTTCCTGAACATGTTCGTATTTATCGTTGTTTCGACTGTATTTGGTTTGCAAGGAGCTATTTTATCAGGACTTGCTTATTTCATTGCTTCTAAAGTGATACATATTGTCGAAGAAGGTTTGAGCGGTTCCAAGACGTTCAAAATTATCACAACCCAACCTGAAATTATGGTGGAGACTATTCGTGACCGACTCGGGCGTGGAGCAACGTATACCGAGGCGTATGGCGGTTACTCTAACGAGCAGTTCAAGGAAATCACCTGTGTGATCAACCGGATGGAAGAGAGTAAAATCAAAGAAATTATTAATGAGATTGACCCGACAGCCTTTGTTGTTGTCTACGATGTAGCCGAAGTGAAGGGCGGCAATTTCAAGAAGAAGGATATTCACTAAGAACAAGCGTTGATAAGAGCAATCCTCTTGTCAGCGCTTGTTCTTATCTTCTTTTTAACAAATAGAACCAATCAATCGTTTAACCCAATAACCCAGCCAGGCTTAATCTTCCGTAAAAACCGTAGCAAAGCTGCTATCCACACCTGCGATGTACAGAGGTATCGCGTAAACTTTGGTGATGTGAGTAAGATTCAGATTCAGATTCAGATCTTCAATGACGAGAATGTACTTACCATCGACCCGTCCTTTGCCCAGAATCATCTGGTGAAAAGCAACGGCTTCCTCCGGATGATTCGCTGCGCCAGCAGATATCATATCTATACCTATGGCACGCAAGGAATCAAAAATCATCAAGTACTGTGCTGCCGAGGCGGTTAAACCTGGGTTATGATTAGCGTACCGCTCGGGATCAGATGAGCGAATTCTACCAAAACCGGTGCGAATAAGCAGAAGATCCGCTCCGGCGATCAGATGCTCATAAGGCTCCAGATCAGCTTTGGTGATTAACTCATCATCACTTTTGGGAATATCAATAATCACAGGGTAGTTGAAAATAAAATCGTCAATCGGAATCTCGCTGATCTTTTTGCCTTGGGGATTAAAGTGCCATGGGGCGTCAATATGTGTTCCATTATGATTGAGGCTTGAGACAATAAACTGGTTGTATGGATCACCTTGAGCGATACTGGATTGCTGCTCTATCACGACGGGAGGGTTGTCTTTGTACACCGGCGTATCCACACCTAGCGGATAAGACAATAGAAGACGTGTCATATTTGGAGTTATCTCCTTTCCTTTGTGCGGACTTAGATTACTTGCATAAGTAGGGCTTCAGAATGGAAAGCTTTTGTATATAAGTTGAACTTGGTTGGGTTTGCAGACCCTCTTTAGTTCGATTTATATAGAGCGAGGACATACAAGACATTTCAATATGGAGGTTAGTGTGATGACCAAGCAGGACCCGCAGGAACTTTTGAAGCAAAAGCATGAACAGGATGAGCACAAGAGACAATTCACCAATTTCTCCCGTAACGTATCCGGTCATGGTGAGATGGAAGCAGGTCAGGAATTTAGTCAGGATCACGTGACGGATGACCAGAACCGTATGAAATCGGTTGAGAATAGACGAGCTTATCCAAATTAGTCTGCAAATATGATGGTAAGGTTATAAGCTGGTCCAGTTATGGATCAGCTTTTTGCCATTTGAATTGCAATACTTCACCTAACGAAATTAACATTTAATCAAACTAGTCAACAGGTTCAAAAGGTCGTATAGTAGTATATGTTGAAGGGAAGAGAAGTATATTTCGCTAAGTGCTCCTGAGGGCACAAACAAAATAATTTTACATATAAGGATGGGGAAAAATGGACTTTAAACCGGTTGCTTCATTAATTGATCGCTTAACCTCATGGAGAGTTCCATGGGCAGAAGTGCTTATTATGCATCATAATGAAATCGTTTTCCAGTATCGTAACGGATTTGAGAATCTGGAGGAGAAGACTCCAATTCGGGACAACGCCATCTTTAATTTGTATTCGATGACCAAGATTATGACCTGTGTTGCTGCACTGCAACTGGTTGAGAAAGGGGATATCCTTTTACTTGACCCGCTGTCTCAGTACTTACCTGAATTTAAAGAAATGCAGGTGAAAAAATCACTTCCGAATGGCGAGGTGTACTATGAGAAAGCAACTAGACCCATTACGGTGCGTGATCTGTTTACAATGACGGCTGGTTTTTCATATGATATCCACGCACCAAATATCAAGGAAGCTGTAGAGCGCACGAATGGAACGTTGCCAACGCGAGAGTTTGCGAGAGCTTTGGCGAAGGAACCACTAATGTTTGAGCCGGGCACACACTGGAATTACAGCATGTGTCATGATGTGCTTGGTGCGCTGGTCGAAGTCGTAAGTGGGAAACGATTCGGCACGTATTTGCAAGATGAGATTATTAAACCTCTTGGCATGCATGATACCACCTTTGATCTGAACGAACAGCAACAGTCTCGCTTGATTCCGCAATATCTTTTTGATGAGGAGCAAGATAAGGCGGTACGAATGGACGGTAACGGTTTCCGTGTAGGTACAGAACTGGATAGTGGTGGCGCCGGATTGTTATCCACCGTGAACGATTACGCCAAGTTTTTGAATGCACTGACCGGATTCGGTACAAGTCCTGAAGGCGTGCGAATTTTATCCCGAGCTTCCGTGGAGCTCATGAGAGCCGATCATCTGAATGACATGACACGACCAGACTTTTCATGGGATCATATGTATGGTTACGGCTATGGTCTCGGCGTTCGTACACACATCTCCCCAGCTGGAAGTGGATCACTGAGTCCGGTTGGTGAATTTGGATGGGCCGGTGCGGCGGGCTGTATGGCGATCATTGACCCGGATTCCGGATTGACCGTGATGTATGCACAGCATCTCCTGAACAGTCAGGAGCATTATGTACAGCGGCGCTTGCGCAACGCAGTATATTCTTGCCTATAAGCTGGAACGTAAGCTAAAGAGGTTAAATTGAACTGATATTATTATGGTATCAATATATATATATAAAGAAAAGCCGCTAATTAGCGGCTTTTTGTCATTTGGAGTGAGCGTACCCGGTTGACCAGATAAATTCCAACAGATACCAATATTAAGGCAACAAGGTTTTTCAGTTCCCATATCGTTTCTCCGAGGAATAGTGCAGATAACAATGCGCCAAAGATAGGGATCAGGAAGTTATAGACTGATACTCTGCCAACTTTGTTGTACTTCAGAAGCAGATTCCACAAGCAGAAGGCCACGGATGATAGCAAAGCCAGATAAACCAAATTCAGTGTGGATTCCCATGTAAAATGAGTAACTTGACCTCCGAGCGACAGGCCGAGCAAAGTCAGTACAAGTCCGCCAACCAGCAGGCTGACACCTGTGATCATCATAACATCAATAACCGCAGTTAAACGTTTCGCGTAAATGGCTGTAATCGAGAAAACGAGAGCAGCCATAATGATAAATCCTTCTCCTGTGAAAGAGAATGAAAAGGTAAGTAAGTCTGCATGAAAGTTGACGATAATGACACCAATGAACCCGAGCACACAGCCCATGATTTTGTTACGGCTCAGCTTATCATTTTTATAGATAAAATGGGCCAGCACAACGCTGAAAAACGTCGTTGTTGCATTCATGATGGAGCCTTTTACACCGGTGGTGTTGGCTACGCCTACATAAAAAAACATATATTGCAGTCCTGTCTGCAATACGCCGAGTATACTCAAACTTGCCAACTCACGTCCGCTAAGCTTCAACTTGCGTCTAAAACCAACACGATATAGAAGTAGTAGCAATATACCTGCCAAACTGAAACGATACCCGGCAAAAACGTATTTTGATGCGATATCTTCGGGCAAAATATGAAAAGCAACATATCCGAGTTTGATGGAAGGATAGGCACTCCCCCATAATAAGCAGCATAAGCCTGCAACGAGCATGACGATGAACGGATCGCTAAATCTGCTCCGATGTTCCTGTATGCCTGAGATGGTGCTTTTTGTTGCTGTAATATCTCTTTTCGCATTTTCTGTTGCGGTTGAACTTGTGAGTTTTGTTTCTCTTTCGATCACGCTTAATCTTCTCCTCGCTTGTTGTGCACACCTGTATGTATGAATATAATGTCATGCCTTATAGACCATATCATAAAATACAGCGTTTGTGTTGGGAGAAAAATGGAGAAAGAGTAATTCAGCTCTATTGCATGGTCAAAGCAGCTTGAAAGGGATGTTTTTTTGAAAAAGAAAGTAGTTTGGGTTATATTTCCATTAAGAGACCCCTTGCTAAATAAATAAGAATGTGATAATTTAATGTCTGTAACCGGTTACACATAAGGAGAACATTCCATGACAACGATTAAAGACGTAGCAAATTTAGCTGGCGTATCCGTAGCCACGGTATCCAGAGTCATTAATGACAGGGGTTATGTGCACGCAGACACACGCAAGAAAGTTGAAGATGCAGTTAAGGCACTTCACTTTTCGCCGAATGAAGTGGCACGGTCACTGTACACACGCAAGTCAAAACTGATTGGACTACTGCTTCCCGATATTGCGAATCCTTATTTCCCTCAGCTTGCGCGAGGTGTAGAGGATCGGATGCAGGAGCAGGAGTACAGATTAATCTTTGGAAACAGCGATGAGGATGAACGGAAGGAGCAGGATTACATCCAGACGTTTATCCAGAATAACGTGGTGGGTGTGATCTCGTCCACCAACTATCCTCACTCTTCAATATATGAAAAGCTGAAGATTCCTGTCGTCTTTCTGGACAGAACTTCACTGGATCGACCTTCGGTCTATGCCGATGGCAGAGAAGGCGGAAGGCTGGCTGCCAAGGAAATCATTGAACGAGGCAGCAAACGTATTACCGTTATGCAAGGACCGTCTCATATTCGGCCGGCTCAAGATCGGTTTGAAGGCGCTATTGAAGTCATCCACGAAGCGGGACTCGATTATAAGATCATTCAAACGACCTCATTTTCATTTAATGAAGCGGGGGTGTGGGCGGAGGAATTATTCAGAAAATTTCCGGACACGGACGGCGTTATTGCCAGTAATGACATCGCTGCAATGGCGGTATTGCATGAAGCTTATCGGATTGGGAGGAACGTCCCGAATGACGTACAGGTTATCGGGTTTGACGACATTCCGATGAGTGGATTATTGTCACCTGCATTGTCTACGATTCGTCAGCCTGCATATGAAATGGGCAGAGAAGCAGCAGGGTTACTTATTCAACTTGTGGAGCAAAATAGGATAGATAATAAGAACATACAGTTGCCTGTGTCCTTCATCGAACGGGGAACAACGAGAAAGGTGAGAAACGATGGCTAATATATGTGTAATTGGCAGCAGTTCAATGGACTTGGTCGTGACATCTTCAAGAAGACCGGGCGCGGGAGAAACCGTGCTTGGTGAAAGCTTCAAAACAGTACCCGGCGGGAAAGGCGCCAATCAAGCTGTTGCGGCAGCTCGTTTGGGAGCCGAAGTTGTGATGATCGGCCGTGTTGGAGATGATACCTTCGGCACAGACATTTTAGAAAACTTTAAAGCGAATCGTGTAAATACAAGTAATGTGAAACCGGTTACACATTCCGAAAGTGGTACGGCTCATATCATTTTGGCAGAGGGAGATAATAGCATTGTGGTGGTTGAAGCGGCGAATCGTGAAGTGACACCTGCTTATGTGGATGAAGCTGCTGAAGCGATTCGCAACGCGGATATCGTACTGATCCAGCAGGAGATTCCAGAAGAAACAGTAGTTCATGTCAGCCAGTTATGTGCGGAATACAGGACACCCTTACTACTCAATCCGGCTCCTGCCCGTGCGGTTCCGCAAGAGGTGATCAACAATGCATCGTATATTACACCAAATGAGCATGAGGCTGAAATTTTGTTCAAAGGCATGAAGCCTGCGGAAGCCTTACGTCAATATCCGAACAAATTATTTATTACAGAAGGCAGCAAGGGTGTTCGATATTTTGACGGTAATGAAGAGATTCTTGTGCCAACTTATAAAGTGGAAGCCGTAGATACAACCGGAGCTGGCGATACGTTTAATGCAGCATTTGCAGTCGCTCTGGCTGAGGGCAAATCCATTCAGGACAGTGTACGTTTTGCCAATCGGGCGGCGTCGTTATCCGTTACCAAGTTTGGTGCACAGGGCGGTATGCCAACCAGGGACGAAGTAGAGGAGAAACTATAAAGGAACTAATGAGAAGTCTGCAGATGAAATAAAGGGGAAACTTTATATGAAAAGAAACGGCATCTTGAACAGTCACATCTCTAAAATCTTGTCTGATCTGGGGCATACGGATCAAATCGCCATTGCGGATGCGGGCTTGCCCGTTCCGGATGGTGTGCTCAAGATTGATCTGGCACTCAAACTCGGAACACCCACTTTCAGTGAGGTGCTGGACGTCATAGCGGAAGATATGGTGATTGAGAAAGTCATCGTAGCCAGTGAGATACATGAAGGAAACCCGCAGACATTGGCCTATTTGAAAGAAAAATTTGACTCGGAGGTTATCGACGATAGCCAGGACCATGAGCAGTTTAAAGCTTTGACCCGGCAGGTGAAGGCTGTTATTCGTACAGGTGAGGCTACACCATATGCCAATTGCATTTTACAATCGGGAGTTCATTTCGGTTAAAAGGAGGCAGCACCATGCACATTCAGATGAATAATATCCATAAAGCGTTTGGCACAAATCAAGTGTTAAGCGGCGTGGATTTTGAATTAAAAGAAGGTGAGGTTCATGCCCTGATGGGGGAGAACGGAGCCGGTAAATCAACGCTCATGAATATTCTGATTGGGCTGCACCAGCGTGATCAAGGGACGATTGAGATTGATGGTAAGGAAACGTATTTTGGCAGTCCAAAAGAAGCAGAGCAGCTTGGCATTACGTTTATTCACCAAGAGTTAAATGTTTGGCCAGAGATGACGGTGCTGGATAACCTGTTTATCGGGAAGGAGATATCCTCCTCCATGGGGTTGCTGAACACGAAACAGATGAAAGCGCTTGCTACCGAACAATTCGCCAAACTGTCGGTGGATATCCCGTTGGAGCGCCCTGCAGGAGAGTGCTCTGTTGGACAGCAGCAGATGATTGAAATTGCCAAAGCGCTCATGACCGATGCCAAAGTCATTATCATGGACGAGCCAACAGCGGCTTTGACCGAACGTGAGATTCAGAAGCTGTTTGGAGTCATACGTTCCTTGCAAAAAAATGGCGTATCCATTGTATACATCTCTCACCGGATGGAGGAAATTTTCACGATCTGTGATCGCATTACCATTATGCGTGACGGGCGAACCGTCGATACCAAGGCGATTCCTGAGACAAACTTTGATGAGGTCGTGCGTAAGATGGTAGGACGTGAACTGACTGAGCGTTATCCGTCCCGCAATCCGAAGTATGGCGAAGTGGTGCTTGAGGTGCGAGAAGTAAGCCGGAAGGGATTGTTCGAAAATGTCAGCTTTGATGTGAAAGCCGGCGAAGTACTCGGTTTCTCCGGTCTGATGGGATCAGGGCGTACGGAGATTATGAGAGCGATTTTTGGTCTGGATCGGTTGGACAGCGGAGAAATCAAGATACGTGGCAAAAAGGTAAACATTCGCAAACCGGCGGATGCGGTGAAGCACGGCATTGGTTTTATTACAGAAGACCGGAAGGATGAAGGGTTGGTGCTCGACTTTTCTATCCGTGAGAATATGGCACTGACGAATCTGTTCAGCTTCTCCAACAAAGGTTTCATCTTGAATGCGAAAGAACAGGAGTTTGTGGACACACTGATCAAACGATTGCAGATCAAAACCCAATCCTCGGAAACTGCGGCTCGGAACTTATCCGGGGGAAACCAGCAGAAGGTTGTCATTGCCAAATGGGTGGGTATTGGTCCAAGTGTACTCATTCTGGACGAGCCTACACGCGGGGTAGACGTTGGAGCGAAGCGTGAGATCTATCAGCTCATGAACGAACTCACAGACCGCGGTGTTGCGATTATCATGGTTTCGTCCGAACTGCCTGAAGTGCTGGGTATGAGTGACCGCATTGCGGTTGTGCATGAAGGTCACATTACCGGCGTGCTGCCGAAGGAACAAGCAACACAAGAACACATTATGACTCTAGCTACAGGGGGACAGTAACATGACAACAATGCAGGACACTAAAACAGCCAAAAGCGGGTTCCGCTTGTCTAGCGTAACACAAAAACTCGGCCCATTACTCGGATTAATCATCCTGATTGTTATTGTTTCAGTGCTTAATCCCAGTTTCTTGGAACCGCTTAACATTCTGAACCTGCTACGTCAGGTTTCCATTAATGCCTTGATTGCGTTTGGCATGACGTTTGTTATTCTCACTGGCGGGATTGACTTGTCGGTGGGTTCTATACTCGCTTTATCCAGTGCGTTTGTAGCCAACATGATGTTATCGGGTCTTGATCCGATTCTGTCGATCATTATCGGGGTTGCACTTGGCGGAGTCATGGGTATGGTGAACGGACTTATGGTTACCAAGGGTAATATGGCTCCTTTTATCGCCACCCTTGCAACAATGACCATTTTCAGAGGTTTGACGTTGGTATACACCAACGGTAATCCGATCACGGGGCTTGGTGATAGCCTGTTGTTCCAATTGTTTGGACGGGGATATCTACTCGGCATTCCGGTACCAGCCATTACAATGCTGATCACGTTTGTTATTCTGTGGACGATTTTGCATAAAACGGCCTTCGGCCGCAAAACGTACGCCATCGGCGGTAATGAAAAAGCTTCAATTATCTCGGGCATTAAAGTATCCCGTGTCAAAATTATGATCTACTCCCTTGCAGGGATGCTCGCCGCCCTGGCTGGTGCGATTCTGACATCTCGTCTGAATTCCGCTCAACCTACGGCAGGTACATCCTATGAGCTGGATGCCATCGCTGCAGTTGTGCTGGGCGGAACAAGCCTTTCTGGCGGCCGCGGCCGCATTGTAGGTACATTGATTGGTGTGCTGATTATCGGTGTACTGAATAACGGTCTGAACCTGCTCGGTGTGAACTCCTTCTACCAGATGGTCGTGAAGGGTGTCGTTATTGCTATCGCAGTCCTGCTGGACCGCAAGAAAACTGCTTAAGGGAGAGATAACAACATGAAAAAATGGACACTAACGCTTGTTAGCATGATACTGATCGTTGTACTGGCCGGATGTTCGCTGGAGCCGCCAGGATGGGCGAAACCTAATGCTGCTGGAAACAAGGAACAGAAAAAAATCGGATTGTCGATCTCGACACTGAACAACCCGTTCTTCGTTTCACTGAAAGATGGTGTCGTAGCAGAAGCACAGAAACAAGGCATTCAAGTTGTCGTGGTGGATGCACAGAACGATTCTGCGAAGCAAACGAACGATGTGGACGATCTGATCCAGCAGGGAGTTGATGCCTTGTTAATCAATCCGGCCGATTCCGCGGCGATCTCTACAGCCGTTCAATCCGCTAATAGTGTAGGTATTCCGGTAATTACGCTTGACCGCTCTGCAGATAAAGGTGAAGTTGCGGCTCTTGTAGCTTCAGACAATGCGAAGGGTGGACGTATGGCTGCCGAATATATTGTAGACAAGCTTGGTGAAGGTGCCAAAGTCATTGAACTTGAAGGTGTGCCGGGCGCATCCGCTACAAGGGAGCGCGGCAAAGGATTCCATGAGATTGCTGACCAGAAGCTTAAGGTGGTTGCCAAACAATCCGCTGACTTTGACCGCTCCAAAGGTCTGAATGTTATGGAAAACTTGTTGCAAGGTAACCCAGGAGTGCAAGCTGTATTTGCTCATAATGACGAAATGGCTCTCGGTGCCATTGAAGCAATCCAAAGCTCGGGCAAAGATATCCCGGTGATCGGATTTGACGGTAACGATGATGCCATTAAATCGATTAAGGATGGAAAGCTAACCGCAACTGTAGCTCAACAGCCCGAGTTGATTGGACAGCTTGCCCTGCAAGCCGCACTCGATGTGTTGAGTGGTAAACAAGTGGAGAAATCCATACCGGCTGAATTGAAGCTGGTAACGAAAGATAATGTGAATCAATAATTCAATATTCAAAAGGTAATACACGAATCCCGCTCTGGCTGAAAAAGCCGGAACGGGATTTTTTATCGTGTTCATCATAGTTGATTGAACTCGAATTCAGACTCGTACCTTACTTCAATTGCGTATTACATCGTTTTGGATTGCGCAAAAATCATATCTTTGGATATACATATTCAGTCCATAGATTGTTATACTGTCATTCAAATGGTGAGTAGAAAGGGGCATCCTACTTGGATCATCCGGTTGAAGAAAATTTGAAAATGGTTAGAAAACAAATGGCACTGGCTTGCAAGGCTTCTGGACGAAATGTTACCGATGTAAAGTTGCTTTTAGCCACGAAAACGGTACCGCTTGAGAAGTTACAGATTGCTGTGCAGGCAGGTGAACAGCTGTTTGGAGAAAACAAGGTACAGGAACTGCGAGATAAATATCCTCTTATGGAACAGTCCAAAGCGGTGGAATGGCATTTTATCGGACATCTGCAGACGAATAAAGTAAAGGAGGTAGTTAAGTATGTGACACTGATCCATTCGGTGGATCGTCTGAAGCTCGGGCAGGTCTTACATGACCAGCTTGTCAAAGAACAGCGGACCATGGACATTCTTGTACAAATTAATACGTCCTATGAAGAAAGTAAATTCGGCGCTTCTCCAGAGCAAGCAGTGGAGCTCGTTGAACAATTATCTCAATTTGAAACACTCCATGTAAAAGGATTAATGACGATTGGGAAACTGCATGCATCAACGGATGAGACCCGTCAATGTTTTCGGTTGTTGAAACAGCTCAGTATACAGATCAGGGAGAGAAACATCCCACGCGTCGAAATGGAAATGTTATCGATGGGCATGTCCGGTGATTTCAGTATGGCGATTGAAGAGGGAGCGACCATCGTTCGTGTGGGGACCAATGTATTTGGCCCACGTTATGTACCTGATGAATACTACTGGAACGAACATACAAAGATAGAAGATTAGTTGAGGGGCAGGGGTTTACATTGGAAAAAACATCTCATAGAATTCGCGGACGCGATTTGATATCGCCAGTGACCGCTGCTTTAATTTCTGTAATTGTCAATTATGGAGGGACCTTCATTCTTGTGTTTCAAGCGGCCAAAGCAGCAGGGTTAAGCCCGGAAATGACTGCTTCCTGGATATGGTCCATTTCGATTGGCGTAGGGATCACGGGGATATGGCTTAGTTACCGCTACAAAGAACCTATCATTACAGCGTGGTCGACTCCAGCTGCAGCCTTCCTTGTATCTATGCTGGCTGTAACTCCTTATTCAGAAGCCGTAGGTGCTTATATGATATCCGCCGTTGGTTTTGTCATTTTGGGCATGTCTGGTTTGTTCGAACGGTTCGTCCGATTAATCCCGCCAGGGATCGCTTCTGGTTTACTTGCAGGAATTTTACTCCAGTTTGGTATCTCCGCGTTTGAAGGGGCCAAGGTCGAACCTGTACTGGTTATTCTGCTGTTCACCGCCTATATCGTGTTAAAACGGTTTACATCTCGCTATGCAATCGTTGGAATATTGGTTCTCGGCCTGATCTACCTGGTGATTATGGGGAAAACCGATTTCAGCTCCATTCAGCTCGCGGTTGCATTGCCTGTACTCACTGCGCCTGAATTCTCAATTCAGGCACTTCTAGGTGTGGCCCTGCCGTTATTTATTATTACGCTGACGGGGCAGTACATGCCAGGTATGCTGGTTCTCCGCAATGATGGTTTTCGAACGAGTGCCAACCCTATATTAACGGTAACCGGACTGGGTTCACTAATCGCTGCACCATTCGGCTCACATGCATTTAACGTGGCAGCCATTACCGCAGCCATATGCACAGGAAAAGATGCGCATGAAGATGCGTCCAAGCGTTATATTGCGGGCATTGCCTGCGGAGTCTTCTACATAACTGTCGGAATTTTTGGTGTAACCTTAGCCGCATTATTTTTAATTCTTCCAGCAGCTTTTATCGCCACCTTAGCAGGGCTGGCTTTACTTGGAACGATCGGCGGTAGCCTTGCTAACGCTCTGGCGGATCCGAACGGACGGGAAACGGCATTGATTACATTTTTAGCAACAGCCGCTAATGTAACTTTGTTTGGTATCGGAGGTGCATTTTGGGGACTTGTGGCTGGAGTCATGGCGCATCTTCTAATACATTATAAATTTGGAAAAAAACAACTTGGAACGAATGCTTAAGAAATAAAGAAGGGATGATGGTCAAGATGTTAAAACATATAGAGAATCAAGATAAAACTTTGGCAGCAGCAGCCCGTCACGAGCTTGCAAGACAGCGGGATACGATAGAACTGATTGCTTCAGAGAATTTTGTGAGCCAAGCCGTAATGGAGGCCACAGCCAGCGTATTAACCAATAAATATGCAGAGGGCTATTCGGGCAGAAGATATTATGGTGGATGCGAGCATGTTGATACGGTAGAGGATATTGCTAATCACCGCTTGAAACAACTATTTGGTGCTGAACATGCGAATGTGCAGCCTCATTCCGGTTCACAGGCGAACATGGCTGTATATCTCGCCTCAGCCCGGATGGGTGATACGATTCTTGGAATGAATCTTGCTCATGGTGGTCATCTGACACATGGAAATCTTGTTAATTTTTCAGGAAGATTTTATCACTTTGTTCCCTATGGTGTTGATCCAGAAACGGGTCTTATTGACTTTGACGAAGTCCGAAAACTGGCTCACAAACATCGTCCACGAATGATCGTTGCAGGCGGAAGTGCATACCCGAGGCGCATTGATTTTGAGCTTTTTGCTCAAATTGCTTCTGAAGTGGGTGCCTTACTATTTGTAGATATGGCACACATTGCGGGCATTGTTGCAGCAGGATTACACCCTAACCCCGTACCGCATGCACATATTGTATCAACCACGACACACAAGACGCTGCGAGGTCCGCGTGGAGGTGCTATTTTGTGTAAGGAATCCTGGGCACAAGCCATCGATAAAGCTGTATTTCCGGGAACACAGGGCGGGCCATTTATGCATATTATTGCGGGAAAAGCAGTCGCTTTTGGGGAAGCAATGCAATCTGATTTCACTGTTTATATGAGAAACGTTCTGAATAATGCCAAAGTAATGGCGGACACGCTAATTAATGAAGGGCTTTCTCTTGTTTCTGGAGGGACCGATAATCATCTCATTCTTGTTGATCTGCGCAGCGTTGGCCTTACGGGTAAAGATGCTCAGATTATGCTGGATGAAGCAGGCATCACGGCAAATAAAAATTCGATCCCTTATGATACAGCAAGTCCGTTAGTTACAAGCGGTATTCGGTTTGGAACTCCTGCTATGACAACCAGAGGACTTGGTGCTGGGGAGATGAAAGAAATTGCCGAGCTTATCGCACTTGCTTTTAAAAATCCAGCGAACACTAAAGTAAAGCATCACATATCAGGTTGTGTGCGCGAGATCACATCACGATTTCCTCTGTACGAAGCAGGAACATCGTTCACCTCATAAATAGATACAGCCCGTCTGCAATTTTCTCTTCTTATCCATTTGCATTGCCGGCGGGCTCTATTTAATATTTAATGGTTATAATACGGTGCGGGCCAATCGGGAGATGCCTTCTTCGATTCGTTCCTCATCTACTTTTGCAAAACCTAATACCCACCCCTTACGATCACTCTCCAGACAGTATCTACTCAGCGGATAAACACAGACACCCTGCCTGCGTGCGGCAGAAGTTATTGCTGCTTCATCACATGAATCATCTGCTTCAAGAAGCATATGTAATCCCGTTTCTACTCCGCTTAATCTAAAACGCGAACTAAGACCGGAAGAATGGATGGCTTTGGTCATGACCTCGTGTCTACGGCGATAAACGTTACGAACCCTTCTCATATGGCGCATAAATTGCCCCCGCTCAATAAAATGATTCAGCGTTAGCTGCTCCATTATGGGAAGATGGCGATAAGTCAGTTCATGAATCTGGGTAAGCCGCTCAACCGCTGCTTGAGGTCCTATAATTGCGGATAAACGTATACCGGGCGCGATCATTTTGGAGAAGCTCATCATATATAGCGTATTCTGAGGCAGTTGACTGAACAGGGTTGGAAGCGGATCTCCACGGTATCTGAATTCACTATCGTAATCGTCCTCAATGATCCACATTCCTCGTTGTCCTGCCAAGTGTATTAATTGTTGCCTGCGAGGCTCTGACATAATAACACCAGCGGCACATTGATGCGAAGGTGTGACAAAAACGAGCCTGGATTCTGGATGGATGTGATCTACACATAATCCCTGCTCATCAACAGGCACGGCATCGATCTGCATACTGCGGTATTTCATGGTGGTCCAGGCAGCAGGAAAACCAGGATCCTCTACGGTTACTCTGTCTCCTTCAGTCAAAAGTGCCTGAGCAATCAAATCAATGCTGTGCTGTGCACCAGAAGTTAACAAAATCTGATCAACTTCAATATGAATTCCTCGTTCTAGTGATAAATAACGTTGAATCTGCTCCCGTAATGGCAGATAGCCTCTGGCATCACCATACGACCAGATATCAAGGTTGGGTTCAGCCGACACTTGTAAGAATGATTTTCTCCAGGATTGCGTGAACGTTTCATCTATAAAAGGCTCGTGGGGGTTAAAATCAATGTCCACCTGCGTTGCATCTCGATCCCCAAACCAGCTCTGCAGCTTGGTAATAGATTCGTGTACTACGGGCAGTACGGGAGGTACAGGCCCGGACGGTGGCTCCTCTTCTAAAGAACGGAGCACCTGGATCGAATGGCTGACTCTTGTTCCACCGCGACGTGAGGTTACCGTATAACCCCGGCTGAATAATTCTTCGTAAACGATCTGAATTGTAGACCGTGAAACACCGATCCGCCCGGCTAACTCACGTGACGGAAGCAGCAGTTCACCTGGAGGCCAGTTCCCGGTTGTAATGTTATGAATAGCCTGGTCAAGCAGCTGCTGCCAGATCGGACGGTCATCATTTCGGTTCACTTTTAACATCATAACAACTCCGTTGTTGTTGAAATTATGGATTGCATAATACTTGAAGATGATCAGATTTCAAGCATTCCATTGTAGGAAATATTATCATGATAACGGTTCAAGCTGCAACATGAATCACTATGAATATATTTAATTGACTGTTCATCTTGAGTTCATATTCAGGACGCGGACAGTTCATTTTCATCACTTATACTGCGTTAGGTAACAGCTCAAACACTACGACTACAGGGCAGAGCAGAATAGGAGAAGATGAATTTGACACGAAAAAAGAGAACGTCCCTCGTCGCCATGACCTTGGTACTTGCGATGTTAACTCCCACAGTTGCATATGCAGCCGAGGTTCCAGGTAAACTAGAATATGGGTTGACTCAAAAAGCAGTCACCGCGAAAACCAAAACACTAACCGAAACCTACGGTGTTGCAAGTGTACAGTACGCACTTATGGATGGAGGAGAGATCGTTCTCTCAGGACAAACAGGGATCAACGATCCTGCCAAGAGTATACCACTTACGTCAGAAACGATGTATGGCATAGGATCAACAAGTAAAATGTTCCTCACAACCGCGGTAATGAAGCTGGTGGACGAGGGTAAAGTGAAACTGGATGATCCAGTGGTTAACTATATTCCTGATTTTAAAATGAAGGACAAACGTTATAGTCAAATTACAGTTCGTATGTTGTTAAATCATTCAGCGGGATTGCTAGGCACATCGAGTAACAGTGCTATTCTGTTCGAAGATCCGGATACGCACGCACATGATACATTACTGAATCAGTTAGCCACACAGCATTTGAAGGCAGATCCTGGAGCCTATTCGGTTTATAGTAACGATGGGTTTTCATTAGCTGAGATTCTGGTGGAGCGAGTCAGCGGTTTGAGTTTTACGGAATTCATGCATCGTAATATCACAACACCTCTTGGCATGAATCATACCAAAACACCGCAAGATCCGTTGAATCTGAAACAAATGGCAACGACATACTCTGCCAAAAAAGAACATCAGCCTTTGGAGACAACCAACATGATTGCTTCAGGTGGCATCTATTCCACAGCCGAAGATTTGGTGAAGATGTCACAAGTATTTACAAATGAGAAGAATGGTGTTCTATCCAAAGAATCAGCGAAAGCTACCGGACAGGAAGAGTACAAACGGGGAATGTGGCCAGAGGACGGCGACTCGTCAATTGCTTACGGTTTGGGATGGGATAGTGTGAACTTGTTTCCATTTAATCAATACGGCATCAAGGCATGGACTAAAGGCGGTAATACGATAGCCTATCATGCTTCTCTGATTGTGTTGCCTGAGTATAACATGGCTGCAGCCGTTACATCTTCAGGAGGTTCAAGTTCAACGAATCAATTGATTGCAACAGAGCTGTTGCTAAGTAGCCTGGAAGAAAAGAATCTGATTCCGGAGCGTAAAGCGGAGAAGTCGCATGGAGTACCTGTAAAAGCGGATATGCCGGAGGAAGAAATGAATCATTCGGGAATCTATGGTGGCGGAGCCAACATGTTGATGAAACTGGATGTGCAGAAGAATGGGCAACTCACCATCTCGATGTTAGCGGCACCAAATAGCCCGAAACAGACATACACCTATATTGCTGATGGTTCTTTTGTGAATGAAACAGGTACGGAGAAAGTGAAGTTTGTTAAGGAAGATAACGGAAATACGTATTTTTGGACACGTTCGTACCAATCGGCACCTGGACTCGGCCAGATTGCTTCTTCGGAGTATAAGGCTGAAAAGCTTCAAGCCAATCCATTGCCTTACGAAGCCAAAGCTGCGTGGCAGGCGCGTGTGGGTAAAGCATATGTGCTTGTGAATGAGAAACACACCTCGACCCTGTATAATACAGCAATGCCGCTTATCCCTATTCAGTTGCCCAGTGAGTTACCAGGTTATATTTATACGAATGCCATTACGGATGGGGATCATGCTGTGAATCAATTGCAGATTCCGGGCGTAGCGGGTCGTGATACAATGGAATTCACTTTTTTCAAGCAAGACGGTGTAGAATATGTCTCACAAGGAGGCAATGTATATGCCAGCCAGGATATCGTAAAACCGATCTATGCAGGTCAGCAATCAAAAACGACGATCCAGTCGAATGGTTACGCCAAATGGTTCTCGATTCCGGCTACGGCTGGAGGGAAAGAAATGAAAGTGAACTTACCTTCCGATGGTTCATTTGTTGTGTATGATGCATCTGGTGTCAGCCTGAATCATAGCGTAGTCAGTGGTGAGACGGCAATGGTACTGCCCGAGAAAGGCTACATAGTCTTTGCAGGTGAAGCCGGATCCGTTTTTGAGATTACACTAAAATAAAGCTTGTTACTTGATATATACAAAATGATACTGTTTTTAAAACATAGCTGAGCGATCTTAAGAATTAAAGTTTATCGATTGAGAATTAATGCTTATCCATAAAATAGCTAAAAAGTCGCATTTTGCGGCTTTTTTTTGTGTTTAATGTTTCAAATTTAAAGTTTAGGTTTCGCTAACCTGACCTCCAGGGTAAGAATAAGAGGACTTTTAAAAGTATATTGGAGAAATGCCATGGAAACAAAAATGAAGGTGGGTAGAAAGAGCATTGATTGGTCAAGAGCTGAGAATAATAACCTTAGCATGATTCGGGACATACGTATGGCATGACGTCAAGACGAGGAGGACATATGAAGAATAACAGGATTACATTACTTATACTTACCATGGTGCTGCTTCTGGTGTCCGGCTTTACAGGTTGGACGGGAAGTGTGCAGGCACAGTCGGATTCGGGCAAAACCTATATTATCGGTACCGACATTACCTTTGCACCGTTTGAATTTCAGGAAATTAACGGCGACTTTGTCGGCATCGATATGGATATCATGGCAGCGATCGCCAAAGATCAGAATTTTAAATATGAGATCAAAGCTTTAGGATTTAATGCTGCCGTTCAGGCACTGGAATCGAACCAGGTGGATGGCGTCATTGCAGGTATGAGTATTACGGATGAACGCAAAACCAAATTTGATTTTTCCAATATGTATTTTGAATCAGGCGTTGTTATGGGCGTTAAAGCTAGCAATGATACGATAAAAAGTTATGAAGATCTCCGTGGTAAAAAGGTAGCTGTAAAAACGGGGACGGAAGGATATCGTTTTGCTGAAGCGAACGCATCAAAGTATGGGTTTACCATTGTACCTTTTGATGATTCAGCGCAGATGTATGATGATGTGAAAACGGGGAATTCTGCAGCATGTTTTGATGATTTCCCTGTGTTGAAATATGGGGAGAATCAGAAAAACGGACTGAAAGTTGTTACAGAACCAGAAAAAGGAGCGCCTTACGGCTTTGCTGTAAGTAAAGGTAAAAACCAGGAGCTGCTGCAAAAGTTTAACGCTGGCCTTGCAAACATCAAGGAAAGTGGTGAATACAAGCGTATTGTAGATAAGTATATAGGTGACAATGCGGAGTCAGTTGCACAATTGGGGCGTATGGAACTTATATACAAATCCTTTCCAGCCTTGTTGAAAGGTTTGGGGAATACACTTTTATACACAATCATGTCTCTATTCTTCGCGTTTATTATTGGTTTGATCTTCGCCTTTATGAAAGTAGGGCGTAACAGAGTTTTGCGCGGCATTGCCACCGTCTTCGTTGATATTTTCCGTGGTATTCCGTTGCTTGTACTCGCGTTCTTCATTTACTTCGGTATTCCTCAGGCATTTGGCTTTACGATGCCGCTGTTCCTTGCAGCGATTCTGACGCTGAGCTTAAATGCTGGAGCGTACGTTACTGAGATCATCCGTGGGGGGATTCAATCGATTGATCGTGGACAGATGGAGGCCGCTCGTTCCTTAGGTCTTCCATATCGCAAAGCGATGATGAAAATTGTTATTCCTCAGGCCATTCGTGTGATGATTCCTTCGTTTATTAACCAGATGGTCATTACGCTGAAGGATACGTCCATCTTGTCCGTTATCGGGCTGGTTGAGCTTACACAGTCGGGTAAAATCATTATTGCCAGAACCTTATCCTCGTTTGACATATGGTTAACGGTAGCGGTAATGTACTTGATTGTTATCATTACACTGACTAGACTTGCCGATTATCTGGAGGTGAAGATTCGCCGTGACTAAAATTAAAGTAGAAGGTCTGAAGAAAAGTTTTGGTTCCAATCAGGTGTTGAAAGGAATCGACATTGCTGTAAATGAAGGCGAGGTTGTATGTGTCATCGGCCCATCCGGTTCGGGAAAAAGTACATTTCTTCGCTGTATCAATTGTCTGGAAGACATTACTGCAGGCCGTGTGATCGTTGATGATCAGGACTTGAACAGTCGTGACACCGATCTTAACAAAGCTCGTGAGAACATTGGCATGGTATTCCAGCACTTTAATCTGTTTCCACACTTCAGTGTGCTCAAAAATATTATGTTTGCGCCAATGGAACTTGGAAAATTAAATCAAGCACAGGCTAGGGACACCGCGCTTCGCTTGCTTGACCGTGTCGGGCTGGCAGACAAAGCGGAGAGCTTTCCAAGCCAGCTCTCGGGCGGACAGAAGCAGCGCGTAGCTATTGCTCGTGCATTAGCGATGAACCCGGATGTTATGTTGTTCGATGAACCTACATCGGCACTTGATCCAGAGATGGTTGGAGAAGTGCTTGGTGTCATGAAGGATCTGGCAAGAGAAGGCATGACTATGATGATTGTTACGCATGAGATGGGCTTTGCCCGCGAAGTTGCGGATCGGGTTATTTTTATGGATGGCGGATACATTGTTGAGGAAGGAAATCCTGAACAGATTTTCGGCAAACCTCAGAACGAACGCACAATCAGCTTTTTGGAAAAGGTGCTCTAATCACATTTAATAGTGGATGAACAAAGAAGTCGCATATGCGGCTTTTTTTGTTTTGTACATTTATTCCTTATAGGACTATAATAGGATACCTGAAAACAGTGAATATATTGTATCTAACATCCAGATAGCACCCGTTATAAATCCCCTGTAAAGGAGTATTTGCCTATGATCGAATCCGTGTCTGAGATTGTACAAAGACAATCGATTGAAGCCTTTCAGTCAGTGATTCGCAAGTCGGAGAAGGCTCTGAAGAATATGACGGAGAAAGGGGCTAACACGTCCCTTCTGGAAAAGCGGCTTCAAGGGTTATGTGTTGGTTTGGAAGCTTTGGAACAATTCTGGAATAGCAGCACGGAGCAGCCGAAGATGACTGAAGAGCTCTTGGCTAAAATAGATTTTACGGAAGCACGTCATGTAGTGAATGATCTGTTGATATCCCTGGAGCGAATGAAAGAGAAAGCGGCAGCGGGAACACCTCAGCATACCTTGCTTGAGAGGCGAATTCTTGCCTTTCATTTGGCTGTACAAGCGATGGATCAGGGCTAGAAAAAAGAGGTCTATCATTAATGATAGACCTCTCTTCATGGAATAGCTCAGGAGAAACGGTACAAATGCACACCATGCGAAGGCACATCCGCACGTAAAATATTTCCGTCAACTTGTGCCACATGGCCGCTCCATAGTTCAGTACCTTGGCTTACAGTAGAAGGAGATAAACCAACAGTCTCCATTTTAAGTTCTACAGGGAGTGCCTGCTGCTCTCCGACATTAAACAGTGCTACATAAGTGGACCCATCGTCATGTGCAGCGGTCCATACGATCAGATCTTCCTGGCGTAGCGCTTCTTTAGCATTATAACTCTCACGATGCATACGCAGAACCTCGCGGTTCGTTAGCAAAGACAGCGTCCATTCGTCGTTATCTCGTAGCTCGCCGCCAAAGATTAGAGGAGAGCGGAAAATACTCCACAATGACATCATTGTCAATTGCTCGTCCTTGGTGAATCTTGTCCACCGATCGGCTCCACCTCCATCCACAGAGCGAATACCAATATGCCCCAGAGGCAGCATATCACAATCCGGCCAGCATCCTTCCCTGGGAAGACCCTGCCATGTGCGACAGCGGTTAAACATATCCAGTAAAAGCGGCCATTGGTCCCAGAAATCATCGGTGACACGCCACATGTTGGCATGTTCCGCAAAGAATTCAGCGTATGCTACAGGGGCAGGACCAGGAGACAGACTTAATACCATAGGGCGCCCGGAACGTTTGATTGCTGTAGAAATCATTTCAATTTCAGGCTGATGTGTGTCATATAATCTGGAGGCGGCAATATCATCTACTTTTACCAGATCAACGCCCCATGAAGCGTATAGTTCAAACAATGAATCATAATAGGCTTGCGAGCCTTCTTGGTTGTGATCCACCCCATACATATCCGTATTCCATGGGCAGATAGAGTTGGTGTGAGCGATATCACGGGCAGTAGCTGTTGTGCCCAACAGAGCTGTACCAGCGTGTGCCGCCTGCCGCGGAATACCACGCATAATATGAATGCCGAATTTCAGACCCAGACTGTGTACGTAATCAGCAAGAGGTTTGAATCCCTGACCCTCCGCCGCTGAAGGAAAGCGGTTCTCGGCAGGCATCAGACGAGAGTACTCATCCATGATGAGTGGAACGAAAGGGCGGTATTGTGATGAGTTTGCCAGAGGTTCGTACCACTGAATATCAACGGTGATGTAGCTCCAACCGTACTCTTTCAAGTGTGCAGCCATATATTCCGCATTGCCGCGAATTTCTTTTTCGGTGACGGCAGCGCCGTAGCAGTCCCAGCTATTCCAGCCAAGAGGGGGTGTTGGTGCCGCAAGGGTGTGATCCATTTGAAGGCTCCTTTACATGTACGTAATTTAAATTATTGCTCCAGTCATATTGATCATAATGAAGTAAAATACAATTATCTACAGTAATGTTAAGTCTTCGATAGCAATATATTGCGGTTAATCAAAGAACAATCTGCGATACACGAGGCTCTCGCCGCCGCTACGGAACTCTCCCGGAGTAAGGCCGGTTAAGCTGCGAAAAGCTTTAATAAAATAACTGCCACTGGAGTATCCAACCTGCGCTGCAATCTGTTCAATGCTTCGTGTCGTTCCACGCAGCAATTCCATCGCTTTCTCGATCCGTACTCGAGCAAGATAAGCACCTGGAGTGAGACCCGTACTAGCCGAGAATCTGCGAATGAAGTGATATTTGGACAGAGAGACATGCTCTGCAAGCTGATCCATGCTGATCATATGGGCGTAATTGTTCTCGAGGTATGCTGCCGATTGACGAATAGGTTCAGACCAGTTCTCGCGATTATGCTGTGTTGTCGTCTGTAAACGCACAAGCTCTGTCATGAACTGATACACACTGGAGGCTGCTATTAACGGATCTGCAATTCGTCCAGCAGCAGCATCCGTTACAATCATTCGCAGCAGGCGAACGGGGGCAGCGTCTAAGGGAAGAGAAACAACCTCGCTTGCTTCTCGCACAAACTTTTGCCAATGAGGCAGAATGAGATCGGGCCGGAATAACAGGAAAATGAAGTGCCACGGTTCAGTAGCATCCGGAGGATAATAATATCGATGGAGACTCGGGATCTCTGCCAGAAAAGCCTGTCCAGAGGCAACACGATATGTACGATCCTTACTTTCATATATGCCTTCTCCTGAAAGGGTGTATTGAAATAAAAGGAGAGGGCCATCGGTGCGCTCCAGCCCATCCCAGTAATATGACGAATCATTGATGACGTCGCACCCGGTTGCATACAATTTGCACAGATTCAGTTCACGATCTTCGGCAAATCGAAAACCGTACGTTCCTGTTGCAATATCCATGATGGGGTATCCTCCTGTTCTTTGATAATGCTTGGAATGTCTCATGAGGTAGATTCGGACATAAAATGGTATTATCCTAGCATTTAATGAAGAAGAATGCAAGCGTTCTCGAAGCGGAAGAACAATCTAGCAAATCGCGTTAACATTGTGAAGTTTTAAGTTAGTTTTCTTCATTTAGCCAAACTGGTAAACAGGTTAAACTTAACGTATGGCCCATTCTGTTGGTTATATTCTTTGCTGTTCATCATGTTGCGGTTGTAGCAGCGAACTGAAAGTATTTCTCATTGGAGGTGCAGGATGAATTCAAGATCAATTTGGTTTGATCACGCTGCGGAGCAGTGGGAAGAGGCATTTCCGATTGGAAACGGAACCCTCGGAGGTATGGTTTTTGGAAGAACACATCTGGAGAGAGTGCAGTTAAATGAAGATAGCCTGTGGTACGGCGGACCGATGGAGCGGAACAATTCGCAGGCACTTCAATCGCTGGATAACATAAGGGAACTTCTGTTTCGTGGACAGATTCGGCAGGCAGAGGAGCTTGCACTTACTTCTCTGGTTGGGGTGCCTGATGGGCAACGTCATTACGAGCCGCTTGGTGATTTCTATGTTGCTATGCATCATGCAGATGAAGAGACGGAAGAGTATGAGAGATATCTTGATCTGGAACATGGAACGGTTGGCGTGCGGTATACATCTGGAAGGACAACATACAAGCGAGAATATTTTTCAAGTTATCCTGATCAAATGATGGCTGTTCATCTGTCTAGCAGCGTTCCAGGCGAATTGTCATTCTCGGTGTTGTTTGGCAGAGGTTCCGTGTTACAATGGTCGCCGTTAGCGGGAGCGCTAAGACATCCGGTCGGGTTTCAATCTTTGATCGATCGAATCGAACAGAGCAGCAATGGCGATATGATCATCCGGGGCAGAAGCGGAGGAGAAGGGGGAATCCGCTTTTGCTGTGCAATTCGGGTTATGCATGAAGCAGGTGAGCTTCAGTATTCGAGTGGTCAAATATCACTGTTAAACGCTGATTCGGCCACCGTGCTAATAGCAGCATGCACCGATTTTCGTTATGCTAAGGAAGAGCTGGAAGCGGAATGTTTACGAAGAATAGATGCGGCTTCTGCCAAGTCCTATGAACAGTTGCTTCACGACCATATAACGGACTATCAGGCGCTTTTCAAACGAATGGACTTACATCTGGAGGGTGAACACGCAGATACAAGTTATATGCATCTGCCGATGAATCAGCGGCTCGCGCGACTTAAAGCTGGTCAACATGATCCTGAACTGGTCAGTCTGTATTTCCAGTTTGGACGATATCTGCTGATCTCCAGTAGCCGCCCCGGTTCGTTACCTGCCAATCTCCAGGGCATATGGAACAAAGATATGCTTCCGGTATGGGACAGTAAATACACCATTAATATCAATACAGAGATGAACTATTGGCCTGCGGAGAGCTGTAATCTGCCGGAGTGTCACATCCCGTTATTTGATTTTATTGAGCGATTACAAGTACGAGGGCGGGAAACGGCCAGCAAGATGTATGGGTGTAGAGGATTTGTGGCCCATCATAATTCAGATATATGGGCAGATTCTGCTCCTCAGGATGTCTGTTTGACGTCCACCTTCTGGACGATGGGAGGCGCGTGGTTGTCCCTGCATCTGTGGGATCACTATGAATACGGCAGAGACAAGAACTTTTTGAAAAAAATATACGAAACAATGAAAGAGGCAGCGTTGTTTATTCTGGATTTTCTTGTGGAAGACCCCGAGGGGAACCTCGCCATTTGTCCTTCTTCCTCACCAGAGAATATTTACATATTGGATAACGGGGAGTCCGGTGCGCTCTGTTATGGAGCATCGATGGATAACCAGATTATTCGCGAGTTGTTTACACGGTGTATCAAAAGTGCACACATCCTGCAACAGGATCAGACATTCGCATCACAGCTGCGTGCAGCACTAGCTCGCATTCCAGACATCACTGTGGGAAAATACGGACAGATTCAAGAGTGGAGCAAGGACTATGAGGAGCTTGAGCCAGGTCATAGACACATATCACACTTGTTTGCGCTTCATCCGGGATCACAGATTACCCCGCAAACGACTCCTGATCTGGCAGAGGCAGCTCGTATTACGCTTGATCGCAGACTTCAGCATGGTGGGGGGCATACGGGCTGGAGCCGAGCCTGGATTCTAAATATGTGGGCCAGACTGGAACAAGCCGAACTCGCACATGATAATGTTGTAGAGCTGTTGCGCTCATCAACATTACCGAATATGTTCTGCGATCATCCTCCGTTTCAGATCGATGGCAACTTTGGGGGTACCGCAGGTATTGCCGAAATGTTGCTCCAGAGTCACGGCGGCGAGATTCGTTTGCTTCCCGCATTACCAAAGGCATGGCCGAAAGGTTCCGTTCGCGGGCTGCGGGCGCGCGGCGGATTTGAGGTAGATATGGAATGGTCGGCAGGGCAACTGATTCAGGCCAACATACGTGCAAGTGAAGCAAGTAAAGTCAACGTTTCTTATCTGGATCAACATATGGAACTGGAATTCAAGAGTGAGCATGAGCGAATTATTCTACAAGGAAAGAGTGCATGGTGACATTCAGTTTGGCAAAAGGAACGTTATTAAACAATAAGACAGAGATTTAGCTCAAATCATAAAAAATGAAGCGACTTAATCAGAAAAACTGGCGCTGGTATTCACCAGCGCCAGTCCGTATTCTAGTTGACTCAGGAAGGATTCTCTTGAAGTACACTCTTGATAGTCTAGCTATAAAGCAAGCAAATGAAGTTCTCCTTTTAGTTAGCTCTCTTAAGAATTATCTGTGAAAAAATAATATAATATCTTGAGTAATTTGTTTTATTATCTGTTCATTATCGAATTTGGCTTTAGTGTAATATTCAATTCCTTTATTCAGATCATAAGAAAATGATGTTTCACTAAAAGAACTGAGGGAAACAGAATAAACGATGGATTCAAATTTTCCAATATTTATTTTTAACTCTGTCGGAATAACATTAACAAGATATTTCTGAGTATCATTCATGTTAGTACTGTATTTCCCAATGTAATTGGTGTTTAAGTTTTTAATAGTACTGATTAGATTAGAATTTTTCTGTAATGAACTGAAATCTTGTAGCATATCCATTTCAACTTGTTCTACCGGATTGGAAAGTCCTAACTTTGTGTAAAAGAATTTTCCAATATTCAGTGCCTTGTCAATGTAAAAACTCTGATTAATTGCCTGTTTTCCTCCAGTAAGGGCTAGATTATAGGCATTTATAAGATAGATATCATCATTGTTTAAGTTGTAGATGCCATTCGAAATTAAAATTTGACTAATGTAAGATTGTGGGTCATAACTACCTTCAATATTGAAGGTTGCAAGTCCTTTGCCCAGTTCAGGACTTATCCCCATGCTCTGGTAATAAAATATGCCGTGATTTATAATACTATCTCTATCTTCTCTACCTTCATCATAATAGTTTAAGTGAATTGCATAGTCTTTGAGATTGTTCAGTTGATCGGACGTAAGAGTTTGATTCACAGTTTGATATCCAAGATACTTTTCAATCAGACTAATCGTTGGGGTAACATTGTATTGGAAATCGCTATTGTTTATGAAAGGTTTTTGTAGAGGTTCCAAAGTAGAGAGACCAAGATAACTAAAATTATCTGCAAGGAAATCATTTGGGGTAGTTCTGTAATGTGGTCTTACATAAGTTCCATCTTTGCGATAATATCCTTGAACAAAAACTAAATTACCAGTCGATATACTTCTTTCATATGTAGTACCTTTGTAAAGATTAACTATCAACATTTGATTAAAACTAGTACCTGTAACTGGCTCTGTATTTCTTCCTGGACTTGTAGAGTAACTTGAACTCGAACTCGAAGAACCGCCTCCACGCCAATAACCACTTACATAAGTTCCGTCTTTACGGTAGTATCCTTTTACATATTTCTTTGCATCCACATGGTCTGAGCAATAGAGTAGTGCAGGGGACAAGAGCACTAATACTAATAGCACAGGTAGAATTTTCTTCAAATATTTCAACATGCTAAACCTCCTATTATTTTGTCAGAATCATTCTAACAAATAATATTAAGGTTGAATATTAATTTATTTCAATTTAATGGGGCTGTCCCATAAGTCATAAAAAGACTCGGGATAGCCCCAGTTTTCAAATTTACACAACAAAAAGAAGCCTTTCCTTGGTAAAATGGAAGTGTCGAGCAACCACTTTAAGGAGGGCTTCTTTTGTACATTCAATATACCATGGATCAACTGTTCTTGCCAATGGATTTGGAGACAGATATCCCCGAAAATCATCTTGTGCGTGTCGTGAATGACGCAGTTAACCGCCTGAGCGACTCCATTTTCAACGCCGCATATCCTGGTGGTGGCCGCCACAGCTATCATCCCAAAATGCTCACTAAAATCATCATCTACGCCTACACCCAGCGCATCTATTCTTCCCGGCAAATCGCCAAGGCAGTTCGCGAAAATATCATGTTCATGTGGCTCGCCGCACGCCAAAAACCAGATTTCCGTACCATCAATCGCTTTCGTTCCGAGCGGATGAAAGCAGTGCTCGAAACCGTGTTTGCCCATGTGCTGGAGCTGTTGGTTCAGGAGCAATACGTATCCTTGGATCACTATTTTTTGGACGGAACCAAGCTCGAAGCGAATGCGAATCGCTATACCTTTGTGTGGAAAAAAGCCGTCGTCAAGCACCAGGCCAAGCTGCAAGAAAAAGTACATACCTTGTTTCAAGCCATCGAAGAGGCAGAAAACGAAGAGGATGCCGTCCATACCGGGGCCGACCTGCCTGAACTTGGTGAAACCTCGGCGCTCACGGCGGAAAAGCTGGAGCAAGCCGTGAAGCACTTAGAAGAAAAACTCAGCGAAAAACCCAAGGACAAAACCCTCAAAAAAGCGGTGCGCCAGTTGCGGAAGGACTTGCTGCCCCGGTTGCAAAAATATGAGCATCAGCTTCAAACTGTTGGCGAGCGAAACAGCTACAGCAAAACCGACTCGGATGCGACGTTTATGCGAATGAAAGAAGATCACATGCGAAATGGTCAATTGAAGCCTGGATACAATGTACAGATCGGAACAGAAAATCAGTTTGTTTTAGGCTACAGCGTCCACCAGCGGCCTACGGATACCAAATGTCTGAAGCCCCATCTGGATCATCTGGAAAAAATGCTAGGCCAGAAACCCAAGACCGTCATTGCCGATGCGGGGTATGGTAGTGAGGAAAATTACAGTTATCTGGAGGAAAAAAACATTCAGGGTATCGTGAAGTACGGGACATACCATAAGGAAAAAACAAGGACTTTTCAGCGAGCTATGGGTAAAGTAGACAACTGGAGTTACAACGAAACGTCAGATACGTGGACCTGTGCGGCTGGACAAACATTACATTTTCGCGTGGAACGTCAGACAGTGACAGAGAGCGGCTACCCGATTCGCACCCGTCATTACCTGAGCGAAGATTGTAGCCAGTGCCCCATGAAATCGATATGCACCAGGGCCCAAGGAGATCGGGAAATTGCCATAAGCCTGACCTACCTGCGGCAAAAAAACGAGATGCGAGAACGCCTGCGCAGCGAGGAAGGATATCGTCTTTCCGTTCGGCGCATGATCGAGCCTGAAAGTGTGTTTGGACAAATGAAAAACAATCGGGGATTCCGAAGATTCCTGCTTCGCGGCTTGCAAAAAGTAAGCCTGGAGGTCGGGTGGCTTTGCCTTGCCCATAATCTGCTCAAAAAAGCGACAATGGCGGAAAAACGTAAACGAGACCAATCAGGATGAACCTCTGCTTGGTCTCGTTTGGACGTATCGATGTTCCTTCTCTTCACCGATGTTCTTTTTTAAAGGCTTTTGAGACAGCCCCATTAATAACGGTACAACACGAAGGAATCTACATAAGTTGAACTACTCTTTTACACTTGAACGGAGAGGACAGAAAAAACTGGAAAAGCGAAGTGTTCGCCTTTATCACCGGATTTTTCCTTTTGGGAAAGGGAATCAAAAAATCTGGGGATAACAGTGATTGGAAGGTTATTCTGTTATCGGAGTGCACAGTGTAAAATCTTTAATTCAACTTATATAGTAGAGTTCTCCATTAATTTCTAGAGCGTAACGTCCGGGTTCAGACTCGGTTCGTTTCGCTTTTCTTTTTTTTCTAAACTGCTTGCTATGTTTCGCGCAATAAATTTGACGATTCATGCAATGAATTTGCTAACCGCAAACTATAGAATGAAAACAATTGTTCAAATTGCTGCAGAAATGTAAACGGTTTCTAACTATAATTAGAGCATACCGTTTTTTTTGTTGATTAGCGGTAGGTGATTTATTTTTCGTATGAAGGAAAGGGGAAGTTTAGATGTTAAAAGTATTGCTCGTCGACGATGAGATGTACATCCGTAAAGGAATGCATGAACTGATTGATTGGCACAGTCTCGGCATGGAGATTGCAGGAGAAGCAGAGAATGGACTGGAAGCGCTGGAAAAGGCGGAGTGTCTGCAGCCCGATGTAATTATTACGGATATCCGAATGCCTATTCTGGATGGATTGGAGCTAATCCGTGCTGTAGAAAAGTCACCCACGCTGGAGCCCGTGTTTATCATCATTAGCGGTTACCATGATTTCAAGTATGCACAGCAAGCGATACGATACGGTGTTCAGGATTACATCCTCAAGCCGATTGATGATGAAGAAATGACAGCAACGCTACAGAAGGCGTCTAACCTGATTCGAAGCAGGCGTAAACACGTGTTTTTGGCAGAAGATCAGGCCAGCCGCATTATGCTTAAAGACATGATCAAAGGTCAGATTCGGGAAGAAGATGAAATCCGGTATGCGGAAATGTTAGGTATCACCCGTCAGACGTCATTGATGATTGTGCTGTTTGAACTACAGACAGGCTCGGAGAATAAAAAAGTTACACTTCATCAGGTTAGTAATCTTCTTCATGCTTTGGCAGACGCTGACTTCGATCTATATGTCATTGAGGAGCAACTGGGCAGATTAGCGTTGATTTTTCTATGGAAAGAACCATATGCGCAGCGGCAACCGGAAGATAAAATTCAATCTGCTCAAAAAATATTGAGTGAGCAGCTGGGTGCAGATGTAGGACTTTATGCGGGTACAGTCGTAAAAAACATGCTCGAAGCGCCGCGGTCTTATGCCGAAGCAGAGGAAGCATCCAAACATAAATTTGCAGAAGCTGGAAGTGTCGTGCGTTATACAGAAGTGAAGGACAAACCGTTATACGTATTCAATCTAAATCAAGAAGAGGTTGACCCGTTAATCCTGAGTCTGGAAGAGCGAAATCGCGTGGCATGTCATGCCATTGTGCACGATATGTTCAATATGTTTCATTCCCGGCGGTTTTCTCCTCAGGCCGTTACAGGTTCTCTGTTGCGCTGCATTACGGGCATACTCGCTGTTGTGCATGAAATGGGAGGTACGGATGCAGGATTGCCGAAACTCAGGTTGTTAGCCGAGCATGGTCAGGATGGGTGGAATTTGCGCCTCTTGAAAGAAGCTTTCTTGAATGCACTGGAGGAAGCTGAAGAATATATTGCGCAGCTGCGTACGGAACAGTCCAAAGGAGATATCAACAAGATCAAACGATATATTGATTCCCATTACACGGAGAATATCAGTCTCAAAAGTATTGCGGCCCGGTTTTATATGAATCCGGTCTACCTTGGTAGGCTCTTTCGTAAAAGTTACAATCAGTATTTCAATGAATATCTGCTCAATCTCCGCATTCAGGAGGCACAGAAGTTGCTCCGTCAGACGGATCTGCGGATGTATGAGGTAGCTGCTCGAATCGGATTTCAGAATGCGGATTATTTTGTGACTCAATTTGAGAAAATCGTTAATATGACTCCAACAGCCTACCGTAATCTTCTGAAAGAGGATGGACAGCGGGGTGCCCAATGAAAAGGTGGAACCTGAATTACATGAAGCTTCGGGACAAACTGCTGCTGATGTACGTGTTATCGGTGTTCATTCCGATTGTAGTGACCAATGTCGTGTTTTATCAAGTGACCACCGCTAATATCCGTAGCCAGAAAACTCGTGATGCCGGCGTTGCTTTAAACAATCTGAAAAATGAGCTGCGAGTGACCATTGATCAGGGGGTAGGCTTGTCTTATTCAATGTATGCCGATCCCGTATTTAATGAGACGTTATCCCGTCCGTTCGAAAGTAACGCGGATTACATTCGGGCATATAACTCATATCTCAGAGGAGAGTTTTCCGGTCAACTGAGTCAGGGGATTCGCTGGTACCAGGTGTATACCGATAATCCAACGATTTTGTCCTCAGGTTACATTGAACATTTAACCGAAGCCGTTCGTACCTCCCACTGGTATAAACAGATACAGGATAATGTGGTGCCTTATCCTACTTTGATTGCAGCCGATCAGATGTTGAGCCTCGTTCAACGGTTAAACAATGTGGACACGGGCGGAATCGAACAGTTACTCAAAATAGACTTTAATATGGATCTGCTCAAAGAACAGTTCCGCAACAGCGGTTTTGATGGCAAAGTATATTTGGTTGATCCGGGAGGCCACATCCGTTTTTCGAATGATGCAAAATCTGAGGATACTCCGATCGGAGAGAATTACAGCGAGATCGAGTTTCCCAACAAAACGATTCGGTTTGATCGTGTCTATTCTGGGATTAACTATCTGGAAGGATGGTCTTTGCAAGGCGTGATGGATGAGGAAATCGTGTTGCAGGAGGTCCGTAAATCAAGATCCTTCGTCGTCTGGCTGGCATGTATTAATTTTGTGTTGCCTACGATTATTATCGCGGCGATGTCCCGATCCATTCATGTCAGATTGGTACGCATTCTCAAACACATGAAAAAAGTAAAAACGCAAAATTTTCAGACCATTCCTCCCGAAGACGCAAGGGACGAAATTGGTCAGTTGACAACTGAATTTAACCGGATGACGGAGACGATTCGGAACCTGATTGATGAAGTATACCTTGCAGACATTCAGAAAAAAGACCTGGAGCTGAAACAGCAACAGGCTCAGTTGCATGCATTACATAGTCAGATTAATCCGCATTTCCTGTTTAACACACTTGAATCTGTACGGATGAGAAGCCTGATTAAAGGGGAGAAAGAGACCGCCAAGGTCGTGCATCATATGGCGAAAATGTTCCGAAAGTCCATTAGCTGGAACCAGCATGAAGTGACTGTGAAGGAAGAACTGGAGTTAATCGACAGCTTTTTGCAAATCCAGAAATATCGCTTTGGTGAAAAGTTACAGGTTCACATCGAGGCAGACCCGGCTGCTTTGACGTATCGCATTCCGAAAATGGTCATCTTGCCATTTGTAGAAAACGCCAGTATTCATGGCATTGAATCTACACCAGGTGAGGGGATGATCCGGTTGTTCGTTACATTGGAAGGACAGGAGCTTTGTATTCAGCTGGAGGATAACGGTATTGGCATGTCTGCAGTTCGATTGGAAGAATTGCTAGGGTATCTGGAGCAAAATATGGATATAGGCGAGCATGTTGGCATGAAAAATGCCTATAGCCGGTTGAAACTCAGTTACGGAGATCGATTCTCTTTTTCCATTCAATCCGAAGAAAACAAAGGCACGAACATTCGAATCAGGCTCCCGCTGGATGAAGAGATATCTCAAGGAAAATGATGGCGCGATATACTTTTTGAAGAACAATGTACAGTTTCATGGGTAACTATGAAAGCGTTATCTTGATATATTGAGAATGCTTACAGAAACCGTTCAACTAAAAAGGGGGAACAAAACACATGTTAAAACCGCTTTTGAAAACGACAGGATTAGCTGTAATACTGGCATCTCTTTTGGCTGGATGCTCTTCAGGAAACACCTCTCCAGGGTCTTCATCTACAGCAAAAGAAGATGATAATAGCCCGGTTACGTTCTCGTATTACATGTTTTCTTCAGGTAAGAAAGATACTTTGGCGAGTGAAACCACGATTGGTAAAGAGTTGCAGAAGCAGACGGGCGTAGACTTTAAATTGGAATATCTGGTTGGTGACAGCGCGACCAAAGCCGGCGTTATGATTGCGTCTGGAGACTATCCCGATGTCATCGCCTCAAGCGGAGAGATGTCCAAGTTGTTAGATGCTGGTGCTTACATACCGCTCGATGATCTGATTGAAAAATATGGTCCGAATATTAAAAAAGTGTATGGTCCGTACTTTGACAAAATGAGAAGTCCGGAAGACGGTAAAATTTACGCGTTGCCATATACAGCCAACCAAGGTGAATATTCGGGTAGCCCTAACATTGGTGGAGGAGCTTTCTGGATTCAACGTTCTGTATTGAAGGAATTTAATTATCCTAAAATTACAACGCTGGATGAATATTTTGACCTGATTGAGGATTACAAGGAAAAACATCCAACGGTTGATGGGGCTGAAACCATCGGTTTTGTATCACTTGCTGGCGTAGCTAATAACTTTTTCACCCTGCAGAATCCAGCGATGCACCTTGCAGGATATCCTAATGACGGCGGCGTTATGGTGGATATGAAAACCCATGTAGCAAGGACCGTTTCGGGTACGGAAGAACAGAAAAAGTGGATTAAGAAGTTGAATGAAATTAATGCAAAAGGCCTGCTTGATCCGGAGTCTTTCACGATGAACAAGGATCAGTATCTTGCGAAACTGACTTCGGGTCGTGTACTCGGTTACTTTAACTACGCATGGCAGGTAGGAGATGCAACGAAAAACCTGCTCGCAGCAGGTATCGATGAGAAACGTTATGCACCGCTTCCGATCGTCTTCGACAAAAGCATCAAGGACCAATACATTGATCCTCCTGGCTTTGTAAACAACTATGCAACCGGCATTAGTGTGAAAGCGAAAGACCCGGAACGTATTATCAAGTATTTTGATAATTTGCTAAAAGAAGAGAATCAGATCCTGATCCAGTGGGGGATCAAGGACCAGACATACAGTGTAGATGAAAAGGGACGCTTCTATTATGCTAACGATGAACAGCGGAAAATTCATGACGATGTCGAGCTTGGCCGTAAATTCGGCTTTACTTATTTCAGCAATGACTGGCCGCGTTATGGCGGAGAATCTACCTTGTCTGATGGGAACGCATTCAATCCAGGCAATCAGCCAGAAGTTGTTGCAGGAACATACACCGATGGAGATAAAAAATTCCTCGATGCCTATGGTGTAAAAACATTCAGTGAAATGTTCAACAAGCCGGAAGAGCGTCCATGGTTTCCAGCTTGGTCTATAGCACTCGAACAAGGTTCGCCTGAACAAATTTTCACCACCAAATCGGATGATGTACAGCGCAAATATTTACCTGAGATGATTCTGAGCGCACCGTCCAACTTCGATAATATCTGGAATGCCTACATTGCCGAATTTAGCAAGCTGGATAAAGCAGGTTACGAGAAAAAGATGACCGAAATCATTCAAAATCGAGTGGCAGGTAAATGGTAATTTAAACAAGACTATATAAAATAAACTGTTACGTGCGCTGGAGAGAAGAGAGGACTAGCTTCCGAGTATATACTCTCTTCGCGCACGAATAACAGATAGGGAAAGGAGTATCTACATCGTGGAGGAACCTAATGTAACTCTTCAATCGATCCCGCCGAATTCTCGTCGCAAAGGGAATCGGGAAACCAGTTTTTACAAACGACTGCTGCAACAACGAAGCTTGGCATTTATGTGTATTCCCTTTGTGATATGGGCGTTTGTATTCAAATATTTGCCGTTATGGGGCTGGACGATGGCTTTCCAGAACTTTAAACCGGCAAGAGCCTTCGCAGATCAAAATTGGGTAGGGATGAAACATTTCCAAACTCTGTTTGAAGACAATACGTTCTATCGGGTGTTGCGGAATACGCTGGTGATGAGTTCGATCAAGCTGATTCTTGGATTTGTAACAGCGATTACCCTTGCACTCCTGTTAAATGAACTAAAAAATATCATTTTCAAACGATTTGTACAGACTGTCAGCTATTTGCCTCACTTCATTTCCTGGGTTGTTGCTTCAAGTATTGTGCTCACAATACTCTCTCCTGATGGAATCATTAACCTGATTCTCATGAAGCTTCATCTGATCGACAGTCCGGTGTTGTGGATGGGGAAAGGGGAGTATTTCTGGGGAATACTGGGAGCCACCGAAGTATGGAAGGATGTCGGCTGGAACACAATCATCTATCTGGCAGCGATCACAGCTATCGATCCGGCTCAGTACGAAGCGGCGGAGATCGATGGGGCCAGTCGGTTCAAACGTATGTTATACATTACATTGCCAGGCTTGAAACCGGTTATCGTTATTTTGCTCATCATGAATATGGGTAGCATCCTGGAATCCGGATTTGAACCTCAATATTTGCTGGGCAACGGAATGAATATGGACTATTCAGAGAACCTGGATATCTTTGTCTTGAAGTATGGTTTGGGAATGGGGAACTTCTCCTTGGGTACAGCGGCAGGGATTTTCAAAACTGTGGTCAGCTTCATCTTCCTCTTCACCGCCAATTACATCGCCAAAAAAATGGGAGAGAGCAGACTATTCTAAGAGGAGGCCTAGGCCATGCCAAAAGCAAAATCATCCCGCTTGCGTAACAGCAGCGCCGGGGATCGGGCGTTTGATGCTATTAATATTACTTTTATGCTCTGTTTGATGATCGTTACGATCTATCCATTCATTAATATGATTGCTGTATCTTTGAATGATGCCAATGATGCCATACGCGGAGGTATCTATCTATGGCCTCGGGAGTGGACACTGGATAACTACAAATATATCTTTGGAGAATCCGACATTTATCATGCCACGCTGATCTCGGCACTTCGTACGATTATCGGAACAATTGTCTCCGTTTTCTGTACAGCGATGCTTGCTTATACACTCAGTCGGCAGGAATTTGTACTTCGCAAGTTCGTGACGATGTTTTTTGTCTTCACCATGTATTTCAGCGGAGGATTGATTCCGGGATATCTGTTGATTCGTGATCTTGGTCTGATTGGCTCTTTCTGGGTCTATATCATTCCGGGTGTCATCGGTGTGTTCAATATGATCGTCATTCGTTCCTTCATTGAAGGATTGCCTGAGGGCATTCTGGAGTCGGCTCGTATTGACGGGGCCGGGGAATTCACGACGTTTATTCGAGTGGTGTTGCCGTTAACGATTCCGGCCATGGCAACGGTTTCTCTTTTTGTGGCTGTGGGTCAATGGAACTCCTGGTTTGATGTCTTTCTCTATAACTCATCTAACAAGGAGTTAAGTACACTCCAATATGAACTGATGAAGATTCTTCAAACCTCCACAACGGCGGCGACTTCATCGGCAAGTGATGTGTATCAATCTGCCGAGAATACCGGTGTCGCTGTGACGCCAACTTCCATTCGGGCAACGATGACCATTATAGCCAGTGTTCCAATCTTGATGGTGTACCCGTTCCTGCAGAAATATTTCGTACAAGGTATGACCATTGGAGGCGTGAAGGGTTAAGGATGTGCCTTCGAATTTTAATTGATGGGAGATGAGCAAACGTGAATTCTTTGATCAAAAAATCACTCTGTACAATGCTTGCAGCTATGACAGCTCTGCCCTTGTTTTATGTACCTGCTTCCTCCAAAGTGATGGCGGCAAACGATGCTGTAATTAATGTAACTTCATCTAAACAAGTGATTCGTGGTTTTGGCGGCATGACGCATTCCGGCTGGATTGGTGATCTTACTGCGACTGAGCGGGAGACCGCTTTTGGCAATGGACCTAACCAGCTAGGCTTCTCCGTGCTAAGAATTCCGATTGACGATAATAAGAACAACTGGCAACGGGAAGTGGAAACAGCTAAAAAAGCCATTGAACATGGAGCGATTGTGTTTGCATCTCCTTGGAATCCACCTAGTGATATGACGGAACTCGTCACCCTGGGCACTACTTCGGGCGGTGGTTCAACGTATGAAGCTGAATCCACGACAACGTTGACTGGTGCAGCGACGGGCAGTGCTTTTACAGGTTATACGGGATCGGGTTATGTTGCATTCCAAAATGCGAGTGGCTCGGCTGTTCAGTGGAATACGATCCTAATTGGCAGCACAGGCACTAAAAATATTAAGATTCGATATTCACTTCCATCAGGAACGAGTAATCTGGACGTTTACGTGAACGGCACATTAACACTCAGTAACGTACCATTTGAAGCTACAGGCAGTGGGAACACGTGGAAAGACAAATCAATTCAGGTGCCGATGGTGAATGGAACAAGTACGTTAAAGCTGGTTACTACGGGGACGGGTGGACCGAACATCGACAATATTAATGTAACTGCATATACGCAGATTACACAGGCTAAACGTCTCAAGTACGACAAGTATGCAGCTTACGCTCAATATCTGAATGAATTTGATACATTTATGAAAAATAATGGCGTTAACTTGTACGCTATTTCCGTACAAAACGAGCCGGACTATGCGCATGACTGGACATGGTGGTCTCCGGAAGAGATGCTACGTTTTATGAAGGAAAATGCGGGCTCTATCAACAATCGAGTCATTGCTCCAGAATCCTTCTCTTATGTGAAAAACATGTCGGACCCACTTCTAAATGATCCTCAAGCGCTTGTGAATCTCGATATTCTCGGTGCACATACCTATGGAACACAATACAGCGACTTTCCTTATCCGTTATTTGAACAAAAAGGAGCAGGGAAAGAGCTCTGGATGACAGAAGTGTACTATCCAAACAGTGAAACCAATTCAGCAGATCGCTGGCCTGAAGCTCTCGGGGTAGCAGAGCATATGTACAATGCGATGGTCGAGGGTAATTTTCAGACGTATGTATGGTGGTATATCCGCAGAAATTATGGGCCGATCAAAGAGGATGGAACGATAAGTAAACGAGGCTATAGTATGGCTCATTACTCCAAATTCGTGCGTCCGGGTGATGTCAGAGTAGATGCAACTAAAAATCCGGCAAACGGAGTGTATGTGTCAGCATACAAGGGAGAGAACAACAAGATTGTTATTGTGGCGATTAACAAGAATACATCAGGTGTAAACCAGCGATTCACCGTGCAAAATGGAACAGCCTCTGCTGTATCCTCTTGGATAACGGACAGCACACGTAATCTGACGGCTGGCTCTGCATTGCAGATATCCGGTAACGGCTTCACGGCAAACTTGCCAGCTCAAAGTGTAACAACGTTTGTTGTGCAGCCGTAATGTAAATGTTTATGAAGAGAATAAGGCACGGAGAAGAAGACGAACAGCAAAAGAGAATAATAAAACAGGCAGCCCGTGGGCTGCCTGTTTGTCATGTCCCTAACTCTAATGTGAATCCGTCAATCTCTTGCTCCGCTTCGCGCATCAAATCAAGCACCTGATCTGCATAATCCCCGAGCATTTCTCTGCTGGATTCAAAAAAAATCCAGTGAATAGTCAGCGGCATATGGACTTCACCTGTTAAAGCATCCCATAGGGCATCCAGATTATGTCCGTAGTATTCGCCCAGTTGAAGTTTGTCTTGCAACAACTGATGTAATGTTTCTCGATTAATAAGGTGACGACCATCAATCTGAATGTTATTCATGTGTTCCTCCATTATTTGATCTGTTGAAAGGACTTGTAATGGTCGGTGGTTTGATAGATTAAACCGTCACTCGAATACAATATCCGATCACTTCCGCGTCTTCCGCCCGTGTAATGGATATCCGCTTCATACCAGATTCGGCCTTTTTTATTAGGAAGCAATCCTTCGCGATTTCGGAATATATCACCGCCGATGCTCTTGCCTGGAGCCACCTGTTGCAGATTACCTTCACTTGGTTCCCAGCCCAGCGCCCGAGCCTCTTTCTTGGTAATGTAGTTGGGTGGAAGTTCGTGGTGCTCTTTAATGTAATCGGCGACCTCTTGAAATCCCATTTCCTTCGAGACTTGACCAGCGTTAGAGCTGGAATCGGTAATAATCTGTGAGGTACAACCTGCAAACACCAGTGCGGAAAGCAGGATGAACAGGGGGTACAACCATTTTCTTAAAAACATGTTCTGATCTCCTTTTGATGATGACAATGCTTTTAATGGTAATCTGTTTTTGGCAACAAATCAATTCTAACTTCGGCTTGTCGGTGCTTCATATATTTTCCCGGTGAGATCCCAACGATTTTGGTAAAGCTGCGAATAAAATTCGCATAGTCACTAAATCCTGACTGGTAGCAAACATCGGTGATGCTCATTCCATCTGTCAGAAGTAGTTTAGCTAATTCAATGCGCCGGCCCAGAATATAGGAACGAAGCGTAAGTCCGGTATGTTTTTTGAACAATCGGCTGACGGAAGTACTATTCATATAGAACTCTTCGGCCAGTTTGCCAAGTGTAATATTTTGAGTAATGTGTGTCTCGATATATTCCATCGTTTTGCGTACCAGTTCAGGCATGATGTCGTGAGGTACAAAGGAATTATGCTGAAACCACTGATTGATCAGAACGAGCAGCTGTGCCATAGCTGCATTGGTTTGCACGTCTGCACCGTACAAATTAGAATCAGCGAATTCCTCAATCTGATGGGTCCAATATAGCAGTTGGTTTAACTGATCGTCTTGCAGATGAATAATGTTACCACTTCCGTCAGGGCGGTGGTCAAAACAGGATAGTAGATTAGTCATAACCGTAGATAGTTGGTACACATATGTTTTCTTGAGATTGATCGTGATACGTTCATATTCAGTCTCATCGAGAATGAGTGTCCGATGCATCTCTTCAGGAGAAATGACAAGCAAGTCCCCACGCTGCATGGGATAACAACGATGATTGATATAGAAATGCACATGGCCTTGTAGAAACAGGTAGATTTCATACGCATTATGGCGGTGATAACTGGATTCATATTGGTAGGTTGTTAGAGGGTGGCGGTACAGAAGCTCTGGCTGGATCGGATCATAAAAATATTCAGAAGACATATTGTAGAGGTACCTCCTGTCATTTCGCGCAATAAATCAAGCAAATAACGCAATGAAATTGGACTCAGTTTCACTTAAAATGTAATTATATTATCATGAAAACGTTTGTTTTGCAAACGCTTTCTATTTGCTGTGCCCAAATTGTTCTGATATCCATGTAGATTTGAAGATAACGGAAAGATCAACTCTATTTGCGGGAGGAAATGAGATGAATAACGAAACAATGCCACAGGCTGAGGATCAAAAGGATAACAATGGTTTAAGTGTTCATTTGGAGAATATCCAACAGGAGATTGGCAAGCTTCGTCCTAACGCTAATCCCTTAATGTCTCACAAATTCGGAGCAGACCCTTATGCGCTGGTGTTTAATAACCGGGTCTACCTGTATATGACCAGTGATAAACTGGAGTATGACACAAATGAGGTTCCTCAGAAAAACAGTTATCAGTCGATCAACAAAATTACGGTTATTTCTTCGGATGATTTGATCAATTGGACAGATCACGGGGAGATCAAGGTAGCAGGTCCTGAAGGTGCAGCCACATGGGCTTCTCAAGCCTGGGCTCCAGCAGCTGCGCATCGCAACTTCGACGGAGCGGATCGTTTTTATTTGTATTTTGCCAATAATGCTAGCGGTATTGGTGTCTTGAGCGCTCCAACACCGATAGGGCCTTGGACAGATCCGATCGGAAAAGCGCTGGTGACAAGAGAAACACCGGGTGTAGAAGATGTGACCTGGTTATTTGATCCGGCCGTGCTTGTGGATGACGATGATCAGGCTTATCTCTATTTTGGTGGTGGCGTGCCTGAAGGGAAACCTGAAAGACCGGATACGGCGCGAGTGATGAGACTGGGTGAGGATATGGTCAGTGTTGAGGGCAAGGCCAAAGTCATACCTGCTCCCTTTATGTTTGAAAATTCTGGGATACATAAGTATGACAACATCTACTACTATACTTATTGCTCCAACTTCTTCCAGGTGGAACGCGACGAGAACAGCCCTCCGCCAGGAGAGATTGCATACATGACAAGTGCGCAGCCTATGGGGCCGTGGACGTATCAGGGAACGATCCTTAAAAATCCGGGAAGCTTCTTTGGTATTGGCGGTAACAATCATCATGCCATCTTCCCGTTAGAGAATCAGTGGTATATTGCCTATCATGCGCAGACACTGTGCCAGGCGATGGATATTCCGGAAGGATATCGTTCTACACATTTGAACCGCGTAGAGTATGAGGAGACAAGTGGACGAATTAAAGCGATTCATGCAGACTACGCAGGTGTAGAACAGTTGAAATCTTTTAATCCGTACCAAAGAATTAACGGTTCAACGATGGGCTGGAACGCAGGCGTAAACACACGTCAATTAAGAAGCTCGGGTTCGGAGCAAGTAGAACAAGGTGAGTCTTCAGAACAAAATGAAGTAGTCAGTCTGATGCACGGCGGAAGCTGGATTGCGATCTCACGTGTGGATTTTGGGGAAAAAGGGGCGGCAAGCTTTACTGCATCGTTATGTAGTCAAGGCGCAGGGTGTACACTTGAACTTCGACTAGGTCGTGAAGATGGAGATTTAATCGGAAAGGTGCACATTCCGGCATTAGCGGAAGGTCAGGAATGGATTGAGGCAACAACTTCAGTAACGGGTGCTCGGCTTGAACATGACCTTTACCTTGTACTCAAGCCATCAGCACAAAACTCGTGTATCCTTCTAAGCCACTGGATGTTTGAAGAGGCCTAACATCGTAGAGGGATTCATCCCTTTGATGTAGAAATGGAGCAGGACTGAACAGATATAATGCAGAACTCCCAAAAGAGGTGTTTTAAAAGATGTATTCAAATCCGATTATATGGGCCGATTATCCGGATGTGGACGTCATTCGGGTAGAAGATACGTATTACATGGTGAGTACGACTATGCATATGATGCCTGGATGTGTGATACTGCGTTCGTATGACTTGATCCAATGGGAAACAGCTACGTATGTGTATGATAAATTGGATGATACGCCTGCCCAGCGGCTGGAGAACGGTGAACAGATCTATGGCAAAGGAATGTGGGCTGCTTCACTCCGTTATCATCAAGGAACGTTTTACGTCATTTTTGTAGCCAATGACACGCGCAAGACGTATCTGTATACTTCTGAGACGATAACAGGACCTTGGACTAAACAGATTGTAGAGGGATTCTATCACGACTGCTCTCTATTTTTTGATGATGACGAACGGGTATATTTGGTGCATGGTAATCGAGAGATTCATTTAACCGAATTAAAAAGCGATCTTTCCGGTCCCAAGCCGGAGGGCAGGCATCGGGTTATTGTGACAGACCATCAACCACACTATCTGGGGTATGAAGGTGCACATTTATACAAGATTGAAGGCATCTATTACGTATTCCTGATCCACATGACAAAGACAGCAGGACGTAGAACACAAGCTTGTTACAGGGCAGAAACGCTGGATGGCACATTTGTCGGTGGAGAAGTATTCAATGATGATATGGGATATTTTAATTCTGGAGTGGCTCAGGGCGGCATCGTGGATACACCAGATGGTAGCTGGTACGCGATGTTATTCCAGGATCATGGCGCTGTAGGGCGGATACCGGTTCTTGTACCGATGAGTTTCAAGGAAGGCATACCCGTATTTGCAAAAGAAGCACCTAAACAAATCCATATTGCCAGTACAAAACCGGACTATCGTTATCAACCGCTTGTTGCAAGCGACCGTTTCGAATATAAGCTCGATGCTCAAGGCAAAGTGCAATTACAAGACGTCTGGCAGTGGAATCATACACCCCATGATGACCTGTGGTCCGTGACAGAAAAACCGGGAGTGTACCGAATTCGAACAGGTAAACTTATTTCTAACCTGACATTTGCAGTGAACACTCTCACCCAAAGAGCGATGGGACCGGCTTGTTCAGCTTCGGTAACACTGGACGGCAGCGGCATGAACGATGGTGATTACGCAGGGTTATGTTTCCTGATTGGCACTTATGGCCTAATCGCACTGACCAAGGAAGCTGGCCAATATTACCTTGTCATGCAGGGAAGAGCGAGTCAAGACACTAGCATATTTGGTAATCTGATTGATCAGGAGCCTGCTACCGAGTATGCACGAATACCTGTCACAGGGCCGATAGTGACACTGCAGGCCTCAGCCAATTTTGTAGATAATCAAGATGAATGCCGCTTTGCCTATCGGGATGGCTCTGAATGGAGAAGCCTCGGCGTTCCCCATAGAATGGTCTACAAGCTGGATCATTTCATGGGCTGTAGAATTGGATTGTTTCTGTTCTCTACAAAAGAGATTGGAGGCATGGCTGACTTTTCGAATTTTGAATATCACATCGTTTCATAAATCCATGCTGAGAGTTGTAAATAAAAGTCGCCCACCGGCGGCTTTTTCGTACTCATGACAGGTCAAATGTTGTACAATGATAACAATTCTGGAAAAATAAAAAGGATATGTTCATTCAATCAAACTGGGGGCATGTCACCATGCATAAGAGATGGATGTACAAAACAAGGTGGACCATTATTATCTTCCTAACGGTGTGTATACCCGCTGGACATACACAGGGGGACTATGGACATATCAACAGCTCATCTACAGATCAGCAGGCCTTGTCTTCAGCAGCGTATTCCCCGCCCATTCAGGTTTCTTTTGTCAGGGAAACGGGAGAAGATCTGCAGCGGATGATCGAGCAACTTCCAGGTGAAACACTGGTTGATAATCGCTGGACACGTCTGTATGAACAGGAACTTGGTATTCAGATTAGGTATGACTGGATTGCAATGGGTGACGTTTATAATCAAAAACTTGGAGTCTCTCTTGCTGCTGGGCGCTTCCCGGATGTCGTGAGAGTCAATCCATATCAGCTAAGGCAACTAAGCAATGCCAATTTAATTGAAGATTTGACGGATATATATCGTGATTTTGCCACGCCACTTACGAAAAAAATTTTGGAGGCCGAAGGTAAAGGAGCATTTGATGCAGCTACCATTGACGGCAAACTGATGGCGATCCCGGAATCCTCATCTTCGATTGAAACAGCACAGTACTTGTGGATCAGAACTGATTGGCTGGATAAATTGGGCTTGCAAGCACCTGAAACAATAGAAGACGTATTGAAAATATCGGAAGCGTTTACATTACGCGACCCCGACGGTAATGGGAAACGGGATACTTACGGACTCGCATTAACGAGTTATCTTTGGGACCCGGTTATGGGCGTTTCGGGATTTATGGCCGGTTATGGTGCTTTTCCGAATATTTGGATCAAAGACCAGGAGGGTGGCCTGATCTATGGTGGCATCCAGCCTGAGGTGCGTAAGGCATTGAAAGTGTTACAGACGATGTACCTTGAGGGTCAACTCGATCCAGACTTTGCGTATAAAAATGGAAGCAAGGCACACCGTCTTATTCAACAGGGGAAAATTGGTATGCTTTATGGGGAGCAGTGGACTCCTTTTGTTGTTCAGTCTACCCGTGAAGAAGATCCGGAAGCAGACTGGCAAGCATACCCGATCGTGGCCGAGGCAGGTCGAAACAAGGTTGTGCCGCTTCGTTCCAACACAGGAAATTATTTTGCCGTTAGAAAAGGCTTTGCTCATCCTGAAGTTGTTGTTAAGCTGATGAATCTGCACCTGGACAAAAACTGGGGACAGAATGCGGAATATGAGACGTATTATAATGATGATTCTCGTGCTGTGTGGATGCTGTCACCTGTAACTCCTTTCCCTGGAACCAAAAATTTAGATGCATATAGAGATATTCGGGATGCACGAATGACAGGCGACTTCTCTGTTCTTGAGAACGAAGCGCTTGCAATCCACAAACGAATTGATGCTTATGAATCAGAAGGCTTGAAGAGCGGGTGGGGATGGAAGCAGACCTATGGACCAGAAGGTGCGTTTAGCATCGCAGACGATTACGAGGCGAATGGACAGCTTCTTTATGATCAATTCACTGGTGGGATCACGGAAACGATGGTAGATCGGCAGATCATCCTTCGGGATCTGCAGCTCGAAGTATTTATGAATATTATTTACGGATCCCCTATTGAAGAATTCGATCAATTTGTAGAAGATTGGCTTGAACTGGGCGGTAAAGAAATTACATCGGAGGTGAACGCATGGTATAGAACCGATACCGCGAGGGATCACCAGGCGTTCGCTTTATCTTATTGAGGCAGGTGTCTTTGAGCTGAAATCAGGAGGGGAGTGCGTTGATCAAGATACCGGCACAGTCGTGGTTTAACAGTATATTTGCACGGCTGATTATGACCTACCTGGTTTTTGTTATACCTTTGATTCTTCTGGGCGTGTACCTGTACCACTGGAGCTATGATACAGCAAGCCAGGAAATTTCCTTATCGACTGAGAGGCGGTTAAGTCAATATGCGACAGAACTTAGCCGGGAGATCGAGTGGATGGAGCTGCAGCAGTTTGACATTGCTGAGGATCGCAAGCTGAATCGGCTAGCGATCCTCTGGAACAACATGGATCAAGTTGAGAAACGTGAAATCTTAAATTATTTATCCGAACGGCTCGCTTCCTTCAAGAACAGTAGTGCTTATATCAAGAACGTTCATGTACATATCCCTACAGTCAACAAGAGTATTTCTGCAGTGCAGGGCATTGATGAATACAATAAAGCCTCGTACGATTATTTTAATTCATCGAACCAGGAAGAGAGCATTCGATTTACAGTAAAAGACGATGCTTTAAATCTGAGTGCTGTACGTTTAACCGGTAAGATGGGAGACGCACCGCTGTTTGTTGTTCAGGTGGAATTGGATAATGCCGCATTTCAGAATGAACTATCACAGCTTAATCTCTATCCTGAAAGTGCCTCACTTCTCATTGAAAAAAGCACAGGCTTTGCTATTCTCGATCGGCAAGAACGCGAAATCATTCTTGCCAACTACCGTGAATATAGTCAAAAGAACTCACTTGAGAGCTTTCAGATAAACGTAGAGGATACGGTGTACCATGTGAACCAACATCATATGGAAGCACTTGGTTTGTCGATCGCGACGTACCTGCCTGAAAAAATGGTTACCAAACCTCTGAGCAAGTTTTATAAATGGGCATGGATTTTTGCTATCACATCGTTTATTGCGATTTCAGCATACCTCTACTCTACGTATAAGCTGATTCACATTCCTTTACTGTTGCTGGTCAAAAGGTTTAAAAAGATGGAGGGCGGGGTGCTGGATATCCCGATCGTGCATCATCGCAAAGATGAGTTCGGATTCCTGTATTCCCGCTTTAACCATATGATTGAAAATCTGCAACTGCTGATTGACCGTGATTTCAAAAAAACAATGATGATGCAGCGAGCTGAATTAAAGCAGCTCCAGTCGCAGATTAATCCGCATTTTCTGTACAACAGTTTTTTTATTCTGAACTCGCTTGCGAGAACAGGAGAGACGGATCGGATCGAGCAATTTACAAATATGCTCGGAGAATATTTTCGATTCATTACACGCAATGGAACAGATCATGTGCCGCTGAAGGAAGAAGTGCACCATTCTAGGATCTATACAGATATCCAGCAGCTGCGATTTTCCAGACGGATCAAGGTTGAATTCGCGGAAGTTCCACCAAACATGCAACAGATTCAGGTTCCCCGACTTGTGATCCAGCCCATTATTGAAAATGCATATGAGCATAGTCTTGAAAAAAATACGACCGAAGGCCTGTTACGTATTCAATTCCATATGGAGTCAACTTGTGCAGAGATCACCGTGGAAGATAACGGGCATAATCTTCAGCCAGAAGATATAGAGAATCTTCAACAACTCCTGCACAGCGAGACCACGACGGACGACATAACAGGGTTAATGAATATCCATCGACGATTGGTTCTGACATTTGGCGAAGGAAGCGGACTTTTTCTATCACGAAGTGAGCTGCAAGGGTTAAAGGTTGTCATTCGAATCCAATGGAAAGAAGGGGAAGACAAATGTATCGACTTCTAATTGTTGATGATGAGGAGATCATTACGGATAGTTTGTATGAGACATTTGCCAGGCACATGCCGGATCGACTGGATGTATGCAAAGCATACTCCGCCACAGAGGCGCTCTCCTGGATGCGGCGATCCAGAATTGATATCGTGTTGACAGACATTCGCATGCCGGGGATAAGTGGACTGGAGTTGACTGAAGAGATTCAGAGACGCTGGCCTCAGTGCCGTGTTATTTTCTTGACCGGACATAGTGATTTTGAATATGCATACCAAGCCTTTCAGATGAATAACGTACGATATCTGCTCAAGACGGAAGGGTACGACAAAGTCATGCACATGGTGGAGCAGGTCATGGAAGAGATCAGCGAGAGTCATGATATGCATAATCTCCTGAAACAGCAACGCGAGATTACATCCCGACTCACCGCATTTAGACAGGATGAATATGTCCGAAAGCTTCTTCAGGAAGGTGCTTCTGCTGCTGTATCGGTTCAACTTCAAGCTGAACTACTGGAGAGGGAGATTCATCTGAAAGCTGATTCTCCGGTATATCTGGTGCTCGGACGATTGAACAAGCTACATGATCTGGCAGAAACGGAACAAGGGTGTACTCAAGCATCAATTCGTATTATTGGAACATCATTGATGGGGGAATATACGGAATGCGCCAGTGTTACAGATCACTATGGTGATGTGGTGTGGCTGCTACAGCCAAAAGATGAGCAGGGTGATGCAGATCAACACTTCACCAGATACATGGAAGGTACGTTAGAGCTTGTGCAGGAATCATGTCTTGCTTCACTTGGCGTATCGATAGCATTTACACTTAGTGGACGAGGCTGTGAATGGTTCCAGATTCCACAGCAATACGAGCGTCTGCGCTTGTTGCAGTGGATGAAAGTCGGAGATGGCATGTCGATGGTTCTAACGGACAATTACGAGGAACCTCAAGTGGGTACTCCAAAGGAATCACTACGGATCTCCAGCCGGGTAGAGGCCATGTCTGGATTTCTGGAGACAGGACGTTTTCAATCCTTTTATGATATCTTTGAAGAGCTTGTGGGGGAGCTGCTTCAACAGGACATGACGATGGAGCGGGCAATGGAGACTTATTATCACCTGGCACTGACCTTTTACGCTGCATTTAATCGCTGGGGGTTGAAGCAGAAAACCCCGGATCAGCGAAGTTTGCTTCATTTGGACCATTTTCCAAGTATGAAAGACGCCGTTCAATATCTATATCTGGCAGCGGATGAGCTGGTCCATTTCAAACGTTCAAACGAAGAACAACGTGCCAACCTGGTCGTGCAGAGTTTATGTAATTATATCAAGGGTAATCTGGAAAAAGATCTTACGTTAGTTCGCTTGGCAGAACTGCATCATTTCAATCCTTCTTATCTGTCCAGATTTTTCAAACAGGAAATGGGTATTAATTTGTCCGAATTTATTGATGATAGCCGAATTCGCAAGGCAAAGGAGCTACTCATGAATCAGGAGCTTATGGTACGGGAAGTCGCGCTTCAGGTTGGATATGAATCTGCTCATTCGTTCACCCGGCTGTTCAAAAAACAAATGGGCATGACACCCCAGGAGTATCGAGAAACTCTACTTACCCGTTCGTCTCAGCAGTAAAAATCAATCTTTTAATATCCGAACTTTATAAAATGTTGCTTACGGCATCGCACTACTAGCTGAATTATTTGTAGAAGGGGATAATTGAGTGGATATCGGAAAACTAGTATATACTTTTTTGATTATTTTGGTTTTATATACATTAATTTATTTTATTGCTCGTAATATTGTGAAAAAGAAATCAGTCAGTAGAAAGATTAATTGGATACTATTAGTTCTTTGTATAGCGAGTTTAGTTTCCAGTTATATTGATTATTACATTCCAACCTCTTGAAAAAAATTAAAATCATATGATATGTCTTATTCATTAGACAGAATAAAAAATCAAAAGTGCATGCTAGAATTTACTGGCATGCACTTTTGATTTTTTAACATGTGAAGTTCTGTTTTGTTGTAATACTTACAATTAGCTTTAGAATACCTATTTAAGCCGAATGGGCCTTTTGCCTGCGGTAGGCATTGGGACTTGAGCCGGCGTAAGCTTTGAATTTTTTGTAAAACCAATCGATATCGCGATACCCTACCTCCAGAGCGATTTCGTAAATTCGCAGATCGGTGGACAGGAGAAGCTGTTTGGCTTTTTTCATTCGCTCCTTCAGCATGTAGTCATTAAAGGAAATCTTTTCTTCCGTTTTGAATTTTTGTCCGAGATAGGCACAATTAAAATGGAGCATATCGGCGATTTTTTTTAACGTAATCTCTTCATTCAGATGATCTCTTACATAAGATTTCACAATCCGAATCACATGGCTGGAATCCATCGCTTTGCCATTAAGCTGAATCTTAGGTTTGATGGCAGGACTTTTTGTCAAAGGTACAGGCCCGAGTCTGTTCAGAAGTCCGTGTAAACTATGCAAAAGCGCAGAAGGTTTAACCGGAGAAGGCAAATAATCATTCACTTGATAGGTCAATGCTTTGCGAACCAGTCTGAATTGATCCCTTCCCCCGAGTAGGAGGATCGGGATATCACTTGTTTGGCGAATGTGATGACACAACCATAGCCCGGCGGTATCGTAACGATCTGTATGGACGACGACAACACTGAAGTCCCGATCAGACAATGCAGCGAGAGCGGTACTTGAAGAACAGACCGAATCCGTAATTGTAAATGGAAATTGGTTGTCTTGCAGAAGCTGTCCAAACTCTTTATTCAAACGGTAACTATAATCAACAAGTAAAATACTGTACATGAAGCATGACCTCACCTTCTCCTGATATTCCGATCAACTGTTCAACTGAAATAAGGCTTAGTTTTATTATGGGAAGAAAAGAAAGCGCATACAATGTGCATTATTTTGCAGATAGTGCATTTCTTTACCAATTACAGATGAAATACCGTGAATCATTACTCAAATGACTCTGATCTATAATCTGTCCGGGTAAACACCTGCATTTAAGCAGGTTGTTTGCGCTTACATTTGAAGGCTACACTGTGGTAGCACACGACAATCAGGGGGGAAGACAATGAAGAAAAACAAGTTTATGTTGCTGAGTCTTTTGGTTGCAATCATGTTGATGATCAGCGCTTGTAGTTCTGCACCTGCTGCAGATCCGGCACCTGAAAAACCGGCACCACAGGAAGAGCAAGCACCTGCCGAAACGGAGAAAAAAAATGAAAATTCTACACCCGAAATGGATTTTGATATGGGTGGCAGAACGATCAAAGTTGTAGCTTGGTGGGATATGCAAATTACAGATAACAATCCGGACAACATCAAACGAATCGAAAACCTTGAAGCTCTGAAGAAAAAACATAACTTCAATATCGAATATGTATCCATCGATTTTGGTGAATATCAGGAGAAAGTTGTAGCCTCCTTGATGGCTGGCGAGCCGCTCGGCGACTTTGTCAGACTCGGTAAAAACTACGCAATCCCAGCACTGACCAAACAGGATCTGTTATGGCCGGTAGATGATTATATTAAAAACGACCAAGTATTTAATCAAAAAACAACCAAGGAATATATGCAATATGAAGGTAAGGGTTACGGTTTTACGGAAGATAAGTCTTCGTTTATCAATGGTATTTTCTACAACCGTACTCTGATGCAAGAGCTCGGTCTGAAGCCGCTGCAAGAGTATGTTGATGCGGACGAGTGGAACTGGGATAACTTCCTGGCTGTAGCCAAGCAGGCAAACAAAGACCGGAATAATGACGGCAAATTGGATACGTGGGGACTTGCTCAAACGGGCTTGCTTGAACCGATATTGTATTCCAACGAAGCTTCACTGACCAAAGAGGATAAACAGAACCTCGAAGATCCAAAAACCAAAGAAGCATTGAATTTCTTGAACAAATTGGCTACAGAGAAAGTGGGCAGACCAACAGAAGGCGGCGACTGGACTGAACCGGCTACCTTCTTCCGTCAAGGGAACACACTCATGTACTCTGGCGCAATGTACGAGATTGAAGGTATCAAAACAGATATGCCAGACTATGATATTGGCTTCCTGCCTTATCCTAAAGGCCCGAGCGCTTCGGCCTACCACTCCGGTGAATCTCGTTATCAAGCGATCACCATTCCTAAAGCGGTAGAAAATCCGGAGCAGTTGATGTACATCTGGGAAAAAATCAATGAGATTGATTCCATCTATGATTATCCGGAACAATCCACGCTGGAGAGACATCTCACGGATGAAGCAGATATCAACAACGCCAGAGAGGTGGCAGCTGGCATGCTTGTTCTCGACCATAACACCTTCCCGTCCCTTCCTTATTGGGATTTTGATGGTGAATTGAAAGAGGGCGTGTCCGTATCTACATTGATCGAGAAATACAAGGCTCCTTTCCAGGCCGCAATTGATGAGGTATACAAATAAGCACTGCTAAATACGGGCAGAACGCGCGAGTAACAAGTGCGGTCTGTCCGGGTAGGGCGTGTCTGAAAAATCCGAAGGAAGCAGGTTTTGCCGGATTTTCGTTCCAAGCAAGGAAGTTTTCCGCAGGCGTGCCGGGGCACGTCAAGGGAAAGTGACGTAGCAGGGGGCGAAAAGACGGTAAAAGATGCACTTCAGCGAGTTTTAAGACACGCCCTAGTCAATCGTTCAATTGTTGATACGCTCTCAGGAAAGGGGATACATGCAAACATGCGGTCACGTAAGAAAAAGGTACTGATTCTGGCACTTGTTCTGGCTTTGGTGTTCTCGATCATCGTGATCTATCCATCCAAGAATCAGAGCCCTGGGACAGTACATGCACTTGAGGATTTTGAAGCTGTAGCGGGTAACAGGGATTCACGAAGTTATGAACATTATCAGGAAACGTATGCGAGCACAGCCAAACCGGACACAACCGTGAGGATTGAAGGCGAAGCTTACACGGAGACAGATAACGGGGAGTTCAAGGTAGTACAAAGATATGAAGGACTGGATGGCAGTGCTGTCATTACACCCGAATCTGGAACTATTCGCTGGGATGTTCCCGTTCAAGTGAGTGGTTTATATCACGTTCGCATTCATTATTATCCTGTCGAAGGCAAGAGCTCCGGAATCGAGCGCAAGCTGGAGTTAAACGGGGAAGTTCCGTTCCGGGAAGCAGATGTACTTCTGTTCGACAGGGTATGGGGCAATCGTGAAGATCATATTAGGCAGGATGATCGTGGCAACGATCTCAGACCAAGACAGGTGGAGAAACCTGAATGGCAACTCGCTTCCTTTAGAGACAGCGGCGGGTATTTTGAGGAACCATTCCAGTTTTATTTTGAAAAAGGTACCCAGCAATTATCTCTGACCTCTCTAAGAGAGAGTATGGCGATTGATTACATTGAGTTATATCAGGAAGAGGCTGTTCCTGCGTATGCAGAACTTCAAAAGACTTTTGATTCATTAGGGTTAAAGGCAGCCAGCCCCGTCATGCTAAAGCTTCAAGGCGAAGAAGCGATCACCAAATCCTCACCTACACTTGCGCCAATCTCGGATCGATCTAGTCCATCATTGGAACCCTACGACGTATCCAAAATTCGGATCAATGCCATTGGGGGCGTGAACTGGAAGCTTCCGGGGGAGTGGGTCGAATGGGAGATAGATGTACCTGAGGACGGACTCTATCAGATCGCGTTAAAAGTGAAGCAGGATCAGCTTCGGGGTATTTATGCCACACGCAGTCTTACCATTAATGGCAAAGCTCCGTTTGAAGAAATGAAGCGAATTCGCTTTAATTACAGTCCATCCTGGCAGATACAAGTGCTTGGAAATGGTGCAGAAGAACCTTATCAATTCCACCTGGAGAAGGGTAAACACCGCTTGCGCATGACCGTCACGCTTGGTGATATTGCCCCGTTACTTCGAACCGTGGAATCAAGCGTACTTGAATTGAATGAGTTGTATCGCAAAATATTGATGATTACCTCCAACAAACCTGATCCACTTCGGGATTATCAACTGGAGAAACGTATTCCAGAAATGACGGAGGTTTTTGAAAAGCAAGCGGTGATCCTCACTTCCGTAGCTGAGTATCTCGAAAAGGCAACCGGAGAACAAAGCGACAAGGTAGCCATTCTGAACGCGATGGTTGTACAGCTCAAGGATATGGCGGCAAGACCGGAAACGGTTCCGAAACGACTGGATACGTTCAAAATTAATGTCGGCGGTCTGGGTACGTGGATTCTGACCGTACGTGAGCAGCCGATTACGATGGATTATCTGATCGTAGCTCCGGCTGGACAAGAGATGCCAAAGGCGGAAGCGTCTGCGGTGCAGCAGGTGAAGCACGAACTGGGCGCTTATGTCGCGTCATACACCGAAGACTATGACAGCATTGGTAATGTAGAGAAAAAGAAAGACTCGATCACCGTATGGATCACCACCGGACGAGATCAGGCTCAGGTCCTTAAGGGCATGATCGACGATACGTTCACGCCGGATACGGATGTATCTGTGCAGCTGCGGCTTGTGCCGCCGAATATATTGCTGCCTGCAACTTTGGCCGGGGAAGGACCGGATGTCGCTATGCAAATGGGCGAAGATATCCCCGTGAACTATGCGATGAGAAATGCAGCAGCGGATCTAAGCAAATTCCCGGATTACAAAGAGGTGGCTAGCAGATTCCGGGCAAGCGGAATAACGCCTTATGAGTATGACGGTGGAGTATACGCGCTCCCGGAGCAACAGCATTTTCCAATGCTCTTTTACCGGAAGGACATCCTGAATGAATTAGGTCTGGAACCCCCAAAAACATGGCAGGATGTGTACAATGCGATCGCTGTATTGCAAAAGCACAATATGGAGTTCTATCTCCCGATTGAGGATACGCTGAACAATGCCAACATGGTTCCTAATGCAACCTTTGCGATGCTTTTATATCAGAATGATGGAAATTTCTATGCCGAAGATGGAAAAAAAAGTGCACTCGATTCGGAAATCTCGATGGAGGCATTCAAACGTTGGACGCAATTTTATACCAATTATAAATTCCCGCTGAAAGCCGATTTCCCGAACCGTTTCCGTACAGGGGAAATGCCGATCGGAATCGCCGATTACACTACCTATAATATGCTGACGGTATTGGCGCCGGAAATCCGTAATCTATGGGATTTCACCATTGTACCAGGCACGCAACTTCCTGACGGTTCGATCAGACATGAGGTTGCTAGCGCAACCAGTGCGGTTATGATGCTCGAAAATGCCAGCAACAAAGAAGCGGCATGGAAGTTCATGAAATGGTGGACGGATGAATCAACTCAAATCGAGTATGGAAGAGAGATGGAAGGTCTGATGGGAGCGGCTGCTCGTTATCCAACAGCTAATATTGAAGCGTTAGAGCAATTACCTTGGCCGGTAAAAGATTATAAGAACCTGGAGAAGCAGTGGGAATGGGTGCAGGGAATTCCGCAGATGCCAGGGGGTTATTTTACTGGTCGACATCTGGATAACGCCTTCCGTAAGGTGGTTAACGCCAATGAAAATCCGCGTGAAGCCTTATCTGACTATGTACTCTATATTGACGATGAGATTGAACTGAAACGTAAAGAATTTAATCTGAAATAAAGGAAAGGGAGGGTAACGGTTGCAAGCAAAAACATCCAAGACAGCCGCCGCTCCTGTCATGCATACACGCGAGGTCGGCTGGTGGTCCCTATTGAAAAGGAATCTGTATCTCAGCAGGCACTATTACGTATTAATGGCACCATTTATGCTGATCTTTTTCATGTTTACAGTCATTCCGGTCGGCATATCACTCGGTCTCAGCTTTTTTCACTTTAATATGCTGGAATTGCCTCGTTTTGTCGGTTGGCAGAACTATTCACGGTTATTTCTGAACGATGATGTATTTTTAATTGCACTCAAAAACACGTTGCTGTTCGCGGTTATTACGGGTCCGCTCAGTTATGTCGCCTGTTTTTTGTTTGCGTGGATCATTAATGAGCTGTCTCCTAAAGTCAGGGCAGTCATGACACTGGTGTTCTATGCACCATCGATTTCAGGCAATGTGTTTTTTATTTGGCTGATCATCTTCTCCGGGGACAGCTATGGTTATATGAATGGGTTTCTTATGCGCCTTGGCGTTATTCTGGAGCCGATCCAATGGCTTGCCAACGAGAAGTATGTACTGGGCATCGTCATTTTGGTACAGCTATGGCTTAGTCTCGGAACCAGCTTCCTGGCCTTTATTGCGGGTCTGCAGACGATTGATCGCTCGCTCGTGGAAGCCGGAACGGTGGACGGGATCAAAAATCGCTGGCAGGAGCTCTGGTACATTACGTTGCCATCGATGAGACCTCAGTTGATGTTTGGTGCAGTGATGCAGATTACAGCATCGTTCGCTGTAGCCGAAATCTCGATTGCGCTAGCCGGTTTCCCAAGTGTTAACTATGCTGCGCATACGGTAGTCACGCATTTGATGGACTTTGGTACGATTCGCTTTGAGATGGGATATGCTTCAGCGATCGCAACCGTCCTGTTTGCACTGATGCTTGGAACGAACATTTTCACGCAAAAAATGCTGAGAAAGATAGGTGAATGACGATGACCAGCAAAGTACGTGCGATCTTCGGCATGCCGAAGAGACTCAATCGGTCATTTACCGTCAGTTTCATGTTGTTTGCGCTGCTGGCCGTGTTCGGATCATTTATGGTACTTCCTTTGATTTATGCCGTCAACAATGCCTTTAAGCCGCTAGATGAGTTGTTTATTTTCCCGCCACGCTTCTGGGTGAACAATCCGACGACAGAAAATTTCGCAGATTTGATTAATCTGATGGGTAATTCCTGGGTACCGCTGTCCCGTTATATTGCCAATACACTTCTGATTACATTGGTGGGCACGGCTGGACATATTCTTCTTGCATCTGCGGCAGCCTACCCACTCGCAAAGTACCGTTTTCCGGGATCCAAAATATTATTCACCATTGTCATTCTGTCCTTGATGTTCTCGCCGCATGTTACGGCGATTCCGAACTACATGGTCATGTCTTGGCTTGGTTGGATCAACACACACGCATCCATCATTGTACCTTCTCTGGCGTTCTCACTGGGACTGTTCCTGATGAAACAGTTCATGGAACAGATTCCTGATGCATTGCTGGAGGCAGCCAAAATCGATGGAGCGAACGAATATCGCATTTTCTGGAGCATCGTCATGCCGAACGTGAAGCCCGCGTGGCTTACACTTATGATCCTGCAGTTCCCGGCTCTGTGGGGAACAGACGGTGGAAGTTTTATCTACAGTGAAAATCTCAAAACGCTCCATTATGCACTTAGTCAGATCGTACAGGGCGGGATTGCAAGAGCAGGTGTTGGTGCTGCGGTAGCGCTACTACTGATGATTGTTCCGATTACCCTGTTTGTTATCTCTCAGAGCAGTGTCATGCAGACGATGGCTACTTCAGGTATGAAAGAATAGAAAGGAGGCAGCAAAGTGCAGGATAGCACGCGAAAAAGCACATGGAAACAACCGAAATGGATCATCATGGGCCTGGTCTGCCTCCTGTTGTTCAGTTCAACAGCACTGCCTGCAAGTGCAGACGGTGAACCAAATGCCTACCATTATTCCTTCTATGGTGATACCGTTCCAGCTCCGGCTGCTTATGAAGCAACGATGATTATTACAGGCAAGAAGCTGAATATAACAGCTTTCAAGGAACCGAGTGATATGCACGTTACCGCAGATGAGCGTGTTTACGTACTTGATTCGGGCAATGGACGAATTGTCGAGATGGATCGTAATTTCAAGCTTGTGCGAACCATTGAATCGTTCAAGAACGGAAGCAAAGAAGATCAATTTAAAAATCCGCAAGGACTGTTTGTAACAGAAAAAGGGGATTTACTGGTGGCTGATTCGGATAATCATCGGGTGGTGCACTTGGATGACAAGGGACAGCTGGTCAAGATTGTCTCTGAACCGAAGTCAGACTTGTTAAAAGACGACTTTCAATTCAAGCCTATTCGCATTGTGATGGACAAAGGCGAACGCATCTATGTCATGGCTGCAGGCGTATTTGACGGGTTCATGGAGTTCAGCGCCGATGGCGAATTCTCCTCCTTCATTGGTGCGAACCGGGTTCAGGTTGATCCTGTCGAATATCTCTGGAAACGATTCGCCACCAGAGAACAACGCAGTCAGATGGTCATGTTCACCCCAACCGAGTTCACTAATCTCGACATGGACGAAGAAGGATTCATCTATGCGACCAGTGGAGATCGCGGCAAAGATCCAATCAAGAAGTTGAATGCTCAGGGAACAGACATTTTGCGGAGAGAAGGCTATTCAGCACCTCAAGGTGATCTGCGGTATACCATGGAAGCTGGACCATCCCGGCTGATTGATGTTGATGTAGGTGACAGCGATATGTATTCTGTACTGGATTCCAGCAGGGGGCGCATCTTCACCTACAATGGCGACGGTTATCTGCTCCATATTTTTGGCGGCATCGGGAACCGGATGGGCATGTTTAATACACCTGTCGCGCTGGAGCGGGCAGGAGACCGGATGCTTGTACTGGACAAAGCGCTTGGTGAGATTACCGTGTTCCAAACGACAGAGTATGGTCGCACACTACATGATGCTGTACGCAGTTATTATAACGGAGAAGAAGATCAGTCTTCGGAACTGTTTGCCAAGGCTGCCGAGATGAATGCGAATCTGGAATATGCCTATGCGGGCATTGGCAAAGCATTGCTTCGTCAGAAAGAGTATGCCGAGTCTGCGCAATACTTCAAACAGAGTATGGAGCGCAAAGGATATTCCAAAGCTTTTCTTCTCTACCGAAAAGAACTGATGCGTGAGCATTTTTCATGGGTGATGTCCGGTATATTCCTGGCTGTAGCTGCGTTCGTCACCGTCATCATCGTTCGCAGACAGAAAAGGAGGGCAACGAATGCAGGCATCAAGTAAACAATTTTACCAGTACCCGCTGCATCTGATTTTTCACCCCTTTGACGGGTATTGGGAATTGAAATATGAACGTAATCAAAAAACGACACTGCTGATCTCATTAATGATTATGGTGTTGCTGGTATTCACTAAAATTTTGCAAGCGCAGTACAGTGGTTTTCTGATTAACTTTAACAATCCCAAGTACCTGAACAGCCTGCTTGAGATGGTGTACGTTGTCATTCCCGTGTTGTTCTGGTGTGTGGCTAATTGGTCATTAACCACATTGATGGATGGGGAAGGAAAGTTTTCTGAAATTTTTATGTCGACATGTTTTGCGCTGGTTCCGATGTTTCTGGTACATTTCCCGTGGATCTGGCTGAGTCTTGCTATTTCTCAACAGGAAACGGCATTTTATTATTTCTCCAACGCCATTGCGGTCTGCTGGACAGTATACCTGCTATTTGTGGGCAACATGACTGTGCATCAATATACACCTGCCAAAACCATTCTAACGATGCTGCTTACGCTTGTAGCTATGGCCTTTATGGCCTTTCTGTGCTTGTTATTCTTTAGTCTTGTACAGCAGATCGTATCATTTGTTTACACTATCTATCAGGAATTAGTGCTTCGGGGCTAGGAAGGAGAAAATCACAATGAAATATGCCGCAGCCAAAAAAATAACCGGAATACTGCTGGTGAGCAGTTTGCTCCTAAGCGGTTTCCAGTTCTCATCATCGTCGGCAGCCCGCGAGACGGCAGCAGATGTTAGTCAAGTGCAGACTCCTTCCCTGCCTGCCGGAGAAAAGCTGAAATCTGCATTTAGCGATGCCCGTATTCCCGGCATGATCGGTATCGCTCGAAACAATGCTTTGCAGCTGTTGATCAACGAAGAGACCGCCGAGATTGCCGTTGTTCATAGTAAGAGCGGCGAAATCTGGCGCAGTAACCCGGAAGAACGCGAGAAGGATGGCATTGCAGCCGGGATTAACAAGGACCTTCTGTCCTCCCAATCCAGACTCAGCTTTTTCAACAGTTCAGGACAGAGCAGTATGGTTAATTCGTACACGGACAGTGTTCGGCATAAACAAGTAAGTTATGAAGCATTGCCAAACGGAGTACGAGTGCACTATCAATTTGGCAGCACCGAGAGATCTATTGAAGATCTGCCAGTGAAGATAAGTAAAGAACGTTTTGAACAAAACGTGCTGGCAAAGCTTGATAAATCCGGAGAACGGGCGTTGAAAGTCGGATATGCGGAAGATAAAGATGAAGGCGTATACAATCGAATTGACAAGGCCATGCAGGGTCTTCAGTTGACCCGTGCATTGAAAGCCTTTGAAGACGCCGGATACACAGAGGAAGACCTTGTCAAAGATCACGCCGAGCATGGCATTGAGCAAGAACGAAGCGGGCCACGCTTATTCATGCTCACGATGGAATATGAACTGGACGGAGAGCAGTTGAAGGTGCGAGTGCCAGCTTCAGGTATTCATTTTCCAGAAGAGTATCCAATCAACACCCTGTCTGTGTTGGAGTATTTCGGAGCTGGAGGTTCCAAAGAGGATGGATCAATTCTTGTCCCAGACGGTTCGGGAGCGCTGATTCATTTTAACAATGGGAAATTACAATACCCATCCTACCAGCAAGATATTTACGGCCCGGACTTAACGATGAAGCTGCGTGAAGCCAGTTCCAACGAAAGCAAAGCGAGATTGCCTGTCTTTGGCGTGATTCGTCCAGAAGGCGCGTTTCTGGGCATCATCGAAGAAGGGGATGCGGTGGCAGTGGTGAATGCGGATATCAGCGGTAAACTGAACAGTTACAATAACGTATATCCCAGTTTTTATGTCGTGAACAAAAGTGATATTACACTCCAGTCCAGTGACATGGTTCGTACATTGCCGAAGTTCCAGAATAAACCAACATCATCTGACTTCGTGGTTCGTTACGCTTTTGTAGGTGCAGAGCAGGCTTCATATTCCGGTCTGGCCTCACTGTACCGGGAATACCTGGTACAAAATGGAGGACTTCCCGAACTGAAAACGTCTGAGGAGCAATCCACAATCCCGTTTTACCTCAAGCTTTTTGGCGGGATGACAACCAGGCAGCATATGCTCGGCATACCGTATAATTCCACGGAGGCTCTGACAACTTTTGATGAGGGTAAAGCGATTCTTTCGAAATTGATGGAGAAAAAGGTGTCCAACATTCAGGTGCGTTATGCAGGATGGTTCAATGATGGATTGCACCACCGCTTGCCCAATTCCATTAAGGTGGATGGAGTGATCGGCGGGAAAAAGGGAATGAAAGACTTTAGCGCTTTTACGAGTAAAGCAGGAATCGGATTTTATCCGGATGTATCGGTACTGAACGTGCAATCGAAGAAAGGATTCAGTCCATCAAGTGAGGCGTCCCGATCTTTAACACAGGAACCGGCGATCTTGTATCCAATGGATCTGGCTTTGGAGCGACGGGCGAAGGATTTATCTGCTTCCTATGTGCTCTCACCTAATGAGATTGAAGATGTGACAACAGATATGATCAAGGACATGAAACCGCTTGAGGCGGGAGGCATTTCCCTGAAGGATATGGCAGAGCAGTTAAACAGCGATATGAATCCAAAAAAAATGCTGGATCGTACGCAGGCACTGGATACGGTTCGAAGAGCTTTTGATCAGATTAAGCAACAAGCGGGCTCCATCGTGGCTGAAGGCGGGAACGCATACGCGCTGCCTTATGTTACAGGGCTTACGGATGCACCGATGAGCAGCAGCCGCTTCAAACTGGAAGATGAGGAAGTTCCGTTTTTCCAGTTGGTCGTTCATGGCAGTATTCCGTATACCGGTTCGCCGTACAATCTGTCTACGTATACCGATGCAAGGCAGTATGTGCTGAAGCTGATTGAATACGGAGCCAGCCCTTATTTTGCCTGGTTTAATGCTCCGGGCCATGTGGTGAAAGAAACGGATTATAACGATCTATATGCTGCGAATTATGAGCAGTGGATTGATCTGGCAGCGGAGATCTATACCGAAGTTAGTGAAGTAAACCAGTCGTTCACTGGACGTCCAATGATTACTCATGAATCTTTGAGTGAAGGTGTATACCGAACAACCTATGAAGGCGGAGGATATGTGATTGTCAATTACAATGACTCCCCTGTTGAAGTGGAGAACCATACTCTAGAAGCTTTAAGTTATGTGACTGGTGGTGAGCAGCTCTGAAGACAATCCTGAAATTCAAATGGGGAAGTCGTACGTATGCTCAGCAGAAAGCCATGTGGGGTGTCATCTACGTACTTCCGTGGCTGATCGGATTTGTATTGTTTTTCTTCGTTCCGCTGCTCGCATCTCTGCGATACAGCATGAGCGCGATTCAAGCCAATGCAGAGGGAATTGCCATTCAATTTACGGGTTTTGCCAATTATATTCAGGCACTTACCGTCAATACAAGCTTTAACCGGGCACTGATTGAGTCGATTACAGACGTACTTGTTAATGTACCGCTTATTGTCATTTTCAGCTTGTTCCTTGCCGTAATTCTGAATCAAAAATTCAGAGGTCGTGCCATAGCAAGATCCATCTTTTTCCTGCCCGTCATTCTGGCATCCGGCGTCATTATGTCGCTGGAAAGCACAAGTTTGATTGAAGCTGTGAACCAGAACAGCACAGGCGGCAGTTCTTTTGGCACATTGGAACTGGAAGGTCTGATGCTCAATGCGGGCGTAAGTGAATGGATCGTTACGTATTTAAGCGGAGCAGTGGATCGAATCTACCAGATTGTCAGTCAATCGGGTGTACAAATTCTGATCTTCCTGGCCGGTATTCAGACCATCTCCCCACAGCTGTATGAAGCGTCCAAGATGGAAGGGGCGACAGGATACGAGGCATTCTGGAAAATTACGTTTCCGATGGTCAGCCCGCTTATTTTTGTTAACGCGATCTATACGATCATTGACTCTTTTGCCAATAATGCGATGACCAAATTGATCCGTGATACGGGATTCGTCAAATTTGACTTTGGTCTTAGCTCCGCTATGGCATGGGTATATTTCGTAGCGATAGCTATTATTCTTGTGATTGTATCTATCATTTTCTCTAAACGAGTCTTCTATCAAGATTAGAAAGGAGGGCATTCCGCGTGACGACATCACGATTATTATCGCTTGAGCAATGGAAGAGCTGGCTATGGTCTGTCATCCGATTTGTTCTGATCACTGGACTTTCCTTTGTTATTTTATTTCCCATATTCCAGAAGATTTCTACATCGATCAAGGCCAAGGGAGACCTCTATTCGGCAGTGGTTGTATGGATTCCTCAGAACTTCTCGATTGACAATTTCAAGCAGGCGATTCGTGTAATGGATTATTGGGCTACGCTGTTCAATACGTTTGCGCTGTCCGCAACAACAACACTGCTGACTACAGCCTCATGCGCGCTTGCAGGTTATGGATTCGCCAGACTGAAGTTCAAGGGAAGCAACTGGTTGTTTGCCGGTGTCATTCTGACGATTCTTGTGCCGCCAACAACCATTCTCATTCCGGTATATTTGAATCTGAAAAGCTTTGATCTGATGGGGCTTATGACACTGTTTTCCGGGAAACCTGTCAACTTGCTCAATACGTACTGGCCGTTTATTCTGACAGCCGTTACCGCAAATTCACTAAAGGCAGGCTTGTATATCTTTATATTCCGCCAATTCTTCAGAGGCATTCCGAAAGAAGTAGAGGAGGCGGCATACGTGGACGGCGCAGGGATCAGTCGCACATTCACTCGTATCATGCTGCCGAATGCCATTCCATCCATGGTCACCGTCATGCTGTTTTCCTTCGTATGGCAATGGAACGACAGCTTCTACACAACAACGTATCTGACTTCGAGTAAAGTCATGTCAACACAGTTATCTTCGTTGCCGTACAATCTCGCTCAACAGGTTACAGACGGTGCAGCTTCTCAGGCCGATCCGTTCTATCTGAGCATGATTCAGGATACAGGTATTCTGCTTGCGATCCTCCCGTTAATTATCATTTATTTGTTCGTGCAGCGCTATTTCGTGGAGAGCGTGGAGCGTACAGGTATCGTAGGGTAGAACGATTAGAGCGAAGAGGTGTACAGCTATAACATGTTCAAGCAGAAAGGAGGCAGATCTCATGAGCGATTCCAAGAAGTATACCAAGGAAGCTTACATCGATAAGGTGAATGGCAGAGAGTGGCTTACGGCTGATCGTATGTGTTACAACCAGCGTAATCATTGGATATGGAATGGCTTAAGGGAGCGCGCGCCGACAGAGTCTGGATGAGGCTACATCTTGATCTTGCTATAAATCAGGTTCGACGGCAGCTTCCTATCGCAGTAATGTAAGCCAATTTAATCAAACAGGAGGAATAGCAGTGAAAAAATTTATGATGTCTTGCAAGCTTTTACTCGTTCTGGCATTACTGATTACGATTGCTCCATGGGGAGGCAGCCAAGCTGACGCTTGGGTAGGTATGCCTATGGGGAAATTAAAAGTGAGTGGCAAAAACTTGGTGAACAGCAACAATCAACCTGTACTCCTTAATGGTTGGCATCAACCTTCCGGCGCATACTGGACGTATCAGGACAGTAATTATTATCTCAACCTTCATGGTAACAATCGTCACGCTGCAACATTGGCCTATTTGAAAGACATCACAGACACATTTGCGGATACCAGTCCGAAATATGGCAGCAATCATGGCTGGAAAATGAATCAGGTACGTCTGTTCATCGATCGTCAGGATATGGGAGATGTGGCGGCAGGTACATACAACTTTGCTGGTGTACAGACTGTGACACAGAACGTCATCATTCCTTATATCCAGTATGCCAAAACAAAAGGCGTATATGTTGTTCTGGGATTGGACTTCACGCTGAAGGATGATCAGGCTACGACAGCTGCCAACTTGCAAAAGTTCAATCAAATCTGGGGTTACCTTGCCTCCCGTCCAGAGATTAAAAGTGCAGACAACGTTCACTTCGAATTGATTAATGAACCGGTGAAATCGTTTGCCAACGGACACTGGGGTGGATACAACGGGGAAAATGATTTCGTGGATCATTGGAATGACCTGCGTAACTTCCAAAATTCCATGATCTCCACCATCCGTAATCAGGGCGCAGATAACGTCATCTGGGCTGCAGGTCTGGGTTACAATCAGTTCTACAGCCTGACAGCGAGTCATCCGCTGACTGACCCTCTGAACAACTACGGTTATGCTGTTCACTGGTATCCAGGTTACGGAGCCTATGACAACTTCAACATTCTGCAAGATCAATGGAACACCAACGTGAAGGCAGCTGCGGATAAATATCCAATCAACATCACGGAAGTGACTTGGTTCAAGAACAAACCAGGTGATTCAGCTTATTGGAACTTGTTCAACGGTAGTAACGAAGGTTTCGGTACAAATACCAAAAGAATTTTTAATGCGGCAGGTAATGTCAGCATCGCTGCACATATGAATGGATTTATTCTGGAACCCGGTGCACGTAGTTCGTTCGCAGATCCTACAGCAGGACTGAAGTGGGATGGAGATGCTTCACGCAGTGCGATGGGACGATTCTTGTTCACTTGGTACAATGAACGCTCCCAGAATTATGGCAGCGGTGGTAATCCAACCAACCCAACCAATCCGTCTACGGGTCTGGTCTCGGGGGCAACCTACAAAATTGTAGCCCGGCACTCTAACAAAGTCGTTGATGTTCCTGGGGGACAAGATCAGAACAATCTCCAGCTGCAACAGTGGAGTGATCTGGGTGGTAATCCTCAGAAGTGGGTACTGACTTCCATTGGGAGCGGTAACTATACACTGACAAGTGTGAATTCACCTGACAAAGTGATCGACATTCGTAACGGTACACAGACCAATGGCGAAGCAGTTCAGCTTATGAGCAATTTAAATACGACCGCCCAGCATTTCAAAGTCAATGATCTTGGCAATGGATACTGGAGCATCATCAATGTAAACAGTAACAAAGCGATTGAAGTGGAGAACGCTTCCACAACCGATGGAGCCAAACTGCAACAGAACACCTACACGGGTGCAACGAACCAACAGTGGAAATTTGTAGCCGTTAGTAATTAACTAACATCAACATTTCCATCACGAAATTAGTGGCAAAAAATAACCTTTTCAGGTCATCTGATGACTTGAGAAGGTTATTTTTATTGTATTTAGGTATGGTTGCAACAAAATTGGATAAGCAGAAAGGTTGTTATTCATTGCCTTTGTCTCGTGAAGTTGCACATTAAACTATAGAAATCAAGTATTGTATAGCTATAGGTGTAAATGTACCATAGGGAAGAAGTTGTACCTTCACTGTTCGGAAATGCCCGTTGTATCATGAAATGATGATCATAAACCGATAAATGTAAGCGCTTGATTAGAAAAAGGGGGGAGTACAATGAAGCTCCTATGGTCCAAATTTTCACCGATGTTCCGCCGTTTTTTGATTTCGTATGTCATCATTCTGATGATTCCGCAGATTGCCGGATATGCCTCTTACAGGGCATCCATTGAGGCGGCTCGGGCGAGCTCCATTGAAAATAGCCTGAAGTCCCTGAATCTGGGCAAAGAAATTATTGAGCGAAATCTGCTTCAGGTGGAAGCCTTCACAAGACAGCTTGCAATTAATCAGGAACTGTACCGTTTGATTGCCGATCCGAAACCACTGGACGTTTACAATGTATATGGTATAGGCAAAATGCAGCGTAGTTTATCAATGTACAGCAGTACCAACGAATACTTATCTCATTTTTTTATTTACATTCCGAATTATAACGTCATTATTACGCCGACAACGGTCTATTACAGGCCAGAACATTATTATGCAGCCAATGCGATGGATGGGATGACATTCGAGCAGTGGAGCGAAAATATTTTGAAAAAACCACATTTTAATGAAATTATTCCACTTCAAAACTACAAACGTGAAATCAGCAGTAACGTACTTGCAAATGTGCCAGCAATCACCTTTTTGCAATCCTTGCCGCTGAATAGTTTTAATAAACCGCAGGCTACGATTGGTGTTTTAATCGATGAGGATGAGATGGCAAACCTGACGCAGAATATTGTGGATCAGTATGGTGGCTGGACATTGGTTAGAGATGCTAACGGCGAAATTATCTTTTCACGCGGTATTGAAGAGGGGGAAGCGCAGCGTTTGGCGCAAAATTATGGGGACGATTTGAACGAGGTTCGGCCCATAGAAGGTGAGCGACTGCTAATATCCATTCATTCGGAGCGAAACGGTTGGAGTTATATGGCGGGCATTCCCGAGAAATCACTGATGACAAATGCGGATCAGATTAAACAGGTGACACTGGCATTCACACTGGCAACATTGACGCTTGGCTTGGGTTTTGGACTGATCCTGGCTTATCGAAACAGTGCACCCATCTATAAACTGTTGTCTGCCTTCCGAGAACAAGTTAGTGAGCCTTCTGGCAAAAGGCGTAATGAGTATGATTTTCTGGCTAGCCATATTCATCTTTTAATTGCCAATAATCAGTCGCTGGAGAACGCACTGAATGAACAAATTCCTCTCTTGCGAGATGGATTCATCAAACGTTTGCTTACAGGTGAGTTCTATACTACTCGTGAGCTGGAAGCCATTTCTTCTCAGACACAACTATCCATTGAGAACAGCCAGGGAATCACTGGTCTGCTCAAGGTGAACGGTTATGCCAGTCTGGATAGCGAAGAAATGATTCAGGAGCTTGGTGTGGCGAAATTGATTATCAGACAGACGATGACAGAATGGAACGCCGATGTGCTGATGACGGACTGGGGCACAGATCAGATTGCTTTTATGTGTCCCGTATCCGATATGCCCCTGGATACAGCGATCCTTCATTGTGAGTCTGAACTCAGCAGATTAACCGAACTCATTTATACGGAATACCGGATATCAACAACAATCGGTACCGGAGCTGCGTACGAAGTTTGGAATGACGTAGGCCGTTCATTTGATGAAGCCAAACAAGCCATGGAATATGCGATTCATATGGGAGCAGATGAGCTTATTCGATTTGAAGATACATTGAAGGAAAATGAAATGTACTATTATCCCATTGAGTCAGAACAGCGTTTGCTGAATACGATCAAGGCAGGAGAACTGGAAGAGGGTCTTCGTATTTTGGATCAGCTGTTTGTACGCAATTTCGAAGAGCGCGAACTTTCCTATGAGATGGCACAGCAATTTATTATGGAGTTAAAGGGAACATACCTCAAGCTGGATGAGCCCAAAATCAAACACGATGATTCCTTTGCAGAAGAATACAAAAACGGTGTCGCAAGTATTCAGATCACCGATTCCATTATGGTATTACGAGGCAAATTCAAACGGCTAACAGAAGAGATGTGCAAGGAAGTCCTGCGAAAAAGATCATCAACACATGCGGATACCGTACAAGAAATTACGTGTTACATTGAAAATAATTATGGGGACGCGACTCTGACGATATGTCGGATCTCTGAACATATGGGTAAATCGGAAAAATTCATCTCCCAACTATTCAAAGAGCATACCGGAGAGAATCTTTCGGATTACGTGGAGCGGGTGAGAATAAATGCAGCATCTGGTCTGCTGTTAGAAAGCGGGCAAACCATAGATGAGATCGCTCTTTCTACGGGATATAACAGCGCGCATTCCTTCCGCAGAGCATTCAAGCGTGTACGAGGCATTTCACCAAGTGTATTTCGGAAGATGGATAATCTGAGCGGTTAATGTACGCTCCGGAATTAGTATTCATGCGTATAATGTACGTTCGTTTCCGAGATGTACCTTTACGCTTCCCTCAAGTCAAACTTATGATATGGGCACAAAGAAAGCGCTACCAAACGAGGTGACGCTAACTTCAACCATAGGTATTTTTGACTGGGGGGATGATTCTGAGATCAACAATTACAAGTGAACACAAGTCGGGTGTGAAGGAGCGCAAGCGATCAACGTTACAGCATGCGCTAACCAGAAGTTTCAGAAGGCATTGGCAGTTATATCTGCTTATTTTGCCTCCGGTGTTGTACTTTATCATTTTCAAATATGTACCGATGGTGAATACAGTCCTCGCATTTAAGGATTATAACGTCATCAAAGGAATCTGGGGCAGCCCATGGGCTGGAACCAAGTATTTCGACCTGCTTTTTCAGAATCCCGCTTTTATGACGTTAATCAAAAATACGCTGCTTATCTCGTTCTACAGCCTAATTGTCGGATTTCCAATCCCGATTCTGCTGGCCCTGGCTTTGAATGAAATTAAAAACATGAGGTTCAAGAAAACCGTACAGATGGTGACCTATGCACCTTATTTCATATCCACCGTTGTTATGGTATCTATAATCATGCTTTTCCTCTCCCCTAGGCTGGGGATTGTGAACACGATTGCAGGCGCACTTGGATTCGAGTCAGTGAATTTCCTTGGAAATCCAGATATGTTCCGATCCATCTATGTATTTTCCGATGTGTGGCAGAGTATGGGATATTCAGCAGTCATCTATCTGGCTGCACTCGCCGGCATTGACCCTTCATTGTATGAGGCCGCCAAAGTAGATGGAGCCAATCGACTGCAGAAGATTATTAACGTGGATTTGCCGGGTTTGTTGCCGGCAGCCGTCATTATTTTAATTCTAAGCGTTGGCAATATTATGGCGGTCGGATTCGAGAAAATATATCTGATGCAAAACCCGTTAAACTTATCCGCGTCGGAGATTATCTCAACATATGTGTACAAAATGGGACTATTAAACGCCAATTACAGCTTTGCTACAGCGGTTGGTTTGTTCAACTCTGTCATTAATCTCATCTTGTTGTTAGTCGTTAACGCCGCTGCAAAACGGCTGTCCAATACAAGCCTATGGTAACCACACGGAGGGAGGAGACTTGAAGGATGTCTAATTTACACTCACAGACAGGTCGTTCACGAGCGAACAGAAACCCTGTCATCAGAGAATCGCTTGGAGATCGTTTGTTTATTACGGCACTCTACATCATTCTGTCACTCGTGCTGGTTGCTGTGTTGTATCCTTTGATCTACATCGTAAGTTCGTCACTCAGTAGTCCGTCAGCTGTTTCTTCGGGCAAAGTCTGGCTGTGGCCTGTTGATCTGTCATTCGAAGGATACAAAGCCGTATTACGCAATGAACAAGTACTGATGGGATACGCGAACTCATTATTTTATACGGTGTGCGGCACGTTTATCAGCGTGGCATTGACCATAATGATTGCCTATCCACTATCCAAAAAGACCTTTGTCGGACGCAGCACACTGATGATTTTCATTACGTTCACGATGCTCTTTGCAGGTGGTTTGATTCCAACGTATCTGGTTGTTAAATCTCTGGGGCTCATCGATACACGTTGGGCGCTTCTGATTCCAAATGCGATCTGGGTGTGGCAAGTCATTATTGCACGAACCTTCTTTCAAAATTCTATACCGGAAGAGCTGTCAGAGGCGGCTGATATCGATGGCTGCAGTGACATTCGGTTTATCTTCAGCGTTATACTGCCGCTTGCCAAGCCCATTGTGGCGGTGCTGTCATTGATGTATGCGGTTGGTCAATGGAACGCCTATTTCGACGCACTGATTTATCTGAAATCGCAGTCGCTCTACCCGCTACAGCTGATATTGCGAAGTATTCTTATTCTAGGCAGCTCAGGCAATATGGACGCTTCCGAAATGATCAAGCAACAGCAAATGGCTGAACTGATGAAGTACTCCTTGATTGTCATGGCCAGCTTACCGGTTCTGATCATCTATCCTTTTGTACAACGTTATTTCGTGCAAGGGATGCTGGTCGGTTCGGTTAAAGGATAAGTCGATTACAAACTTTCATGAGGGAGAGGATTTTATTGAAGAAAATAAGTGCGCTCGGATTAACATGTGTGCTGGTGCTTACGTTGGTACTTGCAGGCTGCTCATCCTCCGATAAGGGTAACGGGGAAGTGGATGCGAACGGGAAAGTCCCGATGAATGTATTTGTGCACCAAGGATCGGATATGAACCTTGCTACCAATAAATTCACCAAGAAAATGGAGGAGAAGTTTAATATCAAGTTCAACTGGACGACAGTTCCTTTTGATGGAGCAGCTGAAAAAAGACAGATATCCCTGGCTTCCGGAGACTATCCGGATCTGTACATGCTTATCCCTTGGGTAGATCGTTTCTCACAGACTGACTTGTTGAAGTTTGGGCAACAGGGCGTGATTTTGCCACTTAATGATCTGATTGATCAGCATGCGCCTAACATCAAGAAGGTACTTGAGAGCAATGAGTACTATATGGCAATGAATACCGCACCCGACGGTAAAATCTATGGACTGACCGGGCTGAATGAATGTTTCCACTGTTCGTATCCAAACAAGATGTGGGTAAATACGAAGTGGCTCAAGAAGTTGAACATGAAAGAGCCAACAACGACAGAAGAGTTCCGGGAAATGCTGAAAGCGTTCAAAACGAAAGACCCGAACGGAAACGGCAAGGCAGATGAAGTACCACTCAGTGGTTCAACGGAGAACTTTGGTGTACACATTATTCCATATCTGATGAACGGTTTCATCTATAATGATGACCGGAATTACCTCATCCTGAATCAAGGCAAAGTTGATACGGTAGCGAATAAACCGGAGTGGAAAGAAGGACTGATGTACATCAAATCCTTATATGATGAAGGACTGATTGATCCGGGTGCTTTTACACAAAATGTCGGTGCCTTCAAGAAAATTGGAGATAATGCCGATGCACAGCTTCTGGGTGCAGGAGCGGCTATGCATCCGTCTTTGTTCGTAACTACGGCTGAAGGCTCACCATACGGCAATGATTACAACCCGATTCCACCATTAAAAGGGCCAAATGCTGAATATGCATCCTACAACTACCCGGTTGATCCAGGTGCGACCTTTGTTCTAACTAATAAAGCGAGTGAGCAAACGCAGATTACAGCAATAAAAATGCTGGATTACTTCTATACCCAAGAAGGAGCTATGGCTTCATATCTGGGAGAAGAGGGCACAAGCTGGAGCAAACCTGAAGAGGGAGAAGTGGCCTTAAATGATCAGGTAAAGCCGCTCTATAAAGCGATTCCACTTCCATCCGGAGAAGAACCTCGTAATGACAGCTGGGCTGCATTAAGCCAGTACAATCATCACCGGGCGTATCGCGATGCAGAAGTACAGGGAACAGACATCTATGCTAACGACGGGTATGAACGTCGCCTGTACGAAGCTACATTGTTGATGGAAGGTAAAGAACCTAAAGAAGTCTTCCCGCATTGGGCATTATGGGTTGATCCGTCCCTTGCAGATGAAACCAGCATGATGCAAACCAATATTAAGGATTATATCGACCAAAACGCGTTACAATTTGTCACAGGAGCAAAGAGTTTGGATAAAGACTGGGATGCGTATGTGAAAGGACTGGAAGGGCTGAATATGAATCGTTATCTGGAAATTATGCAGTCCGCTTATGATGCATCATCCGTGTCATCCAAGTAAAGGTAAACGAATAAAAGACGGGCGAGACCATAAAAATGCGGTCTGCTCGTCTTTTTTTATCGTCATAAATCAAAAACCAATGCAGGGTTAGAGCTCCAACAATAGCGCCTAAATTTCATATTTTAGTACATCCGATATCTTCCGCTTAAGGCAAGCATCGTGAAGAAATAAAGACAGTTATCATAATAACGATGTTTTCCCTGGCGGAGCGGTGTGTTCCAGAATAGCCGAACAAAAGCATCTGCATGAGGGCCATCTGCTGCGAGCGATGCCATCGCATTGGTTGCCAGCAAACCAACAGGGTGCAGAGCAGGTTCGTCAAAAGCCTCACCCTCAATCGTATACCGGCGATAATCCGCTACATCGATATCACTGAAAAAGGCCTGAATTCGATTGGATTGTTCAACTTGCCAAGGATCTTTGCGAAACCATTCCCAGTCCAAGGCAATATTGGCTGCAACGCGATAGGCGTCGCTATAAAAATGCCTGAAATCACCATGCGGCTGAACGGGGGCAGGAGTCCCATCGTAATTGGCGTATTCAGGTGAAAGCCCGGTTACCGGATGACAGGCTGCATTCAGATATGAACGGCTTGCTTCGGCAGCTTCTTTCCAAAATGTTCGGTCTGCTTCATTCGCGTACTTGGCAAACAATTCATAGAAATGGGGAAGGTGATAGGACGGGTCACTGAAAGGTAACTCTGGAATAAACTTGATTAGCCGGTTACTTGGTTCCCACATGGGATCGCCTTGACCTTGTTCTCCTTGATGCAGACAGGCATGAAGAATCTTTCGAGCCTGAGTTTTGTAATCATAAGGTGCAGGTCCCTCCCCCCAGCGATTCGAGGCGAAAAATAATGCCATAGCAAAAAACTCTTCACCGTCAGGAGCTGGCCCCGGAGACAGCCGGGTTCCGTCAGGCTTGCAATGCCAAGCAAAGTAATCCTTGTATCGTCCTTCCGTATGCTGCATATAGGTATGAGCGTAATTCCACAGGCGATCAAATTCCTCTTTTTTATCCATCTGCACAGCCATCATCATGCCATAGGACATGCCTTCGGAACGAACGTCGTCGTTGCCCGTGTCCAGCATGTAGCCTTTGTCTTCATCAACAGGATAATAGATCCGTGTATGTTCATCTCCATAAAACAGATCATTCCATGTCTGTTCCAGTTTCGCGTTGATTTCTTCTTCGTTATACCCCGATTTGTGAAAAAGATTAACATATGTACCTGTCTCATAAGCGCCTTTTCCAGTGATATTCATGTGATCCTCCTCCAAAAATGCTTCACAGAATGCTTCGTTAATGCTTCATATGAATAAGTATATCATTCGCGATACTGCTCAAATTAAAGCGTTTACATGGAAAATTATAGGTATGATATCCCATCTATTTCCATTTTGTTTTGCCGGTGATATATTTAGGCAAGTCCTATAGTTTATCAGGTTGTTGTTAAATTATGTAAGCGCTACACTCGAAGAGAAGAAACCGCCTGATATCGACATCATTCTAGTCCAGGTTTCTTCATAAGACAGTACTTGGAGTGTAAAATTTTCGCTGGAAGGTTGGTGAGAATGCAACATGCTTGGCGATTCAGGAGATGTAGATGAGAATCAAGGAACTAATGCACCGCGTGACCCCGTAGGAGTTACAGTTTCATCGTTTGAGGCTGACTTTGATTACGATTCTCCGGCTTATCTTGACATGATCGACAGATCGCTCCTGAGTGCAGGGAACAACGTCAGATTAAAGAGAGCGATCGGGAAAGCTAAACGTGGTGAGAATGTAACTATAGCCTATATTGGGGGATCAATTACTCATGGCGCTGGTGCGGCACCCATTCATCTCCAAAGTTATGCCTATCATTCCTATGAACACTTCAAAAGAATGTTTGCCCCTTTGAACAGCAATACGGTTCAGCTGATCAAGGCGGGGGTAGGCGGGACGCCTTCCCAACTTGGCGTCATTCGTTATGATCGGGATGTGCTCCGGGATGGCAGCGTACAGCCGGACATTGTCATTATCGAGTTTGCGGTAAATGATGCTGACGATGAGACGCGAGGGAACTGTTACGAAAGCTTAGTATTGAAAGCGCTTGCTTCAAATAACGAACCAGCAGTCATTCTACTATTTAGTGTATTTAAGAATGATTGGAATCTTCAGGATCGTCTAGCTCCGGTGGGCTTTCATTATGATCTGCCCATGGTGAGCATGAAGGATGCTCTAGTAGAGCAATTTCAGAAGGCAAAAAATGAAGGTGGCCTCATAACCAAAGAGCAGTATTTTCATGACATCTATCATCCCACCAATGTGGGACATCGCATCATGGCCGATGCGCTGGCGAATTTGTTTCGCGTTACAGATCGTACAAACCTTGATCAGAAAGAAGATGAATTAACGAAGTTACCGATCATCGGCAAGGATTATGTTGATGTCAAACTGCTGGATCGGCAAAACGGTGATCAGATTGCCCTAATTGAATCAGGTAGTTTCTGTCACACAGATACAGATCTACAGATGACCGAGATGGACGATCATGATTATGGTACACCGCTCTTTCCAAACAACTGGATGTATGTTCCCGGTGCAACGGCAGAGCTGAAGGGTTTCAAGCTGCATTTGCGGTGCAGCAGGCTCATCCTGATCTTTAAGGACTCAGACAGCGATATGTTTGGAACGGCTCATATCAAGGTGGATGGTCAACTAACCAAACAGGCTGATCCCCACCAAGTGAACTGGACACATTGCCATGCCATGCTTCTATTTAGTAACACGGAAGTTGATGAGCATCTTATCGAGATTGATATGGCACTAGGACATGAGGAAAAGCAATTCACGGTTTTGGGTTTTGGTTACGTGGGCTAGTGCAAACCTGGTATGAAGTTTAGAGGATTAAGCTAACCGTGAAGGGAGTAAAACAAATGATAGCTTCAGCATCTGCTGGTTTTGACCAGTATCGTGATAACATAACACGTGGCGTCGTCGAAACGATAGAGTATGATTCCAAGGCGGTTGGCAACGTGCGTAAAGCGATGGTATATACGCCGCCAGGTTTTTCTTCGGAGCTTACCTATCCGGTACTCTATCTGCTGCACGGAATTGGAGGGGATGAGAAGGAGTGGCATACATATGGCTCTCCAGCAATCATCCTGGACAACCTCTATGCCGAGAATCTCATAGAGCCAATGATTGTCGTTTGCCCCAATGGGCGTGCGATGTCTAACGACAGGGCAGAAGGTGATCTCTTTGATCCTGAGAAAATTCGGGCATTTGAACGATTTGAATCGGATCTGATTCAAGATCTTATCCCGTATATGGAGTCCCGTTACCGGGTATCTCGAACGAGGGACAACAGAGCAATTGCCGGCTTGTCTATGGGCGGGGGGCAGTCTTTAAACATTGGACTACGTAATCTGGATCATTTTGCGTGGGTCGGTGCTTTTTCAGCAGCGCCAAACACCAAAGCACCGGAGGTACTTATTCCTGATCCGGCTCAAGCTTCATCACTTCTGTCATTGCTCTGGGTGTCTTGTGGAGATCAGGACAATCTGATTCAGATTAGTGTTGATGTTCATGAGTATTTGAAGCAGCAAGGCGTACCTCATATTTGGTATGAAGAGAGCGGAGGACATGACTGGCCCGTGTGGAAGAATGATCTGTATCTTTTTTCTCAGCGTCTCTTCAAATAAGTGAACTAAAAAATAAAAATATCAGGAGGGTTTTCCCTATGTTCAAATTTGGCAAAAAGTTGTTGACTGTTGTTCTTGCAGCTTCCATGAGTTTCGGTGTGTTCGCGGCTACGACAGGTGCTACAGATTACTGGCAGAACTGGACAGACGGCGGGGGTTACGTTAATGCTGTGAACGGTTCTGGTGGAAATTACAGCGTAACTTGGCAAAATACCGGGAATTTTGTCGTTGGTAAAGGTTGGACTTACGGCACACCTAATCGTGTAGTTAACTACAACGCTGGCGTGTTTTCACCTTCCGGCAATGGTTATCTGACGTTCTATGGCTGGACCCGAAATGCACTTATTGAATATTATGTAGTTGATAACTGGGGCACATACCGCCCAACAGGAACTTACAAAGGCACGGTGACTAGTGATGGTGGTACGTATGACATTTATACTACGATGAGATACAATCAGCCATCCATTGACGGGTATTCAACATTCCCTCAATATTGGAGTGTTAGACAATCCAAACGTCCAATCGGTGTAAACTCCCAAATTACGTTCCAGAATCACGTGAATGCGTGGGCGAGCAAAGGAATGTACTTGGGTAACAGCTGGTCCTATCAAGTTTTGGCGACGGAAGGATATCAAAGTAGCGGTAGCTCAAACGTGACTGTTTGGTAAGCGCTTTCCTTTTTATCGACTAGTCTACAACACAGGCAAGACAGGTCTGTGATCTGTCTTGCTCTCAATTTCCGTTTTAAAGGAGACTTCCAGATGAGAAAGTGGATGGTATTTCTACTCATCGCAGCTGTTGTTGGATTAAGTGCATGTTCGGCAGCCAGCAGTTCCACCGTAAGCGATGATCTTGTGTTGGTAGAGGGTGGGGCATTCAAAAGCAGTAAAACCAGTTATAGCGGCAAAGGTATCACATTGTCTGACTTTTACATTGGGAAATATGAAGTGACCCAGAAGCAATGGGCTGACGTTATGGGGGACAATCCCTCCGCTTTCAAAGGCGAAGAACGACCCGTTGAACGGGTGAGCTGGTACGATGCAATCGAGTACTGTAATGCACGTAGCGATAAGGAAAACCTGAAACCTTATTACACGATTGATAAAGAAACCATGGATACGAATAATAAGAATGAAAACGATAATGTCAAATGGACTGTAACCATCAATGAAGATGCGAATGGATATCGTCTGCCTACGGCAGAAGAATGGGAATATGCCGCAAGTGGCGGACAAAAGAGTGAGAATTTTACGTATAGCGGAAGCAACAATCCAGACGAAGTGGCATGGTACTGGATGAATGCCGGAGAAAAACCGTTAACAGGAGACTGGAACTGGCCTGCAATCGAAAATAATCGAAATCAAACCAAGCCAGTTGGTCAGCAAAAGGCAAACGAGTTAGGGATTTTTGATATGTCCGGCAATGTGAGAGAATGGTGCTGGGACTGGCACAAACATCCGGAAACCCCGGACAACACCTGGAGAGTTAGCAAGGGAGGCGGCTGGGTCAGTAGTGTAAATACAGAAGAGATTTCATATCCAGGGAAATTCGATGCGAATGGCCTTGGTCCTGATCAGGGATTACGAGTCGTACGTAGTAAATAATGAGGCCCGTTCATTAAAAAGGGGTCTTTATACATTTTGCCTGGAAAGGGGAGAGCAATCTTAAAAAATGAATATGTTTTCTTTAAACTTTGCTATAGTTTGCCAATTATGATCCGTATAAAATGGAAATACCAACCAATGTAAGCGTTTTAATAGTGAGGCGAATCCATCTTTAGTCACGAAACTCAAGAACGGAATGATCGTTTCACTCATTCGTTTACACGGTTGAAATCCGTAATGGAGGTGTATGATGAAAAGGAAGACATGGTTTACATTAATGGTATCGGGTGTGGTTTCATTATTTATTTCGGTAAGCGCTTTCGCCGGGTGGGTGTTTTGGGAACCACTGACGTATCACAATGCAAGTACCTGGCAAAAAGCAGATGGGTATTCCAACGGTTCCATGTTCAACTGTACTTGGCGGGCGAATAATGCTAATTTTACGAATGACGGCAAGCTGCGGTTGAGTCTGACAAGTCCTTCGAACAACAAGTTTGATTGCGGAGAATATCGGTCAACGAATACTTACGGGTATGGTCTGTATGAAGTAAGCATGAAGCCTGCTAAAAATACAGGAATTGTCTCCTCCTTTTTCACCTATACAGGTCCTGCTCATGGCACCCAATGGGATGAGATTGATATTGAATTCCTGGGTAAAGACACAACGAAGGTCCAATTCAATTATTATACAAATGGCGTCGGAAATCATGAGAAAATCGTAAATCTGGGCTTCGATGCGTCCCAAGGGTTCCATACGTATGCGTTTGATTGGCAGCCAGGGCATATCAAGTGGTATGTGGATGGTGTGCTGAAGCATACAGCTACAACAAACATTCCGAAGACACCAGGTAAAATTATGATGAATATCTGGAACGGAACGGGTGTGGACAGCTGGCTTGGATCATATAACGGCGCTAACCCGTTGCATGCTGAATATGATTGGGTGAAATATACAAGTAATTAACAGAAGCTCATGACACACCCTAATCGAGTAGCTAAATAACTACATGAAACAGAGGAGAAGATCTCATCCATGCTCCTCTGTTTTTTTATGTTTCTTTTCCATCTTTACATAACTAAAGAAACGTAAGATGATGAGGGAAAAGGGTGGAAAACCTACTTTACTTTGAGAGGATGAAAAACCATGAATAATAAAAAAAACACCTCGTCATCCGAGCAGTTTATTGAGCTGTTAGGTCAACCATATGATTCCAAACAGGTACAAGCTTTACTGGAACCTTTCGGTGTAAAAAGAGTAGCGAGACCGGACAGTCCTTTTCAAGATGACATTATCTGGTCAGTTAAAGCATCCATTCGCATCGATGTGTATCGTTCTCCTAAAATCAATGAACTGACTGGACGTGATGACCTCTCATCCGAAGAATGGATCATTGGAGCGATTCATTTTCTTGCACCGGGGTCAGATGACCGGATCAAAAAGCCGTTTCCCGGACAGCTGCCGAAGGGGATGACGATGAACGTTGCGCCTGACGAATGGATCAATGCGTACGGACAACCGGATATCTATGAGCAAGGTGATTGGATTGGAGGAAGTGGCCCCTATCTGGCGTGGCGCAAGTCTGGTATGAATATTTCTGTTGAATATGAAACGGATGAGAACGACACCAGGATCTTGTGTGTTACGTTCTGTCTGATTGGCTGCATTGGTTCATGGCGCAAGGAGTATCCGGAAGTGTTCACACCGTGATAGAACAGAGAGACGTAATGGGGACGTTGTACTAATACAACATCTGTATTCACTTTTTAATATCCTAAATTAATACAATAAATGTTGCAATATTAGTATGGGCATCCATATGGTTCATTCATTATGATGGACTCTGTAGACAACATCACTACATACAGGGGGACACACAAGTTGAAAACAATCAAGAAAAGAAAGATTGGCGGTTTGGCTTTGGCAGGAATGTTGGCGCTTTCAGCAGTTCTGAGCGGATGTAACAGTGGAGCAAGTAAAGAGGCTACACCGAGCACACCAAGTGCTACAATGGAATTGAAGGACGGGAAGTATGATCCACCCGTAAAACTTACTTATTTGCGTCCTTGGGGACCGGAAATCAAATTCAAATCTGGTGAAGATCAGGACAATAATGTGCATACCAAATGGGCGAAAGACAAACTCGGCATTGAATTGAAAAATCAATGGGTGTCGCCATCCACAAACAATGCGTTTGAAACGAAGCTGCGCTTGTCGCTGGCTTCCAATGCGGAAATGCCGGACATTATCTCGTATCGCGGAGACTTCAATCTGGCACGTGAGTTGATTGAAACGGGCAAGTTTGTTGATGCAGGTGAATTGTTTGATAAATATGCAAGTGATACCTGGAAAGCTGCAGTGAATGAAGACCCTTCCGTATGGTATCCGTACATGCAGGACGGTAAACGGATTGGTATTCCAATTCTTGATTACTCCTACAATAGTGATCCAGTGATGTGGATTCGTGAGGATTGGATGAAGAAGTTTAATTTGAAAGCGCCTGAAACGCTGGCTGATCTTGAAGTGATTATGGAAACGTTTACGAATAAAGACCCGGATGGCAATGGTAAAAAAGACACATACGGTCTGACGATCGGATTCAAAAACTTTTTGAGCACATGGATGTCTGATGCTGGCTGGATCTTCGGAGCCTACGGCACGATGCCAAATCAGTGGAATCTGAACGCAGAAGGCAAACTGGAGTATGGTTCTGTAAACCCTGGAGCAAAACAAGCTTTGGCAACACTGGCTGACTGGATGAAAAAAGGATTCATTCCAGAAGAAGCCGGGGTATATGATGAAACCAAAGCAGCAGAAGAGTTTACAGCAGGTAAAGCAGGGATTGTTGTGGGGCCTCACTGGATGCCTTCATGGCCGCTCGAAGATGTGAAGAAAAACAATCCGGAAGCGGAGTACAAAGCTTACCCGATTCCATCTGGACCTGATGGCAAAGCAGGCAGACGCGGTACCGCGAACGACAATGGTGTAGTTCTGATTAACAAAGATATGAAGAACCCAGAAGTCTTTTTCACATATCAAAATTATCTATTCGATCACTATGCAAATCCAAAAGCAGGTGACGAATTCGAACACGGCTTCGCTGAAGGATATGACTGGGCAATGAAAGACGGCAAACCAACAACAGATGCTGGTGTGACAGGCGGTTATGCTCCTGAGAAATATACATTAACGTTTGATGGTGCACGTATCCCGAGTCTGAACATGAGTACACTTGCGAAGTTTGCCAACGGTGAAGAAGCAACAACACCTTTTGAGAAAAAACTCAAATCTGGCGTACCGACACCAATGGTGGAAGCAGCCAAGATTGTTCAGGATCAAAAAGATATCGCATTAAAACAGATGTTCACAGGTGCGCCAACCATGTCGATGCAAATGAATAACGATATCTTAACCAAAATGGAGAAGGACCTGTTCTCGCAAATCATCTATGGTAAAGCTCCAATCGAGGCATTTGATTCATTTGTAGAAAAATGGAAATCTTCCGGTGGAGATCAAAATACGAAGGAAGTTAATGAGTGGTATCAATCCGTAACCAGCGGCAAGTAAGCAGGAGCTGCGTTACAATCAACTTCATAAAGAAAAGGCCTTGCTGGACAACATTCCAGCGAGGCCTTTTTGATTTATACAGGCATATTCTCTCTATATTCCTGCGGTGTCAGATCGTAGAATTTCTTGAATACCCGGATAAAATAAGCTGTATTGTTGTATCCGACAAGCTCTGCAATTTCGAATACCTTGGCGCTGGACGAGCGCAAATAATAAGCTGCTTTTTCCATCCGTAACCGATAGACATAAGCTGTCAGTGCTTCTCCAGTCTCCGCCTTATACACTTTGGAAAGATAAACAGGGTGCAGGTGGACATGTTCGGCAATAGCCGGTAAGGAAACATCGGAAGCCAGATGCAAATCCACAAAGCTTTTGACACTGCGAACGATGGTACTGTGATTATCCTTAAGCTCCTGTTCTGCGTCTTCACTGATTGAATGAAGTGTGCGAATCGACCAGTCTTTCAACTGCTGGGCGGTAGCATAGCTTGGAGCTTGAAAGTACTTATACATTTCAGCAGGAAGGACAGAAGAAATCTGTTTTCCATTCTTATGGATGATATAAGCAAAAGCTCCTGCCAAGGCATGATAAACCTCAATCGTCGTTTCTGCGATATCATGATGTTGCGCCGATTCGAGCAATTCCTCGAAAATGACCTCAATCTTCTGTTCCACATCGTCAAAGCGGCCAGCTTCCAGAAGACTGATTAGGGTTGGCGGCTTGTACAGAGAGCGTATGGCTGGCAAGGGATGTACATCTTTATCATCCGAAGCCGTGATGAACAGGCCTTGGGCCTGTCCCATACGCTTACGCATGGACCTGACAGCACTCTCATAAATCTCGCCGATCTCATAAGGGAACTTGCCCCAATGGGAGACAGAGATGGATATAGCCCCTTTTAGATACAGTTGAACATTCGTCTGAATCTGGGCAGCATAATGCTCAAGCAGGGTCTGCGGTTTGTCCTCTTTGTTCATGCTCTGAGGTACACCCTTTTTAACACTAACCAGTACCACCAGATAATCATGGACATCCCGCGTATGCCAGATATGAAAATGGTGCTGCATGACTTCGCTGATAATATTAGAGATGGCATACTGCATCAGCGACAGATCATAATCGGCCATTTCGGACAGATGCTCCTCCATGCGGATCACAAGCATGCCGAGTTCCTCTCCAACGGAGTAGGGCAGTTCCAGAAGCTCCAGCTTGTCCGCAAGTGCGGAGGGGGAATAGGTTTTGCCTGTGAGCAATTCATCAAGCATCGTGGACTGCAGCAAAGGCAGGTTATCCTGAAACGCATGTAACGCCCGTTGATACGAAGCGGCGGTTTCCCATTTTTGCTTGATCCGGTCAACAAGCCGTTGTACGGTTTCGATCAGATCTTCATCACTTACAGGCTTCAGCAAATAATCAAAGCTTTCCTGAGCCATCGCTTGTTTGGCGTATTCGAAGTCGGCAAAGCCCGAGAGTAAAATAGTCTGCACATGCGACCATTTTTCGTGAATTGCCGTGATTAACTCAATACCGGACATTCCCGGCATGCGAATATCAGTGATTACGATATCAATATCATGATTCTCCATAATTTCCAGTGCTACGGCACCTGACAAGGCTTCGTGTACAGTACCGATCCCGCAACTTTCCCACGGAATGGTTTCCGCCAGCGTTTCTACAACGGAACGTTCATCATCAACTAACAAAATTTGTAACATGTACTTCACCTACTCATTGATATTGTTGTACCATGTCATGCTTACCTTAACGCCTCCGCTACTCGTATGTTCATAGCTTAGACCCGCGTCTTCACCATACAAAAAAGACAAACGCTGATGAACATTCCAAGTTCCGCATCCCATGTTGCCATCGAGCGGTTTGTTAAGATTATCAACCAACTCTTGCATCTGATTCTCGGTCATACCCAGCCCGCTGTCCTCGACGGTTATCGTACACATTTCATCCGTATGATAGCCTGTTATGTTGATATGCCCGTCTTCTGTACGGGGTTCAATGCCATGAATGATAGCGTTCTCAACGATAGGTTGTAAGCTTAAACGTGGTAACGTTTTATGCAGCATATCGTCCGGTACATCGATGGTGAAATGCATGCGTTCCAGCCGAAGAGCCTGGATTTCCAGGTAATTGTTCACCATAGTCAACTCTTCTTTGATGGTAGCCTGATCATTTTCGGATCTTGTGATGTACCGATAATACTCACCTAAATTAAGAGCCATCGCCACAACGGCTTTCTCATTTTTCATCCTCGCCATATTTTTGATGTAGAAGAGGCAATTGTAAAGGAAATGCGGATTAATCTGTGATTGCAACTGCTTCAGTGTAGCCTCACGTCGTCGGAGTTGTTCTTCGTATACGTTCTCAATCAACTCTTGAATTCGCTGTGCCATGATGTTAAATCGTGCAAACAATAAACTGAATTCATTACGTGACGAATGATGTAATCGCACAGAGAAATCTCCAGTCGATAAACGGTTCGTTCCCTTCACCAGTTGAAGCAATGGAAGCTGCACACTACGATACAGCACATACAACACTACAATACTCATAGCAATCAAAACGGCTATGGAAGCGTAGAAGAGATTACGACTATTTGTGATCGGTCCTAAAATTTGCTGCATAGGCACGTAGTCTACATAGTACCATCCCAGACTGTCTGAATGTATGTACGAAACATAGTACTCTGTGCGGTCAAGTGTCGTGGTGAATCCGCCTTTTCCCTGCAAATTCATCTCTTTCAGCTTGGACTGAATCTCAGTTAACGTGCCCTTTCCGCTAGTGTTGCTAATTAAGCCAAACTCGGGATGGAACATAAAAGGGTCACCGTTGTTATTCAATTTGTTCTGATCCAACATACGGGTCAGATGATACACTGGAAAGCTGATTTTAGTAATCAGTCGCGACCTCCCAGGGGTGCCCATCGCTGTTGTTGGGTCGGTCGTGTACCATTCAAATTGATTATGCTTATATGCCCATGATTTCGAAAGTGGCTTGGAAAATTCATCCTCTTCATATGGGATATAAGCATAATAATCTGTGGAAATGACTTTTTGCAACCTTGGAAAATAAAGGGTGATGGTGGAATGCCATTTGCTGGCTGCATTATACAAATTTATTTTTTCGAGAATAGCACTGCCAACTTTGACACGTTCATAAGGCACATCTTTGTAATCCGGCCGCTGATATTCCTGTATGCTCGAATCTTGCCCAATGGACATCCCATAGAGGGATAGTTGGTAAATATTGGATTCTACAGAATCGGCAAAAGTGGACAAATGATTCATGGTATTGTTCTGAATTTCGTGTTCGATCACACGTACACTTTCCCGGTTTGAATAGGTGTACAAAAACAAAACCAGGACAAGCAATGCTACAAACAACAGTGTAATTTTGGTAAAGACATTCAGACGTGCGAACAATGCTGGACCTCCTCAACTCATTAAAATATTGTTATCGTTGTTGCAATATTAGGATATAGATTGCTAATAACCGTTGCTATAATTTTAATATACAAGTTCATATGCACTTGTAAAATATAAATTTTTAGAACATGGGGGATGTAGGGGTGAAGGAACATACGTTAGAGACGCCACGTAAAGGGCGAGCCATCAAAGTGAGACAACGCTGGAATATGCAACGGAACTGGTCCTTGCACATGATGCTTATACCTGCGGTTTTGCTGGCTATTGTATTTCAGTACATACCAATGGGTGGGATTGTGATTGCTTTCCAGGATTTTAAACCGTACCTCGGATTTACCGAATCCAAATGGGTAGGTTGGGATAATTTTAAATATTTATTTTTATACCCTGACGTGGGCCAGGTCATCTGGAACACACTGGTGATTGCGTTTTTCAAAATCATCGCGGGCTTAGTTGCTCCATTCCTGTTCGCAATTTTGTTGAACGAAGTTCGTTTAAATGCTTTTAAAAGAGTCAGTCAAACCCTCGTGTATCTGCCACACTTTTTGTCATGGGTTATCCTAGGCGGAATATTGCTTGATATCCTTTCACCGCAGGGGGGGATGGTGAATAAACTGGTGGTTGCACTGGGCGGTGATCCGATCTTTTTCCTCGGGGATGGAACATGGTTTCGGATAACACTGATTGTTAGTGATGTTTGGAAGGAATTCGGCTTTGGAACGATTGTATTTCTGGCTTCTCTGTCTGGCATTAATCCCGCGCTCTACGAAGCGGCCGAAGTGGATGGAGCGAACAGGTTTAAGCAAACGCTGTTCATTACGATTCCTGCACTGATGCCGATAACGATTGTACTCATGACACTCTCCATCGGGAATATTTTGAATGCTGGTTTCGATCAGGTGTTCAACCTGTACAATCCACTCGTATATGACAAAGGCGACATCATCGATACCTTTGTATACCGACTTGGTATCCTGAACGGCAAGATGAGTTTTGCAACAGCTGTAGGATTGTTCAAATCTGTTGTAGCTACCATTCTGATCGTTATTTCATATCGCATGGCTTACAAATTGGCGAACTATCGCGTGTTCTAGAGAGGAGAAAAGGGCTTGTATTACAAAACAAAAGGTTATCGAATATTCAGCGTTGCCAACTATATTTTCCTGGGTGTATTATCCTTGCTTTGCATTTTGCCTATCATTCATATCCTGGCCGTATCGTTCAGCAGCATGGCACCGGCCTCATCGAATCTTGTCGGCTTCTGGCCCATTGGTTTTACGACAGATGCATATGTGAAAACGTTCGGCAATTCAAACTTTATTAACTCCTTGCTGGTTTCGGTTAAACGAACAGTAATCGCAACCGTGATCGGTATGGTGATTATGCTTCTGACAGCATTTCCACTGTCGAAGGAAGATCTTAATTTCAAAGGCCGCTCGCTCTACACTTGGTTCTTTGTATTCACGATTTTGTTCAGCGGGGGTCTGATTCCGAGTTATATCCTGATTCAGAAGCTTGGTCTGATGGATACGATCTGGGCGTTAGTACTGCCGGGAGCTTTGTCTGTGTGGAATGTTATCCTGATGATGAACTTCTTCCGCGGGCTGCCTAAAGAGCTGGAGGAAGCGGCTTATCTGGATGGTGCAGGTCACATCAAAACGCTGGCACTTGTATACATACCGTTGTCCATGCCAGCGATTGCTACATTGTCTTTGTTTACCATGGTTGGTCAGTGGAACTCTTGGTTCGATGGCATGATCTATATGTCCGATGTCAAAAATTATCCGCTGGCTTCCTTGTTACAAACCATTATCGTGCAACAAGACCTCAGCAAAATCAACGTCGATCCATCCATGCTGGAAAATGTTTCTCAGCGTACGGTTCGCGCAGCACAGATTTTCATCGGGGCATTGCCGATCTTGGTCATATATCCATTCTTGCAACGCTTTTTTGTCAAAGGTATCGTCATTGGGGCAGTGAAAGAATAGTTCTGCCTTGCAAGTGACAACACATTCGAAGGAGGAATATGGGTGAAAAAAGGGTTAGCTTGTCTCGTAGCAGGAAGCATGATCGTTTCACTAACCGCTCCGGCAGTAGCCGGAGCTGAACAGGGGAAGCAACAAACAGCAGCGGAGCAGGTGCAGGCGTCAAGCCTGCTTCGGGCCACGTACAAAGATCTGCAGGGACATTGGGCTGAAAATGCGGTGATGCGTATGCAGAGCATGGCATTAACCAAAGGTTATGCCGATGGCACATTCAGACCAAGTGAACACATCAGCCGCGCCGAGTTTGTTGTCATGCTCGATCGGGTGTTCGGATTCGCGGGAGGCCCCGGCGTGGCATCGTACGCAGATGTTAGTGAAAAAGACTGGTATTACGATGCAATCATGCGGGCAAGCGGATCGGGTATTATTCAGGGAACCGATGTAACTCATCTGTCTCCGCAACTTCCGATTACCCGGCAGGATGCTGTAGTGATGGCAGATCGTGCGTTCCAGCTGTCAACAGGCAGTGAGAATGGAACTTCGGGTTCTACATTCCATGATGAGAAAGATGTAGCTGACTATGCAAAACAGGCGATGAATTATTTTGTGAATAACAAAATTGTAAACGGATACAACGGGGGACTCGCACCGGAGTCCAACATTACGCGAGCAGAAGCCGCTACTATCATGTCTTCATTAATCGCGGATTTTAAAAGTAAACCTGGCACATACGAGTCCAAAGTAGACGGGAATCTGATTGTACGCTCAACCGATGTGACGCTGAAAAACACCACAGTTAACGGCAACCTGCTGCTTACAGAAGCCATTGGGGAAGGTACAGTGACCCTTGACGGAGTAACTGTAACCGGAAGTGTTGTTGTGAAGGGCGGAGGAAGCCACTCCATCGATATTCATAACTCCAAACTAAATCGGGTTGTGGTGGATAAAAACACCAGTCCGGTGCATGTTGAGATAACAGGAACAACACAGGTTGAAGAAATGGTTGTTGAACGTAAGGCTACAGTGGAGTTGTCTGCCGAGAGTGCGATTAATACATTAAAAGTAAACAGCACAGCCCGTCATACAGCGATCGACAGCAAAGGTAAAATCAAACGGCTTGACGTAGATGCAGGCAACGTATTGCTTAATGGAAAAGCGATTGCAACAGGTCAGTACGACGGTAGCACTGTGCCCGGAACTGGACAGTCTGAACAACCCAAGCCTGCTACCCCGAATACTTCTAATGGTAGCACTGGTTCTAGCGCAGGCGGGAACGGCTCCTCCAATTCAGGTGGAACCACACCATCCGTACCTGGCACACCGTCAGGTGAAAAGCCGATCCCGGCTACCACGATTCCGGATGAGCAATGGCAGATGGTCTGGAATGATGAATTCAATGCACCTAACGTGGATACGTCCAAATGGACGGTTCAGGATACGGAGCTTGTCTATAACAACGAATTGCAATATTACAGCCCGAATAATACACGAATTGTGAAGGACGGCAATCGTAATGTACTGCAGATTGAAGCGAAGCGGGAGCAGAAGGGCAGCAAAAATTATACCTCCGGTAAACTGATTACGAAAGAAAAAGGCGACTGGACTTACGGAAAAGTGGTCGTGAGAGCCAAACTTCCTATTCAACAGGGAATGTGGCCAGCAATCTGGATGATGCCTACGGATGAAGCCCATTATGGAGGATGGCCGGCTTCCGGTGAGATTGACATTATGGAGCTGATCGGTGGCAAAAACAAAGATCACGAGATCTACAGCACCATTCATTATGATTCGAAGAAAGCCGATGGCTCTCACGGACATGATCAAGGCAAGTTCACATTGCCTCAAGGTGAATCTTTTGCCGATGAATATCATGATTTTCAGGTGGAGTGGCTGCCTGGCATGATTCGTTTTTATGTAGACGGCAAGCTGCATCATCAGATCAATAACTGGCAGACAACGGCGGCTGGACAGCCGGAAAGCTATACGTTTCCTGCACCATTTGACCGTCCGTTCTATCTGATTCTCAATCTAGCGGTTGGCGGAGACTGGCCAGGTTCACCGGAAGCGGAGTTTGTTTCCGAGAAGATGAACGTTGATTTTGTACGAGTGTATTCTTATAAAAATATGGATCAATGGCCGGACGTAACTTCAAGCCCGATCGAGCCTGAGAAACAGCGCGAACCGCAAGCGAATGGTAACCAGATTTACAATGAAAAGTTTACCCAAGGTGTAGACGCAAGTGGTGCTCCTGCTGATTGGAAGTTCATTACAAATGCAGGCGGAGAGGGTAAGGTTGAAGTCGTAGAGGATGAAGCGAAAGGCAAAGCAGCCAAAGTATCGATCTCCAAAGCAGGAACAGAAACCTATTCGGTGCAGTTAACTCAGATGCCGATGTATGTGAAGAAAAACAAGAAATATAAAATTGAGTTCGATGCCAAAGCTTCGGCGCACCGGGTTATTCGCTCCAAAGTGACTCAGTTTGAGAAAAGCTGGACGAATTATTCAGAAGAAAAAGCGTTCTCTGTGACAACGGCTTGGCAGCCGTACCAATATGAATTCAACATGCGCAATGGTTCCGACAACAATGCAAGATTTGAATTTAATCTGGGATTAAACGAAGGCGAAGTTTCGGTGACCAACGTGAGACTTACGGAGATTGGTGACGCCGATCCGCTTCCAGTCGAGCGCAAAGCACTTCCGGATGGTAACTATGTATTCAATGGTACGTTTGATCAAGGCAAACAACGGCTTGGCTTCTGGAACACCGAGATTCAATCGGGTGCTGAAGCGCAGGTGTCAGTTAATAACTTCTTGAAGTTCCCGATTATGGAGAGACAACTCGTGGTGGATGTAAAGAAAACGAATAGCCAACCGGAGCAGGTCACTGTTGTTCAGCCTGGAATGAAGCTGGAAGGGAATACGTCCTATGGATTCTCTTTTGATGCCAAGGCAGATACGACAGGCGTTATGGATATCGGTTTATCTACCGATGAGGGCCATAACGTACTCGTTAATCAAGGGCAGCAGATTCAGATCGGGTCTGAGATGAAAACATACACTGGTGAAATTGTGATCGGAGAGGGAGAAGCGACAGCAACATCTGAATTAAAGCTTTTATTTGGCGGGTCAACCGGCAAGCTTTATGTGGATAATGTGCGGCTGACGAAACGTGGAAAACCGGTATCGATCCAGAATTATGCTCATATTCCTGCTGCGGATGCGTATGTGATGCAGGGATTGCAGCTCGAAGATTCGGATGAAGGTGGCAAACACGTCAGTTACATGGATGAAGGAGATCTGCTTCAATTCAAAATCACAGCAGCGAACGAAGGGGTATACGCCTTCTCAACACGTATGGCAAGTGGCAAAGCCGATGCGAAGGTTCGTTTTACAGTCAAAGATGAAGAAGGCCATACTGTGGCAAGTTCTAATCTGACGTTAGGAGATACAGGAGGCTGGCAAAAGTATAAAACCATATATCTGCCAGAGGTTTCGTTGAAAGCAGGAACAACGTATTACGTCAATTTTGAAGGGAACGAATACAACACACGCTGGTTGGACATTTCACAAAGTAAAGTGAAGAACGGCGAGCTGAGCAAAGATGCCACGGGATGGACGCTGCCACAGAGCGTTACTACGGCGACATATAGCACTAACTCTGAGCAAGGACTAAGCATGACTTTGCCTGGAGCCACGCAGAACTGGTGGGAAGACATTTTACAGCAAGGGCAGCTCTCGCTTGAGGCAGGTAAAACGTATCGTCTGAGCTTTGATGCTTCGGCTTCGGCACCAAAACCGATGCAGGTCGTTGTATCCAAGGCGGGCAGTGATGAAGTGAAGTATTTGGAGCAAACGGCTGAACTAACAACAACAAAACAGCAACTTGTGTACACCTTTACTATGGGAGAGACTGGGGATGAGGCAGCATTGTTAAACTTCGGGCTGGGAAATCCTGCGGTGCCAACCGGAGAGCATATTGTATCTATTCAGAATGTGATGTTGTTTGAAGTGAATCCTGGTGCGGATGAGGGAGGTCAACCGGTCCATGTCAATCTGATTAAAAATGGTGACTTCACGCAAGGAACGAACGGTTGGTTCGCTTATGCAGCCAGTAATAAACCGGAAGACTTGGCCCTCAGTGCAGATAACCAGAAGTTGCAAGCCAAGATCGGTCAAGTCGGGGACAATCCATGGGATCGGCAATTGATCCAGGAAGGTTTTGCGATGCAGCAGGGCTACACGTATAAGCTTACGTTCAAAGCAAAAGTGGATAAAGCACGCAAGCTGGGTGTAGGTATTGGTTGGGTGGACGTTGATGCAGGTTATAAGTGGACTGGATTCTATGGTAATCGAATGGATCTGACCACGGAAGAACAAGAATTCTCATATACGTTCCAAGCCACCGAAGCGAGTTATGCGAACAGTCGAATTGTTTTTGATATGGGGAAGATCGATGGTACTGAGCAAGCAGATACCACGATTACAATATCTGATGTGAATCTGGTTAATATGGGAAAGACGCAATAATACGTTATTATAAGATGTAAGGGAACGATTGCAATGCGGATGTTTTCAACGGTAAAAGTTGTATCTGTCACATCATTCAAGAAGAGACGAAGCAGAGATTCTCTGCTCGTCCTTTTTGCTATGTATATCAATGGGATTTTCCTTCCATTGACAAATGAATACGTTCTAATTTATTTTTAAGTATTGTTGACAATCTATATATTGAGTTACTATAAATTTATATTATTTTGCCTGTTTATCTGTCAGTCATTTTTAAGGGGTTCCACCTGTGCGCGAAGCTCCTTCTCAAGAACTGTCTACAGCGCCTGATATCTTGCGCCCTTAAAACTTATTCAAGGAGACTGAGTAGAATCATGAAAGTATTAATTGTGGAAGACTCGATTTTTGTGCAGAAATTGATGAGCAAGTTGATTAGCGATCATATTCCGGATTGCGAAATTCGAACGGCCACCAACGGGGAAGATGGATACCAACTCTATCAGGATTTCAAACCTGATTTAATAACAACCGACCTTTTGATGCCAGGACTGGGTGGTCAGGATATGCTTCGCCTGATTCGAGAGAAGGATCAGAACGTCAAAATTATTATTTTGTCAGCAGATATTCAAAAGGCCACCCGTGAAGAAGTGGAGGAACTTGGTATTTCGGGATTTTTGAATAAACCGTTAACAGCTGAAAGAGCGAGTACATTGCTCCAAATGATTCGGGTGGCACATTATGCTGAATGAGCTGCAGAAAGACCTGCTTACCGAACTTGTCAACGTTTACGTTGGACAAGCAGCTAACATGTTATCGGAAATTGTAGACAGGCATATTGTTCTCAATATCCCTGAAGTTGAGCTAATCTCTATTAATGAAGTGGATCGGGAGGACGGGAGGTACAATATTTTATTTGCCGAAGGTCATCTCTTTAGATCATCACTGCAATTTGGGTATCAGTTTCAAGGCAAAGCCTTCCTGATGTTCCCCACCGAGCAGGCCAAAGTGCTGGCAAATATGTGTCTCGGCGAACTCACAGAGAATGTGGATCCGAATGATTGTCGATTAATGGATACTGATCTCGATGTACTCCAAGAGGTCAGCAATGTGCTGCTTAATGCGATAATCGGTGAATTCGGAAATTTCCTCGAAATGAAGCTGGAGTATGTACTGCCTGATATTGAGCTGATTCATGTTACTCGAACTGACCCGCAAATCTTGCTTGAGAACGAAGTGTACATATTGGTGCTGCACACCTCCTTTTTGCTTGCGGACACAGATGTAAAAGGAATTATCGTTATTGCGTTGAGCATGGATTCCATCTCCAGTCTGCTGGATAAGATAGATGCTCTACTGGGAGGATAAACATGGATAATCTCATTGTACAAGCACTGAACAAAACCAAAATGGGCATTATGATTGTGGACAGACAATTGAAAATTCTCGTCTGGAATGGCTGGTTGGAACGTTTAACAGGTATGCTCGCTGGAGACGTGCTGGGTAAAAATCTGCTTGAGATTTGCCCCAGATTCAAGGCTACTATGTATATGAACATTATACAAAATGCGCTGTATCATGGGCAAAGCAGGTTCTGCTCCAGCGCTCTACATAAATCTTTTGTGCTTCCGAAGGATGGAGGAGATGAAAGCTTTTACAGACAGAATCTGCATGTTGAACCGCTTTATGAAAACGAGCATAGTTATGCACTGCTACAGATTAGCGACACAACCAATACGAGCACTCGCGTGTACAAACTCAAAAACCTGATTAAGGAACTGGAGACGGAGTATACCAAGATCAAAGTTTCCGAGAAAATCAGCAAACATCTTTCCCTGCATGATTCCTTGACAGGTCTTCCCAATCGGCTGGCTTTCAAGGATCGGCTGGCATGGTCTGTTAGCAATGCACTGAGAAGTGAGACACGTTTTGCCGTAATGTATATAGATACCGACGGATTCAAGCAGATTAATGATACCTATGGTCATGAGATTGGAGATCAGGTTTTGATGGAAGTGTCCGAGCGATTGAGGGGCAACATTCGTAGTACGGATTGCGTAGCAAGACTGGGTGGAGACGAATTCAGCATTATCTTGAATCAGCTTAAGGAAGACGATGATGCGGAGATCGTTGCCAAAAACTTGACCGCAGCGTTTGAAATCCCGATTCATGTTAATGCCATTGAAGTTCATCTGTCTGCCAGCATTGGCATCAGTCTTTTTCCAAAACACGGGCAAGATCCGACTGAACTTCTGAAACTTGCGGATATGGCTATGTACAGAATCAAGAAAAATGGAAAGCAAGGTTATGCCTTCTTTCATCCCGAACTGGATCACGTCTGGTGATCTTCTTATAAAATGGTTGCTTGACCTCTCAAAGTTGCTGTCATGGCAACTTTTTTTGTTATCATTCCATCATTCATTCTACTTTGTTTTATTCACTTGCAAGCAGGAGTCCTTATATATCTAACGAAGTAACAAGGAATAGTTAAACTCAATGGGTTGAATCACAATAATGGCAGATAGAGAGGATGGCTGTGATTAGAATGAGTTTAGAGATGGAGGAACTGTTTACCGTACATGTGAAGATTGAAAATTCAATCGAGTTAAAGAATGCGGATGGTGACTCGGTAGTGATGATTACATTTGCAGGACATGTCACCGGAACCTGTTTCGAAGGCTTCGTTTGTGAGGGAGGCGTGGATACACAAATTATTGGAAAAGCGGGAGGACGTCACAGCCTGTCGGCCAGGTATATGTTACAGGGACAGGATTATATGGGGCAAGCTTGTGAGATTTACATCGAAAATAATGGATATATCGGGGAAATGAAAGGTGACAGGCTTTTTCGCACTTCGCCTCGGCTCATCACCAACAGTCAGGCTTTGTCTCAACTGAACGTGGATGCGCTTATTGGTGAGGGCTATCCGGCGGAAGGCGGCGGTGTAGATATTAAGATTTTCAAGGTGAGGTCATAAGTTACTGAAGGGAACGGTGGTGTGTTAACACATCTTTCAAAATTGGATGAGACACTTTATATCTCGAAAGCGTTGTTTTGGCAAACAACGCTTTCTTCATGTTTAACAGCATGTATTCACGGAAGTAGCCCATTTTAATAAGGTTTGTTTTTCTCATCGTTTCAATATTCTCCGAATCAGCATAATCACAAGGATCAGAAAGACTATTGCAAATAACATACCTGACAATCCCACACTGCTCATCACTTTTATAACCTCCTAATAAAAACCATTTATATAACATGTATAGTATAACATATTAATTTGGAAGCAACATACAATTTGAAATGTTAAAAAAAGTGTTGACTGTTCGAACAAACAGTTTTAAGATAAGAGCATAAACTAACTGTTCAAACAAACAGTATTGGAGTTGAAATGATAATGTCGAAACCACAAGCAACGAATCAGGACGAACGAAGAAGTGCCATTTTACAAGCGGCCTTTACTTTGTTCGGTCAGGTGGGGTATACGAAGGCAACGATGAAAGAGATTGCAGCTAAAGCTGGCGTCGCTCAGGGGCTGATCGGATACCATTTTAATACGAAGGAAACACTTCTGGTGGAAGTTGTACGGGAATGGATGATTAACCGTGGCATGAAGGAAGCGCTACAGCAATTGGATATGACAGCACCACCTGCAGAGTTACTTCAGCAGGCACTACAACACGTCGTTGAATTTCGCAGCACGAATCCGGAGTGGTTCACCCTATTAATCAGTTTGTGGACGGAGAGTGTGAACAACGAGAAGCTGGCTCTGGAGTTAATGAAACTGTACCAGGAGATGAAATCAGGTATCCGATTAATTATTGATCGCATGGAGCTGCCGCTGGATGAAACCCAAAAGGAGACTTTAGCAGCCTTGATTCAAGCGGTATTTGACGGATTAACATTACAATCCCCTGTGCTGCTATCCAGCCATCCACTATCACACGAACAGGTATCCCAAGGCATCGGGTGGATGTTGAGTGGGATGAAATGATCAAATGAATACATCAAAATCAAAATAAATCACATTCAAAGGAGATTAAACCAAATGACTAGACTATGGATTCGATTAGAGGGTTTACTGGTACTCGTGGCAGCGACAACGATTTATTTTTATAATGATTACTCCTGGTGGCTCTTCCTGCTGTTGCTTCTCTTCCCGGATGTATTCATAATCGGTTATGCAGCTAACAACAAACTGGGTGCACAGATCTATAATGTGGGGCACACGTACATTGTACCTATGGTACTTTTGGCGGCAGGTTATACTTTGAAAATGGACTTCCTGATGCTGATCAGCTTCATCTGGATCGCTCACATCGGCATGGATCGCATGTTTGGTTTTGGCTTGAAGTATGGAACAGAATTTAAAGATACCCATCTCCAGCGCTTATAATCATAGGCATGGATTGGGTAACTCAGTAATTTAGTAATCATTTTTCTAAAATAGGTTCACCATAAAGGCTGTACCCGCATCATCCAGATGACAGGGTACAGCCTTTATTAATGAAACCTTCATCTGTGCGCCATTATATGGCGACTTACAATACAAACTTAATACAAACTCAAAAAAAGAAAGAAAGTTACAGCCACAATATGGCGGCTCCAATCATCGGTGTCACAACCATGCTCACTTTCAGCCAGAAAGCAGGCACTCGTTTGGTGAACTTCGCTCCAACGTATGAACCGGACATTGTACCGATCACAACAAGCAGCAGTAACTGCAAGTCCAGGTAACCAATCTTCATATATCCGGCTCCCCCAGCTAGTGCAATCGGAATAATGACCAGCATTGTGGTTCCGGCAGCATATCGCATAGGCATATTTAACATCAGCATAAGTCCCAATTGAATAAAAGGTGTAGAGCCAATGCCGAACAGACCGGACAACATGCCAGTAATCACGCCGATCAATAGCGCATATACCCAGTATCGTGCGCCTTCATCAAGCATAACGGTCTGTATCTCGGAGCCATTACGGTGCCACGAAACAAGGATTAATCGAAGCCACAAGGCGAGCCCGGAAGCAAATAACATGAGGGAGGTCAGCATACCGAGCCGATCTTCTGGAATATAGGAAGACCAGCCTGAGCTGATCCAAGCTCCTGTTGCCCCAGCAAGCCCAACGATCACACCGGTTTTGGGCACCGCATTTCCTTCCCGGTAATGACTGATTGAACCGGAGAGCGAGGAGAAAAACATCGCTGCAAGCGCCGTGCCAAGAGCAACATGAATGGGATATCCAAATACAACCGTCAGGATTGAGATAATAAAACCGGAACCACCTGCACCAACAAACCCGAGCAGAAGACCCAGAAGAAACATAACAAGCACAATATTCATCACTAACATCAGACTTCTCCAAATTATGTTCTTAAATTCAATTTACATTGTACCACGAACGATCGGATTCTCCAGCTCGACATGACCCATCAGGCTCTCGGTTTCCTTGCCGTCCACCAACAGCTGAATGCTTTGAATCTCCTCGAACTGGAACAGGGTTTGCTTCAACACATCCAAGAAGAGAAGTTCTCCACCAGAACCGAGTCTCGCTTCATCCGGAATGTGAATATTTAACGTAAGTTTGCCATCGCTTTCCTGAAAATGAAGTGATTCCAGTCCAATGTCACTCCATAATGAAATATATTCCGGGTCATCCGAACGCTGCAAAACATCAAAAGCCTGTGTATATTTCTCATTGCTGTTCGAAAACTCAATGGTGGCTTTCTTTGTTTTGACTTGTGTAAGTTCAGAATCTACATAACCAATTTCAATCTCCTGCGTCTCTTTTTTCTCTACATCTGGTGCGGAGGGGGAAGAGCCGTTAGATTGAGTCGGATTGGGTGCGGGCTCCGCATTTCCGGGGTCAGTGGCAGGCTTGTTACCACAACCAGCAAGTATGAGCATTATGGCAGTAAGGTAGAGCAGGCTCACGTAGTTTAACTTTTTTCTCATCCTAAGCACATCCTTATCTTCACATTCAGTTCCCGTTACTTCCTTGTTCATTGGGATTGCTGCAAAAACTCCTTGATTCCATCAACGATGGCCTGTGCCGCTGTGTTCTGTACATTTTCAGAGAGCATTGCTTGTTCTTCAGCGAGATTGCTCAGGAATCCGATTTCAAGTAACACAGCTGGCATCGTTGTATCTCGCAGTACTTCCAGATTGCCGTTCTTAACCCCGCGATCCTTAAAACCTAATGCTTGAATCAGATGCCTGTGTACGATATCAGCCAGTGTTTTACTGCTGTTTCGTTTGTAGTAGAACGTTTCGGTACCTGTGGTCAGGGGTGAAGCCTTTACACTGTTTCCATGGATCGATACAAACACATCCGCGTTTAACGTGTTCGCCAATTTCACACGCTCTGGGCGGGTAGGATAAACATCCGTTTCACGTGTCATCACCACGTCAATATCAGGCTCCTGGAGCAGAAGCGACTGAACTTTGAGAGCGAGTGGCAGGGTGAAATCTTTCTCTTGTGTGTTGGAGATGCCGATTGTGCCAGGGTCTTTCCCACCATGCCCGGCATCAATAACAACAACCTGTTTACCACTGTCATTGCCACCAGGGCTAACGGGAATACCAATTGTAGCTGTCAGAGCCAAGTCAACAATCAGTTTACCGCTAACATATTGAGAATTGGCCTGAACATCGCTCAAATTATTCAATTCGATAACAACTCTGACCTGAGCCGGATCTTTTTTGAAAAGGGAGTATCGAACATCTGTCACATTAGCTATTCCGCTGACATCAAGCTTACCCATTGTACCTTGCAACAAGGTTGAGCCCATATCACCAAAGGTGGTATTCGGCAAATCCACCACGATGCGATCCGGATTCGTTAACCGGGTAATCTGTGGTGTAACCTCTGTGTCAACAGATACAACAAGCTGCTGATTAGCAAAGCTGATATCATTCACTTTGCTCCATACGATGTTGTTCCCTACGCCAGGAACAGTGGGAGCAGGGGATGGCTCAGCAACAGGAGGAAGTTCAGTGCTTGTTAGGCCAACAATTTTTTCTTTGTTATTCCAGCTAACGGACAGTCCCATTTCTTCACTGACAAAACGAAGGGGAACAACGACCGTATTTTTGATTAATTTCGGCGCCGTGTTTAGTGTTACTTTTACATTCTGAACCCTGGCTTCTTTCTTACCTACGTTGAGAGAAAGGACCTTGGCATTTTGTTCGATGCTCACATTTTGACTCTTCTGATCCCATTTCACGTTGAATTTCAAATTCTCAGCAACAACACGAATGGGAATCATGACATTGTTGTTTACATTGACAACTTCGACATCTGACGGCAACAGAAGCTCCTGACCATCTAATATAATCTTCGTTTGCGGGGTAGCTGTGGCAGCATGTCCCACATTGGACAGAGCGAGCAGAAACAACAAGCTGAACAAAAGTACACTTACGATTTTTCTCATTTTACACCTCTGTTTAAAATTACTTATGACAATATTCTACATTTATGCGAATGGTTCCTGCTTCTTCATTTTCTTTTTTAATAAAACTACAGAATATATCGAAGCAGTAAAGGAAGATGTGAAATCCAGTCCCAGTCTGGAATTGTGCGTTATCTAACGAATTCTAGTAGTTGAATTATTAATGTTATTGGATAATAATGACATTGACAGTTTCACATTTTTCCAAAATAATAGAACCTAATTGAATACTGGTACCTTTAATTCAGTCCAGAGAGGCTGGCAAGGGCAGCGGATTTTGTAATCACGCGAGAATCAGGCATTTCATGCACAGGAATGTTCTGTGTCTTCGCGCGGGTTATGATGCATAAAGAGGCTACTTGTCAGCGTAAAGCGTGATGAGTAGCCTCTTTTTCTGCTTTTTTATGGTATCAGAACACTTTTTATTTGGAGGTTTTCTGATGAGCAAACAAGATCAAGAGTTTTCATGGCAAGAGGTGCCAAAAGCACAGCGTAATCATTTTTGGAAGACGTTATCCGTCATGCTCGGCTTTACTTTTTTTTCAGCGAGCATGCTGGCGGGGGGGACACTTGGTGTCAGCCTGACCTTTATGGAATTCATGGCGATCGTACTGGCAGGAAATCTGGTGCTGGGCATCTATACCGGAGCGCTGGCGCATATCGCTGCCAAGACAGGATTGTCCACCCATTTGCTGGCGAAATATTCGTTTGGTGAAAAAGGTTCTTACCTGCCTTCATTCCTGCTGGGTTTCACACAGGTTGGATGGTTCGGTGTCGGCGTAGCGATGTTTGCCATTCCGGTTGCCAAAGCGATGGACTGGAATGTGTACCTGTTGATCCTGATCTTTGGACTGGCGATGACGGCCTCAGCCATCTTCGGGATGAAATCTCTTGTTATTCTTGGTTATATTGCTGTACCGGCGATTGCTATACTCGGGGGTTACTCCATGTTTGAGGGGGCGGGATCACTCGGCGGTCTGCAAGGGCTTCTGGATTATACGCCAACACAGACAATTACTGCGGCGGCGGCTCTGACCATCTGTATCGGCTCTTTCATAAGCGGCGGTACGCTGACACCAGACTTTGCCCGGTTTTCCCGGACGTCCCGGCAGGCGGTTACGGCGACGGTGATTGCATTTTTCCTCGGTAACTCGCTTATGTTCTTGTTCGGGGCTGTCGGGGCAATGGCGTACAACCTGGCTGATATATCTGAAGTTATGTTCCTGCAAGGGCTGCTCATTCCTGCAATCATCGTACTGGGCCTGAACATCTGGACAACCAATGACAATGCTCTATATGCTTCGGGTTTAGGATTCGCCAACATTACGAAAATTTCGAAAAAGTTTTTTGTTATCATCAACGGAATCATCGGAACGGTGTTTGCGATGTGGATGTACAACAACTTTGTGGGTTTCCTGAATGTGCTGGGTGCAGCGATTCCTTCCATCGGAGCGATCATCATTGCGGACTATTTCATCGTGAAACGCAGATCGTATGCACCATTTGCCGACATGAATTTCAAAAAAGTAAACTGGGTAGCTATGGCTGCATGGGCCATCGGCGTAGCATTTGCACAGCTGGCTCCCGGAGTAACACCGCTTAACGCGCTGATCGGTACAGCCGTGGCGTATGTAGTCCTCATGGCTATCGTGTCCATGACATCATCCAAAGAAAAGGGGAAAACACATGATTATACAGAACGCAAAATTGCGGGGTAAAGAAGGCCTTTGGAATATCGTCGTTAGAGACGGGGAATTTGAGCAGATCTCACAAGAGACACAGTCTGATACAGATACAAACGAAGAGACACTGGATGTGGGTGGAGCACTGGTGCTTCCACCATTCATTGAACCGCATATTCACCTGGATACAACTCTGACAGCAGGGGAGCCGGAGTGGAATCTGAGCGGCACGTTGTTCGAAGGTATCCAGCGCTGGTCGGAGCGAAAAGCATTTCTGACCCATGAGGATGTCAAAACACGTTCCAAAACGGCTTTGAAATGGCAGATGGCACAAGGCATTCAGCATGTGAGAACACATGTGGACGTGACAGATCCAAGCCTGATCGCCGTTAAAGCGATGCTTGAAGTGAAGGAAGAACTTGCACCTTACATCGATATTCAACTGGTTGCTTTCCCGCAGGAAGGCATTCACTCTTATCCAAACGGCGCCGAGTTGCTGGAAGAATCACTTAAAATGGGCGTAGACGTTGTAGGCGGCATCCCACACTTTGAGTTTACGCGTGAGTATGGCGTCGATTCCATGAAAGTGGCTTTTGACCTGGCTGAAAAATATAATCGTCTCATCGATATTCACTGTGATGAAATCGATGATGAGCAATCCCGTTTCATTGAAGTGGTTGCCAAGGAAGCGTATGAACGCGGGCTGGGCTCACGCACGACCGCAAGTCACACAACAGCGATGGGATCGTACAACGATGCGTACACGTACAAGCTGTTCCGTCTGCTGAAGATGGCGAATCTGAACTTTGTGTCCAATCCGCTGGTCAACATTCACCTGCAAGGACGCTTCGATACGTATCCGAAGAGAAGAGGGCTGACGCGGGTGAAGGAGTTGCAGGAAGCGGGCTTGAACGTCTGCTTCGGGCATGATGATATCTTCGATCCATGGTATCCGCTCGGTACAGGTAATATGATGCAAGTGCTGCATATGGGCATTCATGCCTCACAACTGCTTGGATACGATCAGATTGTGAATTCGATCGACCTGATTACGAAAAATAGTGCCAAAACACTGCACATTGAGGATCGTTACGGTGTTGAAGAAGGTAAACCTGCGAACTTCATCGTACTTGAAGCCGAGAATGAATACGAAGCAGTTCGCAAACAGGCTGCAGTTCTGTATTCCTTCAGGAAAGGTCGCAAAATCGCTGAAACGAAACCGCGTGATACATCCATCATTTTGGATGGTAGCTCGGAGAAGGTTACCTTTAATAAATAGTAAATCGTCGTAGGACGGTTCTGCTTATGCAGGGCGGCTGACAATCATAAGCATGTCTGACTCATGACCTGCTTACCCATATGCGAAGAATGTATATCTCCTTGAAACAGGGCTAATCATCTACGTGGATGTTAACTCTGCATCGAGGAGTTTTCTTTTTTCTGATAAGAGAGGTAGGGAGGTAAAGTGAAAAACAGAATAGGATATATTGTAATAATTTGAATTTACTTCTATTAAATCATCGTATATACTAGATTCAACCCGAACCAGCGCTACTCGTGCTGACAGTTCGCATTTTATTTACTTTCTTATGTAAGCGCTTTTATTGGAGGGGTTATGAGTAAAAGAGAGGAGGCATAGGTGACTACAGGAACAAACAATTTATGATGAAATCAAAATATTAATTACGTTAACTATTTTACTGGAGGTGTATTCATGTTTAAATCCAAAATCATTAAAGCTGCCATGTCTGTTGCTCTTTTAGGTACATTATTTGCTATACCGCCACTCCCTTCTGCCACCGCAGCTGATGCCCGTTGTCCTAACGGTTATGTAGGTCTGACTTTTGATGATGGCCCTTCCAACAATACCAACAATATTCTTAATGCTTTGAAGCAGTCGGGTCTTCGCGCCACGATGTTTAATACCGGACAAAACTCGCAAAACAATCAGGCTTTGGTTCGTGCGCAGGTATCCGCCGGCATGTGGATTGCCAACCATTCCTATACGCATGCGGATATGACAAAGCTGAATACTTCTCAGATGGCATCTGAGATCACACGTACACAGCAGACCATTCGTTCCATTACAGGTTCATCGCCTTCACTCTTCAGACCGCCCTATGGTGCTACCAACGCAACAGTGAAATCAGTCATTAGCCAGAACGGTTTGAGAGAAGTATTGTGGAACGTCGATTCTCAGGATTGGAATGGTGCGAGTGCCTCCCAGATTGTAGCTGCAGTGAATCGTATGGCGAGCGGTGACGTCATTTTGATGCATGATCAGTACCAGACAACACTTCAGGCTATTCCTCAGATTGCTCAAAATCTGAAAAACCGCGGCCTGTGTGCCGGAATGATCTCTCCATCCACTGGACGAGCTGTTGCACCGGATGGGACAACCAACAATCCACCAGCAACAACGGTGAGAATTGAAGCCGAAAATATGACTAAAAGCGGTCAGTATACTGGCAATATTAGCTCTCCGTTCAACGGTGTTGTTCTCTATGCCAATAACGATGCTGTAAGAACAACTCATAACTTTTCAAGCGGAACCCATTCATTCGCCCTGCGAGGTGCGTCGAACAACGCCAATATGGCCAGAGTGGATCTAAAGATTGGTGGGCAGACCAAAGGCACGTTTTATTTTGGAGGCAGTAGCCCCGCGGTGTATACGCTGAATAATATCAGTCATGGTACTGGAAATCAGGTGATCGAGCTGATCGTAACAGCAGACGATGGTACCTGGGATACGTATCTGGACTACTTGGAAATAAGCTAATTTTATTTCATAGCTTTAGAGCGTAACATTCTGCAGCTAACCTGAATAATAAAGTTTGGGCTATTTCAATGACATACACCGTACATGGTGTGTCGTCGACGAAATAGCCTTTTCTGCGTTTTTAGAAAATGAAAATAAAAAGTGAAAACAAAATGTGACCAAATGTCGTCCGTAAGAGTGTTAAGGGTATAAAGGAGGGCACAACAACCATGCAACAAACCATATCCCAACCAAGTGATGAAGTCACGAACATCTATGATACATACGCGGATACACTGTTCCGGATTGCAATGATTCATCTCGGCAGGCGAGAAGACGCAGAAGAAGCTACTCAGGACACGTTCATCAAATGGATGGAAAAAGCGCCTGCATTCAACGATGCAGAACATCAGAAAGCATGGTTGATTCGGGTGATTACGAATCATTGCAAATCCTTGCTCCGTAAAGGCTGGCGTAAACGGGAAGACAAGCTGGAAGCCGTGGAACACATCACGCTGGATAATCCTGAAGATCAGGCTTTGATTGAACTTGTGCTGACTCTACCAGTGAAATATAGATCGGTAGTTCATCTCTATTATTACGAAGATTATGCAGTCCGGGACATTAGCAAGATTTTAGAGATTAGTGAATCAGCAGTGAAGATGAGATTACAACGGGGGAGACAACTGTTAAAACTGGAGCTTGAGGGGGAGGAACAATCATGAACGAACAACAATTCAAACAACGATATAAGAAAGCGGTGGATCAGATGAAAACAGATCATCAAATGAAAAAGAGAATCGAACAAAACGTGAATGTGCAGCGTCAAACAACGAAACGTCCTCGTAAATCGCTTTACATCGCAGCAAGCGTTGTCGTTGCCGCCAGTATCGGCCTTGCAGCACCAACCGTCTGGCAGCAATGGGGTGGAACAACTACACCTGCAAAAGAGGTGGCGTTAAATACCGGAGGGGTTGCCAAGGGCTCGGTTACCGAAGGTCAGACCGTGATCAAGACTGAGAATTCAAACATTGTTCCCGTTGAGATTCCAAAGATTGAGCTGCCCAATGGGGATAACCAGAATATTAAAGCAGACATGATTGGATTGGTTGTTTATCATGGTAACGTCTATACCGAATCTGCGACAACAGTGGAAGGTGCAGATGCCTTGGCGCTGCGAGGTGAGAAACTGGGCAAAACCACTGGTGGTATTCATGAGCTAAGTGGTCAGGATGATTACAAAGAGCTGGCCTCGACGATTGGTACAGCAGATATGTACACCGTGAAAGGATACGATTCGGATTTTCGGATGATGTCGTATACCGAAATAGACGGGCAAGTCTATGCGCAATTGTTTGATAAAACCAATGATATATCGGTCAGCGGCCTATCTGATCTTCTTGGCAAGCTTAACATTAAGGATCATGTGACTGCGGCACAATGGGAAGGCTTTGATAGCTGGAATAACGGATTGCAGCAGCTCCAGCAGCTTCCGGTAGACGACTCACTGAACAGCTTTATTGAGAAACTGTCTTTAGCAGCTCCGGTTGCAGCAAGTCCTGAACTGCAAGAACGTCTCTATGGCAAAGAAGATCGTAAAATGCTCTATTTGACTCTGGATGATAAAACAAAGGTTCAGCTTGTGCTGTTTGGAGAGGAAGGCATGGTACGTTACGGCCAAGCTCCCGTATTTTTCAAAGTGGAGCAGGAGGCATTCCAGCAATTTTGGAACAGCCTTAAGTAAGTAAATGGATTATTAAGGTACATTTCTAAATGCATGAGGGCAGCCAGTCGGCTGCTCTTTTTTAATACATGAAATGTAAAAAAGAGAAATTCAGAAAGTCATACCCTTATCATTTAACAAGCTGATGAACTGCTGCAGCGCGCTGCTGACATATCGGTTTTCACCCCGGACAAAAGTGGTGGTGGTAGGCGTGAGTACATCAGACAGATTATGCACTGAATATGCCTCAGGATGGTTGTGGACAACGCTGCAGGGCATGATCGTAACCGCAATCCCGGATTCTACACAGCTGAGCAGATTTTCCATTGTACTGACCTCAATTAACTTTTTGGCAGAAAGGCCTTCTTCCGCCAGAAACTTCTCTGTAATCTCACGATATGGACATCCCTGTGGAAACACGACCCATGAAAGTTGACAAAATGTTTCAAGAGGGGTCTCCGTTTGTTTGGAGATGATGTGCACCGTGTCCTGCATTTCGTATTCGACCTTCAATCCTTCCTTGACACATGCCCCACTGATAAAAGCACCATCAAGCTCAGAGGACTCAATTTTATGACGTAATACCTTGGGGGAGGTAGCATTCACCAGAGAGATAGACACGTTTGGATACCTCATCTGATACTCGTTCAAAATCTCGATGAAACGCCGCGATGCTGCCGTTTCGACAATTCCGATCCTCAACGTGCCGAATGGTTCTTTCGGGTCTGTCATCTCCTGCTCCAGATCATACAGCAGGCTGTGAATTCGGGCAGCATAAGCAAGGAACTGCTTTCCTTTTTCCGTAGGATTCACGCCTTTGGAAGAACGGTCAAACAGCTGGACCTGATATTCTTCCTCCAGTTTTTTGATACGTGTCGTGACATTGGACTGGGCATAGTTCAGTTCCTTGGCTGCTTGTGAGATTTTTCCTGTGCGTCCAACGGCGAGCATGATGTCAATATCAGATAATTCCATGACGGCCTCCTAAATACAAAATAAAGATAGATAAGAGAGTATTCGTTGCCGGATATCCCTTTAATGAAGATATCACTGGGAGTGATACTTCTATATATTATAATCATTTTACGATATGTCATATCCGTTTTACAATATCCTTAATTCCAAAAAGAAAGAAGGAAAAGACATGTCAAACCCATTTTTAAATATTTTCAAACCTGTAAAGATCAATCACTGGAACCTTCGCAATCGAATCGTCATGGCTCCGTTGACCAGGGGCTTTGCCAGAGATGAAGATGGAACGGTAACAGAAGAAATCGCCGCATACTACGAACAACGAGCCAAGGATGGCGTAGGTTTGATTATTACCGAGGGCATTACCCCCATGCTCTCAGGTAAAGGAACGTACGGGGTACCCGGATTATATACAGATGCACAGACTGCTTCATGGAAAAAAGTAACGGAGGCTGTTCATCAGCACGGTGGCACGATTATCGCACAGTTATGGCATGTGGGCCGCTTGTCACATTCCGATCTAATCGGCAGGATGCCACAGGCGCCCTCCCCTATACAAGCGGAGGGAAAGGTGCATAAACTTCGCAAGCCCTACGAAATGCCCCAACCCATGACTGCTCAAGAGATCGAGGATGTCGTGTATCATTTCCAGATGGCTGCTCGCCGTGCGGTTTTGGCGGGATTTGACGGGATTGAACTTCACGCGGCACACGGTTATCTGATTGACCAGTTTATTAATGAGCGGACGAACAAACGAGAGGACAAGTATGGGGGCAATCTCCAGGGGAGACTTCGCTTTTTGAAAGAGATCATTATGGCGGTAAAAAAAGAGATCAGCACTGAGCGTATCATCATCCGCTTTTCCGAAAAAAAAGATGATGATGCGTCATATGTATGGAATTCCAAGGCGGAGACACTCCAAGCCTATCTGGAGCTTTTTCGTGAAACGGGCATCACCATATTGCACCCCTCAACCGAAAGTTATGCAGCTGACTGGTCAGGTGAATTTAACTTCCATCAGGCGGTTAGGATGCAATGGGAGCACATGATTATCGGAGTAGGGGATCTCAGTCTGGAGAGGGCGGAGGAGGCAATCAATGACGGTGTAATTGATCTGGCTGCTTTTGGTCGACCATTCATTGCTAATCCGGATTTAGTACAAAGATGGACAACAGGACTTCCGCTAACTACGTATGATGCCACAAGGCATTTATCCGTTTTGAAGTGAATCAGACCCTTGCTGCATATTTTTCTGACCCCATACCACCATGGATTCAATTAAAGGCACCAGTTCTTTACCGGATGGTGTAAGTGAATATTCGACTCTTGGCGGTATTTCGTTATATTGCTCCCGATGAACGATTCCGTATTGAATCAAGTCTTTCAAACAGTTCGTTAACATCGTTGGTGTGATGCCGGGTAGCCTTCTTTTTAACTCGTTATAACGAATGTTATCTTGTTCACTTAAAATCGCCAGGATCGGCAGATTCCACTTACCACCAATGACCTGAAAAGCATAGGTAGCCGGACAGAGTTGATCAAAATTAAAATCATATTTCACGCGATAACCCCCATTAGTATACTTTTTGATACTTAGTCAGAAAAAGAATCGTACTTGTTCTTCAGATTGTAGATATTATAATCATACTAACACAAAGTTAATCGATTAGATAAGATCAAAAAGGCGGGATAATGATGAGTAATGAATCCATGATGTGTGATTTGGAAACGGGAGTATGTGGTGTAACTGATGATGAAGAGATGCAAGTGATTAATCTGAAGCAAGAAGAGAAAAAAATAACTCTTTATTATGCAACGGACCCGATCTGCTCACACTGCTGGGCACTGGAACCTGTGTTAAATCGATTTATAGAAGAGTACGGTCGTTATTTTAATGTGGAAACCAAAATGGGTGGTCTGTTAGCAAGCTGGGAAGGGTTCTCGGATGGGGCAAACGGCATTCAGAAACCTGAAGATGTAGCGGGGCATTGGAGAGAAGTAGGCGAGCATTCACGTATGCCGATTGACGGTTCCCTCTGGCTTGAGAACCCGATCCAGTCTTCCTATCCGCCTTCTCGCGTATTTAAAGTCTTAGAGCGTATGCATCCTGGGAAAGAACATGCCTTTCTGAGAGTTGCGCGAGAAGCTGTGTTTGCAATGAATCGAAATATTGGAGAAGATGACGTACTGATTGAGCTTGTGAATGGGCTAGGGCTGAATGGAAAAGAAATCGTGGACAGTGCTACTCAGCAATCTGCACAAGACTTGTTGGAAGAAGACTTCGAGATGACTGCCCGGTTAGGCGTACGAGGTTTCCCTTCCATTATTATTGTGAACGAGGAGCAGCAAGGCGTCAAAGTGGTTGGGGCTCGCCCTCTGGAAACCTACGTTCAAGCGCTGCAACAGATTCTGGGTGAAGCGCCGAAGCCGAAGAAGATCGCTGCATTGTCTCACAAAATTAAGGAAGGAAACCTTTTGTTCTCCAAAGAAATTGAAGTGTTGTATGATGTGGAAAAGGATGACGTAGAGTCATTCATTCAATCCGAATTAAAAGAGGGTACCTACGAGGTAAAGTATATCTTAAATGAAATGGCTGTTCAGCGGGTGTAACTGACTCAGGAAAAAGATAACAGTAGAATTAGTACATTTATCCATGTGTTATTGCAATTTCCCCGAGGGCTGTATTTCATAAAAGTCACATTAATACATGTGAATATGAGTAGATAATAAAAACAGTGCATACCCTGATCTGAATTTACCTGGTGAAGGAAGGCGTATTTTTGGATTTCACTTGGTCTGTTCTGATATAGAAATAAAAAAGCAGTTGCCCTAGGAGGCAGCTGCTTTTTTTAGGTTATCTGTGTTCAAATAAATAGGACTCTTTAATACAGGTTCTTGAAATAAACCAGATGATCCGTCCATTCCTCATGTTCATAAATAAAACCTTTGCGGATACATTCGAATTCCAAACCTACACTTTCAGCGAGCTTGATCGAGGGAGTATTATCCAGGTTGATATGTGCCTCCAAACGGTGGAATTTCAAAGAGTCAGCTGCAATGCGAAGCAATTCGCTTACCGCTTCTTTACCGTACCCTTTTTTCCAGTGCTGATTGTGAATAGTGTACCCAAAACTTGCCCACTGAAAAGGCTCTCTCGCCAAGGTGGCTATATCAATCATACCTAGATGAGTGCCGTCTTCTTTGCGGAATACCCCCAAGACATATACTTTATCGTTACGTGCCAGTTCCTGATGTCGCGCTACTAAACGCTCAAACCATTCCAGTGTACATTCGCTCATATCCATTTTTCCAGGGTCGTGTCTATGTTGGGAAGGAGATCTGCGCTCGAATTCGTGCAGCCAGTTCTCGTAATCTTCATTTTGCAATGGCCGAATCACCAGCCTTTCGGTCTCCGATCTATGATCAAATTGCTCTTTAAACATATTCAATGGCACGTCTCCTTGCATCATTGCTCGTATTTATGTCATTTTTTTCTCTGTCCGAGGACAGTGAAGTAACCTAAGTGTAACACAGTTAATTCGTTATCATCATGAGTGACAGCATAATCTGTAACATTTTAGTGTAGTAGGAGGGCTTATTACCACGTCCGAGTCTAATAAAGCAATAGCCCCAAAGGGTAGTTGTGCTTAATTTCACGAAGTTGTCAGAAAGAATTGAGTCTTTCTTGAACGTTTGTAAACAAAGACGTGTCAGCGATTGAATTGCTTAAAATTGAGGATATAATAATTTTGATTAATAGGTCTAAGCCTAGGACTAAGACGCTGTGTGATCAGGGGATATAAGGAATTCGACCTTGAAATATCGTCCTACGTTTGCAGGATTAAATACACTAGGCGTGTGGCAACCTATCTTTGTCATCTCATTTGTGATTTTTTTCTCATAATGTATTGGACTCGTTTTGCCTATCTCAAAATGGACTATTCAACTGATAGGTCTTAACAAATCGCACAGCTTGTTTACACATAAACGGAGAGGACAGAAAAAAGCTGGAAAAGCGAAGCGGTCGCCTCTATCACCGGATTTCCCCTCTAAATAATTAGGATCAAAGAAATCTGGGGGTAACAGCGATTGGAGGGTTATTCTGTCATCGGAGTGCACGTGTAAACATCTTTAGTTCAGAAGCAGCAATGAATAGGGTTTGAGAGGAGGCAGTATAAAATGGCAATCGATACAGTGTTATGGAGTAGACTCGTAACCGGTTTAACGCTTGCGTTTCATGTTATTTTTGCAACCATCGGTGTGGGGATCCCCTTAATGATTGCGATAGCAGAATTCATCGGCATTCGGAAGAAAGACCCGCATTACATACTTATGGCGAAGAGGTGGTCAAGAGGATTTGTCATTTCGGTGGCCGTAGGGGTGGTGACAGGTACAGCGATATCTTTGCAGCTAGCCCTGGTATGGCCGAATTTTATGAAGCTGGCTGGTAATGTCATCGCATTGCCATTATTTATGGAGGTGTTCGCCTTCTTTTTCGAAGCGATCTTCCTCGGCATTTATCTCTATACATGGGATCGATTCAAGAACCCGTATATCCACTGGCTGCTGACTATTCCTGTTGTTCTGGGAGCGGGGATGTCTGCGGTTTTCATTACAACCGTGAACGGGTTCATGAACCAACCCCAAGGCTTTGTCATGGAGGCTGGCCAATTTATGGCCGTTAACCCTGTGCAAGCGATGCTGAATACTGCAACGTTCTCCAAGGTGTTCCATGTATTAAGCTCTGCTTATTTGACAGGAGCCGCTTTACTAGCCGGGATCGCGGCTCTGGCGATGTTGAGAAGAGGAGCATCTGCGTACCACAAAAAAGGCTTGAACCTGATGATGGCCGTTGTTTTGGTATTCAGTTTGCTCAATTCACTTGCTGGCGATGTATCTGCCAAGTTTCTGGCTGAACACCAGCCGGAGAAGCTGGCAGCCGCAGAATGGCATTTCGAAACAGAGAGCGGCGCAGATTTGATTCTGCTCGGGTGGCTGAATGCGGAGCATGAGATTATAGGTGCGTTACATCTGCCCAAGCTGCTCAGTTTTCTGGCCTTCGGAGACTTCAATGCCGAGGTCACCGGGCTGAACGAATTTCCACCCGATGAACAACCGCCACTGCTGGTGCATTATCTATTCGATCTGATGGCTGGCATTGGATTCGCTCTGCTCGCTATCTCCAGTTTATATTTTCTGTTTGTGTTATGGAAGAAACGTAATCCGCTGAATAAATGGTTACTTCGTCTTGTTGCTCTAAGTGCACCGCTTGCTTTTCTCGCTGTAGAGATGGGTTGGTTCTATGCTGAAGTCGGGCGGCAGCCGTGGATCATTCGAGGGTACATGCGGGTAGAAGAAGCGGCGACCTCATCGCCGAGTGTACGAATTTTATTTTTTGTCTTTTTACTTCTGTATATTGTACTTGGTGTGATCTGTGCTCTCGTGTTGAAGCGATTGTTCAATAACAATCCTGCTGAGCTTGAAATGGAGAAATGGTTACAAGCCAAACAAGATAAGACTGCGGCAAGTACAGAGAATGGAGGACATGCCCAATGAGTTATGAATTGGTTGGTATTTCTGTGCTCTGGCTGTTCCTTTATGGATATCTGATCATCGCTTCGATTGATTTCGGGGCTGGATTTTTTGCCTTTTATGCACGTTTGACGAAACAGGATCATCTGATCAATCGTTTGATCTCTCGTTATCTATCGCCAGTCTGGGAGATTACGAATGTATTTTTTGTCTTTTTCTATATTGGAATCGTCGGATTTTTCCCGGATACAGCTTCTTATTATGGCGCAGCATTGATTGTCCCTGGAAGCATCGCCGTAATTCTACTTGCTATTCGCGGCTCGTTCTATGCGTTTGAGAATTACGGTTCCAAGAACAACATCGTGTATCTGTTTTTATACGGAGCTACAGGGTTGTTGATTCCGGCATCGCTATCGGTAGCCCTGACGTTGTCCGAGGGTGGCTTCATTCTGAAACAGGGAGAGACGGTTTCGCTGGATTACTGGGCGTTGTTCACCAATCCGTTATCCTGGAGTATCGTTGGATTGGCAATTGTATCTGTATTGTTTATTAGCGGAACCTTTCTGACCTTCTATGCATCACGGGCAGAAGATAAGGGTGCCTTGAAACTCATGCGGAATTATTCTTTATTCTGGAGTACACCAACCATTATTCTGGCACTGACTGCTTTTATATATCTGGGTCAACACAATGAGCGTCACTTTCAAAATATGATGGATCTCTGGTGGCTGCTCGCCTTATCCGTCGCTTTCTTCATGGTAGCCATGTGGCTGCTGCATAACGAGCGTCGTTACGGGCTTGCTTTTATTTGTATCATGCTGCAATTTTTCTGTGCCTTTTTTGCCTATGGTATCGGTCAGTATCCGTACATTCTTGATCCGTATATCACGATTCAGAGCAGTGCCACCTCACCAGCCATGGGTTTCGCGCTTGTCGTTGTATTTATCGGGGGACTATGCCTGCTGATTCCATCTCTGATTCTGGTGTTCAAATTGTTCCTGTTTGATGCGGATTATGTCAAAGGCAAGAAATAAAAGGAGGGTCGTCTTGTGAAAAGGCAAAGGAAACAGCAAATCAAACCTCAAGGAAAACAGTCCGGTCGGCAAAAATCGCTTCTGATTCAACAGCAGATGTCTTCACTTCGGAAAAGCAGACTTCTCCTTATGGCCTTTTCACTGGCTCTTGGTGCAGCAATGGTAACCCAGGCTGTGTTCATGGCCGAAGCCGTGCAGCGTATTTTTGTGGAAAAAGCCTCTTTTTCATCCATCACACTGCTACTTGGCATATTGCTGGCTGTTATGGCTCTACGCACGCTGTTAACTTACGGCAATGGGAAAGTTGGCTTGTACATGGCTGCACGTGCCAAAACAGAGATGAGATCCAAGGTGCTGCAGAACCTGACCCGAGCTTCGATGTTCTCCTCATTGCAGGGACAGACCGGAGGTAAGGTGAGTGTTGCACTGGATGCCGTGGATGAGGGTGACAGCTATTTCAGTCAGTATATGCCTCGCATGATGGAAGCATCGATCATTCCGATCCTGATTCTGGTTGTTGCCTTCACGCTACATGCCAATACAGGTTGGATTCTGTTGTGTACAGCGCCATTTATCCCGTTGTTTATGATTCTGGTCGGCTTGCAGACCAAGAACAAATCCGAAGAAAAATATGCACAGCTGGCTGAGTTCTCGGGTACGTTTCTGGATTCGCTTCAAGGTCTGGTTACGTTGAAAATATATGGACGAGCTAGCCGTCAACAGCAGCAGATCGAACGCAGTAGTCTGGGCTATCGGGATGCCACAATGGGCATTCTGAAAATTGCATTTACGAACACCTTCATGCTGGAAGCGATTGTGATGTTAAGTATCGGTATAGTCGCGCTCGAACTTGCCATTCAGCTGCTTGTGTTCAAATCGATGACATTCCATACCGCCTTTCTGGTGTTATTACTTGTTCCGGAATTCTACAGCTTGTTAAAAAATACGGGGACTGCTTTTCACAGTGGCCGAACCAGCATGGGCGCCATTCGCAAGGTTGAGCAAATGCTTGAGGAGAGCGCTCAATCGAGTACACCTTCATCGCCCGAAGAAGAGGCGGAGAAGCCGTCACATCCACATTTTCCGACTGTTCCATCGTCAACTAAGCTAGTAATACCGTCATTCATTGAATTGAAAAATGTACGTTTTCACTATGCACCTGGCTCATTTACACTTGAAACGGGAGAGGTATCGGTTAAAGCTGGAGAACATATAGCGATTGTTGGCCAAAGCGGTTCAGGTAAAACAACGTTGATGAACCTTATTTCCGGGTTATTACAACCCACATCGGGAGAAGTTTGCATGAACGGCAGGCCGCTTTCACAGGTGCACGAGGCAGAATGGTTTAAACAGGTCAGTTATATTACACAGCATCCTTATATTTTTGCAGGCACATTGGCTGAAAATATAGCGCTTGGTGCAGGCGGCGATGTATCCCGGGCTGACATTGAAAAGGCGGCTGAACGCGCAGGACTTGCTGCCCTTATTGCTCAACTTGATAAAGGACTGGACACTCCTGTCGGGGAAGCGGGTCGGGGGTTGTCAGGTGGAGAAAAACAAAGATTAGCATTGGCTCGTGCTTTCCTGAAGCAGCCTGCTGTTATTTTATTCGATGAACCAACGGTTGGACTTGACCTGCGCACCGAACAGATTCTGCAACGTTCCATCGCATTATTGTCACAGCAAGCAACGATGATTACGGTAGCTCACCGCTTATATACGATTCAGCATGCTGATCAGATTTGGTTTATGTCGGCCGGTACACTTGCAGATTCAGGAACTCATCAGGAACTGCTGGAGCGTGTACCTGCATATGCCGAGATGGTACAAGTGCAGAGAACAGGAGGGATCGCATGAAAGAGTTAGCTGTTTTGTCCAAGGCCATGATGCAGGAGCGCAAAGATATTCTGCTCTCGATCCTGTGCGGATTCATAGCTGGCACAGCAGGTGTGGCCCTCTTCTCCGCTAGTGGGTATCTGATCTCGCAAACGGTATTTGCACCGCCTTTGTACACGTTGATTGTACTCACGTCGATGGTCAAACTGCTTGGATTCCTGCGTGCAGCAAGCCGTTATGGAGAGCGACTCGCTTCTCACCGGGCGACGTTCTCCATCCTCAGCCGTTTACGCACCTCGTTTTTTGCCAAGCTTATTCCTATTACACCAGGGATATTCAACAAAAACCGAAGCGGAGATCTGCTCGCACGCATCGTTGGTGATGTGGAGAGTTTGCAACATTATTTTCTGCGTGTAGCGTATCCACCGATCATGGTAGTCATGGTATTTTTAAGCACCGTTCTGTTTACGGCCGTTTTTTCATTCTGGATTGCATGTTTGCTCGTCATTGGCATGCTGATTACAGCCTTTGTTGTACCAAGCCTGGTACTGATCGGACAGCGCAAAATTAGTGAGCATGTGAGCCAGCAGCGTGCAAAGCTCTCTACAGAGGTAACCGAAGTGTTATACGGATTCCGTGATTTGAAAGTATATGGACAACTGGCACAGCGCGAGCAGCAGCTTCAGCAGGATTCGGCTGTACTCGCAGCCAAACAGCAACGGGCAGCCGGTCAATTACTTTTTGGACAATCCATGCATATTTTTGTTACCTATCTGGTCACATGGGGTGTGCTTGTACTGAGTGCTTTTCTTATTGCTGATGGGGTCTTTGCGGGTGTATTTCTAGCTATGCTGATCCTGGCGACACAAACCATGTTTGAAGAATCTGCTGCTATGGCTGTATTACCATCGTATAAGCAGGATAGCGAACATGCTGCAAAACGATTAGCTGAGACGGTAAGGCTATCCGACAAACAAGCTTCCCAGCCTAAAGGGCAGTTATCTATGCATGGGGAAGCTGTTGCGATCCAATTAAGCAAGGTCACTGTTCAATATGAAGGAGAATGGAGACCTGCATTGAATGAAGTGTCTCTGCATGTTCCATCTGGCTCTAAAACGGCCATTGTTGGATCTAGTGGTTCAGGGAAATCAACCATTCTCGATGTACTTCTCAAATTACGGACACCGGCTTCGGGTGAAGTATTATTCAACGACATTTCGGTGAATGAACTGGATGAAGCGAGCATCTGGCAGAATACCCATGTTGTTTTGCAACAAAGTCACTTTTTCAGGGGGACGATTCGGGACAACTTGCTGCTTAGCGGGGAGCAACATTCTGATGAACAACTAGTGGCTGTACTGCATAACGTTCAACTAGTTCATGTGTCCTTAAACGATCTGGTATACGAAAAAGGAGAAAATCTGTCCGATGGCGAGAAGCAGCGGCTGGCGCTGGCCCGTGCTATGTTGCGTAAGGGGAGCATATGGTTGCTCGATGAACCGACCTCTTCGCTGGACTATGTTACAGAAGCACGTGTATTGCAGCATCTGCTAGCAGAAGCAACAGATGATACCGTTCTGTTGATCTGTCATCGGCTGACGGGGCTTGAACAAATGGATCAGATCATAGTGATGGATCAAGGACAGATTGTCGAAACAGGCTCGTTCAAGGAGTTGATGGAGCGTAAGGGTTATTTTTATGAGATGAAACAAATTGAACTGCAAATGATTGGAGAACAAGGAGCCTAGCTCTGTGATGAAAAGCCGCTTATCGCGGCTTTTTTTGCGTTGAACTCAACATTGCCGAAGGATCATTATGAATGAATTAAAAATTAGTCTTGACCTTAGGTTTGACCTAGGGTTTATGCTGTTCACAGATAGGACAACAAAGGTGGAGATCATGATGAGTGGAATGAAGGATGAAATTACAATTAGTGAGCTGGCCAAACTTATGCAAGTATCGGTACATCAGATTCGTTATTTTGAAGAAAAAGGGGTGCTGACCCCAGCATATACCGGTGAAAATCAATATCGAATGTATGGAATGGATGAGGTGTACCGTTTAGCTCATATTTTGTTGCTGCGTAAGATGGGCTTGTCTGTGCAAGTGATTCAAGAATGCCTGTCCCACCTTAATGCAGAGCAGATCACTCCGATTTTTCGTCAGGCGCTGACCAATACAGAGGCGGAGATCCGAAGGCTGCAGGACACCAAACATTTTATTGAGAAGTTACTTGAGGAAAAAGAGTCCATTTTTCAGAGATCCTCCCAGACAGAGAAAGATGCGTATAGGATCATTCACCGTGATGAAGTTCCATTGTCTCTGTGGTTTGAGATGCAGGATGCTGAAAGTCTGAGTACCCAAAAGTTAGTCGAGTACCGGAGCAACATTTCCAATCTGTTCGAAGCGGATATTCATTATGTGTACAACGATTCAGGCATCGTCGGCTTGTATACGCAAGGAGAGAAAAGGGAGAGTGATTTAATGCTGCCTGCCGGTGCATATCTGTCCCGTACGCTTTTTGTACAAAATGAAGAACAACTCGCCACAACCATTCAGGAGCTCTATGCTTATGCTGAAGATATGGGTTACCTATGCTCAGGGCCGTTGATCATGGTGGAAAAATCATACTTATCCCTGTTCACACCAGAACTGCTCCATTATGAGCTTCTCTCGTATGTTTCGAATCCGGAGGCGAACGAGTAATGAGCCATCTGTTCAACACAGATCTCAGCGAGACGAATCTCATGAACAGCAGACTTGATCAAACGAATCTCGTTCGAATCCAACCTATAACTTCTGAGCTGTATCCGGCTGCGGCACAGCTGATGGCATATGGATTCGGACACAAATTCCAGAAATCATCTTCCATATCTACAGCGGACCTGGCTTTAGTCTTTGAGCAATTATTACTTTCCAGTCCGCATCAGGCAGTTGGTGTGCGGTTCGCAGCGCTGGAGAATGATGTGCTCATAGGTACGATGGCTCTGAAGTGGAAGGGACATGAGATTGTCCGAAAGGTTGATACTGCCCCGATTCAATGGTGGAGCATGCGCAGTCACACCGGGTGCTGGAGGTTGCTTCATATCATGTCATGTATACATCTGCTCAAACATGAGCCTGAAGCAGGAGAGTGTTATATCGAAGACATCGTTGTACATCCACATCGTCAAGGGAAAGGTGTGGGCAGACAGCTGCTCGCACGGGCACAGCAATATATGCTTCAAACGAAGCAGCTAACTTATCTCAGTCTGCATGTAGCTCGTCAGAACCAGAAAGCGATGCAGATGTATGAACGGTATCATTTTCGCAAACAAAACAGCACGAACAGCTTGTTAACTGCCCTGCTGCTTGGTGAACATCAATGGAACTACATGACCCGCAAAGGAGACAACAACATTGAAACCGCATATGTTTAAACACAAAAAAATCTGGATTTCATTCCTTATCATCATTGTATTATTTGCGGGTACAGGTGCATATATCGTTGCACAGCAGGACTATAACATGGTCGAGCGATCCGTGGAGATTCATACCCCGCAAGGGAAATTAACAGGTATTCTCACACTGCCTAAAAAGGATACCGGGACAGAAAAACTTGGCATGGTGCTCTTTATCCACGGAGATGGTCCCATCGATGCAACGCATAGTGAAGGTTACAAACCGCTGTGGGAACGCCTTGCCTCGCTCGGTTATGCATCCTTGTCACTGGACAAACGTGGTATTGGAGGTTCAGAAGGAAACTGGCTGGATCAGAGTATCGATGACCGTGTTATTGAGGCGCAGCAGGCAATCGCTTGGGCGAAACAACAGCCGATGATTGACGGTTCCCGGATTGGTGTATGGGGAGCAAGTCAGGCCGGCTGGGTCATTCCCAAGCTTGCAGGCAAGGAACAGCTCGCATTCAGCATTCTGGTCTCACCAGCCATCAATTGGCTGAAGCAAGGGGAATACAATACGCGGAGTCAGATGGCCAAGGACGGGCATACACAACAGGAGATTGAAGCTCAGGTGAAATACGATAGTCAGATTAAAGATATTTTAAAAGATTATGGCACTTATGAGGAATATACCAAGCATATTCGAAAAGGCGAAGAACCGATGTCCCGCGAACGCTGGAGCTTTGTCAGCAAAAACTTTAATTCGGATGCTACCGAGAGTCTGCGTTATTTCAAAAGTCCGGTGTTGCTGCTGCTTGGAGAAGATGACGTTAATGTGGACATTCAAGATACGGAGCATACCTATCGTCAAGAGATCCACCCCTCTTATTTACTTCATATAAAAACGTTCCAACATACGGAACATTCCATGTTACCGACCTCCATCGCCGGGTCCGAATGGAAAATGGGACTGCGTTTTCTGTTTGCCCCAAGAAGTATAACTACGGAAGGTTATATGGATGAGATCGAGGAATTTTTGACGAAAAAGGCGTTGTAAAGATGTCATTTAAAAACGCTATTAGGTTAAAAATATGGAGAGAGTCTCAAAGGGTCAATTTGTAATTTGTACTGCGTCATGTTCAAGGCCATTGTATAGAAAAGAGCTTGTATCATATAGGTACACGGTCTTTTTATGCTAAATTATGCTTTTATTGATTTAACTCTGTGATCTTATGTGGCGTTCAAGTGTGTTATTTCACTTGTTGCTGTTCTTCTTGATCAAGTCCACGCCATCGTATGCCAGACTTTCCACATTTGCTGCCTTCTGCAGTATGTACTGATCAAAAAAGTTCTTCGTATAATCTGTAACGAGATTTCGCATCTCCATGGCATCCCGTTCGCCTCTGAGTTTCTCATTAACATGAGTAAACAAGATGTCGCAGTAATCTAAATGCGCAACACGGTCAACAGAGAAATAAAAGGTTTCCATGCTGTTGTTAGCGCCAATTATCGCATTCATGTTATAGTTTGGTTCACAAAACAGGAGCAAGAAGGTTTTTTTAAGGTCGCTGTCAAGAAGGCCGAACGCACCACTATCTAGGCCAATCCCACAGGCGAACCGGTTGTCGTCCCGGCAAATCATCGCCGTCGTAAGCCCTCCATAAGAATGTCCGACGATGCCCATGCCAATGCCAATGTCTAGCAACAGTCGGTCCTTAAAGATGGAATTCAACTCTCCAGTGTCCAGATTGTAAAGATAATCGGCCACATATCTTACATCCTCTGCCTGTAATTCACTATACTTTGTTAACTTGGCAAGGATCGGAAGTGCAAGCACGTTACGGCACATCTCAATGGCCGTTTCATCGTCAGGCCGCATCTCCATTTTACCAGCTAACGCCAGCATCTCCGGATCTTCAGAAAACGCCATAATAACATCCGAAAAATCCTTGGATACATTAAACAGGCGCCCATCTTTTCGCTTATACATCGTGCTATTTGGATGGCAGATGCTTACCACAACATATCCTATGCTTGCCAGGTCTGTGCAGATCACGGTACCCCATTCTGGAGAACCACCACCGCCACAAACATAGAACAAAACCGGATAGCGCTTTTGTTTCCCGGAGAGAGCAAGGCTGTCATAACACTGGGTCTTGATATCTATAGAGAAAAATTCCTTCCCTTCAAGATATGCAGTGAAAAGAGGTTGCTCAGTAAACATTTTGTAAACTTCGGGAAACATGGATGTGGAAGTCGACTTATCTTCGCAGCTGTCGGAAGGATAGTATACAAAGGCCGTCAGTTCTCTTATGGAGTCATCTGATGCTGTATACTCAAAGTCCATCTGGGTTCGACCGACCGTATATCCGCCAATAGGCTCTGGAAATGAGTCATAGGTTTTCATCTTCGTGTTCCCCCCTAATTCATATCTACTCCTTGGCTTTCGTGAAATCGCTAACCACTTCAGCATATTTATGATCTTCAAGCAGTCCATGACCCATAAAATCACTAAAGTACCTGCTAATCTTGAGCTGCAGTTTGGAATCCTTAATATCAAATTCTCTGAAAAACATGACTAAATTAAACTGCATGGACTCAAACATAAAAGAAATCAAATCATCGTCAAGATCAGGTCGGAGATAACCGTCAACCCTCATTCGGCGTAAAATATCTTTCATTAAGGGGAATGATTGGCCCTTTAGCACATTCAGATACACTTTAAGTAAAACGTTCTCAGGAATATTTAAAAATGTTTCTGTGAGTTTGATTTCCAACTCATTCAGTGGCTCGGTAACCATGCCATTAACGTTTCCAAATAAGCTGGTGAGGAAAAACTGGTTAAGGAAATCCTCATTATTGTTATTAAAATACGCAGCTCTTTTCTGGGTCACATTACGTATTAAGAGACAATAAAGATCATCTTTGTCCTTAAAATATCGATAAAATGTTCCGGGATGCATAGACAAACGATCGAAAACCATCTTCATCGTTATATCCTCGTATGGATGATCAACAAAAAGATGCATAGCGCTATCAGATATTTCCTCACGCCTTGCTTCCTCTAAACGAAAGAACGAATTTTTAGGGATAGATTACTCACCTCCACAGATAGTGTGAACTGATTCACACTATATCGATAATTAGTTCGCATATCAAATCGTACGAACCGAAATTAAAGATTTTGTCCCAGAAGGTCGTTTTACTTCTGGTATAATAATAACTTCATCACCATTTTTTTTTAAAACCATTTGGAAAGGATTGAAAGCTGGGAATGAGCAGGCGGGAATTCGTTTTTTATGCTGCAGTTTTTGTTTATGCAGTTGTGATGTTATTGAATGATCAATCGATATTTCTAGTGTTTAGCACTTCGCTTTTCGCAGTACTTATTTTTTTTAGTATTTATATTTTATATCCGATGGCCTGGGAAACGCGCATGGATCGCTTGGAATCTTTTTTACGAAAAAAACAAAGCACGCCTTACATTTATATTTTCTATGCAACAGCCAACAGATTGGACGAAGAAGTTGAGTTAACGATGGAAAAGCTGATGAGTAATACGTCGGCCAGCAAGTCAACAAAATCCAACTATCAGGCAGCCTATGGTGCTTACCGTAAGGATTTGTTTACCGTAAGAAAAGCTGTGCGCGAGATGCGCAAATCCGATTACCGTACATATTACGAAACATTCATCCTTATTGAGGAATGGGAGAGTGAACGAGCCAAAGAGCATTTAAGTTCCATCAAAAGAGAGTGGATGCGTTTTGCACTTCTAGCCGAAATTGAACGTAAGCTGAATCATCACCAGCAAGCCGAGGTGTTTGCCGCGAAGGCCGTGCAGGTTAGCAAAGGAATTAATCGGTACACGATGACCAAGGAATATGAAAGATATTATACCAAGGTACAGCAAGCACATCGATAGAATAAAAATTCAAGGAGAGAGAAGGACTGTATCACAGCGGGGACGATGCCAGCATCGTCTTTTTTTGTTTTTGTTGAGAAGTGGTCATTCATTGAGATTTTAGGGCTTTACCCTAACGTACACGTTATTGTTTATAATGTTCTCAGGAAGGAGAGGTGAGCATGATCCTGATCGGTGAATTAGCAAAAAAAACAAATATCAGTAAAAGAACACTTCATTATTATGAACAGATCGAGCTGTTACAACCGACACTCATTACGGAAAATGGGTATCGATACTATGATGAAAGTGCCATTCTTCGCCTGCAAAAAATTCTTCTGTTGAAGTCCATTGGCTATACATTAGAACAGATTAAAGAACTGTTTCAGAACCAAGAAAATAAGGGAGAACATGAAAACTGGGTGACCTCTTTAAACGAACAAATAGAGCTGATTGAACTGAAAAAAGAAGAGTTAAGCCGGAAGCAATATTATCTTCGATCAACCCTTCATACGTTGAAATTTGGAGGAATGAGCGATCTCGAAAGTTTATTGCAAATTATTTCCCAAATGGAAGATCGGCCGCTCTCTGAAGGGATAATTCGTCCCGAATTCAGTGATGATTTAGAGTTATCATCAAGGGAAATGGATATACTGAATCGTCTCCCTATTCTTGGAAGTGGCGATAAGCGAATGGAAGAACTTTTAACTATTTTTCAACGTGTACAATCGATGATGTCTTTATCTCCTTATTCTTCGGAAGTCCAGGCCATTGCTGGCCAATTGTATGAGATGGCGTTAGAGCTATTTGATCGTGATGAAAAACTGCTTGATAAATATTGGGAGCTTATTAAACCAGGAGATGCTGCTGAGCCCGTGGTATTGGGCATGGATCATGAATTCATGTCTTACATTGATGAGATGATCCGCTTTTTTCTCAAAGAAAGAGAGGGGAACGCTCATGAAGGGAAGTAAACAAAACGGCATTAAACGTAAGAATAGATGGGTTCCTTTCTTGTTCTCAGGTCTGCTCATGTTATTAACTGCGTGTGGAATGACAGCAAATACAGTGAATGATGAACTGACTCGTGAAGAGTCCAAACGAAATACAGCGCATGATTCCGATGGAATCGTCGTTGAGGTGCTTGTTGAAAGTGATGTTAAATCGGCAGCTAATCTGGAAGTAGAGATTAATGCTCGGAAAAATCCGGAGAGTGTATATTGGGATACGATTGAAGTTCCATATCAAGAGAGATTTATTATTCCCAAAGATACGTTTATTCCTCTGCTCTCAACTCGCGTTAGGGCAAAAGCAGATGACAGTGCAAGTTGGATAAGCTGTTCCATTTGGTATGATGGGGAATTAGTTGCATCTCATAAGTCCCGAGGGAGCGGTGCAAAGGCTGTCTGTGAGAAGAAGTCCCAGCTGGGGCCAGGATAACTGCACTTTGCATGTGAGGGTTCTGTTCTATGTTCTACATTTTGTTCTAGTAAGCAAGTTAAAACGACAAAGAGAGCGAGGAACACAATGACGTTGACAGCACTATTATCTACTCTTGTATTGCTGGCATTAATTGATTCAACAAGTGTGGGTACTCTTTTAATTCCTATCTGGTTACTGATGACACCCGGGCGTGTTCGAGTAGATCGGTTTTTGATCTATTTATTCACAGTGTCCGGGTGTTACTTTGTTATAGGCCTCATCATCATGTTTGGAACGGATTCATTTGTGAACCAATATGCACCCCTACTGGAATCTCAGCCCTTTCTGTTAGGACAACTGGTGATAGGTATATTGTTAATGGTCATAAGCCAACTCATGGATACAAAAAAATCTCGTGCACGTGCGGCGGAACGTGCAGTAAGTGGGGAAGGTTATATTTTAAAATGGAGGGCGCGTGTTACGGGAGAAACGGTTTCCAGCAGAAGCTCTATTACTATACTTATTGGGCTTGCCCTGGCCGCGGTTGGACTTGAACTTGGAACAATGCACAGAACGCTACAGCCTGGATTGTAGGTATCGTTGGTTTTTTGCTGACGGTTAATGCTGTTTATGATTTAGGTTGGGTATAGTGAGACGTGTGGTATGAGCCTTGTTGACAGTACCTGTATCTTCCTGTTTTCAGCACATGGATGCGCTATTCGCACAGGCAAGTCGTCCACCCAACGCGTAGATTAAAGTAGATCAAGTTGAGTGAGGTGAATTCCATGGCTAAGACCAATGAAATACACGTCAAGGCAAAACGATTCAAGGATCGTCCGGTCTGCGTGACTCTTCATAATGGTGAGACGTACATCGGGTACATCTCTGGCGTGAGTAACGAGGGCGTAGAGCTTATCGGAGGAGGGAAATTAACACAAACTTCAACGACTCCAGGAAGAAAAACAGGTGCTGTACGGAGTAATACTCGTAAAATGAAATCCAAATCAACCGGGGCAAGTAAAAGCGCATCCTCCCCAAGCCGAAAAAAGGTCAATCATTCCCGCAAGTCATCCGTTCCATCTCGAGTAACTTCCCGTAGATCGTCGCGTCAAGCGCAAGTGTCATCTTTCATGCCGATGATGGGCTCTTTATTAGGTGGACTGGGCGGGGCAGGATCTTTCGGAGGTATGCTTGGAGGCGGTATGCGTCTATTCGGTATGATTCAGCGTTTTGTGCCTGTCGTGAAAATGGGCTACGGCATGATTAAACAAATCCAGCCGTTTATGGGTGCTGTGCAAGGTTTGGTGTCACCTGCAAGCCAGGCTCAAGCAAACGAGGCTGAAGCTGAAGCGGAAACCCAACGGGGGTAACAAGAGTAAACAAGTGTAGTGTCGAGAACATGTTGATGTAGTAAGAAGGAGAGAAGATAAGTAAGCGCTCCTAAGTCGCTATTATAGCGGCTTTTTTATCGTTTAAGTTTTTTCTGGAATATGATAAAGATTCAATAGAGGGAACTAGCTTCAGTGAATTCAGACTTTTAGAGTAGCTGGAGTATTATTAAGTATTAGTGATAAATTATTCCAAATAAGTGTTATGATATTTTTAGGTAAAATACAATATGCAATACATTTCTATGATCAAGAGGTGGGATACAGCAATGAAAAACAGAAACATAACAGGTATTGTAGTCGCCATAGTATATTGCATTGTTTTATATACTTTTTTAACGGATGCCCCACCTGGTGAATCTCCCAATAATCTCCGGTGGGTATACTTATTGTTACCGCTTGGAGCGATTGCGATTACGTCACTATTTGATTATGTAATCAAGTTCGATTTCTTCAGGAACAAGAAATGATCCTCAAAGCCTGTTCGATTAACTTTAAAAGCAGAATGTAAGATAACATGTAGGATAGATTTCTTTAATCATAGCAAGTTGCTCTCCGTACTTCATGCAAAGGGAAGTTTTTTCGAGCCAAAAGCGCTAACGATCACCAGGAAGCTGATTTGGATAGATATTGAGCTTTGAAAATTCTAACGATCCTGAGAGAGCTTATTTTGTTGAAAACACGAGATCTCACCTTGAAAAAAGCCGAATTGTCCAAAATAGCGTCTGCTGTGATCGTTAGAATAAAAAATGACCTCAATAGAGCCAAATAAGCTCCGCTGAGATCGTTAGAATTTAAGCTACATACTAGAATCTGTCTTGAAACTCACTGAAGTGCATCTTTTACCGTCTTTTCGACCCTGCTGCTGACGTGCTCCGGCACGCCTGCGGTAAACTTCCTGGCATGGAACAAAAATTCAGCAAAATTGGGTTCCTCCAGCGTATTCAGACACACTCTGGTTGGTTAGTGCTGTTAATACAACAAAACACAAGGTTAAAGGGGCTGTCCCAAAAGTCATGTTATGATTTTTCAGCCCCCACTTTAGACAGGAGTTCAAGCAAGAGAGAAGCCTTCAAACCCACTTTAGCGGTGGTTTTGAAGGCTTTTCCGTTCAACGTTTGGGACTGGCTTATCCGTCGGTACCCTTTTGGGACAGCTCCTTTTTGATCTTGCGCGATTAAGCTTGTTTGGTTTTCAAGCGGATCACGTTCCATGACGCTTTGCTCAGTACAGCTTGTACTTTACCTTGATCCACGGTTGTATGTCCGCCGTTGTGAGGCAACACGTTACGTGGATTTTCTTTGGTGTTGCTTGCTTTCAGATCGTTGTTTTCCAGGACAATGTGTTCCACAAATGTTGTTTCTCCGAAGGAACGAAGATCAATATTCAGTTCCATTGACTCATCGAGATGTCTGTTCACCGCAAAGATTGTGATGGTGCCATTTTCTTCATCATGTACACTGATGGATTCGAGATAAGGTACATCCGTAAAATCTTTGGAATCGTACTTAGGTGAAGATGTGATAGAACGCAACACGGTTCCACGTCCGAAGTTGGAAGCGTGCAGGAACGGGAAATACGTCGTTTGTAACCAGATTGCTCCGTTATTTTCGGTCATGATTGGTGCAATCGTGTTAATCAACTGCGCAAGGCAAGCCATTTTTACACGGTCAGCATGTTTAAGAATGGTAATCAGATAACAGCCTACTGCCAGTGCATCTTCATGCGTATACACATCTTCGAACTCAGGAGGCGCAATCTGCCAGCGTTCTTCCATACGGCTAGTGCCAATAGATTTCCAGACATTCCATTCGTCCAGAGAGAGCATCAATTTCTTTTTGCTACGTTTCTTCGCTTGTACAAAATCACAGATCGAAGCCACACTATCAATAAATTGATCCAGATCCAGCGAGGTCGCCAGGAAGTCATACGTGTTGTCTTTGTTGTTATTGTAATACTGATGCAGAGACAAGTAGTCTACATTTTCATAGGTAAGATCGAGCACGGTTGCTTCCCAATCTGCAAATGTTTTCATGTCACGGCTGGAGCTGCCACATGCAACGAGTTCAATCTCCGGATCAACCCATTTCATCGCTTTAGCTGTTTCATTGGCAATTCGTCCATATTCATACGCAGTCATCGCACCAATCTGCCAAGGACCGTCCATTTCATTACCCAGGCACCATGTTTTGAATTTATGCGGGTCTTTGTATCCGTGAGAGATACGCAGGTCACTCCAGTATGTGCCGGATGGGTGGTTGCAGTATTCAACCAGATTTCGGGCTGCATCGATACCCCGGGTTCCCAAGTTAACAGCCATCATTACTTCCGTACCTGCCAGCTTGGCCCAATCTGCAAATTCGTTCGTGCCCACTGCATTGGTTTCAATCGTCCACCATGCCAGCTCAAGTCTGCGTTTACGTTCAGCTACTGGACCAACTCCATCTTCCCAGTTGTAACCGGATACGAAATTGCCGCCCGGATAACGAACGATGGGCACATTGAGTGCTTTAATCGCTTCAATCGCATCCTGACGGAAGCCTTGTGCATCCGCAGTTGGATGACCTGGATCATAAATACCACCATATACGGCACGTCCCAGATGTTCTATAAATGAACCGTAGACACGCGGGTCTACTTCAGCAATCTGAAAATCTTTATCGATCAGCATTTTGGATTTAAGCATAATGAAAACCTCCATAAGTTTGGTTTGTGATTCCATATCATCGTTTGTCGTGTCATATGATGTCGCTAACCTATATTGAATTCGTCTAAAAGCAAAATCAATATATTTGATTTGTTATCTAATATGTATCATAATGCGAATATACAGAGCAAGTTCATTTTACAGAGTTCGCTAAATAGCGAATCCTAACCCTTTATAAACAAGATCGAATTAACCCACAGAACAGAAGCTGGATCACCAATGAGATATCGAATATAAATCAAGGAAGTGGATTCTATGATGCTTGGAACAGATGCATCTTCGCTGCTTATCTATGAGGCATTAGCCAGTGAAGCCCGTTTAAATATTGTGCGCCTGTTGCTGCAAAACCGAGAAATGCATATTAATGCTCTCGCTCAAGAGCTTTATTTGAGCAAAGCCATTGTGAGCACACATGTTAGCAAGTTGCAGAAGGCAGGCATTGTAGGCAGCCGAATGAAACGGGAGAATGGCGGGACTTATAAATATTGTTTTATCGTGCAGGAGTTTATGACCATCCAATTGTCGCCAGCCGAGCCCGCTGATGCTTCTTATCATGAAGTATCCATCCCGGTTGGGCATTACACAGATTATGAAGCATGGCCGACCTGCGGGCTCGCAACGACGACTCAAATGATCGGACAATATGACACACCCGCCTGTTTCATGGACCCCGATCGCGTTAACGCGGCAATTCTTTGGATGGCACGAGGTTTTCTGGAATATAAGATTCCCAATTATCTGCATAATGATCAGTATCTTCGGGAGATTGAGATCTCACTCGAACTTAGTTCGGAGGCGCCCAAGGTCAATGAAAACTGGCCATCAGATATCCGTTTTACGCTTAACGGTAATGATCTCGGTACATGGACAAGCCCGGGTGACTTCGGAGATCGGAAAGGTAAACATACGCCATTGTGGTGGAAGTTAGATGTTAATCAGTATGGCGTGCTGAAGGTGCTTCGTATCAATGATGAAGGTACGTTTATCGATGGTCAGCGTATCTCGGATGTTTCCATCTCGGACCTGAAACTGCAAACAGCTACCTATTGGACGTTTGGATTGAAGCCGGAAGAAGGTGCAGCAGACCGAGGGGGGGTTACGCTATTTGGCAAAGGGTTTGGCAACTACGATCAAGACATTTTAATTCGATACTATTATGATGAGGCCAGGGAAAACAAAACTCCGAATGTATAAAAAGTGGCTTTTGTTATCAATTTATATAAGACAGTGCAGCAACTGACTTAAACGAAACAGATCATCATTCCAGAGTTATGGTATTGACAACGATTACATAGCTGGTTTAGAATACAGCTAAATAAGGAGTGTCACTGATTCGATCAGGCACCACCACAGTCTGGATATCACAAGTTTGTTTGCTTGTGTATCGGACCAGGGTGGTGCTTTTTGCATATAGGGGGTGAGAACATCATGAGGTTCAAAAAATCGTTAAACAACAACATCGCTCTGGCGGAAGACGCCGAAGGCTGTGAAGTCATTGTCATTGGGACGGGTGTAGGCTTCAAAAAAGTAAAGGGACAGCCCATCGAGCAAAGTCAGATACAGAAAACGTTCCGAATCGGCTCGAATGATAAATATCAGCGAGTTGAGCAATTTCTAAACGATATCCCTCTGCAAGTTATCGATATCACGGATCAAATTATAGAAGAAGGCAGGGAGATGATCGGAAAAAAGCTGAATGACTCCATTCTATTAACGCTTGCAGATCATATTCATTTTGCTCTGGATCGTTTCAGAAAAGGCGTGGATATGCAAAATCCGCTTCACTGGGATATCCGCCACCTGTATCCTGCGGAATACCGTGCGGGAGAATTGGCAGTGCAACGGATTAATGAAGCTTTTCTAGTTACTTTGCCTGCTGGTGAGGCCAGTTCCATTGCTCTTCATTTTGTGAATTCGCAATTTGATTCCGGTAGCATGAACCAGACGATCAAGATTACACAGATGATTAATGATATTTTAGGGATCATGACAGATCATTTTGGAATGGTATTGAATCAGGAGTCTGCTGATTTTTCCAGATTCATCACTCATCTGAGGTACTTCATCGTTCGGCAAATGAACCGGGAGGTGCTCTCATTCAAGGATCAGCAGTTTTTATATGATGTATTGTCGGAACGTTATCCTGATAGTTTCCAATGCGCACTCAAAATCAAGGAGGCAATGGAGCAACAGCGCGGATTCACAATTACTCCCGATGAGATGGTATACCTTATGATTCACATCGAGAGAGTGACATCCCGTACCGATGCGGGTTGATCTCAATACAGCTTTTGGAAGGGATACCATCACCAAGTTGAATTCAATATGGAGTGTTACTGATACGATCAGGCACCACCAAATGTTTCCGATTTCGCTACTGTAGCGGGGCGGGTTTACATTTGGTTTTTTTTTCGCCAAAAAAGGAGGAAGCAGCATGAATCACCAGGAGTTGTCCAAAGAAATCATCCGTTTAACAGGAGGGCAGGAAAATATTACACAAGCCTGGCATTGTATCACTCGATTGCGCTTTAATGTGCGTGAAGAAAAGAAAGTGCAACTTGAACAGATTCGTACACTGGATGGTGTCCTTGGGGCACAATTCCAAAACGATCAGTTCCAGGTTGTGATTGGCAACAAAGTTGCTGCCGTCTATGAAGAGTTGGAGGATCAGTTGAAACAAGGTGGTACAACACAGACAGAAGCAGAACCGCCACGTTCAAGAGGCATTAATGCAGTACTGGACACAATCTCGGGCATTTTCACCCCGATTTTGCCAGCGATTGTAGGCACCGGGATGCTTAAGGGGATTCTCGCATTACTTGTGACTTTGGGAGCGATTCAGGAGACGAGTGGTGAATATCAGATTTTGGCGTCCATAGCCAATGCGGCTTTTTATTTCTTGCCTTTCCTGCTTGCGGTATCGTCTGCACGGAAGTTTAAAGTCAATGAATATATCGCCTTGACCCTCGCAGGCACATTATTATACCCGACCATTTTGAATGCATATTTGGAAAATCATCTGGAACCGATTCGTTTTCTGTCACTGCCCGTGTCAATCGTGAATTACACCCAATTTGTCATTCCGATTATCCTCGGAGTTTGGCTTCTCAGTTATGTACATCGCTGGGTGGATCGCTTCATTCCTGGTCCGGTTAAGGTGATTTTCACATCAATGATCGTGCTGGTTATTACGGTTCCGATTCTGTTAATCGCCATCGGGCCGCTTGGTAATTACATCGGCATCTATCTGGAGATCGGTACATCCTGGCTCTTTGCTCACTCGGGCCCATTAACAGGAATCGTGCTAGGCGGACTTATGCCAGTGATCGTTATGACGGGTATGCATTATGCGTTTTTCCCGGGAACATTACAGAATTTGAGCAAGCTCGGTTACGACGTGCTGTTACTGCCGCTTAACCTTGTAGCTAATATGAGTCAAGCTGGCGCCGTAATGGCAGTATTCCTCAAAACCAAAAACAAATCAATGAAATCGATTGCTTTATCCAGCGGTATATCTGCTTTTCTGGGCATCACAGAACCTGCAATCTATGGTGTAACGTTGAAGCTGAAAAAGCCGTTCTATGCTTCGATCATCGGTGGTGCAGCCGGCGGTGGATTTATTACAGCAGTAGGGTTAAAATGTTTCGGTTTTGCCGTTCCGGGTCTGTTGTCCCTGCCTTTATACATTGGTCCAAATGGGGGCATGGCGAATTTCTGGTATGCACTCATCGGTGTGGGCATCAGCTTTGTTGTTTCCTTTACAGTGACCTTGTTGCTTAAGTGGGATGAACCGAATACGCAGCAAGCTGCTGTGCCAAGTTCCTCCGAGCAGGGAAGCGCAGCTGAGTTAACAGAAGAAAAAGCGACTATAGCTCCAACAACAGATCGGTCTAATCGAGAACTTGCACCCCCGCCTGTAAGCGTTCATTCGATTGAGGAAAAGAAAGGGGAAATATTCAGCCCGCTTACTGGTGAACTGGTCTTACTTAAAGAACTGCCTGATCCTACGTTTGCAGAAGAAATGACGGGAAAAGGCATTGCTATTTATCCAAAAGAGGGCCGTGTAACGGCACCTTTTGAGGGAACGGTCACAATGATTGCCAAGAGCAAACATGCCATTATGCTGACTTCCTCCAGTGGAATCGATATTCTCATTCATGTTGGACTGAATAGCGTGTCACTTAAAGGTCAGTTTTTTGACGCAAAGGTGGTTACCGGACAGAGGGTGAACAAGGGAGATTTACTGTTGGAGTTTGATATCGAGAGCATTCAAGCTGCAGGTATAGATCTGATCACCCCGGTCATTGTCGCCAACACGCCAGATTATCTTGATGTAGTCCCTGTTCAGGTGAAGGGGGTGATTCCAATGAATGAATTGCTGCTGCTCACCGTTCGTTAAAAGCTTATTACAAAACGAATGAAGGATTTCTATTGTACAGTGAGTTTTAAAATCTAACGTTATATTTACACAAAAAAGGAGAGAAACCATCATGACACAACCAACAAAACACACATTCCCTAAAGGATTCCTATGGGGCGGAGCTACCGCTGCCAATCAGCTAGAAGGCGCATTTGATGCTGACGGCAAAGGACTTTCCACCTCTGACATGGCGCCATATATTCCGCATGAGGACCGCAATGGTAAAGATTTTACGTTTGACGTAAACTCCGTTGAACTGGAACAGTATTTAAGTGGCAGTACGAATGTGTATTTTCCGAAGCGCAATGGGGTAGATTTCTACCACCGTTACAAAGAAGATATCGCATTGTTTGCCGAGATGGGGTTCAAAGTATTCCGTCTTTCCATCGCTTGGCCGAGAATTTTCCCGACAGGAGAAGAAACCGTTCCAAATGAAGCAGGGCTTGCCTTCTATGATAAAGTGTTTGATGAATTGTTGAAATATGGCATTGAGCCGCTGGTCACAATCTCACACTATGAAATGCCAATTGAGTTAACCCGCAAATACAACGGCTGGGAATGCCGTGAGATGATTGATTTGTATTTGAAATTTGCGAACACACTGTTTGATCGTTACAAAGACAAAGTAAAATACTGGATCACCTTTAATGAAATGAATATGATGCTGACCAGCTTGTATACGGGCGGCGGAATTTTGGAAGATAAAATCAAAGGTACACCGGAGCAGGTAGCCTATCAGGCAACACATCATCAGTTTGTAGCTAGTGCGCTGGCTGTAAAAAGCGGTAAAGAAAAAATGCCTAATGCCCAAATCGGCTGTATGATCTGCCGTCTGGAGACATACGCTGCATCCAGCAAACCGGAAGATGCTCTGCAAACCATGAAGGAAGATCAGATGAACCTGTTTTATCCGGAAGTACAGGCGCGTGGTGAGTACCCGTCCTACATGCAAAGATATTTTAAAGAGCAAGGCATTGAACTGGTGAAAGAACCTGAAGATGATGCGATTATCCGCGACAATACCGTTGACTTTATTGCATTCAGTTATTACATGACGTATATCGGTAAATACGATCCGAACGACAACAGCAACTCTGGTATGCTGGTAAGTCAGATCAAAAACCCGCATCTGAAAGCCACGGAGTGGGGATGGCCAATCGATCCAATCGGTCTTCGCATCGCGCTGAACCGGTTGTATGATCGTTATCGTATGCCGCTCTTTATCGTAGAGAACGGGCTCGGCGCTACGGACACGCTCGAAGAGGACGGATCTGTACATGATCCTTATCGCATTGATTACCTGCGTAGCCACATCGAGCAGATGAAAGAAGCGGTAGCTGACGGTGTGGAACTAATGGGTTTCACCAGCTGGGGACCCATTGATATTATCAGCTGCTCTACATCCGAGATGGGTAAACGTTATGGCTTTATCTATGTTGATCAAGACAACGCGGGTCATGGTTCGCTGGATAGAACACGCAAAGATTCATTCTACTGGTACAAACAAGTCATTGAATCGAATGGAGAGATCCTCTAAACGTCCGAAATATGGAATGTATACTTCTAACCTCAAAACCGAAGATATACAAATCCATTAAACAATATAATTATGTCATGCAAAGCAAAAGAAGGAGGGCCTACAAAAACAGGCCACTCCTTTTTTTATTATCAGCTCGTTCATACATTAATCATAGATTACATTTTTTCCTTCATCACTTAACTTTTTCAGAGATGAAGTCATATGATGTATCTCTTCATCGGTGTGTCTTTCCCATGAGGCTAATTCAGCAACTATTTTTAACGGAGATTTAGAACGATAGGATCGCGTAGGGTTTCCCGGGAATCTCTTATCCGTTACGTTGGGATCATTTTCGAATTCTCCTAATGGCTCGACAATGTAGATTCTTTCTTTTGCACTCGATCTGGCAAGTTCAGCACCCCATTTGGCAGCATTTAATGTTCCAGTAAAGTAAATGTGATTTGACTTTTTGTCTTGATAATTGGATAAAAATTGTGGCTCTAATAAATCGCCAATGTTCAGTTCTGCTTTGGTACCATGAAAAAAAGAACCTGGATCTAAAACCATTTTTTTGTCGTCCATATGACACACCCCAACTTTATAGATTTGTATTTAGCAGTATAGTGCAGGCACTGGTGAAAAAAACAGTCTGTTATCTAATTTTTAAAAACGTTATAATGGAAGTAGAGAGAAGAGGATCGGGCAGATCAGACCATGAATTGTTATATTGAAATTCTTAAGCCGCTAATTTAGCGGCTTTTTTGTTGTTACTATGAAGCGGTAGAAGCTGGTTACTAGTACGTGTTCAAGTACCTTCCTTATTCAAATCTTAAACATCGATGCATTCGATGCATAGTACGAGACAATAAAGTCACGAAATTGTGCCAAGTACGGCGACAAGTTTCGATGTCTCACCCATGACAAGCTGATTGGATAAACCACGGCATCGTCAGCAATGGGTACATAGTGCAGTCCAAGATTACGACAGACGGAGACCGGCAGCAAAGCAACACCCCGATCTAGCCTAATAATCTCGACCAATGTATGTGAATCAACCTCAAAAGCCAGATGTGGAACAAAACCAGCCTTCTCACATAACATCGTGGTAAATCGGCTGTATTCATCATTATTGGCGAGAGACAGAAAAGGTTCGTTGGCAACCGCATGTAATGAAATTTCCTTTTCCGCGCCATAAGCGTGGGCGTAAGGCAGGACAAGCACAATATGTTCCTCAACAAGCACACGGCTTGCAATCTCCTCATCCTGAATGGGGTGGCCCGTGATCCCCAGATCAATATCTCCTTTTTTCAGCTGCATCCTAATATCACTACGGCTTGCAATCCCTTGATGGAGCTGAGCGCTTGGACATACTTCGATATATTCACTAATTAGCCCCGATAGAAACCTCGAATTCGAGATCGCAATACGGATTAACTTTGACAGCTCGTCATCTTTTTGGTGGATGGCCAGCTTTGCATTTTCCAGTTCAATAAAAATCCGGTTGACATGCTTCAGCAAAATTTCTCCCGCTGCATTCAATTCGATGTTCCTGCCTTTTCGATGAAAGAGGGGTGTACCAATTTCGTCCTCCAGGCGCTTGATCGTTAAACTAAGTGAAGGCTGGGCAATATTTAACTGAGCAGCAGCTTTCGAGATATGTTGCGTATAAGCCACAGTTTGAAAATATTTTAGTTGGAGCAGCTCCATTTATATACACCCCTTATTTATTTTAATAAATATATATAGTACTTATTATGTATTATATTAAATTTAAAGAAAGTTGTAGACTTTATTTATAGCAAACAAATAACACAATCAACCAATCATTAATGTAAAGGCGGTGTCTTTTTCATGAAAATCGATGTGCACAATATTGCAAAAAACCTGAACACACCTTTAACGGCTCCGGCATATCCCATGCCACCTTATAAATTCGTCAACCGTGAGTACCTGAATATTATCTACCGAACAGATGAAAAAGCTCTACGCGCAGCCGTTCCCGAGCCATTGCAAATCACCGAACCACTCGTGAAATTCGAAGTGATGTGGATGCCGGATGTATCTGGACTTGGCGCATACACCGAAGCTGGACAGGTTATTCCGGTACAGTTCAATGGAGAAGATGGGGATTATGTGCATTCCATGTACGTGGACAACTTTCCCGCGATTGCGAGCGGACGAGAATTAACGGCCTATCCAAAAAAGCTCGGTGCTCCCAAGCTGTATACGGACTCTGACACACTCGTGGGCACACTCGACTATGGTTCACTACGCGTAGCAACAGCAACGATGGGTTTCAAACATGTGGAGATGGACAAGGAGCTTGCGATAAAAGAAATCTGCCGTCCCAATTTTATGATCAAAATTGCTACAGATTATACCGGGAATCTGCGCATCTGCGACTTGATCCGTACCCAAATTACCGATATCGAGGTGAAGGAGGCTTGGACTGGGCCAGCTCGCCTGCAACTGTTTGAGCATGCACTTGCACCTTTGGCAGATTTGCCAGTGCTTGAAGTGGTGTCCGCTTCGCATATCCTGACGAACTTAACTTTGAATGCAGCCCAACCTGTATATAACTATCTGGACGAAAAATAAGGAGGCAACACATATGAGAATTGCAATTGTAGGTGCAGGGTCACTAGGAACCATCGTGGGTGCTTATCTGGCAGATGGCGGAATGGATATGGAGTTAATTGATGCGTATCAGAAACATGTCGATGTTCTGAATCAGACAGGAGCAAAAGTAACCGGAACGACCGAGTTTCAGGCCAAAGTTAAGGCAATCACCCCTGAACAAAAGTCTGGCCAATATGATCTTGTGCTGTTGTTAACGAAACAATTGTACAATGAGTCTGTATTGAAAGAATTGCTTCCATATCTGCATGAAGACAGTGTCGTATGTTCTCTGCAAAACGGGATTCCGGAAGACAACGTGGCATCGATCGTTGGAGCTGAACGGGTCATCGCGGGTTCGGTTGAGTTTGGCGCTACATTTATGGAACCCGGCGTATCCAGTCTGACCACGGCGTATCCTCAATTCAAGCAGTACGCATTCCAGATCGGAGAATTGAATGGAGAGACGACCGAGCGAATTCAGCGTGTAAAAGAAGTGCTGGATCTGGTTGGCGGTACACATATCTCGGATAATCTGGTAGGAACGAAATGGTCAAAACTGCTGATCAACAATGCTTTTAGCGGATTGTCTGCGGCACTGAATGGCACGTATGGAGATATTCTGGATCATGAAGCTGGTATTCGAAGTGCGGTTCATATCATTGACGAAACGATCAAGGTCGGACATGCGAATGGTGTTTCTTTTGTCACCATGAACGGATTCGATATGGCTTCACTAGAGCTGCAGAGCGAAAAGGAAATCCCCGCACGTATGCATACGTTACGTCATGTGATGGAACCTTCCAGACTGCTTAAAGCGAGCATGTTGCAGGATCTGGAGAAACAACGTAAAACGGAGATTCATTATATTAACGGCGTAGTTTCGAGCAAGGCTAAAGGTACCGGGATTGCAACACCGTATAATGATATGGTGGTTAAACTGGTTCAAGCCGCAGAAGAGGCACATAACGTACCTGAGTTTAAGACAAACATTCTTGCTTTTGAACAGCTTTTGAAAGAATCACGGGTCTAAGGCTTGATGAATCTCACCAGTTTATAAACTGTCCTTCATATAAATAATAAGAATAATGTAAATAAATAAAGAAAGAAGCCTTTCCATTTCATGGTTTTAAGAAGTAATCATGAGGTGGGGGTTTCTTTTGTTTAATTACGATCTCGTGTGCTCATTGCTTACATAATGCAGCAGCATATCAACTAACTGTCTCGTCATCTGATCATCCAATTGATGAAGCTTATGTGAGCGGTGTGTAAACATCTTCTGAAGCATACCCATCATCACCGTAAATATGAACTGCGCCAGCTTAAGCGGAGGGGTAGCATTACGGATGCTGCCGTCGGCAACTCCTGAGACTAATGCTTGAAGCAGGAAGTGGTTCTCTTTACCGTTTTGGATAAACCGTTCATAGGTGTCTTTCAGTTCTTGCTGAAAATGAACCACCTCATAATTGATATCGAATAGTTGAATAAAACGAATATGGTCGGGATTCATCTTGGCAAAAGAAACCCATGCGTTCAGCATCGCTGCAAGCTGTTCACGGCCACTACCACTTGAGCTTGCAGCCTGTCCAACATGCTGTGTCATGGATTCAACCAACTGCATCTGAATGGTGAGCAGCAGCTCATCGATCGACTGAAAATGCTTATAGAAGGTCACTCGGCTTAGATTTGCTTCAGCGCAAATGTCTTTGATTTTAACTTGAAGCAAACCGTGTTTTAGAAAAAGTTGCTTACCCGCTTCGATCAGTTCATCCCGATTCTGATTTTTTAACTGCTGATGCCAATTCTCATTCGTTTGCATATCGGTTTCCTTTCCTGAAACGTTGTCCGCTCATCGTAAGTGATAATGCTGCCAGTAACATAAAGGCACCAAAAATATACGGAAAGTTCACGTTTTTGTCAAACAGCAGACCGGCAACAAGTGGTCCAAAGACGGTTCCTAAGCTGGAATACGTCGTATTCAGACCTGATGCATAACCTTGACGATCCCCGGCACTTTTGGATATCAGGGAGCTGACGGTTGGCCGCAGAAATGCATTAAATGCAAAATAAAGCGCCGATGCAAATAACAGAAATACCAGATTGACCTTAATTAACATAAGCAAAAGGGCAATTGGGGTCATGATTAAGGACAGACGGATGAGTTTGATTTCGCCCAAGCGTTTCACAAAAAAGTCCAGCAACCAGATTTGGATGACGATGCCGATAACAGCTCCCATGGTAATGATAATCGAGATGGTTGAAGCAGTGAAGCCATATTTGGTTTCCGCAAAAAGGGAGAAGACCGTCTCATAACTCATCAAACCAAAGGTCATCACTAGAATAATCAACAAGTATCCGAAATAGGGAACCTTGAATGAACTCCAGATTTGCTCGCCCATAGCGAAACCCTTTTTCTTCGAAGAAGAGAGTATTCTTTTTTCAGGTGGAAGAGTCTCGGGCAAAAGAAGGGTAAGCAGTGCGGCAACCAGACCCAAACCGGAAGCGACGAAATACGGCATACGCACACCCATCTCGGCAATAAAACCGCCAAGACCTGGCCCAAGCACCATACCCAGGTTCATCGATGCACCGAAATAACCCATCCCCTTGGAACGGGTCTCCGGAGTTGTAATATCAGCAACATAAGCCAGATTGGCTGGAACCATCAGACCTAGACTGATTCCTCCGATGAAACGAGCGATATAGAGGAGAGGCAAAGATGTCGATACCGCAAAAATAAGATCGGACACGACCACAAGAAACATTCCGGCCATAATCAGCTTTTTACGTCCAAACCGGTCAGCCCATTGTCCTCCCAGCGGCGAAAATAGAAACTGGGCTGCGCCAAAGGCTGCGACCAAAAATCCGGCAACGGTGCCTCCAGCATGGAACAGCTTGAGATACTCCGGTAAAATCGGGATCAGCATCCCTTGTCCCAACAAAGCAATAAACAGATTTAACATGAGAATGAACATCGGAAAGCGGGTGGATTGTGTCATCGAACTCATACGTTTAAATTTCTCCTTCTCCATCATTTACACACTTTTATATGGTTTACACATCGTTAACCTTTACTCAATGTAAATCATTATAGTGTGTTATAATTCCTGTTGTAAATACATTTTTGATGGAAAAGGGTGAGACATATTGATTGATCACAACAATCAGGAAGAGTATCGGGATCCGATGAATTATGATCTGGAATTTGGCGGAGAGACGGACAAATACGAATTCTTTCTTCAACTGGCTGAGAAACATCCGGGACATGTGCTGGAGCTTGCTTGTGGAACCGGATTAACCACACTTCATTTAGCGGAACGGGGTATTCGTATAACAGGTGTAGATATCGTAAAGCCCATGCTCGCGTATGCGAGGATCAAAGCGAAGGATCTGCCGGTTGCTTTTATCGAAGCAGATGCACGCACGTTTGAGTCCGATCAGCGCTTCTCTATGATTTTTCTGACGGGAAATGCATTTCAGGCATTTCTCAGCGATGAGGATCAGCAAGCATTGCTGCAAACCGTATATAAACATTTGGAACCCGGTGGAATATTCGCATTTGAAATGCGGAATCCGGACGGCAATGATCTATCGGATGAAGAGGAAGAGAGCTGGGGTACATTTGTTGATATGGATGGTGTTACGGTCAAGGTATCTGGTAGCCAGACGTATGATGCCGAGAACCAGATTATGCACTGGACGACCATTCGGGACTGGGAACATCGTCAAACGACGTCACGCATTGCTTGTCGATTTACTGATGTGCAGACACTGCAGCAGTTGCTGGAAAAGCAAGGTTTTACGGTAGAGAAACAGTATGCGAACTGGGATCAAACGTTGTTTCAACCCTCAAGTCCGATGGTGATAAGTTTATGTAAGAAAGAATGAGAATGCATTAAAATTAGGATTGAAATTACATAAGTAGAAAGGGGAATATTGAATATGACAACAACATCTAAGACTTGTAACGACTGTGGAGGTACATCCTTTGTGGAGGCAACCGATTTTATTAATTTACGTCCTTTGGATAAAAAGATGTCACTTGGTTCTGAACGTGTATATACGATCTGCCTGAACTGCGGTGAGGTCGTTTCCATTAAGGTGAAGAATCCGGAGAAGCTGGTGAAATAAAATAGTTCTCGGGAGAGAAAACAAACGAAACACTGTACTTTTAGCAAGACTTAACTGTTTCTATCTACTCGTCACAGGCAACCGATGCATGTATCGGTTGTCTTTTTTTGTTTTTTCCACCCCAACCCATATCATCACATGTCCGTATCACAAATCCCTCTCCTTGTATTTCAAATGTCACCTTTAATAGAATATCCGTCACTCTTCTTACGGCGATCGGAACACTAGCCATGAGTTATCAGGACAAGCTGGTCCGTCAGGCGACACAGGATTACGGTGATTATGAGGTATCATTTAACGGGGTTTCAGGCAACGACGTACCCCGCATCGTGAATCAGGCCGCCATAGGCAGTGCAGGAGTCATTCATCGTATTGGTTATGCAATCATAAGTTCCACGAGTGAAAAGGAGAAAAACGAAAACCCGTTTGCTGCGCCGTATCGTTATTTGAATGTGAAAGGATACGATTCACAAGCCATGTCCAAGCTTCAAATTCAATTGGAGAATGGACATCTGCCGCAAAAACCTAATGAAATCATCCTGTCATCCTGGAGCCTGAATAATTTCACTTCGAAACCAGCGATTGGTGACAAGATTACGCTAAACCTGGGGGATCGGCTCGAACTTGTCCGCACTTCAAATTACGGGAAGCAATGATGGTGTTCTGAACTGGGAATCGTGGGAAAAAGCCAAATCCAATCTTCCTAATGACACAACATTTGTAAGTATTGAAGGCGGCAACCATGGTCAATTTGGCTCATACGGAATGCAAAAGGGAGACAATGAGCCCAAGATCACAGAGCAAGAGCAGCTTAAAAGGGTCGTTCAGGCATTGAAAGAATGGTTTAGTAAGCTCAATCCCTAGAACATAAAAGATTAGAATAATTTCTTAATTACAAAGGACTCCAAGGGTTAAACCGAAATGGCCTAACCTTTGGAGTCTTTTAACTTTTTTAACGTCTTCGGAATGCACCGCCACGCGCTAGAGCAAAAAAGATCAGCAGCGCAATAATCGCTCCCACAATCGCGGGAATGATATGAAATCCTCCCAGCACAGGCCCTCTTGCACCAAGCAGCTCTGTTCCTAACCAGGAACCAATAAAGCCTGCGACAATATTTCCAATCACGCCTCCCGGCACATCACGCCCAATCAAATTTCCACTTAACCAACCGATAAGACCACCGACGATGAGTACCCATAAAAGATCCATGCATTTGTCTCCTTTCTGTTGGTTTATTTAAGTTATGTATGAAGCAGACGAACTTGAACCTGGAACCCGATGTTTTTTTGCCAAAGCATTGTTATAGTAGACATATTGAGTTCGTGTACGATAGAGAATGTAAAAAAACGAATGCATGGATATGCCGAACAGGAGGAATCCTTTTGAAAAAAATTCTAGTCATTGATGATGAAATCGCCATTCGAGATTTAATTGAGCTCGTACTAAGGCGAGAGAACTACGAGGTGCAGACCGCAGAGGATGGCAAAACCGGACTGCAATTGCTGGGTTCTTTTCAACCCGATCTGGTGGTGCTTGATTTGATGCTGCCAGACTGCTCCGGATATGACTTGTGCAAGGAAATCACCGGGAAACGTGCGGTTCCTGTAATTATGCTTTCTGCCAAAAATGAGATTATAGACAAGGTACTCGGGCTTGAGCTTGGTGCGGAAGATTACATGACCAAACCTTTTGATAATCGGGAATTGCTTGCCCGCATTAAGGTGATTTTGAGAAGAAACGATAACAGGGAGGACACGAGTGAAGTCACAGCAGTGGAAGCCACACGCATCATACATGAAGAGCTGACATTTGACCTGGAAAGCCGTAGAGTGCTGAAAAATGATGTGCCTGTCTCGTTAACAGCCAAAGAGTTTAAAATTCTGGAGACGTTACTCAGGAGGCCTGACAAAATTTACACCCGGGATGAGCTTTTACAGATCGGATGGGGTTATGACTTTATGGGAGACAGTCGCAGTGTGGATATGACCATCATGCGATTACGGAAGAAGCTGGAGGATAACGCGGACGAACCGAAATATGTGAGAACGATTTATGGATTTGGTTATCAGCTTGGAGGTGGCGAGGCCTGAAGTACGCAACCCGGTTACTGCTGAATTATTTATTTTTCTCCGTGCTGTCCTTTGGCATTATCATATTTGCCGTCAATAAAGCTATTGATTACTACAGCTTCATTACCATTGAAAAACAAATGATGGAGAAGGCAGATCTGTCGGAGTTGTCCTTCCGTGAAGTGCTGGCACAGCATCGATCATCATCAGGGGAGCCGCAGACGAAAGAAATCGTCAGACTTGCTCTGGAGAAGCTGAAAGCATCAGGCAAGGAAGTGCGTATCTATGACAGTTCCAAGCAGCTACTGGGCTTAGCTGTAGAGGGCATCATCATTAATGATGGAAAACCACATATTTTCGTGAAAAATATTGAAAAAGCTCTGAACGGCAACTATGTCTACACTGTAACAGATAATCATTTGCTTTATTTTGCGACTCCCATTCAGAATCAGTTTTACGAAAACGCTTATGTGTTTGAATTCGTGGAGGACATTTCGTACTTTTATGCTATCATGGATCAAATCCGTTATGTTCTGTTTGCCGGGGCAGGCGGATTCATTGTGCTGATTACGTTAGCCAGCCTGTGGATTGCACGCAGTACAACCAAACCGATTAAAGTGCTTCTTGGTGCTGCACAAAGTTTCTCCAGACAGGAATTTCGGAGAGTTCATCTGAACCGCAAGGATGAGCTGGGTATGCTCGCGGATGGACTGGATTCCATGGGACGGCAGCTTCACGATTACATTCAGTACCAGAAACAATTTGTCTCCAATGTATCTCACGAGTTAAAAACACCGTTGGCAGCGATTCGTGGTTTCTCTCAGTACCTGTATGAAGGGGAACATGAGAACAAAGAGTTGCAAAAAATCTATTCGCATCTGCTGCAGGAATCAGATCGGCTGACCCGTTTGATCAATGAATTGTTATTGTTATCCCGATTCGACAAGACGGGTTCAAGCGAACTGGAGGTCGAAAAGACGGAAATGAACGCGCTGATTCAGCAAGTTACCATGAATATGGAAGGAAAGGCGAAGGATAAAGAAATCAAAATCACAGTTCATAAAGCGCAGGGCGAAACCTCAGATGAAGGTGAAGGTCTGACAAAAGTCTATGCAAACGTAAATCCAATGCTGATGTCTCATGCGATTGCCAACCTTATGGATAACGCCATCAAATATTCAGGCAGTCATTCACAGATTGAAATAGAGATGGAATATACGCCAAACGAGGTGGGGATTCGGATACGGGATGAAGGCATAGGCATCGCTGGTGATGAGCTGGAGCGAGTACAGGAACGCTTTTACCGGGCGAAAAATGCAAGCACAGCGAATGGTTCAGGTCTCGGCCTTTCCATTAGCAAAGAAATCGTAGAGCGCTTTAATGGGTATATTGACGTGGAAAGTCAGTTAGGACAAGGGACTACCGTGACGATTGTCCTGCCTCGCGCGTAAATATAAGTGCAATTCAGGTGTTGTTACAAGACTGATACAATTCTGTTATGAGACTAACAAATGTTTTTTCTATAATTACTTCATAAGAACAAATCACACATTTATGGAGGGATTATGATGAAATTAACAAAGAAATCTGCGAGCTTTATCCTGCTAAGTGTTTTACTAACGATGGCTCTGACGGGGTGTCAGTCCACTGATGCCAAGTCACCAGCAACCGGACAGAACTCGGCTGAACAAAATACGTCGAACGGACAAAGTAAAGATGAAGGTACATCGGATTCAAAAAAATCAGATTCTGAAAGTACCGAAGGACAGAGCTCTGAAGTGGTGAAGGAAGGCTCAGTGCAAAAAGAAGGTAATGTAGTGTTGAAGGAGCTTGCTTTTGTTTATAATAATCAAACCATTGCCATTTCGGATACAGTGAATGAAGAGCAGATGGAGCAAGAGCTGGGCAAGCCGGATAAGATGAAATCTCATACGTATACTGCCGGCGATGGAACCAATATGGATAATTTAATCGGATTTACGGAAAAAGTATATACGTATCCTGGTCTGGAGATTAAAACCATCAGCGTACCTGGAGGAAAACAAGACTCGATCTTTAATATCAAAATTACCGATCCCAAGTACACAACTGTTCGAAATATTAAAGCAGGGGACAGCTTAGACACACTAAAAAAAGCGTATCCTGAAGGGAAACTGGTAGGTAATGGAGCACCTGACGAGGAGGATGACTTCCGTTACGAGCCATCCAACTACGTAGATGTCATGTCGTTCCATATTAAGGATGCCAAGGTCGAGAGTATTCACATCTTCAGTTTGTTAGACTAATGTAGTGCCCGATTCAAATCGATTGACAGAGCCACTTCATACGCTTCACTTTTTTTCAAACCTGCCCAATTGTGGGCAGGTTTTTATGTCGTTATGAGTCGATTATAGATTGATATAGAACAGAGCGCTTTACCTTTTAAAATATAGACAGCGTACAAGTTTGCCATACACAACTTTTTTGGATTCCCGTTAAACTCTTGCCGCTCTCAGATTATGTTTGCTCACACTTAAAACGTTTCTCTAGACCCACACAAATGTTGAATGATACCATCATACAAGTGTTACGAGAGTTGAAGATTGCAGGAGGAACAGAACGTGGATCAACTAAGATACGATAACTTAAAACTCGGGGAACGAGGGGCGATCATCAGTATCATCGCTTATATATGTTTGACCGCATTAAAAATGGTGATTGGCACAATTGCTGGCTCTGAAGCACTCAGAGCAGACGGCTTGAATAATGCGACGGATATTGTTGCGTCCATCGCTGTACTGATTGGCTTAAGGTTCGCCCAGCGTCCGGCAGATAAAGATCATACATATGGGCACTGGCGAGCAGAAACGGTGGCGTCTCTTGTGGCTTCTTTTATCATGATGGCCGTGGGACTGCAAGTATTGTTCGAAGCTTTCGGTTCTGTGTTCGAAGGCAAGCATGAATCTCCTGATCTTATTGCCGCATATACAGGCATTTTCTCTTCGGTTATTATGGTTTTGGTCTATCGCTATAATAAAAGACTGGCAACACGTATCAAAAGTCAGGCCGTTATGGCTGCCGCAAAGGATAACATCTCCGATGCTTGGGTGAGTATCGGTGCGGTCATCGGTATTGTAGGTTCTCAGTTCGGTCTGCCTTGGCTTGACCCTGTAACGGCAATTATCGTCGGTTTGCTGATCTGCAAAACGGCTTGGGATATTTTCAGAGAAGCTACACACCACCTTACGGATGGATTCGATGTAGAGTTGATTCAGGAATACCGGGACACGATTGCCGGAATTGACGGTGTGGAGACTGTTAAAGATGTGAGAGCGCGTAATTACGGCAGCAATGCCGTGGTTGACGTTGTAATCACCGTTCGAGGAGATCTCGATTTGCAGCAAGCACATGACATCTGTACAGATGTAGAGAATGAACTGCTGGAAGAGCATGATGTGTATACGGTACACGTTCACGTCGAACCAGAGCCGGAGCAGGAAACGCTCAACGAATACATGTAATATTGTTCTGAATTAAAAAGGGACAAGGTAACATAAAACCAGTAAACGATGATGTTTACTGGTTTTTTTGACGAAGTTGCTTATGGATCTGGGTTGTTTATCGATCTGGATTAGGTTTAACAGGCAGAAGCCCGCATTCCTCAAATTACTTGGGCATATTATACATGATCAGATTATTGTACTTATCCGCATGTTTTTGCTCATCCAGAATAATACCCCACACGGTATCTTTGTATATGCCGTAAGGGAGACCAAACCATATCTTTCTGTACTTTTCAACTGCGGCAAGTTCACCCTGAAACGCCTTTTGCAAACCACCCAAATAAGATGTAACAGTTTCCGGTGATTCAGTACTTCCGCCCGTGATCTCCTGACCTGTGAGGTCTTTATACATCTCTCTGAACATTTGATTATGCCCGCGCTCATCATCGCGAATGCCTGTAATGATTGCTGCTTGGTACGTATCAGGAGCCATGCGAATAAGAGCATCGTAGAATAGTTCATCATTTCGTTCACCTTGAACAGCCGATTGAATTAATCGAAGAGCTTCATCTGTCGATGTCGCCCACACGGGCATAAATGGTTTTCTATAAAAATAAGGATACGGTGCGTACATGCCAATCCCTCCAACACAATGATGAGTTAAGATATGCACATACACCCACCAATGTTAACTTTCCTTTATTTTATTTAGCTCGCTGTGAGTTGATCCATGGATACCCTCAAGGGTTTAACCTTCACCTCAATGGTTTGGAACGGACACTTTCAATAGCTTACTGTACCCATAAGCGAGCACAAACGGCAGGAAATAAGACCAGAATGTCCAGAAGATATTCCATCCGTTAAAATAAACAACATGACCCATCATCTTGGCAATCCACTCGATCAACGTTAACAAGAGTGCTGAAACAACGATACTCGGCCAAGGCCTGGCGTTTTTCACCAGAATCAGATACATCATAATACAGCCTGTAACCGGATATATGCCCAGATCCATCGGAAGGGCCGCATAGGCTTCATTACGAGTATGGGGCAGGATATTCCAGAAATAATTAAATCCAACACTGTTAATGCAATTGGATATTGCAACACCAAGAGGATAATAGATAACGAAGAGTTTATAGTGCCGCCGTAAAATCCATGCACCCAGTAGAAGGGGGATGAACATACCAATAATCCAGTTACCTAACATTTCTTTTCTCCTCCAACTTTAACTGCATGTCGTTGATTCCAGTCTCGGACTTTGAACGTTTATATATGACACTTTAATTGGTTTTCGACTGTTCCAGAAGGCGGTTCACCTTATTGTTCAATTCTTCCAGCTTTTTATCATAATGCTTGTACGTATACCATCCAATCACTGCTTTGACCGCCAAAAAGAGCACTGCAGCAAAGACAACCAAAATATAATTATGTGCGATCTGTCTTAACCAATCATTAACATGCTGCATGGTATATCACTCCTGTCACGTTCATATATTATTTGGTTAAGATGCCCATGAAATGCTTAAGTGATGCATAAGATATGATATGACTCTTGCGTGGAAGGTGTTGCTTTTTGTCGAAATCCATGCTACATTATCGATGTAAACGTTTATAAATGCAATAAACAACATCATATATGATTCAATTTGGCGTGTTACTGTTCGGCAGGCAAGGCCTAAATTGGGTGGTTTGTATATTTATTATACCCACCCAATTTAGGCCTTTTTTTATGCAAAATTTCAGGGTGAGGTGTTTACATGAATTACAAAGAAACCGCTAAGGCTATCCTTGACAAAGTAGGCGGACAAGAAAATATTAATGATTTTCTCCATTGCTCTACTCGATTAAGGATGAATTTGAAAGATCCAAATCAAGCAAAAACCGAAGAAATTAAAGCCATGGATGGCATCATGGGAGCCGTATACAGTGGCGGACAATATCAAGTTATTATCGGTAATGATGTAAGTTATGTATATAATGAACTTAAACAAATGATCACTATAAACACAGATGAGAAGCCGGAGCCAAACAAGAAAAGAGATATGAGTTTTAAAGGTTTGTTTGAGAGTTTTGCCGGATTGATTACGGGCATTTTCCAGCCGATCATTCCAGCAATCGCAGCGGCGGGTATGTTTAAAGCTTTGCTTTTATTGTGCACATCGCTCGGTATACTTTCTAAAGAAAGTCAGATTTACGCGTTATTGCTTAATATCGCCGATTCAGCGTTTTATTTTCTGCCTGTATTGCTGGCATACTCAAGTGCGCAGAAATTCAAAACCAATCCTTATATTGCAGCCACACTGGCGGGGGTATTACTGCATCCTAAAATGATCGCATTACTTGGCGGAGAAGTACCCGTGGAAATCGCTGGTATTCCTGTACCTAATATCAGTTATGCGTCCAGCGTTTTACCCATCATTCTGACCGTATGGCTCATGTCGTATGTTGAGAAATTTGCGGATAAGGTATCCCCTGGTCCAGTGAAAATCTTCTTGAAACCTTTAATTGTCATACTTGTCATGGCACCACTGGCTCTCACTGTTTTGGGACCCATCGGTAACTATTTGGGTGTAGGTTTGTCTGATGGTTTATTCTGGATTCAAGGTAAAATTGGCTGGTTAACCGTTGTAATTTTGGCTGTATTCCTTCCGTTTATCGTGATGTTCGGAATGCACAAAGTGTTTTATCCCGTTATTTTCGCAGCAATGGTTTCACCCGGATATGAAACATTGATTCATAGTGCAATGCTTTCTTCTAACATGGCACAAGGCGCTGGAGCGCTCGCGGTCTGGTTCTTGGCTAAGGACAAAAAATTGAAGCAAGTTGCGTTGCCAGCTGGTATATCTGGATTGTTCGGTATTACGGAACCTGCTTTGTACGGGGTACATTTACGTCTGAAACGTACTTTGGTAGCTTGTATGATTGGAGCGGGTTCAGCGGGACTCTTTGCCGGTATCGTCAACTTGAAAGCTTATGCAGCAGTAGGACCGGGTCTTGCATCGTTACCTATGTTTATCGGGGCTGAAAATAACTTCACATATGCCTTGATTACAGCAGCTATTTCTATCGTTGTTACTCCAATTGCCGTTTATTTCATCGGTTTTAATGATCCAGGAGCAGAAGATAATGCACAAGCTTCATCAGGAGAATCCGCTCAAGTAGAAACAACTCCGGCAGCTCCAAAGAAAGAGAAATTGCAGTCGCGTTTGGTTGTTTTCTCCCCGATTGAGGGCGAGGCAATCTTGTTAAAAGCAGTGAACGATGAAGCGTTCTCCCAAGAAGCGATGGGGAAAGGTATGGCGATTAAACCTTCCAAAGGTCAAGTTGTAGCTCCATTTGATGGAACAGTTCAAACTGTTTTTCGCACCAAACACTCGATCGGTTTGAGATCGGTAGAAGGCGTTGAAATTCTGATCCACATCGGGATTGATACTGTGAAGTTAAAAGGACAACACTTTAATGTTGTTGTTCAAGAGGGTGATGTCGTGAAACACGGACAACTTCTGATCGAGTTTGATATGGAGGCCATTGAAAAAGCAGGCTACGACACAACAACACCGGTTATTGTAACCAACAGTGGTGATTATCTTGAAATCCTTGGACATGAGCAGTCCGGTAAAATAGGAGCTGAGACACCACTAATAACCATTTTGTAATATTATGAGGGTGAGGTTCACCCTGAACATAGAGGAGCATGGATATGAGAGTAGTTAAGGTTCTCAATACAAGTATTGTTTTGGCCAAGCGTAATGACAAAAAAGAGGTTATCGCAATGGGCAAGGGAATCGGATTCAGAAGCAGACCCGGGGACATCATTAACGAAAATGAGATCGAAAAAGTATACGTCGTTGAGAATGAAGGCATGTCCTCGGATATGACAGCGCTGATGAGAGAGACGCCGGAAGAGTATTTAATTTTGGCAGACGAAATCATATCCTATGCTAAACAAGTATTATCAAGGGATCTCAGTGAGAATCTATACTTTTCGTTGACAGACCATCTTCATATGGCTGCCAAACGATTCAAATCCAATATTACGATACAAAATCGAATGTTATGGGAAGTGCAGAAGTTTTACCCGCAAGAATTCCTCATTGGGAAGCAGGCATTGAAGTTTATTAAAGATAAGCTTGGACTAGATCTGCCGGAAGAGGAGGCAGCTAACATCGCCTTCCATCTGGTCAATGCACAGCAAACGGAACAGAATATGAGTCAGGTTATGATTATGACCAACACCGTGAAGGATATTCTTAATATCATTCGTATTCAATATGGAATTGAGCTGGACACGTTAAGTATTAACTATTCACGCTTTTTGACTCATCTGCAGTTTTTTGTTCAGCGATTATTGGAGAATACGATGCTTGAATCCAAAGATGATGAATTGCTTGAACGGATCTCTAGTAAATATCCGGAGGAGAGCAATTGTGTTTCGAAGATCAACAACTACATTGGTGCAAAATTTGAACGGTTTATGTCCAACGAGGAGAGATTGTATCTCATCATTCACATTAGCCGTGTGATGGACAGAGCGCATTAATAGGAGGATTATGATATGACGACCATCAGAACATTTCCCGAAGGATTTTTATGGGGCGGAGCCATTGCAGCGAATCAGGCTGAGGGAGCCTGGAACGTAGCAGGAAAAGGGGTTTCCACCGCTGATACGGCTATGAATAAGAAAAACATAGGTGACTACAAAAAGCAAAATGCTGTAAGCTCGGAGCAGCTGGAAATCGCTCTTCAGGATCAATCTACATTGAATTATCCGAAACGAAGAGGAATTGATTTTTATCATCGCTATCCAGAAGACCTTGCATTATTGGGCGAGATGGGCATTAAAACATTACGTACGTCCATTGCGTGGACTCGAATTTTCCCGAATGGAAATGAAACGAATGCAAACGAAGAAGGTTTGCTATTCTACGATCGCCTTTTTGATGAGATGGTTAAGAATGGCATTGAGCCCTTGGTTACTTTGTCTCACTATGAGATGCCGATGTATCTGGTCGATCATTATGGAGGATGGACATCCAGAGACGTTGTTGATTTTTTTGTACGCTTTAGTACAACGGTGTTCAAGCGTTATAAAGATAAAGTGAAGTATTGGATCACTTTTAATGAAATTGACGGCATTGTGCGTCATCCGTTCACCAATGGTGGCATTGTTCCGGATCGCTTCGATAATGTTGAGCAGGCAGTATACCAATCGCTACATCACCAATTCGTTGCAAGTGCTTATGCGGTAAAGTTATGCCATGAGATCATGCCTAACGCTCAAATTGGATGTATGTTGACAAGCCTGTTGCACTATCCTCACACATGTAATCCACTGGATGTGCTGGCGGCACATAAAAATAATCAATTCAATCTGTTCTTTACCGATGTACAAGTACGAGGCGCTTATCCGGGTTACATCGAGAGATACTTTAGAGAACAGAATATTGTCATTGAAAAAGCTGTGGGTGACGACGAATTGCTGAAAAAATATACCGCTGACTTTATTTCATTCAGCTACTACAACTCCTTTGTTGCAAGTGCAGATAGCGAGGGCTTGGAAACAGTTAGTGGTAATACGATGGGAGGCGTAAAAAACCCGCATCTGCCTGTTAGTGATTGGGGATGGCAGATCGATCCGATTGGTCTGAGACTCGCGCTTAACAATCTGTACAGCCGTTATCAAGTACCTCTGTTTATCGTAGAAAATGGCATTGGTGCTTATGATACCGTTGAAGAAGATGGTACAATTAGCGATCCTTATCGTATCGAATACCTTCGTTCTCATATCGAACAAATGCATGAGGCTCTGCTGGACGGTGTTGAAATTATGGGGTATACCGTCTGGGGAATCATCGACCTGATCAGCTACTCTTCTTCTGAAATGGAAAAACGGTATGGTTTAATCCATGTCGATCAGGATAATGACGGAAACGGCACGCTTACGCGAAGACGAAAGGAAAGTTTCTTCTGGTATCAGAATTTGATTTCCAACAATAGACTATAATCTAGATACAGGAGGGGCTGTCCCTAGCCGTTTTATGACTTAGGGACAGCCCCTCTATCTTGTGCCATTTTGTTCTGGTTAAAAACATTTTCAGATATTCGTTAGCCAAATCACTTACAAGCAGAGCAGCATATCTACATGCTTTGAGTTCTCCAAATTTCGAATAAACTTAAATCTTTCTTTGTGTGTTTCGTCAAATGGAGTGGCAGAAAGAAAGCGATTGAATTTCTGTTCAAGCATTTCCCAGCCAAACGGTGTTTCAACATCACCTAAGGGTACTGGCATCCAGCGCCTATACGAACTGCCATCATACGTTGTTATTACAACGTGGGCAGCGCAAAAATGGGTCGGATGATCAGCTAGATACTGCTGCACTTCATCATCCAGTGTTACTGTGATTTTGTTAACCAGTTCATGCACCTCTGGATCGGTAAAGCTATCGAATATTAATTCCTCCGAATCCATACGGCCATATTTAAGAGCCACGGCTGAAGTAAATTGTGTGCTGGCCTGTGCTCCAATGGCTGTCTTCGGTTTTGGATTCGTTAGTCGGTAAACAAAGGAAGATGTTTTCACATCAACAGACTTGATCTCCGAAGGCGTTAAATGATAATCTTCACGAAGTTCCAGCATGGCGTCCAGCGTTGCGTGTAAGCCGCGCTGACAGGCATGGCGTTTAAAATATATACTCGTTACTTTAAAATCTATTCCCAGCCCATTTAATACATCACTTGTATCACAATGCCCGCTTGTACCTTTGAAGGCTTGAAAAAATCCATATCTTCCTTCTAATGCTGCATCAGGCCCCGTAAAACCACAGGATGCCAGTCTCATGGCTCTTAATCCGGTCAATGCGGCCCAGCCACTGCACAAAATTTTCCCCGATGTTCCATCATTCTGGTATTCAATCAAACCTCCTGTGAAAAGAGATGCAATCCCCATGGCATCTTTGGTCTGCTTGGCATCTGCTTTTGTTAGTTTGCATACCAATGCCGCTGCTGCAACAGCTCCGCACACCCCGGTAGCATCAAAACCTCTTTCACGATACATAAATGGATTAATCGCTTCACCTAACCTGGCATATACGTCGTATGCTGCAACAATAGCTGTAATCATCTGTTTGCCATCGTTTCGGTGTAATTGGGCCATACTTAGTAGAAGTGGAACCAGCACAGAACCGGGATGACCCATCGCATGACGATATCCATCATCAAGATCTGCACAGCGCGCCATCATCGTATGGATAAAGACTGCATGGTCTGTACTGGTGCGAACATCCTGTTCACCAAGCAGTGAAACCAATTCTTCATTTTTAATAACCGAGTCTGCAAGGGTTGCATATTTCAGGATGCGTTCACTTGCTTCCGAGTATCGGCCAAATATCATGTTACCGTAAGAGTCCAGTATCACTTGTTTACCGACCTCAATCGCCCTCTCGGAGAGATCCTCATATTGAAGGCGAGTTACATAATCAGCCAGTTCAACAATCATCGTTTTCACAACAATTCACCTCGTTATTTTGACTTCCATCCACGAATGTACGGGAAGTTTACATAACAAAAATATATAGTTGGCACGATGTTGAACTCCAGCACAAGTTAACTGCAATCACTCAACTTTTGTATGCACAAGATGGCTTGAAGGGCAATATCACTCGATTTGTTACTCGATTTGATGTAATGAAGGGTTGCAATAATGCTTGATTATTTTTTTCAGATCCTCTACGTAGGAAGGAAAGATTTTGTTTCTGTGATAAATCAATGCGAGCGGGTGGAGATAGGCAAAATCAGCGATCGGAAATACATGAAGCGGAGAGCTGGTATGCCCGGACTCATTCAACGCCTGTATTCCTGAAAGGTACATCGTTAACGAAAAACTTGCAGCATAATCTTCCGCACATAAAAGGTGATGAATGTCTGGTTGAGTTAATTCGTTAATGCAATACAAGGAAATATTACGTTCAGCGAGATGTTTATCGAGTAAAATACGAGAATTGAAGTTTTTCTTGTTCAGTACAAATGGAACATGTTGAAACAGACTCAGATCCGCACCTTGATTAAAGGTTTCGATACAATCGGGATACTGATCTGGGAAATAATGCTTAAGCAGATTGTCTGAAATGACCATGTACATTTGCTCATGCAGAATCGTTTCATACTTTACATTTTGCGTCACGATGTTGTCTACACCCGAGAGAAATAGATCCAGTGAATTGTTTAACACCATCTCCTGCATTTGCGGGGAAGTTGTACGATGAATTTCAAGCTGAACCTTTGGATGTAAGGTGTGAAATTCTTTTAACAGCTTCGGTACGATAATCGGATAACGCCCTTCGGTAATGCCAAAATGAATGGTGCCTGACTTATCCTCTTTCAAATCGGTGAGTTGATTCTCCATATTTTGATCCAGCAATTCAATTTGGCGAAGCGTGTTTTGCATAATTCTCCCTGCAGGTGTAAGAGCAATTTTAGGTTTTCGTTCAAAAAACGCAACCCCGTGTTTTTCTTCTAGACTTTTCAGATATTTGCTAAGGGACTGATGGGAAATATATAACCGCTTGGCTGCATTGGAGATATTTAACTCCTCGGATAGAACCAAAAAGTATTTATAGTTATTCAGCATACTGACCTCCTGTGTTTCCTCTCTGTGACTTTGATCAACGGATGACATATACCAACAAGGTTAGGATCATCATACTGCAACTAATAGTTACATACAAGCAATCTAAATGTGCTTTAGGGTTGCGGATATGTATGCTAAATTATGAATGTATCGCGGCACCTATAGCGTTGTAAGCGTGAGCAATAAAAAATTGCTTGCTCTGAATAAAATAAACAGGAGGTTATGTGCGTGAGTAAAGTTGCAGTTCTTTTAGCAGAAGGATTTGAAGAAAGTGAAACACTGACGATAGTGGATATTTTAAGAAGAGCCCATATCGAATGTCATATGATCAGTACAACGGGAGAAATGGTGCGAGGCAGTCATGACATCGTGGTCAAGGCTGATGCGCTCATCAGTGAAGATGTCAAAACCTACGATATGATTGTACTCCCTGGAGGAATGCCTGGGGCCGCTAATCTTCGTGATGATGAACGTGTGATCCAACTACTTCAGGAGATGAATCAATCTGGAAAATATGTAGCAGGTATGTGTGCGGCGCCACTTGCACTGGCTAAAGCGGGTGTTTTGGAAAATAAAAAGTTTACTGCCTATGTAGGCTATGATCAGAAGATTCAAACGAGCGGTACGTTTAAAGAAGACATTGTGGTTCAAGATGGAAACCTGATTACAAGTCGCGGCCCTGCAACGTCTTATGCTTTTGCTTTTTCATTGGTGGATGCTTTGGGCGGAGATAGCATGGCTGTGAAAAAACGTATGGTATATTTCAATGCATTTGATGCTGAATAGGAGGGAACTGAAATGACGAATAAAGTAGCAGTATTGATGGCGGAAGGTTACGAAGAGGGCGAAACGCTGACGATTGTGGATATTTTGAGAAGAGCCGGCCTGACATGTGACACGTTTTATTTTGGCGATAAGCTGGTTAAGGGCATGCACGGCATCTTTGTAGAAGCAGACAAACCTTTTGGCGAAGAAGTAAAGCAGTATGACATGATCGTTCTGCCGGGAGGCCGCCCAGGTGGACAAAACCTGAAGGAAAATCCCGATGTGATTGACATGGTGCAGTACTTCAATCAGAACAACAAATACATTGGCGCAATGTGTTCCGGTACGGTGGTACTGTCTGATGCCAAGGTCATTGAAGGCAAACAGGTAACAGGTTATGTAGGGTACGCTGAGAAATTGATTGGCGGCATCTTCAAGGATGAGGTTGTCGTAGCAGACCAAAACCTCGTTACAAGCCAAGGGCCTGCAACACCTTATCCGTTTGCATACAAAATTGCAGAGATTTTCGGCAAAGATACATCAGGCTTGCGTGAGAAGATGTTATATAACTTTGCCGGAGGCAAGTAAAGACAGCTAAGAGGGCGGGGGAATCATATGAAAACTGAGGAATTGGCTAAGGAAATTATCGCTAACATTGGACAAGATAATATTACGTATGCCACGCATTGTGCAACCAGACTGAGATTCAACGTAAAAGATGAGTCTCAAGTCAACTTGAAAGCGCTTGACCGACTGGAAGGTGTCCTGCGAGCGCAGTTTAACAGTGGTCAGTTGCAGATCATTATTGGTGCAAAAGTCAAAAGCGTTTTTGACGCAGTAAGTGAAAAGCTTGACTTGGATAATCAGGACATCGAAGTGAAAGCAGTGCAGCAAAAAAAGAATGTATTATCCCGAGTCGTGGAAACGGTGGCAGGTATATTCGGGCCAGTCATTCCCGTGTTAATTGGATGCGGTATGGTTAAGTCTGTCCTTGCAATCCTGACGACAATGAAGCTTCTTGAGACAACAAGCGGTGCATACCAAACCTTTAACTTGATTAGCGATCTTATTTTCTATTTTTTCCCCTTCTTCCTAGCAGTCAGTGCAGCCAAGAAGTTTAAAACGAACGAGTATTTAGCTGTTGCTCTTGCAGGCGCTTACATGTATCCGACGATCATGGAAGGTGCTGCAAAAGCAGCTGAGACCGGTATCACCAGCTTAAGTTTTTTTGGACTTCCGCTACTGCTCGTGAACTATAAGTCAACGATTATTCCGATTATTATTTCCGTTTGGGTCATGAGCTACGTACACCGCTTTGTTAATAAGCGTATACCCGATATGTTTAAAATTTTGTTTGTACCGATGATTGTGTTGTTTATCATGGTTCCACTTGGATTAATTGTATTCGGGCCGATCGGAACCTATTTCGGTAGCGGGGTTGCACAAATTGTAACGTATTTGTATACCGTTAATGGTGTGATCGGTGCCTTTCTATTCGGAACATTCAGGCCGCTTTTGATCATATTTGGCATGCATTACGCGATTACACCGATTAACAGCCAACTTATCGCAGAATATGGTTACTCGGTCATTTCACCAGCCAACCTGACAGGCAATCTGGCTCAAGCCGGAGCATGTCTTGGTGTATTCCTCTTGCTGAAACATAAAGCGAGTAAATCGAGTGCTTTATCCAGTGGTGTAACAGCCATGTTTGGAATTACGGAACCGGCTATTTTCGGGTTCAATCTGAAATACAAGCGGCCATTTATTTGTGCGATGCTTGCAGGAGGGATTGGAGCAGCTTATATCAATTTCTGGGGCGGAGGAGCTACAGCCCTGATTCTACCAGGAATTCTTGCGTTACCAACTTATATTGCCGATAGCTACATTCATATCATTATTGGTGTGGCGATCAGCATCACCCTCGCTTTAGTTGCAGTCTTGCTATGGGGGATCGAAGAAGAGATTCCAGTTCCTGCAATAACCAATGCTGGCGATGGGATGTCAAGTGCTACAACGCCTAGTCCTATAGCGGTGATGTCTGAATCTTCGGTATCCACATCTGCAAACGCAGGGAATAGTAGCGTAATTCGACCCTCTGGAACGTTAATCATTGGATCACCTATTAACGGCAGAATTAAAAATATGACAGAAATTGATGATCCTATCTTTGCTTTAGGCAGCGGCGCAGCAGTTGAATCCATCGACGGCAAAGTATACGCGCCATTTGACGGTAAGGTAGTCTCCTTGTTCCCGACCAAACATGCCATTGGACTGATGTCGAATGAGGGAGTAGAGATGTTAGTTCATGTGGGGATTAACACAGTTAAGTTGAAAGGTCAGCATTTTACTTCTCATGTGCAGCAGGGTCAGATCATTAAACAAGGTGATTTATTGCTCGAATATGATGTAGAAGCGATCCGAGCAGCAGGATTTGACACAGTCGTTCCCATTATTATTTCAAATACGTTTGAATATCAGAGTGTAGAGCAGGTCGCTACAGATCGAATTGCCCAAAATGAGGCATTGCTGCGCATTCATACTTAGAGGTGGTGAGATCATGAACAAATTATCTGAACACTTCCTATGGGGAGGCGCTGTTGCTGCCAATCAAGTTGAAGGCGGCTGGAACAAACGTGGCAAAGGTATTAGTGTCGCTGATGTGATGTCAGCAGCGGCGCATGGAGTTGAGCGGAGAATTACAGAAGGTATAGAGGAGAATGTATATTATCCTAGTCACGAGGCTAGTGATTTTTATACGAGATACAAGGAAGACATTCAATTGTTTCATGAGATGGGTTTTAAATGCTTTCGAACCAGTATTGCTTGGACAAGAATATTTCCAAACGGGGATGAGACGCAGCCGAATGAAGAAGGCCTGCAGTTCTATGATAACTTGTTTGACACCTGTTTGGCATATGGAATTGAGCCGGTAGTCACCATATCCCACTTTGAAATGCCCTATCATCTCGTGACGGAATACGGAGGATGGCGCAATCGAAAGCTGATTGATTTCTATCTGAACTACTGCGAAGCAATCTACATGAGATTTCGGACAAAGGTCAAGTACTGGATGACGTTTAATGAAATCAATATGATTGTACGCAAACCTTGGAAGCCAGGCGGAATTCAATGGGTTGAAGGAGAAAACAAACTGCAGACCATGTATCAGGCTGCACATTATATGCTGGTCGCCAGTGCCAAGGCAGTCAAACTAGGTAAAAAGATCAACCCGGAATTTATTATTGGCGGCATGTTTCTTCATCCAACGTCCTATGCAGCGACATGCGACCCTAATGATGTGCTCGCCCATGTTAAGAAGCTTCAGCAAGCTTATTACTTTCTCGATGTACATGTCAGAGGCAAGTATCCGCGCTCCTACGATCGGTTCGTGAAGCAGCATCAATTGCGCATCGAAACTGCTCCTGAGGATGAATTGACCCTGAAAGAAGGAACCGTAGATTATATCGGATTCAGTTATTACTCCAGTTCTGTCGTTATGTCTAACCCAACGGATCAGGACAAAAGCGAAGGCAATGAGATAAGTGGTTATAAAAACCCGCTCTTACCTGCCAGCGAATGGGGATGGCAGATTGATCCAGTAGGTCTTCGGATTACACTAAACTGGCTGTACGATAAGTATCAGATCCCCTTGTTTATTGTGGAGAATGGACTGGGTGCCATAGATGTACTGGAATCAGATGGATCAGTACATGATCCGTATCGAATTAATTACCTTAAACAGCATGTGAGTGAGATGAAAAAAGCAATTTTGGAAGATGGGGTCGAAGTAATGGGCTACACTCCATGGGGCTGTATTGATCTTGTCAGTGCTGGTACAGGAGAGATGAAAAAGAGGTATGGCTTGGTCTACGTAGACAAAGACAATGAGGGAAGGGGTTCTCTGAAAAGGATACGGAAAGATTCTTTCTATTGGTACAAAGAATGTATCGCAAGTAACGGGGAAAACATATAATGTTGAACAACATATGTTAATGATAAGCACTGTTTCGTTCCTTAAGGACAACAGTGCTTTTCTCATTATACAAGTAGTATAGTCGTATAGCAGGTAGTATTTTCAACGCAAAATGTTGCAAAGTGTAGCAATTTATGTTGCAATGAGATGAAACTTTCTGTTTACAAAGAAGAAGGAACGTGAGGTAAGCGTATATGATTGCAAAAACCGAAGAAGATTTTAATGGATTAAAAGAAATTGGCAGAATCGTTGCTTCCATCCGGGATACATTGGTTGAGCGTACGACTCCGGGTGTAACGACCAAAGAACTGGATGATTTGGCTGGGGAGTTATTTGAGAAAGAGGGCGCCATTTCTGCTCCCAAAAGTGAATATGACTTTCCTGGTTTTACATGTATTAGTGTCAATGAAGAAGTCGCTCATGGGATTCCAGGTGAGCGGGTAATCAAAGAAGGCGATATCGTTAACATCGATGTTTCCGGCTCCAAAAACGAATATTTCGCAGATACAGGCATTTCATTTGTTGTGGGTCAGGGAGAAGAAGTCTTAACAAAAATCTGTGAGGTAGCCAAACAAGCCTTTGAAGCAGGTTTGAAAAAGGCGAATCCTGGCTCTAAAAAGAGCGGCATTGGAAAAGCCGTATTCCTGACTGCCCGTCAGAATGGATTAACGGTTATTCGTAACCTCACAGGGCATGGGGTTGGTCGTGCAATACACGAGGCACCGGATCATATCTATAACTACAATGACACATCCGATGATGAGTTGTTAAAAGAAGGAATGGTTATTGCATTTGAACCCTTTATCTCTACGTCCGAAGAAGAAGTGTATCAAAAAGGAGACGGATGGACGTTTGCTACGAAAAACAGCTATGTAGCACAGATTGAACACACGATCATCCTGTCTAAAAAAGGGCCTATCATTATCACCCTGTAACTATAGAGGTATTATTAGGTTTTACAAAGGATATGCTTAAAGGGGCTGTCTCAAAAGTCATGTTATGATTTTTCAGCCCCCACTTTAGACAGGAGTTCAAGCAAGAGAGAAGCCTTCAAACCCACTTTAGCGGTGGTTTTGAAGGCTTTTCCGTTCAACGTTTGGGGCTGGTTTATCCGTCGGTACCCTTTTGGGACAGCTCCTTTTGCGTTGTGAACAAATTAGTGAGCTACTTTTTCAACAAGTGGTCTGTTCTGTAAATACAGATCCATATCGGGACTAGAGCCATGCACAATCTGATCCGTAACGATTTTGGCAAGAACTCCGTTATACACCGTTCCGTTGTCGCCATAAGCCATAATGATATAACAATGCGGATAGGAATCATACTGACCGATGACCGGCAAACCATCATGTGTTCCCCCGTAAAAAGCTCCCAAATAATACTCTGGTTCCGCCTGAATATGAGGAAAAAGCTTGTTAAACTCGTGGATCAGCTTATCTTTGCTCGCCAAAATTTTGGAATCCCTTGTTTCGGCGTAGGCTGTATCCTTATCCATGCCACCGATAATAATGCGATTGTCCGGAGTTGTTCGCATATAAACATATGGACGTGCCGTTTCCCAGATTAATGTGCGTTTGTACCAGTTTTCTAAATCCGAAACTGGCTTGGTAATGACAGCGTAGGAGCTGGACAGGGTGGCATTTTTCTCCACTTTAAAGTCTTTATCTTCATAGCCGGCAGCAATAATCACATGTTTGGCACGAATTTCGCGACGATCCTTGGTGTAGAAGACAGCCGTATCATCGCCGAAATGTTTACCTGAAATTTCAGTTTCCTCGTAGATTTGAACACCTTTCGACTTGGCTTTCTCAAGCAGACCATAGACAAACTTTAACGGATTCATCTCCGCATCATCATGATAATAGAGCGCAGCAGATTTAGAGAAAGGATACACACTTTTTATACGTTGCTCATCCCAAAAATCTACGTTGAAACCATGCTTTTTCAGAAGTGCATATTCTTCTTGCAATGTGGGAATATCTTCCTGGCAACTCGCGTAATACAAGCTGTCACGCCTTATAAAATCTGGATTGAACGGAAGTTCACCACTGATCTGCTCAATATGATGAATGGACTGCGCACACAATTTAAGATGACGAGCGGCTCTTTCTTCCCCGAACGTATGACTTAAAGAGACAAAACTCTTCTCCCCGGCATATTGAATCAATGCAGTATTGGTACTTGTGCTGCCTTCTCCAACCTTACGCTTGTCTACAACAACGACAGATAATCCTTGATCACTTAAAAAATGCGCACACTGTGCCCCTGAACTACCCGCACCGATAATAAGAACATCACAGTTAATATCCTCTTCAAGTTTCGGATAGGAAGGAGGGTTTGTTACCGTTGTGGGCCAATATAATTTACCGCTCTGCAGATCCATGTCGAATCTCTCCTTAGATATATTCGGTACGTAGTATGAGCACTTTACTGGAAGTCAATGCAGAGAAGATGCTTCTTGCGAAGGAGCGTATTACGAAATCTTGGAACAGTGAGTTATCTTTGGGCAGGCGCAATTAACGATGAAAAAGGAACTTATTAAACGTTTTTATTTACAAAGTAGGATACTTAATCTATATTAAAGATACATCTGCAGGTGTATTTTACTAATATTTCAATATTTATGGAGGTGTCCGTGACAAACGAGAAGCCGATCGGTATCTTTAATCGACGTTACAGTACCATGACCATTGGCATTATGTTGGTATTGACCACTTCAGCATTTGAAGGGCTCGCAATTACAACCATTGCAGCGAAAATAGCTCAAGACATGCAGGGGGTTCATTTATATGGCTGGATTTTCAGCGCGTTTTTATTATCCCAGCTTGTAGGAACATTGGTTATGGGTCAGCAAGTAGACAAACGAGGCGTATTCACATCTTTGCTTATATCTTTTGCTGTTTTTGTACTTGGCACAATCATTGCTGCTGCATCTATGAACATGTATATGCTGATTTTGGGAAGAATCTTTCAAGGATTTGGGGCCGGTGCATTAATTACATGTGTCTATGTGTGTGTAACGTTATACTATCCGGAAACGTTGCGAACACAGATTTTGGCGGCGTTCTCTATGGCATTTGTTCTGCCATCGTTGATCGGGCCTTATTTTGCAGGTCTCATTGCTTCTTATATGTCTTGGAGGTTTGTTTTCTGGATTGTTATTCCATTGATTGCCCTCGCACTTCTCCTTACATATCGGTCGTTTCGTGATTTGCAGCGCCGTATGCAAACTACAGGAGGAGCAACAGCCGTTGACTCCAGAACAGGGCAGGCCATTCTGCTAGCGATTGGAACGGGGCTGTTACTGACAGGTCTTGGCATGATTACGAATTGGCTAGGGGTAGCTCTTTCCATTGGCGGATTAATAATCATGATTCCGTTCATCCGCAAACTGATGCCTCAAGGGACATTTTTGGTTAAATCGGGTTTACCGGCAACATTGGTAACGAGAGGATTGTATGTGGCTTGTTATTTTGCAACCGAGAGTTTTGTTATTTTGGGTCTCACGGAGATGAAAGGCCTAGCCGCAGACACAGCCGGACTACTTGTAGCAGCAGGCTCATTGAGCTGGTCAGGTGCAGCATGGCTACAAGCTAGATGGGATGCAAAAGACCGGGGTGGAGGACGTAAGAAGAGAGTGACGCTCGGAATAGGCATCATGATCGGCGGAGTTATCTTGGTCATACTGGCTTTGTTTTTGGCAAATACCGGGATCATCCTTATCCTTATCTCACAGATTATTGTTGGTTTTGGTGTTGGCCTAGCTAACCCTACTACCGCGGTCATCGCTCTACAACATGCAGAACTTGGACAGGAAGGAAAGATGTCTGCAAATCTGCAGTTTGTCGATTCTTTTTATGTAGCTGTGAGCATTGGCGTAAGCGGTTCATTGGTTGCATTAGCGAAAACGATGGGATGGGGCATATCCATAGGGGTTCTGATGGTGCTGATGCTTCAACTCCTATTGGCTTTACTCAGCTTTTTCTCATCATTACGGATTGCAGTTGTGACTTCTCAATCACATCATCCCGCTGGGCAAAAAATAGATACACTTCCGATGTAAACAAACAACCGGTCAGACGAGATACAGATCGGAGGCACATATTACATTCAGGAGGTGCGCAAGATGGCGCGTGTGTTAGTTGTTATTACTCCGGCTGAAGGCCATGTCAATCCCTCACTTGGTTTGATCACAGAACTGGTCAAGCTTGGAGAAGAAGTTGTTTATGTATGTGCTGAGGAGTACCGTTCCCGGATTGAACAAACGGGGGCTCAGGTCATGACATATCCCTTTTTAGTGGATGCTTTTTCACATGACCCTATTCTCAAACCGTTGGAATATCGCCATCCATACCAATTCATACACATGATCACTTGCGGAGTGATACCCAAAATGATTCCCGAAGTGCTTCGTGTGATAGAGGATGAAACGTTTGATTATCTGATCTACGATTCCCTAATGGGCTGGGGAGGCAGGATACTAGCTGAGAAATTGGAGATTCCAGCGGTATGTACGATTGCTTCCTTTGCTTCCGTTGAGCCTTTGAGCATAAATGAGGAAGGTATCGATACACAGGAAATGTATGAAGCGATAATGCAAACTGCGAGAGAGATCGCAGCAGAGCATCAGGTTAGTATACCAGCAGTGGAGGACATGACAGCACATACAGGTCTATTGAACATTGTCTACAGCAGCCGTTATTTTCAGCCGAGAGCAGATGAATTAGATGATCGGTTTCTCTTCACTGGTTCGTCGATTATCCCGCGGAAGGATGCACCGGAATTCCCATTTCATTTGCTTTCTGAACGTCATCCTGAGACGGTATACATTTCTATGGGGACCATACTGAATAAAAGCCTGGAATTTTACAAATTGTGCTTTGAGGCATTAAAGAATCTGCCCATTAACGTTGTTTTATCTTCTGGCAAATATACTGAAATTGAATCTCTTGAAGAGCTGATTCCTGATAACTTTATTGTAAAATCATATGTTGCACAAATTGAACTACTTCAGCATACCAACGTTTTTGTTACCCATGCGGGAATGAACAGTGTAAGCGAGGCGTTGTATTTTGATGTACCACTTGTCATGATCCCGATGACTTCAGATCAACCTATGGTTGCGGGTCGCGTCAAAGAACTTGGAGCCGGGGTGGTGTTAGATCAACATCATTTGAACGCAATCCAATTACAGGAGGCCGTTATGGAAGTGCTCCACAATCCCATCTATAAAGAGAAGGCACATCTCATCGGTAAATCTCTGAGAGAAGCTGGCGGCTACACACGTGCTGCGGCAACCATTATGCAACAATTTGCCAAGGTATAATGCGGAGCCTAAGCTTATCTACTGCAATAATGAATAACATAAGCATATAAGCATGAATATGAACCCGCTCTCTTCATTTCAATCGAAAGAAGAGAGCGGGTTCACCTTAGAAAAACAAATATAGTTTGTTTCAACTAGACATCAAGCCGTGATACTAGATTATTTACTTACCCTTTTTCAAGACATCAAAAATGATTTTTGCATTATCGGTGTTATCAATTAACCCGGAGAAGCGTTGACTTCCTGGGCCATACGCGTACACCGGTACATCTTCACCGGTATGTCCACCTGTTGTCCAACCAGTGAAGGAGCGGTTGTCAATAATAGCTTCAATGGCATTATCAATTTTGGTCACATCTGCACTCTGAGCAGCATCTTTTACGGATTGAAGTTCTTCAGCAGTCAGCTCAAGTTTAAGATACTTTTTCAAAGTTTCATCTACAGAAGCTCCTTTGGCAATTTGAGCAGCCATGAAGTCAGGAGTACGAAGTGCAGCTTTAATGGGGTCTACGAAGAAGTTGTATTCACCATCTTTACCAAGGGTAAGGCCACCTGTAGAGTGGTCAGCAGTTGCAACCACGAGGGTTTGACCGTCTTTTTTAGCAAAATCAATTGCGGCTTTAAAGGCGGCAGCAAAATCGTCCATCTCACTCATGGCACCCACAATATCATTATCGTGACCTGCCCAGTCAATCTGACTGCCTTCAACCATAAGGAAAAATCCTTTTTTGTTCGTTTTAAGACGATCAATAGCCGAATTTGTCATCTCAGCGAGGGAAGGAGTTGCACTTGTGCGATCAATGAATTTATCCAGGCCACCATCCGCAAATAATCCAAGGACTTGTTTATTTTTGTTCCCCAGAAGAGATGCACGGTCCGTTACATAACTATAACCGGCTTTTTGAAACTCTTTGGTGAGATCACGATCTTTACGTATAAAATTGGTTTTGCCGCCGCCAAGCAGCACATCCACTTTATGTTTTCCGTTAATTAACTCGTCGTAATAGTCGTTTGCAATAGCATCCATATTTTTGCGGCTAATGTCATGAGCACCAAAGGCAGCGGGGGTGGCATGTGTAATCTCCGAGGTTGCGACCAAACCTGTGGATTTACCGATTTGTTTGGCTTGCTCCAATACGGTCTTCACAGACTTTTTATTCGTGTCCACTGCAATGGCTGCGTTATACGTTTTCACACCTGACGACATTGCGGTTGCTGCAGAAGCGGAATCTGTAACGTTTTGTTTGTCATCGTCGGGATAGGTCATTTGAGCGCCTACAAGATAAGGATCAAACACCGTTTTCTCCATCACCTTGGTAGCAGGATTATCCTTCATGTAACGATACGCTGATGTATACGACGTTCCCATACCATCTCCGATCAGGAAAATGATATTTTTGATCGGTTTTTTCTCTGCACCTGCGGCTTGAGCAATCGTTGCTTGTCCAGTTGAGAGAAGAGTAGAGGCTGAAACAGCCAAGGTTAGTGCTAATGCGGGCAATGCTTTTTTAGACAATTTCAAAATAGTTCCTCCTCATTTTATCTTTAATATGAATGCATGAAGTCTTGTTCATTTGTTCATCTTTAAGAAGATTATCATTCATTTGTAAACATAATCCATCGGAATTGTACGAAGAACGTAAAATAAAGGTGCGATCAAAAAACGAAGAAAATTCTCCAATAAACGAATAAAATCATTAAATTTTCCCGAATAGTTCGTAAATACTGTGAACAAAACCGATTTTCCATTGACATCTAGTGTTAAGTTTAATAAAATTCGAAATGGACATCAGGTTAGAAACATTAATATGTTCCCGAAACTTTACATTCGGAGCTATTCAGATCCTAACGACGAATATAGGAGCTTGAGAATTCCCATCCTATAGGTGTTAGGATTTTTTGTTTTTAGCTGTAAGAATTCATGAAGACAATATGAAAGTTGGAGGCTGGCTTTACGATGGACAACTGGTTCAAACTGAAAGAAAGAGGCACCACCGTTTCAACCGAAATTATTGCTGGTATTACTACATTTTTCACGATGGTATACATAGTGATTGTGAATCCTGGAATTCTGAGCGACACAGGAATGAGCTTTAACGGGGTATTCATTGCTACGATTTTGGCGAGTATTGTGGCAACGCTGATTATGGGACTGTGGTCCAATTATCCGATTGTTATCGCACCGGGTATGGGATTAAATGCGTTTTTCGCGTTTAGTGTGGTAAAGGGGTATGGCGTAACTTGGCAGACCGCACTTGGCGCTGTATTCATAGCGGGTATATTGTTTATTATTTTATCGCTGACTTCGTTTCGTTACATGCTGCTGGATGCCATTCCAGCCAGCCTCAAACATGCGATAACGGCGGGAATTGGACTATTCATTACAACGGTTGGGTTACAGAACGCAGGAATTATTGCCGATTCTGAATCCAATCTCATTACACTCGGAAATCTGGCGCAACCGATGACGTACCTAACGATTATTGGTCTAATCATCACCGTTACGTTGATGGCTTACAATGTCAGAGGATATTTATTTATCGGAATGGTCATTACCGCGATTATTGCGTGGTTCATGGGACTCTTCCAGATGCCTGCATCCATCGTTGCCATGCCGTCAGGACTCGGGGAAACCGCGTTCCAGATGGATTTGGCAGGTGTCTTCTCTAATGGAATATACACGATCATTTTCACGTTTTTGTTGATTACTTTGTTCGATACTACAGGGACGATGCTTGGTGTCGCGGAACAAGCCGGATTACTGAAAGATGGCAAATTCCCGCGCTCTCGTGGTGCATTGCTCGCTGACGCCGTTGGTACAACGACGGGAGCCATGCTCGGAACAAGCCCCACATCGGCTTATATTGAGTCCAGTACGGGTGTAGCCGCAGGGGGGAGAACGGGACTGACTGCGGTAACAGTAAGTGTATTGCTCGCCGCAACTTTGTTCTTTAGTCCAATCGTAAGTGTCATTTCGAGCATCCCGGCGATCACATCCCCGGCGCTCATCATTGTAGGTTTCTTTATGATTAGTGTTATTAGCAAAATGAACTGGAGTGATCTGGAAGAAGCCTTTCCGGCGTTCCTGATCATTATCCTGATGCCGCTGACGCACAGTATTGCAACAGGTATCGGGATTGGTTTCATTTTCTACCCTGTGCTCAAGCTGCTCCGTGGTAAAGGTAAAGATGTTCATCCGATTTTTTATATTTTTGCAATCCTGTTTTTTATTCAACTTGTATTCCTCGACCACTAAGAACGTTCATAAAGATGACAAAGAGAACTGCTTTTATATAAGCAGTTCTCTTTTTTTCTCAAATATACTGCTCATAAAACGATATAAAATGAATGATTTATTTACACAGAAACGGAGAGGACAGAAAAAACCTGGAAAAGCGGAGCTAAAAGCTTTCTGAAAGAAAGCTACTTCGAAAGCATAAGCTTAGCCTTTATCACCGGATTTTCCCTTTCCAAAAGGGAATCAAAAAAATCTGGGGATAACCGCTACTCTCCAGGTTATTCTGTCATCGGAGTGCTCGTGTAAAGCAATTCAACTTATATAAGCTAGTTCATATTCCGTTCATATTGGCGTCACGATGGCGACATCTTGCCAGATTATACTGTTGATAAGTCACCAAGACAGTTACACAGACTAAGGACGGGAGAAGATGAGAGTGGAAGAAATCGTAGAGATTAAACCAACAGAGAAGAAACGCGGCAAGAAACGCAAGTTATTCTTAAAGATATTCGGAGGAATCATCGCAGCGCTCGTGTTATTTATGGGCATCGTATTTGTGATAAATGTGATTAGCAATGGAATGGAAAAGAAAAAGATAGAAACCTATGGGCAGTATGTGCAAGTGGATGGCAAAAACATGAATGTCTCCATTCAAGGTAACGGAGAACAGACCATCGTGCTGCTTCCGGGGCAGGGAACGCCATCTCCTGTGCTAGATTTCAAACTATTAATTGATCAATTAACATCAGATTATAAAGTGATAACGATTGAACCGTTTGGCTATGGATTAAGTGATCGTACAGATAAAGAACGTACCTCTGAAAATATCGTTAGCGAAATACATGAAGCTGTGGAGCAGCTTGGTCTTGACCGCTATATTCTTATGGGACACTCTATTACGGGACTGTACAGCGTCTCTTATGTAAAAAATTATACAGATGAAGTGATTGCATTTATCGGTATAGACAGTAGTGTGCCTAATCAGCCTGGCATGGATGTGAAGCTCCCTCTGAAATTTATGCAATTTCTTCAAACGTCAGGTGTAATGCGTTTCCTCAAAAATGTGAATGCAGATCCTTACAAATCAATGGATTATGATGAGCATACCATAGAGCAGATGAACCTGATCTCGAACCAGGTATCGAGCAATTCGACCCTAATGAATGAGTTGAAAAATATGGGTTCTAACTTCAAAAATGCAGAGAAGCTGACGTACCCTCGCAATCTGCCGATGCTGCTCTTCGTTCAATCCAATAACACCGCGAATCCAAATTGGATACCGCTGCATGAGGAGCAAATCAAACAATCGGATCAGGGCAAAATGATTCCGATGGAAGGTTCACATTACCTGCATCATACGAAGTACAAAGAGATTGCTGAAGCATTCAAAGCTTATATGAAGAGTGTTCAATTACAATAAAGTAACTCATTAGAATAAAGCAATGAAGTGCTTGCAAACGTAACACTTGATTAAAGAGCGGTGCCAAATATGGTACCGCTTTTTAGTAAACACACATTTAACATCTTTATGTGCGAGTGATCGTGAAGGAAATAATATTAAAACATATCGAAAAAATAATGCTTTCATCCTAAATGGGATATTAAGGATTTTTTGTCATTCGTTTAAGCTTTTCTACATCATTTTTATTAAATATATATCTTCCCTTCGTATTGAAAGATATAATAATTGCTGAGCAAGTAAAATTAGAGTTTGTCCAAAAATCAAGTGCATTCGGAGGTAACGATCAGCATGAATATTCAGTTTGGCACTCCAGCCACTTATTGGGTTGAAGCATTGCCTATCGGCAACGGTAAGTTGGGCGGAATGGTCTTTGGCGGTATCGAAAAAGAACGCATTGCATTAAATGAAGACACGTTATGGTCAGGCTATGCACAGGATTGGAATAATCCGGAGGCAAGGGAAGTATTGCCTCAGATCAGGGATTTAATCGCCCGTAAACAGTATGTAGAAGCGGATCAACTTAGCAAAAAAATGATGGGACCTTTTACACAATCGTACCTGCCATTTGGTGATCTGGAGCTTGTAATGGAGCATGGGCAATTATGCGAACGGAAAACCTATCAACGCAAACTTGATTTGTCTACAGGCATTGTAAGCGTTTCCTATGAAATAGGCGGTGTGCGTTATGACCGAGAGGTGTTTGCTTCCCATCCGGATCAAGGTATCGTCATTCGTTTAACCTCTAGCAAAGAGGGCGCATTAAATTTCCGTACTCGTCTGAGCAGCCCGCTGCGACACGAAACTTCTGCTGCGAATGCTCAATTTGAACTGTCCGGAACCGCTCCTGAGTATGTATCACCTAACTATCATGATGTTGAAGTACCTGTCCGTTACGGAGATACGGAATCAACACGAGCAATGTCTTTCCATGGCAGACTCGCTGTATCTCATACCGGAGGTTCACTGCATTCAAGCAACAGTGGTCTGCAGATCACTGGTGCAACTGAAGCTGTAATTTATTTTGCAGGGGCTACGAGTTATGTTTCTACGGTTCAAACTAATGTGACTGCTCCCGATGTTAAAACGGCGGACGTTATTCGGCAGATTATGACATGTACCTATAATGATCTGTTTGAACGTCATGTACAGGATCATCAGGCATTGTTCAATCGGGTGCAATTGCATCTGGGAGATAGCATTGCCCCGCAGGACATGCCTACGGATGAGCGGATTGAGACATACGGAAGCAGTGATCCAGGTCTGGTCGAGCTTTTGTTCAACTATGGCCGCTATTTGATGATCGCCAGCTCCAGACCAGGCACGATGCCAGCCAACTTGCAGGGCATCTGGAACCAGGAAACACGTGCACCTTGGAGTAGTAATTACACGTTGAATATTAATGCAGAGATGAATTACTGGCCTGCGGAGACGTGTAACATGGCTGAACTGCATGAACCGTTGCTTGATTTTATTGGCAAACTTGCGGAGAATGGACGTAAAACGGCTGAAGTAAACTATGGCACTCGAGGCTGGGTAGCGCATCACAATGCGGACATCTGGGGACAGACAGCTCCTGTTGGCGATTATGGCGTCGGTGATCCGGTCTGGGCGCTGTGGATGATGGGCGGCGTATGGCTGACGCAGCATCTGTGGGAGCATTATGCTTTCTCAGAAGATAAAGAGTTTTTGCAGGAAACCGGTTATCCACTGATGAAGGATGCTGCTTTGTTCTGTCTGGACTGGCTCATTGAGAATAAAGAAGGACTTTTGATCACATCACCATCAACGTCACCGGAGATGAAATTTGTAGTTAACGGAGAACATGCCGCTGTAAGTGAAGCAACCACAATGGACATTTCACTCATTGCCGAGCTGTTTGATAACTGCATTCAAGCAGCTGAAGTGCTACAAACGGACGCGGAATTCGTGGATATCCTACGAGCGAAGAAACAACAACTTCTGCCTCTGCAGATTGATGCACAGGGACGTCTTCAAGAGTGGAGCGAAGATTTCACGGAAGAAGATGCACAGCACCGCCATGTGTCCCACTTGGTTGGTGTGTTCCCTGGCCGACTGATTACTCAGAAAAAATCACCTGACCTGATGAAAGCGGCCCGAACTTCACTGGAGATTCGCGGCGATGGTGGCACAGGGTGGAGCCTTGGATGGAAAATTGGTCTGTGGGCTCGCTTTGGAGAAGGTAACCGTGCTGAGCAGCTCATCTCTAATTTGCTAACTTTGGTTAAAGCTTATGAGCCAAGCAAACATGAGACTGGCGGAGTGTACGCCAACTTGTTTGATGCTCATCCACCGTTCCAGATTGACGGCAATTTTGCCGCAACTGCAGGTATTGCCGAGATGCTGCTGCAATCACATCAGGGATATCTGGAGTTTCTGCCAGCTTTGCCGGAACGCTGGTTGACAGGTTCAGTTAAAGGGTTGAGAGCAAGAGGGGGATTTGAAGTTAGTCTGCGCTGGGAGAATGGCAAGCTGATCGAAGCAGAAATTCTCTCGCATACAGGCAATACATGTTATTTGCAGTCTGTACCTGGTCTAAAAGTTCATCAAGGGGATACGGTTGTGCAACCCCCCCCGGAAAAAGACGATCAAGTTAGCCTGCTTACGCAAAAAGGACAAACGTATATCATTTCATTTGAATAAACATGAACTTGAATTCTAATGTTGTTCGAATGTAATGACTCGTATTGGATCAAATTATTCACTGTTGGAGCATGATAAGCTCAAGAGATAAGTGTTCATACCGCTGATCAATAAAGATCAGCGGTTTTCTTTTATACAAATTTGATAAGTTGATTGTTGTAATGAAAACGGTTTTATGCTATTTTGAATGTATAAAAACGTTTTAATAGCAAAGGAACATGAATTTATGGGAAAAATCACAATCAAAGATGTTGCAAGAGAAGCCGGTGTCTCCATCTCTACCGTTTCTAATGCCTTGAATGGTGTCGATGTTCTGAATCCGGAAACGAAGTCCCATGTGCTCAAAGTGGCCGAACGCTTGAATTACATCCCCAATCTCAATGGGAAACTGTTGAAATCGGGGCAGACGAAAATGCTTGGTTTCTTCACGACAAGTGTGTCGGGGCCATATTTTTACAAGTTAGTCGAAGCCATGTCGCGTGAGTGTGACCGTCTTGGTTATGGTCTCAATGTGTTTGTGACAAAAGATAAACATGTCATTATGAGCAATATTCTGGGCAGGCGGGTGGATGGCGTAATCATCTACGAAGAGCTTCGGATTGATGAACAGGATATTCTGTCGATGGAAAAAGACAAGATCAAAGCGGTTTTCCTGGATCGTGTGTATCAAAGCGAGCGAATGGGAAGTGTTATTTTTGACTCCTATGAAGCCAGCTACGAAGCTACCAAATATTTGATTGGGCTGGGTCACAAAAAAATTGCCTACATCTCTGGTGTAGATGAGATGTTTGACAGTGCACAGCGCCGGGAGGGTTATCTGGCAGCCCTTCGAGAATACGATCTCCCGGTAGACCAGGACTACATTATTCAGGGATATTTCGAAGAAGAGGCCACCTACAGTGCGATCAAATCCTTCGTTCATCTGCATCCAGGCAAGTTACCAGATGCTTTTCTGGCCGGTAATGACTTGAGTGCAATCGGATGCATTCAAGCGTTGAAATCCCATGGTTATGAAGTTCCGAGTGACATCAGCGTGGTCGGATTCGATGACATCGATATCGCTCCGTATTATTCTCCACCGTTAACGACGGTTCGAAATCAGATTGCAAGACAAGGCATTCTGGCTGTCACGCAATTGGTCAATATGATCAAGGAGCAGGAACAAGGGACATCGCAAAAACTGGCAGGGGAACTGGTGGTACGAGGGTCAAGTCATGTAAGAATGAACCGAAGAGATACCCGCTAATAACGGGTGAAATATTCTTCGGTTACTTCTTTTATTGATATTACAGAGAAGGGAGTTTCTCGCAGCAAAAATAAAAACGTTTTTATAAATAGGGAATAAATGCATTAAATGAAACATACAGAGGGGAGCAACGAAGAATGAGTCATCTTACGACCACAACAGCCAACAGGCAGCAGCAACCTCTAAAACCTGGCGGCAAATTGCCGTTGAAACAACGATTCCAAACGTTTTGGATCGATTTCGCCAGACAATGGGAGATCCAATCCATGGTTCTACCCGGTATCCTGTTCATGATTGTCTTCTGTTACATACCAATCTACGGATTAACAATTGCTTTTAAAAATTATACCGTCATTGATACATTGTCCAGTGCACCCTGGGTGGGGCTGGATAACTTCAGAATCATCATGTCAGACAAATACTTCTGGGATGCTGTCGTCAATACACTCGGCATCAGCTTTTTGAAACTGGGGATTGGATTTGTTATTCCAATTATTCTAGCCATTATGATCTACGAATTAAACAGCGGACGATTCAAGAAATTCGTGCAAACGGTTTCATATTTACCTCACTTTCTCTCGTGGATTGTACTCGGTGGCATGCTCATTACCTGGTTCTCCACAACTGGATTGTTCAATGAATTGCTGCTGGGTCTCGGGATCATCTCCCAACCACAAAACATTTTGCTGGACGCAGGCAAGTACTGGTGGATCGCTACGTTATCAGATATCTGGAAAGAAGCCGGATGGGGAACCATTCTGTATCTCGCCATCATGTCCAAGATTGATCCTACGTATTACGAGGCCGCCAAAATAGATGGAGCCAGCAGGATGCGTCAGATATGGAATATCACCTTGCCTAACATGAAGTCTATTATCAGTCTGAATCTGATCCTGACGGTCAGCGGACTACTCGGTTCGAATCTCGATCAAACGCTGGTGCTCATGAACTCACAGAACCGTGAGAAGGCCGAAGTTATTAATTCATATGTCTATCGCATGGGGATGTCGCAGGGTGACTTTTCATATGCTACCGCGGTAGGTTTGGGTGTTTCCATCATTTCTGTAATTCTGCTCATCACGGCAAACAAAATAACTAGCAAGCTGAATGACAACCAGTCTGTGCTGTAGAAGGAGGTCTTCCCTGTGAATGGAAAGGTGGCAAAAGAAGATCTGGACAGCCGGATCTTTGATACCCTCAATATCATTTTTTTAACAATCTGTACTATCGTCATTATCGTTCCGCTCTGGAATGTCATCATCTCGTCCTTTAGTTCAGGCAAAGCACTGGCAGAAGGAGGATTCATCTTCTGGTCACCCGAGTTCTCGCTGGAAAACTATCGAGCGGTGTTTAATGATTCAAACATTTGGCAGGCGTTCTTCATCTCTATATCCAAAACCACGATCGGTGTTGTGACACATGTATTCTTCTGTGCCATGGTTGGATACGGACTGAGCAAGAAGTACCTGAGAGGGCGCAAATTGTATGTAGCCATGGGTGTAATTACAATGTTTTTCTCCGGCGGTATGATTCCTACCTTTTTGCTTATTAAGGCACTTGGTCTCCTGAACAGCTTCTGGGTGTATATTATTCCGGCTTTGTTCAGTTTCTTCGATGTGGTCATCCTGATGAATTTCTTCCGTAATGTACCGGATTCACTGGAAGAGTCGGCGAAGATGGATGGGGCTGGAGACTGGCATATCTTTCTCAAAATCTTTATCCCGCTGTCCATGCCAGCAATGGCAACCATCGCTTTATTTAATGGGGTAGGGCAGTGGAACGACTTTATGACGACCAAACTGTATATCACAGACCAATCACTGTACCCATTACAGATGATGTTGTATGAGATTATTGTTCAATCCCAGACCCAGTCCATGCAGAACGTTGGCGGGTCCGTAGTGATCGAAACAACAACCAAAGGCGTGCAGCTTGCCACCATTGTGATTACCACATTGCCAATTGTGCTGATCTATCCTTTGTTGCAACGATATTTCATTTCAGGAATGATGCTTGGAGCTGTTAAGGAATAAACGATGGATTCACATCAACGATTTATATTCGACTACGAGGGGGAAAACACATGTTTAATTTTCACCGGGTACTGGGCAAAAGAGGGGTTAAAGGATGTGCAGCATTACTGACAGCGGTGTTAATGATTACGGGATGCAGCGGTGGTTCCGATGGATCGAGTGAAGCAAACTGGGTATCCATTGAGAATCGTTATACGGTTGATCCAGAGAAACCAGCATGGCAGCTCGATAAAAAGGAAGAAGTGACTGATTTGACCTGGTACGTCAATGCTGACTGGTGGAATACCGATTTTGGCAAAGATATCGTCACCAAAAAGATTAAGGAAGATTTGAACATTAACATCAAATTTATTACAGGCGATGATACCAAATTAAATACCTTTTTTGCTGGTGGAGATATGCCTGACCTGCTGACGGTGTTTGATTCCAATTCGCAAGTCGTGAGCAAAGCATCAACCTGGGCCATACCTCTGAACGATTTGGCTGAGAAATATGATCCGTATTTCAACAAGGTCGCGGCTGCGGACACGCTGAAGTGGTTCCAGCAAGCGGATGGCAAGACTTACGGTTATCCGAATTATTCCAACACACAAGCGGATTATGATAGTGGTAACATTCCAGCCAAGACCGCCTTTATTATCCGCAAGGACGTATATGAAGCATTAGGCAGTCCAGTCATGGGAACACCGGAACAATTCCAGAATGTGATGAAACAGATTAAGGAAAAGTTCCCATCGCTTATTCCGTTTGGCTTCAACGCCATCGGTGGAGGTACAGGTTCACTTGGAGATGCCTTACAGGATTTTATCGGTGTACCCTTGGAGACGGAAAATGGAGAGTTCTATGACCGCAATCTGGACGAAGATTATCTGACTTGGCTGAAAACATTAAATGCCGTGTACAGAGACGGCAATATTAGTGATGACAGCTTTGCGGATGACGGTACAGCCTTTGAAGAAAAAGTGAAATCCGGCAAATATGCGACGATGCTGCTCGACGGTACACCTCAACAAGGTGGAAATCTTCAGATCTATATGAGTGATAACGAAGGCAAAGAGTATATTGCCATTGATGGGCCGCAAAGTACCAAGGGCAACGCGCCAACACTGAATCAATCCGGTATTACAGGCTGGATGATTAATTTCATCTCCAAAGATGCCAAAGACCCGGCTAAAGCGATGCAAATTTTCACGTATTTGCTGAGTGAAGAGGGCCAAATACTGATGAACTATGGCGTTGAAGGAGAGACGTTTAAGAAAAAAGCTGACGGTACAGTGGAATTACTTCCGGCAGTGAAGGACATGCAATTGCATAATGCGGATCAATTCAAGAAGGATTATCGCCTGGGTGAATTTATGTTTTTCGGTCATGACCGTCATAAGGCGCTGAGTGCCGATGCCTTCCCGGAAGCCATTAAACAAATGCAAGCATGGGGCAAAGGCAAGCTGACACCTCATTTTATTCTGGAAAATATCAATCCAAACCTGGGAACACCAGAAGCTCGTGCTTTGTCTGCAGTTAACACCAAATGGAACTCCACGCTGGTAAGCATGTTGCGGGCAAAGGATGATGCCTCGTTTGACAGCGCCCTTGCGGCATATCAATCGTTCCTGGAAGAAAATCGCTGGCCTGACATCGTGAAGATCCGTAGCGAGAAGATGAAGCAGAATAAAGAGAAATTAGGCATGAAATAATGAGGAGGCTGCGCGATGACAACATTTAAAATATTCAAAACTACGGGGGAAAATGACCTGTTTCGTCTTCTTTCCCCCGAGGAATATAATTCGTTCAAGTCTACGGACGCTGATTCTTCAACCATAACCGTACAATTGGATGATGGTCAAACCTACCAGGAGATGGACGGGTTTGGAGCGTCATTCACGGATGCTGCTGCATATCTGATGAATCAAAAGATAACGCACGAACAGCGGACGGAAGTGATGACACGGCTGTTCCATCCGACAGAAGGGATCGGCTTGTCGGTGATACGCAACCCAATGGGAGCTTCCGATTATGCCCGTACTGTATACAGTTATAACGATCTGCCTGACCAACATACAGACCCGGAATTAGCCGGGTTTAGCATTGCACATGATGAAGCGGATATCATTCCGTTAACGCAGCAGGCGCTTGCACTGAACTCCGAGTTGAAACTGTTTGCTTCGCCGTGGAGTGCGCCCGGCTGGATGAAAACAAGTGGTTCCATGATCACTGGCCAGCTGAAGCCTGAGTGGTATTCGGCTTATGCCGAGTATTTTGTAAAAACCATTCAGTCATACGCAGTACATGGCCTGCCGATCTATGCGATTACGCCGCAGAACGAGGCTTTATACGAACCAGCTCATTACCCTGGTATGTTAATGCTTGCAGACGCACAAGCAGATTTCATTTCAAATCATCTCAAACCTGCTTTCGTGCGCAACAACCTTGACACCAAAATCTTCTGTTATGACCATAACTGGGATCGTCCGGATTATCCGTTGACTGTTCTGGAGCAAGCGGGAGAAGCAGTCGATGGGGTTGCCTGGCATTGGTATGGGGGAGATGCCTCTGCTCAATCCAAAGTATACGAAGCATTTGCGGGAAAAGAAGTGCATTTCACCGAAGGTTCCGGAGGGGAATGGATTCCACCGTTTGAACAAGCATTCTCCAATGTGATTCGAACAGGCATTCAGATACTACGAAACTATAGCAAGTCACTCGTTTTATGGAATATGGCACTGGATGAAAATAACGGCCCCACCGTACCGGGTTTTGGACAGAGCACTTGCCGCGGAATTGTACAGATCAACCAGCAAACAGGTGAGCTAGTCTACACACTGGATTACTACGCATTGGCTCATTTTAGCGCTTTGATCCGTCCTAAAGCGGTTCAGATTCAATCGGTTTCCAGTGATGAATCCGTATACACCGTAGCTTTTCGGAACACGGACGGAACTATCGCAGTGGTGCTGTTCAATGATGGGCAAGAAGCCCGGCAGGTCAAGATTGAGCTGCAAGATCAAGCAGTTCTCACTGTGCAGATGGAGTCTAAATGCGCCATGTCCATTTTAATATCGAACGAATAAATAAAAGCAGCAGATCGGCTATCGCTAATCTACTTATATTAAAGAAATGAAAAGCCTGCTTCAGCATTTATTTTATCTCCTCATTTCCAAGAATAATAACGCAAATGATAGAGACCGCCAAATTTTGGCGGTCTTTTATCGTTTGTCTATTTTTTGAATTGTTTTCGGATCATTTTTCTAACTATTCAAGGGGATTTCCTGCATGAAGTCCGAATAAATTACAAGATAGAATGTACATGCCCAATGAATATTTAGGGTGATGGCTCTTGTATAAATAACCAACTTTGGAGGACTTTCATGTATAAACTGATGATTGTGGAGGATGAACTGCTAATGCGTGTTGGCATTCGTTCGATGCTGAACTGGGAAGAACACGGCTTTTGTATCACAGGCGAGGCCAGCAATGGAAAAGAAGCATTGGAGCTTGCGATGGAAAAAAAACCAGACCTGATCATTACAGATATCCGAATGCCCCTTATGGATGGACTACAGCTGATCCAGGAAGTATCCCACTCGTTAAAGAAATGTAAATACGTTATCCTGAGCAATTTCGATGAACTGCATTATGTGAAGAAGGCTTTAAAGCTTGGAGCTACAGATTACCTGATTAAAAGCGAAATCAATGAGCATTCTCTTATGCAGCTTTTGACGAATATTCGAGAAAAGCTTCAGAGTGAACAGGATAGATTCAGCGCTTCAGCTTATGTATCCTCCGATTATTCCAAGAGCATCCGTTACTTAAAGGATAGTTTCTTCCAAGATCTTGTAAGCGGATTCACTCATGAAAAAGAATTACTTTCCAAAGCGGAAGAACTGCATTTCCGTATCCAGTCGGAGCATCTGGTCGTCATCAAGTTTATCGTGAATCATTATGAGAGGGCCAAGCAAAAGTATATTGAAAAAGGGGAAAAGTTGCTCCGCTTCTCCATTCTCAACATTATGGAGGAAGTCATCCCGTCCCGGTGGTCAAAGGAAATCTTTGTGGAAAGCTCGTCTGAATACTGGGTTGTTGTAAACGTTGGTTCTACACATGCTGATCTGAACAAGCTGATCTGTAAAATCATGTCTTCGATCAAGGATTTTATGAATTTATCACTTACAGCAGGTGTGAGTTCAGTGGTTTTCGGTTTTGCAGCGATCCGGAGGGCATGTCAGCAGGCAGAGCTTGCACTTCATGAGCGTTTTTTCGCTGGTGCAAACCAGATCTTACATGTTGAAGATGTACGTGAAACACCGAGCAGAGAAGACGTTGCACTTCTTCTGAATCCGCAGCAGGAACAGCATTTATTGAAAATTTGTATGAGCAAAAATAAAGAACAAGTCGAGCAGTTTCTTGATGGAATTCGCTCTGATTTGAGGGCTTTAGAGGCTGATGAGAAAAGTATCCGCAAACAATATATTGCATTACTTGAGATAATACATGCCCATTTACTGAACGTCACATCACGAAACAAACTTTCGGTGACTGAGAAATCGCCCTATGAAATTGTTCTGAATGGAGAGTACTGGCATGAGATCCATCAGGATGTACTGACTCACATCACGGAGAGGTTTAACGTCCCCTCTCATGGTACTGACGAGCACACGTATACTGACCTCGCTTTGGATCTCATCCACAAATATTATGCAGAAGATATTTCGCTGCAAAGTGTAGCCAGCCATATTAACGTTAATCCGTCATATCTAAGTCGATTGTTCAAGCAGGAGAAGGGGGAGAATTTCATCTCTTATCTGACCCGGGTTCGTATTGAACATGCGAAGGCTTATCTGCTCAGCAAAGAGCTGAAAATATATGAGATTGCGGACAAAGTAGGATATCACAACTACACGTATTTCAGTAAGATTTTCAAAAAAAGAACAGGGCTTACGCCAGAAGAATATCGGGAACAGCAGCATGTACATGCCAATCGTGAATAGAGGGGTTATCAATGAAATATACTCGGCCTTTTCAGATTAAATACAAAATTATGGTGATCTGTATCATCGTCATTATCTTTCCTGTTCTCGTGATGACTATTAATTCTTACTATTCTTCTGAGCGGTTATTATCACAAAATTACAATACATTACTCAGCGACTTAACCAAACAGACCAACATCCGTATTGACGAGTTTCTGAAAGAAATCGAAAAGATTACATTGCTTGCCAGCAATGGACTCAGTGACAGTTTATCGGCAACTCATGAAGGTAGCTTTCCTATTCAGGATTTTCTGCGTGTAAGTGATGAAGGCAACGAGATTGCCGCGTACAACATTCTAATGAATTACATCATGATGAAAGATCGTGTATTTTCGATTTATCTTTACAATATGAACGGAGGACAAGACCTGTTTGTAAGTCCGCATCAACCGATTGATCCCACTTTTAACGTGAGAAATGAGCTGTGGTTCAAGAAGTTTATGCATGACGACGAGCGCACAATCACGTTAACGACGCGAATAGACAAGCAGTTGGAAAATAAAGTGCTCGCCGTATCTCATGCGCGAAAAATTCATGATGTAACAAACGGGAAATTACTTGGGGTGATGGTAGTTAGTATCGATATCAAGTTTATTGAAATCGTGAACCGCAATTTACAGGAAGGGCTTCGATCCAGATTCATGATCATCGATGAAGATGACAAGATTGTGTACAACGTCAACGACCAATTAATTGGCACCTTGTTTCGGGATAACGTCCGCCCATCCGAAGCATATAACGTAGTTGTGAAAAGTCCTCTCAGTCAGCAGAAATGGACGACATATGTGTATATGCCACTTGAAGAGCTGACCGCTGACGGAAAAATATTAGGCCGAAATCTCGTCACGCTTGCTATTGTCATGTCTCTTTTTGCTGCGGTTATCTCCATTTTTCTGTCCCATGTCATTACTCGTCCTATCAAAAAGCTGCTGAATAATATTCGTCTCGTCGAAAAGGGACAGTTTGAACACGTGCAAGATATCCGCTCCCGGGATGAGATTGGCCATTTATCCACCCGGTTTAACCGCATGTCTCATGAATTGAAACGAATGGTAGAACGGATGCAGCAGGAAGAGGTTGAAAAAGCCGCAGCCGAGATGCGGGCACTGCATGATCAGATTAACCCGCACTTTTTATATAACACTTTAGGTTCCGTGAAATGGATCGCTTCGATGCAGCAGGCCGATAAAATCGTAGATATGACCGATGCGCTTATCTCTATGCTGCGATATGCCACAAAATCTGATGGAAGTCTCGTGAGGATTCGAGAGGAATTAAGCCATATTGAGCATTATGTGACCATTCAAAATGTACGATATTACGGCGGCATCCAGATGAAGGTTGAGATTGAAGAAAACCTGCTGAATTATGTTATGCCGAAAATGATCCTGCAGCCCATCGTAGAGAATGCCTTCTTTCATGGTCTGGCTGAGATTGAAGAAGAAGGGGTAATTACCATTCGGATTCAGCCGCAGGAGAATGATATTTCGATTGAAGTTGCTGATAATGGAGTCGGAATGGATCAGAACATGGTTCGCAGCTTGATGGAGGAAACACATGAACCCGTGAGTGGGAGCCGGGGGATTGGTCTATATAATGTGCAACGCCGGATTCAACTTCATTTTGGTCAACCATATGGAATACAGGTTAGAAGCCAGATTAGCAAAGGGACAACGTTTACCATCCGGTTGCCAGCAATACCCTGTTTACCAGAGTACAAGTGAAATGGTTAGGACCGAACAAAGTCGAACATATTCCAAAAAGTCTGCAAACCAAAGAACCTGTAGCTTGATGTCTACAGGTTCTTTGGTTTAATCTCTTATTTTTTGTTTTCGTTTTCGTTTTTGTGTGAACATGCAAACGGCATCTAAAATATTTGCCCCTGACTTCACATCATCCTTTAACGCTGCCAAGCACCAGTCCTTTGGTGAAATATTTCTGCAGGAACGGATAAATGAGCAAAATTGGAATCGCACCAAGGAACATCTGAGCTGCACGTCCTGTTCTGGCATTCATCATAGATAACAGCTGTGCATAATCTGAGCCTGACTTCAGCATCATCTGTTCAAAGCTTTGAAGCAACGTCTGCAAATAGCTCTGTAGCGGGTAGTTAGCCGGATTGTTCATATAGATAATGCCGTCGAACCAGGAGTTCCAATGTCCCACAATACTGAACAAACCAACCGTCGCTAGCGCAGGTTTGAGCAGTGGCAGCATGATTCGGATCAACACCTGTAGAGGGCCCGCGCCGTCAATGATGGCCGATTCTTCAATCTCCTCCGGTAATCCTCGAATAAAGTTCATCAGAATAATCATGCTGAATACGGGCAGGGCACCTGGAAGAATCAGAGACCAGATGGAATCGATCAGTCCCATTTTCACCACAACGAGATAGGTCGGGATCAAGCCGCCGCTAAACAGCATCGTAACGATGAAAAATCCCATGTAGACATTACGTCCCATCACCTTCTGTTTGGTTTTGGACAGAGGGTAGGCTGTGAGCACAATCAACAGCAGATTCACAAGTGTACCCAGAACCGTTCGCTGGATGGCAACCCATAACGAGGAGTAAAATGCGCCACCAGATAAGGCAAACTCATACGCTTTGGTTGTGAATTCGACAGGCCAGAACGTAACACTGCCCGCAGAAACCGCTGAACTGCTGCTGAAGGAGACGGCGAGTAAATTCACAAATGGCAGGACACAGAGCAGTGAGATGGTCAACAGGATCGTGTAATTCAAAATATGAAAGAGGCGCCGGCTTATACTTTTATCATAAATCATGCGAATATGCCCTCCTTAGAAGATACGGTAACCTGCCACGCGGTAAGCCAGAATGTAAGAGACAGCAACGAGAATACAGGAGATGATTGATTTAAATAATCCGACTGCGGTCGCGATGGAATACTGTGCCTGCTGGATACCCAGACGATACACATAGGTATCAATGATATCCCCGGTCTGATAAACGACAGGAGAATATAGATTATAAATCTGATCGAAACCGGCATTTAACACATTTCCAAGTGACAATACCGTCATTAAAACAATCGTTGGCATCAGAAGAGGCAGGGTGATATAGAGCGTTTGCTTCCAGCGCTTCGCTCCATCGATCACTGCGGCTTCATACAGACCGGGATCGATGCTGGTTAAGGCCGCCAGATAGACAACAGTGCCGAAACCGAAGCCCTTCCAGATGTCACTCACAATCATCGTCCATGGGAAGATCGAAGGGGTACCGAGAAAAGAGATAGGCTTGACGTCGAACAAACTCAGAAACGTATTAACGATGCCATCTGCACTCAGAATGTCGAGCATAATGCCCGCCATAATGACCCATGACAGGAAATTCGGTATATATACGAGGGTCTGGAACGTGCGTTTGATCCCGTTGTGCATGACTTCGTTCAACAGCAGGGCGAAAATAACCGGAATGACAATACCGCCAATCATTTTAAAAACGGACATGTAGAGCGTATTCCAGATCGTTCTTACAAAGTTGGGCTGATTAAATACATGGGTGAAATTATCCCATCCGACCCAAGGTGAGTTAAAGCCCAGACCGGGGTTATATTTTTGAAACGCAATAATGAGTCCATAGAACGGGATGTAGCTAAAAATAAACACCAGCACCACACTGGGAATTAACATGAGGTGGTAAGGACTTTGCTGTTTCCATTTTTTCAGCATTGCTTTTCCTCCGTTCAGTTTATCAACAAAGAGGGGTGAGACAGGCTCACCCCCTCCAGATTCACACCGCTTCACATCGCTAATGCTTTATTTTTTCCCATAGGCTTCGTTCACGGCTTCGATGGCTGTATCACCGCCAGCTGCACGCCAGTTCTGCACCACCACATCAAAGTAGTCGATGTTTTCACTGCCCATAATGATTTTGGTAAAACCTTCGGTCAAAATGTCGTCTAGTGTTGTGCCATAACTTGAGAGGGCTTCAGGTGTAACCCCCCATAGCGCAGTTTTGGTGTAATTACCGCTGTCGAGCACTTTTTTCGCCAGACCGTAGGCGTTTTTCGGAGCACCTTGTTGCAAATAATCCCCAACCGATCCCGGTGTTGCATTCTTGATGAACTCGACACTGTTGTTATATTTCTGCCACATCCCTGAAGTAGTAAGGCCGCTAGTGTCTTTGGTTTCAAGAGCTTTGGACACAGCCTCAAACTGCTCATAGTCTGAATTCGGATTAAGCACACGGAATGCACCAACCACATGGGCAATATCATTGTCCAGCAGGGCAGACAACGTCTCCGGTTTTTCCTTGCCGTTGCCTTCATCTACAATATAGGCATAGTCATTTAAGATCTCGATTACAGCCTGCGGATTGACAGCATCCTTTTTCATGACGATATAGTTGTTGTTGGCAAAAAAGATAGATTGTTTCGCTTCCTTACCATCCACGCTTGGAATGAGATATGGATAGAAGATGGCGTCTTTGCCCAGGTTGGCAACGGTATCTACGCCAGGATTGTACCCCCACCACTGATAATAAGGCTGGATGCCCACTTTACCAGCAACAATATCGGCATTCATGGCGTTGAAGTCCTTAATGGCAAATTCAGGATCAATGATACCCCGCTTATACCACTCTGCCCATTCCGCGAGTGCGTTTTTCATCTCAGGCTGGATGGAGCCATAGCTCAGTTTGCCCGCGCTATCCTCAATCCACATGTCGGGATGTGCATTCCATGCAATGGCGAGCAGGTTCAGATAATCAAGGGATTGATCTACAGCGATACCGTATCCGCCGTGTTTTTCCATAAATTTGAGAGCCATATTTTTGATATCTTCTATGGATTTCGGGTCTTGCAGTCCAAGCTCTTCTTTCCAGTCGTTGCGAACCCAGATAAAGTCCGGCTGATCAATTAAACCCCAATGCATCTGCGGTATGCCGAAGAGTTTTCCGTCTTTTTTACCAGATTCATAACTGTCTGCATCCGCTTTCATATAACTTTTAAGACGTTCCGAGGCGTACTGGTCAAAAGCTTCTGTCAAATCCATGACCATATCTGCCTCAACCAGTTGCCGCAACTGAGAAGGATTCACCCGGAAGACGTCTGGAAGTTCATTGGAAGAGATCGCAAGATTCAGTTTGGTTTCGTATTCATCACTGACCCAGTCTGTCTTGACGTTAATGTTTAATTTCTCTTTGTACCGCCGAGTCCAGACATTATTCGTTATATCATCGCCCTTTGGATATTTTGCTGAACTGTACTCCGATGTAACGGTATGAATCGTGACGGCACCTGTGCCATCGTCCGCATCGGTCTGTGTTTTACCTTTTCCGGTGTCATTACAGGCCGTGATCAATAACGTAGATATACTCATCGACAAGATCAGAAGCTTCATCTTTTGGTTCATTCACGTTCCCCCTCAGGTTCAAGTCATCGTTTAGGAATGTTGTACTTGAAGATATTGTAATGGAGAATGAGAGGAGGGGATATAAACGTTATTGACTAGAATCTGTATGATTTTTTACTTTAGAGGGATGTAAGAAGTAAGAAATGAGATGTACGTTGCACTTATTTTACCGAGTTGCACTTTATTGACCTGAGTGAATCGATGGAAGGGCATTAGACTCTGAATTCGTTTATCATGGTTCATCTTCTGTTCATATTGCATTCATTTGGAGGACATCCAAGTTGAGTACACTTGGCTTGATCGCAAAATCCACCACAGAAAGAAACAGGACTTGAAGGAGATGAAGAGGTTGATTCAACCAGATAACTCGGATTCAAAAAAATCAAAAGCAAGCCAGGATTCCAAAGCCAAGCGAGTTCTTAAACTTTTATTAAAAGTCATAGTCTCTATACTTATCGTCATCCTGCTTTTCATCGCGACCGTATTCACGGTGAACCAAGTCAGCAGTCATTCTGAACAAAAACGACTGGAGCACTACGGGCAACAGGTATCTGTCGATGGAAAACGAATGAACGTATTCATGCAGGGTGAAGGGAAAGAAACAATAGTCATTTTGCCCGGATTCGGAACAGCTTCACCTGCGCTTGACTTTAAACCGCTCATCTCTGAACTGAGTCCTCATTATAAGGTCGTAGTTGTCGAACCTTTTGGTTACGGATTAAGTGACTCGACGGACAAAGAGCGTAGTTCTGCTAACATTACACATGAGATCCATAGCGCTTTGCAAAGCCTAGGGATCAAACGTTATACGCTGATGGCTCACTCCATCTCCGGTCTCTATAGTCTGGACTATGTGAACCAATATGCAGATGAGGTACAAGCATTCATTGGGCTAGATCACAGTGTACCGTCTCTTAGTGAGCAAAAAGTTGAAGCATCCGACATACAGCCCATTAAATGGTTCCGCAACCTTGGTTTTGCCCGTGTGCAGTTGAAGCTAAGTGATGACCCGTATGAAGGGCTTTCCTATGACGACGATACAAGAGATCAATTAAACATCTTCATCCACAAAAATATGTATAACAACACGCAATTAAATGAAGCGGTGAGCATGTATTCCAACTTCGAGGCAGCAAAACAACTTACATGGCCGAGAGATTTACCCGTTCTTTTCTTTGTACAGAAGAAGCACCCTGTCGTGAAAGAGTGGGTTCCGGAGCATGAGAAACAGATCGCGAACGCTGAGCAGGGAGAAATGGTTTTACTGGAGGCGGGACATTACTTGTATCGCTCCCATCCCAAGGAGATTGCTCAGAAGATTAAGGAGTTCAGCGAAAAGATCACTACACATTGAAGCAACACCGTTATGCGGCGTACTTAGAGTACCCGGATAACGTTTTTTTTGTTATTCTATTGTTTTACGGGCAAAATGTTGGCAAACCATATAGTAAACATTACATCAGGAGGTTTCTTTATGCATATTTTAGTGCTCGGAGCTACTGGACGTGTCGGAAGCCATATCGTTACATACGCGCTTCAGGACGGTCACCAAGTAACGGCTTTGGTTCGTACGCCAGAGAAAATAAACACACATCATGACCAGTTGACGATTATACAAGGTAACGTGTTGGAACCCCAAGATCTCTTCCGTGCCATACAAGGCGCTGATGTGGTGATCAGTGCGTTGAATACGGATGGAACAACCACTCTTTCGGAAAGTATGCCGTTACTTATGGATGCTATGGTACAAGAAGGCATACAACGAATCATTACTGTGGGAACGGCTGGTATTCTGCAAAGCAGAACCGAACCTGAGAAGCTGCGCTATCAATCCAGTGAATCCAAGCGCAAGTCAACCCGAGCGGCTGAGGAACATGAACGGGTGTATACACTGCTAAAAGAATCCAATCTGGAGTGGACCATGGTGTGTCCAACGTATTTGCCAGATGGGGAACGTCTTGGTACCTACCGGGTAGAACGAGATATGTTGCCCGAGGGCGGCACTGAAATTTCCGTTGGGGATACTGCTGAATTCACCTATCGTCAACTCATGGATCGTCGGTTTATGAACTCCAGGGTCGGTATATCCTACTGACGCTGACTAAAAAGGCATCTATAATTCAGCTATGGGAAAATAGACTAATTCTCTTTGAGTGTGTGAAAACAATCAACTATGTCCTGATCAGAAGGGCCTGTCTTCTTTTAATAGAAGGCAGGCCCTTTTCGGCTTTACAGAATATTAACACGCGCCAGAAACAGGGCTGATAATCTCACCTTAACATAAGAAGTGGATGTGGGAACGGTCCCACAGAGGAATCATCATTTCTTTTTCATAACACGCTGAAGGGTGTGCTGTTCAAATGAAGGTACTGGATCTGACAGGAAGCCTCACTTCCCATGATTCAAAGACACATATCTGCATGCCATTTGTTGTCGAAACCGGATGCGCCAAGCTGCACATGCGCTTGCAATACGGGCCCAAAACCCTTGAGGATCAGGACAGATCCATAGAGCTGCTTAAAGAAAGTTACGATCTGTACATTTTACCCGAACAGCGTGAATACGCCATAGCGAATGCGAGTCGGCATCTCCCGTTAAAAAACCTGATGACCCTATCGCTGGACGACACAAGTCGATACCGTGGAGCTTGCCATCGCCATGATCCTATTCAGGAACTGTACATAACCAAACAGGATGCTTCCCCTGGACTGATACCGGGTGAACTGCCCGCTGGAACCTGGACGGTCATATTAAGCGTGCATTGTATTGTGACAGAAACATGCACCTATCAGATGCAAATCTGGACATCCGAGGGGGACAGCTTATGAAATGGCTCGCTTGTGAACTGCATACCCATACGCTGCACAGTGACGGCAGTCAGACCCTCGAAGAACTTGTTACAGGTGCCGCTGAACTCGGATTCGATGCTATCGCATTGACAGATCATAACACCATGTCTGGCTTGATCGGTAAAGGCGAGATAGAACAGGAATACGGGCTGCACATCATCCCGGGTATGGAGTGGACGACCTTTTACGGTCATATGGTGACTATTGGGCTTCAAGAATTTGCAGATTGGCGTGATGTGAGCCGGGACGATATTGAAAAAGGAATCGCGGTTGTTCATCGACACGGGGGTATTGCTGGACTTGCACACCCATTTCGTATCGGAAGTCCCGCCTGCACAGGCTGCTTCTGGGAATATGAGATTACGGACTGGCCTAGCGTTGATTATATCGAAGTGTGGTCTGGTACATTTCCCTCCATTCAGACGAATAATCATCGAGCCTTTGAACTATGGACACAAAAGTTGAATGAGGGATACCGGATCGCGGCCACCTCGGGCCGAGACTGGCATTCACAAGATAAGACCGATGATCCGCTCTCTGTCACATACCTTGGAATTGGGGAAGAGGCAAACATGGCTTCGCTTCACACAGATCACTTGATTCACTCCTTACGTGAAGGAAGAGTGTCTGTAACGATGGGGCCATTACTCACTTTGACGATGAGCGATGGAGATACCACTTACCCTCTGGGTTCTGTCGTTCCGCCTCCACTGCTCAGGACGCAAAATACGGAACAGCTGCTGCTGGCGCATATCACCTTGGACTTCTCTGCCCGTGCCGGAAAGTGGTCGTTACCAGATCAGACATTAATGATCAAGCTGTTCTCCAATCTGGGCGAGGAAGGACAGGCAGAGGTGGTCGGGCAACCAAACGAGCCTGTTCTGGAATTGCATATGCCGCTGTCTGCAAATGATGCAGCAGCACCTCGAACATGGATTCGTGCCGAATGTTGGGGAACGATGAAAGGCGCATATGTGCGAATCGCTTTTACCAACGCCATCTATTTTGAAGAAGGAGCGAAGCAACCATGAGCAGATTCCCGCTGATTACAGCACATACGGGTAGCATGGGACATCCTGATCACTCTTTTGAATCATTACAGGCTTCCTTGGGACTAGGGGTGGATATTTACGAAGACGATATTCGAATAACCCGGGACGGGATTCCCGTGCTCGCGCATGATGATGAAGTCGAACTCGAAGGCGGCAGACGAGGCTGTCTGGAGAAACTTACGTTGAATGAGTTGAATGCGAAGAGACTAACTCCGTTCACGACCCTTCAGGAGATGCTGCTGCAAATCCATGAGGCGGGTAAAATCATGAACCTTGATATCAAAACGGATCACGCGCTGGAACCAGTGTCGACCCTGATTGAGCAGATGCACATGAGAGAACACGTATTACTAAGCGGTTGTGCATATGAAACTGCAAAGAAAGCAGCCAGGTATGCACCACATATTCGCAGGTTACTGAATGTAAACCTGAAGCATCTGGGACGTATCCGCTATGCGGATGCTATCAATCAGATGTGCAAGGAAGCCAAAGATACTGGCTGCTTTGGACTAAACCTGCCTTTTCAGATCCTACAAGAGGATTTCACTAATATCGTACATTCGAACGGACTTGATGTCTATGTATGGACGGTTATGGAGGCTGAGGATATGCACAGGCTGGCACGATGGGGCGTCGATTCCATTACCACTCGTGATCCGCTGAAGCTGACAGCTGTGCGTGAAGAGATGAATCGGGCGGAGGAGAAACGGGTTGAACCAAAAGCTGAACTATAGTCTGCGAGAACTAGCAGAACTGGCAGGTGTATCCAAATCAACAGCATCCCGTGTGATCTCTGGCAATGGGTACGCAAGTCCTGATGTGCGAGAGCGTGTGCTTCAGGCGGCCGATCAGCTCCGATACAAACCTAGCGCAGTTGCAAGGGCCATGGTTTCGAAGCGCACGTATAACATCGGTGTCATCGTTTTTCGGGACAAGCTACCTATTGTATCCCACACGCTGTATGGACGAATTATTGATGAGATTCTAATGGCTGCTGAAGAGCTGGGTTATTCCATCTTTTTGAAGACGGATCGGGAAATGTCACTGCGCTCTACGGATTACATGCTGGAGCAGCGAGTGGATGGACTCATTCTGGTCAGTCGATTACAGAAGAACGTGATCGACTACGTTAAAAAATTCAATATTCCATATCTCATGGTCAACGGATCAACCGAAGATCCCGATGTTGTACATCTCGTTAGCAACGATGAAGCAGGAGGTCAACGCGCAGCAGAATATTTGGTTTCCTGTGGACACCGCCGATTCTTCGTCATTGCCGGGCCAGGCGAGCATCGAAGCCACTCGTTACGGCTGAAGGGTTTTTGCCAGCGTCTCGAATCACTTGGTATCTCCGCCTCTCAAGGGCAGGTTACCATCGTGCCATCTTTGGAATCGAGCTTCGAATCTGGACATCAAGTAATGGAAGAGAACTATGCAGCTTTCCGGGAAGGGCAGTACAGCGCACTTTTCAGTACAAACGACATGCTGGCACTGGGTGCGATGAAGGTGATGCTCGATCGCGGCATGCAGATCCCGGAGGATGTAGCGGTAATGGGTTACGATAACACGGAGTTATCCAGCATGGTTCACCCTTCACTGACTACGGTCAGCGTGGATGCCACAAGCATTGGGCGTGATGCCGTATCTATTCTGGATCGCCTGATTCGCGGGGAGAAGAATGTACCTCATTTGACCGAATACGAAAGTCACGTACTGATTCGACAATCGACAAAAAGAGAGGAGGAATAGATATGTTGTGGTACTGGAAACATGTTGGGCCAAGAAGAATCATTGAATTTGTATTACTGACCTTGTTCGCCATTTTCTTTGCAGGACCTCTGGTTAATCTGCTGGTGCTTGCATTTAGTGAAAAATGGAACTACCCGGACATTCTTCCTCAGATCTGGGGATTTAAATGGTGGGAATTCGTGCTGGCGAAGGATGACATCGTCTCGTCGATCTCGTTATCCTTCCTTATCGCTACGCTCGTAACTTTGCTGTCCATCGTCATCTGCATCCCGGCTGCGTATGCTTTTGCCAGATTGCAATTTCCACTGAAGCGCATGTTCCTGTTTTCGTTCCTTCTGACACATGCTTTTCCCAAAATGGGGCTGTATGTCTCCATCGCCGTACTTTTCTACCAGATCGGTCTGATGAATACACTTCTTGGTGTTGTGCTGATTCATATGATTAATGTGCTGATGTTCATGACCTGGATTCCCACCTCTGCCTTCCGCAACGTACACCGGGCACAAGAAGAGTCGGCGCGAGACGTTGGGGCGAGTCCGTTCAAAGTGTTTCGCAGCATCACATTACCTATGGCGATGCCCGGCATTATGGTTGCATCCATCTTTACCTTTCTCAACTCACTGGATGAAGCACAAGGGACGTTCCTGGTCGGTATTCCCGATTATAAAACGATGCCCATCGTGATGTACTCGATCATTTCCGATTTTCCAAGCAGTGCCGGAGCCGTATTCTCCATTATTCTGACACTGCCGACGATCATTTTGCTAGTAGCAGCCCAACGGCTGGTTAGCGCGGATGTGCTAGCCAATGGTTTTCAGATGAAATAAACAACGTTTCGGTCATCATACCGGGGCAAAAGGGAGGCAGTACGTACCATGCAGTTGTCAGTACGCGAGTTATCTAAACGTTACAAAACGGGCGATGGGGTCAGCGGCATCAACATCGATATTCAAAAGGGAGAGCTGGTTACATTGCTGGGACCTTCAGGTTGCGGGAAAACAACCGTGCTTCGGAGCATTGGTGGATTTCTGGAACCGGACTCTGGCGACATTCTAATCGAAGGCCAAAGTGTGATTCAGCTGCCGCCGGAGAAACGTCCGACCTCCATGGTGTTCCAAAGCTATAATCTATGGTCCCATATGTCGGTATACGACAACCTGGCGTTTGGTCTAAAAATTCGCAAAAAGCCCAAGGATGAGATTCAAACCGCTGTAGAGGATGCACTCAAGCTGGTTCGGCTGTCGGGGTTTGACAAAAAATATCCGGCCGAGCTGTCTGGTGGACAACAACAGCGCGTTGCCCTCGCGCGTTCCCTGCTGCTTAATCCGGCCGTGTTGTTATTGGACGAGCCATTCTCTGCACTGGACGCCAAACTGAGACATGAGATGCGCGAGGAACTCCGTGAGATTCAGATAAAAACAGGACTCACGATGGTGTTTGTGACGCATGATCAGGAGGAGGCCTTGTCCTTATCCGACCGCATTATCGTCATGAATCACGGGCGAATTGAACAAATCGCAGAGCCTCAACGGATTTATGATGAGCCTGCTTCATTATATGTTGCCAGTTTTATCGGCAAAATGAATTTCCTGAGAGGGGTGGCAGCAGGGGAAAGCATTCAAATTGGAGATATCCTTCTCCCAAACGAGAAAAATCTGGATGGACAGGTGATAGCAGCAGTTCGACCGGAAGACGTACAGTTGCAATTAACCGTAGGAGATCAGCAGAGCTTGGCAGGAAAAATCAAACAAGTGATGATTCTGGGGCATTATGCCGAAGTTACCATTGATCTGTCCCAGCTTGGTGTTATTCGTGCTTTTCTAAACAAAGAGGGGGTAGAGCAGCTTCATACAGGTAAGGACGTTCACGTATCGATCAGCAAAATGACTGCATTTCCACATGAGGAATCATACTGAGGAGGAAGAAAAATATGCTTAAGAAGAACCCTTTTTTATCATTGTTGACGGTAGTTGGATTGTCCATGTCTCTACTCGCAGGTTGTGGCAGCGTAAGTGATACCAAGGCAGCGTCAAGTGAGGGCAGCGCAGCTGCATCGAGTAAGCCCGTATCTTTTAACTTCTATTTTACAGGCTCACAAAATGTAAAAGACCTGTGGGACTCACTGGAACCGATGTTTGAAAAAGAACACCCGGATGTCGACGTTAAACTGGTTTACATTCCATCAGGCACTGGAGCAGAGCCAACCTATGACCGGATCCTGGCTGCCAAGAAGGCAGGAAAGGGATCAGGGGATATTGATCTGTACGAGGATAGCATCACTACCGTTTCCCAAGGAATCAAAGATGACGTATGGGCACAGCTGGATGCGAAGGACATTCCCAATCTGAGTAAAGTTAACGCTAATACGATGAAGGATGTTAACCATTATGCAGTCCCATATCGTTCATCAGCAGTTGTTCTGGCTTATAACAGCACTAAGGTAAGCAATCCGCCCAAGACACTGGATGAACTCATGACATGGATTAAAGCAAATCCCGAGCAATTCGCTTATAATGACCCTTCAACTGGCGGTTCGGGAAGCTCATTTGTGCAGACGGTTGTTTATAAAGATCTGCCAGAAGAAGACATTCACAACTCTGATCCAGCGATTATGGAGAAGTGGAGTACCGGCTTCAATGCCCTCAAAGAAATTGGACCATTCGTTTACGGCAAAGGCATTTATCCTAAGAAAAACCAGGGTACCCTGGACTTGCTTATGAATGGAGAGGTGTCCATGATTCCGGCTTGGTCCGATATGGTGCTGCAACAATTGAACGAAGGTTTGCTGCCGGATACGATCAAAATGCAACAGATTACACCAGGTTTTAACGGTGGCCCAACATATTTGATGGTGAATCAAGCGTCGGACAAAAAAGAAGCGATTAACACTTTCCTGAATTTCGTATTGTCCCCAGAAGCACAGGAAGTGATTGTAAACAAAATGAACGGTTTCCCTGGTATCGAGCTTTCCAACATGTCCAAGGAAGTACAAAGCAAATTTGACGGAGTAGCTGAAGGCTTCCGCACATTTAACATCGGGGATCTGGGCACAGAAATTAATAAACGCTGGCAGAGTGACGTCGCTGCTCAATGAGTAAGGAAATCAGGCAGTCGATTACAGGTATAGCGATGGTGCTCCCCTCCTTCGCAATCCTGCTGATTGTAGTCATCATTCCAATTATTCAGTCGTTTATTATGAGTCTGACCACTGATTCAGGCGGTTATGATCTGAGCCGATATACGTTTTTGTTTACTGACAAAGGCATGCGTGATAACATCGTTTTCACTCTGAAAATCACAGCGATAACCTGCATCGTCGTTATACTTATCAGCTACAGCCTGGCAATCTACATGCGTTTCAACCAAGGGCCGATTGTGAATCTGATTCGTAAAACGTACATGATTCCGCTTTTTATTCCGGGGGTTATTGCAACCTATGGCCTGATTAATCTGCTTGGCAACCACGGCTGGCTTGCACGTCTGCTGGAGGTGGTAGGGATAACGTTGCCGCGCATCATTTTTGATGAAAAAGGAATTATCATTGCGAATCTTTGGTTCAACATTCCGTTCACAACGATGCTTCTTAGTTCCGCACTATCCGGCATTCCTTCATCCGTGATTGAAAGTGCTAAGGACGTGGGTGTTGGCAGGCTGACACTGTTTACCCGGTTTATATTCCCGCTGTCCTACAAAACATTTCTTGTTGCAATAACCTTTGTCTTTATGGGGGTCATTGGCTCGTTTACCGCGCCATTCCTGATCGGAGCGAACTCTCCCCAGATGCTCGGGGTATCCATGCAGCAGGTGTTCAGTGTATTTCAGGAACGTGAACAGGCCGCAGCCATTGCATTTTTCTCTTTCTTGCTCTGTTCGGTGCTTGGGGCATTCTACATTCGTTCCATGGCAGAGGATGAGAAGGGGAGAATTTAAAGTCAAAGCAGATGTTTAAACTGGAACACGGCTTCATTGAAGTGGATTAAACATGAATTTAGCCCCTCTGAAGAGAGGGGCTTTTCATATTTTTGTTAATATACATGTTTTGCTTTACGTTTCGTCTACTTGCACCACTACTTCATACGATTGGAGATCGGGTGATCCTCATTCATCTGCAGCAAATCCCACAGGTTCCCGTAAAGGTCTTTAAACACAGCAACGATGCCATACGATTGTTCCTTCGGCTCTCTTACAAATTCAATTCCTTTGGATACCATGTCATTGTAATCTCTCCAGAAGTCATCGGTATTCAGGAACAGGAAAACACGCCCACCAGCTTGGTTACCGATAAACGGCTCTTGCTCCGGCTTGGAAGCTCTAGCGAGTAATATGGTTGTGCCGATGGAACCGGGAGGAGCGACCACCACCCATCTTTTATCCTGCTCAGGTTGATAGGTGTCTTCGAGTAACGTAAAGTTCAACTTTCGGGTATAAAACTCGATCGCTTCATCGTAATCGTTAACAACCAGGGCGATATGTATTATGGATTGAATCATAAGGGGTTAGTCCTCCAGTTCATTTGAGCTTAACTTTGCAATTATACCATTGTATACGAAGACCCGGCGGTGGTAAATGAGCGAAGTGCAGTAAGTTATACTACTCCTAAAAGCAGATTTGAAGTAAGATACAAAGTAAGTTAAGCGCTTTCTTTTATAAAAAATACTATACATAACTTAGGAGGCTAATGAACTTGTTGAACACAAACATAAACACAAACTACGCTGGATATCTCTTTGTGCATTTTATCGGTGAGCAGCCCGATGGAGAGCAGGTATATTTTTCATATAGTGAGGATGGCTTGCACTGGAAGGATCTAGGTGGAGGTAATCCCGTATTACGCTCCAAACTGGGTGAACAAGGCGTACGGGACCCGTTTCTCATTCGCTCCGCCAAGGATGGCAAGTTTTATCTGATTGCTACCGATCTACGAATAGCAAACGGCAAAGGCTGGGATACAGCAGTTCATGCGGGCAGCCGCGACATTGTTGTCTGGGAATCCAGCGATCTCACAACGTGGTCTTCTCCATGGACCGTAACAGTCGGTGTAGCGGGGGCGGGCTGCGTGTGGGCACCTGAAGCCGTGTATGATGAAATAGCTGATGAATTTCTTGTATTCTGGGCCTCGGCCACAGAGGAAGCACATGAATCTGAGCGTAAACAAAAGATTTACAGCGCACGCACCAAAGACTTCCGTACATTCACTCCATCGGAAAAGTATATCGAGCGTGAAAATCACATCATTGATACGACCATTCTTGCTTCATCGGGTTCTTACTACCGCTATTCCAAAGATGAAACAACCAAAAACATTCGCGTTGAAAAGGGTAACTCTCTGGACAAGGATGCCTTCACTCCGCTCCATGCGCCTCTGCTGGAAGCGCTGATGGGTGTAGAAGGGCCGCAGATATTTAAATTCAATGACCGGGAGGAGTGGTGTCTGATTGTTGATCGTTTTGCAGAGGGAAAAGGTTATCTACCGCTGTTGACGACTGATTTGGATAGCGGAAACTTCCGAATAGCTTCAGATGATGAGTTTGATATGGGAAAAACCAAAAAGCGACATGGCGGCATTTTGCCAATCACCGCGGAAGAATGTAACCGGCTGATAGCAGCGTATGGAGACGGGCACCAGGTACTGGCTAGTCAGTACGCCGACCCTGATATCGCAAAGGTTGACGACCGCTACTATATGTATCCAACTACTGATGGTTTTGATGGGTGGTCAGGTACACAGTTTAAGGTCTTTTCCTCGATCGATCTGAAGTATTGGCAAGATGAAGGTGTGATTCTTGATCTGGCAACGGATGATGTACCTTGGGCCATCGGGAATGCATGGGCACCAGCGATTGCCAGCCGGAACAACAAGTTTTACTACTATTTCTGCGGAAAGATGCCTAACGATGAGAGCGCTATTGGTGTCGCCGTTGCCGATTCCCCAACGGGGCCATTCCGAGCGGAGCCGCAGCCACTGATTACGATGGATCAATTAAGACGGCTTGGTATCACAATGGGACAAGCCATTGATCCTTCAATCTATGCAGAGCAAGATGGCAAAATGTATCTATTGTTTGGCAACGGGGATGCTGCCATTGTGGAGCTTGGTGACGATATGATCACGGTTCGTGAAGATACGATGCGTAACCTTGCAGGATTGCATGATTTCAGGGAGGCTGTAACCGTGTTAAAGAGGGATGGCCTATACCACTTCACATGGTCTTGTGATGATACGGGAAGTGAAGATTACCATGTCAATTACGGTACGTCGGAAAGCCTCTATGGCCCAGTGACCTATCACTACCCTGTTTTAAGTAAAAATGTAGAAAAAGACATGCTGGGAACAGGACATCACTGTATTTTCCATGATTCTGAAACGGATCAGTACCACATGGCTTACCATCGTTTTGTCACTCCGTTATCGCGGTTCTCCGAAGGAAAAGGGTATCACCGGGAAGTGTGTATTGACCCGATTCAGTTTGGAACGGATGGGCGAATGAAGCCTGTTGTTTTGTAAAATGATGGGATGGTTTGAGCAGTATTGAAGCGAACAATCACGATACAAACCAATGCAACTCGAATAGAGTATTGTGATTGAATTTCATCATTTGTATGTCTCATGGAAGCCGCTAACCCTAGCGGCTTTTTTAGCGTTTGCTTATATACGTACCTGGGTCGAATCTTCGCTCTTACACAAGAGAGAGTGACTACACGCATCAGAATCTCTGTTATTCATGAAACGTTTCGAAATGAAAACCAAAAGAAAAACCTGAATAAAACTATAAAAAGTAAGGGTTTTCATTTTGTTGTTTACCAATTATGGGCATCCGTGCTATCATAAATACGAAACGTTTCGAATTACATTTTGAAGGGAGAAAAGGGATGAACATTGTAAAAAGGTTAGGACTTGTTTTAACTTTTTGTCTGTTTGCCAGTACAGCTTTCACTCCTGTCTTATCGGCACATGATTCAGGTAAACCACAAGGTTTCAAACCAGAATTGAAAGCGGTTGCCGAGAAAACGTACAAGTACTTCAACGATTTTACCGATCCCAAAACAGGATTGACGTATGATGAGGTCAGAATGAAGGAGAAGGGCATCGAAGAAGCCAAACGCACTTCACCCACAAACATTGCGATGTACATGATGAGTACGGTTTCTGCGGAGCAAATGGGTATCCTTTCAAAGAAAGAAGCCGTATCCCGCTTGAAAACAACGCTTAACACACTGGAGAAGATGGATAAGTGGAACGGGCTCTTTTATAACTGGTATAACACAGACGATGGTTCCGTCAAAAAAGATTGGGGGCAATTTATATCTCAAGTGGATAACGGTTGGTTATCTGCTGGATTAATTGTCGTTGGTCAAGCCTATAAAGAATTGAATACACAAACCAGCACACTTGTTAAACAGATGAACTACACAACGTTGTACGATCCGGAAGTCGGTCAATTCCGTGGTGGCTATGATGTCGCCAAAGGCGCACTGACAGAGCACCATTATGGGTCATTTTACACAGAACCTCGTGTAGGAAGTTATATTGCTATTGGTAAAGGAGATGTACCGAAAGAACATTGGTGGAAGATGTATCGTACGATGCCTCTGGAATGGGATTGGCAGTCTCAGATTCCACAGGGTCACACGGTGAATTATGATGGCGTGGATGTTTTCGAAGGAAGTTATGAGTATAAAGGTAAAAAGTTCGTACCTAGCTGGGGCGGTAGCATGTTTGAAGGACTTATGCCGGGTCTCGTGATCAAGGAAAAGGACTTGGGTACTCAGGCATTAGGATTAAACAATCAACGTCATGTCGAATTGCAAATCGAATATGCCAAAGAAAAAGGATATGTTGCCTGGGGATTCTCCCCGTCCGCAACTCCAACAGGATATAGTGAGTTTGCAGCGACACCTCTTGGCATCTCAGGTTACAAAGACGGAGCAACGGTAACTGCACACGCAACATTCCTCGCTCTGGATTATGCGCCTAAAGAGGCACAAAAAAACATCAAAACGTTGAAAAAGTTAAACATGATGGGTAAATACGGCTTATATGACTCCATCAATCTGGACACCAAAGAGATTGCCAAAGCTTATCTGGCACTGGATCAGGGCATGATTATGGTATCCATTGCCAACTATCTGGAAGACGGGGTGATTCGAGAATATTTCCACAGTGATCCGATCGGTAAGAAACCTGAAGCATTATTGAAAAAAGAAGTGTTCTCCATTAAGTAGACCGGATTCAGCAGAATAGAACAGGAATAGGTTGAGAGTGCAACCGAAGAGAATAGTACCGAGGAGAAATCTTTCTCGTTTATCAGAAGTTCAGCTATTCAAATGGAACGAAGCATCGCTTGATGACGCTTCGTTCCGTTTTTTGTTTTCCTGCAAATGCTAGCTCTAGCAAATAACATATTCCTATTGCCGATCAGATATATGACTTTTCTGTGTAAAGCATAGTTTAAATTATTTACTACATATTTTTAAGCTTTTACTATCGTTACAATAACATATAAGAGAAGTAGTTAATTTTTACTTCATGAAAACTGCAGGGGGGATAACAAGTGAATGATTTTTTTAGATTTGATACGGATGAAGAACGGCGGGCGTTATTAATCAGAGCAAGGAAAGTTGTTTTATCAGCAATTCAACAGTATGACATAGAGTGGGATAACATCCAGTTTATTCAACTATCCGATTCGATTACGTATAAAATTGAAACCAGTACAGATAACCATTATTTGCTTCGCATTCATTCGGACCGATTGAGTAAAGAGGAAATTCGTTCGGAACTTTTACTGTTACAAGCACTGAACAAATCGAATGATCTAAAGGTACCCGAAGGAATACCAAGTTCTGATGGTATTTATGTATTGGACATCGAAACAGAGATAGGATATAGACGCCCTTATGTAACGATGATGCGGTGGATCGAGGGTGAAAAAGCACCAGGTGAATTTACGGATAGTCATGCATATAATATGGGGGTATTGATGAGCAGGCTGCATGAAGCAACAAAGGATTTCAATCCACCTTCTGAATTTGTAAGACCTACTTGGGGAGTAGAAAGTTTTAAACGTGATATGGCTAAGTTGGAACGTTATTATGAACATTTTTTATCCGAAGAGGCATGGAAGCAGTATCAAGATGCAGCTGAGAAGGTTGTATCCCAACTTACCACTATGCGTCCAAGTGAACATAACTATGGGCTCATTCATGCTGATTTACATACCGGTAATATGGTTTTTAATGATAATCAACCTTATCCGATTGATTTTGGAAGATGTGGGTACGGATATTATCTCTACGATATGGCAGGCAACATGTTGGAGCTTTGGCCAAAGCATCGATGGATGCTGATCCAAGGTTATGAGAGTATTAGGAAGTTGGAAACGGACTATACTCGGGATCTGGAATGTTTTTTCGTCATGTTCATGATCGAGAACTACTGCCATCACGCCTCTGATCCAAGAGAAACAGCCAGTTTAATCGATGAACAGAAATATGCCCAAGCATACATAAGAGAATATTTAAACGGTAATCCATTTTTATTCGAAGTGATCGAGCCTGTAAATATGGATTAATACGAAATTTCGCACGGAACGAAACAGAGAATTTGCTGAATCGTTCCGTATTTTTGTTGGGTGTTTTGCATCATAAGAATAAACGATCACCCCCGCCTAATGCTTCTCACATTCCTATTCATTAGATGCCTAACCACATGGCTGAATATCATTCTCTTGATTAGATTTAACTTTTGCGGATGGAGAGTAAAAAACTGATCCGGATTGTCAAACGTACCGAAATCCTGGAGAATACCTTCTTTTTGTACATAGGTATCATTTTCATTCCAAAAAATAGAGGGGTTTTGAAAATCATCCGTGGCCACTCCATAACCGCAAAATGAACCTGTACATTGTTTGAATTTTTGCTGAAGTTTGTGGAGATAGGGAAGATCAACGATGAAACCCTCCATATTTAACCACCTGTCGTTATATAAGACTTCAATCCAGCTATGGATGATCTCTTTCGGAGAAAGATGATAATACCAGCCATTCATGGCACCCTTCTGCAATTGCTTATGAATCGTAAAACCGTGAATGCGGCAAGGGATGCCCAGCGCTCTGAGCAGTGCCATGAACAAAATGCCTTTTGTATTGCACTGCCCGTAGCCGTCTTGCAGCACTTCTGAAGCTTGAATATCATCACCGCGATTATAACCAAATTCAATCTCGTCACGAACGTAATTATATACGTGCAGAATCTGCTCCTTTACAGAGAGTGAAGCCCAGTTACGACTGCGAATGAGGCTCTGGATGGCCGAGTGATTAAAGTTTAACAATTCCGTCTGCTCGAGATAGTGATACATGTTATTCATGATGAGCACCTCCTGTAAACATTGTATCGTCAGTACAGGGAGGAAACTTGCAAAAACACGCTATCTTTACGAATATCCTTCGCCGTCATGCCGAGCAATCGCTTGCTGGTATTGGCAAAATGAGAGGGCGTATCAAAACCGGCCGCCATGGCTGCATCCGTAATACTCCGTCCTTCAAAAATCAGATAGGATGCTTTCTGTAACTTATGTAACAACATATATCCGCTAAGTGAAATACCCGTATTCTCTTTAAACAAATGTGACAACCTGCTATTCGATAGACCGAACTGTTCAGCGTAAGTACGAATAGAGTGCTCCGAATCCGTGCAATTCTTCATTAATTGGATCAGTTCCTTGATTCGAGAGTCCGTGATGGCAGGTTGCATGAAATCCAGATGAAAGAAAGTCATGAGTTCTTGTACAAATAAACCATAACGTTCAGCATCATGGATTTGCGGTAAACTCGCTTTAATAAATCCGGCAACTTTTCCACTAACTTCTGAAGGGAAATTGGCGTATGCCTGTTTACCCATATACTGTTTAAAAGCTGCTGCGATGTTGGAGGTGCTATCTATTAAAAGCAATACCAAGGGCTGACCTGAGACCTGCAAGCGATGAGTAACATTGGAGTTAAGCACGATTCCAGCTGTAGATAGTTTTTCTCCCTGAACTTCAATCTGGAAATGATTTTCCAACGCAATTGTGACTTGAATAAACGTATGTTGATGTGCCTCAGCATCAATGGCATTGGAATGCACCAGAATGTGATGCTGCGCACCATATAAATTCATCAAACGGGGATCACCTCATAGATAAAATAAATACATGCTCACTGTCTATTACGCTACTTATAGGATAACTTTCAAATAGATTGTATCATCTAATCGCCTAATGTGGAGATACATATGTGATGGATGAAAAGTATGTTCTATCTGCATATCAAGGGAAAACGGAAGAGATTGGTTGAGCAGATCAGAGAACATTGGTCAGATCATTAAAGGTGATGTTCATCAGCTCTATTATCTACTATGATAAAGATTGATGAATATTTTCATAACAACTTCATGACATGGAGGTAAAATGATGACTCTAACTCAGAGAAAAATAGCAATCATCACAGGTGCCAGCGATCCAAGAGATATGGGCAGTGCTTTTTGCCGCAAGTTAGCTTCCAGAGATATTGATATTTTCTTCACACACTATAAGGCTGATCCTGAATGGATCAATGCCTTTCACAAGGAAATTGAAGACATGGGTGTTCGCTGTGCATCAATCGAGATCGATCTAACCGACCGTAACGCAGCACAACGAGTATACGAAAATGCAGTCGAGAAACTAGGGCAGCCTTGCATACTCATTAACAATGCAGCTTATAGTGTCAACACGGATTACAAGTCCTTTGACGCCGAATTCTTGGATAACCACTATGCTGTTAATATGCGATCGACGTTTCTACTGTGTACGATATTTGCCCGTGAATTCGAAAAATCTAATCTAACCTCAGGCAGGATTATCAATATGACGTCGGGACAGGATATATCACCGATGCCAGGCGAGTTAGCTTATGTTGCGACCAAGGGAGCGATCTCCGCCTTTACTACATCCTTATCCCGTGAACTTGCACCTTTAAAGATTACGGTAAATGCCGTAAACCCGGGACCAACCGATACAACGTGGATGGATGATTCCATTCGTGATTATCTTATGCCCAAGTTTCCACTAGGAAGAATCGGAGCCCCTGAGGATGCGGCCAATATTATTGATTTTCTGGTTAGTGAAGCAGGGGCGTGGATTACGGGGCAGGTTATTCATTCCGAAGGCGGTTTTATTCGGGAATAGTCGGATGCAACTGGCAAAAATAATAGATTGAAATCAAAAAAAGCTCAGCTAAGTTAGCTGGGCTTTTTCAAAGATATAATCAAAGTTTTGAACGAGGGGTAAAACGCTCTTCAAATTAACTCAAGAAATACCGCTGTGCCATTGGAAGTTCGTCAACCGGAAGGCAGCGCAGCGTTTCACCATTCACGGATACCGTATATTTTTTCGGATCAACCATAATATTCGGCGTTTCTCCGTTCAAAATCATATCTTTTTTACTGGCTGCACGACAGCCGGTTACAGGTTTTAATGCTTTACTGAGTCCAAGAGGAGAGAGAGTGCCTGCATCGATGGAAGCTTGTGAAACAAAGGTCGCACAAATGGCTGAACGTGCTTGGCCATAACTTCCAAACATCGGTCTGTACATATATGGCTGTGGTGTCGAGATGGTGGAGTTCGGATCTCCCATCACACTATGAATAATCATACCGCCCTTAACGACAAGCTCCGGTTTAACTCCAAAAAAGGCGGGTTTCCATAACACAAGATCGGCCATTTTGCCGACTTCAATTGAACCTACGTATGTGGAAATGCCATGGGTAATTGCAGGATTAATCGTGTATTTCGCAATATATCGTTTAACACGCTCATTATCTGCCTGATGATCACCGGTAAGCGAACCACGTTGTTTTTTCATTTTATCCGCCGTCTGCCATGTTCGGATTGCCACCTCACCTACACGTCCCATCGCTTGTGAATCCGAACTTGTCATACTGATTGCACCGATATCATGTAAAATATCTTCCGCACCAATCGTTGTCTCCCGAATCCGCGAAGCGGCGAAAGCGACATTCTCCGGAATTTTGGGATCGAGATGATGGCAAATCATCAGCATATCCAGATGCTCATCGACTGTATTTCGGGTATAAGGCATGGTTGGACTGGTGGAAGAAGGCAAGACGTTCGGCATAGAAGCTACACGTAACAAGTCCGGCGCATGACCGCCGCCCGCACCTTCAGTATGGTAGGTATGAATGGCTCGACCATTGAATGAACGCAAACTGTCCTCCACATATCCAGCTTCATTTAACGTATCGGTATGGATATTGACCTGAATATCATATTTTTCCGCCACGCTTAAACATTTGTCGATAACATAAGGTGTGCTTCCCCAGTCTTCATGAATTTTCAGCCCGCCGACACCAGCAAGTACTTGTTCGATCAACGCTTCAGGTCTGGAACTGTTACCACGACCAAGCATCACAAAATTCATTGGCAGTGAATCGAGCGCTTGTAACATGCGTTCAATATGCCATACGCCCGAGGTACAGTTGGTTGCAAGTGTGCCTGTAGCCGGGCCAGAACCTCCGCCGATCATCGTCGTAATCCCACTCTGAAGCGCAATTTCAATTTGCTGTGGAGAGATGAAGTGCACGTGGCTATCTACACCGCCAGCGGTCACAATCAAATTTTCACCAGAGATCACTTCTGTGCCTACCCCAATATACATGTCAGGATCGACACCATCCATCACAAATGGATTTCCCGCTTTGCCAATGCCCCGGATCAGTCCATCCTTAATCCCGATATCAGCTTTAACAATTCCCCAAGTATCGACAATAACAGCGTTGGTAATGACCGTATCCAGAACACCTTCATCCCGTGTCGCTAAAGGGTGTTGTCCCATACCATCTCTAACCGTTTTACCTCCGCCAAAAACACACTCATCTCCGTACACCGTAAAGTCTTTTTCGATCTCAATTTTTAACGAGGTGTCCGCGAGCCGAATCCGGTCTCCTGTTGTTGGACCATACATGCTTGCATACGTTGCACGATCAATGGTGTTCATCATTCAACCCTCCCGTTGGTTAGTCCGGCGAATCCGTGGATTTCTTTCGTTCCACCGATTTCAACCAGCGTAATTTCATGCATTTCTCCTGGTTCGAAGCGGATGGAAAGGCCTGAAGCGATATCTAGCCGATATCCTTTAGTACCTTCCCTGTCAAATGATAAAGCGGGGTTCGTTTCAAAAAAATGAAAGTGTGATCCGACCTGAATAGGACGGCTTCCCGTATTGGTCACGGAACGGGTAATTCGTCTCCGATCAGGCAGCAGCACAATGGGGTCATTCGCAAATTCATATTCACCGGGTATAATCGCATCATCGATCCGGGCAACTGGCTCATGTACAGTCACAAGCTTCGTTCCATCCGGGAACGTAGCTTCAATCTGGACTTCGCTCAGCAGCTCAGCTACGCCATCCATTACCTGATTCGCAGCCAAGAGGTGACGAGCTTCTTCCATCAGTTGTTTCACGGTTTTTCCATCCCGTGCACCTTCTACAACGAATCCTGAAATATATGCAGCCGCTTCCGGATAATTGAGCTGAACGCCACGTTTAAGCCTTTTATCGGCCATATCTGCAGCTAGATACATCAGTAATTTTTCACGTTCCTGTACGGTTAAATGCATAGTCAGCAACTCCTTTGCCGGGTTAAAATAATGAGAAATAACAGGATGAATATCATGTAATCTTTTTCCAATATCCACTTATGTTTGAAAATGTAACATGGTTGTCGGTGGCAGTCAAACAAGAATGTCAAATAACATAACATCAGAAGATCGATTTGTGCAAGAACACAAATGATTGTTAAAGAAAAGGTGCTTAACACAATATTAGTGCGGAGATGGGTGGGGCATGATGAAACTTCAGAGTGCACAAATCGTTGCGAAACCTTGGTTACATAAGGCTATACTTTACTTTAATTGAGAGGAGGGATCAGATGGATTGGCTGATGAGAATGAATCGTGCTCTAGATCATATTGAAACGAATCTATCCAACGAAATCAGTTTAAAAGACGTTGCGCAGTGTGCTTGCTGTTCTTCATATCAATTTCAGAGGATGTTCTCGTTCATTACGAATGTGCCACTGGCAGAGTATATTAGAAGAAGACGGCTTACACTGGCTGCTATCGAATTACAGACCAGTGATGCGAAAGTGCTTGATGTTGCAATAAAGTATGGCTACGAATCTCCGGTATCGTTTGCAAGGGCATTTCATGCGTTACATGGAGTGAACCCTGCACGTGCAAGAGAAAAAGGGACGGCGCTCAAAGCCTATCCACGGCTTTCCTTTCTTATCTCTATTAAAGGGGCTGAGCCTATGAATTATCGCATTGAAACAAAAGAAAGCTTTGAAGTGTTCGGGATCGAAAAAATATTCAGCTTATACGGAAAAGAAACCCCAGCCTACTTATGGAAACAAAGTCATGAGAATGGTGAGGTTGAAAAACTTGCACTCCATGCCAATGGGCTGCCTGATTTTTTAAATCAGAACTATCATCAAGTACACGCTATGTGCAGTTACAGACCGACGGAAGAAGAAACATTTCCGTATATGTTGTGTGCATTTAAAAAGGAGACAAGTGGAACTGCTGGTTACACCGTCATAACTATACCTGCGCATACGTGGGCCATCTTTTCATCCGAACCATTTACCTGGGATCAACTGGACGAGGTAATGGATACGTTATATAAACGTTTCTTCTCGGAATGGCTCCCCACAGCAGGTTATGAGCAAGTTGACGATCTCGAATTCGAGGTTACAGGAAACAACGATGGACTGCAATTTGTAGAATTATGGTTTGCTGTACGGAAAATCAATTAGTTGGTTCCATCTAAAATAAGCTAGCCTAAATAGCCAGAGCCAGGGGCTGTCTCAAAAGCCTTTAAAAAAGAACATCGGTGAAGAGAAGGAACACCGATACGTCCAAACGAGACCAAGCAGAGGTTCATCCTGATTGGTCTCGTTTACGTTTTTCCGCCATTGTCGCTTTTTTGAGCAGATTATGGGCAAGGCAAAGCCACCCGACCTCCAGGCTTACTTTTTGCAAGCCGCGAAGCAGGAATCTTCGGAATCCCCGATTGTTTTTCATTTGTCCAAACACACTTTCAGGCTCGATCATGCGCCGAACGGAAAGACGATATCCTTCCTCGCTGCGCAGGCGTTCTCGCATCTCGTTTTTTTGCCGCAGGTAGGTCAGGCTTATGGCAATTTCCCGATCTCCTTGGGCCCTGGTGCATATCGATTTCATGGGGCACTGGCTACAATCTTCGCTCAGGTAATGACGGGTGCGAATCGGGTAGCCGCTCTCTGTCACTGTCTGACGTTCCACGCGAAAATGTAATGTTTGTCCAGCCGCACAGGTCCACGTATCTGACGTTTCGTTGTAACTCCAGTTGTCTACTTTACCCATAGCTCGCTGAAAAGTCCTTGTTTTTTCCTTATGGTATGTCCCGTACTTCACGATACCCTGAATGTTTTTTTCCTCCAGATAACTGTAATTTTCCTCACTACCATACCCCGCATCGGCAATGACGGTCTTGGGTTTCTGGCCTAGCATTTTTTCCAGATGATCCAGATGGGGCTTCAGACATTTGGTATCCGTAGGCCGCTGGTGGACGCTGTAGCCTAAAACAAACTGATTTTCTGTTCCGATCTGTACATTGTATCCAGGCTTCAATTGACCATTTCGCATGTGATCTTCTTTCATTCGCATAAACGTCGCATCCGAGTCGGTTTTGCTGTAGCTGTTTCGCTCGCCAACAGTTTGAAGCTGATGCTCATATTTTTGCAACCGGGGCAGCAAGTCCTTCCGCAACTGGCGCACCGCTTTTTTGAGGGTTTTGTCCTTGGGTTTTTCGCTGAGTTTTTCTTCTAAGTGCTTCACGGCTTGCTCCAGCTTTTCCGCCGTGAGCGCCGAGGTTTCACCAAGTTCAGGCAGGTCGGCCCCGGTATGGACGGCATCCTCTTCGTTTTCTGCCTCTTCGATGGCTTGAAACAAGGTATGTACTTTTTCTTGCAGCTTGGCCTGGTGCTTGACGACGGCTTTTTTCCACACAAAGGTATAGCGATTCGCATTCGCTTCGAGCTTGGTTCCGTCCAAAAAATAGTGATCCAAGGATACGTATTGCTCCTGAACCAACAGCTCCAGCACATGGGTAAACACGGTTTCGAGCACTGCTTTCATCCGCTCGGAACGAAAGCGATTGATGGTACGGAAATCTGGTTTTTGGCGTGCGGCGAGCCACATGAACATGATATTTTCGCGAACCGCCTTGGCGATTTGCCGGGAAGAATAGATGCGCTGGGTGTAGGCGTAGATGATGATTTTAGTGAGCATTTTGGGATGATAGCTGTGGCGGCCACCACCAGGATATGCGGCGTTGAAAATGGAGTCGCTCAGGCGGTTAACTGCGTCATTCACGACACGCACAAGATGATTTTCGGGGATATCTGTCTCCAAATCCATTGGCAAGAACAGTTGATCCATGGTATATTGAATGTACAAAAGAAGCCCTCCTTAAAGTGGTTGCTCGACACTTCCATTTTACCAAGGAAAGGCTTCTTTTTGTTGTGTAAATTTGAAAACTGGGGCTATCCCGAGTCTTTTTATGACTTATGGGACAGCCCCTATTCATTATGGCTTTAGCCAGTTGAGTGCGTGAAACGCGCGAAACAAAAACCAGCTAATGTTTGTCAAGCATTTCAGCTTGGATGAGTTTTCTTTTCATGTTATACTTTTTTCGACCAATGCAAATAACCTCCACTGCAATGGAGGTTTTGGTTAAATATGGATTATACTTGGTAGGGCTGGCCCTTCTGCAAGATGGCGAAAATGTGATGCAACAGCTTGTTTGCGCAGGCGATCACGGCCACCTTGTAGGGCTTGCCCTCGTTTCTTTTTTTCTCGTAGTACGAGCGGATTCTTGCATTCGCATTCTTTCGCATTCCACATTGAACCGCTAAATATAGCGAACGTCTGAGCCTTTTAGAGCCTCGTTTCGTGATTCGTGTACTTGTCGCTGTGAACTTTCCTGAACTGAAAATCCCGGGGTCAAGGCCCGCAAACGCTACAAGTTGCTTCGCATCTCTAAACTGTTTCACATCACCTAGTTCAGCTACAATGGCTGCGGCCAGTTTCGTTCCAATTCCCGGAATACTTCTCATTAGTTCCACTTCAGGCAGATTTTCTGCGAGTTCCTCCATTTGTTTTTCGAGTTCCTCCAGTTGCCGAATCATCGCGAGCAATAAAGAGACCATTCCAAGCAGTGCCTTGCTTTGAGCAGGGCTACGCCGAATTTCTCTCCATTCATTCAGTACTTCCTCCAGTTTTCTCGCTTTTTCATGGGCCCATCGCTTGGAATGGGATCGTCCCGAATTACCCTGAATGACTTCATTCCAATTCGTCACACTTCCCTCCAAACAATGAGACAGCACGGTCAATGATGTTGTTGAAAACACATTGTAAAATATCTGCTCATACGCCGGAAAGACTTGCTCCAGCAAGGCTCTGCTGTTCAGCTTCGCCTGCACAAAGATTCCCGTGACAAACTCATGCTGCCGAGTCAAATGCTGTAGTTCTGTAAACATCTCATCCCAATTTCGATGTGGTTTCACGTCGCCGCGATAGTACATCTCTGCCAGATGCCAAGCATCTGCAGCATCTGTTTTAACTTTGCGCAACTGTGTTCCCTTGGCTCGCTTGGATTGCAAGGGATTCACAATGTAGTAGGTGTAGCCGCTCCGATTCAGACAGGACACTAAGGCACGATGGTAATGTCCAGTCGCCTCCAAAACAACCACTGGCTCAACTCCCGTTTCGGCTTGAAGGGCGCCTAATATCTCCGTGAATCGTTCGAACCCACTCGCAACATGCTCAATGACGATAGCTTTACCAACGGGCTCATTTCGTTTTTGAAATGCCTGTATCACACTTGAACCTTTAGCGACATCTACACCAACAACAGGTTCCATGTCCTCACTCCTTGTCTTTCGTTTCGCCGGTCCTTTCCACGATGGTTCCAAACCCATAGCTTCGCTTGTTATACGGGGTCAACTGCCCCTACCAGCCCAAACATGGTCTTTTGGAGGTCGTGGGAGAACTGTTTTTGTTACGAGGTCCTAGCCCCTAAAACCGCCACGTTCTCCCGGCTTCCCCCATCGTAAAACGACCACAAAAAAAGGCCAACCAGTAATTACTGGCTAACCTGATAATACGAAAACCACCCGCTATGCGGGTGGAGGGATGAAGGGTTTGACCATTATGACCATTCCAATACAATTGAGATGTTCAGGCTCAAAAAGAAAGGAATGGTCATTCATGGCAACCAAGAGCTACAGCCTAGCTCACACGAAGTGGATGTGCAAATACCACATTGTGTTCACCCTGAAGTATAGACGGAAAGAAATTTATAATCAAGTGAGAAGAGATTTAATTGAAATCTTCAAACGATTGTGCAAGTACAAAGGAGTAGAAATTATAGAAGGTCACATGATGCCCGATCATGTCCATATGCTGGTAGCCATACCACCTAAAATTGCAGTCTCCACGTTTATGGGATATCTAAAGGGGAAAAGTTCGCTCATGATCTTCGAAAAGCATGCCCAGCTCAAGTATAAATATGGAAATCGAAAATTTTGGGTCGAAGGGTACTACGTGAGCACAGTGGGGCTAAATGAAGCAACAGTGAGAAAGTATATTCGTGAGCAAGAAGCGCATGATCAGGCGTTAGATAAGCTGAGTGTAAAAGAATACGAAGATCCATTCAGCAGTAATCGGAGCAAAAAGAAGTAAACCAGTTTAACTGGTAAGTGAAAGAGACAAATAACAATGAGCCTGAACGTCCCTGCTGTCAGGCTAGCGTCTTTAGGCGCAGTTTGGCATCAGGGGGTTATACCCCAAGAGCAAACCACCCGTTGGACGGGTGGTCCTGATTTGTGAAATTTCCTGAACCCGGCACGGCAATAGCACTGCTATCATTGTATTCGCTGTAAATTTAGATTTTCCCCCGGTTTCGTGGTTTAATATTGAGGTGTCTATATCATTAAAAGTCAGGATGTTAACATGAGTAAATATATAATTGGAATAGATCTGGGCGGTACGAATATCAAATCCGCTGTTTTTAATACAGAATTCAAAAAAATTCAAGAGCGAAGTGATGCAACCGAAGCAGATAAAGGACCTGCTCATGTGTTGAATAAAATGGCAAAGATAACACAAGAAATGATGTTGGCCGAAGGAATCCATCCAGATGAGGTAAATTGTATGGGTATAGGCATACCTGGCTTATTAGATCCCCAAACGGGTTTATCTATATTTTCGCCTAATTTTCCCGAATGGGAGAATATCCATGTAGTGAATCATATGAACAAACATTTTGATTTCCCTGTTTTTATCGACAATGATGTACGCGTTAATCTATATGGTGAATGGCTGTTTGGTGCAGGTGTCGGTTGCCGCAACTTGGTATTAATTACCTTAGGAACCGGTCTAGGCTCTGGAATCATCAATGACGGGAAGGTAATCTACGGAGCAACCTCAAGTGCAGGCGAAATTGGACATATGAATATGTATAGAGAAGGTCGGCCTTGTCGTTGCGGGAGTTCAGGTTGTCTTGGAAGATACGCATCTGCCATTGGAATGGTTCGAACGTTGACGGAAAAGCTGGAGGCAGGCCGATCCAGTATGATTACGGAGTGGGTAGAAGGAGATGTGTCCAGAATCACAGCTCATATGATCTCGAATGCGTATGATCTTGGCGACGCGCTTGCTGTTGAAGTCATGCACGAAACAGGAGAGATATTAGGTTTCGGCCTTTCCAATGTGATAAATATGTTGAACCCAGAAATAATTATCGTAGGGGGCGGCATGTCCGCAGCTGGTGATCGTCTCCTTAACACCGTCCGTAATACCGTTCATAATCATTCATTAAAGCTCTCTTCAGGAGCTTGTACCATCGTGCAAGCCAAATTGGGCGGACAAGCGGGCGTGATCGGTGCTGCGGCATATGCGAATCACAGGCTACTTTCGAACACCGGAATGTAAATTTACTAAACAAGCTTTCAACAGCCGCTTTTACAGCGGTTTTTTGTTGTTTCTGACCAAATTTAATTTAATTTAATCTTGTTTTCTTTGATCTTTAAATTGTTTGGGAGTACATCCCGTATACGTTTTAAACACTTTCGCAAAATAACTCTGATCGTAAAAGTTCAAAAGAGTAGAAATCTCCGCTAATGAATAGTGAGAATACGTCAACAAATGTTGAGCTTCTTCAATTTTCGTTTTCAAAATAAACTGCGAAATGGAGATGCCTACTTCTTTTTTGAACAGATTGGACAAATAATTCGGATTCAATGCAGTGATTTTAGCCAGTTGTGCGATCGTAATCCGTTCATTTAAATGGTTGAAGATATAGTTTTGGCAGATGTTAATCGGTTTCGAGTATTTGTGTTTTTTACTACGCTTCACACGTTCCGCAAAATCAAGCAGAGCAACCTCCATTAAATCCTCTACCGCTTGGCTGTTGGTTAAATCCTCAATTTTGAGGATATAAAAATCACTAAGATTATAAGCAATCTCTTGAAAAACACCACCTTCTACCGCTGACCTTGTCGCAAGCGTGATAAGGGAGATCGCCAGATTCTGTTGACTACGCAAATAACTCGTCTTGGACAACACACTTTTTTTGCCTTGTTTATGAATCGTATGAAAGGATTCCAGCACCTTATCGGTTCTACCCAATCGAATGAAATCAAATACTTTCTTCTCTTTATCAATTTCAGTGTGAATGAGATTATTTTGACGGTCGTCTATGATTTGCTTATATGGTTGCTCGATTTCCAGCGTTTTTCTCCAACGCTCATTCTCATTTTTCATTAAGATTTCGTCCAGCGTTAGCTTCTCCTGATAGAGCATGAAATACATCATCATACTAAGATTAATCAATTTAAACGTACTCATCACAGGGACTCCGTCGAAATACATCTTCACTTTCTGGTGATCCACCTTAGCTAACAAATCACTTAGAGTAACACGAATGATTTCCTCTGTCATTTTAAAATTAATAACCGGGCCTACAATGATGATTCCTTTCCACTGATGATCTGCACGAATACGTATTGCAAAAAAATTCTCCAAATAGATTGTTTCTCGAAGGACAGGAAGTTGCTCGAGTGGCATGCTGGAAAACAGGTCTGTCATGATCTTATCGTCAGAGGGAAGTAAGGGGTTATGCTGGAAATCCACAGGGGTGACCTGATAGATTAGCTTGTATTCGTTATCCAAATAGTAGACGGGTACATTGTATAAATGATGTGTCATATTACATATATATTCAACGTTTTCATCACAAAAGTTATGCATCACCAAGCCTCCGTTCCAGTCTAAGAAGTGAAAAACACATGTGAATATTCCTATTTACATGTGAAACTTACCATATGAAACATCACAATACCGATTATAATTTGTCATGAAATCGATTTCAAGCATGGGTTTAAGGGGGATCAGCTACTTAAGCAATATACGGATCAGCTACATCCTGATATGAGAGCGTTATCAAAAAAAGCAGAATCATCTTGTAATAAAATAAGACAATAGTTATTCCAAATTTTTGAATAAAGAGGTGGATTTTTATGCGTCCTTTCGGATATAAGGATAAATTCGGCTATTTGTTTGGTGATTTTGGAAACGATTTCTTTTTTGCCTTGGTTGGCTCATTTTTGATGGTCTATTACACCGATGTATTTCATATTAACCCGGCAGCAGTCGGAGGATTATTCCTGTTAGCCCGTTTGTGGGATGCCGTAGCCGATGTCACGTGGGGACGTTTTGTTGATACGCGTAAAGCAAGCAAACATGGTAAATTCAAACCATGGATTTATCGCATGTCATTTCCGCTTGTAATCTCTGGGGTACTCATGTTTGTTTACATTCCAGGGATGCCCGATGGATTTTATCTCGCCTACGCTTATGTTACTTATATTCTTTGGGGAACGCTTTACAGCACCGTTAACATTCCTTACGGTTCCATGGCTTCAGTCATTACTGCTGACCCCGTAGAACGAACCGTGCTGTCTACATGGAGATCGCTGGGAGCAACATTGGCGCAATTATTTGTAGGCGTGGTGGGCCCATTGCTGTTGTTTGTAAATAACGAAGCGAGTGCAAGCCGTTTTTTACTGGGAGCTGTTATTTTTGGAATATTGTCCATTGCTTCTTATATGGCGTGTTATAAATTATCGCTCGAACGTGTTATCCCAGATGCGAATGAGAAACCCAACACCAACTTGAGAAAAACACTTTATGGACTTTTGAAAAATAAACCACTCATCGTCTTCCTGATCGGATCGCTCATTTTCTTAATCAATTTAATGTTGCTTGGCACGGTTAATACGTATTTGTTCAAGGACTATTTTGGTAACGCGCAATTACTTAGTGTGTTCAGTCTGGTGCAAGCTGCGCCTATTTTTATCGGAATGCCGTTAATCAAACCACTCGTAGCAAAGTTCGGGAAAAAAGAAGTTGCCGCTGCAGGCTTTTTACTCTCAACGCTTGTTTACTTGCTGTTATATCTCATACCGAACCTTTCGGCTGTTCAATACATGGCGATTCTGTTCATTGGGTTGTTAGGATACGGTCTGTTCAATCTGATCAGCTGGGCGTTTATTACAGACCTGGTTGACTATCATGAACATGTCACAGGACTGCGAGAGGATGCAACGATATATTCCATTTATTCCTTTTCGCGTAAAGTTGGGCAGGCCGTTGCTGGAGGTATTGGCGGGGTAGCTATGGCGGCTGTCGGGTATAATGCTACACTGCATGTGCAAACAACACGTACACTTGAAGGTATTTATTTCTTGGCAACGCTTGTTCCAGCTATAGGCCTGTTTCTCGTATTTATCTGCATAGCTTTCCTGTATCCATTAAACAAGAAACGTACAGCACAACTTGTAAGCGATATCAACGCAAAACGAATGAACTGATACCCGAGACCCGTTTCACAACGTGTACAAGGCAGGAGGTATAGGAAGCAGCTATTTTATAGAGAATGAAGGAGAGGTTCATATGTTATACCCTATATTGACCGAGACACGTAATCTAATCGATCTGAATGGAATCTGGAATTTCAAGCTGGATACCGGAGAGAGCTTTCAGGAAAATTGGCAAAAGGAAAAACTCCAAGATCCGATGCGCATGGCTGTTCCAGCTTCATATAACGATATCGGAGTATGCGCCAAAATTCGTGACCATGTGGGCTGGGTCTGGTACGAGCGGGAGATCACGCTGCCGAATGTGATGAGTGAAGAGAGAGTTGTATTACGGTTTGGCTCCGTTACTCATTTAGCCAAAGTATATGTGAACGGGGAGTTTGTTGCCCAGCACAAAGGCGGCTTTTTACCTTTTGAAGTTGAAATGAACCGTTACCTGCACAATGGAAAGAATCGCCTAACCGTTGCTGTAAATAATATCGTGGATGAAACAACACTACCCGTTGGTTCCATCATTGAGAAAGAACATTCAAATGGACAAACAACGGTGCACAATCTGCCGAACTTTGATTTTTTCAACTATGCCGGTCTGCATCGCCCTGTAAAAATATATACAACACCAACGACCTATGTTAACGATGTCACGATCGTAACGGAATTGGATGGACAGGTTCAGTATTCCATTGATGTGATTGGATCTGCGTCAGTTAAAGCTAAAATTATCGATGAATCCGGCTCTTTGGTTGCAGCATCCGAAGGCGAATCCGGTACAATGATCATATCAGATGTTAGACTCTGGGAGCCGCTGAATGCCTACTTATACACGTTGCGTGTAGAACTGGAAACCGAAGGGGAAACCATAGATGTTTATGAACAGCCGTTCGGGGTGAGAAGTGTCGAAGTGAAGGAAGGCAAGTTCCTGATTAATGATAAACCCTTTTATTTCAAAGGGTACGGCAAACATGAGGATACCACAATACATGGCAGAGGTTTTAATGAAGCGGCCAATGTACTCGATTTTAATCTGATGAAATGGTCGGGAGCCAACTCCTTCCGTACTGCACATTATCCATATTCTGAAGAAGTCATGCGACTGGCGGATCACGAAGGATTTGTTGTTATTGATGAGGTGGCAGCTGTAGGCATGCATCTGAATATGCTGGTTGTACATCGCGGAGGTGTGCTCAAGAACACATGGGACGAGCTTGATACGTTTGAACATCATCAGGAAGTCATTCGGGAACTCATCCAGCGGGACAAAAATCACCCCTGTGTGGTCATGTGGAATATAGCCAATGAGCCTGCCTCTGAGGAAGAAGGTGCGTATGAATACTTTAAACCGTTAATTGATTTAACGAGAAAGTTAGATCCCCAGAAACGCCCGGTTACCATTGTTACTCAAATGGAATCCTCCCCTGAAAAGGATCAGATTGCAGAGCTGTTGGATATTCTCACCTTCAACCGATATTATGGATGGTATGTGGATGGTGGAGATCTGGATTCAGCTAAGGAAAAGCTTCGCGCTGAATTCAATGGCTGGCTAAAGCGATGCCCGAACAAACCCTTCATGATGACTGAATACGGCGCAGACACGGTTGCCGGATTACACGATGTTGAACCTGTGATGTTTACGGAGGAATATCAAGTAGAATTTTACAGAGCGAACCATGAGGTATTCGATGAATTTGAACAGTTTGTTGGTGAACAAGTATGGAACTTTGCTGATTTTGCGACCAGTCAGGGAATTATCCGTGTACAAGGCAATAAAAAAGGAATTTTCACACGGGATCGCAAACCGAAAGCTATCGCACATGAACTGAAAAGACGCTGGACAACTATACCGGATTTTTATTACAAGAGTTAAGAACGAATAAGGAATATGACATGAAACCTTTCAGAATGATTAAATAAAAAAGACAGCTAATGATTATGATTAGCTGTTTTTTTTATTTAATGTCAGTGATAAGACAAGTTGCAGGAGCAGACCAGAGAGGGGGTGGTGTCCTTAATCGTCTGCGTTCGAATTTTCAAACAACTGCTGTATCATCTTATCCTTGTTATTTAAAAATTCCTTCATGATCAGGAAATGATCTGTTTCTTCCAAGGTCTGAATCTCAATGCCTTCCGATGTCAGGTTGAAAATCTGCGCATCGGGATATGCCATCAGAATGGGAGAATGGGTAGCGATAATAAATTGTGAGTTTTGTTGCACGAGTTCATGGATTCGGGTAAGCATAGCCATCTGACGAAGCGGCGACAACGCGGCCTCAGGCTCGTCCAGAATGTATAAACCATTTCCCCCAAACCGATGAACAAATGTCGAAAAAAAGGACTCCCCATGAGATTGCTCATGCAGAGATTTCCCACCATACGAATCCTTAATTGGAGGGCCATATGAAGGCTCACGATCCAACTCATCAATGGTTGTTGCCAGATTATAATAACTTTCGGCTCTGAAAAAGAACCCGTCCTTGGGACGCCGTGTACCTTTGACTAATTGAATATGCTCATACAAGTTCGAATGTGTAGCTCGGGTAGAAAACGTAAAGTTCATGGTGCCGCCTTCGGGATTGAAGCCCCACGATACAGCAATCGACTCCATTAACGTAGACTTGCCCATCCCGTTTTCACCAACGATGTATGTCACTTTAGGATGGAACTCAAGCGTGTGCAGGTTACGGATGACGGGCAAGTCAAAAGGATACTCATTGTAAGCGGCAATTTGATTGCGTTTCAGCTGTATTTGTCTCAAATAGGCTGGAGTTCCTTTCAATTCACTTCACCCCCGGAGATTAATAATACGCTTCGTCTGACCCGTAGTAATGGAGCTTCCTTTATACCCGGAATAGCCTACGAAATTATTTCGTGTTGAATGCCGTCACCCGTTATATCTGGACATTATAACGCTCACGAAGGATAGATAAGTGATGCAGCTCATGTCCGGTAATCACGTAAGCAATGGAGCGGGCGGAAGCCACTTGATCATTGACCAAACCTTTGCGTATCATGGCTTCTGGACTCAGACGACGAAGTAGAAGAAGCGTGGAGTGTCGTACCGCTGAATATTCTTCAGCCAGATCCACCACGGTATACGTTTCAAAAGGATGACCTGACATAAAAATGTCCTGATCGTACCCTGGAAGAGAAGTATTATCCCCTCTGGCAATACGAAGCAAACGGCCGCTCATAATGCGCTCATTATCAATAAGATGGCCGAAAACCTCTTTAACACTCCATTTCCCTTCACCATAACTGAAATTAGCTTGTTCCTCCGATAAAGAGCGAATTGCGCTTTCTACACGTTCAGCTTGCTTTTCCAACAATTCAACTACATTTCCTTCGGGAACAAGATGGATATATCCTTCGTAATAAGCTGCATATTCTTCTTGATTAGGTCTTTCGTTCATGTCATATCTCCTTAAAATATCATATTTTTGGTATTTATTTTAACATTATTTAGGCAAGAACCCTATAGTGAAGTCCAATATGAGGATTAATCAATTTTGGGTCAGGATAAGTCATTGCATTCCATATGATTGAACATCTATCTTTAATATAAGAGAGCGCTACCAATCCACAAAAATGATCTTCGAAATAGAAAAGGCTGTTCCAAATGGTGCAGATGCTCAGAGCTGTTGCTTGAATTGTTTAGGCGATACACCTGTAATCTGTTTGAACTGTCGGCAAAAATGCTCTACATTACGGTATCCGCACCTGTCGGCAATCTCTGCAACCGTATATGGATGGTGCCTAAGATTCTCTTTTGCCAATCGAATTCGGCTATGGATAACATCGTCCATACAGGACAATCCGAAGGCTTTTTTATAAATAAGCTGTAAGTACCCTGAGCTGATATTCATCGTTTCGGCCATTTTAGTAACCGTCCATGAATGACTCGGATCGTTGTGAATCGCTGTTCGAAGTTTCATCAGAGGATAGTGATGCGGGCCAATGTTCTCTTGGCCACAAGATTCCAGCAACTTGTTAAACAACGTTCGAAGCAAATAATCTATGGATGATTCCCGGTAGTCTTTCTGAAAGGAGTGCTCCGCGACAAGCAATTGAAACAGCTTATGACAATATTCGTGGTCATCTAATGGAAAAGGCTCGCCCAGCGGCAGAGAAGTATCAGTTACATACAGCTCATCACTTGCAAAACGAATCCAATCGTTCATATATTGCTCTGAACAAGCGCGGTAGTATATTTTCTGATACGGCGGATACAGAACAGCACAATGGGGCGGATATTCTTCCAGCTTACCATTCACCCAGAACTGTGCTGGAGTCTGCGTAACGACCAACAGCCAGCAATCATGACCTTCGGGTATATCAAATACAAACGGACTGTGATGAGCAGCATCATATTCAACATAAAAAATAGTATTCATTCCTCATTCTTCACCTTTCTTCATACAACATTACTTTGACAAGGGGTGCTTTTAAAATGAAAAAACAAGGTTTCAATCCATATCTTCCATCCTGGGAATACGTCCCTGACGGAGAGCCCTACGTGTTTAACGACAGAGTATATGTCTACGGATCACATGACCGCTTTAACGGACATGTTTTTTGCCTGAATGATTATGTATGCTGGTCGGCTCCGGTCGATGACCTAGGGAATTGGCGTAATGAGGGTGTTATTTATCAGAAAACAGATGATCCGCTGAACACGGACGGTCATATGTGTCTTTATGCACCCGATGTAACATCGGGGTCAGACGGTCGCTATTATTTATATTATGTACTCGATAAAGTGCCGGTGGTTTCGGTTGCTGTATGCGATACACCCGCAGGTAAATATGAATTCTATGGATATGTAAAATATACAGACGGCACCCGGCTCGGCGAACGAGAAGGGGATGAGCCTCAATTCGACCCTGGCGTGATGACGGAAGGAGAGTTTACTTATCTGTATACCGGCTTCTGTGGACCGGGCGACCGCTCCAGACATGGCGCAATGGCAACGGTGCTCGGTCCGGACATGCTCACGATTGTGGAAGAACCCGTAATTGTGGCACCGAGTCAACCGTATAGCGAGGGCACCGGATATGAAGGACATGAATTTTTTGAAGCCCCTTCAATACGCAAAAGAGGAGACCTCTACTATCTGGTGTATTCCTCGGTTGTAATGCATGAACTCTGTTATGCAACCAGTATATCTCCAACCACAGGATTCAAGTACGGAGGCGTCATTGTGAGCAACTGTGATCTCCATATCGATACGTACAAGCCAGCCGACAAACCGATGTATTATGGAGGCAACAACCACGGCAGCATCGTTGAGATCAACACGGACTGGTATATTTTCTACCACAGGCATACGAATGGAGATGCATTCAACCGACAGGGATGTATAGAAAAGATTGCTATTGAAAAAGACGGTTCCATCCCTCAAGTCGAAATGACCTCATTGGGCCTGAATGAGAGATTACTACAAGGTAAAGGGGAGTACCCCGCTTATATTGCATGCAACCTTTTTACCCAAGATGATCAAGTCTACACCGGTGGTTTCGGTGCGGGTGCTTGGATGGATAGCCGTTTCCCGAAAATCACACAGGATGGCCGAGACGGCGATGAAGAAACCGGATATATTGCCAATATGACGGAATCAGCGACAGCCGGTTTTAAATACTTCGACTGTAACGGCATCAGCCAGGTCACAATCAAGGTACGTGGATACTGCAACGGACACTTTGAGGTGAAAACCGCATGGGACGGTTCGGTTCTGGGGACAATCCCGGTACACTTCACCAATGAATGGAAACCGTACACGGCTGCAATAAACATTCCTGACGGTAAGAAGGCCTTATATTTGACATACCGTGGAACGGGAAGCGCAAGCCTGGCTTCATTTATATTGGATTAACTTAGGCACCCATAAAAATTGGCAATAATTCAGTCCTTCATAACATCCCATCATAAACGGTATAAAATGAAATACAGATTTCATCTGCGCAAAGACCAAGCAGCCACTGGTGAGGCCACTCATCTATGAGCTGCTTTTTATGTTGCCATCGTATTTTATCGGAAACCTTACACTTGTTCTCCATCTTGTGTATAATTCGTAACGCACTGCTGGGCATGAGTGCGAAATTCGCTTGGTGCGATACCTGTCCACCGTTTGAACTGACGACTGAAATGCGCATTGGTTTTGTACCCGAGCATCATCGCAATGTGATCCACGTTCAGATCGGTTTGTTTTAATAGCCGCTGCGCTTCATTCAGTAACGTTTCCGATAAATATTTGCGCGGTGCCTGACCATATACTTCTCGAAAAATCCGGTTGACCTGTGACGTGCTCAAGCTTAACGATTTCGCAATATCCTGAATCCAGGTACGGTTATTATCCTGAATTTCACTATGTAAATGAATATATCGTACCGAATCCTCAATATGCTCAGCGATCTGATGGGCAATGGTCTCTTTTCTGGATAGAGTAACGGATGCGTTCTGCGATAATTGTCCTACCAGCGAACCGAGCAGCTCAAATACGGCGGCATGCACCTTCATTTGTTTGGAGGAGGACAATGAATCAGACAAATTCTCTTTGGACAGCTCATATAAGGTAGAGAGGATAGGGGATATTGCCAGTGCCAGATTCGAATCCGCCGGATAATAGGTATCTTTGCAGCGATTGAGTTCCCGACAGAAGGAAGTATCATGTACGCTGAAGTGTACCGAAAAATAAGTAAACCCTTCCGGCCCTGCTCCTATGCAGGAATGGGTCATACCCGGACGAATGAACAAAAGATCACCCTTGGACTGCTCATGTAGCTTTCCATTGATCACCATGCTCATCTGACCCTCCATCATCCAGTGAATTTCATACATCGAATGTTCATGGGATGGATACGTCCAGTTCGAATCTGCTTTTCTGGCATGCAATCCCATTAATTGAAACGACAGACGAACATCGGGCAGACGGCCTAAATACATGGCTTCTGAAAGATTCGTCACAACAGCTCAACTCCTTTTGGAACGATTCTGTTTAACTTATAAACTCATCTTAACAGAAAATCAATGCGTGAAAAGGGTAACTCATCAGAGTGATTAGAACATCGTCATGAGACATTGCTGATGCTAATGTATAACTATCAACCCGATAGGGGAAACAGGGGGCACGCTTACATGCGAATTATTCGATTTCTGGATGGAGAACAGAAGTGGCTGGCAGCCGTTACGGATGATGAACAAGCCTATCGTTTGCCGCAGGCCGATTTCATGACCTTGATCTACCAAGCAAGGGAGCAAGGCGTTACGCCGGTTCAACTTGTTGAAAGCGCTTTTAAACCAACAAACAAACTGACAGATGATTGGACAAGCCTGCATATTGTTAATCCCATCGAAGCCCCGGAAGTCTGGGCAGCAGGTGTGACTTATCAGCGAAGCCGGGAAGCGCGTAATTACGAAGCAACAGATGGCAAGCTGGATGCAACTACTTTTTACGATAAGGTTTATGATGCAGAACGTCCGGAGATCTTCTTCAAATCCACAGCTGCACGTACCATTGGACCGAATGAAGTAGTCACGCTCCGCAGCGATTCCACATGGCAGATTCCAGAGCCTGAGCTTGGCCTCGTACTTGCCGCAGATGGCAGCATTGTAGGATACATTGCAGGCAATGATATGAGCTGCCGGGATATCGAAGGGGAAAACCCACTGTATCTGCCACAAGCCAAAATATGGCGCAATTCCTGCTCCATCGGACCAGCAATTCGACTGGCGGAAACGGTGAAGAATCCGTATGACCTTAACATTGTCTGCGAAATATACCGCAATGGAGAGGTCGTTGTGAGAAGTGATGCCAGTACGCGTGATTTAAATCGTAAGCTGGATGACTTGGTTTCCTTTTTGGCAAGAGACAATGATTTGTTTGACGGAACCGTACTCCTGACGGGTACCAATATTGTACCGCCGAATGATTTTACATTGGAGCCAGGAGATCGCATTGAAATATCGATCAGCGGAATCGGCACACTCATTAATCCTGTTATATCAAACTAAAGTCAATCTAAATTTCCAAACGATTTATGTAGAGAGGATGAAGAAGATGAGCGCTTTTCAATTAGAGCAGACCTATAACAACTTTATTAACGGAGAATGGGTGAAGGCTTCAAGCGGCAAAACTGAACCCAGTATCAATCCGGCAAATCGAAAAGAGGTCGTGGGCAATGTACCCGCCTCAGGCATTGAGGATCTAAATCAAGCTGTAGCATCGGCTAAAGCAGCCGCGAAGACTTGGCGGAAATTAACTGGCGCAGAACGAGGTAATTATCTTTTTCAGGCAGCCAATATACTGGAACGCAGGGCCGAAGAGGTAGCGGAAGCCATGACGAGAGAAATGGGCAAAACCTTCCCTGAAGCTAAAGGAGAAACGATGCGTGGCGTCGCTATCTTAAGATATTACGCAGGTGAAGGCATGCGTAAAACGGGTGATGTTATTCCGTCAACAGACAGTGAAGCTTTGATGTTCACCACGCGTGTACCTTTAGGTGTTGTTGGCGTTATTGCGCCGTGGAACTTCCCGGTAGCTATCCCGATCTGGAAAGCGGCTCCTGCGCTAATCTACGGGAACACCGTAGTATTGAAACCTGCTCAGGAAACAGCAGTCACGGCGGCTAAGGTATTAGAATGTTTTGCAGAGGCAGGCCTCCCGGCTGGGGTTCTCAATCTTGTGTGCGGCAAAGGCTCAGTGATCGGTTCTGCACTGGCTGAACATCCAGATGTGAACGGAATTACCTTCACGGGTTCCAACGAAGTTGGTAAACGTGTCGGTGCGGCGGTACTCGCTCGAGGAGCGAAGTATCAGCTTGAGATGGGTGGCAAAAATCCGGTCATTATTGCAGCGGATGCTGACTTAGATCTGGCTGTGGAGGGAACGATCAGCGGCGGTCTGAAATCAACGGGGCAGAAATGTACAGCTACCAGCCGCGTAATTATTGAACGAAAAGTTTATGATGCTTTCAAAGAAAAGCTCCTGTCACAGGTCCAGGAAATTCGTTTGGGCGATGGTATGTCTGCGGGCAGCTGGATGGGTCCATGCGCTAGTGAATCACAACTTAATACCGTGCTGAGTTACATTCAAAAGGGACATGATGAAGGTGCCGTGCTGCTAGCTGGAGGAAACAGACCGGACAGTCCTGAGCTTGCAGAAGGATTTTATGTACAGCCGACGGTATTTGAAGGTGTCGAACCGCATATGGCCATAGCTCGGGAAGAAATATTTGGCCCAGTTCTGGCCTTGATGCCTGTAGAATCCATTGAAGAAGCTATAGCACTGGCCAATGATAGTGACTATGGATTGAGTGCTTCGATCTATACACAAAATGTGGGTTCTATGCTTTCATTTATCCGGGATATGGATGCCGGACTTGTAAGAATTAATGCGGAAACCGCTGGTGTAGAACTGCAGGCTCCGTTTGGCGGAATGAAAATGTCCAGTTCTCATTCCAGAGAGCAAGGACAGGCAGCTATTGAATTTTTCACCGCAATCAAAACAATCTTCGTGAAGTCATAAACTGTGGGGAGGGTATCATGTACGAACAGATCCAATCCATTATGGGGGAAAATTCGCCTGATATGAGCAACAAAGCGTCTAAATCAGGGGATAAGGTAGCTGATCCGAAGGAATGGACTTCTGATCATGGACAGAGGCAGTCTGATCTCTTCGAGATCAAAGCCCATGCTCCCGGCGTGGAAGGACGTCTGCCATTAACCGATGATTTGCTGCGAAATGCACCAAGTGGCGACTTGTTTGGTATGTCCCAGAATGTCGGCATGGGCTGGAAGCCTGGAGAATTAAACGGAAAGCAGTATCTGATCTTAAGTACACAAGGCGGCATTCGTAACGAGGACGGTAGTCCCACTGCGCTTGGTTATCATACGGGTCACTGGGAGGTGGGACTCCTGATGAAAGCTGCGGCAGATGAATTATCCAGCCGTGGCGGAATCCCTTTTGCCGGTTATGTCAGCGATCCCTGTGACGGCAGATCGCAAGGAACAACCGGCATGTTCGACTCGTTACCTTACAGAAACGATGCAGCGATGGTTTTCCGCAGATTGATTCGTTCTTTGCCCACACGCAAAGGTGTGCTTGGTGTTGCAACATGTGACAAGGGACTGCCCGCTATGATGCTTGCCCTCGCGGGTATGCCGCAGTTGCCAGGCGTTATTGTTCCCGGCGGTGTCACTCTTCCGCCTACAGATGGGGAAGATGCAGGCAAGATTCAGACCATTGGTGCAAGATACTCGAATGGAGAGCTTTCCCTGGAAATGGCATCGGAGTTAGGGTGCCGCGCTTGTGCGACACCAGGTGGAGGCTGCCAGTTTCTGGGGACAGCGGCAACCGCGCAGGTTGTAGCTGAGGCGATGGGCATGACCGTTCCTCATGCTGCTCTGGCACCTTCGGGGCAACCGATTTGGATCGAGATGGCACGTCAATCCTCACGTGCACTGATTCAGATGGAGACTCAAGGAATAAGAATGGCCGACATTGTCACAGATGCATCGATTCGCAATGCCATGGTTGTACATGCGGCCTTCGGTGGATCTACCAATCTGCTTCTTCATATCCCGGCCATTGCCCATGCGGCAGGTCTAACGCTGCCCAATGTACAGGACTGGATTCAGGTCAATAAAATTGTCCCGAGACTCGTTAGTGCGCTGCCGAACGGTCCTATCTTTTATCCAACCATTCGGGTGTTTCAAGCTGGCGGTGTGCCAGAAGTGATGCTTCACCTCCGACGTCTTGGTTTGTTGGATGAGACTGTGAAGACTGTAACCGGCACATCTTTAGCTCACGTACTGGATTGGTGGGAGTCATCGGAGCGCCGGCAGGTTATGCGAAAACAATTGCAGGAGAGGGACGGCATCGATCCGGATCGTGTCATTATAAGTGCAGAACACTCCCAGCGCCTGGGCATCTCCTCCACCGTCACATTTCCAACGGGCAATATTGCTCCGGAAGGCTCTGTTATCAAATCAACGTCCATTGACCCGGATGTACTCGATGAAAATGGCATATATCGTCACCGGGGGACAGCCAAGGTGTTTACTACCGAACGTGAAGCGATTCGAGCGATCAAAACAGGCGGAATCCTCGCCGGTGACATTATCGTCCTCCTCGGACGTGGGCCATCCGGTACGGGGATGGAGGAAACGTATCAGCTTACCTCTGCGCTCAAACATCTGTCTTTCGGAAAATATGTTTCGCTCATTACTGATGCCCGCTTCTCTGGTGTATCCACAGGTGCATGCATAGGTCATGTTGGCCCCGAAGCGCTGGCTGGCGGACCGATTGGCAAGCTGCGCAACGGTGATCTGATTGACATCGTCGTGGATCGGAGCACACTTGACGGGAGTGTTAATTTTGTCGGAAAAGAAGGGATGGAGGTTTCTCCTGAAGAGGGGGCACTCATCTTGGCACAGAGATCTTTTCATCCAGACATGCGTCCTGATGAAGCACTACCGGACGATACACGCTTGTGGGCAGCGCTGCAATCCGTCAGTGGAGGCACCTGGAGAGGGAACATATACGATGTTGACCGCATCATAACTGCACTTGAGGCTGGAAAAAAGGCGCTTGGTTGGAACTGAGGCCCTGAAATCAATCAGTCCTTTTACGATGTGCTAGCCAGCAATGTTTTATAGCTATTAATTTTACCGGAGGTTGCTTTCATGAATACATCCACAACCATGATTACCAATCCCATTCTAACCGGCTTTCATCCCGATCCTTCCATATGCCGTGCAGGAGAAGATTATTATATCGCTACATCCACCTTCGAATGGTTTCCGGGTGTACGCATTCACCACTCCAGGGATTTGGTTCATTGGCGTGCGTTACCTTCACCATTGACTCGAATATCCCAGTTAAACATGGAGGGAAATATTAACTCTGGAGGCGTATGGGCGCCTTGTCTAAGCTATGATAACGGTGTGTTTTATCTGATATATACCGATGTGAAGAGTAGGGTAGGTGCTTTTAAAGACACTCACAATTATCTTGTGACCACAACGGATATTGAAGGCCCATGGTCAGATCCGATCTACCTGAACAGCAGCGGCTTCGATCCTTCTCTGTTTCATGATGAAGATGGACGCAAGTGGCTGCTCAATATGATCTGGGATCACCGCAAAGGTAAAAACCGCTTTGCAGGCATTGTACTTCAGGAATATTCGCTTCAGGAGCAAAAACTGGTCGGAACTGCCGTCAACATTTTTAAGGGGACGGAACTGGGACTGACAGAAGCGCCACATCTGTATAAACACAACGGTTATTATTACTTGGTTACAGCTGAAGGCGGAACGGGTTATGAGCATGCGGTGACGGTTGCCCGTTCACGTACATTACAAGGCCCGTATGAAGTTGATCCAAGCAATCCGATGCTCACTTCAGAAGGCAGGCCGGATTTACTGTTGCAAAAGGCGGGACACGGAAGTCTCATTGAGACACATACGGGCGAATGGTATATGGCACATCTGGTGGGCAGACCTGTGCTGGAGAAACACTGTATCCTTGGACGTGAGACAGCTCTGCAGCGTTGTACGTGGAACGAGGATGGATGGTTAAGGTTAGCAAGCGGAGATCGATATCCAGAGCTTCAGGTAACAGCTCCAAAGATCAAACCGCAACCGTTGGAAATCGCAGATGAGATGGATCACTTTGATCAGGCTGAACTTCGTCACGACTGGAATACTCTTCGTATTCCGCCTGACACAACGTGGCTTACACTGTCTGAACGTCCTGGCTATTTACGCTTGTATGGGATGGAATCGATGAGTTCAACACACAGACAAAGCATGATCGCACGCAGACTACAGGATTTTGAGTGTGAAGTCGAAACATGTCTGGAATTCGCACCGGATCATCCACAGCAGATGGCAGGACTGATTCTCTATTACGACACGCAGGATTATCTCTACCTAAGAGTAACGTTTCATGAAGAAAAGGGATTGTGCCTTGGCATCATCCACTCCAAGTATGGGGTATATGATGAACTTGTGGAGGACATTCCATTGCAATCGGGGAGTCGCATTCGTTTAAAAGCCGTGATTAAGCATGATCGTTCTTGCTTTTACTATGCGTTAGGAGATCATGTAGCATCATGGATTCAGGTTGGTGAGTGGACGGATATTACCCATCTGTGTGATGAATCCCCAGAATACATCCGGTTCACGGGAACCTATATTGGTCTCTGTGTGCAGGATCTCGGCGGAACTCGTAAACATGCTGATTTTGATTATTTTCGTTATTCCACATCATAAAAAATGAAGAAGATGGCTCCTGTTTTCACGGGGGCCATCTTTAGGTTGAGCATCAGGAGCTTCCAACATATAACCTAGTTTTAATTAGTTCGCGCGATAAATAGAGTTCAGGTATTGTAGAATCAATGCGCTGTCCTCAATGGAAGTACGTAATGCGATGTATCCGTCGGGACGAATCAATATAAGCGTTTCGCTTGTAACATCGTACATTTGATAGGCATTACCTGCCGTGTCAATGATACATTCTTCTCCTTCCACATGTGATGGCACAATGCAATGCGTGTGGAGTTCATCAAAAGTGAAGCCCTGTTGAGAAAGGTGATCTGTACGGTTTACAAAAGCTAAAAGAGTCCAGTGTGAGCCGCGCAACAGGTCAAAGACATCTCCTGTGAACTCAGCACTTTGCAGGCCCTCGGCATTAGGAGCACGATCTCCAGGCAATGAACGGGTAACATTGGCTTGAAGAGAGGGGCGGGTAAGAGAACTTAAACGATAGGAAATAAGAAGCCCGCTCGTTAGATCATCGGATATGTTGCTCAAAGATTGGGATAATGCTCCACGTTCAGTCGCTGTTCCTAAGATAGCCCCCATTTTTTTTGTGCTATCCTCAAGCACCACTTGAGCCACAGGACGACGTTCTTCATCATAGGTGTCCAGCAGGGTGGTGTTTGCTCCGCGTATGACGGATTCTAGTTTCCATCCTAGGTTGTAAGCGTCCTGTATCCCAGTATTCATGCCTTGCCCTCCGGCTGGTGAGTGAACATGCGCGGCATCGCCGGCAAGAAAAACCCGACCGCTGCGGTAACATTCAATCATTCGGACGTTGATCCGGTAGATAGATAGCCATAAGGCATCCATAATCCGAACATATCCAGCACCTGCTCGTCGGTTAAACAACTCCTGATACACTTCTAAAGACGGCTTTTCCGGTTCCTTGATATCGGACGGAATGGTAGCTTGCAATTGCCAAATGTCGGATTTAGGTAAAGGTGTCACTCCGACCATCCCCTCCGGAGAAGTCCAGATATGGATATGATCACGATCCAATCCTTCCAAACGCACATCGCCAAGATACCACCGTTCATGATCGTGTGTCTTCCCAACCAACGGAAGTTGGATAAACTTGCGAATATTACTTTTGCCACCATCAGCGCCAACCACATAACGGGCATGAATTTGCTCTTTTCCTACTGGTGTATTCACTGTTACCTGTACACCCTCCAAGTCTTGAACAAGTCCTACAGCTTCCATATCCAGCTCAACTTTACCACCAAACATTGTATATTGGTCACGTAATGCCTTTTCCACATCAAATTGAGCAATCCAGACCGGATCTGGATAGGGGGATCCCAGTTCAGCACTGGCCGTAACGGTAATAGAAGGCTTAACCATACTTTTGCCATCTTCGGTATAATAGCGCACAGGTAAATCCACGAGACCTGTGTCCATAATGTAACGAACGGCGTCTAAATCATCAACGACTTCAAGCGAACGGGGCTGAATCCCTTTGGCACGAGATGCTACGTTATACAAGGTGCTTCGTTCGATAATCCGATGGTCTACGTTTCGACGGGCAAGGTCGCAGGCAAGTGTCAGACCTGTTGGTCCAGCCCCAACAATGAGAACATCAACAAAAGACTGTGGTGTGTTCATAAGTAAATTCCTCCTTGATTACGGATTTGGTAGGTAACATTAACTAAACTACACCGTGCAGTGTAATTTGTAAAGTGCAACTCATTTTTGATAGTATAGTCATAGGGGGGAAGCTTAAGGATGAATACTACGGAAATCAAAAAAGTCCGCAAAGGCTCTTCTGACAAAAGAGCTAAAATTATGGCGGCGGCAAGAGATTTGTTTCTCTCAGATGGGTTTGATCGTTCCAGTGTTGATGCGGTCGCAGCTAAAGCAGGCGTTTCCAAACGGACAGTTTATGATTATTATGGTGACAAACAAAACTTACTGCTGGCTGTTGTAGAAGAAACCAGTGGGGCAGTTTTGGACATGATCAAACAAGGGATATCAGACTACCTCTCGGAATTCGAGGATTTGGAGCAGGCCCTTATTTTGTTCTGTGAACAATTCGTAGTTTCTGCGAACGGTTCTTCTGATTACAGTGCTTTGATCCGTCTAGTTACGATGGAAGAAGCCAACCTACCCATCTCTTTTTTAGAAAAGTTAGACAACGCAACGGAAGAGGGGCTGATCAGGAGGTTTACCGAGTTTGGAGAAAACGGACTGCTTAATGTGCCCGATCCTGAACTGGCTACAAAGCATTTCGCCGCATTAACGTTTTTAATGGTATTTAATCAACCGAAAAAAATCGGGAATTTGCACGATGAACAAACCAAACGAATCATCACTGAAGGGGTACGTGCCTTCCTTCGCGCCTATGGACAATGCGCCATTTATCACAAAAAAGAAGAATTGTCCTGATCGTTGGTTTCACTTCTTAAAGAACTACATTCTGGAGGGAGTACATATGAAGCAATACAAGGTAATTCACCCGCATCAGTCGAATTATCCAGACCCTATTGTGTTGGCTAAGGGAGATATTGTTCATTACGGAGAGGAAGATACTGAATTTCCGAACTGGATTTTTTGTGAATCTATTGAATCTAAAAAGCGTGGTTGGGTGCCGAAGCAAATACTGAGCACACCGAATGAAGAACTTATGACAAAAGTAAAGGAGGACTACGCTGCATACGAATTGAACGTGACTCCTGGTATGATCGTCCAGAAAGAACTTGAGCTGAACGAATGGAGTCTTGTGCACACGACTGAAGGTGAGAAGGGGTGGGTACCTAATAAAGTCATCACCCCATTAAAACAATGACAATCAGCTTCTTTTTGATTATAAAAACCAATATCTTTAAAACGGATTACTGACGCATATTTAACCATTCCGATTGCAATATCGCGTATTGACACTCATAAATAAACCTCAGTTCGTTTTTAATTTAAAAAACTCGATCAACCATTCCGCTAGCTGTTGCTGCGCTTTACTGATGAACCGATCAGCGTAATATGTCAGCTCCATGTGCCGAACAGGTGCGTCCCCCGCAATAGGTATCGTTACAATATCTTCCCAACCCGAATGCTGCTTTAACAGTTCCCTCGGCTGAATCGTGGCACCAATGCCAGCAGCTACGAGCTGCAACAGGGATGATGCAGAACCAGCCTCCATCACCGTAGTTAACTCCAAGCCTTGTTCCCGGAAAACCTCATCCACCAAATCTCTGCCTATATACCCTTTGGGGTACATGACCAGCGCAAGCTGTGTCAATTCTTCAAGGGTTATTTCATGTCTTTTCGCAAGATCACTCGATGAATGAACAAATAGTTCATAAGGTTCGCTCCCCAAAGGGATCTGCACGAGGCGTTTATCCTTGGGGCCACGTAGCCCGATGCCAAGATCCACTTTATGTGTTAATACTTCGTCTCGTACATAGATCGTTGAGAAAGCCTGCAGTTTGGTGTCCGGGTACCTTGTCTTAAATTCCACGAACAGCGGAACGAGTTGAAAATCAAGATCAGAGGGTAACACAGCGAGTCGAACCGTTCCGCGCTTCTCCGATCGCAGCTCTTGAATCGCACTTTTTGCATCCATTTCAGCCTGAATCATTTTCATGCCGTATTGATGGAGAAGTCTGCCTGCCTCGGTTGCAACGACTTTTTTTCCAATTCTATCAAAAAGAGGCATACCCACTTCCGCCTCCAGCAGACGGATCTGCTGACTAAGCGTAGGTTGTGAAATGCCCAGAATCTCTGCCGCGTTCGTGAAATGAAGATGCTCAAAAACCGCCATAAAATAAGTTATATTTCGTGTATCCATCTTTTATCCTTCGCATAATAATAGTATTTTACTATCATTATAATACGAATTATTGGATTGATCAATGAAACAGACGGCTTTATACTCATATTTAATTCAACAAGATTCAGGAGGAAGAGAAAGGTGAAAAAAACATTTTATTTATTAGCTCTATTCTTCGCAGCATTGAATCTGCGTCCCATCATTACTTCTGTGGCATCCATGATGAGTATGATTCAAGCGGAACTGGGTATCAGCGCATTAACAGCAAGCCTGATGACTACATTGCCCGTCCTGTGCATGGGACTGTTCGCCCCAGCCACCACAACGTTAAGTCAGCGTCTCGGTTTGGAGCGAACTATTTTCATCTCGCTTTTTCTCATTACACTCGCCACTGCACTCCGCAGTGTAGATCCATCTGTTACTATTTTGATCGTTACCGCGTTGGTCGGTGGGATTGGTATTAGTCTTGCCGGGCCATTGTTGTCCAGCTTTATTAAAAAGTATTTCCCGGCAAACCCTGGCATAGTCAGTATTTACTCCGTATCCATGACAATTGGAGCGGCCCTGGCATCTGGGTTGACCATTCCGATTTACACACAACGTCAGCATAATCTTTCATTTGCTTTGTCCTGTTGGGCTATTTTGGGGATCGTTGCTGTATTCTTCTGGATTGGACTTATTCGAAAAAATAAACCTTCCAGCAGTGATATAAAACGTCTCAGATTACCGCTGGGTAACAAAAAAGCAATTCAATTCACCTTGTTTTTTGGTTTCATGGCCAGCATGTTCTATAGCTTGACGGCATGGATTTCACCCATTGCCCTTAGCTTTGGATACAGTTCACAACATGCCGCGTTACTTCTAACCGTGTTCACATTGATTCAAGTTCCTGTCGCGTTATTGATTCCGAATCTTGTAAATCGCTCGGGGAAGATCAAACAATGGCTTGTCTTGTGCAGTGTGTCTGAACTCATCGGTCTTGTGTTACTCTTGTCACCAGTGCCGATGCTTCCAGCAGTTCTTTTTCTCGGTATCGGTGCCGGTGGATTGTTTCCGCTAGCGCTGATGCTGCCCATTATGGCAACAAATACGCCGGAAGAAGCAGGAACGTGGTCAGCGATGTCACAAATGGGAGGTTACATCATGGGTGCTTTCGGCCCACTTATTATAGGACGGATCTTTGATCTTAGCGGACAGTTTTACATATCTATTATGGCCATGCTGGTCATTGTACTGCTAATGATTAGTGTACAGCTGTCCATGAACTTGGGGAGAAGAGCTGTAGAAACTCCTCAGGATAATGAACCACAAAAGAACTGAGAAGCAAGATACAAAAACTACACAACTTCACAGTACAAATCGCCGCATCCTATTGTTTGAACAGGTTTGCGGCGATTATTCATTCTATGCAGTAACCTGAAAAAAGGATGGAAACGCAAGCGGTGTTAATTGAATACCCATTACGAGAAATGAAGGGTACAGTATCTGTGATTCCGGAATATACAAGTCCCATTTGAATCTCATGATGTTCTCTCCCTAGTTATCATTTTTTCACTCGACGACAAGCTTGTTCTGCAGCTTCCATAATGATTTCTCCCAGCGTTGGATGAGGATGAATGGTCATTGCCAAATCTTCCACCGTAGCTCCCATTTCAATAGCAAGAGACAACTCTGAGATCAGCGTAGAAGCTTCAGCCCCGACAATCTGTGTACCTAATACAAGACCCGATGTAGCGTGAGCTACAATCTTCATAAAACCTTCGGTTTCCTTTAGAGCAAGTGCACGGCCATTGATAGAAAAAACAGATTTTCCAACAACAATGGGAATGGATTTTTGCTTACACTCTGTCTCGCTAAGACCAACGCTAGTGATCTCCGGATGAGAAAACACAACTAACGGAATCGCCTTGTAGTCGATGATAGAGGGTTTACCCGCGATAGCCTCTGCTGCAATTTTTGCTTCATACGAAGCTTTATGAGCTAAAGCAGGGCCTTGAACGATATCTCCAATAGCATAAATATGTGGGATGGATGTTCTGCACTGCCCGTCAATCTCGATCAACCCTTGTGGAGTAAGGGAGAGACCTATATTTTCAAGACCTAAGGTTCCATCTGTGTTCGGTTTTCTGCCTACCGTAATTAACGCATATTCCGCTTGAACAACTTGGCGTTCATTCTGACTTATATAGTGGAGATCGATGTGACTCGTATACTGGTCTGCTCCTGTAACCTTAGCTCCGGTTAAGATGGTTATGCCATCCTTTTTCAGTTGACGAATAACAGGCTCAACCAGCTCTGCTTCGAATCCGGGCATGATCTGTTCACTTCCCTCAAGCATCGTAACTTTGGTTCCAAATCTCGCAAACATCTGCCCCAGCTCCACGCCAATATAACCGCCGCCAACCACAACGAGACTATCCGGAATTTCGGTCAGCGATAGCGCTTCGGTGGATGAGAGAATACGTCCGCCGAAGGGAAGAGCACTTATTTCAATTGGACGCGAACCGGTTGCCAGTATGAGATGTTTAAAGCTTATTCGACGCTCACCATCTTCAACATGATGAATTGCGGCAGTATGTGCATCAATCAAGCTTGCTTCTCCTTTCAGTACAGTCACACTAGCCGTTTTAAGCAAAAACCGAACCCCTCCAGACTGCTTATCCACCACGGCTTGCTTGAAAGCCTGAGCCTCCTGATAGGAAACACCATTGTCAACAGAACCCCATTGCCTGCGTAAGGTAAAACGATCCGCTTCACCAATTAGCGCTTTGGAAGGAATACAACCTACATGCGTGCATACACCTCCGATCTGCTGACGCTCTACAATGGCTGTTTTCTTACCTAATTGTGACGAACGCAGTGCAGCCACATAACCTCCGGGCCCTGATCCAATGACCAGGGTATCTACTACTTCTAGTGCCTTCATAAGGGTACCTCCAAAATAAAATATGATGATCATAATATATTATAGTCATCATATTTTAAGGGAGTCAATACTCCATTTATAATCACTCTTCCTCCGCAGAAGATGTTGATCTATGAATTGACATTAAATAATATGATAAATATAATATTTTGAAAAACGATCCTTAAATACAGACATAGAGAAAACAAAAAAGGAGAGGAAGCAGGATGCCTTATCCGAAAGGCCACAAACTCAAAGTCCGGAACCATATTATTATTAGCGCCGCTAAAGCATTTCGAACCCATGGCGTGCGGAATATAAGTCTTCCACATATTATGAAAGGTGCTGGACTGACACATGGGGGATTTTACTCGCATTTTGAAAACAAAGATCAGCTTGTGATGGAGACTTGCCATTTTGCTATTAGTGACACCATCGAAATGTTGCAAAAAGTTGCTGATAAAAATAAAAACGAAGATCAGCCTCCGATTGAGGCTGTCATTGATTTTTATTTGAGCTCCTTGCATCGAGATCAAACGGAAGTCGGTTGTATCTTACCTGCACTGTCAGGAGAGATTTCCCAATTATCGGAGGATATTCGGCAAGCTTACACGCAAGAGTTGCAACGTTATATCGCGTTTATTACAAATATGGCCGGAATGGATGCCTCTTCTGGATATGCACTAGTAAGCAGTATGGTGGGTACTCTTGCTTTGGCACGTGCAGTCAGTGATTCAAAGCTCAGTGATGATCTGTTACAGGCAGGCCGTATACAGGCCAAACAAATGGTAAACGCCGGCTCCATGTAATACCTAAAGTAATTGATAGGACATATGGATGGGGGATTGACATGTCTTATTATCATTTGCCAAAAATGTTGTTTTACATCCATTTTAGGCAGGTGAGAATTGAGGATGTCTTTCTTACATTTCATAGTCAAAACTTAGTTTATCCAATATACAAAGTGTGCTAAACATGTTATTATCACACCAAGTTATTCAATTCATACGATATCACTCTTTTAAAAGGTGGTGCGCGCCCGTAATGGATAAATATTTTAAACGAGCGATCGTCAGTGGAGACACCTCGCTTGGCATTGAATTTGGATCAACACGGATCAAGGCTATTTTGATCAATAACAAGTTTGAAATCATTGCTTCCACAAGTTATGAATGGGAAAATCAATGGAATAATCAATACTGGACCTATCACCCTAATGAGATGGTTCAAGGGTTACAAGACGTGTATGCTCAACTAAAGCAGCAGGTTTGGATGAATTATGGAATAACACTGAACAGAATAGGCTGCATCGGACTATCCGGCATGATGCAAGGTTACCTTGTTTTGGATAGAGCAGGGGAACTGTTAGTTCCATTTCGTACTTGGCGTAATATCACAACGACTACTGCAGCAGCATTCTTAACCCGGGAATTCCAGTATAAAATTCCAGAGCGCTGGAGTATTGCGCATCTGTACCAAGCCATCTTAAACCATGAAGAACATGTAAGGAAGATTAACTATATGACAACGTTGTCGGGTTACATGCACTTTCTTCTAACAGGCCATAAAGCGCTAGGTGTGGGGGATGCATCAGGCATGTTCCCAATCAACAGGTCGACAAGAGGGTACAATGAAGAGATGATTGAACAGTTTAACGAATTGATAAGCCATAGAGATTACCCATGGAAACTGGAAGATCTTTTACCTACTGTATATTCGGCCGGTGATCATGCGGGTTATCTTCATGAAGCTGGTGCGCGTCTCATTGACCCGGAAGGCGATCTGCAAGCCGGCATTCCATTCTGCCCTCCAGAAGGGGATGCCGGAACAGGCATGGTGGCTACGAACAGTATCCAACCTTACAGCGGTAGTATATCTGCAGGCACGTCTATTTTTGCTATGATTGTTCTGGACAAAGATATCGGGGTATATCCCGAGATTGACATTGTAACTACACCTGATGGAAGCCCAGTAGGTATGGTTCTTGCCAACAACTGCACTAGTGATATTAATGCATGGGTCAGATTGTTTCATGAATTTTGTGATGCATTCGGATATAAAGCTGACGCTAGTCATCTGTTTCATGTTTTGTTTAATAAAGCGCTCGAAGCAGACCCGGATGGAGGCGGTTTGCTGAGTTATGGTTACTACTCGGGAGAGAAAATTACTGGCGTAACTCAAGGACGTCCGTTATTTGTTCGTACTCCAGAGAGCCGATTTACACTCGCTAATTTTATGAGAACACATCTGTTCAGTGCGTTTGGCGCATTAAGAGTCGGAATGGACATTTTAACTCAAAGAGAAAGTGTAAAGGTTGACCATATCTTGGCACATGGCGGATTATTCAAGACGCCCCTGGTTGGCCAGAAAATGTGTGCAGCCGCACTTAACGTTCCCGTATCTGTCATGCCGACTGCTGGTGAGGGCGGTGCATGGGGTATAGCCGTATTGGCTTCCTATATGATTGGTAAGGAGAACAACCAAAGCTTAACCGATTACCTCAATCTGAACGTATTTCGTGACGTCGAAGCAATGAGGATTGATCCGGATATTACTGATGTGAACGGATTCGCCCGATTTATGGAACGGTACACAAAAGGAATAACGATTGAGCAAGCAGCAGCAGATCATTTTACAGAAAAGAGATGAATCATTTGACTGAATTCGTTTGGGGAATATTTGTAGCAGATGCCTCTGCACCCTTTCCTGACTTCTTTCCTATCGGCATGTACGGCACGAGGGAGGCCGGCTTGAAAGAAATTCATTCTTTACCCCGAGATCACAATTATCAATTGCTGCGATTGCCGCTGAATCATAACTTTGCCTTTTACCACAAAAAAACGGGTAAGCTGGCAGGAATGGAGTCGATCCATCACGAACATTTTCATTTTAAGGATGAAGGTGAACTGTAGCTCTTATGTCTCTGATGGCTACGCTATGCTATGCTCGATCGTTCGAGAGAAAATCTTGTGAGGAAGGGGGACTATACGATATGGATAAAATCATTCTGGAATTTGTGACTTGGGCTGAGTCAAATGGTTGGATTGTAACTCTTAAATCTGAACCTGGCCTCAATCTGGATCATCGGTTAATCACAAGATACACGAATATGCCCCCGGAATATACAGCGTTTTTGCATGTGGTTAAACAATGCGTGACACCAAGCGAGCAGACCTGGTTCCTGTGCGAGGCTGACTACAACAATAGCTCCGATTCTGAATTCCAATGGAATGAATTTGAATTAATCAGCCTGGAAGCAGCAATAGATGATGCGGCATGGAGATCAGAAATAACGACATGGTGGGATCATTATCTGCCATTCATGGTGTCTGTTCATGATGGATATTCCTTTTATGCCATTGATCTATCCAATGAAATTGGTGCGGTTGTAAGCGGGGAAGAGCCTGAATTCGAAGAGGTTACACAAGTGGCAGAAGATTTACATCATTTTTTACAACTCATTATGTCAGGCTCAATTGCTGTGGGATAACATCAGCAGGGAATTAAACTGCGCACCTTCTTCTCAACACCAAGAAACAATAGGAGCGCAGTTTAAAATTTTTCAATTGGATACTTATCTTTTCAAGCGTCTTTCTAGGAACCCCGACATTCTTCATATAATTAAAATAACGTTTCATCAAATCGGTGTTGATTTCCGGAAAATAAATCCCCAAAGAATCCAAAGCATGTTGTGTATTAGAGGAGTCGTACTTCGGCATGTTTTCGTATAGCTCCCAGATACTCTTATCTTGCTCAACTTTCTCTGCAAGCATAGAAAGAAACAGCATTAATGCGTTATTCATGTGATCGCTATCTTTAATAAGTGATGTTAACCAATTCCAATAGCTTTTCTTCTCAATCTCATAACCTAATTCAAGCTTGATTTTTTCAAAAAAGAGATTTAGTTTCCAGTGACCTCTGATAGGGTGGAACGAGATGGTACGCGCGATTAAAGTTATCCGGATTACTGCATATGCCTATTACAGCTCTCGCGACAACATTAACAGGTGCAAATTCTTTACGTTGGTTCGGTAAATCAGGATAAGATTTCAGCTGAATACAGCCCTTGATCAGCTTCGCCATATAATCTTCTGTATTACAAGCTCCAGTTTCTGTATCCCCCATAATAAATCCTGGTCTAAGCACCGTAACAGGAACTCCACGCATTTTAGCTTCCCACACTAACTGTTCCGCAACCCATTTGCTTGAAGACTCGCGCGAATGTGTCGGGAAGGAGCTGAAGTATTCTTCTCAAGAAACCGTTCTAATTGAATAAGCATCTTGGCGGCTAGTATCGAATTCCCGCCTAAATCAAAGAAGGTATCATGTATTCCTATCGGGTTAAGATGAAGTATGTCTGACCATAGTTTACACACAGCTTCCTGTAATTCGTCCGTTGGTGGTTTATATTGCGCGTTAAATTCAGGTCGCTCGAATTGTTTCACGCGTATTGGATGAAAAGATGATCCCTCGTGATCAGTACGATGGAATCTTGCTGATCCGCGACATTCATCCTTCAACAAAGTAGAATTTAGCACAAAATCTAATGATACCTAACGAACTGAACGAACCGAGTAATTAGAGGAAAGTGCTCAGGATGTTTAGAAAAGCCGCTCTATAGCGGCTTTTTTAAATTTTGGTTTAGATTAGACTTTTTTACAATGTCTTTTTTCTAAAATGTTATTGATGCTTCTGCTTATTTTGGATAATGTCTATAATCTGTTTAAGCGCCTTTTTCGCTTCAGTATCGGAAATACGGGGAATAGTTGATTCATTTTGGGATACTCAAAATAGTTTATGTCAACCAACTGACGAGCAGCTTTTTCTCTGAATTTTCGAGCATCCGGAAGGAAAAGTTCATGTGTACCAATAAACACGGAAATCTTACCCAGATTTTTAATTTCTCCATGAATCGGACTCACTAAATAAATATGAACGAGATGTTTCACCAGCGTACCTCTTTCCAGCTTCAACCAGCATCTCCCAATTCAACATGGGCTCTTTATCTATCATGGCAAGGACTTGCGGGTTATTTAGGGTGATATCCAGCCACGGAGAGAGTAGAATAATGTCCTTAGGCTGCGGCAATCCCTGCTCTAATAAATATTGTGCCAAGGCTAGAGAAAGACCACCTCCGGCAAAAGAATGAATATGTATTTTCGTCAGTTTCATGCGAATGAAAGCAACTTGTTAATGACATCCTACAGAAGTAGTAAAATTCTCATTTCCTGAGGAGGAGATCTTGTATGGCTCGCCAGAAGAAAAGGCAGGAAGCTGCTTGGAAGTCACGGAAGCAAGAACAGCACCCTCATGGTAAAATCAGATCGCTCAAAGAAATATCAAGCGAATATGAAGAGAAGAATACTACGGACTAAAAGCATGACTGTCGGCGATATTTGCCGATAGTCATTTTAACATTTACATAAGGACACATGCCACGAGCATTGGAGAAGCGTATACGTTTTACTTCGGGCGAGTGAAATCCACAAAAGATTCCATAGTTAAAGTTATGTAAACCAAAACTCTAAAACGAGTACTTAGGCTGATATCCCCACAGGAATCTTGTTTAGCGCTGAAGGTAAAACAGTATTCCATGCAGCTGAGAGTTATCGTTGTATTCTCCACAAAATTCAGCTAAAATAAAGCTACAAATTTGATATTATGCTTGTTTTTATCCCCGGGTAAAAACGATTAAAGCATTGAGTCTCAATCCCCACTAGGGCCTACGTAATGTAGGAGGGATGAGATTCAATGCTTTTTTTGATAAAGAAGGAGGCATACCAGGTGCGATTTTTAAGTGATAACGATGTCAGACAAGGATTGAATGTACCGCAGGTGATACATCTAGTAGAAACAGTCTACAAGGCTAGGAGTAAACATAACACGGAGACTTGGCCAACGATCTTTTATGATTTTGTTCCAGGCAAGGCAGATATGGACATCAAATCAGGGTATTTGAAGGGTGAAAAGGTATTCGGACATAAAACCATTACATGGTTTGCCGAGAATGAAGCGAAGCAGCTCCCCACCTTAACAGGACTCATAAACGTATTTGATGCCGAAACAGGCAGACCCTTAGGAATAACCGAGGCCTCCTTTATTACTGGCATACGAACAGGCGCTTCGGGAGCGATCGGGGCAAAGTATCTAGCAAGACAGGATTCTGAAACTCTGCTTGTTGTAGGCTCTGGAAACCAAGCGATCTTCCAGATCGCCTGCGCCTTGTCTGTGCTTCCGAACTTGAATACAGTTTGTGTTGCCGCCAGGGATCAAGAAAAGCTGAGTTCTTTTGTTGACGCAATACCACACAGACTTCAATCTGAATTTGGTATGAACATAGAGAACGTTACATTTGCAGCAGCCGAATCGCTGGAACACGCCGTGAAAAGCAGTGATATTATCATCACCGTAACCTCATCGAGAACACCAATCATTAAGAAGGAATGGGTCAGGGAAGGCACACATATTTCTTGCATAGGTGCAGATATGATAGGGAAACAGGAGATTGATTCCAGCCTGATGTCACTAGCATGCCTATTTGTAGATGATAAAGAACACTGTATGCAAGTGGGTGAGGTTGAAATACCGCTGAAGGAAGGCAAGATTACAGAAAGCCATATAAGCGGTGAGATCGGCGATTTGATACTAGGGAAAATAGAGGGAAGAACCTCAAACGAACAAATCACTATATTTGATGCGACAGGTATGGCGATTCTGGATATATATGCAGCAAAAATGGCGTTACAGACTGCAGAGGACCGAAATTTAGGCATTAAAATTGACATCTAGGGGAGAAAGAGAAATGACTTTTAGCTATGAACATGTGTTACAAGCTTATGATCGCATCAAGAAACATCTGAAGCAAACACCACTTGAAGAGTCGTTCTATCTAGGCGATCTGAATAGAAGATACTTTTTCAAACTGGAGTCCTTCCAACGAGCAAAGAGTTTTAAAATCCGAGGCGCATTAAACAAAATGATGACGTTGTCCGAGGAAGAAAAGAACAGAGGCGTTGCCGCCATTTCTTCAGGTAACCACGGTAGTGCTGTGAGTTACGCAGCTTCTATTCTCGGAATTCATCACGTCCAGGTGATTGTTCCCGAAACGACAGCCCAAAGCAAGATTGATAAAATGAACTGTTTTGGGGCAGAAGTGATGAAATTAGGTAAAGATTTTGACGAGGCTCATACGCTCGGCATGAAGTACATTCATGAACATCATTTAACTTATATTGATCCTTACTACGATGATCTGGAAATTTATGGTGGACAAGGGACGATAGGCATTGAAATTTTAGAACAGAACCAAGATATTGATACAATTGTCGTTCCAGTAGGGGGTGGGGGTCTGATTACAGGGATTGCGGTAGCTGCCAAATCGATCAAACCGTCCATCCGAATTGTTGGAGTGCAAACCGAAGCCTGCCCGGCCATGATCAAATCTTACGAAGATCATACCTTATATGAACAATATCCTAGCGAGGAATCCCTCTGTGACGCACTCCTTGGTGGGGTTGGAAAACTGAGTTACGAGATGGCTAAAGATTATGTTGATGATTTGATTGCCGTGTCGGAGCATTCGATTGGCCAAGCCGTAAGTTTTCTGGCGAAAGAAGAAAAATACATTATTGAAGCAGGAAGTGCTACTGTGGTTGCGGCAATTACGGAACACAGAGAACGAATTGGAGGGCAAAATATCGCACTTGTGTTAAGCGGTGGCAACATTGATGGAGATGTACTCCTGAATATTTTGTCTAAATTTTAACCTTTAAAATCCTGAAATGCATTTCGAAGAAACGCTATCATCTCCAAGCTGTGGAATAACCTGTGCATCTGTTTCGGCTAGTTTTGAGGAGCCTGCTCCCCGGACCGATGTCTTAAAATGGGGAATTTATGATAACTGAGTCATATCAAATGTTGGAGATGCAGTATGGGGATTTGCACTGCTCTCTTGTATAGCTGATTTCAGATACAGGAGGCTTAATACATGGAAAAAGTACTGCTTGATACCGATATTGGCGGGGATATAGATGATGCAATCTGTCTGGCTTATTTATTAAGAGAACCACAGTGTAACTTAGTTGGCATTACAACCGTGTGTGGAGAACCAGAGAAGCGGGCGGCCATTGCGAGTGCCATTTGTAAAACAGTCAAGAGGGATATTCCGATTGTTGCTGGATTAGATAAAACGCTGCAGCCTGTGCCTGTTTACCCAACCCCGGACGGTGCGGCAGCATTGTGTAACTGGGAACACGATATCTATGAAAATCGGATGCAGGTGCATTTATGTATGAGATGATCAGGTCTAATCCACATGAAATTGTGCTTCTCGGCATTGGGAACATGACCAATATTGCAACGCTGTTTAACATATATCCTGACGCCTTGTCTCTATTAAAAGGACTTTATGCGATGAATGGATATTTCGGTAAAGAAAATTTGCCCGAAGCCTGTTACAATTGGAACTCATGGGCTGATCCGCATGCTTCCCAAATTGTTTTTGCTGCCCAAATAGCGATTAACCGAGCCATTACACTGGAAATTACAGATCAATTAACGATAGAAGCAGCTAGAGCGGGAGAACTTTTTGTTGCGAATTCGGCGTTAATGAAATCCGTCTTTGATTTTGGGAACTCGTGGTTAGAAAGCTCGAACAAGCTGACCTTACATGACCCACTCGCGGCCGTAAGTATATTTCATCCTGATGTTTGTGAATTCGAAAAAGGTTTTGTCCGCGTTGAAACCCAGGAGGAATCCTTGATGGGGGCGACCTCATTTAGAGCTGATCCTAATGGAAACGTGGAAATTTCCCGAGAAGTCGATAAGAAACGTTTTTATGAAATTTTATCGGGTACATTACAGAGCTAAAGAGATATTCCTAATTAAAGTCGCTAATTTAGCGACTTTTTATGTTATAGGGACAAGTTGTCCATAGTGTTACAATACACCGGAGGTAATTCAAAGAAAGGATTGTTTGGAAAACGGCGTAATTCGTTAGTCTGTTGTCACCCTGTGCTAGTTACATATCAGAAAGTTAAGGGTATCATCATATTCATGAGTCAGCGAAGACGGTGAGGTTTGTCATTCGGGTGTTTCAGTCAGCAGAAGGAGGTGCAAATGAATGTCATCCCATTCCTATAACCGTATCAAAATGCCTCAAGGTTTCTGGGAAGGGCTACGTCAGTTAGGGATTGCCTCACATGATGTAACTCGGAAAGCCGGATTACCGCTTACCATAATTTCCGAAACGACAGTAAGCACCACTCAATATTATGCTATTTGGCAAGCGTATTCTGACCTTACAGGCGATGTTGCCCAAGGAATCATCAGGCTTGCAACCGTTTATGAAGTAACGAAGTATCCGCCGCCGATATTAGCCACATATCATGCCCGTGATTATCGCGATGCATTGCATCGGATGGCCAGGTATAAACAACTCTGTCCTCCTGAAAGCTTAAAGATGGTTGAGATGGGTGAGAAATGTATGATTGATTTGGAGTGGATCGTCACCGATCAAACATGCCCGCCATTACTGGTTGGTCTTACATTAGCATTCCTGCTTGAATTGGGACGTAAAGGAACAGGTCAGCCTCTCACTGCCAGTGCAGTAGAATTTGCCCAGCCGATGGGAGATGTACAAGCACTTGAAGTTTATTTGGGGTGCCCTATCCGAACAGGGGGCAGTAGAAATCGGTTGACGTTACATCGAAAAGACCTGGATCTTCCTTTCCTCACCTACAATGAAGAGTTACTTGAGATTTTGAGCCCTGCACTGGATCATACGCTACATGAATACAAAGTAAATCGTTCCATGTCGGACATCGTTAAATGGATCATGAAGCGTAGCTTGAGCGCCGGATGTCCAGAAGTACAAACCGTCGCTAAGGAATTGGGCATGAGTGACCGCACTTTGCAGCGCCGATTAATGGATGAAAAAACAAGTTTCGTACACCTGCTCACGCAGGCAAGACATGAACAAGCTCGGATGTACTTGACAGACTTATCACTTAATATCAAGGAAGTTGCATTCCTGATTGGATATGAGGACCAGAATTCATTTTACCGTGCATTTCGCGCTTGGGAAGGAGTTACACCTGCCAATTGGCGAAGCAAACATGCGGAGAGATATGCCAAACCAGAAGATACATTTACAGGTAGATAAACACTTATTACATTCAACTAGAAGCCAACTAGACAGAAAAGGGAGAGATGGTTTGTGGAAATGGGATTAAATAACAAAACAGCATTGGTGACAGGATCCACCAAAGGAATCGGTAAAGCGATTGCTATGGAGTTAGCCCAAGAAGGGGTCAACGTACTTATCAATGGACGATGTGCTGAAGAGGTGGAACGAGTCGTTCGCGAAATCAAATCTGTTTATCCGAACACTTCTCCTCAAAATGCGGCTGCAGATATTGTCAACGTCGCTGAACGTGAAGCATTGTGCAAAACGTTCCCACAGGTTGATATTTTGATCAACAACACCGGGATTTACGAAATCATGTCCTATTATGATGTAGACGACACTGTATGGGAAAAATATATTCAAACGAACGTTCTTTCCGCAAACGCACTGACCAAATTTTATTTGCCAACCATGCTGGACAATGGATTCGGAAGGGTCATCTTTATCGCGAGTGAAGAAGCTGTAATGCCTAGACATATGCCGCAATATGCTGTAACCAAATCCATGCTGCTCTCTTTATCGAAGAGTTTAAGCCAATTGACAAAGGGCACGGAAGTAACGGTAAATACCATCATGCCTGGACCAACCCTCTCGGAGAATGTAGAGCAGATCATCGAGAGTGTCATTCAGGATGAGAGTCTGACCTTTGATGAGAAAGAAAATACGTTCATGGCGACCAATCTTCCACAATCTGAGTTGCAGCGCTTCATCAGACCAAGCGAGATCGGAAGACTAGCAACATTTGTATGCAGCCCTTATGCAACGCCATTTAAAGGTTCACCGATCCGTATGGACGGGGGAATGGTTCCAACAATTTACTAGTGAAATTACATCCATAAGTGGTTTACATGGTCAGGAACTAACAAGAGATTATAAAAACAGTCGCTAATTTAGCGGCTGTTTTTACGTTTCCGCTTTTACTATATTCACAATAGACAGAAAACGGAAATTAGATGAGATTTTAACTAAGCCTTAACTAATATGTCATTAAGCTAAGCGATAAGGCTGCTTTATCATGCTTAAAAACATCCTAGCGGACTATCATTGAATAGTTCGTTATCTTTTATTCGCAGATACAACAAGGAATAATATAAATCAAGATCGAATACAAGAAAAGTAATTCTCTAATTTCCCAATATTATCAATTGGATATCATTAAGATGATTTAACTTCTAAAGGGATGTTAATGGCTGTCCTTTTATGAAAATAATTTGAAGGGACTGATCTGTATGAAAACTAAAGAATTATTAAATATGAATACGAACGAGATACAAAAAACGAAATGTTGTGAAAGCGAGGAGCTAATTAATGAGATTGGTATTACAGGATTTAAGGAAGAGTTTTGGTGAGAAAAAGGTACTAGCCGATGTAAATTTCCAATTTGAAAAAGGGAAGATATACGGCCTTCTTGGACGAAATGGTGCTGGAAAAACAACATTATTTAATTGTTTGGGTGGCGAGATTCAAGCGGATAACGGCACGATGAAACTGGTGAACGAATCTACATCACGTGATTTAGAGATGGATGATGTAGGTTACGTATATTCTCTGCCCATGTTACCTGAATTTCTTACTGGATATGAGTTTGTACGTTTTTTTATTGAAGTTAATGGTGATGTGATTGAAGGGCAAGGAAACGATATGGATGGCTTATTCGATATGATACATATGTCACATGAAGACCGCCACAAGCTCATTAAACACTATTCACATGGAATGAAAAATAAAGTTCAAATGTTGTTATTTTTACTCATCAAACCTACAGTGATCCTGCTGGACGAACCGCTTACTTCTTTTGATGTTGTCGTTGCCAGCGAGATGAAACAGCTGTTGCGTGATATGAAAAAGGATCATATCCTCATTTTCTCAACTCATATCTTGCAATTGGCAACAGATCTGTGCGATGAGTTAATTATTTTAAATCATGGGAGTTTGACTTCGATTTCACCTGAAATTCTCACTCAACCCGACTTTGAAGAACAAATTATCAAGTTATTGCGAAATGAAAACGAACTTGGTATGGGGGAGGAGAATGCCGATGCAGGGAATCTTTAGTACGATTTCTCTCATGTGGCAGCTGCAGGTGATTACGTTAGTCAACCGCTTAATATATTTCACGCAAAGGTTACCGGTCGTAGGCATTTTCATTCGTGATCAAACGTATGCTGCTTTCCGGACGAAACGCACACTAGGTGCAATCGCAGTTATTTTAATGTTTGGCGCTGGTTTGTTAGAAAGTTTACTCTACTTCTGGGGAATGCTCGCACTGCCCATCCTTTTATGGACAGAAGATACTAATACGGATCAATTTGCACTTCTTCTTCATATGTATTTTTGCATTAGTGGCGTAATGGGTGGGATAATTAGTGCAAAAGTGTTGGAGTCAAACAAGATGAAATACACTGCCACCAGGCTTATGCGAATCGTTCCAACCCGATTTATGCGAGCTGTTCTGCTTCACCGCTATATAACCTTTTTCTTATATCAAGGGATTTCATTTATCCTGGTTTCCGTTTATTTCAACTTTTCAATTGTTCATGCCTTGCTGGTCGTGGGGATCATAACGTTATGGCGGGTGCTATGCGAATTATTTCATTTGACAGTATTTCAACGGAAGGGCATAGTCTTTGTACAGAAAACATGGGTTATGAGTTTAACAATGTTAATCGCGCTGACTCTTGCATACCTTCCCTTAACCCCATGGGGTATCCCTTTATTTGGGGCTGTAATACTGGATCAAGGATGGCTTGTGACATTGATAATGTTGTCGGGAACTGTCGCTGGGTATGTCCTGTTAAAACATACGGATTATTCCGACGCTGTGCGCGCAGTAACAAACTATGCTGATCCATTGTTAAACATAGAAATCATGTTGGCTGATCTTCAACAACGAATGATCCAGTCGAAAGACAATGATCTGAGCGGGATTCCATCCTCTACACCTCATGTCAGTCAGAAGAGTATCTCAAGCCCAAAGGGATACAAGCAAATTCACCAACTGTTCGTTACGAGGCACGTTAATCTCCTTCGGTTACCGTTTCGCAGACGTTTAATAGCCGTTATGATCATTGGTTTAGTATTATCTTTGTTGGCATTCATCTTCAATGATCACATCTCTCTGGATTACATTGGAAGATTTACCCCTGTACTCATTCTTGCTATGCTAAACCTGACTGTAGGTAGTCAAATCTGCAAAGTTCTGTTCCTCCATTGCGACAGGCCACTTATGCGCTATGCATTTTACCGCAAGCATTCAAAGGTGCATTTCCTTCTAAGATTTAAAAGTTTATTAAGTATGAATCTAAAATTAGGTTTGTTGTTCGCAGCTGTAATGAGTGTACCCATACTCATATTAACCGAGGGACGGAATATAGGTTCACTCCTTGCTATCTGGATTTTGATTATTACGCTGGCTGTTTTCTTCTCATTACATCATCTATTGTTGTACTATGTGTTTCAGCCTTACACAACGGAGTTGGAAACGAATAATCCTTTGTTTACAATCGCGAACAGTCTTATCTCATTAGGCATCGTTGTAGCGATGTTTTTAGGGCCTACACTTTGGGTATTAACTGCTGCCCTAATTGTATTGACTGTAGGTTATCTGTTCAGTGCTGTACCTCTTGTCAGCAATTATGCTGCAAACAATTTTAGAGTAAAATGAGGGGAGTATAGGGCTCATCGTTCTTCGTAAAATGATCTTAATTTAAACGGTAGAGTGTATCCTCCCTTTTGAAAAGAAGGGGGGATTCTGTTATGACGTAACAACATGAATTAACAACTTCAATAGATTGAGGTTTAAATACAATCTGGAGGCGAATAAAGTGCTGGAGTTAGAGTTTACTACCATAGAGGCGTGGGATGAAGCATTGTGGGCGCGGATGAAACCAATCTATCATGAAGCTTTTCCAAGCGGCGCCAAGTCTCAAGCGATTCTACGCAGTATGCTGGATCGTGGAATTGGTTATTTGCACATAGGCGTACATCATGGAGAAGTGGTTGCGATGGCTGTTACTGGACTGGAGGGGAAGGATGCTTACCGCATCCTGATCATCGATTACCTCGCGGTTGAACAGAAGTTGCGCGGGTCGGGCATAGGGGCCTGGATGCTGAGGCAACTCAGAGCCTGGGCGTTAAGGGAACACGGGATCAAAGGTATGCTTATCGAGGCGGAGTCCGGGACAACAGAGCCTCATCAGTTACGCATTCAATTCTGGCAACGCAACGGCTTCATCCTGACCTCTTATGTTCATCAATATAGAATGGTGCCTGAGCCATATCAGGCAATGATGCTGCCACTGGATGGAAGCACGCATGTGCCTGATGATGGTAAGGCACTATTTCGTTATATCAATGCTTTTCATAAGGTTGCTTACCGGAAGAGTTAGACCGCAATTATGGTAGCTCATTGAAACCGTAGCCCTGATCCATTCAGCCCTTCTAGACGATGCTCAATGCGATATTTGGAGGGGGGACTGATTGTAATCTTAATGACGGATCATGATACGAAATCGCAGAAACCACTGTTATTGTACAGATACCGCTTTCGGTGTCATGGCTGCGGTACAGGAAGCATTGCTCTTTTCCAATACGAGAGAGATTGAAGTTTTATCTGCGCTTACCACAGAAAATATGGTTAGTGAAATTCATGAAGCGTTACAGCAGCTTAATATTCATCGTTACACGCTCATGGGTCACTCTATTTCAGGAATTTACGGACTAGACTATGTGAACAAATATCCAAACGAAGTAAGTGCCTTTGTCGGGATTGATAGCAGCGTTCCAACGCAGGGAGGTAACGATGCTCCATTTCCAACTGAAACGTACAAATTGCTTAAAAAATCAGGATTCTACCGATTGTTAATGAAACTGGCCCCTGATCAACTGATTGCACCCGACGTTGATGATGAAACCAGAGAACAAATTAGAATACTTTCACTCAAAAATACGTTTAATCCGAACAACCTGAATGAAGGAGAAAACTTCGGCTCTAATTTCAAAGCAACGGAGAACCTGACCTTTCCCAAAGAACTTCCTGTGATTTTCTTCTTACAAGCGAATGATACCGAAACAAAAAACTGGATACCCTTGCATGAAGAGCAAGTTAAAGATTCTGTGCATGGGAAAGTGATGACATTCGAAGGAGGACATTATTTACACCATACCCGATCCAAAGAAATGGTCGAAAACTTTAGGAAGTTTATGAATGAAATAAAATAAAAGATATCAATAAGGACCGATGTGAAGTAAACAAAAGAGCAATCTCCATTGAGGTTGCTCTTTTCTTCATGGTTTATTTTGCCTGACCGTGTATACGCATTTTGTTCCTCCTGCTAAAAGGTACTCTCCCCGTTCAATATGAACATTATTGCCTAGAACCGTTTTAAATAAATGTAATTCATTCTTGCATAACCCGGTACATACTGCCGCCGCCTCACAGATTGGGCAATGCTTCTCAATAAATAGGAGGCTGCCATCATCCTGTGCCTTAACCTCGGCCATATAACCTTCATTTGTTCGAATTTCGGCCAGTTTCTCCAATTTCTCTCTGACTCCTGATGCATCGCCAAGATGCTGAAGATATTGTTCTTGCATATTTTTATTTCGAACATCCAGCAGCTTGTCCAGCCCTTCATTACCAAAAGCTTCTTTCATCGAATGAATGAGACTGACGGATAAATCGGAATAGCCGCTTGGGAAAAAACGATTAGCCGCAGGAGTTAATATCCATAGCTTGGTGGGTCGACCCATGGGACGGGCCTCTTCCACATTCGTAACTAGTCCTTCTTCTTTCAGCGCATTCAAATGTTGACGAATAGCCATTCCAGACAACGAAAATTGAGAGGAGAGTGCCACAACATCCATGCCACCTCGCTCCTTTAACAGATCAATGATGGCTCTTCGAGTACTGGTGGAGACATCTTTTTTGACTTGATTTCGGCTCATAGTGCATCTCCTTTTGAAGCAACTAAATTTACCTCACTCCCTACATTTTAAACAAAAATGTTGACAAAGTCAAAGTGGAACTGTAGCTTAACATTATAAACAAAAATGTTTACTAAGTATCCGGATACGAGTATACATACCAATTTTCCTGGAGGTCACATTTCATGTCGTCTAATCATCAAGGTATTTTCAGCCCACGTTATTTTGCACTTTCCATAGGAATCATCTTGTCAGTGATGGCCGTTGGATTCGAAGGTTTATCCGTAACCACCATAGCTCCTTCGATTGCTGGAGACTTAAACGGTCTTAGCCTGTTCGGGTGGATATTCAGTACGTATTTGCTTGCGCAGATTATCGGAACGCTGATCGTCGGTCGGATCATAGATAAAAAAGGACCTGCAGCACCGTTTAGTGTTGCACTTCTGTTGTTTATTGTAGGGCTGATTGCTGCCGCAACAGCAGGGGATATGTATATCATGATAGGATCACGGGCTCTGCAGGGTTTGGGTGCCGGAGCTATGATGACTTGTGTGTATACGGCAATATCTTTAAGTTACCCGGATGAGTTACGTGCCAAAATACTTGGAGCATTTGGTACAGCCTATGTTCTTCCGTCCATGCTCGGTCCATATGTAGCAGGTCTTATCGCAGATCAGTGGTCCTGGCGGTTTGTTTTCTGGGGGATCCTACCTGTGCTGGTTGTTTCAGCATTTCTTAGTTTACCTGCTTTCAGGAAATTGAAAGTGCAGAATACGGGAGGGGATAGCGGATCTTCATCCACTTGGATGGCGTTACTCTTAACGATGGGTACAGGGATTTTCCTGGTTGGTCTAAGTAGGCTTCCGAGCATTATGGGATTTGTTTTAGTCACAATTGGTTTCGTATTGATGGTATTTCCTCTCCGTAAATTGCTACCGAAGGGAACACTTACGTTGCGTAGAGGAATGCCAGCAATTCTGGCAACTCGTGGGTTGTTCTTCGCAGCCTATACCAGCACACAGAATTTCTTGGTATTGGCTCTAATCGACGTAAAAGGAATTACACCTTCACAGGCCGGATTAATTGTAGCGAGTGCTGCATTAAGTTGGTGTATCATTGCGTATCTGCAAGGACGGTGGGATGCGGCAGATCAGGGCCGTGGACGTCATATGAGAATTTTTCTTGGGGTATTGTTACTTGCGATAGGGATTGCCATCGTATTTTGGGTACCTGTTGTGACCGTTACCATTGCAGTTATTGGTCAGATCATCGCAGGAGTCGGTATCGGATTGGCGCATCCGATTAGCGGTGTTGTCGCATTTTCCCAGACGGGGGAGGAAGGCGTGGGCCAAACCTCGGCAAATCTGCAATTTGCAGATTCTTTTACACCTGGTGTAGTGATTGGCATCGGTGGTTCCATCCTTGTCGTGTGTCAGGCTGGCGGAATGTCACTTCAATCCGGCTTAATTGTAGCCATGGGTTTTCATCTCTTGTTGATCGTCATGAGTATCATTGCCAGCACTCGGATCTCACCACGCGGATGAATAAGAAAGTGGGTGTACAGACCATTGTTCACTGAAGATTCGAATAAAATATTTACGGCTTATCGTATCATCGGAACGAAATGGACGATCCATATTCTATGTGTTCTGTCTCAAGGCCCGAAGAGATTCGGCGAAATTTTCGAAAGCATTCCTTCAATTTCCGAAATGATCCTCGCCAGACGTCTGAAGGGTCTTCAACATGATCATTTGGTCAAAAGAACAATACGGACACATCCTACACAAATTATTTATGAACTTACAGCAAAAGGAGCTGCCCTTGCTACATTCATCCCCTGTCTAATGGACTGGGATAGAAAATTTTCAAAATGATACCATCAAGGAGGAATGAAGATGATCATCGAGGTCAGTGATATAGCATCGGATAGAATAGTCGAAATTTTATCAAGTTCGGATATCCAAAATGCTTGTCTTAGAGTAGCCGTTGATGAAGGGGGATGCAGTGGTTTATCTTATACCCTTGTCGTGGATGACCAGCAGGCAGAAGAAGACGTTGTATTAAATAAAAAGCAATTTAAGATATTGGTTCACGCGAACAGTATTCCATATATCGATGGTCTTGAGATTGACTATGAAGAAAGCGGAATGTTAGGCGGATTCACCATGAATAATCCAAATGCCAAAGTTTCGTGTGGATGCGGAGCCAGTTTCAGAATGGCCAATTATCGTGGCGAAGTGAAAAAATGTGATTAACTAAGGAAGGAGTGCAGAGCAATGATCTCATTTGTAGTAACTGAACAAGCAATCGATTCATTTAAGAATGAATGGGAATTGGAAGAGGGCCAATATGTAAGGATTTATGCAAAATATGTCGGAGGAGGCTCCGATGCTTTTACGATTGGCATAAATGCGAGTGCTACACCGGTTGATCCCGCATTGGTTCAATCCATTGGAGGATATCATTTCTTTGTTGTTGAAAAAACAGATGCTTGGATTTTACAGGATGAACTTCTTCAAATAGATTGTAATGAAAATGGTATATTTTCAAACAAAATCTCCTATTGAGCATGTAATAAAGAAGGAGCATCTTTATTCGCCGGAATGAAAAACAGGGCTGCAGGAACTAGTGAATTCCTCCATATATAATATATCCAGGATAAATGATAAATCCGGCAATATTATAACGATAACCCTTGATCCATTCATCCTCTATTTGAGGATTCCCTGGCTACTTCTCCAAACTAGCAAAAACCACCGAAATGGCTTTTCGGTGGTTTCATTAAGAAGGAAGATGCCCAGTGATTCATTTTTAATGAATTATCGGATGTTATTAAGAACAGCAATGCCGTTATAATGGGGCCTGTATATTTAATTTCTCACTCCAAGATTCAGAAATTGGTTGAAATGCTCTAATTAGGGTGAGTGGCTGTGACCTAACAGAATTAAATCCTTTTAATCAAGGGAAATTACGCGTGTCCTTTCACTACCACCAACAACACCTCGAAAATTTATTAATGTAAATCAATACAAATTAACTTCAATTAATCCATTTTCTATACATATTTATAATAGTACATTAGTGAATAAAGTTATTATTCACTTTGAGAGAAATCCGTAATTAGTTTTATGAAAGGAAGGTATAGGATGAGTATTTATTACGCTTCAAGCAAAGAGGACATCACTGCGGATGCACTCCAAGAGTTATTTCTTTCGGTAGAATGGGAGTCTGGCAAGTATCCAAACGAGCTTTTACAAGCAATCAGAGGGTCTCATTCCATTGTTACCGCTTGGGAAGGAGGAAAGCTTGTCGGTTTAATAAATGCTTTGTCAGATGGTGTTTTAACGGTATATTTTCATTATATGCTTATTAATCCGAGTTATCAGGGTAAAGGTATTGGCAAGGAAATGATGAATATAATGCTTGATAGATATAGCGAGTGTAAAACAAAAGTATTAATTTCTTATCCTCATGCTGTGGATTTCTATAATAAATTTGGCTTTGATACAGAAGATGGAGCTACACCAATGTTTATCTCAGAGTTGATATGATCGAACTATCGAGAAATGCTAGTTCAGGTTAACAGTAAATAAGCGTTGAGAGACAGAAAAACATATTTCCGTTGCAGTCGCTCGTATGAGGACCACTTTCCAAGTGGTCCTTATTTGCTTGATGCTGTGTATCAAGCAGGAGGGAATGATTTTTAATAGATGAGTCTGATCAAAGACAATAGAAATCGAACGAAAGTCACTCTCGAATGTAGCATCGGTGTTAAGAAACTGCAAAATCAGTAAGAAACTTTAGAAATTTTTAATAATTTACCACTATTTTCTTAAGCAATCTTTTCTAAACTTGAATGCAGAGGGAGGCGAAACAGAAACCTGAATGAAAAACAAATTGACAGTGAAAGGATGAATCTAGAAAACCATGAAAAAATGGCTCCGTAAGGATGCTTCGGCGGCCATGTTCTTCCTTGTGCCAAGCAGCATCGGATTCGCACTCTTTTACCTTATTCCGTTTGCCATGGGCGTGTATTATTCGTTTATGAGCCATTCAGTAGACGGTCATTTTGTGGGGCTCAATAATTATCGTGAGCTACTCGGAAGTACTTCTTTTCTTAAAGCAGCTTCCAACACGTTATACTTTAGCGCGATCAGTGTTCCACTTATGATCATACTGTCATTGGGGCTCGCGATGCTTTTGCATAAAAATGTCTATATCCAAAAATGGCTTCGAACAGCATATGTTATGCCGCTTGTTGTGCCCACCGCTTCGATCATCATGATTTGGCAGATCCTTTTTGATTGGAACGGCTCTCTAAACGCCTGGCTGGACAGTTTCGGATACGATCGTGTGGATTGGATGAAGTCCGAGTCGGCACGCACAGTCGTGATTATCGTGTATATATGGAAGAACATAGGTTATAACGTCATTCTATTCCTTGCCGGGCTGCAGCAAATTCCAAAGGATTACTACGAAACGGCACGAATTGAAGGGGCTGGTCGTTTACGGCAATTCCGGAGTGTCACACTCGTTTACATCACCTCGACGATGTTTTTTGTCGTGATTATGTCGATTATCAACTCATTTAAAGTGTTTCGGGAAACATATCTGATTGCAGGCGATTATCCCCATGACAGTGTTTACATGCTGCAGCACTATATGAATAACATGTTCATATCACTCGACATACAGAAACTAACGGCAGCGGCAACCTTGATGTTTGTCAGTATACTACTGATCGTTCTGGTGCTGTTTGCGATGGAGCGTCGGCATCGGCAGTACATGGAATAGGAGGTGAAATGAGTCTGTGCGATTAGTGTACATATTGAAAAATGGCGTATTAACATTCGGTCTGATTGTTATTGCCTTCATCTTAATATCACCTATTGTGATTATATTCACAAATTCACTGATGACAGAGCAAGAAATTGGGATCAACTATGGCCTGGTTGGGCAAATGACGAAAGCAGCAGTCGGTAGAGAGGGTATATTTGCAAACTTGAAATTGATACCGGATAAGGTGTCCTTGGCACAGTACGGGAAGGTATTCATCGACAATCCAAAATATCTAATGATGTTCTGGAATTCGGTGTTCATGGTGGTGCCGATTATTGCAGGTCAGACTCTTGTTGCGGCTCTGGCTGCCTATGCATTCTCCAAGCTGAAATTTCGCGGCCGAGACTCCATGTTTTTGGTATATGTCATGACGATGCTCATGCCATTTCAAGTCACGCTGGTACCGAATTATATTATGGTCGATCGGCTTGGGATGCTGAATAGTATAAGTGCCATCATTGTTCCTGGCATCTTTGCAGCTTTTGGCGTGTTTATGCTCAGACAATTCATGCTGGACATTCCTTACGCTTATATTGAAGCTGCCAAAATGGACGGAGCAGGTCATTTGCGGATTTTTGTAACGATGATTGTTCCAATGATCAAGCCAGGGTTAGCCGCACTTGTGATCCTGCTTTTCGTTGATTATTGGAACATGGTGGAACAGCCGCTTATTTTTTTGAATGACCCGTTCAAGCAACCGCTGTCCGTCTTTTTATCCACAATTAATCAAAGTGAGCGGGGTATGGCTTTTGCTGCATCGATGCTCTATATGGCTCCGATGGTGATGGTATTTCTGTATGCGGAGTCGTATTTCATTGAGGGCATTCAATTATCCGGCGTTAAAGGTTAAATTTTCAGTGCGGCTTTTGGGAGGAGAGAAGAAAGGATATGGAGTTAGGTTCAGGGGCTGCCGAGCAGAGACGAAAGCGAATCATTGTAGTCGTGTTCATCAGTTTTATGGGATTGCTGCTGCTATTCACATTGTTCAGCAACACGCTGCAATCGCTGACCTTACCGAAAGTGACCACGGAGCAGCCTAAAAAGGGAGGTATTCCTTTAGTTATCGAAGGTAGCGGAATCCTTCAGCCGATCGCTGAAGCGAAGTTATCCGGTTCAACCAACTGGAAAACTCAGCAGATTCATGTGAAAGAAGGTGATCGTGTCAAGAAAGGACAGAAGCTTATCACCTATGACAGTAAACCGGCAAAACAAGATATTGAAGTTGAAGTAACGAATCTGGAAAAGCAGAAGATCGATCAGCAGAGTTTTCAGGACCAGTTTATTCTGGCGTCTTTTGAAGAAGATGAACTCAAGCGGCGCAGCGCACAACGTGATATTGAAAAAGGCAAACTTGATATCGCTGCACAGGAGCGCAAGATCAACGAAATGAGAGAGCATGTGTCCAAAAATCAGGTGCTGACCGCTCCGTTCGAAGCTATTATAACAAAGCTGAACGCGGTAGAAGGACTGGCTTCCACAGGAGAGCCGGATATCATTGTCTCGAAAAGCAGCCAAGGGTACAGATTCGAGGTTAGAGTGGATGCAAAGCGTCTGTCTACCTTAGGCATATCCATCGGAGAACGGATCAAGGTAGAGGTAGATACAGATCAAGAGCAGCAAGCCAGAAGCATGGATGGCATCCTTGAAGAAATCAATAATGAGAAGCCACTTATAGAGGGGTCATCTGAATCTGATGAAGGAGTGGGGGTGGTAACCATACCTCAAAAGATTCTCCGCATTAAGCTCCTCGATGCCAAACTGAAAGGAGGTGAGCAGGCTCGGATCAGAATCGAGAAAAGTTCTCTCGATCAAGGTCTGCTTGTTTCCAATGGAGCTATTCATCAGGACCGGCAAGGCACTTATGTTTTTGTAGTGGACCAGAGACCTGGTGCACTTGGTAATGTATTTGTTGTCCGTAAAGTGGACATTAAGTCCAGCGAGAAGAATGACAAAGAAACGATGATCCAGACCGACAGCATCTATGCAGAGGATAAAATCATTCTGAACAGCAGCGAGCCTATGCAGGATGGCGACCGTATTCGCTTGGAATAGGGAGACGTAATAATAAAAAGAGATCAGGAGGAATTTAGAATGAAAAAGTGGATTTTGCTCCTTGCTATGGGGACAATCATTACGAGTTTAACCGCGTGTGCTTCAGAGGAAAGCAGTACATCGGCTAAAGTTAAATCGAAAGATGGCAGAACAGTACTTACGCTGTCCGTGACAGAGTCAAATCCATTTTATCAAACGGTGGAGAAAAAATTCGAAGAGAAATATCCCGAAATCGATTTGCAAATCAATGCATATAAAACGGGCGAGCAATGGGGCCAAGGCGAATTCGAAAAATACCGGAATTCAATGAATACAGCCATGTTATCGGGAAAAAGCATGGATATCATTGAAATTGACAGCCTGCCACTTAAAGAATATGTGAGCAAAGGTTTTCTTCTCAACATGAACGATTTGCTCAAGCAAGATCAGACATTGGATAAAAACGATTTGCAAATGAATATTTTGAACGGTTTAAAGATGAATGATGGAATGTATACGATTCCTTTGGGGTATATGTTACGAGTATTTGTAGGAGATGAGGCGATGCTGAACAAAGCAGATGCTCAATTTGATGACAAGACATGGAACTGGAAGGAATTTGAGAAGGTTTCAAAGGAAGTCATTCAAAAGGAAAACGGACAGGATAAGATTTATGCTTTAGCATCCTACCCGCCGGAGCTCCTTTTTCAAGAAATGCTTTATGAGAACTACGCCGCATTCGTCGATCCTTCAGCCCAAAAGGCAACATTTGATTCTCCCGAATTTGTCAATATGTTGGAGCAAGTTAAACAAATGTACCAGGATAAGATTGTGACATCGGAAGAGTCAAAGCGGGGCAATCAAATATTTAGCTCAACGCCGATTACGTCGCCAATTGATTTTATCGAAGGGCCCTACATGTTATTTGATCAACCCAAGCTGTTGCAATCACCGCAAGCGGGAGAAAACGGAAATCGCAAGGGATCGCGAATTTCTATCATGGCACAATTCGCAATTCATGCCAAATCACCCGTAAAAGATGAAGCCTGGAAGTTCATTAACTTCTTATTGTCGGAAGAAGTGCAGATGCTGCAAGATCGAGAAGGATTCTCGATGCTTAAATCCGTGAATGAAAAGAAGATTGAGGAGCTGCATGAAAAAGTTAAAAATGGCGAATACAAGCTTTCGAGTGGGGAGATGGCAAAAGTACCGGATGAACAGTTCACCGTGTTTAAACAAGTTGTTCAATCCGCCGATCAATATGTAGACCTGGACGTTAAAGTGTTAGGTATTGCCGGAGAAGAGTCCCTCGCATTCTTTGGTGGACAGAAAACGGCAGAGGAAGTAGCCAAGCTGATCCAAAACCGGGTCACCACCTATCTAAACGAATAACTGAACTTCATGAGCTCATCATAGGAGTGATCGACCCGAGCAAAAAATCTATTGAAAAGATATTAACGCTCGGTACCGATTGAACTTTAGCAACAATAAATTATTCTCCATGAACTTGAATACCAACTTGAGGTCGAGGGACAAGAACATATTCCTAATGAAGTCGCTATTTTAGCGGCTTTTTTATTTAATCATTACAAATTCGTTTAGCAAATACTTTAGCAAATAAAAGAGAAGGCAAATGAATGTGATTTTATATCAAAGAAGTAGAGACACGAGGAAGAGAACAGTAAATGATTATAACACATGGCGGCGCTAAGCTCAAAATATTATTTCAGCGAATAGCTTTATTGCATTTCTCCGCATAATAAGAAGATCAATAAGCTTATGAGAGCTGCAACGAGGAGTTTGAATAACCTTGAAAAAGACAAAAATTAATCGGATAAAATTGGGTGATATCTATGCTATACCTTTGCCTAACGGTAAGTTTTCCTTTGGAAGAAGGCTTAAAGACGCCAGCATTGCAATCTACGATCACATAAGTGACTCTATAGATGAGTTACCGAAAGATGAGAAGTATCAGTTTATTGTGGGTGTGTATGATCATGTTCTGAAATCAGGAAATTGGCCAGTCGTTGGGAATCGTGCTTTTCTGGATGAAAATGAGGCTTGGCCCCCACCTGCATGCATGGATAGGATATCAGGAGAGTACTCGATATATCATTTGGGAGAAATCAGACCTTCGGATCGCAAAGAGTGTGAGGGATTAGAGATGGCGGCGGTTTGGGATGCTCATCATATTATTGATAGAATAATGGGAGATGATAAGTGGCACCGAGATCGGAATAGATAGTGAGAGCTAAAATGAAATAATAATTGCTTCTTGGTTGTGTATGCGATATATTGCATATAAGAATAATTGTAATGAGGTTGAAAACCATGCCTATTCCTAAAGATTTTGCTTTACCCGTCCGTATGTCCGCAAAAGAACGAGCGTTTTCACAGATACAACGATGGATTATTGATGGAACACTTCAACCAGGTGAGAAGCTTATTGATGCGGAAATAGCTGAATCGCTTGGAGTCAGCCGGACACCGATCCGAGAGGCGTTTCAGTTACTCGAAGTTCAAGGTCTCGTATCTATGCATCCAGGAAAAGAAACCAAAGTAACGTGTATTGAGAAAAACGATATTTTTAAGATGTATTCAACGATGGCGGCTCTTCAGGCTTTAGCTGCTGAAATCACTGCTGAAATTATTGTTCCAGAACAGATCGAGAAATTAAGAGCATTAAATTTAGAATTCGCAAGTTCTATAAAAAATGGTCAAGTGTATCAGGCTATGGAGGTGGACGAGCTATTTCATAATTATATTGTGGAGCTCTCAGATAATCCTTATGTGGCCACATTTAATGCATCTCTTCAGATTCACATTAGGCGTTTTAAATATGTGTTTTTAAAACAACCTAATACGGCTACACTAGCTTCAGTCGAAGAGCATGATTTGATTATTAAAGCTTTTGAAGGCAAAAATAGTGACGATGCCCATAATCTAATGAAACAAAATTTTATCAGACCGATGCAGGAACTGAACGATATACTTTGAAATCAGGGGTGAGTGACATGGAAAATAAAAAAGATCTTCGTATTCGAAGCAAGGTAATCAGTGAAGGTGCTAACCGGGTACCGAACAGAGCCATGTTGCGTGCAGTTGGTTTTCAAGATGAGGATTTTAAAAAGCCAATGATCGGAATAGCGAGTACGTGGAGTGAAGTAACTCCGTGTAATATGCACATTAATGATTTAGCGGTGCAAGCTAAGCAGGGCGCACGTAAAAACGGCGGTGCTCCACTAATTTTTAATACGATTACCGTTTCGGATGGGATCTCAATGGGGCATGGTGGGATGTTGTTCTCACTCCCAAGTCGGGAAGCGATAGCTGATTCGATTGAAATTGTGACTGGAGCCGAGCGTTTTGATGGCGTTGTTGCGATCGGTGGTTGTGACAAAAATACGCCTGCATGTTTGATGGCTATTGGACGAATGAACATTCCTTCCGTTTATGTCTATGGAGGAACCATTCAACCTGGTAATCTCGACGGTAAAGACGTAGATATCGTTTCAGCTTTTGAAGCCGTTGGTCAATATCAGGATGGCAAAATAACAGATGAACAGTTGCATAAGGTCGAATGTAGTGTTTGCCCGGGTCCAGGGGCTTGCGGGGGGATGTATACCGCTAATACGATGGCAGCGGCTGCAGAGGCTATGGGTATGTGTTTGCCTGGTTCTTCTTCGACATCAGCAATCTCGGCGGATAAAGCATTGGAATGCGAAGCAGCAGGTAAGCAGGTCATCTCACTTCTTGAACAGGAAATCTATCCAAGAGACATTATGACGAAGAAAGCATTTGAGAATGCGATCACCGTTGTTATGGCTCTGGGGGGATCAACTAACGCATTTCTCCATCTGCTAGCTATTGCGCACTCGGTAGAAGTCGATTTAACCTTAGATGATTTTGAGCGCATTCGTTTGTGTGTTCCTCATTTGGCAGATCTGAAGCCAAGTGGCCAATATGTGATGCAGGATTTGAATGATATCGGCGGTGTTTCAGGAGTAATGAAGCTGTTGCTTGCTGAGGGATTACTTCATGGAGATTGCCTCACGGTAACGGGTAAAACGTTAGCGGAGAATTTAGCGGAATCTGCTCCACTTGAAAATGATCAAGAGATTATACGACCACTCAATAATCCACTTAAGCCAAACGGACCTCTAGTTGTACTTCGGGGAAACCTCGCTCCTGAAGGCGCTGTTGCCAAAATGTCAGGCATGAAGATACAGAAGTTTTCCGGTCCCACAAAGGTATACGACAGCGAGGATGAAGCGACAGTAGCGATTATGAATGATGAAATTAAAGAAGGAGACGTCGTGGTCATACGTTATTGTGGTCCGAAGGGTGGACCTGGTATGCCTGAGATGCTTTCCGTTACAGCACTCATTGTAGGAAAAGGGCTCGGCGGGAAAGTCGCCCTCATCACAGATGGTCGATTCTCGGGTGGTTCACATGGATTTGTAGTCGGTCATGTATCACCTGAAGCACAAGTCGGTGGACCGATCGGTTTGCTTAGAAATGGTGATATTATCACGATTGATAGCGATATCCAAGAGATGAGAGTTGAGGTTTCAGAAGAAGAGCTAGCTGCTCGAGCACAAGCGTGGGTACAACCGCCACTGAAAGTAAAATCCGGTGTGCTCGGTAAATATGCCAAACTAGTTTCCTCTGCTTCCAAAGGTGCAGTAACCGATTTAATGGAATAGTCAAAAAAACATTGAGGTCGCATGTAAAAAGAGAAGGAAGAAATGTACGACGAAAGCTTGAAGCATACGGTACAAAAAAGTAACAATTTTAGTAATCAAGAATGCACAAGAAAATAAAGAATAATTCGTTTTGTAAAGATTAAACTTTTATCCCCCGTTATTTTCATGAGCTGAAAATGAACGGGTTTTTTATTTTATCGATACAAGTTCTTTCTTGTGCCAAAATGACGAAATTAACCTGCTCTCATTTATCCAAACGTTAAATTTCCAGAAACACATCATATGCATCATATGTTTAATCTTTGTTAGTACCTTATTTCTACCTTTTAGTATCTCCAGTAAGCGCAAGCTTCTATGGTGTATTATGTAGATGGACATATGATATATTTATTAAAGCAGGAATCAAACCAAATGAATGGCATAAAGGGAATATATTGTTTCAGGAAAATACTATTATGTTGTTGATGTAGAAAAATACACCTTTATGACTACAAGCAAGTACAGGATTATCAGAGCATACCTATATGAAACTTTGTTGGTGAAGAAAGAGTAGACTCCGTCTGCTCTTATCTGAGTATGGAGGAAGAAATTATGAACGAAACATCAATTTATTCGAATTCAGGAAAGTACAAAGATGGGTTATACCTAGCTCTGGATAAGCACAGCAAAAATACAGACGTATTTATCGCTTCAGCCTTTTTCACGAGACATGAATACATAGAAGAGTTAGTTAAGAATGGTTGTAAAGTTCATTTGGTTGTTCGTCTGGGGTTCCCGACTTCCTCAAAAGCACTGCGTAAAGTGTTGGGTTTGCGTAACGTGTTTGTCCGTTATTTCACTTCGGCTCGTTTCCATCCCAAGCTGTATCTCTTTGAGGATATCGCATTTATTGGTTCTTCAAACTTAACGGGAAGTGGGATACTCACAAATAATGAACTAAATGTCTCGATAGATAAAGACCATGCAGGTTTCGATCGTGTAAGGGATATTTTTGCTGATTATTGGGATAATGCCGCAGTGTTAAAATCTGACGTGCTTTCCAAGTACGAAGAAGCAGAAACTGTAATGAAAAAGGCAAAAGGCGAGTATGAAGACAAGATGAAAGGTATTTCACTCGTTGAGTTGCCAAACACTAATTGGCAGGGGCGTAAAAAGAAGAACCCTAACTTATATGTAGAAACTGTTCAACGTAAATACCAAACATTCTTGTCGGCTTTCAAAGAATTGGAGTCGGAGTACCTGTCTGTGAACAAACGTCTTATTTCAGACGATGTACTACCTTTACGTTTGGAGATTCACAGGTTTATGAACTACATCAAGGATATCCCTATGCAAGGAAGAACATCTAAGGGTGTGGAACATCCGATTCGTAGAGGAGAAGACCTTAAACTATTTGTAAGAAATCAAATACATAACTTCCACGATGAAAGAGGGCATCATAATTTCTCGGACGTCATTGGTAAGTACAAAAAGCTAACCACTGCCTTTGAATCGTCTGAAAGCATTCAAAATCTATCTGCAGAAGACCTGCTAGATTCATTGCTTTGTGTAAATGCGTTTAAGGAGCACATCCGAAGTTCTGGTGAAATAACGACAGTGCGCGACACTTTCTATAAATCTAACGATATCAATCGTGTGAAGGCGAGCATCACTTATTTGTTATTTGGTAAAGAAGAGTTCGAAGTACGAGTATCGAAATGTTGTGTATCTGATGATTACAAACTGAATGATTTCGGACCAAACAGTATGAAAGAGTTGTATGGTTGGATCAATCCAGATGGGATTCCACTCTACAATAATAGAGTAAGTTCAAGCATGAGTTGGCTAGGGTACGGGAATCTATAACATTAAGATTAGTGGAGGTTGTGTAGATGATGGGAGGGCTGATTGCTTCTGTTGCTTGGATCGGCATGATACTCGGAATTGCATTTATTGCATTAGGATTTGGTGAAGGAGCAAGAGGTGAAGGTCGTTACAATTGGTCGGTTGTAATCAATAAATATATGTGTGGTGGGATATTTTTGTTGTTAATCTGCGCTTCTTGGTTATATATGTAATTTCATTTCTATAAGAGACAATATAATAAGATTATACTGGATCAAAAATTCTACAATGCACGTGTTCAGGTAATCCTGTTGACCGAAAAATATATTGGTATATAATAGATATTTAAAACAAAATAAGGATATCACAATCTATGTATAAAATGTTGATTGAACCTGGTATTGGAATTGGCGAACTGAAATTAGGTATGATTAAGACTGAAGTAAACGATGCAAGATGAATGGTTCAAAGAAATGTGCACAGAAAATCAAGAAGACGAAATGCGGTATTTATACTTTCAGACAGTAGCAGTTTTCCCTAATGATAGCTTGTATTACAAAGGTTTGATTTAATTGGATAAATCAAAATCCTCCTGAGTGGAGGTTTTTTTGATTGTGAATTTCAGATATCTATACTAATGAAAGGCTCGTTTTATCAACATATAAGAAAGTCTAAGCACCATTTATCAAATCCATTTCCATTAGTACGCATAAGGTAGGAGGAATATGATATATAACAGACTATTCGGAAAGTACGTTACGAATGACTATGAAGAGGAGGACTGTGCAGAATGGAATTCAAATTTGGGAACGTTGCTATTGTTCTGCCCCCTTTACAACTCACAATTATTGGGATCATCATTATACTCTTGTTAGTAAGGTGGAGTAAACAATTAGAGACAAGACGTTTTACCGTTTTCTTTTACTGTTGGATCAGTACACTCGTTACACCAATCTATTCCTATGGTTCATCAGAAGGTGACTTTCAGCTATCGCTTCCCATTGGATTTTTATTGATTTTATTATATTTATCAAACCGAGAGAGATACCATCCATCAAAAATGAAGGCGAGTCTTCTAGGGCTTTCCATAGCGCTATACCAGCTAATTCTTCAATATGTTGGATAGATGCATTGACGGGGGATGAGGGATTACGAGTAGTAACCCGATGGCTAATATGAAATACCCTAATAAAAAAACGACGTATGCCTAGCTCTTATCAAGGAGCTAGGGCATACGTCATTATTCAGTTGAATGTGCAAGCTTGCATAGGTTATTTTAAAACGTATTTGGTGATCGTTTCACCCATGTGAATATAGAATGTGTTTGCATCGTGAAAACGAATATCAGCTTGGTGGAAAAGAGCTTCATCGAGTTCAAGGGTGTTTTTTACTTTTAATGTCCGCGAATCTAGAATGTAGTAGACGGCCTTCTTCGGCTCTGGTTTAGTTGAATCATACCAGGCTTGTGATTTATCAGTGGCTCCAAAGACGATACTGTGATCGTTGAGTTGTTGTAGCAATCCTTGTGCAGGTAAATCATCAAATGTCTTGGTCGCTATCAATTGATTGTTAGTATTGTACAAACTAAGCTTATTTTTTTCTTGAATCAAGTAGTTATTTCCTAAGGATACATATATAGAATCATACATGCCGTGGGCGTATGTTGTGCCGTACACGACATCTTGTGCTGGCTTAGGCAAACGTCTGGTCCATTTTTCTTCCCCGTTAGGCTTGTAGCCGTGTAAAGTTTCTACTTCCGTCTTAGCATCGTATATAGGAACAATCACAGTGCCGCCACTGAGCACTTCAAAGTCAGCATGCACGATATTGACGTGATCTTGCGGTTGGACAGCAGAAACAACCTTTTTACCAGTGGATATGGAATAGATATCAATGGTCGTCGTGTTTCTCGGTGCATTAGAATTGATCAATCCGACGTAGTTGCCCTGAATATGACGCATGTGACCAGGAAACTCCGTTTTGATAAGCTGCTTGCCTTCCTGGTTGTAAATTGTGATTACGCTAGTTTCTTTGGTGAACGTAACTATTGCTATACGACCATCTTCCAGTATATTGAATTGAAAATGCTCTTTGAATGTTTTGACCCAACGTTGCTTGTTATTGGAATCCAGGGCAATTAATTTGTATACCTTTTTGTTACCAGACATTACCTCATCATAATAGTAGACATTACCTTCCTCATCCAAGTCAAAAGAATTATAGCGCATAGGTGAGTCGTGAATCCATTTTTGCTTTCCTGTTTTATCATCTATCGCGAGTATTGAATTTACAGCTTTAGATTTGCCGGCAGAACGAGCTGTTTTATACAAGAATGTATATGCGGTTTCTAGATTAGTCAGTTCTGACACAATAGGAAAAACGACTCTCCCAGTGTAATAATTGTTCTTACTATGTATTTGTGTGGTCGTATCGGACGGTACATGATATGTCCATTCTGGCTTAGGAAGTAGCTTATAACCCGCAGCAGATATGGTCATGTTGGTTGAGACTAAAGGAATCGTAAGAAGAGCGGTTAAAGTCGTCATTAAAAATGTACGTTGAATGATTTTTCTCATGGTATAAGTTACTCCTATTCTGGTTGTACTGGTGACTATAGACTATAGATCTATAAATGCTATATTCAAATTGTTACATGCAGTCTCCTAGTTAGTATGACTCTCAAATTAGATTTTTTACATACAACAGGGAAATGCAGATGGAATAGTACAATCACTACAATAATTTTCACATTCCTCCTTACTTTTGGTTAAAACAACCTTTCAAGTATAACATAAGATTCTGAATCAGCTACACTTAGTTGGACGAAGCGTTATAGATAGAAATTGTACATTTTTTCGGGGAAGACCTTTAGTATGTATATTGGAAAAAACAAGCGGGGAGTGTACAATTACATCAGAGATTGTAAGCGTTTGCTTTAATTGCAAAGGGAGGGTGCGATGCGTTCAATGAACTACCCTAATCCCGTAATCGTCGGATATTTAAGCGCTATTCTCGGAACGATCAAGAGAATGCCTACACGCTGGAAGATGAGGTGCCTCCCACGTTCGCGTACCTCAATCAGCAGCTTCACCGGTTGGATACCGGGTTAAGCCCGAACTCCACGCCCGAAACTGAAGGAGAATATGCAAGACTCGTGGCGGGGCAGAACAAATCAGCTTAGTCTCCGCTGCGCTGGACATTTCAATCTCTGCTCCAACTCTGCGGATGGATGTCCTGGCATGAAGTCCCGGAGACAGTACATGTATACGTCCTGAATTCAATTCTATTATTCCAATACCAAAGGAGATGCCTTATGAAACAACAACAACTACCTAAGCCCCACCAGCCGCTCGTAACCCACATCTTCACTGCGGACCCGTCCGCCCATGTCTACGAGGGCAAAATCTACATCTATCCTTCCCATGACCTCGATCATGACGAGCCGAGCAATGATAACGGCGACCAGTATAAAATGGAAGACTATCATGTCCTCTCGATGGACAACTTCGATTCCCCGGTGGTCGATCATGGCGAAGCATTGCATCTGAGAGATATTCCATGGGCCTCCAAGCAACTCTGGGCACCGGATGCCGCTTATAAGAACAATACCTATTACCTGTTCTTCCCGGCACGGGACCATGACGGTATCTTCCGTCTGGGTGTGGCAACATCAGAGTCTCCGGCAGGACCGTTCACGCCCCAGCCGAATTATATGGAAGGTAGCTTCAGTATTGATCCGGCTGTGCTGGTGGATGATGACAATCAGTCATACATCTATTTCGGCGGACTCTGGGGTGGTCAGCTGGAGAAATGGCAGACTGGCAGCTTCGTGCCAGATGCGGAAGGACCGGCTCCTGACCAGCCGGCGCTTGGACCGCAAGTTGCATTGCTTAGCGACGACATGCTGTCCTTCCAGAGCAAGCCTGCCGAGATATCGATTGTCGATGAAGACGGGAATCCGATTCTGGCCGGGGATGAGGACCGGAGATATTTTGAAGGCCCATGGATGCATAAATATAACGGATATTACTACCTGTCCTACTCTACAGGAAGCACGCACAAGCTCGTATATGCGATTGGCAAGAACCCGATGGGACCATTCACGTTCAAGGGCGAGATTCTCTCTCCAGTTATCGGCTGGACAACCCACCACTCCATTGTGCAAGTTGAAGACAAGTGGTATCTGTTCTATCACGACAGCTCCATGTCGGAGGGCGTCAACCACAAGCGTTGCGTTAAATATTCCGAGCTAAAATACAACGAAGACGGAACGATCCAGAAGATCAATCCTTATCCAGATGCCGAGTAAGCTGGTGGGTTATCGGAAACAGATCAGATTACAAGATAAGGTATAACATGAAGCAGCTCCTGACGGGGCTGCTTTTTTGGATAGGAGGATCAGTTGTGTCACTCAAACGCAAATCAGATCAACCTAACGAATAGCTGTCTGACAAATTAAGGATGCCAAGGACAGGAACTTGTACCGATTGCCTAAATGGACAAGAACATGTTCCCATTACCGATTAGATGGATACCTAATTGGAGTTTAAAGCTTTCTCATTATACTAATTTTTGCTACAAAAGTTCGTTTGGCTTCGTCAAGCATAATTCCGCAAAACATATCCGAATATATAAAAGTAAATATAAATTAGCTCAGGACCCTGGTGAAGCTGGGGTCTTTTAGTTGTTCAGCCGCTTGGTTGGTCCGCAATATCGCAGATAAAATCACAGCGACAGAAATTTTTTATTGCAAATCAAACTTTTTGAACAACTCGCCCGTCTTGCTCCCGTAAGGCAATTGCAATTGATGGTTACCCGCGCGGGCCCAAAGGAGTGTCTGATTAGATGAGAGTCGGCCGGAAGCTGGAAAAGCTTCTAATCCAATGCATCACCGAAAACCTGAAGAATACGGGTTGCCGAAGTGTTTAACGAGAAGCTCAGCACCTTGAAAACAAGGCTCTATCAAGGACTGCCGAAGCTTCGGGTGAACATGAGCGAGGAAGACCAAGAGGAGGAGAGACGATAATGCATGACAAGCTGAATAGGATAAAGCAGGAGTATGAGTCCACTCCTATTCCCGATGAATTAAATGGGATGGTGGACAGAACGATCGCCTCCCGACGAACTTTTCTATTAATCTTATGTAAGAACAAGTTCAAAGATTAATAGTTAGCATAAATAACGAGATGATAGGACGAGGACAGGTTTTGAAATCACATCATGAATCAACAACAGTGAGCGGAAGTGCAATTCGCGGTGGAAGTCGCAAACGAAGACACGGGGCAGTTGCTGGATATTATGAACCAGTATGATGCTAAAGCTACATTTTTTATGGTTGGAGAGAATCTGGATCACTACCCGAAAGCGGTGAAGTGTTTGGTGAAAGAAGGCAGTTATCCCGGGCTGCATAGTATGACACATAGTTATAAAAAGTTATATAAGAGCGGAAGCGCAGACAACTTTTTGAATGAGTTTAAAGAAGTACAAAATAAGGTCGAGGCATTGATTGGATATACGCCACATCTAATACGTGCGCCTTATGGAAGTAGCCCGCAGATTGGTGAGGCTTTTAGAGGGGATATCGCGGAAGCAGGGTTTAAAATGTGGGACTGGACTACGGACTCACTTGACTGGAACCTTCCCGGGCAGCCCAATAAAATTATATCCCGGATACTCAAAGGCGTACACCGAGATACAGAAGTTATTCTGATGCATGAACGGAAACAGACTGTAGAAGCTCTGCCACAAATTTTAAAGTTGCTGAAAGCAAAAGGCTATGAGTTTGAGGTTTACAATCCGAATGAGCATCTGGTAGTTAATTTCAGCCACGATACTCGCTTGTAATTCAACTTAGATAAACTAACAATAAAAGAGGGAAAACTCGTGAACATTATAAGTAAAAAACGGACCCACGCTGTTCTCATTACTGTATTGCTCCTCCTACTTAACGGATGTGGAGAGTCTCAGGAGCCTGCGGTCAATCAGATTAATCATCTAGCTCAAAATAGTCAGGAGATCGACAAAGGCCTGGAGTCCCTTTCAAATCATGAACAAGAAGATATGAAATTATACAATGTTATTCTGAGTCAAGGGAAAGAGAAAACAGTAATGTTACAGGGTTCCTGGATCAGGTGGAGACTCATATTCAGGCGCGAAGAACTATTCTTGATCAATTAGAAAGAGCTAGGCAGAAGGATGATGAACAAACGAAATCACTTCAACAATCACTGCTAAAACTTTCGTTCGAAAAAGAAGAATCACTTTCTCTCGCGGGAAAAGCTCTCGAACAATTTGAGTCAAGAAACCAAACACTTCAGATGTTTATTGAAGCTTATGGACTGGGTTTGGATGCTGAAGAGCAAGTGTACGGATCCATGAGAGGACGTACTAAAACGGATCTTAAAGAAATCAAACTTGCTATTCGGAAACGAAATGTTCTATATGACAAATTGATTGAAATTCAAGAAAAGTTCAATTTACTGACCCAGACATTTAACAGTACTCAAGAGCAACTTATTAAGCTAGGCCATGAAAGATGAGCGAAATTAAGATCGACAACTTCCATGCTAGATAATGAACCGATGATCAGAAGGGTTTGAGTTCACGGAGGGTTCGAAATCAAACAATAAATAAAAAAGCTATATATAGGCGAGCGGGCTTTAACTTGGGTCAGTAGCGCTACAGGGAAATACTTAACCCAGAGAAAGGGATGAAATAGGTTGTTTACTTAGATACGTAATGTGTCTTATAATTTCATTAAGATACATATCGTATCTTAAAAAGTTTGTTTAACGCAAGTAATGTAAGGTTGCTCGCATCTTGGTGCCAGTTTTTGTAGAAAGGAGGGGACGAGCGATGGAAACGAAAAAAGCGCCTTGGCAGGCACCGAAATTAGAGGTTCTGGATGTGCGGCAGCAAACGATGGCTGGCCGTGGATACAGGCAAGTTGATTGGATCTCCGAACATGATGCAGACCTATATAATCCAGCGTCCTCAAGTTGAAAATCGTATTCTTGCTCAAAAGGTCGCCTGTGGGCGGCTTTTTTATTTTATCGGTACAAGTTCTTGTCCCCAACCAAGGAAATGATTTAAGATTTTTCGAAAATTTGCATCGAATGATAAGGATTGTCTCAAGTATCAAAAAGCGCTAGACCAATTTCAAGAAGCAATGCAGGCTTATCAAAAACAATAAATATCAACACCATTTAAACAATTAACTTACTTTCGCACTAAAATGTTTACTTAAAATCCCAAGCCATAGTTTGGGATTTTGTTATCTATTGTTTGGAAATCATTACAATGTATCAAAAAATGGTGCTGGAGCATCATTGTAACAATAACGTTTAACGATTGAAGGAGTGCTTAGCTTGCTAGATCATTTCATGATTCTAATTAGAAGTATCTCTGCCTTTTTACTTCTATTAGTTATCGCACGGATATTGGGGAAACAAACCTTGTCAAACATGAATTTTCATGAGTTTGTCACTGCAGTAATAATGGGAGCGATTGCAGCCAATTTAGCTTTTAATGAGAAGATGGAAGTCATGCATCTTCTCATATCGTTAATTGTTTTTACTTGTACCTCCTATCTGTTGTCTAAAATGAATCTAAAAAGCAGAAAACTACGTTTAATGGCTGAAGGCTCACCAACTGTATTAATTGAAGGGGGAAAAATTATGGAGAATAATCTCGCAAAGAATAAACTAACATTAGATTCCTTGAACCAGATGTTAAGACAAAAAGATATATTTAATATCGAAGAAGTAGAATATGCATTGCTGGAAGTGAATGGACAAGTTTCGGTGATGAAAAAAGCCGGTTACAGAGTAGCTACAGTTCAGGATGTACATAAAAAATCTGAACAGAAACAGGAACGTATGCCTGTCGAGTTGGTTATGGATGGAGTGGTTTTAGTGATGAATTTGAAGTTAAATGGTATATCCGATGAAGAGTTATTACTACAGCTTGAATCAAACAATAAGAAAGTCGCTGATGTCTTCTATGCAGTAAAAGGAAGCGACGGAAGATTATATATCGATTACTATAAAGATCAATTAAAACACCCTGTTGATATAGAATAAAAGAAAATGAGGTGGAACAAAAATGTACCGTTTGTTCATAGTAGTACTTTGTCTTTTTCTGTTGCTTGGAAGTACCAATACTACCAGGGCATCAGAGCTCTCTGCTAGTTCTCTAATACATGATCTTCAAAATGGTGGGTACATACTTTATATCCGACATGGAGATGCAACTTTAGGAGAAGATCAACAAGATCTTAGTTTGACAGATTGTACTACACAAAGAACTTTAAACGCTTTGGGAAAGGAACAGGCTGAGAAGTATGGCAATGCTATTCGAAAATTAAATATTCCTGTTTATATGCCCGTGGAAGGTAGCCCCTTATGCAGAACCGTCCAAACGGCTCAAACTGCTTTTGGTATACAAAATGTAAAAGTTAATGATTTTTGGATAAATATATATAAACTCAGTCAAAATCCGAGCACTGAAACCATAAACAGTACACTACAAGTTTTTACCAAAGAAGTTGAACAAACAACTCCAAGTAATTTCAACCGGGTAATTGTAGCTCATTCTTTTCCTCCAGGGTTAGGGTTGGGAGAGCTCTCAAGTATGGAAACTGTTATTATACAACCTCTGGGAGATCAAAGAGGGTATAAGGTTATTGGGAAACTGAAACTAGAAGACGTTTTGCGGCTAGCAGGAATGTAATACTATATTAAATTATCTTCGCACTGTTTGCAGATTTCATGATGAACTGAACGATTAAGAGCAGCTTTAAGCACAAAAGCTGCTCCTCATTGAGTTTTCATTGAATTCACCCTATTTCTTCATCTTCATGTCTGGGGATAAATTCATCTTGCCAGGTTATAGTTTAGCATGTTGTTGTATCTATCAGCATGTTTTTGTTCTTAAAAAATGATTCACCACACGGTATCTTTATAGATTCCATAAGGAAGTCCGAACCAAATCCTTCTATACTTTTCTATAGCTGTTAATCACCTTCAAAAGCTCTTTGTAGTCCACTTAAATATGAATTAATTGGGCCCGGTTGTTTGTTACTTTCACCTAAAATGTCTTGCCCAGTGAAATCTTTATATATTTGTCTAAACATCATGTTGTGTCCTCGTTCATCATTTCACCTGAAGACTGAGAAAATTTATTTGAATCAGACAGTGATTTTTTCTTCATCTAGCATTAATCCGGTGTTTTATAAGATCCTGCAATCTCAATCATTACCTTCCAATCCTGTGCTTCATAAGGCATGCTTTCCTCATTCTCCGATACGCCAAGCTGGACCTCATGAATTACCATCCTGGTTTCGGCCAGAATAGAAAAGAGGCTATTCAAGGTAATCGCAAACTGATTGCCTGTGGTTACCTGCCTGATCTGCCCGTTAATAAGCACCTGCCCACTGCCTGAAATTACAGTCCATGCTCGGCAACCTAATCGATGCTGGCGTAATCCGATATGTTTGCCGGGCAAGAGAGTCATATTCAATGTGGTTACGGTTGTATTTTCGTTTTCTACCGATCTCTCCATGACACGATAGCTGCCCCAAGTTGCCTCGACATACATTGGTTGCAGTGGAATACTGCCCAATTGCTCTTTAATTTCATTTGAATCTTTTTTGTTGGCTATGAGAATACCGTCCGGACTTGCGACAGTGATAATACCTGGGACTCCAATGACGTGGATCGGGTAGAGGAGCTCGTTAACGATGTAGGAATCCGGGGAGGATTCGGATATTCTGCCGTGTCCCAATACATTGGAATCCAACTGCTCACACAGAGCATCCCAGCTTCCGATATCCTGCCACACACCCTCATATGGCAGTACAACTGCCCGTTGCGATTGTTCTGCAACTTGTTTGTCAAAACTGCGTTCAGGCAATTGTTCATACAGAGTTAACAATTGTTCGTAATGAACCGGAAGGCCATTTTTTTCAATATGGGACAACATAAACGCAAGAGAGAAGGCATACACCCCGCAGTTCCACAATGCGCCATGCTGTAGCAGGGTTTCAGCGACATCCAATTCAGGTTTCTCTATGAATTGTGTTACCGGTGCATAACCATTAGGTGCTTTTCTTCCTGGCAGGATGTATCCATATTGTTCTGAAGCGTATGTGGGCCTTGTCCCAATTAAAATGATATCAGCATGAGTCTGTTTCAATATATCCGGAAGTAATTTGAAGCTCTTAAAAAAGTCCTCATCTGCGAACACATCCGCTGGCGCGATACAAATCATATCGTCAGGTTCAGCCGCTCCGGAGGATTTCAGATACAAGGTCGCCAAGGCAGCTGCGGTAAATGTCCCCCGTTTAAAAGGTTCTCCAATGACGGGTATCTTGCCTTTGGTATGACGGGCTGTAATGTCGGTCTGGTCCTGATGTGAAATGATGAGCGTTGAGTCCAGTAGGCCTGAGCTGTCAAGCTGGCGGCATACTCTGCTGATCATGGATTCCCTTCCACCTGCAGGTGACGGAAGTATATCCACGAACAGCTTGGAGCGAAGCTCATTGGACAGCGGCCAAAGCCTTTTGCCTGCGCCGCCACATAGCAGTACGATATGCATGGTCTTCCTCCTTAAGCTCGGGGAGTTTTGCTATAGATTTTACGTTTGTGAAAGGAAAGAGATCGGTATTTAAGCGCAAAATTGCGAATTTGTTGTTCTTTTAACGAGGAAGCGTTCATGTTCAGACTTTTATTCATGGAACTCTTCAGGGTCATGCTAGCCGGGCTTTTCGAATACATAAAATTGGCATAGGTTTCATACTCAGAGAACCCAAACTGCTTCTTCTTATTGATATTCGAGATAATCGCTTTGTACCATGGCAGCTGATGTATCGTTTCAATTTTCTTTTTCAAAGCAGAGAGTTTCGACTTTTCGAACAGCATATAATGGGTGACAAAAGAGCGTGGGCGTGGCGCTTTCATGTCTAACAGCTTGCGGTAGGTGTTGAAATATTCTGGCTGACTCCAGTCGCGACAGTAAAATACCGTCTTATTATCAACAATAAATGTATGAGGTTTAATGAGCACCGTATCCGCATCCATCACCAGAAAGTGCTTCGCTCTCACAATGTGATCCCCGTTCATTTTAAGCAGTTGTTGATATAACCAGCCTGAGCGGTCCCAGCGTGATGATTGATAGTGTATATCATTTTTGGTGATAGGCAGGACTGAACGCTCGTTAACAAAAATGCAGTGTTTGCGGGAACAAAGGTTTCTGATTTTGTTGCTGGTTGGGGAAACAATATAAATCTGTCCAATCGGATGCCGCACATAACGGCGAATATTATCGATAACTTGAGGAAGGGTGCTCAAATCTTTTTCGATCGCAGGTATAAGAACATCGATCATAGGCGCACGATTTAACTGTATTCCATGCTGAACTGGCATCTTCTCAACTCCTTGCACAAATGGTTACGTCTTGTTCATGATATGTGTGCAAAATTGGTTTGGTCAGGGCATGTGTTAATATACCATTTTTACGAACAAGGGCATTTGATTAGGATTGTTTTATCGGTATTACATATAATGCATGATCTTGATGAAACATCAGGGTTTGATTCATTTGTTGAAGGGAGAAGTGTTATATGGGGGTTGATAAATTGAAGCCGTTAAGAAGCAAATGGTTGAAAACAAAAGTGATCCTCAATAATGGTTCTATCAAACCATTTATACCTGATACGCAACGATGTAACAAAGCCAACCTGTGGTCCATGATCAGCAGATACGGTATGGTTTATATTAAACCCGAGATTGGCACTTACGGAATGGGTGTCATAAAGGCGGAGATGGTAAGTCATCATAATTTTGCCTATCAGATTGAACAAAAACGACTGTCGTTTGACAACTTTGACTCTTTCCATGCAAGTCTTGTACGTCTGGTGCATAAAAGAAGCTATCTCATTCAGAGAGGAATCGATCTGCTTAAGCACAACAAGAGGCGTTTTGATATCAGAGTCATGATACAGTTAAGCCCCGACAATCAGTGGGAGGCTACGGGAATCATCGGCCGACTCGGTCATCCGAAAAAAATCGTGACCAATTATCACAGCGGTGGTAAACCAATGGATGTTCACAGACTGCTGGAATCTCATGCATCCCTGAAACGCAGAAACGAACTCATCCAGGAGATGAATGAGCTTGGATTACGTATTGCACGCCACATGAAGAAAAAATACCCGTACCTTAAGCAAATCGGCGTGGATATTGGGTTGGACCAGAGTTTGAAACCCTGGATTATTGAGGTGAACGTCAAACCGGACCCTTATATTTTCAACCAATTAAAGGACAAGAAAATGTATCGAAGGGTGATAAAATACTTCCGCCATGCTGCTAAAAAAACAAAATAACGTTTCTCTTTTAATCATAACAATATCACCCCCGCAGTCCGTTCTTATTCTGTAATCCATGCAGGGAGCGAGCTGTTCTTTTTAGAGTTATACCCTTACTTGGCATCTGTTTTGTCGTCTTAGAATTTTGCGGAAAAAGTGAATCTATCTCGAAAATTACTCTTAGCAGAAGTCCAGAAATGGCAGCATGAAACGACAAGAACATATTCCCATTGAAGTCGCTATTACAGTGGCTTTTTTATTTTATCAGTACAAGTTCGTGTCCGGAGCCAAGGACAAGAACTTGTACCGATTACCGATTAGATATGTGTCTAAATAAAAAAGCTATATAGAGGCGAGTTGGCTTTAACTTGGGGCAGTTAGCGCTACAGGGAAATACTTAACCCAGAGAAAGGGATGAAATATTTGTTTGCTTGGATACGTATTGTGTCTTATAATTCCCATTAAGATACATATCGTATCTTAGAAAGTTTGTATCGCGCAAGTAATGTAAGGGTGCTCGCATCTTGGTTCCAGTTTTTGTAGAAAGGAGGGGACGACCGATGGAAACGAAAAAAACGCCTTGGCAGGCACCGGAATTAGAGGTGCTGGATGTGCAGCAAACGATGGCTGGCTATGGATTCAGGCAAATTGATTGGATCGAAGAACATGATGCAGACCTATATGATCCAACGTCCTGATGATCATACTTCAAATTGAAAATCGTATTCTTGCTCAAGAGGTCGCCTGTGGGCGGCCTTTTCGATGCTCAGATGAGGGATAAGAACATGTTCCAATTTCCAATTAGATAAATATCTAAGTGTAGAAGTGAGTCTAACGAAGAGATTTTCTTATGCAATAAAGTTAACTTCAATGACATAGTATTGGAGAACTGACGCGGGACAAGAACATTGTACCATTCAAAACCAGTCGTTGAAACACATGTGATACACCAGGGGGGGATGACAAACAAGTCGCCTTTGGAAACCAAAATACATTAGTCCCCAATCTGATGAAGCCCTTCTCCTTCATATACATAAGCGATTTCAACAAAATCATGGTGATGCATCGGCTCTTCTTTTGTCAGCTTCACATGGACGGGGTGAAGGAGTCAAAAAAATACTCTTCTCTAAATACGATTGAATTGTGCATGATCAGATTCCCTCCGCTTCGTAAGTCATTTGGTAGGAAGCATTGCTTACGGACAATATGTCTGTATTTTTTGGCGCATTCAACCATATATTGGATTCGTTAATTATGTTAGAATAGGTTCTACACCATTTATAGCGTTGTGAGAGGGGAGTGATCATTTTGAATACTTCTAAACAAATGATGCCTCATAATTCCAATGATCGTTTTAGTAAACTTGGAATTTATAGCGTCCAAAGTGTCTTTATTATTCTGTTCTTGCTGTTAACCCCTGTCTACTATTTGAACAAATGGGACTTTAAACGTCACAAAAAGCGGAATCCTTTCTACACCAGTAAATTGGTTCGATTGCAAGAGCGTTATCCTATTTTCTACGAATTGGCCATGTACGTTCAAAATTTCCCTATTCCTCGTAATGTCTACAAAGTTTTACCCCCTTTAAAGGGCGATGTTCTTCAGGTGGGCTGTGGTACAGGTTTATTGAACAAGTATCTTCGCAAGCAGAAGGATGTTCGTTTTCTCAACATGGATCCGAATTTAAATGCTCTAAAACTTGGAAAGAAGTGGGGAAGGTTTAATTCTTATATCCATGCTTTCATTGATAAGCCGACTTCTTTACCTGATCATAGCTGCGATATGATTTTGTTTGCACGAAGCTTTCATCACATTCGCTATCACAAAAAAGCCTTCATAGAGAGCTGCAGACTGTTACGTGACGGTGGATCTATCATTATTGCGGACCCGGTTGTTCTCAAGTCTCTTTCAGGTTCTGTAACGGCCGGTGGTTATATGGCGAACTCTTCGATTGATGGTGTAATTTGGAGATTCACCAAAGAAACATTAATTACTCACATAGAGCGCTGTCTTCCTCCTGAATTAAAGATTGAATCAGTAACCGAAACGAGACAAGTGCATGTAACGAATTATAATTTATTTGTACCTCAGACAGATATCGTAGTGGTACTGCGAAAAAGGGAGGCTGTATACAATGACAACTAGTTCAGATTTAATTATTCGACCTTAAGATATAGTTGTTTTCCGAACTAGTTACGGTAGAGAACTGGAACATTGGTAACGTATGCTGTACACCACTGGGATAATACTTATCCCATTTATTTAATATAATACTTGCAAAACGCAACTAATTATGAGGATGAAACTAAGATGATTAAACATATCCCTGTGAACCAAGTGAGCTGCTGCGAAGCACCAGTACAAGAGAAGAGCAAATTACCTGTTGCGATCATTGGAGCTGGACCGGTTGGTCTTGCCGCAGCAGCACAACTCATTTCAAAAGGTGAGCCGTTTATGTTGTTTGAAGCTGGAGATGAAGTGGGGGCAAACATTCGAAAATGAGAACATGTACGACTGTTTTCGCCATGGCAGTATAACATCGATAAAGCTGCTAAAGAGTTGCTGCTATCGGCGAATTGGGTTGCTCCACAAAACGAAAAGATCCCGACGGGTAAGGATATTGTCGAACATTATCTAAAACCTTTGGCTGCGCTACCTGAATTAAGTCCAAATGTGCATTTGAATACGAAAGTTACTGCGATCAGTCGCAAAGGGTTAAGCAAAGTGAAAACAAGTGGGCGTGAGAAACTGCCGTTTGTGATTCATGTTGTACAAAACGGATCTTCGTTTATTTATGAGGCGCGGGCTGTTATCGATGCCTCGGGGACATGGTCCAATCCCAACCCGCTTCGATCAGACGGTCTATTTTCAGAAGAGGAAAAAGCGCTTAATAGCCACATTTCATACGGTATTCCTGCTGTATTAGGAAAAGAGAGAAATCGATATAGCGGCAAGAAGGTGCTTGTTGTAGGAAGCGGACATTCTGCGATTAACACGTTGCTTGAACTTGTAGAGCTTCAAAAACAAGGTGAACAGATCCATGTTTCCGGAACCATAAAAGATGAACAAGTGGTGATTGATCACATCGATGAAATTGTAGGTAACACAGGTTCTCGTCCTGACTTATCGATGGTGAGAGAAGTACGGGTATTGACGGACCCAAGCTTAGATTGTGTTTATGAGCTCGCGCCATTAATTGACCCCAATATCCACAGTTGCGGAACAGTTCGACCACATGGCGAAAAAGAACTCCGTCAACCAGAAAAGGACTTTTATATCGTAGGTGCCAAAAGTTATGGAAGAGCGCCAACTTTCCTCATGGCAACGGGATATGAGCAAGTCAGATCCATAGTAGCTGCTCTAGTGGGAGATATGGAGTCAGCACAAAAAGTAGAACTGGAACTGCCAGAGACGGGCGTTTGCAGTCTTGGTGCTAGTGGCACGGAAAGCTGCTGTGAACCGGTTCAAGTGAAGGAAGCATCTTCGGATTGCTGCTCTCCTTCAAAAAACGAAAAGGCAGGATCGAATTCCTGCTGCGGATAATCAAGAATTCAGAGCTACTGCATCCGAATCGTGATGCAGTAGCTTTTTATAGTAGGAGGGAGAAAATAAATTGAAAAACATGATTTATGATTGCATCGTTATTGGTGGTGGTCAATCTGGTTTGGCAGCAGCCTATTACTTGCAAGAAGCTAAACGGAACTTTATCATCCTTGAAAAAAGTAGAGAGCATTTAGGATCATGGGCAAATTACTATGATAGCTTAACGTTGTTCTCGCCTGCACCGTATTCCTCATTGCCAGGACTCCCATTTCCAGGCGGTGCAAATGTTTATCCGCGCAGAGATGAGGTTGTTCAATACTTAAAGTCTTATGCAGCTACATACAATTTTCCAATACACTCAGGGCAAGAAGTAATTAAAGTGGATAAGGAAATTAATATCTATACACTCCATACCTCAACCGGAGAACAGTTTCGTACAAGGTCCATCGTCTGTGCAAGCGGGGCATTCATAAATCCTCATATTCCAGACATTCTTGGCCTGCATGAATTTAAGGGGGAAATGCTTCATGCTAAGAACTACCAAAATGAGAAACAGTTTACAAACAAACGTATCATTGTTGTGGGAGGAGGCAATTCGGCGATCCAAATAGCGGTTGAACTGGCTAGGACGGCGCATGTAACGATTGCATCCAGAAGCCCGATCAAATTCAAGCCGCAGGTCATTGCAGGGAAAGATATTCACTTTTGGCTGACCATACTTAGGCTTGAACAATCCAATTGGGGTAAACGATTATTGCAAAAAAGCAGTGATGGTGTCCTTGATACCGGTATATATAAAAATGCTATTGATCAAGGTAAGCCTGATGCCAAACTGATGTTTAAAGCTTTTACGGAAAATGGGATAGTGTGGGCAGATGAGACTCGTGAACATGTGGATACCGTTATTTTTGCCACAGGGTATATCCCGAATTTTGAATATCTTAGTGGATTGAATGTTCTTGACTCATCAGGTGTACCTTTAAAACAAAGCGATGAAAGAATTCATTTTGTAGGTATACCGTGGCAGACCTCTTTTGCTTCGGCGACGATTCGAGGCTCAGGGAAAGATGCGAAAAAAGCTGTGCAATCGCTTGTGAAAAGATTGTGAGCTAACGAATCTCAGGAGGGTGTTATAATTTGTGATTATAACTATTCTTGAGGTGACTTTAATGAAGGGCACACTTTTGTATACCGCAGCGCAACTTAATGATGCAATTTTAAAACAATGGCACGTAGAGGTATATCAGCATGATGAATTATTAGATCAAGGTGGAGTCATTGAGTATTAAACGAAAGATATAGTTAAGATGAAAGGCAGTCATTATTTTATGAAATCAAAATGTGATTTTTTAGTTCGTGACTAAAAAGTCGGTAATCTTTATTGCCGGCTTTTTTGATGCACTGAACTTCTTATATTCGTCATTGATTATATAAGTGATTCATTATATGATTATATCATTAAATGAAGCCGACAAGACTAATCACAGGGGGTGTACATATGGAACAAAGAATTCAGGAGATGGCTGAGGCGTATAAGTTATTAGCTGATAAAACACGTTTGACCATCATTGCGCTACTTCAGGAACAGGAACTTTGTGTATGTGATATCACTGACATTATTGGCATGTCACAACCAAACGCCAGTCAGCATCTTCGAAAACTAAAGGCAGCCGGTCTCCTTAATGAAAAGAAAAAAGGGCAGTGGGTGTACTACTCTCTTAATCCAGATGCAGAAGCATATGTTCAGTGTGTGTATCCGTATCTGCCATCCATGAAAGATAAAATAGCAGGATTGAAAAACTGCTGCGGTCCTCAGGAGGAAGCATGACCATTATTGCGATTTTAATCTTTTTGCTGACACTGACTTTTGTGATTTGGCAACCTAAGGGACTTAATATTGGATGGTCAGCGTCAGCTGGAGCTGTCCTTGCACTTCTTTTTGGAGTCGTCAGTCTATCCGATGTAGGTACGGTTACAGGAATCGTATGGAACGCCACGCTTGCTTTCGTAGCTATTATTTTAATTTCACTGATTTTAGATGAAATTGGATTTTTTGAATGGGCTGCACTACACATGGCAAGGCTCGCAAGAGGTAATGGTAAGTTGATGTTCGTTTATGTTGTGCTGCTTGGGGCAGGGGTGGCAGCGTTCTTTGCAAATGACGGTGCCGCACTGATCTTAACGCCCATTGTGCTTGCTATGGTCCGAGCGCTCAAATTTGATCAAAAGATGATTTTACCTTTTATCATCGCTAGTGGTTTCATTGCAGATACAACTTCACTTCCGCTTGTCGTGAGTAACCTCGTCAATATCGTTTCTGCCGATTACTTCGGTATTGGCTTTGTGGAGTATGCGAGTCGTATGATTATTCCGAATTTCTTTTCAATATTGGCAAGTCTTCTGGTCCTGTTTTTGTTCTTTAGAAAGAGTATTCCAGGGAACTACGAAGTCAGTCAGCTCAAAAAGCCAGCCGAAGCGATCAAGGATAAGAAACTGTTCAACATATCTTGGGTGATCTTAGCCGTCCTACTGGTGGCGTACTTGATGAGCGAGTTCATTCAAGTTCCGGTGTCTGTTATCGCTGGGGTTATAGCCATCTTGTTTATCTTAGCTGCAAAGCGAAGTCACGCTATTCAAACCTGGAAGCTCATTAAAGGGGCTCCATGGGCAATCGTGATTTTCTCTATCGGTATGTACGTCGTCGTTTATGGACTGCGAAATGTGGGATTGACGGATGAACTTGGTAAGGTCATTCAAGCTATTGCCGACCAGGGGCTCTACATCTCCACACTTGGCATGGGCTTTCTAGCTGCAGTATTGTCTTCGGTTATGAACAATATGCCAACGGTGATGATTGATGCGCTTGCTATTAATGGAACCAGCACGCAAGGTGTCATCCGGGAATCCCTGATTTATGCCAATATTATCGGCAGTGACTTGGGTCCGAAAATTACACCGATTGGATCGCTCGCCACACTTTTGTGGCTACATGTACTGTCCCGCAAAGATGTAAAAATCACGTGGGGAAGTTATTTCAAAATTGGAATTGTGCTCACCATCCCAACGCTCTTTATCACGTTAACAGGACTGTATTTGTGGTTACACTTGATTCATTCAACAAGCATAAACATTTGGTTGATGATTGGCGTAATCGCAGTAGCATTGGTTGTTATTGCTGTGATCATAAAAACGTTGATTAACTCAAAAATGAGCGAAGCGAAAATACAAGTAAGCCAAACCAAAGACAAAGGAGATCAATAATCATGAACAATAAACCACTTGTTTACTTTTTGTGTACAGGAAACTCTTGCAGAAGCCAAATCGCCGATGGATTTTTAAAGGCACTTGGTAGTGACAAATATGAGGTGAGAAGTGCTGGGTTAGAGGCACATGGCTTAAATCCTCGTGCTGTTCAAACGATGAAAGAAGCTGGAATCGATATTTCAAGTCATACATCAGATGTAATTGATCCTGAGATTTTAAAACAAGCAGACTACATCATCACGCTTTGTGGTCATGCCAACGATAATTGTCCAGTTGTACGTAATGATAAAGCTGAAAGATGGCATTGGGGCTTCGATGATCCAGCCAAGGCGACAGGTACAGAGGAAGAAATCACAGCTACATTCGCTTATGTCCGCGATTCAATTCAAGCTCGAATCGAGCAGTTCTTGAAAGAAGGTAAGTAAAATGGATCACGCCGAAAAGAAATACCATGCACTTATTGCTGAACAAGTTTTTATGGGCGGAGCTACCGACGTAGAGGCAATGGTTCTTAATGAAGACATTGAGGTTGTGGTGGATCTTCGAGAAGAAGCAACAGAGTGCGCGTATCCAGCAGATCATGTGAAGTGGGTAAAGATTCCGCTTGATGACGATACGAAAGAACATGAAGCCGAGCTTTTTAAACAAGCCATTCATGAGGTTGTTGGAGCATATAATGCCGGCAAGAAGGTCGCCTTTCATTGTGGTGGAGGCAAGGGTAGAACGGGAACTGTTGCAGCCGGAATATTGTTAGAGCTAGGGTTGGCAAATACGTTTGAGGATGCTGAGATAAAGGCAAAAAGCATCAGAAGTATCATTAATATTAAGCCAGAGCAAAAGGAATTATTAAATAAAATATTCTTAAATAAAGCCTTTTAATCGTTGCGTTAACGGGAAGCGATAGCATAATAAAATTAAGAAAGCAGCTGATCAATGTGATTGGCTGCTTTTATTCAACTAACGTAAAGCATTACAAAAGTGAAATTTCGTAATAAAACTAGCCGTTGAGGGACAAGAACTTGTGCCGATTACCGAAATGGACAAGAACATAGTCCGATTGCCGATTAAATCTATATCTAAACATTAAGCACATGCAACTTAAAACCACTCATTAAGCAAGAGGGATTAAGGATTAAAGGGTTGCAATTATCGCATTAATTCCTTTCTAACGCATAAAAGCCGCCATACAAGTTAGTCATAAGCCTCTAAAGTGGACAGTACAGAAATGAAAGGTTTAAGCTACGGCCGATGCAACGATAAAAAAGCGTAAACAGGAGGAGATGAAATCTTCTCTGCTTGCGCTTTTTATTTGTCGTGCTAGTTAAGGGATTAACCTTTCAGGCTTTTTCCGTTGGTAGCGATGACTTCTTTGTACCAGAATTAGCTTACTGGGAGAGACTTTGTTAGTTTCTTAGATAAGTATGTTCGGTATGTTCTAATATCCATATTACTTATCGTTCATACATTGTTTGCAATTGAGTAATAATCTTCTGAACGGGGCTGTCTCAAAAGCCTTTAAAAAAGAACATCGGTGAAGAGAAGGAACACCGATACGTCCAAACGAGACCAAGCAGAGGTTCATCCTGATTGGTCTCGTTTACGTTTTTCCGCCATTGTCGCTTTTTTGAGCAGATTATGGGCAAGGCAAAGCCACCCGACCTCCAGGCTTACTTTTTGCAAGCCGCGAAGCAGGAATCTTCGGAATCCCCGATTGTTTTTCATTTGTCCAAACACACTTTCAGGCTCGATCATGCGCCGAACGGAAAGACGATATCCTTCCTCGCTGCGCAGGCGTTCTCGCATCTCGTTTTTTTGCCGCAGGTAGGTCAGGCTTATGGCAATTTCCCGATCTCCTTGGGCCCTGGTGCATATCGATTTCATGGGGCACTGGCTACAATCTTCGCTCAGGTAATGACGGGTGCGAATCGGGTAGCCGCTCTCTGTCACTGTCTGACGTTCCACGCGAAAATGTAATGTTTGTCCAGCCGCACAGGTCCACGTATCTGACGTTTCGTTGTAACTCCAGTTGTCTACTTTACCCATAGCTCGCTGAAAAGTCCTTGTTTTTTCCTTATGGTATGTCCCGTACTTCACGATACCCTGAATGTTTTTTTCCTCCAGATAACTGTAATTTTCCTCACTACCATACCCCGCATCGGCAATGACGGTCTTGGGTTTCTGGCCTAGCATTTTTTCCAGATGATCCAGATGGGGCTTCAGACATTTGGTATCCGTAGGCCGCTGGTGGACGCTGTAGCCTAAAACAAACTGATTTTCTGTTCCGATCTGTACATTGTATCCAGGCTTCAATTGACCATTTCGCATGTGATCTTCTTTCATTCGCATAAACGTCGCATCCGAGTCGGTTTTGCTGTAGCTGTTTCGCTCGCCAACAGTTTGAAGCTGATGCTCATATTTTTGCAACCGGGGCAGCAAGTCCTTCCGCAACTGGCGCACCGCTTTTTTGAGGGTTTTGTCCTTGGGTTTTTCGCTGAGTTTTTCTTCTAAGTGCTTCACGGCTTGCTCCAGCTTTTCCGCCGTGAGCGCCGAGGTTTCACCAAGTTCAGGCAGGTCGGCCCCGGTATGGACGGCATCCTCTTCGTTTTCTGCCTCTTCGATGGCTTGAAACAAGGTATGTACTTTTTCTTGCAGCTTGGCCTGGTGCTTGACGACGGCTTTTTTCCACACAAAGGTATAGCGATTCGCATTCGCTTCGAGCTTGGTTCCGTCCAAAAAATAGTGATCCAAGGATACGTATTGCTCCTGAACCAACAGCTCCAGCACATGGGTAAACACGGTTTCGAGCACTGCTTTCATCCGCTCGGAACGAAAGCGATTGATGGTACGGAAATCTGGTTTTTGGCGTGCGGCGAGCCACATGAACATGATATTTTCGCGAACCGCCTTGGCGATTTGCCGGGAAGAATAGATGCGCTGGGTGTAGGCGTAGATGATGATTTTAGTGAGCATTTTGGGATGATAGCTGTGGCGGCCACCACCAGGATATGCGGCGTTGAAAATGGAGTCGCTCAGGCGGTTAACTGCGTCATTCACGACACGCACAAGATGATTTTCGGGGATATCTGTCTCCAAATCCATTGGCAAGAACAGTTGATCCATGGTATATTGAATGTACAAAAGAAGCCCTCCTTAAAGTGGTTGCTCGACACTTCCATTTTACCAAGGAAAGGCTTCTTTTTGTTGTGTAAATTTGAAAACTGGGGCTATCCCGAGTCTTTTTATGACTTATGGGACAGCCCCTATTTTTTATCATTTAACGGTATGCTGTTTACGATAAACTCATTTTACCCATTTCTCACTAGAGCAAGACGTAAATGAACGCTATCTCAGTTTGATTAGATGGAGGTATGACATATGAATGGGACCCTGCAGAAAAACAGAATATTGATCGTAGATGATGATGAAAGGGTCCGGAGGTTGCTTAAAATGTACCTGGAAAAAGAACAATTTATTATCGAAGAGGCCGCCCTTGGTGTGCAAGCTTTGAGCAAACTTCATAAAGGTTCTTATGCATTAATCATTCTCGATTGGATGCTTCCTGACATTAAGGGTATTGAAATATGCAATTATCTGCGATTGAGTACAAGCATTCCTGTGATGTTTTTGACAGGAAAGTCTGAAGAAGCGGACCGAATTGAGGCGTTTAAGGCAGGAGCAGATGACTTTGTGATGAAACCCTTCAGCCCCAGGGAAGTTGTGCTTCGGATCAAATCGATGATGGCACGTTTTACCGGGTTTTACGGGCATGTTATACCAGATCATTCCGCCAGTGAAGTAATGATTTCATCCATTTTAATTAATCCCACTTCTAGAAAAGTTCTGGTAAAAGATGAAGAAATTCATATGACACCTAAAGAATTTGATTTGTTATACCATCTGGCAACTCATCCAGAGATCGCTTTCTCCAGACAGGATTTGCTGAGAATCGTCTGGAAGGTGGAGCAAAATGAAGAACTGGACTATCGAACCGTAGATACCCATGTTAAACGATTACGTGATAAATTATCGGAATATGTAATGAATCGTGAAGATCTCATTCAAACTCTGTGGGGGTTTGGTTATATCCTTCGTTTGCCCCATTAAATTTTCTCTATTAAAAACCAGGAGGAGCATCATGTCCTATAAACAAATCAAATGGATGATTCTATTCATTCCAACCATTACAGTCGCTATCTGGGAATATGTCAGACATCAATTTTTACTACCCTATATCTCGATGGATTTGGGCAATTGGTTAACACCGGTGTTGGTTTATCTTGTTACGATTACATTGCTAACCAAGCTATTTCGTATCCTTGAAAACATTCAGAAAGAATTGGAACGTGCACGTTCTGCCAAAGCTGCACTTGAAGCACGTGAAGAGCTGGCGCGAGAACTTCATGACGGAATAGCTCAATCTCTATTTTTGCTATCTGTTAAGGCAGAAAAGCTTGAAATGGGAAGTGACGGAAATCAACAAGAACAGCACGTTCTGTCCATTCGTAAAACGATTCATGAGGTGAACCGTTATGTCAGACAAGCAATCACCAATCTTCGACTGGATCGTGACGAAAATCCTGTACACCAGACCTCACCATCATTAGTGAAGCAAGTTCATGCGATGTCTAAAGACATCCGCACACCAATCCATATTCACTGGGATTTAGAGGAGCATCACCAAGAGGATAAAGAAAAAATAGAATTGTTAGCTTGTATACGTGAGGCGCTCATTAATATGGACAAATATGCGTCAGCTACAGAAGGATCAATCACTGCAGTAGGAATGAGCCATAGCTGGAAGATTACGGTGTCGGATAATGGTAAAGGATTTGAGGGAGATCCATTTGCCAAGAAAAACAAGTTCGGTCTACGAATTATGAAGGAGCGTTGCAATGAGATGGGATGGATTATGAACATGTATCGTAAGGATGGAAAAACCATCGTTGAGATTCAAAAAGGGGGACTCGTATGACAAAGAGCACAACAAGAGTGTTGGTCGTTGATGATCACGTGCATGCAAGGGAAGCCATCCGTGAAATTTTGAGTATAGACGAACACTTTGAGATCATCGGTATGGTAAATAACGGTCAAGAGGCGATTGACTTCATGGAGAAGTGGCTTCCCGATCTCATTTTGATGGATATTCAAATGCCCATTATGGACGGACTCGAAGCAACGCGGAGAATCAAACTCGTTTTTCCCTATGTGAAAATAGTTGTGATTACGGTTTCGGACGACATGATTCATCTACTTGAGGCGCTCAAAAGGGGTGCGCAAGGATATCTGCTCAAAAATTTGGAACCCACGACATGGCTTGAATATCTGCATTCCATCATTAATGAGGAAGCCCCCATGTCCAGAGATGTTGCCTATCAGATCCTGAAGGAAGTTAATGTAACAGAAAAGAAGAAAACCGAAGTTAAGCTGACGACTCGAGAACTGGATATTTTATATGGGGTAGCTGAAGGATGGACGAACAAAGAAATTGCAGGGAAATATGACATATCAGAATACACCGTGAAGAACCACTTGAAAAATATTTTACAGAAGCTACAGTTACAAAATCGGGTTCAATTAACGCGTTATGCTCTTGAGCAAGGACTTGTTTGGAATACTAACAGACTTTAGCTGTGAGCTTCATCTGTTATTTCATTAATTGTCAGTTTCTCTTTTCACTTAGCTAAAAAATAGCTCAGTTGAGGCAAGAAGCGACCGAAGTTCCCAAAGTAGGATTTATGCACGAGGTTAGTATGGAAAAGTTAAAACCTGATTTGGTGATCGGTCAGCGCTTTGACCATGGTAAATTGAGAGAAATTTTCAAAGAAGCTAATATCCCTTTAGCAAATCTTAACACTCAATCTATTGAAGACATAAGACAAAATACGATTTTGATGGGGAAAATTACAGGTAATGAGCAAAAAGCGGAAGAGCTTGTAGATCAGATGAATTCAGAAATCAATCAAGTTATTGAGCAGATTCCAGATGAAAAGGAAATGCCGACTTACGCCATACTAACCGTTATGGGAGACACTGCATATGTCGAGCAGAGTTCAACAATAGCAGTAGATATTGCAGATCAGTTAAAACTTCGTAACGCTACAGTATCCATAGATGGAGAAGCTTTTGCCGGATATATCCCGTTTAGTATGGAAGAGATGGTGATGATTAATCCTGATTATCTCTTTATTCTTTCCCACACAACGAATGAGGAAGCTGAGTCAATGATCGAAAACAATTTCAAATCAAATCCAGCTTGGAACTCGCTTTCAGCCATTTCAAATGACCGAATGTACGTTCTTCCGAAAAATAAATTTGTAACGGCTTCTGGTGTTGATGTCTCCGAATCTTATAAATATATGGCAGACTTGATCGATTCAAGTCAAACGAATTAAATATTTATGATTGAGAATAATCAGTTAAAAACAAGATAAGCTGGAAAATCTTCATGATTGGACTTTTTGTGACCTTCGCTATACTTAGCGTCATAATTAGTTTGGCTTTTGGAGCTATTTCAGTAGATGTACGGTCCATTTTAAGTACTTCACTTGGCAACACAGATTCGGATTACTACACGATTATATGGAATATTAGACTGCCACGTACACTTGTAGCCGTATTTGTCGGCGTAAATTTAGCTCTTTCGGGCGCATTACTACAAGGGGTGATGCGTAACCCTATGGCTGATCCCCATATTATCGGTGTTTCCTCCGGTGCAGGTTTATTTGGAACAACCATGCTGTTAGTCTTTCCTGCCTACTCACATTTTTCAAGGAGCGGTTTCCTTTATGGTAGGAAGTCTGTCCGCCAAAAGCTGGGGACATGTGGAGACGATTATTCCTTACAGCATTATTGGATTAATATTGGCTTTGCTAAGCGCCCAAGCGTATGAATGTACTGTTACTCGGGGATGCGGAATCAAGATCACTAGGACTAAACACAGAGGGCTATCGTTTATGGTTTATTGTTATAAGCGCGCTCCTTGCTGCCAGTGCTATAAGCATTGTGGGTCTGCTCGGATTTGTTGGCTTAATTGTTCCTCATGCTGCAAGGATTCTTGTGGGGAATGATTATCGAATATTACTACCGGCTTCAGCGCTGCTGAGATTGACCGTTCTATGTTTATCGGACACCATTGGCCGTGTTGCTTTCGCACCAATTGAGCTGCCCGTGGGCATTATTATGGGTATGATAGGCGCTTGGAAAGAAAATTCATACTGCCGCTGGTGAAATTATATTTAAAAATAGTGATATCAATACCTGGAGCAGAAAAGCTTTTGCTAGAGAGTTAGCCTTTTTAATGCAAGTACATGAGAGCAATCCCGAGGTGACTGTTAGACAGCTCATTGAGTATGGCCGTTTCCCTCACAAAAGGAAATTTGAACGATTAAATCAAGAAGATCAGGCCATTGTTGATCAAGCCATCTCTCTTACTCATTTAGTGGATTTAGCAGAAAGAACAGTAGATCGTTTGTCTGGAGGGGAGCGCCAGCGGGCATGGATCGCAATGGCACTGGCCCAACAGCCTGCTGTTTTGTTATTAGATGAACCTACGTCCTATCTAGACATACACCACCAGCTTGAAATCATTGAACTGATTAAACGTTTAAATATCGAACAGGGCATTACAATCATTCTGGTCCTACATGACATTAATCAAGCAGCAATGATCTCCGATCAAGTCATTGTGCTTCAATCTGGCAAACGATATGACAGTGGCCCTCCTCAAAATGTGATCACACAGAAAATGCTGCGTGATGTTTTTAAAGTTGATGCCGAAGTAGATATTTCCTCTGAAAATGAATGGATCACTGTCTACAACTTTCAACTATTCAAGGAATAAATACAAAACAACCTCTGAAAAATAAGAGGTTGTTTTGTATTTACCATTCACGACTGAAAGTGAAGTTAGAGTGTATGAAGCAGCTGGTGTAAACGGCTTGAGCATTTTTTGTCACAGTTTTTAGCTGTAATAGCTCATAGGAGCTATACCGAATATGAATTTCATCAAGTACGATAGAACACGTACTGTTTTTACACATTTGAAAGCCTTATTAATGGAGGTTATACAACGTTGCAGACAAAGAGAAAACTAACAATGCTATTGGTTTTATGCGCAGTGCTCGTCATTTCGGCATGTTCCAGCACAACGAAGGAGACAGCCACGAAGCCTGCAGCAACGGAAGACAAGGAAGTCACATTTTTGTTCAACTTTGCAAGCCAGACCATAGACCCACATCAAGATTATACCCCACTCAGAGCAGGCATTACCGAAACTTTAGTGAAACTGAGTGAAGATTTAAAGATTGAGCCATGGCTAGCCGAAAAATGGGAGACGGAGGACGGACAACATTGGACATTTGAGATCCAAAAGAACGTAACCTTTCAAGATGGACGAGCGCTGGATGCAGAAGCTGTGAAACAATCTCTGGAACGAGCCATCCAGGTGAATCCAGGTGTAGAACAGGTTCTAAAGATTAAAGAAATGAATGCGTCTGGTCAGACGCTGAACATTACGACTGAGCAACCTTTCCCGCAATTTCCATCTGAACTCGTTCACCCGAATACGTCCATTCTGGATGTTAACGCACCTGATCCGGACAAAAAACCGGTTGGCACGGGGCCTTTCAAGGTCACGTCCTTCACAGCCGGAAGCTCGCTCAAGGTCGAGCGCTTCAATGAATATTGGGGAGGAGCTGCCAAGCTGAGTCGTGCCTCATTCAATTTTAACGAAGATCCGAGTGCCCGGCTGTCCGCATTAATGTCAGGGGATGCCGACATTGTGTATCGTCCGCCGGTTGAAAGTCTGGAGACGATGAAAAGTGATCCAAGCCTTCATCTCGAATCCGTGATGAGTTTGAAGACCCACGAACTTATTTTCAATGCACATCAACCCGAATTTCAAAACAAATATGTTAGAAAAGCCTTTGATGCCCTCGTGAACCGTGAAGAATTGAAGGATGTCCTCATGGCCGGACAAGCTACGCTTGCATCGGGACCATTTATGCCGAATTTCGCCTTTGTGCCTTCCTATGAAGCTAAAACGACAGGTGTTGATGCTGCACTGAAGTGGTTTGAGAAGGCGGGCTATCAAGTAGAACAGGGCAAAGTAAGTAAAGATGGTAAACCACTGAACTTAAAACTTGTCACGTATACATCTCGAGCAGAATTCCCACTGTTCGCTCAGGTGCTGCAAGCACAAGCAAAAAATATCGGTATCCAAATATCGATAGAGTTTGTGGATAAATATGAAGACTATCTCCTTTCTTTAGATGACTGGGATCTGGGCACATACAGTCCGATCATCGCACCACGTGGAGACGCGAGTTATTTCCTTAATGTTTCCTTTAAACCGGACGGTACATTGAATTTCGGCAAAATCAATGATGCGGAACTGAATCGCTGGATTGATGAACTAGACCAGATGGTAGATCCAGATGAACGAAATGCACAGATTCAAAAAATTCTTACACATATTGATCAGGAGACCTACTATTCCTATCTTGTTCATCCAAATACACTCGTTGTCTATAAAGATCGGGTGAAAAATTGGGTGACTAGCAAAAGTGAGTATTACATGCTGACTAATCAATTGGATGTAGAGTAACCATGGGAAGGCTTTTAAAACGAAGTATAGAATTCTTCCTTTTTATTTTGCTTTTATCCTTTATCAGTTTTGTATTTATGAAATTAGCTCCTGGGGATGCCGTAAGAGAGATGCTTCGCGCAGAAGATGTAGCCGTAACCTCGTCCCAGATTGAAGAGCAGAGAGAGGCATTGGGACTAAACGATCCTGTGTTGGTACAATACGGGCAGTGGCTCGGCCGACTTGTTCACTTCGATTTTGGAACGTCGTATATGACGAATCGACCTGTTATGGAGGAATTGTTAGGCAAGTTACCGGCAACATTACTGCTAACCTGTTCTTCTCTTTTGGTGCTGATCGTCATCGCCATTCCGCTCGGTACACTGTCTGCGTTATATCCTAATCGCGTCATCGACCGGTGTAGTCGTCTTCTGGCTGTTCTAGGCACCTCAGTCCCTAGCTTCTGGCTGGGGCTTCTTTTAATAGAAGGCTTCTCTGTGAGAACACATGTATTTCCCTCTATGGGGACAGGGAGTATGGCACATTTGGTGCTCCCCTCCTTAACACTGGGTTTGACGATGGCAGCCGTATACGTGCGTCTCATTCGTTCCAGTTTGCTTGAGAGTCTGGGACAGGATTTCATTAAGGGGGCACGTTCCAGAGGATTAGGCGGAGCAAGTGTGCTCGTTCGTCATGCTTTCCGGCATGCGCTCACTCCCGTTGTCACGATGTTTGGAGTAAGCATCGGAAGTTTGCTTGGTGGAACCGTTGTGATTGAGGTGTTGTTTGCTTATCCGGGTATGGGGAAATTCATAATCGACGCCATTCAGAGTCGGGATTATCCCGTTATCCAGGGTTATATGGTCTTGATGGGCCTGATCGTTACGATAATCCATATTCTCGTTGACCTGCTCAATGATGTTCTAAACCCCGAGATTCGATTAAAGGGGGAACAATGAGGATGTTTAAATCTAAACCGAACATAGTTTATCCTTTGAAAACACGACAAAACCGGGTACACATTCTAATTTTGGTACTCCTCATTTTGGTTATACTCTGTGCACATTATATCGTTCCGTATGATCCCTATGCAGTAAACTTGACTGTACGCCTGCTGCCCCCTGATATGAATTATTGGCTTGGAACTGATGACCTCGGTCGGGATGTATTCTCTCGACTGTTACTCGGAGGAAGAAATACGGTTGGAACCAGTCTGATCGTTCTCCTGGGTTCACTTGCGATCGGAGTTCCTGCCGGTTTGTTAGCTGGATATGCAGGCGGCTGGATGGATCGCGTATACAAACGAATTTCGGATGCGTTTCTTGCGTTTCCGGACTTCATTATCGCGATTGTGCTCAGTGGGCTCATGGGGCCAGGTATCTTCAATCTGATGATTGCCATCATTTCGGTCAAATGGATTACGTATTCTCGTATCGTTCGCAATAGCGTCAATGCTGAAAAACAACAGGAATACATTACGATTGCCCGCTTGAGTGGTTTACGTCCTCATCAGATTTTGAGGAAACATTTGTTGCCACATGCCTTATCACATGTCATTGTGATCGCTTCTCTGGATATGGGGAAAATCATTCTCATGATTGCCTCGCTCTCGTATATCGGGCTAGGTGTGCAGCCACCTGCACCTGAATGGGGGGCCATGCTGAACGAAGGACGGGTCTATTTTCATAGTGCACCCTATCTTATGATTGCACCTGGTCTCGCGATCATGCTTGTCGTTCTCTGTTCCAACATGCTGGGAGACCGTGTTCGTGATCAATTGGATATTAAGCGGAGCAGGGAGTGAGAAAGTCATGAGTTTACTTGAATTAAAAGGACTCTGTCTTATGGCTGGAGAGCAGATCCTGGTTCACGAAATGAACTTGTCCATTAAGGCTGGCGACTGGCTGACGGTCATCGGGGAAAGTGGCAGTGGAAAAACACTGACTGGCTTGTCTATCGGACGTTTGCTTCCACATGGGGTGCGCCATGCAGCAGGGCAAATTACGTTTAACGGTCAATCTTTATCAGAGTTACCTGAGAGACAGATCAATAAGCTGCGTGGCAAAGAGATCGCCTACGTATTTCAAGACTACACCGGCACATTTAGTCCGTTCCTTAGGATAGGCAAACAACTGGATGAGACGATAAGGGTTCATTATCCATGGGGACGAAAGGAACGGAAGGAACGAATCCTGAACGTATTGGAGCAGGTTTCCTTGCCTGCCAAGCGCGTTGTGGAGAGCTATCCATTTCAGTTAAGTGGTGGACAATTACAGCGGGTATCTATCGCGACTGCAATGCTGCTTGAGCCAAAACTACTGATTGCCGACGAGCCTACGTCTGCGCTGGACTGGGTTACGGGGACAGAGATACTTGATCTGCTCATCCAACTTCAAGAGAAATCCGGCTGCTCCATATTGTTCATCACACATGACCTCAAGCTTGCCAGACGCTGCGCGGATCAGATTGTCATTATGCGGGAAGGGCGAATCCTGGAAGAGGGGAAAGCTGAGGTCGTACTGACACAAGCTACACATCCATATACCCAAAGACTTTTGGCAGCCGAGTCCATGCTGAATTATACCGAACCTGGAGTAGTTCCTGAACGAGGTGAAATGGGATGAGTGAAGACGCACTGCTCACCGTTGATAACTTGGTCAAGACCTATTCAGGACATACAAGGGCAATCGACGGAGTTTCCTTCAGCCTTCATGCAGGAGAGTGTGTAGGACTGATCGGAGAAAGCGGGAGTGGTAAGAGTACACTGGCCCGTTGCTTGTTATGGATGGAAAAAATAGATTCCGGGCGAATATGGTTTCAGGGAAGAGAGATTATACAGTCCCGGACTGCTTTTGCCTATCGAGCCCTTGAGGGACGAGTTCAGGCCGTATTTCAGAATCCAGCATCCAGTCTTAATCCTCGGCTTCGAGTAATTGATTCTTTAATGGAGCCGCTGGATAACCTCAACAATCGAATACCGAATATTGTGGCAGAATGCCGTCATAACAGACAGAAATGTGCTGCACGGCTGCTGGAAATGGTGGAGCTGCCCATTCACCTTTTGCAACAATACCCGCATCAACTTAGCGGTGGTCAGAAGCAGCGCGTAGCCATCGCCAGAGCGATAAGCAGTGAACCATCCTTGATTATCATGGATGAACCAACATCCAGTCTGGATATGATTACTCAAGCTCAAATCATGGATATGCTGATAAGATTACAACAACGGATTGGATTTGCCTGTTTATTCATTTCACATGACCTGGGCACAATTCAACGTATATCCGATCACATTATGGTGATACAGCAGGGCCAAATCATCGACCATTTTGCCAAAGAATCCTTGTTCTCATCGGAGAGGCATTCTTATACGCAACAGTTAGTTCACAAATTCGCAGAACAAAGAGTTTAAAGTATAGAAATCCGGCTAACGCGATAGCCGGATTTTATTTATGACCATATTAGGTAGAAAATATCGCCTAGCTACTTTAAGTTCATATATTATTTTCATTTGTGACTAAAACCGCTTGAAGGTAGCCCTTAAGAGTCATCCAGTGTTTGTTCTTATTCAAGTATGATAGTTCTAGTTGATTGAAATGAGCATACAACCCTCTAACACTGTATCAACATGAACGGCTAGAAGCAATTTCGTTCAAAAAAAAGGAGACCGCAATGATGGACAAGCTTTCTACCCCAAAATCAAAACAGCCTTCAACTAATACAGATGATCATCCTGCACTGTGGCAAACAACCCTTCACATTAAAGGGATGACTTGTGCAGCCTGTTCAGCTCGTATTGAAAAGGGATTATCTCGTATGGAGGGCGTACAACAGGCTAACGTCAATCTCGCAATGGAGAAGGCAACGATATCCTATGATCCTGCCAATATCGGTATACATGATTTTCGGAACAAAGTAGAAGCGCTGGGCTTTGAGACTGTCACCGAATCCGTTGACTTGAACATTACAGGCATGACGTGCGCTGCATGTTCAGCACGAATTGAGAAAGGTCTCTCCAAGCTGCCTGGTGTGTCTCGTGCCAATGTGAATCTGGCCCTGGAAACGGGTCATGTCGAATACGTTTCTGGAACATTGAAGGGCTCGGATCTCATCTACAAGATCAGACAATTGGGTTTCACTGCCCAGTTAAAAGAAACGGAAGAAGAGACCATCTCTCTGCGAGAACAGGAATTACAGCGAAAAAAATGGAACTGGATTCTGTCGGCTATTCTTTCTCTCCCATTATTATGGGCGATGGTAGGTCATTTTTCATTCACTTCCTGGATCTGGGTACCTGATGTATTTATGAATCCATTGTTTCAATGGGTACTCGCTACTCCTGTGCAATTCTTCCTGGGTCGCCAGTTTTACATCGGTGCGTATAAGGCATTGAAAAACCGAAGCGCCAACATGGATGTACTGGTTGCTCTGGGAACAAGTATGGCTTATTTCTACAGTCTCTACTTGACTTCATTAACCAGCACGGGTGGATTATCCGGTCACAATCATGGAGGTAGTGCAGTTGTAACGGATACTGCGAATGCTGCGGCACAAGCTCCGGTTGATTTTTATTTTGAAACCAGTGCAGTCCTGATCACTCTTATTCTGCTTGGCAAATGGTTGGAGGCTTTAGCCAAGGGACGCTCCACCCAGTCAATCAAAAGCCTAATGAAGATGGCTCCGCGTAGTGCAAGAGTGATTAGGGATGGTCAGGAAATTAGTCTGGTGCCTGAATATGTCTTGATGAACGATCTTGTTATCGTGAAGCCTGGCGAAAAGATACCCGTAGACGGTGTAGTGGAAGAAGGATTCTCATCCGTTGATGAATCCATGTTGAGTGGTGAAAGCCTTCCCGTGGACAAGAAACCGGGTGACTCTGTCACAGGAGCTACATTGAACAAAAACGGTATACTCCGTTTGAGAGCAACACGTGTGGGCGCAGACAGCGCACTATCGCAAATTATTAAGATTGTGGAACAGGCGCAAGGCTCCAAGGCCCCCATACAGCGTATTGCGGATACAATTTCAGGTATTTTTGTCCCCATTGTAGTCAGCCTTATTAGTACGTTAGCTTATATCATTAAGGCCAAATTAGTGGATGGACAATGGAAGATTGATGATTTGGGTGGACGTTCAAGGGCGTGGAACCCATGAGGATATTGCGAAAGAAATCCATGTCGCTCGCGCCATCGACTACCGGGGGATCGAACGGGGAATGGACTGTGAGTTCTCCAATACCCGTACCGGGCTGGAAGAACTGCTTCAGTGGATGAAGGAGCTTCAGCAGGAACACGCCAAGAGTGACGTACTCTTTGGCACCCGTGCTTGCCGCATGCGGGTGGTCACTTGATCGGTCAGTTCCAGAATAATGTTACATTAATTAAATCCAAACCCCCGAGTTAGCTGTCTATATAACAGGAGGTGAACGACAATGATCGATGCACAGCAACAAATCAACGCCGCACAAAACGGAGATCACGATGCCTTCGTTTCTCTTATAAAGGATCGAACGGATAAGCTGCATCGAGTGGCTCGCCATTATGTACGGGAGTCCAAAGATGCGGAGGATATCGTTCAGGATGCCCTGGTTAAGGCTTATGAGTCACTGCAAACGCTGCAGCAAGCCGAAGCGTTTGAGAGCTGGCTTACCAGAATTGTGGTGAACCGGGCGCTCAATCATTTGGAGAAATCCAAGCGTGTTCACCTGAGCGAAGACCCGCAGGCGCAAGAGCCATTGGTCGTTAATGATATCGATCAAACCCTGGATCTGGAGCGTGCATTGGCCAGTCTGAATCCGAAGCTGCGTCAGCTCCTGTTCTTAAAATATAAGAAGGACCTGACCCAGCAGCAAATCGCCCATCTCCTGGATATGCCATTAGGTACTGTAAAAACACAATTACGGAAGGGGCTGGAACATTTGCGCAACGAAATGGCTCAAGATTTTCTCGAACGAGATCTGGATACATTACGCATGCAGTTAAGACAACAGGCAGAGCACCAGTTTGCCGTTTCACCGGATTATGATCTGATCGTCAATGACTATCAAGAGAACACCATGAGGGGAACTGGGAAGGGAGAAGCGGGATTCTTATGGGTTAAAACGGGGAGTGATGACGCCGTTTCTGCCACGCTCTCCAGGGACGGCAACTTGCTAGACTATGCCATTTCCTGGGCCTCATTGGACAACGAGACACGGATATCTGAGGAGGAGCTCAAACAGCAGGCAGAGCAATTCCTGGAAGATCATTATCCCGGCGCACTGCGTGATTTTCCGTATTGTGAGATGGAGTGGATGGAAGGGATGTTTGGGTACACACGACAGCAGAAGGCGATGGGGCTGCCGCTTCCTGAGACGGGATGCCTGATTATGGTTCACCCCAGCGGTCGCGTGGTCGGATTTAGGTACTACGGAACCGTTCCAGGGCCAACACTCCCAACCATGATCACGCCAGAAGAGGAACAGATGGCGTGTATGAAGGCGAATTTTTTGCTACATGTGGAATATTGCGTATTGGACAAAGCCGTGTACACGGATGGTGACGATCAGGTCCATCTTGTTTACGCCCCCCGAAGTAGAGGACTAATCTATACTGCATCATCACAGGAGGAAGTTCCGACAGCCTATAGGGCAGAAGCTGTCCCCTCTGACCCAAGAACTCTGGACGAGTGGCCAGGTGAGTTCCCGCCCGCACGAAGCCTAGAAGAGTGGATTGGCGTAGACAACGACCAATTTCAGTTAGTACAAGACGACAATATTGGCTCGAACACCAAGTTGATGGTGTGGAAGCAACAAAATGAAGAGCGTCCAGCCAAGAATGACCGGTCTTGGAAGGCCTATTGGGCTGATCAGATGGAGGGAGCGGTCAAGGCGCGAGTAGGCAGCCAAACCGGACAATTGATTGACTTTGTTTCGCATGGTAAGCCAGATCAACTAGCTCCATTAACCTGGGATCGAGACGCATGTATAGAAGTAGCTATGGACTATGTCCGAGGACTAGCAGCCGAAATGTTGCCGTATCTCAAGCTTCTAACTGAAGAAACCGACGACGAAGATCGTTTGGAAATCATTCGCTTTGGTGTATATATTCAAGACATATCTGTCAGGGATGAATGCTATCAACTAGCTGTTGACCGCTCTAATGGGAGGGTCAAAAGTTTGATGTCCCCCTCCATAAGGCCAGAACAGTTAAAGAAGCTGGAGACCGTGCCTTCATTTGATTACCAGACAGCCATCCTCCGATGGACGGCACAGGCCAAGCTGCGTCTGCAATGGGAACGGATGCACAATGCCAGGGTGGAAGAGTCCCCGTACGAACTAGTGTATCGAATGATTGGTAGCGGGCACGAGCGGACGCCCGAAGTGCTTGATGCGCATACGGGGAAGTTATACGAAAATACTTTTTACTGACAAACAAAAACATCTATATAGACCGCAATTAAGGGCTGGAAGGCATTCAAAAGCCTGCGGACGTAGAACAGCATTGGAAGGAGGTTGGTGTCCATTCCAGAATGCCCATCGATGGTTCCTTATGAAAGGACGATCCCATCCTTTCTTCCTATCCACCATCCCGTGTATACGAGGTCATCGAGCGAGATCATGCAGGAAGAGCGATGGAGTTTTTGAGAAAGCCAGAGAAGCCGTCTTTGCGTTCAACCTAATATTGCGCGGGGACAGCATGCTGCGAAAGTATTTGTTTCTGGCGGTACTCCAGCTTGCGCGTCACCAACCGGACTTCAAGCGCTGGCATAAGCAGAATGTGAAAAAGGGGGATGGGCAAGATGCAATCTATGTTAAACTTATTGGAAAGCTAGCTCGTATTCTCATTGGTATGGTTCAGCATGGAGAAACGTATCGCAGCCTAACCAGAGCACGCAGCAATAACAAAATAACAAAAACCGCACACACTAAGGAAAGAACGACTCACTCACGAATGTTGACCCATTCGCAGGATAAACAGAACGCATAGAGGAACCGAGTATAGCAAGCGTTTATTGCAGTACCTGTAGGATGCAAAGGTAAAAATAGACGTTTAACACAACGTTCTATAGAAGAACTTGTTGAGAAATATGCAACAGCCTTTGGAAAGCCGGCTTTGACGGTTCATTCTTCTTTAAGGCATTCATTTTCCATTACTTAGACAAAGGGCATAAATTCATGAATCTGGTTATACGACGGATGGGTGGGAGTTAAGTGTCGAGGGACAAGAACATGTTCCCATTTCCGATTAGATGTATATCTACGTTTGAGAAGTAAGTCTCTTTTGAGCTGCTAACACGATAAAGGATGGATTATGATCAAGAGACCAGCTTCAACACTAGGGGGGACGGTAAATGCTTAATGTGACTTTGGTTCAAGGGAGGAGGAAAATATGAACTATCTTACTTTGTGCTGATATCTGGGACAAAAACCTGTACCTATTACCATATTTGACAGGAACATGTTCCTATTCACAAATAGGTGTATATTTAATCATTTTTTGCCCCTTAATTCATTAAGCTAACGGGCAGGATAGTGATATAGAAGTGCAGAAATTGCATATTGCCAAATGAGTCAAGTTATGGGGAGACGAGACCTTCGAGAAATCGGAGTAAGAAAACCAGCGGATCTTCTTAATCCTAATAGTTCGAAAATAAAAGAAAAATTGCTACAATAATCAATGATCCGCCCATCACCAAATTAAAAACCTTAATGCCGTTCTTCACTTTCATAAGAAATTGTAATTTCGATCCTAAAAGGGCCCAGGAGGCAAGTGAAAGATAACAAATGAGAAAATAAATAACCACAAACACAAGAAGCATCGAATAGGAAGTATTCGAACCAAAGGCAGAAACACCGGAAAGACATGCAATCCAAGCTTTGGGATTAAGCCACTGCATAAGAAAACCGTGACGAAAACGTGGCAGTTGTTCCTCTTTTAACTCGATTTCTGTATGTGAAACCATAATTTTGTAGCCAATATAACTCATGTATCCTGTCCCTATATATCTTAGCAATTCATAGAATATAGGGACTTGCGCCACGAGATTGGATACCCCTAAACCAACAGCAGTTAACAAGAATGTAAACCCGACTGTTGAACCGGATACGAAAGGTAATGAGTGCTTAAAACCATAATTGACTCCAGAAGAAAGAATTGTTATGTTCACAGGGCCTGGAGAGATCGACATGGATAATGAAAAAAAGCACATTGCAATGAATAGAGACATGATTGCATACTCCTTATATAGTTTATCTGGGATTACTATAGCTCATCATGTTTAAAACCGTCTAATTTCAAGTTCTGATCGGACCCATCGGGAAAACGGAATGATTCATGCAAATACATCTGAGGAGGTCTAGGATAGTTGGAGCTGTATCAATTGAAAACCTTTATAGAAATTGCCCGAACTGGCAATTTGACCGAAGCGGCAGCGCATCTTAACACAAGTCAGCCGGCTGCAAGTGCACACATCAAAGCCTTGGAGAAAGAAGTTGGTTTTCCTCTCTTTTATCGAACTTCCAAAGGAATGACTATTACAGAAAAAGGTTCGAAGATATTGTTGGAAGCACAGAAAATACTCACCTCCCTAGATGATTTCTATCTTAAAGCGAGTGATTTGAAGGCAGAATCAGACACCATTCGGATCGGGTTAAATACAAACGGGCAGCTTCTTCGAATAGAGAAATTGATCAGGTTTATTTCGGAATGCCTGCCGCAGGTAGAATTGCATTTTATCGATATTAAAAGTGAAGATTTCACCCAGGATTTGACCAGCGAGAAAATAAGCGTTGGTTTTTATTATGGGAATGTTGCACATCCGTCCGTATACTCCATCAAACTCCATTCCTTCAAGATGGTTGTGGTCTATCCCAACAGTTGGGATGTACCACCGAAGAAGAGGTTGTCCCTGGAGTATTTTGCAGAAAAGCCGTGGATTTGGACAACACAAGGTTGCCCCTTCTATAAACAATCCATCGATTACTTCCTGAAACAGGATATGGTTCCGCAAAAAATCATGTATGTCGATGACGAATCTCTGATAGGGAAATTGGTTCAAGGAGAAATTGGTTGTTCATTGCTGGCGGAGCCAATAGCTATGCGGTTTGCTAATGAAAACATGTTGCAGATCTGGGAGGGTATCGATCTCAATATTGATCTACATTTTGGTTATCTAAAGGATAAAAAGAGCGATACTGTGTTCCTTGAAATAGGCTCAATAGTGGATAGGATATGGAACGCGGATGGTATCTCGATAGTAAACAGTAGCTAGTAAGATTATGATGAGAATCGATAGTTCCAATCTTATAATCTCAACTAACGGGAAACTATAGTTCAATAATATGAACGGGCAGGATAGTTGAACAAACCTTAGAGGAGAAAAAAAAATGTCGAGGGACAAGAACATTGTCCCATTGAAAGTCGCTATTTTAGCGGCTTTTTTTGTTTTATCGGTACAAGTTCGTGTCCTTGGCTTGGGACAAGAACTTGTACCGATTGCCGGAATGGACAAGAACATAGTCCGATTACCGATTAGATGATCATCTAAATGAAAAAAGCTTTATAAGTAGCGTAAAACAGGGCAGTTTTCACATTCTTATGGAAAACAAAGACTCGATAAGAGAAATACGGTCAGCTAGGGATTTCAGGGAACGTAATCTATAATTCTTTAATTATTTTGTATTTTCATTTTAAACGTAAGCCTTCCAAATCTTAGAATTGCAAATCAGCAATGGAATATAAGACAGCTCTGCCAGCCATTTTCACACGATCATTTCGAGTTTGCAGTATAAAATTTCACCACGTTTAGAAAGCTGTCTTACCGTTAACCTTTTTGCCCAGTAGGGAATGAAGTTACAGTGCGCGGAACCCCATACTGGATCTTCATTTACGTTTAACTTTGGAAAAAAGCTTCTAGATACAAAATCGAATTTGTCGCTTTTCGCTGTAATGGAGACACCAAGACCGTCTGGTAACTCTTAAGAAAAAACCGACTGAGTGTGCAAACATTTTGAGGAGAAATGCACCCTTTAGGGTGGACATTGAAAAAAAACCAGGTTCAACCTATGAAATTCTATGGGATTAGAATTATTCTGACGAATTCAGGGGAGGGGCTCATTATCATAGGCACATCGTTCGGATTGATCCATAACGACCAGAAGCATAGAGGAAGCCCCATTTTGCAAACTCCTTCGGTAAAATTAGTAAACCATATAGAATGCAAAGTTAACTTGACACATAATGCAAAGTGAACTATGCTAAAAATGCAAAGTAAACATTGCAAGGACGTGATCATTTGAAGACAAGAATTGCAGAACTGCGTAAGCAGCATAAGCTGTCACAGGAAGAGCTGGGACGAATTGTTGGCGTTACCCGGCAAACCATCACCTCTATTGAAAGGGGAAAGTATACGGCTTCCCTTATTCTTGCTTACAAAATCGCAAATTTTTTCGGACTCACCATTGAAGATGTTTTTGATTTCAGCGAAGTGGAGGAAATGTAAATGGACAAGTACAAGATTAAAGTAAAAACTCGCAAAAACGTACTGTCACTGGTAGCCGCTGCTACCCTATTGATCTATGTAGGACTTATATTTTACCAAGGTGGACTACCCGATTTACCTAGTTTTATAAAGGGATTTCACACAGGCGCTTTTATCGGGGTTGAAGTGGCTGTCGCTTTTTTCCTCGTCAGGTATATTAAAGCCAGCAATAATGAAGCCGAGCTGAAGAAGCAGTATATTGAGGAGAATGACGAGCGGAGTGTAATGATACTCCAGAGTGCCGGCACACTCAGCGCAGCAATCATTCTCATTGGTCTAGGCATTGCCTCCGTAATCGCCGGTTTCTTTAATCCCTTGATATTCTACACCTTACTAACTTGCTTATTATTTGTTTTAATCGTATTTTTTGCACTGTGGATGTATTATGCGAGAAAAATTTAAGGTTTTGATCAAAGCAGAGGAGAGCGGTAAATGTTTAGCGGATATCGAAATACTGGTTCATCAAGCGAAAATTTTTAATAAGACAGTTGATCGTTTCATAACTTAAGAAGAGAATGATGCTCATACAACCAAAACGAATACGTTCAAGCGTAAACAGATAAAATTACAAGATAAGGCATAACATGAGGCAGCTCCTGACGGGGCTGCTTTTTTATTTTATTTTAAGACGGATTGTCAAGCCAAGTGCGACAGTTCCTCTGAAAAGGATTCGTGAGCGGTTCTCCACCCCAAGCATTTTCGTGGTCTGTGATTGATCAGGTCCAGAGCGTTTTCTAGAGCCTCATCCGTGATTTGGGCGAAATCCGTTCCCTTGGGGAAAGACTCTCGCAGGAGCCCATTGGCATTTTCATTCGAGCCGCGTTGCCAAGAGGAATAGGGGTCTGCAAAATACACCTGCACGCCATGAACGGCTTCCAGACTGGTGTAACAGGCAAATTCCTTGCCACGGTCTGCGGTAGCGGTTTGAAACGCACGGACAGGGTACTGCGAAGCCGCTACCCCAAAGGCAATCTCCATGGACAATGCGGTACGATCCGGCATACGAATCGCAGTGTACAAGCGAGTTTTTCGCTCAATGAACGTGGCTACGCATCCCTTGCTTTTTCCGCGACCTGAGACCACCCTGAAGCTTTTCTTCGATGCGATTCGCCAGATCCAGATTCCACTTGCCTTCAGAAACGGATGCCTTACGCCGATGGATATAGCCCTCTTGAGAAGCCTTTGCGCAGTACGGGTGTTCTGCTGCATTTCGGCGGAGTTCCCGGCCAATCGTGGAAGGATGTCTGCCAAGTTCTTTGGCAATCACTCGGGTACTTTTCCCCTGCTGGTGGAGGATTTCTAGCTTGCTGCGTTCGATTATGCTAAGATGTGTGTAGCTCATGGTGGATTCTCCTTGTGTGAATGGTTGTGTGAGAACTTTCATTCTACACGAATCCGGCCATGGGCCATTTTTTATTTATTTCCAGTAGGTGTCGCACTTCATATTACAATCCGTCTTTTAAAAAAGGAGTATCGTCCATAAGAATCACTTGTGGGCAGGAATTCTGGAAAATTACGCCACGGTGAATCTGTACGAGTTACTCAAAAAATGGCATTGAATAGCTTTTAATTGTCTTTAGGGGCTTCCGGTTTCACGTAAACCATGCACTTCCTATCTGACCAACAACTGCCGTGGATGCGATCTGGACTGCTACCGGACAGGCCAAAAACAACTCAGAGGGATCATTTTTCACATTAACACCATTGCATGATTTCAACCAATGAGGTAGCATAATTTAGAATTCTTTACACTTGCTCAACCGAAGAATTATTTTTTTTAGGAGAGTGCCAACGATGACTACGATTTTGGTTGCTGACGACGATGCTAACATTCGCAAACTCGTTGGTTTATTTTTGCGTAACAACGGATTTACAACGATCAACGCCGCAAATGGAAAGGAAGCCCTGGATATCTATACCTCCACGCCAGTCGATTTGGTCATTCTTGATATTATGATGCCCGTTATGGACGGTTGGACATTATGCGAGGAACTTCGAAGAGCCAATCCGGATCTTCCATTACTAATGCTGACGGCAAGAAGCGAAACCTGGGAGAAAGTACAAGCTTTTCAGCTTGGAACAGATGACTATATGACGAAGCCATTCGATCCGCTTGAGTTAATGGCTCGCGTTAAGGCACTGTTGAAACGATACCGTATAGGTGTAACACAGACGATCCAGTTAGGAAACGTTATTCTGAACCAGCAGTCTTATAAGGTCGTGAGGGGCACAGAGTCGTTCACCTTGCCGCTTAAGGAGTTCGAATTATTGTACAAACTAGCTGGATTACCGGGACAAGTCTATACGCGGGAGCAATTAATCGATCAAGTATGGGGAATTAATTATACTGGCGATGATCGAACAATAGACGTGCATATTAAACGTCTACGCGAACGTTTCGCCGAAATCTCTGATTTTCGTATTGAAACGGTGCGGGGGCTGGGCTACCGGCTAGAGGTGCAGGAGTGACCGGCTCCCTATATACACGTGTAGTCCTGACCTTTCTGGTGTCCGTGATCGGGGGCACAATCCTTTCTTTTCTTGCTACAACCTGGATATTTCAAGATAAATTAAACGAAAACTTACAAGGCTCCTTGCTTGACTTTGGCCAGGATATCGTCCGCATCTACGAGACATTGCCTCTACGCGAAGCAGAAATGTTTATAAGTGAAATGAAACAACTCAACTCTTACCACATTCGAATCTATAAAGCAACGGGTCAGTTTCAATCCTATGGAGAACTTAAAGGACAACATCCTTTCCTAGTGACTACAGAACAAGTGAAGAAAGTGCTGGATGGGGAAAGGGTCCAAGTTAATGGAATCGATACGATCTTCTTGGGATTGCCGATAAAAACTGAAATGGGAAGCATAGCAATGTTTGTAGAGCCCCTCACTTCCTCTTCCACCTCATTTCTTATCAAGTTTGTTGTAACCTTTTTGATTTGTTCCTTGTTAGCAGGAAGCCTATTGATACTAATTGCGGCTATTTTTCTGGTAAGACCGATCAAAAAATTGACAGAAGCGACCCGGCTTATAGCTGCTGGAGATTTCAACGTCAAGCTTAATATTAAACAAAAGGGTGAGATAGGTACTTTGGCTCGCAGCTTCGAAGAAATGATGCACGATCTACAGCAGCTTGAGCAGATGCGCAGGGAATTCGTAGCAAACGTGTCCCATGAAGTTCAGTCGCCCCTCACTTCCATTTCCGGTTTTGCTATAGCGCTCAAACAGGTAGACATCCCGGATGACGAACGAAGCTCTTATCTCGACATTATCATCACTGAGACTGCACGGATGTCCAAAATAAGTGATAGTCTGCTAAAGCTGAGTTTGCTCGAATCTCAGTCATTGCAAATGCGACTTGCCACGCTCAGTCTGGATGAACAGATCAGACGAGTAATCGTCGCTATTCAACCCCACTGGTCGGCCCGTAACATTCAGTTCGATCTTGATTTGCAGCCAACCAAAATCACGGCCGATCATGACCAGTTAAATCAGGTGTGGATCAATATCTTTGGCAATGCCATCAAATTTTCCGAAGATGGTGCCCGAATTAGTATCAGGATCAAACAGAATATCAAGAACGTGACGATCCGCATATCGGATTCGGGTATTGGTATTCTCCCGGAAGACCAAAAGCGTATATTTGACCGCTTCTTTAAAGCAGATCGTTCCCACAGTCAGAAATATGAAGGAAGCGGTATGGGACTAGCTATTGTAAAGCAGATCGTCTCGCTTCATCAAGGGGACATCCGGGTGGAGAGCGAATATGGACGAGGAACGACCTTCATAGTCATCTTGCCAATCACAACACCCACAGAGTGATTGGATTTCATGCCTTCACTAGGCTATGACACCCTATATAAACCTCCTTGCGTATGATAATTCAAACTTTTTTGGCCTGTTCATCCTCCGTTCATACTCTAGTAATTAGGGGGACATCTTGGTTTGTTATATTGTCTTTAGCACCCACGTTATGGTGGCCTAACACAATGATGAAGACAGGAGTAGATGCAAGAATGAAACTAAGAGAGGTAACCAAACTGAAGATGAGTGTGAGGAGAGCAGGAAAGAGAAATACTATAGCTGCTGTGACTCTCATGCTGACGATACTTGCCCCAATGTCTGCAATGGCCGCACCGGCTCCCATGAAAAACAGCAACTTTACGTATGAGACAACAAAGAAAACCGTAATCGAAAAAGCCAAATTACTGACTGAAACGTACGGTACGACGAGTCTGCAATATGCGCTCATTGATGGTGGAGAGATTACGGTGTCCGGTCAAACGGGGAAGAACGATCTAAACGACAAGGTACCTCTTACTACGAACACGATCTATGGCATTGGTTCAACCAGTAAAATGATGCTTACAGCCGCTGTAATGAAGCTGGTTGATGAAGGCAAGATTGATTTGGATGTGCCTGTGGTGAACTATATGCCTGATTTTACAATGAAAGATAACCGATACAAACAGATTACACCGCGCATGCTGTTAAATCATTCCTCTGGTCTTCTGGGCACCTCAACCAGCAATGCCACCTTGTACGGAGATAATGACACGTATTCACATGATACGTTGCTCGATCAATTGGCGAATCAAAACCTGAAAGCAGATCCCGGCGCATACTCCGTCTACAGCAACGATGGCTTTTCGTTAGCCGAGATTTTGGTTGAAAGAGTGAGCGGCCTCGATTATACCGCATTTATACACAAGTATTTTACGGAGCCTTTGGATATGAACCATACCAAAACACCACAGGATGTGGTTAATCCGGCAGAAATGGCGGGAATCTATTCCCCTTTTTATAAGGGACAACTTCCAAAAGAGAATTATAATATCCTCGGTACTGGAGGTCTGTATTCCACCGCTGAAGATCTGGTCAAATTTTCACGAATCTTCACGGGAGAAGTTAAGGGTATTCTTTCAAATAAGTCTGTAAAAGCTATGGCACAAGAAGAGTATAAAAGAGGCATGTGGCCTAAGGATAGCGATACGCTGATGTCTTACGGGTTAGGATGGGATAGTGTGAACTTGTTCCCATTCAACGAATACGGTATTCAGGCCGTTATGAAAGGAGGAGATACGTTATCTTATCATTCTTCACTCGTGGTACTTCCGGAATACAACATGGCTGCAGCCGTGATCTCTTCAGGCGGGTCAAGCTTAACCAATCAATTCATTGCGAGTGATTTATTACTCAGCGCACTTGAAGAAAAGTACATTATTAAAGAACGGAAGCCGGAAAAATCATTTGGCGTACCTGTGAAGGCAAATATGCCTAAAGGAATATCCAAGTATGCAGGTATCTATGGTGAGAATAATTCAGTTACGAAGATCAAAATAAATACGGCTGGACAAATGACGCTCTCCTCACTCACAGCTCCAAGTAATCCGGTTCAAGAATACACCTATACATCAGAGGGTACTTTTGTGAATGATGATGGTACAGAAAAGTTGAAATTCGTTGAGGAGAAAAATGGGAATACCTACCTGTGGTCTCGATCTTATATCTCCGTTCCAGGACTCGGACAGGTGGCTCTCTCAGAATATAATGCGGAGAAGCTTAAAGCCAATACATTACCCAAGAAGATTAACGCTGCATGGGCAAAGCGCGATGGTAAAAAATATTATCTGGTGAATGAGAAATACACATCCATTCTCTATCTTAATGCTACATCGATCCTGCCTATTCAGTTGAATAAAGAGAATCCAGGGTATATGTCCAATAATAAGATTATTGGAGCCAACGAAGCAGCCAATCGATTGCAGATTCCAGGTTCTGCCGGACGTGATACGATGGACATTCATTTCTCCAAAAAGAACGGAGGAGAGTATCTTACATTTTCAGGTTATGTATACGCCAGTGAGGAACTGGTAAAACCCATCTATTCGGGTAAACAATCCACAACAACCATTCAAGCAGATGGATATGCCAAATGGTTTTCGGTACCAGCTACTGCGAAAGGGAAAGTCATGACAGTGAAGTTGCCTGCAAATGGAGCTTTTGCTGTCTATGATCAGAACGGAATTTGTATTAATCACAGCGTGGTCAGCGGTAAGAATATTGTTGTTTTACCAGAGAACGGCCGTATTGTATTTGCAGGTGAGGCTGGTGCCAAATTTGAAATTTCATTGAAAAAGTAAATAAACTCAACAGGAGAGAACCATCATGATGAAAAAAATATTAATTATTTTGCTCAAAATATTTGGTGCGATCGTTATCGCTTTTGTATTATTTATTGCGACTGTCTTTATTGTTAATGTAGTTAGCAACAAATCGGAGGAAGGGAAAATAAAACCTTATGGCCAATTTGTAGCGGTTGACGGCAAAAACATGAATGTGTTGATTCAAGGAAAAGGCAAAGAAACGGTGGTATTGCTTCCTGGATATGGTACACCCGCCCCAGCCCTTGATTTCAAACCGCTCATCGATGAGCTATCTCCATTTTACAAAGTCGTTGTCATTGAACCTTTCGGTTATGGATTAAGTGACATTACTGAAAAAGAGCGTACTACGGAAAATATGGTTAGTGAAATTCATGAAGCGTTACAGCAACTTGGTATTCAGCGTTACACGCTCATGGCTCACTCCATTTCAGGGATATATGGACTGGATTATGTGAACAAATATGCAAACGAAGTAACTTCCTTTGTCGGCATTGAGAGCAGTGTCCCAACGCAGGGAGGTAACGATGATCCATTCCCAACCGAAACGTATAAACTGCTTAAAAAATCAGGATTCTACCGATTGTTAATGAAACTGGCCCCTGATCAACTGATTGCACCCGATGTTGATGATGAAACCAGAGAGCAAATTAGAATACTTTCACTCAAAAATACGTTTAATCCGAACAACCTGAATGAAGGCGAAAACTTTGGTCCTAATTTCAAAGCAGCTGAGAACTTGTCCTTCCCCAAAGATCTTCCGTTGATTTTCTTCTTACAAGCGAATGATACCGAAACGGAAGGATGGATACCTTTGCATGAAGAGCAAGTCAAAGATTCATTGCATGGAAAAGTGATGACTTTCGAGGGGGAACATTATTTGCACCATACCCGATCCAAAGAAATCGCGGAAAATTTCAGGAGATTTATGAAAGAAATAAAATAATAGATATCAATCACTACTGAACTGCTCCCCGTCAAGTAGACACTTTAAAAAACAAAAATGATTCGTTTGGATACCTTAGCTCGGATGACGTGCTGAGGTATCTTTGTTATGCTGCTCTTCGGTATTCGTTCGGAGACAAACCGTCCAGACACTCTGTGTAACGGTAGTTGTTGTAGTAGCGCATATAATGACGAACTGCGCAGTACAGAGCTTCATAGGTGTCATACTTCGTAAGATAATAACTTTCTGACTTGTATGTGCCCCAAAATCGTTCAATGGGCTGGTTATCCAAACAGCGACTTACACGAGACATGCTCTTTGTAAATCCGTACTTCAACTGGAGCCTTTTATACTCATGAGACGTGTACTGAAAGCCTCTGTCGCTTTGAATCATTGGGGACACACCTGGAGATATTTCACAATTTCGATTCGTTCCTCGAATGTGGTTTTACGTCCTTTTTTCATGTGAGATCGTCCTTTACCTTGAAGGGTGTTTTTCCATACGATCTCTTGAGTATACTTGGAAATCCATCTCGATAAAACGCTTCGGCTTGAAATATGATAGGTTTGGATTGCCTTTTCTATGGAGGAACGCCCAGACAATACATCCTGCACGGCAGCTTGTTTAAGCTCGTTGGAGTACGCATGCCATGTTCTTGATTCCACTAATCCGCGCAAGCCCTCTTCTTTATATTTCCATATCCATTGCCTGATCGTATACGCACTATATCCTAATTGCTTGGCTTCCTGGTTTGGACTGGACTCCAACGCAAGGCACTGCTTCACTGCGCGTAGTTTCGCTTCAAGGGACACCTGGCTTCGTTTAGACATTAGAAAAACTCCCATCATAGTAGACGTAGAAAGTTTTGTTTTTTTCTACTGTCTACTATGATGGGAGCATATCAGCTTTTTTGTTTTAAGAAACCAAGTTCTTGTCCCAAGCGGAGGACAAGAACTTGGTTCCTTTGCCGAAAAGGACAAGATAATTGAAGATCACTTAGATTATTTCTGCGAACAAATTGTAAGTTTGCAAATGAAAATTCAAAATAGTATTGACGCAAGAATTCTATTTTGGATTATCGAAAAATTAGTTATTCAATTCAGCGAGAACTTTTTTAACGCCTGGCTGAAGATAGCAGGGAAGAGAAGCAAGGAAATTAGCACGCCTTCATGGGAAGAAGTAATTGCAATGAGAGATCGATCTTTTCCAATAGTAGCTTTGAAATACAATTTTGCTGAGAAAAGTTCATCTAGTTCAATCGAATATCACGATTCAGAAAATGAAGAAGTGTCAGGTGATAAATACATTTGTCCATATCAACATGAAACTGTCAAACGTAGTATTTTTACTATGGCGTCTTATACACCTCAATCAGTGTGATATGATGATTTAACGGTTTTTTGTTGCAGTAAAAAGATATAACTTAAAGGCAAAAGGAGGCAATGGAACAATGTTGTTGTCTTTTAAGGAACAATGTTCTTGTCCTCAGACAAAAAGCGGTATCCAAATCTAAATGTCCATATACATATGTACAAAATACTAGTTTTGTGAAACAGTATAATGTTTTATCTTAAGTCAGCTCAATTTTATCTATTTTCACTTAATCCCACACAACTTCTGTTCCCGCAATAAAATCATGTATTGCACGCCGATCTTCCCGTAATCCAATCATAAACATGCTCACAATAATTCCAATACCTAAGGTCAATGAGTACACAAGTCCTGCCACTAAAACTCGCATTAACATTGTAGTTATTCTAGGTGAGTGATTCTTGTGTGTCATCGCTTGGCCATACCAATAAAAACGCACTCAATATTTTGGCAAACGACTCATCTGTATCATAGTTCCCGGTAATTACACCTGCGATTCATATCTTGATGCGTGGATATTTGTATTATACTTGAAATATATACCATTTGGTTCATATTATTCATTTTAATCTCCTAAACCTCTTCCATCCCACTTTGTGAATTTATGAACGTTCTTATTTAAATTAACATGTTGGACTTACATTTTCACATAGGACACCTTATAAAATTAAAGAAAGTAAAATAAAAAAAAGCCATATGGCTTCATATGGCTTCAAAATGTATATCCCCCTACTCATTCAATAATCTAATAAAATGCTTTCCAGAAAGACCCTTCCGTATTAATAATGCTCATGATCTGACTAAACGGAATCGTAAATGTCGGAAATCCCGCAGCATATGGCGCGATATCATAGGGATTAAAATAAAGATGCAGTGCATCCGCTGTCACAAAAAAAGGCTGATTCGCACTTATACCAGTGTACGTATCTGGAAAAACATAAGAATACTGCGGATCATTTTTGATCTGCTCCCCTACAATCTGGCTTAACACCTTCACATAGTCACTGTTTGGTTTAAACAGATCCTTCAACTCGTACAGCTGGCCATTCGAAAGATTAATGATGGCATATATCATCGTTGGCATACCATGTGCGGCTCCAGCCGGATAGTTGTAACCAGTTAATTGCATTTGAAGCAATTGCTTCTGGTAGAACGTGATATCAAAATCACCGGTATACGTATAATCCAGTTGCTGATCTGCAGGAACAGGTTTCACTTGGGAAAGCTCCCTCAGCCTAGCATTTAACTTATCCTGCTCTGCTTGATTGCTCAATCCTTCAACCTTCGGATAATAGACGAGGTAATCTCGGTTAGGTTTATACTTCTCCTCACGCACCCGATAAGGCGGATGTAGAGGTACGATTATATTTTGCTGCCATATGATCTGTCCAGCTCGGTTCACATAGGATAAACGTTGATCCACAAACACCTTAATGAGATTCGGTGCCACAACTTCCATGGATCCTGCCCCTGTCACACGAGGATATCCTGGAGCTGGTCTGCCGCTCAAATCCAACAGATAAGTCTGATTTCCATCCGATGCGGAAGCGAGACCCTGTTTGTAATTTTCCACATTGCGATAGATAAAGTCCGTTAGTCTCCTGCCATTCATCTCAGAGATCGCATACAGCGAGCCAATATAAGGTTCCTCTGGCTGAATAGCTTTTCCAAGTGCATACCTGTGCTCCCCAAGCTCCCGAATGTCGTTATAGGCAGGTTGAATTACAAATGAACCCTGCGTATTAATAACACCATAGTTGGATTTGTAATCCTCTGCTGTATTAACAATCGCCTGCCCACCGCTAAAAGGAAATGCTGATGTAAACTTGGGCTGAATACGAATATTACCCCGTTCATCGATGTACCCGTATTTGCCCGAGGATTCTTTTTGAAAAGCAAGCAATCCATCTCCTAGCGGCCCTACATAGGTATATGGATAAGTCGCATGCCGATTTCCGTTCCGATCGATGAGCGCATATTCCTGATCTTTAATCTGTACAACAGCTTTGCCATGCTGAAAATCATTTGCTGACGCAAATTGTGCTCGAATCACTTCATTTCCCGAAGCATCCAGGTAACCATATAGACTCGATGAGCCATTCGCCTGATTTGGGTTATTATCGTAAAACATGGCTCTGCCTTCATGCATATCTGCGATAAACGGGTACGCCCGTTTGGTCAGAACCGTGCCCTGCTCATTGATCATTTTAAAGCCTTGAGAATCAATAGCCATAGCGCGCTCTTCAGAAAAAGAATTGATAGAATCGTACACTGGTTGAACCACATACTGTCCTTGAAGATTAATGACACCCGCACGGCCGTTCTTCACGACAACTGCCAATCCATTCGGCTGAAACGCCTGAGCTTCCTCCAGAACCGGCTCCAGACGAATATGTCCCTGTGCATCCATATAACCCCATCGAGTCCCGCTCGTTGTTCGAACAGAGACAGGATATAACCATGTCGTAACTCTGGTAGAAGAACTAGCAGCCAGCGCCTGTTTAATTTTTTTCTCCAGTTCAAGCAAGTTCTCTCTCGAAGGATACGCTTCCGGAAAGCTTAGCGCCTTCTGAACTGAAGTCAGTGCTGCAGGATATAGCCCTGCTTGAAATTGAGCATCCGCAAGGTAATACCAATAGAATACATAGTCGGGATAATGCTGTGTTAACTGTTCGTAATATTGCACTACTTTAGGATAATAGGCGGGGTACACATCCGTTGCTGGAACCCATTGACCCTGCTGCCACCGAATAATATCTACCCGATAAGCTTCCCCAGTATCGTGAATCCACAGCGCAACCTCAACCTTACCATCTCGCCCATGCGCACCAGGCATATCCATAATCTCAGCATAGCTATAATATAAATCGTCAGGAGCAATATCCTTCAGACCAGATTCAGTCCATTCATATACAGCAAGCTTTGACCAAATCGCACCAATCTGCCAGCCTACGATCAGATTATTTCTTGCCGTTGAAGTTGCAGGTGCTGCCGTGAGCAGCGTAACGCCATATCCAAGCCCTTTTGTCAGAGCCATCTTGATCCAATGTCCTTGAACAAACTTTAATATAAGCAGATACAGCTCGCTATTCAGTTGGTAAACAGCTGCAATCTCAGGCATTCCATCGCCTGTAAGATCAGCTGCATACACAGCCGGATGTAGATTGGGCTTATCAATCGTAATGACCGTTGCCCCCGCCGGAATATGTTGATTCACAATTTGCAGTAATAGCGGTTCACTCATCGACATCTTCGCTTCCTCCCTTATGACCGCATTCGCCTAATGGTATGCGTCTTTACTCGGGATATGACACGAAAATGTTTGATGTCTTCGTTTTACTCTTCAAAACTCACCTTTTGTCCATTAAGGAGTATATAGTTTACATCCTCTACCGAGATTGTTTCAGGTGATATCCATTTGAAATGGTCATTATCGAACTGAAATATGCTTGAAGTAGCAACGATCAATAGCCTTATGTTTTGCAATCGTCGCAAGATAAGTTTTCAGAATGCTTCACCCGGATTGAAATGCCTCTGGTTGCTGCCAAAATGTGAAAAAGGTATCCGCGACACATTCCTCAATCTCTTCATTGGACACATGCTGAAGAATTGAATGTGCAATCTTACACAACAAGCTCGCATATTTAGCTTCATAACTTATATTCGTTTATCAAAACACTTTTACTTACATTACAACAACAAAAAAATGCAGGTGGCTGAGCCTCTGCATTTTTTGTGTTATTTATTTTTTTACAATGTTAAAGCCCAGAAAGAGATCAATCTTATGTTTGCACACTGATCTGCACATACTGGGCCAAGCGGCAGTACTGATCCAGTAGCTGTTCTTCATGCCCTTCGCCAAGAGCAACCCGGCGTCCTGCTTCCAAAACACCATGGATCAATTCGTGCAGGAAATGCATTTGCATTCGTTGCACATCCGTAGCTAGCTGTCCCAGCAGCTGAATATCTCGAATGGTAAATTGAGATAACCCGCGAAGGAGAATTTCCTCAGCCCAGCCAGATAACTGCTGCATGCATTCATTATTTTCTTCCAAAACGCCCCATCCTTCCGCTACCGGAATCCAGCTTTAAACTAAGCAGCGTCTGGCCCTTCAGGAAACTGATTGGGCTGCACCTTTTCCCCTCCAAGCGTACAAACGCATAAAAATGTTCAAGCTTCTGAGAACCAAATCCCGACTCCAGCCTGTTAATCATAGACTGCCAATCGGATGAGTAAGGAAGCGTGAGTGGCAATCGCTCCCCCTCCGTATTTTCTACGGTAAGGATCAGATCTTGCGTCTGCTTATTGAATGTATGCTCTACAATGCGAGTTACTTCAATTATGGCCAGCCGTTCTTTCGGTTCTGCGAATAAATAGATAGAATCAGGCTGCTGTTGAAGTGCAGACGAGATATCCATGAGATACGAACCAAAATCCAGATCTGTCACATTCGTTCGTGGCAGAATATTCAGCTTCGCTCCATCGCCTGACGATATCCGTCGTTCTTCATTCACTTTAACGGACTGAAACTGTACTTCCTCTCCCGTAAACTGACTAAATGTCAGATTGGGTAGCCAAGGCGTATAGGCTGCATAATGTTCAGCAAACGAGAATTGTTGATCCTCGTAATAAACCGCACGCACATCACTGTACGTATACATCTGCCCATCATCCAAGCAATAGAAATAATACGTTATCCCGCGGAATCCGGAACGTGTCTCCCAAGAGTCTGCACCCAGGCCATAGAGATGAAGTGAAGGCACCGTAAAATACTTGCTTCGAAAGCTGCCAACAAGCTGATTCTGTTGCTTGATGGTTATCGCACTTTGTACAAGTACCTCTAAGGCGAGATAAAGCTTACTTATGCGATCCAGCATCGTCTGCATGGAGAATCGCACATGACGTTTGAAAAAAAGCTGAAGCTCTCCCTGAATTCCGCGCAAATTGCGTTCAACATCTGGAAGGTTACTGCTATGCGCAGCAATAGCCAATGTCTCGAGCTGAGCCATATAGGACTGGGGCAGCCTTGCGAGTCCTGTTTTAAGCATGCCTGCCAACATTTCGCGGCACTCACGAACCGTTTGAAGGGAGAACTTGGGCTCGTATGCGCGAACACTCAAAGCCTCTGTATCATCCAGTCCATGAATGATACGATATCGCAACAATGCTTCAAGTTTGGCCATCTTTCCGGCAGTCTGCTTTAATTTGCATAAAGCTTTAGTCAGATTAGGCTCTTCTGTAAAAGAAACCTCAATATCCTGACTTTTCAAATGTATGGTAAGCAGTGTATCCTCCGTGATCTGAATGTCTTCCGGGTAACGCAAACGAAAAACAATTTCTTCAACCATCGTTGAAGTATATGATTTGATGATTGGCGCAAGATCGGCTCCAAGCATCCAGCGAAAACGAGCATTCTCTTCCGATGGTTGAGTTGGCAACTCGTAACCACGACTGGCTGACTCCTTAACGAGAAGAAGTTTATCCTTATCAAAGGCCTTCTGCTTCTCGGAAAGCTCATGCACTTTCGAATCCTCAGATTCTTCATGCATAACTGGTGATGGCTCTGTCGCAGCATCATGTTCTACCGTTTGCTGCCGCTGATCATACAAAATCGCAATTAACACGTGCTTGCAGATATTCTCGGATGGACAAGAACACTGCCACTCATCCAGCGTAGCATGGAGGGTACATTCCGTACCCTCACTTAGCTGACAGCTGACCGATGCTGCATGCCACGTGTACTGCACAGATACACCCTGCTCCAGCTCTTTAAGCGCCCTTTTGTATAATCCTTTGTTCGCATAACGAATGAGATAATCCTCTGTGCACAGCTTCGAAAAATGCCTGAATTTCTGCTTAAATTCATTGGACTCGTTCATACCCACGGAATCAGCGCCCCGTTGCTCTCAAAATATCATAGATGGTTTCACTAAATACCCGACCTGGAATCTTGCCCAGAGGAATCGATTTGTTATCTGCGTAATAATAGTGCTGTCTCTTGCCGTTTGGTTTGAAGAAATGTAATGATTCCAGCGTAACATCATCCAGTCCTTCATAATAAGTGATACTTGTACCGCTGAATCGAAGTTCAGCAACGATCTCTCCATACTCTTTGTAAAACTCATGGAACCAACCGCCGTCTTGTGCAGGCCCTTTAATCCAGCCGTATTTCTCCAAAGCTTTCGGGAGAGCAGTTGGTGAGAACTCCTCTTCCGGAAGACGTTCAAATTCTGTCTTGGCCTGATCTTCATCCTCAATCAAGTGGATTTGACGTTTCAGCTGCTCAAAAGGCTGTTTGACCTCATAATCCTCAAGCTGAGTAGTCCATCCCTCCAAAATTTCCTGATCCAGTTCAAGAGGATGCACAAGCCCTACCTGAGCCCCTGATGGTAAATCCGTTTCATCCTCATCCACCGTATTAAACGTACCGTCCTCCATATACCGGAATGTGCTGACCAACTCACCATCTTCATATATTCCCCAGATTAATCCAACAGCGAACTTCTGCATGATCACATTGTCCACAAACAGGGATGTCCATTCATCAGCCGTCCAGAGACGTTGCTTCGACAACGATTCTTCCAAACGCTGTGTCTGGATCGTCACCATCGTTTTTAGATCCTTCTTCAATTGGGTGAAACGTGCCTTGGATTGTGCCGCAAGCTCAGGGTCATCCTTTTGTGCCGGAGCAGGCAAACTTTTGACTGATTTACCTGTCTCCTCATTCATGACGACAACCTGCAGCTCGGCATTGACTTTCACTTGGAAGGAGCGTTCTCCATAACTTAGCTGCAAAGTACCATTTTCATCAAAACCAAGGGAAGTGACAAGACGGTCTTCAAGCTGTTCCGCAGTCAGCCCCATGTTCTCAGCAGCAAGCTGTAATGCTTCTTCCGCTGCTCCTTTAACCTGGCGGTTCTTCACACTGCGTTTAATCTTATCAATCGCCATAAGCGCGGAAGGTTCTTTCAGATACGCCAGCACCTTCACTGCCTCTGCTGCAATAGCACCACGGCTGTTTTCTGTCCATTCTTTAATCTGCGGAGTCAAAATATGAACAATTTGAATATCACCGAAGAGTGCAGAGACATACATGACCCATTTTTCCTTCGCAGGTGCACCTTCATGAATCCATATCTGCAGTAGTTCTTTTGACAAGCGGATCAACGAAGCCTCACTCACATATTCTCTGAGTTCATTTAACCGCTCATTCGGCCCAGACCCGTGATCAATAGATTGCAACAGTACATACTGTTTGATCCGATCATCCAGAGGCTGACCGTCCGCTGAACGGATTAAAGCTGGCAGTTCCTTGAGAGGTAACCAACTAATCCGGGACATCTTTTTGGCATCAGCCAGATCAGCAAGCGCTGCGTGTGCATACTCAGGACTTAGCTCAGCTGTATCGAGCAAAATCTGAATCAGATTTTTCCAATCCGCTGCCTTCTCGTTCTGCAAAAGCTCTGTATATAATTCCTTACTGTTATCCAGACTTCGGATCGCTGTTAACGCCATTTCTTTAATGGATGCCTTTTTCTCGGCACGATAAATCATCGTATACAGTTCTTGATCAGGAACCCGGTTGAATTCGGCCAGAGCAATACTGTTCGCCCGTTTGGACGCGTCTTGCAAGCCTGCCTGAATAGCTGTCACCAACTGTTTCTTAGGCAAGGTAGCTCTCTGCTCAAATGCAACCTCCAGCGTTAATATACGTGTGTCCGTTGGCAGTTTTTTGTACTGCTTCAATGCGTACTCCAGATTTTGCTGCAAAATACGGCGATACTCATCCTGCGGCATCGATTGATACGTATAATCCGTCATACCATTCAACGATATTAGACTTGTTAGCAACTGTTCGCGTTTAACTTGAGGATCGTCACCATATGCATTCAATATTTGCTCACCGCTAAATGCATAAGAATGATACATATCTGATACAATATCGAGCGTCCATTCCGGATGGGTTAGCAAGATCGCAAAACGGTGCATCGGTTCCGAATCAAGTGGTAGGAAACTGATGCTAATGAGATTGTTAATCCGTTTACGATCCCGATTGACATGATTAAACAACCCGCGGCTGTCTTTGTCTGCCCAATATTCCTCAAATGTGTTCTCACCACTTAAATATCTGGCAATGGCAAGTCCTTGCCGCCCACCCTCTAGAGGTTGACGCAGTACACGGAATACAGCCTCTTCGATTGTAGTTTCCGGATGATGTAAAGTGATTCCCTGATCCAACATCATTTTATGAAGACATAATTTCAGAAATGGTGCCCTGACAATCTCATATGCTCGTTTGGAGTGTTCAGGTTGACTGGCAATTGCCGCCTTAATTATAATCCATGACACGCGGTATGAGTTCAACTCGATCTGCATCAATTCAATTAATTGATAGGGCTCGTTCAGCGGGATCAGACCAGCCAGCAGATCATCTTCGCTTCTTGAACGAGGATTCATACTAAGTAAATACTTACGAACCTCCATCGGATATATCTCATGTAAGTGATGAATGAATTCAAGAAGTACTTTGCCAACCTCACTGGCGTTATCCAGAAACCGCTGCTTCCCTCCATAGATATTCGTCAGATATAACACCGCACTGCTAAGCAACACCATGGTCTGATGAAAATCGGCATGTGAAACATGATGTTTCGGGGAGAAAGTGATTTCCGGGTAGTGCTTTGCAATCAGTTCACTGCGTTTTTGCTTTAAGAATTCCTCTTCTAGCAACTGGGTGGAACTGTTCTGTTTACCTTGAACGCTGCCTGCAATTAATGGTTCGATCAACGAATACAGCTCTGTGTGGAGCTTTGCCGCATCATTCGCCATAACATATTGGAACAGCTCGGGCAGGGATGCACTGATTTCTTTGATCTCGTTCATATTGGTAAACTCACAATCCGGTTGCAAACACAATTGAACAAGAATCATGGCATCAACCACATCTCTGAAATTGCCCTGACTATCTGCCTTTTTGGAATCAAACAACCATTGGGCTCGCTTCACGCGTCGCTTAAGCTCCGTGAGAATTTCTTCTTCGCCAGCATATTGCTTCATTTTCTTCAAATGGGATAACAAGTCGCCCATCCGGTCTGGACTCTTGCTTTTTGCATTTAATCCGTAAGCCTCCGAATCCTCACCGAGACAAGCTGTGAATGCGTTAACCCCCCAAGGGCTTCTGCGGAAATAATTCGACTCCAGATGCATAGCAATTGCTCCGGCACGGAAAAAAATATCTCCATCGTCTTTCTTGCCAAGCTTGGATAGTGCCTCTACAGTTCGATAGACGTAATGGCTCGTCTTGCCCATCATATCAGGAAATTTTTCTGTCGCACCCATAACATAATCAATAATTTCGGAACTGCGATCGGTCGTGAGTGAGTAATCATCTGAACAGATTGAAGCGAACTTTTCTACTAAACTCTCTACTGCACGGTCTGCGGTAAGCATCATATATTCCTCCATTAAGTTGGTTTAAGTAATCATTTCTCCAATCCATTCGGCAAGCTCATTAGGCGTTATAGCTGCGACTTGTGCTCCCATATTGGCCAGCGTCTGCGCGGCATGTTTGTTATATACCGATTCTCCATTGAAATCGAGTGCCGTGAGAACAAGCAACTTGCATCCTGAATCGATAATATCCTTGCACGCTTGATACATCTGATTGATCGGAAATCCTTCCACCAGATCACTGACCAGAATGTATATCGTTTTACCAGGATTCTCGATCAGCGTCTCTCCGTAACGCAGCGCTTTGGCAATATGAGTTCCTCCGCCAAGTTGCACATTCATCAGCACGTCCACGGGGTCCTCAAGCCGGTCACTTAAATCCACAACCTTGGTATCAAAAATGAACAGTTTCGTGCGTAACGCATTCAAACGATAGAAAATACTCGCCATGACCGAACTGTAAATGACCGAATCCATCATACTGCCGCTTTCATCTACCCCGATAATGATGTTCCACTTATTGTGCTGCTGTATATTCCCATCAAAATAAAGACGATCTATCACAAACCTTCGTTTATGTTTATCATAATTTTTCAGATTGCGGGCAATCGTGCGTTTAAAATTCAGGTTACGCAATGAACGCACTGAACTGGACGCATACTTACTTCGTTTCCCCATAATACTGGCACGGGTATGTAACTCCAGCTTCCTCCGTAGATCCTCAACGACTGTCCGCACAATATCTTTGGCACTCCGCAGTACTTCACCTTTCATACGTCCCTTGAACTGCATGATGTTTTTGAGAAGGTTCATATTAGGTTCAAGAGACTCCAGCAGCTTTTTATCTGTTAACAGTTCCGTAAGTCCATAACGATCCAATGCCTGTTTTTCCAAAATTTCAACCGTTGATTTGGGAAAAAGATCTCTGACCTTGTGTAACCAATTCGGAACGGTAAGCTCTGATGAACCACGTCCACCTTCTTTGCGGTAACCTTGCTCTTCCCCGTATTCACGGTTATACAAATACCCTAAAATCTCGTCCAGTTCCACATACTGAAATTCGCCCGTTATATATTGATCTGATTCACACAGGCCCACCTCAGCCGATTCACCAAGAATCAGGCGCCAACGGTTCAAAGTTTCGACAGCACTTCGTTCTTCCGTGGCAGGCTTCTCTGTCAATGGTTCGTCTTGTCCATGAGGTGCTTCGTTCATATTAACTTCCATGCTGCAAACTCCTTCCGAAGCGCCTCATCCCGCGTTCTGTATTGAACGAGCATCTGTTCATCCAGCACAGGGGTCGTCATCTCATCCGGCATCATCTGATGCAGATTTGTCACACGTTCAGCAATTAGATTCGTTTCCATCGGCGTAAAATAAGTGAAAGCCAGACGTAGTTCTGGAATCATCGCAATAAAATCGTCATAGGACAACTGCTCAATCAGCCCATTTAGCTCCGACAACAACTGATCTTCGTATAAAAAGGCATCCCGCGCAACCGTAAACACACCCTGTAAAAATAATGCCGTTTGACGGGTCTGTTCCGGTGTTCCACGAATATACCCCCTCGCACGCTCCACAATTTCCTCTCGGGATCGGTCACCCAGTCCGGATGCAATAGCGATACAGACCCCCTCAAGTTGAGCAGGAAGCTTCGGATCTGACAAAAGTTCATTCAGATGGATCCGAAACACCGTATCCTGGAATTGCTCCTCTGATGACTCCGCCAGCATCGCAAGTAACTTCAACCCCTGAATAATGCCTTCATGTTCATCGGCGTTCGTTCTGGAAAGCTGCTGCAGCTTGTCGACCGCGTTACTGTAGGCTTCCGATACGAGATCAGACAGGTGAGCATCATCCGATAATCCAAGCAACCTGCGGTGCTGATAAATCCGATTCAGAATGGTTAAGCTGTTGCACAAAGAAAGGAAGTGTCCATCTGTCCGCAGGGCAGCCCGAACCTTGGCATACAAATGCATGGCTGTCTCCTGAAGACCCATCAGCAGTGCTTGAAGCATCAGACTTGCAAGCTCTCCGCTGTGATGATCCGGGATGTCTTGCATCTGCTCCTCCATTTTACGAGTAGCTGCACCAGCAAGCGTACCCCCATACAGAGAATTTTCAATGAGCCGCGCTTCAATCCGTGAGGAATACATGTATTCCCAAGTTTCACGAACCAGGTTCATATCACGCTGTGCGATCCAGTCCGGACCTGCTTGGCGCTTCGCAAACTCGGGAACCAGATAAGAGATACATTGAAACAACTGGCTGATCAAGCGATGTTCTGGTTTAGCATATAAATCAAGCACTTTTTTGTGCTGTCCAGTCGTTCGAATCTGGAGTTTATGCTCCGTACAACGAGTTTTAAAATCCTCCACGATCGGGATATGAAAAGCATTAGGCGCAACACTTCCGATGGCATCCCCGGTTAATAGAAGCTGCAGTTCCTGCAACGGCTTATCAGTGGCCAGCGTAAGTTCTCCTTTGATGAATGAAGAAAGTGCCGCGTCCATAAGCTCATAAACTCCGCCTTCTCGCTTGCCTCTTAGCTCTGCCAGACCCTGTATCATACTGTAAGCCTCGATCGCATCACTTGTAGATACATGTTCTTCTCTTTCCCTCAGCTTACGCATCAGTCTCGATAACACATTTAGCGTGGTTACACGGTAAGGAGAACTTGGAGAACGAAGAATCTGACCCCAGATTTGATCATAAAAGTACACATAGGGCATGCCGCTGGCATAACCATTCAGACGATCAGCCTCGGCAAACGTGTACACCATGGGATACATCTGTTGCTGAAAGTCCACTGCATCTGCTGTAGCCTGCTGTGTTGTCGCGCCCTTTGGCTCCACTTCCTGATGAATGGAATTCACTAAGCCATACGTATGAAAACCTCCGGTAATAACAAGCACACGTTGATACTTCTTTTCTGCTTCCTTAATTCGTTTCACCATATGCGCTTCACGTAACAGGTCACCATTTGCAATCAGCCGCTCAGGGGTGTAACACATTCTGGATAGTGTACAGTAGGTGAAAACATCCTGAACAAAGACAGGGGTCTCTTTCTCCAGACCACCGATCTCAAATACCTTTTCCCACAATTCATCAAAGCTGCGGCAGTTTGTTTTCTCGCACAATCGGTTAATGAAGTCTGATCCGGCAAGCAGCGTTTCGTCCTGAATGGATATCTCTTTCTGCTCTGTTTGCGGAGGGTTGCCCGCACGTCCCGATACATGCCGATAATCCAAATCAATGAACTGTGTCGGAATGCCAAGCCGATGAGCTTCCTTTAGCGCAACATATTCAGGTGAATACCGAAGCATCGGATAATAACAGGCTTCTCTTCCATATTCATCTTCACAGGTATAATACAGACTGACTGGAGGAAGGGTCGCTTCATCCGTGAGAACAGAAATGAGCGGGTTGCCGCTTTCCGGTCCCTCAATCAGAATCATATCGGGCTTGTACTCTCCGATTACACGTAGCAGATGATGCGCACAGGCCGGACTGTGATGCCGAATTGGAAAATAAACCGTTCTGTTATTCAAATTAAATACACTTGTATCAAATATGGATTGCAGCTGATTCAAATCGGTAACATCCGATAAGACGGCAGGGTCAGCAGACTGTACCTGGCCTAACCGATCCATTTTCTTTCCTCATAATAATTCTTCCAGATCGCCTCTTCCGCAGAGCGAGCTTTGACAATTTTGGAAAAGTAGTTCTTGAGAATAGTTAAATCCTTATCATTTTCCTTAGCAATCGTTCCCAACATATTTTGCACTAACCGATCCAGCGCAATGGATTTGCCTTCGTAATAATAAGAGGTCATCGCGCTTTGCACGTACACGGACACCGCTTCTGCAGTACTCATGGACGCTTGAGGCGTATCCAGCTTATAACCTTCTCGCGACATCCCTGTCCGCAGTTCCATAAACGTAGTCGCCAGCAGCTCCACCACGTCGGTTTGAATTTCGGTATCAATTCCACTATGTAATAACAGGTTTCTCGCCTGAGATTCAATGATTTTGGCTTCCATTTTGACATTCTGAATCGGCTTGATCGTCTCAAAATTAAAACGCCGCTTGAGCGCACCGCTCATCTCGTTCACACCTTTATCCCGAATGTTAGCGGTAGCGATGACATTGAATCCAGGTTTGGCAAAAAGTACACCTCCGTCAAGCTCCGGAATACTCATGACTTTATCGCTCAGAATACTGATCAAACTGTCCTGTGCTTCGGCCGGACAACGTGTAATTTCCTCAAAACGGGTGAGGATGCCCTTTTTCATGCCATTGTATAACGGGGAAGGAACGAGAGCCGCCTCCGATGGTCCTTTGTCCAAAAGCATCGCATAATTCCAGGAATACTTAATCATATCTTCCGTTGTTCCAGCCGTACCCTGTATCGTATTCAGACTGGTTCCCGAGATAGCAGCTGTAAGCAGCTCACTAAGCATTGTTTTGGCTGTACCTGGCTCACCAACCAGCATCAATCCACGATTCCCCGCAAGTGTAACAACTGCACGTTCGATTAATACATCATTTCCGTAGAATTTACGAGTGATATTAATTTGTTCTCCATCCAGCATGGCTGGTTGATCTCGACCAATAATAAAATCCCGCACATGCGCTGGCGACAATAACCAGTTAGGCGGATGATGGCCCTGATCCTCCTGCTGTAATGCCCGTAATTCCTTCTCATATAACGTCTCAGCTGGCGGTTTAAGCATCTCCATTATCAAGATGTCTCCTCTCATATCAAACAGATCGTATGTTCCTATTTATTTTCATTTTATCATAGCCTTGGCACACTCAGCCTTAAATCCCGCAAAAATGGTTGAAACGTCCTTCTTACCTGCACTCATCTGTAAGTCCAAGGTCTTATATGCCCGTACAAGTATGAACATTCTCTCCCGGTCTAATTATAGAATGAAGCGCTCACTCTGCACCCACAATATCAGTTAGACATATGTATCCGATTATATTTATTAACTAGCAAACTGCATAGAAAAGGCACTACAATCTTATAAACATTTAGACATAGGCTTTAATCACATCTCATAAAAGTAAAATTGTAAAAAGGAGCTGTCCCAAAAGGGTACCGACGGAAAAGCCTTCAAAACCACCGCTAAAGTGGGTTTGAAGGCTTCTCTCTTGCTTGAACTCCTGTCTAAAGTGGGGCTGAAAAATCATAACATGACTTTTGGGACAGCCCCTTCATCCGTTATTTCTTTCGTTCTTATTTGACAGCAGGTCATAACATCATTACACGTTAAACTTCGAACATGGCTATATCGCTACTTACATTCTGCGTCCGCAAGAAGAAGAATACAGCTCGTACCATTCATATCGCGTCAGTTCAACCTGAGTCGCGTCGCGGCAAGCGAGAATCCGCTCCGGGCGAATCGAACCAATGACTGGCTGAATCCCGGCCGGATGTTTCATTAGCCAAGCCAACACAATGGCTTCTCTCGTGACACCACGCTCTTTGGCAATCCGACCCACCAGTTCTGCCGTTGCTTCGATCTCAGACCGCTGCCCGTCGATGATCCTTCCTGTAAATCTGCCTTGTGCGAGAGGGCCCCAGGCTTGCAGCTGAATATGCTCTGCCTGACAGAATTCCATCGTACCGTATGGAAAAACATTATCTTTTGCCTGTGCACGGTTAACAGTCACACCAGCTTCTACAAAACCAATCTTATCAAGGCTCATCTCCAGCTGATTAACGATGAATGGCACACGACTGTACATCTGAAGCAAGCGGATCTGTTCCGAGCCCATATTGGACACGCCGAAGTGCCTTACTTTGCCAGCCTGATGAAGTTTAGCCAGTGCTTCTCCAATCTCCTGCGGGTGGGCGAGCGGGTCAGGACGGTGCAGTAGCAGAATATCCAGGTAATCTGTGCCGAGCCTGGATAAAATGCCGTCAACACTCTCTACAATATGTGCACCTGATGTATCATAGCGCTGTGGGCCTTCATCATCGCCTACCAGCCGAATTCCGCATTTCGATTGAATAATGATCTGTTCACGAAGTCCATGCCTATCAGATAATATGCGCCCAAATACATGCTCCGCTTTACCACGTGTATAGATATCTGCAAGATCATAATGAGTAATCCCGATCTCCAGTGCGGACTCTACCGCTTGACGGCCTTCGACCACCAAATCTTCGGTAATGGGTTGTCCGTCCCATTCTCCACCAAAACGCATGCACCCCAGAACAATCGGACTCGCGGTAATCTGATGATAATGCAAAGGCAACTGCCTATATGACATTCCCTCATTCACCTCGTTTTTTTATTTTGCGAACGTATTCTTTACACTCTCTCTTGTCTTCTTGAGTCTCCCGCTATATTCCTGCATCACTCGCATTTTTATCGTCTCGAAACAAGGTTTTGAACCTTCACTTATGGAATATATAGAAAGCGACATATCTTACAGCCATAGGAGAGGAGATTACACATTTGAATCCGAATGAATCTAACAAATCCAATGAGACATCAAGCACTGATTTTTTCACAGCATCATTTACGCAGAATCCTTATCCGGTATATGAGAAATTAAGAAAAGATGCTCCACTCTTCAAAGTCATGTTCCCTCAAGGAGAGTTTGGCTGGATGATTACCCGATATGAGGACGCTGTTCAGATTTTGAAAGATTCTCGTTTTAGCAAAGATATGGTTAAGCGCTACGGGTCAGAAGGTCAGAGTATATTTTCCAGTAACATGCTGTTCTCCGATCCACCCGATCACCGTCGTTTGCGGGGCTTGGTACAAAAGGCTTTTACACCAAAACTTGTCGAAGATATGAGAAACCATATCCAGAGCATTGCGGATAATCTGCTGAACAATTTGCCTTCACAGGAAACGATGAATCTCATTGATGACTTTGCCTTTCCGCTGCCCATTATTGTCATTAGTGAAATTCTCGGAGTTCCGCTGGAGGATCGTGACAAATTCCGCATGTGGTCCAACACCTTCATTGATGCATCTACTGCCAAGAATACAGAACTTTTACTGCAACATAAACAGGAATTCATTGAATATCTGACTGACTGGTTTGCCAAAGTGCGCAAGGAACCCGGACAAGATCTGATCAGTCAGCTTGTCATAGCTGAAGAGTCCGGTGAGCAGTTAACTGAAAGAGAATTACTTAGTGTTGTCTCTTTGCTTATTATAGCGGGACATGAAACTACTGTTAATCTCATTGGTAACGGTATGCTAGCCCTGTTAGAGCATCCGGAACAACGTAATTTGTTAATTCAGCAGCCTGAGCTTATCCATCAAGCCATTGAAGAAATGCTGCGATATAACGGCCCGGTTGAATTCAGCACCTCACGCTGGGCTTCAGAGGATATGGAATTCCGCGGGCAGCAGATTGCTAAGGGTGAACTTGTCGTTGTTGCACTGGATTCAGCCAATCGGGATGAAGAGCAATTTAAAGACCCGGATGTGTTTGACATTACACGTGAGAAAAGTGCTCATCTCGCTTTTGGCAAAGGTATTCATCTCTGCCTCGGTGCGCCGCTCGCCCGTCTTGAAGGCGAGATTGCCGTAAGCACACTGTTGAATCGTTTTCCAAACATGAGATTGCAAAACGATGTCGATACATTAGAATGGAGACCAGGCATGATCGTTCGCGGCGTCAAAGAAATTCCGGTGCAACTGAAATGAGCAATTTCTTATTTGTCGTGTTCCTGTTGATTATTCCGATTTTGTGGTCAAAGCTCAGTAAACTGCAACGTCAGATGGATGAATTAAAAACAGAGGTGGAGCAACTTCGAAACGGCACATCCCCCGAAGCGAATCGCTTTGTTCTCAATCATTCATCTTTTTCTAATGATTCTGCATCGTTCTCTTCTTTTGCAGGTGCAAGCTCTACTGCTCAGAGTGAGTTAAATAATGAGTTAGATCAGGAACTGCTTGCCATGGTACACAGAGGAAACAAAATTCAGGCGATAAAAAAGCTGCGTGAAGCCCGCAGCCTCTCTCTAAAAGAAGCGAAGGATTATGTCGAAGCACTGGATAGGTAGAAGTATGATTCCGTTTTGACCATGATCTTCTGCTAGAGGTAGTGTCGTGTTGTAAAATAGCTCTTGAGCTGATTAGTCGTAAGGCAGCAAGAGGGACTGTGCGGATTATCCACACAGTCCCTCTTTTTCATGCTCTATTTTAAAATGTATGGATCTACCTTCTTACTGAGCAGTAACAGCGCCATCAATCGGATACACAGCTCCGTTAATGTACGGCGCTTCGTCTCCAAGCAGGAAGGAAACCAGATTGGCAATCTCTTCCGGCTTGCCCAAACGTCCGGATGGAATGCTATTTACCGTAGCCTGGAAAACTTCCGGATTATCTTTGCCAAATTGAACAACCATCGGTGTCTCAATGGTACCCGGCGCAATTGCGTTTACGCGAATGTTTTCCTTGCCATATTCAATCGCGGCTGTACGTGTCAAACCAACAACACTGTGTTTGGTTGCTGCATACGGAGCTACTGCAGGAACACCTACAATCCCAGCGGTAGAAGCCGTATTTACAATGGAACCGCCACCCGTTTTGAGCATTTCAGTAATAACATATTTTAATCCATAAAATACACTTCGCAAATTAATATCGATGATTTGGTCAAATTGCTCGATTGTATGTTCAATTAATTTGACGCCTGGGCCCGCAATACCCGCATTGTTGAAGAACAGATCAATCCGGCCAAACTCTTCGACTGTCTTCTTCACATAATTCTCTACCTCAGCGGCTTTACTCACATCGGCCTGAACAAAAATAGCTTTGCTTCCCAGCTGTTCAATCTGTCTCACCGTCTCAAGACCTGTCTTTTCGATCAGATCAACAACAACGATAGAAGCACCTTTCTCAGCCAATTTCAGCGCTGCGGCTTGACCTAATCCACTTCCTGCTCCCGTAATGATGGCTACTTTTCCTGCGTGACTCATGATGATCTCCTCCAATTATGTGCCATTTGTGATTGCACCTATTCATTCCCCGGTTTCTTATGGATGAACTATGTAAGTCAGAAGGATAGGATACCTTCCTGACTTTACCTATTCTAAACAACCATTCACTTAAAAACAAACCAAAATGATATTGATCTATACGATTGATACGATGTTCGCCTAAACAATACGATCCGAAACTAGTCCAGCTCCCAATCATAAGCCTGGCGCCCGTACCAACTTGCTCTACCGAAGCAAATTCGTTTTTGCTAGCTCAATTAATTCATCGCCACGTCCGTTGAGGACGGCTTTCATCATCCATAGAGTGAATCCTTCAGCCTGTTTAATATTAATTTTCGGTGGCAGAGACAACTCCTGACGATTCACAACAACGTCGATCAACACCGGGCCGTTATGTTGCAAAGCACGCTCTATGGCTCCTTCAAGCTCCGCAGGATCTTCCACACGTATGCCCTCAATGCCCATCGCCTGTGCTACCATTGCAAAGTTTGGATTTACAAGCTCCGTCCCCGATTCGAGGAACCCAGCAGCTTTCATCTCCAATTCTACGAAACTCAGGGCGCCGTTATTAAACACTACCACGTTAACCGGAAGATTATGCTGTTTTAACGTGAGTAGATCCCCCATAAGCATCGCTAAACCGCCGTCTCCGGATAAAGAGATGACCTGTCGTCCGGGATTAGCAACCTGAGCACCAATCGCCTGTGGAAGTGCGTTTGCCATTGTTCCATGATTAAATGATCCCAGCAATCTTCGATTCCGGCTCATCTCAAGATAACGTGCCGCCCATACCGTTGGTGTACCCACATCACAGGTAAAGATCGCATTCTCAGCGGCGGCATCACTGATTACTTTGGTTAAGTACTGCGGATGAATTGGCTTTTTGCCTGGTTTGCCTACAGCCAGCTCGTCCAACTCTTCTCGTACTTTCGTGTAGCGCTTCACACTTTTACGCAAATGCTTATCACTATGCTCAGCTGTCAGGTATGGAAGTAATGCTTCAATGGTCGCCTTGATGTCGCCGCATACGCCATAATCCAGCTTGGTGCGCCGGCCCAGATGTGAGGTTTGAATATCCACTTGCAGCACCGTTGCATCTTCCGGGTAGAACTGACGATAAGGAAAATCCGTACCCAGCATGAGCAGCACGTCACAATCCATCATGGCATGGTATCCAGAAGAATATCCAATTAATCCCGTCAGTCCCACCGAGTAGGGGTTCTCGTATTCCAGGTATTCTTTACCTCGAAGCGCAATAACCATAGGGGATTTTAATCGGCCACACAGCTCCAGTAACTGTTCACGCGCCCCTGCACATCCGGCTCCGCACAAAAGAGTGATTTTTTTGTCTTCATTCAAATATTCTGCCAGCTTGGCAAGTTCCGGCTCCGAAGGATGTACTACCGGATGCGGGGCATGGTACACATGCTCGGGAACGGGCAGATCAGCTGCCTCAAGTCCAGCAACATCTCCCGGTAGCACAATGACAGACACACCCGAACGCGCTACTGCCGTTTGCATAGCCATCGTAACCGAACGTGGCATCTGCTTGGCTGTTGTAATCACTTCACAATAATGACTGCATTCCTGGAACAAATACTCCGGATGAGTCGCCTGAAAATATTCACTGCCAATCTCATCACTCGGAATATGAGCAGCAATAGCCAGGACCGGCACACGATTTCGGTGACAATCGTAGAGTCCGTTAATCAGATGCATATTCCCCGGCCCACTGCTGCCAGCGCATACTGCGATGCTGCCACTCACTTGAGCATCTGCACCTGCGGCAAAAGCCGCCACTTCTTCATGACGTACATGAATCCATTCAATTTTTCCCGATTTGCGGATGGAGTCGAGGACCGCGTTCAAAGAGTCTCCAACAATGCCATATATTCGATGAATACCCGCGTTTAACAAGGCTTCAACTAGAACGTCTGCAATCGTTTTTTTCATGAGGCTTGGTCACTCCTTAATTACGTTATTTTGATTAGGTTTCCATCCCGTGAATATACCTATTCTTATACCCCAATTTTTTGAAAAACGAATCAACATCATATGTCAATCCAAGTATAAGGAAACCACCTCGTTATCATCTGATTCATAAAATAAAAATCCGTCTGCCCTTGAAGGCAAACGGATCAGTCCAAAAAACATCAATTTACAAATTATAAATTGCATCTGTTCCAAAGAGCATGTATTTCATAGTGTTTTTCATTCATTTGATTTAAAATACAACTCAGATTGCAGGCATGACATTGCCACCGCTTACAGGAATATATGCCCCAGTAATAAAAGAGGATAAGTCTGACGCCAAGAAAGCAACAGCGTTTGCAATCTCCTGATCTTCTCCCCTGCGTTTCAAAGGTACGGTCTGGGTGTATGCTGCATCATGCCCAGGTTCGCTGCTTCGATCCCGTTCACTGATCGTCCAGCCTGGAGCAACCTGGTTGACCGTAATCTGATATTCGCCGACTTCCTTGGCTAACACACGATACACACCATCCATGCCGCGTTTACCAGCAGTATAGGCAGATTGATGGGCAAAGTTCTGCATCGCACATTCCGTATTAATTCCGATAAAACGGCCTGATCTCATATCCTGCATGTACGGAATAAAAGCTTTCGCAAGATATACGCTCTGCATGACACAAGATTCAAACTGACTCAAGTAATCTTCAGGGGCTTGCTCCAGCACCGTCGTCCACTCGTATTGAATGACTGCATTCGCAACGACAATGTCTACTCCGCCCAGCTTGCTCTGGATTTCATCCCGGATCCGAAATGCGGCATCCTGTTTGGTGATGTCACCTTGCACAATAACAACCCGACGACCCAGTGTTTCGATCTCGTCCTGTAGTTGTGTGGCCTTCGTCTCATTGTTTATGTAATGCAGTGCCAGATTTGCGCCGCAAGCAGCAAGTGTACGAGCAATAACTCTTCCCAATTGACCGGTTGCCCCTGTCACTAAAGCCGTTTTTCCTGCCAGATCCAATTGCATGGCCGAAATGACCTCCTTTTGAACTCCACCACAAGCGGAAAACGCTTTCGATCATCTACATTTACTTCTCATTTCATATCCATTTTAGAATGATGATGCTTTCCAATCCTCTAGCCTTACTTTTACATCATTATTCGCCACCGTATTGCACAAGATCAATTTCCTGAAAACGGCTGACTTCCTTCTCCCAGCGTTCTGCAACATATTGACGGTGCACGGGATGATCATTGTAAGCATCATAGGCAGCCTGATCCGCAAATTCCATGGAGAAGCTATAATCAAACTCGTTTTTTGCACTCACCTGCCGCAGTACCTGAAATGTTTCGACACCTGTAATAGCCGCAAGCGCTTCCTTACTTTCTTTCAAAAAAACCTCGGCTTCCGTTGTATCTTTGCCTGCATAAAGCGAAAACGTTACCATATGTGTTATTCTGCTCATCTCTGTTTCCTCCTCCACTATGTTCAAACTCTGTACTCTAGTTTACAACTGAATATGTTGAAAGCGCAATATTTGGTTGATCTGCTTCCTAAACGAAGGACGATCAGACGCAAAAAACCCCCGGAATCATCTTCCGGGGGTTTCTCCTCATCTATAAGAGAACTAGTTTTTGAGGTTGTATTTACGGTTAAACTTATCAACACGTCCACCGATGTCCACGTTTCTTTGTTTACCAGTGAAGAACGGGTGGGATGCAGAGCTAGTGTCCACACGAATCACTGGGTATGTGTTACCATCTTCCCATTCCATTGTTTCGTTCGAGAACTTAGTGGAAGAAGCAACGAATTTGAAGTCAGCACTTGCATCGTAAAAAATAACGAGCTGTGTCTTAGGATGGATGTCAACTTTTGGCATAATCTATTTACACTCCTTTAATATGGGTACTCCCTAGAATCAAACTAAACTTTATTATACTCTTTTTTTGCGCGAAGTACCAGCAAGATTTGATGAAAAGACAAAAAAAATATAATTCGTGCGATTGGGTATCTGATCCATCATTAAGCTGGCCCTTTTTCCAGTACATACAGCATGTACTCGAGCGCCTCCAATTCATCCCTTCCCTTGGTCTGTAATCGGACAATACTGCCGTTTCGAAGCGGTAGCAGTGCCATACCGAGCAGGCTCTTCACATCTACACGATGCTCATGTTCAGACTCCGTATAAGACAATAATATATCCGACGCAAAACGTGACGCTTGAGAAGATACCGACAACAGCTCATCCCGATGAAAATCCGCGTGAATCATAAACTCATGTGTTCTCACAACCTTCAGTTCCTTTCGCTCCATTATGAACACCTGTAAACGTGTGTTTTCATTTATATATTAAAATCAACATGAATTATACCATGTGCTGGCAGGTTGTCTATGCCTTTCATACGGAAAATAAAAATTTTCTGTCTATCCCCGAAAAAAGCCCCGTACACATCTGTGTACAGGACTCCATCCAATTTCTTTTACATGCCGTTCGGATAAACCATTACTTTCAAACTGCCACTTTTATTGTGAAGCGCCCGCTCCATGGCTTGCTGTGTCTCTTCAAGTGTATATCGATCCGTGATCAAAGACATTACATTATGCTGTCCGGAGCTCAAAAATGCGATCCCCGCAGGATATGTGTTGGCGTAACGGAATATACCGTAGATATCCACTTCATTATCCGCAATAAACGGCACATTGATGGCAATCTCATCCTGTGCAGGCAACCCAACAATGGCCAGTTTGCCTCCCCTGCGTAGAGAGTAGAGAGCGGATTGTAGCGCTTTGGGGTTCCCAGCTGTCTCCCATGCCGTATCCACCCCGATACCACCGGTGATTTCCCGGATAACAGCTAGGGCATCCTCATGACGCACATTGATGGTATGTGTTGCTCCCATCCGGCGCGCGGCCTCAAGCCGCACTTCCTCTAGATCCGTTACAATAATCGTCTGTACTCCGAAGGATTTGGCAGCTGCAACAGCCATCAGTCCGACGGGCCCCATGCCCATGATGGCCAGAGTAATACCCGGTGCCAGCTTACTGCGGCGTGCTGCATGAATACCAACCGAGAAGGGTTCATTCATTGCTGCTTCCTCATAGGTCAGATGATCGGGGATTGGAAACACCATGTCTTCTCGTATGACCATGTATTGCACAAATGCCCCGTCGACTGGAGGGGTCGCCAGGAATTGAACTTCCGGGCACAGATTGTAACGTCCTTCCTTACAAGCTGTACAGTGACCACATGTCACCCCAGGTTCAACAGCAACTCGATCTCCTACTTTCAGCCTGGAGACATCTGTTCCCACGGCCGCAACAACACCTGCACATTCATGACCTAAAATAATCGGTTTCTCCACAATAAACCTGCCAATGCGACCATGCTCGAAATAGTGTACATCTGATCCACAAACGCCTACGGCCATCACTTTTACAAGTACTTCATTAGCTGAGGGTCTAGGGACAGGCTGTTCCTCAATGTTGATATGTCCTGGCTCTGTCATTACAGCAGCCTTCATCATCTCAGGTAGTTCGAGTTGACTCATATGCATTCTCCTCCTTGTGCTTGTCAGTGCTGTCTCTTGGTTCAAAGAAAACGTTGCGTACTTCGTACATTATCGTTATCTGTCAGATGATCGCTCATGGATCATTTCCCCAAATCAAACCAATCAATGTTATAACTTCGCATTCAATGAAATTCAATGAATACTAATCGATTAATAGATGGTTCTTGCCTGTTCATCCTGAATCCCGCTCTTGCGATAAAAATACGTGTTAATTATATCCCGCCATTCCTTTGCATGTTCCACCTGTTCCTCCTGCAACGCTGCAACCTTGTTAAAGATGTCCGGATCCACTCTGCCCTCCAGCTCTCTCCAAGTTTCGGCTAATGCTTCAGCCTGTGCAACACCTTCGAAATGAGTATCGTAGATGTGCTGAATGACTGTCTTACCAGAGTGCAACACATGTGTATACGGAACGTGATGGAAAAAGAGAATTAACTCATCGGGACAAGTTTCCAACGATTCATAACGAGCAGCATTTTCCGGATGATATTGGGAAGTGTACCCTGTACCACTCTTCACCGTCCGATCAACCCCAATTCCATGACAGTCGGCAAAGTGATACGTTCCCCATTTGGAATACTCATAACCGTCTACATTAGGTCCATAATGGTGATCCGGATTCACCATCCAGCCTACACCAAGAGGGGCTGTATAGTTTTCATAGATATCCAGCGAAGACAGCAACATGCCCGTAATCCGCTCCACAACCTGTTCATCATGTCCAAACGTTAACCTTACCCACTCATCTGCAATGGTTTCTGCCGAAAGTTCAGGATTCCACCCGAGTCTGCCGTATCCGTATAGATTGGCTTGGGCCAGCGGATGTCCCGTCCAACTTGCATCAGCACCGATATTAGACACAGCTGCAAATCCACTGTATGGACGCTGATAGAGCGAACCGTCTGCGATGCGTTTGATCTCTGAGCCTTTACCTTTGGCGTAGGTGTCAAAATCCAGAATTTCCTTCCATTGTGGCACCAGGTAAGCTAAATGACGCTGCTGCCCCGTATATTCCTGTGTAATCTGAAATTCGATGACTTGGTTTGTATTCTCCATTGCTCCGAATAAAGGAGATACCGCTTCCCTTACCTGAAAATCCATAGGTCCATTTTTGATCTGCAAAATGACATTGTCGGCAAATCGTCCGTCCAACGGCTTAAAATGATCATACGCCGCGCGTGCCCGATCTGTGGAACGATCCCGCCAGTCCTGCTTGCAGTTGTATACAAAGCAGCGCCAGATAACAAGTCCACCGAATGGACGGAGGGCTTCAGCCAACATATTTGCACCATCAGCATGGTCACGGTTATACGTGAACGGCCCCGGACGATTTTCAGAATCGGCCTTGATCAGATATCCGCCAAAATCCGGAATTGCAGCATATACCTTCGCGGTTTGAATGTTCCACCACTCCCGTACCTGTTGATCCAGCGGATCAGCCGTCTGTAGACCACCAACTTCGATTGGACTGGCATAATTGGCACAAAGGAATAAACGAACACCGTATGCTCTGAATTCAGCGGCTACCTTGGCAACATCGCCCAGATAGCGTTCTGTTAGAAACAAGCTCTCTTGTTTATGGACATTCACATTATTAATAGATATCGCATTAATACCCGTTGAAGCGAGTAATCGAGCATAGTCTCGAATTCGTCCTAAATCTTGTGTAAACTCACCGTTTTCGTAAAAAATAGAACGCCCGGCATATCCCCGCTCAATACTGCCGTCCACATTATCCCACTGATTAATCATGCGCAGTTGATTCACGGGCTGCTCTGTAATCAAAATCTGCTTCTCCCCGTCAATCGTCGAATCCGCCTGATCCGTCCCTCTTTGCTTCAGCGTCAGTTCCCGAAGCAAATGAAAGACAGCATACAGGACACCTTGCGGCGTCTCTGAACCAATAACCAGTTCACGAAGAGATTCATCTTCACGAACGATAAAACCTTCACCCTGTACAGCAGCACGTTCCGTCTCGGTAAACGTACTAGTCACCAGACTGTTGCCTGCCCAAGTGCCCAACCGGATGGAAGGTTTACGTTGTTCGTCTGTTTCAGTACTCTGGGTCTGAGAGTGGCTAATAACGGGTTGTTCTCCATATAACATGCTAAGCCCTTGCGTAAGCTCAGCAAGTGCTGTGTCGATGACTGGATGCTTTTCCTGTACATCAATCTGCTGGCTCCAGAGAGGAATTGCCGTTCTTACAACCCCGTTCACTCCTGGCAATGCTGTATGATAACCTAGCCATGCTTCATACTGCGGACCGGATAGTCCGGATTGAACAATAGTTTTACTCATTGTACAGCCTCCTTGCTTGCATAGATCTGTGCAAGACGATTATTCTTGCCTTCAAGCAACCATAGAATTGAAGTTACGCCACGTGGATAATATTTGCTGCCCACGGCAACACCGGATAAAATCTGGTCACTCCAGCACCAGTAGGATTCCTCCGGATGAAGTAGCCATTTCACATGAGCTGCATCCGCTGCTTTTGTCTCATCCCACTCCACACCCAAAATCTCACGGGTGATAAATTGGGACAGATAGATTTTACTCAACCAGGAGTTGTTACTTGTCGAAGATAGCTTCCAGCCACCATCTTCAAACAGGCATGTTCCAGGAACAAGCACCGTTTTCAGATGTGTGTGCAGCGCCTTTATATATGATCCGAACCGGCCGTTAACGTCCAGTGCTGCTTCACAGCCTGTAAAATACGGGAATACCAGGCCTTCGATGGCCGGAATGATTCGTGAGTCGTTATTTTCTGCGATAACTGCCGGGATGTAACCACCATCTGTCAATTGAGCAGCAATGCTTGCCGCGCAGCGATCGGCTTGTTTTCCAGCCTGATGGGATAGGTCTGCCAGTTTCTCAACTGCAAACAGTTTCTCGAGTGCAACATAGACAGCCCAACACTTCCCAGCAAGATAGATGTTGTTCCGTGACTGTCCAAGAGATACGTCCAGACTATCGTAGGTTGTAATCTCTGCCCCGCCTTGTGTCCGGCTGCTATCCAGCCCCATCAAACCGTTACGTTGATCTTCTTCGGGATGATCGCGGTGAAGCATACTTTGGAAACATTCCTGTATCACTGGCAACATCTCTTTAATAAATTCCTGGTCCTTCGTCTGCTCAATATATACCGTTGCACAGCAGAGCCAGTTCACCAGCTCTTCATGGCTCATCTGCGAGAAACAGTCATCGATGCCGACGAGTTCATATGCCGAGTGACCTGGGCGAGAAAATACATTGGCAATACCAATATCGTGGGTAAATGTGATGCCCCCTGGATATAACTTTTCTTCCCCTGGAAAACGAACCTCATCGGTATAGCTATAACGCTTCACGAACCACTCCAGCTCATTACGCACAGTCCACGGATTAAGCGCAAGCTCGAAGTATAGTTGGTCTGCGGTCAGATCCAGTGTGTTCATCATGCGATATTCCCCTTCATTCACAATCCAGAGCGGCTCTCCATCCGCATCGAGCAATTGTGTACTGGCATAGTAGCTGTGGATGGAATGGGCGAGCATAAAGGACTGATCTTCGCTCAGCGCTGCTGTTCCAAGACGCCGATCCACTTCGGCACAGGATGCAGTCAATACATCAAAACGATTCAGCGCATACTCGCCTGCCTGCAGAATGTCAGCAAAGTAACGTGTATACCAATATGTTGTATCCATTCCGGTAGTTACAATGCCGCCGCGATAGAAACAAACTGCGAATTGGAACGTACGTTTCTCACCTGCAGGTACTTCCATCAGCAACACAGAGGTTGATCCTAAACCAAATGCCAGATTATCCCGATGTTTTTCCTCCAAAATTTTCTCCAACGTGAATCCGCGTGCAGGCCACAGACCTTCATTTTTGGACACAATGGCTGTTAAACGACCTTGTCCAATCCCTGTCAATGATCCGCCCTCTGGTCCGCCAATCAAACGCATCGCAGAATAGGGGTCACTGCCTTGATAGCCGAAGTAACCTTTACGTGTCTTATCGCCTTGAGTATTGTCAATCGTCATCTCAACCAATACCGCTGGCACAAGAGCATCCATGAGTGCTTCACGGTCTGCACTCTCTGGATGTGGAACGGGACGTACAGGGGAATAGATACGGAATTCAAGATCCCCTGCGTTCCACGTATCTGTGCCTGAGCTGAACTCCCGAGTGATGTCTTCATCCATGAATGCCGAAATCAATGGCTTAGTCGCTGCGCCATCAGCTTGCTTTCCGTTCTCCAGCTTCTCTACATCATAACGGCTGCTCTCATCTTCACTTGCTTCATAAAAAGGCAACGCCTGATAGTGCTCTCCATCACGAGCCTGTAATCCAATATATACGTTCTGGTCGGCTGGCTTGCCAAGTTCAAGACCTAGCCCGCCTTTAGCCCCTTTGTAACCTAGCGTGAAACTGGCAAATGCACCGATTGGCGCATGATGCGCGTTGTAAAAAATGGCTCTGGATGTACTCAACCTTTATAACCCCTCTCGGAATAAGAAATGCATACGTTTTCATTAGCCCCATCCTACCATGCACTGCTCGTCCAGACCATGAACAAATCAATCGAATATTTACCCAAATCGAGCTGATGTATGATAAAATATAAAGCGGTTACACTTTTCAATTTTTAAGTAAATCATTCTGAGTATGTACATAAACCCGACTGACATAAGGAGGAATTCGAATGTCTTCCACGTATTTACCTCCCGATCTGGGAGAAAGTGTGCATGAAGTTTTTTACCCAGATGTGCAAACCACTGTGAACCTGTTTGCCATTCATCTACGCAGTGTTGGAACCAACTGGGACTACCCGGCGCACGAGCACCCTCAATATGAACTCAATTATGTAACAAAGGGTGTTCAATATATGACGATAAACGGTACTTTATACGTACAAAATGCTGGCGAACTGCTGTTGATCCCTCCGGGAAGTGTACATTCCAGTCAAAGCCGAAACGGGCAGGGTTTCACTTATTTTTGTATGCATTTTGACATCGACGATCAGTTGTTTCTCTCCCTCCTGGCTCGAATCAAACAGATTTTGTTCAGTGCTGACAGTCCAGTTACTCAGCAGATTGAACCGGTGCTGCACAAACTGATGTCCTCTGCTCACGATCAATCCGCCAGTGCCATGGTACAGCGTATGCAACTACAATCAGCGGTGTTTGAACTATTCGGGCATCTGTGGGAGACCGTTTCGCAGGAAGCGGCACAGACGTTTACAGATGGATACGAGCGGATTGAACTGGCACATCAGATTCGTACTCGTTTACAAGGGCTAATGAGCCAGCAATTCAAACAAGGCGATGAATCCGACAGCCACTATGGGATCGATGATATCGCTGCTGAACTCGGCATCAGTACTTCGCATTGCAATCGTGTGTTCAAACAAGTATTCGGGCAGTCACCTCGGACCGTTTTATCCCAAATGGTGCTGCACGAGGCCAAAGTTCTGTTAGGAAACCCACAGCTCTCTGTGCAAAATATCGCGGTGATGCTCGGGTATAAGGATATTGCCCATTTCAGCCGTCAATTCAAACGGTGGTCCGGGATGTCTCCATCCCGTTATAGACAGGAACAGCCTGTTCTGGAGTGATGTCCAGCAACAGGCTGTTTTTAGTTGAAGGTTAGGAATTTAGGAATTTAGGAATTTAGGAATTTAGGAATTTAGGAGTTTAGGCTTTTAGACTTTTATCAGACGTTCACGGCAACATTTGATATATGCAATCTTTCACTTCAACAGACGTTTGATCAGCGAAAGTTTATTATTATAAGGCGGGTACAGCATATGTGGATTAAGCTTGGTACTTTTTTTCAGAACACTTTTCATATGAGAAAAGGTTTCGAAGCTGTACCGTCCATGGTACGAGCCAATTCCGGAATGACCTACGCCTCCAAACGGCAACCGAGGGTTAGCGACATGAGTGATCGTATCGTTAATACAACCTCCGCCAAAAGAAACCTCGGTTAACACTCTATCCTGAACCGCTGGATCGGACGTGAACAAATACAAAGCGAGCGGCTTTGGACGTTTAATAATTTCTGCAATGACTTCATCCAGATGCCCATAACTGATGATCGGCAAAATCGGTCCGAAAATCTCATCTTCCATTGTAGCTGCATTCCATGAGTCCACATCAATTAAGGTCGGCTCGATAAAGCGATCCTCCTCATCCGAAGTCCCTCCATAGATCACCTGATCCCGATCTCGTTCAATAAGCGTGGTGAGTCGTTTGAAATGTGACTTGTTCACGATGCGTCCATAATCCCAGTTATGCTGAATGTCCGTTCCAAAAAAGGTTACAATAGCTGCTTTCAACGCATCAATCAAGGGTTGTTTCACACGCTCATGTACCAGGAGGTAATCGGGTGCAATACAGGTCTGGCCTGTGTTGAGTAACTTACCCCAAATAATACGCTCTGCCGCAACTTGAATATCCGCCTGTTCATCTACAATGACAGGACTTTTCCCTCCAAGTTCGAGCGTGACAGGAACAAGGTTTTTCGCGGCAGCCTCCATCACAATTTTGCCCACGGGTACACTGCCTGTAAAAAAGATATAGTCGAACGGCGCATGAATAAGTGCTGTCGTTGTGTCTTTCGCCCCTTCAACCACCTGTACATATTCCGGCTCGAATACTTCCTCAATCAACTCCCGTATAACAGCCGATACGGCAGGTGTGTTCTCGGACGCTTTAAGCACCGCTGTATTCCCTGCGGCAATCGCACCAACCAGAGGTTCAATGAGAAGCTGAAATGGATAATTAAACGGCCCAATAATAAGAACTGCACCGTAAGGCTCAGGAATGATATAACTTTTGGAACCAAGAAGCGCCAATTGTGTTCTGACCTTGACAGGTTTCACCCACTTTTTGATTTTGCGCATCGTGTGTGTGATGCTGTCGAGCATAAATCCGATTTCTGTCGTGTAGGATTCAAATTCACTTTTGCCTAAATCTTGATACATCGCCTCCGTCAGTCTGGATTCATACTTCTGTATAGCCTGTTTTAGTCTGGACAATCGCTCTATTCGCACTTCAGCTGAACGCGTAACACCCGAACGAAAAAAGGTACGTTGCTTCTCCAGGATTACATTCACATCTTTAAGGGTTAGCTCCTGAAATGTTGTCATGATAGTTATACTCCTTCTTAATTAGTTTACCGATGAAAGGTTTAAACTGACGAACCTATAGGACACATGCCTTGGCATGTTATTTTTCTTTGCTTGTCGTTACTCAACTTACTATAAATATTGTAGACCAGTACTTTAAGTCGATACCTTACATAAGCATCCTTGCGTTAACATCCGCTGATTAACTTAAAGACATTCCTCTTCGAGTGCAGCGACCAGCTGTTTCAGCAGATCAACGGAACCATGCAACGAAGCTGAATAATAACGTTGTGTGCCCTTCTGTTCTACGGAGATGAGTCCCTTCTCCAGCAGCAACTTCAAATGATGGGATATGGCTGGACGGGAGAGGCTGGACTGTTCCGTAATTTCATTCACGGTCATTTGCCCTTTCTCACTCAGCATAAGCAAAATGGACTGACGATGGTTGTCGCTCAGCACCTGAAATAACGGGATACAGGTTTGGAAAATCGTGATCGCTTTCTGGCTCATAATATACACCTCAATGTTCAATCTACATTCTCTTCGGTCACTATCATTTTCTATATTCTTTATCATTCTATAAACTCTATATATATTTCCATTCGTTTAAACATTTAAACCTATAGGAAGAATTGTACCTCCTTATATCTCAAATTTCAAGCTAACCGGCTCAAAATATGTAATTCATGAAAATAAAACGCTTCCAACCTACCATACTTGTATGGTAGTATATCAATGAAGGAGTTGAAGTTGTGGATCATACCCCCAAGTTATCATCCAAAGCCGGGTTGTCGCCCTTATCAAATCATTTGTCTGCGCTGAACAAGCAATCCTACTCGACGCGAGATTTGGTGTATGACACGCTGAAACAACAGATTTTAAGTCTGCAGTTGCCTCCAGGCACAGCCATTTCGGAGAAAGAAATCGCGCTGGATTTCCAGATTAGCCGGACTCCTGTGCGCGAAAGTTTTGTCCGTTTGGCTCAGGAAGGTCTGTTGGAAGTGTACCCGCAGCGCGGTACGTATGTCTCCCTCATTCAAGTCGATCTGGTCGAAGAAGCCAGATTTATGCGCGAGCAGCTTGAACGAGCCGTCATTCGTCTAGCTTGTGCACACTTTCCAGAGGAGCAGATGTCTGCCCTTGAACATAATCTTACACAGCAGCAACAATGCCAGAACGAACCGGATGATGGACGCATGTTTCAACTGGATGAGGAGTTCCATAGCACTCTTTTTGCAGGCTGTAATAAAAGCAAAACCTGGACCGTGATTCAGCAGATGAATGTGCACTTGAACCGAAGCCGGATGCTTCGTCTGTCTTCGGATCATCACTGGGATCACTTGATTGAGCAACACCGATCCATGGTTCAGGCGATTCAGCAGCAAGATGCAGAGAAAGCAGAACGTCTGATGCAGGATCATTTGCATTTGACTGTAACAGATCTGGCTGTTCTGCGGAGTACATATCCTTCCTACTTTCAATAATTAGGAATGACTGCTTTTCACATCGTAATGCATACTGTTGCTTCCACTAATTAGGATGAGGTGAATGGGATGAAGATGGTTTTTCGCTGGTTTGGCGAAGGCAATGACACGGTATCGCTGGATCAGATCCGGCAAATCCCCGGCGTCGAAGGCATTGTATGGGCATTGCATGATGTTCCTGCAGGCGATGAGTGGCCGATGGACAAAATACTCGCTGTTAAGGCAGCTGCGGACAAAGCCGGGCTGCATCTGGATGTGGTAGAAAGTGTTAATATTCATGAAGATATCAAGCTTGGCTTGCCTTCCCGGGACAAGTATATTAGCAATTACATTAAAACCATGGAGAAACTTGCCCAAGTGGGGGTCAAGGTGATCTGTTATAATTTTATGCCGATCTTCGACTGGCTGCGTACCGACCTGCACAAAGAAATGGAGGACGGATCAACAGCTCTCTTCTATGAGGCCAGCAAAATTGAGAACATTGAACCACTTGAACTGGTTCGCAAAATCAATGAAAACTCCACCCTGACAATGCCAGGTTGGGAACCAGAACGACTGCAGTATTTGACAGGCTTGTTTGAAGCCTACAAAGATGTGAGTGAGGAAGATATGTGGGATAATGCACGTTACTTCCTGCAAGAGATCATCCCTGCCGCCGAGCGCCTTGGCATTCGTATGGCTATCCATCCGGATGATCCACCATGGCCGATCTTTGGACTACCTAAAATTATTATCAATCAGGACAACGTCCGCAGATATCTGAATCTGTATGATAGTCCGTCGAATAGTGTGACCCTGTGCAGCGGCTCTCTGGGGGCGAACCCGGACAACGATATCATCGGTATGATTCATGAATTCAAAGATCGGATTCCATTTGCTCATATCCGTAATGTGAAGGTCTATGAGAATGGTGACTTTATCGAAACTTCTCACCGCAGTCAGGACGGAAGTGTAGATATCGCAGGGGTTGTAGAAGCCTATCATCATATTGGTTTTGAAGGATACGCAAGACCCGACCACGGACGGCATTTGTGGGGAGAAGAATGCAGACCAGGTTACGGGCTGTATGATCGCGCACTCGGTATTATGTATCTCTGGGGTGTCTGGGATTCACTGCAAAGGAGGGCAAACGCATGAGCGAACATAATTCGAACCTGAATCTGGAACGTACTTCTCGCCTTGAAGGCAAAACAGCCGTCATTACCGGAGGGGCAGGCGTATTATGCCGCTCTATGGCTGAAGAACTCGCAAGGCACGGCGCCAAGGTGGCCATCCTGAACCGGACGGTATCCAAAGGTCAAGACGTTGCAACCGCGATTGAAAAAGCCGGAGGTCGTGCCATTGCCGTTGCATGTGATGTGACCCAGGCCGAAAGTGTACAGGCAGCAGCCGATATCGTTCGTGAGCAACTCGGCCCATGTGACATATTGATTAACGGTGCAGGCGGTAATAACGCCAGTGCCAATACAACGAATGAAATTTTTAAACCGGAGGATTTGGGTAATCCGGATGTGACCACCTTTTTTGATGTCAGTGTAGAGGGGTTTCGGCAGGTCATGGATCTGAACTTTGTCGGCTCCCTTATCCCGACTCAAATTTTTGCCAAACACATGATTGAGCGTGATGTACTGGCTACGGTCATCAATATATCGTCCATGAGTGCCCCATCTCCCATGACTAAAGTGCCTGCGTACAGTGCTGCCAAAGCTGCCATTAACAATTTTACACAGTGGCTTGCCGTGCATCTGGCGGAGTCCGGGATTCGAGTCAACGCGATTGCTCCAGGCTTCTTCCTGACTGAGCAAAATCGTAATCTGCTTCTACAAGCAGATGGCTCACCTACAGAGCGCTCCAGCAAAATTATTGCGCATACCCCAATGCGCCGTTTTGGTAAACCGGAGGATCTGCTCGGTACGTTAATGTGGCTGGCAGATGAGCATCAGTCCGGCTTCGTGACTGGCATTGTTGTGCCTGTAGACGGCGGATTCATGGCCTATTCCGGCGTATAGCCTTCTTTTTGGACACCTCGATTGTCTGGAACAGATTCACAATCAAACCGAACCTCGTGATATGCTCACGGGCTTCGGTTTTTTTGGCGTTGATTTGACGTTCAGCCAGTAAGGAATAAGTTGGAACGTTGTGGGCAAGGATTGTGGAGGTAAAGGATGGTGATAGATATATGATGGAGGAAACCACAGTCGTTGCGGTTCGAGCGATTATCGCTTTTCTTACCTTAATGATCTATACGAGAGTATTAGGAAAACAACAGATGGGCAACCTGACCTATTTCGATTATATAAACGGTATTACGATTGGCTCCATTGCAGGTACATTTGCAACGGATTTGTCATCTAAAGCGTGGATTCATTTTGTCGCGTTAACCATCTTCACCTTAATCACCATCATCTTTCAATACATTACGCTGAAAAGCCGCGCCTTCTCCCAACTCATGGACTCGGATCCCACTCTTGTCATTCAGAACGGCAAAATTCTGGAACAAAATCTGAATCAAATGCGAGTGAAGTTCGATGAACTCACCATGATGCTGCGACAAAAGGATGTGTTTGACCTGACCACGGTCGATTATGGCATTTTGGAACCGGACGGCACTCTCTCCATTGCTCTAAGAGCAGAGAATCAGCCCGTTACTGCAAAGGATATGCACATGCACCCGCCACCTCAGAAGCTCATGACCGAGCTTATTATCGACGGGGAACTGATTAAGGAAAAATTGGCAGAACGAAATAAAGACGGCCGCTGGTTAACAGAGCAATTGAAATCACAAAACCTGACGATTCAGGACATTGCATTTGCAGCCATTTTACCGAATGACAAGTTATACATCGATTTGTACAAAGATAAGTTATCCAACAAGATGGGTACAGATGAGGAAAAAAATGACGATAATTAATTGCAGTCCATTACAAACAATCTGACCAAACTTGTCCCTGGAGGTGCTGAAATGAAATGAAAAAGCATAAATGGCTGATCTATACGCTTCCTATCCTCATTCTGTTGCTTTTTATCACGATCATGGTTAGCGGCCCTTGGCTAAAAAAACCTTTTGGCACGCAGGATCGGTTACTTGAATCTGTCCAAATGCTGGAGAAACAGGTTCAGGACAAACAGTGGGTACCAGCCAAAGCTCAGGTCGAGTATGCTATGCAAGCTTGGGATCGGATCGTTAACCGCATTCAATACAGCGTAGAACGTGAGAGCATTTATGATATTCTGGGCGCACTTGCACGAATTCAAGGCGGCATTGCGGCGAAGGATGATCAGGCGATCATGGAGGAGATTTATTATTTTTATGCGTTATGGGATAATCTCGGGGACTAACTACAAATTAGCTAAACGTAGCTTCACGAGGTATACATCGATGCAAACTCCTACCGGAAAAATTAAAAAGCACCTCCTTTTCAAAAAAGGAAGTGCTCTTCGCTCATCAACCATAACCTAATTCATGTCTCGCTCTTATGCTCTGTTCAACCCACGGGACTTTGGCTTTGATGAACTTGCCGTGCCTTCTTTGCGGAAGAAAAGTGCGAGCGCGCCTTTTGCACACCATAAGGCAAACAAGGCAAACAACGTACCCCAGAAAAGTGCTGGCATGAACGTCTGTTGTGCCAGATTAGCCGCGTCTCCAGCCTGAGATGGGCGAATCCAGGATGTCCAACCGATATACATCGCACTGACCACCGACTCCTCCAGCGTTATGAAGGCGAGTAACAGATAGTAGTACTTGGCAATCTTCACACCAAAAATCATAATAACTACATTCAACGCGATAAACCCGGTCAACCACAACATACCGAATTCACCTCTGACATATAAAAGCAGCGATACAAGGGCGACTGCCGTCATGATTCCCAGGCCCCACGTGTGCCGACCTTTACGGTACAAGTAAAACAGTAGCCATGCAAAAAGTGATGCACCAATGTACCCTGCCAGCGAAACAAAAATCGCTCTTCCCGATGTCAGCATAGACGAATACGTTACACCGCTATGATCCGCGTATAATTCAATGCGCAGCACTTTGCCAGACAAAACCAGCGTCATTAGCGCATGAGCGAATTCATGAATCATCGTATCCAAATTACGAAACAAAGACGAGAACGGGATAAACCGGGTTAGAAATACAGAGGCCATAAGAAAAAGTATCGTTTTGAGCCACTTGTTCAATCTATTCAGACCTCCTTGCCTTCAAGTAGCGAGCTTATCCATTATATTACGTCAGGCTTCCCTACTTCGTTTCGTCTTTTGAAGTCAAGAGCGCACTGTTCAATCCACCAGCAGAAGCTTCGATTGTGTCCAATGAAAAAAGAGGATAGATCATATCGCCCCCGCCCTTTCTCATAAGTAACCATAAGTCGATTTCGCATCCGCACCATTGCATCGTTCACAAACTGCTCTGCCGCTTGGCTTTGAATGAGCGTTACATAGGCATATAGGGAATGATCGACAGGTTCATCCAGGGGGCTGACCCCGGCACATGAAAACTCCGTCCGCACCCCTGCTTCCTGCAGCAGGCTCAGTGTACGAACCAGTTCTGCATCGACTTCTACCCCATTCCATATCGCCGTCCGTTTGGGTGACACGGTTCGTTTGTCCCGTTCTGTCCAGTGCAGGAGTTCCTGTTTCCGTCTTCTCCACAGACGGGTAGGCTGTTCACTTAACAGCACTTCCTGTTCTTCATTTCCTTCATATAAATTCATCTTGTTCCTCCTGGTCTGCATATCCGATCATCTCAAACGAAAGAGAGCACATCACTGTGCTCTCTGCTTCGCAAAAGGCAAAGGAACAGGTTACGTTCATTCCTCAGCATGTTGTTATATTGTACCTTTTTCGGTGAAAAGCATCAAATGACAATCATCGTTTCTACTCGTTCAACGCCAGCTTCAACGCTTCCAGATTCTCTCTCATCACACGGATGTAATCTTTGCCTGCCTTAACCTCATCTTCGGTCAGACCTTCAATCGGATTTAACACGGCTGTCTTGGCACCAATCTCTTGTGCAATGGTCTCGGACACTTTGGATGAAACGAGGGTTTCGAAAAAGATCGTTTTCACTTTGTGTTCCTTAGCAAAATCAATGACCGACGCCATCTGCGCTGCGGATGGTTCCTGTTCAGGAGACAACCCGGCAATTGGAACCTGCTGCAAACCATATTCTTCTGCCAAATAGGCAAAAGCCGCGTGCTGTGTAATGAAGTCCTTACGTTTGCTGTTCTTCACAGCCACCCTGAAATCCTGATCGAGTGCTTCCAGCTTGGCGATATATGCATCTGCGTTTTGCTTGAACTGATCTGCATGCTGAGGTGCCGCTTTCGCAAGTCCTGCTTCAATGTTACGCACTTCCTTGATAGCCAGTGCCGGGGACAACCACACATGAGGATCAAGTCCGCCATGATCGTGGTCATGCTCTTCCCCTGCGGCGGCATCGTCATGGTCGTGCCCTTCCTTCGCAGTAGCATTATCCGCATGATCATGCTCTTCAGTGGTTGTTGCTTTGTCGGCATGATCATGCTCCTCTTCTTCGCCGCCCTTGTGGATCGTAATCCCTTGACTGGCTTCTACCTGCACAAGTTTACTATTGCTCAGGCTGTCTTTGACCTGATCCATCCAGGATTCCATACCTGCCCCGTTGTAGACGAGAACGTCTGCTTTTTCAATACTGGCAATGTCCTGAGGCGTTGGTTCCCAGTCATGCGGCTCCATAGCTGGCGGAATAAGGGTATGTACATCGGCCAGATCACCCGCCACGTTTTTGGTAAATTCATACATCGGATAAAAACTGACCTCTACATTCAACTTTTGTTCTGAAGTCGCCGGAGTTGATGCAGCTGCAGCCTGATCTGAATTGGATGCCGTTGTCTTTTGACCGCAGCCAGTTGCAACAAGTGCCAAACTGAACATAAGTCCCAGCGCGGAAGTTTTGCCAAATTTCATCGTATGATTTCCCCATTTCATCTTTATGTGTTGCTTTTTGAATGAATATATAACGTTGCTGTCTGCTGTTGTTTTACTGCGCGATGACGCTTACGGTTGTATAGTGAAATCAACTTTTGAGCCGATATTCCAGTCAACAGGAAAAGTAACAAGATGAGCGCAATCGTTCCTCCCGGAGGTGTATTCCACTGATACGAAGCGGTGAGACCGCTAAAAATGCCCGTCAAACCTGTAATGACAGCAATAACAATGGCTGCGGCAAAACTGCGTGCAACTCTCAAAGCTAATGCTGCCGGTAACACGATTAGTGCAGATACAAGCAGTACACCTACAATTGGCATCGCAGAGGCCACAGTCATTCCGGTTAGTATCGCAAAGGCAAAGGATAATCCTCTGACCTGAACGCCTCCAATGGAAGCCGTCTCTTCATCAAATGTCAAATTGTACAACGGTCTTCGCAGAACGATAAAAAAGGTCAATCCGATTAAACATACCACGGCCATCATCCACAGCTGGATATTACTCACCGCGACGATGGAACCAAACAGATAAGAACTGAAGGTTTTGGACAGATTCATTTTCAGACTCATTAACACAACAGCCAGAGCCAGGCCTGAGGTCATAATGATCGCAACAGGCACCTCACTGTATGTGCGATAACTTCGCCTTAGCTGCTCCACCAAGAGTGCACCAATGATCGCAACAGCGAAACCGCTTAGAACCGGATTCAGATTCATGACGGAACCCAGAGCAACACCTGCCAGCGAAACGTGAGAAAGTGTATCCGCCATCAGTACCTGCCGTCTGAGCATCAGATATACACCCAGAATGGGTGCAATGATCCCAATTAGCCCTCCTGCCCAGAAAGCACGTTGCATGAATTCGTACTCAAACACTGCCATTCCTCACTTTCTTGTCGCTCCAAAGTGATCGTTCGATCAAGCCGGCTACCCACCTCTTCCAGACCATGTGTAACCATAATGATGGTGAGACCATGAACATCTGCATAGTGACGCATCAAGTCATAAAACCCTTCTCTACTGCGCCGATCCATACCGGTGGTGGGTTCATCCAGCACAAGCACTTGAGGCTGTCCAGCCAAGGCACGTGCGATACAGATCCGCTGCTTCTGTCCGCCCGATAGCTCCCCTACACGTGCATTGCGGTATTCCCACATGCCAACCTCACGCAGGCTTCGTTCAACAATGGCCTCTTTGTCCGAGGTGAATCTTCGAAAAAGGCCCAGCTTATGATAACATCCGGATCGCACCAGTTCGATGACCGTGCTGGGAAAACCACTATTAAACGAGGCGACTTGCTGAGGCACATAACCGATCTCCAGTTTTTTGCCTCGGAGCTGCTGTCTGTTCATATGTACCGAACCACTCCAGGGCTTCAAGAGCCCCAGTAGCAGTTTCAACATCGTTGTCTTCGCAGAGCCATTCGGCCCCGTGATACCAACAAATTCGCCCACATAAATATCCAGCGACAGCTGATCAATGACCGGCTCTTTGCCATATCCAAATACGACATCACGCATGGAAGATAAAATCATGGTGTTACCTCTTTCTTTTTTTCGTAAATATTACGATTTAGAAAAATCAAATTTTTTTAGCGTGTTTCCCGGTGAATTGTCATCTTCTTCAAACGAGGTGAATACTTCTTCATCTCCAGACGTTCTGGATGGTTACGCTTGTTCTTCGTTGTTGTATAATTGCGGTCTCCGCACTCCGTGCAGGCTAAAGTTACAATGACTCTCATGGTGTTGCCTCCCTTTATCTATTCGTAATAATTACTATTTAATGATAGTAGCCTAAGCCTTTTATTTTGTCAACTTCTTATGTTAGCTCCACTGTGGAAAAGGATCTTTCAGTTCGCGCCAGTTCATCTGCATCTCTTCATCCGTAAGCAATGTCTCGTCCAATGTTCGTTCAATGGCTGCACGATCCATATCGATCCCGATAAACACCAGCTTGGTTACCCGGTCACCCCACTCTTCATCCCAGTCCGGAATAGCTGGAAGTGTGTCGCCAAAATGAAGATGCCGCTCCTCTTCGCTCATCGCTCCTACCCATATTCCAGCAGGTGCAAGCTGTTTGGACGTACCCGCATGGCTAAACGAAACAGCCATATGGTTACGTGTAGCCATCCACATCAACCCTTTGGAGCGAACGATACTGTCTGGCCACTTAGCGATCCAGCGCAGCAGGCGCTCAGGATGGAAAGGACGTTTGCGGTGGTATACAAACGAATGAATACCGTATTCCTCGGTCTCAGGCGTATGCTCTTCTTTCATTATTTCGCGGATCCAGCCCGCGGACTGGCTTGCTTTTTCAAAATCAAACCGTCCTGTGTTCAAAATCTCTCTCGGATCAATCTTTCCATGCGTAGTACGAACCAACTTGGCTTCAGGTTGCATCGCATGCAGTGCCTTTTCCAGCTTCGATAGTTCTACTTCGGACACCAGATCACATTTGTTCAGCACAAGAACGTCACAAAATTCAACCTGATCGGTTAGCAAATGCACAATGCCCCGTACGTCATCTTCTCCGGCTTCCTGTCCGCGATCCTTAAGTGTCTCTTTCGAATAAAAGTCCCGCCAAAACTGAGCAGCATCCACCACTGTTACCATCGTGTCCAGACGAGTGAATTGGGTCAGATCAATGCCGAGTTCCTCATCAATGTACGTAAAGGTCTGTGCCACAGGAACCGGTTCACCAATGCCCGTGGATTCAATTAATATGTAGTCGAACGAGCCATCCAGCGCAAGCCGCTCCACCTCTTTCAGCAAATCTTCACGAAGTGTGCAGCAGATGCATCCGTTTGACATCTCAACCAGCTTCTCATCGATCCGTGATAACCCGCCTCCATCCCGAATCAAACCTGCATCAATATTGACTTCACTCAGATCGTTTACGATGACGGCCACACGCATGCCTTCCCGATTATGAAGCACGTGGTTTAACAAGGTGGTTTTACCTGCTCCAAGATAACCACTAAGAACCGTAACCGGCACTCGATTCGGAGTTTGTTGTTGTTGATCTGTTACTGACATCATTGTTTCCTCCACTTCTTATCGTTAAGTTAGTGATCCATCAAAGATTCTGGGATGTTGAGATAGAAAATTGGGATGATGGATGTTGTACTTATATAGTGTACTTATTTGGGTGATGTATTTAATCGTAATTATTACTATTAAATACATTGAGAACTATACCTTACTGCTCCTTAACTTGTCAACTGGATGTTTGTTAATGAACATTTTAATCGTAAATTCACTGATTAGCTGAATGAATCGATGTATGTTGCAGCAAGTACAAGCATATATTCTAGCAAAGTTCTAGTAACGGAGGTCTTTTCATGAGAATGGCAGCTAGTTTGAAACTTCTCACCTTCCTGGTTCCCTGTGCCTTTTTGGTTCCGGTTGTTATTGCGTTTGCCCCGGATCTGAATAAGGTCTGGAATAGCGAAGCGTTGCAAAATATAAAAACGGTATTTGTGAGTATTTTTCTGGAGGCAGCGCCCTTTCTGCTCATGGGGGTGTTCTTGTCCTCTCTTATGCAGTGGTTTGTATCGGAAGAGATGGTGCGAAGACTCACACCCAAACATCCCGTTGGCGGCGTGCTTGTGGCGGGGCTGCTTGGTATTATTTTTCCCATCTGTGAATGCGGAATGATTCCGGTTGTGCGGCGGCTGATGCATAAAGGCATGCCTGCGTACATAGCGGTTACGTTTATTCTTAGCGGGCCTGTCGTGAATCCAATTGTGTTTACCGCCACGCTGCTCGCATTTCCTAATCACCCTGAGATCACTATCGCTCGTATGGGACTGGCATTTGCTGTGGCGGCTGCGGTTGGCGGGCTTGTGTATGTTTTTGTGAAACGTAATCCTCTGCGCTTGCCCAAAGCAGTCGTGACCGAAGTGAAGACACACCCTGGTTTCAAAATGGCTTCTTCGCATTCGCACTCTCATACACATCCAAAGAATTGGCGCAGTTTTTTTCTTCATGCTGGTGACGAGTTCGTTGATATGAGCAAATATTTAGTGATAGGTGCCCTGATTACAGCTTGTATTCAGACCTTTGTCAGCCGGAGTGATCTGATTGCACTGGGGAACGGCCCGGTTGCGTCGTATGTATTTATGATGGGGTTTGCTTATGTCTTGTCCTTGTGTTCTACTTCAGATGCTTTTGTGGCTTCGGCTTTTTCACATACATTTGCTCTCGGCCCGCTGATTTCCTTCCTTGTTCTCGGTCCGATGCTGGATTTCAAAAGCACACTGATGTTGCTCTCCACCTTCCGCACCCGCTTTGTCATTGGCTTAAGTCTGGCGATTATTGTTCTTGTTTTTGCAGGCTCGTGGCTAGTCAACATCTTAGGGTGAGGGTTGAAAAACTTTTCGATGTGATTGTCGATTGGCAGTCCTAATTCTAAGTGGTAAGTAAAAACAACGGAGAATCAAAGCGATTAGATAAAAATTGAATCAAACTAGATGAGATTTGAAAAGGTTCGATGATAATGAAAAGTATAATTGATTAATGCCATTAATGATTAATGCTATAAACTAATTTTCCGGCTAAGGTTTCATGATTTGTGAACTGATCTATAGGTGAAAGGAGTGAAAAACATGATTCGTGCAAGTCATGCAATGAACAACAGCTTTTTTGCAAAACGAACCTCCATTCAGTGGCATACCCTCATTCGTGCAGGATGGATCGGCTCTTTGGCTGGTTATATTATGCACCTCAAATCGAGCAACTCCCTCCATTATTATCTGGCTCCTACGATGCAAAAGCTGCTTCTCGGTTGTGCAGTTCCACTCCTGTTTATAGCTGTGATTATGATATGGCATGCTCTTTTTGGTCGAAATGAATTCGACTGCGGTTGTGAGCATCCTCCTCCTTCCGGGGTTTTTCGCAGCTCAATGGTCTATGGTTTGATTGCTCTACCATTATTGCTTGGCTTTCTGCTCCCAGATCACGCTTTGGGCAGTTCGATGGCCAGTCAGAAGGGTATGTCCCTGACGTATGCTCCGCCTGAAATTCGGCGTAAAGATCCATTGCCAGATGCGGCTGCTAAGTTGAGCGTACAAGATTATACGGTCACGCAAGGTACAAAACAGCAAAATGACAAGTTATCCGAAGTATCTGCCAGTGTGCAGTTTGTACCGCCGGATGAGTATAGCCGTGAATTTGCAGAATTGGCGAAAAAATTATATGCAGAACCTATCATTCATGTGTATCCCGAAATATTTTCAGAAACTCTAGGCACCATTGATATGTTCCAGCGCCAATTCACGGGCAAAGAGATTATGCTTACCGGATTCGTTTATCGGGACGACAGCATGGAACATCAATCTCATTTTGCGCTAGGACGTTTTCTCGTCATGTGTTGTCCGGCAGATGCGGCTCCTTTCGGTGTCATGATTCACCTTCCGAAGGCGAAGCAGTTTGAAAAAGATAGTTGGGTTCAGGTTCGTGGTATCATCGGCTCAGCGCAGGTGGATGGTAAGGATACACTGGAGATTCGGGCAACAACCGTAACCCCGATTAATCAGCCAGCTTCTCCATACATTTACACGAGCGCCGATTCCGTTAAGGCATATGATAAGATCGTAAGTGAGTAAGTGAGTAAGTAAGTAGGTTAAGTAAGTAAGATAGAAGAAGTAGAACATCATCGAGTTGAAAAAATTAACGAAAAGGGTCGCCAACACGCCCTTCTTAATTCTAACGGTCTCAGACGAGCTTATTTAGGCGAAAAAAGGCGCCCTGAAATTCTAACGATCACCAGAGAGCTTATTTTGCTGAAAACACCAGAAAAATGCCCTACATCACCTTAAATTTTTGAAATAGGGTTTGCTGTGATCGTTAGAAGAATTAACGCCCTGATTTAACCAAAATAGCGTTTCTGGTGATCGTTAGAATTTTCAAACCTCCTCAGAGTGGCTCTCTCACTGCTGGGAAAATAGTTGTTAAATCGTTCGTTAGTAACTCGTCACAGCGAAACAAACCTAGACACTGACTTTATTTCAGTAAAGAAGTGAAAAAGTTTTAAATTGACATAAAAAAGACGGGCAGATTATATCTGCTCCGTCTTCTTTGTTAGATTATGTTCACCTGTATGTTTACAATTGAATATTTACAACTGTATGTCCGCAAGGGATCTTACGGCAGTTTGTAGTAGTCTAGCGGACTACAGGCAGCAGGAAAGTCACAAAGTGCACCGTCACCCTGCTTTTCTATCCCACTTATTTACCTTAATTATCCTTTTACTCCGTTACGATATCATGAACCAATACAGGTGCGTCGGCATGATCTGCGATCGTAATGTTTTCCTTAATTTTCGCAATTACTGCATCGACATCTTCACGATTTGCGTGGATCGTTACGAGAGACTCGCCAGCTTTCACTGCATCGCCCACTTTTTTGTTCAGCATCAAACCAACCGCCAGATCAATTTCGGACTCTTTCGTTGCACGACCAGCACCAAGCAGCATCGCCGCTGTTCCGATCTCGTCCGCAACAATTCCAGCTACATAACCGTCGCGATCTGCTGGTACTTCGATCAGATATTGTGCTTGTGGCAAGCGCTCCGGGTGATCTACCACAGAAGCATCTCCGCCTTGGTTCGCCAGGAAGTGTTTGAATTTCTCCAACGCTTTACCGTTCTGGATCACTTCTTTGAGTTTCTCTTCAGCATGCTCCAGTGAATCTGCTTTACCTGCGAGGAACACCATCTGACGCCCCAGTGCCAGGCACAGCTCTTCCAAATCTTTCGGGCCTTTACCTTGGAGCGTAAGAATCGCTTCTTTGACTTCCAGCGCGTTACCGATTGCAAGTCCGAGTGGTTGAGACATATCAGAGATAACTGCCATCGTTTTACGTCCTACATTGTTACCAATGCTAACCATGGCGTGTGCCAACTCTTTAGCATCTTCTGTTGTTTTCATAAATGCGCCTGCGCCAGTTTTGACGTCCAATACGATCGCATCTGCACCGGCTGCAATTTTCTTACTCATGATGGAACTTGCGATCAGCGGAATGGAGTTTACCGTTGCCGTTACGTCACGGAGCGCATACAGCTTTTTGTCCGCAGGTGTGAGGTTGCCGCTTTGGCCGATAACCGCTACCTTGTGCTCGTTTACAAGACGAATAAACTCTTCTTTTTCCAGTTCAACGTGGAACCCTGCAACGGATTCCAGCTTGTCCGTTGTGCCGCCAGTGTGTCCCAGACCACGTCCGGACATCTTGGCTACAGGTACATCGAGTGCAGCCACGAGTGGTGCAAGCACCAAAGTGGTTGTGTCACCAACACCTCCTGTGGAGTGTTTATCTACCTTAACTCCTTCGATAGCAGACAAGTCAATCGTTTCGCCGGAGTTTACCATCGACATAGTCAGATCTGCACGTTCCTTATCCGTCATATCTTTGAAAAATACAGCCATCGCCCATGCGCTAACTTGATAATCCGGAATTTCCCCTTGTGTATATCCTTGAACAACGAAATCGATCTCCGCTGTTGTCAGTTCTTTTCCGTCACGTTTTTTGGCAATTATGTCTACCATTCTCATGATAATCTCTCCTTGTGTAAAATTGATTGTACAGAACACGTGTTGAGCGGGAGACGTTCCGACTCCAGATCGTTCTTTCGAGCGCTGTTGTCTCCCCATTTCTCTGAATCACCATTATGCATGGTTGAAATTCGGGGAAAAAGGCGCACGCTTCGCTTCTCCAGAATCAATTCCGGTTCCTTCACTCCATGCTTCAACACCAGTTTCGATATTTTTACAGGGTAATCGCTGTATCCAACGCTACAACCATCATGTCGTTAAATGTTTTTTGACGCTCTTCAGCAGAAGTCTCTTCACCTGTCAGCAAGTGGTCACTTACGGTCAGGATAGTCAAAGCGTTCACACCAAACTTCGCAGCAATGGTGTACAGTGCTGTTGTTTCCATCTCTACGCCAAGCACGCCGTGTTTCATCAATTTTTCTGTCACCGAACGGTCATCACGGTAGAAAGAATCTGAGCTGAACACGTTACCGACATGAATTTTCATGCCTTTTGCTGTAGCGCGGTCGTAAGCTTCCTTCAACAATGAGAAGGTTGCAATTGGTGAGAAATCATATCCACCAAAAACATGTTTGTTCATGCTGGAATCCGTACAAGCTGCTTGTGCCAGGATCACATCACGTACACGTACATGCTCCTGCATTCCGCCACAAGTACCTACACGAATCAGGTTTTTCACGCCATATTCGGTAATAAGCTCATTTGCATAGATTGCAAAGGATGGAATCCCCATCCCTGAACCTTGCACGGAAATCCGGTGACCTTGATATGTACCTGTGAAACCGAGCATGCCACGAACTTCGTTGTAACATACAACATCTTCCAGATACGTGTCAGCAATATACTTCGCGCGGAGCGGATCTCCTGGCAAAAGGATCGTTTCTGCGATATCTCCTGGTTTTGCTCCGATATGTGTACTCATGTAATCTCCTCCAATAAAAATCATCTTGTTTTTTTGTTCCGACTCACATCGTATAGAACCTGTACATTCCGATAACTATATCCTGGCATAGCATACGTGCAGAGCTGGCTCCCTGTGGTACAATTCACTGCCATTGAATATCATCAAGGTCCAATGAAATTATCCAGGTTCAATCAGGAACAGTGAAACATCACCCCGGAGCCCTCTCTGCCTATGCTACGATCAACTTGATAAGGATCATGCCCTTAACGATGCAAACATCATTCGTGATACGCAAATCTATTTCAACTCGTTCAAGAAACTTTTTCCATACTCTGGCAGTTTGACTCCAAAGTTATCCGCTACCGTAGCACCGAGATCGGCAAACGTGCTACGCAGTTCAAGCTTTTTACCCTCGCTGAAACGTGGGGAGTAAGCCAGCAGCGGTACATATTCACGCGTATGATCTGTGCCGCGGTAGGTTGGATCATTACCATGGTCAGCTGTGATCAGCAGCAGATCATCGTCTGTCATTTTCGCAAAAATCTCTGGTAAACGTGCATCATAATCTTCAAGGGCTTGCGCATAACCTTGCGGATCACGGCGGTGACCGTATAACGCATCAAAATCAACCAGGTTCAGGAAACTGAGTCCAGTGAACTCTTCATCCAGTGTTTCAGACAACTTGTCCATGCCATCCATGTTGGAGACCGTACGAACGGACTTTGTCACCCCTTCGCCATCGTAAATATCCGCAATTTTACCCAAAGCAATAACATCCAAACCGCCGTCTTTCAATTCATTCATTACAGTGCGGCCAAACGGTTTCAGCGCGTAGTCATGACGGTTCGCTGTACGTTTCCAGTTCCCCGTCTCGCCCACGAATGGACGTGCAATAATGCGTCCCAACATATACGGATCTTCAAGCGTGATTTCACGACAGAACTCACAGATCTCATACAATTCTTTCAAAGGAACGATATCTTCATGAGCTGCAATTTGCAGAACGGAATCAGCCGACGTGTAAACGATCAGTGCGCCTGTTTCAACATGCTCCGCACCCAGTTCATCCAAAATTTCCGTGCCGCTGGCTGGTTTGTTACCAATCACCTTACGTCCTGTCTTCTCTTCGATGCGCTGAATCAGCTCATCGGGGAAGCCGTTCTCGAACACACGGAAAGGTGTATCAATGTACAGGCCCATGATCTCCCAGTGACCTGTCATCGTGTCTTTACCACGGGAAGCTTCCTGCATTTTGGTGTAATACGCTTTAGGTTTATCCGCAACAGGGATACCCTGAATTGGTTCAATGTTGGACAGTCCGAGACTTGCCATATTCGGCATGTTCAGACCCCCACGTTCACGTGCAATGTGACCCAACGTATCGACGTCAAAATCATCAAATTCTGCTGCATCCGGCGCTTCGCCGATCCCTACAGAATCCATAACAATCAGATGCACTCTTTTGAATGTTGACATAACTTAAGCACTCCTTCCAGCTTCCAATAATCCGACTTATAAAAACAGTCCAGTGATGATCGCAGACAGCACACTGACCAGCGATGCACCGTAAAGCAGCTTCAGACCGAAGCGGGCCACCACATTGCCCTGTTTCTCATGAAGTCCCTTCACTGCACCGGCAATAATACCGATGGAGGAGAAGTTGGCGAAGGATACGAGGAAAACGGATACGATCCCCGTTGTTCTGGCAGACAATGCGGTCTGTTTGCTCAGATCCAGCATGGCTACGAATTCGTTGGACACCATTTTGGTGGCCATAATACTGCCCGCCTGAATCGCTTCTTTCCAAGGGACACCCATAACAAAGGCAAAAGGTGCAAACACATACCCAAGCAGTTCCTGGAACGAAATACCGATTACAGCGCTAAATATTCCGTTAATCAAGGCAATCAGGGCAACAAAACCGATCAGCATCGCCGCTACGACAATTGCTACTTTGAATCCATCCAGAATGTATTCTCCCAGCATTTCGAAGAACGATTGTTTCTCTTCTTCCCGTACTTCCAATATATCTTCTTCCTCCGTAACCTGATATGGATTGACGATGGAAGCAATGATAAAACCGCCGAAAAGGTTAAGCACCAGCGCTGTCACCACATATTTCGGATCAATCATTGTCATATAGGCGCCGACAATGGACATCGATACCGTGGACATTGCTGATGCACAGAGGGTGTACAGCCGATGTTTCGGCAGCAGCCCGATTTGTTTTTTCACGGAGATGAACACTTCAGATTGCCCCAAAATCGCCGAAGCAACCGCGTTATATGATTCCAGCTTGCCCATTCCGTTGATTTTGCTTAGTACCAGACCAATATATTTTATAACAAAAGGTAAGATTCGGATATACTGCAGGATACCAATTAAGGCAGAGATGACCACAATCGGCATTAACACAGTCAGGAAAAACGGACCACTCCCGCCTTCTGCTCCAATGTTTACCAAACCGCCGAAAACAAAGGTAATCCCTTCAGCTGCATAATCAAGCAAGTTTTTAAATACAGTGGAAAAACCGCCAATCAGCCATGTTCCCACTTCCGTATTCAGCAAAGCGTAGGCTAGTACAATCTGTAAAACAATCATTACCGCAAGCGGTCGGTATCGAATCTGTTTCTTACCGTTACTGGCGATATAAGCTAGTCCAAAAACAACGAGTAAGCCAAGAATGGCTATAAGGTATTTCATGTGATCACTCCTTTGAAGATCGTTAATCCCGTTGTATACACAGCTCAAAGGGTATTAAATCTAATAATTAGACAGTTGGGTCAATGTAATTTTCAGAAATTTTTATAAAGCGCTTACAATAAATTCCGAAAATGGATTAGATGTGAGCTAACAACAGGCTTGGATATTGTATTGTGTAAAAATCCCCTGAACCCTGCCATCGTTTCAACAAGGTTCAGGAGAATAATTTATTTTAGTAGGAAGAAGTAGACTCGCCGCCTTGCATGATTTTCACGCCAGAGCTTGCTCCGATTCGAGAAGCTCCTGCTTCAATCATCTTCTGCATATCTTCCAGGCTGCGTACGCCACCAGAAGCTTTGACACCTACATCAGGGCCCACAGTACGGCGCATTAGGGCGATATCCTCTGGTGTTGCTCCGCCAGTGGAGAACCCTGTCGATGTTTTGACAAAATCTGCTCCGGCTCTGACAGCCGCTTGACAAGCACGTACCTTTTCTTCATCTGTCAACAGACAGGCTTCAATAATTACTTTTACCAATGTACCTGCTGCAGCTTCAACAACCGCACGAATGTCTTGCTCTACAATATCATCATGACCATCTTTCAGTGCGCTGATATTAATAACCATATCGACTTCAGTTGCGCCTTTAGCAATGGCATCTTTCGTTTCAAATACTTTTGTTTCGGAAGTGGACGATCCCAGAGGGAAACCGATCACTGTGCAGATATTTACGCCAGTTCCCTGAAGCTGCTGTGCAGAGTAAGATACCCAGCCCGGATTAACACATACAGATGCAAACTGGTATTGCTTCGCTTCTTCGGTCAGTTTCGTAATCTCATTACGGGTTGCGTCTGCACGAAGCAGCGTGTGGTCGATCATTTTGGCTAATTGTGATGTAGTCAATTGAATCTCTCCCTTATCAATTTATATCCTTACACTACCATGAACATATGTAAAAATCAATTTGAACTTATGTTCATATGTGATTTATTGATCCAATAATGAACTTTCTGTTACATCAAAGGAAAAACCACTTCTTCCGTTTATTTTCTGCCTTACATAGTAAAACATCCGCCCGGATGTCATGGCAGATGTTGTCATTGATGAACTAAATATGAAATTGGGCGGTAGACAAGGTTAATAAGCCACACGTGTAACCCATCTATGCGCTTTCCTATAAACGAAGTAAAGCCTGCGCTGTAAACTGATCCGTAACCAATATGTTCGCATACTGGCCTTTCAGAGCCGCATGAATGGCTTCAATTTTGCGTACACCACCAGCGACAAGAATCGATTTCTCCTTGTTTCTCAGTTCCGCCAGATCAATTCCAACTGTCCTGCTGTTAATTTCCTCACTGATCAGTTGCCCTTCCGCGTTGAAAAACCGTGAACAAATGTCACCCGCCCCGGACTGCATCAAAAGTTGCTGTTCCTGATCATTAAAATAGCCCAGCTTGAAAAGCAGTGCATCCTCTTTCACGGTTCCTACCGTAAACATGGCGATATTCGCCTGTCTCCCCAGCTCAACAATTCGTCCGATATGACGGTCAGCCTCAACCATTTTTTTCACTTCAATATTATCGAAGATCACCGGAAGCGGCAGATACCTGGGAACCGTGTGGAATGCCTCCGCAAACAGATGTACAATCTCTGGCGCGTAGGTGTTTACATGGGAGTGGCTTACACCCCCTTTTAGCTGTACCACTTCAACACCCTTAACCTGCTTCGGTCTGAGTTGACGTGCAACCGCATACATTGTCGTTCCCCATGTCACACCAATAATGTCCGCATCCTGCACGGTTTCCTGCAAATAGTCCGCGGCTCTCTTGCTAATATGCTTCTGAATCTCCTCATCACTCTTCAAAGGTGCAAAACATACCAAGGCCGTCTCCAGATTATATTTGGCTTTGAGCTCTCCAGCAATAATATCAATATCCTCCAGCGGATCCATAATCTCAATACGCACATACCCTCGATCTTTGGCGTACTGAAGCAGTCTGGATACGGTGGGACGTGACACGCCCAGTCTTGAGGCAATATCTTGCTGGCTGTAATCGGACTGATAATACAATTTTGCCGCTTCAATACTTAATCGCTGTTTCTCCAGGTCCATTCCCATGTGCATTCATCTCACTCATCTTAATATGGTTGGAAAATAAAACATGTAACTTCTCGTGCACAGCTGGCTGCACTTGTATTGAAAATCGCTTGCTCCGCTAGAATACTTGTCCTTATATATTATACATATATTAAGAATTCCATCACTATATTTTGCCAAAATGTGAATACAAGTCATCTTCGCCTTCACGATCACTAACTCGCATGTATCTCACCTTCATTTACGAATAAGAACAGACATTATACATCATACTACTCCAGTCACTGGACCCCAACCTACATTCGAAAGTGAGGACACCTGATATGTCTACTCTACTGTACATTACGGCCCACCCGCATGATCACCAAACCTCGTTCAGTATGGCTGCCGGCCAAGCTTTTATTGATGCGTACAAGGAAAGTCATGCTTCAGACGAAATCATTCATCTCGATCTGTATCATTCCCATATTCCGTATATCGACGCAGATGTATTCAGTGGATGGGGTAAACTGCAAACCGGAGGAGACCTGACCTCTGAGGAGCAGTCCAAGGTCCAGCGTCTAAACGAGCTGTCCGATCAGTTCGCCAAAGCTGATAAATATGTATTCGTCTCACCGCTTTGGAACTTCTCGTTCCCGCCTGTACTCAAAGCATATATCGATTCAATCTGTGTAGCAGGCAAAACATTTCGTTACACAGAGCAAGGCCCGGTAGGACTTCTAACGGACAAAAAAGCATTGCACATTCAAGCCCGTGGCGGAGTCTACTCGGAAGGACCCGCAGCTCAGATGGAATCCGGACATCGTTATTTGGGTATCATCATGTCATTCCTGGGTGTGCCTAAGCTGGATGGAATCTTTGTCGAAGGACATAATCAGTACAAGGATCGTGCAGAGGAGATCAAACAAAAAGGAATGGAAGAGGCACAGCGTTTCGCCAAACAGTTCTAGGCAAGGCCGAGGTCTGCTACCGTAACCGGTACCAGCTCATCAGCCCATATGATATTTAAAATATAAAACCCGCATCACAGCCCTTGAGATACATTCCCAAGGCGTATGCGGGTTCTTCTGTATGAAAAAGTTTGACGTTTTAATGTTTAATCTCAGCCCTTGTGCGTTCCGGCACTGGCACGACTCATCGTTTCAAGCTTGCGAGTAATCGCATGACGATCTATTTTCAGTCCCCAGATCATCTCGATAATCTGTTCTTTCTCCTCGGGGTGATCGGCTTGTTTCAATTGCAGCAACAGTTCGTGCATCTGCTCATTAATATCTTCAAACTGATGCCATAGATCCTCACGTACTTCGGTCGAATCCATGTGATGGTTGGCATCGACTTCTTCTTTCAATGCTTGTAGAATAGCGTCTTTCCATTCCTCATCACCAAGTTGTTTTGCAATGTTCAGGAGATCCAGATAATCGTCAACAAGAAGAGAGTTTAATTCAGCATATGTTTTCATCGTTTATTGCATCCCCTTTTCTTTCTATTTACCCAGTATTATACTCGGTATTTCGGGTAATGCAATAGTTGTCGAGAAAAAGGGTAACATTTACTTTACTCATGTCATATTTTGACGAATCTCATATCCTTGAAGTTCTCCCATGTATCTGCATTGATTTGATTATGCCTCTTTCTCTCCGTGCCAGATCAGGATTTAAGGTGCTGCAATAACTGAACTCGATAGGCTTCGCTTTCAAGCGACTGAATCTCTTTATATTCTTCGGAACTCAGGATTTTAGGTTCACCCGCAGCCTTAGCGATCATATATACCTTGGCACTTTCCTCTACCACTTGTGTGCGGTAATATGCCTCACGCAGATTTTTACCTGTCGTAACCAGTCCATGATTCACAAGAATGAGTGCAGAATGTTCGTTGACCTTAGCAGCCACTGCGTCGGCGAGCAGCTTCGTAGTTGGTAACACATAAGGCACAAATCCGATATCTCCAACCAGTGCTGACTGATCCGGAAACAGATGTGGAAGATGGTCAAAAACAAGACTGAGGGCTATGGTGTACGCCGGGTGTGTATGCACAATTGCCTGAATATCCGGGTTCACGCGATAACTGAACAGATGCATCAGCACTTCAGAGGAAGGGCGTGTGGCACCTGCTTGCGTCTCTCCTGTCTTAATATCAATGGCAATCCATTCTTCCGGTTCCAGTTCCTCCAAAGCAAATCCGCTTGGAGATAAAAGCATCGTATTACCAGAACGCGCGCTGATGTTACCTCCTGGCCCAACAACAAGCCCTTGGGCTACCGCCTTTCGGGCGTATTTGGTAAGTTCCTCTCTAATCTGTTGTTCAGACATGTTTTCTCCCACTCCTTTATTGCTGATGTTGTTTCAGTCGGGTGATTTGCTGGTACCTGTCATACGCTTCCTGCCAGCAATCTGACTCTTGAGGTGTATACATCTCCGGTTCAAAAGAAGCCAATACAATGTCACGAATTTCGGACAAATCACCTACTTCTCCAAGAGCTACGTACTGAAGCAGACAATTGCCAGCCGAAGATGCCTCAACGGGTCCAGCGATCACCGGAACACCTGCAGCGTTTGCTGTAAACTGGCAGAGCATGCGATTGTGCACACCACCGCCTACCATATGAATGACAGGAGGCCTTGTGCCTGTAATGTGTTCAAGTTCATCCAGTGTCTGCCGGAACTCCAGTGCCAGACTTTCCAATATACAGCGAACGATGGCTCCAGCGGTTTCAGGGACAGCCTGGCCAGTTTGCTTGCAATACAGCCGAATTCGTTCGGGCATATCTCCTGGGCTCATAAAAACACCATCTCCCGGCGAGACCACAGATTGATGCGCACGTGCTGATATAGCAAGCTGGATCAACTCTTCATGGGAGTAGAAGCGATTTTCCCGTTCCCACTGGCGTTTGCACTCCTGGAGCAACCACAGGCCTGATCGGTTTTTCAACGTCCGCACTTTACCGTCCACGGCTCCTTCATTCGTAAAACCAAGATTACGACTAAGATCACTCAATATAGGAGTTTCTCGTTCAATCCCCATAAGGGACCATGTACCGCAGCTGATAAAAGCGAAGTCCGGTTCAGTCGCGGGGATCGCCGCCAGTGCTGAAGCCGTATCATGTGACCCCACGGAAACGACTTGCATGGGGCCGGTGCGAAGTTCTCGAACCAGATCATCTGTTAAATGACCAAGTAAAGTCCCTGGCTGAACTAACCTTGGAAATAACGATGCAGGTAACCCCAGACGTGTTATTAACGATTCATTCCATCTTGATTCCCCGCTATGAAGTAAACCACTTGTACTTGCTATCGTGTACTCGCACGCTTGCTCACCAGACAAATAATAGTGGAACAGATCCGGCATGAATAACAAACGCGTATCTGCATCAGCATCTGCTGTACTGTCCTTAAGGTGACCGAACAACTGAAATATCGTATTAATCTGTTGAGGCAATACACCCGACATCGAATACAGCTCTTGTTCACTGACCATCGCCAGCACATCGTTCATCGATTTTGCATGACGTGCATCCCGATAATGACGCGGGTTCCTGCGTAATCTTCCCTCACCATCAATTAGACCGTAATCAACGCCCCAAGTATCTACAGCAATGGATTGTACCTGTGTCGTTATACCTTCGGTGCCTTTGAGTATCCCTTGTTTGAGCTCATGAAATAGACGAAGGAAATCCCAGTACATTTCATCCCGAAGCTGAACAGGGTTATTAGGAAAGCGATGAACCTCTTCCAGCGTCAGTCGGCGTCCGTCCAGAGCGCCCCGTACTACCCGACCACTACCAGCACCGAAATCGGCAGCCAGCACATATGCCGCCTGATTGCCCATATGAACTCCCCCTATGCTCAGCGTCTAACGATACAATGGTCCAAATACGCTACAAGCGCGATAATCGGCACTCTCCGGCTCACTTGTGCCAAACAATCCCCATGCCCGCGGACGGAAGATATCTGCTTCAGACACGTTGTGCATATTAACGGGGATACGCAACATCGATGCCAACGTAATCAAATCAGCACCGATGTGTCCATACGAGATTGAACCATGGTTCGCCCCCCAATGATTCATCACCTCATACACCGAGGTGAACGCTCCTGAACCCGTGAGAATTGGAGCAAACCAGGTTGAAGGCCATGTTGGGTCGGTTCGCTGATCCAGCGTTTCATGAACATCCTCTGGCAGATCCACTGTGTAACCTTGAGCTATCTGTAGCACGGGTCCCAATCCCTTAACCAAATTCAAACGGGTCATCGTCACCGGCATACCGCCCTTGGTCAGAAAGTCAGCCGAGTAGCCTCCTCCGCGGAAATATTCAACGGAAGCCGGTCTCCATGAGGTTGCTTTCAGACAATGCTGCACTTCTTCGTCTGTAATCTCCCAAAAAGGTTTGAGAACCGGCTTGCCATCTCTCGATTGCTCCCCTGTTCCGTCGAGGGCAGCAGAACCGGAATTGATCAAATGTAAAATGCCCGCTGCAGCGTGCCCCTCCAGTTGATGTCCAGTCACCCGTTTCACTGAATCAGGGCTCCAATACGTGCGTACGTCCGCAAAAATCTGAGCCGTATGTGTAAGTAGTGACCCAAACAACATGGATACTCCGTTTAGACTGTCATTCTCGGTAGCCACTAGATAGGGTGCGCGCTTGCCGTTCCAGTCGAACGTGGAGTTCAGTATGGACTCCAAAAAATCTCCATTAGGTGCATGATCCGTCCATTGCCGCTGGCCTTGGAAACCAGATACAATGGCATGATGTCCCATGGCCTCTTCTTCATATCCAAGTGCAGCAAGCTTCGGATTACCAGCCATCAGATCCCGTACGATTTGGGTCATTTTAACAACGGTCTCCCACTCATCCTCTTTACGTTTTCGATCAGACTGAAGATGCTCCGGGTTGTTATCCGGACCTTCACTGCAATTCTCCTTCACCCACGCCAGAGCCAGCTTGTATTCTTCAGGGTCATAGATTTCTTCTTCGATGCGCCGTGTCAATTCGCTCATATCCACATATTCGTTTCGCATGCCCAGATATTCCTGAAAAAAAGAATCATTCACGATGGAACCTGCAATGCCCATCGATACGGAGCCAATGGATAAATACGCCTGCCCCTTCATCGTGGCTGCGGCAAGTCCAGCACGGCTGAATCGAAGCAATTTCTCACGCACATCCTCTGGAATGGTCGTGTCACCGCCGTCCTGAACATCTTCACCATAGATGCCGAACGCAGGGATGCCCTTCTGGGCATGTGCAGAAAGCACCGCCGCCAGATATACGGCTCCTGGCCGTTCCGTGCCGTTAAAACCCCAGATGGCCGTTGGAATAGACGGTGACATATCCATCGTTTCCGTACCATAACACCAGCAAGGCGTTACCGTAATCGTAACACCCACATTGGACCTGCTGAACAACGCCGCAGCGGCTGCTGCTTCGGCAACGCCACCGATACAGGTCTCGGCAACTACGCATTCGACGGGCGAACCATCGGCATAACGAAGTTCGGATGAGATCAACTCAGCTACCGACGTTGCCATACGCATCGTTTGTTCTTCCAATGACTCACGCACACCTTTGCGTCTGCCGTCTATTGTGGGACGAATACCAATCTTGGGGAAAGCCTGATCATAACGATAATCCTGATGAGTCATACGAGAAAATCCTCCTTTTAGTGCATTTCAACACATGCATATGGAATTGAGAATATTCTGACTGAACGATAAGCGACAAAAGAAAAAGAAATCAAATCAGACTAGCGGATGAACATTTGCCGATAACCACACTTTTGAAAGATTGAATACTTTGAATGCGTTTACATTCCTCTAAAAAATAAACCACTCTCATTAATCATCATCAAATGTCATTCACTGCACCTTGCGGACAATGAACCATTATGAAAAATAACGAGAACGGCTGTAGGGTTAAGTGTATAAACGATCTTATCGAGATATTTTACAAGGATAATCAATAGAACTTTTAACTAATCTGCACTTGTGTTTACCAATTGAAAGATTGGTTTTACTGTTAAAATAGGGCAAAGGGTTACCGGTAACCCTAACATAGCATGTGCCTACCTTGCTGTCAATCGTCATTATCCTATAGAATGAAAAGACTATGTTGCGGAAAGGTTCGATTCCATTTGATTACAATTTATGATATCGCCAAACAAGCGAATGTCTCCGCCATGACGGTCTCCAAAGTCATTAATCGGACAGGCCGCATCAGCACCGCTACACGCGAACGTGTGCAGCAAGTCATTGATGAACTGGGATACATTCCGAATTCCAATGCACGAAGTCTGGTATTGCAGCGGACACAGATGTTATCTCTGCTTATTACGGACATCACCAATCCTTTCTATACAACGCTTGCCCGCGGGGCTGAAGACGCAGCACATCTGCGGGGTTACCGTGTTTTATTTGGCAACAGTGACGAGGATTATCGAAAAGAAAAAGAGTACGTCGAAGCCATTCTGTCGACACGGGTAGATGGTGTTCTCTTTGCACCTGCAGGTGACCGTTCTTTCAACCATCTACAGCAACTACAAGCACGAAACATTCCGTTTGTGTTTTTGGATCGTACTGTGCCTGGCATCACTTCAGATGTTATTGCCGGAGACAGCCGTGAAGGTGCTATAGAACTCATGCGTTACCTCATAAAGCTTGGACACGAGCATATTGCGCTGGTCAACGGATCTTCAGAAGTTTCGACTGCCAGGCTGCGAGAAAAGGGCTACATTGAAGGACTTCGGGAAGCCGGGATTGCTCCTGATCCCTCGCTGGTGCTCCGTACCAGCTATCGGGATTTCAGTGATGATGAGGGGTTGGAACGCTTGCTCTCTCGACCTCAGCAGCCTACCGCTATTTTTGCGGCAAATAATATGCTGGCGATCGGAGTTATCCGCCTGTTACGCAAGCGAGGACTTAGAGTACCCGAGGACATCTCTGTTGTTTGTTTCGATGACCTTGATCTGGCTTCTGCCTTCGATCCTTTCCTGACCGTCATTGCACAGCCTGCATACGAATTCGGATATCAGGGGATGCAGATGCTGATTGACCGGATTGAAGGGAAACTGACTTCCGATGCTGAAACGATCATTTTACCTTCCGAGCTGCGAGTACGTGCTTCTGCTTCAGTACTGTCTATTAACTGATATTCGAAAAATACACACCACAAATAGGACGTCCCTGAGATTATATCTCTGGTTCGTCCTATTTTTTTGATAATGAATTTATGTCTGTGACTCATCTACTGTTGAGCCTTATTAGCTCACTTATGCCGGATAGGAACTTTCTCCTGACAGTTTATCGTTCTGACTGCAACGCGAGTGCAATCTCACGCACAAGACCTGGCAGCCAGTCCATAAGGGATTCAAATGTATACCCGGCCTGCTCTGCTTTAGTTGTGTCCATTGTCCAGGACTGCTCCACGCCGAAAGGCGACATGTCTTCGTCCGCGGTTTGCTTCATAATCTGAGTCTGCATTCCTGTCACCGTTTCGATCAAATGCATCATTTCTATGAGTGTAACCGAACCCTTCGACGCGGCATTGACTGGGCCAGTCAAGGATACATTTCCAAGCCAGGCAAGGAATCTAGCAGCTTCCGTCGAATGTATAAATCCAATCTCCGCTTCGGGATTTGGCATCCCGATCGGTTTTCCCTGCTGCACATGTTTAATATGAAAATGAAGCCTTCTGGTGTAATCATCCATGCCGAGTACAATCGGTATGCGCATCGCTGTTACCGGGAAGGATGCCGTTTGAAAAAATACAGCTTCTGCAAGCCTTTTACCTTCACCGTAAGTAAAGTCTTCCTTGTTGCCGTACTGCAGCGGATAAGTATACGGATCAAAATCCGTCTCCACAAACCCCGGTCTCGGTTCCCCGTACACCGAAAGCGTAGAAGTGAACACATACCTATTGGTACGTCCGGCAAATGCTTCACACGCAACTTTCGCCTCATTCGGGGAGTAACAGATATTATCATATACAACATCCCATTGATCCGACTGTGCGGCTTCTGCTAACGACTGTGGGTCTTCCCGATCCATCCGAATTCGCTTCACTTCCGCTCCAAAATCGACTTCCGTCTGCCCGCGTGTAGCCACCGTGATCTCTGATTTGCCTTCCCATAACAAATGATCCACCAGACGTTTACCGAAGAAACGGGTACCTCCAAGGATAAGCACTTTTTTCATCTAATTTCCCTCCAATACAATGATAATGACGGCTTCACAATACGAAGCATCGTATGGGCATTACGCTGGAATTCATATGACGTTTTAATCTCAGAGACCACACAGCCCCTTTTCTCTAAAGACGCCTTCAGTTCATCCATAAACTCATAACGCTTGCCCGACAGATCTACTGTTGGAAAAATACGAATCTCCTGCCTTGTCACACGCAACAGTTCCAGTAAGGTCTGAATATGAAAATCAAAACTTAACCGATCTGCATAAGTGAATAGAAAATGTGCGGATAAGGTCAGATCAAACTGCTCATCGTTAAAAGGTAATTGAGGTAATACGGTGTGCACATAACATTCAGGATGAGATCTCATATCAGCTACACAATCCGTAACCGCACGCAATCGTTCTTCCTTCAACCCTAGAATCGATCCAAACTGATCCCAGACATACTTTCCTTGAACTGCCTGCATTTGTTTCATCGTATGTTCAATGTCCTGCAATCCCTTGGTCTCAAGCTCTTGGATGCCATACTGATAAACGATATCTCCTGCAACCGGATAAGCCCCATGCTTTCGAGCCTGACTGCTAAACGAACACGCACCTCCGGGACAATCCAGGATTGTACGGCCTTCAAGTTCATCCGTAGTCAGATGGAACATGTTCATATATTCCTCAAAAGTTCTTCCGATAAAAACAATCTGTGACAGCTCCAAGCCGTTCTCTTCTGCATGTTTCACTTCTTCTCTGCTCTTCTGATCGTTCGCGATCCTCTGCTCTTCTCGGCTCATCTATTTCGCTTCCTTCCTGGTAAACTGTTTCGTTTAATCGTTGGGGAAAACAAGACCAATCTGCTGTCTGATCTGATCCATCACCTTCATCGTTTGATAAGAGCGTTCATACGTGTTCATATCGGATTCTTTTTTCCCTTGTTGTACCAGATTTATGAACTCCTCAACTTCATAATACATCGCTGGATGTTGCTGCTCCACCGTTAAAACCTCTACCGTCCCATCATTGTACCGAATCTCTGCATGTTCAGGCGAACCGATCTTGTCGATGATGACACTGCCGCGCTCTCCCATTATTTCACTAGGTACATGTGAATTGGCAATTTTGGAGTACGTTACGACAGCATCCATTCCCTCATAATTCAACAGCACACTGCCTTGCCCGTCCACACCGGAGTCCAGCATCATGGCTTGGGATTGAACCTGCTTTGGTGCCCCAAATAATGTGATGAGTGGATATAAACAGTACACACCTAGATCCATCAATGCCCCGTTTGCCAACTCTGGCTTGAATGCGTTCAGCACGATGCCTTCCTTATACTTATCGTAACGCGAGGAATATTGCGAATAACCCGCTATGTACTTACGAACAGGGCCGATTTTGGACAGATGCTGCTCTATACTTTTAAAAACCGGAACAAGAGTGGACTTCATCGCTTCCATCAGCAGAACATTATGCTTCCGCGCTGTCTCAATCATGCTGTGTACTTCTGCGGCATTAGCCGCCAAAGGTTTCTCACACAATACATGCTTGCCATTTCTCAGGAATAGCTCCGCCTGCTGCGCATGCAGCGTATTTGGCGTTGCAATATACACTGCATCTAACGTGTCACTGGCCGCCATCTCCTCCAGATTCGTAAAACGATAGGCGGCATCATACCGGTCTGCAAATGCATTAGCCTTATCTTCTGTACGCGAAAATACCGCCGTAAGCTGAAAACCCTCTACTTGAACAGCAGATTCCAGCAGTCTTTCTGTAATCCAGTTGGTACCTACTACACCGAATCGAACCATGTCTATCTACCTCTTTCGTCTATGACTGATATCAGATATCTGTTATATGTTATTTACTTAAAATCATAGGATCTCTGTTTCTTTAGTACACTGTCGGTTTCATAACCTATCCTCTACATTGTAGCGCATATCTCAGCAGGAATGAAGGAAGCGCTAATCTCACATTGCTTATAGAGATTCAATACCATGTATTCTCTACTATATAAGTGGAACTTATCATTAGTTCAACTTATATGTTTCAATATTGATATCTTGCGATTTTAATCCGAAATGCCGTGATTTACTCCTTATGCAGGGTATAATTATAACAGAGGTGAACCTATGAAACATACGCAGCGAAATGATACTCTACCCCCATGGATTCCTGAGGAGTACTGGGATGCAATAATCCAAAATGACCACACATACGATGGTACGTTTTTCTACGCGGTACAGACAACCGGTATCTTCTGTCGCCCCTCGTGTAAATCGAGAGCACCCAACTCCGATAATGTCCTGATTTTTCAAAATACAGAGCAAGCGCTGGCTCACAAGTTCCGACCATGCAAGCGCTGTAAACCTACGGGAGAACGAGTACCAGACCAGGAGTGGATTCACGGGGTGACGGAGTATATTAATAAACATTACGCAGAACTGCTCACGCTGGATGTACTTGCTGCTGCAAGCCACGGGAGTCCATACCACCTGCATCGGGTGTTCAAACGCATAACAGGTCAGACTCCCGTGCAATACATTCAGACCAGGCGGATAAACGAAGCACAAAACCTGCTTCAACATACACATCTAACCGTCACCGAGATCGCACGCCAAGTCGGTATCTCTAATCCGGCATATTTCATTTCCGTTTTTCGAAAGCACACGGGAGTTACTCCTTCACATTATAGGGAAAGGCATGACAGCCCATGAAGACGCAACTGACCTACAAACTCCCCAAAACGTTATTAAATAAAGGTACTGGCTTCTTAAATGGTTACACCCACACCTTAAACCCGTACACTGGCTGTACTTTTGCATGTTCATACTGTTACGTCAGGCAGATGCCTGTTTCCTTATTTCGCAAGGGAGACTGGGGAAGCTGGGTTGATGTAAAAAAAGAAGCCTCCGGCATCCTCGCCAAAGAATTGCAGCGTGCCCGTAAGAAAGGCAAAGTAACCATCTTCATGTCGTCCAGCACCGACCCGTATCAACCCGTCGAAGCTCGGGAACAAATTACACGTTCATTGCTGGAAACGATGCTACTGTATCCGCCGGATTTTGTATTGGTGCAGACGCGTAGCCCTCTTGTAACTCGTGATATCGATGTTCTGCATCAGCTTGGTGAACGTGTGCGGGTGAGCATGACGGTTGAGACGGATCAAGATGATATACGCAAACACTTTACCCCCTCTGCGCCGCCCATTGCAGGCCGCCTCCATGCACTTAAACAACTTAGAGATGCTGGTATTCCTACACAGGTTGCCATAGCCCCCGTTCTGCCGAGTAGTGAACAGTTTGCCTCTACGCTCCGGCCGCTCGTTCAACGCGTATGCATTGATGATTATTTTATGGGTGACGGTAGCGAAGGCAAACGAACCCGAAGACTTGGGATGGAGAATCTTTATCAAGAGATCGGAATGCAGCACTGGTATCAACCCGATGCCTACCAAACAGTTGTTGAACGTATGAAGGCCTGTTTTGCAGAACATGAAATCTATATTAGCCAGACTGGATTTGAGCCTTGATTAGATATACATGTCACTGGATGTCCTGAACAGTTAACTGAACCCTAAGTACACTTGGTATACAAGACCCTTCGCATACAAAACAGCCTCTGTCCCTATTTCTGAGACAGAGGCTTTCATTATGTTAATAGGCTACTACCAACCGTTGCCCTTACTGATCCAGTGTATATAGCGGCAAATTAACCGGTAGTGCAGCAGGACGCTGACATGTACTCTTCATCTTGTAGAAAGTCTGTTCATCCGATGAGTCATGGAACGCCCACATCGCTTCGAGTACGTGATAAGCCAGTTCGCCGCTGGCACGATGTGTGCGCCCACTGTGAACCGCATAGGCCATATCCGCCACGCCGATGCCACGTGTGTTTTCCTGATAGCCCGGAAGCAGCGGAGCTTCCGTCCATTCGTGTTCACCTATCAAACGATAACGTACCGGACCACCAAAGGTGTTCGGGTCAGGGACTTGCAGTGTGCCATGAGTCCCGTAAATTTCGATTGGTGGCAGCGCACTTCCACCAAATACATCAAAGCTTGTAATCAGCGTACCGATGGCTCCCTGTTCAAATTGCAGCAGACCGGTGACATGTGTTGGAATGTCAACGGGAATGATCTGGCCTCTCTTTTTCTCACTCGTAATCGTTCGTTCAGTCATCGCCTTGCCTGTCATTCCTGCAATCGACTTAATCGGCCCCAGTAATTGTACAAGTGCAGTCAGATAATAAGGCCCCATATCAAACATCGGTCCGCCACCACTTGCATAATAGAACTCCGGATCAGGATGCCAGAACTCATGTCCCCGACTCATCATGAAGGCTGTTGCCGCTACCGGCTTGCCGATAATACCATCCTCTACGAGTTGCAGTGCCGTCTGAATACCTGAACCAAAGAAGGTTTCAGGTGCGCAGCCGACCAGCAGACCCTGACGTTTCGCTGTTTCTAGTACAGCCTGCCCTTCTTCACGGGTAACCGCGAGCGGTTTCTCGACATAGACGTGTTTGCCTGATTCCAGCGCACGTATGCATACGTCTGCATGAACGGCAGGAATCGTCAGATTGATGATCAGTTCAATCTCGGGACTCGCAAACATTTCGTCCACAGTATATACGTTAGGAACGTTGTAGGCTGCAGCCTGCTCCTCTGCCCGATTCCGATCCAGGTCGGCGACCGCAACCAGCTCAAGCACCTCGAAACGGTGACAGTTCTCCATGTAGATGCCGCTGATTTTACCACAGCCGATAATACCTACTTTCATTTTTTTCATGCCCTTGCTCCCTTCGCCGTGGATCTGATATATGTTTAAAGTTCTCTTATGGATGTCATATAAGTGCGAAATCACAAATGTACAAATTGACCAGGATAATTAACTGTAACGGTAAAACATTAGGTTTGGTTGTCTGCCATCCCTGTGTACACCTCGGTTGCATCCGTTGTCCGGCTCTTCGCCAGTTCTTTGCCCGCGGCTGTCCAGAGAAAACCACTACGCATCATTTCGGTTACAGGTTTCATATCTACGATGTCTGCATGGTGTCCGAGTGAATTGTAAAATACACGTCCTGCACCCCAGCGCTTTGTCCACGCTACAGGCATATCAACAGGCCCATTCGCAGCATGAGGACCCGATACAATAGGGAAACGAGTAGTTGCCAGCACCTCTACAGCCGGGTCAACGTGCAAGTAGTACTGCTCACTTTTTACCTGAAAATCTTCAATATGTTCAAAAAGCGGACTAGAGCCACGCTTCATGTTCACCATGTATTCCACGCCATCGTTGCCTGGATGAGCCACCCATTGTCCGCCCGTCATAAACTGCCAGTCAACGTTGTTACGGAACGCGTCACACATGCCGCCATGCAGACCTGCAAGGCCTACACCGCTCTGTACAGCCGCTGAAACGTTATTCACCAGTTCCTGCTCAATCTGCCCCATCGTCCATAGGGGCACGATCAGATCCAGGCCAAGAAGCTTCTCAGCGTCTGCATACGACTCCAAGGTATCGGAGACTTCAACTTCGAACTGTTCTTCCTTTAAAATACGTTCAAAAATGGCTGCGACTTGTTCTGGCTCATGTCCATCCCAGCCGCCCCATACAATCAGTGCTTTTTTCATCGCTAGATCCTCGCTTTCGATTCATTCGATTTTGATTTCCGTATCTCGTTATTACATCGTTACATTACATCGTTACATTTCCTCAAGGGTTACCCAGCGGCGCTCCGTTACCGAACGCTCTACCGCTTCCAATACAGCCTGACACGCAACTCCATCATGGAAGTTTGGAGACGGCTGACGGCCCTCCGAAATAGCGGTTACAAGTTCCAACATTTCATGTGTAAACGTGTGTTCAAAACCAATCGTATGTCCCGCAGGCCACCAAGCCTCGGCATATTTATGCGCAGGATCGGTAGCGAGTACGCGGCGGAAGCCCTGTACATCCTCGTCATCCTTCGTAAAATAAACTTCCAGTTCGTTCATCCGCTCAAAATCAAAACGCACACTGCCCAAGCTGCCGTTAATCTCAAAAGAATTCGTGCTTCGATGTCCGGCTGCAAATCGTGTCGCTTCAAAACTGCCAAGCGCCCCCCCTGCAAATCTCGCCAGGAACAGCGTGGCGTCATCCACGGTTACCTCACCTTTAGGTGCATCTGCACTTGAACTTCCTTTGGCACTAAGACCTGTCATCTCGGAAGCGAGCGGACGTTCTTTGATGAACGTTTCACTCATACCTATGACCTCCTGGAACTCACCAACGAGGAAACGTGCGAGGTCAATTAAATGTGCACCGAGGTCACCATGTGAACCGGAACCTGCGACATCTTTTTGCAGACGCCATACGAGCGGGAAGTTCGGGTCCAGAATCCAGTCTTGGAGGAAAAACGCACGGAAATGATAGATTTTGCCCAAACGTCCGCTTTCGATCAGATCCTTTGCCAGTTGTACTGCTGGAGAGAAACGATAGTTGAAACCAACCATATGAGTTATGCCGGCATCTTCTGCAGCCTGAAGCATCTCGCGGGAATCAGCCAACGAAAGCGCGAGGGGCTTTTCACAGAACAAGTGCTTGCCTTGACGAGCTGCCTCCAGCGCAATTTCCTTATGAGCATCACTTGGAGCATTAATGTCAATGAGATCGATGTCATCCCGTTTGACCAGCTCACGCCAATCCGTGACACTCTCCGACCATCCAAACTGGTCGGCTGCTGCCTGAACTCCCTGTTCATTCCGACCGCAAATGACCGACATTTCAGGCTGTAGCGGAGCAGATGGGAAAAACATCGGCAGACTGCGATAGGCATTGCTATGGGCCTTCCCCATAAATTTGTATCCAACCATTCCTACGCGAAGACGTTTTGACATGTTCATTTCCTCCTTGGATAGAATGTAGAAACATTTTATAGAATGTAGATAACCGACCCGCATTATTTTACATAACGATTGAACATCGGCTTAAACGATGTAATACCGAATAGAAGTAAAATTCCAGACGTTTCAAAGTGTGCTAAGCTCAAATAGGTCGGCTGGAAGAAGCACGAATAATCAACTCAGTGGGCAACAGCGTTCTTGGAGAGTCATAAGTAACATTAGAATGATATTCTTTTACTTCCAGGGCATCCGTTGCTTTGTTGGAACCATGCATCAGTTTGGATACAGCAAGCTCTCCCATCTCAAAAAAAGGAACCCTGATGCTGCTCAGCGCCGGAACCGCCATCTCGGCCGCATCGGAGTCATCATAACCAACGAACGCCGGAAAATCCTGGGTCCGTACCCCTCGTTCCCGCAAGCCATGCATCACGCCAATCGCCATCCGGTCATTCGCTGCAAACACTGCATCAATCTCATGCAAACGCTCAGCTACAATGGCTGCCGCCGCAATACCGCTCCGCCTGCTGTAATTCCCTTCCAACAGCAAGCCGGGATCCAGCTCCATGCCCGCCTCGTGCAGACCCAATCGCACGCCCTTCAACCGATCCTGACTGTTCGAATAGCTGTCTGGCCCATTCAAAAAGGCGATTCTGCGATACCCCTGATCTGCAAGATGGCTTATAGCAAGCCGGCTTCCCTCGACATGATCAGCATCGACTTCCGTAAACGATTCGCCTGCAAAATGCTGGTTCAACACACAGAACGGATGGCCTTCCCGATCTAGTTGCTGCATGGCTGCCAGCTCATCCTGATCATGTCTTGCACCAAGAATGATACAGGCATCAATCTTCTGTCTGCGAAAAAGATCCGTATAATTCATGGTCTCACCTGCGGTTTGGAACATGACCAGCAGATCTAGGCCGTTGTCTCTCGCTTTGCTTCCTATACCACTTAACATTTCCGAGAAAAAATAGGCCGAGAACAGATGTGCCTTCGGAACATAAGGCAATACAACGCCCAAATTGCCGCTCTTGCTTCTGGCAAAGCTGCGGGCAAGTGCACTGGGCACGTAACCTAACCTCTCGGATGCTTCAAGCACCCTGCGGCGAGTCTCTTCCCTGATCGGTCCAACGCCATTCAAAACCCTGGATACCGTCGCTTCGGAAACCCCGGCGAGCTCAGCGACTTCTCTGCGAGAAGCCATGTCTTTCACCTCCTTCAGATGAAATGCGCAAGTTAAAAACCATCTAAAATATTCATTTATGTACGCGCGTACATTTTCTCATGCCATGTAACCGTTGTCAATGCTAAAACAACAAAAAGAATGAGGAATTCGGGATTAACCCTTTTCCTCATTCTGATTTGTCAATGACGTAGTATATAGTCACTTCTATTAATAAGAAGAACATCTCTTATCCATTCGTTATTACGGTTGCTTCCTTGGTAGACTGGTTGAATTCCGCCTGTTCCATCGCTTTAGTCAGTTTTCGAATACGATTCGATGGCTCGGAGGACGCCTGAAGTTTACGAACCTTATGCAATACCTCCTTGTTTGGCAGGAAATGCTGGGAACGAATAAAACGAATCGTTTTGGTTTTGGCACGCATGACAATCGAATCCGTCTCCGCTCGGTCATCTGCGAGATAACGTACTCCGCCAAGAATCTCACCCGGCGTTACTCCCGTTGCGGCAAAAATAACATCCTCGGTTCCGATCATGTCTTCCATCGTTAACACCTTGTAAGGGTTATCAATTCCCATCTGCAAGCAGCGTTGGAATTCGTCTGCATTGGCAGGCATCAAGCGGCCTTGAATCTCGCCTCCCAGGCAAGATAAGGCTGCAGCAGCCAGTACACCTTCAGGCGCTCCGCCTGAACCAACATACAGATCAATTCCCGCTTCCGGAAAGGCTGGAGCCATTGCCCCGGCAACATCGCCGTCACTAAGGAACTTGATCCGCACGCCAACTTTCCGCAGCGTCTTAATCGTACTCTCATGCCGCACACGATCCAGAATCATCACGGTGAGATCGGAGATGTTTTTGTTCAGAGCAGCTGCAGCCTTCTCCAAGGTCACCTCAACGGGATCTTCAATGCTGACCTTCCCCACCAGCGCAGGACCAACAGCCAGCTTCTCCATATACATGTCCGGAGCGTGGAGCAGATTACCTTTTCCCGCAACCGCAATGACCGACAGCGCATTGTTCAACCCTTTGGCTACGATCTCTGTGCCTTCCAGAGGATCAACAGCGACATCAACCTCCGGCCCTTCTGCATTTCCTACTTCTTCACCGATGTACAACATTGGGGCTTCATCCATCTCACCTTCCCCAATCACGACCGTGCCACGAATGGACACGGAATCGAACATGGCACGCATGGCTAAAGTAGCCGCTTCATCTGCACTATTCTTGTCGCCTCTTCCCATCCAAGGGGCAGAAGCTAAAGCCGCCAATTCTGTTACTCGCACAATTTCCAACGCCAGTTCGCGTTCCATGGTTGCCACTTCCCTTCTGGTTTTTCACAGCATACCGTGAAGGTCATCTGAAAATCTATCGCAAATCCATATCAAATCAATCTATAAACGGCGTAGCAGCAACCTCTTATCGATTTATTTGCTAATTTTCCCATTTATTAATTAGTTGATTTCCACTTATTTCGAGACAAGTTTAGCGTAAGGATCGCTCCCTTTTCACTCGTCTTAACATTAATATTTTTTCCAATTTTCAAGGTCATTTTCCTTGCCATTCCCCGTTCAAGAGATTAAGTCACGTTGCTTGGATTATGGAGTGTTGTAACCTGAGTAAGAGTGCCGTTTTGAGCAAAAGTTAGAAGCAGCAACTGCGCATTTTCTGGCAGAATCGAAAACGATTTTCGGGAAACTACACCCGGTTTAAACTGCCCTAATAAAATGGAATTTGCGCACTGCAATTGAGATCATTTTTCCAAGCTTGAATCCATCTAACCAGAGGGTGCATTTTAATATTAATCAGGCCTTTATCTTTTCTCAATGTCATAGACTGTGTCTATGAATGACATCGAAAAATATAAGTTTACATAATATTAGTTATGGTAATGATATTCACTTCCTGACCCAATTTATTCCACTTTTGTTTCTCCGAGCAGAATCAAACAAGACCGAACCCGTTGAGCAGCCAACAGATCCAGTCTTGTTTGATTTTATTGTTTAAGGTTCAATTCCCCATACCAACTGATTACTTACGTATCCGGTAACCTTGTTATGATTCACATATTGATTTCCCGCTGCCATGAAGGAATAGTCATCCGCCTGGTTGTAATTCGACCAGTTGTTTTTCGAAAAACGTGCCTGAATCTCTGCACTTTCGCCCGGATTCAACGTACCTGCACTGCTGGTGAACCCCACCTCCACATAATAGTCAGCTCCAGCCACAGGAGTCGCCAGCTTGACGAACGTACTAGTGACGTTAGCACTTCCAACAGTTGCCCAATCCGACCAAAAGGTCTGTGCTTCTTCTCCGTCAACCGTATAGTAATACCGAACCTTTACACCACTCAGGTTAATGGCGGTATCGCCAGAATTGATGAGTTTGAATTTGGGAGCAATCCCGTTGGTCGAAGCGCTTGTATTCCCATTGTAGGCCTGAATCGTTAAGTTACTGTCAGGTGGCACAACAACAACCGAACTATCCACTACATTTAACTTAAGAACGGCATCATTACCTCCGTCAAAATGAAAAGTTAGACTCGTCTGACCCAAAGGTAATGTTGCGAGATAAGACTGGTTTAACACCACCGTTGATCCTGATACCGTATAATGCTGCCCGGATACGAGATTCACCGCTCCTTTCGAAATGTTTGTAAGCTGATGCCCGTTCAAGGTGAGAGAAATTGTGATATTTTGTGCATGACTTGCTTCTTTATCAAAGGTTGCACTTCCGGGTGAGATGACCGCACTTGGATTCGGCTGATTCACCTTCAGATCCGGTAACTCATCCAGAGTAATGACGTAATCGCTTTGATAGAGCGCTTTCAATGTGGCCGGATAATTGAATGCATCACTCATCAGATGCTCACCATACCACGGACAGAAATAGAGCCAGCCCGCCTTTTCCTCGGTAAGATTCTTCACACTCGGAACCGTATCGTTCTCTGTCATTGCCACCATCTTTTTGCCATTGGTCAGGTTCACCAGCTGATAGAAAATAGAGCTAATCGCATCCTCATTTGGAACACCCGACAATCCATCATAACGGTTGTAGATCGTATTGTATTTGTCGTAGCCCACTAGATCTACCTGATCATCCCCAGGATACCAAGCCGGAGAAGTACTATATACATAGCTGTTGTACGTCCAGATCAGATTATGCAGGTCATACGTTTCGGTCAGCTCCTTGTAGATCATATCCCAGAGCTTTTTATACACATCCGCTCCAGCAGAAGCCCACCAGAACCAGGCTCCCTCGCCATTCAACCCTCCATTCCCTTCTGCTTCATGATAAGGACGGAAAATGACCGGCACATCGTTATCCTGTAATATCTGCAGCTGCTCCGCCAAATCCTCTATCGTCATCATGACGTATTGATATTCCTTCGTACCCGGGATTACAGCCTTGGCTGTATCAAAATTCGTTTCGGTCGGTTTGTAGGTCGCCTCTTTCCAATCCACAAAATCGCCAAGCTGATACGTATTAAAATTACGCGGCACATTGATATGCCAGGATGCGGTTGCAATTCCTCCCCGGTTATTGACCCAATCAATCATGCGATCGGTTGTACCATCTTCCCAGCCATAAAGCGGGTTATAGTTCATAAAATCAAAACCACGGATGGCTGGATATTTACCTGTCAGATCATGAATCCATTCAAATTCAAGTTCCGAATCTCCGTCATTTCCTCCTCCATAGATCTCCTGTTGACCCGAAATGATGTTATGTCCATATACCTCCGTTAAATAGTCCATTAATCGTTGTGTTTCCGGTGTAGCCTGAGAATCCGTGAGTACAGGTTGCACATTTAGCGGATCAAGATCGGCATAATCGATTGTAAATGTATCAAAATAAGCATACCCCCAGCCAGCCTTCAGTTGAATACTATTGCTGCCCTTATTTAATTTGTGAAAACCAAAATCATAGTCCGACCACGTCGTCGTGTACGGAAGCATGTAAGAACCTTTAGTTACCCCGTTTACCGCCAAATATTGAAGCCTGCCGTCCATGCTAAGCTCCTGCATATAGCGGGTAGAAATGCTGTACATTCCTGTCTCGGGAACAGTCACGTTTAAGGTGATCGTACCCGAACCCTGCATCCAGACAAATCCGCTGCCCGAATAGCCAGGTTTAGGTTGTCCGTAAATTTGGTTAACCACCTGCAAATCCGAGGTTAGCTCCGCATCTTCGCCCTCAATGGTCAACAGCGGGGCATTCGCTTGCGCCGCAGGTGCAGGAACAATCAGCATGCCAAACAACAGCACACATGCTAACATCACGGCAAGCATCTTTTGAACCCTTCTCCTCCATTCAATCTTTTTTCCCATCTTCATTCCGATTCTCATTTTCATCTCCCTTTCCATTTGAAATGTGAGAGCGAAATGTGCATAACTCTAATCATGATGACGCTTTCATATGTAAACATATCACGAGCGGAGTTAGTTGTAAATATATGGTTATTTTTGTTCGGTAAATGCTTTATTTTTCAGTATAAATCTATGAGTTCACTAAAATAATACTTCACAAAAAACATAACGAAAACGGTTCTATTCATGTCCATAAACTTTGTTTTTTCATACTTTATGCATCCTTATGTATCTAATCTCTTCATTCATCTGACACCCGAATAAACATACTTAATTCTTTTTTTATTTCCTGACACCCAAGTAATCATGAATTCCGGTGACGTATCATTGCTGTTGTCCAAGACGAGTTCTTCCACGTTTTTTGTTATATCCAAACGATAGTGTCCATTAGATGAAAGAACATCATGATATTCGATCGTATTGTTCGGGTATACAACCAGAACTTTTACGTTGCTTGCTTTTTTCGCTGGAATCATCTCAAACGTTACGGTTGCTTTGTAAGTTCCATGATCGCCCCCATAACTTTCGACAAACTGGCTTGTATTTACGACGGCTTCATTATTTTCAACGTAATTTACGAGCAGCATAATCAGAAGCAGACTTACCACTGCACCGAGAAACAAATGTTTTTTCTTCATAGTAATCACCCCACAAAAAAATAAGAACCTTCTACGTGCAGAGCTCTATCTCTCACTCGCAGAAAATTCTCTATTATTCTTAATATTACCAGAATTTTGCGTAAAACTTAAGCTTTGATTCTGCTTCGGATAGTCAGGTTTCAGCAACATCTGTTTGTAAAATGTTAACTGCTGATCTGCTAACGTCTTCTTTCAGCGGAATTTCAATCGTTCCTTTGGCTGCGCAACGCTCACTTGCCCTGTTTACCGCCCGTATAATCCCGCCGTATCCTGTACAACGACAGAGATTGCCGCATAACCCCGATTCAATCTGTTCCTGCGAAGGATTTGCACACTCGTCCAGTAAAGCCTTGGTGGAAATGATCATACCCGGGGTGCAGTATCCACACTGGAATCCGCCTTCTTCCACGAAGGCTTGTTGAATCGGGTGAAGCTCTCCCTTTTTCTCACCATGAAGTCCTTCAATTGTCGTAATCTCACTGCCCTCACATTGATAAGCCATAACGAGGCAGGCATTGACCGGCTCTTCATTCATAAGGATCATACATGCACCGCAGCGTCCAACCTCACAGGACACCTTGGTTCCGGTTAGCTGTAATTGATTCCGCAGGATATCGACAAGTCGGGTTCCAGGGGAAACGATGAGTTGTCTTGACTGTCCATTCACCACAGCGCTCCATTCCGGTTTGAGGGGTTGGTTGATCATGATGGCTTCACTCCTTCTGGTAAAAGAACACTTAGTCCCTTACTCAACTCTTCACGCGGCACGGGAAGACGATTAACCCATACACCTGTCGCCTGGTGAATCGCCGCTGTAATAGCTGGTGCAAGCGCAACGGAACCAATCTCGCCAATGCCTCTCGGTCCGAATGGATCTCCTTCAGGTAAATCTTCAATCGCTTCTACTTCCAGCTGCGTATGGATATCCTTAATCGTTGGAATCAAATAGGTGTCCAGATTGGCTGTAACATAACGACTATGCTGCATGACGGCATCCTCGGTTAACGTAAATCCAAGCGCCATCACACTGCCGCCCTCAATTTGACCTACATACCCCATCGGATTGATTATCGGCCCTGCAGCCACAATATGCCGTGTATCCAGTAGTTTGGTTTCGCCGGTCAGTGTATTGACCTCTACCTCCGCAACCACCGCGGCATACGTATAGAGGTAATGCCCCCCCATAACATCGTCCGGCGTGGTGGGATAATGAAAGCTGGTATCAAAAATCCACTCCTGCGCTTCACCCTGCTTCACAAGCTCACCATAGGAAACGACTGGGCAGGAAGAGGCTGATACAGATTCCTCTGTCTTTATCCATACTCCCCCTGGTCCTGTCACCAGCTTCGCCGCAGAGATCCCTGTAATTTCTGAAGCAACATCAAGCAGCTTGGAGCGGAAACCATGCTGCAAACGCTGCAAGGCCATCCAAGCCATCGTGGTGGAACGGGATGCCGTACTGGAGCCGCTATGTGGCACACGATCTGTATCCCCAATAACAATGCTCAGATCCGATGGTTGGCACTGGAACAGATCACAGAGCATAATCTCCAGCGTGGCTACAAGACCTTGCCCAAATTCCTCGTAACTGAAAGCCACTTCAATCTTACCCTCGGCATTCAGAGACAATCGTCCGCCTGCAGGGTCTGGAATGCCGTAACCAAGCCCGGCTCCATGCATTGCGATGGCCGCACCGACTCCCCGTTTGATCCATGGAGGAAGTGACAATTCCACCTGGGGATGAAGATGCTTTTGCCATAGTTCCGAGCGGTGTATCGCTTCCCATACTTGAGATAGTCCATCCGTGGGCAAAATACGCTGGTTCAAGGGTCCTGGATCATGTTTCTGCCGCAAATTACGCCTGCGTAACTCCCAAGGGTCCATATCGATCATTTGTGCCAGACGATCCATCTGACCTTCCATCGCAAAGATCGCCTGATTCCCTCCAAAACCTCGAAACTCCCCTGATAGTCCATTATTCGTATATACAGATACACCTTCTACATCCACATGCGGAATCACATACGGCCCCATACAATGCTCGGTACAGAAGTTTAATACTGGTGCGCCAAGCGTTGCATAGGCACCGGTATCTGCCGTAATACGAACCCGATGCGCCTGCAAAATGCCTTCACGGCTCATGCCCGTCTGCATCTCGATCTTCATCGGATGGCGTTTCAATCCTGCCCGTACCGACTCTTTGCGCGAGTTGTGCATCTTGACAGGACGGCCGCATTTTAACGCAAGTAGCGCACCGTAAGGCTGTACGTTCAGTTCATCCTTCCCGCCAAACGAGCCGCCAATGGGTGACGACACCACTCGAATATGTTCTTCCGGGCAACCAATAATACGTGCGAGCTGCATACGATCCTTATATCCATGCTGCGTTGCCGCATAGACATGAAGACGTCCCTCCTCATCCGGGACAAACAGGCCACCTTCTGTCTCCATATATGCATGCATTTGTCTCGGGGTATAATAGGTCTCCGTTACAACATAATCACATGTGTCAAAAGCTTGCTGGGCATCTCCTCGTTTAATCTCTGTGCGATGCAACACATTGCCGGGACCATGCGGATGCAGTTCCGGCGCACCTGCAGCTTGTGCAGCATCCGTGCTGTCCAACGGTTCAAGCTCCTCATACTGCACCCGAATGGCTCCCAAGGCAAGTAAAGCACGTTCGGGTGAGTCGGCCGCAACAGCGGCAATCGCATCACCAACATAGCGAACAACATCCTCACAGAATACGGGTTGATCCGGTGTCGCAATCCCGAATCGGTTAAGCCCAGGGACATCCTTAGCCGTTAACACGGCATATACCCCCTCCATCGCCTCCGCTTCCAATGTATCGACGGACAGCAGCCGTGCATGGGGATACACACTTCGCAACACTTTACCATAGATCATGTCAGGCAAGGTCATATCGGTCAGATACTGTAGTTGCCCCGTTACCTTTGGAGGGCCATCCGGCCGCAGGTGCCAGCGTTTCCCGCTCTGTTCCCGGTTAATCAGCATGATGTCTCTCCCCTTCCATTGCTCCTTTTTTCGAGCCTCGAATTGTCGATTCCGGTAGATGCCCAGATGACATAACGACATAGATACTGCTCAGGTTTAGGCATCCTAGATACGAATGGATTGAAAAGCCTGCCATAGACCCGCTCCAATTAAATTTCCTGCTGCCTGTATCCTGTAAGTTTCGGTTGCAAAAGCATCCGTATAGGATGCAAATTCGCCAGCAACATGGGCTGCAAGCCCGGCAGCTTGAGCAGCATCTGCTTTTCCTGATCGAAGCCACTGCTCCGTCTCAGTCAGTCTCACCGCTATACCCGATCCGCCACCAGCAGCAATCGCAATCCGTTTCCATTGTCTGTCATCCGGGTCAAACTCCCCGAGAAAAGCTACGGTAACAAGTGAGGCAGTAAATGCCTCTCTACGGCCTAATTTATGGTAAAAGGATATTTGCTGATTTCGTTCCGGGATAGATTGATCGGACTCGTAAATGCCTTGCTCCGAATCACAAGACGTCAGGTCTCCTCTCACACGGCTGCACGGAATATGAATGGAGACTAATACATCTTCTGCATTCAGCCTTGTATCCCGTCCATCTAATAGCCATGACCTCACATTTTGAGTCTCCATGCCATGGCAGGTCAGCCAATGTAGCTCCGCGTCATACACAAGCAGAGCCGGTAACGAATCCCCGACACCTGATGCGATATTTCCACCGATGGTCGCCAGGTTTCGTACAGAAGGAGCTGCAATGGCCAAGACAGCCTCGTGCAAGATAGGAAGCCGCAGAAGCAAAGGATCTGTTACACATTCCTTTAAACGGGTCATGGCTCCAATCACAATCTCATCCCCTTGGAGAGATATTCCGCTCATCTCGGGAATGCGGGCCAAACTAACCAGATGTTCAGGTGGAACTTTCACTTCTGATTCCCACTGGGTTCGCAACAACGTTCCTCCGGCAGCATAACACCACCTTCCTTCAAGCCGCTCTCGAATGATACGCAGTTCTTGCAGACTATCCGGTTGCCACACAGAGGGCAGTGTACCAGAGCCGTATCTCGGCGTTACCATGGCTCCCCCTCCTTTATTCTTCTGAGTTCCCTTAAAACTCTTGGGCTTTCTTGCAACGTGTTGCAAGATGTCTTATTCTCAGGCTTCTCTCCACATCCGTTCTTCTGCATAATTCAAAATCCGTTGCAATTGCGGCTCTGTATCAGCATCCCAGAAGCTCTCTTGGGGTAAAGTCACTTGAACACCTTGGTATTTTGGGTTGCAAAGCATTTTACGTGCTCCCTCGTCTCCATGCAGGGACAACAACGGACCGAACATGTGGGAGCGAAAAGCAACCGGCGGTTTACCTCCCTCACCTTCCGTGCCCGATACATAATCACACATGGGGTTATCACCCAATACCGCAGCGACATGATTGATCTCCTCTGTCGTTAGAAGGGGTTGATCTGCCATCAGAATCAGAACGCCTTTCGGCCTGTACTCCATGGCTGTCCATATACCGCAGTGAAGAGAGTTCGCCATACCGCCGGCATAATCTCTGCATAATGCAATGCGGAATCTGGATTCTGAATTATACGTGTACGAGGATGTTCGAAGCCATACCTCGGACACCCATTCAAGGCTGTCCTCCGGTTTGACCACACAGACAACCTGATCCAAACCGGAGTTCAGGGCGGCTTCCAGTGTCCATGCCGCCAGCGCTCTTCCATCCGGCATGGTGACCGAGAGTTTATCTCGTCCGAGCCTGGTGCTCTTACCCGCCGCCAGAACGATACCTGTCGTTTGCATAAGCTCCGCTCCTTTTTTTGACCATCAACGCGGAATTCCTGGTCGTTCTTATCCGTCTGTCCGCAATCAATTCAGCAGCAATGCTGATCGCGATCTCCTCCGGTCCGGCTGCCCCGATGGACAAACCAACCGGACTATGCACATGATCCAGCGGCGGCAATCCATCAAGTAAACGAGCCGTACGGGTACGTGAACCCATAATGCCGAGATACGCATATTGACTGCCCGCCAGCAGTTCTAACATCTCTCGTTCCCGCGGGAATTGGTGGCTCATCAGAAGGATATAATCCTGTTCCTTAATGTTTAGTTGCGAGAAAACCTCCTGAGGAAACCCCTGTATCAGTACTGCTTCAGGAAAACGTTCGGGTGTACAGAAGGAATCTCGCCAATCTGTGATGACTACACGAAATCCAGCGGACTGAGACAATCTGGCAACCGGTACAACGTCATTTCCGGCTCCAACGATGATCAAACGCGGTTTGGGAGCATAGTGCGAAGTGAATGAGTGAGGATGAGAAATATTCCATGGTTTTATCCAATGACTCGATTCTATTCTTGAGCATTCATATTGGACGTCACTGTAACCTTCATTAAATGTTCGACCAAAAGAGATCATTGAACCAGTATCCAAAACTAGCTGCATCTGTTGTATAATGTAACGCAATTCCCCGATAATTGGCTCAATCAGCACGACCACAAGACCGCCGCAGCCGATCGTTTCACCCCAAGACAAGTCATCTTCGGGTCGCATATCGTAAGTAGCAAGCTCGAATTGCTCCGTCTCCAGTACCCGGCTCACCCGCATTTGCAGATCACTCTCCAGACAGCCCGGGCTGATACTGCCAAACATCCTGCCGTCCTCGGTAATGATCATGCAGACGCCCTGTTTACGATAAGCATGCCCTTCCACCTTAATCGCAGTAGCGAGCACGCTTCGAGTTTCCCGAGTCGCAATAGCACACAGATCATGCATTTCCATCTGAGCCGCCACCTTTCTACCTTCTGCCATTCATCCTTCTCGGGATTAGAAAATTAATAGGCCGGAAAAGCTGGTGTACGTGTACGTTTCGATTACATGCGTTTCATGAGACGGGCAATGCTTTTATTCGACTCTCGCAGTACGATATTGCGGTCAATTGTCTGGATCTTACGACTACTCAGCACAACGCTGCCATCGATAATAACGGTTTCCACACAGCTACGAGTTGCTGAATAGACAACACGGGAATAAATATCGGTTTCATAGGATGGGTATGTGTGAAAATCATCGAGATCCAGCAGGATCATATCTGCTTTTTTGCCTACTTCGAGACTGCCGATTTCTCTGGACATGCCTAACACTTCCGCACCACCCATCGTTGCCATACGCAGTACCGTTCTGGCATCCATCACTGTCGGCCCATGCGGCACCTTCTGAATCAGAGCCGTCATACGCATTTCCTGGAACATATCCAGATTATTATTACATGGCGCACCATCTGCCCCGATCCCCACTGCGATCTGCCGGTTCAACAGGTCGGGGATGTCCGCAATCCCGGAGGAAAGTTTCATATTGGAACCGGGACAATGGGTGATTTTTACACCACGTTTGCGAATAATCTCCTTCTCTTCCTCACTCAGCCACACACAGTGAGCAAGCACGAGCCGAGGGGTAGCCAGGCCAATGTGATCAAGGTAGACGATGTTGCGCATACCTCGTTCATGTTCTACCAGTTCAATCTCCCCACGATTCTCGGAGGCATGAGTGTGCACCTTAACGTGATATTTATTGGAGAGGTCACGCACCTCCACCAGCAATTCCTCTGTGCAGGATACGACAAACCGTGGACAGAAAGCATATTGAATGCGGCCCCCGCCAAAACCGTTCCATTTTTCCAGCAAATCAACGCTTTGCTGTAGTGACTCCGCCGTATTTTCGCGCAGAGGTTCAGGAACCTCATCCCCATGATCCATCATCACTTTGCCTGAGATCACCCGAATGCCGCTCTGTGCCATCGCTTGAAACGCGGATTCCGTATGATGCACCGTCTCCATGTCAAGAATCGTCGTTGTACCGCTGGAGATCAGTTCCCCTAGCCCGAGCATCGCCGAGTAATATACGGATTCTTCATCATGCGCCGCCTCCAACGGCCAGATGCGTTTGCGAAGCCAATCCATTAACTCCATGTCGTCCGCACGTCCGCGAAACAACGTCTGGCACAGATGAATATGGGTCTGGATAAAGCCGGGCAGCAGCACTTTCCCTCGTGCATCAATGACCTGATCTGCCCTCGTCTCATCAATGTGTAAGGCAATTTCTTTGATTTTGTTATCTTCAATGAGCAGATCTCCCGTAAATACATCTTCTTCCGCATTCATAGTGACGAGCTGTGCGCCTTTGAGAAGAATCTTTCCCATGCCAATCTCCCCTATCCCCGTTCTATCTTGTCTATTTGTCCTGTGTTGTTCGTTCTCTACCTCATGCTCTTTCTCTGTAACTACCAGCCAATCGCGATTCCATCCCCTCTGGGGTCAGCTGCGCCACTGATCAGGCCATCCTCCCGAATGACAATCCCCTGTGAGTGTCCCATAATTCCATCCCATGGCGCTCTGGCTTCAACCTTATGCCCCCATTTCGCAAGAGCAGTACACACATCATCGTGGTACCGATTTTCCACTCGCATCGTGTCACTCTTTTCACCCCATGTACGACCATATAGCCAGCGTGGCAGGTTAATCGCCTCTTGAATACTCATACCATAGTCCAGAACCCCAGTCAGAACAGATAACTGCGTCTGCGGCTGCCCTTCTCCACCTTGTGTACCAAGCAGCATAACGGGCTTCCCGTTACGCATCACCAGACCTGGCATGAGCGTGTGAAAAGAACGTTTGCCTGGCTCGAGAACATTGGCTTCCTTCGTGTCCAGAGAGAAAAAAGAACCCCTGTTTTGCATTAAAATCCCCGTATTGCCCGGGATATAAGCTGCGCCAAAATCATAGTACAAGCTTTGGATAAAGGAGACGGCATTACCTTCAGCGTCCACCACTGCAGCATAAGCGGTATCCTGCCCCAAGATTGGAGACAAAAATGGCTGTGCAGTAGACGGCGCAGACTGGATTTCATTCCATAGCTGCCGTGCATAGGGTTTGGATAACAGATGGGTAAGCGGGATCTCTCTGAAATCCGGGTCAGTCAGATACCGATCTCGATCCTTAAAAGCCTTTTTCACCACTTCGACCATCAGATGATAAAATTCAGGTGACGTACGTGCCACAACAGACAGATCTACATGCTCCAGCATGTTCAACATCATCAGCAAGGAGAACCCTTGTGAATTAGGCGGCAGCTGATAAACCTCGTAACCACGATACGATGTGCCGATAGGCTTCACCCACTCGCCCTGATGATTAGCGAAATCTGCTCGTGCAAGCATCCCTCCGTCTTCCCGAATAGCTGCCGTTAATTGTCTGCCTAGTTCTCCCGTGTAGAATACATCCCGCCCTTCGGACTGTATAAGTCTTAAGGAGGCGGCAAGCTGTTTCTGAACGAAAATCCCCCCTTCCTGCAAAAGGGTGCCAGCAGGGGCAAAGACCGCTCGAAGCGGTGTATGCCCCATAATCAATTCCTCATCCCGTTCCATCCAGAACCGCAGATCACGGGATACAGGGCAACCTGCGTCTGCATACTGCACGGCGGGTTCAAGCAATTGTGCCCAAGGAAGCCTGCCGTACCGTGACCAGACCGCCCACCACGTATCCACCATCCCAGGAACGGTGATGGCACTGAGTACCCCCCGCTGCGGTATCGCTTTGAGCCCCATAGCTTTAAACGTTTCTGCATGGAGCCCTTCAGCCGAGCGACCGCTTCCGTTATAGCCCGTAACCTCACCGCTTGCCCCGTCGTGAATCAGGAAAAATGCATCTCCCCCAAGCCCCGTCATGTGCGGGAACACTACACCAAGGGCTGCACTCACGGCCACAGCAGCATCATAGGCATTGCCCCCCAGATGAAGAATGGAACTCCCCACCGCACTTGCCAGATAATGTGGTGTAGTTACCATTGCGTTTCGCCCCATCGGCATCTGATTTAACATGCAGCTCCCCCCTTTCCTGAATCTAATCGGATATGTGAAAGGTCAACTTCCCCGGTAAGTACTATATCCCCCTGGTGCAATCAATAAGGGAATATGATAATGACTCACGGCGTCCATCACTGCAAAACGAATGGGCACCACAGTCCACAAAACATTGCCCTTCTCCGTTTGAGCTCCTTGTGCAAAATATCGATCTACATGGAAACGCAGTTCGTATTCACCCTCTTCCAGCATCCCTTCCCGCAGCAAAGGTGCATCCAGACGCCCGTCCTTATTCGTACGCGATTCCGCCACCTTACTTCTACATTCCACGTCTCCCGACCTTTTTACAACGTACAGTTCAATCCGCACTCCTGAGGCAGGGACACCTTTGGATGTATCCAGCACATGTGTAGTAATTCGGCCTGCATTTAGTTGCATCGGATACCATCACCTTCTATCTTCTCTTTTCATCATTCTCAAGATCCGCCCCGCACTGTGAAAGCCATTGTCGCAACCGTATATCAGCTATCTTAAAGACTTCATTTAATGCTGTCCCGAATTCATCCTCCGGACCTCTCCTCTGCCGAATTCGCATCGATTCAAGAATGGATGCAGCTGTATGCCCCTTAACTGCTAATATGAATGGAAAGCCAAATTGCATCGTATACTCTTTGTTTAACTGCCGAAGCTCGTTATACTGTTCTATCGAGAGTGAATCCAGACCGGCACCTGTCTGCTCCTCGGCAGAGCTTCTGCTCATGCTGATTCGCGCCCCCAAGTCCGGATGCTTACGAAGCAACTCCAGCTTCTCTTCCTGCTCCAAAGCCAGAATTTGTTGTGTCATAACACGCATCATCTCTTCCAATGAATCAAAAGGCCGAAGGACGGCAGAACGCTCTGCAATCCATGCCGAATCTTCAAACAAAGAGCCGAATGTTTGTATAAACTGTGCATCAGACCAGCTATTAATGAGATGTATAGGATCACTCATGTTAAAACCTCCGGTCTAAGATCGATTATTGTTCCTCATTATATTCATCACAATAAGATGTGACAATAATATTCACGCTGTTTTGTGATATAACATAACATCAAACATGTGAATTGTTATTCATGCACGGGATTTCTCTTTTCTTTTTCCTCTTCACGTTAATAAACCGCACTCACCGGTTAGGAAAGTGCGGTTTATTTCATCGTTGTATGACTGTATGACCATCACTCAGCGCATCTCTTACATTATGAGCATCATAAGCATCACGAGCATTAATCATTACATCCGAAGTCTGAGAGGTTTTTTTTCTTTATCCTTCACGAACTTACGGAAGGTGAAGACCAGCTTTAATTTGAGCAAATCATTCGTCTTTTTGAAATCCAATTGCAGCAGACTGCTGATCTTCTCCATACGGTAAGTTACCGTATTTCGGTGTACATAAAGCTCTTTGGCTGCTTCATTAATTAATCCATCATTTTCAATAAAAGACTCCAATGTGCTCATGAGCACCTGATTGGGATCGCCGTCTCTGGCCAGCAATGGTTCGAGCACTTTGTTACAGTAATTCTCCATAATTTGTTCCGGCACATGTTGGAAAACATACGCAAATTCCAACATCTCAAATTGTAATGCTCGATCCTTCATACCGAACCTGTGAGCCAGATGACGTGTATCCAGACATTCATGATACGCTTCACGCAGTGACGTCGGCTCATGTTTCATTTTACTAATCCAGAAACGAGGCCCCGGTGCCCCCTTGGCTTCTTGGGCTGTGAATACATCGCCGAATCGATTGATGAGAAAAGCAGATAACTCTTCACCATAATCACGCCCGGTTGGACAATTATAGATAGAGAGGATTCCCTCATTCATCTGAAAATGCTGGGAAGCGGTAAATTGCATCAGCGGATTGTACTGCAGCTCCCGATGAATCTGTTTGAGCAGTTTGCCCTCAGCGAAGATATTCGGTTCCAGCGTAGTTAACACACATTGATACGTGCCTTGAAACAGGTGCACGCCTTTATTTTCACTCAAAGTCATGAGTTCCTGCATCGTTAGTTTCTGATCCACATACTGGGTAAGCAGCGTGCGCATCTCATCCTGAACCGTTGGATTGATATGCTCGCGGTAAGTCATATCCATGTAAAAGGCAAGCACATCTGCTGCCTGCTGAAATAGCTCTTCCTCCGCTCGCAGGGACAAGGCAGAGTCCGTATATACCAACAAGAAACCATACTCTTCGTCCGTTTGTTTAATCGGCACACGATGACAACTTCCCTGATTCCATTTCACCCGGTGCATGACCGATTTCCAAGGCCAACCCTGCATAACTCCATTGTCCGACATTACATCGTCATTCGCATAAAGTATGTGCCCGCGCGGACCTATGACTGCAATCGAATAATTGAGGATCATGGACATTTCGGCAAACACATTGCGATGCTGTTGCTGCTGTAATGCAAAATGCATCAATTTCTTCTGTTTCTGCACCACCTCATGAAGCAATCGATGACTGCGTTCATGCTCCACTTTAAACAAAGCATTCATCTGATCGGAGAAGGTGAACTGGAATGGAAGTTCCAAGAGTGGCAGACGAAGTCGATCCGCTTCCTCCACAATGCCTTCGGGAATGGATTGCCAGAAACGTCCGAGCTTGATACCAAGACCGGCACATCCACGTTCATTTAGACGTTGCATCAATCGAAGGGCGTCCGGCTCACTATCTTTTATCATAAAAGCAGTCGTAAACAGCATTTCCCCCGATTTGATCCAATCTGCAATATCAGGGGCGTCCATGACGTTTACAGACTTCATCATGCGTGAAGTCCCTTCCTCGCCTGCAACCAGTTTAGCCTCGGACAGCGGGTATACCTGTAAAGCTTCTTTAACGGTAAGCTGCATGGACATGACCTCCCATATAATTGACGTATAATGTAACCATCTCACTTAGTAAAGACTGTTTATTTATCATCCCACCCAAAAATCAGAATGATCAAAACCTTTTCTTCAGTTATTTGTTAAGTATTATAACACCAACTTCCAAAAAGAAGCTTACATGAGAAAAAAATAAAACCTATGTCTCCATGACAGCATCATCATGCTGCCACGGACATAGGTTTTATTTTTTACATACGCATCCTCATTTTTATAACAGCGATGATCAGCCTGATCAGATCAAATCCCCATCTTTTCGTGATTCAACCATAATTTCATACGGGATAATACATCTTTGATATTTAGCGGTTTGCTGAGATAGTCATTTGCACCGGCGGCGATACATTTATCCCGATCTTCCTTCATCGCTTTGGCTGTGAGTGCAATGATTGGAAGCTCCGTCAGCCCCAGTCGTTCCCGAATCCGGCGAGTTGTTTCATATCCATCCAGTTCCGGCATCATAATATCCATCAGGATGATATCCGGTTTAAGCCCTCCTTGTTCCAATAGCTCCAGACATTCCGTTCCATTCTGAGCAGAGATCACATGCATGCCATATTGCTCCAAAGCATTCGCAAGTGCATATACGTTACGGATATCATCATCCACGACAAGAATACGGCGGCCGCTAAATAAGGATTCCTGGAGCGGAGTTAGCAAGATCTCCCGATTCTTCATATCCACCTGCACCTGAGGTGATGACGAGATATTATGTTCTTCTGACGTTGTTTCTTCTGTTTCATCAATAAAAAGTCTGTGGCCCTGCTCATTCTTTACTGCTGGGCCTTCTCTATGCAGAGGAAGAAACAGCGTGAATACACTGCCTTGTCCCACGCGACTTGCTGCCGAGATTGAACCACCTAACAACGAAGCAAGGGATTGAGAGATAGAAAGGCCTAACCCTGTACCGCCATATTTACGGGCAGTTGCACCATCAGCCTGTTTAAATGCCTCAAAGATCTGAACCAACTTATTCTCCTCGATGCCAATTCCTGTATCACTTACGGAAAAAGCAATGACTTCTGTATCCTGCCCCGCTTGATCGGGCTCGGTCAGACTCATTTGAGAGATCGTCAGCGCAACTTCACCTTCACTCGTAAACTTGAACGCATTCGAAAGTAAATTTCTTAGAATCTGATGCATCCGCATCTCATCCGTTTTAATCGTATCCGGCAGCGGGCTCTGCAATTGAATTCGGAAGTCAATTTTTTTCTGCTCTGCTGTTTTCAAGAAATACTGATTCATCACTTCTGGCAACGTGTCGAGATAAACATCATCAAACTCCACTTCCATCTGCCCGGCTTCAACCTTGGACAGATCAAGAATATCGTTAATAAGGTTCAGCAAGTCTTTACCCGATCTATGAATGACGGCAGCATAATTCTGTTCTTCACTGCTCAGATGATGATGTTTGTTCTCAGCCAAAATTTCGGAGAGAATCAGCATGCTATTGAGGGGCGTTCGCAGCTCATGCGACATATTCGCCAGAAATTCCGATTTGTATCCCGAACTTGTGCGAAGTTGATTGGCCAGCACCGCAAGTTCTTGGGCTGTATTTTCGGCAGCACCTTTCTGGGCTTCCAAACGTTCATTCAGCATATGCAATTCTTCTGTCTGCATCTGTAATTCTTCCGTCTGTGATTGCATCTCTTCCGTTTGAAGCTGCAACTTCTCTGATTGTGCCTGTAACTCTTCGTTCAAGACCTGTGACTCATCATAAAGCTGTTGCAACTCCATCCGCGTGACCGTCGAATGAAGCGAAACACCGAAGATCACCGTTAATTCCCTGATCCATTCCATGGATTGCTCTGGTAAAGGCTTCATCGACGCGAGCTCCACGACAGCTATGGTCTTTCCTTCAAACAGGATAGGCACAACAGTAAGTGAACTTGCCGAGGTATGGCCTAACCCGGAAGCAATCCGGATGTAATTCTGGGGCAGATCATTCATTCGCAGAACCCGCTGCTCCATGGCACTTTGGCCCACCAGGCCTTCGCCGGGTGCAAGTGATATTTTCCCAAGTGAATGTTCCTTCTCACCGCCCCCTGCATAAGCAGCCACACGTACCAAGCGGTTGTCTTTCCAGTAATACAGCACACTGTACGGAATCTCCAGCATAGCAGCAAGCTCACTGAGGAACAAACGGGACAAGCCTTCCAGTGTTGTTGGGTTCTGCAAAAGCGTAGCAATACCCGTGAGTTGATCCTTCACCCGGTTTTGTTCCTGTACTTCATCCAGCAACTTATTCGTTTCATGCCCGAGATCAGCGACTTCATCTCGTGTTCGCACTCGTATCCGTTGCTTCAGGTTCCCCCCTCTGGAAATATCGCTAATCGTCTGCTTCACTTCTTGAAGCGTTCTCACAATATTGCCAGAGATGATTAAAGCTGCGGCAATGGACAACGCTGCAATCAGAGCCCACAGAGTGTACATGATCGTCAGCAGAGTCGAACTACGGTTCGCTAAATCCGTCACTCTGGCTTCCGTCAGCATAATTTCGGTATTACGAAAGGTGGTAAGCTGGGACCGAAGTAGATCAATTTCCCTTTTACCGGGATCTGTTTCAAAAAAAGCGAGAACCTTGTCCTGATCCCCTTCTTTCTTCAGCTGTACGGATCGTTCGCCAGCAATCTCAATCCAGCGGGTAATATGGGACTTAATATTTTGCAAACTTTGTTGCTGTGCCGGGTTATCGCTGATTAAGGAATATAACTGATCATAATTGGCGTTCCACTCAGAAAGACCTTGATCATAAGGCTGAAGATAACTCTCTTTTCCGGTAAGCATGAATCCTCGTTGTCCCGTTTCCATATCCAGCACATTTTTTTCAATCGCGTTGGTCAGATTATGTACGTCCAGATCATGATGACTGATAAAATCATTTTCCTTCTGCAACACATCGATTTGGGCCGAAAGTACCAGCAGTACTACACCAAATAAAAGCACAACCACAAGATAGCCCAATACAATTTTGGAGCGTATCGTAAATCTTCTCGTTTTAGACAACGTAGGACCCTCCAAATATTGATGAATACTGAATAAAGTCATGAAATCTGTTGCATTAGTATTTTATATGTATAGATATCGTCTGACAAGCAAAATATGCGGAAATATAAGAAAAACGACCTGCTTTCGCAGGCCGCCTTCCGGGACTTTATTCGTATTTATTAATAATTGTAAAAAAGTCAGATCGTAATGAAGAGTTTAGGCCTTTGGTGCAATCATTTTGGCCGGGTCTACATATTGATCGAACTGTTCTTCTGTAAGAAGCCCCGTTTGTAACGTAGCTTCCTTCAAAGACAATCCTTCCTTATGCGCCAGCTTTGCAATTTTGGCTGCATTTTCATATCCAATGTGAGGATTCAGAGCCGTAACCAGCATAAGCGAGTTATCCAGATTATGTTTGATCTGATCCAGGTTTGGCTCAATGCCTACAGCACACTTGTCGTTAAATGCAATGATGGAGTCAGCAAGTAATTGCACGGATTGCAGGAAGTTATAGATAATGACCGGCTTGAATACGTTCAGCTCAAAATTACCTTGGCTGGCCGCGAATCCAATCGCCGCATCATTCCCCATCACTTGCGTCACAACCATCGTAATCGCTTCACTCTGTGTCGGGTTCACTTTACCTGGCATAATGGAACTGCCCGGCTCGTTCTCAGGGATGCGAATCTCACCGAGGCCGCTACGTGGGCCGCTTGCCAGCCAGCGTACGTCATTGGCAATTTTCATCATATCCGCTGCAAGCGCTTTTACTGCACCGTGAGCATACACCACTTCATCATGGCTTGTCAGAGCGTGGAATTTGTTCGGCGCAGATACGAAATCTTTGCCTGTATGTTTACCGATCTCCTTGGCAGTAAGATCACCAAAGTCAGGGTGTGCATTAATTCCCGTTCCTACAGCCGTACCACCAATCGCAAGCTCTTTCATGTACTCTACGCTCTCGCGAATCATACGCTCACTCTTGCCCAGCATCGCTTCCCATCCGCTGATCTCCTGACCCAGCGTAATCGGTGTCGCATCCTGAAGGTGAGTACGTCCGATTTTGATGATATCTTTAAACGCTTCCACTTTTTCCGCAAAAGTCGCTTTCAACACGGCAATCGCTGGCAACAACTGATCTTCCACAGCAAGAACACCTGCGACGTGCAATGCTGTTGGGAACGTATCGTTGGAGCTTTGTGACATATTCACATCATCATTCGGATGCAGGCGCTCTTCCTTGCCCTTTTGCTCCAGCAACTGGTTACCCAGGTTGGCAATGACTTCGTTCACGTTCATGTTGGATTGTGTACCACTGCCCGTTTGCCATACAACTAATGGGAAGTGATCGTCGATACGTCCTGCTATAATCTCGTCTGCCGCATAAGCAATCGCATCTGCCTTCGCCGCTGATAATTTTCCTAATTTATGGTTACTTGCCGCAGCACTTTTTTTCAAAATGGCAAGAGCGCGCACCAATTCCATGGGCATATGCTCGCGTCCAATCGGGAAATTCTCCTTACTGCGCTGTGTCTGAGCGCCCCATAGCCTGTCGGCTGGTACTTTCATTTCGCCTAACGTATCTCTCTCAATGCGGTATTCCACTTGCTTGTCCTCCTCCAAAATATTGGTCTGGGTCTCTACAAAGCTTGTGTATCTCGTCATATTATACATGATTTGCGAGCAGGTTTTCACCTTTTCGACAAAATTGTAAGCGTAGCGCAAAATGGAAGGAATCAGAGTGAGTTCAATCCATCACCGACTATTTTTGAGCAGCAATCGGATATAGACGACTTGTCTGTTCGAACAATTCCCCTGGCTGCAGGCCAACAAGACCAATCTCTTCCGCAGAAATCCCTTCTAGATTCGGGGCATTGACCAGATTCATCTGTGGTTCCGGACAGAAAAATTCATTGCAGGCATTATTGTTCCAGATCATCCAATGTTTATAAGATGTACCTACATCGTATACCAGCTTGTCTCCTGTGCGGTGATCCGTCAGTTCCATATAGTTACGGCCATTCTGAGGCTCCGCGGTATAATGGTTATCCATGGCTGCAAAAAACGGACTGACTCCGCCCTGTTTAAGCTGTTCTTCTTCCGGTGTAAGCGGTTGAATTTCTCCCGTTGGCAGAGAACGCTCATTTAATTCACGGCGCTGACCAATGGTCACTTTCGCTGTATAATCCGAAGACTGACTGTCCGGTGCAAAAGGAACTTTAATCGCCGTATGGAAAGCAAAAAGGTTTGGCATATATTCTGTACCCGTATTGTTCACGATCAACTGTTGTTGCAGTCCATGAATGCTCAAAGAATAACGAAGCGTTACACTGAACGTAAACGGCAAATATTTGTAGAAAGCATGGCCTTCTCCAATACTTTGGCTGAGCGTGACGTAACTCTCCTGATCATTGGAGCCATAACCTTCCACCGTCCAAGCCACATCATGCAAAAATCCATGCAAATGATTGCCTGTCGCAGGTTCATTGATCGGCAGTTGATAGACTTTGCCATTCCAAGGGAAACGCCCATCCTCATACCGGTTTGGCGGGGATAGAATCGGAATGCCGTACACGGCAGGAGCCGCCATGAATTCATCCATCTGATCCTGATCCGGCTCGCGCAGGTAGCTATATCCTTTTTCCGTATCCCGAAAAGCAACCAGGTTCGCGCCAACGCTTGGAATTACTGCTGCTTCCAATGAAGCAAAGCGAAGCCATACCGCAGGAATGCCGCCAAATTGTTCTTCAAACGCTGTATTCTGTTGTGTCATCGTTATATGTACCTCCTGCATACTAAGGTTATATTATACGGCTCGACTATATCATGATTGCGCATAAAATAACAATCTGAGATCGAGAACAAATGAAACAAAGTATGGAAAAACAAAAAGACAGCTGCAGGTTCAGCGGCTGTCTTTTTCGGTCTACAGCTCTGCCATATCAGGCGAGCATCTTAGTCTAATTCTACGTATCTACCATACTTCGGCACTGCATCTTCTTCAAAATGCTGATCCAGCTGCCTGAGCGATTCATGCAGCATTTCCCCGCTTAACACATGTCCGTGTCCCGTCACGGCCACCTTGGGTTCCAGCTGTTTGATGTGCTGAACCGATTCATGCGCGGCCTGCCAATCCGTTGTAAAATACGCCGGTGGGCCATGCAGCTGTTTGTCCTGCAGTAGAACACTCCAAAGCGACTCTTGCTTCACTGTGACTATCGCGTCACCAGCAATCAGCAAACGATCCGCTTCGCGGAACAAAGACACATGCCCCGGTGTATGACCTGGTGTATGCACCCAGCTCCATCCCGTTATTCCGGGCACAGAATGATCCTGGGGCAGACTGAACACCCGATCATCCAGATTGATTGCTTCGTTAGGATACGTAAATGACAACCGCGCCATCAGACCCCCGCCCACGGAAGGGTCTGCCGGGGGATAATTACTCAAACCCGTGAGATATGGGATTTCCAGTGGATGTGCATACACCGGCACTCCCCAGAATTGTTCCAGTTCTATCACCGTTCCCACATGATCAAAATGACCATGCGTTAAAATAATCGCAGACGGCGGACCTTGAAAACGCTCGGTTGCCACATCAACAATGTGATTCGTGAATTTTGACATCCCTGTGTCCACGAGGACCCAGCTCCTGCTTCCCGGTTCTCCAATGAACACGACATTCACAAAAAGGGTACGCAAGCTCAAAATATCAGGAGCCACTTCCTGGGCGCTGGTCATTCCTGATGTGATCAGATTGTCAAATGCCATTCACGGTTACCTCCCATCAGGCGAATTGTCTCTCTGGTTAAGTTCATCTCGTAGACTTCCCTTTTCTGGAATATCTATTCGGAATCTCGAAAAAATAAAAATAGACGTTGCGCACCCTGCTCAGGGCACACACCGTCTAGTATAGTCAGGCAACTCGGACAATAGAACAAGAACATCTGCTACCTGTTAAGCCGGATAAGCGTCCAAAGCTGCATCCAGCAATTGATTGTACAGATCGTCATCGTTTTCCAGCAACTCGTCCATTTTCAGCAGTTCTTCTTCGTCTCCCGACTGCTCCGTAAAATGCAAACTGTAATCCCAATCCTTGCCGTTCTTGCTCATAAACGTAACTTCATATACGGACTTGTCACCATCCGTCTTAAATACCGTACTTCCTACAAAACTTTTTTCATCCTCACGACGCATCTCTGCGCGAATAATTTCGATATTCACTCTTATACTCTCCTTTTAATCTCTCATTTAAAGCATTTCTCCAACTTTCTGGCAAAGCTGTTTGGTAATTATTATTGGTTAATTGTACAATATATATCGTAGCAACGTATACATTATTCAAATAAGGTTCTATGCTGACTCCTCACACACGCCAAAGAGGACTATAATAGACCGCCAGCTACGATATTCATATCACATTGGAGGAAAAAATAGCATGAACAATTTTGAATCAAATTTGCAACAATACGCTGAACTGGCTGTCAAAGTAGGTGTCAACGTACACCCTGGCCAAACGCTTGTGGTGAATGCGCCGATTACGGCAGCTCATTTTGTACGCTTGATCGTCAAGGCTGCATACAATACAGGTGCGAAACTGGTCAAAGTCAATTGGAGTGATGAGACGGTTACCCGTCTTCACTATGATCTGGCTCCAGATGAAGCGTTCTCCATTGAACCGAAATGGTTTGCAGGCGAGATGACTGAGCTTGTTGAAGAAGGCGCAGCAATTCTGCATGTCATTGCGGAAAACCCGGATCTGCTGAACGGAGTCGCTCAGGAGCGCATCGTAACGAGCCAAAAAGTTCGCGGTAAAGCGCTTGAGAAATATCGAGCCTATCAGATGTCTGACAAGTTCAGCTGGTCCATTGTGGCTGTCCCTTCCCCTGAATGGGCAGCTAAAGTATTCCCGGATCTGCCAGAATCACAGCAAGTAGATCGCCTGTGGGATGTTATTTTCAAAACGGTACGCATTGGAGAACAGGATGCCGTCGCAGAATGGAAAACACACCTGCAGAACCTGGACTCCCGTGCAGATCTTCTGAACAGTAAAAAATATAAAAAGCTCCACTACACCGCTCCGGGTACAGACTTGACGATTGAACTTCCAGAAGGTCATATCTGGGTATCCGGCGGCAGTGTAAACGAGCAAGGACATGTGTTTATTGCGAATATGCCTACAGAGGAGGTCTTCACTGCACCACTGAAAACCGGTGTGAACGGTACTGTGCGCAGCACGAAACCACTCAGTCACGGTGGCAATTTGATTGACGGCTTCTCTCTCACCTTCAAGGATGGACGTATTGTCGATTACACAGCAGAACAAGGTGTGGATGCACTGAAAAACTTGATCGAAATGGATGAAGGTGCACATTATCTGGGCGAGGTTGCACTTGTTCCACACAAATCGCCGATTTCGGACACGAACATTCTGTTCTACAATACATTGTTTGATGAAAATGCATCGAATCACTTGGCGATCGGAAATGCCTATGCGTTCTGTCTGGAAGGCGGCAAAACGATGTCCAAGGATGAGCTGATCGAACGTGGCATGAACTCCAGTCTAACCCACGTTGATTTCATGATCGGTTCGGCTGAAATGAACATCAACGGTGTAACATCTGAAGGTACAGAAGAACCCATTTTCGTGAATGGAAACTGGGCATTTTAATTGGCCCTATGCCTGAAGAGAGGAGATTTCTCCTCTCTTTTCCTGTGTCTGAATCTAAACCTATACCGAGAATTACGGAGGGACTTTCTATGTTAAGTTTTGAACAAAAGCTGGATCGTTACGCTGAACTCGCTGTCAGAGTTGGGGCAAACGTGCAGCCAGGTCAGATTTTTGTCATCAATGCGATGATTGATTCGGCTCCACTCGTGCATCTGCTTGTACGTAAAGGTTATGAAGCCGGTGCAAAGCAGGTTATCGTTAAATATTCCGATGAAACGGTCAACCGTCTTCGCTTTGAAATGGCCCCCGAGGAGTCCTTCGAGGAAATTCCAAAGTGGCATGCTGCCGAGATGGAAGCCCTGGCGGAGAACAATGCCGTTTTTCTGACGATTTTGTCTTCCAGCCCTGACCTGATGAACGGCATTGATCCTGCCAGAATCTCGGCGCATCAGCGTGCCTTCGGTCAGGCGATGACTAAATATCGTCAGTATCTGCAAGCCGATAAAATGAGCTGGACCGGTATCGCTTGTCCTTCACCGGACTGGGCAGCCAAGGTGTTCCCGGATCTACCAGCAATGGAACAGATGAATCGGCTATGGGATGCGATATTTGCAGCTGTGCGCGCAGATGTAGACGACCCCATCGCTGCATGGGAACAGCATATCGAACGTCTGGAGTCACGTGCCGTTGCGCTCAACAACAAAAAGTACAAGGTACTTCACTATCTCTCCCCGGGAACAGATCTGACTGTGGAGCTTCCTGAAGGGCATATTTGGGCACAAGCTGGCAGTGTGAACGAACAAGGAACCCCTTTTGTAGCCAACATTCCAACCGAAGAAGTCTATACGGCTCCTGCGAAATTCGGTGTGAATGGCAAAGTAACCAGCACCAAACCACTAAGTTACGGTGGCAGTATTATTGACCGGTTTACCCTTACATTTGAGAAGGGACGGATTGTAGACTTTCATGCCGAGGAAGGTCAGGAAACATTAGAGCGCCTTATCTCCATGGATGAGGGTTCTCACTATCTTGGTGAAGTTGCTCTTGTGCCTTTTCACTCCCCTATCTCCGAGAGTGGCATTCTCTATTACACAACGTTGTATGATGAAAATGCATCCTGTCATCTCGCGATTGGCAGTTCATACGCTTCCAATATCGAAGGAGGCAAAACGATGTCTCCTGATGAACTTGCGACTCGGGGCATGAACTCCAGTATCACTCACGTTGATTTCATGATGGGTTCACCCGAGACCGATATCTACGGCATTACGGCGAGCGGTGAACGTGAAGCCATCTTCTTGAAAGGCAATTGGGCATTCTAAAAGCGGGAGTGTAGCAGAGGCTTTATGGAGTTAATCGTTGTCACTTACCAATTAAATAGACGGTTTTGCTGCCATGAGTTCTATGGTTTGCAAGATCGTCTATTTTTTATTTTTAAGCAAACAACAGACAGGGTCGGAACTCCCTCTTTTCGGGACGATAATCAGGTCTATCGGACATTGTACGCTTTCCATAATCTGTTGTAAAATGTAATGATACCAATGTTTGTGGACTGTTGACCAGAAAGGAGAACATCATGGCCAATCGGCTCCAGCTATTACTCGCTTCAGATTTTCATCAATTAGGATCTGCCCTTCAGGAAGAAGTCTATTATGAATACTATAATATGGTGTACGGATTGATCGTATATATCATCAAGGAACGTGCAGCGGCAGAGGATATTATTCAGGATGCTTTTATTAAAATTATTAAAAATAAACCCCTCTTCGAAGACGAGGTTAAACTCAAAGCCTGGCTCAAAGTTGTCACCCGAAATACCGCAATTAATTATTTGAGAAAAAATAAAAATAACCGTAACCAATTGGACACCGATAGTGTTTTTATAGATATAGAGACGATGAATCAAACCGCTGTTTCGGTTGAAAGCATGGTTGAGACACAGATGATGCAAGAATCCATCGAGCATTACCTCTCTCAGTTGAAACCGGAATACCGCGTACTTGTTGAGTTACGGTGGAAAGAAGGCTTTTCTTATAGGGAAATTGCTGAATTGCTGAACACCACTGAAGACATTGTGAAACAGCGACTATTCCGGGCACGTGGCAGTATCAAGAAGAAATTACATAAGGAATGGGGTGGAAGCATTGAGCAAAGGCAAGCTAAATAAGCTTGAACAGCAATTCGATTCAGGCCTGGAGGATGAATATTTTGATGCAGCGTTTGAGCAAGCATTTGATGAAGCTTTCCAGCAAGCTTCCTCCGCCCCTTCCGCCTCCCATACGGAGTCAATGCAGCAATCCTGGCAAAAGGTACAGAAAGAGATCGAAAGAATCGGTGCCCGTAAACGCAGGATGCGCACGTTCAAACTTTCAGGCATCGTGGCAGCTTCCGTGACCATTGGAGCGGTCATTTTCAGTCTGCCTTCCGGCACACAAGCCGTATCCCCTATTGTTCAATCGATCAAGAATTGGGGGAATGGCATGAAATCGATTATGGTTGAGGAAAAGTCTGTAAATCTGAGTCCTGATCCCTCTACCGCCAAAACGCCTCCTCCACCGGAGCGTGAATCCAGCTTCGTTTCTCCGGATGAGGCTGCAAGCGCTCCTGCCTTTGAGCTCAGTAAACACATTTTCCGCTCAGTTGCTGTGACCGAAGAGATCGCTCGGGATGGATTTGTGGGAGAATTTATATTATCCAAGGCAATCCCTGCCCGGTTTAATAAGGTGAAATACGAACTCATGCTGGATACAGATAATCCGGTTAACCCTGAAGACTATTACCAGTCCGAGGTACTAAGGGTGAAATACTCCATACAGGGCAAAAGTGATACGGACGAACTTATACAGTTTGATTATGAGTATGTTAAGCCTGGACAGTCGATTGAGAAATCGCCACTACAGAAAAGTGAAGCTGTGAAGCTCGTGGATGGCAGTGAAGCGCTTGTGTATGTAGGCCCCCCTTTTAGTTCCATACAGTGGATGACAGGTTCACTCAGCATGAGTCTGTTTGGATCAGTAACTGAAGAGGAAATGATCGCCATTGCCAATGATTTTCTGGAGCAGAACTCGCCTGCCAAATCAAAATAAAACTAAAACAATACACTAGGTGTAATATGCATAGATTGATCGGATGTCGTTCCATCATTAGCTGTATGAACACTAACGACACGATAATAATAACCCGCAGTGACCTCCCAATCCACATTGGATCGAAGGACATTAGTTCTTGTTTGAGTTGAAGAGCTGCCTTTGAATGTTACCCAGGCTGTTCCTGTCCAGCGTTCCAAACGGTAATTCACAGATAGTGTCTTCATATCTTTGTAAGTCATTGTGGCTGTATTTACGATGGCATGAAGTCCTTCTCCACGTGTTAATGAACCGATCGCATGGTAGATATGTACGGGTGTGGCAGCTCTGGATTGAATGGAATACTCCTGAGGTTCGAGCGGCGGCGGAGCGGTTCGCGCTCCCGATGTCACGTTGATTATCGGACTTGCAACTGCAGACTGTTCTGCTGGCAGAATAAGAAGAGCTGGTGCCGCCAAAGTAAGAACAAGTGTTACTTTCAGGATTGGCGTACGACATATTTCCTCGCCCCATCTACGTATTTTCTTCATCAATTATTCCCCCTCAGTATCCATGATTATTTTGGTGTAATCTATTAAACGGACGGAGCAGATAACTGGTTTCAAAAAAATAAGGACGCCCGATTTTTCAATCGGTAGCGTCCTTTCATCATTTTGCAGGGTAATAACAACGATGAAACCTAAATTAATCGATCTCGTATTATGAGAAATAGACTTCATTCGGCGGAATCCATGTTCATTCTTTTTTAAGCAGATGTACTAGGAAGTACAAAGCGAGGTGTACCTATGAATAAGCATTCTGCATCAAGAAAACACTCGTATCCTTCCAGTCCCTATCAGGTAAAAAAACATAACCCGGTTCTGACTTCCAAGCAGGTAAGCTAGTACGATAATTTTGAAGTACGTTTCAAAGATCAAGACCGACTGGTCACGATGAGAACGCCGACCCCAACGAAAGGTACTTACTCAAGAAAATTAAACATCCAACATGATGTTCCTCCCGGCGAACCAGCGTATGTGACGTACAAACGAATTCGCATCGACACCAGTCTGGTGCATGAAGACCGTTATGCGGCTGAAGTGATTCATGCACCAAAAGATTCATAAGTCTGCTTTACGCAAACAATATCATCTGATTTACCTTACTCGAACGATTTGTTTATGCTCTATAACATATACATGATCAGCAACATTATCGATCATTCGGGCATCATGCGTGATAAAAATAATCGTGCCTTCATAACTTTTCATCAATTGCTCCAGTGCTTCCAGCGCAGGAATATCCAGAAAATTGCCCGGTTCATCCATAAGCAAAATATTGTATCGGCCAAGCAATATTTTGGCCAGCTGTAACTTCATCATCTCACCGCCGCTTAATACCGCCAAACGCTTGCGTACATCCTGCTGAGAAAACCCTAGAGAAGCTAGTACAGCTCGAATCTCCGGCACCTGATAGTCACAGTTATCCTGCATGAATTCCATGACGCTCTGATGGCGCTCAAACGTGTATGCATGTTGTGCAAAATATCCAATCTCTGCCTTTGGCGATAGTGTGATGCCTTCTTCACGGTTCAAGATCATGTTGAACAGCGTTGTTTTCCCTGCACCGTTTACACCTGTCAGCGCGATCTTTCCGCCAAGCGGAAATTGAAAAGACGCATTTTCCAAAATAACTTTATTAGCAAAAGTTTTGTTTAGGTCTTTTCCTGTAATCGGAAACGGATTGTGAAGTCCTAACGTGTTACTCTGACGAAAGTGAATCGTACGAGTGACCTCTGGCGCTTGGATATTACCTAATATTTCAATGCGCTGTTCTATACTTTTCGCTGCTTGATGAAGCTTCTTCTGTTTACTTCCAACCGATTTTTGATGCGCAAGCCGCCCGCCGTGATCGGAGCTGTTCTTCTTTGAAGTGCCCTTCTCTTTATGATCTATTTTCCGGGCCTGATTTCTCTTCTCCGTAATCGCTTTTTCCAGCCGTTCTCGTTCATTCACATATTGTTGATACTGAACTTCCTGTTTTTTCTGGTTCTCGTTCTTCTGAGCCAAGTAATCAGAATATCCGCCCCAATACTCGGTAATCTTCCCATCTTTCAACTCCCAGATTTTATCAACTACCTGATCAAGGAAATATCGATCATGACTGATGATCAACAACGCTCCCGTATAATAAGAGAGCTGATGGATCAGAAAATGAATCCCTTCTGAATCGAGATGGCTCGTAGGTTCATCTGCAAAAATGCCGTGCACTGACCCAGACAGAGCCTGAGCAATTTTCAGCCTTGTTTCTTGCCCGCCACTCATCTGCTCTCCATCGGTTTTGTTTACACCCAGCTTGCCTGCCAATGCGTAATCTACTTCTTCCTGAGTCACGCTACGCTCCATCTGTGGAATATAAGCGAAACTGCCATGCCTCACGATTTCCCCACAGGATTCAGGCATCTCACCAAGCAACACTTTTAGCAATGTGCTCTTGCCCGCCCCATTGGCTCCAACCAGACCGATTCGATCATATTCATAAAGCTCTACGTGTTCAATATCTAATACCTCACGACCCGAATATTCCACGTAAATCTCTTTTGCGTTAATTAATACATTCATTCAAGTTACCTCCTTCTAAAATCGCAGTTTTCATGTTCGCAGGATCACCTGCGATAATAGAAGGGGATTATATAAAGAAATACCAATGCATATATCTCATGAGTCTTTGCTCCTCTCAGGTTGTAAACGTTTTGTTCACAAACAAAAATGCAGACCCTAGCCCACTGGGGGCTTGAATCTGCATTACTCACGTTTAGAAGGCACATCGATACAGGCATAGCGAAATAAGCTAGCCAGATCAAAATCTATGTCTCTCCATACGTAAAATAAACAGATTAAAAAAGCCCACGATTGTGGAAAAATCAGCTTTTTTCAACTGTTTATCGAAGACGCATGGAATGAGTCATAGGAACGAGCCTCCTCTTCTTATATTAAATTGAATATTACCATGGGGGTCTTTAAGCGTCAACCTGTAACGAATGCTTATAAGTGAGCAATCAAAAAAAGCCGCTAAACATTAGCGGCTTTCACACATAAAGAATCTCTCTAAACCTCTAAAGAAACATTTATCCTTTAAAAGGATGAATGTTATGCTCGCCAAGGCACTATGCACCCTCACCTTCGACGAGCATTTCAAGCTTCACGACATTCACACGCGAAATCCGCTTGTGTTCTGTCTCCTTAATAACAAATAGATACCCATCGTACTCAACCGATTGACCCACTTCAGGCGGAATTGCATCCACTCTGGAATATAACCAGCCGCCAATCGTATCGTAATCAGCTCTATCCATCTCAATGCCAAATCGTTCACTAACTTCTTCAATCAGCATTAATCCGTCAATCGAATATTCCATTTCATCCACTTGCTCAATTACCGGACGCTCATGATCGAATTCGTCCTGAATCTCGCCGACGATCTCTTCCATGATATCTTCAAGCGTGACCATACCGGAGGTTCCTCCATACTCGTCGATCAGAACAGCAATCTGTGTCTTGCTGCGTTGCATACGCTTGAGCAGATCACTGATTAGCGTGGTGTCCGGCACGGCGAGAATTGGACGAATCACGGATATGGTGTCCGTTAGCTGGGATCGCATCAGGTCCTTAATGTGAATAAAGCCGATAATATGATCCTTGTCTCCGTTATATACGGGATAACGGGTTCGCATGCTTTCGCTCGCGATCTCCATATTTTCCAGCATGGACTGATTGGCATTAAGACAGATCATTTCCGTCCGCGGAATCATGATCTCACGGGCGGTTGTATCCGTAAAATCAAATATATTATCAACAAGTGCTAATTCAGTATTATCAATTAAACCGCTCTTATTGCTTTCTTTCATGAGAATACGTATTTCATCTTCACTATGTGCATCGTCCAGCACCGAAGCGGGTGCCATTCGAAACAGTCTAAGCAATCCATTAGCCATGCCGTTCAGCATCCAGATGAATGGGAACATTAATTTGTAAAAGACCGTCAGAAGCGCCGCAGACCACAGCGTAATCGTCTCCGACTTGCGAAGCGCCATCGTTTTGGGAGCCAACTCTCCAAGGACAATATGCAAAATCGTAATAATCACAAAGGCAATGACAATTGAAATGCCATGTACATATACCGGACCCAGTCCAAATGCCATAAACAACGGCTCCAGCAGTCGTGCAATGACAGGCTCTCCCAGCCATCCTAGACCAAGTGAAGCTAAAGTAATGCCAAGTTGACAAGCGGACAAATACGCGTCCAGATTACGTATAACGTTAGAAGCGTATTTTGCATTTCGATTACCTGCTTCTACCAAAGCCTCAATTCGGCTGCTCCGCACCTTCACCATCGCAAACTCTGCTGAGACAAAGAAACCATTCATCAATACCAGTAAACCAATTAAAATCAAACTCATAATACTCGGTAAGGGGTCACTCAAATGTTCTTCCTATTCGCCGTTATCGTTCGGCAAATAGGTCCACCTCCTTCGAAAATGTAGGATATTAGCCATTCTGCCGTTCATATGCAATTTCAACTTCCCAATGCGTCCACCTCCTTCTGCTTGTGCTGAATAACATGGATATGCTTCTTTTATTATATAATTCTACACTACACAGTCAATCCGTGTCCTATGACACTTAAAAGGCCAAATCGACAAAATTTGTTTACAAAAGTAGCGATTACGCTGTTTTATTCACATTTACACTTTAGACTTCACCTTTTCTGACATGTAATCCGCCGACCCAATATTCATCCTCTCTGAAGGTAGTCCAGTCGACTTCACCATTCAATACCTGAACCCCAAGTTCCGTCAGAGACAATACAGCATCACGAAATGTCTGATCATACTGGTTATACTTCGGAAAACTTACCGCTCCTGTCATGTGAATAAGTGCAGCTGACCCTTCCGACATCCTCTTCAGATGTGCCCAGTATTCCAGATCACCCATACCGAGAACATGCAGCTTGTCTCCTACCTTACGAAACAGATCATGCGGACGCTGAATACCAGCTCTGATCGTCTCCAGTGTGGTCTGTTCAATACTGCCCAGTCCATTGGTTACGGATGGCAATCTAGATAGATGTGCCTCAAATGCTGCCTTTGCAAAAGGCAATTCAATCGTTCCGTCCTGCATGTATTCCTGATGTTGCCGAATGTCAAATGAGGTGTACGCTTCCCAGAACTGTTTACCTGCCTGAAGTTCCTGCTTATCAATGACATGCCAGTTTCCTGACAAACTTCCAATCTGCTTCGAAGTTAGTTGTCCCAGTCCTCTGAAAAACTCCACCTCCGGGTAAGAATCGATACAAAGAAGATTCAGACGTATTTTCTGTAGATCCTGTCCACTAAAATAGTGCAGCAAATAGGATAACATCGCTTGATCATAGAGGTCATACTCGAACCATAACACAATCTCTTTATACTGCTGCAATGAACGAAGTTTCTCTTCTAATACTTCAACCTGTAAATACTCCTTCTGTGGTATGCCCAGTTCATTTTCAAGTATAATAGCACGTTGCTGACGCGCACTCTTATCTGCCATATTTGTGCTAACAGGACCGTAAGTGTACAACTCCCTCCAAACGAGAATATCTCCTTGTATACCGCTCTCACGCAAGCGATTGGCAGCATGATCTCCGTTCATAATATGCAACATGCTTTTTCCCCCTTCGTGTAGTTCATTGAACATAGACGCCAGATCTCGTACCGGCAACGAACGTTTAAGTTTTGCTCGGGCATCGAATAATCTTTTCTTTAATGCAGGCACATTAACCTCAAGAAAATCGGAAATTTCTTTCAGTGTATACCCTTGGAAATAAAACAGATCAACCACAACTCGCATCGATGATGGTAACTGGGCAATGGAACTGCGTAGCGTCTGCTGTAACTCCTTCTGCATCGCTCGAACTTCCGGATCAAGCGCCAGATCTTCCTCACGGAATACCGTTTCTATTTCTTCTATGGGAACAAATGAATGCCGTTTACGTCTCAACCAGCGATAACATTGCCTTTCCACAATGACTTTGAACCATCCAGGAAAAGCTTCCGGCTTATCCAATTTGCCCAGATTGGCAAACGCTTCAGTAAACGCCTCCTGTGCAACATCTTCTGCGCCATACGCATCCTGCAACTTCTGATAGGCCACGGCCAGTGCCATTCCTCGATATTGGCGCACCAGTTGCTCATAGGCTTCCGGTTCTCCATGCAATGCTCCCTCAATCCATGATTTCAACACCGTGAACTCCCTTCATCTGTCATTCTTTGCTGTCTGATCTTGTATGTGGATTGCTCCAATTTTGTTTTTCATATGTAAGTGCCTCGAACTCTTGATTAGGTTACTTTATTTTCTATTAAAAAAGCAAAAGCTGTCCCGTCTGCAGATTGTACTGCAGATGGGACAGCCCATATTTCCGTATCTGTTAGATGGAAGCCTAACTTAGGATGAAGCGAGATAAGACTTGTTTAGAATCTGCTTGGCGCTTGCGGGAAGTTGCCAACAACGCCCGGATATTGATACAGCAGTGGCTCATCAAACGTTGCATAGTCGAAGTTAACCATCAACAACATGATTCTTCTACCGGTTTTAGGATCACTGATAATGATGTGGTCACGTCCAGCTGCTTCAATAATACCTTGGAATATACGAGCGTTCCATTCTTTGTTTCCTTCGTATGTCATGTAGAATGTACCGAATTTACCCAGGTTTAAACGTAAAATATTTTCAATGTATGATTGCTCAAACTGTGGAGCTGTAGTGGAAACGACAGTTCCTGACGGTGTCATTGGGCTTCCGCTGGATACGAGTGGCGGTACACTGGTGGAGCTTGGCGATACCATGCCAGGTGTTGGTGACATCGACGGCATACCATTACCGACTTTGTAAGATGTTCCCTGAACTTGAGAATTCGCTTGTGCTCCTAACACTGAATTCGCTTGTGCACCCAATACAGAATTGGCTTGCTGACCCATAGTTTGAGTTGGTTGATAAGGTGTGTTAATCACGATAATTCCTCCCTGAATATGAAAATTGGTAATGGATTAATAGACGTCCGGACAGTCTTCGCCTGTCGGACTAAAGAAACAATGTGCCTTGAAACGTCCCGTGTTGGGCTGGTTATACCACGTTGACGGGCAATCCCCAACCGGTCTGAAAAACCATAACGAGTTACTTGCTGGCCAGAAACGTTCGCCGTTAATGACACGCTGCGCCAACCGAATCTCGGATTGTCTCGCCCGCTGATAGAAGTATCCCTTCTGAGTGGACTCAAAGCCCCCCGGATTCTGAAAGACCATGCGGTTCATATCACGAATGTTGCCAAAATCGAGACAGTCCGCCAGCACACGATTCACGCCGACATTGCCTACCAGCAACATGCCTTGTTCCCCGTCACCCTCGGCCTCTGCCCTCATCAGTCTCGCCAAGAGCTTGACGTCTTCCGAGTTGGTCTTAATTACAGCCATCGTCTGTTCCCTCCCTTGTAGCAGCTGTTCATCACCGTACATCGTATTGTGCAGGAGCCTATTCGGTGACACTATTCCAGATTTTTTCCATAAAAAAAGCCCGGAACCTCACGTAAAGTGAAGTCCCGAAGCCTTTTTCCTACTCTTACTTCCCTTCTCCTAATCAGGTGGACACATTAAGGTTTGGATTCAATCCAGTAATCATAGGCATGTACCAGATTCCCTTTGTAAGCTTTGTATCCCGAGAGAAGTTCAGGCAGTTTGCTCATCTGAATTTCCATTTCCTTGGCTCCTTTTTCGTGAAAGGAAATATGTGTACCTTCAAAATTTTCTTTCATTTCGACAGAAATGAGCAACGGTTTGCCTAAACGATCTGCAATCTCCATCTCCTGGCTTACCACAGCAGCTATCCCGTTGGAGCCTTCTGCGGTGTTACGGAATGCCATCAGAGATACATGATCCAGTGTATCAATCATAAACTCAGTCACAGAGATCTCCTTGCCCGGCAGTGGGAAGGTATCCAGCCACACTGCAAGATCCGCACTTGTTTCAAGATTGCTATCCTTCTTCGTCTCTTCCTGGAAATAAGCGATATTTGATGCCCATTCGGTCAGCAGTGTATCCCGGTTCTCCGTCCATTCAGGCAGAGTATACGGCTCGATATCCAGATGAATGCCCTCGAACCGCTCGTCCGGTTCCACTTCGGCATTGTAGTTCTTCACGTAATCGATCAGCCGTTTGATCCGAGGACGATTTTCCTTTTTGCCCCAGATCGGATGTCCACCCATCGCATGAATTTCGATTCCTTGAGCTTTTGCTCTTTTCACAAAACTACGGTAACTGGAGTACGGCTGATCCAGATCCAGTCGTACATATAACCAGTTAATCTTCTGTTTTTTTGCAAAAGCCAGAATATGCTCTCCGCCATCATCCGTCACCTGCGAAGCCTCCCAGATGTAGGTTCCACGAATCTCAGGTGCACTTGCAGGCGGGTTCACAGGTTTTTCAGGCAACGTCTGATCATCAGGCTCCAGCTCTCCCCAATACGTCAGATCATGTACAGCTGAACCGGCATAAGACTTATGATCTCGGAATGCAGTCGCGACCTCCTGAAGAGCAGTTTCCAACTGTAAGGAGCCTTTGCCAGCAAAACTGGTAAACTCTTCACGAGGCATCGGTTTGGTGTTTACACCTACGGTAACACTTGTACCACTGATGTCTGCCCACTGCATCTCCTGTTCAATTAAACGAATAATTCCGTTACTCCCTTGTGCAGTATCACGGTAAGCAAGCAACGTCACATGATCTACATTTTGAATAAACCAGTGTGACAGTGCTTCGTTATCTGCATCGTCAGCCGTTCGATTCCCTTTGACTGTGTATGAATCGAGCCAGAACGGCAGATCGACATGTACGGCTGTTCCTCCATCCCGCTTCGCTTGATTCAATACCTTCTTCATATTGCTGATCCAGGACTGTACCAAAGGTTTGGCGTCTTCCTTCCATGCAGGCAGCACGTATGGTTTAACATCCAGATGGATTGCATCAAAACGTTCACTCGCTTCCACAGCCTGATTGTAATCCTGTACCCATGAAGTTAATCGAAGCATAGGGCCCTCACGGCTTTGAACAGCCCAGTAGGGATCTCCGCCCAGTGCCTCAATGGTTATACCCTCCCGACTCGCTTTGGCAATAAACGCTCGGTATACTTCTTTGGATATACTCATGTCCACGTTCACATACAGTCGGTTAATCTTATGTTTAGCTGCATTTGCCAGCAGCTCGTCTCCTGCATTCTTAACGGACTGTGCCTGCCATACCCAGGCGGCTCGTATATCCACATCGTCAGCCTTAACAGGTGACTTGATCCCGATCATTATCATTCCTCCGATCAGTAATAACAGCCAACATACTTTCCGGGATGTTTTCCCGAACATACACTCCCTCCATTCCTGTTCTGTTGTAAAATCACATTCATTATAGCAACCGACTTATCAAATTCAAATAAGCCCAAGTGCTTAACTTGGGCTTATTCCAACTTCGAGGAGTCTTGAACGAGCTGCTCCGGGTCAACGTCCCGGTTCTAGTCCTCATATATCATTTTTCGGGTCATACCACCGTCAACTACGAGATTAGTCCCTGTGACAAAGGTATTAGCAGGGTCGGATAAATACAGGCAGGCCCTTGATATATCCGATGGCATGCCAACCCTGCCGGATGGATGCTGTTCGTGGTCTTCTGCTCTAAGTTTGGACTCGTCACCGGTCTCAATCCAGCCGGGACTGATACAATTGACCCGAATTTGGTCCTTACCAAGTGAGACCGCCATCGCATGTGTCAGTGCAGTAATCGCACCCTTCGATGCGGCATATGCCTCGCTATTGGGCTCAGACATCATCGCACGAGTCGAAGCCATATTTACGATGGCGCCGCCATGATCATTTTTTTTCATATGCCGAGCCGCCTCCCGACTTGCCAGAAAGCAGCTTCTCACATTGGTATTGAGTATATCGTCCCATTCGTCTATCGTTAGCTCATAGGGAGATTTCCATCTGGATACGCCGGCGTTGTTCACCAGTACATCAATCTGCTTGAACTCCTTCACTGCCGTATCGAACAGTTGCTGAATATCCTGCTCTTTCCTCACATCACACTGAACAAAGATGGCTTCACCGCCTTCATTGCGTATGGAAGCCGCCGCCGCTGCTCCCTCGGCTTCCTGAACATCGGCAAGCACGACTTTAGCCCCGGCAACCGCGTAAGCTTCAGCAACACTTCGCCCAATGCCCTGGGCAGCCCCAGTGACAACAACAACCTGATCGGTAAATGACATGATCATATTCCTCCTCTGGTAAGACTGTCTGTTTTGTTTAGTTTGATATACTGTACTTGTTACCTCGTTCATTTCTTATCGATTTCCTCTAACTCTATACTTATATACAAACACGTTCGTCCCATTAAGAAACGCTTGTCCCCGAATCCGTCAAAAAAAGCTTACGCCACTCGGGCGTAAGCTGCTCCATTTTCAACCTCTTTTACCCTCGCAAACGTTCGGTATACAAGCGATTCGTTCGCTCAAATCCAATATACCGGGTTCCCTTAAACGAGAGCCGCCCTTCGTCTCCCTCCGCACACATACTATACTCTTCACCATTCACTTTGAACTCCAAGCGATCACCGCTCTCTACTTCGAAGGTGACGTAATACAATGTTCTTACGGGAGTCGTGCTACCGGAATCCGAAGGTGGCTGGCTCATCTTTACTCGTCTGCTGGTAATGCGAGAGTGTACGGTCAGTAATGGCTCCGCATTATTGCGTCCCCACCTCCATACTTCTTTGCCCATTGATAACAGCACAATACCCAGAATCAGGACAAATGCCACCGGAAAGACGGTTCCAAACAAATCAAACATCCAGGATGATTCAATGCCCATGTCTCTCCCCTCCGTTCATACACTTCGGACAGCCGGAGTCTTGACCCGTCTTCTGTAAATGTATATGCGGACGAACACAGAACTTGTTAACCTGATGAAATATTTACATCGTATATCTTAGGCAGAACACCGCTATTATTTTGAAAATACTTAGCCATGCATCAACTGTTCTACAGGGCAATTTATTAAGCAGATTTAGTTAGAGAATCAGGCTGCGGCTCAATCACAATATAGGAGTGGTGGCTGAAAGGCAGCCATGTATTCCATAGCGATTCCAGTTCATTTACACACATCTTTCGGTTGTAATGTACTTCATCACAATTTCGCTTGAGAGCCAGTGACTCTGCCAAATAAAAATGGGCTTCATCATACCCGATGACAGGCACAAAGTGTAGAAATCGCCGATCTGCATGAACCCTGATAAACAAAATGACAGGCACGCCGCGACTGATCTGCTTCCTTAAGGTGTTCACATTGCCACGTAAATACGTGGCCTTGTACCCCAGTTTTTTGAAAAAAACAATAATGGCTTTCGGATAAAATGTGCCATCCAGAAGTTTGCGCGGATATGTTCGATACAGCTCATTTCATTCTGATTCGATGCCGAAATGCCTTAACACATATGCACTGGAAAAAGCAGCACATTCGACGTTCTTTTGTACCTCTGTCTTATTCGGAGCCTCGATGAGGTATGTAGTTGGCACTTTAACGATGTTCATATCATCTTTTTTGGGAAGGTTATAATATCGAAAAATCAACCAGACAATAGCTAGCCATATGACAATATTGAATATCATTTCGAAAATTCCTCCTGCTAGTCAACTTACTATGATAAAAAACTCTATTACCAGTTTCCTCTGACCCACTGTTCAATCTGTTTCGCAGCTTCCTCGGAAGACAGATCCGTTGTATCCACCGTCGGCATCGCTGGGTCAAAGGCTTTATCCGCATTCTGCAACAACCAGTTCGCAAAATTACGATGATCTTCAATCGCATTGTCGTCCCAGCCACGTGCTTGCAACCGCATCTCACGTGTGGCATCATCACAATGTAGATTCAAGTAAAGAATACGATCAAATTGTTCGATATATTTGGAGGATGCAATATTTTCCGGTACCATCGTGCCGCATAAAACGGTGCCTCTTCCGCTTAACGAGATACTATGAGCAACTCGCAGCCAATTCTCTTTGGCAATCTGCCAATCTACGTTGTCGATGATATCCATATCAAAGACGTCAAATCCAGGCAAAAGCTTGCGCACATGCGATGACACTGTTGTTTTGCCCGTACCACTCGCACCTGTGATTACAAATAAGGGTAGTTTATTCATTGAAATGTTCCTCCTGTTGTCGTCTCATAAGCTCTAATCTCGCTGTGACTCCCTAGACTCCCACTCCTCAGCCCTTAGACCGTACATCACTCGATGTAGAAATCTCCCATTCAAAAACTCATAATCTCGCAGCTCACTTTCACGTTGAAAACCCAGCTTCTCAGGTATGGCACGACTTCTCCGATTGTTGGTTGCTGCACCAATCTCCACTTTATTTAAGCCAAGCTGTTTAAATGCGTGCTCAATAAGTACGTTGACTGCTTTCGTGATGAGTCCATTTCCCTCATAATCCTGACCCAGCCAATAACCAATCTCAGCCTTCCTGTTTCCATGGTCAATGTCACAATATCCAATCGAACCCGCCAGTTCACCTCGAAACCAGATCCCTAACCAGTATCCTTCCTCCCGCGCGTAACTTAGACGTGTGCGTTCGATAAAACCTGCTGAATCCTCTTCAGTCGAAGTCATGTCAGGAATCCTGAGCCAGGTTCCGAGATGTTCCCGGTTTCGATCAATTAATCGAAATAACGCTGCTGCGTCATTGGATGTAAACAGGGAAAGGTAAGCTGTATCCGTACCATCTAAGGCGTGTTTAAACATGTTGAACCCTCCCAGACGTTTATTCTAAAGCCTCCTTGATCTGCTGCCAGCCAGCTCTAAATCTTAGATCGGTCTGTATTCCCCTTGAAAATGAAATTGGTAGACGTCGCTGATCCGAATGTATCCAAGAATACAATCTCCTCTGGGTCTGTTCACGATGTCACAGCGAAGCGAACCAACTTTACAGCAGTTGCTTTTTCAAATCCATCCGTATGTACGTTTTCTCGTAACTTGAGCCATCTTCATTGTAATAAACAGCCTGCTTCGTGTACGGCTCCTAACTTTTCATTATTCCGAACAGAACAGAGGCCGGTGATGTCCCCAGCAACAGCTGATCTTACGTTATATCTCATAGCTCTGGCCCTCCATACCTTCCTTTAACGGCATTCCTGATACAACCTCTCCAAAATAACAGCCACACCGTCACATTCATTGGTTGCTGTAACCTCTTTGGCTCTGCTTTTCAGTTCTTGAATCGCATTTCCCATCGCCACGGGCCAGCCGCATTGTTCAAACAGGCCGATATCATTCGCATCATCCCCAAAAACCATCACATTCTGAAGTGCAACCCCCATGGCATTGCAGATGACTGAAACGGCATGTTCCTTGGAAGCCTTTGGCGCCGAGACCTGGGTTAGTTCACCTTGATCCGTAATCAATATGTTCAACTTCCCTTCGAATCTCTCAAGAAAAGCCGCCCTGTCCATATTCCCTGTAAAAAGAATCTTGGAAGCTTCTTGCTGTTTAAGCTCCATCAATGATCTGACAATCGGCTGGCCTTTTACTTTCATTATAGTCTCTGCATCATAAGGCTTCATGCTCATCCATTCGTCTCTCACTTCTAAACTAATGTCTAGATCCGGATTACATGCCAAACAATAATCCAGAACCTCAGCAGTTATCTCAGCCGTAATCCCAATATGGTCGTTACTCCCAGTATGTCTGCAATCAACATAAGCACCGTTATAATAAACAAATGAACCTAGCTCCAGCAATTCTTTTGGCAAAAAAGTCTTCACTGCCCTCGGCGGACGCGCCGTTGCAAATATGAATTTAATCCCACGATGGGCACATTCCATAATCGCCTTTACGTTTCGCTCGGAAACTTCTTTGTTAGCCTTCAATAGGGTTCCATCCAAATCTACAACGATTACTGAAAATATCATAGGTCCTCTCCTGCCCCACTTCTGTACACTTCTTAAAAAAAGCTATAAATTCCATCTTCAAAGTATCGATATTCTTCATTCGTCAATCTGCGCTTACCATACGCATCATAAAAGATTTCCTTGTCCCGCTCATTCTCAAATGCATTCGGTTTAGGTCGGATTGCTAAAGCCACATCATACCTGGGATCACCATAGGCAGCTCCCGCCCAATCGATCATTCCCACTACCTCACCATCACGGACAAGAACATTATCAATGGTGAAATCCCCGTGTATTAAGGTTGGCTGCACTCGGCTTGGTCGGTTCATTTTCAAATGAGTGAGCATATCCTCGTTCCCGTCTACTGAATAATGAGCTAGATTATACTCTGCTTTCGTTAATATATGATCAAGCCAAGCGGGCTTCACCTGTTGCCATTCAATCGGACATGGACATTCATGCAGTTGTATCAAACAACGTCCGAAGCTGACAATCGCCTTTTCTTTATCTTTCTGAGGCGGATGACTGGCGAGAAATTGCCTCAACGATATTCCGTCCACATAATCCATCAACAGCCATCTGGAGTGGTTCTCTATGTAAAATGAATGCGTTTTCGGAATAGGGAGTCCTGTTCCTTGAAGAAGCTGCAAAGCGGCATACTCATCAGACAACCAGGCATTGAAGAGTTCGTGCTCTGTTTTTTTGATGACATATCTCTGATCCGCTGTATCCAAAATAGCTACGGTAGATGTATGTCCTTGACGAGGAAAAGTTATTTGCTTCACGCTTCCGATTTGCTCTAATATCTCAGATGGAATATCTGCAATTTGCAAGGGAATTCCTCCTATAAACAGCTTCTTCTCCTATTACCATGTGAGAGTTTTATTCATTATGTAGTCAAGAACTGTTCAATCTTACGCTCAATTTCTGTCCTGCTTTTAGAACGAAATTCCTTGATGACATCCCCATGATTAGAATGTGAATCGAGATTCTGATTGGTGGACACCAGTCTGAGGAAATACTCACCTTCGACTTTAAACTCAGGATACCAACCGAGATCTACCCGCTTATTGGTTCGATCATGTTCTAACAGCATCAAATCTTCTTTAAACTCCCAGCGAATCTCGTCACGAGCATCCGTAAATTGTTCAGGTTCAGCTTCTGTGAAATCATTCCAAACTACCCGCCAGCCAGACGGGATACGCAGAGGCACTAATTTGTACATTATAAACCTCCTTTCTCCTTTATTCCTACTTGAGTCAGAAGCAGCCTAAGTTAGATGTTTAGTACAGTTATATAACGAACAATTCCACTGGGGATGCCCGCTGTGCAAGTGTGTTACCGATGTGTTTGATAGATTTTCCCTGATATCCATATGAGCAAGCAACCTTTTCATAGTGAGACTCAGAAATGCTCCGTGACTTACCACCAATATGTTCTGATCTGCATGTCGGTCAGCCAGGTCAGAAAGACAAGCCCTCCCCCTTTTTACAATAGACTCATGTGACTCAATGCCCAGATCGAGTTTGGACCAGCCATATCCCCACTTGTCTACACGTTCCTGCTCTGTTGTACCTTCAATCTGTCCACAGTCCATCTCACGCAGCCGGGAATCTATACGTATCTCAATTGAATCGGCCTCACCAATGATGCTAGCCGTTTCCAATGCTCTCGACAAATCACTGGAATAAATAACATGCCATGGTTCGGATTTAATTCGGTCAGCAAGCAATTGTGCCTGTCTTCTCCCCTCAGCATTGAGCGGGATATCGGTATGTCCTTGCGTCCGATATTCATCATTCCAGTCGGTTACACCGTGGCGGATAACGCCAATCATAGCCATATGTATTCCTCTTTTCTAAATACCCTTATCCATTCCTGCATCTTCCATGTAGAACGAAGCTATCACATGATACAGCTGTTCGTCAATGGCTGATGACCAAAAAAAACACCCCACCAACCTAAGTTGATGGAGCACTCTTTCTTAGTATTCACTTACCTCAAAAGTCAGAATTCGATCAAACAGAACATAGTCCTTACGGCTTTTAAAGGGGCCTTTGTTATTATCATGTTTATCAATAGCGTACGAAGCTTTTCCGCTACCTGCTTGTTTTGTTTCGTACCAATTGATGAAGTTGTTGACTTCTTGCATACTTAGATCAAATTCTTTTTCAAGACCAGTGGTCATTGTGACGACGAGTATCGCACGGTTGTCAGACGGTTGTTCAGGTTCGGTGACAGTTCCTTGCGGAGTTGCTGATGCTTCGTTAGATGGCTGGAATTCGATGCCATTCACAATTGCTGTAACCACAAAGTAATATGTAGTTCCATTTGTCAAACCTGGTATAACCAAGTTTCCATATTCATCTTTAGTCGCTGCCACTGTTTCCGTATATTTTCCGGACTCCGTACCAAATCTTACAGTGTAGCTTTCTGCATTTTTAATCTGATTCCAGTTAAGTGATACTTGACTATCATCAGCAGATGCTACTAGGTTAATCGGATAACTAGGTTTCTGAATGTTTAAATCAATTGCATCAATTGTCACATTTTTAGCTGTTAGAAGATTCTTTACTATAACTGTATGTTCACCATAGGGCAGATTAAATTTTTCATATAAAATTACTTGTCTATTATCATTCTTTTTAACTCCTGAGTATATTTCTGCAACCCCATCTGTTGTTACCTCTACAGAAGTACTTTCGTGCGCTTTGTAACTTGAAGCTATTAATCGGAATGCATTTCCAGTAAACTTAAATGAGTATGTACCACTCTTAGTATATTGCTGAGTACCTTTAAAGTTTAAAGCAGCTGTGTCTGTAAACCATGAACCTTCAAATTTTATCATTGGATCTAAATCATCGTACCTTGTCCATCCTTTCTCAGGTGAAGTTAATTGATCACCAACAGACGCTGCGGATGCGTTCAAATTGAACAGTCCAAACGATAATAAAACTAACAGACCAAACAAAAACCCTATCTTTTCAAACGACTTGCTCTTCATAAAAGTATTCCTCCTGAAATGTTTTCTTTCAACAGATCTAAAGATATAACGACTAGCATTTTATGTCTAAACATTAACTTGCTGATCTATAAATATAATCTAAATTTTTGAATTTTTATTTTATACTGGATAAAGAATAGAGAAAGATATGTGATTTTTTCTATAATATTTTGCAAAAAAGAACCACCCTTTTGGCGGTAATTCGTTGATACAACTGAATTTTCAGCTCCATTTTTCTTTGCTACTGATCGCTTCAATGCCTCCAATAAAAAAAGCAGATCCAGTGAAGGAACGACTTTCAAAATGATATGTATTATTTAGATAATTTGACTTCGTATACAAGCTGATAATGCGGAATGCCTTTATACACAAAAAAATACATACAAGCGATAACGAGTATACCAAATACAATGTTAAACGCCTGGCCTCTCAACCTAAAAACATATCTGACCAACAGCCCTGCGACTACTAGTGGTAAAGCTATATATAAGACTAAGGTTTCTACCATTGCTGCCGACATAGCTTTAAATGTACTTGTTCCTGCTTCTCTGAAAATATCCAGTTTAACACCTCCTTACAAGATTATAAGATTGGAGTCCATACCGTCCGCAGCAAAAAACGCTTCGCTCTTTGCTTTAAAAGCATACTTACTTTGCAACTATAGAAGAAGAACAAGACGACTTTACTGCACTAATACGATATAAGTCAAACAAGTAAAGCACTGATTTTCACATCGAATCATTGCTTTTCTCGCTAGTCCTAACATTATCAAAAGAAAGCTCATTACCTTCTTTTGTTAGTGATAGTGCCAATTTGGCCCAAGCTTCATTTCTTAAGGGATCGTCATAAATTTTTGAGATTATAGACTTTGGACTCAACCAAACGAGATAGATCATCTGGATGATCCCCCTTTTAATCCAACTGTTCCTCGTGCACCTTCCAGAAACGTTACAGTGAGTAACAGAACTGGTCAGCCAATTAGGGGTTACTTCTATGAACAGAATTTGCTTGCCAAAGCCTATGAAATACATGAGCAGAGGTCTTATACTCCACATTGATCAACAAAAGTTCACAAAATTACCTTTCAATAATCCCAGTAAATCACCTCAATATTCCAATAAATGATATAATGACTTAAAATAAGGGGGTGAACATATGAAAAAGAAATTGACTGTACTTGGAATGATTGTTGTCTTAACTCTTTCAATGTCTTCGCTTATCTCAGCAGCACCATTAGATCCTATTGAGCCACAAGGATGTAGCTTAGGTGGTCCTGCTCGTTATTGCGACATGCTTCAGTAATAAATTTCAGTTAGCTGGCTAGGACTAATAGCCAGCTATTTTATTAAAACGTAGGTCACCGGGATGAGAAAATAACACTCGGAATATACACTCATGTTACTCAAAAGATGCAGATGACTGCTGACCAAAGATTAAAAAAGCACTTTGCTGAAGTATTGTATATGAGTGTATTGCAACATATGTGATTTTTTCGGTGGTTTTTTTGCAAAAAAGAAAACCCCCTTTCGGGGGCCTTTCGTTGATACAACTGCATTTTCAGCTCCACTTTCTTTCACTAAGCGTACATCATATCCATGAATCCGCGAGTTAAATCTACACCTTCGGCTGGTTCCAGCTGTTCTTTTTCTGTATGTGCAGCCATGCAAGCCTTCACTGCTTCTTCAGTGGTGCAACGATTGGCATCGTCACATGTGTAGCATAAGTGAAGCATGTATCTTGTTAATTCATCCGCCTGCGTGAATTGAGTTTGACCGTTGGTTCTCATCTTCATCACTCCTTTTCTTCTTGAGTTAACTATAACATCATCTAATCCATTTATTTGTGATTAATTTCACAATGTAATGAAAAAATAAAATAAAAATAAAGGGAAAACCTCAAACCGAGATCTCCCCTTCATTTCCGTCTCCAAAAGCACATTCTCATCACTTACATGTTAGAGCTGGTACTAGGTCTCATTTAGCTCGAAACCATCCGTCAGACTCTCACTCCATACATTACAACACTTCCCAATGCTCTCCGCCGTCAATGGTCTGCAGCAGTAGCGATCGTTTAGCATCTGTATTCTCCATCAGGATCCAGCCAAGCTTCGGCGATACCATCTGCATTTTCACGATCTCAGGATAGTCTTTGAAAATCTTTACTAAAACACTGCTTGCAGGATGTGCTTTCCACGTTTTTCCTGTATCCTTCGTGTAATACATGATGCCCTTCTGCATCGCCCAACCTTCGGATGGACTGAGGAATACAGGCGCCAGGTTGCGATTGATCCCCGTTTGTTTGTTCAGATTAAACGCATAGGTCTTCCAACTTACGCCACCATCTGCTGTGAAGAAACCACTGAAAATCATGCTATCACCATTGCCACAAGACATGGACATCCAGGCCGATTTGGCTTCACGCCCAAAAAATTGAGGCGCACTAATCGTGAAATTACCACATGCACTGTATTTATCCCGATCAAAAAAAGAAGAAGCTGTACGCCAATCCTCTCCACCATCTGATGTCACATACAACTTCGGTGTACCAAATTCGATAGTACTCAGGAATCCATGCTTTGAGTCCGAAAATGTCATCCCTGTGGTGTAGCCACGCCTTGAAATTTCACCTGTTGTTGTTTTATCCTTCTCATCACTGGAAGTCATTCTCTCCCAGGTTATGCCCCCATCCTGAGTACGATACAGATCCTTGTCCTGTTTGCCAATACCCGTATCTAGTGTCGTTAGTACCCAGCCCTTCTCTGGAGAGACAAAGGAAATTCCCGTTACCTTGTTTGTCTTGGACAAAGAAGATAAGCTCCAGCTCACGCCCCCATTATTGGTACGAAGCACAATCGTATCGGTGCCTCCCATTCCCTCTCGAACAATCCAGCCATGCATACGATCTACAAAATAAATACTTTCTCCATATTTCGGATTAGCCGGAAATTGCACATTTTCTGAGGGTGAAATGTTTGTCCACGTTTTCCCCTGATCCTGAGTGTAATAGAGCCGAAGCGCATTACGCGTGACTCCCCAAGCCAAGCCGCCGTTATCATTAATGAGTTGAAAATCGGTCAAACGAGTCTGAATTTGATATTTCGCCATCTCCGCTGCTTCAGCGTTATTATTTGTCGGAGGTACAACGGTAAGAGTCTGCCCTACGTTACCCTCATCCTGTTCCGGAGGTTCTACAGCCGGTGGCTGCTCTGTTTTGGTACATGCAGCGAGCAAAATGATAATACCTATAGACAGCAATGCTGTCTGCGCTATTTTTCTCCATTGCAAATGCAAGTGGGTTCCACCTCTCCAATCCATCAGACAGACGCGCATGTCTCTATGATGAAGTTATATTTACGATTCATCAGAATCCACTGCTCCTATTCTACCACAAAATTCGACCTAAAGGCTCACACCCGCATGGGTACCTGTCGATTGTTAGATGTTATTGCGTAATATTGTTCTGAAAACCAATGATGTATGACACTTTTTGTCACGTTAAGTCCGGTTATACTTCGCCTGTTTATGGAATTTTTCCTCGTAATCTGGCACATGTTGTGAAAAAAGTTATAGACAAAACTCGCTTTATCCACCCATATCCCTTAATATGGATGATAGTATACCCAAAAAGGAGAGGTTAAGATCATGACAACAAGTTCAGCATTGAAGCCCAGTCGTGTGGTTATTATTGGCATGGGTGCGGTAGGAACAACTACGGGGTACACGCTTATGCTAAGACAGCGTTCGTCCGAGTTGGTATTTGTGGATGTGAATCATGATAAAGCAACCGGCGAAATGCTGGATATGAACCACGGTCTACCATTTACCGGAGGCGTAAAGGTATGGGCTGGTGACTACTCCGACTGCAAAGATGCCGATATTATTATCATTACTGCGGGTGCTTCACAAAAACCGGGCGAGACTCGAATTGATCTCCTGAAGAAAAATGCAAGCATTTTCAAAGATATTATTGATCGGATTACGGAGGTTAACTCCCACGGTATTTTGCTAATTGCCACGAACCCTGTTGATATCTTATCCTATACTTCCTGGAAACAAAGCGGCTGGCCAGCTTCCCGTGTCATCGGATCAGGTACATTGCTGGACAGCGCACGGTTCCGTTATCTGATTGGTAAAAATAAAGGCATTGACCCTCGCAGCATTCACGCTCACATCATTGGTGAACACGGCGATTCCGAGGTGCCTGTCTGGAGTCTGGCTAACGTTGCAGGAACCGACCTTGAACTGGACGAAGAAACACAACAGGACATTTTTAACAGCACCAAAAATGCGGCTTACGAAATCATTAATGCCAAAGGAGCCACTTCCTATGCAATCGCTCTGGCACTGGATCGTATCGTCGCTGCTATTTTGGGTAACGAAGGCTCCGTTCTGAACGTATCCACGTTACTTCAAGATTACAACGGCGTTTCCGATGTGTATCTGGGCGTGCCTTGTGTCGTAGACCGTCATGGCGTCCGTGAAATTCTGCCTCTTCCGTTGAATGAAACCGAGAAATTGGCGTTCCAGGCATCTGCGAACAAATTAAAAGAACAGATCGCCGGACTGGAATAACACATCAATTATGCAATAAAAGAGACCATTCCAAGACTCTGCATAGAGTTTTGGATGGTCTTTTGGTTATCTAAAATTTTAGACAGAATCAGCCTTTGTTGCGGAAGTTCGTTCCACTTTAATCTAGGATATCGCCTAGAGACACGCTTGATGATGTGAGCTTCAACTCAATTAAGCCTTCTAGTTTACATAATAATAATGACGGAAACCAAAATGACGAGAACTAAGCTCCCTTATTAAACGACCTATTCAATTCAAAACCACACCACCAACGATGCCTAACATAACAATACTCCAAGGTGGGCATTTCCAGAAAGTCAGCAGTACAAAGAGTACACATATCAAGGCAAAATCTGCAGGTGACAACACGGCGCTTGTCCACAACGGCTGATAGAGTGCAGCTAACAGAAGACCCACGACTCCTGCGTTGATCCCTGCCAATGCACCTTGCATATGTGGGTTACTGCGAATCCCATTCCAGAAGGGCAATGCACCAATTATAAGCAAAAATGCCGGTAAAAATATAGCAATCGTAGCGATAAGCGCTCCTGCTCCGCCCATCGAAACAGTCCCAAGGTACGCAGCAAAGGTAAACAACGGACCAGGAACCGCTTGCGTTGCACCGTAACCTGCCAGGAAATCATCTTTACTAACTAACCCGTAGGGCACAAGTTCCTGTTCCAGCAGTGGCAACACCACGTGTCCCCCACCAAATACCATGGATCCTGCTCGGTACATGGAATCAAACAGAGCAATCCACTCCAAGTGTATTATCTGACGCAGAATTGGTAATATCACAAACAGACCTGCAAAAACAAATAAACACAGCACAGCCAAGCCGCGACGGATTGGAACATTCATTTTAACCACCGAAGCAATTGACGCATTACGGTACATCCTCCAGCCAATTAAACCTGCCAGCACGATCAATATGACCTGACTGTAAGGAACCGTCCATAATAAAGCTGCCGCAGCGACTAACACAGCGATGGTAATCCTCACTTTATCAGGGGTGAGCTTCTGAGCCATGCCCAGAATAGCATGGGCAACAATCACTACAGCTACAATTTTCAAGCCGCTGATCCAACCCGCGTGGCTCACATCGTATCCTTTGAACAAAAAAGCAAATGCCATTAAAACAAGCACCGACGGCAAAGTGAATCCGATCCACGCCATTAATCCCCCAAGTAGACCCGCACGCATAACACCAATGCCAATCCCCACTTGACTGCTGGCAGGCCCAGGGAGAAATTGACACAAAGCTACAAGGTCAGCATAACTCTGCTCGTCCATCCATTTTCGCTTGCGTATGTATTCATTATGAAAATAACCCAAGTGTGCTGTTGGGCCTCCAAAGGATGTCAGCCCCAGTTTGGTTGCAACCATCAGCACCTCCCAGAATGCCAACCAACGATTCGGTGGAACATTCTGCTCTTGTGAATTCGAAGCCGGATCGTCTGCATTCATACTCGCCCATCTCTCCCAGCAGGTCATTGTTGTTGTGACTGTTATTGTAATTGTAATTGTAATTGTAATTGGCCCTCATTTTTAACTTATCTCAAGTAACGGCTTCTCTTGATCTATTTTGTTATTTCACTAAGCGGAAGTTTGACATCCAGCAGAGCCATTGCCTCTTCTTTTTCCCGGCTGGTGACATGGGTGTATACGGTTGTCGTCTGAATGGAGGCATGTCCGAGCAATTCCTGCACTGTACGCAGATCAGCTCCCCGCCGCAGCATCATGGTGGCGAACGAGTGACGAAGCTTATGGCTGGAATAGCTTTGGCGCTGATGAGACGGCGCTTCCTTCTGGAAGCGTTCGAAGGTTTCTGTGGAGATGAGCTGCATGCTGCGAATGGAGAGACGCTTTCCTTTTTGCGATATAAACAAAGCTTCTTCTTTCTCGCCGCGCCAAGGATTCAGTCGCTCCTCGAGAGCCTGAGACAATACTTCTGCTACCGTTTCGGGAACGGGGATGGAGCGCCATTTCCGTCCCTTACCGAACACATCCAGTGTTCGCCGCTCGGGGTTATAGTCTTTGCAATTAAGCGCATGAACTTCACCCACACGCAGCCCCATGTAGCCCATAAGCAGAAAAATGGATAGATTACGGGTGCGGTACTTCCCCTCGACGGATGTTAGAAAACGTGTCAAACCACTTTCGTCCAGAAAGACGGGGGCACGATTTTTCTCCGTTTTGGATTTTTTGATACCAGATGCCGGATTAGTGGTCAGCACTTCAAGTTCAATGAGGGATTTGTAGAAACAGTTGATCGCCGCGTGTTTACGATTACGGGTAGCATCACTCACGCCACGCTCCCTTGCACGAGAAAGATATGAGAGTACATGCAGCTTCTTCACTTGATCCAGCGATTTTCCCTGAATAGAAATAAGGAATTCCACCACATCCCCCGTGTAGGATTTGACCGTATGTCCCGTGTAACCGGCATCCTTCATCCAGATATGAAAAGCCTCCAGTTCATCTGAATACTGCTCCTGAACCTCTTCATTGATCATCTACTCCCCTCACCTCCTCTGATTTCTCACATATTAACTGTACTGTATGAAATGACCTTACCATCTGCACACCGATGACAGAAAATGGATTCTCAAGTTAATGGAAAATCAACCTCTTCTACAATGACAACATCGGCCATTAGCAAAATCGTCTCCGGTTGGCCCTTACTGCGCGTAAGTACAAACGACGGAATTGGATTTTCATGAAGTTCATTCACGGATTCCGCAATTTGAACATACAGATCCAGATGAAATGTCTCTCCTTCGCCTGGAATATCAATAACTGGCCAATCTTTGCGAATGCAATCCGCCCAAAAAGCCAGTTCATTCGCTGGAACAATACTTAACCGCTGTACCTTCGGATCAATGTAAAATATGGCTTGTCGCTCAGGCCCATCCCCAAGCTTGTCCCATGCCAACATATTAGCGGCTTGCTCGTTTGGTGGAGAGTAAATGGAATAACACCACGGAGTCATACCCCATACTACCGCCATAAGCCCTTCTTCAAGTAAAATATCCAGCTGACCTTCTGTAAAATGTTCAATCAAATTATGGTTGCCTGTTCCGAACAGTTCTTCCACTCGCTTCGCAACACGATCCAGATCCGCAAGAATGAATCCTCTTCTGCCGTAGGAGTCGAACACATGATGATTTCGTGTCCATACTGCTGATGATGAATCGAGCATTGGGGCTTCTGCCGGGAACAGTGTAATATGTACGGTATTGACCTGTGCGTATTTCACCATTGCCAGCTGTTCCGGTTCCAACGGACCTTCGGCGATCCGAGGTGTTTTTCGATGCAGGGCAATGCGTACCTCATATTCTCCCGCTTCATAAGGTACCAGATCAAGTTCAATAGGATAACTTATGCCTTGAATTGAAGCAATCGAAATCCGACTATTCTCGGTCAAATGAATCGCATATTGTACGTACGATATTTCGGATCCATATAGAATGCCAGCATCCTCTCGGAGAATAGCTGTCTGCAGTTGCTGTGCGATCACGGAAACTTTGCGGCCATCCTCCAGATGTCGCTGCGGATCGATATCGAGCTGCACATCTTCTGCGTCACCCTCATGAGATATGATCAACTTCGCCTCTGTGAGAACCGTTGAGTCCGCGAGTGCAAATCCAAAATGCGACGAGTGTTCATTGTAATCGTTATGTAATAGTTCCTTCATAAATTAACCCCTCTCTTCGGTTCTGGTTGCAGATCACACCACCCAAATATATTTCATATTTGGTTTAGCCGCAACCCCGGCCTTGTCATACATCCGGCATGCTCCCTTTAACCCTTACCCATTCGAGTGTCGAGTCTAACGTACCAGAATTCATTTAACAATATTTTTTCGATATTATCCTTAAATTGTGCATATTTCTTCTTTCCCATTTCTTAACTCAAATAGCGGCACAAAAAATCCCTGCTCCTTCGTCTCGCGAATGGAACAGGGACTCATCATAGTTCACGTTTTTTGATTACTTCCGGTTTAGATTTTTGATTTCACTTCCGCCGAAGTGGATTCAAATGACTGTGGTTACGACCATACACAAAATAGATGACCAATCCGATGATCAACCATCCGAAAAATGTAATCCAGGTCAGCGCTGCAAGGCGAGTCATCAAGTAGAAACAGCCGAGAGCGCTCAAGATCGGAATCAACGGTACCAGCGGAACGCGGAATCCCCGTTTAAGATCAGGGTTATTTTTTCGCAATACGATAATCCCGAGACTTACTACTGCAAAAGCAAACAACGTTCCGATGTTTGTAAGCTCCGCCAGATGGCCGAGTGAAATGAAACCGGAAAACAAAGCAACAATAGCACCTGCAACCCAGCTTCCAATCGCCGGAGTTTGACTTTTGCCACTTACTTTGGAGAACACCGGGGATAACAATCCATCACGAGACATCGAATAGAGCAAACGGGTCTGACCATACATCATCACCAGTAATACCGTTGTAATACCCGTAATCGCTCCTAGAGACACAATCCAGGACAAGCCGTTTAATTGAACAAATTCAAATGCAAAGGCTACCGGATCACTCACGTTTAACATGTTATACGGCACGATACCTGTGAGAATCAGAGATACTACAATATAAAGAACGGTGCACACTGCAAGAGAAGCGATAATACCAATGGGCAGATCACGCTGAGGTCGCTTCACCTCTTCAGCCGCTGTTGATACAGCATCAAACCCGATATAAGCAAAAAACACTGTAGCGGCACCAGCGGTCACACCTGAAAAACCAAACGGCAAGAAAGGATGCCAGTTTGCTGGCTGAACATAAAACACACCCACCCCGATGAAGATCAATACGACGATAATTTTAATGGCTACCATGATCCCATTTGCTCTCGCCGCTTCCTTTACTCCTCGGGTAAGCAGGAACGTAATGATTAATGTAATTACAGCCGCGGTAATGTCAAAATACGTGCCTTTTTCCGGATTAAACGCACTCGTTAACGCATGAGGCAACTCTAGTCCGAATCCGGATAATAAGGTCTGGAAGTACCCCGACCAGCCGCTAGCTACCGCCGCACTCGCAAAGCCATATTCCAGAATAAGATCCCAGCCCAGAATCCAGGCAATCACTTCACCAAATGCGGTGTAGCTGTAAGTATAAGCACTGCCCGATGCCGGAATTGTGGAGGCAAATTCAGAGTAACATAGAGCGGCAAACGCACAGATAGTACCTGCCAATAAAAAGGATAACACCAGACCAGGTCCTGCATATTTAGCAGCTGCCACACCTGTCAGTACAAAAATGCCGGTACCAATAATCGCTCCAACGCCAAGCGTCGTTAGATCAAAGGCTCCAAGTGCCCTCTTCAATGCACCGCTCTCATTCGCTTCGCTGGCAATCGGTTTTTTGCGGAATAACATACTGATTCTTTCATTTCTGCTCATACACATGTTCCTTTCATGGTGAAGCTTGAATATGTTGCGACGTAATAACGACGAAGGTAGTCTCATCTGTTCTACGAAAAACTCATTTGTTCTATCTTAAGCATCACCTATAAAAACCTATCGAATTCTACACATTATCGCGTTGAATGATTAAATTTATTTTTGAGAGATAGCTGATTTTGACCTTAATCCACGAAAAATATCATGTTCTGTTACCCAGGTTAAATTATGAAAATGGATTTAAATTAAAACTGCGTATAATTTATATTATGCGCAGTTTTTTTTGAAGGCTTTAACAAACTAAATCGCGCTATATACTGTTGTTATACGAATTAACGCAGATGAAAGATATTTTCGGCTTTTTCCGCTGTCATCTCTTCTCTTAATTCGTCAAATGAGTACGCCTCCGCCAACCTGCAATCTATTTACAATCGTCTACAGTTTATACAAACAAAAAAGCCGCTGAATTCAGCGGCTCCTTGCAATCTTTCAATCAATCCCATTGTTGTGCCATATCTACATCTCTCGACTAACGATTATGGAGCAACGATACTTATCTGCACTGCTAATCCTAATGCAGATCTTCCCCATTGGATTCAATCACTTTTTTATACCAGTAGAAACTGTTCTTTTTACTTCTCTTCAGCGTGCCTTTGCCTTCGTTATCCTTATCTACATGTATGAAACCATAACGCTTGGCCATTTCACCAGTGGAAGCACTCACAATATCGATGCAACCCCAGGCTGTATAACCGATCAGGTTAACGCCAACACGGACAGCTTCTCTCATTTGTTCAATGTGAGCGCGCAAAAACTCAATTCGGTACATATCGTTATATGGTACCATCCTCTTCAACCACATCAACTGCACCCAGGCCATTCTCTACAATCATCATCGGAATGCGATACCGATCGTATACGTGGTTAAGCACGTACCGGAGTCCAACCGGATCAATCTGCCAGCCCCAGTCCGTAGCTTTCAGATATGGATTTTTGTATCCACCAAAGACATTACCTTGGGTCTCATCCCCCTCTGGTCGCGTACCTACCACGTGAGATTTGTAGTAGCTAAAGCTATAGAAATCAACACAACCTTGTTTAAGAACTTCTTCATCGTCTTCGGCCATCTGAATGCGGATATTTTTCTCTTCAAAATATCTCTTCGCAAAGTTAGGATATTCCCCTCTAACTTGTACGTCACTGCTCATCATATTGTTGATCTGATCCATTCTTAATGCCTGTAACATATCTTCCGGTTTACATGTACTTCCGTACCCATGGCTGTAATTGATCATACAGCCAAGTTTGAAGTCTGGATTGATCTCATGTGCAAGCTTGACAGCTTTGGCACTCGCCACGAATTGATGGTGCAGCGCTTGAAATCTCATCTGCGTGCTGTCCACTGATGTATTGTTAATGCAAACGGTGCCTCATAATGGGAGATTGTAACGATGAGTTCGATATTATATTTTTTCAGTTCATTGAACACATTGTCGTAAAATTGAAGCCCTGCTTCATGAGAAGGGTAATGAACCCCCTCTTCAGTCGTTATCGTAATGCGGAACCGTATGGGTTCCGCCCGTCATCATATCGGCTGTACTCGCTTTTTTACCATCAAGGTTCCAAGCACCTTCGTATTGATTCGCCGCTGTTGCACCACCCCACATGAAAGATTCAGGGAAACCATTTTTGTTATACATAAACAAGTCCTCCTTAAATAATCTTGATGAGATTTTCACCGATTGTTTCAGACAACAAAGCATTATTGAAATTCATACCCTGCTTGTAACGTGCCACAGCAAAGTTAATATGGTCCGTTAACGTTAGATATATATTTTCATTGAGTTCCTTGTTTAAGGACTGCTTGGCGTACTGAATGATTTTGATTTGAAAAGTAATACACATTATCGATTAGATCAAAAAGAAAAAATATAAGTAAAAGAGCCGTATTCCAGATTAACGGCCCTTTTACTTTATTTATGCTACCAATCTTACGAAAAAACAACCCGATTCGCATCGGACATCCGATATTGCGTCAGCAAATATTCCGTACTCTGCATGGCTTTGCGGCGAATTTCATCCAGATCCACATGTAACAATTTGCCCTCTCGCTTCACGGGTTTTCCGGCAACAAAAACCGTGTCCACATTGGATGGATTAGCAAATTGCACCACAGCTCCAATAGGATCATGCACCGGGAACAGATTCAGGTCTGTTGTACGAATCATAATTAAATCCGCTTCTTTGCCCGGTGTAAGCGATCCCGTTTTCTGCTCCAGTCCTAAAGCCCGTGCACCCGCAGACGTAGCAAATCGCAGCACCTGGCTTGCCTGCAAACTCAGTTCTCCAGGCATTTCCCCTTGTTGCAGCAATAATTCATTCGTTCGGGAACGTTCAGCTTGCAGGGCAAACTTCATCTGTGAGAACATGTCTCCACCAGTCGAGGTGACTACATCCACTCCAAGCGTTGGCGTACCTCCATGTTCCAGAAAATACCCTGTAGCTGGATAGCCATGTCCCATCATCATCTCGACTTCAGGTGTGACTGACAAAGAGGCTCCGCTATCTGCCAGCATTTTGAATTCATCCATGCCCATCGTATTCCCGTGAACAACATTGATTCGTGGACTAAGCAGCCCTGCCTCATACATTCGGCTGATCGAACGGTCCGCTGATCCCCAGCTCCCGAAACCGACATGCATCGAACAAATCGCATCCAGTTCTTCTGCAAGCCCTATGTCCTGCACCGTAGTATCCCAGTGGCTAAACTCTGGGCCGCGAATAGCAAGTCCATAGGTGAGTAGTTGATCATTCGAAGAGAAATATTTCGCTTTAACACCTCTAACATTTTCAGGATAAGCCAACTTGCTATCTCGATTCCAATACACCGTTTCACCTGGTACACCATGGGCAAAAACAGCACGAATTCCTGCATCCTGCAGTCCTCGAATCAGCTCATCCGTATGTTCAGCCGAGTATGGCATACTCCAGTCCAGTACTGTGGTCACGCCTGCGTTAAGCGCTTCCAGTGATCCGAGCAGATTGGCGATATAGCTATCCTGTGGACGAAGCTTGCTTCCCATCGCTCCATAGTACAAATTTTGCAGATATACAGGCAGCGACCAGTTTGTTCCCGCTGTTTTGACGAGTGATTCCCACATATGCCGGTGTGTATCCACTAATCCAGGCATAATAATCATGTCCGAAGCGTCGATGACCTCAATATCTGCATCAGACACCTCGATATTCGGTTGAATGGCCGCAATCACAGAATCCTGAATAAGTACATCTGCCCTGTTATACTGACCAATACGAGCATCCATCGATAATACACAACCGTTCTTCAAAAGATAACTTGTCCCCATGAGACACCTCTCCCATCATAATGGTTTGTAAAATGATCCAATCTGCATTGCTTATTTCCTTTTGCTTATGACTATATTTTCGCTAGTATATATACATTATATATCAAGTATTATTATTTATCAAATTCTGGAAGAGATAACTCCAATCTACATGGAGTTCATGGATCATACATAGTTAAACCAGATTGCTAAACTTCATGCTTTTCCTCAACTGGAGTGTTGTTTTCTAAAAAAACACTTGAACTGATAGCGTTTACAGGAATAAGATGAACTTCATAAGGTTACAACTTGTTCAATACACTAATTAATTGAATAGGATCTTCGGGGTAGGGTGCAATTCCCAACCGGCGGTGATGTTCTTATAGAACCAGCCCGCGACTCGCTGTTTAAGGTTACGACCTGGCAGCGACTGACTTGGTGAAATTCCAAGGCCGACGGTACAGTCCGGATGAGAGAAGATCAACACAATGGCAGGCCGTATAGGGGAAGTCTTTTCCTTGACGCCTTGTCTTTGAATGGTCCCCCGTATATTTGGCGTACGCCAATACGGGGGATTTTGTCGATTTTGCCAACTGAAGATTCCGTGTTCTGACGAAGGAGTCCTGAATATGGAAAACACATCAACTGCATCAACGATTTATCGCAAGGAACGAAGTAATACCGGCTTTTGGCTGGTTGTGCTGGGCGCAGCGCTCTGGGGTGTAGACCCGTTATTCCGCATCCTTTTGCTGAAAACGATGACTTCTACACAGATTGTTCTAATCGAACACATCATCGTCAGTCTTGTCGCGATTCCGGTATTATGGAAATTTAGGGATGATCTGAAAAAACTGCGTGCACGTCACTGGATCGCTGTTATCTTCATCTCCTGGGGCGGCTCAGCCCTGGCAACGGTATTATTCACTTTGGCGCTTACCCATAACGACCCCAACACGGTATTGTTATTGCAAAAAATGCAGCCACTCTTCGCGATTGTACTTGCGAAATTAATATTAAAAGAAACGCTGCCGCGTCACTTCGGAGGACTGTTCATTATTGCGCTGGCAGGAACGTACTTGCTTACGTTTGGCTTCTCACTGCCGCTCGGCAACTGGAATAACTGGATTCATGCAGGGAGTCTGTTATCTCTTGGTGCCGCAGCCTTATGGGGTGGATCTACGGTCATGGGTCGACTGATGCTGGGGCAGGCAAGATACGAAACGGTGACATCCCTTCGCTTTGTCGTTGCACTTCCACTCCTGATCTTCATGACCTGGAATGAAGGCGCACCTTGGACACTTCCCGCAGGTACAGGCGCACAAGCAGCTGTTATTCTGAATATTCTGGGGCAGGCACTATTGCCAGGATTGCTCAGTCTGCTTCTCTATTACAAAGGATTGTCGTCAACCAAAGCTTCTGTCGCAACCTTGGCCGAACTCAGCTTCCCGATGGCCGGTGTGCTCGTGAACTGGATTGCTTTCCGTACGCTGATAACCTGGGAACAATTGCTCGGCTTTATCCTGATCTGGATCGCACTATTCCTGATCTCCAAACAGCAGGAACGTTCTACACCGATCGCCGAAGCCGCACCCAAACTTCGCACGGAGTAATACATTTTCATGTGATTCAAACAACCTAAGCACTGTTTCATCTTAAAGAGGTGAGCAGTGCTTTTTTTCTGCTGTTTTTTCTTCTATTATGATGGCTTATCGTTTTGTCTTTTGTCCGTCTAGGTGGTACGATGGCTTATGGAACTTGGAACATGAAATCAAACAGGAACTATTTTCAGAGAGGAACGATTACTAATGTCTTCATTCTCATATACCTCCTATGACGCCATAGGACTCGCCGAACTGATTCGCTCCCGGGAAGTATCCCCGGTTGAACTGCTTGAAGCTGCCTATGCACGTCTGGAAGAAGTGAATCCGCAACTGAATGCAGTTATTCGTACATATGAAACACGTGCTCGGCAAGAAGCCAGCATGGTTAGGCCTGGAGAACAGCCATTTGCGGGTGTGCCGTTGCTACTCAAAGATATTTCTCAATCTTTGGAAGGTGAACTTCTTACCTCTGGCTCACGTCTTTTCAGCAAACATCGTGCCCTTCGCAACTCCAATTTCGTAACACGTCTGCAAGAAGCCGGCTTTATTGTAATCGGACATACGAATACACCAGAATTCGGATTAAAAAATATAACCGAGCCCTGGCTGCATGGCCCTACACGTAATCCATGGAATGTGAACCATTCTCCCGGCGGCTCTAGCGGCGGTGCCGCTGCAGCAGTGGCATCCGGCATCGTACCGCTTGCAGGAGCAAGTGATGGCGGAGGTTCCATTCGAATCCCTGCTTCATTCAGTGGTTTATTCGGACTAAAACCGACACGCGGACGCACTCCGGTTGGTCCGGGCGTTGGACGCCAGTGGCAGGGAGCCTCCATTGATTTTGCCTTATCCCGCTCCGTCAGAGACAGTGCTGCACTACTGGATACCCTTCAGATTATTCAGCCGGAAGCCGCATTCCATGCACCGTTATTCCCCGGAAGTTACCTGGCTGATATGAACTATCCGCATCATCGCAACTGGCGTATCGCTTATACGACAGATTCACCTGTCGGCACACCTGTCAGTGAAGGTGCCAAAGATGCGGTGATGAAACTAGTCCGTTTCCTCGAGGCTCAAGGGCATCATGTCGAGGAAAAGTTAAGTCCAGTCAATGGCGTACGCTTGATGGAAAACTATTACATGATGAACAGTGGTGAGATGGCCGCAATGATCTCCTCGATGGAACATGGCTTGGGTCGTTCACTCACCGCAGATGATATGGAGATTGAGTCGTGGGTACTCGCTGAAGCCGGCAAAAAAGTATCTGCTGCTGAATTTGTGCACAGTTTGGCAGAATGGGACGTGGCAGCTGCGCAGATGTCTACGTTGTTTGAACGGTATGATTTTTACATCACACCTGTCAACGCTTTTCCTGCACCCCGAATTGGAGAATTGACGCCACACTCAGAGCAGATTCAACATCTGATGTCTGTCAGCGATCTGGACAAAACAGCACAGCAAGAGCTGATTTATGAGATGTTCAAGCCAAGTCTCACCTATACACCTTTCACGCAGCTTGCGAACCTTACAGGTCAGCCGGCCATTAGTCTTCCTCTGCATTTGACTGCAGAAGGTTTGCCAATGGGCGTTCAGGTTATGGCAACGAAAGGCCGTGAAGATTGGTTATTACATCTGGCGGGACAAATCGAATCCTCCGAACTGTGGCTTGGTATGAATGGCAATCCAATGTTCCCGACCTCGACAAAAGGCTAAAACTCGCAAAAATGCAAAAAAAGCCAGCAGTATTATAAACTGCTTGGCTTTTTTGGGGGTATAAGTTTACATAATAATTATGATGTAATATATATCTGAACCACTTTTTAACCGGATAAATTTTCCTATCTTTATTATAGTTGTGCCACCCATTCTATTCCCTTTTAATTCCTATTTTTTTGAGCCAATCACTCAGATAATTAGCCCCACGGGACGCTAATAAGCCAGCAGCTACAGTAGATGAGTATGCGGCTATTCCGGTAAGTCCGAATGGATTAAGCCCGAATGCAAATGCCAGTCCTACGCCTACTATAATGGAAACGGTATACGTGACTGTATCCTTAATAGGTATTGCTTTCTTAATAACCTCAGTGATCGCTTCTGTTAAACTCGCGACAAGCATCCAAAGACCGATTGCACCTACTGCTGTAGCCAGTACGCCAGTTAAAGATACCATTATTTATTCACCGCCCTGGCAATTAGGATTGTGTTTAGGAACGCCAGTTCAGAAGCAGTCAGCGTACCATTCTTGGCTTTGGTAATCCAAGCATCGTCCGTAAAGAACCCTTTATCCTTAAAGTCTGTCAGGTTCTTTACAAGCATATCTATTGCCCATTTATCAAGCTTCATAGGTTCATCGTCCTCCGATACTTCAGTTTTAGTTGGTGATTCAGGCGTACTGCAGTCCTTCAGTTCAGCCGCCACATCGTTTAGGAATTGAGTCTTACTGATCCCCAAAATTTTCAAGGCGTTCTTGTAAGGATCGGACTTGCGATTCGGATCAAGCTCATTATGGCCTGAAATGCGCTTCAGGGGATTCAGTCCGTACTTGTTACACAGATACGCCATATACCACACATACCGTTTGTAAGCTTCTTGGTTATTGATGTTCCCCTTCTTATTGGAGTAACACAGTTCTACCCCGATTGCATGGTCATTGGAGTCAAACCCGTAAAGGTCATTGTCTGTAGTGACGTTGTACAGCACGTGCCATGCCTTCTCAGTGAGCGGCACACACTCAATGATGTTCTTATCATCAATAAAGGTATGCGCAGAAGCACTCTGGGCGTTAGCAGAGTTCGTATAATAGTTCACGTTACCCACCGCTGTACTGCCGTCATTACCTGTGTCATGCGCCACAATGAATTCAATTCCTCGGTTCTTTAGACCGGAACGTCTCTTCGTATTGACTGGTATGTATTGCTGTACAATCGAATACTTTATCTTGAAAGCCACCTATTTCACCCTTTCTATTCAATCTTTGGAGTACGATCCCTTACCGTTTCCTCCACGATATGATTGACACTTTCTACTTGAGCATTACTAGGAACGGTAAGGGTAGTTTCTATATTGGGAGTCTTGAACTCCCTCACTGTCTGTACTGCGAACACCCCGCCCACAATGGTCATAACGACAGGGCTAAGGCTTATTATCACCTCAATCGAGATAGCGCTGACCGCCACCCCGAAGAAAGGTACAAAGAATGCAACAAGCAGAAATAGTGCAAACAGACCACCGAACAGTACCATTAAGAAATCCTTAGCGGAGAAGCCGTCACTATCGTTCCAGAATGCGTTCTTTGCAAACTTCCCCATCTTAGCGCACGTTCCCCCTCCGGCTTGAGAGTTGAGCCACCAATTGCTCTACCTTGATATTCAGTAGCCTGTTCTCACTAATCAGTTCCATGTTTTCCTGACGAAGCGTGATGACTTCGTTGCTTAGTCTCTCAATCTTTTCTTCCGAAGCTGTGAGACGTTCAATCAACCTTTCACGGAAGGCTTGCTCGTCTTTGGAGAGCAGCTCTCTATCCGTTACCTTGTTATTGTTTTTGCCGCTGGCGTAGCCGATTACACCGGATACAGCAGTACCAACGAGGCCAACGATTGCTGTGATTACACCTACGTCCATATCTGTCACCTGACCTTTTCTATCTGTTTGTGGGTACGTTGATAAGTCACATAATAATCCGGTGTATATTGTGTGACTAAAAACAACGGGATGTGATGTAATAATGAATTATGCGGAGAAGCACTCTACCTGCAAACAGTTAAGAATTTGTCCGAATTGACCATAGAAAGTTACGAACGGGATATCAAAAGTTTTTTTCTGTCGAAACAACTCCTTCTGACATAATTACAGCCATCGAGTCATCCTATATTAGAAAATAAATAGCGCATCTTGACGTTCTTGGTAGTACAAGGTCTTCTGTTAGCGGTGAAAAGAAAATAAAGCAATCTCTGAAGCTGAAGTTGCCGCTTTGATATACACAGCTAAATTCCATCTGCTTGCAACTACAATATAGGTAATTTCACCTAAAAAATAACCCCTACCGAGTATGGTAGGGGTTATTCCTCGTTACATAATGAAGCAATATCCGTAGTCAGCAACTACATCAATTGTGGATATAAGATCGTTACGGTAAAGCACGTAAATTTTCGATGGGACTGTATGGAATTGCCATGTTTCGATGAAGGAAGGGATGTCTGATTTATCGGACTGCCTAGCTACAATTCTACCGTCGAGGTCTTTGTTAGCACTTCTTCTGATAGTGATTGTAGAAGTCAGGTCGAATTTCTCAGTTCTCCTTACCTTGATGCTACAGCTTAGTAGGTCGCTTTTCTCCAAAATTTCAAAGCGCATAGGGATTTCAGAGAATGCACTTCTACGGACAGTGATTTTGGAGTTCAGGACTTTCCATTGAATGGTGTTAATGCTACCTCCAATGTCGCTGTTGTCTCTCTGCCTTACGACAATCTTACCGATCTTCTCGTTATTTCCCCAAACCCTTACAGCAATCTTGGAAGTCAGGTCAGCAGTAGCCGCCCTTCTTACCGTAACTGCGCCCTCTAACTCCTTGAAGATGTGAATTTCAATGGATGACTTGAGGTCTTTGTCAGCGGACTGGCGAACCGTAAGTCTACTTGGTAGGTTATTGTGAACGTGCGCTTCGATGTAAGACACCAAGTCGCTGTCAGCCACAGGAATAATGAATACTTTACCTGTCATTTTGTTGAGTGCAGGGATACCCAAAGCTGTAACAAGGTCAGAGTTCCCTCTGTAAACTATATTCACATCAGAGTCTAGGTCTTCTACTCCATTTCCGCGAACCACCATGTTGCCTGTGATATCTGTAATGGAGTGGATAAGGACATTAACATATCCCTCTATGTCAGACGATGGATTTACTTCAATGCTTGATTCAAGGTCAACATCGCCAACGGGAATGAAGTCTGCTTTACCTGTCATCCAGTTGTCGAACCTTACACCGATTGTCGATGGGAGGTAGTTACTGATTAACGGAATAATTACAGAAACTAGGTCTCTGTTCTCGTTCCTAATAATCGTCGCTTGCCCCGCCAAATCGTTCTCACCAAACGCCTGTACTGAGATTGTGCCAGTGAACTGAGACCACTCTTGAACCTGAAGCATGGACGGAATCTCGCTGATGAAGCGGTTTTTAATTCCGATAACTGCCATAAGATCTTTATTATCGTAGGCAGGGACGGCGATGTGAGATGCTAAGTTACCTGAAATGATACGAATACTCGAAGGGATCATGTTTGCGCCCCAAACTTCAAGGCTTCCCAAGATGTCATTCATATACTTCACGTAAATTTTACTGCTCAGATCTTCTGTTTCACCGAACATTACGAATAAGGAGGATGCGATGTCTCTTCGCTCAAGCACCTCGATCGTAGACGTAATGTCAGGTCTGCCTACTGCCAAGACCCCTTCAAAGGCTTCGCCGTCTTCCCTTCTTACCTCCGCACTAGAATCGAGGTTGGCACTTCCGTTGACTTTAATCGAGCACTCAATTGAGAATCGGCTTACGCTAACAATTCCAGTGATGGAGGTGTCGCTTTCAGCTTGGACTTTCAGTGTGGAGTCGAGGTCGTCACGGTCGCTTACCTCTATGCTTGATGTAAGTTCAGGTCTGCTTACTGCGATGCCCGCCGCCAAGTCGCTGTCAATTGCTGCCTTGACTGTAATCAAGGACGCCATATCGGCAGGAAGCTGGACTTCAATGCTAGATGTAATATCTGGAACACTTACCGACAATAAGGTTGGTAAGTAAGCGAACCACGTAGGCTTTACTGTAACCTGAGAGGCAAGGTTTTCGGTGTATCTTACATACACCGTACCAAGCAAACTGTTCCCGAGCACATACAGCGATGCTAGGATGCTATCGTCAGTTACCACGTTGACGTTCAGTTCGGAATACAGATCTTTGTTAACAGCGGCGTAAACAGAAATCTGACCGCTTAGCTCACTCTGATCGTACTTCTGTACCACAACTGAACTAGTAAGATCTTCGTTGACTTTCTGCTTGGCTGTCACTGAACCACTGAATTTGTCAATAGATACTGCTATGGTAGATGGAAGGTCTTCTCCTGTTTCGCCGCGAACCGTAAACGACAACTGAATGTCGTTATGAGGAGTGACGTACAGACTCGAAGGTCTTTCCCTAGCGTTTACGATAATCCAAGAGAAGAAGTCTTCATTCTCAAACACTTTTACGCTGACCGTAGAGTCCAAGTCTTTTCTATTTTTAACGTAGAAGCTGATTGGGAAATATGGTCTGCTCACGGTAATCGAGCCGTCAATTTTCGATGTGTTCTTATTCGCAACCCCTAAAGTAGCAGCAAGAACAGCGGCACCTCTATACATGACCTTAACCTTAGATGGCATATCAGGCTTACTTACAGTTACGCTACCGATTATTACATTATTGCGTGTTACTTCAATACTGGATGAAATCTCTACGTCGAGTCTTGCAGGGATTCGCACTCTCAGTCGGGAACTCAGGTTCTTACGGTACGTTACCATGATGAAGGAATCAATGTTCGCCCGCCCACTGCTCCAGATTGCAGGATTGTAGTACGTGACTTGCAGTTTAGGCGCGTAGCCTTGAGACTCCTTGGAGAAGAAATATTCATACTTGCCGTCAGTTTCGTCTTGAGCTACAAGGTAAAAGTCAACAAGTGTTTCCCCTGCCAAGTATCTGTCGATTACATACTGCGTCACGTCGAATACAACGCAATTTTCGTCCGTGTTTACTTCGTAGCTTGTCGTAATCTCCGAGCCTGTATTCGGACGGTTAATCCAAGTTACCCCGTACTCCGACCACTGCCCCGTCACAGCCATGAGACGAAGTGTTTTCGTGGGGGCTTGACCGTAGTAAAGCTTGAGTTCAACCTTGTCAACTTCGTAGCCGTCTTTCAGATTGTCGATGTTAAAACCGAGTAACGAGCGAAGTCTGTTGCCTTGATAGTTCCCCACTGCGAAGGAAGTCTCTTCACCGTAGTTCAGGGTAGGAATAGCTTCCCTTACGTATGTGTCCTTCACAGCACTTAGAGTTTCATGCTCACGGATTGGCTGAGTGATATCCACAATACCCGTCATCCTGTTCGTAGGCGCTACACCTAGTACAGCAAAGATATCCTTAGACCCGCCCGTTGTTACATCGAGCGTTGTTTCCAAATCGCCATATGCACGGATCTTGGCTGTCAGCTTACCGAGGAAGTCGGAGTGACCGACATAAACTACTCTAATCGAGCCGCTCAGGTTATTGCGCTCAAGGACTTCCAACTTACCGTTAATGTCTTTTCGGTTAAGCACGTAAGCTTGAGAGTTAAGGTTATCTGTGACAGACCGACGAACAACGATACGCCCTGCGAGGTCTCTTGTAATCCATACGTCAATGTTAGCAAGGAGGTCGTCTTCTTCTGTTCTTCTGACTATGAGTTTACTGTTTATTGATTTTTCAAAGGTCTGCCGTACCGTAATCGAACCATCCAAGAGATTGTATTGATATACGTCAATGACGGAATCAATGTCACTTGCCAAACGCACCCGTACAATAAACTTGGAAGATAAGTATTCGTTTCCGTAAGCAGGAATCTCAAGTCTTCCGGACAGGTATTCAGAGTTGACACGGATACTCGAAGGAATCATGCTTGCCCCAACTACGTCAATCTCAGACCAAACGTTCTGTCTGTGAGGAACGTCAATTTGGGAGAGGAGATTATCACCCTCTAAGCGTCTTACGATAATAATCCCTACGATATCACTGTAGATTTTCGGGAAGATATTACCGAACATGTCTGAACGGGAAATGCTCAAGGAACTGCCGATACTGTGATTATCTGTGCGCCTTACAGTAATCTTGCCAGGCAGGTCACTCATAAATCTCACATACACCTTAGAAGGCATATCAGGGATGGATGCGACAATGCCTGAAGGAATCTCAGTGATGCGAGAATGTCTTACTACGATTCGACCGCCGAAGTCGGAATAAGGATTCACTTCAATTTTACCGATAAGGTCAGGTCTACTAACCGAAATACGGGACGCGATTTCCGAGACGTCTCCACCCTGTACGGTCATCGTACCTTCGATATCATCGCGGTACAGTACGTCAATAATACCTACCTTGACTTTTTCGCTGACAACGAAGCTGGATGGGATGTCAACATCTATCGATCGCTGAACGGTGATTATGCCAACCTTGTCAATGTAAGGACGGACAGTGATTGTTGAAGGTCTATCCTTGATGTTTACGATAATCCAGCCGTATAGTGAATCTTCTCCCCAGACACGTACACCCAACTTTGAAGGGGTGTCTTTGCGGTTAGCTACGTACAATTTTGTTTGAAGATTTGGTCTAGATACTGTCAACTTGCCGTTTTCGAGGTCGAACAGACCAGCTTCGCGGATACGGATGGTCGATTTCATATCTCCCCAAGTGCTCTGCTTAACTGTACCCTTACCTGTCATATTCGGACGACTAACCGTGAAACTGGACGGCAAGTTTTCGAAACGTTTACCGGATGGAGTGACTGTAATCTTACCTGTTAAATCGTTGTTGCCGCTATACTTGTGGACATTGATTTTAGAAGTCAGATTCGCTACCCTTGGGTATGTAACCAAGATTTTAGTATCAATTCCAGAACGTCCTGTACTACGAATCACTTCATCGAAGTAAGTGTACTCGAGGGACGGTGCTTGGCTTACTCCTGCATCCATTGAGAAGAATTGCACGGAGTTAGCAGTCTCGTCAGCCGCTACTAGATACAAACTGATATCGTCCGTGCCTTGCTCTTTCGCCTGAAGGATGAAGTCAGTAATGTCAAAGGTAATGAACCCTCTCGCTTCGTCAGCGAAGTGCATTCCTTGGTTTACTATAGCCCCCATCTCAGGTTGGTTGCTCCACGTTACGCTATTCTCTGTCCAAGAGCCATTGACTGCTCTTAGTTCAAGAGGAATCGTCGGAGTTCTACCAAGAGAGTGCTTCAGCTTGAGGATGATTCTTTCAAGCTTGTAGTCCGTGCTCATGGATAAAATGTTAGTGATGTTGAACCCGATTAAGCTTCTAAATACTTCTTGTCTTGCTTCACTGTAACCTGCGACCAAAGTTTGCTCCGCACCATAGTTCAGCTTAGGGTAAGCTTCCCGAACAAATGCGTCACGTTTGGCAGTCAAGATATCTGTGATGCGCATAGGTTGTGTGATATCCACAATAGCAGTCATGCGGTTAGCAGGTGTTACCCCCAACGTCGTACGAAGGTCTGACACTTGGTAAACGTTAATGTTACCGCTGAGTTCGAGGTCGTTTGTGCCCCAAATGAAGGAAGTACCTGTCATTAGGTTGCTGAATCGAACACCGATTGTGGACAGAACGTCATTATCCGTCTTAACGTTTACGGAGAGTTTGGAAGACTTGTTATAGCCGTACATAACTCCTTCAATGGTCTGCTCCAAGATGTAGTCGCTACTTACACGTAACTGCATCGAGAGGTCTTTGTCCGCAGGGTAAACAGCGTAAATGACCGAAGCCAAGTCTCCTTTTGACTCGCCCCAAATCGTAGGCACTTTACCTTGAAGTTCATTATTCTCTCTGATTGAGATTCGGCTGTTAAGATACTCGTTCTTGGTTCTAATGACGTTAACCTGAGAAGTAATGTCACTGTCTCTTACGCCCCAAATAAACGCTGTACCGTCTGCTGAGTTCGTCTCGCGGACAGATATCTTGCCTTGTAGGGATTCAACCATAGGCGGTGATACTGCGATTCTTCCCGCCAAATCGTCTCTAGTCTCTGTAGTCTTTTGATTCACCGTGTGTGTTGCTGTAAAGTAACTATACTTAGAGTCAATTCTAAAGTCTGCCAAGAACGTTGTGGATCTTGGGTAAACCATGCCGTTTATTGTAAAGTTAAAGCTTCCGTAACCATAATTAGTGGTTCCATGACCCACCTTAAAATTAAAGAGCTTCGACTTAGGCAGTAGGTCTTGATACGTCGTCAGGTTTAGTGTCTGCTTCGTGCTAGTCGTATCGGAAGCCGCCAAAGTTACGCTTGTAGTCTTAGGCAGTAGGTCTTGATACGTCGTCAGGTTCAGTGTCTGCTTCGTGCTAGTCGTATCGGAAGCCGCCAAAGTTACGTTTGTAGTCTTGGGTAAAACAACGTGCGAAGCCGAAAAACTCGATCCTACACCGATGACGGACTCTGCTGGCAATTCAATCACTCCTTATCCCATTGTATTGAGATGAAAAACCCATTACTCTGCGGAAGTGACTGTAGCAGTAATATTGAACTGCCCTGCGCCCGTCACGCCATCATAGGTCTTTACTCGAACATATAAATCAAACTCCCTGCCACGTAGTATGTTAAGTCCCTTCAGCTCAAGTGGGTTACTGTTATCGGTAAATGAAGCGTCCAGACTAAATTGAAGTTCAGTCAAATCGGACACTCCATCGGCCCTTGTCCAAGCAAAGGACATTTCTGTAATTTTATACATATAGCCGTTCTTCAGTCTTATTTTCTTAACAGGAGACATGCCGCCTTCGAGTACTGCCCCGAAGTCGATGTTCGAGATGGGTCGACCTGCATCCAGAAGCAGGAACGTTCTGAAGTCTTCGAACCATAACATTGGATAAGTACTTGGCTGTAACACCCAACGTGTATACGTGATATCAGGTTGCGAAGAGTTCAGGTTGTACATAAATGCGGGGTCTTTAATGGTTAACTCTGTCATTGCTGTGGCCAGAGAGATGTATCCGGCATAGTTCATTCTATTACTGTAGTACAGGTTGAACTGCTTGGTTGAGTCACCGTTCTGCATGTTACCAGACACCCCACCACAGTAGCTGGCGTTAGCTACTGTGGTGATGGTGTTAGATGCCCATACGTTGTACATGACTGCACTAGCACTAGCAGAACTTCCTACGACAGCACCGAAGTAATTGCCGTACATAGCAAATGTTACATTCAACACATAGACGTTGCGAATTGTGCCGTTACTTAACAGCCCACAAATCGCACCTGAGTAAACCGATCCTGATAAGTTGCCACCTCTTACGTAAACATTCTCAATCAGTGCTGCGGCGTTATTCATGGCCCCGCATACGGCACTCTGGTAACCCTGCGAGGAATTGTTTATGTTAATATTCTCCATACCAAAGTTCTTGATCGTACCCGTGCCTAGTTGGGGAAACAGCCCACTATACGCTGTGTTTTGACGGTTAAAATAGTTTCTGATTACATAGCCATCCCCGTCGAACACGCCATTGAATGCTACCGTGTGACCTAACGCGAATCCAGTGCCCGTGTTGTAAGGGGCGACGTTGAGGTCGATATCGTTCGCAAGCTTCGCGTTCTTCGTGTTGTAAAGCGTGTTGGACTTGCTACAGAATTCAAACAAGTCGTAAGCATCTTCAATGAGATATGGGCTATTGACAGAACCATCCCCACCTTTAAATACACCATTTGCCATTATCCATTCACCTCTCTAAGAGTAGTTTTGTTGCGCGTGAAAAAGCCCTTACCACCAATATAAGGTAGTAAGGGCTCTATTTAGCTTTGCCGTGGGTCTGCCTTAACGAGTATGTCGAACATACCTCCCCACATCGCTTGCCTTGTAGTCGCAATCCGCACATAGAAACTAATCTTGTCATTGTGCTCAAGCGGCTCTACATACACCAGTTGGGGGCGCGGTTCAAACGGAGCATCAAGCTTACTAATCTCAGCTTTGGCATTAACCCCATCAAGTTCTCCTTGGTCTACCCATATCCGAATGTTCTCGACGGGGTAACCTAAAGTGTTCTTTACAAACACTCTCTCCGCCGCCGTGGTCTGTCCTGCCACCATCGTACCGAAGTCGAGGTATTTCAGGATTTCACCAAAGTCGTCGGAGTAGAAGGTCTCTGTGGCGTTACAGAAAAGCAGTCCAGAGTAGCCGCCGACGAACGTTTTCTCCCAATTCTTTGACCCGCCCAATTCGTCAAGTGTCTCAACCCGTACCGTATTGTTCTGGGACTTCTTAATCTTCTGCCGTGGAATAACAAACTGGATATTGAAAGGGACATGAGTATAGCTCGAGAAGTCAGATTCAGGGTAAAGCTGTTCACCGTTTACGAAAATTCGATACTGTACTGGGTCGCTATCGGGGTCAGCCACCTGGAGATTGATGAAATTACCCTTAACATCCCCTGAGATGGTTGGCGCGGTATTCGTCTTAATTATAATTTGCGTAAACGTGGTTAACGTCCCAAGGTCATCCGTGGCTTCAATTTTTAATGTGTTTGCGCCTACGACAAAATCTGAGTTGTTGATTACCACCGCAACGTTGGCTGGTGACGATTCAAGTTCCGTAAATCCCGTAGAAGGGTATTTCTGAACGCTGTTGAGCAACACCCTGTACTGTACCTTGTCTCCTTCGGCGTCGCTAACCGTGCCACCCAAAGTCACATTGTCCTTGTGTAACTGCGTGGCAGATAATTCAGGGGTTACGATCGGAGGTTGGTTGGTCTTGGTTACATACCAACCAACCGAGTCCATCCTACCCACGTCATCCTGCATCTCTAGCAGGACAAAGTTGTTGCTACCTATATCAAAGTACGTGTGCGGCAAATCCTTGGACACAGCAATATCAGGAAGTTGTGCCGCTGTCCACCCCACTGAAGGAAATCGCTGAATGCCGTTTACACTAATCTTGTAAGAGGTCAGGTTAGACGTTACGTGAGATAAGTTAGCTATCAGCGATACGCCTTCCTTATGGAAGGAAGTGTTCATGCTTAGGACGTTGAGTTGGAATACTACCTCAGCCCCGCCCATAGACCTCTTGTTATCATTGGTGATGTAAAGGAAGTTAGGGTTTGGGCTGCTGTTACCTGCGTTATTAGAGACACCTAACTGACCGTACAGGTTGTACCCCGCCGCATATGCTCTACCGTCGTTGTCTACGACTACCGTGTGATAATATCCGCAGGACACTTGTTTTACGCTACTGCGTACAAGACGCACCGTAGGTTGGGTTGTGCCACTCGTCCCATTCCCTAACTGCCCCTGGTCATTGTGTCCGAAGGTGTAAAGGTCATTACTGTTGGTTATTAGCGCTGAGAAATAGCCGCCTGCTGCCACAGACCGAACGTTGGTCATAACCGTTCGCGGTAGAGAGTAGCCGTTACCTGTGCCATTACCCGTAGTCACGCCTAGCTGACCATAGTAGTTGTAACCCATCGCCATCGCGTTTCCGTTGTCAAGAAGAACAAGCGTGTGGTAGATACCTCCATCCACCTGCTTTACGCCTTCCATCACTTTTGTCCATCTTACAGCAGTGCCGCCAGATACCCCTAGCTGACCGTAGTTGTTCTGCCCCACGGCATACAAGTCTCCATTCTGAGCGATATAGAACGAGACGTTGTACCCTGCCCCTATGTTCTTCGCTCCTGAAGCTGTTTTGGTCGGACTCCAAGTATCTCCTGTCACCCCCCTGCCTGATTGGTAATACCCGTTGTAACCGAACGTATACACATCTCCGTTGTTCTTTAGCACCACGGAGTGAATATACCCACAGGCTACCTCTTTAACGTCAGTCATAACAAGCACAGGGGTTGTAGTAGAGTTGTCAGTCCTCCACTGCGAAGACACTCCAAGTTGACCGTAGTAATTGTACCCCATGGCGTACAATTCTCCGTTTTCAAGCAGGACAAGCGTGTGGTAGTTACCTTCACCTACCTGCTTAACATTGGAGAATTGGGTTGTCTTTTGTGGAGCGTAGTTGGCACTGCTTGATCTGTTTCCTCTGGTTTGACCTAGCTGACCGTAATGATTATACCCGAAAGCGTACAAGTCTCCATTACTCTTAATAAGTGACGAGTGTAGTGACGCGTGGGAACTCATTGAATCACCTTCCTTAGCCCGCCATTAGGCAGGGTCACCTACGACACGAATATCGAAGAGACCCCCGCCGACGGCTTGTCTTGTAGTATTGATTCTCACGTAGAATGGGACTCTCTCGCCATATTCTAAGTGTGGGATTTCCAGTGTGCTTCTTGGTATAAATGGGTCTTCATCGGCACTCAACTCTACCTTTTCGTAAACAGCGTCAAGGTCTCTTTGAGACACGAACAAACTGACATTCTTCACTGCGTACCCGACAGTGTTCTTCAGATAAACCTTGAACGTTCCTGTCGTGTTGCCCGCGACGACCGTACCGGTGTCCAACAATTTAATGATTTCACCAATATCCGTGGAATAGTAAGCCCCATTTTCGTCTGTAAACATAAGACCCGAGTAATCGATGAGTGCATTGGTTGCCCAAGTAGACTGCATACCCAAGTCGTCCTCAGCAACTATCTCAACTTTATGGATGTTACCGAACTGTACTTCTTCAGCGGGAATTTTATAATTCACATATGCAGGGGAGTTCAGTAGACCTGTCATGTCCATGTCAGGCGGGTATATTTTCTTCCCGTTAAGTCTGACTTGGTATCTCAGCATATCCCCGTTCGGATCGGTCAACCGCGCGTACAAGGTCTGCCCTCTTACATCGCTCTGGTCAAACTCTACGGCATCATTTACCTTCTTTACTGTTAGCGATGTAGTCCTTACTGCACCCAAGTCGTCCATCACGGTTAACGTAACCGTGTTGTTTCCGACTCTCATATCCTTATTCCTTAACTGAATGGTGTAACTGAATGGTGTCTTGATTAGCGTTGAGTAGTCACCCGAAGGAGGTTGAATCGGTACATTATTCAAACTTACCTTAAACTGCACAGAATCCTTCTCCGCATCAGTAACATCGAAGCTCAGTGTCGCGTTTTCCTTGTGTACAGAGGAAGGTACAACTTTCATATCGGACAATGGGGCTTGGTTTGTCCTTGTGATAAGCGTAGACACAGGATTAGGCGTAAGATACGTGGATGAAGGGTCTTTCGTCTCCACATAGATAGTAGTCGAACCGAACGGGAATTTAGTTGCATCTATTGTATGTTTGGCATTATATGGCAATTTAACCGACGGGGAATACCCACTCGTAGGGTATAACTGTGCTCCTGCCCCCGTATAGATACGGTACTGTGCTTGCTTCGCCGCAGAATCTCTACCCGACAAAGAAAAGGAGACGTCCACACTTTCTTTATGGAATATACTAGGCGTAGCCTTCATATCCGTGGTGTCAATTCCTGAGTGCTCTACCCAAAAATCGGTAATGAACCCACCATTCTCTCCTCTAAGCACAGAACCATCGGTATAGTAGCCGAAGACGAGTGTGTGACTCCCTGCCGCAAGATCCCTCTCGAACGTGAACCATCCCTGGCTTCCACTTATCGTAGTTATTCTCGTACCGTCAAAATTAAACCAAAAGAAGTCGTAGTTCTGTTCGCTGTTTACCCTGTATTGAAAGTGAATCTTTCCTGCACTTGGAAAGGTGTACGTCCAAGTAAATTGCGTACTGGAACCATGACCTATGGAAACAGTTCCAATCTGGCTTCCCGTATTTCTATGGCTACCGTTCCACGTAAACGTCTCGGGACTAAACTTCTCTGTGATACGCATGAACTATCCTCCTCCCCTACAGCGCATCGGCTGTAACTAAGATTTTGAAGATACCGCCGCCAACCGCATCGGGGTTACAGTTCAGCCGCACGTAGAATTTCTGAGACTGGCCCGTGTCATACGTCGAAGAGAAGAACAGAGCGGACTGCGGGTCGAAAGGGTCTCCCTCTTCGCTAAACTCAATCTTTTCACTTACAGGGTCTAACTCCAATTGGTCTGCTTTTATTCTCAGGTTCTTCACGGGATACCCGAGCGTGTTCTCTACTGCAATCTCGAACACCTCAGATTTCTGGCGCGCATAGTTCACACCAAGGTCCAGGTATTTGATAAGAAGTCCAAACTCCGTTGTGTAGTAGTTACCGGTGGGGTCTTTAAACATCAGCCCACTGTATTTTAATATCCCCGTGTAAGTCCATGTCGTTGAGTCTCCGGTTGAGTCCTTACACTCCACAATCACCGTATTCGATTGATTGGACTTGAACTTCTTGAGCGGAATCGTATACATGAAGCTGTAAGGTACAGGAAACGGTACAGAGAACGATTCTTCAGGGATGACTTGTTCACCATTCAGTAATACCCTATATTGAATCAGGTCTCCGTCTGCGTCATTAATCGTCCCATAAATCGTGTTACCTTTTATGCTAAGATCAAGTACGGGCTTGCTGTTAAGCTTCGTGACCGTGCTCGAACCGCTGACAACGGTTGTGTTTGTCTTGAAGTTGTCCTTGGCTTCTACGGTGATTGTGTTCACTCCGTTAACCAAGTCACTCGCCCTAAACGACCTCCTGATACTCAGCGGTGACGTGTACTGCGATACTGACCAATCGGAATAGACAGCCTCATTCAAGAGCACTCTGTAAGTCATCCCGTCATTCAGATCTTCGTCTGTAACTGTAGCTTCAAAGATGACGTTTTCGCTATGAACGGATACTTTATCTACCGAAGCAACAATTAGCGACTGTTTATTGACCACGGTTACCGTAAAGTTCTTGGTATGTATCCCGCCAAAGTTATCCTTCATCTCAATCGTTACAGTATTTTCTCCGAGGGCAAACAAGTTGTTATCTAAGGTAATAGAGTTCCCTGAAACTGGAATAGTGGACATGGCCCCGAATGGTACAATTAAATTGTCGTTAACCTTAACCTGCCACGATGCTGTTGAAGCTGTGCCTGCCGTCTCGTTGTCCACGTCAAAGTTAAATACCAAGTTTTCATCGTGGATCGTGCTATTAAAGGAGACGTTAGTCGTGACTAGGTGAGATAGATTCAGCACCTGTACTTGGTTAGTTGCCGCAATGTAGTAAGCCACGCTAGGCATAACAGGATTCACCTGAATACATTTAAGGGAAGCCCCTCCAATTGATGACAGGCTACTAGGTGCTAAGCTACCCTGATAAACTCCATTATCCTTCCTAAAGCATCCGAGAGTACCGTCCGACTCGTTAGCGCCTGATCCCCAATAGTAGAAATTGGATGTGACCCACAGACCGCTTCCTGTGAAACTGGAATCAAGTGAGTGACCGCCGCCAATGGTTGTCATTAGAACAGGAGAAGTGGCTTTGCTCTTTGTGTCCCAACGGTAAAGCCCATTGTTGGTCCTGTTCCAGAAGTATACGTATCTTTCCCCGTCCCACCCGCCACGACTGTACGCCGTCATGTTGTTAGGCGCGGGTACAGCTACCCTGGAAGTTACTACGCTTGTGTTGGTATTAATCGTCCAATAGAAAAGAGTGTTTCCACTCTTTGACCAGCCTACGAGATAGTCCTGACCTTTATCAATGAATACAGCGTAAGCGTAAGGGACAGAACTGTTATTCTCGCAGATGTTTCCAATGACAGCATCGTTACTGTACCAGTTAACAGTCCTTATGAATGACCCCACTGAGCCGTCCGCATTTTTTACGTAAACGGAAACAGAACTCAAGCTTCCATTTACTATATATAAAACCTTGTCGCCAACCATTACGTCTACGGCTGTGCCCACATTAGCCAAGGCGGTCGCCTTACCGCTGTTAACGAATATCAATTCTCCAATAGATACAGCCATGAGTTATCCTCCTTAATAATGGAAAAGACTGTCTTAGGATCAAGACAGTCCGAAATTAACTTCGCCGCCCACGCCTTTTCTCAGTGGAGCATTGATTTCCTCAGCGATTCGATTATTCTTCTTAATCACAAGCGTACCATCAAGTTTTTGGTCTGCTACGAGCCAGAAGTTCATGTACATCGACTGACCAAATGGAATCTTACATAAAGCCTTGAACTGGAACGTAACCCCATCAATCTCTATTACGGACTTATACCCAAAGTTATACTGGTTGATGATCGTGTCCGTCATTCCACCACCACCCGCAAGGTTTACAGTAGATTCCGCATCCTTATAGGTAATCGTATCGCGGAAGTGATCTGCAAGACCTGTCAGCGGGTACTCTTTGTCTCCTACTTTATAGGTGACTTCTATTCCTGTGCCATTGAGGTTGAATACCCCGTCAGCTTCGTAGAATAGCTTACGCCCGTGACCGATAACGCCAAAGCGAATCAGCTTGTCTCGTTCGAGCGAGTAAAAGCTGTGCTCTTCCTTCGTCTGAAAGTCAAATTCAGATAAGTGAGTTCCGTCATAGTACTCACCTAGCCAAATGAAGTCTTGTTTAACAGGAGAGACTCCGTTGTGTTCAGTAAAAATCGAAATCATGTTGCATTTTCCCCCTTCATTGTATTGAAGATTATATGATTATACGTACTGGTAGGAAACACGAGTCAGGAATGTTACCAAACCTGCGGTAGCCGTTGGCGGGACGTTGGCACGGAGCGTAACTTTTGATAAGTTAGCTGTCGTATTGGCAGTGGCGACGTTACCATCATTAGCCGCCCCTTTGATTGTCTTCGCGGCAGTATCCGACTTGGTTGCACGAATATCTTTTGTAACTGTGCCGCCGACAGCCGTAAACGCGGTTTCGGACAGAGAGTCAACTTTAACCTCAATCCAAGTGTTGGTAACAAGTTCACCTGTGTTACCCCCCGAACTATCCTTAGTAGTGATTGTGCAGTTCTGCATGTCGGAGACTGCTGTAGAACCGCCACGGTTATTCCAAATCAGTACCGTAAAGGTAGTGGACAACGAACCTGCGTCAACCGTACCGATATCCCATTGCGTTACTTGCGAAGAATTATCGGATGTATACCAAGAAACTATTGGTGCTGGCATTGTATTTCCTCCCTATATTGCTTATTTCTCGACTTCGTTCTTGTCAAGTTATAAACAATATAAGTTGGGCAGGTGAAACCTTAACAACTGCTGTGTAAATTGCTACTTCTATATTGAGCATTTTATAGTCAAATATCGCTACAAATAAAAGACCCCGATTAAGGGGTCTAACGACTAGAGAATTTTCTTGTACTTAACAAACAGTACATCAGGGATTCCATCAGTAACCTTCAACGTTTCAGGTGCGAAGTCCACACCACGGACTGCTCCGTTACCGTCTACAAGGTAATCGAAGTTGATACCAGGTGCTTGTACTTGACCGTTAATGAACAAAAGGACAGTCTTGGGTTTAGCCAGACCGTTTACGAAGACATACTCGGTCTCGCCACCCGCCGCTTCAAACATTTCTTCTTCATCTTCAGTTTCAAGCTTCACCAAGCGGTCTTTCTGAGCTTTAAACTCAGCATCAGCGACAGTCTCAAGGTTAACGATACGCCCCTCAGCAGTGCCGAAGTCTCCCGCTTTAAAGTAACCATTAGCCGAGTCAGCATCACGGTCAGCAATACCAGCAGTCAGTGTATCAACGTCAACCAAACGCTGTGCAAGGTCAGCCAGGACAGCCTGTACATTAGCACCATCGTAGTTAGGGTCAACGACTACACCGACAAGGCTTGCTCCTTTAGTAGCCGCTGTGGATGCCAAGTCGCTACGGATAGCTGTATCAGCATCCGTACGTGCTTGAATCTCGTTAGCAATTTGTTGCACAATGTTAATGGTAAGGTTAGCATTACCATCATTGTCCAGTGTTCCAGATCCGCCGTAAATATCCTTCATCAACTGCTTAAGGTTCATGTAGGCCTTAGCGTCAACAGCATCGGCTACGAGACCTGCCCCGCCGCTAACAATAGCGTCAACAGGGATTACAGACAAGTTAGTACGAGTAATGTACTTGTAGTCAATGGTTACAGCATCCACGAACCTGTAAGGGGCTTCTGCTCCTGCGACCTCACTGAAGAAGTCGAGGTAGAACTCTCCTGCATCCTCACGGACTTTAGCGTAAACTCGATCGCCGTCTTCATCAATGAACGGGAAGTCTTGCGACCCATTCTTACGTATCTCGAGTTCTTTACCAACAACAGTTCCTTCGCTGTTGGAATCTGCTGCTACGACAGTGTTCAGAATGTCAGACGTAATTGTGATGGAGCTCAGACCCGCACCAACTGCAATCGCGTTCTTTTGAACGAATACGTCGATTTTGGTATCTTCAAGGGATTCACGGTGAGCGTGGAAATCAATATCCAAGTACTTTTCATTGATTTTGTTGGCAACATCGAAGTGGTTGTTACGCATCAACTTGTTGTTCAACTGCTCGCCACGGAATCTAGCAATACCTCTAGTTCCTGCCATATTCTTCACCTCTCTTATTATCATCTAGCGGTGTCTTCCTCTACCGCAAATACATTATAAGCAAGTAATCCAACATTTTATTGATAGATGGTAGACTGAGTTACTACCTGAGCCGAACCATTAATTCTATGGTCACACCCTCAATACCTTCGCCCCGTTCGACCACGTTAATGCGGAAATGGTCATCCTTGTTGATTCGAGGAACGGATATAGCATAAGGTCTACTTGACGTTCTACTAGAACGCTCAGTCCCATCCACCACAAGATTGCTATGGAAGATTGTCTCCCACTCAGGGGTTGCGCTGTCGTAGCTTTCCTGAGAGCACTTCTCAATCTGGAATGCGGTGTCTGCTACTCCTTCACGTGATGTAGAAGCGTAAACCTCAGTGATATCTCCCTCATACGGGAATCTCATGACTAGCTTGGCTACACCATCAAATACCCGACTCATGACGAACACTATTGTCTTTGATTCTGCCCGCTGCTCAATAAAATCGAGACGGTCGTCAAGGCTATTGTAGGGAGCATCTCCGTCCTTGTATTGCCTAGCCTTATGTACTTCTTCTTCCAGAGCCAAGAACCTGAGCCCGTCAATGTTGTCATTTCCTTGACGGTATTCAGGCTTCCAAGTACGGATGAGTATTTCATCGCCTGCCTGTAGCTGTACAGTGTGTCCGGCATACGGCGTGTCTCCTTCATACTTGCCCAAGTCCAGACGGATAGTTGTTGGGTCAATCTCTTCGTAGCCGCCGCCTTCCAGCAAGTGCGCCCCGTTAAAGTACACATCTAATTGCTTCGTGCCCATACGATATTCATGGTCAAGGTAAAGGAACAGCCCACGCTCTAACGCGAGGTACTGCTCGTCTACGATGATTTCTTGCTCGTCCCAATACTGAAATTCGCCGCCACCATAGCGGCGAAGGGTCATCTTAGTTCCTGCCATTTACGCTCACCTCCTTACGTATGGTTAATATCCAGAATAAAGTGCAGAGGTTTAATCTGAAAACGGTCTTCCATCTTCTCGACTTTCATCCAGAACTTTCGTTCCCCAAGAGGTGGCAAACTACCCATGTCCAGAAGCTTCGAGAAATCCCCTGTCGGCATATCTGCTCCATCATCGTCGCAAATATCTGCCCACTCGTACCCAAACGTCTCCATGTACTTTAGGATGCCAAGGGATATCGTATTTGCAGGTTTCTCCTTGGAAGGGTTCTGTAGTACCATCTGAACAAGAATCTGATTGTCGTACATCGTTCCAAGATACGTGTCTGTCTCTTTATTAAGTTCCCTGCCGTTCCAGGCGACCTTCAGTTCAGTGCCGAATAGGAAAATGTCACCACCGTAGATGTCAAATGCGCCAAGACTCGATAGGAGTGTTCCTTCCGTATCGTAAACCCTGATCATCCCGTTATAAGGCATCGAGGGAAGGTCAATCTCACAACCTGTCCAGCTAGGCTCGACCACGGCCGAAGCCACTGAATACCCGTCAGGGTCACACAAATAAACCGAGTATCCCATGGGTAGATTACCTATCGTAATTTTGTCGCTCTTACACACAACCATTCTATCGAGGTTCAGGGTATCGAAGTTCGTCTCTGCACGGTGCTTTAGGATCACACCCATTTTCTCAGCGACCATGGGAGCAGTATCGAATATCTCCCACCCACTACCACGATTGGCATAAAACGTCCACTTGTTACCTCTCTTAAGTGCCCGCCAACGACTATACTCTCTTGTGGTTGTGTCCTTGCTTTCAAGGAACTCCAACCGATGATACCCGTCCTGCCAAATGATAATACCGCCTTCATCTAGCAACTCTGTCGGTACGTAGTCTGCGGTCACTTCCATTAGAAGAGTCTGCTCTTCAGGAACATCAAACATGATCGAAGTGCCGCTTTCAGTGTGCGGCATGATGACCTGACCTAAAGCATTGTCGATTGAAACAGCATCACTAGGTGAAAGGGTATAGCGGGAATGAATACTCCCGCTATCGAACCTGTCATCGAAGATCAAGCCACTCGACTTCTTATAGATTCCCAATTATTATCACCTACCTTGTTTTCTTCCAGTTCCAAATGCTCCAAGAAGCGATCTTACCGATAATGAGCCAGATTCGAGGTTTCTTCGGTTCTTCAGGTGTCTTGATCATACCGCCCTCAGGCTTCTCGATGGTCGTCTCGATTACACGCTTAGGACGTTCTGCTTCTTCTGCTTGGTCAATATCAACTTCGAGAACTCGCTTAGGTCTGTCGGCTTTCTCTGCCTGCTCAATGCCCACCTCAATCGCCTTAGTAGGTCGAGCGGCTTCTTCCGGTTCGCTGATATGCGTCTCAATAGGTTCACGGTTATTCGTTACTTCGGAGTTATCTTGAATGTCGGTCTCAATTTGTAACCTCTTTCGTGTTCCTGATTCCAATTGTTCAATGACCGCAAGGTCTTGGTGTGGACTATACTCAGCGAGTTCTCCCGCTTGAATCAGTGCATCCGTTTCCTTGTCGCTTACAGCTTCCTCAGAATCATGTACGACTGCTTCAGCATGGGTTGTTGTTGTCGCTACCTCCATTTCCGAGATAGTTCCGACTTTACTGCTATCATCAATATAAGCAGATTCATTCTCGTGAATAATGCCGGTTGTCGAACCATCATGGTATGCGGCTGATTCTCCTTGATGAACGACCGCATCTTCAGAACTGGATGACGTTGCTCCTTCAATGCCCGCCACAATTGCGTCATTAGTCTCGCTGTGTGTAGCCCCCTCTATCTTGGACTCCACTGCTTCATATCCCTTGTCTGTGAACGTTGCCATAACTTCTTCGCCAAGAACCGTCTCCTTCGCGACATCGCTCTGCCAGGCACTCTCCAACTCCTGAATAGACGTAGGTGAGTTCCCATCACTAATTCGAGCGCCTTCGATTTCACGGATAACTGCATCTCTATCTGTTCGCTGTTCTCCCAGACTAATACCGTGCCACACACCGTCCACGCTTGTGTCATTAAAGGCAGTCTCCGGTTTGTGCTCATACCCGACATGTTTGCTATTGGACTGTACCGCCATCTCTATGTTCTGCATAATGCCGTCAGCACTGGTTGCTTGATCAGCCGTTTCCGGTCTTCCTATTATGCCTTCGTACTCCATGCCTGCCGAGCCTGTTTCAAGTCTTGCGCTCACACCTTCAGTAACAGAGTCCGACAGTGCAGTCTCAAGCCTTGTCCTTGCGCCTTCAGCCATAGGGTTTGATAACGCTGTCTCAAGCCTTGTCTTTGCGCCTTCAGTCATAGGGTCCGATAACGCTGTTTCCTGTAGATGGATTACACCATTTCTTGTAATGTCGGAGTCTGCCGCTGTGAGAGCTGTCGGTTTAAGTCCTTCACCAGATGTCTTCTGCTCTCCCGTGTCCAGCTTTTGAATAATCCCGATGTGCTTGTTGGCTTCAGCGATTGCCTTACTGATTTCAGTAATGTCTCCCGTCCGGTTAAGATCAAGTAAAGAAGCACTTAACATTTCCTGCGGCATAGTGCCTAGCGGTTCTAAGACATATCGCCCGGTCGTCGGAGATTCTACAAGCAAATCTGCGCCCTTGTTGTGTTCGGCCTGAACTTCTTTCTGATTGGAAGCGATGACCGTCACTCCTGATCCCGCCTGTTTCATCTTCTCTATTACCGTCTGCGTGATAGCAGGGAAATCGGCTCGAGTAAAGCCTTGAGTAATACTATCTTGGATGATGCTTCCCATTCCTGCTTCAATGAAATCAGCAGCTTTCGAGCCGTACATGATTTCCATGAGCCGTACAGCCTTCAAAATTTCAGGGGATTCTGCAATCACTCCATGAATCTGCTCGAACGTGTAAAGGGACTCCAATTCGGCTTGCACACGCTCTGTCATACCAGCTTCCGTCCACTCTTCTACTCCAGCTTCCTTCATGTCGCTCGTTTTAGTAGAATCCATGAATCTATCAACCAGTGAGTTGCCGTCTACATACACTTCTGCGTCATTGATAAGCTGGATAACTGCATCTCCGCTCACGTAAGTAACATGCGTAAAATCGTCAACGTGAATGTCAGCTCTATACTCCTGTATGGCGAGTCCTTGGGAAACCAGTTCAAGATAACCAGCATTGTCTCCAATAGCACTAGAAGCGTCTGTAAAACGTCCTGCTTTGTTCGTGTCAGAAGTATACTCTGCAGCTGTAAGATGGTTCTCTGTAGCATCCTTGATGCTATCTGCGCCTGATAAGGAGGAAATAACGATATGCTTATCGTAATAGTACGATTGCTCTAATTTCTCAATCCCCGCCTTGTACTCCATCTCAACCTTACCGCTTTCCATTTCAAGGGGAAACCCACCCTCATATCTTGTGTCAGCCGTCAAAGTCTGGTCAATCAGGAGCATCGAGTTAGCCCAACTATCGGCTTTCGTTAATGTCTCAAGTTCGCTATCCTGCCTTGTATCATAAGTCAAAAACTCCTGCATATCCGCTGAAACACTTGTGTCCACAGATTGTGTAGATTCGATTCTAGCTTCCTTTACATGAGGGCTGGACATAGGCAAGGATTCAATGCTTTGACCGTTTTCGTAGGTAACAGCAGCGGTCTGCTCGTCTGTCTGTACGTGGGCGTAAATCAAGGTCTCGTACATCAAACTATCTTGCATTTCGGCATGCTTTACATTCTCGCCTTGTGCCATGACACCCTTCACCCGGCCATCGTAAATCGGTTGAATCAATTCGCCCTTCGCTTCGCTTTGCTGGCTTGCTTGCATGACCACATCCGTCTGGAGGAACTCCTGAGCATCAGCATTCTGATAAGTATGAACCTCAGTAAAAGTCTCAAGATCAGCATCCTTATGTGTATATACCAACACAAACTTGCTCAGGTGAGCAGGTTCGTTGTGAAGGGTTTCTGCCAGTATGTAATCATTTATCTCAGCTTCACCGCCGTATGTATCGGCTAATGTCGTAAGCGTAAGTTCAGCTTCATTCTGCTTCTCAGCATAAACAGGTGCCCCGGTCTGAGCGTCAGATACCATACCCGAACGTCCCATCTCTGTGCGGGAAACAAAAGCATCTTCCGTGACCTCCAGACGTCTCGCTTTCTCCCTATGCCCAAGAGAACCTTCTAGCTGAGTATCCGCAAGCACATCGTCTTCCAACGAAGATTTTTTTACAACAATCTCTGCCAGTTCGTAACCTTGCTCACTTCCCTCACTTGCGAGGACTGCGTACTCTAAGGGGTAGGTCTCCCCCATTGCCCTGTAAAACCCTAACTCACTTGACTCTGTACAAGACAACTCACCCACCAAGTTGATATTAGGGTCATGCGTTGCTGTGCTGGATAAAGTAATCTCTCCATCTAAAATACTGCGGACGATGTTGGATAGGATCGCCCGCCCTTCTTCAACATTTAACCGAACACCATTCTCTGCCGATTCCATCCCAACCATGTGTGCGTCATACGATGTACCAGATACCGCGGATTCAATTACGTGGACTACGCTCTGTTTATTAGATAGAGAAATGGAAACCCTGTTCCCTTCTGCAACGGTAACCTTAACATCGTAAAGATCACCGGAAGACATTTCTTCAAGATGTGAAAATCGATCTATGCGACTACCTTCACTCACCGCCGTACCTTCAGCATCAAGTACCTGCTCTAGCCTACGTACGCACTGTTGTTCTTCAGATTTTGTGTCCGTGACTGTTTCGCCGTTAAAATACTTATGGATGCCCGACAGGTACGATACAATAGAAGCAACTACAGTCTCGACCTCAAAACCGTCATATGGAGTGACGTACTCAGCACTTCCTAGCCGCCCAAATAATCCGGTAGCCGAGTGAGGTACTTTATTTGCGCTCTTCATGGTATCTTCAATCAGTGTTCGATAGGTACTGTTAACGGGAGCGGTCAGGTGATATTGATTGCCAGCATGGATAATCTGCTCAAACCCAATTGTCAGTTCATAGCCCTTTTTAGAAAAAAGGGCGGTGAAGCTGATTAGGTAAGATTTCTTACCGTTCATCATTCACCGCCAACCTCCCTTGCTATTTATTACGAGTTCTTCTTCAGCGTCTCTTTCAGGATGCCGAGACCGATTGGAGCAAACGGCGACATGTTAGCCAGTGTGAACGGGCTGACAGGTGTGTCTGCCAACGTGTAGCGGTAAAGTTGCTTGTACTCGTAAGTAGCAAGGACTTCCGATTCAGCCGCAGGTGCTTTTCCCTCAAGGAAGTTGATTGTCTTCGTCTCGATATCAACCGTGTAGTCTGTGCCGAGCACTTGGTCTACACAATCCACCTGAACTTCCAACATAAACGGAGTGCCGTCATCCTTCAGAGAAGGTGAGTGCGCCATATGGAATACTTTATTAAAACCAGTCCCCTTGCCTACTTCCTCATGGTCGGATGTCTCCACGACCTCAAGTTCATCGAGTTGGGAAATGTTCTTAGGGTGTACGGCGTAACATTCGTCAAGCTTGCCTACAAAACCATCATTAGGGTGAACAATGTACATTGGCGAGATGTGATACTTACCACTGTATACCGATGGATTAAAACGTGATTCACCCGCATCAACGTTTTTATCGTGCGTAATAAATGCAAGATAGTGTTGTTGGTAGTACGTTCCGCCAATGGACTGCTGAAGCTGTACCCCGCGGTTTCCGTTGGATGTGTTATTACCGTAGTCCACGTAAACTGCACCTAACTTCATATCCTTTTTCCAAACAACCTCATCGGCTTCCCGGCAACCGGAGATAATGACGTTGTTCTTACGAGGAGACTTACCCAGAGTCGTTAGCCTCCCGATGTACAACGGAGCGAAGTAAGTATTCTCAGCGCCCGGAGTAGGATCTGGACGGAAAAACATTACGATTCGGTCTTTGGTCACATTCCCCCAATAGTACATCGTACTATCACGTTGCCATCCTCTATCAAAGTTCTGCAATGGAGTGAATGACAATGCCGTTGGTAGAGATGGGTAGATGTAGTAAATGGAAGAGTAAACAGCATTCATTAGATCATTCGGTTTATCGGGATCAAAGTTCTTGACTGTGATATCACCGTAATTCAGCGTTTCGTTTCCTGTGGCATTTAGAATTCTGATGTAGGATGCGTGTAATTCTGCCCCTGAGTCCGGTGCTTTGCCAACAAACGTTACACTATTATTACTGTAGTCAACAGTGTATACATTTGCATCCTGTTCTACCTGATTCACATAAACCCTTACAGTATCCGCTTTAATCGTCGCCACCGTTGGGATTTGGAACAACTTACGAGTTCCATCACCATCCGGTAAAATGGATTCAGGGTCACCAACTACTACAGAACCGCTAACGCCTTGTACGATTCGTTCGCCCCGCACATCATCGAATGTGAAGAAGTACATACGCTTCACTGGCTGAGGTGCGATTGGAGATGGGGAATAGTTTGCTGTAATTGCGTCAGTAGACAACGGTGCGGACGTGAAAGTGATGATACCGTTCATTTCATCCAGAACGTAGTCAGTCGAAGCAACCGCGTTACCGTTCTTATAGACGATTACGGAATCTTTGAGTACAGGGAACACTTGGAAGTGGAACTTCGTGTTTAATGTCTCGTTTACAAGCAACGCACCCAGGACGGAGTTCTGTGAAATAAATTCTTGCTCACCCAAGGTTGGCTTGTTTTTTTTGCCGTATCCATAAACCATGCCGAAGTTCCGCATTTGGTTGTCCGAGCCGAAAGACCGGAACAAGCGGACATCTGCGAACTTCGTACCGTCTTGAGATACGGAGCGGTACTTAATGAATGTATCCCATCCCTTGGAGTTAAACAGTGCTTCAAGGTCTTTAGGGAACAGCTGAATCGTGGAATCTCCATCAAACCAACTCACGATAAATCACCTCTCGTTTTGAATTCCCCCGTCCATTATTCTAATTAAAAAGATGTTTTTAATAGGATTAATGACAGGGGTATATTGTTATGGGGTTGTAGGCTGTGTTGGTGCAGGTGTCGGAGTGACCTCTACACCTTCGTCATCTACCGTATTTAAGTACAAGCCGATACCTGCTGGACGATACTGAGTTCCCGGTTTACTTGTCAGTGGGGATACACCCTCAACCAAGAAGTAACGGAATACATCGAATTCGTCAGGGCAGTGCTCCTTCTTCACACGCAGTTTATTTGCGTTAAAGGATAGCGCCGAAAATGCGATGGTGTCTTTCAGTGCTCCCCTCACCCCTTCTTCTGGATGAACCACATATAGCTTGGAAGTGTGAACTTTACCGCTATATCGGGAAGGGTTAAAGGAATACTTGTAAAGAGGATTCTCAGCGTTGTTCCAAGCCCGCGGGTAGTCCCGCTTACCATCCTGCGAAGTACGCATTGGAGGGATGGCGTTGGCTGGAGCGTTCCAGGACAGGTAGTATGCCTGATATCGAGCACCGAGTTTACCACGGCTGACCATAACGTTATCCAATCCGTTTGCAGGATACTTGGGGTAGGATTTCATTAGCGGCATGATGTTCGGTTGTCTCTTCGTCGTGTCATCGAAGTCGTATTCAGCGATGGCCGTCAGCCCCGCTGAGCCTGTCTGTGTCACGATCGGTACACTACCTGTGAACATGGCGTAGGCATCGTCACCTTCTTCAATGCTTTCCAGCTTACCGAAGTAAAGTGGAATGATTGGAACAAGGTTTCCTTCCGGTGCAGGTACGTTGTCACATTGGATGATGAAGAACAGGCTATCTCCGTTCAAGTGACCTTTAATGGAAATTTCCGAGTCAGCCCACCAGTTGGTATTCTGAATCGCATAGTTGATATTGTCGTCGTGGTAGTTTTCCAAGAAGTTGGTACGAAGACCAGCTTGCATGATTGGAGACTGCATCCGACTACCTTCAGCTTTAGATACAGTGAAGCTAGGCGTTGAGCCTGTGGCTGTGGCTACCCAACCTGCCGCTTCTACTTCGATATCCAGAGCCGCCCTTTTCAGGTCGCCCGAGTTAATCCAAGGCAGTGTTACATCAGAGTAGTTAGGCATAAGTCCCGCTAACTTCTCGACCATGTAGAAGTACAGAGTCTGTGGGGAACGATACTTACGGAACTCATTTGTAGCCCATTCCGAGAACACCGCAAGTGTTGCTGGAACAGGAGCTTTGGAATCAGGTGACTTGTTTAGCTTCCGAAGTTGACCAAGGTTCTGATTCCAAGTACCAAGAACAGCTACACCAAACATCTTACCTGCAGTGTTCTTGTAAATGAAATGCTCTGCCACGTAGATTGGAATGTCGGCCAAATCTAGACCGTTATACCCGCTTCGCATAATACCCGCGTCAAAAACCACCTTCTTAAAGTTAGCGACTGTCTCCCATCCTTGAGTAGCAAGAAGTTCTCCCAACCGAGGTTGAATATCCTGCTCCGTTACCTTTGGGGTAAACGATGCAGGAGTTGTGTCGATAAATGGCATTTAAATAGCACCCCTTTGCTTATTAGCTTTATATGGCAAGCCCTGCTGTTACACAGGACAGTTTACCAGGTATTCCCAAGATGAACCTGACCCTGAACTGGAGGACATGACCACCTTTATTTGTGTTACGCCGCCAACAGGACTGTACTGGAATTGGAGCGAACCTCCGTTAGATACTTCCCTGTTGGTGCTGGCAAGCAACTGGTTCTGATAGTAAACATCCATACGGTCAGCTACCCCATACATGTTGTAGGTGACAACGACTCGTCCAGATGAATTGCCCATCTCATGCAGTTTCTCCGTATAAGCCCCTCCGCCAGAATCATTCAGCTTACCGCACTGCAATGTATTAGCCGGTGGCGGTGGTGGCGGTGGTGGCGGCACGTATTTGGCAGTTACCGTTATGGTTGCCGTAGCCGTTGCCTGCTGACCTACCTCATTCCACACGGTAAGCTTGACCGAATACGTGCCGACATTGTTGAACGTAAACGTTGCATTATCGACTGTATACAAGCCCTTTTTCACATCACTCGCCACTTCCCACTTGTAATTCGTAATCGGGGAATGCTTGTTGTACAGCGATGTGAACTTGATTGCCGTGTCCTCTTCTATGCTTGAGTAAGCAGGGTCGATGGACAGAATCAGAGCAGGGGGTTCAGGCGGTGCAGGAGGAATCTCAGGGAGAGTGTACCCCGCCTTCAGGATGCCGAGAGCGGCAGGTCTGTATGGCGTTGCAGGTCTCTTTGTCAGTGGGGAGATTCCTTCGACCAAATAGTAAGAGTAAACCTCATACCTGTTCTCGTCGTCACAGTAATCTCTCACAGCCTTTAACTCGTCACCATTCATTATAGTTAAGGGAGAGGTTAAAATAACATTTCGCAGTGTTCCGAACGTACCATCTTCAGGATGAACCAGAAGTGCACGGGATGAATGGGCTTTCCCGCTGTACCTTGACGGACTAAACTGGTACTTGTATTGCTCGTTTATGTAATCTTTCCAAGCCCTTGGGTGCTTATGGTTGTCAGCATTTTCCCTTAGCGGTGGCATAGAATTAGAAGGGACATGCCAAGACAGGTAATGCGCCTGATACCTTGCACCGAACTTATTTCGCTTGACCATAATGGAGTCAATACCGTTACTTGGGAAGTGCGGATACTCCTTCATAACAGGAAGCAAAACCTCTTGCTTGATGCTGGCATCGTCATAATTAAACTTACCGGACTGCTTGAGAGAGGCTTCTGCGGTAGCCCCGTCCTTGTTGTATGCCGTACCCGAGAATAAGGCAGATGGTGTACCTTCAGCGTTTCGATTAGTCTCGATATGAATCTCAAGAAACATCCGGCCGGATACCGGCGTGTAGCCACTCACTCCATCTCCACTCACTGCTTCAATGGTCACAGAGGACATGCCCTCGATTCCCGTGATATTGAACTGCCCCATCAACTCAGCATCGTTCCTGTTACTTGTCGGCTCTACCGCCCCGATGGTATTGAACTTCCCGATCTCCTGTCCTGCGATGGTCAGCGTGACAGCTTCGTCAGGCATGTCGCCGTCCGTGTCACCCATTAGCCATACCTTTACATACGAACCTGCATTGACCATTGGTTTACCTGAGATAATTGTGGAAGTCTTCGTTTGCTTCCGGTAGAAGTCGAACGTGATGTCCCGATTAATTACCTCTTCTGTCAAGCCGTTCACATCGAAGTCTCCCATGTAAAGAGGAATCGCAGGTACGGCGTTGTCATCCCAAACCGGAGCAGTGTCCGCAACGATAATCAGCATGAGCGACTTACCGTCCACGAATCCTTTGACGAACACCTTACTATCGTCCCACCAGTTCGTAAATTTTACGTCAACGAAAGCAATCTTCTCTGTGTGCTCAAGCTGAGGGATTCTTGTACGGGACGTGACTATTGGCGACTGGTACATCTGAGGGAAGGAATCAGTAATTCTTGACTGAAGAGCGTTTGTATTGTTGTCCAGACCCCACATGCTTGTCTGCACCTCAACATCCAAAGCCACCCGTTTCAATTCATTGACATTCTCCCACCCAACCATCATCTTCCCGTTTCCAATCCACTTCTCAAGCTGGTAAAAGTAAAGTGTATGCCGCTCAAAGAGCGCATCTTCGTTAGCCTTCTGAATAGCCCAAGAGAATACGCCGCTGTCCTGCGGTGTCAACTGAGTCCCGTAATCGGCATTCTTGTCATAGATTGCGAATGGTACTTTACAGCCTGTCCGTCCGATCTGCTCATTAATGTGAGCTAGCATCGCCATGCCGAACAGGTTTCCCGATATATTTCTGACGACGATGTGCTTGGTCACATAGAAGTCGAAGGTGTCCGCTGAGCCGACCGTACTGTAGTAAATCGCTACCTGACCGGATACCCCTGCTTCAAAGGTAATCGTGGTGGTTTCGTCAGTATTCTTAACCGCCGTGTAATAGGATGTTGGAGCAATCTCCCCATCAAGGAAGATGTAGTAATCATCGTTTAGTACCTTCGGCAAATCTATTACAGGGTTAGCCAACGGAAGGTAGAAACGCTTGATTGTTGGCTTGGTCAGCTTGTTGGAGTAGGCTACCTTAGTAAACTCTGCTACCTTTGACCAGCCGTTGGTTGTCATGATTCCAGCAAGCCCTTCTAGCAGGAACTCTTCGTTGATGGTCGTGTCGAGCCACGGCGTTGGCTGGTAAGACGTATCTGCCATTTCATCACCTCCTTTCTATTTGAGAGTTTGGTAATTTGCCCATACTACCTTAGGCTTGCCGCCCTCATTGAAGAACTCAAAGTGAAGTTGCGTTCCCTTCTTACACGGGATAATCGCCGTCAGGTACATACCCTCCGGTAAATCCTTCGTGTAAATGTTCTTACACACCAGCCGTTCCCCTACGTACAAGTTCCAATAGTCCCTTGCTTCATAGTTGGATACGCCGACTGCAACGGAAAGCAACTCACAATCCTCTTGAATGGTCAGCTTGTGTTCAACCTTTCCCGCCATTTGGGACTCTATCATAATCCCTTCAATGTACGGGTTAGTTTTGGTAGGCATAAAAGGAGGGTCGAGTCTACCGCCTACCAAATAACTTGCAAAATTTGCTCCGCTAGACATTCACTACACCGCCTTAATATATTCGAGTTCCAGATTCTTAAATAATCCGTTCTCTCTAATAATAGTCGCTCTAACCGTGCTGAAAGATGCGATATCCGTTTCCTCTTCTAATTCCTCATTGACCAAGGAAGGATATGTAATCTCTATCAGAAAGCCTTCCACGATTAAATTTTCATCCCGTTCAAGGGTCAGAACTTCGATTACACCGTTATCGTATGTGTACACCACAGAGGTTACGAGAGCAGTATAACCTGCCAATTCTCTGCGGGCTTCCACGTTAATTACATTCGGTTCTACAAGTGCATCCATGACAGTTAAATCATCGCCGCCAGTGTACAGACCGGACTTCTTCATCTCCCTACGAATTAAATCGAGTATGGGATAGATTTCATTCGCGTTTACAAAGTTTCTAGTGTCCATAGCATACACCTCACCTTTCCATAGCATTATAAGAAAAAGCAGGGAACAATTAGCGCCTTAAGCGTAAGTGCTCCCTGCCTATGTGGTTATCCTACTTCTGATATAGACTGCCACGTCAACTCTAGGTAGTTGACGATGCCATCGCTGTTACCGACGATTCTGTTCCCCTTAACCAAGAAGTAATTGGCAGTGAACGTCTTGGAATCGTATACGTAAACAGAGTCCAGCAGTTCGATTAACGGATTACCTTTGACCACGACGTTCTTCGTCCTTGCCTGACGTTTGTAATCAAAGAAAATCTTATTGGCCACATCCTCCTTCAAGTCTCTCAAAGAGTTTCCGTCTATCTCTTCAATCCAATCCAACTGCGCGCCCGCTGTGCGGATATTTCCCTTGGTTGCGATAATCAGAGACTTGTCGAAGAAGTGTTCCACGATACCTGCTGTACCGGAAATCATCAAGTGATTTCTGACACGGGAGTAATCCGTAGAAGAAGTAACTTCCAGTAGATTCTCTCCATCAATGAACTCCCACTTCATGCCCGCTACCATAGCCCAGTCTGGTGAATCGAGGAAGTCCATCTTCTCCATTCGGAACGTTCCATACCTGTCGCAGTAGGCACGGTAAGGAATATCTTGGATAAGAGACTGTACGGCATCTGAAGCGTTTGTACCTATTGGGAAGGATACACTTGCCACGAACGGATTCTGCCAGCCGCCCACTTCCATAATATTCTCCTGAGTTACGGCTTCAAGTTCTCCGCTCTCCTTGTTGAATTTCATGAAGGTGTCCTTCCCTTTGTTCACGTCAATGTAAACTGTGTCCTCAATTACGTAGTCAGGGTTGCTCATATCCTCCGAATGAAACTTCCACGTGCTCATTCCTGCATGGACAACAATGTCTTCTACAATGCTTGATTTAATCCAGGAGAACGCCCCGCTATCTCCTGAATAAGCTTCTTCCGGTGGGTACTGCATAGGCTTGTAGAAGATAAATTCCTCAAGCATGTCGTACCTGTCTACGCAGCTAAACGAGACGGTCTTATCTTCGGAGTTCTCCGTAATTTCGCCTTTAATCATTCCAGTGAATACACGGACAACTTCTTCCCCGTATCCCGCATAAATCCTGATTGGAGTGTACTCGCTTATAACATGCCGCAGTTCCCCTTCTTCGTAATAACTCAACGGAGACTTGTCAGTCTTAAATGAGTCAGGGAACTCTGGTCTACGCTCCCAAGATGGAGAATAAATACCGGAAGAGTTGTCCAGCGTTAGCCGTGCGGTACTAATAGTCGCATCGAGGTGTGTGTTGATTTCCCAACTCATTACGTCCTTATCGATGGAGTACATGTCCTCATAAACGAAGTCCCCAACTTCGTACCACTTCTCATCATACGTGTCACCAATGGCAGTAGCTAGTTGCTCGATGGCGTAGTCGTTGGAAGAGTACTTCACACTATCGAGATACATCGTTCCATCCGTCACTGCAAACAGGATTCTGCTTTGGTACGGATAGTCGAATGCCGCCCCACGGATTCCGGTGTTGACCCAGACATCATTTATCTTCACATACACGTCGATATCCGTTTGGTCATGGCAGACTACTGTGTACTCGATAAAATCAGAAGTCGTATTGAGCTTATACGTGCCGCCACCAGAAGTATAAATTTGGTCATTCTTGATGTTCAGAAGAAAACCCTTCTTTCCATCACTTATAACTAACTTACCGCTGGTACCTGCCGCTGTCTTCAGGCTAAAGTTAATCGTAAACGGAAACTTCTTGATTTTACCTAGCCGCTCGATACCTGCTTCACCCCCGTTGGTCGAGATTGCCTGATAATCTCCCTTGTCCTTCTGTATGACCGTGCTGTACGGAGTCCATTGGTTGGCACTGTTCATTCCATCTTCAAAGTCCCACATTGCCTTCGACTCAACGGTCTCTACATCGAACTCTTTCGCTCTGAGCCACAAGATACCGAACTTTCCTCTCGATGCTTTCGAGGAATTGGCGAAAGTGAATTTCACCACGTTATGTCCTTTGGGCATCGGGATGGAAGGTGGGTATGCCACTCCGTTTTTAGCGCTAACCCCGTTGATACGAACTACTTCGTAATCATTAACTGTGACGATCATCGTGTCATCCAGTTCAAGGTCAGAGAAGTATGCCCAGCCAAGGTTTCCTGCCTTAAACCAATCATGCTCAAAAACCAACGTCTTTACCTGACCTGCCCCGCCCGTTCCGTTAAATCCGAGAACGTTCATCGAAGTCTTGTCATCAACAACGGTCATTTGAATAGCACCGTTTGTCTCTGTGTACTTCTTGACATCAAGCGTAGTCTTCTTGGTCGTAAAATCCTTGAAGTAGGTTTGTTTAGTGGTTGTCCTGTTGTATTGGTACGTGACGATTTCCTTGTCGATGCTGGCATCTCCCGCCGAGTCTGACGTTCTTGGTTTACCATCGCCCCAAGACTTGACTCTTACAACAACGGGCTGCCTTCCAAACTTAAGGGCATTCGCCTTCGTATCATAAAGAATGTCAATCCGGTTGCCTTTGATATCCCCGCCTGTGTCATCCGCAAGATACTCTCCCCAACTCGTTCCATTGACAATCAGTTCCACTTTACTCTTCAAAGGAATAAGAGAGGGATCTACCGCGATGATCTTCCAGTTCTGCCATGTTTTCACGTTAGTTCCGCCCTTTGTGATTCCAATACAGCCGGGGCAATCTGATACATATGCCGTTGCTTCCATATTGTATTCAACGTAGGAGGTCGAGTCTGCCATTACCTCTGAAGCGTCCATTAGAACAGAAGCATCCTGAATGTTCCTTCGGTCAATTTTCTTGCTTGCTGTCTGAATGGTTTTCTTGCCCCGCAGGAACGGTTCAGGATTCTGTGGTACGTCGTTAAATCGTACTTCAAAGTGTAAGTGCGTTCCGTCACCGCCACCACTGGAGATGGAGTGTCCGGTGTTGCCTCCCAGACCTACAAGACCACCTGCGTTAACCTTATCCCCCACACTAACACTGATTTTGTTTAAGTGAGCATACCTTGTCTGCCATCCGTTTCCGTGATTGACGTAGACGACTTTACCATACCCTCTCAAGGTTCTGGCGATGGTTACTGTACCTGCCCACACAGCGTATACAGGGTCGTTCATCGCCAGATCAAGGTCAATCCCTTTATGCTTCTTACGGGAACAGCGAGGGTCTGTCTCGAACCAGTCGGTGATATACATCCCGTTGATGGTACGCTTGCCATTCTCTTTCCCGTGCATCGTTGAACTTGTTTTGATTGGCATGGAGAAGTCTGCGTTTCTCAGATCGGTGCTGGTATCAACCAGCGTACCGTCAACGTAGTTCGTAATCTTCTCCGCTTTGTCGATGGACAACATATCATTCACTGCACTGTCTACAACGTACTGGACTGCATCGTATTTTCTACGAAAGCCCCGTACATATGATGTTTTATCCAACTCTACGATTACCCTAGGCTCGTTCCCTAGCGCGTTCACACGCTCCATAATTCCTTGTAGCAATTGCCTTGAAGGGTAATTAACGTTAGATACATAAGCCACTTAAGCCACCTACCTTATCTATATTTCTCCGTAATCCACTCGATCAATCTGTTGAGGAAGGTTACGGCTTCCGCTCTTGTAATACATGCTTCCGGTTCAAACTTACCATCTTCATAAAGCGGGAACACATAACACCCGTCATGGAATTTTTCATCTAACAGGGTCAGTACATCGTTCGAGTACCATTTGGAAAGAATAACATCCTTATCCACAATCGGTCTCAGCGGCGTATCATTGTAGGTGAATACACGGTCGGTGTACCGATTGTGCAGATTCTCGTAAATACGGCTCATGAGTGCGAAGAAGTCTCCGCGACGAATACGAACGTCTCCGAAAAATCGATCGTTGTACGTCACTCGCCCTGATTCCACGACGACTGTTTCACTTGTACGTCTACTAACCTTTTTAATTACGGCGTTATACCCTATGACAGCAGGGAAGCCATTGTACATGTATGGCAAGTAAACTTCACCTTTATGAATAACAAACACGTCACGCTGAAATCCGATCGCGTTCCGGATGACCACGCCCGCATCACTTCCTGCGCCAACGGTGACGAGAAGTCTTTTCAGCTTCACGCCAAGGACTGTACAAGACTCCGGTTGGTTGCTGTAACTGAAATGGTATGTAGAAGCATACTTCAGGGTAGCGTGTGGCATCCGGTAGTCGCCTGATTCGTTGTAAGGGGTATTGACACACCCGATATCTTTCCGATCAGGGATGCCATAAGCAATGACCACAACTTCAATGCCCGCCGACAGCGGGTTGGTCATTGTCACTTTTCCGTTCTCTACCTTCTCAGGAAGAACCTCCACCCCATTTACGATGACGAACACCGGATTGTTCACGTGGTATTTGTAATCAGGTACAAGAAACTCTTGCTGTCCGCTTACGGTCACGAACCGCTTGACCATTCGCTCGTACCCTTCTTTGAACACGTTGTACGTCATACCGCTTAAAACCTCTACGTCACCCGTCAAATCCGTTCTCAAACGGGTAATCTCAAGTGTATCACGGTAATACCAATCCAGCGGATCTACGTCAATCCATCTTTTCATTTCTTAATACCCCCTCAGCAACTTGTCTACGTGTCGATATGTCCGCATAAGGAACGTAATGGATTCTGCTCTTGTAGCCGCTTCGTCCGGACGGAAATAAACAACAGACTCCCCGTCTGCTTCCCAGTTCGTTGCGACAAGTCCAAGCTGTTGCATATTGTCGATATACTTTTTTGCCCAATGGTTTTCGATATCAATGAACTCTGTCATGTACTTGTACTCAAAATCTTGCTTGCGGACGAGAGACATGCCGATGGTTACGATGTACTTCGTTTCCATCTCAGCGGTTTTAATATCGGGTTCTCCGGTCAGGATGCCGATGTAAACTGTACCCTTCTCGTCGTAATACTTATGTTGAGAGCCGATGAACTGAAGCCAGTCGGCATATTCCTTCTTAGAATAAAACAGCATGGTTAGGGTAGCGTTATAATGAGACGTTCCGTTCTGCACAAGTCCCGCAGAAGATGCCAAGGTCTGGTTGACATGGGTCTTCAGGTAAGGCGTCGGCGGTTTGTACTCCGTAATCAGCTTTGCCTTGACCTGATTAAACTGGACTCCGTTGTCGTAAAACAGTTTCTTCTTATATACCGAATCCTCTGACAAGAGGTCATTTTGTTGTGTCATGGTCGTACCTCCTTATAAAATAACTCCCCATCTCATTATAAGACGGGGAGTGGTTTCGCTAACTTCTATAGTTGCTAGGATTCATAGCCTGTTGGCTACGAAGGTTTCCTACCCGGCCGACAGACAAGCCTTGTCCAATGGATTGTCCGACTTGTTGCAATTGGCGGTTTGTCATACCGTTGGTGATGTTAGGAAGCGTGATGTTGACGGTGACATCCCCTGTACCAATGGTTGTCGTGTTGTGAGTGTTGCCACGGGTAAGGTACTCGTAGCGGCTCATAGCACTTACTCCATTAGGCATGTTAAACGTTCCCGCTGTGGATTTCATTTCATCCAGGATACCCAACTGAGTCTGTAAAGATTGCTTTTGCAAGTCTCGGATTTCGGCGTTAATCTTAGTCGTTTCGTCCGCTCCCGCCGAAGGAAGTTTAGCTCTCAGATCGGCAATGACTTGATTGATTTCAGATACCTCTTGCTTGGCATTGGCAATCCGCTTGTTACGAAGCATAGGCGAGGAGTCGTCAGGGTTACCAGTCCGTAACTTGAGTTCCAGTAAATCATTCTCACGGTCAGAACTGTTGTCCTGTATCTTAGCCCTGCCAATTCCGATGGAAGCAAGATTGTACTCCTTAATACGCGCTTGCTCATTGGCGATTGTATTCCGAAGCTGTAAAACCTGCATTGCTTGGTCATCGGTGAGATCTCCGTCGGCTTGGATGGCTTGTAGATTCGCCAACTCATTTTTCATCTGAGATAGCTTACTCAGTGTAATCTTCTTCATGATGTCCAAATATTCTTGAGACTGAGTGTCCATGTTGTACGCCGCCGCCAGTTCCTTGGCTTGAGCAATAAGGTCAATGCGAGACAAGCTGGTGTTAACCTTACGAACCCGACTTTGATACGTTTCTTGTTTTGAGTTCAACTCTTCCGGCATAATAACAGCGTTTCCTTCGGATTCCACTTTATCTCTTGTCGAAGTAAGGTTATCGTAAGCCGCTTTAGCATCGGTGTACTCTTGCGACCCAGGGGCAGCGTTGTCCATAACAGCCTTGGCGTTGGCAATATACTTGTCAATGATAGCCAGTTCTTCATTCAATACTTGTCGCATGGATTCAGACTGCTTCTTACGAAGTGCAATGTATTCGTCGGAATCAGTCTTCATTCCGCCCATGAGCGCACGAAGCGTGTTAATTTGGCTGGTGTCTTTAATCTCATTGATACGGTCAGAGACACGGCTTAGAACAGAGCCAGAGTCGATGGAAGAGAACTGGGCTGCACCTTCCTTGTACTTGTCGTCATAATCCTTCTCCGCATTCTTTTGAATTCTCTTATCCTCTGCCTCTTTAAGCTTTGTTGCTTCGTACTGCTTGCTAATCGCTTTTTGTCGCATCTTTTCTGTTTCAGCAGCACGTCCAGACTTTGCATTAAACTCAGCAACGGCTTCCTCTACTGTCTGTCCGCCGACGGCTTCCCGTTGTTTGAGATATTTTGAAAAGTCTTCACGACTTCCCGAGAAATTGAAATAATTCATCATCTCGTCCAGCATGGCGTCGCCTTCATATAAGCCGAAGTTGGATGGAGTTCCATTGGTTAATGACGATATCCCGTTCATTGTGGAGTAGTAAAACCCTGTAGCCTCATTCAGAGCCCAACTCCAACCGCCTTCAGCATTCGCGTTAATCTTGTTAGCCATGCCTTTCAGGTCGTTGTCACGGTCGTCAGCCTGAGCAAGTAACCTTTCGTCATCTGTTGACATGTAAGACTCTGCCAATCCTTTAGCCGCTTGAGCGAGACCGATTGCCCCGGCAATCTCCAGCGCCATCTTAGCGAAACCTCCCGCTAAATTCTTAACAGAAACCAGAGCTCCCTTGCCCAAATCAGGAATATCCTTCAAGAACTGCTTGAACCCATTCTTGAGGGACGCCGTAGAAGACATTGAGGAGTTCATGCCTCGTACAGCATTGGACAGATCTCCGAAGGCAGGAGATGCTTGTCGAGCAGAAGCAGCGGCTTCCCGCTGGGTCTTCTCGTAATCATCCATCGCAGTACTCAGCTTTTGGATATCGTCAATCGGAGGTAAGCCGTTTCGCTGTCTGTCCACCAAGTGGTCTTCAAATCCCTGGAAATCTCCTTGTGACATTTGGGACATCCTATTGGACAAATCCAAGTAATTGCTATCGCTTGCTCTATGAGTATTAAACACTCCTTGATTGGCGGTGCTGCTGTTCAGGGTGGTCAGGAGGCTAGGGGTAATGACCGAAGCCAGTTCAGCTCGGGTACTTAGGCGATTGTGATACTGCTTCGTCCGGTCGAATTTTTCAGCATTCGTCAACTCCTTGCCTGGCTGCCAATTTTTAGCTTCGTCCATCGTGCTAAATAGAGTCTGCAAATCTTTAACTTCTACCTTATTAGAAGTCAGGTAGTTCTCATAGTGCTTACGTTGCTTGTCCGTCAATCCGTTCAGATCACTTAAATATCCACCGAGCAATGGGTCTTTCTGCATCTCTCCGACCTGCTTACGGCTCATTTTCTTGATAGAATCATCAACATCCATGCCTGATACGTTCTTCAGGAATGCAGTACGTGCAGTCTCTCTCTGAAAGTTTGGTCTAAAGGCAGCATCAACCTTCCCAGCTCCCCACTTGATCCCCTTAAGCAGCATCATCCCAAGCAATACGTTAGATAACACGTCTCCTAAGGTGACGAACAATTGGGCATTCTTCGTTACGTGTTCCGCCATGTTCATAAGTGCGTAGGACACTTTATTGATGGTAGGGGTCATCTCCTGAACAAGAGCATCAAAGGCAATAGTTATGCCTTGCCCTGCCCGTTTAGTGTTGACGAGTGGGTTGTCTACAGATGACTTAACCATGTTCTCATATTTAGATTTATCAAAGTTTCCACTAACTTCCATGGTCTTAACAAACGTGTTCATAATCTCGTGCATTGTAGCCGCACCTTTGGAAGATTGGTACGTACCAAACAAAGCATCGTTGGTATTGCGGACGGTAGGGCTGTCTGCACCGGACAACTTCTCGGCAATGGACTTAAATAATTCCTCCGCTGGAACAAGAATCTTTGCTCCTGTGTCATCAACTTTCGCGAGACCCAGTTCCTGCAATTTTTTCATAGCTTCAGGAGATTGAAGTCTGTTGGCTACTTCTGCACTGTCGTCGCCGTAGTATGAATCAACCTGTGATTTATCCATCTTGTTCAGTGCATTAGGGGACTGTAATCTATTCAGGATGGAGTTGTAGAAATTATCAACTTTCCCTCCTTCAAGTGCAGTTCCTTGGAGAGTCGTACCCGCCATAACGATTGCCGTTTCAGGGTCAACTTTGGAACTTGAACTTTTCAGCGCATCCATAATTTGCTCAATACTTGCTTTTGTCACGTCGGATACAACCGCCAAAGGTTGTGCGATTCTATCCTCCAGATCAGCCACCCCAAGTCCAAACTTAGCCTTCGTTGACGCGAGACCATTGGCGATATTGACAGGATTACTTCCAGGGGCTAGTGCATTCAACTGTGCAGTTACGCGGACAAACTCCTTCATCTCTACAGGGTCATCAAGCAAACCAGAAGCCATGCCGCCTACTTGATAAAGCTGTTTGTAATCTGTGCCGTAAAACATAGACTGCTGTCTGATAAAGTTTTGCAGATCGCTGACCGTACTCTCCACGCCAGCCATGTTCGTCCTTTCAAGCGGGTTGCCGTCTTTGTCCTGGTTGTATTTGTCCTTCTGCTTCAAGTTCTGCATCATTTTAAGCTTTTCAGGTTGAATATTCTTAAATGCCTCAACCCCTTTAGACATCGCCATCATTAGAACATTATCGAAGGCTCCCGAAATTCTTTGACGCATGATGTTGATGATTGCCCCTTGTACAGCTTCGGCGTTAACCGCTCCCGACCCACTAGCCTTTTCACTACTACTGCTTCCTTTGGATGCAGTTCCTCCACCGTCGTTGAGACTGTCAGAAGAAGACGAACCAGGACGAGGTGTAGAAAGGCCAAGTCCTCCTGTATTCCGAATCTGAGTATCACTGTTAAGTCCACCTGGTCCGGATTGAACCTTATTAATCTCTTGGATGATCGACTGCATCTGAACGTCAAATTGCTCACGGATTTTGTTAATTAATGCATTGTTGATGCGGTTAATCTGATTCACAAGATGATGCTTCAACTTAGGCTCAGGAGTGATTTCCACATCTTGTATGGCCTTTGTTAATTGCTCAATCTCTTCCTGAACATTGTTGCTCATTTTCTTATCAAGAGCCTTCGCCACTCGTTCAAATTGAGCCTTCAATCCAGCGCCGCGAATAGAGCCTAAATCGACTGTACCGAGCGCTTCCAGCTTGTCCACCGTAGTGTCAAGTTCCTGAGCAAGAATCTTCTTGACCTTCTTGCTCAGGTCGCCTAATGGAATCTGCATCTTGCCCGCCATTGCAGTGTTAATGCCTGCAACAGTTTTGTTGACGTATTCATTCAGGCTTTGTTCGATTTCGTTAGGGATTCTCTTTACTTTGTCCGCAACTTCCATTCCGCTCATGTCGGGAATTTCAACATCCAGTGCTTTCAACAATTTTTCCTTAGCTTCCTTGATTACCTTGTTCAGATCTGCCTTGGAAATTTTCATGTCACCGGCATCAGCTACGTCAGGGTTCTGAAGCATATTCACAATCTTTTGTTTGATTTTATTGACGAAAGCCATAACCGTTTCCTTGCCAATCGTAATCTGTAAACTGTCAAGAGTTTCCGATTTAACCTGATTGGATTTTTGCTTCTGGATCGTACTGACAAGGTTTCGAATTTGTAGTTTGATGACCTTGGCTACTTCTTTATTAATCTCGTTAAAGCCATCTTTACCGATAGGAAGCTTCTGTCCGCTAACGTAGTTAGGGGCGATTTCAATATGTATGTTACGAACATACGTCCGCAACTCTTCGTTGATTTCATTTTCTACTTTGCGCAAGATACCTTGAAGAGTCTCAGGTTTAACACGGAGCCCAGCCGAACCTAACTGTTCAAGAACAATCCCGTTCCCTGCGATGAGATTGTTGAGTTCATTTGTCAACGACTGACGGAGATTGCTTCCAGACTCACGTGATACCTGCGATTGCAAACCGGACAGAGACGAACGCATTGCGTCAATCCGCTGCTCCAATCTACCAAAACGAGAATCGAGAGTTTCCATCTCCTGCCCATATCGAGCCATATGATCTATGGATTTCTGCAACTCTAAAATTACGTCCGTTTGGATTTTGTTGTTCATAGTCTCACCACCCTCATAAAATAAAACTCCTGCCCCTCCCTAGAAGGAAGCAGAGCAGGAGGATTTATAATAGCTGTGCAAGGAAATTCATGTCTTCCGCATCGGCTACTTTATAACCATTCATGTATTTACCGTCAGTTGTTACTTCCTCTTCACTGGTTGAATCACCAGCAGGAACGCTTCCTCCGAACAGACCGCCAAGCGACATGGTAGAAACCTTGATTGTAAACTGAATGTGTTCGTTGCATTGTTCCAAGTAGTAACCTAACTGAGGTAAGGTTAACTGCCACACATCATGCTTTTTCAAGTGGCAGTAGTGGGCCAGTTTGAAGAAGATGTTAGCCCAATCGACAGGCGGCTGACTGTCATAGTCTTCTTCCTCTTCCTGAGTGGTTACATGGACTTTTTTAGCCCATTGAGACCAATCATGCAATCGATAATCTGTTTAGCCGTCTCCAAATCAACGTACTCGCCAAGATGCTCGACCGTCATGTGTTTGTAATATGGCTTAAATGCCACCAGGAGTACCTCAAGCAACTCCTCAAATCTATCTTCCTCATCTTCAGGGATAAGGTTAGCGATGATTACACCGGAATCAATCGTATTGAGTCTCTTCATCAACTTTCGAGCATCAAGCAACCCTAGTGGTGGGATGTAATACGTCTTACCATCACGTAAACGAACCTGTTCATCTGTCTCGAAGAATACTTTTTCACGAATGTCAGCTTCATCTTGGGTTAGTGGCTTCTTCTCTTCTTCAGCCGTTCCCTGTGGAGTCTGATCTTCTACTTGACTGGCCACTTCTTCAGCGATGCCTCCAGCTTTTGGAATAACTAAATCTCGTTCACTCATTTGAATAGCCCCCTTTATATTTCTCCCCCAAAAAAAGTGAATCAAATTGACTACAGGGCGGGGGAAGTCCCTGCAATCAACTCATAGAACATTCTAAGTAAGTCAGCCTAGACTCTAACATTAGGTATGTAAAAAGACTCCCCGAAGGGAGTCTAGTGATTAGCATTCTTCCGCAGATACAGAACCGACTTCGTAACGCTTGATAGAACCAAGCTTACCATCCGGACGTTCAGGGTCGATTACTGTCAGCGTTACGCTATGCGTGGACGCTTGTTGACGTTGTGCGTCGAGAGTGAAGTTGGACTTCACGCGGCATTGAAACAACTCGGTTTGAAAAGCTTGGATCGTACCGTCCTTCTGCTCGAACTGACCATCGTGAACAACATGTACTGTCAACGGCATGTCTTTGGTTGTGATATCGAGGATATCCACAACTTCGTTCCGTTTGTAGTTGACGTAAATGTTTACGTCTTTGAGGGCCGAGTTGAACTTCAGAATGCCACCACTTACTACGTACTGGTCTTCCGTAGGAGTAGAGCTAGTCGTTTTCTTAAGCAATTTGTTACCTTGCAGAGTACGAACAGAAATCTGAGGGTCAACGTTCAGGGATGCTCCGTACACAAGATCAACAGTAAAGTCTGAGCCGTTCTGTTTAACCGTGTGCTTTTCTTCCAGCACCCACACGAAGCCGTCAGGGTCTGGTGTGATTCCAGCCAGTGCCGCAGCGTAAACGATGACAACAGTCTTACCTGCAAGCGCCATATCAAATACGACATCCTGACCAGTGACCGTAACGTCTGTACTCAAGTCAGCGCCGCCCACAGCACCCTCGAAAGACTTAGGTGATGGAGAAGCAAGAGCGACTTGAGTAAGTTTCGCTTGAAACGGAGAAGCGGAAGGGACTACAAAGGTCTCAGTGACCATGCTGTACGCAGAACCAGAAACACCTTCACGGAGTTTCGAGCCAGTAGCCAAACGTACCAGGTTAAGGTCGAACTTAGCGGATTCCGCTGTGATATCGATTGTCTTCTTACGCAGCAACGTATCCAGTGCTACGCTGGAGTCACCGCCCTCAATGTCCTGCATGTCCAGCTGAATATCCAGACGCATGTTGTTCAACGTACCGATTGTAACGAGGTCGTCACAGTTCGGGATTTTCGCCATAAACTTACCAGCGCCCTTAATCAACATTTTTTTGTTCTTAGTAACCTTACTCATTCAGAAAACCTCCTTATATTTATCTATCCCAATAGTGAAGCATATTTGGGTGAAATACTTGTAGGTGTTCTCTAGGTCGATGTCGTCTTCAGCACTTGTGACATACTCACCTTTGAACACACTTCCTTTCGGCATCCAAAAGTATTGATCGTCGAAAATTTGGCAAATGCGGTCAGCGATGTTCACTGCCAGTTCCACGTCATCCTGTGTATAGATATCGAAATCAACGATGAACCTATACTCATGGTAATTCTCGCCTCTTGCGCCGGGATTTTTGTAGAACGTAACCAAGGGCAAGTTGTGCTGAACTAAGCCCTGCGGCTTCTTTCTCTTCTGGATCTTCGTTGCCAAATCTTCCAGAGAAGCGTCTGCCTCCAGCCCCAGCATGGCAAAAATCTCAGGGTCTTGACGAAGCGTGGAATGAATATAGGCGTAAACATCAGAGACGTTGATCTTTCCCATATCATCACATCCTCTTATGAATGCTTCATATACCAATATAAGTTGAGATAGGTATATTTTTAACCGCCCTGCGTACTGCGTTGTCCACCATCGAAAATGGACTCATTAAGATTGTCTGCGAACACGGAGACGGGGCAAAATCTACCTAAACGGTTGTTTTTCATCCTCTCAGGAGTGCTCCTGACGTTGGATTCATGGATGTTGTCGCCCAAATCAACCACTGCCCATAGGGTCTTTAGCAGCCAAGTAGAGGGTGTGCGTGCTATCGATGACCATCCATCCCAACCATGCTTCTTTACTTGATTTCGATAATGGATACCACAGGCTGGCTACCTGAAGTCATAAATAACTTCCGAGTCTTGAAAGCCTTTTGCTCCTTGAAAAGCACACGTTGATCTTCATTGCCCACTCGGAGATTCGGCTTGTCACTGACATAGATATCCCCGAAGCCCAAGTTCTCGACAATCAAGATGGTATCTTCTTCTTGAGCGTTATAAATGAACTGACCGGAATTTGAAAGTTGTTGGGTAAACTCTGCAACCACATCGCCCTCCAATCCATCCACACTAACCGTATCAGTCTTTACTTCAGGGGCTTTAGGGGCCTTAGCTAGTACTTTTAGCTTGGCTTCTTTCTTCGTTTCTGAAGGGGATTCAGCAGCCCTCTTCCGTTTGTTTGTTGTTCCTACCATTGTTAAAATGCTCCCCTCATTGTGATATGTAATCATTCAACCCAAGTAAAAGTCATCAACTAATTTCTGACCAGACTTAGATCAGACACTCCGTCCAGGAGCGTTACTGTGACTTTCTCACCACCTTTCTATCTTTGTCACAGGTCATTATAGGGTGAAGACCTTTTTGAACTTAAAGTAGGTCGTATTTACCTGCTGTACGTTCATTATAGGTAGGTGGAGCCTCGCTTTAACGAAGGCTTATAAAAACAAATAGCGTGACCGGCAGGGTAACGCCACGCTTCACCATAGTTTTACTCAGTGAGTATTTTCACTAAACCTTCTCTATGTTTATTACTTTATATCTCTTTTATCTTTTATCTTTTTATCTCTTAATCTTTTATATCTCTTTATTCGGTGTAAACTTTACAATACAGAAACTCACAACAAATGCACTTTTTACACTTCATAGGGAATCTGAATGGTAAACTGTACACTTCAGACTGAATGGTAAACCGTACACTTCAGACATAACATGCAGTATGCATCTATTTAATTCCGTATATTGTATAAAAAGAAATATATAAACACGTATATAATCTACTAATCTTGTGAATAATGTCTCTACCAACAAAATGAGAGGTAGTGAGATTCCATGAGAGCAAGCACATACGGCGTGGTAAAGGACGTAGAAAATGAGAGTTATTGGCTGGCGGCTGACCTATTTGAGAGAGGGTTGAATGCTTCGGCTATCACCACATACCTTGCGGTGATGAAACTTCTGAGCGATGGCAGGACGGAGTTCCCGTTGCAAGATGACATCGTAAAGCTGACTAAACAGAGCAGGAAAACAGTTGTCGTATCATTACAGGCTTTGGAGGATTGCGGAATACTGTTCTATGTTTATACCAAAAGAAACAGAGCCACGGCGTAAGTTGCCTGTGGCTTTGTCTTTAGTTTCTGGATGCCCCTCTCTTCTTCATACATGGTCTACATCCAGTGAGTGTTTTTGGTAGAACTTGCATCCGTTGGTTGGAATCATCTAACTCTTCAAGCAAGACCAAGTAACCATACCGGTTCATGACTTTTCCCGTAATATTACCGATACAATGGAGACAAAGCAGGGGCTCTCCTTGAAGCCCTTCGGCAACAAAGTTCTCCCTTGCTTTATCTGTGACGTACCTGAACTCGCACTTCATGCACTTGATTAGCGAATCCACTTTACGTCAGTCCCTTTGTTCGACTTCTTACCGGAAAGAGTTAACAGCCAACGCTTCACTTCTCGAACCAATTCCTTGTAAGGGTCATTAGCGAATCTCTTGATTGGATCACCGTTCAGTAGAATACAAAAGTTATCTTCATTCGTCTTGTCGAAGTCAATCGCTCTATCAAGCAACCTAATATCGACGGCTTCAGATCCGATATGCAAATTATTATATAATAGTACATTCAAGTTCTTCACCGACGTGTCGGTAAAACCTGATCTCAGATATTTCATTGTTATCCCCCTAGTCCAAGTAATTTTCTCCGTATCTCCGCTTTCTTCTTATCTTGAGCACAAGGTCGACACTCGTAAATTCCCATGTACCTATCCACTAACTCTTGATAAGGAACATTCAAGGCATCCGATAGACAATGGATACATTTACTGTCTTCCGTCTCATAGATAGTGGCTAGAGCCTTTGCATTCTGCGTAATAAACCTTCCGCAACCGCATTTCAATATGACCACCTCATGTAACAATATAGGCAGGTTTGTGCGCATTTGAACTTTTTGTACGCACTAGATGCATCCTTTAACTTAGATGGCTCGACTGCTGATAATGTAAGGAGAAAGTTAGTAAAATACTCGAAAAATTTTCTCGAATAGGAAGAATACTCCTAGACATACGTGTGCATGAGAAAAAAAGCCTTGAGTATCAAGACTTTTAATGCAAGCATTTTAAGTTCACGGTGCACTTAAGTGAATCTATCACATTACTTCTTACACTATATAGGAATTTATCTGGATGCCAACGCTAGTACCTCTTTCAAACAAACATGTTTTATTACCCCAAGTAAAATTTTATGTATTCTTCTAATTGGTCTAGCCAAGCGTCGATGGTCTTCTTTGTTAGAGCACTGCTGAAACGCCCTAGTTCTCTCTCTTCGTAGCTTACAACCACTGTCGGGATGAACTTAACTTCCGTGTGAATGGAAGGATCATACTCAATCCTGGAAATGTCGACCTTCTGTCGTTCCTGTGCAATCTTGTCAAGAGTCTTCTGTAAGCGGCGGCAGTGACCACAGTCGTTGCTGTAATAAAGAGTCAGGTTCATTCGTCACCGTAATTATTCGGGAACTTATAGAACTTTCCGATAGTTACTGTCCATTTACCGAAGTGCAAACACACATAGATACTTCTCTTGCCCATATGGTTGTTAGTGTTGAAGTTAGCGCCTATAAGAAAAGCTTGGTTGTCGTATACCTCAATGTTCCAGCCATGATAGTCTCGTTCTTTCATAGTCGTTCCCCTTTCTATTAGAAGTTTAATCGCCAGCACTTGATGATAAGCAATGATTGCATCCGCATCCTGAGCGGCGTTTTACATATTCAGTACACCGTATTACAGTCCAAAGTGAGACCAAGTGAAGCATCCTTCGTGTCACTTACCTCATGTTCAGCTCAATGCAGTTGTTCAAGCAGTTCGCTTATTAATTTAAGCACCTTTTTGAATGGCTTTCTGACGGATGTAATAGAGAACCCTTGTTGAGTAGGTGGCGGGGTCGTATCCACACATCTCAAGCAGTTCCGTGATATCTTCGATGCAGAGGTTCTCATTACGCTCCTTGGTTTCCTGAGCGATAATGGATATCTCCCGTTCATACTTGGAAGGAATCTTGGTTTTCTCTTCTTTTACGTTAGACTTACGGCTCTCGATTTTACTTCTAATTCGAGCCAAGGTACGGTTAATCGTCATCGGGTAAACGTTAAGACGTTCTGCAATCTGTGTATTGTTGTTGCTCGCGTCCTCCAAGACTAAACACATGACCTTCTTCTCGAAATCCGTGAACATAGGGTCTTCCAGTAATTGCTTTACATAAAGACGATTGGTAACTTCTTCTTCAATACTTCTCTCGTCCTTGTTGGCGAACTCAAAGTTATCAATTCCATCGTAGTGCTCAAGTTCATCACTGAACATCGCAATCTCTCGATAGCGTTCGACAGTCACCTTAAGCAGTTGGGACATTTCATCCTCAGCGGGTCGATACCCAAGAGATTCCTCAATCTCGGCCATCCTCTTAATGAGGTCAACTGCACCACGACTTAACCGGACAGACTGAGAATCACTATAAAGAAGCTGATTGATTTCCCAAAGGATGGGGCGCACGACAAATGTCGTAAACTTGATGCCCCTATCAAAGTCAAAGTCTCTAATAGATGTGAGTATGCCGATACATGCGTGTTGGTACAGTTCGTCCTCGGTGATACGAAACTTTGACACAAGTTCCTCGACATTCCCTTTAAAGTGTTTAATGATAGAGAAGATAAAGTCTCTATTAGCTTTCAAGAACTCGCCCATGAGTTCTCTATCTTCTTTACATGCTTTCAGGAGTTCTATATTGTGCATATCCTTCAGATTGTCTTGCCTAAGATTTAGGTAGTTGAGACTCAGCACTAGTACTTCACCTCGAACTGTCTGTCTTCTTGTACAGCTTTCAAGAAGTTCACTACCTCACCATCTGCTGTAACCACGACACCATCATCGTTGACTTTAAGAGTTTTCTTGAAATCGCCCCACTTCAATTTCGGTCCTTGAGGTTCTGCGAAGCCGGTTACCTCCATTAACGCTTTGTACGCAGCGTCATCCATTGTCTCGATTTTCTTGTGGGTATTAACAATACTCATTTATCCCATCTCCTTACGGTATTACACCGCGTTATTTGCTTCATACTCTAGTAGTCGCGCTATGTATGGCAGGAGATGCGTCAAAAAGAAAAGACCCCTCTCGGGGTCTTTCTATTACTTCAGCGGATAGGTTTTCTTGCCGATCTTAAGTCGTTTCTTTGCAGAGTCAGACGGTTTGATAAGGATTGCTCGATATGGTTCAATGATCATCGGCTCTCCGGTCTGAGGATTCTTGACATGCTTTGCGTCATAGTCCTTGGGTTCGAGATTAAAGGAATTGATAAGATAAATTTTGTTGCCTTGAACCAAATTTTCCAGAATAGTATCGAGACCTCTCCGCAGAACACGCTCAACATCATTTGGGTGAATCTCATGAAGCGCTTCGTTCTGGTGGGATTCATCCTTCAAGACCTCTGTGGTCTCTCGGATTATATCTTTCAAGTGCTTATTAGCCATAGCGATAACTTCCTTTCTCGGTGTATTACTGACCAATATAGGCGATTCGCTATGGGCTAGTAACATATCATGTGTAATTACCTCTTGATTGTCACCAGTGCTTTGTTTACTTTTGACAGATATTAGTATTGTACGTTCCCCGTTTTACGTTACCTCGCCCTGAAGGTAGTACCCGTCTCATCCTGAATCATTGCTAGAATAGTATAAGGACTAACCCCTTAGGTCTTGCTGCTATCCATATCCCACATCACAGACTTATGGTTTAATAGAGAATGTGCTCGTGTCTCCAGCTCTCCTTTTACAGTGACAATGCTTCAGTCAGCGAGACCTCCCTGCCATAGAGATTGAAAGTGACCTTGTTCAGGGAGATAAACATACCTCCTTTACTTCGTAGCGTAGCCCTTCATTCTTCCGAAGCGCACCGCTTTCTTCTCTATTTTTTCCAATATCCTACTAATTTGTACCTGCGAAACCCCATAGCGTATGGATAGAGTAGACTGCTTATTGCCGCTGTGGTGGTACTCGAACCAGATTTTACGTTCACGCTCAGTCAGGATATCCAGGAAGTCCTTAACGATTAAGTGGTTGACTACATCTTGCTCGAGGTCGTAGTCGCTCTTTAGTGCGTCCAGCAAGGTTACTTCCACGTTGCCTGAAGAATCATTAAATAGAACCTCGCTGAGTGACCGGAGCTGCGGTTTGTATTCCAGCAGAATCTTGGCCTGCTTCTCAAAAATATCAAGAGCGGCGGCTACGGTTGAAGCATCCTCATCATACAACTCCAGCTTACAGAATCTTGGATACTGTTCCTTAATCCACCGTGAAGTCTTTACCTTGTTATTGTCCCGGAGGAATATGCGAATCTCCCCGATAATCATAGGCACAGCATAGGTGGAGAAATGAAACCCCAACTCAGTGTTGAACCTGTCTCTTGACTTCAGGAGACCCATCAAGCCCACTTGCAATAGGTCTTCGTAATCAGCACCGGAAGAATGTTTAATCCCCTCAAGTAAAGTCACGTACCGCTGACATACGCTGTGTACAAGGTTTTGGTGGGCGGTCACGAACTCGTTGTCCGTCATGCCTCTTACGTTAGTTGTCATTAGACAACGTCCCCTTCAGTTTCAAGAACTTTCAACAGGGTCTCGTAGGAAGGCAGGTTGATTACTGTCTCTTCAATCCAGTGCTGGAACATATCGAACTTATCTTCAGAGACCAATTTCTCTTCAGTGATGGAACTCAGGAAAATACTCTTTCCGTTAGCTTGGAAGTGAATCTCCTTCATATGTTTCTCAGGAACTTCTTTAAGTAGCAAACCTGCGGCTATTCTGTGGTCAATATTCATCTATATCACACTCCCTTTACTCTCAGTAGTAGAGTTATGTAGGGAGAAAGATGCGAAAGAAAAAGAGACCCGAAGGTCTCTAATTTCTTACAAGTTATCCCGATCGTTGGAAGAGGTTGGTTTAGCGTAGTTGCGTGGCTTGTTTTCAAAGAAGTCAGACTGATATATTCCTTTAGATTAGGTTTAAGCAGGCAAAACAGGAGTTAGCTTTTTCCCTGATAGCGTCGATATCTTCATTCAATTTGATGTCCGAATTGTACAAGTCTCCATAGCTTTCTTTCAGGGCATCTAGTTCGGCAGAGATAAGGCACTTGGCCTCCCCTTCAAGCACATTGGTATAATCCAGTCCCATATCAGAAACAGCCTTCCTGTTGTTCTGAAGGATTCCATAAACGTCACTGAACTTAATTTTCATCGTCTTGTCCTCCTAATCGTGCTGAGACGGTTAGTGTAGTCTGCCGAGAAGCAGTCCTGAAGACACTGAGTGTTACCTTCAATTAAAGCCTGAAGCCCAGAGCTGGAAGATACATCAGCGTTCATGATACGTTCTAACAATGCTTCAAGCTGATTCTTGTTTCTGCGAATTACGTCTACCGTGGCGGGCGATACATGCCGCATGGCTTGCTTCATATTCCTGATAGCACTCTCAATCATCTCTACTTGCTCTACTACAACTCCAAGAGTGTAAACATAAGTTCTTCCCATTTTATCCCTCCTAGTAATGTGCATTTAAGGTATCCCGGCATTTGTTTTGAGTTCTCTATAATTGTCGTTCCATGTACGTTATAAGGTGCGGGCTACGTGATATGAAATGTCACAAGGCCGTGTGCCCTTGTGTTGATTGATGACTTTCATTTAACTTCTCGCCAAAACACGAAGTCATAATCTGAAGTTCGATATAGAGTCAGTTATTAAAATAACACCATTCAGGGCGTGCCTGCATTTTTTTCGCATAGACCTAGGCCTTCGAGCGACGAATCATCTTCATTGCTTGCTTCTCAGTGGCACGGCGTGTGGCTCGGTTATAAGCCATAAATGGGATGGACTTGTCCAGCTCTCCTGCTTTAATCAAAGAAGCCACATCAGATATTAACAGTGGGCTATTGCCCTGAATCCTTGCGTTTTCGTGTTTGTCCATCATCAGTTTTTACCTTCTTTCGCTTGAGGGTCTTTGTGCCCTAGATGGTAGAAGCGAACTTATAGATTTGGCAGATACAGTCGGGATCATCGCAACCGTTAGCGGTAGTGTTTTGTTCAGGGAGGATTTCTTGGTGCTCATAGTACCCTTGAGCTACGACGGTGATGATACGATCTCCATCGTGCATACGAATGATGGCTGAATCTCCTGCTCCGATGAAGTGGAACTTACCTGCTTCCAATTCTTCCTGTGCGGCAGAAACCAGACCATGCTGAATCTCTTCGTCGGTAAGTTCTCCGGCATTTCCGAAGTATTCAAAACCCTGCGGGAATGAAGGGACTACAAACGTTTCCTCTGACTCTAGCGTTTGTTCAGCTAAAGTGCTTTCTAATTCCTTGACACGGTTCAATAAGTCCTTATTTAACTTGACCGTCTCGTCATAGCAGGCGGCTTTCTGGATGAGGGCAAGAAGGTCACCATCGGCCATGCTAGGCACTACAGGGAAACCGAAAGGGTTAAAGGAAATTGGTTTTGTCATTGTTGTTACCTCCGTTGTTTGTTTACTTTCTCTATAGTGGTCGTTTCATACTAGTCGGTGGTTGCGATTGATTATGCGACTTCCTCCCGCTCCGTTGCAAAAAAGAGACCCGAAGGTCTCTCATTGCATTATAAGTTTAAGTGAATACTCACCCTCTTTTTCAATGAATCCAAAGATCTGATCAACGCGGGTTATCAAAGCTTCGCCTATGAACTCTAGTAGTTAACCACGACTTCCTGCTTTGGTTTCACAGGGTTAATGTAGCGATGGTCGTAGGTAAGAGGCAGGATTCGAATCTATCCAAGCTACTATTAGATAGTTGCGTTATGGGTAGGCTCGGTTGTACCCTCTTTCACCTCTTCTGCTTTTAATGTCCAGTACGTCACCTTTGTAAAGGGAATGCCTGATACCTCACCCAAGATGTTTTCTACGGCGAATACTTCACCGTCCTTTTGATACTTGCGGAATATTTTCTTGTATTCATCCTGTACATCCTTAGCTGCCTTGAGGATTATTTCCACAGGCTTGTTTACACCATCCTCGACAATCTTACCTTTGAGCTTAGGGTCAATCTCGAACCAATCGACCCTCTTAACTTCGCCGTTGTCAAGGAAAAACTTAGCTGTTATCTGAATCTTCATGATTAATGTCACCCTCTTCGTCTGTATACTGGTAGTCTTTAAAGTCTTTAATGTGAATCTCAATGCTCTCCATCCATTCACCTTGCTCATTCAGCATCTGTTCAATCTCTATGAGTTTCTGAAGGTTATACTTGCTGACCGGAGGAACGATAGATTCCTCACCTTCGTCGTATCGTACCCACCACCTGCGGACAGTCTCGATAGTAAATGTCTGATTGATGAAGTTTCCACAGTGACTGCACCACAGCACCAACGCCTTATCACATTCCATCTCTTCAGGTGTAAAAGAAGAACGTGCCCCACAGTGGGGGCACTTGTTTAAGAATCCGATCATTCATGTCACCTCTCTATAGTAGTCAGCTTATAATCAGGAGGAGTTACGATGTCCTCTCTTCAGGTTTCAAATCTAGCTTTAAACTTTTTACTTATTTGTGCTCTCGACGGTTACATTGCGGGAAGGTTTAATGAAGGAAGCCAGCAAAGCAATACCGGCGAAGATTTGCGGCAAAGCGGAAGCGGCAATTACTGTGTGGAAAATCGTACTCAACGTACCAGCCACGAATGAACCCGCAATGACTTTTAACCCGAACCCGATAACCCAACCTACCAAGAGAGCAAACAAAGGTTTAAGTAGAATAGTAATAATAATAATTGCTGCTGCTCCTGCAAACCCGACTGCTCCTACCGCCCCAATCCCCAAACCTGTCAATAACGCTCCAACTACTTTTTTCATTGTCGAATCTCTCCCTTAAAGTATTTGAAGTAATCATGCTTATCACTTAATGGTTCGTACTTGATTCCGTTGTCGGCGGGGTAAGGCTCAGTGTGAATTACTTTTAATTCCTGAATATCTCTAGGTATTCCATTAGGGTAAGCTGCACAGGTCATCTTCTCCCGTTCGTCCCTATTAAAGTGCTTGCAGAAAATGCAAGGAACTGTAATATCCATTACAAAAATCCCCTCTCAATTGCCGTCAATTCCATTTCTTTCGTATACGTGACTGATTGAGTTTCTTCTATATAAAGGAGTTTCACTCAGACAGGCAAGGCAACGTAAGACGGACTTAGTGAAGTTTGTGCCTTCTTAACAGAGGTGTAATGCCCGTCTTTGAAGGTAGTTTTATAAAACACGCGTTGGCACAGAGTTACCACCCCTCACATTTGAATCCACCGTACTGCTCGTACCACTCCCATATCTTCGCATCAATAGGTACTCCGGTTATCTTGGCGGTGAATGTTTCAGGAATCAACTCAATAGGAAACCACTTGGTCGCGTAGTTGCAAAGGTGGTTCGCTATATACGCCGATTCCGCATTGGTCAGGATTGTCTTCGCTCCGTAATTGTCAGGGTCAAGGGCAGAGTACGTATAGAACTGTTGTGCTCCAATGTTGTGATAATGAAGCCAGTGCCCAATCTCATGAATGACAGTCCTCAGTTTATTAGGAGAAGACTTCTGTCCGGTATCGTATTCCATTTGAGCGATGACATCAGCGTTGGCGTAGTCATACGTCTTACTTACGACAACCTTTCCAGAGGAAGGGTCAAAGTATCCATTTGCACCATTACCGTTCTCAATCTGAATTGTTAGCTTATGCTTCTGAATCATGTCAGCGAAACCACCGCAGGTATTCAGGAGTAACGCTAACGCTTCTGTCACATAGTTAGCAGCGTCAATCTTTTTGGCGAAGTTTACTGACACTCCCAAGTTACTTGCCCACTTCTCAGCTTCAGCAACGGAAGTAAACGGTTGCCATGTAACAGGAAGCTGTATACCACTTTCCGGTGCGTCCGGTGGTTGTTGGTCTTCAGCTGGTTCTTCGGGCGGGTCAGGGTAGTTGCCTAATTCAGTTGTTCCGGTGAGTACAAGGTTAACGTCAGGCTCCGTAAGGAAGTGGAACATCAGCTCAAGATTCTTTCCGTCTCCATGTGGTGTGTGGTACTCAAACAGGAACTCTTTACCTGCCACCACCGGATGCGCTACCTGAAAGTACAAGCCTTCTTCATAATTCTTGCAGTGGATGTTCCTCGCGAGCACCTTTCCGTCCACAGTTAAATTCCAGTAGTCTTCGACTGTGTTCATGTTTGTTCTGATAGATACCGCATAGAACTCAAGATCATGAGACATTGTAAAGGTATCCTTTAAAACCCGATCCCCGTTCGCCTTGGCAGGAATCGAGATGGCTCTGCCCACAAAGTGAGGGTGAGGTTTTGTAGGGTAGTAGGGTGGGTCTAGCCGCCCACCGACAGCGTAACGATTAAACATTACGACCTCCCTCAGTCTTGGAATCAATTATTTTTGTAATCACCCTGAGACGGAACTCGCAAGTTGCTTTGAGTTTCTCGAACTCTTCCAGAAATTTATCTTTAAGGCCGGTTACCAAGTTAGACCAAACAATACTTGAAACTTTTGATATCACTTCATCTACCCCCATCTGTCGTAGAAGTTGTACAGCACTATTTTCTACTTGTCTGTGATATACCTTGATGTTCTCGTGATGTTGCCGCCCACGGAAAGCAGAATCTTTTACAATGGGGAATCACTCAAGAGTGTCCTGCTAGTGTAAAATAGCTGTTTTACCGTTCATCTGCTCAACTTGATTCATGACTTGCATCATCTCTTGAGCGAAGGTGATAATCATTGCGGCGGCTACATCAGAATCGGCTTCCTTTTGCCGACCGCCATTCTTAGCGATGTTCTTTGCCGTGTGAGCAACCTTACCTGCGATGATTTCAGCGTATTGTTCTGTTGTAATCCTCATAGCTTGTCGCCCCTTTCTCTAGATACATAATCAGTTCAGAAGTGGATGGAAAATCCATAGGACAATACTCCACCGTTCCGTCGTCTTCTTTTGTTCCGCACAGTGTCTACGATTTTATACGCTGAATGTTCCCGCTTTACGTCCAACTTGAAGCTTGTTAGATTGCAGGATGTAAATGAGTTGAGCAGTTGTCACAGAACCACCGAACTTACCTTCAATCTCACGAGTCAAAACATCTTGAGCACGGTCAGGTCTCGGCAAGACAACAGTGGGTTCTTCGACCAAAGTGTAGCTGTAAATACCGTCACCCAAGTTGTCAACACGAATTTTGTAGCCTTGCTTGTACAGTTCTTGGAGACGTGCCGCCCAACGCTGGCTGATTTCGTGCAGTTCATAGTTAGCCAACCCTTTAGAACCTGCGTTACGAAGTGCGTTCAGTACCATCGCTCGTTGAGAAGTACGCTTCTGCGTATTAGGGTTGAATTTTACTGTTTTCATGTTTCCCTAGCTCCGTTTCGGTTGTTTGTTTTGCCTTACACTCTCAGTAGTCAAGCTATCTATGTAAAAAGGTGCGGTAAAATAAAAAAGACCCCGCAAGGGTCTTTTAGGTCTTCTTGGCTTGTATCCTTGAGGTTAAGTTAATCGCCCCTAAAGTAGGTTCAGAAGCCGAAACGGGCGGCTGGACTTGGTACGGCTCGTCTCCTATAAAGGCAGTAGCGCCATTACCGGACACCGCCATTGTTACGTTTTCCCCATGATCTACTGCTTCAATGACAAGTACCGTTCTTGGGTTATCGTCGTGGATACCGCCCACCTTGGCGTAAACAGGGCATCCTGCCGCCGTTAATCTACTTGCGATATGCTGAACCAGTTCGGAGGTTACATGCGTATGGCTGGTCTTATACTCCCCTACGTTTAATGTGATGGGGTAATCCGTTCCGTTGACAGTAACAACGATGTTGTCATTAGTTCCGGTTTTAATCTCTGTGTCTTGGGCAAGAGAAACGTTTCCCCACACCCTAATTCCTGAAACTGTTGCCATGTTATCGCTCCTTTCAGACTTGCTTTATCTACAATATATGGTACTCAACTTAGATACTAACAAAGAAGCCGTTATTAAACGGCCTCCTCTTCTTCCTCTTCGTCATCCTTATCAGTAAACATACCGACTTCATACTCAATACCGAACTTGGAAAGCTTCTTCTTAACCTCTTCCTCGAAGATCTCTCTCCAATCCAAGGCACCTTCGCCCATAAGACGGATTTGCTCTTGAGAGAAGTTGCCACCCCAATAGGGAGATACCTCGATATCGGATTTGAATTGGACTCCTGCATCGTTAGGGATAACATTAGCCATAGTATCTGTAATCGCCTTTAGTACGGCAGGGTCAACGGTCTCAGGGGCGTCGAAAATCAACTCGTCGTGCACCTGAAGGACAAGGTGGATATCATCCTTCTCAAGTTGAGACACATAGCCATTGATTACCCACTCACGACGGTTAAAGCATGTCGTTCCGTCTGGTCTTTTAGGGTAGAACAGTTCCACCATTGCCTTCTTGGATTGGTCAGCGCTTGAGCCTTGGATTTTGGAGTTACAACTCTGCCGCTTGCACTTTTCAATTTTCCAGTGCCATCCAGAACGCTTCCACATATCCTCCTGTTTAGCTTCAGCGATAGTCTCACCGAATCTGCGTTTACGTCCAAGAACAGTCTCAATGTACCCCTTCTCCATGACCTCTTTGTGGGTTGTTGCTTCCCACATAAGATAGTTAGGCATGGATGACTTAAAGCCGTCAATCAGTTCCTTTGCTTCCTCTTTACTGGATTCAATTTGGTCACTTAAGCCCAGCTCCGTAATACCGTAAATTACACCAAATACTACGGACTTGGTTTTCTTTCGAAGTAACTCAAAAAATGCGGCAAGGCGTTCAATAGTCGGACGAACAATCTCCGTAGTAGAAGAGTTAGCGCCCTGCTCTTTATTGTTCAGGTAAGTTATTGCAAAGATAAGTTCCTGAGAACCTGCATACTTCGTAATCGCTTCATCTACGTTGGTGCTGGTCTCTTCTTCTGAATCTCCCTTGTAACTCCGAATCGTCTCAAACATATCATAGTCGAAGCTGTGAATCTGGCACGTTACCCTACTGTGCATATCAAGCCCTAGCCGGAAAATATCAATGAGGGTTTGTTCCTGAGTAAAGATAGCCAACCAGCGCAATTCCTGTTGCGAGAAGTCTCCGCTGACCAGCAGTCTCCCGCTAGGGGCACGGAAGGCGTAGCGAATCAGGTCAAATTTTGATGGGATTTGCTGAAGGTTTGGTGCAGAACAAGAAACACGTCCAGTCCTTACCAGTTGGTTGTAGGAACAGTGGATGATTCCCTCTATCGTATCGTCAGGAAGCTTATTACAAAACGCATCAATTAGCTTCGACAGCCCACGGTATTCCAGAATATAGTCGATAATTCTGTGAGTCTTATCACCAATAGTCACCGTTACCTTCTTATTCCTAGTAAGTACCTTCTTACTTGTAGACATTTTAGGTACTTTACGCTTCAGGTCTTTGTCGTAAACCATTTCAGCCTCAAGAATCTTATGCTCTACATATAGTTTGCTAGCTAGTTGTGCGGGAGAACCTAGGTTAAACTCTTCCACTACTCCATACTCTTCCTTAAACTTAATCCCCTGTCGCTGTCGAGTTCGTGACTTCACAAGAGTAATGGTGCCGCCTAAGACGGTGAAAATATCTGTCTCAAGTTCGTACAATTTCTCTTGTAGAACTTTACCAATAATATCCTTAAGAAACTTGGAGTCTAGCTCTACTCCACGTCGTTCTGCTGTAGCAAAAACAGCCAGCAATGGCATCTCAACTTCTCGAAAAAGACGGTAAACTCCGTCTAGTCCAAAAGATGGATTTTCCACAATGCTTTTTTGATATCTGAACACCCAATGAGTCATGAATACGTCATGGCAAGCATAGTAGTTAGCAAGCCTGTGAGGTATACTATCGAATGGAATCTTGTCGAACATACTAACGAATTTAAAAGTCGGACGACTAAGTTCATCTTGGCTCAATTTGCCCAGCTCGATTAGCCAAGGAAGAGCGTAAGAGTTATACCATTCTTTCAGACCTTTTGGTTTATTTTCGTTTAACAATCCGCCCATAATCATCGTGTCCCAATGAATATTAAACGTAATGTCAATATCTGCCCAATTTTTGAGCGCATGAATATCGAACTTTGCGTTTGCCATGACGATCATCTCTTCTGCTTCTAACAGTGGTTTAAGGGCGTTTGATACCTCATTGAATGACAAAGATTCAACATTGATCGACATTTCATGAAGAAAAGGGCGCATGGGTATGTTAAAATACTCTTCTGATTCAAAACCTATGGAAATTGAGATTAAACTGTCCCGCCAGTTGTTTAGTCCATAAGTTTCAGTGTCGAGATAGACAAAGGCATCGCCTTGATACATCGTTTTATATGCTTTATAGTAGTTGACTAATCGCTGAAGTAACTCAGGAGTGTTGATGAGCGTGTAATTGTCAGGCATGACAATTGATGCTTCAATGTCTAAGATTTTCTGTTCTTTCTTAGTGAGTTTCTTCGCCTTTTTAACTATTTCTGTGTTCTTAGTGCGTATGGTTCGGGCAGACTTTTTTTCGCCCTTAGCTATAATGTTTATGACTTCGTTATCTGACACAATGCCCCCTCCATATCGAAATAAAATTAATTTTGTGATGAATATTATTGACTGTCGTATATAAATAGAGAAATTTAACAATGAGGGGCATTTTAGCCCCTCACGTCATTACAGATTAGAATGGAAGTTTGCGTTGTGTTGCGGGTACTTCTTGTTGCTCGTAGGCTGACTGACCACCTTGTGATGTTGGATTATAAACGTTAGGTTTAGTCTGGGCACCTGCTACCAACGTTTGCATGAAATCTGCAATCTCGTCTGGGCTATGTGGTGTTACTTGGGGTGTAATATCAGGCATCTGGTCGATTAATTCTTGCGTCGGGAAGTCCAGAGCAGGTTTTCCGGCTTCAGGGTTTGTAACATAGCGGCGGGCACTGTAGGCAGTGTCGGAAGCCCCTTTACCAGTGCGGTAAAGGGTCACAAAGTTCTTAGTAGGGTCGCACTCGTCAAAATTGAATTCTTGGTTCAATTTTTGAACGTGAGATTTAGCCAGAGAGACGAATTTGACTCTCTTATCTACAGGGTCATACACACGGAACTTAATCCGCAATGCAGGATATTTGGAAGGATTTGCTTTGCAAAGTGGGCAAATGTCTTTGCCGGGGCAACGAATGTATTTAGGTGTGAGAGCCGCTTCATAGTGCTCACGGATACCGAGCAGGTCTTCAAACCAGTCAATGAAAAGCATAGTCATCGGCTTTCCCTCTCCGAAAGTAATAAAATCTGCACCGCCAGATAGAATTGCTCCAAGACCACGAACTACTGTGTTAGACATCATGTGTTTCCTCCAAATGTATTTTGTATTTGAGGTTCGCTGACCTCTTAATGTAAGTCGTTCGATCTTCTTAAAAAGGAGAGAATGGATTTTCAAGAAATTGGATACGATATAGATATATGTAAGGATATTTAATTTTCTTTTAATATTTCTTCTTTAATATCAGTAGTGGATGTATACCTTTAGAAATCTGTGTCATTTGCTTCAACTACTCATTTGTTATAAAACTTGTTTTAATTACGTTGTTTTACAACATAGTGTGTTGACTTACCCTAAGTGCCAGTTGTAAAATGTTTCTATGAGAAATTTGAAACATATATATATATGAAAAGTTAAGGGATTTTAAGGTAAAGTATGTTATACTTTAAAATAAAGAAATATTGAAACCAAAAACTCCTGAGCACTCTTTTACTAATAATTTATGTATACTTTATAAGGCAATTAAATTAGGGTGTTACTCCTGACATAACTTTTTTAACGTGTTCATCGCACGGGAAGCATGAGACTTGTTCAAGCCAAGCAAGTTAGAAATCTCTGTTGGTTTCATATCTATCCCTTCCTCTGTGAAGAGCATGAAATCAATGATTCGACGTTGTTGCGGTGTGAACATACAGAGGTTGTTCAAGTAATCCGTTTTTACGTCAGACAGACCATAACCTATCTCTTCAGTTGCGTAAGAGAAATAATCGATAGTCGAACCATGTTCTTCATCTGCCCCATCGCAAAAATGAACATAGGTGCTGTTTTTGTTAATCATTCGGTTGTTTTTGCGGTAGTAGTCAAATACTGCACGTTGAACAACAGTATGAGAGAATGTGAATATATCTTTCTTAACTTGTCCTTTGTCGATGGCTGTAAGAATACGAAGAACGGCTTCTGATTGGACTTCTTCACGGTCCTCACTTCTCACACCTTTCAGTATAAATTTGAAGATAGGTGTTAAGGACTCTATATCGAAGTTTGCTATAGTTGTTTGCGTTGTCATGGTTAATATTCCTCCAACGGTTCCATGTATAATGTGTTCCCAGTAATATCAGTGGTTGTTGCCTCGTCTGATTAAGATGTGATTAATTTTGAAAAGAATTTTTCCTAATTGAACATTGACCCAATCAGGTTCACGTTGTAGGTTTCGAGACGGTGTAGTAAACAAGCATTAAGCAGATCATTGCTGTCTTTGAGCGCAGGAAAGCTAGGATAGCGTACACGGTTCACGATGAACCCTGCCCTATCCAGTAAGATTGCGGCTTCTTTCATTCCCTTCTCGCCGGCTTTATCGTTATCTAGCATCAAATCAATCTCCTCGATGCCAGCCAGCTGTAACTCCCTAATTTGATTTGTAAAAAGGATACATCCGTTTATTGAGATTGCGGGGATATCCACCTGATAGTTGGACATACAGTCGGTAGGTGATTCAACCATCCTGACTCGTCTAATTCGGTGTTTCGTGGTTCTAAGTTTGTTAATGAAATGCAGACCAAAAACAATATCTTTCTTTATCGCACTGCCTTCATTAATGAACTTAGTACCGTGATAACTGTTGCCTATCTTCCTCTTCTGCACAAAACGGAGTTTTCCGGATCTTGTCCTCTGAGGGAATACAAGCGTCTCAGTTGCAGTGTCAACACAGATTTCGTAGGTTTCAAGGGTTCTGTCGTTAAATCCCCTAGAACGCATGTAATTCATGCCAGTCTGATAGAGTAGTTCATTACTAGCCCTCGAATCTTTCATGCTAGTTAGAACGCTCTCTTCAAGGTGGGGGATAACGTACTTGTTCCTGCGATTATCTATGAAGTCAACCATATCGAACGTTCTTCGTTGTTCCTCGATGATATAGGTAGAAAGCAAAACTTTAATGCCTTCTCCTTCATCCATATCAAGAGCGCTCTCTATTAAGGTGTCTATTGTTCCTAAGTAGCCACAAAAAAAGCAGTTACAGTGATAGGGCGGTTCTTTAGAGATGCCAAAAGATGCCCTTGTTTCGGCGTGTAACGGACAGCAACTCATGACCCATTCACCTGTATCATTCAGTCCTGTGAATGCTTTAGGGTTACTTAGAACCTTCGAGAGATGCTGATAAGAGAACCTGAGCTCATCTGTTAACTCTTCAGGATCAATATGCAAGGATTCAAGAATCTCTATATTTGGATTCTCTTGTTTGAGAGAGAGATTAATCACTTCCTTTTCCCCCATAGCTGGACGAAACCGGGAGGGTAGATTTCTGCCTCATCCTCATGAACATTGAAAAAGTTTGGAACATATTCGCAGGAGCCGTTACCTCCTTACCCTCCCTATACGCCTCTAAGCTACCAGAGTTAAGATAACGTTGTACCCGCATGGGCTAAGTCCCTCCCTCTCTCTTAGAAGTATTGTTCGCCAATGGAGTCATCCAGGATGGAGACGATACCAGAGTCGAAGTCATAGCGCACAAGGAACGATTGCCCGCTTGCATTTTCACGATTTTTTATGACCAGGATTTTAAAGGTGTTGTCACTCACTTTTACGATAGAGATGCCCTTTGAAGCATCCTGTACGATGGCGAAGGTTTCTCCAATGTCTCCCGCATCTACGTTCTCCGTAATGTCTCTCTTTACTTTCTTAAGGGCATCGCGGTTCGCTTGTGCGACAACTATTGCGGGCTTACCAGTATCGAGAATTAAGTCTCGAACTCCTGCCGATACATCAAACAGGCGCTGTCTAAGATCGCCACTACTCCGTGAGGTAAGTCGTAACTTGGATAATTGGTCGAGTGTCCAACGATTGTGACCTTCTCGTTCGAGTATCCGGTGGATTTCGTCAAGCGTGTAAGGCTTGCCACCGTTACTCTTAAGGTCGTAAATCGCCATGTCTTTTTTCTTCTGCTTAAGGCGGTCAATAAACTCCGCATAAGCTTCTCGCTTTTCGTTAGAGAGCGTACCGCGTGTTAAAGCTAGGCGTGACACTTTGGCGAGTGTGTTATCCCAGTTATGGGCAATTTCTGACGCTCTTTGCTCCAAGGCGAAGTAGGCTGGATAGTCATCATCTAATGTACTGTTCCATGCCGCTGACATCATAAAGGATGATATTAGGGTTTTCCCCATGTTTGTTGGCGCGAACACTAGGAAGTAATCGACCGCCCCATCTGTGTATTCTAGTCCGTTGGTCGCTAAATCAAGCGGTTTGAATCCAGTAGTCATTCCTATAATTTCATCTTGTGCCTTACCGTGGATTTTGTTATAAGCATCGAGACGTTCTTGAGCGTTCTTGATGTAGGAGTAGCCCTGGCCGGTTGAGCCGATAGACTTCAGAAATCTTCCTGCTTCCATCTGAAGTTGTTGAATAGCCGCTGTCGTTTCCTTTTTGGCGAAAGTCTCCGAAGCAGATACCAGTATCGGTTTGAACTCCCTATAAAGAAAGTCCTCCTTCATAGCTCGCACAACGTGGTCGATGTTTTCCAATTCCACTAGCTCAAACGTATCAAATTTGTTCATTACCGTTTCTATGGTTGGCAGGTATCCATTGTTCTTTTTGAAGCCTTTGACGTACTCGAAGGTGTCTTTGTGTACCTGAAAATAGCCCTCAGTAATTCCTGCATCCTCGACAACGCCCCACTCTTTGACGTTTAGGACGTGGTTGAGTAGCTGAAGTTCTTCGATTGCCGCCATTGTGTTCCCTCCCAATTTCCGATTACACTCTTAGTAGTCGAGTCATGTACGGAAAAAGGTGCGGAGGGCTTCCAGCTAAGGCTCTATGTGACTTCATTTCCCTCATCGATCACTTCTTCCATTGGTAAATAATTGGTATGTTTCAGAAATAAGAAAGGACTCACCGAATACAATTAGAAAAGTAATTGCATTCGGTGAGTCCTTTACGAAACGCCCTACGGTTTTTCATGTAGCGACTGTTCTTGAGGTAGGTCACGCGATCAGCGCAACTACGTTGTCTGATCGGTGCTCCGTTGTGCTGTTTTCCCTTGCTTCTCTAAGTTCGTACTGGGCTGTTATGAGCTGTATAACAACATATATGGAGTCTCATTCAACTATGTTGTTTGCAAATAGCTCGATAATATGTATGTCTTCACTACACACATCAACAAACGATCTACTTAAATTTAGTATTTGTAGGTATTATCTTCTCTTCTGTCTCTGCCGCCCAACGGAATGACCATCGTATTGTAAAGCATTCGAGATACAATCATGTCTCCAAGCATGTCATCTTGACGTAATATCGAATCAGGGAAATTACTTGTAAAAATTGTACTCTTCTGTTCTTCTTTACGGAAGTCAATAACATCATAGATAAGGTCTCGAATGATTGGGGTGATTCGACCGCTTCCGATATCATCCAGTATCAGTAACGGAACGTTATTCATCTGGTTGAGTTCTCGGTGGGCTTCGTAGGTAAACTTCTCGTCATTACGAGTGTAAATATCCCTCTGACGGTTAGCCCAAGCCCCAAATTTTACATACATTCCCACAGGAGTTTCATAATCAAACCATTGTGGGTCACGACAAACTTTGTAAATAAACTCATTAAGAACGGCATTGGCTGTCCATGATTTACCTGTACCTTTACCCCGGTTAATCAAGGCAAGGTTCGTACCTGAAGTGACAAAGCCTACCGAATTAGATAACAAGTCCTTTAGAATCGTTGCAAAGTCAGTGTTGTCCGCATCCTCAACATAGTTGTGCAGGTTGGCAGTACGGTACTCCTTGGGGATTTTAGCCAAGCCTATAGCCTTTTCCAATTTGTCGTATCCCACACAATAGGTGAGCGTATGCTGGGGCGGCAACTTCACTTCACCGCTACGAAGTTTGCACCAGTCCTTTACCACACAGGTTTCACATGTGCTAAACAGTTCTGTCGTTGTTCCAGTCAATATACTCATTAATTACCTCCTTTAATCCTCTTCAGGAAGTCCTCAGCAGACATGCCGCTCTTGGTCTGTACGGTAGTTTGAACCATTTCCTTCTTCTCTTGTTCCGCGATATAGAACGGTTTCTTGCCTTGCTCAAGGAACAAATCAATCTCTGCCGCCCGTCCTGAGGTACAGAACCACTCAAGGGATTGATGATCGTATCCAATTTGGAAAAAGGCATCCATTCTTAACTTCATTAGCGCCTTATTGCCGTCAACATTCTTGAGCAAGCGCCCAATCATTCCACGGTGTTTACTTCGGGCGGTTTCGTGCGTTCTACCTGTAGCATCAATAAACTTCTCATAGAAGTACTGAACGAAGTTGTCGTTCTTCCATCGGTCGATGTCTTCAGGCAGGGAGAACCTGCCTTTCCCTCCCCAAAAGTTGTCCGATTTTTCGACAGTGCCGCTTAGGGGGTTTCTCATTACTTCCTTTGCCGCATGTTGGTCGGAGATATCAGGCTTCGCCTTTCCACCGTACGGCGGGCTGAACATATCGTCACCTTCCCTCTTCACCCTGCTTAAAAGGGTCTCGCGTATATGTGATTCAGTCTCAGCATCGACAGGAATTTCCCGAAAGATGACACCCTCTTTTTTAAGCTTCTCAAGCATCTTAATAAAGCCTTCATATACATCTTCGTATAGGCAAACCTCAACTTCTTTGTACACGGAATTTACACACCGCCAGAACATTTCGGATACATGTAAATGGTCAATCTTGTCTATGTCCATCAGATAGTAGGAGTTCGTCTTCCGATTACCGTTACGTTCCTTCAGGATGAATCCCTTCTCACAAAGTTCATCAATATACTTGATTGCTGTTTTCTTGGTGCAGTTGCAAGCCATGGCAATTCGTGATACGGCAGGGAATGCTTCTCTTCCGTTCTCAAAAACGTACTTGGATATCACGCCGTAGGCTATCTTAGACGTGTCCGATAATTCCAAACAAGAGACCACCATATTCGGCAGTTGCACATGTCCTCTGTTTTCAGAGTCACGGTACACGAATTGCTTTTCGCTAGATACGATCACCTGTCCTTTGTATTGCTCCATGGTTAAATCATCTCCCTACTCTTTAACTGATCGGCGCAAGTATTAACAAAGTTGCGGGAGATCTTACATATGTCTCAACCCCTCTGCTATTAATAGTCGATCTATGTATGGAAAAAGATGCTCGCCCGAAGGCGGAACTTTATTAACCCATTAGATGTACTCCCGATACAACTACTTGAAATTGAATATATAAAATAGATAAAACACGATCCTGAGTGCATGAAATAACTTCTTTCCGTTAGGTTAGAATATGAATGAATTGTCCTCTCTTTTCACATACTGAAAGCAAGATTACAGGAGGTGCGTGAACGTATGAGTAGTTTGCAAAAAAACAAGCAATCTTATGTAATACCAGCCAAAACTGGGTATGGACTAGTTGTTTCCAAAGGCTCTATTCTGAGAGTCACAGATTTGGAAGGTCAACAAGTTGTTGATTTTGTAGCATTTGATACCGATGATATGAATCACCGTCTTGATCCTGGTGTAACGATGGATGTTTTACGAACCTGTCGTATTAAACCTGGACAAACTTTATACTCTAATCGGTATAAACCTTTATTAACCATAATAAAAGATACCGTTGGGGCACATGATTTTTTCAACTCGGCTTGCCGTCCTGAAATGTACGAGCTGTTATATGGTAAAATTAATCATGCCAGTTGTTACCAAAACCTGAATGAAGCCCTCGGTCCCTTAGGCATTATGCCACCAAATCAGCATTATCCATTTAATCTTTTTATGAAAACAACGATGGATGAGAGTGGTAACATCGCTGTGATGACACCTGATTCCCGTGCAGGCGATTATGTTGAGATGGAGGCTTTGCAAGACCTGACAATTGCTATTTCGGCATGTCCATGTGAGGAAAGTGCCTGTAATGGTTATCACTGTACACCCGTTCAACTAGACGTGAGTAACGTTAAATAATGTGACTTGATTTGTTCTAATACACTCCTTACAGGAATAGGATGACTTGTACATGCCTTACGTTGAACAGTACATGTTATTCCATGCATCTGTTGAGGAGTGATTTTGTTTATGTCGGTGCTATTCAGTTATATTTTTCTCGGGATATCCTTATCCGCACCTGTTGGCCCTATCAATGCTGCACAATTAGATCGCGGAGCACGTCATGGATTTATGCATGCTTGGGTGCTGGGAATAGGTGCCATGTTTGCGGATTTGGTGTACATGCTTTTCATTTATTTTGGTATCGCTCACTTTTTGAATACTCCGTTTATGCAAGCTTTTTTGTGGTCATTTGGCAGCTTCATTTTGATCTATACTGGCATAGAAACATTGACCAAATTAAGACAAGACATCAAGGACAGCACCATGGTAGAATCAAAAATACACCATTCCTTCATCACTGGATTTCTAATGGCGCTATCCAATCCATTAAATATTTTATTCTGGCTTGGCATTTACGGCTCAGTTCTTACCTCTGCAATAAAACATAGCAACATGGCTGATATATTGCTTTACAGCTCTGGCATTTTCATCGGCATTTTAATTTGGGATGTTATTATGGCCTTTATGGCAAGCCGTTTTCACAAACAAAACAATGAATTAATTCTTTACTGGGTATCTGTTATCTCAGGGATTAGTTTGATTGGGTTCGGGATTTATTTTGCATTTGAAGCAATCCGTTTTATATTTTTCTAAATCAGTGTTCGCATAGACAGTCACCCAACTCCTTTTGATTTAATACATTATTAGGGATTAAATCAAAAGGAGTTGTAACCGTATGTTGGAATTGTATAGTGCTGAGGAGTTAAAACAGATTTTCGAACAGCTTCCTTCCTGGCAGCAAGAGTCTTTCACACAGTTTTCTAACATGATTGCAGATGAAGAAAATACGTATCCATGTGTTCCTGGCCGTATCGGATTTTTGTCAGGCCATTTAAGATATGCTTTTATTTCAGACCCACGTCTCCATAGAGCCTCTAAAGAGTTGGCGAGCATACTTCAGCAATACGGTGCTGTCTCACGTGAAACGGGTCTTTATGCCTCCCTTGTAGTTATATGTGAGACTCCATCTGACATGAAAGAACATACAAGCGTAGAGCAGTATCAAACTTTATTCTGGCAAGTGCTGAGTCGCACGACCACGCATGACTCTTCCCCATGGCCCGATCATATTTCAAAGGAACCAAACGATGCTTCCTGGGAGTTTTGTTTTAACGGAGAACCGTATTTTTGTTTTTGTGCTACTCCCGCTCATCTTCAGAGAAAAAGCCGTCATTTCCCATTTTTCATGCTAGCTTTTCAACCCCGCTGGGTATTTGAAGCCATAAACGACGAAACTTCGCTTGGTCGTAAGATGAAAACGTTGATTCGCAAACGATTAGCCGAGTATGATACTGCTCCTGCTCACCCCTCACTTATGTGGTACGGGCAAAAGGATAATTTGGAATGGAAACAGTACTTTTTGCCGGACGATGAGCAAACCATCTCCAAGTGCCCTTTTATGCGTAAAAAATAAACATAACAACACTGACAGCAAGCTGATTGCACTTCGTTTATGATGTTAGTTTTCTCAGCCGATGCTTATGCACGATATAGGTTACAACAGATAAAAGCAGCACGAGTCCAATACTAACCAGCAGACCAATTCTACTGGTTTTTTCCAATGCCGTACCTGCCACAGCGACTATAATTAGGAGAATGGCAATACAGGCTTTGATCATTCCCCATTTGGCAGGTTTGATTTTGCAAATATATGTCACACAGATGAGAAGCCAGGTATACATCAGAACAAGGCTTCCTGCCGTTGTGATATATTCAAATAATGTTTTCGGCAACCATAAAGCCATTAACGTAGACAGAATCAAACCTGCTGCTGTGCAAATCAAAGCATAGATCGGTATCTTCTTTTTGCCCATCGTTTTGGTAAATATAGATGGCGCATCACCGTCTTTACCTAGCTTCACAAGCATGGAAGTAATCGCATATAAGGAAGCAACCATTGTTGAAAATCCAGCAATAATCAACACTCCATTCATAATATGTACAACAACGTGTAATCCGATGGATGACATGGCTTTGACGAGCGGACTTTCATCCGCAGTCACTTGGTTGGCAGGCAGCAGAATCAGAGCTATCGAGATAATGTACAAAGCACTAACGGAGAATAACATAACTCGACCTGACTTCATTGCATCTTTCGGCTCTTTTAGCCTGGCGGCCATCAAACCCATAACCTCGATTCCCGCAAATGCAAAAAAAGCATAGATAAATCCGCTCCAAGCACCTCGGATACCCTGAGGTAGCCATTGGTTATGATTCACAGACGGAGCGATTGATAACTCTATTGGTAGCCATTGAAGACAAGCCGCACCAACAATGAAAATAAAAGCGACTGTAGCTGCCAATTTGATTACCGCCAATATATTTTCTGTTTGTGTAATTCCCTTTGCACCTAGCGCAGCAATGCAGAGGCCAACACAAGCATAGATAGCTACGAAAGCCCATAATGGGAATTTAGGGAACCAGAACTGCGAAAACAGCCCCAATGCTGTTAGAGAGCTGCCCATAATCAGCATTTCAGAAGACCAATACATCCATCCACTGCCAAACCCCGCCCATGTTCCAAACGTTTCTTTAGCATAGGTTCTAAACGCTCCTTCTTTGGGATCGTTCGCAGTCATCTCAGCCAATGCGCCGTATACAAAGTATGTTCCTACTGCTGCAAGCAGAAGCAAAACGAGCACAAAAAAACCGGACCAGCGAATGGCCAAACTGGAGCCGAGAAAAAAACCAGTGCCCAGAGTACAACCCGCACCAAACAGCGCCAGGCTAAGCCACCCTAGCATTTGCTCTTTATGTTTCTGCTGTTTTTTCATTTTGTTTCCTCCTCTACCTTCTCTCACTTAAAATGTACAATTCCGAATTTTTTATGTCTCTTTCACTAAAATAAAGCGTTTAGAAAAAAAAGCTGCCCTTTCATAGAGAAAGGAGCAGCTTTTCTATTGACGTTCACCTCAGCATGTGAAGGTTCGTTAATACGTTACTCGGAGTTGACTGGAGTGGGATTGTTTGATGTACAGAAACGTAACAATGGAGCATATTTGATTTACTATTATGAATTTTTCATATATTGAAATTTTATAATTTCACTGTAAATCTAAACAATTCCTCCAGCTGTTCATCGACCTCGTACAGTAAGTTCATCAGTTGATCTGCGTAAGGTCCAATCGCGGCTCTGCTGTCATTGTAATGAATCCATTCCAGCGTAACTGGCACTGGCACATGCCATACTAACGCTTCCCAGAGGGTATCCATACTCTCAAAATGAGCGGGCTGCAGCGAAAATTCGGTCTGAACCATGCGCTGCAGATCCTCTACGCTTCCTATCGTTTTCCCATCAATGATCACTTTCACTTTTTTCATATTTCTGAGCTCCTGGATTCCGTCGATTTGATATAAAAAGAGCACCTACCATGATCAAAATAGCCAACGACCACCAGAACGTCGACATTGCTTGATCATGATCTATAATAATTAATCGGATTACCGCTGTGATTCCAATATAAATAAAGTAACGAAGAGGAAAATGAAAATTAGATTTAAAGTACTTCACAATTAAAGCGATAAATTCAAAGTACAAGAAGAAAACGAGCAATTCGGATAACATTTCATAGTAGCTATCCTGACGAGTTACAAAAGACTGGTACACAATTTGTACGATATACCATGTCTCACTAATTAGCAGTGCGCTTAAAGCTAAGGCCAGAAAGAACAGGCAGATATTCAAAAGCGCTTGTAGAATGTATGGTGTTTTTTGAAATTTAGTAATTAAATCTTTCATTTGTCATGTCTCCTGTTTCAATACGTGATGTCAATTAACTGTTGCTTCATATGTTTTCTTCCTCGAAAGAGATACGTTTTGGCCGTGTTTTCAGGTATATCATTCAATACACTGATGTCTTTGATGGTCATTTCCAAGTAGTACCGCTGATAGACGTAGTGCCTCCACTTCCCTGGAATCTGATAAAATGCGTCATTGATCCGACGTTTGTACTCGGAAGAAGTCTCATTCTGAATCAGCCTTTCTTCAGGGCCAGGTTCACGGGACATTAGATCAGATGTAGCATCTGGAGACGTTTTTGTATCCTCTACATATAACGCAGTTGTGGCAAGACTCTGTCTCTTTTTCTTGCGCAGAACGTCCAGGCATACATTTCTCCCAATGGTATAAATCCAGTTTACGACATTCTTTTGGCTGTTCATTTGTTCAATATGCGTATATACCCGCAAGAATGTCTCCTGCACGACATCATCTCGATCCTGCGGATCTCGGAAATAACGCGAAGCCAGTCTCCATACCATCGATTGATAAGTGGCCATAAGTGACGTAAACGTAGATTGAGTTGCAAATAAGGTACCTTTCATAGGTTTCTCTATCGGGTTCATTCTGATTCCTCCACAGATGTAATTAAACCCCTTGTGTGTTTTTATCTGAAATGTAAACTCACTTCAACAGCAAGTTTTATACCTTGGATTTACTGAAACTCAACACAACACGATAGCTGGTTCCTTCTTGACTCCTGGAAAACTGCCCTTGCATACGGTTCATCATCCGGCTTATGATCCTCTCTCCCAGACCTGTACTTTCCGGAGAAACCTCTGCAATTTTGATGGTGTTGGTCAGTTGAATTTCAAATATCTCCGCATTCGAGTTGAATGTAATACAGATTTCATCCTTGGGTTCTGCATACTTCAACAGATTGGACAGAATATTATCAAAGACCCGCCCGAGTTCCTCCAAATTCACCGTGATATAAACTTGCGGCAGTTCACCCATAATGCGGACTTTAAATTGCTCCTGGCGCAAAATGGCAATCTGATCGGATATCAGATCATAAATCGCCTCCTGCACAGCAATGCTTTCGAGGTCTTCCTCTTGCTCTTTATCCAAAAGGAAATAATCAAACAAGTCATCGGAAAGCTTTTTGAGTTGGATGGCTTTTCCATATGCATTCGTAATGTAACGGCCCTTGTCTGAAACGGACTCACTGTGTTCTTTCTTTGCAAACTCCAAATACATAATCAAAGAGGTCAGCGGGGTTCGCATATCATGAGACATTTCGGTGACAAGACTGCGACTCTCCGCTTGTAATGTTTCAATCGCATCCAGCTTATCCAGAAAGGCTTTACGGAGCTCCTCAATGCTTTCAGCGATCATGGCTAATTCATCGTGACCGCGAATCGTCATTTCATAATTTAGCTCTCCACCTTCAAGAATGTGAATCTCCTCATGAATCGTTCTTAGATAAGCGAGACTCCGACGAATGCCTAGCAGTACAATTAACAGGAAGATTAACGTCGAGCCGAGTAGTTCCAGGGTGAAGGTGATATCGTAATATCGGGATGAGAAAAATCCGTCAACCGTTACTCTCCCCTCTCCATCACTAAACATAACTGAAAATGAATGCTTTTGAGCGTATAGCGTTTCCCGCTCTACCCCATATCCTGACTCATCTTCCACCGAGTAATTGGAATCATATTGCAACACTTGATCTTTGTAGATGGTGAGCATAATGTAGTTCTCTTTTTTCACCCATTCCCCAAATGCCTTGCGATCAGTTGAAGATAGATTATTCGTCTTAACAAATTGGCTAAACTTCGCAATCGATTGAGCCGACTCACTTTTGTAGTATTCATCCGAGTTAAGGTATCTGTCAATCAACCCATTACTGACCTTCTGCATCGTCACAAAGATCAGACCACTTACCGTAGCCGCGAGCAAAATGATTAAAGCTAATTTTTTGGTAAGTGTAAATTTACGGTGTGCCAAAACGATATCCTCTCCCCCATTCGGTAAGGACATAAACCGGGTGCGCCGGATCATCTTCTATCTTTGCACGCAATTTGCGAATGTGTACCATCACTGTATTATTTGAAGAATAAAAATACGGCTGTTCCCAGACACTCTCGTAAATATTATGCGCAGAAAATATTTTGTTTCGTTTGCTCATCAGGAGCTTCAGGATGCGATACTCCAGATCAGAAAGCTTGATCTGTTGTCCTTCTTTTGAGACCTCATTAAAATGCTCATTGACCTTTAATTTGCCCCCAACAAGAAAAGTATCTCCGCTCTCTTTTTTCTCCTTGTAAATCTTGTATCTTCGTAGTTGGGCGATGACCCGGGCATGAAGCTCTGCTTCTGAAAATGGCTTTGTCATATAATCATCACCGCCTGCCAGAAGACCTTCCGTTTTATCCAGCGTACTCGATTTAGCAGTTAAAAACAGAATAGGAACGTTAGAATAGGTTCTAATCTGCTCACATGTTTCGATCCCCGAGATCCCTGGCATCATGATATCCAAAATGACCAAGTCTAGGCCGTTATCTACGAGTTGCAGCGCACCCTGTCCGTCTCTGGCTCTTAACACTTCATTGCCCGCTCTTGTAAGAGACTCTTCTAATAGATCACCAATATCCTGATCATCCTCTACGACTAATATCCGATGGGACATATCTGACTCACCTCATAATTCCTGATGTTATTACGCATCCTCACTATATATCGTCCTTCGGCAACTCTTAGGTAATACAATAAATCATAAATCTTAACCATTTATGAATGCAATCAATTGTCATACATTCGTCACAAATTTTAAATAAAAAACGATCCTTCAGAAACTGTTAAGAATCGGACAGTATAGTTATTTAAGGTAATAACAGTATTTATACACACCAAGACTCGCTCGGCCTAAAAATAAAAATGAATAGGAGAAATGTTATGAATGAAAATGTGAAAAAAGAGAACCTTGCCCAACCCCTGAGTTTGAAAGAACGTGTCCATTTTTTAGATATCGTTCGTGGATTTGCTATGCTCGGCATTATTATTGTGAATTACTTTTTGATCGTAGACTCGATGAAGGGATTTGATATGAATTCTAACGATCTGGTCCACAGCTTGGTTTCCACATTCGCCGAAGGAAAATTCATTACGTTATTTTCTTTTCTGTTTGGTGTTGGATTTATGATTTTTATGGATCGGGCTGTACAACGCGTAGAACATCCTCGAAAACTTTTTGCTCGCAGGTTAATCATTCTATTCTGTATCGGCTTATTGCACATCACCTTTATATGGGTTGGCGACATATTGACTTTTTACGCCGTAGCCGGATTTCTTCTACTCGCGTTTTATGCTCGCACTCCTAAAACGATATTGCGCTGGATTATCGCTCTTATATCGATGCAATTTCTGGCTTCCATATTTATGATGATCTATAATGCGATGAGAACTGCATCCTTGAACATGCCAACTTATTTCGATTTCACATTAACCAGTCATACCAGCCTTACCTATTGGGACTCCTTGGTAGCACGATGGGCAGACATGGGCGTGATGGCGGCAAGTTCATTTTCTACGGTTTATTCCATGTTCCTGATGTTCCTGATCGGTATGTATTTTGTAAAGATGGACTTCTTCACAAACATGGAAACAAAGCAATCGATTTGGAAGCGAATCTGGTTCATTAGCTTGGGTGCATTTATACTTACTCAGTTAAGTACGATGCTGAATACACTTATTTCGAGTGAAAATACATTTTTGATGGAGCTTTTCATGATCCTGGCTCAACAAGGGAACTTAACCGGAAGCATGTTTTATATGAGCAGCCTCGCGATGCTGTTTATGTATGTTCCTGCGCTCCGAAAAGCGTTGATGGTATTTACCAAAGTTGGACGTATGTCGCTGACCTGTTACCTCCTTCATTCCATCATTGGAACCGTGCTTCTGCTTCCATATGGATTTGGATTCGCTAGTTCTATAAAACCTATGGGTACACTTACACTCAGTATTGCTGTGTATGTTGTGCTCGTAATTTTCGCCTCACTGTGGCTAAAACGCTTCAAAATCGGGCCAATGGAATCGATCTGGCGCAAGCTTACGTATGGTAAGGTTAACCGTGCTTCCAAAACAATTCCGACCACGCTCGTCCAGCCATTGAACAGTGATTTTCGTCAGTAAGCAGTGATTAGAGCCACATAGTCTGTGCGATTCGCTCCACCTAACCAAAAGCCCCTAGGGGGCTTTTTTTTAAATTCTTCTTAATAAAACTTTACATGAAACGATGTAAATATATCGTCACGCTCTCAGCTCTCTACTGATATCGCTTAATCATGTTGAGGCTTCATAACAAGCGTCATGCGTGAAATCAACCAACGTAGTTAAAAATACCTTCCTATTAATCTACGTTGAAAACCATGCCGTCCTCCCCCACCTTTATTACAGGTATTACAGGGTTTTGTTCTGGATGGATTCTTATTGTGAATTTTTCATATGTTGAAAAAATAATATTTCGAAGTTTAAGTAGTTAATTTATCTGCCTTTCCTCTCATCTGACTTATTCTGAGCACAAAAAAACTGCCCAAAAAGGCAGTTCTCCAGAGATCCTAATCATTCAAAACAACTACTTTTAAAGCGTGTTTGAATGAACTGGGATTAGATGCGGCCAGTCCAGTCAGCTCGTGCGACTTCTTTCCAGCGTGCACGAATGGCCTCATATTGCTCCTTCTCTAGCGGCACCTTCGCCACCAGATCAGCATTTTGCTGCCAACGGTCAGGTTTGGCAGTTCCCACAATTGCGGTATGCACACCTTCAGTGCTCAGTGTAAATCGCAGTGCAATCTCCACCACTCGTTGTGCTTCTTCGCTCAAAAAGTCATATTTCAGTTCGTTTAACCGTTTCCAATAGTCATAAGCATAATCATCTTCTGTTACTGTATCATACATCCAGGCTACATTTGCAATCGGTCTTTTGGCAATAATGCCCATATTTCGTTTACGCGCCTCAGGCAAAGTCAGTTCAATTGCTTCCTGATCAGCAATATTTAATGATGTCTCCAGACTGTCAAATACACCTGTACGGATAGCATATAATGCATCTGTCGTATCCCCGCTATACCCGATAAAACGGGTTTTTCCAGCCTCTTTCGCCCGCTGCAGCACTTCAATCACATCACCCTGTCGAAGCACTTCTTCTGAACAGCTGTGCAGGTGGATCACATCCACATAATCCGTTTTTAAGCGCTTGAGACTACGATCAACAGTCTGTTCGAGCACGTTGGCATCCCAATTGGGCCCGTCCACACCTGCTGCATGTCCACATTTGGTAAAAAGAAAATATTCTTGCCGCCGATGTCCTAACACGTCACCAATTTTTTCCTCACTGTCACCGTAACATTCCGCTGTATCAATCATATTTAGACCCGCATCCAAAGCACGGTTAAGTAACAATTCTACGTCTGCCTTGGATGCATCCCGAATCTCAGAGCCGCCAAAACCAAGTGTACTGACTTTCATCCCGGTATTTCCGTAATTACGAAGTTCCATCGTGATCCTCCTCCAAAATAGGTTAGTGGCTTAAATAAGATAAGTACCATACAGAAGACTTCCGTATTCTTCGTATTATTTCATTTGCATCATTTGCAGGTTGACTTGTCTGCACGGTGTCGTATTTCATGTTGTCGCGTTCATAAGTTATTACCCATTGGAGCAGAAAGCAGCACATTTTAAAAAAACTTCTCTCTTACATTTTAGTACACATGAATACGTTTAGAAACCGTAAATAGACATACCGCCATCAACCAATAAAGTCTGGCCTGTAATATAACCTGCCGCATCCGAAGCAAGAAAAACAACGGGGCCAACAATCTCCGGTAGCTCTCCTAAACGCCCAAGCGGTGTACGACTAGTAATTTCTTGCATATACTGCGGATCATCAAGCAATTTCTCCGTCAGCGGAGTGCGGAAATACCAAGGTCCGACCGAGTTCACACGAATACCATATTTCCCCCACTCCAGCGCCAGCACCTTCGTCATATGGATTAAAGCCGCTTTTGTTGCCCCATATACAACACCTGTTCGCAATGCTGTATGTCCGCCGACCGATGAGATGTTAATAATTTTGCCATCCCCATACGGCTTCATATGCTGACCCGCCCATTGTGAAGCAAAAAAAGCTGATTTAAGATTCGTTTGCATGATCGTTTCCCACTGTTTATCTGTTACTTCCAGGGCTGGCGTTCGGATGTTCATACCTGCATTGTTCACGAGAATATGAATAAGCCCCATCTCGGAAATCGCCTGCTCGAAAGTCTCTTGCATCTGCTCTTTAGAAGTTACGTCGGCGCAGAGAGCCAATGCTTTGCGTCCCGTCTGTTCAGTAATCGCCGCTGCTGTTTCTTCGATCTCCTTCATCGTGCGGGATACAAGCACGACATTGCTCCCCGATTCGGCTAGACCAACTGACTTTATTTTTACAGGCTTGTCTTAATGTTGTATCATGTTACAAAATACTGACTAGGATTGCCCAGTTCCGGATGGAATTTTTCTCGGAAACGCCCTCCGGTATAGTCGCCAATGATTTTACGCCAGAACGCCTGCGCAATCATATTATTCCGAACCTGTGTTACTTTCCATCGCCCGGGGAAACGTCTAAATAATTCATACGCGGCTTGTGTTCCAACGCCGCTGCGCCTGTATTTTTGCATAACAAAAAATTCGGTCAAATAGTAGTCATTATCCTTGCTCCCTGGTTCTAACTTCTCTACAAGTGCAAATCCAGCCGGTGCTCCTTCACTCGTGATCAGAAAAGGAAACTTTCGACCTGTCTCCGTCCAGAAAGCATCCAGACCCGGATATTCCGGAAAAATGCCATCCTGATCTACATCGATATTCAGATATTTCGTAAAATCATAGAGATAAAATTGCATGAGATGCCGAATCACCTGACTGCGTTCGCGGGGAACCAGCTCAATCTGCATATTCATTTGGTTCGCCTCCTCTAGTCTAGTATGCATGTATAACATACTGTAAACCTTTATTAGACATAGGGCAATAACATGACATGGCTTAACGTGTACAACCCGGTTCTTTGCATATCCTCCAGTAATATCAAACAAGATGAGTGCATGTAAATTATGGTACACTTAATATACTTTGATAAAACAATCGTCATATGGAGGTGCCGAATTTGACCAACGTGCAAAAAGAGATTGACCGACGTAAACTGGATGAAAAACTACCCTCAATGCCCTGGTTTGTTCAGCAATTCATTGACTATAAACTGCCTGACCTCTCTCCGTCTACACTGCTAGAATACTTGAGAGATTATGATACCTTTTTCAGCTGGCTGCGTGCAGAAGGGTTGTCTCAGGCTGACTCGAACCAAGGAGTGACATTGACCGAACTGGAAGTGCTTCGCATGGATTCCGTTACTGCGTACCGATTATTCCTGACCACGAGACGCGAGGGTACCAATTCAAGAATTACGGTTTCACGTAAACTTTCTTCCCTGCGGTCGTTATTTCATTATTTAAGCCAGATTGCTGAAGATGAAGACTTCTACCCCCTTCTTAAACGGAATATCATGGCCAAGATTGAGATCAAACGCACCCATAAACCAAAAGACACCGCCGCAAAACTCAAAGGAAAAATATTGGAAGAAAATGAGTTGCTTGAATTTATCGGTTACATTCTTGAGGGCTATGCCATAGATATGCAAAAGAACAAACAAGCCCTTTACTCACATGAGCTGAACAAAGAACGAGATGCTTGTATTGCTAGCCTTATTCTGAACTCAGGTCTGCGGGTATCCGAAGTTGTTAATTTGAATGTGGATGACCTTGATCCAGGCAATAAACTGCTTTATGTTTACCGCAAAGGTAACAATGATGAAACGTACAAAACTCCCGTATATTTCAGGGAACAGGCCAAAGATGAACTGGCAACCTATATGAACCTGCGGCAATCACGGTATCGCACACCCAAACGAGAAAAGGCGCTCTTTATCGCACTCCGTAACGGGGAATCGGAAGGCAGCCGCATGACTAAACGTGCCATTCAGGCAATGATCATGAAATATGCCAAATGTTTTGGCAAGCCCTATCTGACCGTGCATAAATTACGCCACTCTTTCGCCACCGACTATTATTTGCAAAATGACATTTATAAAACAAAAGAACAGCTTGGTCACGCTTCAACCGAAACGACCGAAATCTATGCGCATCTGACTGACAAAACGATGTCGGAGGCCATTGAACGCCGCGTAGAAGAGAACGCTTAAAGTTAAACTAGTTCTTAATGCTAAAGCTCACGTTATAGCCAAACCAATACTAGCACTCGACGGCCAAGACTCGACTTAACGTAGTCATCTCGAGAGTCGCAGGTAACAGGTAACTATACATGTCGCTGAGTACCCTTGTCATGAAGCAAGGCACCACGTGCTGCACACAGCACGTGGTGCAAAATAAACACCAAGACAAAATAGCGGGCCATTCGAAGATCTATTATATGAAGGAATATAAAATGAAGATCCATTTATATAGTCGAATCCGTTGTTATTCTCGAATAATTGTATCCAACATCTCATATCAGAGTTCTAAGTTTACATAATTATTGTTACGTAATAACAGTGGCAGATTGGATTTAGTTCGTTTTAAGTACAATCCTATTCGCATTGCTTACATCACACTACTTAGTATACATAGATAATAAGTTTAACTGAAGCACAGCATCTACAATGACTTCCCGCTCACTGAACAAAAAACTTGGTATAGCTCTATCTTTAAGATCCAGTTCCTTATCCATTTCAGAACTTAACTTTTCCGCAATTTTTCTTACCTTCCGCTCATCATATCTGTTCCCAGTTCCTCTTATCCCTGCCTCTGCTTCCAACCTTGTTTCTACGTCCAATACCGTTCCTGTTTTTTCTCTATCTGTCTCTTTTTCTAAAGCTTCTTTCATTAACTCCGGTGACCAAAATACAATGCCAACCACATCTTCAAGCTTACGAACCAGGGTCAGATCATCAGCTTGTCGCACCATAACTAATTTGGGGTACGTCGCATCCTTGAAGCCTTCAATCACAATCCAGTCATAGTCTGACAATTGGCTCAGCATCTCGTCAAGCCGAGTGTGATGCTGCTTAATAATCGCTGTTCTTTTCTGAGAAATAACCACAACAGCGTTCGCACCGGCTTTGCCAAACTGATAGGAGTCCGTGCCTTCCTGATCCATCTCAAAATGGTCATGTCCATCATGTTTGATGGCAGCAACCTTCAATCCTTTAGCAGTAAGTCCGGCAATGAATGTAGCTGTCATCGTTGTTTTGCCTGTATTTTTATATCCAACAACTTGTATGACCTTTGGCCCTGTAGCACTTGTTTTATCCATAAGCCAGCTACCTTGTTTGCCCGGTGGGTAGTTTGATAATTGTGACCCGTTCCCCTGCTGCTATGCCCTTTTTCTCAGGCGGAATCACAATCAGACAGTCACTGTCTTTAATTGTAATCATGACACTCGACTCATCCACACGGGAAGCTGCAGGAGCAGCATATACTTTTCCATCCCGAATAATTGTACGTCCGCGTACAAAGCGTGTGAAATTGTTCACTTTTGTATAGCCATCCTCTAATATCACAGTCCACTCTTCCAAGTATGGATAGGGATCTGCTTGCATGGTGCGAAGTGTTGGACGAACAAACAGATTAAACCCAACAAAACATGCTCCAGGATTACCTGATAGAGCAAATAACAGCTTGTCCTTATACACAGCAGCTGTCGTCACACTGCCCGGACGCATGGTAACTTTGTTAAAAAGAAGTTGCATTTCTTCTTCCAACACAAGTTCACCCATAATATCGTAATCGCCAACGGATACCCCGCCTGTCGTCACAACGATATCATTGTCTCGAATCGCTTCCTCCAGTTTCGCCCTTGCTGTATTCACATCGTCTGCAATGGCTCCGTACATAACCGGTTCTCCCCCGGCTTCAATCACCAAAGAACGCAGCATATAGCTGTTACTGTTACGAATTCGGCCAGGCTGCAAAGGCTCATGGACTTCAAGCAACTCCGTTCCTGTAGCAAAAATAGCCACTCTCGGCCGTTCAAAGACCGGCACTTCAGCCAAACCAAACGTTGCCAGCACAGACTGTTCACCTGCTCCGATCACTGTACCCGCTTCGATCAGCTGCTGCCCCTCCTGCACTTCAAGCCCAATTGGAGTAATGTTATCTCCGGCCAGCATCTGACGTTTCAGAGCAACCCAGTGCTCACCTTGTTCTTGCTTGCTTTCCGTCATCTCCATCATAACAACAGCATCCGCACCATCCGGAACTTGAGCACCGGTCATGATTCTTGCAGCCGTTCCAGGTGTAATATTATGTTCTGGTGTATATCCACACGGGATCTCATCAATAACCCGAAACCATACTTGATGTTCACTTGTAGCCAGAGCCGTGTCTGCACTTTGAATCGCAAAACCATCCATACCTGATCTCCGAAAAAAAGGGTACGCATGTGGTGCTTTAATCGACGCTGCTAGTGTACGACCATGTGAATCGGCAAGAGGTACATATTCAATCCGGCCTACAGATACCCTGGTAGCAATTCTGGCCTGCGCTTCGGGCACTTGTACAGCCGAACGATGAAATTTGGCGGTGCTCATATCATATGAATCGGAAGTTTGTTTCACAGTAGTTTACCTCCTGAAGTCTTTTTCTCATTTAAGAAAGTGTAGCCCGAATATGTGCCGATGACAAGTCGATTGATCACTGAATCACAACAGGAAACATGAATTATCCTGCAGTTGCGCATAATAACATTCGATAGTCGGAGGTGAATATCCTGAATAATCACTGTGAGTTATGTGGCAGAGAGCCCGTCGAAACAACGGTTCATCATCTAACCCCGAAGGAAATGGGTGGCAGCCTGATGCCCACAGCTAATCTATGTATTCCTTGCCACAAACAAATCCACTCGTTATATACAAATCGGGATCTGGTCTCGCTTGGACTTACGGATCTGCAATCCCTGCGAACAGATGAACGCATCGTTCCTTATCTACGCTGGATACGCAAACAGCCCGCTTCCACAATTCCTCGTGTTCGCAAATCCCATCACGTCCGTAAATCATAAAAAAAATAACAGTAACAAAGGTGCTCACTGCCGCATCCGCCAGTCTCACACCATGTTACTGTTATTTCGTCATCCACCTCATTGGGATTACGTCATGTTTACCTTCGCCTCATAATCCTGCCGCCGCCGACCCTGGTCTTTGGCTTTTTGTAGGATTTTTTCGGTGAATCAAACAAACCACCCAAACCTCCGCTACTTTTATTACGGTCGATGCTTCCTCTACTTTGATCTTTTTTGCGATCAAACCAACCACTGCCAGAACCAACACTTGTGTCCTTATCACTGCCACGCCGGGTAATGGAACCTTTCCGCTCAACGGTAAGAGGCGGAGCCAGCTTTTTATCATTGCTTGTTGGGGCTCGGTAAGAGCCAGCACTCGGTTTGTACGTATCCCTGTCTGTATATCCTCGATAGTTTCCAGATCCGCGTCCACCAAATGTATCAAACAAATTCCCAATTATGGTTGCTGTCAGATAACCCTGCAAGAAGGAGGAACTATAATTCTGACGTACATATTCCTTGGAATCCACTTCGACAAGTGTATCTTCTGGCTTCTTGGGATCTTGCTGCAGATGATAATATTGATCCTGATACACCAGGAACATACGCTCTGTACTTTCTGCCGAAATCTGATCCGGTTTTCGTTGATCGGACAATTCCTTTGCAACTTCAGGAACCGTGCGATTCTCAGCCCGATACACATAAGAGGTTGATTGACCGCTACCACTTACAGATTCAAGGGGATATGTATCCTGAACCGAAGGAGCGGAACCGCATGCAGACAACAGAGACATCACAAGGCTGAGGACTAGCATTAATTTCAATCCATGTGCCAAGCGTTTTTTCATTGGAACCTCTCCTAGTTCGAACGAATCACTTTGATATCCGCAGGAAGAATGGACTCACCCTCATAAAGGTTAAACCTTCTGTCTTGCCATTCCACACGAAGAAGTTTGTTATCATCCGATTGATACTGCCACACCAGCTGCTCACCAGCCTGACCATAAGGTGTTCTGCCCACGGTCTGAACCATGCCTCCATACTCTTCCTCCAGATGATACACTTGGTCATCCAGTTCAAGAATGGTAGGTACCTCATCGGGGGCATCAAGTCTTCCATCGATCGGTGAATACAAGGCATAACGTGTTATTTCACGTTCTTCTATCTGCAAATAACGAAATGCACTTCCATCCTGCAGCGTTAATACAACTGCATTACGAGCCCGATTCTGTACCCTTCCAACGACTTCATACGTGACCAGAGACACCTCACAGATATCACCAGGAGCGAGCTGAAGCATCGTTTTTTCCGATTGGGGTGGCTCCGGCTTTGTTAGTATTCCTTTAATACGTTTCCATACACTCATGCTAATTACTCCTGTTCGTCATCTTATCGGTTTACAGGCAAGCTGCAATGATCAAGGCGCCCACGATATGTAAAGCACCAGAGAACAATCCATACCCTGTTTTACCTTGTTGTATTCCCGTATCCAGATCCAAAGTGGCCCATTTACGAATCATAAAGTGAACGACACTTTCCAGAATCAATAAAATAACAAAAGATACAACAGAAACCAGCAGCGCTTCTCCGAGATGTCCAGCTGTTGAGATCGACGTTGCAAGCACATAACCTTGCGCAAACAACTTCATCACCATCCGGGTTGTGACCGCCATATTGCCTGCCTTAACCTCAGCAAAATCCTTGTATTTCGTAAAAAGTGAATCCACATACATCAGTACAAAAAGCAAAACTGAACCAGAAGCCGTCCAGACCAGCATCGCCAAAATGTTTAAATCCATTTACACAGCCTCCACTTATCAACATGATTCGCATTTAAAAGCGAAGGAGAAACACTGTTCTCCTCCGCTGGTTAACCCTGCTGACTGCCAAGGTGTTAGTTTTTATTCTCGTACTGTTTCATAAGTGCAGCAAGTTCGTCTTCAACCGCAGCATCCTTGCCAAGTTTCTCGAACTCTTCATCCAGTGACTTACCTTTGGAAGACATCTCATTGCTTGCTTCAGCCTGAGCTTCCATCTGCATCATTTTCTCTTCCATGCGTTTCATCCCAGCACTTGCAGTGTCTGAGCTGAATCCGTTCAGAGCCTTGTTGATTTCCGTTTGTGCTTTAGCTGCATTGTAACGAGCAACCAGCGTCTCACGTTTATTTTTCATTTGAGTCAATTGTTTGCGCATCTCATCGAGCTTACCACGAAGATTGTCTGCAGACGCTTTGTTTTGATCATAGCTGGTTTTGTATTCCACCATTTTCTCTTCCGCTGCTTTTTTCTCTTCCAGAGCGCGGCGAGCAAGATCCATGTTCTGTGCACGAGCTGCTGTGTGCGCCTGCTCTTCACGTTTCTTCACAAGTGCTTCCTGTTCCTCGAACAGTTGCTTGAACTTCTTCTCAATCGCAATCTGAGCGGCAACAGCTTTCTCTGCATCCTCAAGATCTTCTTGCATGTCACGGATATATTGATCCGTCATCTTGATTGGATCTTCTGCTTTGTCGATAATTGCGTTAATGTTGGACATTGTCAGGTCACGTAATCTTTTAAAAATGGACATTAGGTTATTCCTCCCAGTGGATAGTGCATTGTATATAAAGATACATACGCAACAATCTGCAACACGTTTCAAATTTGCAGAAAAAATTTTAAAACTTGAATCTACATTTTTTTATTCAAATGTTCATCCATCAGTCTCTCTGCAGTCTGCACGATTTCATCAATCTGCATTCGTGTGATGCTGTCAAAATGGATACCCATAATTACGGTTACTGTAACCTTCAATTGTATTGCAGCCTTACGAGCAAGCCGCTCACACAACTCTTGTTCCTTATGCCCTGGAATATGCACCGTTGTCCCGCTAACCCGATCGTGGTCAACATAAAATGTAGATACAGCTCCGATATGAGCTTTCCCACCAGTGACCAAAAATATCTTGTCCTGCCCCGCTTCAAAAACCTCTAAACGAATGGATTTCAAATCATATGTACTCATTCTCTCTCCACCTATCCTTTTCTATATGTTATATATGGTGAAATTATCGCTTTCATAACCTAATTGTGACAATGAGACTTCTCACAGCCGCATAAAAGAAGTAACCAAAGGGCATACCATAGAGAACGCAATTTTGGAAAAGGAGGCCGTTAAAATGCGTAGACGCCTCGTCATGCTCGCAATCGTTACTCTCATATGTTCCGGAATTTATCCGGCCCCTTCGGTTACTGCCTCTGATCCTGTTTCTGAGACTTCATCGCGCGGAATGTCTAATCCAAAGGTTACACCGGCTTCTAGCTCGGATGTCAGAGATGAACAGCTGACTTTGGGTCAACTTCGGCAGAAATATGCGGATACCTTCAAAACAAATGGCCCTTCCACCAAGCAAGTTGCACTGACTTTTGATGATGTGCCAGATCCGAGGTTCACCCCCCAAGTGCTTGATGTTTTGAAAAAATATAAGGTTCGTGCAACCTTCTTTGTTGTAGGCAGCCGTGCGGAGAAACATCCGAATCTGGTGAAACGTATGGTAAAGGAAGGGCATATTGTAGGCAATCACAGCTATAATCATCCTGAATTCAGCAAATTATCGATGACTGCCTTTCGCAGACAAATTTTACATACGGGAGATATCATTCATCGCCTGACCGGGTATACGCTGAAAATGATTCGTCCTCCTTACGGAGATATTAATGAGGAACAACTTCGTTGGGCAGCGAAACAGCACTATAGTATTGTGAACTGGAATGTGGATTCGCTGGATTGGAAAGGATTGTCCAAGGAAAAAGTTAAACATAATATTCTCTCCGCGGTGAAACCCGGCTCCATCGTATTGCAACACGCTGGTGGCGGTACAGGATCGAATCTAAAAGGTACAGTAGAAGCTTTGCCTGAAATTATCGAGGAATTGCGGAATCGAGGATATGAATTAGTCACGTTGGACGAAATGCTCAAACTGCCAAAAGAGAAACAATAAGCAAAACAAACAAGATGCTCCTCGCCGTAGTCATGAATCATTCTCATCATGATTGCGCCAAAGAGCACCCCGTTTATATTTTGGCCTTAAATGAGAGCGTCAAAGCCTTATTTTAAAATGTAAAGCTCAACATCCTGAAAACCAAACGAACTTACAAATGTCTTGCTTCCAGGGATGAAGATATCGATGCGATTTCCCTTAATTGCACTACCTGCATCCAGAGCGGTTGCTACGAAAGCCTGTTTCGGCAATCCTGGATGTGTGTGTCCTGTCACCAAAACCTTGGTGCCAAAAGGGATAACCTTGGGATCTACCGCAATCGTACCCAATTCCAGCGGGTTGCCAAAATAATCAACGGGGCCCCATCCACCATTCTCAGATGCATCAGCGGAATATGCAGTTGCTTTAACACTTAGTGTTTTGCTATAGTCAAAAGTCTTACCCCAAGCCTGTACAACTTTATTATCCGAATTTACGTCAAGGCTTGCAGCTGTAACCGTCTTTTCCTGTGACTTTACTTGAGCTGGTGCCGCTGCCGCTTTGTTTTCATTACCTGGGATTGTAATTTTCAAACCACCATAGATGTTATAAGGTGAAATGTCTTTATTGGTTTTGACTAATGTGTTCATATCAACACCGTATTGCTTGGATAGAGTGAAGAAGGTGTCCCCTTCTTTGGCCACATGAACGGAATCCGCGAGAGCCGGAACGGCTTGAATGAATAAAATGGATGTCAGTAATGCGATGGCAGTTTTGGCTAAACGTTTCTTGTTATACATGGTTTTCCTCCCTCATTATGCCTGCGAAGTTAGTTGTCGGATTCGAATGGAGGAGCCCACCCTATAGGCTTTACTTGACATGCTGAAGCATTATGTACTCCTAATTCACCCCAAGCAGTATGTTTATCGAATGAATAACACCTCTGCATCGTTACGTCCCCCGCACTTCCACTTCGGAAGTTTCGGCAGACTTCAATATATCACAATTTTGTAACTTTAACTGTAGTAAATGTTTCCATTTGGCGTTTTGATAAGATATACAGGTAACAGAAACGTTACTTTTCCGGTTCTACATTTTCTTCAAACAACAAAAAAAACGTTACCGGATTTTGAATCCGATAACGCCCTTTTTAACCTTTTCCTGTACGTAGGATGGATTGGATGAATTAAAGCACTTTGGCAAGAAAGTCTCGTGTACGCGGATGTTTCGGTGCTCCAAACACCTCATCAGGCTTACCTTCTTCGACAATAACCCCGCCGTCCATGAACAGAATCCGGTCACCTACCTCACGTGCGAAACCCATCTCATGAGTGACAATGACCATCGTCATTCCGCCTTCAGCAAGACGTTTCATGACTTCCAACACCTCTCCAACCATTTCCGGATCAAGAGCTGACGTAGGCTCGTCAAACAGCATGACATGCGGCTGCATCGCCAGTGCTCTTGCAATTGCAATCCGCTGCTTCTGTCCACCTGATAACTGATTGGGATACGTATCTTTTTTGTCCGCTAAACCAACCGTTTTCAGAAGATCCTCAGCAATTTTGTTTGCTTCATCCGTAGATTGCTTTTTCACCTTAATTGGTGCAATCGTGATGTTCTGCTGAACCGTTTTGTGCGGAAACAGGTTGAAATGCTGAAATACCATCCCCATTTTCTCACGCGTAGCATTGATGTTGTGCTTTGGATCAGTGATCGAAACACCTTCAAAATCAATTTGCCCGGATGTAGGCTGCTCCAACAGATTCAGACAGCGAAGGAACGTACTTTTTCCCGAACCCGAAGGGCCAATAACCACAACGACCTCACCTTTGCCAATCGTTACGTCAATGCCCTTCAGGACATCATTTTTACCATATGATTTGTGTAATTGTTTAACGTCTATCACTTGCACCCAACTTCCTTTCCAATCGACCTAGCAGCTTGGACAAAATAAATGTCATGACAAAGTAAATCGCTGCCGCAATAAGGAATGGATTCATTCCTTGGTACGTAATGTTTTTGACAACACTTGCCTGATACATAATATCCACCATACCGATGACGGAAATAATGGATGACTCTTTGATAATAGTCACAAACTCGTTACCAATCGCCGGCAGCACGGCTTTGAAGGCCTGTGGCAAAATAATATAACGCATCGCCGAAGCTCTGCCCATACCGAGTGAACGAGCAGCCTCCAATTGACCACGATCTACGCCTTGAACACCTGCACGGAAAATCTCGGCAAGATAAGCACCGCTGTTAATGGAGAGAGTCATAATCCCCGCCTGAAGTGCTGTGAAGTTGATGCCAAAGGTTAAGGACACTCCGTAGTAGATAATCATGAGTTGCACCAGCATCGGCGTACCCCGGATCACTTCAACGTAAGCTGTACCAATCCAGCGTAATATGGCCATATCATGCAGACGGAACAGGCAGATAATGAGACCGATGATTACTCCGAAGAATACGCCTAGAGCTGATAATAAAAGCGTATATCCAACACCAGTTGCATAAAAGCTTTTAAATTGCCAGAATACCTCAAAAATATTTTTAGATTTATCTTTATCGACATCTTTGTCAGCCATCAACAGACTTGCGTCCGTTACCATCTGCTGTATTTTATCCTCGCTTTTCAATCGCTCCAGCGTCTGGTTTACTGCCTTCAGCAGCTCCGTATTGCCTTTACGAATCCCGATTGCTGCCTCAACCTGCTCCTCGTCCGGAACCGCTGGGGCAAGACCAATGATATCATCGAGATATCCGGCAGCTACGGTATCTTCCACAATCGCCGCGTCCACACGTTTCGTTTGCAGCTGGAGCACGATGTCAGAGATTTTATCCAGTGAAGTGAGCTTCGCACCTGGAATCTTCTGGCCAATTGTTTCTTGAATCGAACCTTTTTGCACGCCGATTTTGGCATTCTCCAATGCCTTCATGTTCGGGTATTTATCCTTGTCAACATTGCGAACCATAATGACTTGTTTGGACTTATAATACGGTTCGGAAAAATCAATGCTTTGCTTACGCTCATCTGTCGGTGTCATCCCTGAAACCACCAGATCAACACGTCCGCTCTGAAGTGCAGGCAACAGTCCATCAAAGCCCATGTCTTCAATAACAAGCTCTGCTCCCAGATCTTTAGCAATTTCTTTGGCAATCGCAATATCAAACCCGACGATTTCATCTTTGCCATTGATTACTTTGTGGAATTCGTAGGGTGCAAAATCGGCACTTGTCCCGAGAACCAGTTTTTTACCGCCTGAACTGTTTGTCGTTCCACTCGCCAGCGCCACAGGTGCAGCCGCCGTCAAAAAAAGAAGGAACGTTAACAGCATTACAGTATAACGACTTATTAATTTCAACCTTGTTCTCCCCTTACAATGCTATAATTACTTTGACATATTGATTCATCCGTCATGTTGATGACTGAGTCATTATAAAGTACAATGCATGATTATGCAATGCATTTTGGAGATCAAATTTTGACTTGTTTCTGAAAAAATACTGCAAAGATGTTATAATCAATTGGATATTTTCATCTTTACTTAAGGAGTTTACCTATGACAGCCAATAAAACTCAGATTTTTAACGTTATTGATCAATATGCTTCCCGTTTCAAAGACATTTCATCATATATTGGAGCCCATCCTGAACTTGGAAATGAGGAGTATTTGGCTTCTGCCCGTTTAAAGGAAGAATTGTCTTATCATGGATTTGAAGTTGAAGCTCCGATTCTTGGACTTGATACGGCTTTCATCGGTGTATACACTTCAAGCAAACCTGGCCCTACCATTGCACTGTTATGCGAATATGATGCCTTGCCGGAGATCGGACATGCTTGCGGTCACCACTTAATCTGTATGATGAGCCTTGGCGCGGCCGTTGGCCTTAAAGCTATTGTGGATGACGTCGGAGGCACGATCAAAGTGTTTGGTACACCTGCGGAAGAAACACGCGGGGCAAAGGTGCCAATGGCAGAAGCGGGTCTGTTTGATGACTGTGATGTCGCGCTGATGGCGCATCCGTTCTATGCTTATGAAAAGTCAGGCAGTTCCTTGGCTATTGATGCCGTGCAATTCGAATTTCATGGCAAATCTTCACACGCTGCAGCCAGCCCGCATGAAGGGATTAATGCACTGGATGCCGTCATTCAAACCTTTAACGGCATTAATGCATTCAGACAGCAAGTGAAGAGCACTGTGCGTATTCATGGAATCATCAACAGTGGCGGTCAAGCCGCTAATATTATCCCGGACTATGCTTCTGCGCAGTTTTATGTGCGTGCAGCTACACGCAAAGAACTGAACGTGCTGACAGAGCGTGTTATTCAGATTGCTCAAGGTGCTGCGCTCCAAACCGGATGTAAGCTCGTGACATCCAACTACGAAACATCTTATGATGAGATGGTAACGAATGAGACCTTCTCTGACGCGTTCAGTCAGAATTTGATGGAGCTTGGTATTCCGCAAGGTGAGATCGTCAGCGGAAACGATCACGGCTCGATGGACATCGGTAATGTTTCCCTGAGATGTCCGGCCATCCATCCTTATATCCGTGTAGTTGATGAAGTTCATACGCTGCACTCCATTGAATTTCGCGATTTGGCATTGCAAGAACGTGCACTGGAAGGCATGATTTTGGGAGCCAAAGCGCTTGCTGCTACGGCATACGATGTCCTTAGCAAACCTGAATTGCTGCAGGCGATTCGTAAGGAGTTTGAGCAAATTACTCGTTAATCCCTTAATTTTTATCTATATTTATTTATTTCTATATCTTCTTGAAACAACAAAAGCCGCAGTTATCGAAGCTGCGGCTTTTGTATTCAAGTTCAACATCAAATCAGCTCTCACCCTGGATTCGACGATAAATATCCATATATTCCCCAGCCGATACCTCCCAGCTGTATTCTCCGCTCATTGCATTTTTCACAATCTTCTTCCATTGATCTGGCTGACGATAAAACTCTTCCGCTCGCCGAATGCTATTCATCATGTCATGAGCATTAAAGTTTGTAAACGAGAAGCCATTCCCTTCCTCTGTAAACTCATTGTAAGCTTGAACAGTATCATTCAAACCACCTGTTTCTCTTACAAGTGGTACACTTCCATAACGCAAGGCCAGCAATTGGCTGATCCCGCATGGCTCAAATTTTGACGGCATCAGGAAAATGTCACTTCCAGCATAGAAACGACGAGACAAACCGTCATTAAATATGATCTGAGCTGACATTTTCAAGGGATAACGATTAGCCGCTTCCCGGAACCAGTGCTCATATGCAGAATCCCCGGTACCCAGTACGGCAAATTGAATATCATCGTAATAGAGCAACTCATCCAGAATGCGACACACCAGATCAAGCCCTTTGGAATCAACAAGCCTGGTTACCATCACCATGAGCGGAACGTCTGGACGAACCGGCAGCCCCAACTCTTTTTGTAATTCGATTTTATTTTCGATTTTTTTGGACAGGCTCGTTCTGTATTTGACCGCGATTTTATTGTCCGTTGCCGGGTTGTAACTTTTGGTATCAATGCCGTTCACAATGCCGCTGAAGCGATCACCGATTGAACGGAGTAGTCCATCCAGCCCATAACCGTAATATGAAGTCTGCACTTCCCTGGCATATGTCGGGCTCACCGTTGTCACATGATTAGAATACACAATTCCTGTTTTCAGGAAATTCACATTTCCATAGTATTCCGCCCCATCCATCGTGAAATACCGGTCATCGAGCTCCAGGATTTCGCTAAATAACTCGTGTGGGAATACACCTTGATACAACAGGTTATGTATGGTGAACACGGTTCGAATCGCACTATAAAATGCGTCGTGAGCATAGTGAGCCTTGAGCAGCAGTGGAATCATTCCAGCATGCCAGTCATGTGTATGCAAGACGTCCGGCTTGAATTCAATTTGCGGAAGCACCTCAAGTACAGCACGGTTGAAAAAGGCAAATCGCTCCCCGTCATCCATGTACCCATAGACTCCGTCCCGTCCGAAATAATACTCATTGTCTACAAAATAAACGGGTATCCCGTCAAACTCCAGCATTTCAATTCCACAATAAGCTCTACGCCAGCCCAAAGGCACATCCGTAACAATCACAGGCTTCATCGCATCTTTATATTCGTCGGGAATTCCTTTATATTTCGGCAAAATCACTCTTACGTCAGCCCCGTTTTTTTTCAAAGCTTGTGGCAATGCACCAATAACATCTGCCAGTCCTCCGGTTTTGATAAACGGATGTGCTTCTGCCGCTGCAAATAAAATATTCATGCCTTAGTCCCCCTCTTCGGTTTAAGCGTGCTGTCCTCTTTTTTTACTGACTTTTTTTTCGATTTCACGGAAGCGCTACCTTCAGCGATGGGCTCCGTTTTCCGGCGTGTATTCTTTTTTAAAATCACGATGCTGAGCGGCGGTAAATCCACTTCCAGGCTGTTTTCATGCCCATGAAATGGAATCTTTTCCGTAGGGATCTGCATATCATTAGTTATCCCTGAACCACCGTAATCCGAATGATCACTGTTCAAAATTTCGGTATACATACCGGGACGCATGACGCCAATCCGGTAACGCTCCCTTTTAACCGGCTGAAAGTTAATGAGCACAAGGAGTGTATCCGTAGGTTTTTTTCCTTTGCGTATAAATGAAATGACACTTTGGCCCTGATCATCCGGAGTGATCCATTCATAACCGTCAAAGGAATGATCAAGCTCCCATAAAGCTTTTTCACGGACGTAAAGCTCAGACAGCTCCCGTTCAAACTTGTGCAGGTTGCGGTGACTGTCATAATTCAGCAAAAACCAGTCCAGTTGATCCTCATCTTTCCATTCGATGAACTGGCCGAACTCTCCACCCATGAATAATAGCTTTTTGCCCGGGAATGTCATGAAATAACCAAGAAACGCACGCATACCTGCGAATTTCTGCTCATAACTTCCTGGCATTTTGTTCAAAAGAGACTTTTTACCATGAACGACCTCGTCATGAGACAGAGGAAGCACATAATTTTCAGAAAAGGAGTATACAACCGGGAAAGTCAGCAAATGATGTTTGGAAGGACGGTCGTGAAAATCAGATTCCATATAATCCAAAGTATCATTCATCCAACCCATATTCCATTTGTAGTTAAAACCCAGCCCTCCCTTATCTACCGGCATCGTGACCATTGGCCATGCGCTGGATTCTTCAGCCATCATCAAAGCATAAGGGAAATATTCAAAGATGGTTTCGTTTAATTGTTGTAAGAAGGCGACAGCTTCTTTATTCTCCAAGCCACCTTCATCGTTCGTTCGATATTGACCTGGTTGCTTTTCAAAATCAAGACGAAGCATGCTCGTAACTGCATCAACTCGGAGTCCATCAAAATGATACATCTCCATCCAGTACAATGCGTTGGAAATAAGGAATGAGCGCACTTCCGGTTTGGAGTAGTCAAAACTAAGCGTACCCCAGCCCGGTTTCTCCGCTAACATCGGATCTGCGTATTCGAATAACGGAGTACCATCAAACAGACGCAACCCATGTGCATCCTTGGCAAAGTGAGCTGGTACCCAGTCCAGCAATACACCAATGCCCGCCTGATGTAGTGTATCCACCAGATACATCAGATCTTTGGGTTGCCCATAACGGCTAGTTGGTGCATAAAAACCTGTATTTTGGTATCCCCATGACAGGTCATACGGATGCTCGCTGAGGGGCATCATTTCAACATGGGTATAATTCATCTCCAATAAATAAGGAACGAGCAAGTCCGCCATCTCACGGTAGTTATAAAGGCTACCATCTTCCTTGCGCTTCCACGTCCCCAGATGCATTTCATAAATATGTAAAGGTTTGTTATACAGCGTACGTTGCTTGCGTCTCCATGCGCCGTCATTCCATTTGTAACCTTCAATGGAACTTGTGACAGATGCCGTTTGCGGGCGAACTTCCGCCTGAAAAGCGTAAGGATCAGCTTTGAGAAATTCGGTTCCGTCTTCCGTTAAAATACGAAATTTGTATAAAGTACCTTCTTCAATTCCCGGAAAAAAACGACTCCAAAATCCTGATTCGGGTATCTTATATAAAGGTTCCTTTTCCCCTTGCCATTCATTACGGTCCAGAGCCAGTCCCACTTCTACGGCATTTGGTGCCCATACGGTAAAGCGGAACCCTTGACGGTGATCGCGAGTCTCAGGATGCGCGCCCAACATTTGATAACTGTGATGAAGATTACCTTCATGAAATAAATAAATATGCTCAGATGACATATCCGGTTGTGCCAACGGTTCAATAGCCAAGGGATCACCTTCTTTTCTCCAGAAAATAGATATAACGCTAACCATTACCCCATTCTAGCCAAATTGAAAAGAAAAATGCGTTGTTTTAAAAAAACATGTATTTTTTCAGAATTTTTACAATAACTATCGTTTCAGAGGCTTCACTTTCGTTTACTAATGTACTACACTGCACAAATATTTTGGGAGGGAAACGATCATGTTTAATAAAGATTGCATCGCTATGCTGTTGGCGGGAGGAGAAGGAAAGCGATTAGCTCCTTTAACCTCGAGGATTGCTAAACCCGCTGTACCGTTTGGCGGGCACTACCGTATTATCGATTTTCCTCTCAGTAACTGCGTCAATTCAGGGATTGATACTGTAGGAGTACTGACGCAGTACCAGGCGGAATCATTGCACGAACATATTGGTCAAGGAGAACCATGGACAGATGCCAACTCGAATGAGAGTGGAATCTCCTTGCTTCCATCTTATCATACAGGAAATGACGAATACTTGGGAACTGCGGATGCCATATATAAAAATATCGACTATATTGACCAGCAAAATCCCGAAAATGTTCTAATTTTGTCGGGTGACCACATCTATCATATGAATTATCGTGAAATGTTGGAGGCACATAAAGCCAATAATGCTGTGGCAACAATCTCTGTCATGGAGGTACCTTGGGACGAAGCACACCGCTTCGGCATCATGGCCGCAGATGAGGATCTGCGCGTAACTGAATTTGCCGAAAAACCGGCTGAGCCCAAAAGTAACCTGGCTTCCATGGGCATCTATATGTTTAATTGGCAATACTTGAAACGTCATCTGCTTGAAGATGCTGCCAATCCGAACTCCAGCCATGACTTCGGAAAAGATGTCATTCCACAGATGTTAAATGAAAACAATTCACTTTATGTATATAACTTTAATGGTTACTGGAAAGATGTTGGTACAGTGAAAAGCCTTTGGGATGCGCACATGGATCTGCTGTATAACGAAGAAAACTGGAGCCTGCAAAAAGAAGACTGGCCGATGTTCACCCGTGAATGGCGATCCAAACCGAGCGCCATTAAAGCAAGACAGACGCAAATGCAACATCTGGCATCCATGGTTCATGACTCCTGCGCCATTGAAGGCCGTGCTGAACGCTCCGTCATCTTCTGCGGAGCTGAAGTGGGCAAAGGTTCTGAAGTGCTGGACAGTGTCATTATGCCAAACGCACGCGTAGGTCGAGGCGTTCATATCGAACGTGCAATTATCGGCGAAGGAGCCATCATCAAAGACGGTGCAATTGTCAAAGGTACAGCAGACGAAATCGTCGTTGTTGGCCCTAACGAGATCGTAGGACCCAAACCAGCGTTACGTACACAGCCCGTACGCATTCTTAAAGAAGTGTATGAGAAAAGTAGCCGTCTTCGTACTGGCGAATTATCCTCATAAGTTTAATTGCGGTAGATATTAAAAAAAGGCGAGCCATATTGGCTCGCCTTTTTGGTTTTACATATACGATGTTCATTGTCTAATTACAACATGAACTGTAGAACGAGGAATTAACGTTTCTCTCCCTCAGTTGATGGGTCATGAGCCTGTATCTGATCATTCTGATCAGGCTCCGTAGTTGCATTAGCCGGCTCCCCTGGTGTATCAGTTCCGCTCAGCGCTTCCTCATGTGTTAAATCTTGCTCAACTGGAGTTATCTCCTGCTTAAGCATAGGTAAGGATACCGTAACCGTTGTCCCTGATCCAAGCTCACTTTGCATCGTGATCGTGCCCTCATGCAGCTCCACAAGTTCTTGTGTAATGGCAAGACCAAGTCCGGTTCCTCCATTTTGATGATTCACCTGGAAGAAACGATCTCTTACTTTGATTAGATGTTCCTCGCTGATCCCGATGCCTGTATCTTGCACAACCGCTACGATCTGACCTTCTTCTTCTTTGACCGTGAGGAAGATCCAGGAGTTCTCATGTGAGAACTTGATCGCGTTATCCACGATGTTTAGGAACACCTGCTTCAATCGATTCCCATCACCATATACATTGTAAGCATGCGTCTCATCGGTTTCCAGCTTGAGATGTACCTGCTTTTGTTCGGCTTTGGCCCATACGTTCAGCATCGTCTCCTGCACAACTTCACGGATATTAACCGTGCCTTTAACCAGTTTCATTTGATTTTGCTGCAGTTTGGAGAAATCAAGCATCTCTTCCACTAGTCCAATCAATCGCTCCGTTTCCTTCGCGATGATGCCCATACCAATGCGTGTTTCATCCGGATCGTAGCCACCTGAATCAAGCGTTTCACTCCAGCCTTTGATACTCGTCAGTGGTGTGCGCAATTCATGGGAAATGGACGAGATAAAATCATCCTTGATCTGATTACTGCGAACAATTTCATGAGCCATGAAATTCAATGTTGAGGCAAGTTCGCCAAGTTCGTGCTTGTAATTCCCTTTGACCCTCACATCCAGTCGGCCTTTAGCCATCTGAGCAGATACTGCTGTAATGCTATTAATTGGGCGGACAATGGAATTGGCCATTCCGATACTGATAATCAAGACGATAGCAAGTACACCAACACCCACGGCAATAGCCAACATTCCCATAACGAGTAATTTGGAGTTTACGGATTCAAGGGATGTCAGATAACGTACAATGTACGTATTCTCACCGCCAAGATCAAATTTGTTCGCTACCGCCATAACCGATTCGCCCGTATTTGGCTGCCTGCCAATCCATCGTCCCATATCACCGTTTAATGCCTGCATAATATCGCTTGTTTGCAGTACCGTTCGATCCGATTCAAATGCCGTCGAACTCGCCAGGACGCGGCCATTCAGATCCAGAATTTCCAGTTCGGTGTTATCCAATGCAAGACGAACCAAAAGTCTGGATAAGTTATTATTGCCATCTTCTCCATTACCTGCTCGGGCAATGGGCTCTAGGAAGTCTCTGTTATTGGTAATGTGAGTGCTGATTGTATTGTAGATACTCTCGTAATAATACCGCTGTACAGCCAGCATAAACACAAATTCAACAAGCACCAGAGCGAGGAAAACGACAATAAAGTAGTGTAATACAATCTGCCGCGTAATTCCTTTTTTGATCATTGATCCCGGCCCTTCCATTTGTACCCGTGACCCCAAACAGTTTGCAGGTATTCAGGCTCGGAAGGATTGTTCTCAATTTTTTGACGTAGACGACGGATGTTAACATCAACAATTTTGGGATCACCCATATACTCTTTGCCCCATACGTGATCCAGCAACAAATCACGGCTCAGTGGCGTATTTTCTTTTTCCAGGAAGAACTGAATTAAAGAAAACTCTGTAGGCGTTAATTCAATCCCTTCATTGTTCTTTTTAAACTGCTTGGAGATCAGATCCAATGAAAACGGCCCCGATTGGAAGGTAACTTTGGCGGCAGTTTCGCGATGTACGTTAACACGACGCAGCAACGATTGAATTCGTGCAATCAGTTCAGTCGGACTAAACGGTTTGCTTACATGGTCGTCTGCCCCAACCGAGAGGGCATATACTTTATCCTGCTCCTGAACTTTTGCCGTTAGGAAAATAATGCCGAGTCTTTCGTTTGTTTCACGAATCCGTCTACACACTTCAAACCCGTCTATGCCGGGAACCATAACATCCAGTAATGCCAGATCGATATCCGGAACAGTTTGCAAAATGCGGAGCGCCTCATGACCGTCACCGGCCTCCAGTACTTCGAATCCATTTCTTTTCAAGTTAATGACAATAAAACTGCGGATGGATTCTTCATCCTCAAGAATAAGTACTTTACTCATCAAGTTCTTCCTTTCTATTCAGCTGAGAAGTTTTTGCTTAATGCATCCTTGCCCGCCTCAGATTGTGCTACACGCGATGCAATTACCCGATCTTTCGTTCGAGTAATTTCCTTCCAGCTTTTCCCCTTTTCAAGATCCCACTGTGAAAATGTAAAATATTTGATCTCTGCTACGGTTTCATCCGTTTTGATCATTTTGAACCGGATATATTTATCCTTCTCCGATCGAGTGTCAATCGTGATTTTGCCGTACCATTCAGGCTTTAAGTTAAGATGAAACAGATCCGCATCATCCCGGAACTGAAACGATACAAACTTCTTACCTTCTTGGCCATCCCACTGGTAGAACGTATAAAACCACATGCGTGAATCAAATACGTAGTGTTCCCAGCCTTTTGGTGTTTCTTTTAATCCAAACTCAATAATACCATCATTATTCACATCACCGCTTAAAATTTTGTCATCTCTATACGTTTGATCCGGTGATTTAAAAGCGCTGACGAGTTTATTGTCTTTCACATACATAATTTGTGTAAACGAACTGCGATCATCGAGATCTGCATCCAGAACGATGCCGGTTTTCCCTTCGGCAATCTCACCACCAAGCGCGTTGTACACCTCTTTGACCGTATAATCCGTAACGACACGATCCATTTCCTTAAAGCTGTCATCCTGATATTGATACAGAGCAATGCTGGCAAAACCGTTAGCGTTCAGCGAAACAATAACAAAATCACTTTTCCCGTCTCCGCTTAAATCAAGCTCATTGCCCTGCATATCATCGATAATAACCTGATTATACGGCACGCCACCCAGTACCTGTTCCAATACCCCGCCTTTGTAAGAATATGCAGTTAAGGCTTTTTGATCCTGCAGGCTGACACCAACAATGATGTCCGGGTTCCCATCATTCGTAATATCCATGACCTTGAAAGATTCCAGCTCGTTACCCGGTACATCAAACGTCAGTTTTTTGACCCAGCTTCCTCCCTGCTCTTCCAGAATCATACCGTGGATACGTACGTTCTCATTAGGCGTCTCATAAAAAACGATGGCCTCGCGAATGCCGTCACCATTCAGATCTTCTACTCGGATCATGCTGGTGTTACTCATATCTTTGGGCCGAATCAATTTACTTTCAGGCGGTGTTTCCTTTTGCACAATGTTATACAGCTTTTCCTTGTCCGTAGACATCATCGGCGGCTTCATTAGAAGCTTGGGGTCACTGATAACCGTACAGCCGCTTAATACTGCTCCAAGCAGAACAGCCATCGAACTAGCCGCTATACAGCGTCCCCATCGCGAATTAAGCAATCTCATCACTCTTTTCATTAAGCACTCATTTTAAAGCTGGTTTTTCTCATGCTGTGTCAATCTACGTCCTCGTATATCAAAAACGATTCTGCCTTCCGCGATTCCCCAGATTCGCGAAGCATGTTGCTCTGCCAGTTCAATCGGCAGCACGGCAATAACCGTTGCTCGTTCCTCATCACACAATTTACGCAGCGTTTCCAGCACGGTACCCGCCGTATGTGGATCAAGTCCAATGACTGGTTCATCTGCCAGAACAACCTTGGCACCATGAGCAAGTGCTCTTGCAATAGCTACCCGCTGCTTCTCACCGCCGCTCATTTTTTCAGCGATTTGATGCGCTTTATCCAGTAAACCCAGACCCTCAAGGTGATCCATCGCTCCCATATAGTCATCTGAGCGTACCATCCCTGTTGCCATCCTCCACAATGGGGTCTGACCGAAACTTCCAATGAGTACATTTTTCAATGCGGTTTTCCTGGGATATAATTGCGGGTTCTGCTCCAAGTATGCCCATTCCCGTCTGATTTTTTGTTTACCGCTCCAGCCTTCCTTCAAAATATCCATGCCATCTACGGTAAAACGACCTGAATCCCACTTCTCCTTCATCGCCAAACATTTTAAAAGCATGCTTTTACCGCTCCCGCTGGAGCCAACCACCGCAATCATTTCTCCTTGCTGCATATCAAAACGAATATCACGCAGAATCGGAATACGATCCGCTCCAACGGATTTGCTCAAGTTCTCCACTCTGATCATCGCGATGTCTCCTCTTGTCCATGTTTTTCCCTACTACTAGTGTACTCGGAAATGGACATCAATTTCCATGCGAACACCAGCTTCTATTTTAACACAAATTCCACTTCCCGTTTACGCCGAAATAATATACCTGTGACGCCAAAAATGAAATACATACAACCAAGCATCACAAACATGCTGCCAGGTGACACCCAGTTGATCAACTGTCCTCCCAGATTCGGCCCCACCATACTTCCAATCGTGAAATGGAAGGACGCTACAACATTAGCTGCAGGCAGCAACACTTTAGGTAAGATATCTGCAGCATAAGCAAGTCCCAAGGAGAAGAACGAACCAACGAGCCCTCCCGCAACAAGCAGTAACACAAGCGTGAGCCAGAAATTCGTGCCTGCAAGAGGAACCAGCATAAATGCCAGGCCACCGCCGATCCCGGCTGTCATCAGAATTTTTTTCCGACCATATCGGTCACTTAACATCCCGAGTGGAAGCTGAAGGAACAATCCGCCGATCCCTATAAAAGGAAGTAATGTGGCAATCTGATTGGTATCATATCCGATTCGCAGTCCGTAAACCGGGAAATTGCTGTTCATGCCAGCTTCCATGTAACCGTATAAAAGGGCCGGCAACAGTGCATACCATGCCCAAGCGAAACTGCGGCGAAAACGCCGTTCCGGCAACTGAGCATGCTCTGCTTTTTCCGGCTTGGTATCCGGAAGCTTCATGAGTACCAGAATGAGCACGGCCGCCATGCCTGCAAAAAGCACCAGGAATGGAACTGCATCGCCGTACCCGAGCAATTTAATTCCTAATGGCCCGATACTGAAACCAAGTCCGTAAGACATACCATAAAGGGAAATATAACGCCCTCGCTTCTCAGGTGTAGTAACCAGCAGTACCCACAACTGAGCAGCATAATGCAAAGCACTGTCTCCAATGCCAACGATCAGGCGTAGCACAAACCATATTTTGATATCCGGAAAATACGGAAAAAGGATCAGGGGAAGCATCACCAGAATCAAGCCGCCAACAATCAGCTTTTTGAACCCCAGTGCTCCCAGTAAACGTTCGGCTACCAGTGTCATGGCGAATGATCCAACGTAAAGTGCAGCAGCATTCAGCCCGTTTAACCCCGGAGAAACCCCTTGTTGCTCCAGAAAAATGGATAACACAGGCAGCAACAGTCCTTGACTGATCCCTGCTGCCACAATCACGGTAATCAGGATCAGATAATTTAAAGTTGAGGGTGATATTTTAGATTTGAATATAGATGCCACGGAATTTCATTCCTCCTGCAAACGCAAACAAAGAAAAATCGCCATCGCTGACGATCTTTAGTCTGTTATTTATATGGATGTATACTTTCTTCCTAAACCGGGGCACAGCCCCGGACTTGAACATTATAGTGGACAACGCCCGGTAAAACAAGCCATAATAGTACATAAGTCGCTGTGTATATCTAGATGTGACGGGAGGATTCTGCATCATTATGGCTTATCATGTTAAAATTGATGTCTCACCGATATATGAGATGCTAAACAGCTTTTTGGTTTATGTCACGAAAAAGTGGATTCAGCATCTGGACGTTGGTCCTGAATGGATTCTGGACGTTGAAGGCAAGCTAAGTTCCAACGTGCGAGCTGCGCTTGCACCTGCTGCCACTTGGCCTTTTGACGATTTTGATGTCCTGTTTGCCTGGGCAGCTTATCAGAACACAACTTCAGAGAATAAGGACTTTCTGGACATGCTCGCAGGACTTTCAGCTGATGAACTGTTTGCGCGCATCTCTCCGTTAATGCCTGAACTTACTATAGAAGAATCAACCCGTATTCGGAACAGCTACGTCCCATTACTGCGACTATGGGATCAGCACTACTGTCAGAATATTAGCGAAGACCACCGCGTATGGCTCGAAGAAGACGCGGAAGAAAAGCGGATTTTGCTTGAAAAGATGGGCCCTGAACTGTTAATTGAATATGCCACCGCGGGTGTTATCGTTGAACCGATGCCTGGATTAAACGAAGTCATTCTGTTCCCAACCGTGCATAACCGTCCAATTAACATGTATTGCTTTTATGAAGGCATGATGATTATTCAGTATCCTGTAGATACACCTGAAGAGAATGAAGATGAACCGCCAACGTGTTTGTTAAGATTCACCCATGCTTTGGCAGATCCCGAAAGACTTCGCCTGTTAAGATATGTATCGGATGAACCCAAGTCACTCTCCGAGATGTGTGAAGAGCTGGGCAAAGACGAAGATCCTGTTAAGGATCAGGTCATGGCCCTTCGCATTGCAGGTCTGCTGCGTACACATTTGCTGGGGAGCAACCGTAAAGAAAAATACAGCATCCGTCCAGATGGTGTATCTGAATTGAATATGTTTCTGGAATCCTACATTCGCATCTGAGTGATATAACCGGATTGTGAGTTTTCCGCAACAAGCGCAGGCAAGGAGTGAGCTAGCTTTGACTTTATCAAAACAACATATATTGTTTGACCTCGATGATACACTTGTGTATTGCAACAAATATTTCAATCTGGTTCTGGGAGAGTTCTTTGAGAACATGCAGCAATGGTTTGACGGTCATGCCCTGACCACACAGCAGATTCGGGAGAAACAGCTGGAAATAGATGTTACCGGCGTGAACAAAGTCGGGTTTGCAAGTCACCATTTTCCACAGTCCCTGATTGATACGTATCGATACTTTTCCCAAAAATATGCCCGAGCGACTTCACCCAAAGAAGAAACGTATCTGAGCAAACTGGGCATGAGTGTTTACACTCAGGAAGTTGAGCCTTACCCACATATGGTAGAGACTTTGGAAGAGCTTAAGTCTGCTGGGCATTCTCTTTATTTGTATACTGGCGGAGAGACAGTCATTCAGCAACGTAAGATTGATCAGATGAAACTCTCCATCTATTTCGATGATCGAATCTATATTCGTCAGCACAAAAATGTTCAAGCACTGGAAGGCATCCTGTCCAAAGGGCCATTCGACCGACGAGCAACCTGGATGATTGGCAACTCGCTTCGTACAGACATTATGCCTGCCGTGAATGCCGGAATTCACAGCATCTATATCAAACAGCCCAACGAATGGCAATATAACATTGTTGAGCTGCAGCCAAATCCGAACACTTCCATGTATACGATCACTGCACTGGAAGAGGTCCCCAAAGTTATTCATGAAGATATACAACAGCAGCAACAAAAGAGAACCCTTGGTTAGAGGGTTCTCTTTTCGTTCAGAAACCAGAAACCCCTTCTTCTGTAATAGGAGATACCGGGTTTCTTTTTTATATGTGCAAATTTACGATGAAGCTTCCTGCTTCTCTCCGGATAACTGGCCTGTGACAACATCCTTCAGAATAATACGCGCCTTCACCGTGCTTCCATCCTTGCGTTTGAATGAGAGAACTTGTGTGCTGCCCTTCTCTACTAAGGACTTCAGCATCGTGCTTGTTATTTTTTTGCCAGCATATTCTTTCCATACCACAAATGTACATCCTTCTTTGAAACGAGAACAGCCATATCCCTTCTTGCCCTCAATAATATGCCCGTTGCATCCAGGTGACGGGCATGAAGCAAGAACTTCCCTTGCTCCGGGACGTGCAGCGCTCATTTGCATGGTTGTACGAGTAGTTGAAGCTGTCTTTGCAGCTGATGCCTTGGTTGTTCTCGCATCATTAGTAGATTTAGCAGCTGTTTTGCTCACAGCCGTTCTACCGTTCCCTTTGCCTCTGCTCCCACGAGCATCTTCACCAAACGCGTCAGCTGCAGCCGGAGCCTGCACACGGACTTTCTCAATAATAGATAACGTGAATTTCTTGACGTTTTCCATGAACTTGTCCTGTTCTGCTTCACCTTTGGAGATTTGATGTAACCGGCGTTCCCATTGTCCCGTCATCTCAGGTGAGGTTAGCAAATCCACACCGGCACGACGGATCAATTCAATCGCTGTTCGTCCCTTAAGGGTCAATTGCATCTTCTTCCCCTGCATCGTAATGTAACCTACGTTTTTGAGACGTTCGATCGTAGCCGCTCGTGTAGCTGGGGTTCCCAGACCGCTATCCTTCATTGCATCACGCAATTCTTCATTCTCAATCTGTTTGCCTGCACTCTCCATCGCCTTGAGCAGCGTACCCTCGGTATAACTTTTGGGCGGCTGGGTCGCTTTCTCCTTAAACTCACTCTTCGTACATTGAACAGGCAAATCAGGCTGTACGGCAAAAGCTTTGTCCGTCCATTCCTCTGTTTCCTCTTCTTCATTGCTGTTTTTCTTCGCTTTTTTCTTACCCGAAGCACCTTGCTCCGGATCACCTGAACCAAGTACCACCTTCCAACCGATGGACAACAGTTCTTTTACAGACGTTTTGAACTGATGTTTTTCTACTTCGGTAAGTACAGTATGCTGTTTATACTCAGCTGGTGGATAGAAATGAGACAGAAATCGTCTCACAATCAGATCATAAATATTCTGCTCATCCTTAGACAGCGTTCCCGGGCGTTTTAATGTTGGCAAAATGGCATGGTGATCCTCTACCCGGCTTGGGTTGCAGACCCCTTTGTTATTTTTATGCACCAGTTCAGGCTTGGCATTCAAAGCTAGCTCGCTGTATGTTCCGTTCTTAAGCAAATTCAGCGTTTTATGCATACCTTCAATGTTCTGCTCCGTCACATAGTTTGAATTCGTACGAGGGTATGAGATTACCTTATGTTTTTCGTACAGGGCCTGTGCAATATCTAACGTTTTCTTCGCCCCATAACCATATTTCGCATTCGCCTCACGTTGCAAAAGTGTAAGATCATACAAGCGGTATGGATAATCCTTCGTTTGCTTGGCTTCATACTTGATAATCTGGCCTGTCTTGCCTTTGACACTTGTCGCAATTGATTCTGCTACTTCGCCATCTGTCAGTTTATCACCCTGACGCACGCCGCGGTATTCTACCCCTTCCTGTCGAAACCAGGCCGCTACTTCATAGAACGTCTGTGATTGAAACGCCTCAATCTCTATCTCACGATCATAAATTAACGCTAATACGGGTGTCTGCACACGGCCCACAGACAAGAGTGCATTGTGCCTTGTTGTAAACGCCCTTGAGGCATTCATGCCAATCAGCCAGTCTGCTTCACTTCGTGCACGGGCAGCATGTGTCAGATTTTCAAATTCAGCCCCATCTTTCAGTCCATCAAACCCACGTCGAATGCTTTCAGCTGTCAAATCCGATATCCACAGACGTTTTACAGGCTGACGCAGCTTCAATTGCTGCTGAATAAGCGCAAATATATACTGTCCTTCCCGCCCGGCATCACAAGCATTAACAATCGCTGAAGCTCGCTTTGCAAGTTCTCCAATCATTTTAAGCTGATCCTTCGTCCTCGGATTCGGTACAATTTTAAATTGATCCGGGATGATCGGCAAATCCGCGATGTTCCAGCGCTTGTATTTTGAATCATAGGCATCCGGTTCAGCCAGTCCAAGCAAATGTCCAATCGCCCAAGTGATGATGTATTGTTCACCTTCCAGGTAGGTACGATTATTTTTTGCTTTTGGTTCTATGACGGCGGCAATGGTTCTACCCATATCGGGTTTCTCCGCAATAACCAGTGTCTTCATCCGTCCATCTCTCCTCCTATTACCGCCAGCATGACGGCAAAAAGGGGACTTCCGCCGACGGAAGCCCCTTGCTTCTGAAACTCATTATATCAGATTTTGGATTCAAGAGCATCTATCCGTGATGAATTAACCGGCAGCTTGCTCTTCGAGCGTTTGTTTTTGTCTGCATTCTTTGCACACACCTTGAAAGTCCAGTCGATGGTCTGTGACAGCAAAACCGTACTGACGCAAAACCTGCTGCTCCAAACGCAGCAGACCATCTTCCATAATTTCTTCTACGCTGCCGCATTCGGTACAGATCAGATGGTGATGATGATGAGAGCCATCTGTGCTGCGCAGATCAAAGCGAGCCGCCCCATCGCCGAAATTGATTTTCTCTACAACCTGTAAGTCACTGAGTAGCTCCAGTGTGCGATAAACCGTTGCGAGTCCAATCTCTGGAAACTTTTCTTTCACCAAGAGAAATACTTCTTCTGCACTAAAATGATCCTTCTCATGTTCCAACAGTACACGTACTGTCACTTCACGTTGTTGAGTTAACTTGTATCCTTTATCAACCAATTGGTTTTTAATTTGATGAATTTGCTCTGAAATGGACTTGTCCCGATTACTTGCCATACGGGTGCACCTCCGTTATAAATTAGGTTCCCTTTTCTTACTTAAACCATTCTTCATTCAATTACTCGGATCGTAATAAACAACACTATATTGTAAAACTTCATATCCGGTTTACAATATACATAAATTATATTTTGTTTTAGCTTATTTATAATAATTATAATCTAATAATAAGTCTTCATCTTAGAAAATGCAATGCTTTCTATCACACTTTCACAAGAACTGGGAATAACCAAGGTTTTCTTTGTAAAAATGCATAGAAAAATAACCCTCGCACATGCGAGGGTTATTTTTCTCTTTATTTATGCTATTCATATTTCATGACATTAATAATGATAGTAGTAAAGTAGAATAAGCTATATATCAAGCTTAAACCAATACTGTTGCACCCATCAAATATTTATCGACTTCACGTGCCGCTTCACGACCTTCATTGATGGCCCATACGACCAGACTTTGACCGCGACGCATATCACCTGCTGCGAATACTTTGTCTACGTTTGTGTTGTATTTGCCATAACGTGCTTTCACATTCGTACGGCGATCCGTTTCAAGTCCCAACTGCTCAACCAACGTTTGCTCCGGTCCATCAAAACCGATGGCAATCATCGCCATCTGCGCAGGGAATACCCGCTCTGTACCTGGCACTGGTTGATAGATTTTGCGTCCAGTCTCATCGACGATACGTTCAATTTGAATCGTATGCAATTCTTTGAGATTGCCCTCTTCATCACCTACAAATTTGGTGGTCATGATGGAGAATTCACGCGGATCTTGACCAAACAATGCTTTGGCTTCTTCCTGGGCATAGTCCAGTGTGTACACATTCGGAAATTGCGGCCACGGATTGTTAATCCGATCACGTTCAAGCGGCGCCTGAGTGTGGGTACCAAATTGCGTTATGGTGCGGCAGCCGTGGCGCAGCGATGTAGCTACACAGTCAGAACCCGTATCTCCGCCCCCGATTACAATAACATCTTTATCCTTCGCGGAGATGTAGTTGCCATCCTCCAGGTTGGAATCCAGGAAGCTCTTAATGCTACCATTCAGGAAGTCCATTGCATAATGTACCCCTTTCAAGTCAGCACCTTCGATGTTGAACTCACGCGGCTTGGTTGCACCGCCACACAGAACAACAGCATCATATTCATTAACGAGTTGCTCAGCCGGAATATCTTTTCCGATCTCTGTATTCGTAATAAACTGGATTCCTTCAGCTGCCAGCAGATCTACACGACGCTGTACCACTTTTTTATCCAGTTTCATCGTTGGAATTCCGTACATCAGCAACCCACCGACACGGTCCGAACGCTCGTATACCGTTACCGTATGCCCTGCCTTGTTTAATTGAGCAGCTGTTGCAAGTCCCGCTGGACCTGAACCGACTACGGCTACACGTTTGCCAGTGCGTTTCTCCGGTGGCTGTGGTACAACCCAGCCCTCTTCAAATCCTTTTTCAATGATGGCTTCTTCAATGGTTTTGATCGTTACAGGCTGACCAATCAGTCCCACTGTACATGAGCCTTCACAAGGAGCTGGACAGATACGACCTGTAAACTCCGGGAAATTGTTTGTTTTGTGAAGGCGCTCCAGCGCTTCCTTCCACAAACCGCGATAGACGAGATTATTCCACTCTGGAATCAGGTTATGAACCGGGCAGCCTGAAGTGCCGCCAGTCATATCTATACCTGTATGGCAATAAGGGGTACCACAATCCATGCATCTTGCACCTTGTGTTCTGAGCTCTTCTTCAGCCATATGTTTATGAAACTCTTCCCAATCCTTGATGCGCTCCGCCGGCTCTCGATCGGCAGGGAGCTGCCGTTTGTATTCCATAAATCCAGTAGGTGTAGACATCTTACGTTTCCCCCATCCGTTCTTGTCTTAATCCCTTCATGTGCATGGCTCTATATGAAATGGATTACTCTTTTACCTGAGTTTTTGTCTATTGTATCACAAAATATGCTCAAAGATATTTCAATAATAGTAGCATTTACGACATTGAATATTAAATGGATTATCCGCATAATTATTTGTATTTTATACATCATAGCGTTCATATGAACGTATGGTCAATAGCTTTATTTTGGACATAAAACGCAACCTCGTGCTTCATATCAAACGAAAGTTAAAGATATAAATCGAATAAACGTCATCTTAATGTAAGATAAAATACCATTAAAATCAAGATTTTTGAGAAAGTCCATTGTGACTCACGATTACAACACATGATTTAAAGCTTTACAACGTTGAAATCCAACAGTTTTTAGACTATCCAGTCATTCCCTCATGTTCATTCTATGTATATTATGCAAAATAAACCAGTTAGATGTTATATTGATGTGAAGAATAATCCAATCGGACATGAGTATCTATAATTACATAAAAAAAGACACTGTTCACGAAAATTCGCGGAGCCAGTGTCATTGATATCTTCTATCTTTTACGCTCGTAAAACTCGAATGTAAAAGGGTAAACATTTTTTTCGTCTTGCTCGCCTTCAATCTGCTTCTTTAACTCCCATTCTGACCAGTCTACTTCAGGAAAAAAGGTATCTCCCTCAAACTCTTCATGAATTCTGGTCACAATGAGCCGATCTGCAAACGGTAAAAACTCCCGATATACCTGAGAACCTCCGATCACACAAAGTTCTTCACCCTGAGCTACCTTCACTCCCTCTTCAATCGTATGTACGATCTCAGCATGCTCCGCTCTGTAATTCAAGTCCCGGGTGACGACAATATTACGGCGCTGTGGAAGGGGTTTACCGCCAAAAGACTCCCACGTATTACGTCCCATAATAATCGTTTTGTTTATCGTTTGCTGTTTGAAAAAAGCCATATCTTTTGGCAATCGCCAGGGTAGAGAGTTATTACGTCCAATTACACCATTCTCTCCCATTGCCCACACCAGTTCAATACTCAAGGGCCGCACTCCTTCCATTGAATTTATTTAAACGGCAATTGGAGCTTTAATGCCCGGATGATGTTCATAATTCTCAAATTCAAAATCCTCAAACTTGTAATCAAAAATGGAGTCGGGCTTACGCTTGATCACCAGCTTAGGCAAAGTAAAAGGTTCCCGCTCCAGCTGCGTTTTCACCTGCTCCACATGATTGGAATAGATGTGCACATCACCGCCAGACCAAATAAAATCACCTACTTCAAGATCACATTGCTGAGCAATCATATGTGTCAGAAGTGCATAACTCGCAATATTAAACGGCAAACCGAGGAAGGTATCCACGGAACGCATCGTCAGCATACAGGATAATTTACCCTCAGCCACATAAAATTGAAACGCAAAATGACAAGGTGGCAATTTCATGTTGTTAATCTCGGCCACATTCCACGCACTCACCAAATGACGGCGGGAATCCGGATTGTTTTTGATCGAATCCACAACCGCTGCAATCTGATCTATTTTCTCCCCGTTCGGTGCTTCCCATGTACGCCACTGCGAGCCATACACCGGTCCAAGATCACCGTTCTCGTCTGCCCAGTCATCCCAGATCTTCACACCATTTTCTTTCAGATAGGCAATATTCGTATCTCCGCTCAAAAACCACAACAACTCATGAACGACCGATTTCAAGTGAATTCGTTTGGTCGTTACAAGTGGGAAACCTTCGGACAAGTCGTATCGAAGCTGTCTGCCAAATACGGATTGCGTTCCCGTTCCAGTACGATCCCCTTTGTGCACGCCATTATCCAATATATCTTGTAATAAATCGAGATAGTTTTTCATGTTGGTATCTCCTCGCATCTCTATATATGTTGCACACTCACTCATACCCATTAGGGTGCAGACTTCTCAAGTCTGATCATTACTAAAGTGTACCACAATTGAGTACTAGGATGAAATGAATTCACTAAACAAGTTGAGGAGTGTATTCTTCCATCATTTTATGCACACCGATATCCTGATCTTCTCAATTACAACTCAAAAAAGAGACGAACAACGCGTTAGCGCCATTCGTCTCTTTTGAATGTAAATATAATGCCGGACGAATCCGATGCTTCGATGATCTTAGCGGGAGATAATGTGGATCGGGTGACCCATTACCAATTCCGCTGCTTCCATCACGATTTCGCCCAAAGTTGGGTGAGCGTGAATAGTCAGCGCCAGATCTTCCAAAGTTGCACCCATCTCGATTGCAAGACCAAGCTCAGCAATCAAGTTGGAAGCTTCCAGGCCAACGATTTGGCAACCCAATACAAGGCCACTTTCTTCGTCAGCAACGATTTTCACGAAGCCTTCAGCATGGTTCAAAGATACTGCACGGCCATTACCCGCGTAAGGGAATTTGCCTGATTTCACTTTATAACCTTTTTCTTTTGCTTCTTTCTCCGTGTAACCTACGCTAGAGCATTCAGGATCTGTGAACACAACTGCTGGCATACATTTGTAGTCTACTACAGATGGTTGTCCAGCGATTGCTTCCGCAGCCACTTTACCCTCATAAGAAGCTTTGTGTGCAAGAGCGAGACCGGATACGATATCACCAATTGCGAAGATGTGAGGAATACTTGTGCGACCTTGGTGGTCAACTTTAACGAAACCACGCTCGTCAACGTCAACACCGATCATATCAAGACCCAGTTCTCCATCTGTGTTTGGACGACGTCCTACAGTAACGAGCAGGTAATCTGCAGTTACTTCTTTGGACTCACCATTTACAGAATATTTAACAGTTACATCTTTATCTGTTTGCTCAGCGCTTTCTGCTTTTGCACCCGTTACGATTTCGATGCCTGTTTTCTTCATGTTTTTAGCCACAAGGCTAGTCATGTCTTTATCGAAACCTGGCAATACAGTATCCAAACCTTCGATAATCGTTACTTTCGAACCGAATTTGGAGTACATTTGACCAAGCTCAGCACCTATGTAGCCGCCGCCGATAACGATCATGCTTTTTGGTACTTCAGGCAGGTTCAAAGCTTCTGTCGAAGACAAGATGCGTCCGCCAAACGGGAAAGGTTTCAGTTCGATTGGACGGGAACCTGTTGCAATAATTGCATTTTTGAATTTGTAACGCGGAGATTCATGATCGTTGAATACACGCGCTTCGTTTTCGTTGATGAACATGCATTCACCGTTGAAAACTTCAACTTTGTTGCCTTTGAGCAAACCAGCTACGCCGCCAGTCATTTTCTTAACAACGCCGTTTTTGAATTCTTGAGTTTTGCCAAAATCCACTTTTACGTTCTCTGCGGAGATACCAAATGCTTCGCCGTGGAGTGCGGATTCATATTGGTGTGCAGCCGAGATCAGAGCTTTGGATGGGATACATCCGCGGTTCAAACATACACCGCCCAGCTCGGATTTGTCTACGATCAATACGCTTTGGCCCAGTTGTGCAGCACGGATGGCAGCTACATAGCCACCAGGTCCTGCACCAATTACTAATGTGTCGATATTAAGAGAAGCGTCGCCTACTACCATATCTTACACCTCCATAACAAGCAGCTCAGGGTTAGCGAGCAGCTGTTTAATGTAATTCATAAAGTTTTGTGCTGTTGCGCCATCGATGATACGGTGGTCGAAGCTCAAGGACAATGCCATTACAGGTGCTGCAACAACTTCGCCGTTTTTGATAACCGCTTTTTCGCTGATGCGTCCTGTACCCAGGATTGCAACTTCTGGGAAGTTGATGATTGGAGTGAAGAACATACCGCCAGCAGAACCGATGTTACTGATGGAGATTGTGCTTCCTCTCATTTCGTTCGCGCTCAGTTTGCCATCGCGTCCACGAGCTGCCAGATCACGAATGGAATCAGCGATCATCCAGATGGATTTGCGATCAGCATCTTTGATTACAGGAACGATCAAACCGTTGTCTGTATCAGTAGCGATACCGATGTTGTAGTATTTTTTGTACACAATTTCATTGGCTTCTTCATCAATCATTGCGTTCAAAGCAGGGAATTGACGGGAAGCTGCAACCAATGCTTTTACGATGAATGGCAAGTAAGTAACTTTTGTACCTTTTTTCTCTGCGATTGGTTTCATACGTGTACGGAAAGCAACAAGCTCAGTTACGTCCACTTCGTCCATGATTGTAACGTGTGGTGCAGTGTAAGCCGATTTAACCATTGCATTGGAGATCGCTTTACGAATACCTTTGAATGGTACGCGCTCTTCTTCAAGGTATTGATCAGCTGCTGCCGCTGCAGGTGCTGCAGATTTTTTCTCTTCTTGAGCCGGAGCTTCGGAAGATGCTGCTGCGGAAGAACCGCCACCATTTTTGAAGGATTCCACATCTTCTTTGGTAACTTTACCGTTGTTGCCAGTGCCGTTAACCTGAGCGATGTCTACACCTTGCTCACGAGCAAATTTGCGTACGCTTGGCGTAGCCAAAACGTCTTTAGCAGGTACTGCAGGAACGTTATTGTTGCCGCCTTCTTGAGCTGCATTGGAGCTGGAAGCTGCTGCAGATGAACCACTTGTGTCCGCTCCGCCTTGTGCTGCTTCTTTCTCTTGTGCACCTTGGTCTTCAGCAGGAGCGTCGTCTTGCTCAGGCAATTCGCCTTCAGCATCGATAATCGCTACAACTTCACCAACATGGCAGACTTGACCGTCTTTAGCGAAAACTTCAGTTACTGTTCCGTTAACCGGGCAAGGAACCTCAACGACCGCTTTGTCGTTCTGTACTTCCATGATGATATCGTCATCAGTTACTTTGTCCCCGACTTTGATGTGCATCTTGATGATTTCGCCTTCGTGAAGGCCTTCGCCCAGTTCAGGGAATTTATATTCAAATTTAGCCAACTGAAAAACCTCCTTGATTATGTGCTCAATCCTGAAAACAACCCTTAACTCCAAAAACTAACTGTTACTGCGAGTGCAAATAACTGTCAATCAAGGGGCTAATGGCTGTTTACAGTGCAGCCTGTGCTGCGATGTGAATCACCATACTGCGCCTTGCGGCATGTCAGATGATTGAATTAGAAATTAACGACTTTGTTAACCGCTGCAATGATGCGCGCAGGGTTAGGCAGCCATGTATCTTCGATTTGTGCAAAAGGATATACTGTATCCGGGCCAGCTACACGCAGAACCGGTGCTTCCAAGTGCAGGATCGCTTTTTCATTGATTTGTGCAATGACTTCAGCCGCAACACCTGCGCTCTTTTGAGCTTCTTGTACAACAATCGCACGGTTTGTTTTCTTAACGGAAGCAACAACCGTATCGATATCGATCGGGCTGATCGTACGAAGGTCGATAACTTCAACTTTGATACCTTGTTTTTCAAGCTCTTCTGCAGCTTTTACAGAAGTATGAACCATCATACCGTAAGTAATGATCGTTACATCAGAACCTTCACGAACAACGTTTGCTTTACCCAGTTCAACAACATAGTCTTCTTCAGGAACTTCTGCACGGAAAGCATGATACAGATTCAAGTGCTCCATGAAGAATACAGGATCGTTGTCACGGATAGAAGCGATCATCAGACCTTTTGCATCGTAAGGGTTAGAAGGAACTACCACTTTAATACCCGGAGTTTGCGTGAGCAAACCTTCCAGAGAGTCTGTGTGCAATTCAGCCGCTTTTACGCCGCCACCAAATGGTGTGCGGAATACGATTGGAGAATTGTATTTACCGCCGGAGCGGAAACGCATACGAGCAGCTTGAACCACCATTTGGTCAAGGGCTTCGAAGATGAAACCTACGAATTGAATCTCAGCTACCGGACGGAAGCCTTGAATACCCAAACCTACAGCCAGACCGCCGATTGCGGATTCAGCCAGCGGTGTATCAAATACACGCTCTTCGCCAAACTCTTTTTGTAAACCTTCCGTTACACGGAAAACGCCGCCTACATTACCTACGTCTTCACCGAAAAGCAAAACGTTAGGGTCACGTTTCAACTCTACGCGAAGCGCATCACGAATTGCTTCTTTCATGTTCAATTGTGCCATTTGCTTCATTTCCTCCTTAAACATTGACAGTTCACATTTGAATTCATACATGTATACCGGGACACCAGAAGCGGTGCCGGATGTTTATGCTTTATCGGAAAAAACTTATTGGAAATCAGCTTTTTGCTCTTCCAAGTGCTTAGGCGTTTGTTCGAACATGCTGTCGATCAAGCCTGAAATCGTCATTTTCTCGGTTTTTTCCGCTTTTTTAATCTCTTCGTTCACTTTTGCTTTTGCTTCTTCTTTCACACGTGCTGTATCTTCTTCAGTCCACAGACCTTTTTTCTCCAGATACTTAGCGAAACGTGCGATAGGATCTTTTTCGCTCCACTCTGCTTCCTCTTCTTTTGTACGATACTTGGAAGCATCATCCGAAAGGGAGTGTGGACGGAAACGATAGGTTACTGCTTCGATCAACGTTGCGCCTTCTCCGTTACGTCCGCGCTCAGCAGCTTCCTGAACCGCTTTGATAACAGCGAAGATGTCCATACCGTCAACTTTAACACCTTTGATACCTGCTGCTACCGCTTTGTGAGCGATGGACAGAGCTGCTGTTTGTTTAGCAAAAGGAGTTGTGATGGCATAGCCGTTGTTTTGTACGAAGAAGATTACAGGCAGTTTGTATACACCAGCGTAGTTCAGACCTTCGTAGAAGTCACCTTCGGAAGAACCGCCATCACCTGTGTATGTGATAACTACTTGTTTTTGTTTCTTCAATTTGTAACCCATAGCAATACCCATTGCGTGCAGGATTTGAGCACCAATGATGATTTGCGGCATCAACACGTTAACGCCATCCGGAATTTGTCCACCATGTTGGTGTCCACGGGAGTACAAGAATGCTTGATAAAGAGGAAGTCCATGCCATACGAGTTGCGGAATGTCACGATAGCCAGGACATACAAAGTCTTCTTTTTCAATTGCAAATTCACTACCAACCATTGTAGCTTCTTGACCAGATACTGGAGCATAGAAACCAAGACGACCTTGACGGCCCAGGTTTACTGCACGGTCATCCCAAGTACGGGTAAATACCATGCGGTACATAATTTCTTTTAATTGATCATCGGAAAGCTTAGGCATCATGTCTTTGTTAACAATTTCGCCGTCAGGAGACAGCACGGACAGAGCTTCTACATCCTCTGTATACACTTCATAAGGAACCTTGCTCATTTTTTTCTTCACCTCAACAAAAAATTTGAATATCAAGTTCCGCTGTTATATTATTATTATACACCTGTTTCACTGCATACGTCAAAGAAATCCGTAATATTTTTATGTTTCCTTTCGGATTGTATGTATAACAGAGGTTTAATATTGGTATAACAGCATAATACATGATTACGTGTTTGACCTATCCTCGCACCAGGTTAATCTTACCGTATTGCAAGGTCGAATGCAAAAATAACCCGGAAAGGTGACGTTTTATGACGGATTCCCGCTATTTGAAACGCACAATTGTTAAAGAAGAGATCGAGAGTCGTTTTCTCGGTGAGAAACGCACTCTGCGTATTTATCTTCCCCCAGGCTATAATGAGTTGCTTAGCTACCCTGTCGTATATTGTCAGGATGGCGAGGAATTTTTCAACTTTGGCCGAATTGCCACCACCGCGAATCGCATCATTCTCGATGAAGGCGCCGAACCTTTCATTATTGTAGGGGTTCAAGTGGACGTCTCTGTAAGGACTCAAGAGTACGCTCCTTTTGGCAGCCGATTCAAAGACTACACGAAGTGCTTCGCAGAAGAGATTATTCCCTATGTAGAAGAGAAATATCCTGTAAGACGCTCTCCGCAGGAACGTATTCTTGCCGGTGACTCGCTGGGCGGTAGTGTTTCGCTTCATCTGGCGTTGATGTACCCTGAGCTGTTTACCCGCGTCATCAGCATGTCCGGTGCCTTCTACTCTGCTTCCCAGGAAATCTACGCTGCAGCTGAAGACCTGTCCTGGTTGTCGATCTGGATGATTGTTGGTTTGCAGGAAACGGCCTTTGAAGCTGATACTGGAACGTATGATTTTGTGCAGCTGAATCGGGATACCCGCGATCTGCTGGAGAAACGTGGTGCTCTCGTCTCCTATCAGGAGAAAGACGGGAATCACCAGTGGGGCTTTTGGCAAAAGGAACTGCCAGATGCTTTGCTTTACTTTTTGCAAGAAGCATAATTGAAGAGAACACCAAAGATAATGTAGGAAGAATCAAAGCATTATAATAACCATTCAAAATTTGTTAAACAGGCGGCTGCTTAGCCGTCTTTTCTTTTTTTATCTTTACTATCGGCCAATTTATTGTTAACGCTTACATTCATGCACTGAAAAAGAAGCAGGAGTTGCGAATTATTGCCTTCCTGCTTCTTTGCCATTTCACCAATGCGGTTTTTATAATGAATTCTCTTCTTCAATTCTGTTTAACAACACATCGCAACCAGCATTCACCAGCTCGTACACTTCTTCAAAGTTCCCTGTGTAGTATGGATCAGGTACTTCTCTGAGCTTTTCGTTCGGCAGCAAATCCATGAACTTGATAATCTCTGCGTCTTCTCCACCCGGCAGACTTCGCACATTCTCTGCGTTGGAATTATCCATACATACAATATAGTCAAATTCAGTGAAGTCTCCACTAACAAATTGTCTCGCACTCATATTGGCATAAGAGATTTGATATCCATCCAGCAACTTGCGAGTCCCCTCATGCGGAGGTTTCCCCACGTGCCAATTGCCTGTACCAGCCGAATCAATACGAATCTGTTCTCCAAGCCCCTTCTCCAGAACTTTGTGGCGCATAACCGCTTCTGCCATAGGTGATCTGCAAATGTTACCGAGACATACAAATACAACGTTAATCATGTTATGTTACTCCCCCTTGCTCAATGTACCTGGAATCACGGATGGTGTATGCTGCGGAATGAGATTCTCCGGCTTCAAATGCACGTTTTCGCTTGGAGTCAACGAACGACGCGGCAGCTTCCATTTATAATGGACAGAACACATCCGGAAAAAGACAACTGTTACAAAACAAATCAGCAATCCAATGTTCGTTGTAAACCAGCCCATTCCGATGGCAAACCCCGCTGCCATTGCCCATACCGCGTAGATCTCATCACGCAGAACAAGCGGTTTACGTCCGGCAAGAAGATCCCGAATGATACCTCCGCCAATTCCCGTCAACACAGCTGCAACGATCACAGCACTGATGGGATGACCCATGTTGGCCGCATACAATCCGCCTTGAATCGCAAAAGCAGCTAGTCCAATCGCATCAAACAATGCCTCTGTCCGTTTCCAGTGACCGATCCACTTCAAAGGAAGTATAAAAGCAACGGCCACCGATATCAGTGCAAGCATAATTAACGAGCCCTGACTCCACAATGTCGTTACAGGCACACCTATGAGCACATTCCGGATCACTCCGCCTCCGAATGCTGTGACAAGCCCAAGAACGAGTACGCCCAAGATGTCATATTCCTCTTCCATGGCTACAAATGCACCGGACATTGCAAATGCAATTGTACCTATAATGCTGAATACTTCAAAAATGTGTAAGTCCAACCTGTTCAAACCTCACTTTTCAAGTCATCTCCATGTCGCTCTCCCCATTGTATCCGCGAGTACAGAAATTGTGCAACCACATTTTGTCGATTATACTGGTTTGGTGTATAGTTTTAACCTTTAGTACCTTTAGTTCAGAATTAAATAAACACGGTTATGTGTTCCCTCTATAAATAAGGAAGGATGAAATAGAATGGATTATAAACGTATTGTCATTTTCACAGGTGGCCAGCTCGCTAAAGAATTCCTTCAGGAGATTAAGCCCGATGACGTCATTATTGCGGCAGATCGTGGTGCCTTGTATCTAATCCAGCATGGCATCAAGCCACACATCGCAGTAGGCGACTTCGATTCCATTACAGATGATGAACGAGAGATCGTAAGCAGCAACAGTATGGAGTTTGTAGCTTGTGACCCAATCCATAAAGATCTTACAGATACGGAAATGGCTTTTGAGACCGCACTGGATCATGAACCTACTCATATTCTCATCTTTGGTGCAACGGGTACACGAATGGACCATACTCTCGCGAATGTTCATATTTTGGTTCGGGCTATGCAGCATCATATCTCCTGTGCACTCCAGGACGAGCACAATTATATGACGTTAACCACCTCCAGCTGTATCGTTGAGCAGCGCGGATATACCTATGTGTCTCTGCTTCCGTTAACGCATGAGGTCACAGGGATATCTCTGGAAGGATTCATGTATCCTCTGGATCAAGCTACCATCCGTATGGGGCAGTCCTTGGGCATCAGCAACAAGCTCCTGCACGAATCAGGAACAGTAACAATTGATAGCGGTCTGCTGCTCATTATTCAAAGCAAGGACTGAACCTATGCAACACGCCGAGAGTGTTGCATTTCAAAGTTAAGATTGCCATAGCCTGCTGCTCAGTATCTAATTATTACTTTTTTGTAACCTGATGTATGGCGTTTAAAATAGCCTCATATGAATGAATTCCCTTGAATATCAAGGGGGTTTTTTATTTATCGCATTTTCCTGTTCGTCAATGATTAATTTTTTGACATTTTTAATCGTATTTTAATAAAGACATGCAAACTACTGACCAATCAAGGTTTTTGCTTATGTATCCAATTTCTAGGGTGTTACAAACCTGTTATACTCGCTCTAGCAACTTAACGAAAACGAATTTTGGAGGTACTAACTACATGAAAACAAACTTCTTCATCCAAAAGGCCGTAACCGTCGGGTTGTGCGCTACACTAGGTTTTGGAGCTGTATTAATGACAAATGCACCTGTTGCACAAGCCGCAACTTCGTCGGTATCAACAGGACAACAAATTGTAAACTACGGTAAAAAATTTATGGGAACTCCATATAACTTTGGTGCTTCAACAACAACAACCAGAAACTTTGACTGCTCTTCTTTTATGAAGTACATTTTCAAAAAGTATGGTGTAGATCTTCCGCGCACTTCCGCACAGCAATCCAAAGAAGGTAAATTTGTCTCTAAAGCCAATCTTCGTGTTGGTGATATGGTCTTCTTCTCAAGCGGCAGCCGCTCCACCGGTTCTAATGTTACACATGTTGGTGTGTACGCAGGAAACGGCAAAATTCTTCACACATACGGTTCACCAGGCGTAACCCTGTCAGATCTGAACTCTGGTACGTGGAAAAGAACGTACATTACAGCTCGCCGCGTCCTCTAGTCCACCTGTCCCTATATCATTCTAACTAACGACCGGATCAATTGATCCGGTTTTTTCATGTCATCCTGTCTTTATAAATACCCGAAACAAGCCTTCTTTCAAACTGGAGAATAGTGGATTCTCTATTAAAATTAGCCGCTCTCGAGCATATAACCGATTCCTCGCACCGTCTGAATCAGTTTCACATCTCTACCTTTATCCACCTTAACCCGCAGATGTTTAATATACACGTCAACTACATTGGTATCCATGACATGTTCATATCCCCATACCTCGCGCAAAATATCACTACGTGTACAGGCCTCATTCAGATGCATGGCCATAAACTCCAATAACTCATACTCCTTAGGGGTCAAGTTCAGATATTGTCCTCCACGGCTTACTCGTCGCGACCGAAGATTAATTCTGAGGTCTCGTACCACAATGATATCCTCACCCTCATATGTTGCACTTGCAAACAGTCGAAGCAGACTGCGAACTCTGGCAAGCATCACCTTCCAATGCACGGGCTCCTCCATTACATCATTCGCTCCAAAATCAAGCCAATCGATAACCCGCTGCGGAGAATTCCCGGGGATTATTACCATTAAAGGTATGGACAAGCCTTTCATGCATTTCTTCAAAGCCATTTTATCTTGTTCACTCTGATTCGAATGCTCAGGCTCATCAACCAAAATGATTAAATGTGTACGAGTCGATTTCATATCACCCTTCTCATTCAATTCAGACCATTCGATGTGCTTCACTTCATAACCTTCGTCTTGCATGAAGTGCATGATCCGGTTCACCAACTCACCAGTCCCCATTAATATGATGGCTGTTTTCATCCTTTTTTTCACCCGGCCCGTCTGTATTCCGTCGCTACTTGGCATGGATTGTACAGTTAGGATGCCATAAAAAGAAAAAGTCCATTCCCGCCGGGAACAGACTTTTTCAGTCATGAGGATGTTAAGCCAAATGATTAATGTTATTCAGCCAAAATAGCGATGAACCAATATACGCGCTTCCGCCGTATCTTTTGTTCCATGAACAAGTACACGACCATCCTGAAAAATGACCAATCGATGATTACCTGTTGTGAACGACACCAGAAAAGGATTGCTCTCTACTTTGCCTTCCCCAAGCCGTTCCAATCGAACTGCTGTCTGCGCAAGATCCAGCTGTCTGCGCCGGGCAGGCCGAATCTGAACCGTGTCCCTGCCACACAACACATCGGTTTTCTCAAGATTGGATGCAGAAAGAAACGGATACGTGGCTGATGGGCTGCATGAAGCACAATCCTGTTTTTTCGCCCCATCTACATTGATGGATATGTACTCGTTCCTCCACACATCAAATGACAACAGTTTACGTCTAAGAGCAGCTGTATTACCACTTAGCAATTTCATTGCTTCCGCTGTCTGATTGGCTGTCACCATCTGCACCGCTTGAGGAATAATGCCCGACGTGTCACACGTATCCCCACCGAGAGGTACTTCTCCAAGAAGGCAGACTAAGCACGGCGTATCACCAGGCAAAAACGTATACGTAATACCGTAACTTCCGACACATCCCCCGTATATCCAAGGGATTTGATGTTTCTGCGCCATATCATTAATAAGTAGTCTTGTATCAAAATTATCCGTTGCATCCATGATTAGATCGGCCTGCCCAACAAGTTCTTCCAGTTCGTCGACTCGTACATCCATCACTTGGCCTTCGATGCGAACTGTTGAATTAATTGCTGTTAGACGTTTGGCAGCCGCCATCGCTTTGGGCATACGTTCTATGGCGTCCTGCTCTACATAAAGCTGTTGCCGCTGCAGGTTGCTCCATTCCACATAGTCCCGGTCAACAATGGTAATCTGTCCAACACCGGAACGGACCAGCGTTTCTGCAATACCTGTTCCGAGTGCCCCGGCTCCAATAATGAGAACCTTGCTATCCTTTAGTCTTGCTTGACCTTCTTTGCCAAGCGGCGCATATCGTTCCTGTCTGGAATATCGATCGGCCTGCTCCGCTTGATGTAACTGATCTGTCATGTATGAACCATTCCTTCCACCGGACTGCTTGCCGCAGCATAACGTTTTATTGGAATCATGCCTGATTCGTAAGCCAGTCTGCCTGCTTCAACCCCAAGTCGCATGGCTTTTGCCATAGTAACGGGATTGTTGGACCCCGATACAGCCGTATTAAGCAGAACGCCGTCTGCCCCAAGTTCCATCGCATAAGCAACATCTTTGGGCGAACGTAAACCTGCATCCACAATTACAGGCACTGCCGCCTGTTCTATGATGATCTCCAGATTGTACGGATTGATAATACCTCTGCCTGCACCGATCGGAGAAGCTCCCGGCATGACTGCATGTACGCCCAGCAACTGGAGTCGTTTAGCTAAAATGACATCGTCCGAGATATAAGGCAGCACAGTGAATCCTTTTTCGAGCAAAATACGGCAAGCTTTGTACGTTTCAAGCGGATCAGGCAGTAACGTTACCCCGTCTCCGATGACTTCGACTTTTATCATATCACAAAGCCCTGAAGCTCGTGCAAGCTCGGCAATTCTTACTGCCTCCTCTGCAGTCGAAGCCCCTGCGGTATTAGGTAGCAGCGTATACTTGCGTAGATCGAGCGTATCCAGAAAGTGCTGCTTGTCGGTCTCCTCCAGATTCAAACGACGTACCGCAAAGGTTAATACCTCTGTACCTGAAGCCTCCACAGCCTGGCTCTGAACTTTCAAATCTGAAAACTTGCCTGTTCCAAGGAGCAATCTCGATTCAAACGTATATTTACCAATACTTAACATCATTAATCCTCCTAGTATTTAATAAGATTTGATCGCAACTACGATATAAGAAAATTCAACCATCGCCTGTGAATCACCTTGCTTAGCCACCGCCGACAAAATGAACAATCTCAATCCGATCGCCTTCTCTTAACGTTGTTGTTTCATGATGATCTTTGGTCAAAATATTACGATTCAACTCAACCACCACCGTTTTCACTTGCAAGTTGAATGATTGCAGTAACTTGTCGACACGGTTTAACCCGTCGTCAACCTCCATCTTCTGACCATTCACGATAATATTCACAGCATAACACCCCTTCTGTTCATTCGATCAGGCGACAATGCTTCAATCCCGATCTCTTCCGCACTTTTACCCTCCAGCATCTCTGCAATCCAGTGACCTGTTATCGCACTAAGTAAGATTCCATTGCGAAAATGACCATATGCCGTGTACAAACCAGTAATTTGTCCACATCTGCCTATATACGGCAGTCCATCCGGGGTGGATGGTCTTACACCTGCCCATGCCCGCAAAAAGTCTGCCTCCTTGATTCCCGGAACCCAATAATTTGCGGCACCAAGTAATCGTTGCACACTATTAGCAGATACGCTGTGATCTTTTCTTCCTGGCAGACTGGTTGCTCCGATCCATACCTCTCCGTTGGCCTTCGGAACGATATAGACGTCTTCTGCATATACCGTTCGATCGGGTCTGTATGCTGTCTGTTCTGCAGGAAACCGAATAGCAATCATTTCACCTTTCACCGGAATTGAAGGCAAGGTCACTCCCACTTGATGCATCAGTAGCTCCCCCTGCAAACCAGCAGCCACGATAACATGTTTACAAGTTATCTCTCCCTTGGCAGTTGTAACCGCTCGGACTCGATCGTTGTTCACTAATAAACGAACATCTTGAGCCCCTTCCCAGATCCGGGCACCCATCATTTGAGCCGACCTCGCATAGGCTCTGGTCAACGATACAGGTAGAACTTCACTCTCCAGTGGTCTGTAATACGCACCGTATGTCTCCCGATTCAACCATGCCACTTCCCGTTGCACCGTACTCCGATCCCACCAATGCTGCCCCGAATCCGAAGAGACATTTCGTTTATCCTTGTATTGACTTAAATCACTATATGATCGAAATGGTGTAATGAACCCGCTGCGCCTCAAGCCAACTTCCATACCTGTTAGAGCGGATATTTGATCTTTGTGCTTATGCAATAATTCTCTGCTGTCATATGCCGCCTGTGCTAGAAGTGGATGTGCAAATTCTTCACTATCTGCTGCAAGCATACCAGCAGCTGCGGAGGAAGTTCCACTGGCAATCTCTGATTGCTCAACAAGAAGCACTTCCTGTCCTCTGGATGCCAATTCAAAAGCAATTGCACAGCCTACAATTCCACCACCTACAACAATTGTTTCTGCCTGAAAAACTCCCGGTAAGTCAGTTGAAGTATCCGATGTGGACATCATCATAAATCGATGTTGATCACACGAGGGTGCGGTAATACCTTCGGGTTGACCCATTCCTCTCTGTTCCATTTTCTCATCCCCTTGATTGTGCATTGAGCAGCATTCATTTTCCTGTTTCCACAGACTGTTTTAAAAGGGCTGCTGCATGAGCAGGATTTTCATGTTGAAGTACACCCGAGATCACAGCGGCACCCCTGGCTCCCGCAGACCTGACAGCTTGAATGTTATCCGGCTGGATGCCCCCTATTGCCATGACAGGTACGTTCACACCCGAGCATACTTCCGCCAATGCTTCTAATCCCCTTGGAGTTATATCCGGTTTGCTTGCACTCGCATATACATGCCCGAAAAAAAGGTAATCTGCTCCATACTCTTCTGCAATTCTCGCCTCATGAATTGAATGTACAGATACCCCCAAACGGCGCTTTAGATCATGCCTGTTTCCGGGTTCCACCGTCATTTTTGCCTTGTGTAACATGTCTTGGCTCCAATGCACCCCTTGATAACAAGCATCTTCAGGCGTAAACCGGTTCGCACCGTTGATTACAATCCGAGAAACAGGAACACCGGATTCTACCATCAATCTGGCCCAGTTTAATCGCTGGTGTAACGGAAGCTGCTTTTCCCGGATATGAATATAATCCACCCAAGGCCAAATTTCTTTAGCTGCCTTCAGTGTGGCTTCTTGTTCCCCTCTATTGCCGGATATCACATGCAGCTCAAAAAGAGAGTTGTTTCTTAATTGTTCATCCGATACTTTTGACTTGTCCTCAAACATCATGTTAAACACTCTCGTTCTCCCTCCTTTCAGCTACAGGCTCCGAACGACTTAACAAAAAACGCAACAAATATATAATCAAAAAAAGCCACTCCCGTAGGGGAGTGGCTGCGTATAAACAAAGGTTCAGTTCAATAACAAACATTCGACGAATACCTGATCAAAAGTGTAATAGGTAACCCTATAACTGTCTGCTCGAGTATTGAAATGTCTGCATCACGATGTAGTAAAGATCCCTTTTTCCATTGAAGAATCATGTAATATCGTTTTCGCTGAAACGCGCCACTTCCCTACGCTGGTATGATCCAGATCAGGTGCGAAGGGTCCGGAATCGCATTCTTCCATCTCAGCCGCATCGTGCGGCCCCCCTAGTGTTCATATGAAGTTGTAGCCTATATTACCACAACCGGTTTTTTTTGTCATTGTGCTTTTTCAGACCACTCTTCTACATTCCACGTTTTGGTGACCCAGCCTTCATAAAAATCCGGTTCGTGAGATACAAGCAAAACGGTTCCCTTGTATTCCTGCAACGCACGCTGCAGTTCAGCCTTCGCCGTTACATCCAGATGGTTCGTCGGCTCGTCAAACAAAACCCAGTTGCTTTCACGCATCAGCAGTTTACACAATCGAACTTTAGCCTGCTCTCCTCCGCTCAGCATGTTAAGAGGACGAGTGATGTGCTCATTTTTAAGCCCACAGCGCGCAAGATGACCTCGCACTTCATTCTGTGTCAGGTGAGAAAATTCATTCCACACGTCGTCAATCGGTGTAATATTTCCAGCGCGTACTTCCTGTTCGAAGTAAGCTGTCTCCAGGTAATCTCCAAGGAATGTTTTACCGCTGATTGGCGCAATTTTACCCAGAATTGTTTTGAGAAGAGTTGATTTACCTACACCGTTACATCCCACAATGGCAATCTTTTCTCCACGTTCAATCGTCATCGTCATCTTGGGTAATAGCGGATACGTATAACCGATTTCAAAATCGATACCCTCAAAAACAGTTTTGCTACTCGCGCGCGCATCCTTGAACTTAAATGTTGGTTTTGCAGCTTCGTCTGGACGATCAATACGCTCGATTTTGCCGAGTTGTTTTTCACGGCTTTTCGCCCGGCCTGATGTTGAAGCCCGAGCCTTGTTGCGCTGAATGAAATCTTCTTGTTTTTTGATGAATTCCTGCTGCTTTTCATAGGCATCGATGTGCTGTGCTTTCTGCATACCCGCCATCTCCAGGAATTTATCATAGTTGGCAGCGTACCGAGTCAATTTGGCAAACTCCAAATGATAGATGACATTAACAACGTCATTCATGAATTCCGTATCATGAGAAATCAGCAGAAAAGCATATGGGTAGTCTTTCAGATAACGTGTCAGCCACTCAATATGCTCTACATCCAGATAGTTGGTCGGCTCATCCAATAGAAGGGCAGTAGGTTTCTCCAATAATAACTTCGCAAGAAGTACCTTCGTGCGTTGTCCACCACTAAGAGAGGCAACATCCCGATCAAGGCCGATCGCATTCAATCCCAAACCGTTCGCCATTTCGTCCACTTTCACATCGATCAGATAAAAATCGCCCTGTTCCAGCTGTTCCTGAATTTCACCCATCTCTTCAAGCAGTTGTTCCAGCTTATATGGATCGGCATCAGCCATCTGATCCGTGATCGCCATCATTTCCTTTTCCAGTTCCAGCAATGGGAGAAAAGCATCTTTGAGCACATCACGAATGGTTTTGCCTGGTGTTAACTTCGTGTGTTGATCAAGATAACCATAACGGACCTTAGGTGTCCACTCCACTTTACCGCTATCCTTAAGCAATTTTCCCGTCAGGATATTCATGAGTGTTGATTTTCCGGCACCATTTGCTCCAACAAGCCCAACTCGTTCTCCGGCGAGCAAACGAAAAGAAACATTTTTAAACAACGTACGGTCTCCAAAATTGTGACTAACGTTTTCTACTGACAATAAACTCATATGATGAGACTGCTCCTATCTATTTACATTACTTTTAGTTATCGTTTCAAACCCCTATTCTAGCACAGGTTCAGTCTTTTCTGAAAGTAATGAAAATTGGGCAGAGCAATCATATTCATAGTAACCCATGGAAGCCGCCTGCTTTGCAGTCGTAAATACCTCTTCAGCACGAAAACCTGGTTTACAGGTCGCTGGATAATGATATTTTATCCCTGTCGCGGGATCTATTCCGCCAACAACTGCTGTTTTTTTGACCAGTCTGCCCCCGCCTATCGCAAAATTATTAATCTTCTGATCCCCTACAGCAATACCCTGTATAAAAGCCATGATTCCTGTATCATTGATCGAGTTGTACCAATTCTCTTGTGAGATCAGAGGCATCGTAAACAAATAAGATATACCATTTTTCCTGGCGAATTCATTATGGCGATTGATTACGTCTGCTAACTCATCCTGTACACGGGTCACGATCCGGCTGCGCCGTACCTGTTCAAAGATTTTAGAATCCTGAAGCAGTGTAATCGTTGAACTCGCGGCCAGTTCATGCTGAAAACCTTCGATCCATTTCCCTGCACCAGCATCATAAGCATATACATAACCGTCAAGTGTGAAATTAATGCTGTTGCCGTCCGAATCGGAATATGTATAAGGTTTTTTCGGGCTCCACACCAGTCTGAGAGATACTTCCATTGCCCCAGTCATCTCGGTTTCCTTAGCAAAAATATAATAACCGTCATAATCCAGAATAATGATCGCCGGGATATAGTCAAACATATGTTGGATAGCCATCTGATCATCCTGTATTCCCATGTTTAATGCCATCGTCTGGGTAAAGGTGGACAAAGCCAGCTCTTTATCCGCCTTCACGAACTTGGCAGAATCATAGCCTGCTTCATCATCTTGTTTTTCATTCTGGTGCATAACTGCGCCAGCATCCATCACTGCAGTTTGAAGTGCTGTTTGGTAGCGGTAAGCCAATTCATTGGCCTTTTGTGCATCATGTGTATGGAACGTTAGTATGTAAAAGAGCGGAAAGAAAATAAGTACAAACACAATGGAAAGCTCAGTAATCTTCATTCAGTACCATGCCCCCATAAGAAGCAAAAACCGCAGCAGCTTGGGCAGTGCCTTGCAACCATTCCCTTAATATCATGGAAGGTGTGCGATTAGTGCTTTTAAGACTGACGGTAAAGAAATCACCCATGTTTAGCGTATATCTACGCCCAGGGTCATCCATGGACAATGTGCTGGATAACGGGTATAGACGCTCTCGGATCTGGGACAAATAGTATGCATCATGAACAATCTCATATGTGCCTGTGAAACTGTTTTGATTCATTGGATCTGAATAGTGAGGCACATACTTTTTATGTAAATGTTCCAGGGAGATATCATAGTTGTTGCCTGTTTGGGCTAACTGCTCTTGGAATTCCGCCAGCATTCGAGGAGAGATATATCCCTTCGTTCGGACAGCATCGACAAACCTTGTGACACTCTGGGTCGCCGTCATGCGCGCAATATCATCCTGACGTTCGGCGGTCTCAGCCGCAGGATACACATAGAGCAGAAGCACGGCAAGCAATACCGCAAACAACTTGGATGCTGCATTGAGCACTATCTCTCTACCTCCTTCCAGAAAGAAAGTTTTAACAATTCTCCGGATGCACTTCGTTTATATTCAGTTCGATAGTTCCCGTATAGCTCAACTGGAATCATGGCTGAAGGATTTACAGGCGGGTCGATCACAGACCCATAACCGTTCACTTCCACTTGAACCCCTGAACCTGTCATTTGCCGTACGGTATGCAGAACCTCAGCTCCGGTATATCTGACTATTCCGCTCGTCTGAAGTGTCGTATGCACTCTGCCTTCCATAGTTGCATTTGTTTCCACCCTGTCGTTCAAAGCATTGGTTAAAATACGGATATTCCACTGCCCGTACAGGCAGGCTGTCACAAATAGGACAACCGCTGTGCAGAACAGCATCAGATGCTGTGTGTTCCGGGACATGTTCAACCATCTCCAGTCAGGATTGCTGAAAGATCAGACCTCTGACAACATTAGATCGGTCTTTAACAATAATCGCCTTGAATTTGCCGCTAGGATTAACGTATTGATTATCTTTTTCACTCATCGTCTGATTGATGCTGCCTACCTTGTCATCAGGTGCAATGACAGACCCATAGTCCGCATTATTCAGATCCTGAGAGATATTGAGCTGATTGCCGTACCATTGTCCGCTTTTGTTTTTCCCTGTAATAACCTGGATACCAAATTGATCTTTGTCCGCATATTTACGTAAAGCATTGGTCACTTGTGAGCCACTAATCGTTGTTCCGTCATATACGGTAAATGCTGCTTGAGAAAGTTCTGTTTGAATATCTGCAAAGTTATTCTGTGCTGTTTTGGTTGCCTCCTGAGCCGAAATAAATAACAACACCACAATTGTAATCAAAGCAATGGTCAAAAATATTCCTGCTGCCACCTTTAAAGCACTTGATGCATTATTCATATGAAATACCCTCCTAGAGTGAAATGTTTGATTTTATGTTCATTTGTTCCTTAAAGTGAAGCACTACAGTTTCTGAATTTGTTCATAATACATGTTCATCTGCATAAAACTCATGCCAACCAGCGGAATAACGAGGTACAGGAAGATCAAAGCATAAATAGGTGCGAAACCGATCATTCTTCCCCATCCTGCCTTGATATCAATGATTTTGTTGTACTCCTGTTTGCGTTGCTCAAAATAAAAGGCCATCATGCTTTCCAGATCATCAAAAGCTTCACGAATGGATATTTTACCTAGAGCCAGCTGCAGTTTATCAATTAAACGTTGAAATTCAGGCAAACCCACTTCCTCTTTTAACTGTTCAAGTGCTGGTTCAGGGCCATGTTCGAAGTGCAGCAGACACTTTTGCAAAGGCCTTTTGAAAATAACAGCAAATCGATTGAGCCATTCCACAATCTCTTCCACAGACATACGATCCATCTCACGCAAAATGGAAATCACCGTCTGGAATTGATAGATTTCATGGCGCATATCCAAGCTTCTCATTTTACGTTGGAACAACATGAGCCAGATTGGCAGATAATAACCGCCTATACCCATCACTAGTGCCAAAACAGCCTCCCACCACCGCATATACTGGTTGTTATACGCCTCTAACTTGTCTGTAATCCGTTGAATTGCCGCCGTCTGGGCATCATGATCCAGCTGGACTGGTGCAAGCTTCAACAACGCATTGGAAATATGCTCGTAAGTAGCTCCCTGCTGCATTTCGACATCTGCCATAACCGCTCCATCCAGTGCAGTCTTCTCCATAGCTACTTTCAGATCCGTCTCAGACATTACACCAAACATACGATCATCCCTGATTGGATCATGCAATATATGATTACGCTCGACCTGATGTAACAAAAGAATCAAGCCTATACTCAGAACCAGACAACTTGCAAACAACATTAATCTGCGAATAGCCAGCCATTCGTATTTTAACTCGGTATTGCTCTCTCTCATTAACCTGATGGTCTGAGTGTACCCGGTTGTCCCAGGTTTGGGAGCAAAAAGCATAGCCATCCTCCGCAAAAAGATTCGTTTATACAGAAACCGATCCAGTGTCGATTGCTTCTGCCCAGAACGGTAGCGGGTTTCATCATATTGTTGAAGACGCTGTAACAGCAGGTAGGCAACAATAATGATAACGTAAATGGAAATTTTGGTGATAAAGCCAAGCTTGCTGCGATAAAACTCATCCATCGTCGGAAAACTGACCCGAGCCCAACGCTCAATCGGCCCTGTAAATAAGATAGGAGCAAGAGCAATCACATTTAGTCCTTGCAGCAGATAATCAAGCCGGTCACGCCTCAAAATTTCCAGATGAATCTCTTGAGTCAGATTACCTAATCCTTGGAGATAAATGGAGCCCTGCTGCTTGTCCTTGTCTCCAAACTCCATCACCATATAAGAAACACCAGCAAAACCTTTGAGAAAACGGTTTGGTGCCACTTCATAATACCGCTCAAGTGCTTCATTGGGATCGGGTGAAGTTAAAGCCTCATAGATCAGCCTGACTTGTTCGGCTGCTTCTCCTGCCCCCGCCTCGGACGCTTCGTACAGTGCTTCCTCAACCATTCCATGTTGGTGATACCGATGTCTTACATCGGCAAAAAGATCAAGCATCTGCACCAGCAGTTTTTTCTCCATACGACTCAGGCACATATCCAGCACAAGACTGTTTAGTACGACAGCACAAAGGATGGCCAGAACGATAAAAGTGAGGGCAGGCTGCAACCAAAAGAGTGCAACACTGATACTTCCATACCCGCCCATAATAATCAGAACAACAGTCATTGTGACTCTGCGAAGCGCTGGTTCGTCCTTGGCATAGCGATAGGAGATTCTTTTTTGCACCTGTAAAATATACGCCGATAGCAAAGGTACCCTCGTCCCAATTTGATACGCCTGCAACAAGAACGTTCCCCAGCCCCTATTCCTTTTGCCCTGGATGCTGATGACATTCGAAGCTGTGTATGTTGAGACTGATTCTTTTCGCCGCAATACATAAAGAATGAGAAACGTGATGACTAAACCACCTGCACAAATGCCAATTATCAACAATAGAAGCCATTTAATGCTCATATGTCTCACCCCAGTGATGTCCCATAAACTGCTCAAACTTTTTAGCATCTGACAGTGTCATCTGTTCCTTCATATCCACGATGCACGAAGCGGAGATCGGGGCAGTCGCCACATATTTACCATGCTGATATTCCATAACATTACGAAATGTAAATCCGGCTCTCTCTTTCATAAGACCTTCATCACGGGGATGGGGAATACATTCTGTAATCCGCTCAATATATCTGCGGCCCTCTGCATCTTTCTTCATATGAACATCAAAGTTAATGACACTGACAACCTGTTCTTCGGCGATATGTTCATGCTGGAACATACCTGTTTTGAGCAGCGAATTCCGGAGAGAAAACACCAGATCACGGAATGTTTTGGCATGATGCGTAAACAGGGTGAACAGACTCGCCACTTGTGACATCTGAATCATCCAGGCAGCCACCTCATCACTCGCAACCTCACCGAGAATGTTTACTGTCCCATCTGTTTTTTTCTGCAAATCCAACCCTTGCTGACCAGATATATGTTCCGTCTCCCGAAAACTCAGAATGTTGCGGCGACTGTAGATCCGTCTTAACTGCAGCTCGAATGCCATCTCCTGTACTCGCAGGGTATAAGAGGCATAGATATGTTTCACCATTGCCATCAGCAATGTTGTTTTACCCGAACCCTGAGCACCGGTCACGGCTGTGATCCGACTGCCTTTCATCAAATATTGCAGCAGTTCGATTGGTAATTGTACGTTGTTACCTATAATCAACTGTTCGAGTGAAGCATTAGGAATGTCAAACTTCCGGACAAAAAATGCCCAGGATTCGGAAAAAGGAGGACGCACAACGACCACACGCGAGCCGTCTTTCATTTCATTTACCTTATAACCGCTGGCCTCTGATAATTGGCCAGGATAATTGTATTTATAGATGTTCTGACATACTCGCTTCAACTCTCGAATACTGCCAAAACTCAAGAAAGACAGGTGTATGGACTTACCCTTATAAAAAATCCAGACACTCTCCATCCCGCTAAGTGGTTCTTCATCATGTTCATCCTCAAAAGCATGTTCCAAAAGATCATTCCAGGAAGCCGGTGTGTGACTCACCATATTTGGGAACGTTTCGAGAACCCCGCTCACCCCTCCACTTACACCATCGATCCGTTGATCCCTGATCTCATCCACGACTGAGAATCCTTTGTAGTGTTGGTACACACGCTGCACGATAATTTCTACCTTTTCTCTGAATTCCAATTCCCGGTATTCACACTCAAATACATACTGAATGTCTCGATCGGAAATATAATAACTACCGCCATCTTGTGTACCTTCTTCCAGTCGAAGTTTACCTAAATCATAAGTATCGATCATTCTGGAAAGTGCATCTGTCCCAAATTGCTGACGGTACATATAAAAGACGATCTCAAAGCGATCTTGTGTGGTTAACCGTTCAGGTTCAGCGAACATCATCACTTCATCCACGTTAGACTTGTTCAGACCAATACTTCGTGTCAACAAGTCAGCAATCAGGTTTTTGACATACGTTTTGTCACTGATGCTTCCAGACACACAACCTTTGAGTGCTTTTCTCATCTCAGCACGCTGATTGATTCTACGGCGATACTCTTCCTCATGTAAACCTGCGTCTGCAAGCTGACTATGACTTATTTCATGCAATGAATGTTTAACTTGTTCAATTAATGACTCAATCGTAAAAGATTCCTGTTCAGGTATACGCTCGCTTTTATCTCGACTGTATGCTCGATACTTGAACCAGACATAATACATGCCTGCAATTAGAATAATCGTTATGATAACTGCATTCCAAACCATTGGAGATTCAAGCTCCCCTTTCTAGCCTCTTCAGCACAGTACGCATCCCCGCACCGTCCATAATCAGGCGAGCGAGTTCCCCCATGCCAGCGGCAAAACTCCCTTTTCGAACATCTTTTTTATCACCTGGATTCTCAAGCTGTAGATATCTGGCAACGTCTCTGCGATTCATTGCATCCAAAAAGCCGGTAGTATACGGGATAGCAGAAAGACTCCCCTTGTATCTGAAACCACGCTTAATATTGGAGAGCGTAGCACGAGAATGTGAATCATATTTATTAATGAGTACATGCAGCTTCCGTTCATTCGGGTGTTCGGGCAAGATCTCTTCAAAAAATTGTTCCAGATTCCTCATATCTTGATTCAGAACAACGACAACATAGTCTGCTTGTTTCACCAGTAAGTCTGAATCAACATTTGTGCGCTCTGCATCCAAAAGGACGAGATCATAACATTGATTAGCGGTCTCCATCAGCTTTTTTAACAACTTCGCATTTTCACTCGCAGATCTCTCGCTCCAGTTCATACTTCCGGTCAACAGATCAAGTCGATCTTTCAGCAATGGCTTGGTGTAATCCCTTAAATTGTGCTTGTTCAGACTTCCGCTATGAAACAGTCGTTCAACGGCATCCCAACCGTTCTCTTCAAAAGAATACAATACCTCAGCTGAAACTTTCTCATCCTGAAATAAACCTGCTTCTATACCAGAGTTCGCCCGACCTGGATTAATCAATAGCACTCTGGTTCTATACTGGAGTGCCATGGCGTATGCACTAAGCAAAGTACTTGAGGAACAACCCATTTCCGCAAAAGGACTCCAAAACGTGATCGTACTCATGCCCTCACCCTCCCTGCTTCCTTGATCGCACGGCGGCTGTCAACATTCTCCCACCCCGTTAGTTGCTCCACAACACGACATAACGATTTTTTGTAGTTTCTGGACAGTGGGCCTAGCTGCACACAGCGATGATGTTCATTTTCAAGCTTAACGGCAGCGCTCAGTTCATCCCATGGAAGGATTAAGGATTCCCCCGTCCATTGAAAGGGACTCCCTTCTAGGTAGGCCCACAGATAATGGGCTTCAAGTCTGCAATCCACACCATGAATTAGCATTCGCTGGAAAGTCAACTCTTCAGGAAGTTCCTGTTTGTTAAGTAACTGTTCCAGCCATCCTTTCCCTCGCTCCAGATTGTATCGCTCATAGTCACTCACCCAGACACGAACATCTGCCGCAAGCCATAAATTCCTTGAAGCAAAGTGCAAAGTCTCCATGTCGTATAACACATAATCATAACTGTCCAGAGTCTCGCCGCTCATCTGTAAGTGTTGTTCTACTGCCACCCCAGTAACAAAATGACAGGCTATATCAAACCCTTCAAATTCGACAATCCGTAAAGATTGTTGATGATCCCCGACGCAATATCCATATTTCTGTTGCAACGTACCATCCACTAGCAGAACCCTCTTACCTGTCGAAGCAAGTATTTTGCACAGGTATAACATCAGGTCATTTTTCTCGCATAAACCTGCAAAAATCCAAATATGCACTGATAAGCGCCCCTCAATCTCAATTTAATGTTGTTACAAGAAGTAAAAATCTTTTTAATTACTCATTTCCCGTCAGCAATTGCTGCTGTTCCTTCAATGTTGAAGATTGGATGGTGTCCGATGCCTCTCCAGTTTGACCCGCTTCCATATTGCCTGTCCCGTCATTCCAAATCGTTCCGTTAGCCCCGGATGAACCTTGTGCTTTCGGCCTTTTGTTATACGTAACCGAGGATTGTGCCACATCCTGTTCAACACCTTTGGATGGTGCTGACATGGACGCAGCTAACGAGCTTTCAAGTGAGCTTCGAACTTGCCGTGATAACTCCTGTTCAGCATGACGCACAATGTTGGGATCACTCTCCAGCAGTTTTAACACTTCGGAATTGGCTGGATACGTCGGGATGGCCGCTGTCTGAAATTGTGGTTCTACATAGGTTAGAGCATAGATTGAAGCTTTATGTAAATAGGCATCTACGATTGCACTGGACAGCGACAAAATCTCTTCTTCAGTCATCGTAATCCATAATGTCGCTGCATTTAACCGTTCCACCTTTTTCTTGGATAAGAGAATGTAGTCTTGACCTGTCGGAAACTGAATCCGAACGTCAATCATGTCGCCTTTCACAAGTGAGGATGGCAGTAGGACAACTTGCAGCTCCCGATTTCTTAAATCAGGCGACGCCGGTGCTTCCTCGTACACCATCTCCGTTGTAATGGCTGTTCCTTTTTTAAGCACAATTTTGGCTGACTGTCCTTCCAGTTTCTGCGTACTAGACCACAAATTCCGTGGAGCTTGCGCATCCGGTATGGCAATCAACTTCAGATCCTCGGCTGAGATGGCTTCTCCCGCTTCAATATCCCTAACGGTAACCCATCCTTGGGCTCCGGAATTCCATTGCTGTAACAACTGCGTTTCTTTCTCCTCATACGCTGACAGATAACGAGCCTCCATAGCAGACCTGACATCTTCTGTTGTTTGGAACTGGTATATCACGTATCCTCCAAAGATCATACCCACAGCTCCTGCTCCAATCAGTCCTGCATAAACCAGTTGACGACTTTGTTTTCTTAATTTGGACAAAAGAGGCTCTCCTTTCGCAATCTCCTCTACTCATATACTTTTTTACGTGAAAAGAATGAACGTTTTGGGGGCTGTCTCGCTATCAGATGACCCAACATATGTGAGAACACTTTATCCATATGCGGCTCCTTATCAAATGGGTCAAGCTGCAGCGGCAATCCGTAAACACTTGATGTATTCAGCGTTCTACGTACACGATCTACAGCGTCTGATGCGGCAAGCGGAAGACAGTATATCCATTTCTCCCGTGGATACCGATGATGTGTGCGCACAAAAGAACTGATCTCTGCTTGTTTCCATTCTGCCCCGGAACCAATAACGATGGGCAGATCTGCACGCAGAAACTCCTCAAGCCGGTTTTGATCCTGACCGCTCCCGAGATCCATCACAATGAATTGGTAACTACCACCCAGCAGGGATAAAATATCGGCTCTACCTGACTGCTTCCAGTAATGCACACCATCCACCGCAAACTGCCTGCTTGATGCCACAGGTTTACCACCTAGTGCAATTTGCTGAATACGTGAGAATGATTGAGATCGTGGTGACATTTCGATAACAGCAACCTTGAAGTTCTGCCTCTCCAGATAATGGCTAATTGCTATCGCTGTATGCGTAACACCAGCCCCGGCGGATGCCCCGGTAAGTGCAATCACTCGGGTCCCTCCACCAAGCGTCATCTGATGATCTGAGTGGGAGGGCATAACTCCAGGTGTTCGAAGCAGTTCTTTTCTCACCTCGTCAGCGGTTTGGAACCGCTCATTCGCATCATATCGTAATAGCCTTCTCGCAACGGGAATGTAGGTTCGTGGGACATCACCCCGTATAGAGCTCTCCACGCCTTGAATCCATTCGGTATAAGCTCCGCTCGTCATCAGATACAACATCAAAGCTCCAAGACCATACAGATCTGAACGAGCATCTGTTTGCCCAGAACCATACTGTTCCGGGGCCGCAAACCCGGCTGTACCGAGTTTGACCGTATCTTCGTCATGCTGATTCTTATAACTGCGGGCAATACCAAAATCAATCAGCCGCACTTCATGCTCCGGTGTAATCATAATGTTAGAGGGCTTCAGATCCCGGTAAATGACCGGAGGATCCAGGTTATGCAAGTAACTGAGCACTTCCAGCAATTGAAGAACAAATTCCATCAACTGCTCCACCGGAATTTTGCCCCGACACTGTTTGAAGTAATCACTTAACGTTAAGCCTTCAATGTATTCCATGACCAGGTACGTATAACCATCTTCGTCAGGCACAAAAAAATCAACGATTTGCGGAAGCCTCGGATGACGCAACGATGTCAACAGAGCCGCTTCTTTCTCCATGCTTCCTTCATAAGGCATCTTCATGACACTTTCTTTCACAGCCCAGATTTTTCCTGGTAGCTTAAGATCCTCTGCCTCATATACATGGCTCATCCCACCTGAACCAAGAATAGACAAAATACGATATCTTTCTCCCAGCAGGCTTCCTCGTTCTAGCCTGGCCGGATGTCTCATAGGTATTCCTCCTTTCAAACAACATGAAAAAAGGGAAAGCTTCACCGAAAATGAACAAACCGGAAATCCAGTTATGCTCACATCGGGATGCTTTCCCTCAAATTTCATATCGTTATGGTTAATATTGGTATCATTATAGTACACAAAATCAACCGTTGTAAAGCAGTAATTTTTATAAGTTAAGTCACTTAATATTTAATCATATAAAGTGTGATCTCTTCACGATTATGGAACAGTTGCTTCGAACGTTGAATCTGCATCCTTGAACGCTCAAATGTATCGATCACATCTTTAATGAGCGCGAGTGGTTTCTTGTGTAGTAATTTTACCGTGACAATCGCTGTTCCACCGGATTGAAGACTGTACAGAAGATCAGATACCAGCCTGCTCATCAGCTTCGGACTCCAGCTCATATCACATACAAGCAGATCGAACTCGCCTTCGCGGAAGCGGACATCCCCTGCATTTTTTTTCAAAAAAGTCAATCGGGGTGAAGCCAACAAGGTTGCATCCATCTTCGCCGGATCTACCGCCGTTACCTCTAGCCCACGTTCAAGCAGGAATGATGTCCATCCCCCCGGCGCAGCCCCAATATCCAGTGCTTTGTGAAACGAAGTAAAATCAATGCCAAACGTTTGCTCGGCTTCAAGCAACTTAAACTTGGCTCGTGAGATCTGCCCCTCTTCCTTCTGAAAACGGACCGCTCCACCGCTCCAGTCTGACAGATTCTGCTCCGGTCTGGACACACCGGCATATAACATATCATTGGCAGCAAATACCGAAATGATATACTCAGCATCTCGAATAACCCACTCACATCCCAGATCATCCAGCTTTTCAGTCAGCGTCTGTTTCAAGGAAGCTGCGTTTTCGCGCCAAAACGAACCTTCCGTTTTGCGTGTTTGTATCACAACTTGAGCACCTGACAATTCCTTATGATTCAAAATAAATGCAATTAGTTTCTCCAGAGACTGCTCCGGATCTTCCGCGTTCTCTTGGAATTGAACAGGTTGAATATGACGTAAAAACGTTGGTGACTCTTGGAGCAGTCTAGCCGAAACTTCTTCCTCTGCCGCTGGTAAACCTGCAAGCAGAATTTCTCCTGGAACAAGCACAGTGCTCTTAACTGCTCCAAAAGTACGGCGTAACTCCTCCTGCGCATAAGGCGCAAATCCGTGATTCGCAGTGCATATAAAACGGGAAAAATCAGCTTCTCCCGAAGACGATTGTGTACTCAACTTGTGTTACCCTCCAGAACGTACGCGTATCCACGGTCGATCTTCATGCCACTGAATATCCACCGGAATATCATACGTATGCTTAATTGTATCTTCTGTTAATATCTCATGTTTCGGTCCAGCCGCGGCAATGCGTCCATCACGGATCAGTGCAACATGAGTAAACAACGGCACGATCTCTTCCACATGATGGGTCACGTACACCACCGTCATATTCCGCTGACGCAAACGATCAATCTCGATCAGCATCTTCTCACGTTCATACAGATCAAGGCCAGCACAGGGTTCGTCCATAATAAGCAGCTTCGGTTCAGCCATCAACGAACGTGCCAGCATGACTTTTTTGCGTTCTCCCTGGGATAACGTCCCCAGCGGTTGATCTGCCAGTTTCGAGAAACCCATCTCATTCAGCAGCTGCATCGCCTTTGTTTTCACTTCGTCCGGAATCGTCTGATAGAAACGCAAAAAAGCATATGCTCCTGTAGCAACAACTTCCCATACTGGGTCGCGTAAGGTTAGTTTTTCAATCAATGTTTGACTGATATAACCAATTTCCTTGCGAACCTCCCGCACGTCACATTGTCCATACACATGTCCGAGCACTTCGATGCGTCCCTGACTTGGAAACATATATCCATTCATCATTTCCAGCAGGGTGGTTTTACCCGATCCATTACGCCCTAAAATAACCCAGTGTTCACCCTGTTCAATACGCAAATGAACATCATCCAGAATCTGATTTTCATCGCGGCGAAGCGAAATTTGCTCCATCGTTACAATACTCATTTCAACACCGCCTTCCGTATTTCATTCAGCAGATGCTCAACGGAGTTCATCCGGTATAACATGGAAGGCACATCTTGCTCACCATCAAACAACATTAACGCCGGTACACTCGAAATCTGAAACTGCTGAACAAGCTCGGGAATATCGTGAATATTCATTTCATATAAAACACCTTCTGGCAGCATATGCTCGGCGACTTCCAGCATACGACGGGCAGCTGCACACGTTCCACATAGTGGCGTATAGATAAATACAGCCTGAGGCATGCCTTCCCATACACTCCGCATTAACATTTTGGATGTGATTGGCTTCATGGCTTCTCCGCCTCCGCAGCCACCCGTAGCATGACCTCACCCGTCATCGGACCGTTATGGATCATCACCGAGTCCGGTTTATTGCTATACAACATCTCATACATTTGGCGTTTTCCATACATACTCGACGTATGTAAATAGATTTCGCGTGGATACAGCCTTTCCCGTACAATCGCCGCTGCAACCTCACCGCCATTCATCGAATCCGGCCCAAGCTCATAGTCCAGTGATAGGATGTCAACTTCACCTTCTCTCAGTAACAAAAGACACTCCTCTGCATTGGTAGCCAGAACAAATCCTTTTGGACAAGAACGATAATCATCCAGAAAAACATGCATCGTCTCGCACCTCCCAACTTATAACCAGGAACGCATGAGTTGTATATCTTCACGGTGCGTTCCATCTTCTCCTGTTTCCGTCTCCAGTACAACAACCGCTTGTTGAATATGTGGAGATTGCAGTAGTCTTTGCATGGATTCATAGCCGATATGTCCCAGACCAATTCTCGCATGTCTGTCTTTGTTCATGCCGGATGCGTACTTGGAATCATTCAAATGAACGGCCGCAAGCACATCCCAATATCCAAGCTGCTTGCCCTTCTCCAACAAAGTAGCCTCATCTCCGGCAATCCACATCCCTGAAGCAAAAGCATGACATGTGTCGAAACAAAAAGCAATATGTTCAGGATACCGGCTCAGCTTGCGAATCTGGATCATCTCTTCCATCGTTGTCCCCATGGGTCCATGATCTCCTGCCTGATTTTCAAGCAAAATCTTGGATTCTCCTTGCCACCCTTCCAGCGCGGTATCCAGACAGTGAATCAAATTCCGATATCCCTCCAGTGGATCTTTGGTTTGAACATGGCCAAAATGAACGACCGTTCCAACAGAGCCACAGGCATCCGAAATTTCAAGATCATTGCGAATCGAAGAAACAATAGCATGAAAACCCGCCTCTCCACGGGTCGTTCCAAGTGCCGGGTTCGTGGGATAGGGCGAGTGAGCGATAGATGCTAGTCCGTGCTCTGCACACCAATCCCTGCACTGTGCAGCATCCTTCAGATCCAGACGTTTCAGACTGAGACTGCGCGGGTTTTTCGGGAAATACTGAAAAGCCGTTGCTTCCATCTCATATGCTCTCTTAGCCGCCTGCAAAAATCCACCTCTGGTGCTGACATGTGCGCCGATGCCGGTTTTAAGCCTCATGCTGACATTTCGGACAGAAAAATGCCTTTTTGCCCGTAATTTCAACTTTCTCAATCGTTCCCCCACAGCGTGGACAAGCTTCGCCTTCCCGGTCGTAAACCCGGCACTGCTCGTCAAACTTTCCTGTTTTGTTATCTCCCTGCATCAATGGCATTTCCATATAACCACCCTCAGATGCAGCTTCTCGCAGCACGGACTGCATGGAGTGGTACAGCCGCTCGGTGAGTTCAGTCGAATTTGCAATATTCTGCGTTTTCGAGCTTGGTCTAAGTCCAGCCGCAAAGGCAATTTCATCTGAATAACAATTACCAATGCCTGCAATAATATGTTGGTTTACTAAGGTTGTTTTGAGTGTTCCCCGGCGTCCTTTAAGCAACCCGGCAAAACGCTCCTTGCTCATCCGGCGATCCAGAGGCTCTGGACCAAGATCGGACATCGCTTCTTCCGTTTCTTTGGAAGTCATCAGATGCAGATAACCAAGGCGTAAGCCGATAAAAAACAGAATATGTTCTCCAAATTGAATCTCTACCTGTGTGGTGCGGTCAGGACGCTCGTCCTCTGTACCCCAGAACATCATGCCACCTAACATAAGATGTAACACCAGGCGTTTGCCGTTTGCGAGGTGAAAGATCAGATGTTTTGCGCGCCGTTCCACAAATATAATCCGATTGCCTGTTAGTTCACTTATGAACACATCAGTAGTTGTATTAATCGTCTTTTCACGGTTCACAACTACTCCTGTAATCGGTAAATCAAGTATATGCTCGGACAATAACGTCCGGTAATTTTCCATTTCCGGCAACTCTGGCATTCTTTATCTACTCCTTCTTGGAAGCTTGGTCTGCCCGTTGGGTCATCCATGCAATCAGTGTATGCAAATCTTCAAAAACATGATCAGGACGTGCCTTCACGGCCTGAATATGTCCATCCATGTTCTCATGTGTAGTAATGCCTGTCAGAACAAGCAACGTCTCACAGCCCGCTGCCACGCCTGCGGCAATATCTGTACGCATATTATCTCCGATAACAGCTACTTCTTCAGCTTTCAAGTTTAACCTTTGAATGGCTGATCTCATAATAATGCTTGAAGGCTTGCCGATAACTGTTGGCTGCACGCCTGTTGCGGCCTCAATAGCAGCCCCAATCGTACCTGCACCAGGTGTTAATCCATCATCAGCAGGAAGTTGAAGATCAGGATTCGTCAAAATAAACTTAGCTCCCCCATTAATCCAGCGGAGTGCCTTCGTTAATTTTTGATATGAAAATTCACGGTCAATGCCTTGAATGACATATTCGGGTTCATTCTCTGTCAAAACTAAGCCGGCTTCTTCAATAGCCTGGATCAAACCGATTTCACCAATACACGCTACCTTCGCCCCAGGAGTTTCTACAGCAACATATTCAGCCGCGGCTACCGCAGATGTGCATACCTCAGAAGCATCAGCAGCAATTCCCATCCCATTCAGATGATCTGCCACACCTTGCGGTGTACGGGATGAATTATTGGTCACGAATAAATAAGGCACTCCCTGCTCCTGCAACGTCCGAATGAGCTGATCGGCTCCATCGATACGATGTCTGCCATGATACAACGTACCATCCAGATCGATCAGATAGGCCTTGATCATACACAGCACTTCCTTTCTTCTCCCATTCACATTTCAACCTAACAAAAAGTCTGGCGATGAAAACAAACATAATATGTATGCAAGCATGTAGGATGGCTTATATTCACAGAAACACGCAACAAGTCGAACCGAATCGAAGACAGACGGTTTATCTCGCGCGTCTTCTGTACAAGCTTGTCATTTCCTGCGCTTTCCCGGAAAATAATTCGGATCATTTCCCTGCTCATATTGCCCATCCTACACGCTTTCTGACCAGATTGCAAAAGGGACCTCGGGAACATTTCCCCCTCAGTCCCATCTTATTCGCAGGTTGTTTATTACAGCCTGTTCTATCCTTCTAGGCTCACGCTTTATTACAATGAATCAGGCTTGCCATGCACTACAGGAATAAGCTGGTGCTCATTCGCAAGTCGTGTATTTGGGAAGATGGACTTCGCTTCTTCCAATAGAGGCTGAAGCTGCTCCTCATCCTTATAACGCGAGCTGAAGTGAGTCATGATGAGCTGTCCTACATTCGCCGCTCGGGCCGCTTCTGCCGCTTCTCTGGACGTACTATGATAGTACTCATGAGCTGTATCGGCCAGATCATGCATAAACGTTGCTTCATGAACAAGAACGTCTGCATCTTTGGCTAGAGGCTGCACGTTATCGCAAGGACGCGTATCCCCCAGGATTGTGATCACCATTCCGCGTTTTGGCGCTCCCAAAACATCCTCAGGACGTACCGTATCCCCATTGTCCAGTGTAATCGTCTCTCCCCGCTTTAACCGTCCGAACAACGGGCCTGGTTTCAGGCCGTAAGCTGCTAGTTTAGCAGAATCGAGACTACCAGGACGATCTTTCTCGGTAATTCGATACCCATAACTGTCGATACGATGTTCAAGTAAGGCAGACTCTACAATAAAGCTCTCATCTTCAAACAGAACACCGCCAGTATGCTCCACAATGTTCAAATCATAATTTAAGTGGGATTGACTAAGTTCCATCGTTGTTGCAATCATGCGTTCCGTTCCTGGCGGTCCATATACCGTGAGTGGAGTCGTTCCACCCTGATATGCTCTGCTGGACAACAAACCCGGTAATCCAAACACATGGTCACCATGCAGATGGGTAATAAATATTTTCTCCAATTTGCTCAATTTGAGCGGAGAACTTAAAATCTGGTGTTGTGTTCCTTCCCCGCAGTCAAACAGCCACAGAGCTCTGCGCTCATCCAACATACGTAGTCCAATGGACGTTACATTCCGTTGCAGCGTAGGTACACCAGCATTAGTTCCCAGGAAATATAGTTCCATTCCGGATCGCACCTCTTTCTGTTGCCAGCAAAAAACCTCCGACCATGCGGAGGGCTTGCCTGACAACTTACGAATTTATGCTTTTTCAACGTTAAAATATTTAGCCTGCGGATGGCTGAACACCATCGCAGACACAGAAGCTTCAGGTTCCATCATGAAACCTTCGGTTAATTCTACACCAATATCTTCAGGCTGCATCAACTTGAATAACGGGCCCTGATCCTCCAGATCCGGACAAGCCGGATATCCAAAAGATACTCGAATCCCCTGATAACGCGCGCCATGACGCTGCTTCATCGTCATTTCAGCTGAATCCGGGAAGCCCCAGATATCTCTCATCATATGATGCACACGTTCCGCTAGTCCTTCCGCTACTTCCAGTGCCACCGATTGCAGTGCGTGTGAGCGTAGATAATCACCTTGATCCTTCCACGCTGTGGAAAGTTCGCGTACACCATGGCCCGCAGTAACCACAAGAAAGCCCACATAATCCATCTCACCAGATTCAACTGGCTTCAGGAAGTCGGACAAACACAGGAACGGCTCTACCTTTTGACGTGGGAACGTAAAGGTATGCAGGATGTTTCTGGTATCTTGCGGATCATAAATGATGACGCTATTGCCGCTCGACTGTGCCGGAAAAAAGCGATACATTGCATGAGCCTGAATGATTCCGTCACGAACTGCCTCCTGCATAATTCCGTCTACGACCGCTTTCAGATCCGTTGCCTTGGGATCACCAGCAGCGAGCAGCTGTTCAACCGAACCGCGCAGCCCCAAATGATGTCCAAGCAGCATCTGCATATTCACATAAGGCAGGATGTGTGATAATGGATAATTCCGCAACGTATGACGCTCCAAATCTGGCGGCACAAGCACAGGATGATCAGCGGAAATGGCCGAGCGTTCTACCCGGGTAAGTTCAGGAAGCACCTGAACCTCACCTGCATTTGAAGCATCTGCTTCCTTTTCCGCCTCCATCTCGGCCTGCATCTCTTCACGCGTCAACGGATTCATCAGCTTGTTTGCCAGGTCCAAACCATCCATTGCATCCTTCGCATAGACAACCATGCCGTTATATTCAGGACGAATCCGATTTTTGGTGAACTTACGTGTCAGTGCCGCTCCACCTACCATGATGGGTACATCAATTCCGGCTGTACGCAAATCCTGAGCGGTGAGAATCATCTGTTGTGCTGACTTAACAAGCAAACCTGACAGGCCGATAGCATCAACCTTTTCTTCCCGGTATGCCTCGATAATACGCTCTGGTGGTACTTTTATACCCAAATTAATGATCCGGTAACCGTTGTTGGACAAGATGATCTCCACCAGGTTTTTACCGATATCATGTACATCTCCTTTAACGGTCGCTAGAATGATCTTTCCTTTGACAGAGGTTTCATTCTTCTCCATAAACTGCTCCAGATAGGCCACAGAAGCTTTCATGACTTCTGCACTTTGAAGCACTTCAGCTACAATTAACTCATTGTTGTTGAAGAGACGTCCGACTTCTTCCATGCCGCGCATCAAAGGACCGTTGATGACTTGGAGCGCTGTGTATTTGGCTAGAGCCTGCTCCAGATCGGGCAACAAACCCTCTTTGCTTCCTTCAACCACATAAGATGCGAGACGTTCTTCTAATGAAAGGTTAGAAATTTTTTCTTTCTTCTCTACCTTTTTGTTACGGAATGCGGCTACGAAAGCAGCCAGCGTATCATCGTTTGTATTGTATAAAAGCTCTTCCGAGAGTCTGCGTTCTTCTTCTGGAATGGAAGCGTACCGCTCCAGCTTTTCGGTATTCACGATAGCATAATCCAGTCCTGCTTTGGTACATTCATATAGGAAAACAGAGTTTAACACCTCACGGCCCGCTTCCGGCAGACCAAAGGAGATGTTACTGATCCCTAGAATCGTATGACACTCTGGCAATGCTTCCTTAATGACACGTATACCTTCAATCGTTTCTTTGGCTGAACCGATATACTGCTCATCACCCGTTCCTACCGGAAACACCAGTGTATCAAAAATAAGGTCTTCAGCCTTCAGGCCGTATTTGTTCACGAGCAAATCATAAGAACGTTTGGCTACCTCAAGCTTGTCCTCACGACTAATTGCCTGCCCACGTTCATCAATGGTTCCGACAACCACTGCTCCACCATATTTATGCAACAGCGGGGTTACTAATTCAAATTTCTCTTCGCCATCCTCAAGGTTAATGGAGTTAATAATCGCCTTCCCTTGAGAATATTGGAGGGCCGTATCAATAACCGCAGCATCTGTCGTGTCAATCATCAGCGGAACCTTGACCTTTTTGACAACAAGCTCTAGGAACTTGATCATATCTTCCGTTTCCTCACGGTCGGGATCCTGTACGCAGACGTCAACGATGTGTGCTCCATTTTTAACTTGTGCCCGAGCAATTTCTGAAGCTTCTTCGTACTTGCCTTCGACAATCAAGCGTTTGAATTTTCGTGAACCGAGTACGTTGGTGCGCTCACCAACCATATAAGGACGATTATCCTGCTCAACATATACCGGCTCAATTCCCGACAATGCAGGCGGGTGTGTTCCGTTCAGTTCTCTTGGGGGGTACTTGGCGAGTGTATCACGCATGGCGCGGATGTGCGCAGGTGTTGTTCCGCAGCATCCGCCTGCAATGTTCAACCATCCCTGTTCTGCAAATGCCCCAATTTTCTGAGCAAGAGAGTCTGGAGACTCGTGATAATTACCATTCTCATCAGGTAGACCTGCATTCGGATAACAACTCACAGCTACAGACGCCATGCCAGAAAGGGAACGAATATGGTCACGCATGAACTCCGGACCTGTCGCACAGTTTAGTCCCACCGAAATTGGGTTAAGGTGTTCTAAGGATATATAAAAAGATTCAATGTTCTGACCAGCCAAGGTCGTACCCATTGGTTCGATCGTACCCGATATCATTAATGGTAGCTTAATTCCGCTTTGATCAAATGCTTGCTGAATGCCAATGCTGCCCGCTTTCACATTGAGGGTATCCTGTGAGGTTTCAAGCAGTAGCGCATCAACGCCTCCCTCTATTAAAGCAAGGGCTTGCTCGAAATAGCTGTCAACAAGCTCCTGGAAAGTCACCCCGCCAGTCACAGACAACGTTTTGGTTGTTGGACCCATCGCACCGACCACATATCGTGGAGACTCTGGTGTGGAGAAGCGGTCAACCGCTGCTTTGGCAATTCTGGCTGCCTCCAGATTTATTTCGCGTGCACGATCTTGTATATCGTATTCAGCAAGCACGACTGAAGTCGCACCAAATGTATTGGTCTCAATTAAATCGGCACCGGCCTCCAGGTAATCCTCATGAATACGCTGGATTAGTTCAGGACGTGTCAGCACCAACATTTCATTACATCCATCCAGATCTTCACCGCCGAAATCTTCGCTGGTCAGATCAACTTGTTGAATCATTGTCCCCATTGCACCGTCGAGGATTAATATTCGTTGTTTTAATGCATCGTGTAGAGTAAGCTTATCCAATATCTTCACCCCCGCAAAACGTTAAATCTTAGTTTAACAGAAACTTACTTAATGTGAAAGATCGGCTTTGCTCCCGAAAGGTCGCGAATTTGCAGGAATGAAGCAGAATTGTGAATCGACAAATTTTGAGCAATCCGATATAATATCAATTAATCCAAGTGGAAAAGAGGGAAAGCGCATGGCTGAAATTGTTATCCGAAACACGAACGAACGGATCACTGGAGACGAGAACGTTCGAAATTTCTTGAACAAATATGACGTATTATATGAGAAGTGGGATGCTTCCAAATTAAGTGCTGAACTGCAAAATAACTTCGGTTTGACCGATGATCAAAAGCAGGAAGTATTGAAAACCTATGATTACGAGATTAAAGAACTGGCAGCGCGCCGCGGTTATCAAATCTGGGATGTTATCACCCTTTCAGAACAAACACCAGACATCGAAGAAAAACTGGCTAAGTTCGAAGAGATCCATACACATGCGGAAGATGAAATCCGTGCAATTGTTTCTGGTAAAGGGATCTTCGTCATCAAGTCAACGGATGATACAGGTTACTTTAATGTAGAATTGTCTCCTGGAGACGTCATATCTGTTCCTGAAAACACACCGCATTTCTTCACATTGATGGAGAACAAACAGATTATTGCGGTACGTCTATTCATTGAAAAAGACGGCTGGATCGCCGATCCCTATCCGGATCCGACATTTATCAAAAACGCTTAATCTATATTGAAAGTTAACGCGCTTAATCAACCCCCTGCTCATAAGAGCAGGGGGTTGATTATATTGATGTGTTTTAAGTTATGTCTCATCGTAAGAGAATGGACAATCATCGCAGGAGTATAGAAGTACAATGACTCCATTATCTATCCTTAGGTGAAATAATGAGGGTACTTGTCCTTTAACATTTCCTGCTCGACAACCACAAGTCTAAGATGCGCTTCCATTACCTGAGCTGCTTCTTCCACCTGTCGTTCTGTGACCAGCCGTAGAATCTCTTTATGTTGAGAGATGATCACTTCGAGATTGGAATCTTCTGTTAGCCGAAGCAAACGTAATCGATTAAACGGTATGTTCAACTGCTGCAGCATCTTCCATGTCCGTAGCTTGCCAGTACCCTGAAATAAAATCTGATGAAATTCCTCATCCAACTCAAACAACCGATAAAAGTTTTTTTTTCCTATACACACTTCCTGCATGGCAATATTGGTTTCAAGTCTGAACATGTACTCGTCAGGAAAGGAAGTACAGGCTAACATGACGATTTCCTTTTCCATCTTCTCTCGCATAAACCGGCCTTCTTCCACATGCTCCAGGTTAATGTGTGAAACAATGGTACCACTCTGTGGAATGATGTCTAGCAGTTCTTCCTCCGCCAGCTTCATAAAAGCCTCGCGCACCGGTGTTCGACTCACCTTTAATTCATCTGCGATCTCTTTCTCCGAAATTTTGGTGCCTGGTTCGAGCTGCAGATGAAGAATTCGTTCTTTTAATAAATTATAAGAATAAGCCCGGGTAGAGCCTCTCTTTTTTTGATTAAGTACCATGCCTTGACCTCTTTCTCTAAGCCATATTCCCTTCATATTAGCACAAACTACCGTTCCACTTAAATATTCTTAGTGAAACGGTAGCTCGGCTTCAAATCATACAAATTATTGTTTGTTTTCCTTATACGTCTTATAAGTGTCGTTAGCCATCTTCACATAATTAGACAAGCCCTGACTCTCCAGCTCTTTTAGAAACATATCATATTCGGATAACTTCCGTTCACCTATTATAAACTTCAACGTATTTTGGTCTGTGTAGTCTTTGAGCGGCGTGCTCATAAGTGTTACACGTTCACGATCTTCGGAAGAATACGGGATAGGCGGTTCAGCCGGAATTACTTCTTTTGTCTCTTTCATATTTTTCTGGAACTCAAGTTCTTCATCGCTAAACATGGATTGAAGCAGTTCTGTTGTGCCTCCGTAAGCAAATACGCCGCCAGAGAATCCGAAGTCAATGCGAAGGTCTTTCGTACCTTTAGGATTCAGTCCATTGTAGTTAATATCATCTGCCAACTTACGTTTGCCGCCTTCTTTAGTGTAAGTCTCGTTCTCTACACCCCACTTGGTGAATTCCTGTCCTTCGTCACTATAATACAACCAATCGATAAATTGTAAAATAGCTTTGAAATTGTCACTATCTTTAATCTTCCCAGAAATCATCACACCGTTTTCGAGTCTGGATCCCGACATCAACTGCCCTTTCGGCCCACCCGGAACCGTAATCTTGGCAATCGAGAATTTCCCTTCACCCAACGTTTTATTCATATCATTCCGATGCAATACAAGTGTCTGTGAGTTACCGTTAATCATAAATGATTTACCCGAAACGAACTTTTGAATAGCTTGATCATCACCTTGTGTGAAGCTTTCCTTATCAAGGAGCCCTTCTGCTACCATTTTGTGAAAAAACGTCAGCAATTCTTTGTACTCGGGCGTCGTTGCCGTGGCGACAAATTCATCCTGATCGGCTTTGTAGGTCAAGCCGTTTCCATATCCCCAGCCAGCCTTAGTCCCGAAACCAGTAGCTGCAATGTTAAGTGTACTGTTGAATTTGAAACCGTCTGAGAACGGCATGGAGTCAGGATAGATTTCTTTTAATTTTTTCGCTGCGGTATAAAGCTCATCCCAGGTTGTAGGAATGGCAATATTATTCTCTTTAAAAATATCTGTTCTTACGATCAGTGTATAATCCGGCCATACTTCCTCATGTAACCCAGGTAAAACGTAATACTTGCCGTCCTCCTGACGCAGTCCTGCAAGTTCAGGTTCGAGTTTCCACTTTTCAATTTTGTCCTTGAAGTTTGGCATCAAATCGATGTAATCACTGATCGGCAGAACAGCTCCAGAAGATACAAAGGCAGACTCTTCACCCCGATAAGTCTTTGGAATAACCAACGGGGCATCGCCAGAACTGATCAAGAGCGATCGCTTCTGCGGATAGTCACTCATCGGCACGATGGTTGGCTCCAACGTAACCCCTGTCATCTCCGTTATTTTTTTGAATAAGAGCCAGTCTTTTTTGTAAGGATACGTCGGTTGATCACTATATAAAATAGAAAGATTAAAGGGTTCCGTCGCTTTGAAGGTTTTGCCCACTTTATAACTCTCCATCGCTGATTTCGTGCCCACTTCCGAAACATCTGGTCCTGTTCCAGCACCACTGCTGCAAGCAGCAAGTACAGCCGACATTGTCATTGCCAGAATCATCTTACCAATCAATTTACGAGGCTTTCTTTTCAATCCATTCATCCCCTTTTGTCTAGTTTCTAAACCTATGTGTGCACAGGTTACTGCTTAACAGAACCCAACATGATACCGGTTACAAAATATCGCTGTACAAATGGATAAATGGTTAAAATAGGCAGAATCGTTAACACCATCGTTACCGATTTGATGTTGGCGGCAATCTGAGTCAGATTATCCGCTGAAGTTGCTCCGGCAGTAGCACCGCTTGTTGCTCCGGCAATCATATTACGTAAATAGATCGTAACTGGAAACAGCTCTTTTTTGTCCAAATACAAGAAGGCCGGGAACCAGGAGTTCCAATGTCCAACAGCGTAAAACAGCACCATCGTAGCCATGACCGCTTTACTGAGAGGCAAAATGATACGCAGCAAAATACCGTATGTGTTCAACCCGTCAATGGCCGCGGCTTCCTCTAACTCTTCGGGCATGTTTTCAAAAAAGGATTTCATGATGAGCATGTTATATATACTTATTGCACTTGGGACAACCAGTGCCCACATGGTGTTATTGAAACCAAGGGAATTGATCAGAACGTAGTTAGGAATCAAACCACCGCTGAAAAACATCGTGAACACGGCAAACATGGTTAGAAATTTACGGCCCATCAATCTTTTTTTAGACAGGGCGTAGGCGAAAATGGTCGTCATAAACATGGATATTAACGTACCTACCACCGTGTAAATGATCGTATTTTTATAGTTCAACCAGAACATGTTGTCCTTTGAAATAGTTTTATACGTATCCACATTGAACCCTCGCGGGAACAAACTTACCTTGCCTGAGTTGATATATGCTTCACTACTGAAGGATTGGGCAACAACGTTAAGGAAGGGGTAAAGTGTTATAAAAACGATAAACAGCAAGAAAGTAACATTGAACACTTTAAATACTTTGTATGATCTGGATTCCTGCATGGTGCTCCTCCTTTACCATAAACTTCGTTGTGTCAGTTTGCGTGAAATTGCGTTTACAGTGAAAACCAGAGTCAGCCCAATAATCGATTCAAACAAACCAATCGCTGTGGCATAACTAAAGTTGCTAGATTCAAGACCTACACGATATAAATAAGTCGATATTACATCTGAAGTCTCATAAATAAGCGGATTATACAAAAGCAAGATTTTTTCGAAACCTACAGCTAGGAAGTTCCCCATGTTCAAAATCAGTAACGTGACAATCGTTGGCAAGATGCCTGGAATCGTTACGTGAATGGTTTGCTTCCAGCGATTCGCTCCATCAATACGAGCTGCTTCATACAAAGAATCATCAATCGTCGTTAGTGCTGCCAGATACAAAATGGCTCCCCAGCCCATACCTTGCCAGATTTCTGAAGAGATATAAATGGTTCTGAACCACTCTGCTCGTTGCATGAATGGAATGTTATCGCCAGTAAAAAAAGCAACAAGGCCGTTGATTGAACCATTCACTGCCGTTAATTGCAGAACCATACCGGCTACGATAACAATCGATAGAAAGTGAGGCAGATACGACGCTGTTTGCACAAATTTCTTGAATCGTTTACTCTTCACCTCGTTGAGCAACAGTGCAAAAATAATCGGCACCGGAAACGTAAATAACAACGCAAGCCCGCCGAGCATAAGGGTGTTACTGAAAACTCGCCAGAACGTAGGGTCCTCAATGAACATTTTGAAGTAACGCAGGCCAACCCATGTTTCTCCAAAAATATTGCCACCTGGCACAAACCGTCTAAAGGCAATAATATTGCCTAACATCGGGCCATATTTGAAAATAATCAGATAAATGATGGGAAGAACTAACAGCGAGTACAATTGCCAATCTTTACGAATCAATGCGCCGGCTGTTCGCAGCCTACTTTCTTTACGTGAAGATATCATCGGTGTAGTTGCCTTAGATGTTTCAGACTCCATGTGTCATTCACTCCGATCCATAACTTGATTAAGAAATAATATTTATTCGTTGCCTAGCATGGATATCTTTGCTCATAATGCAGAGGATACCCGTGCTGTTCGATTCACCCCCACTACAAAATAAAATCTAAACGGTCTCATAATTTTGTTTTTATGTACAATCAAACACATGAAAGATTGTGCAATCTAATTAGCTTATATTGCTTGAAAGCTGTTAGACTTAGAAATCTTCATTATGAAGCGCTTACAAAATCATAAATGAATTATTATTCATTTCAGTTTCTTACGGGTTCGTATGTTATTACTTTTATAGGGTTGAACATACACTTACACATAAACTTATAGATGATCTGAATTAGATTGGATGAGGTTACAAAACAGATATGAAAAAACTAGTCATACTAGTATGTTAGTTTTATTTTAAATCAGCTGTTTTTGAATTTCAACATCTTTCGACAAAAAAATACATAATCACCTCTAACAACAGTTTATAAACATAAATATGCTGAGTATGAGCAGACAAAAAAAACATTGGTCATGACTCATGAACAAACGATCATTCATGTCATAACCAATGTTTGATAATTAAACGAAATGTGTACAGACTTGCTTGAGTATACTTTTTTTAGAAATTAGCGATTAGACCGTCTAATTCAGACAAATGTTTAATCTCATGATTCGGCGAATAAGTTTCATTGTTCACTTTATTCTCACGGTTAATCCATACAGCACGAATCCCCGAAGATAGTGCCCCACGAATATCTGTTGTTAACTTGTCGCCTACCATCATGCTTTCTTCAGGTTTAACACCTAGTCTACTTAGAGCATGTTCGAAAATGGACGGATCCGGCTTCCCCTTACCAAAGCTGCCCGATATAATAATCTCATCAAAGAAAGGTGATAATTCCGGAACACCATCCAGTTTCTCTTGCTGCAGAGCAGGACATCCGTTAGTTAAAAGCAACAATTTGTACTTTCCTTGCAAATGACGCAGCGTATCCAGCGTTTCTTCATAAACATGCGGCCTGGATCTGCGTTGTGCCCCAAATTGGGAGGCCAATCGTTCTGCAAGCTCTTCCTGATCGACACCCAACTTAAGTAAACCACGGCGCCATGACTCTTTACGATAGATCGGCGCCAATTGTTCTAACTGGCGAAATTCCGGTTGTTCTCCTCCCGTAAAGTTCGCCCAGAGTCCTTCAAAAGGGTTGATTCCAATCATTTTGGTAAAAGGAAATGTTTCATAGGATTCATATAGTTCACGTGCTTCGTGACGAACAGCCTCTTCGAGTGCTTCAGCATTAACACCTGTTTCTGTTGCCGCAATCAGACAAGTTTCATGAAATGCTTCTCGAACACTGCGTTCGTCCCACAATAAGGTATCATCCAGGTCGAACATAATCGCTTTCAACGCCATTCCGATCATCTGCCCCTTTATACATTAATTACTTATCAATGGTTTCCACGGTGATCTGGTGTGCTTTTGCAAATTTCTGCAATCGCTCGGTTATTGCATCTGTATCGTAACGGTTTAATAACTTGGTGAAGACCCATCTTTTTCCGCGACTATTGTGTTCAATCACAACAGTACCTGGTTCAAATCGGAACTTGATAATATCTTCAACACCTATAGAGCGTTCGCGATTACCCTTCGTTGTAATGATCCGATTGCTGCTGATTTTAATGTAAGGACGGCGAAGCATAAAAATGACTGCCAAAAATACATAAAGCAACATCGTGACCCAATCCCATGTTGTCATTGGTTTTTGAACCAAAAAAGTACTCATGAACAGGTACAGAAACGCCAGACCAATCAAAAAGATGGGGAATAACAGGCTTCTGCCTTTGTACATATCCTCACCTGGACCTCGTGTGATTGGTTGACCACTTTTTTTACGTTGCTGATTCAATTGCTTCGAATTCTTCCGAACCGTTCTCTCAAACGAACGCCGCGACATGTAACTCCCCCTTATGTGTCTTGTATCGGCTTACATAACTATACTGCAAACCGATATTCCCCCTTATACTAAGCATTCCCAACTAACATGAAGAAACCTAAATATCATGACGATATGTTTAGGTTTCATTAATTAATGTTTGAGTTTGCCTTGGTGGCCTTGGTCTTTGTCGTCATCAACAATCTCAATCGAATCGAGCTGCTGTCTGAAGTTGCTACGAATGTTACCCAAATAAATCTCCCTCAACTTGGCACGTTCAACAAGTTCTTCCTCTGACAGTCCAGTGGATTTCTGCTTGCGAGCCAATTCGTTAATGCGTGCTACCAGACTATCTATATCCAAGCTTGTCCCCTCCAAAAATACAAAGTCATATTAACTTTGACATGATAGAGGCAGCTTGTCAAGTTGGCACGCGTCAACGCACATTGATCCGAATTTTATTTAACAAACAGAGGTAATGTTAGGACTTGACCTGTCTGAATTGTCGTTGATTCCAGTTGATTTACTTTTTTGATTGCTTCTATATAAATACGTGTGTCCATCGTCGGTGGTTTATGTTCCAAAGAAATACTCCATAACGTTTCTCCCTGAGATACAGCGATCTTGCCTCCGGGTAGCAGATCATTCTCATTCTCATTACCAGCAAACACAGTTAGAACAGTGCTGCACCCAATAAATATAATTAATGATGCAATAACCAGTTTTATTAATCCCTGAGAAAGTTTAAACCGAGTTATAAACAGTCTAAATTCCCCTATATTAGACTTCACAGCTTCTGAATTTACTGGTTCATAAATGCTCTGATACGTAGAATATCTCATTTCCACTCCGCCTCCAAACGTTTGTTCCTATCTCTTGTAAACAATATAACACGAACATTTGTTTTGTTCAAGACTTTTTCAGAACAATTGTTCGCTATTTTTGCGACATTAAATCGTCATTTTCCGAATTAATATGATGTATAGATTCGTTTTGAACGCTCTTTTCCAGCGAAAAATGAGTCTAAATAGAAAAAAACCTTGAAATAATGCGCACTCTTTAGAACTTATGTTTGTACGAACGGAGGTTCTATGTTATAATTTTCCCAAACGTTACTAAAATGGGGTTGATACGGTATGTCGAAGATATCCAGCAGGCAACAGGCTATCCTGGAGTTTATACGAAATGAAGTCCGTTTGAAGGGGTATCCTCCTTCCGTACGAGAAATTGGCGAAGCCGTTGGACTGGCTTCCAGTTCCACAGTGCACGGACATTTGGATCGTTTGGAGAAGAAAGGGCTGATCAGACGTGACCCGACCAAACCAAGAGCGATTGAGCTATTGAGTCAGGAAGAGTCTGAGCATTCTCATCAGTTCGCCCATAGCGTTGCACGTATTCCAGTTGTGGGTAAAGTAACAGCGGGTGTTCCGATTACAGCAACAGAGAACATTGAAGATTACTTCCCTCTTCCTACTCATTATGTAGGTGAACAGAAAGTGTTTATGCTTTCCGTTGTTGGTGATAGTATGATTGAAGCCGGAATCGTTAATGGAGATTATGTAATTGTTCGTCAGCAGCAAACAGCTGACAATGGTGACATTGTCGTTGCCATGACTGAGGATGATGAAGCAACAGTGAAGACGTTTTATAAGGAAAAAGATCATATTCGCCTTCAACCGGAGAATGCCACGTTTGAACCGCTACGGTTGAAACACGTTAGCATTTTAGGCAAGGTCATCGGTCTTTTCCGAGATATTCATTAATGCACCTGATCTATTAAATTTACTAATTCGTTATACCTGATGTAATACGAAAGAGGTTGCCCTGACTACAGGACAACCTCTTTCTTTTCATGCAACAATTCGAATCATATAATCTGCTGACAAATATCGAATTAAAAATTGCGTTAGAAACAAAATTATTTGCTGCGTTTAAGAATACTTTTGTGATGCGAAAATACTTCAAAGCTTTGTTGTCCATGATATGACCCCATCCCGCTCTCTCCCACACCGCCAAAAGGCAAATAATGCGAGGTCATATGGAACAATGTATCGTTGATGCAACCTCCACCAAAGGAAACCTGATTCAATACCTGTTCCTGCATTACTTCATTCTGAGTAAACAGGTACAATGCCAGCGGCTTAGGCCGGCTGACAATTTCCTCAACCATCGGATCAAGATCAATGTATTTTAACACAGGCAAAATAGGCCCAAAGATTTCTTCCTGCATCACTGGTGAATCCCAGGCAATATCGCCCAGAACAGTCGGTTCAATCATAAGCTGATCACGATCTGAGCGTCCTCCCATTAACGTCTTGCCATTCGTAAGGAAAGCGGACAAACGATCAAAGTTTCGTGTGTTGACGATATGCGGAAAATCAGCATTTTGCATCACATCATCCCCATATACATTACTTACCTCGGCTCTGATCTGTTCGATCAATTGATCATGTACCTCTTCATGTACTAATAAATAGTCTGGCGCAACACAAGTCTGGCCTGCATTAAGAAATTTACCACGCACAATGCGTTGTGCCGCCAATTGCAAATCAGCATCCTGATGTACAATTGCCGGACTTTTGCCGCCTAGTTCTAACGTCACCGGAGTCAGGTGCTCTGCAGCAGCCCTCATAACAATACGGCCAACTCCTGTACTGCCTGTGAAGAAAATGTAATCAAACTTCTCTTTAAGGAGAGCTGTGCTCGTTTCAACCTCACCTTCCATAACTGCAATGTACTCCTGAGGATATATTTCCTGGATGAGATCGTAGATCATACGAGATGTAGCTGGTGTAAGCTCCGAAGGTTTGATGACTGCACAGTTCCCTGCGGCTATAGCACCGATCAGCGGCCCAAATGCCAATTGAAAAGGATAATTCCATGGTGCAATAATCAATGCAACTCCATAAGGTTCAAGGTAAATTTTACTAACGGCATCTGCCATTGCTGAGTTCGTTGGAACGTTACGCGGTGCAGCCCACTCACGCAAATGTTCCAGCGTATAGTCCAGTTCACCTAGCACGATACGAATTTCGGAGCTAAATCCTTCAGCCTCTGATTTGTTAAGATCAGCACGAAGTGCATCCAGAATACGCTGTTGATACTTCTCAATCCCTTTTCTTAAATTATGCAGAGCCTGAATCCGATACTCTACTGGTTTGGTCTGTCCTGTATTAAAAAACGTACGTTGTGTAGTCACAAGTTGTTTCGCTTGTTGTTCCAAGAATATCATCTCCAATTAATTTCTAAAAATTATATTGTTCAAAATTTAAAATAAGTATATCTCTTATATATGAAACTTACAACATATTATTGAAACAGGTTGGATGTAAAAGAGAGAGAATGAGCACTGATTACAGATAACATCCTTACTCTTTTCAATTATTACTTGCATTTTAAGATTTTTTTATAAATTTTCATATGTTGAATTTATTAAATTTATAATCCTACACATTTTTATTTAGTTTAGTTTTCATTCTCCTAAAGGATTTAACAAAGACATGACCATAATTTCACACAAAAAATGATATACATAATAATTTGTGTAATTTAAAGGCGTAGTATATTTCGACTTTCTTAATTCATCTCTGTTTATGAGAGATATAATTTGAACAAGAAAACTATAGTAAATCATGTGATAATACTGTTTAAAATACTGAATTTAAACTACTGACATAAAGAAAAAAAATGCACCCTCAAGAACTTCATCGGATAAACCATGGGTTTAATCCAATGTCTATTCTAAGGGGTGCACTTCATACGCAACTCAGACTAATGATGGCCTCAGTATGTTGCTAAATCCACTCTATAATACACTCTAAATTCACTCGGTTACACTCAAAGCTTGATTAATTATTTTCATATCAAACACCTCTTTACTATGATCTGCAACTGACAATATTTTTAACCAAAAAGCGTCACCTCCAGCATAACTTTCAATGGCCTCTTGAATGTTCTTTTCTGTCAGTTCTTTGACAATAATATCGGGTTGCGCTGGGGGGATGAAAGTAATTCCCTCCCTCTCCATGAAATTAGATAAACCTAAAGGAGTAGTGCATACGAATGTGTATCTGCTATTATCCTCCAATTGAATAAAAACATCACAATTTCCGTTAGATGGGTTAAGTTTATCTAATGGAGTTGGGAAAGTTATTTTTTTAATTTTCATTTTATCAGTCTCCATATATTTTTTTAATGATATCAATTACATCTTGTTCATTTTTTTTATTTGATTTAGCTAATACTTGCATTTGATTACCTCTCATTCTGAAAAAGACTCTAGCTCCACTGTTTCCACGTAAATAGCTTATCCCCCCCGTCAGAGTCTCAGTACCTTTCCCAGGATTCGTATTACCAGCCAAATATTTTTTGACTAGTGAGTTGGCTTCTTTTTGAAGATTTTTATCCTTGCCCATTTCCTTATCATATTTAAATAACCCTACATCGTTTTTTATCAGATTAGTAACGCGACTAGTTGAACTCGTAGAAAGTGCAACTCCAATTATCATATCTTCCATTGTGTATACATCTTTAAACATTTTTGATAATTCACCGCGTGCCCAAGCCTTTTTTTTTGGAGTGTTATCTTTTTTGACATAATAACTTCCAGTAGATAAGCTATATAAATACTTGAACCTCGCATTATTTTCAAAAATATTATATCTATACCCTTGAACTTGTTCACCTAGAACACTTCTAATTTTCCACCATGCATCAGATTTATTTCCTTCAGCAGTAGCAATATCAAGGTAAGTATTCAATTGAACACCATCAATAGCATGCCCAGTTGAATCAGTGTGAATAAGTGGGTTATTAGCAACATAAGCATACAAATTCAAACTGAGCGGGTCATCCAGCTCACCCTCAAATGTATCCTCGTTAATGAATCTGCCTGTATTTGGATCGTACCATCTTGCCCGTAAATACTGCAACTGCGTTGTATCATCCCATAGCTCGCCAGAGTACAAGAATGGGTTATAAACTGTCTCCTCTTTCGACTCCAGATTGCCCCACACGTCATACTGATACTTGTTCAGTAACACGCCATGGGCATCACGCAACTCGGTAATATCTCCGTGTCCGTTGGACTGAACATACGCTTTGCTACCATCGGCATAGACAATCGCTTCCAGCTTGGCACCGCGAATATAGTTCGCTTTGAGTTCTAGCGTACCGTTGCGCACTTCGGCTTCGGCAATGATCTGAGCGCCATCATCGTAGTAGTAACGCGTAGTTATACCATTCTCTGTACGCTCAACCAGCAGGTTGTCACCGTTGTACTGATATCCGACTTTTGTATTGTCTGTAGTAACTTGGGTCAAACGATCCCTGGTATCGTACTGATACTCGCTGGTCACCGCGTTAACTTCCTTGTCGGACTGCATCGTCAGGCGGTTGCCTTGTTTATCGTACGTGTACTGCTCGTTATTACCACTTGCTGTTACAATTCGATCCAACTGATCATACGTAAAGTCGTCCTGTACGCCGTTCTGAATACGCTTTGTTATATTTTTGTTACTATCATAACTGTATTTATACCAAACGACTGTATCTTGACCACGATCTTGCTCTAGCTTCATCAGATCCAGACCGTTATACGTCCTAAAGATACTCACATTATTTAGAGACTGGGACGAATTCAACAATCCATTCGAATAATAATTGTCGCGAGCATCAGGTGCATCTTTAGTTGTACCAACCGAAGTCATTCTGTTCATTACATCATACGTGGTGTAAACGGTGTTGCCAAATGGCCCTTTCATCTCGGTCTGGTTACCATTGAGATCATACGTGAACTCAGTAGTCAACCCATCCGGATAGGTCATTTTGGTTAATTGCTCCGTTGCAGGGTCATATTGATACCTCGTCGTACCCGTACGGTCAGTCATGCTCGTGCGTTTACCCACGACATCGACAGCGAAGCTAATCGTTTCGTCCGAGCTTACTTTACGGAGCAAGTTACCGCGCTGGTCATACGCATAGGTGAATGTATTACCATTGCGATCCACATATTTCGTCAGGTTACCGCCAGGTGTATAGTAACTTTTCGTTGTGTTGCCTGACTTATCCTTCGTCTGAATCCGGCGATTCAGCTGATCATACGTGTTCTCTTTGATGTTACCTGCTGGATCAATCGTCTGGAGCAGATTACCAGCTAGGTCATAGCTGTATTGCGTCTGTTCTCCATTGGCGCTGGTCACTTGACGAAGCTGACCCATGACATCATAACGGAATGCCGTCACATTGCCATTACCATCGGTTTGCTCCAGCGTTTGACCACTGATGTTGTCGTATTTATTTTTTCCGAGTGTACGGAGTACCTCATCCAGCTGCGTTTTCTCTTCCGTTTGGATGGCTTTGCCCCACTTATCATAGGTTGCAATCTGCATGTAGCCTTCGGCATCCGTACTGGTTGCTGTGCGAGCGACATCATCGTATTTCATCGCTGTGGACGTACTATCGGCTCCAGTTGTCATCACTACGCGGCTCCAGTTGTCATACGTATTCCGTGTGCGATTCCCCAGTGCATCGTCTGTCCAAGCAGTTCGTCCATACGGATCATACCCGGTACGCTGAGTCACCACATAGCTGTTTCCTGAGAAATAACCATTCTCGATGGCCTGGCCTAGTGAATTCCATTTCTGTAAGCGTTGCTGACCCAATTCATCCGTGACTTTGATCATATTGTTGATATCATCGTAGTCTGCACGAAGCGTGGTTCCGTCCGTTTGTGTTACTTCGACAGTACGACCAATCGCATCCACACGATACTTGGTTGTACGCTGCTCTGCGTCCGTGGATGAGATTAAACTACCCGTAGTCGTATCATATTCAGATGATGTGCTTACTGGTGTTGTTTGACCATCCACATCGGTCACTATCATGCTCAGACGGGTTGGAAATGCATTTTGATAACGACCATCATATTCGAGCGTCGCATTTCGTTCCTGTTTTCCATCCGAGATACGCTGAGTTAACAGGTTACCGTATGCATCGTAAGTGTAGTCAGCCTGTGTCAACAGTTCACCACTGGCACTATCTTTACGATTTACGATTTGCTTAATGTTACCAAGGTTATCCCGTGTAAGTGCTGTATATCTCTTGTTGGTCGCGTCCACCATGTCGGTAGCACTCGTTAACCAGTGTCTAGTCTCATCATACGTACTGCTCGTGGTGCGTCCTGTTGCATCCGTTACCGAGGTGATATTACCGTAGTCATCCAACTGTACGGTCGTCGTTAATACATCTTTGGCCTGGTTATCCGTTACGGTCGTTACAGCGTTGATGACTTTCGCAATAATTTCGCTAGCTATTGAAACTCTTAAAGTAATAAAGGTGGTAACTCCCGGTCATATTTTAGACTTGTTCTCAAGTATGATCGGACTTCAGATTTATTTCAGTTGAATGAACATCTAAACAATGGACAATATATTCAAATGAAAATTAAAAAGGTGGTGTGTATATGTCACATCAAATTCATGGTGTATGGACATATCGAAGTTTTTTTAATATCACAGAACACGTAGAAGACTTTAACGAACTACGTTTCGGGCAAGGAGAGTTGGTATTTGAGATTGCAAATGAACAAGGAGATTTACGAGGACAATTGGCATTTCGTTCGGCCCCCCCAAGACAGGACGATGCTCGTCTTTCCCTATTTGGTTCAATGGAGAATGGAACCCCCGTCCGCATTAGATTTCAGGGTGAAGGTATTGAAGAAACTGCTGCCTCAGGATGGGTATATGATTATGTTGGCTACTTAGTTCCAAATTGGCTTGATGGTGTAAATCAAAGAAAGGCTATTGTTGGTTCGGTTATAAGGACTGTTCCTCACGGAGACCGACCAGCAGGAGTTGTCGGATCTTTTATAGCAGTACATCATGAGTTCCTTGAACCGCGCGATGTCATCCCCCTCCCAGATAAGGTGACTGATCTAGTTGCAGCAAGACATCACCGCCTTCACCATACGATATGGCATAGTGTTAGAAATTTTTGGTTGATTTTAGATGATGTACAAAGGGACAAAATTCGGGCACTTGATTGGCAGCCTGGTGAAAACCTTGAAAATGAAAGGCCAGCAATAAGTGAAATTGGAACACCGTTCACAAATAACGGATCTGGTGAGGACTTTCTTTTCATGCATAGACAGATGATAAACGAAGTAAATTCTCTGTTGGAAGAACCTATCAGAGGATGGCCTTCTATTCCTGCGCCAGGTCCATTAGTAATTGAACCTAATTACCAAGAACCAAATCTAAAATTGCGCCCCCCAGGAAACCCTGATGGATTTACTTTACCACCAGCTTGGTTTGATCCAACAGATGAAACAACAAATCGAAGAATTATGACTCTAAAGACAGACGAGCATTACTGGTCTAGGATGAGGTGGTGGGATCGGGAATTTAAAAATCCGCAATATCTTAGTACTTTATCTCTCGGTCAACTTGGATCTCTGATCGAGTGGACAGTTCATAATGACATGCATATGCGTTGGGCTTCAGTACCACGTGACCCCTCAACTGGTGATCCAATATCGTCGGGTCGACAGGACGAAGATATTGATCCTAAGTGGGACAATCCCAAATATGATTTTCTCGGGGAATTTTATTCATCACATGTTAATCCTGTGTTCTGGAGATTGCATGGGTGGGTCGATGAACGCATTAATGACTGGTTCAAAGCTCACAATCAATCTCACCTAGGGGAAGTAGAGTCAGAAGAGATTGATGGTGTGACATGGTTCAAAAAAGGGAAGTGGGTACAAAATGCGCATCCATGGGTAGGACCAGCTCATTCTCACCATGATGTTGGAAAAATGGAAGAGGTTAATAAAATACTATTTAATTCAAATCAAACCTTACGTCAAAAACTGACGCATCGGACTAAGAAATTAACGTGGTTTGGAAGCTTTACTAATGATTGAAATAGTCACATAAATACAGTTACGCTAAAGGACGGGCGGATCATAAAACAGGGCATGCATGGAAATTTGATTGCTTCCAAGGGAGAATACGTGCGACTGAGATCATTGTAATCCCAGTGCTACGGCGGAAACGGTCGTTAAAAAGCCTCAGGCGCATAGTGGGTATTGAACTACTTTGGAAATACACTAGCTCAGCAGACATTATGGTATTTCGACGCTCAAGCCTATAGGAAATATTTTCAAACTACATGTATTGTTCATGAGTTGAACAGAGAAAGGCTTCGGTGATTTGTCCAATATAAAGCAACGAGAGGGTCGCGTTCTGAAAGCTACGGATTACATGTTTATATTGAAATGTTACTTAATCCGAAAACATCTGTATAAAGCTCTGCTGGCAAAACGTCGGCAGAACTTTCTTTACGTTTAGAGGTGATTTTCACCTATACTTTCGGATAGATAAATAGCAAGGCATTTCAGTGTAATATAAAAGAATGATCAAAGGCTACCGCAATACAATCGCGGTAGCCTCTGTCAGAAATTATTAGTATTCACTTACTTCAAACGTTAGGACACGATCAAATAGGATGTAATCCTTACGACTCTTGAACGGCCCTTTGTTATTGTCGTGCTTATCAATAGCGTATGATGCCTTACCACTTCCTGTTTGTTTTGTTTCATACCAATCGATGAAACTATTTACTTCTTGCATACTAAGATCGAATTCTTTCTCAAGACCTGTGGTCATAGTTACGACAAGGATTGCTCGGTTACCTGATGGCTCTTCTGGTTCAACGACCAGCCCTTGAGGAGTTGCAGATGCCTCATTGGAAAATTCAGATTCGACACCATTATTAACTGCGCTCACTACAAAATAATAAGTGGTTCCATTAGTCAGGCCAGTAACAACAAAATTGCCATATTCATCTTTTGTCGCTGTTACAGTTTCAGTGTACTTCCCAGCTTCTGTTCCATATTTAACGATATAACTTGCCGCATTTTGGATAGAGTCCCAGTTCAGTGATACCAAACTATTTCCTGCAGCCGCATTAAGTCGAATCCCCTTAACATCCTCAATTTTGAGATCTATTGCATCTAGCGTAATATTTTTACTAGCCACAAGATTCTTAACCACTACATTATATTCACCGAAAGGTAAATTGACTTTCTCAAACACAATGACTTGATTATTGTTAACTTCTTTGACCCCAGAGAAGGTTTCAGATACACCATTAATTGTGATTTGAATGTTACTGCTATCGATCGTTTTGTTCGTAGATCCTAATAAACGGAATGAATTTCCTGTGAATTTAAACGAATAGCTTCCAGTTTGTGTGTATTTTTGAGATCCTTTATAATATACCGCATTTGTATCTGTTGACCATGCTCCAGTATATGTAATTAGAGGGTCTTTGTCGTCATATCTAACCCATCCCTCTTCAGGAGCTGTCAGTTTATCGCCAACCGATGCCGCATATGTACTTGAAGTAAGGGAAACTGTAGCAATAATAAACATAACACCAAACAAATATCCTATCTTTCTAATAAAACTTTTCTTCACAACTATTCCTCCATATAATTTAATCAAACTTTCGAACTACTATTAAATTACGCTTCCTTCTAACTTATGTCTAAACATAAACTTGCTGATCTATAAATATCATCCAATTAATTGCATTTTTATTTTTTATTGGATGATATTCTCCACAAATTACCCGTTTCTATTCTTAAATATTTGAGTAAAATTACATATTATAGAGTCTCAAAGGAGGCATTATCATGTGTGGAAGATTTTCAATCACAGACCCTTTGGATGAAATAATGGAACGGTACATGGCTTCCATTGCTGATGGATTCGAGTATAGACCAAACTACAATGCAGCTCCCATGCAATACATTCCGGCAATCATCGGTAGCAAGGGTGGAAATAGATTGGGTGCACTGCGATGGGGACTCGTCCCTTCCTGGGCAAAGGATGATAAGATCGGTAGCAAGATGATCAATGCTCGGGCTGAGACACTGGCTGAGAAGCCAGCCTTCAAGCGCCTGATCAGTTCCAAACGTTGTATCATTCCGACAAACGGATTTTTTTATTAAATGTCAATAAAATATTAATATGAACATATTGGATCTACTAATATATAAGATGTTCAACATTTTATATATTATATATCAACATTATCAGAGTCCTTCATGGAAAAATAGAATTCAAAAAAAATAACCTTCCCGTTTTTCTATATGGGAGGTTATTTTTTGATCTCTGAATCATTTACTCTTTCTTCAAGTCCATTTTAGAATCTGTGCTACGTAATACTACATTGGGAATAAAGCGTATGTAGATAAGCTCTCCCGCAAGCTCTACAATAGTCTGTGTTACAATAATTGCTGCAACTAGTGTGCTCCAGTTGTCTGGTAATGCTAATGCAAGAGGAAGTACAACAAGCGAGTTCCGTGTTCCTGAACTAAAAATCACAGCTCTCCCTGACCCAATATCCAAACGAAACCATTTTACAATAAGGCGTGAAATGAAAGGCATTATAAACATAAATGCAATATAGATCGGAATTACTTTGATAATCAAATCCCAATATTCAGAGAGCTTACTGATTTGTGAAGATACAACAGTAAATAATGTAAGAGCCATTAACGGGACAGGAATCCATGAAGAAGCATTTAATAAAAATTGACTACTATGAGTTCTTACTGAAAAAGTTGTAAAACAATCGCCATAAGAAGCGGTAATACAATAATGATCAGGAAAGCTTCAATAAAAGGTCCTGGGTTTACAACTTCGGCTGCTTTTTTACCCATAAAAATCCATAAGTATAGAGGTAATAATAGCATTTGTGTAACAAAAAGAATGGGTGTTGATAATAACATAAGTTTTTCATTCCCACGGCCTAAATGAGTAAATACAATGACATAATCAATACACGGCGCTAGTAAAACAAGATATACACCCAGTAATACTGGGGTTTCTTGAGGAAAAAATTGAGATAAAAACCAGACTACAATAGGCACAGCTATATAGTTTGCGGTTAGAATAGCCCAGATAAAACGACGATTTCCGAAAGACTCTTTTATGGATACAAAAGGAATTTGAGTGAACATTCCAAACATTAAAATACCGATTATAACAGATATAAGTATGTGATTATCCAACACCATCATTAAATTTGGGGCTAATAATCCAAGCCCAACAGCTAGTACTAATACAACGACATAAAGCCAAATTTGAGTTTGTTCCAGTTTCTCCCGTGTTATCATTTATTTTTAATCTCCTTTTTTCTAATTTTCTTTCTATTATGCTGAAGTGTTTAACACATTGCTTTTATATATTTGACTTTTAATTCGAAATAAAGAGGCGAGTAATTATGGAAGTCTTTCAATGGCAAGCGATCAAATTAAACGATTCCAATTATGATGGGGAATTTTTCTATGCATTGAGGAGCACAGGGACAGTTTGTCGTCCATCTTGTCCATCCAGAACACCTAATAAAAAGAACATTTGAATATTTTATGTTGTAGAAGAAGCATTAAATTCAGGATACCGGCCATGCAAACGATGCAGACCAGATTGCATGGACTGGAAGGGTACCAAAATTGAATTAGTCTTGCAAATTAAAAATTACATTTTTCAACACTATGATGAAAAACTGACTTTGAACCATTTAGCAAAAGCTCTTGCTGTTGATCCGCATCATCTCCATCGAACTTTTAATTAGTAACTAGTATGACACCATTGCAATTTTTGCATGATACTCGTATCCAAGAAGCTACAAAGCTATTAAAGACAAGTTCTTTATCAGCAACTCATATTAGCTTCATGGTGGGGTATACAAGTCTTTCTCATTTTTCTACAGTATTTAAAGAGCATACTGGTGTATCTCCTTCTATTTTTCGGAAAATTTGACACATGAAAAATTCCACTCCTTAGCACAGTGAATTCTTACAGTAAAAGTAGCCGAGTACAGGGAACAAGTGAAGAATCCTGGATTGTTGTTAAGAAACTTGCAACTCAAGTGAATGATGATCAAGCAAGCCAGAATCGTCGGCTTGCTATTTCTGATCTAATGTGAGCTGTTTTATGGTTTAGGGAAGGATTCAAACTGTTTTTCCAACCATGCTTCGGTTGAACGAGCAATGTACTGCTCGGCACTGATAAGACGCTCAATTAGTTGCTCTTTGGTCATTTGTTGATAACGAAGTCGAACCGTATTTAAATTCCGATCTAATTTAATTTGTGAAAAGTTCACTTTTAAGCCTTCTTCTGTGAGGTTTTTTTTCTACGTGTGATATGTGCTTTTTTATATGTTTTACTGTGTGTTTTGTAATATTCATATAGTTCTAAATTCGATCGTATACTATTTGGATGAATTCCTTTTCCTTCTGGATCAAGAACTTTTGACGTTCTAGAGATATTTGCGAAAGAAATATCCTTTGATTCGGATCGGAGAAGATCTATAGATTTTATTCCTAAATTAATTGTTCGTATCGCTCTTTTTTCTCTTGCCGCTTTGAGCCATGGACGTTGCTGTTGTTTGTGGTCTATACTGTATTTCAGGCTCATATATTTCATCCTTTCTAAACTTCTCAATTAATTCGATTTCATAGAGTTCCTTTTCTGCATTTCGTGTTGCAACCTTCATCTTATTTGCTTCAAGAGGTTGCTTTTGATCCTCCCATAATTTCACACTTTGTTCTGCCCATATTTTATAAACGATCAGTTCTTGTTTTTTCTTTGGATCAGGTACTTTCGCTCCGCAACCTACACAAGCCATCTTTACAGGGCATATTGCATCAATGGAACAACTTCCACCCAGTGCTTGTGTATAAACGCCGACTTTCTCTTTTGCCTCCTCTAATGCTTCAACTAACTCTTCTGGTCCGCGCAGTACAGAGGAGTTGATCTCAAGATGGGTAGCCATGATTTCTTGAAAGTCGTGAGTTTTAAGTAACCCCTTCCGCGTGAGAACCTTCACCAGCAGCAACGCACTCGTTTCCCTCAGCATTGGAGTTTAAGCCGGTAGCTTGTGTCATAGACCCTTCACTGTGAGCATTATTTCCGCTAGCTACAGTAAATTGACCTTCGGCATGAGAATTCAATCCAGATGCCGTTGTATTCGTACCTTCCGCATGGGATGCATCACCGACAGCCGCCGCCCCTACTCCTTCAGCGTGAGAAGCATTCCCACTGGCGTCTGAATCAGCACCCTCCGCATGGGCTCCATATCCAGATGCAGTGTTTCGAGAGCCTTCAGCATGCGCGGCGTGTCCTGATGATACGGTAAGGTAACCTTCAGCATGGGCCTCATAACCGGATGCTGTTGTATAGGCTCCTTCAGCATGGGCCGCATCGATTGTAGCCAGCGTCATATACCCTTCGGCGTGAGATGCAGCTCCCGAGGCGAGTGTATGGCTTCCTTCCGCATGGGCTGAATCCATGCTAGCATTACTCTGATATCCTTCCGCATGGGAAGCCGATGCGCTTGCTGTTGTCTGATATCCTTCCGCGTGAGAAGCAAAACCGCTTGCGGTCGTCGTATTTCCCTCGGTCTCAGAACAAAGTCCCGAAGCATTCTGTTTACAGTCTGAATCTGCCATTACCATTCCTCCTAAATTAGATATAATATACTCTATTAAATTTAGAAGGATTGGACACGGCATTTTACCCTTATAACTGTCTCTTTTTAGGACAAGGGGAAATATAGTAGACAGTTCATTCCTCCTCAATATTGTGTCCAGTAATCCGTGTTATTTGGCTTAATGGTCTGTGGTGACGCAGGAAGCCGCGGCTTTTCAGATTCCCGCTCCCAGCCTTCCAGAATAACAAGATTGCTGGTGTCTGATCGATCTTCCCAATGTATATATTCCGCAGCCACAAGAGCGTCCAGAGCAGTCAAAACTTCCGGTTTATGTTTACCCGTCTTGACCGTTATTTCATGGATTGTAGGAAAACGTCTGCGCCCACCTTTATAGTTATACAAGATACGGAGTACCTTACGTTGAAAATCCGTTAGCATGATATCACCTCATGATTATTATATGCGAACACACGTTCTTTAATCAACAACAAAAATACCCAGTCACTTTGACTAGGTACATTAATAGTAGCACTCATGGGAGAGAGTCTTAGTATTATCTCCCATTATTATATTTTGGATTCATCTGATGGTTTTGCGCACCTTATATCATGCACTATTTCTTTCTCAATATCGCAACCTTTGTTTCACCTTCACCAGTTAATATCATATCAAAATGATTATGGAACCATTCTGATCTTTTTAGCTTTCTTTTGATTTTAGAGAAAGTTGAATTTTCTCTGTAGCCCTCGATCTCAGGATCAAGTCTGAATATATATTCATTTGAAAACACGCGTGTTGAATATCTAATTTATGTAAATTTATTTTGCTGAAACACCGAACTTAAAAAATGTTCATGTTGCATCACCAGTCGCCATTCGACGGGTAATTGTTCCGTAAGAAACAAGCGAAAAAAACGAATAAATGAAAGCTGCACATGCTTAGGTACGTTCATTTTTGCCGACTCAAAGAGACTTTTGAGGATCACATAAGCGATTAAAGCTCCGTACAACTGACCATAAACGGCGTTTTCCGTGGTTCCAAATAAGGTAGGCACATTCAGATTTTGCTTGATCCAACGGAAAAAGACTTCGATTTCCCAGCGAGCTTTATACATTTGTGCAATTTGCTCACCGCTGACCTCCATTAAATCGGTAGCCACTCGAATTTCTCGACCCTCGTAATCCTTAAACATCACCACCCGGTGACGTTCCTGGCTACGATTTTGGGGCGTACCTAGCTGGCATGAGATGTCCCGGATCACATTAGATGCCTCTGATGGATGTCTGCGGAGAGAGCGTGGCTCGTGCAAATTGACGTTATCTCGGAGCCTGACTACATAAGACTGCTTGCTCGTTTTTAAGCGATCCAGTCGCTCCAGTTTTCCATAGGCGCGATCCATGATCATAATGAAATCGGGATGCACAAGCTGCTCTGAAATGGGTCCATCATGAACCGATCCCGTCGTTTCTTCGACCTTTTCAGGGACATGTTGCGTTTCTCGCAGTGCTACATGAAGTTTAATTCCTGCTTTCTTGCCGTGGTATGGCGCCCACGGCAGACGAGTTTCCCCTACCGTAACCGTGGTTGAATCCAGCAAGAGCAGCTCTTTGGGAAAAGCAAGCTGCCGGCGAAAACGACGATTCTTTTGAGAAACCAAACGATGAAATAACTCTTTTAACACCGAATAAGGCACTTCGGCCGCTTTCGTCGAAATGCGTGAATAATGAGCTGATTTAAGCCCTGCCGATTGGGCCAAGTCCGCCCCACTTCGGTAACTTTTCCACCGATGTACAGCGGAAAGTGTCCAAAACTCGAGTAACCAATGAACTGAAAATTGGCGTGATGTATCCTCATATCCTGCATTCTTAGCAGCCTGTGCTACTGTTTCGGGTGAGAGAAGGGATTGAAGAAACGAGAGAAATCGGTTAGAATTTTTCATGGAACCGCCACCTTTCGGAGTTTGTAGGGGTACAAACATTTTACCGAGGTTGCGGTTCTTTTTCTACCTTTTATTGGTTATTCAACACGCGTGACATAACATGATAAAAAAAACAGCTCTTACGCAACGGTCCTATGCGGGCTCGTTTATTCAATTATATCACTTCTTCGTCGTGTTATATAAAGAGAAGACGACGAACAAAAATCATTAAAACTAGGGAAAATGGATATTCTGGATGTTTCTCCATCACTCTAATCTCTACTGATTAACAGCCCCAAAATACTAAAACAAATGAGAACGATTAAAAGTTAAAACAGACCCTCAGACTGACTCTGGAGGTCTGTTTTTCAGGTAAATATCTGTACTGATTTTCTATACTTAATAACATTATTACTTCAATCTACATGTAATTTTTTTACCGCGGTGTTCTCATCTTTGTACATTTTCCAATAAGGAAAACCATAGGTACTAATAAACTTATCAAAAAAACTCAAAAGGTCATCATCACTTAGCAACCAAATGTAGTCCTCTCCTATAGCAGATGTTGCATATACCTTATATCCATTGTCATTAATTTGAAGCAAAATATGAATAGAAGTACCAGCAGCAGTAGCGATGACAAGCATGTTAGAAGGATAGAAATCTACAAATGCAAAATAATAATCAATTACACTTTCAACAGAACAAATTTCACATTCCAAATTTCCAAATTGCAGCCCATTAACTAGCGTTAAGAAGCTTTTATATTCACATGGTAAAATCAACTCACACTCACTTTCAATTAAGGCTATATCGGAGCTTTGAGCAGGTGGATTCATTTTAAAAAAATAATCAACTATGGCGCCCATATGGTAAATCTCTGATTTACTATTGCTTATTTTTTTAACCATATCAACCAATAATTCAATATTTAATGGTTGGAATAAATCATCTTCATTCATAAATTCACCACTTCCCCTCTCTATAGAGAATACATATAAAACCTTTTATAGAATTGTAACACATATAAAAAAATGGCGGTTTAGCCTTTTTAGCTATTCCGCCATTTTTTTATAGAGTTTAATTAGTAGCCCGCGAACCAGGCTGTAACACCTTTGTGCATAAGTTTATTCAAATGTATCAAGTTGCCCATCGTGTTATCTCCGCCATATTCTAGTGGCTTAATATGATGGACATCATAATCTGTAACATCTAATTTTGCGCTATAGGTTTTGTTATACCATGTTTCATATGTCTTATTTAAATTACTTGGACGTGTATACAAAGCACCTTTAGTATAATTTGCAGGTGGCTTAGCTAGAGTTTTACCAGATGTACTATCAGTATGAACAAAAATCCATATGTTACCTGTTTTGTTTATCAATTGCGATGATCCAGTAACTGGCGATCCAACACTCTGATTAGCTTTTCGCGCAGTAAGCTCTACAACAACTTTATAGTGTCCTGTTGCACGCGGAATACTAATATTATAGGTTTTAATATAACTTGCATCAGTTACCTTTAGTCTGTCTACTTCCGTATAGATACCATTTTCTGTATCTGATCGTGTGATTTTAAATATTGCATCTACCGGTGGTTTGATCAGTGTGCCTGGAGCATCAATATTAAAAGAGTGCTTGTGTTCTTTTTTGGATGAAACATAAGTGTAATCATGTTTAATAGTAATTAAAATAAATTTTGATGCAAGACTACTTTCAGAGTCAGCTGATTCAGGTGTGATAGTAGAAGAAAAGAGTGTTTCACTGAAAGAAGTAGGTAAATCTTCAGGCGATTCACTATCAATTGAGTAGGTGTTGAAAATTTCAGTTGAGTGATCATGTAAATCAATTTCTTCAGGTATTGTTGCAAATGCTGAGGTACTCATAGTGAAAAACAAGGATAAAGCTACAATCATTCCAAATAATTTTCTCATACAACACTTTCCTTTTATTTGTATTTTACCATTTATGTGATGCTCTGAAGATGAATATTTGGTAATACATTAACAATTCTACAATATTTATATAATTCCTCTTTTTATAAATTAAATTTACTTATTAAAGAATTTATAACATAATATGAGCTATCGAAAGATCTTCTTGCCTTTTCCACACGACGGATTGTCAAGCCAAGTGCGACAGTTCCTCTGAAAAGGATTCGTGAGCAGTTCTCCAACTCAAGCATTTACGTGGTCTGTGATTGATCAAGTCTAGAGCGTTTTCTAGAGCCTCATCCGTGATTTAGGCGATCCATCCCCTTGGGGAAAAATTCTCGCAGGAGCCCATTGGCATTTTCATTCGAGCCACGTTGCCAGGAGGAATAGGGATCTGCAAAATACACCCGCACCCCATGAATGGCTTCCAGACTTTTGTAACAGGCGAACTCCTTGCCACGGTCTGCGGTAGCGGTTTGAAACGCACGGACAGGGTACTGCGAAGCCGCTACCCCAAAGGCAATCTCCATGGACAATGCGGTACGATCCGGCATACGAATCGCAGTGTACAAGCGAGTTTTTCGCTCAATGAACGTGGCTACGCATCCCTTACTTTTTCCGCGACCTGAGACCACCATATCGAGTTCCCAATGACCAAAGGTTTCTCGGTGACGAACCTCTTTCGGCCGCTGAGAAATAGACTTGCCCACGGCAAACCTGCCGCGTGTCTCTGCGGGCTTCTGCCGCTTCCCTTTGTGCCTGAGGACGGCAAGCACAGCTTTCACCAGACGGCCAGTATACAGCCAACGATAGATCGTTTTAAAACATACCATCGCATGACCCTCCTGCCGCAATCGCTCTACGATCTGCTCCGGAGACCAGGTCGCCTGAAGCTTTTCTTCGATGCGATTCGCCAGCTCCAGATTCCACTTGCCTTCAGAAACGGATGCCTTACGCCGATGGATATAGCCCTCTTGAGAAGCCTTTGCGCAGTACGGGTGTTCTGCTGCATTTCGGCGGAGTTCCCGGCCAATCGTGGAAGGATGTCTGCCAAGTTCTTTGGCAATTGCTCGGGTACTTTTCCCCTACTTGTGGAGGATTTCTAGCTTGCTGCGTTCGATTATGCTAAGATGTGTGTAGCTCATGGTGGATTCTCCTTGTGTGAACGGTTGTGTGAGAACTTTCATTCTACACGAATCCGGCCATGGGCCATTTTTTATTTATTTCCAGTAGGTGTCGCACTTCATATTACAATCCGTCGTTTGAAAATGGGTTTGCCATAATCCCTATGCCCTCCACTATTCAGGAGCATTACTCCATTTATACAGCACTTTCTCAGCAACATATTTGATAAGTGCTAGTTCCTTTTCTATTATTTCATCATTAAGGTTAGGTATGAAATTAACATCCTTAGGTGCTTCTTTGGAATGTATTAACGAACACCTAACTGTATAAATTCGTGTAGCTACCGATTGAACATTTTCTCTAACATTCAAAGGGATAAGAGCAGGATATATCTCTGAAGGTTCTGTATAGTGCCTTCCCCTATCCGTAATTTCTTCAAGCCATGATATAACTTCCGAAGCAGTTATTGAGTTATTGGTTATATATTTAATTATTAATAGTTCGTTTGGCTTAGGAAGCCTTGCTTCCTTTACGGCTCTTGTAAAGAAGAACTCAAGAACCTGATAATAAGCCAAATATTTATGTCTTGGTATCTTAGTATAGTTAGCAAAATTGAAATACCTTAATGGAGTTTCCTCTAAATCACTACCACTCAAACATAATTGTGTTTTAGTAGCTTGCCCTTTTAATTTACTAGCACTTTCAAATCTTGACCTTTTGAAACCTAAGTCTAGATAAACATTACATTCAAATAATATCTGTTCTATAAACTTATAGAATTGCCCTGTATTTTCAAACAGTTTATCATTCCAAATATGCAGGGTAATATCTTTTTCATTGTTTCTCGCATGTTCGATAGCACCATAGTCGTCCTCTACAATATACTTGTCATAAAACGTATGCCAAAAAAGGTCACTCATTTGACCAATATGACCTATCACTTCACCATTCTTCTCTAAGGTTATCCCACCTGTTTGTACATAGTCATAGCCTTTAATTAACTTTTTCTTGGTTGATTCATCAGCAAATTCAATTAACACTTCATAATAGTTACCGCAATAAGCTGTTGAACTGTCATATCTAAAATAGCAATAAAACATTGCAGGACTCATATATTTCATGACATCATCGAACAGGTATCTACCCTCTGCAACAGTAATGCTTGAAGACACTTGTTTTACTATTTCAACTTGTTTAGACAAAGAGTCTTCAAACTCAGCTTTCATTCCGACTCCATAATTATTTCTAAAAAAATTAATGTAATCTTCCGCATACCACGTATTTATCCATTCCTTTAATCGCTCATCTTCAATATTTCTGTGTCCATATAAACCGCCGCTCATGTGTATCACTCCTAACTCATTTACATTACCATAATTCCCCATATAAATACAGAACCCTTCCGCCATGTTGGAAGGGTTCTGACACCGTCACATCTTGTTTAATCTTTTCTCACTAACACTGAACAACACTCCACATGTATCGAGTACGTGAATACTTTAAGCTCCTTCCTGCAAACTCAGCGTTGCCGATGCGATATCCAGTTCAATTCTCTGCTTTATTACTAGCAGTAATATGGTTCACAGTAGTTTAATCTTAAACTAAACTGCTCGCTAGCTTAATGAATTACAGCAGTGACAAGTAGTTAAATACTTATTTAATCGGTAATCAGATCATTTCCTTGTCCTTTTCGGCAATCGGTACAAGTTCTGGTCTCGAACTTTAAAGCTAAAGTATGGTCAAATCCTGTGAAATAGGGTAGAATTGTTTTAGTTACTTTTCCGCAAGAAACTTCTGCACTAATCCAAACATAGTTATTGGAGCCAAATATGACTCCTTCACAAACGAGCCTTAGTTACCGAAGGCTCGTTTTTTGATGATTTTTTTAAAATATGTTTTCCGACTCTAATTCGTAGCTCTTTCTCCTTTTTCATCTTTAACCCAGAACATTTCACTACTCTGCTCGATATTGATTAACTTACGCTTACATCGCCGTGAGGCGGTTTTACATACACAAAAAAAGAACTAACGTTCTGCTAGGAGGAATGAAATTGGCAAGTTTCAAAAAATTAAAAAGTGGCTGGAGGTATCGGTTAAAGTACACCGATCCGTTCACTCAACAACAAAAGGAGAAATCCGAAGCTGGTTTTCGAACTAAACCAGAGGCTGAACTGGCTGCTGCTGAATTTTTAAGGCAGCTAAAGCAAGGGTTCGAACAAACCGACATTCCTTTGGTAGATTACATTCGTAATTGGATTGATAATTACAAAAAAGGTGTTGTAAGAAAGAACACAATCAAACTTCATGAGAACAATCTTAACATCCATATCAAACCCTATTTTAAGCGTCTGATGCTCCAGGATTTAAAACCAGATATGTATCAAGTCTTTTTGGACTCTTTATTTAAAAAGGGACTCAGCAAGCGCACGGTCGAGATCATCAACTCTACTGTATACTCAGCCATAGAACATGCGATGATTCAAGGGAAAATATTACGCAATCCATGTAAAGGTTCAATTATTAAAGGAGAGCACAAAAAAAAGACGATCCAATTCATTGATTCAGAGGATATTCCCAAATTTCTTCATACGGCACGAGGCGATGCGTACATTTATTGGATTTTCTTCAAAGTGCTTATTGAAACGGGGTTACGAAAAGGTGAGGCTGGCGCTCTCAAGTGGTCGGATATCAATTTCAAAGAAAAGACGATCCGCGTGGATGAAACACTCGATTTTCAAGCCGGAGACGAGGGCGAACTTTTCGGAGATACAAAAACCAGAAATTCTACCCGCACAATTAGTGTAAGTAACGGAATTCTTAATGATTTAAGGTATCATGCTTCATGGCAGAATCAAAATAAGATCAATTTAGGGGAGTCAATGTACAGACACGATCTAAATCTGGTCTTGTGCAGGAATGATGGTAGTCCTATGCCTAAATCCAGTCTCTTTAATGCTTCAAAGAGGATTTTGAGAAAGGCTGGTTTGAGTGAGGAATTAACGATTCATTCCTTGAGACACACCTATGCCGTGGTCATGCTTGAAGCTGGGGCTGACATCAAATTTGTACAAGAGCAGCTAGGACATGGCAGTGTGCAAATTACATCCGATGTGTATGCTCATATTTCTAAAAAGCTAGAGAAGCGTAACATTGATAAATATGAAGAGTACACTTCCCGTATTTTTGGATCAGAAAATCAAAAACCGGGGGACGTTTGGGGGATGCAACCTCAATAGAAGTGCAATTCCCTCAAAACGTCCCCCGGCTCATTCCTTCAAAACCCCGTAGTTACAAGGTTTTTTCGATTAGTACAACGTAATATATTGATCGCGTTCCCATTGGTGGACTTGTGTACGGTACATGTCCCACTCAATTTCTTTCAGCTCGTAGAAGTGAGCCAGGGCGTGGTCGCCGAGAGCGTCACAGATGACTTCGCTGCGGATCAATTCGTTCAATGCTTCTTTCAGGTCAGCTGGCAAGCTAGGAATACCTTCTTCCACACGCTCTTCTTCTGACATGATGTAGATGTTGCGGTCAATCGGAGCTGGTAAGGAAAGCTCACGTTTGATTCCGTCCAGACCCGCTTTCAACAACACAGCCAAAGCCAGGTAAGGGTTAGCAGCTGGATCCGGGTTACGAACCTCAACACGTGTACTCAGTCCACGTGAAGCTGGAATACGGATCATTGGGCTACGGTTACTTGCAGACCATGCTACGTAACAAGGTGCTTCGTAACCTGGTACAAGACGTTTGTATGAGTTAACAGTAGGGTTAGTGATTGCTGCAAACGCACGAGCATGCTTCAAAGTTCCAGCCATGAAGTGACGTGCAGTTTTGCTCAGACCCAGCTCGTCAGACTCGTCAACAAATGCGTTCTCATTACCTCGGAACAACGATTGGTTACAGTGCATACCGGAACCGTTCATACCAAACAATGGTTTTGGCATAAATGTAGCATGTAATCCATGTTGACGCGCGATCGTTTTAACAACCAGTTTGAACGTTTGGATCTGGTCTGCCGCTTTCAATGCATCAGCATATTTGAAGTCGATCTCGTGTTGACCTGGAGCTACTTCATGGTGAGAAGCTTCGATCTCAAAGCCCATCTCTTCAAGTGTAATAACGATATCACGACGACAGTTTTCGCCAAGATCTGTTGGCGCAAGGTCGAAATATCCACCTTGGTCATTCAATTCATTCGTTGGGTTTCCTTTTTCATCCGTCTTGAACAAGAAGAATTCTGGTTCAGGACCAACGTTGAAGGAAGTGAATCCCATTTCTTCGGCTTCCTTCAGGTTTCGTTTCAAGATGCCACGTGGATCACCTGGGAATGGGTTGCCATCTGGAAGATATACGTCACAGATCAGACGAGCGACACGATTGTCTGAAACCCATGGGAAAATAAGCCAAGAGTCAAGATCCGGATAGAGGTACATGTCGGATTCTTCGATACGAACATAACCTTCAATGGAAGAACCATCAAACATCATTTTGTTATCCAAAGCCTTCGTCAGTTGGCTTACAGGAATCTCAACGTTTTTGATTGCTCCAAGCAAGTCGGTGAATTGCAATCGAACGAATCGTACGTTTTCTTCTTTGGAGATGCGGAGAATGTCTTCTTTTGTATAACTCATGATTCCTCTCCCTTTCTTATCTGCGTATTTGGCTTGCATGTTATATTTGTACATTAGAATGTTCCACGGGTCAAGGAGTCTGACATCAGAAGTTTGAAATTCACCTTACCCGCCTCGTTAGGTGAATTGATTATTTTTTATTAAAAAACCGAGAAAGTTCACCTTGGATGAGAGACACTTGACCAGGTCTTTTGCCTGACACAAGTTGCTGCTTCAGCAAACGGTGCAGTTGTGTATCTGACAATTCTCTGCGTTTAACTTCCGTATCCGGCGTGATCACCGTTGCTTCTTCAGACTCTTTTGAAACGGGATTCATCACCTGTTTGATGCCTGCAATGTTAACTCCCTTTTCAATCAGAGCTTTAATCTCTAGCAATCTCTCAACGTCGTTAAAGGAAAACAGTCGCTGATTACCTGAAGTTCTTGCGGGAACAATCAGACTATGCTGTTCATAATAACGAATCTGTCTCGCAGACAGGTCGGTAAGCTTCATTACAATACCAATTGGGAATAAGGCCATATTTCTGCGAATTTCGTCACCCATGTTCATCAACCTTCCAGTCATCTATTCTTGACCCTATTGTACATTTAGTTGTTACAAAGTGTCAATGACATGTTAGATAAACTCACAATAATTTACGATCTTTCATCGCTTGTAATGCCATTAAAACGCCATATTTGACATGGGAGTAGGTTAATCCACCTTGCATGTATCCTATAAAAGGCTCTCGAATCGGTGCATCCGCTGATAACTCCAGGCTGCCTCCCTGAATAAACGTACCTGCCGCCATAATGACAGGATGCTCATATCCAGGCATATCCCAAGGCTCAGGCACAACATGGCTATCAACAGCTGCTGCTTTCTGAATACCTTGTACAAAAGCGATTAAATGCTCAGCAGAACTGAATTGCACAGCCTGAATGAGGTCGGTACGCGGCTCATCCCACGCAGGCTTGGTCACAAATCCGGATGCAGCAAACATCGCGGCAGCAAAAATGCTTCCTTTAATTGCTTGACCGACAATGGTCGGAGCCATGTAAAGTCCTTGGTAGATGCCTCGCGTTGTGCCAAGCATAGCCCCTACCTCGCCCCCAATACCGGGTGCAGTCAAACGATAAGCCGCCAGTTGTACATATTTCTCTTTACCGCATATGTAGCCTCCGGTTTCTGCCAGCCCGCCACCAGGATTTTTGATCAATGAACCTGCCATCAGGTCCACACCAACTTCCGTAGGCTCACGTTCCTCCGTAAATTCGCCATAACAATTATCTACAAATACGATAACGTCTGGTTTCAACGCTTTAACACGCGTCACCATATCAGCGATTTCAGCAACGGTAAAAGAAGAACGCCAATCGTAACCACGGGAACGCTGAATGCCTATAACCTTCGTCGCTGGGGTAATCAGCCGTTTCACTGCGTCCCAATCGACTTCCCCTGTGGATGTCAATGCAGTTTCAGCGTAGCCAATGCCAAAGTCACGCAGTGATCCCGTTCCGTCACCAGGCTCCCCAATAACTTTATGTAATGTGTCATAAGGCTTACCTGTGATGTACAGCAATGCCTCACCAGGACGTAACACGCCGAACAGAGCTGTGCTAATCGTATGTGTACCTGAGGCAAAATGAGGACGTACCAGTGCAGTTTCTGCACCAAACACATCGGCATACACCTCGTCCAGAACCTCACGTCCACGATCATTATAGGCATAACCTGTAGAGCCAGCAAAATGAAAATCGCTCACTTTTCTGCGTTGAAATGCATCAATAACCTTCCATTGATTGTGATCAACAATGCGATCGACCTGGTGCAACTGCCCTTCAATCTGACATTCCACCCGCTGTTGAAGTTCTACAATGTTTGAATCAAATCTTGCCATCTTGCTTCATTCCCCTTTTATAGCACGAAACTGATGTATTCGAGTCAAATCAATTCTCGTGTCAACTTATCACATTAATATGTCATGAAGGTTACAGTTCAATGAAATCTTCGAGTAAATAACTAAATTTCTCATATTCACCTTTTTGCAGCTCAACTTGGTAAATGACATCATTCTCTTCATATTCCGTTCCAACAACATCACCTATCTTATAAAGTACAGATGTCAGATCCCCGCGCTCCGCCGGAATACGGAACCGTTTGGTATCTCCCGTTAGCTCAGCTTGAATCAATTCACGAACCTTGATCAAGTCTAATTCATCCAACGCACTTATTTTGATATGCTTATTATCTAAAGGAAGCATTTCTAGCTGCTCCGCCGTGCAGGCATCTTTTTTGTTATAGAGTACAAGCTGAGGCTTATCCCCTGCACCAAGTTGTTGCAAAATGGCATGAACCGTACTCATCTGATCCTCGCGCATTTCGGATGAAGCGTCTACTACATGTAAGATCAGGTCAGCTTCATTTACCTCTTCCAGTGTAGCTCGAAAAGCAGCAACCAGATCATGAGGAAGATTCTGAATAAATCCAACTGTGTCCGTCAGAACAATCTCCTTGCCACTTGGCAGCTCCATCGTACGTGAAGTTGGGTCGAGTGTGGCAAACAGCTGATCCTGAATATACACATCTGCAGATGTTAACTGTTTCAGGAGTGTTGATTTACCCGCGTTTGTGTAACCTACTAAAGCCACTTGAATAATACCCGTTTTTTTACGGCGCTCCCGGTGCAGTTTACGATGACGTGTGACCTCTTCAAGATGACGCTTCAAGTCATCAATACGTCCCCGGATATGACGACGATCTGTCTCCAGTTTGCTCTCACCAGGACCTCTTGTTCCGATCCCGCCACCAAGCCGTGAAAGATTTTTACCGTGTCCGGACAAACGTGGCAGCAAGTAACTATGCTGGGCCAGTTCTACCTGTATAATCCCTTCTCGTGTACTGGCACGCTGGGCAAAGATATCCAGAATTAGCTGTGTGCGGTCAATGATTTTCAGATCCAGTGCCTCTTCCAGATTTCGAACCTGTGCGCCTGACAACTCCTGATCAAAAATAGCTGTCGTTGCTCCCAGCTCGTCCGCAACCAAACGTAGTTCCTCCACCTTACCTTTACCGATAAACCATTTGGTATCCCGGGTTTCCCGGTTTTGGGTTAATACACTAAGCACTTCAACGCCTGCGGTTTCAGCAAGCTTCACAAGTTCCTGTAATGAATATTCATGATTAATGCCTGAACGCTTCACCTCATCGGTAACCAGGCTGACCAGTATCGCTCGGTCTTTTTTAGTTGTTTCTGTATCATGTGTGCCATTTGTCATATGTAGATTCACTCCCCTGTTTCGTGTAAGTTCATTAAACCACAAAAATCCCGTGGCATGGTTAAAGCCGAACCGGTTAGCCCGGCCGGCTCTGTTAAAAGGTTATTATCGCTTACTTTCGTTCAAACTTCAAATCCTCTGTACGAATGGTCATTAGCTCCAGCTTGCCTGGACTTCCATCCTCGTATTGCTCCAGCAAACGAACAGCCTGATGCCTGATTGCTCTCTCGATCGCATTCCTTACATACCTGGCGTTACTGAACGCGTGCAGCGAATCATTCTTCTCCTGAAGAAGATTCTGCTTTAACTTGAGTATGGTCTGTGGCATCAAAATATAATCACGCTCTTTAGCCATAATTTCAGAGATTTGAATCAATTGGTCAATCGTATAGTCTGGAAATTCAACTTGAATCGGAAAACGGGAAGGTAAACCCGGATTTGTCTGCAGAAAAAAATCAATCTCCTCTGAGTACCCCGCCAAAATCAGAATAAACTGATTTTTATGATCCTCCATTGATTTTACCAATGTATCAATCGCTTCCTTACCAAAATCTTTCTCCCCGCCGCGAGCCAAGCTGTATGCCTCATCAATAAACAAAATGCCGCCAAGGGCTTTCTTAACCAAGTCTCTCGTTTTCTGTGCCGTATGACCAATGTATTCACCCACAAGGTCGGCGCGTTCTACCTCAATAAGATGCCCTTTACTGAGCACACCCATCTTCTGAAACATTTTGGCAACGATTCTGGCTACTGTTGTTTTGCCCGTTCCGGGGTTACCTTTGAAAATCATATGATATACGTGTGCACCGCTAATCAGGCCAGCCTCGGAGCGCATCTGCGCAATCTGAAGAAATGCATAAATCTCAAACACTAAATCTTTGATATTTTCGAGTCCAACCAGCTGCTCCAATTCACCCTGAATCTCCTGAAAATGCGCATGCTTTGTTATACTTTTGGCCGCTTGTACTGAGAGTGCTTCATCTTTGGCAAGTATTTGAGGTTCTTGGTTACGTAATACCACATTAATTTGTCTGGATGGTCTGCCCCCCGGTTGCCCTCCTGCAGCCATGACCCGTCCGTTCATTCGCCATCACCTCTATTTTATCGGGCTGATCTCTCCTGATTATTAATGTATTCTATCAGGTGCCCAGATATTAGAAGGATGTACAAGAAAAGTTTGGGGCAGAAAAATTCGTTTCAGACCTGGATGTTTTTCCGAAACTCACCGTTCTCAAATAACGTCTGTCTGTGCTTCAGTGATAACTGAAAGTATGGAAATACGTGAGCATCAATTGCGTGCAACAATTCCTTTGCCGTTTTGTTCGCGAGATCATAATCACCCGTTGTAATATGTTTCCGGGACAAAGCATCCTCTAGCTCATCCTCATCCAGCAAAAAGATCTCCCCATCCTTAAGCACAACAACATCCAGGTAAAGATCATCAAACCACGGAACGCCCTGATCCGTAATTCCTTGACTGCGGCAAGTATCGATGTACCACTCTACAATCCGTTGCTGATCATCAAACATCGCTGTAACGACAAAGTGTTCTCCCTTCGGATAGTATTGCAGCCAGGAATATCCCTTGTCAGCAATACAGAAGGTAGTACCTCCATACGTCTTCCACAAGGGTTCTTTCAAATCCTGTATGGTATACAGCGTGATATAACCTGTAAAAATTTTGGACTGAACGAACCGGCATGTAAATTGTCGGTTCGTAATCCGGCGCCAGTTTGCGCGATCCCCGAATTTCCGTTTCATACGAACCCCTCTTTGCCGACTGCAGATCCACGATCTGCATTTTAGATTGGTGAACACTCATACGTTGACTAGAGCGCAAGCACACAGAATCTGCTCTTCATAACGTACTACGAATAGCTACAGCTTACCATATTTAGAGGATACACTCAAAACCACGATTTCTATGTTATTATCCGCGCATGCATGATCCGGGATATCCTAGACTAGCTTACCTTTTGTGCATGAAAAAACTGCTTCGCCGGACGAACCGGGAAGCAGTTTTGAGAAAACGTATATTCTAATGTAAATCTATGATCTTGTACTTATCCTCCTGAACCGGATTGAGGTGTGGAAGGAGCTTCTGTCCCTCCCCTGTCCCCGTTGGTTCCACTGTCTGGGGGAACGACCTGACCCGGTGTAGTCACTTCACCATTACTTGAGCCATCGCTCCCAGGACTTGTGGTCTCTTGGCCTGGCGGAGTACTACCACCATCCGGCTGACCGTTGCCAGGACCCGATCCACCATTGTTACCATTCCCGTTATTCCCATTTCCATTATTGCCATTCTCGTTGCCATTGCCATTGTTGCCATTCGGATTGCCGTTATCGCCTCCGCCATTATCCGGATTATCCGTACCTGGCACCTCAGGATCAGTACCTGTTCCAGGGTCTGTACTCGGATCTGGCTGCTGCGGTTCGACCTCTTGTGCCTCGATCATAAGCGAAACGGTATTCGATGGGCTGGTTTCCTGTCCGGAAGCTGCATCATAGGCCGTTACATAATATTCATAGGTTAGACCCGCCAGCGCACTTAAATCCTGCGCACTCGTTGAGCCAACAGAGTCGATCAAATGCGTGAATTGAGCTTCTGAAGTCTCCTTACGATATACACGATACTGTGTATTCGCATCACCTGTTCCCGTCCAGTTGAGGGAAACGGTCTGCGTCGAAGGATCATAGGATGCATTCAATCCGCTGACTGATAATGCCGGTTGCTCTGGTTTCTCCACAGGTGGAGGTGCTTGACCACCAGCAGGCGTTTTGAACTCTTTTACAGGAACACCTTTTAAGGCATCCCCCATGACTTTGGCAAAAAACGCTGCTGACAACTTACTGCTGTTCTTCAGCATATGTTTTGCATCCGGATTGTCATAACCCATCCAGACGGCAGCAGTCCACTCTGGCGTATATCCAACAAACCATACGTCGCGGTTAGAACTGTTTCCAGCAATACCACTTTGCACCGTTCCCGTTTTACCCGCTACTGGTCGATCCAGACGTGCCGAGCGTCCCGTACCGTCATTTACTACATTTTGCAGCATCTGAGTAAGCTGGTACGCATTTTGCTCACTCATGACACGTTTGGTCTCTGATTTATCATGTTTGTAAATGCTTTTATTGCTGCTGTCCTCAATACTTTTAATCGAGTAGGCTTGCTGATACTCACCAAGGTTAGCAAATGCGCTGTAGGCTTGAGCCATCTCCAGCGTGTTGGTCCCTTTGCTAAGACCCCCAAGAGCAATCGCCAGGTTTTTATCCTGATCCGTCAGCTGAATACCTACACTTTTCGCAAAATTAACCCCGGTATTTACCCCGATCTTATCCAGCAGCCAAACAGCAGGAATATTTTCCGACTTCGTTATGGCTTCCGTCATACTGATCGTGGAAGAGTACCCATGAAGGTTGCCTGGACAATAGTTGCTGAAACATTGCTTCGCGTTACTAAGGGCGGAATTTGCACTATATTGTCCTGACTCAAGTGCCGGAGCGTACGATACGATTGGTTTAAATGCTGATCCTGGCTGTCTCCGGCTTTGTGTTACACGGCTGTACCCTTTGGTCTGGTAATCACGTCCGCCGAGCAAGGCAACAAGACTGCCATTTTCATGATTCATAATGACCATCGAACCTTGAACCTGTTGATCATCCTTACTTGCCTCAAACAAACTATCTTCTGAGAATGCACTTTCCATAGCCGTTTGAGCTTGTGCATCCATCGTTGTGAAAATTTTAAATCCGCCAATGTTGAGATCATCTTCCGTCATGCCTGTTACACGTTCCGCTTCACGGAGCACATAGTCAATAAAGGCTTGATACTTTCTGTCTTTCTCAGGCGGCGTATATTTATAAACCACGGCTTTTGCTTCGTTCATCTCCGCCTCGGTGATGTAACCTTGCTCATACATTAATTGCAGAACAACACCACGGCGCGTTTTCGAATCATTTGGATTACTTAGTGGATTGTATGCAGATGGCCCTTTAGGCATAGCAGCCAAAGTAGCAATCTGCCACAGTTTCAATTGTTTCAAATCACTCTGCCCAAAATAAAACTCCGATGCAGCCTTGATCCCGTAACGTTGATGACCAAAGAAAATCCGGTTCAGGTACATCGTCAAAATTTCGTCTTTGGAAAACTTACGTTCGAGCGCCATTGCAATCGATACTTCAGTCGCTTTCCGGAAGAACGTTTTATCACGGGACAGGAACATATTTTTGGCCAGCTGCTGTGTCAGCGTACTGCCACCCTCTACCATGGAACGTGCCATGATATCTTTGACGGCCGCACGACCAATGGACCAGATATCTACACCTTGGTGATCATAGAAACGTTTATCCTCTGTTGCAACAAAGGCTTCCTTGACCAATTTTGGGATATCATCGGATTCCACAGGGTCCAGCTTTTTAATCGAAAGTTCACCAATAATGTTGCGGTTGCGGTCATATACCTTAGACGTTTCATTAATCGTTGTTTTATCCATGTTGGCGGTAAGCAGGCGTTCACCACTGATTAAAATAAACAGATATCCGCCTAACGCACAGAATATGGCGATTGCCATCGTGAAAAATAAAGTCCATCCAACGCGTTTCCCCGTAATTTTTTTCTTTTTAGAGGTCTTTGGTTTCGCTTTTTGGTTTGACTTGTTATTGGTGTTGCGATTGTTAGACCTCGATAACGGATCGTTTGGCATGTTACCTCCTGACTCCCTTTCAGTTGCATGTTTTCTATTTCTCTGGCGAGCACAAGCTTATATTAAACCTATTTTGCCCGGAATGAAAAGAACAACCCTTATTAGGTTGCTCTGTTTCATTACCTATACTTGTAGACGAAATGGTTTGTGAAAAGGTTTCGGATTTTTTAAGCTTCGCCGCCGTTGTCTTGCTGCATCAGCGATACGCTGCGTTGCGGCGTGAACGTGGAGATGGCATGCTTGTAGACCATTTGCTGGCGTCCGTCGCTGTCAATGACGATCGTAAAATTGTCAAATGCCTTGATCGTCCCGCGGATTTGGAAACCGTTGGTCAGATAGACCGTAGCCGGAATGTTTTCTTTCCGCAGTTGGTTCAAGAACGTATCTTGGATGTTGATGGACTTGTTCATTAGCCGTACCCCCATTGGTTCATTTGAATTCGTAGTGTAAGTATTATTCAATATCGCTGAGTAGCTTTCGTGCTATTATATCATGAACAGTTTCATATAATCCACAAAAACCCCTTGTCCCCTTTTCCGCAGCTTCTGAAGCAGAGATTTTGGAATTAGAAGACTTATCCATTATACACTGCCTTTCAGATTTGCAAAAGAGGAACAAATTTCACGTAATAACCGTGTAACAAGGCTTATTGATACAAATTGCACAACGTTGTACCGGGTTATATAACATCACACAACTAGTAAATAGTTCCTGATTTTTACGATAATTCACACGATGAGAACGCCACCTTATTGACTGAGTAGCAGAGCAGACTCTCACATATTCTGACTCAAAAACCTCTATTCCCGAGGAGTGATCACTTAAAATTTATCCTGAAATAATCTGTTTGAATCATATTTGGAGAAGCATTATTTTCATATGGTAGCGGCTAAAGAAATCCAGCAATTCTATCATCATAAAAAAACCTCCAGCTTTTCAATTTTCATGAAAAGATAGAGGTTTCATCTGTGTGACCAAGGTCAATTCAATTTACGTGTAATCAGTTCGCTCACATGGTTGTAATGTGCTTCGAAATTTCCAGTGTCTGTCATATCTACCCACTGAATGTCCTTCATATGGCGGAACCATGACAGCTGGCGTTTGGCAAAGCGGCGTGTGTCCCTTTTGAGCCATTCCACCGCGGCTTCCCAGCTAACTTCTCCTTGCAAGTACGCGGCAATTTCCTTGTAGCCCAGGCCCTGCATGGAAATATGCCCCCGCGCAACCCCGCGTTCCAGCAAGACTTTTACCTCATCGACCAGCCCTTGCTCAATCATCAGATCGATTCGCTCTTCGACGCGTGCGTATAACTTCTGGCGATCCATCGTCAAACCGATGATGAGCAGATCATACGGAGACTCTTTTTTCTGAACAGCCAGCTGTTCCGACCACTTCTCTCCCGTAAGATGAAAAATTTCAAGCGCACGTACAATTCGTCGTTGGTCGTTCGGATGAAGACGATCCGCACTAGCTGGATCAACTTCTCTGAGCCGGTCATGCAGTGCCTGTGCCCCGTGCTGTTGAGCATAGCTGAACTGCTCTTCTCTGAAAGCTTCGTCTGAACCACTGTCTGAAAATTGAAAGCCATAACAGACAGACTCTACATACAAACCTGTTCCACCCACGATAAAGGGCAGTTTACCGCGTGCATGAATTTCAGGAATCAAACGTGTGCAGCTCTCCTGGAACTCAGCCACGGAATATGGGTATTCCGGCTCATGTATGTCAATCAGATGATGAGGAATCCCCCTCATTTCTTCCGGCGTTATTTTCGCGGTTCCGATATCCATCTCTCGGTAAACCTGCATCGAATCTCCCGAAATCACTTCACAGTTAAAAGCCTGTGCCAGCTCAATGCTCAATCTTGTTTTGCCTACAGCGGTTGGTCCAACCAGCACTAGCAGCTTTGGTTTTGTTTTAACTTCCGATCTCAACATTAATCACTCCGTACAAGGTTTTTGCATTGGCCCGATCCAGCACCTGGAATCCAAGCCTTTCAAACTCTGCGCTGCCGCGTTTTTCTTTCATGACCACTCGCTTGCGGGCGACTCTTTTCGCTTCTCTAATGCTCTCTTCCGCTAACGCATGGGCATTCGCATAGTCCCGTAAAGGCTGAATTGCACTCGAATCCATCATCGGTTCACGGAACATCGGATCAAAATAAACCGTGTCACAGCTACTGTCAGGCAAAGAACGAAGCAGTTCCAGATGATTCTGATTCCGCAATTCAATGCGCCGGAACGCCTCGTCTATGGAAGGCTCATTGCTCTCATAATGGGACATGCCATCAAGTAGAAGTGTATAGAGCGGCTCGGAGCTTTCACAGGCAATTACACGGCCTTGAACACCTGTCGCCACCGCAAATACAAGTGCATCCGAACCGAGTCCTGCGGTACAGTCCACAACGGTATCTCCTTTGAGTACAGCACCTGCTTCCAGCATCGGATCAGACTCTCCACGTAGAACACGTTTGGCACGTACAAACCCCATACTCGGGTGGAATTCAAGCTCCGACGCATCCTTTCGGAACAAGCGTGCTCTACCTTTTAACACCACCAGAATCTCCTGTATCCCGTACTGCTCAAGCAATTTGGGCAGAGATGTTCTGTTGCGTGCTACGTAGGTGCCACCAGTTGAAGCAGCCAGTGCTTGCGCACGTTCAACCAGAGTGGCCGCCTCCTTGTCACCCGTCGTTATATACATAATATCCCCCTATAAAACTACATCACTCGTTTAAATAATTTCTCCAGATCATATGTTGAAAATGAAATCACAATCGGCCGTCCATGTGGACAGGTGTATGGCTGCCGGCATGAAGCCAGACGCTGTATCAACACCTCAGCCTCCCGATCCGTAAGCTTCTGATTTGCTTTAATCGAAGCTTTGCAGGAGCACATAATCGAAGCTGCTTCCCGCATCTTGGCCACATCAATGCTACGTTCGCTGAGAACCCATTCGGACATTTCCTCAATAACGTCTTTTTCGTCCCCTTTGGGGAACCAGTAGGGGTGAGACCGTACGCGGAAGGTTTGTCCGCCGAAATGTTCCAGATATACCCCTGCCTGTTCAAACCAGGCAAGTCTTGCTTTTAGCTTTTCTGTCTCCGAAGGTGTGAATTCAAGTGTAATCGGCAGCAGCAGTTCCTGCGAAGCCTGAGCCGGATTGCCAAACTTCTCGTAATAGTACTCGTAATTCACCCGTTCATGCGCCGCATGTTGATCGATCAAATATAACCCTTCATCGTTTTGTGCAATTAAATACGTTCCGTGATGCTGACCAATCAGACTAAGTTCAGGGAACGCAGGCATGGAAGGATCTGAGTGCATTGCAGCTGAAAGTTTGGCTGGATCAGGCATTGCTGTCCTTTTCCAGCTGCGATCTCCTTTTGGACCTGTCGAAGTGTAAGGTGTGCGGCTTTCCCTCACTGGAGCGCTGTAAGATGGTGAACGATATGCGCCTGTTTGACCCTCGGCAGCATCTCGGGTTTCAGTTACACTCGCCACAGTCTCTTCGCCAGGGTTAGGATTAACCCCTGCGCTTTCGCCAGTATTCTTACTTGAATTTACATTAATGCTTTCTCGCGTATCTGTATCCAGATTCTCACTCTTCATTTCCCTATATGCTGGAGCAGATTCCGGTGGCGCTTTAGGCAGAGGATGCGTTTGCGTTACAGCGGACGCCAGCTGCTCTACTACTGATTCTGACCCATTCGCAGTGCCTGCACTTGTTTCTGTCACTGTTTCAGGCTCCGCTGGCGCATCCAGATCCGAATGATCGTCTTGTATTACTCCAGTTGATACGGGAGATGCTGGAGCAGATGATGAAAACAACGTTTTGGAAGACAGCGTCTGCCCCGTGTCCGTCACATCTTCACCATCTCTACTGTCTTTAAATGCTTTACCAAGCGGACCATCCTGACCATAACCTTCGATAGTATCCTTTTCTTTCACCGGGCCGCGCGGGAACAGAAATTGTTCCTGAATAAACGAACTGTCATCTCCACGTCTGATCTGCTGCTTCCGTACTTGTGGAATCAATACCTCCTGGCGCAATATACTACGCAGCGTGGTTTCCACAAACTCGTAAAGCTCCGCCTCTTTGCTGAAACGAACCTCCAGTTTCGCTGGATGTACATTCACGTCCACAAGCGAAGGGTGCATTTCTAGTTGCAGTACCACCAGTGGGAAACGATTAATGGGCAACAGCGTGTGATAAGCTTTCAGAATCGCCTGGTTTAACCCATAGTTACGAATATATCGACCATTCACAATCGTTGACATTCCCGCACGGTTCGCGCGTGTCCATTCTGGCAGACTGATCAGACCGCTAATTTTGTAATCCAGGTTCTCTCCCTCAATCGGCAGCATCGCTTTAGCCGCACTCGTGCCATAGATGGCTGCGACCACTTGTAACAGATCGCCATTACCCAGCGTCTGCAGCAACGTATTTTCATTGTGGCGAAGGGTGAACGAAATATGAGCATGCGACATCGCCATCCGATATAACACATCCGAGATGTGCCCCAGCTCGGTCTGAATGGTTTTCATATACTTTAGTCTGGCAGGTGTATTGTAAAATAACTCCTTCACTACAAACTCCGTTCCTTGTGGTGATGCAGCATCCTCATGCTCGCAGAGCTTACCGCCTTCAATCACGATACGCCGCCCTCGTCCGTCGTCTCCGCTAGCGGTCAGCACTTCCACCTTGGAGACGGCTGCAATACTTGGCAGCGCCTCTCCGCGAAACCCGAGACTTGTGATCTGGAACAGATCACGTCCATGGGTTATTTTGCTGGTTGCATGACGATAGAAAGCTGTTTCCAGATCATCCGGCTCAATACCTGAGCCGTTATCCTTCACCCGGATGCGAAGCAGGCCACCTTCTTCGACCGCAACTTCAATCTTTGAGGCGCCCGCATCCACTGCATTTTCCAGCAGTTCCTTAACGACGGAGGCAGGACGTTCAACCACCTCACCTGCCGCGATCTGGTTGGCAATATGTTCATCAAGCACATGAATTTTCGCCACTGACTCTCCTCCTCCCGGTTAATCAGGATAATTGCTGTGCCTTTAATTTAAGTTCATTTAAGATTTGCATTGCCTGCAAAGGCGTCATGTTCATCACATCAATCTCTTTCATATGACGGATCAGCTCGCGGGCAGGTTTATCTTCCACCACAACTGTTTTTGTAGGTTGCATACTTGCTGACTGCTCGTCGTCGAAGATCGACAGCTGTACAACCTCCTGCTGTCCCTGTTTGGACAGATTCTTCGTACTATCCTCCCGAATGAACGGCTCCTCCGCAGAATTCGATGATTCCCAATGAGTCGCTGCTTGAGCTCCAGACTGCTGTCCAGATTGCGCTCTGTTCTCACTCGTAAACTCGCTGCCAACGGCCACCTGTGATGCCGCTTGTTCGAAGCCTTGTAGCAGTCCGTTCGCACGCTCAATGATGCTGTCAGGCAGGCCCGCAAGCCGTGCACAATAAATGCCATAACTGCTGCTTGCCGCCCCAGCAATCAACTTGCGCAGGAAGTTCACCTTGTCTCCGCTCTCCTGAACCGCCATCGAATAGTTAGCCAGCCTGTCCAGACTTTCCTCCAGATGAGCCAGTTCATGGAAGTGTGTCGATACCAGCGCTTTACAGCCAATCACGTCATGAACATATTCAATGACTGATTGTGCAATCGCCATCCCTTCACTGGTTGAAGTTCCGCGACCTAATTCATCGATGATGATCAGACTGCGCGGAGTTGCTTTTTCGGTCATAACCTGAATATCTGCCATCTCCACCATAAACGTACTTTGACCGCCAATCAGATCATCCGCAGCACCAATCCGGGTGAATATCCGATCCATGATCGGTACTTCCGCTTGACCCGCAGGCACGAAGCAACCAATCTGCGCCAGAATCGAGATGAGCGCCACTTGTCTCATATACGTACTTTTCCCCGCCATATTTGGGCCGGTAATCAGCAGAATACGTGCTTCTTCCTTGGTCATCCTGGTGTGATTGGCAATAAAAGCCCCATCCCGCATGACAGCTTCTACGACTGGATGCCGTCCCTGCTCGACAACCAGATCATATCCATCTGTCAGCACAGGCCGCACAAAATTCCGCTCCGCACTAATCACAGCAAAGGATTGATATACATCAATTTCAGCCACTTGCTCAGCAAGCTTCTGTAGACGTGCAATCTCTTTGTTAAGACGCTCACGCAACTCTGCAAACAGACCGTATTCAATATCGACCATTTTGTCCTGCGCTTCAAGGATCAATGTTTCCTTCTCTTTCAGTTCGGGCGTGATATAACGTTCAGCATTCGCAAGTGTTTGTTTACGCTCATATCTCCCCTCAGGAAGGGAAGCCAGATTGGATTTGGTAATTTCGATATAATATCCGAAAACTTTGTTGTACCCGATTTTCAGCGAGCGAATGCCCGTGGCTTCACGTTCTCTTGCTTCCAGCTCGGCAATCCACTGTTTACCGTTCACCGAAGCCTCTCGCAACTCATCCAGACGAGCGTGGTAACCTTCGCGGATCAAGCCTCCATCTCTAACCGACACTGGCGGTTCGTCCACAATGGCCTGTCCAATCTCATCACGTAAATCCGCGCAATCATCCATCGTTTCAGCAATGTGCCTAAGTGTTGTAGACGAAGAAGCTTCACAGTGCTGGCGCAGATTCGGAATTTTGTCCAGAGACGATTTGAGCGCATTCAGATCACGACCATTGGCATTACCAAAAGCAATTCGTCCCACCAGACGTTCCAGGTCATAGATGTCTTTCAGCTCAGCTCGCAGATCCTCACGAAGAATAAACTGATTGTACAGGGTGTCTACCGCTTCCAGCCGTTCATTGATTTTTCCTTTTTGCAAAAGAGGTTTATCCACCCAGCGCCGCATCATTCGAGCCCCCATGGATGTCTCTGTGCGATCCAGCAGCCACAGCAATGAACCCTTCTTGGAACGTTCCCGTACGGTTTCCACCAGCTCCAGATTACGGCGTGTAAACGGGTCCAGAATCATATAATGATTCGGCTCATACGCAGATATCTGTGTCAATTGTCCCAGCGAGCGCTTCTGCGTTTCACTTAGGTACGAAAACAGGCGGGCTACACATGCTTGACGCTCCGGCTCCAGCCTTGCCCAGACCGACTCCCCAAATTGCTGACGCACAAGGTCTTCCTTGCTTTTGGTCCAGGCGGTGTAGACCACCGGACGCCCAATCGGAGAAGACTCGGATTCTACCAGTTCCAGAAGGGGTGCATCTCCCAGAAGTTCAGACGGCTCGTAGATACCAATTTCGTCCTTAAGCCATTCCTTGGAATAAGGGACAGATGTAACGTACAGTTCTCCAGTAGACAGGTCACAGGCAGCAAGAGCGAGTGTGTTTTGGTTACCGGTCAGACATACCATATAGTTGTTGGACTTGTCTCCCAGCGTCTTGCCTTCCATCACAGTTCCCGGTGTAACCACACGAACGATCTCGCGACGTACCATGCCTTTGGTTACTGTCGGATCTTCCATCTGCTCACAGATGGCTACTTTATACCCTTTCTCAATCAGACGCTGTATGTAATTTTCAGCCGAATGATAGGGCACGCCGCACATCGGAATTTTGTCGTCCGTTCCCCCGTTACGTGCTGTTAATGTGATTTCCAGTTCCCTTGAAGCATTGATTGCATCATCGAAGAACATTTCGTAAAAATCACCGAGTCTGAAAAAAAGAAATGCATCCTGTGCTTCGGCCTTCACTTGCAAATATTGTTGAATCATTGGCGTATACTGAGCCATGATATCGATCCACCATCCGTTCCTATGATGTCAGGAAGATATATCCCTGGAAGGCAATAAGGCGGTCAGGCACCAAAAACGCACCTCCGCCTTATGTTCGGGCTATCCGCCTGTTCCTTCAAGGGCATACCGTTTCATATCTTCCGTATCTTAACGTATTAAAAGTCCTATATTTCATTATAACAAAAAAATGCCGCTTCTTCATGAACCTGCCCGAATATTCCAAAGTTTACGGATATCCCGGCTCTCATCCCAGGTATGCCCCCGTCTGAACTGCCGCATCAAAGGAGCCGCATACCGCTCATAACGAGCATATGCGCTCAATTGCTTGAGATCATCCATCAGCGAGGGAATAGATGCCATCATGGCTTCTCGCTGCCCTTCATAAAACGAAGAATGTATTTTCGCTTCCGCCAGAGGATACTGCTTTAATTCATCGTAGTTGCACGCGATCAGACCTGCGAGGGCAACCACACCTTTGGCCACCACGGGAGAAACGAGAAAACTCGGCAAGGTTCGATATTCAAATCCGCCATAAGATTTCAGGCGAAAGTCACCGAGTGTCCCATACCTCGGCCGTCTGCCCGATCCGCGCGGATCTTGCAGCACTGCGAGTGGCAGCGCCAAATAATTGTCCAGTGCACGCAGTAATCTGCCCGTCAGTTGCACACCACTAAAATGAATGTGACCACCTAGCGGAAGCCCTCGTTGCGGCATTCCCCCTGCCTGCCAGATCAAAGAGGGATCACTAATGCTGCGTGAGGCCGCCGCAAAAGCCCGCAGCAGATGAGACAACAACTCACGCGGCTCAGCACTCGGTGCGGGCCGAAGCTCGGCAACGGGATACACACGTCTGCCTCCAATCGTTACCGAATCACAACCTGCGACACCCGTTCGTTCGAGAAAACGGGAGGCAGGTACGATTTTGGACTCAGGCATCTGCACCAATAGAAACTCCGGGTCCATCCCGAGCACAGGAACCCGGTCGCCCTGCCGTTCCTGATTTAATAAATCCTGATGTCGCTGCCAGCTTTCCCTGTAAAGCACAGGAAGGTCTGTTACACCTTTCCACGGGCTTGGATCAACCGAAATGACTGCACACCCACCATTCCCCGAAGATTCCAAGCGGACAGCTCCGTGATCCAGCCCTAATGTGTACAAGGTCTTGATCGCAAGGCGCTCTACACGTTTATACACGGATGAAGCTGACTCACGCTCCAGTTCCCCTTCTTGCCTTGCTCCCATTCCGCTTGTGTCTTTGCGTCTAACCCGAATCGCCTGAAGACAACTGATATCTACATCATATCGCACACGCAACCCAGGTTCCCGCTGGCGCTGATCCCTTGTGGTCAGCACTTCGACCCCCGCCTGTTTTAACCGCGCTATTCGTGCACCAGAGCTCAGACGTGTATAAGCCCGGACAGCCTCTTCGGCTTCTTCCATGACGTTCATTCCATCCCCCCTCTCGCCATACTCCTGCTTATCAAAAAAAAGACTCCGCAGCTGCGGAGCCTTCCCGTTAGATTCTTCAGGTACATGATCAGGCTCGTCACAACCCATTTTTTGTACTTTATGAAAGAAAGAGGGCTTACGCCCTCTTCACCGCACCGTGTGGTGCATATGATACCTTAGGTTATGGAAATTCAAATTTCCATTCGGGATGAGCAACTTACAGCTCATCATCCAGCAGGTCTGGATCGAGATCATCATAGTCTCCATCCGCGCTACCATAGTCATAATCCTTGTCTTCGTAATCACCGCATCCATCTGTGCATACCTTCACACAGACTTTCGTTTCAGCCACGAGCTCTACAGCGAATTCCCGCTCAACCCGGATAATTACGCTGCCGCCACCCGAGGACACTGTGGCTTCCACACAGCTAGGTTCCTGCGTTGCATCCGCAGATACCTCTACTGTGGAAGTCCGGTGTTTCGGGTCCAGGTAGGACAAAGGCACATGTTCTACATACGATACCGTTTCTTTAGCTACATCTGTCTGAGAATTTTTGTCATAGGAATACCAGATGTTGATATCGTAAGTACCAATAACTTCAATCCCGTCCCCCGCTGATACGGCTTCATACTGGTGGTTGATAATCCAAGCCCCCAAAATACTGGTCGGACCATTTGGCGGAGTCACGGTATGTGTTACGGTAGAGAACTTACGACCTTTGCCGCAGATCGCCTTCGTGATAATCTCTCTACATTGATGTTTATGACTCAATGACATCTTTAAACCTCCTCCATACAATCATTCACTACAAGTGTATGCAGGACATCCGTCTAGGGTGACAACTATTTTCTATTATTCGTTTACAGATTGGGAGCGATCTGATATTGGAGAGGGAGCTTTGTCCTTCTTGGCGATTTTCAGATACATTGAAAGCTCGCGGCACAGCTGGAGAATAGCGGAACGCATCTCGAATTCTTCACGTGTATCGGGCAACTCCATTTGTCTGAATTCTTCCTGCACATCCGCCAGCAGTTTTTCTGTCCGTCCGGTATACGATTCGGTCAACACATCTTGACTGAGCTGGTCGAACAACTCCGCCACCATCTCGGCATGAGGCATCTTCTGATAGACCTGGGATACAAGGTGCATCATGTGCTGGATGGAATCCAGTTGGGTTTTACGCATATAAAAGTATACACTCCAGCCTTCGTTCGGATGAATGACCTGGTTCTCCAGTGAACGTTTGGCCGCTTCGATTCCACCGAGTACGGCTTTATCCGCTTCAATTAATTCTTTGCCAGCCCATACTTCATTAGGGTTACGCAAGGTTGTCGCGAACTCCTGGAAAATTTTCGAAAACAACTCATCAATCCGTTTACGTATCCGGAACATCTGTGGATCAGCCGCCGGCATATAAGCCAGATTCACAATCATTGCAGAACCAAGGCCAATCAAGAGCAGAGCAATCTGTACGAGAATGACATGCACATCCATCTCTCCACCGCTAAATACCCGAAACACCACGACTGAACCTGTAACTATGCCTTCCTTAAAGCCCACCCGAACAATGACCGGGAAAGCCGTTAGTATGTATACTGCCAGCACCCAATAATGGAAGCCGAGAAAGTGAAAAAGTACACTTGCAAACAAAAGACCGACTACCGAGGCAAAGAAACGTGCCGATATCGTTCGAATACTCCTTTTTCTAGTTACATCTACGCCCAGAATCGCAAGCAAACCTGCTGACGTAGGTCCTGGCAAACGACACCAGTCCGCAATCAGTACAGCCATCAGCGCTGCGATTGCTGTTTTAATGACTCTAAAACCCATTTAACATTCCATCTCCTCTAAGCTGTACAAAAGTTCGTAGTCCATATGTCATCTGTTTAGTATGACTCAACCCGTTACAAACTAGACGACATCAACCGGCATGCGCAAAACATGCCGGTCACAGAAACATACTACGAAGAAGAAACAACGGCCCTTGCTGCATCAGAATCAGTAGTTGCTGCCAAAGGACAGCCGCTAATCGTCTGTGTTTCTGCCCGGCACTGAAGTACTTCCTTCCATTAAATATCCTACTTGATTTTACTATTGGGGGCAACGTGACACCTTTTGTGAAATTGTGTACATATGGTGAAGGATTATAAACGAATCTCTCGGCTACCCTTTATTTCGAGTTATCTTCTACGGCCATTTAACAGCTTACGTTCTGCATAGACGACCAGCTGATACATCCCGGTCGCTACGGCTGCAATGATCAGCAGGCTCGATAATACAAGTGTGAAGTTGAATACCTGGAATCCGTAAATAATTAAATAACCCAGCCCCTGTTTGGCTACCAGAAATTCACCCACGATAACCCCCACCCAGGCCATACCCACATTTACTTTTAACGTAGATACAATCGTAGGGAATGAAGCAGGGAACACAACCTTGGCAAAAATTTCAGAACGATCCCCTCCAAATGTGCGAATGACCTTGATATAGTTGGGATCAACTTCATTAAAACTGTTGTATACAACGAGTGTTGTAATGATTACCGTAATGGAGAGCGTGGTCATCACAATGGCTGTAAATCCAGCTCCGAACATCACGATAAAAATCGGTCCGAGCGCAACCTTGGGCATGCTGTTAAACACAACCATGTAGGGGTCGAGGACTTTGGACAAAAAAGGAGACCACCAGATCAGAACAGCAAGCAACGTTCCGACAAGTGTCCCCAGTAAAAAACCGACGACCGTTTCACCTACGGTTACCCCGACATGTGCCCATATTTCACCGCTGGCAATATCCTTGCCCATCTGTCCAAAGATTTTACTCGGATAACTGAAGAGGAGTACATCAATCCACCGCAGTCTGCCCGCCAGCTCCCACAGTAGAAACATACAGACTAAGATGGACAGCTGAACCGCAAGAATATGATGCCGCCACTTAGCCATCTTACGATTGTGGTCACGATGAAGTTCTTCCAGCCATAATTCACGTACTTCCTGCTTGCCTTGTTCTGAATGGTTTTGACTCACGTATCTTTCTCACCTCCTCCAGACTGAACGAGTTCGTTCCACAGCGACTGAAACAGCTCATTGAAGCCCTCTTGTTCCCTTGCATGAAAGGGCTGTGCCTGTCGAATATGTTCAGGAATGTCGAAATCTCGCCGGATACGTCCAGGATTACGATCCAGTACAATGACCCGATCGCTGACCGCAATCGCTTCTGACAAATCGTGTGTGACCAGCACAGAGGTTTTACCATACTCTTTTAACGTATCCGAGACGAGATCTTCGAGCTGCAGTTTGGTCTGATAATCCAGTGCCGAGAAAGGTTCATCCAGCAAGAGAATTGCAGGGTCTGTGGCAAGTGTTCGAACGAGGGCTACACGTTGTCTCATACCCCCTGATAATTCAGACGGATATTGTTCCTCTGTCCCGCCAAGCCCCATACTGATCAGAAGTTCACGAGTACGCTCTCTGCTCTGCGCTTCCAGATTGCCTGTCAACTCAAGACCGATCAGTGCATTGTCCAGAATGGTGCGCCATGGGAAAAGGTAGTCCTGTTGCAGCATATAACCCATCCGGGCAGAGGGTCCATGAACTGGCTTGCCTTCAACTTCGACCGTTCCTCGTGTGGGCTTCAGCAGTCCAGCCATAATCGACAATAACGTTGTTTTGCCACATCCGCTCGGTCCTACCAGACTCACAAATTCTCCTTGGTTGATCTCCAGACTTAAATCCTCAATGACAAGTGATGCTTCGCGTTCACTGACATACACATGAGAGATATTCTCCAGTCGGATCACGTTCCCGGAATCAGCCATTGATGCTCACTTCCTTCCCTGGAGTGCCTGTTCTGCAAAGGACGGATTGACAATGGTGTTCAGTTCAACTCGTTCTTTTAATTCTCCCGCAGCTCTCATCACACTCAGCAAATTGTTCCACTCATCGCCATCAATGATCGGATCTGTTGCATACGTGCCTTGTTCCTTGTATCGCTTTACACTACTGGTTAGAATCGCTGGGTCAATGTCTTTGAAAAACGGCGTGATCACTTGTGCAATCTCCTCCGCTGTATGAGAGTCCACCCAAAGTTGAGCTTTGTGCAAAGCATTCGTGAATTTTTGTACAAGCTCTTGGTTTTCGTTCAAATAACTTTGTTTGGTCATAAAAACCGTATAAGGCAGATTCCCGCTTTCCGTTCCAAACGATGCCACTACTTTTCCTCTGCCCTCTTGTTCAAAGATCGATGCCTGCGGTTCAAACAGCTGGACATAATCCCCCGTGCCTGAAGCAAAGGCAGACGCAATATTGGCGAAATCCACATTTTGAATCAGTTCCAGATCACTTGACGGGTTAATACCATGTTTGTTTAGAACAAACTCCCCGGCCATTTGCGGCATGCCACCTTTGCGCTGCCCGAGAAATACACTTTGCCTTAATTGCTCCCAATCAAAGCTGTCCGGGGCATTTCGTGCGAACAAAAATGTTCCGTCCGTCTGGGTGAGCTGAGCAAAGTTAATGACCGGGTCTTCTGCCCCCTGTTGATAAACATAGATGGACGTTTCTGCTCCCACCAGCGCGATATCCACCGAACCCGCCAGCAATGCCGCCATCGTTTTATCGCCGCCAGCCGTTGTTTGTATATCGACTTCAAGCCCTTCTTCTGCAAAAAAACCTTGAGCCGCGGATACATATTCCGGTGCGTAAAACACAGAACGAGTCACTTCACCAATCGTTATCTTGCCTTCGTTCTTTTCTTTGTTGCAGCTCGTCAGCGCCACAATGAGAATCAACAGAATCACAATGCCCCGCACAAACCATGGCGTATATTTCATCCTATTTCCCTCCTTTACTGGATTCAGCAGCTTCTCTTTACTATGAATATGCCGAGGCCCATTAAAAGGTTAAGAACTTGCACACAAAAAAAGGCCAACCAGAAATTTCTGATTGACCTCCATCAGGCACATTATAATTTATAAATTTCAGTATATTTGGCTTCCAAATAGTCAGCCAGGTAATCCGGATTCAGTTCTTCACCGGTCACCGCAACAATTAACTCCGACGGAGTACGGCTCTTACCATAGCGATAGATCTTGTTTGTAAGCCACTCTTTGATTGGAAGCAGGTTACCTTGAGCAATCAGACGATCGTACTCCGGCATTTCTTTACGCAACGTATGCATGATCTGTGCAGCATACATATTACCCAAAGAATAAGATGCAAAATAACCGAAATCTCCACCGGACCAGTGTACATCCTGAAGCACACCCTCACCATCGTTGGTTGGTATAATTCCGAGGTATTCCTTGTATTTGGAGTTCCATGTTTCTGGCAGATCCTTCACTTCAAGACCTTCATTGAACAGCATTTTCTCAATCTCATAACGAATAATAATATGCAAATTGTAAGTCAGCTCGTCCGCTTCAATTCGGATCAGAGAGCTCTCTACCCGGTTAATGGCGCGATAGAAATCTTCAAGCTTCACTTCACTCAGTTGCGGGAAATGCTGCTGCAGATCTTTGTAATAACGTGTCCAGAAGGGCAGGCTGCGCCCGATCATATTTTCCCAAAGACGAGACTGTGACTCGTGGATGCCCATCGATGTGCCTTCCGCCAGCAATGTACCCGCCAGACTTTCATCGATATTTTGTTCATATAGGGCATGTCCACCTTCGTGCAGGGAGCTAAAGATGGCACTTGTTACATCGTCCTGCAGGTAGTTGGTCGTAATCCGGACGTCACCTGGATTCAGGCCTGTTGCAAATGGATGCACACTTTCGTCCAGACGCCCTGCTTCAAAGTCATACCCCATCTGTTCCAGGATGAACAGACTGAATTTCTCCTGCTGATCCGTCTCAAAAATCTGTTTCAGGAAATCAGTATTTGGCTTGTTCTCAGCCGCATTGATTTTCTCCTGAAGTGGAACGAGACGTGCCTTGAGGCGGGCGAATACAGCATCTACCTTTTCCACAGTCAGGCCGGGTTCGTACATGTCCAGCAAGGTATCATACCTTGTATCCTTGACACCCCAGTAGTCGATAAACTCCTGTTTGAGCTTCACGATATCCGTGAGATATGGCAAGAAACCGGCATAGTCACTGTTATGTTTGGCATCTTCCCATGCCGTCTCCGATTTCGCGGTAAGCACAGTATATGTCTGGACTTTTTCCGGCGGAACTGACTGACTGCGATCATACTCCTTCTTGCATTCGTCTACCAGACGGCGGTCGGTATCTTCAAGTTGTTCCAGCACGTTCGGCTCAGTCAATGTATCCAGATAAGATTTCATCTCAGCGGAAGTTTGCAGTTTGAATGCTTCGGTCGAAAGCATACCCAGCGTTTCCGAGCGAGTCGGAACTCCTTTTTTCGGCGCTCCTGTGCGCAAATCCCAGTGAAGCAAACCGATGGCTTCATGATAACTTTTTATTTTACGGGCCAGAATAAGGAAAGATTGCAATTGCTGCTGTGTTTGTTTATCCATTGTTACCGTTCACCTCTTCAAAAAAAATTTGTACACCCTATTGATGATACTTTTTGCATTGCGTATAATCAACTTTTGACAGAAGCATCTTGCATTATTCTACTTCAAAAAAGAATATCGCGGTCTGCTGATCGCGGCATTCAACTAATCAAAGGCGTGTAGGACAGGCTGCATCTCATGCAAATGACCGTGCTCGTCGTATTGGATAACAGGAGGCAATGGACATGAACAACATTCAAGAGATTTTGGCTTACAACAAATCATTTGTCGAGACTAAAGAATACGAGAAGTATACGGTTAGCAAGTTTCCAACCAAAAAGATGGTAATCATCACTTGTATGGATACCCGTCTTGTCGAGATGCTGCCGAAAGCGATGAATCTGAAGAATGGCGATGTAAAAATCATCAAAAACGCAGGCGCAATCATCTCCCAGCCTTTTGGTAGTGTTATGCGTTCCGTGCTGGTAGCTATCTATGAGCTGGGCGCAGACGAGGTATTGGTGGTAGGTCATACAGAGTGTGGTATGGCTTCTCTGCATGCTGAAACGATGATTGGTCACATGAAAGAACGTGGAGTTTCCGAAGAGGTCATGTCCACACTTGAAAATTCGGGCATCCGTCTTCAAAAATGGTTGCGCGGGTTTGATAGTGTACAAGAAGGGGTAAAAGGAACTGTGGAAGTCATCAAGAAACATCCATTACTTCCTCCCAATGTACCTGTTCACGGTATGGTCATTGACTCGGCTACGGGCGAACTTGACCTTGTCGCTGACGGGTATGAACAGCAGGCATCTCTCTAAATGGTTTGGAGTGTGGACCTTCATGGTTCGCACTTTTTTTTGTCTAAATTGAGGCAGTTATCCTCTCAGGTTGTCAAACCATACAGTTTCAGTGTACACTTTTATGAAAGCGGTCAACGAACGCAAAACGTTTGTTTTCGTTGGCCTAGCCCTAATATTAAGGAGACATGTGCATGAACATACTTTCCTACGGATTGCTCGGGCTGCTTACCCGCGAGGAGTCTTCCGGTTATGATCTGATGCTGAAGATTCAGCCGCATTGGCAGGCCAAACACAGCCAGATTTACCCGCTCCTGTCCAAGATGGAAAACGATGAGTTACTCGCCTCCCGCTGGGTACAACAGTCTGACAAACCGGACAAAAAAATGTATGCAGTTACGGAAAAAGGCATTCAGAAGTTACTGGAGTGGATGATTACTCCGGTTACGGCTCCCGTTACACGTGATGAATTCAATCTTCGTATTCTCTGTGTCGGGATTGCTGAAGACGGCAGTATGAGACGCATTCTGAACGAGCGTAAAAGCTGGTTTATGGAGCGCATACGCTATTACGAGGATCTGAAATCACGGATACCGCAGGATAACCTTCGTGTAGGCAACCGGGATTTTGGAAGCTACATTCTGGTACAAAAAGGGTTAATGCATGCCCAGACGGGTCTGGAATGGTGTCATTGGGTGACCCAGCTTCTCGATGGTCAAGCTGCTATTCAAGACCCAAGTCCAAGTATTTCAGAAATTTAAATTAAATTTTGAAACGTTCCAACAGGTGGACCCGTATTACATGAGTAAGGCCCATTTTGGGCGGAAATTAAACAAATTTAATCAGGGGGTACGATCTATACAATGAAGAAAAAATTCGGAGTTAAACATCTAATGATGGTTTTCATGGCATTTACACTACTGTTCGCAACGGTTGGTGTTACGAATCCGGACAGTGCTGATGCAAGACGAGGCGGCGGATTTAAATCCGGTACGAAAAGTTATAGCAATACCCCTAAGAAATCCGACAATAACGTAAGTCAGTCGAATTCCCGTAACAATTCCAATACTGGCGCAGCTGCGAATAACCGTGGTGGATTCTTTGGCGGTGGCGGCGGATTCATGAAAGGTATGATGCTGGGTGGTCTTGCTGGTATGCTGTTCGGCGGACTCTTTGGCGGCATGGGAGCACTGGGTAACATTCTTGGATTGCTCGTTAACGTAGCAGCAATTATGCTGATTGTAATGCTCGCTATGGCATTGTTCAGAGCGATTACCAATCGTCGCAAGCCTGCAGCAGATGGCCGTTATGACCGTCGTGACGACCGTGACGATGATCGTAACAGAAACGGACGGTACTAAGGTCTATGGTTCTGAGTATGGATGAGATTGTGAATGCGATCTGCATTCACATGGCAGAGCGCAAAGGTGTACGACCTACGGACGTTAATGTAGAACTGAGCTGGGAAGAAGATACAGGTTACTCCGCAGAAGTCTGGATTCAGGGACGCAGTCAGTTCCTTGTGGAATCCAATATGATTGAAGCGATTCTTCGCTACTTGCACAGCGAGTACAATATTCGTGCGTACCGTGAAGATGTCACCTTGGATCTGGATGAAGAGATCACCGCGATTGTCAATCAACATTAGAATATAGCTAGCTACCAGCTTGTTATACAAAAGACCGTCTCTCCTCTGTCATCTGACAGAAATGGGAGACGGTCTTTTTGATTGTTTGATTTGTGATTGTATAACGTGACTACTCACACCTGTAATGTCGCTAGTTTACAAGCATATGTTACACTCGCACTCTTAGTCACTAGGATTGGAGTTTAACCAAGCTATAATTCTTTTTACCTTTGCGGATAATGATGAATTTACCGCCGATTGCGTGCTCTGCAGATACCGTGAATTCAAGCTTGGTGATTTTTTCACCGTTCATGGAGATAGCTCCTTTGGTCACGTCCTCACGAGCCTGACGTTTGGATGGCTCCAAGCCCAGATCCACAAGCCAGTCTACAATATTTTTAGCTTCACCGTCTGTTTCATAGGTCGGCATTTCCTTGAAACCCTGCTCAATCTCATCTGCTGTCAGGGAACGAATATCGCCACTGAACAGTGCTGCGGTAATGCGCTTCGCCTGCTCCAGCATCTCTTGGCCGTGAACAAACTTGGTCATCTCCTCGGCCAGGGCCTTCTGTGCTTCACGTTTATGCGGCTCTGTCTCTACCTTCACCGCCAAAGCCTCAATCTCTTCTTTGCTCAGGAATGTGAAGTATTTCAAGTATTTAATGACATCCCGGTCATCCGTGTTCGCCCAGAACTGGTAGAATTCAAACGGTGTCGTTTTGTTCGGATCAAGCCAGATCGCACCGCCAGCTGTTTTACCAAACTTCGTACCGTCCGATTTCAGCATCAATGGGATGGTCAACCCGAATGCTTTCGCTTCGGACCCTTCTTTTTTACGAATCAGATCCAAACCACTCGTAATGTTACCCCATTGGTCAGAACCACCGATCTGCAGCTGCACATCCTCGGTCTGGAACAGATGCAGGTAATCCAGAGATTGCAGAATCTGGTAGGAAAATTCCGTGAATGAAATTCCGCCTTCCAGACGACTTGCCACCACATCTTTCGCCAGCATGGTGTTCAGGTTGAAATTTTTCCCGTAGTCACGCAGGAATTCAATGACGTTAATCTTATGTGTCCAGTCGTAGTTGTTTACCATACGAACCTGATTATCACCTTCGGTTACAAACAGCTTTTTCATCTGCGCAGTCAGCGCATCTACATTGGCTTGGACTTGTTCCAACGTCTGCAGAGAACGTTCAGCTTGACGACCGCTTGGGTCACCAATGGTGCCTGTGGCGCCGCCAATGAGGATCACCGGACGATGACCGGCCAGTTGGAAACGTTTCAGCATCATAAACGGAATCAAGTGTCCGATATGCATACTGTCACCTGTAGGGTCTACCCCGCAGTACAGGGAGATCGCTTTCGTTTCCGTCAGTTCACGTAGCCCTTCCGCGTCCGTTTGTTGATTAATGGCATCGCGCCACTGTAGTTCTTCAATAATATTCATTCCAATAACCCCTTTTCTTTGCTCAAAATTCAGTCATGACTTACGTTCTGCTACGAATTCAAACGGCTACTTTGATTTTTGGACACAAAAAAATCGTCGCCTTGTCTTCATAGACACAGGGACGATTAGAATAACCGTGGTACCACCCAGTTTGCATGGATAACCTCTCCGAACGTTCATACGCTCAAATCAGTAATCCATACCACTTTCAGCAAGTTATCGTTTGCCCATCCGCTTGGCATTACCCAAGTACTCCAGAGTGTAATTCGCAGCCCTTGTATGTATCAGGTTCCATCAAACCCTGACTTTCTGTAACAGGGACAAAGCCGCTACTGCGCTCTATCAACGTAATTCATGTA